>NZ_CP011104.1 GCF_001010285.1 Photorhabdus thracensis | reverse complement strand
GGGAGCTGGAGCACATTCTCCAGGATGACACGTTGAACGATCAATTGCGGGCTGAACTGGCTGCGCTGGCACCGAAAGCCCTCTGATGATGGCGGTATTTTAGTCAGGAGAGATGTGATGACTGTACAAGAACAAGCCGCTTCTGCTGCGGCAACCACAACCTACGCCGAAGGCAGTGTTTATCAATCATTGTTTGAAAAAATCCATTTGCAACCGGTCGAACAACTGAGTGATATCGAACGCTTTCAGTGCAGTGATGCGCTGGCGGATGTCACGGCGGATGAACGGGTGACCGCGGCGGTCAGCGTTTTTCTCAATCTGTTGAAAGCCTCAGCACGAAAAGTCGAGCGGCTGGATAAGGCTTTGTTGGATAACCACATCGGCGAGCTGGACCACCAAATCAGCCGTCAGTTGGATGTGGTCATGCATCATCCGGCATTCCAGCAAGTTGAATCCGCCTGGCGCGGCCTGAAATTTTTGGTTGACCGGACGGATTTTCGTCAAAACGTCAGCATTGACGTATTGGACGTCACTAAAGACGACTTACGGCAGGATTTTGACGATGCGCCGGAAATTGTTCAAAGCGGCTTTTATCTCCACACTTACACTCAGGAATATGACACGCCAGGCGGGGAACCTATCGGTTCGGTGGTTGCCAATTACGAATTTGATGCCGGCTCGCAGGATATTGCCTTGTTGGCGTAATATCGCCAAAGTATCAGCCGCGCGCATATGCCTTTCATTGGCGCGGTCGGACCCGCCTTTTTTGGTAAAAAAAACCATGGAAGAAAGTGGCGGCGATTAAAGACATCGGCAGCTACTTTGACCGTGCTGAATACATCAAGTGGCAAGCGTTCCGCGACAGCGACGAGCCCGCTATATCGGTCTGACGATGCCACGTGTGTTGGGGCGTCTGCCCTACGGCCCGGATACCGTGCCGGTCCGCACGTTTAACTATGTCGAAACGGTCGCCGGGGCCGGATCACAATAAATATTTGTGGACCAACGCCGCGTTTGCGTTTGCCGCCAACATGGTCAGGAGCTTTGTCAGCAATGGCTGGTGTGTGCAGATCCGCGGGCCGAAGGCAGGGGGCGCTGTCACGGATTTACCGATCCATCTCTATGATCTGGGGACCCGGTAATCAGGTCAAAAATTCCGTCAGAAGTGATGATCCCGGAAACCCGCGAGTTTGAATTTGCTAATCTGGGTTTTATTCCGCTCTCGTACTACAAAAAACCGCGATTACGCCTGCTTCTTTTCGGCCAACTCCGCGCAAAAACCGGCGTTGTACGACACGAATGAAGCCACGGCCAACAGCCGTATCAATGCGCGTCTGCCCTATATCTTTCTGCTGTCACGGATTTCCCACTATTTGAAGCTAATCCAGCGGGAGAACATCGGCACCACCAAGGACAGGCGTCTGCTCGAAATGAATTGAACAACTGGATCAACACCCTGGTCACTGAGATGACCGATCCGTCAGACGATGTGCAGGCCTCTCATCCTCTGCGTGAAGCGCAGGTCATTGTTGAAGATATTGACGACAACCCCGGTTTCTTCCGAGTCCGGTTGTACGCCGTGCCCCATTTTCAGGTGGAAGGGCTCGACGTCAATCTGTCTCTGGTTTCCCAGATGCCGAAAGCCAAGGGGTAACAACATGAAAATTGATCGTCCGCTGTGGGTGACGGGGACCATCTTGTCGCCCCAACAGTTTCAGCAACAGGCCCGCTGGGAGGCGTATACCCATGAATGCGTTGCCCGACTTGGGGGGCTGCATCCCTGGGGCGTGCTGACCGCCGTGTTTGACAAAGCGATGCTGGCGTTGGGGCAGTTGAAAGCCGATCACCTGTGTGTGCGCTTTGCTGACGGATCGCTGATTGATACCGATCAGGCGGATCGCTTACCCCCGGTGCTGGAACTGGCGACGGTGCTGTCGGCAGAGACACAACAGGTCACGGTCTTGCTGGCGTTGCCGCACCTGTATGCCAATGGCGGTAATTGCCTTAAACCGGATGAACAGGCTGACCGCCCCGGTGCGTTACCGGCAAGAGTGGGTGCCGGTACAGGATGAATTCAGTGACCGCTGTGAATCCATGGCGGTGGCCCGTTATGCCGTCTCGCTGCGCGTTGATGGGATGGAAAACAGCCAGTACCTCACCTGTCCCGTTGCCCGTCTGATGCGTGACACCCGGGGAAACTGGGCCTTTGATGAACAGTTTGTGCCGCCGTTACTGCGGTTGAGTGCGAATGCCGGGCTGATGGACCGACTCGATCGGTTACTGACACAGCTGCGGGCCAAACAGGCCCGGTTGATGGGAATGCGTCGTGAGAGCAACGAGCGGATGGCGGATTTTGCTGTGGCGGATGTGTCGCTATTCTGGTTACTGAATGCGCTGAACAGCTATGAGCCGGTACTGCATGATTTTCGGGCGCACGCAGATGTGCACCCGGCGCTGTTTTATCGTGAAGCGGTCAGGCTGGCGGGCAGTTTGCTGACGTTTTCCCTGGACCATGACGCGGGGGGGATCCCGCGTTATCAGCACAATAACCTGACGGCGGTGTTACCGCCGCTGTTTGACTTGCTCAGTAAGTTACTGGAAATCAGCCTGCCGTCGCGGATGGTGGCGATTGAGCTGAAAAAATCGGCACAGCAATGGACAGGGACGCTCCACGATGCCCGCTTGCGTGAAGCGGCGGATTTTTATCTTTCTGTCCGTTCCTCAGTCCCCGCACACCAGTTGCAGGCCCAGTTTCCACTGTTGTGTAAAGCCGGGGCGCCGGATGAGGTTAAGCAGATGATTAATCGGGCGCTGACCGGGATCCCGCTGGTGGCGATGAATCATGTCCCAGCGGCCGTCCCATTGCGGCTGGAGAATCAGTATTTTGCCCTTGACCTGACCCATCCGGCGGCGAAAGCCATGCTGGAGGCGGGAACCTGTGCTTTCTATATGTCCGATGTCCTGGGCGATATTCAGCTTGAACTGTTTGCGGTCTTGAGAACATGAATCAATCACACTTATTCACTAAAAAATCGCCACCGGATATTGATGCCCTGTTGCAAAACAGCTATCTGCTGGTGGTAGAACTGTGCCGGGGTGTGCAGGTGAAGCAGGGCGATGTGGTATGGCAACACTGTACCAGTGAAATAGCGCGGACCCGGCAGGCGTTGTGTGACGCGGGCGTCAACGGATCCGCCGTTGAGCACATCAGCTATGCCCAGTGCGCCTTGCTTGATGAAACCGTACTGACACGGGCGCCGGACGAAGGCTATGCGGCCTGGCGCTCCACGTCGTTGCAGGCCCATTTCTTTGGCACCGCTGAAGCGGGCAACCGGTTATATGAGCGGATACGTACAGTTCTGGATGAACCGGTTCCCGATCAGGCGGTACTGACCTGTTTTCACCGGGTGTTGTTGTTGGGATTTCAGGGGCGGTGTCAGGAAGATACCGCATTGATACGTGAACAACTGATAACCCGCTTAAGTCAACAAACCGTCCCTTTCGGCACGCTTCAATCATCGCCTGCGCTGGCTGGTGCCTTACCGTCCTGTGCCTGGCTGCGTTCCATTGGTGGTCCGCTGATCATGACGATAATCATGCTGACCGGTGTCTGGTGGGGATTGGGCCGGTATCTGGCAACGCTGTTTCCGGGGTGGGGGCAATGAGTGCCATATTGCAACGGATGCTCTGGAGCTGGGGAAGCGGGCTGATGCTGCTGCTTTGTCTGGTCTGGTTGCCTTTAGCGCGGGCAGGCCAGTGGGTGGGCGTGGTCATTATCCTGCTTTTCACACTGGCAGGACTGTTTTATACCGAACGCTCCCGCAAGCGGGAATACCTCGACAGCTTATCGGCGGTGCTGCCACCGGACAGTGATCGTCGCCCAGTGGTGCTGGTGTGCAGTCACGTTCAGGACAGTCTGTTTGGCGAAGAACTGCTGCGTCAGACGCCACAGGGCTACTGGTTGCGCTTACCGCCAGGCACTTCCCTGTCTGATGGGGTGGCAAACCTGCTGGCTGCCCGACCCGCCTGGGGGGGCCAATTGAGCGTGATGGCCGTCATCAACCCGCAACAGTACCGGGATGAGATGGCCCTAGCGGGTTGGGTACGGGAACTGCGCTGGCAGCTTGCTCAGGTGCGTCGCCGCCAGGGCATCCCGTTACCTTTAGTGCTGATCGGTTACTTAGCCGGGGTGATCCAACGCCCTGATTCACCGTGGTTTGCGTGGCAGGCCGGTCAGAACACCGTCACGGTCTGGCGCAAAGGCGTCTCAGGTCAACCGCTGGCGGACTGGTTGGGCGAGGGCAGCGTGACGGAACAGACCGCCCGTTTTCAGTGTGGAGTTGAGCTGACCGGCTGGGCTGACTGGATGAAAGCGTGTGTATTACTGGCTTGTCTGACCCCGGAAAACGGCCTGCCGCCTTGTCCGCCTCAGGCGATGGCGCTGACCTTTGTCCCGGCATTACCGCAGAGGTTAACCGGTCATCTCTGGCAACAGTGGTTGCAGACCAAAACGGCGCTCAACAGCGCCGGTGACCCGGTAAGTTCACCGGATACCGGTACGCCCGTACTGCCTTTCCCTGACCACATATTGCGCCTGTTGCCCATGAGTAAGGTACAGATACCGGTACAACGGGCATTGGGCAGGGCGTTGGGCTTGTTCCTGTTGGCGGGGATGATCGCGTTGGGTTGTTCTGCCTGGCATAACCGCCAGTTATTGCGTCAGGTGGAGGATGACTTACTGAACGACCAATCTATCGCCATAACTGATGAGAGCGGCAAGGCGCAAGCGATGACGGTCCTGAAGCACGATGCTGCCCGGCTTGAGGAATATGACCACGACGGCGTGCCGTGGCGTCTGGGATTGGGGTTATATCAGGGGGCGCGATTACGCCCGCGGTTGCAGGCGGCGATTGCCGGTTACCACCCTGAACATCGGGAGAAAACGCCGGTGACTCCCTCGGTACCCCAGACGATTAGTTTGAATAGCTTGGCCCTGTTTGATGTGGGACAGGCGAAACTGAAAGCCGGTTCGACCAAAGTGTTAGTCAATGCGCTGATAAACATCCGCGCCAAACCGGGCTGGATGATCCTCATCACCGGCCATACCGATTCCACCGGTGACGCCGCGAAAAATCAGGCGTTATCACTGGCGCGGGCTGAAGCGGTACGCGATTGGCTATTACAAAACAGCGATACGTCACCGGCTTGCTTCGCCGTACAGGGCGAAGGAGCAACACAGCCGATTGCTGCCAATACCACTGCTGCGGGGCGTGCTGCCAACCGCAGGGTTGAAATTCATCTGATACCCCATGCGGTCGCGTGCCAACGACCGCAACATGTGTCCGTTTTTTAACCAATGCCGCCAATACAGGCGACATTACATCAACAACAATAGGAGTAAACTTATGGCGATCCCCGCTTATTTATGGTTGAAAGATGACGGCGGTGCCGACATCAAAGGCTCTGTCGATGTTCAGGGCCGGGAAGGCAGTATCGAAATTGTGGCGTTGGAACATGCATTGCATATCCCGACGGACAACAACACCGGTAAGCTGACCGGGACCCGAGTGCATGCCCCACTGGTGTTCACCAAAGAAGTCGATGCATCAACCCCGTATTTGTATAAAGCGGTCACCTCCGGTCAGACTCTAAAATCGGCTGAAATCAAGTGGTACCAAATTGATGACGCCGGTCAGGAGAAAGTCTATTTCATCACCAAACTGGACAACGTGAAGGTGGTGAAAGTGGCACCGTTGATGCATGACATCAAAGATCCGGCCAAAGAGAAGCACAACCATCTGGAACATGTTGAGTTCCGCTACGAAAAAATCACCTGGACTTACCAGGACGGCAACATCATTCACTCCGATGCCTGGAGTGAACGTTCGACCGCGTAACGTGAAGGGCGGACGGGGTTAACCCGTCTGCCATTTTTTCCTTTTTTTACATGATAGCGGGCACCATAGGCCCCGCTATAAAAACCCTAAAAAACAAAACAAATCATGACCTTATGGGCCTCGGTATACGGCTATGGGCGGTAGCGTAGCCGAAGCAACAGAGGAACAGGATGGAGAAAACTGTCATGGAAAATCCGTCAGCTATTTTACTTCGCCGGTTAAATCCCTATTGCGTACAGGCGCTGGATGCCGCGGCTGTACTTTGCCGGACACGGGCACAAAGTGAAATTACCGTGGAGCATTGGTTGCTCAAGCTGCTTGAAATGGGGGAAGGCGATATTACCGTCATTGCCCGGCATTACCAGTGGGATATGAACACGTTGTGGCAGGCACTCCTGGCTGCGCTGGATCGCCTGCCACGCAACATCAATCATCAACGCCCGCTGTTGTCAGACCGCCTGTGGCGTTTATTACAGGTCGCCTGGGAAGTGGCTTCTCAGGACACGGGCAATGAATTTATTCGCTCGGTGCATCTTTTGCAGGCACTGCGCGGTCAGCCGGACTGGTTGTATGCGCATGATGCCTGTCCGTTACTGAGCTTGAGCGTGACACAATTGCAACGTCTGCGCCCGTTGTTGGATCGCCACTCAGACGAGTGTCCGGAGAAACAGGTGACAGCGCGTTTGACTGAGGCAGGATCGGCTGTTGACCGGGCGGAGACCGCCGCAAATAACCCCGTACTCAATCCTCACGCGTTATCATCGGCTTTGCAAAACGTGTTGGATAAATTCACGCTGGATATTACCGCCCGCGCCGCTGAAGGCGGCATTGATCCGGTCTTTGGCCGTGATAATGAAATTCGCCAGATGATCGACATCTTATCGCGCCGGCGTAAAAACAACCCGATCCTGGTGGGAGAGCCGGGCGTAGGAAAAACCGCGTTGGTGGAAGGGTTAGCATTGCGCATTGCTGAAGGCCATGTCCCCAACAGCTTGAAAACCATCAGTATCCGGGGGCTGGATCTGGGCTTATTGCAGGCGGGCGCGGGGGTGAAAGGCGAATTTGAGCAACGACTGAAAAACGTGATTGAAGCGGTACAACAGTCCCCCCTCCCCATTGTGTTGTTTATTGATGAAGCTCACACGCTGATTGGAACGGGTAATCAGGCGGGCGGCGCCGATGCGGCTAACCTGCTAAAACCGGCTCTGGCACGGGGCGAATTACGCACCATTGCCGCCACCACCTGGTCGGAATACAAACGCTATTTTGAACGGGATGCGGCACTGGCGCGCCGTTTCCAGCCGGTGAAAGTGGATGAACCGGACGATGAGACGGCTTGCCTGATGCTGCGCGGACTGAAAACGCGTTATGCCCGTCATCATGGCATCCACATTCAGGAAGCGGCGGTCAAAGCCGCTGTCACCTTATCCCGCCGTTACCTGACCGGGCGCCAGCTTCCGGATAAAGCGGTGGATCTGCTCGATACCGCCGGTGCGCGGGTGCGGATGAGTTTGGACACCGTACCGGAGGCGTTGACGCAACTCCAGACCCAATTGACCGCACTTGAGATGGAGCAACAGGCGATACGGGAAGATATGACGTTAGGGCAGGCTCATCACGCTGACCGTCTGGCGCAGATTGATGTGCTGCGCAATGCACTGTGCCGGCAACAGCAACAGCGGAATGAGCAGTATCAACAGGAAAAACAGCTCACGCAGCAGTTACTGGCGATCCGACAGGACAGCAGCCGGCAGGATGAACTGGCCGCGTTACAACAGCGACTGGAAACCCTGCAACAGGGGCAGCCATTGCTATCGCCGGATGTGGATGTGCGTACCGTGGCAACAGTGATTGCCGACTGGACGGGCGTCCCGTTAAGCAGCGTATTAAAAGACGAACAAACCGGCCTGCTCCACTTAGAACAGCGTTTGGGCGAACGGGTGATAGGTCAGGAGGCCGCGCTGTGGGCAATCGCCCAACGTTTACGTGCGGCCAAAACCGGTCTGACGCCAGAACAGGGGCCACTGGGGGTTTTCCTGCTGGTTGGACCGAGTGGGGTAGGGAAAACCGAAACGGCGCTGGCCTTAGCGGATAGCTTATTTGGCGGGGCGCGTTCACTGATCACCCTCAACCTGTCGGAATATCAGGAACCGCACACGGTTTCCCAACTGAAAGGTTCACCACCGGGTTATGTCGGATATGGTCAGGGCGGAATACTGACGGAAGCGGTTCGTCAACGTCCTTACAGCGTGGTACTGCTGGATGAAGTGGAAAAAGCCCACCGGGACGTGCTGAATCTGTTCTACCAGGTATTTGATCGCGGTTTTATGCGTGATGGTGAAGGGCGTGAGATCGATTTCCGCCATACCGTGATGGTCATGACGTCGAATCTGGGCAGTGATCAATTGATGGCGCTATTGGCGCAACAGCCTGACGCCCCGAATGCGGTGCTGCATGAGTTGTTACATCCTGTGCTGCGGGATCACTTCCAGCCCGCCCTATTGGCCCGCTTTCAAACCGTGATTTACCGCCCGTTACCGGCTGAAGCACTCAGACGTATTGTCGACATCAAACTGGGGCAGGTGACCCGGCGACTCAATACCCATTATGGCCTGACCTGTGTTGTTGAAAGCGCCCTCTGTGACACGCTGGTCAGCGCCTGCCTGCTGCCGGACAGCGGCGCCCGCAATATCGACAGCCTGCTTAACCAGCAAATTTTGCCGGTGTTATCACAGGCACTGCTGGAACGTCTGGCCCATCACCCTAAACCGGCCGGGGTGATATTGGGCGCCGATGAAACCGGCGAGATCACCCTGCTATTTACTGAAACAGAAAAAACGGAGAGCCCGTCATGAACAACGCAACCCCGGCGATCATCTTTGATCACAGCCGCTACAAACTGAAAGTGTGGAAAAATACCGCGCCGCTGGATGTGGTGGCGTTTAGCGGGCAGGAAGCCTTAAGCCGGCCTTTTCGTTACGTCATTGAATTCACCAGCCCGGTGAAAGATATCAAACCGGCGCAGATGCTGATGCGGGACGCCGCGTTTACCCTGACGTCGCCCGCGATTAATCCGGGAATACGGGGAATGCCGGTGATACCGCCGGCACCGCTGCGCACAATCTACGGGGTGATCAGCGAATTTAAGCTGCTGTCCACCTCGCGGGATGAAAGCCATTATGAAGTGATCCTGGAGCCGCGGTTGGCCCTGTTGTCGAGAAGCCGCCAGTCCGCCATTTATCAAAAGATGTCGGTACCGGAAATCGTGGAAAAAATCCTGCGTGAACGTCACGGTTTTCGCGGCCAGGATTTCTTATTCACCCTGGCGTACCCCTGCCCGAAGCGGGAGCAGGTGATGCAATACGACGAAGATGACTTGCGTTTTGTGCAACGCCTGCTGGCGGAAGTGGGGATCTGGTACAAACTGACCGCGGACGACCGGCTGAAAATTGAGGTGGTGGAGTTTTACGACGATCAGCGTTACTACCAGTTAAATGTCTATATGCCGGCCCGCAATCCGTCAGGGATGCACGGCGGGGAGGAAGATGTGGTGTGGGGCATGGAAACGGCGCATCAGGTGGTGGAAGGGAAGGTGGTGACCCGGGATTATGACTACCGTGACGCGTTGCCGCAATACGGTATGGATGCTGAAGTGGATGTGACGCGGGGCGATGAGACCCTGTATGGCGAAGCGTACCATTATCGGGATAACAACTACCGGGTGTTAGGCAACCGTTACGACCTGGATCCGGCAGTGGAAAGCGGGGTGTTTTACTCCCGGCTGCAACATGAACGTTACCTGAATCGACAGACTCAACTGCGGGGATTGACGACATCTGCGACGCTGTTGCCGGGCCAGGAGTTGAAAGTCAGGGGGGAGGCCCCGGAAGCCTTCCGTAAAGGGGCGGTGATCACCGCTATTCGCAGCAGTGCGCGCCGGGATCGCAGTTTTGAAATGGCATTCACCGCTATTCCCTACGCGGAAAACATCTGTTTTCGACCTGAATTGATCCCCAAACCCCGGATAGCGGGCACCTTGCCCGCCAGGGTGAGCAGCACGGTCGTGAACGACCCGTACGGGGATATTGATAAAGACGGGTTGTACCGGGTGGCGTTTGATTTTGACCGGGCGGAATGGCCGAAGGGGGGAGAAAGCCTGTGGGTACGTCTGGCTCGTCCCTATGCGGGCGACACCTACGGTTTTCACTGGCCGTTGCTTGATGGTACCGAGGTGGCGATCGCGTTTGAAGGGGGCGACCCGGATCGGCCCTATATCGCCCATGCGCTGCACGACTCAAAACACCCCGATCACGTCACCTTGTTCAACTACAAACGCAATGTCCTGCGTACCCCGGCGAATAACAAACTGCGGATGGATGACGAACGCGGTCGGGAGCACATCAAACTGAGTACCGAATATGGCGGTAAGAGCCAGCTTAACCTGGGGTATCTGGTGGACAGTCAGAAACCGCACCCGGATAAACGGGGCGAAGGTTTTGAATTGCGCACTGATGACTGGGGCGCGATCCGGGCCGGTAAGGGGTTGTTTATCAGTGCGGATAAACAGGCCAATGCCAACGGGGAAGTACTGGCGATGAACTCGGCCATCAGTCTGGTCAAAGGTGCCGTCAACCAGGTAATGGAATGGGGAACGGTAACTCAAACCCACCTGAATTATCAGCCGGATACCGAGAGCCTGAAAACCTATTTACAGGGCGTGGATCAACTGAAAATGGCGGCCATGCTGCTCAGTGCGCCGGAGGGGGTAGGGATTGTCAGCCCACAGACCGTAATGGTGCAAAGTGGTCAGGCGCTCTATGCCCAAAGTGCGGGCGAAGTACATATCGCCAGTGCCTGCCGAATTGGGGTGAATGCGACAAAAGCTATCTCCCTGTTAGCGCAAAGCGAAGGGATGCGTATGGTGTCGGGAAAAGGGCCGTTTGCTCTGGAGTCACATGGTGATGTTCTGGGTATCACCGCATTAAAGGATGTCACGGTCAATTCAACCCAGGGCCATGTACAGATTACCGCCAAAAACGGCCTGACATTGGCGTGTGGCGGTGCGTATATCCGTCTGTCTCCGGCGGGTGAAATTGAAATTCACGGGCCGGGCCTGTTAAGCCTGAAAGGGCAGCACAAAATGGACGCCCCGGCGAAACAGGATTTTCCCTTACCTGATCTGCCTGAATCCGTGTGCAAAGAGTGTCTGAAAAAAGCGCAGGAGATGGCGCAAGGGTTTGTTTTGAGGAAATAACCGATGAATGATGATCAAATAGCCGACTGGATTGCCGCACTTGAGGCGTCAGCAAAGGATGTCGGTATGCATTGCCTCGATATCATCGTGGATCAGTCCGGGAGCGAGTTCTCGCTGATCCCGGCGTTGAAGAGTTTTTCGCCTGAAATCAAATGGTGCTCGCTGTTTCAGGGATTGCCCGAAGAGATGGTGGTGGTGGATGCGCCGGTATTGATCCGGATTGATTTAACACACTCCGACCAGCGGCAATGGATGCAGGAAATTATCCTGCGCTTAAGGGAAGAACCCTTGCTGCTGATTTTATGTTCGTCATGGTCATTTGACCTGTTGTCTCGGTATTTAATTCAATGTACGAATGCCGCATACGCGGGACAGGCGGGTATTTTACGCTTTTTTGATCCGCGTATTTTTCCTGTGCTGTTTTCTCATGTGTTGGATGAGGAGCAGCAACAGCAATTACTCCGGCCCGCGTTGTTCTGGAGCTGGCTTGATCATGACGGTGTTCCTCAATTTGTTTTAGGGGCGGGCGACTCAGGGCCAGCAAATGAAACTATTGAAAAAATCGATCTGACGGATGAGCAATTTGAACACCTCTTATGCGTCTCTGATGCGTATCTTCTTGCACAGCAACTCAATGCGGATGAATACCCAGAAGTCACCGGTGAACAACGGTTCAATAGCTGCTATGCCCTGATGGTAGAGGCATCAAACACCCACGTTTTACTGGATGATGACAGAGAATCATTCGTGCTCAGGCATCTCAAATCCAGATTATCCCCCAGTGAAGGAGTCGAAGATGAAAAAACAACAGCTTAGGCTGACGGTTTTGTGTCTGTTATTGGCTGTCTGTAGCCAGTTTCCGGCACAGGCGGGAACCATTGAGGCGATTAACCATACCAAGTGGGCAATTAATCGGTTCAGTGTGGATGGTTCGCCAGGTATCGATATTATCGGACCGTACCAGGGCGGAGGGGGGGGGTGTTGCTATCGGACCCCAGATAAATGGCAACCAGGGATGACTGTTCGGGTGGATTGGGAGACAGGTGTAGGGGAAATGGATGGTTTTCCCGGTTTTGCGGATAGAGAAAAATATTATGCATGGAAAAACAAAATTGATGCCCAGAAGCGCCAACATAGCCAAGTAGTACCGGTACCCGATTATACCGGGCAGCGCACCTGTGGTATTACGGTGCATTTTTTACCCTGTGATCAAGTCAAAGTCACCACCTCCTGCAACACCTATAACAGTCCCAATTATCCAATTAAAGAACCTTTAAAAATGAAGGAGCCCAAAGTATGTCCGAAGTAATGCATACAGGCATCTCAAGTCCAGATTATCCCCCATGTGAAGGAGTCGAAGATGAAAAAACAACAGCTTAGGCTGGCGGTTTTGTGTCTGTTACTGGCTGCTTGTAGCCAGTTTCCGGCGCAGGCGGGAACCATCGAGGCGATTAACCATACCAAGTGGGCAATTAATCGGTTCAGTGTGGATGGTTCGCCAGGTATCGATATTATCGGACCGTATCAGGGCGGTGGGGGTGGTTGCTGCTATCGAGCCCCAGAGAAGTGGCAACAAGGGATGACTGTTCAGGTAAATTGGGAAACTGGTGTCGCTTTCTCTGATGATTTTCCTGGGTATGAAAATTGGGGGAAGTATTTGGCATGGAGGGAAAAAGTCAATGCCCAGAAACGTCAGCATAGCCAGGTAGTGCCGGTACCCGATTATACCGGGCAGCGCACCTGCGGTATTACGGTGCATTTTTTACCCTGTGATCAGGTTAAAGTCACTACCTCCTGCAACACCTATAACAGCCCCAATTATCCGATAAAAGAACCTTTAAAAATGAAGGAGCCCAAAGTATGTCCGAAATAAATCATAACGATGCTGTCTGGTTGCCCGCCCCTTTTCCTGCTCAGGGACGGTTGCCCGCTCGGGATTACCTGATTAGGCAAAATTGCCGCCAACAAATTAGTCAAGAGAGAGCTTACCATCAGGAGCTCTGTCTGGCTGCGGATCGTCGAGTGGCGCCGCCCTGCTGTAAGACCCTGCATGTCAGCCTGTTTTTTGACGGGACCGGCAATAATTTATATAACGACCTTTATCAGGCCGTTCCTAATCACCCAACCAATATTGTCCGCCTTTTCCAGGCGACGATTGGGGCTGGTTATGCGGGTGGCGCGTCAGGTAAGCCGTTGTTGGATGATATTGACAGCACCGGTGGAAAGTACTTTAAGTATTATATTCCCGGTGTGGGCACCCCCTTCCCGGAAATTAATGATCTGGATTACACCACATTAGGACTGGCTGGTGCTGACCGCGGTGAGGACCGGATCAACTGGGCGTTGCTGCGGTTGATTGATGTATTAAAACGCGTATTAGCAAACGACAAAATTGATGATACTGCTTGTCAAAAATCCCTTGAGGCGATGGCCACGACATGGCACACGCTGGGCTTGGGGGGGGCGCATAACCGTTATGGCGAGTTTTATAAGCAGTTTTTCCGCTTAAAACGTGAGCTAGTCATAGCCCGCAGCCAGCCGGGACGGGGCAAATCCAAACTGCTGGGAATGAAGTTGTATGTGTATGGTTTCTCCCGTGGGGCGGCAGAGGCGCGAGCCTTCGTCAACTGGCTGGCCGAACTGTTGCCGCCACCTAAAGGGGATAATTCGAAGCCGTTGCAGTGTCTGCAAGCGAAAAACGAAACCGACCCGGATGGTAACTTGCCCATCAGTGTGGAATTTCTCGGGCTGTTTGACACCGTGGCGTCGGTCGGGGTGAGCCATGTGGTTCCTGTCGTTGAAGGCCATATGGCCTGGGCAGACGGCACGCAGGAGCTGCCATCGGAGGAGACTTACGGCGGGTTGGTGAAACGCTGTGTGCATCTGGTCTCGACCCATGAACAGCGGTTGAGTTTCCCGATGGACTCCATTTGCCGTTCAGATGGCACTTACCCGACAGGCAGTACCGAGGTGATTTATCCCGGTGTGCATTCTGATTTAGGGGGCGGTTATCCACCGGGAGAGCAGGGTAAATCAATAGATAAAACAGACGGATTACTGTTGTCTCAGATAGCCCTGCATGAAATGTATGCCGCAGCCTTTCAGTCCGGGGCACCTCTTAAGGTTCCGAAGTCGGTATTACCTAATGATTTACGACATCAATTGTGGCGGGCAATACCCACTGATGTTCAGCAAGAATTTGAAGCTGCTCTTGAACTTGTCAACCGTTTCAACGCCTGGCGTGAAGTCACCCTGGGCCTGGAGATGCCTAAACAACCCTTGTCGGAAGAGGAAGCTGCCCGCTTTGAACCGGTACGGTCAGCTGTGGCGCTGGAGCAGGCCATGAAAAACCAGCTGGACTGGCTGACAGCCTGGCGTATCAACCGTTACGTCGGCGGTACGCTGCTCAGTACGCCGTTTTTCCATGAAGCCCCCAACCGTGATGCGAAAAAAGCCCACTATGAGCAAAGTCAGCAGGCGCAGGAAGAAAAGCAACAGGCGGTGTTAAAGCAACGGAAAGCCCAGCGGACGGCTTTCGCTTCTAGCGGTGGACGGGGAGAGCCCCCAGTGTTAGCCCCAGGAGTGCCGGATTTTGACCCGGAAACTGCGCAGAATCAGTTGCGGGAAGCAGCTGCGGAATTTAGCCGTGACTACCGGGGAGAACGGCGTGAAATACACAGTGTGAAGCAATTTGTTGTTGATGACATTCTGGGCAATGCCCTTTATCTGTTGAACAGTGATGATGAGGATAAGGAATATCAGCAAATGAAAGCGGCGGGAGAGGTGTTGGTCAAACGGCTTTTTCGGTCAGTCCCGGCGGGAAAAACCGGTCAACCAGAATCACCGGAGTCATTGCTGGTCGACCTGTATGACAATCAAGTGCATGATTCCCGCGCCTGGTTTATGTACTCTACGTTGGATACGCGCGAGCCGGAGGGCGGTTATTTCCGTTACCGGGTGATTTACTTCGGCAAAATGTGTAATAAACCCCTGTCGCTTTTGACGGTGGGCGGCAATGTGGTGGGGGCCGCGTCACCGGTTGGCAGTGCCTTGTTTATCTTCAAACGGAAAAAAGTCGGCAACATGGTGGCGGATGCCATCGACGAAGTTCATTTTACTCAGCTGGACGTGAGCGCCCACGATTTATCCACCCGGGAACTGATCCCCATGTTACCGGATGCAGAGCAGACGAAAGCGTTCACCCATCATGTGGGCGAGGTGACCGGTCAGCAGAGACAGTTTATCGAAGCGCGGCGATTGCAAATCGGCAAAGAGAATCTCAAAGCGCGTTGGGCAGGAAAGACGCTGGAACTGACTCCGCGAGGGGAGCCGGAGAAATGAAAAATGTTATCCGTCAGGGCGATAGCCTGCGCGAATACGGCGGCAAAGTATTGTCGGGCCACTATCTGTGTTTTGGTCAACCGATAGCCTGCAAGGGTGATCCGGCTAAGTGTAACCGGCATGGCATGACCACCATTGCTCAGGGGAGTGCATCCTGCCTGATAGAGGGTCAGCCAGTGGCATTACACGGTCATCGTTGTGAATGTGGTTGTACGTTAGTCAGCTCTTTTCCCGATTATCAGGTGGCGTCATGAAAACCCGTCCCCTTTTTCCACCTTATCGGCAGGCTTCACCTCCCCGTTTTAAACGCTGGTTGGCAGCAGGCGCCGGAGGGGTATTGCTGGTCAGTAACCTCGTCGCGCTGATAAGACCTGAAATCGATGACGCTTCAGCCTTGTACGCCATGATCCCCGGACTGGCGGCGTTATGGCTGTTATGTCTGCTATTCCGCTGGCTGTTTTACCGTTTTGCCCGGCATAACGCCTGGATTTATCAGCAACAGGTTGAGTGGGTGCAGCAACGTTGGTGGCGCAAACATCGTCAGCAGATGGCGCTGGCGGACTGGGTGTTGGTCGGGCCGCTGGGGATCACGCCTGATGTGTGGCTGAGTGTGATTAATCAGTCCCATTGTCGCCCGGAGCCCCTCAGGGAAAAAACCGGTCCGGCAGTTCGCCTGTTGCGTTCTTTTGTCTCGGATAGTGAGCAACGGGAAATCCAATTGGCGAAAATGGCGGTGAATCAGTGGCGAAGCCAGCATCAGGAATCCTTGAAGTGTACGCCGCTGCACTGTTACTGGCTGGGCTCTGCCGCTGTCTGGCAGGGGTTTGCCGCCCAGATGGCGGTGCGGTTTCCTGATGTGGTGTTACCTGAACAGCCGCAATACTGGCGCGGTATTGACACCCTGGATGAGATGATTGACCTGCTGAATGCGACAACAGGCAGTCAGGCGACTATTTTGTGCGCAGGTTGCCAGTGTGTGGTCAGTGAGGCGGAGTCAGCCTTGCCGGCGGGTGAAGCGGCTTTTATTTGGTTGCTGAAAAAAACCGGCAAAGTGGCGTTGACCCGCGGTGAATATTTTCAGACTCAAGAGGATGAACAGGTTATGGATGTGGCGGCCCGGGCGCTGATGCAGGCGGATATCACCCAGCCACCGGAACCCTGTTTTCTGTTTTCCCAGCCGGAGGTTTCCTCACTGGAAGAGACCGGCTGGAATGTCACTCAACATGTGCAGGATCTCAATTGGGGCAATATTGGCGGGATGGAAGCGGTCGTGGTGCAAACACTGGCGGCTATCTCGGCGGAAAATACCGGCCAGCCCTGTGGGTGGTTAGCCCGTGATCCTCAACATGCTTTAGCGTTTGGAATAGTGAAATCTTATGGCACTGCAAGAGAATAAATTACAACCTGTTTCAGTGGTGAATACACTCATCTTACTGGTGGGAACCATTACCCTGTTGGTTTCGTTAGTTGGCCTGGGATGGTGGTTTTGGGGAGAACACCAAACCACGGATACCGAGACGTTCAATCATTTGTTACGGGTTTGTGGAATAGCCTGGGTGCTCATGGTGGTGGTGAGTATGCTGGGTTTTATCACGGTTACGTTGTTTGTCAAAAACAAAGTGACTGACACGAAGCCGGATACCCGGCCACTTTTTCCCGTCAGCAAACCGTATAATTATGGTGATTTAGGCGATCGCCTGTACCGTCGTTACGGGATGTTCTGGTGGTATAAAGTCCGTATCTTGTTGTTGGTGGGCGAACCTGAACAGGTGGAAGCCATCGCGCCGGGGCTGACCACCCAACACTGGCAGGAGGGCCATCGTACGCTCCTGCTGTGGGGCGGCAGTTTGCAAACTGAGCCCGATGCCGCGCAACTGGCGGCCCTGCGTCGCTTGCGCCGTTTCCGTCCGCTCAACGGTATCGTCTGGGCGCTGACCGAACAACAAAGCGCTCAGCCTGTCTGGATGGATAAAGCCCTGCGAATGTTGCAGAAACAGGCCCAACAGTTACGCTGGCAGGCACCTGTCTATTTGTGGCAGGTGTGCCACAGTATCTGGTCACAAGAAGGACGGGTGACTCAGGCAGTGGGGGGCTTTTTTCCTGAACGCTGTACCCCCGAGATTGTGGAAACCCAGCTGCAACAGTTGATTGACCCGATACGCAAGCGGGGGATGCAGCAACTGTTGCCCAAGAATGCCCATGATTTTTTGTATCGGCTAGCCTCCACGCTGGAGAAAAAAGGCATTGACCACTGGCGCAAGGTATTGACGCCGTGGCTGGCGGAGTACGCTCAGGTCGTGTCGCTGCGTGGCCTGATGTTCAGTCTGCCGTTGGAAGCGACCCCGGATGCAGGACCGCAAAGCTGGTTGCCCGATGCTGCCTGGCAGGGGGTATTAGATGACAGTCTGCACTGGCATGGCAGACGGGTCGGATGGATCCAGCGGCGCAACGTTTATAACGGCCTGATGGCCCTGGCCTTATTATGGGGAGCAGGCAGTGTGCTCTCCTTTTTCACCAACCGCGACCAGATAATGGCAGTCAACGCGGCGGTGACTGATTTGCAAGCCCGTCCTGAGGCGTCCGACGCCCAGTTGATGGCGTTTAAGGCTCTGCGCGATGAAATGGGCCGGTTACAATATCGGGCCGAACACGGTGCGCCCTGGTATCAGCGTTTCGGTTTGAATCAAAATCAGCCGTTATTGACGGCGGTGCTGCCGTACTACACCCAGATAAATAACCGCCTGATACGGGATAAAGCCGCGGCGATACTGCACCAAAAATTGAGCGCCCTGGTGAATTTGCCGCCGGGCAGCCCGCAACGAGCCTTCCGGGCGAAAGCCGCGCACAACCAACTCAAAGCCTATCTGATGATGGCGTACCCACAAAAAGCGGATGCCGCGTTTTTAACCCGCGTCCTCAGTGAAAACGAACCGGATCGGGCCGGTATTGCCCCCGGCGTCTGGCTGAGTGCCGCGTCGGATTTGTGGGATTTTTATGCAGAAAATCTGCCCGCCCATCCTGAATGGCGGATTACGCCGGACACGGCGTTGGTCAGTCAGGTGCGCCGGATATTGCTGGCGCAGATGGGGCAGCACAATGCAGAAGCCACGCTCTACCAGCAGATGCTGCAATCGGTGGAGCAGGATTATGCCGACCTGACCTTAAGGCAGATGACCGGCGACACCGAGGCGGAACGGCTGTTTACCACCACGCGGGTGGTACCGGGGATGTTTACCCGTCAGGCGTGGGAAGGGCAGATACAGAAAGCGATGGATAACGCGGTGGCTTCACGCAAGGAAGCGATTGACTGGGTGCTGAGTGATAACCGTCAGGCCGTCCCGGCAGCCGTCTCACCGGCAGAGCTGAAAGCCCGCCTGACCGCCCGTTACTTTACTGATTTCGCCGGGGCCTGGCAGGATTTTCTCAACAGCCTGCGCTGGAATAAAGCGCGTAATCTGTCCGAGGTAACAGACCAGTTAACCCTGATGGCGGACGGGCGTCAGTCCCCGCTGATAGCGTTGATGAACACCGTGGCATATCAGGGGCAGACCGGCCAGCAAGGCCCGACGTTATCGGCGTCACTGGTGAAATCCGCTAAGACGTTGCTGAATAAAACGGCGGTGCCGGTGATTAACCCACAAGCCCCCGAACTGAGCGGGCCAATGGACCGCACCTTCGGTCCGTTACTGGCGCTGATGGGGAGAAATAAGGCATCGGATGTAATCACGGCGGACAGCAACCTCAACCTGCAAACCTTCCTGACCCGAGTCACACAGGTGCGGCTGAAACTGCAACAGATGGACAACAGTGACGACCCCTCGGAGATGGCGGGCAGGCTGGCGCAGACGGTGTTTCAGGGCAAAAGCACCGACCTGACCGAAACGCAAGGCTACGGCAATCTGATGGCCGCCAGTTTGGGTGACCAATGGCGCGGTTTTGGTCAGACGATGTTCGTGCAGCCGTTAAATCAGGCGTGGCAGGGGATACTGAAACCGTCTGCGGCCAGCCTGAATGCCCAGTGGCGGACGGCAATCGTGGCTAACTGGAATACCGCCTTTGCCGGTCGTTACCCGTTTGCCGGTGGGGAGAGTGACATTTCATTGCCGATGTTGGGGCAGTTTATCCGCCCGGACACCGGGCGCATTGAGCAGTTTTTGACGCGCCAGTTAGGCGGGGTGCTGCATAAAGAGGGTAACCGCTGGGTGCCGGACAGGGTGAACAGTCAGGGGTTGCAGGTTAATCCGCGTTTCCTGAAAGCGGTAAATCAGCTCAGTCAGTTATCGGATGTGCTGTTTGCGGACGGCAGTCAGGGGCTGCGGTTTGAACTGCGTGCGCGAGCTGCACGGGATGTGGTGGAAACCGACCTGACGATAGACGGGCAGAAATTGCGTTACTTCAACCAAATGGAAAGCTGGCAGCGTTTTCGCTGGCCGGGGGAGACCTATAAACCGGGGGTGATGCTGACCTGGACCAGCGTCAATGCCGGGGCGCGGCTGTTTGGTGATTATCCGGGAACCTGGGGGCTCATTCGCTGGCTGGAACAGGCGAAGGCGGAAAAGCTGGATGAAAGCCGTTACCGGCTGACATTGATGATGCCGGACGGTTTGCCGGTGACCTGGATATTACGCACGGAAATGGGCGGCGGGCCGCTGGCGTTATTGAAACTGCGGGGATTTACGCTGCCGAAAGCGATTTTTGTGGTGACGCCGGGTGTTGGCACCAATATGCCGGCGATGGATGACGATGATGGGGCGGCAGAATAATCTTGTGTGACCGGTTTAATTCGGTGTTATATCAATTTATGGTCAGGAATAATCTTATCGCAGACTGAGGGGCAGATATTTCCTCATTAATGAGGATTAATGACGGGTTTGCTGACCATTATCACCGGAAAATCATGAAAATATTAAATGGGTTTCCGCTGCTCACCGGGATGACATATATCGTAATAATATTCCCATCTAATAAGTCGTGCTTTGTTTTTGCGAGAAGGATTAGGCTTGATTGGTGGTGGTAAGAATATTGTCGTCTGTTTTTGGCTATCACTGAAGGTATTCTCATTCGCATATTATGAATGAGAATCATTATTTTTCACTCTTTTTTACCTATTTTGGTAGCGGGATGTAAAATGAGGCTGTTTGTTTTATTTTAATTTTAACTAATTGATTATAATCAAAATAAATAATTTAATTATGGATTGTCTGCGCTGTTGTATTAAATCTGGCGAGTCATGCTATTTTTTATGATAAATAAATTCTTTTTATGTAAATAAATGTAATTTTATTTGTATTTTATTAAGATAAGGTATTTGTTATCTTGTTTTATCGGTTTTTATATTTATTTTGCATTTGACATGTTGTGCTATTTGATAAAAAAAGACTTGATTTATATATGCACCCATTAAGAGGATGTGATGATTCCTTAATAGTCCATGCTGTTAAGGAATCATCATTGATGGCGTAGGGATAGCCCGATTAATTATTTTTACTCCGGTTGAGAAATACCTAATCTGATTTATTGTTTTCCGGATTTATTCTGACTGACTCCCGGATCTTTATTCGGATTGAGTTCCGTTCGGCCCTGAATACCGTCTCTTGCCAGCGATGACCTTATGGGCCTCAGTATACGGCTATGGGCGGCATCATACCTGAAGCAAGTGGGAGAAAATGATGAACAACACAACCCCGGCGATCATCTTTGATCACAGCCGCTACAAACTGAACGTGTGGAAAAATACTGCGCCGCTGGATGTGGTGGCGTTTAGCGGGCAGGAATTCTTAAGCCGGCCTTTTCGTTACGCCATTGAATTCACCAGCCCGGTGAAAGATATCAAACCGGCGCAGATGCTGATGCGGGACGCTTCGTTTACCCTGACGTCGCCCGCGATTAATCCGGGAATGCGGGGCATGCCGGTGATACCGCCGGCGCCGCTGCGCACAATCTACGGGGTAATCAGCGAATTTAAGCTGTTGTCCACCTCGCGGGATGAAAGCCGTTACGAAGTGACCCTGGAGCCGTGGCTGGCTCTGTTATCGAGAAGCCGCCAATTCGCCATTTATCAAAAGATGTCGGTACCGGAAATCGTGGAAAAAATCCTGCGTGAACGACACGGTTTTCGCGGCCAGGATTTCTTATTCACCCTGGCGTACCCCTGCCCGAAGCGGGAGCAGGTGATGCAATACGACGAAGATGACTTGCGTTTTGTGCAACGCCTGCTGGCGGAAGTGGGGATCTGGTACAAACTGACCGCGGACGATCGGCTGAAAATTGACGTGGTGGAGTTTTACGACGATCAGCGTTACTACCAGTTTAATGTCTATATGCCGGCCCGCAATCCGTCAGGGATGCACGGCGGGGAGGAAGATGTGGTGTGGGGCATGGAAACCGCACATCAGGTGGTGGAAGGCAAAGTGGTGACCCGCGATTATGACTACCGTGACGCGCTGCCGCAATACGGTATGGATGCCGAAGTGGATGTGACGCGGGGCAATGAGACCCTGTATGGCGAAGCGTACCATTATCGGGATAACAACTACCGGGTGTTAGGCAACCGTTACGACCTGGATCCGGCAGTGGAAAGCGGGGTGTTCTATTCCCGGCTGCAACATGAACGTTACCTGAATCGACAGACTCAACTGCGGGGATTGACGACATCCGCGACGCTGTTACCGGGCCAGGAGTTGAAAGTCAGGGGTGAAGCGCCGGAAGCCTTCCGTAAAGGGGCAGTGATAACCGCTATTCGCAGCAGTGCGCGCCGGGATCGCAGTTTTGAAATGGCATTCACTGCGATCCCCTACGCGGAAAACATCTGTTTTCGGCCTGAATTGATCCCGAAACCGCGCATAGCGGGCACCTTGCCGGCCCGGGTGAGCAGCACGGTCGTGAACGACCGGTACGGGGATATTGATAAAGACGGGTTGTACCGGGTGGCGTTTGATTTTGACCGGGCGGAATGGCCGCAGGGGGGAGAAAGCCTGTGGGTGCGTCTGGCTCGTCCCTATGCGGGTGACACCTACGGTTTTCACTGGCCGTTGCTCGAAGGTACCGAGGTGGCGATCGCATTTGAAGGGGGCGACCCGGATCGGCCCTATATCGCCCATGCGCTGCACGACTCAAAACACCCGGATCACGTCACCTTGTTCAACTACAAACGCAATGTCCTGCGTACCCCGGCGAATAACAAATTGCGCATGGACGATGAGCGCGGTCGGGAGCACATCAAACTGAGTACCGAATATGGCGGTAAGAGCCAGCTCAATCTGGGGCATCTGGTCGACAGCCAGAAACCGCACCCGGATAAACGGGGTGAGGGCTTTGAGTTGCGCACTGATGACTGGGGCGCGATCCGGGCCGGTAAGGGGTTGTTTATCAGTGCGGATGGGCAGACCAACGCGGAGGGAGACGTGTTGGCAATGCCGGCGGCGTTGTCGGAGCTGGATGCGGCCCTTCAGACTGCGGCGGGATTGCGTTACGCCGCTGAAGCGGCGAAAGCGGAATTGGCGGATATCGAAGCCCAGACCGCATTTATGAATCATACCCTCAAAGAGCTGCAACAGCGAGCGCTGTTACTTTCAGCACCGTCAGGCATTGCTCAGGTGACACCGGGCAGCTTGCAGCTTTCTGCCGGTGAAAATCTGATAGCGACAGTTGGCCGTGATGCGGATATGAGCATCACCAAAAAATTCCGGCTGGCGGTGGGTGAAACCCTGAGTTTATTTGCCAAAACTCTGGGTATGAAGTTGTTGGCCGCCTCCGGTAAAGTGGAGATTCAGGCCCAGACCGGTGAGATGGATTTACTGGCCCAGCAGGCGCTGCGCCTGGTCAGCCAGGAAGACACGGTGACGATATCCGCGAAAACTGAACTGCGGCTGGAATGCGGTGGCGCTTATATCTCGCTGAAAGACGGTCATATTTCGTTTGCCGGCCCGAAGAATGCCCGGTTTCAGTGCGATGTTTTCCAAAAAGCAGGCCCCGCCAGTCAGAGTTCAACCCTGACATTGCCTGACCGTTGTGCGTCAACGGAAGAGCATGTAGCAACTGCTCACGATAGCGTGGTGGAATAAGGAATATCTGATGACTCAGATTCAAATTGATTACGATTTTTCTCCTGATGTTATAGACAGGCAAAGAATCTGCTTGTTGGCTGACTTGCATAACGCGTTTACCCAACAGGGTGGACAGGGGCTGCTGCTGGTTGATCCGGCGGTTTTCCTGAATAGCCGACAGGATGAGTTGCTGCCTGCGGCAATCCTTAACCATCAGCCTGCCGCTATAGCGATCCAGATAAAGCATCCCCGCTTCGAACCCCGCTATTCTCCCTGGCTGATACCGCTGGATATCAACCAGCCTGAGGATGCTCACATGCTGGAGTTGAGTATTACGCAAGCGTTGCAGGAGGCCGACCCGGCGGAGTTGATTGCCGGACGAGGTCGAATGGTTTGTGGCTGGCTGTTCAGTGCTCATCCGGTATCCGCGATTGCGCAACATCTCGGTATGACGGCGGTACAAACCTTGTCATCGGTACGGCAAATCGTGCTGCGTTTTTATGATCCGACAGTGAACAATGCCTTGTGGCCGTTGTTGGATACCTGGCAACGTTCGCGTCTGCTGGGGCCGCTGACAGACTGGTACTTGATCAACGGTGACGGTCAGTTACTGCACCGGGACAACGCTAAATCTGCGGCGGTGCAATATACCTTCTCACTGGCGTTGTCTCCGGAAAACGTGCAGGAAATAACCTGGTCAGGCCCGATGAGCCGGGCACTGCGCCGCTATCGTCAGGCACATCGTAACCAGTTACGCCGGACAGAGTCCGAAGCCTTGGCGATTATGCTGGCTTTACTGCGCCGGGTCGCTGAACGCGATGCCTTTAATCATGTTCGTGATCTGGAGGCGTGTGCTTTACATGGCTTGCTATACCACCCAGAGATCGATTTGCACCCCCGGATACAATCCTTGCTGTCCGGTGAGGAGGGTAACAGTACCCATGGTTATGCTGATCGTACAGCCGGATTGCCAGAAAAAACGTGGCTGGCGCTGGCTCAAGAATGTTGTCATCCCAAAACGTCCATTATTCCTTCATAAAATAAGGAGATACAGTCATGAATCGACCATTATGCAAAATGTGTGAGGCAACCGGCCCCGCACTGTTGCCGGTACGCTATTCGGTGGTGCCGGATAGTCTCCATGAAACCTTGCCGGAATGGGCGGAGACGTCGTTTCCAGCGGCCAAAGGCTACCATTATGCGTTGCGCGCCTTACGGCAGGGTTTTTTATATGTTTATTATTGCAATGCCGGGATATTTGCTCAGGAGAGCTGGGAGACCTGGAGTATCAGCGAGGACGGGGCGCTGTGGAAGCAATACAATGCGCCTTTTGGTGTTTTCCCTAAGAAAACCGCAGATTGTCACGCCCCGACGCATCAGAGCGCCAATGTGGAGTTTATCGTATTGCAGGATATCGCGCTGCGTCAGGATACCTGGCTGGCCTTTTCGCCTTCGGCCTGGAGTCCGGAGACAATACAGTATTATCACGATCACCCCGACGCGCGGGAAAAGCGGATGCAGTGCGTGAAATCCTGGCAATGGCGAGGGGTGCCGGAAGGGGAGGGGATCAGTGAGGTTACGGCAGACACCCTGAATACGGTGATGGATTACCGCCCGGTAGATATGTATTGCCCCACCTACCTTCTGCCTCACAACCCTACAGCGGCCCGTATCAGCCGGACAATGGAAGAGGCGCCCTACTATACGTTTACGCCTAACGCGGTTGGCCCGCAGGGTACCCTCTATCCGTGGAGCAAAAATCGGGCCGGGAGTGCTGACATGACAGTCAGAGCGATGCAAAGACGGGGACAGGCAAGAGATGGCTCCCCGGTATCGCCGGTGTTGCTGGCCTTGCACGATCCGATTGGTATTGCTCATGAACTGGCCGGGTGGAGTGATGATATCGTCGGGGCGCATAAAACCTGGCTGGATGAACTGTCGATTGAGTTTATGACGGACAGTTCACTGAATGGGGCGGAGAATCAATTGCGTCAAATGAACGCCGCGGATGTGCAAGGGCAGGTTGATAAAGTTCTTGAAGTCACTAAGCAGAAGGAGTACGGGGTTTTTTCCGATCAGCAGAAAGCTAAGCTCAGAGAGAATGTGACTCGTATCATGGTGAAAGCGAATGAGCAAACTTTTGAGCAAGCTTTTGCCCATGATTGGGGGAAATACACGAAAGAGCTGAATCTGGCGAAACGGCAGGCATTTCACCAAAAGTATGCCGATTTTTGTACTGAAGTGGCGAAAAAGCTGGAGCAACTGGCCCAGCTCAGGGTGAGCTGGCTCCAGGAGAGTCGGTTTATCACCTGTTGCCGGGATTTCTACTCAACCCGGCTGGCGGATAACCTGAATTATCGGGAAGCGGTGGATTATGCCATGGCTTCACTGAATATCACAGAAACCGGCAGCGCATTTTTAGACCGCTTAATCGACCAGTATTCAACCTTATCGGAGAGCAATATTGTCTGGCGCTCGTTACTGCTGAATAACCCGGATGTGATGGCGGAAATGAGCGGATTTTTGCAACAGATGTCCATGAATAAGGGGGATGTGAAACCCGCAAACATTGAAAAATTTATGGACATTGTGTCGTCATTGAGCGGGAAACTGGCCGAGGCTTACGATAAGGCGAATGAAGCGCTGGAAAAACCGCCCACGGCCAATAGCTCATTTGCCCGTGCCATGTTGCATTGTGACCGGCGACTGGTCACGCTGGGTGACCGGTTCTTTAACTTTACCCGTTTAGGGAAAGTGCTGAACAGCCGGAATGAAATGCTGAGTAAGACGTTGTTCTCGGTGATTTCCGGCGTGCCGTTTGATCAGGCGGTTGAACTGTCGGTATCGCAGCTTAAAGATGGCGATGAGTTTAGGCAGCAGGTGTCGAAGGAGCTTAAGGCATCGGGATCGGATGCTCGCCTTGAAACTAAAAATAACTATAACCGTGATTTTAAAGAATTCGCACAAAGTGCGGAAGGGGAACCGGCGTTAAAGAAATCGCGGATTAAATTACTGGTTTTGATTTTCAATGGGTTGGAGTTTGCCAATCAGTTAAAAGAGAGTAAAGGGGATACAAAGGGCCACGCCCAGGTGACCTCCGCGTTTTTAGGTACACTGAGTACGGCGATGGAGATTGTGACGCCGGCAGTTGAGCACGGCATAAAAAATATGGCGGCGACTGATTCCATTAAATTTATTGGGGTGAGTGCCGGTACGCTTGCTTCTGCATTAAATCTGGGCGTCGATATCAGTGACTTTAGATCTGAACGTCATGGTCAAGGGCGTTGGCAGTTTATTGGTCTTTACGGCCTTAAAGGTGCTTATGATTTTGCGCAACTTACCAAAGCATTAAACGGCTTATTAAAAGTATTAGTTGATAGGGCATTGCTTGTACCTAAGAACTTACTTCTTGAAGGGACGGCAAGGCTTTTGGCATGGGAAACTTTTGCCTGGCTGCTCAGTTGGGAGGCGATGCTCGTTATTTTTATTGTCGAAGAATTAGTGACGTATTTTTCTGATAATGAGTTACAAAAATGGTGTCGGAATTGTGTGTTTGGTTTGGAGCCGGCAACAGGCTTGAAATCAACCCAATTTATTGACCCTGAATCGCAGCGAAACACGCTGTATGAAGAACAACGTAAAGACTTTGCTAACGCAATGAAGGATTTGTCATGAGTACTTGTCGCTCTTTTAAAGAGGCTATTGACTTTAAGGAAATAAAAAGTCAGAGAAGTAGCCTTAATACACGAATAGAGGTTAAGCGAGAAAGGATTCAACGTTGTCCTGAAGATAGAGCCGAAGTGGAAAAAGCAATAGCGGAGGTTCAGGCTCAAATCCCGGCACTGGATGCCATCTTAGCAAAAGAGCCGCCCCCGCCGGAATTACCGCCGCGTAAGCCATTAATCAAAGTCAGTGGGGTATTGGAAGAATTTGAGACGCTCTGTGTGAGGGGCTATTTTTCCGATCGGGAATATGATCCGGCTGCCTTTGCCCATCAGGAGGAGCGGGAATTGTCTGGCGCATTATTGATGGCGATGATGGGAAATAGCTCGGCGGCAGCAGTAAATTCGCAAACCCAAGTGCGGGAAAGTGATGTCTGTGATTTTGTGCGGGGAAAAATTAATGGTATTCCTTTCCACGGTTGGTTGGGATTTACTACAACAAAAGCGGGTGATTACGTTGAATTAGTGGTGACGGAACAGGAGGGATATTATGTGGTTTATGCTATTGCTAATCCCGAATTAAGGGTTATTTCCATGACCCCGCGTTGCAATCAGGGAATTCATGCAGACTCTAAAGAGCAGGTATTTAATGCTTGCTGTTTTTTTTCGACTTACCTGCTTTTTTTAGTAATGGCAAATATTTTTTTTATTGGGGAAAATATGTTTGTATTTCTGGAATACGTACTTCCATTTTGTGCTTTGATGATAGCGATATTTGCACCCAGTACATATTACCAAAGTATGAAAAAACCTCGACCCTCAATTAGGTTGGCTGAGGCTATTTTCACTGCGTTAGGTTTCCCTGACCCTACAGAGGTTAATCTTAGACGATTAACAAAAAAGAGGCTTAAGGAAATTAAGGCTAATTCCCCTGAGAGGGAACCCGGTAAAGACAGTGAAAGAGTATTGCCAGATAGAGCTTGTTTCGTAAGCTATTATTACTATTACTGACTCAAGTAATTACCGGGTAATAAACTGTTATGTTTAGAGATATTATTTCTTTGATCAGATTGGTTGAAATTCTGAAATCAACCCAATTGATTGACCCTGAATCGCAGAGAAATACGCTATATGAAGAACAACGTAAAAGCTTTGCTGATGCAATTAAGGATTTGTCATGAGTACTTGTCGCCCTTTTAAAGATGCCATTGACTTTAAGGAAATAAAAAGTCAGAGAAAAGACATTGATATATCGATAGAGGTTAAGCGAGAAAGGATTCAACGTTGTCCTGAAGATAGAGCCGAAGTGGAAAAAGCAATAGCGGAGCTTCAGGCTCAAATCCCGGCATTGGATGCAATATTAGCAAAAGAGCCGCCCCCACCGGAATTACCGCCGCGTAAGCCATTAATCAAAGTCAGTGGGATATTGGAAGAATTTGAGACGCTCTGTGTGAGGGGCTACTTTTCCGATCGGGAATATGATCCCGCCGCCTTTGCCCGCAAGGAGGAACGGGATCAATATGGAGCATTGTTGCTTTCTATGATAGGAAATAGTTCAGCGGCGGCGGTGACTTCACAGACGCAAGTGAGGCTGGGTGATGTCTGTGATTTTGTGCAGGGAAAAATCAATGGTATTCCTTTCCACGGTTGGTTGGGATTTACCTCCGCAAAAGTGGGTGATTACGTTGAATTAGCGGTGATAGAGCAGGCGGGATGCTATGTGGTTTATGCCATTGCCAATCCTAAGCTGAGGGTTATTTCCATGACACCGCGTTGCAAACTAGGTATTCATGCAAACGCCAAATATCAGATACGTGGGACCTGGTATGGCTCTTCAGTTATTTTTTCTATGTTTATGGTGATGTGGGTTCTTCTCATTAGAGAAGATATTGTAGGATATATAAAATTCATGTCTTTATTTTGTATTATTATGGCGGTGGTATTTTCGCCCTTCATCTATATTTCCTGCATGAAAAACCCAAAACCTTCATTCAGGTTGGCTGAAGATATTTTCACTGCGTTAGGATTCCCTAACCCTACAGAGGTTAATCTTGAACGATTAACAAAAAAAAGGCTTAAGGAAATTAAGGCTAATTCTCCTAATAGGGAACCCAGTAAAGAGAGTGGAATAGTTTTGCCAGATAAGTATTATTTCGTAAGCCATTACTACTATTACTGATTCAAGTAATTATCGGGTAAGAAACGGTTATGTTTACAGATATTATTTCTTTGATCAGATTGATTGTGATTCTGAAATCAACCCAATTTATTGACCTAGAATCGCAGCGAAACTTTGAAAAAATCAGCAACGAATTATCGAAGGTAAAGTGTTATCTAATACTATTCGAGTGATAGGTAATTTTGTGTAAATTGAGGTTTTTTTATGAAACAGATCTATAAAATGGTTTTCGTCGGTTTTGCCATTAATGTATTAATATGTTTGGCTTCACTGGCGGCGACCAGGGAACTTTATGCCAGTTATGATGATCTTTCTTATCAATTACAGGGCGTGGTTGATAAGTTATTTATCGTGGATAAAGTGTTACAGGTTTTCATTTTCCTACAAATTGTTAATTTATTTATTATTATCAAAATGCCAAAATATGCAAAAATCAGTTCTTTTATCGTGTCCTGTGTTTTTCCGTTGGGGGTGGTTTATTTTATTGGGTGTTTATTGTCTATTCAACGCGTGGCACTTTCTTCATTTGCTGAGTGTGAAAATAATAATACCATCCCAGATAGCGCGGTTTATTTTTTACGGGACGAGTATCGATACAAAGCGTTAATTTGGAGCGGGGGGCTATTTTAGTCTTGATCAAAGGTTTAAGTAGTACGTGTATCACGATGGCGGTGATGCATTATGTCTCATATCGTAAAATAAAAGATCGTTATTTCTTTGCCGAGAAAGAGAACGGCTTTTTGTTAACCCCGACCACTTTTAGTAAAACGATTTTTTTGCCTTATGGATGTATTGAACAGGTTGAACAACGTAAAAATAAAGTAATTGTTTCCGTTAAGTTAAAGGGAAAAATCGACATAGTGTGTTCAACGAAATTTATTGATAGAGCCGAGCTGGAAAAAGTCGTTAATACGCTGTCGCTGGCGGCGTCAAATAATCAGGGTGATAAACAGTAGTTATTGCTGCTCTTGAGATGTGAAAAATTTATCCTTAATTATACCGGAGCCATTATGTTTGAAGGCATTATTCGCCTGGGTGATAAGCTCAGCAGCGGCGGTGAAGTGATTTCTGCTTCTTCCTCAATAGAAATTGACGGTAAAAGCGCCGCGTTATTGCATGATGTAGTCAGTTGTCCGCTGGAAGGGCATGGTATTAACCGTATTGTCAAAGCCAATGCCAAATTTATCTCTGATGGCAAGCCGGTCGCTTTTGATAAAGCCCTTTGTCAATGCGGTTGTTATGTCATTTCCAGCACATCGAAAATGGGTACCGGAGGGGAAGCGTGATGACCTGGGAAATTCCGGAACCGCATGTTGTGCACTGGCCGGCGTCGTTGAACTGGTCACTCTGGTGGCGGCTGTTCAGTCTGATATGTTTTGTTGTCGTGGTGGCCGCCAGTGGTTTTTGGTACGTGTTTGAAGATCCCCGTAGCGTGTTTTACGCTTTGGTTGTGGTAGTAGGAAACGCGATTGTGTTCGGATTGATAGCCGGTTGGCAGTTTTTTCGTTACGGCGTGGAATTGGAGCAGGCAGAGCGACTGACGCAGGAAAACGCCTGGCAGGAAGCGTATTGGCAAGCGTGGGCTTCACAGGGCATGAAGGTCGTGGATTATCAGGCGGTTTTTCCGCCTGAAGTCCCATCCCCGACGGACAGTGCGGTGTTAGTCAATGGCGATAGCGCCCTGGTCTTACCGCCTTTTCCAGGGCATACCCGCTTGTTTGAAGAGGTGTTAGGGCCGATGCGCCACAGTTTGCTGAAACATGTTACTCGCCGTCAGTTGACTATCTATTTCCCTTTACCGGTCGCAGAAACCGTTTGGCATCAATTCTGCCAGGTTTGGCAAAAGCTGGGGTTTTCTGTGTCGCAGTTACAAGGTCCAGTCGTGCTGAAAGCGGATTATGCCAGTCAACTCAATGACTGGCTGGTGACGGAAAGCCAGGATCTGATGCTGATAATCACATGGTCGTGGGAAAGTCATGATAGACACCGCAGGGCCAGTGATGGCGCAGTGGCCTGGTTATTAACAGCATCGTCTTCTAAGCTGCCGGCAAAATGTTGTTTGCATCGTACAATGACGACAATGCCTGATGATGCTCAACGGGATATCGCCCGGTTTCTGCATTATCAATGCCCGGCTGTCACGGCGAGGACGCTGTGGGACAACGATATTGATCCCGTCATAAAAGATCGCTTACTTATTCAGCTGAATCAAGTGTTGACATCTTCGTTATCACCGGAGGTGACGACAGCACCAGTCATGCCAGATCACCAGTGTGTGAGCCACTGGCTGGGGAAATCAGGGGATTTCACTGACTGGTTCACTCTGACGCTCGCCATGAGGATGGCGGAATATCAACATGTCCCTCAGCTTTTTCTGCTTTCTCAGTCTGCTACGTTACAACTGGGGACGGTCTCCCCAGTAAACCCGGCGATTTCATCAGGAAGTTCCTATGTCTAAAGCATTTATTACCCGTAATCTGGGGGTGGGGTTGATCACCCTGCTGATAGCACTGGTGTCAGGCGGGCTGTTATATCTCCGAGGGGATCAGTTAGGATTAAATACGCCGGCGCTCAAGATAGTCGTCTGGATAGTCAGTATGGTGGGTGTTATCTGGTTGTTGAACCTGATTCGTGACGGCAAACAGAGGACACCCCCACAGAAAATGCCTGTCAACGCTTTCAGGGGAAAAGCGCTTTCCTCGGAAGAGCCGTCTTATTTTTGGGCGCTAAAAAGCTGTGTTCGTCGGCGCTATGGTTATTTCTGGCGTTTTAAAGTGCGGATTTTACTGGTGACAGGTAAAAAGGCGCTCGTGGAAGCCATCGCGCCGGGGCTGACGACCCAACACTGGCAGGAGGGCCATCGTACACTCCTGCTGTGGGGCGGCAGTTTGCAAACTGAACCCGATGCCGCGCAACTGGCGGCCCTGCGTCGCTTGCGCCGTTTCCGTCCGCTCAACGGTATCGTCTGGGCGCTGACCGAACAACAAAGCGCCCAACCGGGCTGGATGGATAAAGCCCTGCGGATGTTGCAGAAACAGGCCCAACAGTTACGCTGGCAGGCACCTGTCTATTTGTGGCAGGTGTGCCACAGTATCTGGTCACAAGAAGGACGGGTGACTCAGGCAGTGGGGGGCTTTTTTCCTGAACGCTGTACCCCCGAGATTGTGGAAACCCAGCTGCAACAGTTGATTGACCCGATACGCAAGCGGGGGATGCAGCAAGTCCTGGCAGAGAATGCCCATGATTTCCTTTATCGTCTGTCATCCACCCTGGAGAAACAGGGGATTGCCCACTGGCGTAATGTGTTGACACCGTGGTTAGCGGAGTACAGTGAGGTGGTGTTGCTGCGCGGGTTGATGTTCAGTTTGCCGCTGAAAGCAAACCCGGACGCGGGACCGCAAAGCTGGTTGCCCGATTTTGCCTGGCAGGGGGTGTTGGCCGACAGTTTGCACCGGCACGGCAGACGGTTAGGGCGGGTCCAGAAGCGCAACGTCCATCGTGGCCTGATGGTGCTGGCCTTATTGTGGGGGGCCGGCAGTGTGCTTTCCTTTTTTACCAACCGCGACCAGATAATGGCGGTCAACGCGGCGGTGACTGATTTGCAAGCCCGTCCTGAGGCGTCCGACGCCCAGTTGCTGGCGTTTAAGGCTCTGCGTAATGAACTGGGCCGGTTGCAGTACCGGGCCGAACATGGTGCCCCCTGGTATCAGCGTTTCGGGCTGAATCAAAATCAGCCGCTATTGACGGCGGTGTTGCCGTACTACACCCAGATAAATAACCGGCTGATACGGGATAAAGCCGCGGCGATACTGCATCAAAAATTGAGCGCCCTGGTGAATTTGCCGCCGGGCAGCCCGCAACGAGCCTTCCGGGCGAAAGCCGCGCACAACCAACTCAAAGCGTATCTGATGATGGCCTACCCACAAAAAGCGGATGCCGCGTTTTTAACCCGCGTCCTCAGTGAAAACGAGCCGGATCGGGCCGGTATTGCCCCCGGCGTCTGGCTGAGTGCCGCGTCGGATTTGTGGGATTTTTATGCAGAAAATCTGCCCGCCCATCCTGAATGGCGGATTACGCCGGACACGGCGTTGGTCAGTCAGGTGCGCCGGATATTGCTAGCGCAGATGGGTCGGCACAATGCGGAAGCCACGCTCTACCAGCAGATGCTGCAATCGGTGGCGAAGGATTATGCCGATCTGACCTTAAGGCAGATGACCGGCGACACCGAGGCGGAGCAGCTGTTTACCACCACGCGGGTGGTACCGGGAATGTTTACCCGTCAGGCGTGGGAAGGGCAGATACAGAAAGCGATTGATAACGCGGTGGCCTCTCGTAAGGAAGCGATTGACTGGGTGCTGAGTGATAACCGTCAGGCCGTCCCGACAGCCGTCTCACCGGCAGAGCTGAAAGCCCGTCTGACCGCGCGTTACTTTACTGATTTCGCCGGGGCCTGGCAGGATTTTCTTAACAGCCTGCGCTGGAACAAAGCGCGTAACCTGTCCGAGGTGACAGATCAGTTAACCCTGATGGCGGATGGTCGCCAGTCCCCGCTGATAGCGTTGATGAACACCGTGGCGTATCAGGGACAGACCGGCCAGCAAGGCCCGACGTTATCGGCGTCACTGGTGAAATCCGCTAAGACGTTGCTGAATAAAACGGCGGTGCCGGTGATTAACCCGCAAGCCCCCGAACTGAGCGGGCCAATGGACCGCACTTTCGGTCCGTTACTGGCGCTGATGGGGAAAAATAATCCACAAAGTGTGATGACGGCGGACAACACCCTTAATCTGCAAACCTTCCTGACCCGAGTCACGCAGGTGCGGCTGAAACTGCAACAGATGAACACCAGTGACGACCCGTTGGAGATGGCGGGAAGGCTGGCCCAGACGGTGTTTCAGGGCAAAAGCACCGACCTGACGGAGACGCAAGGCTACGGCAATCTGATGGCGGCCAATTTGGGTGACCAATGGCGCGGTTTTGGTCAGACGATGTTCGTGCAGCCATTAAACCAGGCGTGGCAGGAGATACTGAAACCGTCTGCGGCCAGCCTGAATGCCCAGTGGCAGACGGCAATTGTCGCCAACTGGAACACCGCCTTTGCCGGTCGCTACCCGTTTGCCGGTGGGGAGAGTGACATCTCGTTACCGATGTTGGGGCAGTTTATCCGCCCGGACACCGGGCGCATTGAGCAGTTTTTGACGCGTCAGTTAGGTGGCGTGCTGCATAAAGAGGGTAACCGCTGGGTGCCGGATAAAGTGAACGATCAGGGATTGCGTTTTAATCCGCGTTTCCTGAAAGCGGTGAATCAGCTCAGTCAGTTATCGGATGTGTTGTTTGCAGACGGCAGTCAGGGGCTGCGGTTTGAACTGCGGGCTAGAGCCGCACGGGATGTGGTGGAAACCGACCTGACGATAGACGGGCAGAAACTGCGTTACTTTAACCAAATGGAAAGCTGGCAGCGTTTTCGCTGGCCGGGAGAGACCTATAAACCGGGGGTGATGCTGACCTGGACCAGCGTTAATGCCGGGGCGCGTCTGTTTGGTGATTATCCGGGGAATTGGGGGCTGATCCGCTGGTTAGCGCAGGCGAAGGCGGAAAAGCTGGATGAAAGCCGTTATCGGCTGACATTTATGATGCCGGATGGTTTACCGGTGACCTGGATATTACGCACGGAAATGGGCAGTGGGCCGCTGGCGTTGTTGAAACTGCGGGGATTTACCCTGCCGAAAGCGATTTTTATGGTGACGCCGGGTGATAGCGCCAATATGCCGGCGACGGATGACGATGATTGGGAGGCAGAATAATGTTGCAACAACTCCTGGCAAGCTGCTTTTCCGGGCGAGATGCGCTTGCCGAAGCACGGGAAAGCACCGCACGGTGGGAAAATTGGCTGCTGCCCATCAGTGCCGGGGCACCTGTTGGTGATGATCCGGTCTATAACGACGATTTTCAGCATATGCGCGAAGAGGTCAATAAACTCAGTGGCATTGATACGGCCCTTATCTGTGAACTGGCGGAAAAGCTGCTGACCACCCAATGTAAAGATGTGCGTGTAGCTGCCTATTATGTGTGGGCGCGTCTGCATCAGGATGGCGAACGTGGCCTGGCAGAAGGGCTGACGTTGTTAGCCGCATTAGCCGAACGTTTTGGTGAGGCGTTGCTGCCCTGCCGGGCGGACAGTCGTAAAGCGGCGTTCGAGTGGCTGACCGGCGTTAAAATTCAGGACAGTCTGTCACGTTATCCCGAGGTGGATCGGTCTGACTTTGAGCACATTCTGGTCGCATTGGCGTTGCTGGAACACGTCTTTGCGACCTGGGATGAAGATACCCGTCCAGCGCTTATCGGATTGGCGGGAACACTGGAAAATCGGTTGGCGCAATCGGGCGGCGTGGAGGCAGTCATCCCCCAAACGGCGGCACCAGTCTCCCCCTTTGCGGTACAACCCCCTCTGACCGCATGGCGCCCGATACAATCCGGGCGCGATCTGTTGGATCAGGCTCGTGAATTGGCGCGTTATCTGCGCGATCAACCCCAGGGCTGGCTCTCTTCAGCCCGGTTGATGCGCAGTATCCGCTGGGATACCGTGCATCAGCTGCCTCCACAGGATGTCACCGGGTTGACCCGGCTAGCCCCGCCCCGCACAGAGTATCGCGTTCAGCTAAAACGGCTCTATCGGCAACAGAATTGGCGTGAGCTGTTAGAACAGGCTGATCAGATATTTACGAAAAGCGTCAATCATTTCTGGCTGGATTTACAGTGGTACCTTTGTCAGGCGTTAAAACAATTGGGATGCCCTTATGACGGGTGGGCCGACATTGTTAAACAGGACTTGAGCAGCCTGCTTGAACGGCTGCCGGGGCTGGAGAGTATGGCTTATAACGACGGTACGCCCTTTGCCGATGAGGTGACCGCCGGCTGGATAGCCCAACAGGTTCACGCCAATCAGGCAGATTGGCAGTTTGAGCACAAGCCGATGCCATCCCGGCCTGATGATGACATTTTGTCCCTTGAGCCGGAGGCATTACAACTGGCGGACAGTGAAGGCATGGAGGCTGCGCTGCGTTGGCTGGAGCAACTGCCGGGGATAAAGGGGGTTCGCCACCGCTGGTTACAGCGCTTGCTGATGGCACGGGTGACTGAACAATGCGGCAAGCCTGACATGGCCCTGCATTTGTTGGCTGAATTGAATGCCAATGGGCTATTCAGTCTTGACGAATGGGAGCCGGAACTGATGTTTGAGGTCAAAGCGTGTCTGCTTAAGTTGTTGCGGATGAAAGCGCAACGCAGTGAACACGATAAGGCGAACATGGCACAACACAGAGAGACATTGCTGGCTGAGTTAGTGGCGATTGATCCCATCAGGGCGGCGGTGCTGTGTAGCTGATTGCCCTTGGAACACGGCAGGGCAATCTTATCCCTGTCCGACCCGTTTTACCCTCTTCACTGTATTTATTCTGAACCCTTTATTTGAGGACAATCCGATGGATGATTTAATCCTGCGCTACTACGAGGCAGAAATGCGCTACCTGCGTGAAGCGGGCAGAGAGTTTGCAAAAGCCTATCCTGACCGGGCGGCCATGCTCAATCTGGATAGAGTCGGCACACGTGACCCCTATGTGGAGCGTCTGTTTGAAGGCTTTGCCTTTCTGATGGGCCGCCTGCGCGAGAAGCTGGATGATGACTTGCCGGAGTTGACGGAAGGGCTGGTCAGTTTGTTGTGGCCGCATTACCTGCGCACTATCCCTTCACTGTCCATTGTGGAACTGGGCGCGGATTGGGCACAGTTGAAACAGCTGAAAAATCCGGTGCAGGTGAAAAAGGGCTTTGAGGTGCTTTCGCAACCGATCGGCCCACAACAGACCCGGTGTCGCTATACCACCACCCAGGCGGTTCAATTGTTGCCTATGATGCTGACTGATGCCGCCCTTAAGGCTGAACCGGATGGCCGTTCTGTCATTCGCTTGCGGTTTGAGTGTGGAACTTTGGTGGACTGGCGCCAGATTGATTTGAGTTGTTTGCCACTGTACCTGAGTGCGGACAGCCCGCTGGCCTGTGCATTACATCGGGCATTGACCCTTCAGACGCAACAGCTTTATTTACGCCTGCCCGGCCAGCCTGACCGCCAGCCGTTTGACGGGGGATTCTCGCCGCGGGGATTTGGCGATGAGGAAAGGCTGTGGCCGAAAGGGGACAGTGCGTTCAGTGGTTATCAGCTGCTGCTGGAGTATTTTACCTTCCGCGAGAAATTCATGTTTGTTGCGCTTTGTGGGCTGGAAAAGCTGACGATCCCCGACAGAACGCCGTGGTTTGAGCTGGATGTGGTGCTGCGTGAAAGCTGGCCTGGTGAGTGGCCGTTTTCTGCGGAGCATATCCGTTTGCATTGCGCCCCGGTGATTAATCTGTTTCCGCTGGAATCCGATCCGTTGCCGCTGTCGCCGTTGAAAACGGAGTATTTGCTGCACCCGATGCGCCTTCAGGACGGGCATACCGAGATTTATTCGGTGGATGCGGTGGTCTCCTCAAAACGCAGTGAGCACCAGTCGTATGTGCCCTTCAGTAGTTTCCGCCACAAAGGCGGTATGCTGCGCCATGACGCGCCGGAGCGTTACTACCATACCCGGGTGAAACGAGGGCCGTCGGGTTTGTACGACACCTGGCTGATTCTGGGCGGGGAGGCGGTTGATAATAATGCGGGATCGCGTGAAGAAGAAAATCTGTCACTCACGATGACCGGCACTAATGGGCAACTGCCTCGCCGGGCATTGCAGGAGACGCTGTTGGATACGGCGGTGTCTCCCCCGTTGGCGGGACTGACCGTGCGTAATCTGTGTGAACCGACATTGCCATGTTATCCGCCAAACCGGGATCGCTTTCACTGGCGGGTACTCAGTCATCTCGGCTCCCATTTCCTCAGTTTGATGGATAACCCGGAAGTGTTGCGCGGTACGCTGGCGCTGTACGACTGGACCGACGATGACATGAACGCGCGCCGTCTGGCAGCCATTGTGGCGGTGAAACATGGGCTTATCGAACGGTTTGAGCAGGGATGCCTGCAACGGGGGGTGCATATCGAAGTCACGCTGGACAGCAATGGCTTTTCAGGGGCCGGGGATATCTGTCTGTTCGGGGAGATGCTCAGTCGCTTTTTTGCCTTGTACACCGATATCCATTTGTTTAACCGGCTGACGCTGATCTTACAACCCACAGGGGAACGTTTGTTATGGCAAGAGAAACACAGTCAGTGCATTCCCGGCTAATGTCCGTACTGAAAGCCGATATTTCGACGCTCAATTTCTATCAGTTCTGTCAGGCCATTGAGCGCACGGTCCCGGATCGGCACCCCCTGGGCAGTACGGATAATCCCGCCGATGACGTGATACGTTTCCGGCCCCATCCGGGGATGGGGTTCCCTATCAGTGAACTGAAAACGATAGAAACGGACAGTCGTCATCCGGATCGTCCACCGACGGCTAGAACCACCTTTATGGGGCTGTACGGCGTGGATTCCCCGTTGCCGACCGCTTACCTGAATGATATCGCTCAACACCGGGAAGGACATGACGCGGTTGAAGCCTTTCTGGATATGTTTAATCACCGGATATTCACTCAGTTTTACCGTATCTGGCGTAAATACTCCTACCCGGCGACGTTTGCCGCCGGGGGCAGCGACCAAACATCTCAGTGTTTACTGGGGCTGATTGGCTTGGGTATCCCGGGCAGTCAGCAGCAGATTACCACGCCGGCCTCCCGTTTTCTGGCGTTGCTCAGTGTAATGCGTCTGCCGACCCGGACGGCGGAAGGGGTATCGGCGCTGGTGACGTTGCTGGCGCCGCAGACCCGTGTCGTGGTGACGCCATCCTGCCCGCGGCAGATCCATCTGATGCAACCGGCCGGTTTTTCAGACTCGCAGCCGATTTCCCTGTCGCAACGTACCGTGCTAGGCAGGATCGGCACGGATATCAACAGCCAGTTATTGCTGGCGCTGCATACGGATTGCCCAGAGGAAGCGCGGGGCTGGCTGCCGGGCGGGCAATTGCAGACGGATTTATTCGTGTTGTTGCGCGTTTATCTGGGCTGGCGGTACCGGGCCCGGCTGCAATTGACCCTTCAGACCCGAATATTACCGGTGCCGGTGTTGGGCAGCGAGAAGCCGGTTCAACTGGGGCTGACTGGGGTGTTAGGGCTGAAGGCTGAAGATAATCGGGGAGCGGTACCTGACAAAATGACGGTAGATCTGGGGGATTATCAGGGGCTACCGCCGGATAATCATCAAAACACAGGAGGACACGATGTTAACTATGCCTTTATATAAAGCCGTGCCGATGATAGCGGCAATAACCTTACTGCTGACCGGCTGCGGTCTGACTCAAACGGTAACGGAGGGCACGGTATCCGTTACACATGCCCTTTTTCATCGACAGGTGAAAACATTGCGGCTGGATTTTACGCCCCGGGCAGCGGTCAACACGGATAGCGGGGAAAATGTTGCCCTGTCTGTCCCTGCGCTGGTCCGGGTTTATCAGTTGCGGGATAACAACGCGCTGGAAAAAGCGGATTATGCGGATTTGCTGGAGAACGGTGACCGTGTACTCGGCACCGATTGTCTGGCGAGCGGCGAGGTGGTGGTCAAACCGGGGGGACATGCCGCTCTCAATATGCCGATGGCGGCACAGGCGAAATATGTTGCGGTGGTGGGGCTGTTCAGACGACCCGATTTAACCGGGGCGACCTGGCGCACCCTCATCAAGCGCAATGCGCTGTTACCGGATAAGCCCCGCACGATTGAATTGAATGCCGGTGGCTTGACTCTGTTGCCTGAAAAGGAGTGAGTTGATGAAAAAGAAAATCAACAAGCCTTCTCTGCATGAATGCCTTTTCGGCAACTTTAGCGGCGGTTTGGATTTGCATCAGGTCAGCGAAGAAAACCAGGTGATTTTATCGGTACTGGACAATATGCAGTGTATCCTCAATTGCCGGGCGGGTTCACTGACCCATCTGCCGGATTATGGCCTGCCTGATCTCAGTACTATCCTGCAAGGATTACCCGCGTCGTCACAGCGTTTGATCTCGACGATTGAACACACGCTGTTGACCTATGAACCCCGCCTGAAGCAGGTCAGTGTCACGTTATTGCCGGAGATCGAACCGGCGCATTTGCGTTATCACATCCACGCCGAACTGAAAGGGGTGGGGCGGGTGCATTTTGACACGGAATTTGTCCCGGAAGGGAAAGTCTTGATCCGCCATCTGCGCCAACAAGGGCGGATAGATTAATCTGAGGTGGGACTGTCTATTTCGCCGACGCGTTCTGTTGTCCCGCCGCGCTAATCACGCTGATTTCAGCAACAAACTTGGGTGAAAATAAAGTGATGACTGAAAATATTATCTATACCGGGGATGATCCCCGGACGCAACCTGAATTCAGTGCGCTGAAAGACGAAATGAGCAAACTGAGTCATCCGGCACGGCCTGACGTTGATTGGGCCAGAGTTGAACAGCTTTGTCTGGCGTTATTTAGCTTAAATGGCGTAGAGCTGCAAAGTGCTGCCTGGTACACCCTGGCCCGGGCGCAACGGGCTGGACTAGCGGGTATTGACGAAGGGTTGATACTGATTGAGGGGTTAGTGAGCTATCAATGGTCGCAGTTCTGGCCTCAAGCGACACAGGCGCGGGTTGAAATTTTCGTCTGGCTGGTTGCACGGTTGCAGCAGACGTTGCGGGCTTGTGTCTTCGCCTGCATCGATTTGCCGCTGATTTACCGTACAGAAAAGACCCTTGAACAGTTGTGTGAAGAGTTGCAACGTCTGGAGCTGAAACATGTCAGCCAACTCGATAGCCTCCGTGTGCAGCTTCACAACAATGCCCGGCGCTTAGAGAGAGTGGCTCAGGAAAAGGGGGGGATGCCTGTCTCTGTTTCCTCAGCGCAACCTAGGGGCAATGCTATTTTGACGCCTCCGGAACCGGCTCAACCCCAACGGATATATATGGCGCGTGAAACTGCCGCCCATGTACAACCCCAAATCAACGTGGTCCGGGTTTTACCTGTGCCCCGTTGGAAAGCTTGGCACGGTTTTGTCGCGGGTGTTGCGTTGTGCGTGTTGGCAGTGACCGGCGTCTGGGAGATGAATGAAATGCGACAAGCACCGCCGTTGGTGCAGGCACTGCGGGCGACCACGCAACCTTTGCCGGGGACGTTGCCCCCAACGCAGCTTGCGGAGTTACGCCACCCGGACAACGCGGTACTGTTGAGCCGGTTGCAGGATGAAACGCTGGCAGCCAGTCGGGAGAGGCTGGCAAGTTTGGATACCTTGCCTGTGTTGTGGCGATTGACGTATGGGGCGCAGCTATTACGCCAACTGCGAACATTATGGCCGGCCAGCCAAACGGTGCGAGAGATGGAGAAACAGTGGCAACAGCAACGTGAAGCCACAGCGTTACCTGTCTCTGAACTGGAAAATTACCACCTGGCTCAATTGCGTCTGCAACGATTAGCGGCCCGCCTTGATGGGCTGGATGAAAGACGCGGTCGTTATCTCACGGGTTCTGAATTGAAATCGATGGTATTTGGCATTCAGCAACCGTTGGCGAGTACACCGCCATTGGAAGAATTGTTGCGCCAACTGGCCGAACAGCAAAAAAGCGGCACGGCCTCCCCGGCATTGTGTCAGCAAATTAACACCCGTTTTAATCAATTACTCAATCGTTATGCACTGCTCATGCAGTCTGTAATCCATTAATCAATGAACTGTAAGGACTTTTGTTATCTATGAACAATGTTGTTGACGCTTTGTCGCTGCCTGCCTGGTATCCGCGCGCTTTCTCTCACCTGGATGCAAATGAATATGCCCTGGTGTGTCAAATCTGGCAGCGTGAGCCGGTGTTGCGTGAACTAGCCGCGGAACTTGATAAATATCATCTCAGAGGCAGTCAGGAAAAACAGGCCGTAAAACTGACGAAACATACACATCAGGCATACTATTGTCACTCCTGCCAGTGTGACCATGCCGATTATTTCGATACGCCATTCCATTTGATTGATCATCACCTGCATGTCCGTTTATATGCGGTCCTGGTCACGTTGTGGGGCTGTTGGTGTATTGAAAACGCAATACGCATAAGCCACTGTCATAAAAAGTCTACGTGGGAACGTTATCGCCAGCGATTGGCACCAGTTCTGGCGTTGACGAGTGGCCGTCCTGTGACGCGGTATCCCCGTTATCTGCTGGGATTTTCACCCGATCAACAGGGAATAAGCTGCCCGGCGTGTCAATCATCGCGGTTGAACTACGTTGAGGAGATGCCAGCGGGTAACTCCATGGTTCACTGTGACGCATGCCGGCATCAGTTTGTGATGTATCCTGACATACCTAAGGGGGTTGATCCGTTTGCCGAAAAAACACCGAATGACTAGGTACCTGAACCGGACTGGTTTCGGCGCTTGTTTGCGCATACCACGCAAGCACAATACCAGCATTTAAGACATGTATGGCAAAGAGAACCGGTACTTAGGGCATTAGCTGATCGTCTGGATGAACAAAATCCGACTTTGGGTGCGGTGTATGAATGTCCCCGGTGCGGGAACCGGCATGTGACAACCTCTCATCGGGATGAATATTACTGCCGGTTCTGTGATAAGACGTTCGCTGCCAGCGTGGGTTCATTATTTTATAATTTGCAAAGGCGATATTATTATCGGTTGTATGCCACGCTGGTTTTATTGTGGGTACAGTGGCGGCCTACACATGCTTCGGCAATCGGTAATCTCAGAAAGATAGAGGTATTCAATTATTACCGTAAACGGTTGCAACCCCTGTTTGATGAATTAGGAGATCAGCCCATCACGCCGTACCCGCGGTATAGAGGGTGTCGCAAAAGGTCATGTTATCCATTAAAATCTGCGCTCTTCCTTTAGGCGCAGCTCTTTTATGACCTTATTCATTCGAAAACGGGAACCGTCTGCTTACACCAAACGTCAGTTTGTCAAAGCTCAGCACTTACCTGTATTGGATGGCTCCCTTTCCCTTTCTGATTATCTCAGGCAAATGGGGGAGCGTTGCGCATTTATTGTTGCTGACATTCTTGATGAGCAAGATTGGGGCCCCTTTGAACGCCATTATGCTTCGACAGGGAGAGCCCCTTATTCTCCACGCTCCATGATGGGGATCCTGCTTTATGGGATCATGAAAGGACACTGCTCGCTCAGAGAACTTGAACGACTTGCGCGTTTAGATTTAGGCTGTATTTTTGTCAGCCAGGGAATTACGCCCGATCATGCCAGTCTTGGGCGTTTTATTTATCAGCACCAATCCGTCCTGACGGGACCGTTTTTTAAGGCACTGACCTTATCCATTTTGCACCGCAGTCGTTCGGACGGCTCGTGCCTGGCCGGTGACGGGACAGTGATAGAGGCGGCCTGTTCTCATTACCACCTTTTAACTCAGGAAGCGATTTCACGTGAAAAAAATACTCTCACGGCCTCCCCTGCCACAGCGCAGACAGAAAAACGCATAAAGCAATTGGAACAGGGAGCCAACGTATTACGGCGCCGACAAGAAAATCGCGAAAAAAAAGGGAAGGATGCCAGCCAACTGCGTATCAATCCAACAGAACCCGAAGCCGTCGTCCAGAAACTCAAGCGGGGAAGAGGATTTTCAACTTCCTATAAACCGTCTGTTTTAGTCAACAACAGACGTATTATCGTCGCTCAAACGGTCGACCCCTCCAGTGAAACCCAAGTGATGGCCGCGTTATTGGCGCAGAATCTCACTATCTCGGGAGGTCACCCGGAAAAGCTGTTATTGGATGCCGGTTATTTCCATGACGATGTGATTGCTGAGGCGAAGAAACATCAGATCTGGCTGTTTTGTACAGAAAATTCAGAGCGACAGCGTACCCGAAAAATCTATCCTAAATCCTTATTTACTTATGATGCTGAGCAAGATTGCTATATTTGTCCTGCTCATCACCAATTGTCCCTGCAAAGTACAGTGAAAGCCACTGAAAAAACGCGGACCTATCGGGTTTATCGCGCTGACAATTGTGCCGGATGCCCGAAGAAAGCGGGCTGCACAAAGGCTAAAGGAGGAAGAAAAATAAAACGTTATCCGGAAGATGAAGGGCGGGAGACACTTCGTTTGCATATGGCCCGACCGGAGTCAAAACAGATATTGAGTCAACGGAAGAGCCTGGTAGAACCGGTATTTTCGGCATTACGGGGAATTCAGAGACTGGAACGCTTTCGGCGTAAGGGATTGTCAGCGGTAAAGCTGGAGTTTTCCCTGCATGCAATGGCCTATAACTTATCAAGAGCGGTGGCTCTGATATTAGGGATTATTTTTAGCCTGTTATCCATACAAATAACAGGCTGCCCAAAGTCAGTGATTGAATTTAACTTGATGCTTGAAAAAGTGACCTCAACCCTTTTGCGACACCCTCTATATGGCCTGTCTCTTGATCATATTTCATAGATCAAGAGACAGCGCACGCAGGGGAAACAATTGTGGTTATTGTTGTTTTGTTAGGGACATATCAAGAACCCTCTGAGGCAAGGGAAACGCCTGTTTTTAAAAAATAACGCTTGATTAATATACTGTGAAATCTAGCGTTTTAGCATTGTTCCAAGCGTTGTGCCATTTCTCCAATTCCTCACCATTGATTTTTACACCGTTCTGGCTGAGAACAATGCACCCAACAACACGCGGTGATGGAGAGCATAAAAATTATCCCAACCAAAAGCAAATTGTAGTAGAAAATGGAGGGCACCCAATGACATATCACTCTTTATTCGAAAGCGTCGCCAAATCATGGGGCTGTCCTAGATTAATCTTTGATGAGGCTATTTTGCCGCCGCTGTCTGTAGTCGGAAGGCGTGGTTAAGCGGTGCCCAGATGTTGCACGCGTTTGCGTTGTCTCGCCGCGTTAATCCCGCTGATTTCAGCAACAAACTTGGGTGAAAATAAAGTGATGACTGAAAATATTGTCTATACCGGGGATGATCCTCGGACGCAACCTGAATTGGATTTACGCCACCTAGACAATACGGTGTTGTTGAATCAGTTGCAGGAGAAAACGCCAGACGGCCTGAGTGGTGGCAAAGATGGTCTTCTGGGTACTGGCGATATCTTTAATCGCCGGAGCAAGGAGTCATATGTTGTTTAACCAAAGATTGATATCGACGGTTGAGCCGGGCATTGAGGCCGGCGATGGAAAAATTGAATGCATACTGAATATCAATACCATTTTTGACGAAAATTGTGTAGATACCTATGCCGTATTGGGCAAGGAGGTATCTTACACATTTTGTGTGAATAAATACGAACCTGTTTACTCGTAGAGTAATTATGTTGTACTGACTATGTGAAATCGCGTTTAAATTAACTTAAAGTAAATGTAGAGATTGTTTAAATATATATTTTTAATGTTATGGGGATATATCTTTATTTTCTTTAATTATATTTGAGACTTTTAGAGTTTATTTAAATAGTTATTCGATTTTATTGTCGAAATTGTGTTTCTACGACGGTTTTAATATGTTTTTTAGACCATTGTAGTATAAGGAATTAGATAATTATTCCATTCTATCTATTTGTGAAATTATTTTGAATTAATGTTGTTATTATATTGTTTCTATGTTGTCTTGATATGTAAATTAAATATTTTTTGTTTTAATCATATTGGAATTTGTTTTTGTTTTTTATGATTTAATAACATATATTTATTTGAGTCAGGTAGTAGCAAGAGAGAATAATGTAATCGGTTAATTTATCATATGTCATCTGTAATGATATGTTTTAAAATAAGTATATTAATAACAACAATGAAATTTATTTTTATTCCATTGAAGTTAAACTTATTAATTAAATAAAGCAAGGAGATAAGTATGATTTTGAATAAAAAAGTTTTCCTGATTTCCCCATTTTTACTCGCTATGAGTAGTTTTAGTATGGCATGTAAGACAGATCCACAGATAGAAAAAATAATCACTAAAAATGGACTGGAAAATACCAAAGTGATGTCTATGTATAAAAATTGCACACTTTCAGTCTTGGCAAATACACCTAATAAAGTGACATTAGTCAATAAGAAAGCGGCAAAACGTGATGATGAAGCAAAAAATGCGATGTACTGGTATAGAGGGATGGAAATAAAGGAATATAAAGCATTTCACCAGAATAAGTATAAAAGCCTTCCTTGTGTTAAAGGAGAAAGTTTTTGTGGCATTGCTCCCCAATATACCTATTCGCAAAGTTATCTGACAAATAAAAAACCTGGAGTTGTTATTGAGTTTAGTACAATAGAACCGAAATGGTTATATAATGACTTTACAACTAAGCATAAGTGTCAAGTTAAAGCTGAGGGAGGAGGCACATACGGGCTTGGTGTGACAGGAACATCAGCGAGTTGTGATGACCAATACAAGAAACTTGGAATAGGGAATGTATTTAATAAGTGGCTTGAAAAACCAGCAAAAATAGATGTTATAATTTCTTATGTATTATTAGCAAAATAAGATTTTATATCTTTTTTCAGTTTTGTGATTGTTAGTTTTAAATGTTTCTTTTCAGAATATACAGCACCGAAACATTCATGATTTCGGTGCTTTTTATTGGTGATAGATTCATACATAAATTGTAATCTTATGAGGTTGTTTATATTATTATGATATGAAAAACCAGTAGTTATTACGTCATTATAGATAACATGTAAATATTGATAAATAATTTATTTTATATGTTATTGAAATTATGTTGTTTTTGAATTTTCTCTGTCTTGTCTCTCATATATTTAAATAAAATTTTTTAATTTAATTGTTCTGTAATTTGTGTTTTTTGATTTAATAATCTATCTTTATTTTATAACAATGTTATGTATTAGGTAATTATATTCTTATGAAGTTGATATGTGTTTATTAATTATAAAGATGAAGTATATATTATTCCATTTTGGATTAAGAACCTATCCCAAAAGGAATTGTCATGTTGTATAATATTCTAGAACGGATAATTTCTGAAGGTATAGAGAGTATGACAAACAACAAATGGCGGCTCAGTGATGAGCTTTGGGAAAAAATGATGCCACTTATCCCCGAACATAAAACTCAGCATCCGCTAGGTACACATCGCAAACGGGTTGATAACCGCGCCGCTATGGATGCCATCTTCTTTGTGCTCAGAACAGGCTGCCAATGGAATGCCCTGAATGCAACAGGAATATGCTCGTCAAGTTCGGCTCACCGTCGTTTTCAGGAATGGCGTGACGCCGGCGTTTTTGAACGCTTCTGGCAGAACGGTTTGCTGGCCTGCAAGCACCTCGCGATCATCGACTGGTCGTGGTTATCACTGGATGGTTGCATGACCAAATCCCCTTTAGCGGGGACAAAAAAACAGGTCGTAACCCCACAGACAGAGGGAAACAAGGCGTAAAACGCAGCCTCATGACCGAGGCTAACGGGCTTCCTCTTTCACTCGTTGTTGGCGCAGCAAATACGCACGATATCAAACTGGTTGCAGATACGCTCGATGCACTTCAGACAGGCAAGCCGGGTAAAAAGGTCAGGCTGTGTCTGGATAAGGGATATGATGCTAAATGGCTGAAAGACTATCTACGAAGTCGGCATTACGAGCCGCATATTCAGTCTCGCAAGGAGGAATCAGATGCCTGCCAAAATACGGACTTTAAAGCTCAAAGATGGGTTATCGAGAGGACGCATAGCTGGATGAATCGCTTTCGTCGGATACTGATCCGATGGGAAAAGAAGGTCGAAAACTATGAAGCTATGTTACATTTTGCCTGCGGGATTATAGTCTGGAACAAAATCCTATTGGGATAGGCTCTTAATGTCATTTTTAAAATTAAAATCGTTTATTTAAATAAAATAGTATCGTTATATGATTTTAGCTTAACCCCATTTACTCATGTATATTTATACCCGTAATCATTGAAACTGCTTGATTTTCGCCCAAATGAGGTTCATGGTATCTGTCATGAAAATATTCATTACCGATGAACAAAAAGCCGAACTTGAACATCTCCATCACACCTGCCGTGATAAGAGAGAGTGTGATCGCATCAAAGCGGTCCTCCTGGCCTCTGAGGGCTGGAGTTCTGTCATGATCGCTCAGGCCCTGCGTCTTCATGAAACGACCGTTCATCGTCATATCAGCGATTACCTTAATCACCGTAAAATCAAGCCCGAAAATGGCGGCTCTCAGAGCCATCTCAGCGAAACACAGACTCAGGAACTTATCGCCTATCTGACCGCAAATCTTCTGCCCACCACACAGGCGGTTATCCGCCTTGTCAAAGAAGCGTGGGATATCCGTTACACCGTTCCCGGCATGAATAAATGGCTGCACCACAAGGGATTCAGTTATAAAAAGCCGACCGGCGTGCCACACAAGTTCAACGCGGAACAGCAGCGGGCCTTTATAGAAACCTACGGGAAACTCAAGCAGGAAGCCGGAGACCATGAGCCCATCCTGTTCATTGATGGCGTCCATCCCACGCAGGGGACGAAACTGGCTTATGGCTGGATGCGAAAAGGCCAGAAAACCGCGGTGAAAACCACGGGAAGCCGTACCCGTCTGAACCTGATGGGGGCCCTTAATCTGGCTGATATTAGTAAAACGGTAGTACGCGAGTATGACCGTATCGACAGTTATCACATCGCAGAGTTTTTCATTGCTCTGCGTGAAACCTATCCGGTCAGTCAGAAGGTTCATATTATCCTTGACGGAGCTGGTTACCACCGAAGCAGGCTGGTGAAAGACTGGGCTTATGTGATGAATATTGAGCTTCATTACCTGCCACCGTACAGCCCGAATCTGAACCCGATAGAAAGGCTGTGGAAGGTGATGAATGAACAAGTCAGGAATAACCATTATTTCGCCTCGACGACCTTGTTCAAGCAGGCAATACATCGCTTTTTTACGGAAATATTACCGGAACTGGCCGGGAACCTGTCGTGCCGTATTAATGACAACTTCCAGGTTATGAATACTGCATCTTCAAGTTAAGCGGGTATAAATGATGTTTAAATGGCTTGGTAAATTCATTTAATAACGCTTTATTGCATCAATAATAATAAAAAGTCTGGCGAATTAATTAGCCTGAAAGGTTATAATGATTAAATGGGTGTTTAAACGTTAATAAATCACGAAAATAACTTGGAAAAATAACGATATGAATTGATTTTATCGTTAAATAACATTTAAGACATTATTTAAATAAAACCGTAAGAAAACAAGGCTATTGGACGGGATAAAATAGTGTAAAACAAGTTTAAGTGGTCGTATTTAATGTATTTTTTGAATGATTATTTAACGGGATTATGAAAAAGTTTATCCCCAGTTGAAAACGTTATCAAAATCGGTTCCTTTTTGGAAATAGATTGTCTGGTTAACCGATTCATATTTTTATTTATCCTTTTTTACGGGGTATGTAAAGCATTAATAAAGCCAATTGTTTTTCTCATTTTCACTGATGGATTTATGATAATCAGGTTTTAAACTGTTATTATAAGCCATTTTTTAACCTCTGTTTTTAACTGGTATAATAAGGTTTTAGTCATTGTTTTTACTACTTTTAATACTTGCTTTTTATTAAGTTTAATCATCATGGTATATTGTGTTTTACGTTTAATCAATGTTGATTATACTCGATTTTATCTTTACTGACGCTGTTTTACTGGCAATCCTGAGTAGTTTTTACTTGATGGCATAAAGATAGCATTTTATATTTTTTCGGATAATATTCTTTTTTCTGGTTTATTTTTATTTTTATTTTTAATTTTCTTTTTATGGTTAATGGATTTCGATTAAATTTAATTAACGTCATTTTAAAAATTTGTATTTACAGTTAAATCCGTCTTTTATATAAAAGCTTTAATATCTTTGTTTTCATTCTTTTAAATAGTCACGACAGGGAAGTTAAATGTAAAATAACCGGAGGATAACATTGTCGGTGAATACATTAAACATGACAGGGAATAAGCCGTTTTTAGTTATTCTGTACCTTTTCAAAATCTGGTATTAATGGATACCTGTTTTTTATCCTCAGATAACTCATCACCAAAAAGAAAACAGCTTGCCAATCGTCCAAAAAGGGAAAAAAATCCCAGCTTTTTTATGGCTGGGATCTTGATTTAACCGATACAGCGACTAATCTAAGAGCTGCTCCAATTTCCTCCGAAGAACTATCTATCGGAAGAACAATATAATCAGATTCTTTAATTCTGCTACCTTACCTTTTTGTAAGGCTTTCTCTGTCGCTTTGATAGTTTTTCCATCTTTTCCTCCAAAGGGTACTCCCGCCGACATAAGGCGGGAGGGGAATTTGGACGGGCTTGAAAAGCCCGAATAACTATCAGCGTGGCTGACTTTGGAGGAAAAGATGGTGATTGGCTTCCCTGTGGTAAATCTCAGTGCAGCCAGACAATTGAATAATCTGAGCGGCTTACCAACCCGGGAGGAGAGATCTCAGAGAATTGTGATCGCAGTTTGGTCGTTTCTCGCTGTATTATAATACCTCTTCAACAATAGTTGCACCATAATGGAAGCTATTGGGAGGAATTGAATAAGGATCTGCCTGTTATCCAGGTAGGGAGTTGCTATATCGTCGAATAAAGACAAGAGAATGATCATGCGTAAAGTCACTTTAACTCTGGTTGCCGCTGTTTTTGCTTTTGGCCTGAATGGATTTTCTCAGGCAAAAATATTGATGCCTGCTCAGGTTAACCAAGGTGTCACTGTTGTTGAATTGGCTCAACAGCAGGCAGTGAATTGGGTTTCTATCGCGGTAAACTGGAGTTTTCTCCAAACGATTTTGGTTACCTGAAAAACCCTAAGTTCTGGGAAAAAATGAATAACGGTTGGGATCAGTTCAGTGTTCCCAAGAAAGTCGGGATTGAACTGGTGGCAATGCACCTGAAACGCGGTGATAACATCTATTTCATCACTGGGCGCAGTAAAACCAAGACTGAAAATGTCACGCATTACTTGCAGGAGGGGTTGAATATTCCTGCGGATAAAATGAATCCGGTTATTTTTGCCGGAGATGAACCAGGCCAGAATAATAAAGTCAGTTGGATGAAAGAAAATAAATTGAAAATCTATTATGGTGATTCAGATGCAGATATTGCTGCTGCCCGTGAGTTGAATATTCAGGGCATCCGTATCCTGCGTGCTGCAAATTCTACTTATCAACCATTGCCTAAAGCAGGCCGGTTTGGTGAGGAAGTCATTGTTAACTCTCAGTTTTAATACCGGCATTAATCATGTTGGTTGAGCCAGGAATAAGGTTTAAATCTCTTGAAAAGGGTGTTTTGGCGTTTTTTGGCTCTTATTGCTTTTCTTTTATTAGATTCTGGATCTGCCATAGTTATAATTAATTTATGAGAATATTCTGAAGGTGGGTATGTTGATATGGTAAAAAAAGCGATAAAGCCGCTGTGCATTTCGGTTATTTGCAGTACATTAATGGTAGCTAGCTATGCTTTAGCCAATCAGCAGAGTAGGCTGATGGAAAGTGATACGCAGAATCTGTCAAAAATGCAGACTGAAAAGGTATCTGAGACAGCAATACCTAAACAAGTGCAAATTCAAACTTATGTGGTTGCACAGGAAGAGAATCGCAGAGTGCTTCAAAGCTGGTTACCGAAGCAAGTTAAGCCCATTTTCTTTGACCGATTGGTCAGTCTGTATTCATCTAACCAGATGCAACCTTTATGGCAGGACAAAACTGCCGTTCAGCGTTTTGAACAACAACTTTTAGAACTGGCATTGGCTGGATTTCAACCGCAATTCGGCCAATGGCTGATTGAACTCAATGATCCTCAATTGAGCGATATGGGGCGCGATCTCATTTTATCTGATGCTATGCTGGGTTATTTGCAATTTGTCTCCGATGTCAGTCATCAGGGCGAAAACTGGCTCTATCGCACGATGCCATACAAAATTGTTTTACCTTCATCTGCGATCATCGACCGGTGGCAGCAAGTTATCACAGATCGCAATGTGGCCGCTTATGTTGCAGCATGGGTGCCACAGCACCCTCAATATGAAAATATGCATAAGGAGATGATGAAGCTATTGGCTGATAGTCAACCGTGGCCACAGGTTTCTGATAAAAGCGCATTAAAACCGGGGCAGAGTAGTCCTGATATCACGGCGTTAAGAGAAATACTTATCCGTATCGGTATGCTGAATGATGCGACAACTAAATCAGGTAATATCTATGACCCTGAATTGGTTGCTGCGGTGAAAAATTTCCAGCAATGGCAAGGATTGGCGCCCGATGGCGTGATTGGTAAACGTACCAGAGATTGGCTGAATACGTCACCTCAAACCAGAGCTGGATTAATGGCGCTTAATATTCAGCGTTTGCGGATTGTCCCAGGGCATGTTTCCACCGGAATTATGGTCAATATTCCTGATTATTCGTTGCATTATTATCTTAATGATCAGGAAGTGCTGAACTCGAAGGTGATCGTTGGTCGTCCAAGCCGTAAAACGCCAATTATGAGTAATGTGTTGAATAATGTCGTGATTAATCCCCCCTGGAGTGTGCCAACCAGTCTGGCAAGAAAAGATATTGCGCCGCGGGCGGTGAATGATCCCGGATATTTCCAGCGCCGGGGGTATGTTATCTTTTCAAACTGGCGTGCTGATGCCAGCGTGATCGATCCTTACACTATTGATTGGAATGTGATTACGCCGGCTAATTTTCCTTATCGGGTATGGCAGGCTCCAGGGCCGGCTAATTCATTAGGCCGCTATAAATTCAATATGCCAAATTCTGATGCCATCTATTTGCACGATACGCCGAATCATAGTCTGTTTAATAAAGATATCAGGGCGATCAGTTCTGGTTGTGTCAGGGTTAATAAGGCGTCAGAATTGGCAAGTATGTTACTGGGAGATGCTGGCTGGACCCAAAACAAGGTGGATAATACCCTGAAGCAGGGCAATACCGCTTATGTCAATATCCCACAGCGTGTTCCGGTTTATTTGTATTATTTGACTGCCTGGGTAGATGAGCAGGGTGTGCCTCAGTATCGCACTGATATTTATGACTATGATAACAGTGCGAGACAAGGTTCCCAGTTTTTGTCAAAGTTGTTGCATTTACAAAACTAAATGCAACTAATTTTCATTATTAGTTGTCATAGTGACCAGTGACTTATTTTTTCATAATCTGGGTAGATGTTTCTTCATGGATATAATCGATCATAATCGCCGTAAGTGGCTTGGTGTGGGGGCTGCCGCTTTAGGCTTGTGTTTGTTGCCGGGACACGCTTTTGCGATTCTGGCTACTCCCCGCCCACGAATTTTACGTGTTGATAACTTACATACGGGTGAAACTATTAAAGCCGAATTCTTCGATGGCCGTCGTTACAACAAAGATGAGCTGGCTCGTCTGAATCATCTGTTTCGGGATTACCGGCAAAATAAAGTTAAAACTATCGATCCTCAATTATTTGATCAGATCTATTTGCTGCAAATGATGATGGGCATTAATAAGCCTGTACAACTCATTTCTGGTTACCGCTCACTGGTGACCAACAATCAGTTGCGCAAGAAAAGTAAAGGCGTGGCTAAACAGAGTTACCATACTTGCGGGCGGGCGATGGATTTCCATATTGAAGGTATTGCTCTTAAACATATCTGTAAAGCCGCTCTGAAAATGAAGGCGGGCGGTGTGGGATATTATCCACACAGTAATTTCGTTCATATTGATACAGGTCCCGTCAGGACGTGGTAATCGGTGAGTAACTATTTTGTTTTGACTATGGAGTAAATGAAATAATGAAATACCAAATTATTCCTGTGACTGCTTTTATGCAAAATTGCACCCTTATTTGGAATGAAGAGAGTAAGGAAGCGGCAATTGTTGATCCAGGTGGTGAAGCGGCAAGGCTGATCGCTGAGATCGAAGGCCGTGGCTTGAAATTGACCCAGATTTTATTGACTCATGGTCATTTTGACCATGTTGGTGCAACAGCAGAAGTCGCTGAACATTTTAATGTGCCGATTTACGGACCACAGCAGGAAGATGCTTTTTGGATCGAAGGCTTGCCGGCTCAGAGCCGGATGTTTGGCATTGAGGAGTGTGCATCATTTGAACCTGACCGCTGGCTGAATGAAGGTGATGAGTTACATGTTGGCGGGGTCGATTTGTCTGTATTGCACTGTCCGGGCCATACACCAGGGCATGTCGTATTTGTGAATCATACAGATAAATTGATCTATATGGGGGATGTACTGTTTAAAGGGGGAGTTGGGCGTAGCGACTTTCCGCGTGGTAATCACCAGCAGTTAATTAATTCAATTAAAGATAAACTTCTGCCACTTGGTGATGATTATAAATTTATTCCAGGGCACGGGCCAATGTCTACACTGGGTTATGAACGGCAGACTAATCCATTTTTACAGGATGAAGTTCCAAGTTGGTGATGTGGAATTGAATAAGAGCCGATTTGGGTTCTGGGGATAGTTGTCCGATTGGCAACTATATCAGACGATAAAAGCCGCTGAAATTGAGCGGCTTTTCGTAATAAGATGAATGTTGATTCAGAGTACCGCAACAATGGCTTCACACAGTGGGGCCATATTTTCCAGCGTCAGGCCAGCGACATTAATACGACCGGAACTGACAGCGTATATACCAAATTCCACACGCAGGCGCTCAACTTGTTCTTTTGTCAGGCCACTGAATGAAAACATACCATTCTGGTTAATAATGAAGCTGAAATCTTGTTTTGCACCTTTTTCTTGTAAGGTGTTTACAAACAGTTGACGCATACGCTGGATACGTTCGCGCATGGTGGTCAGCTCTTGTTCCCAGGCGGTTTTTAGTTCTTCATTTGATAAAATAGTGGCGACAACAGATGCACCATGAGAGGGTGGGTTGGAATAGTTGGCACGGATAATGGCTTTAGCCTGGCTGAATGCTTTTTCTGCTGTATCGCTGTCACTGGCAACAATAGTACAGGCGCCCACGCGTTCATTGTACAAGCCAAAGTTTTTGGAATAAGAGCTGGCGACGATCAGTTCATTATGATTTTTCGCAAAAATACGCAGGCCTTCCGCGTCTTCGTTCAGACCTTTGGCAAATCCTTGGTAAGCGAAATCAAAAATGGGCAGCCAGCCTTTTTCCGCAGACATTTCTGCCAGTTTGGCCCACTGGGCTGGGGTTGGATCGATACCCGTCGGATTGTGGCAGCAGCCGTGGAACAGAACAACATCACCCGCTTGAGCGTCAGACAGGCTTGCCAGCATGTCTTCGAAATTCAGGGCGTGTTTTTCAGCGTCATAGTATTTATATTCGCGGACTTCCAGGCCAGCGGCAGAAAAAACGTTTTTATGATTTGGCCAGGTTGGATTGCTAATCCAGACTTGTTTAGCGTTAGTCTGTTTGGCAATAAAATCCGCAGCAATACGTAAAGCACCTGTACCACCTGGGCTTTGCGCTGTACGGGCGCGTTTGTTTGTTACCACAGGGTGAGCTTTACCAAACAGCAATTCTTGCGTCACATTGCCAAATTCAACCAGGCCGCTAATCGGCAGGTAATTCTTTGTTGCTTCGTTTTCCAGCAGATATTGTTCTGCTTTTTTGACACTAGTGAGAACAGGGGTTTTTCCTGTTTCATCTTTATAGACACCGATGCCAAGGTTGATTTTATTTGTACGAGGATCAGAACGGAAAGTATCGGCTAAGCCAAGAATAGGGTCGGCAGGCGCTGCTATGATTTTCTCAAACATGTTGGTGATTCCAAAGCTCAGGGTTAAGTCTAAAAAGGTAGTCAGGTTAACGCCGCAGAAACAGTTTGCCAACTATTTGTAGCAAAAAGAATATAATCTTGTGAAGCAGTTTGCGGAGTGAGAAAAAGTTTAGATAACAGCAAGAAAAGATAGAATAAAAAAGCAGCGCCTGAGCGCTGCTTTCGTTTAAAGATGCTTAACTTATTCAGCTAAACATATTTATCAATGGTAATTAGAACTGGTAAACCATACCTACACCAACAACATTGTCAGTGCTGATGCCAAATGCTTTGGTGAATTCGTTCTCATCCAGCAGGTTGATTTTGTAATCAATATAGGTGGTCATGTTTTTGTTGAGGCTATAGAAAGTACCAACAGAGACATATTTAACTAGATCGTGGTTGCCAGATTCTTTCTCTTCCCCTTTAATGTCACCGAACAGGCTTTTACCTTTAGACTGTACGTATGCCAGAGATGGACGCAGGCCGAAATCGAACTGATATTGAGCTGTTAATTCGATGTTCTGGGTTTTGTTGGCGATATTTTGCCAGTTTACACCATCAACTTTTCCACCGAAGCGAGTCATATTACGGGTTTCACCGTACATTGCCGCCAGGTAGATGTTGTTGGCATCGTATTTAGCACCGATGTTCCAAGCTTCAGCGCGGTCACCTAGAGCAGCAGAACCAGCAGGTTCTTCTTTATTGTCCTTGTTTTTAACAACGCCAAAAGCGGTTTTTTGTGCAGAAGTACGGGCAGAGTTAGAGTATGCGCCACCGACGCTGATACCGTAACCTGCGTCATAAATCGCAGCGAAACCGTAACCATCACCGTTGTCTTTACGGTTGGCACGACCATTTGAGGTGTTGTTACTGTTCTCACCCTGATATTGCAGGGCAAAGTTCAGACCATCAACCAGGCCGAAGAAATCACTATTACGGTAAGTTAACAGACCCGTAGAACGGCCAGTCATGAAGTTGTCAGTTTGAGCCATGGAGTCACCACCAAATACTGGCAACACGTCGGTCCAGGAGTTGACATCATAAACAACACCGTAGTTACGACCATAGTTCAGTGAACCGTAGTCGGAAAGTTTCAGGCCAGCGAAAGCCAGACGAGTTTTGGTTTCTTCGTCAACGGCTTCTGCACGGTTGCCTTTGATGTTGTATTCCCAACGACCAAAACCGGTCAGTTGGTCATTGACTTGAGTTTCGCCTTTGAAACCCAGACGGGCGAAAGTTTCATCACCATCTTCGCCGCTGCTGTTGTTAGCGAATTGGTGACGTGCTTCAACTTTACCATACAGGTCCAGTTTATGACCGTCTTTGTTATAAACTTCAGCTGCATTTGCTGCGCCAGCAGCCAACAGAGCTGGGATTACCACTGCAAGAATATTGCACTTCGTCATTATTATTACCCTCATTGGTGTTATATCGGACACCTGCCACTGCCAAAAATAATTCTTTAAAAATCTATGGAACTATTTGTGAGAGTTTAGTGTCGTCTGTTTCTCTGTCAAGTGTTTCATTGGTTGTTATTTTTATCCACTCACAAAGTGCTACAAAAAAGAAAATTTAGTAAGAATTTGTAACAAAGTGTTTCAAAGTGTAAATGAGGGGTTGTTTTTTGAACTCTGGTCAGTCCAGTTTGTCAAAAAAGTGGGAATGAATTGCTGCCAGTGAAGAGGAGAAATTATCTATTAAGATTAGTAAAAAGAGTAAAATAATATGGTGTTCGTTTTATCATCAGATTTTTTTAGGTAACTTGCTGATGTTATTGTCTGTATGCCATATACTATTTTTCAACAGACGACTGATGATTATTCTTCTTGAAAAAAGAGTAGCGCTCGCTTAAGTGAGCGCCATCACATATTAATTGAGTCTTTTATATTTATTTCAGCTAAATTAGAACTGATATACCAGACCTACACCAACCGCGTTCTTGGTGTTAACTTCGAAATATCGGGTAAACATGCTGTCTTTTACTAAATTGATTTTGTAGTCAACATAGGCAGACAAATTTTTGTTAAAGTTATAATAGGAACCAATGGAGATATATTTTACCCAGTCCTGTTTGGTGAAAAAGGTTGTCCCTCTGGATTGAACATATGCCAGCGATGGGCGCAGGCCAGAATCGAACTGATACTGAGCAGTTAATTCGAGATTTCGGGTTTTTGCCGAGACGACATCTTGGTAACCGAAGGATGTCATATTGTGGGTTTCACCGTACATCGCTGCCAGATATACGTTGTTTGCATCGTATTTAGCACCAATATTCCATGCTTCAGCTCTTTCACCGCGAGCGACAGAGGTAACGAGTCTTTCATGAATAATAGGACGGTCAGCGTTGGAGTAGGCTCCCCCCACGCTGATACCGTACCCAATATCATAAGTAGCAGAGATGCCAAAACCATCACCATTACTGCCACCATTCGGTTTGATGATGTCGCCTCGCTTACGAAGTGAATTACGACCATTTTTGTTGTTGTCGTCGTTCTTACCCTGGTATTGCAGGGCAAAGTTCAGGCCATCAACCAGGCCGAAGAAATCAGTGTTACGGTAAGTCAGGACACCTGTGGCACGGCCTGTCATGTAGGTGTCAGCCTGAGACATGGAATCAGCACCGAATACTGGCAGTACGTCGGTCCAGACGTTAATGTCATAGAGAACACCGTAGTTACGGCCGTAGTCCAAAGAACCGTACTGAGCAAATTTCAAGCCAGCGAAACCCAGGCGGGTTTTGTTGCCTTCAGCGCCGTTTGATTCAGCGTTGCTAGCCTGAATATCGTACTCCCAGCGCCCATAACCCGTCAGTTGGTTATTGATTTGGGTTTCACCTCTAAAACCCAGACGAACATAGCTTGCATCACCATCTTCACTACGGATAGGATCATCCTCTGATTTTTCGGTGGCTTGAGAGAATTGATGACGTGCATCAACTTTGCCATACAGATCGAGTTTGTTACTGTCTTTGTTATAAATCTCAGCGGCGTTTGCTGCCCCAGCGGCTAATAATGCTGGGATGACCACTGCAAAAATACTACCTTTCATTAATTGTTACCTTACATTGCTTCATTAATTACCATCATTGGTGTTATCCGGACTTTTGTTACTTACAGAAATAATTCCTTTAAGAAAATCTTTGAAACTATTTATGAGAACGCCGTAATTGTCCGTGTCGGGGCACAGTCTTTCATTGGTAGTGAGCTTGATCCACCATTAAATTGATACAAAGTGATGTATTTTGTAATAAAGTGAAAATAATGTGTGTGAAAATGTAAATATAAGCAGATTTTTGATCGAAAATTGGATTAAAGAAATAAAAAAGCCAGCTTTCGCTGGCTTTATATACATAATGATTTTTTAATATTTACTTTATGGAAGTATTAGAAATTGGCGCTTCTTGGAGTACGTGGGAATGGGATAACATCACGCACATTTGCGACACCGGTCACATAAGCGACCAAACGCTCAAAGCCTAATCCGAATCCGGAATGAGGAACAGTGCCATAGCGACGCAGGTCACGGTACCACCAGTAATCTTCTTTATTAAGTCCCATCTCTTCCATACGTTTATCCAGCCTATCCAAACGCTCTTCACGCTGTGAGCCGCCGATAATCTCACCAATGCCCGGCGCGAGAACATCCATTGCTGCAACGGTTTTACCGTCGTCGTTCATTCGCATATAGAAGGCTTTAATATCTTTTGGATAGTTTTTCACTACCACCGGTGCCTGGAAGTGTTTTTCTGCCAGATAGCGCTCATGTTCTGATGAGAGGTCAACACCCCAAAATACCGGGTTTTCAAATTCCTGGCCGCAATTTTGCAGGATTTCAACGGCATCGGTGTAATCAATTTGAGCAAAGTCAGAATGGATAAATTTCTCCAGACGGGTGATAACGTCTTTATCTACACGTTCAGCAAAGAATTGCAGATCATCAGCGCGTTCTTCTAATGCGGCTTTGAAAACATATTTCAGCATATTCTCAGCCAGTGAGGCGGCATCGTTGAGGTTAGCGAAGGCAATTTCCGGCTCAAGCATCCAGAATTCTGCCAGATGGCGGCTGGTATTAGAGTTTTCAGCACGGAAAGTCGGGCCGAATGTGTAAACTTTGCTTAATGCACAGGCATAGGCTTCGCCGTTCAACTGGCCGGATACGGTCAGGAAAGCTTCACGGCCGAAGAAATCCTGGTTGAAATCCACTTCACCTTTATCAGTTAGCGGCAGATTTTGCAGATCCAGCGTGGAGACACGGAACATTTCACCGGCGCCTTCTGTATCAGCCGCAGTGATCAGCGGGGTTGAAACCCAGAAGTAGCCGTTTTCATGGAAGAAACGGTGCAGAGCTTGCGCAAGAGTATGACGCATACGGGCAACTGCGCCAATCAGGTTGGTGCGTGGCCGCAGATGCGCCACTTCGCGCAGATATTCAATGCTGTGGCGTTTGGCGGCCATCGGATAGGTATCAGGATCTTCAACCATGCCGATCACCACCACTTTCGTCGCTTGCAGTTCAAAATTCTGTCCCTGACCAAGGGAAGCAACAACTGTCCCTGTGACTTCGACAGAACAGCCGGTGGTTAAAGACAAAATTTCATTCTGATAATTGGGCAAATTATTATTAACGACGGCCTGTAATGGATTAAAGCAGGAACCGTCATAGACGGCGAGGAAAGAGATACCAGCTTTAGAATCTCTCCTTGTACGGATCCAGCCGCGAACGGTGATTTCACTATCAACCGCAACCCGGCCTTGCAGTACGTCGACTACAGGCGCTACGCTCATAAATTTCTCTCTTCTTTTATCAATTCAAGTTGGTGAAAATGAATACCCCTATACAAGGGGCAGCTTGTTCTATGTTACTTGCCATATTCCAGGAAACAAGTGGAAATCACTAATTTGCATGGTGAATGAGAGGGAAACGGTTTTTTTCAGATGTGCCGCTGCTTTATTTGCCAGCGGCACAGTCGTGTTTTAAACAAAATTGTGTTAACAAGCTTGCTTGACCTGCGGTATATCAAAAGCGGCACGTAGCCGGTTAACAAACTCATTATCTTCACAAATGGTTTTGCCGGGGCTGTCTGACAGTTTTGCTACCGGTTTGCCATTACATTCGACAAGTTTGATAACGATGTTCAGTGGCTTAACGCCTGGAATGTTGCAGGTCAGCCGTGTGCCGATACCGAAAATCAGGTTTATTCTGTTGTGGAAATGGCGATAAAGCGCCAGCGCTTTCTGGAAATCCAGGCTGTCAGAAAATACCAGGGTCTTCGTCAGCGGATCGATGCCCAGTTTTTGATAGTGGGCGATCGCTTTTTCACCCCATTCAATCGGATCGCCTGAATCATGGCGTAAGCCCTGGTATCTGTTGGCAAACTGGGCATCAAAGTCCCGCAGGAAAGCATCCATTGTGATGCAGTCAGTCAGGGCGATACCTAATTGGTTAGGATATTCATTTAACCAACTTTGTAATGCCTCCCGTTGGCTGCTTGCCAGTTCCGGGCTGATTTGCTGGTGAGCTTGAAACCATTCATGCGCCTGCGTACCAACAGGGGAGATCCCAAGTTGTTGTGCAAGTTGATAGTTGCTGGTGCCAATCAGGTAAGGGAAATTCTGTTGTAGTTCACTGACAATGGCATGTTGAACACTGTGTGAGAAACGGCGGCGTGTGCCGAAATCCATCAGTTTGAAACCGGAGAGATCGATTCCTTCATTTTCCGCGTCTTGATAGAACAGTTTAATTAATTTGCGAAGCTGGTTGACTGCATTTTCAGCCGCGTTATCCAGTGGGTGATAACGGTGAACCAGCTCACTGAGCAGCGCCAATAATGGTACTTCCCACATAATGACTTCATGCCATAATCCTGAAATACGGATAGCTAACTGACCACTATCGGTTACAGAAATATTGACTTGCTGTGGATTGAAACGAAAGGTTTTAAACCAGTCCAGATAATCAGCCTTGAAAAAAGGCAGGCTGGAAAGATAATTAAACTCAGCATCGGTTAATGCCAGATCAGCCATCATATTAACCTGATGGCGTAATTCTTTGGCATATTCACCCAGCAGTTCATCACCGCGGCAGCGAAACTCTGCAACGACAGGCATGTGGCTGTAGTGGTGGTACACTGCTTGTTGCATATGAAGTTTATAAGCGTCAGTATCAAGCAGTGATTTAATAATCGGGGTAGCGTCTAGGGTCATAGCGCGTTATGCATCCTCACGGAGCCTATTCGTGTCAGCTAAATCGATAAAGTTGGAAGAGTATACCGGGATTATTTTGTTATTGAAGTCACATAACATCATATCATTCACCATGAAGATCGAAATTAAAAAGGTCTTTGGTTAAATGTTATCATGTTATTTGATCATTAAGTGATAACAAGCACCAAATTAGCAAACTATTCTTTACATAACATCATACGTGTTCTTAATGCATGTTTAATGCCAGAAGGTGCGTTACTTCACTCTTGAACTTTAACCTCTTTCTGTGGCAGCGTAAGATTTGGTATTGAATTAATTCCATAAGTACGAAACGACAAAAAGGTTTCTTATGACACAACAGCGACAAGCTAAATACCGCCGGGATTATCGCGCTCCGGACTATACGATTTCTGATATTGAACTTGATTTTAATCTTGATGCTGATAGCACAGAAGTCACCGCCATTAGCCAGATAAAACGTCTGAGTCATGAAATAACGCCGTTGGTGCTGAATGGTGAAGACTTGACATTGAAAAGTCTTCATGTGGATGGCCAACCGTGGGAACATTACCGTGAACAGGATGAAACTCTGGTCATTGAGCAATTGCCGGCTCAGTTCACTTTGAAAATTGTTAATGAGATCCACCCAGCGAAAAACACCGCTCTGGAAGGTTTGTATGTCTCTGGCGATGCACTTTGTACCCAGTGTGAAGCCGAGGGTTTTCGCCACATTACCTACTATTTTGATCGTCCCGATGTACTGGCTCGTTTTACAACTCGCATTACAGCTGATAAAGCCAAATATCCGTATCTGCTTTCAAATGGTAACCGGGTTGAACAAGGGGAAACGGATGATGGGCGTCATTGGGTGAAATGGCAGGATCCATTCCCAAAACCCAGTTATCTGTTCGCGCTAGTTGCAGGTGATTTCGATGTTTTACGCGATACTTTTACCACCCGTAGTGGCCGTGAAGTTGCACTGGAGCTGTTTGTTGACCGTGGTAATCTCGACCGGGCTGATTGGGCAATGACTTCCCTGAAAAATGCCATGAAATGGGATGAAACCCGTTTTGGTCTTGAGTATGACCTTGATATTTATATGATTGTCGCGGTGGATTTCTTCAACATGGGCGCAATGGAGAATAAGGGCCTGAACGTTTTTAACTCCAAATATGTGCTGGCAAAATCTGAAACGGCGACGGATAAAGATTACCTTGGTATAGAAGCCGTGATCGGCCATGAATATTTCCATAATTGGACCGGTAACCGTATCACTTGTCGCGATTGGTTTCAGCTTAGTCTGAAAGAGGGATTGACGGTATTCCGCGATCAGGAATTTAGCTCTGATCTTGGCTCCCGTTCTGTTAATCGTATCAATAACGTGCGCGTTATGCGTGCAGCCCAGTTTGCTGAAGATGCCAGCCCAATGGCGCATCCAATTCGCCCTGATAAAGTGATTGAGATGAATAACTTCTATACAGTGACTGTGTATGAGAAGGGCGCGGAAGTTATCCGTATGATTCATACCCTGCTGGGTGAAGAGCAATTCCAGGCAGGGATGCAGCTTTATGTTCATCGTCATGATGGCAGTGCTGCAACATGTGATGATTTTGTTCAGGCAATGGAAGATGCATCAAATGTCGATCTGTCTCTTTTCCGTCGCTGGTATAGCCAGTCTGGTACACCGGTGCTGACCGTTCGTGATGAATATAATGCGCAAAAGCGGCAGTATAAGTTGCATGTCAGCCAGATGACCCCTCCTACCGCCGATCAAAAAGAGAAACAACCTCTGCATATTCCACTGGATATTGAGCTTTATGACAGCAAAGGCCATGTGATCCCACTGCGTTATGATGGTCAGCCGGTTCACCATGTGCTGAATGTAACCAACGCAGAGCAGACATTTGTATTTGATGATGTGCCGTCATTGCCGGTTCCTTCTTTATTACGGGAATTCTCGGCACCAGTGAAATTGGATTACCCATTCAGCGATCAGCAATTGGCATTTTTGATGAAACATGCCCGTAATGCGTTTTCCCGCTGGGATGCGGCTCAGTCGCTGATGGCAAACCATATCAAACTGAATGTTATCCGTTACCAGCAGAAGCAGCCGATCGAATTGCCAATGCATGTGGTCGATGCTTTCCGCGCGGTGTTGCTGGATAGTAATATTGATTCGGCTCTGGCTGCTCATATTCTGACTTTGCCGTCAGAAGGTGAGATGGCGGAATTATTTACGATTATCGATCCGAAGGCGATTCATGAAGTTCTAAATGCAATCACCTGTACTTTGGCGCAGGAAATGGCGGATGAGTTTGCTGTGGTTTATAACTCTATCAATATAGGTGCATACCGCGTCGATCATCAGGATATTGCCAAACGTTCTCTACGTAATATCTGTTTATATTATCTGGCCTTTGGCTCTCAGGAGCAGGCCGATAAACTGATATCAAATCAATATCATCAATCTGACAATATGACTGATGCATTGGCGGCGTTATCTGGCGCGGTGATAGCGGAACTGCCTTGCTGTGATCAACTGATGGTGGAATTTGATGAGAGATGGCATCAGGATGGCTTGGTTATGGATAAATGGTTTAGCTTACAAGCAAGTAGTCCGGCGGCAGATGTTCTCACTAATGTGCGTAATCTATTGAATCATCGTTCATTTAGCATGAGTAACCCAAACAGAGTGCGTGCTCTGGTTGGTGCATTTGTTAACAACCCGATGGCATTCCATGCTGAAGATGGCAGTGGTTATCAGTTCCTGTTGGAAATTTTGACTGATCTTAACAGCCGTAACCCACAGGTTGCTTCCCGTTTGATTGAACCGTTGATTCGTCTGAAACGTTATGACGAAAAACGCCAAAGCATGATGTGTAATGCGCTGGAGCAATTGAAAGGATTGGAAAACCTGTCTGGTGATCTGTTTGAGAAAATCACTAAGGCGTTAGAAAGCTGATAGCTATTTATCGGGCTAATGGTTATTTTAGCCCGATATTTTTTTTGACTTGTTATCCAGGATAATAAATTTATTCTTGCCATCGTTTACTTTCGGATCAGATCTTATTAAGATGCCCGGCGCTTAATTTACGGCAGTCACTCCCTGTTATCTTGATCTCAGGAGATCGCATGTATTACTCTCTCATCAGGAAGGCGTTGTTCCAGCTTGATCCGGAACGGGCGCACGAGTTAACTTTCCGCCAGCTCAAGCGCATTAGCGGTAGTCCTTTCGAATTTCTTATCCATCAATCAGTTGCTACAAAACCCGTTACGTGTATGGGCCTGTCATTTAAAAATCCCCTTGGTCTGGCCGCAGGTCTTGATAAAGATGGCGATTGTATTGATGCATTTGGTGCAATGGGATTTGGTTTTATTGAAATTGGTACTGTAACCCCACGAGCTCAGGCAGGAAACGATAAACCCAGATTATTCCGTATTGTTGAAGCTGAAGGGATAATTAACCGTATGGGCTTCAATAATCTTGGTGTCGATAACCTGGTGGAAAATGTCAAAAAGGCAAAATATGGTGGAGTTATTGGGATCAATATTGGTAAAAATAAAGATACGCCTGTAGAGCATGGGAAAGATGATTATTTAATCTGCATGGAGAAAATTTATCCTTATGCCGGCTATATTGCGATTAATATTTCTTCACCAAACACTCCTGGTTTAAGAACACTGCAATATGGCGAAGCGCTGGATGATTTATTGTCTGCGATTAAAGGTAAGCAGGGTGAGCTTCAGCAAAAATATCAAAAATATGTTCCTGTTGCGGTAAAAATTGCACCAGATCTTTCTGAAGAAGAGTTGATCCAAATTGCAGATAGTTTAATTCGTCATAATATCGATGGTGCTATTGCGACTAATACAACATTAGACAGGAAATTAGTTGAGGGTCTTAACTATTGCCAACAAGCTGGTGGATTAAGTGGCCGACCGATTCAGTTACGTAGTACAGACGTTATTCGCCAGCTCTCTCAAGAGCTAAGAGGTGAAATTCCTATTATCGGTGTTGGAGGAATAGATTCACTGACTGCGGCCAGAGAAAAAATAGCCGCAGGGGCCTCTTTAATACAGATTTTCTCCGGATTTATCTATCATGGTCCAAAATTAGTCAAAGATATCGTCAATCATATCTAAATTTTGTTGTTAATTTATCATTGGGGGTTTATTTTTGCCCCCAACTCGTCTATATTCGCTCTGATCGTCTAAATTTTTATCAGTCCTTCATATATCGAACTATATGGCAAGGCTTATTTCACTGAATAGCGGACAAGTTATTTACAATCTGTTTAGTGCATCTATTTAGCGATGTCAGTTTTTTTGCATAATAAGGATGACCCATGAAACTTAAACCTGATGACCAATGGCGCTGGTATTTTGATACTGACCATGACCGCGTAATGCTCGATCTGTCTAAGGGTATGGTTTTTCGTTCCTGTTTTCCTGCAAAGATGCTGACACCTTATGCAATGGGAGAGACTTCATTTTCTGTAGAAGATGCGGCGCTTTATTATTGTTTTGAAGAACAGACACGCCGGATTAATATTTCAGATGAATTCAGGGCCGAATTAATTCTTAATGCGTTAGTTGCTTTTCGCTTTATAAAGCCGCAAATGCCAAGAAGCTGGTATTTTTCCCGGTTTGCTATGATAGAAAAGCCTGTACAAGGAGAGTTAATTCAGGTACGGCTTCAGGATTGCAGAACAGAGGCTATATTTCTGGTGGCGGAGGCTGGAGATAGTGCGAGTCTTTGTTTGCTGGCTCAACCGAAATTAACGTTATCTGATCGCGTAATGAGCTTTTGCGATCCAATCAAAATTATGAATGATCGATTGATGCCATTTGTGGAACCTGTCCGTATGCCAATTTATGGCACTGCGGTTTGATTTGAGTTTAAGATCTATTTGCTCTGCGATTCTTGGAAGTAAAACCACTTTTTGGAATACAACGATAAACCAGAGTATAATTACCATTGTTAATTGAGAAAGTGGTTCTTTATCATCTGAGGAAATTTTACCATATTTACACCTTCCTACCGGATATCTGTAAAGCACTTTTATTCCTTGTTGTTCTCGCTGTTTTAAAATGATCGGTTCACTATTACAGTGGAAACCTACCCATGATATGTAATAGTTACAGATCACCCATTGCAATATTTTCCATTGTTTCAGAACAATGATAATAGAGTGGAGTAGGGGATATGGCCGGCTTGGGAAATAAAGAAGCGCTTTAAGTTAATTTCCTCCACTCCTTGGAGTATGTATCAGCTGTTCCCTTTTCTGACTCTCTTCTGTCTTCTATTCTTCAACAGAATTGAGTAAGTAGTGTAAGAAGTTATTGGTTAGGTAGTTAATGTAGTACGTCCAGGACAGATAAAGCCGTTTGCCGAAAACAATCATAAGCTTCTGCCCAAGAGACTCTGTTATTTTCAAAGACCATCGGTATCACGAATTGCTGGTAGCGTTGCTGGTATACGGGGTTATTTTCCAGTTCCTCCAGCCCAGTCCTGATTTCATCAACAGGTGAAATCTGAAACTGGGGATACTGGCGGCCATAACGCTGAATATCTTGTTCAATGGCCTGTTGTACAAAATGGGCAAGCTGGTGGATATTCGTTCTCTGCGCATTCACAATACAGTAGTTATCATGCAGATGGCGCACTAGTGATTCGTCATCTTTTCTGTCGATATTACGCATAAATGCGGCAGTCCGCCTCAACATAGCTACCAATTTTTCGGCCTGTGTGCTGATAATTGTCACGCAAGGAAACCCTGCAACTACTCGCCCTTTATCTGTCAGTTCCGCGACAAATGAGCGGATATCACGTTGTTCCGCTGTTTCCAGAAGATCAGACTCCATCAACTCCAGTTTGATAAATGGCTTCAAACAAGGAGCCTGTACAACGTGCTGGGGATAGAGAATCGGAATATCATTGTAGCGGTATTCATCCCGTGTAATCTTTGGATTGCTATCGTCAAACCCAAAAAGACCAGATGTTGTAATGGCCTCTGATATCGTCTGGAGAATAGCCTTTCTGATATTTTTGCGTTGTGTCCGCGAATAATGGGTATCTGCTAAGAAGTTAGGTTGTGTGGAACCAGTTTGATATCCACATCTTCAGACATCCGATTGAGTGTAATCCCGGCTTTTGCCAGGGCTGTCCCGCCAGCAAACACCAGCTTATGAGTATCAAACACTAAAGGCTGGAGAAGACGAAGCAGTTCAACGACGTAGTAATCTTTTTCCACAATAGAAACTGATCCGATACCTAGCGCATCGGCAACATCCGCAAATAAACCAGGTAAATCATCCATTTAACCGACTATTCCCTACGGATAACACACGTTTAAACCGAGGTGTGATTTTGATTTGAGTATAAGCAGGAACCTGTGTTGATTTACCGTTTGTATAAGCAGCAGAAGCACCATCCAGGCAGTATCTCACTTTTAAACGTTCCAGCGCTTCAAGAATGACAGCATCAGAGCCTCCGGGCGAAGCAGGCATAATTTTCCCGGTAATGGCGTTTTTCCGTGCTTTTGTGTAAATACCATATCCCACTTTAAGCAGTTGGCCTTCTTTGACCAGAGTGCGTAGTACCCTTCCTACCTGATCGTAACCGGCAATGTCCTTAAAGTCATTGCGGGTGAAGACATATCGTTTTGATCGTTTCAAGCGTACCTGAATTCGGGCCTTGATAGTCATGGGATATCTCCAGAAAATATTATCAATAAGAGTAGCAAAAATACGACACTTTCACCAGCAAACGTGCGTATACGACACTTGATTATATATCCGCTTGGCACATTGATTCAGGCTGTATATCCGCCAAATCTTTTGTATTTGAACATATTGAATACTCCATAACAAAGCACACGCCTGCCGGAGTGGTAGGCGTGTGATGCGGTCAGTCGGAGGATTGGAAAGGAGAAACAAAGCATTAATGGTTTTATTGCTCAAGAATTAATTGTTCTACGTGCTTAGAAATCTCTGCCAGCGCATCGTGGCTTGCGTAATCTTTTTGGACGATTTGTGCGCGTTGTTTAAACAAGTTTGTACGCATCATGTTCTCTACTGTTTGCTTAAGCTGAGATTCAGTTGGTTGTGCTGTATCCAGATTAATACCACATCCAGCCCATACGACGCGAAACGCTGTTTCCTGTTTGCCTTCTCCTGTATCGGCAATGAGCACCGGTGTACCGTGGTTGAGGGCGTAATTAATGGTTCCGTAACCCCCATTGGATATTAGCAATGAAGCTTTTGCTAGCCAGTGCTCAAATGAGATAAATTCTTCAATACGTGCGTTGTTAGGTATGTTCTCCTGTCGTATTTCTACCGATCTACCACCGGTGGTTGCTAATACACGTACTGGTAATGTAGCCAGTGCACGTAATGTGGGGAAAATTAACTGGTTTAGATCGGTATTAGACATGGTACCTTGAGTGACTATAACCAATGGTCGTGGATCATCTTCTTCCCATAATTGAGGTGGTGCTGTTGTCGGTGCGGGGTTGGGGAGTGGGCCAATAAAATGGACTGTATCAGGCAATCCTTCTCGTGGGTATTCAAATGCCAGGGTTGAAAGTTGCAAAAAGCGATCAGAGCCCAAAATGACTTCATCGTTGAAAAATCGGGTTAACGTCGCGCATCCTGACTGAGCTAATGCGTCATTGAAGCTATCCTGTACTTCGGTTTTTAGTTGTCGGGTCTCCTCATCCACGAGTTGTTCATGTGTCAATTCTGATGGTAATAATGCGGGTGGGATACGTGGCCCCCAGAAAATTGAATCTTTTGAAGAGTAAGCCAGAGGCGTTATGCCAATGATGATCACTGGAAGGCGATGAGCTTTTTCTTTTTGCAGCAGTGGCAATATGCCGTAAAAGCAGTTCTCGGCTATAAGTAATTCTGCTTGCTGTTCATGGATGATTTGTTGTAGCTGGCGGTCGAGGAATGGGATTGGACTACAGAAGAAATCTTTAAATGCTAGTGCCATTTGCAGATTTCCTGGTGGAAGGTGAGCTCGGTCAGGAAAACGTTGCTTTAAGTGGCGGTAATCAAAGTCTATCTGATCATCAAAAGGGATAAATTTTGCGTTTAAAGCTTCTACTTGTTGGCGAAATAATGCGCCGGTGAAGACAGTTACTTGATGTCCTTGTGTTATCAGTGATTGAGTTACCTTTAACATCGGATAGACATGCCCGGGTGTTGCAACCGCGGCAATGACAATTCGTGCCATAATTTGCTCCTTTGTACTGTTTTGATTTAATTACGCTAGTTAGCTCCTGACTCAGGGGGTGATTATTTTATGACTACTATTATAAATTAATTACAGGAATAATAATTAATTATTACAATAATCACTTTGATTTATTTTTTATGATGTAATGAAATATGCCGATTTCCTCTCCCTGTCGGTCTGCGTTAGCACCAAAACGGAGAGGAAAGAAGAAGGTATCTAGGGTTTAGTTAATTGGTTTTATTCGAGAATTAATTGTTCTACGTGACGGGATATTGCTGCTAATGCATCATGTTTTGCGTAATCTTTTTGGACAATTTGCGCACGTTGTTTAAACAAGTCTGTACTCAGCATATTTTCCACTGTTTGCTTAAGTTGAGATTCAGTGGGATGTGCTGTATCCAGATTAGTACCGCATCCAGCCCATACAACACGAAACGCTGCTTCCTGCTTGCCTTCTCCTGCATCGGCAATAAGTAATGGTGTTCCGTGGCTGAGAGCATAATTGATGGTTCCGTAGCCCCCGTTGGATATCAGCAATGAAGCTTTCGGCAGCCAGTGCTCAAATGAAATAAATTCTTCGACGCGCACGTTTTCAGGTAGATCTTTACTCAGTATTTCTACCGATCTGCCACCGGTGGTTGCCAATACACGTACAGGTAATTTAGCCAGTGCATGCAATGTGGGGAAAATCAACTGATTGAGATCTGTATTGGAAATGGTGCCCTGAGTGACTATAACCAATGGCCGTGGATCATCTTCTTCCCATAATTGAGGTGATTCTGTTGTCTGTGCAGGGTTGGGGAGTGGGCCAATAAAATGGACTGTATCAGGTAATCCTTTTCGTGGGTATTCAAAAGCCAGGGTTGATAGTTGCAAAAAGCGATCAGAGCCGAAAATGACTTCATCGTTGAAAGATCGGGTTAATGTAGAGTACCCGGACTGAATTAATGCGGCATTGAAGCTATCCTGCACTTCGGTTATCAGCTGTCGGTTTTCTTCATCCACTAATTGTTCATGTGTCAATTCTGGCGGTAGTACTGCGGGTGGGATACGTGGTCCCCAGAAAATTGAATCTTTCGAAGAGTAAGCCAGAGGCGTTATGCCAATGGTGAGAACTGGAATACGATGGGCCTTTTCTTCTTGCAGCAGTGGCAATATGCCGTAAAAGCAGTTCTCGGCTATAAGCAGATCCGCCTGTTGTTCACGGATAATCTGGCGTAGTTGACGGTCGAGAAGTGGGATTGGGGCGGAGAAGAAATTTTTAAATGCCAGTGCCATTTGTACATTTCCTGGCGGAAGCTGTGCACGGTCGGGGAAATGTTGTTCTAAATGACGGTAATCAAAGTCTACCTGCTCATCAAAAGGGACAAATTGTGCACTTAAAGCTTCTGTTTGTTGGCGAAATAATGCGCCGGTGAATACGGTTACTTGGTGTCCTTGTGCTATCAGTGATTGAGCGATCTTTAACATCGGATAGACATGTCCGGGTGTTGCGACCGCTGCAATGACAATACGTGCCATAACTTGCTCCTTCATACTGTTTTGATTGAGTTGCGTTAGCTCCTGTTAGAGTGTAATCATTTTATGACAGTAGTTATAAATTCGTTATGGTAATAATTAATTCATTATAGTAATAATCATCGTGCTCGATTTTTTCAGGGAATTATGTATGTAGTTCGGGAAACATTTTTACACGCGCAACTTTATGACATGTCACCCAGATTAGCTATAATGCGTAACAATTTTCTTTTTGGTGATATGCAATATGAACTCTCTGTTTGCCAGCACGGCGCGCGGATTAGAAGAACTTTTAAAGAACGAACTGGAAATGCTGGGTGCACAATCATGCAAAATTGTGCAGGGAGGGGTTCATTTTCAAGGTGATGACAGCGTGATGTATAAAAGTCTGATGTGGAGCAGGCTGGCGTCACGCATTTTATTACCGCTAAACGAATTTAATATTTACAGCGATTTAGATCTTTATCTTGGGGTTCAGTCTATTGATTGGAGCCAGGTTTTCTCTGTAGACAGCACTTTCTCTGTGCATTTCAGTGGCACAAATGAAGAGATACGGAATACCCAATATGGCGCGCTCAGAGTTAAAGACGCCATTGTTGATAGTTTTATTCGTAAGCTGGATCAGCGTCCAAATGTGGCAAAGCAGCAGCCGGATATCCGTATTAATGTTTTCCTGAATAAAGAAAAAGCCAGTGTTGCGCTGGATTTGAGTGGTGAAGGCCTGCATATCCGCGGTTACCGCGATCTTGCCGGTCAGGCCCCGCTGAAAGAAAATCTGGCGGCCGCTATTATCCTGCGCTCAGGTTGGCAGGTTGATACTCCAATGGTCGATCCCATGTGTGGTTCAGGCACATTATTGATTGAAGCGGCAATGATGGCGACTGATCGGGCGCCAGGGTTGCATCGTGATCATTGGGGTTTTACCGCTTGGTTGAAACATGATGAAGAAATATGGCGTGAAGTCACTGCGGAAGCACAGATCCGTTTCCGTAAAGGCCTTCAAGAGACAAATGCCCGTTTTGTTGGTTCTGATATTGATCGCAGAGTACTGGATATGGCGCGATCCAATGCCCGCAGAGCAGGTGTTGCACAGTTGATAACTTTCCAGCAAGGTGATGCAAGCCGTTTGGAAAACCCGTTACCGGAAGGACCGGTGGGAACAGTATTAAGTAATCCACCCTATGGTGAGCGTCTGGAAAGTGAGCCGGCATTGGTTGCACTGCACAGTTTATTTGGCCGGGTGATGAAAAGCCGCTTCCCTGGTTGGCGCCTCTCTCTATTCAGTGCGTCGCCTGAATTGTTAAGTTGCTTGCAATTACGGGCTGAACGTGAATTTAAAGCCAAAAATGGCCCACTGGATTGCGTACAGAAAAACTATCAACTGTCAGATAAACCTCACTCATCAGAGATGGATATGGCGGAAGATTATGCCAACCGTCTTCGCAAAAATGAAAAGAAATTCACTAAATGGGCGAAACAGCAAGGCATTGATTGCTATCGTCTGTATGATGCCGATTTACCGGAATATAACGTTGCTGTCGACCGTTACGCGGATAAAGTGGTGATCCAGGAGTATGCTCCACCGAAAAGTGTTGATGCCAATAAAGCACGTCAGCGTTTATTCGATGTTATCAGTGCAACAATGCAGGTTCTTGGGCTTTCATCAAATCAGTTAGTGCTTAAAACCCGTCAGCGCCAGAAGGGCAAAAGCCAGTATGAGAAAATAGCAGAGAAACAAGAATTCTTTCTGGTAAATGAGTATGGCACAAAGTTTTGGGTCAACCTGGCTGATTATTTGGACACGGGCCTGTTCCTTGATCATCGTATTGCCCGGAAAATGCTGGGTGAAATGAGTGAAGGAAAAGATTTTTTGAATCTGTTCGCTTATACCGGATCAGCAACGGTACATACTGGGCTGGGAGGCGCGCGTTCAACGACGACAGTAGATATGTCCCGTACTTATCTTGAGTGGGCTGAACGGAACTTACAGGCCAATGGGTTGACCGGACGTCAACACCGGTTAATTCAGGCTGATTGTCTCGCTTGGTTGGCACAGACCCATGAACAATTTGATTTGATTTTTATCGATCCGCCAACTTTCTCCAATTCTAAACGGATGGAAGATACGTTTGATGTACAACGCGACCATATCATGTTGATGAAACAGCTTAAGCGCCTGTTGCGTCGTGGTGGAACTCTGATGTTCTCCAACAATAAACGCGGTTTTAAAATGGATTTTTCTGAGCTGGAAAAAATTGGCCTGGTGGTGGAAGAGATCACCAGCAAAACCCAGTCGCAGGATTTTGCCCGTAACCGTCAGATTCATAACTGCTGGCTATTACGTCATGCTGGTGAGGAAAAATAATTACTATGTCATTAATCAATTTATCCGGTGCATGGTTGTCGTTCAGTGATGCGCCGTTACTTGATAATGCAGAATTGCATATAGAAGAAAATGAAAGGGTTTGTCTGGTTGGCCGTAACGGCGCCGGAAAATCGACTTTGTTGCGGGTATTAGCGAAAGAACAACCGCTGGATGACGGCCAGGTTATTTATGAACAGGATCTGATCGTTTCCCGGTTACAACAGGATCCTCCCCGTGATGTAGAAGGGACTGTTTTTGATTTTATTGCCGAAGGTGTTCAGGAACAGGCGGAATACATTAAATCTTTCCATCAGGTTTCCCGTTTGGTGGAGCATGATCCAAGTGAGAAGAACCTCAACCGTTTGGCGGAATTGCAGGAAGTGCTGGATATCCGTGGATTATGGTCACTGGACAGTCGTATTAATGACGTGTTGAAACAGCTCTCTTTACCTGCTGAAGAGAAACTCTCTGCTCTTTCTGGTGGCTGGTTGCGTAAGGCGGCATTGGGAAGGGCGCTGGTCAGTTCACCAAAAGTCTTGTTTCTTGATGAGCCAACCAACCATCTGGATATTGATACCATTGAATGGCTGGAAAATTTCCTGAAAGATTTTCAAGGCAGTATTGTTTTTATCTCCCATGACCGTTCGTTTATTCGCAATATGGCAACCCGTATTGTTGATTTGGATCGCGGTAAATTGGTTTCATGGCCGGGTAATTACGACAAGTTTCTTGAAGGCAAAGAAGAAGCGTTGCGTGTGGAAGAAATGCAGAACGCCGAATTTGATCGCAGATTGGCGCAGGAAGAAGTGTGGATTCGCCAGGGGATTAAAGCGCGCCGGACCCGCAATGAAGGGCGCGTCAGGGCGTTGAAAGCATTACGTGTTGAGCGTTCCCAACGTCGTGAGGTGATGGGAACAGCTAAAGTACAGATGGAAGAAGCAAGTCGTTCCGGTAAGATTATATTTGAACTGGAAAATGTTAATTATCAGATTGGTGACAGGAAACTGGTCAGTCATTTTAGTGCTCAGATTCAGCGTGGGGATAAAATTGCACTGGTGGGGCCAAATGGCTGCGGTAAAACAACTTTACTGAAATTGATGCAGGGCGATCTGCAACCCGATAGCGGCCGCGTTCATTGTGGTACTAAGCTGGAGATTGCTTATTTTGATCAGCATCGTGCAGCGCTTGATCCTGAAAAAACGGTGATGGACAACCTGGCTGAAGGTAAGCAGGAAGTGATGGTTAACGGCCGTTCTCGTCATATTCTGGGTTATTTGCAGGATTTTCTGTTTCACCCTAAACGGGCGATGACGCCGGTTAAAGCGCTTTCCGGTGGAGAGAGGAACCGTTTGTTACTGGCGCGTTTGTTCCTGAAACCCAGTAATCTGCTGGTGCTTGATGAACCAACCAACGATTTGGATGTGGAAACACTGGAATTGCTGGAAGAGCTGGTGGACAGTTATAAAGGTACAGTATTGCTGGTCAGCCATGATCGTCAGTTTGTTGATAACTCAGTGACTGAATGCTGGATTTTTGAAGGCAATGGCGTGATTAAAAACTATGTTGGTGGTTATTACGATGCTCAGCAACAGCGTGCGCAGACTGTATCACTGCGCCAGCAGAGTGAGAAAAAACTTCAGGCTGAAGTTAAAGCAGAGAAGGTTAAAGAGTCACCAAAACGTACTGGTAACAAAATGAGTCACCATTTGTTGCGTGAATTAGAGCAATTACCGTCATTGTTGGAGAAATTGGAAGAAGAGATTGACCAATTACAATCTCAAGTGAGTGATACTGAGTTTTTTAGTCAACCTCATGCAGAGACCAAGAAAATATTGACAAAATTGTCTGAAAGAGAGCAAGCATTAGAAGCTGCTTTTGATCGCTGGCAGGAATTGGAAACATTGAAAAACGGCTAATAATCATCATATTTAGCGGAATTATTCCGTAGATCACTCTGAGTATGATTCTGCGGATATTCCCGGTTTCCTTACAGGAGAAAGACCTTGTGTTCCAATAACCATCATCATGACATGGTATTGTGCCCTCAATGTGATTTGCTGGTGGTATTGCCAGAATGGATTCAGGGAACGAAGGCGGTTTGTCCTCGTTGTAAAACAACGTTAGTCACATGGTGGAAGGAACCTAAACATCAACCAACGGGTTATGCAATCAGTGCATTATTTATGCTGTTGATTGCTTGCTTATTTCCGTTTGTTCGCATGAATGTGGCAGGAATTGGCAGCGAAATTACCTTATCTCAAATCCCACAGGTACTGTTCAATGAAGATTACGCCAGTATAGGAACATTTTTTCTGCTCTGTGTTCAGCTGGTGCCTGCATTTTGTATGGTAGCGGTTATCCTGTTGTGCCAGGGCGTTGTTATTTCTCAGAAGATAAGAGTTTGGCTGGCCCGGGTGCTATTTCAGATGAAAAACTGGTGTATGGTTGAAATCTTTCTGGCAGGGGTATTAGTCAGCTTCGTCAAATTAATGGCTTATGGTGATATTGAGTTAGGTGTAAGTTTTCTGCCATATTGCCTGTTTTGTCTTCTCCAGGTGAGGGCATTTCAGTGCTTGGATCGCCACTGGTTATGGAACCAGATTGTGCCCGCGCTTAAAGTAGATATACCGTTACAGGCTGGGAAATCGGGTTTGGTGCAGGGTGTACGGCTATGTCAGTGTTGTACGGCTATTTTACCGGTGGACCAGCTGGTGTGTTCACGCTGTCATACCCGGGGACATGCCCGTCGGCGTAACAGTCTGCAATGGACAATGGCACTGCTGGTTACGGCTTTAATGTTTTATATTCCCGCTAATGTCATGCCAATGATGGTGACCGAATCGCTCGGCAATCAGAGTGATTCCACGATTATTGCTGGGGTGATATTACTGTGGAGTGTCGGTTCATATCCGGTAGCTTTAATCATTTTTATCGCCAGTATTATGGTGCCGTCATTGAAAATGCTGGCGATTGGCTGGTTGTGTTGGGATGCCAAAGGCCACGGTAAACGGGATTCCGCACAGATGCACTTTATTTATGAAATTGTGGAATTTGTTGGCCGCTGGTCAATGATTGATGTATTTGTTATTGCAATATTGTCATCACTGGTGCGTATGGGGAAATTGATGAGTGTCTACCCTGCTATGGGGGCGGTGATTTTTGCTTTAGTTGTGATCTTGACTATGTTTGCGGCAATTACATTTGATCCTCGTTTAATTTGGGATAGAACCAACGTTAAACATTCGTTATAAGGCAATGAAGGAGTGTCAAAGTGACGGATAAAGTTGAAGACCACAGTCAGGCCAGAATCGATAAAATTAAAAGTTGGTCGCCAGTCTGGATTGTGCCGATTGTGACGGTGCTTATTGGTGCCTGGATATTATTTTACCATTTCAGCCACCAAGGGCCGGAAGTGACGCTGATTACTTCCAACGCAGAAGGAATTGAAGCAGGTAAAACTAAAATTAAGAGCCGCAGTGTGGATGTTGGCGTGGTTGAGAGGGTCATGCTGAGTGATAATCTTAGCCAGGTTATTATCAAGGCCCGGCTGCATGATGGTATGGAAACCCTATTACACAGTGATAGTGCCTTTTGGGTGGTGAAACCGCAGATTGGCCGTGATGGCATATCTGGTCTTGGTACTCTTCTGTCCGGGGCTTTTATTGAACTTCAACCGGGAACACTGGGTGATGAAGAAGATAAATTTAATTTGTTGGATTCACCGCCATTGGCTTCACCTGACGCAAAAGGTATCCGTGTAATACTGATCAGTGATAAAGCGGGTCAGCTCAATCCGGGAGATCCAGTGTTGTTTCGGGGCTATCGGGTTGGCTCTGTTGAAATCAGCGAGTTTGAACCAAAATCCCACCTGATGCGATACCAGTTGTTTATTAATGCACCTTATGACGGATTGCTGACAACTAATGTCCGTTTTTGGAAAGAAAGTGGTATCACGGTGGATCTGTCTTCCCAAGGGGTGCGTGTTGACATGGCTTCGCTATCAACTCTGTTTGGTGGTGGTGTGAGCTTTGATGTACCTAAAGGTTGGGAACTGGGGGGACCGGTTAAAGAAAAGACCACTTACAAACTTTTCGATAATAAAAAAAGCATTCAGGATTCTTTATATACCGAACATAAAGATTATCTGTTGCTCTTCTCTGATTCCGTTCGTGGGTTACAACCGGGGGCGCCAGTGGAGTTTCGCGGGATTCGTCTGGGGACGGTGGCAAAGGTACCGTTCTATTCGGAAGGGATGATACAGCGTATGGATAACGATTTTCGTATTCCGGTACTTATCTCTATTGAACCAGGACGCTTTGAGAAAGAGTTGGGAGAAGGGTTTGATGTTGAGAAAGAACTGAACAGCATAACTAAACGTGGCCTGCGGGCTTCTCTCAAATCAGGTAACTTGTTGACTGGCGCTCTGTTTATTGATTTGGATTTTTATCCGAATGAAAAAGGGTGGGCTGGACCGTATGAGATCGCAGGTTATCCGTTATTACCGACAATCAGTGGTGGCCTTGCTCAGATTCAGCATAAAGTCATTTCAGCGCTGGATAAAATTAATAATATGCCGGTTGAACCGATGTTTAATCAGGCTATCCGTACTCTGGAAGAGAGCCAGAAGGCGATCAGAAAAGCGCAAAAGACCCTTGATGAATTGAATAAAGTGCTGGCAAATCCTGAAACGAAAGAGCTGCCGAAAGATATACAGAAGACATTGCAGGAGTTTAACCGCAGTATGCAAGGTTTCCAGCCTGGCTCACCGGTTTATAACAAGATGCTGGATAATATGCAGAGACTGGATCAAGTATTGAGTGAGCTTCGTCCCGTGCTGAAGACACTGAATAATAAGAGTAATGCGTTAGTTTTTGAGGCTAAACCAATTGAAGATCCAGAACCGAAGAAGGCTAAAAAATGATGAGAATATTGGCGTTAATCTTAGTGATTCTTATTTCTGCTTGTAGTAGTCAGCCGGAAAAAACGTATTACCAATTGCCGGTAGTAGAAGTAACACCACAAAAGAGTGCTGCTGTACAGCATGATCGTCAGTTATGGGTACAACGGGTTATGTTATCCGATTATCTGTCATCCTCCGGTGTGGTATATCAAAGCAGTGATGTCAGTTATATTAGTGCAGTGAATCATTTATGGGCCAGTCCACTGGACCAACAATTACAACAAGTGCTGGTAGCTGAATTAACCGTGGCGTTGCCCCGACGTTTGGTTTCTGCCCAACCATTGGTTAATAAGCCGGATTCTTTGAATGTGACAGTTACCCGTTTTCATGGTCGTTATGATGGTAAGGTGATTCTGCAAGGTTACTGGACATTAACCCATCAGGGGAGCGTTGTTAAACAGCCTTTTAATCTGGAGCTAAAACAGGAAGAAGATGGTTACGATGATTTAGTTCGCACATTAGCAAAAGGATGGAGCCAATTAGCGCAGGCTATTGCCAATCAACTCATCTCCCAATCTTAACCTCTGTCATTCTCCGGGTGTTAAAGCCTTTTGCGCCCGGAGAAGATAAATAATTATTATCAGCAAGATAAAAATTTCTCTTTATTATTAGCCTGTTATAGATTCTTTTGTACGGATATAACAAATATTACATTAATATGAATTTCTTGACTTGATTTTCAAAACTTATAAGGGTATTTCTAAATTGTGGTTGGATAAATGTCGACCACTGTTTTCTTTCTACTGATATAGCTTATGAGGTAAATAAGGCATGAAGAGACAGAAACGAGATCGTTTAGCACGTGCGTTGTCGAAAGGGTATCATGCAGGCATTTTAGGACGTCCAAGGGAGCATTGCCCCTATTATTCATTAGATGCCCGTTCTCACTGGTTAGGAGGGTGGCGTCAGGCTATGGAAGACAGGGCAACAATGGCTTAGTCTGGCAAACTAAGGCCACGAATTAAGTAATAATTAAGTGAGCAAAATCTCTACTTTTTATAAATGTATATTAACCTAAATTTGATCTGGCAGTGACTGATTAATACAGATATCTGTCAGATTAAGTCTTGTTGATATTCTTCCTGCTTAGATTTCTCTTTGTGGTGATTAAAGTAAAAATGGTCATATCACATAAAATAAATTTATCACGGCACTAATAATATCTATTTTAAGACATTGTACGATAAAGGTCTTGATGCACAGTGTGTAATAAATCGATAAGTATTAGTAATGTCAGGATTCCAATTTTTTCATGTTGTTGTGCTCCTTTGAGATTTTATTTGCGAATTCAATAAAATGTGAATCAATGGCCGCCAGGTGACATATCCTATTTAACCTGTTCAACATGGCTGATATTGCGGCCATTAAATAATCTACTTACTAATGCGAGGAATGAAGTAATTCAATAATTGCAGTAAGCTGGGTTTGATAAACATTTATGATGTAATTCAACCCAAAAGAGACGGCTATATTCCTCAATCCCATCGATTGATATGGTTATAATTTCATGACTTGTATAGGCTGTTTGAAGCAATGATAATAACGTCGCTCCACCATTAATAGTACATACCCATCTAAATCCTTGTACGCGAGTAGGAGTCGATATTTTTCCATAGCAGTCTCCATTAGTGTTAGGTGCTTTTAGCATTTCGACAGTACCGTCAATCCTATCTAGTTTTGCTATAGCAGTTGGTGTAAGAGTCAATGCTATGATTATGAGCACTATTTTTCTGATGTTCATATAAATCACCCTTGGTTGTGTTTGTTAATAATAATTACTAATTATAAATTTTATTAATGATTTTTGCCTGTTATCAGTATGCTCTTGTGAGCTTATTTGATATGCCAGGTCCATTTGAGCATAGCACAATTTGCCAATTGCGTACTAATCAGTCAAAGGGAATGAGTGTCCATGATGCAGGTTGATCCGGTATGGTTTTACGTTGAAATATGTGCAGGCAGGTCTAAAATTCAGAGCTGTTCTATTGCCATTGCTGGGTATCAAACCCCAGATTTTGAGGTGTCACCGGAATGATCTTTGTGGGAAGAGTATATTAGCAAAAATTGCCATAAACCCTCGACAGGGCGGGGAGAAGCCACTCCAGATATAGACACTGTGTTACTTGATGTTTCGCTTTTAATAAAAAGGTGAAAAGCAATCGGCCAGTCACCTTTCCTTTTGATATTTCACTGATTATTTGTCAGAAAGTGCTGGTATCTTTAAACAGCCCCACTTTCAGATCTGTTGCAGTATAGATAATTTTGCCATCTACCAGTACTTCACCATCCGCCAGACCCATAATCAATTTACGGTTAATAACACGTTTGAAATTAATGCGGTAAGTGATTTTTTTAGCTGTTGGCAATACCTGACCAGTAAATTTAACTTCGCCAACACCAAGCGCGCGGCCTTTGCCTTCGCCACCTACCCAGCCAAGGAAGAATCCCACTAATTGCCACATCGCATCAAGGCCAAGACAGCCCGGCATTACCGGATCGTCAGTAAAATGGCAGTCAAAAAACCACAAATCAGGATGAATGTCTAGTTCAGCTTCTACATAGCCTTTACCGTGGGTGCCACCGTTTTCTGTCATCTCAATGATGCGGTCCATCATCAGCATATTGCCTGATGGTAATGGCGGCCCATTTTCTCCGAACAATTCACCTCGCCCAGATGCCATAAGATCTTCTTTTGTGTAGGATTTGCGTTTATCAACCATATTCTAAAATAGCCTTATATTTAATGTAGGGTAAATAATAGTGTACACTTGTACGCTGAACAACTCCGATCAGACATTTTGAATTAATCTAACCAGCGAAGAAACCACGGAAATTTAGGTCGTTCCTGATTATTCGCTTGGGTTATACGTTCCTGTATCATAGCTAACAGGTGTGCTTCTTGTTGATCATAATAAGGGACACCTGTTAATAAAGGTAGTGCTTCAGAAACATGTTCTACTGACCATAAATGAAATCTTTGTTCTTTTACCGCATCTACAACCGCTTGATTGAGACATAAATGGCGGATATTCGCTGTTGGCAGGATAACGCCTTGCTGGCCGGTGAGCCCTCTGCGGTGACATATTTCAAAGAAACCTTCTATTTTTTCGTTAATACCACCAATGGGTTGAACATAACCAAATTGATCCACCGCACCTGTGACTGCCAGTTGTTGATCGATAGGTTGCTGGGAAAGAGCGCTTATCAGTGCGCATAATTCGGCAAGTGAAGCGCTGTCGCCATCAACTTCACCATAGGACTGTTCAAATACAATAGATGCAGAGAAAGGTTGTGGTTGATCCAACTTTAGCTCGGAAATCAGAAAGGCTTGCATAATCATCATACCTTTCGCATGGATATTACCGCCTAGCTCGACTTTACGTTCAACATCAATAAATTCTCCATCTCCCATATGAGCCACACAAGTAATACGGGATGGCTCGCCGACGGGATCTGGGTGGCCGGGATATTCCAGTACAGATAATCCGTTGATCTGACCGATGACCATGCCTTGAGTGCGGATAAGAATCTGACCTTGATGAATATCGTCTAAGCCACGTTCGGGCAGATAGTTGTGGCGCCAGCGACGATTTTCTTCTGCTTGTTTAATTGATAGAGCGGTAATCTGATTTTCTTGCTGATAGAGTGCCGCAGCGATCAGTTGCCGTTGTAGCCAGAGAATATCCAAAGGCAAACTGTATTGATCTTCTGTATAGCGGGTTGCTTGTTGGATAAATTCAGGCCAGGCATTATCGCTCAATGGTGGCAATTGCCACTGTTGAATAAGCCCATTGATATAACTGCACCACAGACTTAAATCTTGCTCATTATGCAGTGGCATATCCAGCTCAAATTCGCCATATAGAGCATTTTTTACTAATTCAGGCTCTGTAACCTGAAACTCTTCAAGGCTCAGACGATCCCCAACCAGAATCAGACGCAGATTTAATGGCATGGAGGGGATTGGTAATGGCAAAGGTTTATTATTATCCTGAGATAACCATTCAAAACGTTGCTGAATAATCATCTGTTTCAGGCGAACCCACATTAATGGCTGAGATAACAGGGTACGTAATGGCAGGATAAGTACACCGCCATTTACCTGATGGACCAGACCGGGTTGCAGGTGAATTTCTCCGTGGTGAGAATGGACGCAGCCAAATAATTGCTCTGCTTCTATCCATTCACGATAGGCTACTCGCAACTTAGGTGTGAAATGGCCCTCTGTTGAGGGTTGCCAGCTGATTTTTTGTTGCTCTATTTGATAGTCGCCACCAATTTGGGGAATGTCTTTAGGGAGTAATGGATGGATAGATTCAGCCAATGCTGACAAATAAGTATCACATTCTTCGGCTTTCAACAGCATAAAAGGCTGGCGGGAATCCATCCGGCAGAAAAGCTGCAAGCCACTATGCAGCCGTAATTGAACGGATTCCATACTGGCAGGCGTCTGTTGGGAAGCAGAATGAAAAAGCGCTTCATAGGGTGCGCAATTCGGCAGTAATGCCTGCCAGTCTAGTTTGTTATTGGTCAAAGTGATCGCTATATATTGTAAAGTAGGAAAGCGTCGATTATACAAGATTAAGATATAAACCAACATGCTTGAATGTTTGCTATTTCAGGCGCTTTATGTGAGGCATTATTCTGAGTAAAAAATAGGCATTCATCAGTTTGGCTATAAGCAATTTACTTAAATAGTTGCTATGCTTATTTTTAAGTTACGCTGTCACCGGGAAAGTAAGATGAAATATCAACAACTGGAAAATCTGGAATGTGGCTGGAAATGGGCTTATCTGATTAGAAAACATCAGGAAGGTGAGCCAATTACTAAATATATAGAAAACAGTGCAGCTCATGCTGCGGTTGATAAACTCATCAAACTTGAGAGTGAACCGGTAAGGGTACTTGAATGGATTGAGCAGCATATGAATCCTGATTTGTTCAACCGAATGAAACAAACTATCCGTGCCCGGCGTAAACGGCATTTTAATGCGGAACATCAACATACGCGCAAGAAATCTATCGATTTAGATTTTCCCGTATGGCATCGCTTATCTGCACTTTCTCAGAGACGGGGTAACACGCTGTCCGAAACTATCGTACAGTTAATTGAAGATGCTGAACGTAAAGAAAAATATGCCAACCAAATGTCCAGTTTGAAGCATGACTTGGAAGCTATTCTGGGTAAGAACGAGTAACCTCAGTTGTTGTGGGTTGGTATTACAATGAGATTCTTAGCAAAAACCGCCGTAAACCCTCTTTACGGCCTGTTTCTTGATCATATTTCATAGATCAAGAGACTTGGACAGTAAATAACCTTCAAGGATGGTTTGTAACATGAACCATCCTTGCCACAGCCTTTCCCATCCCACTCGGCCATTTCGTTTTGAGTCATACCAACCCGCTAGTTTTCCCAAATTAATATAGGCCCAGTAAACACTTGGCGCTGTCTTAGGGACCTTTTTCTTTTCTTGCTTTACCCACAATAACTTCCACGCTAGCGGGCTTAATAGCGTTTCACAACTCTGTTTTTCCGCCTCTGATCTATTGAGACCCACATAGCGCAACTGATGAACACGCACGGCGATAAACGCCAGGATCACCACCATTTTTTCCAGATTTGCTTTACGTTGCATCCGCAGCGCTTCTACCTGTGTCCCGCCACTTTTCCACGCTTTGTGAAACTCTTCAATGAGCCAGCGTTTTTCATAGTAGTCCAGAATACGGTGGGCATCTTCTTTACCTTTTACCGGCTCCGATGTCAGAATGTGCCAGCTCAGCTCCTTGTCGTTATTCGTTTCCTGACAACTCACATAATACAGCGGTATCGGCTCCCCTCGTTTATTGGCCGGCATTTTGAGCGTGACAGGGGCGTAACGGACGTCGCAGAGAGCTTCACGCGCCTTACGCCCACCTCGTTGTTTAACCTGAACGGTTCTTTTATCTGCGGGCTGCAAAGATTCACTGAACAGATAAAGTTTATCTGAGCTTTGTTCAATGCAACGGCTTTGCATTGAACGCACAATAAAACGCTGCTGATGCGTGATTTTATAGGTCCGATAGTCAATAATGTCTGCCTCGCGATCACAAACTGAAATGACCTTATTCATATCACTGCCAAGACGAGTTTCTGTTGCCTGAGAGGCGCGTTCCCACTTATAACTTTCCTTGTCTTTATACGGCCGGGAAGCCCGTTGCGCTTTCTTGCCATAATGACTCAGCTCTCTCGTCCAGCGCGTTTGTTCAATCAGGCCAATGACCTGTTCTTCTCTGGGGGCAAAAAGCAAAACGGAATGGGCATGCAGGCCGGTGGCACTTTTTCGTGATGAGGTATAGCCCATTTCATCCCGAACCGTCTGATGAGTGAACTCCAGTGAGGTTGTATCTTCCAATGCCAGCAAACAGTCATAGGACTTAGCTTGTTCAGCCGTTGCTGCAAATCCGGCCTCTGCAATGGCCGTTGCGTCAATGGCCCGGTTACGCGTAAATCGATAAGCGGCTTCAATATCCGCAGGTGTTTTGAGTGATTGCACAATAGATTGCCCGATATGGTTGGCTAAAGAGGCGGTGAATTTGATAAGACGCTGGGTTCGTCGGCTATCGCCCAAATTTGCGCGAGAAAAAGTCTCATAAGCCCATTTTTCTGCGTGAGTTTGGAACATTTTACCGTACCTCAATGAAATAGTTATTACTAAGATCAGCAAAATAGAAAAAGATTCAAAAAAATCCCCCGATTTTTTATCAGGGGATTTGTGTATGAAAGACAGATCTGAAAATGGGGCTTTCTGCGCTTTTAATGACTAATGTAATCAATAAAGGCGATTAATGAGCAGCTTTTTGCGCTTGAGTAACAACTTCTTTAATGCCTTGGATTTCGATCTCTACACGACGATCTGGAGCCAGGCAGTTAATTAGGTTCGGCTTTTTGATTTTGTCGCAAGTAGAACCAGTTACTGGATTTGTTTTACCACGGCCTTCTGCGCTGATGCTACCGGCAGGGACGCCTTTAGCTACCAGATAGTCAACTACACTTTGAGCGCGTTTTTGAGACAATGGCTGGTTGTGCTCGTTTTTACCGATACGGTCAGTGTAGCCCAGAACCAGCACTTTACCCTGAGTTGGGTCGATGTTTGCCAATTCAGTATACAGTTGATCCAGAGTATGCTTGCCTTCTGCTTTCAGCTCAGCGCTGGCGAATGCGAACAGAACGTCAGAACGCAGAGTAAAACGTTTGTTCTCAACAACTGGCGCTGGAGTTGGCGTTGGAGCGACAACCGGAGCTGGGGCAACAACCGGCGCGGCTGCTTCATCTTGACCGAAGCGATAAGAAACACCTACGCTCAACAAGCCGTTATCAGGACGTGCGCCTACTGTGCCTGCGTCACCGATATTGTTAACCCATTGGTAATCCAGACGGGTAGCCCAATCTTTAGTCAGAGCATACTCAACGCCAATAGCGGCCAGTGGGGAAACGCCTGTATCATGATTTTTCAGATGAGTGTTGGTGGCGCCGTAATTCGCTTTGGAATCTGCACGCCAAACCATACCACCCAGACGAGTATAGATGTCCAGATCATCCATAATTGGATAACTCAATTTAGTCGCCAGTTGGAAACCATGAGCTTTGAAGGCACCGGTGTTTACGTTACCTTTATAAGGCATACGGCCTAACCAGTCATAACCTATTTCAAAACCAAGATATGGGTTGGCTTGGTAGCCTAAGAAAGCACCAACACCCAGCTGGTTTTTGTGAGTAGGACCATTACCGATTTCATTGGTATAACCGTTGCCGTAGAAGTTTACGTCATGGTATTGGGACCAACCCAATTTACCACCGGTATACCACGTGTTGTCTTTTGGAGCTGCTTGCGCTGCAGTTGTGAAAGCGGCCACTGCCACTGCTACCGCGATAGCTGTCTTTTTCATTTTAACGCCTCGTTATTATCATCACCCAATAGGCAATTGGCTTCGGGAGCCTTTTTACTTACTGCCTATCCCATTAGGTTATTTCATTTGCCACTCTTTAGTAATAATAGTGAGTACTGAGCAGGGCCCAAATTCTTCATGTACTGTTACTGCATGTACGTTTTGAATTTTGTACGCTATCTGTGTTCACTGTTTATCCATAAGAATGGCCTGCACTAAATTATATCTACTGAGATAGGCTATTAGCCATATTGATTAAAAAAACTCAGTTAGGAATACTGCACTTTCATCAAATCAAATGGACCAAACAATACATAAGGAACCAAGGGCAGTAACCTTTAATGGTGTAAAGTCTACAACGAAGTTAAAAAGTTACAAGTGGCCCTTGATTAATAGAGCAAAAAATTTAAAAGATAATGTATGATTTTAAAAAAAACTTTACTATTCTTTACAACTAATCTCATCTTAATTAATTGATTTTAGTTGTGATTAGTGATTTTGAGCCTAAATTGGTTATTTTGTGTCATGAATATTGAGATAATTCCTAATTTTGGTCAATGATAGTAAATAGAATGAATTTTTAGTAAATTTGATTGCGATTCAGTGCCATTGGCTCCTTTATTTACATCTTGTGGGCGCATAATAAAGGCCAATGCATTACCTTTTTGTGCCGCAGACTGTAATCTTACCGTATCTCTTGCTAATAACGTTGGCAGCCAGCCAAGTACCACGCTGTAATTACCACTTGCTAACGCTCTTTCCATTGCGTCTACCGTTGTAATGGAGTTGATGCGATTTAATTGCACAATCTTATCTAAAGGTAATCCGGAGCGAATTAGCCATTGGCGGCTCAGTTTTTTATGAGGGCTAACCCATAGCAACCAGCGGGCTTCATTTCCTGACTGGCGTAACAAAGGTAGCAATATATGATTAATGACAGCTTGGTTATCACTATAAATCAATTCACTCACTATACCACCACGTCCGGCTGAATTATCTTGCTCAGGTGAAGAGCGTGATAGTCGCTTTTCTGTTAGCTGATGTTTAGGAAGGTAAACCCAGGTTGATTGAATGCCCATAATGAACCCCGCCACAAGTAACTGTATTAATATACAGTATCTTCATGTCAGGCTAAGATCAAGTCTATTTTTTCAAAGAGCTTCGCAAATATTTACGATAAATGGCTTGAAACTCATTTAACCATTGGCAGGGAAAATTGAATTGCGTATGTTTTCAATTGTTTGTTCCTGTTATTTATTTTTCTAATAGCTGGGACAAATCTATGGATAAAAGATTTATTTGCACAAAACTCATGGAGTGATCTGTATGTTGTTGTCTGAGGTGCGTTTTACTCAACTCAAAAATGGTTTTTCTTCATTTGGAAGATTGACAAGGAAGCCACAGTTCGGCGGTTACAGCCTGCTGGCTGACGGGATTATGTTTGCGATTATTGCTGATGGGGAACTATATTTACGGGGAAATGGCCATGCTGAAGTGCTATTTAAAGCCAGAGGGATGAAAAACTATATTTACTCGAAAAAGGGAGTACCGGTAACTTTGCGTTATTACCAGGTTGTTGAATCTCTTTGGCAAGATCAAGAGTTACTATCTCAGTATGCGTATTTGGCTTATCACTACTCACTAATTGAAATGACGGGTAAAAAGAAGATGCCGACACGTTTGAAAGATTTGCCTAATCTTGGAATGTCTCTTGAACGCCAGTTATGGAAGGTAGGAATATGTAAAGTTGAAGATTTACGGCTGTTAGGTGCGAAAGCCAGTTATTTAAAACTGCATCAATATAAAAGAAAATCTAATGTTAGTTTATTACTTGCTTTGGCTGGTGCAATTGAAGGATGCCATTCAGCCGTTTTACCGGTACAGATTCGTAATGACTTATTACGCTGGCATAAGGAGCTGGCTTGTTAGATCTTTATCGTGAATAGCTAAATAAAAGGGGCAGTCAACTGCCCCAGTATATCAATCTGGCTATGATTGATTAATTTGTTTAATAAGAATGACAATTTCAGGCAACAATCCTATTAATAAACCTGTTTGTTGCAATACCAGCTGTTCTTTACTGTCTCTTTTTGCTGGGGTTTGCTCAATTCTTTTCGCTATGTTGACAGATATTTGCTCAATTCTATCATCATCTATTAATGCCGGTTTTAATGTTGCATCGACATAACAAATCGCATCATTAAGAATATCCAGAATAATTTTGTTATCCAATTTATCCCGGTGTGCCCCTAGCGCAGAGATGTAACTCAGCATAGTGTGATTCAGGCACAGTAGCCGGAATGCTTCTTCTTGGGAAGTTTGATAACTTTTCGGCTCGGCAGACATGTTTGAAATAACTGATGCCAGCTCCGCGTCACTATTGTGAGCATCACGGCGGGCAATTCGGTAGTTCAGGCCATTATCTTTTCCCTGATAATATTGAACTAAAATGGCATCGAGGTAGCGGCAATTGGTGTCCATCGTCCGGCTTATCACTTGTGGTAACTGGCGAAATTTCCAGTCTGGCCAAATGGAATTTACTGCTAACCAGGCGATACTACAGCCAATTAATGTGTCAACAATCCTTGGTAGTGCGACTTCAAAGCCTTCACCCAGCAAATTGAAGCATAGTAATACCAATAGTGTGATAAACAGGGTCGCGTGTGCATACTGAATATTACGGAAAGCGAAAAACAATACCCCAGAGATAACAATCAGTACCAATTGCCCCTCAATAGATGGCACAAAGTAGAGGATTGGCAAGCCGATTAATATTCCGGCAACGGTGCCTATTATTCTCAGTGCCAAACGGCGGCGGGTAGCGCTGTAGTTGGGTTGGCAAACGAACAGACTGGTGAGTAAAATCCAATACCCGCGTTGTAGATCCAGCAATTGGATCATGGCGTAGCCACTGCACAATAGAACAGACATACGGATCGCATGGCGGAATAAAGCTGATTGTGGCGTCAGATGACGACTGATCCTTAGACGGATATCGCGCCAGCCAGTTAAATGTTCATCAGACAATTGGGTTTCATCTTTTCTTTCTTTGGAAAGATTGTACTGCCCAGAACTGATGCTTGATAATTGCGCATCAATCGCTCGCAGGTTTTTCAGCAGGTTATATAATGCAGTAATTTTGAGATTATGTTTTTGTTGTTCATTGAGTTGTTGCAGGGAACTTTCCAAATAGTTAAATGCACGTTCAACGCGCGGATTGTGTTGATATTGCTTGTGCCAAATTATTGACTGAGCAACTTGTTCACAAGCACGGGCTTGCATGGCGAGAAGACGTTGAAACCGGAACAGAACATCGCTATAGCGGAAAATACTCCGCAGGTTTTGGTATTGCACATGAGATGAACTTGCCCGTTCATGAATATCTTGTGCGATAAAGTAATAATGCAGAGTTTGGCGGGTTCCACGCTGGCCGCGATCGCCTTTCAGGCGGGTTAACAAGGAGGCTTTGGCTTGATTTAGTGTGTTCACTAAATCACTGTTTGCCATTGCCACATTAATGACAGATTGCTGATATTCTTCTTCTATATCAGGATCAAACAGGTTAGCTTTGGCATCAAGATAAGCTGAAAGTTGCTGATAACAACGCGCTAGATTGTCCTGTAACGGGCGGATAGGGAACAGTAAATGGCCGGTGAGGGTGAGCAGGTTATACCAGATTGCCCCTGTCAGCAGTAATAGCGGTTGCTGATACCATAGTGGGAAAATAGACGCGCCCAGCATGGTATAAATCGCAATCAGCAACGCGCCAAACGCAATAGTTGCATAGCGCTGCCCAAGGGCGCCCAGTAAGATAAAGCTACAGGTGGATAATGCCAGCCCGATAGTGAAAAGCCAGGGGTAAGGGAACAGTAATTCAATAGAGGCCGAAGCGATAAAGAAAGAAATCAGCGTGATAACCAGATTGCGTACACGGCCAATCAGACGATCATCAAGATCAGCCAGTGCTGCGGCAACAACGCCCAAGGTTAATGGTATGGTTATTTTAGCAAAAACCGCCGTAAACCCTTGCCCAGTGCGGACGGGGATATCAGGCGAAAAGCCCAAAGGGCTTTAAGGCGGGCTACTGCGACGTCTCCTGACTGAATTGATATCTGCCGGTAAAACAGGCTAAAATGAATGCACTTTATCAATGAGCGCTGAATATGTTAAGAGCGACCAAAGTCCGCCTCTACCCCACACCCGAACAGGCCGAGTATCTTAATGGCCAGTTCGGTGCGGTCCGTTTTGCGTACAACAAGGCGCTGCACATTAAAAAGCAGGCTTACAAACGTCACGGCGTGAGTTTAAATCCGCGCAAAGACCTCAAACCGCTCCTGGCGGTCGCGAAGAAATCCCGCAAGTACGCCTGGCTCAAGGCATATGATGCTATCGCGTTACAGCAGGCGGTGCTCAATCTGCATACTGCGTTTGATAATTTCTTCAATCCGAAGTTGCGCGCCCAATTTCCCACGTTCAAACGCAAACAGGGCAAGCAATCGAGTTATCACTGTGTTGGGGTGAAAGTGCTGGAGGGTGCGGTGAAGCTCCCGAAATTGTCACCGATAAAGGCGCGGATACACCGAGAAATTGAAGGGGAAGTGAAGAGCATTACGCTGTCCCGAACCGCCACGGGAAAGTATTTCGCCGCTATCCTGTGTGACGATGGAAAAGATGCGCGGGAAAAGCCGGGCGTTATCACCCGCGTGACCGGTTGCGATATGGGTTTGTCCCACTATCTTATTGAGTCGAACGGGGAGAAGGTCAATAACCCGCGTCACCTTATCAACGCCACCCGTAACCTGCGTCGAAAGCAGAAATCGCTGTCCCGCAAACAAAAGGGCAGCGCTAACCGCGGGAAGGCCCGATTACGTCTGGCGGCAGTCCATGAGCGGGTAGCCAATGCCCGCGCCGATTTTCAACACAAACTCTCTCGGACAATGGTTGACGAAAACCAAGCGCTCATTGTTGAGACACTAAAATCGGCCAACATGATGAAGAATCACCGCATTGCCCGCGCTATCGGTGATGCGGGCTGGCATGGTTTCATCAAGAAACTGGAATACAAAGCCGCAGCAGCGGGCGTCTATCTGGTCAAACGGGATCAGTGGTTCGCCAGTTCGAAAACCTGTCATTGCTGCGGTCACAAAATGCCGGAAATGCCGCTGCATAAGCGGATCTGGCAATGCCCTTTCTGCCGAGTCAAACATGCTCGCGATATCAATGCGGCGCTCAACATCCAGCGCAAGGGCATAACAGCATTACAGGCGGCGGGACTCGTCGTTTCTGCCCACGGAGGCCAGTGTAAATCCGTCATAAAGACGGTTGCGGCCTGAGAAGTGGGAAGCCTCGCCGTTTTTTACGGCGGGGAGCAGTCACGTTCTTTATCCAGAAACCAAGGCACTAACATTGTTCCAGTCAGGGCGATCAGGATGCGGACATAATAGAGAAGATGACTGTTATAAAGAAAACGGCGCGGACCGGGGGAAACAGTTAGCACAAAATACCTCTGAGGTAATGATAACGGTCATAAATAACCATTATGATAAAAGGTTTATTAGTGATAAAAAACCCTTATAAGACAGAGTTCAACTATTTTTTAGGCATGGCGCTACGATAATGGAACTTAAAGCAACACGAATTGGCCAACGCCTTGCTCAACATCCTTATAACCGGGTGCGTCTGCTGAATGCGGGTATCGAAGTCAGTGGGGAGAAGCATCAATACCTTATCCCATTTAACCAGCTAATTGATATTCAGTGCAAACGGGGCATTGTCTGGGGTGAGCTGGAGTTTGATCTGCCCGGTGGACAAGCTATTCGCCTTCATGGCACTGAATGGCAGCAAACTCAGCGTTTTTACCATTATCTGCTTGATGAATGGCAGAAATGGAGCCAGGAAATGAGTGATGTCAGTGCTGATGTACTGGCGGCTCAGGTTAATGAAATCAATAAAATTGAGCAGCAGGATCACTGGTTTAAAAAAGCGGATTTATTTCAGTTACAGCAGCGGATTCAGGCAGCATTTCAGGCTTTACCATTGCCATTACAGCGTCTGGAGCAATTTGATAATTGCCGGGACGGGTATCGAATTTGTTTGCGCTGGCTTGAGAATGGTGAAAAGTCTGTTGAAAAGATAAATCTGCAATGGACAGAACGTATGTTGGAACAACACCGTGACTTTTTTCAGCGGGTAGAAACATCTCCTTTAAATCTTTTTCAGAGCCTGGCGGTTGTTAATGGCGAAAATTCAGTGCTGGTTCTTGCTGGTGCGGGTAGTGGAAAAACATCCGTGCTGGTGGCGAGAGCGGGGTGGCTATTGCTTCGTCAACAGGCGATTTCTGAACAGATATTACTGTTAGCGTTTGGTAATCAGGCAGCCGATGAAATGAATGAGCGGATTCAGATTCGTCTTGGTGTGAAAGATATCAAAGCGAAAACGTTTCATGCGCTGGCGCTGTATATCATTCAACAAGGAAGTAATAAAGCGCCTAAAATCAGCACACTAGAAACTGATGGGCAAAAAAGAAGAGATTTTCTGATTAAACACTGGCAACAGCAATGCAGTGAGAAAAAAGCACAAGTTAAGGGGTGGCGGGAATGGCTGACCGAGGGGCTGAAATGGCAAGTGCCGGAAGGTGAGTTTTGGCGTGATGAACAGCTTGCTAACCGTTTGTCAGGCAGGCTTGAGCGCTGGCTGAGTTTAATGCGCATGCACGGTGGTAGTCAGAAGGCTATGACAGAGCAGGCTCAGGAAGAGTATCTGGATCAGTTTCAAAAATGCATTCGCTTGATGGGGCCTTTACTAAAAGCGTGGAAATCTGAATTGAAAACAGAAGGCGCTGTTGATTACTCAGGGTTGATTCACCAGGCAGTGAATATTTTGGAGAAAGGACGGTTTATCAGCCCGTGGAAGTATATTTTGGTTGATGAATTTCAGGATATTTCACCATTAAGGGCTAAATTGCTCGCTGCATTGCGGGCGCAAAACAGCCAAAGTTGCTTGTTTGCCGTAGGGGATGACTGGCAGGCAATTTATCGTTTCAATGGTGCTGAGTTAATGTTGACTACTGCATTTGCTGATTATTTTGGCAAAGGTACTGAATGTGTACTGGATACCTCTTATCGGTTTAATGATCGGATTGGTGAGGTTGCTAACGCGTTTGTGCAACAAAACCCGAATCAATTGAAGAAGCAACTAAACAGTTTGACTAAAGGTAACAAAAAGTCTGTTGTCATCCTGCCAGAAGATCAGCTTGAACCTTTGTTGAATAAAATGAGTGGCTATGTCACCGAGCAGGAAACAATTTTATTGTTGGCACGTTATCACCACTTGCAACCTGAACTACTGAGAAAAGCAGCGACTCGCTGGCCTAAGCTTAAAATAGAGTTTATGACTATCCATGCTTCGAAAGGGCAACAAGCGGATTATGTGATTATTCTTGGATTGCATCAGGGGAAAGATGGTTTTCCTGCACTGGCAAGGGAATCGGTGATGGAGCTGGTTTTATTGCCACAACCGGAAGATTTTCCTGATGCGGAAGAACGCCGTCTTTTATATGTTGCATTAACCCGGGCGAAGAAGCAGGTCTGGTTGATGCGGGACAAGAAGAATCCATCCGTGTTTGTGCATCAACTAGAGCGGTTAAATGTACCTGTTCAGCGTAAGCCTTAAGGTATTGCTTTGGCTGGATAAACAAAGTGAAAATACTGGATTTTGTTAAGGAGTAATAAATGAGTGACCAGCAAATTGCGGACATATTGAGACGAGTGAAAACTATTGCGTTGGTAGGGGTCAGTGAGAAAATTGATCGTCCAAGTTATAAGGTTTTGACATCCTCCCCCACCTTCGCCCTTCGTGACTCAGGAGGGGGATCCCCGTTAGTGGGTGACGACTGATTGCTCAGTGTCTGGTTCCTGCTTCGACGGGCGGCCTGACTGCACCCTCCCTCCACAGGCAAGCACGGCATGTCCTGCCGCTAAAATGTTACGAGCACCGTTGATATCGGCATTTTCCGTATATCCGCATGCAAGGCACTCGAATTGACTTTGTGATAGGCGGTTTTCTTTCGCTGTATGACCGCAGCAGGCGCAACGCTGGCTTGTATAGGCAGGAGGGACTGCTAATACCTGACCCCCCCGCCAGCGTTGCTTGTACTCAAGCTGGCGGCGAAGTTCGTACCAGCCCTGATCCAATATCGAACGGTTTAAGCCAGATTTTGCCCCGACATGGCGCCCCGGATGGCTTATCGACCCCGCTGCTGACTTTGACATGTTAGCAACCTTCAGGTCTTCAATGACTCTCATTGCGTGGTTTTTGCTGATTGTCGTGCTGACCTTGTGAAGGTAATCGCGGCGGATATTAGCGATATGTGAGTGTAGGCGCTGGATTTTACGCTTCTGTTTCTGCCAGTTGGCACTGAACTGAACTTTTCGGCTTAACTGACGCTGAAGCCTCGCCAGCTTGCGCTGATTGCGCTTAAAACTGTTTACAGGTTCGTATATTGTGCCATCAGAGAGCGTGGCCAGTTTTGTGACCCCCGCATCCAGCCCAATCATTGAAGATGATTCATGCTGGGGGTCAGGCGTCTCAATTTCGACCTGAAATGAGATGGACCATTTACCCGCTGACTGGCTGATGGTGGCATTTTTAATTTTTCCGCTCACCTCCTGCGATTGCCGGAATTTAACCCAACCGAGACCCGAAGGCAGTTTTACCCGACGAGGTTTAAGTCGACAATATTTCTCAAAATTAACGAAGCGGATCGCATCGCGTCCGTCATTTTTTCTTTTAAATACAGGCGCTTTTGCCGACAATTTTTTATCAAAACAACGTTTCCACGCCCCCGTGTAAATCTTTGAGTTTTTGCTGAAGGTTATCCGTGTAGGCTTCCTGCAAAAAGGCGTGTTCCGGTCTGTTTTTCCACACCGTGAGCATCCTGTTCAGCGCAAAAGCGGAGGGAAGTTTGCCGCCTGACTCAAGAATGCGCTTCGTCTCGTCAAGCCCGTGATCCCAGACGAAACGCGCACAGCCGCATAACTGCCGCAGACGCTGCGACTGTTCTTCGGTGGGTTCCAGTCTGAATTTGTAGGCTTTCAGTATTAGCATTATCATTCAGTGTGTGGTCGGTTTATTCTCTATTTTACTGTGCCTTCGGCTAACTTCAATGCAAAAATACAAAATTAATCGTTCACGACATGCCGCCTTTCATCAGTATGCAGGTGAAATCTGCCGTGACTTCGGCGCAGAACTTAAAGAGAGTCACGGCGATTGAGATCATGTTCATATGCTGATTGAGTATCCACCGACCGTTTAGCTATCGGTATGGGTTAACTCGCTGAAAGCAGTCACCTCCCGTCGCTTACGTAATGAGTTTCTGGACTGACGCGGAGCATACGGAAAGGCAGTTCTCTGGTCTCGCTCCTACTTTGCGGGTTCATGCGGTGGAGCACCGCTGGAAGTGGTGAAACAATACATTCAACATCAGCGTGGCTGGTGATTCTACAGGCTTTTCAAGCCTGTCCAAATTCCCCTCCCGCCTGATGTCGGCGGGAGTACCCTTTGGAGGTAAAGATGGCAGGCGGCGCTTAGGTTCCAAATATTGCCATAAGATACCGTATTTCTACGGACCCTAATTTTGACCCTTTTTTATCGATAATCAATAACGTTTTGATTTTAAAGTAAAATAAATTAGCCCTTATAAAAAGGGTTTTTTCACTTTTTATAACTATACTCTTTGATAGTCAGCAGGTTAGAGGTAATATGCAACCGTGCACTGCCGTACAGGCAGCTTAGAAAAAAAATGGGCAACAAGAAACCGCTGCTTTATTGTGCACTGCCGTACAGGCAGCTTAGAAATTTTAATTGCTCGTGTTGTAAGCAACGACTTAGTGCACTGCCGTACAGGCAGCTTAGAAAATGACCTAAACTCATAGGTGGCATAATGGAATGTGCACTGCCGTACAGGCAGCTTAGAAAAATGAAGAAACTCTCATTGAAAGATGTCATTGGTGCACTGCCGTACAGGCAGCTTAGAAACATTACAACGGTCGCAAAGGGCCTCGGCTTTAGTGCACTGCCGTACAGGCAGCTTAGAAAGATATGCCGAATTGAAGTTTATTTCAATTAACGTGCACTGCCGTACAGGCAGCTTAGAAATTCAATAACACCCTCTGCCTTTTGTAATTTTTGTGCACTGCCGTACAGGCAGCTTAGAAAATTTGCCATATATCTGAGAGTGTGCCCCTTCGGTGCACTGCCGTACAGGCAGCTTAGAAATCCATTATTCATCGTTATTTACTCTCTTATTCGTGCACTGCCGTACAGGCAGCTTAGAAAACCTTGCGCAGGTTCATAAAATTGCTGACCCAGTGCACTGCCGTACAGGCAGCTTAGAAATTTGTGCGGCCCGTGAGTCCATACTTGCCTTAGTGCACTGCCGTACAGGCAGCTTAGAAAAAACGGCGCATTGAATTGACCACTTTTGTTATGTGCACTGCCGTACAGGCAGCTTAGAAATCGATAACAAATAATTGATTTGCATATCAATGGTGCACTGCCGTACAGGCAGCTTAGAAAAAACACCTCCGTGTGATGGGCTATCTTTACGTGTGCACTGCCGTACAGGCAGCTTAGAAAACGAAAGCGAGCTATGCGAAAGGAATTAATTTGTGCACTGCCGTACAGGCAGCTTAGAAATTTACAGATATTCCACTCGGCACATTGGCAGAGTGCACTGCCGTACAGGCAGCTTAGAAAAATTGATACCCATCATCAAGCCTCATGACTGAGTGCACTGCCGTACAGGCAGCTTAGAAATGACGTGTGGAACTGTAAAGGTCTTAACTTGAGTGCACTGCCGTACAGGCAGCTTAGAAAAGTTCATTTCTTCCAGATCAACTACAGCAATAGTGCACTGCCGTACAGGCAGCTTAGAAAGTGGATAAAAAAGGCCGCTGAACAATGCAGGAGTGCACTGCCGTACAGGCAGCTTAGAAAACTTCATCACCAAGCATCCCAGTCAAATCAATGTGCACTGCCGTACAGGCAGCTTAGAAATCTGCTACAACGGCAACGTGATTGCCGAGGATGTGCACTGCCGTACAGGCAGCTTAGAAAAAAATTAATGTTGCTGTTCCCATATTTAACTAGTGCACTGCCGTACAGGCAGCTTAGAAAGTCCAATCAGGGCTGACTGGTTAGACTGATCCGTGCACTGCCGTACAGGCAGCTTAGAAAAGAGGAAACATTATGACGAAGCGACTAAGTTTGTGCACTGCCGTACAGGCAGTTTAAAAATCCAGTAACTGCCTTTCGAGAAATATAATATAGGTTAATTGCGCAGTCGTGGAGCCAGTAACTGATTACGGATGGATTCTGCTAACTCATCTAGGGAAGGTTGTTCTGGATGGTCATCGGATGCTTCATAGGATAATTGCGCTTCGGCTAAATAAGTATGTACAGGCTGGCCGTCGTCATCTTCCATCACAACATGATACCAAGGAGCAGAACGCAAGGCAGCATTGGATGCAATATCATCTTCTTGGGGTTGTTCCAGAGAATATTCCACATCAATATCTACGATAACGCCCAAATAACCCAGAAGCTTGTGACGTACTTGTTGGCCGAGACCGAATTTGCTGGCAATAATCATAGCCACCTCCAAAAAAACCTTGCATTGATACGAATATGAGGGCAGTAAGGTGAATTACAAGAGCATACCCGGTAGTTGAAGTCATTTTCTTGCTTTAATAATTGCGAGAGCGACTTCACCTAATTTCAGGTTAGCTGTAGTCAATATAAAACACAACCGAGAATGGCGTGCTTAACTATATATGTGAGCGATACCGCAAGGTGACTGGGTAGATAGGGGGCATTATGATGAAATATGGGTTAACCATTTATGTTTATGGTCGGGTCCAAGGGGTTGGATTTCGCTATCAAACTTTTCGTTGGGCGAAATCCAATAAGCTGACAGGTTACGTCTGTAATTTGCATGATGGTAGCGTCAAAATTGTCGCTTATGGTGAAAGTGAGCAACTGGATAAATTAACCCATTGGTTGGAACAGGGTGGGCCACCGGGGGCGCGGATCGATAGTTTTTCGTCTCAGTCCTGCGCAGTGGAGAATGTGGCAGACTTTAGCGTCCGCCACTGAGCCAGATTGTTATCAGATACATTTTACTGGTTTTGGTAGCCCGGCAATTTTAGTTGCCTGCTTTGCTGGCCCTTTGGGAAACAGGCGGTAAAGATAGCGGCTGTTGCCTTTTTCTTCGCCATACTTTTGTGCGATTGCCTTTACCAGCATACGGATCGCCGGGGATGTATTAAATTCTTCATAAAATCCCCGGACAAAACGAATGACTTCCCAATGTTGCTCACTTAAATCAATATTTTCTTGTTCGGCGAGTAATGAAGCCATTGCTTCCTGCCAATCACTGCTGTTTTTCAGATAACCTTGTGCATCGGTTTCGATCTCACGACCTTCGAATACCAACATAATCGTTTAACCATCAAAAAAAGATGATAGTAATTTAGCAAAAAACACTTTTATACCCAAGGATAGTCTGTATATATGCGGAGAAAATAAGCCAATAACAGTGAAAAAGAGTAAATTTACGGCAATTGAACAAGAGAGGGCTTTACATCTGTCTTGGTGCTGTTTATAGTGCACGCCATTGCGGAGGGGTGGCCGAGCGGCTTAAGGCAGCGGTCTTGAAAACCGCCGATGGGAAACCATCCGAGAGTTCGAATCTCTCCTCCTCCGCCACTTCTTTCTAACCTTATGTTTCTAAATAGTTTTCCTAAGATTCACACCTTATTGTCATACATGAGTGCACCACATTGTTTGGCGAATTCATTCGTATGTATACTTATCTTTATCGTCGTGGGCTAATGCATTATTTCCTTATTCCAGTGATTGCAAAGTTTACGATAGAAGTCTACCTACCTAATGTTTACTAAATTTCTACCCAGATTTGTATTTTTTACTATAAATGATGATATTTGCACGGTACCCAATTTATACCCTTTTTTTGCATATAATCTTAATGTATTGATTTTAAAGAAGAATAAAATATCTCTCATAAAAAGGGGGTTATCACTTTCTAACCATTATGTTCTTTGATAATCAATAGATTAGAGTTAATATGTAACGTGCACTGCCGTACAGGCAGTTATCGGAAACTCGGAGCTATCCCTGTTTTTGCAAAGTGTTATGTAATAATTTAGCAAAGAATTGTAAATTTTTTTGATTTTCATTTGCGATATTTTACCTTGTGTAAAATTTATGCATAATGTTTCCATAAATTAAATTAATTATTTAGGTAATTCTTAAATTATGGATAACAACTTCTCTCCGAGTGACCTAAAAACGATTTTGCATTCCAAACGCTCGAATATTTATTACCTGCAATATTGTCGGGTATTAGTGAATGGTGGCCGTGTTGAATATGTCACTGACGAAGGAAAGCAATCCCTGTATTGGAATATCCCAATTGCAAATACCACCGTTATTATGTTGGGAACGGGTACATCTATTACTCAGGCTGCAATGCGTGAATTCGCCAGAGCGGGTGTTCTGGTTGGTTTTTGTGGCGGCGGCGGAACACCGCTGTTCGCAGCTAATGATGTTGAGGTTGATGTGTCTTGGCTAACGCCACAAAGTGAATATCGCCCTACTGAGTATTTACAAGCTTGGGTGAGTTTCTGGTTTGATGATGAAAAACGATTAGCAGCAGCGATTGCTTTTCAGAAAGTTCGCATTGCACAAATCCGTGAACATTGGCTGAGTAGTCGAATGCTTCGGGATAGCTCTTTTATGCTTAATCGTGAGCGTTTATTGTCATTACTCACCCGTTATGAACAGAACCTTGAAAATTGCCGCAATAATCAGGATCTAATGGCGCAAGAAGCTGTGATGACTAAGGCATTATACAAGCTGGCAGCGGAGGCTGTGAGTTATGGCGATTTTATCCGGGCAAAACGGGGTGGTGGTGTAGATTTAGCAAACCGTTTTCTTGATCATGGTAATTACTTGGCTTACGGATTAGCGGCTGTGGCGACTTGGGTAATTGGTTTACCGCATGGTCTGGCTGTGTTACATGGAAAAACCCGTCGCGGAGGTTTGGTTTTCGATGTTGCTGATCTGATTAAAGATGCGTTGGTATTGCCGCAAGCATTTATCGCGGCAATGGCTGGGGAAGATGAACAGGAGTTTCGTCAACGTTGCATCAGTGGATTTCAAAAATCTGGTGCATTGGACACGATGATTGATGCACTGCAAACAACCGCTCAACAACTGAGTCAGGTGTCGCGATGAATATTCTTTTAGTCTCCCAATGCAATAAACGAGCGTTAACTGAAACCCGCCGAATATTGGATCAATTTGCTGAACGAAAAGGTGATAGAACCTGGCAGACGGCGATTACATTGGAAGGTTTGAACACTTTACGTAAGTTATTGCGTAAAACAGCGCGCCGTAATACCGCAGTTGCCTGTCATTGGATAAAGAGTGGAAACCAAACTGAATTGTTATGGATTGTCGGAAATTTACGGCGCTTTAACCAGCAAGGAATTGTACCTACCAATACGACACAACGTGATGTGCTGAAAAGTCAGGATGAAAATCATTGGCACAGTGTTGAAGCCATCAGCTTATTGGCCGCTATCGCCGGGCTATTCCATGATTTTGGTAAAGCTAATGCGTTGTTCCAGCAAGGTTTACTGGGAGATGGGCGGTTTCAACCGTACCGGCATGAATGGGTATCTTTGCGGCTGTTTCAGGCATTTGTTGCGGAGCAAAATGATAAGGAGTGGCTGACTTCGTTAAGTCAGATAGATGCTGGTGATGAGGATAAAGTTCTTTCCCGCTTGACTAAAGATGGTATTGATCCCTATGTAAACCCTTTTATTAACTTACCGCCATTAGCAACCACTGTCGCCTGGCTGATCCTCTCGCATCATCGTCTTCCCGTTTATCCTCGTTATAATGAGCGATACACCAGTGAACCACAGTTAGAAAGTATTAAGAGTTGGCTGACCAAACAGTTAGAGTCATCATGGAACTCAGTCAACATGACGGCTAAAAACTGGAGTCATCAGGATAAACGTGATGTCTGGACATTCCTAAATGGTACACCTATCCGTAGTCAGACTTGGCGCCAGAAAGCACAGAAATTTGCGAACAGAGCGCTGCAATCAACATCATTATTGCAATATGGCGATTTGAACCAGCGTTTCACCAGCCATATGTCCCGATTAGTCTTAATGCTGGCCGATCATCATTATTCATCATTACCTGCAACCCTTGGTTGGCAAGATATTAACTATGGCGCATTTGCCAATACCGATAGAACCACCGGGAAGTGTAAACAACGGTTAGATGAACATAATATTGGTGTTGGGCAGAATGCTTTGCTACTGGGGCGAAGCTTGCCACATCTTCGTAAAACGCTACCCACGATTACCCGTCATAAAGGATTTAAGCAACGCAGCAAAGATGAAAAATACCGCTGGCAGGATCAAGCGTTCGATGCCGCATGTGCTTTACGCGAACGTTCAGCAGAACAGGGCTTTTTTGGCATTAACATGGCTTCCACGGGTTGTGGTAAAACCTTTGCCAATGCACGGATTATGTATGGTCTAGCCGATGAAAAACAGGGATGCCGTTTTTCTGTCGCCTTAGGGTTACGGACGTTAACGCTGCAAACCGGTGATGCGTTACGTAAAAAACTGCATCTGGAAGAAGATGACTTGGCGGTACTTATTGGTTCGCAGGCAGTAAAAGAGTTACATCAGCTTCGTCATAAAGGGACTGAGCCTGATACCGGCAGTGTATCTGCTGAAGCACTATTTGCTGAACATCAGTATGTCAGTTATGACGGTAGCTTGGATGATGGTCGCCTAAGCCACTGGCTGAGTAAAGACAATAAACTGAATAAACTGCTCAGTGCCCCTGTACTGGTGGCGACCATCGATCATTTAATTCCGGCTACTGAAGGCATTCGTGGCGGGAAGCAAATTGCACCTATGTTGAGATTACTCACTTCTGATCTGGTGTTGGATGAACCGGATGATTTTGATATTAACGACTTACCGGCTTTATGCCGATTGGTGAACTGGGCAGGCTTGTTGGGCTCGCGGGTATTGCTTTCATCGGCCACATTGCCGCCGGCGTTAATTCAGGCGTTATTCAACGCTTATCGGGCTGGACGTCAGGATTACCAATTAGCATGTGGTCGGCCAGGCGCACCGGTGAATATCTGTTGTGCCTGGTTTGATGAATATAATGTGGCGCAACGGGATGTTGCCAATGCGCAACAGTTTAAAGATCAGCATGATGCTTTTATCGTTAAGCGCGTTGGTTGTTTAGAAAAAAAGGTGCCATTGCGTAAAGCTGAATTGGTGCCGATAACGGCTGAAAAGCATAAAGACGAGGTTGTGATCCAAGCCATGGCAAAGGTGATGCATCACTCCATGTTGAGACTACGTAAGGAACACCATCAAATCCACCCATCGGGCAAAACCGTTTCTATCGGTTTGATTCGCATGGCAAACATCGATCCACTCGTTGCCGTAACACAGCGGTTATTGCAGATACCGTCTTCTAAAAATGTACATATCCATTACTGTGTCTATCACAGTCAGCATCCACTGGCGATACGTTCCCATCTTGAACATCGGTTGGATTCCACATTAACGCGTTACAATGAAAAGGCGTTGTGGCAGGTGGCAGAAATCCGTAAGGCATTGGAGGAGATGCCGGAAAAGCATCATATTTTCGTCGTGGTGGCAACGTCTGTTGCAGAGGTTGGTAGGGATCACGATTATGATTGGAGTATTGCTGAACCGAGTTCAATGCGCTCGCTGATACAACTTGCCGGACGTATTCAACGCCATCGGCAAAAAGAGCCAAAGATACCCAATCTGCATATTCTGGCGAAAAACTATAAGGCACTTAAAGCGGCTAATTTAGAACATCCGGTTTATTGTCGGCCAGGATTTGAGTCGAAAGATTACCTCCTTGCCAGTCATGATTTAGGCGAGTTATTAGAACATGACCAATATGAGCTAATCAGTGCATTACCAAGAATAAAGAAACGCGATAATGCTGGAGAGCGTTCACCTTTTGAAAATTTGGTCGATCTTGAACATCAACGTTTGTGGGAAGAGCTTCAAGGTGATCCTAATGATGATTATCGTTATTGTGCTGCTTTTTGGTGGCGTGAACAGGCTTCATGGTGTGCGGAATTACAGCGTCATAAGCCGTTTCGTCAGTCTGAGCCCGATGAGTTGCATTATCTATGGCTTGAAGAAGAGGGTGAAAAAGCGCAGTTTATGGCGTTGGACAGCGGCCCGGCAGGAATGAAAGAAAGTGGATCTTTTGATTATGTATCGGAAGTATCGTTTTCGCCGGGGGTGAGTATCTGGATTGAACTTGATACTGAGACGATTTATCAGCATTTGGCTGATACTTATGAGATAGAGTTAAAGGATGTTAGTTTACGTTTTGGTGAGATCTGTCTTAGGGAAAAAGATGACGGAGAAGCATGGTGTTATCATCCGTTTTTAGGGGTGTTTGGCGAAATTGGCTGAACAATATGCGGTATTTTTAAAATCTGGTCAATAAGGATAAGCGTATCATGAAAAAAACAGGTAAAAACTTTAATCATCAAAGGTAAAAACCGTGATTAAGGTTTTTTTAAAACGAGTTTTAAATCGATTAACCCGGTGGTAAAGTTAACCCAATAGCAAAAATATGAGATTATATTAAAACATTTAATGGGGTTAATCGCATAGTGAAAAAGATAGCGTTTAGCCGTATTAAAAACGATTAAAGCAATGGGCTTTGCTTTTAATTCCATTGGCATATTTTTTGCTCTCTCTGGTTTTAAACCTAAAAATCAAATACCGGAAAAAGAGAAAACCTAAATATCAGTTTAATGAGAATAGTAAAGTTTAAATACGAGGCAGGAAACCGAAAAATGATTAGATTTAAAAAACTGTTCAATAGAAACCCTTCGTTTTTGGCGATTATAATCACCTTTTTATCGGTGATTAACTCAGATATCCGTTAAATAAGAGTAAAGAAATAGACCCCCATTAAGACCCGATTAAAAAAACGATGTGACTGAAAACAGCTTATTTTCTGTCACGTTTAATTTATTTATCGGCGATGTTATCCTACATTTATTTATACCTGCTTGATCATTTAAAAGCGGGAATGTAAAGAAATCAACACTTTTATATAAAAGGTGGATTTAACTTAAGAAAGAAGTTTTTCAGATAGAGAGGAAATTGCGTTTAATCTAATTCCATTGAACATTAAAAGAGAGTTGAAAAGAAATCGGCACGAAGAAAATTTTATTTAAACAGGTTCATATTAAAGTTTTTTCTCGCCGTTATTTTACGAATCAAGCCATAAAAATCATGTAATAAAAAAATAGTAAAATGGTTAATTTGGCAGGATTTAGACCCGGAAAAAACGGGGTGATTATCTGAAAAAACATAAAGGCGTCTCTTTATATCATCAGGCCATTTACCGGCTGGTTTATGAAAAGAAAACAGCGGGTGATGACTTGTTAAAACCGCTCATGATTGCCAGTAAAATAGCGTCAGTAAAGATAAAAAGCGGATATGATTAACGAAGATTAAACATAAAACACGATGCCCCATGATAATTAAACTTAATAAAAAGCAGGGATTAAAAGTGGTAAAGTTAAGGGTTAAAACCTTATACCGATTAAAACCAGAGGTTAAGAAAATGACTTTTAACAATAATTTAAAACTTGCTTATTATAAAACCATCAGCGAGAAAATGAGAAACAAAAATTGGGTTTATTCATGCTCATACCCCTTGGAAAGAAGGATAAATAAAAATATGAGTAGTTTGATCAGACAATCTATTTCCCCAAAGGAGTTGGATTTAATAACGTTTTCAACTGGCAATAAACTTTTTCGTAAACCAGTTAAATAATCGATTATAAGAAAGTTTTCAAATGAATTAATAGAATACAATACCTTAAATACGCCAGATTAAATTTGCTTTTACGCTATTTTAATCAGTCTGGTTTATGAAATGTGGTTTGATATTAAAATCAATTCATATCGTTACTTTTCAAACCATTTTCGCGATCTTTTAACGCTTAAATACTCATTCAACTCTCTTTTTAAATGGGTTTTTTAGTAACCTGACAACTAAATGTTGGGACTAAACACCTAAAACCCAATTTGGTGATATGCTGTTAAGTACGATACAACGCAGGGCTAACGCATGATCATTTTTTATCCATAAGATGACGAATTAACCGTACAAAATAAGCCACGCTTTATTCTTGTTGCAATCTTATCTGTTTACCGTTATTTATCCACAACTTCCCGTAATAATGGCCTTATTTATGACTCAGAAAGCCCTGTTTGACTACCTCGAAGCCTTACCTGACCCACGTCAACAAGCAAAATGTTCTCATGTGCTATCTGAGGTCATTTTTATGGCACTTTGTGCCATGATGTGTGGTTTTGATACCTGGTCCGAAATTGCGCTCTTTGCTCAGGAACGCGAAAAATGGTTTAAGCGTTGGTTAACCCTGGCAAATGGGGTTCCCTCACATGACACTTTTAACCGGATTTTTGCCATTATGCCAGCCAGTACCCTGCAATCATTGTTTCAGGAATGGGTGGATCATATTTTGAAAAAGGAAGGTCTTTCAGGGCAACTGGCGGTTGACGGTAAGGCGTTAAGGGCAACAGCAAAAGGTCGGGGAGCTAATCGTATCCATACCGTCAATGTCTGGTCAACTGAACTGGGACTCTGCCTTGGGCAACAAAAAGTGGAGAAAAAATCCAATGAAATAAAAGCCATTCCTGAACTTCTCCAATTATTGGCGCTGGAAGGATGTCTTGTGAGCATTGATGCTGCGGGAACGCAAACAAAAATCGCCGAGATTATTCTGGAAAAATCCGCGGATTATTTGCTGGCAGTCAAAGATAATCAGCCGACACTGGCCGCTGAAGTCAGCGCGCAATTTCACGCTTTTTGGGCGAATACGCCAAAAGATCTTGCCGGCCCCTCTTTCTACGAACAATTTGATAATCAGCATGGTCGCCAGGAACATCGCCGATGCTGGCAATTCCCTGTTGGTGAGCAGATGCCCATTTGTCAGAAATGGAAAGCAAAGACGATAATAGCAGTCCAATCTGAACGGACAGAAAAAGGACGTGGGCATGATTTTGTCCGATTTTATATCAGTAGCCAGCCAATGAATGCGGAGAAAGCCTTGCAAGCAACACGCTCTCACTGGTCGGTGGAGAATCATTTACACTGGTCACTTGATGTTGCGTTTCGAGAGGATAAACTCCAGGCCCGGATAGGATTTGCCGGTGAAAATTTAGCTGTACTCAGAAAATGGATTTTGAATATGCTGAAACAGAATAAATCCCGTAAGTTAAGCATGGAAAATAAACGCAGGCTCTGTTGTTTAAATGATGATTATTTATTCGAATCCTTGAGTTTGTTTATATAATGAGCTTTGATGCGTTAGCCCTGCGATACAACGTAGTTATCCCGCAACGGAGAAATATCAAATGACCACTAAAATTGACACTGAAATTCGTAGGGTAACTCCAGCCGGACATAATATATTTTCTGAATTAGGTTTTACTGAACAAGAGGCTCAACAACTTCATGTAACCTCTTTACGAGAAATAGAAAACATACTGCAAATCAAAGAACGGTTAATGAATGAAACAAACTGAAGTCGCAACGATGTTGCACGTTTCTCGACCAAAAGTATCTGATGTTGTGAAAAAAATGGTAAGTAAATTCACCATTAACGTATTGGTTAATATGTTAACCCGTATAAAGGAAACCTGTTCAGATTACGGTGGGTTAAGGCCCACACATAAGGTCATTAGAGAAATTCAAAACAAGAGGCGCTTAGAATGGGTCCCTCTTGGCATTTCAAAATTCTATTCATTGGTGCTTTGATATTTTATTTAACCTATTTATATGTATTTTTAAAATTTTTCATATGTAAAAAATTTAAAAAATCATTGATTTATGGTGTCTCCCATGTCTATAAAGATCAAAAAGTAATCACTTTGATTTGGTTCCATGAGCATATTCGAATGAGGAGATAGGGAATGAAGGGGATGGGGAGGTTTTTGGGGTATGTTTTATTTTTTGTCATCTGGCTAAATTGTGCAAACGTTTCTCATAATGAGTTGAATATGATAAGAGGTCGGAAGGTGTATATATTTTGTCGCTATAGACAGGGATTTTATAAAGATATTGGTAGTTTGTAATGGATGTGTATGGCCAGGGCGCGAGCATACTTTTTTACCCCCCCCCCCCTTGAATGAACCGTAATTATATGATCTCATTCTCCTTATTTTTCTTTTTAATACTCGCCCATGAATCCGAACCAGACCCTGATTGAACATTTAACCGTTGTGAAAGAAACTCGTTCTGACATCAATCGTCAATACGAGCTGATTGATGTTATTTTTCTTGTCATCAGCGCCATTCTCGCTGGCGCTGAAGGTTGGCAAGATATTGAAACTTATGGTCGGGCCAAAATTACGTGGCTGAAAAAATATCGCCCCTTTCTCAGTGGAATACCATGCCGACACACGGTTGCCAGAATTGTGCGCGCTATTGAACTTGATTCGCTGTTGGAGGCTTTGCTCAACTGGATCAATGAACAACGTGAACAGGCAGGGAAACCGGTCATTGCCTTCGATGGAAAAGTTCTGCGACGCGCCTACCGTAATGAAAAGCAAAACGCCGTCCAACTGGTCACGGCATATGATACGGAACAAGGATTAGTCCTGAGCCAGAAAGCCACTGCCACGAAAAACGGGGAAATCAGTATCGTGCGGCAGATGTTGGATATCCTTGACCTGAAAGGCAGCATCGTCACGCTGGATGCTTTGCATTGTCAGCGCCAAACGCTGGAAAAAATCAGCGAAAAGAAAGCCCATGTCGTGGTTCAGGTGAAAAAAAATCAACCCCATCTGTGGGAAGCCGTCCAATCGCAATTTCAGGCGGTGTTTGATGCCGGTAAAGAAAAAATTATCACGGAAGTTAAGCAAGAAGCCCATGGCCGGCGTGAAGAGCGTTATGTGTTTCAGTTAAAGCCCCAATTTACGGCAGAATTAATCGAGAAATGGCCGACCATTCGTAGCATTATCGCCGTAGAACGTCACCGGACACAAAATGGCAAAGGAACGGTGGACACGTCTTATTATGTGAGTTCCCTTTCGCCCAAGCATAAATCACTGGGATATTATATTCGCCAGCATTGGCGGATTGAAAATACCCAGCACTATATTCTTGATGTGGTCTTTAAAGAAGATGATTCACGAATTGTTCTGGAGGGTGCAGTTGAGAATCTGGCCTTATTCCGTCGTATCGTCCTGAATCTGGTCAAACAATGCGATTGCGGGGCACCGAGCCAAAGGAACAAGCTTAAAAAAGCGGGTTGGTGCGATGATTATCGGGCAAGAGTTTTCTTTGGATGAATAGCAGTCAAAGTATGCTCGTGCCCTGGTGTATGGCAGCGCACTGGGCGGCGCTGCCTAAGCTGCCTGCGCGGCAGTTGGTTTTTGTCTTAAGGTAATAGACATAAAAATATTTCTAAGCTACCTGTACGGCAGTTTTTAACTTATAAATGTCTAGAGGATTAAATTCTACATAAAAATTTTATATTTTCCTTCAAAAGTATTTATATTAAATATTATTTTGCACCGAAGTTGGGAGTCAATACATAGACTCAGTGGAAAGGTGGGATTGCATTTTTTTAACAATAAGTTGAACTCTTGAAGAAATAAACTATCTTATGAATAACCATTGATGATTGGATGTCTTGATACTTTGCTTCTCATGGGATGATAGTCAGGGTTGAAGATATTTATTGGTTGATGATGTACCAAAGCATTTTTTTGCGCTAAATTTAGCGGGCACCTGGATAATCATTTTGATAAGGTAGGTAAAAGCCTATGAATGAAAATGGATTGAGCCGATTTATTGTCGATTATATCGAAAGTCGTAAGCAGTCAAAGCTGGAGGCTTTTGATAAAGAGGCGGAAAAGAAACTGGCGAAGTTAACCTCAGCAGAGGAGATCTCTGTTGCTCAACAAGAGATTGCCGAACAGCTCAAAGAATTGGAAGAACGTTTTGAGGTAAGAAATTGGCTGGATGATGCCGCAAATCGGGCAAAACAAATTAGCTTGGTAACGCATGCTTTGAAATTTACTCATAGCGATGCAAAAGGCAGTAGTATTTTTGCAACATCAGCAAGCGGAAAAGAAAATATTGAATATCTTTCTATTACCGCTTTGAATAAACCAGCAATAGATGCTGTAGGAAATGCCGCGGCTCTTGATGTTGCAAAATTATTGCAAACAGAATACCAGAAAGATTCATTGGTAGAGTGTCTGAATCGGGAGGATTATACGGCACTGGCTGAGCTGGCGGAAAACGAGCAACAACTTGAGCGGTGGATTAACGGATTCCGACAAGTTTTGTCAGATGAAACACTTTCTTCACATAAACTGGCAAAACAACTCTATTTCCCCGTCAGCCCCGGTGAATATCATTTATTAAGCCCGCTTTTTTCTTCATCGTTGGCGAATGCAATACATCAGCATATTATCGAAGCCCGTTTTGGTGAGTCATCTAAAGAAATTAATAAGGCGAAGAAAGAAGAATACTGGCATCCTGAAGCTAGAGTTATTTATCTTAGTACTGCTGTACAGAATATAGGTGGAACTAAGCCGCAAAATATATCTTACCTTAACAGTGTACGAGGTGGGAGCACTTGGCTTTTATCTTGTGCTTCTCCCAATTGGCTAAATATTACCAAACCTCCTATGGAGCGCAGGTCCATTTTTGATCGGCGTAGTGAGTTTGTCTCATTAGCTCGTGAAACTATCGGAAAGATGCGGCAATACTTATTCGTTGTTCAAGATATCGAGAATAATAGAAAAATCAGAAAACTCCGTCAGGAATTTGTCGATCAAATTATTGATATTTTGTTTAACTATGTTGCTGGTATACAAAATCTGTTTGAGCTTAAAGGTTGGAGTGCCAGTGATGATTGTGAGTTAAAACGTGCTCAACAGCTTTGGCTTGATCCTTATCGTTGCCAACTAGATAAAGAATTCCGATTTGAACGTGAAGGTGGCGATTGGAAAAAAGAAATAGCCGCAGATTTTAGTTATTGGCTGAACCAGAGTTTGAAGCATGAGCGATTGGAAATGGAATTACCTGAACGTCGTGAGTGGGTTTCTGAGTTTAAGAAACGGTTACGTGAATTTGAGGATGAATTACCGGAGGTGATACCATGAGTTATCTAATTGTTTTGCGCCATGTTAAAGTGGAAAACGCGAATGCGATTGCAGGTTTAACCTATGGTTTTCCAGCAATCACCCATTTTCTTGGGTTTACTCATGCACTTTCACGTAAATTACAGCAGAACCATGATTTAAGACTAGAAAATTGCGGCGTTATCTGCCATAACCACCAATTACATGCTTATCAATCTGATCCTATTAGGGATAAAGTTTTTGCGTTAACCCGAAACCCGTTAACTAAAGAAGCAAAAACGGCGGCATTTAATGAAGAAGGCCGAATGCATATGACGGTTTCTTTATTAATTGAGTGCCTTGGTGAAATTGAAAATGGTGACGAAGGTGCTAGAGATTTAGAAAAACATTTATGGGAGATCTGCCAAACTCAGAGGCTAGCAGGTGGTACTATCACTGAAATTGCTAAAGTAGATGTTATTGCTTTTCCGCAGCAAGAACAGGAAACTCGTAAGTTAATGCGCCGTCTGTTGCCGGGGTTTGCCCTGTTGGATCGCTCTGAACTGTTAACTGATCATTACAATGCATTAAAACAAGATAACCCACAGGTCGAATTGATCGACGCCTGGCTTGATTTTGCTGCCATCAAAATGCGGGCTATTCCTGTTCAGGAAGATAAGCAACCTGAAATTGGCGACCCGGCACATTGGGAATATGTTCCCAAACCCGGTTCTGGATATTTAGTCCCTTTGATGACAGGTTATCAGGCTATATCGCCGTTATATCCCGCAGGGAAAGTAGAAAAAACCCGTGATCCTAATACGCCATTTTGTTTTGTTGAAGCAATCTATGGGGTAGGTGAGTGGAGAAGCCCACACCGTATTAATGATATTCGCCAGTTACTTTGGTGTCATCATTACCAAGAGGGTGTTTACCGATGCTGCAATCAGCAGTCTGTTACCCATCAATCCAAACCCAATAAGAAAGTAAGAATCGACTGATTAATTTAAAAAAGGATATTCATATGTCTAAATCAACCATTAAAACGGCTTCTGTACTGGCGTTTGAACGTAAACTTTCTAATTCTGATGCTGTCATGTTTGCAGGAGACTGGGAGGGGTGGGGGAAAGCGCAAGAGTGGCAACCTATTGCTATTCAAGAAAAAGCTGTCCGAGGGACGATTTCCAACCGCCTGAAAAACGCTTTAACCAGCGACCCGGCTAAACTGGATGCGGAAATTCAAAAAGCAAACCTGCAACGTGTCGATGTTGCCGCATTGCCTTTTGATGCCGATACATTGAAAGTGAGCTTCACATTACGGGTTTTAGGAAATCTTTCAACGCCATCGGTATGTAATGATCAGGATTATCAGGCTGAACTGGCAAATGTAATTAACGGTTACATTGCCGAGCATGGTTTTAAAACGCTTGCTGCACGTTATGCAGAAAATCTGGCTAATGGACGGTTCTTGTGGCGTAACCGGGTTGGCGCAGAAGAAATTAAGGTTCGTGTGAAGGGTAAAAGTGGCGAATGGTGGACCTTTAACAGCGAAGATTTTAGTTTACGTGAATTCGGTAAAGCAGAAGGTAACTTGGCTAAACTTGCTGCCGAAATTGAGGAAGGGTTGGCGGGTAGTGGATCAACATTCTTTAACGTTGAAGCGTTTGTTCACTTAGGCTGTGGTCAGGAAGTTTTCCCTTCTCAAGAGTTAGTTCTCGACAGCAACAGTAAAAAAAGCAAAGTGTTGTATCAGGTCAACGAGATCGCTGCGTTGCACTCACAGAAAGTAGGTAATGCGCTTCGCACTATTGATACTTGGTATCCTGATGCATCTGAGTTGGCTCTTGGCCCCATAGCTGTTGAACCCTATGGTTCAGTAACCAGCCGGGGTAAAGCTTATCGTCAGCCTAAAGTAAAAATGGATTTCTATACTCTGCTGGATAACTGGGTTGTCAAAGGAAAAGCACCAGAAGTAGAGCAACAACACTACGTTATGGCGATTCTGATTCGTGGTGGTGTTTTTGGTGAAAAAGGTGAATAAGGGGATACGATGGATTATTACCTTGAAATCCGCGTCCTTCCTGATCTTGAGTTCAGCCCGCAAACGCTTATGGATGCGTTGTTTGCTAAGCTGCATCGAGCCTTGGGGCAGGTGGGCAATGGGCGGATTGGTGTCAGCTTTCCGCGTGCGGGAAAATCGTTGGGGAACACGTTGAGGATTCACGGTTCAAGCGAAGCGTTGCAGGATTTACAAGCGTTACCTTGGTTAAAAGGGCTCAGGGATTATACGGAGGTGACCGATAGTCAGCCAGTACCTCAAGACACTCAATATCGTTGTGTTAGCCGGGTACAGGTTAAAAGCAACGCAGAGCGGCTTCGTCGTCGTTCGATCAAAAAGAGGTGGTTAACTGAGGAGCAAGCTCGGCAATGCATCCCAATAAGCAAAGAACAACGTACTGATTTACCGTTTCTGAGTCTTAAGAGTTTGTCATCAGGGCAAAGCTTTCCGTTGTTTGTCGAACAGGGACCAATAGAAGACAGACCAACTCCAGGAGTTTTTAGTTCTTATGGATTAAGTGCATCAGCTACCATCCCCTGGTTTTGACCCTTTTTTAGCGGTTAATTATAACCTTTTGATTTATTTAAGAGATTAGCCGCTGCTTCTAAAAAGGGTTTTTTCCGCTTTTTTTAACTATGCTCTTTAATAATCAGTAGGTTAAAGCTAGTATTTAACAGTTCACTGCCGCACAGGCAGCTTAGAAAAACCTGCCTGAGTCGCTAATCCGTCTTTACCCGTTCACTGCCGCACAGGCAGCTTAGAAACGGAAATCACGAGCAGTCCGGCAATTGGAACCAGTTCACTGCCGCACAGGCAGCTTAGAAAGCATAGGCAGCTTAGAAATATCTTGGTGTCCAGTTCACTGCCGCACAGGCAGCTTAGAAATTAACCTGATTCCTGATTCCCCTAACCCTATAGTTCACTGCCGCACAGGCAGCTTAGAAATAGCAATCAATTCAACTCTATCACTGAGTTGTGTTCACTGCCGCACAGGCAGCTTAGAAATGTGAGATGCCGTTACTGCAACGGAGACGTAAGTTCACTGCCGCACAGGCAGCTTAGAAAAACAAAGCCCCCGAAGGAACATGAATCCATCTGTTCACTGCCGCACAGGCAGCTTAGAAACAAAATGGCAAGGTTTGCGTGACAGATATTATGTTCACTGCCGCACAGGCAGCTTAGAAACGGATAACCAGCACGACCGCCAGTAATTTGACGTTCACTGCCGCACAGGCAGCTTAGAAAAAATTTGACCCCTTTGTTCCTGGCTTCTAAACGTTCACTGCCGCACAGGCAGCTTAGAAACGACGTAACAACGGCGGGTCACAGCGGCGGCGTTCACTGCCGCACAGGCAGCTTAGAAAAAATGGGTTTGCTACTACATTATTCATCTCTGGTTCACTGCCGCACAGGCAGCTTAGAAACTGTTCGCTTCGCTTTGACGAGTGCAGCCAGTTGTTCACTGCCGCACAGGCAGCTTAGAAAGCTTGCAGTTCTAAAGCATATGCAAGATAACAGTTCACTGCCGTACAGGCAGCAGCGCGCCCAGTTGAGCGCGCTAGAAAAAGTTAATTTTGCTTGATATAGGTTATTTCTTATGCTTGTAAGCATATTCTTCACTGTTAACCCATTGATGGTCTTTCTCCCAGGTGAATAGCCACTTGCGGGTTGGTCCCGCCATTACATTGAGATAGTAGTTGTTATAACCAGCAATGGTTGCCACGGGGTGATAGCCTTTGGGAACCATTACCACATCCTTGTTATAAACCGCCATTGATTCATCCAGTGAATAGTCATCGGTATAGACTCGTTGCATACAGAATCCCTGTGATGGATTCAGGCGATGGTAATAGGTTTCCTCCAGATAGGTTTCCTGTGGTTCATTGTCCGTATCGTGTTTATGGCTGGGATAGGAGCTGGTGCAGCCTTCGTCGGTAAAGACTTCGACCACTAATAAGCTATCAGCAGGTTTGTTATCCGGCAGGATATTGTGAACATAGCGTTGGTTGAAGCCGCTCCCACGTTTTTCTGCATCAATATCCTGCGGTGTAATCAGGCGAGTCGGGTAGCTTCCTTTACCCGGAGCCTGACACACCGCCAGTTCGAGAGCTGTATCGGCAATAACGTCAACAGATTCACCCGCGGTGATATAGACGGCATAGGGCTTTTTGCGTTCAAATGGCTCCATGCGATCACCAATATGCTCAAATTTTTGATGTGGCGTGATAACCGTGGCTTTCCCTGCCACCAGCACCAGACAGGTTTCATTTTCTGATGCGGGTAGTGTGATTTTCTCACCTGTAGTTAACTCATAAACATCGAAGTGGACATATTTCCAGTTTGCAAATTCCGGTGTGATATGTTGAGTTCGTTTATTCCGATCCGGTGCATGATATTTTGATAGTAATTTGGACATATTACCTGCCTCAGCATTGCTTTTGCGTGAATCAAGTCTTAAAACAATCCGGCATCTCTGGCAAATTTGCGCAAATTGTTATAGCCCATCGTTGCGTAGGTGAGTGGGTGAGCAACAGCCGGATCTTGTTCTGCTTCAACCACCAGCCAGCCTTGATAGTGGTGTTTTTTCAGTACCTGAAAAATTGACGGATAATCAATACAACCGTCTCCCGGTACGGTAAATACGCCACTCAGTACAGCATCAAGAAAACTGGTTTTGCGGTTTTTCACATCCTTGAGTACATCAAGGCGAATATCTTTACAGTGAACATGGTTGATGCGTTCCACCCAGCGTTCTGCGACCACCAATGGATCAGCGCCAGCAAATGTCAGATGGCCGGTATCCAGCAACAACCCAACTTCATCTCCGGTATTTTCCATTAGATAATCAATATCTTCCGCAGTTTCAATGACGGTTCCCATATGATGGTGATAAGCAATTTGAACCCCTTGTTCTTGAGTGTAACGAGCAAATTCAGTCAGTTTCTTACCATATTCTTGCCAGCGATCAGCGGGAAATTGAGGACGAAGATGAACCGGCTTGCTCTGATCGCCGTGAATACAATTTGTCACTTCAGCAAATACCATCACATTCGCCCCCAGTTCGCGTAACAGCGTCAGGTGAGATTGTACCGCTTTAATCTCTTCTGCTACCGAACGGGTAAGCAATTCGCCGGAGTACCAACCGGATACCAGTTTTAGATCGTGTGCGGCAAGAATAGGGCCTAATATGCTGGCCTGACGAGGGAATTTATTGCCCAGTTCAAAACCGGTAAAGCCTGCCTGACGACCTTCAGTTAGACAGGTTTCCAGAGGCGTTTCTGCGCCGAGAGTGGGTAAGTCGTCATTGGTCCAGGTCAGAGGGTTGATACCAAGTTGCACAGTCATGATGAATCTCCTGTAAGATGAAATAATTTTGTTATGTTCCTATCCGCGCTGACGCCACAAACTAATCAGGTTGTGATAGTTAGTTTTTATCTGTTGAATCAGTTCGTTATCATCAATTTCATTTTTTAGCCACTGTAGCGATGGCTGGCCGAACAGGGTTCTTCCGACAGCAAAACCTTTGACGATAGATTTTCCAGCCGCGGCATTGAAACCCGCTTTTAGCTCTTCCTGTGGAGCGTCAAGACCAAGAATAACTACGCCGCGGCAATATGGGTCCCGTTGCTGGATTAAATGGTTAATCTTGTCCCAGCTATCGGCGTTGAGAGGAGGAAGTTTCCACCAATCCGGTTTGATGCCGAGGTTATAAAAGCGTTTGAGCGCACGGATATAGTCTTCATCTGAATGTTCCATTTCCGCAGGTAAAATCACTTCCAGCAAAAGTTCATGGCCGGACTTACCGCATGCGGCATAGATTTCCTGAATTTTTTTCTCTTGTGCCAGGCGAAGAGCGGGAGCATCTTCTGGGTGAAAAAACACCAGACATTTGACGATGTGTTCCAGTGGCCAGTCGATAAGTTGGGAGCCGATGCAGCCATGTTCTAGACAGAGCGGGCGGGAGCCAGGTAGTTCTATTGGCCGGCCTATCCACCAACCCTGACCCGTTATTTCATTCAAAACATCCTGACCAAAAGTGCTGTCACATAGCAGGCCCGCTTTTCCTTGTAATCCTGCTTCTGCGGCAACTTCCCGGCTGGCGTGCAGTAAAAGTTGTTTTAATAATGGAACGCGCTTGATACTGGCATCTGCTTGACGGGCCATTTCGATAAATTGGGTACGGTGGTCAAATGCCATCACACACAGTTCATCCCACTGATTTTTACGGGTGCCAATACGGTGAAGGTGATTCAGTGTTTCATCCAAATCAGGGCGTAGCACCTGATTGGCTCGTGACAGATAGTTATCAAGCTCTTTTTTATTTGGCATAGCCGGAGCACATCCATGACGGGAAACGACTAATGCGCCACAGGCATTTGCATAGGTACAGGTTTTTTCCCAGCCTTCGTCATGAAGATAGCCCCGCAACAGGCCAGACATAAAAGCATCCCCCGCACCCAGCACATTGAGAACATCAATCTGAACGCCCTGTACGGTAATGCCATCGTCCAGATCATCAGGGATTTCAGCGGTAAAAATAGAACATCCCAGTGCTCCACGTTTGCAGACCAGTTCAGCCGAAGTCTGCTTACGGGTATTGCGTAGTGCTTCGATGGTATCGGTGGAACCACCCGCAATGTGGAACTCTTCTTCCGTTCCAACAATCAGGTCAAACAGCGATAATACTTCCTGTAACTGGGCTGTTACCTGTGCTGATTCGATATAACGGGTTTCACCATCTCCCAAAGAAGTCAGCCCCCAAAGGACAGGGCGATAATCGATGTCGATAACCGTTTTTACACCATGACGGCGGGCGTAGTTAAGGGCAGTCAAGACTGCATCGCGGGTATTCGGATGAGAAAGGTGTGTTCCGGTGATTGCCAGGCAACGGGCTGATGCAATGTATTCTTCGCTGAAATCATCACGGGTCATTGCCATATCGGCGCAGTTGTCACGATAGAAAATCAGCGGAAAGGTTGTTTTATCTTTGATCCCCAGCAGCACCAGCGCAGTAAGACGCTCTTTATCCGTGATTAGATGGCTGGTATCACAACCAACACGTTGTAACTCTTCCCGGAGGAAACGCCCCATATGTTCATCACCGACTCTGGCCAGCATGGAAGATTTAAGTCCCTGACGGGCAGTACCATAGGCAACGTTACCGGAAGAACCACCAAGATATTTTGCAAAACTTCCCATGTCTTCCAGTCGAGCCCCGATTTGCTGACCATACAGGTCAACGGCTATTCTTCCCATACAGATAACATCAAACTTTTTTGGCTGATCCATTGAACAACTCCTTATTGAGTACAACATCAAGTGTTGCTATGGTGTGCTCCGATAGTGGAACGTTAATAAGAGAAATTAATTAATTTCAGTGATATTCACCCAACGTTGTTCTTTATAAGAATGGGCAATAGCATCCAGAATGCGCGAGACTTTCCAGCCTTCGGTGAAATCCGGCCACATCTCTTGATTGTTGGCGATGCCGTTAATCAGGTCCCTGATTTCCACTGTTTTTTGATCATTGAAGCCGATGCCATGACCTGCGCCGTTGCAGAATGGTGCGTAATCAGGGTGTTCCGGGCCGACAAGAATAGTTTTAAAACCTTGGCGGTTTGCAGGTTCATCGTGGCGGTAAAGTTTTAATTCAGCCATTCTTTCCTGCGTGAAACTCAACGTACCTTTTGTTCCGGTGATGACGTAGTTCAATCCCATTTTTCGGCCACAGGCAACACGGGAAGTTTCAATAATACCCATTGCTCCGCTGTTGAAACGCACCATCGTATGCGCTTGATCTTCGTTTTCTACCGCCACCATGATGCCGGAACCTGTTTCTTCCGGGCGTTTTTTAACGATGATTTCCATATCCCCGCAAACAGTTTGAATATCACCAACCAGATATTGCGCCATATTGATGATATGAGCAGCAAGATCACTTAATGCACCTAATCCAGCTTTATCTTTGAAACAGTGCCAGTGAATAGGAGTGAGTGGATCAGCCATATAATCTTCGTTATGCGTGCCGTAGAAATGAACGACTTCACCGATTTCACCATTTGAAATGATCTCTTTAGCCAGTTGTGCCGTGGGGTTTTTCATATAGTTAAAACCTACCAGTGTTTTCACTCCGGCTTTTTTGGCTGCTTCGGCCATTAATTTTGCATCAGTTGAATTGAATGCTAGCGGTTTTTCACAATAAACATGTTTGCCCTGTTTGATCGCTTCGAGCGCCATCTCTTTATGAAGGAAATTGGGGGAGCAGATATCGACAACATCAATATCAGGATCTGCCACCAATTCGAGCCAATTATCGGTAAAGCGCCGGAAACCTAATGCTTCAGATTGTTTTGCTGCAAGTTCAGTAGTCACTTCCGCTACCATTTCACGAACGAGTCTGCCAGACAGAGGGAAAACAGTCGGAGCTTGTGCATAAGCAATTGCATGTGCCCGCCCAATGTAACCAGTACCGATTAATCCGATGCGAATCTCTTTCATCATTGTTTCTCCGAATTAAAGCTGACAAACCGTTTGTTGTGCGCAGTAGGTTCTTGAGAGTTTGTTCGTTAACCTTGGTTGTTGTCGCACAATTGTTATATGAAATATTTATTTCAAATTCAATATGGTTGGAAATATTAGTTCCGGTTTGTGATCTGATCAGGATTTTTGGGGTAACATAGCGTTATATATAGTTAATTTTTTAATAAGTTGCACATTATCCAAGGATAAAGGATGAAAATAAGTAGATGGATGAAATTTTTATTTCATCTTTATTTTGGTGTATGTGAAAAGTGTGTATTGGCTTTAGTTAAGCCATCTCTTCCCTTTATTACAGGGAAGAGATTTTTCTATTGCTTCCTAAATAGAGCCTTACCCATTTTATAGAATACATAAAGCAGTATTAATGCAGCTATCAGATAATAAATAATCATTATTATTGTGGGAACATTATGTGCGAGAAATACGTACATAGAGATCGATCCCAGAACAATTAACCATGCAATAGGCTTCACCATAGACCACGGCGTAATATCTACCTGCTCGGTATAAATATCTTCAAATGGTTTGGCTGGGAAGAAGTAGCCAATAGCCAGCATGAGAATAATATTGAGGGCAAATAAAATACCAACCAAATGAAAGAAATGCAGGTCAATTTTTAAAATGAAGTTACAGATAATATAAGCGGACATACCGAATAACAGGCCGAGTTTAGCGGCAATAGGAGGTACACGTTTAGTCATTAAACCGACCAGTACCACACTGAGAATTGGAGCGTTAAAAATTCCCTGTAATTGTTGTATAAGATAGAACAGGCCATCCGGCGCATTAGCAACTAATGGAGCAACAATCATGGTTGTTAAAGCTAATCCAAGTCCCAGATATTTACTGACAGCGACTGTTTGAGCTTCGGTTGCTTTTTGGTTGATTCGTTGTTTGTAGATATTAACGATAAAAAGTGTGACAGATGAATTAAGTCCGCCACTGAACGTGGAGAATACGGCACCGACAACGACAGCCGCAAAAAAGCCAACCAATATTTCAGGCAGAACCAGATGTACCAATTGTGGATAGGCATTATCCGGGTTGTCTATTTGTCCTTTGAAAATATGGAATGCGATAATGCCTGGCAGAATAATAATGGATGGAATAATGAGTTTAAAGAAGGCACATAACATGACGCCTTTTTGCCCTTCAGCCAGATTTTTTGCACCAAGGGCTTTCTGAACGATTGATTGATTGGTACACCAGAAAAACATATTGGAAATAATTAAGCCAGTAAATAATGTGGAGAAAGGAACCAGCGAATCCTCACTGCCGATAGAGTTAAATTTATCAGGGTTAGCCTGGTAAACCTCAACTAATCCTTGCCAGGCATTGCCACTGCCGACATAGAGCAGGGCAAAAATTGTTACCATTAATCCGCCAACGATTAAGCCGACTCCGTTAATAGTATCCGCGACGGCAATCGCTTTAATACCACCAAAGATAGCGTAAATGGCACCTAATCCACCGACACCCCAAACCATAATCCATAATGCTGTGGTTTTATCGACACTGAATACATTTGAAACTTGGAATAGACTTTCCAATGCGATCGCACCGGTATACAGCACAATTGGCAGCAGCGAAATGACATACATAGCCAGGAATAGTATTGAGGTAATAAGCAGGGTATTTTTGTCAAACCGGCGTTCAAGATATTCCGGAATGGTTGAAATGCCGAGTTTCAGATATTTAGGCAGGAAATAAAGAGCAAATAAAACAATAGTAATAGCGGCTATGACTTCCCAGGCCATGACAATAAATCCGGTTCGGAATGCTAGCCCATTCAAACCGACTAAATGTTCTGTAGAAAGGTTCATCAGCAACATGGAACTACCGATATAAATACCGGTGAGAGAACGACCACCAAGAAAATAACCTTCAGTAGATTCTGTCAGGCGGGAATTATGTGTTTTGTAATAAGCAAAACCAGCGACTAATAAGGTAAATCCGATAAATGAGAGAAAAGCGAGCATACTATCCTCCACGCCTGATTTACGGTTTTCAGGCAGCAATGTGCTAACGGGAAAGGGGGTTTTCCCGTTTTTATTGTGAAAATAAATTGTGAGTCAGTTATTCAGGTGTGGGCCTGTTTTATAATTTGATTTCTTTACCGGAATGCAGGGATTCAAGTGCTTTATCTGCCAGATAGAGTGCCTGTTCGCCGTCAAAACCACTACATTCTGGTGTGGCACGGTCAGCCATGACATTGACGAAATGATCCCATTCAGCAATATAGGCTTCCCGGTAACGTTGCAGGAAGAAGTGCTCAGGTCTGGCTGCTAAACAGCCGGTGTTTTCCCAGAGTTCAACGCTGTTTTCTTTGATGTTGCCAGCACTAAGCAACCCTTTTTCACCATGTAGTTCAATCCGCTGGTCATAGCCATAACCGGAGCGTCGGCTGTTAGTAATGGCTGCCATTGCCCCTGATGGGAATTTCATAATGATAAAGGCGGTGTCGATATCGCCGGCTTGCCCAATTGCCGGATCAACCAGATTACTGCCTTGGGCATATATTGAGCATGGCTCTTCACCGATAATAAAACGTGCCATATCGAAGTCATGTATTGTCATATCCCGGAACATTCCACCAGAGACTTTGACGTATTCAGCAGAGGGAGGAGAGGGATCACGGGAAGTAATCAACAGAGATTCGGCTTTTCCTATCATGCCGGTATCAAACAGTGTTTTTAACCGGCGGAATTGCGGATCGTAGCGACGGTTAAAGCCAATAAATAAGGGGACTTGATACTGTTTAACAGTTTCAAGGCAGTGATGAACACGTTCAATATCAAGGTGAACCGGTTTTTCACAGAAGATTTTTTTGTGATGCTTTGCTGCGAGTTCGATGAGATCTGCATGAGTGTCCGTCGCTGAAGCAATAAGGATACCATGAACTTCCGGATCAGATATTGCCTGTTCAATGGCTTGTACTTTTGTCTGGTATTTCCGTGCTAAAGATTCAGCACTCTCTTGGTTCGGATCGACAACGGAATAAAGGCAGGTTTCTTTATGATTCGCGATATTCGCCGCATGTACCTGACCAATACGCCCAGCGCCAAATAATGCAATGTTAAACATAGATGCTCCTTGATACCTGGGTACTGCTTGTGGGATATTCAGGAATATATCAAATAAAACATTTATTTCAATTTAACTATATTTGGAAATTATATTTTTGTGTGCCGGATAGCATTTTGTAATCATAATATTAAATTTATGTTAAACAGATCACGTAAAGTAAGATTCATACTGGCCGGAATAAACTATTTTTCCTTTAAAAACAAATGAAAATACTGATTCGATTAAGTCATTGCTACGCTTAACAATAAAGATTGAATAAAAAGATAAAGCAATTCATTTTCGAAATAAAAATTTCAAAAATAGTATCGGAAGTCATTAGGAAAAGTGGCCTGCCTCTTGGCAGGCCATCAACTTTTTTAATACTGACGTATTTTGGTTGCAACCATCTCCTTTATTTTCTTTGATGCAGATTCTATAGCTGGATTCTCGGCTACCTGTGCCGTTCCTATTCGCCACCATGATTCATAGCCATGTGTCATGGTTTTAGGCAATACTTTAATATCTATCAACACGGGTATGGTCTGTTTTCTCGCTTCCTGTAACGCGTAAAACAGTTGCTGTTCATCGTGAACGTTGTAACTTTTGCAGCCGTAGCTTTCTGCATTTTTGGCAAAATCGACTTTAATCAGTTTTCCATCCATGTAACCACTTTCTGGATTCCGGTAACGGTTTTCTGTGCCAAAACTGCCCATCCCTTGGCTCATTTGCAGGTTGTTGATACAGCCGAATCCCGCGTTATCAAACAGCAACACGGTGATCTTGATATTTTCCTGTACCGCGGTTTGCAGCTCCGAATGAAGCATCATATAAGAGCCATCACCCGCTATGGCATAAACGGGTTGGTCAGGGCAGGCGAGTTTGGCGCCAATAGCCGCGGCTATCTCATAGCCCATACAAGAATAGCCATACTCAAGATGGTAAGTATCCGGTTGTTTCGGCTGCCATACCCGCTGTAAGTCGCCGGGCAGGGAACCCGCCGCACCAACAATAATCGCTTCGGGTTCAAGGTGTTTATCCAATAATCCCAATACCCTAGTCTGTGTCAGGCGGGTTTGTAATGTTTGGCTGTACTCTTCTAATTTATCATCAAGATGACCGGGGATTTCTGGAGTAAAACCTTCCTGATACTGCACTTCTAACAGACGATTTAACTCTTTTCGCCACACTGCTCGCGCCTGAGGAATTTCATCTTGATAACTACTGCGATAACTCGATTGAATAAGCTGCTCTGCAATGGTATTTAATCCTGCCCGGGCATCTGCCACGACAGGAAGCGCATCCAGTTTACAGGCGTCGAATTCCGCGACGTTGATAGTGAGAAATTCAACATCTGGATTCTGAAACAGGGATTTGGATGCAGTTGTGAAATCAGTAAACCGGGTGCCGACACCAATAATCAAATCGGCTTCTTTGGCTATCAGGTTGGCTGCAAGACAGCCTGTTGTTCCTAAACCACCACAATTAAGTGGATGGTCGGCAACCACAGCACTTTTACCTGCCTGTGTTTCAGCAAAAGGGATATTGAAGTTTTCTGCAAACTGACGGAAAGCGTCATGTGCTTCTGAATAGCGCACGCCGCCACCGCAGATTAACAAAGGCTTTTTCTTACGGCTTATTAGTGTCACCGCATCGTTGATCATGGCGACAGATGCCGGGCGGCGTTCAATACGATGAAGCCGTTTTTGGAAGAAGTAGTCCGGAAAATCCCAAATTTCCCCTTGAACATCCTGCGGCAGACAAATTGTGACAGCGCCTGTATCCGCGGGATCGGTCAGAACCCGCATGGCATTAATCATCGCGCTCATGAGTTGTTCTGGCCTGGAGATACGATCCCAGTAACGGGAAACAGGGCGGAAACAGTCATTTGTGCTGATGGTATAGTCATGGAATTGTTCAACTTGCTGTAAGACCGGATCAGGCTGGCGGCAGGCGAATAGATCACCGGGTAATAGCAACAGCGGGATCCGGTTAGCTGTGGCGGTTGCAGCGGCTGTTACCATATTGGCGGAGCCAGGGCCGACAGATGAGGTCACGGCAAAAATCTGTTTGCGCTTTTTCTGTTTAGCAAAACCGGTTGCGATATGAGCCATGCCTTGCTCATTGCATCCCTGGTAAACTGTCAAGTGACCGGGATCTTGCTCCAGTGCTTGCCCTAATCCGACAACATTACCATGACCGAAAATGGTAAAAACGCCTCTGATGAATGGGTATTGTTCTCCATCTACTTCCACATATTGTTGATTCAGGAATTTCACCAATGCTTGAGCGGTTGTCATTGTTGATTTGTTCATTTCACAGAGCTCCACTTTATTCCATCGTTGGCATGATAAAACTGCTGGAATGATGTTCTAACCTGATACTTTCCGGCCAGCGGCTGGTGACTGTTTTCATGCGGGTGTAGAAACGAACACCGTCATTGCCATGAACGTTGAGTGGACCAAAAATCGAACGTTTCCAGCCACCAAAGCTGTGGAATGCCATAGGCACCGGAATTGGGACATTAATGCCGACCATACCGGCCTGTACATCTTCGCTGAATTGGCGGGCGGTTTCTCCATCGCAGGTGAATATGGCGGTACCGTTACCATACTGATGGTGATTAATTAACGTTAGTGCGGTGGCATAATCAGGTACACGAACAATGGCTAGGACTGGGCCGAAAATCTCTTCCTGATATATTTTCATCTCTGGCGTGACGTTATCAAACAGCGTCGGGCCGATAAAATAGCCATTTTCATAACCGGGAACGTTGAGTTGACGGCCATCGATCAATAGGCTGGCTCCTTGTTTTTCGCCACTGGCGATATAGTCACAGATTTTGGCTTTGTGTTGGGCCGAGATAACCGGACCCATATCATTCTCTTTGCCTTCATTAATAGCGGGTCCGACAGACATTTTGCTGATCTGCTGATGTAGTTTTGCAATCAGAGCATCTGCTGTTTCATCCCCAACCGCTAATACAACAGACAGTGCCATGCAACGTTCACCTGCTGCCCCAAAAGCCGCGCCTATAATTGCGTTACAAGCCATATCAAGGTCAGCATCCGGCATGAGAATACAGTGGTTTTTTGCTCCGCCCAGTGCCTGACAACGTTTCCCATGTGCAGAGGCGGTCGTATAGATGTATTCGGCAATGGGGGTAGAACCAACAAAGCTAACGGCCTGTACTCTCGGATCAGTTAGCAGGACATCGACTGCTTCTTTATCCCCGTTGACAACATTAAATACACCATCGGGTAAACCGGCTTGTTTAAGCAGCAGAGCTAATTCAACAGCAACAGAAGGATCTTTTTCTGAAGGCTTCAATACGAAAGTGTTCCCTGTAGCCAGCGCGATGGGGAACATCCACATAGGAACCATTGCCGGGAAGTTGAAAGGGGTAATACCCGCACAAACCCCCAAAGGCTGCATCAATGAGTGGCTATCAATGCCTGTTCCGGTATTAGCGGAATGTTCACCTTTTTGCAAATGAGGAATGCCGCAGGCAAATTCAACAACTTCTAGGCCACGGGTTAATTCACCGATGGCATCTGAGTAGATTTTTCCATGTTCTTCTGAAATCAATCGCGCTAATTTGTCTATATTGGCTTCCAGCAAGGTTTTGAACTGGAACATCACACGGGCGCGTTTAAGCGGTGAAATTTTAGACCATCCGCTGTAAGCCTGATGAGCAGTTTCAATTGCTTGTTCAACTTCATAAGCTGTGCTTAGTGCTACCTGACGTATCTGTTTTCCCGTTGCTGGATTGAAAACAGGAGAAAAACGGGCGCTGTGACTAGGAATGAGTTGCCCGCTAACATAATTCTTTATTTGTTCCATTCTGAGCCTCTCTTACAGATCTTAATGTTTGTACTGAATCAGAAACTTTGATAATAGATATATGAAATATTTGTTTCATTTTCAATCATATTTGGAACGATAAGTAATTAGTGTGATCGAAGTAATGTTTTATGAATAACAGGTAATTCGGTGACTAATTAGTTGTTAATCAATATCATTATAATAATAAACCATTACAATGAGTGGATTATGTATTTCATTCTCAACTATAAAAATGAAATATGATTCATCTTATAGGATAAAACTATTACAATTACCGGCAATAAATTTTATGGGGGATTTATGTCTGTAGCATCGAATCTGAATGAATTTCAAGAACAAGTCCGTTCACGCTATGGTGAATTGAGTAAACGCTTGCAACAAGTAGCCCAGTATGTGCTGGATAATACCAATAGTGTGGCTTTTGATACTGTTGCTGTGATAGCCAGAGAAGCTGATGTTCCTCCATCAACATTAATTCGTTTCGCTAATGCGTTTAATTTCAGTGGCTTTAATGAGATGAAACAGCTATTTCGTGTGCATATGGTAGAAGAAACTGCCAGTTATGCAGACAGAGCCAGATTATTCAGGGAATTGGATGGTGAGCAGGAGCCGTTGGAAGATCCACAACATATTTTGCAGGAATTTGCCCGTTCTAATGTGCAGGCTATGCAACAGCTGGCTACCCGAACAGCCCCTGAAGATTTAAAAAACGCGGTAGATTTATTGGCTCAGGCTAAGAATATCTACATTATTGGGCTGCGCCGTTCTTTCAGTGTGGCTGTTTATCTTTCTTATGCATTGAGTCATCTGGAATGTCGTCCATTATTAGTGGATGGTTTGGGGGGGATGTTCAGGGAGCAGATTAACTTAATTGGGCAAGAAGATGTTGTCGTTTCAATCAGCTTTACCCCTTATGCAGAAGAAACATTGATGATCAGTGAGAGGGCGGTGAAGGCAGGGGCAAAACAGATAGTGATTACTGATAGTCAGATTAGCCCTCTTGCCAGTTTCAGTGATGTCTGCTTTGTGGTTAAAGAAGCACAGGTGGATGCATTTCGTTCCCTGTCTGCAACGTTGTGTTTAGTGCAATCTTTGGCAGTTGCTCTGGCTTATCGGCAAGGAAACACTATTTAATTGTGATAATGATAATTTTGTATTCCTGATGAACATGCTAATGACTATTAACCCGCCGGTACCGGCGGGTTAATTTCTACTAGGTTAGTGGAAAAATCCCAGTTTAAATAAAATGTAAACCTGATATTAATAACTGACTTTTTATACGTAAATGTTGTTGATTCTTATTGACAATAATCATTTAATAATTGTTTGGAGTTATGGTTTTAAAGAGGGATCATACGATGATTAAAGGATCGCGTTACATTTTTGTCATTTTATCTGCAATTTCTTTCCAGGCATTTGCTTTAAATTTCCATTATAAAAGTGATATTCCGGCAGACAATAAGCCATCAGCAGAATATATGAAGCAGAGAGAAAATCTTGAGCCCAACCGTTTGAATGTGGATAAACTCACTGAGGATAATGAACTTGTGAAAAAATGGGAACAGGAAAGACAGGTTAAAGAAACAAAAAGATATGCCGAACACTGGCAGAATAATGAACGATTTAATTATGGGATCAATGATTCAATCCTGCGGGATATTGAGCGCGCTAATCGAATTGAACAGAACGGGGGAATGACCAGAAGTAACTTTTTTGATAAGAAATGATCACTATTCAAAGCTATTTGAATAGTGAATTGAGTGAGTTACCGGAAAAAGCAGCTTGTCGATAATTGTTGACAGCCTTTCGAAAGAATTTCCTCTACGGTCATGTGAATATAATGATTTCATACTGAGTGGAGAAAGATATGGAACAGATTGAGTGGGCTGATTTTGAAAAAGTCGACATGCGGGTTGGCACAATTATTTCGGCAGGATTGAATGCCAAAGCCAGCAAACCTGCCTTAATCAGCGACAATAAATATGTCTCATCAATTACCTTCATTATATTTACGCCGGTATTCAGCTGAAACTATTAGCCATAGCCATCAGGGGTTATGGCAGTTTGTTTTTGGCTATAACGGGCAGTTGGAATTACCCACAGCTACCCGCCTGCCATGCTGATGTTGCCCGTTTACTACTGGCTCAGTTACCACAAATAAGCTCGCTTTCAGCCCTGGTAGCAAAACTACATCAGGGGCTTGCCGGGCGTTTGCATGAAAAAATGACGGTGGTGGATATGGCCGATATTTGCGCGGTATCTGCCAGCACTTTGCACCGCAAACTTTTTATTGCAACTGGCATGAGCCCAATGGCTTATTTGAAAACATGCCGGATGAAACTTGCTTATAATTTATTGGTTAACAGTTATAAGCCTTTGACTGATATTGCTTTTCTTTCCGGCTATGCTTCCCAGTCAGCTTTTACCTTTGCATTTAGTCAGCATTATGGCTGCACACCAGCCAGGCTGCGTAAGACAAAATGATATTTTCAGAATTTTATGACTTGATGCACAATGATATTGTGCGTAATATACAGACAACGAGGATGTTATGGCGATTGAATTCAGGGATAGGTGGTTAGAAAGCTTTTATGAACAAGATTTACCACACAAATGTATACCCGTTTCTCTACAGAGCGCTTTATACAGAAAACTGCAAATTCTGGATGCTTCGGTTAAAGAAGCCGACTTAAGAATCCCTCCGGGAAACCATTTTGAACATTTGAATGGTTATTTAAGGGGATGATGCTCAATAAGAGTAAACAGGCAATACAGGCTTATTTTTCAATGGATTGATGGTATTGCAGTTGATACATATCTGGATCCTCATAACTATTAAACTGAGGGAAATAAATAATGAGAAATACAAAACGTCGCCCTGCAACTGTGGGTGACATATTGGTGAGTGAGTTTCTGGAGCCTCTTAATATTGAAATTAATGTATTGGCTGAAGCTATGGGCGTTCATCGCAATACGTTAAGCAGAATTGTGCATGATAAAGGCGCATTGACTGTTCCTATGGCGATTAAGTTGGCTGCGGCCTTGGGGAATACTGCTGAGTTTTGGCTTAATATTCAGCATTCTGTTGAATTGTGGGATGTACGTAATCATGCATATCAGACGGAATCACTGAATGTAAAACAGATAGTTAAGCCATCAATCATAACGGCAGTGCACTGATGGATTTGTTGTTAGGAGCATAAAGCCATCTGAATCATAAGATAGCTTTATGCTGGCTATAGATATTATTGAGTTTTCATTTCTGATTTATCGGCATTATTAAGCAGGCGGCGAATGGGCACAATTAACACCATCAGCACGGCTGCACAAATCACCAGGGCCAGAGAGACGCGGGAGAACAGATCAGGCAGGCTGTCCAGTTGATCAGCACGAACATGTCCACCAATCAGGCCAGCAGCCAGATTACCCAGTGCATTTGCACAGAACCACAAGCCCATTATCTGACCACGCATTCGTGATGGCGCCAGCAGCGTCACAGTGGCAAGGCCAATCGGGCTAAGGCACAGCTCACCGAGTGTCAGAAACAGAGAACTGGATACCAGCCAGAAAGGAGAAACGGTTTCACCTGTTGCCAGTACATTTTGCGCAGCCAGAATCATCACGCCAAAACCACCGGCAGCGAACAGAATACCAATAATGAATTTACTGATACTGCTCGGGTTGATGTTGTTTTTTGCCAATCTGGGCCAGAACCAACTGAATACGGGGGCCAGCAGGATAATAAACAGCGCATTAATTGATTGGAACCATACTGTCGGGATTTCAAACCCCATCACCATACGGTCAGTATAATCATTGGCAAACAGGTTGAATGACGTTGGCGTTTGCTCGTATGCAGACCAGAAGAATGCAGCAGATATTAGCAGAATAAAACAGACCAGCAGGCGCGAACGGTCACTACTGCTTAAGCCGGCAAACAGGAACAAATAGGCAAAGTAAAGTGTTACACAAAATGAGATCACATAAACCATTGCGCTGGCTACGGCTACCGGATTGAATGGAATGACACCAAGGATTAGCAGAGTAATAATGGCAATGATAGCGATAACAGTAGTAAAAACCCATTTTCCAACGTTTTTACGCTTTACTGTAGGGTGGTCCCAGCTTGAATCTAAACCACCTTCTTTATCATATTGGCGCATCAAAGGGATCGCGTAGAAACGGAATATCAATAGGGCAACCAGCATTCCCAATCCTCCGATACCAAAACCCCAGTGCCAGCCATAGTCACGAACCAGCAAGCCAGTCGTCAGAGGAGCAATGAAGGAACCGATATTAATCCCCATATAAAATAGGGAGAAACCACCATCACGACGTGGATCATCTTTTTTATACAGAGTTCCGACCATAACGGTGACACAGGTTTTAAACAATCCTGTACCTAATACGATCAGTAATAAGCCAATAAAGAACAAATAATGACTTAAAAAAGCGGAGAGAGCGATAGACAGATGCCCTAATGCAATAATGATCGAACCATACCAGACGGCTTGACGTTGACCCAACCAGTTATCCGCCAGCCAGCCGCCAGGCAGGGCAGTCAGATAAACACTCCCGGCAAAAATACCGACGATAGCAGCGGCTTGTTCACGGGGAATACCCATGCCACCATCATAGATAGATGCTGCCATAAACAAGATCAGTAGTGGGCGAATGCCGTAGTAAGAGAAACGTTCCCACATTTCTGTGAAAAACAGGGAACTTAATGGATAAGGATGTCCGAAGAAGGTTCGGTTTTTTGTGTTGTTAATGGAGGATTGCATCTAAGTTTTCCTATAATACTGCACTCCAGGAGTGTCATGTGTGCAACAAATCAAGCTTTTAAAAAGCTCTTTCAGCTTTGGTTTAGAGTAAACCAAAAAGCCACGTTTTTTTATTAAATGACGTCCTGTCTTATTAATATATTTTTAACATACTTTTCGGCTAATTTTATTAACAAACCGAATATTTCTTACTTTATATTCCATTTTTCATAGTAAAGTTCGACAGAAATCTCATTTCTCACCACGGGTTGATTAAAGTGATGATGAGCCCTATTGACTTATTTATATTTTTCATGTTTTTGTAAATGAAAAGATTTTAGAGTAATAAATTAAGTAATAGCGATGATATATGAATAATCTTTTCAGAGGCCAGATATTGAGAGTGATAATGAAAGGTAAAAAAGTACAGTCATTTGATTATTAGCTACGTGTTTATTTAGCTACTTTAGTTTATATTTTTTATATAAACATCGGTAATAAATCAGATTAAAAGGTACAACATCAATATTGGAATAAAATAATGGATTATTAGGCTGTATGTGAAAGTCATTATGGCCGTTTCTTAGATGAAGAAACAGCCGTTAATGATATTTAATGGACTTTGTCGGACTGCCCGTACAGAGAAGGCTGACCATCAGGCCGGGTTTTAAAGCGACGATGTAGCCACATATATTGATCAGGAGCCTGTAAGATCTCCTGTTCTACGACTTTGTTCATAAAAGCTGCTGCTTTCACTTCATCGCCTTTAGGGAATCCATCTACCGCGGGTTGAATAATTAATTCATAACCTTTTCCGTCAGGCAGGCGGCGGGGGGTAAATGGGATCATTGCCGGATCAGAAAGACGCACAAGTATAGAGGTGCCTGTGGTTGTTGCGACATGTTCTACAGCAAATAGCGGCGCGAATACGCTGTTTCGTGGGCCGTAATCATGATCGGGTGCGTACCAGACGATTTCGCCATTTTTCAGACAGCGGATCATGCCTTTGACATCTTTTCTATCCAGCATATATTTGTTGGAGCGCAGTCGTCCCCATGTTTGTAACCAATCCATAACCGGATTATCATTTGGGCGGTAAACACCAATTCCCGGATTGAGTAAACCGAGAATTCGGGCACCCAGTTCCAGCGTCAGGAAATGAATACCGATAACAATAATTCCTTGTTCGCGAGCCTGGATTTTTTGGATATTTTCCCTTCCGGTAACTTTAAACCAGCGTTCTACCCGCCAGTCGGGCCAAAACCAGGCCATACCCGTTTCAAATACCCCCATTCCGACGGATTCGAAGTTTTTTATTAGCAGCTCATTGCGCTTTTCCTGAGGCATATCGGGAAAACATAGCTCAAGATTTCTTTCAGCAACTCTGGCGCGTTTTTTCAGAAAGCGCATGGAGAATCTGCCCAGACGGGTACCTATCCAATAAATAATGGGATAGGGGAGCAGAACCAGCAAGTAAAGCAGGCTGATACCAAACCAGGTAAGCCAATAACGGGGATGAAGCAGTGAGCGTTGAAAAGAAGGTGCGTGTATCATGGATTCTCAGGTTTGGTTCCAAATAAGATGGACAAAACAATTCGCCTATTGTGACACTTTTTGCTGGGATATCGAAGTTTTCAGACATGAAATGTTTAGGATATCGATTGTAAGTCATGTTCTGGCCGGTTCTATCCGTGGTGGTACTCCCGATGACCGGAAAGCCGTTGAAGAAATTCTGCAAGAGACATGGGAAAGTGCTGATGATTGGTTCCAGCCCTGAATGAGGGTTAAGTTAAACTACAGCCAGTTAAACCGGTGGTTGCCATCAATCTGAGGTGTTTATCCTATAGTTTGTGATGTGAGGGATTTCATAATCAATCAATGGGAGGGGAAGACCTCCCATTTTATTATTGATTTTCTGTTACCGGGTTACAAATTACTACTCGTTGAAAATCATTTTCGTTATCATACCCGCTTGATGGCGGAGGCCATCACTTATTACATCTAATCTTAATGACTTGAAATTCAGGAAAGTACACCATGCCAGTGTTACATAACCGCATTTCTAATAAGGAGTTGAAAGCACGCATGCTGGCGGAGACCCAGCCTCGTACTACCATCTCTTTTTATAAATATTTTAATATCTTAGATCCTCTGGCTTTCCGTAACAGCCTGTATCAACAATTTACTGAGCTTTCAGTATTTGGCCGGGTTTATATTGCCAAGGAAGGGATTAATGCACAGATAAGTTTACCAACTCATCATCTGGAAGCATTCAAAGCTTTATTGTATGGCGTTGATCCTGCGTTGGATAATCTGAGGTTGAATATTGCACTTGATGATGATGGAAAGTCTTTCTGGGTTTTGCGTATGAAAGTGCGTGATCGTGTAGTGGCTGACGGTATTGAAGATGAAACTTTTGATTCATCAAAAACCGGTGAATATCTTAAAGCAGAGCAGGTCAACCAGATGTTGGATGATCCTGAGACGCTATTTGTCGATATGCGTAATCACTATGAATATGAAGTCGGGCATTTTGAAAATGCAATTGAAATTCCTTCTGATACCTTCCGCGAACAATTGCCAATGGCAGTGGAAATGTTGCAGGATAATAAGGATAAAAACATTGTGATGTATTGCACCGGTGGTATTCGGTGTGAAAAAGCCAGTGCCTATATGTTGCACAATGGTTTTAAAAACGTATATCACGTAGAAGGCGGTGTTATCGAATATGCCCGTAAAGCCAGGGAGCAGGGATTACCAGTGCGTTTTATGGGTAAAAACTTTGTATTTGATGAGCGGATGGGAGAACGTATTTCAGATGATGTCATTGCTCATTGCCATCAATGTGGTGTGTCTTGTGATAGCCATACTAATTGTAAGAATGATGGCTGCCACCTGTTGTTTATTCAGTGTCCGGAATGTGCCGCTAAATTTGAAGGTTGTTGCAGTGAAGCATGCGGGGAAGAAGTCAGGCTACCAGAAACGGAACAGCGTGTTCGTCGGGCTGGTCGAGAAAATGGAGCAAAAATATTTAATAAATCCCGGCATCGTCTACAGGATGGATTGAATATTACCTCATTACAGTTGACTAAATAGTGTTATTAATAGCTGGCACAGAGATTGTTGTGCCAGTCTATTTATTTTAAGATAATAATTTTTTCAGTAGAGATATTTAAATACATTGTAAATAAAACAGAGTTCAATTCTATTATGTACTTTTATTTTTTCAGTAATATGCCTTTTATGAGAATATACTGTACTATTACTGATGTTTAATTTTTGAGATATCTGGTAATTTGGAATTTCTTTCATCCAGTAATCGATGATTTTATGCTCTTGTGGACTAAAAATAGAACAGTACTCATCAATTGTCATTTGATGTTTCTGAATTTCCTGTAATGTTATTTTACTCAATTTATTAAGTAAATAGGGAAGGCTTTTCTTTGCTAAAATAAAAGTATTGCTTTTCAGTGCAATATAATTTTCACAGTAAGGGTAGGCGTTATTAAGATATATGTAGATACGTGTGTTATCTATAAGAGTAATAAATTTCTGTAAATTAGAACAATAACTAGAATGGCGACAATAATGAGTCAAATTAGCTAAAACAATATCAGGAGAAAAATGAGCTACAATATCTATAGCTTCGTTAATTGAAGATGAGTCAACAATTTCAATATCTTCAACATTGTCATTTTTCTTTAAAAATTCACTGATACCTGAACGGGTGTAATAGCACTCTTCAACGACTAAGATTTTCATTATTGTACGTCCCTGTTCTTGTTTGGCCGAACTCACAATAAACGCCTTATCTATTGATAGTCAACTCGGCAATTGCGATAGTTAAGCCAGCTTAATCCGAAATTATTATCTAATTATATGGTATTACAGACAAAATCGTTGGGGTGAATCAATGTGCCTCCAGGCCGGACACCCAGTTATAGGGGTGTCCGGGCTTGAGATTATTAATGCTTAGTATGGTTCAGATCGCTGTATTCTGAGGATTCGATCTTTTCAATTCCTGCCTGGAGGATGTATATCAATTGCTTTGCAATGTCAGTTGTCAACCATAAGGTTCGATCTACCATGACATGTTCTGGTGTTTGATCTTGGGAGGACAAATAGTGAAGGCGTAGCATCACAGCATCATACGTATCAACGGTACTGACATCCCAACCTACAACAGGATGCGTTTGAATAACTTCATTTTTACTGCCCATAAAACCTCCTAATCAGATCACTGCATTATTTATTAATATCATTGACTAAGAGCAAACTACCTCATTCTTGAATGAGTCATTATTAGTATATGCTTTTTAGTGAAAGTAAGAAGGTTTTTTGTTAGGAATTATTGGTTCATTCGCTGGTGGGTTGATAGGCCATGTAAATTAATGGGGACGATGACTATCCCCATGTGTATGTCAGTCTGCTATTTTTACTTCCCAGCGGGCATCTTCGCCAGCCAGAAATGGAATAAGTTTTTCATTGTTGCAATCAATGTGTTCAATGACCGTGGAAGATTTGCGGGTCAATTCGACAAAGCCTTCGTTGACGGGCAGTCCGTAAAATCCAGGGCCATTAAGTGAACAGAAGGCTTCAAAATGTTGTAATGCATTCATCTCTTCAAACACTGTTGCGTAAGCAGGTAACGCGGATGGTGCGTTAAATACACCAGCACAACCACAGGATGACTCTTTTTTGTGCAGCGCGTGGGGTGCAGAGTCTGTACCTAAGAAAAAGCGATTACAGCCACTGGCGACGGCTGCCCGCAAAGCATCCTGGTGAATATTGCGTTTCAGAATAGGCAGACAGTACAGGTGTGGGCGTATCCCACCAACCAGCATATGGTTACGGTTAAACATGAGATGCTGTGGAGTCAATGTTGCTCCCAGATTATTACCGCCTTCCAGTACATATTGTGCAGCTTCTTTGGTTGTTATGTGTTCAAACACAACTTTCAGTGCCGGGAACTGATTACGCAATGGTTCCATTACCTGTTCAATAAAGCGGGCTTCTCGATCAAAAATATCAATATGAGAAGCAGTAACTTCACCGTGTACAAGCAGAGGCATCCCCAGTTTTTCCATTATTTCTAATAATGGATAAATATTCTTTACATCAGAGACACCGTGACTTGAATTGGTTGTGGCATTGGCAGGGTAGAGCTTACAAGCGGTAAAAATGCCTTCTTTATAACCAATTTCTATCTGAGAACTATCAGTAGAATCAGTAAGATAACAAGTCATAAGAGGCTGGAAATTATCTCCTTCGGGGATGGCTGCTAGTATTCTGTTTCGATAGGTTCTGGCACTAGCCACTTCTGTAATCGGCGGAAGTAGATTAGGCATGACGATAGCCCGCCCGAAATAGCGACTGGTATAAGGAACGACAGTTTTTAGCATTTCACCATCACGGAAATGAATGTGCCAGTCATCAGGGCGGCGGATTTTTATTGTATATGATTTAGTGGTCATGAAACCGGCTCCAGTATATATGATAGGAAGGAAATATGCTGAGTTCAGCATATTCAAGCCGGGAATGGATAATAAAGCTAAAACAGTTAAATAGCTATTAATGAATGTAATATTTAGTAAAAAATTTAGCTAAATCAATAAGCTCAGGGTAATCAGAGGTGGATTTTCTTATCAATAAGGAAAAAATGAAATATGAGGGTAAAACAAGAGATGAAGTTGGCTCCTCCAACTGGACTCGAACCAGTGACATACGGATTAACAGTCCGCCGTTCTACCGACTGAACTATGGAGGAACTCCTTCACAACGGGGCGCATATTAGCGGTACACTTTTGCTTTGTCAAAGTAGAAAACAACAAATCGTGATTGTTTGCTGGTAAACTGAACTTGTTGGTTTGTTTTTATTCTAAATAATGGTTATTTGATGGAATTATATGCTATGAGAGTGGGTTGGATAGCGTTATTGTGTTGGTGTAACGGTGTCAGGTAATTAGCGAAATCGGAAAAGCAAAAAACCCGCATCAAGCGGGTTTTTCTTAATTTGGCTCCTCCAACTGGACTTGAACCAGTGACATACGGATTAACAGTCCGCCGTTCTACCGACTGAACTATGGAGGAATTGCTTCACAACGAGGAGCATGTTAGCGGTACACTTTTGCTTTGTCAAAGCAGAAAACAACAAATAAGATTTGTTTGCTGGCAAACTGAACTTATTGCTCTGTATTTATGCTGAATGAGGGTTGTTTGCTGGAACTGTATACTGTGGAAGTCGGTTGATTCGGATTATAAATGTTACGTTGTAAGTGGAGAGTGGAATCAGAAACGCAAAAAGCCCGCGTTAAGCGGGCTTTTCTAATTTGGCTCCTCCAACTGGACTCGAACCAGTGACATACGGATTAACAGTCCGCCGTTCTACCGACTGAACTATGGAGGAATTGTTCCTGAGAACGAGGCGAATAATAGCTGGGTATTTGGGGCTTGTCAAAGGGGAAAAGTAAAAATTGAGTTTGATTGATTAACTGGTGTTCAAAATGATGTTTTTTGCTATTTTCCAGTTCAGGAAATACAAGAATTAACTAATATCTACCTACGATAATTGAATAGTGGAAATATTATCTGTTTTTTTATTTATAAAATAATTGATTATGAGTATTAAAAATATAGGGAAATATATATTTAGTAACTTTATTTTAATGTTTTTTATAGAATTTTTATATTTAATGATATTTTTCCTATTTTATTTATTTTAACAGATCACTTATTGTCTTTTGATATTTATTAGTGAATTTACTTGTCTATAATTCTTAATTGAAAAAGTAATTTATTCTCTGGCCTCCAATTTGTAAAATAGGGTATTAATCGAGGCTGAAACAGATATAAAAGAGCTCGCCATTGATAATGAAATTTTATTCACTGCTAACATGCTAAGATATTTTCAATTTAGTAATAGATTAACATTAATATACAAAATGCAATGGAAAAAATAAAAGCCATTTCATAAAAAACATTACAGAATTGAATAAATAAAAATTGAGTCTATAAAATCAAGCTATTATTAAGGAGGTGAAAATAATTCTAAATATAAAGTCAGTAGATAATATTTCTCCCGAAAAGAGTGGCTAATTTTCTGGTGATTTCTATAAAACAAATGAGGAAAAGTCATGAAGTTTTTAATTAATACTGATGTAACTAACTGGGTTTCACACAAAGATTGGTTTAACGTTCCATTACGATTATTTGTAGTTCCAAAGGATGATAGCTCGACATCATTAAGTGATTACAAATGTAAAATTGTAGTGAATGGTTTGAATGAGGACGAATATGAAATTGTAAATAACAATAACATATTTAATCCTATCAGTAGAGCATCTGAAATATTGGTAAAAATTAAAACAGATCAAAAAGTTAATGCCACAGTCAAATTTGTTGCTGAAGTAACAGATGCTAGTGGCAGTGTAGTTGCAGAAGCTGTTCTGGATCGATTTAAGCTGAAATCAGCAGGGTTGGCAGCACCTATATATCCGGCAAATTATGATAATGTCATTGACAGTGGTGATATAAGAGCAGGCGTTAAAGTACTGTTTGCTGATTCGAATATTTTAAACAAGCATGAACTGAAATTTATTTTTGATGGTAATGTTGAAGTTGTTCCAAGTGTACAAGATAGTAATGATATCCGTAGCTTATCTGTAAAGAATTCTCTTCTTACTGCCGGTAAACACGATAGTGTTTATTATACTATTAGCGAAAGCGGCAGTGCTAAATTCTCTACTGTTCAACGTGTGCTTGTAGAGCTTGATGAAGGCTCTGGAACAATTCAGGTTCGTCGTGATCTGGAAGTGCCTTATATTGATGAATATGATGAGAGCAGGGGCCGGCCAATTGGTGAGAGTATTATTGATTATGATATCAATATTATGGTCAACGATGTTAAACTTAAAGATAAGGTATTGAAAGAAGGTACAGTTCACATTAAAGGGTATTCTGCTGATAATCAGGATGCAGGAGAGATATTATTAAAGATAGAGTCTTTAAGTGGTGATGAAAATAATATTTTCCGTTTAGCTGTAATTAATCCTGAAGGAAATGCTGATGGTCAGCCGGGTGGTATTGATTTCTTCAATTATATAGGTAATGGTCGGGTAAGAATTCATTACGAATTATCATTTGTTGGTGAAGTAAACATACTGCATAAATCTAAAGAAAGAGTTTATAAAGTAGTTCTGGATTAATCAGACGGGTATTCCTAGATATGCTGTTGCATACAAAAAAGCCCAATTTTCATTGGGCTTTTCGCAGATTCTTTATCTGACAAACGTCGGAGATTTTTTGCAATATCTCCAGACTTGAATTTGGCTCCTCCAACTGGACTTGAACCAGTGACATACGGATTAACAGTCCGCCGTTCTACCGACTGAACTATGGAGGAATCGTTCCTGAGAACGGGGCGAATATTAGCGATGAACTGAAACCCTGTCAACGCAAAAATTCTTACAGGTTTGTTGTTTGCTCGCTATGCAGGCGTATTGTGTTATAACTGCGCTATTTTGTTAAAGCTGAGTACTTTTATTCATCATCGGCAATGATGTTGCTGCATGCGATTGCTCAGGGAACGCCATGATATAAACATCATAAAAATGTATTTCACCTTTCATTTTTATAATACGTTTGATTTCATCCTTTATTGCCAACGGAACACGAGGGTGGAGATGGAGCTCTTTGATTGCTTGGTCTGAGATTCTTTCGCTGACGAACCATTCGCCGTTGTAACATACCCGTAGATCAAGCACACCGATATCATCAAATCGATATACGGGTTTAATTTCGAATAATAAAATAGCCGCCATAACAATGAATAGTACGGTGAAGGCTAGTAGTGAAAGTAAACCAAAGTATGGGGCGTACCAGATAAGCGCAGTGAGCGTCAGGTAGGATACGAGCATAGCCAGGCAAAGGTAAGGATGGTTGCTGATAAACTGGCTGTTGAAACGAAGTTTGCCATCACGCTGTTCTTCAATGTTGATTCGTTCAAGATCCTGAATCAGTATCTGCTTAATGATATTCATATGTTGACCTGATTAAATGAAGAGAAAGTGAAATATTTTCATAGCTATCGGTCCTTAAGGCTAGCATGAGAGAGACGATCTGACGTAGAGCAGTTGTTTTATTTTAATTTGCCAACTGTTATTGATTGAGATTAATCTTAATGCTTTCATTAAGATAAAGGTTGAATAAATCAAAAAAATTTATAATTAATGACTTTATTTTTTATATTATTGCTCTAATAATGAGCGTAAGCATTTTTTTTAAAACACGAATGCATAAAAAGGTTGCTATTCTTTTTCTATCATGAGTTAATGCAGCCGGCCTGATAAACAGACCTACTTTATGTACGACATCTTGAGTTAATGAGTTATGTGTAAGTGTTATCCTCAGATAGCCTTTGTTGACCGTTTCCTTCTTAGTGCCTCCATAAGTAATAGCTGATAACTGGCCAGTACATGCCCATGTTGGCAAAATTTTTTTGATATATAGGAAAGTCACAATGTCTGACAAAATGAAAGGTCAAGTGAAGTGGTTCAACGAGTCTAAAGGCTTCGGTTTCATCACCCCAGCTGATGGTAGCAAAGACGTATTCGTTCACTTCTCTGCCATTCAGGGTAACGGTTTCAAAACTTTGGCAGAAGGCCAGAACGTAGAATTCACCATTGAAAATGGTGCTAAAGGCCCAGCAGCAGCAAACGTAACTGCTATCTGATTGCCTGAATGATTTTTAAGTCCGTCATTGTTTTATATAGTGGCGGACTTTTTCTTTGTTAGAGTAATATCCTTGTTTACTTATTAATTGCTTTTGATTACACTTCGTACCAATTTTATTGGGGAGATTAGCGTCATTGGACAGTCAAAGTTTTTGGTTAAATAAAAAATAAGACGGCAAGCTGTTCATTTCCTTCCGATTTGCTGCTTGCTGAACAGGGCGGGCGGTACCACTCAAAATATCTGAGCTGTACTTACTCAAAGACGGTACTATCCGGTACTCAGTGGAATTGCTGAGGATAGTATATTGGGTTTTCTATTATGCTGTTATATATTTACATTTTGTTACCTCCAGGCATGTACAGAAAATAACGCTGAATTAAACATTCGGCACAAATTTCTGTGTGCAAAATAAATGCACATGATTATTTATCCATTTAGCTGTATGGAGAATGTCATGTTAATAACTCCTTTTGTCTTTCATTTATTATCAGCTATGTGCTTTGGTGCGTTAATTGGTGCTGAGCGTCAATGGCGTCAACGTATGGCGGGTTTAAGAACTAATGCATTAGTTGCGACCGGTGCAGCTGTTTTTATACTCAGTTCAATAACAACTTCACCGGATAGTGCTGGTCGTATTGCTGCACAGGTTGTTTCAGGAATTGGTTTCCTTGGTGCCGGTGTCATTATGCGAGAAGGAATGAATATTCGTGGATTAAATACCGCAGCAACTTTGTGGTGTTCCGCGGGAATTGGTGTGTTATGTGGTCTTGGGCAGTATTGGCTGGCTGCGATAGCCACCGCGATTATTCTTTGCGCAAACATATTGTTACGTGAGGCTGCACAACGTATTAATTTACAACCCAGGTTGCAGGCCATTGATCAGGTACAGAGTTATAAAATTCATGTAGTGTGTGATAGTAATGATGGAATTCTGGTAAGAACATTAGTGTTACAGGCTCTCAATGGAGTAGCCGTGAGGCTACAATCACTGAGTTTCACTGATATGATCCAACCTGGAAAACTTGAGGTATGTGCTGAAGTATTAGCAACACCCACTGAGCAAAAAGAGATAGAAGCGATTGTTTGTCGTATGAGTTTAGAAAAAAGCGTTAGCTCAATAAATTGGAAAATTGCTTCTGAGTGATAAGTCTAAAAATTATTTGTATAAAACAACAATAATTTTGTTCGATAAAGAGTTATGGCTGACTTTTCATCATGTAAAACAAATAGAGCGTTGCCTGTAGCATGTTTTTTCAGCCAGGTAACGCGTCATTAATAAACTACTTTTCGAATCGTATGGTGGATATTTCACCAATGATACTTTTGTTTATATATTGGTGATCTTGAAAAGGATAAATTATAAACAAAATCGATAAATCTGTGATCAGTACAAGGGGACAACATGACGTCGTAGTTTTGCAAATCCCTGTTTAAGATTTAGTGATCAAATATCTTGTGCCAAGCGATATTGTGTTCCTGCTATTTTTTTCTTGAGATGAATTGGTTACAAATTCGCTTTATATGGATAATAGTTTTTTTGGGGTATTATCTATTGATGGTTTTATTACAGGGAAATAGTTAAATTTGGTATTTTTTACCATAGTAATTATCATCTAATTAACTATTCAGGTGTTGCTGATGATTGTCATTCTAACATTAAGCTTGATCGGATAAAGCTGATATAGGTATCGTACACGGGTACAGAAAAATTGATGAGTTGCCATTTTATTTTGTTCGGCATCGGTTGCCTATTACTGTTCAGAACTCTCAGTGGAAATATCATTTCACTTGCAAAAGTGAGGTAGAAGAATGATCTAAGTTTGTTCTTATATAAGAGTAAAATAGAGAATAATTCTGCTTGATGAAGTATGCCGTGAAAAAATAATGGTAGTAGCTAATGGTTACCATCAGGCAAAATTTCAGTGTATTAATTTAGCAGTTCGATATTTATCCGATGATAAAGTAAAAACACTTGCTGCCTTTTGATGGTGAAAGAGTCGTGATATTACAAGAATGACTAACTTTTTTTGCTCCCGCAGAGAAGAGAGCCACTTTTGCTATTTCTGTATTAAGAGAGGATGGTGGGACAGTAAAAGTTCTTACCGAAGATAATTCTGTTATTACTGTCATGGTTTGTCATGATGTAGGATTAGATTCCGAAGTTATTTTAATAGCTCAACAAACTGAGCTGGTAGGTGTTGGAATCCTGGGAAATGGAATAAAGATCGGTATTTAGTAAACTGAGGCGTTGTAAAAATCCCATGTTAAAAAGAACCGGTATACAGAAGGTTTACCTGGCAATGACGTTAATAAGGTCGTGGTATTGAGATACGTTGGTGTTGCAACAGGTACAGATATACAAAAAAAGTGATGGATATTTTACTTGGCTTGAGAAAAATCTGCGGGCGTTAGACAAAGGATAGTTAAAGGAGATAGGCACGAGGGAATATCATCAAGTGCTTGAATATAACGGTAAGTTCAGTCGTTAGTAATGTTTTTTCAATGTTAATTGTCAGCACTTTTATTCCATTTTTGCTGATGAAAGATATTCATTTACTAGTACAAGATTTGATATGTGATATTTCGTAGCTTTCTTTACGTTGAGATAAAATGAATAAAGAGTTTCAGAAAAAACCTTATCAATGAGGCAATAAAAATATTGGATATTTTATTGTATTGGCAGAACTGGTTTGTTCTCTTTTTTCTATTTAGATATATATGTTGGAATGGGATTTTTTACAGTAAAAAGTATTGTATGTTGGGTTTTATTTTATCATAATTGGTGTATTAAATGGCAGATGCGGTTTGTTTGTATTTTGCTCTCATGGAGGATATCTTTTATCCAATATCCAAATCACAACGGTATTTTCAGTATTATTGATTGCATAATTGATAATGATTCTCGATATCCATTTTATTCTTTTCTCATTTAATCAGCTAATGGGTTTAGAGTCTTTGCCCTAAGAATATTTTCTGTGGTTAGATGAGACTGTAATCAGTTGTTGCATTATTTTCCATGCTTGGTAAGTGGTTATGGTTACTTGAAAAAGTATAACTACTATTTATGTGGGGAAAAAAATTGTTCATCAAAATAATATCTTTTTCGTCTTTGATATAAAAATATTATGATATTTTCACCATCAATAGTGATTAATGATATTCTTTTGGTAAGAAATGGCTTTTATTTTACTGCTCTATTGTTATTAATTATTCTTGCGATAAACTTTAATCAATTGTTTTTTTCTTGTGGAATTAATTATTTTATCCATGATTATCATTCGAATAATGGTATCTATAATGTGAATCAATGACAATCATATTTGTATTTTTTTTGCATATGAAAGTAATATTTTTGGGATGGGGGTTGTAAATTTCATATGAAGTAGTGGATGATAATAAAAAGTTATTTTAATATTTGATTTGTATTATAAGTTCATGAACATTGAAATAGTGTATTTTATTTGTCTAAATATTAATTTGTGAATTATATAATAAATGGTGATTGGCATTTGATTTGGTTATATATTTATGTTGATTGAAGATTTTATATTTGTAATTATATCTATTATAAATCTTTAAAGTGGAAAATTAGATTAATAAATAACCTATTGTTTATTTAAAATATCTAATGTTTCTAAGGAATATATATTGACTATGTGTAAGTTTGATTAATTAATAATTTTGAACATGAAAACTAAAGGTGAAAAAATAAAGTAATCAATAGGATGGCCTTGCGTTTTTATTATATTATGAAAAATGATATTTTGATAAGTTTTTTTAATGATTTTTGCCATTTGTTTGGTTGCCTGGGGTCAAAATTGGCTGGTTTTTTCTATTATCTTCATGCTGTGTATTGTCTGTTATTTGAGCAATAAAATTCTGTTGTAGTTGTTTTTTTATTCATTATCTTACTGTATTTTATGCTATTTTTGTATGGTTGGTGTTATTTGTGCACGGTGGTATGTGCTTTTAGTTAAGTCTTATGGTTAAAGAAAGTACAAATCTAAACTAAAAGTGATCATACCAGTATCTTTTTTGCAACCAAATTTTACATAAAATTAATCTATTTTATCGTACAAATGGAGATGTCAGATCTTAGAATAAGATTATTGTTTACACCAATTACTCAGGTATATAGCTGATTTTATAGTTGACATTTTACTAAAGGTAGGATTTTTTATCGTTATTTTGAGTTTATAAGTTTAATAGATCGTATAAAATCAAAAAATATACCTAATATTTTTATTTAGATAATTTAACTTATTAAAATTGGGAATTCGGATTTTATTTAATTGTTTGAATAATTAATGATCAATTCATCGATTAAACACATATTAAAAGCCTTTGTTTTTGTGAGTCATGTCACATAGTATTTAAAATTGCGTTCTCTTTCCGTTGTATAATTTGATGATTCAGGAGTAAAGTTGTTCTGCATTAAGAATATTCTTAATCGGTAGTAAAAATGTTATATCAGGTAACGCAATAATACTTTTGCAGCTCATTACCGTAATATTTTTGACGTTGGACGAATCAAAAGTAATACAAGGGATGGTTACTGCTCTGACTAAGCCTGTATATTTTAGTTATGTAAGAGATTATTAATCCCTAAGCTATTTTAGGAATTTTGTCACGAGTGGTTTTTCGAACACTTAACTGATTTTTTAATGTAATCGGACGGGATAGAGAAATGAGTACGGTTGAATTGCTCAAACATATTTATGACATAAATTTATCGTATCTGCTTTTAGCTCAGCGGTTAATTAACCATGAAAAAGCATCAGCGATGTTCCGTTTAGGTATTAGCGATTCTATGGCTGATACGTTGTCTGAATTGACATTACCTCAGTTGGTAAAGCTCGCCGAGACTAATCAATTAGTCTGTAATTTTCGGTTCGAAGACAGTGAAACTATTCAGCAGCTTACCAGGGAATCTCGAGTGGATGATTTACAACAAATACACACAGGCATTTTGTTATCGACTCATCTGTTTCAGCAGTTATCTTCGAAAGATGATACTTCAGTGAAAAAAAGAGCATAAGAGATGGCCGAGAAAAGTATAGTTCAAGAAGCTAAGGATATACATCTTGCGATGGAACTCATCACTTTAGGCGCACGGTTACAAATGCTTGAAAGTGAAACGCAATTAAGCAGAGGACGGCTAATTAAGCTTTATAAAGAGTTGAGGGGAAGCCCTCCTCCTAAAGGGATGCTGCCTTTTTCAACAGATTGGTTTATGACTTGGGAACAGAATATTCATTCATCAATGTTCTATAATGCCTATCGTTTCTTACTTAAAAGCGGTTATTGCGATGGTGTGGAGGCGGTTGTTAAAGCTTATCGGCTCTATCTTGAACAATGCCCTCCTGTTGGAGAGGACGCCCCTATTCTGGCGCTGACTCGTGCCTGGACTCTGGTACGTTTTGTAGACAGTGGCATGTTGCAACCTTCACAGTGCCGCACTTGTGGCGGAACTTTTATTACTCATGCCCATCAACCTGTCAATAGCTTTGTTTGTAGTCTTTGTCAACCACCATCACGCGCCGTAAAAAAACGTAAACTTTCCTCTCAGCCTGCCGATAGTAATTCACAACTGCTGGATGGATTTGCTCAGCGCGCAATGTGAATTTAAATGGGAAAATCATTCCTACAGGTTACGGATTTGCACTTTTTTCCTGTAACCTGTGTTGAAATTGCAACCATTCTGGATTCAGACTGTTCAACTTCCCATCCGCTCACCAACTTAGCTAAAGGATATCGCGTGTTAGTACTTTTAGGATATATTGTAGTTTTTGGTGCGGTAATCGGTGGTTACCTGATTGTAGGTGGTCATTTGGGCGCACTTTATCAACCCGCTGAATTTTTAATTATCACTGGTGCTGGCATCGGTGCTTTTATTGTTGGTAACAACGGAAAAGCGATTAAGGCAACATTGCGTGTTTTGCCAAAGGTAATGCGCAGATCTAAATATAACAAAACGATGTATATGGATCTGATGGCTTTGCTTTTCCGGTTGTTAGCAAAATCCCGTATGCATGGTGTTTTGGCATTAGAGCGGGATATTGAAAATCCGCAGCAGAGTGATATTTTCACCCAATATCCACGTTTGCTTAAGGATAAGCATTTGATGGATTTTATCACCGACTACATGCGGTTGATTGTGAGTGGCAATATGAACCCTCATGAAATTGAGGCTTTGATGGATGAAGAAATTGAAACTTATGAACAGGAAAGCGAGATCCCGGCGACCAGCCTGATGATGGTTGGAGATTCACTTCCTGCTTTTGGTATTGTGGCTGCTGTTATGGGGGTGGTTAATGCCTTGGGTTCGGCAGATCGTCCGGCAGGAGAGCTTGGCGTGCTGATTGCTCATGCTATGGTTGGGACATTCCTCGGTATTTTGCTGGCATATGGCTTTATCTCTCCACTTGCGACTTTGTTGCGTCAGCGCAGTGGCGAACATATTAAAATGATGCAATGCATTAAAGTGACATTATTATCCAGCCTGAATGGTTATGCCCCGCAAATTGCTGTTGAATTCGGCCGTAAGACATTGTACCTCTCGGATCGTCCCTCTTTCACTGAGTTGGAAGAACATGTTCGCCGGGTGAAAGCGCCTGTTCAGCAAGAAACTGAAGAACAAGTATGAAGGCGCGTAACGTCTCGGTCATTAGGGTAAAAAGACGTAAAAGAAATGACACCAGATATCATGGTGGTTCATGGAAAATTGCCTATGCTGACTTTATGACCGCTATGATGGCATTTTTTCTGGTTATGTGGCTGCTGGCAATTTCCAGCCCGCAGGAATTGACCCGAATTGCAGAATATTTCCGTACCCCGTTGCAAGTTGCGATAAATAAAGGGGAACGCAGCAGTGATAGCTCTAATCCTATCCCAGGGGGAGGGCAGGATGTGCTTTATCAGGAAGGTGATATTCTGCGTCAGGTTGAAGTCGTTGAAGATAATGATGAATCCCGCAGGTTAAATAGGCTGCGTGAGCAACTCGATCAGTTGATTATTACTGATCCCCGCCTTAAAGCATTACGTCCACATCTGTTGATTGATATGATGGATGAAGGGTTACGTATCCAGATTATTGACCGGGAAAATCGGCCAATGTTTATGGTTGGCAGTGCAAAAGTCGAAAGTTACATGAGTGATATCTTGCGGGCTATTGCACCAATCCTGAACGATATTCCAAATAAAATCAGCCTGTCCGGTCATACTGACGACTTGAAATATGCCAATGGTGAGCGTGGTTACAGTAACTGGGAGCTATCCGCAGATCGGGCTAACGCGTCAAGGAGAGAGCTGCTGATAGGCGGGTTGGATGAAAGCAAGATATTGCGGGTTGTCGGTATGGCTTCAACGGTCCGCTTGAAGCAGGAAGATGCCAGTTCTCCGGTTAACCGTCGTATCAGTATTTTAGTGCTCAATAAGCAAGCGGAAGAGAGGATTGAACAGCAAAACACCGGCAGCAATTCCCTGATTATTAACGATAGTAAGGAAATTCACGAGGTGATTAGAAAGGATTCGGCTGAAAGTGGGTCAACACAGTAATCCAATGAAATCACAGTATCGGCTCAATCAGCATTACTGAATACTGAGCCCAATCGTGGTACCGACTAAGGTGACAAAGTAACAATGGATATTACCGCGTTTTATCAGACTTTTTTTGATGAAGCAGACGAATTGCTGGAGGATATGGAGCAGCATTTATTGCAGCTCGATCCCGATGCGCCAGATCAGGAACAGTTGAATGCTATTTTTCGTAGTGCTCACTCAATAAAAGGGGGGGCTGCGACTTTTGGTTTTATCAAGCTACAGCAAACTACGCATGTTCTGGAAAATTTGCTCGACAGCGCCAGACGAGATGAAATGAGTCTGACGACTGACATTATCAACCTGTTTTTAGAAGCGAAAGATATTATGCAACAACAGTTGGATGCCTATAAAAGTTCTCAGGAGCCGGATGAAAGTGCGTTTATCTACATCTGTGAGACTTTGCGCCAGCTTGCATTGGAAGTACAGGAAGAAAATGAAGGTGAGGTTGAGCCTGTCATCGCTGAGGTAGCACCAGGATTGCCTGAATCCGAACCAGAACCTGTTGTGACTAAAAACCAGCAAGGCAGAGTTCGGGTTCATCTGTCTGGTCTGAAAGAGCGCGAAGTTTCTTTGATGCTTGATGAACTGGCTAATCTGGGGGAGGTTTATGATGCTGAACAGACCCGGGATAGTGTGGAAGCCTCATTGGTAACATCAGCCACAGAGGATGATATTACCGCTGTACTCTGTTTTGTGATTGAGCCGGAACAGATCACTTTTTTGCCGGTAGCTGAATCAAAAGATGAAGTTAAAAACCGGGATACAGATAAAGCCGTCAAAACGACTGTGTCAGAAAAAAGTGCCATACCGCCTGCCGGGCGTCCCGCACCTGTGCCACCGGCTGGATCGCCACGTCAGCGTGCGGAATCTTCCAGTATTCGGGTTGCGGTTGAGAAGGTTGATCAACTGATAAACCTGGTGGGTGAATTGGTTATCACACAATCTATGCTGGCACAGCATTGTAATGATCTTGAACCTAATTCACATGGCGATTTACTGAATTGCATGGTTCAGTTACAACGAAATTCCAGAGACTTACAAGAGTCTGTAATGTCTATCCGCATGATGCCAATGGAATATGTGTTCAGCCGTTATCCACGTTTAGTCAGGGATCTTGCTAGCAAACTGAATAAAAAAGTGGATCTGACTTTGGTTGGCAGCTCCACTGAACTGGATAAGAGTTTAATTGAGCGCATTATTGATCCATTGACTCATCTGGTCCGTAACAGCCTTGATCATGGTATTGAAGAACCGGAAGTTCGACTCGCTTCAGGTAAGCCTGAAACGGGTAACCTGACACTTTCTGCTGAACATCAGGGTGGCAATATCTGCATTGAAGTTGTGGATGATGGCGCTGGGCTGAATCGTGAAAAAATTCTGGTCAAAGCGATATCACAAGGGTTATCAGTCAGTGAAAACATGAGTAACGAAGAGGTTGCTATGTTGATTTTCGCCCCTGGTTTTTCCACGGCTGAAGTGGTGACAGATGTATCTGGCCGCGGTGTTGGCATGGATGTGGTTAAGCGAAATATTCAGGAAATGGGAGGACAAATCCAGATTAACTTCCAGGCAGGTAAAGGGACAGTTACCCGGATTTTGTTACCTCTGACGCTGGCAATCCTCGACGGTATGTCAGTGAAAGTGAATAATGAAGTGTTTATTTTGCCATTAAGTGCGGTAGTCAGTTCCCTTCAGCCGCAGGAAGAAGATATTTATCCACTGGCCGGCGATGAAAAATTACTGCATGTCAGAGGCGAATATTTGCCACTGATTAAGTTATATCGGGTTTTTGATATTCCTGAGGCGAAAACAGATCCGACTAAAGGGATTGTTGTGATTGTACAGAGTGCCGGTCGTCGTTATGCCTTGTTGGTTGATCAGTTAGTTGGGCAGCATCAGGTGGTCGTGAAAAATATCGAAAGTAACTACCGCAAAGTGCCGGGAATATCCGCTGCCACAATTATGGGTGATGGCAGTGTGGCATTGATTATTGATGTCTCTGCGTTGCAGCAACTCAATCATGATCAATTGGCACTCAGCAAAGCTGAGTTATTAGAAAGAAATAAGCATTAAATGGGGATTATCCCTATAGAAAATCGTCAATATCACAGCAAAAGGTAAGATTATGTCGGCCATAGAAGCTTTTAATAAATTGTCAGGAGAAACTGCCGGGGAAGGGTATCTGGTTTTTACCCTGGGTGATGAAGAATATGGTATCGAAATACTTAAAGTACAGGAGATCCGTGGCTATGATCAGGTCACCCGTATTGCAAATACTCCTGCGTTCATTAAAGGGATAACCAATCTGCGTGGTGTCATTGTTCCTATTATTGACCTGAGAATTAAGTTCGCTCAGGAAACTGTTACTTATAATGATAATACTGTGGTTATTGTTCTGAATTTGCTGAACCGGGTGGTTGGTATCGTTGTTGATGGTGTTTCAGATGTTTTATCGCTCAAAGCTGAACAAATTTGCCCGGCTCCGGAATTTGCAGTGACATTGTCTACTGAATATCTGACTGGTTTGGGTTCACTTGATGATCGCATGTTGATTCTGGTGGATATTGAGAAGCTACTTAATAGTGAAGAGATGGCTCTGGTAGATTCAGTGGCTAAAAACTAATCATAAAAAATAGTCATTAAAAATAGCTGCCATGACTAATAGATGGCAGCTATTTTTTTGTCCATTCTCTGCTGATCCCAATCAGAAAAAATATTCAAATTTCTTTTCTTTGACCAGTAAAGTTTCTTTTAGCTATGCCGATAACAAAGCCATGCTGATCTATTGTAAAAAAGGGAAAACATGTTTAACCGAATGAAAATAGTGACCGGGTTGATGGCGGTCATCATATTATTTGGTGCTCTGCAATTTATATCTGGGGGACTTTTCTTCCATGAGTTGAAAGGTAATAAAGAAAACCTGGAAATACTGGATAAGATGCGTGAGCAGCAGACATTTTTGAATGACACCTGGGTTAACTTGCTACAGGCTCGTAACAATCTAAACCGCGCTGGCATTCGGTACATGATGAAGGATGAAGGCGTTGATAATTATTACACGATGGAACAGCTGCTGACTGATGCCAGAAGTAATCTGTCTATAGCAGAGCAGCGCTTTGAACAATATGAACAAACGGCGAAATTGCCTATTCATGAATCAGAAAGCCTTAATCGCCTTAAAAAATCCTATGATGTTTATATTTCGGCGCTTCATGAGCTCATCGTCCTGATTGAACATAATCGGTCGGTGGAATTCTTTAATCAGCCAACCGGCAAATACCAGAGTGCTTTTGAGGAAGAATATAACTTCTATTTGACTCAAAACGATCATCTTTATTCCGATGTTGTATTTGACGCGGGTATATCCTACAGAAATGCCGTGATTATGCTGGTTATTGTCATGCTGATTCTGGTTTCAGCCATGATTTTCAGTTGGGTTAGTATTAAGCATAGTTTGCTGAATCCACTAAATAAATTATTGGAGAATATTAAGGCGTTTTCTACTGGTGATTTGACACAGAAGATTACTGTTTCAGGCAGAAATGAGATGAGTATGTTAGCTGTTGGCTTGAAACATATGCAGAAAGAATTTATCAATACTGTTAGTAGTGTCCGTCACAGCAGTGAAAATATTTATAACGGAACCAGCGAAATTGCTGCCGGGAATAATGATCTCTCTTCACGCACTGAAGAACAGGTTGCTTCTTTGGAAGAAACAGCCGCAAGTATGGAACAACTGACGGCAACGGTAAAACAGAATGCGGAAAATGCCCGTCAGGCTAGTAACCTGGCTGACAGCGCCTCTGAAATTGCCCGTCAGGGTGGGAAAGTCGTGGCGAATGTTGTACAGACAATGCATGAAATTGCCGGCAGTTCTCAGAAGATTTCCGATATTACCAGTGTTATTGATGCTATTGCGTTCCAGACTAACATTCTGGCGCTTAATGCCGCGGTAGAAGCCGCACGTGCCGGTGAACATGGGCGTGGTTTTGCTGTTGTAGCAGGAGAAGTCCGTAATCTTGCACAGCGTAGTGCTGAGGCAGCAAAAGAGATCAAAGCATTAATAGAAGATTCAGTCAGCCGCGCGGATACCGGTTCTGTTCTGGTTGAAAGTGCCGGTGAAACAATGAACGACATTGTCAGTTCAGTCACCCGTGTAACTGACATTATGGGTGAAATTGCATCCGCATCTGATGAACAAAGCAGAGGGATAACTCAGGTTGGCCTGGCTATCTCCGAAATGGATCGTGTAACACAGCAAAATGCTTCTTTGGTAGAACAATCAGCTGCGGCTGCGGCCGCGCTGGAAGATCAGGCGGCTGGATTGAAGAAACTTGTTTCTCTGTTCCAGTTACCAAGTCTTGACGATAAGTCTCAACCAGAAACAAAAACTGAGCATTTACCTGCGGTTAAGACTCTTCCTGCTAAATCGAATCCACCTGTGTTGAAGAAAGTCAGCAATGTGGAAGAACAATCTAATTGGGAAACATTTTAAAACACTAAGTGATAACCACGGCTGCATATGCAGCCGTTAACCGAGGTGATTACATGTTAGGCCGGCTTCGTATATCAACCAGTTTATATCTGTTACTGATGATGTTTTGTGTAATGCAGATAATCTCAAGTGGCTTATCACTTGGGATCATTCACACAGACCAGACTTATATTGAGCGGATTGATCTGGGCACACAGAAAAGAGACACTTTAGGATTGAGTTGGGCGGCTTTGCTGCAATCGCGTAATACACTGAATAGAATTGCTGTAGGAAAAACGCTGCAACAATCTGAAGCTCATATTGGCAGCATGGTTGCTAATGTTAAGGAGACGTTGGATAAGGCTGAGATGCATTTTGCGGAGTTTATCGCACTGCCTAAATTAAATGACGAGGATGGCAGTAGTGTATTGCTGGCATCCGTGGAAACCAGCTACAAAGAATATATCAATGCACTCAGGGAGCTCTCTGCTTTCTTGGAGCAGGGGAACTATGATGCATTTTTAAACCAGCCAACAGAAAAGTATCAGCAGCAGCTGGAATCTGATTTCAACCAATATATGCAGTATATCGGAGAGGAGATTAAAACCGCCGTTCAAGATGGTCGCTTTTATTATCAGATTGCAACTGCCATGTTTGCAGGAGCGATCTTGATGGTATTGGTGGTTGCCTGGGCAGCTCATTGGTGGTTAAAAAGAAATTTGCTCAAACCATTCGCTAATATGCGCAGTCATTTCCAGAATGTTGCGGAAGGAAAATTGAATAAAGAAGTTTCTGTTTTCACTCATGATGAGATCGGTGAAGTTTTCTCCAAATTGCGTGAAATGCAACGTTCACTGGTGAGTTCCATTGCTTCGGTGAAAGAGAATACTAACTTGATGTATAGCGGTATTCAGGAAATTACTCAGGGTAACACTGATCTCTCTTCCCGCACGGAAGAGCAGGCGGCGTCACTGGAAGAAACAGCTGCAAGTATGGAACAACTGACAGCAACGGTAAAACAGAATGCGGAAAATGCCCGTCAGGCCAGTGAATTGGCAGTGTCTGCATCAAAAACAGCTTCTAAAGGCGGCGAGTTGACAATCAGCGTCGTGGAGACGATGGATGCAATTGCCAATAGCTCACAGAAAATCAGTGCTATTATCAGCGTTATTGATGGCATTGCATTTCAGACTAACATTCTGGCGCTTAATGCGGCAGTAGAAGCTGCACGGGCAGGTGAGCAAGGCCGCGGTTTCTCCGTTGTTGCTGGTGAAGTCAGGGATCTCGCTCAACGAAGCGCCGAAGCGGCAAAAGAGATTAAAATGTTAATTAGTGAATCCGTTCAGCGGGTGAGTCAAGGTTCTGAACTGGTCAGTGATGCAGGGAAGACCATGAATGAATTGGTCGCTTCGGTAAACCGGGTCACGGATCTGATGGCCGAAATTGCTGCGGCATCTGATGAACAAAGTCGCGGTATTCATCAGGTGGCACAAGCGGTTACGCAGATGGATCAGGTTACTCAGCAGAACGCTGCATTGGTTGAGCAGTCAGCCGCGGCAGCGGCGGCACTTGAAGATCAGGCCGATATTCTGGTGAAAACAGTAGCACAGTTTGAATTACCGGATAATTCAGAAAATAAACTTGAGAATGAACTTTCACTTACGCTGAGATCTGCGGACAGCGAAGGGGCGGTCAGTCAGACTCGCTGAGGCCAGATGAAATCAAATTTAATTGCTTCAGCGACAAGTTTACCGTCTTTGCCACTGAACCACATGATTCAGCGTTATACCTTGGCAGATGCGCATTTTGAGCGCATCTGCCAGTTTATATATCAACGTGCTGGTATTGTGCTTGCTGCCCATAAACGGGAGATGGTCTACAACCGTTTAATTCGGCGTTTACGGGCGCTTGGAATACGTGATTTTGGGCAATACCTGTTTATTCTTGAGAATGATACTGACAGTGAGGAGTGGCAGGAATTTATCAATGCATTGACGACTAATCTGACGGCTTTTTTCAGGGAAGCGCATCATTTCCCTTTGTTAGCTAAACATGCAAGTAAGAAGAATGGCTCGTACCGGGTGTGGAGTGCGGCGGCATCTACAGGGGAAGAGCCGTATTCAATTGCTATGACGCTGAGTGATGTATTAGGGCATCGTTTTCAGCAGGTAAAAATTATTGCCAGTGATATCGATACCCATGTATTGGAAAAAGCACGTAAAGGTGTTTATCGGCTGGATGAGTTGCGCCAACTGACAGATCAGCAGAGAAAACGTTACTTTTTTAAAGGCGTTGGAGCTTATGAAGGTTACGCCCGTGTCCGGCCTCAACTTGCTGACATGGTGACATTCCAGCATTTAAACCTGTTAGATCCCAATTGGCCGCTTGAAGGTAAGTTTGATGCCATCTTTTGCCGTAATGTAATGATCTATTTTGATAAAAAGACGCAGGAACGGATACTGCGCCATTTTGTTACTTTGTTAAAACCCGATGGATTGCTCTTTGCCGGGCATTCCGAAAATGTCACTCAAATAAGCCGGGAATTCTACTTGCAAGGACAGACTGTTTACGGTGTAGGTCGGGCAAGGAGAGGTCATGAATAAGATAACTGTCCTTTGTGTTGATGATTCAGCGCTTATGCGCCAAATCATGCGAGAGATCATCAATAGCCACCCAGATATGGAGGTAGTGGCTTGCGCCCCCGATCCACTGGTGGCACGTGATCTGATTAAAAAACATAATCCACAAGTACTCACGCTGGATGTTGAAATGCCACGCATGGATGGCATTGATTTTTTGGAGAAATTAATGCGTCTGCGGCCAATGCCTGTGGTGATGATCTCTTCTCTGACAGCCAAAGGTTCTGAAATCACATTAAGGGCACTGGAGCTTGGTGCCGTTGATTTTGTCACCAAACCTCAATTAGGTATTCGTGAAGGCATGCTGGCTTACAGTGAACTTATTGCGGAGAAAGTGCGGACGGCGGCACAGGCTAAATTATCTGTGCAAACAACTACACCGGTAAACTCTGTCCCTTTAAGTTTTAAGCCTCTGCTATCCAGCGAAAAACTGATTGCAGTCGGTGCTTCTACTGGCGGAACGGAAGCGATAAAGAATTTGTTGCAACCGTTGCCGGTAACCAGCCCGGCACTACTGATTACGCAACATATGCCTCCGGGTTTTACCCGTTCCTTTGCTGAACGACTGAATAAACTTAGCCAAATTACAGTAAAAGAGGCCGAAAACGGTGAACGGATTTTGCCAGGGCACGCCTACATTGCTCCAGGTGATCGCCATATGGAACTGTGCCGTAATGGTGCTGATTATCAGGTTCTGATAACTGATGCACCGGCTGTTAATCGCCATCGTCCGTCTGTGGATGTGTTGTTTCGGTCGGTAGCTAAATTTGCCGGAAGAAATGCTGTTGGTGTATTACTCACAGGAATGGGCAATGACGGCGCGGCGGGTTTGCTGGAGATGAAGCAAGCTGGAGCGTACACATTGGTACAGGATGAGGCGAGTTGCGTGGTGTTTGGTATGCCAAGAGCTGCAATACAAATGGGGGCTGTGGATGAAGTCATGGATATCCTCAAAATGAGCAAGAAAATGCTGGCAAAAATAAGCTTGGGGCAGTCTGTCCGTATTTAACGGTTGCCGGATAAATTTAATTTTTTAAGCAGCTCTGTGCTGGTTGGTAAATAATTTCAAGGAGTTTTTATGGCGAATAAGGATCTTAAATTTCTGGTGGTTGATGATTTTTCAACCATGCGTCGCATTGTTCGTAACCTTTTGAAAGAGTTGGGTTTTAATAATGTAGAAGAAGCTCAGGATGGGACGGAAGCCCTGACTAAGATTCGCTCATCACAATTTGACTTTATTATCTCTGATTGGAATATGCCTAATATGGATGGTTTGGAGTTGTTAAAAGTCATTCGTGAAGATGCGCAATTGGCTAAGATACCCGTTTTGATGGTGACAGCGGAAGCGAAGAAAGAAAATATCATTGCTGCGGCGCAGGCCGGGGCAAGTGGTTATGTTGTTAAACCTTTTACCGCTGCTACTCTGGAAGAAAAGCTCAATAAAATATTTGAAAAACTGGGCCTCTAAGGAGACATAATGAGTGTAAATCCAATCATGCCGAGGGATGAGACCATTAGTGCCAGTGAAATTATCAGCCGGATCGGCCAGCTTACGCGTATGTTGCGTGATAGTTTACGTGAGCTGGGATTAGATCAAACGATCGCTCAGGCCGCCGAGGCAATACCCGATGCGAGAGAACGTTTGGACTATGTTGTGCAGATGACAGCACAGGCAGCTGAAAGGGCGCTTAACTGTGTTGAGGCGGCGCAACCTCGTCAGAATGAGTTGGAATCATCGGCAATTTCACTGACCAAACGTTGGGATGAGTGGTTTGAAAATCCGGTTGAATTGCCTGTGGCACGCTCATTGGTTACCGATACCCGGAATTACCTCAATTCGGTACCTGAACATACTGCTTTCACTAACGCTCAACTGCTGGAGATCATGATGGCACAAGACTTTCAGGATCTTACCGGTCAGGTTATCAAGCGGATGATGGATGTTATTCAGGAAATAGAAAAACAGTTGGTGATGGTATTAATGGAAAACATGCCGGCTGATCAGATGGCGAAAACTAAGAAAGAGGCTGACAGCTTACTAAATGGTCCGCAGGTGAACCAAAACGGCGTGGGCGTTATTGCTAATCAGGCTCAGGTTGATGATCTACTGGATAGCTTAGGTTTCTGAATAAACGTGGCAAGAGGCCGCTGAACACATGTACACTGAGCCAGCTCAACTGGCTCTTCAGTTTGAAAACCGGTTTACTGAGTTTGTCTCAATTACATTTTTAATCAATTGCCCGAAACTCCATCACTCAAAGAGGAGGAGCAGAGGATAATATGACACAGCATAAAGAAAAATTTGATGGTTTGGCTAAAGGTTATGATCGCTACCGCCCTCGTTACCCGCAGGCACTTTTCCGTGAAATTTGCCACTGGCTGCCTAAAGACAGGGCACTGTCTGTTGTCGATATTGGTGCTGGAACCGGTATTGCTCTCGGGGGCTGGCAAATCTGCTTGGTCAGCAACACCATTACACTGCCATTGATATTTCGCAGGATATGATCGACACCGGTAAACAGAAACTGCCATGGGTCAGTTGGTTACATGGCAGTGCTGAACAGCATCTCGCCAATGTGGGTAATCCTGACCTGATCATGGCAGCACAATCTTTTCAATGGATGGATCGGGCAACGGTATTAAATCTGGTCAGAAACAGTTTGGCAGATAATGGCATCATAGCGATCCTGCAAAATAACCGAGATTACCGGTATAGTGAATTTCTGAATGAGTATGAAAATCTGCTGGAAGAATTAAGCCCTAACTATAGCCGTCACTATCGGGATGAGTCGTTCATCGACTCAAGTGCAACGTGCTTTAGCTGTCCACGGTGAGTTATTTATCGAAAGATTAAAAATGCTGGTGGATAAATATCAATTTGAGGGGAAATTGGCAATTTTATATGAAAGCCAACTGTTTATGGTTGTTAAGCAGGTTAATTTTGGAAACGAATAATGTCAGAAATAGCGATCAGCTTCTCTATACCAACTGAGGAAGATATCAAGGAATATTATTTTGCAGGCTTTTCAGGAACACCCCTGGTTATTGAATTTATTAACTCATGCACAAAGCCGAAAACTTAATGAATATCAACTTGAAGATACACATCAGTGGGAAAATGTATATGTTTATGATAATTATACAAAGATGCAGCGGTATTGATCGATATTAATCTTATTCTCCCTGACGAAACAAAATAGAACAGTTGTGGTTATCTTTGCATGAAACGGTTATACCCAATCATCCATGTTGTTACATATGGTAACTGTTACTAAAGGTGAAACAGCTTATAGCCGCTGTTTCACCTTCTCCTTGCAAGCCAGACTAATAAAACAAGAGCGTAGCGATAATATCTAAACCAAATACAATATCCAGAGTGCTCCAAATTTTTATTACAGCGATATCCTACTTAATGAGGCACTTCAAATTTAAAGTAATCGCTGAGGAGAACTATTTTGTCGTCCATAATTTCGATTAATGTTACGCCCATATTGCTATAAATATCACTATTTTTACGACGCCCTTCATTTTCCCAAATAACGCAAGCTTGGCTATTACTAGCAATGAAACCAGTTTTCCTAAAATGTAAATATTCAAAATTTGAGAAAAGTTTCTTGAGAAAAATAATCGACATCTTTTTACCTACCATTGGTGGAAGGCCCGGATAATAAAGTGAAATATCTTCAGAAAAAATATTATCCAGTCGTTTAAGGTCATACTGATTCATTGAGCTAAGAAGTTCTGCGGTTAACTCATCTATTCGGTTCATTATGTTTTGTCCTCTGTTTTATTTACTTGCCAGCATAATCGCGTTAAAAATTTAGGTCTGGCTGATGACTTCATTTTCCTGCTGCAAAACGTTTAATCGTTGCGCCAGTTGACTGACCCTCGGTGCGTTAAATAGATCGCGTAACGTTATTTCAACGCCGAAGTCACTACGCACTCTTGCTATTACCCGCATTGCAACTAAAGATTCACCGCCAAGCTCAAAGAAATTATCCTCTGGAGAGATATTTTCTAATCCCAATAACTCGGCAAACAGACGACAAAGCGAGAGTTCCTGTGGGCTGGAGGCGCCACTTTCATTGACTACTACACTGTTCCACGTGGGTTTCGGTAACGCTTTACGATCTAACTTTCCGTTAATGGTCAACGGGAAGTGATCAAGTTGCACTATTGCCGCTGGAATCATCGCTTCCGGCAAGCATGTGGTCAGACTGGACCGTATTAACTGTGGTTCAAGCGTAATACCTTTATGAGCAATGACATAACCCACCAACCGCTTTTGTTGACCTTCATCTTCACGCACAATGACCTCAGACTGCACGATATCAGGGTGTGCATTTAACGCTGCCGCCACCTCGCCCAATTCAATACGGAAACCGCGGATTTTAACCTGATCGTCAGTACGGCCAAGGAAGTCCAATACCCCATCCCGACGCAATCTTGCCAGGTCACCCGTGCGATACATACGCGCATCTGTGCCGATAAAAGGATCAGCAATAAAGCGTTCAGCAGTGAGTTCAGGACGATTCAGATAACCACGCGCTACCCCTGCGCCGCCCACATATATCTCACCCACAAAACCTACCGGAACCGGGCACTGAACCTCATCAAGAATATAAATACCGAGATCATCAATAGGTTCACCAATAAGACTTGAAGCAGGCTGAGCAACGACTTCACGTGAAAGAGGGAAATAGGTCACATGTACAGTGGTTTCAGTAATACCATACATGTTGATCAACTGAGGTGTGTTGTCATCGTGCCTTTGATACCACTCCTCCAGAATATGCGCATTCAGCGCTTCTCCGCCAAAAATCACCGTGCGTAGCACCAAACTCTGCCCAAGCTTAGGGGCTTCGCGATCAGCATGGATCAGCGCCTGAAACGCTGAAGGTGTCTGATTTAACACCGTCACTTTTTCGCTAACCAAAAGCTGCAAAAAATCTGTAGGTGAACGACTCACTTCCCAGGGAACAATCACCAGTCTTCCGCCATTCAACAATGCTCCCCAACACTCCCAGACAGCAAAATCAAAAGCATAAGAGTGAAACATTGTCCAACAATCAGTTTCAGAGAAATTAAACCAGCGCTGAGTACTTTGTAGCAAACGCATCACATTATGATGAGTCACTACTACGCCTTTGGGCACACCGGTGGAACCAGAAGTGTAAATGATATAGGCAGGATGTGCTGAAATCAGCGGTTGCAAGCGCTCTTTGTCAGACAGATCAGCAACACTCTGCATTTCCAGATGGGTGATCAATTCGGGATCATCTAGCAATACCATGGGGGTATTGGTTGTCAGGCGTTGCGCAATTTCACTGGTGGTGATCACACAAGCAGGTTCAGCATCGTCAATCATAAAATCAAGACGACTTTGCGGATAATCCGCCTCCACTGGCAGGTAAGCAGCACCAGCCTTGATGATAGCTAGCAGTGTCACCATCATCTCAATAGAACGAGGTAAGCAGACCATAACACGCTGTTCCGGGCCTATTTGCCGTGATACCAGATAGCGCGCCAGTTGGTTAGCACGTTGGTTCAATACCGTATAACTAATATTCTCCTGCTGATAAGTCAGCGCCACACTATCTGGCATTGCAATTGTTTGTTGTTCAAAGCGCGAGGTCAGAGTTTCTTCATTTAATACTGTGCGCCGTGCAGGTAATAGGCTGCCTCCTATGTGCCAACCTGGCAATGTCAGTTCACCAATGGGGCGTGATATATCCGCCAGCAATTCAGTGATGAAATACTGAAAAAGAGATTTTTGAAGGTTAATATCGTGGGGAGTGTAGAGGTTATCATTGGTATCGAGCGTAAACTGCAAACTGTCGCCTTTGCCATGATAATAAATGGTCACAGTGAGGTCCTCTACCGGTCCACTGGACAAATTTTTGGTACGCCCAAAATTACCCGCAAAGCTCACATTGCTGTTAAACAGCATCACATTGATATTCTGGGCAAACAAGCGGGGGGCAGAACCATTTCGCTGTAAATCACGATAGATATCTTCAGAACGATACTGCTGATGTTTGAGTAACTGGCGGATTTCTTGGCTGACCTGCTTACTAATGTCACCTATGGAATGAGCAGGATCTATTGTCAGACGCAGAGGTAATACATTGGATACCATACCTGGAATACTACGTAACATACGCCCTGAACGCGCAGTTACTGGCATACCCAAAGTAATATCCTGCTTATCGGTCATACGAGAAATCCAGGAAGCAACGATTGCAATAATAATTTGAGCCATACTACTTCCACTCTCTTCACTCAGAGTACGCAGAATATCATTGACCTTTGCCGGGATTTCACACTGAGTGCAACTGAACGAACCCAAGTCGGCAAACTGACCGGGTTTCGCCCCTATGGCAAGGCTCTGTGGCTCACTTCGGCCTGCCATATACTGTGACCACCACTGACGGTCATGTTGAAAATTTTCCGAGCGGCGGTACTCTTCATCAAAAGCCAACAGATCGCTAAGAGGCCCGAAAGGATTTTCCAGCTCAGCAGTGCCAGTCAATTTCTGGGTATACAGTTCAGCAAGCCGCTGAATCAGCAACGTAGTGCCAAAAGCATCACTAGCCAGATGATGGACACGGATAAACAAAAAATAGTGGTCATCACTGATTTTTAGCAGCGCAAAACCAAACAACGGCCCCTGTGTTAACTCCATCGGCTGCACCAATTCAGCCTTCATCCAGATTTCAGCTTCTGTTACCGCATTCACATGGTTAGATAAATCAATAAGCGGACATTTCCATTGCAGGTTGGTAACAATCTGTTGTTGTAGTCCTTGTGGGTGCGGTACAACCACCACTCGTAAACATTCAGCTTCATCTATCAACTGGGACAATGCCGAGTTAAGTGTCTCAATATCGATAGCGCCTGAAATATCAATATAACAACCAGTGTTATAAATTCCTGCGCTTACATTTAATTGTTCAGCCAGCCAAATTTCCTGCTGTGCTGCGGTCAGGGGGTAATAGCTCCCTTGATGTTGTTTCATAATTAATCCTCACAGGCTGGTGATATTTTTATTTATATAAATTGCGTAATGTGATGTCTGCCTGAGAACCACGCAGTAAAATCAATATGGCGCAGAAGCAAACAACGACAGCAATAACAAAGGGAAGCCCTTGAAAATAGAGAGATTGTCCCTGGCGAGATGAAAAATGCAGCAATAACGCCCCCAATAGCGGTGAAGCAGTGATAGCCAGACCCAACATACAGTTCTGTGCTCCCAGATATTCCCCTTGTCGCTCATTGCCTGCACGCAATGAAATCAAAGCACGAAGCGTTGAATCGCTGATCAACGCCAGTGCATGCAAAGCAATTGCACCAGCAACAATAAGTGGTGATATCGCCAGGCTATAAGCGATAAACGCCAACATATAGAGTCCGTAACCGATGATCGCTGTGCGGTATTCGTTACAGCGCGCCACGAACATTTTTAGCAACCAAGTTTGCGTTATGATGATCCCGACGCCGAGCCCGGTGAGAGCCAGACCGTTTTCACGTGGTCCCCAGCCCAAACGCATTTCATTGAGTAAGACAAAACAGGCCAGAAAAATGCCATAAGCCACCATGCCAAGAGCCGAAGCATAAACCAGTCGTCTCAGTACCCCATCCGTCGCCAGTAGTTTCAGGCTGCCCAAAGGGTTGGCACGGCGCCAGTCGAACGAACGCCGGTTCTCCTTGGTCAGACTTTCGTTCAGAACGAACATAGCGGCAATAGCGTTCACGGCTGCCAGTGAGCCAGCAATCACAAACGGAAGGCGCGGTGCAATCATGCCCAATAACCCTCCGAAGGCTGGTCCGGCAACCATGCCGAAGCCAAGAACACCGCTGACCAGACCGAAACGCGCTGCCCGCTGTGCTTCTGGTGTCACATCTGCTACGTAAGCTGATGCAGCGGAAGTACTGGCGGCAGTGGAGCCTGAAAGAAATATACCGGCCACCAGCCATCCTAATGACGGTGCTGTCGCCACCAGCGTATAGCTCAGCGCTGTGCCAAACAGTGTTGAAAGTAATACCGGCCGCCTTCCCCAAGCGTCGCTAAGCGCCCCTAACAACGGGGCGAAAAGGAACTGTGCAAAAGCATATAGTGAGACAAATAACCCGATTAACGGCACACCCGCTTCCGGTGGTTGAGGGGCAATCTCCCGCAACAGATCGGGTAAAACTGGGAGTACAATCCCGATACCCAAAGCATCCACAGCCAATGTCATTAGGATCACGGCTAATCGGTGTTTATGCTGGCGGTTTTCAGGAAGGTGAACCGTTGGGGAAGAATCACTCATACCTGTCCTCCTTTTATTATTGACGGAAAGTGATGGATTATCGCCTGCGATACATGTGCTACGTGCTCTTCCATCAGACAGCTATAATGATTCCCCGGCACTTCTGCGATACGAATGGGAAGGCTGGAGAACTTCTCCCAACCCCAGGCATTGGTCTCCCGGATCTCCGGCACAACAACCCCTTTCGGTAAGGGTTCTACCGCTTTTACTAACAGCATAGGAATTGGCAACTGTACGGGTATTGGACGATATTTCGGTGACATATCCGACGCAGCCCGATAGACATTGAACAATCCGTTAATTGAGCCCATATCATTCTGCGCCTGAATCAACGAGAAACGTTTTAGCTGCTCTTTGATATAGCTTAGTAACGCCTCGCGGGGTAATGCACGCATTTCATCGTCATCCAAGCTGTCGATCATTTCCAGCCGGTCAGTGTAGTAGGCAAAAATACCAAGAATAACTTTGGCAATATCAGCATCTTCCTGATACGGAACTGGTGCATAGGGTGGCGCGGCAGAGTCGAGTAGCACTAGAGAACCGATGCTTTCTCCCTCAGCATGAAGCTGCCGTGCCATTTCATAAGCCACTTTTCCACCTAATGAATGACCGCCGATATGATATGGTCCCTGCTTCTGAACCGAGCGCAAACAGGTAATATAATGTGTTGCTATCTCTTCCACCGATTGGTGCGGCGCAGTTTTTCCATCAAGCCCCAAATATTGCATACCGATAAATGGCAGTTCTCGTGGTAATGCCGCGGCCAGGGGCATAAATTGGGTAACATTGCCGCCCATACCCGGCACACAAAAGAAGGGTGAATAATTACCATTACCGCCGTGATTAATTGGCACCAGGCAGTAGCGGATATGGGCATTCTCAGGAGCCAGGCTCTTTTTATCGTCAGATAGTGAACGGACAACACGTGCCATTGTCGGCTGTTCGAGAAACTCCGCCAGCGTCAGACAGTACTGGAAATGGTCACGCAAACGGGAGATCATCTGTGTTGCCAACAGTGAATGACCGCCCAGTTCGAAGAAATCATCTTCCAGGTTAATCGTCTCTTCACCTAGTAACTCATACCACAATTGACGAACTGCTTCCTCTGGGCTGGCGGAATCAGATATCACTGATAAATCCTGTAATTGTGTGCGCCGAACAGGAGTAAATTTACTGACAACGATCTGTGCTTCCATTCCGGCGATAGCCAGATCGAAAATAGCGCAGCCCTCTTGATTACTGAGACCAATCACACTTTCTTGATGGCGTGCAGCATAATCCACGGCCATTCCCACTTCTGCCCAGGTATCCCAATTAACTGACGTTACCGGTATAGCCTGCTGTCGCCAGTAGTGTGCCACGGCATCAAGATAACGGTTCGCCGCCGCATAGTCTGCCTGACCCATTCCACCTACCAATGAGGCAAGTGAAGAGCACAACAGAACAAAGTCGACAGAGTCCTGACTCATCGCCGTCATCAGTTGCTGTGTACCACTGACTTTTGCCGCCATCACATGCCGCCAGTCCTGCGACGTGCCATGCTCCAGCAATCCACTGGCTTCAATACCCGCTGAATGAATCACACCGTTGATAGCACCAAATCTTGCTCGCATCTGTGCCAGTGCTTCATTTAATGCCACACCGTCAGCAACATCAGCGCGCAACATCATGACTTCAGCACCAGATTTCTGTAACACATCGAGTAAAGCTTCACTTGCCGCATTAGTTCCCCGGCGGCTCAAAATACCGAGTTTAACCTTACTGCATTTATTGCTGATGTGACGCGCCAGTGACTGACCGATACCTCCCAGCCCACCAGTAATTAGATAAACACCGCCATCACGCAGAATTTGCTGGTGCGGGATCTCATCAAGTTCAGTCAATGTCTGCAATTCACGCTCACCTTGCTTAAGCGTAATGCTGGTAACCGGTATTCCTTCTGCTGCTTCTTCCGGTTGCATATCCGTATACAGTTCCGCAATCAGCGATTGATATGTAGCAAAAGTGTCATCATCCAGATCGATATGACGTGCAGAACACCCCGGATACTCGGCCGCCAATATTCCGAGCAAACCAAGCGCGGGTGCGGCATTACAGGCTTCCAACACTCTGGCTGCCTGTAACCCACGGGAAATTAGGGTAATATTAAAAACCCTGTGATGACCGGTAAGCGCTTTAATTGCAGCCGCCAGTTGTTCAAACGCGGCCTCTGGTTGAGAAATCCCTGCCGCAGTCCAGCACCAGATGATACGTTCTGGTAGCATTTGTTGCTGTATCAGGCAATCTATCAGCCGTTGATAATCTTCGGGCTGATCCTTACGCAAACGAAAGCGGTAGGTACTCTGTTGCAGAAATTCATCAGCATCTTCAACAACGATACTGCCGGGCGCTGCTGCTTGCCATAAATCACTCAGTTCAGCGGCTTGGGCACCAAAAATCAACCACGGTGCACGATTCTGTTTTGCTTCGCCTAGAGGCTTCGGCAACCATCGAGGGTAACGACACCACCGTACTACATTCGACTCGCTTGCTGGCTGGAATGGTAAGGAATTGAACTGACGTAAATTGTAACCGTGGATTTCAACCAGCACCTGCTTGCAATTCTGGCTCTCGTCCCAACTAAATAGCGTTATGTCATAAGTCCGTGGAGCCGTTTCAACCGCCAGACTGTAAAATTCGGCACATAATGGCTGGTGCAGCGTCAGCGAACCGTAATGGAATGGTATTGAAGCATCACCCGGCAACAGACAGGCATGTAGGAACACCGTGCCCAAGTCGAGTAAAGCCGGGTGTAATGCAATATCAGGCAAATCATCGATAAATGCCTGGTTGAGTCGCAACTGCGCCAACGCACAGCGATCACCCATCCACACACCTGCAATGCATTGCCAACGCGGTCCATAGTCAGCAAATGCCTGATTGAAACGCTCCGGCGCCTCTGCAACTTCTTCAAGCTGCAAATTCCGACGTAGCTCATAAGGTGAAACAATCTCTGCTGGTGGAGAGCATATGGCAGTAATATTGCCGTTTGCATGGAGTTGCCACATGTCATTACCATCGTCGCGAGACTCCAGCGTAAAGGCAAAGCTGCGATCAATGGCGGTCAAGCTGATGCGTATCTGACGCTCAACACCTGACGATAGTACCAATGGTGAGGGGAAGTAAACTTCACTGAAAGTAGCTGTGCCACCGGGTTGTAATTCGTTAAAAGTACGACGCACTAATTCCAGACAACCTGTGCCCGGTAATACACCTTGCCCTGCGAAAATGCGATGTTCATCAATAAACCAGACATTATCATCTAGCTTACAAGTAAATTGTGTGACCCCCTCTCTATCCGATAACTGTGTGAAAATCGGTAGTTTTCTCTGTTGTGTACTTATAACCGTGGCTGATGTAGTGACAGGATGTTCCAACCAGAGATGTTGGCGTTGGAGGGGATGCACTGGCAGCATAACCCGATGTAATTTGTGTGAATGACTAAATGCAGCCCAATCGATAGCGACACCTTGCTGCCATAACTGCCCGACAGTATTGAACAATACCTCTTCATCCAGTTTCTGCTGGTGAGTATGGCGCATCGTGGTTAGTATCTGAGCCTGGCCTTTCTGCTGTAGATCTTTCAGCATGCTGCTCAGTGCACGCCCTGGACCGACTTCAAGCAGGATTGGATTGTCATAATGGTTCAGCAACGTAAGAATACCATCATAAAAGCGTACTGGCCGACGCAGATGATCTCCCCAATAACCAGAATTATCGCGATCTTGTTCACTGAACCAACTACCACTGATATTGGATATTATCGGAATGGTACTGGATTGTAGCGTGAAGCCTGCGCTGAATTCCCGCATCTGTTGTGCGGCAGCATCCATCAATGAACTATGAAATGCATGTGATGTCGTTAGTCGCCGGCAAGAAATACCTGCCTTGTTGCATTGCTCTTCCAGTATCGCAATATTGTCATGGCTGCCAGTTATCACGCACTGTTCAGGCCCGTTGAGCGCTGCAAATTCACACTCTGGTGCCAGCGAAACCATACGTTCAGATGATGCCTGTACCACCAGCATTGCCCCTGTGGGCTGGCGCTGCATGATTGCAGCTCGATTTGCTACCAATGCCAGTGTATCTTCCAGTTCAAGCATACCCCCTACACAGGCCGCAACCAGTTCACCGAGGCTATGACCAATCATTGCTTGGGGGGTAATACCCCAAGCTTGTAGCTGGCAGGCCAGTGCATACTCAACAGTGAACAGCGCAGGCTGAGTATAACGTGTAGCATTTAACCGGCTGACAGCATTGTCGCGTTCCGATTGCGGATAAATTAACTGCCTGATATCCAGTTTGATGTGTGGCTGTAGCAGTTCGGCACAGCGATCAAATTGCTGGCGGAATACACCATCACGCAGATAGAGCGATTGACCCATTTCAATAGACTGACTGCCTTGTCCCGGAAACATAAAAATCACCGATCGAGGCTGTTGTTTGCGACTCATAGTCTTAGTCTGTGGTGATAGTCGGCGTAGTTGATTAATTAATTGCTCCCGATCTCTTCCCACAACAAAAGCACGCTCACTGAAAGCGCTGCGTCCTTGTTGCAAAGTCCCGGCAATATCCGCCAATGGCTCATTACCGGTAGTCAGTGCGACTGCCAAGCGTTCCACTTGCTGAATTAACGCTTGTGGCGTTTTCGCTGAAATCGGCAGCAGATGCCAGAGCTCGTCATCTAATATACGGACATCTTGCTGGCGCGGAGCTTCTTCCAGAATAAGGTGCGCGTTAGTGCCACCAATGCCGAAAGAACTTACACCGGCACGACGTGGCTTACTTGTTTGCGGCCACGGGCATGCTGTATTGATTACAGAAAACGGGGTCTGTTCGAAGTGGATTGCAGGATTGGCTTGATGATAGTGAATACTTGGCGGCAAAGTCTGGTGACGTAGCGCCAACACGGTTTTGATTACACCGGCTATACCGGCAGCCGCATCAATATGTCCTATATTTCCTTTCACAGAACCTATTGCACAACTCCCTACAGGTAACACTTCACCATCAGATTGCTCCAGGAAAGCCTGAGTCAGCGCACGTATTTCTACTGGATCGCCTAAAGAGGTCGCCGTACCATGTGCTTCGATATAACTGATGCTGGCAGGCGATACCCCGGCATTACGCAGCGCGTCTTTGATCACTGAAGATTGACCGTCAATACTTGGTGCCGTGTAACTCACCTTCTGTGCACCATCATTATTGACAGCAGAACCTTTAATTACCGCATGGATGGTATCGCCATCCTCCAAAGCAGCGGACAGACGTTTTAGTAATATCATCCCACCGCCGCTGCCGCTGGCTGTACCGTTGGCCGCCGCATCAAATGGTCGGCAAAGGCCATCTGGAGACATAATTCCACCACTGACATGGACAAAGCCAACCTGTTGCGGGTCCAGCGCTACAGCACCTGCCAATGCCATACCACATTCACCACGCCGTAGGCTTTCGCAGGCAAAGTGAATAGCGGTGAGTGATGACGAACAGGCGGTGCCAATACTGACAGCCGGTCCGCTAAGGTTCAGCTTGTAGGCAGTACGTGTAGCGATAAAATCCTTGTCATTACCTATTTGCCACTGACCGGGATCGAGGTGCATCCGGTCTTTATTTGGCATGATGTTTTCCAGCAGGTAATAATTGAAGCCGCTGCTACCAAAGACTCCCACTGAGCGCGGTGTACTATCATTGCCATAGCCAGATAGTTCCAGCGTTTCCCATGCCATTTCAAGAAACAACCGCTGTTGCGGGTCCATCACCTGCGCTTCACGTGATGAATAACCAAAGAAACGTGCATCAAACTCCGCACACCTCTCCAGCAAACGTGCGCGTCTGACAAACTGTGGGTGACTTAACAGCGCTGGATCGACGCCACGTTGTAACAATTCCTCGTCAGACAACTCCACACTAGCATCGTAACCCGCCAACAACCTCTGCCAAAAAGTGTCGAGATCTGGCGCTTGTGGGAAGCGGCCCGTCATACCAATAATTGCAATAGCATTGCTATCCAGAGTCGAAATATCCAACGTTGGTCTTGCTCTCTTTTCAGTGACTATCAGCGGTGTGGCTGCAACAGGTGTTTTTTGCTGCGACAGCGCATCCAGTAGTTGAGCCTGTTGTCGAATGGTGGGATGAGCGAAAATATCGGTCACAGACAAGCCTCCACCAAACGCCTCATTCAATTGCTGGAATAGCGCCATAACCCGTAGTGAGTGGCCGCCAGCATCGAAAAAGTTTTCGTCATAACCGATCTCATCCCTCTCCAGTAGTTCACGCCAGATAGCTTCAACGCGACTGAGTGATGACACAACTTTGGCTGGCAAAGGAGAAGATTGATGCTGACCGGCACGTGTCAGTTTCATTTCAGCCAACGCTTTCAGATCGATTTTTCCCGTAATACCGGTAGGCAGAGCATCAAGGAAGAACAGCGCTGTCGGCACCATCACTTCATTAACCTGTTGGCGTAATTCGCTCAGGATCTCACTGCGGCTGGTTTCGCCGACAATGTATCCCGCCAACTCTTTATTCCCTTTGCTATCGGTGATCGCCAGCGCTTCGGCCTGACGTACACCCGGTAACGCACTTAGGGCGGCACGCACAGCATTCAGTTCAATTCGGTGACCACGGATTTTTACCTGACGGTCAACCCGACCAACAAACTCCAGTGCGCCATCCATGCGTTGGCGCACCATGTCGCCGGTACGGTACATACGAGCTTTTAATTGTGGTGCAAAGCTATCGGGTAAAAACACCTCAGCGGTTTTTTCATCCATACCCAGATAGCCCTGTGCAACACAGGTTCCCGCTAAATAAAGTTCACCCATTTCCCCCGGTGCCACGGGCTTTCTCTGTTCATCAAGCAGATGGAAGCGAATATCGCCCATTGGACGCAGCACTAGATTTTGTCCTTCGGCATGATAATCGGTAAGGGATACCACAATCGCACATTCAGTAGGGCCGTATCCATTCATCAGCCTACGCCCTACAGACCAGCGTTGGGCGACTTCGGGCATACAAGGTTCACCGGTTACGATAAGCACCTGGAGATTAGGCAGCGGTACTAACGGCACTATCGTCAACGCGGAAGGTACAATCCACATATGCGTAATCTGTTTATGTGCCAGCCACTCTGTCAGATCACTGCCAGGCAACAGTTGCTGTTTCTTACCGAAGACCACGCAAGCACCCGCTACAAGCGCTGGAAAAATTTCTCCCAACATCACATCAAACACGGGCGAGGAGTACTGCACTATGCGAGAAGAAGGTTCAAGCCTCAGCTCATCGCGGATTGCCAGAATGTTATGGCAGACACTGCGGTGGGTGACAGCAACACCTTTCGGTTTACCCGTTGAGCCAGAAGTGTAAATAACGTAAGCACAATCATCCGGCTGACAGATCGCCGCCATAGTCATATAGGGTGCATTGGCTATATCTAACTCATCGATATTAATTGCCGCCAGACCAAGACGCTGGCACAGAGGCGCTGTTTCATTTCGGCACAATATCGCTTTTACTTCCGCATTATCAATCACATACCGATTTGCTGGTTCGGCGTTATCAGGAGCCAATGGCACAAACACCGCACCAATCCGGTTAATTGCCAGCATTGCCGTGACATTATGTGGATGGTGCCCCATCAGAATGCCAACTCGATCACCTCGGCTTACATCTACTTGTTGGAGTTGCTGAGCCACATATGCGGTCAATGTATCAAGCTGCTGATAACTCAGACTTAATTCATCACTTTCCAGCGCCACATGTCCGCCATACCGGGACAGGTTCTGTTGAAACAACTGAAACAATCCCTGTGGCTTATCAGCCATGAGTTCTGGTTGAGTACTACGGCCAGCATTAACCGTCAACAAATCCGCCAATGCAATATCTGGTTTTTCAATGAGTTGTGGCAACATAGCCAGTAAATACTCACTCATCCGTCCTAGAGTGGCGGCAGATAATCCCCCCGGCATTGCCATAAAATGAGCGTAAACCTGACCATTTACACGATTAATAGCCAGCTCCAAATCAATTTTGGCGCGATAGTCCCCCAACTCAACGTCTGAAACCTTCATGTCTCCTAATGTTGCATCGTTTGGTTGATCCAGTTCACAGGAGAAAATAGTTTGGAAAGCAGGATTTTTACCCGCCACACGTGGCAAATTAAGTGTTTGTACCAAATAATCGAACGGTAAATCACGATTTTCAAGGATGTCGAGACTAACCTGTCGCGTATGCATTAAGAGTTGCTGAAAAGTGTGTAACTCACGGCTATTGATACGTACCGGTAAAGTGTTAGCAAAGTAGCCAATCAGCGCATCCCATGCAGGTATGGTGCGCAGCGACACCGGTGTTCCGACTATAAGATCCTGCTCATTACTTTGCTGGCGCAGCAGGAGTGCAAATAAACTCAACCAGACCATAAACGGTGTACAGTTTTGCTCGCGAGCCAATTTCTCTACACCTTCAACATACACTTGGGGAACAACACAACTTATTGCAGCCGCTTCGTCAGTTGGTGCAGCCATCTCATTCAGTATCAGAGTAGCTGGCGCATCCGCCAATTGTTGACGCCAGAAATGAATCTGTTGCTGTACCGCCGGTTCAGTCAGTCGAGTGCGCTGCCAGGTAATGAAATGCCCATAGTTTGCTGCCAACACGGGTAGCATGGGTGCTTTACCGGCCAGACGTGCCTGATAGCAGTGCCGTAACTCATCAAAAAGTATTGCCAGCGAGCGGCCATCGGAAATAATGTGATGCAGAGTAATACAAAGCACATGCTCTTGCGGAGACAATGTAAACAGTACCGCACGGATGAGTGGCCCATTGGCGAGATCGAAACTTGCCATCATTTCTTCTCGCAACTTCGATGCCAGCGCAGATTCGCCGCCGGAGATATTCTGTTGGCGCAGGGTTAGCGTTAATTCAGGCGCAACCTGATAACTGGGTTCAAAACTGGATGTTCCATCCGGCTTGTTTACTTTGCTGACTTGACTGGAGAATGTGGTACGCAATACATCATGACGTTGCACTACATCATTCAGCGCCTGCATTAACGCATTAAAATGCAGATTACCATGCAGACGCCATGTGACAGGTACGTTGTAACTGCAATCATCCGGCCGTTGCATGGCAATCAACCACAAACTGCGCTGGCCGAATGAGAGTAAATCACTGGCCTGCGAAACGTGATGCACAGCAACACTCTGTTTCGTACTGCTCTTTTCAACGCTGTCCTTTTCAATACCGTCCAGTAACGAGGCCAACCCGGCGATAGTTGGATGATTGAAAATAGCGGAAAGTTTAAGCTGAACACCAAATGTCTTATTGATCTGCGTAATCAGATTGGCAGCAATTAATGAATTGCCACCACAATAGAAGAAATTATCTTCCGTACCGATAACCTGAACCCCTAATGCCGTTCTCCATAATGCCAGCAATTGTTCTTCACGAGCGTTAGCCGGTTCTATCATAGATTCCTGATTTTCTGGTAGCGAAAAATCTGGAACCTGCAAGCGCTTGCGATCAACCTTCCCATTGGGGGTAGTTGGTAATTTATCGAGAAACACGAAAGCACGCGGCATCATATGTTCGGGTAGCCGCAGGGACAAATAACCACGTAACTTGTCAGTATCAGCCGATGACACAACATAGGCGACCAACACTTTATTATTTGTACTGTCATTACAGGCGACAACCGCGCACTGGCGCACATCTGCGTGTTCCAATAGCGCACTCTCCACCTCGCCTAACTCGACGCGAAAACCGCGAATTTTAACCTGATGATCACTGCGTCCCATGAAATCAATAGTGCCGTCAGCCAGGAAACAACAAATGTCCGAGGTGCGATAGAATCGCGTACTACTATTATTGTTATTGTCTGCCACAAAACTGTCTGCCACAAAACGGCCTTGGTTATCGAATTTGCCGGTAATAAATTTCTCTGCCGTGAGTTGAGGATTATTGAGATATCCTTTTGCTACGGTAACACCTGCAATCAACAATTCACCACTAATGCCAATCGGCACTTGTTGCAGGTGTTTATCAACAATGAATAGCTCACAGCTAGCCAGCGGCCTACCTAATGGAATTACTCGCCCGGCCTCCAATGGATGTGTTTCCGGATCAAAAACAGTGCTATCAATGGTTGCTTCAGTTACACCGTAAGAACCCAGAATACGCGCGTCTGGGCGGCACAGCGCTTGTGCTGCGTGCAGCTCATGACCAAACCAGACATCAGCCCCACATACCAGTGTTGATAATCCATCCAGACGTTTCCCATTATCCTGACAGAACTGAATTAATTGACGCAGTACCACAGGAGGAAAATCACCGAAGGTCACGCCTTCGCTCATCATTAAGCGGTGCATTTCAGCTGCATCTAGCAACCACTCACGCGGACACATAACCAAGCATCCACCACAGCCCAGAGTACGACTGAAATCCCCTATACTGAGATCGAAAATCGGTGCAGCAAGTTGTAGTGATACCGGCTCCCCGGGTTGGGTGAAACGATAGTCATGGCACCAGGCATGGAACGATGCATGCAGACTACCGTGGCTTACCTCTACTCCTTTTGGATTACCGGTTGAACCAGAAGTGTAAATAACATAGGCTGAGTCACTCTCCTGAACTGACCAGATTGGCGGCACATCCGGCGGCGCTGGTTGACGAAACAGCCTATCAACTTCCAGCACAATGGCATGAAAATCAAGCAAACCAACAGCATCCTGTTCACTGGTGAGGATCAGTACTGGCTGTGCATCATTTATCTTATCGGCGAAGCGAGGATCAGAGGGGGACAACGGCACATAAACCGCACCGGCAGAGAGAATAGCGTAAAAAGAGATGACAATTTCTGGCCGGTAGCTCATCAATACGGCAACCCGGCTACCCGGCCCAACGCCACACTGGCGCATCTTCGCGAGCAGGCATTGTGCGTACTCATCCAGTTGAGCATAGGTGAAACGTTGATTACGCCAAACAATAGCTCGTGCATCTGGATTATTATGCACTTGTGACTTGATGCGCTCAGCTACTGAAATAAACGCCAATACCGGCAGAGGTTCTGCTGGCCGGGAGAAGCGAGCCAGTGTTTCCAGCTCTTCTGGTGGCAACATGCTACATTTGGCGACAGAACGCTCAGGTTCACTTAACAATGCATCCAACAATTTCTCATAGTGATTCACCATGCGAGTAATGGTGAGGTTATCAAACAAATCGGTATCAAATTCAACCAGACAGAGTAGTGAATTCGGGGATTCTTCTATCGATAACGTCAAATCATATTTAGCAGTACCAGAATGGATAAATTGTACTTCTGCTGCTAACCCATCCAGTTGTAATGCTTGTCCCGGACTCTTCAAATAATCAAACATAATCTGAAAAACAGGGGGATGACTCAGAGAACGCAGGGGTTGTACCACATTGACAATCTCATCAAACGGCAAATCAGCATTTTCATATGCATCAAGCAATATATCGCGCGCTTGAACCAATAGATCACTGAAACTTATCCCTTTGTTAAAGCGAAAACGCAACGGTAATAAATTGATAAAAAAGCCAAGGCGGACATGTTCATCAATATTGTGACGATTCGCAAATGGACTGCCAATAACGATGTCGTCATCATGTGAATAACGATTCAGCAATACTGCAAAAGCGGAAATTGCCACCATATAAGGTGTCAATCCATAACGTTGGCAGATTTTAGAAATACGTCCAACGAGAGATAAAGGAAGTGACTTCTGATATACCGCGCCACGTCCCCGTTGTTCTAATAGCCGTGGTCGATCGGTGGGTAATTTATGTAGTTCAGGCAATTCCGCCAGCTGTTTTCCCCAATAATCGCGTAAGCGTTGCCGACGAGTGCTATTCGTATGAATATCTATTACAGAGTCACTGGCATGCGGGTAGGTAATTGTCGCCAACTTAGGCTGTTGGCCTACTTTATACTGGTTATAGGCATGGCTAAAATCATTAAGAAAAACGTGAGTCGACCAATCATCAAATACAATATGGTGAAGTGTAAATATCAACTGATGATCGTTCTCTTGCCGGCGAAGCAGTAAATAACGAAAAGGCAAATCGTTATTGAGATTAAAACAATATCTGGCTTCGTTATCACAGATAGACTGTACTTTGGTTTCGCGTTCCTCCGGGGAATAATCGCTGAGATCACTGATACGTAATTCAGGCCACTGCGGATTCAATGCTATCTGCAATTCTCCATTGAGAACATGAAATTGTGAACGCAACACCGGATGGCGCTCAATCATAAAAATAATAGCTTGTTCAAGCGCTTCCTCATTTAACAAACCATGCAAACGTAACGAAAATGGCACGTTATATAATGCTAAGTCCATATTTCCTTGGCTGATGAACCATAGCCTGCGTTGAGCAGGCGTTGGCAATAAGAATGGAACATTCGATAAGGTGTTTGAATAATTACTCACAAAATTTTTCCTAAGATAAAAAGATTTTTGCAGCTTAGTGATTGCCGTAACAACTATCATTTCTGGCACTCCTGGTTGTCAGCCACTTTCATGGCAAAAGCGCTACTGGGAACGCCTATCACTCTGTTCTAGCGGGGTGAAATCAATCAGAATGATAGTGCGAACGCCAACGCTGGCATTTTCATCGCAAGTTACGGGATTGATATAATGACAAATCGCTGCATCATCGATGATGTAGCTATCAAGGGGATCATTAAGGAGAAAACGAGTTATCTCATGAGCAGGGACTTCTTCAAGCTGGCAATTTGCATAAGAAGGCGGTGCGATATGTGTTGCACCGCCTTCGACATTATAACGTTCAATCAAATGTACAGCGGTGAACGGCTGACCGTCACGATGAAAACAGTTAGGCGTAATTTTTGCCGGTTTACCCGGTAGTGCCTGCATTCGGATTAGATGCACCCCACACAGCAAACGGGAATAATGCTCCGCCATGCCGGTTAGACTCAGATCGTGCCAAATGAGTTTATTAAGTAGCCCTTTATTAAGTATCTCATCAGACATGCGCAGGAATTTGCGTACTACACCACCAAATTCAGGTTGATATTCACTTCCCTGATGATAATCAATCTCTATGCTATCATCGGGCTGCGGATAACCTGTTTTCCAATGAATAGTTTCTGTTTCACGGCTCCATACTCCTTCACAATAACTGCGGTGACGACCATCTTCACCAAATCGATCTAACGGCAGTGACTTCGATAATTCACACAGAGAGATAAGATCGATTTTTTCACTGTCAGAAAGGTCAAGATCGGTGGCATTGAAAGTGGCAAACCCTTGTTGCTGCAAGCTGTTGTGGATATGTGCGGTAGTAAGACGGTAACTATTTGGTGCGTTAATAAATATATTCCAGCCCATTGTAATATCTCTTTATTAGGGTGAACTACAATGACATCGTATTAAATTAATTACGATATCTTAGGAAAATCCAGTTAATACTAGTTAAATCAAAAAATTATTTAGTTATATTTTATGATTTGAAAAAACACCTATAAATAAGAATATTGAGGTTTCGCATAGTAAGTGTAACAACATTGTCATGCTTTTTGGTCGATCTACTAAGTCAATCAATTTCTGACAAATCAGATAGTAAAGAATATTGTTAGATAAATGAGAGAGATAATTTTAAGTAAATAGGCCATTAGACAAACCTACTATATTATAACAACCGTTTTTTGAGTGAGTTAATGACCCCAATAGCATCCTCCGACAATACTTTGACATCCATCTTTCCTTTATCATCCTTAGCTGGCAGCGCATAAGGATTAGCAAAGTCAATTTTTGTATCTAAGTTCTTCGCTGATCATTGCATGACTCGCGAATTCTAACCCATTGTCAAACGTCATTGTTTTAACCCTTTTTTAATGGGAGCAACGCCTTCACTGTAGCTTCCGCCAATCACATAAATCGTCTAACAATAAAAATATTTTCACTAAAATTTAATTAGAAAATAGATCGCAGAGTATACAATGTCAACTTGGGTTTTTATTTTTTATTTGGCAAAAAAAATTTACATATAAAGGGGTGTTAGAATATTATATTATTTTTAATTGATTTTAAATCTGGTATATCATCAACTCAAGAAATTAATGGACTATCTAGTGCCAGTTTAGTTAGTAAAGGCTTGTCAGTAATAAAATTCTGCCATTTATATTGTTTGAATATAAATAGATTGCCAATTTTTCAAATATCCATCAATTCTTACTATCTTCGGAAGAAAACGTGGATTTAACTTCTCGTGCTAATCTTTTATTAATACGATCTTTGTCTGATTATTCTTGTAGGAACGATACGAGTACTTATTAAATATTTATCTATTTTGTGGGTTTTAGATAATCTTAATTCTACTTCTGGTACTCAGTGTAGATCAAAAGTGGGCTATATCCCATAATATAAGTATGGATATTATAATAAGAATTAGGGTAATGATGTTGAACGTTCAGAAAATACCGATGGTTTTTCAGGATCTATAATTATTATTTGTTAAATAAATTAATTAATTTATGTTTAGTACTAAAGCCATATTTCCTCTTTTCAACAAAAGCAATGTTCATAGGAAAGCTTCAAACCATGCGATCTTTTTGCGTCATGAACATCAGAAAAAACACGGATTTTGGGTTTTTACGGCTGTAATATTAGATTCTTGTTTTCGGACGCAAACCTTTTCACTCTGCCTTTATATTCCAATGCGTCAGCTATTATAAATTCATACAGCCCTCTAATTTCGTCATTGATGTCGATAGAGGGTGTTTGATAGCAGAGTGTGTTGCAGAGGGGTTAACTGCCGCGTGGGCGATTATATCCATGCCCTTACTAGTAAGCAAAAATATCGCTGTGGGTAAGGTACAACGAAAATCAATTAACCTGCATCAGAAGAGATATTTAAATCTGGCGCGTGCGCCGTAGCGCCGGTCATTATTACTGTTGGCAATTTTATTGTTAGCATCGGCCTCCAGCATAGAGACATAGGCGCCAAGATAGAGATTAAAATTCTGCATATTCATGAGGTCAGGAATCAGATATGACATATGGATGGTATTTATATCGTATTTACCCGGTTCACTGAATGGGTGATCGATACGTGCGGTCATATCGTCGGTATTGAACGTTTCGATATTGTTGTGGGCATAGATATAGCCTAGTTCGAAGCGATGCCAAGTTACATTGATTCCGGCGGTGAAGTTCTGTTCGCCTGAGGCATCCAGATAGGCGGTGTTCAGGTTGGCGACAATGCCATCATCTGGGTTGGTTGCCAGACTGTTCCAACTCAGTGTCATGCCGTAGCCATTGCGTTTGGATTGATCAATCCATTGCCCTTGGGCATTCTGGTAGCCGTAAGCGTTGTTGACCACATTACTCTCCATCGCTATTGCTGCTCTAAATTGGTCTTTTTTCCAGGCCGCCACTGGGCGCAGATAAGCCACATTTTTCTTATTATCCAGTGTATTGCCATGGTAGGTTTTATCCTGGAATAGCGAAGTGCCATCTTCGAGCAGCGTGTTGAGTTCGAAATACCAGTTGCCGGCGTATTTGCTTAACATCAGGTTACCGCCGTTGTTACTGCGGCCACGTCCTTCTTTCATCATGTAGATATAACCGAAACCATCGGCATACAAATCGTTGGCGGTATTACCAGAATATTGAATAAAGGTGTCCTGGTTGAGTGGAAACATATCGTAGGCTTCGAAACGCCCAATTTTGGCCTGCCAGTTTTTCTCGTTACCGAAGAAGAAAGCGGCGTCGTCGAGATTCATTTTGCCGGTCATGTCTGCCAATGGTTGCACACTGAAACCCGCAAAGTCGCCGTTCTGATTGCGACGGTAGCCGTCCAGTCCAATCAAGATGCGGCCATTAATATTCCAACGTTCTTTATCGCCAGGTTTCCAGTCTTTATTATCGCTGGTTTTAAGTGAAGTAAGCTGACCGCTTCGGCTGGTGCCGTCGAGATTGAATTCTACATCACCGTACAGTTTTAGATCGCCAAAATCATTCAGTTTCAAATTACTGGGTGATGAGGCACTATTTTCCAGCGAAGAAGTCGTGCTTTGTGCTACTTGTGTGGTCTGTTGTTTGGTTTCGATAGCGTGCTGTTCCAGTCGCTGTGCGCGTTGCTCAGCGGCTGTAGCCCGTGCTTCCGCTTGAGCGGCTCGTTGTTCTGCTTGTTGTAGTCGCTGTTCGAGTGCATCGAGGCGTGCTTCGATGCTATTAGCAGGCGATGCAAGGGAAGAGGCTGAAAATATTAATCCTGGCGCGATAATCAGATAGTAAAGGTTTTTCATGGTACTCTACCCTTTGGGATATTAGTTATTGTGCTTTATTACATCATCAAACTGGTTTTCAGGGTGACTGCTCCCCGCCGTAAAAAACGGCGAGGCTTCCCACTTCTCAGGCCGCAACCGTCTTTATGACGGATTTACACTGGCCTCCGTGGGCAGAAACGACGAGTCCCGCCGCCTGTAATGCTGTTATGCCCTTGCGCTGGATGTTGAGCGCCGCATTGATATCGCGATCATGTTCGACTCGACAGAAAGGGCATTGCCAGAGCCGCTTATGCAGCGGCATTTCCGGCATTTTGTGACCGCAGCAATGACAGGTTTTCGAACTGCCGAACCACTGATCCCGTTTGACCAGATGGACGCCCGCTGCTGCGGCTTTGTATTCCCGTTTCTTGATGAAACCATGCCAGCCCGCATCCCCGATAGCGCGAGCAATGCGGTGATTCTTCATCATGTTGGCCGATTTTAGTGTCTCAACAATGAGCGCTTGGTTTTCGTCAACCATTGTCCGAGAGAGTTTGTGTTGAAAATCGGCGCGGGCATTGGCTACCCGCTCATGGACTGCCGCCAGACGTAATCGGGCCTTGCCGCGGTTAGCACTGCCCTTTTGTTTGCGGGACAGCGATTTCTGCTTTCGACGCAGGTTACGGGTGGCGTTGATAAGGTGACGCGGGTTATTGACCTTCTCCCCATTCGACTCGATAAGATAGTGGGACAAACCCATATCGCAACCGGTCACGCGGGTGATAACGCCCGGCTTTTCCCGCGCATCTTTTCCATCGTCACACAGGATAGCGGCGAAATATTTTCCCGTGGCGGTTCGGGACAGCGTAATGCTCTTCACTTCCCCTTCAATTTCTCGGTGTATGAGCGCCTTTATCGGTGACAATTTCGGGAGCTTCACCGCACCCTCCAGCACTTTCACCCCAACACAGTGATAGCTCGATTGCTTGCCCTGTTTGCGTTTGAACGTGGGAAATTGGGCGCGCAACTTCGGATTGAAGAAATTATCAAACGCAGTATGCAGATTGAGCACCGCCTGCTGTAACGCGATAGCATCATATGCCTTGAGCCAGGCGTACTTGCGGGATTTCTTCGCGACCGCCAGGAGCGGTTTGAGGTCTTTGCGCGGATTTAAACTCACGCCGTGACGTTTGTAAGCCTGCTTTTTAATGTGCAGCGCCTTGTTGTACGCAAAACGGACCGCACCGAACTGGCCATTAAGATACTCGGCCTGTTCGGGTGTGGGGTAGAGGCGGACTTTGGTCGCTCTTAACATATTCAACACTCATTGATAAAGTGCATTCATTTTAGCCTGTTTTACCGGCAGATATCAATTCAGTCAGGAGACGTCGCAGTAGCCCGCCTTAAAGCCCTTTGGGCTTTAAGATATTAATCAAGTGTATTTGGGTCGCGTTAACATACTCTCACTCTTTCAATGAGCGCTGACGATATTAAGGGGTCCCTAATATGTTTGCCGCCTTCCTGAAGCCTATGGCCGGGGACGCCGTACCATTTTTCTGAACCACGGGTAGCTGCTGACAATAATGATGCCAGTGAGAATGAGGAGGATACCGGTGTCATAAAGGAAAGTACACCAAGCTGAGAAGCCAGGAAGCGCTTGGTATGCCACTTAACGAATGGCGTCAACGTCTGAAGATCGTCAGGGCAATGCAGTTATTGGAACAAGGGGAAAAAGTGGAAAGTGTGGCTTTTGAGATGGGCTACAGCAGCGCTTCTGCCTTTATCGCCATGTTTCATCGTCTGACGGGGAGAACGCCGGGAGCAGCTTCAAGCAGTCAGCTAAAAATGTAACGCCGGACGAGACAAACAGGACAACAAAAGGTTTTATAACCTGAAAAAAGGTTGGAAGCACCAGTAGAAGAAAAGAATAGGAAAAAATATCTGAAGTGTAAATAACTGTATGAATTAATCACGTCGTGGTTCTATTTGCTATAGAATGAAGAGAGAGGTATTTGGTTCTATTATTATAGTAATAATCTATATCTGTCATAGATATAAATTTATTTAAATAAACCTTACGGAAATTATATTTTATCTTATTATTTTCTAAATTTAATATTTAAATGATTGATAGTATATTCAAATAGTTGAGGAATATGTTTTTATATATTGATATGCTATTTATTGCACTATGATGTCAACTGGGTGAGATGTAATAAATTTAATTTAATCATGTGGTTATATAAATAAGATTCCAAAATAGTGCTACATCTTATACTACTCATAATTCTATATATAACAATGGGTTGAAGAAGGCCATGTGTAGCAAAATTATGAAATGTTATTTATATCAGCTCCTTTTTGTGATCACTCCCTCATTACGACAGATTCTTTTATGATAAAACATAGGAGATAATAAGATAAATTTTTGTAAAATATCGTTATTAATATTAATACTGTGTGATTTTATCAACTCAATTTAATGTGTTACTCGATACAGTGAGGTTATTATTGACATTCATCACAGAATAGAATGAGTTTTGATGTGAGCATAAAGTCTTAAGTTCGATTGATATAATAGATGCTATTATTGGAGTCATGCCTTGGTTAAGCATAAAAATATCTAATGAATGGTTTGTCGGGGAAATCTGATCACTAAAATAATTTAGCAAAGTAATGAATGGTTCCAGTATCTTAACCATTGTAGGATTCAAAGGCATAGGTAAAAACCTGTTTTTTAATCGTAACGTAATCATGGAAATGCCGGTGTTTATTGGCTCCGCTTTTAGCGATGGCTATTGTTCAACGGTTGGAGTTTTTTAAATGGCGTCACATTGTGTTCAGGACAATGCTCAAAATTCGGGAAACACCGCGACAATCAAAGCTATTCATGGTAATGGAGATAATTTTGCCCACCACGTCAGGCGCATAAACGTTATTAAGAATTGTGACCGTATATCGCCATCTTTATGTAATCCATGTGGCGGGATTACCCGTGTTCACTTCTTTATCGGGATCGATAGTCTCTCAGGCAGTTACGACAGGGGACTACCCCGTGTTTGCTTCTTTATCAGGCATTAGGCGCAATAACGACAACTACCACGTTAACTATTTGTGAGGAAAAAGAGAGTGATAGACGTACAGATCAATGAAGTACCTCTTAAGGAACACAGCCCTTCAATGGATAATTGTTTGGATGAGCAAAAGTTACTTTATGACATGCTGCTGTCACGGGAATTTGATAATCGTAGTGCGTTAGTTACCCGACAAGGCAGAGCTTGGTTTCATGTGTCGGCTGCTGGACATGAAGGGCTGGCAGTGTTGCCACAGCTTATGGAAAAGAATGATGTGTTGGTTCCTTACTATCGTGATCGGGCATTAGTATTAGCGCGTGGTATGTCTATTGTTGAAATGACAAGGGAACTGATGGGCAAGGCCACTTCTCACTCAGCTGGCCGAACCATGTCGAATCATTTTTGCTCCAAAGAGCATAATATCTTCTCGGTAGTCAGCTTAACCGGAACCCAATGTATTCCTGCGACAGGAGCCGCTTGGGCAAGCGTATTGGACAATAAAAATGGGCTTGTTGTGTGTGGTGTCGGCGATGCGGCAACCCGGCAGGGAGAATTTTATGAAGCAGTCAGCTTTGCGGTTGAAAGGCGTTTGCCAGTAGTCTTTGTGGTTTCCGATAATAAATTGGGTATTAGTACATCAACGGAAAAGATGGCTCCGTATCGATTGGGAATATTTAACGAATGTTTGATCCGCCGTGTTGATGCCCGCAAGCCGGAAACTGTATTTCCTGTTGCACAGGAGGTATTCAATAAGGCGCGATTTGAGCGAACACCTTGCATCTTAGTTTGTCGTGTGGACCGGTTAGATTCTCATTCCAACTCAGATTCTCACAAACTGTACCGTACCCAAGATGAGCTGGAGGCACTACAGGATCCTATTGAAAATTATGTCGCCTATTTAAAGGAAAAGGGGGCGATTACTGAACAGGCGTTGACTGAACAAAAAGAGCGCATTAAAGATGATGTCATGGAAATATTTGAGCGTGTTTATCACGAGGCAGAGCCTGATCCTGCAAGTGTCAGTACCTATTTGTATAATCGTGAAAGCGCTCCTGTTGTACATATTGAAATGGAAGCTGAAGAGACACAGTTTAAAGCGGTAAATCAGGTTTTAGACGAAGCATTGAGTCAGAATCCGAATGTACTGTTATTTGGCGAGGATATTGAGGATCCTAAAGGGGGTGTTTTTGGTTTCACCCGTGGCTTATCCACCCGCTATCCTGATCGCGTTATTAATGCTCCCCTTTCTGAAGCCACGATTATCGGCTCATCTGTTGGTTTATCCGCTTGTGGCTGGCGTCCGATTGTTGAACTGCAATTTATCGACTTTGTTGGGCTGGGCCTCAACCAGTTACAGTCACAACTTGGCACTTTAAGTTGGAGAACGGTGGGGAAATGGCGCTGTCCGGTGGTGATATATGCTCCTTATGGTGCTTATCTCCCAGGAGGCGGTATATGGCACAGCCAGAGCTCGGATGGTATCTTAGCGCATATTCCCGGTATTAATGTTCTTGTTCCAACGACACCAGCCGACACTATTGGGTTGTTCCGTACAGCGTTAAGTCTGGATATGCCGAGTCTGATCCTGATCCCTAAACACCTTATGAGAGAGCGTCATGAGCGCCGGCAGGTGAGTCCAGTGCCTCTCGGCCAGGCAAATATCGTCAGGTCAGGAAAGGATATTACGCTGGTTGCCTGGGGAAACACCGTTCAACTTGCGACTATGGCTGCTCTTCAGGCGGAAAAAAACAATATTGACATTGAAGTGATTGAATTACGTAGTCTGGTACCTTGGGATAAACAACGGATTGCGGAATCTTTACGCAAAACCGGGCGGCTTATCGTTGTACAAGAGGATACCCGGACGGCCAGTGTTGGCGCATCCATTGTTGCTGATCTTTTGGATGAGAATGACAATTTCTTCTCTTTACTGGCGCCTCCGCGCTTGGTAACGCGTGAAGATATTCATATTCCTTTTAATCCTTGTTTAGAGAAAGCTGTTTTGCCCGGCACGGATGACATTTTGGCCTCCGTATATGCGGTAATGAGCTAAGGAGAACTTATGGCACAGTTGCTTATTCCCCCGATGGGAGAAGGAACCACTGAAGTCGTCATCACCCAGCTACTTAAGCAGGTGGGAGATCATGTCAAGCGTGATGAACCTGTTTATGAAATGGAGACGGATAAGGCCGCTTTTACCATTGAATCTGATGTTGAGGGGATCCTGGAAAAATGGCTGGCTGCGGAAAATGATATTATCCCTGTTGGGTCGGCTATTGCGGTCATCAGAGCCGCCGGTGAGTTGGCGGAGCCTTCCCCTGTTAGTGAAGAGTTGACGCCTCTGCCGGTTAGTGTGGAGAAAGTGGAGGTTGCTCCTGAGGTATCTGCTCCTCCTGCGCGTATTCCGCCCAAAACCCGTCTGTATGCACAAGAACACCAAATTGAGCCGCACATTCTTAATCAACTGGCGGAAAAATACGGGACATTATTGCCCAGCCACATTGATGACTACCTGAAGCACAGCGAAACCAAATTGCCGGAAAATGGCCATGCCAAAGATGACAATATTGGTTTCCTGTCAAAAGATCAGCAGCGCCTTAATCGTGCGTTACGGCTGAATAGCGGTACGGTGCAACCTTGTTGGGCAGCTAAACCACTGTCGATTGAGCTGGTTGATAACGCCATTCGTCATCTAACCGAGAACTCCGGGCAGCAAGAGTGGATAACACCGTTTCAGGTAATCACTTACGCAGTTTCTCAGGCGCTGAAAAAATTCCCGATGCTGCGCTCAAGGCCGCTGGATCAAGAGCGTTATCATACTTATACCGATATCAATCTGGGTATTGCTTTTCTGGATGAAAAAGGTGATTTGAGTTCATTAAAAGTGCCTGGAACACAGACCATGGACTTTTTTGAGTTCAGGCAACATCTGAATAGTGTACTTGATCCCGATGCTGAAAGAATGCCCGTCGATATAGATGTTCCCATGATGATCTCGTATACCGGCAGCGATGGCGCCACTTCGGCTGTGCCGCTTATCGTGCCGCCATCTCAGTCAACATTGTTCATCGGTGCTCCGCACAACAAAGAAATGAACCTCGTTCTGGCATTCAATCACTATTTGCTGAATGGGGTAGAAGCGGCTGAATTTCTTACAGAGATTGCTGCTGAAGTTCGCGTTCTGTCCGGGCCGCAATCTGTCGCACATCAGATGGAAGGTCAATCCGCTAAACCGGTTGCCGGGCAGTTACGCACGCTCCTGGCTGACTTCCTGAATTGGGACGAGGATTTTACTGAATCCATGATGCAACGCACCTGGGCTGATTTGGGCATTGATTCGCTAAAAGCGGTAAAACTTGCGGAACTGATGTCAGTACATTTTCGCCGGAAATTATCGCCTACGCTGTTTTGGCGTTATAGCTCACCGCATCGGTTGATTGAGTATCTTGACATTTCCAGAACCGAAGTGGCCGAAAAGAAACATTCCTTAGATGACTTTATTAATGCGGTGCGTTGTCTTGATGGTGAAGCCGCATTAGGATTGCAGCGCCTCATAGAGGGAGGTAAGCATGGATAATCTGTATCACATATACCATTCACTCAGCCCGGAGGAACAGCGGATAGCTAAATCCGCCTTGCTGGAGCATTTAAGCTCTATGGCTCCATCAGTAAGCGATTTAGGTGGTACGAAACAGATGCCTATTGCGATTGTGGGCATGGCTTTCCGACTACCTGGCGCGGAAGATTCTCCAGAGCAAATGTGGGAGATCATAAGATCCGGACGCAGTGTGATAGAAGAGATCCCAGAGCAGCGGCTTGCGTCTGGAAAACCTTACATTATTCCGCTGCCTAAAAAAGCATTAAAAGCTGGGATGCTGAATAATATTGATGGTTTTGATGCGCCATTCTTTGGTATTTCTCCGCGAGTGGCTGCCATGATGGATCCGCAGCAGAGAATACTATTGGAACTGACCTGGCAAGCGATGGAAGATAGCGGGACTAATCCGCTGAGTTATTCGGGATCAAAAACCGGTGTTTTTATTGGCTCGTGCAGTAATGATTATCGTGAACTTGTCGCGGCTGATATGGCAATGGCAAATGCTTATGCAACGACGGGAACCCTGAATTGCCTGCTGGCAAACAGATTGTCATTTTATTACAACTTTGTTGGTCCCAGCTTGCAAATTGATACCGCGTGTTCAAGCGGATTAACGGCGCTGACTCAAGCGGTAAATTCATTGCGTTCTGGGGAATGCCAACAGGCGATAGTTGGCAGTATTAATTTGTTGAGCAACACATTTAACATGGCCGCTTATTACCGGGCGGGAATGTTATCTAAAGATGGTTGTTGCCGGGTTTTTGACGCGGACGCGAATGGCTTTGTCCGTGGTGAAGGCGCTGTGTGTCTGTTTCTGAAAACGCAAAAACAGGCATTGGCGGATCAGGATCCTATTTATGGATACGTTCGGGCATCGGCGGTAAATCATGGTGGGCGTGCTAACTCATTGACTTCACCTAACCCTGAACAGCAGATTGCATTAGTCAATGATTGTTTGCAACAGGCTGGAATCTCTGCGGAGCAAATCAGTTACCTGGAGGCGCATGGTACGGGAACTTCGCTGGGCGATCCAATTGAATTTAATGCGCTTAATGAAATCTTTAACCATGATCGGTCAGGAAACATGCGGCAACCTTGCTATATTGGCTCAGTAAAAGCCAATATCGGGCATTTAGAGGGGGCTGCGGGGTTAGCGGGTATTGTTAAAGTTTTATTGATGTTGCAGCATAAATCCATTGTGCCTTGCGCGGCATTTCAGCGTCTGAACCCTGAAATTGATAGCGCTGACACGCGCTTACAACTGGCTACAGAGGAAAATGCTTGGCAGGTGGATGCAGGGCAAAAACGTTTTGCTGGACTCAGCTCTTTCGGATTGGGTGGAAGCAACGCACATGTTATTTTGGAGGAGGCGCCGACCAAAGTTCAGCAACAGATTAAAGCCAGTTCGGAGAGATATTATTATCCCATCGCGGCTAATAGCCAGGCATCGTTGCAAAAAATGGTGGTTATGCTGGGAGATTTTATTGAGAACGATGAAAACATCGATCTGCAAGCGGTTAGCTGGACATTACAGTTTGGCAGGGCGGCGCTTCCCCATCGGGCACTGTTTGTTGCAACATCACGGCAGGATCTCCTGAGCCAACTACGTGATTTTGCTTCGTCTGCTGTAACCAAAGAAGATCAATGGCTTCATATGGCAGAGGACGATTCTCGATTCTTATGGTTACAAGGTCAGGATATAGATTGGCGCACTTGCTGGCCTTCTGGGCAGAAACCGTTACGTATTCGGCTGCCCAAATATGCTTTTGAACATCGGCGTTACTGGTTACCTAACAACGAATCCGTGGTTGAAAAACCGTAGTTGGGGCCTCTCTTTTATGTATAAATTCCCTGTTTTACAACAGGGAATTTATCAGTCTATTAACCAATCCGTTTAAAGAATGAGAAATGTTTTCTCTTTATCGAAAATTTTAAATAACGTATTGTCGGTTGATTGGCTTTCTCTCGTGCTTAATAACGTTTTAATTAAATTAACGATGATAAAAAGTCTAACGGATTAATCAATCAGAAAGATTAGACCGGTATTTAATCGTTAATAAATGGCGAAAATAGTTTAGAAAAATAACAAAATTGATTTTCGCATGGTATTACATTAAGGGCATGTGTCGTGTCAACTAATTCCGGACAGTAAATTAGAAAGAGCGGTGGTGGTGAGCGTCAGGGAAAAGGCGCAGTCAGATGCGCCATGTATGTGTTGTGAAGATGAACGAGAGTGAACTGTAGATGCAGTGTCGAAAGGAACAAGATGATGTCAAAAACGCGCTTTCTAAGCGGCGTGTGATAAGTCCAGCGGTTATCTGGTTACTGGCTGGGCGGCATCCGGCATATAGACAGCATGAGCACAACACAGGCTCTGGCATGGAACGTGGGAACCTGTCGTCCCGATGTGAAGGGAGCGGCGTCAAGCAGAAAACCGGCAAGCGCCTGAGTACCGATGCGGGTCACAGGGGCAGATGGCTCCGTAGTAGTGATGAAGCGTCTGTAATGGACGTGGAGCGAAGGGGGCCAGTCGTTGGGGTTGTATTACGGGTCAACTGCACAAGTGGGAGGAACCTGTGAGCCAGTCCAAACCGTTTGCGTTATCCAGACAGGCTGTCTGGAGAGCGTACAAGAAGGTAAAAGCCAACAAAGGCAGCGCTGGAATCGATGGTCAATCGATTGAGGAATTTGAGAAGAACCTCGCGGGGAACTTGTACAAACTCTGGAACAGAATGGCCTCGGGCAGTTATATGCCGCCAGCGGTTCGCATCGCGCAGATGGTGGTCAAAGACATGCTGGAGCCGATTCTGGAGCCACAATTCCACGTTGACTCCTATGGCGACCGCCCGCACAAATCTGCGCACGATGCCCTGAGAGTAGCCCGGCAACGATGCTGGCGCACTGACTGGTTGCTGGACGTGGACATCAAGGGGTTCTTCGATAACATCGATCATGAACTCCTGATGAGAGCGGTGCGCAGGCATACGGATTGCAGAGGGGTGTTGCTCTACATTGAGCGATGGCTAACCGCGTCGGTGTACATGCCGGATGGAACAATGCAGTCAAGGGAGGGTGGAACGTCGCAGGGCGGTGTGATTTCCCCCCTGATCTCGAATTTGTTCCTGCACTATGTCTTTGACATGTGGATGCAACGTCAGTTTCCCAGCGTCCCCTTCGAAAGATACGTGGATGATGTGGTATGCCACTGTCAAAGTCAGTTGCAGACCGAAGCACTAATAAGTGAACTAGGCCAGCGGTTTGCGCAATGTGGACTGGAGTTGCATCCTCAGAAGACCCGGGTAGTTTATTGCAAGGATGCCGATAGACGGGGGAATTACGCAGAGACGCGCTTTGACTTTCTGGGCTACACGTTCAGGCCAAGAAAGTCGGTCTCGAAAGAAGGAGAGTTATCGGTGAATTTCCTGCCAGCAATGAGTGCCAGAGCTGCGAAGGCAATCCGGCAGACAGTACGGGGCTGGGATTTAAGTCACAAAACCCCGTTGTCGCTGGAAGTAATGGCACGATGGCTCAATCCCATGTTACGAGGCTGGGTTAAGTACTATGGGCACTTTTATCGGTCAGCAATGGACTGTATAGCCAGTCATGTAGATCTGCACCTTGCTAAATGGGTTACCCGCAAATATAAGCGGGTACACGGTAGTCTGGCTCAGGCGTATGAATGGTTAGGCAGGATACGGAGCGTTAAACCCGGTCTGTTTGCACACTGGGAAATTTGTACGCGGCGCGAACGGTCAACGACAAGAGCCGGATGACGGGAGACTGTCACGTCCGGTTCCGTGGGAGCGCAGGGGGGAAGTTCCCTTGCGCGACCCGATAACCCCTACTTGGGATACCCCAAGGAGTTATCCCGAGCCTGTACATGGATAAGTGCCTTACAGACCCGAGGATTGGCTAGCATCAGAATACGTTTAAGACTCTACGATTAAGATGGGGCGTAAATTACGATATTCGGGGAAACTAAAAAGAGCCCTCTGTATGTTAGGCCATATTTTCTCATATCATCTCTTGGATCAGTGATATATGATGAGCCTCCTTTTATTTTATTCGTTACGGGATCTGTTCCATTCTTATGAGCCCAGTAACATTCCTCACCACCGCCACAGTCATTGCCATTTCCTGACCAGACTTTTCGGTAAAAGTGATACCAGTACTCATTAGTGTCCTCAGTATAGCCATCACATAGAGCAACAATCCATGCAGGATTATCGATATCTCCTCTTACTCGTTTCTCTGGTTGCCAATCATTTTCATTGATTTCTACTAAACCATCGAGTTTCACACCTTCCAGAAACTCTTCTGTATTTATAGGTGGTTGCCCAAATTTATTGTACCCTGGATGAGGAAATGTATTGTCAACTCTTATATTACACGCATAAGCATAACAGTTATTCACTCTGATCCAGCTGTCTTGGTTCCAATACTGCATATTGTATTGTCCGAGTTGGAATTTAGAACTATTATTATCATGTCCGATGTAGTCTGAAATCATTCTACTAGCGTCACGTCGTGAAGATGAAGAGATATAACCAACTCCATGACCATCAAGGTGCACCGTATTCATATATAATATCCTTCTAATTATTTGAAAAATATGAATAATTAATCATTCACTGTATGGATTTTTTGTTGCTCATCAATAAAGATCAGTGAAGCTGGATAAATTGACTCCGTACAGCCACTAGAATCAGAAAAGTCTACATACATTTGGTTCGTACTTCCATCAATCCTTAACTTAACTTTTCCGTCATCCCCATCGCTTACAGAACAGTAGAAATTGTCTTTTATTGTGTATATACGATTACTATTAGTAATAAATTTAATCCACCAATAGTCAAATGGAGAAGAAGGTCCTGTTTCGTAAGTAAATGAGAGTATATTAGTATGTACTTCACCAGAAGCAATATTATATCTCGTCACCTGCTCTTGTTTTTCGGGGTCATTACTACGACGATGACGAATTGTCATGGATACAATATCTTCACCCCAGTCATTTTTAAAATCAACATTACCATTTTTAATGGGCATTATATACTAACCTCCGTTTTAGAATAGAAATATTCTATATTTCTAATAGTCAACCATGTGATAATAATGTTATGGAAAGCTATTTGTAACCATACGTTTGTTTTAAGGTATTGACATGTATCAATAAATATACACTTATCAATCTAGTATTTCTTATTTAGATCATTATGCTATCATAATTTTAATGGTGGTAATAAATACCACCAAATATAAAAAAATAAAAAACTAATAAGAAACCAAAAGATAGATTAAGAGTATCAACCAGGCTAAATCAAAGAAATTATCTTTGCTAAAAACGTCCGATATTGGTTCGTGTCAGAGATGCTCCATTGAACAGTGCGACGTTTGAGTTCATTCGGAGCGGACGAGATTAATCCATATGCGTATTGAGGTAGTGACCGGGTAGCTGCGATAACTGCCAACAAATGCAGGGCTGGCGTAGCCCCGCATTTACTATTGCTTAATGCTTTGAGATGATTTGCGACATTTCGTCCTGTTCGTCATATAAAACGATCCCGGACGTGTCGATTTGATTTTCCAACTGATGTAGGTCATAAGCGCTCTGGAGACGCAACCAAAACTCAGGTGTACTCATTTTTTGAACACAAATTCTCTTTAACTGCCTTATTATTTTATACCATAATAATATACTTCATTCAGGACATTAATTAATTTACAGTTTGTTTCTCTTTTATAACGTTAATCTTCTATTAAAATCGAACCATACTTCGTATAACATCTTTGCTATCTCATCGGAAAATATGACTTTGTTTTCCTTAATTTTTGCTGACTCTATGTACTTTGACAAAATTGTAATCTCTTCATAGAGTTCAAACGTAAACGCCTAATTAACCCCACATACCCGACTGATTAATCTTTTGTCATAGTGTTTTTTCTTTTTTATTCAGGAGACAAACCACTATGACACTCACTGAAAAACAGCAACACTGGGCGGCAGTCATTGCTTCCCAGAAGCAGAGCGGGCTAACGGTGACGGCGTTTTGCCAGCACCATGAGATTAATCTGGCCACATTTTACTATTGGACAAAAAAGCTCCGGCAACAGCACGAGCCCCAACGCCTGCATCCCGTTGTGGTTGAGGAACATTCCAAGGCCGGACACACCGTCACGCTCTTTCTGCCCAACGGACTCCGGGCTGAGTTGCCGGCCAGGTTATCCACTGCGCAAATCCATCGACGGGCTGGCGAGTGTGGTTGACGCGCTGGGTCTGGATCCGCTCAGTGACGTCGGGTTTATTTTTTGTAACCGTCATCGCGACAAACTTAAGATCCTGTTATGGGACACCAATGGCTTCTGGCTCTACTCCCGCCGGCTGGAAAAAGGCCGCTTTCAGTGGCCCGCTCCGGTGTCAGACGGCACGGTACACATTACACGCCAGCAACTGAACTGGCTGTTATCGGGGCTGGCGTTAGCACATCCCCGCGCACATCAGCCCTTACGGGGATTAAAAATGTGATCGGTGACACTGATCCTGTTTTTGGACTTGCACGATCCCGTTGCGCTGTCACACTCAGGCTTTTCCCCTGAGAGCCTGAGTGATGACTGACCTGCCCGATGATATTGACCAACTGAAAGCGCTCGTTTACCAACTTCAGGCCGATATTCAGGGCAAAGATCGGCAGATCGCACTGTTGCTTGAACAGCTCAGCCTCAGCAAATCGAAACGTTTCGGCAAACAGAGCGAGAAAGCCGACAAAGGCACTTTTAATGAGGCTGAACAGCAGGATAGCCTGCCTAAACCCGCACCCGCGCATCACAAAAAAGGCCGCCAGCCTTTGCCCGCCGGGCTGGAGCGGGAAGCTCAGCGCTATACCCTGAATGCGCCGCACTGTGACTGTTGCGGTGAACCGTTGCATGCCTGCGGAGTCGAAACCTCTGAAACCCTGAAAATCGTGCCGCAGAAAGTCAGCGTTATTCGTCACGAGCGCACGAAATATGCCTGCCGGCAGTGTGAAAAGACGCAGACGCACAGCAAAATTATCACGGCACCCGCGCCGCCCAGTCTGTTGCCCCGGACGATTGCCAGCCCGGCCACCCAGGCTGCGATAGTGACCGCCAAATATGTCGATGCACTGCCGCTGTACCGTCAGGCAGATATTTTAGCGTGTTCCGGTATCGAGATAAGCCGCAGTACGCTGGCGAACGGGTGTGTGCAGCTCGGCCGTAAAGTACATGTACTGGTCGAACAAATGCGGACACACTTGCTCAATGAACCCCTGATTTGTGCGGATGAAACGCCGGTACAGGTACTCCACGAAGCGGATCGCCCGGCGCAGAGCAAATCCTACATGTGGATCTATCGCAGCGGCGAATTTGTGGCTCATCCGGCGGTGATTTTCGACTACCAGCCGAGCCGTAGCGGGCGCTGTGTTGCTGACTTTTTAGGGGTTTATGCGGGCCAATGGCATTCGGTTAAGATAACAACTATGCTATAAAAATCTAAGTTTCCTCGGAGAGTATGCTGATGGATATATATCATTTTCTGAACAAAACTTTTTTTGATTCATGCTCAAAAATTGACAAATCCTGGCGAAAAAGAAAAAGGTCAATAGACACAAAATTGATTGTTCTATTTCTCATAAAAATCATATCAGGGAAAAATAACCACGGATACTATTATATTATTAATGAAATATGGGCTGAGTGCATTCGTGAAAAAATACCGTTACCTCAGCATAAGCCCGTCTCGGCTTCATCAATGTGCGAAGCCAGAATGAAATTACCTGATGATGCAATAAAAACCATAAACAAAAATATCGTTTCTGTATGGGAAGATAATACCCATCCCGAAACATGGAAAGGACATCGACTGTTTGCTATAGATGGCTCAAAATTAAACATTCCCAGAGGGTTGCTGGAAAATGGATATAAAACACCCAAAAACACATCACGACATTATCCCTATGCAATGATGAGTTGTCTCTATGATGTATTGAATTCGATCATATATGACGTTGATTTTGTTAACCATAATAATGAGAGGGCTTGTGTCGAAAAGCATCTCCAGTGTTTAGATAGCAATGCTATCGTGATCTTCGATCGGGGATACTTTAGCTATTACTTGCTATATCAAGTAATGCAAAACAATCTGAATGCCGTATTCAGAGTACAGGAGGGAAACAGGAATAAGGCTATTAGAGATTTTTCTGACAGTAATTCAGATGATCTTATTGTTAGTTATACGCCATCGGAAGCAGTAAAGTCAGATCTTAGAAAGAGAAAACTTCTTTCAGAATTCCCATGCTTAACATTAAGACTAATAAAGCATACTGACCGAAATGGTGAATATATTCTTGCCACTACTCTTGTTGAACAAGGATATTATGAAGCTGAAGCCTTTCATGATTTATATCATCATCGATGGAATATAGAAGAGTTATATAAATTGTCAAAGTCAATCCTTTGCATTGAGGATTTCCATTCACAGAGTGAGAAAGGTGTCAGACAAGAAATCCAAGCGCATATATTATTACTAAACCTGGCAAGGATATCGGAAAATGATATTAATCACAGAGGTAACGATAGCGACTGCATTGATAGTAGAGAAAATAAACAGAAATTGAATTTCAAAAACTGTTTGTTTCTCGTTGTAAAACACTTGTCTTTGCTGATGCAGGGGATAAAAAAACATTTAAAATCATTTTATTGTGCTCTTTCAGAGGGACTTGCCGGAATGACTCAACGGGTGTGGGAGGCACTATCCACGAAAATCTATGCGTCCCAGAACCCGATGGAACTCTTTTGATGCCCCAGCAAGAGGTTAACCGAATGCCATTGCTACGCCGGAACCGCCGAAATTTACGTTACCCCAGTTTCAGCCCGGCAACCAGTGTGTCCATGTCAATAATTTCATTGCTACTCTGGAAGGTATAATGACCGTTCAACAAAATGTGCTGCCAGGCTATCGGTGATATCCGAGTCAGAGCCTCAATGCCTTTGGTGTTACCCTCCGCTTCCAGTCGCTCCAGCAGTCGCGACAGGATCGCGGAGTTGTAATAAACAATCGCGTTGGAGATCAATCGCCCGCACTGATTACTGATTTCCGTTTCAATGTCATTTTTCCCGGTTAGCTCCTTTTTTCCACCTACTTTGGCGACTGCGGCGCGAAGCTGGTGATAAGATTCAATCCGGTTCTGGGAGCGACGGACATTGCGTTCCAGCTGCGGATCCCGCAGATACTTCAGCGTGTAAATGCTGCGGACCAGCCGGTCATATTCAAATACTGCCTGTCTTGTCGGGTTGGTTGCTGGTACGTACACAATTTGCGGATCAGCGTTCCCTGCGTCATTTCTTTCAGCCCCAGAGTGGCGACAATGCGATCGAGATTGCTTTTCTCGCGGATGATAAGGTCCAGGTCAATTTGCCCGGCGGGCTGAATCAGGCATTTTTTATATGCTGATGGGTCTCTGACGCAGTACAGCTCCTGTAGTTGTTTATTAAGGTCAGTAAAACGAGGTTCAAAGCGAAGGCCAAACCAGTGAAGGATCGCAAAGTTGGCTTTATTGATACTGTGCATGTCTCCGGTAATGGCAGTGGGTTTCACCTCAGAGGTGTTGCGGTACCAGATATCAAAGACATGGTGGCCTTCATACTCGTTTGTACCAATCAGATATCCATAGATCGGGATGTGATTACACAGCAGCGTATAGGCCACTATACCTTTGCCGCGTCCGAAGTATTTACGTGAATGTCGGGCCTTTACTGTTGGTCGCTCAACACCAAATTTTTGCCCGTCAACGGCACCATAAAGCGTTTCAGGATCAAGCGAATAGAGGGGGGAAAACCGGCAGCGCTTCTATGGCATCGGTGATGCGGTCATTGGCAGTGAGTAGTGACGCCAGACGAAGGTACTGCTCGTACGTGGTTTCCAGCACATGGAATGGAATGTCGCTGGTTCGCGCCATCACATGATTACCATGATTCATCGCCTGAGCAACAATGACCGCCATCAGGCTGTCTGCATCAGCGTGTTTTTTTGCATAACGGGGTTGCAGCGGCTTCATGGCGGGGAGGAACCGGCACTGCTCATTAACAAAGCGGAAGACATCGGTTACATCGCAGAATGGCAACTGTTCATAAAAACGCTTTTCCTGTGCCTTATGATGACTGACCACGGATTTATGCCAGGTCAGTTTCTGTGTTTCTTTATCATATTCCAGATGTTTCAGCTTCCCCTGCTTCAGCTCCCGGTTGAACGCTGCATTTTAATCGGCTTCTGCAGAAAGGGGATGTTCATCTCAGCCAGCACAGCAGCCTGCTCCCCTTCAGGGACCAGTTCATCAGAAAGATGCCTGTGCCGGAGACTGTCATTGAGATAGAACTCTCCAGACTGAAAGCGTTTTCTTAATCTGCTGGTAGAGCCAGAACTCATAGCGCCCGGCATTCAGGCCTGCGGGTTCGCCATCCTCACCGGATTCCAGCAGGTACGGGCGCAGCCGTTCCGGTAACGTTTCCTGAGGACATTCCTCAAGCGGTCGCTGCGAAAGCGTCTGCTTTTTACTGAACACCATTCTGAGCCAGCTCAGCGCCTCAGCCCACGGACTGTCCTGAATCACACTGGTGAGATCGAGTGACAGATATAATGGTCGCAGGTGACGCCGGATTAATGCCGTCATATTGTCCACGACCTGCCACTGTAGAGCCAGTTTACTGACGGGTTTCACGCTCATGCGTTGTGCGGTGTTTTCAGCACCTCCCGTGGCATGATTTTCCAGGCACGCCGACGGACTTCGCCAAAGGTGGTGGGGTCCGGAACGCTGTCGTCAACATAAAGCGACAGCAGACACCCGATTTTAGAGGTTTCACGCCGGTGTTTTTCCTGCACGTCAGCCATAAACTGTTTAGCCACGCTGCGGCTCTCATCCTCAAGCTGTTTCATATGGAAAAACATCGCATCCACAAGGTTGTCACTGAACTGGCGATAACGGATCCAGGCATAACACAACAGGTAAAGACGGGTCTGCTCAGGCTTCAGATTGCGTCAGGCTTCAGATTGCGGAGATCGTAAACGGTATAGAAATTTGCCAGGCTGGCGTAGTACAGCAAATTTTGCTGAGAAATATTCAGAGCCGGTAAAATGTCGCAGGCTTTTCGGTGCAATGGCTCCAGTATGGCCCGCTTTTCACGTTCGTGGACCATCTGGCGCCAGCCAAAGTCACGTGCATCCTGTCTGAGGACTGCCAGCCGGGAAAGGGTATCATCGCGTTCAATCAGTTTGTCCAGCCCGGCAATAGTAGCGTCGTCAAGCTGTTCTGTCAGAATACGACCCAGTCGTTGCCTTTCATCAGAAAGAGCCTTCCTTACCAGCTCCTGAAGCGTGGTGTAACCGGGGCGGATAATTTTATGTGTGTTGAGCCAGATAATCAGCTCAGTGGCGACAAAACCGGGAGTCACATCGCGGTGAACAATGTGGGCGGCCTGCTGCTCAAGTTGTGAAGACAGCGAAGATGACCACGGCCGGTAACCATACAGGGCGCAGATTTTTTCCCGCTGAGTATAGCGTTCATGCTTAGTGGGGGACTGGTCCGGAAGTGACTCACCATGAAAATAACGGCTCAGGATAAAGTCTCAGTCATCCTTAACATCACTCCACCCGAAGCGGAAAAACAGGTGTTTGGCTTTAAAGTAAGCGATCTGGAGGATGCAATAAATCTGAGCGTGAAGTCCCTGACGACTACAGGCCAGCGCCAGTTCGGGTTCATCCAGAGCCAGGAATTCCAGCCGCTGTGCATCATCGAAATCAGGGAGGCCATACAGCGCTTCCTGCTCGGCACTGTTTAAAACCGCCAGTCGTTCACTTTTGCCAGTTGCTTTACCACGAGTTGTCATCCTGACTCCGAAAACAATGTCCGTAAGAGGATCGCTCTGCGGACAGTAAAAATGCATTTTTGCGCTTCAGAGAAAATCACTGCTGACGTTGTCTCATATAACTGGTACGGTATCAATCTCTTTCATGGCCCCTTAAACGTACACTTTATGACTGAAATACGGATTGGTTATGCCCGTTGCTCCACCGACAGGCAGGATCTGACCGCTCAGCAGGAAGCGCTGGTGAAACTCGGCGTCTCCCCGGAGCGGATTTACATTGATAAAGGCCTGACAGGGTCAAACCGGCAGAGACCCGGTCTGGATCAGGCACTGGCCGCTGTGCGCAGCGGTGACACGCTGGTTGTTCCAAAACTTGACCGACTGGCACGTTCGGTCCCTGACGCGTGCGAGATTGCCGATGCCCTGCTGGCCAGAGGTGTGAAGCTGGCGCTGGGAACCTCTCTCTACGATCCTGCCGACCCGATGGGGAAAATGTTCTTTAACGTACTGGCCACCTTTGCTGAGTTTGAAGGTGACCTGATACGGTTGCGAGCACGTGAAGGAATGGCCATCGCCCGGGCAGAGGGAAAACTGCGGGGGAAGCAGCCAAAGTTGTCTGATAAACAACAAAAAGAGCTGTGCCGGATGCATGACACAGGGCAGTATTCGATCAGCGATCTGGCAGAATTATTTTCAGTCTCACGACCAACGGTTTACCGGACACTTGCCCGTCGGGGGGGATTGATTCAGGAAATGACCTGAATACATCGAAATATGACCCGTTACCATCACCAGAAAATGCCTGATTGCATTATCATTACCTCATCGGGCCACTCAGATATTCAACCGCCCGTTTTTAAATTTCAGGAGGCATCAGGATGAAAATCACTCAGGTACGTAACGCCACACAGATTATTACGTTTGCGGGCAGGAAATTTCTTGTCGATCCCATGCTGGCGAAAAAAGAGGCATACCCTGGATTTGAAGGTACCGCCCGTTCAGAAATCCGCATTCCTATGGTTGATTTGCCTTTCAGCCTGGATATCCTGCTGGATGTGGATGCCATCATCGTTACACACACTCATCCTGATCACTGGGATGAAGCAGCAGTAAATCTGATCCCCAAAAATAAACTGATTTATGTTCAGAATGAAAGTGATGCAAATATTCTGAGCGCTCAGGGGTTTACAAACCTGATTGTTTTATCTGACAACAGCAGGCTGGACGATATATCCCTTATCAGAACAGTCTGCCAGCATGGTACGGATGAGGCATACGCTAATCCACAGATGGCAGAACTTCTTGGTGAAGCCTCTGGTGTGGTATTCAGTCATCCGGATGAAAAAACACTGTATCTTGTTGGAGATTCCATCTGGATCGATGCCGTTGCAGCCAATATGAGAAAATTCAGCCCCGGCGTTATTATTATGAATACAGGCTGGGCACATGTACTCGGGTTCGGACAGATTATTTTTGGAAGGGAAGATATTCTTAAGGCACACCGGGTATTACCTGAAGCACAAATTGTAGCCACGCATATGGAGGCTGTTAATCATTGTCTGCTGGCCCGGGATGAATTAATGACATATGCCCGTGATAATCAGATTCAGGATTATGTTTCCGCTCCGGCAGATGGAGATTCCGTGTCTTTCTGACGCCACTACTTTTCCGGGATATCAGAAATGTCGGTTGTTACTGTTGCAATACTGGTAACGGAAGGATTCAGTACTTTTCATTTTTCTGTCCCGTTTATTTTGTTCGGGGAAATACTGAAAGGAAAAAAGCTCTTTGACCGTCGGTTATGCGCAGAGCACCCCGGATTAATCTGGTCGTCTGAAGGAACGGCTGTACAGGCAGAATACGGGCTTGATGCAATAACACATGCTGATATTGTCATTATCCCTTTCTGGGGGCATATTCATGAACGCCCACCGGAGGCGCTTCTGAATGCCCTCGTCTGTGCACATAATAATGGCAGCCAGCTGGTTGGTTTATGCCTGGGCACTTTTGTTCTGGCGTATGCAGGCCTGCTGAATGGCAGGCGCGCAGCGACACACTGGGAAGCAGAAAAAGATTTTCAGTCTCTTTTTCCGTCTGTCAGGCTGGATGTAAACGTACTCTATGCCGAGGATGGAGGAATTGTCACATCTGCCGGAACTGCCGCAGCTCTGGATTGCTGTTTGTATATTATTCGCCAGCGCTTCGGAACACATATAACCAATCAGATTGCCCGCAGGATGATTATCCCGCCATACAGAGATGGGGGACAGGCGCAGTACAGGAATCCGGATATTCCCCGTAATACCCCTGACAACAGAATTAATATGCTACTGGATTATCTCGCCGGAAATCTGGATAAACCACATGATATTGATATGCTGGCGCGAATGACATCAATGAGCCGGAGAACGCTGACACGGCACTTTCATACCGCAACGGGTATGACAATTGTGGAGTGGATAACGTCAGAACGTCTCCGCCGCAGTCTGGAATTACTTGAGGCCACCGGAATTTCAGTTGAAAAAGTGGCTGAGCTGTCTGGTTTTCAGTCCGTTATTACGTTCAGGCAAGTATTTCGTCAGAGAATGGGGGTAAGCCCCACAGAATGGAGAAAAACATTTAGTGATCCTGTGCCGGAGGGAGGTATTCCGGCAGGAATATAAACCAGAAATGAGGTGATGAATGAAAACAGAAGAAAATATTAAAACCGTACAAAAATTCTATCAACTGATAGAAGATAATAAATACGATGAAGTTCTGGCTCTCTGTCATCCTGATTTTAAATTCTTTTCACAGGTAGATACTTCCCTGAACAGAGAACAGTTTATCACTCAGGAAAAAGGGAACATGGATGCATTTCCGGGTTTTACCATGCGGATACACGAGGCATTCGCGAAAGAAGACAAGGTTGCATGCTATCTTATATTTGAAGGGGTCACGAAAAAGAATTTCATGGTCACCCGGGAAGTGGTAAAAAAGTCCGGTTCTCTTTGATGTTCATGATAACACTGAAGGATGGGTTATTTATGGAAAAACATGCACATTATGATACGGCTGACATCATAAGACAACTAAAAAAATAACATGCTCGTATATCACCAGATGGAATAATGCAGGAATGTATAATTCTTCTGGTGATTTTTTTCTTTTCATTACAAGAATGGCTCATTATCGTAGTCCCATATTACAATGTCTGAATAACCCCATAATAACGCAGGTATCCGGGAGTATGCGTGTTTCCTCCGGATAGAGAGCGTACTTTTACAGGCCGGAAATTTCGGCGGTTCTGGCGTAGAACCCCAAGTAGGGGTAGACCCAACAATCGTGTCACCAGCCGCCATTTCGATCATGGCTGCCCAAGCCATCACTCTTTGAGCCGGTCAGCCAGTCGTGTCATCAGGTCCATGCGTTCATGGAAAATAGCCACTATCAGAGCAGGCGCTCCCTCACGCGGTAGACAGAAGACGTAATGATGTTCGTACCGCCTCATCCGTAGACCCGGAAAAAGCGCACTCATGTCTTTGAACACACCCCGGCCATCGGCGAGGCTGGCGATACCTTGTTCCAACATAGCAATGTAGCGGCGCACCTGAGCATCGCCCCATTGCTTGCGGGTGTAGCGGATGATGCCGCGCAGGTCGGATTCTGCCGCCGCAGTGAGAACGTAGCCAGTCAAGCCCGGCCCTCGGTCAGTTCTTCATCGAGAATTTCGCTGATGCTCTTGGTAGACACATTGCCAGCAAGTCCCTCGTGGATGCGGGTACCGAGCAGGGTTTTCAGCTCCTTCCATGCCTGATTGGCATCAACATCGCCGGGAAACAGCCTTTCCAGCGCATATTGCTTGATGGTCTTGCCCTGCAAGGCAGCCAGCGCTTTCAGGCTTTGGTGCTGCTGGTCTGTTATGTCGATGGTTAGGCGACTCATGGGATAATCTCCAAAATTACACATTCCCACATTAGCACATATGTGCTAATGGAGCAAACAGTTGTACATGACAACATTGGCGCAGGTTGTCGGAAAACATTCGTTTGTCGGACAACTCAGTGATCTTCTGAAAAGAATGGTGATGATAACTTCACTGGTCTGGAGGGTAAAATCAGAGTGACAGAATTTTCTGGGATTCCGGCGTAGGTGTGCCACGAATGCACCCTGTGGCAAATAAAGGGTGCAATGCTGTGCGAGAGATGAGGGTCGGCCCCTCGGAGGCGGTGTCCAGACGCAGCCTTCAAACTACCCTGAGCTGCTGCCGTTAAGAGCGGTGGTGGTGAGCGTCAGGGAAAAGGCGCAGTCAGATGCGCCATGTATGTGTTGTGAAGATGAACGAGAGTGAACTGTAGATGCAGTGTCGAAAGGAACAAGATGATGTCAAAAACGCGCTTTCTAAGCGGCGTGTGATAAGTCCAGCGGTTATCTGGTTACTGGCTGGGCGGCATCCGGCATATAGACAGCATGAGCACAACACAGGCTCTGGCATGGAACGTGGGAACCTGTCGTCCCGATGTGAAGGGAGCGGCGTCAAGCAGAAAACCGGCAAGCGCCTGAGTACCGATGCGGGTCACAGGGGCAGATGGCTCCGTAGTAGTGATGAAGCGTCTGTAATGGACGTGGAGCGAAGGGGGCCAGTCGTTGGGGTTGTATTACGGGTCAACTGCACAAGTGGGAGGAACCTGTGAGCCAGTCCAAACCGTTTGCGTTATCCAGACAGGCTGTCTGGAGAGCGTACAAGAAGGTAAAAGCCAACAAAGGCAGCGCTGGAATCGATGGTCAATCGATTGAGGAATTTGAGAAGAACCTCGCGGGGAACTTGTACAAACTCTGGAACAGAATGGCCTCGGGCAGTTATATGCCGCCAGCGGTTCGCATCGCGCAGATGGTGGTCTTAGGGACTATCCCGACGCCATCATACAGTTTAGCGGACCTTTCCCCCTGATTTAGCAGCCTTTTTCTCCGCCGCTTTTTCCCACCCTGTTAAAGAACATGCCAACTGGCCCCGACGGGCACTTTCCCGATGTTAGCGCATTTTTTCCCCGACGTCAGCGCCGGGTTTCGCCCCGCTTTGCCTGCCGGAACCGGGTTTTATTGGGAACCCGTGGCGGCGGTGCAGCTTGTCTGCGCCGCTGACGCGGGTTGGCCGGGTGCGGGCTGGCGAAGCCCGCAGGTGAAGCTTTTCAGCGGGGAGCCCCCGCTCGCGCTGTCTTTCCTACACAAATATTTTAACCTGCCCCCTCGTTATTGAACTTTTTCCTCATAGATTGATCTCAATAACAAACACGACTTGAGGTAATCTTTATGTTTTCAACCTGCGCTGAACAATGGGCAAATGACACGTTTCAACATGCGGAATTAGGTGATAAACGCCGTACCAACCGCCTGGTGAAAGTGGCCTGTTCGTTGGCTAACCATATAGGACAATCGCTCGTGCAATCTCTTGACTCTCCTGCCGATGTTGAAGCGGCCTACCGACTGACCCGAAATTCCGCCATTGCGCCTCAGGCCATCGCCGAAGCCGGATTTACCGCCACCGTCGCTCACGCTCAACGTTATCGTTGCCTGTTAGCGCTGGAAGACACGACAACCCTGTCATTTTCCCACGCGTCGGTCGCCGATGAACTCGGCTATACCACCTCGACGGAAAAATCCCGGGGCATGCAGGTACACTCGGTGTTGTTATTTGCGCCTGAAGAACAACAGGTCGTGGGGTTGATAGAGCAACAGCGCTGGTGTCGAGATGTCAGTGATTATGGCAAAAGCCGACAACGCGACACACGCCCTTATGAAGGGAAAGAGAGTTATAAGTGGGAACGGGCCTCACAAGCCGTCGACAGCCGGTTAGGGGAGCAGATGGCCAACGTGATTTCTGTCTGTGACCGTGAAGCCGATATCATTGAATATCTGCGTTATAAAACGAGCCAAAAACACCGTTTCGTCATCCGTTCGATGCAAAACCGGCGTATTGAGGAAAGTCAGGATAAACTTTATGACTTTATCAGCCAGTTACAGAGTGCTGGAGAACGATTAGTTCAGATCAGACAGAAAGGCGGGCGTCAGGCGCGTGTCGCGCATTGTGATATCCGTTATGCCGAAGTGACGTTGAAAATCCCCGAAGGAAAAAGCGGTGAAGCGGTGCGGATATTTTATGTCGGTTGCTACGAAAAAGGTCCGGAGGATGGGCTTTGCTGGCATCTTCTGACCTCCGAACCCGTCAACAGTCAGGAAGACGCCCATAAAATATTCAGTTATTACGAGCGCCGCTGGCTGATAGAAGAATTTCACAAAGCGTGGAAAACGGGCGGCACGCAGGTAGAAGCGCTGCGTATGCAAAGCAAAGATAATCTGGAGCGGATGATAGTGCTGCTGGCCTTTATTGCGGTACGGATACACCAGCTGCGTTTTAAGGGTCTGAACAAAGAAGAAGCAGAGAAAGAGAGCTGTGAGACAGTATTAAGCCCCCTGGCGTGGAAATTACTGTGGTCAAAACAAGAAAAATGCCGTGTGCCGAAAAAAGCCCCGAGCTTGCATTGGGCCTTCATCAATCTGGGAAAACTGGCCGGCTGGTACGATTCCAAACGCACGGGTCGAGTCGGATGGGAACGACTTTGGGAAGGTTGGTTTCGGCTGCAAACCCTGATAGACGGCTATTTGCTGGCTAAATCAGTTGATTTGGAGATCTGATCAAGAGACAGCGCTCGCGGGGGCGGACGGGGCGGAGATGGCGAGTACGGGAACGAGCGAGGAGCCTGCGACTGCGAGCCGGACGCAGCCAGTGCAGCAGGGTTGGGCGGGGGCCATAAATTGCGCCAGCTTGCTGGCCTGCCTTCAGGGCGGTTGACCTTGACGGACTGACCGACAACGGTTTAAGGCGGATTTTCGCCCCGGAGCCGCCACGGACGGCGGCGACTGCGGCGGCGGGTTTGGGCACCGCGGCTGACAGCAGCGGGCGCAGCCCGGTGCGCCTCTGGGGCTGAGAAGCTCAACCCGGCGGCCAGCCGCGCACCGGGGCCAAGGTAACCGCGCAGCGCCCATGGGTGGGCGGTGCCGACATAATGTGCCGTTAAGCGTTGTGGGCCGTGTAGGCCCATTTCGCTTAATGCCACATTATGTTGAATGGCGGCTGACCGGCAACGATTGTCACCGCGAACGCCGGAGTTTAGCGCCGGGCGGACGTCATTTACCGCCGGGCACGCCGTAGGTAGGGAGGCAGTCTGTGCGCAGGGACGCGCGCAGTCTGCCTTTCACTGCACCCCACGCGCTCACAGGGAACCGGCTAACATTAAGATTGTCCGGCAACACAGCACGTTCAGACCGGCTTCGGGCTGTCCGGCTTGTCACTCTCCGCCTGCTTGTCGTCTGGCGTGGCCTGCTTTGACTGCCGTTCTGCCGGGTGGGTCTGCTCATGCACTTGCTTTAAGTGACCGATGGCCACCCGCGTATAGATTTGCGTCGTCTCCAGTTTCTCATGCCCCAGTATCGCCTGGATGTGCCGGGTGTCCGCGCCGTTCTCCAGCATCTGGGTTGCCATTGAGTGGCGGAACAGATGACAGGCCCCCGGTTTAGTCAGTTGCGCCTGTTTACGGATGCTGTCGGCGGCTATCCAGGTTAACGTGCCCTTTGCCAGTCCCCGGCCTTTCCTGGTGATAAACAGGTGTCCACTGTCACCCCGCCGCGTTAACTCGGGCCGGACGCTGAGCCAGCGGCTTAACCAGTGCAGCGCCTGTTCGCCGATGGGCACCACCCTATCTTTACGGCCTTTACCCTGTCTGACCAGCACCACCCCGCGCCCGAAGTCCACCTCGCTTAACAGCAGGCTGGCTACTTCCATCCGCCGGATACCGGTACTCCACAGTACTTCAAGGATAGCGCGATTTCTCAGCCCGGTTGGGGTGTTGATATCCGTTGCGGCTAAGACCGTGTGGGTTTCCTCTTCATTCATTACCTGTGCCGGCAGCCGTTTTTCTTCCTTCGGCAACACCAGACTGTCCACCGGGTTATACAGGATATGGTGACGTTGCAACAGCCAGCGGAACCACTGACGTAAGACACTCAGGCGGTCCCGCTGACTGCCCGGCGTGTAGGGCTGGCCGTCCGCTTTACGGTGGCTTCTCAGCCAGCGCTGGTAACTTTCCAGCAACGGCAGGCTGACCTGCGGTGCGGTCATCACCCCACGCGCTTCGCACCAGTTGACGAACGGCAACAGCCGTTCTTCATAGGACTCTTGGGTCCGTTCGCTTAAGCCCTGTCCCTGCACGGCTTCCAGCCAGGCCGCCAGATGCTGGCGTAAGGTGGCGAAGCGGGCCGGGATGGCGTCGGGTTGACCGTGGGTCTCCATGACAGAGGGGCGTTTTTTTCTGTCTGGCGAGGCGAGGGTTGTTGCCGGGCTGGTTGGGATAGCGTGCTGTTGCTGCAACCAGTCGAACCACAGGCGTAAGGACCGCAGGCGTCGGCGCTGACTGTCCTGCGTATAAAGCTGGCCGTTGGCCTTGCGGTACCGGGCCAGATACTGCTGCCAGTTTTCCAGTAACGGTTCGGTGACCTGAGCGGCGGATATTACGCCCTGTTCCTCACACCAGTTGACGAACGGTGACAGCCGTTCATGACGGGCGGACTGGCTCTTTTGACTCGCCCCCTGCAACAGCAGGTTATCCAGATACGCGTCCAGATGCTGGCGCAGGGTCAGCGAGCGGGGGTTGGATTGATGTTTAACGGGTGATGACATGATGGGATTTCCTGTAGGGAACAGCGGTTAATGGTTATCGGTGTGTGATACATCACGACGGTACGATGGCTTGATTCTTAGGTGGCCGGAACAGTCCTTTTCTGTCTGCCCCAACTTGCGGACCGCTCAGCCCGGTATTGCTGCGGTCTGGCGTCCATTTCCCGGCCTCCAACTTGGGCCCAACTTGACCCCAACTTGAGGGCAACTTGCGGTTCAGTCAGTCCAACTTGCGTCGGTCGTATTCCGGGTTTTCGGGTTCTATGATGTACTGGCAGTACGATACGACGGCTTTTTCTTATTATTGCCGGAACAGTGTTTTTCAACCGTCCCCAACTTGCGAGCCGTTCCTCCCAGTATTGCTGCGGTCTGACGCCGGTTTCCCGCCCTCCAACTTGGGCCCAACTTGATCCCAACTTGAAGGCAACTTGCGGTTCAGTCAGTCCAACTTGCGTGAGTCATATTCAGGGTTTTACCGGTTTTTCCGGCGCTGTCAGGTCAATCAGGCCGCACAGGTGGGCTTCTTCTGCGTTGTCGCCGTTCCACAGCAGTTCATACTGCAACAGATGGCCCCGGCTGCCGCCGTGGACTAACAGGTATTCCATGTCGGCCAGTCGCTGACAATGGACTTTTAACTGGTTATCGCTCCATTGGGTGTAACTGCGGATATCCCGGCGGGTAAAGCGGACCGCGTTCATCGGGCGTTGCTGCGCTGTCGCCGTCTCTTTCACCATCGCTTGTATCAACAGTAACAGTTTTCGGGTCTGGGGCGACATCTCATCCAGCGTGCGGCCTAATATCTCGTGGGCCAGCCGGTTCGCCAGGCGGATATCTTCTTTGGTGACTTCGATATATTCAAGCCGTTTGCCCCGGTGTTCCGCTGTCTTCACCTCGCGCTGGTGCTGATGCAGCAGGGCGATACTTTGTATCAGGGTGAGATATTTCATGTGGTCGCGTCGGGTGCGGGTTTTATCGCTCATGAACGTTAACTGTGAGGCATAAGGGTTAACCACATTCAGCGGGCGCAACAGCCGCTGGGCGTTTTGATGCAGTTCGGTGATATATGCCTTTTCATTCTCGGCCAGTAGACCTTCCAGCGTTTGTTTATGGCGCTGCAAGGCGTGGATAGCTTCGGTCTGCTCCCGCGATTCGTTTACCGTCAGCACCAGACAGCGGTTTAACAGCTCTTCATCCACATCTATCGCGGTGGTGGTGAGCATCAGCATCACCGGCCCTTTTACCGTGTACTGTTTGGTCACCAGATTCCCGCTGGCGTCATCTTTACCGGTGCTGGCAATGGTCAGTTCGCCGTCGCTTTGCAACAGTTTGAGCGCATAGGCGGCCTGCCTGACGCCTTCCTCTTCGGCAATGGCTAAGATTTTATGCTGGAGATTGGTTTCCCCCAGATAGAACAGACTCTGGCCGGTCATGGCGCTGTATTGCAGCCGTTCTTCTTCCGGTATCAGATTGAGTACCGCATCCATTAAGCTGCTTTTCCCTGCCGCCGAACTGCTTTGTATCAGCACGGCCAGCGGACGGTCCAGCTTGCGACTGACGGCGGCTAAGTAACCGGCCAGCAGGTTAGTGGATTCGCCCACCACGCCACAGGCGGCTAAGTCAGCGGTGATGCGTTCACTCAGTTTCGGGTCTTGCAGCAGCGCCAGCGCCGCAGCCCGCTGGTCCTCGCTCAGTTCGGGAACCGGTGGGGGTTCGGTTTGTTCACTGACGCCGGCCTGTTGACACTGTTCCAGTACCAGCAACACCTGCCCCAGTGCCCGGCGCAGGTCACCTTCGGCCAGCCCGAGTTCGGTGGCGGCCAGCCGCGCATACCCGCCCCGGCTGCGGGCGCTCATCATGTCCACGCTGTCGGCAAACATCACGCCGCTGTCGGTATCAACGACCTGAACATTCACTTTCATCACCGCCGCCCCGGCTTTCACCTGTGACAGGCCCCGGATACCCCACTGTTGTGTGCCCAGCGTCAGGGATATCTCGCCGTTAGCGCCGGTTTCCCAGACCACATTCGGCATTGACGGCAACGCGGCTATACCGGCGGCTAATGTGCTGACTGTTTCCGGCACCGGAACCGGCTGATGTTCAGCCAGTGCGGCCCGCTCTGTTGCAGTGGTGGCCTGTACCTCTGCCGCTTCCTGCATCGGCACGGCACTGTCGAGCAACAACCCGAAGGCCCGTTCCGGCTCAGCGACCTGACACAGATAGCCGTTGGCATCCATGCCCTCGGGGAACACCACCCGGAACACGGTGATACCGACGGCGGTGAGTTCGGCGGCCAGTTTTACCGCCGCTTCATTGCCTGCCGGATCATTGTCGTAGGCGATCAAGACCTGCTTAACGCCATGCCGCCGAAACGCCTGCCGCATCTCATCGGTGAAGCCGTTCACCCCATAGGCGGCGGTGACATGGCGGTGACCGGCCACCCAGAACGACAGGGCGTCGATCAGGGATTCACAGAGGATGACCGTCCCTGAACTGATCAGCGCCGGCTCATTCCATATCCCGCCATGTGCGCCGGGAAGGTACAGATGCAGCGGCGTTCCTTTACGTAAACGGTCGGTGATTTTGCGCCCGTAGATCTCGCGGATCTGGCCGTTCGGGTCGATAACCGGTATCACCAGCGAACCGGTAAAGTGCTCGTGCCCGCTGTCGCGCATCAGCCCCACGGCCCGAAGACGGGCGCGGATCTGTGCGCCGGCCTGCACCGCCTTGATGGGCAGGCGATAGGCTAACGTGCGGTTGGCAAAGCCCAGTTTAAACTGGGCGACTAATTCCGGGTGGTTGAGCCGGCGTTTTTCCAGATAAGCCAGGGCTTCGGGGCTGAGGAATCCCCAGAAAATAGACAAGCATAGCGTTGTGTGATCTACTGATTGTTCCACCAAGTCAATAAGGTCACTGCTATGCCTGCACGTAAAGTATGTCACAACTTCTTCAAAGATGCCTTAGCACCGTTTCATAAATATCGCCAGAATGCATTAATCGATGCCACTATGGCTTTGATTAATGGCGCTTCTCTTACGCTAACCAGTATTGGACGTTTTTTGCCCGGACAGGCTCAGGTCAAAAACAAGATAAAAAGGGTTGATCGCCTGTTAGGAAACACCGCTCTTCACAACGATATTCCTGCGATTTTTAATAATATTACTGCCATGATAACTCGTCAGTTGCCTCTTTGCGTTATTGCTGTGGACTGGAGCGGTTATCCATCGCAGGAGTATCATGTGCTTCGTGCCAGCCTTCTTTGCGACGGTCGGGCAATGCCGTTATTGAGTTGGGTTGTATCCTCGGAAAAACAAAATAACACCTTAATACAAAATCAGTTTCTTGATTCCCTCGCTAAAGCCGTCTCTTCCGATGCCAGAGTCATCATCGTCACAGACGCAGGATTTAAGAGTCCATGGTTTCGACATATTACCTCATTAGGCTGGGATTTTATTGGGCGGATCAGGAATAACGTTCAATTTCACCTAGCAGATAGTCCTGAAATATGGCTGAAAATCTCTGACTGTCCCGGAACAATAACGCCGAAATACATGGGGGCGGGAACGCTGGTCAAAGAAAAGAAAAACCGTATTAATGGTCATTTTTATACATACAAGAAATTACCTAAAGGGCGGAAAAGTAAACGTTCAAAAGGCAGGCCAATGTATACTAAAACAGACAACGAGTATCGGCAGTCAGCAAAAGAAGCCTGGCTTATTTTCAGTAGTATAGATGATTTAAAGCCACGGGAGATCATCAAGTTATACAGTCGTCGCATGCAGATAGAGCAAAACTTCCGCGATGAAAAAAGTGAGCGTTTCGGATTTGGTCTTCGTGCCAGCCACAGTCGCTCTGCGGGTAGAATGCGGGTACTGAGCTTACTGGCAACCCTGAGCACAATCGTCCTGTGGCTGATTGGTTATCACGTGGAGAATAAGGGATTACATCTGAGATATCAGGCCAACAGTATCAAATCACGGCGGGTCATCTCATATCTGACGTTAGCGGAGAACGTCTTACGACACTCCCCACTGATTTTAAAACAAATATCACTGAATGATGCTCTTAACCACTTAACAAGAGTCTACCGAAATATGGTGCTGGTTTATTAGCACCGATTTGTGGGGATCCCTCAGCCCCCCGAGGGCTTCCCTGAACAAAATCGCGTGGTCATGCAAAGCCGTGCCCGGTCTGAAACGCCCGTGCCTCAGAGCGTCGCAGGGGCGCCGCTTGCGGGCTCTATGCCGCCCGCGCCCGCAGAACGGGCGCCCGCCGCCCAAGCCAGTTGGGCGACGTTCGCCCGTTGCCGAAAAAGGCGCTACCCTGACCAGAGCGCGGCGGGAAAAACCGGCCTTCGGGGGCGAAAAGCGCGTCAGGGGGTTTTGGGTTCGGCGGTGAACGCACATCGGAAAAAACGGGTTGTAACTGACTGAATGAACAGGGAAAATCGCTGTTCTCTGGCTCACTTCGCAATGGAATGGGTTGTTACTGACAATAATGCACTGAGCTTACCCAAAGGCATGGCGGATTACGGTCGATTAGCATCCAGTCTGGCTACCGCGATGTTAAATGAAGGTAAATCTCCTTTAGAGATTTCAGCGGCATTGTCAAAACATGCCAAAGGCGATCACCCGGAAGGACAAGATCCGGTAAGAGGATTGATAACAGCATGGGGCGCGGGGATGTCCACAGTAGTGGCACCGGTGGTGCTGCCATCGGGAGCAACGGTAGGCAGTATTTTTGCTGGAGGTCTAATCAGTGGAACAGCCAACATTAGTAATCAGCTTACAAATGGTTCTGTGAACATGACTGATGCACTGATAGCCACGGGAACGGGGGCGGTAACGCAAGGCAAAGGGTTTTGGTTTACAGAAGTGGCGAGTATAACAGGTGCTTATGTTGGGGCAAAACTACAGGATAAAAACCCTCTTGCACCAGTGGCGGGGGCAGCTATTGGTAATATAGTTGGTTCGACCGGAAGTAAAATTATTACTGCCGGAAATCAACTGAAACCAATAATATTGAATAAAACATCTAATTTGACAGGAGCTATTTTGGGAGCTGGAGCATCGGAAATAGCCGGCTCGGAAGTTCAGAAACAATTGGAAACAAGGGAAGGAAAAAAATGAAAGATATTAGGCTTATGATAAAACTAGCTATTTCATTTTTTTTCCTTATAACATTTGCTTTGCTTTTTATTAGACTTGGAGTCGCTGTTATTTTTTTCTTAAGAGATGGACATTTTTATTTTGAATGGGCAAATAATACTTTAGATTCAGTAAGAAGAGGAGGAGCAATAGGATTACCATTAGGAGTGGGAATCTGGATCTTATCCCGTTTGAAAGGAAATCGTGAGAATTAAGATACCACTATCTGATCGACGACCGGACCAACCTTGGCTATTGTACAAGGGTTTTTACATTGTTACGGACAATAATGCACTTAGTTTGCCAAAAGGAATGGCAGATTACGGTCGATCGGCATCCAGCTTGGCGACCGCTATGTCAAATGAAGGTAAATCCTCTCAAGAGATTTCAGCGGCATTGTCAAAGCATGCCAAAGGCGATCACCCGGAAGGACAAGATCCGGTAAGAGGATTGATAACAGCATGGGGCGCGGGGATTTCCACAGTGGTGGCACCGGTGTTGCTGCCATCGGGAGCAACGGTAGGCAGTATTTTTGCTGGAGGTGTAATCAGTGAAACAGCTAATGTCAGTAATCAACTGACAAATGGTCCTGTGAACATTACTGATGTACTGATAGCCACAGGAACAGGGGCATTAACGCAAGGCAAAGGGTTTTGGTTTACAGAAATAGCGAGTATTACTGGTGCGTATGCAGGCGCTAAATTGCAAGGGAAAGATCCTTTATGGGGGGTTGGGTGAGTAGACCTATCCGGTCACCCAAACCCCCTATCTGTTGCAACTATTTATCATGATGGCATTGATCAACTGCCGTAACCTGTCGCCGGCGTTTTGGTGATTTGTTGTTTTACAGTGAGTTAGGTGTGATAAACCACCAAAAATATTAGTGAGGATTTTTGAATGATGGAGAAGGAGCCGTATGTCAGATCTCTTCTGCTTTACTAACGTTATTCTGTCAAGACAAAAGCCGCTGACAAACCCCATTGAAAATAATGGGGTTTGTTCCTTTCATTACGAATCATAATACAACTCATTTTCCTCATTGACCCGATTCAATCGCCCGTCAGGGCGTTATTTTCGCTTCGCGGGCATTGACTGGCTCGCCCTCCAGAGATAAAAACAACAAAGCATCGCGACCAGCAAGGCTATCTTCTTGATATTTTGGGCAGTTGCCGCCAAAAGACACTGTATTTGCACCTTCTGCAACCCGCGAAAATGGGCATAACGGTGCCCGTGATGTTGCTTCGCATCCGCAAAACTGCGCTCTATTGTTTCCTTTCGTCGCTTGTAAACTTTTTTACCCCATTCCGTTAGCCGGTTTTCTCTGGCCTGCTCTTTACTGGCCTCCCAGATATGACGGGTTATCGTTTTTCCGCCTTTCGCGTGCGTGCAGGCATCACGCTGCGGGCAACACTGGCAGATAGCCGCCGGGGCCTGATAATGCCGGTATCCCTGACGGTCGGTTGTGGTATAAATCAGTTTTTCTCCCTGCGGGCAGACATAACAATCCTGTAGCTGGTCATAGGTGAAATGTTTCTTCTGAAAGGTATTTGGTCCCTTATTCGGCCGGCGATAACCTATGATGGGGATAATGCCTAACTGTTCCGTCAGATAACAAACCGGGGCCGTAAAATAGCCCGCATCCAACCCAACCGCGAGGGGATTGAGAGCAAAACGCTCTAACTGACGCGTCAAACGCTTGATAAAAGGCTGGCTGTCGTGGACATTACCCGGTGTGGCGTAGGTATCGGTGATAATACCGACTTGCCCATCCACGGTACGGTGGTCAAGGTAAAAGAACCCCCTGGGTTTGTTGGTCCGGTGCATAAACCCGCTTTCCGGATCGACGGTACTGACCTTCGTCTTTCTCTGCCGTTCCTTTAGGGCTGGCTTCAGGCTTTTTTTCCAGCTGCCGCCCGGTCTTGAGTGACGGCTTTATCCAGTGCGTCAACATAGGCGCCGGGGGGAACCGACCGCATGACATTCTCCGATTTATGCGGATTGGCACTGGCTTTCAGGTGGGTGCTGTCGGTATAGAGTACGTGTCCGCCCACAAATCCTTTGGCTATCGCCTGTTCAACAATGTGGTCAAAAATCTGTTGGAAGACCGCGGTATGATTGAAACGGCGGCGGCGGTTCTGGCTCAGGGTTGAGGCATCAGGGACCTTTTCTGTCAGTCCGAGGCGCAGAAACCAGCGGTAAGCCACATTAACCTGAATTTCCTGTACCAGACGGCGTTCACTGGGGACGCCAAACAAGTAGCCGAGTCACATCATTTTAATCAGCATGACCGGATCGATAGCAGGACGGCCATTATTGTGGCAATACAACGGGGCGACTAATTCGCGGATAAATTCGAAATCAATGGCAGCATCGACTTGACGGACCAAATGATTTTTAGGGACCAGCTCGTCAAGCGAGAGCGTTTCTGGCGGGAAAGTCTGGAGAGGGGGGGGTCTTAACATGGTGGCAAGCTCCGTTGAGTGAACGGAACTTAATTAAAACAAAATGCCGGATAAAAAACCAGCACTTTGTCAATAATCTGAAGCCGCGCCAGCGGCTTCAGACCGCTGACAAACCTCGTTGAAAATAACGGGGTTTGTTCCTTTCATTGTGAATCATAATGCCATCCATTTTCCTCATTAAGCTAATTTGGAGAGCATAAAAAACCTTGGGGCATTTATGCAGCAACCGTTTCTGTCCAATAATGCTCCGTTTCGTCACCTAATTTTATGCCCGGATACCAATGCTCAAATTGGGTTTTCAAATCATCATTAAGTACCGCTGTGCGTGTCTGAAGTAAGTAATGCGCTCCTTGTTGACTCCATTGCATTTTCTGCTTTTTCACCATCCGTTTAGCGATGACTTCATTGATCGTCGATTCAACAAATGATGAAGAAATCGGTTCGCCATATCGGTACATTTCACCATAATTCGGGATCATCATGCGGTTATTTTCAATATAGGTATACATTTCATCGATATGTTTTAACAGCGATTTATGGTTTTCATAATGCAATGTATCGTCATCACATATCAAGGCACAATGATCCAAATATTCTAATGCCTTATCGACATTCCCATGCCAGATAGACCATTTTGTGCTGGTTAAAACGTCTGATAATTCTGCTCCGAGTTCAGGGGCGTCTTTTGATACCCCTTTGGCATATTGTTTTAAGACTGTCAGGCGCATTGTGATATGAAACCAGTCGAGCACATACTGGGATTCAGGGTACAAATTAAATTGCAGATCCCTGAGATTATCAGCGCCATCTGATAAGAAGGTAATTTGTTGATTAGCCTGCATCCCTTGCGAGGATAATTGGGCCAGCAGTTTTCTTCTGGGGTGATTTTCCAGACACTAAATGGTGACAGGTTAACGCAATTGCCCCAATGATTTATGCTCTTGCATTGATTCAGATATTGATGCAATATTGCATCAATATTTGAATCAATGAGGTAATCAAATGCGAACTACTGTCACGATTGATGATGTGCTGTATGCACAAGCGCTGGAAATGGCCGATCCTAGCATGGACAAAGCTGATATTTTCCGGGAAGCGGTAAAAACGTTTGTTCAGGTGCAGGCGGCAAAGCGGCTCGCTTCGCTCGGAGGTACATCGCCTGAAATGCAGATGATTCCCCGCCGCCGCGAGGAGTCATCCTCATAATGACTATTTTGGTTGATACATCCGTCTGGGTTGACCATTTCAAGAACCGGAATGACGGGTTGATTCAGTTGCTGAGCCGGGATCTGGTTCTGATTCATCCAATGGTATTGGCAGAGATAGCATGTGGTACCCCTCCGGCTCCAAGACTGCGAACACTTGGTGATCTAGGTTTCTTACCACCGAGCCATCAGGCCAGTATTGCCGAAGTGATGGCATTTATTGAAAACGAAAAACTGTACGGGCTTGGATGTGGTTTTATTGATATTACGTTGCTGGCATCAACCTTAATAACGCCAGGAGCAAGACTTTGGACATTGGATAAGCGACTTGAGAGATTGGCTAAACGTCTTAATGTGAGTTATCAGCCGATTCATTGACCGGAAACTTATAATTATTTTTTCAGCGGGATTTATCAGGGGTTATCGGGTCGCGCAAGGGAACTTTCCCCCTGCGCGACCCGATAACTTTACTGCGGGGTAGACACTACCACTGAAGAGAGAAAGTGATTCTTCATTTTCTCATCAGGAAATAAAAAGACGAAATTCGGTCTTAGAGTGACTTTTCGTACCGTTAGACCCCTTCAATGAGTGGTTATCTCCTGCCACCATATGGATATCAATATCCGTTTTATTGTTGTAAATCATGTCGTACAGCGAATGGCCTTCGTACTCGTTCAGGCCGATATTTTGTCATCCATGAGGTTCCATTCGCCAGTGAATGAATATGATTACTGACTATTTCATTGGCAGCACAAAGCGTATCAACCCGAATAAAATCCTCCCGTATTGCGCGAAGCTGGTTGAGTTCCAAATCTGACATATCGGCCATTTTCAAGGCACCAAACCCAAAGGCACGGCCGTCAGGTCTACCACCATTTCCGAAAAAAAGGAAACCATCGCTGGGATACCTGCGTCTTTCTGGATGAGGACGGGCGATATTCGGCAGTCTTCCGGCACTCATACAGCAAGAAAGTGAATGGCGTGAGGAAAACCTTTATTGAGGATGAGCGCGTAGTTTCGGCCCGGGACGCCACCAGTTTTTCCCAGGCAGACTTTCCCGCGCTGGATGATACGCAGACGCAGTCCGATTTCTTTCTGGTGCTGATGCAGTCAAATGCGGGTGATGATGTGGCCTGATCTGTTGGCTTGAGGTATACTTATTGTATTAACTGTTAATACAGGTGTACTAAGAGCCTATCCCAATAGGGTTTTGTTCCAGACTATAATCCCGCATGCAAAATGTAACATAGTTTCATAGTTTTCGACCTTCTTTTCCCATCGGGTCAGTATCCGGCGAAAGCGATTCATCCAGATATGAGTCCTCTCGACAACCCATCTTTGAGCTTTAAAGTCCGTATTTTGGCTCTTCCTTGCGAGACTGGATGTGCAGCTCGTAGTGCCGACTTTGTCGATGATCGCGAGATGCTTGCAGGCCAGTAAACCGTTCTGCCAGAAGCGTTCAAAAACGCCTGCGTCACGCCATTCCTGAAAACGACGGTGAGCCGAACTTGACGAGCATATTCCTGTTGCATTCAGGGCGTTCCATTGGCAGCCCGTTCTGAGCACAAAGAAGATGGCATCCATAGCGGCACGGTTATCAACACGTTTACGATGTGTGCCCAGCGGATGCTGAGTTTTATGTTCGGGAATAAGTGGCGCCATTTTTCCCCAAAGTTCATCACTGAGCCGCCATTTGTTGTTTGCCATATTCTCTATGCCTTCAAAATTATCCGTTATAGAATATGACAATTCCTTATTGGGATAGGTTCTAATACTACAGCCGTACTTACTTTTTTCAACAGAAAAGACACTCATAGAAAAGCTTAATTCATGCGGTTTCTCAGAGTGGTGAGCATCAAGGAAAATGCAACTTTCTGGTATCTACGGCTGTAGTACTAAGTGGGATCCAAGACCTTTATCGCCCGAATCTGGCCGCTCAATTCTCGATAAATTACAGTCGGCGCTGTATAACTTTTAAATACAGGCACCGGGATGGCGGGAAGATCAATACCGGACACGTCTTGCACAGTTGCGTATTCGTGGGGAAGAGGCATTAAAACCGGTAAAATATTTAAGTGGCGAAGAACAGTTAAAAGTGGCTCTGGCCTGTCTTTTTTGTATAGTTGATAAATAGAAACGGCTTCATTAAGAGCATCACCGCAAACAGGATCTTATTACCGGAGCGAAGGTACGAAATGCTTTATCCAAATTAGGTCGTCATTGTTTTGCACCAGCCTTGTCATTCGCCTTGATCCCACAAATACCCCGCCAAATTTCTCATTGTTCCAGCCATCGAATTTTTTCTCTTTTGTCATGCTAGCAGCTATTTAATTCCATATTTTCTGACCAACAACGTTTTAGACGCTGACAAGGAAAGCTGTGGCTGAAGATAGCGATCTTGAGAAAACAGAAGAACCTACGCCCCATAAACGGGAAAAAGCCCGGAAAGAGGGGCAGATAGCCCGCTCCAGAGAGCTGAGTTCTATATTGATGCTGACCAGTGGCCTGAGTTTGCTCTGGATGAGCGGTCAATCAATTACTCATGAATTGTCGCTGATGGTGTTTGAAGGTTTTAACTTCGATCACAGCATGGTCAGCAATGATAAGCAGATGGTTCAGCAAATTGGCAGGTTGCTCCGGCAAGCTGTTTGGGCTTTGTTGCCGGTTTTTGCTGGATTAGTGTTCGTTGCGTTAAGCGCTCCGGCGCTATTGGGTGGATTAGTATTCAGTACAAAATCCATCAAATTTGATGCGAAAAAATTGAATCCTATTTCTGGTCTGAAACGTATTTTTTCAATGAATGCGTTAGCTGAATTATTCAAAGCGTTGCTTAAAGCAGGGTTTGTCGGAATTGGCGCTGCTTTATTTCTTTGGATGAACTGGCCTGCCATGTTACGGCTGATCGCGCAACCACCTCTGCTGGCGCTGGATGATGCAATGCAAATGCTGGTATTTGCCGGTTATGTGGTGGTTTTCATGTTGATACCGATGGTGGCTTTCGATGTCGTTTACCAGATATACAGCCATCTGAAAAAACTGAGAATGACCCGACAGGAAATAAAGGATGAATTTAAAGAACAAGAGGGGGATCCACATGTTAAAGCGCGTATCCGTCAACAACAACGGGCAGCCGCCCGTCAGCGGATGATGGCGGATGTACCGAAAGCGGATGTGATTGTCACCAACCCAACTCACTATGCCGTCGCCCTGAAATATGACGAAAAAGCGATGAGTGCGCCAAGGGTATTGGCGAAAGGGGCTGGGATCATTGCATTGCGGATTAAAGAAATGGGTACAGAAAACCGCATTCCATTACTTGAGGCGCCGCCACTTGCCAGGGCGCTTTATCGCCATAGTGAAGTTGGGGGGCATATCCCCGCGACACTTTACGCGGCGGTAGCGGAAGTGCTTGCCTGGGTCTACCAATTGAAACGTTGGAAACGGGAAGGCGGCTTGAAGCCGAAGAAACCTGAAAATCTGCCAGTGCCGCCAGCACTGGATTTCGCTGGAGAAAATAATCGTCATGGCTAATCTGGCCTCTATATTTCGTTTACCGGGCAATATGAAAGGCTCGCAATGGCAAATTCTTGCCGGGCCGGTATTGATCCTCATGATCTTGTCAATGATGGTATTGCCGTTGCCACCATTCATGTTGGATTTGCTGTTTACGTTTAATATCGCGCTATCAATTATGGTGTTGCTGGTGGCGATGTTTACCCGGCGTACTCTGGATTTTGCCGCATTTCCGACAATATTGCTGTTTTCCACTTTACTGCGTTTGTCTCTTAACGTGGCTTCAACCCGTATCATTTTATTGGAAGGGCATACTGGCTCTGCGGCAGCAGGGCGCGTTGTAGAGGCATTCGGTCACTTTCTAGTTGGCGGCAATTTTGCTATCGGTATTGTGGTATTTGTTATCTTGGTATTGATTAACTTTATGGTGATTACCAAAGGTGCAGGGCGTATTGCTGAAGTTGGTGCCCGTTTTGTGCTGGATGGTATGCCAGGTAAACAGATGGCGATTGACGCTGACCTGAATGCCGGATTAATTGGTGAAGAGGAAGCGAAGAAACGCCGTGCGGAAGTGACGCAGGAATCGGATTTCTATGGTTCGATGGATGGCGCCAGTAAGTTTGTGCGTGGCGATGCGATTGCCGGATTAATGATCTTGGTTATCAATGTCGTCGGCGGCTTAATTGTTGGTGTGGCCCAGCATGGTATGAGTCTGGGGGATGCGGGGGAAGCTTATACCCTGTTAACCATTGGTGATGGCCTGGTGGCGCAGTTACCTGCCCTGATTATTTCGACCGCGGCAGGTGTGATTGTTACCCGCGTGGCGACGGATCAGGATGTTGGTCAGCAGATGGTGACTCAACTGTTCGATAATCCCCGTGTGTTGATGTTGAGTGCGGGGGTTCTCGGATTATTGGGTATGGTTCCGGGAATGCCCAATTTTGTTTTCCTGCTGTTCACTGCGGCGTTAGCAGGTCTTGGTTGGTATCTCTATCGCCGTGCTGATGGCCCGGTGATGAATGCGGAAAAACCAAAAGTGGAAGAGCAACAGCAGGCATCAGAAGCTTCATGGTCTGATGTTCAGCTTGAAGATCCGCTGGGGATGGAAGTGGGATATCGCCTGATCCCGATGGTTGATTTTCGTCAAAATGGCGAATTACTGGGGCGAATCAGTGGCATTCGGAAGAAATTTGCTCAGGAGATGGGATATTTACCACCGGTGGTTCATATCCGTGACAACCTTGAACTGGCTCCGGCTGGCTACCGTATTCTAATGAAAGGGGTAGAAATTGGTCGTGGTGAAGCCCATCCGGGGCGCTGGCTGGCAATTAACCCTGGTGGTGCAGTGGGGGAATTGCAAGGTGATATCACCAAAGATCCGGCTTTTGGGCTCTCTGCGGTTTGGATTGATGACAGCCTCAGAGAACAGGCGCAGGTTCAGGGTTATACAGTGGTTGCTGCCAGTACGGTTGTGGCTACTCATATGAATCATCTGTTGACGCAATATGCTAATGAACTGTTTGGCCGTCAGGAAGCTCAACAACTGTTTGAACGCGTCAGTCAGGAGATGCCTAAACTGACGGAAGACTTTATTCCCGATATCGTCAGTTTGACAACCTTGCATAAGGTTCTGCAAAACTTGTTGTCCGAACAAGTGCCGATCCGGGATATGCGGACAATTATTGAGACACTGGCTGAACATGCTCCAGGACAAACTGATCCTTATGAGCTGACATCTGTGGTCAGAATCGCGCTTGGCCGGGCGATAGCTCAACAGTGGTTCCCTGGAGCGCAGGAAATCCAGGTTATCGGCTTAGATGCCGGTCTTGAGCGCTTATTGATTCAGGCGTTGCAAAACGGTGGTGGTTTGGAGCCAGGATTGGCGGATAATCTGCAACGGCAGGCAACGGAAGCACTGCAACGTCAGGAAATGTTGGGTGCTCCTCCGGTACTGTTGGTTAATCATGCATTACGTCCGCTGTTATCGCGTTTCTTGCGAAGGACTTTACCTCAGTTAGTGGTTTTATCTAATCTTGAAATCAGTGATAACCGTCAAATCCGTATGACAGCAACCATTGGTGGTAATGGATAATCATATCAATAAAATAATGGGCCATTTATTTTCGAAATGGCCCTTAATATTCTTTTAAAAAAAATTGCCCGTTTAGGATAAAAGTGAGATTTTTCTTTTATCATATTTTCCTTTACAAGTACCGCCGAAGTGGTTTTTATTCACTTCGGTTTTTTCATTATTAAATAATAATCATTAGTGAGCTTGTGAGTAGGTTGGATTTAATTGTTTTCTCTGTCATGACAGTTAATTATTTAATGTTGTTAGTTTTGATTTTAATATTATCTGAATATAAAAAATTTCCGAAATAGATCAAAAATAGATCAAATCATATTGGGCAAGGATAATAAATAACAAACTAAAGAGTCGAATGTTGAATTAAAGAATAATAATGATAAAGGAAAGATAAAAAATAATACATAAAATTGGGTGACGAAAAAGGAAAATTCAGTAATATCTGATGCCCTAAACAATTCAAAAGGATGAGAGTTAAATATGTATAAAAATATGTTAAAACCCGTAACATCAGGAAAAACAGAAAACGGAACTCAACTAAAAGGAAATGAGGATACATATGATACATCAATATTAAAAGGCAGCCCTGTAGGACGAAATGATATTGGAAATTCAGCACCACTACCCGCTCAGGCAGAAGTTTTTCAAAAAGTTGTCGATGAAAAAATAGCAAGCTTTAAAACAAAGGGAAATCCAATATCAATCGTTGTCTGGCGTAATAACCAGACAGGGCTTACCCATATATTGGATGGTCAGCATCGATTTATTGCTGCATGCATACTTGGAGTACCCATTAATTTAACATGGAAAAAATTCGGTATACCACCTAATCAGATAGACTGGAGTAGTACAAAATTCTCAAACGGAATACCGGCTAAGACCAAGATATTTGGAAAATAATCGATTAAGTTAGTTTAATGTGTATTAGGCGTGACTTGATCTGATACAGGAATTTGAAAGATTGAGAGTTACCGGTTTTGATATAGATGTTGAAATCTTAAACAAAACGTGAGGTAACTCTCATGTTCCATACTATTAATCCCATCATCAAATATAAAGCTGGCTTGCTGAGTCTGGCGGAAGAACTTAACAATATATCCAAAGCTTGTAAAATCATGGGCATTTCGCATGACATGTTCATTATGATGAGCGGAATTTAATAATATTCCTTATGTTTAGCTACAATTACATCATCCCGGATAAATTCAAATGTAATTGAGAATGTAACGGGTGCTACGACCGCCAGCTCCGGTGCTTTCTAAACAGCCTAGTTCAACCAAATGTGCCAAATGTCTTGTTGCCGTGGGGCGACTTACCTTCGCCACTTTTTGATATTGGCTGCTGTTAATACCCTGCTCAAAATCACCGTCCAGCATACGGTTTAATACTTTTGCCTGTTCTTTAGTCAATTGGGTCTGATCTATCTGCCGCCAAAACTTAGCTTTTAACACAACCCGATTAATTTCTTTCAGTTTGTTTATTAAGGTTTCATTCAGTATTTTCAGAAACCAAACTATCCAGGCGGTAATATCCAAGCTGCCTTTCTGAGTGCTTTCAAGGATTTCGTAATACATCTTACGATGCTCACAAATACTGATTGACATTGCGTAGAAACGGATTGAGCGGTTTTCGGCTTGGATAAGTGCAAGGTCTGTCAAAAATCGGGTAACGCGCCCGTTTCCGTCTTCTAAGGGGTGGATTGTCACAAACCATAAATGAGCAATTGCCGCCGTGACTGCTCCCCGCCGTAAAAAACGGTGAGGCTTCCCACTTCTCAGGCCGCAACCGTCTTTATGACGGATTTACACTGGCCTCCATGGGCAGAAACGACGAGTCCCGCCGCCTGTAATGCTGTTATGCCCTTGCGCTGGATGTTGAGCGCCGCATTGATATCGCGATCATGTTCGACTCGACAGAAAGGGCATTGCCAGATCCGCTTATGCAGCGGCATTTCCGGCATTTTGTGACCGCAGCAATGACAGGTTTTCGAACTGGCGAACCACTGATCCAGTTTCACCAGGTGGACCCCCGCTGCTGCGGCTTTGTATTCCAATTTCATCAGGAAACTATTCCAGCCCGCATCCCCGATAGCGTGGGCAAGGTGGTGATTCTTCATCATGTTGGCCGATTTCAGCGTCTCAACAATTATCGCTTGGTTTTCGTCAACCATTGTTCGGGAGAGTTTGTGTTGAAAATCGGCGCGGGCATTGGCTATCCGCTCATGGACTGCCGCCAGACGTAATCGGGCCTTGCTACGGTTAGCGCTGCCCTTTTGTTTGCGGGACAGCGATTTCTGCTTTCGACGCAGGTTACGGGTGGCGTTGATAAGGTGACGCGGGTTATTGACCTTCTCCCCATTCGACTCGATAAGATAGTGGGACAAACCCATATCGCAACCGGTCACGCGGGTGATAACGCCCGGCTTTTCCCGCGCATCTTTTCCATCGTCACACAGGATAGCGGCGAAATATTTTCCCGTGGCGGTGCGAGAGAGCGTAATGCTCTTCACTTCCCCTTCAATTTCTCGGTGTATGCGCGCCTTTATCGGTGACAATTTCGGGAGCTTCACCGCACCCTCCAGCACTTTCACCCCAACACAGTGATAACTCGATTGCTTGCCCTGTTTGCGTTTGAACGTGGGAAATTGGGCGCGCAACTTCGGATTGAAGAAATTATCAAACGCAGTATGCAGATTGAGCACCGCCTGCTGTAACGCGAGAGCATCATATGCCTTGAGCCAGGCATACTTGCGGGATTTCTTCGCGACCGCCAGTAACGGTTTGAGGTCTTTGCGCGGATTTAAACTTACGCCGTGACGTTTGTAAGTATGCTTTTTGATGTACAGCGCCTTGTTGTACGCAAAACGGACCGCACCGAACTGGCCGTTAAGATACTCGGCCTGTTCGGGTGTGGGGTAGAGGCGGACTTTGGTCGCTCTTAACATATTCAACACTCATTGATAAAGTGCATTCATTTTAGCCTGTTTTACCGGCAGATATCAATTCAGTCAGGAGACGTCGCAGTAGCCCGCCTTAAAGCCCTTTGGGCTTTTCGCCTGATATCCCTGCTCGCACTGGGCAAGGGTTTACGGCGGTTTTTGCTAACGATGGGATCGAGACTGGCATCTGTTCGGGATTTATTGAACCATTTTATAAATTGAAGTACTTCGGCGACGACTTTTTCCGGTGGTGGCGCTTCAAGGTGAACAGTCGGCTTATCCAGACGACCGGATACCACTTCTGTCACCCCTTCGCGTAACTGACCTCCTTGTATCGGATTGAACAGGGTATATCCTGCGGGGAACATCAACTGATGCCACCTGAGGATATGCTCAAGGGTCAGATCGGAGTCACTGTTTTCTATCACATCAAGGGCGACCTCGGTAATGCCGTCAGTTCTTTCTGTTGTTGGATAAGGTTTTTCTTCCGTGATGCCCAACCTGTTCGCCAATGACGAGCGTACAGAAGCCGCGTTCAATCTCTCGCCTTCAATTTCGCTGGAATAGATTATGCTGGATAGCAGGCTATCAAGCGTTGCTTGCCTGGCGTCTTCATACTCAGATTTGCCTAATAACAATCCTTGGTTGAAATGCACGCCTCGTAGTAACGGTGCAATAACGTCGGCATTCCAATGGAATTCAGGCCAATTATGTTGTTCCCATATCAACATTGATTTCACCTGTGAGTCAAATAAGACTTCTATTAAGACTTCTATTCTACTCACTAAATGAGTCGAATGTTAATTTTATTTGACTCATTTGCGGTTTTTTTAAGGCCATTAAGGTCTTATTGATCTTGATAGCGGGCTGGGCGAGATCTCACATTTTTAGACCGGCCCTGACTCCTGGATTTAATCGGTATAAAGTTTTAACGATTGTTTTTACCGCTTTTAACATTTGCTTTTTATTAGATTTAATCATCATGGGATATCGTGTTTCACGTTTAACCAACGTTAATCATACCTGTTTTTTATCTTCATAAATCAGCCAGTAAATAACCTGATGGTAAAGATACCTCTTTACGTTTTTTCGGATAATCAATTCTTTTTTCATGGCTTAAATCCTGCCATATTAACCGTTTTATCCCTTTTTTATTGCGTTATTTTTATATTTTTCTGTGTATAATAACCGCGAGAAAACACCTGAGTATGATCCTGTTTAGATAATAATTTATGCGTGCTTATTTCTTTTCAACTCTCTGTTAATGGTTAATGGGCTTCGATTCAATGCAGTTAACTATCCCTTTTAAAAGTGTATTTATTGAGTTAAATCCGCCTTTTATATAAAAGCTTTAATCACTTTTTTTATCTTTATTGATTAAAACTTTTACCTGTTTTTTCATGATGCGTTTGTCCTTTTTCCCAGGTTTTAAGACTACGCTGACAGACAAAAAACGGTTTTTATTAACTATTATTTTATCATTTTCAGATTCTAAATTATTTAATGTGGGTAATTATGATTTTGATATTATTTAAATATATTGGCGATTTTCCTTAATGATTAAAATGAAGTTTTTTATTTTATAAAAATCAAATTGTTATGTGAAGAAGATGCTATTTTAGTGTGTTATCGGTTATTTTGTGTTTTCTCAATATGTTTTTTATGAGTCGATTTAAAACTAATTAAATTTATTGTTGTTACGATAATAGTGGTGAGGAAAATATTATTTAAGCGATATCTTTTCATGTGAAATTTTATGAAAAAAAAGCAATTAATTTTTTATTAAATAACTGGCAAAAATTCACTTTTCCACAATGCTTAATTATATCAGGTTGTGCCTTACGAAAAACCAGTGACATAGTCAAGTTAAATATTAAATAAGTGTTATCGGGAACATATTTTTCGAGGGCGGTAGTGTACCTGAGGCAATAAGCGAAGTTAAATCGTTTCAAATCGCAGGGTAACTAAGAATGGGTTTCTGATGAGGAAAACATTATGTCCATTGAACCGCCGCTATATCAGGAAGGTATTGTCGTGATACATGTTGCCACGCCCGATGATTTGGTGAAGTTTGCCGATCAAGCCCTCTTCTGGAATAAAGAAACCTATGAGCAGATGAAAATTGCAGAGGTATTGTTTACGCCAGCAGGAGAAACGCCACCTGGTCTGGGTATTAAACATGTCGCTACGCCCGATGATTTGGCGAAGTTTGTCGATGAAGAATACTACTGGAATGAGAAAACCTACGAACAGATGGAAGCTGCGAGGGTGTTGTTTATACCAGCAGAAAAAATACTCGGTGTGGGTATTAAACATGTTGCTACACCCGATGATTTGGCGAAGTTTGCCGATAAAGACTTCTTCTGGAGTAAGAAAGAGTACGAGCAACTAAAAGCCGCAGAGGTGCTGTTTGTACCAAGAGAGGAAATGCCCGGTTCGGGGGTTAAACATATTGCTACGCCAGACGATCCGGCAAAGTTTACCGATAAAGCGGCCAATTAGGATAAAGAAAAGTATCGAGAGAGGGATAAAGCCAGAATATTGTTTATTTGGAAAGTAAAAGAATAGAACGGCGTGTGGCAACGTTAATTTATCTGTCATTCTGCATTGGAGGTATTAAATGGCTCACAACAAGGCATCTACATCCAGCGAGAATAATCTGTTGAATAAAGAGGAGGTTAAATCTTGGTTTAAATTATATTCCCTGCCGAAAAGTGAAAATTATACTCAATTGGTGCAAATAGCGGCGGAAGGTCGGCGTTTAGCCGGGCTGGATCTTGATCAGCCCGACAATAATCCAGGGGCAGGATTGAACCGGGATCTGGATGAGGTGAATTTACTCTTAGTGAATCCCGGTGAAGGGGTGCATATCAGGGAAGACCGTGAAATTGCTGTCAATATTGATAAGAGCAGCGGCTTACAGTTTATTAATGGCGAATTGGGATTACGCCCCGAGTTTAAATTGTCGCTGGCACTGTTTGAGAGTTTTACAGAAGAACAAAAAAGGGAACTTTACTGTTGGCTGATTCATGCTGAGGAGATGGCAGCGAGTAAAGTGCAGTTGCCCGTGTTTGACTTGCCGGCCAACGGTAACAATAAAAACCTTGGCGCTGTTGTCAGTGTCAGCGGCGATGGGAAAACTATCGCGCTTAGTGGGGCAGAAGGAAAGGAACCTGTATATCTATTTTCTTATACCGATAACGGTTGGCGGCAGCAATTCGCTGATTACGTTAGTGGTTATAGCGGCAGAGCGTTAAGTCTGAATCGAAATGGTAATGTTCTCGCGGTGGGTATTGATAACCGAAACAGTGATGGTGGGCATGGTTCGGTGTTCGTTTATCGCAAATTGGAAAATGGCACGTGGGAGAAATCTGCCAAACTTTGGCTTAGTGAGGCGAACGTTCAGCAGCATTTCGGTTGCGCTGTGGGCTTGAGCGCTGATGGCACACTATTAGCGGTAGGTTCTTATGGCTGGAGATCGGGTTCATTGACTAACTGCGGCGCCGTGTATCTTTATCAGTATGACGGGAAGAAATGGTCACAACTTGGTGAGCGTCTGACCTTATCTTCTCCGGCACAGGGCGATATGTTTGGCGGCAAACTAAGCTTGAGTGCGGATGGTTCAACCTTGGCAGTGGCGGCAACTGGGCGTAATGATAATAACGGTGAAGTGACGATATTTCATCGTCACGGGGCGGCATACTGGCAGCCGCGACCGCCACTCAATTCGCTGACTTCTCCTTTACTCATCAGCAGTGACGGCTTTGGCGCCAGTCTTAGCCTGAGCGATAGCGGCAATATTCTGGCGGTGGGGTGCCCCGGAGAGAAGAACAATATTGGTGCGGTCTATTTATACCAGCGTCACTGTAATGTATGGCAAGTTATAGGGATACTGAGAGAAGCGGTGACTGCCGGGGAAAGGTTTGGCAGCGAGTTGTCTTTGAGTGGCGACGGCCAGGTACTGGTGGTGTCAACACCTGTTGGTAAAAATGACACAGGTGTGCAAACCGGTGCGGTATGGTGGCTTATCTATCAGGATGAGCAATGGATTATGCAGGGCAAATTACTGGAGTTGGATGGGGAATCAAACCATAAATTTGGCGCCGGTGTTTGCCTTAGTGGTGATGGCAATACGTTGGCGATTGGCTCCAGTGGCTGGAAGAGTGGAGAAGGGAAAGTTTACCTTTACGACTAGCTAAATGAGGAAAAAACGATGGCGAAAGAGATAACAGATGAAACGGTCAGCCAGCTTAGTGCTCACTTCGCCCCTGGCAAGATCCCGACTGAGGCAGCATTTTATTCATTAATTGATTGGGCCACGTTGTGGCGACAGCTTTTTGGTTGGCAGGATGGTGATCAGGCTTATCATCCGGGAGTTGGGTTGCAGGTTATCGACAACCGTTTGGTGGTTAAGACTGGTGATGGCATCGCGGTGAAACCGGAGGGGCTTGCGTTAAGGCTACAGCCCAATGGGGGATTGATGTTGGATAAATCTGGGGCAGTGTCAGCGGATGGTACTGTAGCAGTTTCGGCACAAGCTTTTAAATTGCTTCCTGAGGAGACGCGGGAACAAATTGCCAAGTTGTTATTGAATGCTGAGACAGAAGGCAGAAAACAGGGAACAGAAAACAGATGACGGTGACTGCCTAATACGGCTTTTGAGGAAATATGATGACTGATAAAGAAATTAGTACTGTTGACTCATTGAAAGCGAGTTTTAAGTCTGGTGTTCGGCTCATGCCTGAAGCCTTTTCCCATTTGATTGATGAGGCATATAAGGTATATGAAATCATTGACGGCGCTCAGGGTGATGGCCCAACTACAGGACTGAAACGAGATGGTCAAGGAAAATTGGCCCTCAACACTCACCATTCTGGTGGGTTAAACCTTGAACAGGGGGCTTTGGCACTATCACTGAAGCCAGAAGGTGGGCTCTCTTTTGATGGAGGAGGGTATCTGAAATTGGATGCTGATCGGCAGATTCAGTTTACGGATTTTTTCAGTTTATCGCGTCGGGAGCGGATGGAGATCACGCAGGTGTTGGGTTTGAAACGTACTATGATAACGCGTATTGTTTCTCCTTCCTCTAAAGCGAAGGAGCGCTTTGGCCATTCTGTTAGCCTGAATGCCGCGGGAGACTGTTTAGCGGTTGGGATGATTAATAAAGTCTGTGTATATACGCGCCGGAAGAGTGGTGAGTGGAATACAAGCACGCCTATTGTGCTTGAGTCTTATCAAAGTGATCATTATGGATTTTCATGGGATGTCTGTCTGGATGCGGCGGGAGGTTGCTTGGCGTTGGCAGCTAGTGGGGCCAATAGTTCCGAAAAGAGGGTTGGTGTACATATGCGCACAAATGGCGTCTGGGATGTAATAAAGCCCGTTTGGTTTCCGGCTCCGAGCCGCACTGAAATCTTTGGCTTGGGTATCAGCTTGAGTGCAGCAGGAGACTGTCTGGTGGCTGGGTGCGAATACAAACCACCTACGTTACATTCTACGTTCTATATGTTTACACGCACGAACGGGATCTGGAATAGAGAAAATCCCATTAAGTTTCCGGTCCCTTCGAGTTCTTATGAGTTTGGCAAGGCTGTCGCCCTGAGTGCCGCAGGAAACTGTCTGGCGGTGCATGGTTACGATGATTTCACAATAAGCACTATTTATGTGTATACACGCACGAATGGGATCTGGAATAGAGAAAACCCCATTAAGCTCAAAGACTCTGAAGATAGCTCATCCGGTTTTGGCAAGGTTTTTAGCCTGAATGCAGAGGGAGATCGTCTGGCAGTGGGGGGATTTTATAAATCCACTGATATTGTTAGGGCGGTTTATCTGTATACGCGCACAAATGGGATCTGGGATAGAGAAAATCCCATTAAGTTTTCGGCCCCTGCAAGTGATGTATATTTTGGCGATTCTCTCGAACTGAATGATGCGGGAGATCGCCTGGTAGTGGGGGCGTCTTCAAGGGTGTATGTGTATACCTGTTTGAATGATGAGTGGAATATGGAAACACCTATGGAGATTTTGGATCCTTCAGGCAATTCAGGCAATTTAGATACTTTTGGTGGATCTGTCAGCCTGAATAAGGTGGGGACGAGTTTGGTAGTTGGTGCAGCGTCAGAGAGTGTCGATTCTAAATCCGAAGCCGGTGCAGTTTATGTTTTTGAGAATGTCAAATGGTGACTAAAATCACTAAACTGGACGTTATCCTGTATCCTCGGCACTTTGTCCACGCATGGATGCGGGCTGTTACAGCGTAGTAGTACCCTTTATATATCCCTCACCCCGGTCACATAGTTCGCTATGCACCCGGGGATTCGCTCCCTTGCCGTCACGATGCATCTTGAAATCCATAGGGGATACCCTTGAGCCTGATGTGTGAGCCGCTGAAATTTCCGGCAGATTCAGCGGATTCAATATTGTTTGAAAAGATAGTCGATAATATCCTGTTGAAGTTCAAAGGCATCACGTCGTTCCGCAAGGTAGCTTTTTAGTACGGTGAGTGAACGCAGGCTTTCGCGCAGTTGGATTTCGTTTTCTATATTTTGCCGCAATTTTTTGCAGTGTTCGCGGAGGTTATTTTCTATTGCCTTCGATGTTTCACCTCCCAGTGTGCTCCAAATCATGCCTGGTAACGAATCAGATTTTTTTAGCTGATTAAGCTCACTGGCTAGTATATCTATACGTGCTTTTAGCAACTTATTGATGTCGGATATATCCCGACTGTTAAAACTGAAAGTTGGATCAATGTATTCGTAGTACATGTTTATTATCGTCCAGACATCATTATCTTTCTTGGCTTTTGATAACTGTACCATCAACTGGTTTTTTTTCTTTTTCTCATCTAAATCCTGTTCACGATCCGGATGTAATACCTTGGCTATTTTTCTATACATTTGGCTTACTTCCTGCGATTTAAATAAATCATCCAGTTTTCTCTGGTCTTCTTCCGCAGGGTTGAAATCATCGGTATCTTCTGCATCATATTCATCGTAGAAATGTTCTGATTCCCGTTGAAAATGCTGTTCTATGGTGGCACGCATTTTTTCAGGATTTTTCATCATATCAAGTAATTCTTCATCAGATATTTCTTCATTAAAATCAAAATATTCATCCAAAGTCTGCCGGATATCAGCCATCTGTTCTGGTGTTGGAGCTTCCTCTTCTTTCAACGTATGAAGATTGGAAAAGTAATCGGTCAACTTATTGAGATCAAGGTTTTCGTTAAAGGGGTAAGCACATAACTCAGCAAGCTCCTCTTCTATCCAGAAAAATAATTCTCTCCGTTGGTTTTTCCCCAGCGATTTTTTATCGGCAAATGAAAGCAACCGTGCCGCTTTATCATATCTGGACTGTATATATTGATGCTCTACCGGTAAAACCTCTTGTTGAAAGCGCATGAACAAGTCGTCTTGTTGCTGTTGTAGCTTGGCGATCTTCAATTGGTATTTTTCGATGGACTTCCAGTAAGCTTTGAATTGTTGCTGAGGCGTTTTTGGTATCTGTTGTCCGCTCGATTTTCTTTTTTTTAGTTGCTTGTGCATCAATATTGTTCCTGAAGTTGAAACTCGTACGTTGAGTAATTAAAAATTATATTGTCAATACCCGTTGTCGTTTATTCCTATTCTGCAATATATTTTCGTAACACGCAAAACATTATAGTTATGCAATTGTTACATTGACTTACAAATGGTGATTTTTGCTAATCTTTTCTTCCCTGATTGCAATAACAGTTTCACAATACTTTTCGTCTGAATTATTCATACCTGAGGACTCCGTGAGCAGCTACGAAGCTCGGGTTGAACAGGAAGGTGGCGCTGATAAATACTATCAAAACAATAAAAAACGGCACTACCGCGATGGGCGGTAATGCGCTGAATCAAACCTGGACTTTATGGCCGGAAAACATGGAGTGACGGGTAGCCTGGCCGTCAGAACCATAAAGAGAGGGGCTGTGGTGGCTTTTTAGAAAAGCGATAGCTTTACTATTTAACTCAAGATGCTGGGCTAACAACAGACCATTATGGGCGTTTAAATCACGAACCTGGATAGTTGCTTTGTCGATCTGTTGCCACAATGTGGCGAGCATAGGCTGCTTATCGTAAGGCGCGATGGTCTTTAACTCTTTGCTTAAATTAAGACGCTGTTGTTCTGAATGGCCAAACGCGGATAACAAAAAGTTTTTTCGTTCTGTTACCCGGTGTAAATCTCGTGCTTCAATAAAACCCTCGCACAGAATACGTTGCTCTTCCGCCATTGTTTGGGTCAGCGAGGTTAAATAGGTAACTTGCTGTTCGAGTAATTGCTGAAGTTCTTCCATAATGGGTTTAATTACTTTTTATAATACGGAAAGTTTTCGGCGGCTTCTCTGAGCAGAGCGTCTGCGATTTTACCGCTGTTCATTTTTAAGGTTCCCTGAGCGACAGCTTCTTTCAGCTTTTGCACCTTTTGGATGTTGATATCCTGGCTGCTCGGCTGAACCAGTTTTGTTTGTGCTTCGCTCAGTTTTACTTGCGCATCACTGCTTTTTAACGTAACGCCGGAGGTTTTTCGGGTGCCCTGGGCGCTTTCATTAGTAGGTCGCTGTTGAACAGCAGCGATAGCTAATAAGGGTTGAGTGCGTTCGATACTCATAATCATTATCCTTTATGGCCAGGCATAGGTTCACCTATGGATCGGAGCAGGTTACATGCCATTTGCATACCTGCAAATCATGCTCTGCTGGTTATATCGGCACAGTAAAAGAAAACTTTAGCAACTTATAACATGATTTTTACACTGCCGTTTTCTAATGCCTGGCCGGTTATAACGTGCCCTGAATTCATTCGAACCCTGACTTTATCAGAAGTTGCCGCGTTATTAATAGCTTTCCCTTCATTGCGAATCTGAAAACCCTTGCCCTGCACAATCACCCCCACATTCTGACCTGCCCGTACAGCCCACGGGCGACGTAACATGTTGCGGGTAATTGCCTGCCCTGCCGGAATGTTGCGTATAGCAACACTGTTTTTTATTTCATTTTTGTTAACAATCAGATCGCTCGGTAGTTTTTCCAGCAATCCGCTTCTGATCTGAAAATCTTTCTCTGATAAAACATCATTACGGGAGAGTGCTCGGCGGGTAACCCAATAATGTCCTGTAACGCTGACAGCGACCTGAATAAATTTGCGTTTTTGATGACAAACGATGGGTAAAGAGATATTTCCCCAGTTTTGACCACCAACAGCGGGGTGAATTTCCGGTGATTCACACTGAGGCCATTGCTGTTCCGGTGTTCTGATTTCAACAGAAATTTTTTGATGATTATCCCTGTGTATCTGCTGAAAATAATGCGTTATGGTCTGAGGCAGATTATTTCCCCATACCATCGGAGTCATAAAGAAAAACGCGAATAGCCCGATAATCTTTATAGCTTGCATTTTCTCGTTCTCATTATTCTGTCAATAAAGTAGATAAATCCGCGGCTGTTGGGTGGCGCACAGTGTACCTGCATTGAATATCGGTCAATGGGATAAATAGCAATTCAATTAGCGTCTATTCATCCGATAGGCTTTTTCTTCTGCGTTTATTCTGTTTACTGCGAATTTCGCGATCGCGAACTGCGCTATTAAGGTTCATAACACAGGTACGTCACATCAAGAGGGAGGAGTATGCTCGATAAATTAGATGCAGCCTTTCATTTTCAGCAGGAAGCTTTGTCATTGCGATCACGGCGACAGGAAATATTGTCCGCGAATATCGCCAATGCGGATACTCCAGGATACCAGGCGCGGGATATTGATTTCGCCACACAACTGAAAAAAACCATTGCGCACGGTCGGGTCACCGGAAACGGGATCGGGCTGACGCTGACATCGGATCGGCATATTCCAATTCAGCCTCAGAAGAGAATGGAGATGGACTTGCTGTATCGGGTGCCTTATCAGGCGGCGATGGATGGCAACACAGTGGATATGGATATGGAACGCGGTAATTTTATGGATAACAGCCTGAAATATCAGGCTGAACTGACGGCGACCAGCTCCCAGGTTAAAAGCATGATGGCAGTCTTACAGCAAGGATAAAGGCTATGTCTTTACTCAGTGTTTTTGATATTGCCGGTTCGGCTTTATCAGCTCAATCCCAACGATTAAATGTCAGTGCCAGCAATATGGCGAATGTCGATAGCGTTTCGGGGCCTGATGGTCAGCCATATCGGGCGAAACAGGTGGTTTTTCGTGTCACTGCTCCGGCAGGGCAGGAAACAGGCGGTGTTCGGGTCAGCGAAATTGTTGATGATCCCACCCCTTTCCGCCTTGAGTATCAGCCAGGTCACCCATTGGCCGATGAAAAAGGCTATGTGCGTATGCCAAACGTTGATGTGGTCGGGGAAATGATCAACACCATTTCGGCTTCCCGCAGCTATCAAGCTAACGTTGAGGTGTTGAATACAACCAAATCGATCATGTTGAAAACATTAACGTTAGGTCAGTAACAGGAGCGACTCATGGGAATATCGAGTTTAATGAATGAATCGCTGGATAACACCACTGTTGGGGAGTTGGCATCGTCCAGCGATACAAAGAAGAACAGCAAAGAGCTGAACAGCAACTTTATGCAACTGCTGATTGCACAAATAAGAAACCAAGATCCAACTAACCCGATGCAGAACAATGAGTTGACATCCCATTTGGCGCAGATTAACACGCTAGAAGGGATCGAAAAGTTGAATACCACGCTGGGGTCTATTGTCGGTCAAATTAATAATAGCCAGTCTTTACAGGCATCAGCTTTGATTGGTCGGGGCGTTATGATCCCCGGAGATACTATTCTGGTGGGGTCTAGCGAGGAAGGGGGGATCAGTACCACACCATTTGGTATTGAGTTGGAAAGACCGGCGGATAGTGTGAAAGTGACCATTACGGATAAACAAGGGGCTGTGGTACGCCAAATTGATATCGGTTCGTTGGACGCGGGGGCCCATAACTTTACTTGGAATGGTACAAAAGAAGATGGCACTACAGCTGCGGATGGCGCTTATGAAATTACCATTGCAGCCAGTTATAAAGGCGAGCAGAGAGTGTTTCAGCCACTGATGTTCGCTGTTGTGAAGGGCGTTACCCGTGACACGGACGGAGCTAAGTTAGATTTAGGGCGGTTTGGTACCGTCACGATGGATCAGGTACGTCAGATTCTTTAACAAACAAGCATTTTAACGGAGAGTAATATGGCTTTTTCACAAGCAGTGAGTGGTTTGAATGCAGCGTCAGCTAATCTGGATGTTATAGGTAATAATATCGCTAATGCAGCGACATATGGTTTTAAATCCAGTACTGCTGCTTTTGCTGACATCTTTGCCGGTTCTCAGGTGGGGCTGGGTGTAAAAATGTCGGGTATTAACCAGAACTTTAAAGATGGTACGCCAACTACCACCAACCGCTCTCTCGACTTGGCAATCACGGAAAATGGTTTTTTCCGTATGCAAGATAATAATGGCGGGATCTTCTACTCCCGTAACGGCCAGTTCAAAATGGACGAGAACCGTAACATTATCAACATGCAAGGCATGAAGCTGACAGGCTATCCAGCAGTGAGTATCAATGGGGGGGTACCACAGGTTCAGAAGGGCGCTAACCCGGTAGCGATTACTGTATCTCAGGATATGTTGCTGGCTAAAGCGACAACCGCGGTGACTATGCAAGTGAACCTTAATTCGATGCATAAAGTACCAACGGAAGCTTTCTCGCCAGACAAGCCAGACTCTTATAACTACCCTAACACGATCACGGTTTTCGACAGTCTGGGCAACCCGCATGGTATTAACGTTTTCTTTGTAAAAACAAATGATAACGAATGGCAAGTTTATGCGCGGGATGGGGATGTGGCCGGTGCTAAAGAAGCTTCACTTGGAACCTTGAAATTTGATGGTAACGGTAGAGTCATTGGTAATGATAACCAGTTCACGTTTAATGTTCCTTCGCTGAATGGTTCTTTGGCTTCGGATATTACTATTAATTTTAATAACAGCCGGCAACAAAAAATTGATGCTGACAGCGTAACCAAACCCACCCAGAACGGTTATGCCGCTGGTCAGTTTAGTGGCTACCGTATTGAGAATGATGGTCGTGTCATCGGTACCTACTCCAATCAGCAATCTCAACTGCTTGGTCAGATTGTACTGACTAACTTTGCTAACCCGGAAGGGCTGGCAGCGCAGGGTGACAACGTGTGGTCAGAAACCGGTGCTTCAGGTAGTCCGGTGGTGGGAACTGCGGACTCAGGTAGTTTTGGTAAATTGCTCAGTGGTACATTGGAATCATCCAACGTTGATATGGGTCAGGAACTGGTCAATATGATCGTGACTCAGCGCAACTATCAATCCAATGCTCAGACCATTAAAACTCAGGATCAGATCCTGCAAACTCTGGTCAGTTTGCGCTGATAGTTTCAGGATAGCATTATGGATCATGTCATCTATACCGCAATGGGCGGTGCTCGTCAGACACTGGAACATCAGGCAGTGACGGCGAATAATCTGGCAAATGCGTCAACGCCGGGTTTTAAGGCACAACTGGCTGCATTGCGAGCGGTTCCTGTTGAAGGGGCTGCCTATAACACCCGCACTTTGGTTGTGGCTTCAACACCGGGTGCTGACCATCGTCAGGGGCCGATGAACTATACCGCGCGTCCGCTGGATGTGGCGATTGGGCAGGGAGGATATCTGGCGGTTCAGCTTGAAGATGGTTCTGAGGCTTATACGCGTAACGGCAGCATTCAGATTTCAGCGGAAGGTCAGTTAACTGTTCAAGGTAACTTGTTGATGGGTGAGAATGGCCCGATAGAGGTTCCTCCGCACGCTGAATTAACCTTGGCAGCTGATGGTTCGCTATCTGCACTGGTTTCCGGTGATCCGCCAACATTATCAGGGCAACTTGGTCGATTGAAAATGGTGAAACCAGAGAACAATCAACTTGTCCGTGGTGATGATGGTCTCTTCCATATGACTGAACAGGCACAAGCGTTACAGGGTGATGTCTTACCTGCCAGCGATGAGGTGAAATTAATGCCTGGTACGCTTGAAGGAAGTAACGTCAACCCGATGGAAAGTATGGTGAATATGATTGCCAATGCCCGTCGTTTTGAAATGCAGATGAAAGTCATCCATAGCTCAGATGAAAATGCACAACGTGCTAATCAGCTGTTATCAATGAGTTGATTTAGACACAGAGGATAAAATCGATGATCCGATCATTATGGATTGCTAAAACTGGGCTGGATGCCCAGCAAACCAATATGGATGTGATTGCCAATAACCTGGCAAACGTCAGCACCAATGGTTTTAAACGCCAGCGTGCCGTTTTTGAAGATCTGCTTTACCAGACCATTCGTCAACCAGGGGCGATGTCATCGGAACAAACCCTCTTACCTTCTGGTTTACAAATAGGTACCGGGGTGCGTCCGGTAGCAACAGAACGTATACATAGTCAGGGAAACTTATCTGAAACTAATAACATTCGTAATGTTGCCATTAGAGGGAAGGGTTTCTTTCAGGTTCAGCTACCTGATGGTACCAGTGCTTACACTCGCGACGGTTCATTTCAGGAAGATCAAAACGGGCAGTTGACTACCGCTAGCGGTTTTTTGATATTCCCTACCATTACCATTCCTGATAACGCGACGGATATCGCCATTAGCCGTGATGGTGTTGTCAGTGTGAAAGTACAGGGGCAATCGGCACCTCAGCAAGTTGGGCAATTTACCCTGACAACTTTTATCAATGACAGCGGGTTGGAAAGTATTGGTGAAAACCTTTATCTGGAGACCAACAGCTCTGGCGTACCGATTGAAAATACACCAGGAATAAATGGCGCTGGGTTGCTCGTGCATAAATATGTAGAGACATCTAACGTCAATATCGCTGAAGAATTGGTCAATATGATTCAGACTCAGCGTGCTTATGAAGTTAACAGTAAGGCTGTGTCAACTTCTGATCAGATGCTGCAAAAGCTGACTCAGTTGTAACCTAATCATCAATCAGAACCACGGGGGAACGTAGTTTCCCCGTTATTCAGAGATAAATTAAGAGCATCGAAGATGGATACAATGGCTGTTGCCGAGACCAGCGCTGTTTGTCAGTCCCGCAATTTACGGAAAAATGCGACAAATAAATGGCGTTGCAGTATAGCACTGGCGGTATTGTCACTCACGGGCTGTGCCTATATCCCGCAAAAACCTCTGGTTGGGGGGGCCACAACCGCAGCACCTTCCGCGGCAACTGCGCCAGTACCGAATGGCGCCATTTTTCAGGCAATGCAGCCTGTTTATTATGGTTATCAGCCGTTATTTGAAGATCGCCGCCCCCGAAATATTGGCGATACTCTGACGATTACCTTGCAGGAAAATGTCAGCGCCAGCAAAAGTTCTTCTGCTAATGCCAGCCGTAACGGAAAAACGGCTTTTTCTGCGACACTGACTCCTCGTTTCCTTAAGGGGTTAATTGGTGGAGATAAAACCGATTTGGACATGGAGGGTGATAATACTTTCGGCGGGAAAGGTGGCGCTAATGCCAATAACACGTTCAGAGGTACGATTACTGTTACGGTTGATAAATTACTGGCAAACGGCAACTTACACGTTATTGGTGAAAAGCAGATCGCTATCAATCAGGGAACAGAGTTTATCCGTTTCTCCGGTGTCGTTAACCCACGGACAATTAATGCGAATAACACCGTCAGTTCCAATCAGGTGGCTGATGCCCGCATTGAATATGTGGGGAATGGGTATATTAATGAAGCGCAGAATATGGGCTGGTTACAGCGTTTCTTCTTGAATGTTTCACCGTTTTAAAAGGGGGATGGTTATGATAAAACAATTTGCTGTCAGCCTTCTTCTTGCATTGCTGACTCTGATGACAACCCCGGCATCGGCGGAACGTATCCGTGATCTGACTACGGTACAAGGGGTGAGGGAAAATGCGTTGATCGGTTATGGTTTGGTTGTCGGATTGGATGGGACCGGTGACCAGACCACACAGACGCCATTTACCACTCAGAGTTTAAGCAATATGTTATCCCAGTTGGGGATTACCGTTCCTCCGGGAACCAACATGCAGTTGAAAAACGTAGCGGCTGTGATGGTAACGGCAAAATTACCGCCATTTGGCCGTGCCGGACAGAATATTGATGTGGTGGTTTCTTCTCTGGGCAATGCCAAAAGCTTGCGTGGCGGTACTTTGCTGATGACACCACTAAAAGGTATTGATAATCAGATATACGCTCTGGCTCAGGGCAATATTCTGGTTGGCGGCGCGGGTGCCAGTTCTGGTGGCAGCAGTGTGAAAGTGAATCAGCTGGCGGGGGGCCGGATTAGTAACGGTGCGGTTATTGAGCGTGAGTTGCCAACACAGTTTGGTGAGAATGGCATACTTAATTTGCAGTTAAATAACGAAGATTTCTCCCTGGCACAGCAAATCAGCGACGTGATCAATCGTATGCGCGGAACGGGGACAGCAACGCCGCTGGATGCCCGCACGGTGCAATTACGTATGCCGAAGGATAAGAGCGAGCAGGTTAAATTCCTTTCTCATGTGCAGAACCTGACTATCCGTGTTGATGCGGGTGATGCCAAAGTGATTATTAACTCCCGCACCGGCTCGGTGGTGATGAATCGTAATGTTATGCTGGATAGTTGTGCCGTTGCTCAGGGAAATCTTTCTGTCACTGTTGATAATCAGGTTGTTGTTAATCAGCCAAATACCCCATTCGCAGGTGGCGCGACCGTTGTCACCCGTAATCCCAGTGTGGCTGTCCGTGAACAGGGAGGGGCATTGCAGAAGGTTAATGCCAGCGCGAGTTTGAATAGTGTTATTCAGGCACTGAATGCATTGGGTGCTACACCGAATGATTTAATGTCGATCTTACAGGCAATGGAAAGTGCGGGTTGTCTGCGGGCAAAACTGGAGATCATCTGATGAGTGATTTTTCAACCCTGTCCGGTGCAGCTTATGATGTACAGTCGGTTAACGCGCTGAAATCCAGTTTGGCAAAAGATTCGCCGCAAGGGCTACGGCAGGTAGCCCAACAAATGGAAGGCATCTTTGTTGAGATAATGCTGAAAAGTATGCGTTCAGCTCTGCCTAAAGATGGCCTGCTGAGCAGTGAACAGACACGTCTTTATACTTCGATGTACGATCAACAAATTGCTCAGAATATGTCTCAGAAGGGGCTGGGTTTTGCCGATATGCTGCTAAAGCAGCTTTCTAACGTCAATACCGCGCCCAGTGAAATGGCTGGGAAAATGCCCATGACACTGGATAACGAAGTTTTGCAAACATTGCCAAGACCGGCGCTTGAGCAATTTATCCGCCGGACGGTGCCAAAATCTGCTGCTGCACCTAAGCCACTCCCCCTGAACAGTACCAACTTTGTTTCTACGCTCTCTATTCCCGCTCAAATAGCTAGCCAACGCAGTGGTATTCCTCATTTGCTGATTATCGCTCAGGCTGCGCTGGAGTCGGGCTGGGGGCAAAGGGAAATCCTGACTGCCGACGGTAAGCCAAGCCATAATTTGTTTGGTATTAAAGCGGGTAAAGGCTGGAGAGGGCCGGTAACCAATATCTTGACTACGGAATATATTAACGGCGAACCACAGAAAATGAAGGATAACTTCCGTGTGTATGGTTCTTACGTAGAAGCGATTACCGATTACGTCAAATTACTGACAGAAAGCCCCCGTTACGCCAACGTTGCCAGTTCAGCTACGCCGGAGCAGGGGGCTTATTCTCTGCAACAGGCGGGCTATGCAACCGATCCCGGCTATGCGAAAAAACTGGTCTCTGTTATTCAACAGCTGAAAGGTGCAGGAGAACAGGCGGTAAAAGCGTATACCCACGATTTGAGTAAACTGTTCTGATCCACATTTTGCTCAAGTTTTATTGAGTTTAGCCGATAAATTATAACAGTACAGACACTGTTTTTACCTAATCTGAAGGGTTATTTGCCGCCACCAGCGGAGACATAACTAAAACGCAAAAGGATCTACTGATGTCCAACAGTCTTATTAATACCGCGATGAGTGGCCTTCAGGCTGCTCAGATTGCTCTGGGAACAGTGAGTAATAACGTCACAAACGCCCGTGTTCCCGGTTATAACCGGCAATCAACAGTTATAAATCAAAATGGTGGTACGATGACATCCATTGGCTTTATGGGAAATGGTGTTACTGTCACCAGTATTAACCGTCAATATAATGAATTCATTAATAATCAGCTTTCTGCCTCTCAGGCGAAACAAGGTGCATTGACCACATATTCCCAGCAAATTTCCCAGATTGATAATTTGCTTGCAGATAAAGCGAATAGTCTTTCAAACACCATTGATGACTTCTTTACCAGTTTAAGAAATGTCATCAGTAATGCTGAAGATGACGCAGCCAGAACAACAACTATCGGTAACGCAAAGGGGCTGGTAAACCAGTTGAAAAGTGCGGATACCTTCCTGCGTAATATGGAAAACAACATCAATAAGGGCATAACGGATAGTGTTGATTCCATCAATAACTATGCTGAGCAAATAGCCAAACTGAATGGTGAAATTACCCGAATGAAGGGCGGTAGTAGTGCTGAACCAAACGCATTGCTTGATCAGCGGGATCAATTGGTCAATGGGCTGAATAAGCTGGTTGGTGTGAGCGTAACTCAGCAGGATGGCTCTTATAATGTGACTTTTGCCGGTGGGTTGACGCTGGTTCAGGGGACAACCGCATACAAAGTAGAACCTATTTCATCCAATGCGGATAGTAGCCGTATCACGTTGGGTTATGATCGTGGTTTTGGTGACGTGGTTGAGATTAATGAAAAATTCATTAATCAAGGTGAATTAAGTGGCACATTACGGGCGCGTAGTGAAGTGCTGGATAATTCCCGTAATCAGTTAAACCAATTAGCCTTGGTATTGGGCGATCAATTTAATCAGGTTCACCGTGCTGGTTTTGATTTGAAGGGCAAACCGGGTGAAGATTTCTTCACATTTAATAACCCGGATGTTATTTCCAATAGCAAAAATAAAGGTTCTGCCGATTTTAAAGTGGAATACGCAGATACCACGGCGGTAAAAGCCAGTGATTACCATATCAGCTACGATGGTGCTAATTGGAAAATACAACGTGCCTCTGATAAAGCCGATATTTCTGCCAAAGTGACGGGTAATACACTGGAATTTGATGGATTGAAAGTTGAAATTAATTCAACTAATGCACAAGTGAATGACCAATACACACTGAGAGCGGTCAGCGGTGTTATTGGCGACATGGAAGTTAATGTTAAAGATGCGTCACAATTTGCTGCTGCCGGTACTAAAGACTCCGGGCCAAGTGATAACGTCAATGTCAAAAAACTCGCTGAATTGCAGAGTAAAAAACTGGTCGATGGTAAAGCCTCATTTTCCGGCGCTTATGCTTCGATGGTCAGTACGATTGGTAACCAGACCAACACCGCCAATGTTGATTTAAAAACTCAGAACAATATTACTAAGCAGCTTTATGCTGAACAGCAATCTGTTTCTGGTGTCAACATGGATGAAGAGTACGGCGCGTTGCAGGGTTTGCAGCAATATTATCTGGCGAACGCGCAAGTGATCCAAACCGCCTCAACGCTGTTTAATGCCATTTTAGATCTTCGATAAACGTGGCATTCATTAAAAATAGCCTGAGGATAGTCAGATATCCTGGGCGTTTAGCTGAATATTTGAAAGGAGTGATATCGTGCGTGTAAGTACCAATATATTGTACGACCAGAAAATGATTGGCATCACTTTGGCTCAGTCAAAATGGATGCAGCAGGGAGCACAGCTATCCAGTGGTCAGAGAGTGATAAACCCGTCAGATGATCCTATGGCTGCGTCTCAGGGAGTGATGATAGCCCAGGCAGAATCTCAGAATCAGCAATATATGACGGCTCGTTCATTTGCCAAGAACGCGGTTTCTATGCAATTAAGCGTCGTATCCAAATCCGTTGGTGTCGTACAAAATGTTAGTGAAAGCCTTGTCGCCACAGTAAACGGTATATTGAGTGATGAAGACCGTAACTCGCTGGCTATCCAACTGGAAGGTTTTAAAGAACAACTGGTTAATCTGGGTAATTCGACTGATGGTAATGGCCGCTATATTTTTTCCGGCTATAAAACGGATGTAAAACCTTTTGATGAGAGTAAAAGCGGTGTCGTCAGTTACAACGGTGGTTATGAGGAAGTGACTCAGAAAGTGGATAGCAACCGTTCTATGATTATCGGGCATACTGGGGAGCAGGTGTTTCTCTCTTCTACCAGTAACCCGGTAAAAGAGCCGGATGGTAGCCCCAGTGAATCTGATATCTTCAAAACCATTGACATGGCGATTCGATCATTAAGAACGCCACTTCAAGGGGCAGATCAAGAAACCCGTGATGATGCGTTGGAATTGCTGAATAAGGCAAACCGTGGTGCCCGTAATGCGCTGAATAATATTTCTTCTGTGGAATCAGTACTTGGTTTACAACTGAAAGAAATTGAAGAATTAAACAGCCTGGGTGCAGAACGTAGCCTGGCAAATAAAAGCCGTTTGAGTGAGCTGGTCGATGTGGAATGGAACTCGACGATTTCTAATTATTATCAGCAACAAGCTGCGCTTCAGGCATCATATAAAACATTTACCGATATGAAAGGCATGTCGCTGTTTGAGATTTATCGTTAATTCTGTTTTCTTACTTATCTCTTGCTAAATAATCGCTGGTTTAGGCCAGCGATTATTTTCAATTTAATTGATTTGTATTTAATTGAAATCCATTAAGTATTTCGAGTATTCATTATATTTCCACCAGTATAAACCTCAAAGACTTGATTAGGATTTATGAAGATGAGTCGTGTTTTCATGCTATTGTTTCCTTATTAATTATTACAACTATTTAGCTGTTATTATCTGATGAGAGTGATGAGTTTAGTAACTTCAACTTCTGCGTGTTCGATATTACTGAGATTGATGGCTGTCACTTTATAGAAGTAAATAGGGTTAGGCGGTCTTAATAATTCTTTAATTTCGCCGGGCTGGATATCTATAAAAGTATACAGGTTGTAACTTCCGAATGGTGATGCCCAATAATTTGCTGCTCTAATTGGTGCTGGACCTTTGTTTTTTATAATGAAATTAGGCTCTTGTCCAGAAGGTACTAATATATTTCCATTAACATAAATCTCAAAGGTTTGATCAGGGTTTATAATTATAAGTTGTGTTTGCATATTATTTTTTCCTTATGGTTTTGGTTGTTTTTCTGCATGTGGTGCAGGTAATCTTATTTGCGAAATTTAACTTAACACTTCTTCTGAATAGTTAAATATTGAAATTTGTCAGTGATTTAAAATAAATAAGATAAATGAATTCATCATGTTTAAGTTCTAATTCAATAGATAGAGGGAATAATGGAATAGCATGAATCCAAAAAATGGCTAGAATCTCAAGGCACCGATATTATCACTTTTGAATTTTATTTTTGAAAATATTGTTAGCCAGCTAAATAGTTATGGTAGCAGTGTTAATATTGGCTGAGAAAACAGATCTGCTACTGTGTTTTTATTGCTGGTTCAGGCCAGAGATTCTTGTTAATTCAATTGAGTCGATATCGTTAATTGTAACTCATTCAATACGTTAGAGTTATTTATTAATATCCTGCATGAATTCCTATTCTTGCCAGAAGAAAATCTTGTTTTTTCGAAAAAATAAGTCGATTTTTCCTTCCCTTTTCTATTCTCCCATTCGTATGTTAGTTAACCAAACCGATGGCGGTTGATAATTTTAGGCTGTAGGAATGGGTAAGCGCTCGGTCGAAATAGGGTGGATAAAAGCTGGGCTGATTAACCTGCCGGTAAAACAGGTTCGGTAATCTTTTGAGTCAATGTAAGGTGAGATTATGGTTATTTTAAGCGATTTCTTTCATTTCCTGAGCGTCAACCTCGCTCTGTCAGGAGGAATATAATGGCGGATTCAGGACTGGTTTTTACCCTCACCGTAGGTAATCTCCCGGAGCAAACTTTTGCTGTGGTTGAATTCACCCTTAATGAAGCGCTGTCAACATTATTTTGCCTGGAAGCCGCGTTAACCAGCGCTGACCCGGATATTGATTTTGCCGATGTGCTGGATAATGCCGCCACACTGACCGTTTATCGCGACGGGCAACTGGAACGCAGTGTGACCGGGATGGTGACTCAGTTTGAACAAAGCACGACAGGTCGCCATCGCAGTCATTATTCCCTGACACTGCATCCGGGTTTATGGCGTGCGGGATTACGGGTTAATTCCCGCATTTTTCAGCGCCAATCCGTTGCCGATATTGTCGGAAAATTGCTGAAAGAAAATGGAGTCAGGAACTTCGTTTGTCACCTGCGTTATGAACATCCTGAGCGGGAATTTTGTGTTCAGTATGATGAGAGCGACCTGACGTTTCTCCAGCGCTTATTGGCGGATGAAGGGATATTTTATTACTTTGTATTCAACCCAGAGCAGGGTGAACCCTTAGTGGTTTTTTTTGATTCTCATCGAATAAATGGTAACCATTCACTGCCCTACCATCCAGGAAGGGATGAGACAGGAAGCCAATGCTGTATCAATCAATTTCGCTGGCGTGAGCAGGTCGGCATTGCGCGTGTTTTTTTGCGCGATCGTACCTTTAAAAATCCCGTCTGGGCCGCCGAGTATTTCTATCATGAACGTCAGCTTAACCATCAACGCTCAGATCTGCACAGTTACGATTACTATGATTTTCCCGGGCGCTATAAAGACGAGACTGGTCAGCGGATCAGTCAATATCGTCTGGAAGCCCTCCGCCGTGACGCGATGCTCGGTCACGGGGAAAGCGACTGTTTTGTCCTTTCGGCAGCTTCGGGGTTTACGCTTACCGATCATCCGAAAGAGAAATTTAATGCTCTCTGGCAAGTGATTGAAATCAGTCATCACGGCAGACAACCGCAGGCGGATGGATCCCGTTTTGGCGAGAGGGGGACCACTTTAACCAACAGCTTCACCTTTGGTGACTGTAACCGGGTATGGCGTCCTTCACCTTACCCGAAACCGCGCATTGATGGTCTGCAAATTGCGACCGTTGTTGGTCCGGAAGGGGAAGAAATCTTTTGTGATGAATATGGGCGGGTACGGGTGCAGTTTGCCTGGGACGAATATGGCAAATTTAATGATCACAGCTCCTGCTGGATTAGAGTCAGCCAGGCTTGGGCCGGCAAGCGCTGGGGCATGATCGCCATCCCGCGCGTGGGTCAGGAAGTGCTGGTGGATTTTTTGTATGGTGACCCGGACCAGCCGATTATTATTGGGCGCACCTATCATGCCAGCAATATTGTGCCGAACCCGTTACCGATAGCAAAAACCCAGATGTCAATTCGTTCAAAAACCCATAAAGGGGATGGGTTTAATGAACTGCGGTTTGAGGATGAAAAAGACCGGGAAGAGGTGTTTATTCATGCGCAGAAAAATCTGGCGATTCAGGTGCGTAATTCCCGGGATGAGAAAATTAATTACAACCGCACAACCGTTATTGGACATGATGACGAACTGGCGGTTGCCAATAACCGTAAAGTGACAGTTGAAGGACAACAGGATCATAAAACTACCGGTGATTATATTGCTCAGGTTGACGGTGACAAAGCCTTGCAGGTTAAAGGCGATGTGATACAGAAAATACAGGGCGTATTCAGTATCGATACCCATGATGACATCACAGTGAAAAGCGGCGGTAAAATTACCCTAGAAGTGGGTAATAGTTTTATCGTCATTCATGCTGGTGGTGTGGATATTAAAGGTCCGTCTATTAACCTAAATTCGGGGGGCAATCCCGGCGTCTTATTACAACCGGTTAATCCGGCTATTTTGCAAAGTGCCGCTCATGCCGGTTCGATGTTTGTTGCACATTGTCCGATGGAGAAAAATCACAATGATTAAAGAAAAACTTTATGCCGTCGTTGACGCTGCAACAGAATCAAGGTTGCTGCTTATATTAGGGCATTTTAAGCCCCCTTACACCTGTCTTTACGATGAATCTTTACCGCCTGAATTGCTTAAGGTTGCGCCTTATTTAGTGGAGGTCACAGAAAGGTTTAAACTTTATCTGGAGGAGTGGAAAACGCCTTGGGGAATTTACTTGAGTACTCAGGCGGACATGAAAACATTACGTCGGCATCTGCGTAAGCATTTACAAGTATTGTTGCCCGGTCAGGATAAACCGGTCTTTTTTCGGTTTTATGATCCGCGCAATATCTGGGATTTTCTCAACGTACTCAGTGACTGGGAAATTCACTGCTTTATGGGGCCGATAGATAAAATTGCCACCAACTATCAGGGCAATATTCAAAGTCATGATTTTCTCGCTGCCAGAGAACACTATCCGCAAGGCGCTAGCAATAAAAGAAAGCTATTGTCGATTACGTCAGAACAACTGGAAAAGATTGATGCTGCTTTTGCTGAACGTTATGTACAGACATTGGTGGCGTCGGTTATCGAATGGGAAATTATTGAGGGTTTTGATTACGTTGGATATATCCGGGCACTGGTTACCGAATTAAAAAATATCGGTATCACGGATGATCACAGTGTCCGGGGAATACTGAAATTATTCTTTTCACAAAGACACCGGTCTGTTGAAGAATCGCCTGCCCATTATAAACGTATATTGAATAGTATCGGTGAGCCGGGGCATATTCGGGCTGAGAAACTGTTATTTCAGGAGTTAAGGCGTTCATCATCACCTTGGTTCCAGTTTAAGGACTAATTATTTTAACCTTGTGAGAGATGAGGAGGGAATATGGGTAATGCGGTAAAAATTGGTGATATCGGTACGGCACATGATGATTGTCAAGCAACGCCGGTTATTTTGGGATCTGCTAGTGTAAAAGCCGATAATATTCCTCTGGCGCGTCAGGGGGATATTTTGGCACCTCATTCATCCCATTCACGAATAATTGCCGGTGGTTCCAGCACCGTTTTTATTGACGGTAAACCTGCTGCGAGAACCGGTGATGCGGTGAGTTGCGGCGGAATAGTGATTGGTGGTGGTAGTGTCAATATTGGCTAAGGAAAAAACGTGCTCTCAGTTAACATGAAAAGTGCGGTTTGCGATTGTAAAATCCCGGATCCCTGTATTCACAAATTAACTTTAAAAGTCGGTAAACGGGTTTTTATTTATCACCAGATTGAACCGATAGGGGATATTTGGGTAGTTGATGACGCTGACGGCATTCCCGTGGCGATTTCTCTGGTGGGAAAACGGTGTGTATCTGACAATCCGCAGTGCCCGAAAGCGATTTTTTATAGCCCGGATAATCCGGCGTTTCAGTTTCATGAATTGGCTAAAAACCCCATAAAAGGGCCGGGTACCGAGGATAAAATTCATTTTTCCAACCACACCTTACCGGTCGATCCGATAGCCAGTGATCCGCTGGGCTTTATTGAATCGTCTCTGTTTCAGCCAGGGGAGCTGAGTCATTTGCCCCATACCGATTATATTCTTGAGCTGACGCAATGCTACGGCCAGCCTTTTGTCACGCGTTCATTCCCGTTGGCGGACGATAAAGTGAAGGCGTTGTTATTGGGGCCGGTTGATGCGCTTTACACGACAATCCATGTTTTGCCGCAATATGAATGGACGCTGGATGTGACGATAGGGGCAGAGCAGGAAGTCCGGGAAAGAAGTGTGACGGAAAGAAAAGCGGAGGCGCTTGAGGAAAGGAAAAAAGCCAATCCGCATGCGAAAAGGCCGGGCGAAAACTGGCATAAACGCACCGCCGGCTATGAATTAACGGACACGTTAACTGTCGACGGGAGTTTTGCTTACACGTTAGGCCCCTATTCCCACACCTTCACGAGCGAATTGGAAGAAGAGTTTAAAACCAAACGCAGGAAACTGGGGTTAGTGAATAAAGGGCTTCAGGCGGTTGCGGTGGAATTAGCACCGCTGATGGGGATTAAATTACGGCTGGATTTAATTCAGGCATTTGCCACGGAGTTCGGTGTTGAGAAATTAATTGCCTTAATTCGGGAGCAGGGGTTAAAAGGAAAGGCGGCGGTAGACGACGGGCGGGACGGCGCTTATCTGGGGGCGCAATTGGATATGGTTTTGGAGGGGGCGTTAAATCTGTCGTTTAAATATGCCAGCAATGAAGAGCGGGAGATGGGATTCCAGTTGGGGGATATGGTCAAGGGTACGTTAGCAATTAGGGCGGAAACTAATATTCAGGCGGGCTTTAAATATTATCTGGTGGAAGGGTATTTTAAAGCCGGTGCGGATATTGAAGCGGAAGGGTGTTTTGAACTGGATAAGCAGGATAAAGGATTATGTCTGGTGTTTTTCCATGAGGGGATTGTTGCCAGTTATTATGTGGAGTATGGGGTGGGAGTTGCGCCATTTGATAATAATGGTAAGTCTATCAGATCAGGAAGCAATGTGGATAACAAGAAACAAAAAAAATGGGAAATATATCCGAAGTTGCCAAAAGAAAAGTCAACATACAAACTGAGGCTATCGCAATGAAGAAAGTGGTTTTATTTTTAATGGCCTTATTTTCATTATCAACTTATGGGGGAAATACGATGGATAAAGTTAAATATATTGCTTATTTAGAAACAAATCAGGCATTTTGTGTACTTACAGTCAATGGGATCTACACTTTAAGTAATCTGGGTTCGATTAGCGGTACTGTATCAACTGGCTACAATGTTGCAGTGATATTGCAAAACGGTAAGAACGTTATCAGCCTTGATATGGGGCCATTAAGTGCCCGGGATGATAAGTATGTTTATAAAGAGAAAGATGCGAAGTGCAAAGTTCGACTGGTGAGGGTGACGCCCTATGATTCCGATGAAATTACGAATATTATCACCAAGGTAGCAGATAAAGATGGGATACTGAAACCCAATAGTATGCAGTCTGTTAATTTTAATATTGATACTGATCAATCCAGTAAAATTACGACGAAAGAATACCCGGATGAATTTTATTATCATACGGAACGAACAGTCACATTAAATGATCTGCCTGTCTGGGCCTGGACTATGGCGACCCCTTTGCCGGAAACTACGACAAGTACTGAGCTGGTTAAAAAAGCTTATGAAGATATCTGGCAAATAATGAAGAATAAAGATCCGGTGGCTTTACAACATGCCGCCAAGATAATGTTGTATGAACATGCTCAGGCTAATGACAGTACGGAACAAAGTTATTTTGATTCTTTAGATTTTGGGAGAAATTTTGATGAGGGTTATCAGGCTATACCGATAGACTGGAGAAAATATAAGTTAGTACGTTATCTGGGGGGCAGGTTATTCCGATTTGAAATTGAAGATAGTAATAATTCTCCATTATTAATTAGAGATAAAAATGGTGAAAACGGTCGCACATTTAGCCCCTATTTTTCTTTAATTAATGGAAAGATAGTTATTTCACGGTAACTATGACCTTTTTAAAATCACTCAGTATTAACTGTTTCCGGCAGCTAATAGTGAGAGGGGAGGAAAAACTATGCTCTCAGTTAATATGAAAAGTGCGGTTTGCGATTGTAAAATCCCGGATCCCTGTATTCACAAATTAACCTTAAAAGTCGGTAAACGGGTTTTTATTTATCACCAGATTGAACCGATAGGGGATATTTGGGTGGTTGATGAATCTGACGGCATCCCCGTGGCGATTTCCCTGGTGGGAAAACGGTGTATATCTGATAATCCGCAATGCCCGAAAGCGATTTTTTATAGCCAGGATAATCCGGCGTTTCAGTTTCATGAATTGGCTAAAAACCCCATAAAAGGGCCGGGTACCGAGGATAAAATTCATTTTTCCAACCACACCTTACCGGTCGATCCGATAGCCAGTGATCCGCTGGGCTTTATTGAAGCGTCTGTGTTTCAGCCAGGGGAGCTGAGTCATTTGCCCCATACCGATTATATTCTTGAGTTGACGCAATGCTACGGCCAGCCTTTTGTCACGCGTTCATTCCCGTTGGCGGACGATAAAGTGAAGGCGTTGTTATTGGGGCCGGTTGATGCGCTTTACACGACAATCCATGTTTTGCCGCAATATGAATGGACGCTGGATGTGACGATAGGGGCAGAGCAGGAAGTCCGGGAAAGAAGTGTGGTGGAAAGAAAAGCGGAGGCGCTTGAGGAAAGGAAAAAAGCCAATCCGCATGCGAAAAGGCCGGGCGAAAACTGGCATAAACGCACCGCCGGCTATGAATTAACGGACACGTTAACTGTCGACGGGAGTTTTGCTTACACGTTAGGCCCCTATTCCCACACCTTCACGAGCGAATTGGAAGAAGAGTTTAAAACCAAACGCAGGAAACTGGGGTTAGTGAATAAAGGGCTTCAGGCGGTTGATACGTTACAAAAACTGTTTTCCAGTGAGGGCAGTCAGGAAATAAAACTGCTGGACATGGAAATCCAGACGCCGGAAATAAAATTAAGCGGCGGCAGTAAACTAGTCAACGCCTCGCATGGCAATGAGGCTTATTTTGAACAGGCGGTTGCGGTGGAATTAGCACCGCTGATGGGGATTAAATTGCGGCTGGATTTAATTCAGGCATTTGCCACGGAGTTCGGTGTTGAAAAATTAATTGCCTTAATTCGGGAGCAGGGGTTAAAAGGAAAGGCGGCGGTAGACGACGGGCGGGACGGCGCTTATCTGGGGGCGCAATTGGATATGGTGCTGGAAGGGGCGTTAAACTTGTCGTTTAAATATGCCAGCAATGAAGAGCGGGAGATGGGATTCCAGTTGGGGGATATGGTCAAGGGTACGTTAGCAATTAGGGCGGAAACTAATATTCAGGCGGGCTTTAAATATTATCTGGTGGAAGGGTATTTTAAAGCCGGTGCGGATATTGAAGCGGAAGGGGGTTTTGAACTGGATAAGCAGGATAACGGGTTATATCTGGTATTTTTCCATGAGGGGATCGTTGCCAGTTATTATGTGGAGTATGGGGTGGGGAAAAGTACAACTGAAAATAAAAATAGTAGCTTTAATCCACAGAGCAAAGTAGATACCAAGAAGCAAAAAAAATGGGAAATATATCCAAAACTGCCAAAAGAAAAGTCGACATATAAACTGAGGTTATCGCAATGAAAAAATTCATTTTGTTTTTTATGGTTTTATTTTCATTATCAGCTTATGGGGAAAATACGATGGATAAAATTAAATATATTGCTTACTTAGAGTCGAATAAAGTGCTTTGTAGATTTAAAGTGAATGGAATTACTACCTTAGATAATTTTAGTTCTATATCGGGTACAATATCGACCGGATATAACATTGCACCGCTATTGCAAAACAGTAAAAACACTCTTAGCCTTGATATGGGGCCATTAAGTGCCCGGGATGATAAATATATTTATAAAGAAAAAGATGCGGAATGTAAGGTTAGATTGGTAAGGGTAACTCCTTATGAGTCTGATGAAGTGACTAATATTATTACCAGCGTGGCAGATAAAAATGGCACATTAGAACCTGATAGTACGCAGTCCGTTAATTTTAATATTGATACTACACAATCTAGTAGAATTACGACGAAAGAATATTCGGATGAGTTTTATTATCATACAGAGCGGACAGTGACATTAAATGATTTGCCTGTCTGGGCTTGGACGACGGCTACCTCTTTGCCGGAGACAACAGCAAGCACTGAATTGGTTAAGAAAGCCTATGAAGATATTTGGCAAATGTTGAAAAAACAGGATTTGACGGCACTGAAAACAGCCTATCAGTTAACGTTGCATGAGGAATCCCAGGCTAATGACAGTACTGAACAAATTCATTTTGATTCGTTGGATTTTAAGCATTACTTTGATAAGGGTTATCAGGCAGTGCCGATAAACTGGAGTAAATATAAACTGGTGCGCTATATGGATAGCCGATTATTCCGATTTGAAGTTAAAGATGGGATACAGTCTCCATTATTAATTAGGGATAGGAATGGTGAGAACGGTCAAACATTTAATCCATTCTTTTCTTTGATCAATGGAAAGGTAGTTATTTCACGGTAACTATGACCTTTTTAAAATCACTCAGTATTAACTGTTTCCGGCAGCTAATAGTGAGAGGGGAGGAAAAACTATGCTCTCAGTTAACATGAAAAGTGCTGTGTGTGATTGTAAAATCCCGGATCCCTGTATTCACAAATTAACTTTAAAAGTCGGTAAACGGGTTTTTATTTATCACCAGATTGAACCGATAGGGGATATTTGGGTAGTTGATGACGCTGACGGCATTCCCGTGGCGATTTCTCTGGTGGGAAAACGGTGTGTATCTGACAATCCGCAGTGCCCGAAAGCGATTTTTTATAGCCCGGATAATCCGGCGTTTCAGTTTCATGAATTGGCTAAAAACCCCATAAAAGGGCCGGGTACCGAGGATAAAATTCATTTTTCCAACCACACCTTACCGGTCGATCCGATAGCCAGTGATCCGCTGGGCTTTATTGAATCGTCTCTGTTTCAGCCAGGGGAGCTGAGTCATTTGCCCCATACCGATTATATTCTTGAGCTGACGCAATGCTACGGCCAGCCTTTTGTCACGCGTTCATTCCCGTTGGCGGACGATAAAGTGAAGGCGTTGTTATTGGGTCCGGTTGATGCGCTTTACACGACAATCCATGTTTTGCCGCAATATGAATGGACACTGGATGTGACGATAGGGGCAGAGCAGGAAGTCCGGGAAAGAAGTGTGGCGGAAAGAAAAGCGGAGGCGCTTGAGGAAAGGAAAAAAGCCAATCCGCATGCGAAAAGGCCGGGCGAAAACTGGCATAAACGCACGGCGGGTTATGAATTAACGGATACGTTAACTCTTGAGGGGAGTTTTGCTTACACGTTAGGCCCGTATTCCCACACCTTCACGCATGAACTGGAAGAAGAGTTTAAAACCAAACGCCAGAAACTGGGGTTAGTAAATAAAGGTCTTCAGGCGGTTGATACATTGCAAAAACTGTTTTCCAGTGAAGGCAGTCAGGAAATAAAACTGCTGGACATGGAAATCCAGACGCCGGAAATAAAATTAAGCGGCGGCAGTAAACTGGTCAACGCCTCGCATGGCAATGAGGCTTATTTTGAACAGGCGGTTGCGGTGGAATTAGCACCGCTGATGGGGATTAAATTAAGGCTGGATTTAATTCAGGCATTTGCCACGGAGTTCGGTGTTGAGAAATTAATTGCGCTTATTCGTGAACAGGGGTTAAAAGGAAAAGCGGCGGTAGACGACGGGCGGGACGGCGCTTATCTGGGGGCGCAATTGGATATGGTGCTGGAAGGGGCGTTAAATCTGTCGTTTAAATATGCCAGCAATGAAGAGCGGGAGATGGAATTCCAGTTGGGGGATATGGTCAAGGGTACGCTGGCGATTAGGGCGGAAACCAATATTCAGGCGGGCTTTAAATATTATCTGGTGGAAGGGTATTTTAAAGCCGGTGCGGATATTGAAGCGGAAGGGTGTTTTGAACTGGATAAGCAGGATAAAGGATTATGTCTGGTGTTTTTCCATGAGGGGATCGTTGCCAGTTATTATGTGGAGTATGGGGCAGGAGTCGCGCCATCTGAAAATATCGGCAACTCTACTGAGAAAAGAAGTCGGGTGGATAATAAAGAACAAAAAAAATGGGAGATATATCCGAAGTTGCCGAAAGAAAAGTCGACATACAAACTGAGGTTATCGCAATGAAAAAATTTTTTGTATTTTTTATGGCCTTATTTTCATTATCAGCTTATGGGGAAAATACGATGGATAGAGTTAAATATATTACTTACTTAGAAACAAACCGCGCGTATTGTGTTCTCAGAATCAATGGGGTTTATATTTTAAGTAATCTGGGGTCAAGGACCGGGACCATATCAACGGGTTACAATGTTGCGCCATTATTGCAAAATGGTAAAAATACTATTTATATCGAAATGGCTCCGTTTATTGATGTAGACGAGAAATATTTTTATCAAGAAAAAGGTACGGAGTGTAAGGTTAGGCTGGTAAGGGTAACTCCTTATGAATCTGATGACGTGACTAATATTATCGCCAGTGTGGCAGATAAAAATGGTACGTTAGAACCCACCAGTATGAAATCCGTTAATTTTAATATTGATACCGCTAACTATAGCAAAATTACGGAAAAAGATCTTAAAGATAGAGGGTTTTATTATGCGCAACGAACAGTCACATTAAATGATCTGCCTGTCTGGGCCTGGACGACGGCTACCCCTTTGCCGGAGACAACAGCAAGTACTGAGCTGGTTAAAAAAGCCTATGAAGATATTTGGCAAATAATGAAAAATAAAGATCCGGTGGCTTTACAACATGCTGCAAAAATAATGTTGTATGAACATGCGCAGGCTAATGACAGTACGGAACAAAGTTATTTTGATTCTTTAGACTTTGGGAGAAATTTTGATGACGGTTATCAGGCTATACCGATAGACTGGAGGAAATATAAGTTAGTACGTTATCTGGGGGGCCGGTTATTTCGGTTTGAAATTGAAGATAGTAATAATTCTCCATTATTAATTAGAGATAAAAATGGTGAAAACGGTCGTACATTTAGCCCCTATTTTTCTTTAATCAATGGAAAAGTGGTTATTTCACGGTAACTATGGCTTTTTTAAAATCACTCAGTATTAACTGTTTCCGGCAGCTAATAGTGAGAGGGGAGGAAAAACTATGCTCTCAGTTAATATGAAAAGTGCTGTGTGTGATTGTAAAATCCCGGATCCCTGTATTCACAAATTAACTTTAAAAGTCGGTAAACGGGTTTTTATTTATCACCAGATTGAACCGATAGGGGATATTTGGGTAGTTGATGACGCTGACGGCATTCCCGTGGCGATTTCTCTGGTGGGAAAACGGTGTGTATCTGACAATCCGCAGTGCCCGAAAGCGATTTTTTATAGCCCGGATAATCCGGCGTTTCAGTTTCATGAATTGGCTAAAAACCCCATAAAAGGGCCGGGTACCGAGGATAAAATTCATTTTTCCAACCACACCTTACCGGTCGATCCGATAGCCAGTGATCCGCTGGGCTTTATTGAATCGTCTCTGTTTCAGCCAGGGGAGCTGAGTCATTTGCCCCATACCGATTATATTCTTGAGCTGACGCAATGCTACGGCCAGCCTTTTGTCACGCGTTCATTCCCGTTGGCGGACGATAAAGTGAAGGCGTTGTTATTGGGTCCGGTTGATGCGCTTTACACGACAATCCATGTTTTGCCGCAATATGAATGGACGCTGGATGTGACGATAGGGGCAGAGCAGGAAGTCCGGGAAAGAAGTGTGACGGAAAGAAAAGCGGAGGCGCTTGAGGAAAGGAAAAAAGCCAATCCGCATGCGAAAAGGCCGGGCGAAAACTGGCATAAACGCACCGCCGGCTATGAATTAACGGACACGTTAACTGTCGACGGGAGTTTTGCTTACACCCTGGGCCCCTATTCCCACACCTTCACGAGCGAATTGGAAGAAGAGTTTAAAACCAAACGCAGGAAACTGGGGTTAGTGAATAAAGGGCTTCAGGCGGTTGATACGTTACAAAAACTGTTTTCCAGTGAAGGCAGTCAGGAAATAAAATTGCTGGACATGGAAATCCAGACGCCGGAAATAAAATTAAGCGGCGGCAGTAAACTGGTCAACGCCCCGCAGGGCAATGAGGCTTATTTTGAACAGGCGGTTGCGGTGGAATTAGCACCGCTGATGGGGATTAAATTACGGCTGGATTTAATTCAGGCATTTGCCACGGAGTTCGGTGTTGAGAAATTAATTGCCTTAATTCGGGAGGGGTTAAAAGGAAAGGCGGCGGTAGACGACGGGCGGGACGGCGCTTATCTGGGGGCGCAATTGGATATGGTTTTGGAGGGGGCGTTAAATCTGTCGTTTAAATATGCCAGCAATGAAGAGCGGGAGATGGAATTCCAGTTGGGGGATATGATCAAGGGTACGCTGGCAATCAGTGCGGAAACCAATATTCAGGCGGGCTTTAAATATTATCTGGTGGAAGGGTATTTTAAAGCCGGTGCGGATATTGAAGCGGAAGGGTGCTTTGAGCTGAATAAGCAGGATAACGGGTTATATCTGGTATTTTTCCATGAGGGGATTGTTGCCAGTTATTATGTGGAGTATGGGGTGGGGAGTAAGCCACCTAAAAATAATGATGATTCCTCCAAACAAAAGAGCAAAATGGATAATAAGAAACAAAAAACATGGGAGATATATCCAAAACTGCCGAAGGAAAAATCGACATACAAATTGAGGTTATCGCAATGAAAAAAGCTTTTTTGTTTTTTATGGCCTTATTTTCACTATCAGCTTATGGGAAAAATACGATGGATAAAGTTAAATATATCACTTACTTGGAAACCAATCGGGCACGGTGTGTCCTTAGGGTCAATGGGATGTATACATTAAGTAACCTCAATTCAATGACTGGCACTATATCGACCGGGTATAATGTTGCGCCATTATTGCAAAACGGTAAAAACACCATCTATATTGAAATGGCTCCATTTCGCGATGCAGAAGAGGGATATATTTATAGAGATAAGGATGCCGAGTGTAAAGTTCGGCTGGTAAGGATGACACCTTACCAGTCCGATGAAATTACGAATATTATCGCCAGTGTGGCAGATAAAAATGGCATAGCAGAGCCTAATAGTATGAAATCCGTTAATTTTAATATTGATACTGCACAATCCAGTAAAATTACGGAAAAGAATCTCAAGGATGAAGGTATTTATTATGCGGAGCGGACAGTGACATTAAATGATCTGCCTGTCTGGGCCTGGACGACGGCTACTCCCTTGCCGGAAACGGAAGTAGGCACTGAGTTGGTTAAGAAAGCTTATGAAGATATCTGGCAAATAATGAAAAATAAAGATTTGGTCGCTTTACAATCGGCAGCCAAATTAACGTTGTATGAACATGCCCAGGCCAATGATAGTACAGAGCAGAGTTATTTTGATTCTTATGACTTTAAGCAAGATTTTGATAATGGCTATCAGGCGGTACCGATTGATTGGAGTAAGTATAAATTAATGCGTTATATGGGAGGCCGATTATTTCGATTCCAGCGTGAGCATAGTAATAATTCCCCCTTATTGTTTGAAAACAAAAATAATAGCGAAGATGGATTTACATTCAGTCCATATTTTTCTTTAATCAATGGAAAAGTGATTATTTCACGATAACTATGACCTTTTTAAAATCACTCAGTATTAACTGTTTCCGGCAGCTAATAGTGAGAGGGGAGGAAAAACTATGCTCTCAGTTAACATGAAAAGTGCTGTGTGTGATTGTAAAATCCCGGATCCCTGTATTCACAAATTAACTTTAAAAGTCGGTAAACGGGTTTTTATTTATCACCAGATTGAACCGATAGGGGATATTTGGGTAGTTGATGACGCTGACGGCATTCCCGTGGCGATTTCTCTGGTGGGAAAACGGTGTGTATCTGACAATCCGCAGTGCCCGAAAGCGATTTTTTATAGCCCGGATAATCCGGCGTTTCAGTTTCATGAATTGGCTAAAAACCCCATAAAAGGGCCGGGTACCGAGGATAAAATTCATTTTTCCAACCACACCTTACCGGTCGATCCGATAGCCAGTGATCCGCTGGGCTTTATTGAAGCGTCTGTGTTTCAGCCAGGGGAGCTGAGTCATTTGCCCCATACCGATTATATTCTTGAACTGACGCAATGCTACGGCCAGCCTTTTGTCACGCGTTCATTCCCGTTGGCGGACGATAAAGTGAAGGCGTTGTTATTGGGTCCGGTTGATGCGCTTTACACGACAATCCATGTTTTGCCGCAATATGAATGGACACTGGATGTGACGATAGGGGCAGAGCAGGAAGTCCGGGAAAGAAGTGTGGCGGAAAGAAAAGCGGAGGCGCTTGAGGAAAGGAAAAAAGCCAATCCGCATGCGAAAAGGCCGGGCGAAAACTGGCATAAACGCACCGCCGGCTATGAATTAACGGACACGTTAACTGTCGACGGGAGTTTTGCTTACACGTTAGGCCCCTATTCCCACACCTTCACGAGCGAATTGGAAGAAGAGTTTAAAACCAAACGCAGGAAACTGGGGTTAGTGAATAAAGGGCTTCAGGCGGTTGATACGTTACAAAAACTGTTTTCCAGTGAAGGCAGTCAGGAAATAAAACTGCTGGACATGGAAATCCAGACGCCGGAAATAAAATTAAGCGGCGGCAGTAAACTGGTCAACGCCCCGCAGGGCAATGAGGCTTATTTTGAACAGGCGGTTGCGGTGGAATTAGCACCGCTGATGGGGATTAAATTACGGCTGGATTTAATTCAGGCATTTGCCACGGAGTTCGGTGTTGAGAAATTAATTGCCTTAATTCGGGAGCAGGGGTTAAAAGGAAAGGCGGCGGTAGACGACGGGCGGGACGGCGCTTATCTGGGGGCGCAATTGGATATGGTGCTGGAAGGGGCGTTAAACTTGTCGTTTAAATATGCCAGCAATGAAGAGCGGGAGATGGAATTCCAGTTGGGGGATATGATCAAGGGTACGCTGGCAATCAGTGCGGAAACTAATATTCAGGCGGGCTTTAAATATTATCTGGTGGAAGGGTATTTTAAAGCCGGTGCGGATATTGAAGCGGAAGGATGCTTTGAGCTGAATAAGCAGGATAACGGGTTATATCTGGTATTTTTCCATGAGGGGATTGTTGCCAGTTATTATGTGGAGTATGGGGTGGGAACAAAACCAACTAAAGATAGAGGTAGTTTTGTTGGAAATATAACCAATTCGACCACCAAGAAGCAAAAAAAATGGGAGATATACCCGAAACTACCGAAAGAAAAATCGACGTACAAACTGAGGTTAGCGCAATGAAAAGAGTTTTCTTATTTTTTATAGCCTTATTTTCATTATCAGCTTATGGAGGAAATACAATGGATAAAGTTAAATATATTGCTTACTTAGAAACAAACCGTGCTTATTGTGTTCTCAGAGTCAATGGGATTTATACTTTAAGTAATTTGGGTTCAATTACTGGGACCATCTCGACGGGTTATAATGTTGCTCCGATATTGCAAAATGGTAAGAATACTATTTATATTGAAATAGCTCCATTCAGAAATGCAAAAGAGGGGTATGTTTATCAGGAAAAAGGTACGGAGTGTAAGGTTAGACTGGTAAGGGTAACTCCTTATGAGTCTGATGAAGTGACTAATATTATCGCCAGTGTAGCAGATAAAAATGGCACGTTGGAGCCCACCAGTATGAAATCCGTTAATTTTAATATTGATACCACTCAGTACAGCAAAATCACGGAAAAAAATCTTAAAGATAGGGGATTTTATTATGCGCAACGGACAGTGACATTCAATGATCTACCTGTCTGGGCCTGGACTATGGCGACCCCTTTGCCGGAAACTGCGACAAGTACTGAGCTGGTTAAAAAAGCTTATGAAGATATCTGGCAAATAATGAAAAATAAAGATTTGGTCGCTTTACAATCGGCAGCCAAATTAATGTTGTATGAACATGCCCAGGCCAATGATAGTACAGAACAGAGTTATTTTGATTCCTACGGCTTTAAGCAAGATTTTGATAACGGTTATCAGGCAGTACCGATAGACTGGAGTAAATATAAACTGGTGCGTTATCTCGGTGGCCGGTTATTTCGGTTTGAAGTTGATAAAAGTAACAACTCCCCTTTGTTGATGGAGGATAAAAATAATAGCGAAGATGGATTTACATTTAGCCCCTATTTTTCTTTAATCAATGGAAAAGTGGTTATTTCACGATAACTATGACCTTTTAAAAATCACTCAGTATTAACTGTTTCCGGCAGCTAATAGTGAGAGGGGAGGAAAAACTATGCTCTCAGTTAATATGAAAAGTGCGGTTTGCGATTGTAAAATCCCGGATCCCTGTATTCACAAATTAACCTTAAAAGTCGGTAAACGGGTTTTTATTTATCACCAGATTGAACCGATAGGGGATATTTGGGTGGTTGATGAATCTGACGGCATCCCCGTGGCGATTTCCCTGGTGGGAAAACGGTGTATATCTGATAATCCGCAGTGCCCGAAAGCGATTTTTTATAGCCCGGATAATCCGGCGTTTCAGTTTCATGAATTGGCTAAAAACCCCATAAAGGGCCCGGGTACCGAGGATAAAATTCATTTTTCCAACCACACCTTACCGGTCGATCCGATAGAAAATGATCCGCTGGGCTTTATTGAAGTGTCTCTGTTTCAGCCGGGGGCTCTGAATCATTTGCCCCATACCGATTATATTCTTGAGCTGACGCAATGTTACGGCCAGCCTTTTATCACGCGTTCATTCCCGTTGGCGGACGATAAAGTGAAGGCATTGTTATTGGGGCCGGTTGATGCGCTTTACACGACAATCCATGTTTTGCCGCAATATGAATGGACGCTGGATGTGACGATAGGGGCAGAGCAGGAAGTCCGGGAAAGAAGTGTGGCGGAAAGAAAAGCGGAGGCGCTTGAGGAAAGGAAAAAAGCCAATCCGCATGCGAAAAGGCCGGGCGAAAACTGGCATAAACGCACCGCCGGCTATGAATTAACGGACACGTTAACTGTCGACGGGAGTTTTGCTTACACGTTAGGCCCCTATTCCCACACCTTCACGAGCGAATTGGAAGAAGAGTTTAAAACCAAACGCAGGAAACTGGGGTTAGTGGATAAAGGGCTTCAGGCGGTTGATACGTTACAAAAACTGTTTTCCAGTGAAGGCAGTCAGGAAATAAAACTGCTGGACATGGAAATCCAGACGCCGGAAATAAAATTAAGCGGCGGCAGTAAACTGGTCAACGCCCCGCAGGGCAATGAGGCTTATTTTGAACAGGCGGTTGCGGTGGAATTAGCACCGCTGATGGGAATTAAATTACGGCTGGATTTAATTCAGGCATTTGCCACGGAGTTCGGTGTTGAAAAATTAATTGCCTTAATTCGGGAGCAGGGGTTAAAAGGAAAGGCGGCGGTAGACGACGGGCGGGACGGCGCTTATCTGGGGGCGCAATTGGATATGGTGCTGGAAGGGGCGTTAAACTTGTCGTTTAAATATGCCAGCAATGAAGAGCGGGAGATGGAATTCCAGTTGGGGGATATGGTCAAGGGTACGCTGGCGATTAGGGCGGAAACCAATATTCAGGCGGGCTTTAAATATTATCTGGTGGAAGGGTATTTTAAAGCCGGTGCGGATATTGAAGCGGAAGGGTGTTTTGAACTGGATAAGCAGGATAACGGGTTATATCTGGTATTTTTCCATGAGGGGATCGTTGCCAGTTATTATGTGGAGTATGGGGTGGGGAAAGGTATAACTAAAAATAATGATGATTCTATCAAGCAAAATAGCAAATTAGGTGATAAGAAACAAAAAAAATGGGAGATATATCTAAAACTGCCGAAGGAAAAATCGACATACAAATTGAGGTTATCGCAATGAAAAAAGTTTTTTTGTTTTTTATGGCTTTATTTTCACTATCAGCTTATGGGAAAAATACGATGGATAAAGTTAAATATATTACTTATTTAGAAACTAATCGAGCACGGTGTGTGCTTAAGGTAAATGGAATTTATACTTTAAGTAATCTCAATTCAATGACTGGCACTATATCGACCGGGTACAATGTTGCGCCATTATTGCAAAATGGTAAAAACACTGTCCATATCGAAATGGCCCCGTTTAGTGATGCAGAAGAGGGGTATATTTATAAAGATAAGCAGGCGGAATGTAAAGTTCGACTGGTAAGGATGACACCTTACCAGTCTGATGAAATTACGAATATTATCGCTAGTGTGGCAGATAAAAATGGCATAGCAGAGCCTAATAGTATGAAATCCATTAATTTTAATACCAATACCGCGCAGTACAGCAAAATTACGGAAAATAACCTAAAAGATGAAGGTTTTTATTATGTGGAGAGGACAGTGACATTAAATGATCTGCCTGTCTGGGCCTGGACTATGGCGACCCCTTTGCCGGAAACAGCAGCAAGTACTGAATTGGTTAAGAAAGCCTATGAAGATATCTGGCAAATGTTGAAAAAACAGGATTTGGCGGCACTGAAAACAGCCTATCAGTTAACGTTGCATGAGGAATCCCAGGCTAATGACAGTACTGAACAAATTCATTTTGATTCGTTGGATTTTAAACATTACTTTGATAAAGGCTATCAGGCAGTACCGATAGATTGGAGTAAATATAAACTGGTGCGTTATATGGATGGTCGGTTATTTCGGTATGAGCTTAATGATAGTATAAAATCACCGTTGCTAATTGAGGATAAAAATAATAGCGAAAATGGATTTATATATAATCCGATTTTTTCTTTAATCAATGGAAAAGTGGTTATTTCACGGTAACTATGACCTTTTTAAAATCACTCAGTATTAACTGTTTCCGGCAGCTAATAGTGAGAGGGGAGGAAAACTATGCTCTCAGTTAATATGAAAAGTGCGGTTTGCGATTGTAAAATCCCGGATCCCTGTATTCACAAATTAACCTTAAAAGTCGGTAAACGGGTTTTTATTTATCACCAGATTGAACCGATAGGGGATATTTGGGTGGTTGATGAATCTGACGGCATCCCCGTGGCGATTTCTCTGGTGGGAAAACGGTGTGTATCTGACAATCCGCAGTGCCCGAAAGCGATTTTTTATAGCCCGGATAATCCGGCGTTTCAGTTTCATGAATTGGCTAAAAACCCCATAAAAGGGCCGGGTACCGAGGATAAAATTCATTTTTCCAACCACACCTTACCGGTCGATCCGATAGCCAGTGATCCGCTGGGCTTTATTGAAGCGTCTGTGTTTCAGCCAGGGGAGCTGAGTCATTTGCCCCATACCGATTATATTCTTGAGTTGACGCAATGCTACGGCCAGCCTTTTGTCACGCGTTCATTCCCGTTGGCGGACGATAAAGTGAAGGCGTTGTTATTGGGGCCGGTTGATGCGCTTTACACGACAATCCATGTTTTGCCGCAATATGAATGGACGCTGGATGTGACGATAGGGGCAGAGCAGGAAGTCCGGGAAAGAAGTGTGGTGGAAAGAAAAGCGGAGGCGCTTGAGGAAAGGAAAAAAGCCAATCCGCATGCGAAAAGGCCGGGCGAAAACTGGCATAAACGCACGGCGGGTTATGAATTAACGGATACGTTAACTCTTGAGGGGAGTTTTGCTTACACGTTAGGCCCGTATTCCCACACCTTCACGCATGAACTGGAAGAAGAGTTTAAAACCAAACGCCAGAAACTGGGGTTAGTAAATAAAGGTCTTCAGGCGGTTGATACATTGCAAAAACTGTTTTCCAGTGAAGGCAGTCAGGAAATAAAACTGCTGGACATGGAAATCCAGACGCCGGAAATAAAATTAAGCGGCGGCAGTAAACTGGTCAACGCCCCGCAGGGCAATGAGGCTTATTTTGAACAGGCGGTTGCGGTGGAATTAGCACCGCTGATGGGGATTAAATTACGGCTGGATTTAATTCAGGCATTTGCCACGGAGTTCGGTGTTGAGAAATTAATTGCCTTAATTCGGGAGCAGGGGTTAAAAGGAAAGGCGGCGGTAGACGACGGGCGGGACGGTGCTTATCTGGGGGCGCAATTGGATATGGTTTTGGAAGGGGCGTTAAACTTGTCGTTTAAATATGCCAGCAATGAAGAGCGGGAAATGGAATTCCAGTTGGGGGATCTGGTCAGGGGTACGCTGGCGATTAGGGCGGAAACCAATATTCAGGCGGGCTTTAAATATTATCTGGTGGAAGGGTATTTTAAAGCCGGTGCGGATATTGAAGCGGAAGGGTGTTTTGAACTGGATAAGCAGGATAAAGGATTATGTCTGGTGTTTTTTCATGAGGGGATCGTTGCCAGTTATTATGTGGAGTATGGGTTAGGAACTGCTCCATCTAAAAATGAAGAAGCTGTTTTTAATCATAAAAGCAAAACAGATACAAAGAAACAAAAAAAATGGGAGATATATCCGAAACTACCAAAAGAAAAGTCGACATACAAACTGAGGTTAACGCAATGAAAAAAGTTTTTTTGTTTTTTATAGCCTTATTTTCATTATCAGTCTATGGGAAAAATATGATGGACAAAGTTAAATATATTACTTATTTAGAAACAAATAATGTACTTTGTAGACTTAAAGTCAATGGGATCTACACTTTAAGTAATTTTGGATCAATTAGAGGTACTATATCGACCGGGTATAATGTTGCAGTGATATTACAAAACGGTAAAAACGTTATCAGTCTTGATATGGGGCCATTAAGTGCCCGGGATGATAAGTATGTTTATAAAGAAAAAAATGCGGAATGTAAGGTTAGATTGGTAAGGGTAACTCCTTATGAGTCTGATGAAGTGACTAATATTATTACCAGCGTGGCAGATAAAAATGGCACATTAGAACCTGATAGTACGCAGTCCGTTAATTTTAATATTGATACTACACAATCCAGTAGAATTACGACGAAAGAATATCCGGATGAGTTTTATTATCATACAGAGCGGACAGTGACATTAAATGATCTGCCTGTCTGGGCCTGGACTATGGCGACCCCTTTGCCGGAAACTGCGACAAGTACTGAGCTGGTTAAAAAAGCTTATGAAGATATCTGGCAAATAATGAAAAATAAAGATTTGGTCGCTTTACAATCGGCAGCCAAATTAATGTTGTATGAACATGCCCAGGCCAATGATAGTACAGAACAGAGTTATTTTGATTCTTACGGCTTTAAGGAAGATTTTGATAACGGTTATCAGGCAGTACCGATAGACTGGAGTAAATATAAACTGGTGCGTTATCTCGGTGGCCGGTTATTTCGGTTTGAAGTTGATAAAAGTAACAACTCCCCTTTGTTGATGGAGGATAAAAATAATAGCGAAGATGGATTTACATTTAGCCCCTATTTTTCTTTAATCAATGGAAAAGTGGTTATTTCACGATAACTATGACCTTTTTAAAATCACTCAGTATTAACTGTTTCCGGCAGCTAATAGTGAGAGGGGAGGAAAAACTATGCTCTCAGTTAACATGAAAAGTGCTGTGTGTGATTGTAAAATCCCGGATCCCTGTATTCACAAATTAACCTTAAAAGTCGGTAAACGGGTTTTTATTTATCACCAGATTGAACCGATAGGGGATATTTGGGTGGTTGATGACGCCGACGGTATTCCCGTGACGATTTCTCTGGTGGGAAAACGGTGTATATCTGACAATCCGCAGTGCCCGAAAGCGATTTTTTATAGCCCGGATAATCCGGCGTTTCAGTTTCATGAATTGGCTAAAAACCCCATAAAGGGCCCGGGTACCGAGGATAAAATCCATTTTTCCAACCACACCTTACCGGTTGATCCGATAGCCAGTGATCCGCTGGGCTTTATTGAAGCGTCTCTGTTTCAGCCGGGGGCTCTGAATCATTTACCCCATACTGATTATATTCTTGAGCTGACGCAATGTTACGGCCAGCCTTTTATCACACGTTCATTCCCGTTGGCGGACGATAAAGTGAAGGCGTTGTTATTGGGGCCGGTTGATGCGCTTTACACGACAATCCATGTTTTGCCGCAATATGAATGGACGCTGGATGTGACGATAGGGGCAGAGCAGGAAGTCCGGGAAAGAAGTGTGGCGGAAAGAAAAGCGGAGGCGCTTGAGGAAAGGAAAAAAGCCAATCCGCATGCGAAAAGGCCGGGCGAAAACTGGCATAAACGCACGGCGGGTTATGAATTAACGGATACGTTAACTCTTGAGGGGAGTTTTGCTTACACGTTAGGCCCGTATTCCCACACCTTCACGCATGAATTGGAAGAAGAGTTGAAAACCAAACGCAGGAAACTGGGGTTAGTGGATAAAGGGCTTCAGGCGGTTGATACGTTACAAAAACTGTTTTCCAGTGAAGGCAGTCAGGAAATAAAATTGCTGGACATGGAAATCCAGACGCCGGAAATAAAATTAAGCGGCGGCAGTAAACTGGTCAACGCCTCGCATGGCAATGAGGCTTATTTTGAACAGGCGGTTGCGGTGGAATTAGCGCCATTGATTGGGGTGAAATTGCGGCTGGATTTAATTCAGGCATTTGCCACGGAGTTCGGTGTTGAGAAATTAATTGCGCTTATTCGTGAACAGGGGTTAAAAGGAAAAGCGGCGGTAGACGACGGGCGGGACGGTGCTTATCTGGGGGCGCAATTGGATATGGTTTTGGAAGGGGCGTTAAACTTGTCGTTTAAATATGCCAGCAATGAAGAGCGGGAAATGGAATTCCAGTTGGGGGATCTGGTCAGGGGTACGCTGGCGATTAGGGCGGAAACGAATATTCAGGCGGGCTTTAAATATTATCTGGTGGAAGGGTATTTTAAAGCCGGTGCGGATATTGAAGCGGAAGGGTGCTTTGAGCTGAATAAGCAGGATAACGGGTTATATCTGGTATTTTTCCATGAGGGGATTGTTGCCAGTTATTATGTGGAGTATGGGGTAGGAATTTCACCACCTGAAAATAATGATGAATCCTCTAAACAAAAGAGCAAAATGGATGCTAAGAAACAAAAAAAATGGGAAATATATCCGAAGTTGCCGAAAGAAAAGTCGACATATAAATTGAGGTTATCGCAATGAAAAAAGCTTTTTTGTTTTTTATGGTCTTATTTTCATTATCAGCTTATGGGGAAAATACAATGGATAAAGTTAAATATATCACTTACTTGGAAACCAATCGGGCACGGTGTGTCCTTAGGGTCAATGGGATGTATACATTAAGTAACCTCAATTCAATGACTGGCACTATATCAACCGGGTATAATGTTGCGCCATTATTGCAAAATGGTAAAAACACCATCTATATTGAAATGGCTCCATTTCGCGATGCAGAAGAGGGATATATTTATAGAGATAAGGATGCCGAGTGTAAAGTTCGGCTGGTAAGGATGACACCTTACCAGTCCGATGAAATCACGAATATTATCGCCAGTGTAGCAGATAAAAATGGTATAGCAGAGCCTAATAGTATGAAATCCGTTAATTTTAATATTGATACTGCACAATCCAGTAAAATTACGGAAAAGAATCTCAAGGATGAAGGTATTTATTATGCGGAGCGGACAGTAACATTAAATGATCTGCCTGTTTGGACTTGGACCACGGCTACTCCCTTGCCGGAAACGGAAGTAAGTACTGAGTTGGTTAAGAAAGCTTATGAAGATATCTGGCAAATAATGAAAAATAAAGATTTGGTCGCTTTACAATCGGCAGCCAAGTTAATGTTGTATGAACATGCGCAGGCTAATGACAGTACAGAACAAGGTTATTTTGATTCTCTCGACTTTAAGAAAGATTTTGATAACGGTTATCAGGTAGTACCGATAGACTGGAATAAATACAAATTGGTACGTTATATGGGGGGCCGATTATTTCGGTTTGAAGTTGCACATGGATCACCATCCCCATTATTAATTAGGGATAAGGATGGTAAGAATGGCCGCACATTTAGCCCCTATTTTTCTTTAATCAATGGAAAAGTGGTTATTTCACGATAACTATGACCTTTTTAAAATCACTCAGTATTAACTGTTTCCGGCAGCTAATAGTGAGAGGGGAGGAAAACTATGCTCTCAGTTAATATGAAAAGTGCGGTTTGCGATTGTAAAATCCCGGACCCCTGTATTCACAAATTAACCTTAAAAGTCGGTAAACGGGTTTTTATTTATCACCAGATTGAACCGATAGGGGATATTTGGGGGGGTGATGAAGCCGGTGGTGTTTTCATACAGTTTCTCAGAATCATGGGCATCAGGAGAAATATTGATTTCTAGTTTCTACAGTTGTAATAGTAAGTTGGTTTATGGGTTTCCAAAGGGGGCCCAAATGCAGGTATTAATCTGAGCCGGCTCTAGAGAGCCGGAATTTATGATTTGGGCCATTGCCTAGCGGTATGTAGGATACGGAGAATACGTATTGTTTCACCAGCAATGTCATAGATTAGGATGTAATTTTGGTGAATTACTAACTCGCGGGTGCTGTTAACTCTGCCTGGTCGACCAGCATCGGGGTGATCAGTCAGACAATTAGCTTTTTTTGAAAAGAGTTCATCAAGAGCCAATGCTGCTAAAGGGTTATTTATCTCAATATAGTCATAGATTTCTTCACGGTCTTGAATGGCCTCCGGTGTCCAGAATAATTGCATTATTTGGCTTCAAAACGGCGGAGTGTGGCTTCACGACGAGCCAAAAATTTAGCCTCAACCTGATCAGCTGACACTAGATTACCGGCATTGGCAGAAGCTTGACCTATTTCTATTTGTCTGCGGTACCAGGCATCATAAGCGCTCGCTTCTTGTTGCTGGCGCACAAAGTCGCGCATGAAGTCACGTAGTAGCTGTGCGCCTTTGCGATCAAGCGATTTCGCAGCTGCGGCGAAATCATTTTTTAGAGCATCATCAACCCGAAAGGTAAAAGTAGTTTCGCTCATAGCTATTGCTCCATCATATTGTGTTACAAAGTAAGTATAGTGTAGTACTTAGATGAATAGAATACTACCGGCAGGATGGTAAAATATAATATGTGGCCCTGCTATGGTAGTTTTAGCTTATTTGTCATAGAGGATGGGGAGTGTATGGAGGAAGACGGTTGAAGAAAACCACGTGTGGCGGAATTATGAAACCTTATTTACTTACTATGCGAAATCGCCATTTATTTTATATTTCTAAGTGTTAATTACTCGTAATAATTAATACTTAGAAATAAAGAGAAATAACAAAACTAAAGTAAACCCTCAAAATTAGAGGATTTCCCCATTAACTGCTGACCAATGATAAGGTTGTAATTCACGTATTGTTTTAAATAACAGCTCGTTTTTTTCATTAGTCACGGCCGCCTTAACTGAACTACCCCAATGCACCAAACGTTCTTGGCATATTCCGCAGGGTGTCAAAATGATATATTTGCAACCGGCATCTTCACGACAGAGACATAAGGAGTGTGTTACCGCTTCATTAAGCTTATGTGCCTCCAAATAGGCACCGACTTCCATACAAAGGGATAATGCGTCATTTTTGGTATCAGGGGCAATGCTGGTTAGGATCTTACCCGATTCTGTTCGTACTGCGGCTGCACCACCCCATCCTTTGGGCAGGGCGCGAGCATACTTTTTTACCCCTCCCCCCCTTGAATGAACCGTAATTATATGATCTCATTCTCCTTATTTTTCTTTTTAATACTCGCCCATGAATCCGAACCAGACCCTGATTGAACATTTAACCGTTGTGAAAGAAACTCGTTCTGACATCAATCGTCAATACGAGCTGATTGATGTTATTTTTCTTGTCATCAGCGCCATTCTCGCTGGCGCTGAAGGTTGGCAAGATATTGAAACTTATGGTCGGGCCAAAATTACGTGGCTGAAAAAATATCGCCCCTTTCTCAGTGGAATACCATGCCGACACACGGTTGCCAGAATTGTGCGCGCTATTGAACTTGATTCGCTGTTGGAGGCTTTGCTCAACTGGATCAATGAACAACGTGAACAGGCAGGGAAACCGGTCATTGCCTTCGATGGAAAAGTTCTGCGACGCGCCTACCGTAATGAAAAGCAAAACGCCGTCCAACTGGTCACGGCATATGATACGGAACAAGGATTAGTCCTGAGCCAGAAAGCCACTGCCACGAAAAACGGGGAAATCAGTATCGTGCGGCAGATGTTGGATATCCTTGACCTGAAAGGCAGCATCGTCACGCTGGATGCTTTGCATTGTCAGCGCCAAACGCTGGAAAAAATCAGCGAAAAGAAAGCCCATGTCGTGGTTCAGGTGAAAAAAAATCAACCCCATCTGTGGGAAGCCGTCCAATCGCAATTTCAGGCGGTGTTTGATGCCGGTAAAGAAAAAATTATCACGGAAGTTAAGCAAGAAGCCCATGGCCGGCGTGAAGAGCGTTATGTGTTTCAGTTAAGGCCCCAATTTACGGCAGAATTAATCGAGAAATGGCCGACCATTCGTAGCATTATCGCCGTAGAACGTCACCGGACACAAAATGGCAAAGGAACGGTGGACACGTCTTATTATGTGAGTTCCCTTTCGCCCAAGCATAAATCACTGGGATATTATATTCGCCAGCATTGGCGGATTGAAAATACCCAGCACTATATTCTTGATGTGGTCTTTAAAGAAGATGATTCACGAATTGTTCTGGAGGGTGCAGTTGAGAATCTGGCCTTATTCCGTCGTATCGTCCTGAATCTGGTCAAACAATGCGATTGCGGGGCACCGAGCCAAAGGAACAAGCTTAAAAAAGCGGGTTGGTGCGATGATTATCGGGCAAGAGTTTTCTTTGGATGAATAGCAGTCAAAGTATGCTCGTGCCCTGATCCTTTGGGGTATCGCTTTTCAATTAAGTTAACTGCGGCGTTATATAACTCTTGTTCTATATTCATTAATTTACTGCTCCTGCACCATTAGCCTATTTTATTTCTCTGTGTTAATGACATCTTTGAAAATAAAATCTTAACTGTTATTAATAATATATTATATAGCTAAAATCCTAAAATCCGCTTTTCTCTTATTTATCGATAAAACTTTACAGTATTAAACAGTACGATTTATACAGTATATAACACTTATGATTTTTTAGATCAATTTTGGTTCGAAAATCATCTTTAAATAACCATTCCACTAATAATTACCGCTAGCCGATTAAACAATTCACTGAACATACGCTCAGAAAATGGCGCCAACATGGGGATTAAAAGTGTCAGTACCAGGATACCGGTAGTGAGCGTTAGCGGAAAACCGACCACAAAGATGGAGAGTTGTGGTGTCATGCGGTTTAAGATCCCCAATGAGAAATTAAGCGTCAATAGTAATGTTATTAATGGCAGTGCCAGCATCATGCCGTTGATAAATATCATGCTAGCGCTTTGTGACAAGAGCCAAAATCCTTGAGCACTGAGCTGCAATGGTTGTACCGGTATAACCTGGAATGTATCCGCCAGAACGGACAATAGCCACAGATGACCATCAAAAGCCAGAAATAGCAGTAAAGTCAGCAAGTTAAAAATACGCGCCAGAATGGGCATATTGGGGCCGCCGGAGGGATCAAAAAAGGTGGCGAATGAAAGCCCCATCTGTAAGCCAATGATTTCACCGGCATGACGTACCGCAGCAAAGGCTATTTGCATGGTCAGGCCAAGTGATGCGCCAATTAGGATTTGCTGGACCGTTACCCAAAATCCGACAACAGAGAAAATAGGCACTTGCGCGGGTTGCAGGTTTGGCATTAAGAGCAGCGTTACCATCACTGCCAACCCGATCCGAACTTTCTTGGGGGCCTGTTTTTCACTGAATAATGGCGCGGTACTGAACAGCGCAAGGATCCGGACCAGCGGCCAGAAAAGTTCACTGATAAATTGAATCAGCATTTCACTGTCAAAAGAGATCATAATCAGCCGATTATCACGGGTATGCTGCTGTAGAGTTCACGCATGTAGTCCAGAAATAGATTCAGCATCCAGGGACCGGCGATAACTGTAGTGACAAATACCGCTAGAATTTTGGGGATAAATGACAGCGTCATTTCGTTAACCTGTGTCGCGGCTTGTAATAAGCTGACAATTAAACCGCATAATAAAGCAGATAAAAGCAGCGGTGCAGCCAGCGCCAGTGCGACTTTCATTGCTTCTGTGCCCAATGCCATTACCGATTCAGGAGTCATAATGTTTGTCTCTTTTCAGGTCAACCGTAGAAACTTTGTGCCAAAGAACCCAGCAATAATTGCCAGCCATCAACCAATACAAACAACATAAGTTTAAAGGGTAACGAGATTGTCGCGGGTGGCACCATCATCATCCCCAGCGCCATTAAAACACTGGCGACGACCAGGTCAATAATCAGAAATGGGATGAATAGGGTAAAACCAATCTGGAATGCAGTTTTTAGCTCACTGGTAATAAATGCCGGCATCAGTACCCGCATAGGAACTGAGTCTGCGGTTTCAAAAGGGGGCTGGTCAGCAAGACGGGCAAACAACGCTAAATCGTTTTCCCGTGTCTGACGTAACATAAATTGCCGTAATGGCTTGGCGCCATTTTCTAAAGCGGTTTCCAGGCTGATTTTATCTTCACTGAAAGGCAGGTAAGCATCCTGATAAACTTTATCGAAAACCGGCGACATAATAAAAAATGTCATAAATAACGTCAGCCCCAGTAAAACCTGATTGGGCGGAGCCGATGGGGTGCCTAACGCATTACGCAGTAAACCCAACACAATAATAATGCGGGTAAAACTGGTCATCATGAGCAAAGCAGCGGGAATAAAACCCAGCGCGGTAATAAAAACTAAAGTCTGAACCGGCAGGGACCAGCTTTGTCCGCCATTGGCCAGTGGTTGGCTGATAATCCCTGGCAACTGTGCTGCGACATCCATGGGTAAAATCAGCGCAGTGAGTGCCATTGCCAGGCGGCATGATAATGAGAATTTACTGCTCGTCATAAAGAAAGAACTACTTTTTTTCATCGGCCTTGCCTTGTCGCATCAGGGTATTTTTTAGAATCTGACCAAACAGTGCCGGTTTTATGGGTTGTCCTTCGGGGTTATCACCGCTGGATTCAGGTATTGGCATCTGATGTAACAAATTAATCTGCTGGGCGGTAACGCCTAATACTAACCAGTCATTTTCAATCTCCACAACGACAACACGTTCACGTTGTCCAAGTGAGCAACTGGCTTTGATACTCAGTTGTTGCTGTGTTTTTCCTTTGCCGGAAACTAGCCCCATACGGCGTATCAACCAGGTGAGGGTGAAAATTAACAGTAAAACACCGGCTAACGCGCTGCTGACCTGTATCAATGTCTGACCTGCGGAAAGCGGCGCAGCAGTGGCGACCTGTGTAACCGCCTGGGTTTGCGCGACAGATTCTGCCGCGCCATGATGAAGAGAAGGCTGGAAAGCCATATTAGCGACTCAGTCGACGCATACGTTCGGAAGGGGTGATGATATCGGTGATACGGATGCCGTATTTATCCGATACAACCACAACTTCACCCTGCGCAATCAGGTAGCCGTTGATTAAAATATCCAACGGTTCCCCGGCAAGGCCATCAAGAGAGACGACGGAGCCTTGAGATAATCTCAGCAGTTGTTTGATTGTCATTTTTGTCCGGCCCAGTTCGACGGATAATTTGACCGGAATATCCAGAATCAGGTCGATATCCGATAAATGAGCCAGGGCATCCTGAGGCTCCAGAGATTCAAATATTGCCGCGCTATTGTCAGAGGTTTGTTGTTGCGCGGCCTGTTGTTCCAGCGCTTCTGCCCACATATCTTCGGCAGATCCGGTTGAAGCGGTATCTGTGGGTTGTTTAGCGTCACTCATTGGGCTGTTCCTCATCCAGAGCATTTAAAACAGGGTTAATAAGGTGTTCGACACGCAGGGCGTATTGCCCGTTTAATGTTCCGTATTGACTGGTGAGCACTGGCACACCATCAACGTGAACGATCAAGCGTTCGGGTTTATCAATAGGTAATATATCGCCCGGCTGAAGTTGCAGAATTTTTGATAGCCTCAGCGGGATGTCAACAAAGTTGGCGACCAGCTCCAGTTCTGAATGCTGAACTTGTTTTACCAAGCTTTCCCGCCACAGACTGTCTTCTTGGCGGACATTTTCCAATGGTGGATTGGTCAGGCGTTCCCGCAGTGGTTCGATCATGGCAAACGGAATACAGATGTTAAATTCACCACTCAACGCGCCAATTTCCACCTGAAACGGTGTCGTAACTACAATATCGTTCGGTGATGTCGTGATGTTGGTGAATTTCACCTGCATTTCAGAGCGGATATATTCCACTTCAATTTTGAAAATGGAATCCCAGGCATCACGGTAGGAATCCAGCGCCATACGTAACATCCGGTTAATCACCCGTTGTTCAGTATTGGTGAATTCACGGCCTTCCACTTTGGTCGGGAAACGTCCATCACCACCAAACAGGTTATCTACCGCGATGTAAACCAGGCTGGGGGCAAATGCAAACAGTGCGGTTCCTCTCAACGGTTTCAGGTGAACAAGGTTAAGGTTGGTCGGCACCGCCAGGTTACGGGCGAATTCGTGATAAGGCTGAATTTTTATTGCTCCGACGGTAATGTCAGGACTACGGCGGAGCATGTTGAACAACCCCATCCTGAAATGACGGGCAAAACGTTCGTTAATAATTTCCAGTGCTTGCAGACGTTCCCGAACAACACGGCGTTGGGTATTGGGATCGTAAGGGCGAACCTCGTTTTCCCCAGACGCGGTGTTTTCTGCGTCGTCAATGGCACTGTCGCCATTGAGCAGAGCATCAATCTCGGCTTGTGAAAGAATATTGTCACTCATGGTGATTATCGCAGAATAAACGTGGTAAACAGCACATCGGTGATGACCTGATCCGGCTCACCTGGTACCAATGTTGGGCGCAGCGTTTGCTTGATATCGTTCATCAGACGTAATTTGCCGCTGTCATGAGCCAGATCCGCTGATTTCTGGCGTGATAGTAATAACAGCATACGGCTACGAACTTCCGGCAGATACTCATGGAAACGCTTGCGGGTTTTTTCATCGGTTAAACGTAAGGTCACGCCGATATAGAGCACACGGTCAAAGTGATCTTCATTGTCAATCAGATTGACGGTGAAAGGTTCCAGAGTCATAAATACAGGGACTTCTATGATTCGGGGTGCTTCAGAGTTACTCTCTTTTGCCTGCTTAAATGTCCACCAACTGTATCCTCCGATGGCGGCACCGATAACGGCAATCAGTACTAACAGTATCATCCAAAATGGATTTTTGCGTTTACGCTCGTAGCTATAGTCAGACATGGACAGACAAGTTCCTGTTTTCGTTGCGGACAAGTGTCCACTCATTCCGTGGCGGACCTGCTTATCCATCAATATCGATAATAATTATCCCGCGTATTTTCGCTGGCAATAGCCGGAACAAACGGGGAAAAAACCACTAACTCATTCGTTTGTTGTGAGTCTTGTTTACTACGGATAAATCCTTTCTATTATCAGGCGAAAATATCCACACCTCCACGGACTGACGCCAGTTGGTGAGGTGTTAAACGTATTGTGGATTCGTTAGCCGAATGATTTTCTGGTGTGGCGTCCGTGCTATGACCGTCAGTTCCGCCTGAATTTTGTGAACCAGAACGCTGTTCTTGTTGCCACGGGTTGGCGTTGTCACTGCTGACATTGCTTTGGGTAAGTTGAATTCCACTTTCTGCTAATGCATGACGAAGCCCAGGTAACGCAGCTTCTAGGGCTGCCCGAACATGGCTGTGAGCCGATGCCAGATGTAATTGCGCCTGATTGTCTTCAACAGACATACGAATTTGTAATGCGCCCAGCTCTTGTGGATGCAGGCGCAGCTCTGCCTGTTGTAAGCCATTGCGGTTGAATAAGATAATCTGTTGGCTTAATTGTTGCTGCCACTCTTCACTACCCAACTGCGCATTCAGCAAAGGTGTGGAGGCGCTGGATAACTGAAACTGGGCCGTCTGGTTGTGCCCTGCGGAAAGCAGAGGAGATGCGGTTACTGAGGGAGCTTGTCCGGCTTGCTGATGCTCGGCTGCTACGGTAGCGGGCTGAATTTCAGTCTGAACGGTGGTCTGGATCAACGCAGATTCACGTGAATGACTTTGAGGTGCACTTTCATGCTGAATAGCGACGGTGGGGATCTTTGGTTTTACCTGAGAATTCTGTATTAATCCGTTTTCAGGTTTTGTTTTAAAAAGACTGTCAAAACTTTCCGTTTTTTCTTCATGTCTTGGTTGTTCCGGCATATCCGTCAGAAGATTTTTCGCTGTCGGCAATTCTGTCATCACCCATTCTTTAGCGATAACCGGACGGTTTTTATCACTATTTTTGTCACTATGTTTAATCAGTTCGGTTGGTTGTGGATTATCTTGCTGATTTTCTGATCTGATGGTTAATTTGGATAATTGTACGGGTAAATTTGCCGCCAACTCTTTTGCTGACATGAGCTTTTCATCAACAGGAACCGGTTGTTTGTCTGTCTCTGCTTTTGCATTCAGAGGAATCAGTGAGGAGGTGAGAGATTTTGCCGGAATGTCATTTGAGACAGATGATACAGATAATAATGGCGATAACCCGTTGTCAGTTTCATCCGTAATCTCTTTTCCGTCTTTGGATGAAACTTTTCCCGGTTTGACCATACCTTTTTGTGCAGGCTCGGTTTCCAGGTTAAGAAACTGAGCAAAGGCAGAAGGCTGATCAGCGTCAGTGAGTGAATCACTGCGCGTTTGCTGATTTTCTGCCGGTTTCAGGTCAGCAGGCAAAAGAGTGATATTCATAATCTATTTCTCCGTTGTGCACTACGTTGGGCATACTCATCCATCTGTTTTTGCTCCGTTCTGTTCTGTTGTAATTTTCGGTTGTTATCTGCCCGTTGTTGCAAAGTATCAAAAGCATTGAGACGTTGTTGCTTTTCCTGCCACTGTGATAAAGCGGTCTCAAGCCGCTGTTGCCATTGATTGAGCTGCAATTTGTGTTGTTCAATCGCTTTTTCCAGCGTTTTCATGAATTGCTGGTAGTTTTGCCAGGTCGTACACGGCATACCGTTACTGAGCGTGTCGTTCAGGCGCAGCCGGTACTCATCCTGATAGCCCATCAGCGTTGCAAGTTGTTGCTCCATTTGTTGATGGTTCTGACGAACTTGGGCAAGGTGAGTGGCGGCTTTCTCCACCGCATGTTGTGCAAGTTCACGCAAGGTCATGAGAGGTGATTGTTGCTGCATCTTATTCCTCGCTTTTTAATGGCAACATACAGAAAGTCGTTACGTTATAGCGGTAACAACTGTTGTAGTTGAATACAGGCCGATTCATATTCACTACGTTCTTCAATATCTTGGAGTAAAAATTGTGCCATATAGGGATAAAGTTCAATTGCTTTGTCCAATAGCGGATCATTGCCCGCAGCATAGGCACCGACGTTAATCAGATCACGGTTACGCTGATAGCTTGCGAGCAGTTGTTTAAACTGCTGCACCCGCCGATAGTGCTGTTTATCAATTAATGATGTCATGGCGCGGCTGATAGAGGCTTCAATATCAATTGCCGGGTAGTGTCCTGATTCCGCCAGAGATCGGGAGAGCACGATGTGACCATCCAGAATGGCCCTGGCAGCATCAGCTATTGGATCCTGTTGATCATCACCTTCGGTCAATACGGTGTAGAACGCGGTAATCGAGCCACCGCCGTTCACGCCGTTTCCTGCCCGTTCCACCAGTGCCGGAAGTTTGGCGAAAACCGAAGGTGGATAGCCTTTGGTCGCTGGTGGCTCGCCAATGGCCAAGGCAATTTCACGTTGGGCCATACAGTAACGGGTCAATGAATCCATAATCAGTAATACATGCTTACCCCGGTCACGAAAATCTTCGGCGATACGGGTCGCGTAGGAGGCGCCTTGCATACGCAATAAAGGTGAAATATCGGCAGGCGCGGCGACAACCACTGAGCGGGCTAAACCAGCTGTACCAAGGATGTTTTCAATAAAGTCTTTAACTTCGCGGCCACGTTCACCGATCAAGCCAACGACAATCACATCTGCCTCTGTATAACGTGCCATCATGCCAAGAAGAACACTCTTACCCACCCCGGAACCGGCAAACAACCCCATTCGCTGGCCGCGTCCTACCGTGAGTAAGGCGTTAATCGCCCGTACTCCCACGTCCAATACGTCACTGATCGGCGTGCGTTGCAGAGGATTGATTGGCGGTGTGGTGAGTGGGGCGCGATAGCCGGTGTCTGGTGACGGAAAGTTATCTAGTGGGCGGCCAGCGCCATCTAAAACCCGTCCTAATAGTTCCGGGCCAAGAGGCAACTGGCGTCCACTACCGCAATCTTCACTGTACGGGCGGGCATAAACACGGGCGCCGGGTACAATACCTTCCAGATCTTCAAGTGGCATCAGTAAAAGTTTTTCGCCATTAAAACCAACAACTTCACTTTCAACCTCTTCAATATTGCTACCATTTTGCCGTTCAATCAGGCAGGTTGCTCCCAGAGGCAGATGTAAACCCGTTGCCTCCATGACCAGACCTGTCGCCTTGGTCAGACGGCCATAACGACGAACCGGCGAAGTTTTCGCTAATTTCTGCTCAAAAGCATCCAGTGTCGCCAGCCAGCGTCCGAGTCTTGCCGTCATTACAATTCCCCCGGTGCTGCCAGCCGGCATAATTCATGCCAGCGTGTTGCCAGGCTGGCATCCAAATCGCCCTCATCTGCACTGATTTTGCAACCACCAGGATGCAGTTTGTTATCGGCCAGTAAACGCCAGCCGTGGAGTGAAAGCGTGGTGCCCAACTGCTGTTCAACCATGGGAATATCCTGTGGGTGAACCCGAAGTTGCGGTTTACCGCTGAACATCGGTTCCTGCTGGATAAATTCACGGATCTGATTGAGCAGGGCGGTACCATCACAAATCGCGGGTTGTCCGAGGATCTGTTTCGCGGCGGTCAGCGATAACTGCATCAAGCGGGATGCAATAATGGTATCGAGTCCTTCAAGTGAATGCCGGAAATCAGCCAGCATATTTTGCCACTGCTCCGTGATAAGTTGTTGCTGCTGACTGGCATCCTTTAATCCCTGCTCCAGGCCAGCTTCTAAGCCAGCTTGGTATCCTTTTTCATAACCTTCTGTCTGGCCTTCGGCAAATCCTTGTTCATGGCCTGCCTGCCGGGCCTGTTCTTTCAGGTTATCCAGCATTGCTGCTTGTTGAAGGATTTCATCATGCCCGGAAGTTTCCAGTGAGTCATCAGTAGGCTCTGGTTTAGCATGCAGTTTTTCCCACTGAGTGAGTTCATTAGGTTTCCAGGGTTGCCAGCCAGCATTGTTCAACTTATCAGACATAGCTATCGTCACCACCGTTCAGGATAATCTCACCGCTTTCTGCCAGACGACGAACAATAAGTAAAATGGCTTTCTGTTCGCTTTCCACTTGAGACATACGTACCGGACCTCGGTTTGCCAGGTCGTCACGCATAATCTCTGCGGCACGCTGAGACATATTGTTGAGGAAGTGATCGCGTAGTTGCTGGTTGCAGCCTTTCAGTGCAATGAGCAGGGAATCGGTGCTGATTTCCTGCAACAGGCGCTGGATACTGCGGTCATCCACATCGACAAGGTTTTCGAACAGGAACATTTCATCGATGATTTTTTGTGCCAGTTCATTATCGTAGGCGCGCATGGCTTCGATAACATTCTCTTCCTGTTGACTTTTCATCAGGTTAATAATCTCAGCTGCGGTACGAATACCGCCCATCTTGCTGCGTTTAAGATGCTGTCCGTCTAACAGGTTATTAAGCACTTCTGTTAGTTCAGCCAGCGCTGCCGGTTGTACGCCCCCGAAAGTGGCGATACGCAGCATGACGTCGTTACGCAGTTTGTCATCAAACAGCGCAAGAATATCGGCTGCCTGCCCACGATTTAAGTGAACCAAAATGGTAGCGATAATCTGTGGATGTTCCTCACGGATCATATCGGCTGCCATTTGTGGCTCCATGAAGTTGAGGGTCTCCATACCGGTAGTGGTTTCACGGGATTCGAGAATATCCTCAAGCAGGCTGGAAGCGCGTTCTTCACCTAGCGCTTTGATTAACACTGAACGCAGATAATCACTGGCATTGATACTCAGTGCCGCATACTGGCCGGAATCTTCTTCAAACTCAGCCAATACATCGACCAGTTGCTGGTTGGAAACCTGACGCATACCGGCCATGGTGATACTGAGTTGCTGGACTTCCCTGGAGTTCAGGTGTTTAAACACCTCGGCCGCCTGATCTTCTCCCAGGGTCATTAACATGACGGCGCTTTTTTCTGTTCCGTTCAGGCTCATTGTTCGTTACTCATCCATTGACGGATCACCAGCGCCACTACGCGAGGATCTTTTTCTGCCAATTCGCGGATACGTTGGCTTTGAATTTCGGCACTGACCCGTTGACGTGTCAGTTTCTGGCGGGTTCTTTCATCCATTTCTGCACTGGATTCAGTCACTTGTCTTTTCTGAACTTTCTGTGCGTTAAGCGCGGCTTTATCTGCGGCCCGTTTTTTGGCGAGTTGCGGAACCACCATTTTGCGCCACAGGAGCCAAGCCACCAGTATCAACAGAAGGTAGCGACCAAAATCAAAGGCTTTTTCCAGCAGAATAGGGTTCTGCCATACCGGAATCACTTCGATATTTTCTTTGCTTTCAGTAAACGGTGTATTAACCACATTTAAACTGTCGCCACGTTCTTTGGAAAAGCCCATCGCTTCTCTGGTCAGTGCTTCTATTTTTGCCAATTGTTCCGGTGTCAGCGCCTGAGTTTCCGGGCCATTTTTGCCATCGACAGTGACATAATTGACAACAACGGCTACCGATAAGCGTTCAACACCGCCCGCTTGCTGCTGTACATGGCGAATAGTCCGGTCCACTTCGTAGTTTGTGGTTTCGTCACGGCGGTTATTGCGATTATTATTCGCTATGCGCTCGTTACTGTTACTGGCAGAGGGTGCTTTTTTATCGCTCTTGTCATTTTTATTACCGTCTTTGGTATTCGGCTTATCAATCGGCGCACTGGGGGGTGGGCTGGGTTGATTGGAAAGCGCGCCAGGAATGCCGCCAACCTGAGAGCCACCACTTTGCTCGCTTTCACTCAACTGTTTTGAGCGAACGGCTGCCTGATTAGGTGGCTGATTAGGTTTATATTCCTCTGCGGTCTCTTCACGGCGGGAAAAATCCACCTGGGCAGTCACTTGTGCGTGAACGTTACCACGACCGACAACCGGGGTCAGAATAGCTTCAATACGATGCTGGAAGCGATTTTCCACTTCCTGAATGTATTTCAACTGACTGGTATTCAGATCACGCCCGGTAGCATCTGCTTGTGTCAGAAGACGTCCGGTCTGATCAACAATGGTGACATTGCCGGGAGGCAACCCGGCGACACTGCTGGAAACCATATGGACAATGGCGTTAATCTGGCCTTCATCCAGTGAACGGCCTTGTAGTAACCCGACGGTAACCGATGCGGAAGGCGACTTCTGTTCGCGGACAAACAGGGAAGGTTTGGGTAACGCCAGGTGAACACGGGCATTCTGCACCGGTCCTAGTGATTCAATGGTCCGTGACAACTCACCTTCCAATGCTCTTTGGTAGTTAACCTGTTCACTGAACTGGCTGATACCAAATTTCTCTTTATCAAGCAGTTCAAATCCAGCGGCACCCCCTTTAGGCAACCCTTGTTGTGCCAGCCTTAGCCGTGTTTCATGGACCTGCTCGGCAGGGATCATGATCGCAGAGCCGTTTTCGGCAAAACGGAACGGAATATTTAATTGGGTTAGTTGCGTGACAATATCGCCGCCGTCTTTATCGCTCAAATTACTGTAGAGCACCCGATAATCTGGGCTGCGTAACCACAAGAAAAGGGCAATGACAATCGCGACGGCTGCGCTGCCGGCAACTAATAATGGTACTTTAGGATCAGCTTTTATCCGGTTAATGATAGCACTGAAACCGTTAGCTTGATTTTCAACGTCGGTTGTTGCGGCACTCATAGACGATCCTTGCCTTGCTGTTCAACATGAATACTAAAAGCGTGGCGTAACAAAACAGACTCCCCATACGCAAGCGAAAAAATTTTTCCTATTTTCAGTCTTGTCATTATTCGCTGTTTACTCATCTTTTAATGGCACAATAAGCCCTGACTTTTTACGTTAATTACCCGCTTTAGATTGAGGGGGCTATGTTAGGGTGGCAGCGTGAAAATGTGCCGTATAAATCTTGGGTTAATATGGCATTGAATTGTGTAAGGTATAGGGTGGTTTAACACGAGGTTTTTATGTCAATTCAGGCAATTGAAGGGGTACTGCAACAGATGCAGGCTCAGGTGTTACAGGCGGCAAGCATTGCAAAACCCATGCCATTGCAGGGGGGATTTGCCAGTCAACTCACGGCGGCTGTTGGTAAAATTAATCAGACACGTTTGCATGCCACGAAACAAACTCAGGATTTTACCCTGGATGTACCGGGTATTGAGTTGAATGATGTGATGGTGGATATGCAGAAATCCAGTATCGCTTTGCAAATGGGCGTTCAGGTAAGAAATAAGCTGGTGGCTTCTTATCAGGAAATTATGAGTATGCAGGTGTAGGTATATTAACTTATTGATATATATTGTGATAAACCTTTTGTATTTCCTGTTTTGGGATAGCCGCCTGAATTTGTAGGTGGCTTTTAATTTTATGGATGTGCAACTATCGGTTTTATTTCTGGTCTTTTGTGTTGAGATACAATCCATAGCTCATATTGGGACTGCATTCCAGTCCACATTTCAGCGCTGGTTCCCAATGCTGCCTCTAGACGTAATGCCATATCAGCGGATATACCGGCATTGCCGTTTAATATGCGGGATAACGCGGCGCGAGTGATACTTAATGATTTTGCCGCGTCGGTTACAGATATATCTCCGAGATATTCGCGTAAAACAAATCCGGGATGCGCAGGGTTATACATTCTGCCCATTTTGTTATTCCTCAGTGATAATCTTGGTAGTTGACGAGAATGGCATCTTCATTTTCAAATTTAAATGTCAATCGCCAATTGCCATTAACCGATATAGCCCAATGACCTTTTAAATCAGCTCCTTTTAGCGCTGATTTGTGGGGTCACTTCACTATAGTGGGTTTTCGAAAAAATATACCTGAATGATGTCATAGTGGACATGCAGAAATCCAGTATCGCTTTGTAAATGGCATCCAGATAAGAAATAAGCGGGTGTTATGGGGCACCTGTGGAGCAAGGCCGCCTAATTTTCTTTCATAAAGGATTATTCTGGTCTTAGTTATTCTCTGGTATCCACGCGCCATAAATATCATGATCTTCTATATCTGCTTTTCGAATAAGGTCCTGCCGTATCTGATGAAGAGCCGCTGGGTATAAAATATCCAATAAATGAGATTGGCTTCACATTAGTGGTTTTTTTGTTTTAGCAAACAATGAATTTTGGATGTTGCGCGTTGAAGTTCAATATAGGTTGAATTAAGCTTTTTATATGCGAAATTGGGTAGTAAGGTTACTCTTGTTTCGCTGGGTTAGATATTTACAGAATGATACAGATTGAAATTTCCGCATGGAGCTGCCTAATAATTTTTAGCGCTAATATTCTGAAACAAGTAGGCCAAACCAAACGCTTCTACTACAACTGGCGTTAATTACAACTGACACTTGAACTTAAGGCTACACTCCGCGTGGCCTTTTTATTTTTCACAATCAAATTAAACCACAGGGCTACATCAAACAGCTCCTTCATACCCATTGGTCACGATGGGAGGAAATATGAAAACAATCCTGATTTGTAGATCGGGATACTATAAATAACGTTTCATAATTCTGCTACATGGCCTTCTTCAACCCATTGTTATACATAGAATTATGAGTAGTATAAGATGTAGCGCTATTTTGGAATCTTATTTATATTTTCGTCAGAGATGTAAAATACCTTTCATTGACGTATAAGATATTGAGAATGAAAAGCAGAGTATCATTTTATCACTAAGATTTTTTTATCTATTTCTTATGATTTGAATTGAGCTCTACGCGTTCTAAACCAAGCTCACAAAATGAGTAAATAATGGTGATGAAAATACATCACCTTTATTTCTCAATTACTTCTGTTCCGTAGAGCTCATAAGGGTATGATAGGGTTCAACAGGGAATTGGCCGTAGCTATCATTTAATAGTTGCTGTCGGCCTGCTTGTTTGATGAGTTTGCTGAGTTCATCAAGTCTTCTCTGTAGCAGTTCTTTTATCTCATTTTCATTATCTAAGATTGTCTGCAAAATGTGGGTCATTTTCTGCTGTAACGAAACAGAGGTGGCAGATGATATTGAAGATTGGCTGATCACTTCTACGGCTTTGAGGTAGGTGATTTCCATATCAACAAGGTCATCCCATTTTTCGTTTTTAGCTAAATTAAGCATCTGCTCACTTAAACTTAGGATCCGTTGGTAAGCTGACAAAAGATCCATTTCATTATCCATTAAACAATATCCTGACTGGCGTTGTAATGAGGGCCAATTTGCCGCCAAGCTTCTGAAATCTCGGTGAGTAACTTTATAACTTCGGTAATGGCTGGCTCATCATTGCGTAAATTAGCGTGGAGTAAACGTTGGGTCATATAGTCGTAAAGGGAAGCAAGATTGTGTGCCAGCTCTCCGCCTTTCTCGTTATCTAACCCCTGTTTGAGGCCATTATCAATGATATTGATCGCTTTGGAAATAGCGGCGCCTTTTTCCGCTATATTACCTTGCTCCATCAGAATAATTGCTCGACGCAGGGCGCTTAGCGCCCCGTTGAACAAAATCTGAATCAACTGATAGGGGGAAGCATTCATAATTTCGCTTTCCACATCTATCTGGGCATATAATTGACTTGCCGAACGTTGATACATAATTTCCTTTAATTATCTCATCTGTTGTAATAGGAAGTTACTGGTCTGTTTTAGGGAAGAGACCATCTTATCCAGTTGTGAAAATTGGTGCTTATAACGTTCAATCGTTTCGTTAATGTTGCTTTGTGTTCTGTCCACTTGTTTTTCAAGTGTTTTCAGACGCTTATTAATGCCGTTAGTCGCGGTGACTAATGTACCTTCATGGCTATCCAGGGCGCCTTTTAATAGTTTATGTGTCTGGGTGGCAAAACCTGTTTCTTTACCGTCACCCATAAAGAAGGCTTTCACATTAGCGGGTTTTTCTTTTAGATTTTTTTCCAGCTTTTCGTTATCAATTTCCAGTTTGCCATCAAGCTTTTGTTTAATGCCCAATTTATTCAGGGTCGAAATATCATTAACGGCCTGAAAGCTGAAAACCTGGCTTCTCAGTTGGTTCTGTATTCCACGTAGGGTGCTATCACCTAATAAAGCACCATTATCTTTCGACGGTTCTTCACCCTGTTTTACCGGTTTAAATTTGGTCAGAGAATCAAACGTCGTTTGCAGTTCATTATAAGCATCAACCCAGTTTTTAATCGCCTCTTTCGTCGGCTCAATATCACGGGAGACCACCAGCAGTTCAGGCTTATGTTCCCCCGGTTTATCTTTATCGTGGGTCGTTTTTTTCAGATCCAGCTTAACGCCTTCTGGCGCGTCAGTAATATGGTTTGTTTGACGCTCAATTTCGATGTTGTTAACTTTCAAGAGCGCATTTTTAGCTTCAACTGTTTGAGTTAACCCACCGGTGCCTTTACCGCCATCTGTACCCGGAGTGTAGTTCAGAAACTTACCCAGTTTTTCGTCACCTTCAACCTTGATGGTCATGATTGATTTAGTGCCGGCTTTTTTCGCCGTCAGAACTAAATAGTTTTCGCCATCTTTTGCCTTAATAATACTGGCGTTGACATTACCTTCCTGTTTATTAATCGCGTCACGGATCTCAATGATGGACGTTTGTCCGTCTGTCAACTTGATTTGCATTGGCTTTTTTTCGCCAGGCTGAGTGATGGTGATTGTTCGGGTTTTGCCTTCGCCTAGAGATTCTCCTTGATACGTTTTCAGATCATCGACTTTTCCTGTCTGTAATGCCTGCGCCTGCGCCAATTGTTCAACTTGGATACTGTAGTTACCTGGGCTGGCTTTAGAATCCGTCGTGGCCGTGAATGCCTCATGTTTTTCACTGGCGGTGGTTGTATTGAGTTTATCGAATTTTTTCAGTGATTCAGATGCGGTTTCCAGCTTTTCCAGGCTGCCTTTTAACGTACCAAAAGCTGTTAGCTTACCTTTATAACTGGTTTGTTGTTGTGTCAGTGGTTCTAAACGTTTTTGTTCTGCTGCCTGAAGTTTATCCAGTATAGAACCCAGATCCATCCCCGACCCGGCCCCTAATGAAGAAATGCTAGCCATATTGACTCCTTTATTAGTAAATCTTTGTTGAACCGGTTATCGGTAAGTTTCGAAAAAAGTTTACTAATAAAAATAATTTTTTGATGGTAAGAATAATCGTCAAGAACAGGCGCTGTTTGGCTTATAAGGGAAATGTGATAAAAAAGAAAAAGTTTTTTCAAGAAAAATTAAAGGTTCTTTGAGGAACGCCGATAAAACTGTTGGCGGTGATGAACACCGTGGGCAAAGGCCCAAACTTATATCTGCTTGATTTAAAAAGGAACTCTAACTATGGCACAAGTCATCAACACCAACAGCCTGTCCCTGCTGACTCAGAATAACCTGAACAAATCCCAGAGTGCTTTGGGTAACGCTATTGAGCGTTTGTCTTCTGGTCTGCGTATCAACAGCGCGAAGGATGACGCTGCTGGTCAAGCGATCGCTAACCGTTTCACGGCAAACGTTAAAGGTTTGTCTCAGGCAGCACGTAACGCTAACGACGGTATCTCTATTGCACAGACTACCGAAGGTGCTCTGAACGAAATTAATACCAACTTGCAGCGTATCCGTGAGCTGACGGTACAGGCGCAAAATGGCAGCAACTCTGAAAGCGATATTAACTCTATTAAGGAAGAAGTGACTCAGCGTTTAGACGAGATTAATCGTATCTCTGAACAAACTCAATTTAATGGTGTTAATGTCCTAAGTAAAAAGAACGAATTGACCATCCAGGTTGGTGCTAACGATGGTGAAACTATCACCATCAATCTGGCACAAATCGACAAAGGCACACTGGGGCTGGGCAAATTTAATGTTAACTCATTATTTGGAGTGCGTGTTGGTGATCCAGTTGAGAATGTTAAAGGTCCCGATGGTACAACTGATGTTAATATAGACCCAGCAATTGATGTTCCTGAGGGTGTTGAAGGTGCCAAAGTCGTTTACTCCCTCGATAAAGAAGGTAACAAAATTAAGGACGAATACGTTGTAATCGGTCAAAAAGACGGTGAAGACGTATATTATAAAGCCACTATTAACGGTAAGGGTAAAGTTACGGCACACGGTGAAACAACCAAGATTGACGATAACGCTAAGCCGTTAGGCGATTTAGACAATGCTCTGTCACAAGTTGACAAACTGCGCAGTTCTCTGGGTGCTATCCAAAACCGTTTTGAATCTACCGTTAACAACCTGAACAACACCGTTAATAACCTGAGCGCTGCTCGTAGCCGTATCCAAGATGCTGACTATGCGACCGAGGTGTCTAACATGAGCCGTGGTCAAATTCTGCAACAGGCTGGTACTGCGGTTCTGGCTCAGGCTAACCAAGTGCCTCAGACTGTATTGTCTCTGCTGCGTTAATTTCTCAGCTAGGGCAATATGTGAACCTGATTCACATAAAAATTCAAATAAATCAAGGATCGGCTCGCCGGTCCTTCTTTTTTAGTCGTTTATCGTGAACAGCCTAAAATTTGTGTTACTATTAGGCGGGCAATAAATTTCGCATAGGTGAAAAAGAGGTGCTTTTATTACATTGTTCAAACGATTGCCCTTGTTAGGGGATTGGATAATGGTAGTTAGTCTCTTATTCCAAAGGTGTCTGTTGTTGTGAGCGATTTGTATACCGCCGAAGGCGTGATGGACAAAAACAGCCTCTGGAAGCGCTATGTACCATTAGTTCGCCATGAAGCGTTAAGGCTACAAGTTAGGTTACCCGCGTGTGTGGAGCTCGATGATCTGCTTCAGGCCGGGGGGATCGGCTTACTAAATGCGGTGGAACGTTTTGATTCCTTACAGGGAACCGCGTTTACCACTTATGCGGTACAGCGCATCAGAGGTGCAATGTTGGATGAGTTAAGGAGTCGCGATTGGGCTCCGCGTAGTGTGCGACGTAATGCGCGCGAAGTGACGCAAACCATCCGTAAACTTGAGCAAGACTTAGGCCGTCCAGCCAGTGAGCAGGAAGTTGCTAAAGAATTAAAGATTGATCTGGTAGAATATCGGCAGATACTGTTAGATACGAATAACAGTCAGTTGTTTTCGTATGACGAATGGCATGAAATGCATGGTGAAAGCTGTGAGCCTGTTATTGAAGAAGGGCATGAAACCAATCCCTTACAACAATTACTGGAAAGTGACGTTCGTCAGCGGGTAATTGATGCTATTGATTCGTTACCTGAGCGAGAAAAGATGGTTCTGACGCTATATTATCAGGAAGAACTTAATCTGAAAGAGATTGGCGCAGTACTTGAGGTCGGGGAGTCCCGTATAAGTCAGTTACACAGCCAGGCGATTAAATGCTTGCGGGCACGCTTAAATCCGGAAAAGTAACTTTTTGCTTATTTTGTTTTTTGTTTAAGACTACACACAGGGCTTTATCTCTTATGTCTGTTACAACACAAAAGAAACGGCCGCTCAGCCGTTACATTAAAGACTACAAACATAGTCAAACTCATTGCTTGCATTGTCACAAAGCTCTTGACCGCATCTCTTTGGTTTTTAACGGCCAGGTGATCAACAAAGAGTCTATCTCCGAAATGACGGAGTTGATTGATGACAAAACCTGGGATGAGCTGCAAGATAAATTTGTCGCGTTATGCCGTTTTTGCAGTGAGATTTATTGCAATAGCGAGACAGATTATTTTGACATCATGTCTTTCAAACAGTACCTGTTTGAACAAACTGAAATGAGTCATAGCACTATTCGTGAGTATGTGGTTCGTTTACGACGTTTGGATGAATTGCTCACTTCAAGCAATTACCCTGTAAAAGAGTTCACAACAGAGAAAATTCAGGAACAACTGAGTGAGAAACTGTCACAGTCAGCATTCAGTAACTACAACATTGCTTTGCGGAAGTATGAGCAGTACTTGAGCTGGCAGCAGGGCGGCCACTAAGCTGGAAGTATAAACAGCAAAGAGATGTTCAATTTCAGGGGAACACATTTTCAGTGTGTTCCCCTTCGCTTTATCTGGAATTAACCAATAGTCATCAGACTGGCATTGCCCCCTGCCGCGGCAGTGTTAATGCTCAGTGAACGTTCATGCAGCAGACGTTCTAACAGCAGGTTAGTTTCTCCACGGGCAAAACCTTGTACGGAGATGATAGCTCCTTTACGTTGGGCGACGTGTTCACAAACCTGACGGAGTTGATCAGAATCGCCGTGGTAAATAACAGCTTCAAATTCTGTCTCTTCACTCTGCCAGTCCCGGATCAGCGTGATTGTTTTACGGACACACTCCGGCAATTGACGGAACAGTTGTTGATGTATTTCATCATTTTGCCACAGTAACTGACAGCCAACAGACAATGTTGCTACCAGTTGGATCAATGTATCTTGCTGATTATCCGCTAAACACAGTACCTGACCACGAGGTAACAGGGTGTAGGTATTGCGTTCACCCGTTGGTCCAGGCAACAGGCGGGTTGTGCCACCTTGTGCCAGCAATTTGTACTGTTGAACCAACTGATTTAGCTCTTCATTGTGCTGAGTGGCAACCCATTCTGCCAGTGCGTCGAATGGCGCCATCAGCACTGAGCGGGTATGGGCATCCAGCGGATATTCAACATCCTGACGTTCCAGCGTCTGATTAATGGCATTCTGAGGGCGACAAGAGAGCAGGCGATACAGATAGAGCGGACCACCCGCTTTTGGACCTGTACCGGATAAGCCTTCACCACCGAACGGTTGCACACCAACAACCGCGCCTACCATATTGCGGTTAACATACAGGTTACCCACTTTCGCTTTAGAGGTGACTTGTACGATAGTTTCATCAATACGGGTATGTACGCCCAGTGTCAGGCCATAGTTGGAATTGTTTATCTGATCCAGCAAATTATCCAATTCATTGCGTTTAAAACGGATAACATGCAGAACCGGGCCGAAGATCTCTTGTTTCAATTCATCAAAACTTTCCAGTTCAATCAGTGTCGGTTTAACGAAAGTACCTTGCTCCCACTCTTTACTGTCAGTCACATTGTCTTGCGCTGCTTGATAAATCGCGCGTCCTTTGGTGCGCATTGCCTGAATATGACGATCAATACCGGCTTTGGCTTCAGCGTCAATGACCGGGCCGATATCAGTAGAAAGGCGTTCAGGATTACCCATCCGGCATTCAGACATTGCGCCTTTCAACATAGTGATGGTGCGTTCTGCCACATCATCCTGAATACAGAGGATGCGCAAGGCTGAACAGCGTTGACCTGCACTGTCAAAAGCAGAGGCGACCACATCAGTAACGACTTGCTCTGTGAGAGCGGAAGAGTCGACAATCATTGCGTTCAGGCCACCGGTTTCTGCAATGAGCGGGGTTGGACGCCCTTGTGCGTCAAGCCGTCCGGCAATGTTACGTTGTAACAGGCCAGCCACTTCAGTGGAGCCAGTAAACATCACACCACGTACTCTCTCATCACCAACCAGAAGCGAACCAATGGTTTCACCCCGGCCAGGTAATAGTTGCAATACATCATGGGGAATTCCGGCCTGATGCAATATTTTGACCGCCGTCGCGGCAATTAATGGGGTCTGCTCCGCCGGTTTCGCCAACACACTGTTACCGGCAGCCAACGCAGCCGCTATCTGCCCGGTAAAAATGGCTAATGGGAAGTTCCATGGGCTGATACACACAACGGGCCCCAGTGGGCGGTGGGTGTCATTGGCGAAATCATGGCGGACCTGTCCTGCATAATAATGGAGGAAATCTACCGCTTCGCGTACCTCAGCAATCGCATTATTAAAGGTTTTGCCAGCTTCCCGGGCCAGAATACCCAACAGCGGTTGCATCTGGCTTTCCATCAATTCAGCAGCGCGAACCAGAATTGCTGCCCGCTCTGAGGGGGGAGTTGCAAACCAGATTGCTCCGGCTTCTGTTGCGGCATCCAGAGCATGAGCGACTTCTTGTTCAGTGGTTTCACGAACATGGCCGACGATATCCAATGGTGCGGCAGGGTTAATGACAGGCTTGGCAGCAGGCAGCTCACCTTGATGGCAATAATTGCCACCCAGTAGTGGTTCACTGTACCGTCCTTCAGTAGAAGAACTTAATAACGCACAGGAAAGGGAAGCCAGCCGATGTTCGTTGGAAAGATCCAGACCGGCTGAGTTTGCGCGATCTTTGCCATACAGGTCATGAGGAAGAGGGATTTTCGGATGTGGAAGACCGATTTGCCCTTCGGTTTCGGCCATCTTTTGAACTTTTTTCACCGGATCAGCAACTAATTCATCCAGTGGCAACGTGGTATCGGCGATACGGTTGACGAAGGAGGTGTTAGCACCATTCTCCAGCAGACGGCGGACCAGATAGGCTAACAGTGTTTCGTGAGTGCCTACCGGTGCGTAAATACGGCATGGGCGGTTTAATTTACCCTCAGCAATTTTCCCGACCACTTGTTCATACAGTGGTTCCCCCATGCCATGCAGGCATTGGAACTCATATTGACCAGGGTAATAGTTTTGACCGGCCATATGATAAACAGCAGATAAAGTATGAGCGTTATGAGTCGCGAACTGAGGGTAGATCAGGTTTGGTACTGACAATAGTTTGCGGGCACAAGCCAGATAGGAAACGTCGGTATAAACTTTACGGGTGTAAACCGGATAGCCTTCCAGCCCATCTATTTGCGCACGTTTAATTTCACTATCCCAATAAGCGCCTTTTACCAGTCGCACCATTAGGCGACGACGGCTGCGCTGGGCTAAATCAACTATCGCGTCGATAACAAATGGACAGCGTTTTTGATAAGCCTGAATAACGAAACCAATGCCATTCCAGCCAGCCAATTGTGGTTCGAAGCAGAGTTTTTCCAGCAAGTCGAGGGAGATTTCCAGACGATCGGCTTCTTCGGCATCAATATTGATGCCGATATCATATTGGCGGGCTTGTAATGTCAGGGAAAGCAGGCGCGGATACAGCTCGCTCATGACGCGTTCATATTGAGCACGGCTATAACGTGGATGCAGGGCAGAGAGCTTGATGGAAATCCCAGGTCCTTCATAGATACCGCGGCCGTTGGATGCCTTACCGATAGCATGAATTGCTTGTTGGTAGGAAACCATATAATTCTGAGCATCTTCCTCAGTTAATGCGGCTTCACCCAGCATATCATAGGAGTAGCGAAACCCTTTTTCTTCCAGCTTACGTGCGCTTGCCAATGCCTGAGCGATAGTTTCACCTGTTACAAACTGCTCACCCATCAGGCGCATCGCCATATCTACGCCTTTACGGACTAATGGCTCACCGCTTTTACTGATAATGCGATTCAGTGAATTAGAGAGTTTGGCTTCGTTGTGGGTAGAAACCAGTTTACCGGTAAACAGCAGGCCCCATGTTGCTGCGTTGACAAACATGGATGAACTTTGACCCAAATGGGAATGCCAGTTGCCATTGCTGATTTTATCGCGGATCAGCGCGTCACGGGTGGCTTTATCTGGAATACGAAGCAGGGCTTCCGCGAGACACATCAGGGCAACGCCTTCCTGAGATGATAATGAAAACTCCTGCAACAACCCTTGAACCAAACCAGAACGCCCAATACTGTTTTTCTGGTTACGCAATTTTTCTGCAATGCTGTAAGCCAGCTTATGCGTTGCTTGTGCCTGATCTTCCGGTAATTGCGCCTGTTGCAGCAACATTGGCACTGCCTGTGTTTCCGGCAGACGATAACCCGCGGTGATTGCTGAACGTTTTACTGATTGAGGCAGGATATGTTCTGCAAAGTCGAGGAAAGGTTGATGAGAAGAGTCTATGACAGTTTCTTCTGTGGTTATCTTCTCTTCTTTAAGATCCTGATTGGTCGATAGCTCAGTGATCTGCTCATCATTTTCAAGACGCTCAAGGTAATTGAAAATAGCTTGTTTAATCAGCCAGTGTGGAGTGCGGTCAATCCGCAGTGCAGCAGCTTTAATGCGATCACGAGTTGCTTCATCAAGCTTCACGCCCATTGTTGTACTACCCATCCTCGCTCCTCAATAGGTAAGGTTTATCTAAGTTACATGATAATATCCGATATGTTGCAACTTTGTGCAACCTTATGTGTATTGCTTGTTTGATTTTTGTGGAATTAATCCAGTTATTATAATTAAGAGAGGGTATTTATTTTTGTAACTTTATCTAATTGATATATATTGGTTCGGCATTTTATGGCTAATACCAGTGGGGTAACCATGAAACGGTTAAAAAGTATAACCTTTAAATCAAATAAATGTGATTCAGCAAACGTTTCTTGTAAAAAATGGCGTTAATTAGTTGTTAAATTACCTGATGCTAATCTAGGATTCATTGTGACTTTCTAATTTGTTACAAAAATAATTATTTCAATTTAAAATTATAAACCATCTTTAGGTGCAATCAGGTGCAACGTTCCTGAACCTGACAGGGAAAACTCTGTGTCCCCAGGAGAACTGCGGCTTTGCAAAACACAGATAACACTATGGAGAACCTGCATGACAGTAAATACACCAATGCTAATCACCTTTATTGTCTACATTACTGGAATGTTGTTGATAGGCTTTTTGGCTTATCGCTCAACCAAAAATTTTGATGACTATATCTTGGGAGGAAGGCGATTAGGTAGCGTGGTAACGGCTTTGTCTGCCGGTGCTTCGGATATGAGTGGCTGGCTATTAATGGGTTTGCCTGGCGTAGTTTATTTCGCTGGGGTTTCAGAAAGTTGGATAGCGATTGGCCTTGCTTTAGGCGCTTACCTGAACTGGAAATTAGTTGCGGGCAGGTTACGGATCCAGACGGAAGTCAATAACAATGCGCTGACGCTACCCGATTATTTCACCAGTCGTTTTGAAGATAGCAGTAAGATCCTGCGCATTATTTCCGCACTGGTTATCCTGATCTTCTTTACTATTTATTGTGCTTCTGGCGCTGTTGCCGGAGGATTGTTATTTGAAAGCACTTTCGGTATCAGTTATCAGAAAGCCATGTGGCTTGGCGCCGCGGCAACGATTGCCTATACATTCCTCGGTGGCTTCCTGGCTGTCAGCTGGACGGATACTGTCCAGGCATCGTTAATGATCTTCGCTCTTATCCTGACCCCGGTTATCGTTATTTTCTCTATCGGCGGCATTGATACTTCTATTGCTTTGATAGCAGCGAAAAACCCCGCTTATCTGGATATGTTTAAGGGGTTGAATTTTGTCGCTATTATCTCGCTATTGGGTTGGGGATTAGGTTATTTTGGTCAGCCGCATATTTTGGCGCGTTTTATGGCGGCAGATTCCCATCACACTGTCCGTAAAGCTCGTCGCATCAGTATGACCTGGATGGTGTTATGCCTGGCAGGAACGATTTCTGTCGGTTTCTTTGGTATTGCTTATTTTGAAGTGCATCCAGATCTGGCAGGTCCAGTTACAGCAAATCGTGAGCGTATCTTTATGGAACTGGCAGTTGTTTTGTTTAATCCGTGGATAGCGGGCATTTTATTGTCGGCGATTCTGGCTGCGGTGATGAGTACTCTTAGTTGCCAGTTGCTAGTATGTGCAAGTGCATTGACTGAAGATCTTTATAAGCCCTTTATCCGCAAATCTGCCAGCCAGAAAGAGCTGGTATGGGTGGGGCGTTTTATGGTGCTATTGGTGGCAGCCGTCGCTATGGTAATAGCAACTAATCCTGATAATAAAGTGCTGGCACTGGTAAGTAATGCCTGGGCCGGATTCGGCGCAGCGTTCGGGCCGGTGGTACTGATCTCTGTTGTCTGGAAGCGTATGACACGCAATGGCGCACTGGCGGGTATGTTGGTGGGTGCAATAACCGTATTGGTGTGGATGAAGTACCAGTGGTTTGCGTTGTATGAAATTATCCCTGGCTTTATCTTTGCCTCTATTGCGATTGTCGTTGTGAGTCTGTTGGGTAAAGCACCAAGCAGAGAAACACAACAGCGTTTTATTGATGCTGAAGCGCAATACAAAACTAAGTGATTTAAAGTAAAACCGGAAATTGTGAAGGCGAAATGCCTTCACATTAACCTTAACCTTTAAATAAGTTAGCTATATAAGCGGGTTTTACGTTTCTTTACAATTTGAAAACCAATAATTAATACCAGAAACCAAACGGGTGTGATGATTAATGCCTGGCGAGTATCATCCCGTAATGTGAGCAATACCAGAACAAATGCAAAAAATGCCAGACAGACCCACGACATAATAATCCCCAGCGGCATTTTATATATTGAAGCTTTATGTAATGCAGGGCGACGTTTCCGGTAAACCAGATATGAACACAGGATCATACTCCAGACAAACATAAACAGAATGGCTGAAACGGTTGTCACCAAGGTAAATACATGCATTACATCAGGAATTAAATAAATCAGCACCACACCACAGGATAAACATAAACAGGTGAAAATTAATCCTGACGCGGGCACGGAACGGCGTGAAAGGCGGCTAAATTGCTGTGGTGCATCACCTTCTTTTGCCAGTCCAAACAGCATACGGCTGGTGGAGAAAACACCACTGTTTGCTGAAGATGCGGCAGAAGTTAATACTACGAAGTTCACGATACTGGCGGCAGCGGGTAAACCAATCAGAACGAACAGCTCAACAAAAGGGCTTTTGTCTGCAATGATTGAACGCCACGGTGTGACTGACATGATAATTATCAGTGCCAGCACGTAGAAGGTGATAATACGAACCGGGATAGCATTAATTGCTCTGGGAAGTGATTTCATTGGATCTTTAGTTTCCGCGGCAGCGGTACCCACTAATTCAATTCCCACAAAGGCGAATATTGCTATCTGGAACCCGGCGAAAAATCCACTTAACCCTGTTGGAAATAATCCACCATCATTCCATATATTTGTCAGTGAGGCGGTATGACCCGCAGGGGATTGAAAATGCATGCCAATCAAAACCACGCCTATCATAATTAACGCGACAATGGCAACTATTTTTATCATGGCGAACCAGAATTCCATTTCGCCGAATAATTTCACTGTTGCCAAATTTAGGGCCAGTAATAGGGAAACGCAGAGCAGGGAGGTGATCCATTGCGGAAAATCGGGTTGCCAATAGCTGATATATGAGGTGATGGCGACGACATCGGCGATGCCGGTAATGACCCAACAGAACCAGTAAGTCCAGCCGACAAAAAAACCAGCCCAGGGCCCCAGTAAATCTGCGGAAAAATCACTGAATGATTTATATTGCAGGTTCGAGAGCAGGAGTTCGCCCATTGCGCGCATAACGAAAAACAGCATGAAGCCGATAATCATATAGACGAATATAATCGATGGCCCGGCAAGAGAGATTGTTTTCCCTGATCCCATAAACAGGCCCGTGCCAATGGCGCCACCGATAGCAATAAGTTGTATATGCCGATTGCTTAGATTGCGTTGTAGTTGTGTTTCCCCGGTTTCAGTGGAAAGCGTAGAGTGTATTTTTTCTGCCATAATAGAAGTGTCCAATATTTTCTTAGGTAAATTGTTACGGCTCTTTAAGTGGCCTTATATGTGATGATGTTTGCGAAAAATATTGTGACACAGATTACTATAATAATAACAGCTTGATCTCACGTTAAAAACAAATTGGTTACAATTTAACTTATTAATACTCTTGGGATTGAATATGAATTATTCGTTTAGCAAAAAAGAGTAATAAGATATTGACGGTAGCTTTGTATAGGAGAATAATCGTTCACATTGGGTTGTTAGCTCAGTCGGCAGAGCAGTTGACTCTTAATCAATTGGTCGGGAGTTCGAGCCTCCCACGACCCACCAGATTTAACAAGGACTTACGCTAATATTGTGAGTCCTTTTCTTTTTCAAGGATACCTATAGGATACCCTTTCAAAGTAATAGAAAGTATAACGAGTTAATGTAATTGCTGTATAAAACAAGCAGCATACAAGAACAAAAAAACCTTGAGATTAAAAATGGTTAAATATTGCTCCATTTTTAATCTCAAGGCTCATATCAAAAATTATTCTTTTCACAAACTCAACAACCACCGACTTTAGTCGGTGGTTGTTGAGTGCTTAAATTAGAAACGATAGCCGACGCTTATGTTAAAGCCATTGGTGGAAATTTTATATTTATCTACACCGTCTTTAATATCAAAGCGGCTGCCTTCGTAACCGGCTGTAATCGATGTATTCGTTGTTGGGTTTATAATAAAGCCAGCTCCCCAACCTAAGGCATTTTCTTCTGATTTTCCATTTGTATTATCATCGCTATCGGACCATTTCAGGTTCATTCTGGATAATCCTATCTGACTGTATAAACTGATATAATCGTTAATTCTATAAGTTGGGCCAGTCATCAAAGAATAATATTTAATATCAATCTCTTGGCGTTCTGTTGTTTCCTTTTCATCTCCTTTAGCAAAGGTGAACGATGATAACACTCCCCATTGATCATCCAATTCATATCGGTAACTCAGTGTCGCGCCATTTAGCGCTTTAACGTCTTGTGGTTTCACATGGGCATACCCGATAGAAGCTGTATGTTGTTCAGCTTGAGCAGGTAAAGTTATTGCAAATACAGAAAAAATAGCGCCACAGCTTAATAAAAGTTTTTGCATTTAATTACACTCTATATAATTTCTAAGTAAACTAATTTATAACTATTTGAATGACTTTCTTACCAACGACTATAATAAATATCATAACTTAGACTATTAGTATATATTTTTTGGTGAATTTTATATTTTATACGAGATTAACTAACTATTATTATTATTTTTTCCTAGTGGATAGCAGCAGAGAAGGATGACTTTAATTAACATAAATAATTTCTTTATTGTTGTAATATTCATCAATTATTGGTTGGGGATTTTTTCCTCTTTTCTTGCCAATAAGTTATCCATACTAAAGATTCCTTATTTCTATATTCAGAAAAACACTAATTTATGTGTTTTATTCCAATTGTAACAAATGAAATTAAATATGGGTCGTTTATTACAATTAGCAGAAAAATAATTTGATCTATTTCTATATAATTCGATAAGAATGGTTGCCAGACGTAAGCAAGTTAAAAATGAATAAATTTTACTGAGTTAGCTAACTAAATAGTCTAATAATATAGGAATGTCTATTTTTATAGCCGAAAGTTGTGATAAAGATTCATAGTTACCTTATGAACGACAAGTTGCTGACTGCTTTAATTATCATCACCAAAGATTAAATTTACGTTAATAGGGCTGGACTTTGCAGAAGAGGGAGTTCAGCCTTTATCATTGTGCTTGAAATTCCTTGTTAAATTCTGTGGCGATGAGTAATCGCCACTTAAAACAGAATGAATTGATGTATCTATTAATGGCTGGCTATATTTTTATTCGTTTATGGTTGATTTCAACCATTGAATAAATGCATTGACTTTCTCATTCTGTTGTTGGGGTAGGGTACAGGTATAGTAATACTGTTTACATAGCACTTCGGTGTTGGGAAAGGGTGCGACTAATTCGTTATTTTCAATTTTTTCCCAAATCATATTTTTTCTTCCCATTGCAACACCCGCGTGGTGCATTGCAGCGACGGCAGCTAAGTCAGAGCGATCGAAGACTATACACTTTTGTGATGGGTCTAGTGTAATGCCAAAGTGTTCTGTCCAAGTGTTCCATTCCTTGGTATCAGAATCGTAGCTCCATGCTTGTTTATCATGCAATAGTGTACAGTATTGCAGATTATCGATATTTCCCATCAGGTTATGCTTTTCTGCATATTGTGGACTACAGACTGGAGTAATGTATTCACTCATCAGATATTGATGTGATAGCTCATTAGACATAATATCATCAAAGTAAATCGCAAGATCGATACCATAACCGCGGAAATTCACATTTTCGTTACCGACCAGAATGTTCAAATTAATGGACGGATATAGCTGATTAAAAGCAGCTAATTTGGGAACTAACCAGCATTGAGTAAAGGTAGGACGGGAGTAAATCGTCAGATTACCCGATAACTCCTGATTTTTTATTTCCAGAATTTCTTGATTCAAATGCTCCAGAGTTGATTTAATTGTCCAAAATAAACGCTTTCCTTCACAAGTTAATTCAATCTTTCTGTGAAAACGTTGGAAAAGTTTGAACCCCAGTTCTTGTTCCAGTGAACTGATTCGATGGCTGACTGCACTGGCACTGATAGCTAGCTCATCAGCAGCCAGAGCAAAAGAGCAGTGACGGGCCGCTATTTCAAATGTATGCAGTTTTGATAACTGGTTTCCATTGAGTAGCTTATTTACAACCATGAAATTATCATCTGTGTACATATTTATAATGTTTCTGTTTCATCGACGACGGGATAATGCAACCGTACCATTAAGGCGGCATGTTTCAGATAGTTTTAGTGATTTAAATCTCAAATAAAGTGAAAAATTTGATCTGCATCACTGAATTGGCTCAATCTGGCTCATGCATGGCTATGTATTAATCATTTGTCAAAAATTGAATATTCATATTCAATAGTAAAAATGCATGTAACGAGCAGAGGCTAACTGTGAGGAATGATTGAATGGATTCACAACCTTGGGTGATAGGTACCTTACTCACAAGTATTGTGTTAATTGTATTTACGATAATTAAATTAAAAATTCACCCTTTTTTGGCGCTATTGTTGGCAAGTTTTTATGTCGGTGCATTGATGGGAATGAACCCTGTTGAGATGGTAAGTGCCATTGAGAAGGGGATTGGTGGTACGCTGGGTTTTTTGGCTGCGATGATTGGTCTGGGAACCATTCTTGGTAAGATGATGGAGATATCCGGCGCAGCAGAGCGCATTGGTATCACATTGCAAAAATGCCGATGGCTTTCACCAGACATCATTATGGTACTGATTGGTCTGGTTTGTGGTATTACGCTGTTTGTTGAAGTGGGGGTAGTATTGTTAATCCCACTAGCGTTTTCTATTGCCAGGAAAACCAACACATCACTGTTGAAATTAGCGATCCCATTATGCACAGCATTGATGGCGGTTCACTGTATTGTTCCTCCACACCCGGCCGCATTATTTGTGACGAATAAACTGGGTGCGGATATTGGTTCAGTCATTGTTTATGGGCTGGTCGTTGCTCTGTTTGCTGCTTTAATTAGCGGCTCATTATTCCAGAAATTTCTCGGTAGCCGTCTGCCTTTTAAATCGGTTCCGGCTGAATTTTCTGAAATTAAAGTTCACAAGGAAGAAAATTTACCCTCTTTAGGCATGACATTATTTACTGTGTTATTGCCAATTGGGTTAATGCTGATTAAAACCGCTGCCGAATTAAATATGGAAAAAGGCACCACGTTTTATACGATGTTGGAATTTATCGGCAACCCTATTACAGCCATGTTTATTGCCGCGTTTGTTGCCTATTATACTTTGGGCATCAGGCAAAATATGGGCATGAGTACACTGTTGACGAAGACGGAAGATTGTTTCGCCTCTATCGCTAATATCTTATTGATTATCGGCGCAGGCGGAGCATTCAATTGCATTCTGAAAGCAAGTGGGCTTAGTGATACGCTGGCCGTTGTTTTGTCGGGCCTGGATATGCATCCAATTCTTTTATCTTGGTTGGTTGCTATTATTTTGCATGCAGCGGTTGGTTCAGCAACTGTAGCAATGATGGGTGCGACAGCGATTGTTTCACCAATATTGCCGTTATATCCGGATATCAGCCCTGAAATTATTGCGTTAGCTATTGGTTCCGGGGCTATTGGCTGTACTATTGTAACTGATTCGCTGTTTTGGTTGGTTAAGCAGTATTGTGGCGCAACGCTCAGTGAAACTTTTAAATACTATACAACCGCAACATTTGTTGCATCTATTGTTGCGTTGGCTGGGACATTTCTTCTTTCTACCATCGTGTAATGAGAGGGAATAATAGCTCAGTTTTGAAAAATAAGAATAAGAAGTGCGAATGTGTCAGTACCAGGGAAGCCTATAAAATAGGCAGATTTATAGCTAAAATAATAAAAAATAAACAGTAACCGTAGTAATCAAAATAAGGGGAAGATAAAAAATAGATAAACTGTGATGTGCTGATGTTTTGTAGAAAATCGTAGTAACCATAACATATTGAATATAATAGTTTTAATAATTAAAAAAGTAAGAGTTGTTTTTTTATATACCAGGGAAACACCAATCTTGGGTTAACACATAAATGAAAAGTACTGAAATTCAACAATTACTAAATGAGTATCCGTTAGTAAAAAATTTAATGGAATTGGAGGAAATCTTCTGGTTTAACCCTTGTAACACTACTTTTAAAGAGGGATTACCTTTCGTGGGTTTGGATGCTAATGATGTCGGGGATGCTGAAGCACGCCTGAATCGTTTTGCACCTTATTTATGTAAAGCTTTCCCAGAAATAGAAGCTACACATGGCATTATTGAATCAGAGATAGTCGCTATTCCTGCGATGCAGAAAACACTGGAGCAACATTATGGTGTGGATATCGCAGGAAAAGTTTTGCTCAAAAAAGATAGCCACTTGCCCATTTCTGGTTCGATTAAAGCCCGTGGTGGAATTTATGAAGTATTGACTCACGCGGAAAAATTAGCATTACAAGCTGGTTTGCTTTCTGAAAACGATGATTACAGCAAACTGTTTTCAGAAGAGTTCAGGCAGTTTTTTAATCAATACAGCATTGCTGTAGGCTCCACCGGTAATTTGGGGTTATCCATAGGTATTATCAGTGCGAAGCTGGGTTTTAATGTCAGTGTGCACATGTCTGCCGATGCCCGTGAATGGAAGAAGCAAAAGCTACGTTCACATGGGGTTAATGTCGTGGAATATAAACAAGATTATGGGGTGGCCGTGGCCCAGGGCCGTAAAGAAGCGGAATCTAACCCCAACTGTTTCTTTATCGACGATGAAAACTCCCAAACGTTGTTTTTGGGGTATTCTGTCGGGGGTGCACGGGTAAAAGCACAGCTTGAGCAAATGAATAGAGTAGTTGATGAAGATCACCCATTATTCGTTTACCTGCCGTGTGGCGTTGGTGGTGGTCCTGGCGGTGTCGCGTTCGGATTGAAGCTGGCTTTTGGTGATCATGTGCATTGCATTTTTGCTGAACCCACCCATTCCCCCTGTATGTTGTTGGGTGTATATACCGGTCTGCACGACAGTATTTGTGTACAGGATATTGGCATCGACAATATTACTGCTGCTGATGGTCTTGCGGTAGGAAGGGCTTCCGGCTTTGTTGGGCGTGCTATGGAACGCTTGCTGGATGGTTTTTATACCGTTCATGATCAGGAAATGTATAACTTGTTGGGCTTACTTAATCGTGATGAGGGTATCCGGTTGGAGCCTTCGGCGTTAGTTGGGATGGCTGGTCCTGCTCGTGTTAGTGAAAACCTTGATTACCTGAATAGTAAAAACCTTTCGGTGGACAAGATGAAACAGGCTACACATCTGGTCTGGGCAACCGGCGGCGGTATGGTGCCTGATGATGAAATGATAAAATACCTGGATGCAGCTAAAATCTAATCGTAAATGATTTGAAAGTACCCGATGTTTGTATTATGAATGTGATTCGTTGGTGAATCTGTTCAAAATCGGGTCTTTTTATCTGTATTAGTCATGACCTGCAATCAACAGCGGTTTTCAATCCACATTAAGTGATTTTCATCGGGCTTCAAACCCAAATTATTTGAAAATGGCATCTTTCACAGGGGCAATCCGGTCGATGTCTTGCCGTATTCTAGGCTATTGCTGAAAAACGCTTTGATTTGGTGTCCCACTCTGAAAAGTCATCTCCTTAATGTTTTTTCAGTTATATTCCCGCCCGCATTTGGCGGGAATATATCAATACACTTGTTACTTACATCAAGTATTTTTGTGATTAAATGCATGTGTTCTTGAGTATTTCCACAGTGGTTCCCAGTAGGATTCTATGAAAGCTTTCACCGCATCTTCTCCCTCAATAAGATAGTTGAACTCCGAAAGATAACCCGGATAGAGATTATCAGAACCAACCACGTAAAGTTCATCATCAATTATTGTCACTTTTGCATGATTCCCAGGAGCGGGGGGAACTTTGGGATATACCGGACCACTTGCTTTAATTAAGGATCGGAATGGGCGTCCTATAGCACCTATCTGTGGAGGTCTTTCAGAAAGAGATGGTTCTTTTAGCGTAGCAGTATAAGAATTCTCATCTGGGGTTGGCCATTTGTATGTAGTACCTTCAATCAAAAGATCTTCAGGGACTTTGTCTGTAAAGAAAAAAGGGGCAACCTCTATTCTTTTCAGTGCGGCTTGCCTGATTCCATCTGGATCTTCGAGCTTCCTATCGGTATGTTCATCATGTGTCAAATAGTATTTAAATATTTCAAACGTTCTTTTGGCTCCAGAACCAAAAGAATATTGATCACCGGCAGCACCTGCTGCTGCATCAAGTGGCGATACAACAATTTGAACTTCTAGCTCGGGGTTGGAGAGTAATGCTTCGATCAACCATCGGCACACATGGTGATCTCGCCATTGTTTTTTCCATGCACTGACAAGATCCTGTTGGGACATGCGGATTTTTTTCTTTGCATTCTTTATTATAAACTCTTTCATTATTTCAGAGCCTTTTTTATAATCCGTTCGCATATCAGGCCCAGACCAATATTTACCTACGGATAATATCCTGCTTGTTTTTTTATATTCTGGGTCCTTAGGTGGATTTTTTAGGCTCTCTTCTTTTTTTCTATCGATATATTCAGTAACGCGCTCTTTTTTTAATGGATCTTCCGGCCTTCCCACAAGACCATTTGCATTAACCCATCTATTTTCATCTATATCAAAGAATTCTTTAGTTAAGAGGTCTGTATTAGCCTCCCACATGTTATTTAAAAATAATTGTGAGCTTAATGATGCCGTTCCTATAACTTTAACAGAGACATCATGAACTGGAGGGTAATTTTTAAAAAGATCCATATTTAAATTATGGCCGCCGACAAATGACTCAATTCCATCAACTGCGATAATTTTTGTATGATTCCATGTCATTCTGGTATCATCTTCTGGAAACATTTCCTCTGGTAGTACTTTCTTCTCTAATGATACTTTAAGTCCGTCTACTATCCTGTAAAACCGACCAATCCATATTTCAGGTATACACTCCCAATGATCTCTCCTTTCTTGAATTAATTTAATAATATCACTCTTCAATGCCAGATATTCAGGGGTACCTTCAAAGTATGAATTCACACCGTTTAACAAAGATGTCGGTGTTTGAGCGAATAAGAACCTTATCTGAGTTCTATCCTTCCTGTTTATTTTTTTGGTAAATGCGCTATCAATAGCTGATAGGATAACTTTTCTCCACTCTGCATCCGGGGCATTTAAGGAAGAAATATCGCAGCGATAACGCATGTTTTCCAGAATGTTTACAATAGCATCTTCAAATTCCGCTGCTCTTTTAACCGCCTGTGGCATTATCTCTTTTCCAAAAGGAAGCCCCCATATTTTGGGAGTATCAAATATTTTTACATAGTTGATTTCACTTGTTTTATTAAAGTAACCGTCCAGTTTTTTTTGTAAACCATCCAATAAATTCATATAGGTATCCTCCTCGCAATAATTTTCTTACATATCAATCAACAGCCTGCCAGCATCAGGCAAGCCATTTGTAATCATAGCTAATTTTTGAGGGGGGAGGGCTAAAAAAGATAAAATTGGGCTGGCATACAACTTCTATCCATGCATTATCATTTGGCAGATATCCTGACATCTGACATCAGATCCCTCTTGTTTAATGTAACTGTGTAAGTTACATTAATTCATATCGGCGGATCCCCCCGTTGCTGAAGGTTTGCGAATGAATACATTCCCTGACCGATGTTGTTTGCTGGTGGTATTACCTGATTATGTACCTATTGATGATTTGCAACGAAGTGCATTTATTTAGTCCATATGAGAGAAAAAAATATGCCTACACTTTTTGACCCAATTCGCATTGGTGATCTCGACTTGCCGAATCGTATCATTATGGCTCCTCTGACACGTAGCCGTGCCGTGGGAGAAGGACGTATTCCCAATGCTCTGATGGTGGAATACTATGTTCAGCGCGTATCTGCTGGTTTGATTATCAGTGAAGCGACTTCAGTAACGCCACAGGGCGTGGGTTACGCTGATACTCCTGGCATTTGGTCAGACGAACAAGTTGCTGGGTGGCGGTTAGTTACGGATGCGGTACATGCTGCCGGTGGGCGTATTTTTATGCAGCTTTGGCATGTGGGGCGGGTATCGGATCCCATTTTCCTTAATGGGGAACAGCCAGTGGCTCCAAGCGCGATTGCAGTTGATGGTCATATCAGCTTATTACGTCCAAAACGCCCCTTTGTCGTTCCGCGGGCTCTGGAGTCTGATGAAATTCCCGGCATTGTTGAGATGTTCAGACGCGGAGCGGAAAATGCGAAAGCGGCAGGATTTGATGGCGTGGAAATACATGGCGCCAATGGCTATTTGCTCGATCAATTTTTGCAAGATAATGCTAATCTGCGCACGGATCAGTACGGCGGTTCAGTAGAAAACCGGGCCCGGTTGATGCTTGAAGTAACAGATGCTTGCATTTCAGTCTGGGGAGCATCTCGTGTTGGTATGCATTTGTCACCACGTGGTGGTTATTACTCCATGGCGGATTCCAATCCTATGGTGACTTTCGGATACGTCGCGCGTGAACTGGGTAAACGTGGAATTGCTTTCATTTTCTCGCGTGATCCTGTTGTTGACGGTGATTTGGGCAAGATGATAAAAGAAGTCTTTGGGTCAACCTATATTGCCAATGAGGAACTGACAAGAGAGAGTGCTGCACAAGCGCTTGCTGACGGTAGGGCTGATGCGGTGGCTTTCGGTCACTTGTTCATCTCTAATCCAGACTTACCTTACCGGCTTTTAGTTGCAGGACCATTTAACGAACAACAACCGGAAACCTTTATGGTGCCTGGGCCCGTGGGCTATACCGATTATCCTGTGCTTACCTAGGTAAGGGGATATCTTACCCGCAATGGATAGCCTAAGATGAAAGATGTTCGGGTTATTTTCCAGGGATGTAAATTAAAAGTTCTATTGAATTTTTACTGAACATCCCAGAATATCAGGTCGGCTCGTTTTACCAGAGTCGACCCTATTATCAACGCGAGGTAATTTGAAGGAGAGGTATCAATGTCAGATTCATTAAATATATCTATTGTTCGTCGTTTTTACGATTCTATGGGTGATGTCGATATTCTTCGCCAGATCATGGGGAATGACGTTATTTGGGATATTACCGAAGGTTCCCGATATAGTGGAGTTTATGAAGGAATTGAAGATATATTAAACAATTTTTTTGTGCCACTTTTTAACGATACTGATGAATTCGTTGCAGATGGCTCTGAATATTTCGAGTCAGGTGATCATGTTATTGTGTTGGGTAATTACTTGGGACGAATAAAGAAAGGCAAACGATTTATTTCTCGTTTCGTCCATATATGGACAGTACGGGATGGTCAGTTAATTAAATTACAGCAGGTTGCCGATACTCTTCAGATTGAACGCGCCCATGCAGATCGTATCTAACCTGATATATCAAGCTCGCCACACTAGCTAAACCAGATAATGATTATGTGGTAACAGATCGGGAGGAGCAGGAATGTTAATCAGACAGATTGACATCCTGAATTTCACTATTTACTATGCGGCGAAATTAGTGACATATCATATAACTTTTTTCTTATTTTCTGCTATTCTCAATGACATCCTTAAGATATACAGGGTCTTCCAGTGCCGACATCTACTCGTTTTGCCGTGGCTATTCATATTCTCACTGATATTGCGCTTCATCATGGCCAAGCTGTACGCTCCGAAGATATCGCAAAAAGTGTGAATACTAACCCGACTGTCGTTCGCCGGCTTTTGGGAGCCCTTGCCGAGGCCGGGTTGACCTATTCGCAAATGGGTCAGGGTGGGGGAGCGTTACTGGCCCGGCCACCGGAGCAGGTCTCATTACTGGATGTTTATCGTACAGTTGAAGATCCATTATATTTCACGTTGCACCGTTCCAAACCCAATCCCAAATGTTATATCGGACACAATATCACTCCGGTTTTGGAAGATGAGTTCTCGCGTATTACCTGTGTATTGGAAGCTACCCTGGCTGAAACGACAATTGCTGACATAGTAAATCGGGTTGAAGACTGCGCGGGTTTTCCTTTTAAGCCACATGATCTAAATTGTCAGCAGAGTGACTGCTCCCCGCCGTAAAAAACGGCGAGGCTTCCCACTTCTCAGGCCGCAACCGTCTTTATGACGGATTTACGCTGGCCTCCGTGGGCAGAGACGACGAGCCCCGCCGCCTGTAATTCTCTCGTGCCCTTGCTCTGGATGTTGAGCGCCGCATTGATATCGCGGTCATGTTCGACTCGGCAGAAAGCGCATGACCAGATCCGCTTATGCAGCGGCATTTCCGGCACTTTGTGACCGCAACAATGACAGGTTTTCGAACTGGCGAACCACTGATCCAGTTTCACCAGGTGGACCCCCGCTGCTGCGGCTTTGTATTCCAATTTCATCAGGAAACTATTCCAGCCCGCATCCCCGATAGCGCGGGCAAGGTGGTGATTCTTCATCATGCTGGCCGATTTCAGCGTCTCAACAATTATCGCTTGGTTTTCGTCAACCATTGTTCGGGAGAGTTTGTGTTGAAAATCGGCGCGGGCATTGGCTATCCGCTCATGGACTGCCGCCAGACGTAATCGGGCCTTGCTACGGTTAGCGCTGCCCTTTTGTTTGCGGGACAGCGATTTCTGCTTTCGACGCAGGTTACGGGTGGCGTTGATAAGGTGACGCGGGTTATTGACCTTCTCCCCGTTCGACTCGATAAGATAGTGGGACAAACCCATATCGCAACCGGTCACGTGGGTGATAACGCCCGGCTTTTCCCGCGCATCTTTTCCATCGTCACACAGGATAGCGGCGAAATATTTTCCCGTGGCGGTTCGGGACAGCGTAATGCTCTTCACTTCCCCTTCAATTTCTCGGTGTATCCGCGCCTTTATCGGTGACAATTTCGGGAGCTTCACCGCACCCTCCAGCACTTTCACCCCAACACAGTGATAGCTCGATTGCTTGCCCTGTTTGCGTTTGAACGTGGGAAATTGGGCGCGCAACTTCGGATTGAAGAAATTATCAAATGCGGTATGCAGATTGATCACCGCCTGCTGTAACGCGATGGCGTCATATGTCTTGAGCCAGGCATACTTGCGGGATTTCTTCGCGACCGCCAGTAACGGTTTGAGGTCTTTGCGCGGATTTAAACTTACGCCGTGACGTTTGTAAGTATGCTTTTTGATGTACAGCGCCTTGTTGTACGCAAAACGGACCGCACCGAACTGGCCGTTAAGATACTCGGCCTGTTCGGGTGTGGGGTAGAGGCGGACTTTGGTCGCTCTTAACATGTTCAGCGCTCATTGATAAAGTGCATTCATTTTAGCCTGTTTTACCGGCAGATATCAATTCAGTCAGGAGACGTCGGAGTCGCCAGCCCTAAAGCCCTCTGGGCTTTTCGCCTGATATCCCCGTCCGCACTGGACGAGGGTTTACGGCGGTTTTTGCTAAATAATTAGCGCTTTTATAGGCTCTTGTGGCAGTTTGTGACATCTTACTGGGATTTTCAACTCCGTTAAATACTTTGTCTTGGCTCAAACTTATACGAAAACAGGTGATATTGATTATTTTGATATTCTGGCTCATCTTCACCCTGTTTATTAAGCAGTTTTACCAGCCATTTTCCTGTGTCCTTTCCTATTTTAGGGTAGTCAATGCGGATTGATGTCAGTGTTGGTTGTGTGTGATCGCAGTTATCAGAGCCTTCCAGGCAGGCAACAGCCAGATCAGCCGGTATTTTAAGCAGACGACGTTGACATTCAAACATGACTCCTAAGGCAATCACTTCATGGCTGCAAATCACGCCTTCCAATTCCGGTTGACGTAATAACATTTCAGCGATTGCCTGACAACCAAATTGCATACTGGCAGCATCCGGTGTAGTGATATTTTGGTCTGCGTTCTGATAGTGATGTAACATGGCTTTATTCCAGCCATTAATTTGCTGATTTTGCAAACGATTATCCATTTGTGCGCCAATATAACCAATATGTTTCCGACCTTTACTCAGCATATGTTCAGTCAGGGTATAAGCTGCTGCGGAAAAATCCGTTTCTATATTGATTGTTGTTTGTTGTCGATGAGATCCCGCGACATTGATAATCGGGATATTGATATGAGAAATGTTGTTATAGATTTTATCTGCCAGTTGAGAACCGAATATAACCAATGCGGCTGCGTTGCTTTGCAGCAATGTCATGATAATTTCGGCTTCTTTATTACGGTTATATTCATGACATCCGAGTAAAACCTGGAAGGAATGTTTATTCAGCACCTGTTGCAGGGATTGTATAAATGTGGCGCTGGCTCTGTCTGTCAGAGATGGAACAAGAACCGCGATGATATTGCTTTGGCCTGAGGCAAGTACGCCGGCAGCGCCATTGGGGATATAGCCTAATTCCTGTATGGCCCGTTCAATTTTTTCCCGTAATTTATCCGATACCATTTCTGGTGTTCTCAATGCACGAGAAACCGTCATTGAACCGACACCAGCATACTTAGCGACATCTTGTAATGTTACTCGCCCTGAATTACGGCGTTTTCGTGTCTTTTCCATCAATATTTTTCTTTTTTTAACTAACGGCTATGAATTTGACGGTGGGATTCTACCTTATCTCAGGCAAGTCGTGGGAAAAAAACCATGACGTGTTTTTCGCATTCAGGTAAATCGATCAGATAACAAATGATAGCGCTATCACAATAATGAATTGCAGTGATAGATAGCGCTACTATTTGTGATTAATATCACTGGGTAGAGAACAGGGGATAGAAAGCGGAATGTAATTTCAGGAGAAGCCGATGCTAAAAACTTTACTCACCAGTGATGTGATCCAAATTATCTCTGACGCGAAAGACTGGCGCGAAGCTATTGCTATTGCTTGCCAGCCTCTGGTGGAAAATCATTCAATCTCACTCCGTTATATTGATGCTATTTATTGCTCTCATGAGGCCATTGGGCCCTATTACGTTGTCGGACCGGGAATTGCCATGCCACATGCCAGACCTGAGGAAGGTGTCAATAAGCTGTCTTTAGCATTAACCGTTATTAGTAAAGGCGTTGAGTTTGGTTCTGAAGAAAATGATCCGGTTAAACTGTTGATTGTCTTGGCAGCGATTGACAGCAATAGCCATATTGAAGTGATTTCTCAACTTGCTGCACTATTTGATAATCAACAAGATACAGCGTTGCTGATGGAGGCTAAAAGTAAAGAAGAGATTCTTGCTGTTATTAACAAATATTAATTCGTCATTTTTTTGCTATGGGAAAACATATGAAAATCACAGTCGTTTGTGGAAATGGGCTAGGTACCAGCCTGATGATGGAAATGAGCATTAAAAATATTCTGAAAGAGATGGGGATAGATGCCAGCGTTGATCATGTTGATCTGGGTTCAGCAAAAGCAACTCAAAGTGATATTTTTGTTGGTACTAAAGATATTGCAGAACAACTGGTTGCTCAGGCAGTCGATGGCAAAATTGTTGCGCTGGACAATATGGTGGATAAAGCTGCAATGAAAGCGCGTCTGTCCGTGGCGTTAGCCGAACTTGGTGCGTTGTGACCGGAGGCTGTCATGGAATTCTTCCATTTTCTGATGAGTGATGTGTTGTCAGAGCCTGCGATTTTAGTGGGATTTATCGCGCTTATTGGTCTGGTCGCGCAAAAAAAGCCGGTGACTGAATGTATCAAAGGCACTATAAAAACCATTATGGGTTTTGTGATCCTGGGGGCTGGGGCCGGATTAATCGTCTCTTCATTGGGAGACTTTGCTGCAATTTTCCAACATGCTTTTGGTATTCAGGGGGTAGTACCAAACAACGAAGCGATTGTTTCCATTGCGCAGAAAAGTTTTGGCAAAGAAATGGCAATGATTATGTTCTTTGCTATGGTGATCAATATCTTGATTGCCCGTTTTACCCCGTGGAAATTCATCTTCCTGACGGGGCATCACACACTGTTTATGTCTATGATGGTCGCGGTCATTCTGGCAACCGCAGGGATCAACGGAACTATGCTGGTGGTTATTGGTTCTGTGGTTGTTGGGGTTGCTATGGTTTTCTTTCCGGCGATCGCTCATCAGTATATGAAGAAAGTGACAGGTTCTGACGACGTTGCCATTGGGCATTTTTCCACGCTCTCCTATGTTTTATCCGGTTTTATTGGCAGTAAACTGGGTAACAAAGAGCACTCAACGGAAGAGATGAATGTACCGAAAAGCTTGCTGTTCCTGCGTGATACACCGGTTGCTATCTCTTTCACGATGGCAATTATTTTCATAGTCACTTGCTTGTTTGCCGGTGGTGATTTTGTAAGAGAAGTCAGTGGTGGAAGAAATGGGTTTATGTTCTCGCTAATGCAATCCATTACCTTTGCCGCAGGTGTATATATCATACTGCAAGGTGTGAGAATGGTGATTGCAGAAATCGTCCCCGCGTTTAAAGGAATTTCTGACAAACTGGTTCCGAATGCTAAACCTGCTTTGGATTGTCCGGTTGTATTCCCTTACGCGCCTAATGCGGTATTAGTTGGTTTCCTGAGCAGTTTTATTGCCGGTATCATTGGTATGTTTATACTGTATATATTGGGTATGACGGTAATTATTCCCGGTGTTGTACCACATTTCTTTGTTGGAGCTGCGGCTGGGGTTTTCGGTAATGCGACGGGTGGCCGCAGAGGTGCTATTCTCGGTGCTTTTGCTCAGGGTTTGCTGATAACTTTTCTGCCTGTATTCCTGCTACCTGTTCTGGGGGATATCGGTATTGCTAACACGACATTCAGTGATGCTGATTTTGGCGTATTGGGAATTCTGTTGGGAGTTATTGTTCGTTGATTGGAATATCGGGATTTTGGGGTTAATACAGGGTTATAGATGCCCTGTATCGATCTCTCTTACTAAAATATTAATGCAAACCATTTGACCATAATAAGCATTCAATCAGTGCTGATGCTGGTCGAATGGTTTCTTATTGTTTTCCATATATCAGATTAGGGGGAATTTTAAATAAACATTGCATTTGCATAAATAAAGCGTAATTCCTTATCTTTTACAAACCACGGTTCTGAGCTTTTATCCCACATATTAGTTAACTGAGGAGTAATAAAAGGGACTTTTTTACATCCTGATTGACTCATATTTGACCTTTATAACATTATTACCTTATAAAAATTTGAATAAATAGACGACATTTATAAGTAAGACAATAAAAACCTTTTTGGTGCATAGAGATCAAAACTATTTAGCCGGCAATATTCCTCCAGTTGTGAATCTGAACTAACTTCCAATTTATTATAAATCTTTCTTATGTATCTACCTATGGTTTTATCAGCAACATTAAGTAATTGGCTGATTTGTTTTCTGCTATATTTTTGCAGAAAAAGGAAGACGACCTCCCACTCTCGCTCAGTAAGGAGGTGAGTCGGCGATTGAAACATAATAGAAGCGGGTAGTTTGTTATGGAATAACCGAGTTAGTGAGTTATCCTGAATTTTCCAAGCATGGAAAAGGATGCCGATACATTTGTTTTTATTATCATAGAGTGGAAATTTTTCTTGAAAATAGGATGATAGAACTTTATCTCGTCCAAATACATGTGTTTCTAATGATAAAATACTTTCTTCATTTTCCATTACTTTCAAATCATGTTTAATAAAATTTTCAGAAAACTCATTGCCTTTCCAGGGAATATCACTATCATATTTACCTTCATAATTATAATTGTTGTTTATATTCTGAAGTTTAATTAATGCATCATTACCATAGAGAAAACAGGAAGACTTATTTTTTATTCCCCACGGCTCGTTACTGATTTCCAAGGTGTTTATTATTTGTGACGAAATAGTCGGATTTTTTCTAGTCATATTTATTTTTATATAATGTATTCTGAATATTCTGTGCTCAGCATTAATTTTTCACTGGTGCTTTCTTCATCTGATGAGCGAAGGGTGAGAAAAAGAACTTCCCACTCAGTTTGTGTCAATGTTTCCATTGAGGTTACTTTTTGCATAGTTTGAATAACTTTTTGATCCTGATGGTAATATTCTTCTTCATATTCTGCTTCATTACTTCTTTCCCACATGTAAACTAATTGCGGGGTGATATTATTTGGCTTGCTTCTTATATTTAACATGGCAACTCCTTAATTATCATTTAAGTAATTATCGGAAGCGTCTTTAATGATTCTAACTAAAATAACCTGATTATATAACATATTGCAACAGTTAGTTCGTTAAAAAATAAGATTTTTTATTTTTACCTGTATGTGTTAATTAAATAATTTATTATTTGATGTAAAAATACTTTTATGCAGGGGATATAACCATTGGTACTTTTGACGGGAAAAACTCATGTCAGGTTGCTCTATACTGAAATGGCGGATCAGGAGATCAATTGTTCGGTTTGCTGAAATCAACACTGGACCGGTATGAAGATTTACCGGGGTTCTGCAACACATCAATGATTCTTTTCAGTGACTGCTCCCCGCCGTAAAGAGGGTGTCGCAAAAGGTCATGTTATCCATTAAAATCTGCGCTCTTCCTTTAGGCGCAGATCTTTTATGACCTTATTCATTCGAAAACGGGAACCGTCTGCTTACACCAAACGTCAGTTTGTCAAAGCTCAGCACTTACCTGTATTGGATGGCTCCCTTTCCCTTTCTGATTATCTCAGGCAAATGGGGGAGCGTTGCGCATTTATTGTTGCTGACATTCTTGATGAGCAAGATTGGGGCCCCTTTGAACGCCATTATGCTTCGACAGGGAGAGCCCCTTATTCTCCACGCTCCATGATGGGGATCCTGCTTTATGGGATCATGAAAGGACACTGCTCGCTCAGAGAACTTGAACGACTTGCGCGTTTAGATTTAGGCTGTATTTTTGTCAGCCAGGGAATTACGCCCGATCATGCCAGTCTTGGGCGTTTTATTTATCAGCACCAATCCGTCCTGACGGGACCGTTTTTTAAGGCACTGACCTTATCCATTTTGCACCGCAGTCGTTCGGACGGCTCGTGCCTGGCCGGTGACGGGACAGTGATAGAGGCGGCCTGTTCTCATTACCACCTTTTAACTCAGGAAGCGATTTCACGTGAAAAAAATACTCTCACGGCTACCCCTGCCACAGCGCAGACAGAAAAACGCATAAAGCAATTGGAACAGGGAGCCAACGTATTACGGCGCCGACAAGAAAATCGCGAAAAAAAAGGGAAGGATGCCAGCCAACTGCGTATCAATCCAACAGAACCCGAAGCCGTCGTCCAGAAACTCAAGCGGGGAAGAGGATTTTCAACTTCCTATAAACCGTCTGTTTTAGTTAACAACAGACGAATTATCGTCGCTCAAACGGTCGACCCCTCCAGTGAAACCCAAGTGATGGCCGCGTTATTGGCGCAGAATCTCACTATCTCGGGAGGTCACCCGGAAAAGCTGTTATTGGATGCCGGTTATTTCCATGACGATGTGATTGCTGAGGCGAAGAAACATCAGATCTGGCTGTTTTGTGCAGAAAATTCAGACCGACAGCGTGCCCGAAAAATCTATCCTAAATCCTTATTTACTTATGATGCTGAGCAAGATTGCTATATTTGTCCTGCTCATCACCAATTGTCCCTGCAAAGTACAGTGAAAGCCACTGAAAAAACGCGGACCTATCGGGTTTATCGCGCTGACAATTGTGCCGGATGCCCGAAGAAAGCGGGCTGCACAAAGGCTAAAGGAGGAAGAAAAATAAAACGTTATCCGGAAGATGAAGAGCGGGAGACACTTCGTTTGCATATGGCCCGACCGGAGTCAAAACAGATATTGAGTCAACGGAAGAGCCTGGTAGAACCGGTATTTTCGGCATTACGGGGAATTCAGAGACTGGAACGCTTTCGGCGTAAGGGATTGTCAGCGGTAAAGCTGGAGTTTTCCCTGCATGCAATGGCCTATAACTTATCAAGAGCGGTGGCTCTGATATTAGGGATTATTTTTAGCCTGTTATCCATACAAATAACAGGCTGCCCAAAGTCAGTGATTGAATTTAACTTGATGCTTGAAAAAGTGACCTCAACCCTTTTGCGACACCCTCGCACTGGACGAGGGTTTACGGTGGTTTTTGCTAACCTATTCCTTGGCATGGATATCATTAGACAGATTAAGAATAGCCGTACGGGAAGATGAAATTATATCTACCTTATTGTTTTAAATGAAAAATAATAGAATGAATAACATGTAATCTTTAAACGTGTGAGTACACTCGCAAATCATATTTTTGCGTAAATAATTAGCTGAAAAGGGGGATAATGAGTCATAATGTATGGGCTTCAAAGGCACCACTTGGCAGTGAAGGGCATTATTATGGCGATATGGGTAAAAATTGGACAACGATTTAAAAAATCGAATTTCGTATCTGGCTGGTGTACTGCATCGTTTTGCACAAAGGGGCATGTGTTAGTGTGGCCAGCCAGCCATTTTGTTGCCTGCCGGATTTCTCCGGCAGAAAAATAGAGAGATGGAACGTTTATCGACAGCTGACATGTATTACTACATCAACATCCTTCCTTGTGATTTGAACCAAAAATCAATCTGGCACAGATCTTTTTGTTAAAATGGTTGTTGAGCCTATCGCAGTGATTTTTGTTGATATTTTAAGCTGGCATGACGCATTTGTTGAGGGACGGTTAATTGAATCACTATTTTTCTTTTTATTGTGTGATGGTAAGAATAGGGGAGGGCTACCGGAGAAAGACATTGAAAACTTATCTATTACACAGCTTGAACATGGATCAGGCACAGCAAAAGCAGTTTCGTTCAGTCATCTGCCGCCATCCTGGTGCAGATTTAGTTACTATGGGGGATTTAGGGTTGGTTCCGGGTCTTAATCAGTTACAGATAACGCAGTGTGTTCAATGCGTTAAGGCAAAGAATATTTGGGATAGACCATAATGGGTCAACGAAAACATCTGACGCAACACGAAGTGGAAAGTATGCTGGAAGTAGCAAAAGAGAGCGCTAATCCGGAGCGCGACTATTGTCTGGTATATATGAGTTTTGTTCATGGCTTACGTGTTAGTGAAGCTAGGTATCTACGGTTATCCGATCTGGATTTGGAAGATGGAAGTTTGTACATCCGGCGTTTGAAAGGTGGATTTTGTACAAATCATCCTCTCTTAGGCTATGAGATTCGGGCGATCAAGGCCTGGCTCAAAGTGCGTAAAACCTTTCAGGGTGCAGACAGCGATTGGTTATTTTTGTCACGTTACGGGAACCCGTTGACTCGCCAGCGCATTTATCAAATTATTAGCCAGTTAGGGCAACGGGCTAATATTTCTATAAATTCGCACCCGCACATGTTGCGGCATGCCTGCGGTTTTGCTCTTGCAGATAGGGGGGTGGATACCCGGCTGATACAAGATTATCTTGGACACAGTAATATTCGCCACACAGTGCGGTATACCGCCAGTAATGCAGAGCGCTTTCACGGCGTTTGGAGTATAAAAAGAAACCGGCATCGGGAATTACACTTCGATTATGTCCCAAGGGCTTCTGCCTGTTCAGTTGAATAAGTGGCTCTGATGTATGCGCCTGTTAAGGCGCATACATAAAAACAATATTAATTAATATTGCCGACAATACTGGCGAGTATGTTTTCATGTTTATCATGGTCAGTTTTCCTCGATTCCTACCGCGTTATCCGTATAGCGTGTTAAGGCCAGATTGCCCTGTTTATTTTACTGGAAACTCTAATAACATTATTTTATGTATCGAAAATCGACTGTTTGGGTACCGGTTTCAATTCGCCCGTCAGGATATTCAACCCACTCACCTTTCCCGTTCGTAATAGTGATTTTGGGTATTTTAGTTTCATCCAGCCTGGGCTTATAAATAATTCGCCATTCTGCTCCCGGCGTTAATCTCAATTGAAAAAAACGCGTGCCTACTTCACCCCGAACAAATAGGCGTTTAGGAAAACCCTCAGACATTTCTAAAATAGGGTAAATAACCGGTCTATAATCCAAGGTATTCAATGTTACCGTTTCTTTATCGTCTGTTTTAGCTGCATTGTTGATAAATGCAGTTAAACCGGTTCCATCTCCTCCCTCATTAACAGCATCTTTCACCAAATGGCTGACATCGGTATAACTTACTGATACAAAGGCTTGGTTAATTTTCCATTTACACCACCCTCCACCACTGAAGGGTAATTTCGCCTGAAAATGGCCGGTTTTTGGATCAGCTTTTACATCCAGACTCAATCCGTGATAGGTCGGTACCTTATGAGGGGACATCTGCGAATCAACCTCATAATCAAGACAATTTTTTGATTTATACACCGCCGACACATGTGGCTCGGTGTATTTCGGCGCAACACCCTCCACCGTTATCCACGGCCCCTTTCCAGTAGATGAAGAAGGAAAAATCCAATTAAAAAAGGTATCTCCCATCGACCAGTAAATAAAAGACAGCAATAACAATAACAACGAAACCTTTAATATTTTCATACTGGGAGTTCCTTACCATCGCAGTAATGCTGTAAAGCCAGTTTTCCCTTTTCTGTTTGCTGACTAACAGCCAATGATGTTATTAACTGTTTATCCATTTCCAGAAAACAGAGATTACGGTAGTAAATAGCATCTGGGATCAGTCTTTTATAAACATCCATTTTCTCCTTAAATTGACGCTGACTGTCCTGATAAACCGTCATTTTATCCGGTTCGCATAGCTCTTTAAGACGGGCATTAATATAACCGGCATATCTAGATGAAAAGTGGTTAAGAATATTTAATTTGTCTTTTAACTCAGGATTTTTATTTTCAGCAAACAGTTTGCCCTTTTCCTGTGGGGTGAGCTGGTTAAACAGGGCGTTTTGCTGTTCACCTGCCTGCGCGAACAAGTGTTCTGTTTCTTTATCCAGCTCAGGAATTAAATACAGTTTTGTCGTATTACTTAATATTTCCTCTGCACTTAATCTGGTTATCTGCGATACATTACTGGCGGTAATCAGCCATTCCGGGCAGGCACTGGCTTTTAAAAAATGGACCACTTTGCCATGATGCAGATAAATTTCTTGACTGGCTGTTGCTTGTTTAATGGCTTTAACAATCGGTGACGGTGACACGAGTTTCATAATTTCCCAGTCATATCCCGCAGGTGTCCAGTAATTGAAAAAACCATTATCCATATCTTTCTCAAATGGCACAGAAGGAACCGGGTCATCTTCATTCACATGACGATAATGGGTAATAGAAGATAATTCCTCTACCGCACTGTGGGTTAATGTTCGTGGCATCCCATAACTGTAGAGGCAAGGATTATGTTCTTTCAATTGTGCACTGTGCAGTAATGCCAAAGCGCCGCCTAAGCTGTGACCACAGACAAACAACCTTTTATTTTTAGATACGTTATTGATATCAAGGAATACTGCTGTGGTTTTATCACTAGGTACGCTTAATTTCTCAACCAAACTGAATGCTTCCCAGAACCCTTTATGTACTTTGCCACTGTGAGTAAATCCGCTGCACAGGGCTTTTTCATCGGTGCAACTCAAACTTAACGGCTGAAAGGTGAGATCAGTTAGGACATTCTCCAGACTAATTGTACCCCGCTAGCTGACAAGAACATCATTGTTGCTGGCTACATAAAACAGTCGGGTATCACCCTGTTTATCTGCCGTTTTTGAATCAATAAACTCTACCCGAGAATAACGTTCACTGAACGGCACATCATAAGCCACCGGAGTGGCTGATATTTTTTCCACCTTATAAGGCAGCTTCGAAACATCCACCATCTGCCGATTAAAAAAGTGAGTCACCGAGCCTTCAGTATCAACATCCCCGCCGGCATAAGCCAACACACTCATCAAACACTGGTTATGCGCATTAACAATGGAATACTCTTTTTGATGATGTAGCTGCAAGACCCAGGCCCGAAACGGGCATATTTCCAGTACATACCGTTGATTTAGTGGATGAACCGTGTAGCCACTTGGCTCCGGGTCTGGAAAATGATAGGGCGGCGGAATTTTTTTAGGGTCATACCAATCCTTAATCACCGGCAACCCATCACTAATCTGCCCGATAGTCACATAATGATATTGATGACCTTCAGCTTCGGCTTTTGGCTTCACCACCGAAGCCGCTTCACCGCGTATTTCCCGCAATGGGCGCTGTTCCATCTCATCGGCCAACGATTGGGCATGGATAGACAATATCACGGGATGAGCTGACAGGTTTTCTTCCCTGAGTACCCCGAAACCATCCGTTGTCCCCCGGCGCACATGATCCGGTAATCCCCAGCTTACCAAGCCATAAGGCGCATTGATTAGCGGTTTTCCCTGTTCATCCACCAACTGAAATTCCACCCAGTGTTTCAAACGCCTGCAATCAAAACATTCACGCGGATCTATTCTACTCATCAGTGTTTTCCTCTGCTTGTTATTAAATATAGACACGTAAGCGATCAAAGTGGCTCACACGAGGTTTTCATGCCCTCCAGAGGGATTAGCCCCAATTGCAGCCGAAGTGCCTTCCGCAATGGTTTGATCCCCGCCGGGAATTGAAATAATTGATCTCACCACCCTAAAAATAAGGTAGCAAAAATCCGATTACCACAGACAGAAAGCACAGCTCTATGCAGTGAGTAATAACAAATTGAACGACAGGAAGACAGTAATGTATCCCCATCAATTAATCCCTTTGAATAAAGGGAACAGAAGTTGAAATTCCTTTCATACTGCCCGTATGACGGAACTTAAAGTAATAATTATTAAACTTTCATCAGATAGCAAGCGTTTTTTATAAATTTACAAAAATATAAATTTGTAAAAAATGGTTACAAACGGTAAGAAAGCATTACAGACTCGGTATGGATTCAATTATCTTCAATCTAATAAACTACAAAGCGGATAGTGAAATGTCATTTTTTCAGAAAAATAGTCCACGATAGACAGCTTCTCATTCACTTAAATTCCGTCCAATTATCATTGCGACAGAATAACACATTGATTTTTAATAAAAATATATTTACCACAATTTTCTATGATAACTAATAACGCCATCAATTTAATTGTTTCACTAATAGCTCATTCTTCATGAAATACCGGGGATAATGATATTACTATTTTGCCCAATCGATTATACTCCGTTGTTGGCTGGTTTCCTGTCAGGCGTAAAAACGTCTTAATGTATCCTGACAAACGATGGCCGAGTGATTGCTGTACAGAGCACAATTTACACCGACAGTAATAGCCGGTTTTCAAGAAAGGTCATGGATGAAGGGAGAAGCCAAAATAAATGCCAATGAATTCTTATCCCCGTGGACACGAGGAACAGTATTTGAAGTCAATCGATTAATCCCTTTGAATAAGGGGAACGGGATTCGGAATTTCCCCTAATATTGCTCATATAACAGAACTTGAGCAATAATTATTAAACAATCACCAAATAGCAAGAAAAATTTTCATTTTTTTAATTTACGAAAATAAATTGGTAAGAAAGTGTTACAACCTCGATAAGGGTTGAGTTATCGCTCCGTTGTTAACCGGTTTACTACCAAGAGTGAAAACTTTAATCATCAAAGGTAAAATACAGTGATTAAGGATTTTTTAAAGCGGGTAAAAGATTCGATATTATACTGACACTGGAAGAGAAAACATCATGAAAAACAGATTTTAAATTAAATAAATTAACTTTGATTTTAATACCATTGACACATTTATTACCCTCTCTGGTTTTAAACCTGAAAAATCGAATGTAGGAAAAGGAAAAACCTGAATATCAATTTAATGAAAATGGAAAAGTTTAAATACGAAGAAAGAAACGGAAAAAACGATAAGATTTACAAAAAAAGCTTAATGAAAACCATTCATTTTTTAGGTGTTCTCAATCGCCTTTTATCGGTGATTAACTCAGCTATCTGTCACATTTACCTAACCTGCCATGACCATTTAAAAGCACGAATACAGGGAGATTAAAGCCTTTAAATAAAAGGCGGATTTAACTCAATAAACGTACTTTTCAGAAGGATAGTAAATTGCGTTTAATCGAAATTCATTAACCAGTAAAAGAGAGTTGAAAAGAAATCAGCACATAAAAGAGTGCTAATGAAAGGATCAGTTATCTTATTTTCTATTTATGAGAAATATAATTACCTGAAAAACAAGCGGCTATAATAAAGACAAAATATCATTTTCAATTTAATATTTTACAACACGAAATTGATCTTATTGCAAAATAACGAAAACTTAACCGTATTTCTTTTTATTTCAAGCCGCAACAATAACAGGTTTAGAAATTCACGACAATGTTAGCCATCATGCGCTATCCAGTGGTCGGATATTGCTCATTGAGCATCTGCAAATAATCCGCACTGGTCAGGTTGCTAATGTCATCGCCGTTTCCTAAATGTGTTTTCAGCCAATGAGTAATCTGTTCCTGTAATTTCCCTCGTGGCTTATCCAGCTTTATTGCCAGCTTACCGTGGTTTTCCCATAAATTATCACCAATCACAGATGCCATCCCTTGCAGGGCATAATCGGAATGATGCCAGGCATACAATAAATGACTATCCAGAACGAAGGGCTGTTCACTGCCACCTTTTCCGCAATTTTCAGGGCGGGAATAAATCTGGGGATCAGGTGCGTCGATCATTAATTCACTCACCGGCGTTAGAAATCCTGACCAATCGCTGACAATCATTGCCGGTAATAACTGGCTGAGAATTCGGGGATCCATACTGCGCAAAATCACCGGCCTTTCCCGCAATATCACCTGCTGGCGTGAACGCCAGTGATTAAGCTGTTGGGTCCATAAATCCTCACTGCGGTAAGCCCAGCCCCAACTGTTGTCGCTCAGGGTTTGGCTATCAAGCAGATGACCGATTACTGACAGATAGCCTGACCTGGGCTGAACCAGCCAGGGGCTTTGTGCCAGCAGGTGATCCATTGGTGTACTGCTGTATAGCGGAAAAGCCTGTTCTACCCAGTCGTGTTTGTAAAAGCGACCGATTGGGTTAGGTTCTGCCAATGAATTGAGCATAAAGAAAACAGGCGGCTTATCAGGCGTAGTCAGCCATTGTTGCCAGTTGATGGAAGGGTTCATTCATCCTCCTGGTTATTAATAGTTAAATTAACATCCCTCTGGGCTTGTAAGGCACAAATCGGTTTGACTGGAGATTTTACATCAGGCAGCGGTTCTACCCCCTCTGGCAGTTGCAGAGACAAACCACGCCCGGCACCAGCAGAGCCTTGCCCGACTAATAGGTTTGGAGAAGTTAGAATACCGCCGGGAGTTAACCGGATAAAATGGCCGCCGATTTTCAAGGTGATTTCTGACGCCGCTTCCAACACAATTTTACCGCCACTTTTCAGGTGCGTTTCCTGACCGCTTTCAGCGACTAACGCTTCCCCGGTCTGTAAATGCTGACTGCCGGTGATACGGTGCGATACATCCCCCTCGGTACTGTATTTACCGGAGCCGGCGATTTTCCGGTGGTCATCAGCGCGGATTTCACTGTAACGGTTATTGTCGATCCGCTGTTTATGGTCGTGTTTAATATGCCAGTAGGTATCATGCTGAATATGGGCGGTCAGATCTTTCTGTCCGTGCAGGTAAATCTCTTCCTGGTCTTTGGCATCCTCAAACCGCAATTCGTTAAAACCGTCACCTTTGTGGGTCCGGGTTTTAAACGTGGTGCGGGTTTTCTCGGCGGGTAAATTCAGCGGTGGCCGGTTTAAACCGTTGTAGGTGCAACCGGTGACAATCGGCCGATCAATATCGCCGTTCAGATAGGAGACGATCACTTCCTGACCGATACGAGGAACCGCCATAAAACCGTAACCGCTGCCATTCCAACCCTGTGCGAACCGTACCCAACAAGACGCGTTTTCATCGGCTTTATTATAACGATCCCAGTGAAAATGGACGCGAATACAACCGTCTTTGTTGACATAAATCTCTTCCCCTGCCGGGCCCACCACGGTTGCCACTTCATCACCATCTGCCAGTGGCTTGTAGCGATATAGCGCTCGCCAGTCCTTATAGCCGGAAATAAAACTGAATTCGTTATGCAGATAACTTCCTGATCCGCCACGGACTTCTTCCAGTACTTGCGGGCATTTGCCGTAATGATGAATGGTCACGATTTGCCAGCGGGTGTTCATGGCATCAATCGGATGCTCGTTGAGGTCAAAGATTTTACCGGGCATCAGCTTAAAGCAGTTGCTTTGCCCGCTGCCCGCCTGACGTTGATTCTGAACGGCCTGCTGACGGCGCTGGACAAACGGTTTCGCCTCCGCGTCTTTCTGAAAACGGCCGTAGCTTTCAAAGATCGAAAACAGGGTTTCTTGCCCCTCAACACGGGGATCGGTATTGGCCCGGTGTGTCAGGCGGTAAGCGGGGTTTTGCGGATTCCGGTCCTTATAGATTACCCGTTGCGGGGTCATGGAGACACCCAGACGCACTTGGTTGATCACATTCATTTCAGTGGCGACTTGTACCTGCGGATTGTAAACCAGCGGTAAATTGGCCGTCATGCCTAAGTGGCTGTCACTGAAAAACAGTTTGTCGTTTTCAAACCAGAAATTTAGCCCTTCTTCAGCGACTAACCGGGCAAAAAAGTCATAATCGGACTCGCGCTTTTGCGTCACATACTCACGTGTGTAATGAAACTCATTCAGTTGGGAATCGGCTAGAATATAGTGTTTCTTCAACAAACTTTTGAGGATTTCCGGTACGCTTTGCCGATGATAAATCCGGCTGTCCTGATTCAGGTTCATCCGCCAGAGCGCAGGCCGGACGGTGAGATAATAAATCGTGCGGTGAGTATGGGTATCACCCAGTACAGCCTGTGCAATAATGCCGCTGACCTGACGTTGCTCAACGCCGTTGAAAACCACCCGGAATTTCACCGACTGTAATAACAGTGATTCCAGATCAATATCGGCCCGTTTACTGACCAGGGTTAAAGAGAGGGTAAACAGTTCGGATAATTCCTCCTGTAAAGAGAATTCAGCTACCGCAAATATTTTCTCCGGCAAATCGGTAATCTGACAGAGAAAGTGTAATCCATCGTTCATAGGGACTCCTTATTTCTGGTGTTAGTGTTTAGGTGAATGAGTAATATGGCCTTAGCCAAGTTGGAGCCTTATAAGGCGACATACCTGCATGAAGCTCATAATCAAGACAAGTTTTTGATTTATACACAGCCGACACATACGGCTTGGTGTATTTCGGCGCGACACCCTCCACCGTTATCCACGGCCCCTTTCCAGTAGATGAAAAAGGAAAAAGCCAGTTAAAAAAGGTATCACCCATTGACCAGTAAATAAAAGACAGCAATAACAATAACAACGAGACCTTTAGTATTTTCATACTGAGAGTTCCTGACTATCGCATTTCATATTTATCATGGTCAGTTTTCCTCGATACCTACAACGTTATCTGTATAGCGTGTGCCTATATATCCTATTTATTCTGCTTGAAGTAAATAAACAAGCAACTATTCCGGTGATATTACTTTATGTAACGGGTATCTACCATTTGAGTATCAGTTTCAATGTGTCCATCGGGATATTCAACCCATTCTCCCTTCCCGTCAGTCACAGTGATCTTTGGCATTTTGGTTTCATCCAGTTTAGGTTTAAAGGTGATTTTCCATTCCTCTCCTGGAGTTAATTTCAGCCGAAAAGGAAACAAATGCACCACACCCTGTAAAGAAATTCTTTTTGGCCGCCCTTCAACTATTTTCAACACAGGGTAAATAACCGGGCTGAAGTCTATCGTATTCAATGCACGAGTCTCAGAGGCTTCAGAATAATTTGTTCGCGCTGCATCGTTGATAAAGGCGGTTAGACCCGTTCCCCCATAGGGTATAGCATCTTTCACCAGGTGGCTAACATCGGTATAATCCACTGATACATAAGCCCGCTCAATTTTCCATTTGCACCAGCCTCCACCACTAAAAGGCAATTTTGTTTGAAAATAACCGGTTTGCGGATCAGCTTTTACCTCTGGGTAAAGCACATTATAGGTCGGGACCTTATGAGGGGACATACCCGCATCAAGCTCATAATCAAGACAAGTTTTTGATTTGTACATAGCCGACACATACGGCTCGGTGTATTTCGGCACAATACCCTCCACCGTTATCCACGGCCCCTTTCCAGTAGATGAAAAGGGGAAAAGCCAGTTAAAAAAGGTATCACTAAACGCCCAATAAATAAAAGACAGCAATAACAATAACAACGAAACCTTTAATATTTTCATACTGGGAGTTCCTTACTATCGCAATAATGCTGTAAAGCCAGTTTCCCCTTTTCTGTTTGCTGACTGACGGCCAATGATGTTATTAACTGTTTATCCATTTCCAGAAAACAGAGATTACGGTAGTAAATAGCATCTGGGATTAGCCTCTTATAAACATCCATTTTCTCCTTAAATTGACGTTGACTGTCCTGATAAACCGTCATTTTATCCGGTTCGCATAGCTCTTTAAGACGGGCATTAATATAACCGGCATATTTATACGAGCTATGATGAAGAAAGCCTAATCCCCCTTTTAAATCAGCACTTCTGTTTTCAACAAACAGTTGATCTTTTTCTTGTTGACTTAACTGATTAAACAACGCATTTTGCTGCTCACCGGCCAGAGAAAAATCCTTTTCTGTTTCCGGGTTTAATTCAGGAATTAAATAGAGCTTTGTGGTGTTATTCAATATTTCTTTAGCCACGCTTGTTATAGGGGAGAGATTCCTGGCGGAAATCAGCCATTCCGGGCAACTGTTGGCTTGAAAAAAATGGACAACTTTACCATGATGCCAATAGATTTCTTGACTGGCAGTCGCTTGTTTAATGGCTTTAACAATCGGTGACGGAGACACCAGCTTTATTATTTCCCACTCGTACCCCGCCGGCACCCAGTAATGGAAAAACCCATTGTCCATATCCTGCTCAAAGGGCACAGCAGGAATGACGTCATCTTCATTCACATGGCGATAGTGGATAATGGAAGACAATTCCTGTACTGCACTACGGGTTAATGTTCGTGGCATCCCGTAACTGTAGAGGCAAGGATTATGTTCTTTCAATTGTGCACTGTGCAGTAATGCCAAAGCGCCGCCTAAGCTGTGACCACAGATAAATAGCTTTTTTCCTTTAGCCAAGTCCAGAATGTCATTGAATACTATTATATTTTTATCACCGGGGACTTTTAGCTTCCCAACCAAACTGAACGCTTCCCAGAACCCTTTATGTACTTTACCACTGTGAATAAACCCGCTGCACAGGGCTTTCTCATCATCGCAACTCAAACTTAACGGCTGAAAGGTGAGATCAGTCAGGTAATTCTCCAGACTAATGGTACCCCGCCAGCTGACAAGAACATCACTTTTACTGGCTACATAAAACAGCCGGGTATCACCCTGTTTATCTGCCGTTTTTGAATCAATAAACTTCACCTGAGTATAACGTTCACTAAACGGTACATCGTAAACCACAGGTGTTGCCGATAATTCCTCAACTTTATAGGGCAGCGTTGAAACATCCACCATCTGCCGATTAAAAAAGTGAGTCACCGAGCCTTCAGTATCAACATCCCCGCCGGCATAAGCCAACACACTCATCAAACACTGGTTATGCGCATTAACAATGGAATACTCTTTTTGATGATGTAGCTGCAAGACCCAGGCCCGAAACGGGCATATTTCCAGTACATACCGTTGATTTAGTGGATGAACCGTGTAGCCACTTGGCTCCGGGTCTGGAAAATGATAGGGCGGCGGAATTTTTTTAGGGTCATACCAATCCTTAATCACCGGCAAACCATCACTAATCTGCCCGATAGTCACATAATGATATTGATGGCCTTCAGCTTCGGCTTTGGGTTTCACCACCGACGCCGCTTCACCGCGTATTTCCCGCAACGGGCGTTGTTCCATCTCATCGGCCAACGATTGGGCATGGATAGACAATATCACGGGATGAGCCGACAGGTTTTCTTCCCTGAGCACCCCGAAACCATCCGTTGTCCCCCGGCGCACATGATCCGGTAATCCCCAGCTTACCAAGCCATAAGGCGCATTGATTAGCGGTTTTCCCTGTTCATCCACCAACTGAAATTCCACCCAGTGTTTCAAACGCCTGCAATCAAAACATTCACGCGGATCTATTTTACTCATCAGTGTTTTCCTCTGCTTGTTATTAAATATAGGGACGCAGTCCGAACATCATCTCTTGAAAGTCCCACAAGACTTCTCCCGTCTGACCATCAATCACCTTCATCATCAAAAAAGCGCCCATGCTGATGAAAACTGTCAGCAGGCGTGTCACCACCAGGCTGAACTGATACATCTCCCCCTGATTGGCAAAACAATCCGGGTTCAGGGTCAGGATAAGCTGGTGACCCCGCACAGGAACACCCTTGTCCAGCCTATCTATCGGGATGTTCTCCAGCCGGACGATACCGCTAATATGTGACTGGATACGTCGGCTTAATGCCTGGTCAGGGGAAAAATCAAATATTTTCAGAAACTCTTGTAACGAGCGGGTTTGAAATATTATCCAGGGCGAGCCGGCAAAGCAGGAAATCAACGGCCAGGCTGATCTTTCCTCTATCATGGAGGGATAACAGGCGGAAACGGGAGTGATATTGCTGACCGTCAACCCCGTGGCGTTTTCGCCCGCCAGATTGATATCGCCGATACCCAAGTCAGTGGCCTGCGACTGATAGCCGGTAAACTGGCAAAAAATGGATTGCGACGGCAGGTTATCCGCCGTTTTACCATGACAGTCAAAGAAACGCAGCTGATAGCGGGTATGCTGCAAAATATCGCATTCCGTATTCAACTGATAATAATAAAGAAATTCTGCATTCGGCAGGAAATGAGAGGTCAGAGTAGATTTTTCAACCGGCAGATAGCGGTAGGGTTGCCCGCGTTCCAGCTTCGGCTCCGTCGATACGTAAACGTGATCCAGATTGAACAGCCGTTCTGTCGGATTTAATGGGATGTCATAATCGCTGATGCCACTATTCACCGGGATTGCCGCACTGGTCATCGGCTCCAGTTGTCTGACCGGCACGCAATCCAGCAGAAAGGTTTGGGCAATATCAGTCAGTTCCAGACTGCTTTCAAACTGCAAAATCAACTCGAATGTCCGGTCCGCGTTCAACGCCACTGACGAACACCCCTCCGTGATATCAATCGTCACAAAATCATGCACATGCGGGAAATAGTAATATTCCGTCATCAGTTGCAAAATGGAAAACGGTGAGTTTTCCCCGGACGGAAGAATAGCAACCTGCCGCTCTGTCCCCCACAACGCCGATACCGGGTAGCTGTCATTCAGCGTGACGGTTTTACCCTGCGTCCGTAACTGAATATCACAGAGATGAAAATCAAGCCATAAAGCTAATTGTGCCGCCTGCTCACGGTCACGGCCCAAAAAGAAATGCAGCGGCTGACTTCGCCATTCCAGGGTATTACCCGAACAGCGCAGCGTTAACGTTATCTCACTGTACTCGGCGGTGGCGCTCAATTGCCGGTCGATCACCGTCAGCGGTTCGATATGCAGGGGACAACAGGTTTCAAAACGTATTTCCTGCTCGCCTTCGCCGGTAAAAACCGACGTCCCCGCCGGCAGCGTTGCCACCCCCAGGTGATGACCTTCTTGCGGTGAAAATTGAACGAGACTCGTTGGCGGTAACGGGCGCAACGCTTGCGGCCAAATATGCGTCAACATATTTAGCGTCACCTCAGGAAAATCATCCTCAATTTTGTAGCGAAGACGGGAAGCTAACAGGGCATAGACCTGTATTGCTCGTTCAGCATCCGGATCACCCGCCCCTTCGGACAAAAAACCGGCCAGATGAGGGTGTTCTTTTCCAGCTTCCTGCGCCAGTTGCCGCATATAATTCAGCTCTTGCAGGAAAAGCGACATTCTTCTATTCATCACACGCTACCCTTATCTATTTTTTACCTGAAAAAGTGTCTGTGAGGCGATCAACGTGGCACCACACGAGGTTTTCATGCCCTCCAGAGCAAGCCCCTGTTGATGAGTCCCACTTGCAGCCGAAGTGCCTTCCGCAATAGTTTGCTCCCCGCCGCACTTTGGACAGGACACCGGATCGTTAAATAACATTTCATAATTTTGCTACACATGGCCTTCTTCAACCCATTGTTATATATAGAATTATGAGTAGTATAAGATGTAGCGCTATTTTGGAATCTTATTTAATCCGTGCCACCCCTTTACCCAAAATCTGGAAACTGTCATCACCCGCTAAAACAGCGCCGCCATGAGAGGTTTTATCCCCTTGTCGTATGATATTTTTCAGCATAAATATCCCGTCAGGAATTGAAATAATTGATCCCACCACCCCAAAAATAAGGTAGCAAAAATCCGATTACCACAGACAGCAAGCACAGCGCTATGCAGTGAGTAATAACAAATTGAACGACAGGAAGACAGCAATGTATCCCAATCGATTAATCCCTTTGAATAAAGGGAACAGAAGTTGAAATTCCTTTCATACCGCTTATATGATGGAACTTAAAGTAATAATTATTAAACTTTGATCAGATAGCAAGCGTTTTTTATAAATTTACAAAAATATAAATTTGTAAGAAATTGTTACAAACGGTAAGAAAGCATTACAGGCGCAGTATAAATTCAATTATCTTCAATCTAATAAACGATAAAACGGATAGTGACATACCATTTTTTCAGAAAAATAATCCACGATAGATAAAACAGCTTCTCATTCACTTAAATTCCGTCTAATTATCATTGCAATATAATAAAGTATTGATTTTTAATAAAAAAATATATTTATCCCAATTTGCTATGATAACTAATAACGCCATCTGTTTAATTGTTTCACTAATGACCCATTCTTCATTAAATACCGGGGATAATGATATTACCATTTAGCCCAATCGATGGTATTCCGTTGTTGGCCGGTAATGCCGGCTTTCAAGAAAGGTCATGGATGAAGGGAGAAGCCAAAATAAATGCCAATGAATTCTCATCCCCGTGGTACGAGGAACAGTATTTGAAGTCAATCGAATTATTACTTCATTTATGGTTCATCTCCGTTGGTTCGAAGAATATGTCATCCATCGCTCATAGGGATTCCTTATTTCTGGTGTTGGTGTTTAGGTAAATGAGTAATATGGCCTTGGTCAGGTTGGCACCTTATAAGGCGACATATCAGCATGTAACTGATATTTAAGACAATCTGTTGAGATATATTCTGCCGACACATGCGGTTTTGTGTATTTCGGCGCCACCCCTTCGACGGTGATCCACTGGTTATTTTTCGGGGGTGAAAGCGGTTCATTTGGGTCAGCACAGCCTGATATTAATGTGATTAACAAAACCAATAAATACTGTTTGATATTTATCATGGTCAGTTTTCCTGATGAGATTACTTTATGTAACGGGTATCTACCATTTGAGTATCCGTTTCAATGTGTCCATCGGGATATTCAACCCATTCTCCCTTCCCGTCAGTCACCGTGACCTTCGGCATTTTGGTTTCATCCAGTTTAGGCTTAAAGGTAATTTTCCATTCTGCTCCTGGTGTTAATTTCAGCCGAAAAGGATATGAATCCACTATACCCTGTAAGAAAATTCTGTTTGGGCGTCCCTCAACTACTTTCAAAACAGGGTAAATAGTTGGGCTGAAATCTATCGTATTCAATGCACGAGTCTCAGAGGCTTCAGAATAATTTGTTCGCGCTGCATCGTTGATAAAGGCGGTTAGACCTGTTCCTCCATAGGGTATAGCATCTTTCACCAGGTGGCTAACATCGGTATAACTCACGGACACAAACGCCCGGTCAATTTTCCATTTACACCAGCCTCCACCACTGAAGGGTAATTTCGCCTGAAAATGGCCGGTTTTTGGATCGGCCTTTACATCCAGGCGCAATCCGTTATAGGTCGGTACCTTATAAGGAGACATATCGGCATGAAGCCGATATTCAAGACAATCTTTTGAAATATATTCTGCTGACACATGTGGTTTTGTGTATTTCGGCGCGACACCCTCCACGGTTATCCACGGACTCTTTCCAGTAGATGAAAAGGGGAAAAGCCAGTTAAAAAAGGTATCACCAAACGCCCAATAAATAAAAGACAGCAATAACAATAACAACGAAACTTTTAATATTTTCATACTGGGAGTTCCTTACCATCGCAGTAATGCTGTAAAGCCAGTTTTCCCTTTTCTGTTTGCTGACTAACAGCCAATGATGTTATTAACTGTTTATCCATTCCACAGGTGTTGCCGATAATTCCTCAACTTTATAGGGCAGCGTTGAAACATCCACCATCTACCGATTAAAAAAGTGAGTCACCGAGCCTTCAGTATCAACATCCCCGCCGGCATAAGCCAACACACTCATCAAACACTGGTTATGCGCATTAACAATGGAATACTCTTTTTGATGATGTAGCTGCAAGACCCAGGCCCGAAACGGGCATATTTCCAGTACATACCGTTGATTTAGTGGATGAACCGTGTAGCCACTTGGCTCCGGGTCTGGAAAATGATAGGGGGGTGGAATTTTTTTAGGGTCATACCAATCCTTAATCACCGGCAAACCATCACTAATTTGCCCGATAGTCACATAATGATATTGATGACCTTCAGCTTCGGCTTTTGGCTTCACCACCGAAGCCTCTTCACCACGTATTTCCCGCAACGGGCGTTGTTCCATCTCATCGGCCAACGATTGGGCATGGATGGACAATATCACGGGATGAGCTGACAGGTTTTCTTCCCTGAGCACCCCGAAACCATCCGTTGTCCCCCGGCGCACATAATCCGGTAATCCCCAGCTTACCAAGCCATAAGGCGCATTGATTAGCGGTTTTCCCTGTTCATCCACCAACTGAAATTCCACCCAGTGTTTCAAACGCCTGCAATCAAGACATTCACGCGGATCTATTTTACTCATCAGTGTTTTCCTCTGCTTGTTATTAAATATAGGGACGCAGTCCGAACATCATCTCTTGAAAGTCCCACAAGACTTCTCCTGTCTGACCATCAATCACTTTCATCATCAAAAAAGCGCCCATGCTGATGAAAACCGTCAGCAGGCGTGTCACCACCAGGCTGAACTGATACATCTCACCCTGATTGGCAAAACAATCCGGGTTCAGGGTCAGGATAAGCTGGTGGTCCCGCACAGGAACGCCCTTGTCGAGGCGATCTTAAAAATAAGGTAGCAAAAATCCGATTACCACAGACAGAAAGCACAGCGCTATGCAGTGAGTAATAACAAATTGAACGACAGGAAGACAGCAATGTATCCCAATCGATTAATCCCTTTGAATAAAGGGAACAGAAGTTGAAATTCCTTTCATACCGCTTATATGATGGAACTTAAAGTAATAATTATTAAACTTTGATCAGATAGCAAGCGTTTTTTATAAATTTACAAAAATATAAATTTGTAAGAAATTGTTACAAACGGTAAGAAAGCATTACAGACTCAGTATAAATTCAATTATCTTCAATCTAATAAACGATAAAACGGATAGTGACATGCCATTTTTTCAGAAAAATAATCCACGATAGATAAAACAGCTTCCCATCCACTTAAATCCCGTCTAATTATCATTGCGACATAATAATGTATTGATTTTTAACCAAAAAATATATTTACCCCAATTTGTTATGATAGCTAATAACGCTATCTGTTTAATTGTTTCACTAATGACCCATTCTTCATTGAATACCGGGGATAATGATATTACCATTTAGCCCAATAGATTGTATTCCGTTGTTGGCCGGTAATACCGGCTTTCAATAAAGGTCATGGATGAAGGGATAAGCCAAAATAAAATGCCAATGAATTTTCATCCCCGTGGACACGAGGAACAGTATTTGAAGTCAATCGAATTATTACTTCATTTATGGTTCATCTCCGTTGATTCGAAGAATATGTCATCCATTGTTCATATGGATTCTTTATTTCTGGTGTTACTTTATGTATTGATAATTGACTTCTTGGGTACGGGTTTCAATTCATCCATCAGGATACTCAACTCTTGAAGGTTCTTTGCAATTGGGTAGATATTCTTGGTGGTCATCTATTGGCTAATGCCTTGAACTGGAAATACTCAAAGAACGATACCGGGAAAAATGTGCGTAATCTCAAAAAATTACAATCTTATTTAGTACAACTATTGAATAAAAATCAATCGTATCCCACACTGATTGAAACGTTTCAGTTTTATCGCTTTTTCCTTCACGGTGGATGTTAATGCTTTTTTCTCAGCATAACTGAGACGATTTTATCTTCAGTGAGAGGGGAAAATTATGTTCCAGTTGGCTTTGCAAAATATCCACACTGGTGCAACTGCAACCAGTAAAGAGGATGCCATCCGTCAGGTGGCGGCCATGCTAGCCGCTAGCGGTAACGTCAGTGATGCCTATGTTGATGGTATGTTGCAACGTGAAAGGCAAATCTCCACTTACCTTGGCAACGGTATCGCCATACCGCATGGCACGATCAATACCCGTGATTTGGTGCTGGAAACCGACGTGCAGGTATTTCACTTCCCACAGGGTGTGGAATGGGATAAAGGCGCTATATGTTATGTGGTCATCGGTATCGCTGCGTGTTCCGATGAGCATTTGTCACTATTGCGTCAGTTAGCACACTTGTTGAGCGACGATCGTATTGCCGGGCAGTTAAAAGATATTGATTCAGCGAAGGCACTACGCAGCTTGCTAATGGGCGAAGGCCGGCAAGTCGCGTTTAAATTCGATACCAGCTTGATTACGCTGGATGTTAATGCCAGCGATCTGATGACACTACAGGCGCTGAATGCCGGGCGGTTACAGCAAGCGGGTGCAGTAGATGCTACTTTTGTCAGCAAAGTGATTAACAGTAAGCCGCTGGATCTCGGACAAGGTATTTGGTTGAGCGACAGCCCCGAGGGTAACTTGACCAGCGCGGTGGCAGTCAGCCGGTTATTCACGCGGGACAATGAACCGATGGTGATGATGTTGCTGACCGTTGCGGTTACCGACGACCAGCCGCTGAGTGTGTTGAATCGCCTGAGTAACTTGCTATTAGCACAAAAAGCGGAATGTTTGTTGCAAGCTGATGCGCCCACTGTGCTGGCGTTGCTGACCAGTGACGTACCAGAGCAAAGTGAAATATTTAGCGGGGAATTCGTCGTGCATAACGACCATGGTTTGCATGCCCGTCCTGGTACTGTGTTGGTCAACGTTGCCCGGCAATTCTCTAGCGAAATTACCATGATCAACCTTGATGGTACCGGTCAACCGGTAAATGGCCGCAGCCTGATGAAAATCATGGCGCTGGGCGTTAAAAAAGGTCATCGGCTTCACGTAACTGCCAACGGTGACGATGCGCAGCAGGCGATAGCTGCCATTGGTGAAGCGATTGCTTCCGGTTTGGGTGAGGGGGAGATGTAATGAAAACGTTGCTTATCGTTGATCCTTCGTTGGGACTGGCCGGAAGCTATCTGGTGAAAACCGTCCTCAGTGCCGCTGCGGCAGAAAATGGGCTGATACTGACAAAAAATCCGGCTGAAGCCGATTTGGTGGTTGTGACCGGCGATACTATACCTGCCGATAACACCCTGAATGGCAAACGGGTTTATCTTGGCAACACGGAACAGGCATTGCATGCACCGGAAGACTTCTTTCGGCAAGCAAAAGCTGACGCGAAGCCATATCAGATACCGGCAACTGACCTGAGTTGTGACACAAAACGTATTGTTGCGGTTACCGCCTGTCCTACAGGAGTGGCGCATACTTTTATGGCCGCCGAAGCCATCGAAACCGAAGCCAAAAAGCGTGGCTGGTGGGTGAAAGTGGAAACCCGCGGTTCAGTGGGGGCGGGTAATGTTATTACGCCGGAAGAGGTGGCAGATGCGGATCTGGTGCTGATAGTCGCGGATATTGACGTGGATCTGGCGAAATTTGCCGGAAAGCCGATGTACCGCACCTCAACCAGTCTGGTATTGAAGAAAACGGCTCAAGAGTTTGATAAAGCATTGGTTGACGCAAAGCTTTTCGAGCCGGAAAGGCAAGATGCTAAAGCTGGGCAAGGGGAAGAGAGTACCGGCGTTTATCGTCACTTGTTGACCGGCGTCTCTTATATGTTGCCGATGGTGGTGGCGGGTGGTTTGTGTATCGCGTTGTCATTTGCTTTTGGTATCACCGCATTTAAAGAGCCGGGCACATTGGCGGCGGCGTTGATGCAGATCGGAGGTGGTTCAGCTTTCGCCTTGATGGTACCTGTGCTGGCAGGTTATATCGCTTTCTCAATTGCTGATCGCCCTGGTCTGACGCCCGGCCTGATTGGCGGTATGTTGGCAGCCAGCACGAATGCGGGCTTTATCGGCGGGATTATTGCCGGTTTCCTTGCCGGTTACACGGCGAAGTTGATCAGCGCAAAAGTGAAGCTGCCGCAGAGTATGTCCGCGCTAAAACCGATCTTGATCATCCCGCTATTCGCCAGCCTGATTACCGGTCTGATTATGATTTACGTTGTTGGTAAACCGGTCGCCGGCATCATGGCGGGTTTAACGCATTGGCTCTCAAATATGGGCACAACCAACGCGCTACTGTTAGGTGCTATTTTGGGCGGGATGATGTGTGCCGATATGGGAGGAGCGGTAAACAAAGCCGCCTATGCGTTTGGTGTCGGTTTGCTCAGTTCACAAACCTACGCGCCAATGGCGGCCATTATGGCGGCGGGAATGGTCCCACCGCTGGCCATGGGCGTGGCGACACTGATTGCCCGGAAGAAATTCGATAGCGTTCAGCGGGAAAGCGGTAAGGCAGCATTGGTGTTAGGTTTGTGCTTTATTTCCGAAGGGGCGATCCCTTTTGCTGTCCGTGATCCGATGCGTGTGCTCCCATGCTGTATCGTCGGTGGTGCGGTAACCGGGGCGATTTCGATGGCAGTGAGTGCACAACTGATGGCACCGCATGGTGGCTTGTTTGTGTTGTTGATCCCAGGTGCTATCACACCAGTACTGGGTTATTTGATGTCAATTATTGTCGGTACACTGCTGGGAGGGTTAGCTTATGCCATGCTGAAACGTCCGGAGCCAGCCACAGCCAAAGCATAAAAATAGTTTAATGAAGAGCCGAATTTTTTGGTAATTGCAAAAGAAAACTCATTTTATCGTGACCTCACTCGCATTTTTGTTATTTTCAGATTGTTATTTATCTCCTTAAATTGGATATAAATACATTCAAAAAAATGAAGAATAATTATGAGTCGTGGTCTGCTTAAAAAAGAGGGGGTTGCTCAGGCATGTCTGGCGCGTTATCTGCTAGGTGAGTGCAATGGTAACCGCTTGAGGACCATTGAAGAGCTGTCGTCTGACTATGCGTTGTCTGTTGGGTTGGTACAACTTTCATTAAAAAAATTGGAGAATTCTGGTGCAATTTGTGTGGATCGGCGGGGGCGTAACGGCAGTTACCTGGTCAGTCTGGATCACAAGGCGCTGTTAGCACATGCCGATATCGGTAACGTGGTTTGTGTAATGCCGCTGCCTTATACCCGATTGTACGAAGGGCTGGCGAGTGGTCTGAAAGCGCAATTTAATGGTATTCCGTTTTATTTCGCTCATATGAGAGGTTCAGACGCCAGGGTGGAATGTCTGCGTAACGGCGTTTATGACCTGGCGGTGGTATCTCATCTGGCGGCACAAACTTATCTGAAACAGCATGATGTGTGCGCTGTACTTGAATTAGGCCCACATACCTATGTTGGGGCACATCAACTGATTTATCGCAAGGGAGGTGAACATAACATCCGTCGTGTTGGGTTGGATAATCATTCTGCCGACCAGAAGATCATGACAGACGTGTACTTTGCCGGGCAGGATATCACGCTGGTGGATATCTCTTACCACGAAAGCCTGGACAAGGTGGCGAAAGGCGACATTGATGCAGTGATCTGGAACGTTAGCAGAGAGGATGAACTGAGTTCCCGGGAGCTTATCGCGATACCGCTCCATGGAAATCCGTTCTTTATACAAGCTTCTGAGGCGGTGATTTTAACCAGAGTTGATGACATTCCGATTCAACAACTTTTACGTACTACAGTGAATAAAACAGAGTTGTTGGCTCATCAACAACGTGTACTGACAGGTCAACAGGATCCAAGTTATTAGTTTGAAATGGACGGAGTAAATGAAATGGAAAATCGACTGAATCTGCTCTGTCAGGGAAATGTCATCGATCAGGACATCTGTGATGGCATGCTGCAAGTAGTGACTCAGCTTGAGAATGATTGGGAAATCCCTGTCAGGAACGGGCTGGGTGAAATGGTAATAACACATATGGCAAATGCGTTGATGCGCTCGCGCCGGGGAGAACAAATCGGTTCAATGGATGCTGAACTGCTGATGGAAGTACGTCAATCTGATGCTTTTGCATATTTGCAGGCGATTAACGTTTCATTGCTGGCACAATTTGACGTGCAATTACATCCCTGTGAAGAGGGTTATCTGCTGGCGAACTTGTTTAGCCTTTGGGCGGCAAAAGAATCAGGAGTAGCACGGCAACAGAGGTGAAGGAATTTTTTTTCCATCAAATATTCAAAAAAATAATTATTTAAACATTTATTTATTTCTTGCTTTGGCATTGATCGCTGTCAGGCGTACACGGAGGTACAGCATGTTTATTAACGCACTAAAAAAACAAAATCCTGCACTGATTGAGGCCGCCCATACATTATGGGCGCAAGGCGCTTTACTGCCCGATACCTATGTCATTGACGTTGATCAGGTTTTGGAAAATGCCGGACGATTGCTTGCAGTAGCGGAGCACCATGATATTGCGCTGTACCTGATGACCAAACAGGTTGGGCGCAACCCTTGGTTGGCGCATAAGCTGATAGTACTGGGCTATCAGGGTGTCACTGCGGTGGATTTTAAAGAAGCCAGGATATTAATGAGCAGGAAGATCCCGGTTATCCATGCCGGTCATTTGGTGCAGATCCCCCGTAACATGATCTCCTCAGTGATACAGCAACACCCGGAAGTGATCACGGTATTTTCTTTGGAAAAAGCGGAAGAGATTTCTTGTCTGGCACAGCATGCAGGAAATGTGCAATGCATTATGCTGAAGATCTATGATGATTATGATCATTTATATCCTGGACAGGAAGCAGGTTTTCATTTATCGGCATTGAACACTGTTGTGCGACGCATTATGGCGATGCCCGGCGTAAAACTGATGGGATTAACACATTTTCCTTGCTTATTGTGGCAAGAGGCGCTGCAACAGACACTGCCGGCGCCGAACTTATTTACTTTGCTGAAAGCAAAAGAGATTTTACAGCGGGCAGGGGTTGAGGTAACACAGATAAATGCACCGTCGGCGTCAAGCTGTAGCACGTTGCCGTTACTGGCAAAATATGGTGTTACCCATACAGAACCCGGACATGCACTAACCGGAACAATTCTTGCCAATTTTCAGGGAGAACAGCCCGAACGTATTGCTATGTTGTATCTGACAGAAATATCCCATCGGTTTAACGGCAACAGCTATTGCTATGGAGGCGGCTATTATCGTCGTGGGCGAGCTCATAACGCGCTGATATTCATGCCAAACGGCCAAATCATATCCACTCACCTGTTACCGATGGATGACAGCAGTATTGATTACCACTTGTCCCTTAGCGGTGAGTTTCCGGTTGGGTGTGCTGTCGTGTTGTGTTTTCGCACTCAGATATTTGCCACCCGCAGTGATGTGGCGTTGGTCAGCGGCATCCAGTCAGGACATCCGGTATTGGAAGGGCTTTATGATAGCCAGGGAAATCGTATCCCTGCTAATGGGCAGCGCCCTCATGACTAAGCAAAACAGGTTTGATGCATCGGGCTATACCTATGCGCATGAGCATCTGCATATTGATTTATCGTCATTTAAAAACAACCTTGACTGCCGGCTGGATCAATACGACCTGATTTGTGATGAGATGAGAACATTGGTCAGCTTGGGGGTACGCAATATTGTAGAAATGACCAATCGCTACATGGGGCGTAACCCACAGTTTATGCTGGATTTGATGCAGGATTCCGGCATTAACGTAATAGCCTCAACCGGTTATTACCAGTCTGCTTTTTTTCCTCAGCATGTGGCGCACACCACAGCCCGGCAACTGGCGGATGAAATGATCGCTGAGATTGAGCAGGGTATTGATGGCACGACGTTGAAAGCCGGGGTCATTGGGGAAATTGGTTCCAGTAAAGGGGTGATTACGCCTGATGAAGAGAAAATATTTCACGCCGCGGCTATCGCGCATTTGGAAACCGGGCGTCCTGTCTCTACCCATACTTCATTAAGCACGATGGGGCTTGAGCAATTGGCGTTACTGAAAAAGCGGGGCGTAGATGTTGAACGGGTGGTTATTGGTCATTGTGATCTCAGAGACAATCTGGACAGCATCCTGCGCATGATTGAACAGGGAGCTTACATACAGTTCGACACAATTGGCAAAAACGATTACTACCCGGATGAAAAACGGATTGCCACGTTACAGACACTGGCCCAACGCGGCCTGCTTAACCGCGTCATGTTATCAATGGATATTACCCGCCGTTCCCATTTGAAGGCCAATGGCGGCAATGGATTTGAATATTTAATCAGCACTTTTGTGCCGATGTTGAGCAATGCCGGATTAACGCAGATAGAAATTGATTTGATGTTACGTGATAACCCTGCTGTATTTTTCAAATAAAGGAAAAACATATGAGATTTGTTATTGGAGGACAAATTGAGAAAGAAAAAATTGCTGAAACCTTACGCCGTCTGGCTGGGGATAAAGTCTCATCCATTACTTTAATGGGCGACATTGATGCTGCTATGGCCCTCAAGAGCGGCAATGCGGATTACTATCTGGGTGCTTGTAATACCGGTGGAGGCGCTTTGGCAATGGCGATTGCCATCGTGGGTATTGATCAATGCGTTACCATCAGTATGCCAGGTAAAATCCTGCCTGATGAAGAAATTATTGCCCATATTAACGCTGGGAAAACGGCGTTTGGTTTTACCGGTCAGGATATAGACGCGGTTATTCCGGTGGTTATCAGGGCTATTTTTTCTTCATGAGGACAGGAAGATGGAATATGAGTTTTTCACACGTTTAATGGAAATTGATCCGTTTAAAGCCGGTTTGCTGGCAGTTATTGGTGGAATATCCACCATGATGGCTAACCGTGGTATTGCGGTGTTTCATGACGGGTTGCGCCCTTTAATCCCGGAACATCTTGAAGGACGGATGAATCGTAAAACCCTGGCTGCGACCAGTTTTGCTTTAAGTTTTGGCCTGGTTATCGGTTTTGGTATCCCGTTTTCGCTGACGGCGCCAATTATTCTGGTGCATAGCCTGTTGCTGGGAACCGACGTCATTGGTACCTGGTGTGCAAACAGTAAAAAAGGTTTCATACTTTCTGGTGTCCTGGGGGCGCTGTATGCCGTCGCTTTGATGACAGGTTTACGATCTGTTGTCGATATCTTTGCCCATTTGCCGGTTAATTTCATGAATAACCTGAGCAAAGTTGGCGATCCCATTGTTGCCTGCTTCGCATTGTTTCCTGCCATTGTGGTGGCCTATCAATACGGATATGGCAAAGGGATATGGGTACTGATTGCGACATTGGTGGGGTATGTTGCGACGAAAGCAATCGGTTCACTGAGTTTTGGCGGTTCCCTGGATAAACCGGTACAACTGGATCCTAACGGGATAGCGCTGCTGATTTCGATGATTGTGATGTTCTACTTTGCCATGAAAGAGCGTGCGCCCAAAGCAGGCGATGAGCCGGCCCCGGCTAAAGGCGCGAATGAGATGCTGGTCGGCTTGTTTTCCACGCGGATCCAACGTATTCAAAACAACCTCTGGTTACTGGTGCTCAGTGGGGGTTTAACGGCGGTAGCGGCCTCGATGTCACTCAGTTTATTGGCGGAAGGTCCTGTATCACTGCAACTGATGGCACAGGGAGAAGGGGCTAACGCCATGTTGGTTGCGCTTGCCAGAGCGATCAGTTTTGTTCCGTTAGTGGGGATGACGGCAATTGCTACCGGGGTTTATAGCCCGGTCGGTATGAAGTTCGTGTTTGTCGCTGGATTAGTCACGAATAACCTGTGGATCGCCTTCATTGCCGGCAGTGTGATTATGTTTATGGAAATCAAACTACTGGCAAAAATTGCTATCTGGCTGGATAAATACCCTGGCGTAAAAGCATGTGGCGACCATATTCGTACTGTCATTACCCGTATGCTGGAAGTTGCGCTATTGGTAGGGGGAATGATTGCTGCCAACGCTATCCTGCCGGGAATGGGATTTATGGTGGTGGCGGGCATTTATCTGCTCAACCGTACGTCTAAACGTCCTTTGGTTGAAATGGCTATTGGGCCTATTGCAACGATTGTTGTTGGTATTTTGGCTAACATTATCCATCTGATAGGCATCGGTTAATCGAAGAGATCTCCCCCCTTATTTTGCGATGAAAAAATAGAGGGGGAGTGCCGGAGAGCAAATATTGAACACTTATCCATTACATAGTCTGAATATGGCGCAGGCACAGCAAAAACAGTTTCGTTTGGTTGATATTATCTGCCGCCATTTTCCCGGCGCAGACTTTCTTACCACGGGAGATTTAGGGTTGGTACCGGGGTTGAACCAGCCACAGATGACACTGCGGGTTGAGCGGGTCATTGCTGATTTCTTTTCAGCCGAGGCTGCCGTGTTGGTGCAAGGGGCGGGAACCGGCGCAATACGTTGTGGGTTAGCGGCATTACTTAACGCGGGCGATAGCCTGCTGATTCATGATGCGCCGTTATATCCCACGACAGCGATGATTGCTGAACAGAGGGGATTACATCTTATTCGGGCGGATTTTAATCAACCAGAGCAAATACGGACTGCGATTTTACAACATCGTCCGGTGGCTGGACTGGTACAGCACACGCGGCAGAAAATTGATGATTCTTATGAGCTGGCAGCTGTCATATCACTGCTGAACTCGGCGTCACTACCGGTTCTGGTTGACGATAATTATGCGGCTATGAAAGTGGAACATATTGGTTGTGAATGTGGTGCGGCATTATCGACTTTTTCCAGCTTTAAACTGTTCGGTCCGCAAGGTGTTGGTGTTGTGGCCGGCCAACAAGCGCTAACAGACAGTATCCGGCGTAGCATGTACTCCGGCGGAAGTCAGATACAGGGATTTCAGGCGTTAGAAGTATTGCGTGGACTGGTATTTGCGCCAGTGATGCATGCGGTACAGGCTCAGGTTAATGAAACGCTGGTTATCTGGCTTAATCAGGGCGTCATACCGCAGGTAAAACAGGCGGTTATCGCAAATGCACAATCGAAAGTATTGCTGGTGGAATTTTATGAAGAGATTGCAGAACAGGTGCTTTGTTTTGCCCATCAACTCGGTGCACTGCCTTATCCGGTAGGGGCCGAATCAAAATTTGAAATACCGCCCTTGTTTTACCGGGTGTCCGGTACATTCCGTCAGTCTGATCCCACATTAGAGAAACGAATGATAAGGATAAATCCCAATCGAAGTGGGGCGGAGACGGTAATGAGGATTCTGAATCAAAGTTGTGCGCAGGCCGTCGCCTTGCTGTAAGTAAGAGGCTAAAGTAAGCAGAAGATTATTCTGGACACAGTAACATCCGCCGCAATGGGCGGTATATATCGTCAGTCATCCAAAACGTTTTCAATATGTTTTGTTGGCATAAAACTTTATCGTTTGAGGGAGTAGAAAAATCTGTGATGCCATTATTGTATTCCTGATGATTACTGCAATGATCAATAGTTTAGTGAGAAACAGCTAATAGTAAAATGGACCATTTATAATAAGAAATGACCTATAGACTCAGAATATCTTGGTGGGATATAGAGATCATAACCATTTTCTTTGCAAAGTAACCTTAACTCCAAAACCGATGTGACGGAAAATTTCTCATAAATATTTTCAAAATGTTTTTCTACAGTACGGCATGAGATATTCATTTCAGTGGCTATATCTTTATTACTAATGCCACAGCAAAATAAAAAAATAATTGTCCACTCTTTATCTTTCAATAAATTATTGGGTGGCCTGGGGAAGATAGATATTGGTATATTATTCTTAATATAATGAGACACGGTAAAATGATCTATTTCTTTGGCATGAGAAATAATGCCGATACACTGATTATTCTCACACATCAGTGGATATTTTTCGCAAAAATAGGATTTAGGTAGCTGACCACTACCTTGAGGATAAGTACCAATAGATGATACTCGCTGCATACACGCTAAGACTCTGCGCTCATGTTCTTTAAAATGGTGAGCGAAACCACTAACCGGTGTTGGTAATTCTTCATCAGTATATCCTATAACATTAGAGTTTTCAGGTAACTTATTGGCTTTAATAAACGCGCTATTTGCGTAAATAAAACGAGATTCTTTATCTTTTACAAACCAAGGATCAGAGCTTCTATCCCACATATTTGTTAACTGGGAAGTAATAAAAGGGACTTTTCTTAATCCTGTGTTATTCATATATATCCTTTAAGGCGTTTTTGATTTTTGAACTATTGAATATAAGTATATTCTATTTATGAATAAGAGCCATATTCCCGCAGGGCTATCCATTTTATCAACAAATAACTAACAAAGGTAGTATGTTGAAACAGGGAAGTAATACTTAATCTAAGATAATAGAAATTTTTCTGGGATATAGTGATTGAAATTGTTGGCTAGACAGTATTCTTCCAGTTGCCGACTGGAATTAATGCCGATCTTACGATATATCCGGGCCATATGTGTTTCAACCGTACGATAGGTAATATTTAGTATTTTCCCAATCTGTTTTTTGGAGTGTTTCTGTAAAAAGAGAAAGATGATATCCCATTCATGTTGAGTAAAAAGATCAGTCGGCGGTTGGAGTATGATGGATGATGGTAGTTTTTCATGATATTGATGTAGGTAGGTCAATGAGTACTCTCTTACTTTCCACATATGAAACACAATACCCATGCAATTACCATTGTCATGATAAAACGGTGATTTTTCACAAAAATAGGATGACAGAGTTTGCTCTTGTCCGAATACATGAGTCTCAATTGAACATACTCTTTGTCTTTTTGTCATTGCATTTCTATCGTGGGTAATAAATTCTTTTGAAAAAACAGCTCCATCCCAGGGAAGTTCATGATCATAAAGTCCTTCGTAATCAAATGATTCCTTAAAATTATGAACGAATTTTTTTGTTGCAGAATTACCGTAAATGAAGCTAGAAGAACTATCTTTTATTCCCCACGGCTCATTGCTTATTTCCATTGTGTTAATAATCTGCGGTGATATTGTATAGTTCTTCTTCATGTTAAGAAAAACTCCTTTTTAATCTAAAGGTTAAAGGAACATTCTACTTTCTGGATGCACAAATCTTTCTGGTACATAGAGATCATAATCATTCAGCCGGCAATATTCTTCCAACTGATAACTGGAATTAACACCAATTTTTCTATATATCCGTGCGATATGAGTTTCAACGGTGCGATAGGAGATATCCAACATTTTGCCCATTTGCTTACTGGTGTACTTTTGTAAAAGAAGGAAAATAATATCCCATTCCCGCTGAGTAAATAAATCAGTCGGTGGCTGGAACAGAATAGATGCAGGGAGTTTTCCATGATATAGACGAGTTAATGAGAAATCCTGAGCTTTCCACATATGATACATAATTCCTATACAATTTCCATTATCATGGTAAATAGGTGTTTTTTCACAAAAATAAGATGACAGAAATTTATCTTTACCAAATAAATGTGTTTCAAGAGAACATACTCTTTTTCCGTTTACCATCACACTTTTATCATGAGCAATAAACTCTTTTGCAAACTCAGCTCCGTCCCAGTTGAGTTCATCATCATAAAGCCCCTCGTAATCAAATGAGTTTTTAAAGTCATGAATAAATCTTTTTGTTGCTGAATTGCCATAAATAAAACATGAATTTTCATCTTTTATTCCCCACGGGTCATCACTTTGCTCTAATGTATTAATTACTTGGGATGAAAGGGTTAATTTACTATTCATAGTATCATTCCTCTTTTTAAATTTAGGGCTAAGGTACTGATATTTAAGTTTATAGCCGATCTAACTCTATACTACCAATAGTGACAAATCTTTCTGGAATATAAAGGTCAAACTTGTTTTCTTTGCAGAAATCTTTTAATTCTGCATGCAGCGGCAAATCAAATTTTCGGTAAATTGACTGAATATGATTAACCACATCTTCCGTACTTATCATTAACTCCTCACTGATACTCTCTTCATCCAATGAACGAAGGGCCAGAAAGAGAACTTCCCATTCAGTTTGCGTTAGCGTGTCATTAGGTGGTACGAATTGCAGTGCCGACGGCGATGTTTTTTCATAATAATAGGCAACGGAAAAATTTTCAGTTTTGCACATATGAAAAGTAATACCAATACAATTGCCATCTTCATCACAAAGTGGATATTTATTACAAAAATAGATTTGCTTAATCCTATGTTCTTCAAATGGATGAGTTTCCAATGAAGTGACTCGTTGCATGGTTTGAATAACTTTCTGATCCTGACGGTGGAACTCTTCTGCATATTCTGCAACAGGAGAAGGTAATTCACCTGTAGAAAGCCCAGTAATATCGAAATCTTCTGGTAGATTGAGTAGTTGATAAAAAGCGGAATTGGCATAGATAAACCTTGATTGGCGATCTTTAGCTCCCCAAGGTTCGCTGCTTCTTTCCCACGTGTGAATTAATTGTGGGGTAATATTATTGGGTTTGTTTTTTATCTGTTGCATTGTGACTCCCGAATGATTATTTCAGCCGTTATCTGCAAGGTCTGCCTGCTAATTATACCTTCACCATACTTAGAATATCTTGGTCTTATAATAGAATATAATAACTTGCGCGTCAAAATACATATATTTATTAATTAAATCTTATTATTATTTTATATAGGGACTTTAATTATGGGTAAATGTAACAATAAATACTATTATATATGAAAACATTTTAGAATAATTACTAATTAGATAAATTAATGAATTTAATTTTTCAGTCATGAGTAATTAAGTGACATGTGTTAAAAATTTTCTGTCATAAACCAGGGATGGAGAGAGCGACTCTTATAACGATAACTTGTAATAGGATGAAAGAAAAGGTGTTATCTCTGGGCCAGAATAATGCGAATAGAATAGTATTTAATTGAAATAATGTGTGATCAATTAAAGAATGCTTCTTAAATAGAGTCTGCGAGATATTGTAATTCGATAAGACATATTTAGGAATTATCAGCATAATAAACTATATGAGCTTTTTAACCCAAAAACCGGGTTTGAATTTTTTGGCTGTTGGAATAACTAAACTTAAATAATATTAAGGTTAGGTAAATTCTGCTTAATTTAATTTTTGAAGAATAATGGAATAAAAAACTTACTTAAAATGGTAGAGCTACAAGATATAAAGTTGTGTTTTAAGTTCAACTTAGATATTTGTAACAACCGGAGCTTTACCCTATTTGCCGAAATTTGTCTCAATGAATTTTTATCTTGATGGAACAGGTGCGACCAACATTAGAGATAAAAAAATCAACCTGATTTTCATAAGATTCAGAATATTCCTATAACGGATGGGCAACTGCGCGTGAAGGGGATCACGCCACCTGTGGTAAACATTCCGGTACTTTTGATAAGAAATTGTATTTAGTATGTTAATAGACATGATGAATTACTAAAATCAATCAAGCTAATTTCTCTAATTTTCGGAATATTCCTATATCTTTTTAAGTTAAATTCATTGCACTATTGATCATCTATTAACCTATAAGTGGTAAGAATATGATGACCATTTTAGTTAGACCCACTCTTTGCACTGTAAACCAATGGGGAAGTCAATAGAATGGCAAAAGGCTATTATCTGCTCGTTGGTGATAAAACGACCTGTGGTGGAGTCATTATCACCGGCGACCAGACCATCACATTTAACGGGCGGGCAACCGCACGTGAAGGGGACCACGTCACCTGCGGTAAACATTCCGGTACTTACATGATTGTCGGGGGCGTACCCAGCATGTTTAGCATGGGACGGCGATTGGCGGGCACATTAGATAGTGTCAGCACCTGTCCCTGTCGGGCCCGGTTGATTAATTCCGTGATGGACAGCTATGAGAAGCAGGAAGAAGCTGCTGATCGGGCTGTTGCTCCCACTAATATGGCGGCGCAGAATGTCGCTTCGCCGATGAAGGCAGCGGGAAGCGTTCAGCCCGGTCCACCGTCAGTGACGCAGGCTCCCCCACCGCCGATACCAGTGTTTACGAAATCCTGCCAGCGGGGCAAAGGCTGTACCGATGCGGGAACCGAAGCTGAACCCGCGAATAACTTCGGGCGAATGGGGATATATCAGGTGTCGTCATCTCCCGCTCCGGTAGCGGCGCAAAAGCCTGAACAGCCTCCTCAGGGCAAGAAACACCCGCCAGAGCCGGATAAACCGCAGGATAAAAAATTACCGTGGTATAAACGCTGGTTTCGTGGTGGAAAAGATAAGGCTGAAGCCGCTGCTACGGCAGTGGCGGCCACCACCCGCAGCGTGGCAGCGGATGGGGAAGCGCTGGTGATGCGTTACATTGGCGGTGGCGCTGCCAGCTCCGGGCGCTGGCTGGCGGCTCCGAATCCGTTGACGGTCGGGTTAATGGGATTGTTTTATTCACCGAAGCTGAATGAAGGCGAAGAGGACTACTTAAACCGCTATCGCCTTAGTGAGATTGCCGAACAGTTTGGCAAAGCCCCGACTCGTGTGCGTTTCCGCTGGATAAGAGATGAAAAAAGCGGCAGGATGACGGTTCAGGGGTATCACGTCGGCCCGGAAAGTGGTCTGGATAAAGTGCCGGTTCGTATGATGACGCTGAATCGGACCACCGGTAATTACGAGTTCTGGGAACCGGGAGAAACCCGGCCGACAATTTTATGGACGCCGAACGAACAGGAGTTTCAGGTTCCGGCCCATACCGGGAATGAAGAACGCCCGTTTATTCCATCGCAAATCACCGTATTGCCAATCCCGGAGAAAGTGGGCAGCGATATTGAATCGTTGCCGATGCCGGAAGAAAAGGATTTCCGCGATTATATTCTGATCTTCCCGATCCCGAATATGCCGCCGGTGTATGTGTATTTGAGTAAACCGCCGGTGAAGCTGTTTGAGGTGGATTTGTACAGTAATTTTGCGGGCAGGCCAAGGAATGGGGCACATGCTGATCATATGCCTTCTGCGGCGGCTGTTAAGGCTTATTTTAAACGGTTATATCCATTATTAGATGAACGTGAATTCAAGGAATTATCTGAGGATGTCGCTTCTATCATTATACCCGCAGAGGTACATCAAAAGCTCAGTGCTACCTATGGAGGGAGAAATACGCCTACCCAGATAGAACAGGATTCGAAGAATTTACGGGCAGCGCTTGATCGGGACTTTAATACAATAAAACCAGTACTGAAGGAATATGGCGCAACAGAAGCACAACTTGAAGATGCCAGAGCCAAAATGCATAAGCTGAACCAAGAACAGGGGTTATACAAATAATGACAGTCAATGTTGAAGTGTTAATAAATAGTCTAGGAAAATCTTATCAGGAGATTTTTGATGAAGGGTTAATCCCTTATAAAACCAAGCCAACAGGCTTTTCTGGTGACGAGGTGGTATGCCTGGATATGGTAAAAGAGGGGGTATTTCTAGCGTTTTACCGAGAAGAAAAGCGTTTAAAAGAGATTACATTGACCTTGCTAAATGAAAAGAAACCTCTATACCAATTTCCTAATGAGCTGCCATCTCCTTTGGTGTCTCAGATGTCACGACAGTGGGTTCATGAACAGTTTGGTAAGCCTGAGAAATTACAGCAACCACAAATAATAATGAAACGTCAGTTTGGATGGAAAGAGTTATACACATTGCTTGATTTCCGCATTCCTACCAGTATGAAGATCTCTTATGACATGATGGAACGAGTAAAATCAGTAACGTTTTTACCCACTACAGAAGTGCGTTGGTAGTCAATAAAAAGGAGGAAGTTTTTTCTTAAAAGCTTTTTCATTCGCGGTTTGAAAGGTCAAACCGCAGATGAATTGGATTAACAAAGAGTCGGGGTTATACAAATAATGGCGATCAATGTTAAAGCATTGATTAATCGCTTGGGGAAAACCTAGCAGGAAATTTTTGATAAAGGACTAATTCCTTATAAAACGAAGCCAGCAGGTTTTCCTGGTGACGAGGTGGTATGCCTGGATATGGTAAAATAGGGGGGGCTAGCGTTTTATAGTGAGGGGAGGAATTTAAAAGAAATTACGTTAACCCTATTAAAGCTTTTATATTAAGGACGGATTTAATTCAATAAATGCAATTTTCCAAAAGGAGAGTGAATTGCGTTTAATCGAGAATCATAAACCATTAATACAGAGTTGAAAAGAAATCCGCGAGTAAAATAATACTATCCGACCTGATGGGTATTAAAGCGCTTTCTCGTTGGTTATTTTACGAAGAAAACTATAAAAATAACCCAATAAAAAAGGGATAAAACGGTTAATGTGGCAGGATTTAAGCCCTGAAAAAAGGGGGATGATTATCGGAAAAAACAGAAATGGGTGACAGTGTTGGTTCTTTGAACTTGATAACATTAATGTGTGTTAATGGTGATGCTGGACAGCTAGCAAATACATCTCACATTAATGACAAAGTGCCGGTCTTTTGGTCAGCACTTGAGAAAACTTACCGTGCAATCCTGTCAGTTTGATATGCCTTCTCAAACATCATGTAGTGTGTAAAACCGATGTCGCTATTGGTTTTAGATTCATTTGTGATGCCCACTTTTGATAAAAAATTGTATCCAATGTGTTAATTAACATGATGAATTACCAAAATCAATCAAGCTTATTTCTCCAATTTTCGGAATATTCCTATATCTTTTTAAGTTAAATTCATTGCACTATTGATCATCTATTAACCTATAAGTGGTAAGAATATGATGACCATTTTAGTTAGACCCACTCTTTGCACTGTAAACCAATGGGGAAGTCAATAGAATGGCAAAAGGCTATTATCTGCTCGTTGGTGATAAAACGACCTGTGGTGGAGTCATTATCACCGGCGACCAGACCATCACATTTAACGGGCGGGCAACCGCACGTGAAGGGGACCACGTCACCTGCGGTAAACATTCCGGTACTTACATGATTGTCGGGGGCGTACCCAGCATGTTTAGCATGGGACGGCGATTGGCGGGCACATTAGATAGTGTCAGCACCTGTCCCTGTCGGGCCCGGTTGATTAATTCCGTGATGGACAGCTATGAGAAGCAGGAAGAAGCTGCTGATCGGGCTGTTGCTCCCACTAATATGGCGGCGCAGAATGTCGCTTCGCCGATGAAGGCAGCGGGAAGCGTTCAGCCCGGTCCACCGTCAGTGACGCAGGCTCCCCCACCGCCGATACCAGTGTTTACGAAATCCTGCCAGCGGGGCAAAGGTTGTACCGATGCCGGAACCGAAGCTGAACCCGCGAATAACTTCGGGCGAATGGGGATATATCAGGTGCCGTCATCTCCCGCTCCGGTAGCGGCGCAAAAGCCTGAACAGCCTCCTCAGGGCAAGAAACACCCGCCAGAGCCGGATAAACCGCAGGATAAAAAATTACCGTGGTATAAACGCTGGTTTCGTGGTGGAAAAGAGCAGGCTGAAGCCGCTGCTACGGCAGTGGCGGCCACCACCCGCAGCGTGGCAGCGGATGGGGAAGCGCTGGTGATGCGTTACATTGGCGGTGGCGCTGCCAGCTCCGGGCGCTGGCTGGCGGCTCCGAATCCGTTGACGGTCGGGTTAATGGGATTGTTTTATTCACCGAAGCTGAATGAAGGCGAAGAGGACTACTTAAACCGCTATCGCCTGAGTGAGATTGCTGAGCAGTTTGGCAAAGCCCCGACTCGTGTGCGTTTCCGCTGGATAAGAGATGAAAAAAGCGGCAGGATGACGGTTCAGGGGTATCACGTCGGCCCGGAAAGTGGTCTGGATAAAGTGCCGGTTCGTATGATGACGCTGAATCGGACCACCGGTAATTACGAGTTCTGGGAACCGGGAGAAACCCGGCCGACAATTTTATGGACGCCGAACGAACAGGAGTTTCAGGTTCCAGTCCATACCGGGAATGAAGAGCGGCCGTTTATTCCGTCGCAAATCACCGTATTGCCAATCCCGGAGAAAGTGGGCAGCGATACTGAATCGTTGCCGATGCCGGAAGAGAAGGATTTCCGCGATTATATTCTGATCTTCCCGATCCCGAATATGCCGCCGGTGTATGTGTATTTGAGTAAACCGCCGGTGAAGCTGTTTGAGGTGGATTTGTACAGTAATTTTGCGGGCAGGCCAAGGAATGGGACACATGCTGATCATATGCCTTCTGCGGCGGCTGTTCGAGCGAAATTAAAAATGTTATATCCCGATTTGGAGACGGATGAGTTAAGTCTTATTGAAAAAAATGTTGCAGCAATCATTATCCCGGCAAAGGTTCACCAGAAGTTCAGTGCAACCTATGGAGGCCGGAATTCTCAGACGCAAATAGAACAGGATTCTAAAGATTTAAGAGCAGCTGTGGATCGTGATTTCAGTACGATAGAGCCAGAATTGAGAAATTATGGGGCAACAAAAGCACAACTTGAAGACGCCAGAGCCAAAATACACAGGCTTAACCAAGAACAGGGGTTATACAAATGACTGTCAACATAGATGCACTAATAAACAGTTTGGGAAAGTCTTATCAGGAAATTTTTGATGAAGGACTAATTCCTTATAGAAGTAAACCAAGTGGTCCTCTTGGTGTACTTAATATTGGTATTGATATGGTGAAAGAGGGGATTTTTTTATCGTTTGAACGGAGTAGTAAAATATTAAACGAAATTACTTTAAGGTTGCTTAGGGACGATAAAGCTTCATTTATATTCCCGAATGAATTGCCATCACCATTGAAGCACTCTATGGATAGGGTATGGGTTAAAGAAAATTTAGGTGATCCGATTAAGTCAATACCACCAAGGCAAATTTTAAGAAGGCAGTTTGGTTGGAAAGATTTATATCGTTTCACAGACGAAATCAGTATGCAGATTTCTTATAATTTACGTGAGCAGGTTAGCTCAGTGACTTTTTTACCCACCTTAGAAGTGCGTTGGTAGTTAATAGAAAGGAGGCAATTTTTTCTTAAAAGCTTTTTCATTCGCGGTTTGAAAAGCCAAACCGCAGATGAATTGGCTCAACCAAGAGTCGGGGTTATGCAAATAATGGCGACAAACATTAAGGAGTTAATTAATAGTTTGAGGCTGACAGTAGATTTATTAATTGAAAAACAACTTATCCCAGCCGGAAGGTTTGAGTATATGTTTAAAGGGGATAATGAGTTTCTCTGTATACCAGAAGATGGGTTGACGTTGGTTTTTGAAGATAAATCAAGGTTATTAATATCAGTTAGCATGACTTTAATTGCATCTGGGCCAAAGATGAAGATTTATCGAGGTGATAAATAAGATTCCAAAATAGCGCTACATCTTATACTACTCATAATTCTATATATAACAATGGGTTGAAGAAGGCCATGTGTAGCAAAATTATGAAATGTTATTTATACCACCACCATTTTTTCCTGCAATGGATAAAGCGAAGGTTAGAGCTATATTAGGGGAACCGTCAGAGGCAAAGGAAGCTGTGAAATTACCAATTATTGGAATGGTTGGAGGATGGGATACTTATATTAACCAAATTAAAGAGTTATACCCAAATACACGAATAATCTTTGCGTATTCGGCAGATCAAAGGGTAAGTAATCTGACTTTCAAAAGAATCTGAAATAAGAGTAACCTCTTGTGATTTGTGCTGGAAAAAGTGGGCAGTGATATTGAATCGTTGCCGATGCCGGAAGAGAAGGATTTCCGCGATTATATTCTGATCTTCCCGATCTCGAATATGCCGCCGGTGTATGTGTATTTGAGTAAACCGCCGGTGAAATTGTTCGAAGTGGATTTGTATAGAAACTTTGCCGGGCGACCGAGGAATGGAACACATGCGGATCATATGCCGTTGGGAGCGGCTGTTGAGGCTTATTTTAAAAAATTAAATCCGAGGCTTACTGAAGGTCAGTTAGCAGATATGGCAAAAGATGTTGCGGCTATTATCATCCCAGCAGAAATTCATCAGAAGTTCAGTGCAACTTATTGGGGGACGAAATAACCCGTCTCAAATAGAACAGGATGCAAAGGATCTAAGAATCGCTGTAGATCGTGATTTTAATACAATAAAGCCGGCGTTGAAGAACTATGGTGCAACAGAGGAGCAGCTTGAAAAAGCCAGATCGAAGATGCATAAACTCAATTAAGAACGGGGATTGTATAAATAATGACTATCAACGTTGAAGCCCTAATTAATAATTTAGGGAAAACCTATCAGGAAATTTTTGATGAGGGATTAATTCCTTACAAAACTAAACCAAAAGGATATTTGGGGAGTGACCATATATCATTAGATATGATCAAAGAAGGTGTATATCTAGCATTTAGAAGAGATAATAAGGCTTTATTTGTTGTAACAATTATCTTGCTTGATAGTGATAAATTATCATATCAATTCCGTAATGAATTACCACCGCCATTAGTTCCTATGATGTCTCGTCAATGGATTCATGAACATTTTGGTGAACCTGAGAGATCACACCCTCCAGAGATGATTATGAAGCACCAGTTTGGTTGGAAAGAATTATATACACTGCTTGATTTTCGTATTCCTACAAGTATGCAGATATCTTATGATTTGCTTGATCGTGTAGAATATATGACATTTTTACCCACATCAGAAGTGGGTTGGTAATTAATAATAGATGGGAGGTTTTTTTAAAAGTTAATTTATTTTCATATCCTAGAGTCAGTAACTTATTTAGGCCAATCCATAATAAATAAAATTTGAAGAACTATATTTTATCCCCACAGTTTATTGCTTATTTCTACTGTGTCAATAATCTGAGGTGATATTGTATATTTCTTCTTCATATCCATATGCAATCCTTTATAATCTATGGCTTAAAGAAACATTTTACTCTCTGGATGCACAAATCTTTCTGGTACATAGAGATCATAATCATTTGTTCGGCAATAATTGTGGGTAAATGTAATGAATAATACTATTTTATATGAAAAAATTCTTAGAGTGATTACTAATTAGATAAATTAATGAATTTGATTTTTCAGTCATGAGTAATTAAGTGACATATGTTAAAAATTTTCTATTATAAACTGAGGATGGAGAGAGCGACTCTTATAACGATGACTTGTAATAAGATGAAAGAAAAGGTGTTATCTCTGGGCCAGAATAATGCGAGTAAAATAGTATTTAATTGAAATAATGTGCGATCAATTAAAGAATGTTTCTTAAATAGAGTCTGCGAGATATTGTAATTCGATAATATATATTTAAGAATTATCAGCATAATCAAATATATGAACTTTTTAACCCAAATACCGGGTTTGAGTTTTTTGGCTGTTGGAATAACTAAACTTAAATAAAGTTAAGGTTAGGTAAATTCTGCTTAATTTATTTTTTGAAGAATAATGAAATAAAAAATTACTTAAAATGGTATAATTTAGAGATATAAAGTTGCATTTGAAGTTCCACTCAGATATTTTTAACAACCCAGTGCCTTACTTCACTTCTGAATATTCTGTAACAATGGCCTATAGGTTTTATAAAAATAAATCAGAATGCGTTAGTATTTTGGTATTAATTATTTCAATAGATTCAGTAAATATTATTGCGGAAAGTTTAATAAAGAAATAAAAGAATAAATTTCATGTGATAAATATAAATGGTTTGGATATATTTTCAGTTGAAAATTGTCGGGCTATTTATTCTCGCCAATTATATAAAAATAGTTAACCTTCTAAGTCATAAGAATATTTCATTATTCTTGCCTCGGACTAGACTGTGATTGGCGTAAGTTTCGGGGGAATTATTTTTACAATAATTCAATATATTGATTATAAAATAGTATTATTTAATCTGAGGAAAGTATATGAGTCCTAAGAATGATTTTAAAGCTTTTTCTATTAGTAATAATGCTAATGTAGCGAGTCAAGAGAGATATGAAGAAAGCCCACCTTTAAAAACGGGTTTTCCACCAGAGAATATTACTACTCATTTGCTCAATAAGGTATTACGTCAGTCGTCAACGATATCATCTGTACTGGCTAATTTTATTGCTACACAGTGTGGAGATGATGTTCTGGATGATGGGGACATAGCTAAACTCATCACACAATTAAGCAAAGCTTTAGAACAAAAAATCACAGCAACAGTTTCAAATGCTTCATTAACCCAAAAAGGAATAGTTCAACTCACAGATAAAACAGGCGATAGTCATTCACTGGCAGCAACTCAGAAATTTGTTTCTGATGTCAATAATAATGCTAACAGCAGATTAGTAAAAAACCAAAATGGTGCAGACATTCCTGATAAAAATGCGTTTGTGAAAAATCTCGGTTTGTTGGAGACGGTAAATCAGGCCGCTAATGCTGTACCGAATAGTAGAAAAATTAACGGGAAGGTGTTGACCGGGGATGTCATTCTGAATGCCGGGGATGTGGGAGCATTTAGGCTCGGATTAACAGGAAAATACTCTGTTAATAATCAAGTCCCTTGGAATGCAGATACAGGATTATATGATTTGTTGAACCCTGGAGTAGATTCTGCGCATGTTGCTCATTTCAATAATGGCGTTGGGAGTTGTCCAGCTTTTCAGTTGAAAGTGCGGTACAGAAATGGAGGGATTGCTTATCGTTCAGCCCGTGATAATTATGGCTTTGAGGAGGATTGGGTTGATGTTTATACAACAAAAAATAAACCGACTGCGGCGGATATTGGGGCATATGCAAAATCCGAAGGATCTGAATTTATCCAGGCAAAATATGTTACTCAAGCAAATATAAGTGATTTTACCGCATGGATAAGATCATTGCCGCAGGGCGGCCATGCATTCAGATTTAGTGGAAATCATGGTGGCGTTGGATATCCATGGTCAGGCGGCTATGTAACAAGAATGCATGACGTATGGGCTGGATTTATCGCACAGTATGAGCATGCCGGTATTAGCTTTATCCACGGACATGATGGGGGCGGTGATACAAAAGTTAGCCGGCTTTGGACAGATAAAAATGCGCGTCCCGATGCTAATGGCAATCTCAGAGTATCCAGCCCAATTGTAGATATTCATCCTGACGGAACTTACGAGTTAACTAGCGAAGCTGAAGGCGTTACTGTTAAGCACATAGATACAGGGAAATATCGTATCAGCGGCTGCAACGGTTTTGCTAAAGATGGTGCGCGGGGAATCCATAGTGGTATTATTGTCCCAGCAGACAACAACGGGTTAAATCTTATTTGGGTTTATGAATCGGTAGACACATCCAACGGTGATATAACAATTGAATGTTACCACCGTCAAAATACAGATGCTCCGAAATTTGCTCAAAATAAGCGTGTCAAAAGCGTAACTGCAACAGGGGAAATCGTTTATTACAACGATGGTGACCTATGCGATATTCCAGATGGAAGAGTAATAAATGTTCGCGTGCAATTGCCTGAAAAACCATAATAATAATGTAATCAGGGCTATGTAGCCCTGTATTACTGCAATTCATTATGAATAATGGTAATTGATGTCAAAGTGCTAATTAATAGCTTACTTATCATAGGGAGATTAATGCTAAAGTATACAAAAAAATATACATCTGGGCACTAAATAGTTAACTATTACGATCAATTTAATAAGCGCTCAGTAAGGCGCTAAAAAACAGTATGGTTTATACACAATAAATGATATTTATTGACATAGAATCACTTTGAAAATTTATATTTATCTCCTTAGCTAATTAGATTAATTAAATAAATCAGAGGAGGAAATATATAATAATAAAATCGATTGCTTATAATAAAAATTGACCTATAGGTTGAAAATATCTTGGTGGAGTATATATGTCATAGCCATTTTCTTTGCAAAATATCCTTAATTCAATCGATGATCGAACTGATAGTTTATGATAGATACTTTCAAAATATTTTTCCACGGTATGGTATGAGATTTTCATTTCATCAGCAATACATTTATTACTGATTCCTCGACAGAATAAAAATATTATTATCCATTCTTTCTGTGTCAATATATTGTTAGGTGGTCTAAGTCTAACGGATATAGACATATTATTCATAATGTAATGAGATACTGTGAAATGATCTATTTCTTTGGCGTGAGAAATGATTCCAATACATTGATTATCTGCACCCATTAATGGATATTTATTACAAAAATAGGATTTAAGTTGTTGACCATTGCCTTGAGGGTAAGTGCCAATAGATGATATTCGCTGCATATATGCTAAGACTTTTCGGTCATATTCTTCAAAAAAGTTAGCAAAATGATTGAATGGTGTAGGTAATTCTTTGTCAGTATATCCAATAATATTAAAGTCTTCAGGTAACTTATTGGCTTTAATAGAGGCAGTATTTGCATAAATAAAGCGGAGTTCTTTATCTTTTACGAACCATGATTCTGTGCTTCTATCCCATGTATTTGTTAACTGAGTGGTAATAAAAGGAACTTTTTTACATCCAAATTTTTTCATGTATAACCTTTAAAAAATTATTGAATATAACTATAATATTTGCAAATAAAAATATATTCCAGCAAGACTGGTTATTTTGTCCCATTAATTATGGATAAGGACAACATATGAAACCGAGAATAAATACTTAATTTAAGATAATAAAAATCTTTCCGGTATATAGTAATTAAAATTATTGGCCCGACAATATTCTTCCAGTTGTTGACTGGAGTTAATACCTATCTTGCTATATACCCGCTTAACTTGAAGATGCAGTATTCATAACCTGGAAGTTGTCATTAATACGGCACGACAGGTTCCCGGCCAGTTCCGGTAATATTTCCGTAAAAAAGCGATGTATTGCCTGCTTGAACAAGGTCGTCGAGGCGAAATAATGGTTATTCCTGACTTGTTCATTCATCACCTTCCACAGCCTTTCTATCGGGTTCAGATTCGGGCTGTACGGTGGCAGGTAATGAAGCTCAATATTCATCACATAAGCCCAGTCTTTCACCAGCCTGCTTCGGTGGTAACCAGCTCCGTCAAGGATAATATGAACCTTCTGACTGACCGGATAGGTTTCACGCAGAGCAATGAAAAACTCTGCGATGTGATAACTGTCGATACGGTCATACTCGCGTACTACCGTTTTACTAATATCAGCCAGATTAAGGGCCCCCATCAGGTTCAGACGGGTACGGCTTCCCGTGGTTTTCACCGCGGTTTTCTGGCCTTTTCGCATCCAGCCATAAGCCAGTTTCGTCCCCTGCGTGGGATGGACGCCATCAATGAACAGGATGGGCTCATGGTCTCCGGCTTCCTGCTTGAGTTTCCCGTAGGTTTCTATAAAGGCCCGCTGCTGTTCCGCGTTGAACTTGTGTGGCACGCCGGTCGGCTTTTTATAACTGAATCCCTTGTGGTGCAGCCATTTATTCATGCCGGGAACGGTGTAACGGATATCCCACGCTTCTTTGACAAGGCGGATAACCGCCTGTGTGGTGGGCAGAAGATTTGCGGTCAGATAGGCGATAAGTTCCTGAGTCTGTGTTTCGCTGAGATGGCTCTGAGAGCCGCCATTTTCGGGCTTGATTTTACGGTGATTAAGGTAATCGCTGATATGACGATGAACGGTCGTTTCATGAAGACGCAGGGCCTGAGCGATCATGACAGAACTCCAGCCCTCAGAGGCCAGGAGGACCGCTTTGATGCGATCACACTCTCTCTTATCACGGCAGGTGTGATGGAGATGTTCAAGTTCGGCTTTTTGTTCATCGGTAATGAATATTTTCATGACAGATACCATGAACCTCATTTGGGCGAAAATCAAGCAGTTTCAATGATTACGGGTATATATCCGAGCTATATAAGATTCAACAGTACGATAGGCAATATTCAATATCCGCCCGATCTGTCTTCTGGTATTTTTCTGTAGAAAGAGGAAAATGATATCCCATTCACGTTGAGTAAAAAGATCAATCGGTGGTTGGAGCATAATAGAGGCGGGTAGTTTATCATGATATTGATACAGATGAGTTAATGAATAATTTGGGGCTTTCCAGCCATGATATATGACTCCTATACAGTTTCCATCTTCATGATAAAAATGGAATTTTTCGAAAAAATAAGATGACAGAACTTGTTCTCTGCCAAATATATGTGTTTCAACTGAACATATTCTTTGTTGTTTTTCCATCACTTTCTTATCATGCTTAATAAATTCTTCTGCAAATTTAGCACTATCCCAAGGAAGTTCGTTCTCATAAAACCCCTCAAATTCAAATGAATTTGAAAAATTCTGAAGAGATTTTAATGCCAGATTGCCGTAAATAAAGCATGAATTTTTATCTTTGACTCCCCAAGGATCATTACTTGCTGCCAGTGTGTTGATAATTTGAGGTGATATGGTGGTGCGATGATTCATATTATAATTCCTTTTTCTACAGCTTTCGGACGTTAATCGTGGTATGTTTGAGTTGTGTAGTCAGTTTAATACTTTATTACCAGTAAAGACAAATTTTTTGAGAACATAATGATTATGGCTATTTTATTACGAGGATTGTTTAATTATATATGCCATTGTAGATTAAATTTTTATTAAATTAGTTGCGGAGTTAAGCTATTTATTTAATAAATAAACGTTAGCGGACAATGGTCGATACGGGTTATTTGGGGCGTAAATCCGACATCAGTAGAACGTTTCTAATACTGTTTGGAAGTACACCTAAAACCGCTGAAAATTTTGACAGCCTAATTCGTCTTTTTGTGCTTGCTGTTTTATTTTTGTTCAATTATAGAGTATAAAGATTGCATTAGGTACACAAAATATGTACAAAAAATAAGTGCAACTAACCAGAGAAGGAATTGAATTATGATCACTGTCACTTACAGCAGAGCTCGGGAAAACCTTGGAGTAGTCCTCGATCAAGCTATTGCTGGCGAACCAGTAGAAATAACCCGACGTAACAATGAATCTGCTATTGTGATCAGCAAAGCCAGTTTTGAAGAGTATTGTAAGGCAATGTTAAATGCGGAGTTTTCACAGCTTATCGGCCAATTTGATGTAACTAACAAACAACTGACCGATAAATGATTAAGCACGTTACCTTGGCTGAAGTCATCGCTCTGCATGATTATCTTTTGCTGCACTATGCAGGTGTTGCGGGTATGGTCGAAATTGGCTACGGCCAACAGCGCGGACTTTAAAGCTTTGGTAAAACAGAATTGGAAACTTCGTGAGAAATGTACAGAAGAATTGCAGCAGGTAAAACAACAGAGCACTGCCATGAAGAAGGGCAAAAAGTGACTCTTGATGGCACGTTATTAAGGATTACCTATTCTGGCCCACCAAATTACGAAAACGTGGAAAACGGGGATATCCCTGAGACTTATTGGGTGTTGCAACCGGATAAGACAATAGGATGCGCTAAGGGTGCACCAGAATGGGGGGAGCGTAATTTTATGCAGCTGGTAGTCCAGTCCAAATTTTATAACGAGTATCGAAGCCTTGTCGGGCACCGTGTAAGCGTAACTGGAACCATTATGTATGCGCGTTCCGGACATCACCATACTCCAATCATGCTCGAAACCCAGCGGATTGAAGCTGTTAAATAATCTGGAGGTGGTAACGCAGGAAGTTCTGTTGAACAATATTAAATAAAGCCTCTTTGGGGCTTATTTTTTTACTCATTGAAGTTGATGATAGATATTTATTAAATTGCAGGAAAGGGTGAAGGAAAAATAGTTTCTAGAGATTAAATATAGATTTTTGGATGTCTTTTTGATTCTAACATGTTGAATTTATTATTACTGTGATTATGTAAAAAACAACTAACCTTATAAATAATGGGAATATATTATTATCCTTTTTCTGAACTAGACTTTAATTAGCATGAATTGCGAGAAATTGTCTATATAATAATTCAATATGTTAATTATAAAATAATATTATTTAATTCGAGGAGGATATATGAATCCTAAGAATGATTTTAAGGCTTTTTCTATTAATGATAACGCGAATGTAGTGAGTCAGGGCAAATATGAAGAAAGTGAGAGTTTGCTGACTGGGTTTCCACCAAATAATGTTTCTACTCATATGTTAAATAAAGTATTACGTCAAGCATCAACAATATCATCTGTCGTAGCTGATTTTATTGCGACACGATCTGGTAATGATGTTCTGGATGATGGAAACATAGTCAAACTCACTGCTCAATTAAATAAAGCGTTAGAGCAAAAAATTACAACAGACATTCCCAGTGCCTCATTAACGCAAAAAGGTGTTGTTCAACTTACAAATGAGATTGGCAATAGCGACACATTGGCGGTTACACAAAAGCTTGTTCAGGAAGTAATAAATTCATTACGTGAATATACCCGCGAAGAGATAGATAACCCAGGGCAACCGCATGAATGATTAAATATCACTCACATTAGCAAAACCCGCCTGTAATACTCGCTCCAAAAATTGGGTTTTCATCCATATTCGTCTACGCTTCGCTTTAATGCTTAATTGACTCGTTTCTTTTTTCAGCATGTTTAACGAAATACGTCGTAATATCGCGATGTTTTCCGCCGCATTTTCACGGTAAATTTGACAATCATCTTCCTTAAACGTCACATCAAGCACCCAGTGAAGATTATTCTCTATTTGCCAATGGCTGCGTACTGCCTGAGAAAATTGTTCTTCTGTCAGTCTGGCTGAACTGATGTAGTAACGGTACTCCAGACTGGGCAATTTGCCGTTTTCTTGCCTGTATCCGATTGTGACACCCAGTGTTTTTAATCCCGTCCATTCCGGAAAATCGGTTTTGAATGTATCGGCATTCAGCACATGGCTTTCTCTGATTTCCAGACGACCATGACCCTGTTCTATCAACGCTTTTTCGGTTGTTAAGGGCAAAACGCGCTGGGCTTCCAGGGCTTTTTGAATGGCACGATGGAGACGTTTTTGGTTGTCTTTCACACTTAATAAATAATCCGCGCCGGCATCAATAATCTCCTGAGCGATCTGCGTTTGGCATCCCATCGCATCAATGGAAATCAGCGCGCCTTTCAGTTCCAACAACTTAATGAGTTCCGGGATTGCGGTAATTTCATTAGATTTTTTCTGGGTTTTAACCTGGCCGATGACCATTTTATTGGCTGTCGCATAAGCACTCACAAGGTGGAGAGCCGAACCGCGTTCTCCCGGGGCATAGGCACCCCGTAAGACTTTACCATCAATCGCCACTAATTCTCCCTGAGTAACCTGATGAACCGAACGCATCCAGTTGATAAAACACAGATTAAATTGTTCCGGATTAATCCGTGAGAGAAGCCGGGCAATCGTATCATCAACAGGGATCCCCGCCTTGAACATATTATGTTCAAGAAACCATTCATGGTGGCCTTCAATATACTCTTGGATCTCACTCCAACCATCTGCGCCGCCCAGAACAGCGCACAATGAGGCAAATAAAATATCGAATAAAGGGTAGGCGACTTTAGCGCTTTGACGGGGATCTTGAATGTCTGAGAAATGTTCAGTAAAAATATCAAAGCACATGGTTTTTGCTCTCAAAAAGAGAGTATGAGATCATAACTATTACCGTCGGTCAAATCTGATTTTTTTAACAAAATATTCACGATCTTGCCCTGTAGATAACCGGATTAAAACAGCCAATGAAATTCCTATTGGTTCTCCTATTCCGTGGCCGTTACCCCACCCTCCTATTGGTTATTTCACTTGTAATGGTTCAGCTTTTAATAAATTACAGTACCCGAAATTAGCTGAAGCTTATCCTGATGGTAGATTACCTGATTTAAGAGGAGAGTTTATTCGGGGCTGGGATGATGGGCGTGGTGTTGATCCAAAACGTTCATTATTGGAATGGCAGGAAGGGTCTTATTTATTACAGGAAGTTGGTTTAGGTGATTTTGTTCTTGCCTTATCACTTAATGATCAAATGGTATTACAGTGGGATTCACCCAGAAATAAAGATCTTTCAGTAAGAGTTAGGGTCGCTTCATCCATGGGGGCCTCGCATGTTAAGTCAGATTACGTAGGGGTATCAAGACCCCGTAACATCGCATTTAACTACATAGTGAGAGCAGCGTAATGATACCCATATGTGTAGGCTTCTCTTGTCCGATTGAGATACCACCAGGCGGATGGATTAACAGCCTGGAGGAAATACCGGGTATTACTGAGTAGGGTTGATACTTTATAGGCTCCCGATGTTAAGTGGTCGGAGGTGATGAAGTAAGAAAAAAGTGCCTGATTGTCGGTTAGAAAGCGCTTTTCTTCTTCGGCTTTAGTGAGAAGGGGCGCATTTGATGGGGCAGATCGGCTTTTTGCTGGCGCAATTCAAGTGATTTTTTTATGGTGTTTTTGCGGTTAGTGATTTTTTACAGATAAGGACTAGGATTGTATGGTTTTTCCTCGGAATTCTACAGGCAACTTATAAAGTTATAACCCAAGCCAAGGACGGCTCACTGTAAGACTATGATGTCTGATGTTTTTTACAACTTGGTTTCATCATGATAAACATTGTGCTCAAAATGCTTATTTATAATGGGCTTACATCTTCTTCTTCGTTTTGCGTTCCTCACTTTTCGTCTAATTTCGAGCTTACTTTTCTGAGAAATGGATTTGCTTAGTTAATACTAAACGTATTACACTTATTTATATACAGACTGTATAGATCGAATTATTCAGATGTGCAAGGGGGGAGTATGCCAAAGAGATTGGTAAATCCTGAAAAGGTTAATGAGGTTTTCGTTCATCTGAACGAAGGCAGAGATAATCGCGCCCTCTACACTACATTGATGAATGGCAGTGATATTACTTCCCAAATAAACGGGTTATTACTAGCGCCTGGTTATCGCATGGTTCGCGTTGATGGTCGCCTTGAAGATTGGATTAGTTAGTCTCACTTTGAACTGGCGCTGCTTAACGATGTGTCTCAAGAAGTCGTCTATTATAACAGAGTCATTATACAGCCTGATGTAGTATTAAATTGTCGTCCTGTAACACAAATTCTTGTTTGGCGTATTCTGAAGCGTGAACATCGAGCGGTTTTACGTGATTTAGCGGGTAAGGTGTTCTTTGATTATTTGCTCGAATCTTATAATGTGATTGTGTCAGACATGAACCAGATTCATGACGGCATTTCTTTTTGGCAGGCCCGTATGTATGACGCGTTGGCATATAATATGCATGTTTATGCTTACGATATGATCACATGTGAGTTACACAAAATTTTGTCTGATGAAGAAATTGCTAGCAAAGAGTCTTGGTTATGGGGTGATCCTGAGCACCATCAAAATAGACTGGCAATTATTTCGAAAAGCGAATTACCCATCAAATAAACCTGCCTAGTGCGGGTTTTTCATATCCAGCCGGCTGTTAATACATATCGGGGAAAGGAAATTACTGGGTTATGAGAAGCTCGGACTCGACCCAAAACGGGTATATCACATATTGCGTGACCCATACGAATTGGAGAAAGCAGCAAGTACATTCAGCAAGAAACAGCTAGTTATCCGACATATCCCCGTCAACGCATCCGATCCCAAGAAAGGAATGGGAAAATTCCACCTAGGTTGTCATTCTCAATCCAACTGGTAATAAAAAGCACATCATGATTCGTTCAGGTATGCTTTTTTTATGTGAAAAATATTTTTCTGATGATACTTCGAGAGAGAAGAGATTGCCTGAAATGGATGGTGTGTATTTATACAGTGGTGCCACTTCTCAATTTTCATGGCATCGCAGAAAACAAAAAAGCCACCTTGCGGTGGCTTTTTCTTTTCCCTAACTCACTGTTTTACAGTAAGTTTTTATATGGTGCCCAGGGCGGGACTTGAACCCGCACAGCCTTACAGCCGAGGGATTTTAAATCCCTTGTGTCTACCGATTTCACCACCTGGGCTGAATTTGGAGGCGCGTCCCGGAGTCGAACCGAGGTTGACGGATTTGCAATCCGCTGCATGGCCACTCTGCCAACGCGCCTTACTTATCAGCTATCAAGTTACTAAACATTTATCCTAACTAGTAACTTGGAGCGGGAAACGAGACTCGAACTCGCGACCCCAACCTTGGCAAGGTTGTGCTCTACCAACTGAGCTATTCCCGCACCGCTTCGAACTGGCTGATTTACTTATTTGTTTTCGTAAATCTCATGTGCCGTTCGATGCGTTGCATTCTACTTACTTCACGTATTGAGTCAATACAATTATTGTTAGGATGTGTTTGTTCGATGATTTTTACGTCACTTCGATCAAGCTTCACGCAAATCAGACCACGCCGCGTTGACATATTGAAACATTGACCAAAATGTCATCACTGTAGCAACATAAAGTAATATGAATCCACCCAGTTCGAATTCAAAATTAGGGCGCCATAATAAGGCAATTAATGCCGCCATCTGTGCTGTTGTTTTTACCTTACCCATCCAGGAAACGGCAACGTTACTGCGCTTTCCTAATTCAGCCATCCATTCCCTGAGAGAAGAGATGATAATTTCACGTGCTATCATGGTTGCAGCGGGGAGTGTTATCCACCATGTATGATAATGCTCGGAAACCAATACTAATGCGGCAGCAACCATGATTTTGTCAGCGACAGGATCAAGAAATGCGCCAAAGCGAGTTGTCTGCTTCCAAAGACGGGCAAGAAAACCGTCAAACCAGTCTGTCGCCGCAGCGACAACAAAAATTATGGCACAGACCATCGGCCCCCATTTGAATGGCAAATAAAATGCCAGAACAAAAAATGGGATCAGGGCGATACGGAATAGGGTGAGCCATGTTGGTATATTTAATTGCATAGTGCTTCTTAACTATCTGGCTATAGTGGAATTTATAAGTATGGTGCATCAATGCACCTAGTGTTTCAATGCATTATGAATTTTTTCTGCTAATGCATAGGAAATAGTCGGTATTTTTGCGATCTCTTCGACACTTGCGTTGCGTAAAGGCTGTAACCCCCCCATATATTTCAGTAACATTTGCCGGCGTTTTGGACCAACACCGGCAATAGATTCCAGCGTACTGGTTTTTCTCACTTTATCTCTCCGCTGGCGGTGCCCCGTTATCGCATGGCTATGTGATTCGTCACGGATATGTTGAATCACATGCAGGGCAGGTGAGTCCGGTGGCAGTGCCATACCTTCACCTTCTGCCGCGAAAAATAGCGTTTCAAGCCCGGCTTTGCGATCACTTCCTTTGGCAACGCCTATCAATTGAGGGCGTGTTTTGTCCCATTCAACATCAAGAGACTGGAATACATCTATTGCCTGAGCTAATTGTCCTTTACCGCCATCAATAAAAATAATGTCGGGAATTTTTGATTCATCCAATGCCTTTCCGTATCGACGGCGCAATACTTGATTCATGGCAGCGTAATCATCACCGGGTGTGATGCCACTAATATTATAGCGCCGATATTCAGAACGTAGTGGGCCATTACTGTCAAAAACAACACAAGATGCAACAGTTTGTTCCCCCATAGTGTGACTGATATCAAAACATTCCATTCTCTGAATTTTTGCCAACTGAACTAAATGGGCGAGAGATTCTAGTCTTTGGTGAATGGTGGATTGTTGAGATAAGCGGGTAACCAACGCTGTTGCTGCATTTGTCCGGGCGAGTTTCAGATAACGGGCCCTGTCTCCGCGAGGGCGGGTTTGAATATGAATTTTTCGACCAGATATTTCAGATAAAGAATCAGATAAAATATCTTTCTCTTGCAGAGCAAAATCCAGCAAAATTTCTGATGGTAAAGTCCGGTTTTGGCTGCCTTGTAAATAAAATTGACCAAGGAATGTTTGCACAATCTCGTCGGGTTTTGTCCCGGCCGGTATTTTAGGGTAATAACTTCGGCTCCCCAGTACTTTGCCCTGACGTATAAACAGGACATGCAGACAAGCCATGCCCGTTTCAAATGCAATGCTGATAACATCCAGGTCGTCGTCTGTGCCTGAAACAAATTGTCTCTCAGTGACCTGGCGAACGGTTTGAATTTGATCGCGATATCTTGCAGCATCTTCAAACTTCAGTTGCTGGCTGGCTTCTTCCATTCGGCTAATCAATTTGGTTAAAACTTGCTGATCTTTGCCTGAAAGGAACAGGCGAATATAATCAACTTGTTGTTGATATTCTTCTTCACTTACCAACCCGTTAACGCAAGGTCCAAGACATCGGCCAATTTGATATTGAAGGCATGGCCGGGAGCGATTGCGGTAGACACTGTCCTCACATTGCCGGATAGGAAAAAGTTTTTGCAGTAAGATTAATGATTCACGTACAGCATAAGAGTTTGGAAATGGGCCAAAGTATTCACCTTTAGAATGTTTAGCTCCCCGATACATTGCCAGCCGTGGGTGTTTATCTGCGCTGAGAAAAATATAAGGATAAGATTTGTCATCTCGCAGTAAAACGTTATATCGGGGCTGATAAAGCTTGATGTAATTATGTTCCAGTAACAACGCTTCGGTTTCTGTATGTGTGACAGTAACATCTATTTGAGCAATGTTTTTGACCAGCGATTCGGTTTTACGGCTGGCGATCTGCGCCCGAAAATAACTGGAAAGCCGCTTTTTTAAATCTTTAGCTTTACCGACATAAATAACCGTTCCCGAGGTGTCATACATACGATAAACACCAGGCTGACTGGTTACTGTTTTTAAAAATGCTTTTGAATCAAATTGTTCCGTCACTATTTAACAGACTCTCTGTGTCGAACAGCCCATAACGTATTGCCATATGTGTTAATTCTACATCACCGCTGATATTGAGTTTACTAAACATTCTATAGCGATAGCTATTGACGGTCTTTGGGCTGAGGTTAAGTTGTTCAGAGATATCACTCACTTTTTGTCCTTTTGTGATCATCAGCATAATCTGTAATTCACGATCAGACAGGCAACTTAGTGGATTATCTGTTTGTGGGTTAATTTGGCTAAGGGCCATCTGTTGTGCAATATCGGGTGCGATATAGCGCTGCCCGGCATTAACCGTACGAATCGCATTGACCATATCCTGAGGGGTAGAGGCTTTACTGAGATACCCTCTGGCACCTGCCTGCATCACTTTCATCGGTAATGGATTTTCAGTATAGATAGTCAACATAATTACCCGGACATCAGGATGGTAACGCAGGATTCTTTTTGTTGTCTCTAGGCCACCGATGCCTGGCATATTCATATCCATTAACACGATATCTACTTTATTCGTTCGGCACCATTTTATCGCGTCTTCACCACAATTGACTTCTCCTGTAACTGTTATCCCTTTCACGTCATCAAGAATACGTTTTACACCAACCCTGACCAATTCATGATCATCGACTAACAAAACATTTATCAAAAAAGTATCTCCAACTGGCCCTATGCTCATACATGAGCTTTCATTGATATTGCTTGTGAATTAAATTTGTTTCAGAAGAGTTAACTTCAGTAATCTATTTTTTGATTTTTAGTAAAAATTATATAAAACAATAGAATAGATAAATTATCGCAAAAATTCATCAGAAATGTGAATATTATACTTATATCTCTCAAAGACAAAAGAGAATTATCTTATATGGCAATATGTATTATTTATTTACAGCAATAACATCCCGCATATTCTGATTATCATAGAATTAATAACTGCACAAATATTTATAAAATAAATGATTTTAACAATTTGTTAACGTTTGTTTTTGTAGATATATTTACCAGATGTATAAAAATAGGGGATGGATTATGTGATATAATTATTATTTTCATAACGTAATTAATACTTAAGCAGGTAACGACTATGGATAACATTGATTTGGCTTCATCTTCCGATACCGAAATCCTGGCAACAGAAGTGATATGTTTAAAAATGTTGTTGGCTTCGGTTCTTAAAACGCTGGGGCAAGCTAATGCCGGGAAAGTTATACTGAATGTGGAGCGTGCTATTGCAGAAATGGACGATGAAAAACAAGCTAAGATATTTGAAAATACCATTCAGCAAATAAAAGCGTTATACCGGCAGTAAAATAGGTTTCAGGGGTTGATGTTATTGCCCCTGTACATGTCACTTTTGGCATACCTTAAAACGCGATAGAGAAAGGACAGGTAAGCAGGTGTGATAGGTGAAAAATCCTTAATCTATAATCGTTATTTTATCGTTATATACAGGATGATATATTGAATAAAGGTATTAATTGATTTTTTCTTTTGTGAGTAATGGGCTGGATCATCATTGATGACAAACAGTAATAAATTTATTATTATCATGATGATTGATTTTTACTTTTATAAGTGTTTTTTCTTTTTATCATTGTTTTCGTTTGGTTAAATAACTCATAGTAATTAACCGGATATAGAGTATACTAAATGTAGTAGTCTGGTTTGGTATGTAAATATAGGAGAGTGCATATGTACAAAACTATTTTAGTACCGGTAGATATTTCAGAAGATGAACTAACGAGTAAAGCTGTTAAGCATGCACTGTCTTTAGCTAAAGAAACGGGTGCGCAGCTCCATATACTTCATGTGTTGCCAATCTCATCGGCGATTGTTAATGCATATTCATTAGGATATGAGGAAATTAGGGATAAAGCGACAATTAAAGCAGAAGATGATTTAAAAGTGCTGCTTGATAAGATGGATATTCCTGATGATAAGCTATCCTATTCCATTGCATTTGGTTCACCAAGAGATGAAATAACCGCAACTGCTATAGAAATTAATGCTGATCTTATTGTTATTGGCTCAAGGAGACCTAATATCACAACGCATTTATTAGGGTCTAATGCAGCAGGCGTTGTCAAATACTCGAAAATATCTGTTTTGGTTATCAGGTAAGATAGCTGAAATTTAGAGCCTATCCCAGTAGGCGTAATTGTTGCAGACTGTTCTTGTGAATGGACAGTGAGCATAGACAGTGTTCAGAAAACCGGGGTGTATACAGAGTACGTGAGGAGTGATTCGCTCTTTTTGACAAAGTGGTAAATAAAATAGCCCTAATGGGATGGGCTCTTAATTGGATAAATTGGTAAGCTATCTTAGTATGGCTTACCATTAGTTAAAGCTGTTTAGTAAAGCTTGATCTGGCTTCATTTTCATTGAGATTGCATGTGACTGTGCAGAATTATTGCGGATGAAATAATTATGGAAAAATTTACTGATAAACTGATTCGTCTGGATCATTTTCTATGGCGAGTGGCGCGTTTTTACCTTATCGCCGCCACATTTTTCTTTATTGGAATAATTCCGGGTGTGCTGGGGTTTTACCTGATAGAAGAGCACTCATTTTCTGAGTCTTTGCTCAACGCCTTATCTATGCTTGGAGCACAGGGGTTAGATCCTGCCCCTGTTAGTTTGCCTGGTAAATATTTTATTGCGATATATGGGTTATTTCTGGAAAGTGTGTTCTTGATTACTTTAGGGCTTGTTGTAACACCTTTCATCCACCGGATATTACACAAATGGCATCTTGACGCTGAGTAATGAAAAATGAGTTATACAGTAATTTGTTTGATTTAGTTAAACAACTCACAGCAAATAATGGAATATTTTATATACTCATTGAAGTAGTTCGGTTTGGTATATAAATATAGGAGTGCATATGTACAAGACTATTTTAGTGCCGGTGGAAATTTCAGAAGATGAATTGACCGATAAAGCGATTGCACATGCAGAATATTTGGCTAAGTTGTCTGATGCCAATATACATCTTTTCCATTCCATTCCTGATGTACCGAGATTTTCAGTTAGTTATAGTTATCATTATGACTTGATCAACTCTTTTGCCAAGAAATCTATTGCAAGATCAGAAGAAGAACTGGCAAAAGTTGTTGAAAAAATAAACTTACCAAAAGAGCGGGTCTCTTTCTCTGTCGCTTTTGGATCACCAAGGGACAAAGTATTATCAACAGCAAATGAGATTAAAGCCGATTTAATTATCATTGGCTCCAGACGACCTAATATTTCGACGCATTTATTAGGTTCAAATGCTTCAGGAATTGTCGGATATGCGAATATTTCCGTTTTGGTAGTCAGGTGAGTTATTTATTTAGTAGTGAAAAGACTATCTTCTGTATTGTACCCATTGTTTAATATATATTGAGCTATTCAATACTTATGTGATAATCCGGTGCCTATATTCTGCACCGGATTTTTATATTTAAAAAAGAATGTTGAGTTTGTTCTGGAGATAATTGATTTTAAATTATCCGTGTTTTATCGAAAAGTTGATCCAATAGGGCAAATTCTATATTGAATATTGTGTTTAAAGTGAATGTGGTGTAAATATGTATAATAAATCAGCAGCTTATGTGGTTGTGTCAAAAATAAGCGTGATTTTCATTTATTAGCTATAGTTAATTCCAGTAAGGTGACTCTATTCGATAACTGGGTGAGGATAAAATATGTTAAAAAAACTAACGGCTGAATTGCTTGGGACATTCGTGCTGGTTTTTGGGGGATGTGGTAGTGCTGTATTAGCTGCTGGATTTCCTGAATTAGGTATTGGTTTTGTCGGTGTCTCTTTAGCATCTGGTTTAACCATTGTGGCGATGGTGTATGCAGTAGGGCATATTTCTGGTGGGCATTTTAATCCTGCGGTGACAATTGGCCTTTGGGCGGGGGGACGTTTTAGGGCCGCAGAAATTATTCCTTATATTATTTCTCAAGTTATAGGCGGTATTCTTGCGGCAGCTGTGTTGTATGTTATTGCCAGCGGACAGGCTGGTTTTGATGTGACAGCCAGTGGTTTTGCATCCAATGGTTATGGTGAGCATTCACCTGGTGGATTTTCACTTCAGTCAGCTATTATTGCTGAAGTTGTTTTGACGGCTATTTTCCTGATTGTCATTATTGGTGTAACAGATAAACGAGCCTATGCGGGTTTTGCGCCATTAGCAATAGGTTTGGCGTTGACTTTAATTCACTTGGTCAGTATTCCTGTTACAAACACCTCAGTTAACCCGGCACGAAGCACTGCTGTTGCTATATTCCAGAATACCTGGGCTTTAGAGCAGTTATGGCTATTCTGGGTTATGCCGATTATTGGCGGGATTGTGGGTGGTGTTGTCTACAGGTTACTGCTTGCTGAAAAACAATGATTTTTACTGATGGAGTTACTTTGCTTTAAGGCCACGCGATAGCGTGGCCTCTGTATATTGATTTGTACACTGTTTTAACCTACTGACCCGCGTGTAAACTCAAACATTTGCAGATTGATTTAATAATACTCAATTAATCACTGCTCAATAATGCAATAACCTTCCTTTTATGCTTGTTTTAACATCAATAATCTTTTGTCAGGTAAAATTAATGTGGTATCTCAACCTGCTTGTTAGATAGTTTTTCGTTTTAAAAGGAGCGTTTAGGAAGAAATGCAAATAAACAATGTTTGTCTTATAGGTCGATTATGAGGCAACATAAAAGGGAAAGATCAAAATGATATTTTGAATAAATAGGGTATGTCATTGAAACGAAAAGTTAATTTTTGGGCGATTTATATTGGGTGTTTCAGTTTAATTGTTTCCTCATCTTCTTTTGCTGCTCCGGCTACATTTGAACAAGCTAAAACTGAACTGCGTAACCATATCTATCATGATCAATTTAAATCAAAGACGGGAACATTGTATTGTGGCTGTCATTGGCAATGGACGGGGAAGAGTGGTGGGCGCGTCAATCTGTCTTCGTGTGGTTATCAAGTCAGGTCACAACAGAATCGGGACCGGGCCGAACGGATTGAATGGGAACATATTGTTCCTGCTTGGGTTTTTGGACATCAGCGGCAGTGTTGGCAAAAGGGAGGCAGGAAAAATTGTGTATCCTCAGATCCGGTTTTCAGGGCAATGGAATCTGATATGCATAATTTGTCTCCATCCATTGGCGAGGTTAACGGTGATCGCAGTAATTTCAGTTATGGAATGTTACCAAAGAATGAGCCGAATGATTATGGTGCTTGTACCAGTAAAGTCGATGCTAAATCTCGCACGTTCGAGCCGCGGGACGCAGTAAAAGGGCAAATTGCCCGGATCAATTTTTATATGCACGATCGTTATAATCTTTCTATGTCACGTCAGCAGCAGCAGTTATTCATGGCCTGGGATCGTCAATATCCACCAAGTCAATGGGAACGGAAGAGAGATAACCGAATTGCCGGCATTATGGGGCATCATAATCCTTTTGTTACCGGTGAGCGGAAATGGGAATTGTGGCATAAGAATTCAGCTATCGGTGTTCCACCAGCAGAGCAGAGAAAGGGGCAGGGAAAGAGTAATCAAACAGATATCCAGAAAAAACGGGTGTCATCTGATTCGTCACATACAGGATTAATCAAAGGTAATAACAATAGCAAAATTTATCATTTCTCCCATTGTTCAGGATATAAGGCGATTTTGGAGAAGAATGCTATTTATTTTCAAACAGAAGTTGAAGCAAAAAATGCTGGCTTCCGATTGGCTGGAAACTGTAAGAGTACTTAACAACACAGATAATTAACTATTGCTCTGTTGCCAGCAGTAGGCATTTTAATAAAATGGTTGCCATAGGGTGAAAAAGGATTATTTCAGATAGTGACTTTTTTACCGTATGGCAACCGAACACCGTAGTAAATAGATCAACAATTGCCAACAACAGCTATACTAATAAGTAATTAGCTTATATTAATGGATATTCATTATGGTCAGTATCAAGTCATACTATTCAATAAGTTAAAATTCCCATAAAAATAAACAGACAATACTGTCGATTATTTTTAATGGAAAATTCCTGGCTTATTTATCATAACGTAAAGATTGTCATTATATTGTCATGATGATTCGTTAGTTTTCATTAAACGGGAATAATTGCGAGTAACGCTAATGAACTGAAAGGAAATTACTATCTATTTGAAATAACGTATTTATTGTATCGGTGATATGACACCGTATTGGTGAAAACAACGATAAGGTGTTACTGCTATGAACAGACAGAAAGCGGTGATTAAATCACGCCGAGAGGCAAAACGGATGATGAAAAAGGATTTACGTCATCAACGTTACCGGGATGATGACAATGTGACTTCTTTGGTACAGCTTGGTGGCATAGAAGCCATAGGGATTGCGTTCGCTCTCAACTGTGCCGGAAAACGTTACTGGCTTACAGTGAACAACCACGTAGTGAATAATCCGCGAAAATACGCCGTTGAGGTTTTTTGCGTGTAGTCATAATAATCAAGGGGTTAAAGGACCGCCTTGGGGAAGAACATGAAGACAATGAGGTTGCTAGCAGTCTGTTGCTGATAGTCTTGTTGATAACCTTCATTGAGCACATTAAGCAGGTAACCTGGGCTGCTATGCCATTGGTGACCTAAGAGATAGTAAAGACAAATAATGATCAAGCCCCTTCATGATCAATCAATTGTCTTATCAACTTCTGTCGTCAGCGTTTCAAGACTAACAGGCGATAGTGGGATGCGAGGGGATGGTATTGCCCAATGTTTAATATCGTGGAGAATGGCGGAACAGATTTTTCCCTGGCAAGCCCCCATGCCGCACCGTGTTGCCATTTTTGCACTATTCCAATCCTGAAATGATTCAAGTTCTTCTAAACGCACGTCTTCACAACGGCAGATCAATGTATCGGGTGGAAGTGCCCGTGTGATCTCTTTATTCAATTTAAACGCCTGTGCCGCCGCTGTTGCAAAACGCCGCCATGTTATCCGTTTCTGCTGCCATTTTTCAGCTAATGCGTATTCACCACTCACTGCAAATCCGGCAATAAATCCTTCACAAAGTGCAAGCTCACTGCCGCCAATACCGGTACATTCTCCTGCGGCATAGACACCAGGTATAGTCGTCTGTTGCCACACATCTGCCTGAATATTTCCTTGTTCATCCAGCAAGCAACCAAGCAATTGCGCCAATTCCGTACTTGGTCTTAAACCAAAACCGCAAGCCAAACGTGTACAGGATAATTTCTGCTGCTGCCCTTTATTGCTGATATACACGCCAGTTAACCTTCCTTCTGCTGAGGTTTCCACTCCCAACACCATACTGTTTTTGTAATAATTTTTAAGTGGCATGAGAGTGATGGCTTGACGTAATTTTTTCGGCCAACGGATCAGTCGTAAGCCAAACGAGAATAAGCGGTGCGAAGGCGCTTGTTCAATGATGCCAACCACGTCCCCGCCCGCTTTTTTCACCGTCTCTGCAACTGCAAGCAAAAGCGGTCCGCTACCGGCAATAACAACACGCTCACCCGTCATGGGGAGACCATTTTTTATCAGTGCCTGTAATCCGCCAGCTCCTGTGACACCCGGTAATGTCCATCCAGGAAAAGGAAGTAATTTTTCTTTGGCTCCAGTACAAAGAATGATACGTTGGTAGTGAATAATTTGGTGCTTACCTACCGTTTCAACAATTACACATTGGCTGTCTGTTGCAATCACTTTACAACCCGGTAAATAGATCAATGCATCTTCTGATAGCACCGATAAATAACGTTTTGCCATCGGCGGTAATGCATGAAATGGCCCTTGACGCCAAATTTGTCCGCCGGCGCTGGGATTGTCATCAATCAGAATAACGAATTGTTGTCTCTGTACGGCGGCCTGTGCGGCAGCCAATCCCGCAGGTCCTGCACCAACAACTAGTACATCACAGCGCAGTACCGTAGAAGATGATGATGTTGCCATATTCAGATCCTCTCAACTTTCATACCCGTTTCACAAACGGTCTGGCAAGCTGCACGACGGCGACCATTAATCATCAAACGGCATTCTTGGCAGATCCCTATACCACAGAAAGGCGCTCTCAATTGATGTGATACAGACATACGGCAATGCTCATCACCGGTATAAGCCAGCGCCGCCGCAACAGTAATCCCCGCAGGAACTGTGATCATTTCCTCATCAATAAATAACGCAATAAATGGTGGTTTTTTGAGTGTCATGGCAACCTCTTTTAATAATCCGTGCTATTTGTTTGACGGGCCATAGGGGTAAAACGTGCAAGTTGGTAAGGTGATGGATCAATCTCTGTTTTTCTATTCAGCATCAATGCAGAAATAATTCTGGCGCTGCCCGGTGCCGTCGTCACCCCTAATCCTTCATGGCCCACAGCCAGCCATAGCCATTCATAATCGGGATGTTGTCCCAACAGCGGCAAGCCATCTGGAGTCGCAGCACGAAAGCCGGACCAGCAACGTAAGATATTCATCTGACCAATTTGAGGTAAAAAATGGAGTGCGCGTTGGAGCATAGAACGGAGTAGGGCGAGATCAATAGTGTGTTTTTCGTTATGAAACTGGCGTGAAGATCCAATTAAGAGCTGACCAGTAGGGCGGGCCTGGACGTTAAAAGCGGTTGACGTACCATCTGGGGCATGTGCACTGGCGCTATACCCTAATTCCACCAATTGATGTGTGATGCAGGTAGGGTAGCGATCTGTAATTGCCAATTGCCCTTTTTTAGGGACAATAGGTAATTCAGGTAACAGATGTGTGCTCCACAACCCATTTGCCAGCAATATTCTCGGTGCGCAATATTTTGTTCCATCACGCAACACAATGGTCTGAGGTTCTAAGGCGTGTACTTGCCCTTTAATGAACTGAATTTTTTCATTACAGGCAGCAAGAAACCAGTGTACGACATTTGGTGCATAGATAATCCCATCCCCTGGAACACATAAACCACCCGCGATTCCAGCTCTCACCATAGGCTCCATTTGATGAATCTGTGTCGCTGTCAGCGGAATATTCTCAATCCCATAGCTGGCAAGACGTGCGCTTTTTTCCTCAGCAAGTTTCATTTCATCTTCTGCACCCGCCAGCCAAAGCGTACCGCATCCACGCCATGCACAGTTTTCGGGCATATGTGGGGTGAATGTTCGCCATATATCTAATGAATAACTACTCAATGCCAATTCAGCAGGATTATCGTCCATACACACCAGATGCCCCATTCCTGCCTGTGTCGCCCCTTTACCGCCATCATCAATCACAGCAACGCTTAAACCATCCTGTACCAATTGATAAGCGCACGCGGTGCCAACGATACCCGCGCCAACGATGATGACGTCCGACATTTGAGGTGGGGTCATACACTGATCCCCCAGACGAAAGGATCGTTCTTCGCAATGATTAATTTGTTATCACCGTAAACATGTGCAGTTCCCCGGATCACAGGGGCAATTTTCTGACCAGCCCATTGATATTGGGCTTCAAAAACACTATCAATAATGCTGGATTGTCGCCAAACTTCACCTGGCTGCAATTTTCCATCCGCTGCCAGGCAGGCTAATTTGGCACTCGTTCCTGTGCCACAGGGTGAACGGTCATAGGATTTCCCCGGACATAACACAAAATTGCGGCTGTCAGCATTGTTATCAGGAGCAAACAATTCAATATGGTCGATACACTCGCCATTTTCGCCAGTAATCCCTGCTTGTTCTAGTGCCTGCCTAACGGCCCAACTGTATTGCGTGAGTTCATCAATATGATGGGTGGTTAACGAATAACCATGCTGACTGATCAGAAAAAACCAGTTTCCTCCCCAGGCAATGTCTCCGTTGACATCACCCACACCTGGCATATTCACGGTGACATTCTGCCGGTAACGATAAGAGAGGACATTATGAACAGACACCGCTCTATCCTCATGGAGCACTGCCTCCACAAGGCCAACAGGCGTCTCAATTTTATACTTGCCGGGGCGCAACCAGCCCAGATGATGGAGGGAGGCAATAAGGCCCATGGTACCATGACCACACATGCCCAAATACCCTGTGTTATTAAAGAAGATAACGCCTATATCGGCTTCAGGTGCCGCGGGCGGGCATAAGAGGGCACCTACCAACACATCATTCCCTTTGGGTTCAAGAATGAGAGCTTTGCGCCAGTGATCAAATTCGGCTTCAAAGCGTTGCCGTTGTTTAGCGACAGTTCCTTTGCCAAGAGATGGAAATCCCTCTATTACTGTGCGCGTGGGTTCTCCACCTGTGTGTGAATCAATGACGCGAACAATCTGATACTCATTTTTTTCTGCCATAAGCCCACCAAATTAACGTATTTTTAACAAATGGTGGCGTAATATTTCGCTTACCGCTTGATGAGTTTCATATCGCAACATGCTGAAATCAGCACAATGAAAAAATCCCTGAATTATTATTTGGACACCATGAAAAATAATAATTTAAAAATCAAATGGATAAATAAGAACGATAGGAATAACTTTCTGTGATAATTATCACATGAATATAAAATAATTCTTCTGAACATTGCGGATAAGTTGAATCTGATATTTATTTTGATCTTTTTAATCAAGATAAATAACCAAATACACGAGTTAAAAATCTTATTTTAATGATGATAGACTGGAGATATCGATGATGAATATAGCCCATGACAGCCTATACCAGCACAATGAAAAAAATGGCATTGGTACAAGTGACCATGATGTTTGTAATATTGAGTTTTTATCAACACTTTGTAGTGGGTTTGTTAATCACAAACCCAGTCACCTGCAAGATATTCTCAATGCGGTTGCCTTAATTACACCATTGCTGAATGCGATTCCCAGTGTGGTTTTCTTTATCAAAGATACCAAAGCACGTTACCTAATTGCGAATCTTACGCTGGCTACACGCTGCGGATTTAAATCGATCTCTTCGCTACTTGGTAAAACTTCCTCCGAGATCTTTCCTGCTCAGATGGGCAGTTGTTACACCGAACAAGATTTACGTGTATTACACCAAGGGGTAATTATCCAAAACCAACTGGAGCTCCATTTTTATCATGGACGCAAAACAGGTTGGTGCATGACATATAAATTGCCGTTGTATAATCAACATAATCAAATTATTGGTATGGCGGGAATTTCTCATGATCTGATGGAAGTTAAGGAAAACCATCCTGTGTACCAAAAACTGGCTATCGTTGATGATTATATTCGTGAACATTTTGATCGAACAATTCGTCTCAAAGAGCTGACGAATCTAACACATCTCTCGGTTGCTCAATTGGAACGTTACTGTAAACGCATTTTTCACCTGACGCCCCGGCAGATGATCCACAAAATCAGAATTGAAAAAGCGTCTGAATTGCTGGCGACAGAACTGCCTATCACAGATGTCGCTTTGCAATGTGGTTATACTGATCACAGTGCATTTACCCGGCAATTTAAGGCGTTAACTGGAATCACGCCCAGTGATTTTCGCCAGTCAATGGGCAGGAGTCATTTGCCGCTTTCCTGATATATCCGTCCTTATCGTGATCCAATTTGTCATTTTACCGCCACGATATTGGGTTAATTCATTTATTCAAGAACTTACTTGTAATCAGGAATTATCTGGCCCAGTAACAATCCCTCAGCTTTAAGTTTGTTATTCCTATTATGCTGATTTCGTCATTGTTCACTGCGAAAAGTGACAAGCTTCTTTTTGGCGAAATAGCCATTATTCAGTCAAAACCAATAAGTCACATTTTATTAACAAGATGAAAACAATTTGCATGTCAAATATCAATCAAAGGATAAGACCATGAGCAAGAAAAAGGTTAACTGGCATGGCGTTTTCCCGGCAGTAACAACCCAATTTAACCCCGATTTTTCCATTAATTTGGACGCCACTCATAAGGTCATGACAAACCTGATTAAAGATGGGGTTTCCGGTTTAGTTGTCAATGGTTCTGTGGGGGAAAACACTTCCCTGTCCATGAAGGAAAAGCGTGCTATCGTTGAACTCGCGGTGGATGTTACTGCTGGGAAAGTTCCTATTCTTTCGGGTATTGCGGAACTGACAACCGACAATGCGTGTAAAATGGTCTCTGAATGCCGCCAGGCAGGGGCTAATGGGGTGATGATTATGCCACCATTGGTTTATACGCCAACCCCTAAAGAAAACAGGGCATATTTCCGTACAATTGCCGCTTCTACCGATTTGCCCATCATGCTATATAACAACCCTCTGCTGTATAAAAATGATATTACGCCAGAAATGCTGATATCTCTGGCCGATTGCGAAAATATCGTTGCGTTTAAAGATTCATCAGGCAATACCCGACCTTTTAGTGATATTCCCAATGAAGCAGGCGATCGCTTCATTCTTTTTGCTGGTTTGGATGACGTCGTTTTAGAGTCAGTCGCCGTGGGCGCAGAAGGTTGGATTTCAGGCATGTCGAATGCCTTTCCGCGGGAAGGGGAGACTTTATTCCGTCTGGCTAAACAGAAACGTTATGAAGAAGCCCGGCAGTTATATCGCTGGTTTATGCCTTTGCTGCATCTGGATTTCCGTCCTGATTTGGTGCAATGCATCAAACTGTGTGAAGAAATGGTTGGCCGTGGCAGTGCGATTACCCGCCCACCACGTTTACCGCTTGAGGGGGAAATATTGGTTGAAGTACGCGCCATTGTAGAAAAAGCCCTCGCAAACCGTCCTTCGCTGCCTGATGTAGGCCTCTGAATTTTGATCCCTTTGGAGAAATCGCTATGTCAGTAACACATTCAGGTATGCAGTTTATTGGTGGTCACAGGCAAGCAGAGGGAGAACGTTGTTTACACAGCCGGCGAGCGGTGGATAATTCATCAATGGGTTATGTGTTTTATCAGGCTACAGTACATGAGGTCGATCTCGCTGTTCAAGCCGCCGCCGATGCATTTACACGTTATAGCCAAACATCATTAGAAGGACGTGCCGTTTTTTTAGATAAAATTGCGGATGAAATTGATGCTCTTGGCGATGATTTCATTGCCCTTGTATCGGAAGAAACGGCTCTGTCACCCGCCCGACTTCAGGGCGAACGGTCGAGAACGAGTGGGCAAATGAGGCTGTTTGCTACGTTGTTACGCCGTGGTGATATTCATGCTGCCCGCATTGATACTGCACAACCTGAGAGAAAACCGCTTCCTAGGGTTGATATTCGCCAGTGTTATATTCCTCTTGGCCCTATTGCGGTTTTCGGCGCCAGTAATTTTCCTTTGGCTTTTTCAACCGCGGGTGGTGACACCGCGTCAGCATTAGCGGCGGGCTGCTCCGTTGTTTTCAAAGCGCATAGCGGCCATATGGTCACCGCCGAAATCATCGCGCAAGCCATTGAGCGCGCTATTATAGCGACACAAATGCCCGCAGGTGTATTCAATATGATTTATGGCAATAGCGTGGGGGCGGATTTAGTCAAACACCCGATTATTCAGGCGGTTGGTTTTACCGGTTCACTCGCTGGCGGGCGTGCATTGTTCGATATGGCCATGCAGCGATCACAACCTATTCCGGTTTTTGCTGAAATGTCGAGTATCAACCCGGTCATTGCGCTGCCAAACGCTTTAATACAGCGGGGAAAACAAATTGCCCAAGAACTGGCAAATTCATTCACATTAGGTTGCGGTCAGTTTTGTACTAAACCGGGCATGATCCTGGGCATTTGTTCACCAGAATTTGATCAATTTATTACTCAATTAATGCAGGAAGTCATTCTTCGTCCGGCACAGTCAATGCTAAACCAAGGCACATTACTCAGTTACCAAAAAGGTATTCATAAACTGGATAATGAACCCTTAATGACACAGTTAGCCACTGGTGAACATCATGAAAATCAGGCAACTACGATGCTGTATTGTGCAGATATTGCTTTGTTGTTGAATAAAAATGCTCTGCTGCAAGAGGAGGTTTTTGGTCCTGTTATTATCGTGATTGAAGCTGAAAGCCAGCACCAGCTTTTAAGCGCAATTGACTGTTTGCAGGGACAGCTTACCGCGACCTTGATTGGTGAACACGATGAATTAGCTAATTCGCATGAACTCAGTCGACGATTACAGAACATCGCTGGCAGAGTGGTTGTCAACGGCTACCCAACAGGTGTTGAAGTATGTGATGCCATGGTTCATGGTGGGCCTTATCCAGCGACTTCAGATACGAGAGGGACTTCCGTTGGCACACTGGCTATTTGGCGTTTTCTGCGTCCGGTATGTCTCCAAAACTATCCCGAATCCTTACTTCCCCCAGCACTACAAAACCGTAATCCGTTAAATATTTCCCGATTAATCAATGGGGTAATGAGTAGGGAAGCATTGTAAATCAGTTTAATACTTGCATTGCTGCTAGTTATGCACATTGCGCCACTGTCACGAGAAATTACCCTGCTGGCATATATCAAATAAGAAACAGAAAAGAGCGAATAATTATGGCGCCATACGAAGAATCTCCACTGCCAAAATCCAATTCAGGGCAGGGAAAATTTAAGAAACAGTTAACACTTACGGATTTAACTTTCATCGGGTTAGGTGCTATTTTTGGCTCTGGCTGGTTATTTGCCGCCAGTCATGTGTCTGTTATTGCCGGGCCAGCAGGGATTTTTTCCTGGGTGATTGGTGGTATCGCTGTGCTCTTACTCGGCATTGTGTATTGTGAATTGGGCGCAGCTCTGCCGAAATCAGGTGGCATTATCCGTTATCCGATGTTTTCTCATGGTGAACTCATGGGATATTTAATGGGTTCTATCACCTTAATTGCGTTTTCCAGCCTTATCGCCATTGAAGTTGTCGCTGCCCGGCAATATGCGGCTGCGTGGTTCCCTTTTCTCAGTCAGCTTGGTTCTGGTGATCCGACTCTGGCAGGCTGGCTGGTTCAATTTATTTTATTAGCATTTTTCTTTTACCTTAATTACAACAGCGTGAAAACCTTTGCGAAATTCAACAATATTATTAGTATCTTCAAATTCATCGTTCCGCTGCTCGTTATTGCTATCCTTTTTAATTATTTCAATCCGAGTAATCTGCAAGTTCATGGATTCTCCCCGTTTGGGATCTCTGGTGTTGAAGCCGCGGTTTCAGCAGGAGGTATTATCTTTGCTTATCTTGGCTTGACGCCAATTATTTCTGTCGCCGGTGAAGTGGAAAAACCCCAAAAAACCATCCCTATTGCTCTTATTCTGTCTATTCTACTGTCTACGGTTATTTATGTTTTATTACAGTTAGCTTTTCTTGGCGGGATACCCTCTGATCTACTCTTTGGCGGCTGGAACCAAATTGGACAATATTTTTCACTGCCGTTTCGCGATATAGCTTTAATACTCGGGGCGGGATGGCTCGCTTTTTTGGTGGTATGTGATGCAGTGATCTCCCCAAGCGGCACTGGGAATATTTATATGAATGCGACTCCGCGCGTTATCTATGGCTGGGCAAAAAGTGGAACGTTATTTAACGTGTTTACCCATATCGATGAAAAATCGGGGATACCACGTCCTGCACTCTGGTTGACGTTTATTCTTTCTATTTTTTGGACATTACCTTTTCCTTCATGGGAAAAACTTATCAGTGTTGTTTCAGCGGCGTTAATCCTGAGCTACGCGTTAGCGCCAGTAACGGCCTCTGCCTTACGCCGTAATGCCAAAGAGATGAAACGTCCCTTTTATGTTAAAGGGTTTGTCATCATTGGCCCGCTCTCTTTTATTGTTTCCGCCTTCATTGTTTACTGGTCTGGTTGGAAAACCGTTTCCTGGCTGCTCGGATTACAAATTGTCTTGTTCTTCATCTACTTGTTATTCAAAAACAGAGTCCCTGTGGGCAAAGTGAGCCTGCGCCAACAGATAACCTCTGCCTTGTGGCTGATCGGTTTCTACAGTGCCATGATCATTCTGTCCTATTTAGGCACATTTGGCGGGAAAGGCATGATTCCTGCGCCCTGGGATATCGTTGCAGTGGCAGTGATGTCTTTGATTGCCTTTTATTGGGGAACCTTTAGCGCTCTGCCCAACGCTATTTTACCAACGGAGGATGAGGATTAGCGCAGGCGTTCGCTGGCAAGATGATAAACATCACTCCGTTCGCGTTTACCCACGGCAACAACGGCAATGATAAGACAGTCATCAATAACTTCATACACCAGACGGAAACCCGAAGTGCGCAACTTTATTTTATAACAGTTAGGCATTGCCCGAAGTTTTGCTGATGGTATGTGCGGGTTATCACAGCATTTTTTAAGTTTTTTTGCGAACTGCTGTTGTATTGCCCTATCTAGTTTTTCCCATTCTTTCGCCGCTTCCGCTCTGAACTTCACACGGTAACTCATAAGTACTTATCCAGATCTACGTCCACTAATGGCTGATGTTGGCGCTCTTTGACAAGGCGCGATAACTCCTGATCGTCCAGGGCATCAAGCAGTTTTTCGTATAATTCAGCTGGAACACAGTAAAAGGCCGGCTGATTGCGGTTCAGGATAGCGACGGGATAACCATCGCCCGCCTTTACAGTAGCCATTGGATTTTTCTTTAATTCACTAACACTTGCGCTTGTGTCGCTTAGAATAATGTTTGCCATATATCCTCACAATAAGACTTGTTAACAAGTCTCACTATAGGCAACAAAAGACCTGTTAACAAGTTCTTTCCGCTTTTCCGGCTTTAACTTTAACCGGCATTTGGTTGGTTTCGGTGCTGCACAGCTGGCAGATGAATATCTTTCTTTTAATTTATAATGTCCCTATCCCAATGGTTGTAGATCATTCTTGTGATATAGATCACACCGTCAAGATTCCTGAAAAAATCTCCCGGCGTGATCCTTTACCTATTATGACTGGCCGAAATTATGCACTAATCATAGCGCAAAGCTATCCATCACTTCATGGCGCAGCTCGTGATAACCTTCCTCATTAAAGCCATGTCTCCAGTAAGGGATGGCATATAACTGGTGGCGTTCATAACCTTTTTCACGGCGAACATAGCGACGAAGCGCTTTTACCATCTTATCTTCACCGGCAAGCCAGAAAGTGACATCTTCTGTTGGTAATGACCAGGATTTGAACGTGGATACCATCTTGTCGGTCACTTCAACCCCGCCGGTAATCCAGTGGATTGTTATTCCCGCCGGTTTTTTCAACTCCTGAATATCCTGTTCACTTTCGATACGAATAATCACCTGTCCGGCAGCGTCTGGTTTTATTGTTTCCAATAGCGCCGCAATTGCAGGCAGGGAACTTGAGTCACCAGCCATATAATAATTGCTGACTTTTGGCAGTAATGGATCAGGACCTCCGGGGTTAGTGATACCGATCCAGTCACCGATTTTGGCTCTGTGAGCAAATTCCACCGCTGGACCGCCATGGTCATGCAGTGCGAACTCAATATCGATCTCTTTTTGTTCGGAACGCAGAGCCCGAACGGTGTAAGCACGGGTAACCGGGCGTAGCTCTTTTGCCGGCCATATTGGGCCTTCTGGGGATAGAGTGGGTAAGATCGGTTTGATTTGTCCCGGAAGAGGTAAGAATATTTTTACCAGCCCACCTTCGCATTCAGTGGGATAAGTGTCCAGGTTTTCACTTTCGAAAGTAATGCTGCGCATATTGGGGGTTACGTCGAAAATTTTTTTTACCTGAACAAGCCTCGGTGGTGCAGGGCGGTAAATATTTTTCTCTTCAATTGTTTTATTAGCCACGTAAAATTCCTCTGGAAAATTTATCGAAGGTAATGATCTGATAAAGCAAAATGCAGTGTAACAGTAATTAACACAAATGCTAATCATTATCATTCAATAAGTTGCGCTGATGCCAGTAATTTGATTTATCTGTCTTTTTCAATCCAGTGATAATTGAATTTCTATTTCTGTACCACCATTTTTACGGTTTTTTATCTGTAATTGTCCACCGATGAGCGTGACTCTATCTTGTATAATAGCCAGTCCAAATCTGTTTTTATCAATTGCATTTAGATTGATGCCCCGGCCATTGTCACTGACAACAGTAATGATTTTGTCATCAATAGGATAAATACGAATACTGATCCAGTTTGCATTGGAATGCTTGTAGCAATTGTTTAAACACTCCCGGACGATTTGTATTAAATGTTTACAGTAACTGTCAGGGATGTGCTGATGTGTCAGACGGTAATTGAATTCAATATTGAAGCCCAGACGATGGTTAAACTCATTAACCAACATCTGTAAAGATTCTTGCAGATTACATTGAGGCTGTTCGTTCCTGAAGGTTGCCAATAATTCTCTTAGCTGGCGGTAAGCGATATTCAATTCATCCTTAATCATATTGAGCGAAGTTAAACTTTGCTTGGATAAGTTATCACTACCGATATACAGGCAATTAACCTGAATCTTAAGGAAAGAGAGCGATTGGGCAATTGAGTCGTGGAGTTCACGGGAAATAGCTGCTCTTTCTGCTGCCAAAATACTCTGATGGTGGCACTGGATTTGGTTTTCCCGTAACAGTTTATTCGTCATTAAGGCAACCACATTCTGAACCAGGCTTTTTTCATCGGGGGTCAAGTCACTATTTCTGTGTGTTTTTATCCAGAGTGTCCCATAGTTATCAATATTATCATTCAGATTCCACCTCATAATCAGAGGCATATCGAAATAGGGGCACTGGTGGGGATTGCGGAAGAAATATTCTTGTTGCGATGGATAAAAGATGATTTTGGCTTCACAGAAAGGGATCAGGCGATTGAGATGAGAAAAAATCTCCTGTAGCTTTTCAGGAAGAAGTTTACAGTTTTGTAGTTTGAAATGGCTTTGACAGAGGAAATCCAAATAGCCATTTTTTTGTTTCAGTGCGTTAATCTCTGCTTTGTATCTTGAATGTTGCCATTCTTTGACAGGAACAGAGTTATGCACTACTTTTATCAGGAAATATACATTTGTAATGCTTAACATTATCAGCAACGGTAGAATTAAATCTTGAATAGACGGTTTATTGATCAATAACAGTATAAAAAGTAAAAATAAATTTATAATAGAGTTGATTACAAACAACTTTTGGTTTGTGAAGAGAGAGTTATTTGAACTTGTTTTCATCAGGTTAAGATTCCGTTCTGCAATACTGATGAAAACTTTAGCTCAATTTATTAAATAGTGTTAACAATTACTTTAATTTCATGCCTGCTGCTGTCATCAGAAGGCGAAATAGTGTGGAGACAGCAAAAAGAGCCATCACACCGCAAAGCCAGATTACTGCCATCCAGCCTATCCGTTTCCATACGGAAGGGCGTTGGATGTTTTGATCAGTGGTAGCCTTGTTCATGGTTCACTTTCCCCCGGAAAACGTAGTAGCTCCAATAGGTATAAACCAGGATCACTGGGATGATCAGCAGGGCGCCGACCAGCATAAAACCTAAACTTTGTGGTGGTGCTGCGGCTGCTTCATAGCTGATAGCCGGTGGGATCAGGTTCGGCCAGATACTGATACCCAATCCACTGTAGCCAAGGAAAACCAGCAACAGCGCTAACAGAAACGGTGTGTAATGGGTTTTGCGTTTGATAGAACGCAATAATTTCCAGCCCGACCATGCCACTAACAGTGGAACAGGAAGGAAGAACAATAAATTAGGTAAACTGAACCAACGTTCTGCAATTGCCGGATGGATTAATGGTGTCCACAAACTGATAATCATAATGACAGCCAGCATCAGAAGAATGAGTGGGCGGGCTACACGGTACATCGCCTGTTGCAGATGGCCTTCGGTTTTCATAATCAGCCAGCCGCAGCCTAACAGGGCGTAAGCAACGACAAGCCCAAAGCCACAGAACAGCGGGAAAGGTGAGAACCAGTCAAAATAGCCACCTGCATAAGCCCGGTTTTCAACAGGGAACCCCTGAATAAAGGCGCCGACCACAACCCCCTGAACGAACGTGGCAATCACAGAACCACCGATAAAGGCTTTATCCCAGATATGACGATGTTCAGGCGCGGATTTGAAACGAAACTCAAAGGCGACGCCACGGAATATCAGGCCAAATAACATTAATGTCAAGGGGATCGTCAGTGCATCAAGTATAACGGCATAAGCCAGAGGAAAAGCACCGAATAAACCTGCACCTCCAAGTACCAGCCAGGTTTCGTTACCATCCCAGACGGGGGCGACACTGTTCATCATTAAATCACGGTCGCTGTCGCTTTTAATTGTGGGATAGAGCAGTCCAATCCCAAGATCAAAACCATCCATGACAATGTACATCATGGTGCTGAACACAATGATGATGAACCAGATTAACGGCAGATCAATACCCATTTTTGAACTCCTTTTTGGGACCTTTGCGGATAAGTTTCATCATATAGGCGTAACCCACACCAAATACCGAGCTATAAACCACGATAAACAGCAACAGGCTGATGCTCATATGTATCTCACCATGTGCGGATACAGCGTCTTTGGTACGTAACAGACCATAAACCACCCACGGTTGACGGCCTATTTCTGTGGTAAACCAGCCGGCAAGAATGGCGATCAGGCCGGAAGGCGCCATCAAGAACATAAAACGCAGGAAGGGTTTTGATTGGTAAAGCTGTTGCTTATAGCGTAGCCAGAGTCCCCAGCAGCCGGCAATTATCATCAGCATACCCAGGCCGACCATCACTCTGAATGACCAGAAAACCATCAGGGCGTTTGGTCTGTCTTCCGGTGGAAACTCTTTAAGAGCAGGAACCTGCTTATCGATGCTGTGCGTCAAAATCAGACTGGCGAGATAAGGAATCTCCACGGCATAACGCGTCTCTTCCCGTTCCATATCAGGAATACCAAACAGGATCAGCGGAGTTGCTTCGCCGGGACGATTTTCCCAATGGCCTTCCATTGCCGCGATTTTGGCGGGTTGATGCTTGAGTGTGTTAAGACCGTGAGCATCACCAATCAACGCCTGCAAAGGAGCAATAATCAGGATCATCCACATCGACATGGATAGCATTTTTTTCATTGCTGTCGAGTCATTGCCTTTTAATAAATGCCATGCCGCTGAAGCTGCAACAAAGAATGCTGAGGCAAGGAATGCCGCAGTACACATGTGAGCCAGACGGTATGGAAAGGAGGGATTAAATATAACTGCCAGCCAGTCGACGGGGACGACCTGATTATTGATAATTTCATGGCCCTGTGGGGTTTGCATCCAGCTATTGGAAGCCAGTATCCAAAAGGTGGATATCAGAGTACCTAGCGCAACCATACAGGTAGCGAAAAAATGTAACTTTTCACCCACTCGGTTCCAGCCAAATAACATCACACCAAGAAAGCCCGCTTCAAGAAAGAACGCGGTCAGCACTTCGTAAGTCAGCAAGGGGCCGGTGATCGAACCGGCAAACTCGGAGAAAAAACTCCAGTTGGTGCCGAACTGATAAGCCATAACCAGGCCGGAAACCACTCCCATGCCGAAGTTAACTGCAAAAATTTTCGACCAGAAGTGATATAACTCTTTGTAATCGCTATGACGGGTTTTCAGCCATAATCCTTCCAGTGCCGCTAAAAAACTTGCCAGCCCAATCGTGATTGCTGGAAAGATAATGTGAAAGGAGACAGTAAAAGCGAACTGAATTCTGGCCAGTTCCAGAGCACTTAAGCCAAACATAGTGACCTCTTATTTTTAGTTTGAACAAAGGCAGGAAATGTGTGTGGGTAAGTAGAACATGAAAAAAATAACTATAATAGTGACAGTTTTCTGTATATTGACTATAACAGTTTTCACGGAGGTCTGAACTTATGAAGCGTTATGAACAATTTGCCAAGCAAATTCTGCAACATATTGAAGATGGTACCTGGCTGGTAGGAGATAGACTACCTTCTTTGAGAGAGTCAGTGAAATTATCGGGTTTGAGTTTGATGACAGTTGTTCAGTCGTATCAGTTATTGGAAAGTCAGGGATGGATCATTTCCCGGCCTCAATCTGGTTATTATGTCACCAAGCGTTTACAACCATTTGCGGCGGCGAAAGGGGGAAAGCGATTACATCTGAGCGAAAGCGTGGAAATAAGTGCTTCTATTTTTGATGTATTACAAGCGTGCAAAGATCCTTCGATTATTCCTTTTGGTTCAGCATTCCCGGATCCATCCTTATTGATTCAGCCTAAACTTACCAAAGCGTTAGCGGCAGTCGCCAGGCGAATAGCGCCGCACAGCTCTTTAGCCAACTTACCACCGGGTAACGATAAGTTACGCCGTAACATATCGCGCCGCTACGCGATGCATGGTATTCATGTTTCTCCTGATGAAATTGTGATTACCGCCGGGGCGATGGAATCATTGAGTTTCAGTTTGCAGTCAGTGACTGAACCGGGTGATTGGGTGGTCATTGAATCGCCGGCTTTCTATGGGGCTTTGCAGGCAATTGAGCGTTTACGCTTAAAAGCGGTGGCAATAAAAACCGATCCGCAACACGGTATTGATTTAGATGCGTTGGAGGAGGTGCTGCAAAAATATCCGGTAAAAGCTTGCTGGTTAATGACTCACTTCCAGAATCCATTAGGCGGAACGATGTCTGCCGACAATAAATCACGATTGGTGAATATCCTTAACAGTAACCAAGTGGTGCTGATTGAAGATGATGTATATGGTGAACTCTATTTCGATCAGCAACGGCCTGTACCGGCGAAAGTTTTGGACAGTGAGAGCAACTTTATGCATTGCTCTTCGTTTTCTAAATGCCTGGCGCCGGGATTCCGAGTAGGTTGGGTCGCGGCCGGAAAGCACGCAAAAAAAATCCAGCAGCTGCAAATGATGAGTACTGTTTCTGCCAGCATACCGACGCAACTGGCTATTGCCGATTATCTTGCTGAAGGGGGATACGATAAACATTTACGCCGTCTTCGCCGTGTATTGGAGCAACGTCAACACCAAATGCTACGGGCGATTGGTGACTATATGCCTGCGTCAGTGAAAGTGAATCGCCCGAAAGGCGGGTATTTCCTCTGGCTGGAATTTGAGCCGCTGTTCAGTGCCGAGCGGCTTTATCAACTGGCATTAGCGGAAAGGATCAGTATTGCGCCTGGCAGCATGTTTTGTACCAGCCAACAGTTTAACCATGCCTTTCGTCTTAATGTCTCTTTTGATTGGAATGAGGAAATGGAACGTGCTATGCAGACTTTAGGTCATCTTTGTCATACTTTATTGGTTGAATGTGGGTAATAACTATAACGTATTGGCCGGATGGCTAAGGTGAAATTTAGATATAGAGTGCTTAAATAGGAAAAATCAGGTATATCCCTTTGACATATTCTTCTTGGTGCTTATTATGGGATATATAAGAAGCATATCCCTGTGGAGGAGAATCTTATGGAGCAAACAACAGTATTTAAAAGTAACCGTTCTCAAGCAGTCAGACTTCCCAAAGCTGTAGCCCTGCCGGAAGAAGTGAAACGCGTTGATGTGGTTGCTGTGGGTCGTACTCGTATCATTACACCAGCGGGTGAGTCTTGGAACAGCTGGTTTGATGGTCCAGGTGTGACTGCCGATTTCATGGCAGAACGTGAACAGCCGCCAGTGCAAGAGCGTGAGGGGCTCTGATGCTGAAATACATGCTTGATACTTGTATCTGTATCTACACTCTCAAGAACCGGCCCCAGAAGGTGCGTGAAGCTTTTCTGCGTCATCACGGCCAATTGTGTATCAGCACGGTGACATTAATGGAACTGGTGAAAGGGGCGGAGAAATCAGGAAATCCAGAGGCTAATATGAAGGTAATTGAGGAATTCGCTGCCAGGTTGGAAGTGTTGAATTTCGATAATAGGGCTGCTATGCACTCTGGCCAAGTCATTGCAGAGCTTGAGCGGAACGGTTTGCGCATTGGGGCTTATGACAACCAGATAGCAGGACATGCTAGAAGTCAAGGACTGATTATCGTTACCAACAATGTGCGTGAATTTGAGCGAGTTTCTGGTCTTCGCGTGGAGAACTGGGCCAACTAAGGGGGTAATTACTGTATTTATTACTTTTTTTAACGAAGTGTTTTACATCGGAGATATTCATTATGGTGTCCACGATGAATTTGCGGACACCATTTTATCAGTTATTTCACCATATCAACTTATTCTATACAAAGTGCCCTTACTCTATTTCTTTTCTTTCTTCCGGGTTGTCATATTGTTAATCCAATCTTCCAATGTTTCCTTCTGTGCTTTCTCGAATGCGGGCCGCGCGTTTCTCCATGCTTCGTAACTCAGTTGATATTCTGCTTGTGGTAGAAGGTAAGTAGATTGAAATTCGATAGTGCCTTTATTATCTTCTAAAGCGATTATTGAAAACTCAGACCAATATAAGAAGCATGATACACCTCTTGACGATGTGGCCAGCACGTTTTGTACGAAATTAGATCGAGTCTGCTTCTTACCCGCATAGGATAATGCCGCGAGAGCCAATTGCCTCAAGGGGATTCTCATCTGGTCTCTCTCCAGATAAGTTAAACCGTGGAAGCTTTCTAGGAAAGAGTTGATCAAAACATCCATATTACGGCTTTTTTGAACAACATTTTGTACGCTTTTTGATATTAAGGAAAGGATCGGTACACCCGATAATTCTTTTGTAAATGCAAAGAAGTGTTCTTTATTACCTTTGCCTTCAGGATCTAACGCATTATAATCTGAAACTGCACGACATATATTCACTATAGTTTGCAGGCCTTCGGTAACGCTTACCGGATATTTATATGATGTGGCGGACTGTTTTGCAAGTAGTGCATAATTTTCTGTAGCTGCGGCGTTAGCTGGACTTTGTACTTTGGAATAATCTTCAAGATCGGAAATATCTGTGAAAATGTTATCTGAGCGTTGCCAATCTTTCAGCAACCTTGTTCCTCCTTTCTCAATATGTTCCATCCATTCTTGGGCTTTTTTTACTGCGTAATCAGGATTGCTTAAGATATTTTCCATGATTTCTGTCCTTTATAGATTTATTAAACTAGATATTGAATGTTAAAATACTGTTGAAAATAGGGAACGATATTGAATCCTATTTGCAACAATGCCTATAATCTGTTTATAAAAACATTTTAATTTATGTTTTTAGTCTGGTTGTCATACAGTCAATTAAATATTCGATTGATATTTTCTTTTCTTTCTCGAATGCCGGTTTTACATTTTCCCATGATGCTTGACTGAGATTATATTCTGCCTGTGAAAATTTATATCTGGATGTGAATTTTATAGTACTTTTATTATTCACTTTCTTTATTGTTAACACAGAGGAATACAATATAAGTGAAGCGCCATTTGGGGATTTAGTAAGAACGTATTGTACGAAATTGGATTGTCTTTCTTTCTCATCAGCATATGATAAAGCGGTATTAGCCAACGCTTTTAGATAGATTTTGATTGTAATTTTATCCTGAGGAGATAGTCCTCTAAAGGCTTGAACAAAAGAATCGATTAGGATATCGGTATCATGGCTTTGTTGAGTCACAATACTGGAGTCTGCCCACAGTAAAGAGAGAAATGGAACATTCGCTATTTCTTTTGTGAATGCAATGAACTTTTTCGCATTGCCATTACCTTCTGGTTTTAAAGGATCATAGCCTGAAGCTATCCGGCATAAGTTGATGATAGTTTGCAAACCTTCAGTGACGCTTACCGGGTATTTATATGATGTAGCAGATTTCTTTGTAAATATTGAGTATTCATTTGTTGCTGCTATACTGGCTGGGCTTTGCACGTCAGAAAGATTTTCAGGTTCCGGGGAAGGAGAAAAAATGTTATCGGGATATTCCTGTGTTTTCAGGTATCTTAGTTTTCCTTGTTTAATATACCCCAGCCACTCTTGAGCTTTTTTAAATTCATAGTCAGAGCTGGTGAATATATTCTTCATGATTATTTTCCTTATAAATTTATATAATTAACTATTGAATGTTTATTTTTAATTCAGGTTAATTCTGTCTTCAGGAAATATAATTTATTTTAGATCAATAAGATATGGTTTTATTTTGTGTGATAAATATATTTTCTGAAAGCTGGTAATATCTATGTCAATTGATAGAAATTGCATCTATGATATTTCCATAATAGTTTAAAAATACAATATGTAAAGTTTATTATCATAAAATTTGCTTTTAGGGTATTTTATAAAAATAACCCTTTATTATACAGTTTGATAATGTATTTATATCTGCTAATAATTCATTTTATTATCAATTATATGTTGATTTGTTTTTTGTTTATATTTATTTGAAATGAATAATTACAAGTAAGGATTGTTATTGATTATATTAACTTCTTGGTTGAAATGTTTTTGTCGTTTGATTCATCTTGTTTTATTGTTATTATAGACGAAAGGTAGAATAGCGGTAATAACGAAATTTTAAGAACTTATATTAATCAAGGGAAAGTCGGAGGTAAACCAGACAGTCAGCCAACACTGATATCCGTGAAAGAAGGATTATAACACTGGCCTGCCGGTGAAAGGTGGGCGAATCGAAAATTGAAAACAAAAATCCACGCAACCGCGTGGATTTTAAGTGATTTATTCAGCCTCTGAAACACCATGCGACGTCACGGGACATGAGTAATAATTTAGACATTAAACAAGAAATTCATCACATCGCCATCTTTAACGATATACTCCTTACCTTCTGAACGCATTTTTCCGGCCTCTTTTGCGCCTTGTTCGCCTTTATAAGTGATGAAATCTGCAAAAGCGATAGTTTGCGCACGGATAAAGCCTTTTTCAAAGTCAGTGTGGATCTTACCGGCAGCTTGCGGTGCAGTTGCGCCTACAGGGATTGTCCATGCCCGGACTTCTTTCACGCCGGCGGTGAAGTAAGTTTGCAGATTCAGTAACTGATAGCCAGCCCGGATAACGCGGTTTAAACCGGGCTCTTCCAGACCAAGTTCAGCCATAAACTCTTCACGTTCATCATCTTCCAGCTCTGCGATATCGGCTTCTACCGCAGCACAAACAGGTACGACAACCGATCCCTCTTTTTCTGCGATTGCACGAACAATATCCAGATGAGGATTGTTTTCGAAACCATCTTCGTTGACGTTAGCAATGTACATCGTGGGTTTCAGCGTCAGGAAACTCAAGTAGCGGATAGCGGCTTTCTCTTCGGCACTGAGATCCAATGCCCGCAGCATACCGGCTTGTTCCAGATGCGGCAGGCATTTTTCCAGCGCTTCCAGTTCGGCTTTGGCATCTTTATCGCCACCTTTGGCTTTTTTCTGGACACGATGAATGGCTCGCTCACAAGTGTCCAGATCGGAAAGGGCCAGTTCTGTATTGATGATCTCAATATCAGCGGCAGGGTCAACCTGACCGGAAACGTGAATGATATTGTCGTTGACGAAGCAACGTACAACATGGCCGATAGCTTCCGTTTCACGAATATTAGTCAGAAACTGGTTGCCCAGACCTTCACCTTTTGATGCGCCTTTCACCAGACCGGCAATATCGACGAATTCCATTGTGGTAGGCAGGATACGTTGAGGTTTTACAATTTGCGCCAGTTGCTCAAGCCGTGGATCGGGCATCGGTACTACACCGGTATTTGGTTCAATGGTGCAGAACGGGAAGTTTGCTGCTTCGATACCTGCTTTGGTCAGCGCATTGAATAATGTTGATTTCCCGACGTTAGGCAAGCCAACGATACCGCATTTGAATCCCATAAATTTTCACCTTAAATTACTTATAAATCAAAAGGCTGGAGTAGCCTTTGTGATGAATCAGAAAAAATTGGCGCCATTATACACGGAATGGCGAGCTATCACGATCCCGCAAATAGGATTTATCTATTCTGTGTCGTCAGGCACTGGCTTTGAAGCTGTGCAAGCGGTTGATCGCTTTATCCATACCTTGTTTCATCAGAATATCAGTGCAGCGCAGAGCTTCATCAATCGCGTCATCAATCAGCTTTTGTTCACTGGTCGGTGGTTTTCCCAGCACAAAGCCAATAACTTTATTTTTATCGCCCGGATGACCGATACCAATACGTAAGCGATAGAAGTTAGGATTATTACTAAATTTGTTTTGGATATCTTTCAAACCATTATGGCCGCCATGACTTCCGCCCAGCTTCATTTTTGCCACTCCCGGCGGTAAATCGAGTTCATCATGTGCCACCAGAATTTCATCCGGTTGGATACGGTAAAAGGAGGCGAGGGCCGCGACAGATTTACCGCTGAGGTTCATAAATGTTGTCGGGACTAACAGACGAACATCATGGCCGCATATATTAATCCGGGCGGTGTAACCGAAAAATTTACTCTCTTCTTTCAATGGCTGATTGTGGCTCTGCGCCAGCAGGTCGAGGTACCAGGCCCCGGCGTTGTGCCGGGTTTGGGCATATTCAGCACCAGGATTAGCCAGACCGACAATTAATTTTATGTTACCCACTATTTTTCTTCACTTTTAATAGTAAAAACAATAAAGAGGGGTAGTTTACCTGTCAGGTGCGACGAGTACAAAGTTCAGTTTGATGACTCTTCCCTTTAAGTGATTACTGATGGTTATCGATCGATAAGTCATTTTCATTTAGATAAGTTTTCAAAAGTAAGTGTGGATACATAATCACGAGTAGAGACAAGTAAAGAGTGAAGGTTATCTCTGTTAGTTGTGATCGTGTCCGCAATGACCTTTTAGCAAATAGAGCTATACTCTATAGTACAAGTAAACATATGTTTCTTGACTTTAGGTTCTTAGTGAGCACGAAGAGTGTTGGAGGTAACATATGAAACGTCAGAGTGCCTTCATAGTTGGTAATGTATTGATGGGTGTTGGTATGTTGACTATCGTTAGCAGCCTGGCTTATACATTACTGCCCCATATCTTCGGTTTTGGCTGGCCTGAGTTTTTATCTGAAGCAGCGCTATTGGGAGTTTTTATTGGTGCTCTTGTTTGGTTAGCTGGTGCTGGTGTGGGAGGCCGGGAAGGTGTGGCAGATCGTTACTGGTGGTTGAAAAATTACGATGAGCGTTATCGTCGTGGTGATCATCGGTATCCATAACAAAAACAGTGTTAGTTAGAATTTTTGCTAATGGAGGAATATTATTATGACTCCGGATAAGCAGAAAACCCGTTGAAGTTCTTGGCAACGGGTTTTTTCTTAAGCGCGATTTATGGATGAAACTTAGTGTTCAAACATCGCAGAGATTGACTCTTCATTACTGATGCGGCGGATCGCTTCAGCTAACATACCGGATAAAGTCAGAGTACGAACTTTATTCAGCGCCTTGATTTCAGCAGACAATGGGATGGTGTCACAGACAACCACTTCATCAATAACCGAGTTTTTGATGTTGTCCACCGCGTTGCCGGAGAAAATCGGGTGAGTTGCATAGGCAAATACACGTTTAGCTCCACGCTCTTTCAATGCTTCAGCCGCTTTGCATAATGTACCGCCGGTATCAATCATGTCATCAACCAGTACGCAGTCGCGACCAGCAACATCACCAATAATGTGCATCACCTGAGAAACGTTAGCCCGTGGCCGGCGTTTATCAATGATAGCCATATCCGTGTCATTCAGCAGTTTAGCGATAGCACGGGCGCGGACAACACCGCCAATATCCGGGGAAACAACGATAGGGTTTTCCAATTCTTGCTGCAACATATCTTCCAGCAGGATCGGACTACCAAATACGTTATCAACCGGAACGTCAAAGAAACCCTGGATCTGTTCAGCATGCAGATCAACTGTCAGTACGCGGTCTACGCCGACACTGGACAGGAAGTCTGCGACAACTTTTGCGGTAATCGGCACACGGGCTGAACGGACCCGGCGGTCCTGACGGGCATAACCGAAATAAGGGATTACTGCGGTAATACGTCCGGCGGAGGCACGGCGCAGTGCATCAACCATAACGACCAATTCCATCAAGTTGTCGTTAGTCGGTGCACAAGTGGACTGGATGATGAAAATATCACCACCGCGTACATTTTCGTTAATTTGTACGCTGACTTCACCGTCGCTGAAACGACCGACAGCAGCGTCTCCAAGATTGGTGTACAGGCGGTTGGCAACACGTTGTGCTAGTTCAGGAATGGCGTTACCAGCAAAAAGCTTCATATCGGGCACGAGAAAAACCTCAGGCTTGCGTCCAGAGAGATATTGTTGACCAATGCTCAAATGAACGATATCTGTTCATTGGTTCAATAACCGGGTATCCCAGAGCGGAAATTGTGCAAAGGTGAATTGTTGACGCCACGCGCAACAAAACCCTGCAACCACTCAGGGGCTTGATTTAACACCTTACGGGCCGATCCTTCTGATTCAAATTCGCCGAATACACATGCACCGGTCCCTGTCAGGCGTGACGGCGCGTATTCTAGCAGCCATGAAAGAAGCTGTTCAACCTTACGAAAACGTTTTCTTACAAGAGATTCGCAATCATTTGCGTACGGAGCCTGTAATAATGCGGGCAGAGAGCGAATTGGTGTATCACGTTTTAATTCCGGATCTGTGAAGACGCGCAGAGTTGGGATCTCAATCCCAGGGTGAGCAATCAGATACCATTTCTCTTCCGGCTTTGCTATGTGCAGGATTTCACCAATACCTTCTGCGAATGCGGCGTGGCCTTTGATAAAGACCGGCACATCAGCGCCAAGACTTACGCCGAGGGTTGCCAGTGTCTCGTCTGTGAGGCTGGTTTGCCAGTGGTAATTCAGGGCAATCAGTACGGTAGCGGCATTCGATGAACCGCCTCCTAATCCACCGCCCATGGGCAGACGCTTGTTGATACAGATATCTGCACCTTGATGAGCAATGCCAGTGCCGTGTTGATGGCTGTAGGATTGCAATAGACGCGCCGCGCGAACAATTAGGTTGTTATCGTGTTCTACACCTTTTACCGGTGTCAGTAAGCGGATTTCATTATCCTGACGTGGAGTGATGGTAATTTCATCACCATAATCCAGAAACTGAAACAAGGTTTGCAGCTGGTGATAACCATCAGCACGGCGACCGGTGATATAGAGAAACAGGTTAAGTTTTGCCGGTGAAGGCCAGGTCAGCGTCATTATTTTGTGGTCCAGTTATCCATTTTCAGCTTAATGCGGCGGTCGCCCTGAGTCAGTTCAAGGCGGTCAGGAAGAGGAGGGGTTATGGCGGTATCGTAGGATTGATAATTAACCTGCCATGTTGCGCTATGTTGTTGATAGTTTAAGGTTTTCAACAGATAGTTAGCATCCAGCTTGAAGTCTTTTGCGTCACCGGGCAGACCGGTTATCCAATGTCGCAGATTATCCAGTGGAATATCCATATCGGTGAGTTGATAAATGATCTCTTCAGGATTATCACTGAAATATTTTTTACCCTGGCTATCGGTTAATTGTGTCATGCCGGGTTGAACGACCAGTTCTAATTCAGTGCTGCCCAGAGGATTCGTTAATAATAAACGGTAGCGCTCAGGGTTATATTGTTGCCAGAAAAAGCGGGCATAAACTTTCTTTTCATTAGCCAGATAGGCAAAAGATCCACGGGTCTGGTATTGGTTCAGTTGCTGTAGTTGTTGTATGTGTGCCCGCCACTGAGGGGAGTTTGCCGAACCGGATCCACCAGGTTGCGTTAATGTACAGGCGGTCAACAGCACGCAAGAGAGTGGCAGCAGACGGAATAGTGATAATTTTTGCATTGGCTTCATCAGCAATCTCTGATTAATAACGTGAAAATTCTTACACCACTTAATAATGAAGAATGGTGCATTAATCCAGTTAAATCTCAAAAAATATCCTGAATAATGAGATTAGACGTGGTTGATCGTCTTTTATTGAACGGAGGTATCAAGTAGAATGCACAGCTAATTAAGAGTCCTTATTAAGGGTGATGATTTCATCAAAACAAGATGTTTTTTACGATGAACTGCCTTCCTGCTGATAATTCAATATGACTTTGTTAGCACTTGGTATCAACCATAAAACCGCTCCTGTATCCCTGCGTGAACGAGTGACTTTTTCACCGGACACTATCAGTGAAGCACTCGGCAACCTTCTCCAGCAACCCCTGGTGAGGGGGGGAGTTGTATTGTCAACGTGTAACCGTACAGAGCTTTATCTCAGTGTAGAACAGCAGGATAATCTGTATGAGCAATTAATTAATTGGTTGTGTGAATATCACCAGCTTAATCCCAAGGATCTAAAATCCAGTATTTACTGGCATCATGATAATGAAGCCGTCAGCCACTTGATGAGAGTGGCTAGTGGGCTGGATTCGTTGGTACTTGGAGAACCTCAGATCCTTGGGCAAGTGAAGAAAGCATTTGCCGAGTCGCAGGACAGCCATTCTTTATCGCGTGAGTTGGAGCGATTGTTTCAAAAATCATTTTCTGTCGCCAAGCGTGTCAGGACTGAAACAGAGATTGGTTCAAATGCGGTTTCCGTCGCTTTTGCGGCTTGTACCCTGGCGCGGCAGATTTTTGAAACACTTTCTGAACTGAATATTTTGCTGGTTGGTGCTGGGGAAACCATTGAGCTGGTTGCCCGCCATCTGAAAGAGCATCGGGTGCATCATATGATGATTGCTAACAGAACGAGAGAGAAGGCGCAGGTATTGGCTGACGAAGTTCAGGCGGAAGTGATCACTTTACCTGAAATTGATACACGTTTAGCCGAAGCTGATATTGTCATCAGTTCAACCGCCAGCCCTTTGCCTATTATTGGCAAAGGTATGGTTGAACGTGCATTAAAGTTACGCCGTAACCAACCCATGTTGCTCGTTGATATCGCGGTTCCCCGCGATGTAGAGCCTGATGTGGAAAAATTAAATAACGTCTATCTCTATAGTGTTGATGATTTGCAGGCAATTATTCAGCGCAATCTTGCACAGCGCAAAGCGGCGGCTGTTCAGGCTGAATATATTGTTCAGCAGGAAAGCGGTTATTTTATGGACTGGTTGCGTTCGCAAGGTGCAGTCAACTCAATCCGTGAATATCGTGCTCAGGCAGAACAGATGCGGGCTGAAATGACAGCCAAAGCGCTGGCTGCTATCAACCAGGGGGCTGACTTGGAACAGACAATCAACCAATTGACTCATCAATTGACGAATCGTCTGATGCATGCTCCTACCAAATCACTCCAGCAGGCTGCCAGCAATGGTGACCTGGAGCGTCTTAATTTATTACGTGACAGCCTAGGGCTGAAACATAATTAACCATATCTCGGAATAGGGTCTGAAATCACGAATGAAGCCTTCTATTGTTGCTAAATTGGAAGCATTACAAGAACGTCACGAAGAAGTTTTGGCTCACCTCAGCGATGCTGATGTGATTGCTGATCAGGAACGTTTCCGCGCTTTGTCACGGGAATATGCCCAACTGACGGATGTGACGAATTGCTTTAAGGTCTGGCGCATGGTGCAGGATGACCTTAAGGCCGCTGAAATAATGCTTGATGACCCTGAAATGCGGGAAATGGCACAGGAAGAGATCAAGGACGCCAAGGTTCGTAATGAGGAGTTAGAGCAGCAGTTGCAATTGTTGCTGCTACCGAAAGATCCTGATGATGAACGCAACTGCTTTCTTGAAGTTCGCGCCGGAACCGGGGGGGATGAAGCGGCTATTTTCGCCGGGGATTTGTTTCGTATGTACAGCCGTTATGCTGAATCCCGTCGTTGGAAAGTCGAGGTGATGAGCGCCAATGACGGTGAGCATGGTGGTTATAAAGAAATTATCGCTAAAGTTTCCGGCGAACAGGTTTATGGTCATCTGAAATTTGAATCTGGTGGTCACCGTGTTCAGCGTGTACCGGAAACTGAATCGCAAGGGCGGATTCACACTTCTGCCTGTACCGTTGCGGTTTTGCCGGAGATTCCAGAAGCAGAATTGCCGGAAATCAGCCCAAGTGATTTGCGTATTGATACGTTCCGCTCGTCTGGCGCCGGTGGTCAGCACGTCAACACCACGGATTCCGCTATCCGTATCACGCATATTCCAACCGGCATTGTGGTTGAGTGTCAGGATGAGCGTTCTCAACATAAAAACAAAGCGAAAGCGATGTCGGTATTGGCAGCGCGTATTCGTGCCGCTGAAGTGCGTAAGCGCCAGGAAGCAGAAGCCTCGGAGCGCCGTAACTTGCTGGGTTCAGGTGATCGTTCAGATCGCAATCGTACTTACAACTTCCCGCAAGGGCGGGTGACGGATCACCGTATTAACCTGACCTTGTACCGCCTTGATGAAGTGATGGAAGGCAAACTGGATATGCTTGTTCAGCCGATCGTTAATGAATATCAGGCCGATCAATTATCAGCGTTGTCAGAGCAGGATTGATGGATTATCAATCCTGGCTTAAACAAGCCACAATACAGTTATCAGCCAGTGATAGCCCTAAACGGGATGCGGAGATTTTGTTGGGGCTCGTCACTCACCATTCCCGAACTTACCTATTGGCATTCGGGGAAACGCAACTCTGTTCAGAGCAGTTTAGCCAGCTTGAAACATTATTGGCTCGCCGGGTAAAAGGTGAACCCATTGCTTACATTACCGGCGAACGCGAATTCTGGTCGTTGCCATTAAATGTTTCGCCTGCCACATTGATCCCGCGGCCTGACACGGAGTATCTGGTTGAAAAAGCGCTTGAACGGCTTTCACCGGCGCCTTGCCACATTCTGGATTTGGGAACCGGCACCGGTGCGATTGCGTTGGCGATTGCCAGTGAGCGCCCTGATTGCCGGGTTACCGGGGTTGATATCAATCCTGATGCGGTCATTCTGGCGCAGGGTAACGCTGAAAAACTGAAAATACAAAATGTGGATTTTCTGCAAAGCAGTTGGTTCTCTTCGTTGAATAATCAACAACTTGCTATGATTGTGAGTAATCCGCCTTACATTGATGAAGCCGATCCACATCTGTTTCAAGGTGATGTGCGGTTTGAGCCAGAGAGTGCATTAATTGCGGCGGAACAGGGAACGGCCGATCTAAAGACAATTATTAATTTGTCACGTCATTTTCTGTTACCTGATGGATGGTTGTTGCTGGAGCATGGTTGGAAACAGGGAGACGCTGTAAGAAGCCTGTTTTCTGAGAGTGGTTATCAGCGGGTGGCTACTTTTCAGGATTATGGCGGTAATGAGCGAATAACACTGGGTCAGTGGAAAAGTGATGAAAGCCATAGCTGATTATGAATTTAATAACGCATCTTTAAGTAGCGGTATTCTGTTAATATCCGGAGCCATTCGCTCCGATTTTCCTCAGAATTCAGTGGAGAAGCAGCTTCAGGTATTGATTGATGAAGCCAGACGTGAAATATCTCCACAGATGAACAGAGAGGAACAGCTGGAAAAATTACTCAGGCTGTTTTATCAGAACTGGAAATTTGGCGGCGCCAGTGGTGTTTATTGTCTGTCAGATACATTGTGGTTGGATAAAGTACTGCAAACTCGTCAAGGTTCTCCTGTGGTTTTAGGGATCATTCTTATTCATATTGCTCAGGCTTTAGAACTGCCCTTTATGCCGGTTGTTTTTCCGACACAGTTGATTTTGCGTGTTGATTACCCGGATAAACCGGTGAGATTTATTAATCCAACCAATGGCGAAGCGCTGAGTGAACATATGCTTGATGTGTGGTTAAAAGGTAATATTAGCCAGACAGCTAAATTGACGGCGGATGATTTGCAGGAAGCCGATAATATCAGCATCGTATGTAAAGTGCTGGAGACCATAAAAGTCGCGTTAATGGAAGAAGGGCAGTTGGAACTGGCGCTGAAAGCCAGTGAAGCCGTTCTGATGTTTGATCCCGATGACCCATATGAAATACGTGATAGAGGGCTTATTTATGCCGAGCTTGATTGTAATCATATTGCGGTTTCTGATTTGAATTATTTTGTCGAGCATTGCCCAGAAGATCCGGTCGCAGAAATGATCAGAATGCAGATATACTCCATTGAGCAGCAATATATCGTGTTGCACTGATATTGCTCTGTACTGATTTATCTGGTTAATTTATTTGCCCTTAACAGAAGGTATAAGTATGCAACAGAAAGTGGTTAATATTAGTGATATCAAGGTCGCTAACGATCTGCCGTTTGTTCTCTTTGGTGGTATGAATGTCCTTGAGTCACGGGATTTGGCCATGAGTATTTGTGAGCACTATGTGACAGTGACACAAAAACTGGGCATTCCTTATGTTTTCAAAGCTTCCTTTGATAAAGCAAACCGATCATCAATTCACTCTTACCGTGGCCCTGGGCTGGAAGAGGGAATGAAGATTTTTCAGGAGCTGAAACAAACTTTTGGTGTGAAAATTATTACTGACGTGCATGCGCCAGTACAGGCGCAGGCGGTGGCGGAAGTGGTTGATGTGATCCAACTTCCGGCATTTCTGGCACGCCAGACTGATTTGGTTGAGGCAATGGCCCGCACCGGCGCGGTGATTAACGTTAAAAAGCCACAGTTTATCAGCCCAGCCCAGATGGGGAATATTGTTGAAAAATTCAAAGAAGGCGGCAACGATCAGGTGATCTTGTGTGATCGTGGCAGCAACTTTGGTTATGACAATTTGGTTGTGGATATGCTGGGTTTCAATGTCATGGTTCAGGCCACGGGGGGGCATCCTGTGATTTTTGATGTAACTCATTCACTGCAATGCCGTGATCCGTTTGGTGCCGCGTCGGGTGGTCGTCGTGCTCAGGTGGCTGAACTGGCGCGTGCGGGAATGGCAGTTGGTATTGCCGGCCTGTTCCTTGAAGCTCATCCCGATCCGGTAAATGCGATGTGCGATGGCCCATCAGCGTTGCCGTTGGCAAAACTTGAGCCATTCCTGCTCCAGATGAAAGCGATTGATGACGCAGTAAAAAGCTTCCCTCAACTGGATACCAGCAAATAATTTGGTTATCAAATGATGAATGTGTTTGGCGCTGGTTTACAGCGCCATTATTGGGAAAAGGCTGACTAAGCTCTTTTTTCAATGGTTTCAGTTATCCATTTTTCAATTGAAATTCAATTCTTCCATTGCCCGTGGCAATGTTGCATGGAAACTGAGATGGTTTTCAACCAATTGAACTCTGGCTCTGGCCAGTGTTTTTAACGGCTGAAATGGAATATCGCAAACAGCAATATATTTATCCTTACCCACTTCATCAATAAAGCGCTGGAAAGCGTGCAGCCCACCGGCATCCAGCACAGGAACGGCATCCCACTGCATGAGGATCGTCTGATAACCTGCGCTTTCTTCCTTTAATTCTGTAAAGATACGTTCAGCCGCAGCGAAGAATAACGGGCCATTGATACGAACAACCAGCAGACTTTTATCCCCATTTGTTTGTGGCAATTGGCTGATACGGGTCATATTGGCTATCCGACGCATAAACAGCAGTGAGGCTAACACGATACCAATTGTAATCGCGATGACCATATCAAACAGTACCGTGAACGACATACAAAGAATCAGCACAATAATGTCATCCCTTGGTGCGCGACGGATCAGATCGATAACTTTATGTATCTCGCTCATATTCCAGGCGACCATGAGCAACAGGGCGGACATGGCGGCCAGCGGAAGATAGGAGAGCATTGGCGCCAATGCCAGTAAAGTTAATAACACCAGCAGAGAGTGAACAATTGCCGAAACCGGTGATGTTGCGCCGGCTCTGATGTTTGCTGCTGATCGGGCAATAGCCGCGGTAGCGGTAATACCCCCGAAGAACGGTACAGCGATATTTCCCAACCCCTGACCAATTAATTCGCTGTTTGAGTGGTGCTTTTTACCTGTCATACCATCCAAAACAACGGCGCAAAGCAGTGATTCAATAGCACCTAACATTGCCATTGAAAAGGCCGCGGGCAATAAAGCTGAAACTGTTGTCCAACTTATATCAATGTGATGAGAGTCCATGTCAGGTAAACGCCACGGTAAAACGAATTGAGGAAGGGTGGGGGGGATCCCTTGGCCCTGTGTACCGTCATTCAAGATGTAACTGAATTCAGAACCGATAGTAACAACATCCTGACCAAATAAATTCATTATCCCCATTACAGCGGTTCCCGCGATCAAGGCTGGAAGATGCCCGGGTAATTTCAGCCCAAGCTTAGGCCAGTAAATCAGAACGGAAAGTGTCGCCAGCCCAATCAGCGTATCACTTAAATGCAGCGTTGGCAGTGCCTGAAACAGCGCGGCAACCTTATCAATATAACTCTCTGGTACATGTTCCAATTGCAGACCAAAAAAATCTTTTACCTGCATGGTGGCGATAGTGATGGCGATCCCCGAAGTAAAACCCAGTGTCACCGGTAGAGGAATATACTCTATCAATTTGCCAAAGCGGGCTAACCCCATTACCAGCAGGATAATCCCTGACATTAATGTCGCAATGAGCAAGCCACTCAGACCAAATTGCTGGGATACCGGATAGAGAATGACAACGAAAGCGGCTGTAGGGCCGGAAACACTATAGCGTGAGCCGCCGGTTACCGCGATAACAATACCGGCGATAGCGGCGGTGTAAAGCCCGTATTGTGGCGCAACACCACTGCCAATAGCCAGTGCCATAGCGAGTGGGATAGCGATAATACCGACAGTAATACCGGCAATAATATCTTTAATTAAACGGGTAAAAGAGTAGGGTTCTTTCCAGCAAGCATCAATTACAGCACTAAACGGCCGTATGCCGTTCATTCTACGAGTTTTCATCTGTGCATAAACCAAAAAAATAAAAGGAAAAAGCAATAAGGTCATTATAATCCAAATTGCAGGAATAATGCTTTTAGTTCAAAACGATAGCGCCATACATCAAACTCAATGTGAATAGCTTAGCGGCAGGGAAGTGAAAAGTAAAAGGGAGAATAATGCTTTTATCATTGGGTCATATCTTGGAATCGATTCTATTAGGTATTTATTCTTATTGGTGAATTTTATTAAGCTAATTTCATAAGTAATATAATCAATATTCTTAGATTTAATGCCATATATTTTTTTGTTAATTGTAGAGTTATAATGTTTTATTTTTATAATGAATCAACCTGGTTGATAATAATTTATAATTGTTATTGTTGTAGAGTTAAATAATTGATTGTGTATTTTATACTTGTATTTATTATGCAAGAATTAAATTAGTCATATCAAATGATTTCATAATTTATCTTTCTTTAATGTTTCTTAAATATTAGATTAATAATTTGACAGATATAAGAACCCACCCTATATGATACAAAACAGACTATGAATATAGAGCGCATGGTTTGATTTTCATGAAAGAAAAATAATAATTTTGAGGTTAATAATATGATTATATTAGGTATTAGTGGCCTTCCTAATTCTCAACGTTTTATGCGGGAGAATTACCCGGGTGTGAGTAAATTAGACGAGCGCATTTGTCAGGGGGTAGATAGTGCAGCCTGTTTGATGATTGATGGAAAAGTTGTTGCCGCTGCTGCGGAAGAACGCTTTACCGGAGAGAAAGGCACGGGACAGTTTCCTGTTCATGCCATTAACTATTGTTTGGCGGAAGCGGGCCTTATGCAAGATGATATACAGGTTATTGCCCACGGTTTTAATTATGATCACTATCGCCGTTTTTTCATGTGGAACCAAAAAATGTTCGAGGGTGCCTTCAGTAGCAAAACAGTGATTGACGCATTCGCTTCAGCTGGATGGCAGAATATTGAACCGCGTTTTCAAGCGGTAGATCATCATTTGGCTCATGCGGCGTCAGCCTTTTATCCCAGTGGTTTCCCCTCTGCACTTTGTGTTGTTTCAGATGGTATGGGTGAAATAGAATCTTTGAGTATTTATCTTGCTAAAGACCAGCAATTTCAAAAATTGTACAGTCAGCCAATTAGTTCTTCATTAGGTGAGCTTTACTCTATCTGTACCCGGTTCCTTGGCTTTGTATTTAATCGTGATGAATATAAAGTCATGGTACTTGCCGCCTATGGTAACCCTGAGCGATACCGTCATATTTTCAATGAATTAGCCCAATTCGATGCAGATAGTGGATCAATACGTGTAAATTGGTCACCGCAACTGTTTGATAATGCGGAATATGGTTTTCCTGTTGCGATGGCGCAACTCAGCGATATGTTTGGTCTTACACCGAGAAATGAAGATGACACTTTATTGGATGTTCATCAGGATTTTGCTGCGGGATTGCAGGAAAAATTCGCACTTTTGCTGAAACAGTTAGTTACGTATTGGCTGCAAAAAACGGGTGAAACGTCACTTTGTCTTGCCGGCGGATCATTTTTAAATTGCAAAGCCAATCAGGTCCTTTGTCAGCTTGATGAGGTGAAAAATGCCTTTATCCAACCTGCATCGGGTGATGATGGTACTTCTTTGGGGGCGGCGCTTTTTGTTGCCGGTAAATACCACAATAATTCAGATCATTACTTTAATCCCTATCTCGGCCCGCGCTTCTCAACAGATGAAGTTCGTAATGCATTATTCCGGCATGGTTGTAATGCGGGAATGAAATGGCGTTATTTGGGATTGAACGATGATTATTTTGCTTCCGCGGCTAACGATATCGCGGAAGACAAAATCATTGCCTGGTTTCATGATCGGATGGAATTTGGCCCGAGAGCACTTGGCAATCGTTCGATTCTCGCGCTTCCGGCAGGTGAAGGAATAAAAGACAGAATTAACAGCACGGTGAAGTTTCGTGAGGCTTTCCGTCCATTTGCGCCTGCCATTTTGGATGAGGACTGCGATATTATGTTTGAGACCCGAAATCTGCCGCCGACCCGATATATGCTTTGCACTGCTGACGTAAAACCAGAAATGGTAGGGCCGGTCTCCGGTATTGTCCATGCTGATGGAACGGCATGTATTCAGCTTGTGGAACGTACTTTTAACGAGACTTTTTGGCGGTTATTGAAGGCGGTACAGGAGATAACCGGTTACGGTTGTCTGGTGAATACTTCATTTAACGTTAAGGGACAGCCACTTATCATGTCACCTGATGTTGCGATAGATGCGTTTTTGAAAACCTCACTGGATAAGCTTTATATTGAGGGATTTGTCGTGTGGAAAGAATAACGTTGAAATCCTGAGGAAAATGGTTGAATTGAATAAAGCTTCGGTCAATTGATTATTGTCGATTCCTTGGAGTAAATGTGTTTCCTTGTCGCCTTAGAAGAATATCTGGATATGATATTTGATGATATGGGAACACATCCTTTCAATTTGGAGAGTAAGGGTTGCTTGCTGGACAACATAAGGTAATTATCGAGCATTTAACTATATTGTAAGGGCAGCATAATGATAATATTAACTGACAATATAAGAAAAATATGTTAATACATCAATGTAAAAAATGGATTCAGAAACGATAAATACCTACGATTAATTTTTTAATTTATTAAATATGATGGTCTTCCTTTTCATGCTATTGATCATTACGGAACGTTGCCTCACTGCCTAATTTATATATAATTTAATTCATAAATAGGGTAATAATTTGCATGGATATTATCACGCATAAAAATAGCGACTCTTTTTGTTTAAACTTTTCATTAACAAATCTTGTTGATATGAAAGTTTTGGTTTGCTATTTTAACAGGTATTGACAAATTAGGTCAGGCAGTATGCTGATGAAGGTCACAGGTCAAATGCCACATAGTCAGAATCTCATTTTCTGGATATTTTATTATTTACATTGCCATAACACAAAAATACGAGAAGTAAGTTATTGATATAACGAGTTTGCAAGAGGGTCAAACAGCAACTTAAGCTGAAATTACCCTATTAAATGGATGGTAAATATGACTAAAAAAATTTCATTCATTATTAACGGCCAAGTTGAAGCATTTCCTGAAAGTGATGATTTAGTGCAATCTATTAGCTTTGGTGATAATAGTATTCATCTGCCAATATTGAATGAGTCTCAAGTAAAAGGCATTATTGATTATAATAAAAACAATGAATTACAGTTGCATAACATTATCAACTTTCTCTATACAGTAGGGCAAAGATGGAAAAATGAAGAATATTCAAGACGCAGGACATACATTCGTGACCTGAAAAAATACATGGGATATTCAGAAGCAATGGCCAAGCTGGAGGCCAACTGGATATCTATGATTTTGTGTTCTAAAGGTGGTCTTTATGATGTTGTAAACAATGAGCTTGGTTCTCGCCATATCATGGATGAATGGTTACCTCAGGATGAAAGTTATATTAGAGCTTTTCCGAAAGGTAAATCTGTACACCTGTTGGCCGGTAATGTTCCATTATCGGGTATCATGTCAATATTACGCGCAATTTTGACAAAGAATCAATGCATTATAAAAACCTCCTCCTCCGATCCTTTTACCGCTAATGCATTAGCGTTAAGCTTTATTGATGTAGACCCTAATCATCCGATAACGCGCTCTTTGTCTGTTATATATTGGCAACATCAAGGTGATACATCACTCGCAAAAGAGATGATGCAACATGCGGATGTGATTGTCGCTTGGGGTGGGGAAGAGGCGATTAATTGGGCTGTAAAACATGCGCCACCCTATATTGACGTAATTAAATTTGTCTCTAAGAAGAGTTTCTGCATTATTGATGACCCTGTTGACTTGACGTCCGCAGCGACAGGTGCGGCCCATGATGTTTGTTTTTACGATCAACAAGCTTGTTTTTCCACCCAAAACATATACTACATGGGAAGTCATTATGAAGAATTTAAGCTAGCGTTGATAGAAAAACTGAACTTATATGCGCATATATTACCAAACGCCAAAAAAGACTTTGATGAAAAGGCAGCCTATTCCTTAGTTCAAAAAGAGAGCTTGTTTGCTGGATTAAAAATAGAGGTTGATGCTCATCAGCGCTGGATGATTATTGAGTCAAATGCGGGTGTGGAACTTAATCAACCACTTGGCAGATGTGTGTACCTTCATCACGTCGATAATATTGAGCAAATATTGCCTTATGTTCAGAAAAACAGGACACAAACCGTATCTGTTTTTCCTTGGGAGGCCGCATTTAAGTATCGGAACGAATTAGCATTAAAAGGTGCTGAACGGATTGTAGAAGCAGGAATGAATAACATATTTCGAGTGGGTGGATCCCATGATGGAATGAGACCGTTACAACGATTAGTGACATATATTTCTCATGAAAGGCCATCTCATTATACGGCTAAGGATGTTGCGGTCGAAATAGAACAGACCCGATTCCTGGAAGAAGATAAGTTCCTTGTATTTGTCCCTTAACTAGGTAAAAAGTATGGAAAATGCATCCAGATATAAAACCATCGACCATGTTATTTGTGTTGAAGGAAATAAAAAAATTCATGTCTGGGAAACGCTGCCGGAAGAAAACAGTCTAAAAAGAAAGAATGCAATTATCATTGCATCTGGCTTTGCCCGGAGAATGGATCATTTTGCTGGTCTGGCGGAATATTTGTCACGGAATGGATTTCATGTGATTCGCTATGATTCACTTCACCATGTTGGATTGAGTTCGGGGACAATTGATGAATTTACCATGTCTATAGGAAAACAGAGTCTGTTAGCCGTAGTTGATTGGTTAAATACACGAAAAATACATAACCGTGGTATTTTGGCTTCAAGCTTATCTGCACGGATAGTTTATGCAAGCCTGTCTGAAATCAATGCTTCGTTTTTAATCACTGCGGTTGGTGTTGTTAACTTAAGATATACTCTCGAAAGAGCTTTAGGATTTGATTATCTCAGTTTGCCCATTGATGAATTGCCTAATAATTTGGATTTTGAAGGCCATAAATTGGGTGCTGAAGTCTTCGCGAGAGATTGCGTTGATTTTGGTTGGGAAGATTTAACTTCCACAATTAATAGCATGATGCATCTTGATATACCGTTTATTGCTTTTACTGCAAATAACGACGATTGGGTAAAACAAGATGAAGTCATCAAATTGTTATCAAATATTCGTAGTAATCGATGCAAGATATATTCTTTGCTAGGAGGTTCACATGATTTGGGTGAGAACTTAGTGGTCCTGCGCAATTTTTATCAATCAGTGACGAAAGCGGCTATCGCGATGGATAATGGCAGTTTGGATATCGATATTGATATGATTGAGCCGTCATTTGAACATCTGACTATTGCGACAGTCAATGAACGCCGAATGAAAATTGAGATTGAAAATCAAACAATTTCGCTGTCTTAACTCTATCACTCAGATAGAAACAGAAGGACTATCTATGAAATTCGGAAACTTTTTGCTTACATACCAACCACCTCAACTTTCTCAAACCGAGGTAATGAAACGTTTGGTTAAATTAGGCCGCGTCTCTGAGGAGTGTGGTTTTGATACTGTATGGTTACTGGAGCATCATTTCACGGAGTTTGGTTTGCTTGGTAACCCTTATGTCGCTGCTGCATATCTACTTGGTGCAACCAAAAAACTCAATGTAGGGACTGCTGCTATTGTTCTCCCCACTGCTCATCCAGTACGCCAACTTGAAGATGTGAATTTGCTGGATCAAATGTCAAAAGGGCGATTTAGGTTTGGTATTTGCCGGGGGCTTTACAACAAAGACTTTCGTGTATTTGGCACAGATATGGATAACAGCCGCGCCTTAATGGAGTGCTGGTACGGGTTGATAAAAAATGGCATGGCAGAGGGATATGTCGAAGCTGCCAATGAGCATATCAGCTTCAATAAGGTAAAAGTCAGCCCGACGGCATATAGTAAAGGCGGCGCACCTGTTTATGTGGTGGCTGAATCAGCCTCAACCACTGAGTGGGCTGCTCAATTTGGCTTGCCGATGATCTTAAGCTGGATTATCAATACTAACGAAAAGAAAGCACAACTTGAGCTCTATAACGAAGTGGCTCAAGAACATGGGCACGATATTCATAATATCGACCATTGCTTATCATATATAACATCTGTAGACCATGATTCAATAAAAGCGAAAGAGATCTGCCGGAATTTTCTGGGCCACTGGTATGATTCTTATGTCAATGCCACGACCATTTTTGATGATTCAGACCAAACAAAAGGTTATGATTTCAATAAAGGGCAGTGGCGTGACTTTGTATTAAAAGGACATAAAAATACTAATCGCCGCATTGATTACAGTTACGAAATCAATCCCGTAGGAACGCCGAAGGAGTGCATTGACATAATCCAAAAAGACATTGACGCCACAGGAATATCAAATATTTGTTGTGGGTTTGAAGCTAATGGAACAGTAGATGAAATTATTGCTTCCATGAGGCTTTTCCAGTCTGATGTCATGCCATTTCTCAAAGAAAAACAACGTTCGCTATTATACTAGCTAAGGAAAATGAAATGAAATTTGGATTGTTCTTCCTTAACTTCATCAATTCAACAATTGTTCAAGAACAAAGTATAGCCCGTATGCAGGAAATAACGGAGTATGTTGATAAACTGAATTTTGAACAGATTTTGGTGTATGAAAATCATTTTTCAGGTAATGGCATTGTCGGTGCTCCTCTGACTGTTTCTGGTTTTTTGCTCGGTCTAACTGAAAAAATTAAAATTGGTTCATTGAATCACGTCATTACAACTCATCACCCTGTCCGAATAGCGGAGGAAGCTTGCTTATTGGATCAGTTGAGCGAAGGGAGATTTATTTTAGGATTGAGTGATTGCGAAAAAAAAGATGAAATGCATTTTTTTAACCGCCCTGATAAATACCAACAGCAACTCTTTGAACAGTGTTATGAAATTATTAACGATGCTTTAACAACAGGCTATTGTAATCCAGATAACGATTTTTATAGTTTTCCCAAAATATCCGTAAACCCTCATGCTTATACACAAGGCGGGCCTCGGAGATATGTAACGGCAACGAGTCATTATGTCGTTGAGTGGGCAGCCCAAAAAGGCATTCCTCTTATCTTTAAGTGGGATGATTCCAATGATGTCAGACATGAGTATGAGGAAAGGTATAAAATCATTGCTGATAAACAGGGTATTGACCTATCAGCTATAGATCATCAGTTAATGATATTGGTTAACTTTAACGAAGATAGTCAGAAAGCTAAAGAAGAAACACGTGCATTTATAAGTAATTATGTTTCTGAAATGCACCCTGATGAAAATCTCGAAAAGAAACTTGAAGAAATAATCACAGAAAATGCCGTCGGAGATTATATGGAATGTATAACTGCGGCTAAATTGGCGATTGAAAAGTGTGGTGCAAAAAGCGTATTACTGTCCTTTGAACCAATGAATGACTTGATGAGCCAGAAAAACACAATCGATATTGTTAATGATAATATTAGGAAGTATCACATGTAATAAAAGAGTATGGCAGCAGCGCTGCCATCATTCCTAATATTATCTGTAGAGGGTAAAAACAGGTATGACTTCATACGTTAATAAACAAGAAATCACAGCAAGCTCAGAGATTGATGATTTGATTTTTTCGAGCGATCCATTAGTTTGGTCTTATGATGAACAGGAACAAATCAGAAAAAAACTTGTGCTTGATGCATTTCGTAATCACTATAAACATTGTCAAGAATACCGTCGTTATTGTCAGGCACATAAAGCAGATGACAATGTTACGGAAATTGATGACATACCTGTATTCCCAACATCAGTTTTTAAGTTTACTCGCTTATTAACTTGTCAGGAAAACGAGATTGAAAGTTGGTTCACTAGTAGCGGCACGAATGGTTTAAAAAGTCTGGTAGCGCGTGACAGACTAAGTATTGAGAGACTTTTAGGTTCTGTGGGTTATGGCATGAAATATATTGGTAGTTGGTTTGATCATCAAATGGAATTGGTCAACTTGGGGCCCGACAGATTTAATGCTCATAACATTTGGTTTAAATATGTTATGAGCCTGGTGGAGTTGCTATATCCTACAACATTCACCGTAACAGAAGAACGGATAGATTTTGTTAAAACATTAAATAGTCTTGAACGAATAAAAAGTCAAGGAAAAGATATTTGTCTTATCGGTTCGCCATACTTTATCTATTTGCTCTGCAATTATATGAAAGATAAAAATATCTCATTTTCTGGAGATCAAAGCCTTTATATCATAACGGGGGGAGGCTGGAAAAGTTACCAAAAAGAATCCCTGAAACGCGACGATTTCAATCAGCTTCTATTCGATACCTTCAACCTCAGTAATATGAGTCAGATCCGCGATATATTTAATCAAGTTGAACTCAACACTTGTTTCTTTGAGGATGAGATGCAACGTAAACATGTTCCGCCGTGGGTATATGCGCGAGCACTTGATCCTGAAACGTTGAAACCTGTGCCTGATGGAATGCCGGGTTTGATGAGTTATATGGATGCGTCATCAACGAGTTACCCGGCATTTCTTGTCACCGATGATATCGGGATAATCAGAAGAGAATATGGTAAGTATCCTGGTGTGCTCGTTGAAATTTTACGTCGTGTTAATACGAGGACACAGAAAGGGTGTGCTTTAAGCTTAACTCAAGCATTTGACAATTAACGTCGCTAATGATTTTCGATGTCCATATGCTTACATGATGAGAAATTTGTTATTTTCCAATTACGGACATTATAAATAATCACTTATATAAAAAATTTCATATTATATTTTCAAGGAGAGATATGAAAAATGCAGCGCAAATTGTAAATGAGGCTTTAAATCAAGGAATTACTCTGTTTGTTGCTGATAACCGATTACAATACGAAACCAGTCGTGATAGTATTCCAGCAGAATTATTCAGTGAATGGAAAAATTATAAACAAGCGTTGATCGACTTCCTGAGCCAGATCGATGCAGAAGAAGAAATTCAAACATATCAATTACAGAATATCCAACGTGATGGCAATGCAGAACATTATCCACTCTCATTTGCTCAACAACGCCTGTGGTTTATCGACCAACTTACCGAAGGTAGCCCTCAATATAATTGTCCCGGATATTTGAGATTACGGGAACAACTGAATTTCAACGCTTTTAAGGCCGCGGTAAAAACGTTGCTTGAACGTCATGAAGCGTTACGTACCCATATTAAAATTATTGATAATGAGCCACGGCAAGTCATAACACATTCCTATGATTTACCCATTACACGACATGATCTGACTGCATTCTCTGAAACTGAGCAAGAATCTCAAATCAAAAGATTCAGTAAAGAAGAAGATAACTTGGTTTTTAACCTTAGTACTGATTTGATGTTGCGTATTCGCCTGATAAAGCTGGCCGAAAATGATTATGTGATTATCTATACCATTCACCATATTGCCTGTGATAGTTGGTCAATAGAAATCTTTATCAATGAACTTATTACCCTATATCGCGCGTATAATAAAGGAGAAATAGCTCCATTACCGCCACTTAAAATCCAATATACCGATTATGCTCAATGGCAACGAAATTGGCTGCAAGGTGATATTCTCAAAAAACAATTGGATTATTGGCAAACCCAGTTATCAGGTATTTCTCCACTTCACCGTCTTCCACTGGATAACCCACGACCAGAGAAACAGAGTTTTGAGGGGCATCTTAATGATCAACGTATTTCAAAGGATTTAACACAAGAAATAAGAGCATTATGTCACCAACATGAAGTCACATTATTCATGTTTCTGGAGACAGCCTTTGCCGTATTGTTGAGTCGTTACAGTAATGAAAAAGACATTCTGGTCGGAACACCACTTGCAGGGAGAAGACACCATGATATTGAGCCTTTGATTGGTTTTTTTGTTAACTCTCTGGTGATCAGAACGGATTTATCCGGTCAGCCCACTTTCAGTGAGTTATTAAAGCAGAACAGTCGCACTATCCTGGATGCGTATGCACATCAAGATCTGCCATTTCAAATGCTGGTGGAAAAAATCAGTCCGGGACGAAACTTAAATTATAACCCTATATTTCAAATCGCTTTTACTCTGGAGAATACTCAGCGTGATACGATACTGGCGCGGGATAATAATATTGAGTCTGAAGAACGTCTGCTTTTGAAAGCCCGATTTGATTTGGAAATTCATATTTATGAAGAAGAAGAGGGCGGATTATCCCTTTTATGGGTTTATGACAGCAACTTATTCAATAATATGACCATTGAAAGATTGCTTGCCAATTATGAAACCTTGTTGGTTAATATTGTTAGTGTCATGAAGCCATGTATTGGCTCCGATCTGATATACAGGGAACCTTCTGTCCATGACATTCCATTATTAGCAGAGGCTGAAATACACACTTTGTTACATGAATGGAATGGCCTGCCGGATTATAGCCAGCATGGCGGCTGTTTTCATGAACTGTTTGAGGAACAAGCTGCTCGATATCCTGAAAAAACAGCCGTTATTTTTGACGGCAATTCATTAAGCTATCAGGAATTAAATAAACAAGCTAATCAACTCGCTCATTACTTGACAGAGCAAAAGATCAAACCAGAAGCATTGGTCGCGCTCTGTATTCCTCGTTCAATACGCGCTGTAGTAGCGCTACTGGGGATTATTAAAGCAGGGGGAGCTTATTTGCCGTTAGATCCCAGCTATCCGAAACCTCGTCTTCAATATATGTTGGAACACAGCGAAGCTGAGTTCATTCTGACCGAAACGGATTTGATAGAAAAACTCCCAATCAGCCGGCAGAAAGTCGTCTGTTTGGATACGGAAACAATGCAATCACAATTGCAGCACATGCCTACGGACAATATCGCTGAACGCCCATTCCCAATAACGGAAAATAATCTGGCTTACGTCATTTATACCTCTGGTTCTACGGGTAAACCGAAAGGGGTTATGTTGGAACATAAGGGGTGGGTAAATCTGGCACTTTCACAGGCGGGTTTATTTGGTGTTGATTCATATAGCCGGGGATTGCAGTTCGCTTCCTGGAGTTTTGATGCCATGATCTTAGAAATATCTATGACACTGGCGTATGGAGCAGCACTTTATTTAATTTCAGAAACCCAACAGCATACCCCTGAATATTTGGATGAGTTAGTTGATAAACATCAGATTACCCATGCTGTATTACCTCCTGCTTTGCTGCCTTATTTGGACTTTAACAAATGGCGTTCCGTTTCAACCTTGCTTTTAGCGGGGGAAGCGGTACCACCACAGAGCGCTGTTCGTTGGTCACAGGGCAGAAAACTGTTCAATGTATATGGCCCGACAGAGTGTACTGCCATTGTGACTTCGGGCTTATTAACTGATGACAAAATTACGATTGGGAAACCATTGCCCAATATCGTTATTCGTATTCTTGATCCATCAGGCAATCTAGTACCTATTGGTGTTGCCGGGGAATTATATATTGGTGGCATCCAACTGGCGCGTGGGTACTTGAATGCCCCTGAAACAAACGTAACGAAATTTATTACTGATTTAACGGACAATTCCCAATCCTTACGTTTATACCGAACGGGAGATTTAGCCCGTTGGTTGCCTGATGGTAGTGTGGAATTTATTGGTCGGATTGACTCTCAAGTCAAGATTAGAGGATTTAGGATTGAGTTGGGAGAAATCGAAACTGCATTGGCCGGACATGACGCCTTAAGCAGTGCTGCGGTTATTACTTATGGGAACGATAAAAGATTGATTGCCTATGTTTGTCCAACCAAAGATTGGCTGGATAAAAAAGGGCTGAAATTTAATGCCGACAACGCATCTCAGTCTTCCGATATTAAAATTGAACTTTCGGAGCTACTTGAATCAGCACTGAAAAAACAATTACCAGAATACATGGTTCCAAGCCTTTATATTCCGCTAGAGCGAATGCCACTCACGTTAAATAACAAAGTGGACAAAAAAGCGTTGCCTGTTCCAAATGAAAATGATTTCCGACAACAAAGTTATGTTGCGCCAAGAAATGAAGTGGAGAGAAAAATTAGCCAGTTATGGCAAGAAGTGTTGGGCGTTAGCCAAGTCAGCATTTATGACAACTTTTTCATGTTGGGTGGTCACTCTCTTCAGGCAACCCGCCTTATCAGCTTAATACGCAATGATCTAAACATTGAAATACCGTTGAGCAGTGTCTTTGAGTATCCAACACTTGAGCGATTAGCACGAATCGCCACGATTCATCAGGTTAAGGAAAAAAGAAAGCATTTCCAGGCTGGGCAAGAGACAACACAAGAACTATTGGAAGGTGATATATGAAAAATGCGGCACAAATTATCAATGAAGCTTTAAATCAAGGGATTACTCTGTTTGTTATTGATAACAAACTGAAATATAAAACCAGCCGAGATAGCATTCCTCCGGAACTGCTCAGTGAATGGAAACAACATAAACAAGAATTGATTGATTTCCTGAAGCAAATCGATTCAGAAGAGGATTCGGACACTCACCGACTGCAAGGTATTCCGCGTTATGATCGTGCGGAACATTACCCACTTTCATTTGCTCAACAGCGCTTGTGGTTAATCGATCAACTTACCGAAGGTAGTCCGCAGTATAACTGCACAGGTGATTTCAGGTTGAGAGAGTCGCTTAATCTCAACGCTTTTGAGGCGGCTATAGCAACATTGCTTGAACGCCATGAATCGCTGCGTACTTATTTCAAAATTATTGATAATGAGCCACGGCAGGTTATTGCGACTTCTTATGATTTGCCTATTACAGTACATGATCTGTCCACACTTTCAGAATTTGAGCAGGAACAACAGCTTAAACAACTCGGTGAGCAGGAGTGGAAACAAGCTGTTAATCTCAGCACTGACCTGATGCTGCGTATTCGGTTGCTGAAATTAACAGATGATGATTATTTCATTCTCTATACGATTCATCATATCGCCTGTGATGGCTGGTCGCTGGCAATCTTTATCAGTGAGCTGCTGACATTATATCGTGCTTATTGCCAGGGCGAGGGTAATCCTCTGCCGCCATTACAAGTTCAATATACTGACTATTCCCAATGGCAACGGGACTGGCTGCAAGGGGATATTCTGGAAAAACAGCTGGATTACTGGCAAAACCAATTATCAGGTATTTCACCACTTCACCGTTTTCCACTGGATAATCCACGGCCAGAAAAACAAAATTTTGAAGGGAATGTTCATCCACAACGTATTTCAAAAGCTTTGACTCAAGAAATACGAGCACTGTGCGCCAAACATGAAGTGACGTTATTTATGTTTCTGGAAACGGCTTTTGCTGTGTTGTTGAGTCGTTACAGTAGTGAAAAGGATATTCTGGTTGGCATGCCGCTTGCAGGGCGAAGACACCGTGACACTGAGCCTTTGATTGGATTTTTCGTCAATTCACTGGTGATAAGAACGGATTTATCCGGTCAGCCTACATTCAGTGAACTATTAAAACAAAATAGTCGTACGATCCTGGATGCTTATGCACATCAAGACCTGCCTTTTGAGATGCTGGTGGAGAAAATCAGTCCAGAACGGAATTTAAATTATAATCCTATTTTCCAGATCATGTTTGCAGTACAGAATAATCAACGGGATACAACTCTGGAGCAGGATAGCATTGTGACATCTAAAGAACGTTCCCTTCTGACCACCCGATTTGATTTGGAAGTCCATATTTATGAAGAAGACGAAGGTGAGTTATCTATTGGATGGATCTCTGACACCAGCCTGTTCAGAAATGAGACCATTAATAGATTAATCACCAATTACGAAATTTTGCTGACCAATATTGTTGATGTGATGAAGCATCATGCAGGTATCAGTGAGCCGTCCGTTCATGACCTTCCATTATTGGCAGATGCTGAACGGAATACCTTACTGCATGAATGGAGCGGGCCACAAATTCCTTATCCGACCGGGAAATGTTTCCATGAACTCTTCGAAGAGCGGGTATCACAACACCCTGAAAAAAATGCCCTGATTCTTGGCGATGACACCCTGAGCTATCAGTCATTAAATGAGCAAGCTAACCAATTGGCACATTATCTGCTTGAACAAGGGATCATACCGGACACGTTGGTTGCACTTTGCATACCAAGGTCATTGCAAGCTGTTGTGGCATTATTGGGTATTCTTAAAGCGGGTGGCGCTTATGTACCGTTAGACCCCAGTTATCCGAAAGCCCGCCTCCAATATATGTTGGATCACAGTGAAGTCGAATTCATCCTGACCGAAACTCACCTCGTTGAAAAACTGCCAATTAGCCAGCAGAAAGTGATTTGTCTGGATACAGAGATAGTACAGTCTCAGCTACAACATATGCCTACCGATAATATTACTGAGCGTCCACTTCCGCTCACGGAAAATCATCTGGCTTATGTGATTTATACTTCCGGCTCTACCGGTAAACCGAAAGGGGCGATGCTGGAACATAGAGGGTGGGTTAATCTGGCATTCTCGCAAGCAGATTTATTTGGCATTGACTCACATTGCCGGGGGTTGCAGTTTGCCTCCTGGAGTTTTGACGCCATGATCTTAGAGATGTCTATGACATTGGCCTATGGCGCAACACTGTATTTGATTTCCGAAACCCAACGGCGTTCCCCTGAATTGTTGGATGAAGTGGTTGAAAAACATCAGATAACTCATGCTGTACTACCTCCGGCGCTACTTCCTCATCTGAATTTTAACAAATGGCGTTCTGTCTCAACTTTGCTTTTGGCGGGTGAAGCCGTGCCACCACAGATTGCTGTTCGTTGGTCACAGAATAGAAACCTGTTTAACGTATATGGCCCGACAGAATGTACATCCATTGTCACCACAGCTTTATTAACTGACGAGAAGATTACGATTGGAAAACCTTTGCCTAACGTTGTGATGCGTATTCTTGATCCGGAAGGTAATTTGGCTCCGATGGGCGTTATCGGGGAACTGTATATTGGCGGTGTTCAGTTAGCACGCGGTTACCGAAACTCACCGGAAATCACAGCAAGGCAGTTTATCCGTGATCCATTCAGCTCGCATTCAACGGATGGCAGGGAAAACCGGCTTTATCGAACCGGCGATTTAGTACGCTGGACACCGGATGGTCAGTTGGAATTTATCGGCCGTGTTGACTCTCAGGTTAAGATCCGTAGTCACCGCATAGAGTTGGGTGAAATCGAGACAGTTTTGTCCGGGCATGATGCTTTAAGTAGTGCTGTTGTGATCGCTTATGGTCAAGATGAAGATAAAAAACTCATTGCGTATGTCTGCCCAAGTACAGGGTGGTTAGGTGAAAAAGCGGTTGAATTTAACGCAAGCAGCGTTGAGAACTGGACAGAAATTTTTGATGAGCAGTACCGTCAACCCACAACGGCTAATACTCAAAAAGGGAGCGCTCAGAAAGGTGATGTAGTCGCATTAGACAGTGATTTCGGCGGCTGGATGAACAGCTATACTGAACAGCCGATTGCCCTTGAGCAAATGGAGGAATGGTTAGCAGGAATCATGCACAGGATTAAAGCCCTGCATCCTCATCGCTTACTGGAAATTGGTTGTGGTACCGGATTATTGTTGTATCGCTATGCTGAATGGTGCGAATCAGTAGTGGCTACCGATATTTCAGCTGAGGTGTTAAATCGGCATCAACATATTCTGCAACAACGTGGCTGGTCACATGTGCAGCTCAGAAGAGGAGATGCGCTCAACTTAGGAACCTTGAGTGCTGATGAATTTGATACTGTCGTGATTAACTCTGTTGTCCAATATTTCCCTAATGTTCAATATCTGGAAAAAGTACTTGAACAGTTAATACCGGCGATTGAAGCGGGTGGGAAAATTTTGTTGGGAGATATCCGCAACTTAGATCTATTAACCGCCCATGCTACAGCGATAGAGCAAAGTCATCTTAACGGGCAACGTATTCAGGTAGGGGCGCTGGCGAACCGTATTCAGCGGCGTTTACAACAAGAACCCGAGTTTTTACTCAGTCCAACTTATTTTGCCCAATTACCGGAGCGTTACCCTGAAATTGGCCGGGTTGATATTCTGGTTAAACGTGGCATCGGCGACAATGAAATGTTGCGTTATCGTTATGATGTCATATTGCACAAAAGAGGTGAAAATACCCAATCTTGTAATGAATTGCTTTTAAATTGGCATAATTTCGATTCTTTTGAAAGTCTGCGTAATTTGTTACAGATGGGCACGGAGGATATATTGGGTATTTCAGGTATCCCCAACGCCAGAATTAAAGATGACCTCACTTTGGCAGAAGGGCTGCGTCACTGGTCAGTCAACCAGATGATAACGCCACCAGCAAATGTCGGCAGTTTCTCCCCACAGGCATTACAACAGGTTCAGGAATTCGAATCCTTACTGCAATACGCTGAACAATGTGGTTATCAATGCGGCGTTACGTGGTCACAACAGCAACCTGATTTGCTGGATGTGATTTTTAGTCGTGGAGAGTTACCACCTATACAGGCACGTACTGACTACAATCAAACCCATTTAGCTAATTATCCGCAAATTTCGGCTATTAGTGGGGAACTTTCAGAATTACTCGAATCCGCATTGAAACAGCAACTGCCAGAATATATGGTTCCAGGTCTCTATATTCCTTTGGAACGAATGCCACTCACGTTAAATAATAAAGTGGATAAAAAAGCGTTACCGATCCCAAATGAAGACGATTTACGCCGACAAAACTATGTGGCGCCAAGAAATGAAATAGAAATTAAGATCGGTCAGTTATGGAAGCGGTTATTGAATGTCAGTCAAGTAGGCATCTATGACAATTTCTTCACCTTGGGGGGACATTCACTTCAGGCAACGCGCCTTATTAGTTCAATACGTAACGAATTAGAAATAGAAGTTCCGTTGAGAAGTGTTTTTGAACACCCAACACTTGAGCAGCTATCACAGGTTGTCACTATTCATCTTATCAAAGAAAAAAGAAAACATTTCCAGGCTGGGAAAGAAACAACGCAAGAACTGTTGAAAGGTGATATATGAAAAATGCGGCGCGAATTATCAATGAGGCTTTAGATCAGGGAATTACGCTGTTCGTTACTGATAACCGTTTACAATACGAGACTGGCCGCGGCAGTATTCTACCCGCTTTGCTCAGTGAATGGAAACAGCATAAACAGGAGTTGATTGATTTTCTGAACCAGCTCGATTCAGAAGAACAAACTCAAACGCATCACTTTTTGCAAGATATTCAGCGTGATGGCAAAGCAGAACATTATCCGCTTTCATTTGCTCAACAGCGTTTATGGTTTATTGATCAGCTGGATGGAGGCAGCCCCAAGTATAACTGTATGGGGAATTTCAGGCTGCGGGAATCCATTAACATCAAGGCGTTTGAGGCAGCCGTTAAGGCATTACTTGAACGCCATGAAGTCTTGCGTACCTATTTTAAAATCATCAATAACGAACCGCGGCAATTTATTGCCACGGATTTCGATTTACCTATTACACATCATGATTTATCTGCGTTACCTGAAACTGAGAAAAACGATCAGGTAAAACAACTCAGTAAGGAAGAAGAGAATCTGATTTTTAACCTTAATACAGATCTAATGCTGCGCATTAGGTTAATAAAATTGGCAGAAAATGATTACCTTATTATTTATACGATACACCATATCGCCTTCGATGGCTGGTCGATGGCAATATTTCTCCATGAATTTTTCACGTTATACAAAGCTTATTGTCAGGGTGAGACAAATCCGCTACCGCCGCTGAAAATTCAATATGTCGATTATGCCCAGTGGCAACAGGGCTGGCTGCAAGGTGATGTGCTGAAAAAACAGCTGACATATTGGCAGAAGCAGTTAGCCGGAATTTCACCCGTCCACCGTGTGCCGCTGGATAATCCACGGCCAGAGAAACAAAATATCGAAGGGTGTTTTCATACACAACATATTTCCTCGCGGTTAACCCAAGCAATTAGAGGACTGTGTGCTAAGCATAACGTTACCTTATTCATGTTTCTGGAAACGGCTTTTACTGTATTGCTGAGCCGCTATAGTAATGAGAAAGATATTCTGGTTGGAACAGTAATTGCTGGCAGACAACATCCTGATATTGAACCGCTGATCGGTTTTTTTGTTAATTCATTGGTTATCAGAACAGATTTATCCGGTCAGCCGACGTTCAGTGAATTATTAAAACAAAACAGCCGTACCATTCTGGATGCTTATGAACATCAAGATTTGCCGTTTGAGATGTTGGTAGAAAAGCTCAGTCCGGAACGGAACCCAAACCATAACCCCATCTTCCAAATCATGTTTGCAGTACAGAATAACCAACGTGACACAATACTGGAACAGGATAATATTATTGAATCCGAGGATAATTTACTTAGAACGACTCGGTTTGATTTGGAAATCCATGTTTTTGAGGAAGAACAGACGGGCGAATTATCCATAATATGGATTTCAAATACGAGTCTGTTTTATAGCAGTACCATTGAAAGATTTATCGCCAATTACGAAACCTTGCTTTCTGGCATTGTTGAGGTGATGACAGATGATTCAGTAAATAAAGAACCCCCCATTCATGAACTGCCATTATTGGCAGAAGCTGAAAAGCATACCTTACTGCATGAATTAAATGGGCCACAGAACCATTACCCACAAGGTCGTTGCTTCCACGAGCTGTTTGAAGAACAGGTGGCACTGAATCCTGAAAAAACCGCGCTGGTTTTTGGTGAAGAGGCTTTAAGTTATCAGGCGGTTAATGCTCAGGCCAATCAGTTGGCGCATTACCTGATTGAGCAGGGTATCCAGCCAGATATTCTGGTGGCAATTTGCCTTCCCCGGTCGTTGCAAACGGTGATTGCACTGCTGAGCATCCTCAAAGCGGGTGGAGCTTATGTGCCTTTGGATGCCGGTTATCCGCAAGCCCGCCTGCAATACATGCTGGAGCACAGCGGTGCTGAATTTATCCTGACCGAAACACCGCTGGTTGATAAATTGCCTATCAGCCAGCAACGCGTTATCTGTCTGGATGCTGAAACGGTACAGTCACATGTGCAAAACCTGCCCACTGGCAATATCGTTCATCGTTCAGTGCCCCTGACAGAAAATCATCTGGCCTATGTCATTTATACCTCTGGTTCTACTGGCCGACCAAAAGGCGCGATGCTGGAGCACAAGGGTTGGGTGAATCTGGTACAAGCACAAGCCGCGTTATTTGGTGCGGGTGCTGATATTCGCGGGTTGCAGTTTGCTTCCTGGAGCTTTGACGCCGCAGTGTTGGAAATGGCAATGACCTTGGCCTATGGCGCCACATTGTATTTGATTTCAGAAACACACCGCCGTTCGCCTGAATGGCTGGATGAGGTGGTTGAAAAACACCACATTACCCACGCTGTACTCCCGCCGGCGTTGTTGCCTCATTTGGATTTCAACAAGTGGCGCACAGTTTCAACCTTGTTGTTGGCAGGGGAAGCTGTGGCGCCGCATATTGCCGCGCAGTGGTCGCAGGGCAGAAAGCTGTTTAACGTTTATGGCCCAACAGAGTGTACTTCGATTGTGACTTCCGCCTTATTAACAGCAAATAAGCGAGTGACAATTGGAAAACCGTTGCCGAATACTGTGATGCGTATCCTGAATTCCGACGGTAATCTGGTGCCTCTTGGGGCTGTCGGGGAACTGTATATCGGTGGCATTCAACTGGCACGCGGTTACCGGAATGCACCGGATATCACGGAAAAGCAATTTATCCGAGATCCCTTCAGTACCAACCCGGCAGACCGACTTTACTGTACAGGTGATTTAGTCCGCTGGACGCCAGAAGGTGAGTTGGAATTCATTGGCCGCTTGGATTCACAGGTCAAAATTCGCAGCCATCGTATTGAATTGGGGGAAATCGAATCGGTGCTGGCGGGGCAGGAGATTTTAAGTAATGCTGTCGTGATCGCTGATGGTCATGACAGTGAGGACAGGAAACTCATTGCTTATGTTTGCCCGAGTACGCATTGGCTGGCGGAGAAAGCAGCCGCTTTTAATGCAGATTACCTTGAAAGCTGGACAGAGATCTTTGATGGTCGGTATCGGCAGGAGATAACAGAAAATATTGCTACCGATACTATTGATAAGAGCGATGACAAGAGTGATTTTGATGGTTGGATAAATAATTATACCGAACAGCCGATTGCATTGGACCAAATGGAAGAATGGCGGGCGGGTACCATGCAGCGGATTGAATCCCTGCATCCCCGCAGCTTATTGGAAATTGGCTGTGGGGCGGGTTTATTGTTGTATCGCTATGCTGAACGGTGCGAATCAGTATTGGCTACTGATATTTCAGCGGAGGTATTGACACATCACCAGAAAATTTTGCGGCAGCGTGGCTGGTCACACGTGGAGCTAATCAGGGGAGATGCACTGAATTTAGGCACAATCACGCCAGATCAGTTCGATACCGTTGTGATGCATTCCGTTGTCCAATACTTCCCCAATATTCAATATCTGGAAAAAGTCATTACACAGTTATTGCCTGCGGTTAAAACCGGGGGGAAAATTCTACTGGGAGATATCCGTAACTTAGATTTGTTAACTGCACATGTAACAGCCATCGAGAAAAATCGCCTGAATGGGCAACGTATTTCGGTGGGTACGCTGGCAAACCGCATTCAACAGCGTCTACAGAAAGAAAAAGAGTTTTTACTGAGTCCAACCTATTTTGCCCAATTGCCGACGCGTTACCCTGAAATTGGAAGAGTTGATATTTTGGTTAAACGTGGTATTGGCGACAATGAAATGCTGCGCTATCGTTATGAAGTGATATTACATAAATGCGATAAAAATGCGGAGTTATGTTGCCATTTACCCATAACCTGGTGCGATTTTAATTCTATTGAAGATCTTCGTAATGTGTTAGAGACAGGGAAATTCGATACATTTGGTGTCTCAGGTATTCCTAATGCCCGTATCAAAGATGATTTTGATTTAGCGGAAGGGTTACGCCATTGGTCATCTAATCAGATTGTCTTTCCACTAAAAGATGCCGACGGTTTTTCTCCAGAAGCCGCGGAGCAAGTTTTGGCACTCGAATCTTTACTTCAATATGCGGAACAGTGCGGCTACCAGTGTGAACTTACATGGTCACAGCAGCAACCTGATTTACTGGATGTGATTTTCAGCCGAGGTGAATTACCTCAAGTGCAGGCGCGCTCAGATTACAGCCAGACGCATTTAGCTAATTATCCGCAACTTCCTGCTATTAGTGGAGAACTTGCAGAGCTACTGGAATCCGCCTTGAAAAAACAACTACCTGACTATATGGTGCCCAGTCTCTATATCCCATTGGAACGTATTCCACTGAATTTGAATAATAAAGTGGATAAAAAAGCGTTACCCATTCCAGATGAAAATGACTTACGTCGTCAGGCTTATATTGCACCGAGAGATGAAATCGAGGAAAAACTTTGTCAGTTATGGCAAGAACATCTAAAAATCAATCTAATTGGTATTTATGATAATTTCTTCTCACTCGGTGGTCACTCACTCTTGGCAGTTAAAATAACCGCTTCCATAAGAAATACTTTGACCAATAATTTCAGTATGCATGAGTTATTTGCAAATCCAACCATTGCTCAGATTGCCAGTGTAATTCGTCACAGTCATAAGCATGAAATATCCGCACCGAAGACAACACACAATATATCTGATCACAGTACATTTGATGGAAAAATGCCTATTTCTTATTGTCAGAAAATGTATTGGTATTTTATTCAAGAAGCGTTGTTGGAGGACAGTTTCCACGTACCCATTACTTTGCTGATGGAAGGAGAATTGAATCACAGTGCGTTGGAAAAAAGTTTAAATACCATCTTAGCGCGACATGAAAGTTTGCGTTTTAAGTTTTATAAAGAAAATGGGCAAATTTTCATGCAGCCTGACAATAGTATGAAAATTAATCTTCAAGTTATTGAAGCGTTACCAAGAGGAATCGAGAGAGAACAAATCATTATTGAAATTAATAAGCTCTGGGAAGAGAAATTAAGAACACCTTTTGATGTTTATAATGGCCCGCTAATCAAGACATTCCTACTGCCTGTTTCGGAAACAATCACGGTATTATTTATTGACGTACACCATATTATCTCCGATGGATGGTCTATCAATATCATTATGAACGAGTTTAAACAGTTATATACGGCTTATTCACAGGGGCAAGAAAACCCATTGCCACCTGTTGCTATGCAATATTCTGGTTATGTTTATGACTTGCAAGAAATCCATGCGACTGAGGCAGCTAAAAAACAAATTAAATTCTGGCAACAACAATTTTCTGATGTTAATCCAGAACGCGATTTTCCTGTTTCTTTCAGAAAACATCTGGCTTCAAAATATCGCTCTCACGCCCGTCATATCAAAATACCAGATTCGCTGGATAAAGCTGTTTTACAATATTGTGAAACTCATAAAATCACACCTTATATGTTATTTATGGCTTTGTTCCACACGTGTCTTTTTATGTATTCCGGTGAATCGCAACATATTGTTACCTCACCAAAAGCTGATCGAACTCGCATAGAAAGCCATCAAACAATAGGGTTATTCTTGGGTGATTTGATAGTAAAATCAAATATCAGTAAGGAAATGAGCCTACAAGGAATCATTAAGCAGGTTAGTCAGTCTATTCATCGCGCCATAGAGAATTCTAATATCCACATGTCTGTCGTGATTGACGCGGTGGGAGAAAAGGCGAGGGATAATATATTTAACGTTCTGTTTAACTATTTGGATGCACAAAGTTTCTATGATTTTATCGACATCTCTAAAGATGAAAAATTATCACTGCCAAACCTTGATGTGGAAGTGATAGAGACCGAAATAATTCCTTTTGAATCACTTGGGATGAATTTCTTATACATGCCACAAAATATCAGTTGTGAACTCAATTACAATCCTGAACTGTATACAGAATCAGTCATTGATAGGATGGCTACATATTATGAACGGTTGTTAAATGTCATCGTATCCGGCCAAGAAAAAGAGAGTATCAGTCAGTTTTATGGCTAAATTTTTCTAAGATATGAAGAGATTGGCTTCAGGGATGAGGCTAATCGAATAACCGCGAGTTGTTGGCGGAGTTTGTTTGCATGTTGTGGAATATGCTGGGATTTCGATTGAGTAGGTTTATTCGTATAGTTGTTGTTATAGCCATTCTCATTGGATGTGTTCTGATTTTTACTATGTCGCTTGCAAATGTTAATTTGTCATATACAAAGAAAAATTTTATTTATTATAATATGTTTACCTTTGATGAAATTAAAAACATCCCCTTAATTTCAAAGGATTATATCATATACTATGATTCACCGGATGGAACACCAACAATGACTAACAAAATTGTTTTCTCAAATGTAAATTTGAATAACAAATCAGAATTAATAAAATATGTTGAAAGTATGGGTTTTGAAAAATATTTTGACGAATATTGGCGTAAGGATAATGTACTCATAAATATAAAACAAAATAATATAAAGCGTACTATTTTGTTTTTAGTTGAGAAGAATTAAAATACATTATTTTTTCTTATACTGTAACCTGTGAATTTTTAGACCTCAACTGACAGTTTTATGTATATTTAACAGGTGTTATTTTAGGTTAGGAGAATCTCCCGGAATACTTTTTACCGTTGGAAAAAGGATTATGTTGCCAAAGGAGAAAAAGGGTTTATTAATAGCAAACTATGCTAAGAAAACCCGGCTGTCTGCGTTGCCTCATCCAGCTTGAGGGTTCTCATCCCTCCCTGCATCGGGGAATATATAAGCAAAAAGCCCAGGTAATTAACCTGAGCTTCTCTTTGAATTCTGGCGGTGAGGGAGGGATTGACTCGCTAGCGCTCGCCCTGCGGGCCGCCTTTGGCGGTCCAAAACGGCGTTGCCGTTTTGTCGAACCCTGGTCGAGGGCTCTCATCCCTCCCTGCATCGGGGAATATATAAGCAAAAAGCCCAGGTAATTAACCTGAGCTTCTCTTTGAATTCTGGCGGTGAGGGAGGGATTCGAACCCTCGATACGTTTTCACGTATACACACTTTCCAGGCGTGCCCCTTAAGCCTCTCGGACACCTCACCGTGTTTTTTTCGCCCCAGCAACTTTGTTTGACATCGTCGCTGCAACGGGGCGCTACTATAGGGAAAAGCATTACAAGCGTCAACACTCTTCTAATACTTTTCTTTGGTTTTTTGATTGGTTAGCTAAATAACCGTCAATTCGATGAATTGATGCCCATCTGACGTTGTTGAAGTAAACAGATGCAAGTTTTTTGATAAGAAAAAAATGAATTCGTTAACTACTTAACATTCTCAACATTTTCATAAAGATGATTAACAAAGGAGCTTGCAACCTGCTATTAATCAGATAACCCTGTATAAAAAAATAAATTAGGATAAATAATCATGGATATTATCTTTTACCACCCTTTTTTTGATGCCGCTCAGTGGATTCAGGGCATGCAGCATCGACTGCCGAATATTAATATCCGTCAATGGAAACGCGGCGATAATGCCCATGCAGATTATGCAATGGTTTGGGCGCCTCCCTATGAAATGTTGGCAAATCGCTCCGGATTGAAGGGGATTTTTACCCTGGGAGCAGGGGTAGAGGCCATTTTGAAACAGGAACAGCAAAGACCCGGGATGTTGCCCGCCGGTGTACCATTAATGCGGCTCCAAGACGCAGGTATGGGATTACAAATGCGGGAGTATGCGGTAGCAACGGTTTTACATTACTTACGTCGCATGGATGAATATAAGCTGCAACAAGGGCAGAAAACGTGGAAACAACTCGAATCACATGATCGCCGGGATTTTGTGATTGGTGTGTTGGGCGCTGGGGTTTTAGGACGCAGTGTTGCCGAGACGCTGGTTGAGTTTGGTTTTACAGTACGCTGCTGGAGCCGTACTCCGAAGCAGATTAATAAGGTAGACAGCTTCTACGGTCAAGATCAGTTGGGCGATTTTCTCTCTGGCAGTAAAGTGCTTATTAATCTATTGCCTGATACACCACATACCCGTGGTATTCTGAATTTATCGCTGTTTAGTCAGTTAAAACCGAAGTCCTATCTGATTAATCTCGCACGAGGCTCCCATTTGATAGAACATGATCTATTGGTAGCGATCAATAAAGGCTATATCGCGGCGGCTTCATTGGATGTATTTACTGAGGAACCATTGCCGGAAATGCACCCATTCTGGACGCATCCCCGTATAACGGTTACTCCACATATTGCTGCTATTACTATTCCCAATATCGCTATGGATAAGGTCAGTGAAAATATTCGACGGATTGAAAAGGGTGAATTACCAACCGGTGTTGTGGATATCAAACTGGGGTATTAACAGTGTCTCTTTACAGTCAGGTTGGTTATTGGGGACAATAGCGGCAAAATAGCTATTTATTTGGAAAATGAGATGAATGAATTTTCAATAGTCTGCCGCATTTTAGGGACTTTGTTTAACCGCCAGCCACAAGATCCGGTTCTGCAACCCCTTCTGGCAATGATGGCGGAAGGTAAACTGAAACAATCCTGGCCATTAGAGCAGGATGCGTTGTTGGATCGCCTGCAACAGAGTTGTGAACTGCCGGCAATGGCAACGGATTATACTGCGCTATTTGGTGGTGGTGGTTATGCCAGTGTGCCGGGTCGTCGTTCTGACTATACCGGGGAGAGTGAAAACGATATTCGTCAGTTTCTGACCGAACGCGGTATGCCATTGTCAGAGGGGCCGGTTGATCAGTTTGGTTCTCTGTTATTAGCGGCTTCATGGCTGGAAGATCAGGCCGCAGAAGATGAAGTTCAGGGGCAAATTGTGTTGTTTGATGAGTATCTTCTGCCGTGGTGTGGGCAATTGCTGGGAAAGGTGGAAGCCCACGCAACAACCGGTTTTTACCGGACATTGGCAATGATCACCCGTGAAGCGTTGCAGGCGTTACGGGAAGAGTTGGATTCTTAGTTTTAAACGGATGAAAAGGCAAATAATTGACGATTATTTGCCTTTTCTGCGATATCTCGATAAAAATTATTTATCGGTTAGCATGATAACAAATTTGCCAGGTTTGACTTCTAACCCTTTTGCCAATTTTTTGGCGGCGGCTTCAGCTTTACTGTGATCCGGTTTCAATACATACACGGGGTGAATATCAAAGAAAGCGCTGAGTGATTTATTCAGATAAGGAAGCAGAGCGTTAATCGGCTTTTCCATTTTTTCCGGTGTGATTTGATAATCAACGATTTCTAATTCTTTCAGAAAAATAGCGCCTTTTTCTGGATCAAACACAGGTTGCGCTTTTAGTGTCAGCTTCATATCCGCTTTAGCTGGGCCAAGCAGGGAGGCAATATTAACCTTTGCCTGGCCGGTTAATGCTATTTTATCGGGTTCTGTCCGGCCAATTTGGCTGGACAATTCTGTCAGTTCTATATCTGCGTTGGCGATACCATGTAACTCAATCTGTTTCTGATAATGGATATGTTTCGCCAGATAGCCATTAATCAGCTCTTCGCTGATACTGAAATCTTTGAATTGATCGCAACCGCTGACTAACCCGGCCATCAGCAATACTGCCCCCAAGAAAAATTTTCTCATATTGACTCCTTTATTTTGAAGGGCAGATTTTACATCATTAATTGCCACTAAGCATGGCGGATTCAATTTTACGCTGGTTAAATTGGCGGTGCAGTGCATACAACGTGATAAAGCCAATAATTCCTAACAGGATCCAGGGCAGTTGCGGCATATTTAGCCTATGACCGGTATCATACAACCAACCGCCGCCGGTATAACCTAAAGCGCCACCCAGTGCCAGGCCGAGGCGGCTAAAGCCCATATAACTGCCACGGGCGCGGGGATCAGCCAGTGAAGCGCTTAATGTCTCACGAGCAGGTTCTGCGGTGACGGTACCCAAGTAGAACAGGCAGATAATGCCAAACAGCGTATTGATTTCACCAATCAAACCTATTGGGAACATGCTCAGGCTCATCAGGAAAAGCCCTGCCATCAGGCGCTGTTCCAGCCGGAAACGTTTCTCGCTCCAGCGGGCAATGGGATAAAGTAAAGTCAACGAAAGTGTCGCCTCAATGGCGTACATCCACTTCACCGCAGCGGGCGTCCCGGCGATTTCATTGACGATAATTGGGAACATCAGCATTACCTGTACAGACAGCATAAAGTAGCCGGTCAGTGTCAACACATAAGTGAAGAAGCGGCGGTCTTTAATGACGCGTCCCATACCTTCCCAGATTGGCGTACGGGTAGTGGAAATCCGGTATGCAGGGAGTTGCCAGGCATTCCAGATGGCTGCCAGAACGAAAATAACAGCACCTGTCCAACAAACAAGATGGAAATCATATTGCAGCAGCCAGCTACCAATCAGCGCACCGACAACGGCCCCGGCGCTATCTTGCATGAGCAGCAGGGAATAAAAACGGCCACGTTCGTGAGGGCGGGTGAGTTTGATAACCAGTGCGGTCCGTGGTGGATCAAATAAAGTGCCGCCTAATGCGGATAATATGCAGGCAAGCCATAAGATCCACGGCTCAGTGGCTAATGCGATTAAAGCAAAACCAAGGGCGCGCAACAGCATCCCGGTGACGATCATCGGTTTTGCACCAAAGCGGTCGGCAATTGCGCCACCGAAAATGCCCAAGCCTTGTTGTACAAACTGCCGTAAACCAAGAGCAAAACCGACAACCAGCGCAGCCCAGCCCAGTTGTTCAACAAAATGTATTGATATTAAGGGAAAAACGACGAAGAAGCCCAGAACGACCAGCAAGTTATCAAATAACAAGAAGTACTTGCCCAGGCTACGTGCTTGCGAAACCAGTGACATTGCTCACCATTGGAATATTAAGAAGAGGAGAATAATATAATTCTTCTATATTCTGTACTTAATTTAATCTTTAGGGTAGTGATTTATGGATAATATTTTTTTATCGTAAGCGGGTGGCTGGAAGATGTATTTTATAGATGAAAAGCTTAAGTTTTTAACGGACAAATTAGGCATAGCTAGGGAGAAATAATGTTTGGTTATCGTTCCACTTTACCGAAAGTTCGTTTGATAACAGAACGAATGGTGGTGCGTTTGGTGTACGAGCGGGATGCTTATCGTTTAGCTGAATATTATTCAGAAAATCACGAATTTCTTAAACCTTGGGAGCCAACTAGGGATAACAGCCATTGTCAGCCTTCTGGTTGGACAAACCGATTGAATTTAATCATGGAAATGCAAAGGCAGAGCGCAGCTTTTCATTTCTTGCTGCTTGATCCGAATGAGAATGAAGTTATTGGTGTTGCGAATTTCAGTAATATTTTGCGGGGTGCTTTTCATGCCTGTTATTTGGGATATTCCCTTGGTGAAAAATGGCAGGGAAAAGGGCTGATGTATGAGGCGTTGCAGCCAGCCATCCGCTATATGCAGCGTCAGCAGGGTATGCATCGGATTATGGCTAATTATATGCCTGATAATCATCGTAGTGGTAAATTGTTGGAACGATTGGGCTTTGAACGTGAAGGATATGCAAAGAAATATCTGATGATAAATGGGATTTGGCAGGATCATGTATTAACTGCACTGACAGATGAAAAATGGAATGGAAAAAGTTAATTCTCAGATTGTACTGCCAGATAAACCAGGAACTGTCTAGTTACAAAGTTATAGCAGAACTTAAATTACCGTCTCGTCGTAAGCCCCATGATGGGGCTTTTGCTCATTAATGGACAAACAGATGTAGAGAGAAGGAGGGAAATGTAATTTGAAAGATGGTGTTTCTTCATACCTTATTTTTGACCCTTTTTTCTTAGTTAATTTTAATACATTGTTTTTTAAAGAAATGTTATTTACCTCGTAAAAAAGGGTTTTTTTACTTTTTATCACTCTACTCTTTAAAAGTCAGCAGGTTAAGGTTAGTATCTAACAGTTCACTGCCGTACAGGCAGCTTAGAAATTTTGTATTTCCATTCACTGTCTTTCCGTTGCGTTCACTGCCGTACAGGCAGCTTAGAAACACAGAATTGAACCATTCCAAAGGGGGCTTACGTTCACTGCCGTACAGGCAGCTTAGAAAGTTCGCGGGGAGCACTTTGGTTATTAAAAAAAGTTCACTGCCGTACAGGCAGCTTAGAAATTGAAATGCGTCTCCTTGCCACGTTCCACACAGTTCACTGCCGTACAGGCAGCTTAGAAAGGCGGGAACGTTGTCATAACGTGCATCAAAGTGTTCACTGCCGTACAGGCAGCTTAGAAAATTTCCAGTCTCTTTCTGCTGCTCTCAATAGAGTTCACTGCCGTACAGGCAGCTTAGAAAGATTAGGCGGACTGTTAAAGCTCAAGCACACGGTTCACTGCCGTACAGGCAGCTTAGAAATAGCACTTGCGAATCATCCGGTTATTCTTACGGTTCACTGCCGTACAGGCAGCTTAGAAAAAATCGCATTAGGTACAAAGCGTTCTGAAACTGTTCACTGCCGTACAGGCAGCTTAGAAAATATGAAATAGAAATAGTGACAGAGATAATCAGTTCACTGCCGTACAGGCAGCTTAGAAATTTCTGCTTGCTGATGAAGCTCTTCGGTAGTGGTTCACTGCCGTACAGGCAGCTTAGAAATTTCGAATTTTCGTTAGCCTTTTTCTGTTCGTGTTCACTGCCGTACAGGCAGCTTAGAAATGATGGGTATGCGTATGCTAATCGTGGATATAGGTTCACTGCCGTACAGGCAGCTTAGAAAGCGTAGACGCTGCATTTCCCAACCAGCATTTCGTTCACTGCCGTACAGGCAGCTTAGAAATTTGCGCCGATGCTATCTTTCGCGGCTTTAATGTTCACTGCCGTACAGGCAGCTTAGAAAGAGGTGCACACGGAGGCAGGGGCAGCGCTAAAGTTCACTGCCGTACAGGCAGCTTAGAAACGTTCGGTTGGGCTAATGATCCCCATGCGTTCGTTCACTGCCGTACAGGCAGCTTAGAAATGTGCACGGCATAAGGTTCTTTGGTGAAATACGTTCACTGCCGTACAGGCAGCTTAGAAATGCTTAATAATATTCACGACGTTAATTTTAATGTTCACTGCCGTACAGGCAGCTTAGAAAAATTTATAGCGGGAACTGAGACCGGAATATTCGTTCACTGCCGTACAGGCAGCTTAGAAAATTTTCATATGTTAATTTTGCTACTTCTGTTAGTTCACTGCCGTACAGGCAGCTTAGAAATTCGGTGATTTGATGTTGTATCTTATACGGGAGTTCACTGCCGTACAGGCAGCTTAGAAAGATGGGTATGTTCGATAAACATGAAATAGAAAGTTCACTGCCGTACAGGCAGCTTAGAAAAAAAGAAGGTGTTTGCGGCTGCGTATGGTATCGTTCACTGCCGTACAGGCAGTTTAGAAATGATTAAATTCAGATTTAATGAGTTGATTTATTTGACGCACTGACTTCGGTTGGTGCGTTTTTTTGAGCATGATTTTGAGATAAATACGATGAATTTATTGAAATCGCTGGCTGCGGTCAGTTCTATGACCATGTTTTCCCGGGTTTTGGGCTTTATCCGTGATGCCATTATTGCCCGTATATTTGGCGCAGGTGCAACAACGGATGCCTTTTTTGTTGCATTTAAATTACCTAATCTGTTGCGCCGTATTTTTGCAGAAGGCGCATTTTCTCAGGCATTTGTGCCGATTTTGGCTGAATATAAAAATCAGCAGGGAGACGAAGCGACCCGGACGTTTATTGCCTATGTTTCCGGTATGTTGACGTTAATTCTGGCGGTTGTTACGGTGCTGGGTATTTTAGCTGCACCGTGGGTGATTTATATTACCGCGCCGGGTTTTACCGATACTGCGGATAAATTTGCTCTGACGACAAATCTGTTAAGAATTACGTTTCCTTATATTTTTCTGATATCACTGGCCTCGTTGGCAGGGGCGATATTAAATACCTGGAATCGGTTTTCTGTACCGGCTTTCGCCCCGACGTTGCTTAATATCAGCATGATTGTGTTTGCACTGTTTGTCTCCCCGTATTGCAATCCACCGGTGATGGCGTTGGGTTGGGCGGTTGTTGCCGGCGGTATTTTGCAACTTGTCTATCAGCTTCCCCATCTGAAAAAAATTGGCATGCTGGTATTACCGCGCATCTCTTTCCGTAACAGTGGCGTATGGCGGGTTATCCGACAGATGGGGCCGGCGATCCTTGGGGTTTCAGTCAGCCAGATTTCATTAATTATTAATACAATTTTCGCCTCATTTCTGGTATCCGGTTCTGTGTCCTGGATGTATTACGCTGACCGTTTGATGGAATTACCTTCCGGTGTATTGGGCGTTGCTCTTGGAACCATTCTTTTGCCTTCACTGGCGAAAAGTTTTTCCAGTGGCAATCATGAGGAATACACTAAACTGATGGATTGGGGGCTTCGGCTCTGTTTCCTATTGGCGCTGCCTTGTGCTATCGCGCTGGGTATTCTGGCAGAACCTTTGACGGTTTCTCTTTTCCAGTATGGTAATTTCACTGCATTTGATGCGGCAATGACTCAGAAGGCATTAATTGCTTACTGTTTCGGGCTGATGGGGATAATTATTGTTAAAGTATTGGCACCGGGTTTTTATTCCCGTGGCGATATCAAAACCCCGGTGAAAATTGCGATTGCGACTTTAATTTTGACTCAACTAATGAATCTGGCTTTTGTTGGCCCACTGAAACATGCTGGGTTGGCGCTTTCTATCGGTTTGGCTGCTTGTTTCAATGCCGGTATGCTTTACTGGCAATTACGGCAGAAAAATATCTTTAAGCCGCTGGTGGGGTGGGGTGTTTTCTTATTTAAACTGGTTGTGGCAATTGCAGTAATGGTTGCCGTGTTAGCTGTTACTTTATGGTTGATGCCAGCATGGGAACAGGGAAATATGGCTATGCGTCTGTTGCGGTTAATGATGGTGGTTATCGCTGGAGCTGGCGGTTATTTTGCTGCATTGATGCTGATGGGTTTCCGGTTGAAAGATTTCGCCCACCGCGGTTTATAATAAATTCAGGTATCCCAGCGGTTATTCTCGGATCAAGCCGCGTTTGAGCTTTCGGAGACTGCTGGGATATCAACTTTCATAGAATTAATGTAACCAACTAATTGATTTGTGACTAATTTCTCCGCTATATATTTTCATCGTTGAAATATTCATAATTAAGTGATGACCTGGATGTTATAGTCACTTAGTTTAACAATGTTTGAATAAAAATTTCATTGTGCGTGCCAGGTCGTGTTTTTTCATGAAAATATAAGGGATCCTGTTATAAATCACAATTATAATATGGCTATATTTGTTATGCTAACTAACTGATCCGAATGCGATTTGGAACAGCTACTGGATTAAATTCGACAGGTAAATAATATCGGGATGAACATTTAATCATCTTAAAAATAAATAATTGACATCGTCCTGTGTTTTGCGGGTTATTCAGATGTCATAGATTAACTTGCTGGCCTTGATAGATTTAACTGAGTGGGGAAGAATTTATGTGGTTTGAAAAGTTAAGTCATACTCAATCAGATAAAACTGATCATATCTTATTTTGTTTTCCTTATGCGGGTGGCTCGGCAGAGGTTTTCCGTGGCCTGAGCACTTGTCTGGCGAAAAATATTGCGGTATATGCATTACAATTGCCGGGTGGCGGCAGTCGTTTTGGTGAAGCGTTAAGCCGGGATATGGGAAAGATTTTGCAGGCAGTACACGGGGAAATGAGACATCTGATTAACGGTAGCCGGTTCTCTTTATTTGGGCACAGTAACGGCGGTTTGTTTGCTTATGAATTGGCTAACCGGTTAAATAATGAGAACCAGTCTCCGGCAAACGTATTTATTTCCGCAGAAGCCGCTCCGCATATTACCAATTTTAAAGAAGATCCATTTGATTTTTCTGATGCGCAATTGAGTGAGCTGTTGGCAAAATATGGTGGAACGCATGATGAAGTCATCAATAATGAAGATTTCAAAGCGATATTCTTTCCTATTATTCGTAATGATTTATCGCTTAATTACCATATGAAGTATTACTTGCGGCAAAAGCAAAGTGTATCTGAACTCGTTTTGATTTATGGGCAAGAGGATAAAACGATGTCAAAAGAGGATATGCTGGCGTGGGAAAACTACACTTGTGGTGGTGTTGATATTCACCTCGTCGATTCTGATCACTTCTTTATTCAGCATATACCGAAAGTGGTTGCCAATATCATTCATACCAGAATTGCATTGAGCACCAAACAAGAACGGACGATGACTGTATAATACAAACCTTAGCAGGCGTGATAAGGCAATATATGCCTATATCACGCCAATTTTTCAGAGAAAACCGCGATTGTACAGTTACATCCGTTCTATCGTCTCAATGCCCAAGGTATTCAGACCCAGCTTCAGTGTTTTCGCCGTCAGCAAAGCCAGTTTCAGGCGGCTCTGGCGTAGTTCTTCATTTTCAGCATTCAGGATCTGACAGTGTTCATAGAAACCAGAGAACAGACCGGCTAAATCGTACAGGTAAGCACACATAACGTGTGGCGTACCTTCACGGGCGACGGTGGTGATAGTCTCTTCGAATTGTAACAAACGGGTTGCCAGAGCTTGTTCACGATCCTCATTCAGGATAACCGGTAAAGTCAGGCTGCTTTCATCAATATCGGCACGTTTGAAGATCGAAGCCACGCGGGTATAGGCATATTGCATATAAGGCGCGGTGTTACCTTCAAAGGCGAGCATATTATCCCAATCGAAGATGTAATCTGTCGTACGGCTCTTGGAGAGATCGGCATATTTCACTGCGCCGATACCCACAGCTTCAACCACTTTTTTCAGCTCATCTTCTGGCATATTCGGGTTTTTCTCACGGATAAGTTTATCGGCACGTTCAATGGCTTCATCCAGCAGATCGGTCAACCTGACAGTGCCGCCGGCACGGGTTTTGAATGGTTTGCCATCTTTACCCAGCATCATGCCGAACATATGGTGTTCCAGTGACATGGCTTCTGGTATATAGGCTGCTTTACGAACGATAGCCCATGCTTGCATCAAATGCTGATGTTGACGGGTGTCGATATAATAAAGAACACGTTCAGCGTGCAGGGTTTCATAACGATATTTTGCACAGGCGATATCCGTTGTGGTGTAGAGATAGCCGCCATCCTTTTTCTGGATAATCACGCCCATTGGTTCACCTTCTTTGTTTTTAAACTCATCAAGGTAAACCACGGTTGCGCCATCACTTTCTACCGCCAGACCTTTCTGTTTCAGATCAGTGACAATACCGGGCAGCAGATCGTTGTACAGACTTTCCCCCATCACGGCATCTTGAGTCAAAGTGACATTCAGACGGTCATAGGTTTGCTGGTTTTGGGCCATAGTGATATCCACAAGCTTGCGCCACATAGTACGGCAATACTCATCACCGCCTTGCAGCTTCACCACATAGCCACGGGCGCGGGCCGCAAACTCTTCATCTTCATCATAGTTCTTTTTTGCTTCACGATAGAAAGCTTCCAGATCGGCCAGTGCCATATCGCCGGCATTTTCGTTCTGTACTTTCTCCAGATAGGCGATCAGCATACCGAACTGGGTTCCCCAATCACCAACGTGATTAGCGCGGATAACCTTATGGCCGAGGAATTCAAGTGTACGGACCGCAGCATCACCAATAATGGTGGAACGCAGATGACCAACGTGCATCTGTTTAGCGACATTAGGTGCTGAATAATCGACAACGATAGTTTGCGGTTCGACTGGAGTAACGCCCAATTTCTCATCTTTCAGTGCAGTTTCGATATTCGCTGCAATCCAGGTTTTATCAAGAAAAATATTGATAAAACCGGGGCCGGCGATTTCAACTTTACTGGCGATACCTTGCAGATCCAGCAGGCTAACAACTTTTTCTGCCAGTTGTCGGGGCGGCATACCCACTTTTTTAGCGGCGGCCATCACACCATTGGCCTGATAGTCACCAAATTGCGCTTTCGCGGATTGACGGACGTGAGCTTCACTGTCGGCTGGAGCACTTGCTGCAATCAGCGCCTGGCTGACTTTTTCTGAAAGAATCGCCTGAATATTCACCTGGTTACCTTAAATTACGAACAAGAATAGGTATATTGTAGCAAACAATACCCTTTGCAAAATGATTCATAAGAAAAAACGGCAAGTTTTATACCATATTCAGTACACGGCATGCTATAACCTGCCGTTTTATGTCAAGGCAATTGGGCCATCAGCACCGACAAGAACTGCTGGATGATTGGAGGCTGGCAGAGCAGCATCGTCCGTTAAACAAAATCGAATCTTTGGCGTGGTTGTCATGAGAAGAGTGATTAATGTGCAGACTAAACCGGAATATATTCTGGTTCTAACTTTTGATGATGGAACGCAAGGCGAAATCTCAATTGCTGATCGTTTGTTTAGCTCTATGTTTGAGCCATTGAAAGATCCTCAGTTTTTCGCTCAGGCGAAGGTGGATAAATTCGGGGCAGTATGTTGGCCTAATGAAGCTGATTTGGCCTCGGATGTTTTATATCGAAAAGTCATTTCTCAATGAAAAGGAATTGACTCTGGAATGGTATTTCGATATTGGAAGTTTGAGTTGATTAAAGGGAAAGCCTGAGTGGGTTTTGTTTTTATTTAACCTATTCAAGCAAAGCCAGTTTGATTTCCTTAAGGATTTTTTCCAATATAATAAAGGTCAAATTATTATTTGAGAGTTTTGGGGTGTTCCCTGTATTTCATAGGGATGAACCATACAATACGGATTTGGCTATCAAATAGGGAATATGTTCCTCACATTAGCGGGGATAAACCGGTGATATTTGCTGTGATGATAAGAAAACATGGTATGGATTATTCAACTGCATGGCTATGATTAGAGTTAGTCGAATCATTAATAAATAATGGCAAAATGAGTTTTAAATTGTAATGTTTTGAAAAGAAATGTCAGTGTGAATGCAATAATAACATGATGATGAGCGGCATTATAGGGTACCGACCTATAACGGATTGCGTCTGGATGTAAAGGCAGATCCAAAAACCGGCCATTTTCAGGCGAAATTACCTTTCAATGGTGGAGGATGGTGCAAATGGAAAATCAACCGGGCTTTTGTGACGGTAGGTTATACCGATGTCAGCCATCTGGTGAAAAATGCTATTCAGGAGGAAGGCGCGGAGGGAACAGGTTTAATCGCCTTTATCAATGACGCAGTCCAGACGAATATTAGCGAAATAGCGGCATTGAATGCTATTGATTTCAGTCCAGTTATTTACCCTGTCCTGAAAGTAGTTGAAGGGCGTCCGAAAAGAATATTCCTACAGGGTAGGATCGGTATGTATCCCTTTCGATTTAAGTTAACACCAGGCGCTGCATGGAAAACTATCTATAAGCCTAAGCTGGATGAAACTAAAATGCTGAAGATCACTGTGACTGACGGGAAAGGTGAATGGGTTGAATATCCCAATGGACACATTGAAACTGATACTCAAATGGTAGATACCCGTTACATAAAGTAACACCAGAAATAAGGAGTCTATATGAACGATGGATTACACTTTCTCTGTCAGATTACCGATTTGCCGGAGAAAACATTTGCGGTAGCGGAATTCTCTTTACAGGAGGAATTATCCGAACTGTTTACTCTCGAATTGTAGTCAAAGTGAGAATGAAAAGCCCTTTGTCTTAGGTCATCATTTACTTGAGGCTTGGTTCCATTCTGATTACGCCCTGCAAGGGCAGGTATTTGTGCTCTAGCGATTTATGGGAAAACCACGGTAAGCAGGTTAAGAAACTGGATGAACCAGCAGGGCAGATGGTTAACATCTTACGAATTTCTAAACCTGTCATTGTTGCGGTTTTAAATAACAAGAGATGCGGTTAAGTTTTCGTTATTTTGCAATAAGATTAATTTCTTGTTGTGAATTATTAAATTGAAAATGATATTTTGTCTTTATCATAGCTGCTTGTTTTTTAGGTGGTTATATTTCTCATAAACATAAAATAAGATAATTGACTATTTCATTAGCTAAAATCTCAGAAACAATATAACAAAAAAATATATATTATATGTTTTTTGGCATTATTCCTGATGCGATTCATTTCTATTTTGTTGTTATTTAATGTTTTTTTATTTTAAGTGAGTTTCGTTGATTAAAATTGAAAATCTTTTACAAATTATTTGTTGAAATTTTTAATAAAAAAGAAATTAATATCGTTTATGATTTAATAAATCCAAAAGAATAGCTCACCAGCATTGATCTAAAAAGGAACTACTATGCTTTGGAAGAATACCTCCAACCAATTTGGTCATTTATCTGTCATTTTACACTGGCTGGTTGCATTGACCGTGTATGGCATGTTTGCACTGGGGCTGTGGATGGTGACTTTAGGGTATTACGATACGTGGTATCACGGAGCACCTGAAATTCATAAAAGCATTGGAATCATGCTGCTGATAGCGATGGTTGTGCGTGTTATCTGGCGTTTTGTTTCTCCACCACCAAAACCCTTAGCCAGTTATAACCGCCTGACCAGAATCAGCTCTGTTTTAGTACATATTCTGTTGTATGTTTTGCTGTTTAGCATTCTGATTAGTGGTTATTTAATTTCGACGGCTGATGGGCAGCCAATTTCTGTCTTCGACTGGTTTACTGTGCCAGCCACATTAACCGGTCAGGGCAAACAGGCAGATACTGCTGGAATGATTCATCTTTATCTTGCCTGGACTGTGGTGATTTTATCGTTATTACATGCTGTTGCTGCGTTAAAACACCATTTTATTGACCGTGATGCAACCCTGAAGCGTATGCTGGGTTTCCGTCCTGAATAATACAAAACGATTATGGAGAATAATATGTTGAAGAAGACGTTACTTGGCCTGACTGCGGGTGCATTGTTATTGAATGCAAGTTCTGCATTAGCAGCCAATTATAAAATCGATATACCGGGTCAGCACGCCTTTATTGAATTCCGCATTCAGCATTTGGGTTACAGTTGGTTATATGGATCATTTAAGGATTTTGATGGTTCTTTCACATTTGATGAGAAAAACCCGGCGGCGGATAAAGTTGATGTCACAATTAAAATAGCCAGTTTGGATACTAACCACGCTGAGCGTGATAAACATCTGCGTAGTAAAGATTACTTTAATACAGAGAAATATCCTGAAGCAAAATTTACTTCAACCGAAGTGAAAAAAGATGGGAATAAATATACTATTACAGGTGATCTGACTTTAAATGGTGTGACAAAGCCAGTGGTATTGAATGCAGTACTGATGGGTGAAGGTAAAGACCCATGGGGTGGTTACCGCGCAGGTTTTGAAGCATACAGTAAAATCAACCTGAAAGACTTTAATTTCAAAGCAGATTTAGGCCCTAAATCACAGGAAGCGGATTTACTGATTTCTGTCGAAGGCATTCGGGAAAAGTAATATCCTGATTACTTGATGTAAACTGAATAAATAAAAACCTGGCATTAGCCAGGTTTCAGGATTGATTAGCCCATTATCCTTTTTTTATTGCATTATTTTTATGGCTTGCTTCGTAAAATAACAGTGAGAAAACACCTGCATGTCAGTCTGTTTTGATGATACTCTTTGCTTACTGATTTGTTTTCAACTTTCTTTTACTGGTTAATGGATTTTGATTAAACGCAATTTACTATTTTTCTTAAAAGCACGCTTATTGAGTTAAATCAGCCTCTTATATAAAATCTTTAATCTCTCTGTATTCGCAATTTTAAATGATTATGGCCGGTTAGTGTTTTTTTCGTTTTCTGCCGCGGAGCGATAACTCAACCCTTATCGAGGTTGTAACACTTTCTTACCAATTTATTTTTGTAAATTAAAAAAATGAAAATTTTTCTTGCTATTTGGTGATTGTTTAATAATTATTGCTCAAGTTCTGTTATATGAGCAGTATAAGGGAGATTTCGAATCCCGTTCCCCTTATTCAAAGGGATTAATCGATTGAGATACATTTTTGTCTTCCTAAATATGATGAATAGGAGAGGGTTGTTTCTCCTGCAAGAGCTGAATTATATGCGAACAATAGATGACATATTCTCTGAATCAACGGAGATGAACCATAAATGAAGTCATAATTCGATTGACTTCAAATACTGTTCCTCGTGTTCACGGGGATGAGAATTCATTGGCATTTATTTTGGCTTCTCCCTTCATCCATGACCTTTCTTGAAAGCCGGCATGACTGTTGGTGTAAATTGCGCTCTGTACGGCAATTTACACCTGACAGGAAACCGACTAACAACGGAATATAATCTATTGAGCAAGATAATAATATCATTATCCCCGGTATTTAATGAAGAATGGGTCATTAGTGAAACAATTAAACAGATAGCGTTATTAGTTATCGTAGCAAATTAGGATAAATATATTTTTTGATTAAAAATCAATGTGTTATTCTGTCGCAATGATAATTAGACGGAATTTAAGTGAATGAGAAGCTGTTTTATCTATCGTGGATTATTTTTCTGAGAAAATGGTATGTCATTATCCGTTTTATTGTTTATTAGATTGAAGATAATTGAATTCATACCGAGTCTGTAATACTTTCTTACCGTTTGTAACAATTTCTTGCAAATTTATATTTTTGTAAATTTATAAAAAATTCTTGCTTTCTGATGAAAGTTTAATAACTATTACTTTAAGTTCCGTCATATGAACAATATGAAAGGAATTTCAACTTCTGTTCCCTTTATTCAAAGGGATTAATCGATGGGGATACATTGCTGTCTTCCTGTCGTTCAATTTGTTATTACTCACTGCATAGAGCTGTGCTTTCTGTCTGTGGTAATCGGATTTTTGCTACCTTATTTTTAGGGTGGTGAGATCAATTATTTCAATTCCCGGCGGGGATCAAACCATTGCTGAGGGCGCTTCGACTGCAAGTGGGACTAATCAACAGGGGCTTGCTCTGGAGGGCATGAAAACCTCGTGTGGTACCACGTTGATCGCTTCGCAGACACTTTTTCAGGTAAAAAATAGATAAGGGTAGCGTGTGATGAATAGAAGAATGTCGCTTTTCCTGCAAGAGCTGAATTATATGCGGCAACTGGCGCAGGAAGCCGGAAAAGAACACCCTCATCTGGCCGGTTTTTTATCCGAAGGGGCGGGTGATCCGGATGCTGAACGAGCAATACAGGTCTATGCCCTGTTAGCTTCTCGTCTTCGCTACAAAACGGTATCGGCGTTGTGGGGAACAGAGCGGCAGGTTGCTATTCTTCCGTCCGGGGAAAACTCACCGTTTTCCATTTTGCAACTGATGACGGAATATTACTATTTCCCGCATGTGCATGATTTTGTGACGATTGATATCACGGAGGGGTGTTCGTCAGTGGCGTTGAACGCGGACCGGACATTCGAGTTGATTTTGCAGTTTGAAGGCAGTCTGGAACTGACTGATATTGCCCAAACCTTTCTGCTGGATTGCGTGCCGGTCAGACAACTGGAGCCGATGACCAGTGCGGCAATCCCGGTGAATAGTGGCATCAGCGATTATGACATCCCATTAAATCCGACAGAACGGCTGTTCAATCTGGATCACGTTTACGTATCGACGGAGCCGAAGCTGGAACGCGGGCAACCCTACCGCTATCTGCCGGTTGAAAAATCTACTCTGACCTCTCATTTTCAGCCGAATGCGGAATTTCTTTATTATTATCAGTTGAATACGGAATGCGATATTTTGCAGCATACCCGCTATCAGCTGCGTTTCTTTGACTGTCATGGTAAAGCGGCGGATAACCTGCCGTCGCAATCCATTTTTTGCCAGTTTACCGGCTATCAGTCGCAGGCGGCTGACCTGGGTATCGGCGATATCAATCTGGCGGGCGAAAACGCCACGGGGTTGACGGTCAGCAATATCACTCCCGTTTCAGCCTGTTATCCCTCCATGATAGAGGAAAGATCAGCCTGGCCGTTGATTTCCTGCTTTGCCGGCTCGCCCTGGATAATATTTCAAACCCGCTCGTTACAAGAGTTTCTGAAAATATTTGATTTTTCCCCTGACCAGGCATTAAGCCGACGTATCCAGTCACATATTAGCGGTATCGTCCGGCTGGAGAACATCCCGATAGATAGGCTGGACAAGGGTGTTCCTGTGCGGGGTCACCAGCTTATCCTGACCCTGAACCCGGATTGTTTTGCCAATCAGGGGGAGATGTATCAGTTCAGCCTGGTGGTGACACGCCTGCTGACAGTTTTCATCAGCATGGGCGCTTTTTTGATGATGAAGGTGATTAGATGGTCAGACGGGAGAGGTCTTGTGGGACTTTCAAGAGATGATGTTCGGACTGCGTCCCTATATTTAATAACAAGCAGAGGAAAACACTGATGAGTAAAATAGATCCGCGTGAATGTTTTGATTGCAGGCGTTTGAAACACTGGGTGGAATTTCAGTTGGTGGATGAACAGGGAAAACCGCTAATCAATGCGCCTTATGGCTTGGTAAGCTGGGGATTACCGGATCATGTGCGCCGGGGGACAACGGATGGTTTCGGGGTGCTCAGGGAAGAAAACTTGTCGGCTCATCCCGTGATATTGTCTATCCATGCCCAATCGTTGGCCGATGAGATGGAACAACGCCCGTTGCGGGAAATACGCGGTGAGGAAGCGTCGATGGTGAAGCCAAAAGCCAAAAGCCGAAGCTGAAGGCCATCAATATTACTATGTGACTATCGGGCAGATTAGTGATGGGTTGCCGGTGATTAAGGATTGGAGTGATCCTAAAAAAATTCCGCCTCCCTATCATTTTCCAGACCCGGAGCCAAGTGGCTACACGGTTCATCCACTAAATCAACGGTATGTCTTGGAAATATGCCCGTTTCGGGCCTGGGTCTTGCAGCTACATCATCAAAAAGAGTATTCCATTGTTAATGCGTATAACCAGTGTTTGATGAGTGTGTTGGCTTATGCCGGTGGGGATGTTGATACTGAAGGCTCGGTGACTCACTTTTTTAATCGGCAGATGGTGGATATTTCAACGCTGCCCTATAAAGTTGAGGAATTATCGGCAACACCTGTGGTTTACGATGTGCCGTTCAGTGAACGTTATACTAAAGTGGAGTTCATTGATTCAGCAAATGTTGATGGTGTAGGAGGTAATACCCAGTTGTTTTATGTGGCCAGCCAGAGTGATGTAGTTGTTAGCTGGAAAGGCACGGCCAGTATGACGGATGCCATGACAGATGCAACGTATCAGCCTTTGGGGTTAGGCTGTGATGATAAAGCCCTGTGCAGCGGATTTATCCATAGTGGCAAAGTGCATAAAGGCTTTTGGCAGGCATTCAATTTGGTTGAAAATCTAGCCATCCCTAGTGATGGTATTACAGCAGTGTTCAGTGATGTGTTGGATTTAGCCGCAAGCAAAAGGTTGTTTATCTGTGGTCACAGCTTGGGAGGTGCGCTGGCATTGTTGCACTGTGCCCAATTGAAAGAATTCGATCCTTGCCTTTACAGCTACGGTATGCCCAGAGTATTAACATGTAGTGCAGTGAGGGAATTGTCAGCTATCACCCATTACCGTCATGTCAATGAAGATGATCCGGTTCCTGCTGTGCCCCCAGAAAAAAATCTGGATAACTGGCTTTATCGTTGTTGGGGGCCACTAGGCTATTTGTTTAGTCCGATTGAATTACTGGATTTTACCAACAGCGGTGAAATTTATCTGCATCACGGAAAAATAGTGCACTTTTGTAAAATCAATTTGGTTATTGAATGGCTGGAAGAACGTAACCCCAGTAATCATGTACGACTCAGAACCACCTTACCCACCAAAACAAAACTGTATTTAGTTCCGTCATTAAACCGTGAAACAGAAAATAATCTGAAGGATGCCGGGGATATTCAGAAAAGATTTTTTCAACAGATCAGTGAGGCAGATAAAGCCAAATGGTTTCCATTGAATGAAAACCCGACCTTAAAAGATGCGCTGGGTTTCCCTGATCACAGTTCACTGAAATATGCCCGCTACATTGGCGCGCGATTAGCCGAATTGGTTGCGCCGGAGAAATACCATTTTTTCCGGGATCAGGAACAATTATTTGAAAAAACGCTGAATGAAAGGACCGATATTGTTCAAGGTATTCGGCAACGGGATGCATTATTTTTACAGATGGATCATCAGTTGAAGCAAGCATTGATTTGCACTCAACAAGATAAACAAGGTCCGTTGGCCTTATTGCGCTATACGGATAACGGGGTAGGAATTGAGGAAGATTTACCATGACAAATATCAATCAATGTTTATTAGTGTTGTTAATTACATTAATATCAGGCTGTGCTGACCCAAATGAGCCACTTTCTCCCCCTAAAAAGAATCAGTGGATCTCGGTAGAAGGAGTCGCGCCGAAATACACAAAACCGCATGTGTCTGCTGTGTACATATCAAAAAATTGCCTAAAATATCAATGGCATGCTGACATGTCCCTTTATAAGGTGCCGACCTATCACGGATTACGTCTGAGTGTGAAGGCCGATCCGAAAACGGGTTACTTTCAAGCGAAATTACCGTTTAATGGCGGAGGCTGGTGTAAATGGAAAATTGACCGGGCCTTTGTATCGGTGAGTTATACCGATGTTAGTCATCTGATGAAAGATGTTGTTATATATGAAGGAGGTGGAGGAACGGGTTTAACCGCCTTTATCAACGATGCAGCCCGAACAAATCTTAGCGAAACTGCGGCATTGGATACTATTAATTACAGTCCTATTATTTATCCTGTTTTGAAGATGGTTGAGAAACGTCCGAACAGAATATTCTTACAAGGTGAAGTGAGAATGCGCCCCTTTCGATTAACGTTGGTTCCGGGAGCGGAATGGAAAATCACCTTTAATCCTAAATTGGATGAAACCAAAATGCCGAAAATCACAGTGACTAAAGAAAAGGAATGGGTTGAATATCCAAATGGACACATTGAAACCAATACCCAAGAAGTCGATTACCGATATATAAAGTAATCTCATCAGGAAAACTGACCATGATAAATATGAAATGTGATAGTAAGGAACTCCCAGTATGAAAATACTAAAGGTTTCGTTGTTATTGTTATTGCTGTCTTTTATTTATTGGGCGTTTAGTGATACCTTTTTTAATTGGCTTTTTCCTTTTTCATCTGCTGGAAAGGGGCCGTGGATAACAGTAGAAGGTGTCGCGCCGAAATACACAAAACCGCATGTGTCGGCAGAATATATTTCAAAAGATTGTCTTGAATATGAACTTGATGCAGGTATGTCGCCTCACAAAGTGCCGACCTATATAATTCCAGGAGCGGAATGGAAAATTACCTTTAAGCCTAAGCTGGATGAAACCAAAATGCCAAAGATTACCGTGACTAATGGGAAGGGAGAATGGGTTGAATATCCCGATGGACACATTGAAACCGATACTCAAATGGTAGATACCCGTTACATAAAGTAACACCAGAAATAAGGAGTCCCTATGAACGATGGATTACATTTTCTCTGTCAGATTACCGATTTGCCGGAGAAAACATTTGCGGTAGCGGAATTCTCTTTACAGGAGGAATTATCTGAACTGTTTACTCTCTCTTTAACTCTGGTCAGTAAACGGGCCGATATTGATCTGGAATCACTGTTATTACAGTCGGTGAAGTTCCGGGTGGTTTTCAATGGCGTTGAGCAACGTCAGGTCAGCGGCATTATTGCGCAGGCTGTACTGGGTGATACCCATACTCACCGCACGATTTATTATCTCACCGTCCGGCCTGCGCTCTGGCGGATGAACCTGAATCAGGACAGCCGGATTTATCATCGGCAAAGCGTACCGGAAATCCTCAAAAGTTTGTTGAAGAAACACTATATTCTAGCCGATTCCCAACTGAATGAGTTTCATTACACACGTGAGTATGTGACGCAAAACCCGTCTTACCGCCTGACACACCGGGCCAATACCGATCCCCGTGTTGAGGGGCAAGAAACCCTGTTTTCGATCTTTGAAAGCTACGGCCGTTTTCAGAAAGACGCGGAGGCGAAACCGTTTGTCCAGCGCCGTCAGCAGGCCGTTCAGAATCAACGTCAGGCGGGCAGCGGGCAAAGCAACTGCTTTAAGCTGATGCCCGGTAAAATCTTTGACCTCAACGAGCATCCGATTGATGCCATGAACACCCGCTGGCAAATCGTGACCATTCATCATTACGGCAAATGCCCGCAAGCCCTGCAAGAAGCCAGTGGCGGATCAGGAAGTTATCTGCATAACGAATTCAGTTTTATTTCCGGCTATCAGGATTGGCGAGCGCTATATCGCTACAAACCGTTGGCGGATGGTGATGAAGTAGCAACCGTGGTGGGCCCGGCAGGGGAAGAAATTTATGTCAATGAAGACGGTTGTATCCGCATCCATTTTCACTGGGATCGTTATGATAAGGCCGATGAAAACGCATCTTGTTGGATACGGTTTGCGCAAGGCTGGAACGGCAGCGGTTACGGTTTTATGGCGGTTCCCCGCATCGGTCAGGAAGTGATTGTTTCCTATCTGAACGGCGATATTGATCGGCCGATTGTCACCGGCTGCACCTACAACGGCTTAAACCGGCCACCGCTGGATTTACCCGCCGAGAAAACCCGCACCACGTTTAAAACCCGGACCCATAAAGGTGATGGTTTTAACGAATTGCGGTTTGAGGATGCCAAAGACCAGGAAGAGATTTACCTGCACGGACAGAGAGATCTGACCGCCCATATTCAGCATGATACCTACTGGCATATTGAACACGACCATAAACAGCGGATCGACAATAACCGTTACAGTGAAATCCGCGCTGATGACCACCGGAAAATTATCGGTTCCGGTAAATACAGTACCGATGGGGATGTATCGCACCGTATCACCGGCAGTCAGCATTTACAGACCGGGGAAGCACTGGTTGCTGAAAGTGGTCAGGAAACGCACCTGAAAAGTGGCGGTAAAATCGTGCTGGAAGCGGCGTCAGAAATCACCTTGAAAATCGGCGGCCATTTTATCCGGTTAACTCCCGGCGGTATTCTAACCTCTCCAAACCTATTAGTCGGGCAAGGCGCTGCCGGTGCCGGGCGTGGTTTGTCTCTGCAATTGCCAGAGGGGGTAGAACCGCTGCCTGATGTAAAATCTCCAAAATCTCCAGTCAAACCAATTTGTGCTGTGCAGGCTCAACAAGAAGCTAACTGGATTATCGATAACCAGGAGGATGCATGAACATTTCTATCAATTGGCAACAGTGGTTGACCACGCCTGATAAGCCGCCCGTTTTCTTTATGCTCAATTCATTGGCAGAACCTAACCCAATCGGTCGCTTTTACAAAAACGACTGGGTAGAACAGGCTTTTCCACTATACAGCGGTACACCGATGGATCACCTGCTGGCACAAAGCCCCTGGCTGGTTCAGCCCAGGTCAGGCTATCTGTCAGTAATCGGTCATCTGCTTGATAGCAAAACCCTGAGCGACAACAGTTGGGGGTGGGCTTACCGCAGTGAGGATTTATGGACCCAACAGCTTAATCACTGGCGTTCACGCCAGCAGGTGATATTACAGGAGAAGCAGGTACTCTTGCGCAGTATGGATCCCCGAATTCTCAGCCAGTTATTACCGGCAATGATAATCAGCGATTGGTCAGCATTTTTGACACCGGTGAGTGAGTTAATGATCGATACCTCTGATCCCCAGATTTATTCCCGCCCTGAAAATTGTGGTCAAGGTGGGAATGAACGGCTTTTCGTCCTGGATAGTCATTTATCGTATGCCTGGCATCATTCCGATTATGCCCTGAAAGGGAAGGCATTTGTGATCAGTAGTCATTTATGGGAAAACCACGGTGAATTAGCTGAAAAACTGAATGAGTCAGAGGGGCGGTTAGTGGAACGGATTATCAATTGGTTGAAAGCGCGTTTAGAAAACGGCGATAACATCAGCAACCTGACCAGTGAGGATTATTTGCAGACGTTCAATGAGCAATATCCGACCACTGAATCGCATGATGGCTAGCATCTTGCGAATTCTTGATGCAAGGATGGCTGAAATCTAAAACGTTCTGGAATAATAAAAACACAGCTCTGGTTGTTAAATTTGTTGAACTAGAGGGTCAATCTGACTACTATTACCTCAAGTAATATTTATCAATTTGATAACTGCTAATCATCTATTTACTTGAGTTTCATAATGTTAGGGGGCTATATGAGAACTGAACACACCAGATCTATACAGACTATTAGCCACTCAACAGAAATTATCAATTCTTTTTTTGATGAACCATCACAGAAGATGTTCTCTGTTAGACGCTTAAGCTGTAGAGTTGATGTTAAGCGTCAATTGTTCATCGTTACTATTGAAAATGCAGACAATCCAAGCAAGTTCCAGGTGATCCCATATGCTGAACTTACCGTGTGTAAAGATAAGGTAAGATATCTTGTAAATCCGACACATCAATATCCTGACTTGGAAGATAGCTTGCCTTCAATAAATACCAGTATTGAAAAAACTGTCTGTGATTTTATTCAGAAGTATAGTCCTGTTGCTAATGTGTAGTTGAGATAAAGATGGCCCCTGACCTGAACGATTCATACACTAAAGATTTGAGTAGAAAACCTGACTGTATAAAAGAAGAGATTGTAGAAAAGTTTTATCACTTATCAAAAGATGGTGATTTCTTAGAGGTAACTGAATATCTCTTAAGCGGTAGCGAATATCATTACTAATAGGGATCATCCGATTAGGATGTTTCACTGAAGATTATTATAAGTTTCAGTCTCTTGAGATGCTTAATTCCGGCTACAGCGAAGGTGAAATCATCCAGTACCTAATAGATCTTGATATGCACAATCCTGATGAGGATGAGTTAATAGGCCGCATTGCGTACAATGATTTTAATTTCTATGACTGTGGTCTAAAAAAGACAGGAAAGCAGATAAAGGGGGCGTTTATTTCGTCAGACTATCGGGCAGCAGGTCTGGGACGTTCAATATACAGAAGACTAGTTTTAAAGCATGATTATATTATTTGCGATAACATTCAGAGTGTTGCTGGTGGTACTTTGTGGGCGAGTGGAATAATAACATTAGCTGACGTTAGGGTGTATGATACCATACGACATGAATTTGTTGATATGCTAAAAGAAGGCGGAATTGGGATTAAGGGTGTTAAACCTTGGAGCGCCACACATCTTTCTATGAGTGAGCTTTCTCGATGGGAACCGAATTCGATATCCCATGATTGCTGCCACCATATTGTTAGCATCATAAGCAGAGACGAGTTATATATTTGATAAGCAAAATCTGTCTAAGTGGGTTCAGTTTATTGACAAAGCGCTGGTTTTTTGTGGTCTTGCAACCTGTTTCTCATTTCTGAGCTGATCCCTATTCTTCCCACCTAATAGTGTAAAATCAATTGCTACACTCCATATCGGGTGCTATTTCTGTTTGTACATATGTGTGTACAATATCCTCAAAGCACAGCACCTGATTTCAATTATTACAAACCGAGAGTATTATCTGAGGCTTGAAACGGCGGAGGCTCCTCGGCGTTCAGGTCTGGGGGATATACCAATTTATTGCATGTTAACCGGGATGATATGACACATTGTTCTTCTGTTGTTGAATTACAGAATATCGCTGAATTACAGGATTTAGTTGTTGATCTGGTAATGTTTACACAAAAACTATCCCAATTCAGGCAGCGGCTTAACCTGGATTTTGAACAATATCAGGCCGATCATATCTCTTTACGCTGTAATGATATCGCCGTAGCGGAACGCTGGCGTAAAGGTTTTTTGCAGTGTGGAAGTCTGATGTCGGAAAGTATTATTAATGGGCGTCTAATCTGTTTGTTTGATTTGGTACAGCCAATAACGGTGCTTAACTGGCAGATTGATTGTGTTGAATTGCCATACCCCGGCAAGAAAGCCTATGCACATCAGGGATGGGAGCATGTGGAGCTGGTGCTGCCCGTGGCGCCGGAAATGTTGTCGGTAGAAGCAAGGGCATTATTACCGCAGCCTTTGCCGGGCGGTTTTTCTGTTAAAGAAAGTCAACCCAAAGGAGAGCGGGAGCGGTTGCCTAATCCTACCTTAGCTATCACTGATGGTGAGATCACCGTCAAATTTCATCCATTTACATTGCGTGACATCGTTAAAAGTGAGCACCAGTCAGCAAAATTAACTTTTCCATCCCAGTGATCCAGATAAAAATTCTGACCTTGTGATTTCCTACAAATCATTGGGAATAATTAAATGTCATAGTTAGTGAGTTGAGTTACTGAATCGTTTAGGTTCATTAATTGCTCGTTATTGACTGGGTGTTCAAGGAACTTCTGATGACAAAGTTAGAAATTTGTTGTTTTAGCGTAGGTTGCGCATTAATCGCACAACAGGCTGGGGCTGACCGGATAGAGTTGTGTGCCAGTCCGACGGAAGGGGGATTAACACCGAGTTTTGGTACATTGAAGCAGGCTATTGAGCAATTAACGATTCCTGTACATCCAATTGTACGTCCAAGAGGCGGTGATTTTTGCTACAGCCATTCAGATTTTGAGGTGATGAAAAATGATGTTGCCCAGATCCGTGATATGGGATTTATGGGCGTCGTTTTTGGTGTATTGGATGAAGAAGGTCATATTGATTTGCCGCGGATGCAACAATTGATGGCGTTGTCCGGAGATATGGCTGTCACTTTTCACCGTGCGTTTGATATGTGTTTTAATCCTAACGTGGCATTGGAGCAACTGACTCAGCTTGGTGTTAAGCGAATATTGACTTCCGGCCAGCAACAGAATGCTGAATTGGGATTACCCTTATTAAAAGAGCTTCATCAGGCCAGTCAGGGACCCATTATTATGGCGGGCGCGGGTGTTCGCCTGAGTAATATTCATAAATTTATGGATATAGGGTTAACGGAAGTTCACAGCTCTGCCAGCCGGGTGATGCTTTCCACTATGACCTACCGCAAAGCGGGGGTGACAATGAGTTCTGACAATGAAGTGGATGAGTTCTCACATTACTGTGTTGATGGTGGTGTGGTAGAGGTCATGAAAGGGATGCTGAGTCTGACCTTGTTTGAATAAGCCCTGCTGTTAAGTAAATTTCGAACTGGCCTGTTGGGCCAGCTCTCCAATTCAGGGTTTACGGGCAATCAGTACCGCACGCAGTGGGGCTGGATAACCCTCAATGGTTTTACCGCTATCCTCAGGATCGAGAAAATCAGATAACGACTCTGTTTTCATCCAGTCTGTACGGCGCTGTTCTTCCGTGGTAGTTACAGTGTGATCGACAATCCTCACATCAACAAAACCGCATTTTTCCAGCCAGACTTTCAGCATTTTTGCTGATGGGATGAAATAAACATTACGCATCTGGGCATAGCGTTCGCCAGGGATTAGACAGGTGTGTTCATCACCTTCAACAACCAAACTTTCCAGCACCAATTCGCCATCGGACACCAGTTGGTTTTTTAACTGCCAAAGATGGTCGAGTGGGGAACGGCGGTGATAGAGGACGCCCATTGAAAAAACGGTATCAAAAGCGACCAGTGCCGGTAATTGTTCGATTCCCAGAGGTAAAAGATGAGCACGTTGATCGCTGCCAAGCAACTTTCTGACGGCTTCAAACTGGCAGAGAAAAAGTTGAGTCGGATCGATACCAACCGCAAGTTCAGCCCCTTCACCGACCATCCGCCACAGGTGATAGCCGCTGCCACAGCCAACATCAAGAATTGTCCGGCCCGCTAAGGGAGAAATATGGGATAGTACCCGATCCCATTTCCAATCTGAACGCCATTCAGTATCAATATTCACACCATAAAGAGAGAATGGCCCTTTGCGCCACGGCATAAATACTCTCAATATATTGGTAATACAGACTTTTTCACCGGCGGATAGAGGTGGATCACGTTCTGCGATCACGCCATTTTTTAGATCTAATTTAGTCGGCGAAATTTCGGGCAGGTTTTCCAGGGTTTTGACCCACGATTTAAGACTGCCATGCAGGGCCGCTTTTTGCCATTCATCCAGTTGGACCGGAAGACAATGAAGCCAATGTTGGAGGTTGTTCTTGGCGATAAGTTGATAAAAATTACCGAAATCGATCATTTATCGACTCCTTTTATCGCCAGTAATGAGCCGAAATTGAAACACTGAAACCAGACTTCAACATGTTCAAAACCAGACTGATGAAGGCGGAATTTATGTGTTTCGACGGAATCAGTCAGCATTACATTTTCAAGCATGCTACGTTTTTGGCTGATCTCCAATTCGCTGTAGCCGTTAGCACGCTTAAAATCGTGGTGCATATTAAACAGCAACTCACCAATCTGTTGATCTTCAAAGCTGAATTTCTCTGATAAAACTAACACACCGCCCGGACGTAATCCCTGATAAATCCGGTTAAGCAAACCTTGCCGATCTTGCGGGTCGAGAAATTGTAAGGTGAAATTCAGTACAACCATTGAGGCATTCTGGATATCAATATCGAGAATATCGGCTTCAATTACGTCAACGGGTGTGTGCGCCCGGAAAGCATCAATATGGCGACGACAGCGTTCAACCATAGCCGGAGAATTATCAACCGCGATGATCTTGCAATTTTCCGTCGTAATATTGCGGCGCATTGCCAGGGTTGATGCGCCAAGGGAACAACCCAGGTCATAAATCTGACTGTTTGATGTCACGAAACGACTGGCCAGCATACCAATCATGGAAACGATATTTGAATAACCTGGCACAGAGCGTTGGATCATATCAGGGAAAACTTCTGCAACCCGTTCATCGAAACGCCAGTCACCCAAATTGGCAATGGGGGCGGCAAACAGGCTATCCCTTTGATTGTGAGGATCTTGATTTGACATAACAGCATTGATTATTAGAAAAAATAGAAGGTGGTATTCTAACAGAAATTCGGAGAAAGACCGCAATGGTAATCAGCATAAATCATTTCAGGCAGCAGAACTTGCTGCCTGTTTATTTCAGTGGCGGCAATATCAGACATAAAGAGAAAATATTTGTTCCCAAGGCAGATAGTAAATATTGGCAATCACCATCAATATCATGGAGAGATAGGTTGCTGCCATGCCGGATCGCCGCCAGCGGAACTCTCGGTGGTGCAGGCCATAATAATGTAACAACCTGCCGGTGAGCAGGATCAAACCACAGACATGTATCATCCAGACATTTGAACCGTTCATCTCCATCATCACTAGTAATAACATTGAGATGGGAATATATTCCACAGCATTGCCGTGAATACGGATAGCGGTTTGTAATTCGTAAAAACCGTCATCTCCATATGAAACACGATATTGTGTTCTTAATCTAACCACATCAAAAGACAGCTTAATCAATAATAGTGCGCCCAACACAACATAAAGCGAGCTAACCATTTTTAACTCCATTGCCTAACCGAAATTGGCCAATTAGGTTATGATAAACCTCAAAAATAAAACTGTCGCTATAAAAAACAGGAATTGAAAATAAATTGTCTGATTATCAGACATCAAGGCAATTGTATTATCCAGGATATTGCCTACCCTTATCTCTGAGCAGAATTTCTATTATAATGGCGGCCTTTTTTGACAGTTCTGAACTTTTCGTATTTAAAAAAGTTCAAAAACGATGCCAAAATTTCCGCAGCAAAAGCACAACAGCCGAGTAAAAGGATATTGTATGCGTACTGATTATTGTGGGCAGTTGAATCTGACCCATGAAGGCCAGAAAGTGACTCTTTGTGGTTGGGTAAACCGCCGCCGTGATCTGGGTGGCCTGATTTTTATTGATATGCGTGATCGTGAAGGTATCGTTCAGGTATTTTTCGACCCGGATCAGCAAGCAGCGTTTTCTCTGGCTTCTGAGCTGCGTAATGAATTCTGTATCCAAATCACCGGTACTGTACGCGCGCGTCCTGACAGTCAAATCAATAAAGATATGGCTACCGGTGAAATCGAGGTTTTTGCGGAAAGCCTGAATATTATCAATCGTTCCGAACCTTTGCCTTTGGATAGCAACCAGACGAACAGTGAAGAGCAGCGTCTGAAATATCGCTATATTGATCTGCGCCGTCCTGAAATGGCAAACCGCTTGAAAACACGCGCAAAAATTACCAGTTTTGTCCGCCGTTTCATGGATAGTCAGGATTTCCTGGATATTGAAACGCCGATGCTGACTAAAGCGACACCAGAAGGCGCTCGTGATTATTTAGTGCCGAGCCGTGTTCATAAAGGCAAATTTTATGCGTTGCCTCAGTCCCCGCAGTTATTTAAGCAATTGCTGATGATGTCCGGCTTTGATCGTTATTATCAGATTGTTAAATGCTTCCGTGATGAAGATTTGCGTGCAGACCGCCAGCCGGAATTTACTCAGATCGATGTGGAAACTTCCTTTATGACTGCCGAGCAGGTAAGGGAAATGATGGAACAAATGATCCGCGAATTGTGGCTTGAAATTAAAGGTGTTGATCTCGGGCATTTCCCGGTCATGACTTTTGCTGAAGCCATGCGTCGTTTCGGTTCTGATAAACCTGATTTGCGTAACCCACTGGAATTGGTCGATGTCGCTGATCTGGTCAAAAATGTGGAGTTCAGCGTTTTTGCTGAACCGGCGAATGACAGTAAAGGCCGTGTAGCCGTTATCCGTGTTCCGGGTGGGGCTGAACTGAGCCGTAAACAAATTGATGAATATGGCAAATTTGTTGGGATTTATGGCGCCAAAGGGTTGGCGTGGATAAAAGTCAATAATCGTGGCGCGGGTTTGGAAGGGGTACAAAGCCCGGTGGCTAAGTTTCTCAATGCAGAAGTGATTGACGGTCTGCTTTCCCGTACCGGTGCGCAGGATGGCGATATTCTGTTCTTCGGCGCCGGCAGTACAAAAGTGGTCACTGATGCCTTGGGAGCACTTCGTCTGAAATTAGGCCGCGATTTGAACTTGACACAGCTGGATAGCTGGCAACCGTTGTGGGTTATCGATTTCCCAATGTTCGAAGATGATGAAGAAGGCGGCCTGAGCGCAATGCACCATCCGTTTACTTCACCGCGTGATATGTCAGCGGAAGCGTTGGCGCAAAATCCGCTTTCGGCCATTGCCAATGCTTACGATATGGTGATTAATGGCTATGAAGTAGGCGGTGGTTCAGTACGTATTCACCGTAACGACATGCAACAAGCGGTGTTCCGTATTCTGGGGATTAATGAGCAGGAACAGCAGGAAAAATTTGGTTTCTTGCTGGATGCGCTGAAGTTTGGCACTCCGCCCCATGCAGGCCTGGCATTCGGTCTTGACCGTCTGGTGATGTTGTTGACCGGGACTGACAACATCCGTGATGTTATCGCGTTCCCTAAAACAACCGCTGCCGCTTGTCTGATGACCGAGGCGCCAAGTTATGCAAATCTGGCCGCACTTGAAGATTTGTCAATCTCGGTTGTGGCTCGGAAAGAGAGTGAATAATGGTTTATAAGCGCCCTGAATCTGTTCTGGTTGTTATTTATGCGTTTTCCAGCGGACGGGTGCTGATGCTACAGCGGCGGGACGATCCTGATTTCTGGCAATCTGTGACGGGTAGCCTTGACGGGGACGAAACGCCGCGTGAGACAGCATTGCGTGAAGTGCAAGAAGAAGTCGGTATTGATATCATCGGTGAAAATCTTGAACTGATAGATTGCCGGCGCTCGCTTTATTATGAGATTTTTACCCACTTGCGTCATCGTTATGCTCCGGGAGTAACCCGTAATAAAGAGTACTGGTTCTGTCTGGCATTGCCTGAAGAGCGAGAATTCCTGTTGACTGAACACCAGGCTTATCAGTGGCTGGATGCGGATAAAGCGGCAAAGCTCACCAAGTCATGGAGCAATCGGCAGGCGATTGAAGAATTTGTGATTAATTAAGCTTATTAGATGTTTTATCGGAGAACCTTATGGCAGGTCATAGCAAATGGGCCAATACCAAGCACCGCAAAGCCGCACAGGATGCGAAACGCGGTAAAATTTTCACCAAAATTATTCGGGAGCTGGTAACGGCTGCCCGTCTGGGTGGTGGTGATCCGGCAGCTAACCCACGTCTGCGGGCGGCGGTTGATAAAGCGCTGTCCAACAACATGACCCGCGATACCTTGAACCGGGCTATCGCCCGTGGTGTCGGCAACGATGACGCTGACAACATGGAAACCATCATTTATGAAGGTTATGGTCCGGGGGGGACCGCGGTGATGGTTGAGTGTTTGAGTGATAACCGTAACCGTACGGTTTCTGATGTTCGCCATGCTTTCACGAAAACCGGCGGTAATCTGGGTACGGATGGCTCTGTTGCTTATCTGTTCACCAAGAAAGGTGTGATCTCTTATGCGCCGGGATTGGATGAAGACGCGGTTATGGAAGCGGCGCTGGAAGCAGGGGCTGATGATGTGGAAACCTATGATGATGGCGCTATTGATGTTTACACCACACCAGAAACGTTTGGTGAGGTGAAAGACGCGTTGGATGCCGCCGGTTTTGTTGCCGAATCGGCAGAAGTTTCGATGATCCCTTCAACTAAAGCTGAATTGGATGCGGAAACCGCACCTAAGTTACTCCGTTTGATCGATATGCTGGAAGATTCAGACGACGTACAAGAGGTTTACCATAACGGTGAAATCTCTGATGAAGTTGCCGCTTTGCTGTAATTTCAATCGGGTTGTACAGCGTAGAGAAAGTGCACTGGGGTTCAGGGCACTTTCTCTAACGTTTTTATCCTCCTTATTAAAGATGATCGTAAAGGCGAATAAACAGATATGGCGATTATCTTAGGTATCGACCCAGGTTCCCGTGTCACCGGCTATGGTGTGATCCGCCAGCAGGGGCGCCATTTGATTTATCTTGGCAGTGGTTGCATCCGGACAAAAGTTGATGATCTGCCTAACCGATTACAGCGCATTTATGCCGGTATCCTTGAAATTATTACGCAATTCCAACCGGATGCCTTTGCTATTGAGCAGGTATTTATGGCGAAAAACCCGGATTCAGCGCTGAAATTAGGGCAAGCGCGTGGCGTTGCTATTCTGGCTGCGGTAAATCAATCTGTACCGGTTTTTGAATATGCCGCCCGGCAGGTTAAACAGACAGTTGTCGGCACTGGGGCGGCTGAAAAAAGTCAGGTTCAGCATATGGTGCGTTCTATGCTGAAATTGTCTGCTAATCCGCAAGCCGATGCAGCAGATGCGTTGGCAATTGCGATAACCCATTGCCACTTTAATCAGAATCTTTTGCGTGTTGGTGATCCCAGATTAATTCTGGCGCGTGGGCGTTTAAAATAACGGCTGGATATGCATCCAGCTTTTTTTATGTTATAAGCATTAGCAGAATAATCAGTTTTATTTAGAACATCAGTTTTATTTGCAGGGGGTAAACAAGTGATAGGGCGTCTCAGAGGAATTGTGCTGGAAAAACAACCACCATTGGTTTTGTTGGAAACGAATGGCGTGGGTTATGAAGTTCATATGCCAATGACCTGTTTCTATGAATTGCCTGATACCGGACAGGAAGCTGTTCTGTTTACTCACTTTGTGGTGCGTGAAGATGCGCAATTACTTTATGGTTTTAATGATAAGCAGGAGCGGGCGCTGTTCCGTGAACTGATTAAAGTGAATGGCGTCGGCCCTAAACTGGCGCTGGCTATTCTTTCGGGTATGTCTGCGCAGCAATTTGTTTCTGCGATAGAGAAAGAGGCGATTGCTTCTCTGGTTAAGTTACCCGGTGTGGGTAAAAAAACCGCCGAACGGCTGGTGGTTGAAATGAAAGATCGCTTTAAAGGGCTTAATGGCGATCTGTTCAATCAGAGCAGTGATATTAATCTGCCGGCAACCGCCAAACAGACAACTTCTGATGCGGATATCGAAGCGGAAGCCGCCGCTGCGTTAGTCTCTCTGGGTTATAAGCCGCAGGAGGCCAGTCGAATGGTCAGTAAAGTCGCTAAACCGGGGGCTGATTGTGAAACACTTATCCGCGAAGCACTTCGCGCCGCTCTTTAATCACAGGGGTATACCATGATTGAAGCTGACCGTCTGGTTTCCGCGGAAGTTTTGCAAGATGATGAAGCTATTGACCGTGCAATCAGGCCCAAATTGCTGTCTGAATATGTCGGGCAGCCGCAAGTCTGTGAGCAGATGGAGATTTTTATTCAGGCTGCCAGACAGCGGGGTGATGCTCTTGACCATCTGCTGATTTTTGGCCCGCCAGGGTTGGGGAAAACAACCCTGGCGAATATTGTTGCCAATGAAATGGGGGTAAATCTTCGCACAACGTCTGGCCCGGTCTTGGAAAAGGCGGGGGATTTAGCGGCAATGCTGACAAATCTTGAACCGCATGATGTCTTGTTTATCGATGAAATTCACCGTTTATCGCCGGTGGTGGAAGAGATTCTCTATCCGGCAATGGAAGACTATCAGCTGGATATTATGATTGGCGAAGGGCCGGCAGCCCGTTCGATCAAAATTGATTTGCCGCCTTTTACCCTGATTGGTGCTACCACGCGTGCAGGTTCTCTGACTTCGCCACTGCGTGATCGTTTCGGTATTGTGCAGCGCCTTGAATTTTATAACGTGGATGATTTGCAAAGTATTGTCTCCCGCAGTGCCCGTTATATGGGCGTGGATATTTCTGATGATGGTGCGCGGCAGATTGCCATGCGTTCCCGTGGAACGCCGCGTATTACCAACCGTTTACTGCGTCGGGTGCGTGATTTTGCTCAAGTGAAAGGGAATGGCGCGATTGATGGTGATATTGCTGCCAGAGCGTTGGATATGCTGAGTGTGGATTCTGCCGGTTTTGATTATCTGGATCGTAAATTATTGATTGCTATCATTGATAAATTTATGGGCGGGCCTGTGGGGGTGGATAACCTTGCGGCTGCCATTGGTGAGGAGAGGGAAACGATTGAAGATGTGCTGGAGCCATTCCTGATCCAGCAGGGGTTTATTCAACGGACTTCCCGGGGACGAATCGCCACCGATCATGCTTATCGCCATTTTGGTATGGTCAGAGATTAGGCGCAATCAGTTTGCCGTCTGAGCTAATCGGGATGGGACTCCTTCAAGGGAACCTATCCCGTGCTTTTCTCTTGGTAATTGAGCGTAGCAACTCAATAGATCAGCTTCTTGCCTTACTGAGCAGGCTGATAATAAATAGCACCGCAGCGCACAGAACAACAGAAGGCCCGGCTGGCGTGTCGTAAAAGGCGGAAAAGGCCAATCCGCCGGTGACAGCGAGCATACCAACGACAATAGCAATAGCGGCCATTTGCTCTGGTGTGCGGGCGAAACGGCGAGCGGTGGCGGCGGGAATAATCAGCAGGGAAGTGATAATCAGAGCGCCGACAAACTTCATTGCCAGGCCAATTGTCAAGGCTGTGACCAGCATTAACAGCACTCTCAACCGCTGTGTTTTAATGCCATCCACAAAAGCCATTTCCTGGCTGACTGTCATAGAAAGTAGGGCGTTCCATTGCCAGAACAGCAGTGTGGTGACAATAGCGACACCGGTTGCAATCAACCAGATATCTTCATAAGTAACTGACAGTAAGTCACCAAACAGATAAGCCATTAAATCAACCCGCACATTGGACATTAAACTGACAACCACCAAGCCTAATGATAATGCGCTGTGAGCCATAATCCCCAATAAAGTATCAATGGCGAGTTGCGGACGTTTCTCCAGCCAGACCAGCATGATTGCCAATATTAAAGTGACCGCGATAACCGCGTAAAAAGGGCTGATATTTAGTAATAATCCGAAAGCAACGCCCAATAACGACGCATGAGCCAGAGTATCGCCAAAATAGGACATTCTGCGCCAGACAACAAATGATCCTAATGGCCCGGCAGCAATCGCCAATAATATGCCAGCTAACCAACCGGGGAGTAATAATTCAATCATCAATGGCATTCCCTGTTATTTTTCAAGATAATTTTCCCTTTCAGATCATGATGGTGATTATGCTGATGCCGATATACTGCCAATTGTTCTGCACCATGATGACCAAACATCGCGATAAATTCAGGGTGAGTTGAAACAACTTCCGGTGTACCGGAACAGCAAATATGTTGATTAAGACATAAAACTTCGTCTGTTTTCGCCATCACCAGATGCAAATCGTGGGAGACCATCAGTACAGCACAATGCAATTCGGTTCTGATTTGATTAATTAAATCATAGAGCGCTAACTGACCATTAACATCAACGCCTTGTGTCGGTTCATCAAGCACCAACAAGTGGGGTTGATTTAATAGCGCTCTGGCTAATAAAACCCGTTGGTTTTCTCCGCCGGATAATTTTTGCATCGGTTGCTGCAAGAGATGGGCCGCGTTGACCCGCTCAAGTGTCGGCAATATATCGGCGGATTTTACACCGGGTTTCAGCATCATAAAGCGTTTGACTGTCAATGGCAGGGTAGGATCAAGATGCAATTTCTGTGGAACATAGCCGATTCTTAGTCCATCGGTATGCTCAATTGTGCCGGATGACGGTTCAATAAGCCCCAAAACAACACGGACTAATGTTGATTTACCGGCACCATTGGGACCGAGCAACGTCAGAATATTCCCTTGTTGCAAGCTAAGAGAAACATTGTTTAATACCTGACGGTTGCCGAAGGTAACCGCAACATTTGTTAAAGTGATGAGTGTCGACATGCTAAATATATCTTGCGTGAACATTGAGATGTTATAATATAACAATTCTTGTTTCTGTCCACGAGATATTTACATTATGTTGCACAAATCATATAAACTGGCGCAGAAATTTTTCTGCAAAGCCGCAATTGCTACTGTTTTTATGTCAGCAACAATACAATCGGCTAATGCTGATGTTGTGACATCAATTCGTCCGTTGGGCTTTATTGCGTCGGCAATAACTGAGGGTGTCATTGATACGCAAGTATTGTTACCTGATGGCGCTTCACCACATGATTATGCATTGAAACCGTCTGATCTTAAGAAGATTAATCAGGCAGATTTATTTGTATGGATTGGCCCTGATATGGAAATCTTTTTGTCTAAGCCGTTGAGCAAAGTGCCACAAGATAAACAGCTAGTGTTAGCGCAATTGCCGGCGATTAAACCACTATTGCTAAAGAATGGTGAAGATTTACAGGAATCGAATCATCATCACGATGAAGAGGACCATGAACATCATTCTCATGGTGAATATAATATGCACATTTGGTTGTCGCCGGAAATAGCGAAACAGGCTGCTCAGGGGATCCATGACCAATTATTAGTGCGTTATCCGCAGAAAAAAGCGGCGCTGGACGTAAACCTACGTAAATTCAACGTTCATCTTGCGCAAACTGACAAAAATATTGCTAATATTCTTAAGCTGGCGCGCGGTAAGGGGTATTTTGTCTTTCACGATGCCTATGGCTATTTCGAACAGCATTATGGTTTGGCTCCGTTAGGGCATTTTACGATTAACCCTGAAATACAGCCTGGCGCGCAAAAATTACATCATATACGAACACAATTGGTTGAGCAGAAGGCAACCTGCATTTTTGCTGAGCCGCAATTCAGGCCGACCGTTATTAATGCGGTAGCGAAGAATACGGGGGTGCGTATGGGCACGTTAGACCCGTTAGGAAGCCGCGTCGTATTGGATAAGGACAGCTATATGAAATTTATAACTCAGTTGTCGGAACAATACGCGAGTTGCCTGAATTAAAGTAATAAGGAATTCGATTAGTGCAGCAGATAGTTAAAACTATCGTTCTGGTGTATAGGGAGTTACCGCGGCCGCATAAGATTATGCTGGGTTCGCTGACTTTGGCGACATTGGTTGTCACGATGTGGCAGCCAATTGCTTATCATCATGAACAACAGGAAGAAATAAGCACCGGCAGTATTGCTATCAATGCCCCGGCAAATACTGATGAGATTATTGCGGATAGCAGTGAACAATTACCGGATGAGGGCATTCCCGATGAAGAGACGAATTCGGAAACGACGGCTCAAACTCCGCATGAGTATATTGTCTCTGACGGTGATACCCTCAGTAGCATTTTGACGCAATTTGGTATTGATGCTTCCGACGTGGCATTACTGGCGAGTCAGCACAAAGTGTTACGGGGGCTGAACATTGGTCAGCCATTATCATGGACGGTAAATGAAGCGGGTGATCTGCAAAGTCTGACCTGGGGTGTTTCCCGCCGTGAAAGCCGTATTTATACCCGTGAAGGTGATGTCTTTAAAGAAACGAAATCATTTCAGAAAGGTGAGTGGAAAAACAGCGCAATTACAGGTGTGGTTGATAGTAACTTTACCAGCAGTGCCTTAAACGCGGGTTTAACCAGCAGTGAAGCACGTGAAGTCACCAAGGCACTGCAATGGCAAATTGATTTGCGTAAATTACATAAAGGTGATCGCTTCTCGGTATTACTTTCCCGTGAAATGCTGGATGGTCACAGTGAACAGAGCCAATTATTGGGTGTTCGCCTGAACAGTGGTGGTAAAGATTATTATGCTATCCGTGCGGAAGATGGGCGTTTTTATGATCGTGAAGGTTCCGGTCTTGAGCGCGGCTTTTTACGTTTTCCAACAACGAAACAATTCCGTGTATCTTCTCACTTTAATCCCCGGCGTGTGAACCCGGTAACAGGGCGCGTCGCACCGCACAAAGGGGTGGATTTTGCTATGCCGGTGGGAACCCCGGTTTTGGCGGTAGGTGACGGTGAGGTTATTGTCTCCAAATATAATGGGGCGGCGGGGAACTTTATCGCTATTCGTCATGGACGCCAATATACCACCCGTTATATGCACCTGAGAAAACTGTTGGTGAAATCAGGGCAGAAGGTAAAACGTGGTGATCGTATCGCGTTGTCCGGCAGTACCGGTCGTTCTACGGGCCCTCATTTGCACTATGAGTTCTGGATCAACCAGCAGGCGGTAAACCCATTAACGGCGAAATTGCCGCGTTCTGGTGGTCTGAGTGGTAAAGATCGCACAGAATTCTTGGCAACGGTAAAAGAGGTAACATCTCAGCTTTTGCTGGATTGAGCTAATTGAACATTAATGACAGACATTAAAGTGGATGATTGATATCATCCGCTGTCGTTTTGTATATGCCAGAAAAAGATGGGTTGATATCCACTGATATAAATCTCTGTACTAAAATGGCAGATTATCGTTTTGTTCTAAAGAGTTAGCTCATGCATAAAGAGACAGATACAGACAGTAAAGTGGGTTATGTGCCGACATTTCATAAATCCTACCTGCATCCTCGCTACTGGGGATTATGGCTGGGGGTGGGTGTATTGGCTGGGCTGACTTACTTCCCGGTTAAAATGCGTGATCCTTTGTTGGCTAAAATAGGGTGGCTAGCCGGTAGACTTGCGAAAGGGGCGCGCCGCAGAGCGCGGATCAATCTGTGCTACTGTATGCCGGAACTGACAGCGCAGCAGCGCGAGGCGGTGATTGATGAGATGTTTTCTACTGCGCCGCAACCTTTTGTTATGCTGGCTGAGATTTGTTTACGTGGTACAAAATCAGCTTTAAGCCGGACGCATTGGCATGGTGAAGAGATTACCCGCCAACTGAAAGCGCAGGGGAAAAACATTATTTTCATGGTTCCTCATGGCTGGGCTGTGGATATTCCGGCGATATTATTGACAGCTAATGGACAGAAAGCAGCGGCGATGTTTCATCATCAGAAGAACCCTGTAGCAGATTATCTGTGGAATAAAGTCCGGGGTCGTTTTGGTGGTCGCTTACATTCCCGTGATGCCGGCATTAAACCTTTTATTGCTACCGTTCGCCAGGGTTACTGGGGATATTATCTTCCTGATCAAGATCACGGCGAGGAACACAGCGAATTTGTCGATTTCTTCGCAACGTATAAGGCGACATTACCGGCCATTGGGAGACTGATGAAGATTTGCCGTGCGGCGATTGTGCCGTTGTTTCCGGTTTATAATTACCGTACTCATCAGCTTGATATTTATATTCGCCCTCCAATGGATGATATTGAAGGCAAAGATGATGCTTTTATTGCCCGCCGGATGAATGAGGAATTGGAACAATTAGTGCGGCCAAACCCTGAGCAATACACCTGGATCCTTAAATTGCTTAAGACCCGCAAAGAGGGGGATATTGAGCCGTATAACAGGGAAGATCTGTGATTTTAATATATATGAAGTAATTATCACAGTTTGAACCTAACCCCTAATATTGGACATCATATCCAATGATTAGGGGTTGTTATGATGAAACATTTTACTTGCACTTGAAATATCAGGATAGCATTTATGCCGCTATGGTTTGTTTTATTGTCTCCAACAAACCGCCGGTTCCACAACATGAACCATCATAGTTTGGATTGTGCTTCCTGTTGGTCACTCGATCGTGTGGGCATCCACCATTACATAAATGAAACCATTTACATTGATGCATTTTTTCATATGATTCCATTTCTTCTTTAAGATGATTCTTATTTGTATTTGATTTGGCGAGTAAATTCCCAAGATCATTATCAATAATCGAACCGTAATTATTCCCTTCAGCACCAACATATTTATCACATGCTGATACTGTACCATTAGGTTCCAATGTGATTATTTCCTGAGAACAGTTACCCGCCCAATAACAATCTGACATTTTCTTTTGGGACGATTTGATACTGTCAATAAATCCGTCAAACAAGCGAATATTAATTTTTCCTTGAAAACCATCCCACCAGACACGGAAAACCTTAGAAAGGAAATTAATATAGTTATGGTAAGTGATATAACTTCCTCCAGGATCATCACCCGGCTGGCATCGATTGTCTGGGACAATATTCAGAAATTCAATATCCGTCAAACCGATTTCGTAAAAATAAGAGAGCATTTTTTCTATATTGGATTCATAAACATCGCGGTCGACGACGATAAGCGCACCGTAAGGTATGCCATAACTTCTTAACTTTTTCATACCTGCCGCGACTTTATGGGATGTTGGCCTTCCTCTGTAATCTAATCTCCTGCTATCGTGTATTTCCGCAATACCATCAACGCTTATCCCTACCCCCATGCCAATACCTTTGAGAAACACTAACCAATCTTCGGGAATATTGACTGCGTTAGTCTGTACTGAATTGGTAATAACTTGATCTGGTTTTTTAAATTGTTCCTGTAACCAGATGAGTTTCTTAAAATAATTAACATTCAACAAAGTCACTTCGCCACCATGCCAGACGAATTCAAATCGCTTGATATTCGGCAGGGATAAGAAACGGTGAATGGAGCGCATTAAATTGAAGAATGTTAAGGTATTTCCTTTTCCTTCTGCCCAGGAGTGACAATAAGTGCATCTTAAATTGCAAAGCCTGGTGGCTTTCACAACCACAACTAACTTATTAGCATTAATAATTTCAGGGCTGAAATGAATACTGATTTCTTCATTATATAAAGCCAGCTCATCATCATCTAATATCTTTTCGGCGGGGATTTCACCGATAATTCGGCAAGCTAATTGCCTGTAATTAATTTTAGACGATTTCTTGAGAATCGATGATTCGTCTGAATCTAAATATTTTATGGGGATTATTGTGTCCATAAAGAACTCCTTTATTATGTTATTTATGCTCAACCAAGCAAGTGGCCATCCCTCATCGTTAATATTCTGTCAGAAAACGCTGCCGCTTCTACGGAATGGGTTACCATAACAATCGTCGTACCGTTTTCATTCAGTTCTTTAAGTGAAGATAAAATATTCTGACCATTTACGCTATCCAGGTTCCCGGTTGGTTCATCAGCCAATAAAATGGCGGGGTTTGCTATCATTGCTCTGGCGATAGCAACACGTTGCTGTTGTCCACCAGATAATTGTATCGGTTTATGATTTTCCCGATTTTCTAATCTAAAACTATTTATTGCATCAAATACTCTTCTTTTCCGCTGTTTTTTAGAAAAACCTCTGTATTTTAATGGTAACTCTATGTTTTCAAATACCGTTAAATTGGGTAACAGATTGAATGATTGAAAAATATAACCAATAAATTCTCGTCTGAATGATATTTTTTCAGAATATTTCATTGTTAAAATATTGCTATTGTTCAGTGTTAATTGACCGCTATCGATCGTTTCAAACATGCCAATGACATTCAGTAATGTTGATTTCCCTGACCCAGACGCTCCCATTATAGAAATAAATTCGCCTTTATCTATATTGAGATTTATTTCATTCAAAACATTTGTTTGAATGAATTTCGTTTTATATGATTTACAGACATTCATCATGCTAATCATTTTATTCAATCCTTACTGTATCATTATTAACTAATTTATTCTTACCAAAGTTCACGAGTGTTTGTCCTTCAGTAATACCGCTTTTGATCTCAATATCAGAACCATTATCTTGGCCGGTGGAAACTTGAATACGTTGGGCAATTTTTTTATCTGGATGGTAAACAAACACATAGTTTTTATTGTCAATGGAAAACACCATAGATGAAGGTACGGAGAATATTTTCCGATCTTCATCAAGTTTAATCATGACATCAATGGATTGCCCTCGCTTGAAGTTAATTGCTTTCTTATCTTCCAATTCAAATCTGACTTTGAATGTTCCATTATTGACTTCAGATGAAATTAATTTCACTAGTAAAGATATTTTTCCATTGTTATAGATTAAACTGGCAGATGAATGGTATGTTATTTTGTTTAAATAGTATTCGTTGATTTCTGATTCAAAATAAAAGTTTGATAAATCATCAACAATAGCTATTTTATCGCCGGGTTTTAACCGTTGTCCTAAAATTAAATCTAATGAACTGATATTACCGGCGATAGGGGATTTTATTGAAAGTTGCTCGAAACCATTTTCGATGATGTCGGCGAGTTTTCTCTGTTTTTCGACAAATTCGTCGATTTCTTTTAACTGTTTTGATATATCACGATCTTTATCATTTTTTAATCTTTTGTAGAATAGATAAACATCGTGCCAATAATCTCTTTTAATCCTTAAATCGGACATGGTTTCTTTAGAAACATAATTTTTATGTACAAGATCATGATATCGTTTTAATTTATCTTCTACTTCTTTTAATTCTTTGGATGCTTCTAAGAATCGGTTATTGATATCCCGATAGTCGGATTGTAAGTTTATTCTGATGTTTATTAAATTATTGAGTTTATCTGTCACGTCCGCTAACATTGAAGAATTATTCAATGTGAAATTAAAATTAGATAATTTAACGATTTCTTCATTCTTTAAAACATCTTGTGATGGTTTTTTCATTATATCGGTAACGATTCCTCCTATCTCTGTTGAGATAGAGACGCTTTTATCAGGAACCACAACTGCCCTGGTTTTCAGAATATCACTATCTATTTTGCTGCTGACTTGAAACTGGGTAACTTCATTTTCATTCACGAAAGCGTCTTTAGCCGAAACGATATAATAAATAATAAATACAACAAATGAAATAAAAGCGATAAAGAAAATAAGAATGAGTAATTTCTCTCTGTTATGTATGCCTTTTTTTCTGATTTCTATGTCCATGATTAGTCTCACAAAAATTTAGTGGCGGATAATTTTCTGTAATTCACCAAATAAATAGTAATCATTATAATAACGGTGAATATCATTGTAGTAGATAGGGCGATAGCACTGTATACAAAAGAATCGGTGTAAATCACACTATATTCATCAAGCAGATAAACTAAAATAGTTCTTCCTGATATATATGCCACGAAAATTGATGCGATTATTGGGATGACACTTTTCGATAAAAAATGAATGAGGTTGGTGTAAATAGAACCACCAATGGATTCCATTATACTTAGTTCTCTTTTCATCGCGTTAAAGTCAGTCATGCTGGTAGTAAAGCAGGCGATGACTAATAACAGGACCGAAAAAATAGCGACGGCGGATGATAATTTAATTACTTTTAAATAATTATCATAATAAGAGTTAAATAAGTGACTGGTTAAATCAATTTCATTTTTATCGAAACCCTGTTTTGATAGTTCGTTAAGTACCGGAGAAAGGTTGCTCATATTGTTTAAATTCAGCGAAGCATATTTGCCATGATCTTTTTTGATGAAAACAACGATTGGCCTGAATGGTTCATCTACAGCACCTAAATTGAAATTATCTATAATCTGAATAAATCTGATTTGGATCTTTTTATCCTCCATTGTGTACCAATAGTAGTTGTTAAAAATATCATCATATTTGATAATTCCATTCTGTTTTAAAAATTCTTTTGTCACTAATGCATGGACTACATCAGCATTATCACTCTGATATACGCGTTTATCACCACCGGCTAAAATCTTCATTTTCCATACATCAGTAAAATTTTCATCCGCAGTAATAACATTCGAAGAGATATAGTTATTTCTGTTTTGTTGGCCGGAATAATTAATAGTGATATTTTCTCTTGACATATCAAATGGTCGCCAATTACTGAGTGTTATTTTCGAAGTATGGTATTTGCTGATAAACTCATAGCCTAATTCATCAATAGTTAATTTTTTATTATTATCGTTATTAATTGCTATTGATATGGTCTTGGCATTATCATATGGAGTATGTAAATCAACAAGGTGAATATATTGATTGGTTAATCCGGTGACTAAATAAATAGATATTCCGGAAACAAGTAATTGAATAGCCAATGATGATTTCCTAAACCAGGAGGCAAGGGTTGATTCATATCTCATATCCATTTTTCTGTTTCTTTGATAAATATAAAAACGTAATGAGAATGAAAAATGTATTGATGAAATTAAGATAAAAGCAATAACAACCGAAAATATCCCTAAATATATTAAACTGTCTGGCTCTAATAGGGTAAATATATTCTTTATATATAGAGAGGCATTGAATATAGTTATGATAAGCAACAAAAAGATAAGGGCGGAAAAGGTTATTCTGAGCAACATGGCTGGCAGTGAATCGCAAATAATATTGAAGGTTGAAGCACCTAGTGCTTTCTTTAACTGATAAGTATCTCTTTTTTCTGCTGAATCAGCAGAAATTAAATTATAATAGTTGGTTAATGCGGAAAATAAGATAAATGCGAATGCGATATATGTGCTGTAAATTATCTCCTTTGATAAACCAATAGAGATTTCATCAGGTAATCCATCTTGGTAATGAATATCTTTTAATTTTTTTAATGACAGGTGAATAAATTCACTGGCGGTAAATGGTGCGCCTGGAAGATTAGGGGCTTTGGTCGCAATAATATGATTAAGAAGTGCATCGCGATTGGATATTGGGTTTTCATCAGAGAATTTTATAAAAATATAAGCATGTGTGTCATACCAATTGAATATTTCTTTATTGTAGTTTTTGATAAGTGTTGGCTTAAATGAGATAATAGCATTCATATTAAGACTCGAATCCTGACGTCTTTCTACGATATCTTTGATGATATAGGTTTCATTATCCAGAATAATAGATTTTCCTTTGGGATTTTCCAGGCCGAGATAGCGATTATTGAATTCTTTTGTGATATAAATCTCATTTGCTCCCAAGATATTATCGACTTTCTTAAAGGGAGACAGGGTATTCAGGAATTGATGACTCACTGCAAACACGGGAACTTTGGTGATCTTTTTTCCTTGTGACTCAACCGTCGTGTTAAGTTTGAAAAAGTAGTCTGCACGATTTATCCTTCTGTCTTTTTCTAGCTCCTCTATGAGTGGCAATGGCGATTTTGCCGATCTTACTTTTTCTCCATTGGGCAAATTAAAGGTGGTTTCCACCCGGTAAATGTTGCCATTATCTTGATAATAGTTATCAACTCGAGCATCTGAATAGAAGGCAGTAGAAAGTAGATAAATTGCTAATATCGCTATTGATACTGAGAGTATCGATACCAATATATTGAAACGTTTCATGGATTCTGAGATGTTAATAGCATTCATTTATGGCTACCGTTCCTTACTTAAGGCCCATTCTATTAGGGCTATTAGCGGGGCGAGTTTTCAAATTAATTTTTGGGTATGGATTTTTTAGATACCCTTGCCTCTGAGTATTTACTTCATGAAACTATTTAGGGTAATCCCGGATAATATATAGGATTACCCTATGATTAAGGTTCAGAAAATTATTTATTTTAACTGAACAAATTGATTATTTATCCCAATAGGCATTATTTTCTCAGGAAAATAAAATAACCTGATGGGATAAGCTCTAAATTTCCTGGAAGCTTTTTGACCAGTTCCAGGCCGTAATCTCAGGGATATTAGGTTTATTGCTTAATTCATTTAGTGCTTTATCAGTAATTGAGAGTTCAGTCTCTTTGAATGATGCAGCAAGAGAATTGAGAGCTTCTTGAGTTTTAATGATTTCATTTGAGGTATTGTGCATGATAATCTCCATTTTATTTCTTAGATGATTAATGAGTGAGTTCATTATTTCCTTCCAATAAGAATATATCATCGGGAAATTCGGTAATTACATCCAGAAGACATAAACTGGATCTTCCAGATGTATCATATAAATAAGGCTTAATATCACCTTTCATTGAATCAAATGGGAAGATTCTTTGACCACTTCCAAGTTGTCATATCCGGGATATCGGTTTTATTGACGAGTTCATCCAATCTCTTTTTTGTAATCGACAATTCTGTACCTTTGAATGATGTGACAAGGTAATTCAATAACTCTTGGTTTTTGCAGGTTTCAGTAGGAATTTTTTGCATGATATTCTCCCGCCCACATTTTCAGATGATTAATACGTGATTGATTATTTCCTTCAAATAAGAATATATTATCGGAAATTTTATTGTTTTATATCCATATGGAAAATGCTGATATCAGCATTTAATTAATAGTACTATATTAAGTGGTTGTCAATGTGCTTTGTTATTTTTTTATGATGTCGTTGGTCAGATATAACCTGGATTTTTAGATATATCAGGCAGGTATCGCTTTGATGGAGATTAATTTTTCGCTAATGAGAATCTACTTAAATCATTATTATTTATATTATTTAAGGTGAAGATATTTACGCTAAGTTTAATATTGTATTATTTATGATATATGACTGAAATATTTCCATAATAAAACATTAAAATTCTCTTTTTGAAGTAAGGGACTCGTCAATATAAATAATCGTATACGGTTAACCCTGTTAAATGTTTTAATATAATCTCATGTTTTTGTTATTTGGCTGACCTTGTTAATCAATCTAAAAGCTGTTTTTTCTGATTAAAACAGAATGGCAGATAAAAAATAGCATCTTGTCAACAATCTGAGATGGTAAAAACTTTTTTACCGTTGGTTGTGTTGGATAAGTAAAGCGCGCCAGTCTTCCCGATTTAACCTGTCTCCTCCCCGAAAGCCCGGCGCTAAAATGTAATGAGTTTTTATTCCACGTCAAGAATACGGCAGGTGTTGGTACTGCCAATGGTTCCCATCTGGTCGCCCTGAGTCACCAGAACAAGGTCGCCGGAAACCAGATAACCTTTGTCTCGCAGGCGGTTAACGGCTTCATTGGCTGCTGTGATGCCGTCAGTATGACTGCTGCAATAAACCGGTGTAACGCCACGGTAAAGTGCTGTCTGGTTTAGGGTTTTCTCATGGCGGGACATAGAGAAAATAGGCAGACCAGAACTGATGCGGGACATTATTCGTGTAGTGCGGCCTGATTCGGTCATTGCGATAATCGCTTTAACACCGCTCAGATGGTTTGCCGCGTACATGGTGGACATGGCAATCGCCTCTTCGGTACTGTCGAAAGTCGTGTCTAGCCGATGTTTGGATACACTGAGCCCTGGCATTTTTTCTGCGCCCAGACAGACCCGCGCCATCGCAGCAACGGTTTCGGCAGGGTATTGGCCCGCTGCGGTTTCAGCGGAGAGCATCACTGCGTCAGTACCATCAAGAACCGCATTTGCCACATCCATAACTTCTGCACGGGTAGGCATTAGGTTGGTAATCATGGATTCCATCATCTGTGTCGCGGTAATCACTACACGATTCAGCTGGCGGGCGCGGCGGATCAGTTTTTTCTGCACACCAACCAGTTCCGGATCACCGATTTCTACGCCGAGGTCACCACGGGCAACCATCACGACATCGGAAGCCAGAATGATTTCATCAATGATTTCATCACTGCTAACGGCTTCTGCACGTTCAACTTTTGCCACGATTTGGGTTTCACAACCGGCATCCCGGGCCAGACGGCGGGCGTAATTGAGATCTTCACCGGTGCGGGGAAAAGAGACAGCCAGGTAATCAACACCGATTCTGGCGGCGGTGATAATGTCTTCTTTATCTTTTTCGGTCAGGGCTTCAGCAGATAAACCGCCGCCCAGTTTGTTGATACCCTTATTGTTGGAGAGCGGGCCACCCACTGTCACTTCCGTGAATACTTTCATTCCCTGAACTTCTAATACTTTCAGTTGAACACGGCCATCATCCAGCAGCAGAATATCGCCCGGGACAACATCAGCGGGTAAGCCTTTGTAATCAATACCGACTTTCTCCTTATCGCCTTCGCCTTTGCTAAGGTTAGCATCAAGCAGAAATTTATCTCCGATATTCAGGAAAATTTTGCCCTCTTTAAATGTTGATACGCGGATTTTAGGTCCCTGAAGATCGCCAAGGATAGCGACATGGCACCCCAGGCGGGCGGCGATCTCGCGGACTTTATTGGCACGCTGGATGTGATCTTCTGCGGTGCCGTGGGAAAAGTTGAGGCGGACTACGTTTGCACCCGCAGTAATAATCTTTTCAAGGTTATTATCGCGGTCAGTAGCCGGACCAAGTGTAGTAACAATCTTAGTTCTTCTGAGCCGTCTAGACATGCATTACTCCGTTGACCTGTTAGTATGCCCACTGCAAAGTCGCAAGCGACTATCGTAGGGCTTGTTGTGACCTGTATCAGCTTATACCGATACTTTTCGCTGTAGTGCCTGTGCTGACAGTTGTCTCTGTAGGGGAACTACAGGGAGAACGTTTTGCACAATCACTATGCCCTGGCGAATTAGTTAACCTTTTTATGACAGATATTTATTGCCGCGTTTCTATCCTATCATGATTTGTTCCCGGTTTATCAATAATCTAATGGTCCTGGCGGGTTTTGGTATTGAAAAGCGGCTACTGGCTACGCAATCGAAAACTGAATGTGTTGAGAGTCAACCCAACAGCGATAGGGCTTTCAGATTGGGGGAAAGTCAATTTTATCAAAACGTGAATTTCGCAGGGCCTCTTTCACTCTTTTCAAGTTATCTCTGAACTTTGCGCCACGGCGCAGGGTAAATCCGGTAGCCAGAACATCTATGACGGTTAATTGAGCAATTCTTGATACCATTGGCATGTAAATGTCCGTATCTTCCGGTACATCCAGAAGTATCGCCAGGGTTGCTTCGCGGGCGAGAGGGGAATCGTGAGAGGTAATGGCGATGACTGTCGCATCATTTTCACGCGCAAGCTGTGCCGCTTCAACCAGGCTTTTGGTTCTGCCGGTATGGGATATCAGCACGACCACATCCCCTTCAGCACTGTTAATACAGCTCATTCGCTGCATCACGATATCGTCAAAATAGATTACCGGAATGTTGAACCGGAAGAATTTATTCATCGCGTCATGAGCAACCGCAGCAGAAGCCCCTAAACCAAAAAATGAAATTTTCCGCGCCTGAGTCAGTAAATCGACAGCCCGGTTAACGGCTGCGATATCCAAATTGTTTTTTACCGTGTCCAGCGTCGCCATGACCGATTCAAAGATCTTATTGGTATAGGCACTGACTGTATCGCTCTCTTCAACATTACGGTTTACATAAGGCGTGCCATTGGCAAGGCTTTGGGCCAGATGGAGTTTGAAGTCAGGAAAACCTTTGGTATCCAGACGACGGCAAAATCGGTTAACGGTGGGTTCACTGACTTCCGCCATTTTTGCCAGTGTTGCGATACTGGAATGAATGGCAGTTTGTGGTGAAGCCAGGATTATCCGCGCCACTTTTTTTTCTGACTTACTCAAGTATTCAATACTGTTTTGAACTCGTTCCAGTGTATTCATAAAACGCAGTGACCTGTGGTTTTAGCGATTTCATTCAGAGGAGAAATCTATGTAAGTTTTATGAAAATATACTACTAGTAATAAATTGAAGCTGGCAGCGGGAAGTCACAATAATCCAATATTTTTCATAAAAGTATGACAAGTGTCTAACTTTCATATTGGTAATTATATTTCATGGAAGTTGGAGAATTACATAAAACTATCACTATCTTAGCCGCGGTGGTACATGTCGCTGATATGAAGGCGAGGGTTATTTGTTATAGCTGTTTACGCGATATAGCCAAAAGGGTACATTATCGGTTAAGGCTGTAACAAAATTACAATATCCCGCAATGAGGAGATACATATGGCGGTTACTTCTACGGCTCAGGCTTGTGATTTAGTTATTTTTGGCGCTAAAGGGGATTTGGCTCGCCGGAAATTATTACCTTCCCTTTATCAGCTTGAGAAAGCGGGTTATATCCACCCAGAAACCCGGATTATCGGTGTTGGCCGGGCGGATTGGGATAAAAAAGCTTATACCCAGGTTGTTGAAGAAGCTCTGAATACATTCTTGCCGGAAAAACTCGATCCAGAATTATGGAAGGCATTGAGCGCGCGTCTGAATTTCTGCAATCTGGATGTTAACCAAAAGGAAGATTTCACCAGACTGAAAAAAATTCTTAAGCAAGATAACCGGCCTGCAATCCACTATTTTGCCATGCCACCGAGTACTTTTGGTTCTGTCTGCCACGGATTGGGACTGGCGGGGCTGAATAAAGAGCCAAACCGGGTTGTCATGGAAAAGCCTTTAGGTACCGATCTTGAATCATCCAGGGCCATCAATGATGAAGTTGCCAAGTATTTTAATGAGTGTCAGGTCTATCGTATTGACCATTATCTGGGTAAAGAAACCGTATTGAATTTGTTGGCGCTGCGGTTTGCCAATTCATTGTTTGTCAATAACTGGGATAACCGGACTATTGATCATGTACAAATTACGGTAGCGGAAGAAGTCGGTATTGAAGGCCGTTGGGGTTATTTTGACCAAGCCGGGCAGATGCGCGATATGATTCAGAATCACCTGTTGCAAATTCTGACGATGATCGCCATGTCTCCTCCGGCAGATCTGACAACGGACCATATCCGTGATGAAAAAGTGAAAGTATTGCGTTCATTGCGCCGTATTGATCACACCAACGTGCGGGAGAAAACGGTACGTGGTCAATATACTGCCGGTTTTGTTCAGGGGAATAAGGTGCCGGGTTATCTGGAGGAAGAGGGGGCGAACCAATCCAGCAGGACTGAAACTTTTGTCTCTATCCGGGTCGATATTGATGATTGGCGCTGGGCTGGGGTTCCTTTCTATCTGAGAACCGGCAAACGTTTGCCAACCAAATGTTCTGAAGTGGTGGTTTATTTCAAAAAACCAGCGTTGAACCTGTTTTCTGAATCTTATCAGCAACTGCCGCAGAACAAACTGACGATTCGCCTGCAACCGGATGAAGGTATTGATATTGAAGTGCTGAACAAAGCTCCGGGGCTTGAGCATAAACATCGTTTGCAAACAACCAAGCTGGATCTGAGTTTCTCTGAAACGTTCAACCATATTCCGCTGGCGGATGCTTATGAGAGATTGTTGCTGGAAGCAATGCGCGGTATTCAGGCGCTGTTTGTCCGTCGTGATGAGGTAGAAGAAGCCTGGAAGTGGGTTGATTCCATTATGAATGCATGGGCTGCGGATAATGATGCGCCTAAGCCTTATCAAGCGGGAACATGGGGGCCGGTTGCTTCTGTTGCCATGATCACCCGTGATGGCCGCTCGTGGAATGAGTTTGAATAACGGATAATGAGTGTGGGATTGTAAATCTTTATATTGAGGCCCAGGCTGCGTTATGAGCGGCTTGGGTTGGTGTCATTAGGATATCGGATATCCCGGTTTTTTCGCTCATTTGTGTTTTCAGTCAAGAAAAGAATAAAATTGAGCAGTTGCTTTCTATTATTCTATATGGTAGAAGTAATAGGCTAAATCACACTATAACTATGAGGATTCTTAGTATATCGTGCGGAATATCAGTGCGATGAAAGAATGAGATATCATGAACAGCGCCAAAAGCGTCCGGTTTCAAAGATCCACCCACATGCTTTTCCTTTCTGCCATTTTATCCAGTGAGCACTACTGGTGTGGTGCATTATAGCGTCTTACTCCTGTTAACCGGTTTTCAACCGGCATTTCTATTTCGTCAAAACGTCAGGTTATTTATTTCTCATCTCATTTGCTGATGAGTTCGGTGTTTTTACTGGCTTGCGTCTTGACGTGCGTATTTGCGTGTTCAGGAGAAAGAAAATGATTTACTGGTTATTCCTTGCAATGGCAATCGTCACTGAAGTTATCGGTACCTTATCGATGAAACATGCCAGCGTTTCAGGTGGGATGGGGGGCATGGCAGTGATGTACATCATGATTGCTACCTCCTATATTTTGCTGGCAATGGCTGTGAAAAAAGTTGCGTTGGGTGTTGCGTATGCGTTGTGGGAAGGGATTGGTATCCTGTTTATTACTGTTTTTAGTGTGATGTGGTTTGATGAATCACTGTCGTTGATGAAAGTGGGCGGTCTGGCTCTGCTGGTGACAGGGATTATGCTGATTAAATCCGGGACTAAAAAAGTGGTAGTCAAAAAATCGACTGAGGCAGTGAAAAAGATGGCAGACAAAGCTGTCGATGCTGCTGTAACTAAAAACAGTAAAATTAAGGAGGCATAAGCATGTTGCAACAATTTGAATGGTGGCATGTTGCGTTCCTGTTTCTTGCTGTCGTGTTGGAAATTTTAGCGAATATTTTATTGAAACTGTCCGATGGTTTCAGACGCCGTTGGATGGGGGGGTTCTCACTGGTTGCTGTCCTTGGGGCGTTTAGTGCGCTTGCCCAGGCGGTGGAAGGAATTGAACTTTCCATCGCTTATGCTTTGTGGGGCGCTTTCGGTATTATCGCAACGATTGCTGCCGGCTGGGTTATGTTTAATCAACGTCTGAATTATAAAGGTTGGGGCGGTATTGTTTTGCTGTTGCTCGGGATGGTAATGATTAAGATGGCGTAGCCGTAAGCGTGACTTAGATTTTAAGTGGTTAATTATAATAAAATGATAGCTTCAGGTAACATTTGATTCTTTCGGGTTAACTGAAGCTTTTTAGTATCTTGGTAACTCTTTGAATGCTCTCAAAACTCTATAGAAAATGGATTTAAAAACTGTCTATGCCAGAGCAATTTTTTATCTATTTCACTTAATTCGGCTTCTTCACAGATATTATCCCAATTATCTTGGATTATTGATATTTGTCTATTGAAGATTTCTTTTGCTTTTTCCTCTGATATATTAAAATTATGTGCAGTTTCTAAACAAGTTCGTAATTGACTTAGATTTTTATTATCAATTATTAGCATCGCTTGAGATGCTTCATTACCAGCTCTACCCTGAGGACATATGTCATAAGCAGGGGTTAAATTTAAACTTTTGCCATCCCAAAATGCGGAATGATTCCGAGCGTGATCATCCGTATTACCACATAATATATTAAAAACTAATCGTGAAAATAGCTCCTCTAATGTCTTTTGGGGATTAGTGAAACTATATCGTATAATTTCGGCTAATTTTTCATAACTAGCATATCTAGCCATCATATCATCTAAGCCAAATAGAGTTAGAGCAGAGACCATTGATTTTCGTAACCAACCGTTTTGAGTATGTTCTCGGTCAAATCGTTTAATGAGTAGTACATCTTTATTTGCAGATGTTGTTAATTTTACTGAGGCAACATTAATGCCGGATAGTTCAGCGAGTCTCATAGCAATAAACTCTGTTTTAACCACACTGTAAAGATCATTGCTTGAGGAAAATTTAGCAACATATTTGCTGTCTTTATCCTCAATGAGTGCTTTGGGACGTGCTCCACCAATTGAACTGCCATGAAAAAGTGCTTGGTCTAATTCTGGTGTTAGTAGTAGACCATTTTCAACTCGTTCTGCTGATTGAATAAGTTCTTCCAGACTGGCATTCTTTATAGATCGGGGAATATATTCGGATGGGGACAATTGAAAATCTAAAGCGCCTATACGGTCAGATCCAGATTCAAGAAGGTACGTTATTTCATTTAATGTAGCAGTTTCTGTATCCGCTCCTTTTAACCCTAATATTTTGTTTATGATAACTCTACGACCCCATGCATCAGGAGATGCGTCGCGGATACAGCCAGGCATTGTTAGATCACTCAATGGGGCTATGATACCTGATTTTAATGGTAATTCCGGTTCATAAATTGAGATAGGTAGCGGTTGGCTATTTAATCTTTCAAGGTAACTTTTACCATAGTTAAATAAAATGCGGCCATTAAATTCTTCTAGGCGGCCAGCCACTACTGGCTCAGTTTGCTCTGGTAACCATATCCAAACATAAACTTCTTTGTTGTTAGAAGTCATCGTATACCACTCTCTTTTCTTCTTGAATGCGTTGTGGTAGCAAAGCCAGCTTATCTCTTGTTTGTTCTATACGTGCTGAGATAGGAAATTTATCCCTTTCAAACAAGTTGATGCCTACAAGGTTAGCTAGCTCAAATGCTAGTCCTATAGAACAGCCCATATCTCCTTTTTCAATTTTTTGCAGTGTAGTTCTGGATATACCTGCACGCTCCGCCAAATTTTTTTCTGACCACCGACGTTGTTTTCTGCCTAGCTTGATTTGCTCTCCGAGTAGTATGGCTGCTTCTTGGGAGAATTTAGAATAAGCTCTATGTTTTGACATACTCCCTCCTTTTGACTTTTATTCTGGTCTTTAATGATTTTAATGAATAGTATAGTGGTCATTAAGATGCTTTGTCAAAATGAGGATGTCAATATTGAATGACCATGATAATGGTCATTCAAAGTGCAAGATTATGGGAGGAGAATTCAATGGATATTCTTAATGATCTCTATGTGATCAACTTATAAAAAGCAGAAGAATATCCCGGAATGAATGTTAAATACCCGCGATAATTTTTATCTCGACTTTGTATTTTGGATTCATTAAATTAGCTGCAACTGTGCAGCGTACAGGCGCACTTCCTGCCACAACCCATGCATCCCAGGCGGCGTTCATGCCGGCAAATTCGTCTCCATCAGCCAGAAAAATAGTGGCATCGATAATTTTGCTTTTATCAGAACCGAGGCGTTGTAGCATGATATCAATCGCGGCCAGTGTATCTGCCGTCTGCTCAGTAATATCACCATCCAGATTCTCCGGTACGCTGGTGTAATAAATTGTCTTATTGTAAACCACAGCTTCGGACCAGCGATCCTGTGGATCAATACGCTCAATTGTCATGGATACTCCTTAAGTTAACTGCCATGTGCCTGATTTTGGGTGGTGATCAGAACACAGTATTGGCATAATCTCCATCCATTCTATTGAAAGAGACAGTTTGTGTCAGACGATTTTGCGAAAAACGGTTCCCTTGCCAAAGCAATAAAAGGTTTCAAACCCCGCGATGCTCAAAAAGAAATGGCAACTGCTATTGAGTGTGCGATTAAAAACCATCAACAATTGGTTGTAGAAGCAGGTACAGGAACAGGTAAGACGTTTGCTTATCTGGCGCCAGCATTGCGTTCTGGGCAAAAAGTGATTATTTCTACAGGTTCTAAAGCATTGCAGGATCAGCTCTATAATCGTGATTTGCCGACTGTCGCTGAAGCAATTAATTTCACCGGTAAACTGGCGCTGTTAAAGGGGCGTTCGAATTATCTTTGCCTGGAACGGCTGGAACAACAGCCGTTTGGTGGGGGACAACTGGAAGCGGACATTCTGTCAGATATCGTCCGGTTGAGAAGCTGGTCTTCACAAACTGAAGAGGGTGATATCAGCACCTGTCATCAGATAGCGGAAGACAGCCAGGTTTGGCCGCTGGTCACCAGTACTAACGATAATTGCCTTGGCAGTGATTGTCCGCGCTATCAGCAGTGCTTTGTTTTGAAAGCGCGTCGCCGGGCAATGGATGCGGATGTTATTGTCGTCAACCATCATCTGTTTATGGCGGATATGGTCGTGAAAGAGACCGGATTTGGTGAGTTGATCCCACAAGTGGAAGTGAAGATATTTGATGAAGCGCACCAGATTCCCGATATCGCCAGCCAGTATTTTGGTCAGCAGTTAAGTAGCCGCCAACTGATGGATCTCGCCAGAGACATTGTTATGGCGTACCGCACAGAAGTACGGGATCAAGCTCAGTTACAGAAGAGCGCGGATCGTCTGAGTCAAAGTACACAGGATTTTCGGCTGGCATTGGGGGAGAATGGCTATCGGGGGAATTTGCGGGAGCTGTTGCAAAATCCGCAGGTGCAACGGGCGCTGGTATTGCTTGATGACGCACTCGAGCTTTGTTATGACGTGATGAAATTGTCGCTGGGGCGTTCAGTTATGCTGGATGCGGCCTTTGAACGGGCGACAATTTACCGTAACCGTCTTAAGCGCCTGAAAGAGGTGACTATCCCCGGTTACAGTTATTGGTTTGAAAGTTATGGTCGCCATTTTCTTCTGGCGTTAACACCTCTGTCTGTCTCTGACAAATTCAGTGAAATGATTAATGAGCAATCAGGTTGCTGGGTTTTCACGTCAGCTACATTATCCGTCAACGAACAGCTTTCACACTTCACCGAACGGCTTGGGCTAAAAGAAGCGAAAACTTTACTGTTGCCAAGTCCATTTGATTATCAAAGTCAGACGTTGCTTTGTGTTCCTCGTCATCTGCCGTCACCGAACCAGCCTGGTGGTGCAAAATGGCTGGCGAGAATACTTAAGCCGCTGATTGAAACTAATAAGGGTTGCTGTTTCTTTTTATGTACGTCACACCAGATGATGCGCAGTTTGGCAGAAGAGTTCCGGGCCAGCATGACGTTACCGGTTTTGGTTCAGGGTGAAACCAGTAAAGGTCAGTTACTTTCTCAGTTTATTTCTGCCGGGAACGCGTTATTGGTGGCAACCAGCAGTTTTTGGGAAGGTGTGGATGTGCGGGGGGATGCGCTTTCCTGTGTCATTATCGATAAGCTGCCTTTTACGGCACCGGATGATCCGCTGTTAAAAGCCCGTATTGAAGATTGCCAGCTTAAAGGCGGTGATGCATTTAATGAAGTTCAGTTGCCAGATGCGGTTATTAGCCTGAAACAGGGTGTCGGGCGGCTTATTCGTGATGTCGATGATTATGGTGTGGTCGTGATTTGTGATAACCGACTGGTGATGCGTCCTTATGGCGAAGTGTTTCTTAATAGTTTGCCTCCTTCACCGCGAACCCGTGATTTGACAAAAGCCATTGCCTTTCTGCAAGCCCGGCAATCTCTGAAGAGCTCTGGTAGGATAGATTAATTATATCTGCTGATTGAGCGAACAATTATGAAACTATGATTCTAGGGTTGTCTAATGAAAAATTAGCCAGAATAATTGAAAAAGGTCATTCAGAACGGCTGTCCGAGGGAAGCACTTAAATGGTTGCCCCATGTTTTTTATGCTCTCGACATCAGCAAGGTGATCTACACCATCAACGCTATCGAATCGCTGAACAGCGTGTCCGGCACACTATCAAAAAGCGCAAAGTGTTCCCGTCAGACGACTCGGTGAAAAAGGTGGTGTGGCTGGTCATCCAGACGGCATCGCAGAAATGGACGATGCCGCTGAAAGACTGGCGAATGGCGATGAGCCGCTTTATCATCGAGTTCGGTCATCGCCGCCACTGTGAACACCACCTGACCAACTACCACCAAACCCCTTCCTGTTTACGCACGAATCCTTACCGTCCCCCAATAACGTTGAAGTAACCTTGGAGAATAGCCATTCTGACAAAAACTCCGTTCTCAGCCTGAGAAAAATAAGCACAATGTACTGAATTATCTAATTCATAAGGAAGCTCATAACCTCGCGGAAGAGGATGCATAATTATGGCGTGGGGATGTAAGTATGAAAGTAGTTCAGGAGTGAGCATCAAATTGGAATCGGGTAAATGATCTGCTGTTTCTTTATAACCCGCCATATAAATAACATCCGCACTACATAACCCCTCTTTTATGTTACGGAGATATTCGTAGGTGACACCCGCTTGACGAAGGTACGCTTCGTCTTCTGGTAAAAGCTTACAATTTTCTTCAGTGCAAAGTAATAATTTTATATTGTGAAACAGGGCTATACAAAAGAGAAGGGAGCGCGCTGATCGGGAAGAGGGGTGACAGCATAATAATAAAGTTAATGATTTATGAAGAGGGAAAGATTGATGAATGGTAAAAATATCAAGCAAAGCCTGCGTTGGATGCTCTGCATTTAATCCTTCACCATTTCCCGCATTTATAACGGGAAGGCGGCTTTTTATACAATAGTTATGTACAGGCTCAACTTTGGCATGGCGCATAACGGCAATATCGGCATACGCATTGATCATTTGTGCAGTATCCGTAAATTTTTCATTCCAGCTTGAACCGGAACGGCTTGACTCACCATCAGCAAAACCTATAATTCTTGCACCAAGACGGTTGGCTGCGCTTTCAAAGCTGAGGCGAGTTCTTGTACTGGCCTGAAAAAAAAGTGAAGCAACAAGGATATCTTCATTTCTTTTTTTTATTTTTTTATCAGGTTTTGATACTTTAAAACTTTGAGCCAGCTCTATAATATTCATTATAGTGTCTAAGTCTAATGATTTAATAGAGAGAAGGTTATCTTTTAGAAAAAAATTTTGCACTGATATCATAACTCACCTCTGGACTTTCATATTAATGATAGATATAAAAAGAACGATAATGAAAAGACCACCAAGCAAAATGGTGTAGGCAGAATTTTGATAGTCCATAGCTGCACCTGTAATCGGAATAGTAATAAAACTACCAATCCGCCAAAATAGACCGACATCCGCATTTGTTGTAAGAAGCGTGCTATTGTAAAAGTTACTGCTAATATTATAGTTGAATTGAGGGACATTTTTATCAAAAAAAACAACCTTTTTAAGCTCATTTAGAAGGATAAGAGATAAATAAAGAAAACGCTTTATGCTCAATTTATTTTTTAAATAATCATTATTATCCCAATAATTTCGCTTTATTGACAAAGGCATTTATTGTCATCCCTTTTTCATTGGCAAGTTCCGCAATGTGTCTATATTATTTTGTAACTAATTATAGTCACAAGACCCAGCGAGTCAAATCTTTGATGATGAGGACTGTTTAAGTATACTTTCGTATTATTGAACTATTATTCAGTCATTTTATATCCTGTGGAGTCTGGGAGGCTGCTTATATTATTGATGCTTTATTACTTAACAAATCCGTCTATCAACCTGATACATTACATGCGGGATACTCAGGGGCAGAGTGAGCTTGTTTTTGCTCTGGCATATCTGCTCGGAATAAAACTTTTTCCCCGGATGAGAAACTGGAGCGATGTAGTGTTTTATCGCCCTTCAAAGGAGCATTTTAGTGATTCAGCGAGTATGCAGTGTAACGTGAGTGAACGCTGAACAGGCCTTGAAAGACGCAATGTGGAGGTCGACCCGCCAAAACTGTGTGTACATATGGCAAGGAGTAATAGCCTTCTTATGGTTGCCAACTGGGTAAAACAAGCCAGGCTATGATAACATAGCGCCTTATTTCAAATCATATTTCTTGCCGAGGTTAAGGCATGTCCACACGAATTCTGGCTATTGATACTGCAACGGAAGCCTGTTCTGTTGCTCTTTTGAATGATGGAGCCGTTCTGGCGCAGTTTGAAATTTCTCCACGTGAACACACACAACGTATTTTACCTATGGTTCAGTCTGTTCTGGCTGAATCGGGTATCAGTTTACAGCAACTTGATGCTTTGGCTTTTGGCCGTGGGCCGGGTAGTTTTACCGGTGTACGTATTGGTGTTGGTATTGCTCAGGGTTTAGCTCTGGGGGCTGAATTGCCGGTTATTGGGGTTTCAACGCTTAATACAATGGCTCAAGGTGTTTTTCGTCTGACAGGGGCAACTCAGGTATTAGCTGCTATTGATGCCCGGATGGGTGAAGTTTACTGGGGCCAATATACCCGAGATCAGAAAGATGAATGGCAAGGGAGTGAAACGGAAGCTGTGCTAAAACCGGAACAGGCACAAACGATCATGGCTTCATTACATGACGAATGGGCTATTGCCGGAACCGGTTGGCAGGCTTATCCTCAGTTGAAGACAAGCCACTTAACGCTGACTGACAGCGGTATCACATTACCTCACGCTGAAGATATGTTACCTCTGGCTGTACAGATGTGGCAGAACGGTGAGATGACAGCCGTAGAACATGCTGAACCGATCTATCTGCGTAATGAAGTGACCTGGAAAAAATTACCGGGTCGTTAAGTATCGGTTGATGAAACTTGTAGTAAAAGAAAATATCAAATAGACATAATTATTTTAAACATATGGTTATTTCAAACATCGTTGTTGGGCCAATTTTCAGGAGAAGGTGGTTATGTTAAGAGTAATAAACTGCCGGACTGGTTTTAAAGCGGCAATTTTGTTAGGTGCTGTCATTCTTACAGGTTGTGCCACTATTCCTGATTCGGTCAAGGGAACATCACCAACGCCAGTTCAGGATCTGCTTTCTGTTAAGAATACACCGGATCTGTTCATCGGCCAGGAAGGGAGATTTGGTGGTAAGGTGCTTGATGTGGTGAATGAAAATAACCGTACTCGCCTGGAAATATCGTCATTACCATTAGCATCCGATGCCAGCCCGAGATTGCATGAGCCTTCCGTCGGCCGTATTTATGCTTATATTAATAATTTCCTTGATCCCAATGACTTTAAAGGAAACTACGTCACTATCGTTGGCCCGGTTATGGGCGTAGAGAAGGGGAAAATTGGCAAGGCGGATTACGCTTATGTTGTGATTAATGTCACGGGTTATCAGCGTTGGAGGATTGCTCAACGGGTATTGATGCCTTCTGGTCCAGGGCCGTGGAACTATTACGGTTATCCCTATTATTCAGGTTGGGGATGGGATAGGTATTATCCCGGCCCAGTGCCTGTTGAGACTATTTTGATTGAGTAAGGTCATTTCAATACCGGGAGCTGTTGTTTTGTTAATGTGTGACTTGTGACATTGTAACTTTATTTCTTAGTCGGAGCCGCCGCTCTTATGTGGCGGTGATCCATGTAACTATTTCTTTGGTTTTATCGTGAGTTTCATCGCAACCCTTGCACCTAAACCCGCGGTAACTTCCTCGGCCAGAATTTTCAGTAATTCATCAGGAATATCATCTGATTCCAGTAAGACAAAACCAAATTTGTCATATAATTTGCGGCTTGGTATAAAATCACGAAAAGTGGTGAGGTAAAGCGCTGTCTCATTGCGCTGTTTTAATTGTTCAATGATTACTCTAAGAAGAGTACTGGCAATACTCTGACCATGATATTTCGGCAGCACATCGATCTCGGCTAATAGTGTCAATTGATTTAGGCCACGGATCAGGGCAAATCCAACCTGTTTTTGATCAATTTCAGCGATCCAAAGCCGCTGTTCCTGGATAGCTGATTTAATTTCATACAGAGACAGGGTTTTATCACAGAGTGCTTTCGGCAGTAATTCGTCTGGAAAAAGAGAAGCAGTTTGCAGTTCTATATTGTTAATAACAGTACTATCTTCATGGTTTCCCATTCTAACCGTTATGTTGTTTATAGTCATATTTTATTATCCTGAGTTTTTTAATAATGTATTGGAATAGATGAAAGCAATAAATGCTATTCCAAAAATGCTATCTTAAACGAAAAATAGATAGGTCAATGTATAATCAGTAGCAACGAAGTTAAATGTTAACTATGGCAATAATATACTGATTATAAAAAATAATTTACAGACGACACAGTTCTCTTTGTTTTTTGTATGTAAGGATTAACATGAAATTAGTGATGTGTATCCCAACCTGAACAATGTTTCTTTTTTTACACTGGTACGTTGAGTTAATAATTTGTTAAAACAAAGCGTGCGTTATTTATTAGGCGAGTGATAACATAGCAATTGAAATTTCAGGAGTATTACCTTGGAGAAAGTCTGGCTAAAACATTATCCGGCGGATGTTCCTGCGGAAATTGACCCGGATCGTTATGCATCATTGGTTGAGATGTTTGAAAATGCTGTAGCGCACTATGCAGATCAACCTGCGTACATCAACATGGGTGAGGTTATGACCTTCCGTAAGCTGGAAGAGCGTAGTCGGGCATTTGCTGCTTATTTGCAAAATGGTTTGGGATTAAGCAAAGGGGATCGTGTTGCACTGATGATGCCAAACTTGTTGCAATATCCTGTTGCACTGTTTGGCGTTCTGCGTGCAGGTATGGTTGTCGTAAATGTAAACCCGATGTATACGCCACGCGAACTTGAACATCAGCTTAATGACAGCGGCACTTCAGCTATTGTGATTGTGTCCAACTTTGCTCATACACTAGAAAAGATCGTTTTTAATACCGAAGTTAAGCATGTTATTTTGACGCGTTTGGGCGATCAGCTATCCCGTCCTAAAGGTACGTTGGTTGATTTTGCTGTGAAATATATCAAACGACTGGTACCGAAGTATAATCTGCCTGATGCCATCTCATTCCGTAGTGCGATACACAAAGGCTATCGCATGCAATATGTAAAACCGGATATTAACGGCGCTGATTTGGCCTTTCTGCAATATACTGGCGGCACGACTGGCGTAGCTAAGGGTGCTATGTTGACGCACCGTAATATTCTGGCAAATCTTGAACAGTCAAAAGCGGTTTATTCACCGTTACTGCATTCTGGTCAGGAACTGATAGTCACTGCGTTGCCTCTCTATCACATATTTGCATTATTGGTAAACTGTTTGCTGCTTATTTACTTGGGGGGATGCAATCTTCTGATCACTAACCCGCGTGATATTGTCGGTACAGCCAAAGAGTTGAGCCGCTACCCGTTCACTTCTGTAACTGGGGTGAATACGTTGTTTAACGCCTGGTTGAATAATGAAGAATTTAGGAAGCTTGATTTTTCTTCGTTACGTCTCGTTGTTGGTGGTGGTATGCCAGTACAGAAGGCGGTTGCTGAAAGATGGGTAGAAGTAACAGGAAGGCCCCTGCTTGAAGGCTATGGCCTGACAGAATGTTCACCATTGGTTTCCTGTAATCCTTATAACGTGAAACATTACACTGGCAGTATTGGTTTTCCAGTATCTTCAACTGAAATTAAACTCGTAGATGATGACGGTAATGAAGTGCCGATAGGTCAGCAAGGGGAATTGTGGGTCCGTGGCCCACAGGTTATGGTTGGTTACTGGAATCGCCATGATGCGACAGAAGAAGTGTTGAAAGATGGCTGGGTAGCGACAGGTGATATTGCTAATGTTAATGAACAAGGTTTTATTCATATCGTAGACCGCAAAAAAGATATGATTTTGGTTTCTGGTTTTAATGTGTATCCTAATGAAGTTGAAGATGTTGTATCAGCTCACCCGAAAGTGCTAGAGTCAGCAGCAATTGGCGTATCAAGTGAAAGTTCCGGTGAAACTGTCAAAGTGTTTGTGGTTCGAAGAGATCCTAGTTTGACCGAGGATGAACTTAAAACGCATTGCCGGCGTTATCTGACAGGGTATAAAGTACCTAAGATCATTGAGTTCCGGGATGAATTACCTAAATCTAATGTAGGTAAAATTCTTCGCAGAGAACTGCGCGATGAAGAAGAAAAGGTTAGGAATGCAGCTATAGCCTGATCCTTTTCATAATACTTATAAGCACGACAACGCCGGTTTCAGCCGGCGTTGTCGTGCTTATTCCATGAAATGGCTAAGAGAACTATGTTTTGAATTATCAGTTGATCACCACAGATGCTCAGTTGCAACAAGTCTGCGAAAGAGCAAAAGAATACTCAAAAGTAGCATTAGATACTGAATTTGTACGCACGCGGACGTATTACCCACAATTAGGTTTGATACAACTGTATGATGGCGAACAGCTTTCTCTGATAGATCCACTTAATATCACCAACTGGCAACCTTTTCGTGAATTAATTACTCATCCTCAGATATTGAAGCTGTTACATGCTGGCAGTGAGGATTTGGAAGTTTTTCTGAATGCTTTTCAATGTTTGCCGGAACCCATGATTGATACTCAGGTTTTGGCTGCGTTTATCGGACACCCTCTGTCATGTGGTTTTGCCGCGCTGGTGGCTGAATATCTCCAGGTCGAGTTGGACAAAAGCGAATCTCGCACCGACTGGCTTGCCCGCCCGTTAAGTGAAAAGCAGTGTGAATATGCAGCGGCGGATGTTTATTATCTGCTGCCTTTGGCTGATATTCTGATGACTGCGACGGAGCAGGCTGGGTATATGAAGGCTGCAATGGGTGAGTGTGAGCTTATCAGCCGACGTCGCAAAGAGATATTGACACCGGAATGCGCTTATAAACAGATAGGCAATATCTGTCAATTACGTCCTCAACAGCTTGCGTGTTTAAAAAAAATGGCTGCATGGCGTTTGAATCAGGCCAGAGAGCGTGATTTAGCTGTGAACTTTGTTATTCGTGAAGAAAACTTATGGCAGGTGGCGCGTTATATGCCAACCTCTTTGGCAGAATTGGATGCGCTGGGGTTAAGTGGGCAGGAGATTCGCTGTCATGGACGCCGCCTGTTGGCAATGGTTGCCGAAAGCGGAAATATCCCAGAAAGCGAATGCCCTCCACTGGTGACAAATCTGATTGATCAACCTGGTTATCGTAAAGCGTTTAAGGATATTAAGGTGCTGATTAATCAGATAAGTGAACAGCATCGGTTTAATTCTGAATTACTGGCATCTCGTCGTCAGATTAATCAGTTACTCAGTGTTCACTGGCAATTGAAGCAATTAAATGGCAAACCTGAACTGCTTAGTGGATGGCGGGGAGAATTGCTGGCTGGGCCAGTCGCAGAGATTCTGGCGAACTATCCTGATTAACTAAATATTAGATGAGAGCGACTGCTTTAGCAAAAACCGCTGTAAGCCCTTGACAGGGCGGAGAACAGTCACTCTGATGTCAGACTAAAGCGTGAAAGAGCGGGGGCCCCGTTTAGGGTTACCCCATCTCAGGCAGTCACATAATGAGCTTGGTTACTTTGATGGTGATTAATGATAAAACAGCACGGTTTACCCACGTTATTTTTGAGCTTCTTCTGTCTCAGGTAGCGTTATATTAAGCTCCAGCACAGAAATATCATCACCTTTCTGCTCAAATTGTACCGAGAGCATCTCAGGATCTACCTGTATATACTTACAGATTACCGCCAGGATATCCCGCTTCATGTCAGGCAAGTAAGCCGGTTCAGAATCACCACGGCGACGCTCTGCCACGATGATTTGCAGACGTTCCTTAGCGATATTTGCTGTCGTTTTTTTTCTCGACAGAAAGAAATCTAGCAAGGCCATGTTTTATCCCCCAAATAGGCGTTTTAAGAAGCCCTTCTTTTCTTCTTCAATAAAACGGAAAGGACGTTCTTTCCCCAATAGACGCTCAACAGTATCTGTATACGCTTTTCCTGCATCGGATTCCGTATCCAGAATGACGGGTTCCCCTTGGTTGGATGAACGCAGTACAGATTGATCTTCAGGAATAACACCAAGTAAAGGAATGCATAAAATCTCCAGAACATCTTCCATACTGAGCATATCACCACGGCTTACCCGGCCTGGGTTATAGCGAGTTAGTAGCAGATGCTCTTTAATGGGATCTTCACCGCGTTCAGCACGTCGCGATTTAGAGGCCAGAATACCCAGAATACGATCTGAATCACGTACAGAAGAGACTTCAGGGTTCGTTGTGATAATCGCTTCATCAGCAAAGTAGAGTGCTATCAACGCACCACTTTCAATCCCTGCCGGAGAATCACAGATAATAAAATCAAAACCTTGTTTATCCAGATCGACCAAAACTTTCTCAACACCTTCAGGAGTGAGCGCGTCTTTATCGCGGGTTTGCGATGCCGGCAAGATGTAAAGATTCTCGGTACGTTTATCTTTGATTAATGCCTGATTAAGCGAGACGTCCCCTTGGATAACGTTCACGAAGTCATAAACTACGCGGCGTTCACATCCCATAATCAGATCGAGGTTACGCAGACCGATATCAAAATCGATAACAACGGTTTTTTTACCTCTTTGGGCAAGGCCGGTAGCAATGGCCGCGCTTGAAGTGGTTTTGCCAACGCCACCTTTACCTGATGTAACAACAATAATGCGTGCCATGAAGCGATTCCTTATTAAAAGGGCTAGATTAAAGGTTCAATAGTTAATTCATTATTTACCAGGCTAAGTTTTGCGGCTTTTCCTGCTAATTCAGTCGGGATTTTATCGCCGAGCCAATATTGCCCGGCTATAGAGATGAGTTCAGCGTTTAAATGGGTGCAAAAAACCAAACATTCCTGATCACCAGATGCGCCGGCTAATGCCCGGCCACGCATCATGCCATAGATATGAATATTGCCGTCTGCAATCAATTCGGCACCGGCACTGACATTACTGGTGACAATAAGATCACTGCCTTGCGCATAAATTCTTTGCCCTGAGCGAACAGGTAAATTAATTATGCGGGTTTTTTTTACAGTAGGTTCTGTTGGTTTATTTTCCTGTGCCGAAGCTTTTTGTTTTTTGCCTTCATTCAGCAATGGTAAGGCGGCTTTTATTACCGCCCTGCGTTGCTGCTCATCACGGCAACCGCTAATTCCGACAACCCGGAATCCTGCTGAATCAATAGCATGATGCAGCGCTTTCAGATCCGCGTCTGCCGGCAGAGCGGAGATATTAATGACAACAGGCGCATTTTTCAGGAAATCCGGTGCTTGTTCCACTTTTTCCTGTAGGGCCTGTAGGATAATTTCCGGTTGGTCATTGTGTAAATGAACAACTGAAAGCGTAAAATTACTGCCTTTTAGCTCAATTGGCGACTGTGACATCTATCCTGACTCAGATTCAGCAAATTTGAGATCCCCCAGAACAACATCTGGGATACGATATTTCGAAATACAATAAGCATGTTATAATTACTAAATTATTCAAGCAAGTCGTGGTCTTAATTTAAAAGAGTTTATTATAATGATTTGTGTGATCTACAGAAGTCCTAAACGGGAGCAAACATATCTTTATGTTGAAAAAAGAGATAATTTTTCTCGTGTTCCTGAAGAGTTACTAAGAAGTTTTGGTCAGCCTCAATACGCAATGATGATTTCCCTGGCAGACAGAAAGAAACTGGCGGGTGCTGATATAGAAAAAGTAAAAATATCGTTAATTGAACAGGGTTTTTACCTGCAAATCCCACCTCCGGCCGAAAATTTAATGAATGCACATCTGGAACAGATGAAAAAATAAGAAAAATCCGAAGATTTGGTGAGTGAAATTAACCGTTATTGCAGTTTTATTAACCACTGCAATATTAACGGGTGTGGTGTTTTTTCCCATTTATGTTGAGTTATGGCTGATAGGGTGGCGCATAAATGCTATAATCAGAGGTATGCCTGATAAACCAGAGTGAGGAATGAGTATGTATCAGCACAGAGACTGGCAGGGCGCATTACTGGATCTTCCAGTTAATAAAGTTGTTTGCGTTGGCAGTAATTACGCTAAACATGTTAAAGAAATGGGTTTTCAGCCAGCGGAAGAGCCGCTCATTTTTATTAAACCGGAAACTGCACTGTGTGATATACATCAACCGATTGCGATTCCAAAAGATTTTGGTGCTGTTCATCATGAAGTTGAACTGGCTGTATTGATTGGTACACAGCTGAAACAAGCAAATCAAGAGCGTGTTGGCATCGCGATCGCCGGTTTTGCTGTCGCATTGGATCTTACCTTGCGTGATTTGCAGTCAAAATTCAAGAAAGCAGGTCAGCCGTGGGAAAAAAGTAAGGCGTTTGATGGTTCTTGTCCGATATCCGGGTTCATTCGGATGAGCAGTTTTGGCGATCCACAAAATGCCCAGCTCTCATTGACGGTCAATGATGAATTACGGCAGAACGGTAATACCAATGACATGTTGACCCCCATCATTCCTCTGATCAGTCATATGTCTCACTTTTTCACTTTGCGGCCAGGAGATGTGATTCTTACCGGGACACCTGAAGGCGTCGGAGCACTGGAATCCGGTGATGTATTAAAGATTACTTTGAATGATAATGCACTCACTACAAGGGTGATTTAAATATAAGGAATAGCAGAAGTTATGTCTCAACCTTTCTGGCAGGTAAAAACCCTGGATCAGATGACGGACAAAGAATGGGAATCGTTATGTGATGGCTGTGGACAATGCTGTCTGCATAAATTAATGGATGATGATACCGATGAAATTTATTTTACTAACGTTGCCTGTAATCAACTCAATATAAAAACCTGTCAATGCAAAAATTACGAAGACCGTTTTAGATATGAGCCGGACTGTATCAAACTGACCCGCTACAATTTGCCAACATTTGAATGGTTGCCAATGACTTGTGCATATCGTTTACTTGCAGAGGGGAAGGCATTGTTACCCTGGCATCCACTAATTAGAGGGTCTAAATCAGCAATGCATAGCGAAAGAATCTCTGTCAGGCATATCGCTGTGCGGGAAATTGATGTTGTGGAATGGGAAGACCATATCATTAATAAACCTGAATAATGATTTAACTGACTGTAATTTAATAAATTATTTTTCTATTACTCTTATGTTGCGAGGAGTATCTTCATCCAAATGGGATTTGGTCCTAAAACTAAGTTATCCAGTACATGTATCCACCGAAAATAAACTAAAGGTTGATTGTATATAATTGCATCTATACTATTACCTAAAGGTAATTAAACCTGTGGTTTATTAGAGGAAGCATAAAATATGCCAAGACATTCGGAAAACATAGAAAAAATTACCAATGATTTCAGCCACCTGAATGAGCCAGAGCTTAACCGTACCCTGTATGATGTTTTTGATTCCTCTGGTACTGATATTGTGAATGACGTGGATGAACTCATTCTTCCACCAGGCTACCGATTGGTTAGAGTTGATAGCCGGTTAGATTTGGATATAGATGAGCCCCATTTTGAATTGGCGCTACTCAGCGACGACGCTAAGGAAGTTGTTTATTACAACAAAGTTATTGTGATGAATGACTTGGTGCTTAACTGTCGTCCTGCGTCGCAAACTCTTGTGTGGAGAACGAAGAAACCAAAACATAAAGCGGGTTTAAGTGATTTAGCAGCTAAAATCTTTTTTCACTATCTGATTAGAACCCATGATGTCGCTGCCTCGAACGTCAATCAAATAATAGACGATATCTCTTTTTGGCAAGCTCGAATGTATGAAGCATTACAGTTTGGGCTTTATGTTTACGGTTATGATGTTATGACTTGTGAACTGAGAAATATCTTAACTGAGGATGATGTTGGTAAAGAGCAGAGTTGGTTGTGGGGTGATGCAGAATATTATATGGATAGGTTAGCCATTATTTCCAAGATTAGGCTTCCTAATAAATAGTGAATTAATAGAAAACAATTCTAACTTCTTATGGGTTTTGCCACACACGCCGCTTAGTTGCGGCTTTTTCTTGTCAAATTGATGACATACCTCTGTAGAACAGTTCAGATGGCGAGGTTAATCCAACCGTAGGTTTATTGTTAATATATGTATATCTAGAAGTGCCGGAAAGCGCTTTCCGGCACCTGAAACTAACTTACTTTCTGATTACTGGACATAATCCTTCAGTTTATAAACCAGTTTATTGTCATGATTGGACAGGATCAGCTTTTGATCTTTCAGCGTGACTTTGACTCCATCAGCTAATACTTTACCAATCAGGTAATCCCATTTGTTCAACTTATCATCAGAGCAAAGCATTTGAGTGCTGGCCAGGTTTTTAACTGTCAGTACACCATTTTTCAGTTTGCCTTGACCCATAAAGAGATTACACATGGAGCCAGAGATATGCATTTTTTCACCGAATTCAATGGATGGTACGCGACCATCTTGATTTTTCGCGTCTTCGCCATTAACACTTACCAGAACAAATCTGTGATGTTGTAAATCATCGATCGACACGTTTTCTACTGCTGATGCTTGGAATGTGGCTAACAATAAAGTCGCAGTTGCCAAAGGTAGTATTTTTTTCATATTTATCTCCTAATATATTATTTTAAGGGTACTTACTAACAATATTCGGGCAATTTTTCCCGTTGATTAATTGCTGGATATTTCTCAGCGTAGTTTCACTGATACTGGTCAAGGCTTCTTCTGTCAGAAATGCCTGATGACCGGTAAACAGCACGTTATGACATGAAGACAAGCGACGAAAAATATCATCCTGAATCACGTCATTAGATTTGTCTTCAAAGAAGAGGTCGCGTTCATTTTCATAAACGTCCATACCCAGAGCGCCAATTTTTTGTTGCTTTAATGCGTTAATAGCGGCTACGGAATCAATCAGAGCGCCACGGCTGGTATTGACGATCATGACGCCGTTTTTCATTTTGCTAAAAGCAAGTTCATTCAGCAGATGATAGTTTTCTGATGTCAGCGGACAATGAAGAGATATCACATCGGATTGCGCATATAGCGTATCCAGATCGACATATTCAGCACCGAGATCCAAAACAGCTTGATTTGGGTATGGATCACAGGCTAACAGGCGCATGCCAAACCCTTTAAGAATACGTAGCGTTGCGATACCAATCTTACCTGTTCCAATAATTCCCGCTGTACGGTTGTGCATATTGAAACCAATTAAGCCATCAAGAGAGAAATTGGCGTCACGGGTGCGTTGATAAGCACGGTGAATACGGCGGTTTAAGCACAGGATTAACCCAATAGTATGTTCAGCAACAGCTTCTGGAGAGTAAGCTGGAACCCGTACAACCTGAATGCCCAATTCTTTAGCTGCGTCCAAATCGACATTATTAAAACCTGCACAACGTAGTGCGAGGATTTTTATATTCATTCCAGCCAATTCTTCAAGCACTTCACGATCAGCATTATCGTTAACGAAAATACAAACAGCATCTGCACCGATAGCATTTTTGGCGGTTTTTGAGCTAAGAGGAAAATCGAAAAACTCAAAATCATAATCAAACCCGAGTTTTTGATTAACCAGCTCCAGATGTTTATGGTCATACTGTTTGGTACTGTAAACGACTAATTTCATGGAATTATCTCCGTCATAATTTAAGTAGCTAATAAATTGTTTAGGGCTTAAATTATTGCTGACGTAAAGGTTTAAATAAACCGATAAATTAAGTAACGCTATAGGGGTATTGCTTGTTATCTCCCTATATCTTCAACAAAATTCTCTTAATAATCAATATCTTAGTTTGAGATGTATCTACTAAATTATGGAATAACAATAGAAGTAACCGATCTAAGGTTTAATAAGGAGAGGCAATGATTTGATAATCAAAGTGTTAAAAATATTCATTATGGTTCTGATGCCGTTGGTGTTGCTGATGCTGACGGCTTGGTTTTCTATTCTCCATTGGTTATCCAGGGCCTCTGGTTACCTCAGGGAAATAGGGTGTTCTGATACTCATATCGATAAGGGACTACATGGTTGAAGAAATAAAAGCGCACCGGGAGGTGCGCAAAATGCAGCAATATAATATATAGGTAATGTATGAATAGAGTGTAATTATCAGGCAGTCATTTTTTCCAGAATTTCACGGGCAGTTTGTTGCGCTTGATTTGCGGCATCAGGGCTTAATCCTACACCTTCAACAAACACAAATTCCACATCAGTAAGACCAATAAAGCCGAGGAACAGGCGTAAATAAGGTACTAATAGATCACTGGGCCCATCTTTATGAATTCCCCCATGGCTAGTCAGAATAATTGCGCGTTTGCTTTTTATCAGACCTTCAGGACCATTCTCGGTATAACGGAAAGTGACGCCGGCACGGGCTATTAAGTCAAAATAGTTTTTCAGTTGGGTTGGAATGTGAAAATTGTACATAGGTGCAGTCATAACAATGATGTCATGATCCTGCAATTCCGCAATAAGTTCATCAGATAACGCTAATACCTCTTTCTGACGGGCCGTCATTTCATCATCTTTTGGACGTAATGCATGAACCAGTTCGTTATCCAGAACAGGAATAGGTTGTGCAGCCAGATCACGTATTGTGATGCTATCGTCAGCATGGTTAGCTTGCCATTTTTCAATAAAGAAATCTGCCATTTGGTTAGTGTGTGAATGCTGCGCCATAATGCTGGATTTCAGAACCAGAACTTTACTCATTTTTATTCCTTAAATTAACTTTTGTTCGTTCACTTGTTAATCGCAATACAGTTATTCTATGAGTTATTATCTTCTGGTAATAGATCAATATTTAGAGATTAGTGTTCAAATTTATTGAATAACATTTATCCGTACTGATTACAGCAGCAGGAATACTCGCTGAAATTATTGCCAATAAAGAGGATATGCTACTATGTCATCAGCAAAAACGGGCTAATCAGCAAAGTAATAAGTCACTAAGGACTAAGATAAGGTGAAAGAGTCTCAGAAAATCATTAATCGTCAGGCCGTTTGTCCAACAATCAAATACCCAGAAAACTTGCCTGTCAGCCAGAAGAAAGATGAGATCTACAAAGCTATTCGTGATCATCAGGTTGTCATTATTGCTGGCGAAACCGGCTCGGGTAAAACAACGCAGATCCCCAAAATTTGCCTCGAATTGGGCAGGGGAATAAAAGGATTGATTGGTCATACTCAACCCCGGCGGCTGGCTGCTCGCGCGGTTGCCAATCGCCTGGCGGAAGAATTGGAAACCTCAGTGGGTTCAGCTGTAGGTTATAAAGTCCGTTTCAGTGATCATATAAGTGATAAAACGCTGGTTAAGTTGATGACAGATGGTATTTTGCTGGCGGAACTGCAAAATGAGAGGCTGCTTAAACAGTATGACACGCTCATTATTGATGAGGCGCATGAACGTAGTCTGAATATTGATTTTATTTTGGGTTACTTGCGTCAGCTATTGCCAAAACGCCCTGATCTGAAAGTCATCATCACTTCAGCGACTATCGATCCTGAACGTTTTTCCCGTCATTTTCATCATGCGCCCATTATTGAAGTTTCAGGCCGAACTTATCCGGTGGAGGTGCGTTATCGGCCTGTAATAGCCGAAGACAGTGATGAAGAGCGGGATCAGCTTGAAGCAATTATTGATGCTGTTGATGAACTGGGCCGTGAAGGGCCTGGGGATATTCTGGTCTTTATGAGTGGTGAGCGGGAAATTCGTGATACAGCCGATGCTTTGAATAAATTGAATTTGCGTCATACCGAAGTATTGCCGCTGTTTGCGCGTCTTTCTAACAGTGATCAGAACCGGATTTTCCAGTCACATGCCGGCCGCAGAATTGTGCTGGCAACTAACGTGGCAGAAACTTCTTTGACTGTTCCGGGAATTAAATATGTGATTGATACCGGATATGCACGTATCAGTCGTTACAGTTATCGGACGAAAGTCCAGCGATTGCCGATTGAACCAATATCCCAGGCATCGGCTAATCAGCGGAAAGGGCGCTGCGGACGTGTATCTGACGGGATTTGTATTCGCCTGTATTCGGAGGATGATTTCCTTTCACGGCCAGAGTTTACTGATCCGGAAATTCTGCGGACTAACCTGGCATCGGTCATTCTGCAAATGACATCAATTGGCCTTGGGGATATTGGCGCATTTCCATTTGTGCAACCACCTGATAAACGTAATATTCAGGATGGTGTCCGGCTTTTGGAAGAGCTTGGGGCGATTGACCAGAACGCAACGGTGAAGGGTAATTACCGCCTAACATTAATAGGGCGGCAACTTGCTCAACTTCCGGTTGATCCCCGGTTGGCGCGTATGGTGCTGGAAGCTCGTCATCATGGTTGTGTGCGTGAAGTGATGATAATTACCTCTGCGCTATCTATTCAGGATCCAAGAGAGAGGCCACTGGAGAAACAACAAGTTTCTGATGAGAAACATCGTCGCTTTGCCGACAAAGATTCTGATTTTATCGCATTCCTGAAATTATGGGATTTCCTGAAAGAGCAGCAAAAAGAACTTTCTTCTTCGCAATTCCGCAAACTTTGCCGTCAGGATTATCTTAACTATCTGAGAGTCAGAGAATGGCAGGACGTATATACCCAGTTACGACAAGTTGTAAAAGAAGTGGGTCTGCCGGTAAATAGTCAGGATGCAGATTATCGCAGTATTCATGTTTCGTTACTCTCTGGGCTGTTATCGCATATTGGCCAAAAAGATACAGATAAACAGGAATATACTGGTGCGCGCAATGCTCGTTTTTCTATTTTTCCTGGCTCCGGCTTATTCAAGAAGCCACCTAAATGGGCAATGGTTGCGGAACTGGTTGAAACCAATCGTTTGTGGGGGCGTATTGCTGCGCGGATAGAACCTGAGTGGATTGAACCGTTAGCCACACATCTGGTGAAGCACCATTATAGCGAACCGCATTGGCAAAAATCGCAGGGTGCGACAATGGCTAGGGAGAAAGTCACTTTATATGGATTGCCAATTGTGGCGAGTCGTTTGATTAATTACAGTAAAATTGACCCAATGCTTTGCCGTGAATTGTTCATCCGTCATGCGCTGGTGGAAGGTGACTGGCAAACCCGGCATGCATTTTTTCGGGCGAATCTGAAATTGCGTGAGGAAATTGAGGCGCTGGAGCATAAATCCCGCCGTCGTGACATTCTGGTGGATGATGAAATCCTGTTCAGTTTTTATGATCAACGTATACCTCAGAGTGTGGTTTCTACGGGGCATTTTGATCGTTGGTGGTTGAAGACAAACAGAACGCAACCGGACCTGCTCAACTTTGAAAAAAATATGTTGATCAAAGGTGATGCGGATAAAATCAGCGCGTTGGATTATCCTAATTATTGGCATCAAGATGCACTGAAATTACGACTTAGTTATCAGTTTGAGCCGGGCACAGAAGCCGATGGTGTGACGGTCCATATTCCGCTGCCGGTACTGAATCAGGTTAAAAATGAAGGATTTGATTGGCAGATCCCAGGTATTCGCTATGATCTTGTCGTCGCTCTGATTAAATCATTGCCGAAACCGGTGCGTCGTAATTTTGTACCGGCGCCAAACTATGCTCAGGCATTTTTGGAACGGATACCTCAACCTCAATCCACTTTGTTGGATAGTCTTGAGGGAGAATTACGGCGTATGACAGGAGTGACAGTGTCACGTGATGATTGGCAGTTAGAACAAGTGCCCGATCACCTCAAAATGACATTCCGGGTAGCAGGAGAGAAGAACCGGACTATCGCTGAAGGCAAAGATTTAGCTGCGTTGAAAGTACGATTGAAAGAGAAAGTTCAGGAGACGCTTTCAGCTGTTGCCGATGATGGTATTGAACAGAGTGGGCTGCATATTTGGAGTTTCGGTGAATTACCGGAACGATATGAGCAAAAACGTGGAGGTTACTCCGTTAAAGCATTTCCAGCGCTGGTGGATGAAAAAGAGAGCATCGGTATCAGATTGTTTGAAACTGAATTGGAACAACAGACGGCCATGTGGGAAGGCACCCGTCGTCTGTTATTGCTAAATATTCCTTCACCCATTAAATACTTACATGAGAAATTGCCGAACAAATCCAAATTGGGGCTTTATTTTAATCCTTATGGCAAGGTATTGGATTTAATTGACGATTGTATCTCTTGTGGCGTTGATAAATTGATCGCAGGGAATGGTGGACCGGCTTGGAATGAACAGACTTTTATTCAACTACAGAATAAGGTTCGGGCTGAGTTGAATGATACCGTTGTGGAAATTGCCAGGCAGGTGGAACAGATACTCACTACTGTTTTTGCTATTAATAAACGTCTTAAGGGTAGGGTTGATATTTCGCTGGCTCTGGCGTTATCTGATATCAAAGCGCAGCTTTCTGGTTTGGTTTTCAAAGGATTTGTCACCGCTAATAGCTGGAAACGTTTGCCGGATGTTTTGCGTTATTTGCACGGTATTGACCGCCGCCTTGAAAAATTGGCGATTGATCCACACAGGGATCGGACGCAAATGGGGCGTGTCGAGAATGTTCAGCAGCAGTGGCAGCAATGGTTGGCGAAATTATCACTGCAACAGAAGCAGTTACCTGAGGTGCAAGAGATTCGTTGGATGATAGAAGAATTAAGGATCAGCTTGTTTGCCCAACAACTGGGTACGCCATATCCGGTCTCTGATAAACGTATTTTGCAGAATATGGAACAGATTGCTTCTTAATAGTGCAAGGCCACCTCTTTTAGCGGTGGCTTTTTGCTAAGACGTATGACCTAGTTGGCAGTTGTACCGTACAAGAGTGCAGGATAGATTTATCTAAAATCTATACCCGTTATCTTTCAAGTTGCCGCTTTGTTGGCTGCACTCGCTCACCCCGGTCACATAGTTAGCTATGCTCCCAAGGATTCACTCCCTTGCCGTCGCGATGCATCTTGAAATCAATAAATTAATAATAGCTAGTGTTTAAAAAATACTACTTAAAGAAGAAAAAATCATTCAAAGAACACTCGTAAGACGTAAGTATAAGTTATTTATCACTGATAAATTAATGTCATTGTTGCGGTTGCATTTGCTTGACCGGGGGTAATATTGCGGTCTGTCTGGAAATAGCGGGCGCGTAAAGGAATAGAGTACTTCCCGCCTGAATAGCTGTTACCGATATTTATTTGTGAGTGAATAATTACCGGTTGGTTGTTATAAAGGATTTGTATACCAACACCGGAGGCTGTTGTGCGATTATAATTCTGATCAAGTGCCCATACATGATTTAATCTATTCTTTGCTTTCTTGCCATCAAGCATTAATTGAATTTGAACATTATCATCACAATCTAAAATAACCTCGAAATCTTTTCCTCCTGCTGTACTATTAATACCGGAAAAATCGCTTTTTTTGATATCGCCCATAGGAACAGTAATATTGGTATCTTTCAGTGAACAGCTTTTGGTAATAATCCGGGTATTACCTAAACGGTAGGTATGAACGATGCGATCATTTACCCGTGCCTGAATTAATTGATCACTTTTGACAAAACCGGAACCTGTTGTCGGTGCTATTTTTATCAACTGAATAGTCAAATAACCCCATGTATTACCGCAATACCAATGGCCTGAATGGTCACAACTAACAGGGTCATTGGTAATACGGGGTAACCAGTCCAGACCATAGCCAGGACCCCAGGTATTTATTCTGATACCCACACCGGGAACACCTGATTCGTAAATAGCATCTTTGTTGTAATCTGCGTTTTTATAGGCTGTATATCCCCATGATGTATTTATTCTAGTATCGCAATAGAAAACATTACCTTTATTGTCTAATTCATCTGCACGATATTCGTGAATAGTGGTGCCAATAGGTTTATCTCTTGGAACATACAAGGTTCCAAAAGATAGATTAGTGATTTCTGGTTTAAATCCTTTATCAAATTGGCAATTAGCAGCAAAACTATAAGGGATAATTGCCTGACCAGAAAATAAAATGATGGCAACTAACAAATATTTAAACCTATTATAAGTACTGAGCATAGTGTTTTCCTAAAAATCGTTATTTGCAGTGTGCTTCTATTGTATAAATGCCAGATAAAGGTTTTTTTTCTGGCAGTGTGTAATGAGCTACGCATTCTTGGATATCCTTGTAACCCCATTTAACCAGTAACTGTCCGCTATTGGGTAAACCAGTGAGATAAACCAGCCCTTGATGGCTGACCATGGCACTGTTTGCTTCATCAATCTCATCTTGTTTTTCTAACCTGACAATCGCACCAAAAGGAATCGGATTTTCTTGATAATAAAGATTTATCAGCACTCTGTGGCCTATTCGGGTTTTGAAATTGGCCAGGACTAATGCCCCCTGGGTGGGAATGACTGTTTGGGCATTCGCGTCAATATCGACATTATCGGCTAATGAATGGGTATCCAGTGCAATTCGGTTTTTCCGATAGCTGCTGACATAAGGAATAACGGCATAACCATTCCGGTCAGTGGTAATACCTACATTATTCTGGATTTTTATTCCTTGAGCGCCATCAGCCCGGACTAATGCCAGTGTATCTCCTAAATGTTGAGAAAGAGTAATGCCATATGGATGAGCAACAATTCCCCCTTGAAGGCCATAATTCAGCTGGCGGGAATGATTATCATAGCTATAGCCGGCACTAAATTGACCATAAGATCCTTTATATTCTGTGTGTATATGGCCGCCAGCTCCAGTACCGTGATTAGCATAACTCTGTTGTAAACTATAAATTAAATTATTATCTTCCAGTGTCGTACCACTTAAACCCACTTGGTGGGAAATATCCTTGTTTTTATTGGTATTCAAATTGTAACTGGCCCAGCTATTTTTTAGCCAGCGATCTAATGGAACCTGTATGCTGAATGAAAAAAGCTGTTCATTTTTATTCGTGTCGGGGAGTTGATTATAGGTATAATTTAAACTGTAATTAATATTGTTATAATTGATGCTATAGCCTGCGTTGATATTACGTTCATAGCCATGTTGCTGCCAGTAATTTTGCTGAAAAGCGGATAGATATAAACTACCAAAATCTCCAATAGATTGATTAATATGCAATTGCAATTTGCTTCTTTTATTTGTGCGATAATGCCAGTCATTTTTATTGGGATTATTTATATCATTGGCTTCTTTAAAATCATAAAAGCCACGTGTCGAATAGCGATAACCTGCCAGAGTAAAATTAGTTCCTGTTAATAAAAGATCTTTTGCATATTGAAAGCGGTAAGATTGCCCTTTGGTACTTATATTTGATGGCAAATCGGTATTCGCATGTGTTATGTCAAAAGAGAGAGAACCAAATATACCAAAATTATAACCTGATCCTAAAGCAACTGATTGATAATCTTTTGAAAAGATAGCCCCACCATAGGTAGTGATATTATTGGAAAGGCCGTAGATTAGTGCCCCTTGGGTAAAATTAGGTTCTCGTCCACGATTATTTGATGATTGGTATTGGCCCAGAGTGACTGAATATTGAATGCCTCCTTCCCGTAACATAATAGGTATTGTGGAAAAAGATTGGGTAGAGCGATGTTCCTGTCCATCGGCTTCTTTAATAATAACTTCCAGGTTTCCACTTGTTGTGGTTGGAAAAAGGTCATTAATGATAAATGGACCCGGTGAAACATAAGTTTGATAAATGATATAGCCGCTTTGTTTAATTGTGACCTGTGCATTACTTTGAGCAATTCCTCGGATAGTAGGGGCAAAACCTTTTAAGCTGTCTGGTAACATATTATCGTCAGAAGCTAATTGTAAGCCACGAAATTGGACGCCATCAAAAATATAGGAAGATGTAAAGCTATCACCCAGAGTTAATTGCCCTTTTAGTGGGTGAATGTCTCGTTGTAAATAGGTATTAATACTTTTCCAACTCTTATCGCGGCTGGTATAGGTGGAATAATTGCGCAGACGCCATGCTTGCCAATTAGCGCCTGTTCGAAGATTCAGATAGTTGGTTTGTGTAGAACCAGACGGATTATCTTGCCAGGTGTTTGAACCACTATAATTATAATTAATCAATAATGAAGTTAATCCTTGTTGCCATAATTCAGGTGAAACGTAACCTCTTGCCTGATTGTTTAATGCTGCTTGTGGAATACTGATATCTAACCTTTGTTGACCAAAATTAAAGGAAGTGCTTGCTGATGGAATATATTGACCTAAATCAGACAGCTCTGTTTCTTGTGGTAAACTGATTAATTCTGAGAATGTATCAATTTTTACCCCCATATCCTGTAATTGCTGAATAGTTAGTTTAGGAAGCAATTTATTATTTACCATAATAAAGTTTACGTTTCTGGTATCTATCTTATCTTTATTGAGATAAATATCTACCCAATAAATACCAGGAGGTTGGTCATTCTGTGTGAAAATAGAGAGATCAATATCTTCAGGCGAACCAAAATCAGTCCCAGTCTCTAACGCATGGATGTTGAAATAATCTTCAGAATAGGTTTTAGTAGAGTAAAAAAATACTCCAACTGTCATCAATAATGGTAATAAGAGCCATGAATGTTCAATATCATATGATTTCTTATTAGTTTTATGCAGTGAGTACTTTTCCATAATTAACTTTCTAGCATAGAGTAAATTAATGTGACTGTTTTGTTAAATGGTTATTTTTTCTTCGGCAGTGACGCCACCAAAATCATTAATAACTTTCCAAGTTACTTGCTTTATATTCTTTACAGGTAGAGTCCAGCTTAATTGACTAAAGGGTTTAATCATTCCCGCAGGTTTTATTTCATGTTGATCTATTTTAAGGTGAGAGAATGAGATAAAGTAAGGGGTGGGATTTTCTGCGATCAACAAATTATTTTCTGTTCTGAATTTGAGTTCTTTGTATGCAGTACTTGATTTTTCTGCCAAATTTGCAGGGCGGTAAAACAATTTAAATTTTGACTTAACTGTAATTTGTAATTGATTTTGATCTGACTTCACCGAGGTCGGAATAGACTTTACATTCAACCAAAAAAGTGATTCCCGATCTTCAGGTAGATTACTCCCTGCTTTTACAATCCGCAGAATATTTTCTTGGCCTGCTGCGAGTTTAAATATTGGGGGAGTAACGATAAACGGGGTTTTCATATTATCGTTTTCATCTTGGATCCAAGACTGAATCAGATAAGGTGCATCTTTTTCCGGGTTGTTTATAGAAATGGACGCTTCCTTTTTATCACTCATGTAAATAACACGGGTTCCGCCAATGACGACACCTGCGATAGCAAAATTTATGCTGATAACATATACAAATATCATCGTTAATAGACGTTGGAATTGCACGGTAATCTCTCCATTTTATCGTATTTTTATACGCTATCCTGTGGGATTTATGGGCATCCATGCCCCATACTGCTTTATTAATAACAAAACGTGAAGCAAGTTTTGTTCTAAATTTGTCCTGTCTTAGTTATAAACAACAGTAAAGTTAGCAACTGCATCCCCAGATCCTGGGCTAATTGCTTGAGCTGTAGCGATATACTTTGCAATAAATTTCAATTCTGCGGTTTTTTGATCTGTAAAAGCCTGAAGTTTGGATGCTTTTGCCAAAGGGATCAGGGTTGAATTATCTTCTTCATAGATACCAATAGCGACACCATCGGCGACTGCCTGGCCTTTATCATTGGATAGAGCCAGAAGATTGCTATTTTTACTATCTATTTGCCCATCAAATTTAACTTGTGCATGAGTATATTCTGGTGGGCAATCACTCATCTTAATGCTAAAAGGTGTTGCAACAGCGGTACTATCTACACCACTAAATGCATTTGAGCTAATTGTCCCCATGTTAACGTTTTGATTTGCAGAATTGGTATCGATTTTACAAGCATTAGCGATGATGTTACCTGTAAAATTGATCTTTCCGTCTGCCGCATTTGCTACCGAGATAAATACAGAAGATGCAAGTAAGGATGAAATAATCAGTTTAGTGTTCATTGTAAATAGATCCTAGCCCTGGCGAGTATTACGGCAGGGAAACAGAAACATTGATTGAACCGAGACTGTATAAATGTCAATACAGCATGTAAGTATCTATAAAGCTCTTATCCGATAATCAGAACCATAGGTCAAACGGTGTTTTGTTTGGCGTTTCTTATGTAGGATAAAGTGTGGATGATAATAGCGATTAATTCGGAAGAATCCAAAGAATGACTCGGTAATATGCTACATTTGAGATTTTTATCTATAATTAATGACTAGACAGGATTTTTTTTAAAGTCTATTGTAATTTATCATATGGAATAAAATATTATGCTGGCGGGTAAGAATATTTATTAATTAATAATTAGTTATAAAATTAATTGTGATATAAATCACAATTAATATATCGCACTGAAAAATCTATTCTTTATTTTCTATTTTATTATCTTGAGGTTGTTGTTTCATATTGCTATTTTTTGGTTTTTTGGAATGTATATACATGATAGAGTAAGTTATCTAGATCAAGTTACGTTATAACTCATCATATTTATATTTCTGTTTTATTGCTGATATGAGCTTTGAACTACAATATATCTCGAACGTATTCTGTTCAACACAAGATCGTTTTTCCGGTCACATTGAATACCTCGTTTGTTATACATGCAGGGGAAGTTTTGCGTTAGGGGAGAAATGACACACATATCCATGGAATAAAATCTATACATCTGGCTTTTATTGGTCTATGAATTCTGGACTGGAAGAGTCGTGTTGCCGCTTACCGGCAGGCTTTTGTGTCTCAGGGATGCTGTTTTCTGTGGCGTTGCGGCAATCTGAAATTGAGGAGGATCTATCAGATGAATGTCAAACCTTTCGGATGGCTTGTGTCCGGATAATCCTCAACGTAATCAACACCGTTAGCGGAGGAAAAATGAAACAGTTCGTCTTTGTATCGGGCTTATTGGCCGTCGTACTCGCATTCGCGCAGCCCGTTTCGGCCATGGAAGCAGAGCAGAAAACCGTCACAAATGGTGCGGCATCAATCGAATATTCGGTGCGAGGAGAGGGACCGCTGATTGTGATGATCGCCTCAACCGGTCGTGGAACGGCGGAATTCGCACCGCTCGCGGATCGACTGGCGATGAGTGGCTATCGCGTTGCTCTGCCCGAGCCACGCGGAATCTCGGGGTCAACCGGTCCGATGGAGAACGTGACTTTCCACGACTTTGCCGATGATTTTGCAGCAGTGATTGCAGCGGAAGGCAGCAAGGCAATCGTGGTGGGTCATGCTTATGGTCACTGGATCGCCAAGACAATTGCTTCGGATTACCCCGAAATGACGCGTGGCATAGTACTTCTGGCAGGAGCCGCGAAATCTTGGCCTCCGGAGCTTTCGGATGCGATCACTGTGATTAATGATCCGAAATCCACCCGCGAGGAACGACTGGCGCGGCTTCGGCTTGCCTTCTTCACGGAAGGTAATGATCCGACACCTTGGCTTGAGGGTTGGCATTCCGATGTCGTAAAAAGCCAGTCTGCGGCGCGCGAGCTGACTAATCGTAAGGATTGGTGGGCTGGCGGGACGGCGCCGATCCTCGATCTGCAAGCTAGGTCCGACCCGTTCCGACCTGAAGAGTCGCGGATGGAGGCAAAGAACGAGTTCGGTAACCGCGTTACTGTGGTTGTGATCAAAGGGGCCAGCCATGCGCTGCCTGCTGTGAAACCGATCGAGACCGCAGATGCGATTGCGGATTGGGGCGATAAACTGAATAACTAAGAACAATCCAGTCTCTGTCAGGGTATTCGAACTGTGTTTGTTTCGGCGCGAATTTTTCAGACGGGGCAGTTCCGATGACTGGTTCTGAGAAACATAGAATTAGTTACAACATACTTTGTAAAACAACACCTAAAAAATATGCCAGAACCAAGGCAAAAATAAAACAAATTGCTATATGAAAACACGAATGGCTACTACAGAAAGTAATAGCCTGAATTCGACGGAATTACTTGATTAACAGCCAGGTTGCAGGGATTGTGGTTATTAGTAACGCGGCAATAGCTAATTTTTCAGCCGGATAAAGATTGTGTTTCTGTGGATTCTGACGGCGGGCATACAAGAAAACAATAACACCTGGTGCATAGAGAACGACGGACAATAACAAATTCATTAAACCGGATGCATAAAGCAGCCATAGGCCATAAATACAAGCCCCAACGGCAATCAGTAATAATCCCTTGTTGCTACGATCAAAAGCGACTTTCAACAGAAATGCGCCAACAAGGAAATAGGGCAGTAAAATCATCTCTGATGCAATTGCTAGTAATGAATTGTAGCTGCTCCCGCTCAACCAAATCAGAACGAGGGAAAATTGTACTGCGCCATTAGTCAACCACAATGAGGATGATGGCGCGTTATTGCCGTTTTGCAGGCCAAAAATTTTCGGGAAAGAGCCATGTTGGGAAGCGATAAATGGAACTTCCGCCGCCATGATCGTCCAGCTTAGATAAGCACCGCAAACGGAGATAATTAATCCGGTAGCAATAATGATTTCACCTGCCGAACCAATAAGTCCTACCATCAGGTTTGCCATTGATGGATTGCGTATTTCAGCTAACTCAGGCCGTGGCACTAACCCAAGGGAGAGCAGGGTAACTAATATGTATATTCCTAATGCGACGACGACGGCCAGCATAGTCGCAATACCAACGTCTTTACGTTTTTTTGCCCTAGCTGAAACTACAACGGCACCTTCGATACCAATGAACACCCAAAGGGTGATCAGCATTGTGTCTTTTACTTGTTGCCAGACAGGAACACCCAATTCGATACCTGTAAAGTCAAGATCAAAGATATCCATTTTAAACGCGATTGCAGCAAGAATAATGAAAGCGCCTAAAGGCAGCAATTTTGCCATTGTTGCCAGTTTGTTGATTCCAGCTGCGGTTTGAACGCCACGGAGTACCAACCAGTGTACTAACCAGAGTAAAACAGATTCTCCCAACAGGGACTGCCAGGTATTGCCGTCACCAAAGATGATGATACCTTCTTTATCAGTAAAGAAACTCAGGGCGGCAAAAACGATAACCAGATAAGAAACATTGGCAACTACCGCACATAACCAATATCCCCAGGCAGAACAGAAGCCTATTAGTTCACCAAAGCCTTCTTTGGCATAAGTGAAAATGCCTCCATCAAGATCCGGGCGAAGACGAGAGAGAAATAACAGAGCGGTAGCCAGAAACAGGATACCGACACCTGTTATCCCCCAACCGATCATTAATGCTGCCGGGCTGGCGATCTCAGCCATATTTTGCGGTAAGCTGAAAACACCTGCGCCGACCATAGAGCTGAGTACCAGAGCAGTAAGAGCTGTAAGACCTAGTTTTTTTTCCAAAGATATGTTCCTAATTATGACACAAACTGCATTGTTAGCCAGTTCATTACCCCGATCACAAAAACGAATTGGGCATTGGGTTTTTGTCGCTTCCAAGCTGTATAGAACGGAAAAACAGACTGGTTAAACCTAGAAATAGAGGGGAATTCTACGGAGGGTATGGGCTGGATGCAATGGTTTTCTATGCAGATAACTATAAAATTTATGCATTATTAGAGTGATGGTTAAGACGTCATGCCATGCAATTTATTTTTATAAATTTATATAGGATATTTTTATAATGCGGCTTATTATGCTAAGAGAAATAAATGATGAATATAAAGCACAGTGATGCTATTACCTAATTAAGTAATTTTCATTTTAATTTATTCAATCAATCTCAAAATTTAGTGAAAATAATTGTAAAAGGTAAGTATTTTTCTTTAATCTTTATTTATCTATGTAATATTATTACCAGGTGACAATAATCATTTGTTTCCATATCAGGTCGTTAAGTTAATATTTTTAGTATGCAGACTTATAGTCTCATGAATGTTTTGTTAAATTGAAATCTCCATTTTTATTTTTTAATTAATTGATTTAATTATATTATTTTATATTTTTTTAATTGTTTTTGTTAATTTTAGATCGGAGTTAATATATTTTTTATCAACTATTTTCACTAGTGACAAATTAATTTTCGTTAATGTGACACAATACTGTTCTTATATAAAAATAAAAAAATCATGTTGACAACGACCACTTTGATTTATATTGTTTGTGAAAATATTAACCTGTTATCTATTAACTCATTTTCTTGTATATGTTTTTAGTTTTCAGGAATGATTATATGTACATATGCCAAAAAATTTTGGATAGTTAGGAGATGATTGTTATTCGAATTATTGTTTTTTTGGCGCCGACGAATGGCTTAGTATTAAATATTCATAAAGGTTAGAACATATGAAGCGTGTTCTGGTGATATCGTATTCCCAAAGCGGCCAATTGATCGAGGTGGTAAAAAGTTTAATCTCACCTTTGCATGAGTCTGACGAGATATACATTCGTGAAGTGGTTCTTAAACCAATTCCAGAGTATGAATTTCCCTGGTCATTTTCTAAATTTGTTGATGTTTTTCCAGAAACGGTGCAGTTACATTCACCTGAGCTAGCGCCTTTACATCTGGAAGATGAAGCACCTTTCGACCTGGTAATATTAGGCTATCAAGTTTGGTATTTGTCACCATCTCCTCCGATAACTGCGTTTCTTAAAAGTAAAGAAGGAAAACGATTACTCAATGGTCGGCCAGTAGTGACGGTTATTGTTTGTCGAGATATGTGGCTAATAGCCCAAGAAACGGTCAAAAAATTATTACATGAAAATGGAGCGCATCTGCGCGATAACGTGGTTTTTATCAATAAAGCAAACTTCTTTGTAACATTGTTTATAACCCCGCTGTGGCTAATGACAGGAAAAAAACATCCAATTGCCAGTTTACCGCCTGCTGGGGTATCGGAAGAAGATGTTCAAGGAGCTAAACGTTTTGGGGATGCGTTGGTAACAGCGCTTAAAGCGGATAAAGAGAAAGTTGACGCCCCAATGTTGAAAGGTTTAGGGGCGGTATTTGTCGATAAATCTTTTATTTTTGGTGAACGTTCTATACATCGCGGATTTAGATTGTGGTCCGGGTTTATTCACCGCGTAGGTAAACGGAGGAAATGGGTAAGGTGTTCTCTATTAGCCATGTTTGTGACCTATTTGGTACTGACGGTGTTGATTGTTTTACCTATATCGATGGTTATTCGCCGTTTGCTGACCGTATTACTGAAAGAACGTCTTAATGAGTTACAAAAATACTATGAACAACCATCCGGTTCTGCCCGTTATGATGATAAAGGAGATAAATAATTAAATGAGTAACAACGTTTATATCACTAAAGTTTCCGCCTTTATGCCGGGAAACCCAATAGATAATGAGACAATGGAATCTGTTCTTGGTTTTGTGGGTGATCGTCCATCGAGATCTCGTCATATCGTGCTTCGTAATAATGGTATTAAATATCGCCATTACGCGTTGGATCCGGAAACAGGAGAGACAACTTATTCATGTGCTCAATTGGCGGCTGAAGCAGTAAAAGGCTTGGTTGATGAACACTTTTCTTTAGATGATATGCAAAGTTTGGCAGCAAGCAGTGGTATTCCTGATCAAATTATACCGGGTCATGGTGTAATGGTTCATGGCGAGCTCAAGAATAAACCTTGTGAAGTTATCTCAACTTCCGGTGCTTGTGCTGCGGGTATGACAGCGATGAAATATGCTTATTTGTCTGTTCTCTCGGGAACGACAAGTAATGCGGTTTCAACTACCTCGGAAACACCTTCAACAGTATTGCATGCCCGCAACTTCCAGAGTGAAAACGAAGCCCGGGTTGCAGAATTGGAACGACGTCCTGAAATCGCTTTTGAAAAAGATTTTCTGCGTTGGATGCTTTCTGATGGTGCCGGCGCTGCTTTACTTGAAAATAAACCTCGACCTGATGGTTTTTCATTACGAATTGACTGGATAGATATTTACTCTTTTGCTAATGAGCAAGAGACATGCATGTACGCGGGTGGAGAGAAGTTAGCAGATGGCAGTTTGAAAAGCTGGACACAAATGAGTCAGGCTGATTGGCTGGCATATTCTGTTTTCTGTATCAAGCAAGATGTCAGATATTTAAATGAGAGGGTCGTTAAATTCACACTTACCGAACCATTGAGACGAATCGTTGCTGATCGTAACTTATCGGCAGAATCTATTGATTGGTTCTTGCCTCATTATTCATCTGAATATTTCCGCATGAAATTTTCCGAGGGTCTTGAAGATATTAATTTTGGTATTGAACAAGAGCGTTGGTTTACTAACTTAACAGTGAAAGGAAATACCGGATCGGCTTCTATTTATATCATGTTGGATGAGCTGATGAAGTCGGATAAATTGAAGAAAGATCAGCGTCTGTTATGTTTTATCCCTGAAAGTGCCAGATTCACAGGGGCATTCATGCATTTGACGGTTGTGTAAATATTTAACCTTAATTAATGAAAAAAGGGGAAACGACTGGTTTCCCCAAATATAAGTACATTAGGAAGATAATAGCGTGGAAAATTTAGAGAATCATGTTAAAAATGTTGTTGCAGAACAACTTGGAATACCCGAAGCCCAGATTCTTACTACACAAACATTCGAGGAATTGGGTGCCGATTCGTTAGATAGTGTCGAGTTGATTATGGCTCTGGAAGAACGTTTCGAGATAACTATTGACGATACAGAGGCAGAAAAAATGGTGACGGTACAAAACGCCATTGATTGTATCCGTTTGAAGTTAGAATCAGCCGACTGATTTGAAGAATTTTATTATCCTTGCAGTAAAAAAGGCACATACGGGTATCATATGTGCCTTTTTCTTAAATTAAACAGGTTATTTGAACAGGTCTGCACTGATAGTAGAGGAGCCGCCACTGGATTGCCATTCACGGGTGATATGGTAATACTTAGCGCCTTTAGCCGCTGCGCGTTTAGCGACTTCGTAGGCAACATCAGGCATGCTGTTGTAGTAACCTGAAAAGGTGATGGAATCAAAAGGTACCATCTGGGCAGCACTGATTTTATTTAATTCTTGTATTTTCTTACCATCAGGAAGTGTGACAGTGTAACGCTCGCCTTTAGAATATTGTGTTTCAAAGAAGCGGCCAATAGAACTATTGGTTGAAGTTGAAGAGGCTAAACCAGGAATTTCTACTTTCTTAGCTGCTGCGCCACCAGCAGCTAATGCAGCGCGTCCTGCGTCCGAATCAGCTGGGATTACTGCTTCGTTAGCCTGAATTTGGCGTTTTGGCGCATCATCTTTGTAAACATAAGCGGTAACGGTTTGATTACCACCATCGTTGGTTGAAACCTGACGGACAATAAAAAAAGAAGCTGCACCTTTTTTCTTGGCTTCTTTTGCGATGGTCTCATTTAAATCTGGCTCGTTGGTATAAAAACCACTGACGGTTACCGTATCGAATGGTTCCAGTGTTACAGCTTCTGTTTTGGGTAATTCTTTGATACCGCGGAACATACGATATTTAATTGAATTGTCAATTTTCTCTGCATCTTTGTGATACAGATCAGCTACGACGCGCAGGTTGCCACTATTATTCAGATCATCAAGGCTTTGGATATAAAATCCATCTGCGCCCATTTTATCTGCCCGACGGGAAACAGCGTCGGCAGCTTCATAAATAGCATTAAAAGGGCCTGTAACCGTAATACGTTTAAATGGTTTCAGTTCTGCTGCTTTTTCCGGGGATAATTCCTGAGCTGCCTGAGCAGCGGTAATACCAGTTAGTAAGAGCACCGCGGCTGCGATGATCGTTGTTTTCAGCTTCATAAAAAATCCTTTCGCCTTGCGCATTAATTACTTATAACTTGCTGAACATAGTTGTGTATCACATAGCCGACAATTATTACATGTAATAATAGCTAATGTCCCACGAATTTATGCTATCAGTATGAATGAATACAAGTTCATAGAAATGGCGTCATAAGTTTTCATCAACACGTTTTTATCAACATCGTGTTTTTATCAACATCATCGTAACTGGCACTGAAAAGTGCGGGCCAGTAATACTACTTAGCTATTTTTCTTACTCATTAGTGATGGATCACCAATAATATTTTCGGCTAGTTATCAAAATATTCGTTGATAGATTTTGCTGATAGCAGTAATAAAGTTAATTTAATCGCTAAACTGGCCTCAGCAAGTAATAATCATCATTAATCTTAAGCTTTAGGAAGGGAACATTATGCGTATTGGTGTACCGAGAGAACGACTTGCCAATGAAGCACGTGTTGCAGCCACGCCGAGTACTGTGGAACAACTGTTGAAATTGGGATTCGATGTCGTTGTTGAAAGTGGAGCAGGGCATTTAGCCAGCTTTGGGGATAGTGCTTACCAACAGGTTGGAGCTGAAATTACCGATCGTAATGATATTTGGGGTTCAGATATCATTCTGAAGGTTAATGCTCCTGAGGATGATGAGATTGCGTTAATGAAGGAAGGGAGTACGTTGGTTAGTTTTGTCTGGCCGGCACAAAACCCTGAGTTAATGCAGAAATTATCAGACCGTAAAGTCACTGTGTTGGCTATGGATTCAGTACCGCGTATTTCCCGTGCACAGTCGCTGGATGCACTGAGCTCTATGGCGAACATCGCAGGTTACCGGGCGATAGTAGAGGCTGCTCATGAATTTGGTCGTTTCTTTACTGGTCAGATTACAGCCGCAGGTAAGGTTCCACCAGCCAAAGTGATGATTATTGGTGCCGGTGTTGCTGGCCTGGCTGCTGTGGGGGCAGCGGGCAGTTTAGGCGCTATTGTCCGTGCGTTTGATACCCGGCCTGAAGTTAAAGAGCAAGTTCAGAGCATGGGGGCGGAGTTTCTCGAACTGGATTTTGAAGAAGAGGCCGGTAGTGGTGACGGATATGCAAAAGTCATGTCTGAAGCCTTTATTAAGGCTGAGATGGCGCTTTTTGCGGCACAGGCGAAAGAAGTTGACATTATTGTGACAACTGCGCTTATTCCAGGGAAACCAGCACCACGTCTTATCACCAAAGAGATGGTTGAATCAATGAAACCGGGCAGTGTGATTGTTGACCTGGCGGCTCAGACGGGGGGTAACTGTGAATTAACGCAAGCGGACAAATTAGTTGTGACAGAAAATGGTGTGAAGATTATTGGTTACACCGATTTACCAAGCCGTTTACCAACGCAATCTTCACAACTGTACGGAACTAATTTAGTTAATCTGCTCAAATTATTGTGCAAAGAGAAAAATGGTGAAATCAATATTGATTTTGATGATGTTGTTATTCGTGGCGTGACCGTCGTAAAAGAGGGGGAAGTGACCTGGCCGGCGCCATCAATTCAAGTTTCTGCTCAACAGACAACAAAACCTGCACCAGTCAAAGCAGAAAAGCCAGAGACTAAACCTGCTTCACCTTGGTTGAAATATGGCTTGCTGGCACTGGCTGTTATTTTGTTCGGCGGGTTAGCCAATATTGCGCCAAAAGAGTTTTTATCTCACTTTACTGTTTTTGCATTGGCTTGTGTGGTGGGTTACTACGTGGTCTGGAATGTCAGCCATGCTTTACATACACCGCTAATGTCAGTAACTAACGCCATTTCGGGCATTATCGTTGTTGGGGCGTTATTGCAAATTGGTGATGGTGGATGGGTAAGCTTCTTCTCATTTATCGCTATCTTAATTGCCAGCATTAATATCTTCGGTGGCTTTACTGTCACTCAACGTATGCTGAAAATGTTTCGTAAGGACTAAGGGGTAATTGAATGTCGAGTGGAGTCGTTATAGCGGCATATATTGTTGCTGCCATCTTATTTATTTTCAGCCTTGCGGGTTTATCTCGTCACGAAAGCGCCAAACGCGGGAATATTTTGGGTGTCACCGGGATGGCAATCGCATTGATTGCGACTATCTTCGGGCCTGATACCGGAAATGTTGTTTGGGTTATTCTGGCGATGGTGATCGGTGCGGTTATTGGTATTCGTCTGGCAAACAAAGTTGAAATGACTGAAATGCCGGAATTGGTCGCCATATTGCACAGTTTCGTCGGTTTGGCTGCGGTGCTGGTCGGTTTTAACAGCTTTATTGCTCACGATAGTTTCGCGGAACCTGTGATGGAGAATATCCATCTGACAGAAGTATTCCTGGGTGTTTTCATCGGCGCAGTCACCTTCACCGGTTCTGTTGTGGCATTTGGTAAATTATGCGGAAAGATTTCTTCCAAACCGCTGATGTTGCCGAATCGGCATAAATTAAACCTTGCAGCGCTGGTTATCTCCTTTGTCCTGTTAATTACCTTTGTGAAAACGGAAAGTACTGGCCTGCAAATTTCCACACTGTTGCTCATGACGGCAATCGCATTAGTATTTGGCTGGCATTTGGTTGCTTCTATCGGTGGCGCGGATATGCCGGTGGTGGTTTCGATGCTGAATTCCTATTCGGGTTGGGCTGCCGCGGCCGCTGGATTTATGCTGAGTAATGACTTGCTGATTGTCACGGGAGCGCTGGTCGGTTCTTCGGGGGCCATTCTGTCTTACATCATGTGTAAGGCAATGAACCGCTCTTTTATCAGTGTGATTGCTGGCGGGTTTGGGACTGATGGTTCCTCGACCGGTGATGATCAGGATATGGGCGAATATCGCGAAACCACAGCGGAAGAGGTTGCTGAACTGCTGAAAAACTCAACGTCTGTCATCATCACGCCGGGATACGGTATGGCTGTTGCCCAGGCGCAGTATCCGGTACATGACATTACAGCCAAACTGCGTGAAAAGGGGATTAAGGTTCGCTTTGGTATCCATCCGGTTGCCGGTCGTCTGCCTGGGCATATGAACGTGCTGTTGGCGGAAGCCAAAGTCCCTTATGACGTTGTTCTGGAAATGGATGAAATCAATGATGATTTCTCTGATACAGATACCGTACTGGTTATCGGAGCCAACGACACCGTTAACCCTGCGGCACAGGAAGATCCGAACAGCCCGATTGCGGGTATGCCAGTGCTGGAAGTGTGGAAATCACAGAGTGTTATTGTGTTTAAACGCTCCATGAACACAGGTTACGCTGGTGTACAAAACCCGCTGTTCTTTAAAGACAATAGTCAGATGTTGTTTGGTGATGCGAAAGCAAGTGTCGAAGCAATCCTTCGTGCACTGTAATTCCTTATCGCTATAACTTACAAATCCTGATTGGGTGACTGTCTCTTAGTCAGAGCTCCTGATTAAGAGACAGAACAAACGGGTAGTTTTTAATCTTGTAAACACGTTCGCCTAGTGCCAGATTTCCACTGAATACATAGCCTGTGCCACCAACAGGGATAATTAACTCATATTCCATCATCGGGTGTTTATGTAATATTTTTGGGCACCAGAATTAATTCCATTTCATCTGCAAGCTCTTTAAGTTTGTCGTTAACCTTTTTAGAGGTAGTGGCTGGTTCAGATTCAATAGACACGCGCAAATCTCTTTCTTCTACTCGATCTCCAAAAATTACTATTGCCTTGCCGCCGTGCTGCTTAGAGGGCCATTGAATTGCTTGAGCGTCGGGATTGTCATGATAAATTTTGGCTGCCCATCTTTGAGTAATATGGTAATCCGATGCTTCTGATTCTACTAGTTGGCCCTGAATAATTCCCCACTTCTTCAGTATCCGTGGATTGATATCCACATACTTGATATCTTTTTGTGGCGTAATTTGGCTGTGCGCTAAATCATCTAGTTTACCCAGATCAACAGGTACACCGGAGCAGTTTAATGGAATATCATGTAAAATCGTCTCCATAATAGCTACTCCTATGTTCTCACCACCATAGATTGTTGGAACAAAAATTCCATTATTTTTGAACGGACTAAAGCGAGCATTGCCAATACCAGGATTAAATTCAGCTCCTTTGAACTTAGTTCTGTGAATACGTTCAATAGGTGTACCCGCTTTCCATTTTTTGGTTTTAGCTACGGTATTTTCTGGAGGAAGCGGTATATTTTCTTGAAGTCCTTTTTTATCATCAGCCATGACACGGCCCTTCAATTTCTTCTCTGGCTGCCATATAAACATCATCAAGTTGGGTTAATAAAAGGTCTTTTGGCTTTTTATTACTAAGCCAGCCATTTGGTGTACCGAACCAAATGGCTATTGACCAAGGCGTCTTTTTGTTCCCAAACAGCTCAATGATTTTTTTTATCACTGGCAATGGCTGGCCGCCTTCGTCTAGAGCATACAACGGGAATAGGTCTTTGCCATTAATTGGTAATGCGAATATTTTTTTTGACTTTTTCAACCGATTCGCCGCAGCGCTGGGATTCACCGATTTAGACCCGGCTAATTTGCTGAGTTCACTTGCAGTCAGCCACTTTGAGTCAGTCAGAATCTGATTTTTTAATTTTTCAAGACGAGCTTCATTACGGGAAGTAAATTCAATTTCTGACAGTTTAGTCACAAAAGACAGCTGTTTGTGCTTATTGAATGTAGTGACAGCAGTTACTGCACTGGCTATTGCCAGCTTAACATCATAATAATCAATTGCTCTTGGCAATTTCACGACAACATATTGATCTGCCTCATCAGAAGGAATCTCAGACAAATTGATATGTTTGTCGATATCATTATTGTTGTTTGATAGCTCAGTGATATCCGTATCCATTGAAAGAAAGCTAAAGCTGACATTCTTCGATTTGTCTTGTGATTTAGTAATCATGCAGCCTCCGTATTGTATCTGCTTGAAATCGTATTTTGCGTATATTCATTATATAGATGATATAGCGTATTTATGAAAAGTGCAAAGATGGCTCGTTAGTAATCATAAACCTGAGTAATCAAATTTTCTCTTTATCTAAGTAGGCTGTTTTTGCTACTTAATTTCCAATGTGTGGTACCCCTGCCAGCGATAATTCATTACTGATAATGTCCAGAACAGAATAAAAATCCCGACAACCCAAAAACCGACATTGCCCATGTTGTCGTTTAAAGCCCCGATGGTGCTCCAAAAAGCGCCATGCAGATCCCACTGGTCAGCGATAAGGCCGAGCGCTTCCAACCCACCGATGAACAGCGCCACGGCGACGGAAGCCGCGGTAATGGTCATGTTGTAGTAGAGTTTGCGTGTTGGTTGGGAAAAGGCCCAGCCATAGGCACCTACCATAACAAAATTATCCAGTGAATCGATTAGCGCCATGCCGCTGGCAAAGAGCGCCGGGAACACCATCAGCGACCATAAAGGCAGTCCACTGAGAGAGCCGGCGGCAGATATACTCAACAACCCAACTTCGGTCGCGGTGTCGAAACCCAGTCCAAACAGGAAACCAACCAGATACATATGCCAGCTTTTGCTTACCAGTCGGAAGACCGAGTGAAACAAGCGGGTCATTACTCCTCCCGGTGTTGTTTCCAGCACAGTTAAATCATTGTTCGCCAGCTCTCTTCCACGTTTGATCTCCTGAAACTTTTGATAAACGCTTTTCAGTATCAGCAAATTAATCAATGCTATCGCCAACAGAAAGCAGGCAGAAACGAGTGTGCCAATAATGCCGCCATAGTCATGAACCCAGCCCATCTGATCTTTAAAAGCCATTGAAGTCAGGACAATAGCGAGGCAGGCCAGAATGACAATGGTTGAGTGTCCCAGAGAAAAGAAAGCACCGACGGCAATCGGCGATTTACCTTGTTGCATCAGTTTACGGGTAACGTTATCAATTGCCGCGATATGATCGGCGTCGACCGCATGACGTAGCCCATAACCGTAAGCCAGCAGAGCGGCCGCCATCATGACTGCATGATGGCGGAAAGCGATAAATGCCCAAATCCAGGCAAGTACGTTGGCAGCAATCAGAACAACAAGGAGAGAAAGTGCATGTTTTTTATTCATATAAGAAACCTGTCAATGTTAAACCCGTTTGCGGATGATTTCTGAAAAACAAAAACGGTAAGCATCCTCTGTACGCAATAATGTACGGTCTTTTGCTAAATCATAATACTAATTAACTTGTAATATTAACTTAGATAAACTTAAATAAAGGTAAGAGGGCTAACCTGTTGTAAGGGGAGTAACTTAATTGACATATTATAATTCTGGTGTCAAAACTTTTTTACCAAAGGATATATTTTCCAATATTTAAATTGGTAAAAGAGCAAATTTTGAATAAAGTCTGTTGGGAAAAGCGTATTAAGTTATAGCTTATTGACATGACAGTGCGACCGTATGGAATAACCAATTATTAGGGGGGCTTATGCAATTAACGCCAAGGGAAATTGAGAAACTCATGGTATATACACTGGCTGATGTCGCATTAAAGCGTAAGTCCCGCGGCTTAAAACTCAATTACCCTGAAGCCGTCGCTATTATTACCGCGGCTGCTCTGGAAGGGGCCAGAGAGGGGAAAACGCTGGAAGAAGTCATGGATGATTCAAGGCACGTTCTGACTAAAGAAGATGTGATGGAGGGTGTAGCTGATCTCATTCCACATGTGCAGGTTGAAGCCATATTTACGGATGGCAGTCGTTTGGTGACGGTGCATGATCCCATCCAATAATCGCTGAAAAAAATTATAAATAGCAGGAAAAGTTATCTGGACAAAATATTAATTTATAGTCTTGGCTCACGTATTGACGTGGAGATTTTCCGATGAAAGAAAATAATAAAGAGGATATTACTCCGTTGGGGGGATATATTCTTGCTGAAGGCCCGATATCCTTTAATGAAGATTGTCCGGCTATTCAATTAAGGGTTCGTAATTCAGGTGATCGCCCGATCCAGGTGGGATCTCATTTCCATTTTTTTGAGGTGAATAAAGCCCTGCAATTTGATCGGGCGGCTGCGTTCGGTAAACGACTCAATATCACTTCAACAACCGCAATCCGTTTTGAACCTGGTGATGAAATTGAGGTGTCATTAATCCCTGTTGGTGGGAAACAAAACGTTTATGGATTTGATAATTTAGTCGATGGTTGGGCGGGTAAAATGCCGGTTGCCGCTGAGGAGTATGTAGAAAAGACTTGGTTGCACGCCGGATAATAAAACTGGGGTTATAAAACTATCAAATAAATTCAAGGTAGAGTTGACGAACGTCGGAAAACTTTTCGAACAAAGGAATAAACTATGCCAACCATTTCCCGGCAGGAATATGTCGGTCTTTTTGGTCCGACTATCGGTGATAAGATTCGCCTGGCTGATACCAATCTGTTTATTGAAATTGAGAAAGATCTGCGCGGTTATGGTGATGAATCGGTCTATGGCGGAGGTAAATCGCTGCGTGATGGCATGGGTGCCGATAACCGCATGACCAGTGAAAATGTATTGGATTTGGTGATCACCAACGTCACTATTTTGGATGCACGTCAAGGTGTTATTAAAGCCGATGTCGGCATAAAAGAGGGGCGCATCGTCGGGATAGGTAAAAGTGGCAACCTCAGTATGATGAATGGCGTTACACCTGGCATGGTGGTTGGTGTCAGTACTGATGCGATATCCGGTGAACATCTTATCCTCACGGCTGCTGGCATTGATACCCATATTCATTTTATCTCTCCCCAACAGGCTGAACATGCTTTGTCCAATGGTGTGACGACTTTCTTTGGTGGTGGTGTTGGTCCCACTGACGGAACTAACGGGACTACTGTTACTGCCGGTCCTTGGCATATCCATCGTATGTTGCGTGCTTTTGAAAGTTTACCGGTTAACGTCGGTATTTTGGGAAAAGGCCATGCTGCGGTGGCTATGCCGCTGGTAGAACAGATCAAAGCGGGTGCTGCCGGGCTGAAAGTGCATGAAGACTGGGGGGCAACCAATTCTGCATTGCGTCATGCCTTACGTGTAGCGGATGAAATGGATATCCAGGTAGCGGTCCATACCGACAGTTTGAATGAAGGTGGTTATGTCGAAGATACCATCGACGCTTTCGAAGGCCGTACCATTCATACTTTCCATACCGAAGGCGCGGGTGGCGGACATGCGCCGGATATCATCAAAGTTGCTAGCCAGATGAACGTGTTGCCCAGCTCAACCAATCCTACATTGCCTTACGGTATCAATAGCCAGGCGGAATTGTTTGATATGATTATGGTTTGCCATAACCTAAATCCCAAGGTACCGGCTGATGTTGCATTTTCGGAAAGCCGTGTACGCCCGGAGACCATTGCTGCGGAAAATGTTTTACACGATATGGGAGTGTTGTCGATGTTTTCCAGCGACTCCCAAGCGATGGGGAGGGTAGGCGAAAATTGGCTGCGGGTGATGCAGACGGCCCACGCAATGAAAGCGGCGCGGGGCAAGTTGCCGGAAGATGCGGCGTATAACGATAATTTCCGTGTCTTACGTTATGTCGCCAAAATTACGATTAACCCGGCGATTGCGCAGGGAATAAGCCACGTTCTGGGCTCGGTTGAAGTGGGAAAAATGGCCGATCTTGTGTTGTGGGAACCACGTTTCTTTGGCGCAAAACCTAAGCTGGTCATCAAAGGCGGTATGATTAACTGGGCGGTGATGGGTGATCCGAATGCCTCATTGCCGACACCACAGCCGACATTTTATCGTCCGATGTTTGGCGCATTGGGCAAAACCCTTCAGGAAACCTGTGTAACTTTTGTCTCCCAGGCGGCGATGGAACAAGGAGTAAAAGAGAAACTGGGTTTGGAACGCCAGGTTATGGCGGTGCGCAATTGCCGAGTTATCTCCAAGAAAGATATGGTGCGTAATGCTGAAACGCCAACCATTGAAGTGGATGCCGAAACCTTTGCTGTCAAGGTGAATGGTGAATATGCCACGGTAAAACCCGTCAGGACAGTAGCGCTCAATCAGCGCTATTTCTTTAGTTGATATATTTTTTGCTGTCCGGTCAGAGAATATTTTTCTGGCCGGATTAACCGATCCATGCGTTCAGAGGATTTATTTTATGATTGTTATTGAACAGATTCTTGGTAATGCCAAAAAAGATGCTTCCTGGCGAGATCGCTTGCAAGGCATCTCGCCGGATATCTTAGTACTTTCGCAATGGGAAGCGCAAAAAAGCCGTTGCCGCAAATCCACGCTTAACGGGTTGGATTTGGGGATTTCTCTTGACCGTAATCAGGTATTGTCGGACGGCGATATTTTGTTGTGGGATGAAACTAAAGGACTGGCCGTTATTGTCCAGATGAGCCTGCGTGATGTGATGGTTATTCATTTGAAGTCATTATTGTCATTAGATTCAGAGACAGTAATGAAAACCAGTTTTGAACTTGGTCATGCTTTAGGTAACCAGCATTGGAAGTCAGTGATTAAAAATAATCAGATTTATATTCCGCTGACAGTATCAACTAAGGTGATGGATTCGGTAATGAAAACACATGGTTTTCATGCGTTGCCTTATTCCTTTGTCAAAGGCGAAGAGATCTTGCCTTACCTTAACAACTCCGAGGCACGCTTATTATTTGGTGGTGCAGAGGATTCCGCGACACATGTTCATGTTGATAACACGTTTCTGAACCAGCATGTGATCAAATTAAAATGAATGCGCTCCGCTTAATCAGAATCATGCAGTTTGCTGATTCCGTGTTGCCTGTTGGTGCGTTTTCTTTTTCAAACGGCCTGGAATCAGCCATTCAGAGTAAAATCGTGCATGACGTGGCAACGTTAAGCGATTTTACCCGGACGGCGTTGTTACAGGCGGTTAGCAGTGATGGCCGGGCGGTGGTTGCTGCTTGTCAAGCATTGAATAGTGGACAGCGTGACGCCGCCATCTCCCATGATTGGGCAGTATTTAACCGCAAATTGAATGAAGAAAGTCGCACTATGGTGACGCGGATGGGGAAAAAATTAGCGGAAATGGCGGTTGAGGTAACCGGTGAGCCGTTGATTGCATGGTGGCTGGCTCAAATAAAGAGTGATATTGCCGCAGGTACTTATCCGATTACCCTGGCAGTCGTCATGAGTGCATTAGGGGCTGCTCCGCGTGAAGTCATTGTTATGCATCAATATGGTGTTGCAATGACGATACTCAGTGCAGCCATACGCCTGATGCGCGTTACCCATATTGACATTCAGCGTATCTTGTTCTCACTGAATCAGGATATTGAACTGTTTTGTGATGAGGCGGAAAAGGGCGGAATTGAGCAGATGGCATCTTATGCACCCGTGACCGATGTATTGGCTGCACTGCACGTCGGTGCATTTACCCGGTTGTTCAGTAATTAACAACCACGTCTTAATCGAGTGAGGAAATTTCTGTGAAAAAAATTACCCGAATTGGTATTGGCGGTCCGGTGGGTTCAGGCAAAACAGCTGTTATTGAAGTGATCACGCCTATTTTGATTCAGCGCGGAATAAAACCCCTGATTATCACCAATGACATTGTTACCACTGAAGATGCTAAGCAGGTCAAACGGACACTGAAAGGCATTTTGGATGAGGAGAAGATACTCGGGGTGGAAACCGGCGCTTGTCCGCATACCGCGGTACGTGAAGATCCCAGTATGAATATTTCTGCGGTTGAGGAAATGGAGGCTCGTTTTCCTGACACGGATGTTGTGTTAATTGAAAGTGGTGGGGATAACCTGACACTCACGTTTAGCCCGGCATTGGCGGACTTTTATATTTATGTGATTGATGTGGCTGACGGGGAAAAAATTCCGCGTAAGAACGGGCCTGGACTGGTACAGGCGGATATTCTGGTGATCAATAAAATCGATTTGGCGCCTTATGTCGGCGCCAGTCTGGCGGTGATGGAGAGTGACACCCAAGTCGTGCGTGGTCAGCGCCCTTATATCCTCACTAACTGCAAGACGGGAGAAGGCGTTGAAACGCTGGTAGATATGATCATGCGTGATTTCTTATTTACTCATTCGTTACAGGCGACACAATGACCTCGACCTGCTCGCAGAGAATCATTGATGAAGCACATAAACGGGTTAGCGAGCTTGGTTTCAACGCGCCGGAACTTGCCCTGTTTCAGGATGAACCTCCTCAGATGGCAAGCGGTGATATAGGTAAAAGTGGCTATCTGCGATTGGGGTTTGCCCGGCGTGGCGACCACAGTATTCTGGCCTGCATGGAACGCAGGGTTCCTTATTTGGTGCAACGGGCACTGTATTGGGATGAGGCACTGCCGCAGATGCCGTGTGTATTTATGATCTCCACGTCGGGATGTATATTGCAGGGGGATCGGCTGGCGCTTGACATTCATGTTGCACAGGATGCATTTGGTCATGTCACCACTCAATCGGCTACGAAGATTCATTCAATGGTGAATAACTATGCGGCGCAGGCGCAAATTATTCAGATAGAGCAAGGTGGTTATTTGGAAATGATGCCCGATCCGGTTATACCTCATAGTGGTTCCCGGTTTATTACTGATACCCAGATAACCATTCATCCAACTGCCACGTTAATTTATTCCGAGATAATCCTGTCTGGTCGCAAATACCATCCAGCCGATCAGGGGTTTAAATTTGACGTTTACTCATCACGGATTACGGCAACGGATTTCGAAAACAAAATATTATTTGCTGAACGTTATGTGTTAGAGCCTAAAAAACAACCGTTGAACAGTGTCGGGGTGATGGGGCCATTTCATGTGTTTGGTAATGTGATCTTACTGACACCTTTGGTTCACCATGATCGTATTTTGGCGCGTATCATGCCGCAATACGATGCTGAAACCGGCATAGCCAGTGGTGCCAGTCGTTTACCTAATCAATGCGGTCTAATCTTCAAAGTGTTGGGAAAAGAAACTCATCAAGTTAAAGCGGGTATTCGTCTTTTCTGGCGCATAGCACGCGAGGAGATCCTTGGCGTTACACTGCCTGAACCGTTTATCTGGCGTTAAAACTCTTGTCAATAAAACCCGGGACATAAAATCTGTTCCGGGTTTTAACACCAAATGGATACTTATCATTTTGTTACTGTTACTCTTTAGCTGCTTTGACAGGACATGCAAAACCATCAGGTTTGATGGCCAGAAGGTCACATTTTAGATGGTCGATCACATGTTCTACGGTGTTTCCCAGAAAAGCAGCAGACAACCCTGTTCTGCCCAAGATACCAAAAACGACAATACCCGCGTTCATCTCATCACACATTTCAGGAATAACATTCTCTGGTAATCCTTCATGGATATGGGTGTATTTCTCATCAATGCAGAATTTCTGGCGAAGCTCTTTCATTGAGATAAGATGTTGACCACGCAGCGCATGGTTATAAACACTTGGGTCGAAATCAGGTAGTTCAATAGCAATATTCAGAGGTGCGACAGGATAAGCGCTGACCAAATGAATTTCGGGATCTGGCATTATCTGGTGTGCCAGTTCCTGGGTTTCCCTGACCAGTTTTAGATTCAGTTCATGGTGGTACGATTCTTCATTAGATAAATTAACCGCAACCAGAACAGAGCCCTGATCTGGCCACATCTGATCTTTTACCATCCATACCGGGCATGGACATTTGCGTAGTAACTGCCAGTCAAGTGGGGTAAAAATCAAGGACCCCAGCTTGTCATGCTTATGCGTCATCTTCAGAAGCAAATCGTGTTCACCTGTAATGACCTCTTGGATAATGGCTTCATAAGGCCGATTGTGCCATACCACTTTTATCTCAATATCAACACCGGCTTTCAGATAGTAGTGCGCTTGTTGCTTAAGCCAGGCAGTGCGTTGGCTGGTAACACCTTTACGCATAGCACTGGCTTCTTCAGGGGAGAGTAAGGTTGTCATTTCATAGGAGAGATCATAAATAGGTAAGAAAGCTTTAATCCGGCCACCACTACGTTGCACTATATAAACTGCACGTCTTAATGCCGGTTGATCGTCCTGATTTGGATCAATTGCAACTAAAAGGTTTTGATAGTTTGCCATAAATAGTACCCTCATAGAGGCTAGACAAAATACGCTTCAATACTAAAGATAAACCAATATAGGCAAACCGAACAGGTCAGAGGATAACCAGATCAAAAAATTAACATGATCTGGTTTTAACGTCAGGTAATTGAAACAGATTTTTTTCCGACTAAGTCGGCCAGTTTATCCATATCTTCAATAGTGATGTATTTACCTTTTACGCCGAGAGTATTATTTTTCTGGAAGCGCCCAAGCAGACGACTAATGGTTTCAACAGTCAGGCCAAGGTAATTACCAATATCACTGCGAGTCATGGTTAAACGGAATTCTTTTGGTGAGAAACCACGTTGAGCGAAACGACGGGAGAGATTGTAGATAAATGCAGCTAATCGCTCTTCTGCGTTTTTCTTAGATAGCAGCAGTATCATTTCTTGGTCGCCTTTAATTTCCCCGCTCATCAGGCGCATCATTTGCTGGCGAAGATTAGGCATTTTACCGGATAGGTCATCCAGTGTTTCAAACGGAATTTCACAGACCATCGATGTTTCCAGGGCCTGAGCAAAACTTGGATGCTGAGTATTAAGAATGGCGTCAAAACCCACTAAATCCCCTGCGAGATGGAAACCTGTGATCTGTTCATCACCTTCTTCAGTGATGGTGTAGCTTTTAATGGTTCCAGAACGGATAGCATAAAGAGATTTCAACTCATCTCCTGCTTTAAACAAAGTTTGCCCTTTCTGGATAGGTTTCTTACGCTCAATGATATTATCGAGCTGGTCAAGCTCGTGTTCATTCAGGGTGAAAGGGATGCACAGCTGGCTAATGCTGCAATCCTGGCAGTGGATCGCACAACCACCAGACTGGATTCGACGAATAACACGTTTTTCCTGGATCATATGGCATGCTCATTGAAATATTGATATAGCTCAACTTTAGCATCTCTTGATGATTCTGGTAAGAACTATAATAGCTTTCTGCAATTTATTCGGGAAAGTGTATTACCTGTATCCTGATTATTAAGAAATTATTACATTGCATAAAGCTGATGTTTAGTGATTTTCATAGCAAGACTATATTCAATATCAGCGACTTGTATTTAACCGAGGATTTCTTGTTTGGGAAAGTAGAGTGAAAAATATTCTTGGTGCTGAGGAAAAGTAAGGCATTGCGATATTGGGTAAGGCCTTGCAATTCGTTCATTAATATTTGTGATATTATCGACAATATGCGATTAATAATGTTGCATCTTTACGCCTCCCACGATATAGGCTGGAACCAGCGAGAATAGGCGTGATTTGGAAAATCAACCAAAAAACAATCACACGCTACACTCCTTCACCCTGTGCGGAAAAAGCAGCCTATATCAAGCGCGGTTTTTCCATTCTCCATTTAAATCTATCTGTTTTTTTATTTTTCTGACAAGTCAGATTATTATTCTATATAAAGGTTTATAGATAGATAAGACAAATCTGAAAATAGGGTTTGAATTTAATAGCCTATTTTTAGTTTTATTGGTAAATACAACTACTTAAATGATAAAATAATAATCTACAGCATGGTGCTGTAGATTTAGGCTATTGCGTTAAGAAAATAGATATGAGAGTTTATATTTCAGGCGATATGTGATGCTTAAATGTATAGTTAGTATAATAAGAGGTAAAGACACAATGAATACAATTCTACTCAATATACCTCTTGTAAAATCGGCCCCAACATCCGTTCGAAAATAGGTTTGGTTTCTAAACACACCTTTAAAATGTCAAAATATTCCGTCTTTTATGAAGGAAAATGCTTACTTTATATGAACATACATTTACCACTCTCACCAATGATAATTGTCATCAATAGTGCGTAATACGCTATTTTTGTCCTGATCTCGTTAGCGCAATCCCGCAACTTTCGATAATTTATTTATCAGAGGATATGGAGAGCACAACGAGTATCCTTAATGAAAGAGAAATATGCTGAAATATCTGTTTTGTGTTGTCTGATTTAGCCTGTGGCATGAGTAAGAAATTCGTTTGCAACCACAAAAGACGCTCTAATTGTCACGAATTTATTTGATATCAGATATAGTTGAATAACATTTATCTATAAAAATTAGTTGGAATTATAATGGATAATCATAAGAACGTACATGTTTTACCGAAAAGTCAGTATTTGACTTCTTTGCATACAAAAGCGCGTAATCGTAATGCCAAACAATCGGAGTTTGTGTTTTACTCTGATCGTATTATTCGATTATTATTAGAGGCAGCATCTGAATTGCTACCCTATACCTCTCATCATATTCAAACCCCAATTGGGGATATTTATAATGGAACTGTTTTAAATACCAAGCTTTGTGGTGTTTCGATAATACGCGCCGGAGAAAGCATAGAAGGCGAATATAGAAAAATGTATCCTGATTTCCCAACGGGCAAAATTCTTATTCAAAGAGATAAATTGACAAAACTGCCTCATTACTATTATTCGAATTTACCTGATGATATTGCGACGAGAACTATTTTACTTTTTGAGCCTATGTTGGCGACGGGCGGATCATTAGCTAAGGCTATCGATTTATTAAAAGAAAAAGGCGTACCTGAAGATAATATTATCGTTGTTAATTTTCTTTCTTCTCCTGTTGGTCTTCACAGAATCATGACATCATATCCTAAAATTCAACTTGTTACTTCTTCAATTGAAAATGGGCTTAATGAAGATGCTTTTATGAATCCAGGCATTGGTGATTTTGGTGATCGATATTTTGGAACTTATAGACCATCATGAATACTATATAACAAGAGTAGAATAATTATCTTTTAGAATTTAAAGGGTTACATATGCCACATATTAGTATAAAACATTTTCCTGCCCATCTCTCACAAGAAGATAAAGATATCTTATCTTTAGAATTGACAAAGGTGGTAACAAAGATGTTTGGTTGTAGAGAAGATGTTATTTCCATTTCATTAGAGCCGATCGAAAAAGGAAAATGGAATGAAGAGGTTTATTTTCCTGAAATTAAACTCAAAGAAACCTTGTTGATTAAATTGCCAAATTATTAAGTTATTTTTATAATTGAGGATCTTTTAAAGATATTTTTAATGAATAAAATACTCATTTTTGATTTAGACGGTACATTGTTTGATACTTCTCGGGCAATAGTAGAAACGTTCAATGCTGTTTTTAAGGTACTAAAGATTCCATTAGCAGGAGATGAAAACATTCGCGCTACAATTGGCCTGCCTTTAGAGAAAGCATTTGCAACGCTCTTAAATATATTTGTTGAAGAGCCGTTAATCTCTAAAGCTGTTGAACAATATCAATTGCAGTATCGTCGATGTATTCTGCCAAAAGCAAAGGAATTGTTATTTCCTGGTGTTGAAGATGGATTAATCGCTTTAAACAAAAAAGATGTAAAACTATCGGTAGCGACCAGCAAATTTACAGCAAGTGCGACAGCATTACTTCAGGCTGCGGGTATAGACGCTGTGTTTGATAGGGTAATTGGTGCAGATCAAGTTTCAAAACCTAAACCAGATCCGGAATCAGGAAGGAAAATTTTAGAATATTACAGTGCTATGCCAGAGATGGCTGTTATGGTTGGTGATACAACTCACGATATTTATATGGCAAATGCAGTTGGCATGCGATCAATAGCAGTGACATATGGTATACATAGTGTCTGTATGTTGGAAGAAGCCAAACCAACTTGGATTGCTAATTGTTTTTATAACGTACTCCATATTATTGAGGAGAATATACTTAAGTGATTAATAAGATAAGAAATATCTTACTGGCAATTATTGGTGGCAGTTTACTGACGTTGATGATTTACACTAATAGCATATTGTCGAAAAGTACAACACCCTTTTTTGCATCATGGGTAGCTCATGGTATTGGCGCGATTGTTGCTTTGATATTATTCATTATTGTGGCCAAGTTCTTTTCTAAAAAAGAAATGGACGAAAATAAACATAGGAAATCGAATATTCCTATATGGTTTTATCTTGGTGGTATTCCTGGGGCGCTTACCGTTGTGCTAGCTGCTGTTGCTATTAATGGTGGGCTGCCATTATCTAGTACAATTTCATTAGGGTTAGTTGGGCAAATAATTTTTGGTTTGGTTGCTGATCATTTCGGACTTTTAAGAACAAGAAAAAGAAAGATAGTGATACAAGATTTATATGTTATTTTCTTTGTTCTATTTGGCAGTATGTTAATTCTGTTTGGGGGAAGCAACTAATGCTGAGTTTGATTTTTATTGCCTTTTTAAATGGCATATTTATAGCGGCGACAAGGACGATTAATGGGCAATTAAGTGTCTCGGTGGGTTCTTTTGGTGCTTCACTTTGGAATCATATTGGTGGTTTTTTTCTCTTAACAGTGATATTAACGCTTTTATCGAGTTGGCAATGGAATGAATGGGATTTTGACTCTATTCCAGCAGCGGCTTATATGGGTGGCGTTTTTGGTGCTCTGTTTGTGGCTGTCAGTAGCTATATTTTCCCTAAACTAGGTGCGATGAATGCCGCCATCCTTGTTATTGCCGGGCAAATGTTATCAGCGGTACTGCTTGATTGGTTATATCAGGGGATTACTCCTGGGTTAGTGAAGATTGTTGGAGTATTGTTTGTGTTAGTAGGAATTTACCTAACTAGAAAAACAACTGAGTCAAAATAAGAATAGAATCAACGATAAGGTAAAAAAATGATTAACAAACTACTTAATGATCGTTCATATCATATTGAATTTAACGGTCATCTTACTAATCACGTTAAGCATGCTGTTATAGCGCTGCATGGCTTGGGCATCAGTGCTGGCAGAATTAAAGACTATTATGATAATTATGCAAAATTGACGCCCTATGGTATGGGGCTTGAACCACCTAAAACATTAAAGCATGTGATAGACAGTACGAATTGGAAATATTTCTTAGGCAAGAGAACAAGTTATTCTTCTTACTGTGATTATTTTGAAAAGGAAATTAAAAATAAAGGGATTGAACAGGTATTGCAAGAATATATGCCGACTCTTTTGTCTGGGTGGGCTGGTGCATTAACTCACGGTACAATTCATTTAGGTTGGGCATTGGATATCGATCATCCTTGGATGATTATTGAAGGGCTTGCTTACATGGCATTCTCCTATGTTCCTTGTCATTCAGAGAGAGCATTTATTGATAGTTCTCTAAACGACAAGAATGCTTTTGATTCTATATTGAGAATTTCAACGCTGTGGGAGGAAAGGAAAGTAGAATTGACCGATTGGGTAAATTCATTGATTGATAATGAAAATTTGGCTGATACCGATTTAATACATCCTGAATTAAGAAGATCAGGCCTGCAATATCGTATTGCTCGTCTCTTGATGCAAGGCCACCCAGAAATATATCGTTTGCCGGTTTGGATTGAGACCCAAAATGCAGAAGAAAGTTGGGCTCAGTTGTTCTATGTCATAACATTGATTTATCTTGCTAAGCCGGGTGATTTTTTGCTTCTTCATTTGATTACCTCGTTGTTTGCAATGAGAAAGATCTCTGCACGTTTACCGGCGGAAGAAAGTAAAAATATTATTAAATGTTATTGGGTTGGCATGTTATGCATTTTGTTTTCAACGACTGATTTATCTAAGCCTGCTAAATTTTCTGCGCTTAATCAGACTTATTCTTTCAGGCAGGATGAAATAACCTATTCTCTTTGGGAGCAGGAATGGACGCATATTATTGCCAGGGCATTAGAGGAAGAAGAAGAACATAATCCAAAACTGGTTTATGTCATGAATCAATTGTGGAAAGAATATGGTTTAACCATTTATAGGGCAGCCGCAAATCAGTTTACAAGTACCCCTTTGCTTCCTCCTTCTTTCGAAGAAGCACCGATTGAATAATAAACTGGCTCTATTGTTTTATTAAAATATTGTTTAATGGAGATAATGATGAGTTATATAATAGATAAATTAGCTTGGATTTGTATTAAAGACAGAAAATTATTAATGACAAAATCTAAAGGTAAAGAACTGTATTATATTCCAGGAGGTAAAAGAGAAGTCGGAGAAGAAGATAAAGATGCTTTAGTTAGAGAAATAAAAGAAGAACTTTCTATTTCAATCCTCACCGATACAATTAACTATGTAAAAACATTTGATGCGCAGGCAGATAAAGCATCTGAAGGTATTATTGTGAAAGTGATTTGTTATCAATCTGAATTTAAAGGAGAGATACGAGCGTCATCGGAGATTGAGAAAATAGCATGGATGAACTATGACGAGAAGGAAAGGTGTTCTCTTGTCTCTCAATTAATATTGGAATATTTAAAGAACAATGAATTAATTGATTGATAATTCTATATCGTGATGAGGTGCATTTTGATAGATGAATCTTATCACGAAATTACAAATATACCCAATAGATTTCAAGTTGCAGCGCGGCGGCAAGTGAACGCAGCCAACAAAGCAGCAACTTGAAAGATGAAGGGTATAAATGATTCAGAATTACCGGGGAGAATAATAACCGTTTTATTTACGGAGAATATTGAATAATCATAATTTAAATTTTTTGATTTCATCATCTAATAAATTAATTTTTTAGATAATCTTTAAGGTATTATCTTATACGAATGCCAGATTACTTATAGTAATTGGCAAGGATATTCATTTGCCTCGAAGAGTGTGTCTTTGTTGAATTTAATTAATTGAATGATTTTAATAAAATATAAGTCATCAATTATGATCAAAAAGACACTTATAATTTCGTAGATAAAATGTCATTTTTAACTACGGCGATATTTACTTCATTATTATATAAAGTAACTGAAAATGTTAGAAAATAATATTAAACAATGTGATTTAATCACTGATGTTTGCCTTAAAGAAGACGCAATAACATTGATGGATATGCTTGAAAGTCAACTAAAGCGCCAGGCAGATGGATATGTTGTTATTGATAAAGAACAATCGCTTAATTACGCTGATTTCTATTTTAAAGTGAAAGAGATTGGATATTGTCTATCAGAAATGAGCTCAAAAAATTCAGTGGGTATTGGGCTTTTTTGTGATCCTTCTATAGATTTAATTTGTGGTGCGTGGGGTATTTTATCAGCGAATAAAGCCTATTTGCCTTTATCGCCTGACTATCCAGCTGAGCGCCTAAAATATATGATAGAAGATTCTGGCATTGATGTGATTTTTACCCAATCGAATTTAAAAGAACAGTTGCAGAACATTGCACCAAAATCAGTATTAATTATAACACCGGAAGATGTCGCTCTGACGATAAAAACAAGAACAATAGAAGATATTCTAAATACGGATCGAGTTCCCAACCCAACCAGCCTGGCTTATATTATTTATACTTCGGGTAGTACGGGTAAACCAAAGGGAGTTATGATTGAGCATCACAGTATTGTGAATCAAATGAGATTTCTTGCAAAAGCGTTCAGCTTAGGGAAGCACTCTCGAATTTTGCAGAAAACGCCAATGAGTTTTGATGCTGCACAATGGGAAATTTTAGCGCCTGCAATAGGTGTCCAAGTGATTATTGGCCCTGTAGGATGCTATCGCGATCCAGATGCGATTATTAAAACAATTCTTCAACATCAAGTGACGACTTTGCAATGTGTTCCTACTTTACTGCAAGCGTTACTAGATAATCCTAATTTTTTGGATTGCTTATCACTGACTCAAGTATTCAGTGGAGGAGAGGCGCTGACAACCAAATTAGCCGCTCAATTTTTGAATAGCTTTACTCACTGTGAATTAATCAATTTATATGGTCCAACAGAATGTACGATTAATTCATCCTATTTCCGGGTGACAAATGAAACTTTGCCAAATTATCAAACATCTATTTCAATTGGTATACCTGTAGATAATACAGAATACTACGTTCTTGATAAGAATAGATTACCTGTGGCGGTGGGAGAAATTGGCGAGCTTTATATTTCGGGTATTCAGTTAGCACGTGGCTATTTGCATAAGCCAGAAATGACAAAAGATAAATTTATTTATAATCATCTTGCATCCGAAACTAAATACCCGTGGTTATATCGAACGGGAGATCTCGTGACCAGAGGGGCCGATGGTAATACTTATTTTGTTGGTCGGGTTGATAGCCAGGTCAAGTTACGAGGTTATCGTATTGAGCTTGATGAAATACGTCATGCGATTGAAGAACATAGCTGGATAAAGACGGCGGCAATGTTAATTAAGAAAGATGCCAGAACGGGTTTCCAAAATCTCATAGCATGTGTGGAATTGGATGAGAGAGAAGCTGCGCTGATGGATCAAGGTAATAATAGCTCACATCACAAATCAAAAGCCAATAAACTACAGGTGAAAGCTCAACTTTCTAATTCTGGTTGTCGAAGTGAAGAATTGTGTGAGAATCGTCCTGTAATCTTACTGCCTTATAAAGAAGGAGAGATAAAACAAAGAGAATATGCATTTGGGCGCAAGACATATCGCTATTTTGAAGGGACAGAAATAACGGTAGAGCAACTAAAAGCATTGCTGACAATTCCTCAGCCGAGTGAAATTTTCTCTTTGCCACTGAGTAATTTAACACTTAAGGATTTCGGCTATGTATTGCGTTATTTTGGTCAATTTACCAGTCATCAACGTTTATTGCCAAAATATGCCTATGCTTCACCGGGTGCTCTCTATGCGACTCAAATGTATTTTGAATTGCATCATGTTCTCGGTTTGGATGCGGGGATTTACTATTATCATCCCGTGACTCATAAGTTAATAAAAATTTCAACATTGAGTCGTCGGAAAAAACCAACGATAAAAGTACATTTTATTGGAAAGCATGAAGCCATTGAGCCCGTTTATAAGAACAACATACAAGAAGTTCTGAAAATGGAAGTGGGTCATATGATGGGGCTCTTTGACGACATATTACCGGAAATCGGTTTGGGGCTTGGTGAAAGTGAATATCAAGCTGAATGTCCTGATTGGTATGATGGTAATATTCAGGATTATTACCTTGGTGCATTTGAGATCTGTAACTATGAAAATAGATTACCACCATTTGATACCGATCTTTATTTGCAAACACATGCCAATAAAATACCTGAGATGCCATGTGGTTTATATCACTTTTCTAACGGGGAATTTGTGCGAGTAAGTGATGATATTGTTCGGAAAAAGGATGTTATCGCGATTAATCAGCAAGTTTATGATCGTTCCAATTTTGGGGTGTCAATTATTCCACGTGGTGTCCCTGAATGGCATTATTATATTACACTGGGTCGTCGATTACATGCGTTGCAAAGTAATCAATTGTGTATTGGATTAATGTCATCTGGTTACAGCTCAGAGAGCAATAACGATTTACCTTCGGCGAAAAGGATGCGATCTATTCTTAATACGCTTGATAGACCTATGGCAGCATTTTATTTCTGTATAGGTGGGAGTATTAGCCAAGAGCAATATACTTGTGAAGGTATGAAAGAAGATGTTGTTCATATGAAAGGGCCAGTTGAGATCATTAAAGATGATCTTCATCAGCAACTCCCTCAATATATGATTCCAAATAAGGTATTAGTTTTCGATAAATTACCTTTGACAGCCAATGGAAAAGTGGATTACCAGTCTTTGTCAAAATCTAAAGCAGTGGAGGATATTTCAACACAGAGACCATTAGTGCCATTACGGACAGATACTGAATTGAGGCTTGGAAAAATTTGGATGGAAGTGATGAAATGGGATTCAGTATCTGCACACGATGATTTCTTCGAGAGTGGAGGTAATTCTTTGATGGCCGTTGCTATGGTTAATAAGATCAATGGGGTCTTTAATATTCGTTTTCCGCTACAAATACTTTTTCAATCTCCCAATATAGAAGAATTGGCTAAATGGATTGAGCAAGCCGATGCTAAAATAATATCAAGATTACTTTTATTGAATCAGGCAAGCAAGGACCCAATTTACTGTTGGCCGGGTTTGGGCGGATATCCTATGAGTTTGAGATTGCTGGCTAATAAAGTGGTTCCCGACAGGGCATTTTATGGAATACAGGCATATGGGATAAACGAGAGTGAAATACCGTTTTCTTCTATCCAGAAAATGGCAGAGGAAGATATTAAAGAGATAAAGAAAATACAGCCAGAAGGGCCCTATACATTATGGGGATATTCATTTGGTGCCCGGGTAGCATTTGAGGCTGCGTACCAGCTTGAACAAGCTGGAGAAGAAGTTAAGGCGTTGAACTTGCTGGCGCCGGGATCGCCTTATCTTCATATGAAACAAGAGAAATATCATGATGAGGGAGCTGAATTTACTAATCCGGCTTTTGTTCAAATACTTTTTTCTGTATTTGCTCGTTCAATCAGTAGTCCAATGGTTAAAACTTGCTTAGAGCAGGTGAATAGTGAAGCGACATTTATTAACTTTATATGTAGCCGCTTTAAAAACTTGGAGCTATCATTAGTAAAACGTATCGTTAGGATTGTGACTTTGACTTATGATTTCAAGTACAGTTTTGATGAGCTTGATCACAGATATTTAAAGGCACCTATAACTATTCTCAAGGCGAATAAAGATAATGATTCATTTATTGAAAAATCTGGTGTGTTTTCATCAACACCACCTAAAATAATTGAATTGATATCGGATCACTATCAACTGTTGGAAAATGAAGGTGTGACTGAGATTGAGAAAATAATCTAGTTTTTAAATTATCAGTAATAAATACAACCCGTAAGATTCAATTAAGTATATATTAATAGATATATTATCTCTAATGTTATGTTTAGTAGATAATATCAAGAGAATGAAAAGGTATATAACATGAATATCAGTCATAGTGTTCCACTTAAATTCAGCGGTGAAGTAAAAGAGGCACTTGAATCAGGAAAACCTGTTGTTGCTCTGGAATCCAATGTGATTACACATGGCTTGGATTACCCTGATAATGTCACAACAGCTAAGAATGTTGAGCAGGCTGTTCGTGAAAGTGGGGCAGTTCCCGCAACGATAGGAATAGATAATGGTGAATTTCTGATTGGGATGTCAGATAAACAAATTGAGAAATTTGCTACCGCATCTCATGTTCCAAAGGTCACGAGTCGGGATATTCCGGTCGTGTTAGCGAGTGGCGGGATGGGGGCGACAACAGTGGCATCGTCAATACTTGCAGCAGAAATAGCGGGTATTAAATTCTTCTGTTCTGCGGGGATTGGTGGAGTACATCGAGGTGCAGAGACGAGTATGGATATATCAGCAGACTTGACTCAGTTAACGCGTTCCCGTGTTGCCGTGGTCTGTGCTGGCGCAAAAAATATCCTCGATATTGGATTAACATTGGAATTTCTGGAGACATGGAATGTGCCAATCATATCCTATCAGTCGGATGATTTTCCTGCATTCTACTGTCGTTCCAGCGGATTCAAAAGTCCACAACGTCTTGATGATCCAGCCGTAATTGCCAAAGCGATTGAAATAAATTGGATGTTGCCGGGAGGGAAAGGGATATTAATTACGACACCAACCAAGCCAGAGGATGCGATAGATAGTCAAAAGATTGATATGATTATACAAGGTGCGGTATTAGAGGCTAAGAGGAATAATATTGTTGGTAATTCGTTGACAAAGTATCTGATGAGAATGATTGACCGAGAAACCAATGGGATCTCGGCGAAAGCTAATATGGCTGTATTAGTTAATACAGCAAATGTTGCTGGAAAGTTGGCGGTGGCCCACGCCATTCATAAATTTTCAGGCGAAATTTATTCTGGCAGATCCCAGGCCCAATAAGTTGATTTTCAATTGATCACCGGCATTAACCGGTACCATTGTGGCAAGGGAACCGGAAAGAATAATTTCTCCCTGGCGTAGCGTCGTATCCAGCGTTCCCAGCATATTCGCCAACCAGGCAACGGCGTTGGCAGGGTGCCCAAATGCGGCTGCACCTATGCCGGTATCAATCAGTTTGCCGTTCTTTTCCAGTGTCATGGTAACGGCAGCCAAATCAATTTCTGATGGCAGACGGGTACCGTCACCAATAACAAATAAACCTGATGAGGCATTATCAGCAACCGTATCCGTGATTTTTATTTTCCAATCACGGATACGGGAATCGACGATTTCGATACAGGGTACAACATAAGCTGTTGCTTGCAGTACATCTTCCGCGGTAATGCCTGGACCACGCAAATTGCGTTTCAGGATAAAGCCAATTTCACCTTCAGCCTTCGGCGCAATTAACTGTTCAATGGGCACAGTGGCATTATTTTCGTAATACATATCTGAGGTGAGAATGCCAAAGTCTGGCTGATCTACGTCCAATATATCCATCACTGCCTGGCTGGTGATACCAATTTTCTTACCGATAATTCGTTCATCGGTTGTTTCCAGACGGCGGGCAATAACTTTTTGCTGGATGAGATAAGCATCGTGTAATGTCAGTTTTGGATATTCATCAGAAATCGGGTTGATGGCTTGATGACTCCGCCATGATTGAAACAATTTTTCGCCAATATGGTTTATCACATTATTCATTGGTTGTTGCTCCTGATCAGGCGATAAAAGTGATATTCCGGGAGGAATATCACTCATCTGCAAGTGACATTATTTGTTGCCGTTTAGCAGAAAATCGATATGAATTCGATTGAACGTGTCTGGATCCTCATATTGAGGCCAGTGACCACATTTTTCCATTACGACAAAACGGCTGTTTTTGATAAGCGCGGCAAGGTGCTGACCCACGGAAATCGCGGCAGTTGGATCGTGAGTTGTCCATAGCACCAGCGTTTCGGCCTGAATTTTTGCCAGCTCATCTTCGGTCAGAAGATTACGCAGGCGGGTATCCATATCTTGCAGGCACATAATGTTTTCCATTGCAGATAACATATCTGGCTGACGATAAATCGCAAAACGGGATTCAACCAGGTCTTCTGTCACCATAGCAGGATCTTCCATCAGGAATTCAAGGCGCTTGCGGGTGGCTTCCAGATCCGGGTTTTTCACTGCATTCAGGCTCAGAGTGCGCAAGCGTTCCATCACATTTGGATCGGCAATCATACCTCCTGCGGTATTCAGCACCAGACGGCGAATATACCGTGGATATTTTGCCGCAAAGCGGGCGGCGACCCATCCACCTAAAGATTCACCGGAAAGGTGAATTTTTTTCAGATTTAATGTTTCGACAAAATCCCGCAAGTGTTCTACATAATCGATAATTTCATAAGAGCGGACAGGTTTATCAGTGAAACCATGTCCTAACATATCAATTGCCAGTACGCGAAAATGTGCAGCATGAGGCAGAACATTACGCATATAGGCTTCCAGATGACCACCAATACCGTGCAAGAAAATCAGGGTTTCAGGGCCGCTGCCAGCTTCAAGTACGCGGGTTTTTATCCCTTTTACATTAATATGGTGCAAATGAACTTCACCACCAGCAATGGCTGACCAAAGCGATCGTAACTCAGGTTGTACAGGTTTATGTTGACGGTTTGTCGTTGACATAACAATATTTCCCTTGTTTTTTTCAGGTTAATTTAATGTTAATATAACGACATCAAGCAATATTAACTAATACTTAATATGTCTAATCTGAAATGTAAAAACGATTATACTTAATTCCTATAGATATTTATTTTCAACAATATCTATTAAATGTGATAATAATTCTGATGTGTTGTCTTTTCGCCATGCCATTATTAACTCTATTGTCGGTGAATATCCAGATAATGGCCGGCAAACAACAGCATCTGTCATGATACTGGTAATATAGAATGGTACTATTGCACATCCTAAATTCAGGCTGACCATATTTAAAATTAATAACATATTGTTAGCTGTTTGAATAATATTCGGTGAGACATTATGTTCAGTAAAATAATTTTCTATAATCTGTTGTAATATACCGGATTGTGCTGGATCAGGAATAATAAAGTTCTCACCATGTAAGTCATCGACTGAAATTTTCTCACAGTATCTTAGCCTATGATTAGCCGGCATCAGTACTACCAGTGGTTCATTAAGAATAACTTTAAAATCAATAGAATCACTCTTTATTGGCGGGCGCATAAAAGCAACATCAATGTCACCTTGCAGTAATTTCTCTTCTTGTCCTGGATTAAATAAACTAATAAGTTCTATTTTTGCTTCAGGATGAGAAAGACGAAACACTGGAATAACTTCAGGTAATACCTTAACTTCTGCTGATGGGACAAATCCAATGGTAAGCACAATTTGTTCTTGTGCTGCTCTGCGGGCCATTTTTTTTGCTTTCTCTGCATTGTCAAGAATAATCCTGGCCTGTTGGAGAAAAACTTCCCCGGCTTTGGTTAAAGAGACTCTGCGTTTATTTCTTTCTAATAATGTAGATCCAATATAGTCTTCTAAATCTTTTATTTGCTGGCTTAATGAAGGTTGTGCGGTATGCAATTTTCTTGCGGCTTTAGTAAAGTTTAATTCTTCTGCTACTGCAATAAAGTATCGTAAGTGTCTTAATTCCATTGCCGTTTCCTCTACATATCGAAAAAAAGTCTCAATTTAAACAAACAATGTATTTCACAAATTATTAATCTATTAATAGCATTCATTTTGCATGTTGGCAAAAAGTCAACTTTTCATTTACATGAGGATCAATAATATGACATTGAGCAAAAACTCAGATATTTACCGCCTGATTGATGCCCGAGCCGGTCGTGTAACTCCTCAGATTTATATTGACCCTGAGCTCTATCAATTAGAACTCGAAAGAATATTTGGCCGTTGTTGGCTCTTTTTGGCTCATCATAGCCAAATCCCGCGTCCGGGAGATTTTTTTAATACTTATATGGGAGAGGACAGTGTTGTTGTTGTCCGGCAGAAAGAGGGTTCCGTTAAAGCTTTTCTAAATCAATGTCGTCACCGCTCAATGCGGGTTTGTTACGCGGATAGTGGTAATACCCGTGCGTTTACTTGTCCTTATCACGGTTGGTCATACGGTGTTGATGGGCGATTAGTTGACGTTCCACTGGAATCGTGCGCCTATCCACACGGGCTTTGCAAAGAGAAATGGGGACTTCAGGAAGTTCCATGTGTGGAGAGTTATAAGGGTTTGATTTTCGGTAACTGGGATACGACAGCACCCTCCTTGATTGATTATCTTGGTGATATGGCCTGGTATCTTGATGGTGTGCTTGACCGTCGCGAGGGAGGAACAGAAGTTATCGGCGGTGTGCAAAAGTGGGTCATCAACTGTAACTGGAAATTACCTGCTGAACAGTTTGCCGGCGATCAATACCACGCTTTATTTAGTCATGCCTCTGCTGTACAGGTTTTAGCTGTAAAGGAGGGCGACGATAGAAAAGCGTTAGGCGCCGGTCAGACTTCCCGGCCGGTCTGGGAAACGGCAAAAGATGCAGTGCAATTTGCTCAAAATGGTCACGGTAGTGGATTTTTCCTGACTGAAAAACCTGATGCCAATGTCTGGGTTGATGGCGCCGTCGCCCGTTACTACCGTGAAACCTACGCCGAAGCAGAGCAACGCCTGGGGAAAGTCAGGGCACTGCGTCTTGCGGGCCACAACAATATTTTCCCAACACTCTCCTGGCTTAACGGTACCGCGACAATGCGGGTATGGCATCCACGCGGACCAGATCAGGTGGAAGTATGGGCATTTTGCATTGCAGACAAAGCGGCTTCTCCAGAGGTAAAAGAGGCTTTTGAAAATAGTGCAACCCGTGCATTTGGTCCGGCAGGTTTTCTCGAACAGGATGATTCAGAAAATTGGGTGGAGATCCAGAAGGTACTCAGAGGCTACAAAGCCCGTAACAGCCCGTTGTGTATGGAAATGAGGCTGGGACAAGAAAGAGTGCGCGATGATGGTATTCCAGGCGTGACCAACTATGTTTTTTCCGAAACTGTTGCCCGTGGCATGTATCAACGCTGGGCTGACTTACTGACCAGTGAAACCTGGGATGAGATAGAGGAAAAAAGCCGGGCTTATCAGCAGGAGTTGGTCAAATGAAAGAGCTAATCGTCAATCAAGAAAAGCGAGTATCACTAGAGCTGTATTACGAAATAAGTCAGTTTTTATATTATGAAGTAGCGTTATTGGATGACTGGAAATTTCGTGACTGGCTTGAGCTGTTATCAGAAGATCTTAATTATACCATGCGCACCATTGTTAACGCCCAAACCCGCGACCGCCGCAAAAGTATCCAGCCTCCAACCACTTGGTTATTCAATGATAATAAATTTCAGCTTGAACGCCGGATTGCCCGGTTAGAAACCGGTATGGCCTGGGCAGAAGAACCGCCATCCCGCACTCGTCATCTACTGACAAACTTGGTGATTACTGAAACAGATTTGCCAGACCAGTTTCATGTTCAGTCCAATTATCTACTGTACCGCTCACAAAAAGAGAAAGATGAAGCTTTTTATGTCGGTAAGCGGCTGGATTGTGTTCGCCGCAATCTGAATACAGGTAGCTGGCTGGTTTGCAGACGTGAAATTACGTTGGATCAGGCCATCTTAACTTTCCATAACTTGAGTGTCTTATTCTGATGAGCCAGTTATTTGCATGTACTGTTGAAGAATTGCCTGATGGAGAAGCACGTAAGGTGGAATACACACCGGATATTGCGCTGTTTCACTATAACGGCGAATTCTTTGCTGTTGATGACCGGTGCAGTCATGGTAATGCTTCTATATCCGAAGGGTATCTGGAAGACAATGCAACAGTTGAGTGTCCACTGCATACGGCCAGTTTTTGTCTTAGGACCGGGAGGGCGCTTTGTCTTCCTGCGACAGATCCATTGAAGACCTATCCTGTTGTTGTTGAAAATGGAAAAATTTATATCACTGTTTCGGAGGAGCAATAATGAGTTGGATTAAAGATCAAGTCATTTTATTAACAGGTGGTGGTTCCGGTTTAGGTTTGGCTTTAGTAGAACGTTTTATTGCGGAAGGTGCCAAAGTTGGCGTATTGGAGTTATCTGCGGAAAAAGCGACAGCTCTGGCGCATTGTTTTGGCAAAGATCTCTGCGTTATTCAGGGGGATGTCACCTCTTTTGCAGATAATGAGCGGGCAGTTGCTGAAACTGTCCGGTATTTTGGTAGATTGGATTGCTTTGTCGGTAATGCCGGGCTTTGGGATCATAAAACCAGCCTGCTTGACGCGTCAGCAGAACAGATTGACAAAGGATTTGATGAACTGATGGGTGTTAACCTGAAAGGGTACATTCTGGGGGCTAAAGCGGCATTACCTGCGCTAACAGCATCAGAAGGCAGCATGATTTTTACGTTGTCGAGTTCATCATGGTTTTCTGGTGGTGGCGGTGTGTTGTATACCGCCAGCAAGCATGGCGTCGTTGGGATGATACGCCAGTTGGCGTATGAACTGGCGCCGGTTATCAGAGTGAATGGTGTCGCGCCGTGTGGTATGCCGAGTGATCTCCGTGGCCCGGCCACATTATCCCAGCAGGATAAATCCATCACAGACAGTCTGCCTCTGGAAAGTATTGGCGCAGCTTTACCTTTGCAATTTACGCCTCAGCCGGGAGATTTCACCGGCCCATATGTCATGCTCGCTTCCCGTGCAAACAACCGTACCTTAACCGGTGTCATGATAACGGCTGACGCCGGATTAAGTATTCGCGGAGTTCGCCGAATCACTGCGGGAATCATGTCACCGAATAAAAAGGGGAATTCAGATGACCATTAAATTGATCTGTACTTCGCACACACCTTTGATGGATTTTTGTTCTCCACCTGGAACGACAGAAAAGCACGTTCGGCAGGTTTTTCAACAACTGGCTGAACAAGTGAAAGAATATGATCCAGAATTGATAGTGATTTTCGCACCTGACCATTTTAATGGTTTTTTTTATGACCTGATGCCGGCATTTTGTGTTGGGGTCAGAGCGAATGCAGTGGGGGACTGGGATATTGGCAACGGTCCACTCAATGTTCCTGAAAACACTGCCAAGGATCTCATTTCTGCTTTATACGACACCGGTATTGATGTTGCCCAATCCTGGCGTATGCAGGCTGATCATGGTTTTGTTCAACCACTGATGTTGCTTTGTCAGGATTTACAGCGCTATCCAACTATCCCAGTGTTTATTAACTGTACAGCCAGTCCATTACCGACATGCCGCCGTACCGTGGCGCTCGGTCGTGCGATTGGACAATTCTTGTTTAAAACAGATCAGCGGGTATTGTTGTTGGGTTCTGGTGGCTTATCACATGATCCACCGATATCGCAGATTGGGCAGGTTCCGCCGGAAGTTGAAGAGGGCCTGATTGCCGGGAGAAACCCGACAAAAGAAGCGCGTCAAAGACGGCAAAACCGGGTGATTGCGGTTGGAGAATCGCTGGCGCGTGGCGAAAATGTCGTTGCTCCGTTGAACCCTCAGTGGGATGAAGAACTGTTGAGTATTTTTTGCAGTGGCGATATACAGCGCCTTTCTTCATTAACGAGTGGCGGGATCGCTATTCAGGGCGGTAAGGGAGGACAGGAAATCCGCTGCTGGATTGCCGCTTTTGCAGCGCTTTCTGTTTATGGCGAATATAAAGCTCAACGGCATTATTACCAACCTATTAAGGAATGGCTGGCTGGAATGGCAATGGTCAGCGCTCAACCTGTGAATCAGACAGGAGCGTAATATGCGGAATCAGACTTTTATTATTGTTGGAGCAGGGCAAGCGGGGGCGATGGCCGCTGCAACCTTAAGGCAGCAACAGTTTGATGGCGATATTATTTTAATCGGTAAAGAATATCATGCCCCTTATGAGCGGCCTATTTTATCAAAAGAGTATTTAATGAACCCGGAAGAAGAACCGAAATATTTGTTCTCCAAAGATTTCTATCTGAAAAACCGGATAGATTTACGCATGGGTCAGCCGGTCAGTCGTATTATTCCCGCAGAACATTGTGTCGTTTTGGAAAATAGCGATAAGTTCAGGTATGACAAACTCCTGCTCACCATGGGCGCAAGAGCCAGACGGTTTCCGCTACTCGATCAACTGGGTGAAAATGTTTATACCCTGAGAACATTGGATGATGCGCAACGTTTACGTCAGGCGGTGAAAAAAGGTAAACGGGTTTTGATTGTCGGCGGGGGTGTTATTGGTCTGGAACTGGCGGCAACTTCCTGTGAAATGGGCGCGAATGTGACGGTTATCGAACAGGCGGATAACATCATGGGGCGTTGCGCACCTCCGTTGTTGCAGGATTATCTTTTAAATCGCCATCAGGAAAAAGGGGTGCAATTCTTCCTTGATATCAATATCGTTTCCGCACAAAGACAGGAGAATGAATTAGTTCTTATGCTGAACACCGGAGAAAGGGTGATCGGAGATATTATTATTTATGGTATCGGCGCTGAATTCAGGGATAAGCTCGCTACTGATGCCGGTTTGGTGACTAATGGTGGTATCGTCATTGATAGCCGTTGCCAGACGTCTGAACCGGGTATTTTTGCTGCCGGGGATGTTTGCCTTCAGAGAGAGCCTTTAACGGGGGATCTCCAGCGTCGTGAAACCTGGGAAAATGCTAACCGCCAGGCAACTATCGCTGCACATGCAATGATGGGATTGGAGCCCCCACAGCCGGGTGCTCCGTGGTTCTGGACAGATCAGTGGGGCATTAATATCCAGATGGTCGGCAAAATGCAGGCTGAGAAATGGCATATTCAAGGTGACTTGCAATCAGATAAAGCCGTTTTGTTGGGTACAGAAAATGAGATCTTAGTGGGTGCAGTCGCGATTAATCAGGGAAGGGAAATGCGGAATTTACGGAAATTACTGTCTAATTCAACGGCGGCTTCAGTGTGATATTTGAACATCCATCTTTATAGGAATAAGTAATGACGGTATTTTATTGGCAATGAGTGGTTTTATTATTGAGTTCGGTGACCGTTTAAACGGTCACCGATGGTGGTCATCTTGTTAATGTTCAATAATATAAAGATCTTTCGACGATATCAAACCGAGTGGACTTATATAATATCCGCCAATATAAGGTTTTACCAGTCTGGCGCTGACATAGTAATAAATAGGAATTGACGGCACATCTCTTGTAAGAATGTCTTGTGCTTGCTGGAAATATTTCATATCGTTTGTTGTTTTGGCTTTTTGCATCAGATCATCATAAATATCATTACTATATAATGATGTATTATTAGAACTGTTGGTCACAAAATTATTTAAAAACGAGGCTGGATGATCGTAATCAGCTATCCATGCATATCTCACCAAATCAAAATGACTTTGATGCATTGTGTCTAACATTGTTTTCCATTATTGATTCTGTAGGACAACATCCACGCCCAGATTTTTCTTCCACATTGAAGATACGGCAATAGCAATCCTTGTATGACCTTCTGATGTATTATAAAGAAGATTAAATTTCAATGGGTTATTTCTGTTATAACCGGCTTCTTTCAATAACTGTCTGGCTCTTTCAATCCTTTTTGCCAGTGTCCATGATGCATAATCTGGTTGTTTTAAATTCATTCCTCCGGTATTCGGCGGGGTATTATTATAAGCGGCTTTTTGACCTTGACCTAATACCTTATCCGAGATAATGGTTTTATCTAAAGCCAGATTTAAGGCTTGTCTGACTCTGATATCATTAAAAGGTGTTTTTTGGGTATTAAATAAGTTTTCATAATTATGCTCCACTTCCAACCAGCCCTTGTGTACCAAGATATACAGCCTTTTCATCCAAGTGGTCTGTAGAATCAATGAGATAGGCTACAGAACCAATGTTGTTCAAAAAGAAAACAAAAGGCATAGGTGTATCAGTATTATGGAAAGCTATTTAAATTCGTAATAATAAACACCTAATTTAGGAGAAATGTGAACCTGACTGCCTAACTTAGTTTTTAAGGAGTTAAATGAAACTGATGGGATACTTTTTGTTATATCTATTTCCCCTGCTAAATAACGGTTCACCACCGCTGTCTCTGATGTGACGGCAAGATAGGTGACTTTATTAATAATGGTATGTGCATTATCCCAATATTGTGGATTTCTGATACCAATGACTTTTTCATTGACGATCCATTCAGCCAGTTTAAACGGGCCACTACCGACAAACACATTCGGCTGAGTCCATTTCTCACCATATTTTTCAACCGCTTTTTGACTGATAGGCACCATAACAGGATGTGCCACCATCTGTAAGAAATAGGCTAGCAACCACATCATGGGCAGTAATAGGAGAACCATCAGACCACTTTATTCCTTTTCTTAAATGAAATAGCCAGACTTTATTATCTTTGGTCTCCCAACTGACGGCTAAATCGGGATTTAACTTACCATCAATGCCTATGTCAATTAATCCACTAAAGAAATCATGAATAATATCAAATTCAACATCACTTTCAACTTTATGGGCATCAAGAGACGCAGGTTCTGAACCATTATGAAGAACAATATCCTGATTAATCGCCAATTGTGTACCAGGTGGAATAATTGCTGCATGAGATAATGTTAAGCTTCCAAATATAATTCCTGTGAATAAAGATATATTCTTTATTGTCTTTTTCATCGTGGTTTCTCCAATAAGACTTCGTTTTTTAATATTGATGTTGCAAATTGAGCAATATCTGATATTGGCTCCATTGTAAATAACCCTGCCGGGGAATAGCCCGCTGAATCTTTTCTTCCAGAGTCGGAAGAGGCAGACCAGATTAAATCCGTTGGTTTGCTTATATTACCCAGTCGGTAAAATCTGAAATCCTCGATCCTGCTCACAGATCGGCATATTTCCCTGAACAGGAGTATAGAAAGTTATATCTATGTATCTAATTACTCTTTTATTTTTACTTTTTTATTACAAAATCATCAGTGATGTAACCATTGAATATATTAAATCATAAGTTATATTTTATGTTGTCTAATCCATCAGGAGGTAACCATGGGATTTTCCATGCTCAGGCATTTCATTAATGGTCAGTATGTTGAATCTAAAGGTTCTGAATATTTTGATTTGGTAAGCCCGGTCACTGGTGAAGTTTATACGCGTTCTCCTAACGCGACTGCGGAGGATGTTGATGAAGCTTATGCCGTGGCTAAAGAGGCGTTCAAGATCTGGGGGCGCAGCACACCGTCAGTACGTCAGCAGGCGTTGCTGGCATTAGCCGATGCGGTGGAAAAAAACGCTGAACGTCTGATCGAAGCGCAAAGCCGCAATACGGGGCAGCTCAAGCATCTGATTGCCTCTGAGGAAGTTACAACGTCAGTGGATCATATCCGTTTCTTCGCTGGCGCCGCCCGTTTTCTGGAAGGCAAAGCGACTGCTGAATATCTTCCTGATATGACGACCAGCATCCGGCGCGAACCACTGGGTGTGGTAGGGCAAGTTACGCCGTGGAACTACCCGCTGATGATGGCAGTATGGAAGATAGCGCCTGCGCTGGCAGCGGGCAATACTGTGGTACTCAAACCGAGCGATACCACGCCGGAAAGTACTCTGCTGCTGGCTGAACTGGCCGCTCCGTTCTTCCCTGCTGGTGCATTCAACGTGGTGTTGGGTAATGCCAGTGCGGGCACCTTAGTCGTTTCACACAAAACGCCAGCTATGGTTTCCATCACGGGTTCCGTGCGCGCAGGTTTGCAGGTTGCCTCTTCGGCGGCGGCTAATCTCACCAGAGCACATTTGGAGCTAGGCGGCAAAGCACCAGTGGTTGTTTTCGCCGATGCAGATATGGACAAAGCGGTGGAGACCATTACTACCGCGGGGTACTTCAACGCGGGTCAGGATTGCACGGCAGCCTCGCGGGTGCTGGTGCATGAATCTGTTCACGATACCTTCGTCGCCAAACTGGTGGCGGCAGCTAAAGCCACCCGTTTTGGCTATCCGGAAGATGAAGAGGCGTTGTATGGGCCGCTCAATAATGCTCGTCAGCTGGAGCAGGTCAAAGGATTCATTGCGCGTCTGCCCGCTCATGCCCGTATCGAAACAGGAGGCCGTCAGGCCGAACGTTCGGGTTATTACTTTGAACCTACGGTAATTACCGGTCTGGAACAGCACGACGAAGCAATCCAGACCGAGATTTTCGGCCCGGTCATCACGGTGCAGAAGTTCTGCGATGAACAGGATGCTATAGAGAAAGCTAACGACGTGAAATACGGATTGGCCTCCAGTGTCTGGACCCGTGACCATGGCCGCGCGTTGCGCCTGTCACGTGAACTCGATTTCGGTACCGTCTGGATTAACACCCATATTCCTCTTACGGCAGAGGCCCCGCATGGCGGTTTCAAGAGCTCCGGATATGGTAAAGATCTATCGGTTTATGGCTTTGATGAATATACGCGTATCAAACATGTGATGAGTTCCAACGACTGACACAGGACATCCGTAATGATTCAGAATAGATCTCCGCGCGACTGGGTGTCGCGTGCGCACCACGAGCTGTTTACTGACCGTGATGTAGGGGCGCTTGAGCGTTGTTTTGCGCCGTATTTCATCGAACATTCCCCGTTGGTCAAAGATGGTCTTGCCGGATTGAGTGAGCTGGTCCGGACACATCCTGAACTGCACCACGAAACGTATCGTGTATTGCAAGATGGTGATTTGGTTGCCATTCACGGTCGTTTTACGGGGTTAGACGACCGGCCGCTGGTCGGTTTCGATCTGTACCGGGTTGCCGACGGCTTAATCGTAGAGCACTGGGATGGCCTGGTGCCGCAGGCTGTACCCAACGCCAGTGGCCGAACTCAGTTAGACGGCCCGACTGAAACAGGTCATGGTCATGACCGGGAGAAGAATCGTGAGCTGGTGGTCAACTTTTTTACACGTACCCTGATCGAGGGTTACTACGAAGAGTTTGGGAACTACACCAATGGTGAATTGTTTCGCCAGCACAGCCCCGATATCCCCGATGGTACGGCGGCGGTTATCTCGTTTCTTAAGCAACTCAGGGATGAAGGGCAGGGTCTGCATTACGCTAAAATTCACCGTACGGTAGCCGATGGGCAGTTTGTTCTGACCCATTCGGAGGGGAGTATCGCCGGAGTGCGTCATAGCTACTTCGAGCTATGGCGCATTGAGAACGGCAAAGTGGTTGAACTTTGGGATGCTATCACCTCGATACCGGAGGATGCGAAAGCGTTGCATTGCCACGGTATTTTTTAGCAAAAACCGCTGTAACTCCTCGTCGAATGCGGACGGGGAGAACCGAATCACATCGGGCGTTTGCCTGTTGAAGCCCGCTTATTTCAGATTGCTGAGGAGTTTTCATTTATGACTGAATCTATGTTAGCTAAAAGACGCAACGCGGCTATTGCAAAAGGCGTGGGAGTGACCACACAAGTCTATGTGGAGCGTGCGGAAAACGCTGAAATTTGGGACATTCAAGGGCAACGCTATATCGATTTTGCTGCCGGTATCGCCGTGGTGAATACCGGCCACCGCCATCCGCGCGTCATCGCGGCAGCCAGAGAACAACTGGAACAATTTACCCATACCTGTCATCAGGTAGTACCCTACGAAAATTATGTGGCACTGGCCGAACGTCTGAACCATCTGGTTCCTGGTAATTTTGCCAAGAAGACCGTCTTTGTCACTACTGGGGCTGAGGCGGTGGAAAATGCCGTGAAGATCGCGCGGGCCGCTACCGGGCGCAGTGGCGTGGTAGCTTTCAGCGGCGCTTTCCATGGACGTACCTTCCTCGGTATGTCATTAACCGGCAAAGTTGCACCGTACAAAATGGGATTTGGCCCGCTGGTTAGCGACGTTTACCGTGTTCCGTTTCCTATCGGGCTGCATGGCATTAGCGTGGAACAGACGCTGAATGCGCTGGAAAATCTCTTTAAAACCGACATTGAACCCACGCGTGTCGCTGCCATCATCATCGAACCGGTACAGGGCGAAGGTGGTTTCTATCCTGCGCCTCCTGAGTTGCTCAAAGCCCTGCGTGAGATCGCCGATTGTCACGGCATTGTACTTATTGCCGATGAGATCCAGACCGGTTTCGCGCGTACGGGCAAACTGTTTGCCATGGAGCATTATGAGGTTGTTGCCGATCTGACCACTATGGCGAAAGGTCTGGCGGGCGGTTTGCCGCTGGCGGCTGTGACGGGACGTGCAGAGTTGATGGACGCTGTAGTGGTTGGTGGTCTGGGGGGAACCTATGGTGGTAACCCAGTGGCGATTGCAGCCGCCCATGCGGTGCTGGATGTGATCGAAGAAGAGAAGCTGAATGCGCGTGCGACGCAGTTGGGAGACCAGCTAAAACAGCGTCTGCATGAACTGCGACCGCGTGTCCCGCAGATCGCCGACGTGCGTGGACTTGGACTGATGATTGCGGTGGAGTTTACCCGTGCGAACAGTCAGGAACCCGATGCCAGCTTTACCAATGCGGTGCGTCAGAAAGCGCTGGAGCGTGGTCTGATCCTGCTGATGTGCGGTGTACACAGCAACGTGATCCGTTTCCTTCCGCCGCTGACTATACAAAATCACGTTTTTGACGAAGCACTCAATATTCTGGAGTCTGTGCTGCTCGATCTGACTGAACAGTAGGTAGAACCTGCTGCCTCACAAGAAGGGACAACAATGCACTGGTATTTAACTGTATTAAAAAACTATGCATGCTTCAGGGGACGAGCCAAACGTAAGGAGTTCTGGTATTTTGTTCTGTTCCAGATCGTGGCTGTATTTATTATCTCTTTCCTTGAAAGCTACTTTGCCGTTGCCAATCCTGAAATTTATATGGGCTGGTTTAGCGCTGTCTATCTGCTGCTCACATTTTTGCCCGCGCTAGCAGTGAATGCCCGTCGCCTGCATGACATCAATTGCAGCGCTTGGTGGTTACTGCTGCATCTCATACCGTTTATCGGCACTGTTATCCTGCTGATTCTCGCCGGTCTGAAAGGGAGCGCTGGCAGCAATAAATACAGCTCAGAGAGTCGGATTCACTCACAGGGAAACGCTCCGGACCAGGCCAGCGGGTGATTTCAAGATCATGACAGGAGTGCTGAAATGACAATGAACAGAAGAGACTTTATCTCTACCGCCGCGACGCTTGCGGGGGTGGGAGTGCTTTCATCCGTACTTCCCAACTTATCCCTGCTCGCCCAGACTTTAACCGCGGCCGATGCTCCTGCCGCCAATGTTGATAAGCTCCGGCCGATACTGTTGGAGGATGCGCAGCACAGAGCCAGCCGGTTGGGGCTGGATCCGCGTATCTGGAACTGGCATAAAGAGGCTGCTGTTGACGCCATGCCAGCTAACTATTATGAAGCTTCTCTGGCTGACTGGTCAGCTTTTGGAAGCCTGCCTGGAGACCAGAACTGCGAAGTTGTGGTCATCGGCGGTGGGTTGCTGGGTGCTTCCACGGCATTGCATCTTGCTGAAGCGGGCGTGGACGTGATTCTTGTTGAAAAGGATAACATTGGTTCAGGCGCTTCTGGCCGCAATGGGGGACAGATGACCCCCGGGCTCGCACGCTGGGAAGCTGAAACCATGCTGGAAAAACTTTCATCCGATGAGGCTAAACGCTTGTGGCGTTTTGCATCAGTTGAAGCAATGAATCTCGTGGATGAACTCCGTGAGCGTTACAGTTTCGAATGTGACCGCAAATATGGTCATATCACTGTTGCGGTGCACGCAGGCCACATGGGGCCGCTGGTGGCTAATGCCGATGCCAGGCGCCATATGGGAGATACGGCGATGAAGGTTATCGGACCGCACGAATTGCAGGAAGAGTATGTGCGTTCGGGCATCTACCATGGAGCAAATATCGACAGTATCGGTGGGCAGGTCCAGCCTCTGGCACTGTTGCGTGGCCTTGTTTATGGTTTCGCCAGACTGGGTGGGCGAATCTATGATAGTACCAAAGTGAAGGGCATCAGGCAGGATGCTGGTGGCACAGTCGTAGAAACTGAGCGGGGGGCTATCAGGGCGAGCAAAGCCGTGGTGCTGGGTGTACATATCTCAACGGGTGAGTTTATCTCTGGCCCTTCCACTACGGTGCCTTTTTTCACCTACGTGGCGGTAACGCCGCCGTTGCCAGTAGATGTCAAAGAGCTGATACCGTCAGAGCTGCCGGTCTACGATACACAGTTACAGGTCGACTACTATCGTGCGGTGCGCAACAATCGCCTGCTGTTCGGTGGCCAGGGTACTGGCAACTCTTGGTCACCGCGTGATGTGAACAACTATCTGCTTGAGCGTATCAGAACCGTGTTCCCGCAGCTGGAAAAAAACGAACTGGAATATTCCTGGGGCGGGATCAGTGATCTGACCCTGAACGGTGCCATCGACGCCCGTAAGAGCGGCGACAGCGTACCCGTATATATGGTACATGGCTGGAGCGGTCATGGAGTGGCGCAGACGGTGCGCATTGGCAAAGCTATCAGCGACGATCTTACCGGACGCAACGACGACTTTACCATGCTTACCCGCATTGACCACGCGAGTATCCCGCTGGGTTCCTATCTCTCTCCGGTAGCCATTCCGTTGGCTAAGGGCGTTCTGGGAGTGATGAGCACGCTTAATCCGGCAGAGATGGTTTCGTTCTGAGCAGCAGGGCATGGGGTTTCGGGATCCAATGTCAGTTATATTTGCATTGATTGATTAATGATTGTATTTATATTCTTTATGCTATCAATCGTTAACTTGAGGTGCATTATGCAAACTTTACATAGGAAAACCAGACTCGATAACAACATGGCGACACCTCATCATGAGTACGACGATGCTGATGCAGCGGCTGATCGCCTTGAGAATATTATTAAGAAGCTGGCAGATCGTATTCGCAGCAAGGGTAAGGCAGGCATCAAGCGTCGACTGGCATTGCCGGACAATCAGTTTCTGATGAATATGTTATTTCTGGCTATGCCGTCACGAGCACTGTTGAAAATATCCGAGATGGTGAGTTTTTCCGTAAAAACAAACCACTTTTTAAACATAGATCAAAAATATAAAAGTGCAAAAAATATTTCGTAAGCTGCCTCCTATTAATTAATAATGCCAGTGATTTCCATTTCAGCGATCTGATGGATCTGAGCAGCCCCCCATGATTAATATTTGCTCTCTGGCGGGAAAAGCCAGCTTGCCAGGGGCCAGTTGCTATGCGGCATCAAAATAGGCAGTCGTTGGGTTTACTGTAGCGTTACAGCAAGAACCTTCAGCAGTTGCCAGCAGAAATTGTTTTGCGGCTGATGGTTAGCTGTTAATCTCGCTTCACTCCCAGTCTCCCGAATCAGCCAGTTCATTCATCGCGTCTTCTAATAGTGTATCCATTTCCTTGTCTTGTATTGCCGTAGCCAGATGGCTTTGGCGTCGCCACTCATCTTTATTCATCTTTCATCCTCGTGACATGTAACCATGCTCACAATATAACCAAAAAAACGTTACATGCAACACTCTTTTATTCTCATATGGGGATAATCTTACCGTATATTATTTTAATATTGATATCGATGATTACAATAATTTTTCGGCAGGTGAATATTTTGCGCTTGTCTTAATTGGATTCCAGAATTTTCCAGTTATTTTTTAGAAATGTGGCAAACATGAAGCAATTTTGGCAAATAATTAGCGGCAATCCAATTATGGTTGTATACTGTAAAAAAGAGATAATAAACAAGGTGGGGCTATTTAGCCAAGTAAATTAATTAAGAGATGAGGCGCAATTATGACTAATATTTATATAAACAAATATGCTCCAAATAGTATCGTTGCGAAACTCCCATTGGCATCTGATAAAAAAATAGAGAAATGGAATGCGGAGAGTTTGGATTTTCGCATTTGGACCCCGGGATTTATATGGTTGGATGGTCAAAAAATTTCAGAGTTTCACAACTTATTTCGTTATCCAGGTATTACAAATCTTTATCTTGCATTCACGTTTAAAGCACAGTTTCTCACTCCACTAAGCTCTACAGCAGAAATGTCAAGGGCGCAGCCAATTCAAGATTGGTTTTTCAATAATGGGGCATATATTGAGAATGGTTTTGATAATTTCGGCATATATTCCTGTGATACAGGGAGTGGAGAATACAGTGTAAATTTCATTGATCCCTGTTTTTATCTTATAAAGAATGGTGAATTGAGTTATAGTGATAAGAATTCCGCTTTCCCAAACCTTGTTCTTCGGGTGAAAAATAAAGTCACTTCAAATTTTCTGGCAAATGTAATTCCTACGGATTTTAAAGTTATTATTAATTAGTTTCATTCTATATTGAAACCCTCTCTCGGGTGGCTGACCTGAGTCAATACACCCAAAAGAGGATCCGCCTTATAAACTAGGTTTCCTTAACTACCTCATTCTCCCTCTCTTTTTCCAGCATAATCAGCAATTCAAGCATACTGATAATATCTTTAGATGTTTCGCGGGCCTTGCTATGTGATAAGGCAAGATCAGGGAACTTATTCATGAATGCGCTGACATTTAACTTTCTATCCGGATTGTTGTTCAATGAGGCTATCAACTGGGACAGGCAATCTCTTGCCCGGAGTAAATTTTGCTCCAGATAATTACCACCCGCATGTGGGCCCGGTTTCATGTTAGCCATTGCTCGAAATGTATCTTTTCCTTTGTTATAAATACCACGGGGATCCAGTCCCGCCGCCGCAGTCAAACCAAATACTAATTTTGAGCTAACGGGTATTGAGCCATATTGCAGCATGGAGCTGAAAGTACCCGCGGTCCAGTTACTAACACCTTCGGTTATAGAACTGGTAATCACATCAGGTGTGTTTGCCAGTGCAGTATCCAGCACAAAATCCTGCGCATATTCTTTGTTCACATAGGTACGATATAGCTCATGTAGTCTGGGGTAGCCGCTCAATTTATCCTGTAATTTCCCCATTACCTCACGCTCAATATCTTTAGTCGTATTGTTGGCACAGGTCGGATATAACTGGGTATGAACACCCGTTCTTGACGTAATGGGCTTTGCCAACTCTCCACCAATGCTTCCTGCCGCTGCACTGGCGAGAAAAGAGATAGCAGGACCGCCTGGAGCCGCAGCAGCGCCAGCTAACCCTGCACATATTGAGGCGGGAGCTGAGCGTATCATCGTGTCTTTAATTTCCACCAGTGCATTTCGCCCCATTTTATTCAATAGCTTTTGCGGGGCGCTAAGACGATACAATTGCTTTTGCAGTGCATGTACATTCTGTCCCGCCATGACCATTGATTTATTTAGCATATCAAATTCATATGCCAGTTTTATTTCCTCTTTGGTGAAACCTTCAAATCTGGAGTTTCCCATATTAATTTTTCCTTTAAATAAATATTGGTTTGTTTTTCTGATCAGATAATATTCCCATGCTTTTTAGCGCTTAGTGAAAAAAATAAATCAATTTTTGACAAATCAGATAGTGGAGGGTATTGACTGGTGGACGGGAGTGTAATATAAATTTCCGGTAAATAGAGGGTAATAATAAGGTTAAGCGGATTTCCATCCATAGTGGATAATCATATTACTGTGGATAGTCATCCGCCATTAATTATGGATAAAATGGTTACTTTCGATTATTTTGCCTCAGGGAGTTTAGCGAGCTTAATTCCCAGAAGTAGGGCTAAAAGGGTGAGAATGGTAATAAATAAAACAACGCCGTTCCAGCCCCATTGCAGCCAGAATATGCCGCCAAAGGTACCCGCTACACTTGAGCCGGCGTAATAACAGAAGAGATAGAGAGATGACGCCTGTGCTTTGGCCCGACGAGCGCGATGTCCAACCCAACTGCTGGCGACAGCGTGTGCGGCAAAGAAACCGGAAGTGAGTATGACCATCCCAATCATAATCATCACAGTAGAAGGCAGCATGGTAATAAGAGTACCCGTTAGCATCATACTAATCGTTACTATCAGCATTTTCCCTAGTCCATATTGACTTGTTAATCCACCCACTTTAGATGCGCTGTATGTACCGGCCAAATAGACAATGGATAACATACCGACAGTTGATTGACTAGAATGATAGGGTGAGTCCAGTAAACGATAACTGATATAGTTAAACATCGTAATAAACCCCCCCATGAGCAAAAATGCTTCGGAAAATAATAATGGCAACCCTTTATCACGAAAATGTAATCTCAGATTTATCAATAAAGATCTAGGTTTGAGGGAACTTGGCCGAAAACGACGAGATTCAGGTAACATACGACAAAATATAATTGCAGCAATTAAGGCAAATAAGCCTAATACGATGACAGAAACCCGCCATGAGAAATGATCAGTTATCACACCTGATATTAATCGCCCACTCATTCCGCCAATAGAATTACCGCTGATATAAAGCCCCATTGATAAAGCAACAAAGTTAGGATGAATTTCCTCACTAAGGTAAGTCATTGCAACGGCGGCTACGCCACTGAGAGATAAGCCAACCAGAGCGCGCGCAATCAGAATTCCATGCCAACTGGTCATAAATGCACTGAGTAAAGTGAAAACTGCGGCGGCAGATAGCGCGGTTACCATAACATTTTTACGGCCAATGGCATCAGACAGAGGACCGGTTATCAATAATCCCAATGCCAGCATGCCAGCATGCCAGTCGAAAGCGATAAAGATAAACTGCTGATGGCTGGAGAAACACCAAAATCTTCCGATAATATAGGTAAAATGGGTTGAACAAAGTAGAGCAGGGCAAATGTTGCTAATCCTACAGTAAAGAGTGACAACGTCACTCTGATATACAAAGGATCTGCTTTCTGAATATAATTTCTCTTATTTTGTTGAGTATCTTGGACAAGATGATTATCGGGAGTTGAATTTTCTCTGATGCTACGGGTGGTGCTCACATGAATTCCTTACTTAACTCATAATAAGTAACTTGCATTTTGATATAGATCAAGCCCCTTGCCCAGTGCGAGGGTGTCGCAAAAGGGTTGAGGTCACTTTTTCAAGCATCAAGTTAAATTCAATCACTGACTTTGGGCAGCCTGTTATTTGTATGGATAACAGGCTAAAAATAATCCCTAATATCAGAGCCACCGCTCTTGATAAGTTATAGGCCATTGCATGCAGGGAAAACTCCAGCTTTACCGCTGACAATCCCTTACGCCGAAAGCGTTCCAGTCTCTGAATTCCCCGTAATGCCGAAAATACCGGTTCTACCAGGCTCTTCCGTTGACTCAATATCTGTTTTGACTCCGGTCGGGCCATATGCAAACGAAGTGTCTCCCGCCCTTCATCTTCCGGATAACGTTTTATTTTTCTTCCTCCTTTAGCCTTTGTGCAGCCCGCTTTCTTCGGGCATCCGGCACAATTGTCAGCGCGATAAACCCGATAGGTCCGCGTTTTTTCAGTGGCTTTCACTGTACTTTGCAGGGACAATTGGTGATGAGCAGGACAAATATAGCAATCTTGCTCAGCATCATAAGTAAATAAGGATTTAGGATAGATTTTTCGGGTACGCTGTCGCTCTGAATTTTCTGTACAAAACAGCCAGATCTGATGTTTCTTCGCCTCAGCAATCACATCGTCATGGAAATAACCGGCATCCAATAACAGCTTTTCCGGGTGACCTCCCGAGATAGTGAGATTCTGCGCCAATAACGCGGCCATCACTTGGGTTTCACTGGAGGGGTCGACCGTTTGAGCGACGATAATACGTCTGTTGTTGACTAAAACAGACGGTTTATAGGAAGTTGAAAATCCTCTTCCCCGCTTGAGTTTCTGGACGACGGCTTCGGGTTCTGTTGGATTGATACGCAGTTGGCTGGCATCCTTCCCTTTTTTTCACGATTTTCTTGTCGGCGCCGTAATACGTTGGCTCCCTGTTCCAATTGCTTTATGCGTTTTTCTGTCTGCGCTGTGGCAGGGGTAGCCGTGAGAGTATTTTTTTCACGTGAAATCGCTTCCTGAGTTAAAAGGTGGTAATGAGAACAGGCCGCCTCTATCACTGTCCCGTCACCGGCCAGGCACGAGCCGTCCGAACGACTGCGGTGCAAAATGGATAAGGTCAGTGCCTTAAAAAACGGTCCCGTCAGGACGGATTGGTGCTGATAAATAAAACGCCCAAGACTGGCATGATCGGGCGTAATTCCCTGGCTGACAAAAATACAGCCTAAATCTAAACGCGCAAGTCGTTCAAGTTCTCTGAGCGAGCAGTGTCCTTTCATGATCCCATAAAGCAGGATCCCCATCATGGAGCGTGGAGAATAAGGGGCTCTCCCTGTCGAAGCATAATGGCGTTCAAAGGGGCCCCAATCTTGCTCATCAAGAATGTCAGCAACAATAAATGCGCAGACGGTTCCCGTTTTCGAATGAATAAGGTCATAAAAGAGCTGCGCCTAAAGGAAGAGCGCAGATTTTAATGGATAACATGACCTTTTGCGACACCCTCTTTACGGCGGGGAGCAGTCACAACATGCTCAACAGGGAATAAAGCTCGAAATGTTGGCGGGCCATCCACTGGTATTTTTTGAACGCGAAGTTGGAACTGCTTTGTATGATGAAATTGTTACTTTACTTGCCCAGGCGGGTGTGACACCGATGATTTCACAGGAAGCTGGTGAGGCAATGACTATTCTTGGTCTTGTCTCTGCTGGTCTCGGGGTCAGCGTTGTGACTGAATCTTTTACCCGCATGAAAGTCGATGGTGTTCAGTATATTCCGTTAGCTGATAACCGATCTTTCTCTGAGGTTTGGTTAGTCAATCAAAAAAGCCGACCGGTATCAGCCGCAGCAAACAGACTGACAAAACTACTCATATCTAATATTCTGAATGAGAAAAATGAGTAAGAATCAGCTAAATTTCGTGCTTAATATCACATATTGATTGAAAGAATGATACCTTTTGCCTAAAACATCGACATAATTAGCCGACAATTATTTTGACATGCAAATTAATTAAAGAGCAAAAGGGTGAGTATGGATGGACAACCGGGTCATATTGATCAAATAAAGCAGACTAATATTGGTGCTGTTTATCGGTTAATTGATCAATATGGCCCAATTTCCCGTATTGAGTTATCTAAAAAAGCACAACTTGCTCCTGCCAGTATTACTAAGATTGTTCGTGAATTGGTTGATACGCACTTAGTGATGGAAACAGAATTTCTGGATTTGGGATTCAGAGGACGCCCAGCGACCGGACTGAAACTTGATTCTGAAAGCTGGCATTTTTTATGTGTCAGTATTGGCCTAGGGAATTTAATTTTGGGCCTGCGTGATCTAAGCAGCAAATTAATTGTTGAAGATGTCTTACCATTACCTGCCAGCAATAAAAAGTCCTTTTTGGACTGTATTACTGATGAGATTGACGCATTTTTCGGCCGTTATCAATCCTGCCTTGAGCGTCTGACAGCCATTAGCATTACGGTAAATGCGATTGTTGATCCGACTAAAGGTTTAATCCGTAATCTTCCTTATTATCAGGTTCAAGAATTGTCAATAGGGGAATATCTGCATCGTCGTACCGGATTACCCGTATTTCTCCAACATGAAATCACAGCCTGGACGATAGCTGAATCATTATATGGCGCAGCAAAAAATTGTAAGAATATTATTCAGATTGTTATTGATGAAAATGTTGGGGTCGGCGTTATCATTGCAGGACAAACATTACATGCAGGCAATGGCAGTGTTATGGAAATAGGGCATATTCAGGTTGAACTTGATGGTGAACGTTGCGATTGCGGGAACCTGGGCTGTTTGGAGACAGTTGCAGGTATCAATCACATTTTATCCAGAGCAAAGCAGCAATTAATAACGGTACCAGATTCTTTACTTAACTGTGAGCCACTGACTGTTGAATCATTCTGTCAGGCGGTTAATAAAGGTGATACTCTGGCAATAGATATTATCCGTTATATAGGGGTAAAAATTGGTCATATTGTCGCAATTATGGTGAATTTATTTAACCCGGAAAAAATTCTGATTGGCTCTCCACTTAATGCTTCACAGCAAATTTTATATCCTGTCATTAATGAGTGTATTCAACGACATGCTTTGCCTGCTTATAGTGAACAGGTTAAGTTGGTTGCAACAGAATTCAATAACTCAGGAACATTATCTGCGGTGTCGTCAGTTAAAAAGGCTTTATATGATGGTTCATTATTAGTCAATTTAATGAAAGGATAGTAGATCTGATAAACGTTCTCTGGTAGTAATATTTGCTTTATATAAATTTTTTGTTAGCAATAATTAAACAAAACATTGAGCTAACGCAATCTCCCTTATAGCCGTACCCTCTAAACTTAGGTGCTCATTAACCGGATTTTATCTGTCATTATGGAAAACAGAATTTATGTTAACTCGCCTATTTGTTACGGGGACAGATACCAATATAGGTAAAACAGTTGTTACCCGTGCCTTATTACAAGCTTTTAATCGTGACGGAGCAACGGCCGTAGGTTATAAACCTATAGCCACAGAAGGGTATGAAACAGAAGAAGGAATGCGTAATCGAGATGGTATAATTTTGCAAAAATCCTCTCCCGTTCAATTTAAATATGAAGAAATTAACCCCGTTATCTGGAAAAGCAGCTACTGTGAAGAAAACCGGGTTGATTTCGACCAGATGAAAAAAGGATTAAATAATCTTAGCAATAAAGCAGATTGCGTTATTATTGAAGGTAACGACGGTTGGCGTGTGTTGTTGAATGATGAAACTTTTTATTTTGATTGGGTGATTCAGGAAAAAATTCCAGTCATTTTAGTGGTAGGTATTCAACCTGGCTGTGTAAATCATTCAATTTTAACCTCGCAGACGATCATAAATGATGGATTGCAGTTAATAGGATGGGTAGCAAATAGAATTAATCCTGGTATATCACATTATGCGAAAATTATGGATAGGTTACGCCGTCACATAAATGCCCCACAGTTAGGTGAAATTCCTTATATTTTACGTCCGGAAGAAAAAGATCTATCCTGCTATCTGGATATTTTCGCCTTATTAAAACAAGTCGTAAAATAATCATGAATTAAAATATGCGAGCTAGCACGTTGCTCATTCCGGAAGAAGCTAAACTTGGATTGATTTTTCAGGCGACACACCGAAGCTGTTTGAAAAGGTGAAATAAACAACGAGAGGATAGCGGTTCCGTCGTATTAAATAGGGGTCGAAGGCGTATAGCCTCGACCTCTATTTAGATTGGAAAGTATTTGCGCAATATTTTCTCTGAATTCCGCGCATTCCCCAGAAAAATAATAGGGGTTTATTCTGTGACTGACGGGTTTGTGGATTGGCTTTTTTGCCGGGTATACACAATCTTTTTGGTATTATTTTCACAATGACCAACGATCTTACCACCGGCTTGTTCGGTTTGGTCATTAGGAATAATTTCCAATTTAAAGCCAGATTCCGGCACACCATTATGGATAATTTTCTGTGCAATCTGCTCTTTTACGCTTTCGCATGAAGCTTGTGCAGCAAGCGTAAATGGAGACACAGTAACGATCAACGCACTGAATAAAAGTGCTTTTTTCATCTTCATTATCATCACCTTATATTACGGTCTGATAGGCATACCAGTATTGCTGTCCAAGCAACGTTCGGTATTGGGTTCCCAATAAGCATTGATATTGGTACTTTTCATACATGCGTCGCGAGCATCAATCGCTTTATCGAACTTATCAAATTCCTTCTCAGCACGTTTATTAACTTTGGTACGAAGATTCTTGGTTTCATCCCATTGCTCTTTACTTTGACGGGCTGCTTCTTTACTTAGCGCAGTATCTCCGTTGCCATTTACTGTGACGCAGGTTCCCCCGGAAGAGCAGGTTGCCGCCAGTGCCGGCGCTTGCCATAACAAAGGAATTGCCAGAGCGATAGCAGGCATAGCTTTTAATATCAAAGAATTACAAAAATTCATCTTTTATCCTCTTGAAAGAGAGTGGAGCCAAATTCGATGGCACAATAAGAAATTATCAGATAGATAAATTATAAGATAACATGAAGATGTTCAACAAATTATCAAGAGGAATGTGATTATATATTTCTATGCACGCTAAGCCCGGCAAATGACTGACAAACCGGCATCATTTCCAATGTATTAATGTTGACATGTGCAGGTAAGTTAGCAACCCAAAAAACAGCCTCTGCGACATCTTCAGCTGTTAATGCCTGAGTTCCATCGTAGGTTTTATTCACTTTGTTATTGTCACCTTTAAAGCGGACTAAAGAAAACTCGGTACCGCCAACTAAACCAGGTTCTATATCAGTGACACGGATATTTTTTCCCTGTAAATCTGCCCGTAAGCCCAGACTAAACTGTTTGACGAAAGCTTTAGTTGCGCCATAAACATTCCCACCTGAATATGGCCAATTCGCAGCGGTAGAGCCTATATTAATAATATGCCCACGATTTCTTTCCACCATTTCAGGCAGTAGGGCACGGGTCATATTCACAACGCCTTTAGCATTGGTATCAATCATTATTTCCCAGTCACTTTGGTTAGCCAGATATGCGGGTTCTAATCCAAGCGCCAAACCTGCGTTATTAACTAAAACATCAATATTACGAAGTGACTCTGGCAATTGTTGAATAACCTGGCTGATAGCAGCCCGATCAGTCACATCAAGTTGAACAGCGTAAAAATCATCACCCAGTTCAACTTTTAAGTTTTCTAACCGTGCCTTACGGCGGCCAGCCCCAATAACTTTAGCGCCATTTTGAATGAATTTTCGGGTGATCGCTTCACCAAAACCTGATGTTGCTCCTGTTACAAAGATAATCATACAAAACCCCTTGTTTACTGATACTGTTTTTATTGCAGTAAATGGGGTTCTGCATTTTTAGTCAAGAGATCACTGAAAATTTTCAGTCATTTTCTTTTTACTCTTCCAGAATAATCTCTGGTAGTGGGAGTTGATTATTAATAATTGCATCTGCAATTCGGATTATATCCTCATCTAATGCACGATCAGTGACCAGAGGAGGGCTGATTTCACGTACCGCATGGTAAAATTTCGCTGTTTCAGGCGCAATTTGACTAATATTGCCACGGAGATAAATTGCCTGACAAACTACCAAAATTGTCATTGATACAATATTGCGTAATTTCTGCTCCATTTCTAAAACATCTTGTGCAGCATGTAATCCCAAACTGACAATATCCTGGTTATATTGCTCTGTAGCGAGGGTATGAATACCCGATGCAGCACAATCATGACGGATTGCAGCAACTAAAGCAGTTTGAGAAAGTTGGACGCCTTTAAAACCTTGATACATGCCGGGAGTTGGGCTAAGTGAATTAGGTAACCCACGGGAAAAACGGTTATCCATCATCAGTGCCACAATTGCATGGAGATGATTAGCAACTAAAGCGATATCCAGTTTTAACGCATCCATTGTCCGGGCGACATATTGCCCCATAAAGTTCCCGCCATGCAGAACATCGCCATTTTCCGGATCGATCAGTGGGTTATCATTCGCAGAGATAACTTCCCGCTCTAATATTTTTCGGGCTGTGGCTAAAGATTCCGGCACTATACCTAATATTTGTGGTGCGCAACGGATTGAATAAACCTCCTGTAAGGTATCATTTAGTTGGGTAACTTCCTGGTGACGACAAGCTTTATTTGCTTGCTCTTTAATCCCTGATAATAAATCAACTTGAGTCGAACCTGCCAATAAATTACGCAATGCACTCGCTACTGCTTTCTGACCAGGATGATTTTTTACTTGCTGAATTCGGGCATCATAATGTTCATGAGATGCAAGTAATGCTTCAACAGCCAGGGCAATAGCAGAGATTGATGCTTTAAATAGTTTTTCCAGTTTAATAACAGCAACTGCGCTGATGCCTGACATTACCCGGGTGCCATTAATAAGGGCAAGACCTTCTTTGGCTTGTAATGATAATGGCGTCAACCCGGCATGTTTAATTGCTTCAGCCGCACTAATTTCTTCTCCCATATAATACACTTTACCAATACCACATAATGCGCGTGCAATATAAGATAAGGGAACCAAATCACCACTTGCTCCGACTGAACCATAACGAGGAACCAGAGGAACAATATCATGATTAATATGATCGGCTATCGTTTGAGCAACAATTGGCCTGGTTGCAGACCAACCTTTGCAAACGGAAAGTAACATAGTGAATTGTGACGCTTTAATACTAGTTTTGGACATAAAGTCCCCAGTGCCGGCAGAAAGAAAAGTCAGCAGATTTTTTTGATGTTCTGAGATCTTATCAAATGGCACCACTAAGTTAGCATTCCCGCCAAATCCTGTATTAATCCCATATATAACCTCGCCAGAATTTAATTTTTCCTCTAATTTTTCACGACCACGGCTCAAAAGCTCAATGATATCCTTTGATATTTTTACTTTCTTTTGTTTTATAGCAATATTATAGATGTCTTCCAGAGAGATAACGTTATTATTAATAATAATAATAGTTGGCTGAACATCTTTAGCTTTCATTTTAATCTCCATATATAATAGTGATAATAATAAATTAAAGAAACAAATACCCTTAATGATACAAGTTAGTATAGATATAAAATAAAAAAATAGTCACTTTAGAATAAAATCAAAATAAATTAATCGTAAAAATTAATTTACAAAACTTCATTAATATTGGTGATTATAACAATAAAGATATAATATATTTTCAATTTGAGATTATTGCTTTTAGTTTTACCACATTATAATAAAGAGATGATAATGTACAATGTGTTGACATAAAATTAAGTTGATCATTGACAATCAAACAAATAGCAATTATTTGTTTTCCTAAGAATACAAGCTAGAATGTAATTGTGTTACCATGCGAAGTAAAATAATTTAAATGTTCATCGAAGGATAAATTTATATCTAGTCGAGGTGATTTTATGTCAAAAATAATCAAGACAGATTCTCTTAGTGAACAATCTTATAAAATAGATAATTTCAATCCATCAACTGAAACAATAAATTTCAGTTACACATCGGGGAGAATTGCATTACCAGTTTATAATAAGTATGACATACGAAATAAGCCTAAAGTTTTTGGCTATTATACAGATTGGTCGCAATATGACGGCAGATTACAAGGAAATCAAGATCCCGCCAGTCGTGGTAGAGGAATAGATTTACAGCACCTTTTAGATAATCCTTTTGCGTATGATAAATTAGTTATTGGTTTCTGTGGAATATTAGGTGATGAGGGTGAAAAGAAGCAGCAAATTAAAGAACAAGCACCATTATTTTCCCGTACCAATAACGGTGAAGTCACATTTACAGATGCCTGGGGTGATTGCCAGTCTTATCAGAATTGTACTTATTCTGGCTGGCAAGATATCCAAATGCCAAGGGATTTCAAACAATCTAAAAGTATGGGCGTATTAGGTGGATTGGCTAAGATTCAACAGGCTGCAAAAGCCCAGGGCCATGATCTTATTATGTCGTTCAGTGTTGGTGGTTGGACCATGAGTAATGGCTTTTATAATATGGTCAGAGACGAAACACTGAAATCCTATTTCTGTTCGAGTCTGGTTGATATATTCCGACGTTTCCCTATGTTTACCGAAATTGATATTGACTGGGAATACCCAGGTGTTGCCGGAAATGACGGTAATATTTATGCTCCAGATGATGGCGATTATTATGTTAGTTTAATTCGAGACTTAACTACTGCTTTTAAAGAAGCGGGGCGCTCGGATGTAAAAATAAGTATAGCCTGTTCCGCGGTGCCAGAAAAAATGGAGAAATCAAAAATACCAGAATTATTAAAGGTTGGACTATATGGTATTAACGTTATGACCTATGATTTCTTTGGTACTCCGTGGGCCGAAAAACTGATGCATCACACGAATCTTCGTGATTATCCTGGAGGTGAAAACAGTGTAGAAAAAGCAGTTGAATATTTACTGAGTATCGGCGTTCCTGCATCTGCAATTAATATTGGTTATGCTGCATACTCACGTAATGCCAGAAATGCGGTTATTGATAGTTATTCTCCATTATCCGGCAGTTATGATCCGGGATATATTCCGAAAAAGGAGCCAAAAATTACGACAACCGGCTCATTTGAATCAGGAACAACAGAATGGTACGACACTATATATAATTATCTGGATTTGGAAAATGAAAAGGGGAGGAATAACTTTGATTTTTGTACTGATGATATAGCAGACGCTGATTATCTCTATAATAAGGAGAGCAAGTTGTTCATTTCTATTGATACCCCTCGTTCTGTTAAAGCTAAAGCTCAATATGTTTTGGAAAAGAGTCTGGGGGGAATATTTACATGGACTGCGGATCAAGACCGTGGCTTATTAGTCAATGCAGCTAGGGAAGGTCTTGGTTGTGAGTTAATCACGAAAAAGATAGATATGACACCATTCTATTTCAAAGGCTTCAATGTTGATCCGGGTGATCAAGGTAAGGGCGGTGATTACCCGGCATGGGATGCAAGCAAGGAATACAAGGCGGGTGATAGAGTCAGTTGGAAAGACCAAAACTGGGAAGCTAAATGGTGGAATAGGGGCACAGCACCAGATGACGCTGGAACATCTGATGCTTATCCCTGGGTTAAAATTTCATAATTAGTTAAATGAAGCCACCAGTACATATATCATATTGGTGGTGGATTATTTACCCTTATTTCTTTCGACTTAAATGCCGTTGTTTTAACGGCGGAATGACAAAATGTTCTACAGCGTTTTGTGCGCTGCGCAGCGAAATCCCAACAATCTCATTAGTATATCTTGACACCTTCTTTAGGATGTATTACAGAGAAAATAATGATGGGCTTTAAATCGGTCGGCAAAACGAATCGGCATAACCTTTAACACCAAATCCTGATTTGGCTGAGGTTACAGCGTCTAAAACCGCAGTAGCCATGACCTCAGCCGCAACTATACCAACAATATTCACCGATGAATCTACACCACCTGTTGTTGCTGCAAAAATAGTATCCCCGTCACTCATGGTATGAATGGGGTATATTGTCCTCGCAAGGCCATCATGAGCCATTTGGGAAACTTTTTTCATCTGACTTTTATTCATATTGGCGTTACAACAAATTATGCCAACGGTTGTATTTGTCCCTTGAGTGAAATTATTATCTTTATTTTCTATAACGTAGGAAATGAGATCGATAATATGACCATTTTCATCACATGCACCTGCAATAGTTTTACCATTTTTAGGGTCTCTGATTTCACCAACAGCATTTACAACCACCATTGCACCAACTATCAGTCCTCCTGGTAATTTAACAGATGCTGTCCCAAGTCCACCTTTCATTGCTTTGTCAAAACCGCCCATCTTACCTATAGTGGCCCCGACGCCTGCGCCAATATTTCCTGATGGAAAAGAGTTTGTAGACGCGTTTTGCGCGGCAATATAACCCATCTCAGCGTCGGGACGAACAGCAGGATCACCGAAATTCAGGTCAAAAATTACTGCGGCAGGAACGATAGGTACAATAGCTACACCGGCATCAAAACCTTTTTTTCTTTCTTCAAGATAACGCATTACGCCAGAAGCGGAATCTAATCCAAAAGCACTACCTCCACTCAGTACCACTGCATTGACTTTCTGAACAGTATTAACGGGATCTAAAAGCTCGGTTTCCTTTGTCCCCGGCGCAGCACCTCTGACATCAACGCCACACACAGCTCCGTTGTCGAAAATAATTACGCTACAACCGGTTTGTTTCAACTTATCTTCAGCATGTCCAACCCTGATACCCGGTATATCCAAGATTGTTCCATTTGTTTTTTTACACATAAATGCCTCATTTAATCTTTAATAATCGTTACCAGACCGCGCTCTGTTAAGAACGGGCATGTAACTTTTACTGGCCTGCGCTTAATCTTCTTTTTTTTTGATCATTAATCCAAATAAAGGATTATCGACAACAGGGACAACAGCAATATCGAATTTGTCTGGTTCTGGCAAAAAATCAATATCCATCAGTGCGACAAACCTTGACGTGGTTAAATGGGCTTCTTCAATATCGTCTGTGTAAATCACCAGCCCAAACTCATTTTTATTCAGCGTAGCATATGGGTGCGCATAATGTATATTATGTTAAATAACCTACAACGATAAACAACTTTTATATCCCGCCTTCACTTCATCAGAAATCAATAAATTAGCGATTTCTGATATACCTCTCCTTTCTTGTGTTATGTTCGAAGTACAATTTGTTCATTGAGCATAGAGATGCGTATGGGCTACAGAGTTCTTTTGAAGGTTCGTGTCAGCTCACGGGTTTCCGGCAAACTGGCTACATCATCTGCATTATGAGCATAATCCCGATATGGCTGGTGATTACGACGGTGGCGAATTAATAGCCCTTTTTTGTTGCTATTCTTCATCATTAAAAGCTAAAATATCTCAAAATCACTAAAAATTGAGATAGTTTGAAATGACGATAAAGTATCCCCCGACACTTATACCCATTGATGCAATTTCCGGCGCAGATATCGCTGCGCATGCGCACTATATGCGCGTCACCGATGAGCGTGGACGTTACCTTCCATTTGATAAATTCCGCTACCGTGCAGCCAGTGATGATAATGTTGCACTGGCTTGGACGCTTACGCGTCGCGCCCGTAATGCGGCTTTAACTCATATAGACTATAGCAATGCAGCAGGCGAACAGGCAGGATTCTTTATCACTCAGGGTATCGCTGCCACCTGTGAACTGGTGGATAAGCACGCTACCCGGCTGGCGCTTAATGAGATCACTAACAGGCTGCGTGGCGTTGGCGCAGCACTAAACCAGCTCCAGCTTGATGAACCGATCACTTCATCCCAACTGGAGGGCGCTAACACAACAACCATTGTGGCTCGTAACATGCTCGAAAGTGGCAGAACCCCGCGTAACGAAGATGAGCAAATGATTGCTGGTAATGCGCGACTAATGGCTGAAATTCCTGAATTGCTACAGGAACCATTAACTCCCGACCTTATCCGGCGCATTCATGCCGTAGGGATGGGTGGCATTGATGATGAAAAGTACCATCCCGGTGATTTCCGCACGACGGATGACATTGTGATCATGGATTATGACAATAACATAATCCATCAGCCGCCTGCCGCCAACAGTCTGCCGGTACGTTTGCAGATGGTCTGTGATTTTGTTAACGGCAACGGGCCTTACGTCCATCCACTCGTGAAGGCTTGCATCCTGCACTTCATGATCGCACATGAGCACCCATTCAGAGACGGGAACGGACGTACCAGCCGGGGATTGTTTTACTGGTATATGTTGAAATCAGGGTATGACGCTTTTAAATTCGTGTCGATCAGCCAGCTGCTGCACAATGCACCTGCTAAGTATGCCCATAGTTACCAGTACGCGGAAACAGACGGAATGGATTTGACGTACTTCCTGGACTATCAGGCAAGCATCATTGGTCGGGCGATGGAGCGGCTGCTATCGCATGTCGATCAGCTACTTAATCGTGCCGCTGCCATCGACAGTATGCTGTTTAAATCGGGGGCGTTGAGGCGTCTCTCGCAGCGCCAGGTGACACTGCTTAATGTCATGATGGATACGCCTGATAAGACTTTTACCGTTTCTGAAATAGCCGCTGCGCTGGGCGTATCGGATAACACCGCACGTAATGATTTGCGTAAACTGGTGGGGGAAGGTCTTGCTGAAGAGTTTGCAGTAAATGAACAGAAAACTGCCTATCGAATATCTCGCAACTTTACCGCCTGAGAATTTTTTCACAGCCCCGCGAAGCTGGCTGACAGAAGAACACATCAGCGGGTCGGTTGCCGCCAGCGATCGACCAGATTTCCACGTCATCCTGATGCATCCAGGTATGTGGGCGGGATTTGAAACTAGGTCACACCGTTTTTGTCCGTGAACGGATATGTGGCGTCACGCGGGATAATTTTGCCGCCATCGAGGCGGGTAATCGCGTTTATCTGTTGAAAAGTACTTTCTTCCCCCCTCTCCGTTCTGCAGGTACAGCGGTTGTTTCATCTTAATAAACTGGATACCCCCCTCACATTAGCCAGAAAATCCGGCACGTGCTCATCCAGGCTCAGCAGCTCAATATGCATTTTGCATTTTGTGGTTGCGGCCTGAGAAGTGGGAAGCCTCGCCGTTTTTTACGGCGGGGAGCAGTCACGTTATATTTTTGTCATTCTAGCAAAAGACTTCTGCATTTATTGCTCTTTTTTATTGCAATTTATCTCATGATAATAAAACCTTTCTTAATCAAATATTACATGAGGTTTATTATGTCTGTTCCTGCATTTGGATTAGGTACTTTTCGTCTGAAAGATGATGCGGTGATCACATCAGTAAAAAATGCCCTTGAATTGGGGTATCGTGCGATTGATACAGCACAGATTTATGAAAATGAAATGGCGGTAGGACAAGCCATAGAAGAAAGTGGTGTAGCCCGTGAAGATATCTATATCACGACAAAAATCTGGACAGAAAATCTGAGTAAAGAAAAATTGATACCAAGTCTTAAAGAGAGTATAGCGAAGCTGCGCACTGATTATGTTGACTTGACGTTAATTCATTGGCCATCACCAAATAACGTTGTCAGTGTTGATGAAATAATGAATGCGTTGCTAGACGCTAAAAATATGGGGTTGACACGTGAAATCGGGGTTTCAAACTTTACGATCGATTTAATGCAACAGGCTATCGATGCAGTAGGTATTGAACAAATCGCCACGAATCAGATTGAACTTTCTCCATATCTACAAAATTGTCATGTGACGGCCTGGGCGAAAGATCACGGAATTCATATCACTTCCTATATGACTCTCGCTTATGGTAAAGCCCTTCAGGATGAGGTTATCGGACGCATAGCCACAAAACATCAGGCCACTCCTGCACAGGTGATCTTATCTTGGGCGATAGCATTAGGTTATAGCGTGATCCCTTCTTCAACTAAGCGTAAAAATTTACAAAGTAATCTGAAAGCTTCCGAGCTTAAACTTGATGCAGACGACATGGCGGCTATCGCCACACTTGATTGTAATGAACGCCTCGTTAGTCCAAAAGATCTTGCTCCTCAATGGGATAACTAATTGCCCTTATTTCTTAATATGTCCATATACACAAATCAAAATCAATAATTAATGAAGAGTGAGAGATATTATGCTTTTTGAACGCTATTCTCTGAATGGTCTGTCGTTATCTAATCGTATTGTTATGCCGCCGATGACACGTTCGCGGTCTGGAGCAAACGGTGTAGCGACTGATTTGATGGCTAAATATTATGCACAACGAGCCAGTGCAGGACTTATTATCAGCGAAGGTACACAAATCAGCCAACAGGGACAAGGATATGCATGGACGCCAGGTATTTATAAGTCTGAGCATGTAATAGGATGGAAAAAAGTAACAGATGCAGTACATATGGCAGGAGGAAAAATTTTTGCTCAATTATGGCATGTAGGACGTGTTTCACACACTACTCTACAACCTAATAATTCTGCACCTGTCTCCCCCTCTGCCCTTCAAGCAAAAGGTGTAAAAGTTTTTCTGGATGTGGAAGGCCGTGGACCTGAACATAGTATCGGTGAAATGGTACAACACTCGCAGCCACGAGCACTGACGCTTGATGAAATTCCAGATATCGTAAATGATTATATTCAAGCGGCAAATAATGCTATTGCAGCAGGTTTTGATGGCGTAGAGCTTCATGCAGCGAATGGTTATCTTATTAATCAGTTTATTGATTCTCAGGCTAACCTACGAGATGACGAATATGGTGGAACTTTACAAAATCGTTTACGTTTCTTGAGTGAAGTGGCTATGTCAGTAGCGACCGCAATAGGGAAAGATAAGCTGGGTGTTCGCCTGGCACCACTCACAACCCTGATGGGGTCAGAAGATGATACTCCTGAAGCAACTTATCTGGCTGCCGCGAGTGTGCTAAATGATATCGGGGTAGCCTATATTCATATTGCTGAAGCTGACTGGGAAGACGCTCCCGTCATGCCAATAACCTTTAAGGAAGCTTTTCGCATACTCTATCACGGCACGCTGATATATTCTGGAAAATACACTTTGGAACGCGCTGAAGAAGCTCTAACTAAAGGCTGGGCGGATCTGATCGGATTTGGCCGCCCTTTTATTGCTAACCCAGATTTACCATATCGTCTTGCCAATAGGCTAGAACTAAACCCACCGATAAAAGAGAAATTTTTCGGGGGTAATGAGGATGGCTATACCGATTATTTGGCTATAAAATAATAGAAATAGACCCCTTCCCACTCTTTTAGAGTGGGAAAATTGTTTTTAATAAACTCGGTAATCCCCAATCTTTGGAGAGTGATATTTACTCATTTAAACGCTGTTTTTACATATTCATTCAGAAAATCAATAAATGCTCTGATTCGAGTGCTTACAGCCTGATCACTGTAATATACAGCATTGAAAGGCATCGCGACGGATAAACGTTTTTCAGCCAGTAGTTCAACAAGTTCACCGCTGGCAATCTCCTTATCAATCATATAATCAGACAGACACGCGATACCATTACCTGTTACACATAGTTGTTTAAGGGTTTCACCATTGTTAGAAGAAAGTCCCACTGTTATTTCATGTAGTTGTCCGTCCTGACAAGCTATCGGCCATGTATTAAGTGATACCGGTTCGGTAAAACCAAGACAAATATGGTTTTTCAACTCATCAATGCATTGCGGTATGCCATATTTTTTCAGATATTCAGGAGAGGCGACGATTTTTCGGTAGCTGGAAAAAAGTGATCTGGCTCGTAGACTGGAGTCGGTTAAGTTGCCTGCACGAATGGCAATATCCACTTTGCGCTCAATCAGATTGATATAAGTTTCCGAAGAAATCAATGATAACGTTATTTCTGGGTAGCGTTCGCGAAAAGGTTTAATCAGTGGTATCAGTAAATGTAATACTACTGGTGTTGCAGCATCAATACGCAATAAACCACTTGGTATGTGTTTAGATTCCATAAGCTCAGTTTCAGCGGCGGCCATTTCTTGTAGTACATGCTGAACTCGGCGGAAATAACGCTTACCTTCTTCGGTTAGACTAAGCTGGCGAGTTGTGCGATTGAGCAGGCTCACACCTAGTTTCTCTTCAAGTTTTTTTATAGAACGGCTCACGGCGGAGTTTGCTAATTGCAGATGTTCCGCCGCACGACTGAAACTCTCGTTTTCCACGACTGACACGAAAATTGTCAGTTCTTCTGAATTTGCTTTCATTGTTGCTTATATTGTAAAAGAGTGTTGATGTTTTAAACATTTTTGTTATCAAACCATTTTTTCATACTAAATGCTATCAGTAAACGTTTGCTATGAAAATAATCAAGACTAAAGCGTTTATATATCTCGAATTATGGTTTTCAACGAGGTAGTGCGATAAATCCCTCTTCCAGTCCATGGACCTCCATACCTTCCGGCATAGCCTCTTTAACAGTTACTTGGCAAGGCACAGCTTGACGTTTTAAATCCGGGCGCCAATTTACTATTAATTGTCCATCGCTATCGTGAGTTAGTGCTGCTTCTGGTACAACAATTCCCTGTTCATTACGGTAAATAACAATATTGACTTTGGCACTCATACCCGGTCTTACGGGATAACCCTGGCTCATGGATGAAGTCACTTTAATCACAACATCATAATAAATTGCCGATCCGGGTTTGTCCGTATTCACGCTTTGCATAGCAATGGTTTCAATTTCTCCTTCCAGAGGGTGTTCAGAAAATCCCTCCCCACTAATTTTTACTGCCTGCCCTTCTTTGAGTTTGGCGAGATCGGCTTCTTCAACCTGTGCCAGTACCTGATATTGTGTTGTGTCCATAATTTCCAGTAAGGGCATTCCTTCGGTAACACGAACTCCTGTTTGAATCGTTAAAAGCTTCTTATTTTCTCCCTGTGATGCCCTAAGCACGACACCTGAAAATGGCGCTTTGATTTCTTTATGCAAGTATTGTTCCTGTAGCGCCTGATAGCGGCTTGTTGCATTCTGAAGCTCCATCTTTGCGACATTTAAATTATTAAGACTTCCTTTTTGCCTAATGGACGTAAGATCGTCCTGTGCTGAAGCAAGCTCCATTAGTTGCCGGCGAAGTTGCTGTTGGAGAGTTTCCACTTCCATTTGTGGAATGATACCCCGGGAAAAAAGAGCCTGTGTTTTTGCGAGATTATTTTTCAATTCCATAACCATATGGTTGGCATTTTCGACGTTTCTTCTAGCCCGAATGACTTCCTGGCTGTTTTCCCAGTTATGCAATTGGTCAACGGCAGATGAGGCCTTGATCATCTCAACTTGCGCTTGCCTAAGTTCAATATCAAGCTTTCGGGTATCAAGCGTAACTAATGTCTGGTCAGCTTGCACCCGCTGTCCTTCTTTGACCAAGACTTGCTTGATAATGGCATCAAATGGCGCGGGGATGGTTTCAAGACGCCCAGATTGCAACTTGCCAACCAGACCTAGTTGTTTTTCTACAAGACGGTGTTTTACTTCAATCCACTGCACTGATTCTTGAGCTGGCGATTGCTCTGAGGACAAAAAGGCAAAAAAGCAGGCTACTACGACAAGTATGCCAGCTATGGTCCATCGATAACGTTTAATCATTGAGTGTTATCTCCCAACTTCCAGTGTAGTGCCAAGAGCTTGATTTTTTTCTGTTCAAATTTCTTAATCATCACGTAATGCCTGTACGGGTTCCATTTGTGAAGCTTTATGTGCAGGATGAAAGCCGGAGATAAGTCCTGCCACAATTGAACTACCTATCCCTAAAGGAATAGATAAAGGGGCTAGAGAAAATGACCAGCCAGAATAAAGAACAAAAAGAAAAGAGACGATGATACCTGCCAGTGTACCGAGTATTGCGCCGGCTAAAGTCAGTGCTGCCGCTTCATACAAAAAAAGGCACCGGATATCATGGGGCCTTGCGCCTAAAGCCATACGCAACCCAATCTCTTTTCGTCGAGCCGAAACGTTCATGAGCATGACATTTGAAATTGCAATGCCGCCAGTGAGTAGCGAAATACCCGCTAACCCAATCAACATAAAAGAAAAGGTTTTGCTTTGATCTGCCTGCCCTTTCAGTAGTTGTTGAGCTACCCGAACATCAATTTCAACCGTTGGAAACTTGCGTTTGAGCAACGCCAATAAATCCTTCGCATCGGTTTCTGTGGTGGCGGTCGTTATGGTGCGAGCGATGATGCCGTTCAGATCAGTATTGGGTGATATTTTACGCATGGCATTTATAGGGGCAATCACTACCGAATCCAGAGAAAAAGGAAAGATGGGGTTTTGCCCTTTTATATCGAAAATGCCAATCACTGTGTATAAATAATTGCCAATCTGAATCTGCTCACCGAGTATACGAGATGGGTTCCCTTGACCAAGGGTGACGGCTACTTCATTGCCAATGACCAGATAAGGAGAGTGCTGATCATAATCAGAGATAAATCGGCCATGACTAAGTCGCAATTGCATAACTTTCTCAAGGTCCGCAGAGGATCCTATCATGGTAAATGTTTCTGTTTTCCCGTTATAGCGCCCGGGAGAAGGATAGTAGATCCAAGGTGCTGCTGAAGATAAACCAGGAATAGCCGTTATCAGGTCGGCCATTTTAACTGACGTACCATCAACCTCATGATCATTGGAGTTCAGGTCTGCTGTAATGACGTTGATATCAAGTCCGCTGAACATCTTCAACGCAGCAAGTGTGGCGTTATGCCCGGTATTAACAAATGCCACAATAGACGCGCAACCAATAGCAATACCCGATAAAGCAAGCAGAGTACTTCTCCCCGTTGCCATTAAGTTACGCCAGGCTTCTCTCCATATCATTAATGCTGACATGCCATAATTGCCGGACTGACTATTATCATGCATGGATTGCCATCCCTTTGGTTTCATGCAATTGACCATCAATTATACGTAATTCACGCTACAAGTAGAATTTATAATAACCATTGTTTTTTATAATTTCTCCGCTTTAATATTTATCAGAATAAATAACCTCTTATAAAAATAACTGACTTCTGCTAACATTAAGAAATTAATAATTTAACCTCCTCAAATGTATATAATGGTAGTGCATTACGTTGTAATTTAAAATAAACTATTTTCTTTGTGTGATTAATAACGTTATCATGATTTGTCATAAATTATTATAATGGAAGTTAAGTTTCTAATCTAGGGTGAAATATATAGTTGATTTCTAAATTTTAAAGTTATAACATTATCTGGTGATGATTTAGCATGCATTATCACATGTAATTTTATAAGTGATACATTTAAATTGCAAATTCTAAAACTATTAAAGGAGAATTGTTATGTTTAAGAAATTATTAACAGTTGGTACATTAGTAGCAGGTATTGCATTAACCGGAGGAATTGGGGTTGCATCGGCAAATGTAGATTTTTCTTATAATACATGTAAAGATAAGGCTCCGCACTGGGACAGCGGTAAATATACTAGATATGTTGTTAAAGATCGTTATAGGTTTGATAATGTATTTAGTGATTCAACTGGAAAATGGTATTTTAAAGGTTATAAATATACAGGAAAGTGTTATATCGCTAAATATGAAGCCGCATAAATATCTGGCTTGAAGATAGTATCCCTTCTTCTTTGAAGAGGGGTTTTTACTACAGTCCGCTGACAAACCCCGTTTAAAATAATGGGGTTTTTGCTTTTATCATGAATAATAATATTTACTGCATTCAAGATACTGATTGCAGTGCATTATATTGCAATTATTATATGAAACCGTGAATTACTTGTTTATGTAACTAATAACAACATATTCCCCTAAAGAAATCCAGATTATGGGCGTTAATCACCACATTAAGCATTACAGAATATCTTGGCCCAGCAAAGGTATCTGCTGAACCAAGCACCTTTAGTCAAAGTCGGTAGCTCGTTTCTTTTTAATCAGATAACACTAAGTACATTATATTTTTTTAATATTTCTTTAACTTTATCCTTAGGGATAGAATACGAAGTATTACCATTTCTCCCAACCATTTTTTTGGCTGCAATCATGGCATTAATTATTGCTTCTTCTGTTGCATTGATTGTTGCCTCATACAAAGGATCTAGTTTGTCATTTGGCAGTATTTTTATTGTTCTTACATCCTCTCTGGAAAACACATCATTATTTGCAGTTGAAAATGCAATAAATATCTCACCACTGGTATTCCTGGCTACACCACCTACCTTTGCAAGCCCAAGAGATACTCTTTTGGCTATTTTTTCTAATTGGTGAGGAGCTAATGGCGCATCTGTGGCCACCACTGCTATTATAGAACCGGCATCCTTTATTTTTTTCTTGTCTCCATGATATATCGGCTTGAGATCCTGTATTTCTTTACCAACCGGAATCCCCGCAATAATTAAGTCATCCCTATCACCAAAGTTGCCTTGGACAAGAACGCCAATAGTATATCCTCCATCTTCTTTATCCAGAATTCTTGATGAAGTACCTGTGCCCCCTTTAAACTTAAAAAGGTTCATTCCAGTTCCCCCACCGACATTACCTTCTTCTATCGCTCCTGATTTAGCACTATTTAACGCATTATATACATGTTCTTTCTTTACATGCATACCGTTTATATCATTTAATATTCCATCCCACGTTTCTGCAACCACAGGTAATAACCAAAATAAATCGTCTTTTAGTGGTGATGTTAGATTATTATCAATCATCCAACTAATTGTTGAGTCTCTAACAACACCAACACTGTGAGTGTTGGTTATCAATATTGGTGTTTCCAAAAAGCCACTTTCTTTGACCCATTGATTGCCTGTCATATCTCCATTTCCATTTAAAGAGAATGTACTCGAAAATACAGGGCTAAATTTCTTTCCTCTTGGCAATATAGCTGTCACGCCTGTTCTTATTGGACCTTTCCCAACTTCTAGCTTTCCATCGCCTTCTATTATGGTTGAATAGCCAACTTCTACACCACTAACATCTGTAATCGTATTATATTTCCCCGTTACTCCAGAGAAAGGAATGCCTAAATCCCTTGCTCTAATCTCATTAGCTAAAGTATTAGAGGATATCATTGTTGATATAGATAAGATTATAATACTCAATATTTTCATAAATACTCCTTGTTTATCACAAGTAACGATACTTGTATATTTACCAAACTCATGATCGTTAATAAGTACGATCATGAGTTCCTTCCTTATCCTTAGCTAATGTGATGCAATGTTTCGCCGACAGCGTCAAAGAGACGATCCAAATCTGCCCTTTCCGCGTTGAACATAGGTCCGAATTGCAGCGTATTACCGCTAAAACGTACATAAAAACCCGCTTTCCAAAGCGCGATACTGGCATCAAAAGGACGTATGGCGGTATCACCGTCACGGGCAGCCAACTCAATTGCTCCCACCAAGCCACAGTTGCGGATGTCAGTCACGTTTGGACAGTTTTTAAGGGCATGAAGAGCCGTTTCGAAATGAGGGGCAAGCTCGGCTGAACGTTGGATAAGATGGTCTTTATCCAGCAGATCCAAGGTTGCTAACCCGGCGGCACAGGCTACAGGGTGTGCCGAATAGGTATGACCATGATTAAATTCCACAAGGTGTTCTGGCAATGGCTGAGACATAAAGGTCTCATAAATTTCACTGCTTGCCACTACGCCTCCCAGAGGAATGGCGCCATTGGTAATTTGTTTGGCAAAGTTAAGAATATCTGGCGTCACACCAAAATATTCAGCACCGGTCCAGCGCCCCATGCGACCAAAGCCGGTAATAACCTCGTCAAAAATCAACAAAATATTATGCTGATCGCAAATTTCACGCAGACGCTGTAGATACCCTTTAGGCGGAATAATCGCACCAGCGGAACCACACACCGGTTCGATAATAACCGCCGCGATGTTTGAAGCATCATGCAGTTCGATCAATTTGAGCATCTCATTGGCCAACTCCACACCGCCGGTTTCCGCCATGCCTGGCGTGAACGCCATATCGGTTTGTAGCGTATGGGGTAAGTGATCGACATCCATCAATTGTCCGAACATTTTGCGATTACTACCAATTCCCCCCAAACTAGTACCAGCAACATTGACACCATGATAGCCAAGTACACGACCAATCAGCTTAGTTTTTGCCGGCTGGCCTTTCACACGCCAGTAGGCGCGCGCCATTTTGACAGCGGTGTCTGTAGATTCAGAACCTGAGCTGGTGAAAAAGACGTGATTAAGATCACCAGGTGTCAAATTGGCAATTTTTTCTGCCAGTTGAAACGACAAGGGATGACCGAACTGAAAGCCTGGTGAGTAATCAAGTGTACTCAATTGAGTAGCGACTGCTTTCTGAATTTCTGTTCGGGTATGACCCGCTCCACAGGTCCAAAGACCAGACAGGCTGTCATAAATCTGGCGCCCTTTATCGTCCTTCAGCCACTGCCCTTCGGCAGCAACGATAAGACGCGGATCGCGGTGGAAATTTCGGTTAGCACTGAATGGCATCCAGTGAGATTTCAGGTTTAACGATTCAGAAAAACGGGTCTCAGACATAGTTAACTTCCTCTCACAAAAGTAAAATTTGAGTTTAGTTCAACCTCCAATTTTTGCCAACAATAATTCTCCGATTTGTTATGTAGATATATCATGGCTTAACATGTAATTACCCCGTAAACCAATCAAGTTGCCAAATGGGTCTTCCACTTGACACATCCCCAGACCGTCTTCAATAGCCATTGGACCTCGATACAGATTGGCACCAAGCTGCTGAAAATGTTCAATTGCATCTTTAAGGTCAGGAACAGACCAATACATTACCGTACCTTTTTTACCTGCTCCTACTTTGTCATCAGCTTGCACTATTTCCAGCGAAAATCCGTTGATTTTTAGAACTGTAAAATCGAATTCTTCCAGATATACACTTCGAGCTTCTGGAAAAGCTTTTTTGTACCAATCAAGCCCTGCTTTCACATTGGGGACATGAATTAATAAAGCTATCGGCTTCAGATTGCATCTCCTTGTCGTTAAGTAACGCTATCTATAAAAATATAGGGTGGAAAAACCACCCTATGTGAACTCAATATCAGAGCTAACAACCTTTATATCCTGTGGTTCTAATAAAAAATAGTACCATTAATGCAAGTCACCGCGCTGCCACCGACAAAAATCTTACCGTCAGAGTGACTAAGCTGTAGACGTCCTTGACGGCCAAGTTTTTTTCCCTGTGATGAATGAACAATTTTATCGTTAATCATAGCGATTTTGTGGTAACGCATGAATGCAGCAACACTGCCGTTTCCACTGCCGCATACAGGATCTTCATTCACACCACATGAAGGCGCGAAAGAGCGCACTTCAATATCGGCTTCTCCCCCTTCCTGATAGGAGCCATAGAGACAAATCCCAGTGATGTTCATTTGAATGTCGTGCTCATGCAGCTTGGTATAATCAGGTTCCGCTGCCAGAACGGCTTCTGCTCCTGTGGTATGGGCGACAATCCAGCGAGCTCCAACGTCAATAAGTGCAGGGGCCAACGTGCGATCTAGCTGACAACCGAGAATGCTTTCGAGGCGATCTGTTTGCCCGGCACTGAGCGGTGTGATGGTCGGTTCTGGTAGTTCAAAGGTGATTGTTGTATGACCTTCTTGTGTTTCTGTCACGTTCAGTGTAATTAATCCCGCCTCACATTCCTGAATCAGTTGTCCCCTGCTCACCTGAATTAAGCCGGCTTCAAGAAGAGCATATGCGGTACCTATCGTAGGATGACCGGCAAAAGGGAGTTCACTGCCAGGTGTAAAAATCCGTACACGGTAATCTGCTAATAGGTTTTCTGCGGGGAGGACAAATGTAGTTTCTGAAAAATTGGTCCAGTTAGCAATATCCTGCATCTGTATCGGTGAGAGTTCCCTGGCATCCATGACAACGGCAACGGGATTTCCCTTGAAAGGCTGGTGAGTGAATACATCAACCTGCTTAAATGGTACGAAAGACATAAAATTTCCTTATATAGTGCCAAATTTGTAAGTGTGTCAGGGAATGATATTAAGAGCTGAAAATATGGCAAAATGGTAGTTTGATGTCAAACAATCCATCATTATTATTAACGCAGTGGTTTATAATAAAAGAACAACATCAATATAAAAATATGTGATGGAACTCAAAAAAATGAATTAAGTTAAACTGTTTGTGAAATAACATAATATGAATTTTAATTCAATTATGCTTAATTCATTGCAATAAATTAATGTGCTTATGGAAAACTCTCTGATATTTAATAAAAGCAGGATATAAAACATGATTAAATTTATTTATACAAATGATAAAGAAAAATGGAAAGAAGAATCATCGATCACAAGAACGAATAAAAAAGCCAATTTAATTATCACCAACAAACGAGGTCGAAAACTAGACGGATTTGGTGGTTGCTTTAATGAACTTGGGATGAAGGCTTTACTCGATCTGGATAAAGAAAATAGAAAAATTGTTTTAGATAAATTATTTTCGCCGGATGGAGAATGTAAATTTACATTAGCCAGAATGCCTATTGGCGCCAGTGATTACGCTGTTTCTTGGTATAGTTTAAATGATATTGAAGATGATTATAGTATGGCATATTTCTCAATCCAAAGAGATAAAAGTCTGCTTATCCCCTATATAAAAGAAGCTTTAAACAGACAACCAAATTTAAAAATATCGGCTTCACCATGGAGCCCTCCTGTATGGCTTAAAACTCATCAAGTATATAATTTTGGCAAACTAAAGAGTGACGCTCAAAGCCAGGATGCATATGCTTTATATTTCACAAAATTCGTCGAATCTTATCATAAAGAAGGAATTTCAATTGCTCAAGTCCATATCCAGAATGAAGTCGCGGCAGATCAAAAATTTCCTTCTTGTGTATGGAGCGGCGAGCAATTAAGAGATTTCATAAAAGAACACCTCGGTCCAAAATTTGAAAAAAATAATATCAAGACTGAGATTTGGTTAGGTACCATTAATTCACCTGAATTCTTTAAAGAAGTCGGTCAGGATTATGATAATTACACAAACTGTGTATTGCGTGATGAAGACGCCTATAGATATGTGAAAGGTGTTGGTTATCAATGGCAAGGGAAAAATGCTATTCAAAGAACAGTACAAAGCTATCCAGAATTAAAATATTATCAAACTGAAAATGAATGCGGTGATGGTAATAATAGCTGGGAATATGCCCATTATGTATTTACACTTTTCAGGCATTATTTAACCAATGGGGCTAATGGTTATTTGTATTGGAATATGCTATTGCATTCAGGTGGAGAATATTGATGTTTATGATCTATTTTATGGACATATTGGTGCAATTGATACCATGGCTTTATCTTTAAAAAATGCAGTGAAAATGTTGTTGGATGGCAAATTAGATAAATATATCGCTCAACGTTATTCTGGCTGGAATAGTGAATTAGGTAAAAATATTCTTAAACGAAAAATGACACTGGATGAAGTGGCCCGTTACGCAGAAAAACTAACACAAGAACCTAAGCATCAAAGTGGGCAGCAGGAATTACTGGAAAATCTTGTTAATCGCTATATTTATGGCTAAAGCAATTCAATTGCTCTGCCATTTAATTAAAAAACTTACTTATTATATGAAAGACACTTGGGAATAAATAATCATGCAGTTGTCATTATAATTATCGAAAAACACACGATTAGCTTTGTTAAGTGACATTCTTATGATTTGTCAGAAAAATAAAAGAAAATAGGGGTGTTGCCATATGGTTTCTTTAATATAAAGAAGAAATCGATATTTGATTCTGTATATTGATCAATATTTTTAGTCGTATTTTTTAACATGGGGAAATTAATATGCCAAATAATCGTGTAACTTATCGGGCTGATACTCGTCCACCTGAACAAATATTTAATACGGGATTTCTTCCCCGCTTCCCTGGAGGCGTGAAAATCCAAGAGGGAGGGCAAATGATAGGTGGAATATCAACATCGAAAGAGCTTTCTATCGCAATGAACTATGCTGCGCTATATGAAGGCTATGTATATGCAGTCAGAGCTAACGGTGTTGATTTATTGGAGTATTTTGTCAGAATAAATGCACCTTCTGGGGTAATAAGGAATGCGACAACGCAAATGGAAATAGCTTGTGAAAGGATTTTGGCAAAAGATGTGCTGGCCGCACGGAAAGTGCTTATTTCAGGAAATAAAAGGGTCTTCTCTGGGGAACTTTACATCAATCCCCTTGCTGCTGAAGCACCGGAACTTCAAATTATCAGAATGTTAATGTCTTCAGATATTGCTGTTTGTGAACCTTCATTTCATTCCTAATGATAAATTTTACGAATGCAATATTCTAACATTAAAGAAATTTAATGCGGACATTTGATAATGAATTATGTCAACTTTTTCGACAGGTGAATTTTGTCCAGAAATTTACGGTCTGAAATGTATTTGCAAGAGCGAGACCGTAAATTTCTATTCAAATTTCTTTACTGTTCCTCACCGGGTAACACAAATAAGCTTTTTTTCCTCATCTTAAAGTCCATTCTTTACTATTATTAATAAGTCACCTTTGATTTTTCCCTCTCGTGACAACGATTAATTTAAAAAAATCAGATTGATATACATCAGCTTGCAACCACTCTTGCAGGTATCTATTATTTGGAGAAAGCAATATGTTCTCGCGTCGTGATATTTTGAAGGCATCCGCAGTTAGCGCGGCAGCAGCCAGCGTTATGGGCAGTATGATTAAATCCGCTGTTGCTGATGACCAACGTAATCTTGTCTCACCTGACAATAAATTGCCAGGAAATGCCAAAAGCTTATATAAATATAAATTCACAAACAGTAAAAAACGTGTATTGGAATATGGATGGGCACGCGAAGCCACGATAGAGCAATTCCCGATATCTAAAGGTATTGCTGGTGTTGATATGAAGCTTGAACCTGGTGGTGTACGTGAACTCCATTGGCATGCTGTTGCCGCTGAATGGGCATTTATGCTTGAAGGCCATGCACGTATTACTATTATCGATCCGGAGGGCAAATGTGAAGTGGCAGATTTTGGCCCCGGTGATGTGTGGTATTTTCCTAAAGGGCATGGTCATTCTATTCAAGCGCTTGAAGATGGCGCACATTTTGTGCTGACTTTCGATGACGGACACTTCTCAGAATTTGGAACTTTCAGTATCACTGATTGGGTGACGCATATACCGAAAGAAGTGCTTGAAAAGAGCGTTAACATGCCGGCAGAGGTTTTTTCTAAAATCAAACAGGGAGAAGCTTATATAGTCGGTGGTGCTATCCCGCCAAAACTGCCCCTGCCGGTTGACGACGGAGGGCTGAATAATGCACCACTCACCCACCGGTATGAGCTCATGAAGAAAAAACCATTCTTCGAAAACGATGCAGGGAGTATTCATAAGGTGTCATCGCTGGAGTTTCCCATTTCTACAACTATTACCGGCATTATAGAGATCATCAAACCTGGCGCAGTACGCGAGTTACATTGGCATCCTAATGCCAATGAGTGGCAATACTACATTTCAGGCAAAGGGCGTATGACGGTATTTGGTTCCCACGGACACGCACAAACCGAGAAATATGAACCGACCGACGTCGGTTATGTGCCACAAGGATTTGGTCACTATATCGAGAATATAGGGAATGAGGATCTTAAAGTGCTTGTTGTGCTGGATAACGGCATCTACCAAGATATTTCACTATCCGATTGGTTAGCTAAAACGCCATCTTATCTGCTGGCGGATAATTTCAACAATCAGATTGCCGATTGGGTAGACCGTCCCAAGGATAAGCTGGTTATATCGCGCCGCAGGACTTGATATATCCCTCATCGAAGAGACAGGAGGGGTTTTACGCCCCTCCTGTAGTTTCTCCTGCTAGCTCAAGACAATGAAGCTACTGGGTGGCCCAAGATAGTTCGAACAAGCCATCCTTGGCTGCTCCCATCCTAGCAAAGCTCTTGACCAAGTGATCAACGCTGATCACGGCCGATGAACCTGCCAGCTCGATTTGCAAATGCCGGTGCGTTTCCGCTTGGCTACCGAATACCTTGCGCATCACCAGGGCCGTTCCATTGGTTGAGTCGGTCAGCATCAGGTCATCCTCGTGGCGGCTGACGAGAATTTTTTCCGCATCGGTCATCAGCATGATCAAGCGGTCCAGGACTTGGCCGGGGTCATCGTTGTCAATGACGATCGTGCGGTAGTGTGACCACATCGCCTGGCTGAGGCGGTAGGTATCGTCATCAGCGCCGCCATGCAGTACCACGCTGTCAACACCGACGATCAGCGGTGGGGTCATATCGTCCTGGTCCCACCCGCCCCGAAGCAATAGTGACGAACCAATGCGCTCGACACTGGTGTAATGGTTTATCTTCTGCTCACCGCCGTCCCTGACCCAGTACAGCGTCTGGTCCGTTGGGCTGTACACATACGCCCCCTTCTTACCGACGGCAACGCCAATGAAACGTAGGTTGTCCGCGGCAGGGATACCACCAAGGGAGAACATCTGACCACTGCCGACATCGAACCAGCCTTGTATGTCATCGCCTTGTAAAGTCAGCACGCCTTTGGTATGCCACTGACCAGCGACCTTAGCAAGTGCCTGTGGCAGATGGGTGAGGTTGTCCTGTTGCCAACCTTTGTCGACGGCAACCAACTGCAATTTGCCGCCATTGGTTCGCAGCAGGATCTCGCCCTTGACGGTGGTCAGACGCAGTCCAACATCGACTTGCTCCGCCGCTTTGAGGTGCAGTTCAGGCATCAGCTCACTGGCAGCGGGAAGTTGCGCCGAGGCGTCAAGTACTTCGTCGGTACCGAACGCGGCAGCCAGCGCATCAGCAGTCATAGGTGGTTGACGATACAACTTGCCGTTGGCAGGTTCGAACAGTCGCGCGCTGGAGCCATCCGCTTCAAAACCTAAGAATTGTAAATGCTTGTCTTGCAGGGAAGCCACAACCACCTGACCATTGTGGTACCACACCGGCAGCACGCTCTTGCCGTCGGCGCCCTTGACTCCGAACACGGCCAGGGTGGCACTGAAGCCGGTAACATCGGCCAAGTCCTTCCACCAGTGGGTATGTCTCTTGAGCCAATGCTCGTTGACCGCTGCGTAGCTAAGCTGTCCCAGTGCATCAAGCCGGGCAACACACCCATCCTCGGTCATTGCAATCAGATGACCGTTCACATTGATCACGTTAGCCAAGGCTGGCGTGGTGACCCGCAAGGCGCTCGGCTGATTGGCGTCGAGTACCGTCTGCCCAGGTCCTTCCTGGCGGAACAGGGCCTTTTGCTCCTTGCTGTAGAAGAAAAATACTTCCTTGTCACCGGGTTGCGGTATGCTCCCTGCCAACACCAAGTCAGCCGGGATTTGCCAGGCACTGCGGGTCTGCTCATGCTCTTCGAAGTGCCGGGTCTGATCCGTCGGTAGTGCCAGATTCGGCTTAATTAGCGTTCCGTCACTGGTGCGTATCCAGTAGCGGTGCGGCACGTCAGCTGCATCCACGCCGAACACCGTGACCAGCGCCGCACTGGTCGGCTTGATCAGCCGTGCACCCAGCGTATACATCGGAGTCACACGTTGGGTACTATTGCTTTTGTAGCCTTGGAGTATGGTCTTGAGCTCATCACCATGCCGACCGGTACGTGCCGAAAGCTGGAGCAGCGCATCATCACCCACCACACTAACCAACTCCATTCGGTCACCGAGGATCCGATAGCTTAGCTCAGACTCCCTCTCCTTTAGCTGATAACGGCGCGCCAGGTAGACCGCATCTCCCTCCTGCCAGAACCGGCTGATATTGCCAGCGTTCCGGTTGAACCACGGCTCAAACTGCGCGTCGATCTGTCCGGTGGCGATGTCTACCCGCCACGCCACCACGTTATCGGCATCGTAGAAATAGGCATGGTCGCCAATCACTGCTCCCAGTTGGGCATGCTTAGCCTGCTCTTGGCTGGTGTCGGTGAACAGCATGCGATCCTTGGCTACATCGTAGAACGCTCGGCCGATATCTCGCCCATCGTGGCGATAGTTCTCGACCACTACATACTGTCCGTGTAGCTGATGTGCCTTAGCCAGTTCGCTTAGGTGCTGCTCGATTTGCTGCTGCTTACTCGCATCTACAGCCACCACTTTGGGGGGCTGGCTGGGCTGGCCGGTGAAATCGACTTCGCGCACCTCACCCTTGCCGTTGACCACCGATACCGGCCTGTTCTGGGCCGAATCGAGCTTTACCACAACCCCGCCAACCTCCAGCTGGTTCTCCGACACGCTGATGCTGTCGTTGTCAAGCTGGCTGCTATCGATGATCCAGTGCGACAACTCACTGGAGGCATCGTTCGTGAGCTTAACTCTGGCACCTTCGTTAAGGCCGATCTGGTACTTACCACCTGCACCCTTGATCTCGTAATGCAGGTAGTCATGCAGCTCCTTGGGCAGCTCGGGCACCACCAGTTGCCAGTTGCGCTGATCGAGCACCACCTCGATCGGGGTGTCGACGTACTCATGACGAATCCTGCGGATTGTCTCTTCACCCGGAAAGATATAGAAGTCGTAGTCAAACCGTTTGTCTTCCTCAAGCCTGCGGATCACGTCGAAGCCAGTGTCGTGGCGTGTGGTGGCTCCAGGTAACAACATGTATTCGTAGCTGATGTAGGACTTGGGCGTGCCCGGCAGGATCACAACATTGCTGTCGCTGTGCTCAAGAGGTCGGGAGGCGTCCTTGTAACCAATGCCGCTGCGCACCTCGATCGCCTGACTACGGTCATGGACCATTCGCGGAAAGTCACCGGCCCAGAAGAAGTAATTAATTTTCCCTGAACCAGTAGAGCCCGAATGGGTGCGGTAAATGTACTGGCTGTCGAAGCTGATCTGGCTATTGCGCAAATCGAGGCTCTTAACTACCGCCCCAGCAAGGGGTACTAGCACCTTGTTCTTGTCGTCATAACGATAGCCGTTGCCTTTGTACGCCTTGTCGACCATGTCGAAATAACGACCCACCGCCTTAGCATCCTCGGCGACCGCACCAAAGGCCTGCGCCAGTGCCGTAAAGCCTACTGCGAGACCGCCCAGAATCACCCCCCCGGCACCGAGCACAGCACTCGCTGTCGAAGCACCGACTAACCCTGCCCCCACCCCGGCTACGCCGGTGACGAAGCTAGCCGAGTCGAACGCCAGCTGAGTACCGAACACCGCCTTCTGCACATCGTTCTCGGCATGGGCCAACTCATAGGCGTCCAAACCGACCATGGCTCCGCCAAACAACAAGCCAGCGCCTTCGTTGACGGTGTGGCCCAGGTTTGAAGCAAAGTCCTTGAACGAGGTTCCGGCAGCCACCACTTCGCCACGCAGCGCCGTGCGCACCAGTGCGGTGATCTTAACCACATCCTGCATACCACCGTGAGCCATCTGGACAAAGTTGAGGTAGCTGTGGACCTTGAGCGCGGTGGCTAGATCAGGCGAAACCACTCCGCTTGCCGCATCGTGACGGTTCTTGTCAGCAAACCATTGGATCAGCGTCTGGACTGCAAACCCGGCGTTCAACCCGTCCACTGGCGCGGCCTCGCCAACCTCACCGCGAGGCCGCATTCGACCGTGCTCCAGGGTAAAGCGCTCGTTCAGCACACTCATGTGCTTATCGACGAAGCGCCGGAATTCGACAAAGGTGCTATCGTTGGTGTCCAGACTGCGGGTCTGCTCGGGATGGTCACGGTTGATGAACTGGATTTGGTAGCGACCTTCCCCCAGGTCTTTGGTTGTGGCGATGATCGGTAGCCAGTGGTTGTCCAGTTGGTACTTTTGCGCCAGCCGGGTACTGGCGGCTTCGAACCGTGCGCCCCATTGCTCGGCGTCAAAGGTCTTCAGCGCGGTGCCCAGTTGCAAGTCTTCCGTGACCCGCTCCTGTGTACTCACCGTCTGCTCGACCTGACGCCGTTGCCCGATGACACTAGCCAGTTCCTCGAACCGGGTCAGATCGGCCACGTTCAAGCCATTGCTCACGGGTACCTCAGCCATCTTGCCGGTATCGATCTCAATCAGGTTGAAGGCCGGCGCCGAGTTACTGCCGAATAAACCGTAGTGTGCGGTCAGATTACTCTCCACCAAGTGCTGCTCCATGGCCCTGAACAGGCTTTTGGGGTTGTCGAAGGCAAAGATCCCAACGTTCGGGTCATAGAAGTAGTAGCGACGGCCTTTGGTTGTGACAGCTCTTCCTACCATCATCGAGTGATTCTGGGTATTGAGCGCGAACATCGAGGTGCTGGTCGTTGTGTCCAGTCGCGATACCACTTCGGACAAATTGAACTGGCCCAGATCCGTGGAGGCTTGCACGGCTTCGACATTGGCGTGCAGCCTGAGCAGGCTATTCTTGAGCAGCGTGGAGCTGCCCGCTTGCGGGTCGGCGGAGGCGAAGAACAGCTTTTGCACCAGGCTGTCGATGCCGGCTTCTCCGCCACTGGCTAATGCCACGGCCATGGTCCTGACCAAAGGGTAGCAACGGCCCCCGGATTGGTCACCAATCAACGACAGGTAAAAGTCTTGTGGCACCAGGCGTTCGAAGACACTGCCGGCGTCATGAAAGTTTTCGCTAAACACCGCGGTCTGCCGCAGGACCTTGTCAATGTACTCGGCCTGGCTGGTTTCGGTGATGCGACCGCTCAAGGCGCCCCGTTGTTCGTCGGTGAGTTTTTCCTCAAGAAACAGGCGCTTCATCTCTAGGGCCGACATTTTGTCATCTACCCCAGGGATCTTGATCTCACGGAAATTGCGCAAACCATCTCTGAACCCGGTGCCCTGTTTTCCGCGCTGATAGGCTTCGGAGGCCGCATAACGTTCGCCCATGCTACTGGTGTGTTCCTCGCCCTGAATGGCCGTATCGTCAATCCGTACCACCGCTGCGCTGCCGTCTTTGGCCTTGATCTGTTGCCAGAGCCAGGTATTTTCGACAGCGACAGCTTCACGCAATACCGGATCGTACTGCGCCCTGTAGTAGTCTTGTGTAAGATTGAGTTGCTTGATCTGTTGGTCGATCAAGGCTGTATCGCTTGAGGTGTGTCGTGCTTCCTGAAGCTGGTAGCGCTTGCCCTCCATCTGGTCTATGTCGGTTTTGACTTTAGCCTGAACCGCTTCGCGCAACCGGCTCCATGCAGCGATCGCCGGATGCTCGGGAGAAAACGCGCCCTCTGTATAGACACCGTCGGCAACCCCTTCGACCGACACCCCAAACTGCGTCGCTACCTTCTTCAATTGTTGGTGAACCTGCTCACAGTAAGTGGCGAATTCGGCCTGTTTGCGCTCCATCACCTGACTGCCGGCGTCCTGGATCGAGAGCGACTCCGCACCATCGCGCAGTTTCAGCCAAATCCGCTGTCCGTCTCGTTGATATTCTTGGCGCTGGAACACCAGTTGCCATTTGTCATTGACGAACTGCATGTACGCCGCAGCAAGGCCCTCGACGGTACCGGATACTTGGTAATCTTTGTAGTCGACCGCCATCACTACGTTGTCGTACAGCAGCGAGCTGTTGATCCGGCCATCGTGGTAAACTCGGTAGGTATTGGCGTCGAGATTGGTCACTACCAGTGAGCTACCCGACAACGTACCGGTGAAAAGAAAGCTGCCCGGTGCTGTCTTCTTAGGTATGTCCACATAAGCGGGCACCGAATTGGCCTGATTTGGACCGCTGTAGCCGAGGAAATGCGCCGGCACACTTGTTGCAGAAGATATGTGATTGGCGTTTTTCTCGGTGTATTCCAGCTCGTACAGGTTGGGCGCAACTTTCACCAACTGGGCATTACCCTTTGCCGGTAGGCGGCCCGACTTGACCAGCACTTCGGCACTGAGGGTATGGGTTTTGGCAAACAGTGCAGGATCGACGATAAACTGATGGATGTCGGCGCTGCCTTGACGGGACTCAAATCCATCACCTACAGACGCCAGCCCGGCCTTGAGTTCAAGATCCTTGACCGCCTGCCCCAGCAGCGCCGGGCTTGGACCAAATCGGGTAAAACGTGGTGGATGGAACTCGTCCGCCTCTGGCAAGCCCTGATTGATGATCGGCAAGACTCGTGCCATAACGCCATCATACAGTTCACCCTGTAACGTCCTCTTACTGCCTTCAGCACGGTACTTGTCGAACATATCCAACATGTTCTCTCCGATACTGCCCTTATCTTTAGCCTTAACCTTCGGCTCGTAACGTGCAGCAACGTAGAAGGTTTCAAAGAACGAGTGGTAGCCGTTACGGATCATGAAGGCCGCATTGGCCATCTGGAACTGCCAGTATTCCTTGACGCTCAACGTTTTACCGAACAATTCCGGCAAGGCATTGCTGACGGTCTGGGTGGTCCCGGAAATCCCCCCCACGAACGGAATGTCCAGGTCATTCATGTAGCCTGTGGCTTTATTATTGGGATCCGGGCGGAACTGGTTGTAGCTGCGGTACTTGTCGTCCTTGATTAGGTACGAACCATCGTGATATGCCTGCTCCTCAGGGTTAGCATTAAGGATCAGATATGGGTCGGGCTGACTCAGCCGGTTATTGATTATGACCTTGTCGGCACCCAGCTTGGCATGTGGATTGACCGGGACTGCGGCCTTGGAAAGGCTATCGGCTACCGGTCGTAAGGCATGGAACAAAACCTGTTTGCGCAGGTTCCTGCCCTCATTGCTCAACAGTGCCTCCTTAACCACCGGACGTAGTGGCCCATCGGCGCTCTCAAGGCCCTGGTGACCGGTCAACAACAGGTTGAGCAACTTGCTGTCCAGCGAGCGCTCAACCGCGGCCTTATCGAAGACCTGTATTTTCGGGTTGTTTGGATGCTTCTCTTCATTGGCCTTGGCGACCCGCTGGGCTTCCTCTTCGACGGCCCGAGTGTGCCATTGTTCGTACAACGGCGCCAGCAGTCCCTTGGCCTGGGCGATGTCACTTTGCACATAGCCACTTTGCAGGACCTTGTCCACGGCCTGGTTCTCCACCAGTTTCATTGCCAGCTTGAACAGCAGCCGGTCATTATCGGTGCTCTGCCAGACCGAAGCGGCAAACGCCTGTTCCCACAGCACCTTGTTCAGGTTATTGCCCTTGATATCGCGCATGTTGTCACGGGGGTACTCTGGTGCCAACATCCCTGCGGGGGTGATGTGGTTGCGTTCGAGCAAACGTACCAGCTGCTGCTCAAACACCGTGCGCTCGCTGCTGCCTTCGAACAGGCGACTGACCTTCGTACCGCCGTCACGCAGTTGTTCCAGCTTCTCGAAAAATGCGGCGTTGTATTGATACAGTGCTTCAGTCTGCGCCTTGCTCAAGTGACTGCTGCTGACCTTGTCGCCGTCAACGCTCATCACCCCAAAGGGCGTCGCGGACAGGTAATCGTTGTCTTGAGGCATTTCCAGCAAGTACTGGCGACCGGCAAAACCAACCGAACGTTCCAGCTCATGGATATTGACGAAAAGCCCGTCACGGTCTGGGTGGTAACTGCTCTGGCGAAATCCCTCCAGGCCGATAGTCTGGAAGCTTGTGATATCAGCATTCTGGTTGATCAGGTCACTCAAGGCACTTGCCAATGGCACCTCACGGGTGATGGTAGTATTCGGAGCCTGGCCGGACACTTGAATCCCAACTTGGTTCGGCACCTTGCGGTCAACGTTGGTCAGCAGCATTTTGTGACCGTTACCCAGTAACTGCGCCTTGAAACCTTCGCGCAAGGTGCTTTCAGAAACTAGGTGGTTGGCGAAGTACTTCTCGACGAATTTGGTTTTGACCAGTACCGAGCGAATTGGCGTATAGGTCGGCGAGCGAAAGGATGGCGGCTCACTCTTAAGCCGGTATTGTTGTTGCCAGGCCAGAGAGCGGGCGGCGGTACCGAAGGAGAAGTTGAGTACCCCGTCCGTCGGCACAACCAGCCTGCCGTTCTCCAGGAAGAAGTCTTTAAAGCGGCCATCGGTGCTGGCATTAACCAACGCGACGTTCATGCGGATGTAACCGGGACGCTCCTCCATCATCAGCAGTGAAATATTTACCGGCAGATCATCGGAAGCCCGAGGAACCTTGATCAGCGCGCCGAGAGCCGCGGCCTCTTCCGCAGTGGATGCCTTGAGCAAGGCATTGTAGCGGGTATTGACCTCCTTGTAGGCCTGTAGCTCGGAAAACAGCGTCACGTATTCTTGATTAAACGTGGAATCGGCCACCTGTGTGGTCAGTTGCTGTTCCAGATGTCTGATCTTGGTATCCAGCTTGGTCTGCTTGTCCGCCGCGTTTTCCCGCAGGGTCGTCGCATTCAGGGTCTTGGAATCTCCGGAATTGAGCATGGCCAAAGCTTTGCCCCAAGTGCTGTCAAAGTGCATTATGGCCGTCTGCTGGCGGCGGTATAACCGGATGTCGCGATCCAGTTGCTGTTTGTAGGCGTTGATCGCCGGCGTGCCGGGCACATCCTTCATCTGTTGCCGTCTTTGCTTTAACGTCTGCAACTGATCGTCGACAGTAATGGGGTTGTCCTGCATCTGAAAATACTGGGCAGCCAGTACACTCAGGGTGCTCTGCTGTATTTTCTGTAGCCGCTCGTCTACCTGCCTGATGTAGTCGGTACGCTCGTTGCCGTTCATGTTGAACCATTCGGTCTGACGACCCGCCGTCTTGATCTGCCGATCGATCAGGGTATTGAGCAGGCGCGTGAAGTCTTTGGATATAAGAGCCATTATTATCTCCTTTATTTTTCGTTTATATTGCAGAACACATAAATAGTAACTATAGGATATAATCAACATGTCATATATTTATATATTAATTATTAATAATTTGAATTATTTTTTAATATAATTATTTAGGCTATTTTTGCCCATCCCCCGATAAGGTTCAAAGTTGATGAAGAAAAAAATAGGTACTCAGTTAGCGCTAAGATTTTAATACTCTTTTGCCGTGTTCCCTGAGTTCCCCATCTGGTCCTACATACTTATAGAGAGCCTGTCTGCTAATCCCAAGCTCTTCACATAATTCAGATACGCTACAATCTCTACTCTTCATGGAAGCTTGTGCCAGGCGAACCTGAGATTTTGTGAGTTTAAAAGAACGTCCACCTTCACGTCCTCTTGCTCTGGCCGCTGCCAGCCCTGCTTTTGTTCGTTCACTGATCAACTCCCGTTCAAATTCGGCCAGCGCGGCAAAAATCCCAAAGACCAATTTGCCACTGGCCGTCGTCGTATCAATTTCTGCACCTTGCCCGGTCAGGACCTTAAATCCGATTTTTCGATCCGCAAGATCATGGATAGTATTCACCAGATGTTTTAAGCTTCGGCCAAGCCTGTCAAGCTTCCATACCATTAACACATCGCCAGACCTAAGGGCTTTCAAACAGGCATCCAATCCAGGACGTTTGTCTGACTTCCCTGATATTTCATCCTGATAAATGTTTTCTTTATTAACACCGGCAGCAAGTAAAGCATCCAGTTGGAGATCCTGCACCTGACTTCCATCAGATTTGGAGACACGGGTATACCCAATTCGCATGAACGACCTATTTTAATTGTTTAAGTTTTTCAATGGATTTGTTTTCTATCAGGATCTTCATTTGACTGACCGCAACGCGATTCAGCTTTTGGAACCTGTCGTTTGCAGAGAGGCCTTGCTCGATAAGTTCAGCATTGAAGCTTTCTAAATTAGATAACACGACAAGCTGTTCCAGTGTGGCATAGTCCCGTATATTGCCTTTTAGTTCCGGGTTCTCTTTACGCCAGTCGCTGGCTGTCTTGCCAAACAAAGCCAGATTCAATATATCGGCCTCATTAGCGTAAGCAAAGTTTCTTGCTTTTGGGTTAAGCTCCAGGGCGGGAATAATGTTCGTTTTTATTGACTCTGTATGAATATGATAGTTGACCTTGGCCAGAGTGCGCGAAACATTCCATTCCAGATTTTTCTGTTCATTTTCTGCTTGTTTGAGCCGTTGGAATTCTTTTAATAGATAGAGCTTAAACTCCGCGCTGATCCAGGAAGCAAACTCAAAAGCAATATCCCGATGCGCATAAGTTCCGCCATATCTGCCCGCTTTCGAGATAATCCCGATTGCATTGGTGGTTGTGATCCAGCGTTTTGGCGTGAGAGAGAAACTGTTTGCGCCCGCTTCATGTTTAAACCCATCGAATTCGATGGAATTAAAATCGGGATTATGGAGCTGTTCCCACAAACCGATAAACTCAATGGTACTGCGGTTTCTCATCCAGTTTTGCAGAATGTAATCACCGCGGTCGCCATCTTTGTACTTAGCGATGCCAGATAGCGATATATAGTCATCTTGTTTGTCGGAAAAGACAGAGACTTTTATACCCCGAACATCAATTTTTTGCGCCATAAACCTTTCTTCTCGCTTTTGGTGTGTCAGTTAAACGAAGGTTTAAATGACAGCCTTGTTTTAGCCTAAATACGGATGGAAAGATGTAATATAAACTGTATATAAATCTATGTCTATTAAAGGTAGAAAGAAAAAGATAAAGTGACATACTCAATGTCACCCTGCCATATTAAGAATTAAAAAAATGAATACCAATAAAAAGCGCCTGATTATACTGACTCAACCTGAAATTCAGGACTATTTTGGCCTGCCTCGATTTACTTTGGAGGAACGAGAATACTATTTCACCTTATCCGATACGGAGCATCAGATAATATCGCAAGATTGGTCTGTTAACTCCAGGGTGAACTTCATTCTTATGCTTGGGTATTTTAAATCCAGGAAAATATTCTTTACCTACACGCTGGAAGGTGTCATCACGGATATTTCTTATATTCTGGCTTGCCATTTCCCTGATCATTCTGCCGCCAATATAAAAGTTCCAGGCAAGACGACCCGGATACAACTGCAAAGACTTATTTGCCAGCATCTGAATTATCAACGCTATGGCAGTGTCATGGCAGAACAATTAGCTGAACTGGCCGCACGGGTTGTTAAAAGGTCAGCTAATCCTGGGTTTATCTTGCGGGCTTTGTTAAGTCACCTCAATAAAAATCAGATCATTACCCCTGCGTACAGTACTTTTCAGGATTTGATTGGACGATGTTTATCGGATGAGAGGAAGCGTATCTGTGAGCAATTAAAATCAGATCTTAATCCTGATGTGGAAGAGTCACTCACAAATTTATTATTTGAAGAATCAGGGGGGCTGCACTGGATAACCCAACTAAAAAAGGCACTAAGGGACTTTAGTTATACCGAAATTGTCAGAGAATCCACCTGGGTAAAGCAACTCAGTCCCCTTTATGAATTTGCCTGTCAGTGGTTACCCTCACTTTGCATATCAAATGAAAGCATCCGCTATTATGCAACACTGATTGAATATTATTCAGTTTATAAGCTTCGGCGATTTGACCCTTTGATCGCTTATTTTTATCTTCTTTGCTACACCTACCATCGAACGCACGTCATCAATGACAATCTGGTCGAAGCCTTTATTGGCCATGTCCGCCAGTATGAAGAAGCCGCTAAACTGTTTGCTAAAGATAGGGTGTATAAAAGGAAGTCTCAAGCGAATGAGGATATCAAGGCCACAGGCAAAATATTGGGCTTTTTCTTGAACCCCGATATCACTGACAATGTCTCTTTTGGTGAGATACGAGCCAAAGCATTTCAGGTGTTGAACAGGGAAAAAATGGAGATAGTGACCCTCTTTATCGGGTCACCAGGCTTTGATGAAGAGGAGTTTCATTGGCAACACTTGGAGACCTTATCGGCCGCCTTTAAAAAGAATTTGCGTCAAATTATCCGGGTACTGGACTTTAGTAGTCATACCGATGAGTCAGGACTTCTTGAAGCCGCAATCTTTGTCCAGACTTGTCTTAGGGATGGAAAAATCTTGCGGCGAATACCCGACAAAGATTTCCCTGTTAATTTTTTAACTAAATCACTTCAAAAATACCTTTACAGCCGGGAAAAATCACCTCAACTCATTCCTGATCGATATGAATTTGCCGTATACAGGATGCTTAAAATAGCCTTTGAATCAGGGGACATTTTTAACCAGAACACCACTAAATATCGAAGTTTTACAGACGACTTAATTCCCATGAACAGGTGGAAAGCCGACAAACAAAATGTCCTGAATGACCTAGATCTGCCCGTATTGCAAAGACCAATATCCCAAACTTTGCAAGAACTTAAAGATGAACTTGAAGAAAAACTAAAACATGTAAATCAAAGGATCATCAACCGAAAAAATAAGGACGTTAAATTTAACAATTACCGTAAAGGCCGTACAGTTAACTGGACTCTGCCTTATAAAAAGGAAGAAGACGAAGATAATCATCATTTTTATCATCTTGTGCCAACGATCAGCATCACTAATTTATTAAGCTATGTGGACAAAAAGACAGGATTCTTAGCGGGTTTCAATCATGTTTTAGGCAGATATACTAAAGGCAACCAGGATAAAAAGTCACTTATTGCCTGTATTATTGCCCTTGGCACCAATATGAGCCTGGGCAGGATGGGAGAGATTTCTGACATAAGTCATCAGGTGCTACAAACGACATATCAAAACTTCTTCCGATTGGAAACGTTAAGGGAGTCCAATGATATTGTCGCTAATGCGACCGCCAAATTATCTATTTTCCGACACTACGATATTGAGCCGGATGTGATCCACTCCAGCAGTGATGGGCAACGGTTTGAAACCCAAAGAAATACAGCCAATGCAAGATATGCACCAAAATACTTCGGTCTTAAAAAAGGAATTTCAGCGTTAACACTGGTCGGTAACCATGTGCCAATCAATGCAAAAGTAATAGGCACCCACGAGCACGAGAGTTATTTTGTGTTCGACCTCCTTTACAATAATACGACAGAGATAGATCCCGATCGCCATTCTGTAGATACCCACGGCACTAATCAGGTCAATTTTTGGATTTTATACGCGTTTGGCTATCAGTTTGCCCCACGTTACAAAAATTTTCCAACAAAAACAGAGGGTATCATTGGGTTTGAGCCAACCGGGAAATACAGTGAAGAGTTCCTTATTAAACCTATTCGTAAAGTGAATGAAGAACGGATTATCGAAGAGTGGCCAAATATTCAACATATAATGGCTTCTCTTGGTCAGAAGGAAACGACGCAATCATCCATTGTTAGGAAATTAAGCTCTTATGCCCGACAAAATAAAACAAAAAAAGCGTTGTGGGAGCTGGATAATATTATAAGAAGCATCTATATGCTTGACTATATTGATAATAAATCCCTGCGCCAATATGTTGCCAAAGCATTAAACCGTGGTGAAGCTTACCACCGATTGAAAAAAGCGATAGCGCATGTCAACGGGGGCAAAATGAATGTAAAAAGTGAAAATGAACAACATATTATCCACGAATGTACCAGACTCATAGCCAATGCAGTTATTTATTTTAACGCAGAACTCTTGTCCAGTTTGCTTGAGAGAGGTGATCCTGACGGTTTATTTGAGATGGGACGGCTGGGTAAAATATCGCCAGTGGCGTGGCAACACATTAATTTCTACGGTCGATTTGAGTTTAATGACATAGCAACAATATTTAGCGTTGGTGAGTTCGTCAAGTCGGTTGACCTGACGACATTATTTACAGATTAAAGTCATAAACAGTGGAAGGGCTTGAAAAGTAACTTTGAACCCTATCGGGGGATGGACAAAAATAGCCTAATAGTCCTCTCATTGAATCATAGCATGATTCAAACAATATAAACGAATCGAACGACTCGATCAAATTTAAAGCTATTAAAAAGTATACTTTTTAATAGTCGCTGGAAATAGCTCTTAAAAGTCCTATCATAAGTACTCAATCAAATGGTCTGAAGGATAATGATAGGTTATGGCAAAAATTGGTTATGCGCGGGTCAGCTCAACAGGTCAAAGTTTAGACATTCAGCTGGAAAAATTAAGACAAGCGGAGTGTGAACGTCTTTATCAGGAAAAACGCAGTGGTCGGACAGCACACCGCCCGCAATACCAAGCCTGTATGGATTACCTGCGTGAAGGTGATACTCTGATCGTCACAAAATTAGACCGGCTTGCACGTTCAGTGGATCATTTATCACAAATTTCTAGTCGCTTTCAGCAAGAAAATATTGATTTGGTCGTTCTGGATCAAAATATAGATACCCGAACTTCAACAGGGCGTCTTATGTTCAATATGCTGGCCACCATCGCGGAGTTTGAAAATGACTTACGCAGTGAACGCCAGGCGGAAGGGATCGCCAAAGCGAAAGAGAATGGTGTCAGATTCGGGCGCCCCGCTAAGTTAACCGAAGATATACGAAATGATATTTATCTCAAGCGTCAGTCCGGCATTACGATTGGTCAGTTAGCCAAGGAGTTTAAGCTAGGCGAAGCAACCATCTACCGTGTTTTGAACACATTTAAGCACGTTGATAACTCGTAGCTCTCACAAAGTTTACCGATCTGGGGGTTCTTCCACAGGACCCGTAATGGCATCGTTTTAATGATATTAGGTGCTTTCGATGATCCTGGCTGTGAGATTGTTGCACTAGGAAGGAATGAGAATATTTTTTCTCTAACAAAAGGTTGATATTGAGAATAACTATCTGAGCGTGAATGAGCTGGACAATTTTGCGCATAAAACCCGCACCTGTGAAGGCGAAAGCTGCAAACAAGTGATCAAGGATATGTTAAAATGAGTATCGGGGTTACAGGGATATGATGAACAATGAAGAAGAACACTACGCCAACATTACATGATGCTATTTTTAAGCAGTTTCTGACACATCCAGATACGGCCAGAGATTTTCTACAGTTCCATTTGCCACTAACTCTGCTGAAGGTTTGTGATCTGAATACGCTGCAACTGGTATCGGGAAGCTTCATTGAAGACGATCTGCGGCCATACTACAGTGACGTTTTGTATTCACTAAAAACGGGTAAGGGTGACGGTTATGTATACTGTCTGATTGAACATCAAAGCTCGCCTGATAAGCACATGGCTTTTCGGATGTTGCGTTATGCCATTGCTGCCATGCAACGTCATCTTGATGCTGGTCATAAAACGTTACCGTTGGTGATACCGGTACTATTCTACCAGGGAAAGATCAGTCCGTATCCGATGAATTGGCTTTTGGAGTTCGATGATCCGGAACTTGCCGGTGAGTTGTACAATAAAGATTTTCCACTGGTTGATATTACCGTTATTCCGGACGACGAAATAATGAAACATCGTCGTATGGCTGTGCTCGAAATGTTGCAGAAACACATTCGCCAGCGTGATCTGACTGAGCTGCTTGACCAGCTGGTAACATTGTTGTTGGAAGGATATACCACTCAGGAACAGCTGATATCTGTGATAAACTATATGCTGCAGGCGGGAGAATCTCACGATCCGGCTGCTTTGCTAAACACTCTGGCATCACGTGTGCCACAGCATGAGGAAGCTCTGATGACTATTGCTGAAAAACTCCGCCTCGAGGGCGAACAACGCGGGATTCGGAAAGGGATGCAGTTAGGTGAACAGAAAGGACTTGAAGAAGGCGTGCGGCTGGGTGAACAGAAAGGGCGTGAAGAAGGTGTGCGGCTGGGTAAACTCGACGTTGCCCACAGCCTTTTGAAAATGGGGATGCCTCGCGAGGCTGTTCTCGAAGCGACTGGCTTATCTGAAGACGAGTTGGCGCAGATCCGTCATTGATTCTGACATCAGAAAGAATCCCATTAAGGGCGTCGTCAGCCGCAGCAACTAACGCCCTTTTTAGAGAGCATAAAATCTATGGTCGCCCTCGTTTTTGCAACACTCATTTTGATGAATTTTGGGCTTGCTTAAATCTATCCGGCGTCACTATAGGCAAGGAACCTGCGCCTCGATGGCGACAGTGGGCTTCAGGCGGGTTTCAAATACCACTTGGCCGGCCGCATCGGTCAGGCCGATTTCCAGGGCTTCCGCTGTATTACCCAGCCCCGTCGTTTCGGTATCCAGAAAGAGCGGTGCCCGGCTCAGCCAGTCGTGGGCCTGCCGTGCCATCCGGCCACTGGTGCTGTTAAGCCTGGACAAGACGGAAAGACGCAGGCCTGCCAGCTGCTGCTTCTCGGTCGGCGGGCGTTTCTCCCGCATCGGTACACAGTCAGCAATGCGGTATACACCGTACCTGCCGCCGTAGGCGCTTTTGTACCACTTCACCGGCTCAGCGCCGGGGGCCGGCTTCATTCTGAATTCATCGCGCAGGCGTCCTTTCGTGAAACAACGATCTTCGGCAATCGCCTCAGCGCGCCGGGTGGCCAGCTCATCATTCTTCATGGTTATTCCATCTCCGTCAGGCGTTTGTGATAAACCTCTCTGGCGATTTCCAGGCCTGCTTCCGTCAGTCCGAAAGCGAGCGTCAGTGACTGATTATCCCGGTACTTGCTGAGCAGACCGTGACGGTTCAGGGTATGGCAGGATCGACGAAAATTGGTGTCGGCAACGGGCTGAAGGCGTCCCTTATTGAGGATGCTGAAAAGCTGCATCGCCGGAAACGGCCCGGCCAGTTGACGTTCTGCCAGACCATACAGAACAAACAATACGTCTTTTTGCACACCGGAGAGCCGCATCGAGGGGGCGATATTTTGCATATTATTCATGTGCCACATCATTAAGGAATTAATGACAAAATAACCTAATTGATGTGAGACGTCAATAATGTTGAGTCCTTGACGGGAAGCCCGGAAAAAGAAAAAGCCGCTCTTAACGGCGGCCTGTATTTCCCTGTTATTGGTAGCCAGCCGTCCGCGGTTTTGATCTCCGCACAGGTTCGTATGTAGGTTCCCATTCTCACTCCTTGCCGGTTTCAGTTTGCGCCGGATCGGGCTGTCTGCCGGCCGCGCGCGCTAGCTGCAGGAGTTCTGCCTGCAGCGCCTTAGTATCTTCTCTGGCCAGTTTCAGCTCAGCCCGCGTGTCGTCAAGCTGCCGCGTGCCGGCATCGGCCGTGGCCTGCAGGACGGCGTTATTCGTCCGGGATTCGGCAAGCGCCGCGCGCGTCTCTTCCAGTTGTCCGCGCAGCTGGTCACGTTCGTCTGCCACACCGCGGAGGTACGTCAGTTCGGCTTCCAGACGGCGCACTTCGTCCAGCGCCTCATCACGCTGTTCATCTGCCTGGGCGATATCTGCATCAGCCTGTTCGCGTACCGCCGCGGCGTCAGCCTCAGCCAGCTCGCGGGCCTGCTGCCACAGACGGGCGGCGAGATCGGCGGCCAGCTGTTGCAGCATGTCCGGTACGGGCAGCGCCGGTGTGTCAGCCTGCTCGCGCAGCCTGCGCCGCCACTCCCGCATGACCGGCGAGATATGGGACAGGGAGCCGCCGCCCAGCTTCTGGCGGACCTGCTCGTTGGTCGGGCTATTCACGCCTTCACTGACCAGCGCCTCTGCAGCGGCCTCAATGCGTGCCCGGATGTCATTGCTGATGTTCATGGTGCAATGCCCTCGTCCCAGGTGTAGGTGTCCGGGCCGTCCTCGCCGGCGCAGACGCCGTGTAGCCGTCGCCGGTCAGCGCGCGGCACATCTGATCGATAACCCACGCTTTATGGTGCGCGGTTTCCCTGCCGCCGTATCGGGCGGCCAGCGCCGCCGAAATGGCCGCTGCCAGTTCTTCAGGTGTCCGGGTGTCGGTGATCATGTGCGTCTCCGTGTATGTACTGTATGTAATACATGTATTGTACAGTACAATAATACACAGTGCACGTTTTTTGCTCATTCCTGCCGCCGTTGCGGTTTAGCGGTATTCTCCGCAGCGCCGCCACTTATCCACCGTTTCTGTGGATAACGCTATATGTAGTGGCTCCGTCAGCTGCATACGGCACAAGATATAGTGCCCGCGCCGGCTGCGTCGCGGTCGCCGCCCTGCCGGCACTGCTGCTGACGGGGTGCGCCATGCTCCCCGGACAGCCCACCGATTATGACCGCTTCTGTAACGTCTCAGGCATCGCCAGCCACGGCGAAACCTACCGCGTCAGCGACAGCCAGGATTTCTGGTTGACCCCGAACGGCCGCTATCTCAGCCAGGCTGAGTACAGCAGTCCTGCTGATACGCTTCAGAAACTGACGGGCGTGGTCAGTGGTGACGATCCTGACCAGGCGCGGAAGAACGCCGTCAGGGTACGGGTGTTCCGCGTGGAAAGCGTTAGTGGCAGTAAAGGCTCGTGCCTGCCTGTCCGTTATGATGATAAAAACGCGCAGCGGAAAATGGATTCGCTCACTAACGGCCGCCGTATGATGGTGTACAGTGAAGATGAAGGACAGTCTGGCCAGCAGATTTACAATAACAGCCGCGGTGCCGGCTTCAGTTACAGGTTGCTATGAGTGGAATGAGAGGCCGCCGCATCAGTGCGGATATGTTTGCCATGATGCTGAAGATATCTGCCGGGCAGCTGGTTTTTGCAGCCCGGCATGACAAGCCGTTACGCGGACTGACCCTACACCCTTACAGGATCGCAGGCGGGAAAAGCTGGAGCTCTACCACCTCCACGCGGAGCATGACATTTGATATGCAGGAAGCGGTCGAATTCAGCGAAAAATTTCATAAAATTCAGTCATCTGACGGCTGATTACCGGATTTTAAAAAATTGAACACTTTCCCCCTGCAAATTTCTCAGAATTCACGTAGCGACGCCATCGGTCCCGATCGCGTGACTTATGCCTACTTCGATTATGCCGATGCGCTGGCGCTGCGGGAGATGGCCAGCCAGGCCGATTTACCCAAATACCTGCTGGCCCCGGAGGTGTCGGTCTTTCTTCGGTATGTGCCAGATCTGCGCCAGCAGGTTCTTTTCGACACTCTCTGGAACACGGGCGCACGCATTAATGAAGCGCTTGCGCTGACCGGCGGCAGCTTTCAGCTTGACGGTTCCCGGCCGTTTGTACGGCTGAAGACGCTTAAACAGCGTCAGCGCGGATGTGGCCGACCGGGCAAGGATGAAGAGGTGTTCCGTATTGTTCCTCTGACCGATCCTCAATATGTAAGGAAGGTGCGTGAATTTCTGGCCACACTGCGTATTGGCAAACAGCAGCTGCTCTGGCCCGTGCAGAGTGATAACACACCGCGTAACTGGATCAGGAAGGCGCTGGACCTCGCAAAACGTGACTCTGTCACTTTTAGTATCCCTGTCACCTGCCATACGTTCCGGCACAGCTTCTGTATGCACCTGATCCAGCATGGGGTTCCGCTTAAAGTTGTGCAGGCTTATGCCGGGCACTCCCGCCTGGAAACCACAGAAACGTACACGCGCGTGTTTGCGCTCGATGTTGGTCGTCAGTATGGCGTTCGATTCAGCCTGCCGGACAGTCATTTCACCCTTCCAGAATAATCCTCACCTCTCCCTTTTATTTCTAAATAATTCTATATTTACTCGCTGCTGTTCCACATAAAGCCGTTTACAGGACGGCTTTGCCGTTCTCAGACCGCTGACAAACCCCATTGAAAATAATGGGGTTTGTTCCTTTCATTACGAATCATAATACAACTCATTTTCCTCATTGACCCGATTCAATCGCCCGTCAGGGCGTTATTTTCGCTTCGCGGGCATTGACTGGCTCGCCCTCCAGAGATAAAAACAACAAAGCATCGCGACCAGCAAGGCTATCTTCTTGATATTTTGGGCAGTTGCCGCCAAAAGACACTGTATTTGCACCTTCTGCAACCCGCGAAAATGGGCATAACGGTGCCCGTGATGTTGCTTCGCATCCGCAAAACTGCGCTCTATTGTTTCCTTTCGTCGCTTGTAAACTTTTTTACCCCATTCCGTTAGCCGGTTTTCTCTGGCCTGCTCTTTACTGGCCTCCCAGATATGACGGGTTATCGTTTTTCCGCCTTTCGCGTGCGTGCAGGCATCACGCTGCGGGCAACACTGGCAGATAGCCGCCGGGGCCTGATAATGCCGGTATCCCTGACGGTCGGTTGTGGTATAAATCAGTTTTTCTCCCTGCGGGCAGACATAACAATCCTGTAGCTGGTCATAGGTGAAATGTTTCTTCTGAAAGGTATTTGGTCCCTTATTCGGCCGGCGATAACCTATGATGGGGATAATGCCTAACTGTTCCGTCAGATAACAAACCGGGGCCGTAAAATAGCCCGCATCCAACCCAACCGCGAGGGGATTGAGAGCAAAACGCTCTAACTGACGCGTCAAACGCTTGATAAAAGGCTGGCTGTCGTGGACATTACCCGGTGTGGCGTAGGTATCGGTGATAATACCGACTTGCCCATCCACGGTACGGTGGTCAAGGTAAAAGAACCCCCTGGGTTTGTTGGTCCGGTGCATAAACCCGCTTTCCGGATCGACGATACTGACCTTCGTCTTTCTCTGCCGTTCCTTTAGGGCTGGCTTCAGGCTTTTTTTCCAGCTGCCGCCCGGTCTTGAGTGACGGCTTTATCCAGTGCGTCAACATAGGCGCCGGGGGGAACCGACCGCATGACATTCTCCGATTTATGCGGATTGGCACTGGCTTTCAGGTGGGTGCTGTCGGTATAGAGTACGTGTCCGCCCACAAATCCTTTGGCTATCGCCTGTTCAACAATGTGGTCAAAAATCTGTTGGAAGACCGCGGTATGATTGAAACGGCGGCGGCGGTTCTGGCTCAGGGTTGAGGCATCAGGGACCTTTTCTGTCAGTCCGAGGCGCAGAAACCAGCGGTAAGCCACATTAACCTGAATTTCCTGTACCAGACGGCGTTCACTGGGGACGCCAAACAAGTAGCCGAGTCACATCATTTTAATCAGCATGACCGGATCGATAGCAGGACGGCCATTATTGTGGCAATACAACGGGGCGACTAATTCGCGGATAAATTCGAAATCAATGGCAGCATCGACTTGACGGACCAAATGATTTTTAGGGACCAGCTCGTCAAGCGAGAGCGTTTCTGGCGGGAAAGTCTGGAGAGGGGGGGGTCTTAACATGGTGGCAAGCTCCGTTGAGTGAACGGAACTTAATTAAAACAAAATGCCGGATAAAAAACCAGCACTTTGTCAATAATCTGTGAAATCTCTTGAAGAGATTTACCTTCATTTAACATCGCGGTAGCCAGACTGGATGCTGACCGACCGTAATCCGCCATGCCTTTGGGTAAGCTCAGGGCATTATTATCCGCAACAACCCATTCCATTGCGAAGTGAGCCAGAGAACAGCGATTTTCCCTGTTCATTCAGTCAGTTACAACCCGTTTTTTCCGATGTGCGTTCACCGCCGAACCCAAAACCCCCTGACGCGCTTTTCGCCCCCGAAGGCCGGTTTTTCCCGCCGCGCTCTGGTCAGGGTAGCGCCTTTTTCGGCAACGGGCGAACGTCGCCCAACTTGCTTGGGCGGCGGGCGCCCGTTCTGCGGGCGCGGGCGGCATAGAGCCCGCAAGCGGCGCCCCTGCGACGCTCTGAGGCACGGGCGTTTCAGACCGGGCACGGCTTTGCATGACCACGCGATTTTGTTCAGGGAAGCCCTCGGGGGGCTGAGGGATCCCCACAAATCGGTGCTAATAAACCAGCACCATATTTCGGTAGACTCTTGTTAAGTGGTTAAGAGCATCATTCAGTGATATTTGTTTTAAAATCAGTGGGGAGTGTCGTAAGACGTTCTCCGCTAACGTCAGATATGAGATGACCCGCCGTGATTTGATACTGTTGGCCTGATATCTCAGATGTAATCCCTTATTCTCCACGTGATAACCAATCAGCCACAGGACGATTGTGCTCAGGGTTGCCAGTAAGCTCAGTACCCGCATTCTACCCGCAGAGCGACTGTGGCTGGCACGAAGACCAAATCCGAAACGCTCACTTTTTTCATCGCGGAAGTTTTGCTCTATCTGCATGCGACGACTGTATAACTTGATGATCTCCCGTGGCTTTAAATCATCTATACTACTGAAAATAAGCCAGGCTTCTTTTGCTGACTGCCGATACTCGTTGTCTGTTTTAGTATACATTGGCCTGCCTTTTGAACGTTTACTTTTCCGCCCTTTAGGTAATTTCTTGTATGTATAAAAATGACCATTAATACGGTTTTTCTTTTCTTTGACCAGCGTTCCCGCCCCCATGTATTTCGGCGTTATTGTTCCGGGACAGTCAGAGATTTTCAGCCATATTTCAGGACTATCTGCCAGGTGAAATTGAACGTTATTCCTGATCCGCCCAATAAAATCCCAGCCTAATGAGGTAATATGTCGAAACCATGGACTCTTAAATCCTGCGTCTGTGACGATGATGACTCTGGCATCGGAAGAGACGGCTTTAGCGAGGGAATCAAGAAACTGATTTTGTATTAAGGTGTTATTTTGTTTTTCCGAGGATACAACCCAACTCAATAACGGAATTGCCCGACCGTCGCAAAGAAGGCTGGCACGAAGCACATGATACTCCTGCGATGGATAACCGCTCCAGTCCACAGCAATAACGCAAAGAGGCAACTGACGAGTTATCATGGCAGTAATATTATTAAAAATCGCAGGAATATCGTTGTGAAGAGCGGTGTTTCCTAACAGGCGATCAACCCTTTTTATCTTGTTTTTGACCTGAGCCTGTCCGGGCAAAAAACGTCCAATACTGGTTAGCGTAAGAGAAGCGCCATTAATCAAAGCCATAGTGGCATCGATTAATGCATTCTGGCGATATTTATGAAACGGTGCTAAGGCATCTTTGAAGAAGTTGTGACATACTTTACGTGCAGGCATAGCAGTGACCTTATTGACTTGGTGGAACAATCAGTAGATCACACAACGCTATGCTTGTCTATTTTCTGGGGATTCCTCAGCCCCACCGCCGGCATAGCACAGGAAGACGCCAATCTGGCTGTTCTCCACCCGTCCGGCGGTGCTGCTGTACTGGCGCTGTACGCCGGCGGAGTACTGCCCTTTCTTGATGAATCCGGTCTCATCGACAATCAGCACGCTGTTGTCATCCCGCAGGTGGCCGACAACGTAGTCACACAAGATATCGCGGGCCGCGTCGGCATCCCACAAGGCACGTTCAAGCAGATGCTGTACCCCGTCAGGCGTGGCTTCGCCCATCCACTCAGCCAGTTGCCAGCCGTTCTTGCGTTCGACGTTGCTGAGGAGTCCCTTAAGGTAGGCCAGACTGCGCTGTCGGGGTTCGGAGCGCTTGAACAGGGGAGCTAAACGGGCGTGTAATGTATCCAGCTCCTGTGTCCACAGGGTCAACGGTGTTTGCATCGAATCTTTCGCTATGTTGGCATGAGAACTTGGCGCATTATGACACAATATCTATCTACGGCTGTAGTACTAATACTACAGCCGTAGATACCAGAAAGTTGCATTTTCCTTGATGCTCACAACTCTGAGAAACCGCATGAATTAAGCTTTTCTATGAGTGTCTTTTCTGTTGAAAAAAGTAAGTACGGCTGTAGTACTAGAGGGATATCCCCGCCACTTTCGGTTAATGGAATACGGTGTTCCGCCGTTTTAATCTGGGGTCAAAAAATGAATTTAGAGGTGATCCTGACGGTTTATTTGAGATGGGACAGCTGGGTAAAAAGCTGGGTAAAATATCGCCAGTGGCGTGGCAACACATTAATTTCTACGGTCGATTTGAGTTTAATGACATAGCGACAACATTTAGCGTTGGTGAGTTCGTCAAGTCGGTTGACCTGACGACATTATTTACAGATTAAAGTCATAAACAGTGGAAGGGCTTGAAAAGTAACTTTGAACCCTATCGGGGGATGGGCAAAAATAGCCAAGATCCCACCGACTAAAGTTATCGGGCTGTAAAATGATGATGCTCTTTCTGCAATCTCATGTGCAGAAATATCAATCTGACGGATCCCTGCATTACGAATTTTAAAATAAATGATGTTGTTGATTTATTATTTAATTCTAGTGAAATTAAATATATATTAATTTTCACACTGATACATAAACCTTATGTTCAGTCATTGAGATTGTCAAAGATCTTAATCTGTATTTTTATTATCATGACAAAAATAAAATAATTTTGTATTTCTTAGATATAATTAATGAAAATCCAGAAATAATTGAGAAATGTTTTATTACAGATTGTTATTTTTTAAAAAATAACTGTGAGTAAGGCGAGAATAAGAGAGCTTCTCCACTCACTATTTTGGGAAAATATTTAGATTCAAGAACTCAGACGAATAAATGGTGAGGAGTATGGATACCCCTCACCCCATTCAGCACCCTTTGTTAAAAGCTATGTCATTCACCTTGATTCACATTTTGCAATTTTTCTAATTGCTGCTTAATCTGCTGTTGGAAATATTCCGCACGAGTCAACAAAACTTCAATCGTCTTCTCATCATAACGTTCACCTTTTTCAATACGCAGACATATACGTATTCCTTGCTGATATTGCAGCAGAGCAAAAGCGCCTTTCATACGGTGTGCGTGATGCGTGACTTTTTCATCTATTTGTTGATTTTCCGGTTGTCTCAGCTCTGCAATATCTTCCGACATCCCTTGCCACACTGCACTGAATAATTGGTGCTCTACAGTAACATCTCGCTGGGCCAGCGCCTGAATCTCATCAAACTGCAACGTGATTTCATCATTCACCTGTCGGTAATAACGGTTGATTTCTGCCAGCAATTTGCTTTGTACCAGCGGCTTGGTCAATACACCATCCATTCCCGCGTCCAGACAACGGGCTTGCTCAGTAGAAAATGCGTTCGCGGTACACCCCAGAATAATAAACGGTGGTAATTGCCGTAGTCGCTCATGTTTTCTCAATAACTGAGCCAGTTCATAACCATTCATCACCGGCATCTGGCAATCTGTCAGCACGAGGTCAAAATATCCCTCTTCCATCAGATTCATCGCTTGTTCACCGCTTTCAGCTAATACGACATGATGACCCGATGGGGCTAACTGCAACGACAACACCTGTAAATTGGCAGGTAAGTCATCAACAACCAAGATATTCAGCGATTCGTGAATTTCCCCTTCAATATTTTCAGTTTTTTCGCTTACTGCTTCTTTCTCAACAATACTGCGCATAAGTGGTAACGTTACTGTAACCTGCGTGCCGCCACCGGGTGCACCGGTGATTTTCAGGCTACCACCCATGAATTCAACTAACTGTACCGAGATGGGTAACCCCAACCCAGTGCCGGTTTTACCACCACAGTTTTGCGTCACTTGTACATAAGGCAGCAAAACAGCTTCATACATGGTTTCCGGGACACCACAACCGGTATCTGCAACCACCAGCGTGATTTCATCTTGGTTACTCTCTGGAATATGCCGATAGCTGGCGCTGATTTGCACTCCGCCCTGTTCAGTAAATTTAATAGCATTGCCCAGTAAGTTATTGACTACCTGAGTTACACGTGTTGCATCCAGCAGATGGTAATATTCAGACGGTAAATCGAATTGCCGGGCAAAAAACAGCCCCTTCTCCTTAGCGCGATGACTAAAAGCCACTACACAACTTCCCAGAACTTCCTGTAAGGATTCCGGTTTCAAATTCAGCACCATACGTCCAGATTCTATCTTGGAAAAATCCAGCACATCACCGATTATTCCCTGTAAAGACATTGCAGCGTGCCATGCGATATGTAATGGCGTAGATGGCAGAGTTTGCTGTTTTACCTCCAGATCGAGAATACCGATAATTGCTTGCAAGGGAGTGCGGATCTCATGGCTCATGTGTGCCAGAAAATCTGATTTTTCCAAACTGGCAAGTTCAGCCTTATCGCGCTCCTGACGCAGTTCTTGCGCCAACAATTTACGCTCGGTCACATCAAACCAGCCACCAATTATTCCCTGAACAACGCCTTCGGTATTGCTGTAACTTTCAAGCCACAAATAAACATCTCTGTCCTGACCCTGGATAGCAATGCTACGATCGGAAAAATGCGCAGGCGCCCCTTCCAGACAGCGCAGAAAAATCATACTGATATCTTTCTCATCAGCAGGTTTTAAAAAGCACAGAGAAAAGAGACTACGACCAATCACATCAGATCCGAGGGTGTTCATCTCACGGCGGAAGTAGAGGTTCGCTGCCGTAACGCACATGGTCGGATCGCAGACAAACATTGGCGTAGGCATGTTATTAAATAGTGTTTCCCAATACGTCAGTAAATCCTGTAAGTTGTTTTCCGCTCTTTTACGTCGTCTGATCTGATGGGCAAGATAACTCCCCCAAAAGGCCGAACTTAACGCAATGACAAATAACGCTCCTCCCCACAATTTCATCCAGGGAGAAATTTTATTGTCAGCATAGGCTGTCACATTTCCCATAGATAACCACTTCAGGCGCAACACCCGCAGCTCATTTGGCGGTAATGCATCAATGCTTTTATTTAATATATTAACCAATTGAGGATAAGCGGGTATGATGGCGTATTGTTCCGGTTGCAATGAGCCTTCAAAAAACTGAATAGAAATATTGGTACCATAGTGACTTGCTTGCAGATAATCAGCACTTATCAAGCTATCAAAAGTTGCATCTGCTGCCCCGGCCAGCACCATATCAACACCTTGCGTCACATTATCAACTTCCATGACGAAGATCTCCGGATATTGCTTCAATACCGACAGGAGAGCATGACCGCGCTGAATCGCTACCCGATGGTGTTTAAGTTGTTCAAACTCATAGGGCGCATTACGCTCATTGCGAGTGATCATCACCCATTCCACAGTACCATAGGGATGACTAAAAGAGAGCCAGCGACGACGTTCTGGCGTATCGACCAAAGAAGTCATTTGAGCTTCGCCATCTTGTAATAGTTTTTTGATCCCCACTGCGCCATCTGCCGGGATAAAATTAAAGGTAATGCCACTTTTCTCTCCCAGCAGACGCAAAATATCCACATCCAGACCGGCGAGTTGCCCATCTTTATCCAGAAATGAGTAAGGCGGCGCAGTACGGCTAATCGCGACATTGACGACAGGATTTTTTTTAACCCAGGCTTTTTCTTGCGGCGAAAAGATTGTGGTGTCGTTATTGTCGCTCAGAGCCAGCCCGGAAACCCAACGTTGATAAACCTTATTTCTGGTTTCGTGAGGAATGGCAGTCAGAATGAGATTTATTGCTTCAACGATACCATCGCCGTTGCGGGCAAGAAAATCATACCGCTCTCCCTGAGAAATATCCCGACGGTAAGTCAGCTTTGTAAACGGGCGAAAAGCCAGCAAATAGGCAATCTGGCTTTGTCCGTCCAGATAGGCATCGACTTCACCATCCACCACGGCTTGTACTCCCTCCTGTTGGTTTTTCGCCACCAAAACACTGCGGTAATGTTTACGCAATTGCTCAATGGTATTCGGGTTACTGCCTGGTGCTGCCATAATATTCATTTGTTCAAACGGCTTATTGACTTGTTCTTTGCGTACAATCAAGGCAAGCGGCTGTACCAGAATCGGGTAAGTGTCATCCTTCCTATTTCCCGGCTGGGGTGAAGCAGAATGTGATAACAACTGAATATCTCCACGCTGTAATGCTGCATAGGCTGATTCCCAGTTACCAAACAGTCGTACCTCCACCGGCCTTTTTAATACGGTTTCAATCAGGCGCAGATAGTCAGCGTAAATCCCTTCCAACTTGCCATCCCAACGATGGATCACCAATGGCGCACCAATGCAGCAGAGAATGCCGACTTTTAGTGTTGGAAAGTGTGAGGCCAGAACCCCTTGCTCTTTGGTGGGTAATGGCGCAAATTCCTGAGTGACGACATTCGAATAAAACTTCACCGGTAACCCGTATGAAGGCAGCTCTTGCGCATTACGGTATTCAAACAGATTGAGACTCCGGCCAGATAATGGCAACAGGAGTATCAATACAGCTAACCATCGTGATCCTTTCCGGCCGCCTTTCATCTATTACAATCCCAATCCAACCTGATGCAAATAATTATAAAGCGCTGCTTCATTATCTAACCCCAGTTTTTTCATCGCGCTAATTTTTTGTGCACTGATCGTCTGCTTGGTACGGTATAAACGTGCAGCGATATCATTTACACTCAATCCTTGCCCCAATAATTTAATCACTTCCAGCTCTTTACCGGTCAGCGCCTTTACCACTTCTTCGTCCGGAGATTCAATAAATTGCTCGCTCAAATAAGGCTTATCGTGCCCTGTTGTACTGTACAATCCTTTCACTAACTCGTGAGACAGACTGTTTTTGTTCAAAATCGCTTTCACTTTATAATCAATTAATGAAGCTATTATCTTCCGGTCGCTGAGCATTGTGATCACCACAACAGGTAAATTCGGATATTGCTCACGAATTCGGCTGATCATCCGTAACCCGTCGATCTGGTTATCGCCTGGCATATTGAAGTCCGTAATCAGCATATCCGCCTCTTTTTCCTCCAGCAGAGAAAAAAGTGTAGTCACATCATGCGCCTCCCCCACAACCTGATAATTCTCGGGTAATGTTGCCAATACGGCGCGTAGTCCTAATAAGAAGACTGGATGATCGTCAGCAATAATGACTTGTCTCGGCATTGATTATTTCTCCATATTATTCTCTATCCGCTATTTCACGCATAGTTCCTTCAATAAAACCGGCATTTTCGCCTACATGAACGATCAAGGCGATAATCACTGGGTTAAATTCGCCTTTACCATCAGCAATCCGAATTTTTAACGTCTGCGGTATCCGCGAGACAGAACGTTTAAGCTGTTCGATTTTCTGCCGATCTTCTGTATGCACCCAAGCCAGTAACTGCGACCAACAGGCGGGCGCTTTACCAAACCGCATCCAGGCCGCGTCATGATGCCAATACAGGTGCCCGTCGGTACTTAACCGAAAATAATTAATCTGTTCTTGCTCCAGCATAGCACTCATTAACAAAAAATGCGCTTTACGGCGATGTAATACATTGATTGTGTTATATAAACAACTACAGCATAACAACGCAGGCAGGGTAAATGCGGTACTGTACCATGCCGCAATTTGCACGTTCTGTTGGATACTCATTAATCGGGATGCGAACGGCCCAAAGCCAAAAATGGTTGCACCCACGATCCCTACCGTACATAAGGATAAAAAGCCGCTTAATACCAGCAAATCACCTCTTAACGCCAGTAGCATCGGCAAGCTGAAGGAAAAGAGGAGCGCTACTCCTTGCCAATGTATTTTCCCGGTTTCAGGTGGCGGGCTGGTAAACAATGCTGTCATGGCAAATACAGCCACCAACCATAAACCATAGGTTTTCCTGTCTTCAACCCGGCTTTTCTTGTAGGTGATGCAAGAAATAACAAAAAACGTAAACGGCAGATAACTCAACACCGAGCAGACAACAATCGGTAATGAAATAGATATATCGATAGGGTAACCCAATAAATGAAGTACCCACTTCGCCATAAATCGCTCAATAATTCCGCTTAACGAGCAAAGTACTGTCAGATTGAAGATGTCACTTGCCCGCCTCGGGGCCCACATTACACCGTAGAAAAATTGCCAGACCAACCCTGTCACTACCAGCATCACCACATTGATACAAGAAAATATCAGCGAGACGCTCACCGGTCTGCCATACCATTGGCTGGCTGTTAGCGAAATCAGAGCACCCGTTATTAACCAAACAGGCCAGTACCGTGGTGCCCTGGCGCAAAAAATACCTTGTAACAGGCCAGCCGGAAACCACACCAGTGACGACAGGCTCCAGACATCCCGCACTTGCAAACTCAGCAGTGCCAGCGCAAAATTGATTAGCGTAAAAATAAACCAAAAGACCACTATCTTTTTCATTTTCATCAGGATCTCATTTCGTAACACTGAATGTTACATCATAAGATAATATGCAGCATTGAATGTTACATCACAAGATAATACGTAACACTAAATGTTACATCATAAGGTAATAATAGCAGAGAAGGCAGTTTCTTACCCTAAATTGATAATGTTTGATAGTTTTAGTCTTTATTGGTGATAGTTTCTTTTGTTATTACGATAATTGTATTTGGCCTTCAATAACATCCAGGCGTACATCCTCATTCACCGGTGCATCTCCTAACAGCAATTGATCTGATAACAGCGGCAAGACGAACCGGGTTAACAGGTTATCAATTTCACGGGCACCACTTTCCGCGATCCGGCATCCTTCAGCAATAAAATCCACCAGCGCATTGCTATAATGCAACTCGCATTGGGTTGCTTGACGATAACGCATCACAACTTTATTCAGTTTATGATGCACAATGGCATGCAGAATTTCGCCATGTACCGGTAAATAAGGAATGACCTGCAAGCGACCTAAAAATGCAGGCGTAAAGATACGTTGCAGTTCCGGCCGGATAATTTCCTGAATATCGTCAAGTGTTGCCGGATGAATTTCCCCCTGTACTTTCACGCCTTGCATCGCTGCACGCATCACCAAATCCGATGCGGCATTAGTGGTCAGAATAATCAACGTATTGCGGAAATTAATCTGCTGTCCTTCAGCATCTTCCATCATGCCTTTATCGAACACCTGGAAGAATAGCTCCAGTACATCGGGGTGTGCTTTCTCAACCTCATCAAGTAATACCACGCTGTAGGGCTGATGGCGAACCGCCTCAGTCAGCACTCCCCCCTGTCCATAACCAACATATCCTGGGGGAGAGCCTTTCAGACCGGAAACAGAATGTGCTTCCTGATATTCCGACATGTTGATAGTGATCAGATGATGTTCACCGCCATACAATTCATGCGCCAACGCTAAGGCAGTCTCAGTTTTCCCCACACCAGAAGGACCGGCAAGCATAAATACACCGGTCGGCTTTACCGGATCAGCCAGTTGTGCTTTAGCAATCCGAATTTGACGGGCTATCTGACTAAGCGCATGATCTTGCCCCATTACCCGTTGATTAAGGCGCGTTTCCAACTGGCGCAGCACATCGCGTTCATTTTCCACCATCCGGCCAAGAGGTATCCCGGTCCAGCCGGCAACAATATCGGCGACACAAGCAGCATCAACACAGTCAAATACATAGGCATGCTGATGGTGACGCTGACGCAGTTCCGCACGCAGCACAGGTAACCGTTCGTCGTGTTCCTCACAGGCAAGGATGTCGTTTACTAACTGACGTTGAGCGTGATATTCCGGCAAAATTTCCTCCAGGGATACCTGCAATTCGGTTTGACGCTGTGCCAACTTCTGTAATTGGGTTTCATGACCACCTTCACGCAATAATGCTTCCTGTTCGGTGGCAATGTTTGCCAGCATAGCACGCAGATCTTCAATCGGTGCAGGTTCGTCAGTCTGTGAAACGGCAACACGGGCACAAGCGCTATCCAACAGACTAACCGATTTATCCGGCAATTGACGCCCATTAATATAACGGCTGGATAATACAACGGCTTCTGTCACCGCCTCTGCAAGCACTTTGACGCCATGATGTTTTTCCATCGCCGGAGTCATGGCGCGCAACATGGCTGTCGCCAGTTCGATCGAAGGTTCTTCAACTTTGATCACCTGGAAACGACGCGCTAACGCGGCGTCTTTCTCAAAGTACTTCTTATATTCCGCCCAAGTAGTTGCAGCAATAGCACGCAATTCACCACGTGCCAACGCCGGTTTCAACAGATTGGCTGCATCGTTTTGTCCAGCCTGACCACCAGCGCCAATCAGAGTATGGGCTTCATCAATAAACAAAATCACGGGTGTGGGATACCCTTTCACCTCATCCAATAATTTCTGCAAGCGACTTTCAAACTCACCTTTTACGCTGGCGCCCGCTTGTAACAGCCCCATATCCAGCGTGAATAATTCAGCTTGTGCCAGCATTTCCGGTACACGGCCATCGACAATACGTTGAGCAAGTCCCTCGACCAGAGCTGTTTTACCGACACCTGCTTCACCGGTTAATAACGGGTTGTTTTGGCGGCGACGCAGTAGCACATCAATTAACTGACGAATCTCCCGTTCACGGCCCAGAACCGGATCCAGTTTGTTATCACGCGCCGCCTGCGTCAGGTGATGAGTGTATTGCGCTAGCGCGGATTGGGTATGATTCCCGACGGGAGCTGTAATGTGCTGCGGTTCTGTATGTATCTGTGTACGCAGCCACTGTTCTATCGCATCAGTGTTACACTGTAACGCCTGCTGTAGCTCCGATGTGAGTGAATGATGCAGCGACGGATTCATTATCAGTGCCGCAACCAGCGCCTGAGGGGTAATCTGCAACGCTCCCCAGTGGGTACTGGCGTACATCCAGCTCTGCTCCATCCATTCTGTCAAGTTAGTAGCCAGTACCGGAGGACGATGATTACCGCTGCGTAATAACGTCAGTGATCGCTGACAGACATTCAGCAACGCGATAGCATCAATACCACCGTGGTGACACACCTGTTCCATCATCAGCATCTGTTTTTCAAACAAAGCCAGCAACAGATGCTCAATTTCCACTTCATGATGGGTGCGCCGTACTGCCAGGTTAGCGGCCTCATCAAGACACTGACGCGCTTCCACCGTTAATTTACTGACGATCTGTTTAAGATAACTACTCACTTTTAGGTTTCCTTAATTCATTCCAATATGTGGTGATCTGTAACGGCAACGTAGAAAGGGTTCCTTTCGCCACCACCGGTTCACTTAAATTTAGTAACTGGCTGTCCAGTCGGTTGCGTTGTTCCAACAACGCCGTTTGTTGCTGCTGATGTTGTTGCCATTGACGATACAATGCTGAAACTTCCTTCCCTCCGCTGATCTGATAGCGTACGGTGATATTATTGATGCCCAGCGCACTTAATTCATCGTGTTGCTGCGGGAATGCTTGTGCTGCCAGCGTCAATTCACCACTGGAAAAGGCATGGATAAATTGCAGCAAACCATCAGTACCAACGTAGTTTTTACTTAGCGTAAAGTCGGGGAAATACACCTCAATTTGTACCTTGCTGCATGATCCAGGACTCCAGTGTAAGGTCCTGCTGTCATTGAAATTCATGCTTTTGAGTTGCTGTACACCATCATCACAACTCAGCGTCACTGAACTGCCAACCGGCAATACCCGGGCTCCTCGATTGGCAGTCGCGGGCTGACTGGTAACCATCACCTCCGCCGATTGATCCTGTTCCGGTTCCTGCTGTTCCGTCGCCAGTTCACGCTTACTTTCCAGCAAGTTGAGTTTCTCTTGCAGGCGACGACGAATATCAGATGTCGATGAAAGCATGTCGTTCGGCTGGATCAGGTTATTGATATAGAAAATGAAATCATCGTTAAACGGAAAGACCACATCTTCTATTGCCTGGCGTTTAATACCCTCAGGACGAATATCCAACGCATATTCTGCGGTATCCCGCACAAACGCATTGCTGTACTCATACAACCGCGCGTTCAATTCCCGGCCATCAAACAGTTCCTGCCTGCTTAATTTTTCCATCGGCCAGATCACTTTGCTTTCCCACTGTGTCTGCAAACGGCTGGCGGCACTTAAGAATGCATAACGCAATACCAGATGTGCATCACCCTGATAGAGCCGCCATAAGGTTTCATTGACAGCTCCATTCTGCTTATTTTCGGTCTCATGACGCCACAGAGTGAAAAGATTAAATAAGGTACGTAAACCGTTATTATTCAGCTCCCCTTTCTCGCTACTCAGCGCATTTTTGACCAACAACTCTGTTTCCATATCACTGAGCAATTCACGCTGGCTATTTAACTGCACAGCCTGCCGGAAGGCGCGATAGCGTGTCAGTGCGTTGTCATCCAGCTGCACAGAGATCTGCGGTGAAATGCCAAGCCATGACATGACGCGCTGACGCAAAGAGATGTTCCCCAGCGAAACGCGTTGCATCACGTTACTTTTTTGCACATAACCATGCAGTTGCCATAAACGCTGCTGCGTCTGCAACCAGGGCTGCTTATCTTCCTGCGCCACCGTAGATAAATCACTCTCCAACTGCTTTAAGAAGGCGATATAAGGACTATCATATTGACCTGTTGCCAATATCAGCGCTCTCCAGTTTTTCTTGCCGCGTACCCACTCTTCCGCTTGTGGCATAACCTGGGCGAATGCTAACCATTCTGACTGACGCTGATTCTGATACTGTTGATGAAACGAGCGCTGCAAAGGAACAAAAACCGCTGGTCTGTGAAGCGCTTGTGCCAGTTGATCCAGAGTAGCCTGAATATCACGCTCACCTGCCTGGGTATAAATGCCGCGAATACGGGCGTTAATTTTGGTGGCATCATCGCCGGTCAGCGGCCAGAAATCAGCCAGCGTCAGCGAACGTGTTCCTGCGGGTTGTTCGTCGGCTAACAGCCATTGCCAGTTACTGGTATCCTCCAGTAAGGAGTGCAATACATTCCGCCATTGCTCAAATTCCTGCTCTGCATTGTCCTGCTGATATTGCGCCAGACGCAGAGCCACGCGCTGTTCTGCCGATAAAGGATCATTTTCACCGCTTAACAGTGAAGCGGAATAAGCTGGCATACGTTGCAAAGTTTCCAGCGTAGCGCCATGCGCCATTGCTTGTTCAATATTGATAAAACGTGCCCAATGTAAAGCCAACAGCCGTTTTTGCGGTGCCTCAGCGTTATGGAAGCGTGTAAGCAAGTGTGTAACTACCGACTCCGGGTTGAACGTTTTAACAGGCGCTTGTTGCTGATAGTCCCTCGCCATACGTTGTTCCATCGTATGGGTAACCGGATAAAAAATCAGATGTGACAGGGTTTTCTGCAACCAATACTCAACCTGCCGATAACGCAAGTAACTGCGCTCAAGCGGGTTTGCACCATGGATATTCTCAAGCTGCATGACACCGCGCCAGGTAGTGACTAATGCGTTACCTGCTCCGTACACCAGCATCAAACTGAATATGATAATCAACGCACGTTTGGTCAGTGTTCGCCAACCTGTCAGTAAAACGGCATCATTACGGTGAACCTGTTTGGGCAAATATTCTCCTAACAAACGGTGGCTGAAAACGCCTTCAATTTGCTGTGGTTCTGCCTGATGTTCCGCAGTAAAAAACATGCCTCGCAACAGACCATGCTCCAGATAATGGTCATGATCAAATAATGCGCTCAGGTAGTAGCCCAGTGCCGGTTGCAGTTGAGCAACAGTTTCCGGCAACGCCAGCACTTCAGCTTCCGGTTGTTGCCGTTGCTGATTGAGCAGTTTAAGGCGCATAGCTTTCAAGGCGTTAACAATAGCGCTCATACTCTTGTCCAGCACATCGGTAACATTATTATCCGTGTGATGCTCAATAAAGTTGCCCAGCAATTCAGCACGTTGTTCTACCGAGAGTTGTGCGCACCAGTGGTTAAAACCCGGCAATGTTTCACTATGTGTGAGGATCAACCAAACCGGCAGGCGGCGTTCCAGGCGTATCTGTAATGGCTCCAACTGCGCCCGCACATTGCGTGCTGCAATATACAGCGCTCTGTTGTCGCTTTTTAGCAATTGCTCCACTGACAGGCAAACCAATACACCGGCGGGCTTACGTACTTGCGCGATCCAGCGTATCAGACGCAGCCATGCTTGCCGGTACAACGATTGCCCTTCGGTATAACGACCAGAAACCACCATGTACATAGCACGGCGGAAAAACCACCAGCGACAGGTAAAGCTATTCTCTGTAAGCGATGGCAGATTCTTCCCTGTCATCGGCGCCACATTACAGTGAGCTAATAGCCCCTGTTTACCATTACCACGTTCTCCCACCACCAGAAACCACGGTGGCATGGATCCGTTACAGTGTAACAGAGAACGAAACCGGCGCCGGCTTTGTAAACGTCCTCCCCACCACCAGTGCTGATACAGTAAATATTCCAGGCGATGGCTTCCCTTCCGCCAGAATTTATTTATCCCGCGCAGTTTATTCGTTATTTTCGGTAAGAATGCCATCACTCCACGCAGCAGTAATAACAACAGTAATAGGAAAAGAAACAATAACAGTATTGTCGGCCATGAAAGCGCCACTGCAATAGCTAAACTGAATAGCAGAAGGATAGCCATCACGCTGAACCAGCCAATGGCATAAAATAACTTTTTCATGTTTAATTTCCGAATTTATCGGCCAATATTCAATAAATAGACGTTGATGAAAATATAAATTAATGTAATAGATAACATTAATAATATTAATTTAACGTGCCATTTATTATTGGATCGTCTATTTTCCAGAAGATTATCGCATGTATTCATTAGCCGATGATTTTCTAAAGAAATATAACGACGCAAAGTATCAGGAAGATTCTCTAATTCCTGCTGGATAATATTATGCAATTCCAGATTGTCATGTTTGCCATAACGACCATAAAACCCAGAAAGCAGACAAAAAACATAGACTAGACGAACCTGGTAATTATCCGGCACCAACGCGGCAAGACGATCAAAAAACGTATTTCCACCAAGCTCGGCATCATAAAGCTCTGCCTGCAATGATGATTGTCGCCAAACACTCAATTCTTTTTGACCTGCACACAGAATGGCTTCATCTGCCCAAACCACCACAGCGAAGTTTGCCTCTTCGATATCCTGCAATCCATAACCATGCAGGCGCGCTTTATTTTGTGCCTGCGTCAGCGCGGCTAACAGTGTTTGCCGCAACTCTTCGGCATGATTCACCTGCTGTTGAATCATGCGCAGCACACAAGTGAATACCGGAATATAACAATCTAACAAACGCATCATGATGCTCTCACTATAACGATCTCTATCTGCAAATCGTCTGGCGCATCAGCCCAGTGCACCGCCACACACTCACTCTCTTCTACCTGCCGCCACAGCGCACCGCGATTTTCTACCCGGAAATAACGTGTATTTGTCCGGTTAGGTAAACCATGCGGCGCAATTTCCTGGTAATACAAACGTACACCAGGCAAAGCGCGATTAATAATGCCGTCGATCTGTTCCGCCGCGGCCAGCTTAATCAAACGATCGTCAGGAATTTCACGTTCGCTATGGGTAAAGCTGTCAGAATGCAGCACCAGATAAACCCGCTGCTGTTCACTGGCTCCCGCAACATTAAACACGGCATGATAATAACCGCGACTTTCCTGTTGCAAAGGAATAACCGTATTCGGTTCCAGCACCAATGCATTGAGCAGATCAGTAATTATCCGTTCACAACTATCGAGAGTCAGGGCCAAATTCAGATGCTGATATTTTTCCAGCATTTCTTCCTGCCCGTTCCACTGCCCTAAAAAAGAGCAACGGTCGGTAAAACAGGAAAGCTCGCTGATCAATTGGCGCAATAGCCCAAAAATCTGTAAGGGATGAACATCCCGCGCCTCCTGAAAATGATGTAACTGCACGACATAGCGAGCCAGAGTACGCAACGTCAGCAATAGTGTGCTTTTTTCCTGGGTATAAACTTCCCCTTCCAGCGTTTGTGGACGTTTTAATTCTTCCAATTGATGGACACGCCCGGTCAGCTCCTGGCACAGTTGCTCAATGCGTTGCCCCAGTTGTGGCGTAGCGTATAGCGTCAAACATGGCGGCAGATAGCGGTTATCCAACTCAATGCCGTCACCGGTACTGTGCAATTGACCCACTGGCAACAGGGTATAACCCGTTGCTTGTGCAATCTCATCGTGCAGGAAAAAACGTAAGTTATAGGTAAGTTGTTGTACTTCTGCTTCCGGCCCCTCACCAAAGGCATCCCGCATACGCTGTTCTTGCGGCCATGTCACCCAACGGCTGGTAATATTACCGACACTTCCGCTATCGGTGATACCGGTGACGTTACTCTGATTGTGGCTGAACATACGCAAGCCGACATAAATGCGCTGCGGTTTTTCGCGTACCAGCCAGCAATCACGTAATGATCGGGCACTGAGTACACCATTGACACCACAATCCACATAACAACCGTCGGGAAAAATGAACGCTGCGTTATGAACACTGAGCACTTCATCACTTAGCGCAGCCAGATTGAACGCCAACTTCACCACACCAAACGCATAAGGTTGAGTCAGTAACTGATAACGTCCTTGCCAGTATTCATGTTGCAGCTCATGCGCCTGAAAGTGCTGCGGCTGTAAATACAATCCTGAATACCAATACATCGGTTTATATTCAAACATGACGTTACTTCCTCAATGGATTTCTGTCATTGCCGGAGCCGGCCGTTTGTCCGGGGTAAATCACCTCATCCCCAGCGTTGCCTGCGGAGAAATCACTGCGGGTAATGGCATAACGCCCTAACATCAACTCAACATTCATGGGAATAAATTCAGCATTCCAGGATTTATTCCACCAACCGTGCGTCTCAAGACGCAACGGTAGTGATAACACACGTACATGAGTGCTATTTGGTGCAGGGTAATAACCGGCAATCAATGCGATATAACGTGCCTGTTCTGCTCTATCAATATGTAAAGAGACAGATTGCCCCGGTATCATCACATAATTATCTAGCTGTAATATCTGTTCTGTCGCACCGGTGCCGGCAAATAAATTACGTAACAACACCGGATTAGCCAGTAATTTATCCAGTTGTTCGCGTTTTTCCACCTGAGCAATTAATATCGTGCAACTATTCGGTATATTATTAAAAATATTCAGTTGCGCATCGGCAGTCATTTTTAAACGAATGGCATTATTGGCATAAACCGGTTTAGCCTGTTCAATTGCCTGCAAGCGTTTTTCATTATTGGAAATGGAATCACTACAACCACTTATTAGAAAAATTACTGTTAATATTAAAAAGCTGCGTTTAATGACATTATAAAAATTTATATTATTCATTTTGCCCTCTGTTTTTATCCGGCCCTTTTATTACGCGCATAATTTCTTGTAGCGCGGAGGAATTATCTTCCATCATTTCCTCCAGCCATTCGGCCATTCCCATATTCGCCCAACGTGCTGCCCGCTCCATTAAATATGGCACTGGGCTGGTAGGTTCATTCTGTCGAAAATAATTGGCGATGTTGATCATTTGCTCAATGGCAATAGCGCGCATTTCATGATGCGTCCGACCTTCCGCCAAAAAAGTCGTGTTAATGCCGTTTGACTCTTTTCCTCCTGGCACGGTCTCTTCACTGCTGTGTTTCTGAGCTGATCCCGGAGCAACAATTTCACGAAAACGTTCGATTAATGCCACCAAACTTTGCAGATGCTGCGTACTGGCGCTCATACTGTTGCCGGATGTTGGCAATAAACCCAGCATGATTTGCTGCAATGCTTCCAGTGCGTCGCGGACCTGTTCGGCCTGTTCCAGTAACCGGTTAAACCGCCCGGCGGGTGTGGTGCGAATACTGTCGTCACATTCAGCGATACCAAAATAGCCATCACTGATCAGAGGAGCACGTAATTCACTATTAACTGCGATACGTTGTTCAAAATATTGCACCCGTTGCCAGACATTCAGGCTCAATTTGTCATCATCAGTCAGTGTCAGATTGTCCAACTGTTTCGCCAGCTGTTTATCCAGCCAACTCAAGCGGCCAAGACGGGCATCCGCACTGTTTTCTCCATCATCATCCAGAGGCGGATAAAGTACCGGCCAAAAAGTTTCCAACAAGCGGGTCAGTAACGTGATACCACCGGCAATACCTTCCAAACCATACAGCTCCCCTTGTGCCTGGGTTAGCCAACACGCTATCTGTAAGTCTTTACTGTGTTTTTCCAGTACTTCCTGACATAACGCTGAAACCTGCATCCAATCAGCCTGACGGGTTTCACATCCCCATGTATCGTCCTGGAGAAACTCCTCATCGGTTTCGCGTGCCGCATTTATTTGTTCAAAAATAGGTTCGTATTCGATATCACATCCTGCCGGTTTATCAGCAGAAATGGGATGTAAAAAACGGGCGATATCTGTTTGTGCTAAATTCACAGTGATTTCCATTTCAGGCAATAATCACCAGCGGGTAACCTGTGGTAATTGTGCCGCCATGCGCGCACAGATCACCAAGTCTGGCCGCGGGTCTCCCACCAATCAACACTGTCGGGCTGCCCATCACCACCGTATCCGGCGGTCCGACACACACCAACAGTGATCCCATTGTTGCTGCTGGTAAACCACCAATCAGCACAGTCGGTACGCCTGGCGGCATAATGGGTCCGCCCACATGGGGTATTGGTGGTACCGCCGGCGACATCATTGGACAAATATGCATATCACCCACACGGGCTGCTGGCATTGGCATCATTGTTCTCCTTATAACGTAGCTTCATGGTACAGATAGTTTTTGCGGCCCTGATCCTGTGACAGTGGCAATTGCTTCAGTTGACTGTGTGCCAGTTGAAAAAATTGCTCAACGTACAGCGCTTGCTGTTCCGGTTGTTCGCCATAGACATGCAGGATCAGACACAACGTATCTGCCAGTGTCGCAAGTGATTGCCACGGTTGCGGATAGACTGCTTCCAGATCAGGTGTTGTCATGCTGCCTTCACTCCAGAAAACTGAAAGCACCAGACAGGAAATCGGGTTATCAAACCCCACAATCTGTGCCTGTTCGAACAGCTCATGACGCAGTGGATCACCGCCATTAGCGCGCCAGCGCCGTACTTGTTGCAGCAATAAGCGCTGCTCTTGCATCAAGTCTCGTTCGTAAACGCGGGAGATAAATGTCAATGCCAGTTCCAAAGCCTGAGCATACGGCAACATGAAAATGGTGTAGAACACCGCGTCTTGCCACAACATTTCCTTATTGAGCGCCGATAAATTCTGTTCGTGTACGGCATGTTGCTGTAATACCAATTCCGCCTGTGGCGAAAGCTGGCAGTGTCGTAATTTAACCATTGTTCTAAGCTCTTGTTATTCTTTGATCCTGCATTAACCAATCTTGGTCAAGATCCCTTTCACCATAGCAATGCCGGTAGCATCCACCTGAACAATGCCGCCTTTTAATTGTGCCATTGCGCTGCCTGCTACTTTTACCGTGGTCCCAGTGAGTTCCGCTATGCCACTGCTCTTTAACGCCAGTTTTCCTGAGCCTTCTACCGTGACAGACGGCGCTTTAATGGTAATTCCTGCTGGGGTAATCGATAATTTGCTGGCACCGACTTTCAACTCAATCCCCTGACTTGCGGTAATAGTGCATTTCTGACCAACATTAATTTTAGCGTTGCCTCTGGATACTTTCAGCGCGTAATTACCTGCGCTAACGGTAGTAGTGAAATTGCCGCGATCCAGCGTTTGCTTCTTATCGCCTTTTTTTACCTCGGTTAACGCGCTACCTTCACTCAGGATTAACGTGTCATTGCCCTTTTTAATTTGGGTATCGCGTTTTTCTTCGATTTCCCATTGCGCGTTGCGATCAATTTGCGCTGAAAAATCATTCTTTACTTTCAGACGCATATCTTTTTGTGAATGAAGTAAAATAAATTCTCCCCCTTTTTTATCTTCGAAACAAAGCTGATGCCCTTGCTCCACTGTGCCTTTTGCGCTACTGCGCGTGGCAATGCCGCTTTGCGTTTTCTGCCCTGGTAGCGCAAACGGGGGCATCTTCACTCCGTTATAAACCGTTCCGGTTACCAACGGACTATCCGGGTCGCCGTCAACAAAACTCACCAGTACTTCACTACCCACACGTGGTACAAATTGCGCCCCAAACTTTGCGCCATTCCAGAATTGGCTCACTCGTACCCAGCAAGAACTGTCATCATTTTTTTTGTGTTCTTTATCCCAGTGAAACTGGATCTTGATACGCCCTTGCGCATCGGTATGGATCTCTTCTGACGACGGACCGACAACCAGCGCAGACAACACACCGGAAATATAGGGCCGGATGACAGAAGGTCGTGGGCGAAATACTTTATTCGCCGGAAATAAAGCGACTTGCGACGAAAACAGTAATCCGCCTTCTTCCAGGTTACTTTCCGCTTTTAATTGCTGGTGGCCCACCGCATACCGACCATCGGCACTGACGTGTCCTTTCAGCGTAAATTGATGCCCAACTTGTAAACCGGGATAACTGTTAACGGCACGCGCGTAATGTGACTGTGATTCCCACTGTTCCATGCACAACGCCGCCTGTGCCTCTAGTTGATTATGCTCCTCCTGACGTCGGTCGTCATAGATAGAAAGCTTGGGGTTGACGGAATAGCCGCTGTTCGCTTTGGCACTGGCGCTGACTGCCGCGGCGTTTTTAACGTTATAACCATTCATTTCCACGGAACCTGGGATAATCATGCGATGAATATGCCAGGCGCGTAGCCCATACCCTTGCTGATCGCCGATCTTCGATTGATACGGCAATACGGCTAAAGGCGCATTAGTAAACGTTGAGGGGTGATCAGCCAACACCAGTACATGACGCCCCTCTTCATGGCGGAAGAAATAGAAAATACCCGCCTGTTCCAGCTGGCGCGTCACAAAGTCAAAATCCGATTCCTTGTATTGCATACAATATTCAAGCTTCGGATAATGGCTTTTTAACGCCAGTTCAACGTCGTTAAACCCACGTTTACGGAAAATATCGCATACCATATCCGGCACACTGATGCGCTGATAAACACGCAGATTGCGGGTTAACGTCAGCATTTTCAGCCACGGTTCAATGCGTGCCTGATAACAAAACTGGCCGTCGGTAAAACCTTGTTGCTGTAATTCAGTCAATATGCCATGCACAATACGGTAATTTGGCGCTTCACCAATACGAAATGCCAGTGGTTTACCAATATAAGGCTCCAGCTTGTCCCAGTCTGCGCTGGAATAGAGCTGAACAGAAAATGAATAAGGCTGAGACAGGTGTTCTTCACCTTCGATTTTACTCAGCGCCACAATATTCGACAGGCTACCGATAACCTGTAAAAAACGATTTTTTTGCCCTAACAGCATATTTTTACCTGCATTTTTTATTCAAACCGCGTAAGGATTCGCACATTCAGCCAAATAAACACGCTGAATATTGCTATCTCCAGTATTCCCTAAACAACCATCCCACCCCAATCGGCGGCTGCCATTTAACATATTGCCCTGCCCACTATGCTGCACTAGTAATTCCAGCGAAAAAGAGAGCAGCGGCCCGGCAAATTGCCACACCCACTGCGTCAATTTGCGATGTTGTTCATTTCCCGGCATAAAAGCGGCGTGTTGCCAGGCAGCAAATGGCCCCAGCTGAATATGAAACCCTGACTGGATATCCCAATAAGCATGACCCAACATCGGGTTATCACCCAACAAACTGCGGCCCAGGCAACAACAATGTGCCTGTTCGGCATATTGCCAGCGCCCTTTAAAGGGATTAATGATGACCGGCATGTTAAATTCCCGCTGCAACAGATGTTGTAAGTTCACCATTGTACGAACCGGTGTCGCCAGTAACCCAATACAAGCAGGATGAGTGCGTTGGGTCTCGCTCTCGGTCAATTGTCCGGCTGCCGCGGCAATGACTGCCGGCAGTGCCTGAGAGCCTTGCAGTTCTGCATTGACGTATAACCGGTATTTCTGCCATGCCTGAAAACGTAAACTAAGCAGCCGGTGGGTAAAAATATCAATAAACGCCTGATCTGATTCATCACCATAGCGATAACGCCTGTCGATCAGCCATTCGGTATAGCGCAACGGTAATGCCCCAAAAGTCCCTAACAGGCCAAAATGATGTACCGCCATGCGATATTGTTCATACCCCTCTTGAGGAGGCATCAGGGATTCTACTTCCCTTTCCGGTGCCTCCAGTGTTGGTACAGAACTGAATTGCACCACATCATCAGGGATGATCACTGTTTCTTCACTCTGACGATGACGTTTAAGCAACCGGCGTACATTCTGATAAAAACGACCGCCCGCCAAACGCACCTTGTTTTCTGCATTATTGCTTGCTAAAGCCATGTCAGTTTCCCGCTGCGGCGTGGCCAGCGACGCGTACTATTATTGACCGTCTCTAACTGTGTGACAGTTTGCGTGAAGCTGTTAATTGGCGCATACATAGCGATAAAACGTTCCAACAGACTGCAATACAGATAAAAATCGACAAATTCGCCCGCCTGTGCCTGAAAGATCAGCGTTACCTCCAGTCCCCGCGCCAGAGAATAAGGGTCGGCGGGGTTTAAGCGTGCACTTACCGGCGCAATAGCAATCTGCTGTAACTGTGCAATCAACCTCGATATGGCCGGATCACTGATCAGGTTGTAGAGTTCCAGCGTTTCTTTTAAGCACTGAACTCCCTGCGGACCACTCAGTAACATTTGGTTCAAATTGAGTTGCGACACCAGCCGCCAGTTCAACGCACAACTTGGTTGTGGACGTACCGGCAATCGGGGGCGGATCAATCCCAGAATTTTCACACCTGGCAAGGCACTTTCTGATTCGAAATCCCCATCAGGATGACCGTTACTCAACTGCTGTGGTACATCGCGGTTGGTACAGGTCAGACTCAGTATCACCACATCGGTTTCTGGTTTCAGATGTTCGCCGCGACTATCAGAAAAACCGATGAACATATTCATCCCTGTGTCGTCATGTCTTAGTGAGGGGCGCGATGACGCCTGCCAGAACAACGGAATCGGCTCGTCATATTGTGTATGTTCAATGCCAAATAACGACGGCATTGGTCTGGAACTCAATTGTTCCTGCTGACGGCTGACAACCTCAACCTGATTGATGGTATAAACTTCCATGCTTTGTGGACGACGTGCATCCGGCTGAACCAGGTATTCATGCTCGGTTTCCAGTGGAATAATCGGCTCCGCCTGATGAGGAAACAGATTGACGATGGGTACGCAATTCAACCGAAAGGTTTCGTTGCTCACTTTATCACTCATACGTTCAATACGACGCAACGCTATGCAATCCTTAAGCCGGAAACGATATTGCAACCCGTCTGATGAACTGGAGATCAAGCCGGCATCAGGTAACGGAATATCCAGAAATAAAAATCTTTCAGGAAAACTGAAATAATCGCGGAACAAGTGGTGAACCGGATTGATCAATAAATCATCGGCACACAAGTTGTCTTGTGGGTCAAAACCCACCACTTGAATATCCCGACTATTCATGCTGAATGTACGCTCACCCAACCGGCATTCCAGTTGCTTAACTTGTGCCGAAAGCAATTCATACAAGCTGTGAGTCAGCACTGGTGCACCATGTAAGTACAAACGGATATGGCGAGCCTGAAAACTGGCGCCTGGCCACAACGTAAAATTCAACGTTAAGATAAAATCCCGGTCGTAAGGGTCCGGCGTCAGCTCCGCGTGTGTTAAATCCAACGGCAACATTTCCAGTGGATATACTGTACGGAAATGACATGCCACATCATCTACCGGCTGAGAAATCAATGACGTATGCCGTGCTACCGACATCATCCCGGTAACGCCGGATGTCTGCGGATCCTGTTGAAACTGCACCAGCGATACCGACGGTACCTGACGCAAAAACTGCGGTGCCAGCACTTCCAACATTGCGTTACTTAGCTCCGGCATATCCTCATCAATACGTTGATGGATTTTTGCCGTCAGAAAAGCAAAAGATTCCACCAGACGTTCTACATGCGGATCTTCCGAAACGCCCTCCGCGAATCCAAGCCGTTTGGCTATTTTAGGAAAACGCTGAGAAAACGCAGCGCCATATTGTCTTAAATAATTTAATTCCCGGTTGTAATAAGTCAGTATTTTCTGTGGTAATAGCATCATATTGTTTATTATTATTTATCCCATGAAATTGAATAGGTATATGCGGTACTGCTCCATGAAATAGAAAACACCACCTGTTCATTGAAAAAGTCTCCATTCACCCAGAAAGTAATATTCTCCGGCGTATTCTTCTGTAATGTAATAACGACATTTTTCAAGCGTGGTTCGAACCAGGAAATAGCTTGGTAAATATTATTACTCAGTGCATCAATACGTTCATCATCGGAAATATCCACATTAATGACATCGGAAACACCATAATTTAAAACTGATTTCGGCAACTCCCCAAATAATGGTGAAATTGCAGAGATCGGTCTTGATGAAAACAGCATACTCAAATCGGAAATCAGGCTTTGTACAACTTCCTGACGTGACCAGTTCAACGTTACACCACGTTTTTCATCTTGTGGGTAATCGTCTTTCAGACGATGGAGAAATGAGGGCTGAATCATAATATCTTTCCGGGCAGAAACCGCCGGCCAAAGGCCGGCAGTAAACAGTCAAAGTTACTGTTTCTTGTTCTCAATAAGATCCCAACCTTCTGGACCTGCTTTGCTGCCTTTGGTTCCATCTGGGCTGAGTGGAGTGAATGTCCATTTAATTTTGGAATAGGTGATAGAAAACTGCTCTTGTGGAAATTCACCACCGCGTGAACAGGTTTCATGGACATCGGAGATAATACATTCGTCCATCTCAACTTCCGCGTAAGGGTGCATTTCCCCTTTGAAAATCGTACAGATTTCCAGTTTCACTTTCTTAATCGCCGTACCCTGCGCCACTGCGGACAACAATTTGATAGAACTGATGTCCATCACCTTCACACAGTCAATGGTACGGAAACCCGCTGCACCAACGGTAATCTTACGTTTACCACTGTCTGCGATGCGTGCGTGGTTGAACGCACCAAAGTTGACATGCTCCAGCTCAATCCAGTCTTTATGCTTGCTGTCGGTACTCTCACCTTTAATACCATCGATTTGTAAAAAAATTGAAGAACTCATAATTAACTGCTCCAGTTAGTTGTAATAAATAAAAATAAATAGGACAAATCTTAATAAATAGAATAATCAAGCCGCCGATGACGGCGGTAAATCAGCAACCAGCCGTAAAGACATACTTAATCCTTCCAATTGGAAATGTGGCCTTAAATAAGCTACCGCTCGATATGTTCCAGGTGCTCCTGGAACTTCAACAACATCAACCCTTGCCTCGCGCAATGGATGACTGGCTTTAATTTCTGCGCCGACAGTATCAGAACCAACAATATATTGGTTGATCCAACTTTGCAGATAAGACTGACATTCTCCGCAGGACATAAAACTACCCACTTTGTCACGCACGATCATTTTCAAATAATGGGCGAAACGAGAAGTCGTCATAATGTATTGCAATTGTGTCGATAATTTTGCGTTGGCATTTGCCAGGTCAGAATTATATTTCCGCGGTTTGTTAGGCGACTGCACCGAGAAAAAAGCGGCATAGTCAGTACCCTTATAATAAACCAGAGGAATGAACCCTAATTCCGCTAACTCTCTTTCACGGCGATCAGAAATAGCCACCTCAGTCGGGCATTGCAGCATCTTTTCACCGGACACAGAGGCGTAATGATGGGTCGGCAATGCTTCTACCAATCCCCCGCCTTCCACACCACGAATCGCCGCGCACCAGCCATATTGTTCAAATGCAGACACCATACGGCCTGCCAGTGCATAAGCGGCGTTAATCCACAGATAACTGCTGCTGTCCCCTTCTTTTACCTGTTCTTCGAAACAGAATTGTTCAACCGGGATAGTTTTTGCCCCGTAAGGTAAACGGCCAATCACCCGCGGTAAAGTCAAGCCAACATAGCGGGAGTCATCAGATTCCCGGAAACGCTTCCAGCGCAGATAATCGGATGTTTCAAACAGTTTGGACAAATCGCGTGGACGTGGCAGTTCACCAAAATCATTCAGACCCAACATGCCTGCGTTGGCTGAACTGATAAACGGTGCATGGGCTGCTGCTGCCACATGGGAAATCTGCTCCAATAAGTAAAGATCTTCCGGGCTGTTATCAAAGTCAAAATCACCGACAAATGCTGAGTAGGGTTCACCACCAAAGGTGCCATACTCATACTCGTAAACATTCTTAAACAACATTGACTGATCGAAATCAGATGCCGATTTAAAGTCCTTAATCAAATCGGTTTTTGTCGCGTTCAACATGCGGATCTGGGTATTATCAGTTTCACTCTGGTCGAGTAATCCTTTTAGCCCTACCCAGGACGATTCCAGACGCTGGAATTCCGGGTGATGCAACACTAGGCTCAGTTGAGCGGACATTAGCGCGTCAATCGCGGCAATACGCTCTTCAATGCTGTTTACTAAATCACCAGAAACCACCAGCGAACCTGACGTTACTTCGGCCAGAAACTGGTCGAGCTGGCTTTTGACCCGATCACGATCGGCTTCCCGACGAATAGCTTGGGTGTTATTAATAATCTGATCAAGAAAATCACCGCTTGTTTCCAGCGTTTTCAATTCTTGCTGTTCAACAACGCTCTGTTCCATGTTTTCCTCACTGTGCATTGTTATTTTCAGGAGTGACATCATCCGCCGTATTTTCTGTGGCTGGCGTTTCTGTCTCTTCATTATTTACTTGCGGTAATTTGTCCGCATGTTCAGCAAGAATTTCCGCCAGACGGTCACGCAATTTTTCATTGCTCAATGCACGGCCTTTCAGATCGCTTAATTTGCTGCGAACCTCCAGCAAATTACGCAGCGGTTCAATCTGCTTCGCCAAATTCTCTGGGGTAAAGTCCGCCATTGATTTAAATTGCAAATCGACATTAATAAATCCACTTTGACCAGGCAGTGCACTTTCAACTTGTAATTCCAATGAAGGTGTCATGCCTTCCATTACTGCATTAAAATTATCTTTATCAATATGCATGAAACGGCGTTCACGCATAGGAATTGACTGCTCAGCAAATTGACCAATGACACCAATGACCAAAGGCAATTCTTTTTTCTCGACCGCACCACCTAATTCAACATCATAAGTAATCTGAACTCGGGGCGGTCTCACTTTATCAAGCTTACGTTGAGTATTCATGGCACCTTTATACCTTTATATATGACAGGAAGTGCAAACTGACGTTAAACCGCACCAAACCTGATTGAATAACCGAACAAGATGAGATAGACGAAGAGATCAATTAACGTCTATTTATAGTAATCTAATATGCTGTGACACATTTAATGATATTTAAAATCCACCGTGTGTCGGCTGGTGAATAAGTTCTCATGTATATTGATTTAATGCAATACTTACGGGGTTAAATATAATATCGAAAATATTTTAAATTAATTCAACTGGTTGTATTTAAAGATTAAATTAAAAATCATGCATTATAATTAAAGTGTATTTTCATACTTGTCTTATTTTTTAATCGGCTATTTTTAGTAGTGAAGTTCTGATTAGTAAGAAAAATTAAAATATAGGTGTAATTAAAAGGTTAATTGTGGTTTTTATCATGACTAACATGAAATAGTTATATTGATTATCAATTTGTTAGATTTTAAAGTGTTTAATTAAATGGAAATAACAGAGTGGGAAATAGGGAATAAAGATGATGTGGATAAATATTATTTTCAATTCTGAAAAATAATCTATTTCATGGAATATTGATATGCACGATTATTTGCTTACAGGTAATAGAAAATCGTATAAGCGAGTTAGATCGGAGAGAGCCTTGCTAGTCCACTTTAATTCCATCACCATCAGCGCGGTACCGGCAGTGGCTCGTCGGTACTAAGGCTATCGGCCCATGCCATAATGGCCTGATGGTCGATGACATGACCAGCATCCACGTCAGCCAACGCCTCGCGAGTCAGTCGGCTACGTTCTTCCTCCTGGTCGAGCCAGGCTGACAGTGCCTGCTTCATGATCCAGCCACGCGAACGTTCCAACCGTGCGGCCATCTGATCAACCTTCTCGGCCAGCGGAAGTGGAACATGCGTGGTCAATACCTTAGTTGCAGTTTGTACCATCTTGAGTACTCCCTATCTATAACTGCGATTGATTACGATTAATACTGAATCATAGTGATTAACATTAATCCAATCAAGTGAAATGTCAATTTTAAGTACATGTGACTGCTCCCCACCCTGTCTGACAAGACGGGGGTTTACGGCGGTTTTTGCTAATCCAAAGGGCATACCCGAATAATATGACCGTCAGGGTCTTCAACGAGGAAAGTACGGCCAAAGACTTCAGTGTAAGGTTCCTGCACGATTTTGATGTCGGGGTTCTTCCGCCATTCCTCAAAGAGGCGATCTACATCTTCGTGAGATGGCAACATAATACCGATCTCAGAGAAACGTGGGACAGCAGCATCTGGCTTGGTTCCACCAGACCAAATAGCAAACAGTGCTTCGCCATCGGCAGCAAATGCCACATAGCGGGGGCTGGAAAACACCGGTTCAGAATTGAAAAGTGTCTGGTAGAAGGCTGTCGAACGTTCGATATCAGATACGTAGACAAGCTGAAGGTTGGGTTTGGGAGATACTGTCATCATGTCATTCTCATGTAAGCTTGATTCAATATAACAAAGTAAAAACAAACGGTTATATAACTCAATATGTAACAGTTTGTTATTGTATTGCACTTATCATTTTAAAGTAATGTTGATCACATGTATATATATACATGCAATGACTATATTTTGTGTAGCAGATACCTGACGTTCAATACAAAGGTGAGTAGATACAGTGACTGGTTGCCACTGCCTTACTCAAATGGAAGAGATAGCGACTGAGTAGCCGAGTAGCCACTGCATCCGCACCATGGGCGCCTTGCGAGGCATTGCCGATCTCCACAAATTCCATTCCGATGACACGAAACTCACTGAGTAGTCGCTCAAAGCAAGCCAACAAAGGATAGAAACTCAGACCACCCAATACAGGGGTTGCGGTTTGCGGCACTTCTGTACCAGACAGCACATCCACGTCAAAACTGATAAACCAGGGTAAAGAACGGTCCATGTTCCTTAACAGGCGATCATAACCCACTGTTTCTGCCTCAAAGGCCGGGAGTACATGGAGATTAGGATCCACTTCTAACCGGAGGTTCTCAGTAGGCTGTTGGAAGAAATCACGAATGCCTATCTGCCAAATTGATGCGACATGAGGCATACGACGAACCCAGTGCATGACATTGGCATGATTGAGTTCCAAATCACAATGTGCCCCCATAGCATACAAATCAGGATGAGCGTCAAACTGCAATATTCCCAAGCGCGGATAGCGTTCAGCTAAAGCGCTTATGCTGTGAAAAGCTTGAGCATGGTCACCACCTAGGATAATTGGACATGCATCCCTTTCCACAATATTACGGCACACATAGGCAAGCCGTTCACCAACATCCGTAGCACTATCCATACCAGGACGGTATACAACATCACCGAGATCGAACAAGCGCAGCTGTTCTGAAGCCAGTTGAGTGCCAAAATCAAGATCCAGTAAGACGCCTCTTCCTGCGGTACCCAAAGGGTGCCTTAGGCACTGTACCAGTTGGGAGCGTACGCGTTGACCACCACCTGCAACCGATATCTCTCCCCCTGTCGTGGTTAGGATAGGAGCATGCAGTAGCACGGCATCATCGGCCTGGAGTTCATTAAGATCAAAGACACTAACTGACTGACCCGCTGGCTCTGGAACAGGTATACAAAGCCCACCCTCCAAGGCGGCACTGGCATTTTCCGGCAGCAGAAAGTGATACTTGACCATAGCTTCAAATACAGAGGAACCCAAACGCTGGACTATATTTTCTCCAGTCAGAACAACCTCTGCCTTTATTTGTTCCAGTAATGATCCTATTTTGCTGGACGCACGCAGTTGCTTAGTTCCAAAGGGAATACTGATCTCTATGCGTCCAGGTTCAACAGGATCGTAGCGTAGCCCAGGATGAACACGGTACCGAAGGTTTACTCGATCTTTCATGGGATTTCCTTTCTTTCCAGCCAGGGAAGTAACTGATGAAACTCCAGGGTTCGTGCACAGTTGGCTACTTGATGAGCAATTTCCGGCGATGCAAAGTTTCTGGTCAAGCTGATAGTTGGTCCTTCGTTTGCAACTTCATGCCACCAAGTGGCAGGAATGAATAACAAATCTCCCTTATTGACCTCTAGATAGTACCACACACCTTTGTCGCAACGCTTTTCGAGCACTTGTAAGGCCTGAGCTCTCTGTTGTTCGTACTCATGGTCCCAGCAAGCTGGCGGATGTAAGGCTAATCGTTTCTTCCCCTCAATCACGGCTAGCCAGGCATGTGTCTCCAACGCATCGTAATGGAGAGCAGTGCCAGAACAATCAGCGCCTATGAATATCCATAGAAGAGGCTTGAACAACTTTTCCGGAATGCTTTGCAACAGGTCATCAACAACCTGTACAGGTTCACTAAAGTCCTTCAGCATATCTGAGTTTTGCTCAAAAAACCTCCATCCGGAAGCATACAGGCTGGCCAACTTTCCTTCGCCGCTTTTCAAGGCCTGAATATATTCACACACCGGAACTTCAACTTCGAACTCCCCACTTGCATTACTCAACGCCAACTTCTGTTCCTGCATCCCTGAAAAGAATTTCCAGGTCCAGCGCCAATGAGCAGCCCAGTCTAAGGTGACTCCCTTCAGCAGAATAGGTGATGTCAGCATCATTTCACTCATCCTTTGGATTCGTTTCTCGCCAGTTCCGACACTAATTGGTCTTGGTCACGATGTAGTAAACGCTGAAAAAGGTTATTGCGTATCTCCAACTCACCGGGAGTCCCCATATCGATAATCTGCCCCTGCTCCATGACCACAATCAGATCAAAGCGACTCAATGTCGCAACACGGTGGGTTACAACAATCACTGTGCGTTCTGGTATTTCATCAAGCAAATAATTGAGGATCCGGGCTTCAGAAATGGTATCTACTGAGGATGTTGATTCATCAAAAATAAGCAATGGAGATTTCTTGAGTAATGCGCGGGCGACACTCAAACGCTGCCGCTCGCCGGTGGAGATCGACGCTCCACGTTCTCCGACCAGAGTATCCAAACCTTGGGGTAACCCTTCCACCAATGTCATGGCTTGCGCCATTGTCAGAGCACTCGAGACTTCTTCAACTGTGCAGACAGAAGATCCATAGGTCACATTTTCCTGCACAGACCGGTTGAACATTAAGGCAGATTGCAGAGCTTCGCTCGACGCGCCATGCAAACTGTTCACTGAAATCTTGTCCAAGGGCAATCCATGCAATTCCACTACACCAGAGTCTGGCACCACATCACCACGCAGTACTGCCAGCAAAGTAGACTTTCCGGACCCAGATGGCCCCACAATGCCGACTTTGGTGCCCGGTTCAATCCTCAGGTTAATATCACGAAGTACAGATGTTGCATCATAACTGCTGTACACTTTAGATAATACAATTTGTCCGGGAGCCGGCAATGTCGATGAAGATTCCTCTTCTGGTTCAATGTCCACCGGAATTGAGGATAGTTCTCGCAAGCTGGACCGCAGTATCCCCAAAGAGTCAAATATATCGACGAAATGGAATGCAACAGACTCGAAGTGCCAGGATAATGCAATGATGAGGGAGCAGGTCGTGATTAACTGGGGAAGTGTCAGTTGCCCTTGCTCATATTGCAGACCAATATAGACTAAAGTGGCGATGCCAAATAACCATTTATAGGTGCTTTCAATCAACAAAACAAATACCCAGTAGCTGCGAACCTGTCGACAAGCATAAAGATCTTGTCGCAATGCATGACTAAAGTTATGTCGCTCTGAGCGATAAGCAACAAAGCTCCTGATCAAAGGTACATTGGTCACAATTTCCGCCAGATCTGCTATCACCTTAGCATGGGCATCGCTGGCATCTTCAACAATATTCATGCCGGTATAGGCTAAATAACTGGAAAGTAGTAAGGCTGTTAGCATCCATATCCCAGCAGCTATTGCCATAGGCGTAGATACACTGACCAACACCAACGTTGTGAGAATTGCCACAGAGAACAACTTGACCACGGTCTGCGCCACCAAACTCACAACACTTTCCAGGCTGTTGGAAGCCAACTCAACACGCTCGACAAGATTGCCAACGGAGTTCTCCGCCAGACTCATTGGCTTAGCGTGCATCAGCCGGGTAGTGAGATGATCTGTCACGCCAATACGCAGGTTTTGACTTGAGTACAACAAGGCCAGGCTGTGAAGAGCTTGCAGCAGTGGTGCAGCCACCCAAAGTGAGATAATAATGGCAAGCATTATCACCACTTGCTCCTGTTGACCTTGCAAGGCGAGCTCGGTCAACCCGCCCAGCACATAGGATTGACCAACATTGCATACAGCGCTCAGCACGGTAGCTACAATCATGACGATGGTGCTCATTGGAGCACAAGCCCGGATCGCTGCACGAATGTATTTATATGTGTGGTTACCTGACTGTTCAAGTGGGATCGCCTGTGGCTTGGCAAAGTCCAAAGAGGCCAGGCGGGCAATGCTATGCCGCCAGGCAGATTGAAAAATGGATTGCATTAGGGTCCTCACAGGGGCTCAATTATCAGGCCACCCAAGCGAACTGTCGTCCTGACGAGTTCAGCCACAGCAGCGGGATTGACTTTTCCGGCAACACTACGCTCCAGTGTTTCATAGGGTATTCGCTCGCCAGAATTCAACAATTCGCACAAAGTTGCGAAAAGCTCATTGGGACGGCCCCAGATCACTCTACGCCTGACAAGCAGCGCCTCCCGGTTCCCGAGTCTCATGTGCAACAAAGGCCAGCATGTGGGGGCATACAAAGTGCTGCGACGCAACTTTGCTTCATCAGCCTGAACGACCGCCACTGTACTCAATTCCGGGGGCGTTATGATGAAGCCGTTGCTACGCACTGCCAAACGCCTAAGCTGGGCCAATTCCTGTAGAGAAATAGGCTGTGTCGCCAATGCCACAAACGATTTGTCATCTGGCGCAAACAAGCGTAGACCTTCCGAACTCTCAAGCTGCACATTGTCCGGAAACAACGTAAGTCCCAGTGTTGCCGAAAATTGTTGCGTCTCGAGAATGTGGAAGTCCCCCATGGGAATGAACAAGAGATCGCCAGGTTGCAGTTCGTACCGTAATGCGTGTGGCAGAAGCGACTCGTAGTTCGTTGTAGACAGTGTTCCCCCGCTTAGTTCAATGTACTTCTCACGAGGCCACACGAAGGCAATCTTGCTGGTCGGCCCCAGGTGCCAGAGCAAGGATTGATCTATATCATCGTGGACACCAAATGGTGTGTAGCCGTAGTTACCGAAGAATGCATAGAAATCAACACCGCAGTCGGGTGCAGATCCGAGGGCCTCGAACAGGGGCTCCAGCATGTTTCTTTGCATCTGCTCAGTAAACAAGGGGCTCCAGGCACTCAAACCATTGAACGTGACACAGAACTCAGCACTTTCATTGGCCATAGCCAAACGCTGATTCAGTGTCAGATCAGTCCTTGGTGCCAAGGAGATCAAAGCATCTGTGATGGTGTAACGCTGCCCTCCCCCAACCCAAGAGCGTACACGAGGTTGTTCAGACGGAGAGAAATGTGTGAACATCTGGCACACCACCTCCAGAACCTGAGCATAACCAGGCATTATTGCCTTCAGATGCACGGGTGACTTCAGGCCTTCCGAGGCTTCTAAGAGTCGGAGTGCCCAGTTTCCATCAATATCCATAAGACTTCATCTCATTCATTGCACAGAATGTGGATAGCGAAGGCGAACTTATCAACGCCTTCATCCCGGTTCTGAGTCCATAGCTGTGACAAACTGCAATCCTCCCAGCCTGCGCAACTGCCCCACTATGGCAAGCAGTGCATTCAGCGACACAAGCCCTCCCAGCTCCACATACAGATCACGCACACTGAATGGTGTGTCAGGAATTACCTTCAGCAATCTGACACTGATTTCATTTAGAGCGAGGCGAATGCGGTTCCCGCGGACAAAGACCAGTAAATCCTCGCCCACCTCAATAGTAGTTAGCGGAAAATCAGGGTCACGGATCCAACGTGCATCCGGGGTGATCGCATCATCCTGGAAACGAACGAAAGAATAACGCAGATGCCGGCGGCTTGAGGCTCTTGCCATATTCTCAGCGCATATTCGTCTCAACCATTCCGCCTGAGAATACGCGTCCTTTTCAGCCCGTTCTACGACCTCGTCAATAGAACCTCGCAAGTGTTCTTCGGTAATGGCATGTTGAAGGGTATTTGCAGTCACCTTGGCAGCTGAATACTTTGATATCGCAAATGCAACACCAATTGAGAAACCATCCGTATTGCCAATATGGTACCAATGTGGTGGAAGCAAAAAGACATCACCCGCTTCGATGACAAAAGTCTTGCCATGTGGCACCAAGCGTTCTGGCTGGAAACAGTTCTTCCGTTCGCCATTTAGTCGATGAAACTCTTCTTGACTGAAGAGAGTCATCTCCTTGGAAGTGGGACCAGTATGGAAATGGACAACCGAGGAATAAGGATCATCAATATGAATACCAAAGGGGGTGTAGCCATAATTGCCGATGAACAGTGTCACTTCAATTGTACTCCGCCAAGCACCTTGAGCTTCGACGACTGGTGCAAAAATGCGAGCTCCCATCCGAGCCAGTGGATCAGACCATTGTTCAGCGCCATTTACAATAATGCCAAACTTGTGCCCACCAGTGACTCTGGATACATAGTCTTTGAACGTTTCTCCCACATTGGGCTGATTGAACAAAACCTCATTCTCGTACTGAGGGCTTAACATGCCGTTGATATATACCCGGAACAAGCCACTGATAGCTCGTTCAGCCTCCACAGACATGCTGGAGAACAAATCAAAAAATAGGGCATCATCAAAAATTAATGGTTCAAAAACCCTCTTCAATAGAAGAGGGGCCATTTTGCGCGGTGCCTTGACTGGATCATATTCATAAGCAGAACTGGAATATTCATGAGTGCAAATATGTTCATAAAGTGGGTCCAAGCGCTGCATAGACAATGTTGAAATCAAGGCATTGTATTTAATCACGTCAGACATCAGATTACCTTCGACGAATATGACGAACAGGGCGGGCCAATGAAATCTGGGGGATGTCCTCCACGACTTCCAAGCCAAGATCTTCGATATTAGCCTCAACCTGATCGGCAGCCACGCCATTGTTTTCCATTACCACATTGCTGTCTTCTTGCATGGTAACCTCCATTGAATAAGTTTATTCTCATTGAAGTTAAGTTCATCTTTCGCTCGTAACTTTTGAGCAACAACAACATAACAAGCCCATATTAATACTTCAATACAACTAATCATTTTTTATTGACAATGTGATCCAAAACATATATTAAAAGCCCAGGACGATAATGAGAATCTGCGCTCTTTTTCTTCATCATTCGACAGCCTTGAAAAGTTAGGTTATTTGCCAATGCAATTGCGGCTTTGATAATTCGGTTAATAATATTAATATAATAAACAGTTTCATTTCGATATGTTGAATGAGTTTCATAATATCAGTGTGTTATTTTCAGAATTCTGAGGTAGCTCCGACGATAAGTGCATCACGCTAATTCGTTTTAAAATGAATATATAGCGGATAAGCGCAGTCTGGTAACAGGCTGCGCTTATCCGACATAATAATCCTATTATGATATTTTTATAAAAGCCCAGATGAAAAATTAATAAAAAAGAATTGGAAAACCAGATTGAAATACATCCATTTTCTATAAAGAATTACTTATTAATCGAATCCGCTTGACAGTTAACACCAAAAACCTCGTCATTGTCTCCAATATTTTTGATGAGCAGGATTGGACACCTTTCGAATGTCATTACGCCTCATCAGGCAGAGCACCGTATTCCCCGCACTCCATGATAGGATTTATTCTTTCCAGAGGATTTGAACAGCTGGCACGTCTGGATTTGGATGTGTCTTTGTGAGACGTAGCATCATGCCAACCTCAGACATTTCATCTATCGACATGACCAGCTCGCTTTTTGAGGAAATGGTTTCATCCGTGCTACATCATAGTCAATCCGGTGTCTCATACTTAGCAGGTGACTAAACAGTGATAGAAGCGGTGTGTTCCCACGATCACCTCCTAACTCAGGAAACGATTTTTCGGATAAAAAGGCCTTAATCACCGCCCCCGCTAATACCCAAAAAGAAGATAAAATCAGGCAACTGGATAGCCTACAGCCACCTTACAAATCCGACAAAAAATCATGAAAAAGGTGGGAAAGAAGCCAGTCAATTACGTATCAACCACTGATTCAGTGTCGTTGCCTTAATTGCACAGCGTCACCTCAACCGTACTCCGCCAAGCGCCTTGAGCTTCAACGATCGGCGCAAAAATGCGAGCCCCCATTCGAGCTAGTGGATCGGACCATTGTTCAGCGCCATTCACAATAATGCCGAACTTGTTTCCAGCAGTCGCTCTGGATACATAGTCCTTAAACGTCTCTCCCACACGAGGATGATTAAATAAAACCTCGTTCTCGTACTGAGGGCTCAACATGCCGTCAATATACACTCGAAACAAACCACTGATAGCCCGTTCAGCTTCTGTAGACATGCTGGTAAACAAATCAAAAAATAGAGCATCATCGAAAATTACCGGTTCGAAAACCCTCTTCAATCGAAGAGGAGCCATTTTGCACGGCGCTTCGACTGGATTATATTCATATGCAGCATTACCGCATTTCTATCTTCGCGCATGATAACCTCCACCGAACAAACTCACCTTGCGCTTTTAACTTTCTCGCAACAAAAAAATAACAAACGCACTTTAATATTACAATTAAATTAATTGTTTTTTTATTGACATTGTGATGCAAGTCATATAAAAGAAATCGAGTTCATCGATGACTACCCTCTCTCTTACTTTCATGATTCCAATAGCCTTGAAATACTGAATAATTTGTCAGATTCATAGAGAGCCTGATCTACCTGAAAGGCCAGAAAATTTGTAATATTAATGGCTTTTTTGGGCAATTTGAGAAGTTCGATAAAAGTGCAAAGTTCATCACGGGTAATAATCTTAATTTAGCAAAAAAATATCCCTGATCTGAGACACTTTCTTCTATATGAGAAATTAGCCGGACGGCTATTAATGGTAGCCCGCGCCGGATTGAATTCAATATCTTCAACACCGGGCATTGCCAAAGCATCAGCGATGTTTCCGCGTTGCTTCGTGATCCGTCGATATTCCTCAATAGTTAGAGGACATGCGCTGGCTTGCCGCGATCTGTGATAAACACAGGGCCACTTTTGGCCGCCTTTTTTGCCCTACTGACATCTTGATTGAGCTCCCGGCTTGATAAGGTTGTGATTGGCATAGTACCTCCCAATATAACAATCAATTTATGTAGGTACGTTACTACATAATTATCAGGGGGCAACTTTGGTGGTACTTACACTTTTGGCACTAAAAATTCGAGCAATAAATATCAAAACAAGAATTTATTATTTATTTCTACAATTTGATTGTAATTAAAACAAAAACATAATAATAATCTTATTATGGTATTTATTCATAAAAAATCCAGATAAAAAACCAATAACACTAGATTTAAATCTATAAAATAAACCTATTTATTAAGAAATTATTTATCAAATTAATGACATTGACGTATAATACTCATCATTCTAACAAATAGAAATTTACTTTGCTTAAAATAATCTAATGAATCAGCGATAGGATTTTTTCACCAGAATTCACATGTCCATACTTTTATTATAAGTATTAAATGAAATTAATAGATTTCTATTTATAATAGTGCGGACTATCTGCTATCTATCTTTTCGCCGCTATCGAACCACCAACGGTGATTGATAGAAATGTCAGAGCGTTTATTCTCATTCTCGCTCTTTTAGCACAAAAAAATATTTTTACAATATATAATTTACAAAAATATCAAATTTTCATGATGGCTCACTAATTTATAAATTAACAGATGGTTACTCTTTAAAATCTTCATATAGATCTATACTTATCTAGTTCGTTAATATTTTTGGAACACTCTTTTAACCTTATTTTAACCTTACAAGGATATGCATCATGGGTGTTTTTCAGTATAAAGATTTTGATGACACGACTTCTAAAGAGTTATTTTCTGACGCTAAAACTATTTCCGGGTATGCTTACCATAATCTAGGCAGTGGATTTGCCGAAGGGTATTACAACTATGGTTATGGTTTGGGAATACCATTAACGCTGGTGACCGCACTTATCGGTAGTACGACCTCACAGGGCGTCTCGACTAAATTGCCCTGGAACCCAGATGCAGAAAAACAAGCACGGGATAAACTAAACGAAGCGGGATGGTTTACTATCAGCGCCGATGAATTGGGCTATAAGGGGAAAACGGATGCCCGCGGTACCTTTTATGGCGAAAAATCAAGTCATTCCACTGCCCAGGCTGAGGTGATGGGGAAATATGATGCTGATGGTAACCTAACATCAATTGGTATTGCATTTCGTGGCACCAGTGGCCCCCGAGAATCAATAATCACCGATACATTCGGCGACATTATTAATAATGTGTTGGTAGGTTTAGGGAAAACAGAATATTCGAATAACTATACACCAAACGCTTTTGGCCGACTGTTAGATCATGTCGCCAACTATGCCAAAGCTCACGGTCTGACTGGGAGCGATGTTCTGGTCAGCGGCCATAGTTTGGGTGGGTTAGCGGCGAATAGCATGGCGGGGTCCAGCGAGACAAAATGGGGTGGATTTTACTCTCAGTCGAACTATATAACCTTCGCCTCGCCATCGCAGTATGAGAAAGGCAACAAGGTGCTGAACGTGGGATATGAGAATGACCCGGTATTTCGTGTACTGACTGGTACCAGCGCTACTGCATCGTCAGCCGGTGTGCACGATGCACCAAAGGATTCAACGACAAATAATATTGTTAACTTTAACGATCACTACGCATCAACCACGTGGAATCTGCTTCCCTTTTCTATCGCCAACCTGTCAACCTGGGTTTCGCATGTTACACCTTTCTATCAGAGTGGTATGCAACGGGTTATGGATTCAACATTCTACGACCTGACCCATAAAGACTCCACGATTGTCGTCAGCAATCTTTCCAACGTCACCCGTGGTAATACCTGGGTGGAGGATTTAAACCGGAACGCGGAGAAACATACTGGTAGTACTTTCATTATCGGTACTAACAGTAATGATCTGATTAAGGGTGGCAAAGGAAACGATTATCTAGAAGGTCTCGACGGTAATGATATATTCCGCGATGACGGTGGATTTAACATGATTGCTGGCGGGAAAGGCCATAATACCTTTGACTTACAAAAATCGTTAAAGAACGCGGAAATAGCCTATGACAAGGCGGGGACATTGTATCTGCGCGATGCACACGGTGATATCACTATCGCCACGGACATCTCCACGATAAGAAGTAAGGAAAGTACCTGGCTGTTTCTGACCAAAACAGTGGATTCGCAGGTCAGAGCTGACGGTTTGCATTCCAACCAAGGGGTGAAACAGTACGCCAATTCGGTAACCGGCAACGATGGGAATGATACCCTCACTTCCAAAACCTCTGGTTCCTGGCTGTTCGGTCTGGATGGTGACGATACGCTGATCGGCTTCGGCAACAACAATGTTTTTGTTGGCGGTGAAGGTAACGATGTGCTGAAAAGTCTGGGTAATAACAATACATTCCTGTTCAGCGGCGATTTTGGGCAAGATATTGTTTACGGCTACAATAAAACCGACAAACTGGTATTTCTGGGCACAGAAGGCAGCAGTGACGAAAAAAGTAGTTATCTGGATCACGCTACGATGGTGGACAATAATTTAGTGTTTACATTTGGACAAAACTCAGTCACTTTGGTTGGCGTCAGTATGGATAGCCTGTTCGCAGACAATATAATATTGGCATAACACAAAAATAGTGCGATATCCCTATCCATAATGTGGCCATGAAGAATGGCCACCTTTTGGCAAAACAGACGTTTTTACTTAATTTCCGTGGCCATATGCTCTGTAAATGATGTGTGAACCACCGCATATTTCGCCTGCCACGCTTTAGGATTGATCAAATAATGTTGCCGGAAACGTTTAGAAAAATGACTTGGGCTGGCGTAACCCACTGCGGTAGAAACATTAATGACGCTCATCCCTTTTTTTAATAAATCTTCTGCGGTCGTCATACGGACATTTTCCAGATATTGATGAAAAGTACAAAAAACAACAGCACGAAATCCCTCTTTTAATTTCCGCTCATTTAAACCAACCGCTTTTGATAGCGATTTTATCGTCCAGGGGTAATGATAATCACTGTTAATTATTTTTATTGCATTGTAAACGGCCCGGCGCTGCAAACAGTTGATCACATCATATTGATAATCATAAATTTGCGCAGATACACAAGCGAGTATCTCTAATGCTTTCGCCTTTAAATAAATTTTCCTTATACTTCCATTTAGCTGACATTCTTCTATTTGATTAACTATCTGCATAAATGGTGGGTAGATAGGACATGCCATCATCAATACATCACTGTAACTGCCGTTTTTCTCAAAACCAGCAGTTAATTGAGTGAAAGGCGGTAACTCTTGGGCTGCAATTTCGCTCAATGAAAAACGAATATCGAGAATATGCCATTCTCCACAACCAAAGAAATTCATGCCTCGTATTGTCTTAGGGGAATAGAAAAACAGCATTGTTCCCGAATTTATATCTAAAACATCGCCATTTTCAATCGCCATCTTGCCTTTCCCGCTTAGAACAAAAGCAATTGATACGGTCGGTGGACCCTCACAATATTCTATAATATCTTGCTTAATCTCAAAATTAATTCTGTTTATATGAATTCCATCGGATAATTCTTCTGTTAGAAACGGTGAGTTCGCCTTATTTTCCTCCTCATGTGAATTCATACAATGACCAGCAGTGAAAATTTTCAATTTTCTGCTATAAATCGTATCCATGAGCTCCCCTATCAAATTAGCGCCAAGTCCTTCAAAAGTACTATTATATTTTTATTTACAATTTAATACCACGCCCTGTAAGCATGGGTTTCCAGCATTCATCTTTTCAACTCAGGAAGGTAAGCACTTGAAAGCAGATTTCTAACTATATATTAGCCATCATTAATGATGCTAGTTACAATAGTACGTAATGCGTTACTTTTGTCCCTATCTCGCTAGCCTTGTCCTACGACTCCAGATAGTCTCCTTTTCAGATTTTTTCCACACTTAACTTTATAAGACACAGATAAAGAGAGTACAAAGAGTATCCATATGAAAAGAAAATATGCTAAGGCGTCTGTCTTATGTTGTCTGATTTCGCCTGTGGCATGGGCTGAAAATTCACCTTTAACGACAGAAGATGCTTTGGTTGTGACAGCCAATAAGCGTGAAGAAGCATTAAATAAAATTGACGGAAGCGTTCTGGTCAAAACTGGCGGGGAACTTGAACACGCTGGTATCACCCAGGTACAGGATCTTGAGCGCGCCTTCCCTGGATTACAAATCCGCTCACACGGTAACCGAACTTATTCGGCAACAACCATTCGGGGTATCAGTTCACCAGATTTCTACTCACCTTCTATTCGCATTTATGTTGATGGTGTTCCTCAGGATAACCAGTTTTTAACACAAGAGTTGATCAACGTAGAACGTGTAGAATTATTACGCGGTCCTCAAGGCACTTTATACGGAGGAAATGCGCAAGCCGGTGTTATCAATATTATTACCCGCTCGCCAAAAGAAGGTCCCTGGCTTAACCTCTCCGGTAATTACTCTAAGCTGAAACAAGGAGGCTCTTTCAGTGGTTCAATTCCACTTATTGAAGATCTCCTTTATGGCAGCACCTCCCTGCGCTGGGTGAAAGAACCCGGACAAATTGATGCACCAAATCATGGTGGTAAAAATATCGACTCCAGCAAAACCTGGCTCGGTAAAGGGCAACTGACATTTGCGCCAGAAGATTCTCCTTTCAGCGCTGAGTTTAGCTTTGCCCATGAGGATCTTAATTCCCATGAAGAGATTTATTTGACTGACGAGCAATTTCATCAGAAGAAATATGATGGCCCTATTCCTGATCTGACACGACAGGTTGACAGTTATGTGCTTAAAGCTGAATACGATTTCGGCAGCAGCAAATTGACCAGTGTGACTTCTTATCAGGATCGCGATATTTACCGTGATTTCATCGGTGGTAAATGGAAAGAGAAACATCACGCTACAACCCAGGAACTGCGTTTAAACTCCGACTTTTCAAATGGGGTTACCAGCGTACTCGGCGGTTGGTTTTCAGATGATAGTAATCAACATCATACCAGCGGCTATCCCGGTTACTATAGTGATGCCTTTAACACAATAAAAGGAAGATCGTTGGCACTGTTTGGTGAAGTTAAATTACCGGTTGCTTCTCAATGGGATCTTACCCTTGGCGGTCGTTTATCACATGAAAAATCGCAGATAGACTATTCAGGCCGTGCTGGCATGATGGCGGTCGAAGCTTTTAATAACCAGGTCTCCAACAATGAATTCACTCCTAAGGCGGCCTTGGGCTGGCAATTGACGCCAGATACCCGTTTCTATCTCTCTGCCACTAAAGGATACAAACCCAGCGGATTCAATAATATTGTCTCCTCCGCCAACGATAGAAAGCCCTACGATACTGAAACTTCAGATAATTATGAGTTTGGCTGGCATACATCGTTCTTTGATAACGTCATGACGTTAGATAGTGCTGTTTACTATATCCGTTCAAAAGACAAGCAGATCTATGTTGGACCCATCGCTATGCAATCTATTCGCAATGCTGGCAAAGCGGAAAGCAAAGGTATTGAGCTGAATAGTCAGATCAAACCCATGCAAGGGCTTAAACTTTCTCTTGGTGGCAGTATCAGTAAATCAAATTTCACTAACGCGACTGATACAGAAACGGGTGTAAGTTATGACAACAAACGTCTGCCTTATGCACCAGATGTCATGCTAAATGCAGGTTTCGACTATCTGATTGATCAAACACTGTTACCGGGTAACCTCTATTTAAGTGCTGGTGCCCGCTACTATTCAAAAAGCTACTTTAATGCAGCAAATACCCTTGAACAAGGGGGATATACCCTCTACGACGCTTCACTCAGTTTAGAAATGGCACATGGTGTTAACATAAAACTTTACGGCGAAAATCTGGGTGACAAAAAATACCGAGTCTCCAGTTTCCAAGTCGGGCCAAATACACTCAATATGATAAGTAAGGGCTTGAATGTTGGACTGGATGTGAGTGTTGCATTATGACGCACAATATCTTCCACCCCATCATGTATCGTTGCTGCTGCTAACTTTGGCGGGTATTTACACCATCTAAGCTGCCCGTCTTGCCAATATTCACTATACGATTATGGCATTACCACAAGGGTACGAAACACCACTGGGTGTGGATGGTGGTGCATTATCTGACGATGCGCGCCAGCGCCTATTGCTCGCGCGCTCTTAAAATAGGCAAGGATATGCACTTATATATTAAATGATTTAATGAAAAATAATGCCTAAAGGACTACCTATATATGAATCAATCAAGATGCAAGAATTTCCCTTTAATTACTCGTCAGCTAACAAATATGTGGGATAAAAGTTCTGAACTGTGGTTTGTAAAAGATAGAGAATTCCGTTTAATTTATGGAAACAAAATATTTTTTAAAGTTAATAAACTCCCTAAAGACTTTGACGTTATCGGGTATTCTGAAAAAGAATTGATGACACCATTTCGTCATTTTGCCCACTTGTTTGAAGAACACGACAATAAGGTCTTAGAGCATATGCAGAGAATATCAGCCATAGGGATTTACCCAGTGGGGAGAAGTGAACAATTTAGATCTTATTTTTATAACAAATTCCCATTAATGGATGAAAATAATCAATGTATTGGTGTGGCTTCTCATGCCAGAGAAATAGAGCATTTTGCAATGACTCATTATATTAAACACCATATGCTTACCCCCGTTAAATTTAGGCCGCCGAACGATATATTAAACGAGAAAGAGTGGGTGGTTATTTTCCTGTTTTGCTGCGGTCTCAGTAATAAAAATATAGCGGTCAAAATGGATATTTCATGCCGTACTGTGGAAAAATATTTCGAAGATATCTATGAGAAACTTTCTGTTGGATCAGTTATAGAGTTAAGATTACTTTGTAAAGAAAATGGCTATGACCTCTATGTTCCACCAAGATATTATAAACCTATGGGCTATTTTCTATTAAATTAATATTACGGTCTGCCAAGCTTTAGGAATTACAAATAAGAAGAAAGCTATACGGGAGCATACACCTGAAAAAATCGTGATGCTGGGTGGTGTTTGGCCAAAATGAGTGTACTAGGTTAATTTCAATAAGGTTAACGAAAAAACATTCTTATATTATTTATTAAAACGAATATCTTTTATATTGGCAGTAAATTGGTGCAAAGATTATTCGCATAATCTACACTTCAAAACACCAAGTTCTTTATTATTAACTAGGAGTTTAACATGAAGAAATTAATATCTATGCTATTTATTTTCATTGGTATGATTAGCTCACCAGCATTCTCAGCGGAAACAAATAGTGGTGTTGTTAGAGTTGCAGAAATTAAAGCTGATTGGGACAATCCTGCACATTATCTTTATACATTCAGTGGAAATTTGGTCGGTAACTGTGGAAAACCAGGTTATATTTGGTCAGGCTCAAGCTCTGAAAACATTAATAAAATATTAAGCCAAGCTTATGCTCAGGGTTTAAATATTAAAGTTGGCATAGAGAATGTAAGTTGTAATATAACTACGGTTTACGTTATTAAACAATAGAAATTAACTATCACATTATTATCAATAAGATAAAGAGTTAAAAAATCCTCTACTTCATAGTAGAGGATTTTCAAATTAACTTAAACAACCTGTCCTTTATGGAATTATTTCAACACAATACCTATTATTCACAATATATTTCAGTGGCGAAACTTGGCGAATTCTCAATGGTGTCATGAACCGGGCAAGTTTTATTAATAAAATCGACAAAAGCATGAATTTCTTCTTCGCTATTATCGGCTTTAATATAAAATTTTGTTACTATTTTAGAAAAACCTAATTTCGCTTGTTTATTTCTACCAGTGAAACCATCAGTATCAAGTTCACCTTCCAGATCAATGTGAATATCAATTAAATTAATTTTATGCACTTTAGCAAAGGCTTTTGCTACGATACATTTACAAGCTCCCAGGGAACAGAGCAGAGCCTCAACAGGATTCATCCCCTGCTCAGTGCCGCCTAAATTACGCGGTTCATCTAAATAAAAGGAGAAATCCCTCGATGTACATTCAACTTTCAATCCAGCTACAGATTTTGCTGTGGCAGTAAATAGTTCTTTCGCCATGATTCAACTCCTTATAATCAACATTCGTTTTTCTTAAGGTCAAACACTGATTGTTATCATAACTTTTAATTTTTCTTTTTTGTTTTTAAAATGCTTATCTTGCTTTCAACATCACAAATCTTAATCAGGATAAAATTCAGAAGACAGGATTTGGGAAATACTCCAAATACATACATCAGGAAACACATCCAACCCCATTTCATTCATTGCTGAGGCAACGACTTTCGACCAAACAACATCAATCCAATCTGAATCGCTTAATTTCGTCTTTAAAATGCCGCCTGCTCATTTGCCCAGGCGACTACATCAGTTTCGTAACGTGTATGATTCATAACTGCCCCCACTAATAGGCCTGCCATACAGATAATTCATATGGCAGTTTGTCAGAGAATACATTCTGGGTCAAAAAAGAACTTATCTTCAAAACAGAATGTTCATCCCACTTTCGGCAGCATTCCACTCACGAGCGCGATCTGAATTGCTATCACTGCAACACCACAGGCAAATACCAGCGCCAGTACTGGTTTACCGCCTAATACCCGATACCGGCGTTCATTATGCTGTCGGGATTTAAATGCCAGCAAGCTGGGTAATACCAACGCCAAAATGGATAAAGCAACAGCGGCATATCCCAAAGCCATCACAAAACCTTTTGGATAAAATAGAGCAAAAACCAATGGTGGAACGAAAGTCAGCAAACCGGTCTGCATACGCCCTGTTATATTATTTTTGCGCTTAAACAGATCACCCAGAAAATCAAACAGACCAAGTGCAACACCAAGAAATGAGGTAGTAAGCGACAGATTAGCAAACATTTGTACTGAAATTTCCGTTTTTGGTGAAGCAACAACTTCACGAATACTGTGTAATAAACCATTCAGCCCTGAATTTTCAGCTAAAATACCAACAAATGTGACGGAATTGATACTGCCCAACGTCGCTAATTGCCAGAAAATATAAGCGAGTAATGGAATAGCGCTACCGATAATAAACACCCAGCGTAATTTACGTATATCTCCCCCCATATATTTGACAATGCTGGGAATACTGCCGTGAAAACCAAACGAGGTGAAAATCACAGGAATTGAGGATAACACTAATCCTTGTTGTAATGGCATAGTCAGTAAGTTGGTATGCTGAACATGCGGCATCATCAGCCCCAGCATTAATATCAGGAAAATAATTTTTGCACTGAAAAGTACCCGGTTAACCATATCTACTGAACTGGTGCCAATGCAAACAATTCCACCACCAATCACAGTAAACAGCGCAACACCGATTGAAGCAGGCCAGGATAAACCAAACCATTTATTGAGGTTGGTTGTCAACAATTCCCCTGCGCCACTGATATATGCTGATGTCAGTGCATACATCAGAAACATCATACTGAAACCTGCCAATACCTTACCGCCACTGCCAAGATAACGTTGGGCCAACGTTCCCAGCCCCGTATCAGGAGACTCATACTGATAAACTTCAACCATCAATAATGCGGTATAACTCATCAAAACCCACAACCCAACCAGCATGATAAAACTTATACCAAATCCTACACCGGCGGTCGCCAATGGCATTGCCAGCATTCCAGCACCAATTGTAGTCCCGGCTATGATAAAGGTACTTCCAAGAGTACGGTTTTTCATATTTTTTCCCTTCAAATAAACAGCAAATGTTTAATAATAGAAAATCAGGCATCTTTCTTTTTTTCTTCTTCATCAACGATCTGAGTCAGTTTTTTAATAAAAATCTTCTGGAGCCGTTCCCAATACTCGTCAAAATCATCAGTATTACGCAAGCAATGGGTCATGACTGCGGCACGTAACAGATACAGGCTATGAACTTTCTCCCATTCTTCCCGGCTGAAACCACAGCTTTCAACATAATGCCAGGGTGTATCACCATATTCTCCATGATCAAGGGAGGTGGATGATGTCAGAAAATCGTTAGTGTAAGTACGGCCAGAGGCATATGAGCAAAGCTCATACATGCGTTTATTAAGGCGGTTGTGATGCCCCAGATCGTCATTGCCTTGCTCTTTAAAAGTAAAATTGACCATATGGAAATCAGGATGCGGCATGGCATGAATTTCAAAACGACGTTTACTAACAACAAGAGGTTCTGCCATTAAAAGTGTTTTAATCATCCAATTGGCTGCCACAATGCCTGAAGCAATCACTTTTCCATAGCCGCTGATATTCAGTGGAACCAATCGGTGTGCAGCCCAAATGGCGGCTGCGTTAGCCCCGGCTTTTGAACCCTCCATAATAGAAGCGCCGAGCACCACATGTTGGTTCGATTGCGCCTCAACGTCTTCAAACACATAAGCAGCACGGTAGGAAATCAAGTCAACAATACGCTTATCTTTCATACATACCGCACCGGCTGCATATTGAATAAAGCCAACTTTATGCGGGTCTACGGTAATCGAATCAGCTTGACACATTGCTCTGAAACTTTGATAAAGTTCAGGCTTAGGCCAAATAATATCTTCAGGAATAATGTCTAATTCACGATAACGGCAGATAAGTTCATCATATTCCATAAACTCACCCTGCCCGTTAAGAAACATTGCGCTGGCATACCCCGCATAAGCAGCATCAAGATGCAGATAAAATGAGACACCATAACGCGCTTCACACTCTTTGCGTAACGCAATAACTTCATCAACCCGATCAATAGCACCGACCTCAGTGGTTCCAACGACGCTCACCATAGCCAAAATCGGTTGGCCCTGCTCTATCAGGCTGAATGTGATTTCACGCATTTTTTCAACATCAGTACGATAGTTTTCATCTACCGGCAGTGAAACAATGTGTTCTTGACCTATTCCTAGAACATCCATTGCTTTCATCCATGAATAATGCTTCGACTGCGGAACCAGAACTTTGCCAAACATTTCTGGCTTTACCCCGATACCACGGCAAGAAAGTTCACGAACTTCTTCGAAAATACCACGCCGTTTTAATTCATCAGTCAGATCCAGAATATCTGATGACGACATATTCAACAGTTGTTGCTCCGATTTATTCTCGACCAGATCACAAGATTGCGGGTGTTTTGCAATGGCAAGCGGCATGGTTTTTAAATTACGTGCAACCCATAACCCCTCATAGTTGGCAACGGTTCCACCGGATGTGATATGTCCCCAAGCCCGGCGGGTGTCATAGCCAAACATCCGGCACAAATCCAACCCTGCTTCAATTTCCAGCTCGGTTGTTGTCGGAGATGACTCATGAGCACAGTTGTTCGGGTTGTACATCATCGCCATGACATAGGCGAGATTAGAAACCATTAAAGTATCAGCATTGATATGCCCCATATAACGAGGAGAAAACCAGGGAACAGAGGTGTTTTTCAATTTTGCAGAGAGCTGGTTCAGAATCCCCTCCGTTCTATAAAGGGTTTCTCTGTAATCAGGTTCATAACGATCTACTGAAGTTACCAAGGCGGGATCTTCCGGATGAAAATCAGAACGCCAGTGCATATGCTCACTTACGGCATATTCCATCATTTCTCTAAAAAAAACCGCATTTTCTGATTTAGGGCCTAAAAACAACGCATCAATGTTTAAGTGCGAAGTAAACTGCTTAGTCATAATCACATACCCTTTTCAAACTAACAAAAACGACTGTCAGCAACAGAGCGATTTCAATTTTCTTTATTTGTTAATGAAATCACTATCATTCTCCGATAAGCAGACAGAACTTTTATGTCACCTGACTTACCAAAAGCTGGTCATAACTCAGTAATCTAGACATTAAAAAAACTTATCAGGTGAAATTGATTAGTCATTAACATATCTATAACTGATCATTTGTTAATAGATATAGTCCATATTTGTTAAAATATTAACAATAATGTTAAATATAAATTCTGATTTTGTGCGCGAGGACAAATAACGGATAAAAACCAATCAGAAAACAGTGGGGAATAATAGCTTATTAGATATTAAACTTATTAATCATAAGGATTTTTTCTAACATGAAGCTGTTAGTAGACAAAATACAGGGCTACCAGTTGAAAATAGCCCTGATTTAAGAAGAAATACTTTTAAGACGATACATTTACCAGCATCACTTTGCCAATAACATCACCGGCTTCCATCATACGATGTGCATCAGCGGCATCTTTCAGATCAAATACTTTACAAATTAATGGGCTGACTTTTCCTGATTTCAGCAGTGGCCAGACATGTTTTTCCAATTCCCTGGCTATCTCTGCTTTTTCCTCCACACTGCGTGAACGTAATGTAGAACCCGTATGAGTCAGACGCTTTTGCATTAAAGGCATCAGATTAAGGTTTTCAGGATTTCCTTTCATCATACCAATCTGAATAATTCGCCCAAACTTAGCAGCGACTTTATAGTTTTTATTGACATAATCACCACCGATTAAATCAACAACCATATCGACGCCGTGATTACCCGTTATTTTCAATACCCGATCAACAAAATCTTCTTTTCGATAATTAATAACAAAGTCAGCGCCTAAGCTGTGTGCAACTTTAGCCTTTTCATCCGAGCCAACCGTTGTAATCACTTTGGCGCCAAAGGCTTTTGCTAACATAATAGTGACACTCCCTATCCCGGAAGTTCCCCCATGAATCAGCAAACTTTCTCCCTGTTTCAACTTGCCAACCTGGAAAACATTAGCCCAGACCGTAAAAAAGTTTTCCGGCAATGCCGCCGCCTGCACAAAATCCAATCCATATATAGGTAAAGCAATGGAATCATGTACCAGGCAATATTCAGCATAACCACCACCGGCAACAAGAGCGCAAACTTTATCGCCAATATTCCAGCGTTCACAACCTTCACCTCTGGCAACAATTTCTCCTGCAATCTCTAAGCCAGGTAATGGAGAAGCATCAGGTGGTGGTGGATAAGAACCCATTCGCTGAAATATATCAGGCCGGTTAACACCCGCCGCAGCCACTTTAACGAGCAAGTAGCCTTTTTCTAATCGTGGTAATGGCGTTTGAACCAGATGCAATTTTTCCGGGCCGCCAGGCTTAACAATGCTGATCGCTAACATATATTGGGGTAATGAATTGATTTGGCTGTGCATACATACCTCTTATTTCTTCTGACGATCCTTTATTATGGGTTTCGTTTAATATGATAAGTGGGATTTGAAGTGCCGTAGGACAAAAAACCCATTAAACCATGACCATAACAGAAAACTGTTACATGACAAATATGTGAACAACTCAGAATAAGTCATTACTAGCATTATTGTCGGTTATCTGTTCGCTTTTTCTCTCGAGTATTAGTACGTCATTGATATCAAAAAGAAGTATTGATATAGCATCTGTCACTTAGCGTGACATGACGTAAGGGATTGAGGTCTAATTGGGAAAAAACTTACGCTAAGAGTATAACTTATTGTTTAAACTATTATTTAAAGGTTGAAGTTCACTTCTAATGGCATTCCCCGCTAATGCCCAGCATATTTATATGCCCGTGCATTAGCGGAGAAAGACGAGAGACACGTATTCTTCATTAACTTCTTTACCTGTACTGCGGAGGTGAACCAGCGATTCCTTCATATAGGCGCAGTGTCAGATCAAGTCGCGACTTTTGCTACTGTTACATTAACAGGTATTGAATTGTCCGGAATTACCAATCTCCACTACGGTTTATAATTAAAACGCCTCGCATTTTCCTTACTACTCGTAAGTTTAAATTCGGTATTTTGTGCAATTTCATACACCTTGGCCTTGCTCTCTTGAATTCCTTTTGATCTCAGCCGGGTAAGGCTTTGTGTGAAGTTTTCAGGATTATGACTCACTTTTACCTCACCAATAAATCCTTTAACACCCTTACCCGTAATATTAGCCAACTGCCCAGCAAAAGAATTGCTTCCTCCCTCTGCTGAATGACAAACTAGCGTTCTAATATAAGGATAATTATTCATATCATATTTAGCTAAGAACCCTTTCTTAACAAAACTTTCCGCTGAAACGTATTCACCTTTAATTACCATAACGGAACTATCACTATATGTTGTGCCATGAGCAATAAGATTTAATCTGTTTTCACCACGGTATGTGTCTTCAAAGATTAATAAAGCAGACTCGTTATGTTCTACAGCAAGATTAAAATTCCGTATATCTTGCCCAAGCGTTATATTTCGTTCGATTTTCTGCCCTGCCAACCCTTTGGAATAAGCAGGGCTATGCGCTACATTGCTAACCGAAGAAGCCCCCCCCTTTCTCATCAACGCAGTAGCTCCACTTGCACCCAACCCTAGCACACCAGTTCCCAGCGAAACCCACCCTAAAATTACTGATGTTTCTGGACTAATATCTTCCAACGCACCAGAGGCTATTGCGGTTACATCTGAAACAACTCCGATGGATCCTGAAATCAATGCAATAGTTGATGCAGAGCTAATGGCTGACATCACGCCACCAGCTGCTGCAATGGAAGCTCCTGCGGTGAACACAGCCAAAGCCAGACCTATCGTTCCCGCAACTATACCGGTGATAGCCTGCCAGCTTAGGTGACCTGACGGATCGATGTGATTGACGGGATCCCCGGCACAGTAGGCGTATGGATTAATACCTCCGGCACCAAACGGACTCAAGCTGTCCGGACAGTTAAAACGCATCAGTGCCGGATTGTAGGCCCTATAACCGTTTCCTAAGTGGTAAGTACCGCTCACAGGATCAACCCGTTCACCGTTGAAGCCTAATAATTCCTTCGAGCTGTCACCACTCCCGTAAGGTGACCATGCATGCAGGGTACCGTCCTTGCTGCCTGTGGAGTCTCTGGACCACAGCAAGCTGCCATGCCGATCACCGGCAGTCAATGTCAATTGGGTGCCGCTATTTACTCCCAAGCAGCTATGTCCCATTTTTATCAGCCGATTTTCCCGTTCCTGTGAAGTTATGACCTCGTTGACCAGTTCTTCCCCTCGGTAATACAGCATCCGCATGTCTCCCTTGCTGGCCTTCTGGGTTACCAGGCGGTTCAGAGCATCGTAGCCGTACGTACCATCAACATTGTTCTTCCCAGAGATATTAGTCAGTCTTCCCAGTACATCGTAGGTCAAGGTTTTGCCCGCCTCATCGCGTACCATTCGCCCTTCCACGTCATATTTCAGCGAGATACTTTTTGGGTAACCGGCATGTGTGTGCGTCACAGATGTTAGCTGGGTTGGATCATCATTATTCTTATAATGGTAGGTCGCTTTGTCCTCAGTACCGTTAGCCAGCTTAGTGATAACAAGGATCAGATTATTCAGAGCGTCATAGCGATACTGCTGACCAGACATCCGCTTACCGTACGCATCCAGCGGCAAACTGCCACCAGCAGCATAGCTGATCAAACGATTACGGTTGTCATAACCATACTGCTCGCTTCTCTCGGTACTTCCGTTCTTCTCCGTGGTACTGGTGGCCAACAGACCATTCTTCTGCCAAGTCTGTGTTATAACCAGAGTGGTACCACTACTGTCAGTGATAGTCCGACGGATTTCACGACCAAAGTCATCATAGCCCAACTCCGTGGTCAGTGTGGATGCGGTCGCCGTATCTTTCACCGTTTGTGTGCCCAAGCGCCCCAACGCATCGTATGTGAGAGTGGCGGTCAGGGCAGGATCAGCAATACTGGTCACCCTACCGTACGCATCACAGTTATAGCGAGTCTGCTTACCAGTGATGTCCGTGTACGTGACGAGTTTGCCGACCAGCGTCCGGGTGTATACCATGCTGCGAGTACTGCCGTTCTGTGTGAAGATTTCTGCCTTTAGACTGCCGGAAGGGTTCCAAGTATTACTGTTTTCCGTGCTTCCTTCCTTCGCTTCCAACAGGTCACTGGTCTTATTATCATAGCTGAATGTCTGTGTTACACCCTCCGCAGTTATGCCGCTGATCATGTTACCCAACTCAGGGATAGATGTGTACTTGACTGTTTTACCGGATAGTAGGGTGACGACCAACGGTACCGGAGAAGCCCCTTCATAGGTATACAACGTGGTACGCCTGCCACAGGTTCTTTTCGTCACCCGTCCCAGACTGTCAAACTCTTGTGTTCCTAGCAGCCAGGTTTTTGATATGTTATCCGCCCCCAAGCCAGTCACGCTGATAGAAGCCACCTGCTCACCAGTCAGATGAGGAGCATAGGCCCGACTCACCTTACTGCCATCGGGCAAGGTCTGTGTCAGCACACGGCCATAAACATCATAGATACGTTGAGTAGCATTGTTCAGCTCATCCGTTTCACGACGCAAACGCCCCAACCCGTCCCAGTCGTATTTGCGCACGCCCTGTGCAATACCAGATGTATCCAGTTGCGTGTAAGTAAGTGGCAGACTACTCCGTTTGTCAAACGTCGTTATGTATTTTCCACTGGTTAGTGTGGCTGATTTAAAAACCCCCTTACTATATACCGCCTGCGTCAATTTCACTGGATCCATGTCCTGAAGGCTTTTCGTGCCGTCGGAGAATGCCTGGACTTTTACTTCACCCCAACCACCATATTTCAAGTCAGTTTGAACAGAAAAACGATCTCCCTTGCCCTGTGCAGATGTCAGCCAGTCCAGACTGGTTCCGGTGATGTTCTCACCGAGCTCGTTAAACTTGCAGGAGAACACGTTATACCATTGTTTGGATACATCCACATCATAGCGCTGCTGTCTGATGACACGCCCTATACCGTCAAAACGGGTCCGTAACTGATTCCCAGCGGCATCAATTTCGATAGTGACCGGACCATTATCTTCAATCGCATATTTCCAAGTGGTAGTGTTTTTGTACTTAGTACCATCAGCGACAATCCGGGTTACCAGATGACCTGCTTTGTCATACGTGTACACTACCGTCACGTTCTGCGTATCAGTCTGGTTAAGCAGAAGGCCGGAGAAAACAGATTGTTCTTGGGATGACACAGTATTAACACTATCATGCCCTATGAACTTAACAGACTGTTTCAGCACCCCGCCACTCACCACTGAGGAAAATTCTTGCTTCGAGGTGTATGACGAAGAACCTACACCGTTTTCATACTTCGTGTCAGTAATGACGGTGATACGACCAAATTCACTGCTGTTATTGGCCTGATAAGCAATGGTTCGCTGCTGCAATAACGTATTATCACCATAATCTGAGCTGGTTTTCTGTACAATATAGGCTGTACTTTCCAGTTTTTCGTAGGCATACAGCGTAGTATATACTGGGTCGTCACCATAACTGGAGGAAGGTGGCATGACTTTCTTCTGTTTCAGAAAACGAACAAAGCCATGTGGCTCTTTAGGACAACCTTTTTCTCCTTGTGCGGAATACCATGTGAATTCGGTAACCGTACCATCTTGGTCAGTCTGTCGGATGGGATTACCGCTTTTGTCATACTCCGCGGTCACAGTTTCCTGACGCGTTTGTCCCTTACCATCATCCCAAGTGGTTATTTTTTCTTTTAATAACTGAAACTGAGGGGGCTGCTTATCAAAAGCAATACCAGGAACAGCATAGTAACTGGAGGCTGTAGTGACCTTGTATTTCCAGGAAGGTGAAGCGTTTTTTTCCCGCACTACGGTCTCTTCTTTCAGTAAATGAAAGTTATTATACTTCCGGCTTGTAGTAACGGTGACATTACCACTTTTCCTGATTTCCGTTGAACCATAAGTATAGTCACTTAACACATCGTAAAGATTATCTTCATCATTTTTGAAATTTAAACCACTCCCAAACCCCAGGTAGTTATTGCTCGTATAATTGTACAACGCCGTCATTGTAGGTTGATCTGCGCCCGGAGAGATTGAGTGACGAATAGCAGCAGGAAGCGCCGGGAGCACATCCTCAGGAAAATGGATAACCTCTTGTTGATAATCAATGGATTCAATCAGAAATGTTGGATGAGTTATCTTGCTGATGAAATTCATCCCATTATAATCTATTGACCAGCTATACCCCATTTCCATCAGGGTGACTTTTTTAAGATAATCATTAAACAGGGTGAATTTTAGATTATATTCATCACCTGTTCCCGGAAACACCGTAATTTTCGGTATACTTGTGTCATTATAATCCGCACGTAATAATACCCCGTGTACTCCGGTTATTTCCGACAATCGCATGAATCCCTTAAAAATCCATTTAAAATTCAGGGAGTGACCGAGAGGAGAGAGGATTTTCGTGATGTTTTTTATATCATGACCGGAAGACGGTCCATCGAGAAATTCAACGACACCTGATTTATAAGTGATCTTATAGTGATCACCGGAACGTTCAAATTTGAAGTTATTCAGCTTTTTTTGCCGGACTTTAACATATTCCGGTGTATCATAAACTTTATACCTTTCACCTGATGACAGTGTCAATAGTTTATTTTTAGCATCATAAGTTGTAAATGAAAAATCAAAACCGATTCCAAATCCAATATTACCTGTTTTAAACATATTGTAGTTCAGTGACACATTCGCTGTCGGACCAAGCCCAACATTAGCATCGATGTTGGCAATAGGGAGCAAAAATGAGAAAGTCCCTGTTCTGGGATCAATACCACTCTGCTGTGCACTAAAAAAATTTTGTGCTTGAGAAAAGAAATTACTCATATGCAAGTTCCTTAATAAAAGAAGTTAGTTGTGACAGATGGAAGCTTTTCCTCTATTCTATTAAATTCACAGAGAAAGACAGATTTTCATCTCCATCAGCAACTACACTAACATTTGCACTATTTCCGTATTGATCATATAAATAAAATTGTAAAGGTTCTGACCGTTCAGAATAAGACCAGAGAGCTCCGTACCACATACAATAAGCCCATAAGCAAACTCCAATTTCCTCATGGTTCTTTGACGTGACATCCACTTTCCAACCGTTATCAAAAGAAAAACTAGCAGTATATTTTTTAAGTGAATCGATTTTTACAGAAGAATCTGTAGATGTGCTATTACCCTTATAATTACCTGTTTGTTTGTAATGAAAAATAAAACTTTCTTTAATCGAAGCAGAGTGATTTAATATTTCACTATTTTCCTTAAATCTAACATAATATTTCGTCAACTGATCATTATATCCTGCAACACTCTTCTCCTGTTTTTTAACAATATCAAGATTTGAATCAGCGAATATTCTCGAGGGTAAAATGGATAATGAAATCCAATCTACAGTGCTATTTCCGTTATTATTTTCTTTTGCAGTAGTATATTCTTTACCCTTAACCATACAACGGACATAAACTTTAAACGGAGATACCAATGGCTTATCAACAGACAGATAAAATGAGCAGATGTTATATTTTCCTGAACTATTTTCATTTATAATAGGATAAACAAATTCACCATGATTAAGAGATTTTTTAAAACTTGATGGTATCAAAGAATTTTTATAATCGACAAGATTAATGTTATTAAAAATTTCAGCACTGCTAATCTGGATAATTTTATTATTTTTATTGCGTGGTTCAATAATAACATCAACAGAAATTTGATGACGACCATTAGCATATAATGATGAATTTTTAGAGCCACTATCAACAAAGATATTTAATTTAGTTAGGCTACTAATATTGGACCAGGATGATGGCATAAAATTAACTCCTAAAAAATAATAGTGATTAAACTAATTTTTATCGAATAAAAATAGTTTTCGTATAAATATTATATAAATTTAATGAATGTTATCCTTGTGGAAACTTAATCACAAATCCCATTACTTGGCTCATTATAATAACCGTACAAATGATTATATACAATAAAATTCATTGATCATTATGGTTTTTTAGCACTAGCGTTAAGATTAAGTAAAAATAAAGCAAGTATTTATCTCTGATTGAATTATATTTTTATTGTTTTAGAAATTTACTTTTAAAAAACTTAGTATTACAGCCATACATTATTTTATAAACAAATAATATGCTCACGGGAAAGAAACACCCATCACTGGCAGGTGCATGTAAAAGAAATCGGTGACAAAACTTCCACATTTTACAACTTCATGTATGCTGGATTCTTAAAATCGAAAAATGCCATTGAGGTGCGAATGGAGACAATAGCCGAAGAATCCAATAACCAGGTAATAAAACCGACAAGTGGGTTTAACCAATCTGAACTTATCAAAGCACGCGTCACCAACCTTGCTGATCATTTTATTGATGTACTTAGAAGAAAAGATCCGGATAGTATTCCTCTATTACTGACTCTGCCTGACGATGAGTTTTGGGCGGAAATCAAAGGACGTGCCAACTATATTGAAATAGTGGAAACGGCCACTCTGGAAAAGAAAAAACATGAGGAGTTTATCGAGAGCAGAAACGCTTTTCTTGCCTGTCTTGGAGAATTCGGCGGAGTCTACAAGTCCAGTAAAGTTGCTGACATATTAGGAGTGACCCGCCCCACAGTAAATAAGTATGGTGAGAATCATAAACTCATTGTATTAAACTGGGGAGTTGAAAATTTATATCCTGTTTTCCAGTTTTCGGTAAATAAAAAAACCAGCGATAAAGGATACTTAAAAGGCGTTCCAGAAATATTGGCTAATATAGGGAAAATAAGTGACGTCAGGAAATGCCATTTTTTCATCCATAAAATCAATACATTTGATCTTGATATGAGTATAAACGAATCCACAACAGTATTGGATATCCTCAGGAATGGCGCCTCCAATAGTGAAATTGCTCAATTGGTAAGACTAGCGCAGATCTTCGGCTCTTCTGACACAAAAGCCTGAGCAAGTGTTATTTACGCTATAGTGTGAAATCTGAGCCAATAAACGGTCACAACACGACTGTTTGCCCACCATCGACAAGTAGCGACACCCCCGTCACGAACGACGCAAGATCCGAGCCTAACCACACCACCGCATTCCCAACCTCTTCCGGCTCACCCAGCCGCCGGAGTGGCATCCGTTCACGCAACACATCAAACGTTTTGGCAACTTCAGGCGAAGAAAGAGGAAGCGCTGTATTGATCAACCCTGGGCATACCGCATTGACGCGAATACCCGATGGTCCAAAGGCATCAGCCAACGCAGCGACCATCATATTTATGCCCGCTTTGCTGGTGGAATAAGCCGTCGTGAGTTGACCCGTCCTAATGGATCCCATACTCGACGTTGCCACGATACTTCCACGTTTGCCCAGTTTCATCATCTGTTCAGCCGCCGCCTGTGCACCGAATAGAACGCCATCAAGATTGACGGTAAGCAACTTGTGAAAATCGTCCGAACTAATTTGTGGGCCATCGGTAGCTAACGCGATTCCGGCGTTGCAAGCCATCAGATCAACACCACCGAACGGCATAGAAACATCAACCAACGAGTCCATATCACTTCGCGAGGTGACATCACTCCGATGAAATATCACTTCCACCCCCATCGAACGAAGGCGCTGGGCCACCGGTGTATCTCCTTCACGAGGTCGATCTGTGATGTCACCGATGATCACGGTCGCTGCGCCATGACGGGCAGCCGCCAAAGCAATACCCGCTCCGATACCACTTGCCCCGCCAGTGACAATCACAACCTTACCTTCTAGCATACGGTCCATGACATTCCTCATTATGTTGTTGTGTTACCAAGATACGGTGTGATATCAACCGTTGTTTTATGGTAACAAGCTACCTCTTATGAGATTGTTCCGGCAATGCTTGAAAGAGGTGTTTCGGTGAGATAATTTTGGTTTTATAAGTTATGTCTCACTTTTCTTGAGCAGTCTTTGGCGTTGATTAAGCAGGCGGAAACCAAATCAAACATGGTATTCAGGTAACTATTAAAAGGTAATACCTTTAACTACTATATCATGAAATCTCCGCGTTCTTAATTAACACCCGTTAATCCGTTCGATAAATAATAAAAACTTCCATGTCTATTCTAACATTGATAATACAGTGATTTTCTTATGTTAGAGTCCTTGTGATTCATTATGCTCGATTCAACATAGGCTATGATTTGCTGTAAATAATATATTTATCGCTATTAAACATCACTTCAATTTCAATCAAATTCATTTATGGCGGACTCACACATACTATATTGATAGCGGGTGTAAATAGGACATTTAACTGATTTGCCAGCTACTGAATTGTTGCTGGCAAAAATACTCTTACTCAATTAACATTAGATCACCCGTTTGATAAACGATATACACTTTCGTTCCCATTCTGACTTCGATAGTGCAATGATCTTCTTCTGTTAGCGTCACGTTGGTTGACCAGGTTTTATTTGATAAAGATGAATACGCAGGTTTACCCTTATTTACTTCTGACTGATAAGAACCATTCTTCAACAAAACATATTTATTATCCCGGAAATTCTCGTTAGCGAATGTCACTATCAATTTGCTTTTTACCGATTCAACATGAGCTATGGTTTGCTGTAAAAACATAAATTGCGCATTATCTACCTGTGAAAGATAAATACTTTTTTTCTTATATGATATCCCACTATTATTTATCGCTTTAATCAACTCAGATATCGTATTTTGAGTAACGTTATCATTTATTTTAGACTGAGATGCATCTGTGTATAAATTAACTATTCTTTTCTTTATATTTTCTTCTTCTAACGTTGCTTCGAAAACTATATACGTTCCATTAGGCAATCTTGCCTGAACAGCCAGACTGTTTGCATCACCACTATTTTTATTTGTTATCCATTTAAATGGAGGAATGAAACTTGAGTAGTAAACTTTTCCTTTATTTATTTCCGACATATATTGACTATCTTTCATGGCAACATATTTGTAATGTTTAAATAGTTCATTCTTAAAATTTACTGTCAGACGATTAGATTCTATGCTTATGTTTTCAATAGTATTTATTAAAAACATTTCCTGTGCATGATGAAGTACAGATAACATTTTTTCACTGTTACTAGCATGTTTGATAGCATCAAATATATCATCCAGCTCGTCTTGTGTTACATTGTCAGCAATCTCGGTATGATTTTTATCTTTAAATGAGTTATTTAATCTCTCCCATAATTTAAAATCATAAACCGTCATGCTGTAAATAGCATATTTAATACCATTAAATCTTACTTCGATTTCAATTAAATCATCTGAGATGAAATTGTGGGAAACCTTCACATTCAAACCATTTTCATCTAATTTTGCACTGCAATAGAATGGTTTCCCATCTTTTACTTCTGCAAGATATTGACTATTCTTTTTAATTACATATTGATAAGGTGTGTACCAATCACGATCAAGCGTGAATTCAAATTTACTTTCGCTTAATAATGTTTTCTTCACACTTCTCATAAAATAAGCTAATTCAGGAATATATTTTCCTTGAGGCATATCTATTGTAATTGAATTTTTATCATCGTTTTCCCATATGTTTTTCTCTAACATTTTTTATATTCATTGGCAGAACCCTGGCCGTGTAAAATTATTTCTTTACTGTTTTTACTCATTTTATTATTACCTTATGATTGAGGATGAAAAATATTCTATGGAATATAAATTAACTTCATTGTGAAGTAATAATTCATTTTGATATGATAACATCATTGATAATTTTTATGGCTTCCATAAAAACAGACTCATTTATCAAAAAATGAGTCTGCCTTATACGAATACATATTTCACCACAATTCACACATGCCATATTGATGACGGGCAGTAACATGCTACCCACACCATAGCCCTGATCCTGGCGGTTCTATAATCAGTTTTGAATAATTGGTCATTTGTGGCTGACACGTTGATTATGTTCAGCCAATGCGGCTGCCAGTTTGTTGTTGTAGTTTTTTCTGCATGTGCCAATGCACTGGTCAAAATGAAATTGCTGACGGTCCTACCTTCGAAGCTTGCGGCACGTTCCAGCGTCTTTTTAGCACTGATCTTCAATTGAAGGTTAATAAATTCACTCATGCTTTTTTACCTCAACCAATAAAGTTAGATGAGAATTTCCATGTGCAAGTGCTGTTTTACGAGATGATGTCAACACATTGACACAACCACCCCAATCAACACCATTTTTATCCGGTTGCCACCATGCACCGGTTGGCATTGCCACCACACCGGGAATAATACGTTGGGTAACCTCAGCAGGAACCATAGAAATACCACGATCATTAAATACACGCACTAAATCCCCCGGTTCAATATTGCGTTTCTGCGCATCCAAAGGATGAATCCACAATTTCTGGGTTTGAACTTCCTGTACCCAAGGGTTTGAATATTGGGTTGAATTGGAGCGGTTTTTCCCTTTCCAGGTAATTAATTGCAATGGATATTTTTCGGTTAATTTATCCTCCGGCCCTTCAAATGCAGGTACATAATGTGACAGTGCCGGGATTTCAGGATGTTGCATGTCATACAAACGCTTAGAAAATATCTCTATTTTTCCTGAAGGTGTTGGGAATGGATGATTTTCCGGGTCACGAATATTGTCTTCGAAAGCCACGTAAGGCGGTATTTTGAAAAGATGTTTATGCGTGCTTTGTAATTCTTCAAAAGTTGGCAAATTTGCTTCCGGCATTACCTGACGATTAGATTCCATAATATGGGCTATCCACTCTTTTTCGTCACGACCTTCACTGAACTCGCGTTCAACCCCCAATTTTGCTGCAACTTCGCGTATCCATTCATAATCAGAACGCCGTTCGAATTCAGGTTCAATCAGCTTTGATGACAGAATGAAATAACTGCCGGTACCCCAGGGATAAGCTATATTCCAGCGTTCCATAAAACTGGTTTCCGGCAATAAGATATCTGCATATCGGGCACTGGGTGCCAGGTAAAGATCACTGGAGACAATGAACTCAATTTTAGATTCATCTGCCAATATTTTGACTGCTTGGTTGATATCTGGGTTTTGATTTGCAAGATAATTACCCGCAAGCGAGAATAACACACGGATATTGGTGTTTAATTTATCTGCATTAACCAAACCCTCCTCCGGGGTAACTTTACTGGCATCATCGGCGGCCTGAACCCAATTCATAACGGAGATTTTTTCTTTTACCGGGTTTTTGCCCAGATCGAGACCGTACAGATATTTATTCCCCGCAACACTGCCGAAACCTGCGGCCCACCCGCCTTTTTTACCTACATTACCGGTTATTGTGGCTAAAATTGTTGAGCCACGTGCGACACGTTCACCACAGATATGACGTTGTGGCCCCCATCCCTGCATCAGGGCGGCGGGTTTAGTGCTGGCGTATTCACGGGCAAGCTGACGAATTGTATTTGCCGGCACTTTAGTGATTTTTTCAGCCCATTCGGGTGTTTTTACAACGCCATCTTTAGCACCTGTCAAATAAGCAACCAAAGATTCATTGGCAGGAACCCCCTCCGGCATATTGTCTTCATCAAAACCAATCGTATAACGATCAATAAACTCTTTATCGTGCAGATTTTCACTGACAATCACATACATCATTGCATCCATCATCGCGTTATCGGTTGTTGGAAGCAAAGGAATCCATTGGTCAGCCAGCGAGGAAGCCGAATCGGAATAACGGGGATCGACAACAATAAATTTGGTGCCATTTTTCTTCATTTTTTGGAAATAGTGATTGGTGTGACCAAAAATAGTTTCAGCCGGATTATGTCCCCAAAGAATCACTAATGGCGTATCTTCCAAAGTATCCAATGTACTGCCTGAAGTTGCCACACCATAGGTATAAGGTGTCGCTGCCGCTGTATTGCCCATACTCACGGAATGGTAATATTGTAAATGCCCGCCGGTAATATTCAGTAAACGACGCAACATTTTATCGCCGGACGATACACCACCAATGACTGCGGTATTAACGCTGACATAGCGACAAGCCGGGCCATATTTCTCAGTAATATGTTTCAGCTTGTCTGCAATAATGGTTGTTGCCTCATCCCAGGAGATTCGCTCAAACTTCCCCTCTCCCCGCTTGCCAACCCGTTTCATCGGATATTTTAAGCGGTCAGGGTTATAAACAAATTTGCGATAGCCCTTGCCACGAACGCAAGCCCGCATAATCGGCATAGCTTCATCAAGTTCATGATCCGGTCTGGTGGTTATCCGGGTGACTACTCCGTCTTTAACATGGGCGCGGATATCACATCTTCCCCCGCAATCAAAGGTACTACAGGTTGGTACGACTTTTGTTTCGCCGGTATCGATAACGCTAACTGTCAGAGATTCTTGGTTTTTTTTCTCCTCTGCAACCGTTGTGCGAGCAGAAACAAAAGGGACAGAGATAAGTGCTGCGCTGGCCTGAACAAAACGACGACGGCTGACCACTAACTCATCACTCTGTTCATTAACTTCATCACTTATTTTTTTATTTTTCATCATTAGCCTCCACATTGCATCTTATGAGTATGATGCATGTTATGCAGTAAAAACGGGGCGAATTTTGATAACACTCAAGTATAAATATAATCTAGCTCACATTTTCTTGGAAAATTTTACTAAATCTGGTTAACCCGTTAGTACTGAAACGAATAAAAGCATGGTTACCACATATTTAGCTATAAAGTAGAAGGATATTTTTAGAATCTATATCCCAAGTAATAGGAAGCATTGTTAAATAGAGAAAGAGAATCTCACAATATTGATGAAGTTCTGATAAGTATTTTATACAAATACTCAATTATAGTTATCACTCTCACTTCAAACTTATGGTGAGAACAAATAGGATATTCAATAGAATAAGTCTGCCAACGACTGAATGACTACCAGAGGATTCTATAACAATAAACATATCTCCGTATCTGGACAGGATTATTTCCGTAAGAATCAATACCAAACATTGATTAATCAGCAATATCAATTTAAAAAATGAGATATTATTGGAGAGAGAATAATGAAAAGAGTAATAAAAAACATATTTTTATTCACTGGTTTTATAGTTGGCAATTTAACATTATCTCACGCAGCTATTATTCCAGAAAATACAATGTTGGCAGTTAAGCAAGATATCGTTCGTAATAATGGTTCAGAACCTGCGTCTCTTGATGTCCATAAAGTTGAAAATGATGTTGAATTTAATATTATTCATGACTTTTTCAGTGGGTTAATCAGCACAGGCAATGACGGAAAAGTCAATCCTGATTTAGCGACTCGTTGGGAAACTAAAGATAATAAAGTCTGGTTATTTCATCTAAGAGAAGGAATAAAATGGTCTGATGGCTCACCTATTACTGCCCATGATGTTGTTTTTAGTTGGCGACGTTTAGTTGATCCCCAAATTGCGTCGCCATACGGCAGTTATCTTGGAAACATGCATATAATCAATGCTAAAGACATTGTTTCCGGCAAGAAAAAAACCGATGAATTAGGTGTTAAAGCATTGAATAATTTGACAGTGGAAGTCACATTAGAACGGCCCGTATCCTATTTTTTACAGATGCTGGCTTATCCTGTTATGGTGCCTGTCAGCCAAAAGGTGGTTGAAAAATATGGTGATAAATGGACTCACCCAGATGTATTTGTTAGTAGTGGACCATTTAAATTATCTGAATGGGTGGTTAATGAAAAAGTCGTTGGCGTCAGGAATTCTCAATATTGGGACAATGCACATACTGTTATTAATAAAGTGACTTATCTTCCCATCGCATCAGAAACAGCAGATGTGAATCGTTATCTGGCCGGAGAAATAGATATAACCAAGAATATTCCCTCTGTTTTATTTCAATCTTTAAAAACTAAATTAGGCGATCAAATTCACATTACACCCGCATTAGGGGTTTATTATTACGATTTTAATAACCAAAAAGCGCCTTTTAATGATGTCAGGGTAAGACAAGCATTAAATTTAGCTTTAGATAAAGAGATCATAGCAAATAAAGTCTTAGGACAAGGCCAAGAACCCGCCTATAACCATACCCCACCCAATACCGGAGGAATGAATTTAGAGCAGCCTGATTATGCATTATGGACGCAGCAGGCAAGAATTGAAAAAGCCAGACAGTTATTAAACGAAGCCGGTTATAATATAGATAACCCATTGAAATTTAAACTTCTTTATAATACATCAGAGGAGCATAAAAGAATTGCGATTGCCGCTACTTCAATGTGGAAAAAAAATCTGGGTACAGATATTGTTTTGCAGAATCAAGAACGAAAAGCAATGTTGGATGTCATTCATCAAGGTAATTTTGAGATGGTGAGATATGCACGGATTGCTGATTATAATAGTCCTGCATCGTTTTTAAATAATTTTGTGACTAATAGCTCTAATAATACTTTCTTATATAGCAATGAAACTTATGATGATTTGATAAATAAAGCCAAAGTAACAAATGATCGAAAATATTTTCAGCAAGCAGAAAATATTCTGGCAAAAGATGTACCAGCAATTCCTGTTTATTACTATATTGGGGCCAGATTAGTAAAACCTTATATTGGCGGATATCATCTGAGCCCACTTGGCTTTGTATCGTCGAAAGATCTTTATGTTATTAAGCATTAGCAGAGTATTATTATCATATTTAAATGGATATTACGGTTTTAAACAGTTTGATTTGTTTTAGACCGTAATATATTGACAAAACTTTATGACTATTAAAAATAAACTATTAGCAGAAAGTTGATGGTTTGCTTTAATTTTTCGTTATATAGGCTCTACTACTACACTAGCCTCCAGAATACCTTCAACCTCATTTTCCAGTTCATGTTCGGTTAAGTCGCCATTATATATAATAGTAATTATGCCAAAATTATTCTCTGGTTCATCCCATACATCAGGATTCTCATTAATATAATTATTAATAACGTCATCAACATCTTCCAAACTATTATATGGAATAAAAGTAACTCTCAGTGGTGGCATGATATTATCCTATAGTATTAAATTTAAAATACTGTTTATGTATTATTTATAATTATCAATATGTTTAGTAATATTAAAGAATTATAACATATAGAGACCCATTAGTTCCTCCGTTATTCAATGTAAACCCTGCATTTGTAGAAAAAATATATCCTTCTAATTAAACAATAGTATAACTATGTAAAAAGTCAATCATCAATATAAATATTGATAATTGGATGTTTATTCCATTTTATTATTAGTGGCACCCTATTTCACCCAACATCTAAAAGCAATATATGCCTGATTTTGAACAGATTACGAGTTATCTGAAAATAAATTAAAAGTTAAATGCCATCGCAGCAAAAACCAAGAAGATAAAGAATGAGTGTGGCACTATTATGAAACCTTATTTAATCTCACTACTTTAGTATCTTCCAAGATAAATAACAGGTACAATAACGCCTTTAAAATATCAACTAGGATTATTATTACAAAATAATAAAAATATTGACTATAGAAAAGACATTAATACATATTGAATTATGTATATAGAGAATTGAGATACACCAAATGAATTTCAGAAATTTATTGATGCAGCAATTATTCCGTTCAATATCCAATATGGGAACAAAATGGTACTGTTCCCATTTCTTACTGATTGCCATCCAAACAGTTAATACTCGTTATTTACTTCAAAGTATCATTAAACGTTACAGGATCATCACGATAAGCGTTGAGTTTATCTCTGACCCAAGAATCAGGGTTACCTACTGTTGAAACAATACCGGTAGTAGAACCTCCGCCAAGCAGAACAGCGAAAATACCCCGTAGTGCGAAGCCAAGGTAAGCGGGCTGTGACAAATCAAACGGTACAGCGCGCTCATATAGAGCACGAGATGTTGGCCCTACTTTTGCTGTCAATGGTGTGCTGCTTGCCGGAATCTGCCACGGCATAACCGGTTGTTTCAATTGTGCGCTTATCGCACTGCAAAAATCGTAATAAACACCCCATTCTAATGGGCCATAACAATAAACGTTGTCATAAGAACGCTGAGTGAGATCATCCGCTTCAGCTTCATAACGGTCAATCGCCAGGAAATCTGTGCTATTATTTTCAGCAAATACACCCAGAGAATTGACATAACTTACTACCTCCCCGGCTATTTGTATTGGATCGCCACCTTCATATATCCATTCAGACCTTCCGGTGCCCCACAAATTAATTTGCCAGCCGAATACCATATTCGGTGCTATTGTATGGACTAACCAGTTTACACTTTGCACATAGCCTTGAATGTCGTCAGTAATATAGGCAGGAATTTGAGCACTAATACTCCAGTGATCGAGCGCATCTTGTAAAGGTTGACGTACCGGCATTGCGTAATCCGCCGATAATCCAGCCTGTTGACACCCACCGATAAAATCCGGGTTCACAATAAATCCCGCAGGTGTCTCGTGAGTGCTATCAATATAAGAGTTGGCAATATTCAGTGCCAGGATAAAATTGGCATATCTGTGCGTGTGAGCATCCATATCCGCCAAAACACTCTGAACATCACCACCGGAAAGGTTACATGTGTAGGAAATCATTACCGGTAATACCGGCTGCCCATCATTAAGAGTTTGTTCAATGCTGCGAGCCAGATCTATTGTTTTCCTAACCGCAGGATCATCAGTGAGAAATTGGGTGGGGTCGCCGGCTCCGTCAATGCCAGCGTATTTGAATACCGAAGAGACGCGTGCAGCAACAAAATCATCAAGATTGGTCGGTGTCAAATCGGCGTAACCACCAAAGGCCAGAAAGTCAGGGAAGCCTTTCACCGCCAGGTTAGCCGATTTTTCGATCCGGATATTCAGCACATTCTGGTCACCAGAACTTATTGTGATAGAGCCAGGCACAGAAACGACATAAACTGTTTTCGAGACGATAAAATTGCTGGCTTCAACAGTGTAAGTACCTGGCTTGACAGAAACCGGCCACGTTGAATTTCCTGATATAATCTGGATTTGTTGTTCATAATCCATCTCTTCAGATGATAATCGGATTGATAATCCACCTTGCAACACATCACTGGTTTCTATTGTCACCGTTAATTCAGGGAAATCAGTTGTATCTACATTATCTATTGTGACTAAATTGGCAGTGTATCTGACATCAATTAGTTCATTTTGTAATTCCACCGGAAGAACATCAAAAGTGTATATCTGGTTATTGAGGTTTACAGTGTCAATAACAATATTAACTACTCCGCTACTGTTTAATTTGCGTAACTGGGTGGTTTCATTCACTTTAGTAAAGAAATTAGCAATTATGTCACCGTGTATCGCATCTAATACCGTAACGTTCAATATCTCATGTTCAAGCCCTGGAATATCATCAACGGTAAAATCAATGGAGCAGTAGTATTCAACTTGACCAAAGTTGATCGACGCCTCTGTCGTTTCGCCTGTAATAACCTCTATCGTAGCCGGAGTAACTAATACCGGAGCCACCACAGTTAAATCTGTATTTTCCAGATCTGGAGCACTCAACGAATAGTCACCAGCCAGGATGCTTTCCTGCTGAGTTGTGCCCATTACCACATTTGCTGATACGGAGTACCCGCCTGCGGTAGTAAACAACACCGTAGGTTGAAGGTTATCCAATGCAGGATCAGGTGATGCTGCACAGGTAATATTAACCGTGCCATTGATCACTGGTGCACTGTCTGCGGCAAAAACAAAGGAATCAAGATATTTATTGGGATCTGTTGTCAGATCTCCATTAACACCAATGGTTATTGAATTTGAATCAATAAATACATATGGATTTGGGAAGGTTATTGTTACCGTTACAGAAAATGTATTGGCATCAATAGAGACATTTTGAACATCAATATCCCAATTTTGCCATTCGGAAAATGACATATTTATATAGGTTGACGATATTGAGGCCGGAGAAAGAAAGTTAAAACTTAGATAGCTATCAATATGAACCTGGTATCCGGTATCATAATGTAAGTTATTGACAGTAATGGAACCATAATACGGTATAGCACCAGGATCCACAACAGCATTATATAAAATACTCACTATAACCTCTGCTATATATCAAAATTGAAATAATATCCCTTGGAGTTTCAGGGACTGCTTTTCCCCAATAGAAAGCGGATGAATTAGCTTTCTGAGTAGAAATTGATAATTCAATTGGCTCTGATTAAATTAAAAAGAGAGAATTAATATAGTAGAAAATTTAACTTTACTAAATTAATATCTTTTTTATATATTTTTACGATATGATTTAATATTTTCATCAATCTATATCATTATTCCATATCGATAGTTTTCACCATTCAGATTATCTGCATAAGAATAGACTGCCAAAAACACATCACCATAACTATAAGTAAGTGTTTTTAAGTTAATAAATGCTATCAAAACGCACAGGTTGTTTATAGCATAAACTATGTCAAATAAATTAAGAAAATCATATCCTTTTATATTATAAAAAATAACAACAGGCACATTTTAGACAAAACTTCAATAGCTTAATATAATTAGATTGTTAATCAACTTATGAAATGGATAATCATATTATATTCACCTAAAATGAATGATTAAGTCCCGGGGCTTTATTTATCATAGATAAATCATCCTGTCTGATGGAGGACACTATTATGTATAAACATAAAGTGAGAAATATGACTTTAGCCACTACGATAATTGCAGCTTTATTTAATGGTGCCTGGGCTCATGGTTATATTGATAGTCCAGGAAGTCGAGCATTCCTTTGTTCTGCTCAGGGAAATAAACAAAATACGGATTGTGGGCTGGTTAAATATGAGCCTCAATCTCTTGAAGCTAAAAAAGGCTTCCCACAAGCAGGTCCTGAAGATGGTCATATTGCCAGCGCTGGAATTGGTCACTTTGGGGAGTTGGATGTTCAAACAGAAGATCGCTGGCAAAAAATTCCTATTACTACCGGTAATATTGAATTTAAATGGGAAATTTTAATTCAACACAAAACTGCAAGCTGGGAATATTTTATTACCAAGCCAAACTGGGATCCTAATAAGCCTTTAACCAGAGAGCAATTTAATAGCACACCTTTCTGTTTTGAGAATTACCAGGAGAAAATGCCAGGGAATCAAGTTATTAATAAATGTACCTTACCAGAAGGATATCAAGGTTATCACGTTATACTGGGTGTCTGGACTGTTGCAGATACCCTTAACGCATTTTACCAAGTCATTGATACAACAATTAATCCTGCCTGATTTTAGCACATATTATATAATAATTTGGGAACAGCATGCCGCTGTTCCTTTTAATTGTTCCTCTGGCTGTTTTATGGTGATAGGCTCATTTGTATTAATTGTTGAGATAAGGGGCTGTAATCAGCCTAAAATAATATGAGGCACACATAACGATGTGTCCTTTGTTATTTGGCCAACATCTTCCCTCACCGATAAACCAGCCGGTCTGTCATTAATGAGCCAGCTACCGATAAGAACGTGATTATCACCGAACTTTGGTAACGGGCTATATTGTTGCACGATGTAACCTTCTTCCCCATAAGGTCCTCCGACTTTCTCAATCACCTTGCCATTCTTGTGAATACTGATGTTCGAACCTTCGCGGCTAAATATTGGCTTTATTACATAATGCGTCAAGCGTTTAGCTTTCGGGTCATCAGCAAAGTAAGATTCAAGCAGGTTTGGGTGCCCTGGGAACATTTCCCAAAGCAGCGGTAAAATTGATTTATTCGAGGTAATACACTTCCACATTGGCTCAAACCAGTTAACGCCAGCGGTTGCCAAGTGTTGAGCATACTCTTCGCGAAACATAAACTCCCACGGGTACAGCTTGAATATAGAGTCGATGATCTTACTATTGTTGTCGGTAAACTTACCGCATTCACTCAGACCAATATCTTCAACATAGACAAATTCTGTGTGAATGCCGGCATCTTTGGCGCAATCAGCCATGTACTCGACCGTACCCCGGTCTTCTTCTGTATCCTTACAACATGCAAAGTGAAGCGTGTTGAATGGCAGGAACGGTTTAAGTTCATAGAAGCGATTCACAAGTAATTCTTGTAATAAGTTGAACTGGTCCGCAGAACGTGGCACTTCTCCACGGTCAACTTTGTCTTCCAGCCACAACCAGCTAAAGAAGCCAAGTTCATAGATCGAGGTCGGTGTATCTGAGTTGAATTCTAATAATTTCGCCGGATTTTTACCGTCGTAGGCAAAATCGAGTCGGCTATACAAGCTCGGATCCTGGCGCTCCCAAGATTCACGAACCAACGACCACATTGTTTCTGGAATTTGAAATTTAGCCATCAACTTGTCGCTACTAACCACTCGCTCTACTGCTTGCAGGCTCAGTTGGTGGATTTCTTCTGTCGGCTCTTCGATGTGTTCCTCAATCTGCCTGAGAGTGAACTGATAGTAACGGTCTTCCGTCCAGTACGGCTCATCATCAATTGTGTGGAAACCAAAACCAAATTCTTTGGCGCGCACTTTCCAATCATGGCGTGGTGTCGTTGGGATCTGTAGCATGACTTTGACCTCCCGATACTTCTTGTCATCCTGAATTAGCTGTCAAAGCGGGTTAACCACCCCAGCTTGATCTGGCTGAGGATGTTGAGCCAAAACCACCTTTAGACTTGGTGGTTACGATTGGTTTATTGTAATCAGGGAACCGGGTGAAACCGTCCTTAGCGCGAGTTGAAGAGCCGATACCAGCGCCACCGTAATAGCTTGTTTCAGATTGTTGTTCCCTCTCACGATTTAGGCGTTCTCTATACATTCTTTCCCTATACGCACTATCTCTGTTCTTGAGCAGTTCAGATGCTATATAAGCAGACCCTATAGTGCCCAGTGTCGAGTTCATACCCGCAGAAGCATTTGCTGTCCCCGAAGAGATTTCTTGCTTAGGTGGCAGGCGGACGGTTGCCAATGGATGCAAATAACGCTGGTTCATCTCGAACTGGATATTGTCCATATCTGAGTAAGAACCAATCACCTTACCATCAGCGAAAAATAGATTGCCGTACAGGTCACTATAGCTTGATGTTGAAGTGAAAATGGGTTGGTAGAATACATTACGGTATTTGTCAGAAATGTTGTACTCATTGAAATACTCAGGCTTTACATCCGCCATCATGAAGGCAGCCATCTTTGGCCGGTAACCAAGCTTGCCCGGCATTTCTTCACACTCACCGTATTCAAGTTTGCACATTGCTTCTTGTCTGAACTTCTGCGATGTCCGATCTGCTTCCCGCAATGCTGCCTTATACGTGGTTTCACATTCAGCAGCAATCGTATTCTGTGGATCGTTCTGACAAGCCGCTAAATCCTTATAAAGCTTGATTGACAGTTCATCCGTCGATTGACCACAGCCCACTAGCGAACCAATACTGAGTGCCAGCGAAGTCAGTGAAAAGGTACGCCAATATTTACGTTTGCTTTCAATGTTGATGCCTGTGCTACGCATTCTGCGCCTTTTGTTCTCGTTCGTCATACAGCCTCTGGATTAGTAAGTCATGCAAGCTGCGTTTAGAAGACCAACAGAGATTGAAACTGCTGCCAGAACTACGGCGGCTGGGATCTCATTGTTCTCAATGCGGGATACAATTTTCGGCATCATGAATACGCGAACCATGAAGAAACCGGCAATCTGCGCCAGTAGTGCAATAACACCCCACATCACGAAATCAGTAACACCTATAGAGTTGCTTGCTGCACTCGCAATGGCGATGGTATAACCTACCAGAGCGCCGCCTAGCGATACTGCGGCGGCCGTATTTTTTTCTTCTTTGATCAACTTCCATTCATCCTGTGGAGTAACCATGACATAGATGAATTTGAATACAATGAAGAAAACAAGCGCCAAACCAAAACACAAGCCAAAGTTGGTTACACTATCAATAAATTGAGTTAAAGCTTGTTCTTCATCTGCGAGTGTAATCATTTATGCTACCACTTTAAAATCTGTTTGATTAAGTTGAATACCGGTGCTTTTTACCATCAGCCGGTCTAAGTTGTTGCCTACAATCTTCTCTTCGCCCGCAATCAACAGCTCCTCTGTTCTGTTATCTGAAACCTGGCGAGTGTAAACCATCATGAATTGGTCAGTTTCAGTAATGGTGCCGTTCTTATGGTAGGTTTTCTCAGTAACAGCGACAGGTTTCGTGTTGTCCCACAACCGGGAAAACTGGGTACCATCAAGGTCATATTGTCCGTTCGGTGTGACAATACCGCTTTTAATCAGCGCATCCCACTGAGTTTGGGCGTCGATCGGACTGGTTTCGTAGAAATACCAAAGGCTCACCTCTTTCACCCCATCATCGCTTTCGTTTTCTTGAAGCACCTGGAGGTAGCCTTCATCATCGGTGTAGTAGCGAACCAAACGTACATTATCGCCAAGATCGACAACACCAACAGAGCATATAAGCTGAGTTGAGGCAGCGTTTTCGATGGTAAGGTCAGACTCGATCAGTTTTAGTATCAGCGGGTCTATCTCAAGTGCACCGCCAATACGCAAACCCAATACTTCTGGTACCTTCAGACCAACAGACGCAATTTCTTTATTGTTGAATGCTCTCTTAAACGCCTCAGCGATTTTGGAAAACATAGAAACATCCTTTGAATTTACAGAGGAAGACCCCGCCCCACTTAAGGAGCAGGATCTTGACTAACAAACCTGGGAGATTACTTGCCAAGAATGCGGGCAAGTTCATCTTCTGCGGACGCGGAGCTTGAGGTAATGCCAGCCTCTTTAAGCCTTTTGTCCAAATCGCTTGAAGTAGCACTATCATGAAGCTCTTGTTGGGCCTCGAACTTAGCGGCTTTTTCAGCCTGACGCGCTTTGATACGTTCAAGCGAATCAAGCGCAGTAGATGTTTTTGACGACGCGCCAACTACAGAGTTGTGGGTTGCAGCCTGTGCTTTCTGTACTTGTTCAGTGGCCTTAACAAGGTCAACCTGATTCTCAAGCTGAGACACTTTTTCTTTAGCTTCTTGCACAATACGGCGGTGGGTAGCTTCAGCCGTCTTGAAAGCGTCCAGCTGTGATTGCCCTGTTTCCAGTTCGCCACGCAGGCTCGCAACTTTCTGAGCACATTCCAGCGCAAGCCCATTGTCACCTTTATTGGCAGCAGAGCGAGCATGCCCTTCATATTCGGTGATGCTGGTTTTGATAGCTGAAACCTTTTGCTTTGCCATTTTGCGCTTGGCGATAATACTGATCAAACTGTCATCAGCACGGCGGATTTCTGCTTTAGCCTCACGAATTTCCTGATCAAGAATGGTTAATGCATTCTCGTCAGCCACAGTTTCTACTGCATTGTTTACAGTACCTTTGATCGCTTTAAAAAGCTTTTTCCATACACTACTCATTGGTATTTACCCTAATGTTGTTATTTCAGAAACTCAGAATATGCATCAAGAAGTTCATTGATGTTGGCGAACAACATAGAGACTTCGATGACAACACTTTCCACTTTTGATTCCGAAGACAGAGCGCCAAAAGCGGTATAATAAGATTGACCATCTACTTCGGTAATTCCAACAGAGGTCAGAGGGATCATCTTATGCGTTTCTAAAATGAATTTATTTAAGGCGGCAGTATCCGAAACATGCTCTTCCGAAAATATTAACGCTTCTACTGTGATTTGTTTTCCACAAATTGCCAGATGCGCCTTAACACCATCTTCATTAGTGATAACAAGGCACTCACCTGTTTGCTCTACAGTCCAGTTATTATCAGACTTTTTAAGAGCGGTAATGACTTGATTTAATTCCAAGCTATTTACTCCAATAGTTTGCGTGATTTTCCAGTAACACGCCATATGTTACGTTCAAGTGATTATAAACTTAGCACTTAATCACATTAATTTTAACAACTATTATACTTAAATAAATAGTAGATCACTTAAGGAATTCAATTTAGTTTGGTTTGAGAAATCTGAACTTTTGTCAACTCAACCACCGAAAGTACGCTGTAACAACCAACAAGCCGTAATGAACAGGATAACAGCAACAACACATTCCATAATGCAACGCTGCCAGGGTTTCGATATGCAGGCCGAAAACCAACGTGAGCTATAAGCCAGACCGTAGAACCATATGGCCGAGGCCGCAAGCGCGCCAGCCACGAATAAAATCCGATGATTGGCAGGATAAGGCGCTGCTGTTGATCCCAAGATGACAACAGTTTCCAGCAGAGCTAAAGGATTTAGGAACGAAAGACCAAGCCCACGTTTCACCATGTCGAAGGGACGGGTATTTTGTTGCTCGCCAAGGGAAACAATCGCCCCACCCTCATTCATAGCCCGGCGCCCCGCCTGAAACGTCAGAAATAGCAAGAACATTACCGTGAGTAACGTCAAAGCCACCGTAATTCCCCGGTTTAACGCAATGATACTTCCAACACCCAACGCACCTGTGATAATTAGGATTACATCGCAAATCACAAAAACTGAAGCGAGCAAACCAACCCGGTCATTCAACAAGCCAACCCGGAGAATTTCCATGTTTTGTGGGCCAATCGAAACAACAAGCCCTAAGCAAAGTATAAAACCATTAACTAACGCTAACATAATCTTTCCAAAGTATTGTTTCTACCAGATAGGATCACCTCCTCTACATCAGGATGCGTGCTGAAAGTTGCGTTGGGCTTGTTCGTAAATGCTTAGTGTCCTCTTTGATCATTAAATTGTTCATAATATCGACCTCAAAACAACATTGACACAGTAAATTAACTTGCTGACAAGTCGCGATGATGCCTCTAAGCATAGGATAAGGAATGTTATTGCACTATTAACATCATCACAATTATTAATTAAATTTATGTTTTTATGAGAATGTTCAGATGTAGACCTTAGAATGAGGCTTCTTTTTTCCTGACTAAAATTCCTTTATCTACGTTTATGCTCTGTTCTGACTGAAATATCAGGGATGCTATCAGTCGGGATTATAATCATTCTAACTATGCACCATATTGAATATTCTATAATTATTAATATCTTTATAAAGTTTAATATAAAAATCATAACTGAATTAAATTCCCAAGGAGTCAAATCATAAGCCAAATATTAATATAATGAAAACACTCACGCAGGCCATTGACTGCGCTTTTATCCATGTACGTTATCAGGATGAGGTTTTAGAAGGCAACCGCACCGATCTCAGTCCGCCACTTATAGGGGTAGTGATTAGTTATTTGACTGAGGAGCTTGAATTTTGCACTTTTTGTTTTATAATCAAAAGTATGTTGTAACTAATTTTGTTATTCATATGAGTAAATACTTATCAATTGAAGATTTGAATAGTTGTTTTCAAAAGCAAGAGAATAAATTGAGACAACTGCATGAACTCTTTCTCTGCTATTCTTTATTGGCCGCTCATGTGTTTGTTCTGCCTGATGTCAAAAAAGGCAGCGAACATGATCCAATAACAGAAATAACCGTTAATGAAATTTCAGGTAATGAAGCATTAAATTTAGGTTTAAGCCATTATCAGAAGCTATTTATACATCACAATAATCAAAATATTAGCAGTAAAGCGGCTGTTCGCTTGCCGGGTGTATTATGTTTTTCTGTGAATCAACAGCAATACCACTCTGCTTTAAATCTGATTGAGGAGATTAATAAGTTAAAAGCAGAACTTGAACACATCGTCACGGTGCAATCAGGTGTGAATAAAGAGCAGCGGTTTGAGTTTGTTCATAATCAGTTACATGGATTGATTACACTAAACGCTTACAGAGCAATCACTCCCCTTTTCAATCCTGATTCAGTGCGTTTTGGTTGGGCGAATAAAAACATCATCAATAAAGTCACAAAAAACCAAATTTTGGCGCGTTTGGAGAAAAGTTATAACTCAGGACGTTCTGTTTCCCCCTATTCCCGGGAACAATGGGCAGAATTTGTTGCCAAAGAAATTACTGATATAAAAAAATTGCCGGATGATGTGATTTTAAAAATAAAACGTCCAGTGAAAGTACAACCTATTGCACGGGTCTGGTATACAGAGCAGCAAAAGCAAGTGCAATACGCCTGCCCTCTTCCACTAATTGCGTTTTGTGTTAACTATGGCAGAAACCCGCCAAAGATCGGCGAATTGCCTGATTATGATGCCTATGCAATAGTACATCGCTATAAACCCAAAGCTAAGCCATTGGAGTTGGTTATTCCAAGACTGCATTTGTATCGTGAGATTTAGTGCATGACTGTTATTTGACAGCATTAGTCATTTGTCATAAAAAAATGACTAATGCTGTGCTTATATTATGAGGCCGTTAATCAGTTACATACCTCAATCTTAATATACTTACCAGCATGTTTGATGATTTTTTCATCTGCCGTAATGAAAATCATTTTTTCCAATTTAGTCTGTGAGACCAGAATTCTATCAAACGGATCTTTGTGCATCTTATCAGGCAAGGTCAATACGTTAACTGTATGTTCACCTTTTATCGGTAGTTCTTTAAAACCATTATCCAGTAATTCTTTGCGTAGAACATACGGCTCAATGTCTATTTCCCCAAGATCATATTTGATAGCCACTTCCCAAATGCTGGCTGCACTGAAAAAGACCTGATTATCAAAATTGGTGAGAATGTCCATACATTTCTGATTCAGCTTCGTTGGAACGATGGACGCCCAAATTATAACGTGAGTATCAAGCAGATAAGCCATCATCTTCACTTCCTTCGAACAAACTGGTAATCGTCTCATCCTCGCTATCGAAATCCGCAGGGCAAGAGAATTGTCCAGCAAGAAAGCCCAGTTTGCGTTTAGGCTCTTCTTCCCTGTAAGGCATGACTTTGGCTATAACTTTACCGTTGCGCGCAATAAGGAATGGCTCCCCGGTTGTTGCCACACTGTTTAGCAGTTTGGACAGATGTGTCTTAGCTTCGTAGATATTGATTTTTTCCATCAGCAAGGCCTCATTTTTAAACCTAAAGTCATTATCTACAGCTCTCAGACCTAGTCAAGTTAACCAGATCAACAGAATATTTGATACTCATAAATAAATTGGTTATTCCGAAACTGCATTTAGCATGATTACTATTTGACCTCCTTAGGTCATTTGTCTATCACAAAAGTGACAAATGACTAACGAGGTGCTTATGAGAATATTTACACCAAACCATAAAACACAAAGCAACCCACTTTGGAGAACAGTTGGTTTCCCTTCAAGCAATGCTGTAGATTTATTCGATGGCGATAAAGATAAAGCAACTCAGTGGATGAAACGTCCCGTTCGAGGGTTAGGATACGCCACGCCTGAATCAATGCTGGATACAGAAAGTGGCGCGCTGGATGTCATCAATCTCATAGGCAGAATTGAACATGGAGTTATATCGTGATCCTATACCGGCTCATACGGAAATGAAAACCGGAACACAAGGCTCCGGTTCAAATAGCTAAACAGCGATTATTTCAAGCTGCCAACCATATCTTCAGGACGAACCCACTCATCAAACTCAGCGTCTGTCAAATAACCCAGTTTCATTGCGGATTGTTTCAAAGTCAGCCCTTCTTTATGCGCTTTCTTGGCAATTTCCGCTGCTTTGTCATAACCGATATGGGTATTCAGCGCCGTGACCAGCATCAGCGATTCATTCAGCAACTGCGTAATACGATCGCGGTTAGGCTCAATACCTACAGCGCAATGCTCATTGAAGCTGCGCATACCATCAGCCAGCAGGCGAACAGATTGCAGGAAATTATCAATAACCATCGGGCGGAACACGTTCAGTTCAAAGTTGCCAGACGCACCACCAATATTGATAGCAACATCATTCCCCATTACCTGGGCGCAAAGCATCGTGACCGCTTCACACTGAGTCGGGTTAACTTTACCTGGCATGATTGAACTGCCTGGTTCGTTTTCAGGAATTGAAATTTCACCGATGCCACAGCGAGGGCCGGAAGCCAGCCAGCGAACATCATTGGCAATTTTCATCATGGATGCAGCCAGACCTTTCAATGCACCGTGAGAATGAACCAGAGCATCACAGGTAGCCAGCGCTTCAAATTTATTTGGTGCAGTAACAAATGGATGGCTGGTCAATTCAGCCAGCTTTTTAGCAACACGCACAGCATATTCAGGATGGGTATTCAGACCGGTACCAACAGCCGTTCCGCCCAATGCCAGTTCACAAACATGTGGAATACTGTCTTCGATGTGCTTCAGGTTATGCGTCAGCATTGCCACCCAACCCGAAATTTCCTGACCAAGGGTCAATGGCGTCGCGTCTTGCAGGTGAGTACGGCCAATTTTGACAATATCCTTATAAGCTTCAGCCTTATCAGCCAATGTTTTTTGTAATACTTTCAGCTCAGGAATAAGGTGCTCACGCAGTGCAATAACAGCGGCAACATGCATTGCTGTTGGGAAAACGTCGTTCGAACTCTGGCTCTTATTCACATCATCATTAGGATGGATAAGACGTTCACCGCCCCGCACCCCACCAAGGATTTCGCTACCACGGTTCGCCAACACTTCGTTCATGTTCATGTTACTTTGTGTTCCGGAACCGGTCTGCCAGATAGCAAGAGGAAATTCTGTCGGATGTTTACCTTCCAGCACTTCTTTCGCGGCAGCGATAATTGCGTCACCCCGTTCTTTCGGCAGAAGGCCCAAATCCATATTCACACTGGCCGCAGCCTGTTTGGTCAACGCAAGAGCATGGATCAATGCAACAGGCATTTTCTCCTGCGAAATGCGGAAATGCTCCAGTGAACGTTGAGTTTGCGCTCCCCATAATTGGTCAGCAGGTACTTCGATAGGCCCCATTGAGTCTTTTTCAATGCGAGTGGCTGCCATTATTACTATCTCCTTAACACACAGAATAATCGAATATGCATAACCAGCCTTTGCAGATAAACTGATTGGCATTCCACCATCATGCCACATATTAGTTCCTGATTATGCCGACCAAGTCGTGTTTATTGTATTGTGGCCTGAAGGAAATAGATTGATTTTTTAAAAAGAGAGCAACGACCATGTTGAAGATGATAAATCAAATCCAACACTATTCATGGGGGAGTAAAACCGCCCTGGCTCATATTTATGGTGTTGAAAATCCAGATGATCTGCCAATGGCTGAATTATGGATGGGTGCCCATCCTAAAAGCAGTTCGATTGTGGCAGATCCTGAAACTGGAAAACCAGTTGCTTTAAATGAATTAATAGCCAGTGATCCGGAAAAATATCTGGGGAAAAAGGTTTCGGACAGATTTCACCGTTTACCGTTCCTATTTAAAGTGTTGTGCGCAGCTCAACCTCTCTCTATTCAGGTTCATCCTGATAAAGCATCCGCCGAAGCAGGTTTTACCAAAGAGAATAACGCCGGTATTCCACTGGACTCACCTGAAAGAAATTACAAAGATGATAACCATAAGCCCGAATTGGTTTATGCCCTGACGCCTTTTCGGGCCATGAATGGGTTCCGTCCATTAAACGAAATTGCACAGTTATTGGAAGTTGTTACCGCCGCACATCCCAAGATTCAGTTTTTCATTCAGAAACCAAACGAACAGAATCTTGCTTTTTTATTTTCCCAATTACTCCATATGAGAGGCAAACAAAAACAGCTGGCGCTTGGTGTATTAAAATCAGCACTGAACAGCCGTATTGGCGAACCATGGGATACCATTAAAAAAATGACGGAGTTTTATCCTGACGACAATGGCCTGTTTACCCCACTTTTACTCAATGTTATTGAACTTGAACCCGGCCAGGCGATGTTTCTATGCGCCCGCACGCCTCACGCTTATCTGGAAGGTGTCGCTCTTGAGGTTATGGCAAATTCAGATAATGTCCTGCGGGCAGGTTTGACCAATAAACGTATGGATATTCCTGAGTTAATGGCAAACCTTGATTTTGTATCAAAACCAATAAACACACTATTAACCCTGCCAAAACAGCATAAAAAAGCGCAAAACTTCCCTGTTCCTGTCAATGATTTCGCATTTTCTGTTTATTCTTTATCAGAACAGCCAATTATTCTTGAAAATGATTCAGCATCGATTGTTTTTTGTATTGAAGGTCAAACAGTTATACAATCTGGTGAACACCAATTAAACATTTTCCCAGGTGAGTCAGTATTTATTTCTGCGACAGAAAAGGCTGTGGTTATTCACGGTGATGGTTTTACCGCCCGGGTTTTTAATTAATAATGCGGGGCTGGGTTTAAAGCTTAATTCATAGGCTGTTAAACATGACGTAAATTCCAAGCGTTTTTAACGGCCATTTTTATACGAAAAGAGTGCATATTTACCTGCTAAATATGGACTAAGAGGATAGATTTACATTATGAAAAAATCGTTAGTGGCAGTAGGCGTTATTGTTGCCTTGGGTGCAGCCTGGACTGGGGCTTCATGGTATACAGGTAAACAAATCGAACAACGTATCGGCCAATCAGTTTCCCACGCCAATGCTGAATTGGAAAAAGCATTCCCTGAAACGGGTCTGGTACTACAGAGTAAAGATTTCCAGCGCGGGATATTCAGTTCTGATGTGCGACTTGTCTTAACGGTTAAAGATGGCGTTAAAAATGCAGAAATCAAGCCAGGTGAAGAGATTTCAATTAAGTCTGTGATTGATCACGGCCCTTTCCCACTGGCACAAGTGAAGAAATTAACACTTATTCCTAGCATGGCTTCCGTTCATTCCGAACTGGAAAATAACGAAGCACTAAAACCACTATTCGCAGTGACTAAGGGAAAATCCCTGTTTACTGCTGATTCCCGTGTTAGTTATAGCGGTTCTGTTATTTCCGATGTGGATATTATCCCCGTCGATTTTGAACAAAATGGGGCTAAATTCAATTTTTCCGGTGCCAAATTGACTTCAGATCTCAGCCGTGATCTGAAAGAGATATCACTGGCAATAAAGAGTGACCAACTGACCATCAATAAAAACAACGAAAATTTTGTTGTTAAAGGGATTGATTTGGACCTGTCCAACAAAAAAGGCAAATTTGATATCTATGTTGGCGATCAAAACATCAACATTCAGGAAATCAGCCTGAAAGGGATCGGCAATGAAGATATGGTTCTTTCCGGTGTTAAGATCAACTCAAACATCGGTGAAGACGAAACTAATCTGAAAGGGAAAATCACTTATAGCTTAGATGGCCTCAAACTGAAAAATACCGATTTCGGTTCAGGGAAATTTGCTATTACCGCGGATCGTCTGGATGGTGAATCTGTCCGTAAATTCACTCAGGCATACAATGATGCCACAGCTAAATCCCTCACGTCTGACGATCTCTCTTCCGATGCGGCAAACGCGGCCATCATTGACGCCGTTTTTTCTAACTTTCCTATCCTGCTGAAAAACAATCCACAATTTGGTATCGAACCCCTGACCTGGAAAAATGCTAAAGGTGAAAGCAGCATCAGTTACAAAGTAAGCCTGAAAAACTTACCAAAAGATAAAAGCAATCTGTCTGCAATGAAAACCGAAGACGCTATCCGCACTTTAATTCAGGATATGTCTTTGAATGTCACCTTACCAAAACCTATGCTGACTGAATTCGCAACTCAGGCAAAGATGATGAATGGTATGGATAAAGCGAAAGCTGAGGATGATGCGGCAAAACAGATAGAACAGTTTGAACAATTCGGCCAACTGTTTAAAATCACCACTGTTGATAAAGATGCCATCAGCATTAAGTTTAACTATGCAGACGGTAATGTCGAAATGAACGGTAAGAAAATGCCCTTACATCAGTTCATGTCTGAATACAATTTAGCCGACCCTTCTGACGATGAAGCAACGCCAGAACAAACAATGCCAGAAAGCGACACTCACAACAGTAAAAAGGTACAAATAGAAGGTACTGTGAAGCCGGCACAATAAAACGGCTACAAACGCTTTTGTTAAATTGCCAGTCAACCAATTTGACTGGCTTTTTTATATAAAAAAGGACCTGGAATATGATTGACATACAGCTCCCGCTGACAGATTTACACCGCCATCTTGATGGAAATATCCGGCCAGCGACCATTTTAGATCTCGCCCGCCAGCATAATATCCAACTTCCGGCTAATAACCTGGCATCACTGCTCCCCCACGTGCAACTTATTGACAATGAACCCGATCTCGTCAGCTTTTTGCAAAAATTGGATTGGGGAGTGGCAGTGCTGGCTGATTTGGATGCCTGTCGTCGTGTCGCCATCGAGAATGTTGAAGATGCTGTCAATGCCGGGTTGGATTATGCCGAATTACGTTTCTCCCCTTATTACATGGCAATGAAGCATCAATTGCCGGTTGAAGGCGTTGTTGAAGCCGTTATCGATGGTATCCATTCCGCCTGTCAAAATAACGATATCGATATTCGTCTTATCGGTATTCTGAGCAGAACGTTTGGTGAACAAGCCTGTACTCAGGAACTGGCTGGCCTGCTGGTTCACCACCAGCATATTACTGCATTGGATCTGGCGGGTGATGAATTAGGTTTCCCCGGACATCTTTTCCAATCTCATTTTACCAAAGCCCGTGATGCCGGCTGGCAAATAACCGTCCATGCCGGCGAAGCGGCTGGCGCTGAAAGTATTTGGCAGGCTATTCGTGAATTAGGTGCAACTCGTATTGGTCATGGTGTAAAAGCGATTACCGATCCGGCTCTGATGGATTATTTGGTTGAAAACCGTATTGGTATTGAATCTTGTTTGACATCTAACCTTCAAACAAGCACTGTTAATTCTTTATTGAACCACCCACTGAAACAATTCTTGGAAAAAGGTATTCTTGCTTCCATTAATACAGATGATCCAGCCGTTGAAGGTATCGAAATTCGCCATGAATATGAAGTAGCTGCACCTGCCGCGGGTTTATCTGCCGTTCAAATCCGTCAAGCTCAAATTAATGGGCTGGAAACCGCTTTTATCAGTGATGCAGAAAAACAAGTATTACGAATGAAAGCAGCAAACCGTTAAATATAAACTTCTTTCTCAGGAATGGGAAACCCATTCCTGAGAATATTTTTCACTTGAACTATATAAGATATAAAAGCTTTTCTACAAGACAAAATGTTATTGTTACTTGGGATTAGTAAGAATATACTATTAATAGCCCTACTTAATTTTTAAGTGGGGCTATATGTGGTTTTTAAATATGTCAGGTTCGAAATTATGAAAAATCTATTTGTTATTATGATGTTCCTCTCCGCAATAGCCGGATGTTCCGATAAAAACAATCGAAATAGGCTAATTCAAACGAAAGAAGGGTTAAAATTTGAATTTTTATCCGGTGACAAATTTATCTTAACTCAAGCGTGTACAGATCAAATTGATTATTTAGGATCACATGATGGAATGAATGATGAGTTATCAGTGGTAGTGAAAAAAGATAAACCATGTTTTCCTCAATTTAATGCTGTAATCAATAAAAGGGAACCTCTAAAAACTCTCAATACAAAAAATAAGATCAATTTTGCACTCACCAATAAATGACCTTATTGTGTATGACTTTTTCTTGCTTTTTCAGGGGAAAAAATAAACTCATCGCTTTTTCATCACATACCGGAATTAAAAGGCATGAATGCCGGATTTTCCAAAATAAACCAAACGTTGTAAATTATAGCAGGTTGCCTTCAGAGTCATCGCAAAAGTGGCTCGCAGCTGGCCTATCGTTCGGATAAATTTTTCACCCATCTGAGAGAATGAGCCAAAGATATGTTCTACTCGTGCCCGGGTTTTCGCTATTTTCTTATTTCGGCCTTTCTGACAGTCTGATAAGGGCTTATTGCGTGACGCTTTCCTCTGAATATGAACACGATAGCCCTGTTCCTTCAGCTCACGTTCACGCATCTGGCTGGCATACCCTTTATCAGCATAAATGTCCCGACTTGTATTTGACCGATCCAAAACGGCTTCAAAAAACTGGCTGTCATGGACAGCTGCGGTTCCTGTCGCGATGTGGCGGATCACTTTATATTTTGTATCGACATTAATGGTCAGTTTATAGCCAAAATAACTTTTACCGTTCTTTTTCGTCCAGGTTGCCTCGGTGTCTTTCTGGCATCGTTTGTTTGCTGTCCAGTTATCCGGGGTTTTACCCTGACGGATTTGTTCATTCTCTTCCTTCTTATTGTGCTGCTTAGGAACTGGAATCAACGTGGCATCAATGATTTGACCCCCTCTAGGAATGAATCCCTGTGTCGAAAGCTGATGCTTCGCCTCTTCAAACAACGCTCTGGCACCTGCCTGGCCAATCCGTTTTTCGAAACACCAAATCGTGTTACGGTCTGGAATATTAATGACATCGGTCAAGCGACAAAAACGTTGCCAGCTCATTCGGTCAAGCAATTGATATTCCATCTTTTCATCGGAAAGATTATGGAAATGTTTCAGGATAATGATGCGAACCATCACCTCAGTCGGGAATGGCGGGCGTCCACCTTTGGGAGAAATAATACGTGGCGCGACAAGGTCTATGGTGTCAGCCAGTGCCGAGAAATCAACATACTTATCAAGAACAAGTAGCGGATCACCTAATTCATCGATTTTTCGACGGTGATATTCGGATGCCAGCTTGTCTTTTTTTAAAGCAGAACGAGGCGGTATCATGACAGCGCTACCTTGCAGAGATGTACTGTGCCTACATTTTACTCAATTTTGTGGCTGTGAAAAGTTTTTAGAGGTTCCCAAAAACATTGGAACCCAAATGACAATATCATTCAACGGTATTCCTATGTACACAACGACTATCCAAACCTCTTTACCTCCTTCGTTTATAATGGGGGCAAATGATAAAAAACAAGCCATTAGTATTGTGAACACATTAAAAAATTAGATAGGTTGCCCTAAGTAGTTTTCAAAATAGCCCTGTCATATCAACACAGATTTGTCTAGGTTTAACTCAGCAATACTCTCTAAATGTACACCCTACCTACCTTCTCTTCACAGGGTGATAGTAAACTCATTTACTGTCGTGTTGCACTTATGGTCTTATTCTTACTTTAAACGTAATCAATCAACTGTTTTATGTTTTAGAGGATGAAAGAATGACTTCACTTACAATGAATATACTTACAGTAGTTAAAGCACTCAAAGCATCGGGTTTTAATGATATGAGCAGTCTGAAAAAATCGTTGAAGTTATTGCAGAACTACAAAACACAAGTGCCGCCACCAAAGTAGATCTGACAGCTGCTACCGAAAGCATTAAAACCGATATTAATACCATAAAAACAGATTTAGATTGGATGAAGAAACTGATATTAGCTGTTGGCGTTACTGTTGTTATCGCGGCATTGAAATATATATTTATCTGTAGCGGCCCGCATTTAAAATATGGCGGGCTCGCATTTATCCGGTTTTTTAGCTCACATTAAGTGAAAATGAAATCGGGTTTAGGCTCATATTAACTGCAAATGAGCTTGCATTTACCTTTTTCGGCTCGCATTTCATTTCGACCGGCTCACAGTAACTGCAAATGAAATTTTCCGCTTAAACCAATCTATTGGATTGTATGGGTATACCCCATAAAGACAATGCAATGAGACAGTTTTTGTGTCTTATTAGGGTTGTTTTTGTCTCATCCACATGCTACGTTTCATTCATCTAAAGGTAAACGAGACACTTTCCCCATTATGGCTCTTTATGGCTATGCCCGTGTATCAACTAATGATCAGGATCTCGCCCTACAGTCACAAATGCTTCGTGTTGCCGGTTGTGAAATCATCCGGGCCGAAAAAGCCAGCGGAACCAAACGGTATGGGCGGAGTGAACTGCAATTGTTGCTGGATTTTTTGCGTCCGGGCGATACGCTGATTGTCACGCGTATAGATCGTCTGGCTCGTAGCATCAAAGATTTGCAGGATATTGTTTATTCTTTAAATCAGCGGGGGATTACCCTTAAGGCTACAGAGCAGCCTGTCGATACACGCACGGCAGCCGGAAAAGCCTTCCTCGATATGTTGGGGGTCTTCGCGGAATTTGAAACTAATCTGCGTCGTGAACGTCAGCTGGAAGGTATTGCGGCGGCAAAAGCGCGAGGTGTGTACCGGGGACGAAAATCATCCATTGATCCTGCCGAAGTGTACCGTCTGTATGTAGTTGAAAAAATGGGGGCTACGGCGATTGCTCGTCAACTCGGTATCGGACGGGCCTCAGTTTATCGTGTGTTAGATAACTATGGGCAGCCAGCGTAAATCTATTCCTGTTGACTCTCTGTTGCAATTACGGCAACGGTTAGACCGCCTGCCGTCCAAAAGCCCGGAACGGGCAACACAGATTACTGCAATGGCGCAGTTGTACGGCGTTTCTCCTACCACCGTTTACCGGAATCTCCATGTTGTTCTTAAGCCTCGTACCGTTCATCGGTGTGATCATGGCATTCCCCGCATTCTGCCCCAATCTGAGCTGGAGCATTATTGCGAACTGATCGCAGCCTTAAAATTGCGTACTACCAATAAATCAGGGCGGCATTTATCAACCGTAAGAGCCATTCAATTACTTGAAGAGCATGGTGTGGAAACTGGACAAGGGTTGGTTAGGGTGCCGAAAGGATTACTGCGAAGACAAACCGTTAATCGTTGGCTTTCTCTGTATCGTCTCGACCAACCTCGGTTGTTAAGAGAACCCCCGGCGGTTAGGTTTCAGGCAGAATACAGCAATGATTGCTGGCAGTTTGATATGTCGCCGTCAGACCTCAAACACATCGAACAACCGGGCTGGATTGATGCGGCTAAAGGACAGCCGACCCTGATGTTATACAGTGTTGTTGATGATCGGAGTGGTGTGACTTATCAGGAATATCGTTGTGTCTATGGTGAAGATGCTGAGTCCGCACTTCGCTTTCTGTTCAATGCGATGGCACCAAAACCTAACCCGGAATTCCATTTTCAGGGACGTCCCAGGATGCTGTATCTTGATAATGGCCCCGTGGCGAAAAGCCATGTGTTTCAGAACGTGATGCAGGCACTTCATATTGACTGGCAAACTCATATGCCAGCAGGTAAAGATGGTACGCGCACCACGGCACGTTCCAAAGGTAAGGTTGAACGCCCTTTCCGTACCATTAAGGAAGCCCATGAAACCCTGTACCATTTTCATCAACCGGAAACTGAGCAGCAGGCCAACGAATGGTTATGGAATTATCTGATGCGCTATAACTCTCAGGGGCATCGCAGTGAAAAACATTCCCGACTGGAGGACTGGCGGGCAAATCTTCCCCCGGATGGCGTGCAGGACATGTGTACCTGGGATCAATACTGCCGTTTTGCCCGGGAGCCTGAATCGCGTAAGGTTGGCATCGATGCCCGCGTCACGATTGAAGGGACAGCCTGGGAAGTTGAACCTGATATGGCTGGCGAAACGGTTATTCTGTTGTGGGGACTGTTTGACGACGAAATATTTGTGGAGTTTGACGATGAAACATGGGGACCGTATTATCCCGTCTCCGGGCCTATTCCATTACACCGTTACCGGGCGTTCAAGCGTGGCAAGGCGGCTGACAGGTCTGATCGTATCCATGAGCTGGCCAGTCAGTTGAATTTGCCGATCAGTGCTCTGTCAGGCAGTGATATTCAGCTCCTGATGCCTGATATAAAAAAACAACCAAAACTGCCACATCAGCCATTTGACATCGCAGAATTTGAATACCATTTCCCCACCATTATCGCAGCGAAGCTGGCCATTGCTGATGATCTGGCCACACCACTGGCCAAATTGTCGAGTGAAGAGCGGGCATTTATTGACAGTATTCTGGCAGAAACGCTTATCCGCACTGAAGTGTTCACCCGTATAAGAGGCTATTTCCGTAACAGACAATCAGGAGAAGATCATGCGGGTTGAAGTGATGGAATATTATGGACTGGCGCAGCCCATTGATCAGGCAGTCTATTATGAAACGGCGCATCATAAACAACTTATCAAAGATATCAAAGGGGCTATCCGTGAAGGACGACTGGTTGCTGTCTGCGGCGTAGTCGGAAGTGGTAAAACTGTCACCTTGCGTCGCCTGCAACAGCAACTTAGGGATGAAAACAAAATTATCGTCGCCAAATCGTTGTCAGTCGAAAAACACAGTGTCAAACTTGCCACGCTGATTAGCGCACTATTTTACGATCTGACACAGGATAAGCTGGTACAAATCCCCAAACAAGGGGAACGCCGGGAACGTGAACTGCAAGAGTTAGTCAGGAAAGGCAAGCGAACCGTGGCCTTGTTCGTTGATGAGGCTCATGATCTTAACGGACATACTTTAACTGGACTCAAACGACTAATGGAAGTAGTAGAAGACGGTGGAGGCCGCTTATCGGTGGTTTTAGCCGGTCATCCCAAACTGCGTAATGACCTGCGTCGTCCAACGATGGAAGAGATTGGATACCGCACCGATATTTTTACGCTGGATGGGATCACGGGCAGTCAACGGGAATACATTCATTGGTTACTTAAAACCAGCATGGGGAAAGGAAAAACGGAAGATATTCTGACGACTGATGCTCTCGATTTGCTGGCGATGAAATTGCGTACCCCATTGCAAGTTCAGTTGCATCTCACGTTAGCCATGGAAGCTGGTTATCAGACTGGCGAAAAACCAATAACGTCAACACTGATAGAATCAGTGCTTTCCAGACAACTTGATGATTTAGAGCCGACGCTAACACGGCATGGTTATCGTTTGAAAGATATGGTGGAACAATTTGATGCCAAACCGGCTGAAATCAGGGCGTTGTTTAACAATCAACTCGATCCGGTTCGAACAACAGAGTTGCGCGACAGAATGTTGGCAGTTGGGCTGCCGATATGATGAATTTCATTTGCAGTTACTGTGAGCCGGTCGAAATGAAATGCGAGTAGCTACAGTTAAGTGTATAACTGTTAGTTATACATTTGCTATAATGACTGTCTACCCATTTGCTATACAGGTGATTTATGAGAACACAACCTAAAGAAACTCCAATTAACATCCGGGCGAAAGCCTTTCAGCGGGAGCTTATTGACCATGCGGCAAACCTGCATTCAAAGACCCGCACTGATTTCATTTTGGACGCTGCCTGCCGTGCAGCCGAAGAGGCCATACTCGATCAGCGTCACTTTTTCGTTAATGAGGAAAAATATCATGCGTTCATGCAGATGCTGGAGCAACCGCTTTCTGATAATGCAGGTTTTAAAAAACTCATGGGATATAAAGCACCGTGGGAATAAGCGCACCTGAAATATTAACGGCTGAACATAATATCAATAATTTTTATTGCCAGCATGAAACATTAAACGAATGGCTTTTGCGCCGGGCTTTAAAAAATAATAAGCTTGGCGCGAGCCGCACATTTGTTATTTGCAAAAAAGGCACAAAAGACGTTATTGGTTATTATTGTCTAAGCGCTGGCTCAATTAATCATATTGAATCTACACCATCACTTAAACGCAATATGCCAGATCCTATCCCTGTGGTGCTTCTCGGTCGTCTGGCTGTCGATGTGAAGTATCAGGGGAAGAAACTAGGCGCGCTGCTTCTCCAGGATGCCTGGAAGCGTGTCGCCAGCACGGCGGAACAAGTGGGCATTTCAGCTATAATCGTCCACGCAATTGATGAAAGCGCCCGATCGTTCTATACGCGTCTTGGCTTCACCCAGTCACCGTTAGAGCCATATACACTGATGCTTCCATTAGGCCCAGTGAAAGCGAAGCTATAAAATACGCCATTTTTCATTTGCAGTTAGCGTGAGCCGGATGAAATGGATTGCAAGCCGGAAAAGATAAATGCAAGCTCATTTGCAGTTAACGTGAGTCCGTAACGATTTTCATTTGCAATTAATTTGAGCCGAAAAACCGGATAAATGCGAGTCCGGTCATTTTCGATTGCGAGCCGTTACATTTATCGGTTAATGTATTATGAGATTAATTTAATAGAGAATTATACTCCCCGTCAGCGGATGCTTTATGTAATTTAAAAACTTTACAGAACAAAAGATGGCGGGAGTATGTGAAGGACAGTCCTTTACATATCTATTCCCGCCTTAACCTCCGAGCATAACGTTGCGCTAATACCGCGCACACCATCAATTGAATCTGATGAAAAATCATCAATGGCAACAACATTACACCAACCGTCGCCGCCGGGAACAAAACATTCGCCATCGGCACACCATTAGCCAAGCTCTTTTTCGAACCACAAAAGACAATAGTAATTTCGTCTTCTTTATTAAAACCTAACCAACGGGCAGCATAAGTATTAATAACCAACACAACCGCCAGCACAATACAGCAAACCACGCCAATCATCAGGAGTGAATAACCATCAATCTTGCGCCAAATGCCTTCTACCACAGCTTCACTAAAAGCCACATAAACCACCAGAAGAATTGATGACCGGTCTGTTATATTAACCAGTTTTTTATGCCTCTCCACCCAACGTGCAATCAATGGCCGTGACAAATGCCCGACAATAAAGGGAACCATCAATTGAAGCACAATGGATTTTATTGCTTCCAATGTATCAGAGCTGCCTTCACCTTGTGTATGGATCATCAACCCAACTAATATTGGCGATAAAAACACCCCCAAAATACTGGATGCCGAAGCACTGCAAATAGCAGCAGCAACATTACCACCCGCAACAGAAGTAAAAGCAATAGCAGATTGAACCGTGGCTGGTAATGCACAAAGGTAAAGAAATCCCCAATAAACTGTCGATGTCATGATCTCAGGGACCAACAGATTCAACCCCAATCCTATAATCGGGAATAAGACAAAAGTACTGAGAAAGACCACTAAATGAAGCCGCCAATGCCCCATGCCGGCAATAATGGCTTGTCGGGATAATTTAGCCCCATGCATAAAGAACAGCAAAGCAATAGCAGCCGTCGTTAACCGTTGAAACCAGACTTTAATTTCCCCCTCACAAGGCAAGAATGTCGCAATAACAACGACCGTTACTAATATCATCAAAAAAGGATCTATTTTTAACTTTTGCCACCAAGTCATTAGTTATTTTCCTTGCTTTGAAATATTTAGCCTGGTTTACCAGGCTAAATATTAAGAATTAAATAGCTGAACATAGACAGATTCTTAAGAAATTCTGTGGGAATTTATTCCATCACCACAATACCAAGCAGGGCAAGATCGTGAATATTTTGTTAAAAAAATCAGATTTGACCGACGGTAATAGTTATGATCTCATACTCTCTTTTTGAGAGCAAAAACCATGTGCTTTGATATTTTTACTGAACATTTCTCAGACATTCAAGATCCCCGTCAAAGCGCTAAAGTCGCCTACCCTTTATTCGATATTTTATTTGCCTCATTGTGCGCTGTTCTGGGCGGCGCAGATGGTTGGAGTGAGATCCAAGAGTATATTGAAGGCCACCATGAATGGTTTCTTGAACATAATATGTTCAAGGCGGGGATCCCTGTTGATGATACGATTGCCCGGCTTCTCTCACGGATTAATCCGGAACAATTTAATCTGTGTTTTATCAACTGGATGCGTTCGGTTCATCAGGTTACTCAGGGAGAATTAGTGGCGATTGATGGTAAAGTCTTACGGGGTGCCTATGCCCCGGGAGAACGCGGTTCGGCTCTCCACCTTGTGAGTGCTTATGCGACAGCCAATAAAATGGTCATCGGCCAGGTTAAAACCCAGAAAAAATCTAATGAAATTACCGCAATCCCGGAACTCATTAAGTTGTTGGAACTGAAAGGCGCGCTGATTTCCATTGATGCGATGGGATGCCAAACGCAGATCGCTCAGGAGATTATTGATGCCGGCGCGGATTATTTATTAAGTGTGAAAGACAACCAAAAACGTCTCCATCGTGCCATTCAAAAAGCCCTGGAAGCCCAGCGCGTTTTGCCCTTAACAACCGAAAAAGCGTTGATAGAACAGGGTCATGGTCGTCTGGAAATCAGAGAAAGCCATGTGCTGAATGCCGATACATTCAAAACCGATTTTCCGGAATGGACGGGATTAAAAACACTGGGTGTCACAATCGGATACAGGCAAGAAAACGGCAAATTGCCCAGTCTGGAGTACCGTTACTACATCAGTTCAGCCAGACTGACAGAAGAACAATTTTCTCAGGCAGTACGCAGCCATTGGCAAATAGAGAATAATCTTCACTGGGTGCTTGATGTGACGTTTAAGGAAGATGATTGTCAAATTTACCGTGAAAATGCGGCGGAAAACATCGCGATATTACGACGTATTTCGTTAAACATGCTGAAAAAAGAAACGAGTCAATTAAGCATTAAAGCGAAGCGTAGACGAATATGGATGAAAACCCAATTTTTGGAGCGAGTATTACAGGCGGGTTTTGCTAATGTGAGTGATATTTAATCATTCATGCGGTTGCCCTGCAATACCAAGCCGTTCCATCAACTCCGACGCTTGATAGGTATCGATTCTCACCCCCCCCCAGATCGATGCTACGGATGTCGAGTTCACCCAGCATTGAGTTAGTTAGATTACAATGGGTGAAATTTGCTGCACGCCAATCAAACGCGACAAACTCACCACCAGAAAGATCGGAGCCACTGAAATTTGCACCAAGAATATTCGCACCGTTCCAACGGTTTTCCCATAACTCACACTTCTCAAGAATGACCTTAGAAAAGTTGGCATAGCTCAAGTTACTTTTGGTTATGTACGCACTACAAAACCAGACACGAGAACTGATCATATTCATAAAACTGGTTCCACGAAAGTCTGAACCTTGAACCCTGCATTCCCTGATCTCTATACCAAATGCGTTAGCATTCCCGAAATTAGCCATTGACAGATCGCAGCTTTTAAAGCTGGCATCCTTTAGCACAGCATGGCTGAAGTTACACCCCATCTGACATTCCTGGTCATAAAACTGACAACCGATAAACTGCGTTTCGCTCAGATCGGCTCCTGAAAAATCACAATTAAGGAATTTACCGTTTTCAATTACCTCTCCGGTAAACTGGTTACGTCCAATCTTCTCATCACACAGTATTAACATTTTCATATAATGACTGTTCGTTGTTGTTTTGCAGATTCGGTACCGGCTTCAATTAATTTCATGATTTGAATGGCTTCACTTGCCGTTACCGGATTGGGTTTGCCTATCGTAATTGCATCACGGATCGCAGCATAATAAGCAGAATAATTACCGGGCAATGTCGGGATATATTCAGTCACTAATTCATCTTCACGTGACAACGTCACAATTCCATCACGAATATCATATCCCCAATCGGCATGTGGCGGCCTTTCACCGACTTTCAATCGTTCTTCCTGAGGATCAAGGCCATATTTCACATAGCTGCCTTCCATACCATGCAACGTATAAACCGCAGACTCAGCCGCCGCCAGCGTTGTTGCGTGAAGAACCACTTTGATATCCGGGTAATTCAGCAATACATGAAAATAATCCACCGCTTCGGCGTTTGGACGGATCATCCCCAAATCAGCGGTAATGGATTGCGGTTTACCAAACAGTTGAACCGCCTGATCAAGTAAGTGGGGACCTAAATCATACCAAATGCCGCTTCCCTCTCCTGCCGCCTCACGCCATCTTTGACGTACAACCGGACGATAACGGTCAAAATGGGATTCGAAATACCTCAATTTGCCCAACCGATTTTCTTTAATCAGAGATTTTATCGTCAGAAAACCGGAATCCCAACGGCGGTTATGAAATACCGAAAGTAATAATCCCGTCTGTTCTGCTTGTCGCTTTAAAGATTCAGCCTGTTCAACCGTGATGGTAAAGGGTTTATCCACCACAACATGTTTACCGGCTGCCAGCGCTTGCTGTGCCAGAGGGTAATGAGTGTCATTAGGCGTAGGAATAACGATCAAATCCATTTCAGGATCATTGAAAAGATCCTCAGGGTGGGATACGACCGCAATATTTGGCCAGTCTGCTTTCACTTTTTCAGCGTTACTACTGGAAATGGCAACCAATCTAACACCGGCAGTCCCGGCAATTAATGGTGCATGGAAGGTTTTGCTGGCATAACCATAACCCACCAACCCAACCTTTAACAGATCACTCATAACAGGCCCCCAAACTTACTATTAATATGCTGCAATTCAACATCAGTAAAAAATATCATCAGTGATTACCGTTGCGCAAATTATCTCTGAACCAATCTATTCACTAACCAGGCACAATCGCCTACTATTTCTTTTTCACATAGCTTGAATGAGAATAGCTTATGTATAAAACTAATGATTACCACAGAATTAATGGCTGGATTCTGGCCCCGACGGCTTATCTGATCATGACCTTTCTCAGTGCCAGTGTAATGCTCGCTTTATATATTATGACTTTTTTCAGTCAGAACCTTTCGTTGAGTAGCGGGAGTAATCACTTTACTTTAATGTGGTTTCTTTCTGTTGCCATTACGGCGGTAATGTGGTGTTTCACCCTATGGGTATTGAAATTGCTTTTCCGCCGATCAAAAAGATTCCCACAAGCCTTTATTATCTGGCTGATTGTGACCATATTAATCGCATTGAAAACGTTCACCTTCTCCCCCGTTCCTGATCAAATTGCGCTACGGGCATTAGCATGGCCACTATTAGCCGCCGCTATTTTTGTCCCCTACATTAAGCGTTCTTACCGGGTCAAAATGACTTTCACACAAGATCGATAACCGCAATTTTCTTCGATTGTTATCATAACAATAGATTGCCCCACAGTAAGGTGCGGGCATTTTTATAATTTTATAAAAAATAAACGACTATATTTCAGGCACAGCAATGACTGACTACTTTCTTTTATTTGTCGGAACCGTATTGGTTAACAATTTCGTTCTGGTGAAATTTCTCGGCTTATGTCCTTTCATGGGTGTATCTAAAAAGCTGGAAACCGCCATCGGAATGGGATTTGCGACCACATTCGTTATGACATTGGCCTCAGTATGTTCATGGCTGGTGAATACCTTTATTTTACTGCCACTGGACTTAATCTATCTGCGTACCCTGAGTTTCATTCTTGTCATTGCCGTTGTGGTGCAATTCACAGAACTCGTGGTACGTAAAACCAGCCCGATGCTATACCGGTTACTGGGTATTTTCCTGCCGTTGATTACAACTAACTGTGCTGTGCTGGGTGTGGCGCTGCTGAATATCAATCAATCACACGATTTTCTACAATCCTCTATCTATGGATTTGGGGCTGCCGCGGGTTTTTCTCTGGTGATGGTACTGTTTGCCGCTATTCGTGAACGCCTGTCTGTTGCCGATGTACCCGCACCTTTCAAAGGTTCATCTATCGGCCTGATTACCGCAGGATTAATGTCCCTGGCTTTTATGGGTTTTAGTGGTTTGGTGAAGTTCTGATGATATCGTTATGGATTGCTATTGGTGCGCTAGGTGCACTAGGGTTAATTTTTGGGTTAATCCTGGGTTTTGCTGCCCGTCGTTTTCAAGTGGAAGAAGATCCTATCGTTGAAAACATTGATGATATTTTGCCTCAAAGCCAGTGTGGGCAATGTGGTTATCCTGGCTGCCGCCCTTATGCCGAAGCAGTGGCGAATAACGGTGAGATGATTAACAAATGCGCGCCTGGCGGCGAACAAGTCATGCTGAAAATCTCAGAGCTGCTTAGTGTCGATCCTCAACCACTGGATGGTGATGACAGCATAAAAAACCCTGTCCGCAAAGTCGCATTTGTTGATGAAGAGAATTGTATTGGCTGCACTAAATGTATTCAGGCATGTCCTGTAGACGCTATCGTCGGTGCAACCCGCGCCATGCATACCGTTGTTGAAGATTTATGTACCGGATGCGACCTGTGCGTTGCTCCTTGCCCGACAGACTGTATTACGATGATCCCTGTGGCAACAACTACTGCGAACTGGAAGTGGGATTTAAAAACCATTCCGGTAAAAAATATCACTGTTCAGCCATCCCAGGCAGCTTCCGTTAACAGTATCCCGGTTAAAAATATTGAGGTTGAACACCATGCTTAATTTGTTCAATTTACTCAACAGAAACAAAATCTGGGATTTTGAAGGTGGTATTCACCCACCTGAAATGAAGTTGCAATCCAGCCAGACACCATTGCGCATTGCGCCACTGCCGGACGAGTTAATCATCCCGCTGCAACAACATTTGGGTACCGAAGGCGAATTGCTGGTTAAAACCGGTGATAAAGTGCTTAAGGGCCAGCCTCTGACGTTTGGCACTGGCCGTACCGTACCGGTTCACGCATCAACGTCTGGCACTATCATTGCCATTGAACCGTGCATAACAGCACACCCATCCGGGTTGAAAGAGTTGAGTGTCCGTTTGCTCCCTGATGGTGCAGATCAATGGTGTAAACGCGTTCAGGCACCTGATTATCAATCACTTGATTCAGACACGATCCTTAACCGCATCCATCAGGCAGGTATCGCTGGTTTAGGTGGCGCTGGCTTTCCTACCGCCGCCAAACTGCAAAGTGGCCGGCATGGTATCAAGACGTTAATCATCAATGCCGTAGAATGCGAACCTTATATTACCGCTGATGACCGCTTAATGCAGGAACATGCGGACGAACTTATTGAAGGCATTCGTATTCTGGAACATCTGCTCAAACCGGGGCAGATCCTGATTGGTATCGAAGATAATAAACCAGAAGCAATAAAAGCACTTAAAACCGCTCTAAACGGCGATAAATCTATTATCGTCCGGGTTATTCCGACCAAATACCCTTCCGGTGGCGCGAAACAGCTGACCAAGATTTTGACCGGTAAAGAAGTGCCTTCCGGTGGCCGTTCCTCTGCTATTGGTGTTTTGATGCAAAACGTCGGGACTGTGGTTGCGATCAAACGAGCCATTATTGACGGTGAACCTCTGATTGAACGTGTCGTCACCCTTACCGGCGAAGCAATAGCTTCACCGGGTAACTTCTGGGCGCGACTCGGTACTCCGGTACAATTTCTTCTCCAATTAGCCGGTTTTCAACCACAATCAGAACAGATGGTGATTATGGGGGGCCCTCTGATGGGATTCACTCTGCCTGACTTGAATGTACCGATTGTTAAAATCAGTAACTGTATCCTGGCGCCATCACATCAGGAAATGGATTCGAATACAGCGGAAGAGGCTTGTATCCGTTGTGGGTTATGTGTGGAAGCCTGCCCTGCCAATTTATTGCCACAACAACTCTATTGGTTCAGCCGTGGACAAGAACATGAGAAAGCCAGAGATCACAACCTGTTCGACTGTATTGAATGTGGTGCCTGTGCTTATGTCTGCCCAAGTAATATTCCTCTGGTGCAATATTACCGCCAGGAGAAAGCTGAAATTCGGGCTTTGGATCAGGAGAACCTCCGTTCAGCCGAAGCCAAAATTCGTTTCGAAGCTAAACAAGCTCGTATGGAACGGGAGAAACTGGCCCGTGAAGAACGACATAAAAAAGCCGCTGTCCAGATCGATAATACAGATAAAAGTGCTGTGCAAGCCGCGCTCTCCCGTGTGAAGGAAAAACAGGCTGACGCTAGCAAAGTTGTTTCTATAGAACCGGGACAAGCGCCAGACAATTCAGCAGTCATCGCTGCCCGTCAGGCAAGAAAAGAACAGCTTCGTGCTCGTCAGGCAGAAAAACAGGCTACTGAAAATATCAATACTGTTACACCTGATACACCTGAACCAGCAGGTTCAGAAGATCCTCGTAAAGCCGCATTAGCAGCCGCGATTGCCAGAGCTAAAGCGAAGAAAATCGCCCAAAGTCAGGAAGTGACACCGTCACTGGAAACAATAGAACCAGAATCTACCGCTGATGAAAAGCAAGATCCGCGTAAAGATGCAGTCGCGGCTGCCATTGCCCGTGTTAAAGCCAAGAAAGCTCAGACACAGCAAATAACCGACATTCAGGCAGAAGCATCACCAGCAGAAGAAACTGATCCGCGCAAAGCTGCCGTTGCTGCCGCTATCGCTCGTGCCAAAGCCAAGAAGGCTCAAACACAGCAAGCAACCGACATTCAGGCAGAAGCACCACCAGCAGAAGAAACTGATCCACGTAAAGCTGCCGTTGCTGCCGCTATCGCTCGTGCCAAAGCCAAAAAAGCTCAAACACAGCAAGTAACCGACATTCAGGCAGAAGCACCACCAGTAGAAGAAGCAGATCCACGTAAAGCTGCCGTTGCTGCCGCTATCGCCAGAGTTAAGGCAAAGAAAGCCTCTCAGGAACAACAGAAAATTTCAACAGAATAGTGATTGTTATCAATGAAATTCAGGCCCATTCAAACTGACAATAAAAAGCTAAAAGTCGCAAGTTCGCCTTTTACACACAATCAGCAAAGCACCAGCCGCATTATGCTGTGGGTTGTGCTGGCAGCGATACCTGGTATTGCGGTACAAATTTACTTTTTTAGCTACGGTACATTGTTCCAGATCCTGCTTGCAGTTATCACTGCCCTGTTGGCGGAATCATTTGCTCTGTCTCTGCGTCAACAATCGATTATGACGCGTTTGCAGGATAATTCCGCGTTGCTGACAGGCTTACTTTTAGGTATCAGTCTGCCACCACTGGCTCCCTGGTGGCTGATTGTATTGGGAACAGCTTTTGCAGTGATCATTGCCAAACACCTATATGGTGGTCTTGGTCAAAACCCGTTCAACCCGGCAATGGTTGGTTATGTCGTGCTGCTGATATCATTCCCGGTGCAAATGACCAGTTGGTTGCCGCCTATGGATTTGATGGCAGCACAAATCACACCGTTGGATAGCCTGACAATGATCTTCACCGGACATACTCCCGATGGAGCAACATTGCAACAGTTGCAACAAGGTTTCGACGGGATAAGCCAGGCTACACCACTGGATAGCTTTAAAACCGGTTTGCTGACTCACAATATTGATGATGTTCTGCGTCAGCCAATATTACAGGGATCTCTGGCAGGTATCGGCTGGCAATGGGTCAACATTGCCTATCTTGTTGGCGGGCTTATTATGCTCAACAGAAAGGTTATAAGCTGGCAAATTCCTGTGGCATTTATCGTCATGTTAGGTCTATGTTCACTCGCAAGCTGGCTGATTGATCCCAGCCGTTATTCCCCACCATTATTACAACTGTTTTCTGGCGCAACCATGCTGGGCGCATTTTTTATTGCAACCGATCCGGTCAGTGCATCCACAACCCCCAAGGGCCGTTTAGTTTTTGGCGCAATGATTGGCTTGCTAGTCTGGGTCATCCGTGTTTATGGTGGTTATCCTGATGCGATAGCATTTGCCGTCTTATTGGCGAATATCACCGTGCCACTGATTGACCATTACACTCAACCCCGCCCTTACGGGCACAAATAAGGAGCCGTTATGTTAGAAACAATGCGACGTCACGGCATCACACTGGCTATTTTCGCTGCAATCACCACCGGGCTGACAGCTGTTGTGAATTCACTGACTAAAAGCACCATCGCAGAACAGGCCGCGTTACAGCACAAATCACTGCTTGATCAAGTTGTGCCACCTGCTTTGTATGACAACGATATGCAAAACGAATGTTATCTGGTCAGTGCTGATGCTTTGGGAAACAAACTACCTCATCGTCTCTATCTGGCCCGCAAAAATGGTCAGCTGGTGGCGGCAGCGTTGGAAAGTACAGCACCAGATGGCTATTCAGGAGCTATTCAGTTACTGGTCGGAGCAGATTTCTCAGGAAAAGTATTAGGCGTGCGGGTGACAGAACATCATGAAACTCCTGGCCTGGGCGATAAAATTGAAACCCGGATTTCAAACTGGATCAAGGTATTCTCAGGGAAAACCGTAAAATCAGATAATAATCGGCACTGGGCAGTGAAAAAAGATGGTGGTGAGTTTGATCAATTTACCGGCGCCACTATTACCCCACGTGCTGTGGTAAACTCGGTCCAATGGACCACTCTCTATTTACAAACCGTACCTGAACATCTCTCTTCTCTGGAACCCTGTGGAGAAAAATCATGAGTGAAACCAAAAACTTGTTTACCCAAGGACTGTGGAAAAATAACTCCGCTTTAGTACAGCTGCTGGGATTATGTCCACTGCTGGCGGTGTCTTCCACTGCAACCAATGCGCTTGGTTTAGGGCTGGCAACCACACTGGTTCTGGTCTGTACCAACATTGCTGTGTCCAGCCTACGTCGTTGGGTTCCCAATGAAATCCGCATCCCGATTTATGTCATGATAATCGCTTCGGTTGTCAGTACCGTACAAATGCTGATTAACGCCTACGCTTTTGGCCTGTATGAATCGCTGGGGATTTTCATTCCGCTGATTGTCACTAACTGTATTGTTATTGGTCGCGCTGAAGCCTATGCTGCCAAAAATCCGGTCATGCCTTCTGCCATTGATGGTTTAGCCATGGGATTAGGCGCCACTTTTGCGCTGTTTGTTCTCGGTGCAATGAGAGAAATTCTCGGCAATGGATCCCTGTTTGATGGCGCTGATCTGCTGCTGGGCAATTGGGCTAAAGTGTTACGGATAGAAATCGTTCATATGGATTCCCCTTTCCTGCTGGCTATCTTGCCACCGGGCGCTTTTATTGGCTTGGGGTTAATGCTGGCAGCGAAATACCTGATTGATGAAAAAATGAAAACCAGAGCAATAAAAGAAAAAAACAATGCAGTAGCAATGTCACCAGGACCAGAGAGCTCCATTTAATATGAACAAACAAAAGCGGATCGAAATTTTAACGCGTTTACGCGATAACAACCCAAAACCTACAACTGAATTAGTTTTCACCACCCCCTTTGAATTGCTCATTTCAGTACTGCTTTCAGCTCAAGCGACAGATGTGAGTGTTAATAAAGCGACAGCGAAACTCTATCCGGTTGCCAATACACCTCAGGCCATTCTTAACCTTGGCGTAGATGGGCTGAAAGAGTATATAAAAACCATCGGTCTATATAACACCAAAGCGGAAAACACCATTAAAACCTGCCGGATTTTGCTGGAAAAACATGGTGGTGAAGTTCCTGAGGATCGTGCTGCGTTGGAAGCACTGCCGGGCGTTGGCCGCAAGACAGCCAATGTGGTATTAAACACCGCATTTGGCTGGCCAACCATTGCTGTAGATACACATATTTTTCGGGTGTGTAACCGTACTCATTTTGCTCCCGGTAAAAATGTTAATGAAGTCGAAAATAAATTACTGCAAGTCGTTCCGGCTGAATTTAAAGTCGATTGCCATCACTGGCTTATTCTACACGGACGTTATACCTGTATAGCCCGTAAACCTCGTTGTGGTTCTTGCATTATTGAAGATTTATGCGAGTACGATTGCAAACAAGATCTATAAAAGGCTAAGGGCCGTTGCGGTGAGACGAATGATCGGGAAAAAGATGTTGCACTCACCCTCCCCTTACACCCAATTACAACCAGAAATTCTGCACGCTATCAAGAATATTCAATTTCCAGTTAGCTTATTTTTCATGCTGTCAGTCTTCGGCAGATATAATCTTCACATCAAATATTTGCTCAACAACCATCTTTGGTGACGTCGATAAAGACCAAACAGAGAAGTACAATACACCTGTCAAAAGAACAAATAACAATGAACCAGCAGCACCTTTGATAATATCTAATATATGGTTAGGTTTAATATTATTCAGTTCAGAATGAACTTTTGCTGAAAAGAATGCTTCCCTTTCCTCAAGATCTTCCTCAAGAACATCAGCCAGAAACCTCTCTGTCAACACAGTAGCCTCACTACGGTAAAACTCAAGTTGTGCAGGAGACATCGATAATTCATTGAAAGGCTGAAGATCGCTATCTATTGGGTCTCTTTAATGTTTTTGTTTAAAATCCTTAATAAACTGGATTTTTTGACGTTTGTAGACAGAATAGGAAATTATCCCATGAATATCATCATCCGAGTCTACCCGCTGTTCATAGATATAATTATATTCTTTAGCCACAACACCACACTAACCTTTAGGATGCCTAACAGACTGAGAAGCCGAGCGCCATGCTGCTTTCAGCTCTTCACCAGATTTCTTCAAAGCATGATTACTAAACCCATAAACAGTACTGGCACGATTTGAAGGTTCCACCTGGCGCCTTAAAATACCTCTCGCAGCACGCTTTACTGCCGTTGTAGTAAAGTTTGAATTTACTTTGCTCATAAGCCACTCCAACGAAAAACCGTACCATATTATCACATAATGGCCGCACTTCTGAATGCCAGATTGTAAAAATGTAGACTGTCAGGTGATTTATTTGGCAAATGCGATTTTCAACTTTAACCATGTTATATTGCTTTATAAGTTTAAAGAAAAAGTTTACCTTGAGTAACTATTGTAATTTTCATTGCAAAATCCATACTGTTTTATGCTATTTTGAAGATGTTACTTGCTCGACACCGCTGATTCGCGTAAAAATGTTATTCCAAAACTATCTGATAATAACCCTCAACTTTCTCCGGATATTATGTTTCAAAACAATCCGCTGCTTGCACAGCTAAAACAGCAACTTCATTCCCAGACACTCCGCGTAGAGGGCCTCGTAAAAGGCACAGAAAAAGGTTTCGGATTTCTGGAAGTCGATGGGCAAAAAAGCTATTTCATTCCGCCTCCACAAATGAAAAAAGTGATGCATGGCGATCGGGTTACCGCCGCTATTCATACTGATAAAGAAAGAGAGATCGCTGAACCAGAAACATTGGTCGAACCATTTCTGAATCGCTTCGTTGGCCGTATCCAGAAAAAAGAAAATGACAACCGTCTATGGATCGTTCCTGATCACCCTCTGCTAAAAGACGCTATCCCTTGCCGCCCGGCTAATCAAGTCACTCATCCGTTTCAAAACGGTGACTGGGCCGTCGCTGAAATGCGCCATCATCCTCTGAAAGGAAGCCGTGGCTTTCATGCAGAAATTACCGGCTATATCACCGAAGGCGACAATCACTATGCACCCTGGTGGGTAACACTGACCCGTCATAATCTGGAACGTAATGCGCCAGAGATGACTGCCGATTGCCAATTGAATGATGGCGATCTTGAGCGGATAGACTTAACTTCTCTGGATTTTGTTACTATCGACAGTGCGACCACAGAAGATATGGACGACGCTTTGCATGTCGCCAAACAAGATGACGGCAGCCTGAAACTCAGCATAGCCATTGCTGATCCAACAGCTTATATCGCAACTGACAGCGAACTGGACAAAATTGCCCATCAACGCGCTTTCACTAACTACCTGCCAGGTTTCAACATCCCCATGCTGCCGCGCGATCTGTCAGAAAACTTATGTTCTCTGCGTCCGAATGAGCGCCGCCCTGCATTGGTTTGTCAGGTGTCTATTCTTGAAGATGGTCAGCTTGGTGACGATATCGCGTTTTTCTCTACCTGGGTTGAATCAAAAGCGAAGCTGGTTTACGACGAAGTTTCTGACTGGCTGGAAGGAAAAGGTACCTGGAAACCTGCTTCTGAATCCATTACAACTCAAATCAATCTCTTAAAAGAAATGAGTGAACGCCGTAACCAATGGCGCCACCAACATGCCCTTATTTTCAAAGATCGCCCTGATTACCGCTTTATTCTTGATGAAAATGGTTATGTGCTGGATATCGTCGTAGAACAACGTCGTGCATCAAACCGTATTGTCGAAGAAGCTATGATCACTTCTAACCTGTGCGCGGCAAAAATACTGCGCGATAAATTAGGCTTTGGCGTCTACAATGTCCATACCGGTTTTGAGCCACTCCAGATTGAACAAGTGGTTGAATTACTGAAAGAAAATGGTATCGAAGAAAATGCAGAAGAGTTGCTGACACTGGATGGCTTCTGCAAATTACGCCGTGAATTGGATAAACAGCCAACACAATTCCTTGATAGCCGTATTCGCCGTTTCCAGACTTTTGCAGAAATTAAACCTGAACCTGGTCCCCATTTTGGCCTCGGTTTTGATGCTTACGCCACCTGGACATCACCAATCCGTAAATACAGCGATATGGTTAACCATCGCTTACTGAAAGCGATTATCCAAAAAACGGATGCAGAAAAACCAGCAGAAGAAACCTGCCTGCAACTGGCTGAACGTCGCCGCCTGAACCGTATGGCTGAACGCGATGTGGGTGATTGGCTATATGCGCGTTTCCTGCAACCACATGCCGGAACCGAGCAACAATTTACCGCAGAGATCATTGATATTACCCGCGGTGGTTTACGTGTCCGGCTGGTAGATAATGGCGCGGTCGCCTTTATACCGGCACCATTCCTGCATGCTGTGCGTGATGAACTGCAATGTAGTCAAGAGACCGGCACAGTGATTATCAAAGGTGAAACCGCTTACCAATTGAATGACATTATCGACGTCCGTATCGAAGAGGTAAGAATGGAAACGCGTAATATCGTCGCGCGTCCCGCTGCCTGATTTCTCTCATAAAACCTTTCTAAATCAAACTACAGCTTAATCGCTGTAGTTTGTATTTAAAAAACCAGCCTGCGCCCGTTTTATCAACGCAGCTTCACCACCCATATATTCCACATATTTAATCGCAGCAGGTTTCGGCGGCAGATTATTCAAATCAGAAGGATTTCCACTGTACCAACCCATATAGAACTGATAAACCGCCCGCACATTATGGAAGGCATAAAAATGTGTGGGGCACTTGAATTATTTAGCGGTAAAATGGGCAACTCAACCGGACTATTACCCATTATCGGCCCATGAATACTTATTACGTTAAAGTGGCTTCTTTAGCTGCTGTCACATAAATGCCCCACACTTTTTTATGCTCTCCATTATGACTCAGTGATCCATGATAGCCACGGTTCGGAAAATAACGTGCAAGCTCTGATGGCAATCTGAGCATCTCAGAAATTTCCTCACCTGTGTAACCTTTATTCATCAAATTCACTGTTTGGTCATGAATATATTTGTATAAATCACGTTGTTTTTTAAAATAATCCACCACACGCTCTTTACCCCACATCGGCCATTGGTGGCTCTGGAATTTTACCTCAACTTGATCCCCATATAACGCAATAACTTGATCAATATATTTAAACCAGGCTAAAACATTACGTACCTGAACACCTCGCAACGACAAAATATTATGCATGGTATTCGTGGTATTTTCCGCCATCCACATAGCTTTCCATTGTGGAAACCAAGTATTCATCTCTGCGGGGGCTTCCGTGCCAGGCGTTACCTGGAACACCATATCCACACCATCAATCGTCACTTTTTCACCAGTGAGCTTGATAGTACGTGTTGGTGGGATCAACGTTACCGTTCCACCCGCAGATTCCGCACTCAAACCTGTCCCTACGTGCCCCTGTGGAGTCCGTGGCAACACAGAACCAAACCTTCGTTATTAAAACCTAATAACCTGACATATTAAACCTGGGAAAATAAGTATACGTAACCTTTTGTTAACAAATCTCTTTGCTGTAATTCGTCATCATTTATATATCAAAATTTATAACACACTATTTATTCATCCTTTTATAGAAAAATATAACCATGTGATTACAAAATAATTTATATTGTTATTATTTTATTGACTGATAATTTTAAACATTAATAATTGATATTTGAAATTGATTTGAGTTGACTATAATTCAACGTGATCATCAATGTGATCTCAAATTCACCGAGTAACATTTCTATATAAAGAGTAACCAAGAAAAACCAGGTTAGTGCGGTAGCTATTGTCTATAGCTACTGCACTAAAAAACAAAGCAATAATCGCTTTTAATTCGCAATATAAATGAAAAATAAAGGAAATAATTATGGCCACAACTACAGATCAAATCGCTGTTGACTACCCGATTCCTACTTATCGATTTGTTGTCTCTGTTGGTGATGAACAAATCCCTTTTAACAGCGTTTCGGGGCTCGATATTACTTATGATGTTATCGAGTATAAAGATGGTACCGGTAATTACTATAAAATGCCGGGCCAACGTCAGTTAATCAATATTACGCTACGTAAAGGCGTATTCCCTGGGGATACTAAACTTTTTGACTGGCTTAACTCCATTCAACTTAATCAGATTGAGAAAAAAGACGTTGCAATTAACCTGACCAATGAAGCCGGTACCGAAATTTTAATGACCTGGAGCGTAGCAAATGCTTTCCCAACCTCATTAACCTCCCCTTCTTTTGATGCCACCAGCAATGATATTGCGGTTCAAGAAATAAAACTTACTGCGGATCGGGTAACCATTCAGGCAGCTTAAAACATTTACGCAAAATACCGCCCAATAATTGGAGGCAATATATGACAACAACAACTTATCCCGGTGTTTATATTGAAGAAGACGCCTCGCTGTCACTTTCAGTTCGTACAAGTGCGACAGCAGTTCCTGTTTTTGCCGCCGCAAATGGAAATTCATTTATAAATGACTATTCCCGTATTAATAGCTGGTTGGAGTACTTGAAATTAAAAAGTGGGCCGTTTAGTTCCGCCGATGTACTTGATATTTCACTACGCGCCTATTTTATTAATGGCGGTGGATATTGTTATCTCGTCAAAACCACAGACTTAGCAGCACAAGTACCAAAACTTGACGATGTCACATTACTGGTTGCTGCTGGAGAAGATATCAAAGAAGCCGTAAGCACACTTTGTCAACCCGGCAAAGGATTATTTGCTATTTTTGATGGCCCACAGAATGATACCAATATAAAAACACCAGAAACAGCACTCCAACCTTATCCCACTACCCATTACGGCGCAGTTTACTACCCCTGGCTGACCGCTGAATGGGGAGAGAGAAAAGCCCCCGTTGATATTCCGCCCAGCGCAGTAATGGCCGGTATTTATGCCAGTGTTGACAATAGTCGAGGAGTCTGGAAAGCGCCAGCTAACGTCCCAATTCAAGGAGGATTACAACCTAAACACCCGGTAACTGACGACCTGCAAGCACAATATAACAAAAATAAAGCACTCAATATGATCCGTATCTTTCCTAAGAGCGGCACATTGGTTTGGGGAGCCAGAACACTTGAGGATAGCGATAACTGGCGTTATATCCCGGTTCGCCGCCTGTTTAACAGCGCGGAGCGGGATATTAAAAATGCCATGAGCTTCGCGGTATTTGAACCCAACAGCCAACCCACCTGGAAAGCGGTCCATCGGGCTATCGATAATTATCTCTATGCCCTCTGGCAACAAGGCGGACTGGCAGGCGACAAAGCTGAACAGGCTTACTTTGTTCAAATCGGTAAAGGCACCACCATGACCGAAGACGATATCAAACAGGGCAGAATGATCGTCAAAGTGGGTATGGCGGCGGTTCGCCCGGCTGAATTCATTATTCTGCAATTTACCCAAAACGTTGCCCAGTCTTAATGGAGCGGTAACTGATTCAGGATCGCCGCCTATTTACCCTATTAAAGGAAAACCTCATGGCTTCTGCAACCTATGCCACACCGGGCGTTTATATTGAAGAAGACGCCTCATTATCGTTATCGATTAACACCAGCCCCACAGCTATTCCCGTTTTTATTGGTAAGTTTTTCAAAAAAGACGGCAGCCAACCAGCAAAAGGGAGCTGTATTAGAATCGCCAATTGGTTGGATTTTACTTCGCAGTTTTCATTATCGCCTGCCGTGTCAGTACAAGCTACAGGTGACGGAGATGAAAAAACCTATACTGCCACTGTCACAGCCACTTCTCTCAGTGCCTTTGCTGTACAACACTATTTTAATAATGGTGGCGGTGTCTGTTATCTGTTGCCATTAGTAGAAACTGTACCAGATGAAGTGACAAAAGAACTAGAAACGCTGCCAGACCTGATTGAAAAACAACAGGAGATTACCTTACTGGTCTGTCCTGAAACGAATACAGCATTAAAACAGAAAGTCTACGATGCGGTAAATTCGCTGTTAAAAGACAAAGTGGGTTACTTCCTGATTGCTGATAGTACAAATGGGACAACAGATAAACCAACTACCCAGGCAGATAAAACCGCTGTCTATTACCCTGATTTAGTGACTTCTTTTACCTATAGTCAACCGGCGGATGATAAAATTGCTCTGCACGATTATACAAACGCTAATACTCTAGCCGCACTAAAAACAGCTTCACCAGAGGAATATGCTAAAGCTAAAAAAACCATCAATGATGCATTAAGAGCCACTAAAATTATCTTACCCCCAAGTGCCGCAGTCGCGGGAGCATATGCAGCAACCGATGTCAATCGTGGTGTCTGGAAAGCTCCTGCTAACCTGGCATTGAACAATGCTAAGCCGTCTGTGGCGCTCACAGATACCGATCAAGGAACCATGAATGAAGCGGGTATTAATGTCATCCGTGCCTTTACCGGCAAAGGCACGCTAATTTGGGGATCCCGCACATTAGATAAAACGGACAATTGGCGCTACATCCCGGTTCGACGTTTATTTAATGCAGCGGAACGGGACATCAAGAAGGCAATGCGATTTGCCGTCTTTGAACCCAATAGTCAACCAACTTGGAAACGGGTACAAGCAGCCATTGACAACTACCTCTATCAACTCTGGCAACAAGGAGCACTCGCGGGAAACAAACCGCAAGAAGCTTACTTTGTCCAGATTGGTAAAGATATCACCATGTCCGACACTGATATTAAGCAAGGGAAGATGATTGTCAAAGTCGGTATGGCCGCCGTGCGTCCAGCTGAATTTATTATCCTTCAATTTTCACAAAACGTAGCACAGTAATCGAACTGAGACGCGGTTTAACGCCGCGTCCATTCAGTCCAGTGTTGAATAAGAGGAGACAATAATGATAACGGATATAAAACAGCCTGGCGTCACAATAGCGGAAAATTCAATATCTCTGAAACCAAATAATGAATTTATCGGTGTACCGGTTTTTATTGGTTATACCCCAAAAAAACCAAGCAATAAAACCACCGTTAAACTAAACAGCCTGACTGATTTTACCCCAAATTTTGGTGAATCAGGATTAACCTATTATTCAGTGCGCCACTTTTTTGAAAACGGCGGACAACAAGCCTATGTACTGTCATTGGGTCATGATAAATCGCTAACCGATTTTCAATTATTGATCACCGCCCTACAACAGGAGTGGGTAAAACAAGCGATTTCCGCAGAACATGAAATCACGCTAATTATCGCTCCTGATATTACCCGCTTTAACCAAGATGATAGCATTACCCAAGGAATAAAAACCGGGTTATTAGTACTTGATTTTTTCATAGAACCACTCGGCAGCCTAGGATTAGAGGTTATCACTCACACTAAAAAAGCCCTCTGGCAACAAGCATGGCAATCAATACTCAATCTTTGTAAAAGTCGACGCGGCATCATGGGGTTACTGGATGCCCCAGACGATCCAACACTAGCAGCTGATTGCCTGGCTAATTTTTCCTCAAGTGATCGACAATGGGGCGCCGTATATTGGCCAAGACTGATAAGCACTTATCAGGAGAAAGATAAACATATCGTACTTTCACCTACCGCTGCGGTCGCCGCCGTCATCCAGCGTAACGACAGCCAGAAAGGAGTATGGACCGCGCCCGCCAATGTAACTTTAGCCAAGGTGATCAGCCCGGTACGCTCTCATATTGAAGCCGATAAACTCTTTAATCAGGACGGCACCTCACTGAATCTGGTTCGCAGCTTCCCCGGCAAAGGCATTAAAATTTGGGGATGCCGCACCTTGGACAACAAACCCGATTCTCCCTGGCGCTATATCCAAATCCGCCGTCTGGTTTCCTATATTGAAACCCATATGACTCAACTGGGCCGCGCCTTTGTCTTTGAACCCAATAACGCCATCACCTGGATGAAGTTTAAAGGTCAGGCTTACAACTGGCTGCGTCAGTTATGGTTAAAAGGCGGGCTGCGCGGCACCCAGGAAGATCAAGCATTTGAGCTACTGCTGGGTGTTAACGAGTCAATGAGTGAAGCGGATATGCTGGCCGGAAAAATGATCATGAAAATCAGACTAGCCCTGTTAACTCCAGCGGAATTTATTGAGCTGAGTCTGACATTTGATACCCGTACCGGAACCACCAATTAAATTAAACAGGGGCAAAACATGCACAATCTCTACACCCCGTCAGTGTCACACCGTTTTATCGCCAGCTTTCTTTTTAACAATATCCCCAGCCCGCTCGACATCGCCTTTCAACGGATATCAGGTCTGAGCCGTGAGCTACAAACTACCCAACACAGCCAGGGCGGGGAAAATGCCAGAAATGTCTGGCTGGCCGAAAAAATCCAGCATGGCAGCCTGGTGCTGGAGCGCGGTGTCATGACGATCACACCGCTAACCTTAGTGTTTGATCGCGTCCTACGCGGCGAAAAAGCGATTTATGCCGATGTTGTCGTCATGCTGCTAAATGAAAAATCTTTACCCGTGGGAAGCTGGACAGTCAGTAACGCGCTACCGGTTCGATGGTCCACCAGCGACTTTGATGCCAATAGCAACGCCGTTTTGGTGAATTCCCTGGAATTACGTTATCAGGATATGCGCTGGTTAGGAGTGAAAGCATGACTATAGAAATTAAAGAACTGATTATTCAGGCCAAAGTCACTGATCCTGCGAGTGACCCATTATCCCCACGAACACTAGCCCAGGAAAAACTGGATAACGCCCGTCTGATCGACCTGGTGAAACAGGAAGTGCTAGACGCATTGCGGGAAACAGGAGGCTATTATGAGCTTAATTGAACGCGGCCTGTCCAGGCTCACCCTCACCGCCTTCAAAGACCGGGAAGGGAAAGTTTCCGTCGGCAGTTTACAGGCCATGTATAACCCCGACACGATCCAACTCGATTATCAAACCCGCTATCAACAGGATGAAAGTGTTAACCGTGCCAGCCAAAGCAGCCGCTATGTGTTATCTCAGCCAGCCGGATTGTCATTAATCCTACTGTTTGATGCATCAATGCCCGGTAATAACACACCAATAGAAACACAGCTTGCGACCCTGAAATCCCTGTGTGCGGTGGATGCCAGCACCAAAGTGCCCCACTTCCTGAAAATCAAATGGGGCAAAATGCGCTGGGAAAACAAAGGCTATTTTGCCTGCCGAGCCAATGGCCTCACCATTAATTACACCCTATTTGATCGGGATGCCACGCCGCTGCGGGCCAGCGCCACCTTATCCCTGGTTGCAGACGAAAGCTTCGTTATTCAGGCTACCGAACGGCAATTAAAATCCCCCCCAGCCACCGCGGTCAGCGTAACCGATATGCTCTCCCTGCCACTGATAGCATTGGGTGCAGGCGCTTCTCTGGCCGGTGGTATCGATTATCTCTCTCTGGCCTGGCAAAACGGTCTGGATAATCTTGATGACTTTACCCCCGGACAAACACTGCAAGCTAAGGGGGATGCATGAAAATACCCACAGTAACCATTAATATAGGTGGTAAAACACTCAATCAATTTACCGTGATCAGTCTGACAACAAACCATCACATCAATGGCATTCCTTCGGCCAACATCACTCTGGGCATAGCTGGTGATGCCAATCATATTTTTGACGCCAAGACGCAGGCTGAACTGGCAAGCTGCCGCCCAAGCCATGAACTTATTGTTCAACTCCAAAAAGCCGTGTTGTTTAAGGGCGTCATCGTTCGACAGACACTGGGACTTAAAGGTCAGGACAGCGTCGTTACTTTGACAGCAAAACATCAACTGCAAAAATTAACACATAGCTTTCACTCGCAGCTATTCAATAAACAGAGTGATGAAGCGATTATCAAGAAACTATTCAATCAAAACGGTATCCAAACAAAGATAAAACAAGCACCTCAACTCAAAACCACTCATGAGCAAATGGTGCAATTTCGTTGCAATGACTGGGCATTCTTAAAAAGCAGACTGGTTGCCACTAACACCTGGCTGCTGCCCGGCAATGAATCGGTTACGTTGACAACACCTAAGGCCCTGAACCATTCAACTGTGCATACGATCCACCAGCGTGGCAGCGATCAGGACATTGTGCTGTTTGAAGCGGATCTGCAATGGAATAACCAGCACAGCCCTAAAACAGTGAATATACGTGCCTGGGATATTGCCCAACAAAAGCTTTCTCAGGGAACTCAAGCGAAAAACAGCGGGCTTGGCAGTCACAAGCTAGCGATAGACAGTATCGAAACCCTGACCAGTCAAGAGTGGCAATGGGTTCTCAGCTACCCGCTGGATAATGAACAAACTAAATATCTTGCTCAAGGCATCATGGATAACCTACGAAGTCACAACGTATCCGGCAGTGTTGAAGTTGAAGGTAATGACCACTATCAACCGGGTGATCTCCTTGCACTAAACGGCTTTGGTCAAGGCATGGATGGTCAGGTGATTATCACCGGCGTCAGTCAGAAGATTAATCAACGACAAGGCTGGCGCACTCGGTTAACCTTAGGTATGCAACCAGACGTAGAACATCCCGTACCGCAAGTTAAAGAGCTGCATATCGGTATTGTGGAAAAATACCAGCAAGACAGCCAATCGCTGGGGCGTATCCCGGTCAGAATACCAGCATTAAACCTGACCAAAGGTGTCCTTTTTGCCCGGCTAGGTAAACCTTATGCCAGTCATGAAAGCGGATTTTGCTTTTATCCAGAACCGGGAGATGAAGTGATTATCGGATTCTTTGAATGTGACCCCCGTTTTCCAGTGATATTAGGTTCCATGCATAATCCTAAAAATAAATCTCCGGTAGAACCCAGTGAGAAAAATCAGATGAAAACCTTAGTCATCAAACAAGGAGATAACAAGCAGGAATTAATATTCGATAATAAAGAAAACACAGTGGCACTTAATTCGACTAAAAACCTCATCACTAATGCGCAGGAAATTAAAATACAAGCCGAAAAATCCCTAGCAGCCTCCGGAAAATCAGGGGTAGATATTAAAGGCTCGAAAATTAACTTAACACAATAATAAGGTATTAAGATGACAAGCAAAATATTAGCCGATATTTATGGCCGGGGATGGAAATTTCCGCCAGAGTTTTCCATTGAAACTGGAGTAGCAATGGCCGAAGGCGCCGAAAATGTTCGCCAAAGTATGAAAATCCTTTTTTTAACTGAACCCGGTGAACGGATTATGCGTGAAGATTATGGCTGTGGTTTGAATGATTATATGTTTGAAAATATCAGTGATGAATTGTTGTCGGAGATTCAAACCCGTATTGAAGAGCGAATACTGCGCTATGAACCCCGAGCAGAAATCACAGATATTCAAGTCAATCAAAAAACAGGTTCACCTAATACTCTACACATTCAAGTGACCTACTCCCTGAGAGGCAGCGGAATCAGTCAACAACTTGAGGGTATCCTTGAGGTCGGTGAAGGCCGGGTACAGGTGAGCTTATGAGCAAGCAATTAATCATTGATGGTGACAGCCTGCTATTCGAGCCGTTGTTTGGCAACCGGCAAGTCACGCTCCTGGGGCCAGCAACCATTAGAGGCAGTGGGCACACAAAAATACAGGGAAAAAATATCGCCATTATGGGTGATGAAAAAAAGGTACAGCTCCAGGCGCAATATATTACCCCCAGCCACCCGATACCTGGCATGGGAATGGTCACCATTGCCCAATTAGATACCAGCCAGCAGGTGAATTTTTGTCGCAGTCCTATCACAGTGATTGTTGCCGGGCAGCAATTTACCGCCCGTTTTACTCCGACACAGCCGGCGAATAGTCAGGCTGGTCCAGATATAACGACACCCAGTATGGGAAAAGGCCGTTTTATTGCCAGTCAATATGCCGTTAATGCCGGATAAATAGCCCTTCAAAATTCATTATTAAATAACGATCTTATTCTGTAAAAAGATATCAGAAATATATTCAAATAATAGGTGGTATAATATGGGACTCACCGAATTAAAAAATAAACTCGCCGCTATCATACCAGATACAGAATTTAAACTTGATGAAAAAAGTACGCTGGATATTTTAAACTGGCTACAAGAATACTCTAAGAAAATACCTTTCGGTCAAGAGAAAGAAAAATTCTGGGATAGCTTCTATTTTATTCAGGAAAATAATCCTGAGAAATTAGCAGATATTTACCATAATGCCAATAAAGCAAATAGTCATTTACCGGCACATCAAGCTTTTGTCCTGGCTTTTTTAAAGCTATTAGAAACGACCAAAGTGTTATTCAATACCTTCCCGGCACGGCATCGTGATCTTTATTACCGGGAATTATTGGGACTGAAACCGAGAAATGCACAAGCGGATAGCGTCGCCATAGGCATTACCCTGAATTCAGACAACCCAGAATATCTTATCCCTAAAGGAACCCTGTTTGATGCTGGGCAGGATAGCACCGGAAACCCATTACAATATGCATCAGATGCTGATCTATTAGCGAACCAAGGGAAACTGACCGATCTGCGTTGGTATCGGAAAAATAACGATGGCTGGAAATCTGCAATACCCCTTAACCTTTCAGATAACATTAAATTACCTGAAAACGGTATTAAGCTTTTTAGCCCAACCCCTAGTGATACCCCGGTCCTGTCTGGATATCTGATTACCTCTTCTTTATTTGCTATGTCAAAAGGAAAACGTAGTATTAAAATCATACTGGAAAAAGAATGGACGGATAATTCTGATCACATCGCCGCTAAAATCAGTTCGGGAAATGATTGGCTTTCCTTGTTGGTAGAAAAAGAAAATAACACACATCTTAAACTTTACTTATCAGCTAAGGACGCTCGTATCAGCCCTCCAGACAACCTTGATAATATGACATTTGATGTACCGGTCTTAAAACTGAGTACCACTCAAGGAATTATTCTACCCAAGATTAAAAGTATTGAGATCAGTATTAACGGCAACCACAATGTGCTCTATGCTTCTGACGACGGTATTGAACAAACAAATACAACCAGCTTCCCTTTTGGTCAATCACCGACATTAGTTTCTGGTTTTAATTTGGTTGCCCCGGAATGGTATGGCACTGAAAATGCAACACTCACTATTATTCCTCAATGGGTTGGATTGCCCAAAGAGAGTTTTAAAGAGTGGTATAAGGGGTATAAGAACCCTCAAAATCAGCCCACGATTACTACAAATGACGTATTTAAAGTACAGGGTTATTTAGTCACTTCTCAAAAAACGGAAGACAAGCTTAATGACGCTCAAGTATTATTTAGTGAAGATAAAGATAAAAAACTACAAGGAAAAAGTCTAACTTTCACTTTACCAACAATGAATTATCTTGTTGCAGACAGCCCATCACCTAATAACTGGCCTGCATCAATACGCATAAAATTGGATAAACAGGATTTTATGCATTCTCAATACAAGCAATCATCAGAAGGTAAGAACCCACCCTATACCCCACAAATCAGCGAGTTAGAAATTGAATTCAAAGCAGAAGTTAAAGCCGAACAATATTCCGTTTATCCCCTAACTCCTTTTGGCTGGGACAAAACAAACGCAGAAACGCCGTCATTGAGCAATGACACATTTTATTTAGGTTTTACCGATGTATTACCGGGGCAAACTTTATCTCTATACTGGCAATTAGAAGGTATTAGAGAACTCCCTTTATCTTGGTTTTATCTAAATAAAAATAATACTTGGCAGCCACTAGCTCAGCCAATTCACGACAAAACCCGCAATCTGTTTGCTAAAGGAAGTTGGAGTGCCCTATTACCTCAGGATGCCTCAAATCAAGCATCTCAAATGCCGACGGGACGGTATTGGATAAAGGCACAGATGAATGAAGTTAAACATTATCCCGAGATTAAAGGGTTGTTATACAACGCTACAACTGCCACATTAATCAACACCGAAACTGTCGAGCAAAATCACCTTATCAACAAGTTGGCAGCCGACAACATTAAACAACCAGTCAATACATCTGTTGCCATCAGCGAGGTGACTCAACCTTGGGCATCCTGGAACGGTCGCCCAAAAGAAACAGAACAAGCATTTCTCGCACGGGTTCCTGCCCGACTCTCCCATCGTAACCGGGTGTTGAGCTGGAGTGATATTGTCACCTTACTAAAAGAGAATTTTGTCAGCTTATTTGATGTCAAACATCCTTCCGCCAGTGAATTAACTAAGATTCCTGCACCGGAAAAGCGACAATTGATTGTAATCCCCAACAACCGTTATAGAGATAATAATGATGCGCTACGCCCAGAGCTGAATCCGTCCCAGTTGACAGAAATGGCCGAATGGATAGATCGATTAAGTAGCCCCTGGACAACTATTGAGATCACGAATCCAACCTACGTCAACGTCAAGGTGAATTATCAAGTTGTATTTATTTCGGGCGTTAACCCCGATTATGGACATCATCAACTACAACAAGAATTAAGTCAGAAATATATGCCGTGGGGAGAAAATATTACTATCGGCGTAACGCCAGGTAATCACATTGACTACTACCAGTTATTAGCCACGATTCAACAATCACCTCTGATTGAAAGAGTCACTGACTTAACTTTGAAAAAAGGCGAACTCACTGGTGCCGTTGGTAAAAGTATAGAAGCTAACGATAATGAAGTGCTGATTTTAGTTTGGCCGGAAAAACTTCCTCAAACCAAGGAACTGACAAATGAATAATCAAGATACCCTGTTTCCTATCATTAAAGACGATATTACCTTTGATACCTTACTCGCCCAAGCAAAAGCCGTTATTGAACAACAATCCGGCCAATGCTGGAATAATACAGGTGAGAATGATCCCGGTATCACTTTATTAGAAGCTTGTTGTTATGGTACATCCGATCTGGCCTACCGTCACTCACTGCCACTCCAAGATCTGCTTACGCCCAAAAATGAGGAGCAGACACTTAACGATGGTATTTTTCCCGAAGAATTTGGCCCACAACAAATATTGACTTGTGGCCCAATTACCGCAGAAGATTATCGCCGGGCTCTATTGGACTTACATGGCGACAACACTATTAATGGTTATTTTTTCTTTAATGATGCACAGCTCATTCGTGAGCCTGAAAGTGAACGCTATGAATACTGGTACAACAAAGAAAAACGTGAATACAGTTTCACGAAAACCTCAAACAGCGAACAATTAACACTAAGAGGAAACTATTGGCTTTATTTAACTCCTAGCCGAGAAACTGAAACTGATAAAACGCAGGCTCAGGAAAGCTTAGAAAACTTCCTAAGAGACAACCGTAACTTGGGAGAGCTCGTCAGTAAAATTATTTGGCTGGAGCCAATCGATTTATTATTAAAAATAGAGATTCAACTTGACGATGATGCCAAAGATATTGCTGATATAGTCGCTAAAGTTTATATGACGGTGGAACAAATGGTACTTGAAAAGCCATTACGCTATACCACACAGGACATGATTGAAAAAGGTTACAGTAATGAACAGATATTTGAAGGCCCTTATTTACGTCACGGTTGGATACCAGAGTTACCTCAAACTAAAGATTATACCCGCCCCACAGTATTAAATCTAAGTCCTCTGGTTAATCAGTTATTGGCTATAAAAGGGGTGAAAAATATTACTAAATTTACATTGGATGATTCCAATGTAAAAATTTCTAAGTTATCAAATGATAATTGGTCCTGGGAAATCAGGCTGGGGTACTACCCCAGACTATGGAAGGAAGATTCATTAGATTTGATTACTTCAGAAGAAAGCCCACTTACCATTACTGCTAAAAACGGGATTAAAGTCGTCGTTACTAAAGAACAAATAGCAGACAAAATAATTACAGAGCCTCTTATTCATACAAAGTCAGAATTATTAAAATGGGGCAAGCATCGTAAGGTACAGAATTATCACCCGGTGAGCAATAAATTACCCGCCTGCTATGGATTTCAAATAAACTCAGATCCACCGCAGCAAGCAAAATTACATCAATTTATGCTGCCTTTTGAACAAATGCTGGCTAATGGCTGTGCCGAACTCGCTTTACTGCCAAAATTATTAGCATTTAAACAACGGGAAAATATTGTACATGGCGCTCAGTTGCCTTTTAAGACCAATACAGTAGGTCAAAAAATCCATCAGGATATAGAATCTAATTTAAAAGAAAAGCTCGATAGTGATTCTCAAATCGAGAATAAAGGTGACAATCACAACTATAAAAAAGAGCTGACAATCCTAGATTATCTATTGAGATATTTTGGGGTTCAGCAAACAGCCATGCCAATAATACCAAACTTAAAAGCTGAAAATTATAAAAATTTTATATTTACCCAACGTGAGTATTTGGCTCAACAACCTGACCTAGCCTATCATCGTAATAATATTCGTATTGATAAAGTATCGGCACTGCAAAAACGTATTGCTGCTCGTCTTGGCTTGGGAGAAGAGTGTTTCAAAAAAAATCCAGAGCTAAATAAACTCCCTTTTTATTTAATTGAACATCGTCAACTTTTGCCGGTAAAACCCAACACGATATTCAATACTGGGCAAAAGCCTGATTCTCTGCAAGTTAGAGGTGATCAATTATGGATCACACGAAAAGATACGATAGGCCAATTATTGCCTGGTCAAATGATTGACCTGATTGTCGAGGGTGATAGAGGATTTACATTATGGAACCAAATAATCACTGAGGTGACAGAAGAGACATTCTGCCTTAACACCGCCAATAGCACCGCTCTGAAGCTCGATCTGGAAAGAGTAAAGCAGGCAGTTACAGACCAAAATCTACTCTGGCGTAATAGCTCAGTATGGATGAACGATATGGATTATCAACTGACTTATGACGATAAGGAACACCAAGACAACGAACGTTGGATTATCTCCAATCCCCAAACCCCGTTCCCTACAATGATCAAAGAGAAAGACGAAATCACTCTGAAATATGCAATTACACCAGATGGAGCTCTTGAATCATCTAAGGAGACTCCAAATCCTACTAAACCATTTACAGCACAGGTAGTTGAATTTGATCGCATTGAAGGCCGGATATTACTTAGACTAAATGAAAATGGAGACTCACAGACTTCTTTTCCGTCAGAAGCAAACGCCAAATTCTATCGCTGGTATTTCTCCAGCGAAAAATATGCCAAGACCGATCGCTTTTCATTTGCAGTGAGTGTCGTGATTAATCGCCAGCTCATTAAGAATGGCAGCTTCGATCCTTACAAACTGGAATCTTGGGTGAAAACTGAGATTTTAGCTGAATTTCCAGCCCATATTTCAATAATCATTCATTGGTTATCACAAGATCACTTTGAGGATTTTGCCTGTTCCTATAAACGTTGGCAAAACAATAGAGCCTCTTTAGGGCAAGAAGCGTATAGAATTTTAGAAACCTTAACCCTAGGTAAGCGACCGTCCATTGAAACAGGTATCGGCCGTATGCGAATTGCCACCGAAGAACAACGGATTAAAGTGATTGGGAATCATGAAGATGAATGGAACGGAAAGGTAATAGAAGATAATCAGTTATTATATGTACCAAAAATATTCAGTCAACATTAGCCTTAGCAAAAATAATAGTAAATATTAATTCGTTTTTAACAATAGATAAATTAATACATCTCCACTATGAACAACATTAATTCATATATAAGACCTATCTATTAAATATCTCTTCTTATTTTCATTTCGTTACACAGTAATAGTTACGAGATATTTAAAATAAAGCAACCAAATACTACATATAATATAAGGTGATAAAAATGAGCGCAAAAGAAAGCCCAGAAAAAGTTACTAATAAAGCAGCAAGTGAATTAAAAGATCGTTTTAAAGAAGGCAGTATTCCGTTACAGACGGATTTTGCCGACTTGATTGATATTGCTGATATGGGGCGAAAAGCAATCGGGAAAGCGCCTGATCAAACCGATAACCAAAATTCAGCCCTAGAACTGGATAGTAACGGCAGACTAATGGTTAAAGCGGGTAACGGTATCACTGTTAATTCAGAAGGTGTTAGTATTAATCTCGAGACAGTATTACCCAGAGGAATGATTGTGATGTTTTCTGGCTCAGTAGTACCTCAAGGTTGGGCATTTTGTGATGGTAATAACGATACTCCAGATTTAACAAACCGTTTTATTATGTGTGGTGACGATATTTCTGAAACAGGGAAAAGCAGTCATAAAGCCCATGGAAGCAACGATGAGAAAAGCTATACCTTATATACAACACAAACTGACATTTCTGTAAATATTACTGTAGAAAATACTACATTAACGGAATTACAAATACCTGCACATAAACATATCGGTGGTATGGCTTACTCTTACAATTATGGAATGAAATATGGTCATTTTCATGAATCTCTCTTCTATGGCCAAACTCAGATAGCAATCAATAATGACCATGATTCTAATAATGTTATGGCTCAAGTTAAACAGGGGCATGACGTAGATCTCCCCACTGTATCATATGCGTATACATCAAAAATAGGAGATGGAAGAGGACATAATCACGCGGCAACAGCAACGGTAAATCCCCTCAAACATAATCATAGCGTTAATGTTATTCCTCCCTATTATTTATTAGCCTTTATTATGAAACTTTGATTTTATTTCACTCAGGAAATTTAAATCATCTATTCTTTATTAATCAAAAAGGAAATACTAATATGACTCTGGAGCCAAATCTATTAAATCAAATTACTATTAATATTGAAGCTAATAATCAACAAGCAGCTAAAAGCGTATTACATGGCTCCCTACTTAATCAATCAAATATAAACAGACTAATAAACTCATGTTTTAACCAACATAACATTGATCAGAATATATATTTAGAAACACTATCTATAAATCTTGGAGAAGTAAACTTATATGACTTTAACTCACTGTTTCCTGTTCGGCTCAATGCTGCTTTAAGTAAGGCATTGAGCCAATATCAGATAAATAATGAGGAGGAAAATGTCTTTTCGGAAGAATCCATATCGCAGAAAACTACTGGTAAATTATCTTTATTACACGATAATAATTCAATTAATGTTGATGATTTTATCCATTATTTACATCAAAAAGATTCCACATTAAACCCAATGGAGAAAATGAAGAATGGTGAAATAACCGATATTAATATTAAACAAATCATCAATCAATTAGCACAGGCACAAAACAAATGGACACTATTATTGGCAAAAAGCTGTTTATCTGAACACAGCCTGCAAAGACTTCTGGCTATCAGGAAACCGGCTTTATTAACCGCCATTAATGGTAAATTAACAGAAAAAACAACCAAATCACAATATCAGGAGGAGCTTGTCTCCTCCGAACAACTGATATTCAATGCACTGGGATATATACAGCGGCATAACATACAGGAAATACCCAAATCCGATGATAAAGTTATCTCACGCATCACGGCTGAATTAAATAGCAGCAAACTTAACACAGAACCTGTTATTACGCTATTTCGCCAATCTATAGCCATAGCCCACAATACCCCACTAAATGGTTGGCTAAAGCAACTCTGGCAAATAGCCCCTGTTCTACAACTCTGTAAAAAACATCTATCAATTGAGGAATACCGATATCTGTCGGAACGCTTTATTCCAAACAAGATAGATAAAAATGGCTCTGACACTGAATCAGAAAATCGGCAAATATTTTCAACACTAGATAATACATCCGTTACAGGAGAAGATAATCGCAATCCACTTCGACCTAATAACAAACCACACTTTGAGCCGACTTTCTTATCTGAACAAGCCCTGCCACGTCAAGTAAGTAATGCGGGGATATTGGTTCTTTGGCCAATATTACCCGCCTTGTTTAATCGATTTGGTTTACTTGAAAAGCAAAAATTTATCCATCGTCAAGCCCAATTCAGCGCGGTTGATCTCCTTGATTATCTCATTTGGGGAACCGAAGAAATACAGACAGAACAAAAGGTGCTAAATCGCGTTCTGTGTGGGCTAACGGCCAATGAAGATACGGAATCACTCTCTATTGAACCAGAAAAGCAGTTAATAACAGAACAATGGCTAGATGCTATTATTCGTCAACTTCCCAGTTGGAAAAAGTTAAGCCGCAATGATGCCCGCCAGTTATTTTTACAACGACCGGGTGAATTACTGGTCGATGAGCAGGAAATCAAAATCACGATACAGCCTCAGCCATTTGATGCGCTGTTAGCCAATTGGCCTTGGCCTCTCAATATCGCCAAACTTCCCTGGTTGGATCGCCCTTTACAGATCGACTGGCAAAACATTTAAAAGGTTTATATGAATTTCCCACTAACAAATAACCACGATATGGTAGCAGAATTAAACTGGATTTATCCCCATCTGGAACGTATCGATCTGCTATTACAACGTAACTACTACCAAAAAAGAGACTGGTTCGATTCCTTACCGGAAAGTTTCTTACTGACCGAAGACGAAGTGAATCAACGTTTGGCGGAACCACAGGGAATTCCTCATTGGCTAAAAACGAATAATATCGTTGGTAATGCAGAAATAGAAGGTAATTCTACCTCCGGTGCATTATCACTGTTAATCGAACGTTTTGAACTCACTGAATTTGAGCGCGATGCTTTACTATTGGGCCTGCTGCCCCATTTTGACAGCCGTTATCATGCACTGTTTGCTGTTCTGCACGGCAACAGTAAAAAACAGTGGCCCAGTTTTGCTTTATCCATTGAATTATTTAGTCAACGTCAAAGTGATCGGCAATTACTACAAAACAGCTTTTTACCGCAAACACCGTTAATTAGTCACCATTTATTACGACTCAATAACCAAGAGGAGCCCATTTGGCTACAAACTCAATTTTTAACTCACAGTGCAGTCTGGCATTTTTTATCAGGTCAGCGAGTCGTTTTACCTCCCTTGATAACTTGTGCTTACTGGTGTCACCCTGCCCCACATACTCGGTATCCACCAACCCTTTATCATTCACTTGAAAAGATATTGTTAAATGAAACGGACGAAATACGCCCGCTGGTGATACTCAGAGGAAAACAAGACAGCGCCAGAGAGCTGGCAGTGAGTAATATTATGGCGTTTCATGGCATCAATACCTTAATCCTTGATTTAGCCCGTCTGCCAGACGAAGAGAATACCGCCACAATATCTGACCTACTAACAGGCGTAATAAGGGAAGCCCGGCTACACGACGCCTGCTTATTAATTCGCAACTTTTCTTTACTGGCAGAGGAAAAGAAAATATTGCACCGCGAATTATCCACCCTGTTGAATCAACCAAAATTGAGAGTGGTTTGCCTGGCAGAACCGGGAGATTCATTAGTATGGATTAAACACCTACCAATGGTACAAATTGAGATGCCGGTAACTACTCTGGCGGATAAGCAAGCCATGTTGAAAGAAAATCTGCCGGATAATATCGTTCAGGAAATGAATATTACTCAGCTATGTCAGCGTTTTTCATTTACACCGGAAACATTACCGCTAATTCTTACAGAAGCTTATCAATACCAGGCCCTGCGACAACCGGAAGGTCAATTAGAAGAAGCGGACTTACGTAAGGCATTAAGTTTTCGTGCTCAACAGAATTTCGGCAAATTGGCTCAACGAATCACCCCCAAACGTAGTTTTAATGACTTAGTGATTTCAGATGCATTAACTCAACAGTTAGAAGAAATCATTGCCGCCATTAATTACCGTGACCAAGTATTAAACGCAGGCTTTCAGGAGAAAATAGGTTATGGCACCGGTATTAGCGCTCTATTTTACGGTGAATCAGGGACCGGAAAAACGATGGCCGCAGAAGTGATTGCCGGGCATCTTGGGGTTGATTTGATTAAGGTGGATCTTTCCACCGTGGTGAATAAATACATCGGTGAAACTGAAAAAAACATCTCCCGGATTTTCGATCTCGCCGAAGCCGACTCTGGCGTATTGTTTTTCGATGAAGCCGATGCTTTATTTGGCAAACGCAGTGAAACCAAAGATGCTCAGGACAGACATGCCAATATTGAAGTTTCTTATTTATTACAACGACTGGAAAATTATCCCGGACTGGTGATCTTAGCCACTAATAATCGCAACCATTTGGATAGCGCTTTTAACCGCCGTTTTACCTTTATTACCCGTTTCACTTATCCCGATGAAGTCTTACGCAAAGAGATGTGGCAAGCAATCTGGCCTGAACAACTTAATTTATCAGATGAGCTTGATTTTGATTATTTAGCTAAACAAGCCGATCTAACCGGAGCTAATATCAGAAATATTGCCTTATTATCATCAATGTTAGCGGTGGATGATAATGGTGAAAGAATTGAAAATAAACATATAGAGCGGGCAGTTATCCTTGAATTGAATAAAACTGGCCGGTTGGTTTTTTAAATATTAAATAAAATTGGAGTTAATATGACAAATATAATTAATCCTGATAATGCTATTATTGCGGTTAATAACGCATTAAATGAAATCTTATCTCAGCGTTTAAGCATCTCTGGTCAGAAAATTGATATCCGCTTTGATCTGCCAGAAGTAAACTCAATCCCATCAGCGCCGACAGTAAGTATATTTCTCTATGATATACACGAAGATCTGCAATTACGTTCTGCCGAATCAAGGCTTTATAACCCTGCGACCAGCACATTATTACCAGGGTGGGTAAATATTAACTATAACTATTTAATTACTTATTGGCATTCGAGTGAATCAGGTGACGGCTCCAGTCCAGACAGTCAGCCAAATAATCAAGCTGCACACGTCATGACAGCTATTTTGAATGCATTAATTAACAACCGACAATTACCTGATATTCCTGGTGCCTACACCAGAGTAATACCACCGCAAGAAAGTCTAAATAGCCTAGGTAACTTTTGGCAAGCGCTCGGTAATCGCCCTCGCCTTTCTTTATTATATTCAATTACCGCTCCTGTGATGCTTCAGAAGAATAATGATATGCAACCCATTAAGCAGATTTCTGCTTATATAGATCAAAAATCAAGTCTGGATAGCTCACAAATAAACCAAGCCTTATTTGATAAATTATTTGCTGACTTAGGTGGCACAGAAGATGTCCGCTTTGCTCTTAATAAAGTAAACCTGACCACTAAACCCACTAATATAGATAATGAAAATTTTGAGAATAAAAACCTGACTCTTGAAGTTTCTGGCATTACCAGTCCAACTTATTCACAGAAAATAAAAGATAGTATTTCGAAGTGGAAAAGTAATCAAAGTGCAATTATTAAAATAAATGACACAAGAATTCTCATATCTGAAGAAAATTACGATCAACTAATTGAGATTTAAGATTTATATTTATTCAATCAAAATAATTAATTACTATTTTACATTAAATAATGATTCCATGAAAACATATTCAATTGATATACTTATTTAACCCATTCCTCGATTAAGTAAAGACGGAATATAATTAATATATTATTCATTGTTGAGATGTTTTTTAATTAAAGTTAATAGGTGATAATATAATGTTCGCAGTCTAATTATAAAACCACATAATGATCTCCAAGGAAACACATTATTTCGGAATGACAATTGAAAAGACAAAATCATCAATAGGGATCTGGGAAGCATATTTAAAACAATTGATGAAAGTGTTTCTGAACTAAATCAAAAAGTTAAAACAGATAGAATTATAATGTAGGGTAAATTATTGCATTAAAGATAATCTCTAACTATACTATTTATACGAAATATATTTCTTACTTCAAACTAATAAGTAGGTGATAATATGGGACGTGGATATAAAGAAAAGCAAAAAAGACGCTCACTACAGTCAAAGAATGGGACTCATCATGAAAGCGATTCATTAGAATTAAATGCAGATCCAAAAAACAGGAGCGCAGGTCATTTCATGAATGGGCGTACTTTCGTAAATCATAATGAATTACCTGCTGATACTCAGCTATCTCAGATAGCTATGTTGGGTAGTCATGATGCAGGTACCTATGCTTACAGTAGAAAAAGAACACCGATTCTGGAACGCCGGCTTCAGATATATTTTTAGCGAGTGTATTCGAAGATCACCGTAATAATCTTATTACCCGTAGTGATGCACCGAGTTTAAGCGAAGCAACGGTTAATTTATTAAGCAAAGGAAAAAACATCGGGATTATGGTACATGGTTATGACGGAGCTGAGTCACATTGGGTCTATAAAGAACAAGTTCACACAAAGTGGGCTAATCGAGCAAACGCAGGGGCTACAGCCAAATTCCTTAGTGAGTTTCATGCAAATCCTGCACCTGAAGGTAAACTTAATGTTATGCAGACGAACATCCCGGTAGCTTCTATTGGACGTAGGCAACTGACTTCAGGGGTAAAAAGTTACCTATCTAGAAATAATGCCATTTTGTCTGACGCTGTTGAGAAGATCCCTCATGCGGGAATAATCAGTGCGGATTATATCGGTGACACTCATAGTGCAACCTCAAAATTTATAGAGACGATTGAATCACATAATCGACGCCTAATGGGGACAAACTAATAAGGTAAGAAAATTGGGTATGAAAAGCAGCAATATCACTTCATCTTATTAAAACGCTCTTTATTTACATGACTATAATTGGAACATTAGATTATCAGGGTAACAATTCTATACATAACAAATTCAATTTACAGAGGATTTACCAATGTTTAAACATGATAATTCTCAAATAGTACCCACACAACGTACTAAAAATACCGCCGGAATACCACCATCATCAGACTCTTTTAATGGGCCCCTTTCACTTCCAAAGGAAAAACCTCAAGACTTCTTCCTGAAACAACCACATTCCGGTGAACAAAAAAGTTATTGTGGTTACTATGCTCTTTGCCACTACATGGGAAAAGAGCTTGATCTAAATGATTTTCGCGACACCGTATATAAACAGTACGTAGATATTGGATTGCCGGAAGATGAAATACGTCAGTTGATCGCCGAAATTGGCACAGGCATGGAGGGAATTGCTACCGGAAAATACAATTTTATTGAATCTAAAGATCCCACACCAGGAATTGATAGCGGTAAGTTTATGGCAGCCACAAACAGATATAGTGGTCATTGGTTAACATACATGCGTGACAAATTAGGAAAATGGTGGGAATACGACAGCTGGAAAAATCGCCCGACTATTATTGGTAATGAACAAAAACTCAGAAATCAGCTACAGACAGACCAAATGACGAATATTTACTATGCTGATTAGACGTGACTTTTTAGACCTCAACTGACAATTTTATGTATATTTAATATATGTTAGTTGAGGTTAATATTAACAAGAAAAAAGAATAGGAAGTTAGAATAAAGCTTAAAATATTGGCTTATGCTCAAAAAGGCAATAATGTCAGATTGATTCATAAACTCAGGCTATAGAAATTAGTGTTGTTTAATATAACTTTTTTATCATAAATGGTTGGTATGAAATATGAAAAAATATGAAATGTTAACATTAAGGCGAGATCTCGAGTCACTAGGTTATAAAAAAAAGAACAACCCATTCTTATGGGAACAAAATAAGAATACTGTTCATGAAAGTCTTTCCAATGAGTTCCCTAACAATAGAAGAAACAAGAATCATCTTAATGATTTAGCAGAGTATTGCTGGTTAGTTTATCGTAAAGCCCTTTTATCAAAGGGGCCTATGTTAATTGGTCGAGCTAATGATCTTTGGCAAGAAAAATGGCTTAAGCCACTTGGACTTGGTAAAGGAATAAATGAGAATTTATGGAACAAAAATGCCCATGGAAATATGCTGGTAATAGACAAATGGTCTGGTGTAATTAATGATTGTTGGGTGCTTGGTGGTATTCATAGACATGCAGATTTTCATCTAATGTCAACAGCAGCCCCTGCTAATTTATGGAATCACGAAGAGGGATACCATGTAGTTACAGCGAGAGAAATATTAGGTCTTCTCAATTTTGGATATCAACGAGAAAAACGAGGTGGACAAGTGATTTACACATGTAAGAATTATTCTTCCGCCGATAGAGCGAGTCTTCTTCCCTATAATATTTTAATGAAAAAGGCAATAGGACAGGGACCTTCTTCAATTACAAAGCTTATTTTTGAACAAGTGACAGGTTTTAACGAGGAAATTAAAACGTTCGATTATTCTAGCTTAAAACATGTGTAGATAAGAGGTTTACTGAATAAAATGAGCCTGTAAACATAGATTGTGTCATTACCTGTTTTTAATATATTCCCTTTGGAGTTTAATAATAAACAGGAGTTGGGGAAAGATATGATACTCACCAAATCAAGGAGCATAAAATAACATTCACCTTCGATCCGACCATACATTCTGGCACTCCCACGGTAAATGTATTGGATAACCGTGCTGAGGAATCCCCAGAAAATAGACAGGCATAGCGTTGTGTGATCTACTGATTGTTCCACCAAGTCAATAAGGTCACTGCTATGCCTGCACGTAAAGTATGTCACAACTTCTTCAAAGATGCCTTAGCACCGTTTCATAAATATCGCCAGAATGCATTAATCGATGCCACTATGGCTTTGATTAATGGCGCTTCTCTTACGCTAACCAGTATTGGACGTTTTTTGCCCGGACAGGCTCAGGTCAAAAACAAGATAAAAAGGGTTGATCGCCTGTTAGGAAACACCGCTCTTCACAACGATATTCCTGCGATTTTTAATAATATTACTGCCATGATAACTCGTCAGTTGCCTCTTTGCGTTATTGCTGTGGACTGGAGCGGTTATCCATCGCAGGAGTATCATGTGCTTCGTGCCAGCCTTCTTTGCGACGGTCGGGCAATGCCGTTATTGAGTTGGGTTGTATCCTCGGAAAAACAAAATAACACCTTAATACAAAATCAGTTTCTTGATTCCCTCGCTAAAGCCGTCTCTTCCGATGCCAGAGTCATCATCGTCACAGACGCAGGATTTAAGAGTCCATGGTTTCGACATATTGCCTCATTAGGCTGGGATTTTATTGGGCGGATCAGGAATAACGTTCAATTTCACCTGGCAGATAGTCCTGAAATATGGCTGAAAATCTCTGACTGTCCCGGAACAATAACGCCGAAATACATGGGGGCGGGAACGCTGGTCAAAGAAAAGAAAAACCGTATTAATGGTCATTTTTATACATACAAGAAATTACCTAAAGGGCGGAAAAGTAAACGTTCAAAAGGCAGGCCAATGTATACTAAAACAGACAACGAGTATCGGCAGTCAGCAAAAGAAGCCTGGCTTATTTTCAGTAGTATAGATGATTTAAAGCCACGGGAGATCATCAAGTTATACAGTCGTCGCATGCAGATAGAGCAAAACTTCCGCGATGAAAAAAGTGAGCGTTTCGGATTTGGTCTTCGTGCCAGCCACAGTCGCTCTGCGGGTAGAATGCGGGTACTGAGCTTACTGGCAACCCTGAGCACAATCGTCCTGTGGCTGATTGGTTATCACGTGGAGAATAAGGGATTACATCTGAGATATCAGGCCAACAGTATCAAATCACGGCGGGTCATCTCATATCTGACGTTAGCGGAGAACGTCTTACGACACTCCCCACTGATTTTAAAGCAAATATCACTGAATGATGCTCTTAACCACTTAACAAGAGTCTACCGAAATATGGTGCTGGTTTATTAGCACCGATTTGTGGGGATCCCTCAGCACCGAAGGGGCATGCAATTCTTCAAGCAATATCACAACAATTCATTAGTTCTTGATAGTAAGCAATATCAGAGAATTGAGCAGGCCGCTGCCGATAATAATATTATGGTGGTGCTCGGTTTCAGTGAAAAAGATAAAGGCAGTCTTTACATCTCCCAATCTATTATCGACCAAACAGGTAAGACGTTACTGGCACGCAGAAAATTAAAACCCACTCATGTAGAAAGAACCATTTTTGGTGAAGGTGATGGCAGCGGTTTAAGTATTACTGAGACAGCTCTTGGTAAAGTTGGTGCCCTGAACTGCTGGGAGCATATTCAACCTTTATCAAAATACGCCATGTTTGCTCAGGATGAACAAATCCATGTTGGTTCCTGGCCAAGTTTTTCTATCTATAAAGGGCGCGTTCATGGCCTGTCAGGTGAAATGAATACCGCTGTCAGTAGTGTATATGCACTGGAAGGCCAATGTTTCTTCATTGGTGCCTGTGCCCTGGTTTCACAAGAAATGATTGATATGCTCTGCAAGACTGAAACACATAAATCTCTGCTTGAAACCGGTGGAGGCTATGCCTGTATTTACGGGCCAGACGGCAAACAACTCGCTAAGCCATTAGCTCCTAACGAAGAAGGGTTACTGTACGCAGATATCGATCTGAGTGAGATTACCTTAGCAAAATCGGTTGCCGACCCTGCCGGGCACTATTCACGACCCGATGTAACCTGTCTTCTCTTAGATAAGACCCGACGTTTGCCTGCCATTATCAAAGAAACCGAATGGTGTGACAGCAAAGTTTGCACTGAGAAAGAAATGATCAATACACAGTCAGAAGAAAAATCTGATGACATCAATACAAATACCAATCAGAAACAAATAAAATAATTTTATAAATTTATTTTCAGCCACGCAGTAGTCATTCAGTTGCACCAATCCCTGAATACGCGGCTGAAATGCGTTGGATCATGCCACATCAGATATCTTTCCTCTTAATACTGTCTTCTATAGCGCCTGTTTTTTCATCCCACCTCCCCTGCCCATTTTTATCTAATTAATTATAAAGGATTTATTAACACATCCTATCATTTCAGTCATCAGATAAATCACTAAAACTAACCGGGGTCCTACTTGCTGCTCACTCAATATGGAGGCTTCATTAAGACTCCTATCATAAAAAATAATAAATAAATACTTATATATAATTAAACAAATTAATAATTTCCACTTACATTAATTAGTATTTTACATTAATTAACTTTGATTATAATTGACCAACTTGATTAATGTGATTTTAAGGTTATGGGTAATATTTAATTATCAATAGTAATCAATATAAATCAGATCAATGTGGTAGTGATTCAGTTGATGCTGATAATCATCCCCATTCATCCTTCCATTAATTTGGTAAATGCAGTGAAACAAAATTGTAAAAAAACATATGACAACATTGTAGTTCTTATTTTTCATCTATAAATATAATCAACTAGGAGGATTATATGTCACATTCCGATTATGATATTGAAAATACCAATAGTAATGCACCCTATGCAAAAGGAGAAAATAACAGCATTTTATCTCCAATAGCAGAATCTTCATCCTGGAATCAACGACATCCTGATCAAGAAGAAACAGAACATGCTGTAGTCCAGGGAAAATATTGGGAATACCAGCGTAATAGTAACGAAGATTGCAAAGATAATAAATGTAATAAGAATAGCGATGAGGTATTTGTCTCTCTGTTGAAGGGTAATCAGAATTACCCAACCTGGATCACATCCGATATTAAATCAACGGGCCTATACATAGTTGAAAATCTATCTTCTTATCATCAATATTCACCTGAATTCCAAAACTCTCTAAAAGAAAAGTTGAGCATAGTTTTTGACAACTATTCCGAAATAAAATATTCTGATTTACTGCATACAATAAATAACATTCTCAATCTTATTTTTATAAAAGATTACAAAAAGACAGATAGCGATACAGCAATAAATACTCTACTGGCAAAGATGGAGATTATTAACAAACTAGAAAATCTGCATAAAGATGAAGTCACCACAGATAAAATCAAAATAGATGTATGGGACGAATTAGGTATCAACCCCGAAGAACCCCTACTGAAAATATATCGTGAGGCATTTTCTATAGGCGATATCGATGATGAAATCTATTCAGATGCACTGCTGACTTTTATGTCAGATGGTAATATAGAGTTAAGTGATAAAGAAAAGTCAGATTATAACCAACGAATTAAAGATAAAGAAGATCTTTTTAATTCATATAAACAAGGCATTGAAAAGGTAGCGAAGCTAATTACCTCAACTAATATTAATCCAGGCATACCCATTACTCACTCGGAAATTAATCAAGGTATTAATATTGGCGATGATATATTATTAGCCCAATTAGCCAAAGAAGAGATAACACTAAAAAACCAAAATCGCACCGAATATAGCCAGAAAGATATTTTTGAACTGCAAACACTACAAGCAGCTAAATATCATTTATTAGTTTTATCTTCATTAGGTGCCCTGCTTTATCAAATTGCACCTAAAGTAGGAAAAATGACTAAAGGTCATGGTGATTATCGCGATGTTATTTTCGCCCAAAATCAGGCTGAGTTATTATTTAAAAAATATAATATTCAATATGATACTGATCATGTTCTTACTCAGGAATCAAAACATATTGATATGGAAGGCTGTATTATTTTAACAGCAGCAATCATTTATCGAATGAGAAAAGAAAATGCTAATGTGGAACAGGCATTTAATTACTCGACATTAGAAACAATAAAATCATTTGAAAATGACAAGATAAAACTTACCCCTTTCAATAAAAAAAATGTAAAGCCGGCAGGGTATTTTTCTTTTATCGATTTCAAAAAGAGAGATAAATTTGATTCACAATACAATTTTAATGAGCAATTTAATGTTTATAAAAACCAATACAGTCATTATGAATCCATTTCACTCAGTAAATTAATATTCTCATCTCCTGCTGCGCAATTAACTGTCGAAGAAATTGTTAACCCACCAGAAGAAGCTTTTCTCTATTCAGTGGAACAGGGTATGGGAAATGTCGCCATGATAAAAATGTATCAAGGTAATTGGCTGGTTGTCTCAACAATACAAGGAGGAATAAAAGCAAAAAAATATACCCAACAACAGGTTGATAGCCATCCCACCTTACGAGCCATGTCTAGACCCCATGCCTTATTTTTAATTGAGCTAAAAATGGAGATAGGCATGGGCATATTAATGCCAAATATGATGGTCAATACCGGGAAAAGGCTTTTTCCGATTGGCTATGAGCGTTCTAACACGCTGATTGGTTTTTCAGAAACAAGCAGATATAAACATTCTTACGATGCATTTTGGAATGATTATTATGGTATAACGTCAGGAATGAATGTAGGAATTAGTTTCACAGGTTCACCTAAATTTAATTTTTATAAAGAAGATAACTTACTTTCTGTTACCGCAACAATAATACAGCAAGGTTTAAACGATATTGCAATAAAAAGTAAACAAGCGCTGGATATTACCTCTGGGTGGCATATAGCAGCAACTATTCTTATTCCTTTCTACAATGTTATCTATAAATCAACAACCGATAGTGAATATCAATTAACGGGAGAAGATATTGGTTCAATTATCTTTGATACAGCAAATGTGCTGTTAGTTGTTGCCACCTTAGGCATGTCACTGACTGAATCAATGGCTGCAAAAGTAACACAAACCACATTGCGCCTCAGACAAGCCGGTCTGTCCGGGAGAGCGTTAATTCAAGCAGTCATCAGAACATTACCAGAACATGGCATAATCACCCTACGTCAATCTTCCAGCATTCTGCTCGGTGGATTAATCGATTTAATCGAACCTTTACCAATCAGATCAACACTGACCTTAACTTACCGGGGAGTAATAAGCGCAGTAGGAGCAATGAGAAATAGTATTAAACTTGAGAAGAGTTTCGCTGATATTTTTGGCAAAAGCGTCAAAGGATTAGGTAAACTTAAAGATGAATGGAAAGTCAGTCATCTTCCACTCGACGGAATAGCATCTCATTCAAATGACGGAATATATAAAGGGATCTATTCAATACGCTCTGCTAATGTAGAAGCAGCCGTAAAACAAAACTACTATATAAAGGAGTCTGGCGCTAATTATCAAGTCAAATGGGATGAAGCAAATCACACCTGGCGTGTCGTCAACCCGGCTTACCTCGAACAATTTAGTTACTGGCCTGCGGTTAAATTAGATAAAAATGGGCATTGGATGACTCATGCCGATGTATCTAATAAATTTCTTATTCTGGAACAAAGTAAAAAAATAGATCAGGAACTTGAAGCAGCATACAGTAATATTAATCACGATAAGATATTAGATGCATTTATTCATATCAATACTGCATTCAAAAATTGTGAAAAATATGATATTGATAAACTATCAGATATTACTGACACATTAACACATTTTTTCGAAAAATCACTAAAACTTGGAGATAAGACAGTTCTACTCAGCACAGAGATAGTAGATATCCAGCAGGCTTGGATCCGTGAAGTTATCTTACCATTACAAAACAATCCGAGTATTTCGATTGAAAAAATTAATGCTATCAAAACCGAACTTCCTTATTTACTAAAAGAAATATTTTCCTTTGAAAATCAAATACCCAACCAAGCAGAGATAAATAAAATTGCCCTTGCCATCGAGGAAATACCGTTCACATCGATGCCAAAATATACTTCTGGCAATATCTCAAATACGGCTCAATATGTATCGATAGAGAGTAACCGTGTTGATATTCCTCCTGTGGGGATCACAATAACAGGTAATGAACTATTTATTAATCAAGTCACCCATGCACTAAACGAAATAGACCAAATACCCTCTGGAAATATCGTTATTCAGGAACTTGAAAAACAGGGTTTAAATATACAGCCTCCTATGATGAGTGCCATTGTACGCGAAAAAGATGGGCAATTTTATGCCAGAAACAGCGCTGGTAGCAGTATCGCCTTTGATCCAGATAACCATCTGATTGGCATGGAAGAAAAGATTACCGAGGAACCTTGGCGTTCCCGTGAACCCGCTATTGCCTTATATCATGAGATGCTACATATCTATTATAATCGTTACCCAACATGGTTTACTTCTATCGATAATAAAATGATTGATAAGAAAGTCAGTGGTGGTTTTTCTGCACTGGAAGAATCGCGTATTGTGGGAACACAATATTACGTCAATGATGAAAATACGTTATTTGATTTCAGTAATTCTGATTATTTACTGGAGAATAATTCAGCCTTGTTAACGGAAAATAGATTCAGAGCAGAATACGCCATATTTAAAGGCAAAAATGAGTATATTATCCGACCTTATTCTGGCAAGGGCGATAGTCAAATTCCGCTGACAAATATCAAAATAAACATAAATGAATCACACCGAAATGTCATGGGCGTGGGCGATGGAAAACCTGAAAAAATGCCCGATGAATCGGCAACCGATTATCGAAACAGAGTGAGAGAATGGAGAAAAGCCAATAAGAAACCAGAAACAGATATTGGAACAGGTGATATTAGAAAAACAAAAGCGGAAACCAGGATTAAACATTTACAAGAAAGCTATCCTCAATTAGAGCCACAGAGAATTGAGTTGGGTGGTGCATTCCAATTATGGACAGTACCAAATGAACCTGCCAATAAATTGATGCTAAGTTCACACGGATATTTTTTCTCTGACAGTGCAACTACACAAGTCCCGGCAGGGAAAACGATCCAGTTCCTTGGCCCCCACAATAAGACATTATTGGAAGCACCAGAAAACCCATTGAATTCTCCCTTTGATGTTACATTGAGTAATAGCGGCTTGACTGTACAACCTTATGCAACAATTAAAGCAGGCAACACAGCAAGTCTGGCTAATGTAAAAATAGGTGATAAAACTTTTACCGTAAACGATATTCAAAATATGACTGCCAATGATGTTGAAAACTATCTGCTTGCTACCGGAGTAGAAGCTAATAGATCAAATCATGGCAGGGTAAGAAATTATGGTATCAAATATTACGAAAAAATGCCTGATGAAGAAGTTAAGGCGGCAATATGGAAAAACAGAGCAAACGATACGGCAATCATTAAATATGATGTACTCGTGGTTAGCCCTGAAGCAGGAAACCGTAAAAAACTGTCTGATATTTTTGCCCTGATGAAAACAGACGAAAAGATGTCAAAGTATGACGAAATAACCTTTGTCGCCTGTCGTGAAGAGCTTAATAGGATGAACATGAAATCAGTACATGACACCGGCCTTGGTGGTGGCTATGAACCTAAGTTAGAACCAACGGTTATTATGTCACGCCGGCGACGAGAGGCGACATTCACTGCCGAGGGCGCAATAATCTATTCTGTTATTACGGTAAATTTGCACCATAATCTCACAACAGAAAAAATCGTCGGTATAGCACCTTTCTTATTTATAGATAATTAAAACGTACCTTTATATCATCTAAAACACCAAACTAAGGTGGGGAGCCCCTCCCCACCTTTTTATCGAAACTTTCAATATCGGGGCTTGGAGAGCATAAAAAACCGACATTCAGAACTACAACTCGTGTACGTATACGTGTATACTACACGCACACTCAACACCGGAGATAAATCATGACAGCAAGACAACGCAACACACAGAGCGTCACAATGACTGTAGAACGAAGTTTACTGAGCCGGGCACGTGAAGCAGGTATTAACTTTAGTGCTACACTGACCGCCGCCTTAGATGCCGAATTACGTCATCGCGAGGCGCTGAAATGGCAGGAAGATAATAGAGAAGCTCTGGAGGCGTTAAACCGTTTCCATGACGAACATGGTTGTTTCAGTGATGAATACAGGACATTTTAACGATGCAATTCACCGTTTACCGTAATACTGGGAAAACCGTTGTTTATCCCCTGTTGCTGGACGTCACGAGTGACATTATCGGGCAGTTAAACCGCCGAATTGTGATCCCACTGCTGCCAGTTGAAAAATATCCTGACAGCAGTCGCCCTGTTCGAATGATCCCCCTTATCAGGCTGATAGATGACAAAGAATATGCTGTCATGACTCAAGAACTAGCCAGTATATCTGTTCATGCTTTGGGTGCTGAATTTTGCGATGCATCGCAATACCGTAATCAGGTAAAGGCGGCACTCGATTTCCTCTTTGACGGTATTTAGTTGGATAAGCGCAAACTGTTGCCAGACTGCGCTTATCCGACCAACTCCCTTGCGTTGTGCACATATATTAAACAAAAGGAGGTTCACATGTGTACCGTAGCGATATTTAAAAACAGTAATAACCGGGCAATAAGACTCCCAAAAGATATGGATTTTGATGGTATCGCCGAATTAGAAATTTTCCGTATCGAGGACTCCATTATTCTGAAACCAATAAAACCTACATGGGATTCTTTTCTGTCACAGGAAAAAGCTGATAATAATTTTTTAGGCCCTGATATTATCGAAGAAGGTCGCGTGAAATTATGAAAAATATTTATATGCTAATAACGTAAAAAGCATCACGGCTGGCTTATTAGGGACACCTATAAACCAGCCATATCTACAATTTGCTATTAAATTACAATCCTAAATCAGATAATCCGGGATGATCATCAGGACGGCGACCTAAAGGCCAATGAAATTTTCGGTCAGACTCTTTTATCGGCAGATCATTAATACAAGCGTAGCGGTTGTACATCAAGCCATCTTCGTTAAATTCCCAGTTCTCATTACCATATGAACGAAACCAGTTACCTGAATCATCGCACCACTCATAAGCATAACGAACCGCTACTCTATTATCAGTAAAAGCCCACAATTCTTTAATAAGCCGGTATTCGTGCTCTTTCTCCCATTTTCTGGCTAAGAAATCCTGAGCCTCTTTACGGCTATGCACGAATTCAGCGCGATTACGCCAATGAGTATCCAATGAATAAGCCAATGAAACCTTTGCAGGATCACGGCTGTTCCATCCATCTTCGGCCAAGCGAATTTTTTGAATAGCCGTTTCCCGGGTAAATGGCGGTACCGGATGGCGAATTTCTTTTATATCAGACATATTTTGTCTCCTAATTAATTATAATTAAATTTTCCATTAACTCACATTGTATTTATTCAATAATGCCTTAGCGATATTCATTGCTTCCACAGCATAATTTCTGTCATTCATTATATGAGCAGTTGTAATAGCGCCTTCTATCAGAATCAAAAATTTCCTGGCTAAATCCACCGATGAATCCGGCGATATTTCCTCACAAATAGAAAGAACGTAAGTAAAAACTTTCTCTTTATGTTCCTTAGCAATAATTCTTACCGGATCAACAGGATCAAGCCGTTCACCGGATGTATTGATAAATGCACATCCTCTGAAATCATCACTTTCGAACCAGGTTTGTAATACCAGAAAAATATTCAGCAATTTCTCTTCAGGCGTCTTATATTCAGCTATTGATGAAGTAAACCACCCCATCCATCGTTCATCCCGTCGGCGAAGAACTTCTTCAACCAACCCATCTTTGGTACCGAAATAACGATAAATTGTCTTACGTGAAGAACCGGTTGTACGCGTTATCAGATCGATACCTGTCGCCGCAATCCCCCTGGTGTAAATTAATTCATCTACAGCATCCAACATGTTTTCTCTGATGTTTGCCGCCTTCTCACCTTCCATGCTTTTCATGGTAGAACGATCGTTCCCCATAGTCAACCTCTTAACTAAAAAATAGAATAAATTTGTTATCTTTATGATTTAAAAGGTAATTTTAATAATAATCACATTTATCATAAAGAAACCCATTTTCACAAAAGAACTATCTTAAATAGTCTACAGTGCATTATGATACCAAAATCATAGCGTAAAATAATTTACGAAACAGATTGGATGTTTTTAACTTTTCAGAAGGGGAGTTAATTGTATTTAATCGAAAAATCATCAACCATTAATAGAGAGTTGAAAAGAAATCCGCATGTAAAAGAATATTATCCGAACAGATGGCTATTCAAGTGCTTTATCGCCGGCTATTTTACGAAGAAAACCATAAAAATAACGCAATAAAAAAACGGATAAAACAGTTAATTTAGCGGGATTTAACTTAACAAAAATCAGGTGTTAAAAGGGATAAAAACAACGGTTAAAACCTGCCCATCATAAAACGCAGAGTGGGATCCTGCTTCGTTTTTTCAGAAGGAGAGTTAATTGCATTTAATCGAAAATTATCAACCATTAATAGAGAGTTGAGAAGAAATCTGCATGTAAAAGAATATTGTCCGAACAGATAGGTATTAAAGGGCGAATATCCGCCCTTCTATCAACCACCAGCCAATTTAACTGTCATCCCTTTGGCTTCAAGCAAGTGTTTCAATAAATCCCTTTTATCGCCCTGAATTTCTATTTCGCCATCTTTTACTGAACCACCGCAGCCACATTTTTTCTTCAATTCAGCCGCCAACTTGACCAGTGTCTGATCATCAGCGTCAATTCCGGTAATAACGCAAACTCCCTTTCCTTTACGACCACTGGTTTGGCGCTGGATTCGAACAATACCATCCCCTTTCGGACGCTGAGGTTTAGCGGTTTCTTCCTGAATCCTCCCCCCGTCTGTAGAATAGACCAGACGCGAATTATTATCTTGCATTAATAACTCCTGCAATAGATTGGTTAATCTGACGCAAGGCCGCCGCCGGATCCACTGCACGGGTAATCGGACGCCCGATAACCATATAATCAACACCAGCCAGTACCGCCTGTTCCGGCGTCATAATACGACGCTGATCACCGGCTTCACTGCCTGCCGGACGAATCCCCGGCGTTACCAGTCGAAAATCCTGACCACAAACATTTTTCAGTTGCTGAGCCTCATGCGCAGAACAAACCACACCATCCAATCCACACTCCTGAGTGAGTTTTGCCAGCCTTTCAGCCTGTTGCGCGGGCGTAATATCAATACCGATACCTTGCAGATCCGATTGTTCCATGCTGGTTAATACCGTGACGGCAATTAACAACGGCGCAGCATGACCATAAGGCAACAGCGCTTCTTTCGCCGCCGCCATCATTCTGGTGCCACCGCTGGCATGAACGTTTACCATCCAAACTCCCATCTCAGCCGCAGCAGCTACCGCTCTGGCGGTGGTATTGGGAATATCATGGAATTTCAAATCCAGAAATACTTCAAAGCCACGCTGGTGCAACGACTTAACAAACTGAGGACCATTGAGGGTAAACATCTCTTTACCCACTTTCAGGCGGCAATCCTGTGGATCAATTTTGTCAGCAAAAGCCAAAGCGGCATCCTGATTGTCGTAATCTAAAGCAACAATTACAGGCGAGCTAATCTGTTTACCGAATGATGTTAAAGTATGCGATGTCATTTTTTAACCTTTTTGACCAACAAAGAAATATTACTGTGATATTGTCACTGACCATCCAACCCACGGATGGGTTTAATCGAATCCCATGAACGGCATGATGGGCAGTGCCAATAAATTGAATGAGAAGTAAAGCCGCATTTATGGCAGCGATAATTAGGTTTGGTACGAATTTGTTCACCCACCATGTCCCGCAGCAAAATAATACTTTCTTTCGCCCGGCCTTCTTCCGCTTCAGCCAAATGGTAATCCATCAGGCGATAAAACAGGCGCATCGTCGGATGACGTTCTAATTGATGATTGATATAGATCTGCGCGACTTCATGGCCCTCTTTCTGCTCGATAATATCAGCCAGTAAAAGTTCGGCAGCTGCTCCGCTATCCTCTTCGACACAACGTTTGAGGAAATTTTCCCATTCATCAATCTGATTCAGATGCTGGTAACATTCCTGGAGAATAGGTAATACCTCACTGACCAACTCTTTATCCTGCTCAAGAACAGATTTCAAAGAACCCGCCGCTTTGGTATATTCCTGTTGGACCATAAACAGACGTCCCAACATGATAGAAACCCTGGCGCAATTTTTATCTGCTTGGACAGCTTTGTTGAGATAGTCAATAGCCTCATCAAGATCATCACCGCCCATTTCCTGTAAGGCCAATTCGCAATAAAAATGCGCAATTTTTTCCCGTAAATCATGTTTGCCGGACTTAACTAATTTTTCAGCGATATCAATGGCTTTTTTCCAATCACTGGTTGCCTGGTAAAGCGTAAGCAGTGATTGAAATGCATTTTGCCGAAAATCTTTTTCATTCACCAGCTGAACAAACATATTTTCAGCACGATCATATAAACCCGCAGACATATAATCGCGGCCTAATTGTTGCGTCGCCAGTAAGCGCTGCTCAAATGTCAGAGAAGCGCTTTCCATGAGAGATTGGTGAATACGGATAGCCCGTTCCACTTCTCCCCTGGAACGGAACAGATTCCCCAAAGTCAGATGCGCTTCAAAAGCGGAACTGTCCTCTTTAAGCATCTCAAGAAACAGATCCACCGCTTTATCTTGCTGGTTCGACAGGAGAAAGTTAACCCCGGCAACATATTCCCGCGACAAGCGATCAGCATTTTGTTGTTTATCTTGTTGAGCACTTCTGCGCCCCATATACCAGCCATAAGCAGCAGCCACAGGAAGCAACAGAAACAACAGCTCTAACATGGGAATTTATTCCTTGCTAAATACAGGCGATGAATGAGTAACCGGAGGTTCAGCAGGTTGCTCCAATTGTGTTTCCAGTCGCTTAATCTTGCGTTCAGCTCTTCCCAATGATAAACGAGTACGAAGATAGAATAATCCACAGATAACCCAGCCTAACACGAAACCGCTAGCGAACAATACAGCCAAAAGCGTAGATAAAGAGTAATTCCCCTTAGCAATCAGATAGTTAAAAGTAACAATCTGATCGTTATTTGCGCCAAGAGTTACAGAGATGACAAAGATCACCAATACCAGTAATAAAATCAGAAAATATTTCACATTTTTTCCTGTTATCTATTGTTGCTTGGATATTATGCCAAATAACAGACATAACGGCCCATTAAATTAGCATTTCCAGTCTGGGCAAAGGAAGCAATTTATCATGATAAATGCTTCTTTCAGCTTTTTTGCGATATCTTCCCACTAACTAAGTGTAAATAAGAAGCAATTATCTATCTAAATCCTTTTGGAAGTTAATCAACCGCCATTTTTCTGTGAGATAACAAATAACCATCGCCAACACCGCACTAATTAACGTCGATGCGATAAGATCCTGCGGCCAGTGCATACCTAATGCCATTCTGCTGATCAAAACACTCGCCGCCCATACCATCACTATTATGGATAAAATATAGCGACGACGCGGCCATAACACACCAACTAAAAACAACGACCAACTCGTAGCAAATAGGGTATGCCCGGAAGGAAAAGCATACCCCGTTTCACTTTTCCAGTGAGTAAGTTGCCATTGTGGATTACTTATATACGATTATTTGAAGATTTTTCACAGATAATTGGTTGTAAATATGGCAGAATACATGTGCGTTATAATCAGAGAAAATTTCTTGTGCAGTTTTAGCTGATTTCCCAGACCGGTATTATTTTTTATAATCCATTCTTATAACGAGTCTGAATCGACATATGAACAATAAGATGCAATTAAAACAGATAGCTGAGGCTAAATTACCTACCCCATGGGGCGACTTTTTGATGATCGGCTTTGAAGAAATCGCCACAGGTCGAGATCATGTTGCATTGGTATATGGCACTATTTCTGATAATGAACCTGTTCTTTCCAGGATCCATTCAGAATGTCTGACGGGTGATGCCCTGTTCAGCCTGCGTTGTGACTGCGGCTTTCAACTTGAAGCAGCTCTGGCTCAAATTGCTGAGGAAGGACGGGGGATATTACTTTACCACCGGCAAGAAGGCCGTAACATTGGCCTACTAAACAAAATTCGTGCTTATGCACTACAGGATAAGGGTGCCGATACGGTAGAAGCTAATCATCAGTTAGGTTTTGCCGCCGATGAACGTGATTTTACCTTATGTGCAGACATGTATAAATTGCTGGGCGTTAATGCTATTCGTCTGCTGACAAACAATCCTAAAAAAGTGGAAATTATGACCGAAGCAGGTATTAACATTGTGGAGCGGGTTCCGTTAATTACCGGCCGCAATGCTAAAAATGCTTATTATCTGGATACCAAAGCCAGAAAAATGGGGCATTTGCTGCCGGAAGAGCCTTAATTTCTACTTATTTTAGCTGACAAAGATGGCGCCAATGCTAGCGCCATCTGTATGGGATGTAAAAATCATTTCAACATATGGCGGATGACATAATGCAAAATACCGCCGTGGTGGAAATAATCCAGTTCAGTTCCAGTATCAATACGACACCGAGCCTCAACAACCACCTTACGCCCATCAGCATAAGTCATTTTTACCGGTACGATTTGACCAGGCTTGAGGTTATTCATCCCGGCAATATCAATCGTCTCATCACCTTTCAGATTTAGCGTTTTACGGTTTACGCCCTGAGGGAATTCTAGTGGTAATACACCCATACCAATCAGGTTAGAACGGTGAATACGTTCAAATGATTCCGCAATCACCACCCGAACCCCCAACAACCGGGTTCCTTTCGCAGCCCAATCGCGGCTCGAACCAGAACCATACTCTTTGCCGGCAATTACAGCCAATGGTGTTTTTGCTTCCTGATAACACATAGCCGCATCATAAATCGCTAATTGTGTCTGTGATGGAATATGGCGGGTATATCCCCCTTCTACACCCACAATCATCTCATTACGGATACGAATATTGGCGAACGTCCCGCGCATCATCACTTCATGGTTACCACGCCTTGAGCCATAAGAGTTAAAATCCTTCGGATCAACGCCATGTTCCTGAAGATAACGCCCTGCCGGACTGTCAGCTTTGATATTTCCCGCGGGGGAAATATGATCTGTGGTGACAGAATCACCAAGAATAGCCAGTATATTCGCGCCGTGAATATCCGTTATAGCCTCCGGCTCTGCTGTCATATCACTAAAGAATGGCGGGTGGCGAATGTAAGTAGAGTCAGGTTGGAAGTCATAAGTTGCAGAGCTGACGACATCCAGCGATTGCCATGTCTCATCACCATCAAATACTTCGGCGTACTCTTTGTGGAACATGCCAACCTTAACTTTATCAACCGCTTCAGCAATTTCTTTCCGGTCAGGCCATATGTCTTTCAAATAGATATCATTGCCTTGCTGATCCTGACCAATAGGATCTTTAGTCAGATCCTTTTTCATGCTGCCGGATAAAGCATATGCCACAACTAATGGTGGTGATGCCAGCCAGTTAGTCTTTATCAGCGGATGGATCCGGCCTTCAAAGTTCCGGTTACCAGACAGGACAGCACCGACGGTAAGATCAATTTGCTTAATTGCAGTTTCAATAGGTTCAGCCAATGGCCCAGAGTTACCAATGCAAGTTGTACAGCCGTAACCCACCAGATTGAAACCAAGTTTCTCCAGATATGGCGTAAAGCCAGCAATCTCAAGATAATCCGTCACAACTTTCGAGCCGGGCGCCAGTGAGGTTTTTACCCACGGCTGGCGTTTAAGCCCTTTCTCAACCGCTTTTTTCGCCAGTAAACCCGCAGCCATCATCACACTGGGGTTAGATGTGTTGGTACAGGAGGTAATCGCAGCAATGACAACCGCACCCTCTTCTAACTCGTAGGTCTGGTTATCCAGATTAACGGGGGCTGAGGCGACTTTTCCTTGCGCTTTATTCATCTCCAGATCAATGGCTGACTGAAATGCCTGTGGTACCCGCGCTAAGGCAACTCGGTCCTGTGGACGTTTCGGCCCGGCGAGGCTGGCTTCCACCGTAGACATATCCAGTTCCAGACTGTTGGTAAATACCGGCTCATCACCTGGATTTCGCCATAGCCCCTGGATCTTACAATATGTTTCAACCAGAGCAATCTGCTGTTCTGTGCGCCCTGTTAACCGCATATAACTCAGCGTAATATCATCCACCGGGAAGAAACCACACGTTGCACCATATTCCGGTGACATATTGGCAATGGTTGCCCTGTCTGCCAATGGCAAGTCAGCTAACCCATCACCATAAAATTCAACAAATTTCCCCACCACACCCTGTTTACGCAACATCTGTGTCACTGTCAGCACAAGATCTGTCGCAGTAATCCCTTCACGTAGCTTTCCGGTGAGTTTAAAACCCACCACATCAGGGATAAGCATGGAAACAGGTTGTCCTAACATAGCCGCTTCCGCTTCGATACCACCAACTCCCCATCCCAGAATACCTAGGCCATTAATCATTGTGGTGTGAGAATCAGTACCAACCAGGGTATCAGGATAAGCCAACTCACGCCCGTTATGCGTTTCATGCCAAACCGTTTTACCCAGGTATTCCAGATTGACCTGATGGCAAATCCCAGTTCCCGGCGGTACGACGCGAAAACGGTTAAATGCTTGTTGTCCCCAACGCAGAAACAGGTAACGTTCATAGTTACGTTCCATTTCTAATTGAACATTTTGTTCAAAGGCGTTTTCCGTGCCAAATTTATCCACCATAACGGAATGGTCAATGACCAGATCAACAGGTGATAATGGATTAACCTGTTCAACATCACCGCCAAGACGCTGAACTGCATCCCTCATAGCCGCTAAATCAACGACAGCCGGAACTCCCGTAAAATCCTGCATTAATACACGAGCCGGGCGGTAAGCAATTTCCCGATCTGCATGACCGCTATTTTGCCAATCAACAATCGCTTTTAAATCGTCATCAACAACAGAGTTGCCATCAATATTGCGCAGAAGATTTTCCAGAAGAACTTTCATTGACTTAGGCAAGCGGGAAATATCACCTAAATGTTTAGCAACCAGTGGTAAACTGTAATAATCATACTCTTTACTTGCAGCGGAAAGTGTTGAAACACAAACCTTTTTCAAATCAAACGACATAACTCCTCCTTCTTATTATGTTGGCATCACTCAGAGCCATCTTATGATAATGGCACAAGTTAAACATAACATATAAGCAAATAATTGTTTTTTATTACCACACAATTTGTCAATTCAGATTGTTCATCAGAATTTCTATAATAAATTTTGATGATTTAGTCGGGTAAACAATTGAATGACAATCAGCTAGAATTAGTTCGCCAACAATTAAATTGGACTCTAACTATTAATTAAAAGAATAAGGACAAAATTATGGATATAAGAAACTCAATTATAAATCACCAGGATCATATAGAGAAAATCAATGAAGCCAATAAGTTCTTCCACATCGATGGAGCTTATTTTAATATAGAAAATACAAACACATATAAAGAAAAAGATGGCTTAGTTCAGTTCATTGTCGCAACACAATTATCTGATCAAAAAGATGTTCAGGAAAAAACGAATAGTTTAAGTAAAACATTAATTGCACTTTCCTCCATTGCAACTAATTATGTCAATAAACATGCAGAAAAGCATGGAGAGAAATACAAGACAGATATGGCATTCTGGACGCAAGTTGTCAACAAACTCCCTTTAATGGGTACCAGCAAAGTCGAATCCAAAAACTACACAGACTCATTGACTGGCCTAAGTATCTCAAAAAGTTTTCTTCATTTTATCATGAATGTTGTTGTATTCGAAAATGCAGATATGCTGGTAAACTTCGCTGACTTTCTTACCAAACAAGGAGAAACGATTCGTTTAGGCATACGGAAAAATAAAGGTTTTTATTCTACTATGACGCTGACAGTTGCCATAGATACCTTGGTTGTCGGAGAAAAGACGGTATATATTCCAAAACTGAAACTCTATCGAATTAATTTCGATAGTAATAATTCAAACTTTTTATCAAGTTGTGCTTCGAATGAGAATGTTCATATTGATTTTGAATACTCATCCCTAGTATCGGTCTTAGACTACGAAGCGCTCGAACATCCTGATCTTAAGGCCAGTTTTGATAATTTCATTAATAAGCACAGAAAAATGTCAATAGAAGATTCCGATGATTTCTTCAGTGGTGAGTTTGATCCAACCTGATAAGTAAAATCCGGGAGATAATGGAAGTCATTATCTCCCTTGTTATTTTATTATATGATTGGCAATTTAATATCTTTGAACATGATTTCGATATCTTCATTTGAGCGCAAAGCAACCGCCTGATCAATAACATCACGCGTCAGGTGAGGTGCAAAACGCCACATAAAATCATACATATAACTGCGCAAGAAACTACTGCGCCGAAAACCTATCTTAGTTGTGCTGTAGCTGAATTTATCTCGCATATCAATGCTAATAAGGTCTTTATCCTGCACCGGATCAACCGCCATGCTGGCAATAACCCCAACTCCCAAACCCAACCGGACATAAGTTTTAATGACATCAGCATCAGTGGCAGTGAAAACAATTTTAGGTTTTAGGCCCACTTTATCGAATGCAACATCTAATTCAGAACGACCGGTAAAACCAAAGGTATAAGTGACCAGTTGATATTCTGCCAATTCTTCAATTGAAACATTCTCTTTACCCGCCAGCGGATGATCCTGTGTCACCACTAACGTTCTGTTCCAATGGTAGCAAGGCAACATTATCAAATCTTCGTATAAATGCAGCGCTTCAGTGGCAATAGCAAAATCAGCATTACCTTTACTCACAGCTTCAGCAATTTGCGTTGGCGATCCCTGGTGCATATGCAAAGAGACCTGCGGATAACGCTCAATAAATCCTTTAATCACAGGAGGTAATGCATAACGGGCCTGTGTATGGGTAGTGGCGATATATAGCGAACCACGATTCGGATAAGTATGTTCACTGGCAACTGACCGTATTGCATCAATTTTAGACAATACTTCACGAGAAATTCGGACAACCTCTTCACCTGCGGGAGTAACATGCGTTAGGTGTTTACCACTGCGGGAAAAAATCTGAATACCTAATTCATCTTCAAGCATCCTGACTTGCTTACTGATCCCTGGTTGAGATGTATACAATCCTTCCGCCGTAGATGAGACATTAAGGTTGTGGTTTACCACCTCTACGATATAACGAAGTTGCTGCAATTTCATATAAGCACCATCCCAAAATAAACGCTGTGAACAATTATGACTTAAAATCTGGCCTGATATTGCTGTTTGCTATTTATTATAACTAATAGAAATAATAATGTTTTATCATATAACCACTATAACACGATTATATATTTATATAACGAATAATTGAAAAATCATAACGAAGGTTATAGCTGCATTTTAATTCATATATTTTAAAATTCTGTTGATAGATGAAAAAAGCCAACCTATAAGGTTGGCTTAATAGAAAAAAATGACTTCATTTTTGAGAAAAAGAGCGTGTTGATTCTCTTAAAAATTATTACTATTTATCTTTCTCAACCCATTTTCCATCAACATAAAACACACTCCACCCCGTTGCCTTGCCATTTTTCTCTGAAGAAGCATATTGCTGTTTAGTTTTACGACTAAAACGGATAACAGTTTTATTACCTTCAGCATCAGCCACAGGCGCATCAGCCAGATAGCGTAGTTTTTCCGGCAGGCGGTCTTTAAAACGAGCCAGCTCTTCTACCAAAGGAGCTCTGGTTTCCCTCGATTTAGGAAAAGTATTCGCGGCTAAAAAGACGCCAGCGGCGCCATCACGCAATACAAAATACGCATCAGACTTTTCACAAGGAAGTTCAGGTAACGGAACCGGATCTTCTTTTGGTGGAGCAACTTCTCCGCTACGCAGGATCTTACGGGTATTTTTACACGCCTCACTGGTACAGCCCATGTATTTACCAAAACGCCCCATTTTCAGATGCATTTCAGCGCCACATTTATCACACTCGATAACCGGACCATCATATCCCTTAATGCGAAACTCGCCCTCTTCCACTTCGTAGCCATCACAAGCAGGATTATTACCACAAACATGTAATTTACGCTGGTTATCGATAAGATAACTGTCCATCGCTGTACCACATTTTTTACAACGACGACGAGCACGTAATGCGTTTGTTTCCGCATCATCCCCTTCCAAAATGTTGAGAATTTCATTTTCAGGGATAAGGTTGATCGTCTGCTTGCAACGCTCTTTAGGTGATAACGCATAACCGGAACAACCCAAGAAAACGCCAGTGGTCGCCGTGCGGATACCCATAGGACGATTGCATGTCGGACACTCAATGGAGGTAATCACCATCGGGTTAGGTCGCATCCCGCCATCTTCCGGGTCTTTATTGGCGACATCAAGCTGTTCACTGAAATCAGTGAAAAACTCATCTAAAACCCCTTTCCATTCAGCCTTATTACTTGCAACTTGATCGAGCTGATCTTCCATTTGCGCGGTAAAATCATAACTCATCAGCCCGTTGAAATTCTCTTCCAGCCGATCAGTTACAATTTCCCCCATTTTCTCTGAATAGAAACGACGGCTCTCCACCCGAACATAGCCACGATCCTGAATCGTGGAAATAATGGAAGCGTAGGTAGACGGGCGACCAATACTGCGTTTTTCCAGTTCTTTAACCAAGGATGCCTCGCTGTAACGTGCTGGCGGCTTGGTAAAGTGCTGGCTTGGGAGCAGTTGTTGCAAATCAAGTTCAGTACCAATGTCAACAACAGGCAAAGTATAGTCTTCATCACCCTTGCGCAATACAGGCATCACTTTTGTCCAGCCATCAAAACGCAATGTACGGCCCTTAGCGCGCAATTCAAAATCACCCGCCTGTACCGTCAGGGTTGTGGAATCGTATTGTGCCGGTGTCATTTGGCAAGCAACAAACTGACGCCAGATAAGCTGATACAGTTTTTGCGCATCCGCATCCATGTCTTTCAGCTGTTCAGCCATGACATCAACGCTGGAAGGACGAATAGCTTCGTGCGCTTCCTGTGAATTCTCTTTGCTGCTGTAAGTATTCGCTGTTTTCGGCAGGTATTTATCACCAAAATTATCACCGATATAACCACGAACCATATCCAGCGCATCCTGACTCAAGTTGGTTGAGTCAGTACGCATATAAGTAATATACCCTGCCTCATACAAACGCTGGGCCATCATCATGGTTTTTTTAACACCAAAACTTAAACGCGTGCTGGCGGCCTGCTGTAATGTGGAGGTGATAAACGGCGCACCCGGTTTACTGGATGTTGGACGATCTTCACGATCAATAACTTTGTAACGGGCTTTTTCCAGTAACGATATGGCGGCCTGAGTTTGCTCACCATTAACCGGCTTAAACGGCTTACCCTGCTTATGAGTCACTTCCATATGCAGTGAAATTTCATCTTTCGCCAGTAAATCAGCGTGTAACTGCCAATATTCTACCGGTACAAACGCTTTAATTTCGCGCTCTCTTTCGACAACAAGGCGTACCGCCACAGATTGCACGCGACCGGCAGAAAGCCCTCTGGCAACCTTTTTCCACAGTAGCGGAGAAACCATATAACCCACAACCCGATCCATAAAACGACGGGCTTGTTGCGCATTTATCCGGTCAATATTCAATTCACCTGGATTATCAAATGCCTGTTTGATGGCATTTTTAGTAATTTCATTAAAAACAACCCGGCTAAAACGATCACTGTCACCACCAATCACCTCCCGCAAGTGCCATGCAATGGCTTCTCCTTCACGGTCAAGATCCGTTGCGAGATAAACATGATCTGCTTTTTCAGCCAGTGATTTCAGCTCTGCCACGACTTTCTCTTTGCCTGGCAAAATCTGATAATCAGCTTCCCAACCGCGGTATGGGTCAACCCCCATACGGCTGACTAATGCAGCTTTCTCATCTTTTTTGACCTTCTTCTTAGACTTATCGGTAGATGAGCTCGAGCTCTTTTTGCTGGCTGAGCCGCTGGTCGGCAAATCACGGATATGACCCACGCTGGATTTCACCACGTAGTCACTCCCCAAATATTTATTGATTGTTTTGGCCTTTGCCGGGGACTCCACTATTACAAGAGCTTTACCCATAGTTATCTTTACCTAATTATCTTTTCAGATGGCGGAATTCACAGCGTCCATATCACGGTGTCTACAAGCTAAAATCCCCCTTGGTATGACAGACCGCTGACAGCCCTATGGGCTGTTGGCTATCCATCTTCCCCCTAATCCTAAAAGTTCGCTTCACTCTCAATAAGAATTTAGGCAGGAGAATTCCGCAATTTTGTTAAAACCTCTTTTTATATTGCGATAGATTCTCAATATATCAACTTATTTTTATTCAGATGATCTGCCCGAACTCGAAACCTGTTGAATTATTTGAGGTATTTTAGATACCGCCCATGAGCTATGCAAATGAATGAAACGAATCGTAAACAAAATCTTCCATCTGCATGATGAAAAGTTCACACTCTACCTGATAAAAAATGATGCGCAACAAATTATTTTTGATAGGGGCTGAGAAATGCGAAAGGGAACGGCACCGATTAAACATGAACAATTATTGGAAAAAGCCAACCGTATTATCCGCCAACACAAGGATTTTATTCAGGGTATGCACGTAGACGATGTAGCACAAAAAGGGAATGTATTGGTATTCCGTGGTGAATCTTCTCTGGATGAAAAGAAACGAATAGGCAGATATATAAAAACACTCTAAAACTATATCTGCCGGGTATATAAAACACTTTATACTATAAACTGTGAATATTATTTAATCTTCAGGGGAAGATCGGAGAAAAAACCCGACATCATGACATTAAATCTCTCCGGCGCTTCCCAGAATGGTCCATGACCAATATTGGTTAAATTATAAACACGATCAGTCCAGAGATTTTTGTAGGCTATTCCATTAATATAATCAATATTGACAAATAAATCTTCTGCCCCATTAACAATCGCCAGAAGAGTTGGGTTTGTTTCAACTAACAATCGTTGATCCATGACATCTGGTGAAACGGACGCTTCGGACATATATTGCCGTGCTAAACCATCAGTCCGTGCAACTGCCGCTCTAAGAAATGGTTCACTAAGCGCGTTTTTGCCATACAGCGCCAGAGTATAATCTGTCATTTCCTCTTCAGTCAGCGAAGCCTTACCCGATATTGCCATGAACCGGCTTGGCTTAAATCCAAGACTGACATTCTCTGCACCTGGACTAACCGGAGGCGTGCCACAAATCATCAATCCAACAATTCCAGGGAATCGCGAGATCATTTCCAACCCGATATGGCCCCCCAGCGACCATCCGAAAACAGCAACTTTATTGATGCCTAATTTTTCCAGCACTTCAATAATGCAGAGAGCATAACCAGATATCGAATAAGTCCGGCGAGGATCCACTGCGTTTGATGAAGCGCCATGCCCTGGCAAATCAATAGTCAAAATGCGGTATTCGTCGCCAAAACATCTCACTTGATGACAAAAAACGTCTTTACTGCTCGAATTACCATGTATAAAAAGTACAGGTAACCCGTTACCGCCAGTATCAGCAACAGAGATGACGGCATGACTGGTATGAATATCGTACTGCGAAATAGCCATAATACTTTACTTCCTTCGGAATATTATTAATTAAGTCGCCATTTTTTGGGAATATGTATAGTGCGTTCAAATGCGCCGGCGGCGCGGTGTAAAAGTGACTTATACTTATTTGGAAATCAGCCAGATAGAACACATAAACGCGAAGCCAGAGTACCAGTTATCAGTGTAGAAAATCCTGATTCTCATCACACAGGTGAAGTGGTATGTAAAGCAAATTATGTAACACCTGTAATGTTTTAACAGGGATAAAATATCTGGTTTTTCAGGGGAATAGTATCTTGACGATCAATGGGAAATGAGCGAGGCACGGTTCAATCAGAGCCGGGCTGTTAACAGACACGATATCAAGGCGCCCCTGAGCGTTAAGAAAAAACGCCGTTTCGGGTACGCCAGGATTTATTCATTCAAAGCCGGGGGATTTTAATCAAAGCAAAGGCTTTTCTCCTCTCTGCCACCAGCGTAATAACAGTTTATCAACGCTTTCCATTGCACTGCCAGTGAAACGCTCTACCATGCGTTTACGACGTGTAAAATTGACACCAATAACTTCACAATGCTCTATTTGAGCAATTAACAGATCATCACTGACACCAATTTCGTCAATCAACCCTTTTTCTTTCGCCTGTGTGCCATACCAATATTCACCTGTAGCGACACTTTCTACATCAAGCAATGGACGATGTGTATGAATAAATTCTTTGAACAATTCGTGAGTCTGATTGAGATCTTCCTGGAACTTTTTCCGGCCCTGCTCTGTATTTTCCCCTAAAAAAGTCAATGTGCGTTTATATTCACCAGCCGTATGCAGTTCTACATCAATATCATTTTTCTTCAATAACTTATGAATATTTGGGATCTGAGCAACCACCCCAATAGAACCAATAATGGCAAATGGCGCGGCAACAATATGATCAGCAACACAAGCCATCATATAACCCCCACTGGCAGCCACTTTATCTACGACAACAGTCAGGCGGACACCTTTCTGACGCAGACGGGCAAGCTGGGAAGCAGCAAGTCCGTAACCATGAACCATTCCACCGGGGCTTTCAAGACGCAGCAAAACTTCATCTTTTGCATCTGCCACTGCCAGAACTGCGCTAATCTCTTCACGTAATGAATCTACTTCATGTGCATCCATACTGCCTTTAAAATCCAGCACATAGAGGCAAGGTTTCTGTAATCCTTTCTGCCCTGTCTTAGCTTCACTCTTCTTCTGCTTGGATTCGAGCTTTTGCTGTTTATTAAACTCTTTGTGCCAGATTTTTCTTTCGGCTTCGGTCATGCGGGCCCGCTGCATTTGACGCTGTTTATCCCGGTATGATTCACCAAGATCTGTCAGTTTCAACTCGCCTTTTGGCGAAGATTTCCGCATTCCCACACCAATACCAAATATAGCCAGGGCAATAACGGCCAACACCAACGTTATCACTTTGGCTAAAAACAACCCGTAAAGAGATAAATACTCCACAAAACCCACCTTTGTCTTCTGATAATTAATATTTTTCATTCTAACTAAAAATAGATATTAACGCCTGCAATGTTTCATCATTTACTTCTTAAGCAATCAGCCTTTACAAATTTGACTCAATATATCAATTTCTGTTTTGATAGCCTGAACTGCCTCCGACGGTAATAAATCGCTCTATCAATAACAGGAAATCTTCAAATGTTGCATTACCAACCTAAACATGACCTCCTACAGCAACGTATTATTCTGGTTACAGGTGCTGGAGATGGGATTGGTCGTGAAGTGGCTTTGACTTATGCCCGTTATGGAGCACAAATGATCTTACTTGGCAGAACCACACACAAACTGGAAGCTGTCAAAAAAGAGATAGAACAAACAGGTGGCGCCCCTGTAGCCATTTACACCCTGGATCTACTCACCATAACAGCCGAAGAGTGTAAAACATTTGCTGACGATTTAACGAAACATTATCCGCATCTGGATGGTGTATTACATAACGCCGGATTGCTGGGCGCCGTCGCACCGATGGCAGAACAGCCGGTTCAGTTATGGCACGATGTTATGCAAGTCAACGTCAATGCGACCTTTATGTTAACTCAGGTATTGCTTCCGTTATTATTGAAATCACCCCACGGATCATTAATCTTTACCAGTTCAAGCGTTGGCCGTGAAGGTCGCAGCGGTTGGGGGGCTTATTCCGCCTCTAAATTTGCAACCGAAGGCATGATGCAGGTTTTAGCAGAAGAATATAAACACAGTTCTCTGCGCGTTAATTGCATCAACCCTGGTGGCACACGCACAAATATGCGTGCTAACGCATTCCCTAACGAAAATTCTGCTAAACTGAAAACACCGGCGGATATTATGCCGCTGTATCTTTATCTCATGGGCAGCGACAGTCTGCGCAAAACAGGCATCAGTTTTGATGCACAACTCGGACGCAAAGCAGGACCAGCCGAATAATGACAATCAATGATGACCAGCACCAAAAAAGGCAACAACGCCTGAAAGAAAAAGTGGATTCCCGTATTGAAGCCGCACAGTTAGAGCGGGGAATTTTCATCGTTTTTACCGGCAATGGTAAAGGCAAAACCACCGCGGCTTTTGGCACAGTGACTCGTGCGGTAGGTCATGGGTTACGTGCCGGTGTTATCCAGTTTATAAAAGGTCAATGGGAGAATGGCGAGAAAAATCTGCTGGAACAACATGGTGTGAATTTCCATGTTATGGCAACAGGTTTTACTTGGGAAACCCAAAGCCGAGAAACAGATACCGTAGCCTGCCATCAGGTATGGCGCCACGCGTTGGAGATGCTGGCTGATCCTGATTTGGATCTGGTGGTACTGGATGAACTGACTTATATGGTGAGTTACGGCTATCTTCCTCTTGAAAATGTTATTACTGCCCTGAAACACCGGCCAGAACACCAATCCGTTATTATTACCGGCCGCGGTTGCCACCGTGAATTATTGGAAATGGCCGATACCATCACAGAGATGCGCCCGGTAAAACATGCTTTTGATGCCGGCATTAAAGCACAAAAAGGAATCGACTGGTAAAAAAGGCCCCGTGATTACACGAGGCCCACAGAAGCTAGAAGCCTAGAAATAGAAATTAGCGACCTTTTGGGGCAGTTGAACGCCCCGCGTTCTGGCGGGAGCTACCCGGACGCTTTCCTGCCGATGGACGTGATGTCCCCTGAGTATGGCGTTTAACCGCACGGCGGATTTGGTTAGCTTTAAGACGGCGTTGATCACGTTCAACCGCCACTTTGGAAACCATCTCTTCATTCAAACCCACTAATTGGCGCAAATAGTTAGTCTGCTCCAGACCAAGTTCTGTCCAACCGCCGCGTGGTAAACCTTTTGGCAAGCCAATATCACCATAACGCACACGAATAAGACGGCTCACCTGTACACCCACAGCTTCCCAAAGACGACGAACTTCACGATTGCGTCCTTCTGTCAGCGTTACATTATACCATTGGTTCATCCCCTCACCGCCTTTGAACGCGACAGTGCAGAATGATGCCGGACCATCTTCCAGTTGAATCCCTTTAGTCAGTTGTTTCAGTTTGGCATCATCAACTTCGCCAAAAACACGAACAGCATATTCACGCTCAACCTCCCGACTTGGATGCATCAAACGGTTCGCCAGCTCGCCATCCGTGGTAAACAGCAACAAGCCACAGGTATTCACATCCAGACGTCCAACAGCTATCCAGCGGGAGCCCAGCAATTTAGGCAGACGATCAAAAACAGTTGGCCGCCCTTCCGGATCACGGCGGGTGCAAAGTTCACCTTCTGGTTTGTAATAAGCCAGAACACGGCAAACCGTTTTTTGCGATTCTTTGATATTTAATATCCGGCCATCAAGGCGGATTTTTGTGGCCGGCTGAACTTCAATACGATCACCTAAAGTGGCAATCTTACCATCAACACTGACGCGCCCCTGTTGAATATAACCTTCTACTTCGCGGCGGGAACCGTGGCCGGAACGCGCGAGAATTTTCTGTAACTTTTCAGATTTTTGTGTCTTACCGCTCATTGAGCAACCTCTGCTGTCGCCTTCACAGGCGTCGTGTTATATATCAATCAATATGTTTATGATGGAGTCACCTTATAACAAATTGATTTTAATGTGTTTCTTAACGTGGAGTGTTAGAAAACCGATCACACACTCCCGTCCGAGGCCGAGCATTCTACACGAATTTTACAATCAATGATTCCAATAAATATACCCATTTATCATCCACCCTAAAACTCATTGGAAAAGCACAGATATATTATTGCCATAACTAAGCCAAAACATGGTTCTCCAAAGATATAAATACCCCTAATAGTTAAAAAATAAGATAATTATTAAATATAATAAAATAATCATGCCAGACATTAGTGAAATTTCTATAGCTTATTAATCCATTAATTCTTTTACTCTTCATTAAATAGACATCACCTTAATTAATTACTGTGATGCATTACACTGCTATTCATTTAAAACAGCCAGACTAAAGTTTTATATCTAATAGTATTTTAGTAAACTTATCTTAGGTGCGGTAAATATTTCCTTATCTATTTATTAAAAGCAACTTAATTATTAATCCTATGATGATTTCATTTGGTTACTATTAATAATTCAAAGCAATAATAAAAATTTCAATTCAATTGAAAATCAAAAATATAAAGCCAGTATATTATATACCGGCTTTATATAGACTCTGAAGATGATTACGGCTTAGCCTATAAGAATGGAATTACATTTCCGGCACCTTCACGTATTACAACAGGCGTATCTTCCGTCAAATCAATTACCGTTGTAGGTTGCTGCCCTAAATAACCGCCATGAATAATCAGATCAACCAGTTTTCCCAAATTATCTTTAATTTCTTCCGGATCAGATTCAGCAAAATCATTCCCTGGTAAAATGAGACTGGTGGACATAAGTGGTTCCCCCACTTGTTCCAGAAGAGCCAACGCAATAGGATTAGATGGAACACGTAATCCTATTGTTTTCCGCTTATCATTCATCAAACGACGAGGCACTTCTTTCGTCGCACGCAAAATAAATGTGTAGTTGCCTGGTGTATTATTCTTAATCAGACGAAAAGCCGAATTATCGACATAAGCATAGGTCGATATCTCTGATAAATCACGGCACATTAAGGTGAAATTATGATTACTGTCCAACTGGCGGATACGACATATCCGGGTCATCGAATCTTTATCTTCCAGACGGCAACCTATTGCATAGCCGGAATCAGTTGGGTAAACCACGACCCCACCTTTTTTGAACACATCCACACTTTGTCCTATTAAGCGTGGTTGCGGATTATCAGGATGAATATAAAAAAACTGGCTCATAAATTGCCTCTTAATTTTATGCAGCCCCTACAGTGACCAGTTGCGCCATATTGGTACCACATCACCGGGTAACCACAATTTACGCCCTAACTCTATCCATGAACAAGGCTGGTGAAAATCAGAACCTAACGATGCCATCAAATCATACTCCCGTGACAATTGACCGAGATGTTTCCGCTCGTTAGGTGCCTGCCGGCACTGTGCAACCTCCATTGCATCACCACCATGTTGCTTAAACCAGACAATCAAACGTTTCAACCATTTGGTAGATAAATCATATCGCCCCGGATGCGCAATCACTGCCTGTCCGCCTGATTGATGAATGGCATCAATAGCTTGTTCAATTGTACACCATTGAGGTGGAACGTATCCGGTTTTTCCCCTCGCCAGATACTTCTTAAAGACTTTCGCAATGGTCGGCTCTTTACCGATTTCTACTAAGTAACGAGCAAAATGGCTCCGCGTCACCTGACCACCATCCGCTAACTGACTTGCTCCTGCCCAAGCATCGGGAATACCCGCCTTTGCCAGCCTGCGACCTATTTCAATTCCGCGCGCTTTCCTGAGCTCAGCCTGTTTACCCAGCAATTCAATCATTGCAGCGGCCTGAATATCTATATTCAGACCCACAATGTGAATCTCCATATTTTCCCACAGGGTAGATATCTCAACGCCGGGTATTAATTTCAAGGGCAGATGATGATTGCGGATATGTTCATGGGCCAGAGGAATAGCATCTGTCGTATCATGATCAGTCACTGCTAATACATTGACTCCCATTTCCACCGCCCGTTCAGCCAACTCTGATGGTGAAAGTGAACCATCCGATGCTGTCGTATGGCTATGAAGATCATAAATTGTCACCAACTCAGTGGTTGAATTTGTCATTATTCCTTTTCCTGCCCGAATAGATTAGAACATACGACCGGCTAGCTTAACGGTAAATGGCGACGTTTTACAGAAAAGACAGAAAAGAACTGTATTCAGCCCTAAAATACCGGGCTGAATATTATCATTTTAAGGGACGGATTCGACTAATAAGTGCAATTTTTCAAAATGAGTCGGTCCTATCCTGATAACCCATTACCCTTACCCAATTAATCGACAAAAATTTAATAAAATTTTTTTCATAAAATTCTTGACACACCAACGCCGATCCAGTTTACTAGTACACAAGAAATGGCAGTATTTATATCATCTATATTTAATGCGAAAGAGGCACTGAAAATGACTGTATTTATGATGTCTATCCGTTGGTGGCACAACCTCCCATTAAGGGCGGTATGGTCACGCACATAAATCCACAGTGCCAAATTACCAAAACCCGCCAAAAAGGCGGGTTTTTTTATATGGATAACTCATAACCAGGACAAAAAAATGACGGATAAACAACCAAAACTCACAGTCATTGAGCAGGAAACAACTTATCAGCCCAATCCTGCACGGTTATTTAATCAACTCTGTAGTAAGCGACCGGCAACGTTATTGCTGGAATCGGCAGAAATTAACAGTAAAAAAAGTCTGAAAAGTCTGTTAATCATCGACAGCGCCTTGCGTATCAGCGCAAACGGCAATCAGGTCACTTTCGACGCTTTGACAGAAAATGGCCGAAATTTATTACCGGTTTTGGTTAAAAAATTTCCCAGCACCATCCAATCTAAAATGGCACACGATTCTCTTCAATTAATCTTTCCGCCAATCAATCACAATATGATAGATGAAGATAGTCGCCTAAAAGCCATATCTGTATTTGATGCATTGCGTGCCCTTCTTTCTCTGGCAGAATTGCCATCGCAAGACCAAGACAATGTAGAAGCAGTATTCGTCGGTGGCCTTTTTTCCTACGATCTAGTCGCTGGGTTTGAGCCGTTACCCACAGTAAAAACCGTTCAACGTTGTCCTGATTTCTGTTTTTATCTGGCAGAAACTTTAGTGGTGATCGACCATCAAAATAAAAATGCACGCCTGCAAATCAGTCTTTTTAGTGATTCTCCAGAAGAACAACAACGTCTTAAGCAACGATTGAAAACGTTAACGAAACTCATCACAGAACCCACTGAGCCAGTGCAACAAATCTCGCTGCCGGCAATGAAAGTTTCATGCAATCAAGATGACAAGACATATGCAGAAATAGTGACACAATTGCAACAATACATCCGCCAGGGAGATATTTTTCAGGTGGTGCCATCACGGCGCTTTTCTCTGCCATGCCCAGCGCCACTTAATGCTTATCAAAAACTTAAACAGCACAATCCAAGTCCCTATATGTTCTTCATGCAGGATAAAGACTTCTGTCTGTTTGGCGCCTCCCCTGAAAGCGCACTGAAATATGATGCGTCTAATCGCCAAATTGAGATTTATCCTATCGCCGGCACACGTCCCCGTGGGCGCAATGCTGCCGGAGAGTTGGATGCAGATCTGGACAACCGAACTGAGCTGGAGATGCGTACAGATCACAAAGAATTAGCTGAACACTTGATGCTGGTTGATTTAGCCCGTAATGATTTGGCCCGTATTTGTGAACCCGGCAGCCGCTATGTCGCTGATCTGACAAAAGTCGATCGTTACTCTTTTGTCATGCATCTGGTTTCCCGTGTGGTCGGGACATTACGCCATGACTTAGATATTTTCCATGCTTATCAAGCTTGTATGAATATGGGGACACTTACCGGCGCACCGAAAGTTCGGGCAATGCAACTTATCGCCCATTACGAAAATGAACGTCGTGGCAGCTACGGTGGCGCAGTCGGTTATTTCACCGGTAAAGGTGATATGGATAATTGTATCGTTATCCGCTCCGCTTATGTGGAAGATGGCATAGCGACGATTCAGGCCGGCGCTGGCGTAGTACTGGATTCCGTTCCTTTGACAGAAGCTGAAGAGACCAGCAACAAAGCAAGAGCCGTCATTCGTGCAATTGCTGAAGCACATCAGGCAGAGGAGATTTTCTGATGGCGAATATTCTCCTGCTCGATAACGTGGATTCATTCACCTATAACCTCGTCGATCAATTACGTAATAAAGGTCATCAGGTTGTTATCTATCGCAATACCGTTGCAACTGACATCATTATGCAGCAATTCAAGGCGCTGCCTTCTCCGTTACTGATGCTTTCACCGGGGCCGGGTAAACCCTCTGACGCGGGCTGTATGCCTCAATTACTTGAAAAAATAATCGGCAAAATTCCGGTGATCGGCATCTGTCTTGGACATCAGGCAATTATTGAAGCCTATGGTGGAGAGATTTCTGCCGCTGATCAAATCCTGCACGGCAAAGCCTCTCTGGCAGAACATGACAATCAGGCTATGTTCGCTGATCTGGAAAATCCTTTGCCCGTTGCCCGTTATCACTCTTTGACGGGTTGCAGAATTCCATCTGAATTGACGATTTCTGCCCATTGTGGCGACACGGTTATGGCGGTTCGCCACGACAAACATAAGGTTTGCGGGTTCCAGTTCCATCCGGAATCCATTCTCACAACACATGGCACCAGATTACTTGAACAAACTCTGGCCTGGGCACTGAATTAAAAAGGAGGTATGAAAATGCAACCTATTTTCGACAAATTGTTCAGTGCGCAAATACTGACACAACAAGAAAGCCAGCAACTGTTCTCCGCCATAATTCAAGGAGAATTAAGTGAGCCGCAACTCGCAGCGGTCCTTATCAGTATGAAATTGCGCGGTGAGCAGCCACAGGAGATCGCCGGCGCCGCACAGGCGTTACTGGCAAATGCCCTGCCATTTCCGAGGCCAGACTACACTTTCTGCGATATTGTCGGAACAGGGGGAGATGGAACTAACAGCATCAATATTTCAACCGCCAGTGCATTTGTCGCAGCAGCTTGTAATATTAAAGTTGCCAAACATGGTAACCGCAGTGTTTCCAGCCGTTCCGGTTCATCTGATTTACTGGCCGCATTTGGTATAACGCTTGATGTCAGTGCAGAATGTGCCCGCAGCGCCCTGGATGAAATCGGCATCTGTTTTCTGTTTGCGCCGCAGTATCATATTGGATTCCGCCATGCGATACCTGTACGTCAGCAACTGAAAACCCGGACGCTGTTCAATGTATTAGGCCCTCTGGTTAACCCGGCCCGCCCGCCGTTGGCATTAATTGGCGTTTACAGCCCTGAGCTGGTTGGCCCCATTGCCCGTACCTTGCAAGTCCTAGGCTATCAACGGGCAGCGGTTGTTCACAGTGGTGGAATGGATGAAGTTGCTCTGCATGCACCAACAATCGTTGCAGAACTTAATGATGGAGAAATTGCCCATTATCAATTAAATGCTGAAGATTTTGGTTTACAAAACCATCCAATATCGGCATTAAAAGGGGGGGCGCCGGAGGAAAACCGTGAAATGCTCAGTTTATTGTTACAGGGCCGGGGTAAGAAAGCCCATGCTGATGCCGTTGCCGCTAATGTTGCCCTGCTGATGAAAATTCATGGACAGAAAAATTTACGTCATAACACTCAACAAGCTCTTGAAACCATTCACAGTGGTCTGGCTTATGAACGAGTCACCGCACTTGCCGCAAGGAGTTAATGATGCAAGCTACCGTTTTACAGAAAATTGTTAATGATAAAGCCGAATATCTTATTGGACGCAAGCAACAACAACCTTTGGAAAACTTTATTGATTCTATTGTTGCCAGCCAGCGTAGTTTTTATCAGGCGCTGAACAGTGAACAGACTGTTTTTATTCTGGAGTGTAAAAAAGCATCGCCTTCAAAAGGACTCATTCGTCAAGATTTTGATCCCATCCAGATAGCAAAAACTTATCAGCCTTATGCTGCCGCAATTTCAGTATTAACGGATGAAAAATATTTTCAGGGCAGCTATGACTTCCTCCGTCTGGTGAGTGATACCGTTCATCAGCCGGTGCTGTGCAAAGATTTTATTATCGATCCTTATCAGGTTTATCTCGCTCGTTATTATCAGGCAGATGCAATTCTGCTGATGCTTTCCGTTCTCGACGATGAGCAATATATTATGCTGTCTGAACTCGCTCATAGTTTAAATATGGGAGTACTGACGGAAGTGAGTTCAGAAGAAGAACAGATCAGGGCTGTCACACTGAAAGCCAAAATTATTGGTATTAATAACCGTGATCTCAGAGATCTTTCTATAGATTTAAACCGCACCAGACAACTTGCGCCACAGTTACCGGAAGGAACGATTGTTATCAGCGAATCAGGCATCCACCAGCATCAGCAAATTCGTGAACTCAGCCATTATGCCAATGGTTTTCTGATTGGCAGTGCTTTGATGTCCCAGCCCAATCTGGATCTGGCATTACGTCAACTGATTCTGGGGGAAAATAAGGTCTGTGGGTTAACCCGCCCACAAGATGCCAAAGCGGCATTACAAGCAGGGGCTGTTTATGGTGGTTTGATATTTGTTGAGCATTCTCTGCGTAGAATTAATATCGAACAGGCTCAACAAATCATCAATGCGGCGGCTCTCAAATATGTAGGGGTATTTCAAAATCAATCATCTGCATTTATCAATCATACCGCCCGCACCCTGTCTCTCGCTGCGGTGCAATTACACGGAGCAGAAGGCGAAGTTTATATTAAAGAACTGCGGAAATTATTGCCTGAAAACTGCCAGATTTGGAAAGCAATTGATATGTCGAAAGATTCATTCCACGCTAAAGCCAGAAATATTGATCGGTATCTGCTTGATAACGGCAAAGGTGGAACCGGCAAAAGTTTCGACTGGCAATTACTTGAAAAACAATCACTCGACAATGTGATGCTGGCAGGTGGATTAAATGAAGAAAATTGCCAACAGGCAGCAAAATATGGCTGTTGCGGACTTGATTTTAACTCTGGTGTTGAAAGCGCACCGGGTATCAAAAGCAGTCATAAATTAAGCAAAGTGTTTCAGCGTCTACGAAGCTACCAATAAACAACGATTCTCTGATTAATAACAATGGACAAACAGAATAATGAGTAAACTTAACCCCTATTTTGGTGATTTCGGTGGACAATTTGTGCCACAGATCCTTATTCCCGCCCTTGAACAATTAGAAGCGGCATTTATTGATGCTCAACAAGATCCTGAATTCCAGCAAGAGTTTCAAGATCTGCTGAAAAACTATGCAGGCAGACCAACGGCATTAACTTTATGCCGTAATTTGACTAAAGGCACTAAAACCCGCCTTTATCTGAAGCGGGAAGATCTATTACACGGCGGCGCTCATAAAACCAATCAGGTACTTGGTCAGGCATTACTGGCGAAACGCATGGGCAAAAATGAAATTATTGCGGAAACCGGCGCCGGCCAGCATGGTGTGGCAACAGCCCTTACCTGCGCACTGTTAAATATGAAATGCCGTATTTATATGGGTGCTAAAGATGTGGAACGCCAATCCCCTAATGTCTTCCGCATGCGTCTGATGGGAGCCGAAGTTATCCCGGTCCACAGCGGCTCTGCAACCCTAAAAGATGCCTGCAATGAAGCACTGCGCGACTGGTCTGGCAGCTATGATAAGGCTCACTATTTGTTAGGTACCGCCGCTGGCCCACATCCCTACCCAACCATGGTTCGGGAGTTCCAGCGTATGATTGGTGAAGAAGCCAAAGCCCAGATTCTGGCAAAAGAGGGACGTCTGCCTGATGCTGTGCTGGCCTGCGTTGGTGGGGGTTCCAATGCCATTGGCATGTTTGCCGAGTTTATTCCTGAAACATCGGTACGCCTGATTGGTATTGAACCCGCGGGACACGGTATCGAAACGGGCAAACATGGCGCCCCGCTGAAACATGGCGAATTAGGTATCTATTTTGGTATGAAATCTCCCATGATGCAGACAGATGAGGGCCAAATTGAAGAATCTTACTCTATTTCAGCTGGTCTGGATTTCCCTTCTGTCGGTCCTCAACATGCCTATCTGAACAGTATCGGTCGGGCTGACTATTTTTCCATCACTGATGATGAAGCACTGGCTGCATTCAAAACGCTTTCCCGTGAAGAAGGCATTATTCCGGCTCTCGAATCCTCTCATGCGCTAGCTTATGCTTTGAAAATGATCCATCAAGCGCCTGATAAAGAGCAATTGCTGATCGTCAATCTATCCGGTCGTGGTGATAAAGACATATTTACTGTCCATGATATTTTAAAATCCAGAGGGGAAATCTGATGGAACGTTACGAGCAGCTATTTAAACAATTGGAAAGCCGTAAACAAGGTGCTTTTGTCCCCTTTGTCACACTCGGCGATCCAAACCCAGAATTATCATTGGAAATTATTGACGCACTGATTGCCGGTGGTGCTGATGCCCTTGAGTTAGGTATTCCTTTTTCTGATCCGCTGGCTGACGGCCCAACAATTCAGAATGCCAATCTGCGTGCTTTCTCCTCAAATGTTACCCCCACTCTCTGTTTTGAATTATTGGCAAAAATTCGGACAAAATATCCTGATATTCCCATTGGTTTATTGATGTATGCCAACCTGATTTTTCATAATGGCATAGACGAGTTTTATCGCCGCTGCAAAGATGCAGATATCGATTCTGTATTAGTTGCAGATGTTCCTGTATCAGAATCACGGCCATTCCGTACCGCAGCAATGAAACATAATATTGCCCCTATCTTTATTTGCCCTCCAAATGCGAAAGATGAATTATTACGTGAAATCGCCTCTTATGGCCGGGGATATACCTATTTATTATCCCGAGCCGGTGTTACCGGCATAGAACGACGCGCTGAACATCCTTTAAATCATTTGGTCAATAAGTTGCGGGAATATCATGCTGCACCATCATTACAGGGGTTTGGTATTTCAGAACCTGCACAGATAAAAGAAACATTAGCAAGTGGTGCAGCAGGTGCAATTTCCGGATCTGCCGTAGTCAAAATTATTGAAGAAAATCTTTCTCAACCAGAAATAATGCTGAAAAAACTCACTGAGTTTGTATCAAAAATGAAATCTGCAACTCAATTTTAGTACAAAAAATGGGGCAAAATCTGCCCCATGCTTTTCATATCAAGCAAGTTATGTTGAACAAACATGTTTTTATCAAAAGTGATAACCAACACCAAACATAAATACCCACGGATCAAGCCGGGTATCAACTTTATGGCTCTGGTCACCTGCTTTGAATTTCACATCAGTTTCAATGTTCACCCACCACACAGACGCATTTAGCATCCAGTTCTGATCTAACTCGTAATCTAAGCCAACATGACCGGCCACACCCCAGGAATCTTTCAGATCCAGACTGTGTAATTTATTGCCTTTAACAGCATCATTATCATTGAATTTCTCGTTAAAGAAAGTGGTATAGTTCAAACCAACACCAATATAAGGTCGGAAATTACTTTCTTTAGAACCGAAATAGTATTGCGCCATTAATGTCGGTGGCAGACTCTTTATTTTAGCAATATTACCTGCACCCGGTAAACTTACCCGATGCTGGAAAGGTGTCCCAGCGAGTAATTCAACACCAATATTATCGGTAATCATATAACCGAAGGTTAAACCCATCTGGGTATTATTATCCGCACTCAAAGAACCTACCCCTAATACATTATCAGAGCCGGTATTAGGTCTTACTGTTGCAGTACCCGTGCGGAAAAGAAAATCACCCGCTTCATGAGCAAAAGCGAACGATGGTGCTAAAGTTGCCGCTGCTAATACAAATGCAGAAAGTTTTTTCATTATTCATCCCATTCCTGTGATTTAAAGTCAACAAAAATATAGCCATATATTTAAAATTATGATCCAAGATAGATCACATCTTTTAAATAATTTAATAAAAATCGTATATTTGAGATATTATTATTTCAAATAGGAATTATTTTAAATTGACACAAATCAATATTTATTCATTATTAATCAATTAGATTTTTTATTTTATATTTATATGCCAATTTTAGTGTTTTATCTCTCATTTAATTATATTTTCATTATGTTTTAATAAAGTTAAATTTATGTTTATTTTCATATTGGAAAGATAACATGAAAAGTTTTTTTCTCTCATCAACAATCATAGCTAATCACTAATTTATCCGCATAATCTCCTTTCAGCTATCCACATCTGCCCATAACAGAGTACAATTAACCGCTGTGTATTATTGTATAGTTTAACCTGATAGGAGCAGTCTTCATGCCAATCACGGCGAATACCCTGTACCGTGACAGTTTTAACTTTTTCAAGAATCAACTGTTAAGTACTCTGACTCTGGCCGTTCTGGCGGCTCTGGTGACTACCCTATTGGGACACCTGTTTATCCCTGATAGCGAACAGATGAAGCTGCTGACAGAAGCAGAATTCGCTTTTGCAACTTCAGGTAAAGCAGGTATTCAGGATATGGTGTCGCAAATGACCCCAGAACAACAGTCAATGATCATGCGAGCGGGAATAGGAACCATTTTCTCCAGTATGATTGGCAATGTGCTACTGGTTGGTGGTGTATTGACATTGGTCACGGCAGTTTCAGCGGGAAATCGTATTTCTTCATTACAGGCAATTGGTTTATCAGCAAGCCAATTACCAAAACTGTTCCTGCTACTGCTTATCTGCACCTTGCTGATTCAACTTGGTTTAATGCTGATGCTGGTACCAGGCATTATTTTGTCTATCGCACTGGCTTTATCACCCGTGATTATGACTGCTGAACGTTGTGGTATTTTTGCTTCGATGAAAATAAGCTGGAAACTGGCATTTGCCAATATTCGCTTGCTGGTTCCGGCAATCCTGTTATGGCTAACCGCCAAACTCTTGCTGGTGTTTATTATTGATCGTCTGACATTCATTCATAGTGAGATGGCGGGAATCACGCTCGGCGTGTTTAATAACTTGATCTCAGCTATTCTGCTAATTTATCTGTTCAGGTTATATATGCTGGTTGCCTCTTCACAACAAAAATGAATATAAAATAGCTGTTCAAACAAACCCCATAGCGATAAAAGCTATGGGGTTGACAGCGAATACAGCATAAACCAGTTTATATCCGTATATGTCATGCCTTATAGCTCTTCATTACTATTGGATAAAATCCAAAAAAATTCCCTGCCACACGACAGAGAATTTCTGTAGAAAGAGATTGCTAATTAAATACAAATTAGCAAATTCCGATTAGAACCGGTAACCTACGCCAACTACCCAAGTGCCTATCTTAAGCTCATCCAATTTTGAATATTCATAAGATGTATCGATAGTCCAATTTGGCATAGGGTTAAACTGTAATCCCAATCCGTAGCCGACAGATGTTTTACTCTCGCTACCTGATTGTGGTGTAATAAAATCAGAGACTTTAACTTTTCCATGCGCAGCACCAACCATACCATATACACTAACATATTCATTAAAGCGATATGTAGGACCAGCCATCAGGGAATAATAATCCAGATCTAATTTAGCTACTTTGATACCACCAACATGTGCATCACTATTCAGATGGGTATATGTGAATGAACCAATAACACCAAAATTACTATCCAACTCATAGCGGTACTTCAAGTTGAAGCCCTTTGAGTTACCGCCAAATAGGCTCTCAGCGTCTTTATCATCAAACTTTGTATGGCTCTGAGCATAGCCACCAGAAATTGTACTTTCACCGCTCGCATTTGCTGCAAATGCGAATACAGATAAACCAACAGCCACCACTGAGGCTACCAGTGCTCTTTTCATTGAAAATCCCTAATATTGTATAAAATATAGAAAAAAATAATTACGGGGAGGTATTATTTATCAGTAACCAATAGAAAACAACGAAATTCCAGTTGTTGTTAAGTTCCCGTTTAATAAAGCAAAATACTAAGTATTACCGTCGTATTTCTCTTTTTTAGCAGAAAGATATACACCTTAAGGGAAGACAGGTGATTATCTATCAGATTGGCTTTATTATCTGTTATTATGGCTAAATAGTTGTTCAACCAAGCCCCATAGTTGTAAAAACTATGGGGCAGACAAGTCATAAACAGGATCACACTGTATTAAACGTGCTACTTCAGGCCGCTATATTTTAGCCCCACAAGATGACATAACTCTTTCAACTATTTCTTGCTCAATTTTTATTTCAAAATCAGTAAACAACGCCTTTGGCTTTACACTTCTGCCATTTTTTTCCAGAGCGACAAAACCATGTTGATTTAATGTCTTTAACGTAGCTGACAAGTTGCTTGGTTGCCTCCCTGACAGCTTGGCCAGTTCTGCGATTGTCTCTGGTTTCCGTTCATTTATAAGGCGCAGAAGAACAATATTATCACTGCTAAGTACTTGAGCCAGAGCAATCATAGAGGTAAACCAAATCTTAGGTTCACCAGGCTGAATGACATATTCGCCTTTAACTATAGCCAGTGTGCGCCTGCGTATAAGCTCTTCATTCATCACGCCAATGAGTGCTTTCATCGTATTACCCTCTTTTTTCGCGTTCAGCGATAATTTCATCAATACCCGCTGACCATGCAACCCAAGTAAGACGTCCAAACCTGAATCAGATTGCATTACTAAAACCTCCTTGTTTGTTATGATCTAATCATATGTTTTTATCCAATGAACTTCAAGCTTAGTGAACAGCTATGAATCATTATCTTTTGATGTAATTAGAGTACCATTCAGGCTTACTTTGAATCATTCGAACGGCAAAATAGAGATCGGGCACCACAACTAGATCGTCATCACTGCTTCTCAATTTATTTTGTTTTATCCAGCGGGTAAGTTCTGTCCGTCGGCCAGCGAGCACCAATGTGACACCTTTTACTTTCAATTCAGTAATCAGTTCATCAATAGCCGCAAAAACACTCACATCGTCATAGGTAAAACTCACAGCCGCATCAACAACTAACCAACCCGGACGTTTTTTCGCCCTGTCTACATGCTGCAACACCCGTTTTTTAAAATAACTGACATTGAAATAAGTTAATGGTGAGTTAAACCGGTACATCATCACTCCGTCTACCGGTTTAATCTCATTGCCTTGGTTAATGGAATGAATCATTCCTTGTTCATTAACGCCCAAAAGCTGATCTGTCGGACGGAAGACAATTCGCAAAAACTGCAATAAACCAAGCAAAACAGCAAAACCAACACCGTTAATCAAACCAACCACCACTACTGAAATCAGTGTAAACAGTGATAAAGTGAATGCCTGACGATTTCGTTTCCTCAGTGACCAGATCCCCCGTAAATTCAACAATGATGATGCCGAATAAATCAGCACTACACCAAGAGATGACAATGGAATATGCGCCAGGAAACCCGTCAAGAACAGCAAAACCAGCAAGATAACCACAGCGGCAATCACAGAAACCAATTGCGTTTTCCCACCAATCGCATCATTCACCGCAGTTCGGCTGCTGGCAGCACTGACTGCAAACCCTTGTGATAAAGCAGAAGCAATGTTCGCAATACCTAAGGCCCTAAGCTCAGAATCCGCATCAATCTGATAGCCGTTTTTACTGGCAAAACTACGGGCCGTCATCATAAAACTGACAAAACTGATAACGGCAAGGTTCAGGGATGGGATAACCAGATCACGCATAATTCCCGGTTGGAAATCAGGCATTGGTACAACAGGTAATCCCCCACCGCTGACACTGCCAACAATCTGAATACCCTGTTTTTCAAGCCCAAATTGCCAGCTTACATATGTCGTTAATACCATTGCCAACAAAGGCCCCGGCCAGGTCGGGCGCAAGAAACGTACAGTCAGTAAAATCAACACCGTCGCAACCGACATTGCCAACGTCGGTAAATGCGTATTCATTAGTTTGGCAGGTAATGCAATCACCCGTTCAATCAACCCAACGGGTACGTCGGCAAAGCCAAAGACTTTAGCCAACTGATCCACAATGATTGTCAATGCAACACCGTTCATTAATCCTTTAAGGATCGGTTTTGAAAGAAAATCAGCAAACGCACCTAATCGAAAATGACTCGCGAGAACACACCATATCCCTGTCATTAAAGTCATGACAATCGTAAGCTGCCAACGTACATCTTCATTACCAAAAACCAAAGGCGCAACTGCCGCCGCAATAACGGCACACGTTGCTGCATCCGGCCCGACAATCAACTGTCTTGAAGTGCCAAATAGCGCATAAGTGAACATCGGCAAGATACAGGCGTAGAGACCGATAATTGCACTTATTCCCATTAATTCAGCGTAAGCAATCGCAACCGGCAGGGCTACTGCGGCCACAGAAAGCCCAGCCCTTAAATCATGACTAAACCACTCTTTGCGATAATGAGAAAAATTGCCCAACCCTGGCATCCAACGCTGTAGTTTTTTCCACTGCATCTGGTTTATGCCCTCTTATTTTTCAACGGGTTTTGGCTATAATGCTGTGTTATATGTTCACTGACAACAGGAAGTTAATTACGCCGCTCTTTATGGTAAAATTGTGCGAAACAGATCGATAAAAATCTTTATTTATCGATAAAAAAAGCCATACTGTTGCCGCTTAGTATATTCAACCACCAAAATCGGATAGAGTCAGCTGCCGGAATTACAATAGGTTCAAACATGAAACAACTTTTAGACTTTCTACCTTTAGTCGTATTTTTTGTTGTATACAAAATGTATGACATTTTCTATGCTTCCGGGGCACTGATTGCCGCCACCGGTTTAGCTGTAGCGATAACTTATTTCATCTACCGGAAAGTAGAGAAATCTTCTCTGATCACTTTTATCATGGTTGCAGTTTTCGGCACTCTGACCTTAGCTTTCCACAGTGATCTCTTTATTAAGTGGAAAGTCACCGCAATCTATGCCTTATTTGCATTAGCCTTGCTCGTCAGCCAATGGTTCATGAAAAAACCACTTATTCAGAAAATGCTAGGAAAAGAGTTGGTTTTACCGGATTTTGTCTGGAATAAACTCAATATGGCATGGGCGCTGTTTTTTATTGCCTGTGCGTTGGCCAATATTTATGTCGCATTCTGGTTACCACAAGATGTCTGGGTTAACTTTAAAGTATTTGGTCTGACTGCCCTGACCCTGGTTTTCACCGTGCTCAGTGTAGTATATATTTATCGTCACCTGCCACGCGAACAGAAGTAACCCTATTCAAATGGATACCTGCCTGCTATCGCCTGTAGGCAGGTATTGTTTTTTCATCAAATAAAGTAAAGTTTTCAATGACACAACAACAATTACCTAACGGAGAATTAGTCCTCCGCACACTGGCTATGCCCGCTGATACCAACGCCAATGGAGATATTTTTGGCGGATGGCTGATGTCACAAATGGATATTGGTGGCGCAATTCTGGCAAAAGAAATTGCGGAAGGCCGTGTTGTCACTGTCAGAGTAAATGGTATTACTTTCCTGAAACCTGTCGCTGTTGGTGATGTCGTCTGCTGCTATGCGCATTGTCTCAAAACCGGTAACAGTTCGATTACTATTAACATCGAAGTCTGGGTGAAGAAAGTAGCATCTGAACCGGTAGGTCAACGCTATCGTGCAACCGAGGCAATATTCACTTATGTCGCCGTTAATGAGGATAATACCCCGCGCCAGTTACCAGAAGGTAAAACCCAATTCCAACTAACCAGCAGCACTGACGAATCAGTCTGATTATTAATGCAAAAAAGGAGCGTTCGAATCATGCTCCTTTTTTATCTGCATTTTACCGCCAATCAGGATTGAGATATACCGGTCATTTTGAATTCTACTGTTGTGATATAGCCAACTGCGGGTATTTTTTCAAAGCGCCATTTTCTCATTGCTTTTTTTACTTCCCTGTCAAAAACATTAGGCGGATTAGCACCAATCACTTCGATATTCTTTACCCGGCCGTCTTCATCAATATCATATTTGACTCTAACATTACCCTCAATCCCCAATGCTGCCGCTCTGGATGGATAAATGGGTAACGTTTTACTTAATGCTTTTGGCCCATTCCGTGATTTAGTTGCCGGTTTATTCTGATTATTATCAGTACGGTTAACCAGTGGCTTTTCCTTTTCCAATTGTTCAATTATCTTCTCAACTGGCTCCGATTGCTTTTTAACAACCTTCTTCTTCACTTCCGGTTTCGGTTTCAGCTTCTTCACCTCCGGCTTTGGGATCACCGGCTCTGGAACAGGTTCAGGCTCATCTGGCTCTGATTCAGGCTCAGGCGCCGCGGGTTGTGAAACTGGGACATCTTCAGCAGCTAACTGAATCATCGCTACAGACATAAGTGCAGTGTCAGGCTGTTTTTCCGGTATCACAGAACAAAAAAGTGCGGCAGCAACAGAAATATGCAAACAAACTGATAATAATATTGGCCAATGTATCCAACGCATAAGAAAGTTCTTGATTAGCAGCATAATAGTCAATCCTCGAATAACTGCTAGTTTAAATGCAAATAGCAATCATATTCAATAAAGATTGTGGTTGAGCGTGAATATAAGGCCAAAAATATTATTTTTTTAATGCGTCCATTCACTATGTTGAACAAACAATAAAGCTCGCCGCTGTTTATAAACATCTAATTTACGTAGTGAATAAATACGTAAATTACGTCTTGATTGCCCTTCCAGCCAACGGCGACGGCGGTTGGAATGCTGGCGCAACCTTCGCCACCGTCCGACTTCATTTCGACTATGTCTCATACAACTATACCTGTAAAAAATATCACGCTCATTATAAGCCTTTAAAAAAGATATCCAAGGCGTATCTGAATAGTACTTTTTATGTCATATAGTGCGAAATAACCAATATCAAGTATGATGCTTACAGTATACTTGCCGATTTTTTGGTAAATTCATCGGGTTAATTAGATCGTTTATATCCCGTGTTTCGGGGAAGCCGTGTTAAACGCCACCAAAGATGTCTGAACAAAACAGGATTGATTGCCGAACATGACAACCTTTTATTCCGTCCTAAGTTGGCTTGCTATTTTCTTCTATTGGCTGATCGTTGCCAGTATCACCTTACGTATTTTAATAAAACGCCGGCCTGTCACTTCCGCTATGACCTGGCTGCTAATTATTTATATCCTGCCCTTAGTTGGCATTATCGCTTACCTGTCATTTGGTGAGCTGCATTTGGGAAAACGCAGAGTTGAGCAGGCAAAAGCCATGTGGCCGTCAACAGCGGTATGGCTTGAAGAGCTGCGCAAATCTCGTCATATCTTCGCCACGGAAAATAGCGAAGTCGCGACACCGTTATTCCAGCTTTGCGAACGGCGGCAAGGGCTCGAAGGCGTTAAGGGTAACAAGATCCAACTGCTGACAACCTATGACAATTCACTAAAAACCATCATCGAAGATATTGAGAATGCCAAACACAGCATCGAGATGATGTTCTATATCTGGCAATCCGGCGGTTTGGTTGAACAAGTGACTGATGCCCTTATGGCCGCAGCACACCGAGGAGTCAGATGCCGTGTTATGGTGGATTCAGCCGGCAGCTGGTTATATTGCCGTAGTCAATACCCGGATATCATGCGCCAGGCAGGAATTGAATTTGTTGAAGCTTTACAAGTCAATATTTTCCGTTTATTTCTACGCCGCATGGATCTGCGCCAGCATCGTAAAATTATCCTGATAGACGACTATATTTCTTACACCGGCAGCATGAATATGGTAGATCCACGCTTCTTTAAGCAAAACGCCGGTGTTGGACAATGGATCGACATCATGGTGCGGATGGAAGGGCCGGTTACCACGACGATGGGTGTTATTTACGCTTGTGACTGGGAAATGGAAACAGGTCAACGCATCTTTCCACCATCACCAGACAACAATATCATGCCATTTGAACAAGCCAGCGGGCATACAACTCAGATCATTGCATCTGGTCCCGGATTCCCTGAAGAGTTAATTCAACAATCTTTAATGACGGCTATTTTCTCTGCCCGTAAGCAATTGATATTAACCACCCCTTATTTTGTTCCCAGTGATGACTTGATGAATGCTATCTGCACTGCGGCCTTAAGGGGTGTGGAAGTTATTATTATTGTTCCTAGCAGAAACAATTTTTTCCTTGTTCGCTGGGCAAGTCGTGCATTCTTTTCTGAACTATTGAATGCGGGAGTTAAGATTTATCAGTTTGAAGACGGTTTATTACATACCAAAAGCGTCTTGGTTGATGGTCAACTCAGTATGGTTGGCTCAGTTAATCTCGATATGCGCAGCCTGTGGCTGAATTTTGAAATTACTGTGGTTATTGATGATGAAAACTTTGGTAATGACCTGACTCTGGTGCAATACGATTACATGGCCCATTCTACATTGCTGGAAATCCATGAATGGGAACAGCGCCCTTTGTGGCATCGGATAATTGAACGTATTTGTTACTTTTTCAGCCCACTACTGTGACTAATCCCCTCGTCTTGACAAGATGGGGGTACCAATCAATGCTCCGTCATGCTTTAATTATCCCATCATTACTGACCAAATGAATTGATATGGACAACAGACCTTCACAAACGATGGATTTAGATCTCAATAACCGAATGACAGAAGATGAAACCCTTGAGAAAGCGTATGACATCTTTCTTGAGCTGGCTTCATCCAATCTTGATCCTGCGGATATTTTGCTATTCAGCTTACAATTCGAAATACGGGGCGGCGCAGAATTACTGGCTCCTTCAGAGGATTGGCTGGAACATGTGGAGTGCGATCTAAACCCTGATTTTTTCGCAGAGGTGATTATCGGGCTGGCTGAATCTGAGGATGCTGAGATTAATGATATTTTTGCCCGTATTCTGATTTGCCGGGAAAAATCTCACCAGATTTGCCATATTTTGTGGAAAGAGTAAAAAAATAAAGTTAATCACTCTCTATCACGTTGCCCGCCTGCTCCCAATACAGAACATCATTACAGCACAAATTTTACCGGCGAAAAACTTTCTGTATTGTGCTTCAAATGATAAACATTAACGAATAAAAAGATGTAAATTATAACGCGGTTTCGCATAGTAAGTGCAACATTCTTCGTAAAATGACGCCGAGAAAGCAGCTGGCCGCCTTTCTGAAGAATTACACTTATTTAGTCGAATCCGCCCAAAACATCTATTTTTAAGAATTCTTACTGGCTATTTTTGCTGCAATATTTATGATTTTTTTCAGGAATAAAGAGGCTGTTCATGAAAAATAAGAATCAAACATTCATTACTGCTGAAAATGTATATTACTATAACTCAGAAAACGAGCTGTTTAAGGGTTTATCTGTATCGTTAAATCAGAATGATAAAGTAGGTTTGATCGGGTTCAATGGTTCTGGCAAATCTACTTTGCTAAAGATTATTTCTAAAAATCTTTCACCTAATAGCGGTACAGTAACACATGCTAATAATCTGAAATTCTATATGATTGAGCAACATTTTCCTGATTCTTTATTGGATTTCAGTCTACTAGACGCTACATTATCCGTGTTGCCCTGTGATGAAAGTTATTCCAGTGGCTGGAAAGCTGAAACTGTACTTACTGGAATTGGCTTCAGAAATGAACATTTTCATATGAAATGTTCAAGCTTGAGTGGTGGACAAAAAACGAAAATTTTGATTGCACGGGCTTTGCTTCTGGAACCAAATACTCTTTTACTGGATGAACCATCCAACCATCTTGATTTACCTACTATGCTTTGGCTTGAGCAATTTTTATCAACCTGGAAAGGATGCTTAATCACCGTATCACATGACCGTAGATTACTAGATAACGTAACAAATTGCAGTTGGATTATTTCCAATAATACCCTTTATAAATACGGCTACCCATGTAGCAATGCACTGATCGAACACCAGAAACTTGAAGACGCCTTACAATTACAACATGCCGCTGAGGAACAAGAGATACGCCGACTTGAATCAAGCGCAAAACAGTTGGCTATATGGGGTAAAAACTATGACAGTAATAGCCTTTCCAGAAAGGCTCAATCTATGTTTAAAAGAATTGATAAATTAAAAGAACAACAATGCGAAACGATAGATGACTATCCTTGGTATTTAACATTCCCAGGGAGATCTCTCCCCGCCAACAAGCTTATTGATATAAATAATTTTAATGTCCAACTTAAAAACAGCACATTAAAATTATTCAATATTACTGACTTTACCGCGGCATCAGGTGATCATATTACCATTCTTGGTGAGAATGGATGTGGAAAATCTACCTTTTTAGAATATGTTTGGCATAATTATATTACTCCTGCTGATAACATTTCAGAAATCCTGATCCATCCTAAAGCAATAATGGCCTATTACGATCAGACGTTAAACAGACTCGATGATAAACATTCATTAATTGATGCTTTAATAATGTACTGCGATTTTGCTGGTGTATCAGTTGATAATGAAACCTGCAAGAAAGCGTTAATAAAAGCCGGATTCATCTATAACCGTTTATTTTCCAAGATTGAAACATTAAGTGGTGGCGAAAGAGCTCGTGTCCTATTATTGGGAATATCTCTAATTGATAGTCATATCATTATGCTGGACGAACCAACTAACCATCTCGATTTTATTGGCAAAACTGAGCTGGCAGAACAACTTCGAGCATATCTAGGAACACTCATTTTGGTTTCCCATGATCGTGATTTTCTGGAAAAAGTATGTAACCGTTTTTTTGTTATCAATAACGGTAAACTTATCGAGTACAACGATTCAAATTCAGCTTACAAAAGTATGTACTCAGACACGTCTGTCAATAATCACTATGAACCCAAAGATTCATCAGTTCAGTCTGTGCCAGTTAATGACAAGAACGACGATGAGTTATTAAAACGCCTTTTTGAGCTTGAAGAATTGTTGCAAGAAGATCAAAAACGAAAGAATAAGCATCAGAAACCGGATCTTCAAGCTATGTGGCATAAGGAAATCAATGAAATCAATGGATTACTGCACTTAAATTGATTACGGCTAAACCAACGAGAGTTGCCAATTTTGATGTATGCCTGAATCCCAAGCAGAACCCAAAAAACAACTCTCATATTTTGGTTTATAAAGATGCCTTAATGTATAAACCCAGTGAGGCACACCATCTAATATGACAACATCACCAACAATTACAACGGATCAACCTTCAAGCAAGACACCGCATGACGAAAACTTCCCTCCATCAATGGTCGTGTCTTAGCACATTCAGGATCTGCCATTGGGCAACGTGTACGGAAAACACAACCTGATGGCGGATTGATCGGTGACGGTAATTCACCTTCCAGTAACTCAATATGCTTATTTCGTTCTTTATCCGGATCAGGCACCGGCACTGCCGACATCAATGCTTTGGTATAAGGGTGCTGTGGATTATGATAAACCTCATCATAAGTTCCCAGTTCCACTGCATGCCCAAGATACATCACCAAGACACGGTCAGATATGTGCTTAACCACCGCAAGATCATGGGCGATAAAAATCAACGATAGCCCCATTTCCCGTTGTAATTCCTGCAACAGGTTCACTACCTGAGCCTGAATGGATACATCAAGTGCAGATACCGGCTCATCACAAATCACCAACTTAGGTTCAAGAATAAGCGCACGGGCAATCCCGATACGTTGACACTGACCGCCAGAGAATTCGTGCGGGTAGCGGTTAATCAGATTCGGCAGCAATCCAACCTTCATCATCATTGCTTTTACCCGGCCTTTGATTTCCAGCTCTTTCATCTTAGGATGATAAGTACGCAGTGGCTCTGCAATAATATCGCCAATCGTCATTCTCGGGTTCAGCGATGCTAATGGATCCTGGAATATCATCTGGATATCACTGCGAATATCCCGCCACTGTTTATCATTCATATCCAGCAGGCTTCTTCCCAACCAAGTTACTGAACCACCGGAAGACTTAACCAATCCGATAATTGCACGGGCAAAAGTCGATTTACCACAACCAGATTCACCAACCACCCCAAGGGTTTCCCCTTCGTATAACCTTAATGTAACGCCATCAACCGCTTTCAGGGTTTTTGCTGGTTGCCAAAACCATTGTTTGCCATCTTTGATATCAAAGTGAACTTTCAGATCGGCCACTTCCAGCAACACGCGTCTTTCTTCAATCGGACTCATACCAATTCTCCCGGTGCTTTAAAACAAGATCGCAAACGCCCATTGCCAAATGCCTCTAACTGTGGTTCACAAGCTACACAATGGTCTACTGCAAACTGACAGCGTGGCTGGAACGGACACCCTTTCGGCAACCGTATTAAATTAGGCGGATTCCCCGGAATAGTCGTCAATGATTCTTCATCACCATCAAGACGAGGCACAGCATTAAGAAGGCCAATAGAATAAGGATGTGTTGGATGATAAAACACTTCGCGAGCCGTGCCATATTCCATAGTCCGCCCGGCATACATCACCAGCACTTTGTCACAAATACCGGCAACTACCCCCAAATCGTGAGTAATCATAATAATCGCGGTATTAAATTCCTGTTTCAGTTCATTCAGCAAAGTCATAATCTGTGCCTGAACCGTAACATCAAGTGCAGTTGTCGGTTCATCAGCAATCAGCAATTTTGGCCGGCATAACAATGCCATTGCAATCATCACGCGCTGACGCATTCCACCAGAAAACTCATGAGGGTACATGCTCATACGTTTACGCGCTTCCGGCATTTTGACGGCATCCAGCATCCGAATCGATTCAAGGTATGCTTCACCTTTACTCATACGTTTATGCAGCATTAATACTTCTGTAAGCTGGTCACCAATGCGCATATAGGGATTGAGAGAAGTCATTGGGTCCTGAAATATCATTGATATTTCTTCCGCTCTCATGCGGTTAAGTTCTTTCTCTTCCAGGTTAAGAATTTCCCTGCCATTAAAAATAGCAGAGCCGCCAATCGTGCCGTTTCTGGCAAGCAATCCCATCAGAGCAAAAGCGGTCTGTGATTTCCCAGAACCAGATTCACCGACAATTCCCAGTGTCTCCCCTGCCCGTAAATCAAAATTCAGCTTGTTCACCGCGGTAACATCCCCATCCGGGGTACTAAAAGTCACGTCCAAATCTTTAACAACTAACAACGGCTCAGAACTTTTCTGGTTTTTAACGCTGTTCATGTTACCTCCTTAACGATCTTTCGGATCGAGGGCATCACGCAGGCCATCGCCGATAAAGTTAAAACAAAACAGTGTCACCACCAGAAAACCGGCAGGAAACATCAGCAACCACGGGGAAACTTCCATCGAATTCGCACCATCACTTAACAACGCTCCCCAACTGCTTAATGGCTCCTGAGTTCCCAATCCTAGAAAGCTCAGAAATGATTCAAACAGAATCATGCTTGGAACTAATAAAGATGCATAAACCACCACCACACCCAATACGTTAGGGACAATATGGCGTAACACGATGTAACGGGTTGGCACCCCACACACCAGCGCGGCTTCAATAAATTCCTTACGTCTCAGGCTCAGTGTCTGACCACGGACAATACGCGCCATATCAAGCCATGACACCATGCCAATCGCGACAAATATCAACAAAATATTCTGTCCAAAGACGGTTACCAGCAGGATCACAAAGAACATGAATGGGAATGAGTTCAGAATTTCCAACAGACGCATCATCACTGAGTCTATTTTTCCACCCAGATAACCGGATAATGACCCATACAAAGTTCCAACGACTACGGCAACCAAGGCTGCGGCAATCCCAACCATCAATGAAATGCGCCCACCAATAGCAACACGTACCAGTAAATCACGGCCAGAGGAATCGGTACCAAAATAGTGACCTGATTCAAACTCCGGCGGCATAGACATCATAGCCCAGTCAGTATCATCGTATGTAAACTGGGCCAGCATCGGTGCCAAAATCACAAACAAAGTAATCAACAATAACAAGCACAAACTGGCAATCGCTGCCCGGTTGTGAATAAAACGACGTCGTGCATCCTGCCACAAACTGCGGCCTTCAATTTCCAGTTGCTCAGAGAAATTTTCCAGAGCTTCGCTATTTTGTTTATTGACTATCATTGCGCGCTCCAATCTTAATAACGGATCTTCGGATCGATGACGGCATACAACACATCAACAATCGCATTAAACAGAATAGTTAGGCCACCAACCAAAATCGTCAGGCTTAATACCAATGAATAGTCACGGTTCAACGCCCCATTAACAAATAACTGCCCTATTCCCGGTAAACCGAAGATCGTTTCAATCACCATTGAACCGGTGATAATACCGACAAAAGCAGGCCCCATATAAGAGATGACCGGCAGCAATGCGGGTTTTAAGGCATGGCGGAATATAATGATACGTAATGGCAACCCTTTGGCACGTGCAGTACGGATAAAGTTAGAGTGCAGCACTTCTATCATCGAACCACGGGTGATACGCGAAATACTGGCGATATAGGCCAAAGACAGTGCTACCATGGGTAAGATCATAAATTTTGGCGCCCCGCCATTCCAGCCCCCTCCCGGTAACCATTTAAGGTGAATAGCGAACCCCAGCACCAATAACGGCGCCACAACAAAGCTTGGGATAACAACCCCCGTCATAGCGAATCCCATCACGGTATAATCCCACTTTGTGTTTTGGTTAAGTGCAGCAATAACCCCAGCGCTAACCCCCAAGATAACTGCCATAATAAATGCCGATGCACCCAATTTAGCCGACACCGGAAATGCCGTTGCGACCAAATCGTTAACCGTATAGTCCTTATATTTAAAAGACGGCCCAAAATCCCCTTTGGAAAGCTGGATTAAGTAATCAAAATATTGCTTATACATGGGGTCATTCAGATGATATTTCGCTTCAATATTTGCCATCACCTCTGGTGGCAATTTCCGTTCACCGGTAAACGGGCTGCCTGGTGCCAGCCGCATCATAAAAAACGAAATAGTGATAAGAATAAAAAGTGTCGGGATCGCCTCTAAACAACGGCGTAAAATAAACTTAAGCATTGCCCGTTCCTATGTGTTGGCCCTAAACCCTGGCCTTAAAATAATCTGACACTAAGGCAGCCCTTTCCGGGCCGCCCTGCAACTATTAGTGTTTGATAATATAAAAATCTTTGGTGTGTAGATTATCCAAAGGATCTTTCCCTGTATAACCACCAACATAGGGCTTCACTAACCGGGTATTCACATAGTAATAAAGGGGAACAATGGCTGAATCTTTATCTAGCTGCTCTTCTGCCTTTTGATAAACGGCTGCACGCTCATCATCAGTTTTTACTTGCAGGGATTCTTTCATCAGCTTATCAAATTCACTGCTCTTATAATGAGAGGTGTTATTACTGCTGTAAGAAAGTAACATATTAAGGAATGAAGAAGGTTCATTGTAATCAGCGCACCAGCCAGCACGGGCTACATCGTAATTGCCCTGATGTCGGGTATCAAGGAAAGTTTTCCACTCCTGATTTTCCAAACGAACATCAACACCTAAATTCTTCTTCCAGACAGAAGCTATTGCGATTGCAATTTTTTTATGTAGATCGGAGGTATTGTAAAGCAAGTTAAATTTCAATGGATTATCTTTAGTATAACCCGCTTCAGCCAGTAATTTTTTGGCTTCCTGGTTACGTTTTTCCTGGTTCCACTCAGTAAACCACGCTGGTTTTACCTCTTTCATACCATCAGTAAACGGCGGTGTAAAACCGTAAGCAGGGATATCACCCTGTGCTTTTACTTTATTTGTCACAATATCTTGGTCCATAGCCAATTTCAATGCAGTACGGACGCGAGGATCATTAAATGGCGGCTTTTCGTTATTAATTTCGTAATAATAAGTACATAATTGCGGGTTAATGCGCAACTCGTTCGGGATCTCTTTTTTCAGTTTATGGAATAGCTCAATCGGCAAATTGGTATAAGTCATATCAATTTCACCGCTGCGATAACGGTTTACATCTGTTACTTCTGAGGAAATTGGTAGGAAAGTGACCTGATCAATAACAGTATTTTTGTTATCCCAGTATGTTGGGCTACGTTCCATCACAATACGTTCATTGACCACCCAGTTTTTCAGTTTGTAAGCGCCATTACCTACAAAATTCTGCGGCTGAGTCCACTTTTCGCTATATTTTTCCACCGTAGCTCTATTAACCGGCGACATTGAGGAGTGAGCCAAAAGCCTTGGCAGATAAGGAACCGCTTCACTCAATGTGAGCTGTAATGTATAGTCATCCAGTGCTTTTACACCCAGAGTATCCGGTTTCTTTTTGCCACTGATGATGTCATCAATATTCGTGATATGGGCATACTGGAGATAACTTTCATAAGGAGAAGCCGTCTTAGGATCAGCCAAACGCTGCCAGCTGTAAACAAAATCATGAGCGGTGACAGGATCACCATTAGACCACTTAGCATCTTTACGCATATGGAATGTCCAAACGGTAAAGTCTTTATTTTCCCAACGGGTTGCAGAACCCGGCAAGATTTCACCATGCGGGCCAACGATTACAACACCTTCAAACAGATCGCGGGCCAAATGTGATTCAGGCACCCCTTCAATCTTATGTGGGTCCAGCGATTGTGGCTCAGAGCCGTTATTACGGACTAAAACCTGTTTATCAGCTAATTGAACACCATCTGGCACTTTTGCAGCAAATACCTGACTCACCACTACCATACTTAGTACAGCACTGATGCTGACAGTAAGTAATCTATTCTTAGTTGTGTTTATCATCTTTTTCTACTCCAATTTTACATCGTCGGACTTTTTATCAGTCGACGGCCCAGAAATATGGGTCGGATTATCACCTGCATTCAAAAGGAACGATTTTGTTTGCAGGACCAGTAACTCTTTTGAGTAAAACTAATGTCTAGTTTTTTATCATATACAGTCGCTTAATATCCATATAATCCAATGGGTCTTTCCCTGAAAACCCTCCCACTGATGGGCTAACAAGCCGTACACTCACCCGGTAATAAACGGGAATCAATACCGAGTCTTTATCAAGTTGAAATTCAGCTTGTTGGTATAATTTCTTACGCACAGCCGCATCTTTAGCGACTAACGCCTGCTCCAGATAACTATCGAAATTTTTATTCTGGTAAAAAGTCGTGTTATTACTGCTACCAGAAAGCAACATATTTAAAAACGCAGTAGGCTCATTGTAATCCGCACACCAGGTTGCTCTGGTAACCTCATAATTCCCTTGGTGACGACTTTCGAGAGAAGTTTTCCATTCCTGATTCTGTAAAATCACATCAGCTCCCAGATTCTTTTTCCACATGGAAGCGGCAGCAATAGCCTGCTGTTTATTTTGATCAGATGTGTTGTACAGCAATGTGAATTTCAGCGGATTCGCCTGATTAAAACCCGCCTGCGCCAATAACTCTCTGGCACGCTTATTACGCTGTTCCTGTGTCCAGCCAGCCCACTCTGGTTTAGCAAAATCACCGCCGCCGATAAACGTTGGAGTAAAACCATAGGCCGGTATTTGCCCCTGCCCCATAATTTTCCCCGCAATAATCTCCCTGTCGAGAGTTAACTTAACGGCTTCACGAACTCTTACATCAGTAAACGGGGGTTTATTATTGTTAATTTCGTAATAGAACGTACAGAGATAAGGGCTGACGTGCATCTGATCAGGGATCGCTTTTTTCATTTTCCGATACAAATCCGGAGGGATAGCGCTGTTGGTGATATTTATTTCCCCACTACGATAGCGGTTAACACCGCTGGTTTCGGACTGAAGTGGTAAAAGCGTCGCTTGCTCAATAATAGTCTTACCGTTATTCCAGTATTGTGGATTCCGTTCAATCACAATCCGCTCATTCACCACCCACTCTTTCAGCCGATACGCCCCATTGCCCACATAATTTTCTGGCAGAGTCCATTTATTACCCCATTTTTCAACCAGATCCTTTTTCACTGGTTTCATTGCCGTATGACTGAGCATATTGACGAAATAAGGCACGGGATGCGTCAGAGTAACCTGCAAACGATGATCATCCAGCGCTTTAATTCCCAACTGGTCAGGAGATTTTTTGCCTTTTAGAACATCATTAATGTTTTCAACGTAAGCATATTGAAGATAACTGGCATAAGGCGAACCCACATGTGGATCAGCCAAACGTTGCCAGCTATATACAAAATCATGTGCAGTGACGGGTGTTCCATCACTCCATTTAGCATTATCACGCAGATAAAAAGTCCAGACTTTGTAATCCTGATTTTCCCAATGGCTCGCAACGCCCGGAACAGTTTCTCCTTTGGAACCCGTACTGACTAATCCTTCCAGGAGGTTAAGAATAATGTTGGATTCTGGCACACCTTCGACTTTATGTGGATCAAGTGAGGCGACTTCTGTGCCATTATTGATAACAATCTGCTGGTTATCCGCAAGCTTCACTCCATCTGGGACGTCAGCGGCAAACACAGCCGTAACAGGAAATACCGATAATAATAATATACAGGAAGCAAACTTATGTAATTTTAATTGTTTGATCTTCATTTTTTACCTCCAGTCCTCCAGTTTAGTGGGCCTGTTCATTCATTTCGCATATATCCCATAAAGGCCAGTACCTTCACATTATTTAGCTCAAGGTAACGGATTAAATATTAAAGGTGATTTATCATATCAATAGTTAAAATACCCTTCTTATATTGTAAAAACCATCCTTACAAACAACTTAATGCATCCTATTAAATTAATTGATAAAACATCCCAACAAACGACGTAACAAATTGATATACATCACTTTATTTACATTTATCTTAACTAAAATAGTAAACAAAGGTAGTCCATAGATGAAAATAAACATAATTTTAACAAATTGCAATCAATGCAAATTAAAAACCTACATTCATCACAAAACTACGGTGGAAGCAACCAGTTACAGATTGAACTAGCAGGTAAGAATAGTTTAGAAAAATATTGGATTATTTGTATAAAATTCAGGAAGTACCAGTAAAATAAGTGAGAAAAGCCCATAAAACAGGCTTTATAATAAAAATGACAAGAATATTATAATTTGTAATTTGACTCGAAAAAAATCCAGCACCTTTTATCGTCAATCATATCAGAGTAACCCTGGAAATAATGCTCTGATCCCTGTCACAATCAGTTCGATTCCCAAAGACATCAATAGCAGCCCCATAATTCGGGTGATAACGTTGATGCCTGTTTGCCCAAGATATTTGACAACTAAGGGAGCTGATCGGAATAACAACCAACAGCAAAAAGCAAACAAAGCGCTGGTTAACACCAACCCAATAAAATTCTGCCACCCCTGATAGCGGGAACTCCAAACGATACAAGAGCTGATCGCCCCGGGGCCGGCCATTAACGGCAATGCCAGCGGCACAACACCAACACTCTCTCTAATGGCGGTTTCTGATTTTTCTTGCTTATTCTGTTTGTCTTCCCCAAGTTTACCGTTAATCATCGACATAGCGATGGTCACAACAAGGATCCCACCAGCAATACGGAAAGAGTCAATGGAAATGCCAAACATCCGCAGTATCGAATCACCCAGTAGCAAAGCTGTCCATAAAATGATGGCAACAGAAATATTGGCGATAAAATTAGTTCTATTGCGGGCAGCCTGAGCCTGGTAGTGAGTCATGCTGATAAAAACCGGTAAAATACCAACAGGATTGACGAGTGCGAACAGCCCAACAAAAAACTTAATGCAACCAGGAAGATCCAACAGTAAATCACCCACGAACAACCTCTCTTGAGTTACGCAGTGTTAACGAAAATATTTTCATATGATTACTTACCCAAAAATCATAGAAAACTTAATTTTTTCTTTACCTTATACGGATGACATTCCGCTTTCCATCGACTGCAACTCATTTTTCAATTTAAAATGTCTTATATAACAAGTTGTTAACCCGATTTTTTCATTAGGTTAAAAACTCAACCTGATTAACGCTTCTACCACCTCACCCAAGCTGAAAGGAGTCAGCTTGGAATTTATATGATTAAGATCAATATCTATTTAATACCAAATGGTAATCTGTAGCCATCATAAAATCACCAAGCTAAATAGTCTGCAAAACACTTATTCTTTGATATTAAAAGATTTTTAATATTTTCCAGGAGTACCTCTTTATGACTGTAACTCATATTACTGAATTGAACGAGCTGGTTGCCCGGGTTAAAAAAGCACAACGTGAATTTGCCAACTTCTCTCAGGAGCAAGTTGACAAGATCTTCCGTGCCGCGGCCCTTGCAGCAGCAGACGCACGCATCCCTTTAGCAAAATTAGCCGTGGCGGAATCAGGGATGGGGATTGTCGAAGACAAAGTGATCAAAAACCATTTCGCTTCCGAATACATCTATAACGCTTACAAAGATGAAAAAACCTGTGGCATTTTGTCCGAAGACAAAACATTCGGCACCATCACTATCGCCGAACCTATTGGCTTAATCTGCGGTATCGTGCCAACGACTAACCCAACATCCACCGCTATTTTTAAGGCTCTGATCAGCCTGAAAACCCGTAACGGTATTATTTTCTCACCCCATCCACGCGCTAAAAAAGCAACGAATAAAGCAGCTGAATTGGTTCTGTGTGCTGCGGTTGAGGCTGGTGCACCAAAAGATATTATTGGCTGGATTGATGAGCCGTCTGTTGAGCTTTCCAATGCATTGATGCATCACCAGGATATCAACCTGATCCTGGCGACCGGTGGCCCTGGTATGGTAACAGCGGCATACAGTTCTGGTAAGCCAGCGATCGGCGTTGGTGCGGGTAACACACCGGTCGTCATCGACGAATCAGCGGATATTAAACGCGCGGTTGCCTCTATTCTGATGTCCAAAACTTTCGACAACGGCGTTATCTGTGCTTCAGAACAGTCCATTATCGTAGTGGATTCTGTTTATGATCAGGTGCGTAAACGTTTCTTTACTCATGGTGGTTATTTGTTACAAGGTAAGGAACTGAAAGCGGTTCAAGATATCATCCTGAAAAACGGTAACCTGAATGCGGAAATTGTTGGTCAACCCGCAACGAAAATTGCCGAAATGGCAGGCTTTCATGTTCCGGAAAGAACCAAGATCCTGATTGGAGAAGTCAATCTGATTGATAAAGCAGAGCCCTTTGCCCACGAAAAACTGTCGCCATTACTCGCAATGTATCGTGGTAACAATTTTGAAGATGCGGTAGAGAAAGCAGAAAAACTGGTTGAAATGGGGGGAATTGGTCACACATCCTGCCTGTATACCGACCAGGACAATCAAGCGGCACGAATCAAATACTTTGGCGACAAAATGAAAACAGCCCGGATTCTGGTGAATACACCCGCTTCTCAGGGGGGTATCGGTGATCTCTATAATTTCAAACTTGCCCCCTCTCTGACACTGGGCTGCGGTTCATGGGGAGGAAACTCCATCTCTGAAAACGTAGGGCCAAAACATCTTATCAACACTAAAACTGTGGCGAAAAGGGCAGAAAATATGCTGTGGCATAAACTTCCGAAATCAATTTACTTCCGCCGCGGCTCACTGCCTATCGCATTAGAAGAAGTCGCAACCGATGGTGCAAAACACGCCTTCATCGTAACAGACCGTTTCTTATTCAATAATGGCTATGCTGACCAGGTCACTGATGTGCTGAAATCCCACGGGATAGAAACCGAAGTTTTCTTTGAAGTTGAAGCAGACCCTACCCTAAGCATTGTCCGTAAGGGTACGGAACAAATGCACTCATTCAAACCAGATATCATTATTGCCCTGGGTGGTGGTTCTCCAATGGATGCAGCCAAAATTATGTGGGTGATGTATGAACACCCTGAAACGCATTTCGAAGAATTAGCCCTGCGATTTATGGATATCCGTAAACGTATCTACCGATTCCCCAAAATGGGGATTAAAGCGAAAATGGTAGCGATTACCACAACTTCCGGTACAGGCTCTGAAGTGACCCCCTTCGCCGTTGTCACTGATGATACAACCGGTCAGAAATATCCACTGGCTGATTATGCTCTGACGCCGGATATGGCTATCGTTGATGCCAACCTGGTGATGAATCTGCCAAAATCACTGTGTGCTTTTGGTGGACTGGACGCAATCACCCATTCCCTGGAAGCTTACGTATCGGTCCTGGCAAACGAATACTCTGACGGACAAGCACTGCAAGCGCTAAAACTATTGAAAGAGTTCCTCCCAGCCAGCTATCACGAAGGCGCCACTAACCCAATCGCCCGTGAACGGGTTCATAATGCTGCAACTATTGCGGGTATTGCATTTGCTAATGCTTTCCTGGGGGTATGTCACTCTATGGCGCATAAATTGGGTTCTGAGTTCCATATTCCACATGGCCTTGCTAACGCACTGCTGATTTGTAACGTTATCCGCTATAACGCTAACGATAACCCAACCAAACAGACTGCATTCAGCCAATATGACCGCCCGCAAGCCCGCCGTCGTTATGCTGAAATTGCGGATCATCTTGGTTTGTCTGCGGCCGGCGATCATACGGCGGCAAAAATCGAAAAACTGCTGGCATGGCTGGAAGAGATGAAATCGACACTGGGTATCCCAACATCTATCCGCGAAGCCGGTGTTCAGGAAGCCGACTTCCTGGCGAAAATTGATAAGTTATCTGAAGATGCCTTCGACGACCAATGTACTGGCGCTAACCCACGTTACCCTCTGATTTCTGAGCTGAAACAATTATTGCTGGATTCATTCTATGGACGTGAATTCACAGAAACAGAGGTAACACCAGAACCTCCGGAAAAAACAGCCTGTTAACTGATTTAAACCACTTAAAGGGGCAAATATAAGCCCCTTTAACTTTACCTCTGCCCCATTTTCCTCAATGTTAAGCCAAGCCCTCAAATGGCCTCAGGAAGCTTTACAACAGACAACAGTATAAATTGTATACTTATCTCCGTCTTTCCTTCGCCTTACTGATAGCATCCATATAGTGCTTACGGCAAACAGACACATATTTCTCATTGCCACCAATATCAACCTGTTCGCCATCGTAAATGGCCACACCTTCACCATCAAAACGTAATACACGGCTTGCCTTGCGCCCACAATGGCAGATAGTTTTCAGCTCAACCAACTTATCAGCCCACGCCAGAAGATACTGACTACCACTAAAAAGCTCCCCGCTGAAATCCGTTCTCAGCCCATAGCAAAGAACCGGAATATCATCGTAGTCAGTCACTTTACATAGCTGTTCAACCTGCGCCTTTGTGAGAAACTGACACTCATCAATCAGCACACAATGCACTTTTTCCTTCCTATTTTCATTTCTGATTAACTCACCAATATCTGTCTGTTGGTTAAACAGATGTGCATCAGCAGATAATCCAATACGAGAACTGACTTTTCCTTTTCCAAACCGGGTATCAATTTCTGCGGTAAAAATCAGCGTTCTCATCCCTCTCTCATTATAGTTATAAGAAGATTGCAACAGTGATGTCGATTTTCCGGCGTTCATTGCGGAGTAATAAAAATAAAGTTGAGCCATCGGCCCTGCCTCTTAACAAAATTTATAAAGCCATATAGTCAGATGAGTTTACCATAAACTTTAGTGGTGATTATCCATCTCAGTAAGCTTTACCGATTGATATACAGAAATATTTAGCTTAGTGATGTCTTAATGATTCATGACCCTGATCACATCAAATGGGTAATAAAGCGCATTTGAACGACAAATGTTCATGTTTAAATTAAGAAATGAAAGCCAGACTGATTTGTTGCATATTGTATACAAATTAATAATGTGCGTGACTTACTTCCAGAAAATAGTCACAGAAAATCGACGATAACTCATGGATTAGTCATAAGTTTTTTTTAACTTAGTATTATTCTGCCTTAGCAGGTATGATAAGAAACAGTTAAAATTACTTACCGATTTAGTATATGCTTGGTTTATAAATTAGAGAGATAATCATACTCCCTTTGTTAAAGGTACCCTGAACATGTTATTGTGGAATGACAATCGAAATAGCTGTATAAAAAGCGCTATATAACTTTTGTAAAGAAATTACGTTTAAAAAAAAGAGTCATTTTATCCGAATATGAGAAATTGACTATTGCAGAAAATAAAATAGCATTCTATTATTATATCCACATCAGCCATCATCATTATAATTTGAGACCAGGACAATGAGCGATTTAAAAACCCTAAATAACATCCGTACTTTACGAGCTCAAGCAAGAGAATGTGAACTTGAGTTCTTAGAAGAAATACTTGAAAAACTGACCGTCGCTGTTGAAGAGCGTCGTGAAGAAGAAAGTCAGGTAAAAGCTGAATTAGAGGAACGTTCACGTAAATTGGAAGAAGTTCGTAAAATGATTCTTGAACAAGGAATTGATCCAAGCGAATTGCTTCAGACAATGAGCGCCGGCAAATCTGCTGGTAAAACAAAACGTCCTGCGCGTCCAGCTAAATACCAATATGTTGATACAAACGGTGAAACTAAAACCTGGACTGGTCAGGGACGTACACCTGCTGTTATCAAAAAAGCAATTGAAGACGAAGGAAAAACTCTGGAAAGCTTCTTGCTCTAACATATTGTTTTTAAAGTGATTTAATTATAAAAATACCCTCTTACAAGGGTATTTTTATTATATAAACGGTTTAACTGACAAACGGATTAATGCCTGTTATATGAGCTTAAACATCATTGGCAGGCATTTAATCAAGTAACAACCTGTAGTGTCATTTCTTTATTGTGAAGCAACGCTAGCCGGTTACTAACTTAGCCAATGCTAAGGCAAATTAATAACCAATCAGGTACAGTTATTTACTTCTCTTGTCGCTGTCAGTGATTCAATAGAAAAGGAGCCAATGGCTCCTTTTTCTTATTTAGATTGATGATAGAAATTCAAATACCACTCTACAAACTGCTTCACGCCATGCTTTAGCGGCGTATTGGGGGCGAATCCTATTTTTTGAAAAAGGTCACTTGAATCAGCACAGGTCGATAGAACATCACCATCTTGCATGGGCATAAAGTTTTTCTTAGCCTGAATGCCTAATGACTCTTCTATCGCCTCAATAAAATCACCTAGTCTAGTCGGTTGACCATTACCAATATTATAAATACAGTAAGGAGCAGAACTGGCAGATATTTGCCCATCCTCAACCATCCAGCTCTCATTTGATGCAGGAATGATGTCTTGCAACCTGATTATTGATTCAACGATATCATCTATATAAGTAAAGTCTCTAACCATGTTACCGTGGTTATAAACATCAATAGGCTGCCCTAATAACATCGCTTTAGTGAACTTAAATAAAGCCATATCAGGACGCCCCCACGGGCCATATACGGTGAAAAATCGCAAGCCTGTCGTTGGCAACTGATAAAGATGAGAGTAACAATGAGACATTAATTCATCTGATTTTTTAGTTGCCGCATATAGTGAAATTGGGTGATCAACTGAATCGTTTGTCGAAAACGGTTGCTTTCTATTTAACCCATAAACAGAACTGGAAGAAGAATATAATAAATGCTCAACATTATTATGGCGGCACCCCTCCAGGATATTGATATACCCGACTATATTCGAATCAATGTAAGCCATTGGGTTTTGCAACGAATAGCGAACACCAGCCTGAGCGCCCAGATGGATAACCCGCTGGAATTGATGCCGCACAAAAAGATCGAAAATGGCTATTCTGTCAGCTAAATCCAGCTTTTCAAATTTAAAACCCGGCTTATCAAATAATAGATCTAACCGTGCTTGTTTGAGATTCACATCATAATAGTCATTAAGGTTGTCAATACCCACAACCTCATGCCCCATTTTCAATAATCGCTGGCTCACATGAAAACCAATAAAACCAGCAGCACCTGTCACTAAGAATTTCATCGTATTACTCAGATAACCGGGTTAATAATGGATGCGCCACGACCAATCCCATAATACGTAAAACCACGGGATTGCAGGCGTTCAGGATCATAGAGATTCCGTCCGTCAAAGATAACTGGCGTCCTGAGAGACGCTTTGATGACATCAAAATCCGGCGCACGGAAACTTTGCCATTCAGTACAGATAATCAGGGCATCTGCCCCATTCAGCGCCGCTTCCTTAGTCCCCATCAATGATAAATCATCACGCTGACCATAAATACGCTGAGCTTCCTGCATAGCCTCAGGATCGTAAGCCTGTATCTTAGCTCCTGCCTGCCACAATGTTTCCATCAAAACACGGCTTGACGCTTCACGCATATCATCGGTATTCGGTTTGAACGATAATCCCCAGACCGCAAACGTCTTACCGGATAAATCTTCACCGAAATGGCGTTTGACAAAAGAAGGTAATTTACTCTTTTGCAGTTCATTCACTTGTTCTACCGCATGAAGAATCTTGGGTTGGTAGCCAATTTGCTCTGCGGTACGAATTAACGCCTGCACATCTTTCGGAAAACATGAGCCACCATAACCACAACCCGGATAGATAAAATGATAGCCAATACGAGAATCAGAACCCATTCCCTGACGAACATGCTCAATATCCGCCCCCAGCATTTCAGCTAAGTTCGCGATCTCATTCATGAAACTGATTTTCGTTGCCAACATACAGTTCGCGGCATATTTCGTCAGTTCTGCACTGCGGATATCCATCACAATCATACGATCATGATTACGGTTAAATGGCTCATACAACTCACGTATCAGGTCAACGACTCTGTCGTTGTCACACCCAATAATAATCCGCTCAGGGCGCATACAATCTGCAACAGCGGCCCCTTCTTTGAGAAACTCCGGGTTAGAAACCACATCAAATGGAATATCAATATTGCGTTTATGCAGAGTCTCATTAACAACCGCATTAACTTTATCTGCTGTACCAACAGGAACAGTAGATTTATCAATAATAACTTTATAGCTATCCATGTACTCCGCAATAGTACGGGCAACGGCGGAGACATACTTCAAATCCGCTGAACCATCTTCATCGGGAGGCGTACCTACCGCAATAAACTGTAACTTACCGTGAGCAACACCGGCTTTTGCATCAGTGCTGAAATTCAGACGGCGTTCTTCATAATTCTTCTTAACCAGTGGCGCTAAACCAGGCTCAAAAATGGGGACTTGACCATTTTTCAGGTTCTCAACTTTATTTTCATCTACATCAATGCAAAGGACATCATGCCCTACTTCAGCTAAAACCGTAGCCTGAACCAGACCAACATAGCCAATACCAAATACTGTAACTTTCATATGATACCTAAAAATTTCCACAAGATTATTTTTTAGCTTGATCCTGCAAAGCCACTAACCAATCAGTAAACTCTTTGCCTAAAGCATGATGTTTCATGCCATATTGGACAAACGCCTGCATATAACCGAGCTTATTACCACAATCATGACTTCCCCCCCGCAAGTGATAGGCTTCCACGGGTTCCTTTTCCATTAACATAGCAATAGCATCGGTAAGTTGAATCTCATCTCCGGCACCCGGCGCTGTTTTAGCCAATAATGGCCAAATTTTTTCAGACAACACATAACGGCCAACAATAGAAAGATTTGACGGCGCTTCTTTTGGTTCAGGTTTTTCAACCACACGCCTGATAGGTTTACTGTCGCCGGGTTGCAGATTTTCTCCCTGGCAATCGACAATACCATAACTGGAAACCTCTTCATGAGGTACAGGTTCTACTAATATCTGGCTGGCTCCCGTTTCATTATAACGAACCAACATCTCGCTCAGATTATATTTAGTCAAGTCTGTACTGTACTCATCAAGAATAACGTCAGGGAGTATCACCGCAAAAGGCTCATCACCAATTAAGGGCTTGGCACATAACACTGCATGGCCTAAGCCTTTAGCAATTCCCTGGCGAGTTTGCATAATAGTGACGTGACTTGGACAAATAGATTGAACTTCATCCAGTAGCTGACGTTTCACCCTTTGCTCAAGGATAGCCTCCAGCTCGAAACTGGTATCGAAATGGTTTTCAATTGAATTTTTTGATGAATGAGTCACCAGGATAATTTCATTAATGCCAGCGGCAATACATTCATTAACAACATACTGAATAAGAGGTTTATCCACTAAAGGCAACATCTCTTTAGGAATTGCTTTCGTCGCGGGTAACATCCTTGTTCCCAATCCCGCGACGGGAATAACGGCTTTCTTTACTGTTTTACTTACTGATGGCATTAATCTTTTCTCCTGGTTTTTTTGGCTGAAACAAATCCGTCTTCAGCTCAAAATCAGTGCTGGCCCTTTAAGAACCTATTCCAATAAGGCGTCATTAATTGCAGACCATTCATTCTTGTCAATAAATCGAGAATGCAGACAGCATACAAAAACCGACGCATACACAGAACACATCGCTTTGCCCGCCTTTCTGGTCGCATTAATAGTACACTCAAAAGTTATCGCTTTTATCTGCACCGCGCTAAATTCGCTCTTTGCACTAAAGAGCGACAAATAAAACAGCCTGGTAGATTCCAAGCAGAATGAACCGAGTATACCAGCTAATTCTATCGGATAAACAGCGCCATTCTGTTTAATTACATCACCGTGACTTGATGTTTAATATCTGCTTTAAACAAAATCCCACCTTGGTAATATTCACCCGGAATATATTGAAGAAAGCATCAATTTTATTTGACTATCTGTATTCCAAATCCGACATTGCCATTCAGCACTATGAGAACAAACCTGGTTCGAACAAATTGTTCTCAACGTCCCAAGAGGAACACCACTATCTAATTGGATTTGGTGGTTACCCGACTGAATACTGGCATGTAACCCCGCAGAAGTCAGCAGAACCGTTTTATTGATTGTATGATAATACCCAAGCAGCAATGGAAATTGCCCTTGTAATCCTGCATCTTCCAACAAATTATTAATCCTGTTTAGAATACCTGACATACTGGGTAAACGCCGGGAATGATGGGTGATATGCTCTTGTAACAAACTGTTAAATACGACTCTGAGTAATAATGCTGAAATCACACCGTACTCTGTTGAACGGCTGATATCCAGACAATAAAAAGCTAATTCATTGTCGGATAACGCCGCCATATCGAGAATTAATCCTGGTTTATCAATCATATTTAATTTTCGGTAATTAACTTTACAGTGAGCAATCACCTGAGAAACCGGGGGTTGTAACTGCTTAAGTATATTTAATGCTTCATCTGAATTATGTTTCAGCGTTAACCAATCTTTATTCAAGTTATTCTGTTCAATTGCACCAGACATAAAAACAGTTGGATGTAAATAGGCCAGTACTGTTTTTTTTATCTCATTTAGATCTGCAACAGGTTTTAATAAAACATCTTTTGCACCTAAACGAAGCACTTCATCAACTTCTGCCATCTTGTTAGTTGCTGAAATAATGATAACTGGAATATTAATCCCCTCATTAGTCAATTTCGCAACAAATTCAATGCCATTCATAACCGGCATATCTAAATCACATAAAATAAGTTCAATATGAGCTTCACGTCCCAACACCTGTAGTGCAATAGCACCATTAGATGCGACCAATACCTTAGCGCCCAACGTTCGCAAATACCCAGCCAACAAAGAACTAAAAACAGGTTCATCCTCTACAATCAGAATCTGTTTGCCTGCCAGTGCTTTTTCCATAAACACGCTCCCTTAGCTTAATATTGCGACTTTCACCTGTTCTTAGGTACTATCAATCATATTAGTTCAATAAAGTGACTATCATTTGTTCTCTTACGTTTCTTTGCAATAGAAAACGCATAAAATGGTATTTCACCCTTTACAATTGGAGTTATTTTGACAGAGTTATGCCCTTGCGGCAGTGGAATAGATTTTGCGGATTGCTGTTCTGCCTATCTCAAAAACACAAAACCTGCCCCCAACGCCGAATCTTTGATGCGTTCCAGATACAGCGCCTATGTAAAACATAATGCGGATTATCTTATTGCCAGTTGGCATCCTGACTGCCAGGCTGAAAAGTGGCGTTCAGATATAGAGCAGAGTTTTATTGCTACCCAATGGCTCGGATTAAATGTTATCGCAACTGAAAAAGGTAAAAACGATAACGAAGCCTATGTTGAATTTTCAACTTGCTTTCTTGATCAAAAAGCCCAGGATAAACAACTTATTCATGAGCGTTCACGTTTTCTTCGTATAGACCAGCGGTGGTATTATATTGACGGCGTTAAACCTCAAACTGGCCGTAATAGCCCCTGTCCATGCGGTTCAGGTAAAAAATACAAAAAATGTTGTGGTTAATCACCACAGACAAAAAGTGAAAAAGATTTAAGGATCACCCCATTCATGCAACACCAACATATACAAAAGAAAATTCTGCGCACTATTTGCCCTGATGCAAAAGGATTAATCGCCAAAATTACTAACATCTGCTACAAGCACCAACTGAATATCGTTCAGAATAATGAATTCGTCGATCATCGCACCGGTCGCTTTTTTATGCGTACTGAGCTTGAAGGAATCTTCAACGATGAAACATTTCTGGCTGACTTAGATGACGCGTTACCGGTGGGTTCTCAGCGGGAATTAAATACTGCTGGGCGGCGGCGTATTGTTATTATGGTGACAAAAGAAGCGCATTGCCTTGGGGATTTACTCATGAAAAGCGCTTACGATGGGCTTGATGTTGAAATTGCCGCGGTTATCGGCAACCACGCAACATTACAATCATTAGTTGAACAATTTGGTATCCCTTTCCATTTAATCAGCCATGAAGGTTTAACTCGTGAGCAACACGATGAAAAACTGATTGCCCAGATCGACCAATACAAACCTGATTACGTAGTACTCGCGAAATACATGCGGGTACTGACACCGGAATTTGTCCGGCATTACCCAAATCAGATTATTAATATTCACCACTCCTTCTTACCTGCATTTATCGGAGCGCGTCCTTATCATCAGGCATATGAAAGAGGCGTAAAAATCATAGGAGCGACAGCCCACTACGTGAATGATAATCTGGATGAAGGTCCAATTATTACCCAGAATGTCATTAACATAGACCATACATACACAGCTGAAGACATGATGAGAGCAGGCCGGGATGTTGAAAAAAATGTACTGAGCCATGCTTTATACTGGGTTCTTGCTCAACGGGTTTTTGTTTATGGAAACCGTACAGTCATTCTTTAGCCGCATAAAATCCCTTGCTTATTGCTCACAACTGATTCGCTCGGGGCAAAAAAACAGCATGCGGTAACTTATTTTCAAATATAGACTTTACAGCGGCGGTTCATTTGATATGATTCCGCTCGCTGTAAGCAATAATGATAATTTTCAAAATCTGGTGGGGTTCCCGAGCGGCCAAAGGGAGCAGACTGTAAATCTGCCGTCACAGACTTCGAAGGTTCGAATCCTTCCCCCACCACCATCACGAATACATTTTCCTAATATTTAAACAAAACTGTAAATGCGAAGCTGTAAATGCATGTTCCTCGTCTGGGGAAAACCCCGCTTGCACTACTGTATTGTGAAGGCGTTAAAAGCACTCAACGAAATTCGCTTACCTGACCTTAAATGTATCCATAATCATATTTTTCATCACATCTTTATGTGAAAGTTAACATTTCACAATAATCCAACATAAACTTTACAAATCAAATAATTATAAGAAAAATCAACTTCGCGCATAGGATACGCGAATGTGATAGCAGTCGTATATTTGTGAAATAGCGTGTGAAATAATCATAAAAAATAACAAATTATAACAATAACACCAGGGAACCATCATGAACCCATCAGCACAAAAAATAAGAATTATCGGCAGAAGAATAATTTTTACATGTATAAATCACTTGTCTCCCTCGTTTTTCTCGTTTATATCCAAAATTGAGAAGACCTAATATTTCTCTTGCTGTAACTATATGGTAGCCATCTTCGTGATTGCATAAAATAGCACAATCGTTATTATATTTTCAATTCCGCAAAAACAAATATAACCCATACTCATTGTTAATAATTTAAAATAATGGCGCTTCATTCTTAAAATAAAGCACCACGATAAATCGTCCATTTAATAAAATACTATTTTATATTGGTGATTCTTGTGATCTCTTATATCGAGATAATGTTGATGAAAAATTACCGCCCGCACTTTCCACCTTACCAGTAATAACATTAGCTGGCGCTGACAATATTCCAGAGCAATTATGGCAAGCAGCAAAATCATCTCCCGCTTGTTTTGTTGTTAATCGCTGTGTAAAAATAGATGATTTCAGCATATCCCGCATATATTCTCCTATTTTTCGACTTCCTATAGTTTTCCCAGCCCTTTCATCTTCTAAAATCAATAAATGGTTAAGTGCTTGTACCTCTGCATGCAAACCAGCAATACCCGCCATCGTAGGTAATACATAATCATTGTTAATAATATGATTTCTGATCAGGGATTCTGTTATTGGATGTAAAGATGTACCTGCTTCATTATACATATTATTTATCCCTAAAATAAAAGAATCAATATCACTGACCTTATAAGCATCGACTTCTATTTGTTTTATTTCCCATTCATTTGTTTCTTTATTTTTTTCTATTAATGGCCGCCTAATCAAATTAACTCCAGGAAATAGCTTACCCTCTGCTAAATTTCTATCATTATCCTTAAAATTGACAAATTCATCTTCATAATGACCATTATGTTCATATCCTGCATGAGCAGCGAAATTCGACAAAGAGTTTTTTGAATAAATAAACTTTCCGTTAGAAATACCATTCGCTTTTAAACCAGGCTCAGAGAAAGCACGTTGCTTTGCAGGTTTTATTAGCTGACCAAATTTCTTTGAAGCACTGAGAATTAATTGCGTCTTTTTATTAAAATCAGGTAACTTAGGTGTCTTTTTCTTATAAGCAGACATGACTGCTCTGGCATTAGGGACATCCAAGTATAATGCATCCAATAGCATTCCATCTGAAGTTTTACCTTTGCCAGATTTAACTGTTTTTTCATAAACATCATTTTTGAACATTTATAAATCCTCTATAATAGATGAACTTGTTACATTTAAAATTATCATCAAAACGATTTAACCATTCAATTGAAAATATTTAAACAAATAATAACCCTTAATGATTTTCTCATTATTCTGAATAATGCATTTAATCTGAATATCTTTCTATAATATCGCTATACTTATACCTTTGTTTTCTTTTGAACCATATTATCTATCTTTTTCTATTATCCAAAATAAATCAAGCACTTTCTGACAAATCAGATAGTGAAGAATATTACAAGATAAATGGGTGAGATAGTTAAACCATAACTTTATATTCCAATTAACTTGTCAGAATTTTCTTTAGCGATAAAGATACCTGCACCATTTATCTCAATAATTGCACTTTGACTATTTTCCCATTCAGAAAGAATAACTTTTATTCTCTCTAAATAATCCGAACGGGTAATGCCAGAAACTTTAAGAATAACACTTTCATTATCCTCTGCGGTAAATTCAGTTTTCAGATTCACTTTAGCAAGAGCAAAACGTACATCTTCTGTGCCACCTAAATCAATACATAATTTCTCTGATAAAACTTGATTTATTTGTGCGCTAACCAAATTTGGTTTTTGATTCATAGAATGGGAAATCTCTCTAACCGGTTCTACCGTATTTATAATATCTTGAAGTTTTACAGGTGCTGTAACTGAATACAATAAAGACAGGCGTGGCCGATTACCGAGAGCCTGCCAAAAATTACCCAAGCTATTTAAATTTTCCTGCGGTGGGATCACTCTGGTATATGCGCCGGGAATTTTAGATAATTGACGATTATTAATCAACGCGTTTAAAACACCAGTCATTATTTTTGCAGCCTGATTATCGGGCTGACTATCTGGACTACAACCATCACTTGATGGTTTACTCGAATGCCAGTAGGTAATTAAATAATTATAATTAATATTTACCCATCCCGGTAATAATAAATGATTCGCAGGGCTATAACGCCTTGGCTCAGCAGAACGTAATTGTAAATCTTCATGTATATCATAAAGAAATACACTTATTGTCGGCTTCGATGGAATTAAATCCATTTCTGGCAGATCAAAACGAATATCAATGTTAGTTAAATACTGAAATAAAATATCTTTTAATGCGTTATTAACTTCCACAATAGCATTATCAGGATCAATGATATTTTTCATATCGACTCCAAAATTAACAAATATTTAAAAAACCAATCGGCCGATTTTATTTAATTCAAGTATAATTGCTCGCTCGATATATTTATTTTCAATTTGTTCATTATTATCATTTACTGCCAACATTGATGATAATAAAGCAATATTCCTGATATTAGCGCCGGTTATATCGGCACGTTTAGCCAAATGTTCAAAATTAATCTCATCCGATAATCTCAATTGTTCAGGCCAAATTGCCCGCCACATTTTTTTACGTAGCTCTTCATCAGGATAAGTAAAATGGGTAATAAAGCTAAAACGGCGATTAAACGCGCTATCCAAATGGCTACGATTATTGGTGGCTAGAATAACTAATCCCGGATAATCCTCCAGTCGTTGTAACAGATAAGAAACTTCAATATTAGCATGTCTGTCCTGAGCATCTTTGGTTTCACTGCGTTTGCCAAATAAAGCATCGGCTTCATCAAAAAACAGAACACCAGAATCCGCTTCGGCCAGATCGAAAATGCGGGAAATATTTTTTTCAGTTTCACCAATATATTTATTTACCACCGTAGAAAGATCGACCTTAATCAAATCAACCCCCAAATGCCCGGCAATAATCTCTGCGGCCATCGTTTTACCCGTCCCTGATTCACCATAAAATAAAGCACTAATACCTGTACCATAGCTTATTTTTTCCTGAAAACCGGCACCTAATATTTGATCACGATAATTAATAGCGGCAATAATTTCTTTCAATTGTTGAATTAATTCATCAGCAACCACTAAGTCATTAAAACTACGTTTTGGGGTTATCCGCTGCGCTAATTTACCTAAGTTCTGTTGGGCACGGAAACTTAATGCCTGACGCAGATCGATCTCTTCCAATTGACCTTCCGGCTGTCGGAGTATTTGGTATTGACAAGCTTCTTCAAGGATTAGTGGCAATGTTTCCGCTGTAAATGAAAAACGCTGACATAATTGAGTAATATTAATTTCATCCGAAGCATGGCTCGGTAAGCTTTTTTCTAGCATGGTTTTTTTCTCTATCAGTGTTGTTATGGGCATATCGATTTGCACCATAGGCAGATGTTTAATCCACACTAATGAGTCTCGCGGTTCCATTAAACACACTACGCGTAATTTTGGCTGATTCAGTAAAGCAGATAACGCACTATTCAATATTTTCTTTTCCTCTGCAAGTAAAGAAAAATTGCGAATTAATAAACAGGCGTCGTGTAACCGGACTTCCCGTATTGCATCGGTTAGTAAGTTAGATATTACCGTTAGATTCTCTTCGTCTGGCAGGCGGGCTAAATCAAGGGTTAAAGTACTGATACCATGAAACGCCATAATATTACTGACGGCTAATTCTCTGGCGCTCCCCTCTTTTCCTCTTAATATCACCAGCGGACGTACTTCATTCAATAATATCTTTTCAAGTGAAGAATAAAGGGCTGGTGGATACCAAGTTTGTAAAGCCGGAGTATTCCAGTAAGCACAAGTTATCAATGGTGGTAAAATAACCCGTTGTCCTGATAGAAAATGCCAGACAGCACTGTGAGTTAAAAATTGCGTTTGTAGCCAAATAGGTTCCTCATCGTTATTAAGCCGAAATAAGTGGTTACGAATTAACGGTGTTTGCGGTAAAAAGCTGTTTTGCAATAATTGCCGATCACTTTGACGTTCACTAAATAATTCAATTGCTAAAGCAAAACTGGGCCACTGTTTTTTACTGTTACCATGCAAAGCAGCAAATAACGCATGATAACGGTTGTCGAAATGAGGTAATAAACCTAATAATAAAGCATCACGCTCAAATTCAGTGAGTTCGAAGCGTTCAATCAATAAGGATAATATATCAAAGTATGGGTTTTCTCCGGTTTCAGGGAGGTTAACAATACCATCCCCTTTAATTATCCAATGGGGAATACCTAATGGTGTCACCAAACGTTGTTTTATTTCATCTTCAGTCAGTAAAAAACTCTCTGGTAAAGAATCGTATTTGTCGCTGTTTTGATAATAGTAATGCTGTAACCGCAGATCAACACGTTCCAGATGGGGATAAATCCAGTATAATTCAGCCACCATGCAGTGATTATTTTTCAGTAAAGAATTCATATAAACCTTTTAAATATTTTTCCAGTCAATTTGTAAAGGGCGATTTAGCCAGGGAAATTTTGCAATATTTAACGGCCACGGCCAATCGGTTAATAGCAAATCAAACGGTTGATGCTGTACTGTGATTTTGATTTCCTGATTATCTATTAGCAATTCACCCGGTCGTTGTAAAAACAGCTGGCGGACATCATTACGGCTTAATTTTTTCCACATGGGAAGCTGGCTGATAATAGCATCCAGCCATTGTTCTATTATTAACTTTTTTTCCGGTTCAAGAGGCGCTAATTCCATAATTTCGCCAGCCATTAATCCACACAGAACGTTATTCAGGATCTTTCGTTCTGTTTGTACTTCTTCGTTCCCCCAAATAAAGTAATCAAGGAGACCCACAGCATTAAACTGAGCCTGACGATGGATAAATTTCTGCGCTTCGAGCAAACCAAGCCGATTAAATAACGCCGGTAATATCGGCCATAGAACCAATATTCCAACATTACTCACCTGACACGGAAAAGTTTGTTTAGTTAATAAAACCCGGTCAACGTGTGATCTATTGATAATTCGTGGTTGGTTACAGTGATTACCTGTAATGCTCAGGTTATCCAATACCGATAATGCTTGTCGATCTTCGGTAATTAATTTTTTATCTGCATTATTTAGAATAAAACGTTGCGAAAGATCTTGGTATTCTTTAGCAGAAAGATGTTTCTTACATACCAGTGAAATAGGCGTTAATTGCCATAGCGGCGCTAACCAAGTTGTCCCATCTCGGTTATATAACGCTGGATGTTGAAATAGCTGGAGAATATTTTGAGCTTTTACCTCTCCTTTTTGAATCGCTGTGGCTATTAATGAACGTTGATGCTGATTTAATGGCGGTAAATTTTGCTGCGGCTCTGTCGCTAATGCCTGTAATAATTCAATTAGTAACAGATCAACTTCAGTTATTTTTTGTAGAACAGGTTCTCTAAGACTCTGATTTTCACAACCAAAGCGATTAACTAAATTTTCATATTCCTGAATAGAGAGGTGTTTTTTACAAAATTGTGGAATCAATTCTATTTGCCAAAGTGGCTTCAACCATTCATTTAATAAGACATTTTCAGTGACTATATTCTGGCGAAATAACGTAATAATAGACACAACATCAAGCATGCAGCTCTCAAGTTCAGCCGTGATATATGATATCACCTTCACATCTGGTTCAGGTATTTCCTGCGTATTATAACGCTGTATATATCCCAGTGCATTTAATACCAGTTGCCAGGAATAAATCGCCTCTCCTTGATGCTGGAATATATCTATATCCTCTGATAACTTACGATTAATAGCGGTTAATAAAACAGGTTGATTGATAGACAAAAGCCGCTGCAAGCTGTGTTCAGATAGACAGCTTTTTGCCAATAATAATGTTAATTTCTTCCCTGTTTTCATTAATTGTTTAATTAATATATCGACATTGATATCAATATTTCTATTATTTTCCATTCCCTTTTCAGGATTTAACTGAGAACTTTTTTGATATAAATACTGAATAAACTCCTCGATATTGGACAAATAACCACTATGTAATAGAAATGGCTTGCGATTATTTTTGAGTATTATTGAATCTCCTGTAAATATTTTCACCTTATTATTTGTCTGATATTGATTCAATGCTTTATCTAGAGCAGAATTAAGCCGAATAGGAAACAATGAATTTAAGTCTAGAAAATTTATTTCATCAATATTCAGCGTTAATTTTTCAAAATACACACTCCGATTAGAGCTATATTTATCAAAATATAAATTAAATAATTTATATATATTAATCCGATTAAACAAGGAGCTTCGCAATACTTTTTTAGCCACTTGTTTATTATTTACCTCAATAGTAATGGTAATCCGATTTAACAGATTTGACTCCGAAGTCATGATAATGCTCTCTTTATGATTAATAGATAATTAAAATTTTTAATCGTTTAATAAATGTTAGGTTTTCATGATAAAAGCAAGAATATAGTAAGGGGGAATAATATTAGCATTAGCATCAACAGCGTGGGTGTGTTCTTCCCCATTCCCAGTGTCAGATGTGTAAAAATAATAAGAGCTAGAATCAGGTTCTACAAAAAGGTTTCTGCCTTTACTCCAAATATTCATAAAATCCTGAGTACCAGGATTATTGTCAAGACTTCTTTTAGCCTCATTAGAAGAATTAGAGGCATTATATTTGGCACCTGCTGTACTAAAATAAGCCATTCCTCCTAGATGGTTATGTTTTGGCATTTGATTCAAAGAAAGTTTTGTACCTTTTATTGTGATTGTGAGTTTTTTATTCGCTGTACTTATTCTGAATTCTTTAGCATTAGCACTACCTGAAGTTTTGTCATTACTCTGCCCATTAACACCAGCAAAATCCCCCCCTAAAATAAATCGATCAATTAAATTAGGTGTACCATTCTTACCATCACACAGCGCCCATCCTGTAGGAACACTACTACCAGAGAACATCACAATCATTCCTCTGGGGAGTACTTTATCAGAATCAATACTGACACCTTTATCATCAACCTTAATACCATTACCAGCTTTAACGGAAACACCATTTTTATCAACATTAATACCATTACTAGCTTTAACTTTTACACCACTCTCACTCAGACTCAAACCACTTACACCACTCCAAGCGTTACTTCCATCTCCTCCCTCCAATTTTAAATAAAGACCCGTATTATCAGTTACTACAATCCCACCCCCTTTCCAACACTTAACAGCTATGCCATCTGAGTCAACGGAAATACTGCCATTACTCTTAGCTTTGACTGAAACTCCATCGCCATCAACGGTAATACCGTTGGCAGCCTTAACAACCACATTATCTGTATTTACAACAATACCATTGCCTTGACCAACACATATCCCATTGTCTTTATTAATCAGACCACTACCAAGGTCCACAGATAAAATATCATCTTTCAGTATTAATGGAGAAAAGTCTTGGTTGGAAAGAGTGCCCATTTTTAAATTGAGCGTACCGTCATCATCTAGTTTCAATCCTTTTCCTGGTCCATTTTGCTGTGGTGCCTTACCACAAGCTTTACGACCAATATCAGCAATATCAATTAAGTGTTCATAATCAGTTTGTAATGGAATGCTGCCTGCTTTAAAGCGTTTTTTTAAATCATCTGCGGAGAGATCTTCCTTGTTATTATTACTTTCCGCACTAAGCTCTGAATTAGATATATTGTTTTTCTTTTCCATCTTTATCACCTTATATATTAGTCTATTCTATTGCTAATATCCTAAAATTATGACTGCATAATGACATAGTAATAATTAAAGATAACGAATTTAATATTACAATAAGTATCTTTTACTGTAATATTATATTAATCCACTTTTTACCTATAGATAAATTAATCTTTGTCTTTATTATCCCCAGACTGAAATTGAGGATTTTCAATTGGTGTATTTCCTCTATCATCTTTACTACGATAAATATCTTCTTGAACTTTCGGTACATATAGTAATTGATTACTCTCAATGAATTCAGAATGCCATTCTGTTTCAGATTGACCCATGACCTCAGTTCTCTGCCCTTCAGTGGCAATTCTCATATTCCCTATGCCAGTTAATGCGGAAGGCAGACGTCCCAGCGTTAACATTTCTAAAATATGGTATGCTTCATCACCTAAAGGAGTACCATTATTTTGCCAACGCTTATAGGTGCTGGCAAAATTCCTGAAATGCTCCGGTGACAACCAGTGAATAATCATGGAAACATGAGCAGGAAATTCAGCTAAAATCTCGGTTTTTACCCACGATTCCAGTTTATGAGGATCAACATTTTTATTCTCAATTAACTGGCTATTAATCACTACGCTGACGACAAATGAAAAACGATCAGTATGAGCATATTCTGCACTGGAGAAATACCAGCGATAACGCCATGCATTTTCCTTTTGTGGAAAAGTAACTTCAGTATCTTCATTTCGTGTAATTAATATTTTACCTTTAATACGATCGAATTTTTTTACCGAAGCTTTAAGCATATAGTCAGATGAGGATTTCGTGTTAGCTGATATTTTTTTGGCGGGTTCATAGGAGGTAATTTTATATTTTAGCGTGATTTCGTCACCTTCTTTGATCATAGCAGGAAAGGGACTTTGAGGACTGGAAGTGATCCAGCGTTCATTTTCAGCACCACTTTGATCCGCTTCATCAGCATAAACCAGTTGATAATCCATATCTTCCAACCACACCGGGCTATCACACCAACGCAGATTTCCATCCGTAAATGCCTGCTGCACTTCGTTCAACCGATATTCCAATACAACGCTGTTACGCGTGTCAAGATAAAATGATTTTTCTGTAATCTCAGTGATCACTTGGCCCCGCAACGTGAATCCATTATCGCCTTTGATAATTAGATCAATCATCTGACCCTGCAATAACCGCCCTGCTGCACTTTGCTGGGTGATAATTAAGTGATGGCTTTTAGAATCAGGATGACTTTTAATTTCCAGTCCATCAGGTGTTTGTTCACTGTCAAATGCCACATCAGGTTTCACGGGTAAGAGCCGACGATGTTCAATCAGGTAGAAAGGCAGATCAGCCAAATCTGGCGTTTCACTAAAACATTTTCTTCCCAAACCCAATCGGGCCGCAATCCGTTTTTGCAGCGCTGATACTTTATCTATCCGAATATTATTACGCTGATAGGCCAGCTCTGGCTGTTGAGCCAAATAATCGCGCTGAGTAGACAGAAAATCCTGTCGGCTAAGTATAAGTGGTCTGGCTGCTCGATGAGCACCAAAATAGCCTAACAGATATTCAAGGATAGCCAGCTCTTTTGCATAATTTCTCTCCTGAATAACGCCTTTATGAGAAATATATGAATCATTATGAAGCTTTTCTACCAAATCAGATTCTATATTTTGATGAACTTTATGACTGACTGTATTCGCCTTAAAAGGCCATTGTGCGCCATATACCGTATTTCCCCGTTGTTTAAAAGCCAATAGTTTTGGCAATAAAGCGAGTTCGGCGCAGCTGTTAGCTAACATTTGTTCAAAAGGCAGTATAAATTGGTGTAACTGCACTTGTTGTAGGGTATGTTTATGAGTTTGCAATCCATAGCAGGCAGGTAACTTATTACTCACCGGATAATAATCCAAGGCTTTACGATGCCTGCCCCAATTCAATAATTCTGGATGTGTAGTAAATAATGGCTCCTTCATGACCTTTTTCTCTATATCTTGTTTAAATATGGTTATATTAACCCCACCTTTGGCGGTAATGGTAAGTGGGCTGTTTGATGAGGTAATCAATTCTAAGGGGTCACTGCTCCATAGTCTGGGATAATATCCTTTAACAATTTCCCAAGACCAATGATCGCCCGATAACGGAGAAATAATGTCAGCATCATACTTATCTAATTCCAGCCGGGTAACGCCTTGAACACCTTTAATAGCCAATAATCGGTTAACCAACGGGCTTAAATTTAATACCATAGAAGCGTTGTAGTCTCTGATCGGCGGTAATGTAGGTATCCAGCCGTGGTGTAAATAAGGGCCATCAAAGATCTCTTCATTACTATAACCCATTTCTTTCAGCGCTTGAGTAGTATAACGCAACGGCTTTTCAAGTATGGTTTGTTCCGCCATCATATAAATTTGTGCAAATATGTCAGCAATATCTTTAACGTCATTATCAAGCTGAATACCAATCTTCAATGGTAAATCAACGGGTTTTAACCAAATAACCTTACTAACCCATTCTCCCAAATTACGATTATCTTTCAGAAATGCTTTCAATCTATTCTCAGCCAGGGTTTTATTATTCTCACTTTCCCGACTCGGCAGTAAATAAAGCCAATAATTTCCTCTTAATGTTAACTGTTCACTTTCTGATTTTGGCATTTGAAAACTGTATTTTCGTTCCTTTTTGCTATACCAGTATGTATAGCGTTGATCTTTTGGTTCACATACCAGTAGTACATCATTAAATAAAAAGTAACCATTAACCGTATCGTCACTATGCAAATCCAGCAATGCCCGACGATAATCCTCGGCAGTAATTGGACCGCAAGTCAGCATTTGTTGCGGGCCAAACTCCTCCGGAAAAATACCATCGCCGGGTGTCTGTTCCTCTTTACTGGGCGTCAGCAGATCCTTGAGTGGTAATGAGTGGCGGTAAGCCAAATCTGATGCACCATAACAACAAGCTTCTAATAAGGTGACACCGGGATCACTTTCACCCATATCACTCCAGCAGTTACCGGACTGTTGTTCAATAACCGCCTTTGCCTGATTAAGTAAGGTATCAAAAGCAATATCATCTTTGACGATGGGAAATAAAGCATCCTGATTACTCATGTGCTAACTCCTCTTTTGACCAGACTAAAATCAATACTTCATTATCGTCAGCCCAAATACTTTCACCCATTGCGCCTGCCTGCTTTCCCTGTTTTTCCAGGGTTAAATCCGTGACCCGTTCAACCAGAGAGAATTGCTGGATCGTGGCTAACAACTGGTAGTAATCAATGCAGTTACCGGTTGTTACACCGATAGCCGGATTTTCTCCCCACGGCATATAGTTTCGGCTCAATTCCTGTTGTAGCTGATGATGACCGTAGTCGGGATTAACACCTGAGACAAACACCAGTTGATAACGGATCAAAACGTTAACGTAGGTAGGATTGTTAATTTCAATGGTTGCCCAAGGGCTGCTTAATCGGCTTAACCATTTAACCATCTCTGCCAACCGGGCCGGGTTCAACTCTGGACGTAGCGCATCATTATTATCTTTGTAACGGTTGTCGGGGATCACAATTAATTGTTGTTTTACCGGCGCAGGAATGGTGGTTAATTTACCGCCAGAATGGTGTCTGACATCAAATAGGCTGACAAAATGATCTTTTAGTAAAGTGACCATATTCCCCCAACTCAGTACCCGGTTACGGTGGGACAACTGGACAGGAATTCGTTTTAAAAAGGCTTGCTCCGTTTCCCGGGGATGACCGTTCCAGGAAGGCCAAGGTTGAGTGACGTTGCTAATTGCAACAACAGTGTTCACCGGTTGTTTAATGCTGCCAGCGGCTAATCCATTGATAAAATGATCCTGCTCAACGGTTTCTGTGTTGGCTAAAGTTGCCGTGGTAGCGTTATATAACAAGCCATTAATTCCAGGGTAATCCTGAAGATCGGTCTTATCAGTTATCTCTGCTTTCAGCCAATACCGCCCCGTCGGCATCAGAGCTGCCTGATTTGAAGCATCCGGTGGCAATAAAGCGCGCCAGATCCCCCGGTCAAACAAGTTACGAGTTTGATCGTCAACTAATTTATCCAACTTAATCCAGGTATTGCTCTTGTTGAGATAAAACCAGGATAAAGTGAGTGCTTTAATGCCTTCTAACTGCCAATAGAGAGATAACGTTTGTCCCGGTAGTACTCCCGTAAAGCCTAAATAGAATGCTTCATGGGCAAGTACCGGCGTTTCTGCTGCTGCCTCGCCCCAGCCAAAAGGCGTCAGAGGATAAACAGTAAATTGCTCAGGTTTAACTTTAGTGCTGAATTGAACCTGCAACGCACTGATTTGCGGCGTATAGGGTAAATTCTTACCGGTAGGATCTTGCCAATACTGGGTGTGCATAAAATCTTGCTCGGCCAGTTCTATGCGTATTGATGCCGGCCAGTCATTGGGTTTTGGGCTGTCGGCAATAGGGTAATTCATTGCCGGTAAGGTAAATTGCAGGCTTTGTCCCTGTGGTTCGTGATCTCCACTGAATAATGACTGCACCTCATTAAGCTTTTCTCTCTTCTGAGGAGTGACTAAGTAACCCTGTACTTTAAATACGCTATTTGCAGTAATCCTATCAACATGGCTAATTTCTTGGCCCTCTTCACTCTTCTTAACCTCCTTATACCACTCTTTAAAACCCTTTTTGGGCAATCCAACCCATTGAGGAGTCATCGTGAGTGTTGCATTTTCAGTGCCATACCATTCCGGGGCAACCACATTAAAACCGGAGCCTAACGATGGCAATTGACCAAAGGGAAAGCTGGCTGTATCCGTTTGTTCAATACCGCCGTCAGAGGCATAGTACACATTACGGTTGCCGTTAATGCTGATCTCAATATCTTTAATCTTGGGCAGCACAGGCCCCTGAGCAGTGCCCAATTTAAGTACTGGTACAACCGGTGCATCAAATGTCATTCCATCAAGGTTGTCAGGAGGAGTGATAGGATCATCATTAGCTGATAAGCAAAGCATCAGATAATCGGTATCTTTTTCTTTTTTTACAGACAGAGAAAGCCAGTGATCTCCCGAACTGATTTTAGCGGTGATGTGACAATCATTACCTGCCCACTTGTCTGCCAATGTTACTTTAATACTTCGTTCTCCTGCCAACATGGCAAATAGCGGCGAAGTAATCAGATAACCGGAAAGAACCGGAACACCATTAAGCTTTGGGCTAAAAAGTTGGATACCGTTTTCAGGGAATACAATGTTATCTGCAAGATTTAATGGTATTGCCGATTTCCAGCCATCCCCCTCTTTCCGATACCAACGTAAGTCGGTCAGTTCCCCTTGATTTGCCAATACATTCGATTCGGACACATACTGTAACGGATTTCCCGCACTATCATATCCGGCATCAAAGCGGGTTCCTTTAGGAACAAAATATTCAATACGATCCGAACTCAGGGTAATACCTATCGCCACCTGATCCGCCTGAGCATCTCTCGGTTTCAAGCCCAATAATTGCCGATAATAAAGATCTCGATGCCGAGCCGGAAAAGTATTAAATAATGTTTTGGTCGTTTCTAATAGTTTTAAAAAAGCCAGTAAAAAAGCCTGATGAGCGGGTAAAAGACCATTTGCTTTATTCGCATTCTGGTAAATATTCGCTAATTCCTGAGGGCTATTTTTCTGAAAAAAATAGAAGCTACTCCAGAACTGTTTTTTCTCTTGATCAAAAGGGATTTTTTCAGCGTATTCTTTAAGCCAATTTAAAATATCCAGTGTACTTCTTTCATCAAGTTTAAAATCAGTATCCGATACGATAGCGGTAATTTTATTCGTTAATCCAGTCTGTCCCATATTTATACCACCTGTTATTTGAATATAACCTTAATATGTTTTCAGGAAATCGTTGTTATTTAAAAATAAGATTGGCGAGGTTATCTACCCGGCACTGACAGTATATTGATTGGTAATAAAACGGCCTTTTCCCATACTTGGTACCGTTACATCCGGTCCGGTTGACGGATTATTTGCCGGTTGTGACGGCATAAAACGGGCGATAAACTGCTGCCCAACAACAATCATCGTGACAGGGCTACGGCAAAAGTTTACCTGCTGGTTGGTATCCAATTGAGCAATGGTGACCATGCCCATGCCGGGTACCGGGTGACTGGGGGTAATATACTGCGCTTGAAACTGTACCTTTTTTTCATCCCCCACAATCACGATCTTTTTTCCCCGGATTTGCGCGTGCCCACTGCCCCTGATGGTTGCCAGCCCCAAAATGGTGACCTGCCGGTTGCCGAATAAGGGTTCAAATAGCAGGATGTCGCCATCAATAACCAGTTGTTTGCTCATAAGATCACCCGTATCGGCCCTTCACCAATCTCAAGAATACCTTCAATTTGCAGGCTGATTTCACTGCCCCTTAGGGTATAAGTCACCTGAACATGTAAGGTATTAAACAAATCTGTTCCCTGATTTATCTGAATTTCAGTCACTTCTGCACGGGGTTCATAACGTAATACGCGTTCTTCAATACGTGTTTGAATCCGTGCCATCAATTCATCACTGATATTTTCGAACATATAATCATTTAAGCCGCAACCGTAATCTTCACGCATAATCCGTTCACCAGGTTCAGTTAAAAAAAGAATTTTCATATTCTGGCGGACATGTTCTGCTCCTTCCGCCATTATTACGCCAGATTGTGTTTCAGGATGCGCATTATCTTTAATAGAAAATTGAGGCGGGAATGCCCACCCCCGGCCATAAATATCAGCTAATATTTTATCTGCCATCTCACTACCCTATTATTGTGTTAAATTAATTTTTGCCCCTTTAATATCGACCCCAGATTTTCCAGCGGCTGACAGGGATTTATCGGCCTGGAGATTAATTTCCTGTGCATGAGTGATGAGATTTTTAGCGGAACTGATGGTGATATCTTTATCCTGCTGCAAAGATAATGTATTTTTTCCACTATTAAATGCGAGTGTATTATCTTTATTATCGAATATGAGTGCTTGCTGATTCTCTCCTTGCTTAATCACCAACGTTTTCACCAGATTTTTTTCACTCGGTTCCAACGGCGATTTATTTTTAGGGTTATGCATAGATCCTAATATCACCGGAAAACGGGGATCACATTCAAAGAAACCGATAATCACCTCATCCCCCGGTTCCGGGTAGAAGCAAAATCCACTTTCATGGCTGGCATAAGGTTTACCTAAGCGGGCAAGAAGAGTGCCATTAGTTAAGTCTAAAGCCGGTATTTTGACCGGAATACGACCCAGCGATTGGCTGTCCTGGTGGTATTTTTCTACGATCCCGATATGCAGCTCTTTAACCTGAGGCACAATGTGTTCTACGTCTGATTGCATACCTAAAGTTAACCGGGTACGCCAGCCTTGCCGCTGAGTGATGGTCTGCTTTACACCGGTAATAATCGCCTGACCATCCATCCCCTGACCAAAACCAGTTAACGCCAAAACATCACCCGGTTTATAGCGATCATCACCTTCAACCTCAAAATTACCGGAGATATTATGGCTTCGTCGGTTGCCTATGATGCTTTGAGCAAACTGCTTGGTTTGTTCATTATCCAATGGGTAGCTTAAAATCCATTGCCACTCTTGGCCGGTAAGCGGTTTCAGAGTGTCCGCCGCAAGCTGACCGAGGCCAAATCCGCTGTGCTTCGCCTGAATCGCCTGAGACAGCTTTTGTTGGGTAATATCCCAGGACTGCACACTTATCGTTTTGGGGCTGCGCTGATTATCCCATTGCAGATTAGCTTCAAACAGCACCACGTCCTGGTGGTTACCGCGCTGACGAAGGGTATGTACAGTTGATTTATTCAGCGATTCCGGCGTTACCAACGTAATAGTGTCATTGCCGGGGAGTAACCAGGTATTGGTAGCACTAAGCCGGCTTTTTAGAAAACTCCAGTCATTACAGCGAAACTGCACCATCTGTTCATGTACCGTCTTAAGCTGAGGCACTTGTTTTATCGCGACAGGCACACCAGCCTGGCTGAATAGCTGCTTGATAATCGCCTCATCACTCTGTTTACTGAATAGTTGCGAGTGGAAACTATGCGTTAATTTTTGCAGTGGATGTTTTGCCGTCAGAATCATCAGACTGTCCTGACCTTTAAGCCCTAAGGTCTGTCGAACGATGATCCCTTTAAACAACACATTTTTTTGGATCTGCACAATAAGCTCATGATTCGGACGACAACTTGCCAGTTCAGCCTGCGCCTTGGCATCAAAAATATGACTGGTATCACCGATGATACCCAAAGTGATGTTAGCCGAAGGAATGCCATTGATAGGATAATTTACTGACAAACTGATGACAGTAAACTGATTGAGTACCTTGCCGCCTATCTTAATCGCTATTGTGGGTATCTTCATACCTCCCTCCGTGCTTGTAGCGTTTGTCCCGGAGTAAAATCATCAAGATTATCCAGACCGTTTTGCCAGGCAAGGGAGAGATAATCGATCCCCCCCGCGAGAGAAGCGCCAGCGCCCAACGCAATCAATGGCAGGGAGAGCATATCGGTTACGTTAACCGCGGTAGCCGGTGGTGATCTTAACTGTTGCTCGGTAGTCTGAATAACAAAGCTCTCATCCGCCACCAGAGATAAGGTGGCAGTTGCCCGCAGCGGGGTAGCATCCCGGTCAAACAAGGTGTAATGAATGCTGAGACCGTCGGCCCGGCAGGCAAAATAGCCTTTATTTTCCCAGCGCATCTTCCCCCACTTGATTTTAAGAAAGTGAGAGACTTTAGTACCAGCATCAATAGCACAGAGAGTTTTCAGGATCGCCAGTTGGGTTTCTATCGGTGTAGTGTTGCCGGGCATGGATGCATCAAACAACAGATCTAATGACAGGCTGGCAGGTTGAGATGACTCATAGTGGTTGCTTTGGTGGGTACTGGTAATACTTTCACCCTTTTTATAACTGGCTTGATAATCCAGTTGAATAGCATCAGGGTTATACATCACCTGTAAACTACCCACCAAGATTTTACCTTCCCGATCTTTAAAAGCCGTCAGCGTGAGTTTAGACAGCCTACGTTCAATTAAGCTCATAATGACCTCCTGTTTCCCGTAATGCCTCTAACACCTCGTGCTTTATCCTCTCAATCAGGCGAGCGTCGTCCAACGCTTCCTGCACTAATGTTCGCGGAGATGATAAATCACTCGCAGAATCGGTAACTTTAGCCTGAATAATCAGTTCCTTAATTTCTACAGTCATGCTTTCACTCCTAACCAGAGCATATCTTGATAACGTAATTCCAGAGAATTCACCAAAACAGCATTGCTATTGGCATCAAAGTTACCGGTAGACCAACGAACCGGTAACGCATTACTGATTGTCCAACTCGCCACGGGTAAAAAATTTTCATTCAGCAACATAATGACCACATCGGCATAAATCGCCTTTTCCCCGCGCAAGACGTGATCAAATATCAGAGTGAGCGGTGTCACTGTCATCACACCGCGTTCCAACACCAAACTACCGTGTTGGATCTTATCGGCCAGCCAGACATTTCTGGCATTTTCCCCGCCTTGATTGTGTTGAGTCGTTTGCAATTCACGGCTGAGGCCCGATATCTGCTGAAAGGCAATATCAAATGGACTGGGAATATTGTTAAAAAGAAAACTGGCGATAAAACGGTGTGACACTGACGGGGTGTAGAAGTTATGCATATTTTGCCCCTGTTTATTAACTTAATCGGGTTGCGCCGGTACGAGTATCAAACGTTAAGTTCAGCTCAATAAATTCCGCCGGAATGAGCAGAGACAATTTGATTTTCATGATCATTTTCCCGGCCAGCACATCCGCTTCACTCATTGATTCATCAACACCGAGTAATATGTCAAATGCCCGCTCTTCCTGGGTCCCTGACAGTCCACCTTTTAACCATAACTGATGCAGCCAGTTGTAGGTTTGGCCCTTAAGCTTCATCCAGGTGATCGGATTATTGGGTTCGAAAACAAAGGCCCGGCCCAGTCGGGTTATATGAGCTTCAATATAGGAGACCAGGCGGCGAATTTGGATATAGCGCCAAGGGGAGTCAGGTGTGTTGTCCAGGGTTCGGCATCCCCAGATTTTAATCCCTTTGCCCGGAAAACTGCGAATCAGATTCAGCGGGATGTCGTCATCCCGATTAAAGAGTGCATCAGCTTCAATAAAAGAGCGTACCGGGCTAACCACTTTGGCTAAAGCCACATTAGCAGGGGCGGTCCATATGCCTTTCTGATTATCGTGATTCTGGATGACAGCAGCGACCGCCGCGGTAGGCGAAAGGATGATATGTTTACCACTTTCTTGGTATGCACTTTTCAGTCCCGGCCAGTATACCGCTCCCCATTGCCGATCTTTTGAAGAAAATTGCGCTAAACATTTAGCCGCCAATGCTGGGTCATCAGGAGCATCCAGCAATCCCATGATGCCACGTCGACTTTTACCAAGATCAAACACTGACTGCCAGAACTGTAACCAAAGATCTATGGTGGCGTCAGGCTCCCCTTCCTGATTAAAGCGGACAATATCAGGGACCACAATCAGTGTGATAGTACTCTCTGCGGCAATAGCCTGTTTAATCCATTCCTGTTGTAGCGCAGTGATCAATGACTGAAAATCTTTTAATTGCTCATCAGGCCCCAGTGGCAGTACATAGGCTTGTTGACCACCATTTTCAAAAAAGTGGCGCACGGAGTAGTACATTAATCCTGACTCCCGAAATTTCAGGGCAAAATTGGTCAGGCTGTTTATTTTTACGGCGGTTTTATCACTGATATGGTTGTTTTTAGCAGGTTGGATACAACCAATAAAAACCGGTACACCGATAAATGCATCATCCTGCTTCTGGGATATCAGGTTTTCCGTTACTGTGACACCCGGCTGTTTAATCGCCATTGTCGTTTCCTCAACAGAACAGGCGCGGCAAACCGCGCCTCAGTATGGTTACTGTGCTACTTTTTGCGAAAATTGCAGGATGATAAATTCAGCCGGACGTACTGCCGCCATACCCACTTTGACGATCATTTTTCCTTGCTTAATATCGTCGTCGGACATGGTGACATATTGACCAATTTGGACAAAATAGGCTTCTTGGGGACTACTGCCGACCAGCGCCCCTTGTTGCCAGAGTTGATGGAGATAGTTGTCAATGGCTGACCGTACCCGCTCCCAGGTTGGTTGGCTATTGGGTTCAAAAACAGCAAATCGCATTGCCTGTTTGATATCCCGTTCTGCCGCATTAAATAAACGCCGTACCGGAATATAGCGCCAGTTGTCATCATCTTTCAGGGTACGTGCACCCCAAATCAGTGTGCCTTTGCCGGTAAAGTAACGAATAGCATTAATGCCCGCTTTATTCATCCTGCTTTGATCGTTGTCGGTAATTACCTCAACAGGTTTTGCATTATTTAATGCTACATTGGCTGGCGCTTTCCAGACCCCCCGACTGGCATCGGTTGCCGCATAAGCACCCGCAACTGCGGCACTTGGGGGTAAGGTGATTTTAGTCGCTTTAAATACGTCATCGACAGCTTTTTTAGCTTTAACATATTCCTCTGGTGAAGCTGTTTTCAATGTTTCCAGATTAGCTGATGGATCCTCATAACCACTCAGAGCAATATCAGCATCTGCTGGCTGGTTATAAGTAAAAGAGGTCTCTAAATCAGGATAATAAACAGCGGTTTTATCCGGCTGTGTAGTTGGTTTATCTTCCCCATTTGTACTATCAGCAATCAGGAAATAACCCACTTTGTCTTTTAACAGAGAATTTACTCCACTGTAGACTTCCTGTTTTTTGCTGGCTCCTAACGTTTCATCCGTTTCAGGACAAAGCAATAAGGTAATCTCCTGCTGTTTTTCTATCAAATCCGGCAAAGTTGCTAATTCATATTTTACCGCCTCAGTAGTTTTTACTGCTGTAGCAGCTTTTACTTTCGAAACATTAGTTGTCGCTGCCGCTACCAATGGCAGCAAATAACAAACACCACCGCCATTACTAAAATAATGCTGCACAGCAAAAGCACTGAAAGAGGCGATCTGGACAGTGGCAACATAGGTATAGGTTTTTTTAACTTTCTCACCCACTGAGGCACCACCACCAATTTTAGCATTTTTCTGACTGTTTTTGAGTGGCTTAGCAACAGTCTCTGTGCTTATTTTTGCATTTTCATTTTCTCCTGTATTCTCATTTTCCCCTGTATTTTCTTCTGTAGCCTGTATTGACACTATAAAAGATGAAGATAATGAAAACTGCGAGATAAAATCTAACCAACTGGTGATTTTAATACAGCTACCCTGTTCTATTTGGCTCCCATCTTTTCTGAAAAACTTACCAATGAAAACCGGAATAGCCGTTGGGCTGGTGCTAATTGATAACGATAGCGAAGCATCTTCCTCAATATAAACACCGGGTGTAGTATATGCGTCAGACGGCATTATGACTTCCTCATTCAATTTAGATGATTAGCAACTATTAAGCAGGCCACAATTATTTATCGGGCTTGCCCAATTGACTGGCTAAACTGCAAAATAATAAATTCAGCAGGACGAACAGCAGCCATACCAATTTTGACGATCATTTTGCCCTGTTTAATATCGTCATCGGTCATGGTGGTATCCTTACCGATTTGAACAAAATAAGCCTGTTCAGCTTTATTTCCCACCAATCCGCCTTGTTGCCAAAGGGAATAAAGATAATTATCAATAGCCCGACGCACCGCTTCCCAAGTGGGTTGGCTGTTAGGTTCAAAGACCGCGAAGCTCATGGCATTTTTAATGTCCCGCTCTGCGCTGTTAAACAGGCGGCGAACCGGGATATAGCGCCAATTATCACTGTCCTCAAGTGTACGGGCCCCCCAAACCAATGTGCCACTCTTAGGAAAGGTGCGGATCATATTCAGCGCCTTTCCTTGGTTATATTTCCCTTGCAGATCGTCAGTCACCAGATATTTAGGTTGTAATCCACCTTGAATAGCCACATTAGCCGGTGCTTGCCAAACACCCCGGCTGTTATCGACACTGGCATAAATACCCGCCATCACTGCGCTGGGAGGAATATCAACGCTGGCTTTTTTATCTCCCCATTCAGCGGTCAGCCAAGGATAATAAACCGCGCCATAATGAGTAGCAGGATAAGATTCGAGTACATTTTCCGTTCTTTCCACTGCCATTTTTTCCACACTGGTGGTGCTATTCCTTTTAGAAGGAGTATCTTTAGAGGCATCGTCTCCTTTGGTGACATCAGATTGTGGACCATCAAAAATGGCAAATAGTCCTTTTCCCGGTTGGCAGAGTATCCCTACGGCATCTTTGATGTCTTCTCCCGCAGCAACCAGCAATGTGACATCGTCGAGTTTTGGAACTTGTTTTTCTAAATCGGTAGTTTTGACGAGATAACAATATCCACCGCCGTTAATAAAATAGGCGCGCAGTGAAATATCAAGCTTATCACCAGAATCAAATGGTCTGCCTTTTAGTGTCAGATATTCCAACCAACTATTAACTCGAAGAGAGGTACTAGCTGATACAAATGAATTGTGATCTTCGACAGCAAAAACAGGTACCGCCATTGCACTTGAACGAATAGAGAGCGCCAATGAGGCATCTTCTTCAATATAGACACCCGGATAAGATGTAACAGTTGTCATAATATTAGCCTTTAAAAACCACTGAATGGATATGCCAAGCTATTCATGGCATCAAACAGTATATTAATGGAATTCCACAGTAACCCGATCGGCTTTCAAACTAATTTCCTGCACCGCAACTTCATTACTGGAAGCATCAAAACTGGGCGCAGTCAATTTTTCTGGGAAAGCATTAGAAATATTCCAGGTGATCAGCAGACTTGAGCCTGTTTCATCAGTCAAGCTGATAGAAATATCTTTCTTTTCTATCTGATTAAGCGAAATAGAATTAATCCAATCGTATAATTTAGATTGCCCTTTAAAAATACCGCGCTTCAAGGTAATTGTGGGTCTCTGACGCTGACCAGGCATTTGTAACCAGTTACCAATTCCATCACGATATTCAATTGTGTCATAGCTGATATCTAATCCCGATACGCTTTGAAAAGACATTTGTTCATCACCAACAGTAACGACAAAACGGTAAGTGGGAATTGGGTATTGAACAGCAATTTGCTCGGCAGTTGTAGACATTGTTATTTCCTTCTAAGGAGTTTATTACATTTATAAGCTGGGTTAGAATACTCATCATTATCATTTCAGGTACGCTACCGCCCTTAGGTATCATGCCTAATTCTGGTATATCCGCCTGGCTTTATATTCATATATCCACATACTCATTAAAGAATGAGGCGATCTAACGACTACTGACCAATGACTAACTCAGTTAATACGTGATAAACATCACGTTGAGTTATTCATGACTAAATAATCACGCGACCACACCTAAATAAAAGTTAAAAATAAAAATTAATTATTTTAATTTCTATTTTTCCAAATAATTCAATGCTATAGATTAACACCATTCAGTTAATTGGGTTATTATTCATAATCACTTATTCACTCATTAATCCCTAAAAAGTTCTTATCTATAGTATGAATTATGAAAATACCCTCTGTTTCCAAAGTAGATAGACAACTCACCACAAATATAAAAAAAACTAATAAATAATTATCATTAATTTTATTTCTTAATAATAAACAGAAAAATAACCCACATGACAAAATAAAATAAAAAATTTTAAATCATTTATTTTCTTGCATTACTCATGCAGAAATTATATAAATTTTAACAGGCATAAGCCTATTTGAGCTCTCCTAGCTATGACGAATAGACAAACACTAAACAGAGGCAGAGAATGCGTTATGCTGAAAATAACTAAAGATGTTTATTTAGACTGTGACTCAAACAAAATAATCCATGGTAAAAATATATTTGTTATTACGGAAAAAGAGAAACGCCTGCTACTCGCACTGTGGGAACATGCATCGCAAGGGAATACGTTAAACCGGGAGCAACTCATCCCTTTAGTTTGGCCTGAACGCAAAAATGGTGTAGCAGAAACCAATCTGCTGCAATTGATCTGTAAATTACGCCGAACACTACGCTATTGTGACCTGGGTGAAGCAATCCACACCGTATACCGACAAGGCTATCGTTTTATCCTGCCATTTCAGGATAATGAACAAGATGATAGTCAGTCAAAAAATACCCAATTATCCACGCCCACTGATACAACCCCAAAGCCGTCTTATTGGCGTTTCACCAGACTTGTTATTATGTTCATTACGGCAAGCATCTGGCTATCAACTATCCTATATACCGCCCCTTTTCTGACTAAGAAATAATGATGACTTTTATTTGCAGATCGGTTAATTCTCCGTCAATGGAGGTAATTAAAGTTATCAACTCTCCTCCGCGGCTCACTCAGTAATTGATGGGCCGCTTCAATAAGAAAATATCATGACTCATAACGATGAGAAAACACTCTCACCATTAATAGCATTGAGGTTATTTGTTTTTTCATCAATGTAATTCCTTCGTCATTAAATAGAGTACTGCGCTACCCTCAAGTAATTGATTAATAACGATATGGTCGCTATTTGTCAGGTGAATTACGTCAGTCAGCATAGCTGATGTCAAAAATACAGACAGCGGCCCTGGCTGGCCAAAAGAGTGATCGATTAAATGAATCGGGTTCTCCGGGGAGAAACTGAGCGAATTATCATAACTGTAAATCATCAGCTCAGTCCGCACTTTATCAGTGATACCCGTTACCCAGAGGTGTTTCATGTTCTTTTTATCAATACGGTTATATTCAAACAATACATGCAAATCTTTTATTATTTCTCCCGGCAACGAAGGTAAAGGCCGCCCCATGCCAGCAAGAATGTTTAACTTCTTTTGAGTAGCAAATTTTGTGGATGAGAATAGTTGGGCAGACACAAATTCACTGTACGCCTCTCTGTCATCCTTGGCAGGCCAAAGCTGCAATGCGATCACCATTATTAGCCCCTCAAAAGTCGCCTCATTATATAGCTTATCGATCTCATCCCGGTTCGCTATGTGTACCCGTTGTACTTTCCAGCGTTGGCCGATCAATTCCTGATCGCGAGACAAATCGATAGAAGGGGATTCTGCGAGATAAACCTTACGCAAAAGGTAGCGATAACCCGGGCATTGTTTTTCAAAATCCTGATCAATTTTATCCAATAATTGCGGGATATCTCTTGATGGCGAAAATAATGCACGCCCTCTATGAGGAAAAGCAGGAATATCTTTCGAATCACCTAATAGTGATGCCATGCCTTGCTGTTCAGGCGTCAAAATAATATTACCGACCACAGCCAGTTGTTTTCTGCTCCATTGCTGCCATTGAAAACGGGTTTCAGCACTGGCCTCTTCCCAAGCATACGCTGCCGTGCAATATCGCTCATAGCGATTTAACACCGCGCCGAATAACATCAGCCATACCAAAAAGGAAGGTAAACTGCTATAAAGCGCCGCGTGAACGAAATCGGTCGTGTCTTTTAGAAAAGCATAAACGAGTGCGCCGACAACCAGTATTAAAAGCAAAATGATAAACCATAATTTATAGCGCAAAGGCGCTACTGGTTTAAGTTCAGGTATTTCAGGAATAGGCCAGCTCATGATAATGACTCGATATGGTGATGGAACGCAGGACTTAAAATATAGCAAGAGCAATCACCCATCATAACCGGATCAATGCCCTGCCTCTTTTTAGGGCAAAAAATAAATTTAATCATATTTAACCTCTGATTAGTTCATTACTTTCAAAAATATCCGACCTTTTACCGACAGAATAATAGCCATAATAGGTAGTAAAATATTTAATTTAAAACGTATTTTTATTGCTATTAGAAAGCACCCGGCCTTTTACGAAAGGTACTTATTACCGTATCCCAAAATGTAATCAGCTCATCTCCGGTATAGGGCGTCGGAGGTAACTGATAATTCATTAACATAATACTAACATAGGGATTCTTATAATCTCCTGCGGTTTCATTTGCAATAAGATCAAATTGATACCGGGGATTATTGTCAAAAGGTTGCAAACCGATTGCTAATAATTCTTCCGCATGAATACCGTTCACTTCCCGTTTTCCCTTCCTGGCTATTCCACCGCGGTTAGCATGCAAATCCTTTTCAATTTCACCAATACGTTCAAGCAAAGTATTTTCCCCCGTAAGGTCATTAATGATTTCAACGCTGAACGTGAAATGATCATCCTTATTTCCCTGATAGACAAAGGTCATCCTCTCTTTCTCACTGCGACTACCACTACCGGCAATAAATCCGTCAGGGATGCAGGTTCCCGCTACTGTCGGGATTTCTGTATCTTTTCTGCCGCTGATTCGGGCAAGCAGGCTGTTCATTTTATGCAGAGTTTGATACAACTCATTATATTCCCTTTCAGAAAATCCGTTCTTTATATAAAAATCTCTATCTTCTTTATACTTATCATCTGATAACTCCATAAATTCCATTGTTACAGTAAAAGTAACCCCATTATTATACAAATGCGCTTCTAATACTCGGGCAAAACCAGGAACAGCAGTATCCTGATTCCTATCGAAAATCACACCTTCCATATTACCCTGGAGGCGATAGACTTTTTTTAAGAAAGGCATATCTTTTGGTTTAACATATTGCATTGTCTTTAATTCCTGCTCCCTTGACTCTATCCGATATTTAAACTCCGGTGGATACAAACGTTCCGTTTCTATTTTCGCGTCACCAATAAATATCCCATCATGGATAATATTGCCAAATGCTGCGGGGATATCAATCAGATAACGGCCCACACAACGGGTTTGCATATTTGCTAACATTTCAGTTGTCACTTGCTTTTCCTTCTCGGTTAAACTGGGGTGATAAGGGTCAGGGAAATACCACCGCCACAGGGCATAAATAGCCAACACAGACAATAAAATAAGGAAGATATTTTTCTTATTCAATCTTCACCGCCTGAACCATCTTCACAATTGAACGCAAGGTAAATAACCTGGCTTTATCCTCGTTATATGCCCCTTCATGGTCAGCATCCGTTGCCAACTGGCTGCGTAATTTTCTGGTTGGAATACGGCCAGCCCGTTCCGGCACTGTACCATCTCCTTTCTCCTTTGGCGGTGCCAGCTTAAAAGTTTTCGCGGCAATATCCTGAAAAGAAGGCCCAATAGAAAACTGAACCATACGTGTTGTACCAGTCTCCAAATTATAAGGGTCATAGACCGGCTGATTAAACGTCATGCCAGAATAATCTTCCGTTTTATTGTAATAATCTTTACTGACTTCTTTCCAGGAAATAACCCCATATGATAGATGTTTCTCGCTGGCACCATAAAAAGCATAAGTGTTAGGATGATAGCTACCGGTTAACTCTTCGATAAATGGCTGAACTGTATTATTCATTGATTTCAAATAATTACTCCAGCTTTCCCCGTCTTTCCATTTATCTTTTTTATCCGGGTTTAAAAACCGGGTTTCACATAATCCCCACCATCGGCTCTTTTCCAAATAGATTTCTTGATAAGGGTCAGATTCCGGCAGCTTGTGCATGATTTTACCATCGGCGATATGTAACCAACCTTTACCATACGCCTTTCCCGGCAAGAGCTGTAAAGGACCAGGAGACTGTGCCAATACTGGGGTCATCTCTGCACCATTACTGCCGATAACCAGCCCAGTGATGCCAGCTTCACCGGTTTTCATCCTCTTAGTAAGTCATAGGTGAACCAATATCAGGCATAACACCATGTACAATACCTAAAATTTTATCCCGGCCACCCAACTTTTCTGTATAATGGCGGGCCACTAAACCCCCCATTGAGTGAGTGACTAAAATAACCTTATTTGCTGCACAACGTTTACCGTAGAAGGCTAAAACCTTATCAACATATTTTGCCAGCTTTTTAGCGGAAACCGCATTAGATTGCAGCCAGTTATAACCCATCACATGAACCGGGTACATAAAACGATAACTGTGTCCAACCTCTTCCGTTGTCAAAGGTTCTTCACCCCACTCAGCCCCCAGATTTTGACCGATCAATTGTTGACGAGCAGTCTTCTTTCCCTGTCCTTCCATGCGATACTCAAACACCAGACGCTCATCATCCAGCACCAGTTGAAGCCAGGGCAAAAAATGACCATAGCTCAGATAGGCCACTTCTCCCCAACCACGTTGGTGACGATCAGGAAGTTTCCTCCCTTCGGCGATGTAATTATTTATTGCGCCCGAATCGTAAATATCGGTGTTCTGGGGATCTAACGTTCTTTTCCTATAAGAAGCATCCTTTGATATCCAACCTGCAACACCAAGCTGAGAATTTACCAACCAAACCGGAACACCATCTTTCGATTTTAAATTGCTCCCCATTACCCCCGGCAAGAAAATCACCGGGATCACCTTACTCGCGTATTTCAAACAAACCGCTATCAGGTTTTCTTCCGTTCTGGCATTAGGTACGTTGTAGTACGGACGACCACATTCATCATATTCAGGATGAAGATAAATTTCATTTTCTTTTTCTTCTTCTTTTTCAATTGGTTTATCCATTATCTACTCCTTATCTTCTATTGCGTTAATGGGATGAGTTGTTTCTGGATAAGGTTATTCTCTTAACGAGTGTCTACAGAAGCCAATATAAATAACATGGAAAACATAACATATCAAAAAAAGCCAAACAATATGAAATTTATTTTCAGGAAAGATTTCATTGATTCTTTCAACCTGAATTACCGAATTATTTCAGTTTATTTCAGTAACAATTTTTCCGTTTTATACTTTAATAAATTACAAATGCAATGATTCACCCCTATTCCATCGACTTTCATTAAATATATTTTTATTTAATTTTCAATATGTTACATTACATAAATCAATATAAAAGAGTCAATTTATCTATTCTATCATTGCCATCCCCTCATTCATTTGGCAAGTAATCAGAATATCATTCTCCTTAATACGAAAGAGAATTAATCTCAATTACGCTATATTTAACTAAACGAGACTTAAACAACATCGTCCATAAACCTTATAATCAATGGCATTTTTAGGAATATTCTTAGTGATCTCTTAATGAAGGTTTAATTATAAAAAGATGGATCAATGATGATTAACACGCAAAAAAGAATTACCCATATGCAAAGAAAATCCAGCATTGATGAGAGGATGAGTTGTCAGTCTGACATTACTAATTAATGAATAAAGTAACTTTACGATGTTGAACAAATTTATAAGTAAACGGAACTATTCACCTCGTTAAACAGTCATAATCTCATCTATGATGACCTCAACCAGCTACATGAATTACTGGAACGTCAGGACATTGATGGCATGCAAATTGTTTATAACTGGAAACAATTGGAGAGTGCGCCGGGAAAATATGATTTTTCCGCGATCGAAAAAAATCTGGTACTGCTTAACAAGATCCACAAGAAGCTGTTTATCCAGATTCAAGATCGCTTTTTTGAAAAAGATGCTCGCTATATCCCATTTTATCTTCAACAGAACTCGAAATATCAAGGCGGTTTAGTTGCACAGGTTGATAATCCTGGTGAAAATAAAGAGCAAGGTTACGGCTGGGTTGCTATTCAGTGGAATGCCGAACTGCGCAAACGCTATCAAAATCTCCTTTCTGCATTAGCAAAAGAGTTTGATGGCCGTATTACCGGCATTAATCTGCCAGAAATCGCCATTGATATTTAATTTCGCGTCGAAAAATAAGATCGGCCTGAGTGGCCCCGATATCGTGCCATATAAATCCGCACAGATGAAAAACGCCTATCCCTTTTTCAACCGTTACAAAGGCAAACTGGATTTGGTCTCGATGGCAGTCCAGGAACCAACTCTGACCTACATTAACCCAAAAACCACAAAACCCTTCACTCAGGAGGAATTTGCTGATTTCGCTGAAAACGACCTGGGGGCAAACATCATTTTTTGGAGCACTGCAACGCCGTGGCTGAAACAATAAGACAAGGTTGTGGTAAACGCGCCAGAAGGAGAATATCACCAAGAAAGGCTGTAGCTATCCCTGAATAGCCTGAAGCCGGGAGAACCCCGGCTTAGAAATCATGTATCACTTATCTCAATAAGTACATGGCACTCACATGCAGGATGCTTTGCACTTCGAGCAAGGTTCGAATTAAGCAAAGCGAGATAACAATGTAGTGCTTGCAGCGTGTTAGTCCAAAAGGTGAGGAAACAGTCTATCTTTCCCTACCACCATAAAAAATTATTCCAGGTATAACAAAAAATAATAAATATAAATTTATCATCTGGATACAGTGAAAACTTTCTATCATCTCCGCAAAATAACAACGCGGAGCTTACAATAATCTACTCCGCGTAAAATAAATTTAACTCATATCATTTACTGAATCGATAAAACGATTAAGTACACTTGAATGTGATTTAGACTTATAAATATAACATTGGTTTGCTGCACCCTGTTTTTCAATAGGAACAAAACTTAAAGCATCACCTCCTTCCAATTCATCAGGATGAGAGTCTGTAATGAAAATATAGTCTCTCGAATAAATGAAATTCATGCAGCACCCCATATTATCCATCTGACGCATATTCACTTTGCCACCACTTTGAATAACTTCTTCTTCCAGATTTTTAATGAAACTGCTTTTATAAAGTACAGGATCACATAACCAAGTATTATTTTTTAGCAATTGCATTACATCACCGCCAGCAATATCCAATAACTCTTTTCGGCAGCAAATTCCCAATTCTGGTCCTTTTATTTTACGAATAAGACTAAAACGGTCACTTAGTATCTTTTCTGAGCTCATAATGAGCGTGTTGCCGTCATAATCCACTATTTCTTCAATGTTATCATAACTAAACCGGAATATATTTACTTGGGAGCTATTTCTGTCAGCTGCCTTATATAAATAAATTAGGTGCTTGTTTTTCCCCCAATCGTAATAAATATTAACTATGTTACATATACTACCACTGATATGTTTTTTAGTTATTTCTTTTTCTTGTAAATAAAGATCTTTAAGATCATTATATAATTCTAAACCATCTTTAGTCAGACTCATCCCAAATTTCTCCCTTTTGAAAAGGCGCTTCCCTAATGTTGCTTCGAAGTCTTTGATTGATTTAGCTACTGGAGGAGTTGTACGGTTCATCACTCTTGCCGCTTTACTTAAAGAACCATTTTCCACCACTGCCATGAATGCTTCTAATTTACGAGAAAAAAACATAATTCACCGTTCCTATATAACTTGTGGCTAAAATAATTTCTTTGAAATAGCCTTCACCAAATGACAGCTAAATCAGTTCGATACTGTGAAGGCGTAAATTTTGTACAAAAAAACAAATACTTCTCAAACATATACCACATAAAAAAAGCTTATGTTCAATACATAGGTGGCTCAATAAACTCTATTATTCATGTTTATCATGGTTCAAAAATTAATCTCAACCAATCAACCATTAGAAAATATAAACATTACTAACGAGCTCAATTTTCTATCAAAGATTAGGATAGGGTTCTACATTTTTCAGTAATCAATTTTTGTAACACTAGAGATAAAAACGGTCTAACCACAGTATTTTCTCACCATAAATTATTATATTTTTCACAATTAATTATAATATAGGGGTTCCGTTACTATTTCGTTCTGACCATTGTCAATGGTTACTTTTTAAAATCCATCTGTTACTATTGTTCCTGTGTCTTTTTACTGGATGGCTGTAAAAGATGAAATTTATCTCTTTTAATATTAATGGATTACGTGCCCGCCCCCATCAGTTAGCTGCGATCGTCGAGCAACATCAACCCGATGTTATCGGCCTACAGGAAACAAAAGTTCATGATGAGGTGTTTCCTTTAGAAGAAGTGAGTAAACTTGGCTATCACGTGTTTTATTACGGCCAGAAAGCCCATTACGGCGTTGCTCTGTTAACACGTCAGGCTCCTGTTGCTGTGCGCCGTGGTTTTCCTGGAGACGATGAAGATACCCAGCGCCGTATTATCATGGCAGATATGGAAACCCCACACGGGCTATTGACAGTCATTAATGGCTATTTCCCACAGGGAGAAAGCCGTGACCATCCAGTGAAATTTCCTGCAAAAGAGAAATTTTATCAGGACCTGCAAAGCTATCTGGAACAAAATTTATCACCTCAATCGCAAGTACTTATCATGGGGGATATGAATATCAGTCCGACGGATCTGGATATCGGCATTGGTGAGAACAACCAAAAACGCTGGTTAAAAACAGGTAAATGCTCTTTCTTGCCAGAAGAGAGAGATTGGATGGATCGCCTGAAAAGTTGGGGTTTGGTTGATACATTCAGGAATCTGAATCCTGAATGTAACGACCAATTTTCTTGGTTTGATTATCGTTCAAAAGGGTTTGATGATAATCGCGGGCTACGTATAGATTTACTTCTTGCTAGTCAACCCTTGATGGAGCTCTGTATTGAGACAGGTATTGATTATAAAATCCGTGAAATGGAAAAACCGTCAGATCATGCGCCTGTCTGGGTAGAATTTGAAATGTGATATTCTGTTAACGCCGAATATCAACCATTTTTTTAAAATAACGTAGCAACTGCGCCCTACGGCGCAGTTGCTTTAGCGTTTTTTGTCGATTTTGTTTTTTTCCCTTTTTTCTCTTTAACCGGAATCGGGGGCAAATCACGAAAAGCTTTTAAATTACGGTTCTGTTTAGCCTGCCAAATTAATTGCTGCAATGTCTCCTCAAGTGGCCCCATGAAATCTTGATAACGGAACTGTTTTTCGCTGATTTGCGTTAATCGGGACTCCCAGTGGGCTGTCATATCCGGTAAAGCGGCCATATCAGGCAATACATGAATGAGTGCCCTACCCGCAGGCGTTGCATGAATATGACGCCCTTTTTTATAAAGAAACTCCCGTTTAAACAACAGTTCGATAATGCCGGCTCGTGTTGCTTCAGTTCCCAGCCCATCCGTTGCACGAAGGACTTTCTTCAATTCCTTATCCTGCACAAAACGAGCAATCCCCGTCATAGCAGAGAGGATAGTTGCATCTGTAAATGGCTTTGGCGGTTGAGTTTGGCGCTCTACCACCTCTCCTCTTTCACACAATAATTCATCACCCTTAGCAACAACCGGTAATGGTGTACCGTCGTTTTCTTCATCACGCTCTTTATTGCCAAGCAATGTTCTCCAACCTGCCTCAGCAAGAAAACGCGCTTTAGCAATAAATTTGCCACCGGCAATTTCCAATTCAATAATACATTTACGGAATATGGCATCTGGGAAAAATTGCATCAAATATTGTCTGGCAATCAAACCATAAATATTAGCCTCGTTGTCTGTCAGATTTATACGGTTACTTCGTGCCGTAGGAATAATTGCATGGTGGGCATCAACCTTTTTATCATCCCAGCAACGATTCTTTCTGTCTGTTTCCAGTAATGCTTGTGGCAACAGATTTGTTGTATGAACAGATATTGCATTAAGCACCGCATGGCGCCCGACAAAGTGCTCTTCAGGCAAATAACGGCAATCAGAACGGGGATAAGTAATCAGCTTATGCGTTTCATACAATCGCTGGCAAATATCCAGCACTTGCTGTGCATTCAGGCCAAAACGTTTAGCGGCTTCAATCTGCAACGAAGATAATGAAAACGGCAAAGGAGCAACTTCAGATTCCCGTTTATCCTGATAAGATGTCACATAGGCTGGCTGGCCGGTGATTCTGGCAACAACATGTTCAGCCAGAGGCCGATGTATCAATCGCCCTTCTTCATCCAGAAAATCAATACAAGATTCACTTGGCTGCCAGAGCGCGGTAAAACGCTCATCCTTTGGCGTCACAATATGGGCTTTCACCTCAAAGAAATCTTTTGGTACGAAATGCTCAATCTCTTCATCCCGGCGGACAACTAACCCCAAAACAGGCGTCTGAACCCGCCCGACAGATAATACGCCCTGGTACCCCGCATTGCGTCCAAGCAAGGTATAAGCCCGGGTCATATTAATACCATACAACCAATCAGCCCTGGCTCTGGCGAGAGCAGAAACACATAGCGGGATAAAATCCCGGTTATCTCTTAACCTGTCAATCGCTCTGGTAACCGCTTGTGGGTTTAAATCACTTATCAGGCAACGGCGAACATTTTTTCGCTTTTCACCATCCAATTTCAAAAAATCGAGAACCTCATCCACCAGCAGTTGCCCTTCACGATCCGGGTCGCCCGCATGTACCACTTCATCTGCTTTTTCCAGCAATTCCCGGATGATGTTAAGCTGTTTCGCCACAGAAGGTCGCGGTTTTAACTGCCATTTCTCCGGAATGATAGGAAGATCAACCAGTGACCAACGGGCAAAGCGACTGTCATAAGCATCAGGTTCCGCTTGCTCCAGTAAGTGCCCAATACACCAGGTCACAAACTGGTTATTTCCACAAGCAATAAAGCCATCACCACGGCGATGCGGTTTCGGTAAAACATCAGCAATCGCCCGGGCCAGGCTTGGTTTTTCTGCAATAAAAAGCCGCATGGATATTATTCATTAACCTCAATCAGCACTCTGCCTGACTGTTGCTCAGACAACTCACCAATTGCTGTCAGTTCAATGCCATGACATCGTGCAATCATTTTCACTTCATCTGCCGCTTCTGGCAGAACGGCCAGCAACAGGCCGCCTGATGTTTGCGGATCACATAACAGGTTACGCTGAAGCGCTGTCATTTCACCAATAAGATGACCATAACTGTCAAAATTACGCCCGGTGCCCCCCGGAACACACCCTTTTTCAATATAAGATTCCACTTCCGGCAGTTTAGGAATTTTTGCAAAATGGATAGTTGCCCGGACACCCGATCCTTGACAAATTTCACTCAAATGCCCTAACAGACCAAACCCGGTCACATCAGTCATTGCTGTAACACCCGCAACTTCGGCAAGATCAGCCCCCGGTTTATTTAGGCGACACATGGTTGCTGTCGCGACACCCTGATGCTCAGGCAACAACAGGCTTTTTTTCTCCGCCGTGGTCAATACCCCAATGCCAAGCGGCTTTGTCAGAAATAGCTGGCTACCGGCTTTCGCTGCACTGTTCCGTTTCACCCGGTCAATGTTAACGATACCGGTTACAGCCAGACCGAAAATAGGCTCAGGCGCATCAATAGAATGTCCTCCCGCCAGTGAAATCCCTGCGTCTTTACAAACAGCCCGGCCACCTTCAATCACCTTGCAGGCAATTTCCGGCGCCAGTTTATCCATTGGCCATCCCAGAATCGCTATCGCCATAATGGGCTTACCGCCCATGGCATAAATATCGCTGATAGCATTTGTCGCGGCAATCCGCCCAAAATCAAACGGATCATCAACGATCGGCATAAAGAAATCAGTCGTACTGATAATGCCCGTACCATTGCCAATATCATAAACCGCCGCATCATCACGCGTTTCATTACCCACCAGTAAGTGAGGATCAAGAAATTTTTCCTGCTCACTATGCAGAATGGTTTCCAAAACTTTCGGTGAAATTTTGCAGCCGCACCCAGCACCGTGACTGTACTGGGTAAGGCGAACTTCTGTTGACATAACAGACTCCGGTCAGAAGTAGCTGACAAAATTAGTCATATCCGGCGTAGCAACGTTGCCCGGCGCTTTCAAAACAGGTGTTCCAAGGTAGAGAAAACCTACTACCTTGTCATGCTCATTACAACCCAGACCAGTATGCACCGTATCATCATCAGTCCATGAACCAGTACGCCAGATACCACCAAACCCTTGCGCCACTGCCGCCATTTGCATCGCGTGCACCGTGCAGCCGGCAGAAACAACTTGTTCCCATTCCGGTATCTTGGAATTCTCCATCACCTTTGCCAGAACAGCGATAATTAATGGTGCACGATAAGGCGCACTTTTGGCTTTTTCTTCCGCGTCATGCCCCAGATTACTGTCAACGGCAGCCTGGTGAAGTAATTGGCTAAACCGATCAATACCCTCATCCTGCATGACAATAAAGTGCCACGGCCGTAATGCGCCATGATCAGGGGCTCTCATTCCCGCGGCCAGAATATTCTGTAATGCTTCACCTTGAGGCGCCGGTGTTGTCAAACGTGATACTGAACGTCGGTTCAACAAGAGTTCTAATGCTTTCATATTTTTTCTCCTGAATAAGCTATTTTGTTATAAGCTAACATTTTCTGTTTATTTGTTAACGAATAAAAGCCCAAAAGCGGCCTTTTCGGACAATTTGACACTATTTGAAGCTGACATTTATATGTCTGGTCATTAGGATAGCCCTACTTGATCCTATCTTTGGAGATGATATGCGTATTTTATGGAAGTGGGTCGCAAGATTATTTAAATGGAGTTGGCGACTGCTGAATTTTGTTCGGGAAGTCATTTCAAACCTGATTTTTATCCTGCTTATCCTGGTGATTGTTGGGGGCTTTATGCTTTATCAACAGCCCAATAAAGCGGTGGATAGTTATCAGGGAGCATTGTATGTCAATCTCACCGGTGTTGTTGTGGATCAGGTTTCCAGCCGTAACCCATTGAATCAATTGGGGCGTGAACTGTTTGGTTCATCCGGCAATAAATTACAGGAAAATTCTCTGTTTGATATTGTAGATACCATTCGTCAGGCAAAAACCGATAACAAAATCACAGGCCTGGTGCTGAAACTTGACGATTTCATCGGCGCTGACCAGCCATCAATGCAGTATATCGGTAAAGCGATTAATGAGTTTAAAACCTCAGGCAAACCCGTTTACGCTATCAGTGATAACTACAACCAACCACAATATTATCTGGCTACTTTTGCCGATAAAATTTATCTGTCGCCACAAGGTGCGGTTGGACTTTATGGCTATTCAACTAATAACCTCTATTACAAATCCCTGCTGGATTCACTGAAAGTCACCACACATATTTTCCGGGTCGGGACGTATAAATCAGCCGTAGAGCCGGTTATGCGCGATGATATGTCTCCGGCTGCACGGGAAGCTGACAGCCGTTGGATCAACGGTCTTTGGCACAACTACCTCAATACTATCGCCGCTAACCGCAAACTTTCTGTTCATCAGGTATTCCCAGGCGCGGATGAGATGATTGCCGGTCTGCGTACTGTCGGCGGCGACAATGCCCAATATGCACTTAAACGCAAACTGGTCGATTATGTCGCGCCACGCAATATCATTGAAAGTGAAATGACAAAAGCTTTTGGCTGGGATGAGAAAAACCGACATTTCAATGCCATCAGTATTTATGATTACGTGCCACAATTGCTGGCAAATAAATCATCATCCAAAGGCAATATTGCCGTTATCATAGCGCAAGGCGCGATCGTTGATGGTCAACAGGTTCCAGGAATGGTTGGCGGTGATACAACCGCCGCTCAGATCCGTCAAGCGCGTTTGGATAATAATATCAAAGCCGTTATTCTGCGGGTAAACAGTCCTGGAGGCAGCGTTAGCGCTTCCGATGTTATCCGCACCGAGCTGGCCGCTCTGCGTGCAGCGAATAAGCCGGTCGTTGTTTCTATGGGTGGAATGGCTGCATCCGGTGGTTACTGGATCTCCACCCCCGCAAATTACATCATTGCAAACCAAAGTACGTTGACCGGTTCTATTGGTATCTTCGGTGTCATTACCACTTATGAAAACAGTCTGGATCATATTGGTATCCACACTGACGGCGTTTCCACAACACCACTGGCGGGTATTTCTGTCACTAAAGGGCTCAGTAAAGAGTTCTCAGAGCTGATGCAGCTTAATATTGAGAACGGCTATAAGAACTTTATTGGCCTTGTTGCTGACTCACGCAATAAGACATCAGAAGAGGTCGATAACATTGCTCAGGGGCATGTGTGGATTGGTAATGACGCTAAAACCAATGGATTGGTCGACCAATTAGGTGATTTCGACGACGCGGTTGTCAAAGCAGCTGAATTGGCAAAATTGGATCATCCAGAACTTGATTGGATGCAGCCGGAAATGTCATTCAGTGAGTTGCTGATGAGCCAACTGACGGCAACCACTCAAGCTATCGTACCGGAAGCGATTCAGGCATGGCTGCCCGCACCACTGACACAGGTCGCTCAGGCAGTAAAACAGCAAGCTGAGTTCTATCGCCATTTGAATGATCCACAAAATCGTTATGCTTTCTGTTTAAACTGCGGAGATATTCGCTAAAAAACTATCATAATGCATGACATTAGTAGAAACATGCCGCTGGAATTCCCCGGTATGATCCTGGTGATAACTTAATTAATGCCGTTTTTAGCCTGACAGATACCCTGTCAGGCTTTTTTTATTTTGTAATACTCCTATAATCCAGCTGATCTTTTTACGAGGCACAGTCATGCAGAAGAAATCTATTTATGTCGTCTATACTGGCGGAACAATTGGGATGCAACGCTCATCTCAGGGATATATTCCCGTTTCCGGGCATTTACAGTGCCAACTCACTAAGATGCCCGAATTCCACCGGTCTGAAATGCCGACATTCACCATCCGTGAACATCAACCACTGATTGATTCTTCTGATATGACGCCAGAAGACTGGCAACTCATCGCTGATGATATCCGGCAAAATTACGATGATTATGATGGTTTCGTGATCCTGCATGGCACGGACACGATGGCATTTACCGCATCCGCTCTCTCTTTTATGTTTGAGAATCTGGGTAAGCCGGTGATTGTGACAGGATCACAAATTCCACTGGAAGCACTGCGCTCTGACGGGCAGACAAACTTACTGAATGCGCTTTATCTTGCCGCTAACTACCCCGTTAATGAGGTCAGCCTGTTTTTCAATAATAAATTGTTCCGTGGGAACCGGACGGTCAAAGCACATGCAGACGGTTTTGATGCCTTTGCCTCACCAAACTGTTCCCCATTGATGGAAGCGGGTATTAACATCAAAACCTTCAATGCAGGTCCGGCCCCTGCCAGCTGCGGTGAATTTATCACTCATCAGATCACCCATCAGCCTATTGGCGTGATAACCATTTATCCCGGCCTTTCCAGTCAAGTTGTGAACAATATTTTAATGCAACCGGTTAAAGCCTTAATCCTGCGCTCATATGGCGTCGGCAACGCGCCACAGCATCCTGAATTATTGAAAGAGCTAAAACAGGCAACAGAGAGAGGGATTGTGGTTGTCAATCTGACCCAGTGCATTTCTGGCAGGGTAAATATGGATGGTTACGCAACCGGTCATGCTCTGGCTGAAGCCGGTGTTATCAGTGGCTACGATATGACCTTTGAAGCAACTTTAACTAAGTTGCACTATTTACTCAGTCAACCCTATAGCAGTGAAAAAATTCGTTATTTAATGCAACAAAATTTACGTGGTGAATTAAGTTATGCCGACAAATAACCCGAGAAAAAGATGAAAACAGCCCTATTACTTATTGATCTACAGAACGATTTCTGTACCGGCGGTGCATTAGCCGTAAAAGAGAGTGAGCACGTCATTGATGTTGCAAATCAGGCAATTGATATCTGTCTGAAACACAATATCAGCATTATTGCCACCCAGGACTGGCACCCTGCTGAACATATGAGCTTCGCAGTCAACTCCGGTCAGAAAATCGGGGATATCGGTATACTGAACGGTATTCCGCAAGTATGGTGGCCGGAACATTGTGTTCAGGAGCAACATGGCGCTGATTTCCATCCACAACTGAACAAGCAGGCCATTATTGAGGTTTTCTACAAAGGCGAAAATCCACAGATCGACAGCTACAGCGCTTTCTTTGATAACGGCCATCAGAGTAAAACCCGGCTTGACGACTGGTTGCAAACAGAGCAAATTGAACGCCTGTTTATTATTGGTATTGCCACTGATTATTGTGTGAAGTTTACCGCGCTGGATGCGCTGGCATTAGGTTATGAAACCTGGGTAATCACTGATGGTTGTCGGGGGGTTAACCTCAATCCAGGTGACAGCCAATCCGCATTCAAAGAGATAAAAACGCAAGGCGCGATCCTGATAGAGCTTGCCCAGTTAGAAAACGCCCTTTTCTGATACCCATCAAGGCCAGGCTGAGTTCGACAAACTCAGCCTTTTCGTAGGCCATCTTGTGAAGATTACGGCTTAAATGTTGCCACCATTTCAGACTGAAAGGCCGCTTTCAGTTCTTGTTTACTCTTCATCACCAACTGACCATCAGTACCGATAGTCATATGTTCAGGTTCATAGTTGTGCCTTGCTTGCCATAGCATAATCATTTGCAGGCTATTTTCTTTCTGTTCCACAGTTAGAGGCACACCATCCTGCCATTTACCCAGTTCGACTGCCTGAACCAGGCGTTGATATATTTCTGGTGTCATTACAGATAACAGATCATCCAGTTCCATTGATATTTCCTCATTATTATTTTTCAGAATTAGCTGAAACGATTTTTCTTACATAAATTAACGGCGATGCCGGCAATGATAAAAATGTCTAACCTGCTGTTTTTTCACCTGTATTTTCATCAGTGAAACTTAACGCAGCCGAGTTGATACAAAAACGTTCTCCTGTTGGTTTCGGGCCATCAGGGAACACATGCCCCAAATGAGCGTCACAATGGCAGCAACGAACTTCAATACGCTGCATATGATGACTATTATCATCAAGATACAGTACCGCATCATCGCTGACAGGCTGGTAAAAACTCGGCCAGCCACAGCCAGAATCAAATTTAGTATCGGACATAAATAACGGCTGCCCACAGCACAGACAATGATACACGCCACTTTTTTTATTATGTAGCAATTTCCCCGAAAATGGCGGTTCCGTCCCGGCATTCTGGGTAACATGACGCTGAATATCAGTAAGCTCTGTATAAAGGGAAACATCAGGATTCTTAGCCATAACGACCACCTTAATAAGACTCATGTTTTCAATAAAATCAAATGATAATAACAAAAGATTAACATTGCATCAGTGGAATTTATTTTAAGCGGTTAACTGAAGATGTTTATCCTACTATTTGTGATGTGACTCGCATATCTAACCGATTAACTTTCAATATCTGTCGGTGCCCCGATAATGATGGGCGGATCGATTGCTGGTACCGTATAGCAAGCATCTAAATGGTGTACTCAAAGTCGATGTTTTTCGACTATTGACACGATTCCGCTTGACGGCTGGCAAGGTTTTGGTAACTTTAGTAATAATTTTTAATTCACTAAAAAATAGCTGGTGGAACACTATGACTATCAAAGTAGGTATCAACGGTTTTGGTCGTATTGGCCGTATTGTTTTCCGTGCTGCACAAGAACGTTCAGACATCGAAATCGTCGCAATCAACGATTTGTTGGATGCAAAATACATGGCTTACATGCTGAAATACGATTCAACTCACGGCCGCTTCAACGGAACGGTTGAAGTAGAAGACGGTCACCTGGTTGTTAACGGTAAAACTATCCGTGTTACAGCAGAAAGAGATCCAGCTAACCTGAAATGGAATGAAGTGGGCGTTGATGTTGTTGCAGAAGCAACAGGTATCTTCCTGACTGATGAAACTGCACGTAAGCACATTACCGCGGGTGCGAAAAAAGTGGTTCTGACCGGCCCATCCAAAGATGACACACCGATGTTTGTTATGGGTGTTAACCACAAAGCTTACGCAGGCCAGGACATCGTTTCCAATGCCTCCTGCACCACTAACTGTCTGGCGCCGCTGGCTAAAGTTATCAATGACAAATTCGGCATCGTCGAAGGGCTGATGACCACTGTTCACGCAACCACTGCGACGCAGAAAACAGTGGATGGCCCTTCTGCAAAAGATTGGCGCGGTGGCCGTGGCGCCGCTCAGAATATCATCCCATCTTCTACCGGTGCGGCTAAAGCAGTAGGTAAAGTTATCCCTGAGCTGAACGGTAAACTGACGGGTATGGCTTTCCGTGTTCCTACTCCTAACGTCTCTGTTGTTGACCTGACTGTACGTCTGGAAAAACCAGCCACCTATCAGCAAATCTGTGATGCCATCAAAGACGCGGCTGAAGGTGAACTGAAAGGCGTTCTGGGTTACACCGAAGATGACGTTGTATCTAACGATTTCAATGGCGAAAAACTGACTTCTGTATTTGATGCAAAAGCCGGTATTGCCCTGAATGACAACTTTGTGAAGCTGGTTTCCTGGTATGACAACGAAACAGGTTATTCTAATAAAGTTCTGGATCTAATCACTCACATCTCTAAATAACTGAGTTATCACCCTGCCTGAAAAGAGCTGCCTTTCCTGGCGGCTCTTTTATTTTAATCTGCGTACAACATGCGTTATTCTTGGGCCATGCCCAGCCCACATTCCGGTTGTCATTCGTTGCCGGAAAGACCATCAGTAAATATCTCAAAAAAAACCACAAAAAAGACTGAATACAATCCGGTGAATTCAGTCTCTATCCGGTATTATCGTTTCGGGTAATTAAAAACTATATGTAATACCTGTCCAGACAATACTTGAATATGATTTATTAACCATTGGGCTATCTTTAATTTCAGACGGTAGCCATTCAACACGCCCCATCATAAATACAGACCATGTCTGGTTAAATTCATAATTGGCAGATAATTCCAAGTAAGGAGTCCAACTATCACTTGGCGTATATTTTTCCAACCCGCTACGATGTGATTCACGCTCTTTAATACCATATTCGTAACGATTTTGTTTTTTACTATTCCAGACCACACCTAATCCTGGTTGTAATGACAAACTCCCTATTTCAAAGTCATATAAATAAGCCAGGTCAACCGTGATCCCTTTACTGTTACTTAAAGTATCCGCCGCAAAAGAACTGCGTAACGTTCCCCAATCTTCAATATGACGATAACTAAAACCGCCCATCATGGTATCGCGACGTTTATCCAGCTTTTTCAGCTGCTTATCTTCATTGTCTTTTGGGCTGAAACTTTGAGGATAATAATACACATCCAAAGATAATTTATCTTTCGGTTCGTTCCACAAATAATACCCAGCAGCTAAAGTATGAAAATAGAAATTGTCAGTTTCATAATTAACCATTGGAACAGGTGACACTTTATCTTCACTCTTTACTCCCTTATAAGGTGGTGACTGAGCCAGAACAGATACGCCAACTGACCACTGGCCTGCATAAGCTACCGATGAAGAAAAACAAAAAGTGATGGCTGTCGCTAGAACTTTTGCTTTGTTGATCATTATTAACTATTTCCTATAAAACAATTATGCGATTGGCTATTATCAAGTGTAAGTGTAAAAGATCATCTCCCTTATTTCCAAGAATAACATAGTATTTTTGTCCAAAAAGCACTATATGTCTAAATCATGCTTAATTTTCTTAACGAAAACATACAGATTATATGTGAAAAACAGATATATTAATTTAGAGAAATCGATAACTTATTTTTTGAATAATACCAGAAATAAATTATTATTTATCATTCTCTCAATCAGAGCAGAACCGTCCTGTCTGGTATTTAACGACATATAGATACCGGGACCCGATCCGCCAGTGCACACAACAATTCATAACCAATCGTTCCAGGGATCTCTGCCACATCATCCACCGGCAGGTTTTGCCCCCACAATTCGACAGGGCTGCCAATTTGGGCCTGCGGGCAAGGTGTCAAATCTACTGACAACATATCCATTGATACTGCCCCTAACACCTGAGTTCTGACGCCATCGACAATAACCGGTGTTCCTGTCATTGCCCTCCGGGGGTAACCATCAGCATAACCACAGGCAACAGTACCGACTCTAATAGGGCCTGATGCGGTATATTTACTGCCATAACCGATCTTTTCCCCAGCCTTGAGATGCTGAATGGCAATAATCTCACTTTGCAGACTCATCACGGCTTTCAACCCAATATCCGCAATATCTTTCCACTTTCCACTGGGAGAAGCGCCATAAAGCGCAATACCGGGACGTACCCAATCCCGATGAGTTTGCGGATACCACAGGGAAGCGGCTGAATTAGCTAAACATTGAGCAATATCCAAGCCCTGACTGACTGAATTAATAATATCAAGTTGTTCAGTAACGCCAATTTCCTTATTATCTGCATTCGCAAAATGCGACATCAACGTTATTCGCCCAATTTGCCGGATACCCCTTGCCAGCGATAAAACCTCTTTATATTGATCCGCAGGGAAACCCAATCGATTCATGCCGCTGTTTAATTTTAGATAAATATCGATTGGCCTGCTCAAATTGGCCATCTCGATTGCTTTAAGCTGCCAATGACTGTGTACCGCCGTTGTCAACTGATACTGATCAATTACCGACAAATCTTCTGGTTTGAAAAAACCCTCCAACAGCAAGATAGGTCGCTGCCAACCCTGTTCCCGCAATAAAATGGCCTCATTAAAATCAAGTAAGGCAAATCCATCTGTCTGATCGAGATACCGCCATAGACAACGCAGGCCATGCCCATAAGCATTTGCTTTAACTACAGCCCAGATTTTGCTATTACCGACCCTATTACGAATAATACCCAGGTTATTTTTCAACGCATCAAGATGGATCGTTGCCGAAATCGGACGTGGCATATCAGCCCCTCAGTTCAGTGTGCAATTGATGGCCCAATGGCCTAAATTTCGTATTAAAACTATTAACATAACGGAATACTGACAAATCATCAGAGGCAATGGAAGTCTTCTTACCTGAAATAAGATCCGCCAGTAACTGACTGGAACCACATGCCATTGTCCACCCTAACGTGCCGTGCCCTGTATTGAGGTAGAGATTGTTATATTCAGTCGGGCCAACAATGGGAGTACCATCGGGTGTCATTGGCCGTAATCCCGTCCAGAAATTAGCCTGAGCAATATCGCCACCACCCGGATAGAGATCCTGCACGACCATTTTCAGTGTTTCACAACGTGCTTTAAGCACATTCAAATTGAAGCCCACAACTTCTGCCATGCCGCCAACACGAATACGATTGTCAAACCGGGTGATCGCAATTTTGTATGTTTCATCCAACGCAGTCGAGACCGGAGCCCGTTCTGCATCTACGATAGGCATGGTTAATGAATAACCTTTCAGTGGATATACCGGGATTTTGACAAGACCATTTAACAGTTCAGTAGAATAGGCTCCCATTGCAACAACATAGCTGTCTGCCGTCATGACGCTATCTTCACACTGGACACCCGTAATACGGTGCCCTTCTACCAGCAACTGTTTGACCTGTTTATTAAACAGAAATGTGACTCCAGCCGCTTCTGCCATTTTTGCCAATTCTTTAGTAAAAAGCTGACAATCCCCCGTTTCATCGTTTGGTAATTGTAAGCCTCCCGTCAATTTGTGAGCGACACGGGCCAATGCCGGTTCAACTGTCGCCAGCTTATCTGGCGTTAACAGGTTGTAAGGCACACCTTCTTGTTCAAGAACCACGATGTCATTCATCGCATTATCAAACTGCTTATTGGTGCGGAATAATTGAAGGGTGCCCCCCTGGCGACCTTCGTATTGAATACCGGTATCTGCCCTTAACTGTTTGATACAGTCACGGCTGTACTCTGCTAGCCGTACCATCCGGCTTTTATTGATTGCATAGTGACTTGCATCACAATTGAGCAGCATCTGCCACATCCAGCGCAATTGAAACAGCGAACCATCAGGGCGGATAGACAGCGGAGCATGACGTTGAAACATCCATTTAATGGCTTTCAGTGGAATACCGGGCGCTCCCCACGGTGTCGCATATCCCGGCGAGATCTGACCGGCGTTCGCCGCGCTGGTTTCCTGGGCAGCACTTCCCTGACGATCAATAACGGTTACTTCATGACCTTGCTGTACCAAATACCAAGCACTGGTTACACCAATAACGCCACTACCTAAAACAAGGATTTTCATCATGGTCCCCTGATGATTAAAAATTTAGCTAAGCATAATATGCTGCCTAAAAAAAACCAATATAGGACAATCATCGGTAACGTCAATAATCTATATTTATGATTTAGATCACAATAAGATTACATTTATGCAACAAGGATATTTGTTACTTATACACAAGCAATTTACAAAAACTGATACTAAGATGATGAAATTAAAATAAAAATAAAGATTTATATCGCATGCTAATTATTGAATATGCAGTAATTATTCTTATTTTTTCAGCGAAAATGATGAATCAATTAAACAACCACAAGATACCAATAACCATCAATTAATCGAAATAAAAATTCAATAAAAACCCATAATTTCGGAATAATATTCTGAAATTTATATATTGATGATTGACTTGAGATGAGGGGAAAAAAGAAACAAAATTCCCGGGGCAGCGTATTCTGCCCCGGGTCAGCTCAAAATAGTTTTGATTTGAAACTAATGAATTGGATTAAGACTTGGCATTAAGTAAAAATACTAACAGGATATCAACGACAAACTTCAGCTAAATCACTTGGCATCGTACTTTGCATACTGTGCCAAATGATACCGCTCTCTTTACCATAATTACGTACACATTCCATGACCTTATCATAGGATTTATCCCGGCATAATATCGCCAGTTGCTGATAAAAGTTCAATGCCAATTTGCGGGCCTCAGGATTAGAGAAGTAATAACGCCCTACACGGGTATACAACCCTTTCAACCCATTGATAATAAGGCCGTAAATTGGATTGTCTGAAGCAAAAGCCAAACCACGGAAAATATCATAATCCAGAGCGCTGAAAGACTCTGAGTTATCTTCCACATTCTCTTTTTTTGCCAACACTTCCAATGACTGACTTGGATTATGCCTAAAAGCTGTGCGAATAAATATTGCGGCAATATTCGTTCTCACTGCCAGTAGATTATCAATTAACTCAGGAACGCGATCGTGATCAAGACGAGCCAGTGTTTCTAAAATATTAAGACCTGATGTTTCCCAAAAGTTATTCACTTTTGTTGGCTTGCCATGCTGAATAGTTAACCAACCATCGCGTGCCAAACGCTGCAATACCTCACGCAGGGTAGTCCTTGTTACACCAATCAACTCAGATAATTCACGTTCTGCCGGAAGAATAGAGCCTGGAGCAAAACGACCGTTCCATATACTCTCAATAATATACTCTTCCGCAAAACCGGCGGGACTTTGAGCCTTAATGACCATATTTTTGTTATTCCAACGTGAATTTTTCAACTAATAATAGATGAAATTATATCAGAATGCGCCCCTCCAATATAGCTGTCTAGTCTAGAAACCACAAAAACGGTCACGAAAAAAGCACACAAATTGTTTAACTGTGCCTCATCTCCCTTAAAATATTTTGTATTAAAGCGTACTATTGTTTAGAGAACACAACTTTACGAATTTAGAGGAATTTTAATTACCATGGAAACCAATATCCGGAAAGCGGCGATAAAAAACTTTCTCGGTCACTCACCGAATTGGTATAAGTTGGCTATCATCGCTTTTCTTATCATCAACCCACTTGTATTCTTCATCATCAACCCATTTGTTGCCGGCTGGCTGCTGGTTGTCGAATTTATCTTTACTTTGGCAATGGCGCTTAAATGCTACCCGTTACAACCCGGTGGCCTGTTGGCCATTGAAGCGGTCATCATCGGTATGACCTCACCTCAACAAATTGGTCATGAAATTGCTAATAACCTGGAAGTTGTTCTGCTGCTGATATTTATGGTTGCAGGGATTTACTTCATGAAGCAGTTATTATTATTTGCGTTCACTAAACTTCTTCTATCCATAAAATCCAAACGGATGCTTGCCCTGGCATTTTGTTTAGCCAGTGCATTCCTCTCTGCATTTCTTGATGCCCTGACGGTTATCGCGGTAGTTATTAGTGTTTCCCTTGGCTTCTATTCTATCTATAACAATTTTATCTCTGATCAGTATGATGCACTGAAGCCGAATAGCGATCGTCATATTGATGCAGAGAAAAGGAAACAAACGCTCGCACAGTTTCGTGCTTTTTTACGCAGCCTGATGATGCATGCAGGTTTAGGGACTGCGCTCGGTGGTGTGATGACCATGGTGGGAGAACCCCAAAATCTGATTATCGCCAAAAGTGTTGGCTGGGATTTTGTCACCTTCTTTATTCGCATGGCTCCAGTTACCTTGCCTGTTTTTATCTGTGGTCTGCTAGTCTGTTTTCTGGTCGAGCACTTTAAGTTATTCGGTTATGGTGCAGAATTGCCGGAACGCGTCCGGCAAGTGCTGGAAAATTATGATAAAAAAGCCAGCGTAAAACGAACCCGCCAGGAAAAAGCGCAGCTTATTGCTCAGGCACTGATTGGCCTATGGCTAATTGTCGCTCTGGCATTTCATTTGGCAGAGGTTGGTCTGATCGGTCTGTCAGTTATCATTCTGACCACCTCTTTTTGCGGTATCACGGAAGAACATGCGCTAGGCAAAGCGTTTGAAGAGGCATTGCCATTCACGGCATTATTAACGGTTTTCTTTTCCGTTGTTGCAGTGATAGTTGACCAACAACTGTTTACGCCATTTATTCAGTTCGTCTTGCAGGCTTCAGAAACTTCTCAGCTTTCTCTGTTTTATCTGTTTAATGGCCTGCTCTCAGCCGTGTCAGATAACGTATTTGTTGGTACGGTTTATATCAATGAAGCCAAGGCTGCTATGCAAGAAGGGCTGATTTCACATCAACAATATGAATACCTGGCGGTTGCCATTAATACCGGTACGAACCTGCCTTCTGTTGCGACACCTAACGGACAAGCTGCATTCCTGTTCCTGCTGACCTCAACGTTATCACCCTTAATCCGTCTGTCTTATGGCCGAATGGTCATGATGGCATTGCCCTATACCATCGTGATGACGCTGGCTGGTTTGCTATGTGTGGAATTTCTGTTAGTTCCGATGACCGACATCATGGTTCATTGGGGTTTAATCGCGTTGCCATAACCGGCAACAAATTTATTTCATAACGTTATTACCCATGCCGGATTGAGCGCTAATTATGTTCAATCCGGCTTTATTTTTTACCCGAAAAAACAAATTTACTTTAATTAACTTTTTTTGTTGCATTTTAGGCGGCAAAATAGGCGTTCAATTATTTATCTTATTTGCATGGAAAAAAGGACATGATGCGATTTTTAACCCACTGTTCTCAAGGACGAAACGCATGGCTGTTAATGGCTTTAACTGCCTTAATACTGGAAGGTTCAGCCTTATATTTTCAGCACGTGATGAAATTACAGCCCTGTGTGATGTGTATTTATGAACGAGTTGCTCTGTTTGGTGTGTTCGGTGCTGGATTACTGGGCGCAATCGCGCCAAAAACGCCGTTACGTTGGTTGGCTATTATTTTATGGATCTACAGTGCCTGGCGTGGCCTGCAATTGGCATGGGAACATACTATAATCCAATTATATCCTTCCCCATTTAATACTTGTGATTTTTTTGTAAACTTTCCTTCATGGTTAGCATTAGATAAATGGCTCCCTTCAGTGTTTGAAGCCTCCGGTGACTGTTCAGCAAGACAATGGCAATTTCTGTCATTAGAGATGCCACAATGGTTAGTTGGTATTTTTGCCGCTTATCTGGTTGTTGCTGTATTGGTGTTGATCAGCCAATTTTTTGATCGTAAATAATTGCCAGTTCAGACGCTAAAACAGTTGGCTGGTGAATCAAATATACTCGCAGAATCATGCCTAAAGGTGTCTACCACAGTGTTCCCAACGGCATGTTCCTGCGCATAACAGGCAGTTGCCTGATTTATACTTTAAATTGGTGCGCAAGAACCTTGCAATAACGCCCTTTCATCACAACGTTTGCCATTCACCAACTGACACACCGGTGTTTGTGTACCATTTAATTGTACGGCTAATGCAGGCGTACCACCTGCATAAACACATGTTGCTCTGGCATCAATTCCAAGACCAATTTCTGGCTGAGAATATTGTATCGCCTGATATTGGACAAATGTTTTCCCTGTTTGACGACTACAGCCAGCCAATAAAGCAAAATTAAAGAGCAGTGCTCCTAATAAAACTTTATTGAATCCCTTCTTATCGTCGATATTTAACATATCTCTTCTCCGAAAAACAATTCAGGGAAAACCATGCAGCATCATTAATTAATGTGCGCTACTGTCAGAAAGCAAATTTATTACCATAACGCCCGCAATAATAAGCGCCATACCTAACATAGCCGCCCAATCCAACTTCTGCTGATATAAAAATATCGCCGCAACAGAAACCAGCACAATACCAAGGCCAGACCATATCGCGTAGGCAACGCCCAATGGCACAACTTTAACTACATGAGATAATGCCCAAAAAGCAATGCCATATCCAACAATGACCAGTATAGAAGGGAATAATTTACTAAACCCATCGGAAGCTTTTAATGAAGCGGTTGCCACAACCTCAGCAACAATTGCCATTGCTAAATATACAAATCCATTCATAACTTTACTCTCTATAACAGAAAAACATAAATTGAACAACACTAATAGACAAAAACGGGCTGAATCTATCACAAATCCTGGCAAGAGTAACGTAACAAAAATGATATATTTCGTCCCCTAAATCCAATTCAAACATTATTTACAGCGTGTCCGCTGAAGTATCCTGATGACAGGAAGATCGTTGGAAAGATTCTACAAGAAGTATGGAAAAGTGCTAATGATAGCTTCCAGTTTTGCGATTCAGACCAAAATCATTCAGCACGAGAACCTTTACCATCACTTGGGAAAATATAGCGTCGAGGGATTAAACACCGATATATTTATAAGTTAAAAATAATCCTATTATCTGATTAGGCAATCATTGTGGAACTAAAAGAAACCTATACTGTCTGAATTTGAGTAATCTTATTTCAACACGCTTTGAGGGGCAAAATAGTATGGAGAGGAACATTCAACCCGGTTTCTGTGTAGTACAACAACCTGGAGGATTAAGTTTTCAGGCAAGCTTGTTGTTCAGTCATTCGAATAGCAAAGCGGCCCGGTATTTTATGGAGTTGAATGCCGATAACCGGTACCTGAAACCAGGACAGATTCTACTTGTTGCCGATCCCGATTCTTATAATCCGCCGCATATAATGCAGCTATTAAAGCAATCCCAGTATGAAATAAACCAATCCGTTTCGAGCTTACCTAATGAATATGCCTCATTTTTGCATCGTCATTTTGGTCTGTTTCATTATTTACTGGATCAGGGAGGAACGCTTATCGGTACTGCTTCATCACTGGGTGGAAGCTATTTTTCTGAAATTAATAAAAACCTGTCAAATTTACAGTCTCTTTATGAGAAAGAATATCGGTTAAATGGGCTAAATCGAAAGTATGCCAGCCCCGATTTTTATCTAAAAAGACAAAAGATTATGGGTAATCTAAAGAGACTATTGAATAAGGTTGGGCGACTTTCTTTAAAAATCGAAGAACATCCTAACTTAAAACATGCGTTAAAGTTATCAACCAAAGCCATTGCCCATCAATGGGATAAAGCAGGGATTGGTGCAATAAAAGGATATAGTCAAACAATTATCCAAGGTGAAAAAATGGCTAAATGGATGAAGTACGGTGGCCGTATTGCGATCGGATTGGACTTTGTTGATACCACCGGGCAGATTATTGATGCCTGTAATTACGGACAATCAGGAAAATGTGAAAAAGTGGCAGTTAAGGAATATAGTAAATTTGCAGGTAGAACAGGAGGGGGAATGCTTGGAGGATATGTGGGCAGTATAGAAGCAGGGGCAGCATGTATTGCTCTTGGGGCTGCAACGGGGGGTTTAGTTGCAGGACTCTGCATAGTTGGGGGCGGTTTAGCGGGTGGGGCCATAGGTAGCTATACACTTGACAATACTATGGGATTCTTTGCAGATATGTTTATAGGAGATTAATGATGAATATATTAGATTTAATCACAATTATTTCCGTTATTTTTTTCTTCTTCTTTTTAATTATATCAATAGCTATTTATAAGATAAATCAAAAAAAAATGGATGAAATTATTGAATCATATATTAGCGAAGGGCTTTATTTGTCAGCAGGCGTAAAATTAGGCCGATTCTTAGGCGTTCATGGTCAATTTCAGGTTGCTGTATTTTTCTATAAATTACTAACCGGTAAGAGAATGAGAATAAATGAAAAAGATAGCAAATACATGTACCAGAAATCTTATGATTTCATTCAAAACTTACCCTCTAATTTAACTCATTGGATAAAAATATATTTTATCACCATTAATATAAGTGGAGCCTTCTTCTTTATATTAATGGCAATATACTTATTTAAAACATACGATTAATTTTAAACTGAAATCTGTTAGATATTCAATAGGATATTAATATGAATAGAATCACTTTTATCATTTTGCTTATTTTTTGCACTTCCTTTTTTCTTTTTCTTGCTATATCAATAATTATTTACAAAATAAATCAAAAAAAAATGGATAAAATTATTGAATTATATATGAAAGAAGGACTTTGTTTGTCATCAGGAGCATATATGGGTCATCTTATGGGTATTCAAGGTCAGTTTTATCCTGCCGTATTTTTCTATAGGTTATTAACAGGAAAAAGAATAAGAATAAATAGACCTGATAGTAAATATATGCCACAAGAATCTTATGATCTCATTCAAAAATTACCAAAAAACATGACAAATTGGTTGAAAGCCTATATTTTAACTATCTCTATCAGCCTATTATCCTTCGCTATTGACATGATATTTTCTTTATATTTTAAATACTTCTGAGAGACTATAAGTGAATAATATGAATATTTTAAAATACGTTACATTCTTTATATCCTGTTCTGCCTTTTTCTTAATTCTGGTATTTATTATTTTTTACATGTTAAACAGTTCGAAATTTAGAGAACTAACGGAGATTTATATCCGTGAAGGTTATTCTATACCTCAAATCATCTATATGTCTTCATTCTCAGGGATCTTTGGCAGTATTATTTTTTCTTGTTTTTTCTATCAGTTGATAACTAAAAGAAAATTACCACTATCATATTCTTTTATAGAAAACTCCATACCGAATGAAGCTTTTATATCAGATAAAGCCAATTCTTTTACCAAAAGATTTTCTTGGAAAATATCCACTTTTATAAAGGTGTACTATTATATTTTTATGTTGTTTATGGTTGTCTTTATTACTGGTATTGATAAACTAATTCTTCATTAAAATATAGCGAAAATTTTTCATTAACATTATTAAAGGTGAATAACATGAACATTCTAACTAATACAATTAACTTTATCATGATTTCTTTATTTTTAGTTAGCATGTTTGCTACTATTTTTATTCGTTTTTTATGGAATAAAGAAGACATCCTTCACAGAAATCAGAGAAAAATATACACAAAATGGCTTTTTTATACCACAAATTATATATGCAATATCGTTTTCCAGTTTTTTTGGCAGTTATTATCTATCATGTTTCTTCTACCAGATAATAACTGGAAGGAAGACTATAATATCTCGTTTTTATATAGGTAATTCCATACCACAAGAAGCATATGAGTTCGCAAAGAGTATACCTAAAAAACTTGCTTCAATAATGATTATCTATTATTATTTGTTTTCTATTTCTATATTCTCATTCACCTTAAGTAGTATACTTGCATTGTTATACAAGTATTTAACGAATACATAAAGCAAACCCTATTAATTAAAAGATCGATAGGAAATTAACATGAACAGATCAACTCTTATCATTATATCTATCCTTTGTATTTTATTTCTTATTTTTTGGTTGTATCAGTCGCCATTTACAAAATAAATCAAAAACTTAAACATATCAATTATATTTTATAATTAGGATTACGATAACCACAACTTCTTTATATTAATATATTTATTCCAAAAAACACGCCTAGTTATTAACTAAAAACTAAGCGTATAAATTATAGTTATCAATAAACCATCTCATCCCAGATACAATATCCTGATGTTCCTGCCATATAATGCCGACAAATAATGTTAACATACTGAACTGAAACAACTTCCTCCGGTTGTCCTTTATTATCATTAACAACATGCGGATAATTAACATTTAAACCGCAAATTTTTGCCCCAGTGAGCAAGATGGAATAGAAAAGTTCCTGTGAGCCTATTTGCGAGGTCCGATAAACATCAAATGTCAATTCCATTTTTTCACGATTAGCCGCCGCTATCATTAATAATGGTGAAGATTTATCTAATGGTTTAATGAAGTTTACCGGCTGATAATTGACATTCTGCGCGACAGTCAAGCCATGATTAAATTGCAGTACCATAATTTGATTTTCATGTCCATTCTGATACCGGTTACCAATAGAATCCAGAGTTGAGCATCCTTGAGAAATAAGCCCTTGCGTTTCACCTTTTATCGTTACATAAATCATATTTGCCATACTATTTATCCTATATTTTTGCTTAATCTTTCGTTCTGAACTACTTTTTTGGCATTTCAATGATAAAATTGTAAAAAACAGTCAAATATATTATATAAATGTAAATACAGAACACCTACAATCAATCTAAAAGCGCAATCCTTATCTTCTATAACAGAAAAAGCTGTCAATTCATCAGTATTAACGGGTAAAAACGAGCGGAATCCATCACAAACTCTTTAAGGTGCCAAGTGATAAAAATGGTATACTCTCCCCCCTAAATTCCATTTAAACATTATTTACAGAGCGTCCGTGGTGGATCAGAAAGCACAATATAACCAAAACAAATTACAGAAACGTTTACGCCGTGATGTCGGTCAGGCCATCGCTGATTTCAATATGATTGAGGAAGGAGACCGTATTATGGTCTGCCTTTCCGGTGGTAAAGACAGCTATACCCTGTTGTCTATCCTGCAAAATCTGCAAAAAAGCGCTCCGGTTAATTTCTCACTTGTTGCAGTTAATCTGGATCAGAAACAGCCAGGTTTTCCTGAGCATATCCTTCCCGCTTATCTGGATGAACTGGGTGTCGAATATAAAATTGTTGAAGAAAACACTTACGGCATTGTGAAAGAAAAAATACCCGAAGGTAAAACAACGTGTTCTCTTTGTTCCCGTCTGCGTCGGGGCATTTTATATCGTACTGCGACTGAGTTGGGCGCAACTAAGATTGCATTAGGGCATCATCGCGATGATATTTTGCAAACCCTGTTTCTCAATATGTTTTACGGCGGCAAGCTAAAAGGGATGCCACCGAAGTTAATGAGTGATGATGGTAAGCATATTGTAATTCGTCCCCTCGCCTATTGCCGTGAGAAAGATATTGAACGCTATGCTGCCGCCAAAGCGTTTCCTATCATTCCTTGTAATCTCTGTGGCTCGCAGCCAAATTTGCAGCGCCAGGTTATCAAAGATATGTTACGGGAATGGGATAAACGCTATCCGGGAAGGATTGAAACAATGTTCCGTGCGGTACAAAATGTCGTTCCATCCCATCTCAGTGATTTTAATCTGTTCGATTTTAAAAATATCACTCATGGAAGTGACGTTATTGATGGTGGTGATCTCGCTTTTGACCGCGAAGAATTACCTGTACAACCCGCCGTTGATATAGAAGATCAACCCGATTATCAATCAGAACGGCTGGATATTGTCGAAGTAAAATAGTTATCCTTAATTATACCGCTCCAGATATATTTCAGAGCGGTAATTTTATTTTTCACTGCTTTTTTATTTAAAATTTCCCTATTCTGCTTACAACAACAATGAAAAAATGCCGATATTAAAAAGTAATATCGGCACAAGAATGGGCAATTATTCTGTATAAAGACTCATGTGAGAAAAATTACAATTACGGAGAACAACGTTCATCACTTAACGTTGTTTTCACCTGCGAGAGTTATAATGCCCCAATGATGCCGGGTGAGTATTGATCTATCTCAAATTAAGGGTCAGTTTTAGCAATATTTCCCGGTAGTTGCGTTTTATTTCTCTGAGCAATTATTTAATTTTCATAACCATCTACTGCGCTTTAACCACCACGCAACAAATATAATCAATCCCAATAATAACAAGCAAAAAATACTAAAGCCCAAATAATATTCATTGCCTGGGATACCACCAAGGTTGACACCAAATAATCCGGTCAGGAATGTTGTTGGCAAAAAAACCATCGCAAATAATGACATAACATAAGTGCGACGATTCATCGCATCCGCCATCATTGATGTAATTTCATCTGAAATAATGGCGGTACGGGCAATGCAACCATCCAAATCATCCAATTCCCTTCCCAGACGCTCGGAAATCTCCTGCATCCGACGGCGATCTTCATCACTCATCCAAGGTAATCTTTCACTGGCAAGACGGGCAAATACATCTCTCTGAGGCGCCATATAACGACGCAAAACAATCAATTGCTTACGCAGCAAGGCCAACCCACCCCGCCCCGGTATTCGCTGCTCCAGAATCATATTCTCAAGCTCAATAAGATTGTCATGAAGATCTTCAATAAAATTACCGACTTCATCAGTGATTGCATCAACCATGTCGACCAGCCAGTGCCCGGTAGTTTGCGCGCCAATGCCATTTTGCAAATCACTTAATACTTGTTCAAGTGAATGAACTTTACGATGGCGGCTGGAAATAACAATTTTAGAATTAATATAAATACGGAACACCACCAGCTGATCGGGGCGTTCACTTTCATTGCTATTAATTGTTCGCAATGTGATCATCGTACCATCGCCGGTACGGATTATTTTCGGCCTCAAACTTTCCCCAGCCAACCCCACTTTCACTGATTCCGGTAATAAATCCGTCTCCATTATCCAGCGATAACTCTTGGGATTACGGTAATCCAGATGTTGCCAGAAAGGTTGAGCTGGTGTGGCTGATGCATTCATATCTATCGCTGTCATACCGCCTCGACCATCAAACTGACAGGTATAGACTGCATCGGCATCTTTAAATGATGAACCATAAATTGTTTCCACATCCAGCTCCTTACTTTAGTGCTTGATAATGTACATAGTATGACTATAGGCCACATCTTCAGGATTGGTGATCGGGTATCCTTTTAACCAAGGTTTTATCAACCGGCCGTTTGTATACTGATAAATCGGTGCAATAGGCGCCTGTTCAGCAATCATCTGTTCCGCTCTGTTATAGTCATCGTTTCTCCGGGCATCATCCGTTTGCAAACTGGCAGATTGGAGTAGTTTGTCATAATTAGCCTGATGGAATTTGGCAATATTGCCACTATGCGTTGAAGTCAACAGGCTCAGAAACGTGGATGGTTCGTTATAATCCCCCACCCAAGATGCACGAATAACATCAAAATTACCGGTGTTGCGGTTATCAATATACGTTTTCCATTCCTGATTCACCAGATTCACCTGTACGCCCAGTTTTTTCTTCCACATAGAGGCAACAGCAATAGCAATTTTCTGATGGTTTTCGGAACTATTATAGAGCAGAGAAAGTTTCAGTGGGTTGTTCAAGCCATAACCCGCCGCCTGTAGCAGCGTCTTGGCCTGTTGGTCCAGTTCTGCTTGTGTGTGTTGTTCCATGTCACTGATCACAGGATGGAAACCCGCAGTCACATCCGGCGTGAAATGCCAGGCGGGTTTCTCTCCTGTTCCCAATACTTTTTCCGCAATAATTTTACGGTCAATTGCCATAGAAAGCGCTTTACGCACTCTGGCATCATTGGTTGGGGCTCGTTGGGTGTTAAAGGCGTAATAATAGGTACCCAATTGATCCGGCGTATAAACCTGCCCAGGTAATTCATGGCGCAACTTTTTGTACATATTTTTCGGGAAGGATTCGGTAATATCCAGATCACCAGCCAGATAGCGTTTAGTCGCGTGTGATTCCTGATTAATGAGTACGAATGTGACTTTGGTCAGAACCGTTTTTTTATGATCCCAGTAATAAGGATTTGGCGTCAGAACGATTTTCTCATTCACAACCCGATCGTGTAATTTGAAAGCACCGTTCCCCACCAAATTACCAACCTTTATCCACTCTTTCCCATATTTTTCTACCGTTTTCTTATTGACCGGATAGAGACTGAAATTCGCGGTCAGATTGGGGAAATAAGGCACAGGCCGGTTTAGCGTCACCTGTAATATGTGCGTATCAATAGCCTTAACACCCAGTTTTACAGCAGGCAATTTTCCGTCAATAATTTCTTGCGCATTCTCAATACCTGCCAGGGCGGCAAACCAGGCAAAAGGAGAGGTATTAACCGGGGTGACTAATCGCTGCCAACTATACACAAAATCCGCCGCAGTAACCGGCTCCCCATTTGACCAACGGGCATCAGAACGCAACGTAAAAAACCAGGTTTTGTTGTCAGCCGTTTTCCATGCTGTCGCGACGCCGGGGATTGCATTGCCGTACGCATCCTGATTTACCAGCCCTTCAAACAGATCACGCTGAACCTGAGCCTCCGTCAAACCCACCGCATTAATCGGGTCTAAGGATGCCGGTTCGTCTTTTAGATGACGTACCAATTCTTGTCTGTCATTAAGCTGAGTACCGGGCGGCACTTCCGCAGCAAAGGCAGAAGCAATGAGAAAAGAGCTACTGATAAGTAGCGCACATGAAGTCAAGCTGAAATAGCGCATTAAGGTAATCTGCCCTGTATGTAAAATAATTATTCCAGAATCGAATTATAAGCCATTGTCAAAGTAGCACAATCAGACAATTTTACTTCACAGGTGCTATTTTGATGGGCAAGAGCCGACTATTCTTCTACACTGGGAGGCTGTGGTTCATTTATCAGAGGAAGAAAACTATGACACAAACAGTAAAATTTCAAGGCAATGATATTTCCGTAAGCGGCCATTTCCCAAAATCAGGGGAAAAAGCGAAAGATTTTACTCTGACAGCCAAAGATCTCTCCGATGTCTCTCTCAGCCACTATGCCGGAAAACGTAAGGTGCTGAATATTTTCCCAAGCATTGATACCGGTGTTTGTGCAGCATCGGTCCGTAAATTTAATCAGGCAGCGAATGACCTGGAAAATACCGTTGTACTGTGCATTTCCGCCGATCTGCCTTTTGCGCAGTCACGTTTCTGCGGCGCGGAAGGGTTATCAAATGTGGTCACTCTTTCTACTCTGCGTGGCGGTACTTTCACTGAAGATTATGGCGTTGCTATCAGCAACAGCCCTCTGCGTGGTCTCACAGCCCGGGCAGTCGTTGTGCTTGATGAAAACGATAACGTGATTTACAGCCAATTAGTTGATGAAATCACTAATGAGCCAGATTATGACAACGCACTGGCGGCACTGAAATAAATCCATTGATTTTATACCCAATAGATTTCAAGTTGCAGCGCGGCGGCAAGTGAACGCAGCCAACAAAGCAGCAACTTGAAAGATGAAGGGTATATAATGCCCACTTAAAGTGGGCATTATTTCACTCATCATTATCCAATTCATGCCCGGCAGAATGCTTCCTGCTGCTCAGGCCATATTCTCTCAATTTATTGGCAATCGCAGTATGCGATACCCCAAGACGTTTAGCCAGTTTACGAGTACTTGGGTAGTGCCGGTAAAGACGCGTCAACACCGAGCGTTCAAAGCGTTTACTGATTTCATCCAAAGAACCATTGAACACATCTTCACTAAAAGAGATCTCTGTTTCAAATTCCGGCAGTTGTATATCCCGCGGAGCCAGCTCCATATTTTCAAGCTGAGTCAATGCCCGATAGATGGCGTTCTGTAACTGCCTTACGTTACCGGGCCAACTGTAACTAGCCAGAAAGTGAGGAAGTTCAGGGGATAGTTTAGGTTTCGGTACCCCTTGTTCTTCAGAAAAGCGCTCAATAAAGTATTCCACCAGCGGCATAATATCCGCTTTACGATCACGCAGTGGCGGAAGCATAATAGTCAGTACATTAAGGCGATAATAGAGATCTTCGCGGAATTCTCCCCGCTGTACTAATTCAACCAGGTTTTTCTGTGTAGCACAGATGACTCTGACATTCACTTTGACTTCGTTTTCTTCCCCTACTCTGCGGAAAGTGCCATCATTAAGAAAACGCAGCAACTTAATCTGCATCTGTGGCGACATTTCGCCAATCTCATCCAGCAAAACAGTGCCGCCATTGGCCTGCTCGAAGAAACCTTTTTTCCCTTCAATGGCATTAGGATAAGCACCGGCAGCATAGCCAAACAGTTCGCTTTCTACGACATCATCCGGCATAGATGCACAGTTTAACCCCAGAAAGGGTTGTTTCCCGCGCAAACTGTGCAAATGACAAGCTTTCGCCAAAATATCTTTACCGGTTCCTGTCTCACCAATCAGCAGCAGTGGCGCATCCAACATCGCCATTTTGCGGGCCTGCTCAATAATCTGAGCCATTTTTGGGCTAACAAAGATAATTCTCCTAAACTCACCACCATCATTGACAGTCAGTTTTTTCAGCTGATGACCTATCCGGGCAGCGGATTTGAGCATAATCACAGTGCCGACACACTGTATTTGCTGCTTTTCGTCAGTCAGTTGAATTGGCATAATATCCATCAGATAATCCAAACCCTTGAGCGTTATCCTTTCTACTCGTTGCTGGCTATTTTTATTTTCAAACCAGCGCGTAAAGTTATAACCGCTGATAAACTGCCCGATAGGTTTTTGATAGATTTCTTCCTCACTAACGCCAAACAGCTTGAACACAGCAGAGTTAGCAAGCTCAATATTTCCTTTTAGATCAACTGAAAAAACAGGCTCAGGCAAAGATTCCAACAGTGCGCACATCGCTTTGTGTTCTCTTTCCGAAGGTAGAAAAGAGACCGTACGAACATCAATAACACCATTAATACGGCGAATTTCTGCCATTAATCTACGGAATATATTGAAATCAACCGGTGAAAAATTAAGATAAATCCGGCCAGTTTGGGATATTTCCACCCCTTTCAAATCAATATCCTGTAATACCAGTAGATCAAGCAATTCCCGGGTCAACCCGATTCGATCATGGCAAATAACTTCTAAGCGCATCTGTTTTGACCTTATTTACACTAATACATATAATTTTTCTAAATACTACTCTCTACGATTATTCATATGAAGCATTCTGTCAGCAAAAATTGACAAGAATCCGGTTTTTTAATGGAGTAAATAACACAGCATTTGAAATTTTCACTAAAATAAACAGATTCTAAGATTAACTATAAAACGGTTTAATAAAATAACGTAAAATTCTGCCGTTATCTGGATATTTTGTGCGTTAGTATAGAATTAAAGTATATATCATTTAATCAACTGTGTTCTTAGACTTATTTGGCAGGATATTCTTAAGTTGAGTGATTAACTGGCGACGGAAATCTCCTAATTTAGGTTTATCACCCTCTATCCAAGGCAATGGCCTGCATAATTCCATCGCTTTAATGCCAAGCCGAGCTGTCAGTAAACCCACACCGATCCCTTGAGCGGCTCTGGCAGAAAGACGCGCCGCGATATCCTGAGATAACCAATCCATCCCAACTTCCCGCACCACCTCTGAAACACCCGAAAAAACAATATTAAGCAAAACAAGACGGAAAAGACGAATACGACTGAAATATCCCAGTTCAATACCATAAAGCGCAGCAATACGGTTAATCAGCCGGATATTGCGCCAGGCAATAAATGCCATATCGACAATCGCTAACGGGCTGACGGCTATCATTAATGCTGATTCCGCAGCATAGCGGCTGATCTCAGCTCTTGCCTGAGAATCCAAAACAGGCTGAACCAATTTACCGTACAACGCCACCACTTCACGATCGTTATGTGTATCATGTAAAGCAGCCTGCCAACGCTGTAACGCCGGATGATGCGGCTCAATACCCGCCTGACTTGCTAGCTTCTCGCAAAATGCCCGACCTTTACCCACACCATGATTTTGCAGTAGTTCTCTCGCTGTATCACGTTCTTCAGCACGCATTCTTAGCCGGTAAAAACGACGCCATTCACTGACCACAGAACCAATACCGGCAAATACTATCATGCCCCCCGCCGCGGCCACACTTAACGCAATCCAATCCTGTTGCTGCCATGATCGATAAATCCACTGTACAGACTGAGCAACAACACTCATTCCCAGTAAAATCAGAGCGCCATAGACCATTTTACGCCAATAACTGCGCCTGGGTTTCAATGCCACATTCACTATTCCTTCTACCTGGCCTTCGCCCTCTTCAGCCTCAAGCTCCGGTGAGGCAGGACAGAAATTCGCCGTGTCTTTTCCATCAAAGATCTGAGCGGGTTTTAAAACCGGTTCTTGCGGCTCCAATAAGGGTTCTTCAAAGTCAATTCTTGGCTTCAGGGAATCTGTCATTTCACTTTATCTCCCAGTAAAAACTCCAGCACGGTATCCAGCCGGATATGCAGCAATGGTGCATCAATATTCACCTGACGGGGGCTGAATTCTTCGAAACAGAAACCCTGCTTTTGCCAGAAATTATCCTCAGGCAAACTTCGTGGCACTTCACCGGGGAAAAATGTCAGTAATTTACCATCTGTCAAGCGATGTCCTTTCAGCGCCGGGACGTTTTCACCATGATGTTCAATCATTCCACTTTCTGTCGCCCGTACCGATGCCAAACCAACACAATCCATGCTGATGCCTTCAAAAGCCGCATTTTGTCTGGCCTCTTGCACCAATTGTTGCAGTAAAGCAACCAGATTGGCATGTTGATCTGCGGTGACATGATCAGCCTTACTGGCAGCAAACATTAATTTATCAATGCAAGGGGAAAACAGGCGGCGAAAGAGTGTTCGTTTACCATAATGAAAACTCTGCATTAATTGTGTCAGCGCCAAGCGCATATCATTAAACACATGTGGCCCGCTGTTTAATGGCTGTAAACAATCTACCAACACAATTTGCCGGTCAAAACGCAGAAAATGTTCTTTATAGAACCCCTTCACGACCGACTGACAGTAATATTCAAAACGCTTGCGCAACATACCGATATTCGTATGTTGATCTACCTGAGCAAACTGTGACTCAGTGATATGACCGATATCCGGCCACGGAAAAAACTGTAAAGCCGGAGCCCCCATCATTTCACCCGGCAGAACAAATCTCCCCGGTTGAATAAAATGTAATCCTTGTTCTTTGCATTTAATCAGGTATTCCGTATATGCCTGAGCAATAGCAGCCAATAAATTCTCATCCGCCGGCGCCAATGGAACGCACTGTTTACACAGTTCCAACCAGGGTTTTGCCCATTCAGCTCTCTGTCCCTGCAATAAACCATTCATCTGGCGTGACCATGCTAAATAATTTTGTGCCAACATCGGCAAATCCAACAGCCATTCGCCGGGATAATCGACAATTTCCAGATATAACGTGGCAGTCTCTTTAAAATGGCGCAGCAGAGAATTCTCAGAACGGTAACGAAGTGCCAAGCGGATTTCACTGACACCGCGAGTCGGTGTTGGCCAGACGGGAGGTGTACCATAAAGCGCAGCCAATCCTTCATCATAAGTAAAACGAGGAACCCCAAAATCCCGTTGGGGAACCCGTTTTACCCCCAGCAGACGACCATCACGCACAGCAGAAAATAGCGGCAACCGGGCGCCGCTATGGAGATGAAGTAACTGATTAACCAAAGATGTGATAAACGCTGTTTTACCACTACGGCTTAATCCTGTAACAGCTAACCGTAAATGACGATCCATCCCGCGATTAACAAGCGCAGTTAATTCGTTTTGTAGCCGTTTCATGTCTGTCCTATGGTAAGTGTCTTACGACAATTTTATTATGTCAGCCCGGCAATATACCATTCTTACTCTCAAAGCTGTCTGAAACGACTGCGAACACTGAATGTTTCTGAAGTGACGTAACGCTCCATTTGGCGCAGACGAAGCTCACCCGCTTTCAATTGACAATCTGCTTCATTCAGTAATTTCTGTACCGAAAAACCGGCTTCTTCCGTATAACTGGCCGGTGCCGGATCCAAGACGAAAACCAGTATAATATAAGCAATAACGACTAAACCAAACAGGCCAAAGAACAGTGACAATATAGCCATTGCACGAATTAAACCTACGGGTACATCAAAATAGTAAGCCAATCCAGCGCAAACACCTTTAATCTTACCTTCTTCAGGTATTCGGTACAGTTTCCGGCGGTTATAATTAGACATTATGATTGCCTCCAGTCAGGATGCTCCGCATCCAGAATATCTTCCAGTGTTTTGATTCGTGCCTGCATATGCTGTACGCGCTCTGCCAGGCGCTGAACTTCATTCTGATCCAACTGACTTTGGTTTGAATTCCGGCTGTTATAATGCAACCACAACCAGATAGGTAAAACAAAAAGCACAAAGATAATCAGTGGAATGCCAATAAATATAGAGCTCATCACTTTTCCTTAATGGTGAGTTGAGTGCACCAGTATTTAATGTTGTTCTTTATTAGCATTTATTTTAGCTTTCATTGCTGCTAACTGCGCACTAATTTCATCGTCTGCTTTTAATTCAGCAAATTGTTGATCCAGAGATTTTTGTTTTCCCATGCCCACCGTTTCCGCTTCAGCTTCCATATGATCAATACGGCGTTCAAATTGCTCAAAGCGAGCCATTGCCTCATCAATTTTACCGCTGTCTAACTGGCGACGAACCTGTCGCGAAGAAGCGGCAACCTGATGACGCAAGGCCAATGCTTGCTGTCTTGCCCGGGTTTCACCGAGCTTGTTTTCAAGCTCAGTAACTTCCCCTTTCATACGCTCAAGGGTTTCCTCCAGTATGGTTAATTCATGCTTCAATGTATCCACTAAAGCAGCAACTTTCTGTTTTTCAATCAGTGCTGACCGCGCCAAATCTTCTCTGTCTTTATTCAGCGCTAATTCAGCTTTTTCCTGCCAGTCATGTATTTGCTGTTCGCCTGACATAATGCGACGAGATAACTGTTTTTTTTCTGCCAGCGCACGCGCAGAAGTTGAGCGGATTTCAACCAAAGTATCTTCCATTTCCTGAATCATCAGGCGAATCATTTTGTGCGGATCTTCCGCTTTATCCAGTAATGAAGAGATGTTGGCGTTCACGATATCGGCAAAACGAGAGAAAATACCCATAGTAAATTATCCTCTTTGACTAAGATTTTCAGATTTGTTGTACTGCTAATGACACACTATCAAGAGTCGTGCCAACTTTTTCATTCGTTTTATCCACATGAAATATAAATGAATTTTTTTATTTGACTTTTTATCATAACGAAATAGAGTGGTTATAATAACCAACTATTGGCGAAAATAACCATGAATGAAGTTACAGAAAACCTGCTAGGTGAAGCAAACAGCTTTATTGAAATTCTGGAGCAGGTATCCGCTCTGGCAAAATTAAATAAACCTGTGCTGGTTATTGGCGAACGCGGAACAGGCAAAGAGCTGATTGCCCGCCGTCTGCATTACTTATCTCCCCGTTGGCAAGGGCCATTTATCTCTCTAAACTGCGCTGCGCTGAACGAAAATTTATTGGATTCAGAATTATTTGGTCATGAGGCTGGCGCATTTACCGGCGCACAAAAAAAGCATCAGGGAAGATTTGAGCGTGCTGATGGCGGAACGCTGTTTCTTGATGAACTGGCAACCGCCCCTATGCAGGTTCAGGAAAAGTTGTTGCGCGTCATTGAATATGGGCATCTTGAACGGGTTGGCGGCAGCCAGCCATTGCAGGTCGATGTTCGATTGATATGCGCGACCAATGATAATCTGCCCGCCATGGCAGCCGAGGGTAAATTCCGCGCTGATCTACTCGATAGATTAGTGTTTGATGTAGTTCAAATCCCACCATTGCGCCAAAGGCAGCAGGACATCATGTTACTGGCACAGCATTTTGCTATTCAGATGTGCCGCGAGTTGGATTTGCCATTATTTCCCGGCTTCACTGAACAGGCAAAACAACGGTTACAAAATTACCACTGGCCCGGTAATATCCGGGAGCTGAAAAATGTGGTGGAACGCTCTGTTTATCGTCACGGTGAAAATTTCGATCAACTTGATAATATCATTATTAATCCATTCGTTTCTGCGCCGCATTCTATCGTCGATGTTGATAACAGTAACGATTCATCTTTACCGCCTCTGCCTTCCCTGCCGGTTAATCTGAAACAATGGCAACACGACAGCGAACGACAATTAATAGAATTATCATTAAAAGCCAATAGGTTTAATCAGAGAAAAGCGGCAGAAAAGCTAAGGCTGACCTATCATCAATTGCGCGGCTTAATAAAGAAACATAATATCAGTACCAGCGATAAGTGATCCGAATGACAGATAAAAAAAAGCCAGCACCCGAGCTGGCTAAAAAACACTGGAAGCAATGTGAGCAATGTCGTGCCTTTCCTAGGATAACAAAAACTGTTCCCCGGAAGTGCGATACAGATGATAATGTTTCTCAATACGATTTGTAAAGCACTTTATTGAGAATTTTTCTCATTATCATCATCGCCCGGTTTTTTTGGGCTCAAGCGCTAATTGAGATACAATGTGTCAATTCTAATTAATAATAGATGCCTTATATGCGTAGTTTGATTTATTGGATCATATTATCCCTCTCAGCTCCGGCTATTGCAGAGACAATGGCTACGCCTGAAAAAAAGCCCCGCGTTCCGGCTGATATCCGGCAGCAAGGATTTGTTTATTGCGTTAATGGCAACCTGAATACCTTTAACCCGCAACTGACTACCAGTGGTTTAACGGTCGATACTCTGGCAGCACAACTCTATGAACGTCTATTGGATGTCGACCCTTATACTTATCGCCTGCGGCCCGAATTAGCCTCCCGCTGGGAGGTGCTGGATAATGGCGCAACATACCGTTTTTATTTGCGCCGTAATGTCTCATTTCAATCAACAGGCTGGTTTACTCCGACCCGTAAAATGAATGCCGATGATGTCATTTTTAGCTTTAAACGTTTGTTTGATAAGCAACACTATTATCATTACGTCAATGGCGGACATTATCCCTATTTTGACAGCCTCCAGTTAGCCGATTCTATTCAAAGTATCCGTAAAATTGATAAATATACGGTGGAATTTCGTCTGAACGAACCCGATGCTTCTTTTCTTTGGCATTTGGCAACTCATTATGCCCCAATACTCTCACAAGAATATGGGCAGCAATTACATGAAATGAACCGCCATGAGCAAATTGATTGGAAACCTGTCGGCACAGGCCCATTTATGCTGGAAAATCATCGAACCAGGCAATTTATCCGTCTGGTTCGCCATGATAAATACTGGAAAGGCAAGCCACAGATGCAACAAATCGTTATTGATGTCGGTGCTGGCGGCACAGGGAGGATGTCCAAACTTTTAACTGGCGAATGTGATGTATTAGCTTATCCGGCGGCCAGTCAGCTTAAAGTCCTGCGGGACGATCCCCGCCTGCGTCTCACTTTACGCCCAGGAATGAATATCGCTTATCTGGCTTTCAATACCAGCAAACCACCACTTGATAAATTACAGGTTCGACAAGCCATTGCCTACGCAATTAATAACCAGCGGCTGATGCAATCCATTTATTATGGAACAGCGGAAACCGCCGCATCAATTTTACCGCGGGCATCATGGGCTTATGATAATCAAACTGAAATTACAGAATACAATCCGGAAAAATCCCGCAAAATGCTTAATGACCTTGGATTGAATGGGATGCAATTGAACTTATGGGTCCCTTCCGCTTCTCAGTCTTATAATCCAAGTCCACTAAAAATGGCAGAACTGGTCCAGGCTGATTTAGCTCAGGTGGGTATCACCATGAATATCAAACCTGTTGAAGGCCGCTTTCAGGAAACCAAACTGATGGATAAATCCCATGATATGACGCTATCAGGCTGGTCCACTGACAGTAATGATCCAGACAGTTTTTTCCGGCCATTGCTAAGTTGCGCGGCGATCGCTTCACAGACAAATTTCAGCCATTGGTGTAATCCGGCGTTTGATAAGATCTTGCAACAAGCTTTGATTAACCAGCAATTATTATCCCGAATTAAGTACTATCATACTGCTCAACAAATTCTTGAACATCAATTACCGGTATTACCCTTAGCCTACTCCTTGCGCTTGCAGGCTTACCGTTATGATATTAAAGGGTTGGTACTCAGCCCATTCGGGAATACCTCTTTTGCCGGGGTTTACCGAGAAAAAGAGAGTGATCAGATGACTCAGAAGGCCAATAAATGACTATTTACATTCTCCGTCGTCTGCTACTGCTGATTATCACCCTGTTTTTCCTGTCGCTGATAAGTTTCAGCCTCAGTTACTTTACGCCTAATGCTCCCCTCGGCGGTGCATCCCTGTTTGACGCTTATACATTCTATTTCCACAGTTTATTGCTATGGGATTTTGGTGTATCCAGTATCAATGGCGAACTCATCAGCGAACAACTCAGGGAAGTATTCCCTGCCACAATGGAGCTCTGTAGTCTGGCCTTCTCTGCCGCCTTACTGGCCGGTATCCCACTGGGTATTATCGCGGGAGTATGGCGTAACAAAGCAGCGGATACTGTTATCACTTCCATTGCCTTAGTTGGGTTTTCGATTCCCATTTTTTGGCTGGCGTTATTACTGACCCTATTTTTTTCCCTTTATCTTGGCTGGTTACCGGTTTCCGGTCGCTTTGATCTGCTATATCAGATTGAACCTGTAACAGGTTTCTCACTCATTGATGCCTGGTTGTCAAAATCACCCTATCGCAATGAGATGATTGTCAGTGCCATGCAACACTTGCTCTTACCCGTGATCACACTCGCGGTTGCACCGACAACCGAAGTTATCCAGCTGATGAGAAACAGCACAGAAGACGTTTTTGGTGAAAACTACATTAAAGCCGCCTCAACCCGGGGTTTATCAAGGCTGACAATTATCCGTCGTCATGTCCTGCATAATGCGCTGCCGCCCATCATTCCGAAACTGGGATTACAATTTTCCACCATGCTGACACTGGCTATGATGACGGAATTGGTATTTAACTGGCCGGGGCTTGGACACTGGTTAGTCAGTGCAATCCGCCAGCAAGATTACTCCGCCATTTCTGCGGGTGTTATGGTTATTGGCACACTGGTTATTTTTGTCAATGTTCTGTCTGATATCATTGGCACAATGACTACCCCTCTGAAGCATAAGGAATGGTATGCCCTTAGATAATTTTTATCGTGAAAAGAAAATGCCATCACCGATAAAGGTCATCTGGCGTTTTTTCTCTTCTGATATGCTGGCAATGACGGGATTTTATGGGGCACTTATTCTAATTGCCCTAAGTCTGTTTGGCAGTTATCTGGCACCCTATCAGCTTGATCAACAATTTCTCGGGCATCAGCTGCTGCCACCTTCGTGGTCACATCACGGTAATATCGCCTTTTTCTTGGGTACCGATGATCTTGGGCGCGACATTCTCAGCCGGTTATTGATAGGTACGGCATCCACATTCGGTTCAGCACTGCTGGTCACGTTGGCAGCGGCTTTATGCGGTCTGATCATCGGCTGTCTGGCCGGCATGACACGGGGCCTGAAATCCGCCGTGCTCAATCATATTCTTGATTCATTACTTTCTATCCCTTCATTATTGCTGGCAATTATTGTCGTCGCTTTTGTCGGCGCCAGTTTGTTCCATGCCATAATCGCTATTTGGCTGGCGTTATTGCCACGTATCGTTCGCACTGTTTACAGTGCGGTTCATGATGAATTGGATAAAGAGTACGTCATTGCCGCGCGCCTGGATGGCGCCTCCAATTACCATATTCTATGGTATGCCGTACTACCGAACATTACCGCTGTATTAGTCAGCGAGCTGACCCGCGCCCTTTCTATTGCCATACTTGATATCGTTTCTCTTGGTTTTCTTGATCTTGGCGCCCAGCTTCCCTCGCCTGAATGGGGAGCGATGTTGGGCGATTCACTGGAGCTAATCTATGTTGCGCCCTGGACCGTTATGCTGCCCGGCGCGGCGATAATGATGAGTGTCTTGTTGATCAATTTACTGGGTAATGGATTACACCGTGCAATTAATTCCGGGGTGGAATAATGCCATTACTTGATATTCGCAATCTCACTATTGAATTTATGACTGCCAAAGGGCCAGTTAAAGCCGTTGATCGCGTCAGTATCTCACTGACAGAGGGTGAAATACGCGGTCTGGTTGGTGAATCAGGCTCTGGTAAGAGCCTGATTGCCAAAGCGATAAGCGGGGTCACTAAAGATAATCTCAAAGTGACTGCTGACCGTTTTCGCTTCGATGATATTGATCTGCTGCGCCTGACTCCCCGGCAGCGCCGAAAAGTGATCGGCCACAATATCTCAATGATTTTTCAGGAGCCACAATCTTGTCTTGATCCTTCTGAAAATATTGGTCAGCAACTTATTCAGGCGATCCCCGGCTGGACTTATAAAGGTCGTTGGTGGCAACGCTTCAAATGGCGAAAACGCCGGGCCATCGAGTTACTTCACCGTGTGGGAATTAAAGACCATAAAGATATTATGAGTAGTTTCCCTTGCGAATTAACTGAGGGAGAATGCCAGAAAGTGATGATTGCTATCGCATTGGCTAACCAACCGCGCTTGCTGATTGCAGATGAACCCACTAATGCGATGGAACCGACCACTCAAGCTCAGATTTTCCGTCTGTTAGCTCGATTGAATCAGAACAATAACACCACCATTTTACTGATAAGCCATGACTTGCAAATCATGAGCAAACTGGTGGATCGCATTAATGTTCTGTATTGTGGTCAAACTGTCGAAAGCGCCGCGCCCAATGAATTACTAATAACACCACACCATCCCTATACACAAGCGTTAAGCCGCGCTATTCCCGATTTCGGCAGTTCTCTGCCCCATAAAAGCAGGTTAAATACATTGCCAGGTGCCATTCCATCCCTTGAACATCTGCCAATCGGCTGCCGTTTAGGTCCACGCTGCCCTTACGCACAAAAAACCTGTATTGAAACACCACGGTTGCGGGTAATTAGAAACCATGCTTTTGCCTGCCATTTTCCATTGAATCTGGAGGAACAGTAATTGGTTAATACTTTGCTGGAAGTCAGGAACTTAGCTAAAACTTTCCGTTATCGTACGGGTTTTTTTCATCGTCAGCATCTTGACGCGGTAAAGCCTGTCAGCTTCACCTTAAAAGCAAAACAGACCCTGGCAGTTATTGGTGAAAACGGTTCTGGAAAATCAACCCTGGCAAAAATGCTTTCAGGTGTCATGGAACCCACTTCCGGCGAAATCATGATTGAAGGGCATAAACTCACTTATGGTGACTATAGCTATCGCAGTCAACGCATTCGCATGATATTTCAGGATCCAAGCACCTCACTGAATCCTCGCCAGCGGATTGGGCAAATTCTTGATGTTCCTCTTCTGCTCAATACAGAACTCAATACAACCGAGCGGGAAAAACGGATCAATCAAACATTGCGGCAAGTTGGCCTGTTACCTGACCATGCCAATTATTATCCTCATATGTTAGCCTCAGGCCAAAAACAGCGGGTAGCATTGGCACGGGCATTAATATTACAGCCTCAGGTTATTATTGCCGATGAAGCATTAGCATCACTTGATATGTCTATGCGCTCTCAAATAATTAATCTGATGTTGGAATTACAGGAAAAACACGGTATTTCTTACCTCTATGTCACCCAGCATCTTGGCATGATGAAACATATCAGCGATCAGGTCCTGGTCATGCATCAAGGCGAAGTTGTCGAACGAGGAAATACAGCTGAAGTGTTGGCTTCTCCGCTGCATGATATGACCCGCCGCCTGATCTCCAGCCATTTCGGTGAGCCACTCACCTCTGATGCTTGGCGACAGGATACTCACTGACGCATATAAAACAATAATCACTGCTCGGAGCAGAACGCAAAATACAGCACATTTCTCTCCAGCGTGATAGAATCACTGGGTTTATTAACAATAAAATGCCATATTGATATTGTCTCTGTTAGCAATTTTAATCCATTAATATCATTATTGGCTTTATCACACAAGGATACTGTTATGGGCTTTATGACCGGCAAGCGCATTCTGATCACTGGCGTCGCCAGTAAACTCTCTATCGCTTATGGTGTTGCAAAAGCAATGCATGATCAGGGAGCCGAACTGGCTTTCACTTATCAGAATGACAAGTTGAAACCTCGTGTTGAAGAATTTGCGGCTTCCCTGGGCTCTACTCTCGTTCTGCCTTGCGACGTGGCTGAAGATGCAAGCATTGAATCCCTGTTCACTGAATTGGCTAAAACATGGCCAAAATTTGATGGCTTTGTTCACTCCATTGGTTTTGCACCTGCTGATCAGTTGGATGGCGACTATGTCAATGCCGTTACCCGCGAAGGCTTTAAAATCGCACACGACATCAGTTCTTACAGCTTTGTTGCTATGGCAAAAACTTGCCGTGAAATGCTGAACCCAAATTCCGCTTTGCTGACCCTCACCTATTTGGGTGCAGAGCGTGCAATCCCTAACTATAACGTGATGGGTTTGGCAAAAGCGTCTCTGGAAGCTAACGTTCGTTATATGGCTAACACCATGGGTGCGGAAGGTATTCGTGTTAACGGTATCTCTGCTGGCCCTATCCGTACTTTGGCCGCTTCCGGCATCAAAGATTTCCGTAAGATGCTGGCTCACTGTGAATTCGTTAACCCAATTCGTCGTACGGTAACAACTGAAGATGTCGGTAATGCTGCGGCATTTTTGTGTTCGGATCTGTCCGGCGGTATTACCGGTGAAATCCTGCATGTTGACGGTGGTTTTAGCATTGCAGCAATGAATGAGCTGGAATTGAGATAATCCGTTAATCATCCTTGATGATTAGCGTAAAAGGCCGGGAAAATGAGTTTTTCGGGCCTTTTATTATTGATAAGAATAATACATTAATTGCTTAATTAAATTATCACTAATAGATAAAAATTATTTTTAAATTAAAGTATAAAAAAACATTTTTGAAAATAGATTAAAGCCTTTGTAATTAAGGAGTTAAATGATATCCCCTTATAATTATTTTAATGAAATAAAAAATATTATCTCATTTCCTTGCACTAATCAGTAATCTGTCCTTTAATATAATCAACAAGTTAACTTTCATAAAATCGATTATCAGTACAATATTTTATTTTTATTATCATTTTAACCTTTTAGTTTAAATATTATATTTCATACTTTTATAGAGTTTAATAATGTTTATTATTTTAGCAAGGTGCATAAAATGAAAAATGACTTTTTAATTATATCTAATATGTTTAAATCCATTACGAATATAACACTACCAGAATGTCTGGAAAATTATGACCCATCAAAAGAAATTGAATCTTTTTGGAATGAGTTTAGTAAATCATTATATGGCTGGCCATCAGCATTGGAAAATTATGAATATGCATATAAATTCGATGAACAAGATATTGACACAATTATTAAGAATATAAAAAAAGTAACAACTTATTTAGGATCACTTGGCTGTGGATATCTAGGTCATGGTTATATTGCCAGAATCAATCATACATTGAAAGAAATTGAATCCGATTTTAGTAAGGTAAATGATTTTATTTCAAAAATAACACAACCATTTGAAATAGCTAAAGTTAATTTTGAGTGTAAGAAAAATTTCGCCGGAAAAACACATATAAAAATCCAAAAATTATTAAAAATCATTCCCGACGGAGAAAATAAAAAACAAATATATAAAATTTATTTATTGATAGAAGAAATTATTTTAAACATATCAGATGTTTCATTTAGCCTGGAAACCATAAGCAATTCGGTGAATAGGCTTAATGGACAAATAAAAACAATTAACAACACTTACAATAATTTAATTGAACATTTTAATAAAGAAAATAAAAAAGATATTTTCACAAGAAACTATAGGCAATGCATGGTTTATTTTAGCGACCTGACAAATAAATTCAATTTATTTTCTTATGATTACAAGTCATTTAATAAGAATAATATATTAATTATCTTATAATCAATACAAGATTAATTTATGAAATTATTAACAATTTCTATTATTTATTTTGTATAATATAATTAGATGTAAATATGCTATATAACACAAAATGCAGGTCAGTTCTGGATAAGTAATTGTATCCATAGCTGACTCTAAATTTCTATATTAGCTACCAATCTATTAGAAAACATCATAAAAAAACAGAATACCAGCTATAAATAAGATTTCATAATTATGCTCCACTTCCAACCAACCTTTGTGTACCAAGACATACAGTCTTTTCATCTAAGCGATCCGTAAAATTAGTGAGATAGGCTACAGAACCAACATTGTTCAAAAAAGAAAACAAAAGGCACAAATGTATCGGTATTATGGAAAGCTATTTATAAGCAAAGAGATAAAGAAAAGCCTCATCACGATACAATCACACCACCTTATATCTGCTCAATTATCAATTTTACATAACATATTCCCATATGTCGTGGTAATATATATCAAGGCCATGAAAAATGCCTTACTGAGTTCCTTTGTCCCATAATATTCATTACCGGAAATTTTTAAGGAGCGATACATGAAACTTTATTACCAACCTGGAACATGTTCCCTATCTCCTCACATCATCCTCCGTGAAGCAGGGCTTGATTTCAGCGTTATTAAAGTTGATCTAAAAACGAAAAAAACGGAGAATGGCGACGACTTTCTCGCAGTTAATCCAAAAGGCCAGGTGCCAACTCTCCTGCTAGATAACAATGAGATCCTTACAGAAGGATCTGTTATTGTTCAATATATTGCAGACCAGAAACCGGAGAGAAAATTAATTGCACCCGCCGGGACGATGGAGCGATATCACCAGCTTGAATGTCTTAGTTATATTTCTAGTGAAATTCATAAAGGGTATTCGCCACTGTTTTTACCAGGAACACCAGACAATTATCGTCCTGTTGCTATTAATTATCTACTTAAAAAATTCAATTATATAGATGAAGTATTGGCAAAACAGCCCTACATTGCCGGAGATAACTTTACTGTTGCTGACGCCTATTTATTTACAGTCAGCAACTGGGCACCTTTGGTTCAGTTAGATTTATCCAGTCTGATACATCTTAAAGCCTATCAGGAAAAAATTGCAGAACGTCCAAATGTTCGTGATGCATTGAAGGCTGAAGGGTTAATTTGATCTACAGATAAACACACCGTTCCACACAACATCAGTGGAACGGTTAAATACATTATTAATCTAATGACGTATTAATCTAATTGTGTCGCACGGAATTCATGGTCAGGTGTCACCATTCTGTCTTGAGCAGCTACAATCTGTAACTCATATTCGTCCATATCTTTGGTTGTTATCATAACTTCATAAACCGCAGCAGCGACATGTTCAAGAGCCGTTTGTAAAGACTCTCCTTTTAATAGATTAACTAATAGCAAACCGCTGGTTAAATCACCAACACCAACCGGCTGACGTTCGCCAAAATCCACTAAAAGCCGACTAACATGCCAACTATGCTCTTGAGTCACTAATAGCATTTCAAAACGATCAGCCCGGTAACCAGCACGACTAAGGTGTTTAACTAGTACAATGTCCGGCCCTCTTTCGCACAGAGATCGGGCAGCCGTAACCGCCTGTTCGACATTGGTCACTTTCTGCATACTGAGCGTTTCAAGCTCCAGCAAATTTGGTGCAATGATATCACTCACAGGGAGCGCCTTTTCACACAAAAATTCAGCAACCCCCGGCGCAACAATACAACCTTTTTCTGGATGTCCCATAACAGGATCACAGAAATACCAAGCATCAGGATTCGCCTCCTTTACCCGTTTCACAATATCGATAATATGATTACCCTGCTCTGGTGAACCGATATATCCACTCAGAACTGCACTACAAGATTTAAGCTGTTCAATTTCTTCAATGCCCTGAACGATTTCGGTGAGATGGTCAGCCGGCATAACACACCCTTTCCATTGAGCATATTGGGTGTGATTTGAAAACTGGACGGTGTTCAACGGCCAGACATTTACCCCCATCCGGCGCATAGGGAATTCCGCAGCGCTGTTACCAGCGTGCCCAAATACAACATGAGATTGAATCGAAAGGATATTTTTCACAATCGTGGCCTATATTTTTATTCTGGCTTCTGTTTGTAAGATAAAGTTAGGGTAAGAAAATGGGCAACATTACCGTTGCCCATTTATACCCTTCATCTTTCAAGTTGCTGCTTTGTTGGCTGCTTTCACTTGCCGCCGCGCTGCAACTTGAAATCTATTGGGTATATACGCAATATTGGTTACTTCCAGCAGATCAAGCAATCGTGTTTTTTGCCACGACGCAACAATGTGTAACGATCAAACAGACGATTACTGTCAGTAAACACATATTCAGGTTCAGGCTGCTTTTCACCATTAACCGCAACAGCATTGGAACTAATCATAGTCCGTGCTTGTCCACGGGAAGGGACTAACCCAGCATTAACCAGAGCCTGTTGCAAATCTGCGCCTTTTTCCAGCTCAATTACCGGCATACCATCCTGTGCCAGTTGAGCGAAATCCTCTTCGGTCAAATCAGCGACCGCACCGGAGAACAAACTTTCTGTAATACGTTTAGCGGCTGCCACCCCTTCTGCACCATGCACCATGCCGGTGACCTGTTCTGCCAACACGTACTGGGCACGAGGCGCTTTGCCACTATTTCTGTCTTCTTCTTCCAAAGCATCAATATCTTCAAGACTCATAAAGGTAAAGAATTTCAGGAAGCGATAGACATCGGCATCCGCAGTGTTAATCCAGAATTGATAGAATTTGTATGGGCTGGTTTTCTTCGGATCCAACCAAACAGCCCCACCTTCTGTCTTACCAAATTTAGTGCCATCAGATTTAGTAATCAGAGGAACAGTCATACCAAATACTTGCTTCTGGTTGATACGACGGGTTAAGTCAATACCAGAAGTAATATTCCCCCACTGGTCAGAACCACCAATCTGCAACTCAACACCATGCACTTCATTCAGGCGGGCAAAGTCATACGATTGCAGCAAGTTATAAGAAAACTCAGTGAAAGAAATACCCACATCATCACGGTTCAAACGCTGTTTAACCGCTTCTTTGTTAATCATCTGATTAACCGAGAAATGTTTGCCAATATCACGCAGGAACGTTAAAACATCCATGTTGCCAAACCAATCATAATTATTGGCTGTTTTAGCGCTGTTCTCACCACAATCAAAATCCAGGAAAGGTGAAACCTGCCGGCGGATTTTTTCTACCCACTCTTTAACGGTATCTTCAGTATTCAATTTACGCTCAGTGGCTTTGAAACTTGGATCACCAATCAAACCCGTAGCTCCACCGACCAACGCCACAGGTTTATGCCCGGCCAGTTGGAATCGTTTTAAACACAGCAAGGGAACCAGATGCCCCAAATGCAAGCTGTCAGCGGTCGGATCGAAACCACAATAGAGGGAAACAGGGCCTTGCGCCAGTCTCTCTACTAACGCATTTTCATCCGTAACCTGGGCAATGAGGCCCCGCTCTTGCAGTTGTTTTATCAGGTTATTGCTAGACATTAATGACTCCATCAGTTTGTTTATTTTGTCTGTTGTATAAATCGCGATTCAAAAAGAGTGCGGCATAGCATAAAGCGCCAATACTATAAGTGCCAGTATTAAAAGTGGTAATCCACGATTTATGGTGCAAGCCTGTCAACATGCCAGCTATCACCTTCCCGTTGATAAATAAACCGGTCATGGAGCCGGCTTGCACCACCTTGCCAAAACTCGACAGAATCAAAGGTCACTCTAAATCCACCCCAGAAGCTAGGTAAAGGAACCTCACCATTGAGGAATTTCTGTTTCAGCTCAAGGAATTTCCCTTCCAAAATACCGCGTGTGGAAATACGGGATGATTGTTGCGACACCCATGCCGCAATCTGGCTATCTTTGGGGCGACTATGGAAATATTTCACCACTTCAGCAGGAGAAAGACGTTCAGCTTTACCCAGAAAAGAAACCTGCCTTTCCAGTGGATGCCAAGGGAAATGAAGGCTGATTTTGTTATTCTGCACCAAATGTTTTGCTTTCCGGCTGCCTAAATTTGTATAAAAAACCAAACTATTGGCATCAAAATGCTTCAATAACACAATGCGTTGATACGGTTGGCCATGCTCATCAACCGTTGCGATACACATTGCTGTTGGATCATACAATTTGGCTTCACATGCCTGCTTGAGCCAACGCTCAAAAAGTTCGATGGGTTCTTTGGTCAAATCTTTACGTCTTAACCCGCCACGAACATATTCGCGGCGTAATTCTGCAACATCAAATTCATTACGTTCTGACATTATGTAGCCTTGCTTATGACTCATTAAATACCAGACAGCTTATCATTGTTATTCATTAGTAACAGGATAAATTGCACCTAAAATAGTTTCAGTACTGGCACCAGTCACAGAGGGTAAATTTCCTGAAGCCCCCGACATCGTACGGAATGCTAACCAAGCAAATGCCAGTGCTTCCATATCATCACCACTAAGACCATATTTATCTGTCGGACACACCTCCGTCCCCGGCAATAATGCCGAAAGTCGACTCATTATTTGTGGATTACGCGCACCACCACCACAAACCAGCAGACGTTCACATCCACCACTCAACATAATTTGCTGAGACACAGACACCGCCGTCAGTTCAGCCAATGTTGCCTGAACATCAACAAATGATACATCATGAAAATTAACCAATTGCGCCTCCAGCCAGCTCATATTGAAATACTCCCGGCCGGTGCTTTTAGGGGCTGGCCGTGAAAAATAGTGATCAGAGAGCATTTGTCTGAGTAAGCTGTTATTGACGACACCTTCCCGTGCCCATTGACCATCTTTATCATAAGGTTTTTTCTGATGGCGCCATACCCAGCTATCCATCAGCATATTACCCGGACCGGTGTCATACCCTTTGACTAACGATCCAGGTAACAGCGTCGTTATGTTGGCAATACCACCAATATTGAGAATTATCCTGCGTTCTGTTGGATGACCTAACACGGCAAAATGAAAAGCCGGAACTAATGGCGCACCCTGCCCACCATATGCCATATCCCGCCGGCGAAAATCACCAACCGTCGTTATCCTGGTTAAAGCCGCGATACGGTTATTATCGCCAAGCTGCATAGTGAAAGGCGTGTGACTGTCCGGCTCATGCCAAACGGTCTGCCCATGGCATCCCACAGCAATGATATCGCTTGTCGTTAACCCAGTTTTAGTGAGTAAACCTTGCACAGCTTCAGCGAATAAAGAACCCAGCTCATAATCTAACCGGCCTATCGCAGATAATGTTGTTTGTTGCCCCTGACAAACTGCGAGAACTTTTTGCTTCAGTTCATATGGAAACGGATGTGAATAACTGGCTTGTTGAGCAACAACTTTATCGCTGATCGCTGCAAGCACCACATCAACCCCATCCAGACTTGTACCCGACATAACACCAATATAACGACCTGATTTCATAACCATTAATTTGCCTTCCTGCTTAGAATCTACCTTGATAAAATCAGAAACCACGCCAATAACTATAAAGCGCGGTAGTTTTAGCTGTATATGGTTAATAGGAAAACAAAGGAATAAAACCTAAGTTTTGGAAACAACTTCACAAAAAATGCGGAATTTTTCATTAATAGCTATTCCTTTTAAAAATCTCTATTGACGTTTAATATGTGTTTAGCACTAGATTGCTAATGTACTGACTATTCTATCCGAATAAATTTTTTATTACTTGTTGCCAATGCCGGTTGTAGCCTGGTTGTCCATAAGCTATCAGATTTCCGCAATCAGGCATCAAAATCAGGAGTTATTATGTTTAAGCATTTTTTAGTTAGCGCGGTTGCCGTCGCATCATTATCAGGCTGTGTCAACACCGATTCCCTTTCTGGTGATACCTATACTGCCGGACAAGCTAAACAAGTCCAGACAGTCTCTTACGGTACGATTGTTTCCGTTCGTCCTGTCAATATTCAAGCAGGCAGCAATGAGAATGTATTAGGTGCTATCGGTGGCGCAGTTCTGGGTGGCCTGGTTGGTAATACTATTGGTGGTGGTAGTGGCAACACGTTGGCGACTGCCGCGGGTGCCGTTGCCGGTGGTGTTGCAGGCCAAAACATTCAGGGGGCACTCAACACAACTAAAGGTGTAGAATTGGAAATTCGTCGTGACAGCGGTGAAAGCATCATTGTTGTTCAAAAACAAGGTAAAACAGTCTTCAGTAAAGGCCAACGCGTCAGAATCGCAGGCCAGGGCAATAATCTGACGGTTTCACCTCGACAATAAAATATAGATAAGAAAACCGTGACTTCATCTTTGTAAGTCGCGGTCTTCTTTCATCCGGTTAGCATTTCATGGATATCGTAATTACTATCTACTCTGTAATTGGATAATATTTTGCTCTAGTTTCTGAACTAAAGTGGAAAGAAAAGCAAGTTCCTCGCGTGAAATACCTTCCAGAATCTCATTTCTTGTCGATTCAATAACACCATCTAACTCCCTAATAACCGATGCAGAATCTTCGGTCAGCTTGATTCTTTTTGCACGACGATCATTGGCACAAGTATGCCGGGTGATAAGTCTTTTTTCCTCAAGCTGATCTAATGTCCTGACTAAAGATGGTTGTTCGATACCGATAGCTTTCGCCAACTGTATCTGAGATTGCTCCTGGGGTAACCGGCTAATATTATATAACGTTACCCAATGAGTCTGAGTTAATTCCAACGGCTTTAAACGATAGTCAATTAAAGCACGCCAAATACGGACTAACCGTGCCAGATCTGATCCCAATGTAGATTCCAATTGTCCCTCCTTAAATAACTAGCCTACTAAACATAACAGCCAAATTTTTCTAAATCAGGCTAATTAGCCTTAAAAAAGTATATATAACTTCTGTGTAATCACAGTAAAATCTTAGTAACTAACTAATTCAGGTAACTATAACCAAGAACAACTAAACTTAAATTCAATTCAGAACAAAACAATTAACATACAATATTTTTAACACAAAAACTATCAGAACTATGAATACAAACAAATAGAAACCAATAAATATCATTCAATACTTTATTCCAAGTACTATAAGGATAGCTGTCATCTAAATGCTAAGCTATCTATTTTTACATTAATGTTGTTTTTATTTTACATTTGTCACACAATCAAACCAAAAATTCCATTAAAAACATAATGTTATAAAAAAATCAAAATAAAAACCTTTAACCTTCCAGTTAAGTAATAAATAAAAAAATAACAAACAAAACATCCTAAATTATAGTAGAACATTTATAACTTCGCCAAAAATATAACCCTATATAAGTAAATCATTGAATTGTTAACTCTAATAACTTCAAAATTTTCTAATTAAAATAGTGATGGCTGCTCAGGCAGTTCTTCATCTGTCTGATTTTGTGCTCTCACTGCACGTAAATATCTTTGCCGGCACAATCTCAATACTTCACGCTTTTGCCCATCTGACATTTTCATCCAATTAAATCTTTCTTCCCGGCTGCGATAACATCCCAAACAGAAACCCCGCTCATTAGCTTGACAAATTCCTCGACAAGGAGTGGGAATAGCAAAGAATTCTAGTTGCTCGACCATCACATCCCGTTTCCTATACAATTCATATACTATATTTAATTATAAACCCAGATGAGAATAAATTATAATTATGGATAAATTGAACTGTAACCGTAAGACACGTTATAGTTAGTGGTTTTTGTGCGGCCTGCCGCACAAAAATACTGGTAAAACCATTAAATGAGAGGTAATTATGCGCTTACTCCATACCATGATCCGCGTTGGTGATCTGCAACGCTCCATTGATTTTTATACTGAAGTATTAGGAATGCGCCTGCTGCGCGTCAGTGAGAATACAGAATATAAGTACTCACTCGCCTTCGTTGGCTACACAGATGAAAGCGAAGGGGCGGTGATCGAGTTAACTTATAACTGGGGAGTTGACCATTATGCAATGGGAGATGCCTTTGGTCATATTGCATTGGGTGTCGATGATGTCGCAGCCACTTGCGAATCTATTCGCAAAGCAGGTGGTAACATTACCCGTGAAGCCGGCCCGGTAAAAGGTGGAACAACCGTTATTGCTTTCGTTGAAGATCCAGATGGTTACAAAATTGAGCTTATTGAAAACAAAAATGCCAGCAACGCCCTGGGTAACTCAATCTGATGTCTGACAAAAAAGAGCCAAACGTCCTTAGTGGGCGTTTTCGAGGTTATTACCCTGTCGTTATTGATGTTGAAACTGGCGGCTTTAATGCCAAAACAGACGCGTTACTTGAAATTGCCGCCATCACACTGGAGATGGATGATCAAGGTTGGCTGGTGCCAAGCGAATCACTTCATTTCCATATTGAACCATTTGAAGGCGCAAATCTTGAACCAGCGGCCCTGGAGTTTACCGGCATCGATCCATCAAACCCGCTACGTGGAGCAGTAAGCGAGTATGAAGCTCTGCACGCTATTTTCAAAATGGTTCGTAAAGGGATAAAAAATAGTCATTGCAGTCGGGCCATTATCGTTGCGCACAATGCTAACTTTGATCATAGCTTTGTTATGGCTGCCGCAGAACGCGCCAGACTGAAACGGAATCCATTTCATCCATTTGCGACTTTTGATACGGCTGCTTTAGGTGGCCTGGTATTAGGACAAACGATTTTAGCAAAAGCCTGCGCCACAGCCGGGATCCCATTCGACAATAATCAGGCTCACAGCGCCTTATATGATACTGAGCGTACCGCTGAATTATTCTGTGAAATGGTTAATCGCTGGAAACAACTTGGCGGCTGGCCCTTAGCGACAACAGAAGAAGAAAAAACCGGACAGACTTATAGCTAACTATAAGATTAATATAATCAAATTGAAATTTAAGCAATAACAAAACCCCCATATATCAACATATGGGGAGATAACATAATAGCCTGTCGCTAATTTAAAAATTATTCTGTCGCGTTTTCATCCTGAGAGCGATATTTATCAGCGGTTTCTTTAATTAATGTTTGTAGCTCGCCACGTTGATACATTTCAATAATAATATCGCATCCACCTATCAACTCACCCTCGACCCAAAGCTGAGGAAAAGTTGGCCAATTAGCATATTTTGGCAATTCTGCACGAATATCTGGATTTTGCAAAATATCTACATAAGCAAAACGTTCCCCACATGCAGATAAAGCCTGAACAGCCTGGGCGGAAAATCCACAATTTGGTAATTTAGGAGAGCCTTTCATATACAGCAGAATCGGGTTCTCTTTAATTTGGCGCTCAATCTTCTCAATAGTCGTCATTTTTATTTCCTTTAAACCAACAGTATGTTGATAACCAACATCGTCACAATATTGGCGGAGAATACCATTTTCTCTCACCAATATGCATCCTGATATTTTCTTATTCAGGCACGGATGGCCTTTATCAGGCAAAGATCAAGCAAACAGCAGCAAAAATGGCAATCATCACCAACGTGCTCACCGCAGTAAATAAGCCAAGCTTCAAATCGGTATTCATCGATCCCCCTAAGAATAGAAGTCTATAACCACAAATACCATTCAGTTAACATGGTTAATTATCCTTACATTAAGGAAAAAACATAAAATAGCGATCACCTGTATTTTATAACATTGATTATTGCTTTCACTTTTGAGCCAGATCAGACAAAATTCAGGATTTATCGCTAATTTATTGCCAGCAGACACCCTAATGTATAAAGATACTGGCAAACAATTAACAAAGAGTTTTAAATTTAGACCAAAAGGTCAGGAGTCTTTCATCTCATGGCAACGATCAAAGATGTGGCTAAACACGCTGGCGTTTCAACCACTACCGTATCCCATGTTATTAACAAAACCCGTTTCGTCGCCGAAGATACCAAGGCCGCCGTTTGGGCTGCTATCAAAGAACTGAGTTATTCACCCAGCGCCGTTGCTCGCAGTCTGAAAGTTAACCATACAAAATCGATCGGATTACTGGCAACGTCCAGCGAAGCCCCCTATTTTGCGGAAGTCATTGAAGCCGTTGAAAACAGTTGCTATAGCAAAGGCTATACGCTGATTTTGTGTAACTCACACAATAATATTGATAAACAGAAAGCCTATCTGGCCATGCTGGCACAAAAACGGGTGGATGGGTTGCTGGTGATGTGTTCAGAATACCCGGAACAGCTATTGGGAATGTTGGAAGATTATCACAACATCCCAATGGTCGTCATGGATTGGGGGCAAGCCAGAAGTGATTTCACTGATACGATTATTGATAACGCATTCCACGGCGGTTATCTGGCTGGTCGTTACCTTATTGAACGTGGTCATCGTGATATTGGCGCGATCCCTGGTCCCCTGGCACGAAATACCGGTGGTGGCCGTCATCAGGGGTTCTTGAAAGCATTAAAAGAAGCCAGTATTCCAATCAGAGAAGAATGGATTGTTCAGGGGGATTTTGAACCAGAATCAGGCTATAAAGCCATGCATCAAATTCTGAATCAAAAACAGCGCCCAACCGCGGTTTTCTGTGGTGGCGATGTGATGGCAATGGGGGCCATTTGTGCTGCTGATGAATTAGGATTACGCGTCCCACAGGATATTTCTGTAATCGGTTACGATAATATACGCAACGCCCGTTATCTCTCTCCAGCATTGACAACTATCCATCAGCCAAAAGAGCGTCTGGGGCAAATGGCATTTTCTATGTTACTGGACAGAATAGTCAGTAAACGTGAAGATGCACAAACTATTGAAGTACATCCACGTTTGGTTGAACGGCGTTCTGTCGCAGATGGCCCATTTATCGACTATCGCCGCTAATCCTCTCTATTCATCCTGAAGCCATTCAGCATTAAGAGTTTCACTATCGCCAAGATAGCCAAGAAGCCAACTTAATGCCGGAGAATGGCTATTTTGCACCCATGTCAAACAACATGGGCTATCTGGCAAAGGCTGCTCTAATTCCAATGCTTCCAGTTTCTTCTGCCGGATCAGCGGCATTGCCCTATGCTTAGGTACCATTCCCACACATAAACCCTCATTCAGACAAGCCAGACCAGACTCCCAATCAGGGACCACCAGCCTGCGCTGATTATCCAAAGTCCAGGTATCACGCTTCGGTAAATTGCGGGATGTATCCTCAAGACACAAACTAGGATAAGGTCGCATTTGATCATCAGACAATGGGCCGTTCAACTGAGTCAAAGTATGACCGGTGCTGACGACACACAACCAAGGCATAAATCCCATATCCCGGAAACTGTACCTTTCCCCTACCGGCGCTACCCGGGTGGCGCCAATTGCAACATCAACCCGGCCATCCACCAGTGCGTCCCATACACCATTGAATACCTCCTGATGAATAAACAGCTCTATATCAGGAAAATGGTGATAAAAATCAAGAATAAGCTGACGACTGCGTTCTGGTTTAACAACCCGGTCAATCGCAATACTGAGCTGCCCTCTCCAGCCATTTGCAACCTGTTGGCACTGATGACGCGTGTCAATCATTTTTTTGATAACAGCGCGAGCCTCTTTGATAAAAATAGTGCCTGATTCAGTTAATTCCACATCCCGATGACGACGTTCAAACAACGGGACGGCAAGCCACTCTTCCAGCTGCCTTACGGTATAACTGATCGCAGAAGGGACACGGTGAAGTTCCGTTGCAGCAGCACTAAAACTTCCCGTTCTGGCAACAGCATCCACAACTTCAAGTGAATATTCTGACCACATAATTTTACCTTTCAATTTTTTTCATAGCATTATCCAAATATTACCGTTTCACAAGCAAAAATCACGGCATATAGAATATGTACAAATATTCTTATCTACCTATTCACAGCAAGTTATTTCAATCATGATATCCAAAGAGAGTAATCAAATGAAAAACTCAAGTCAGTTCATGTTCTACCTTGCAGGCTTGAGTATGCTGGGTTACCTGGCTATTGATATGTATCTACCGGCATTCGGCCCTATGCAACAAGAATTGGGCACATCGGCGGGAGCAATCAGTGCCAGCCTGAGCATCTTTCTTGCAGGTTTTGCCTTTGCTCAACTTTTGTGGGGGCCTCTTTCAGATCGCTTTGGAAGAAAGCCTATTATCATCACCGGGTTATCAATGTTTTCTGTTGGCTGTCTGGGTATGCTTTGGATAACAGACGCCACGCAACTTTTAGTTTTGCGTTTTATCCAAGCCATAGGTGTTTGTTCAGCCGCAGTTTCATGGCAAGCATTAGTTATTGATCGTTATGATGCCAACCATACCAAACGTGTTTTTGCCACGATCATGCCCCTGGTCGCACTTTCCCCCGCCCTGGCGCCTTTGATGGGAGCCTGGCTGTTACAACATGGCGGCTGGCGCATCATTTTCCTGGTATTACTGGCAGTTACATTATTACTGCTGTTGCCTACTCTATTTCTGCAAGAAAACCGCAAAAAAAAGAGTGAGACTGAAACGCAGAAAAGCCATGTATCTTTCTTTACGTTACTAAAATCGCCGGTGTTCAGTGGCAACGTCCTGATATTTGCATCATGCAGCGCTGGTTTTTTCGCCTGGCTAACAGGTTCACCTTTTATTCTCGGTAATATGGGCTATAGCCCAAACGACATCGGTCTGAGTTACGTGCCACAAACATTAGCCTTTATGGCCGGTGGTTATGGGTGCCGCAGTATCTTGACCAGAATAAGAAGTGAAGTTGTTTTCCCTTATCTGTTGGTTGGCTATGCTGTCAGCATGATTGTGCTGTATTTAATCGCAAAATTCAGCGAACCAACTATGTTCACGATTCTGGTCCCTTTCTGTTTTATGGCCGCTATGAATGGTGCTTCATATCCAATTGCAGTCGCTAATGCTTTATCTGCTTACCCACAAGACAGTGGAAAAGCCGCCGCATTGCAAAACACGCTCCAATTAGGGCTCTGTTTTATTGCCAGCCTGATTGTTTCAGCATTGATTAACAATCCGCTTATATCGACAACCACTGTCATGGCTTCTACCGTTATTCTGATGGCATTAGGATATTTTATACAGCGGAAAAAAAAAGCTGATCGCTGTATTCAAGCTATTGAAAAACATTCCTGATATTAATCAAATCGTTACTTCAATAAAGACTGTTAATTATCAATTAATTACAGTCTTTATTTATTAATTGATGAAACAACTTTCCGCTTTTATACTCATACAAGTTCCTTATTCTAAATAACCTGAATTTGAGGTTTTCAGGAGCAATGATGGCCCCGATTAAGTTTATGGATTAGTCATTTTTAGGGTTTCTCACTTTAATTCTTTGCTACTTTTTGCATTTTGCTCCCTCGCATTCTGCTTTGTTAGCTAAAACGAACCCCCTCAATATTCCATTACCCTAACCCTGGAGAGTATATGAGTTCATCGCACATTGAAAACCAAAAAACCGTCACTAATTTCTGGCAGCGAATTGCCAATGAAATGCTACAAGAAGCAGGGGTTCAGATTAATGGTCACAATCCCTATGATATCCAGGTAAAAAAACCTGATTTCTATAAAAGAGTTTTACAACAGGGTTCAATGGGATTAGGTGAAAGTTATATGGATGGCTGGTGGGATTGTGAGCGGTTAGATATTTTCTTTTATCGTGTTTTACGTGCTGGATTAGAAAATAAAATTCCCAGTAATTTCAAAGATACACTGAAAATTGCAATAACCCGCTTACGTAATTTACAAACCCCAAAACGATCATGGATTGTCGGTCATAAACATTATGGTTTAGGCAATGATCTTTTTACCCGCATGCTTGACCCTTATATGCAATATTCCTGCGGATATTGGAAACAAGCAGAAACATTAGAACAGGCTCAACTTGATAAATTGAAGCTCATCTGCGAGAAATTAGAACTCTCTCCAGGTATGACTCTGCTGGATATTGGGTGTGGTTGGGGTGGGCTATCGATTTATGCTGCAAAAAACTATGGTGTTTCCGTAACCGGAGTAACCGTTTCGGCTGAACAACAGAAATACGCACAGAAACAATGTACAGATCTGGACGTAAACATTATTCTGAAAGACTATCGGGATTTACATCAGCAATTTGACAGAATTGTTTCTGTTGGCATGTTTGAACACGTCGGGCCTAAAAATTATTTGACCTACTTCGACGTTGTTCAAAGAAACCTGAAACCTGATGGTTTATTCCTGCTACACACCATCGGCTCCAACAAAAGCAAAGTCAGCGCTGATCCATGGATAAGCAAATATATTTTTCCCAATGGCTGCGTGCCTTCTATTGAGCAAATAGCACACACCAGCAAAAGCCGTTTTGTTATGGAAGATTGGCATAATTTTGGTGCAGATTATGATCGCACACTGATGGCCTGGCATGAAAGATTTATTGCCCGTTGGCCGGAGATACAAGATAACTATAGTCCAACATTTAAACGCATGTTTAGCTATTACCTGAATGCCAGTGCAGGTGCATTTCGTGCCCGCGATATTCAATTATGGCAAATCATGTTCAGCCCAAAAGGTATTGAAGGCGGGTTACGGGTAGCCCGGTAATTAACCAAAAGCTACAGTAGGTTCCCACTGTAGCTTATAAATGTATTTTTCACTAACGAAAAGAACCAACATAGCCATTATCAAAAAAGGTCGTTTGATCAAATGCTATTTTCCCATCAGAAAATATCAAATCTAAATGATGGCTTCCCTTTACACCGCCTCCCAAGCCAAGATGTAAACCAGGATGACGTTCTTCAAAACCCGCATTTCTACCGTAAAGTGCTTTCACTCCCGTATTGGTGCCAATACCAAATTCTTCAACAATTCGATTTCCGTGATTATGGTTTAGATATAAATTAAAATCTCTGTTAAATTCCACATTGTCACAATCAAACCCAATGATTTCACCCTCTTTTATATTTATCGTCATCATATCATTGACAACTCCATATTTTATGGCAAATGGTGCAGTACTCAAAAAGGTGCCACTAAAACTAACACTACCGTTAAGGTTCTTTATATGACTCGCAATTTCCCCAGGAATAACATCAAGATTTCCATTACCATCAATGGATGTCCACTGATGGTCTTTATCCAAATAACCTACAATTGAGTTTCCTTGATTATCTGTATATTGAATCTTCTGTGATCGACTTGATAGTTCAATCAATTTTTTGTTTCTTTCTGTTATTAATGTTTGTGGTTCGCTGAATGCCTCAATAAAATGAGGGCCATAATCTTTAAACAGTACTGATTTCTTCCACGATTCAGTAATAAATTTTCTTATTTTGATTAAATATTCTGGCCCTTGTGGAGATGCGTTCTTTAATGTTGATGATGCGTAAAGAAAGATAAATAAATCGCAATCGGATATTTTTTGTTTTATATCGTCTGCTGATGTTTCTTCTAAAAAAGCGAAATCAGATTTTACATTAAAATTCTTTTTGTACCCATGTATTTTTTGGGCAATATCGCTATGCTCAGTATCAGATCCAATAAATATCTTTATACATTCACCATGTCTTACTTTATCCGAAATTGCAGGGTGATATGATAAACAACGATACATATTTTCAAAACTTTTATCCATGAGAGCAATCCTATTTATTTTTAAGTAAGGGGAAGCCCCCTTACTTCAATTATAGAGAACCGCTAAGGGTTCTATTATAGGGAACCATTAAGGCCAAAGTGCTGTACCGAAAGGTACAACAGCTTGTGCATTCATCATTTCAACAGCATCATCATGTGTAGGTTCTTCAAGCCATTCATCTAACTCAATCGCATTTTCCATAAGGTAGTCTCAAAAATATAGTTGTAAGGTTAACCTGCACTTTACGAGAAAGCGCATTAACATAATAGTAACAATACAAACTATATTAAGTAACATAATACACAAAATACTGCGATGTAAATCACAAAAGGCTCATTAACAGGCTCAACGAGCCTTGTTGGTATACTGGTTAATTTTGTTCAGAAGCGACAAGAAAGTCCTCCTATCGCTTCTTATTTATTGATTATTCGCCAATAACAGTGGCTGGAGGCTGAAAGATAACCTGTTCCCGCTCTTTCTGAGCAAGAACGCGCTCCACTGTATCGACAAGCGCCTGAGTCTGTGAATCAATCTCAATATTCACTTTATGGCCAAGACGTTTTTTGCCTAATGTTGTACGCTCCAGCGTTTCAGGAATAAGGTGGACACAAAAACGATTATTCACGACATCACCAATCGTCAGGCTAATCCCATCAATGCCGATAAATCCTTTATGCAGGATATATTTCATCAATTGCTTATTGTGGATCCGCAACCATATTTGATGATTATTTTCTGAAGTGAAAATTTTAGCTATCTCAGCAACAGTGATAATATGGCCGGACATCAAATGCCCACCAATTTCATCACCAAATTTAGCGGCCCGCTCCAGATTTACATAATCCCCTACCTGTAAATCACCAAGATTGGTCAGGCGTAAAGTTTCTTTCATTAAATCGAAACTGATTTCATCGCCTTCTATTTTGGTTACTGTCAGACAACAACCGTTATTAGCAACCGATGCTCCTGTTTCAATGCCTCGCAATAATTCAACCGGGAATTTAACGACATGAGTCCGAAAGTTGCTTTTTTCATCAATAGCAACTAATGGTGCTTTTCCCTGCACGATACCAGTGAACATAGGAGAACCTCTTAATGACCATGTAAAATTATTAGTTAGTTTATATCAAGTTGCCACTTATAAATACTACCTGAGCACTTGAATATAAACTCAGCATTATTGTTGGCTAATATAGTATTAAACAGATACAATGCCTCAGTTAGTAAACGGTTGATTTTTCAAAAATCGTTTCTTATATGCAGGAATTTTTCTTAATATTTTTTACTTTCAAAAAGGTGTAATACGTGCAGAAGTATTTAAAAGAAGCGCGTAGTCTGCTCGCTCTGGGGATCCCCGTCATCATTGCCCAATTCTCACAAACTGCAATGGGGGTTGTGGATACAGTTATGGCAGGTAGCGTCAGTGCAACAGAAATGTCCGCGGTTGCTGTTGGTACCTCTATCTGGTTGCCAGTGATCTTATTTGGTTACGGCTTATTGTTAGCTTTGACACCCACTATTGCGCAAATGAATGGTTCTGGTCGCAGAAACCTGATTGCCAGTCAAACCCAGCAAGGATTCTGGTTAGCCACTTTCCTCTCAATCATAATTATTGTTATTCTATACAACAGCAAATTTCTTATTGACAGGCAACACAATATAGACCCGCTTTTGGCAGAAAAAGCGGTTGGATTTATCCACGCAATAATGTGGGGTGCACCGGGCTATCTGTTTTATCAGGTGCTCCGTAATCAATGCGAAGGTTTATCAAAAACCAAGCCAGGAATGATCATTGGTTTTTTAGGATTATTACTTAACATTCCGATTAACTATGTACTCATTTACGGTAAATTCGGCGCTCCCGCTCTGGGTGGTGTTGGCTGTGGTGTCGCTACCGCCAGCGTTTACTGGGCTATGTTCCTGTCAATGCGCTGGTATGTGAAACATTCGTCATCACAAAAGGATATCCGCCCTAAACATCGTTTTGTGGCGCCAGAATGGCATACCTTGAAACGCATCTCAGCCCTTGGCTTGCCTATTGCTATGGCGGTATTTTTTGAAATTACACTGTTTGCAATAGTGGCATTATTGATTACCCCTTTAGGCGTTACCGCAGTTGCCGGGCACCAAATAGCACTGAATTTCAGTTCATTGATGTTTATGTTCCCAATATCTTTAGCTGTGGCAACCACAATCCGCATTGGCTACAACCTGGGGCAAAAATCTACCGAAAATGCCCGGATATCAGCTTATACCGGTATTGTCGTCGGTTTGATATTTGCCTCCTTAACCGCGGCTTTTACTGTCATTCTACGAAAGCAGATTGCCCTGATGTATAACGACAATCCTGAAGTTATCATCATAGCGTCAAATTTGATGCTGTTTGCCGCTTTTTACCAACTGTCTGATGCCATACAGGTTGTGGGCTCCGGTGTCTTACGTGGCTATAAAGATACGCGCTCTATCTTCTATATCACTTTCATTGCCTACTGGATTCTGGGACTGCCAAGTGGTTACATTCTGGGATTAACCGACTATGTTGTACCCGCTATGGGGCCACAAGGGTTCTGGATTGGCTTTATTATTGGCCTGACCGCATCAGCAGTGATGATATCCTCCCGTATTTTGTGGACACAAAAACAATCAGACGAGGCAGTTCTGCGGCGCTCAAGCCACTGATTTACTTTCCCTAAAACCGAGGACGAATACTTAGCTGGTGGAATAAACGACAAATTCGCTGTAACAGATGCAAATACGAACAGTTGAACAACAATTTATATTATTCCCTTGCCAGAAGGCTAACTCGCCGCTAATATTCGTCCCCGTTGTCACCAATGCAATTTAGATTGCGTCCGTAGCTCAGTTGGTTAGAGCACCACCTTGACATGGTGGGGGTCGGTGGTTCGAGTCCACTCGGACGCACCAGATTGTTTGGTTGATAGCGTTCTCTCTTTAGTGCGTCCGTAGCTCAGTTGGTTAGAGCACCACCTTGACATGGTGGGGGTCGGTGGTTCGAGTCCACTCGGACGCACCAAATCGCTAAAATCATCCTCCTGTTCTGAAATAGCCAATCAATTTCTCATAAGAAAATTAAGCTGTAGATTACAATCCCTGCTGTTATTTGCGTTATTTCGTCGTCCTAACGTTATAATTAATTCACATATTCATTTTTTGATTCATTTCACAGAAATAAATCTCTATAATACGGCCCAATTTATAGTTGAATGGTTTCAGCACATTAATTTGCTGAATGCTGAAAAATTACAGATTGATAGTATGCATAAGCTCACATAATTACATATGCCTGATTTCACATAAAAAACACTGCATGTCTTCCCCGTCACCTGTCCTTAATGATGTTGCGCAACATTCAGCACCCTATGGTATCTGCGCAAACCATAAAGTGGGTGGTTCACTATTTTATCCATTAAAACCTGTAGATAAGTTGTCATGAAAAAAACCAAAATTGTTTGTACTATCGGACCAAAAACAGAATCCGAAGAAAAACTGACCGAACTGTTGGATGCAGGCATGAATGTTATGCGCCTCAACTTTTCGCATGGAGACTATGAAGAGCACGGCCAGCGTATTCAAAATATCCGTTCAGTTATGACTAAGACAGGTAAACAAGCAGCTATTCTGCTGGATACTAAAGGCCCTGAAATTCGAACCATGAAGCTGGAAGGTGGCAATGATGTATCCCTGACTGCTGGTCAGACTTTCACTTTTACCACCGACACAACCGTTATCGGTAATAAAGACCGCGTTGCTGTAACTTACAGTGGTTTCCCTGCGGATCTGGTGCCAGGTAACACCGTTCTGGTTGATGACGGCTTGATCGGTATGAAAGTTAAAGAAGTCACTCAGTCAGAAGTCATTTGTCAGGTTTTGAACAACGGTGATTTAGGTGAAAATAAAGGTGTTAACCTGCCAGGTATATCTATCAGCCTGCCTGCCCTGGCAGAAAAAGATAAACAAGATTTGGTCTTTGGTTGCCAACAAGGTGTTGATTTCGTCGCCGCTTCTTTCATCCGTAAACGCTCTGACGTTCTGGAAATCCGCGAACATTTGAAAGCGCACGGTGGTGAAAATATTCAAATTATCTCTAAGATTGAAAATCAGGAAGGTCTGAACAACTTTGATGAGATACTGGAAGCTTCTGACGGGATCATGGTTGCCCGCGGTGACCTCGGTGTTGAAATCCCGGTAGAAGAAGTTATCTTCGCCCAGAAGATGATGATCCAAAAATGTAACATGGCCCGCAAAGTTGTTATCACTGCAACTCAAATGCTCGATTCCATGATCAAAAACCCACGCCCTACCCGTGCCGAAGCCGGTGACGTAGCTAACGCCATTTTGGATGGTACTGATGCAGTTATGCTTTCCGGTGAAAGTGCAAAAGGCAAATATCCGGTAGAAGCCGTAACTATCATGGCAACAATTTGTGAGCGCACAGATCGTGTCATGCCAAGCCGCATTGAAGCTGTCAATTGCCGTAAATTACGCGTGACCGAAGCGGTATGCCGTGGTGCCGTTGAAACAGCCGAAAAGCTGGAAGCCCCTCTGATTGTAGTCGCAACCTATGGTGGTAAATCTGCTAAATCTATCCGTAAATACTTCCCTGGTGCACCTATTCTGGCATTGACCACCAATGAAGTGACTGCACGCCAATTGCTATTAGTTAAAGGTGTTTCCACTCAAATCGTTAAAGAAATCGCATCTACCGACGATTTCTATCGCATCGGTAAAGAAGCAGCACTGGTCAGTGGGCTGGCGAAGAAAGGCGAAATCGTGGTTATGGTATCTGGTGCTCTGGTGCCAAGTGGTACAACCAATACATCATCTGTCCACGTTCTTTAATTTGATATGTAGATTTATCTCTGAAACACCGCAAACATGGTGGTGTTTCAGGGCATTATATTCAGGATCCTATGATACAGGCGGTTCTCTCAACTCGGAGAACAACAATTTATACAGCTTCATGTCGCACAGAGGTTTGAGGTCCAATGGTGTGAAAACCTACGCTAATGGCATAACACTATGTTTTTACCCTATTTTTACAAGAGCACTTTCAATGCTGCCACAATAGCCCCAGTTTGTAACTCAATATCTTTTATACTCAGTAAGTTACCTCGTATGGCCATGCGCCAATAGAGACAACAAAATGGACTGGATGAAACCTACTCAAAAATCCTTTCAGCAATGGATAGTGATATCGCATCAGGTACTGAGGACCGCATTACAGATGGTATCAAAGCATTAACAAGAGTGAATCCTTGTTCACTGGATATCTTTATTCAGAGAGAATGTCATCGCTGGAAGGTTTAATTGTATGGTTTCACTGTCATCACCTGCGCTCGCTGGCAGGCGACGACATTCAAAGCCGAACGGAACTAAAACCGAATAAGAATTCAGGAGTCAGTCATAATAAATCCGGAAAACAACAAATCAGATCAGGTATTTCCTAACCGGATGTTAAGGGATATAAATAATTAATCGGGCTATTCATGCACCATCAAGTAGTCAATTCTCAATGAAAACGTTATGTTCATGTTATTATTAGTTTAATTACATTATATCCGTCACATCTAAGGTCATTTTCAAATCCGCAATCGAAGACATAAAACAATAGTAAGGAAGAGTGATTCTCATTCATAATATGCGAATGAGAGTAAAACAAAACTAATATGTGGCCGTCAACCTTAAATAGATTCCAAAAACAGCAAACCTCATTAACGAATATAAAATAACAAGACTCTCTATATACTCTGAAATATTATCCCCTTTGCTCAAAACCTTTTTAATTATCGTCATTGTCTCCACCACATTTCTATCCATTCAATCGTACTGCCCTATTCATTCGAACCTGTGTAGTAATGACGCCATCTTCTATTCCCCCTGATAAGAAAATGGCTTAACCCTCAACCACGATGATGTTCCCCAGCATTATGTCATTTGCGGAAAACCCATTTTGCATGTTATCGACATCTCTGTTTTAATCATGGCTCCTCGAAAGCTTTCCCTACTTCGTTTAAATTCTGGAACTCACTTGTTGTTCCGGACGCTTTTGCCTGAATAGAGCACAAAATATCCTGACGACTAAAAATCGAAGCTTGCAAAAGTGCTGTTTGTTGCAATGATTCGTAAACACCATGATCACGACTGTAAAGCATAGCCCGTTTAACCCCGTTAATAGCAATCGGGGGCCGATCCGCTATACGTCGGGCAGTCGCTAAAGCCCCCTCGATCAATGTTTCCGCAGAAGGGAAGATCTTTACCACAAGTCCTAAATCATGAGCCTGAGCGGCATTCAGTGTATCCCCTGTGAGTGCAAGATAACGAGCCATACCACCAGGGATCAGATGTTGCAGACGCTGAAGGATACCTAAATCAGCCATCATACCGATATTGGTTTCCTCTATGCGAAATTTCGCATTTTCAGAAGCAAAACAAAAATCACATGCAGAAATTAAGTCAAATCCTGCACCGAGACATGCTCCTTGTACTGCGGCAATGACCGGGAAGCGGGCACGTTCCAATACATTTATCGCCTCCTGCATTTGTAATAAGCTAAACTGCATCGCTTCCCGCTCATTAGGATTAGTCGTATGGGTTTCTTTGCTGGAGGCGAAAATTTGCAAGTCAAGCCCACCACAGAATGCGCTACCTTGCGCAGAGATCACCATTGCCCGCACCTCTCCTGAGCGACTGAGTTGCTCTATCGCCTCTGGAAATAGTTTCCAGAACGCCAGCGCCAGGCTGTTTGCCTTTTCGGGACGACTGAGCTGCAAATGAGCGACCCCGTTGTCAACGGTGATGTTAAAATACTCGTTGGATTGATCAATTAGCATAGAAGACTCCTCTTACCAGTTTGAATCTGAGCCTAGAATTCAACCTGAGTATTGTCAAGATGCTTATCTACAATAAGATTCAGTTAACAAATTTGTTTTAAGCGAAACCCTAGACTTATGTATGAGGAATATCTCCATGTAAGATAGATCCCTATGACTCAATAGACACAAGATGGCTTCGATGTAGTGGTTGTTTATTTATAAGAATTTTTAACTAAAATTATTTCGGAGAATATCATCCCCTTATGGAATAGGATTTCTTTGATTAAAATGTTACTCAATCGTTTTGTTTTTTTACATTCAGATGAAAATTACCCACCTACTAAAGAGAAAATTTGAAATAATTGGTTTTCATGACAAAAATTTATTCTCTTTCTAAAAAACTTTGTGTAATACTTATATGGCTACTTGGAGATTAACTTAAATCTAGAGGGTATTATAATGAATCGTACTAAAATTGTACTGGGTGCAGTAGTTCTGGCTTCTACTCTGTTGGCTGGTTGTTCAAGCACTGCTAAAGTTGACCAACTGTCTTCTGACGTTCAGACTCTGAATGCAAAAGTTGATCAACTGAGCAATGACGTGAATGCAGTTCGTACTGACATTCAAGCCGCTAAAGACGATGCAGCTCGTGCAAATCAGCGTCTGGATAACCAAGTTCGTTCCTACAAAAAATAATTTTTTGTAATAAAGTACAAAAATGGCGCACAGGTCATCTGTGCGCTGTTTTTTTATCATGAAGCTCTGTCAGAAAAATATTCGCTGACCTCCCTGTCTGCAATAAAATATTAATTTTCCCGATAGATTGGCCCAGGCTGATATAATGGCGGTAATTTAAACGACTCTGATACACCTTCATTGACTTCTTGTTCTGCATCTTTAGCATCGTCTTCCATCAGCACTCTATTTCCTTCCCGCAGATCCTGTTGTGTTTCAGGCTGTGTATTTTCACTTACCAGCACCGGCATACCAGAACGGCGTACAATAGCTTGTTCAACAATATTTTTATCTGTCTTGCTATTATCAATGAATTTGTTCAAACCGGCTGATCGGACAATCTGTAATGTCTGTGGATCATCTCCCTCTTTTTTAGACAACGGCTGATGGACTTCAATATAACGTTTACCATCCGGCTCGACAGAATACTTAACGGCTTCATTGATAATCTGTACTCTGGTTCCACGGGAAACCGTGTTAAACACAGCTTCAATATCATCAGGACGCAGACGAATACAACCCGAACTCACCCGCATACCAATGCCAAAATCAGCATTTGTGCCATGAATCAAGTATTCTCCGCGCCCAGCGGCTAAACGCAATGCAAATGCCCCCATTGGGTTTTCCGGGCCAGCAGGAACAACCGCAGGTAAGATAATCCCCTGTTCAGCATAATGCTTACGGATATTCTTAGTCGGCGTCCAGGTTGGATCTTTAATTAGCTGGCTTACCGATGTTGTCATCACTGGTGTGTTACGACCAAGCTGTCCAATGCCAATTGGGTAAACGATGACTTTGTTTTTTCCTTTAGGGAAATAGTAAAGTCTTAGTTCAGCAAGGTTAATCACAATCCCCTGCCTTGGTGTATCAGGCAACAACATTTGTGATGGAATAATCAGTTCAGAACCCGGAGCAGGCAAATAAGGATCGGTACCGGGATTAGCTTCCAGCATTGCCAGTAATCCAATTTTATATTCGGCGGCAATGGCCTCCAGAGAACGTCCGTCATCTGGCACAACAAATGTCGTATTTTCGCCAATTAAACGACTATTGGCAGGTGGCAAGGTATATTCTGTAGCGCTGACGGTATTAGTCAGCGCACTTAACAATAACATGCCGATAAACGTTAAAACTCGTTTCATGCTCGCTTCCTGGAATGACTTCTGAATGTTATCGGATAAATTAAGCGCGAAAGGTTGAAGCCTTATTCACCTGTCGCGACCGTGTATATTATCAGCCGCAAAAGAAACACGTAAGACCGCCACTTAAACCATTTTACTTGCCGTATTGCGGATGGCATATATCATCGCATGCAGCCCCTGTGTACGTGATGGTGTTAAATGTTGCTCCAGAGAAAGTTTTGCAAAATATTCAGCCACATCCAAATCCAGAATCTCCTGAGGCGTCTTGTCCTGAAAAAGAATAAAAACCATCGCAACCAACCCTTTCACGATAGCGGCATCACTGTCTCCAACAAATTCCACTTTGCTTTGGTTATTCTTCCTCAGCAAAATCCACACCTGACTCTGACAACCGGCGATTAAATGCTCAGGTTGACGCTGTTCGTCAGTCAGTGGGGACAACCTCGCCCCCAGTTCAATCATATAGAGATATTTTTCTTCCCAATTTTGACAGCGGGAAAAATTACGTAACAATCTATTTTGGTCGGGCAAACTTGCCATGACTTTTTCCTTATATCACTCTTTCGATCTATGACCGTCTCAACCAAGCAGTTTTTCTATCCGCTGCAATGCAGCAACAAGAGCATCAATCTCTTCTTGCGTAGTATAAATCGCCAGCGATGCCCTGCACATACTGGAAACGTGATAATGTTCCATCAGCGGAAGTGCGCAATGATGCCCGGTACGAATAGCGATTCCATATTGATCAAGGAAACTTCCCACATCATAAGCATGATGGCGGCCAAGGTTGAACGCGATAACGCCCTGACGTTGCTCAGGACCATATAATTTCAGTGACCTGATCTCTTTCAGCCGGGTCATTGCATAATCCATCAGCGCTTGTTCATGTTGCTGAATTTCATCCAGCCCCAGTGAAGTGACATAATCAACTGCGGCACCAAGCCCAATAATTCCCGCTATATTCGGCGTCCCCGCTTCAAACCGCCATGGTGGTTCCGCATAGGTTATCCCTTTTTGCAAGCTGACGTGTTTGATCATTGCTCCGCCACCTTCCCAAGGTGGCATTGCGTCCAGAAGGGATTTACGCCCATAAAGCACGCCAATTCCTGTTGGTCCATATAATTTATGGCTGGAAAAAACATAGAAATCGCAACCCAGATCCTGCACATCAACTTTCTTGTGCATAATGGCCTGAGCGCCATCAACCAGAATATGTAACTGCCCCCCCTGCTCATCAGCCACTCTTCTTGCCTGTTGTATAATTTCACGTACAGGGTTCACTGTGCCGAGTACATTAGACAGGTGAGTAAAAGAAAGTAATTTAGTACGTGAATCAATCAGGGATGCTAAAACCGATTGATCCAGCTCACCAGTTTCATTCAGTGACCACACTCTGATTTCAAACCCAATTTGTTCCGCCAACATATACCACGGAACAATATTGGCGTGATGTTCCATTTCAGTAATCACAATATTATCGCCACTCTTGATAAATTTGCGGCCATAACTGTTAGCTACCAGATTAATCCCTTCCGTCGTACCTTTGACGAAAACAATCTCTTCATCACTTTGAGCATGGATGAATTGCGCCATTTGGTGGCGCACATTTTCAACCATACAGGTAGCCGCAGAACTGAGAGTATGAATTCCCCGGTGAACCGCCGCATACTGGTGTAAACAGAATTCACTTTCCCGTTCGATAACCGAAACCGGCTTTTGAGCACTGGCGGCACTATCAAGATAAACCAGTGGATGCCCATTGACCTGCTGAGTGAGTATCGGGAAATCCTGTCGCACCTTTTTTACAGAGAAGGTCATTTTTTCACTCCCGCTAAACGCTGTTTAATCTGTTTCATAACAACGGTTTTCAGAGCTTCATCTTCAATAGACTCAGTAAGTTCAGCAGCAAAAGCAAATACGATCATATGTTGCGCATCACACCGGCTGATACCACGTGATTGCAGATAGAACAGCTGTTCTTCATCTATCCGGCCAACGGTCGCACCATGACTGCATTTCACATCATCCGCGTAAATTTCCAGTTGTGGTTTGGTATCCACTTCTGCCCGTTTACCTAATAACAAGTTGTTATTGGTCATTTTCCCATCGGTTTTCAATGCATGAGGCGCCACTTTGATCATGCCGTTAAATACCGCTTTACTCTGATCCATCACAATTGTTTTATGTAACTGGCGGCTTTCACAATAACCCTTATTATGTTCCAGATAGGTACGGGTATCAGCGACCTCTTTTCCTTGCGGCAACAACAAGCTGTTCAACGACAGATCCGCCCCTTCACCATTAAGCTGAACGCTAGTGTTGTGTCGACCAAGCCCGGCACCTAACAGAAAACTGGTGCTCTTCACTCGGGCATCACGGCCAACCACAATATCGTTATGTGCAAAGTGGTAACTTGCACTATTCTCAACGCCCAGTTTTATATGGGTTAAGCTGGCGTTATCCCCCACTTCTGCGGTCAACCGGCTTCCTGTCATATGGGGTTGCTGCTCATCAGTACTGACGAAATGTTCAATCACTCTGGCGCCGGCATTCTCTCCCACAGTAATGTGATAACGGTAATGGCTGGTATTTAATGCTTCACCACAATAACCACTGGTTATATTCAGCAAATAAAGGGGTTTTTCCGCAACTTGCCCGGCTTTTAATGTTATGACCAAAGGCTGTTGAGCCAGGCTTTCTGTCAAATGCAGAAAAATCTCACTCTGGATCGGCGCCGGAAGCCTACTTTTATTATCCAGTAAACTCAACTGATACGGCCCAAATTCACAAGAACTTAGCAAAGGAGAAAAACAACCATCCACCATAACGATACGCCAGCAATCCATCGGAATCGCCAGTTGTTCACATTGTGCTACTGTCAATTCCCAAGTTTTGCCACTGTATTGCTGACTTAACAGTTGTTCCAGCGGAGTATAGCGCCAATCTTCATGTCTGAATTGAGGAAACCGGGTTTTAGTCACTTGCTGCCAATGCAGACTGGCATGAGATGAATCATCACCATGACGGCAATGATACAAATCAGCGAAACGCGCTAAGGCTTGCTGATTACGCTCCGCAACCTGACACGTCTTTTCAACTTTTTCACTGTTGGTCAATAAGCCAGCCATAGCCTTGCTCCTCCAACTTTTTCGCCAGACTGAAATCACCGGATTTAATAATCCGCCCCTGATAAAGCACATGGACAAAATCAGGTTTCACGTAATCCAAAATACGTTGGTAGTGGGTCACAATAATGAATGAGCGGTTTGGATCACGCAGGGAATTCACACCATTAGCAACAATTTTCAGGGCATCAATATCCAGCCCTGAATCTGTTTCATCCAAAATACAGAGTGTCGGCTCCAGCGCGGCCATTTGCAGAATATCGTTACGTTTTTTCTCACCACCGGAAAAACCAACATTGACTGAACGTGTCAGCAAGTCTTGCGGCATATTTAGCAGTTCTATTTTTTCTTCGATAAAATCGGCAAAATCAAAGCGATCCAGCGGCTCCTGATGGCGATATTCACGGACAGCGTTCACTGCCGTTTGCAGGAAGAATTGATTACTGACACCCGGAATTTCCACCGGATATTGAAAAGCCAGGAAAATCCCCTCACCAGCCCGCTCTTCCGGTTCAAATTCAAGTAAATCTTTTCCTTTAAAGATGACTTCACCATCATCAATTTCATACTCTTCACGGCCAGCTAACGTTGCCGATAATGTACTTTTACCGGAGCCATTCGGTCCCATAATGGCATGAACTTCACCCGGTTTAACTTCAAGATTTAATCCTTTCAGGATTTCATTACCTTCCACACTGACTCGTAAATTTTTAACACTTAACATATTACATGCCTTCGAACGGCTTAACGTTCAATCATAAAAAAGGGAAACAGGGAGAACTCACCCGACGCTATGTTCAAGGCTAATTGCCAGTAATTTCTGCGCTTCAACGGCAAACTCAAGGGGAAGTTCAGAGAACACATCCTTGCAGAAACCATTAACGATCATTGAAATCGCATCATCTTCACTAATGCCGCGTTGCAGGCAATAGAACAATTGATCTTCACCAATGCGGGAAGTTGTCGCCTCATGCTCCAGTTGCGCAGTGTTGTTCTGTACTTCTACATAGGGAAATGTATGCGCGCCACATTCAGTACCAATCAGCATGGAGTCACATTGGGTATAATTACGGGCGTTTTCCGCTCCCGGCAATATTTTTACCAACCCACGATAACTGTTCTGGCTACGGCCGGCAGAAATACCTTTTGAAATAATGGTTGATTTGGTGTTACGGCCAATATGGATCATCTTGGTGCCGGTATCTGCCTGTTGAGTGCCATTAGTGAGGGCAACAGAGAAGAATTCGCCAATCGAGTTATCCCCTTTCAGGATCACACTCGGATATTTCCAGGTAATTGCTGAACCCGTTTCTGATTGCGTCCAGGACATTTTGGCATTTTCACCTTCACACAATGCTCTTTTAGTCACAAAGTTAAGAATTCCCCCCTCACTGTCACCACCTGAAAACCAGTTCTGTACCGTGGAGTATTTTACTTCGGCATCTTTATGGATAATCACTTCCACAACAGCGGCGTGCAGTTGATAACTGTCACGTACAGGTGCAGAGCATCCCTCTATATAGCTGACATAACTGCCCTCATCAGCAATCAGAATGGTGCGCTCAAATTGACCGGTTTTCGCCGCGTTAATACGAAAATAGGTGGAGAGTTCCATCGGGCACCGAACCCCTTTTGGCACATAAACAAAAGTACCATCAGAAGCGACTGCGGCATTCAACGCGGCAAAGAAGTTATCGTGACTTGCAACCACACTGCCGAGATATTTACGGACTAACTCAGGGTATTCCTGTATTGCCTCGCTGAATGAGCAAAAAATAATGCCTTCTTTCGCTAATTTATCCCGATAGGTTGTTGAGACAGAAACTGAATCAAAAATAGCATCTACTGCGACAGCTTCACCTTCCCGCACAGGAACACCCAACTTATCAAATGCTTCTTCAATCTCTGCCGTCAAATAATTATTCGTTTGCTCTGTACCCGTTGCCTGCATAGCACCGGATTGCGAGCTGCAACTATCATCACAGGCACCGCATGAAGGCGCTGAATAATAGCTATAGTCCTGGTAATCGAGATTAGGGTAATTCGCCTTCAACCAGTGCGGCTCTTCCATTCCCAGCCAATGACGATAAGCCTCCAGCCGAAACGCCAGCATCCATTCAGGCTCATTGCGTTTTGCGGAAATTGCCCGCACAACATCTTCACTCAACCCCTTAGCCAACTCATCAGTCGCTACCTGAGTGAAAAAACCCTCTTTATAACGATGATCGCTGAGCCAGGTCTGCACATCATCGCTGATTTCTACATTGCTCTGAGACATATATTGGTACACTTATATACCAAAGCTTTCACCACACCCACAGGCATGTTGAGCTTTTGGATTATTGAATTTAAATATCTGATTTAAACCTTCACGAACGAAATCAACTTCAGTTCCATCAATAAATGGCATGGCTTTCAGGGGAACATACAGACATGCCCCTTCATTTTCATACAGTAAATCATCAGGCGCAGGATCGTTAACCATCTCAAACACGTAGCCAAAGCCGGCACATCCTGACTGCTTAACCCCCAGATATAACCCTTTACTTTGTAGGTTCTGCTGCATCAATTTTAGGATCTGTGCTGCGGCTCTCTCTGTGATGGTGATTCCTTGCCATGCAGTTTCATTCAGAGAGAAGGTTTCAACACTATTTGTCATAGTTGACCTCATATTTTTCTTTAGCAATTTTTTGCCGCTGTTATCGGAGTATTCTCCTTACCGCATAATGGTAATGATAACCCTTATCACTTCAACCATTTGTTTTAAGAGGATATACCTTACATAGAGCAAATTTCACTCAAACAACGCAATTTATGTTCATTGCATATGAAGATATATTTTTAATTATTTGTTTTATATGAATATTATGGCGGACTCGACTAATAAGCTAACCACCATAATTACTATGATACAAGTGCAATTTTTCAAAAGGTCTTTATCTGTAACGACGCAAAGTGCTATATCCCGGAAATGGAAAAGCGCATACGCTGGTACTGGTGCCATCCCACCGACCAGGGGCGCTGGTCGGCGGACACTATTGCAAATAGCGGCTCAGAGTAAATCTTTCCACTAAAGCCCTACCTTAGATCCCAAAAATGTAGTTCACCAAGCCATGGCACTGCTATCAGGAATACTCAACATCCAGAAGTACTACCGAGTCTTTTGGAATATTTTCCACAACAACCTTCCAAGATATTCCAATATTGGTTTTTACTGGGTATCTTTTTATATTTTCACTCACTACTGGACTTGGCCTTATATTGTCCAACTGACCTCCTTCGGTAATAATATAAGCAGTGGCATACCTAGGCTCTCGTGGGTCTTGAATTATGGCATTGTGACCGGAAAAACTATATCTATTATATTCAGGGTTGGAGGGGTTTGGACCGTGGTTATTATTTATCTCTTTTTTAATATTTTTACTATACATATTCTTAGGATTTTTCCCGCCAAACCATTTGTCAATACTGTATTGATCTTGAATATTGTCAACATCCCGATTTGTATCCAGGTAATATTGCCTGTATTTTTTTGACTGATATTCTTCTTTGAGGAAGTTTTTATCAAGAAGATAAGTTGATACTAATAACTTCCTTCTTCGAGGCGAAGAATGGGATTCACTGCGCCCTTCCAATTCAATATACCCATATCTAGCATTTTCCAATTGTATGTCAATGTTAGATATATAATATGGCGTTTCAAACATTAAGTTGAATAAATAAAATGCTTGCGCGGGATAGGTGTACCTATTTTCATCATTAAAAATACCTAGTGTGCCGCCGTCAGCTCTGTAGTAAAACGCTTTGTCCACATCTCTATATACCATAAATATCAAAGATTGTATAATAAATGCCGCATTCTTTGCTGATTGCATTTTATTCTGTGTTTCGTGAGTTGTATATGGAGTCATTCCCCACTCTGTTATATAACTTTTAACATGATTCAATCCCAATACATCAAGCAGGCTTCTGTTGAGCTTGGCTGATGCCGCAACCTGAACAGGATCGGCTTTGTCGTGAAGGTAAAGGTGCCAGGAATAAAAATCTAGCGGGTATGATTTGGCTTTACATGCTTGTAAAAAACCGCGTCCATAGGGACTGTTTATCTCCTGCCCGGCTGCTACAGATGGACCTCCGACCAACACATTCGGTGCTACCTTTTTGATTTCGCGTGCGACAGTACCATAAAATTCGTAATAAACGTTTGGGTCTGAATTGGCAAAGAAGCCTCCTAAATCAGGCTCATTCCATATTTGATAATACCTTACTGGACTCTTCATTCCAATATTCATGTAGTTAACTGAATACCGCTTTACTAATTCCGCCGCCAGCATAGCATAAATTTGAAAATTTTCTGGTGGGTTTGCACTTCCCAATAATGACCTACCTATTCGACACATCACTTCTCTCTTGAGATAAGGATTGGAGTTCCTTTCATTGTTGATGATTTTTCTAAAATAAGCATCTGTAGGTTCGTAATTTGCTTGTGAAACAGCCTCTTCAAAACTATTATTCTTCATTCCGTTTCTGGCATTTGGAAAGATAGACCTCTTATTTGTCAAATCGGCGTAAACTTTCCGGCCATGCCCTTTTTTATCTTCTGGTACCATTAATAAAAGTTGATATTGCGATGTTTCTAAATCATCATGAGTACCATTATCGATATCCCCTGGGCCATACAGATCATGCGCTCGGATAGAAGGAATCCCCATTTCGTTAAATTGGTCTTCAAGATCAGGATATCCGGGGGCTATGGATATAGGAGAGCCATTTACTCCGTGCACAGGTTTAATTAATTTATACAATGTAAATACCTCGACATAGTGATTGTTTGTTATATTTCCATTGGTCACGGACAGAGCGTACACGTAGTATGTGAGGGTTCCAATGCCCTGCCTAGGGCCAACATAGCAAATAAAATAGCTATTCAGATAAGCTATTAGAGCTTAAAAACACATCCGTATTACTCTACCGCAATTGTCAACAGCAATAGATTACTGATTAAGCTCGACAGTAGACATTTTGCTTCTCCTTAAATTTTAAGGTCTAGTCATATTAGCCTGATTCCAATTCATTAAAAAATACTTCACTATCAACAGTGTTATCCGCCCTGATATCAGGGTGAGATCTCACATTTTTAATAAGGTTATTTTGGTTAAATAAAAATCAGAATATGACTTTTTATAGGCATTTCTCTCATTAAAACGTTAAGATCTCTCTCTTCCATAAAAAAGCGATCCTAATAATGAGTATTTTTAATTTTATCAGCAAGATAGAAGACCCCCGTTCTGACATCAATAAAAAACATGAGCTAATGGATGTGATTTTTTTAGCCTTCTCCGCTGTATTATGCGGCGCTTCTGGCTGGAAATCGATTCAGGAATTTGGGGAGTTACAGAGCGAGTGGCTTAAACAATACACGCATTTTACTCACGGTATTCCCCGTCGTCACTGTATTGCTAATATTATCAAAATGATAGAGCAAGATGCACTGGTTGAAGCCTTTTATGCCTGGATCAACCAGCGTCGGGTCAGGGCAGGAAAAAGTCTTATCGCCATTGATGGAAAAACCCTGAGAGGAACCTGTAAGGGGACATTATTTGAAGCCCTGCATGTGGTCAGTGCTTATGATGTTGAATCCGGTGTAGCCCTATACCATCAGGCAGCCGAAAGCAAAGGCCAGGAAGGTCCGGTTGCCAGACAATTGATTGAATTACTGGCGCTTGATGGCGCGATTGTCACTATGGATGCCCTGCATTGCCAGAAAGAAACCCTTGCGTTAATTACTCAGCGCGGCGGTGATTTTATTGTCGGTCTCAAAGGCAATCAAAAGACCCTCCATGAATGGGTCAAATCGTATTTTGCTTCGCATTATGAGAGTGATGAGCTTGTTGACTTTACGCAGAAAAATAGCGGTCATGGACGGACAGAATTTCGGCATGTCATGCAAATTCGTGCCGTATTGCCGGAGGTCCTTCGGCGGCAATGGCCTTCAATACAAAGTGTTATTGAAGTAGTCAGTGAACGAAGCGTAAAAGGTCAGCCTCCCCATCGTGATTCACGCTGGTATGTCAGCTCGCTACCGTTGGAGGCGGAAATCGTGGCTAAGGCAATAAGAAGGCACTGGTCGGTGGAAAACGAGCTGCATTGGGTATTAGATGTCACTTTTCGAGAAGATGCTATCTCACTCAAAGATCCTGATGGGGCTGCACAAATGGCGCTTTTTAACCGAATTGCATTAAATGTGATTAAACAGAATACCAGTATAAAAGACAGTCAGGCGGCTAAACGTCGAAGAGCCATTTGGTCAGGGGAATTCCGTAGTCAACTTATCTTTGATTAAATTAAATACAAAGTGGAATCCCGCCCTGCCCTGGCCCTGATATCAACTTTGATCCGAGCGGTTCTCGACTGCAACAATCTCAATTTGAGTGCTTCCAATACTTTCATACTCATCCATTGAGATAGCCACGGCAACTGGCTTTCCGTTTTTATTGATCTGGATTGGAGCACGTTGCGCTTTTAGTAACATGTTACCAAATTGAGTTTTTGCTTCATTACCAAAAAATGTATCCATTGATTAGTACCTCGTTAAATACCGTTCGATTTGTTCAGTAGGTTGGTGGCGACTTTTCCACCTTTGTCACAGGGCGAGATCTCATATTTTTAGCATGGATATTATGGGTAAAAACCAGAGCGGGAACTGATTTTTTATGAAACTTTTCATCAACTCATTAACCACCGACTAAAGTCGGTGGTTAATGAGATGGTCACCCTACCAGCAGTATATTAATAGGGTGATTATCTTTGATAAGAGGCCATCATCATGAACACCATCACACTCATTGGTATCGATCTCGGCAAACATACCTTTCATATCCACTGTCAAGATAAATCAGGGAAAGCACTGCTACGTAAAAAGTTTACACGAAACAAATTGATGGCGTTTCTTGCCGGGCGCCCTTCTGCAACCGTTGTGATGGAAGCCTGTGCTGGCGCTCATTTCATGGCAAGGCGGATAGCTGATTTGGGGCATGAGGCTAAACTCATTTCGCCTCAGTTTGTCCGGCCTTTCATTAAAAGTAACAAGAATGATTTTGTTGATGCCGAAGCAATCTGCGAAGCCGCATCACGTCCTTCCATGCGTTTTGTTCCGCCCAGAACTGAAACTCAACAAGCCATGCGTGCATTACATCGGGTCAGGGAGTCACTTGTCAGGGATAAGGTCAAAACGACCAATCAGATACATGGCTTCTTACTCGAGTTTGGCATTAGCTTACCGAGGGGAGACGCTGTTATTAAGCGCTTATCGTTAGTGTTGGCAGAACACGAACTCCCAGATTATCTGGTTCGATTATTGATGCAATTACACGCCCATTATCACTATATTGTTGAACAAATAGCCGGGTTGGAAGCTGAACTCAAACACACCATCACCACGGATGACACCGCCCAGCGTCTTATGACCATCCCGGGTGTGGGTCCAATCACAGCCAGCTTACTTTCTTCACAGTTGGGAGACGGCCAACAATATGCCAAAAGTCGTGATTTTGCCGCCTCAACGGGATTAGTCCCCAGGCAATACAGCACGGGAGGAAAAAATACCCTGCTGGGTATCAGCAAACGAGGCAATAAGAACTTACGCAGATTACTGGTGCAATGTGCACGAGTATTTATGCAGCGATTGGATAATTATTCAGGAAAACTGGCTGACTGGGTCAGGCAGCAGCTTGAACGAAAACACGCCAATGTCGTGACTTGTGCACTGGCGAATAAATTAGCCCGGATAGCTTGGGCCATCACGACACAGCACACGGTATTTGACGCCTGATTCTGCGTCATTATGAATAAATTTAAACGTTACCAGACCGCTGACAAACCTCGTTGAAAATAACGGGATTTGTTCCTTTCATTGTGAATCATAATGCCATCCATTTTCCTCATTAAGCCAATTTAATCGCCCGACAAGGCGTTATTTTCGCTTCTCCTGCAATGAAATGCTCGCTCTCCAGAGATAAAAACAACAAAGCATTGCGACCAGCAAGGCTATCTTCTTGATATTTTGGGCTGTGGCTGCCAAAAGACACTGTATTTGCACTTTTTGCAACCCACGGAAACGGGCATAGCGGTGCCCGTGATGTTGCTTCGCATCTGCAAAACTACGCTCTATCGTCTCCTTTCGCCGCTTGTAGGTTTTTTTACCCCACTCCGTTAGCCGGTTTTCCCTGGCCTGCTCTTTACTGTCCTCCCAGACATGACGGGTTATCTTTTTGCCCCCTTTGGCCTGCGTACAGGACGCGCGTTTCGGGCAATACTGGCAGATATTCGCCGCGGCCTGATAATGCCGGTATCCCTCTCGGCTGGTTGTTTTATAAATCAACTTTTCGCCCTGAGGGCACACATAGCAGTCCTCCTGCTTGTCATAGGTAAAATGTTTTTTCTGGAAGACGTTCGACCCCTTATTCGGACGGCGGTAACCGATTATCGGCATGACACCTAACTGTTCCGTTAAGTAACAAACCGGGGCCGTAAAATAGCCCGCATCCAACCCAACCGCGAGGGGATTGAGGGCAAAACGCTCTAACTGACGCGTCAAGCGCTTGATAAAAGGCTGGCTATCGTGGACATTACCCGGTGTGGCGTAGGTATCGGTGATAATACCGACTTGCCCATCCACGGTACGGTGGTCAAGGTAAAAGAACCCCCTGGGTTTGTTGGTCCGGTGCATAAACCCGCTTTCCGGATCAGTGGTACTGACCTTCGTCTTTCTCTGCCGTTCCTTTAGGGCTGGCTTCAGGCTTTTTTTCCGGCTGCCGCCCGGTCTTCAGTGACGGCTTTATCCAGTGCATCAAAATAGGCGCCGGGGGGAACCGGCCGCATGACATTCTCCGATTTATGCGGATTGGCACTGGCTTTCAGGTGGGTGCTGTCGGTATAGAGTACGCGTCCGCCCACGAATCCTTTGGCCATCGCCTGTTCAACAATGTGGTCAAAAATCTGCTGGAAGACCGCGGTATGATTGAAACGGCGGCGGCGGTTCTGACTCAGGGTTGAGGCATCAGGGACCTTCTCTGTCAGTCCGAGGCGCAGAAACCAGCGGTAAGCCACATTAACCTGAATTTCCTGAACCAGACGGCGTTCACTGGGGACGCCAAACAAGTAGCCGAGTAACATCATTTTAATCAGCATGACCGGATCGATAGCAGGACGGCCATTATTGTGGCAATACAACGGGGCGACTAATTCGCGGATAAATTCGAAATCAATGGCAGCATCGACTTGACGGACCAAATGATTTTTAGGGACCAGCTCGTCAAGCGAGAGCGTTTCTGGCGGGAAAGTCTGGAGAGGGGGGGGTCTTAACATGGTGGCAAGCTCCGTTGAGTGAACGGAACTTAATTAAAACAAAATGCCGGATAAAAAACCAGCACTTTGTCAATAATCTGTTACCTCACTGGTTTTGCGAAGACTGATAATTGATGACATGAACGGCCTATCGGCCTGATGAGAAACCTAAAGGTTAAGATGGCTTATTAAAGCCGAGTGGTTTTTTAGGAACATCAGGCGCGGAACTCATCGAGGCGCGGGCATCCTTGCCTATAGTGACGCCGGATAGATTTAAGCAAGCCCAAAATTCATCAAAATTAGTGTTGCAAAAACGAGGGTGACCATAGATTAACCTTTCATATGGAAGAATAAAATGACGAGATAGCAATTCAGAGTTGGTGATCGGGCGCTTGAGAGCCATGTTCAACAACAAGAGATGGCGGGGATGACTCCCCGCCGTTGCTCTTACCTGGGTTCGTAATCCATGAAAACAGCAACCTCCGTTTGGCCGCTTCGGATGCGAACCTCACAGAGGTCTTTCCTCGTGACCAGCACAGCCGCTAAAGCGGCAACACAGATAACGATAATAGCGATAAGTACCGCTTTTTGCTGTTTCATGGTTAGCGTCTCCTTGCCTTTCGGCGTGTAAGAGGCTAATCTTATGTTGCTAAGCATAAAGAATAGGCCTCAAATTGATTGAAAGATCATTTGGGGCTTTCTTCTATCCGCTCCAGCACGCCAGAGACAGATAGTCTCAAGCGCCCGCCCAGAATATACCAAAGCAAAATACCTATATCTATAGGAAATAACACAAATTAAAACCGCTGAAATTTTAGCATTAATTAATATATCCCGGCGTTTATAGATATGAATAAAAGGAAGTTTTTATCTATTTCGATATTAATCCTTTTAATATAATTCACCATATCCATTCCACTCGACATTTAAATTCATCAAATAAATAACTTTTCAAAATAATAGATCACTTGGAGGGAACTCAGTCCGATTTTTGCGATCTGATCAATTGCGAAAAATCCCAAACCCCAACACGGACTGAGTGATGCCTATCATAGCACCTATACCTCAAGATGAATGCCAGAAAATGAGAAAACTTATCCATAAAACCCGTGATAAGAACTATTCCCGTCGATTAACGGCGTTATTGATGCTCAATGAAGGATTGACAGTGACTTATGTCGCCAAGACCCTTCATGCCGCACGCTCTTCCGTCAATCGTTGGGTTCAGTGGTTTACATTATATGGGCTGGAAGGACTCGAAAGTTTACCCGTTGGCCGACCTGTTGTCTGGGATCTCTCCCCACTCTATAACCTCTTACTTTTCTTATTACAGCAATCCCCCCAAAAGTTAGGCTATCTCCGCTCTCGCTGGAGCCTTGAACTCATGACTCATACCCTCAATGAATTACTCAACCTCTCTCTGACGCAAAATGTCCTTTATCGTTACTTTGCTCAGGTGGGGATTGTCTGGCGTAGAGCGGCACCCACAGTGAAACAACCTGATCCCGAATACGATGAGAAAATGGCAAAGATCGCGGAAGCCAAAGCGAACATTTCAGAAAAACATCCCGTTTTTTATGAAGATGAGGTGGATATTGATTTAAACCCGAAAATCGGCGCGGACTGGTGCTTCAAAGGACAACAAAAACGGGTTATCACCCCGGGAAAAAACGAAAAACATTACCTTGCGGGCTGCCTTAATGCCCAAACAGAGCAAATCATCTATGTTAAAGGAATAAAAAAGAATTCTGATTTATTTATCAAAATGTTAGATGAACTGAATCATCAATATCCCCATGCGGAAACCCTCACATTAATCTTAGATAACTACTGTATTCATAAAAGTCAGAAGGTAAAGGACTGGCTGGCACGACATCCAAAATTTACCCTGTTGTTTTTACCGGTCTATTCACCGTGGCTAAATAAAATAGAACGGTTATGGCAATCGCTCCATGAGACAATAACGCGAAATCATTGTTGTCAATTTATGTGGCAGTTACTGAATTATGTCGATGCCTTTTTGGCATCGTTTTCATCACAGCAAAAGCCAGGAAGACAAAAAATGGGTGTAGCACAATTATGAAATCTTATTTATATAAGCAGATCAAATAAGCAATGATATTATAAAAATATAAATAAAATGACGGGATAGCAATTAAGAGTTGGTAATCGGGCGCTTGAGAGCCATGTTCAACAACAAGAGATGGCGGGGATTGCTCCCCGCCGTTGCTCTTACCTGGGTTCGTAATCCATGAAAACAGCAACCTCCGTTTGGCCGCTTCGGATGCGAACCTCACAGAGGTCTTTCCTCGTGACCAACACAGCCGCTAAAGCGGCAATACAAATAACGATGGCGATAAATATCGCTTTTTGCTGTTTCATGGTTAGCGTCTCCTTGCCTTTCGGCGTGTAAGAGGCTAATCTTATGTTGTCTAGCATAAAGATAGGCCTCGGGTTGATTGAAAAATCACTCGGGGCTTTCTTCTATCCGCTCCAGCACGCCAGAGACAGATAGTCTCAAGCGCCCGCCCAGAATATACCAAAGCAAAATACCTATATCTATAGGAAATGACACAAATTAAAACCGCTGAAATTTTAGCATTAATTAATATATCCCGGCGTTTATAGATATGAATAAAAGGAAGTTTTTATCTATTTCGATATTAATCCTTTTAATATAATTCTCCATATCCATTCCACTCGACATTTAAATTCATCAAATATATAAGCAGCTCAAATAAGTAATGATATTATAACAATATAAATAAAATGACGGGATAGCAATTAAGAGTTGGTAATCGGGCGCTTGAGAGCCATGTTCAACAACAAGAGATGGCGGGGATTGCTCCCCGCCGTTGCTCTTACCTGGGTTCGTAATCCATGAAAACAGCAACCTCCGTTTGGCCGCTTCGGATGCGAACCTCACAGAGATCCTTCCTCGTGACCAGCACAGCCGCTAAAGCGGCAACACAGATAACGATAATAGCGATAAGTACCGCTTTTTGCTGTTTCATGGTTAGCGTCTCCTTGCCTTTCGGCGTGTAAGAGGCTAATCTTATGTTGTTGAGCATAAGGATAGGCCTCGGGTTGATTGAAAAATCACTCGGGGCTTTCTTCTATCCGCTCCAGCACGCCAGAGACAGATAGTCTCAAGCGCCCGCCCAGAATATACCAAAGCAAAATACCTATATCTATAGGAAATGACACAAATTAAAACTGCTGGAATTTTAGCACTCATTAATATATCCCGATGTTTATAGATTTGAATAAAAGGAAGTTTTTATCTATTTCGATATTAATCCTTTTAATATAATTCACCATATCCATTCCACTCGATATTTGAATTCATCAAATATATAAGCAGCTCAAATAAGCAATGATATTATAAAAATATAAATAAAATGACGGGATAGCAATTAAGAGTTGGTAATCGGGCGCTTGAGAGCCATGTTCAACAACAAGAGATGGCGGAGATTGCTCCCCGCCGTTGCTCTTACCTGGGTTCGTAATCCATGAAAACAGCAACCTCCGTTTGACCGCTTCGGATGCGAACCTCACAGAGGTCTTTCCTCGTGACCAGCACAGCCGCTAAAGCGGCAATACAAATAACGATGGCGATAAATATCGCTTTTTGCTGTTTCATGGTTAGCGTCTCCTTGCCTTTCGGCGTGTAAGAGGCTAATCTTATGTTGCAAAGCATAGATAGGCCTCGGGTTGATTGAAAAATCACTCGGGGCTTTCTTCTATCCGCTCCAGCACGCCAGAGACAGATAGTCTCAAGCGCCCGCCCAGAATATACCAAAGTAAAATACCTATATCTATAGGAAATGGCACAAATTAAAACCGCTGAAATTTTAGCGCTCATTAATATATCCCTACGTTTATAGATTTTAATAAAAGGAAATTTTTATCTATTTCGATATTAATCCTTTTAATATAATTCTCCATATCCATTCCACTCGATATTTAAATTCATCAAATATATAAGCAGATCAAATAAGCAATGATATTATAAAAATATAAATAAAATGACAGGATAGCAATTAAGAGTTGGTAATCGGGCGCTTGAGAGCCATGTTCAACAACAAGAGATGGCGGAGATTGCTCCCCGCCGTTGCTCTTACCTGGGTTCGTAATCCATGAAAACAGCAACCTCCGTTTGGCCGCTTCGGATGCGAACCTCACAGAGGTCTTTCCTCGTGACCAACACAGCCGCTAAAGCGGCAATACAAATAACGATGGCGATAAATATCGCTTTTTGCTGTTTCATGGTTAGCGTCTCCTTGCCTTTCGGCGTGTAAGAGGCTAATCTTATGTTGTGAAGCATTAGATTGGGCCTCAAATTGATTGAAAGATCATTTGGGGCTTTCTTCTATCCGCTCCAGCACGCCAGAGACAGATAGTCTCAAGCGCCCGCCCAGAATATACCAAAGCAAAATACCTATATCTATAGGAAATGACACAAATTAAAACTGCTGGAATTTTAGCACTCATTAATATACCCCGACGTTTATAGATTTGAATAAAAGGAAGTTTTTATCTATTTCGATATTAATCCTTTTAATATAATTCACCATATCCATTCCACTCGACATTTAAATTCATCAAATATATACCGAATGAACTTCAAGATGCTTGAGCCGTCAGACATAAAAACATTTAAATTCAACAATATAACCGTTTTTCAAACATGCACTTTGAAGCATCTTGAGTATATAAGCAGATCAAATAAGCAATAATATTATAAAAATATAAATAAAATGACGGGATAGCAATTAAGAGTTGGTAATCGGGCGCTTGAGAGCCATGTTCAACAACAAGAGATGGCGGGGATTGCTCCCCGCCGTTGCTCTTACCTGGGTTCGTAATCCATGAAAACAGCAACCTCCGTTTGGCCGCTTCGGATGCGAACCTCACAGAGGTCTTTCCTCGTGACCAGTACAGCCGCTAAAGCGGCAATACAAATAACGATGGCGATAAATATCGCTTTTTGCTGTTTCATGGTTAGCGTCTCCTTGCCTTTCGGCGTGTAAGAGGCTAATCTTATGTTGCAAAGCATAGATAGGCCTCTGGTTGATTGAAAAATCACTCGGGGCTTTCTTCTATCCGCTCCAGCACGCCAGAGACAGATAGTCTCAAGCGCCCGCCCAGAATATACCAAAGTAAAATACCTATATCTATAGGAAATGACACAAATTAAAACCGCTGAAATTTTAGCACTCATTAATATATCCCAGATTTTATAGATTTGAATAAAAGGAAGTTTTTATCTATTTCGATATTAATCTTTTTAATACAATTCACCATATCCATTCCATTCGACATTTAAATTAATCAAATATATAAGGAGATCACATAAGCAATAATATTATAAAAATATCGATAAAAGCTATAATCACGAAGACTATCACAACTAAATTTAATACATAGAAAAATAACTTTTTCACTTAATGAGTAGGTTATTAATCCATAGAAAAATAACCTACTATTATTTTATCCAGGCAACACTGAAGTAGTTAACCGGGAAGTGCAACACAGGTGTTGACGTTCATCAAAAATATCGATTCGCCATACCTGGTGATTACGGCCAATATGCAGGGGCTTACACACCCCTTTAACTTCGCCACTGCGAACAGACCGGATATGGTTGGCATTGATTTCCAGCCCAACAACTTTTTTCTCACCTTCGGAACAGAGATACCCAGCCAAAGAACCGAGTGATTCTGCCAGTACAACAGATGCCCCGCCATGTAATAAACCAAACGGCTGACGGGTACGATAGTCAACCGGCATTGTGCCTTCAATAAAATCATCACCGATATGCGTGATTTTTATGCCCAGATGGCCCATCATACATTGGCTATTTACTTGATTCAGGCTATCCAGTCCAATATCACGTTTCCAAATCATGGGATTATCTCCAATAAAGCTTGCAACGGATGCTTAAGTACTTGCCCTTCTACCCGCTTAACCTGACTGCGGCAGGAATAACCGGAACTCAGGCAACGCTCCAGAGGTAATTTCTGCAAGGCAGGTTGCCAGGATAATTTATAGATACCAATAGAGTGTTTTATGTTTTTGTTTTCATGACCATATGTTCCAGCCATGCCACAGCAGCCTACACTGATATTATCCAGCTTACTACCCAACCGCTGGAAAATTTTTTCCCACTGTTTACTACTGCCTGGTAGCATAGTCACTTCCGTACAATGTCCAAACAGATACCATTTATCACCGGACACGGCCTGATTACCCTTTTTCTCCGGTAAGGTGTTGATCAGCCATTCGTGAACAAGCTGAACCTCAAACTTACCACGCTGCTCTCCGAGAATTTCTTTGTATTCATCCCGATAGCACAGTACCAATGCAGGATCGACACCGACCATAGGGATACCCAGCTCAAATACCCGATTGAGAAAATCTGACGTTTTTTTGGCCGTTTTAGCAAAGCGAGATAAAAAACCTTTGATATGTTGGGCTTTACCGTTAGGAGAAAATGGCAGCAATACCGGCTTATATCCCAATTTTTCCACCAGACGGGCAAAATCAGCCACTACTTTCGCATCGTAATAACTGGTGAACGGATCCTGAACAATCAACACATACCCGTTACGATAAGACTGATCCATTTTTTCAAGCTGTTCCAGTGTGGTCGAAAGCGCGTAATGACCAGCAAGCTGTTGGTGCAATGTCGGACTGGATAACAAGGGGAGATCCACCATCCCGACAGTCCGGCGGCTCAATTCCTGCACCCACGACTGTTTCAGGAAAAAATTAAATGCTCGCGGCGCTTTAGCCATTAATGGCGTACTACTTTCCGCAGCTGCCACAATATAATCACGCACAGGACGGAGATAGCGACCGTGATATAACTCAAGAAAACGTGCACGAAATGACGGCACATCAATTTTGATCGGACACTGTGTTGAGCAGGCTTTACATGCCAAACAACCAGACATCGCCTCTTTTACTTCATGGGAGAAGTCATACTCTCCACGCCATGCTTGCCAACTATTACGCGTCTTTTCAATCAGACCACGCAGGCTTGGCCGTTTTTGTTCCAATCCCTGCTTCAACAGTTGCGGATCCATACCCTGTTCGGTCAAAAGCCGAAGCCATTCACGCACTAATGTTGCCCGCCCTTTCGGTGAATGGATACGCTGCCGGCTAATTTTCATTGACGGGCACATCGGGCTTTTCACATCGAAATTAAAACACAGCCCATTACCATTACATTCCATCGCACCACGGAATGTATTTCTTACATTGACCGGGATTGTCCGGTCATAAGTCCCCCGCTTGACGGCATCAATTTTCATCATTGGTGCATCCACACCAATCGGTGGGCAGATCTTACCCGGATTCAAGCGATTATCCGGGTCAAAGGCCGCCTTTATCCGGCGCAACTCCTCATACAAAATGCTGCCGAAAAATTCCAGACTATATTCAGCCCGAAAACCTTTACCATGTTCTCCCCACAACAAACCGCCATAACGGGCGGTGAGACTGACAATTTCATCAGAAATTTGTTTCATCAGTATCTCTTGCTGCGGATCGCACATATCCAGTGCTGGCCGAACGTGCAACACACCAGCATCTACATGACCAAACATACCATAATTCAACTGATGGCTATCCAGTAACTGGCGGAATTCAGCAATATAATCAGCAAGATACTGTGGAGGCACACACGTATCTTCCACAAAGGGGATCGGTTTCGCCGCACCTTTACTGTTACCCAGTAATCCAACCGATTTCTTGCGCATTGCATAAATACGCTCAATATCAGCCAGCTCCCGGCAAATCTGGTAGCCAATAACGCCCTGACGACCTTCTATCAGTTCGTCAAGGCGCTGACAAAGCATGTCTACCTGCTGGTCGATCAATTGTTGATCATCACCACTGAATTCAACAATATTCAACCCCTGCATATCCTTGCCGGGAATATCGGTGATCAATTCTTTCACTGAATGCCAGACAATATCCTCACGCGCTAAATTCAGAACTTTTGAGTCCACGGTTTCAACAGATAGAGCTTTTGCATTCACCATAAAAGGCGCGTTACGCAGTGCTGAATCAAATGAATCATATTTTACGTTCACCAACCGCCTGACTTTCGGCAACGGCGTAATATCCAGAATCGCTTCGGTAATAAAAGCCAGCGTTCCTTCTGAACCGGTCAATATACGACCCAAGTCAAACTTCTGCATATCGTCACTGAAAACATGACGCAAATCATAACCTGTCAGAAAGCGATTGAGTTTGGGGAATTTTTCAACGATAAGTTCACGCCGCTCACGGCAGCGGTTAAGTACGGTGTTATAGATACGGCCTGTAACAGAATCTTCCCGGGCAATTGATTCCGCCTGTGCTATGTCCATTGAGCGGGTATCAAGTAATTCGCCGCCTAATAAAACTGCCCGTAAACCAAGAACATGATCGGATGTTTTACCATATACCAGTGAACCCTGACCGGAAGCATCGGTATTAATCATTCCGCCCAATGTTGCACGGTTACTGGTTGAAAGCTCAGGTGAAAAGAAATAACCATATGGGCGCAAATATTGGTTCAGTTGGTCTTTAATTACGCCCGCTTCAACTCTGACCCATCCCTGCTCCGGATTAATCTCAAGGATACGATTCATATAACGGGACATATCCACCACGATACCCTCATTAAGGGCCTGGCCGTTTGTGCCAGTACCGCCTCCGCGCGGGGTGAATGTCAAATTCTGATATTTTTTTTCACCTGCGACACGGGCCAGTAAAACCACATCTGCGCCGGATCGAGGGAAAACGACAGCCTGTGGTAAGAGTTGATAGATACTGTTATCTGTCGCCATCGTCAGGCGATCTGCATAGCTGCTTGCGGTATCTCCGGTAAATCCTTGTTCCTTGAGTGTATCCAAAAATTCCTGTGCCACCTCACTAACGTGAGGTGCTTGTAATATGCGTGGGATCATTATCGTTTTGACCCTTTTAAAATGAGTGTCCACATTGCTTCATTTATACTATCTTTGAATTGATGCCCGAGTCAGTCGTAACCATTAACCACCGTTAACTGACGTGTCTGAGAAGGCAAGCGGTTACCTTATCATAATATTCACCTATTTTGAGTAACCTGTAGATAACATCCTATTTATTCATTATCGTTAGCGCCACTCAATTCCTTAGAGAAATTAACTTATGGACAAATCTCAACCGTATTATGATCTACCAAAACTATTGTTTACTTTAATTTTTCTTTCACTCTTAATTGTTACCAGTTTCTGGGTGATGAAACCATTTATCCTTGGTTTTGTCTGGGCAGGAATGGTGGTTATCGCCACATGGCCTTTACTGGAAAAAATACAAAACAGTTTATGGGGTAAACGGTGGATTGCAGTTTCCATCATGACGTTATTATTAATTCTGTTGTTTGTGATCCCCATCGCATTACTGGTCAGTAGCTTATTGGAAAACAGCGCGCCATTAATTCAGTGGGCTAAATCCCCGGCTAATTTTCAAATGCCGGCAATGACCTGGCTGGACAGCATTCCGCTGGTTGGCAATAAACTTTACAGCGGCTGGAACTCATTGATCACTGATGGTGGCAATGTGCTGATTGCTAAAGTCCAGCCCTATGTCGGAGAGGCGGCAACCTGGTTCTTTACTCAGGCAGCCAATGCCGGGCGCTTCGTTTTCCATCTTGGTTTGATGGTGCTATTCAGCGTGCTCCTATATCTGAAAGGCGAACAGGTGACGATGAGTATTCGCCATTTTGCCGTTCGCCTGGCAGATAAACGCGGAGATGCCGCCATCCTGCTGGCGGCACAATCCATCCGCGCTGTCGCGCTCGGCGTCGTCGTTACTGCGCTGGTTCAAGCCATTATCGGTGGTCTTGGCCTGGCCGTTTCAGGGATCCCTTATGCTACGTTGCTGACAGTACTTATGTTTGTCTGTTGTGTTGCCCAGCTTGGTCCATTGTTGATTTTAGTGCCGGCTGTTGCCTGGCTTTACTGGACAGGTGATACAACCTGGGGCACCGTGCTATTGGTTTGGAGCTGCATAGTGACAACAATGGATGGATTTCTTCGTCCATTTTTAATCCGTTTAGGCGCTGATTTACCGATGGCTTTGATATTAACCGGCGTTATTGGCGGAATACTCTCATTTGGCATGATTGGCTTATTTATCGGACCGGTTGTATTAGCCGTTGCTTATCGTTTATTAATTGCCTGGATGAACGAAGTCCCAGCACCTGAAAATGATTTAACAGAAACTGAAAAATATCTGGAAAAAGAATTTTCAGAATAATTTGTATGACGATTAATTCTGTCTCACATAGCGAAAGAGGGTTAACCCTTTCGCTAAACCATAATCTTAAAAACTAATCATTCATTTGAAATACTCATTTGTTTTTATTTGTTAGATATCATTATTGTAATCACAATGTTAAAAAAAGGTTAAATTTGGTTTTTTATAGCCGTAAATAATCCGAAAATTAGGACAATTCTTAATGAATAAACTATTCAACTAAATTAATATAAGCGGGCTGTAAACGAGACGTTTATTTCTCCTTTTGATAGTTCTATTTATTAGAAACGCGTATATTGCTGTGTGTAGTCCTTGCCTATCACGCCCATGGTAGGCTTTTTTTTTTCACTATTTTTATCCTTATTCTGTGGCGTTGTCATCAGTTACTTTATCCATTAAAAAACCCGCCATTTATTCTGACGGGCCTTTAGTTTCAATTGCGTATTATTCTCAGTTAACTCTCTTTCGCTAATCCCAACCAAGTTTTCACCACGGTATCTGGGTTCAATGACAAGCTATCAATTCCCTCTTCCATCAACCAATGAGCAAAATCCTGATGGTCTGAAGGCCCCTGCCCGCAAATTCCCACATATTTATTTTGCCGCTTGGCCGCCTGGATAGCTAATGAGAGCATAGCTTTGACCGCATCATTGCGCTCATCAAATAACTCAGATACCACGCCGGAATCCCGATCCAAGCCAAGAGTAAGTTGAGTCATATCATTAGAACCAATAGAAAAGCCATCAAAGTGTTCAAGGAACTGTTCCGCCAGAATTGCATTAGACGGAATCTCACACATCATAATAACTTTCAATCCGTTCTCACCACGCTTCAACCCTTGTGACGCCAATTCAGCAATAACGGCTTCAGCCTGAGCGACAGTACGCACGAACGGGATCATAATTTCGACGTTGGTCAGCCCCATATCATTACGTACACGCTTAACCGCTTCACACTCCAATGCAAAACAACCGCGGAAACTGTCAGAGACATAACGCCCCGCACCACGGAAGCCCAACATCGGGTTCTCTTCATCAGGTTCGTAAATGTCACCACCAACCAGATTGGCATATTCATTGGATTTAAAGTCAGACAGACGAACAATAACCCGCTTCGGCCAGAACGCAGCCGCCAGTGTTGCGATCCCTTCAGTCAGGCGTCCAACATAGAACTCAACCGGATTATCATAACCCAACATCAGAGATTTTATCTCTTGCTGCAATTCCGGCGTTTGCTGATCAAACTCCAGTAATGCGCGAGGATGTACGCCAATCATTCGGTTAATAATAAATTCCAAACGGGCAAGACCAACACCTTCATTTGGCAAGCAGGCAAAATCAAATGCGCGGTCAGGATTACCCACATTCAACATAATTTTCACATCAAGCTCTGGTAATTGATCGACCTGAGAACTTTGTACAATGAAATCCAGTTGATTTTGATAAACAAAACCCGTATCGCCTTCCGCACAAGAAACCGTCACCGGTTGATTTTCTTTCAGGCGTTCCGTTGCATCACCACATCCAACAACCGCGGGAATGCCCAATTCACGGGCAATAATCGCTGCGTGACAAGTCCGGCCACCACGATTAGTCACGATCGCAGCCGCCTTTTTCATAATCGGCTCCCAATCCGGATCGGTCATATCAGTGACCAGAACATCACCCGGCCGGATACGATCCATTTCATTTAAGTTATGAATAACTTTTACTGTACCCGCACCAATACGATGACCTATGGCGCGCCCTTCCACCAATACCTGACCTTGTTCATTCAGTTGATAGCGTTCCATAACCTGTTGGTTTGAGCGGACAGTCTCAGGACGCGCCTGAACAATATATAACTTGCCATTATGACCATCTTTGGCCCATTCAATATCCATTGGCCGGCCATAATGTTTTTCAATCAACAGCGCCTGACGGGCTAACTCTTCAACTTCTTCATCAACTAAAGAGAAACGATTGCGTTGTACTTCCGGCACATCTTCGATACATACCTGCTTACCATGCTCTTTATTATCAGCGTAGATCATATGCAGTTTTTTAGAACCCAAATTGCGGCGAACAATAGCGGGTTTACCCTTATTCAGCGTTGGCTTATGAACATAGAATTCATCCGGGTTCACTGCCCCCTGAACAACCATCTCACCCAATCCGTAAGCAGAAGTAATAAAGACAACCTGATCAAATCCCGATTCAGTATCAATAGTGAACATCACACCAGAAGAGGCGAGATCAGAACGCACCATACGCTGTACACCGGCTGATAACGCAACCCCCCGATGGTCATATCCCTGATGGACACGATAAGAAATAGCCCGGTCATTAAACAGTGAAGCAAACACATGCTTGATGGCAATCATCACAGCATCAATGCCTTGTACGTTCAGAAAAGTTTCCTGCTGCCCGGCAAAAGAAGCATCCGGCATATCTTCAGCTGTTGCCGAAGAACGCACGGCAAAAGAAGCTTCTGGCTCCCCTTCAGACAACTGTTGATAAGCGGCCTGAATATCTTTTTCCAATTGCGGCGTCAATGGCGTATCAATCACCCATTGACGAATTTGTGTACCCGCTTTAGCCAGTTGATTCACATCATCAACATCAGTTTCATCCAGCAAGCTATAAATACGCTGATTGACACCACTTTGCTCCAGGAAATCATTAAATGCCTGTGCAGTGGTCGCGAAACCATTCGGGACAGAAACCCCCAATTCTGACAGGTTAGTGATCATTTCTCCCAGGGAGGCGTTTTTACCACCAACCCGGTCAACATCATGCATACCTAATTGGTTATACCAAAGCACATTACACGGAGGGAGGTTATTGTTGGGCATTAAAACAATCCTTTTAACATTCGTGAGGTACAAGTCGGAAAATTGGCACTGCATTTTCAGCAGCCATAAATAGACTAACACAATGTTTTGGCACACATAGAAAGGTGAATCGATCAACCCAACACATTATTTTTTTCTCAGGTATACTTTGCAGGAAATTGATGCCCAATCTCATTTAACTAAACGATCGGAAAGATAAAAGGCCACTATAAATATCATGACAAAATCCAGATTAGAAATATCATCAGAAAATAATAGTGTTGAGAATAGTGTTGTGCGCACCGTTTTCTTTATTTCTGATGGAACAGCAATTACCGCAGAAGTATTGGGCCATGCTGTATTATCACAATTTCCCATCAAAGTAACCTCATATACCCTCCCTTTTGTTGCCAGTGAAGCCCGTGCAAAAGAAATAAAGCAACAAATAAATCAAATATATCAGGATACGAGTATAAGACCTTTAGTTTTCTATTCCATTATCTCTTCTGGAGTGAAAAATATTATCACCAGCAGTGAAGGTTTCTGTCAGGACATTGTCCAAACACTGGTAGCCCCATTACAGAAAGAGACCGGCCTGGAACCCAAACCTGAACTTAACCGTACTCACGGTCTGACCGAAAAGAATCTCAGTCAGTATGATGCACGCATAGCAGCAATTGACTATGCTCTGGCACACGATGACGGTATCTCTTTACGTAATCTTGACCAGGCACAGGTTATTCTACTGGGTGTGTCTCGCTGCGGAAAGACGCCTACCAGTCTCTATTTAGCCATGCAATTTGGTATTCAGGCTGCAAATTATCCTTTTACCGCAGATGATATGGATAATTTACAATTACCAGCAACATTAAAACAATTTCAGCATAAGCTATTCGGTTTAACTATAAGCCCTGACCGGCTGTCCGCTATTAGGGAAGAACGCCGAGAAAATAGCCGTTATGCATCATTGAGGCAATGCAGAATAGAAATTTCCGAAGTTGAAGCTTTATTCCGTAAGAATAAGATTAATTATCTTAATACCACCAATTATTCTGTTGAAGAAATCTCGACCAAAATAATCGATACGATGAAGCTGAACCGCCGTATGTTTTAGAAATATATCAATATGAATAATTGAAAAAAATTTATGATGTAGCTAACTATATTGTTTGTTTAATTTAGTCATTTTCGTTTATTGTAATTTCAGTTACCCACAGGTATATCCGCTAGTGTAAAACGAACTTTGAGAAAATATATGTACAAAACAGATGGTTTAAGGACTCACCGCGTCGATAGTTTGGTAACACCTCAGGCTCTGGCAATTCAATATCCTGTATCTGAAAAAATCGCCAACAATGTGACAACGTCACGAAAACGTATTGCAGATATTCTATCTGGGAATGACCCACGACTTATGGTTATCGTCGGTCCTTGCTCTATTCATGATATTGATGCTGCCTTAGATTATGCTCAACGACTGAACACATTACGTGAAAAATACCAGCACAGACTGGAAATCATTATGCGTACCTACTTTGAAAAACCGCGTACAGTCGTGGGCTGGAAAGGTTTAATTTCAGATCCGGATCTTGACGGCTCCTGCCAAATTAATCATGGTATTACTTTGGCACGGAAATTACTGGTTGATGTCAATGAGTTGGGTTTACCTACAGCAACCGAGTTTCTGGATATGGTGACCGGCCAGTATATTGCTGATCTCATTAGTTGGGGAGCTATCGGAGCCAGAACAACAGAAAGCCAGATTCATCGGGAAATGGCATCAGCCCTCTCCTGCCCGATTGGCTTTAAAAACGGCACCGATGGCAATATCCGTATCGCTATAGACGCTATCCGCGCATCCAGTGTCTGTCACACCTTTCTATCGCCGGATAAGCATGGTCAAATGACCATCTATCAAACCGAAGGCAACCCATACGGCCACATTATTATGCGTGGTGGCAAACAACCTAATTACAGTGCCGGAGATATTGCCGCAGCTTGTGATCAACTACGTGAATTTGATTTACCAGAGCACTTAGTTATCGATTTCAGTCACGCTAATTGTCAGAAAATACATAAACGCCAACTGGACATTGCGAAAGAGGTAGGCCAACAGATTAAAGAGGGTTCTGCGGCGATTGTCGGTGTAATGGCTGAAAGTTTTCTACTTGAAGGTGCCCAAACAATCATTCGAGGGCAACCGCTGAATTACGGTCAATCTATTACAGATCCTTGTCTAAGCTGGCAAGATACAGAGCGACTTCTTGCAATTCTTGCCGAAGCAGTCAATTTCCGCTTTTGAATCCTCTTCTGAGTTAGCCTTTTATTCACAAAAGGCTAACTTACAACAGATCAATAAACTACGTTAATATGTTGATCCTGAACATCAAAAATATTGCTTGAAGTCACCTCTCCATATAACGATAATGATTCTCACTATAATAATAGTTAGTATTCGCTAAGTGGATTTATGACTAAAGTATGTCACCAACATTCCTGCATTGCACTTGAAGAACGGTGCAATACTTATCCTGATGAAATCGTACAAATTGGTTACATTGACAGTAAACAACTGTTAGGTGAGTCAGGAATTACCCGAATTCGCCACCAAGGGGAACTCTACCAATTGCGCCAAACTAAAGCCGGAAAGCTGATACTAACTAAATAAAAAATAACTCAGCCAGCCACCCAGATCGCGTATCGGGGCAGCCAGCTATATCCATAAATCATAAAATATTCTTATGGAGATTCGTCTGATGTCTCAAACAGCAAGATCAACACTCAATCTATCAGTATTAAGCCTGGCGATTATCAGTAGCTTTTCAACCGTATATGCAGCAACAAAATCGTCCGATTCTGATAGTGATAAATCATCCCGCGATGTGATAACTGTTTATGCAACAGGTAATGAAAGGGATAGTTTCGAAGCACCCATGATGGTGACGGTGATAAATAATAAATCAGCACAAAGTCAAACAGCCGGTAATGCCGGCGATCTCATCAGAAAAATACCCGGCATTAATATAGCCGGTATAAACCGTGCTAATGGGCAAGACATCAGTCTGCGTGGTTATGGGCCAAAAGGTGTTTTGACATTAATTGACGGTATTCGGCAGGGCACCGATACCGGTCATATTAATGGTACATTCCTGGATCCGGCATTAATTAAACAAGTCGAAGTTGTACGTGGTCCTTCAGCTCTGCTCTACGGCAGTGGTGCCTTAGGCGGTGTTGTTGCTTATCAGACTGTCGATGCCGCAGATCTGCTGCAAGCAGGTCAAAATCACGGATTTCGCGTTTTCGCCCGCGGTGCAACCGGTGACCATAGTATGGGTTTTGGTGGTGCAACTTTCGGGAAAACAGATTCTCTGGATGGTTTGTTTGCTTTCAGTACTCGTGATGCAGGCAATATCCGCCATGGCGGTGGCTTGACGGCTGATAATGATGAATTTATCAGTAACCTGATAGCAAAAGGCAATTGGAAAATTGATGAGAATCAATCTCTAAGCAGTCAGTTACGTTATTACCGTAATGAAGCTGACCAACCTAAAAATCCGCAAACGCTCATCGGGAAAAATGAAAAATCTGACCCGTGGACGGATCGGACGACAACTCAGCGTGATGCCCAACTCAGCTACCAGTTAAATCCGGCAGAATATGATTGGTTAAATGCCAAGGCTGACCTTTATTATTCGGATGTGACTATTGATGCCCGCACTCAAGAAAAGGGGTTCGAAGGCCGCAAGCAGAAAACCTATGGTGTAAAACTAGAAAACCGCTCCCGCCTGTGGACAGACAGCCCATTGGCACACCAACTTACCTACGGTGGTGAAACCTACCAACAGAAACAAACCCCAGGCGGTAACACTGATAGCTTCCCCGATGCCGATATCCGCTTTTCTTCCGGTTGGGTGCAGGATGAAATAACCCTGCGCGACTTGCCAATATCTATTATCGCCGGTACCCGTTATGACAACTATAAAGGGAAAAATTCCAAATATAAGGATGTCAGCGCTGATAAATGGTCCTCCAAAGGGGCTATCAGTATTACACCAACTGATTGGTCAATGCTGTTTACCTCTTATGCTCAAGCGTTCCGTGCACCGACAATGGGTGAAATGTATAACGACTCCAAACATTACTCGATGGGACCAATCACTAACTACTGGCTCCCTAACCCTAACCTTCGCCCAGAGAGCAATGAAACATGGGAATCGGGTTTTGGATTACGTTTCGATAACCTGCTGGCAGACAATGACGAACTGAAATTCAAAGCCAGCTATTTTGATACCAAATCTAAAGATTATATTAAGTCAGATGTCATTAATCCTCTCAGGACAAAAACAGGCCAACCTATATATACGAATACAACATCTATTAATATACCCAGGGCCAAGATCTGGGGTTGGGATGTTTCTATGAACTATGAATCCAATCTGTTTTCCTGGGAGCTGGCTTATAACCGCACTGAGGGCAAGGACGAAAAGAGCGGCGAATCTCTCGACAACCTCAGCCCAGATACTATCACCAGCACACTGGATATCCCTGTTGCACAAACCGGTTTCTCTGTTGGCTGGATAGGTCAATTTACCAAGCATACTGATTTTAAAGGGCAAGATAAACAACAGGCTGGCTATGGCATTAATGACTTCTATATTAGCTATCAAGGTGAAGGAATGTTAAAAGGTGTGACCACTACCGCTGTTCTGGGTAATGCCTTTGATAAAGAATACTACTCACCACAGGGAACACCGCAGGATGGCCGCAATGCCAAACTGTTGGTGAGCTACCAGTGGTAATTTAATATACTGTATTTTCAAGGAGTTAAGTTGTGAATTCATCACTTTATGAGCGTTACCTGCAAGCCAAAGCTGATAATAAAGCCAAATATGCCCGCGATCTGGCTGCTTATCTGAATGTCAGTGAAGGTGAGTTACTGCACAGCCGCGTTGGGATAGATGCCAAACGCCTTGACATTGACGCACCAACTTTACTGGAAGAACTGGCTGTTGTTGGTGAAACTAAAGCGATTACCCGCAATGATTTTGCCGTCCATGAACAAATTGGCCGGTATGAAAACACACGTTTCAGCAACCATGCAGGGCTGATCCTGAATCCGCGTGAACTCGATTTGCGGATATTCTTTGATCACTGGAGCAGTGTGTTTTATCTGGTCGAGCCAGCAAAAAAGGGTATGCGCCACAGTATTCAATTTTTTGATCGTCAGGGTGATGCGCTGCATAAAGTTTATGCAACGGATAATACCGATATGGCAGCCTGGGAAACACTGATTGAAAAATATCAGACAGAAGAAAACCCGGCACTGATTATCAAACCTATCGAAGAAGCCAGCTATTCAACCATAACCAATGAACTGAAAGAGCAGCTTGATAAAGAATGGCGGGCAATGACTGACGTTCATCAATTCTTTATCATACTCAAACGTCATAACCTGAGCCGCCAGCAAATTTTCGACGCGGTACCGAATGATCTGGCTTACAGAGTGGAAAATTCTGCACTGAATGAGCTCATTAATGCCGCTTATAGCGATCAGAATGAAATCATGATTTTTGTCGGCAACCGTGGTTGCGTACAAATTTTCACCGGCAAGCTGGAACGCCTGATGCCATATCAGGAGGAAAACTCAGATCAGAAATGGATTAATATCTTTAATCGTAATTTCACACTACATTTAATAGAGAGTGCTATCGCTGAAAGCTGGGTAACCCGTAAACCAACTTCTGATGGTTTCGTCACCAGCCTTGAGTTATTTGACGCTAACGGCAATCAGATCGCTCAACTGTTTGGTCAGCGTACAGAAGGCACTTCTGAACAAACTCAGTGGCGTGAGCAAGTGGCTGCTCTGCCAAAACTGCAACCAGTACAGGAAGAGCGTATAGCATGAAACAATGGCTTCTGACATTTGTCCTTGCGGTATCGTTCAGTGCTTTTTCTACTGAACGGATCGTCACCATTGGTGGCGATGTATCTGAAATTGTTTTTGCACTTGGTGAAGGGAAAAAAGTTGTCGCCAGAGACAGCACCAGTCAGAAACCAACAGAATTGCTTGCCCTACCCGACGTCGGCTATATGAGATTGCTCAATCCTGAGGGCATTCTTTCTATGCATCCGACACTGGTTCTGACCAGTGAGCTGGCAAAACCTTCACTGGCATTTAAGCAACTCCAGGATTCTGGTGTAAACGTTATTCAGATAACCGGAAAAGCATCGTTAGAAGCCGTTCCTGAGAAAATCAAGACCGTCGCCAAGGCGGTCAATCAAGCTGAACGCGGCGAACAACTGATTAAGCAATATCAGAAAAAACTGGCAGACATCCCAACAACCCCATTGCCAACCCGTATTCTGTTTGTGATGAGCCACGGGGGTATCATGCCAATGGCTGCCGGGCAAAAAACCGCAGCCGATAAAATGATTCGTGCTATTGGCGCGACTAATGCAATGCAAGGTTTTAACAGTTACCGCCCTCTTTCACAGGAGGGTGTTATTGCCAGTGCGCCAGATTTATTACTGGTGACTGAAGATGGCATTAAATCAATGGGCGGCTTGGATAAAATCTGGCAATTACCGGGCTTGAAACATACCCCGGCAGGTCAGAAACAACAGATTTTAATTGCCGATGATATGGGCCTGCTTGGTTTTGGCCTCGAAACCCCTACAGTGATGAAGCAACTACGACAGGCGGCGGAGAAGGCCCAATGAGCCGTATGAAGTCTCCGGGATTGGGTTTAGCGTTTCTTTGTCTGCTACTGTCTGGGTTGGCTATTGGCTCCGCCAATCTGGGCGCATTAACACTATCTTTTAAGACATTGTGGGAATCCCCGATCAGTGATCCCCAGTGGCAAATCTGGTTGAACATCAGATTACCAAGAGTATTATTGGCGATGCTGGTTGGCTGTGCTTTAGCCGCCTCCGGTGCGGTGATGCAAGGGCTATTTCGTAACCCACTGGCAGATCCTGGCTTACTGGGTATGAGCAGTGGAGCAGCACTGATGGTTGCAATGGCGATTATTTTGCCCGTTAGCCTGCCATCTGCCATTGCCGTATATGGGCACATTATTGCCGCATTTATTGGTAGCCTGTTAATTTCATTACTGATTTTTTCACTGAATAAATATAACCAAGGAAATTTGGCTCGTTTATTACTGGCCGGGATCGCCATCAATGCGCTCTGCGCATCCGCTATTGGAGCCCTGAGTTATATCAGTGATGACCAGCAACTACGCCAATTCTCTTTATGGATGATGGGTTCACTCAGCCAAATAGAGTGGCCGACTCTGGCAATTGCCGCTTCCTTAATTATTCCGGCTTCCATCCTGACTTTCAGTCAGGCCCGTAAACTGAATCTGTTGCAATTGGGAGATGAAGAAGCCCACTATCTCGGCATTAACGTCCAGCGCACCAAATTCCAGTTATTACTCCTCAGCGCCCTGCTCATTGGTAGCGCCGTTGCATTAAGTGGTGTTATTGGATTTGTCGGGTTGGTTGTCCCCCACCTGATCAGAATGCGGTTTGGTGGCGACCATAGCTGGCTGCTTCCCGGTGCCGCATTAGGTGGCGCCTCTCTTCTGCTTACCGCAGATACACTGGCAAGAACATTGGTTTCCCCGGCAGAAATGCCCGTGGGTTTAATTACGGGTTTGATCGGTGGGCCATACTTTCTATGGCTGATACTCAAACAGCCAGGGAGCCGGATATAATGGAAGTCATAAAAAATAATAATTTTCTGCAAGCACAAAATCTGAGTTATTCAATTGGCAACCGGAAAATTATTGATAATGTTTCGCTCTCAGTAAATAAAGGTGAAGTTGTCGCCATTATCGGACCCAACGGCGCAGGAAAATCCACATTACTGCGACTGCTGACAGGATATGTGAAACCTGAACAGGGGCAATGTTATTTACAGGGAACACCCATTGAGCAATGGCCAGCTCAACAGCTGGCCCGAACCCGGGCCGTCATGCGTCAGTACAGTTCACTCTCTTTCCCTTTCAGTGTGGAAGAGGTCATTGCTATGGGGCGCTCTCCTCATGGTATTCATCATCAACAAACAGCAATCGATACCGTTATTGAACAAACGGATTGCCAAGAGTTACGCTACCGTGACTACCGGCAATTATCCGGTGGTGAACAACAAAGAGTACAATTAGCCCGTGTCCTTGCCCAACTCTGGTCTCCAACACCGACAGAGTGTTGTTTGTTTCTTGATGAACCGACATCAGCCTTAGATCTTTATCACCAACAACATACGCTGCGTCTGCTTTACCGGCTGACACGGGAACAACCGATGGCAATGTGCTGTGTTCTGCATGATCTCAATCTTGCCGCTCTCTACGCAGATAAAATTTTTCTGTTACATAAAGGGAAACTAGTTGCGGCAGGTACGCCAGAAGAGGTACTGAGTGATCAAGTTCTAAAAAAATGGTATCAGGCAGATCTTGGTATTACCCGCCATCCTGAGACTCAACAACCTCAGATTTATTTGAGGCAATAATGACAAAAGCTGACAGGCAAATTATTTTAGCTATTTGCCTGTCTTGCTTTTTACTTACGAAATTTTATTGCATCAGGCAGATACCAGAAAGTTGCAACCAGGCACAAACAATAACCCAGAACTTCGCACCCTTCTTCAGCCATATTTTTTACAATTCGATCAAAATTTTCCAGCATTAAACCTTGCCATAACACGCCCATACCAAATAGACGGGAAAAAACCAACACACACAAGATACCTGAAACCATCATGCCGTAACTTTGATGACGGGCAAAATGAGTAAGCCCAACCAATGTAACCCGACCTCGGTAAACAGCGTAAAAAATACAAATTAACGCCAACGGAATAGCAACCCACGCCCAAGCACCATGAAATATTACATCAAATATGGAATCCAACTCTCTTATCAATAAACAAGCAAAAAAACCTGATATCAAGACTAATGCAGGACGCAATTGACTATTCTTTTTTGCTTCCAGAAAAAATGCAGCAGAAATAACAAACAGTATACTCTCCTGAGAAATTTCCGTTAATGAACTCTCCTTCACTGCATTCTGCAAATAGACAACATCGATAAAAAGTAAGCCGATAACTATGGACAAAATCAGAGCATAAAAAACAAAAAATGCCAGTTTTTTAGTTAAAAAAGCCACGTCCGATTGCATTACAACCTCCATTAAATTAAATGACGCACGATGATACTGCTTTAAATAAATTGGTGAAGATCATTTGATGCTACTTGTTGTTAAAGCAAAGGAAATTTACACAAATAAGGGTAATGATCAATTATAAATAGCACTTTTTGCCTATAGAAATTTCCAATTTATCTTAAAATACTCAAAATAATAACTAACGTTATTATAATTACAGGAATAGATAATTAACTCTAATATTTTAGCAACTAGCCCACCATTAGTGGGAGGTAGAAAATGTCAGAAACTGTAGTAAACGATATTGTCAGATGGCTTGAAACCCAGCTTCAATGTAACGAAGGTATAAAAATAGATACCATTGCTAATAGGAGTGGTTATTCAAAGTGGCATCTGCAAAGGGTATTTAAAGAGGTGAAAGGCTGTACTCTGGGTGAATATGTCCGCAAACGGCGTTTGCATGAAGCAGCAAAATCTCTGCGTGAAGAAAATCTGCCGATTCTTGACATTGCTCTACAGTATGGCTTCAGTTCTCAAGCAACATTTACCCGGATCTTTAAAAAACACTTTAACACCACACCGGCCAGATTCAGAGAGAACGGTAATCTGCCTGAATTAAAGTATTTTTTACGTTGTGAGTAATAACCAATTTGCTAATTGTCTTATTGATAGTATCTCCCTTAATGGCCAATAATTTTATTGGCCATCTCTATTTTATGCTATTTGGGTTCACTAACTCTCCCAATGGAACAAAAACCAGATAAGAATTTCCCAGATAGCTAACTGATTAATTTGACATTTATTTTCCTTGCATAAATAAGAGTACTTAATATCATTTCACTTTGGCTAATCCCAGTTTATTTCTTCAAAATGGAGGACATATTTCCATAAATCTTCTAGCATTACTTAACCGTTACCACATATATCAGCATACGTAATTTCAGATAGCAACTTCATGAAATGACAACAAAACCCGCTCTATTTTATTAGCCCACGTGAATAAACCAGTTAATATAACTTCAAAATAAATAGTATAATATATATTCCATTGATGATATCAATTGTTAACTTACATCCTTTAGAAAACAGTAAGATTTAAAAATATTCTCATACAAATTACAACTATACTTTATAATATTTTATATTTAATAAGTAAATTCATTCGTATTGGCAACATTATTACCGAATAGCATTGATTTACTTATAAAACAGTATTCATTAGAATATATTTTCTATAATATCTAGTGACCAAATAAAGCTAATAAAAAATTATCTATAGGTATTTTTCTCCTAAAATTCAAGGTATGCGTAGTTACTAATAAATATAAACCCTGAAGATTGAACGTCAGGGTTTTATTTAAAATTAATTTCAACTTACTTTTTATCCAAATAGACCTTATTCTTACAAATAGTTTGAACACTGCCCAGGCTTAAAATGGCAAATAAAATAACCTAATAGGATGTGCTCTTAGTATTTTAATAAAAATAATAACAAATCATATTTTCCATAGGAATTCTCATTACATTATAGTCTTACCTATCATTCTCTTAAGTATTTGGATCTGTTTTTGGATCTGTTTTTGGATCTGTTTTAGGGTCTGTTTTAGGCTTGTCAGTCTTAAATGATACGCCGTTGATATATCCATAATCTTTGTATATATATCCGGTAGTTCTAATATTGACCTTTTTCGAATTAAGGTGTGCAAGAACCAAACTTATTAGACTACCATACCCTTGATAACCGCCATCACTTTTATCCAGAAGAAAATCCTTGGTCTTACCTTCTCCATCAGTAATTTGTACATGAGCATTGTCTCTCGCTATTTCTGGAGCAATTTCAATGGAAGATACAGTTACATCAGAAATCAATACATTAGAAGAAATTATTTCAGCAGAACTATTTTGATCAGTCATAATATATTACTCCTTATAATATTAAATTCAGCATCAAGTTATAAATATAGAAATTCATATTACACCAAAAAACTCAACTAACTTATCAACATCTATATTCGATCATTATAATCCATAAATTTAAGATATAATAATACTTTACAATTTTAAAAATAGTGTAGAACTAATAGTCTGTCAATAGAAAATCAAAAAAAGCTGAACTAAAAAAGATAAACACTCAACATATTAATTGATAATAGCGAAGTCAAAATCACCCTATATATTTTATTTTTAACTCAGCAATAAAATATATAATATACCCGTAATCATTGAAACTGCTTGATTTTCGCCCAAATGAGGTTCATGGTATCTGTCATGAAAATATTCATTACCGATGAACAAAAAGCCGAACTTGAACATCTCCATCACACCTGCCGTGATAAGAGAGAGTGTGATCGCATCAAAGCGGTCCTCCTGGCCTCTGAGGGCTGGAGTTCTGTCATGATCGCTCAGGCCCTGCGTCTTCATGAAACGACCGTTCATCGTCATATCAGCGATTACCTTAATCACCGTAAAATCAAGCCCGAAAATGGCGGCTCTCAGAGCCATCTCAGCGAAACACAGACTCAGGAACTTATCGCCTATCTGACCGCAAATCTTCTGCCCACCACACAGGCGGTTATCCGCCTTGTCAAAGAAGCGTGGGATATCCGTTACACCGTTCCCGGCATGAATAAATGGCTGCACCACCAGGGATTCAGTTATAAAAAGCCGACCGGCGTGCCACACAAGTTCAACGCGGAACAGCAGCGGGCCTTTATAGAAACCTACGGGAAACTCAAGCAGGAAGCCGGAGACCATGAGCCCATCCTGTTCATTGATGGCGTCCATCCCACGCAGGGGACGAAACTGGCTTATGGCTGGATGCGAAAAGGCCAGAAAACCGCGGTGAAAACCACGGGAAGCCGTACCCGTCTGAACCTGATGGGGGCCCTTAATCTGGCTGATATTAGTAAAACGGTAGTACGCGAGTATGACCGTATCGACAGTTATCACATCGCAGAGTTTTTCATTGCTCTGCGTGAAACCTATCCGGTCAGTCAGAAGGTTCATATTATCCTTGACGGAGCTGGTTACCACCGAAGCAGGCTGGTGAAAGACTGGGCTTATGTGATGAATATTGAGCTTCATTACCTGCCACCGTACAGCCCGAATCTGAACCCGATAGAAAGGCTGTGGAAGGTGATGAATGAACAAGTCAGGAATAACCATTATTTCGCCTCGACGACCTTGTTCAAGCAGGCAATACATCGCTTTTTTACGGAAATATTACCGGAACTGGCCGGGAACCTGTCGTGCCGTATTAATGACAACTTCCAGGTTATGAATACTGCATCTTCAAGTTAAGCGGGTATATATAATATATTATGTCACTTACACCAAGTATTTTTCAATTAACTAAAGCGACTGCAATCACGCAAAATATTTACCAACTCAACACGATAAACATTCTATCCTGCCAGTGACGACTGATTAAAAAGAATTGAGCGAATCAATCATAAAGAGTTCACTTTCAAGCAAGGTAATGAGCCAGATATCTCTAATAGCGTAATCTGGCTCACTCCCCACTACTTCATAGTGAACTCAACTGACCATGCGTAGGTAAGAAAATTAGTAGAGGTGATAGTTGCATTACAAACAGCCCCCCCACTCGGCGTTGCTCCCTTATTCCACTTCGGAATTTTAACGCCATTAACGTATGTGTTTATAAAAGTAGTTGAAAACACACAAGTCTTATTCCCGATTTCATATCGCACTATTGCATAGTTTCCATCAGGTGTAATCGGGCTTTGAACCTGATAGCTATCGGATTCCCCTTGCCTGACTCTAACTCTGGGCTTAGGTGTTGCATTTACGTTTGTACTGACTTCATTATTAGTTATGATGGTATAAACAGCATCAGCACTTCCCGATGCACCAAGATGTTTAAATGTAACTGTTACGGGTGGACCTGCATAAACGACACCTGCGGCAGTGAGGGAAGCAGTTGCAAACAGGGCCAACAACGACTTGCGTACTAACATGTTAGATACTCCTTATGTTGTTTAGAATGGCTTACTGCGTTTTAATACAACTTTCTCTTCTATAACGTTATTTTTCGTACAATATACACTCAATCTCATAAAGAAAATTTCTACTTTATGTACCTACAATATAAACCACTTTCACCAGAATTTAGTCAAAAGAGTAAAAGATTCTTCACCATAGTGAGATCTCGCCCTAAGTTCTGCTGCATACCCGTGAAAAATTAACAGCGATGGAGCAGCGTTTAAATGAATTGGAGAAGAAGCTTGAAGATAAGAATACGCCATCTGATAACAACTCAATAAAAAGAGAGTAATGGGAAAGCTAATCGCCAATTAACTCCGACATCATTTTATCTCATTGCCATTCAATTAAAGGTGATCGTTAAGACGGTCACCGAATTCAAATAGAAACACTCAAAGCATACATCGTCAGCCCAAATACACCTGTAATATCTTAACGCTTTTGAGGTTTTAGATCTCCCCCGTATTAAGCAAAAATTTACGGCGATTTTTATTCATTCCATACGATGGGTAGTGATTAATTAGCTATTTTATGTGATATACATCACATTTTTGTTATGTTTATATGATAAATATCGTGATCTTGTGGTCATAAAATTCAGAGGACGAAATTCTCTGTTACTTATTTCCACTCTACTCAGCGGGAAGCTGTTTATTGTTCTCTCAAATGCCACGTATTAAGTGACAGGTGTTTTCCGCTTTCATTTTTTACTACGGAACAGGCTGGAACTGTCTTTGTATTCAGAGCCATCAGGTTGAAACACCGGCTCGGTAATATGAGGAAGCGTTGTGCTGCGCTATTTAAAAAGCAGAACGTGATTATTCGTTTAATGGCCTCTTCGTCATTATCCCATTTCTTATGGAGGAATAAGTATGCCAATGTCCAATGACGGTAAGATGTGTCTAGCCGTTACCTCAATTAACTGCACGATGGAAATAGGGATCTTTCCCGCCGATGAAGATCCCTGCTACCTGGCGGAAAAAGCCGAATACGCCCTGCGGCTGCCTGCAATGATTTTCACCAGGCAGGGCGCCATTCGCTTTCTTAATCAAGTTGTCATGAGCGGGTTAATCAAAGTTGAAGAGTATAAACATGATTTCCTGTGGCCCTATAAAGCGGAAGTGGTGTTTGCTATCAGAGGGAAAAAGGATGTTCCTCTGCCTATGCTAGCAACCAGTCAAGTCTCTAAGCAGCGTTATGGTGATAATTTACCGCAATCCAGTAATCCGTTTGCCCGGCCTTCTGCCGACGATGTGGAGAAATTTGGGGTTAAGCGCATTCGCCGCCCCGATATTATTCTGGTTAAAGATGAGGCTCTCCGCTGGCCGGGCAGAAATGCTACCTACTTTGATGGTTCCGTGCACCCCGATAATCTGAAAATGTTGATTGAGGTGAAATTTCCGGGAGACAACCTAACTGAAGGACAACAAACTGATTACATTCAGATTGCAACAGAAAAACGCTTCGGCGTGATGCGCGTCGATGATAACCGCACAGAAGAACAAAAACAGTACGATGAGGCATGGCGGAAACTTTATCAGCCCAGTTCACAACACTATAAAAATCCCATACCACTGGCCCCGCTGCCACCCGGTTCCCCTCCTGGTGATGAAGCTTTACCCGTCCCACCCGAAGAGGGTGTGCCGGGGACCATTCCGCAACCTCTGACAAAAAATATACCCCTTGTCAGTACCTCTCCCTGGTCTTTTTTGCCCAATTATGAAGATTGGATTATTCTCGGGCAGGAAGTGGCCGACCTGACAGAACAGGGATTAGATTACATCCGCGACAGTACCCGTGAGCTCCTTACCCAGTTTGGTACCTAGTTCAGTGAAGCTGGGAAGTGGGTGTGCGAAGAGATTATTGATCCGGTCACTCATCAAATCAGTTACGCGTTTTCCTGGGTTAATGAACAAACGGGGAAAATCGTGACCTGGACTGAGAATGAGATAAAAACCCGGTGGCAAACCGTGCAACAGGGCTCAGATATCACCCTGGAAGAGCTCAAAAACATTAGCTGGATGCAAATATTGAAAAAGGTGGGTGAAGAGATGCTGGAAATGGTTGTGATTATTGCCGAAGTTGCCGTTGTTATCCTTGTCACCCTTGCCGTCGCTGCTGCGCTGATTGCACTAGTGGAAATTTTAGCTGCCGCTGCCACAGTCAGCGCCGCAGCGTTAGCTGCCGTCCTGGCTATATTGGCGAGTGTCACATTCGCCGCCGCCTCATAATTCACGGAGAACATAATGGAAACTTTAGATTACTTCGCCCAGTTGAGATCACAATTACCCTCTTTTCTTTTTATCAATGGCGATGAACTGACCGTTTCTCGCCTGGGTCTCTCGATAACCCTGTTTTTTAAACAGGGCTACACCCAAGAGAAAAAACAGCGCATTCTGGCCTGCTATCGCCGCTTTCGGGAAGAATTCGGCACTCACCTGCGTTTTCATCGTCATGAACTGAAAGGGTTAAAAAAATATTCGCCGGAAAATATTGCTAAAGTGGAAGAAGGCATTCTTAATCAGAAAAAAAATCAACCTTGTGGTTGGGTCGTCAGTAGTGCTAAGAATGAAGATGAAGCGCCTAATTATCTGATGCGCTACCTAGATTCCGATGAAGATGATGGTGACGATAGTAGTTCTTACCTGAGTCTGGTGTTGCCCTGGGATTATCTGAAAGGACAGGACGGCATGGATCGATTTATGGCATGGCTGGATTTTCTGTGTGACCAGCTCGAACCGGACAGTGGGGACTGTGGTTACTGTCTGGTCTTACCCAAAGACTACTATGACTACTTTCCCTTAGAGTACCAACTGGCCCAGCGTTACCCCTCCTTACAGATAAACTCTGCCGTTCACACGGCCAAATTACAGTATGAGCATTCCATCCGTGGTATTAACTGGATTACCCTGCTGTCCAAACGCTTTGTAGGACGACTGGGTGGGGAACACTGGATACGCACAATGCTGGCCCGCTACACGGATGTAGTGATTAGTCCTTACCGGGAGGGCTTGATGATCCGCGCAGGCAAATACCCAGATCTGACACCGCTGCCGGGCAGCGTCCCGAAGAGTTATTTTGCCATTAACCAACTGATACGCCCGATACGGGTTATTCCCCGTGAAGGCCATTCCCTGCACTTCTATGGTACCGGTCATTTTGATGATATTTCCACACTAGCTTGGTATGCCCGCTATGACCGTGGACCTCTGCACGTAACCCCCCTGAGAGGCGGCTATCCAGCTCTTGTCAGCGGATTCTGGCGAACCGACAGCATTCCTGACAAGCAGTATTTCTTTGCGCAGGGCGCGATGGCTTTTGATGTTCAGGGCGCGGAGTCGGGCACAACGCTCTGGCACCTGATACGGGAAGGGAAAAATATGTGGGAATAACGGATTATCCACTACCTCATCATGAACGGAGAGAATATGGAAACTTCGGATTATTTTTCCCGGCTAAAATCACGATTGGTCGGTTTTACTTTTACCAATGGTGATGGGATGACCGTTTCCCGTCTCGGTATCTCAATTACCCTGTTTTTTAAACAGGGTAATACTCAGGAGGAAAAGCAACGCATATTTACTTTATCTTCATAAATCATCAAATAAATAACCTATCGATCATGTTTTCTATTAAATCGAATCGGTCATTGCTGCGCAGGAATTTCAACATAACCGGCTGCTAACCCACTCACCTCTACGCCCTGAGGAACAGCGTGCCCCGGCGTCACCCTAATCCGTTGTTCCGGATCGTGTAATTCACGGCGATAGGTGACGAAAACTCGTCCATCAGAGCCAGTACGTAACGCCTCTGCGGGCACTGTCAATCCACGTTCATTGCGATAGGTGACAATAGCCAGTTTTGCGCTCATACTCAAGCGGACACGCTGCCGCTGCTCGGGTGTGAGAGGATCAATCGCCACTAATACATCATAGGTGACACCCGCGCCCTGCGTTTCTGTTGAATGTCCCTGTATACCAATTGTCTTAATCTGCCCTTGTAAGGATAGCTCGGCAAAACCATCACCTGTAATCTCAACCGGCATTCCTTCATACAATTGGTGAAGATCAGCCTCTTCAATACGCGCTACAGCCTGGATTTGCTCCAAATTGATTATCCCGAAGAGAGGGGTTCCCTGGGTGACTCGTGTCCCTTTTTGGATAGATAACGTTTTGTCCGATCCCGGTACCTGAGGACGAACAACAATACCGTCAAAGGGAGAAATCAACTCACGTTGAGCTTGCTGAGCCTGAAACGCCTGATAACGCGATTGAGCGTTAGCCAATTCCATATCAGCAATCTGGCGATTTTCACCCGTACCCTTGTCGAGTATAGTGCGCAGTTCTTCCTTCGCCGCGGCAAGATCGAGCCGCTGGACTCTGGCCTGTTGCTCCAGTGTGTCAACCTCCATACGAGGAACAATGCCACGTTCGAACAAGGCTCGAGTATCAATCAGCTTACGTTCGGTATCACTCAGGCTTAACTGAGCATTGGTCAAGGTCCTGCGAACCCTCGCGACGTCCTGACTGTTCTCCCATTCCACCAAATCTTGTACGGTTCGCTGAGCTTTCAATAGTTCCGTGAGCGCCTGACGCAACTGGATATCCAATTGTGCAGTATCAAGGCTCAACAGGGGTTGGCCTCGCTTAACGCGCTGGCCTTCTGTCACCACGACGTCAGCGATAACACCATCGAATGGCGCCGCAATCGTTAAACTAGCAGCGGCCTGAATGCGACCAACTAACCCAAGACGGTTTTCCAGCAATTGAGGTTCAACACGCACCCACTGTTTCTGTGATGATGTAGCAGGTGAAGACGGCAGATAGACATAAGCAATGGCAGCCCCAGCGACTAATGCAACAACCAGTGCCACCAGCCAACGAGTCTTATACCTGAAACAGGCAAATGCCCCGATCTTAGTCATTAAGTGTAATATCCCAGCTCCCCAGGGTGGTGCCCAATGTTTCATCCAACTCCGCTTGCGCATTCAGGTAGGCGATTAACGCATTGAGACGAACATTTTCGGCATTACGCAGATCGGTTTCAAAGCTCAATACTTGAAAGTTGCTGGAACGGCCAACTGTCAGTTTTTCGCGTTCAATCTCCAGCTTGCGCCGGGATAGATCCCTGGCACGTTGTGCGATCTCATATTGGCGCCAACGTGTACTAATATCACGCACCGCATTACCGACATCACGTTCCAGTAACTGTTTCGCCTCAGTAAGACGGATATCCTGATTCTGAACATCAACCCGCGCCCGCACTTCCGCCTGGCGCTGACTCAAATCGCCAATGGGTATCTCCACCTGGACACCTGCGTAATTTTCCCAATTTCGCGAACTGTTTGGACCTGTTCGATCGCGTACCTGGCTGGCCCCTCCGACCAAAGAGACATCCCATAAGCGGTCATTACGGGCAACTGTCAGGTTAATACCCGCCTGCTCTGCGGTAATCAATTGGGTGAGATAGGATGGTTGCTGCTCTTGTGCCAAATGTTGCGCCTGGAGCAGATTAATGTCTATGCGTTTGGCTTCCAATTTGTCAGTCGCTTTTACCTGAGTTTGCAAATCCAGGGCGAGCAAACGCAACAACTCTAAACGACTAGTATCCAGTTGATTAGCGGCTTCCTCATTAGCCAGTTCCTGCATGGCAACATCGGCCTCAGTCTGAACAATCTCGAAGGCTGCCATTCTGCCTGCGGAGATCATGACTTTGTTAACTTCCAGCAGTTGACGCGAACGTTCAAGGGCATCACGCGCGATTTGTAATTGCTCTTGAGCACGCAGCAATTCACGATAAGCCATAATAATCTGCTTGATAGTCTGGGATACCGTTGCTTTTAGATTCAGGCGATTTATTTGCTCCATCAGTTGCGCAATACGTACAGGCGCCGTCGCCACATCTTTGCCGGCACCGCGCAGCAACGGCTGGATCACTGAGAATGAAACGCCATCATTACGGCTACGGCCAGCATTTTCCGCCCATGTCGCCCGGCTCGCCCACGACAGGCTAAACCGGGTACCATATTCCCCAAGCATTGTAGACGTGGGCGTAATCTCGCTCTGACGGTAACGATCATCTTGATTACGGGCAGCAATATAACGGCTATTGATCAGCAACTTCGGCGTAAAACGATCTTCTGCAACCCGCAAATCGAATTTCTGGGCAATACGATCCAGATAAGCACTGCGAATCGAGCGATTGTTGCGTAACCCCAAATAGATCGCATCACTGAGTGTCAGATCGATAATCTGCTGATTAAGCGAAATTATGCCCGATGTGGGCATGGTTGCCTGTGACGGGGTCAGCGGCTCCGCCAAAGCTTGTTTGACAGGCACAACTATCATCAGCGCAATGATGATGCCAACAACACGCTGAAAAGTTTGGCTAATCATCACGAAGTGCCTCTACAGGCTGTAACCTGGCAGCAGCCAATGCCGGGTTGATGCCGAAAAACAAGCCAATCACTAATGAACTGGCAATCCCCAGCGGCAAAGAGAATGGAGATAACGTGAATACCCAGCCTGAAAATTTTACAAACAGGTACCCAGCGGTCACCCCCAACAGCGATCCAGCTATTGCGCCGATAATTGACAAAGTGGCAGCTTCCAGCATAAAAAGCACACCGATATCAACAGGCCGGGCTCCCAGAGCCATACGAACACCAATTTCACGCCTGCGTTCTGAAACATTCATTAACATGACATTCATGACACCCACTCCTCCCACCAGCAACGAAATGCCCCCCAATCCGGCAAGCAAATAGGAGAATGTCTTTGCTTGTCGCGTCAATCCATCAAGCAATTGCTGCGGAATTTGAACTTCAACATTACGACCGTTTGATAATGAGACAAGATAGTCACGCAATGATACAGCATCACTGTTTAACGTTGTTACGTCTCGCGCTCTGGCAATGACACTGCCTATCTCCGGAGCGGGCCTCAACCGTCGCATTCCTTCAATGGGCAATATCACGGAACCATCAACAGAAACCGGGAGTAAAGGATTTGTTCCCTGAGCAGCGAGAATGCCTATCACTTCAAACATATATCCCTCAATTTGCAGTTGACTGCCTACCCGAATAGGTTGGTTTGGTACTTTTGTCTGTTTCGCAATATCTGCGCCGATCACGGCATAAGTTGTCTGGCGATCATAATCCGAGAGAAAACGCCCCTGCTCGATCTGTAAATCAAGCACCGCGGCCAGATCAGAGGATGTACCTGTAATATTCGTATCAATCCCTTGCCCCAGGAAACGTATCCGGGTTGAGTATAACGTGATGGGTGCAGCATGCATGATCGTGGGCAGTGTTCGGGTAAGCATCTGAGTATCCAGTGTGGATGGAGCAGGTTTGACATCAGTGCCCGGCATAAAATCAAAATGGGCGACCAGCATATTGCTACCCATGCTTTTGAAAGTGCTGATAGCTTCATTGGCAGCGTTGTAGCCAATATTCAAAAGTGCAATGACCGAAGCACATCCGACCGCAATACCAAGCAACGCAAACAGAGAACGCCGCCCCAGTAAACGCAAGCTATCCAGCGATTCACGCAGGGCTTGCGGGAAGGCAAATCCGTGGCGACCAGAATTCACGTTAAGCATCGGATATATCCGGCCACAGATCGGTTTCGGAAAGCTGCCCATCATTGACATACAGACAACGCTGCATATTTCTGGCTATTGTTTCATCGTGTGTCACCATGACCAGTGTCACGCCCTGCTCACAGTTCAGTGACAGAAGAAGCGCCATGATATCGCGTGCTGTAGCACTGTCGAGATTGCCTGTCGGCTCATCAGCCAGAATGAGAGAGGGCTTGCCGACCAAGGCTCTGGCGATGGCAACACGTTGGCGTTGTCCCCCGGAGAGATCTGCCGGCCGATGGTGAATACGATCAGCCAGACCAACCAATTCAAGCTGATATTTCGCCTCCTGCCGGGCCAGCGAGCGTGAATATCCACGATATAACAATGGCAGCGCCACATTATCCAATGCCTGCATTCTGGGAAGTAAGTTGAAACTCTGAAATACGAAACCAATTTCCTGATTTCTTATTCTCGCCCGCTCATTAGGAGTAACATTTGTTATATTAACGCTCCTAAACTGAAAACAGCCAGAAGTAGGTTGATCCAATAAACCAAGAATATTAAGCAGAGTACTTTTACCCGAGCCGGAAGCGCCGACAATAGCACAACTTTGCCCACGCGTTATGGTAAGCGATATTTTATCCAGCACCGGATGGTATTTTTCCCCCATACGATAGGATCGACAAATATTTTCCATGTAAATCAAAACTTCTCCACACTGGGAAGTTGTGATAGTCATGTCTGATTTATTCATCGTTTTTGACATCCATTAAATGTATCACAGGCTCCATTCGATCGTTTATCAGGCTTTATATCATGGGAAGATTCTCTTGTAAAAGGCTGCAACTTAAGTGAGATGCAAAAACACCAAATAGCAAAATTAATTAGAATAACTTAACAAAAAATCAAGTTATCCATTGCATTTTAGGGTTGCCCCATCCAAATTAATCCTGCCTGTTTTGACATTTTGTACAGGTTTTTTATGAGAATTCAGGAGATAAAGGGCGCGAGATCAAAATGTATATCTAAGCTCTCGCAATAGAAAATTATCAGGTATTGGGGTCATAGCTATGAAATTTAAAAAAATCTTGGGAATCGGTAGTGCATTATTGTTAACCCTGTTTTCACAAGCAGCATTATCGGCGAGCTACCAATCTTCGGTTGTTCTGCCAACCGTGTATTCCAGAAATTACACAGAAACAGCTTATCTTCCTGTCGTCGGATCTCCACCAGCCTCAGGCAGTATCAGCAATGTATCCTGGACTTGGAATGTTGTCGGGTGGCCTCAAGGGCTGTCGGTTTATCTTTGCCAGGGAGATACCAACAGTTGCCTTGATATATCACGCACCCGGAGAATGTCTACAACCGCATTCAATACTAGAAGCCCGGCACAGCCGTTCTTTTATGCTTTGAGAGTTGCAAATGGCGGAACAGTACCCGTGGCAGGCCAAATGGGAGAAATTACTGTCACTTGGTAATAATTTTTCGATTGTCCTCCAAAGATTGCCGTCAGCACCTTAGGCGGCAATTCTGACTAATAACTTAGCGCTTAAACATACCCAAGGACATGAGCAGGATACCGCACACCTGCTAGATTCAGCGCGTAACACCATTAATTAGTCAGGTTCAGGCTCTTACCCGCCCCAAAAAATCAAAAAATGCGGGTAAGAGAACACAAAAGGGAATAAAGGTGAGGGTTATTGCAGGGAAAGCAGTTCGTCACGGCTCAGACCGGTACTTTTCATAACCAGTTCGATACTGGCGCCGTTTTTTAACAGGCTACGCACCATTTCTAACCGCGCCTCACGTTGACCTTCTTCCCTACCTTGTTGAATACCTTGCTGAATGCCTTGTTGAATGCCTTTTTCCTGTAATCGTTGAGCAATACTCATAATCACCTCCTGATGACTATCTGCCTGTTCAATCAGTTGCTGGATCACCTGTTCAAAATGCGGTGAATCCATTGTGATAAACAGATAATTAAGGATAGTAACCACATCGTGGTCACTATTATAGTTGTGCTTAAGGGCCTGTGCCAATAGCGTGGTCACGATTTTAAACCCCTCCCGCAAATTTTTATGCTTCATCGCCAATTCCATTACGGCGATTTTGCGATGATTCACCAGTTCGTTATCATCAATCACGGTCACATCGACTAACGGAAACGGGTTAAAATACATCTCTTCTGCTAATTTTGGCAACGAAAAGCACTGCGTCCAAGTCTGCTGGAAAGGATAAGGGCTGCTATCACCGTGGTAAAACAAAACGGGCACAACCAGAGGCAGTTCCTTATTTCCCTGTTGCAGATGTTGATTCATCGCCATAAACGTATAATACATCATTCGCCACGCCATCATTTTATCTGGAGTGGACTGGTGTTCAACAAGGACATAGATATAACCATCCCCCTGTTGCGTTTTTACCGAATAGAGGACATCTGACATTCTCGAACGTAACTGTCGGTCGATGAATGAAGAGTTGGTTAGCATCAATGTGCTAAAGTCACACAATTGCTTGATTTTTTCTGGTAGATGAATGTCAAAAAAATCTTTGGCGTTTTCAACCTGAGTCATGAACCCTTTGAAAGTCGCATCATGGGGTGTGGATGTGGTCTTTTTATTCATCATACTCGCCCATCAAAAAGGGTCACCATATCAGAGGTTACGCCTCTGGCTCCACTAAAAATTTATGATATGTCATGTTCATTCATTTTTTCGCTTTATTTCTGATTATTTTTTTAACCGCATAATTTATCATCCTATAAATCATCGTATTCATTGACTTATTCACACCATTTAATCAGCGTTAACTGCTCTCTCTTAATCAGATCTCCAAATCAACAGACTTAGCCAGCAAATAAATAATTTAACCAAATACGATCTGGATTACTTTCAGTATTATTATGTTACATTTATTATGCAACATCGCGATACATTAAATACGCCCATTTAAACTTGTTTTACACTATTTTAGTCCGTCTAATAGTATTGCTTTTCTACGATTTTATTTAAATCATATCTCTTTTTACACCTTCAATCTTATTTAACGCTAAAATCAATTCATATCGTCATTTTCCCAAGCTATTTTTGCGCTCTGTTAAATAACGTTTCATAATTCTGCCACACATGGACTTCTTCAACCCATTGTTATACATAGAATTATGAGTAGTATAAGATGTAGCGCCATTTTGGAATCTTATTTAACGCTTAAATACCTATTTAATTATTATAATCTATCTGACAGATTAATCCGTCAGACTTTTCACTATTGTTAATGTAATAAGTCATTATTAAATGAGTTTACCGATTTATTTAAACATCATTTAAATAAATCGGGGTAGTGACCAGGTAGCTGGTCACTACCCCTAAAACCATTATCGAATGTAAAATAAATCTCTTTTTAAAAAGTTAAAAGCCTTTTATTTAAAATTTTGTTTCGGATAATCAAATCACACTTGAAAACTGATGTTAGCAAACAGGCTGGCGTAAATAAACATCAAAGCATATACAGACATTACGGTTCAGTAACCGACCTCACAGCATTTCTTTAATCGTTTTTAATACTACTAAACGTTATTGTTCTTTTTCACTATGCGGTTAACCCTATTAAATATTTTAACACAATTTCATATTTTTATTATTTGGTTAACTTTGTTACCTTGTTAATCAATTTAAAACCTGTTTTTCCTGATATTTTAATGTCAATATAACATCGAATTTTTACCCACTTCAAAAAACCCTTAATCACTGTTTTACCTTTGCTGATTAAAGTTTTTACCTGTTTTTCCGTTAAATCCTGCGGGCTTGCCAAAAAGCTTTTCTCCAGTAAACATTATTCATAGATGAGCGGGTTACACCTTTATGGGTTGATGCATGAATAAATTCATTGTTGGCATCATAAATACCAACATGTAACCCATGTTCACCACTGCCTGTTTTGAAAAAAACTAAATCACCCGGCATTAAATCATCCTTATCAATGCGGGTTCCTAACCCTATTTGCCCACGGGTAGTACGAGGTAATTGAATATCAAACCGATCACTGAATGTACGGTAAACAAAACCAGAGCAATCGATTCCCTTACGATCCATCCCACCATAATGATAGGGTGTGCCGTACCATTGATTAAGCTGCTCTTTAAGTTGAGCAATCACCATGATGGGATCAGAAAGCGCCGTTTTTAACGCAGGAGCCTGAGTTCTGGGAGTATGGCTGGAACAACCAATGAGTAATAGGCTGAATAACAACAACAGCGCTTTTATTCTTATTGTCATCAACCTCACCCCACAGAACCCGCAAAATACGCTAACTTTATCCAGACCCCAATCAAAAAACAAGGCTGTCTTGCAAGCAGAAGAGCTAAGTATTTATTTTGTTATCCGTTCTGGACGGCTAATCAACCAGATACCAAATAAAATGAAAATTACACCTGCTGTTTTCAACAAGGTGACTGTTTCATTAAACCAGGGCAATAAAGCCGCCATGAAATAAACAAATACATAACTCAGGCTTATTAACGGATAAGCTTTATTTAATGGTAAATATTTCAGTGCAAATAACCAACATAGCATAGATAACAGATACCCAGCCAGACCAGCCATTATCGTCACGAGAGAATGGCGATTATCCCATAGCCACTCAATATCAAACAAACCAAGGTTCAATGCCGGCAAATTTACAACGCCCCATTTCAGTAATAGCTGTGCTATTGTCACCAATAATACGCTGGCTAATCCCCAAATATAACCTTTCATTCATTCAGGCTCATCAACAAAATTCCCAACATAATACAAGCAACCCCGCTCCAATGCTTTCTGTCTACTTTTTCCTGATAAAGAAATTTCCCTGCTAAAGTAACCATAATAAAATTGATGCTCAACATGGGATAAGCTATTCCCAACGGCAATATCTGTAACAAACGCAGCCAAAATAACATCCCGACAGCTAACAGAATCACTGCCCCTGCCAACCATTTCAGCGCTAATGCTTTCTTGTTATCAGCATCACTCTGCCAGCATATCACAGCCTGTTTCTGACATAGCTGACCAGCACATGTCATCAGGCTGACCAGCAACAGCAAAGCAAAACTTATCATGGACGTTTCTCATAGACCATAATAACGAAGCGGTAATTACGGCTGACTTGGTCTGCTTTTGGTAAATCAGGTAATTCTTCATTTTTATACAAATGAAAAAGTACTGATACCCGGCCTTCTTTACGGGCTTTTTCCAGCCATTGCGGAAAATCTTTATCGTTAATATGCCGGTATCGGCTATCCGGATAATTCAAACCATATTCCAGTTCACCAAAACGCTCAAGCATATAAATATCACTGCGTTTCATCTCCCATGCAGCACTGGTCGCAAGGCCAACACTTTCCGATACAATATATCGACTGTCTGCAAGCTCCTGACGATGCAGGTTAATAAAACGCTGAGGCAATTTGGAGTTAATGATATTTTCAGGCAAAGCACTACCAATCGTCAGACTGACAACAATAGAGCAAAATGCCGCCCACAACCAGTATTTCCCATTCAGCATGAAACACAGATAGCCAATAATTGCCCAGATCCCAAAGGCAACAATAGCTAAAACCCATTTAAGCCATTCTGATGGCTGGTATAAAGCATGTTTTGTCACTGCTTCCATAGCAAACAAAGCTATTACCGCCAATAGACCAATGAATACGTTAACCATTCCATTGATCTTCAATAACTTCATCTTGCCATTTTTTACACAATCTACGCCAAATTTAGCCATCATCATTGCCAATGGCGCCATACAGGGCAAAATGTAAGTCGGCAGTTTTCCTTTTGCAATACTGAAAAACAGTAATGGCACCGCAAACCAGCAAAGCAGGAAAAACATTTCAGGATGAGATTTTCTCTCTTTCCAGCTTTTAATCACAGCCCCAGGCAATAATCCAAGCCACGGGATCACACCAAGAATCAGAATTGGGATGTAATACCAGAATGGTGCTATATGTTGGGCATCATCGGCTGAGAAACGCTTAATATGTTCAATCCAGAAGAAATAGTGCCAATAATCAGGCTCACGCAGGGCAACCGCAATAACCCACGGCAAACTGATTGCTATCGCGGAAATAATGGCAAGCGGACCAAAGCATATTATTTGCCGGACCCGTTTCTGATAAATGACAACCGGCAACATAGCAATCACCGGAACGGCCAGGGCCAGAAACCCTTTCGTCATAAAGCCCATACCACAACACAAACCAAGCACCAGATATGCTATAACCCGTTGCCGGGTACAATCTGCTTTTAATGCCCAGAAACTGCACACCATGGCCGCAGTCACCCACAAAGAGAACATAGGATCAAGCACGCTATAAGTGCCAATCGCCAAGACCAGAAACGTTGAGATATAAATCAGACTGGTAGCAAAAGCAATATGCCGGTCCTGCCACATCATCATAGCAAGCCGATATAACAAAATTGCACTAATGAAAATACAGAAAACTGATCCAAAACGGACAGCAAAGTTATTATCACCAAAAATCCATTGGCTGATATTATTAATCCAATAACCCGCTACCGGCTTTTCAAAATAACGAATATCCAGTAAATACGGAACAACCCAATCTCCCCGTTGCAGCATTTCACGACTAATTTCTGCATAACGGGTTTCATCTGGTTGCCATAACAGACGACCATTAAGGGGTAATAAATAGGTAAGGGCAAAAAAAAGAGCCATCAAAAAGGCCCCTACTTTACACGCCCGGTTATTTAACATAGATAAGTTAAACCTCTTGTTGGCATCCTAACCACCCTTCTCTGCCAGGAAATTCAGAACGAACGATTCTTCCCACAGGAATTCGCTGTGTATTTTCAGGCAGCAGATGACTCAATGCACAAAATTGTATGTTTTCCCAGTGGGCCATTTCCAGCAGAGCTTCAAATTCTGTGGATTTGGACATCCCTTCCACTTCCGTATGGATGGTATATACCGGGACTCCCTGGTTGTTTTTTATTTCATCAAGGATAAACCGGTTAAAATCTTCATCTTTAACCTGAATTCCTATCACTTCATCATAAGTTGGCAACGTCACCGGAATTTGCACAGTGCCAATAGTACCATCCGGTAAAATGGGTCGGAATGGATGGGTCCCCCGGCAATCACTGTTGTAATCAAAACCAAACCGCTGTTTTACTGCAAGTACGCGTTCATCCGCCCGCCAGCCAGCAACAGCGGAACACGTTACCCGTTGACCCGTTGCCTGTACCAAGGCCTCTACGCCCAGTTTAACCTGCTCGGTTAACTGAGCTTCAGACCAGCGGCCAACTTTCGCCTGCCAACCCTGATGATCCCATGCATGCAAGCCAACTTCATGGCCTGCATCCAGCGTTTGCTTCATCAGATAGCCTAAATCCCTGGCTATCTTCTTACCCGGCCATGCAGTGCCCGCCAGTAAGATATCAAGACCATACAAAGATGCCGCATTTGATCTCAACATTTTCCATAAGAATTTCGGCCGTAAAAGACGCCATAAATGGCGTCCCATATTATCCGGCCCGACACTGAAGAAAAAACTGGCCTGAATCTGATGCTTCGCCAAGATTTTAAGCAACTGCGGTACCCCTTCAAGGGTTCCCCGATAGGTGTCCACATCAATTCTCAAGCCAACTTGTTTCATGCATTTTTCCCTAATTCTTCCACTTCACCACGCAGGAAGAAATCCAATGTTTCATTGATCGTCTGTTTCATCTCAATAGTTGGTTTCCAACCCAGCAGCCGTTCCGCATTTTTAATGCTGGGCTTACGGTGTTCAACATCCTGATAGCCTTTACCGTAGTAACTTCCGCTTTCAATCTTTTTGAATCCGGCAAACGGCGGAAAATGCCCTCTCAACTCATGATTCTCAAAGCTATCAAGTAACATTTCTGCTAACTGGCGAATACTGGCTTCGTTAGTTGGATTACCAATATTGATAATTTGACCGTCACACAACCCATCACGGTTTTCAATAATCCGGAATAACGCTTCAATACCATCATTAATATCAGTAAAGCAGCGTTTCTGTTCACCACCATCTACCAGTTTGATCGGCGAGCCTTCAACTAAGTTCAATATCAGTTGTGTAATTGCTCTGGAACTGCCAATACGCGCAGAGTTCAGGTTATCCAAACGTGGCCCCATCCAATTAAATGGACGAAACAGCGTGAATTTAAGTCCTTCTTTCTCACCATATGCCCAGATAACACGATCCAATAATTGTTTGGATACAGAATAGATCCAGCGCTGTTTGTTAATCGGACCAACAATCAGACGAGAATCATCTTCATCAAACTCTTTATCATCACACATTCCGTAAACTTCTGATGTGGACGGGAAAATAATCCGTTTATTGTATTTAACACAATAACGAACAATCTTTAGATTCTCTTCGAAATCCAGTTCAAATACGCGCAGTGGATTGCGGGTATATTCAATTGGGGTTGCAATAGCCACCAGCGGCAGAACCACATCACATTTCTTGATGTGATACTCGATCCACTCAGTATGGATGCTGACATCACCTTCAATGAAGTGAAAACGCGGATTACCGATAAAACGTTCAATAGCAGCAGAACCGATATCCATACCGTAGATATCATAGTTGCCATCACGCAACAGGCGCTCTGTCAGATGATTACCGATAAAACCGTTCACACCCAGAATTAAGACACGCTTACGGTGGCTAATTTGAGAGGTTGCCTTTGGGCCGACACGTATATCAGTCACAATGCTCATATCCGCCGCCAGACGCGTCCCCTGAACATACAGACCGGATTCATTCTGCCCACTCATAATTTCCAGTGCACCTTGACCACAGGCAATAATCAGCGGAGCTACAGATAATATAGTACCTGGCTGTTTGTTATGCGTTTTATTCAGCACGGAAGCCCGCCAGATAGTCATCTTGCGATCACCCAGGAAAGTAAATGCTCCAGGATAAGGTTCTGTCACAGCCTTTATCAGGTTGTTGATTTCAGTGGCTGATTTGTTCCAATCAATTTCGCCATCAGCGGCAGTACGGCGACCAAAGTAAGTTGCCTGCTTCTCATCCTGCGGTGTTGCAGTGTAAGTTCCCGCTTTGATCTGCGGTAATACTTGATCAAGCAGTTTTTCCGCCGCTTCACGCATTTTACCGTGCAAAATCAGCGAGGTATCTGTTTCTGCAATAGCAACTTTATGTTGAGCAACAATATCCCCTGCATCAGGTTTCAATACCATTTTATGCAGGGTAACACCCGTTTCTGTTTCACCATGCAAAATCGCCCAGTTAATAGGGGCACGGCCACGGTATTTTGGCAACAGAGAACCATGCAGATTAAATGCGCCTGCACTCGCCAGCGATAAGATATCTTCGCTCAACATGTCCCGGTAATAAAAAGAGAAGATCACGTCAGGCTTCATTTCCCGGATACGCTCAATCCAAAGTGGATGGTTAACGTTCTCTGGTGCAAAAACCGGAAGCGCCAAATCTGCACTCAAACGGGCAACAGAAGAGAAAAAATGGTTTTCAGTAGGATTATCTGTATGGGTAAATACCGCCTGAATATCAAAGCCAGCTTTAGTTAAGGCATTGATCCCGACACAGCCGATATCATGATAGGCAAAGATAATTGCTTTCATTTAGTATTCTTCCTGGTTTTCTGAGTTGTCGTTGGTCTTTTTATTTCCGACCACTTTTTGAATAAAATAACGTGGACGCGCACGAACATCGTTATAAATACGGCCTATGTATTCACCTAATAAGCCCATTGCGACGAACTGTGCGCCAATAAACATGAAAAGGATGGCAAACAGGGTAAACACCCCTTCTGCTGCCCAAATAGAACCGAAAATCAGACGTAAAGTCATCAGCAGTACCGCCAGTAAAAAACCTGAAACTGCAATGACACTCCCGACTACGCTCAACAAACGCAGTGGTGCCGTTGTCAGGCAGGTAAGCAGGTCATACATCAGGTTAATCAGCTTCATGAAGTTGTATTTGGAATCACCAAATTCACGCTCTGCATGGGCAACATCAATCTCTATCGTTTTACGGGCGAAGGTGTTTGCCAGAATAGGAATGAAGGTGCTGCGCTCATGGCACTGCAACATAGCCTCAATAATGTGACGGCGATAAGCACGAAGCATACAGCCATAATCCCCCATAGAACGACCTGTTGCCTTAGTAATCATCGCGTTGATGATTTTTGAAGCGGTTTTACGAAACAGGGAATCCTGCCGGTTAGCCCGGCGGGTACCCACAACGTCATAACCCTGTTCTGCGGTTTTAACCAGACGGGGGATCTCTTCTGGCGGATTCTGTAAATCTGCATCAAGCGTAATAACCAGATCGCCATTGACCTGATTAAAACCCGCCATGATTGCTGAATGCTGGCCGTAATTACGATTAAGCAGAATTGCAATAATATTATTTTCAGGTTGTTCCGCTGCCTGAATCAAAATTTCCGCAGATTTATCACTACTGCCATCATCAATGAGAATAAGCTCATATTCCTGAGTCAATTGTTTACACGCTGCCAAGGTTCTTTCCAGTAGAAGAGGTAAACTCTCTTCTTCGTTATAAACTGGAATAACAACAGAAACTTTCTTAATTTGTTCAAAGGACACTTATCTGCACTCCGAAATAATTTCTTGTAAAGCATCAATTACACAATCCACATCGTCATCACTCATATCAGGGAAAAGTGGTAATGAACAAAGCGTTGCTGAATTCCATTCTGATTCAGGCAGCGACAATTGCGGGTAACGTTCCCGATAATATTTTTGCGTATGTGCGGCTCTGAAATGCAAACCTGTGCCGATATTTTTTTCTTTTAGACGCTCCATTAATGTGTCGCGGTCAATACCACAGATTTCCTTATTAATCCGCACCATAAACAGATGATGTGCATGTAAATGTTCATAATCGGGTACACTTAGCATCTGCAATGGCAAATTTTTTAATGCCGCTGAATAACGGGCTACAATTTGCCGACGGCGAGCATTCATTGATTCCAATTTACTTAATTGCACAACAGCAATCGCAGCATGAATATCAGATAAATTATATTTGTAACCCGGTTCTACAACTTCCGCCTGCGGTCTCCTGCCCTGAATTTGACGATCAAAAGCATCAACACCCAATCCATGAAACTTTAGACACCGGATTCGTTCAGCAAGTTCATTATTATCAGTAACAATTAAGCCACCTTCCGCACAGGTGACATTTTTTATGGCATGAAAAGAGAAAATAGCCGTACCATGCTCACCAACCCACTCATTTTTATAACGAGTCCCTATTGCATGAGCCGCATCTTCAATCAACGGAATACCGGCATCCTGAGCAATGACACGCAGTGCATCCAAATCACAGGGAGCCCCAGCATAATGAACAGGAATAATCGCTTTGGTTCTGGAAGTAATTGCTTCTTTTACGGTTTCTGCTTCGACCATTAAGGTATTGCGATCGACATCAATCATGATCGGCTCAGCACCAAGCAGACAGATCATATTTATTGTGGAAACCCAAGTTTGAGACGGCGTAATAACTTCGTCACCGGGGCCAATACCCAACGCCATTAATGTCAGATGCATACCTGCCGTTGCAGAAGCTAAGGCAACCGCATGTTTACAACCAAACATACGGCAGAAGTCCTGTTCCAATTGATGATTTTGCGGGCCCGTTGTAATCCAGCCCGAACGAAGAACTTTCTCTACCGCCTGAATTTCTTCATCACCTATGGCAGGACGGGAAAATGGCAGAAAACGATCCATAAAAAACAGTCCAATTCATTCATAGTATAATGACATATTAGATGACTGTATTTTAACGAATCATCAACGCAGGTATGATTTAGTAAATTAAGTGAAAATTACAATAGGTTTACCCTGACTGAACTATGATCAAGGCAAAAAAACTCGCCAATATTTATGCCTTTTCTCTGACACACATTTGATATCAGCCGCAAAAACGCTGGAGAGCGTATTTTCTTTCATTACCTCATCCGGTTTTCCATCCACAACCAATAGGCCATTGGCAAGCAACCAGATCCGATCAGCTTTATCATAACTGTGATTAAGATCGTGACCACTCATGATAACGGTTCCACCGAGTGCACAGAATTTCTTTACTAACAGATCAAGTGCTGCCACCTGAGTGATATCAAGGTTATTTGCAGGTTCATCCAAGAGTAATAATTTACCTTTCGAATTAACTGTTGGCCAAACTTGTAAAAAAACCCCGGTTAACCGCACCCTTTGCCATTCACCACCAGATAAATTTCCTACCGGTGTCTCCAGCAGCATTCCCAATTTAAAATAAGCACAAAGTTCTGACAGCACATCGTCACAATTAACCCGGTGGTGCATCAAGTGCAGTTGCAGATATTGAAAAACCGGCATTATTGGTACAGAAGAAATTTGCTGGCTGAGCCATGCTCTGTGCCGTGCTAATTCACCGTGACTATATTGACTCAGGCATTTTTGTTGCAAATCAATTTCACCACTATACGGCAAAATACCTGCCATACAGGCCAATAACGTACTTTTCCCTGAACCATTCGGCCCAATGAGATGGATTTGTTCACCTTGTTGTATTGAGGCTGTCAGCGGCATTAATCGGTTTTGTACTGAGATTTGCCGGAGAGTCATCAACTGGCTAGTGATTTGCACATCATTCACTTTCTTAACTCCAGTCTCTGACTTTTAACAATAACCAGATGAATACCGGTGCTCCTAATGTTGCAGTCACAACGCCAATCGGTACTTCTGCATTCGTCAGGCTAAGGCGGGAAAGTAAATCAGCCAGCAATAATCCATAGCCGCCTGCCAGAACACAGGCAGGCAGCAATGTTTTATAATCTGTCAAACCACACAAACGCAAAATATGTGGAATCACCAAACCAATAAAGCTGATTGTTCCGGCAAGTGCAACACTTAGCCCCACCAGCAACCCAATCGCGCAGACAAATAGATTACGCCAACGATAAAGTGAAATACCTAACTGCTGAGATGTTGTTTCTCCCAGTGAAAGAAAATTAAGTACTTTTCCTTGACTGCTCAACCAAATGATTAAAGGAAACAAAGCAACAACCAACCATTGCTGTCGCCAGTCTATTCCACTGAAACTGCCCATCATCCAGTACATTAGCTGGCGCAAGTCCAGACTGGTGCTAAAATAAACCATCCATGTCATCAATGCACCAGAGACAACACCGAAAGCGACACCCACCAATAACAAACGGGCATTATTCAGATGACGCTTTCTTGAAAAGGTCAGTAATATCATGGTGACAGTGAGCGCGCCCAGCACAGCGCCAATGCTCAACAACCAGAATGGCGTAATACCGTGAAACATCAGCACCAAAAACACAACCACCACGCTGGCGCCATTACTGATCCCCAATAATCCCGGTTCAGCCAGCGGGTTTTCAAACAGAGCCTGCATCACCGCACCCGCCACAGTCAGGCTTGCGCCTACCGCAACGACAGCCAAAACACGAGGAAAACGCAGCTGCCACACAAACAATTGACCCGTTTCAGAAAACCATTTATCAGGCCATATCCAATTTTCCCCAGCACAAAGTGAGAGAAAAAAAACAAATAAAAATAAACAAGTTAGAATTGTCAGAAAGCGATAATCACGCCTTTTCTGACGAGTCACTAATTCAGCAATGGAATAGGTGGGTTGCATTGGAAATCAGCTCATGAGAGAGGATCTTTATAAGAAAAAGGCCGCTATTAATGCGGCCTTTTTGATTATTCCTTAGGTGTGGCTTTCTCAACCCTGCTTTTTAACTTCTGACCAGGACGGAATGTCACTACTCGGCGAGCAGTAATCGGAATATCTTCACCCGTCTTAGGATTACGTCCCGGACGTTGGTTTTTATCCCGTAAATCAAAGTTGCCAAATCCAGACAATTTTACCTGCTCACCATTCTCCAAAGAACGACGCACTTCTTCAAAGAATAATTCAACCAGATCTTTAGCATCACGCTTGCTAATTCCCAGTTTCTCAAACAGATTTTCTGACATTTCAGCTTTAGTAAGCGCCATAGGTTCAGTCCCTCAAGGATGCTTGGAATCGCTGTTTCAGTACTGCAACACATCTATTGACAGTTGCAGCAATCTCTTCTTCTTCCAGTGTACGTGCGGTATCCTGCAAGATAAAACTTATAGCAAGGCTCTTGTGACCCTCTGCTACACCTTTACCACAATACACGTCAAACAAGTTTATGCCAACTATATGATTTACGCCAACTTTCTTGCATTCTGCCAAAACATCTTCTACAGCAACATTTTCAGGCACCACAATAGCGATATCACGACGGTTTGACGGGAAACGTGAAATCTCTCTCGCGTCAGGAACTACGCGGTCTGACAGCTTGTTCCAGAGTATTTCGAATACCACTGTGCGACCATTTAAATCAAGTTTACGTTCTAATTCCGGATGGACAACACCAATGTATCCGATGTATTCATTTTCCAGATAAATCCCGGCACTTTGACCTGGGTGCAACGCCGGATTTACATCTGCTCTAAAAGAAATCTTAGATAATTTCCCGGTTAATTCCAGCACAGCTTCCAAATCGCCTTTCATATCGAAGAAATCGATAGATTGTTTTTCCAGTGACCAATGCTCTTCAAAACGATTGCCGGTAATGACACCACCTAGCATCAGCTCCTGGCGAATACCCTGCTCCGCATTTTCATCAGGAACAAAACGCAAGCCGGTTTCAAACAGGCGTACACGGTTTTGCTGACGATTCTGGTTATACACCACCGTTGTCAGCAAACCCGTCAGCAATGATAAACGCATTGCAGACATATCCGCTGAAATTGGGTTAGGCAACATCAATGCCTGTTGCTGTGGATGCAACAATGCCTGAATTTTAGGATCAACAAAGCTGTAAGTAATCGCTTCCTGATAACCTCGGTCAACCAGCATGGTTTTAACACGTTTCAGGGAAAGATCCACTTCGCGGTGTTTTTTCATGATGAGATCTGCACGCATCGGTACATCTGGAATGTTGTTGTAACCGTAAATACGGGCAACTTCTTCCACCAGATCTTCTTCAATCTCCATGTCAAAACGCCAGCTTGGTGCAATCGCCTGCCAGCAGTTTTCCTGAACAGTGACTTTACAACCTAAACGGGTCAAGATATCACCAACTTGCTCATCAGGCACACAGTGACCAATCAAACGATCCAATTTTTCACGGCGCAGTGTGATTGTTACAGGTTTTGGTAATTGAGATTCATCAGTAATATCAATGACCGGCCCCGCTTCACCACCACAAATCTCAATCAGTAGTTGAGTCGCTCTCTCCATTGCCTGGTGTTGTAACTGAGGATCAACACCGCGCTCATAGCGGTGAGATGCGTCAGTATGTAAACCATAACGACGAGCACGACCAGCAATCGCCAAAGGTGCAAAAAATGCGCACTCAAGTAAAATATTTTGCGTTTCTTCATTCACACCAGAATGTTCACCACCAAAAATACCCGCCATTGCAATGGCTTGTTTTTCATCAGAAATAACAAGAGTATCAGCAGAAAGCCTGGCTTCTGTACCATCCAGCAAAACCAATTTTTCATCCGGTTTCGCCATACGCACCGTGATTGAACCCTTTAAGCGTTCCAAATCAAATGCATGCAATGGTTGGCCTAATTCAAGCAACACATAGTTAGTCACATCGACAATTGGGTCGATAGAGCGGACACCACCACGACGCAGTTTTTCACGCATCCACAATGGCGTTGTCGCTTTCACATTGATTTTTTCGATTACCCGCCCCAAGTAACGAGGGCAAGCTTCTGTTGCTTCAACATGAATAGGAAAAACAGCATCTGTTGTTGGCTTGATTGCCTCAATTTGCGGTGCAGATAATGGTATTTTATTAGCGACTGCCACATCACGTGCAACCCCCATAATACTCAGGCAATCAGCACGGTTAGGTGTAATGCTGATCTCGATGACGCTATCATCCAGCTTCAGATATTCACGCAGATCAACACCTAAAGGCGCATCAATAGGTAATTCAATAATACCGTCGTGATCTTCAGAAATACCCAGTTCAGAGAAAGAACACAGCATTCCTTCCGAAGGCTCACCACGTAGTTTCGCCGCTTTGATTTTGAAATCACCCGGCAGCACAGCACCCACTGTGGCGACTGCAACTTTCAACCCCAAGCGGCAGTTCGGTGCGCCACAAACGATATCCAATAAGCGCTCACCACCGACATTCACTTTTGTAACCCGCAACTTATCCGCATTTGGATGCTGGCCACATTCAACAACTTCACCAATAACCACACCATGGAATTGACCAGCAACAGCTTCAGTGCCATCAACTTCCAGACCAACCATAGTGATTTGATCAGTCAATTCTTCACTGCCAATGGCTGGGTTTACCCACTCGCGCAACCAGAGTTCACTGAATTTCATGAGATATTCCCGCCTTATTTAAACTGTTTGAGAAAACGCAAATCATTTTCGAAGAACGCACGCAAGTCAGTTACGCCGTAACGTAACATTGTCAGGCGCTCCACCCCCATGCCAAAAGCAAAACCAGAATAAATTTCAGGATCAAGGCCAACATTATTCAGCACATTAGGATGAACCATACCGCAACCCAACACTTCCAGCCATTTACCGTTTTTACCCATTACGTCAACTTCCGCCGAAGGTTCTGTAAATGGAAAGTAAGAAGGACGGAAACGAACCTGCAAGTCTTCTTCAAAGAAATTAGTCAGGAAATCGTGCAATGTCCCTTTCAGGTTAGTAAAACTGATGCCACGATCAATAATCAAACCTTCCATTTGATGGAACATGGGCGTATGTGTCTGGTCGTAGTCATTACGATATACACGACCAGGTGCAATGACACGAATAGGCGGCTGTTGGCTATGCATAGTCCGGACCTGAACACCGGAAGTCTGAGTACGCAACAGACGTTTGGCATCAAACCAGAAAGTATCATGATCAGCGCGTGCAGGATGGTGGGCAGGAATATTCAATGCATCGAAATTGTGATAATCATCTTCAATTTCAGGACCTGATTCTACAGAAAAACCTAATTCACCAAAGAAAGTTTCAATCCGCTCTATTGTACGGTTTACCGGATGTAATCCACCATTTTCCATACGGCGACCAGGCAGAGATACATCAATCTTCTCTGCGGCTAAACGGAAGTTCAGAAGAGCAGTCTCCAGTTTTTCTTTACGGGCATTCAAAGCTTCCTGGACTTCCTGCTTCGCCTGATTAATAACAGCCCCGGCAGCTGGACGTTCTTCGACCGGCAGATCACGCAGCGATGACATTTGGAGAGTTAAATGGCCTTTTTTGCCTAAATATTCAACACGCACCAAATCCAACGCAGCAACATCCTGGGCATCTTCTATGGCTGCTTTTGCTTTTGCAACCAATTCAGCGAGATGTGGCATCGTTTTCCTCTTCCTTCGGCCTAACGGCCTGTTAATAATGATCGTTAATGACTCTCTATAAACCTGCTTCTGTTTTTATGTGATAAAAACAAAAAAGCCTCCACAACGGAGGCTCAGGCGCTACTTTTCGTTTCTTTTCTTACGCGCAAAGCCCCCTGAATTCAGGCGCTAAAGTAAAAAAAGAAGCGAAAAAAAGCTAAAGGCATAACATGGGTTCTCTCGGAAAAAATATTTTTTCTGACAACGACGCTCTAGTAAGCCACATTTTCAAACAAAGTAAAAGAGGGAGCATGCTCCCCCTCTTAACGACTCTAACTTATGCCAGAGCGCTCTTCGCTTTTTCAACCAAAGCAGCAAATGCCACTTTGTCAAACACAGCGATGTCAGCCAGGATCTTACGGTCGATTTCAACAGAAGCCTTTTTCAGGCCATCAATGAAACGGCTGTAGGACAAACCATTCTGACGTGCAGCAGCGTTAATACGTGCAATCCACAGTTGACGGAACTGACGTTTACGCTGACGACGGTCACGGTAAGCGTACTGCCCTGCTTTGATAACTGCCTGGAAGGCAACACGGTAAACGCGCGAACGGGCACCATAGTAACCTTTCGCTTGCTTTAAAATTTTCTTGTGACGTGCACGGGCGACAACACCACGTTTTACGCGAGCCATATACTTCTCCTATCGTCTCTGAGTTCTAATCTAAAAATTGCTTATGCGTATGGCAGACAAGCAACAACCAGGCCCAGATCACCTTTGGAGACCATGCCTTTTGGACGTAAATGACGTTTACGCTTGGTTGATTTCTTAGTCAGAATGTGACGAAGGTTAGCGTGCTTACGCTTAAAACCACCACTTGCGGTTTTTTTAAAGCGTTTAGCGGCGCCGCGTACTGTTTTGATCTTTGGCATTTTCATTTCCACTTCGCATTGTTAATTACAACGAATCAGTAAGGCGAATAAGCCCCAACCAGACGAACCGACTGGAGCTTATTACTTGATTGCCTGACTATTTCTTCTTAGGAGCGAGCACCATTATCATCTGACGGCCTTCAATCTTCGATGGGAAGGATTCGACCACTGCCAGTTCATCCAGATCGTCGCGAATGCGGTTAAGCATTTCAACACCAATCTGTTGGTGCGCCATTTCACGCCCACGAAAACGCAGGGTGATTTTGGCTTTATCGCCATCTTCCAGAAAACGAACCAGGTTGCGTAGTTTGACCTGATAGTCGCCTTCATCTGTACCAGGACGGAATTTAATTTCCTTAACCTGAATAACCTTTTGTTTTTTCTTCTGTTCTTTGATTGACTTACTCTTCTCATAGAGGAACTTGCCGTAATCCATGATACGGCAAACCGGCGGCTCGGCATTCGGGCTGATTTCAACTAAATCAACACCCACTTCCTCAGCTTTTTCAAGAGCTTCTCTCAGACTGACGATGCCAATCTGTTCGCCATCTAAACCTGTTAAACGAACTTCAGAAGCGCGAATTTCTCCATTAATGCGATTAGGACGCGCCGTTTGAATTCTTTTTCCGCCTTTAATACCTTATTCCTCCAATTGATGAAGATTACGACTGCGTATTTCTATCAGCAGTTTTTCGATGAACTCGCTAACATCAATGCTACCTAAATCCTTACCGCGGCGGGTCCGAACAGAAACTTTTCCTGATTCGACCTCTTTTTCACCACAAACAAGCATGTAAGGAACACGACGTAGAGTGTGTTCACGGATTTTAAAACCAATCTTCTCGTTTCTCAAGTCTGCTTTTGCACGAATGCCGGCATCTTGAAGTTTTTTTGCTAATTCCTGTACATAATCAGCCTGGCTATCTGTGATATTCATCACAACGACCTGCTGTGGAGCAATCCATGTCGGGAAGAAACCCGCATATTCCTCAGTCAGGATGCCGATAAACCGTTCTAGTGAACCCAGAACCGCACGGTGAATCATTACAGGAACCTTACGTTCGTTGTTTTCACCTACGTAGGACGCACTCAAACGGCCCGGTAGTGAAAAGTCAAGCTGCACAGTACCACATTGCCACGCACGATCCAAACAATCATGCAAAGTAAATTCAATTTTTGGTCCGTAAAAAGCGCCTTCACCTGGCTGATATTCAAACTGAACACCGTTTTCTTGCAGCGCTGCCGCCAAAGCTTCCTCGGCCTGACTCCACTGTTCTTCAGTACCAATGCGTTTTTCCGGACGGGTTGACAGCTTAACAACAATTTTGTCAAAACCAAAGGTGCTGTAAACGTCGTACACCATCTTAATGCAGCTGCTCACTTCCCGGTGAATTTGCTCTTCTGTACAGAAGATATGGGCATCATCCTGAGTAAAACCACGAACACGCATCAAGCCATGTAATGCACCTGACGGTTCATTACGGTGGCAACTACCGAACTCAGCCATGCGTAAAGGCAAGTCACGATAAGATTTTAAACCTTGGTTAAAAATCTGAATGTGCCCTGGACAGTTCATTGGTTTAACGCAATATTCACGGTTCTCTGAGGAGGTGGTAAACATATGCTCACCATAGTTTTCCCAGTGACCGGTTCTTTCCCACATCACACGGTCCATCATAAATGGACCTTTAACTTCCTGATATTGATATTCTTTCAGTTTAGTGCGTACGAAAGTTTCCAGCTCACGGAAAATAGTCCAGCCATCGTTATGCCAGAACGCCATACCCGGCGCTTCTTCCTGCATATGGTACAAATCCAGCTGTTTACCAATTTTACGATGGTCACGTTTAGCGGCTTCTTCCAGGCGTTGCAGATAAGTGTTGAGCTGCTTCTTATCAGCCCACGCAGTACCGTATATCCGTTGCAACATTTTATTGTTGCTGTCCCCACGCCAGTATGCCCCTGCCACTTTCTGCAATTTAAAATGATGACAGAAACGCATATTTGGCACATGTGGACCACGGCACATGTCAACATATTCTTCATGATTATACAGGCCAGGACGATCATCACGACCAATGTTGTCATCCAAAATCTGTACTTTGTAATCCTCACCACGGGCGACGAACGTATCACGAGCTTCTTGCCAACTCACTTTTTTCTTGATGACGTCATAGTCTTTTTTGGCAAGCTCCAACATACGTTTTTCAAGCAGCTCAATATCTTCCTGCGTCAGGGCACGGCCAAGATCGACATCATAGTAGAAACCATTATCAATAACGGGTCCGATGGCCATTTTAGTATCTGGCCATAATTGCTTAATCGCATGGCCCAACAGATGTGCGCATGAATGGCGGATAATTTCCAGCCCTTCCTCATCTTTACTGGTAATAATTGCCAGTTTTGCATCAGAATCGATTAATTCACAGGCATCCACCAGCTCACCATCTACGCGGCCAGCAATACATGCTTTCGCTAAACCTGGACCAATATCACAGGCAACATCCATTACAGAAACGGCACGATCAAACTGACGTTGGCTACCGTCAGGAAGAGTAATAACAGGCATTTAAAATCCTTATCGACAGTGGTGACCCGCACGAAAGGTCACTTGAAGGAGTTTGATATTCAACTAAAATAACGACTTAAATTATTATCTAGTCAATCCATTTAGAGTTTGGTACTAAAATTGGTACACAATGTAAAAAGTGACTGCCTTTGATACCGAAACATCGCGAAAATATACCACCAACAAACATTCAGGTCACGGCTATGTTTAGTTAGAAAACCAAAGGGTATACAGCCTTAATAACCCACTGCATCAATAATACAATCATTGCAATGACGAAAAAGCACGATTTCTGCTCTTATTACAAAGCGGAATAGATATCGCCGGCTTGATATTGAAATCAATGCAAGTCTTGAAAAAATCTTATAGGAAACATGAGTAAACAGTAATGGCGGTTCCCAGTTCTAACTGAATATAATCATAATCAAATATATATTTTCAGAAAAACTCATTAGAAATGGAATAGCCATTATTATCAGCTCCTTAATCTGCCATGGTCAATGAGCGGTAAGCATTCTTCACTTTCCACAAATAGCGCGGAGCCTGAGGGGCCGGATGATTATCCTGGACATGCTGATAAAACTCATCCGGTGTCATCCGGTTTATTTTATTAACAGCTAACTGGCGGTCAGCACTAAAAGTACGCAAGAGCGCGCCAGCGCCATTGACGTAAGCAACGATAGTGGCATAGTAGAGCGTCTCCGGATTATCAATACCCGCCAAATGCTGCTCTTTTAGAAGACTAATATAAGCAGTGCCAAGATCAATATTGGTTTTAGGATCTTTCAACTCGCGGGTTGTCGGCTGACCAGAACGCCCCTTCTGTCGATACACATCCCGTCCTGCTGTTGATGCTTTAATCTGCATAAGGCCAATTGCATTCGATTTACTGACGGCATCGGGGCGAAAACCTGATTCAACTTGAATAATCGCCCTGATAAGCGTTTCATCAACACCGTACCGATTGGATGCCTGTTGAATAAATGTATCAAAAGGTGTCGGCGGGAAAGAAGAAAACCCAACCAAGTTAGTAGAGCTGCCACTGAGCATACGTTGCTGGCTTGGCTGTTTTTCGATATTGGTTTGCTGGCTATTCTTTTCAGCACAACCGACTAATAGCACAATCAGTGCCACAAAGCTGAGTCTTAATTTCACCCTTTAATCCTCTGGATCAAATCTACTACAGCGCAGCATATACAATTTCATTCACAACCCAAAAATATTTTACTTAACTTTTAACTCTATTCATGTTCATATCATACGAAGTGACTATTATAATAATCTCTGTTTCTGAATTTTATAATCTTGACTTTACTTAAATGATATTGATAATCGTTATCATATACATATTTATAACAAGTAAAGGTTTGAATTCATGAAAAAGAAACTCTCTCTGCTTCCTTACCCTATACCAGGAATCATATTGATTCTCTTATCCATAATCTTATTTAGCCAGCAGGTATCCGCCGCAAAAAAATTCAAAGTCGTCACCACTTTTACTATCATTCAGGATATAGCACAAAATGTAGCTGGCGATGCTGCAATTGTTGAATCAATTACTAAACCAGGTGCTGAAATCCATGATTATCAGCCTACTCCCAAAGATATTATAAAATCTCAACATGCTGATTTGATCCTTTGGAATGGATTGAATCTGGAACGCTGGTTCGAACGTTTCTTTGAAAATCTCAAAGATGTTCCCGCTGTTGTTATTACTGAAGGCATTACACCATTACCTATTCGTGAAGGGCCTTACAACGGAAACCCTAACCCTCACGCCTGGATGTCACCAACCAACGCTTTGGTTTATATTGAAAATATCCGCAAAGCATTTGTGAAATATGATCCTGAAAATACAGAGATTTATAATAGGAATGCCAAATCCTATGCCGAAAAAATCGCCCAACTGGATTCTCCACTGAGAGAGCGTCTTGCCCGTATTCCACAGGATCAACGTTGGTTAGTCACCAGTGAAGGGGCTTTTAGCTATCTGGCTAAAGATTATCAATTCAAGGAAGTTTATCTGTGGCCAATCAATGCGGAAGAACAAGGTTCACCACAACAAGTTCGTCATGTAATTGATACGGTAAGAGAAAATAAGATCCCGGTTGTGTTCAGCGAAAGTACCATTTCCGATAAACCAGCCAAACAAGTCAGTAAAGAAACCGATGCCCGTTATGGTGGCGTTCTTTATGTAGATTCACTCTCCAGCAGTGACGGGCCAGTACCAACTTATATTGATTTACTGAACAAAACTGTAGATACAATCGCAAAAGGATTTAATCAATGAATAGCAATATGCTGTTTGAACGTCCTCATTTAGTGGTTGATGACGCCACTGTGACTTATAACAACGGTCACACTGCTATTTATGACGCCAGTTTTTCTATCACTGGCGGTACTATCTGTGCATTGGTTGGCATTAATGGCAGTGGTAAGTCCACACTGTTTAAGACCATTATGGGGCTGGTAAACCCATCTCACGGGAAAGTTACCCTGAGCGATATGCCTGTCAAAAGTGCGTTAAAGAAAAATATCATCGCGTATGTCCCTCAAACAGAAGAAGTCGACTGGAACTTCCCAGTACTGGTTTCTGATGTCGTTATGATGGGCCGTTACGGCAAAATGGGGTTTTTGAGAATCCCAGGCAAGAAGGATCACCAAGCTGTTGATGAAGCACTTGAACGTGTTGGCTTAACAGCTCTGCGCAACCGGCAAATTGGAGAGCTCTCAGGCGGGCAAAAAAAACGGGTTTTTCTTGCAAGAGCGCTGGCTCAAGAAGGAAAAGTTCTGTTACTGGATGAACCTTTTACCGGTGTTGATGTAAAAACAGAAAATGCCATCATTGACCTGCTATGTGATTTACGTGATGAGGGTCATCTGGTTTTAGTCTCAACCCACAACCTTGGCAGTGTTCCCGAATTCTGTGACCACGTTATCTTGATCAACCGGACTGTTCTGGCAAGTGGCCCGACAGAAACAACGTTCACCCAGAAGAATTTGGAGATGACTTTTGGTGGAGTACTTCGTCACATTAATCTATCCGGGCCGGAGTTGCATAATGATGATGATCCGCGTTCCCTGACGGTTATTACTGATGATGAACGTGCAGCGGTGTTTTACGGTCAGGACCATCATGTTCCACCGAGGCAAACCCAGCAAAAGGAGAAACGTCAACCATGATAGAACTTTTGCTGCAACCTTTTCACTATAACTACATGGTGAAAGCTATCTGGGTCAGCTCGATTGTCGGTGCCGTTTGTGCCTTTCTTTCTGCCTATCTAATGCTAAAAGGCTGGTCACTGATGGGAGATGCGCTCTCTCACTCAGTTGTGCCTGGTGTCGCCGGTGCTTACGCACTGGGTCTTCCTTACGCAGGCGGCGCTTTTTTTACCGGCATGCTGGCAGCGCTATCAATGACTCTCGTTCGCCATATCACTCGCTTACGTGAAGATGCGGTGATCGGGTTTATATTTTCTACTTTCTTTGCTGCCGGCTTACTGATCGTTTCTCTCAATCCCACATCCGTTAACGTACAAACCATTATCCTCGGCAATATCCTCGGTATCGCTGATGAAGATGTTCTCCAAGTTGAAATTATCATTGCGGTTTCATTTATCGTGTTAATGCTTATCTGGAAAGATTTGCTGGTTGTATTCTTCGACGAAACCCATGCACGTTCTATTGGCTTATCTCCCTTACGGATGAAAATCATTTTTTTTACTTTACTGAGTGCATGTACTGTCGCAGCCTTACAAACTGTCGGCGCTATTCTGGTCATTGCAATGGTAGTGACGCCAGGAGCAACCGCCTATTTACTGACTGACCGTTTTAAACACTTACTGATAATTGCAGTGGCTATTGGTTCCCTAACCAGTGCGTTTGGCGCTTACTTAAGTTTCTTCCTTAATGGCGCTACCGGCGGTGTTATTGTCACACTGCAAACCGTTATTTTCCTATTGGCGTTCTTCTTTGCACCAAAACACGGATTAATCGCTTCCCGTATACGTGCCAGAAAAGAATCCGTGGCATTGGCTAAGGAGACACCGCTATGAATCAGTTGATTCAATTAATCACTGAGCCGTTCATGTTTCCATTCATGCAGCGGGCAATGTTCGCAGCCGTTGTGACAGGCGCAGTATGCGCGATGCTCTCTTGTTACCTGGTACTTAAAGGGTGGTCGTTAATGGGAGATGCTATCTCTCATGCCGTATTACCGGGGATTGTACTGGCTTTCGCTGCCGGGATACCTCTGGCTATTGGTGCGTTTCTTTCTGGTATTTTTTGCGCTTTTGCAACAGGGTATCTGAAAGAACACAGCCGGATAAAAGAAGATACCGTGATGGGAATCGTCTTTTCCGGCATGTTTGCTTTTGGTTTAGTTCTTTTTGCCAGAATGGATACCGATCAACATCTCACTCACATTCTGTTTGGTAATATGCTGGGGATCACTAAAGATGAATTGAATCAAACATTATGGATTACCGGTATTACCATGGCGGTGGTACTGCTAAAACGTAAAGATTTCATGCTCTATTGCTTTGATCCGAACCAAGCGCGCGTAGTAGGGTTACCTGTTAAGTTTTTACATTACGGTTTGCTTTGTTTGCTGGCAATGACTATTGTCGCCTCCCTACAAGCTGTGGGAATGATTCTGGTTATTGCCATGTTAATATCGCCGGGAATTATCGCTTTTATGCTATGCCGCAGTTTTGACCGAATGTTAATTGTCGCTATTATTGCGTCGGTCAGTTCTTGTGTCCTTGGTACACTGATTAGTTTCCATATTGATGGTGCAACAGGGCCGTGCATTGTTATTGTCCAGGCTATTTTCTTTACACTGGCACTGACTTACAATCAGATAAAACAGGCAAAAACAAAATTCAAACATAAAACCCATCAAGTTACTCTCCAAGTCTCTGACGAACCTAATTAATAACAAAAAGGGTTATATCTGTTTTAAGATATAACCCTGCTAATCATCTTTTTTACCAACTCATATATTTTCTCTGACTATAATTGTTCATAAAAGTAATTGACGATTTAGAGAGGTGAACCATGTGGCAGGCAGTAAATCGTTTGCTAAATGAATATTTCGGTACTGCCGAAATTCACGATAAAACTGCGTTAACCGGAGGCGATATCCATCAAGCCTGGAAAGTCATTCATGGCGAACAACACGTTTTTGTCAAATCAAATCTGAAGGAAATGCTCCCGGTCTTCAAAGCAGAATCTGAACAACTTGAATTACTGACACGCAGTCAAACTATTCGTGTCCCAACTGTTTATGGTGTTGGCTGTGATCGAGACTATAGTTTTCTGTTACTTGAATTCTTGCCTTTAAAATCTTTTACCCCACACAATGCTTATTGCTTCGGTCAACAACTGGCAAAACTTCATCAGTGGAGTGAGCAACCCCAATTCGGCTTTGATTTTGACAATATGCTGGCAACAACACCACAACCAAATGGTTGGCAACGACGTTGGCATCAGTTTTATGCAGAGAAACGAATTGGTTGGCAATTACAGATTGCAGCAGAAAAAGGTATGATATTTGGTGATATTGATAATATTGTTCGGGTCATAAGTAACAAGCTTCAACATCACCAACCACAGCCCTCTCTCTTACATGGCGATCTTTGGCCTGCTAATTGCGCTTCTCTGGATGATCACGCCGTTGCTTTCGATCCTGCTTGTTATTGGGGAGATCGTGAGTGTGATTTTGCTATGCTACCGTTGTACCCTAATCTACCAATGCAAATTTTTGATGGTTATCAGAGTGTGTGGCCACTGCCTGCCAATTTTATTGATCGACAACCTGTATATCAGCTCTATTATTTGCTTAACCGTTGTAATCTGTTTGGTGGTGATAATTTTATTGCGGCGCAAGATATTATTGATGACATTATGCAATGAAGAAACAACGGGCTGCGGAAACACTTCATTCCGCAGCCATCACCGCCAGAAGATTTACCAGCCTAAAATTCCCAGCAGAAAATAAAAAATTGCACCGATAATTACCGGTGAAACATATAAAATATAAATCTGACTAAACAATGTATGGTGCGGAAGTTTGATCCTTGATTCAATCTGTTCTCTTGTCAGGCCACCATTATCTTTGACCTTTTCAATAATCAACTGATCTTCAATATTTTCACGTACAAATTTTACTTGTCTATACATACGCTGGCCTGATGCATTCATAGCAAGACCGACAAAAATAAGAAAATAAATAATCAGAAAGCTCATATTTTCCCCAGTGAAACCAGCCAAACGAACAGGAGTTGGCGAATTTTTCCAGAAAAAATCCAAAAATGACGTATTAAAGCGCACCATTTCGGCCATCATTTTCAGAAAATCATCTAAAACAGCATTAATGCCACTACCTTTAATACCATGCAACCAGGCAAGATTGATCACAGAAACGATGGTCGATAAAAGTGCTGGAATAAAAATCACCCAACCTAAAACTCGTTTAATAATAGCGATGTATCCGGCTTTTTGGTAAGTCATGATACCCCTCATAGCAGTAAATAGATTTTATTCTTGGCTAATCATAGCCCATCAATGATTAAATTTAACTTTATATTTAATTAACTAAGCATTTCTTACCCAGTTCCTCACAAGAAAAAGATTTCATCTGCCGATGATTGCTACAATCAGCTCTCGCTAACTGTCTGACCTGTGGGAGATACTCATGTCTTTTCACTTACCAATAAAAGCAGTCATGCTTCTCCACAATATATGTTGGAACAAGTACTTGAGATGTTCAACTTGAGTCATTATTTTGATACTGTCGTTTCTGCTGCCAAATTACCCAACAGTAAACCCCATCCCGAAGTTTATTTGCTCGCTGCTGAACAACTGAGTGTTTCCCCCATAAGTTGTGTGACCCTGGAAGATTCATTTAATGGAATGATAGCGACAAAAGCAGCAAAAATGCGTTCAATCGTTGTTCCAACAGCCCATCATTTTGATGATCTACGTTGGACATTAGCAGATATTAAACTACGCTCACTTGAACAATTAAGTGTAACAGATATCATCTGGCCATAACTTTAGCTGCCATTATCTGTTTAAATGGCAGTTTCTGATTGCTCACATAGCCGCCTTAGCGTTTATTCCTTATTCTGTCAAATAACAATCTGATAAAATATTAACTTTATATATTAATAAATAAGATATTTTTGCTTTTCACCCCCTATCTTACCCGCATAAAACCCACTATACTTCGCCAACTGTATAGATAGACAGTTATCAGTCAGAGGAATTTATGACCGGGGAAGGGCATCTTTTATTTTCAGTTGCCAGTATTATTATGGCGCACAAACTTGAAATAACACCAGAAATAGCTAATGGTGACTGGTTGCATATGCTACCAGGCGTGCTGCTTACCGCATTGTTACCAGATATAGATCACCCAAATTCAACCCTGGGCAGATTATTCAGAGTTATTTCTATTCCAATTGCCAAACTATGTGGTCACAGAGGATTTACTCACAGTTTGCTTGCTCTTGCATTAGGTGTCGCTTTACTTTGGCTAAAAATACCAGAAGAGTGGCCTGTACCAACCGATTTTTTCCATGCCATGATTGTTGGTTATCTAAGTCATCTGGTAGCAGATATGCTGACTCCTGCTGGCGTACCATTATTATGGCCAATAAAGATGCGTTTCTGCCTGCCTATACTTGGCAAACAAGGAAATAAGAAAGCAGAAAGATTTATTTCCGCCTTACTGATTGTCATAGCCGTTTTTCTGCCAGAACATATTGATTGCTCTATACTTATTTATATAGATTACATCAAAAAACTGTGTTTTTAATAACCTTTGAAAATATTTTTAATGTTATAATCGCATAAAAATCAATCTTAATTGCCATGATTATTATATCAAATTCGATTTAATTATAAGAGCCGATAACCTTAGCTGGTACCATATTCTCAATTACTTGCTGTAGGGTATAAGTTTATAACTTAACTCGATTAATACAGCTTAACTCCCTCAATAATTAAAATCTGGAGTTTGTGGATGAACTTACCATTAATTCTGAATGTGCTCATTTTCGCAGCACTGCTTTTGCTATTGTCAAAAGCCAGCTCACACCAATGGAGTCTGTCAAAAAAGGTTCTTTTCGGCCTCGCCATTGGCGTTATTTTTGGTCTGGCGCTACAACTAACTTATGGAGCTGATAATGCCACACTGAAAGAATCAATCTCATGGTTCAATATTGTAGGTAACGGCTATGTACAACTTCTGCAAATGGTGATTATGCCGCTGGTATTTGCCTCTATTTTAAGCGCTGTTGCCAGATTGCATAAAGCATCTTCTCTAGGAAAAATCAGTTTTCTGACCATCGGCAGCCTGCTGTTCACTACGATGATCGCAGCGCTGATCGGTATCATTATTACTAACCTATTCGGCCTGACTGCTGAAGGTCTGGTACAAGGAACTCAAGAAACAGCACGCCTGTCGGCTATCGAAAACAACTACATAGGCAAAATCTCTGATTTGTCTGTGCCGCAGTTAATTTTATCTTTTATTCCTAAAAACCCATTTGCTGATTTAGCCGGTGCCAATCCAACATCTGTTATCAGTGTTGTTATTTTTGCGACCTTCCTTGGGATTGCTGCACTACAAATGCTGAAAGATGACCGCGAACGTGGTGAACGTGTATTAGCCGCTATCGATATTATGCAAGCATGGGCAATGAAACTGGTTCGCCTGGTTATGCGCCTGACGCCATACGGTGTTATGGCTCTGATGACCAAAGTTGTCGCCAACTCCAATATCCACGAAATTGCGAAACTGGGCAGCTTTGTTATCGCATCCTACATTGCACTGGCGCTAGTGTTTGTTGCTCACGGGTTTCTGCTCTCTCTCACCGGTATCAATCCACTTAAATTTTTCAAAAAAATCTGGCCGGTATTGACCTTTGCATTCACTAGCCGTTCAAGTGCAGCCAGTATCCCATTGAATGTTGAAACCCAGACACGCCGTATCGGTGTACCGGAATCTATCGCCAGTTTCTCAGCATCTTTCGGCGCAACAATTGGTCAGAATGGTTGCGCCGGGATTTATCCTGCCATGCTGGCAGTCATGGTTGCGCCGACAGTAGGCATAAACCCATTTGATCCTGTATGGATTGCAACACTGGTTAGTATTGTGACTATCAGCTCCGCGGGCGTTGCTGGTGTGGGTGGAGGCGCCACATTTGCCGCACTGATTGTCTTACCCGCAATGGGATTACCTGTAACGCTAATTGCACTGTTGATTTCTGTTGAGCCTCTTATTGATATGGGCCGTACCGCGCTGAATGTGAGTGGTTCAATGACCGCCGGTACAATTACCAGTCAGTTAATGGGGCAAACTGATAAAACCACCTTCAATCAGGAAGAAGAAGTTGAGTTAAATCAGCTATGATTTGAATTTCAAAAATCATAAAAAAAGCCGAAGAATACATCATTCTTCGGCTTTTTTATTTTATTCGCAATATTATTTATTCAGGTACTGCCCACTACGCAGAGCTTCAATACGTTTGTCTAATGGTGGGTGAGACAGAAACAGCTCACTGAACGTCTTGGATTTACCATTAATACAGAATGCCATCATACTACCTTCTTCCTGCGGCTCATAACTGGTTTTCAGACGCTGCAAAGCAGCAATCATCTTCTCACGGCCAACCAACTTAGCGGATCCCGCATCTGCATGGAATTCGCGGTAACGGGAAAACCACATGGTGATAATACTTGCCAGAATACCAAATACGATTTCCAGCACCATTGAAACAACCATGTAAACGATCGGGTTACCAGAAGAGTTACCCTCTTCTTCATTATTGTTGCCAGACAGAAAACCTGATACAACCTGAGCCAACAGACGGGAAATGAAGATAACGAAGGTATTGACTATCCCTTGCAGCAAAGTCATCGTCACCATATCACCGTTAGCGATATGGCTAATCTCATGGGCAATAACGGCTTCCGCTTCTGCCCTGCTCATATTATCCAACAGGCCAGTACTAACAGCGACCAGAGAAGCATTACGACGAGCGCCGGTAGCGAAGGCATTAATGTCAGGTGCAGCATAAATCGCAACCTGCGGCATCGTAATATTGACCTGTTCCGCCTGACGGCGAACAGTTTCAACTAACCAATGTTCAACTTCATTTGCTGGCTGTTCAATAACCTGACCACCAACAGAACGCAAGGCCATCCATTTGGACATCAGCAGGGAAATAAACGACCCACCGAAACCAAACAGACCAGCCATAATCATTAAACCTTGTACGCTACTTCCCTGAATTCCTGTCAGAGAAAGTATTATCCCGAACACCAACATAACAGCAAGGTTAGTGAGGAGGAACAAAGCAATTCGCATCATAAAAACCGGCTTCCTTTATTAATAATCAATGCACTTTCAGAGTTAATCTATAAATAAGGCTGTTCTTGCTATATTCAAGGCTTTGAACTCTTCAAGCGATAAAATCAACACAACTTTACAAAATTATAAAAAACCAGTAGCAGCCTAACACCAATTGGTTAAGCAAAATACTCCGATACCCGGTAACACAGAGAAAATGTGAAACAGTTCATCCTTCCTGAAAAAAAGGAGAACACTTCAAAAAACGCCGTTTATATGGAGACTAAAAGCCCAATACACCGTTCACTCAAAAACATCTCAAGTGAACGGGTATTAGACATCGTTAACGGGCTATTTAAAAATGACTCTACTTAGATTTAGCTAATATCTTCTCAACAGGTTGGTGTGCCAAATCAAGTGCAATTTTCACTGATTCATCAAGATAGGGATCCGGACCCTGATAATCTTTAGGTAAATCATCCAGTGATGTTAACAGTTTTTTACCCTCGCGCTTAAAGCGATCATTAATCCGGTTCAGTTTTAAAGCATCATCTTCTTTGTTCTCTTTCTCTCTTTGTGCATAGTTAAGAGAAACGATGTTCTTATGCTCTTTCATTGCCTTATAGTGCGCAATGTCCTCATTGATATATTTGAACTCTGGATCATCCGCGATGCGGGTAGTATGAGCCATATTCAACTGCGGAATTAACCCTGCAATAACTTTAGATCCCGTATAACGGGCAGGAGGAACGCTATCCCAAGGCAAAGCATTATCTTCAAAACTTTCTCCTGTTTCTGCCGGATCAATCCCCGTTGGCATCACAATATCAGGTGTAACACCTTTACGCTGGGTGCTACCACCATTCACACGATAGAATTTCTGAATTGTATATTGAACAGAACCCAGTGACGGCCAATCAGGACGCATCATTTGATCGTAAATACGACTCAAAGAACGATATTGCTGAACCGTGCCTTTGCCAAACGTAGGCTCACCAACAATCAGCGCCCGCCCATAATCCTGCATTGCCGCGGCAAAAATCTCAGAAGCGGAAGCACTAAACCGGTCTACCAGGACAACCAAAGGCCCTTTATAGTACACCATTTCATCAGTATCGGAATCCTGGCGGATTTTCCCGTTATTATCCCTGACTTGCACAACCGGGCCACTTGGGAGAAACAGGCCAGACAAAGAAACTGCTTCTGTCAGTGCACCCCCCCCATTACTACGCAGATCAATAACAATGGCACTGACATGCTGTTTAGTCAGTTTTTGTAATTGAGTTTTAACATTATCAGTCAAGCCAACATAAAAACCTGGGACATCAAGAACGCCCACTTTTTCCTTACCAATTGTCTTGACTGACATCTTCACTGCCCGATCTTCCAGACGGATCTGTTCACGAGTCAAAGTGATAGTACGTGGTTTTGCTCCTTTGGTATCAGAAATAACTTCAAGCCGTACTTTACTGCCTTTAGGGCCTTTAATCAGTGCAACCACATCATCCAGACGCCAGCCAATAATATCCACCATGGACTTCCCTGACTGAGCGACACCGATAATCTTATCACCCACTTTTAACGCTTTGCTTTTGGCGGCAGGTCCACCGGCAACCATAGAATTTATGACGGTATAATCATCATCTATCTGTAAAACAGCACCAATTCCTTCCAGGGAAAGACTCATCTCTGAGTTAAACTGTTCAGTATTGCGTGGTGAAAGATAATTGGTATGAGGATCTATTTCACGGGCAAACGCCGTCATAATCAATTGGAAAACATCTTCACTCTGACTTTGTGTCAGGCGTTTTAACGCAGACTGATAGCGTTTGGTCAGCACTTGTTTAATTTCTTTATCGTCTTTGCCAGTGAGTTTGAGATTGAGCCAATCATATTTAACTTTAGCATCCCAGAGTTTATTTAACTCCTCGATATTCTGCGGCCAAGGGGCTTTGGAACGATCAACATCAATTGTATCATTACCACCAAAATTCATTGGCTGCTCAAGACGAGATAAAGCGTACTGATATCGCTCAAAGCGGCGTTTTTGCAACAAATTAAACAGGTCATACGGGATTTCCAGATTCCCGCTCTCCAATTCCTTGCCTAACAACTTTTTCCTATCAGCATACTGAGCTACATCTGACGCCAGTAATATATTATGGCTGTAGTCCAGTATATTAAGGTAGCGGTCAAATATTTTTGCCGAAAAATCACCATTTAAATCAAATTGACGATAATGAGAGCGAGTGAAGCGGGATGTTACCCGCTCGCTCACTGTTGAGTGCTGAGGCTCTTGCTTCAATACAGGCAATTGTTCAATACGAACAGGAACAGCCGCTGGACTGTTTGTATTTGCATAACAAGTACCAAAAATTGAAACGCCTAAGACAAAAGCCAGTCTGACGAATGTGTTCATGCCTAGGTTGGCCTCCGTATCAGAACTGTAAATGTTCTGCGCGTACAATCATCGCTAAACCGGAAGACAATTGTACCCGTACACCGTCTTTGGCGATTTCAAGCACAGAAGCATCCATCGAGCTTTTACCCACTCTTACTTTAATTTCCTGACCAATTTTCAGCGATGAAACATCGGTGCTCTGAGTCGGTACAGGTTGAGCAGGTTTAGCCGCCGGTTTACGTGTTTGCTGAGGGCGATTTTGTTGGCGTGGCTGCCGTTTTTCCCCTTCAGTATTATTGGCACGACGACGAGGAGCTGGCTTTTTGGCTACAGGCCGTTCATTTTTTTCACCGGCAGCCGCATTTTCAGCTTCACGTTTTTTAGCTCTTTGTTCTGCACGCTGTGCCTGAACCCGTGCTTTGGCTTCAGTCAGTTGCTGGAGAGCATGTTCAATGTGTTCCGCTTCCAGTTCACCGCATGAATTACCATCAAGGTCAACACGCTGCGCGCCCTTTTTAACACCATACAGGTAACGCCAACTTGATGTATACAGACGCAAGGCAGAGCGCAATTGTGTTTTACTTAAACACTCTTCGTCCTGGATACGTTCAACGATATCCTGAAAAATACCGATCTTTAAAGGACGAGCTTCACCTTCGGCTACGAAACAGAGCGGGAAACGCTCAGCTAAAAAAGCAATAATTTCTTTACTACTATTCAACTTAGGTTGATTTTCCATGAAATTTCCTGATTACAACGGTTTTGCCAACCAGCATAGGCATGAACTGGCGTCATTATAATAGCGTTGCTGATAAATGCCACGTTATCCATATGTTAAGTTACATTCAATTCAACATATTTCGGCACAACGCACTGTTCTAAATGAGCACAAAGCCCATCAATAAGGGCTTGTAAGCCAAATTCGTCTTTTTCGTCGAATCTATTAAAAATCGTGCTATCAATATCCAATACACCAATGATTCTATCGTTTACGATTAATGGCAACACAATTTCAGCGTTACTGGCAGCATCACAAGCAATATGACCGGGGAATGCATGAACATCATCAACACGCTGAATACGCTTTTCTGATACAGCAGTTCCACATACCCCCTTGCCAACAGGTATTCTCACACAGGCAACTTTTCCCTGAAATGGTCCCAGAACCAACGTATCACCATCAATCAGGTAAAAACCGACCCAGTTAACGTCATGCAAGCGTTCATACAACAATGCACTGGCATTAGCGAACGTTGCTATTAAGTCATACTCACCAGACAACAGAGCTTTTAAGTCCGCTGCAAGCTCCCGATAGAACTCATTTTTATTCATATTGACCTATCCGATGAAATTTACAAAATGCATCTCTATTTTTTATATCAAAAAAATATCAAATGCCCATAACAATAAGGTTAACAGCCTGTCACACTGACGTAAATTTTTTACTGTCTTTAATAAGATATTCTTTATTATATTTATTGAACATGGGTAAAGGCTAGTGAGATATCACACCTCTTACCAAAACATTATCAAAAGTGTAGCCGGTATGAATATGATTCACCGTAAGCACCTCAATGCCCTCACGCAATAAAAATCAGACTGAATTATTCCGCAATTATAAAGATCAATTATCTGATAACCGTACCAATCATTAGTTTCTTTCATTTTAGAGTTGACACTTCATGGAGTAAAAAACAAAACATTCAAACAATTTATCCGTAGAATTATTGCACTCCCTCTTTATCGTTAACACTTTCATCTCCTACGACCACACCAAATAAATATTTCCTACTGAATGTGGAAAAGGTCAAAGAATAGCGAAGATGAAAAGAGCAATATGACGAGACTAAGTTTTAGAACGAATAATTATAACAGCAATATCATCTACCGATAATACAACACGGAAAATATTATTACTGGCAATCTCAATCATTTGATCTATTCTCAAATGATTGCCTTACTGGTCGTACCTGTTAACTAAAAGCGAAGGAACCATCATGAATCAGACAACGTTAAGAATTTCCAGCTACGAAATTGATGATGCTATTCTGTCTTCACCTACCGAAGAAGACGACACTACCATTAGCATTCCTTGTAATTCTGACCACGAGCTTTGTATGCAGCTAGATGGGTGGGATGAACATACCAGTATCCCCGCCTTACTAAACGATAAGCACATTCTGCTATACAGGAAACATTATGACAGACAAAAACATGCATGGGTTATGAGGGTGGTCTGATGTCCAAAAGATTTTTTTTGACAAAAAAAGGCCGAGTTGACTCCTCTACTCGGCCCAGGGAAAATGGCTCTTAAGAGCCGTGCGCTAAAAGTGTCATTGAGACGTAAACAACTTACAGTTTAAAGCGTAGCTGACATATGGCATTTTACCAACTTTTTGGGCAATAAATAGCCAAGCATCATGCTGCCGCTTAACTCAATGGCATTATTTTTTATCACACAATGCTAAAGCTGCTTGCTGGAATGGCTCTATACTCATTTTTTGAGCCGGATTTTTGCTATCATTCAATAGAATAATATCCAAAGACTTCGCATTCACTTTCCCTATCCTCATCATCTCTGTAGCTATATCATTCAATGGGTATTGCACCAACGTACTTGGATTAATCACAAACAGAGCCTGATTTGCTCTGCAATCCAACATCACTTCTTCCCGTGTAAATGCCCATTTATCACCAAACTGTAACTTGCTCACCGTTTCAATAGGTGCAGCAATACTTTGAAAAGAGAGAGAAAACAAGGGAAATAATAAAAATAAACGTTTCATAATAGTTACCAATGTAGATATAAGAACGAGAAAAGCAGATTCATTCTTACGCACTACCTGTACACTCCGATTTCTGCACGCAGTCCGTATTCACTCTATATTCTATTGTCAGAAACAGACTGCACCAATATCCCCGACTGCAACAGGGGTAAATTAAGAAAATCAAACCGGCTGGTAAGTCGCGAAAACAGCAACACATAATAAAGCCAGCGCTCCAAGCATAATTTCAACCCAACTATTGATAACTAACAATTGATAGCGGCCGGGTTGCCTCAATTTAGGCACCAGAATATAGCGATTGATTAATGCAAGTACCACCATACCCGCCACCAGTGCTATCTTTATCCATAGCATTGATTGATATTCACTGCCACTATATTCCGGCCAATCAGGGAGCAAAATCAAGCTACTTATGGTGCCTGTAACAATAATAAGAATTACTGCAATATGACCATACGTGGAAAAACGCATCATAGAAATCATGATCTGCTTATCCAGCCCTACAGCCAATTCATTTTGTATACGCAAAAATTGCAGGCACACCAAAAATGGCCATAATCCACCAAACCAATATCCAACGCTCAATAAGTGAATTACCTGATTAATCTGATGAAAAACACCGGTCATCCCATCATGTATTACCGAATGGCCGATAAGAGCATGACAAGACAGTAAAATGGCAGAGATAATTAACATCGTAACATTTCTGGTTTTTTGGTTATTGATAAACAATAACCCTGTAGCAACTATTGAAACCAGTATTTGCCATTGCCAAACTCTGCCAAAAGTTGTTCCCAGTACTGCCAGCCAGATTTCCAGATTATAAGTATCTTGCCAGCCATCCCCCATTATCCCCGCTTGCATCGCCAACCAGCCAATTGCCGTTATGAGTGCCACAATCGTGCTGATAATTACCCCCAAACGGAGGCGGGCATCAATCAGAACAGATAAACGATCGGGAACCAGCATGGCAGTAAATATGCTGAGGCCAAACATCAACATGACTGCCACGAAATGGGTGAAGCGACAAAGGATATACAGCGCGGCCAGAGACATAATTACTTAACTGTAAAGCTATAGACGCCTTTAGTCTTATGCCCATCAACAGAGACTACGCTCCAGTCAACATCATATTTACCCGCCACCAGCTTATCTTCAACAGGAAGAATAAGTTTTGTATTGGTTGCCGGATCAAGCTTCAATTTACCCGTTTTTATAAGGTTATTTTCCGGACCAGTCACTTTTACTTTACTGAAATTCAGCTCAATACCTTCTGAAAAACTCAAAGTAATTACCTGTGGTGTATTTTCTATTGTCGTATCTTCTGCTGGGATTTGTTCTGTTAAATGCGCATGAGCCAAAGCTTGTTGGCAAGATATGCCGACAAAAAGAACCACTAAAGCAGATAACTTTCGGCAAAAAGAGTGAATTTTGCTGATAGCCATAAATGACCTCTTAATTTTCAGATGAATTTCTATAAATTAGTATCATCTTATATCAAAAGGATTATTTTATCCGCGATAACTTACAATGAGAATTTCGTCTTGTGAACTATCGCGCAAAAATAAAGGAAAACCGCAGTATTAGACTTAAATATCTAAAGCTATTGTCGACTACTACGGTTAATTCATCCCATTCAGTCAGACAGGATTTGCAGCAGCCAGACTTTTCAGATCCTTATCCAGGAAGAAGAGCGCCTTACCATCCTCGCCAACCATATCCAGTTTATCAAGGATAGATTTGAACAATTTCTCTTCTTCGTGCTGTTCTGCTACATACCATTGCAGGAAGTTAAAAGTAGAATAATCCTGCGCAGTTATCGCCAAATGGGCAAGTTTATTAATTTCAGCAGTAATAAATTTCTCGTGCTCATAAGTTCTCTTAAGTACATGGGATATGGATTCATAATCAGTCGAAGGCGCATCAATTTGTCCCAAACGTGGCATCGCACCAGTATCACTCAAATAATCAAACAAGCGATGCATATGCTGCATTTCTTCCTGGGAGTGTGATTTAAAAAACGCGGCAGCGCCTGCCAACCCTTTATCACTGCACCATGCACTCATTTGCAGATATAAATTCGCAGAATAGAACTCCAGATTCATCTGCTCATTTAATTTATTAACCATTTCTTGATTTAACATAATAGGCACTCCAGTTATTAATTTACCTGTATTATGCCAATTATATTAAAATAATAAAACCCAATAAGCAAAAATAAATTAAATATACGTATGATGTTGAAATAAAGATATATTTTCCAAAAAGACAAATAGAAATGAATCTCATTTAATATATTCAAATGGAAATGAATGTTATTTACAAAATAGCATTCACTAAGAAGTTTTTATATTTAATGATAATGAATATTATTTATATTTATAAAATAATCAATTCAGCCCTTGCCAGAAAAACCAGTCTGGATTAACTTTATCGTTTTGTGAATTAGAGTTTCAATTCAGCGAGACACTTATGGGACATAATCTGGCCGGGCTTTCTACAGAGAGTATGGATAAAGTAAATGTTGATTTGGCGGCATCGGGGGTGGCTTTTAAAGAACGTTACAATATGCCGGTACTTCCTGACACAGTTGAACAGGAACAACCCACACACCTTAGGGAGTATTTTCAACAACGTTTGGTGCATTATCGCCAATTATCCAAACAATTTTCCCGTTTACCTTACGAGCCCAAAAGCCGCTAATCATCTATTAAGAATTGACAACCACCGGGTAACCGGTGGTTATATCAAACTATTGCTCTGCAAACTTATCCGTTGCACTAATCAGATGATGTAAAATACCCGGCTCATCAAATGAGTGTCCTGCTCCTTCAATAATGTGCAATTCTGCTTCCGGCCATGCCTGTGCCAGATCCCAAGCATTCTGCACCCGGCAAGCCATATCATATCGGCCATGAATGATGACTGCCGGAATATTCCTTATAACGTCAATGTTATTCAGCAGTTGCTGATCGTCATTCATAAAACCCTCATTGATGAAATAGTGGTTCTCAATTCGGGCAAACGCCAAAGCAAACTCATCTTCTGTGAAAGATTCCGCGCTATCTGAAGGAAGCAATGTTACCGTCTCACCCTCCCACAAGCTCCAGAGACGAGCGGCTTCTAATTGAACCTGACGATCATCACTGGTCAGCCGCTTATTATATGCTCCGATAATATCCTTTCGCTCTTCCTCCGACAAAATAGATATTGTTCGTTGCCATTTGTCGGGGAAAAAATTAGAAGCGCCATCCTGATAATACCAGTGCAACTCTTGCGGCCTCAGCAAGAAAATTCCCCGAAGAATTAATTCAGAAACTCGCTGAGGGTGAGTCTGGGCATAAATTAAAGATAAAGTAGCGCCCCATGAACCCCCAAATACCAGCCATTTTTCCACCCCCATTAATTGACGCAAACACTCAATATCTTCAACTAAATGCCAGGTGGTATTATTTTCCAGACTGGCATGAGGTTTTGAACGCCCACAGCCACGCTGATCAAATAACATGACATGATATTTTTTAAGGTCAAATAGCCGACGATGATAACAAGCAATACCACCGCCTGGTCCGCCATGAATAAATACCGCAGGCTTACCGTTAGGATTACCACATAATTCCCAATAGATTTGATGACCATCACCGGTGTCCAAATAACCAGAACGGTAAGCTTCACAGGCCGGATATAATTTTTTCAATTCTGACATAACATTTCCTCTACTGGCTAACACCAAATCTGGTGTCCATCTCATGACGGTTGGAGATAACTATCAGAAAATGTTATTTCAATTCACTATAGCTAATCGTATTTTGCTGACAATCAACAACAACACGGTAATCTTTGTCACGCTTAGAACCACGAACAGTAAGGGGAATTTTTAATATAGCTTTATCACCAGTGATATTTTCCTCATTTACCCACGCCACAGGTGTAGATGTCCCCAACTGCTTTTTATCTTCTGACCAACGGTTGATGCGGTTTTGCAGAAAATCACGCTTTACCTGAGCGGCAATTTGCGATTTGGTTAAATTATCGCAAGAAACAAATTTATCAACACGTTTGCTCTCTGACACAGCAGATGCTGCGAATGAGACAGTGAGCAAAAGTGCAGCGCCTGATAGGCCAACGCTATTAATGATATGACATGCTTTCATACTACCTCCTGTTAATATCTCAAAATAAGAGATTAAATATGGAGCTAACCTAACATGCCAGGTAAAATAAATGTGTGATTATTGTTAAATAAATAATTTAATTATGTTCATTTCTCATCATCAAACATCACATTCACCTGCTCTTTTGTGCGATGCTGTTCACGAAGCTCTTGAGCAACCAACCCAATGGCTTCCCCACTGCTCATTCCCTCAGCCATTAATTGCTGAATTTTCTCCACTGCCAGTTGCTGTTCCTGATGAGATAAGGTTGGCATACTTGAAAACATGATAATAACCTCTAAATAAATCGCTCGACGCCGAAGAGTATAGCGATTTTTATCTCAGGTAAGGAGTGGATTTCTATGTTAATCTCTGGGGATGGAAAACAATATCAATTCTTGCGTTACAACTGTTAAAACCAACACCATAATGAGTACTTCACTGCAAAAACGACAATTACCTTATCAATCAGACGCCGCCATCAACTATTTCGCGCCGATTTCAAACCTGCCTTGGGCAATGCTGCTCCATTCCGGTTATGCAAACCATCCCCATAACCGGTTTGATATTCTGGTTGCAGAACCATTGATAACCCTTCTCAGTCATGAGAAATTAACTGCAATAAATGAACGTGGTGATACTTATATTACTGAGGAAGATCCCTTCTATCTGCTAAAAAAACAGCTGGAGAAATTAAATATCACCGCAAAGTTTGATCCTGATTTGCCATTTCAAGGTGGTGCACTGGGTCTATGGGGATATGATCTTGGGCGTTGTATCGAAAAATTACCGTCACAAGCCAAAAATGAGTTGTCATTTCCAGATATGGCAATAGGTATTTATGACTGGGCGCTGATTGTTGATCATCATAAAAAAGAGGTGACTCTACTCAGCTACAGTGATGCTGATACACGCCTGAACTGGCTTATATCCCACCAGGCTTCGCCAAAAACAGCTTTTACACTGACCAGCGAATGGCAGTCAAATATGAGTGCAGAGCAATATAATGAAAAGATTAGCTGTATTCATGACTATCTATTAGACGGCGATTGTTATCAAGTCAATCTGGCACAGCGATTTTGCGCTGATTACCGGGGAGATGAATGGCAAGCATTCATAAAACTGAATAAGAGCAATTGCGCCCCTTTTTCTGCCTTTATTCGGTTACCAGAAAATAGTGTCATCAGTGTCTCTCCTGAACGTTTCCTGCTCCTGGAAAATAAGCAAATCCAGACTCGTCCAATTAAAGGCACATTACCGCGCTTAAATGACGCAGAAAAGGATGCATTACAAGCTGAAAAACTAACAGTATCAAAAAAAGACCGGGCCGAAAACCTGATGATCGTCGATTTATTACGTAATGATATTGGCCGGGTAGCCACACCGGGCTCAGTTAAAGTTCCTGAATTATTTGTCGTTGAACAATTCCCTGCCGTTCACCATCTGGTCAGCACAATTACCGCAGCACTACCAAATGAACAGCATGCCACGGACTTACTGCGCGCCTGTTTTCCAGGCGGCTCTATTACCGGTGCTCCTAAAATCAGAGCAATGGAAATAATAGAAGAACTTGAACCTCATCGCCGGCATGGATATTGTGGTTCAATTGGTTATATTAGCTTTTGTGGCACGATGGACAGTAATATCACCATTCGAACCCTGTTGACCGAGAGAGAAAAAATATATTGCTGGGCAGGTGGCGGAATTGTTGCCGACAGTATTGCTGAAAACGAGTATCAGGAAGCATTTGATAAGTTGAATCATATTTTACCGCAACTGGGAAAAATAAAATCGATATGATGCCACTATCTGATTTCATTAACAGATTTCAGTTACAGACTCCATCACTCCCTAACCGGCTTGCAAATAACACCCGCCATGCCGCGGTGTTATTGCCGATCATCTGCAAGCCGAAACCAACGCTATTACTGACCCAGCGCGCCACCACATTGCGATCACACGCCGGTCAAGTAGCCTTTCCCGGTGGGGTTGCTGATCCCGAAGACAAATCAATCATTGCGACAGCACTGCGGGAAGCAGAAGAAGAAGTCAACATCCCCCATCAGAAAGTTAAAGTTTTGGGGCAACTCATGCCCTTAGACAGCATTAGCGGTTATCTGGTGACACCCATTGTCGGGTTATTACCCCCAGAGTTGTCTTTCCACAGCAACCCGACAGAAGTTTCCAGTATATTCGAAGTCCCTTTATCTGAAGCGCTTTCACTTTCAAGTTATCATTATCTTGATGTTAACCGCCGTGGTCAGCAACATCGCATCTATTTTCACTGGTATCAGGGGCGACTCATCTGGGGCCTGACCGCCGCTATCATTTATCAATTAGCTCAACAGGTTCAGGTTTGATCCAAATCATGAGAAATAATCAACCTGTGTTTTTTTCATCCATTTTTGTCACAGTTGCTATCATAATTCAAAAAAACTGTAAACTCACTTATCAACACGACTAAATCACAGTAAAGTAGCGTACCCCAATATATATAACTATATCTCTATCTTTTTTAAGGAGTCTGGCGTGATTAGCGTTTTCGACATGTTTAAGGTCGGTATTGGCCCATCTAGTTCTCATACGGTTGGCCCGATGAAAGCCGGCAAACAGTTTGTCGACGATCTGGTAAACCAGGGCTTAATGCCTTCTATCACGCGTGTAGCCGTCGATGTTTACGGCTCACTCTCATTAACCGGCAAAGGTCATCATACGGATATAGCCATTATCATGGGTCTGGCAGGTAATTTGCCAGCTACCGTTGATATTGATTCAATCCCCGGTTTTATTCGTGATGTAGAGCAAACTCAGCGTATTAAGCTGGCCAATGGCTTACATGAAGTCGATTTCCCACGTGACAGCGGTATGGTTTTCCGTAGTGATAATCTTTCGTTACATGAAAACGGTATGCAAATTCATGCATTCGCGGGAGACAAAGAAGTTTATAACAAAACCTACTATTCAATTGGTGGTGGTTTTATTGTTGATGAAGAGCATTTTGGTAAACCCTCTCAGGATATCAAACCTGTTTCATATCCATTCAATTCAGCAAAAGAACTGCTGATGAATTGTAATAAAACCGGGCTATCTATCTCCGGTTTGATGATGAAAAACGAACTGGATCTCCACAGTAAAGAAGAAATCAACGCTTATTTTGCTGATGTCTGGGATACCATGCAGGCTTGTATTGATCGTGGTCTGAATACAGAAGGCGTTTTGCCTGGCCCATTGCGTGTACCACGCCGTGCAGCGGCATTGCATCGTATGCTGACCTCATCAAACAACCTGTCTAATGATCCAATGAATGTCGTGGATCTGGTGAACATGTTCGCCTTGGCAGTCAATGAAGAAAATGCTGCGGGTGGGCGTGTTGTTACCGCACCAACTAATGGAGCTTGTGGCATTGTTCCTGCCGTACTCGCTTATTACAACCATTGCATTGAGCCTGTAACACCAGAGCTGTATATCCGCTATTTCCTGGCATCCGGCGCTATCGGCATTCTGTATAAAATGAATGCCTCTATATCTGGAGCTGAAGTTGGTTGCCAAGGGGAAGTGGGTGTTGCCTGTTCAATGGCAGCAGCCGGCCTTGCTGAACTGCTGGGTGGCAGTGCTGAACAGGTCTGTATTGCAGCTGAAATCGGCATGGAACATAATCTCGGCCTTACCTGTGACCCGGTTGCAGGCCAGGTACAGGTGCCTTGTATTGAACGAAATGCCATTGCTTCAGTAAAAGCCATCAACTCTGCTCGTATGGCTTTGCGCCGTACCAGTGAACCGCGGGTTTCTCTCGATAAAGTCATTGAAACCATGTACGAAACCGGCAAAGACATGAACGCTAAATATCGTGAAACATCCCGCGGTGGTCTGGCGATTAAAGTTCAGTGTGATTAATCAAATAAATAACCTGTTTTTTAATCAGTAAATCCTTCCGCCATCAAAATATCCCTACCTTAAGGTAGGGGTATTTTTTAGCAAAACCCCTCAATGATCACTTTTCGATCGAAAAAGATGAATATATTTTTAATTTTTAATTAATAAGATGTTACCGGAAACAGAATAAATAACCATGAATAGGCAAATTTAAGATAATTATAAATTAATTTCACAATATTCATCTTATTAAATTGTTTTGTGGTTAACATTTTCATCTATTTCATTTTTTCTGACTGACAGCAATTTTCCTCTGGTATTTCTGATGGTAATCTAGCAGCCTATTTTTTCAGTCAATAAGAGATAAAGTCTAAATCAAGTCAAATATTCAGGTAACACATTGATAAAAGGTTATTATTCGTACAAACATGCTTTTTATTGGAGGAATGATTCATCAAAATTATTGGAGTAATTTTGTAATAATCCTACGTTTATATTGTTAACAGAGGGGAAAACAAGTGAGTATAGCCATTATGATTGGCACACATGGAGCTGCGGCTGAACAACTGCTTCGTACCGCAGAGATGTTAATTGGGGAACAGGAAAATGTTTCTTATATTGACTTCGTTCCTGGTGAAAATGCCGATACTTTATTTGAAAAATACAACAGTAAACTTGAAGCACTTAACACAAAACAAGGTGTACTGTTCCTTGTTGATACATGGGGAGGAAGTCCATTCAATGCAGCTAACCGTATCGCTGTAGATAAAGAGAATTATGAGATCATCACCGGGGTTAACGTTCCGATGTTGGTTGAAACCTTTATGTGCCGGGATGACGGCCCATCTCTGACAGAACTGGTCTCTGTTGCTCTGGAAACAGGAAAAGAAGGCATTCGGGCCCTGAAAACGGAAGAGCCGCAAAAAGCCGAACCCGCTAAACCGGTAACACCTGCTGCTGTACCTTCATTTACCCCATCAGCGGGTGGTCATATGAAAATAGCCCTGGCCCGGATTGATGACCGTCTTATTCATGGTCAGGTTGCGACTCGTTGGACAAAAGAGACCAATGTGAAACGCATCATTGTTGTCAGTGATGAAGTTGCTGCTGATACTGTCCGCGCCACCTTGCTAAAACAGGTTGCTCCGCCGGGGCTCAGTGCACACGTTGTTGACGTTGCCAAATGTGTTCGCGTTTATAACAACCCCAAATACGCTAATGAGCGTGTTATGTTGCTATTTACAAATCCAACAGATGTTTTACGTCTGGTCGAAGATGGTGTGGATATCACATCTATAAACATCGGTGGAATGGCATTCCGTCAAGGAAAAACTCAAATTAACAACGCAATATCCGTTGATGAAACAGATATTGCGGCCTTCAAAAAACTGGATGAACGTGGCATTGAGCTCGAAGCCCGTAAAGTTGCCAGTGACAGCCGTCTGCAAATGATGGATCTGCTCCAGAAGGTTAAAAACGAAAAACAAACCAGAGCAATTTAACTATTACTCAATGACAAAAATTTCTTACCGAATTTAATTTGGTTATAGGAGACAAACAATGGAAATTACCGTTGTTCAAATTGCATTGATATTCATCGTAGCTTGTATAGTCGGAATGGATTCCATTCTTGATGAATTTCAATTCCATCGCCCACTCGTGGCCTGTACTTTAATTGGGATCATCCTTGGTGATATGACAACCGGTATCATTATCGGCGGTACACTGGAAATGATCGCGCTTGGCTGGATGAATATCGGTGCTGCAATTGCCCCGGATGCGGCTTTAGCATCAATCATCTCAACTATCCTGGTCATTGCCGGTGGCCGTGATATCGGTGAAGGTATCGCCCTGGCTATTCCTCTGGCAGCCGCAGGACAAGTGCTGACCATCATTGTACGTACTATCACTGTTGCCTTCCAACATGCCGCTGACAACGCAGCAGAACGTGGTAACCTTCGTGCAATCAGCTTTATCCATTTATCCGCATTACTGCTCCAAGCTATGCGTATCGCCATCCCTGCTCTGATTGTCGCACTATCTGTTGGCACCAATGAAGTCCAACAGTTACTCGCGTCTATCCCTAAAGTCGTAACAGATGGCCTAAACATCGCGGGAGGCATGATCGTGGTTGTAGGTTACGCAATGGTCATCAATATGATGCGTGCCGGCTACCTGATGCCATTCTTCTACCTAGGCTTTGTCACTGCGGCATTCACTGACTTCAACCTAGTTGCATTAGGTGTTATTGGTATTGTTATGGCCGTACTGTACATCCAATTAAGCCCCAAATATAACAAGCCTCAGGTGGTTGCTGCCCCTGGACAAGCCAATAACCACCTTGATAACGAATTAGATTAAGAGGATGAGCAACATGTTAGATACAACAAAAACTACTGCTCAGACAGCAGGCCAGAAAAAACTGACACCAAGTGATATCCGCGGTGTATTTCTCCGTTCTAATGTGTTCCAAGGTTCATGGAACTTTGAACGTATGCAGGCTCTGGGTTTCTGTTTCTCTATGGTTCCGGCTCTTCGTCGCCTGTATCCGGAAAATACCGATGAGCGTAAACAAGCAATTAAACGCCATCTGGAATTCTTTAACACTCACCCTTACGTCGTCGCGCCTGTACTCGGTGTTACGATGGCAATGGAGGAACAGCGCGCTAACGGTGCTCCGATTGATGATGGTGCCATCAACGGCATCAAAGTCGGTTTGATGGGGCCACTGGCGGGTGTTGGCGACCCGATATTCTGGGGCACAGTCCGGCCGGTATTTGCTGCTCTGGGTGCAGGTCTCGCCATGAGTGGCAGCTGGCTTGGGCCAGTGCTGTTCTTCTTCTTATTTAACCTAGTACGCCTGTTGGTTCTCTATTCAGGTATCTCTTATGGTTATAAGAAAGGGATTGATATCGTTCAGGATATGGGTGGCGGTTTCCTGCAAAAAATGACGGAAGGGGCGTCAATTCTTGGCCTGTTTGTCATGGGGGCATTAGTTAACAAATGGACGAAAGTCAATATCCCGCTGGTTGTATCAGAAATTCCTAACCAGCAAACAGGTGAAAATACAATAACCACAGTTCAGAATATCCTCGATCAGTTGATGCCGGGCCTGGTCCCACTTTTACTGACATTTGCCTGTATGTGGCTATTACGGCATAAAGTCAATGCCCTGTGGATTATTATTGGCTTCTTTATTCTGGGGATTATTGGTGCTAGATTTGGTTTCCTCGGTCTATAGTTAATCATTTGGGGAGGGATTCCTCCCCGCATTCTCTTTTTTACAGCAACTCAGGGATTAAAGAATGAGCCTTAACGATATGGTATTAGTCGGTTTAATCGTACTAATGCTGGCTTTCGCTGTCTATGATGAATTTGTAGTTAATCTGCTAAAAGGGAAAAATTACTTACAAATAAAGCTAAAAAGAAAGCATAAAATTGATGCTCTCATCTTTATTATCCTGATATTTATTGTTGTTTATAATAACATCACTGCTTATGGAAGCCGTTTAACCACATATTTATTGTTATTTACTATCCTGGTAACTATTTATATTGCCTATATACGCTCACCTAAATTGTTATTTAAAAATAACGGTTTCTTCTATGCAAACACATTTATTTCCTATGACCGGATAAAAACCATAAATTTATCTGAAGATGGCATCTTGGTTATTGGCTTAGAAAATAAGAAGTTATATCTCTCAGTAAGCCAACTTGATGATTTGGAAAAGATTTATAAATTTCTTATCGAAAACAAATAGATAAGAATAAATAATAAATCAATCAATAATAAACAGTCAGCCTGATGCTGACTTTTATTTTTACCACATAATAGATAATGATAATTATTATCGACATTATACCTCAATCCTAAAAACAATATTATTTTCCCTTTTTGAATTATTGTGCTATCTTTTAAAAAGTCATGGGGAGTAGCCTGTTTCAGGAAAACGATTTAGTTAATTTTTCTGAAAAGCTCGTATCAACACGCTCGTTTAAAAATAAAACGTGGTGCGGGCAGCCTTATTTCGGTTGGCAAGACCATAGCATATAATACCATCATTGGTTGGGGGTGGATTATATGTATATGGAAACGCCCAACCGAGGTTATTTTAATGAACATGTACGCAACCCTTATCTTAGCTTTAGCACTCTCAATGGATGCCTTTGCTGTTGCAATTTGTAAAGGGGCCGCACTACATAAACCACATTTTCGTGAAGCAATCCGTACTGGTTTGATATTTGGCCTGGTAGAAGCCTGTACCCCACTGATTGGTTGGTCTATCGGGCTTTATGCCAGCCAATACATTATGGAGTGGGATCACTGGATTGCTTTTACTCTGTTATTTATTCTGGGCTGTAGAATGATTACAGAGAGTTTTAAAGCGAATCAGGAAGAAAAGTGCGAATCACCCTGTCGCCACAACTTAATGGTACTAATAGCAACAGCCATTGCTACCAGCCTGGATGCAATGGCAATCGGTATCGGGCTCGCTTTTCTTCAGGTCAATATCGTGCATACTGCTATGGCTATCGGTATGATGACAATGATTATGGCAACATTGGGGATGTTAATTGGCCGCTATATTGGTCCACTGCTGGGAAAACGCGCTGAGTTTATTGGTGGGTTTATTCTGATTGCGATTGGTTTCAATATCTTATTTGAGCATCTCGAATTGTTTATGTACGCAAAATAACATCTTCAGCCCAAAATATTAACCTCTCAAGAACTGTATTTTGGGCTGAAATCCTGATTATCTAAGGCATTGATAAACCCGCAATATAAAATCAGTTTCGCATTCAAACAGCGCCTTATTTGCCAATTCTTTTCTCACCGTTTCAGTTGCCCGCCAAGCAAATGGCGTCATCTGTAATAAATGACACGCTTGTACTCCATCTAATTTCATTGAATAAGATAATGACTCATCTGTTATCAATTCAAACCCTGCCAATTGTTCTGTCTTCAATGGATGAAGATGAATATTTTGATAAATCAACTCCTTGAGCTGATAAAGATGTCGAGGACCAGGAGTCACTGTCAGAACAATTCCTTGTGACTTAGTCACCCTTGCCAACTCTTCTGCTTTGCAAGGTGCATAAATTCGCAACACCCCAGCAAGAGATTTATCGGCAAATGGCAAACGATGGCTTGACGCGACACAGAAACTGACTGAAGGATAGCGTTTAGCGCCATAACGTACAGCGATCTTAGCAACATCTAACCCATAGATGTTAAGATTACGCCTCTTGCTTAACCGCTCTTCAACCGCTGCGGTGTAATAACCTTCACCACATCCTATATCCAGCAAACTATCTGCATTTTCTGGCAGATACTTCTCCAGCAGTTCTGAAACCCGTTGTTGTAATGATTGATAATGTCCTGAATCCAAAAATGCCCTTCTTGATTGCATCATCTCCGGGCTGTCTCCTGGCTCTTTGGACCTTTTATACTGAACGGGCATCAGATTGACATACCCTTCTTTAGCACAATCAAACTGATGATTATTTTCACAGCGCCATTGCTGCCGGGTTAGCAATAAAGGTTGATGGCATAAAGGGCATTGATAAGACATATGACTCCCAAAAAATAAGTAAAAATCAGCGGATACTATAGCATATTCTGATACTTTTCATCGTAAATCATACTACTTAATAGTTCTATATAAGCGATTAATCATTATTTTGAATGAAATTAAATTCCACTATTTTCAGAATTATTTTTGAGCCAGCTCGCAATGTTTTTGTGGAATAAATATATTTATCAGGTATTATTTTCTAATCAAAAATCAAGAAAATACCAGTTATTAATAAGTGATTTAACTAACATAACCAGCTAATAATACAGGTAATAGAATGAACATTTTCATACAATATTTTAATAAATTAAGATCAATTTCACCAAAATTTGACATTATGCCAAATACAAACTATTTTGATCTTATTCCAAAAAAGAGTGATATTGATACTTTAGCAGATGATCTGGATAAAGTTCGGGCAGATTTTGCTGTTGTATTGAAGCAGTTTAATGATGAAGTTATATTATCTACAGGGAAAGAAACGATATATGAAAAGAATAATAAACAAAAAACACCCTAAAATAGTTAAACCATTAAATTCAGACGATAACAATTCAATATATGATCTACTCCCTGATTCAAAAATATTAACTATTTATGAACAATATACAAAAGGAGCGGCTGACAGATTTTTGAGCCTGATTGAACAACAACAAAAGCATAGGCATGAAATGGAAAAAGTTGCCTTAGAACAAACGATAAGAAAAGGTATAAGGGGGCAAAGTTATGGATTATTACTGACTTTGGCCTCTCTGTTTGTCGCTTTAATATTAGGCTTAAATGAACATAATTGGTTAGCAGGTATTATTGGAAGCGGTAAATAAGATTCCAAAATGGCGCTACATCTTATGTCACTCATAATTCTATGTATAACAACGGGTTGAAGAAGGCTATGTGTAGCAGAATTATGAAACATTATTTACTGTAACAACGGTTTTAATTATTTATGTTTTGAACAGAAATCCACAATCGTATATAAGATAAATCAATATAGGCCAGAGTAAAAAGACCCATTTTTATATCGTCATAGATCTTTACTCTGCCTAATATTTATAGGTAAAAATAAAACAGCCACAAATATATTGCTGGTGATTATATATTGTTTAATTATTAAAACACATCACCATAATAAAGAGCCTTTTTCAATTAGCTTAATGTCTATTGGAGTTTTAATGCATAAATATCAATATAATACTCTTGCAATAAAAATTTTTATTATTAACTTCACTGTTCCATTAGTAAAAGAGTAACAAATAGAAAATGAATTAATGATTAAACATCTGAACATCACTTGAAGCTATAATATGATAATAACCTGACGGATAACAATACCATCAGCTGTAATTTGAGTTATTGCTTTATTTCATCGCCCGAATCGTGAAAAGAAAGCTAAATCCTATCAGGTATATGATACCAAAACATTTCTTGAGGATAAGGAATAATACTATGAATATCATGACATACAAAGGATACACCGCAAAAATTGAATATAGCGATGAAGATCAATGTCTAATTGGTCATATTACTGGCATAGGGAGTGTTAGAAATTCTGTGTCATTCCAGTAATATATCTCAAAAAGGAATGATAAATGACTCAATCTTTCGATTTCGACAAAGCCCTGAAAGCGCTTCAGGAGGGTCAGGCACTGACCGGTAAGAATGGCATCCTGACCCCATTGATTAAGCAACTTACTGAAGCCGCTCTGGTTGCCGAACTTGACTCCTATCTGGCTAATGACCTTGAGGCCAACCGGAAGAATGGTTCCACCAAAAAGACCATCAAAGCCCCGACCGGTAACTTTGAACTGGCTACACCACGGGATCGTAATGGGACTTTTGAGCCCCAACTGGTTAAGAAGCACCAGACCACGTTATCAGACGAGATAGAGCGGAAGATTATCCGCCTGTTTGCCCTCGGGATGAGCTACACCGATATCAGCCGGGAAATTGAAGACCTGTACGCCTTCAGCGTCTCTAGTGCCACCATCAGCGCTGTGACAGACAAGGTCATTCCCGAGTTAAAACAGTGGCAGCAGCGCCCGCTGGAAGCCATTTATCCCTTTATCTGGCTGGACGCCATCCATTACAAAATCCGTGAGGAGGGTCGTTACGTGAGTAAGGCTGTCTATACCGTACTGGCGCTCAATCTTGAGGGAAAAAAGGAAATCCTTGGGTTGTATCTGTCTGAAAACGAAGGCGCAAACTTCTGGCTATCCGTGCTGACAGACCTGCAAAACCGTGGACTGAAAGATATTCTCATCGCCTGCGTTGATGGCCTGACGGGTTTCCCGGAAGCGATCAACAGCATATACCCGCAAACGGAGGTGCAGCTGTGCGTCATTCACCAGATCCGTAACTCCATCAAATACGTGGCTTCAAAGCACCACAAAGCCTTCATGGCTGATCTGAAACCCGTGTATCGTGCGGTCTCAAAAGACGCAGCAGAAAGCGCGCTGGACGAACTGGATGCGAAATGGAGTCAACAGTATCCGGTAGTCATCCAGAGCTGGCGTCGTAAGTGGGGTAACCTGTCGGGTTATTTCCGCTATCCGGCGGGCATCCGCAAGGTCATTTACACAACCAATGCCATCGAGTCAGTCCACCGTCAGTTCAGGAAACTGACAAAAACTAAAGGGGCGTTCCCGAATGAAAACAGTCTGATGAAACTGCTTTATCTGGGGCTTCTCAATGCACAGGAAAAATGGACAATGCCAATACAGAGCTGGAATCTAACGCTGTCGCAACTCTATATTTACTTTGAAGGGCGTTTGGATAATGTGATAACGTTATAACCGCTCAATTAACGTGACACAGAATTCTGAACGCCCTCCTGGCATACGTGATGTGATCAGTTTTCATTCTAATAACGTGGTCGAATTGCGTTTTGATATGTGAAATAGTGACTTAATTTCACTTTCCCCCATACCATTTCCTCTGTCAGAAATAATGATCGTCTGCTGTGATGGAGAAACTTTAATTGTGACATCAGGAGAAAATGCATCATATGCGTTTTTTATTAACTCATTTAAAGCAAACAACGACGAAGGAATTTTTTGAGAAAGTTCCTCAATTAACTTTCCACCAAACTTAAGCGATACAGACGACATATAGTAAACTTTCCTTTTTCAAACACAATCGTTATAAATAAAATCAAAAAAGATCACATAGAAAATAAGCCGAAAAATCAAGCACTACTTCCTCATCATAAGGATTAATTCCTTATCCAATTGTACTTGCAATATTATTTTTTATTGCCATTCTTTTAGATGGAATCTCTCTTTCTATCTGATGTATAAAACTACAACCTTTGTACTCCAAAAGCTTCTTCATGATACTATCTAATGGTATTTCTATATTGGATATTCTCCTGTTACCTAAGGTCCATATCATATATGCATTATCCCGGAGATTTAATAATGAGTTATCCAAAGCAAGATCTAAATCAAAAATAAAAGTAATTAGTTTTTTAATATTATCAGGATTAATTTCTTGAATTTCATTTACAGCCCTAATTAATGATGGAGACTTACACCTTAGAGACTCTAGTTTTTCAGAAGCTTGCCTTAGAGAACCACCAAGACTACTTGAATCAATTTTATTTTGGTTTTCCAACAAGCCTTTAATCTCTAAGCTATCTATATCCCTCTCATCAATCCACTTTAAGGATAAATACGAGAACTGCCCATACGTAACTGTAGTATTGTTATCTCCGTAGGGAGGAGAGCTTACGAGCAAATCACACTGGGAGTTTTTCTTCATTGTTTTTGATGTATCCGCATGCATGATACTCACTTTACTCTTAGAAATTGCTCTCCTTAGATTTCCCATTTCTTCAAGTACTGCTTTTTGCTCTTTTAAAGCAACTATGCTTTTCTCAATGTTCTTTGCAAATACCTCTAGTGTATTTGGTGTACTCCCAATCTGCTCACTTGACTTAATATGTAGTTTAAAAGTTGATCCTCTTGAGTTACAAACCGTCCGGACAGTGTTACTCATACACAACCAAAAAATTTTCCTCGCCCATTTCGATTTTTCAGCTTGTATGGCTCTATATAACTTACTTAAGTCCTGTTGAACCTCTTTAGTAAACCACTTATCAATATTCTTTATCTGAACAGCTACATCTATGCTTTTATCATTCTGTGCTTTTTTTGTTAGAATACTGTATTTTAAGTTAAATGCATCAATATATAATGGCCCGCTCTTAACTTCGCAAGCCAAAATTGAAAGAGGATTAATATCTATTCCAACAAAGTCAAGACCTCTACACATAGCTTCGCCAAGTGTAGTTCCTGAACCAACAAACGGGTCGATTATGCTTTTTACATTTAAATCTGTTTCTAATACAGCGTCAATGAGCTCCCCCTGCATTGCTGGAACCATCATTGCTGGATACTGAATCAGAGCATGACAGTATTGCCTTTTTGCCCTACCTTTAAACGACCAATAAGCTTCATTACCCCTTGAATAAGAAGTAACTTTATTCAACAATGCACTATCTCTTTCTGTTAAGTTCATATGTTCATATGTTCATTTCTCGGTCTTCCATATATAACCTTTATCAAATAATAGAGCATCATACCAGGTCTTTTAGTAGCTAATGCTTACATCTACCATGCCTCCCCCTCAGCAACATTCTCGGCACTCAACCTTTCTTTTTAATGCGATACGCCATCATAGACTCCTTTCTATTTTGAGTATAAAGTTTATCAAGTGATATTTTTGCGATATGACCTAGGGGCTGTTCATATACAGGATCTTAAGAATTAAGCCTTTCAAAACACGCATCCAATGTTTTGTTTTTACATGATTTTCCTTGTGGTGTTTTGAAAGCATTCTGGCATAAATACACTCGGGCCTTTTCCAGCCAAAAACAGGTTTCCGACCCATGCCCTTTGGAGACAGTTTTCGATTATCGGCCATAGCCAGATTTCGGTATTTTGAGCAGCTTATAGGTTTTGTCCCTAGGTTTCAGAGGCTTGAGCTTAGTTTCCGTCAATATAGCATTTCCCTATAATTTTTTTTCATAACCAATCACGGTAGAAATAGCTGTATGAAAGTGATCTTCGTTGGATTCTTTCAGACAGAGGAATGTGATCAATTTATTGTTTCGATTGAATTAAAAGGACGTCCTGAGACGTCCTTGGATACTGTAGTACTATTCCCACTCAATCGTCGCAGGCGGTTTACCGCTGACATCATACACAACTCTTGAAATTCCATTGACTTCATTGATGATCCGGTTAGAAACCCGACCAAGGAAATCATAAGGTAAATGTGCCCAATGTGCGGTCATGAAATCGACTGTTTCTACTGCACGTAAAGAGACAACCCAGTCATATTTACGTCCATCCCCCATAACACCCACAGAACGAACAGGCAGGAATACAGTAAATGCCTGACTTACCTTATTGTACAAATCAGCTTTGTGCAGTTCTTCAATAAAGATAGCATCCGCACGACGTAGCAGATCACAGTACTCTTTCTTCACTTCACCCAAGACACGAACACCCAGACCAGGACCTGGGAATGGATGGCGGTTCAGCATGTCATAAGGTAATCCCAGCTCTAGGCCAATCTTGCGAACTTCATCTTTGAACAACTCTTTCAGCGGTTCCACCAGACCCAGTTTCATCTCTTCCGGCAAACCACCTACGTTATGGTGAGATTTGATGACGTGTGCTTTACCTGTCGCAGAGGCCGCTGATTCAATAACATCCGGGTAAATAGTGCCTTGTGCCAACCATTTAACCTGAGTCTGTTTACTTGCCTCTTGATCAAACACTTCAATAAACACACGGCCAATGGTTTTGCGTTTTTCTTCCGGATCATTGATGCCAGCCAATGCAGTAAGGAAGCGATCTTCTGCGGGAACATGGACGATATTCAGCCCAAATTTACCAGCAAACATTTCCATCACTTGATCGGCTTCATTCAAACGCAGTAAACCGTTATCGACAAATACACAGGTCAGACGTTTGCCAATTGCGCGATGCAGTAATAACGCGGTGACAGAGGAATCAACACCACCGGACAACCCCAAAATAACGTGATCGTCACCAATCTGTTCACGCAGACGTACAACCGCATCTTCAATAATAGAAGCAGGAGTCCACAGAGCTTCACATTGGCAAATATCCAATACAAAACGTTCCAGTATGCGTTGCCCTTGATGGGTATGAGTGACTTCCGGATGGAACTGTACACCATAAAAACGTTTTTCTTCATTCGCGATAATGGCAAACGGGCAGGTATCAGTGCTGGCAATAGTGATAAAATCCGCAGGGATTGCGGTGACTTTATCGCCATGACTCATCCAGACATCCAGTAACGGTTTACCTTGCCCGTTCAACAAATCCTGGATACCACGAAGCAATGCACTTTCCGCTTTAATTTCAACCTGAGCATAACCAAATTCACGTTCAGTAGAACTTTCTACCTTGCCACCGCGTTGCATCGACATAGTTTGCATGCCATAGCAGACACCCAGTACAGGGATATCGGCATTAAAAACATATTCAGGTGCACGTGGACTTCCCTGCTCTGTAGTACTCTCCGGGCCACCGGAAAGAATAATACCGCTTGGGTTGAATTCGCGGATTTGTTCTTCCGTTACATCCCATGCCCAAAGTTCACAGTAAACTCCGATTTCACGAATACGGCGAGCAATCAACTGAGTATATTGCGAACCAAAATCAAGGATAAGAATACGGTGCTGATGGATATTTGTTGTCATGTGCGGCGAATTCCAAAAAACAAGTAAATAAGAAATAAAGGAGATAGATGGCTCCTACAGGAGCCACAATAAATATGAATTACAGACCTAACCGGTAGTTTGGCGACTCTTTGGTGATGGTAACATCATGAACGTGGCTTTCCTGAATACCCGCACCGCTAATGCGAACAAATTCTGCTTTGGTCCTCAATTCATCAATAGTTGCACAGCCGGTCAGCCCCATACAGGAACGCAGCCCCCCCATTTGCTGATGAACAATGTTTTTCAGCAACCCTTTATAGGCAACACGGCCTTCAATGCCTTCCGGGACCAGTTTGTCTGCGGCATTATCAGTTTGGAAATAGCGATCGGAAGAACCTTTAGACATCGCACCCAGAGAACCCATTCCACGATAAGATTTAAATGAACGCCCCTGGAACAGCTCAATTTCTCCTGGGGATTCTTCCGTTCCTGCCAACATGGAACCGACCATGACACAGGAAGCCCCTGCGGCAATTGCTTTTGCAATATCACCGGAGAAACGAATACCACCATCAGCAATGACCGGGATCCCTGTGCCTTCCAGCGCTTCAACCGCATCAGAGATAGCGGTAATTTGCGGCACACCGACACCTGTCACAATACGGGTAGTACAGATAGAACCTGGACCAATACCGACTTTAACCGCATTAACTCCAGCCGCTACCAGCGCTTTCGCACCTTCTCCAGTCGCCACGTTACCGCCAATAATTTGCAGATTCGGGTATTTAGCGCGGGTTTCACGAATACGCTGCAATACACCTTCAGAATGACCGTGTGATGAATCAATCAGCAGAACATCAATACCAGCAGCAACCAACGCATCAACACGCTCTTCATTACCGGCACCCGCACCAACCGCGGCACCAACACGTAAACGACCATGCTCATCCTTACAGGCATTAGGTTTACGTTCTGCTTTCTGAAAATCTTTAACCGTGATCATGCCAAGCAGATGAAAGTCTTCATCAACCACCAGCGCTTTTTCAACTCGTTTTTCGTGCATTTTTTGTAACACAACATCACGGGCTTCGCCTTCTTTTACTGTTACCAGACGCTCTTTAGGTGTCATTACCGCAGTAACAGGTTGATCCAGATCAGTAACGAAACGTACATCACGACCCGTAATAATACCAACCAACTCATTTCCTTCGGTGACAACAGGATAGCCAGCAAAACCATTACGCTCTGTCAGTGCCTGAACTTCACGCAGTGTTGTTTTCGGAGCCACCGTGACGGGATTTGTCACAACACCGCTCTCATGTTTTTTCACCCGGCTAACTTCTTCTGCCTGGCGGTCAATAGACATATTTTTATGAATAAAACCAATTCCGCCTTCCTGAGCCAGCGCGATAGCCAAGCCGGATTCAGTCACGGTATCCATAGCCGCAGACAGCATCGGAACATTTAGACGAATAGTGGAAGTCAGTCGAGTAGACAAATCAGCAGTATTAGGCAGAACAGAAGAGTGGGCAGGAATCAACAAAACATCGTCAAAGGTTAAAGCTTCTTTTTTAATTCGTAACATAAGCAATATCTCACCAGGCTGTGGGCAATTTAAGGGATAAAATATTGCCGCGGCATTATACAGAACGTAATCGGTTGCCTCCAGCATTTTATTAAAAAATTTCTTGCTTACTCCATAATGAACGTTAGTATCAATGGATTAAGCTCTCATTTTGGAATTTGATCTGGCTCACATGTCGCTACCTTCTAATGCTGGAATTTTTTCTGTCAGTCGCCTCAATCAGACTGTCCGTCAACTGCTCGAAATGGAAATGGGCAGAATTTGGCTAAGTGCTGAAATATCGAATTTTTCTCAACCCTCCTCCGGACACTGGTATTTCACCCTGAAAGATGAACGCGCTCAGGTGCGGGCCGCAATGTTTCGCAGTAGTAATCAACGGGTAACATTCAGGCCACAAAATGGTCAGCAGGTTTTAGTTCGCGCGGCAATTACCCTTTATGAACCCAGGGGGGACTACCAGCTTATTGTTGAAAGTATGCAACCCGCCGGTGATGGCCTGTTACAGCAACAGTTTGAATTATTGAAACAGAAACTCAGTGACGAAGGATTATTTGATCAGAGCCATAAGAAACCCCTTCCCTCTCCTGCTCAACAGCTTGGGGTGATTACATCAGCCAGTGGTGCCGCCCTGCATGATATTCTGAATATTTTGCAGCGCCGTGATCCATCATTGCCAATCGTCATTTATCCAACAGCCGTTCAAGGGACCGAAGCACCGTTACAGATTATTCGGACGATCGAATTAGCGAATGAAAGGCAGGAATGTGATGTATTGATCATCGGACGCGGTGGTGGCTCGTTGGAAGATTTATGGAGTTTCAATGATGAACGTGTTGCCAGAGCGATTTTTCACAGTGATATTCCGATAGTCAGTGCAGTAGGCCATGAAACGGATGTTACCATTGCCGATTTCGTGGCAGATTTGCGAGCCCCGACACCATCAGCAGCCGCTGAATTGGTCAGCCGTAATCAGCTCGAATTGTTACGTCAAATCCAGTCGCAACAACAGCGATTGGAAATGGCAATGGATTACTTCTTTGCGCAGAAACAACAGGTTTTCAGCCTGTTATCTCACCGTTTACAACAACAACACCCTCATTTACGGCTGGCTCGTCAGCAAAACTTACTAGTCAGTTTACGCCAGCGACTCACTGACAGCTTGCAACGACATCTGCGACAAAGCGATCTGGCTTATGAGAAATTGCAACAACGGCTCTGGTATTCAGAACCCAGTCAGCAGATCCGCCAGTATAGCCAACAGATTCAGCAACAAGATTTTCGGCTAAAACAAGCGATCGAACGACAAATCAGCCGTTCCAGAGAAAAATTTGCTGTTTCCTGCTCACGAATGGAAGCCGTCAGCCCACTGGCAACACTGGCCCGTGGTTACAGCATCAGCGAAACCCCTGATGGAAAATTACTGAAACAAACCAAACAAGTACATATTGGTGATACTCTGAAAACCCGGTTACAAGATGGCTGGATTGAGAGTGAAGTGATTAAGGTCAAGAAAGAACGTAAAAAACGACCAGCAAGTCAGAAATAGTGGCATTCCTTGCCACTTATTTTTCCTATATCAGAAACGGATTTCTGCGCCTGCAATATAAGTCCGGCCTCTGGCTGTTTGCATAGACGAAGTTTGTTCAATCATTAATGGAGACGAATTTGCGCGATTAAGTGCTTCAGAATAATTTTTATTTGCCAAGTTCTGGACTGAAAATTTCAACAGCACGTTTTTATTTATCTGATAATCACTATAAAGATCGACTATCGTTGGGATTTTAGGTTCTCTTTGCAATATAACCCGCCCGTCGTCATCAAAATTATATTGATCTGGGTCCATCCTATGAGAATCACCCGTATATTTAACAATCGCACCAACACGGACTTTCTCATCAAATAAACGGACACCGGTATCCAGAGTCATAAAACTATCAGGCAATTGTGACACGGGATCGGCACCAAAATGCGCTGTAGCGGCAGAAGTTGGCTGGCGCGTTTTTTGCCAGCTATAAGCCAATTTGCTATAAAATATACCTGCATCATAATCAGCAGAAACTTCATACCCGCTTATTTTCACCGGCGTCAGACTATTGTGATAGATATACATTTTGATGTTAGGATCGACTGTATCGTAATCTACTGAACTATCAGCTCTACATGTTTTCCTATTGCCACAGATAAGCCAGATATCACTGAGAATATAATCTTCTATTCTAGATTGATACCAGGCAGCCTTCAGGCGGAAGGTATCTCCTTTTACAATCAAGTCTGGGCGGAAACTGTTAAAGCCAATTTGATAAGTGTCTGATGTCTCTCCTTTCAAAAATGGGTTCATGGATCCACCACCTTCATTACTATAGAAAGTTTCCTGAATATTTGGCGCTCTCATTGAACGGGCATAACTGACGAATGGCTGGAATTCAGGAATAATTTCTGCTGATAATAAAACACCTGGATTAAATCCATGTTGTTTCAAATCCAATTCAGTTTCCCACTGAGGGAAACAAGGGATCCGCAGATCACAAGCCGGTTTATGGCCTTTGACACTGTAGTCCATATAATTAAACGAAATGTCTGCCCGATAAATTCCACGACTAATTTTCAGCCCGCCATAAATACTGGCAATATCTTGTTTACCACTTGGTGCAAAAACATTATTTTCTTTTGCTTCACTATCCGTTTTTTCATATTTTTTCCTTTCTTGTTCATCTTGACCTTTACCAAAATAAATACTATCCGTTGCCTTGCTATATTCGGTTTTCATCAACTTACTGCCGAATGTCAGTTCAAAATCTGTATCACCATAGCCGAAACGGCTGATATTACTGATATCTATTGCATCTGATCTATTTTTAGCATTGCTATTCAGCAGCCTATAAAGTGAATCACCCTCGTAGCGTTGAGTCCCCTCGCTGGTGCTAGCCAGTAATTTTATATCAACCCATTCGCTGAATGGTGTGTAATTGTATTTTAGGTAAATATCCCGACTATCAATATGACGGCGGGTGAATTTATTATGATAATTCCGCCCACTGAGCTCCATATCATGAAAGTCGCTCGGTTTAATATTTATTTTAATTAATTGCGAATTAGGTTTTTGCTTAAATGATTCATTTGTAGCAAACTCATCGCTAAATACGCCGTCGCCATTCTTATAATGCGCATCAATTGAATGTCCGCTGACAGCCAGCATAGCACCTATTGAACCTTCAGAACTGAAAGCCGAGGTTTTACCTGCAACCGCTATCATGCCATTATGACCAATACCATTATTGCCATAATTTGCTTTTGTGCGTACTCCCAACGAATTCCCCGCGAATATCACATCATCTACGCCAATTGTGCGGAAATTAGCGCTACCCACTAATGCATTAACGCTATCTGAACCATCAGATTGACCACGATTGACATCGATTCCCACGATAAAATTAGGATCAATTATTGCACCGAATTGATTATAAGTAGTACCGTGAGCTGGACTAGTCGGAGATGTACCATAAAAACTCTGGCTAACACCATCAACCATCATATTCACTCGCCCAAAACCACTTAATCCACGTATATTAATCGTCACTGTTCCCTGACCCGGATCTATTTGAGTATAAGTTCCTGGCATACTGCGTAATATACTATCCACTGACTGAAGTTTAGTATCTTCACCTTTAGAACTATAAGAACCGGGTTTTTCCATTGCCCGCACTTCAGCATTATCCTGTGAACCTGAAACCTTAAGACTACTGAATTTCAGCACCTTATCTGATTTCCCTTCTTGCTTTTCCTCACCATAAGCAAGCCCTTGAAGACCAATAAAAACAACCCCGATCCCTGCTATTTTTGTCATTATTTTCATTTCAATCATCCAAAATGCATACAAATAAATATTTGCTTACATACCCATTTTCAAAAAAACAATAGAAATATTTAGCACTGATAAATAATTATCAGTGCTTTTAATAAAAACTTATATTTATAATTTCTTTCAGTTATCTTTTAATTGTGGGAAATACTTCTGAGCATCATCCAGCATCAAAATAAAACTGTAATCCAGTGCAGTGTCTTTCAGTCGGTTAAAACGGCCTGATTTACCACCATGCCCGGCACTCATATTGGTTTCCAATAATAAAATAGAGTCACCTTTTTTCATATCCCGTAATTTTGCTACCCATTTAGTCGGTTCCCAATATTGAACCTGTGAATCATGAAATCCACTCGTAACTAATAAGTTTGGATAGCGCTGATGCTTTATATTGTCATACGGGCTATATGATTTAATTCGAAGATAATCTTCTTTATTTTCCGGGTTACCCCACTCTTCATATTCTCCTACGGTCAATGGAATAGAAGGGTCGAGCATAGTTGTAACCGCATCAACAAATGGCACCTGAGCAACCACACCACGATATAATTCCGGAGCCTGATTAATCACCGTACCCATCAGCAAACCACCGGCACTGCCTCCCATAGCATAAACCCGTTTACTGTCGCCATATTTCTGAGCAATCAGTGCCTTGGTCACATCAATAAAGTCAGTAAAACTATTCATTTTATTTTCGACTTTACCTTGCAGGTACCATTTTTTACCCAATTCACCGCCGCCACGCACATGTACCAACGCGTAAACAAAGCCCCGATCTAATAAACTCAATCGTGGTGAACTAAATGAAGGATCCATACTGATACCATAAGCCCCATAACCATATATCAGGATCGGGTTCTGGCCTTTTTTGAACAGTGATTTACGATAAACCAAAGAAACAGGAACTTCCACGCCATCACGGGCTTTCACCCAAATACGCTGACTCTCATAATGATGTTTATCAAAGCCTTTGACTTCCTGCTGTTTAAGTAATTCCCGCTCACCGGTTTTCATATTCCACTGGAATGTCGAGCTTGGTGTTGTCATGGATGAATAACCATAACGCACAACATCAGTATCAGGTTCAGGGTTGTAATCAATCCATGCCATATAACTTGGATCATCAAACTTAATCTGTTTTTCCTGATCAGTTTGCCAATTAATCTGACGAATTGTCGGCAATCCTTTCGTTCGCTCCTGAACGACCAACCAGTTATTAAACAGTGCAAAATCTTCAAGATCCGTCTCCTGTTGCGGAGCAATCACTGTTTTCCACGGCATATTTATGGCATCAGTTTGATAAAGCCCATAAGTTTCGCTTTCATGATTTGAGCGAATGTAAAAATGGCCTCGGAAATGATCAATATAATATTCCCGTCCTTCCTGACGAGGAGAAAGTACCTGAAGTTCAGCCTGTGGCTTATTCGCATCAATCAGCAAATATTCAGAAGTCGAATTACTGACTATCGACAACATAATATAATCACGGGAGGAGCTTTTAGCTATGCCTAAATAAAAACGCTCATCTTCTTCCTGATATATTTTCTGGTCTTCAGTGGTATCTGTACCATATTGGTGACGAAATATTTGGTATGGCAATAAAGTCTGTAAATGCCTGCGCACATAAAACAGTGTATTGCTGTCATTTGCCCAAACAATGTTGCCGGAAGTATTTTTTATTACGTCATTACTCCACTGGTTATCAGCGATGTCTTTAAAAGAGATCTGATAATTACGGCGCCCCTGAGTATCTTCAGCAATTGCAATACGTTTATTATCCAGAGAGATAGCAAAATTACTCAGTTGATAATATTCCTGACCTTTAGCTCTTTCATTACCATCAACCAGAACCTGCCAGTCTGATGAATCATCAACAGGTTTACGCTGATAAATCGGGAAATCTTTTCCAGCTTCATAAACTGTACGATAAATATACCCATTATAAGTATAGGGTACAGACTGATCATCCTGTTTCATCCTGCCGACCATTTCTTCATATAATACATCCCTCAGTTGCTCTCCGGGTTTCAGCATCTGTTCGGTGTATTTATTTTCGGCTGTCAGATAATCAATGATTTTTTGATCCTTGCGATTATCATCCCGCATCCAGTAATAGTCATCTGTACGGGTATCACCGTGAATCGTCATCTGATGTGGTTGTTTCATTGCTTTTGGTGGCATAATTTCTCCCTCTGCGGCGGCGGAATTCAACCAGCCGCTTAATAAAAACGTTAATAACAGCCCTTTAGTTTTCAGGGCAAACCGCGCTTGCTGCCTTAACATATCTGCTGTCCTTAAGTCGCTAAAAGATTCGATTAGTTAAATTAAAATCAATCGGCAGTTCTATTGTAATTTCACTGCCTTTTAAAACGCTATCAGGAGGAATCGGCAATGGCTGCGCTCTCGCCAGAACTTGCTTCGCTTCCCTGTCCAGAGAATGGGTACCTGAACGACGGACTAAATCGCTGTTAGTTACATAACCTTGCTTATTAATGGTGAATCTGACTGTAGGCCGGCCAGTGCGGTTTCTTCTCTGTGCATCCTCGGGATAACGTTTATAACGGTTCAAATGCCCGATAACCTCAGCCCGCCATAAAGCATCCGCATCAATGACAGTATTTGAATCACTGTCATAAGAGGCCGCAACCCGCGAAGTCAAATTAGCCGACGTAGCGGTACTGCTTACCCTGGCAGCACTATTCTGAGACTTTTTACTCTCTTCCTCTGCCTGCTGTCGCTTCACTTGCGATGTTTTCTTCTGCTCTTCCGGGTTCTTTTTCTGTTTTTTAGGCTTATGCACCCGTATTTGAGCCTGCTCATTTTTAATAAGCTCAGGTGTTTTCATCTCATTAACCGCACTTTCCTGCTGCCGGCTGGCAACAGAAAGTTGCTGTTCAATACCAATAGATTGTTTCTGTATTTGATGTGTTGCTTCTGTCAGCAATGAAAATTCCATCATTACTGCCGGAGGGGGCATCAGTTCACCAGGGATTTCTTCTGGCTGACAGATAATCCACATAACCCAAATGAGGTGAGCAGCAATAGCAACAGTAAAAGCAAGTCCTTTTTTAACAGGATTTGTTTGAAAGATGGGGTTTGTCAGCGTCAACATGGATTACAGCGCATAATTTTAATTATCATTTGGTAATGATAATTAATTTCATATACTAATGAAAATTATTTTTATATATATCGTTAACTTGCGCACATCCATGTGCCAAAGCCCTTTAACTACCGGGAAAAAACTATCATTTACTTAAAATATCTATGGTTTTTTGGCTGGTGTATACCAGATATAGTCTGCATGTTGACCGTCCAATACATTGCCTTTCTCCGCGAGAATCAGCACCACCAGATCCTCTTGCGGTGACAAATCTTTAACATGTAAAGGAACACCCATTATTTTTGTTGCATGGTATGCACCCGCAATCAATGTGGCAGGTGCTGGAGCTTTAAGTAGCTGCTCTGCCATTCGGCGATCCCGCATTTGCTGAATAGTTGTCATAACAGATAGTTGGCGTGCTGTTATTTCACCACCATGAGCATTTTTAATCGTCGCTTCAATCCGCGATTTTACATCTTTGGAGACGGAAATATCTCCCTGGAGAACCGGCGGGTTGCAACAAACAGCTTTAACTTCACTGCGATTCAGGTTTGCAGACAGTAACGGATAAGGCTGCTGCATAAGCTCCATGACCAACCCACCATACAACTGCCACGGCCAGCCATCGTGCCATGCCAGCAACTCTTTTATACGGCTTTCACGCACGCTAGGTTTAGTTTGCAACCAACTTTTAACTTTATTCACTTTTTCTTGCTGGTCAGGGTTAATCATTTCCAGCAAAACCGCACCATGTTCTCTTTTAAGGCGAAGTTGCTGAACCAGCCAAAGCTCAATCTGATGATGGTATGGATTATCGTGTTTTTCACCCACAGTAATCCGTTGGTGTGATGCCAATTGGTTGATCAATTCATCAGGAGTAAGAGCGTTGCCTGTTTTGAGATCGACAATCCCCCCTTGTTGAGTCAGTTCGGGTGAAAGCACTTGGGGAGTGGACTTTTGTTGTACAGATGCACACCCGGATAAGATAAGTAAGCCACAGATAATCAGAAAAGATTTTACAGCAGAGAGAAATGTCATAACGTCCGTTATCCATATAATATTTTTCCGCATCATATAGATAATAAGAATTATTTACAATAAACGACCCCAGCTTCCCCCAGGGAACCGGGGCCGTTTTAACCCATTGGTATTACAATGGATGAGTCTGCGCTTCAACAGCTGCCAAGGCGACCATATTGACGATACGACGTACAGAAGCAATTGGCGTCAGAATGTGTACCGGTTTTGCCACGCCCATCAGCACCGGGCCAACAGTAACGCCTTCAGAACTGGTTACGCGCAGCAGGTTATAACTGATACGAGCAGATTCCATATTTGGCATAATTAACAAATTCGCCGCTCCTTTCAGTGGGCTATCCGGCATGATGTCACGGCGGATACTTTCAACCAGCGCTGCATCACCATGCATTTCACCATCAATTTCAAGTGAAGGTGACATTTTGTTGACCAATTCCAGCGTCCGGCGCATTTTCTGGGCTGAAAGGCAATCCGCAGAACCAAAACTTGAATGAGAAAGCAATGCAACTTTTGGTTCAATACCAAAACGGCGAACACTTTCTGCGGCCATGAGGGTAATCTCAGCCAGTTGTTCAGGTGTTGGATCATTATTGACATAGGTATCAGCGATAAAAGTATTACCACTTGGCAAGAGTAATGCGTTCATTGCACCAGCAGTATGAACCCCATCACGGAAACCAAAGACATTTTTCACCACATCATAATGTTCACTGTAACTGCCCACGGTGCCACAAATCAGGCCATCAGCCTCCCCGCGCAGCACCATAATCGCCCCAATTAAGGTTGGATTACCAATGACTGCACGGCGCGCCTGTTCCGCAGAAACGCCACGACGTTTCATAATCTGGTGATATTCTTGCCAATATTTTTTGAAGCGTGGATCGTTCTCATTATTGACAACCTCAAAATCTTTACCCGCTTCAATATGCAACCCCAGTTTCTGGATACGTTTTTCGATAACACTTGGGCGGCCAATTAGGATCGGATAAGCCAATCCAAGAGAGATCAGCTCTTGCGTCGCATGCAATACACGCACTTCTTCCCCTTCGGCCAAAACAATCCGTTTTTCCGCTTTTTTGGCCTGAGAAAAAATAGGTTTCATAAACAAGTTTGTTTTATAAACAAACTCATTCAGTTTCTCTATATACGCGCTAAAGTCTTCAATCGGGCGGGTTGCCACGCCGGAATTCATGGCGGCTTTAGCCACTGCCGGGGCAATTTTAACAATCAGGCGTGGATCAAATGGCTTGGGAATAATATATTCCGGGCCAAAAAACAGATCCTGATCATTATAAGCAGAAGCCACTTCTTCACTCTGCTCTGCCATCGCCAAATCAGCAATAGCGTGAACACAAGCCAGTTTCATCTCTTCATTGATGGTTGTCGCACCAACATCCAGCGCACCACGGAAAATGAATGGGAAACAGAGAACATTATTAACCTGATTCGGATAATCAGAGCGACCGGTACAAATGATAGCGTCAGGGCGAACTTGTTTAGCCAATGGCGGCAGAATTTCTGGTTCAGGGTTTGCCAGCGCCATGATGAGAGGATCTTTCGCCATGGTTTTCACCATGTCCTGAGTCAACACGCCCGGACCGGAACACCCGAGGAAAATATCCGCACCAGGGATAACATCACCTAATGTACGGCTGCTATTGTCTTCAATCGCATAGGCTGCTTTAGTTTCTTCCATATTTCCATCGCGGCCACGATAAATAACCCCTTTAGAGTCACATACCACGATATTTTCACGTTTCAACCCAAGCGCAACCAGCAAGTTCATACAGGCAATTGATGCAGCACCGGCACCAGAAACCACCAGACGAACTTCTGAAATCTCTTTTTTCATGATCCGCAGACCATTCAGAACAGCTGCGGTACAAATAATCGCAGTGCCATGCTGGTCATCATGGAATACTGGAATGTTCATTTTTTCCCGGAGTTTTTTCTCAATATAAAAACACTCCGGTGCTTTGATATCTTCGAGGTTAATTCCCCCAAAAGTCGGCTCCAGTGCCGCAATAATATCAATTAATTTATCAGGATCAGACTCATCAACTTCGATATCAAATACATCAATACCTGAGAACTTTTTAAACAGTACGCCTTTGCCTTCCATCACTGGCTTGCCTGCCAGTGCACCAATATTCCCCAATCCTAAGACCGCAGTACCATTGGAAATTACAGCCACAAGATTGCCACGCGCAGTATATTTGTAAGCCGCTAATGGATCTTCTGCAATTTCCAGACAAGGCGCGGCAACACCCGGTGAATAAGCTAAGGCCAAATCCCGCTGAGTTGTCAGAGGCTTAGTTGGTGTAATCGTGATTTTCCCGGGTTGTGGAAACTGGTGAAAATCCAATGCACTCTGTTTTAATTTTTCATCCATCGTCGGATCCTTTATATACAGTATCTGGAGTAAGAGCAGAAGCAGTATAATGGGTACTGTGTGATAAATCATAACATTGACAGCATTTTACCCATAAATCAGCACTTTTTTGCTCACAAAAACCACGACCGAATTTATTCATCTAATACCACCGACTGAGTATGGGAACATCAATAAATAAACATTATAATTTATATAATATTATTTGAGTTATAATAACCATGATAATTATAACTAATAAAAACTCTCAATATAAATTCAATTAAAATAAATTTTATAAAAGAAAACAAATCTAATAATTAGATTTATAACAAATTGATTTACAATATTATTTTTTACATCAACGTTATATGTTTTTGGTGAAAATTGCTCATCTTCTTTTTTTACTTATCAAACTAATTTGCGCTATTTATATTTTTATATCAGGATGTGCTTTCTGGACTTACAGAGCTATCAATTCTGTAAATCAATCGGTTTTGAGAAAATTTTTTCACAGTAATTTAATTTAGGGCAGACCCATTCATTACTGCCTTTAATCGTGCATTTCGTGGCTTTAATCTTTTAGGGAGAAGGAAAATGTATAACCATTCAGTGATGATAGTTGATGACCACCCTCTCATTCGCCATGGCTTGAAACAGATTGTAGAGCTCGATCGAGCGCTTACCGTAACAGCAGAAGCTGACAATGGTGAAGAAGCAATAAACATTGCATGCAAACTGAAACCTGATGTCATTATGATAGATCTCAATATGAATGGTCTTTCTGGCGTGGATACGATTAAATCTATTCGTAGAAAAGGGATCAACTCTTATGTCCTGGTATTATCTGTTTCAGATGACCGGAATGATGTTTACGCAGCCATTGACGCAGGCGCCAATGGCTATTTACTGAAAGACAGTGACTTAGATTCGCTATTAAGCAGTATTCGTCACGCAGCCCGCGGGCAAACTGTCTTTAGTGAAAAAATATATCAACATCTGGCTAATCGCCATAAACATGTTGATCCTTTATCTGAATTGACCAAACGTGAGTTAGATGTCTTAAAAGAAGTTTCCAGTGGCATGACCAATAAAGAAGTCGCTGATGTTCTCTTTATTTCTGAAGAGACGGTGAAAGTACACATCAGAAACTTGTTAAAAAAACTAAACGTACGTTCCCGCCTGGCTGCAACAATTATGTATCTGCAACATAGGAAAAATGGCGTAGCTTAATGTTTTTCCTGAGCCGCCCTCTTTGGTTTGTTGCCGGGGGCCGGCTCTTATCGCTATGATGACAGGCCGATAAGATTGCGTTCCCCTCTTTTGATATCCCAGATAATAAAAATCAGGACATCATCTGGAAAAAACAGGTATTTTCCAGCATTATGTTTAGGTGTTTAAATTTTTTTAAGGGCCTCTTAATTATGTCGGATAAATCTTCTCAGCCTGTTTTTACTCTCTACGGGATTAAGAATTGTGACACCATAAAAAAAGCCCGTCGTTGGCTGGAAGAGCAGGAAATCTCCTACCTGTTTCATGATTATCGTGTTGACGGATTAAACGCCACGCTTTTGCAGTCATTTATTGACAAACTTGGCTGGGAACCATTAATTAATACCCGTGGTACAACTTGGCGTAAATTGAGTGATCAACAACGCGCGACAATCAATAATGCTGAAGCAGCAAAAGCGTTGATGCTGGAACAACCGGCTATTATCAAACGTCCACTGTTAATTTCTGCAAAAGGCAACTGCCTGCTGGGTTATAAGACAGATGAATATCAGCAATTTTTTGCTGAGGCGCTCTGAAATGACTTGTCCTGTAATTGAACTTGCACAACAACTGATAAAACGCCCCTCTGTCAGCCCGGATGATAAAGGTTGCCAGGATATTATGATCGCCCGTCTGCAAGCCATTGGCTTCACCATTGAACGGATGCCTTTCGGCGACACAAACAATTTCTGGGCCTATCGTGGCACAGGCCCGACGTTAGCCTTTGCCGGGCATACGGATGTTGTCCCTGCGGGCGACGAATCTCAATGGGAACAGCCCCCTTTTGAGCCGACTATTCGTAATGGCATGTTATATGGCCGGGGCGCAGCAGATATGAAAGGCTCACTGGCTGCCATGATTGTCGCAGCTGAACGCTTTGTTGCCAATTATCCCAATCACAGTGGTCGCCTGGCCTTCCTGATTACCTCTGACGAGGAAGCAAAAGCCACCCACGGCACAGTTAAAGTGGTTGAAGCTTTGATGTCCCGTAACGAACGGCTGGATTATTGTCTAATTGGTGAACCGTCCAGTCAGCACCATCTTGGCGATATGGTGAAAAATGGCCGGCGCGGTTCCCTGACGGCTAATCTGACAATACAGGGTATCCAAGGCCACGTTGCCTATCCGCATTTAGCTGATAATCCAATCCACCGGGCCCTGCCGGCTTTGCAAGAGCTGGTCAATACCCAGTGGGATGAAGGAAATGCGTTTTTTCCGGCAACCAGTATGCAAATTGCCAATATTCATGCTGGAACAGGCAGTCATAACGTGATCCCGGGGAATTTGCAGGTTCAATTCAATTTCCGTTTCAGTACGGAACTGAGCGATAGCCAAATCCGTGAACGGGTTGAGACAATCCTGAAAAATCACGAGCTGAATTACACGATTGAATGGATATTGCCCGGCCAGCCTTTCCTGACTGCCAAAGGCGAGTTAGTCAGTGCCGTCGTACAGGCAATAGACCATTATTGTGGCTATAAACCTGAATTATCTACCAGTGGCGGCACATCCGATGGGCGGTTTATTGCTCAGATGGGCGCTCAGATTATCGAACTGGGGCCACTCAACTCAACAATTCATAAAGTTAATGAATCCGTCAGTGCCGCAGATCTGCAACAACTCAGCCGGATTTATCAGCGCGTTATGGAGCAACTCATCCAGTGATAACCGCAAATATGTTAACTGGCCTGGCTACCGGGCACTTGATTTCTCTCTCTGGCAATCACCGATTACAACCAGAAGCAGTCAAATCTTTTCTTTCCATGCAGCAAGCAGCAGCAAATGCGGGAATTAATCTGCAACCTGCCAGCACATTCCGCGATTTCCAGCGTCAACAGGCTATCTGGAATGGCAAATTCCGCGGCGAACGCCCGGTATTGGACGAAAACAGCCAACCCATAGATATCACCCAATTAACAGAAGGAGAACTTTGTCAGGCTATTCTCCGCTGGTCTGCCCTGCCCGGCGCCAGCCGCCATCATTGGGGAACTGAGCTGGATATTTATGCTCCAACGATGCTGCCGGAAAACCAGAAATTACAGCTGGAACCCTGGGAATATGAAAATGGTGGTTACTTTGAACCGCTGACACATTGGTTGACAGAGAATATAGCCCATTTCGGTTTTTATCGCCCTTTTGTCGGTAACCGTGATGGCGTCGCTTATGAACCGTGGCATATCAGTTACCGGCCACTATCCGGACAATTGGAAAAATTGCTGACTAAACAGATGCTACTGGATGTATGGCAACAGCATGATATCGCAGGTATTGACTGGTTATCGGCTAACTTGCCCTATCTATTTGAGAACTATCTCAGTACTGCGCAGGAGATAACCTAATGCAATGGTTAGCTGATTATTGGTGGATTATTTTAGTTCTATTGGTTGGCGTTCTTCTCAATGCAATTAAAGAATTACGCCGCCTGGACGTCAAAAAATTTCTGGATAATAAACCCGAGCTCCCTCCTCACCGGGATTTTAATGACAAATGGGATGATAAGGACGACTGGCCTCAGAAAAAGCCGTAGTCCATTCTTGCCAATGCCTAGCCAATTTCTTGTCGAGACTTGCCAACGCTTGTGCAGCTTCTTGCCGCCAGAGTAATGTTAATGCCTTATATCCGCTTAACTTCAACACAGTGACACACTGCTCAATACTCATCTCCTGCTGGAGATGATTTCTCAGTGCGGGCAACGGCAAATCACTGTTCAATAACAATCGTTGCAAAGCCGGTAATGAAGCAGAAAATGGCCGGTGAGCAAATGCAAAACCTGCAAGCTCTTGCCAATCACTCTGATTGAGATGGCGGTCAATTTGGTAATCCACAGGCAAGCAGAACCCAATCTGTGACTCCAACCAATATGCATCACGGGCAAACTGTTGTTGTGCCTGAATACAAAGTGCCATCCCCAGTTGACTCAGTGGAAAAATCGCCATTGCGGTATAACAACCGCTACTGGCTTCCAAATGGGTTCCCATACGGACCAGTTGGAAACCACATTTTTGCCATAATGCCCACAGTTCAGCGGTATAACCAAAGCTGACAGAAATAAAATCTATTCCCTGTCCTTTTGCCCTTGCCCACTGAAACGCGATCATTCCCTGAGCAATACCCTGTCTGCGATTGTTAGCCTGTACGGCAACCCGGCTAATCCGTTGAGATTTCAAGACTGCCGCCTGAGGTAAACCACTGTGGGCCGCTAACGATTGAGCGACCAGATTTCCTCTGGGGCGACGCCTGCCTGCCCATACTTCATGTGCCAGCTCAGGCGATAATCCACCTTCATCAACCATCCACAAAGCACCTGCCAAGGTCTTATCTCCAAGCGCTGCGATAAACTGCATTCCTTTGGCATCAAGTAAACGCCGTAAATCCAAAGGTGAAGTTTTATAATGAGCACTGGTTAATATGCCATAAAACTGTCTCAGCAATTCAGGCTGTTTAATCCATTGCTGCTGATGATATATGTGATAACAGATCGCCTGATCAGAATTATTTACCGGGACGGCATCCTCAAACAATAAAGCGTTTTCCAGCCAGTTCTCCAGAGGATCATTCTCAGCCCAACGTACAGGCGCTGTCAGATTTAAAATATGACAATCAGGAATTTCAGCACAAAATTTAAGTAAAAATCCCCGCCCTGTACCTTCATATCCCTGCACAGTTGTTGTTAATAATACCCGGGGAAAATAGCTGATCAGCTCAAATAACTGCGGCGTTGGAATAGCTGCGGCTTCGTCAATAAGCAACCAATCAACGTCTGATACGCTATTTTGTCTGCAATATTTCAGCAAATTATCTACTGCCCAGAAATACCCTTTTTCACCAGAATAGCCTCTGATAATTTCAGTCATTGTTTTTGCCGGCGCTGTCAGCCAGCAATTATTCCCTAGCCATTGTTGCATTAACATGCCTGCAAGCGTCGATTTACCTCGCCCTCTTGGCGCCGTAATTACCCATACTCCCTGATTTGCCTGCAAAAGTTGCGCTAAAATGGCATGCTGGCTAGCAGTCGGATTGCCATCAGGCAATTGCCACTCGCTGTATTGTGGCAATTCAGGCAGGTGAAGAAAAGTATTTTGCCGCCATAGCAAAACTTGAGGATCGTTAATAAGTTGCCGCTGAATATGCTGAATAAAGTGCGGAGTTGGAATTGCGTCTAATTGTTCATTCCAACGCATACTGTCCTTATCCGGTTGATAACGCCATTGATACCACGATGGAACCATCATGACCAACCAACTTCCGGCCTTCAATGTCCCCGCTAATATCGCCAGTGCTTCCGCATTAAAACCTTCGGTGGCATCAAATATTCCGTGCAGATATTCCTGACCTAATAAACTGACCGCTTTTGCTGGTGGCACTGCTTTCTCTTTGCGATAAGAGATCCATAACCAATCACCAGCAAATCTCTGCTGTAGCTCATTAGCCTGTTGATAACACCAATCATGATCGCCACTCAACACCAGTAAACGACGTAATCCTTGCCGCTGCATTTCCGCTTGTATCGCACTCAGTTCCGGCAGCATAACGACTACGATTTACCAATCAGCAATGACAAAATCCCGGCAGCAATCAGCGGCCCCACCGGAACACCTTTAAACAAGGCAACACCCAGTACTGTTCCCACCAGTAAACCCGCAACCGTTGAAGGCTGATTAGACATCAACGAAACCCCGCGGCTGCCCAGCCAAGAAACTAATACTCCGATTGCTATTGCCAGTAACGATTTCCAATTCAAAAACGAATGAAGAACCGCTTGTATCGTAATTTTCCCACTGGCAATGGGTGCCATCACCCCCACAGTCAAAATAAATACACCGATAGTCAGCCCATATTTTTCCACCCAAGGGAAGAATTGATTTAGTGGTGTTATACGGATAACCAGCAAGAGCAACATTGCAAGAGTGACGGTCATGTTGTGGCTGATGATACCCAGTGCCGCCAACACCAGCAGCACAAGTAAAGTCGGATCAAGATGGCTCATAAACTTCAATACCCTATATCCCATCAGGCTAGGGCAATTTTTCCTTATGTCACAGAAATAACTTATATTTTCCTACTAATTCAGACAATTAACAAGTTTATAATGGGAATATTTTTTCTTTATAAAATAAACACTCTCAACAAATGGATATTTTTAATTAATTGAGTGATTAAAGGACTATTATTGCCAAAAAATTGTAAGAAATAGTCTTGCATGCCATCAATAAAATCACCTTGTATGACTAAAATAGCCACAGTCATTTTCTATATAGAAATCTTTCAGCTTAAATAACATATAATACTTCAACGATATAATCAGTTATTTCAATCCATTCCGCGATAGTCACTCACTATTTACTTTACCTCCGTTAGAAATACTCCTCTATTTTGTGAGCAAGTTCTAAATAAGTGTTTTTTTAACAACTCATACTTAGTCTAAACACGCAATAATACAAATTTAACTAACCAATTCATTGCAAAATAAATTAATACTGATAATAGTAAATATCGTCTGACCTTTAATCCAACAGGGAGTAAATTATGTCATGCTTTCCTACCGGATATTGGGAACAATATCCGAACACTGCCACAGTGATCACAACATATACTTGCAATGCTGCCTGCAAAGAATGTTGTTTTGAATGTAATCCCTCGGTGAAAGCGCGTCTGAGCCTGGATGAAATTAAACAATTTATTTCACACTCAAAGGCCAATTTCCCGGGGCTAAAGTTAGTCGTCTTCAGTGGTGGAGAGTGTTTCCTGTTAGGTAAAGATCTGATTGAAGCCATTCGTTTCGCCTCAGATCATGGCTTATTAACTCGCTGCGTGACTAACGGCTACTGGGGAAAAAACAGAGAAAAGGCACAAAAAATCGCCCAAGATTTAACCGATGCCGGTATCACAGAAATAAACATCAGCACCGGGAAAGATCACAGTGAATGGATATCTATCGACAGCGTAGTTGCGGCAGCAGAAGCATTAGCCGGGCAAAATATTACGACACTGATTACCGTGGAACAGGATACCGCTGATTCTGCCATTGCGACACAAATCACACAGCATCCGATCATCAAGCACCTCAAAGAACAAAATAAAATTAACTTACAACGCAACACATGGATGCCGTTCTATGACACCAGTGAAGAACGAAAAGACGTTCCAAACCGGGATGAGCAACTGGCAAAAGGGTGCGATCAGGTCTTTGAAAATATCGTACTGACACCACACGGTGAAATCTCCGCCTGCTGTGGGCTGACATTAGAGCATATCCCTGAGATGAAACTGGGTCAGTTGCAGGGAGGCGATTTATCCCAGCTTTTCAAGGGACAGGAAGAAGACTTTATGAAAGTATGGTTGCGAACAGAAGGACCATACAAAATTCTAAAAAAATATCGCCCGCATGATAGCAACATTAATCTGGAAAAAATCGTTCACCCCTGCCAAGCCTGTGCCCATCTGCATAAAGACGAAGGAATACGCCGGAATTTGTTAGATAACTATCATAGTGAAATCATTCCAGTGATGAAGAAATTTAATGCCAAAGAAAGGCTGGATTTGATCTGCTATTCAGCAGAAAAAAATGCCGTTAACTTAACTGAGGAGTAATAATGCAGCGACGTACATTTATTAGCATAGTGGCGAGAGCAGCCGTTGGCCGTATAATACTACGGAATTGAATTCAGGCTTTAACGTCATACTACTCAATATCACCATGATCACTATTTACCGACTCTCAAATTTTTATTAAATAAGGTGGTAATCAAGGAAAAGAAATACTTTATTCTCCTTTAGGAATATTTTCACCTGCTGTTTTGTGAGCAGACTCTAAATAAGCAGATTTTGTAATAAGATATATTTAGTCTAAACGCTCAAAATAAAAATTTAATCAGCTAACATATTGCAAAATGGAACCATCCAGCTAATAGTTAGTATCATCCACCGATTAATAGCGCTGAGGACGAATTATTCTATGCTTCACCACTGAACATCAGGAATAATATCAAAATATTGTTACAACAATCACAATATACACTTACGATAAATATCGTTGGTAAGAAATATTAGTTAGATAATTATTATATGAAATTATTTCAGCAACGAAGAAATTTAATAAGAAAAGGCTAGCACTCATCTATATAGCACCCAGTAAAAAAAGAATTCCGTCAACTTAGAAAGGAACGAATCATGAAAAGACGTACATTTATTGGCGTAGCAGCCGGAGCAGCTATTGGCAGTGTCATCCCAACCGTTAATGCCAGTGCCGATAGCAATCGCCTCTTTGGCGTACCACGTTCATTGCTCTCTCCAGGAGAGGTTGAAGAAAATAAGTTAAGGCTGTCAATGTCAAATGCAAAACTCCCGGTTGAAGTTTGGGAAGAGATCATCACCTATAACCGATTTTGGGAAACCATAAAACAACAGCCCAACTTAGCATTAAAATACAGGGAATCACCGGAGAAAGTCCTGGCTGAATTCGGCATAGACAAAAATATCGTTAGCCCCGGTTCAGCAGAGGAATTACTGCTGTTCATCACTTATGATAAGGATTTGATGAATGCAGTAAAAACCAATGACTATGAAGAATTATTTTCCCGACTGAAGGCCTATGGTTTAAACGAAAGAGGTTCAAGCCTGAGGAGCCGGATCAACCACCATCTCAATCAAGACGCCAGCCTTGTTGCACATTTTAAAGAACATATCGAATCCTACCAGCTGCAAGATACAAACAGCCCTCCCCTTATCAGGTTGAAGGAAATTCTGGAACCTTTGAACAGTGAAGACGATACCAGTATCGAAATTGCCCGTCTTGTCGTAGGGGCAAACGTGGTTGCTGCGGTTAATGTGGCTGTCGGTACCCGAGTCGTCGCAGCAGTAAATGCAGCGGCGGCAGTAAACGTAGCAGCCTATGTGAGCCTGGCAGTACAAGTAGCTGTCACGGTATGTATGGCAAATTATTTACCCAAAATCGATCACAGTGACCTTTCAACCGGCACTGCTTCTCTGCATCTTGCCAGACTCTATAACAATCAAAAGATGGTGGATACTCTGGTCACAGAAGCTATCCGCAGGGAAATCACCGCTTGCCTGTTTGCTGCGCAAAAATGTGGTTATATCAATCTGCCGGCAACACGCGAAGAGCGTAAAGAAGTAATTCATCTTTTTACCGAATTATCTTTAGGAATGGCAGCAGCATGAGCAATATCGTGGGATTGAATCCAGACTTCAAAGTCATATTAATGAACGTCGCCATGTTCGTCCTGATCGCCCTGGTTTTTTTGCCTGTACCATACTGGCTTAATAGCAGTAATCCGAATAAACTGGCGGCAAGTATTACGACAACTCTCTTCGTGGTCATTGCCTTATTTATAGGCTATCAACTGTTATCAAATAAGGCGGTGATCAAGGAAGGGAAATTATTGATGAAGTCCGGAGTATATTCACACGAATGGGCTATTTCCTCATTACACCGGGAAGAAGGCGTTTCTCTGGAAGATTTTCATCGCAGTAATGGTATACATATTATCCATTACTCGTCGGGATATTATCACAAGAAACGAAATAAATATTTCATTCTACGCGTAAGTAAACGCCATTTAATATGTTTTAGTGCGGAAGACAATATTGGATTATGTATAGATGAATCTGTTTTCGAAAAAATAAAGGGCGAATTACGAGATAAAATATAACGTGGAGCAGCAAAATAATGGAATATAGCGATAATTGTTGGCCGTTGAACTATACACAGCTCCGTTTAGCCATTGCTAATACTGTTGCTGACGATAAGTCTGTCTTCAATGTCGGCGAATTCGTCAGCTTCAATGACAATATTAGTCTGGAAAGATTGGAACAGGCCATTATGACCATTCATCGCTTCAATGATGGTTTTTCCTTACGTTACCGTATTTCTGAGCAAAATATTTTTCAGGAGAAGTGTTACACGCCGATCGAAGTGATACCAATAAAACTATCAGATCCGGCAATAGAACAAGTTACAAAAGCCGATTTCGACAAAAGAATAACTGAACCACTGGCCCCGGAAAATGGTGTGACGATCCGGCATTATCTTTATTTTAATGATGTTGGGTGCTGCTTTTGGGGAATTATCGCTCACCATGTCGCCACAGATTATTGGGGCATAGGTCAGTTGATTCACGATGTTTTGTCCTGCTACGAACAACAATTATTCCCCCCAACATCAGAGCCTGTTTTTACCTACCAGGCTTATCTTAACGATATGAAATATAAAGCAAGCGCGCATTATGCTAACGACAAAAACTATTGGGATAATTACCTCAACCAACTTCCCAAATTAGAGGATTATGCAAGTAAACGTCTGTTTCCCTCGAAAGCCATTAAAGTAAGCCGACCGCTCACCGCAAACAACGATAGTTTTACCTTTAATGATAAATTAATGATGATACTGGCCTTATGCCTGCAAATGACTAAACGGGGCCGTTTATCAACAAGTATCATTAATTTACCTTTCTCTAACCGACGTGACAAAAGAGAATACCGTTATTATCGCCCGGCAATGAACACCTTACCTCTTATGGTTTCTTTATCGCCAGAAACAACGATAAAACAGATCCTCACGGAAATGCAGTCACAAATTAGTCTGCATAGCAGGCATAGCCGTATTGATATGCGTGATTTGAATGATGGCGCGATAAGTAAGGCAGATCAATTAACCGCGGTCCCTTATGTCAATTTATTGCATGAGATTGAACATGATCTTATGAAAAATAATCGCGCGATTCGCGGCTGTATGACTTCCGGCGCAGTAAATGATTATGGGGTTAATATCCGGTTTTCTTCTGACGGAAAGTCAGCATTAGTTGAATTGGATGCAGGAAGCCGCTTGTACAGTACCTTTACCGCCGACGCTTTGATTGATAATTATTTACGTATTTATAACGCCATTGCAGAAAATATCAATGAAACTGTCGCAGCATATTGGGAAAAATATAAAATAACTGAACTCATGGACAATATAACATCTGGCATAGGGACTCCAGAGAATATTGTCGTTAATCACCCCATCAGAGAGAATATAATTACCCGAATAGCGCAAATCGCCACAATATCTCCGGATAAAAAAGCAGTAATTTGCGGAAATCAAACCACAATAAACTCTGCATATTTCTTTAATTACCATGAGCTTTACAGTAAATTATTAACTTTCAGCCAACTGCTATTATCCTGCCCACTAAAAAACCGAAGAATAGCCGTGTTATTACCCAGAGGAATGGAATCCTTATTGTCTATATTAGCAATCCATACGGCGGGATTATGCTTTATTCCAATCAACATGACATTCGGACGAGAAGAAATCAGCAATATATTGCATGGGCTGGATATCGCTTTATTAATAACTTCTCGTCACCATCATGAGAAAGTGAATGATATTAATAATACGCATGTTTTCTTTATTGAAGATATAAACACATTTCCTTCCGAGATATCTCCGGGAAATGACATAAAATGCCCGGCGACCAAAGAGGATGAAGCCTATATCTTTTTTACATCAGGCACCACCGGAGTACCAAAAGCGGTACCGATAACTTTCAAGGGGCTTTATGCTTATTTAGCCGCTATGACAGATCGGTATGGTATTCAACAAGATGACGTTATTCTTAATTTCAGTACCCCGGTTTTCGATGCTTATATTGAGGAAGTATTTGGCTGTTTTTATCGGGGAGCTACACTGGCAATTGCCAGTGATCACATGATCGTTGAGCTTGATTCACTGTTTTCATTTTGCCATGCACAATCGGTAACTGTCGTTAACTTTCCTACGAATTATTGGCACCAAATTGTCTTTTTCCTGCACGCGGCCATTAAAGAATTATCACCGACCATCAGAATGACAATTATCGGTGGCGATCTAGCAATGGATAAAGCCATCCATCATTGGTTGGAAAAAGTAGGATGCGGAATTTCTCTGATTAACTCTTATGGCCCAACAGAATGTTGTGTTGTGGCAAGCTGTCACAAAATAGATGATGAGTTCCAACCCGGTAATATTATTGGTAAAGCACTGGAAAATAGTTCTATTGTCATTCGGGAATATGGAACTGATAATATCATTAGCGGCAGCAGTGGAGAAATATGTATTCGTGGGGACTCTATATGTGCCGGATATATTAACGACAATCAGTCAACCTCGCACAAATTCTTACAGTTGAACGATGGAGAAATCTATTATTTAACGGGAGACCGTGGGTTTTACGATGCCCAAGGAAATTTAAATTTCGTCGGTCGGCTGGACAAAAAGCATAAAATTGATGGAAAACGTGTCGATCTTGAGGAAATGCAGAAAATACTTACAGCGGCAACTCATATTGACGAAATTCATTTAACGATAAAAGAGAATGAAACCGGATATCAGTATATCAATATATTTATCCCTCATGACTCATATTCAATTGCACGTCATGAAATCGTCTCATTCCTGCGTGGATGCTATCCAAAATTACAGGTGCCTTTTATTGTCGAATCACCATTATCCAACGATTCCACCTCTGTGACAGAGTTGAATAAAGAAGATAATGTTTCACAGATTAAAGGGGAAAAACGCGAAATATTTTTTACATTATGGCGCGAGGTCTTTGGCGATAGCGATGGCGTTGTTGATGAAGATACGAATTTCTTTGACGCAGGCGGTACTTCGCTTAAAGCATTATTGCTCATTAATAAGATCCAGCAATGTTTTGATTGCTCTATCCGCCTGGAAGATTTCTACCACTCCCCCAGATTGGGTTATTTATTGCAATCTGTCATTCAACAGGGGCAAATGCCCGTTCTAACCCATAAAAATAGCACCTGCCTGACAGAACAGCACGACCAGTATTATTGGATAATTGATACTATTTCTAATCATTCAGGTGCCCATAATATCCCGTTATATTATCATCTGGCCGGTGATATCGATTTAAAGAAATTACGCTCCGCTTTGCTGTATACCATGCAATGTTTCCCTGCTCTCCGCCAAAGAGTCACCATGACGGATGGGCAATTCTCTTTAACCCACTCATCTGCAACCGAAGAAAACCTGCCCTTCGAATATATCGATCTGACTCATGCTACTGGCATCAATATTGAGATTTCATTGCGCAAAATCTTAAATGATATGGCATTCAAGCCGATGTCATTGCAGGACAATCCACCGGTATGTTTTAAGTTGCTGAAAATAGCAGAGCATAAGCATTACCTTTTGTTAAATTTCCATCATGCATTTTGTGATGGAATGTCGATTGCTTATATATTGCAACAATTATCCTCATCTTATACGGATAATACACCGAAAATTGCAGCAACTGTAGAAACAAGAGTTACTGTAATTAATCCGCGCATGTCGGACCAAACATTAAATTTTTGGACAGAAAAATTGCTCAACGTACTTTCTGTTGCCGGACAGCGAGATATTACATCAGGGGCTAATCTTCGGGTTCGTGGCCGACGCTACTCAATGCCGTTGTCTCTTCAATTAATTACCACGCTGTCCTGCGTGCAAAAGAAACACTCGGTGACTCTGGAACAGATCGTGATTGGGGCATTTCTGATGACCATCAGATCATTACTCAATAAAGACGAATTGATCCTAGGTATCCCTTGTGCCAACCGTGTTCCTCCTGTGCCATTCGATGGTGTTGGCAGCTTTGCTACAACGTTGCTACTGCCTTATGTTACTGCGGAAACCTCATTAATTAACGTATCCAAGTATGTCCGTGATTTCCTGATGGATGCAAATGCCCATTCAAATATCTCGCTGGCGTATCTGAAACAACACCTTCACCACCACCACAGCATACAGTTACCGGAAATCGCTTATTACTTCTCTTCTCAAATAGGATTCTCCACCGGTTTATATCTTGGTGAAACCCATTGCACAAAAGAGAAAATCAAGGGACTCAAACCTAAAGGGGATATCGCGCTCGAACTGGTAAATTCACCAACTGGGATGGGTCTGGAGTGGCTCTATGACGATGATATTTTCTCTGAAGATATCATCAGCGACATGGGGCTGTTTTTGCTTGATTTATTAGATTGCATGGGCGTTGAGCATAACTTAATACCTGGCAATACGGAACGATAACAACAACTAAAATGGATGCTGATTGTGCTGGTTAAAAAAAAGAAATGGGCAATTATCACTATCATCATGATCGTTTTTCTTGCCGTGATTTATAACAAATTCAACCGTAAAGAAACGCCTGCGATCATAACAGAACAAATCATCACCGGAACGCTGGGCGATGTTATCACGATAGTAGGCGCTGCCGGTGTTATACAACCAACCCGCCAGCAATTGCTGGATGAGGCCACTTTCGGCGTGAAGAAAAGTCAGGCAAGAATTGAAAGCCTTAAAGCTGATATCAGGCAAAATGAACATATTTTGCGTAATGAAGAAGTCAGCCTCAGTTATACCCAAATCTATTCGCCTATTGCCGGCGTAGTGACCGCAATCCATGTTGATCCAGGGCAAACCCTGAATGAAATGCAATCACAAATTAACCTTTTCCTGTTGGCAATTTCATCAGTAACACTCTTTGTTGCCGGTGTCAGTGTCATGAATACCATTCTGATCAGTGTCAGAGAACGTAGACGGGAGATTGGTATACGGCTTGCCGTTATTTGATATTGCTGTTGGTTTCTCTTTTTATTCCTTTTTATTGTCTTCCCTCTCGGCTGATGCCGCGCACGATAAATTTCCCTCACTCGCGCAATAAATGAAGCGGTAATTGCGTTTCATCTATTGAAAAGTTTTTACATAACTAACCGTCATAGATATGACTGTAGTTTATCCAATATTACCCATTTTTCCTTTGAATCTGTAATACGTACTTGTAGGGCAACTCGATATCGAGACACAACTTACTGCCAGTCGCCTCAACATAATGTTTGAGAGAAGACAGTTTCAAATCGCGACCAAGCTTCTCCATGTCAGAAACCGTAGATTAATAACAACTTTGGGCTCTTCATTCGCCAGTATTTGGTTGAGCACTCTTGCAATGCTTGGATTGGATCAGCCTTTGCCTTAGACACGCGGTTCTTTCATGCTGTTGTGACATAAACCATTTATAGTGCCTGCGTATGGCTTGGGCAACATAGGGCTTCGTTTGAAATAGAGAGGCTTGTCAGTGGCCTGAAACATACTTATCGCACATTTTCTCCTCGCTAGGCTTCAAATTCCTTCAATTCTTCATTTGCAATTTTGTTCGCGGTGGTATAAAATTTTATACAATCAAATAAGGAAGGAAGCTATAATAAAAATCAGGAGCGGTACTAGAGAAAGAAATTGTCTGTATTGGCCCTTCTTGTGAAGATTTGTTAGCCTTTCCTTACAGATCGCACGTAAAGACGCAAGCTATCAGTTTCATAGAATACAGTATGGAATAGATCCTGAAGACTGGAAACCTTTTTTGGCATCGGTTCTGATGTAAAAGAAATGCGGCTAAGAGACAGTACAGGTATTTATCGCATTATGTATGCTGTTAAATTTGATGAAGCTATTTTACGTATTACATAGTTTTCAGAAGAAAACTAAACAAACAGATAAGCAGGACAAGGATATCGCTAAAGTGCGATACAACGCAGTTATCCAGCATCGGGGAAATATTAAATGACCACTAAAATTGACACTGAAATTCGTAGGGTAACTCCAGCCGGACATAATATATTTTCTGAATTAGGTTTTACTGAGCAAGAGGCTCAGCAGCTTCATACAACCTCTTTACAAGAAATAGAAAATACACTGCAAATTAAAGAACGGTTAATGGAAGAAATTACTTTATGGATTGTGGATGAAAAAATGAAACAAGCTGAAGTAGCAGAGGTGTTACACATTTCTCGTCCAAGAGTATCTGACGTTGTGAATAAAAAAGTAAATAAATTCACCATTGACGCATTGGTTAATATGTTAATCCGTATAGGGAAACCTGTTCAGATTACGGTGGGTTAAAGCACATATATTAACAATTTAAAATAGGAGGCACTTAGAATGGGTGCCTCTTGGTATTTCAAAATGATTCAACCTTTCGGTTCAATACCACGTGCTAGCAGCTCTTTGCGCAAAATTCGTTTTATCCATGTTGCTAAAGACGTATCACCATCTTTCTTCATTTCTGCTTCAAGCTGGAGACGAAATTCCTCTGTTAACCTCATAGGAAATTGAGGAGATCTTTTATTTTGTATTGACAAGGTATATACCCTATGGTTTAATGCTACTGTATATACCAGTGTATATTCAAAGAGTTTCAAAAACAACGGAGCTTGGTAGTGTCTCACCACTAATCGGGTTTCTAACCACAACATTATTGGAGCTAATGCTATGGCTAACGCTAATAGTAACATACGCACGCATTCAAAACGCTATACATTTATAACGTCCTTTCTTATCGATTGATAATTGAACTTCGCCCATTATACATGATTTCAACATTGCATACAATTAAATAAGGAAGGAAAACTATGACGAAAATTAGGAGCAGTACAGAGAAAGAAATTGCTTGGATTGGTTCTTCTCATGAAGACTTATTAGCCTTTCCTATAGACACACGTAAAGACGCAGGCTATCAGCTTCACAGAATACAGCGTGGAATAGATCCTGAAGACTGGAAACCCTTTTCTGACATCGGTTCTGGCGTAAAAGAAATACGGCTAAGAGACAGTACAGGTATTTATCGCATTATGTATGTTACTAAATTTGATGAAGCTATTTACGTATTACATAGTTTTCAGAAAAAAACTCAACAAACGAATAAACATGATAAGGATATCGCTAAAGTACGATACAACGCAGTTATCCAGCAGCGGAGAAATATCAAATGACCACTAAAATTGACACTGAAATTCGTAGGGCAACTCCAGCCGGACATAATATATTTTCTGAATTAGGTTTTACCGAGCAAGAGGCTCAGCAACTTCATGCAATCTCTTTACGAGAAATAGAAAACACACGGCAAATCAAAGAACGGTTAATAGGAGAAATTACCCTATGGATTGTAGATAAAAAAATAAAACAAACTGAGGTAGCAACAGTGTTGCACATTTCTCGTCCAAGAGTATCTGATGTTGTGAATAAAAAAGTAAATAAATTCACCATTGACGCATTGGTTAGTATGTTAACCCGTATAGGGAAACCTGTTCAGATTACGGTAGGTTAAGACGCGCATATTAAAGTTATTAGGATAATTTAAAATAAGAGGCACTTAGAATGGGTGCCTCTTGGTATTTCAAAATGATTCAACCTTTCGGTTCAATACCACGTGCCAGCAGCTCTTTACGCAAAATTCGTTTTATCCATGTAGCCAAAGACGTATCACCATCTTTCTTCATTTCCGCTTCAAGCTGGAGACGAAATTCCTCTGTTAATCTCATCGGAAATTGAGGAGATCTTTTATTTGGCATTGACAAGGTATATACCCCATGATTTAATGTTACTGTATACACCAGTGTATATTCAAAGGGTTTCAAAAACAACGGAGCCCGGTAGTGTCTCACCACTAACCGGGCTTCTGACCACAACATTATTGGAGCTAATGCTATGGCTAACGCTAATAGTAACATACGCGCACATTCAAAGCCCTATATATTTATTAACGCCCGTTCTAACCGACTGATAATCAAACTTCCCCCATTACGCATGATTTCAATATTAGCTACTACGGAAATAGAAGCTTGTACTCTGCTAGCAGGCTTTCCTTTTGTATTTGCCTCATGCAAGCCACTGGGGGAACTGAACCATGCTTAATACTAAGAATATTAAGAATACTGCGGACATTAAGAACTACTGTGATATCTTCTATTCCGACATGGCGAATGTTGTGTCAGTACTGGATACGGCGGTTATGAGTGAACAAGATATTGAACTACTGGAAGAAGCCTGCGAAGCTAACAGTGCTGGGCTCTGTCATGGGTTACATTTTCTGGGAGATACTCTTGTTACTTTTGCCGCTAATGACGTGGTAGAATTCACCCCAGAAAGTCTTTGTCAGTTAGGCCATTGTCTAGCTGCTATCAGCTCACTATTGCCGATGTTGTTTACTCTGTATCAGAAAGCCAATAAAGAAACTCAGTTACGCCACCTTTAACTCTGAAATGGCCTAAACGCTCATTATGCTAATCGCTTCCACTTGTAATCCCATGATCTACAAGTGGATACCATCCACGTACATCTTATACTGTTTTGGAATCATCCCTGATATATACCCTAAAGATTTCAAGATGCATCGCGACGGCAAGGGAGTGAGCGAGTGCAGCCAACAAAGAAGCAACTTGAAAAATAACGGGTATAGTCCATAACTATACGGAATTGGTTACAGTATCAGAAATAAGAATAGGGCCATTGATCCCTTATTCCGTAATTCTGGGTTTTTCGGGCCAATAAATATCTGGCGCTAAGTTAGCATCAACACGGTTGAGCAATACCCTATATTTTTTCAAAGCGGTCAACCGAGAATTTTCCTCATCACTCTCCATCCCCAAATCTACAGCATCTTGTAACGGAGCTATCTGTTTACTTACAGTGAACATAAGTTGCTGTTTCTTATGTTCTGCTTGTTGCTGCTGTTCCTGCCTAAGTTTTATCACACCGCTTTCTGATATTATCCACTTTTCACCATCGTATTTATGATAAACGGACGGAGCGCGTTCAGTAAGCACTGGATAACCCTCTTTATTACTGACAATAGACAAACCGTGTGACTGCCCTGTTAGTAATTCATTGTGTTTCTCTGCTGTTATTTCAACGCATTCTTCATGGGCTTCACTATAAAAAGCGCCTTCTTTTCTGGAGAAATAAACCATTTATACCCCCCAAAATAATATATGAACAACTTTACCTGGATTTTCATTGTTGTTGGGAGTGCCAGCCTGATATTCAAACGTCGATAATGTTGCATTACGTACTAATGTGTGACCTGTTGATGTATTTATACTCGACATGCTTGCGACATATCCAATAAACTGATTTTTAAAAGAAATTGGATAATTGACTTTTACCCATGACTGTTGGTTTGATGCAACTTTAACCCATTGAATCATTATTCCCGTATCCCCGCATTGCCACCAGCCATTTTCAGATTTTATAGCTGCATTTTGTAATGCGAGTGTACCGCTTCGCTCAGGTGTTAATATATTATAACGTCGCTGATTGCTCGGATCGTTAGAATAAATATGTAACAATTTTCCTTCCGAACTATTAATTCCTACCACATACCCATCTTTCGATTTGAAACGTAGCTCAGGAAAAGGAGTTTTACTATCAATCAATAAACTACCAACGGTTGCGGTTTTATCGCTAGAAATGCGCAAGAAAGTATTATCGCTCTCAGATTTAGCATAACTTCCCACATCTCCGGCATTCAATGAAATATCAGATGACAACGCTTTTCCATTCACTTTACGAATGGACGGTACTCGGCTATTAGCGTTGTTATTTGCAGCTACAGCACTTTGATTCGCCGTATTCGTCAGTGATTGCACAAATGCTGTTGTTGCAATCTGAGTATTATTAACGTTTTTAGCAGGTGTGGGGGCGATTGGCGTTCCTGTGAAAATGGGACTGGCTTTCGGTGCATACTGAGTATGCGGATCTTGCACCTCAGAATGTTCCCTCAACTCATTCCCATTTTGTTCTAGTTTCTGTTTAAGATAACTTGTGCGGTTGACCAACTGTTTAGCCTGCCGATTGGAAATACCATCAGGCCCGCCTAACACGGGATCTGAGGTTTCTATTTGATACACTCCCTCTGACCACTGTGGGGTTTCCAGCAAATTAGCCATTTTAACTGCTCCCATAATTGTAACTACCGTCATAACTGACAGTATTATTGTAACGAATTGATACAGACTGATATTCCAAACTGGCAAGGTGGCAGCGTGCTGGCGCAAACGCTGCCAATGTGGTACGCAATAGCGAGGCTTGATCATTGGTAATAGGTTGCTGAAGTATGACGCGATAATTTGCCCAGGATGTTGAATCTCCATGAACATAATTACCGTTATGGTTGGCATGTCCGTCATAATTGATTTGACCAGTGCCTTCAATTAAATCAATTTCACCAAACCCAAAACGACGGATAATTTCACGAATTGACCACGGTGTGCCTTTATATCGATGCAATTCTATAGCTGACTTGATTAACGTACGGCGAGCATTGTCTGATTCGACAAGCTCCCAACCATCGCCAAATAGGGAGAATTGATTTGCCAGCCAATGCAGTGCGCTGCTATCGACAGTATCAATGAGATAAACCATTAATTGAGTTAAATCGATATCATCAAAACGGGAGGCCAACTGACCTAATGCACGCATACTGATATCAGCTTCTAGTGGAGGTGCTAGATGTAACTTAACCATCAGCGACTCCAGTGACCACAACAGTGATACCGATACAGTTCGCCCATTCATTTTCACCTACAACCTGAAACGTGGGAGACTCCAGTACGACTTGATAGACGCCAGAAACAGACAATGTTGAGATGATTTGGCTGGGAACAATATCTTTCCCTAACGTTGTTGCTCGTGCAGCTACCCATGCTTGTATGGCTTGTTTTGCTGCTGATTGAATATCAGGTGCATTAACGCCACTGTACAAGGTCAGTTTCGCCTTGATGGTATAATCAACCTTCACGGGAGGTTTTGCATATACAGTGTCAGTCAACGGGCGGATTTTTTCATCAGAACAAAAACTTTTCACCAGCGTTAAAATGCTTTCATCTGGCAGCCCCGTCGCCAATAGTGGAAACAGTTCAACAACACCCGGAATGGGAGACCTGACTGCAACATCAACAATATTGGGGTGAGCACGCATGGCATGAAAGTGATAAGCCTGACGACTGCCCGCATTAGTAAACGATTCAGGGGCCATCTTGATTCGTACACGTAGCCTCTCGTCACTTTCCTCTGCCGAACCACCACTACTCACTATTGTGTTGGTCACTTGCAGGTCAATGTCGTCGATTTCATCCAACAATGTATTGACTTGTGCTGGTTGCCAGCTATTCCCTGATAATCCAGCATCTGTACAAGTAGCTGTGACATTAACGAAACGTGTATCTGCTTTCAGAACAGCATCTGTATTAGTAGCAAAAGTAATACTGTCCGATGCATTAACACGAGTTCCAACTGGAATGAGTACATCTTGCTCTAATGCTTCATCAACACTAAATTGCAGTATTGTATGCGCCGGTTGGGCGGGTAGCCGATATACTCCGACCAATTCCCCTAAGTAGTCCAAAATGGGCGCACGGGCAAACTCGACCAAATTCTGCTTGGCGGCTTCCTGAACCCGCATTCGGGTCAGTGCTTCACGGTATGCAAATAAATTGATCAGCAGGCGTTCTGCCTGTGCTGGGTACAAAGTCTTACCTACATCAGCCTCATACTTTGCGATCATTTCGGTTGTGATTTTCTCTACATCACGCTCGATAAAATCAGGTTCTGTCAGCGCCATAGCAACTCCGTAGATTGTGTGATGCCATCAACTGCTTTCCAATTCACGCGCAAAGTCAGGTGCTCTGCCTCAACATTTGGTTTCACCGATAACAACTGACAACGAGGTTCCCAACGAGTAATAGCGTCAATAGACTCCCTGACAACGTGAGGAATCGCGCGGTCTATTGGATAATCCATATAAAGGTGTAAATTACTGCCAAATTCAGGTCGATGTGGGTCACTGCCACGTGGTGTACGTAGAATAATGCGTATTGCTTGGGCGATATCATCCAGCCCACAGGCAATTTTGCCTGAGTTCTGGAGAGCGAGTTGCCAAAAAACAGAGTGTGAGTTCGTATTCATGGGGAACAGTATCATCCCCTGTAGGCATATCTAATATTAAAGATGTTTAAAGAAACTAATGAAGATGATGATTTGAGTTACTACCTTCATCCATGATGTTGCCCGTTGCATGGATGTTGCCATTAACGCTGACATTGCCCTGAATGGTCGCAGCAGCTCCATTACCACCAGAACCCGACAGTCCATTTTGATAAGTTAATTGACCTTTCACTAACATATTTCCGGTTACGATTGTTTCCGGCGCATCAATAGTTGCCTGCTGTGCATGAATAACAACATTGGCTCCCACCGCGATCTTAATGTGCTGAATGCCACCATTAATAGTCAGGGTGTGTGAGGTACGATCATAGTAAAAAGCTGCATCATCTGCATAAGTCATACCACGAACGTCTTTATTGTTAGTTGGTGGCGGTTTATCAATACTGGAATAGATAGCACCTAAAATAACACCATCTTCACCATTGGCATCCAATAGTACTTCAACCTGTTCTCCAACATCAGGCAACCAATAGTCCTTGTTATTCTGGGTATTACGCTGCAACACATTCAGCCAGTTAGTACGCATATTATCGCATTCAGGCAATCGTACGCGGGCACGAACAGTAGCAGGATCTACGGCGCTAATCGTGCCGACTTGACGAGTTACGCTGCTCATTTGGATTTCTCCTTGATTATCATGTCGGAAGAACCATCGGGCTTATAGACAACCAATTTCTGAGTCTTACCCTTTTTATCTTTCTTGGATCTACTTGATGTAACAGGGCCACGAGCAACTTCAAGTTCGGTTATATATCCGCTGTTGCGATCAAAAGAGTGGTGAGCTGAAGTAATTAACCATTGCCCAGATAACTTGCCAAATTCAATTAACTCAATTTTATTTCCGGCGGTTAGCTGAGGGGCACCCATCAATGAAAGTGAGCCGTTCTGCTGGTACTCATTATATGAATCCAGTGCTGATTTGGCCTTTATTTCAGCGTTATCCTTGTTAGCAGCTCGGCTGTTTACTTTTAAGGTATCTACGCTGGTTTCTTTACCACTACTCTTGCCTTTTGAATTGGACTGATGACTTACACTGGTCGGGCCATCAGCTTCATAGACAATCAACTTTTTATCATCAGCCTTTTGGTGTTTCACTTTGGCTTTTTTATAGACTTTATTAATCGTGTCCCGCAGCGAAAATTGAGCGACATCGCGAGGGTATAATTTTTTTATGGTTTTTTGGCTGCGCAAAGTAGCCAAGTGGGAGAAAATTAGCTGTTCACTGACAATCTTAACGGCATAACCATATTCATTGGCTAACCGCTTCAGGAACGCCACGTCAGTTTCTGAATATTGCGTCACCCTGTCAATCTTGATGATTTCGATACTACCGATCAGCTTTAACTGATGTTTCTTGGCGATGCGGTTAGCAATAGCTGCCAGAGTTGTATTCTCAAATCCACGGTTAGATTTGGTACGCAATGCCGTATTAATGGACGTTGCTACACCTCGGACAGATACAATAGAAGGAGGGATGCTGACTTCAATTTCATCAATATAGAATGAGCCACAATTCAGTAACCGTTCGCCGAAATAGCCCAACTTCAATGTTAATGTATCACCTTTGCCCGGATACCATTTATCCAGCCAGCGACCATCAGTATCATCCAACTCTACCTCTATTTCATCGGATTCGCTTTTGATGTTGTCGGTATAGCTGACACGAGTGACATAAGGAGTGATGTCATTTGTGATATCTTTTTGCAAATATCGTAACGTGAATGTCGGACTTAAAACCTCTGAGACACCCGTTATAGATGGTGTTTGCTTGGGATCAATTATCTCAGCCACGGTGGTGTATCCTCGGCAGTTACTACATTGTCAGCGTCAATGATAGGGATCAACAATACGACACCTGATGGCAATATAGGTGTAACTGCAACGTGCGGATTAGCAGCAATTATGCGAGCGTAACCTAAAGGGTCACCATAATAATAGTGAGCCAATAAATCCCATCTATCGCCATCTTTCGTTATGTGTTCAAGAAACATGATCAAAGTGCCCTTGTGGTAATTTGCGCTGCCATCTTACTGATCGCGGGTGATATTGATGTAAATGTTGAACTTGCCGATTCAAGTTGAGCTGATACAGAGTCCAATGCAGCCGCGATATTACGGCTATCTGCACGGCTTAATGACGATTGAGCATTGTTAACAAATGTTGCTGCTTGTCCCGTTGCTCTGGTCAATTGAATTGCATCTGGCAATGAGTTACCGAGTGATTGAAAAGCCGGATAGCTTTTCCCTAATGGCCCAACAATATTGTTGAGTCCGGTAAGAAGACCTGGTACGCGGGTTAACGCTACGGCCGGGTTGTCTTTCATCTTCTGTGCAATACGTACCGCACTGATAGTCGTTTGCAGTGCTGATTGTGCTTGTTTGGCATAATTCACGCCATCCCTGACTTTTTTAGCCATACCTGATGGTTTCGGTATTGCATTAGACAACGCCTTTGTATTCGGAACATGGGATTTAATGGCAGGTGGTTTCAGCGATTTTTTAGGATCACCGATATATTCACGTAATGTCACCGAGGCATTGAGGGCAAATACATTACCTACTGAATCCGTTTGTTCACTGGTGGCTGTCACATCAGTAATAACAAACCAGCCACGGTAATCACCATTTCCGAATACTAGCGCGAGTGCTTGATGTTTCCGCATTGCTTCACGCAGCCGATTCAATTCAACATCCGGCGCACAATAATGTTGATGAAAGACCAGACTAATTTGAATTTCATCCAGTTTCTCACCCACGAACTGCAAGCCGGGTTTACCTTGAATTCGTGCATGTTCGGCATAATCAACACCAAACGTTACATCAAAACCATCCCAATATGTGATAAGCTCAAATTCGATATCACCTAATACTGCAAACATTATCCGTACCTCCGGCGTTCTCTCTGAATAACAATACGTTCCAGCAGTTTTTCTAATTCACGCATACTCAGGTTTAAGGCTTGACTAATATCGGGTATAGCCGTTTGTTGTTTATCACCAATGTATATTTGCGGGGCGAAAGAGATAGAAAAACCGTTATTGTTGTTGCTGGCATCTTTATAACCTGTTCGTCTGACCGGATTGCCTGACATCATCTCAGGAGGTGAAATTTGTGGGACATCAGGGGTCATTCCCTCAGCTAGACGCTGAGTGGCACGAGCAGCTAACGGCGTAGTACGATCAATACCAACAACCGCACCTTGCACAATATTATCGCCAAATCCCATAAATATCCGACTGGGGGATTGAATACCCAACGCTTCTTTAAACCAGCTAGAAACTTTGCCACCAAAGTTTTTAATGGTGTCCTTAGCCGTGGTCAGCATATTAGAAATACCATTAACCAACCCATTAACCATATTTTTACCAAAATCAGTAAAATTATTGGGTATATCAATGCCAAACCATTTCATAACGTCAGCAAATGTTTTATAGAACAATCCCAATGGCGACCAATTTAAAATTAATTTACTGGCCTCAAATATTCCGCCATCAAACGCATTAGTAATGTCATTCCATCGAGCTGTAAACCAACCTTTGACGTTAGACCAAATATTTTTGATTCCCTGCCATCCCATTTGGAAAGCGAATTTCACTAAGACCCAAAGCCGTTTAAAGAAATTACTGATGGGCTTCCAATAGCGATAGATAAGATAAGCGGCCACTGCAATACCAATGATGATCAATCCGATAGGATTCATTAATAGTACGCGTCCAATCCACAAAATAGCTCTGCCAGCTACCATCAAGCCCTTATAGAGAGCACTACCAAGGGTTCTGCCCAACCAGAGAGCTGCTCCGGCTATTTTCCCCAAGATGTTTGCAACGACACTGAATCTGCCGCCACTACCGATAGCCATTCGAAACAGTAACCACCGAGTGCGCATTAACATTGCGCCTTTCCAGATATCAGTTATAGGGGAAAGCAAAATATTAAGACCTAATCTGACACCGATTGAAGCTGCTTTGAATGCCAAGAACCCGCCGACCAACGTGACAACATTGCTGATAAGTTCAGGATTAGCGGCCAGCCATTTTCCGGTCTTGTCCATCAATGGAATAAAGGTTTCAGCTAACTGTATTAATGCTGGACGCAGCGACTGACCAATGCTAATAGCCGAATCATTAAACTCAATTTGAGTACGCCGCCACTGTGCTTCTAAGGTATCGTTTTGTTTATCAAAGTCGGTATCAACAGATTTTTGAGCCGAATCAGTCCCCATGCCTGTTTTGATACGCTGATAATCTCCCCAACGTTGCCGCATGGACAAGAGATGGTTGACTGTCTGTACGTCGGTGAAAATAGAGGATAGCCCGAAGGATTCCATGAGCATACGCTGTGCATCTTCATCACCTCTGGCTCCCGCTTTTTTCCACTCTTTCATGAGATCAGCGCCTTTACTCTTGATAAAGCGGTCTGCGATCATGATTGAGGCTTCATATTGTGAGTACCCCGAAGAAACATATCTGCTCATTGAGGTTTGATAATCGACGTCAGCTTCAGCGTATCTTTTGGCAATATCACCACGTCCCATTGAAGCTAGCCAATTCCTCATATTGGTAGCTGCTTCACCTTCCGTTCCTGCGCCTTCACGGCCAACTTCCAAGCTGGCTATAATCTGTGAAACTGCCTCCTGACCATATATTCCCTTACCAGCAAATTGCTGCGCCATTTCTGGAAAGTATTGGGCGAGATCTTTTAATTCAAAACGACCCGATTTAGCACCGAAAACGGCTCGGTTAAAGGCTTCCTTTAGCGCTTGATCGCCTTCAATTTTCAGGGACTCAAAGGACAGAGCCATTTTGGCTAAGAGCCTATCCCAATAGGATTTTGTTCCAGACTATAATCCCGCAGGCAAAATGTAACATAGCTTCATAGTTTTCGACCTTCTTTTCCCATCGGATCAGTATCCGACGAAAGCGATTCATCCAGCTATGCGTCCTCTCGATAACCCATCTTTGAGCTTTAAAGTCCGTATTTTGGCAGGCATCTGATTCCTCCTTGCGAGACTGAATATGCGGCTCGTAATGCCGACTTCGTAGATAGTCTTTCAGCCATTTAGCATCATATCCCTTATCCAGACACAGCCTGACCTTTTTACCCGGCTTGCCTGTCTGAAGTGCATCGAGCGTATCTGCAACCAGTTTGATATCGTGCGTATTTGCTGCGCCAACAACGAGTGAAAGAGGAAGCCCGTTAGCCTCGGTCATGAGGCTGCGTTTTACGCCTTGTTTCCCTCTGTCTGTGGGGTTACGACCTGTTTTTTTGTCCCCGCTAAAGGGGATTTGGTCATGCAACCATCCAGTGATAACCACGACCAGTCGATGATCGCGAGGTGCTTGCAGGCCAGCAAACCGTTCTGCCAGAAGCGTTCAAAAACGCCGGCGTCACGCCATTCCTGAAAACGACGGTGAGCCGAACTTGACGAGCATATTCCTGTTGCATTCAGGGCATTCCATTGGCAGCCTGTTCTGAGCACAAAGAAGATGGCATCCATAGCGGCGCGGTTATCAACCCGTTTGCGATGTGTACCTAGCGGATGCTGAGTTTTATGTTCGGGGATAAGTGGCATCATTTTTTCCCAAAGCTCATCACTGAGCCGCCATTTGTTGTTTGTCATACTCTCTATACCTTCAGAAATTATCCGTTCTAGAATATTATACAACATGACAATTCCTTTTGGGATAGGTTCTAAGTCATTAATATTAGCTTTGGATGCCGTGGCGACGCGGCCCAATAATCTACTCATATCGGTCGATTTCATGGGAGATTTTCCGGCGGCAACCAATGTACCAATACCTTCCAGCAGAGTTTCTTGTAATTGGTTTGTTTGCTTGGCGTTCTGGCGCAAGATGATTCCGATTTTTTGCTCTTCTTTCGGAGACAAATTGCCCGTGACAGCTATATCCCTTAATCCTGATTCAAAAGAGGCATACTTTGTTACGGACTGAACAACGGGAGAGGATATCGTGCGAGTTAATGCATAGGTTTCGGCTCCCTGTGCATATAGCGCCATACGATTCGCTTTGGCTGCATCACTCATACTAGCCGTAGACTGTAAGCGCTGTTGCTGGCGGTTCAACTGTTCCAGTGTTCGACTGATGCGTTGTAGATCCGCATTCAAACGCTGGGCACTACGGGAACCAAGTTGACCGTAACGTTCAACAGCACGGTTCAGTGCCTGCTGTCGGTTCTCCAGTTGGCGAGTCGTTTCTCCCAGTGTTCCTAGAGTACGGCGTGTACCAGACATGGCAGAACTGAACGCACTACTAATGGCTCCACCAATAATGACACCAATGGAAAATTCTGTTGACACGAATTAACTGCCTCCATTCTCGCGTTTGATTTGAGTGTTGGCCTCATTCAACCAACATTCAAATTCATCCAGCGCCAGATTATCAATCTCGCTCGGCTGGAACCGGAACCATCGTGCCAACATCGCCGATGCTTGCCACACTGTTTTTATTTCCCTGATCCAATCCGATAACTTGCTGAAATCGTTTCTGTAGTGCCAGATAATCAGCGACATCCATCTGTTCGATATCTTCTGGTAACAATCCTGTCGAACGTGCTATCAAAATATCATCCCAGTCAGTAGGATTTTCGCTGGCTCGCCGGGCAGCCTTGATATCTTTAACTTTCAAACGTGATAACTGAAGCTCTTCAATGCGAACGCCAGCAGCTGTGGTATAGGGAAATTGAAGATGGTAAGTCGTGGTTGACATGATGATACTCCTCTGTAAGTTTCATTCAGTATCATTCATGTATGGAAACGGAAATATTAAAGGGGATTAAAGAAGAAAGGGGCTGATGCCCCTGTCATTAGTGAGTGCGAAAGCCTTTACAGTTACGGAAAAAGTCTATCAGATATTCTTTCCCTTTCGCTGCACCGATATCGGAAAACCAACCTTCCGGAGGAGTCCACTTATCAATCAAGTTGGCAAGCTTTCTGGCTTTGGAGCGAGTGCAGTCATGATTTAGTTTAACCTCCAATATTGATGCGATAATCGGTCAGTTGATCAATGCCGCCAACACGGAAGATATTGGCCAGATAATCCAGTTCTAACAGCTCCTCACCATCCAGTACCTGCTTAATATAGGTACTGGTAAAGCTACTGGAAAAATCAGCATTTTCATGTTGCTTAAATGTGCCCAGCGGATTCTTCTTAAATAAAATGGTCAGATATGTCACCAATGGCACTTCATCAATGCGCCCCTGTGAACTGAATTTCTGGACGCTGGAACGGCACTGCAATGCCAGAGATTTATAGGGATTGGCAGCAGATAACATGGCGTCACGGTAGAAACTGTTCCACTTGATCTCGCCTTCCAGTTTATCGAAGCCTGCCGGTAGCTCCACTTTGCCGACCATCCCCAGCGCCTTATGCTCCTGCATGGTCATGGAAACGTCTGGCAGTTTCACTTCTTCAGCACGTCCCAACAGGTTATTGCCGTCAATATAAATATTGGCGTTGGTGATGCGGTTAATCTCTATTTTTCCGGCCATTAATTATTTCCCTTTAAGTTCAGCAAATATTCAGAGGTAATTTCGGTCTCAAATGTCAGCCGTTCCAGTGGTGGTGGCGGTGTGTACTTATAACTGAGTAACAGATGACCTAATGTCAGCTCCGTTTCTTCGTTATGGGTCGGATCAAACCAGCATTTGAATCCCAACAAAGCGCCATCAGCAATCAATTTACGACCATAGGCATTCACAGATTCTGTCAGGGCATCTATCAGCGCTGGCGTGATCGGCATATCGATATATTGCTGACTGAAGTAACGCAGGGATTCATTAATCACGTCGCCCGTTCTGCGCACGTTCTCGAAGTTACGCATGTGTGTCACAGTTGGCCACGCGGCGGTACGGTTGCCCCATAAGCGCAAACCAGAGCCATAATTATTGAACACTGTAGTAATCCCTTGTTCATTGAGCTGGTTCACTTCACTTTGTGGATCGTCAATTATGGCGGATAGCTGACGCTCAATACCTGTGATCCCCATAATTTCTTGATTGGAGGATGACCACCAAAAACCTTTGTCTGCATCAATCTTGGCACGCAGCCCTGCCGCACGAGATGACAAGGGTTCCAAGCGCTCGCTATTGCTTTCCGCATCATAGACTTTGACGTGTGGGTAACACAGCCGGACACGATCAGAACTGGTATTAAAATTGATTGTGCCAGACAGGCCGCGGCCACTGATAGCCTGAACAAAAGTGGTACCTATCGGGGCATCAATATAAGTCATAGCACCCAATTTAGTTGCAAGGGCAATCAGTTCTGTTGTCACACTTAGCTGGGTACAGTAGACAGGAGCCAGCAAAATCTTGGCAAAGAACCCATACAGGTTATAAGTATCATTCAGCAACTTCATACCTGTACGATTACCCGCTGCACTGATGCTGCCAATAATGTCAGCAGGCGTCACTAATGTAGGGTCGGCAAAGTCATAGCTGGCAATCACGGTTGCGCCAGCAGCAATGTTTTTACCGATATTCTTGAGGCTGCCTGTTTGAGCATCCAGAGAATAATCTTGCCCTTCTACATAAGGTGCACTACCAGAGGTGGCTTTTAGCAAGACATTACTGACCACGGGATTAACCAATTTCGCTGTTCCTGTGGTTTTATCAAAGATAATGCTTTCACTGGCAACATTAGTTTTATGCACCTCAGGATCAAGAACATTAATGACCAGCACAGTTCCCGCACCATGATCATAAATAGCATCTAGTGCTTGTGGGATGGTAAAACCATTCATTTGAGCACCAAATTGAGCTGCATCTTTTTCTGACAGACAAAGTGTCACTGCATTTACTGGCCCTATCGGTGCAGTACCAATTAAGCCGATCACGGCGGATTTCACTGTCTTGACAGGACGTGAGCCTTTTTCGACTTCGATAGTTTCGACGCCATGCAAATAATTAGCGGCCATCAGTGACCTCCTCAGACTTTTCTTTTTTCTTCAGGATATTTTTTTGCTGTATCTGACAGTGGATGAAGATATTGCAGCGCGATCAATGTCTTCACATAATCATGCTGCTCCGGTAAATCAACAGTTTTTCCTGACCAGAGCAAGACTTCAGTGCCATCAGCTAAAGTGACGCCGCTTGCTGGGCCTGTATAGAGGTATTTCATTGTTCAGTTCCCTCATAATTGATTTGAGCTAACAGCGGACCATCCGGTAACTCACTGTCTTCGATAAATACACTTTCAGTCGCAAAATCCAGCGTGTATTGCCACAAGCCAGCTATCTCACCGAGAAATGTATCCCGTACCAGCCAACATTTACGTTGGCAGTTCGGTGGTTGGAATCCACCGAGAACCCGGCGTACATCATCCAATGTGGCAACGGCACCGTGACGTCCATTAAGCTGACGAAAAACAATGGTGGCATTGAGCATGACAGTTTGTGTCTGCAATACCGTCCCAACATCTTCAGGCTTGTCGAAGCGAGAGCCGGGATAGCTGATTAAAATGGCTCCTACCGGATGGTTCAGCCTGAATTCAGTTGGTCTTTCAGGGAAATACTCCACCTGTAAGCCAGGTAGTTTTTCTCTTAGCCTCATGACAATGGCATCAATGATCGGCGAAACATCCATCAGTATTTCTCCAACATTCCTTTACTCCCCCCAAAGGTGGGACGACGCGCCCGAACACGAAACTCCCCCGATTCAGGGGCATCTTTTCCTGTGGAAAGCAGGCCCAGTGTCAGTTTGGCATCTCGGATGTCAGCCAGTTGGCGCAAAACAATTTTGTAATCATCTATCACGGCTTCAGGAATAGAACCCTCTGGACGGCGGGCATACAGCCGATAGCGTGTTAACGTAATGGCGGCATCACGTAATACCGTGGGAACCGCCACCAATGGCAGGATATAGCGCCCACGTAAATGGGCGTCGATGAGTTCATCGGCATAGCGAATGGCGCTGTTAACCACAGGCTCATTGATCGTCTGGGCATTAGGCTCTTCGTTAGACAGCCATATCAATGATTGCGTTGGTATCTGCTCTTGCAAGTCTTTCAATGAGCAATACATGTCATATGCCACGTAAGATGCGAATAACATTGCCGGCAGCAGTGGCTTCATCCAGCGCAAATCCGACAGATGTTCCGGCAGCATTCTCCGCAAAACTTAGTGGCACTGCACAGGCATTCTTATCTGATTGTAGGACTTGCCCGCGAGCTATTGGCCCACCAGCTTCAACAGCAATAATGCCCAATACATTGACCGGAACGGCATCACCTACTGTCGCATCCATTTCTGCTATACCAAGTGCAACGGCTCCAGACTGACACGGCGCACTATCAGCACCAACTAAACGATGCTGGATGATGTTCGCACTGGCGATAATTGTTGTCGTCAATACGGGTTGTTGTGTTACTGCCATGATGATGTCTTCCTTACTTCACAATGTTGGTAATCAGGTAGCCGGCATCACCGCCAACAACCGCAACTTTATAAATATCGGTATAACGACAGTAATTGACCTTACCGCCTACACCTTCATATTTATCCGCTACAGGCATCCCTTTGCGGCGAAATGTATAGCCAAAGGATGGTTCATGTTCATCAGCGCTTTCTGCTCCTGCCTGTGGAGGTGATACATAATGCAACATCAAATTATCAGCCCAGATATCAACGGGATCTTCTTTAATACTTGGGGTAGAAACAGGTTCACCAACGACAACGTTCTGGATTTGGAAAAGGTCTTTGAGTATTTCTATTGTGATACGTTTACGTTCGTTGGCTCCAATAGCTGCCTGAATTTCAGGGTGGAACTTCAACAATGACATCACGCTAGCCCCTATTGTCATGAGGTTTGGACGTACACCAATGGCAGTACGAACAACATCAATTCCAGCTTCAATGACTTTGATTGGATTACCTTTGCCACCAGCCCAACGTTCATTAGCTGTCAGACTCTTCACCGAGTCACTAAGATAAACTTCAGGGTCTTGTGCTAATCGAGCTGCATACAGTTCGCGCTTGAGGTTCACTCCATTGGTGGAACGACGGATTGCCTTTGCTTCTTCATTAAATAAAGATTCTGATTTCTCGCGATAATCAACAGGTGCAGCTAGATCATGTTCGTTGAGCACAATATCTAACGAAGAGCTTTTCTCACGGATCAAAACGTTACTGTTGGCACCAACAGCACGCGTGGTGTCATATTCCACAAAGGCACTTTTGCCAAATGTCGGCACACTAGCACCTTCTTTCTCCATTTCGACAATGGGAAAAATATGTTCACCAATGAACACTGCATTTTTATAGCCACGCGCCACGCTGGTTAGCACAGGGTCAACAATACGTTTGCCTTTCAAATAATCAGACATTTATCTCTCCTCAATAGTTACGGTCACAGTGTTACAGGCAGCGGGTAACGGCTACGTCGTAACTAATACCTTCTTTCTTCGCCAGAGCGACGGCTTTTTGATGCAACGCTAGACGTTCAGGATCTGCATCAGAAAACTCAGCAATATCTGATGATGTGTTTTGGTCAACCCGGTCTTTTGTGGCATGTTCACCAAAATCAATAACAGGCTGGGTAGAACTCAGCAGATCTTTAAACGCGGTAGCCAATGGTTTTTTCACATCACCTTCAGCAAACTCGACAGGGGAATCTCCTTGGGTTACAGCGTCCAGCAAGGCGACCACGACAGATTGAGCAGCAGGTGCCAATTTGCCGTCTGCGATCAGCTTTTCGGTAAATGCCACGTTTCCGGCATGTTGCTCAGTTTGTTTGCGCTTTGCGTCGGCGACATCACGGGCAACAAGCTGTTCTTTCAGACGGGTATTTTCATCTTCGAGCGCTTTTTTTTCTTCATTCGTCACGGTGCTTTCCTCACGTTGATGTGTGTTATTGGGTTCATGAAAGTCAGGAGCAGGCTGAGTCGTGCTGTAAGCTTCTTCACGTAATGAATCCACCTGCCAAGAAGGAAGCGCTTTGTCTGCTTCGTCCATACCGAATTTACTAATCAAAAATTCTCGCAAGCGCTCCCAAAGTGAAGCGTTGGTGATATCACTCCAATCAGAGAACTCCACGACACCATATTCTTGTTCACTGAATTCAACCCGCTTCAGTCCTTTAATGGCGGGTGGCTGCGCCCCCAAAAAGCCGACATGACGCAAATAGAGCACGCCGGGTTTAGGGTTGTTTGGGGAATCAGGTAAATAGAAAGAAGCAGAAATTTTTTTATAGCGACCTGCATCGACCAGTTCAGCGAACTGGACATCAACCTGTTGAGGCTCTGCAATCAAGTCATCACCGGAAGACGTCAGCGATTTAACCCAACCATAGGCGGGTAAATTGTCTTTTGGATGCCCAATCACAATCGGTGCTTCATGCAACGATGAGTCATAAGCCTTTGCACAAGCTCGCAAATCTGAGGGGCTGAACGGCAGTTGTTTGCCATTCATATCGGTATGTGTACCGGATTTGAAAATGTGAAGTGACTTCATTTCACTGCCTCTATTACGTTAATAGAGACAGTTTCACCACAATCAGAAAAAACTACTTTTAATCTGCTTTAGAAAAGACTTGGGAAGGAAATAAGAAAGTGGAGAACTGCATGCAATTAGATACCGAAAATTTGAGTCTGTAAACGCTTTATAAAGTTTTTTGCGAATAACAATGATAAATCACCCGCATAGGGAGGCAAAGTTTAACGGTGCGCCGCTGATTCAAGATGTCGTTGAATAGTACTTAATACGGCTCTTACTGCTTCTGGTGATAATTCGCCTTGTTCTGTTACGGGCAGATAAGGCCGGGCTGGTAGCAATAAAGATTGATTGCGGCCAGCTTTACCTCCCAATTGATGAATACGCCCGTAGACTAAGTTTGTACCGACAACTGCCGTGTGGGAATCATATCGGGTACTGACTGAACGCATCAAACGAGCAGTTTTTTGCAGCGTCTGACCACCACGTTCCTTTGCAGCCACAGAGGGTATCCATGCCGGGCGTCCTTCAGCTTCAAAGTTAAAGGCGGTTTCTGCTGACAATGTCCCAGCAATTTTACGCATGGCAGGTGTCAGATCATTAGCAGCCAATTCTAACGCCCGCAATCCGCGTCTTAGGTCTCCATCATTAATGGTGATAGTGAGATTACTCATTCTGTTCTCTCAGTTCGCGGCGGGCCAGTCCAGATAGCTCTCCCTGATATCTGGTCAAATCGGGACGATATGCTGCCCCCGGTGAATATGACCAACCTACATCAGTCGCCACTTTTGTTATACCTGTGTTGAATGTAGCAACGGGCTGCATCTCACCTGTTTTTTGTGAAACCAATTTCAACTCCCAGCCCATTGTTTTACCTGAATTCATAACTTTCATCCCTCTGGCACGAACATCATCATGACTGAGAGCAATCACACTACAACGGCAACGCCAACCATTAGGAGGGTAGAAGGCTTGCCAAAATGGGTCGTCAGAGCGAAATACCAAACCATGCAATGCGAGATGGCTCTTGCGTGTATGGTTATCGTTGATACCTGTATACATCCAGTACGGTCGGTCATCAATATTTTCCATCTGTTCGGCCCAACGGCCTGCACTGTATAGCACTGACATATTGGTACGAAAGATAGTATCAAGGCGCCACAGGCTACCTTGCTGAACAGTGACACGCTCCCCTGTAACGGGGTCATCGGTTTCTTGCGTTCCCCACCACCCCTTACGTCTTAATGTTGGTTCCAGCTCCTGACGAAACCAACGATCAGTCTTGCCTTCATCCAATGCCTGCTGTAGAGCCTGGCGAATATCTTCCAGAATATCCAGACGCGTGACTTTCGCCACCGTGAATGCACGGGAATGAGTCTCTTGCCAAAGTTCTTCCCAATCCCACGTTATCTTGTAGCCCTTAGATTGCAGATAACCAATGGCTCGCTTGGGAGGTAATGTCATGCAATACGCCAGTTCAGGCGTGGTTATGCTCATGCAAGCGCCCCCAAATGTTAGACACAAACAAAACCCTCGCTAACCGCTCTTGCAAACCATCTGCGTCCATTTGTGGATAAAGCTCGGCTAACTCTCCTATAAGATTGCTGGGATTAGCACCGTTTTGAGCACGATGGAACAAAGGAAGTAGCAGAGATTCCAATGACTCACTCAATGATCCTTCATTCATCAAAATATCCAGCGCTTCATCTAAGGTGTCCTGTGCTGCTAAATCTGCGTTAACAGCTTCAGAGAACGCCAGTGGGAGTGGTGGAATAGGCGTGGTTGACAAGGTTGTTTCATCAATATCCCCATCCTGCAATTGATATTCGCGTTTCCAGTATTGCGGAGTAAATCTGACACCAGCCTGACTCAACTTAACATCACGATTAGTCTGTGTTTCATCAACCGATTGCTGTTCCCAAAGACGATAGACCGGACATTCAACATTACTGAAATTCAGTTCTACAACCCAGCGTATGACTTGATTGATGGCACTGGCAATGATATCAGCGTCAGCATCACGAATATCATCCGTTACCTCCAATCCCGCTTGGGCAGAGGCTTTATTGCTGTTTGCTTCGGTTGTTTGGTTTTGTCCCAGTAACGCAATAGAGATCTCACTGCGAGCAACGGTAATTAAGTTCTGGTAAATATCACTGCTGTCTGATTTACCGGCTGCCTCTTTAATCTCAACGGAGGAATCATCAGGAATGGCGGCAACTGCATCATCAATCATCGCTTCCATCGAATCCAATAACAGATCAATTTCACTTTGTGGCGTACCTCGTGGATGCTTTCCAATTACCCACGGTGAACCATACTTCTCAGCAAAGCGTACCCAAAACTTCATGCCGCCTTTCTTAAAGGTGACGGGCCAGAAGCACATTGATAAATCTGGAAATCCGTAAGGGTTGTCATAAGTAGCATCTTGACGTGGTGTTACAAATTTATAGAGAGGAACCAGTTCTCCTTCAACGCCTGCATCACGGGCACGAAAACGCAGTTGGTTATCACGGTCATAGTGGAACCAGTCAGGCGGTTTGCTGACAATATCCATCACTGACCATGATTGATTCTGGTTCCACATCAATTCACAAGGCTGATAGCCGTATAGAACAGCGTCATGCATTTCGCCAATGATACGTGACATATCCAAGTCCGCGAGCATGTCACGGATAAAGTTAAAGACTTGCACAGGGGCATTGCTGCGTTCTAGACCACGCTCCAGTGCTTTCACTCCGGCCTTGCGGCGGCGAATACATCCACCAACTAAAGGATCAGTACGTAATTCACGATAGATACGAATATCCCGCCCTTGGGCTTTGAGAATAGGATCAGGATTAGGTAGATATGTCCCCAGACCGTAGAAGTCAATGGAACGGTTACGCGATGCAATTTGTTCAGTGAACGACTGCTTTGATTCGGAAAAGTTAATAAATTCTGTTGGTGAAACCCAGATACCACGTGCCATTAGTATCCCTCCAGCATACGTGCAGACTGACGGCGTCGGCGGGAACTTGCCTTCACCGGACCTTTGTTAATTTCACGGCTGGCGAAATACGCCAGAGCAAGGGCTATCGCTGCATCACCGTGGCGCTTGCAGCCATCCGCTTTTGCTTTTGAGCGCTGATCAGGTACACGGGGAACACCGTTAATGACCTGTACTGCCCTCAGGTCATCCAAAGTGTCTTCATCCTTTGGCAGTGCCTCCAGATTGCCGTCTTCCAGCGCAGCCTTCACCGGGGGCATATTGTCACGGTACCAACCTTCGGTGGGCATGACTTGCTGCACACGGCTGGCGCCATATTTTTGCATGGCATATTCGGCCAGATAAGCACCGTTACCACGGGCATCAAAGGCTGCACCCAGCAGATTAGGAAGTCCATCCATTAGATACCAAGTGATTTGCTCCTGTTGTTTAAATGGCACGTTGCGCAGCTCCAGCACAAACGGCACTCTGCGTACCAAATTTTTTTGTTGCAGCAATGGATAATCCACGGACAAATCGCCACTGCGGCCAAAATCGCGTCCCAGAAACGAACGAGCATCAGAAGGCAATGCATCCAACAACGGCTTCAGGTTGGCTTTTAGCCACTCTTCGGTATCTGTGCGGCGTATTTCATCGGATTTAAGCTCATATCCTTTCGGGCAAGTTAGTCGCAGCAGTGGCGTATCGGGAGACATCCGAGATTCAATCAAAGCGCGGGACAACCATGCTCCGCCACCATTAGCAGGAATACAGTCCAATTCTTCTGATGCCCCAGCTCCGTAGAACTTGTACACCGACGTCATCCACTGTTGTTCAGCCTCTTGTAACCATTCACGTCCGGTACGTAAGCAGACACGGTGGAATAGTCCTTCAGCCACAGCTTCCTTAAAGGTAATACGGTGGATAACGCCATCTCTGCGTCCTGCCCGGATATCGTTCAGCAACTCATTAAACAAGTTGCTATCCCCGTTATGGGTGGAGATCACTCGCACTTTACCGCCCCAGATAAACATAGCTAGCGCCGCTTTCAGTAATTCATCGAGCTGTTCGTGGAAAGCAGCCTCATCAATGACAATGATCCCCTGACGGCCACGCAAGTTAGACGGACGGCTAGAAAGCGCCACTACACGGAATCCAGAGTCTGGAAATTTGATAGTGAAAGTTTTGATGTGCTTATCATCTTCGTCTTCTTCCCAGAACCCTTCTTCAATTTCACTGGCCGCATAGTTGAAAGCACGAGCCCACATTGCACAGGCTTGAATATATTCAATGGTCATATCTTGGTTATAGGCGATGTAATACACATTCATGCCACCCGCAGCGGCAGAAGATGCGGCGATGAGTACATTATCTGACGCTTCAGCCCAAGTAATTCCCGTTCGACGACTCTTCTCATTGACTTTAAAAGGAGATGAGTCGGCCACCCATCGTTGCTGGTATGGCAATAAGACGACAGGTGCTGCTATTGAGGAAGTATCTGGTAGAACAGGTGCAAGCTGACTCATGTAGCAATTCCCAATATTTCCCGACGTAATGCAGCAACTGCTTCGGCAGATAATCCACCTTTGCGTGCAATTTTCTCTGCATTACTTGCAGCAGTTTCAGCCCGTGCCCGGACTTCAGATTGGAATTTTTTCAGATTCACGCTAGCACGAGAAAGTGTAGCTACGTTTTTTGCCACCTTTGAAAGCAGTGTGACACGCTCTTTTGGCGCAATTTCTCCGTCTTCAGCTTCCTGAAATTGAATAATACTTTCAAAAAGTTCAGTCTGAATTAAAGCAATCACAGCCTCAGAACGTGCATCTTGATCATCCACGGCACCTTCTGTGAGCATCCGTGCTGCTTCTGTTGCCGCCCGTATTGCACCGTATCGCTTTTCTATTTTTTGTCCATAACGGTGAATAGCGGATTTACTGATCGTGTAGCCTTTATCTTTCAGCAGGTTTTCCAGTTCCTGATAACCACTAAACCCCGATTCAGTCAGCGCCCGTTCCAGCCAATGCCGAACGTCTTCAGGGAGTTTATCGATTGTACTTCGACGCGCCATTATTCACTCCAGTACTTTTCAGGACGAGCAATGCCGGGAGCACATTCGACCGTATATTCAACAACATCAACACCCATGCGCGTCAGATCAGCAAACCAACTACCCGATGGCTGTTTATTGAGGTCAATTAATTTACGGTCGGCCAGATAATCTAGTTCCTTACGTAATTCCAATGCAGTGACGTCAGGATAAATCGCGCGAGATATATCCAATAACAGAGTTTCACTGGCGGTATACGGGCGGGTTTTATTCAGTGCAACCAACAGACTCCAGCGCAATGATTCACGACGAACACGAGCAACATCAATCATTTTTACCTCCGGCAATTCGGTGCTGCTGCACCATCTCTAATTTGCTGTAAAGCGCATCCAGCTTGGCTTCAATTACTGTTTGACCACGAATATAATCTTCACGGCGCACGTAATTCAGCGGCAAGTCAGCCTTAAACTGCATAAACTCACGTTCGAGCTGAGACCAATTGTCTACGGAATTTTTAAGCGCTTGCTCTAACGAGGCGTGTCTTTCCTCCTGTCGCTCTTCGGCTTTGCTGAATAACCACTTTGCGATACCAAAAACAAAACCAAGGAAAGAGAGCAGAAAACCTACAGCTGCCCAAAATTCAATCTGTAATGTCATTGTTGTAATCCTTCGATGTAATCCAGCAGGCCATTGACCTGCGCTTTCAATGCAAGACACTGTTCTCCGTTGTCGATGATATTGGCGAGGATATCTCGTTGCGTGATACCGGATGGCCGTAGTTGGGCATCAGAGCTTTCATTTCCACGGGACGTTTCATCAGCGCCGGTGGTAACGGAGGCAAGACGAGTTTGTTCACCGGACAGGCCGAGGGCGGCGTTGTATTGCTGCACGAAGCCACGAGTAAACACACAATTAACAGGATGAAACTGTTGTTTTTCATCTATCCAACTCTGGGTAACATGGTCAATTTTCCTCTTCAGTTGTTGGTTCTGAGTGCGGAGTTGTTCAATATCGTTGAGATAATTGGCTTCTGCCTGATGCGCTGAGTTGACCTGCATTTGGTAACGTTGCTGCAAGGCATTGAGTGCTGCCAGCTCCCGTTCTGCTCGCTGCTGTTCCTGCAAAAGAAATTCAGCTTTCTGCTGTGCCAATGCGGTATTTCCAGTATCTGTTGCTGCCTGAAAGCCCGTGACATGGCCTCTCCAGTAAGCCAACGCGAGCATGCCGATTAGTGACAAAATCAATACAACAGGTTTAGCCCATAATTTAATTGGCACAGCTGGTACCTCCCCAAGCCAAATAACGAGGTGCGAGTTCCAGTAATATGCGTTTGGAATAATGTCGATTTTCTTTCCATGCTGACGCTCTACGTCCAGCATTCTGAGATTCAACATGGCCGAACCAGACCCACGGATTGAGACCAACTACCTTGGTTTTCTTCTTATCCCGTAGTAACCAGCCTAAGCCCCCATTATAGGAAGACAGCACCATCGCCATTCTTTGGCACTTATCGACAGCTTTAATGCGTTGCCATAGCCAATGATCATAGTGAACCATCGCCCGTATAGACCAGACTGGGTTGAATGGTTCTTTATTAGATAATTCAGGGATACGTTGACTGATCCAGTTTGCGGTTGCAGGCATGAATTGAGCCATGCCCTGAGCACCGACAGGAGAAACTGCCCATGATTTCCAACCACTCTCTTGATGCAACTGGGCAGCAAAATCTGCCACAGGGGCATTCAATCCCCATACCACACGGGATGCCCGTATCAAATCATTGCGGTATTGCTGCGAACGGTGTGGTGGTTCGTCAGCTAATGCTGGGCTGACCATACCGCCACACCACAGCAACACAATTCCGATAATCTGCCGCCAATTCATAATCACAACCCTGTAGCTACGCTCAAACAGGTAGCGGCAACAATCAGTGCACGGCGTATCAGAACGGCAGCAAACACCATATGGTAGCCAGTCTGAACGGGATATTTTCCTTTTTTCATGAGTATTTCATCATATTTCAGATACTGACCGGGCCTTGCTTTCGGGAATAAACTGCGGTCTAGCCAGTACCCCAAGACAACAGCCAGAGCAATAAGCGACAATTTGTAGATCACAACAGGGACTTGTTGAGGGGAAACTAAACCGATAGTGATCAGCAATAGAACAGCTGTTAACAACCAGCCACCGAGGCGTAATTTTTTGATAAGTGATACAAACGATTTGAAAGTTTTCACTGAACTGTCTCCGTAGTCGTTGATGGAAACAGTTTTACCAATTTATTGGGAAAAGGATTTTAAAGGGCGTTAAGAGCACATCAGAAAAGTAAAAGACAGGATAAGAGCGACCTGCCTAACGCTCGAACACTGGGTAGGCTATCAACTCACAGACATGTACTGTGAGCCAACCGAGGCTCTTTCCGCTATTGATTATTGATTATTGATGACCGGGAAAGCCTAACTCATTTTCAGCTAATGAAAAAGGCTTACGGATAATGAAAGAACAATCTTTACCTATCGTTCCGTGGATTGGTGGTAAACGCCGATTAGCAAAACATATTTTACCGTTATTTCCTGAGCATACCTGTTATGTCGAACCGTTCTGTGGTGCTGCAGCGCTGTATTTCCTAAAAGTACCGAGCAAATGTGAAGTAATTAAGGATATTAATGGTGAGTTGGTGAATCTTTATTGCGTAATAAAACATCACTTGGAAGAGTTTGTCCGGCAATTTAAATGGGCATTGGTCAGCCGCCAAATTTATAAATGGTTGCAGATTACCCCCGAAGAAACGCTAACCGATATTCAGAGAGCAGCGCGTTTCTACTATCTCCAAAAGCAGGCATTTGGCGGTAAGGTAGCAGAACATACTTTCGGTACTTCTACCACCAGCCCACCGCGATTTAATTTGCTCAGAATAGAAGAAGAGCTATCAATGGCTCACCTGCGACTGGCAAGAACGATTATTGAAAATATGAACTGGGCACAATGCGTTCAACGGTACGACAGGCCACATACGCTGTTTTACTGTGATCCGCCGTATTGGGGTACAGAGGGATATGGCATAGAATTTGGGCTTGATAACTATGATCTGTTAGCAGAACTAGCGCATACCATCCGAGGGAAAATGGTAATTTCAGTGAACGATATTCCAGAAATGCGCAAGGCGTTCAAAGGGTTGACAATGCAAGTAGTCAATATCGGGTACAACTTGAAAATTACGGGGAAAGTCAAGCAGAGTAAGGAGCTGATTATTTGTAATTTTTAATAACCGAGGATGGCAAAGCAATATATTTGCTTTGCCATTTTTTACCTTTAACCTAAGCCAATAGAACGGGATACAAACTGTAAACCTATTCCGAGAGTTTGGCTAATTAAAGACCTTAATGCTTCTTTACTTTCAGTCTTCAGTGTTTCCTTAATACGATCACCTAATGGGGTTTCTAAACTATCAGGGATTACTTTGAGAACCTCAAACCTTCAGCGGTTAATACGGCTCTATGACAACCTTCAGAGCTCATAGTCCCTACCAAATAACCATTCGTCATAAGCCAATCCACTGTATCCAGAAAAAATCTATGATCTTCTACTGTAGTACAAAGTTCGTCAGAGTATATTCCATCAGAATATTGAAGGGGTTCACCGATTATCTCTATAGATAAAAGATCTATCTTTAAAGGAAATGACTCATATAGTTTCCCAAATATAATACCTACAATTTCATTAAATTTTTCTATATTTGTAGTAGACATAAATATCCTATGTGTTTCTAAAGTTTCAATTCCAACGTTCCACCAGGTACATTCTGTTGATCTAAACAAACAGATTGGCAAGCTGATTTAGATATAGATAAAACTGTTTCGTTATCCTCTATATCAAGAAAACAATTATTTCCATCGGCTATATAATCATTGGGAAGTTTGGTATTTTCATCAATATGAAATTTGATGGTTGTGCGTGAAAGATAACTGTTTTCGTAAACTGTGATGTCAGTAAATTGATCAGCATATTTATCCAATCCTGGGCACATTTTCCTAATAGTTGGCAATAGTTGATTGATAGCGGGATCATCTGTTGCTATCGAGAACACAGGGGCTGGAGCTTTTTCAGACTCAATCTGAACGCTATTTTCTGTCTCATCACCACACCCCGCCAAAAGAAATATTGTGGGAATTAATAAGTTACGCACAGTCCATACCCTTATATGAAATAGAAAATAACTATATTTTTAAGAATTTCTACGTCGTAAGATTACATCTATGGTATCAAGAACATTCTGATTTTCATCTATTATCCTATTTTCTATCTTCCTGTGCTTGTCCATTTTTTTTCCACAAAGCATTACCAGCACGGCCCAAGAAATAAAGATTATCAATATCTTATCATTAAGTACCAATACATTAGTAAGTCCTCCACCAAAAAATATCATATAAGCGTTCCATAGGGCAAACGTGAATGCTATAAGCATGAGGCTAAGTAACAGCAGGCAAGGTGTATTGATGTAATAATGCCATTTAGCATCTTTATTTTTTATAAGTAATTCTCGTTTTATAGCAAGTAATTCCCGACTATCCCTTTCATGAAGCTCACGCGGGCGAGATGGCATGGGGTTAATATTGACGACTGAACCTACATGAATAGAACCATGATTATTGCCACCAACGCTGATGGTTATTTGTCGTTCCTGCCCATCTTGGGGAAGTTGTTTAAGGCTATCAAAAACTTGTCCTGCTAATGTTTGTAATTCTTCATCTCTTCTGTCCATGCAAATCCTTTATTTTTTAATGATTAACAACCAGTTTTAATACTCTGTCAATTCTACTGTCATCGACAACCGACTCTTTAATTAAAAAGTTATATATTTTTGATGATTGCAGGACGAGTTCATCGGGCGTCCAGCGGCGATTAGCTTGTTGTGCCATCGAATCTAGTTTATGAACAATTTTTCCCAGTAATTCTGCATCTATCTCACTGTTTTTGTAAGCGGTAGAGGCTGACTGTTGAACTTGACCTGTTATTAGGTACAACACATCAAGACCCGCTTTTGCCCAAAGGCTTATAGCATCAGCTCCTGGTGCAGATTCATCTTTTTCCCACCTTATCTGTGATTTTCTTGATGCACCAACCATCTCCGCGAAATCAGACTGACTAAACCCCAATCGCTCACGCTCTTTTTTTAATCTCTCACCAAGAGACATTTTTGTCACCAAAACCCTTTACAAGTCCCATTAATGGGACAATAATGTCATGTATTGTACAAACATCATTGCATTACCGGAGGCCATAGCATGACACCCGAGAAAATTAAAAGCCGCTTTCATCAACACGGCATCACTATTACCCAATGGGCACAGGAGAACGGGTATTCCCGTGAAGCTGTATACCGAGTTCTTAATGGACAATCCAAAGCTAATTACGGAAAGGCCCATGAAATAGCTGTAAAGCTAGGTCTGAAAACGCCAAGTTTAGGCATTTAAATTTGGCCTAACTATTTTATCACTTTATGTAACAGATTATCACATATTGAAAAGGGAGAATGTGACATGCGCAAAATTAACGTTTCCAGTTCTGGTACGCGCATATTACGGGTTCTTAAGGCTCTACGTGGTCATTCCTTGTCTGGGCTGAGTAATGGTGAATTAGCGGAATTACTGGGGGAATCTCCCGCAAATATTAATCGTGCACTAAATACATTAATAGAAGAAGGGCTAGCGCAAAAACTGAGTAGCGGCAGATATGCACCAGGTATGCAATTACTGCAAATAGCACAATCGTTCTCTAATGAAATGGCTAACACTCAAGCCAGAATTACAGAAATGAATCAGCGCGTTCTAGCTGGTAGCAGAAATTAATTAACAGGGGATTTATATAATGGCACGCTCAAAAAATACAACATCAGTAAAACTGGCCGAAGATGTTCAACTTGCCGACGATCTGCAGGCCAATCTCAACGCTATGACAACACACCGCCTGCAAATCATGGAGCAATTTGGTGATGGTTTGCCGTATGAACGTGATCGCATTGTCCATGAAACCCGTTTCTACATGGCTCAGAGTGCTGAAGCAATGTTAGAAGCTGGGAAGCGTCTCATTATTCTTAAAGAGAATGAACCTCATGGCGAGTTTGTTAACATCGTTAAGGATCAACTCGGTTTGGAACCCCGTATTGCCCAAAAAATGGCACAAGCTGCACTCAAATTTCTTTCACCTGGATTAGAAACAAAAGCGAAAACGTTTTCGCTTTTGGGACGTTCAAAACTGTATGAATTGATGCTTGAAGACGATGATGAACTGTCTGAATTGGCTGAAGGTGGCACTGTAGCTGGTCTGACATTAGATGATATTGATCGTATGTCTGTCCGCGAACTGCGTAAAGCCCTGCGTGATACACGCGCTGATCTGGATATTTCACGCCAGACGGCGCAGGAAAAAAAGGAACTGGTCAGTAGTTTGATTGAAGAGAAATCTGAAATCCAGCACAAACTTCAGCGCCGAATCAATCATGAAAAACCTGAAGAAGAAGGTGCAGCTTTGACACAAGAGGTTAATTCATTGTCTTTTGCTGTTGATGCCGCTATCACCAATCTTTTCAATGGATTTAAAGCGCTTAATGACCATACCACACGTACCGACATTAGCCATATTGGGTTTATGGCGGGCGTACTTGATGACCTTGAAGTTAAAATTCATAACCTGCGTAACCACTTTAATCTGCCTGAATATAGAGAACGTAACACTATACCTGATTGGGCTAGAGAAGGTGCGGAGGCAGAAGAAGAAGGATTCAAACGACCAGAATGGATGGATAAGGAAGAGGAACATGAATAAATTTGAATTGAAAAAATGCTTGAAAAGAAACTGAAGAAATAAGGGTAATAACATGAATACCACAATGACCGAACGATTAGTTGCTATTGCACAAGCAGCACATAAAGCCGGACATGGCAGCAAAGAGGCAATATATCGGGCGGCTTGTGAAGAGCTGTGTATGTCACGTTCAACATTGATTAAAAAACTTGGTGAAGTTTCCGGCAAAAAGCCACGCAAGAAACGTTCCGATGCAGGTAATAGCGCACTGACACGTGAAGAAGCAACTTTGATCTCAGGGGTATTGATGGAGGCCACTCGTAATACAGGGAAACGGTTATATAGCCTCGAACAGGCCGTTAATGATCTGCGTTCAAACGGCCTGATTAATGCAGGCCATATTGATACCGAAACGGGCGAATTTTCACCGTTATCCATTGATGCTATTAGTCGTGCATTGCGCCAGTACAAACTTCACCCTGAACAGTTGAAAGTGTCTGCACCCAGCCTACAATTGGCTAGCCTGCACCCCAATCATGTATGGGAATTAGACGCCTCAATTTGTGTACTGTATTACCTAAAAAATCCTAATAAAAACAATGGAGTTGACAGTGGATTACGCATGATGCCTGTGGCTGAATTTAATAAAAATAAGCCGAAAAATTTGGCTCGTATCATTAATGATCGCGTTTGGTCTTTTGAATTAACAGATCATACAAGTGGCTGGATATATGTTGAATACTTATTTGGCGGTGAAACCAGTCAGAATTTTACTTCTGTGTTGATTAACGCAATGCAAGATCGTGGTGATGCAGATGTATTACACGGTGTACCTCAAATTTTATTTACTGACCCCGGTTCTGCTTTGACAGCACCTACACTACGTAACTTGTGTAAGGCCCTAGGCATTCAAATGATACAACACAAGGCCCGTAACGCCCGTGCTACGGGCTCTGTTGAAAAAGCGCGTGACATCATCGAACGCAATTTCGAATCCGGTTTACGTTTTCGACAGGTTGATAATATTGATGAACTTAACCGTCTGGCACGGCTATGGCGTATGAAGTTTAACCGCAGTGCAATACATAGCCGACATGGACAAACCCGTACAGATTGCTGGCTAAAAATCACAGCAGAACAGTTAGTCAAAGCACCTGCCATTAACGTTTGTCGTGAATTGGCAATTGGGGCACCAGAAAGCCGTAAAGTACAGGCAACCTTGCGAGTATCTTTCAGAGGACGTGAGTATGACGTCAGTACTGTTCCTAGCGTGAGTGTTGGTGATTCAATCATGATCACCCGCAATCCGTGGCGTGACGAAGAGGCACAAGTAGTCATTACTGGTGAAGATGGCTTTGATACTTTCCATCTTGTTAATGAAGTTACTAAAGATGAGTACGGCTTTGCCATCGGCGCACCTGTAATTGGTAGTGAATTCCAAGCCATTCCTCAAACAATTGCACAACGTAATTTAGCCGAAGTTGAACAGAAAATCATGGGGACAAACAGCACGGCTGAAACTGAAATAGCACGTAAATTGAAAACACTTCCCCTCAATGGTCGGTTTGATCCATATTTGGATATTGAACGTAATGATGCACCAACGTATATGCCAAAACGTGGACAAGCCTCTACGGTACATAGTCCACGAATTGAACAGCTTATGAACCCCGTTGATGTTGTCAAAATTTTACGTGAACGGTTCCAATCACATGGTAAGGCATGGTGTGGTGAATTTTATCAGCAAATAGTTAAATGCTTTCCTAATGGTGTTCCAACAGATCAAATTGATGAGTTGGTTGATGAATTCATGGGGAAATCAACAACTGTTGCACGCAGTATTGTTAACGGTAATTAATTTTTCATGGTGTATATTAAGGAAAAGAAAAATGGCAATTAAAATTCATGATCCACTGCTTTCACTGACAACTCAAAATACAACTGAGGTTTATTTATAAAAGAGACACAGTTTGTTTTCGTGAAACTCATTATAACGTAAGAAGTATACAGGATATTTTGCCAGGGAATGATGTTGCTATCTCTTATTATCAATAGCATATGCAGAAATAAAGATAGCCGCTTAACGGGGGATTATTATGCTGGTGTTTAAACAGCAGTTACAGGCACATCAGTTAACGCAAAGTGCAGCAGCAAGTGCGGCAGGAATTTCAGCGGCGGCGTTGGCTCAAATTGTTAATCACAATATATGGCCACGACAGAATGCAGGTGCAATTCGTCAGCGTATTACTGAATTCTTGGCAAAAAGAGGTATCGATACTGCAAAAAGTTTTGAGGTGGTACAAACAACCGATAAATCAGACACCTATACCGATAATAAAAATACAACCCTCATTTCTGCGGAGGAAAACATGTTACTAAAAAAACAAGTGTTATTTCCAGCTACGAAAAAGCACTTTGGTTTATTTCGTGATCCATTTGAAGATAATGCAATTCAAAGTGCTGAAGATGTTTTTGTCACTCCAGATAGCCGTTATGTACGAGAAGCCATGTATCAAACAGCCCGCTATGGTGGTTTTCTGGCAGTATCAGGGGAATCGGGTTCAGGTAAAACGACACTGCGTCGTGATCTTATTGACCGTATTAACAGGGAAAATACCCCCGTTATTGTTATTGAACCCTATGTATTAGCGATGGAAGACAATGACGTAAAAGGTAAAACCTTAAAAGCATCAAACATTGCTGAATCTATTGTGAATACCTTAGCACCATTGGAAAACTTGAAACGATCGCCTGAAGCACGCTTCCGCCAGTTGCACAAGATATTGAAAGACAGTTCACGGGCAGGCTACCAACATGTATTAATAATAGAAGAAGCACATTCGTTGCCTTTACCGACATTAAAACACCTTAAACGATTCTTTGAACTAGAAGATGGATTTAAAAAACTATTATCGATCATTTTGATTGGTCAGTCTGAGCTGGAATTGAAGCTATCTGAACGTAATCAAGAGGTTCGTGAAGTAGTGCAACGTTGTGAAGTTGTTAATTTGTTTCCTCTTAATGATTATCTGGAAACATTTCTGGATTTTAAATTTAGTCGCGTAGGTATGAAGGCTAACAAGATTTTAGATAATAGCGCTATTGGTGCTATCCGTGACCGTTTATGTCTTAGTCGGCATAGCAGTAAAGAAACTGTTAGTTTATTATATCCATTAGCTATCGGAAACTTGATTATTGCAGCTATGAACATGGCTGCAATTAATGAGATACCTATGGTTGATGCCAATATCATTCGCAGTGTTAGCTGAAGAGATCATTATAAGAAAAAGTTTTACTTAACAATTAATATTAACAATATTCATATTAAAATTGCCTTATAACAAGTTGAATATTCAAGGTGGATTCGACTAATTTCTGATTTTATTAATTTCAAGTTGGTTACAACAAGGACGGAACATACCATAACCAAAGAAATGGAAGTTTTGGAAATATTAAGTTCGGCATTTCATTGTCGATCTACTTGAAAAAAAGGTTTCTTTGTTGAGGAAAAGAAGAAAATATATTGGTATTAATAAACACATTTATTAAGTAACAGGGTAATTAAACATGGCAAAAAGAAAAGTTATGTTTAAAGCTACAGCGGCTTCCTACACCCGTAATTCTGTAAATAAAGCTGTTGTAAAAGATATTAATGAAATATCAATTAATTCAGGTAAAGAAGATTTTTCAATTATCCATTTGAACAGAAAATGAAGTAAGGAACATACTTATGAAAATAACATGTAATCACTGCAAACAACCTGTTGAAAAAATGAATCTAAAACAAGCCAAAGTTATCCAGACTCCTGAGTTTGGTGAGTGGGTTGTCGATTTAATCTTGGTTTGTCCACATTGTAGCCAGCAATACGGTGTATCTGTGGCAACATGGGATTTACAGCCACTGGAGACCACTCATGGATAAAACGGTCTTATACCGAAAAGTAAGGTTCAATGGTATCAAATTAACACTGGCATGGTCTTTTATTTTCTCTACATGACCAGTAACGCTAACTATTTTAGTTTACTCAATTAAAGAGTATATAGCAGAGGATGAATAAGATGGCAAAGCAGAAACTTATTCAGCTTATTCACATTGCACATAGTAATCTAAAACTAGATGAGGATACGTATCGTCAGATGCTACTGTCAGAAACCATAAGAGCCTCTACGCGGGAGATGGATATCCCGCAATTAACTTGCGTTTTGGAAGTTATGAAAAAGCGCGGTTTTAAGATTAAATCCCCTAATAAATCCAAAACATCACGTCCATTAGATTGCCATCCCCAATCAAAGAAGATACGTGCATTGTGGGTGGAAATGGCATCTATAGGTATTGTTCATAATAATTCTGAACAAGCCTTAGCTCACTGGGTTAAGCGTGAAACGGATATTGATGGTTTACAGTGGTTGGATTCAGACCAAGCCAGCAGCATTATTGAAAAACTTAATAAGTGGCAGAACCGCGTCACGAGGAAAAAGTATGAATGATATGAATAACTTTCGTAGCAAAGGTCCTGAGTTGCTGGTTGAACTGGCACAGCATACAGCCTGCACGGTCAGTGAAATAATCCATGTTGAGCCTGCGTTAGCCGAGCAAATTGGTGAAGCTGTTGCGAACCATATGATGCAGGTTTGGGGCGGTCAGAATGTCTATTTTCCTATGGGCATGGTTTGGAAAGTCAGCCTCCGTGATCGTGAGATTTTCAACGAATTTAACGGTAAAAATCATCATGATCTGGCTCGTAAGTTTGGTGTTTCTATTCAATGGATTTACAGCGTAGTGAAACGTATTCGAAAGGAGGAACTGGATCGCCTGCAAGGTAAGTTATTCGATAACGAGTCTGAATAGGCAGGTCAAACTAATTGAGCTTAGTAAAATCAGATGGCAGACTAAGCATGATTCTCGTTCGGTCTGCCTTTCAAATACTGAAAAGGATTTACAATTGAATCTCCATAACTTCCCACTTAGTCCAAGTTTTTCCCATAATTATCTTTCGGTTTCTTTTCAAATATCTTACTTATGATCACTCGGCATGCTTCATCACGATAGTGTTTGGTGTATACCCATCACATCGCGCAGCAGCATCCGCACCGATCGAAGGGATCAGGGAATTGTAGTTTGTTTTGTTTAATGCAACTTTTTGGAGACACAATGAAAAATCAGCTTTTGTATGAAATTCTACACCGGGAAATCATGGCTCTTCACCCAGAAATTGAGGCAATACCGGCAGATGAAAATCTTTTTGATATCGGTTTCGACTCGATAAAAATGCTGATGCTGGTTGATCGGCTAAAGTATGCAGGGTATCCAGTCAAATTTGCGGATTTGGTCCGGTGGCCGACAATAAATGACTGGGTCAATCTAATGGCAAAAGATTAATGTCGCGGTCTGCTGTTTCATGATGAGTGGCGGCTGATCCATGCAACAAGATCTGCAATCACCTGCGCCGGGATCTGCCCTGGTTGCAGATAATCCTCTCCACCAGCATATCCTGTCGTGGGCAACAAAATATGATTTAATCCCGTATAAAGTTTGAACGTCACCTGTTTATTGCCTTTCAACGCGGTTTTCCACATTGTGAAGTCAATATCATGCGGAACCTGAAAATCCTGATCGCCTTGAACGAAGAATAGAGGCATTGCGGGCAAGCTGGTTAAGCAGGTAAATGCGTGGTAATCCTTAAGCTGCTTGAAATAGCTATCCGGCACGGCAAGGAAATCTGCGAGGGATGTGGTGTTTTTCCCGCGGGTATCTGGGCTGGCGGTACATTCCGGGGACAAATTGACATCTTGTAACTGGGATAAAATCACCTGGAGTAAACTACGAAAAGGCGTAGCCAGCATCGCAATGCCGATAATATTTCTGCCTGATCTTTGCCGCAAATTCTTTGCAATTAGCGGGCTGACATATCCGCCGAAACTATGCCCGACAAGGAATACGGGCACATTATAGAATTCAGCATGTTCCATCAGACCAACTAAAATATTGCAGGCATCATCAATAACCTCTGTGTTGAGATCGATAGCCTCAGAGTCAGTATTCCCCTGACAGGCGCGATAGTAGCGTTTGTCAAAACGCACACTGGCGATACCATGTTGGCTTAATTCATGTGCCAGCATGCGGAACAGTGGATTAGGTCCAACATCATAATCCATCGAATGTGGGCCAGAACCTGCAACCAATAGTACAAGTGCTGTAATATTTTGGGAGGATGGCAGGCACACCAGACCGTCAGGAACATCTTCAAGACCAAACTCCCTTAGTGTTTTTTCGGTGAAAACACCTGATTTTTCATGCGCATCAGGTAGCGGGCACGGAGCCAGCATAAGCGAACTAATTAGCTGATCTTTCAGCCCAATATAAAGGTTGAATTTTCCATTCAAGGTATTTAGTTGCAGACGGCAAGTGCCTTCCTGCCGGGAGATAATATTAATATCTGAGTTACACAAACTGTCTGCCAGCGCAGTTAAGGCCAGATCATCAGCCGCCATACGCAATGGCTCACTCATCAATTCCCTGGCCCTTTCCCACTGCTCGTCAAACAACGCAGTTATTAATACCTGTATTTTCCCATCCAATGTGGCAATTAAACGCTTAACAAGCATGTCTTTTCTCAGTTTCCGGCGGCCACAACCGTAGTACCAAAGATCTCTCCTGCATGACCGATATAAGGGAAATCTGCTAATCGATCGGCTGCTGACTCAAACAGTTCGCAGAAGGCGCTTTAGCTTCCTACTTCCCAAGCAAAGCCCTAATTACGATAAGTACGTTAACGGGTCCTCATCCGATGCCAACGCCAGTGTGTTGATCACCTTAAGCATACACACGACAAATTTTTCAGAAAAACCATCACCAAAACAATTTTCATCTGCGGTGACATCAACAGATAACTTATATCCTTGTCGTTCATTGATGACTTCAACCCTGATGGGCAAACTGGTGTGATCCCGCACATCCTCCTCATCATCAACCATTCCACTCTCCAACAACTCATTGAGTCGGTGAAAATGAACATAACTGAAAGCCGCCTCAAAAGGAGATCCACCAATTTTTTAGATAGAAAAAAGGCTTCATTTATGATCTGATAATCGTCGCCAAACAAACCATCAAAACCACGGATGAAGCCTGTGATGATTATCGCTATAAAACACCAACTAATGCAATTCTTTAGTGCGCCTTCTTTGCTAAATATCGCTTTGCGATGTGGTTTTACTAAACGGGTCAGGAATATTGAGCCTCGCGTATTAATCCTCAGCCTTATCACGGCACTCAGTACCGGTAAAGTGACCTCTATTGCCCAGCTACACCAAAAATTTAATGGCCTGTGCCCCGATAAAAAACAACAGGTCAGTTATCGTCCCTTTTATAATCAACTGCGCAAAGCCGCTTTTGTCGAATTTGTCAAAATATTGGTGGGATTTGCCATGGCACAATGGGTAGAAAAACAGGTCGCCATCCCCAAAAAACTCACAAAATTTCAAAACGTTATTTTACAGGATGGGAGTTCATTCAAAGTCCACCCGGCACTGGCTGATGTTTTCCCCTCTCGGTTCAGCACAACGGCGGCGGCCGTGGAATGCCATATGACTTTGTCACTGTTCACCCAGTCTCCGATCAAGATGACCGTGACCGCGGATACAGCCTCTGAGCGGGCTTATCTGCCTGCACCGGAGACGTTGCGCGACCCATTATTACTGGCCGATGCCGGTTACCCCGATTTTGAGTATTTTGAGCAAGTCTCTCATTCAGGCGGTTCATTTGTTGTCCGGGGAAGTAAATCGCTCAACCCACAGATAATCACAGCCCGCAATGGTCAGGGAAAATTACAGCCCAAACTGTCCGGTAAGCCTTTAAAATCAATCACTCGGAGGACCAACCGCTCTGAGGTGCTGGATCTAATTTGTTGGCGTCATGGCTATGAGTTTCGCCTTATTCGCCGCTGGTCTGCCGAAGAAAAACGCTTCTGCTTCTGGCTGACTAATTTGCCTGCGGAAGCGTTTACGGCCAATGACATCATGGATATTTATCGTTGCCGCTGCAAATAGAACTGTTGTTCAAAGAACTAAAATCACATACAAATTGGCACGGGTTAACCACAAGGCAAGAAACGTTAGCTACGGGACTTATCTGGCTCAGACCAATAATAGAAAACCAGCTTCAAAGGGCATGGTCGGAAACGTGTTTTTGGCTGGAAAAAGCGCAAGCTTATTTATGCCAAAACGCGTTCAAAACACCACAAAGAAAATCGTGTAAAGACAAGATGTTGGATGCGTGTTTTAAAAGGCTTAATTCTTAAGATCCCGTCTATGAGCTAAGCCACAGTATAAAACCATTTTTTCTATATACGAAAATTATCATCCTCTCATTCTCTGTCTATACACATTGAGGATTGATATTCAACGTTGCCTAACTGACATTCAAAATAGGATGCCAAAGAAAGACAGAATACCAATCCATTCCCATGTCAGACATTAAGCTTCCCATAGTGAAATAATCCATCCAGCCTATTAAGACTTCTGATATGATATAAATCAGGGATGACTACCAATCTTTTCATTGCAAAAATAAATTATTTATTCTCAATGTTTATTGATGACAAGCTTCCAGTGGGATATCAATAAATTATGACTAAATATCTTAATAGGCAGCCTATTTCAGTCAATTAGATATAAACGAAGTAAAAATCAGCAATAACATTCTGAATTATAATCACTTTTAAAGATACAAAGAGATAATATAAGTACATTTCTGGTTAGCATTAATCGCACGCTGAATTCGCCATAATTTTTATTATTTATTACTAAGGAGATGACATATTATCTTATTGAATTAAAATTAAATTAATTAAAATAAAAAAATAGATATAAGTTAATGTGTATTAACTACTAATACAATATGATAATATTAATTACTAAAAACAAATAAAAAAATTATAATCAAGATGACTTGATACCAATATAATAAAAAGGGCCTTTCAGAAGTCAGCCGGCACCATTCTCATTTTGAATCTTTAACTTCTACGATATGCCAGCCACCCAGAAATATTCTGAATGGCTGGTCAACCAGGAAAATACTGCCTATCCCAGCCTCATGCTAATTCCCTCTGCCGTTGAACAGTCACAATATGGTCAGCTTTAGCGAGGAGATCGGCATTATATGAAACAACAATCCACAAACCGGGCCAATGCTCAGGTAAAGTGGACCATAAGCGACGGGCCGTATCTGCATCTAATGACGAATCACAGTTATCAACAATATAAACGTCAGCAGGACGGCATAGCATCCGAGCCAGTGCCAAACGCTGACGCTGACCACCAGACAATTGCCCGGCATTGCCAGAATTAATGACAGTATCAAGCCCTTCCGGCAATTCATATGATCCGGGAGTCAAACCTACCGCCTCCAAAGCCCGTACCATGACATCATCGTTAATATCCGTATCACCCAATGCTAAGTTTTGTCTTACCGTTCCACCAAAAAAACCCGCTTTCTTTCTGGCATAGCCGATACGTGGATTCCGCCACCAGTTTTCATTCCCCAACACTTCTCTGCTATTCCACAGCACACTGCCGGAACTGGATTTTTCCAAACCAATCAAGTAACGCAAAAAGGTAGTTTTACCCACTCCAATATCACCAACAATGCCAATAATCTGATTAGCCGTCGCCTCAAACGAAACCGGGAGCTGAGTATTTGAGCAGGCAAGATGATTAACACTTAGCTTATGCAGCACCTCACCTTTCTCATCTTGCTCATATTCTTTGGTCTCTTTTTTATCTAACAAAAGCTGTTTGATTCGCCCATAACACACATCAGCATTTTTGTAATAGGCAACAGCCCGGCCAAAGAAAAATATCTGTTCACTGATCCAGCCGATGTAGGTCAAAAATAATGCCAGGTTACCTACGGTAAAACTGCCATCAACGATTCGTTTACTGACTATCAATAAAACAGCTGACGTTCCAAGTATCACAATATTTTTGAACAAACCAGAAAGCAGGTCAGTAAATACCTGATGTCTGGCTTGAATAGCCCGGCGACTGACAAATTTCTGCGACAATCTCTCAATCTGCCCCTCAATTTTATTACCAAGACGCAAATCGCGTATGCCCGTTAAAACATCAGTAATCTTGCCGGCAATATCTCCCTGGGATTGACGTTTACTCGCCTGTAAATTACCTACTTTGCGTTTAAGTATCGCCCCAATCCAAAGGCCCGCAATCATAGGCATAAGAGCAAGCGTGGTTATTGTGTCGGTGTTGATAAGCACAACTAATGCGATAATTAAAAGTAAGGCACGGTAGAGAAAATCAGAGGTCCAGCTCAAAAATTCCGCAATTTCATCACTGTCATCACGAATGCGGTTCAAAAGATCGCCTTGTGAAAAAGTGTGTCTCTGATTGTGGGAACAATGGCTCACGCCCCACAAAACCCGTTCTTTCAGGTAAGCACTGACTTTAAAGATCAGCGTAAAGTCCAGGCTTAATCCCAAAAAGAGAATCAATGATCGCAAGACCATGGTTGCAATCGCAGAGGCAAGCAACCACCAAACCACAGGGTTAGCAGGTTCATTCATCGCTCTATCCAGTAACTGGCTGATCAAGTAACCAACCAATAGCGGAAAACCATGCATAAGTGTCCACACAACCATGGTGATGAAATAGAGAGGCGCAAACCTTTTCATGAGGTCAATCAAGGCCGGTAACATTTTGGATTTAGTTGATACACTGGATATAGTCATACAATGAGTCCATGATTGCTCGTTAACGTTGCGATTTCTGCTTCTGGAATTCGCTGCTGAATCCGTCCATCATCAACAAGGATGATTTCATCAACGGCTGAAAGCGTGTGAAGACGGTGTGCGACCATGACTACGGTGCGATTGCGGCTTAATTTTTCAAGTAATTTCAGCCAACTCTCTTCAGTCCTGGGATCAAGCTGAGATGTCCCTTCATCAATAATCACCAGCGAACAATGCTGCAACATCACTCTGGCACCCGCTATCATCTGAATTTCACCTTCCGACAGCATCCGGCTATTAGTGCCAACCTGCGTATCAAGGCCATCAGGTAACGCCCTGACCCATTCAAGCGCATCTAACTCCTGGAGAACCTCCCAAATTTGCTGGTCAGATATTTCATCGCTGAACAGCGTTAAATTTTCTCGCAGCGTTGCAGAAAACAGATGAGAACGCTGACTAAGAACGGAAACCTTTTTTGCAAACTCTTCAGGTTTAATTGTTGAGACATCAATATTTCCAATGGTCACTCTTCCTGAGTCGGGTCGCGCAAACCCGCACATCAAATTAAGAATGGTACTTTTTCCCGCGCCTGTTCTGCCGATAATGCCAATTTTGCTTCCCGGAGCGACGTAAAAATTAACACCATGCAAAACCTGTGCTTCTTCCCCGCTATAACTGAAATCAACATTATCAAAATGGATAGAAAGAGGACCATCCGGCAACGAATTATCTGATGATTTACTTGGCGCACCTTCATTTAACGTTTTTGTCGCCAGTGATAAAGCAGCAAATAATTTCTGTATCAGCTCTATCTCTGATGACATATCCTCCACCGGCTCGCGAAGTTTATCAACGTAGAGATAAATCATGGTTAATGTACCGATGCTTAAGCTGTTCTCACCAAGTAATTGAAGCCCAAAACCAAAACCTATGCCGAAACACAGTGCAAAGAAAAGCTGAGTAATTGGCCAGAACGCTCTGCCGCCAATATAAGCACTGCGTTCAAATTTGAGCAATACCGACAGCATCTTACGAAATGCAGTGGCAGGCCAATGCGCCTGTGACAATGGCTGCAAATCATCCATTGCATGTAATGAATCACCGATAAAACCAAAGATTCGGGCTTTTTCATTGCGCGCAATTAGCCAGCGACGAACAGAAAGCCGGGTTAATTGAATTAATACATATGCCACCAGTATTACAACAATAGCCATAGCAATACCTGCCTGGGGCATGACGCTGAATATAATTATCAATGTACCCAGTGTCATCGCTAAATTAGCAATGGCTTTGAAACCCGCTTTAGAAATCGTTTTTCCTATAATGTCAGCATTACCTTCGATATTTTCCAGCAACTCTCCCTGCGATCTTCGTTCTATTTCCAATACAGGTAAAACTGTCATCACATGATGAAAAAGCTTGTATCTAATGGTATCAGCAATACCCCAACCAGCCTTGGTGCTCATATAACTGGTCACCAAACTACCGATCACACCAATCGACGCGATAAAAATATAAATGATTGCCAGCATGATAAGTTGATCAGCAGTCGTTCCTGATGTCGCCTTATCAACGTAATTCCTGATAATATAAGGACCACTTAGATCACATGATAATGTCACGGCTAAAGCCAGAAAAGCACATACAACCGTTCCCTTAAATGGTATGGCGCTATGTAACAATATCCGCCATACAGTTAACTTCTTTGACATGATTTTTTCCATCTTTTGGTTATGGCACCTCAGTAGAATTAGGGATGTTATTCATAACATCGGGATTATTAATAACAGATCGATTACAGTAGCAAGATCTTGTTCACAATTAGCAAAATGCAATTATCGCAAAATATCCGCATTTATCACTATCTGATTGAAGTCTTTATAGACACTATCACAAGAAAACAAAATTTATATCTTATTCTATAATGTCAATACCTTTGTGAGGTTATTTAATATCCTAATTGGAAGATATATCACCAATGTGAATAATAAATAACTGGCTCCAAGTCATGGATCATAAATAGAGGAAAAACCGGTGATAATCCCAACGAATTATAATGATTTCCACAAATATATAGCAATTATATAAATGAATTCCTATTCAATATTAACGCACCCTAAATTTTCCATGATTTCAGCGAGTTATGACTAATAAGGCGGTAGCCTACTCTATATTGAATTATCCATATTCACTACTCATATTATCGGATAGTATTTGGTCACAAAAAACAAATGAAAGAATTATAACCAAGATGAATTTATACCAGTAAAAGGGCCTTTCGGCCCAGGTAATCGTTTGCGTAATTAATCCAAAATAACACCGATACGGTGCGCTACTTCTTCATACGCTTCAATCAGACCACCAAGACTTTGGCGGAAACGATCTTTATCCATTTTGTCTAAAGTCTCTTTATCCCACAAACGGCTGCCATCAGGAGAGAACTCATCCCCCAGAATCACCTGCCCTTTAAACAAACCAAATTCCAGTTTGAAATCAACCAAAATCAAACCGGCATCATCAAACAATTTACTCAATACTTCATTAGCCTTGTAGCTTAATCTTTTCATCTCAGCCAGATGTTCTTTGCTAACCCAGCCAAAAGTTTCACAGTAAGACTCATTCACCATTGGATCGTGCATAGCATCATTTTTCAGAAACAGATCGAACAGAGGTGGATTCAATACTACACCTTCCTCAACACCAAGGCGTCTGACCAATGAACCCGCAGCCCGATTGCGAATAACACATTCAACCGGCACCATATCCAGATTTTTAACTAATACTTCAGTGTCTGATAACAGACGTTCCATTTGTGTCGAGATACCCGCTTCTTCCAGTTTGCTCATGATGAAATGGTTAAATTTGTTATTCACCATCCCCTTGCGGTCAAACTGTTCAATGCGTTCGCCATCCAATGCTGATGTATCATTACGGAACTCCAACACCAGCAAATCAGGATCATCAGTGGTGTACACCGTTTTTGCCTTCCCACGATACAACTCAGCTTTTTTCTGCATCTTATATACTCCAAAATATCACTACTGAATAAACGTCAGAGATAAATAATAAAGCAGATTGCTGACAAAATCCTGTTCAAAAGGTCGATTTTTTCTATCGTTATCAGATTAGTCTACAAAACGAACTAATCTTTAGGCCAACAGTCTTCTCCTCATCCAATTAAAATAACCAGAATTATTACCTGCAAATAAAATTTCGTTTTTTGTGAATCCAAAAATTCTTTCAGAGACCATTACTTGCTGCATTAACTATTACAACAAATATTGTGCCTGAAATATAAGTATTATTTATTGGAATTATTGCAAACTCTAAAGATGTTTAGACACCAGCTCTTCAAGGGACAAACTTTCAGGGGAAAATTATGGTAGAGGGGTCTCTTATAACATAAGCAAACCCGCTTTTTTACGAGCTTTTATCCGCTCAAAGTGCTGACTAAAAAGCCAGCACTTTAGCCTGCACTTTTAGTGGATCCCATGCAAAGCGTTTTCTGTAGTGACAGAAAGAGGAGTAAATTGACCTGCTCTTAATTCTGTCAGCGCATAGAGAAGACGCCCCATCCGGCCATTGCCATCAGTGAAACCGTGAAACCCAACGACAGCCGCAAAGAGTTGTTTCCCAATCTGAGGATCTTCCTTATCCAAAGTTTCCAGATGACGTGCCAGCAACGCCGCACCACCTATACTGGAAGGAAGACTTCCTCCACTAATTGCTGGACCACGATAATCACGCTCTATGTTTGGAACCAACCTATGATGAAGCTCCTTAAGATTTTGGCTATCCGTTAAATCCTTTCCATTATGGGTATATTCCTTCAGTAGCGCTGTGAAGTTATTCCATTCATTACCACCCGAAGTGGATGCCTTGAGAATCCAAGCGGCAGCCCGGTCAGCATCATCAGTTAACTTGCCTGGGTTATAAAAATCTTCAGAAAGAGTTTCCGCATAAATGCCTTGGCTAAGATCTTGACCTTTTATTGCTTCTTGGTGATGCTGGGCTGCCAGCAAATTCTTTTCTTCCATCATCAAAACTGGCTCCAGGCTAGCAACAGCATCAGAAACCGAAGGTTGCTTACGCAATTGTTCAAAGCTGACAAAAGACTGCTCAGGGGCAACAAGTTTACTGGTCAGTTGAGCTGTTGCCTGGTGCCCCATCAGATCCTGTAATTTTTTACCCGTTTCTGTATTCAGTAATGATTCTGACATAGCACGCTGTAGCAAAAGAGAATGTTCAGCCAACATTGCTTCCGTCATTTTATGGGTATCTGCTGTTTTTAATCTCTCCAGTGCTTGTTCCGGTGTCCGCAAATTACCATCCTTAAACAACATACGAGCATGGCTGACCGAGTCTGTACTCTGTAGACGCTGTTGTTGCGCCCCTTCTGTAGAAAAGATGGTTTTAGTCGCCTCTTTAGCTACAGAGGCACTGCTGCCACTTGAGAAAAATTTACTTACCCCTTCCAAGAAACGGGCAAAGTGATCACTTTTTGGGTGAGTACGCAAAACCTGCTGTAAATCTGCATTAATATGATATTCACGGCCAGCAATTTGCAGTTTACCTTCGTTACGAACCTGTTCTTGTATTTGTAATGGGGCATTTTGTAATACAGCAAGATTCTTAAACTCGATCATAAATCATTCTCCTGTCATAAGATGGCTGTGGGGTATTTTTCTGTGATAGTGATGTTGGAAATTCATTTATCCAGGTAATAAATTCGGACAATTTATCTTCCAACTTATTGGCCGTTAGGTGTTGTATGGTTAATATTCTATATGCAACAACCCCAAGTTCCTGATGCCAGCCAATACCCGGCATCTGACTATTTAATGGATTAAGGGCTGTATTGAGTAAATAACGAAGAGTATCAGCATCCGCTGAATCTGGAAGTTCCATATTTATCTGACCAATAATAGTTAAATGTTCCTCTTGGCGGCGCAAGATAACAGGCATAGCGTTATCGACCAATAAGAAACAATTCCCCTCTTTATCAAAGGAGAGTTTATTCATACCCAGCTTTGTTGCCAGCTCAGTCAGTAATATATCAGTTAGATGATCGTTCATAGTGGAGAAGGAAACCCAATTATTTTGACAACAGAATTTTAAGCTTTCAGAAATAAGATGACTGTCAGATCTAGTCTGTCTTTTGTATATAAACAACCCATATTGATAGTCGAGTCAATTTTACAGAGCAGATGATGTTTAAGAACCTGCTCTTCAAAGGACACCCTTCAGGGAAAATTGCGCTGGAAGAACTCTTCTTAGTATGAAAACAAGCTCATTTTTTGAGCGGAATTTTATGAGATCAAAGTGCTGACTAAGAAACCAGCACTTTGTCAACAGAGGGGCAGTTCATTTCGCCCCTTTATCTATATCTATAATCCTGTCGTCTGGCTGAAAGCAGCTTTCAATGCTGCAACCAGTTCATCATTTTGTGACTGGGTCAACGGCTTACCTTTCTCACTAATAAACTGCAAGCTACTTCGGTTATTCAAATCACCAACCTGTAATTTGTAATCACCTTCGCTGATGGAAGGTTCATTAACCCCCATTGATTTCCAGTCCGATGCGCTAAGACCTTTATAAGTTACAGCGATAGAACCCGTCGAACGGCTGCGGCTACCCACTTTCATACCCGCTTTTTCCAGCGCTGCCGGCAACCTATCCCAGACGATATTATATGGCGCACGAACAATCATCTGAGGCAACCCAGAAATATCACCGCCACTCTGTACATCTAACGGCCCCAAATTGCGGGCTGCCGTATTATCGCTAATCCGTTCACGCTGCTGGTTCACACCTTCGATCAATTCATTGAGCATCAGTGCGTTATAACGTTGGATTTCGATAGAATCAGTTATTAGTTGATCACCTTGTCTCAGTCCTTCATTGGTAACTGATAATTCAATCTGATAACTCTGGTGTGCAATACTGATACGATAGCGAATCTGATACGGAACGTTTTCATCTGCACGCGGCCACTCAATCCAGTCGGTTGTCAGTGTTTGACCAGCATCATCGCGCTGGCTAACTTTGTAACCTTTTTTCAGCAGAACATTATTAATCTGTGACCACAGATTGCTATTCTCAGGTGTGTTTTCAAGCAGCAATTTACTACTCTTCACACTATTTTCAGCACGGGTGCCACTCAACAGGGCCAATGCCTGCGATGGTGGGCGAATATCAAGCCCTTTGCCAACCTGCCCTTTTGATACTGTTGGTGGAATATCATATTCACCATTCTGTAATGGCAATATCATACCCGCAGGAACATTCAGCGCTTTCAGAGGAGGTGCTTCAAGATACGTGTCATCATCATTGATTTGACGCTTATAACTTTGGTCACCAGAACACGCTGCCAATAACACTACCAGTGACATACCAGCAGCCTTCATCACCTTTGATTTTTGCAACAATATTGCCATTAAAATTCCCTAAATTTTACAGTAATCCGGCCGTTTTCAAGGCTTTTTCGACTGAGACTTTTCCTGCATCTGTCAATGGCGTCATCGGCAGACGCAGCGTGTCATCAGCAATCAGCCCCAGTTTGTAACATCCCCATTTGACTGGAATTGGGTTAGGTTCAACAAATAGTTGATGGTGTAAATCCATCAGGCGGTTATTCAGTTTACGCGCTTCGGCAAACTGGCCGTTCAACGCCAACTTACAAAATTCAGCCACTTCAGCAGCTGCAATGTTTGCAGTAACAGAAATTACCCCTTTACCACCCAGCTGGATAAAATCCAACCCACTTGCATCATCACCACTCAACAAGATGAAGCTATCATCATTAACTAACTCTTGGATTTGACTGACACGACTTAAGTTCCCTGTAGCTTCTTTAATTGCGACAATATTTTTAATCTTCGCCAAACGCGCTACAGTTGGCGGCAACAGATCACACCCTGTACGGGAGGGCACATTATACAGAATTTGTGGCAAATCAGTATTTTCAGCGATCGTTTTAAAATGCTGATATAAACCTTCCTGCGATGGCTTATTATAATAAGGCGTTACCGTCAGGCAACCAACAACACCACTGTTTTCAAAACGTTTCGTCAGAGATATTGCCTCAGCAGTCGCATTGGCACCTGTTCCGGCGATGACAGGAATACGTCCGTCGGCCAGTTCCGCCGTTGTCAAAACAACATCACCGTGCTCATCGTGACTCAGTGTGGCAGACTCTCCGGTTGTTCCTACCGAAACGATCGCTGATGTACCACTGGCAACATGGTAATCAATTAACTTTTTCAAACTGGTCTTATCAACATGACCATTCGCATCCATTGGTGTTACCAGCGCAACAATACTGCCTGTAAATTCAAAGCTCCCGCTAGACATTACATACCCCCCTATACAAACAAGAGTTCAATGGTACTTTCTAGTCATACAGAAGGAAACTATTTAACACAGGATTTCAATGAATTTTGTTAATACCGGATACCCTCCATTAAAAAGAAGTGATAACCGAAGTAATTTATTGAAATTCAAAGGTGGGGAATGAGAACAATAGAGCAACTTTGATACGATTGACCTTGGCAGTATACCCTTTTTGTGTTTACCTTAAATAAACTACAGCAGAGAAGGAAAAGTGACTTTGCCACAATCAGAACAACATTTTCTCGTTATAACCGCTTTAGGTGCTGACCGTCCTGGTATCGTCAACACGATCACTCGTCTTGTGAGTGAATGTGGTTGTAACATTGAAGACAGCCGCTTAGCGATGTTTGGTGAGGAATTCACCTTCATTATGCTGCTTTCCGGTAGCTGGAACGCTATCACCATGATTGAATCTTCGCTGCCACAGAAAGGGGCCGAGCTGGATCTTCTTCTCGTCATGAAACGTACAAGATGTGATGATCATACAACATTTCCTTCCACGGTTTCCGTCAAGGTTGATGTTGATGATTCACCCGGTATTGTTGAGCAGTTTACCAATCTGTTTACCACACAGGATTTTAATATTGCTGAACTGGTCTCAAAAACACAGTCACCAGAAGATGATATCCCTGCCCGGCTACAAATCCAGATTACCGCTCACAGTCTATTAGATGATGACGGCATAATTATTAAGCAGGCGTTTAATAAGCTATGTACAGATCTAAATGCACAAGGCAGTATTAGTATTCTTGAACCACTTTAGCAGAAAGATTAAACGGAGAATACGTGATGAGCCCATTGAAAGCCGGTGATAAGGCCCCTCAATTCAGCCTTCCTGACCAAGATGGAGAAACAATCAACTTGTCTGATTTCGAAGGTCAGCGTGTTTTAGTTTATTTTTACCCTAAGGCAATGACTCCTGGTTGTACTGTACAAGCCTGTGGTCTGCGCGATGAAATGGATACATTAAAGGAATCAGGTGTTGAGGTACTGGGTATCAGTACTGATAACCCAAGTAAACTGTCACGCTTTGTGGAGAAAGAAATGCTGAACTTCACATTGTTGTCCGATAAGGATCATCAAATTGCTGAGCAATTTGGTGTCTGGGGTGAAAAGCAGTTTATGGGGAAAACCTATGATGGTATCCACCGTATCAGTTTTCTGATTGATGCCAAAGGTAATATTGAGCATGTTTTTGATAAATTTAAGACCAGTGATCACCATCAGATCGTGGTGGATTATCTGAAACAACATCCTTAATAAAAAACCGCTAAAAAATTAATCGTACTCATTCAGCAACTCAAGATACCAAGGGCAAGTACAAGGGAAGATTTCCATCCCATACTTGCCCTAATAACGAATAACCGGCATTAACCCAGAGATAAATACAAAGTCCACTTTCATATTAAAAATAGATTTATTCTTTTATTTCATCGTCTTCTGTTATAACCATCTCCTCCGGCCATGCATGAATAACGGCTTTAATCAGCGTCGCCAGCGGAATAGCAAAGAATATACCCCAAAATCCCCATAAGCCACCAAAAGTAATCACAGAAAGAATAATCACCAGCGGATGCAAGTTTACTGCTTCAGAGAACAAAATCGGCACCAGTAAATTGCCATCCAGCCCCTGAACAACCAAATAAGCAATAACCACAGTCCAGAAATCTGTCCCGACGCCCCATTGAAATAAAGCAACCAATACAACAGGGATGGTGACAATCACCGCTCCCACATAAGGAATTAACACTGACAGACCAACCAGAACAGCAAGCAACAACGAATAATCTAACCCAAGAAATGCGAATACAGCGTAGGTACAGATACCAACAATCACCATTTCCGTCACTTTACCACGAATATAGTTAGTGATTTGCTGATTCATCTCGCGCCATACCTGCCCGGCCAAAATGCGGTTACGTGGCAAAACCCGTTGTAACGCTTGCAGCATCTGGTTTTTATCTTTCAGCAGGAAAAAGGCCATTAGTGGGACAAGAATCAGATAGATAGCTAATGTCAGCAAACCAATCAATGAAGCTACCGAAAACTTCACCACAGATTCCCCAGCTGTTGAAATCTTACTGCGCAAATTTTCGGCCATCATATCAATGATGCCGGCATCAACCAAAGCTGGATAACGGGTCGGTAATGTTTGGGCATATTCATTAAACCGGTTAAGCATATTAGGCATATCCGACAACAGATTAATTCCCTGCTGCCATGCCGTTGGTGCCACAATCAGAATAACCAGCAAGCTGATCCCGGAAAAAATAATCAACACAATACAAACAGCCACTGTCCGCGAACATCCCAGCTTCTCAAGTTGGGCGGTTGGCCATTCCAATAAATAAGCGAGAACAATCGCCACCAGTAATGGCGCCAAAATGCCATGTAAAAAATAAATAATGCAAAACCCTGCCAGGAGGATGAAAAACAACGCAATAACTTGCGGATCAGTAAACCGACGGCGATACCACTGTATAATCATATCCAGCATTGACCAGGCTCCTTGATAGCAATATTCATGTTTCTATTTTTGTTAAAAATTGTACTAATTGGTTGATTTTAAGGTACCCTTATTCATCATACACGCATTATCTAAAACGATGGCCAAATGAGAGCATTTTTGTTTTATGAAAATAATGTCTAAACAATCTCTGACAGCAATATTAAGCAGTACATTATTGCTAGTAAGTTCCTCTGTTCTCAGCGCCTCTATTGAAGATTCATTGCCGGATATAGGTACCACGGCAGGTTCAACCCTGAGCATCAATCAGGAACTGGCAATGGGCGATTTTTACGTCCGCCAGATGCGTGACAATGCTCCGCTGATTTATGACCCATTATTGACACAATATATCAACACCCTTGGACAACGGTTGGTGGCTAATGCAGATTCAGTTAAAACACCTTTTCATTTTTATCTGATCAATAACCCGAATATCAACGCTTACGCTTTCTTTGGCGGTAACGTTGTACTCCATGCCGCACTTTTTCGTTATAGCCGCAATGAAAGCGAACTGGCATCCGTTATAGCCCACGAAATTTCCCACGTCACTCAGCGCCATCTGGCACGAATGATGGAAGATCAACAGCGTACCGCGCCGCTGGCCTGGGCAAGTACTCTGGGCTCTATCCTGTTGATGATGGCTAACCCACAAGCAGGAATGGCGGCACTCAGCGGGACTTTTGCCGGTATACAACAAGGTATGATCAGCTTTACTCAATCCAATGAGCAGGAAGCTGACCGCATTGGCATGCAGACGCTACGCAAAGCGGGTTTTGATCCCCAAGGTATGCCGGATTTTATGCAGATCCTGGCAGATCAGACCCGTTACAGTTCTAAACCACCAGAGATGTTGCTGACTCACCCATTACCTGACAGCCGCCTTGCTGATGCCCGTAACCGTGCTAACCAATATCCCGCCAAGCGTGTTCCACAATCTCAAGATTTTCTGTTCGCCAGAGTTCGTATTATGGGGATGTACACTACGGAGCAACGCGGCTATCTGGAACAAATTTTGGAAAATTACCGTAAAGGCACAGTTAAAGAGCAACTTGCCGCCGCTTATGGGCAGGCAATCTTACTTTCTCAGGATAAAAAATACGCTGAAGCACGGGCTATTCTGGAACCATTATTAGCAAAACAACCCGATAACCTCTGGTTTATTGACACAATGACCGATATTGATATTGAACAAAACCGAACGGCTCAGGCTATCACCCGATTACAGAACGCCTTACAAAAACAAAAAGACAATGTGGTCTTACAGATTAATCTGGCAAACGCGCTCATTCGCGCAAAGCAATACCAGCAGGCTACAAAGCTGCTCTACCGTTATACGTTCAATAATCCTGATGATCCAAACGGTTGGCACCTGATGGCGGAAGCCGCTGCCCAACAAGGCAAACGCCATGAAGAATTATCGGCGTATGCTGAAGAAATGGCACTTCGTGGTCAGTTTGACAATGCCATTAAATACCTCAGCAGTGCCAGCGCCCTAGTAAAATTAGGCAGTTATGATCAAGAACGTTATGATGCCCGTATCGATCAATTACGCCAGCTACAACAACGTTACAATCAATACAAACGTTAAGGAACTTTCATGCACCACGTGATCATTTATCATAACCCCCGCTGTTCCAAAAGCCGTGAAACTTTGGCCCTTATTGAAGAGCAAGGAATTAAGCCGCAGATTATTCTCTATCTGGAGGTCCCTCCCACGGTAGAGCAATTATCTGTTCTGTTAAAACAGCTTGATTTTCATGATGTGCGCCAGTTGATGCGAACGAAAGAAGATCTATACAAAGAGTTGAATCTGGCCGATGAAAAACTGACTCAACACGACCTACTGAAAGTGATGGTTGCCAATCCTAAACTGATTGAGCGTCCTATTGTCGTTTGTGGTGATAAAGCCAGGCTTGGGCGCCCACCGGAACAAGTAAAAGAAATTCTTGGCTAATCCGGTAGATATGATGATGGTGAAACCACCATCATCGTCATAGATGCAGAATATCCTTCACAAATGGAATCGTCAGCTTGCGCTGGGCAACGATAGAAGCATGATCTAACTGATTCAAAGTCATAAACAGCGTCCGCATTTCTCTGTCTAATCTTTTCAGTAAGAAGCGCCCCACATCTTCCGGCAACTCAAACCCACGTAATTTTGCCCGCAGTTGCAAAGCTTGTAATTTCTCATCATCGGAAAGCGGTTGTAATTTATAAATTTGCCCCCAATCCAGACGGGAAGCCAAATCAGGTAACCTAAGATCAATCTGACGAGGTGGACGATCGCCACTGATAAGCAAACAAGTGCGACCGATTTCCAGAATGCGATTATAAAGATTGAAAATCGCCATTTCCCACTCTTCATCACCAGCAATACATTCGATATTATCGATACAAACCAGTGATAAGTGTTCCATGCCATCAAGCACCTCAGGGATAAAATAGGCACGTTTATCCAGCGGAACATAGCCCACAGCTTCATCTTTCAGGGACAATTCAGCACATGCGGCATGCAACAAATGACTTCGTCCCCCACTATCACGGGACCAAAAATAAATATAGCTGCCATGCGGCTGATTAATGGCCAATTTGATTGCAGCTAACAGGGTGGCGTTTTCCCCCGGAAAGAAACTGGCAAAAGTTTCATCATCGGGAAGATATAAAGGTAATGAAAGCTGCGATGGTGTGTTCAGAAGCACCTCAAACAGAGCAGGTAACAAGCGCAAACAAGTTTATCACAGAAAATAGTTGTAAATGAACTGTATAGATAAATAATAAAAAAACTATTTTTTGGATTCAATAAGTTAAACCCATTTTCAGCCTCCCCTTAAATGCACAATATTTCTTCATAATACAGAACAATCTGCAAGCACTGGTGAAATATTCTGAATGCGAAAACAGGTAAGGTCTACATTAATCTGTACTGATTGCCAGAAACAGATGCTAATAAGCGATAACCGTGTGGTGTAACAAATCCAGGCAAAGAGAAAACCTTCACCCCACTCTCAATGAAAGCCTGAGTATGCTCTACATTTTTCTCTGTCATGTTAAGTTTGATATTAAAATCTGCTTCTGGGATAAGAACGGGCATCTTCTCTTTTACTGTATAACTATTCATCGTCTCCTCCAACAGTTGTCGGAGCACTTCTGAAAAAAAGCCGAAATTCTTTGCTTCGGCATTAGGCATATCTTATACGCAGTGTATTAACAAAATGATAAATAATCAACGTCCGGTTGACGTGAAAACGAGCAATCCACTATTTTCATGAAATAAGAAATCCCTCTGCAACGCCCCGTACAACCTAACATTTTCACGCTATGTTCAATACAAACAAAGCTCACATTCTATCGCTATTCCTCACACACTATTCAGATTAATATGCCAACAAAATCGCAACAAATTTAACATAAGTGCTAATCTTAATAAGAAGTGGGGGCGCTCTGATTTACCGCCTACCCCATTATCAACTGACATAATAAACAGGAAGCTGAGTAATGAAAAAAATCCTATTGTGTTGTGCTGCCGGCATGTCCACCAGCATGTTGGTACAACGTATGCAGGCAGAAGTGATAAAACGGGCATTAGACATTGAGATCAAGGCCATCCCTACTGTTGAGCTAGAACATCAGATAACCGATGCCGACGTTGTTTTACTTGGCCCGCAGGTAAGGTATCAGCTGGCCCATTTTTCCGCTATCGCCAAACCACTCGGTAAGCCAATAGGCATTATTGACATGATGGATTACGGTGCTCTTCGTGGTGACAAAGTTCTCGATAAGGCATTAAGCCTGTTGGAATAATCAATTTCCTCATCACGCGGAGTGCACCATGAGCCTCTATACTTCTTTCATGCGCGTCGTAGAAAGCCATATTGTCCCGTTTGCTGGACGAATTGGTAACCAGCGACATATTAGCGCGATACGTGACGGCTTTATCTCAGCCATGCCATTCTTGCTCATCGGCAGTATCATGTTAATTGTGGCAAACCCACCATTCGATGCACAAACTTCATCCTTATTCGGTCAGGCTTGGTTGTCCTTTGCTAAAGCACACTGGGGCACCATCACCATGCCTTACTTTATGACTATGGGATTAATGAGCGTATTTGTTTCGGTCGGCACGGCCTACAGCCTGGCTAAATCTTACGGCTTGGATGGGTTAACTTCTGCTTTACTGTCGCTAATGGCGTTTTTGCTAGCGGCAGCACCACAAATAGAAAACAAAATCGCACTTGATTTTCTCGGAGGAGCAGGTGTATTCACCTCATTGATTTGTGCTATCTGGTCAGTTGAGCTGACGCGTTTATTGAAAAAATACAACATCACCATCCGTATGCCAGCACAAGTACCACCGGCGATTGCCCGTTCTTTTGAACTTTTGTATCCGGTCACCGGTATCCTGCTGACGGTTTACCCTATCAGTTTGCTCTTGCAGAGTGAATTCAATCTGCTCATTCCTGCCGCCGTCATGCAGATTTTTCAACCCCTCATTTCCGTCGGTGACACTCTACCAGCCATTATGCTGGCACTGCTGATTGCCAATCTACTGTGGTTTGCCGGTATTCACGGTGCCAATCTTATCACTGCCCTACTAAGCCCCATATTTATGGCCAATATTGCCACCAATGCGGCATTAATGGCTCAAGGAGCTGCTGCAACCCAAATTCTCACTGATCCCTATTGGTCATTTTATGTCTGTCTTGGTGGCTCCGGCTCCACCCTAGCTCTGGCTATTCTTTACCTACGCAGTCGTTCTATGCACTTGCGTACTATCGGAAAACTGAGCGCAGTTCCAGCTATTTTCAACATTAACGAACCACTGTTATTTGGCTCACCGATTGTTATGAATCCAACCCTATTCATTCCACTACTGGTTGTGCCATTGGTCAATGCAGTTTTGTCTTACAGCACCCTGCATCTTGATCTGGTGCATAAAATGGTCGCTATCTCTCCCTGGACCACACCAGCCCCATTCGGCGCAATGCTTTCCGCCGCCTGGGACTACCGTGCAGCAGTGCTGGCTATCGTGCTGATGATAATCGATCTATTTATCTGGTATCCCTTCTTCAAAGTTTATGAAAAGCAATTAATCAATGAAGAAAATAAGCAACAAGAAGAGACGATATCCACCAGCGTAGAAACTCAATCTTAGCCATAATCTTCGGAGGATTTACACATGGATTTGGAACAAACTATTGTCGAACTGCTGATTCATGCCGGGAGCGCACGCAGCCATGCGCTGATGGCATTACAACATGCCAGAGACGGTGACTTTCAAGCTTCACAAACACTGATGGCTGAATCCCAACAGGCAATCAAAGAGGCGCATGCCATTCAAACTACTCTAATCGGGTTGGATGAAGGCGGTGGTAAATTGCCTGTCAATCTGATCACTATACATGCACAGGATCATTTAATGAACGCGATGGTTATTCAGGATCTTGCCGGCGATATGATTGAACTCTACCGCCGGATGCCATCACAGGAGGAAAAAATATGAAACAGATCAAAATAGCCGTTATTGGCGGCGGTAGCAGCTACACACCTGAGTTAGTAGAAGGACTCATTCAGCGCAACAAAAACATTCCACTCTCTGAACTGGCATTAGTTGATATTGATGGTGGAAAACATAAAGTAGAAATCATCGCCGCGCTTACCCGCCGTATGTTGGCCCGTCATGGCCTGGAACACGTTACCGTCAGCGTACATTTCACACCAGATAATGCGATTCGCGGAGCCAGTTTTATTTTGACTCAATTGCGTGTCGGCCAGCTTCCGGCGCGGGCGGCGGACGAGCGTCTGGGGCTAAAATATGGCTTAATCGGTCAGGAAACGACAGGCGTAGGGGGATTTGCCAAGGCGTTACGTACCATTCCTGTTTTGCTGGATATCGCCCGCAAAGTTGAACAACTTGCGCCAGATGCATGGATTGTTAACTTCACTAACCCGGCAGGGATCGTCACCGAAGCGGTTTCCCGTTATAGCAAGGCAAAAATAATCGGCCTGTGTAATGTCCCGGTCACCATGCATCATATGATTGCCAATGTGCTGCAACATCCTTATCAAGATGTGCAATTACGCTTTGCAGGGCTTAATCATATGGTTTGGGTACATCAGGTACTGGTTTCAGGGCGGGATGAAACTCATCAGGTGCTTGATATGTTATGCAACGGTGTGGCATTAACCATGAATAACATTAAAGAATCCCCCTGGCCTCCGCCATTACTCAGAGCATTAGGCGCAATCCCCTGCCCTTATCACCGTTACTTCTATCAGACCCGCAGCATGTTGCAGGAAGAGCGCGAAGCCGCTGCCAAACAAGGCACACGGGCAGAACAAGTCATGAAAGTAGAACAGGAGCTGTTTGAACTGTATGCCGATCCAAACCTTGCTCACAAACCAGAACAACTCAGTTTCCGCGGTGGCTCATTCTATTCTGAAGTTGCACTGGATCTGATATGCGCTATTCACAATAATCTTGGCAGCCAGTTGGTGGTTAATACCCCTAACCGCGGTGCTATCCGTGGCCTGCCGGACGATGCCGTCATTGAAACCAACTGTATCATTAATGCAGAGGGTGCCCGCCCGCTGACATTTGGCCGCCTGCCTGACAGTATGTACTCTCTGACCCAACAGATAAAAACCTTCGAGCGTTTGACGATTGAAGCAGCAGTTCATGGCGATCGTAACGCTGCACTGCGGGCATTGATCACCAACCCACTGGTTGCTGATGTGGATATTGCTTCACCGCTTTTGGATGACGTATTGGCGATAAATCGTGATTATCTGCCGCAATTTTAATGAATAATCTGAACCTGGTTGAATAACCCGAAACCAGAACGAGCATAAAATTAAAGAGATATCAGTTATTAGTAACTAAAAGACTAATACTGATATCCTTTAATCGTAACTGTCCTTGTAATCTCTTTTTTTGCGGCGTAACACGCATTTTTTTTCATTGAGAGCGAAACGAACTTTACTCTGAATAATTGCTTACTTTTGTATCTACTTTATTGATACTCACGTGGATTAATGTATACTCATTGGATATACATAGAGATATTTATGGAGGCATATAAATGCGCACCCAAGCAATTTTGCAAAAATGGGGAAATAGCATTGCTCTGCGGCTATCGGGAAATCTTAAAACAATACCCAATTTTGAAGCAGGTGATGCAGTAGACATTGAGATCAGTGAACAAGGATTAGTTATTCAAAAAGCCGTCAAGAAACGATTGACTGAGTCTGACTTATTAAATGGCTTATCTGCTTATACTGCTCACGCTGACGAACTGGCAACTCCAAATGACAAGGAGCTCAATTACTAATGTTCGTTCCTAGACGTGGTGATATTTGCTGGCTTGATTTCGAACCAACAAAAGGCAAAGAAATTGGTAAATATCGCCCAACACTCATACTTTCACATGAAACTTATAATCGACTGACTGGACTGGTTATCTGTTGCCCTATTAGCACAAGTATAAGAGGAGCACCTACAGAAGTACCTGTCACCAATCTGGAACAGCGCTGCATCGTGGCAACAACTTTGATCCAAACTCTGGACTGGCGGCAACGCAAGGTAAAATTTATCACAAAGTCAGAACCCAGACTTTACGATGAAGTTCTGCTAAAACTGATTCCTCTCATTGGTGGCGAACATCTGCTTCCTTAATCTCCTCCACGGATAAGATAAATTATTCTACCCATCCCCGCCCTCCCTGATTAAAACCATTCAAAGCGGGGAAATAAATCGAACTTATTACTTCAATGACTTATCACGCTTAACAGATTCAATTGAAGACTCAATATATTGTTCTTCAGGACGAATAATACTAATCAAGCAGAAAATCAGACTCATACCAATACCCACAATAGTTGCCAGCGCCATACCTTTAAGTTCAGCAACGCCAATATTTATTTTCGCGCCGCTGACACCAATAATAAGAATAACCGAGGTCAGAATTAGATTCTGTGCTTTATTGTAATCCACTTTGGAATCAATCAGCACCCGAATACCGGATGCTCCGATAACCCCATAAAGCAACAGAGAAACACCGCCCATGACCGGAACAGGCACGGCTTGAATTGCTGCCGCCAGTTTACCGACACAGGAGAGCAGAATCGCCAATACCGCAGCGCCACCAATAACCCAGGTACTGTAAACTTTGGTAATTGCCATCACACCAATATTTTCGCCATAAGTCGTATTAGGGGTTGAACCAAAGAAACCGGAAATCACAGTTGAAAACCCATTCGCGAACATAGAACGATGTAAACCGGGTTCTTTCAACAAATCTCTCTTCACAATATTTGCCGTAACAACCAAATGGCCAACATGTTCCGCAATGACAACCAGTGCCGCAGGCAGGATCGTCATTATGGCGAACCATTCAAAACGGGGCGTGTAAAAAGTTGGCAATGCAAACCACGGTGCTTCACGCACAGGTGTCAGGTCAACCTCCCCCAACAGGAATGCCAGTGCGTAACCCACCAACACCCCAATCAGAATCGGAATGATAGCCAGAAATCCACGGAACATTACGGAGCCAAGAACAGTAATCGCCAGTGTGACCAGCGAAATTGTCAGCGTCGTTGGATTAACATCAGCGCCTTCTGCCGGACGCAAACCGGCCATATCAGCCGCAACACCAGCAAGCTCCAGCCCGATAACCGCAACAATCGCCCCCATTGCCGCAGGTGGAAACAGCACATTAATCCAGCCCCGCCCCGCCACTTTGACAATCAATGAAACCAGGCAAAACAGCACACCACACAGGATAAAACCTCCCAACGCTAATTCATATCCCAGAGGCAACAACAATAAAACTGGTGAAATAAATGCGAAACTCGATCCCAAATACGCCGGAATTTTTCCCTTACAGATAATCAGATATAACAATGTACCGATCCCGTTAAATAGCAGAATCGTCGCCGGGTTGACTTTAAACAGAATCGGCACCAATACCGTTGCACCAAACATAGCAAAAAGATGTTGGAAGCTCAGTGGAATGGTCTGTAAAAGTGGAGGCCGCTCATCTACCCCAATAGTGCGACGGGTCATTTGTTTATCCTCTTCATATTATCGCATCACGAACCAAAAAAAGCCGACTCAAAAGTCGGCTAACTTATTATTTTGTACCAAATATTTTATCGCCTGCATCCCCCAGGCCGGGCACAATGTACCCCTGTTCATTAAGTCCCTCATCAATAGAAGCGGTATACAGTTCTACATCAGGATGAGCTTTTTCCAGTGCAGCAATACCTTCAGGCGCCGCAACCAAAACCAGAACTTTAATTGACTGACAGCCTGCTTTTTTCAGTAAATCAATAGTTGCAATCATAGAACCGCCGGTCGCCAACATGGGATCAACCACCAGCGCCAGACGTTCATCAATATTAGAAGCAAGTTTCTGGAAATAAGGGACCGGTTCTAACGTTTCTTCATCGCGATACACACCTACGACACTGATCCGGGCACTTGGTACGTTCTCCAACACGCCATCCATCATACCCAATCCCGCACGCAGAATAGGCACAACGGTTATTTTCTTACCTTTAATCTGCTCAACGGCTACCGGGCCACACCAGCCATCAATAATGACCTTTTCAGTTTCTAAATCAGCGGTTGCTTCATAAGTCAGAAGGCTTCCGACTTCTGCGGCCAGTTCACGAAAGCGTTTGGTGCTGATATCATTCGCTCGCATCAGGCCGAGTTTATGTTTAACAAGTGGGTGGTTCACCTCAACGATCTTCATGGACTTCTCCTACTGTATGTCAAGTCACCGGCAGACAAAAAATCGCGAGATTATACCGCCTTTTAACCATAACACCACTACCAATCTGTTGATTTTAATCAGACACACGCCTTCTCCCCGAAAACTGAGATCCTAAATAAGAGTCTCGCAAACGTTTGCTTAGGCTGCTAGAATTGTCAGCGTTTTATCTTAATTTATCAAATGCAACCGCCTTGAGGGCTTCTCAGTGACCAACAAAACCTCTCTCAGCTATAAAGATGCCGGTGTAGATATCGATGCTGGTAATGCCTTGGTAGACCGTATCAAAGGTGTTGTAAAACAGACTCGTCGTCCAGAAGTCATGGGCGGTTTAGGTGGATTTGGCGCTTTATGTGCATTACCGCAAAAATACCGCGAACCTATCCTGGTTTCCGGTACCGACGGTGTTGGTACCAAGTTGCGTCTGGCGATGGATCTCAAACGCCATGACACTATCGGCATTGATTTAGTTGCAATGTGCGTCAACGACCTGGTTGTCCAGGGCGCAGAGCCCCTGTTCTTCCTTGATTATTATGCAACCGGAAAACTGGATGTTGATACCGCCGCCAGCGTTATCACCGGTATCGCGGAAGGTTGTAAATTATCCGGCTGTGCTCTGGTTGGTGGTGAAACCGCGGAAATGCCGGGGATGTATCACGGTGAAGATTATGATGTTGCCGGTTTCTGCGTTGGTGTCGTTGAGAAATCAGAAATCATTGATGGCAGTAAAGTTCAGGCTGGTGATGCCCTGATTGCTCTCGCCGCCAGTGGCCCTCATTCAAACGGCTATTCTCTGATACGCAAAATTCTGGCCGTCAGCAACACAGATCCGGAAACAACCGAGCTGGAAGGCAAATCACTCGCAGATCACCTGCTCGCCCCGACAAAAATTTATGTGAAATCCCTTTTATCCCTGATTGAGCACGTTGATGTTCACGCGATTGCTCATCTAACCGGCGGCGGTTTCTGGGAAAATATTCCACGTGTCCTGCCTGAAAATACCCAGGCTCAAATTAATGAATCCAGTTGGCAATGGCCGGCAATATTTAACTGGCTGCAACAAACCGGTAATGTCAGCCGTCATGAAATGTACCGTACATTCAACTGTGGTGTCGGAATGGTCATTGCACTACCACAAACAGCCGTTGAACAAGCGCTTGAATTACTCAACGCCGCCGGTGAAAAAGCCTGGCAAATCGGCACCATCGCCACACAAAAAGAGAACGAACAACAGGTTGTTATTCAATGAAAAACATCGTTGTATTGATCTCCGGCAACGGCAGCAATCTCCAGGCGGTGATTGACGCCTGCCAGCAGAACAAAATCAGTGGGCGAATTTGTGCGGTATTCAGCAATACCGCCGATGCTTACGGTCTGCTACGGGCTGAGCAGGCGGAAATTCCCGCTCATGTCGTCAACCCGAAAAACTATGTGGATCGTCAGGCTTATGATCAAGCACTGAAACACGCCATCGATCAGTATCAACCCGATCTGGTCGTCCTCGCAGGTTATATGCGTATTCTGACACCGGATTTTGTTCAGCACTATTTTGGTCGCCTGCTAAACATTCACCCTTCTCTATTGCCCAAATATCCCGGTCTGCATACTCACCGCAAGGCAATGGAAAATGGCGATACAGAACACGGCACCTCCGTTCATTTTGTGACAGAAGAGCTGGATGGCGGCCCGGTGATCCTGCAAGCCAAAGTTCCTATTTTTGCAAATGACCAGGAAAGTGAGGTTATTAAACGGGTCCAAACTCAGGAGCACGATATCTACCCATTAGTTATCAACTGGTTTGTCGAAGGACGCCTGAGCATGGTTAATGGCAAAGCCCATCTGGATGGGAACATTCTTCCTCCACAAGGCTATGCCGCAGAATAATCTATTTATTCACCCTTGATTACAGTGCTGTGGTAATATACCCGGCACTGCGAACTATTATTAATAATACTCTCTTATTTATTAAAAACACCGAGGTATCAAATGTCTGGTGGTTCTCATTCTCCACCTGTCAGGTTACGCCCCCTTGAGCGGGAAGATCTGCCTTTTATCCATCAATTAGATAACAACGCCAGCGTGATGCGTTACTGGTTCGAAGAGCCTTATGAAGCTTTCGTTGAACTGAGTGATCTTTACGACAAACATATTCACGATCAGAGCGAGCGCCGGTTTATTATCGCGAGTTCTGACGCCAGAGTTGGATTGGTTGAATTAGTCGAAATCGACTATATCCATCGCCGGTCAGAATTTCAGATCATTATCGATCCGGCATATCAGGGCCAAGGCCATGCAATAAAAGCGGCAAAACTGGCGATGGAATATGCATTCTCTGTACTTAATCTGTACAAACTCTACCTGATTGTCGATAAGGAGAACAGTAAAGCCATTCATATCTATAATAAGCTGGGTTTCTACACTGAGGGCGAATTAATAGATGAATTCTTTATTAATGGCTGTTACCGCACAGCCATTCGCATGTGCGTTTTCCAACATCAATATTTCGCATCCAAGGCAGATAAAAAGGCCTGAACCCGCCATGACAGACGAGGTTATAACGACAGGTCACGACTAATAATATTCAAAATTTCAATACACTTACCTCAACACCTGGAGTAATAATGTCCCAAGACAGGCTCTATACCGAAAAAGAACTTAGTTGGTTATCCTTCAACGAACGTGTGCTTCAGGAAGCGGCGGATAAGAGCAACCCATTGATAGAACGGATGCGGTTCCTGGGTATTTACTCCAATAATCTGGACGAATTCTACAAAGTTCGTTTTGCTGATGTGAAACGGAGGATACTGATTAATGAAGCGCGGGGATTCGCCACCAGCTCCCGGCACGTACTGAAAAAAATTCAATCCAAAGTGGCTAAAACCGATCATGAATTTGATGTGCTCTATAATGAGTTACTGTTGGAGATGGCCCGCAATCAAATTTTCCTGATCAATGAACGACAAATTTCACCGAATCAGCAAATCTGGTTACGCCAATATTTTCGTCAGCATCTGCGACCACACATCACGCCAATCCTGATTAACCCGGAAACGAATCTGGTTGAATTTCTGAAAGATGACTACACTTATCTGGCGATTGAAATTGTCCACGGCCAGAATATCCAATATGCATTACTGGAAATTCCGTCAGATAAGGTACCACGTTTTGTTAATTTGCCGCCTGAAATGCCACGCCGCCGCAAGTCAATGATCCTGCTGGACAATATTCTGCGCTACTGTCTTGATGAAATTTTCAAAGGTTTCTTTGACTATGATTCACTCAATGCCTATTCAATGAAAATGACCCGTGATTCTGAATATGATTTAGCAACAGAGATGGAATCAAGCCTGCTCGAATTGATGTCATCCACCCTGAAACAACGGCTGACTGCGGAACCGGTAAGATTCGTTTATCAGAGAGAAATGCCAGATGAAATGGTGGAATTACTGCGCAGCAAACTTGGCCTGTCAAATGACGACTCGGTGATCGCCGGCGGACGCTATCACAACTTTAAAGATTTCATTAAATTTCCCAATGAGGGAAAAAAAAACCTGCTGAACAGACCCTTGCCGAGATTACGGCACACTTGGTTTGATAATTTTCGCAATGGTTTTGATGCTATTCGTGAACAGGATGTTCTGCTCTATTATCCCTATCACACCTTTGAACACGTGCTGGAATTACTGCGCCAGGCTTCTTTTGACCCAAGCGTGCTTTCTATCAAGATCAATATTTATCGGGTAGCAAAAGACTCCCGCATTATTGAATCAATGATTCATGCCGCCCATAACGGTAAAAAAATTACCGTTGTTGTTGAATTGCAGGCACGATTTGATGAAGAAGCCAATATTCATTGGGCTAAACGGCTGACCGAAGCAGGTGTGCATGTTATTTTCTCGGCACCGGGGCTAAAGATCCACGCAAAACTGTTTTTTATTTCCCGTCTGGAAGGCGAAGAAATTGTTCGCTATGCCCATATTGGTACAGGTAACTTTAATGAAAAAACAGCGCGTCTCTATACCGACTATTCCCTGCTGACAGCCAATCCGCAAATTACCAACGAAGTCCGTCGGGTATTCAACTTTATTGAAAACCCCTATCGCCCGGTCAACTTTGAAAACCTGATGGTTTCACCACAAAATTCCCGCGCAATGCTCAACCAGCTTATTTCTCAGGAAATAGCAAACGCCAAAGCAGATAAACCCGCCGGCATTACATTAAAAATCAATAACCTTGTTGATAAAGAGCTGGTGGACCGCCTGTATGACGCCTCAGAAGCCGGTGTAAAAATACGCCTGCTGATACGTGGTATGTGTTCACTGGTGCCCAATCAGCCAGGATTCAGCGAAAATATTCAAATCACCAGCATCGTTGACCGCTACCTCGAACATGATCGGGTTTATGTCTTTACCAATAACGGCGATGAAAAAGTCTTTCTCTCGTCTGCCGACTGGATGACCCGTAATATCGACTACCGGATTGAAGTTGCTGTCTGCCTGCTTGATCCACAATTGAAACAGCGTGTACTGGATATTCTCGAACTACAATTCAACGATACGGTAAAAGCCCGTTACGTCGATAAAGAACTGAGCAACAGTTATGTGCCACGGGGCAATAAACGGAAAATCCGTGCACAACTGGCGATTTATGACTATATAAAAGCCCTCGAACAACCTGGACCAAGAGCCTAATTTATGCCGCTAACACACGATAAATCTACGCCGAGACCAATGGAAATTGCCGCTATCGATCTGGGTTCAAACAGTTTCCATATGATCATTGCACGAATCGTTAACGGCGCATTGCAGATCCTTGGCCGGTTAAAACAACATGTCTACCTTGCTTACGGTCTTAATCAAAAAAGTGAATTAAGCGAAGAAGCCATGGAGCGCGGTCTGGCTTGCCTTGCGCTATTTGCTGAGCGACTACAAGGATTTCCGGCAGATAACGTCTGCCTGGTCGGCACTCACAGCTTACGTGAAGCTAGCAACGCCAAAGAATTCATCAGGCGGGCACAAGAAGTCATCCCCTATCCGATTGAAATTATTTCCGGCCACGAAGAAGCCCGCCTGATCTACATGGGCGTCGAACACACTCAGCCGGAACAAGATCGTAAGCTGGTGATTGATATTGGTGGTGGCTCTACTGAACTGGTGATCGGCGAAAATTTTGAACCCTTATTAATAGAAAGCCGCCGGATGGGATGCATCAGTTTTTCTCATCAATTCTTTTCCGACGGTGAAATCAGTGCAGAGAAATTCCGCAGAGCACGGCTTGAAGCAGCTCAAAAACTGGAGAACCTCTCATGGCAATACCGCATAAAAGGCTGGAATTCCGCGCTCGGCGCATCCGGGACAATCAAAGCCGTTTATGAGGTACTGGTCGCAATGGGAGAGAAGGATGGATTAATCACACCTGAACGGCTGGAAATGTTGGTCAAAGAAGTGCTTAAATTCAAAAAGTTTAAAACCCTCGACTTACCTGAATTATCCGATGATCGTAAACACGTTTTTGTTCCCGGCCTGGCTATCTTATGCGGTGTATTCGATGCCCTGCATATAAAAGAGTTACAACTATCAGATGGCGCTCTGCGCGAAGGTGTTTTATATGAAATGGAAGGCCGCTTCCGCCACCAGGACATCCGCCGGAGAACGGCAAAAAGCCTGGCTGAACACTACAATATCGACAGAGAACAGGCAAAGCGTGTGCTCAATACCACTGAAGCGCTTTACCAACAATGGGCCATCCAGAACCCAAAGCTGGTGCAGCCCCAACTCGAAGCAATTTTACACTGGGCGGCAATGCTGCACGAAGTTGGGCTGAGTATTAACTTAAGCGGATTACAGCGACACTCTGCTTATATTCTGCAAAATACCAACTTGCCAGGCTTTAATCAGGAACAACAATTACTGCTGGCGACCCTGGTTCGCTGTCACCGCAAAACAATGAAACTGGATGATTTGCCAAGATTCAATCTATTTAAGAAAAAACAATATCTGCCATTAATTCAAATCCTGCGTCTGGCGACTTTACTCAATAATCAACGTCAATCCACAACCACCCCTGAATCACTCAGGCTGGTTACTGATGATGGTCATTGGGCACTCTATCTGCCTTACAATTACTTATCAGAAAACACCCTGATGCAACTTGATCTGGAAAAAGAGCAGGAATACTGGCATAACGTTACAGGTTGGCAATTAGAAATAGCAGAGGAATCAACATAGCGATTTAGCCCATGAAAAAAAAGAAGCGATCTCAAATTACTAAACTGGTTATACTTATCAGCTTTCTGATTTTATTTGGCCGTTTCATTTATTCGTCCATAGCGGCATTAGATCATCATCAGCAAAGTAAGCAGACAACAATCGAGAAAAATGAAAATCATCAAATGAGATAACAAACAACAGCTTATTCTGGTGTTTGAGCAATATCAGATACAACCTATATTTACAATAAGCGGTGTAACTATTGCTAATCAATATACACAAAAGCTGGTGTATATTCACCAGCACCTTTTATGCATATGAATTTTGATTTTCATTGCTTAAAGTAAAGTTAAGTCAAAATTCAATGTCCTTTACTAAAGCATTGTAATCAATAATTTTAACCTGTTTGTTCTTTGACATAATGATCCCTTTCTCATTCAAGCTCTTAATAGCTCGATTTAATTGCCTAACTGAAACACCTAAAATAGAGGCCAAGTATTCTCTTTTCTCCAGTACAAGCACATCTCCATTTTTCTCCGAATCATGATAAAGAAACCTCTTTAAATTCTCTTCAACAGTTAAAAATGCGCCAGACTTCAATAAAGAAGACTCAAAAAGCTTATTACTAAGCTGCTTACAAACAAACCCGAGAAATCGGGTATCGGTTAACCCAAAAGTTTTCACCGTTTCTAATGGAATTGACAGGAATACTGACGGCTCCTGAACAGAGATAGAATTAATTATACTATACCCCTGGGAATGAAAAAGCTCTAGATCTCCGACAAGAAAAAGCGGAGTGGCAAATGCAAAAACAGAGAATTTACCGTTAGCATTATAAAACTCAACCTTCAATTTACCCTCAACCAGAATATAAAGATGAGTGAATTTTGATAACTGATGTGTAAGATAAGCGTTTTTCTTCCTTTCTACCACATCTAATTTTTCCATAAGTTTTGTTGAAAAAATTTCATCAAGATCATATTTATCAAAATAATATTTAAGTTTTTTCTCTTTATCCAGATGCATATTGAATTCACCATTTTTAGAAGTCATTTCATGACTAAGTATATTATAGCATTTACGACATCTCTATTTATCCTCTGTCGAGTTCTCTATGTCAACTATTCATTAAAAACAGATAATATATTCAATAGACATTTATCTTATTTAATATAAAAATATAACTTAATTTTCCACCATTAAAATATCATTATTTCTTTTTCTAATCTATTCTTTAACTCCTTACTACAAAACGAGGCACGTAATGCATTCAAATTTGTTTCAATAAAATCACTATATTGCCAACCAAAATACCTATTAATCTTTAAATACTCTTCACATAAAGTTATATTTGCCACTGCTCTGGCATCTGTATTAATACCAATATTTACCCCAGTTTTCTTTAAAATATTAACCGGGTGGTTTTCATAAGCATCATAAATATCGCAAACAATATTACATGTCGGACATATTTCTAAATGTATATTTCTTTCTATAAGATAATTAATAACACCTTGATTTTCAACACTTCTTACTCCATGACCTATACGAGAAATATTTAATTTATTAATAGTTTCACGTACACTTTCAGCCCCCTTTGCTTCTCCTGCGTGCGCAATAACATTTCCGCCATTTTCCAATACCATTCTAAATGCTTTCAAATGAGCATTAAGTGGATATCTTGCCTCATCAGCAGCAAGGTCAAGAGCAACGACACCAATATGAGAATATTTATTTACAAGATATGCTGTTCTCAAACTTTGATCTTCTGAAAAATGCCGCAAGGTACATAATATTAAACCTGCCTCTATACCATATTTAATCGACGAATTTTTCATTGCCACCAGAACAGTTTCAACAATATCGCAGTCACTTAATCCCAGGCGAAGATGAAGTAAAGGGGCGAATCTAATTTCAGCATAGACTATATTATCGTTCTTTAATTGTATAAAAAGATCTTCTACAGCATCAGCTATCACATTCTTTTTTTGCAACATATCTAATGAAGGGCCTATTTTACTTAAGAAATCGCCTAAATCATGGCATTTTTCAGGCGCGATATACTTTTCACGAAACAATATTGGGCTAATATCAGGAATATATTTTCTAACAAAATGATAACTCAATCCAGTATCAAGATGTGTATGTAATTCTATTTTTTTCAGCAAAGCAGGATTAAAACTCATCTTTTACCCTCATATATTATTATAATTTATGATAATAAAGTGAACAGTTTATTCTTAAATACACTGCCTTTGATTTTCATAATGAACGTCATATTATGACGTTTATTGAGAAGATGAGTTGAATCAATAACTAAATGCCCATACGAACGTTCACTTTGATATTCAACATAACCATACACCGCTAATTTATCTGCTATCATCTCATCCGGATATAAAGCAACAGCCATTGTTATCGGATCGGGCAAATCAAATCCTTTTCTATTACACCTTTCTGCATTGAACTCAATCAGTGTTTTATTACATCTCACTGCAAACTGACCAAGATCACTTAAGGAACTTAATTTATCCATATCAGATTCATTAATAAAAGCGTCTTCCATACCTAACTCCCATCCACAAAAAACAAGAGGCAATCCAGAGTTCAACACGATATGTGCCGCCTCAGCATCTGCATAAATATTGAATTCGGCTAAGGGGGTAATATTACCTGGTTTCAATCCAGCACCGCCCATGATATAAACGGCTTTGACGAACTTATATAAATCAGGTTCTTTTAACACCGCCATCGCTAAATTTGTCAGTGGGCCCAAAGTGATTATTTCTATCTCACCAGAAAATTTTTTTACGATATCAATGATTGCATCTACTGCATGTTTAACTTCTGCTATTAATGAAGATGCCGGTAAATTCATATCACCCATGCCATCTTTTCCATGAATATGATATGAAGTATAGCATTCTCTAAATAACGGTTTACTCATTCCCTCATATATCGGAGGAATATATGTCCCCGCTTTTTCGATACTTATTAATGCATTTTTTCTGCACTGGTTAATGGCACAATTACCTGCAACAATAGTGATAGCTTCAATAAAGACCGATGGCTCACGAAGCGCCATTAGCAATGCAACCGCATCATCGGAAGCCGTATCTGTATCGATAATAAAATGTCTCATCACATACCTCTCTTATATCATGCGCCTTACATTAGGTTATAAACTCCAAGAAAAAAAAGTCATATGACCTTTTTCTGGCATTAGAAGGTAATAAGCACAGAACTATGGCAGGAATATGTGATCTATTTCACAATAATCCGTTCCTAAATAATTTTACAAGATGTCACATAAGTAACATATATACACAAAGAATGGCAAAAATATCCTAATAAAATTAACAATTAAAGTTATTCGCACAAATGATATCTTTCCAGTCACATTAAAATATGAATTACATATTTATATTCATTCTATTTCCTCTGTATTCTATAATCAGCCTGAATTTTATAAAAAATTAAAATATATCATTCAATAATGACAAGAAAATGAAAGTAACAAAGCTACCATCATTTACATAATTCTTGGAGCAGTCTCGAAAAAACTGACAAAAAACACCTCAATTTACCTTAAAAAGCACTTCCTTGACATATTCTCCACACTTTCTCCATTTTTTAGCCTATCCTCACTGGCTAAACTAGCAGAATACGATTAAACCGATATTGCAGTCGGACATAATCAAGCAACACCTTGCATTTAAGAGAATGTCGAAGAAATGAATAAAAATAATAAACGCCGTATCCTCCTTTTCCGTGCAGCACTGGCCGCTGTTGCCATCACTGCCGCTATATTTATCTGGTGCCAATTTAAAACGCCTTCGGCCCCTCAACAATCTGGCGCATCGGATCAACCCTCTGGTTTAAGGCGCCCTCCTTTACCTCCTGTTCAAATTGCCACCGCAAAAGAGCAGACCGTACCACGCTTTCTGACCGGACTCGGCACCATTCAGGCCGCCAATACCGCCACCGTAACCAGCCGGGTTGAAGGACAGCTTATAGCTCTGCACTTTCAGGAAGGTCAACAGATTAAACAAGGTGATTTATTGGCAGAAATTGATCCTCGCCCTTTTCAAGTTCAGTTAGCACAAGCCAAAGGCCAACTTGCCAAAGATGAGGCAATACTGGCGAATGCCCGCCAGGATCTAAGCCGCTACCAGAAACTGGCAAACACTAAACTGATTTCCCAACAAGAAATGGATAATCAGCGTGCACTTGTTCGCCAACATGAAGCCAGTCTGAAAGTTGATCAAGCCGCAATTGACAGTGCAAAACTCCAACTCACTTACAGTCGTATTACCGCCCCCATTTCCGGTCGGGTGGGTCTGAAACAGATCGATGTAGGGAATTTTATCGCCAGTGGCAACAATTCTCCTATTGTTGTTATCACACAAACAGATCCCGCGGATGTGCTGTTTTCATTGCCCGAAAACGATATCAATGCCGTTTTGCAAGCTCAGAAAGCGAATCATGATGTTGTTGTCAGCGCATGGGATCGCAACAACCGGCAACAACTTGCCGAAGGAAAATTGCTGAGTATTGATAATCAAATCGATACTGCTACCGGCACCATTAAGCTGAAAGCCCGTTTTGCCAATCAAGGTGACATTCTGTTCCCGAACCAGTTCGTTAATATCCGGATTAAAGTTGATACGCTGGAAAACGCAGTGGTAATCCCAAACGCTGCTCTGCAAATGGGTAATGAAGGGAATTTTGTCTGGATACTGGGTAAAGATAATAAAGTCAGCAAACATCTAGTCTCAGTCAAATTGCAGGATACACAACGGGTTGTTATCAATACCGGCCTGACGGCAGGTGATAAAGTGGTGACTGATGGTATCGATCGCCTGACAGATGGCGCTAAGGTGGATATTGTCACACCGATGGTAAATAAGATTCAGCCGCAAAAACACGGCAAAATGGAGAACTCCTGATGCAAGTGAGCTCCCAAATTCCAGGAGGTGGACCATCACGCCTGTTCATCCTGCGCCCCGTTGCCACCACACTGTTCATGATAGCAATCCTACTGGCGGGAATTATCGGCTATCGCATGTTGCCGGTATCTGCGCTGCCGGAAGTCGACTATCCGACAATTCAGGTTGTCACACTCTACCCCGGCGCAAGCCCTGATGTGATGACTTCCGCAGTCACCGCACCACTGGAACGCCAGCTTGGACAGATGTCCGGTCTTAAACAGATGGCATCCCAAAGTTCCGGCGGAGCTTCCGTTATCACATTACAATTTCAGCTAACTTTGCCATTAGATGTCGCCGAGCAGGAAGTACAAGCGGCCATTAATGCCGCCAGTAATTTATTGCCCAATGACCTGCCCTATCCTCCCATTTACAGCAAGGTCAACCCCGCGGATCCCCCTATTCTCACGCTGGCCGTCACCTCCGGGGCGATGGCAATGACGCAAATTCAGGATATGGTCGAAACCCGTATCGCACAGAAAATTTCACAGGTAAATGGTGTTGGATTAGTGACACTGGCCGGCGGTCAGCGTCCAGCGGTCAGAGTGAAGTTGAATGCTCAGGCTGTCGCCGCACAGGGATTGGATAGCGAAACTGTCCGTACCGCGATCAACAATGCCAACGTTAACTCCGCCAAAGGCAGCCTTGACGGCCCGACCCGTTCTGTCACGCTTTCGGCCAACGATCAAATGAAGTCAGTAAATGATTACCGCAAACTGATCGTTGCCTATAAAAATGGGGCGCCGGTGCGGTTACAAGATGTCGCAACCATTGCACAAGAGGCCGAAAACACCAAACTGGGCGCATGGGCAAATAACAAACAGGCAATTGTGATTAATGTCCAGCGCCAGCCGGGGGTTAACGTGATTGAAACCACCGATAATATTCGTCAGATGTTGCCGGAACTCATCAGCAGTTTACCGAAATCTGTCGATATGAAAATTTTGACCGACCGCACCACAACGATTCGCGCCTCAGTGAAAGATGTTCAGTTTGAGCTGTTACTGGCGATTGCACTGGTTATCATGGTGATTTACCTTTTTTTACGTAACGGCATCGCCACACTTATCCCAAGTATCGCCGTTCCTCTTTCATTGATCGGCACATTTGCAGTGATGTATTTCTGCGGTTTCTCCGTGAATAACCTGACGCTAATGGCGCTCACCATTGCCACCGGTTTTGTGGTGGATGACGCCATTGTGGTAATCGAGAATATCTCCCGCTATATAGAGCAAGGGGAGAAACCGATGGCAGCAGCGTTGAAAGGCGCAGGTGAAATCGGTTTTACCATTATCTCCCTGACTTTCTCCTTGATCGCAGTGCTGATCCCACTGCTTTTTATGGGCGATATCGTTGGCCGCCTTTTCCGTGAGTTTGCTATTACCCTGGCCGTGGCCATTCTGATTTCAGCGGTTGTCTCACTGACATTGACACCCATGATGTGCGCCAGAATGCTCAAACCAGAATCAAAGGTAAAACACAATCGTTTTGAACAAGCCAGTGAACGCTTTTTTGAACGGACAATTGCCGGTTATGCCGTATGGCTGAAAAAAGCACTGAACCATCCGTGGATCACACTTAGCGTCGCCTTAAGCACCCTGGCACTGACTACCCTGCTTTATCTCATTATTCCAAAAGGATTTTTTCCATTGCAAGATAACGGGCTGATTCAGGGAACACTGGAAGCGCCGCAATCAATTTCCTTTGCGGCAATGGTGGATAAACAGCGGCAGGTTTCATCCTTATTATTGCAAGACCCGGCAGTGGACAATATCACCACATTTGTCGGCATTGATGGCAGCAGCAACCCAACACTGAATAACGGCCGGTTGCAAATCACACTAAAACCACTCAATCAGCGTGATGACAGAATCGCCGAAATTATTCCACGTTTGCAGGAAAGAATTGCTTCTATACCCAACGTAAAACTCTATCTGCAACCCATGCAGGATCTGACGATTGATACTCAGGTTACACGTACCCAATATCAATTTACATTACAGACGACTTCCCTGAATGAACTGGGTATTTGGGTGCCTAAATTACTGGCTGAACTGAAACAGAGATCAGAATTGGTTGACGTCAGCAGTGACTGGCAAGACCAAGGGCTGATCGCCTATGTCAAAGTGGACAGAGACACCGCCAGCCGATTAGGCATCTCAATGGCAGCCGTAGATAACGCACTCTACAACGCATTCGGCCAGCGGCTAATATCAACAATTTATACTCAGGCTAATCAGTACCGGGTTGTACTGGAACATGATATGACATCAACCCCGGGTCTGGCCGCATTTGATAACATCCGTCTCAACGGAACTGACGGCAATACCGTCCCACTAAGAGCTATCGCCACTGTTGAACAAAGATTTGGCCCACTGGCAATTAACCATCTGGCACAATTCCCCGCCGCGACATTTTCTTTCAACGTTGCTGAAAACGCCTCTCTTGAACAGGCAGTCAATGCTGTTCGTGATGCTGCTCAATTGATCAAAATGCCCAAAGACATAACCACCCAGTTCCAGGGAGCAACACTGGCATTTGAAAGCGCGCTGGGTAATACATTGTGGCTGATCGCAGCTGCCATCATCGCCATGTATATCGTGTTGGGGATCCTGTACGAAAGCTTTATCCATCCGGTGACAATTCTCTCCACTTTACCGACCGCAGGAGTAGGTGCACTGCTGGCACTGATGATGGCAGGTCACGAACTGGATGTTATTGCGATCATCGGCATTATCTTGCTGATAGGTATTGTGAAGAAAAATGCCATCATGATGATCGATTTTGCATTGGCGGCAGAACGCGAACAGGGATTATCCCCTTACGAAGCAATTTATCAGGCATGTTTATTGCGTTTTCGTCCGATTCTGATGACCACAATGGCAGCATTGCTTGGTGCACTACCCTTGATGCTCAGTACCGGTGCAGGTGCCGAATTACGCCGTCCTCTGGGTATCTGTATGGTAGGTGGACTGATTATGAGCCAGATCCTGACGCTGTTTACCACCCCAGTGATCTATTTACTGTTTGACCGGCTGGCGCACTATCGCCGCAACCGCACGTTCTCAGTACCGGATATTTCATCCATTGATCATCAGGAGCCGCGGTGAAATTCTTTGTTTTATTTATCCAACGCCCAGTTGCCACCACGCTATTAAGTTTAGCCATAACCCTGTGCGGGCTATTGGGGTTTACCCTGTTGCCAGTTTCTCCTTTGCCGCAAGTGGATTTTCCAGTGATCTCCGTCTATGCCTCATTACCGGGCGCCTCACCGGAGACAATGGCCTCATCTGTCGCGACCCCGCTGGAACGTGCTTTAGGCCGAATTGCCGGTGTTAATGAAATGACATCCAGCAGCGCCCTTGGCAGTACCAATATCATACTTGAATTTGACCTGAGCCGTGATATTAACAGCGCGGCACGGGATGTACAGGCAGCATTGAATGCTGCTCAAAATATGTTGCCTTCCGGTATGCCTGGCAGGCCAGGTTATTACAAAGCAAACCCCTCCGATGCCCCCATTATGATCCTGACACTGACTTCTGATACCTATAATCAGGGGCAGCTTTATGATTTTGCGTCTACTCAACTGGCACAGAAAATTGCACAAGTTGAAGGCGTCAGTGAAGTCTCTATTGGCGGCAGTTCATTACCCGCAGTAAGAGTTGAATTGAATCCCAGCGCGCTGTTTCATCAGGGTGTTTCTCTGGATGCAGTACGCAAAGCAATCAGCAATGCCAATGTCCGCCGTCCACAGGGCTATGTGGATTCAGAGCAACAACGCTGGCAAATTCAAACAAATGATGAGCTAGAAACAGCCAAAAGTTATCGCCCGATAATCGTTCACTATAATAACGGCTCACCGGTGCGATTGCAGGATGTCGCGAATGTAAAAGATTCTGTTCAGAATGTTAGAGCAGCCGGCATGTCTGGTGGTGAACCGGCTATTTTGCTGATCATTCGCCGTGAAGCCGGTGCGAATATTATCGCCACGGTAAACCGGATTCGTGAACAATTACCGGCGCTACGTGAATCCATTCCTGCCTCTATTCAGCTTAAAGTAGCTCAGGATCGCACACCGACGATTCGCGCTTCATTGGCTGAGGTAGAACGGGCGCTAGTGATTGCTATCGGGCTGGTGATTCTGGTGGTATTTCTGTTTTTACGTTCTGGCCGGGCAACGTTAATCCCGGCAATTGCGGTGCCCGTTTCACTCATTGGAACGTTTACCGCTATGTATCTGTGCGGTTTCAGTCTGAACAACTTTTCCCTGATGGCCCTGACGATTGCAACGGGATTTGTGGTGGATGATGCGATTGTAGTACTGGAAAATATTTCCCGCCACCTTGAAGCCGGTATCAAACCGATGCAAGCCGCACTGCGTGGTGTCCGGGAAGTGGGCTTTACCGTCCTTGCTATGAGCATTTCGCTGGTCGCCGTTTTTATCCCGCTTCTGCTAATGGATGGGCTGGTTGGCCGGCTATTCCGTGAATTTGCCATTACCTTAACCACATCAATCGGTATCTCATTGCTGGTTTCTTTGACACTGACGCCGATGATGTGTGCTCATTTGCTGAAACCTCAACCATCCAAAGCACAGAAAAGAATCCGTGGTTTCGGTAAAGTTCTGCTGAAAATTCAGCAAGGTTATGGGCGCTCCCTGATGTGGATACTGAACCATAGCCGTTGGGTATTGTTAATCCTAGCGGGTATCATTGCCCTGAATATTTGGCTCTATATCAACATCCCAAAAACTTTCTTCCCGGAGCAGGATACCGGCCGGTTGTTGGGGTTTGTCCGGGCAGATCAAAGTATCTCTTTTCAGTCTATGCGTGAAAAAATGAAAAATTTTATGCAAGCAATTGATGCCGATCCTGCGGTAGACAGCGTTACTGGTTTCACTGGTGGTGGACGGGTCAATAACGGCTTTATGTTTATCTCTCTGAAACCATTGAAAGAACGCTCAGACAGTGCCGAACAGGTTATTTCACGCCTGAGAATCAAGCTTGCCAATGAGCCAGGGGCAAACCTGTTTCTCATTCCAGTACAGGATGTCATGGCTGGCAGTCGCCAGTCTAATGCCAGCTACCAATTTACCTTGCTGGCAGATGATCTCAATGATCTCCGCAAATGGGAACCCATTATCCGTAAAGCATTAGGGCAATTGCCCCAATTGACCGATGTTAATTCCGATAAAGAAGATAAAGGGGCTGAAATGGCAATAATCTATGATCGCGACACCATGTCTCGGTTGGGAATTAATGTCAGTGAAGCAAATAGCCTGCTGAATAATGCTTTTGGTCAGCGGCAAATATCCACTATTTATCAGCCACTAAATCAGTACAAAGTTGTGATGGAAGTTGCACCGGAATATACGCAAGATGTCAGCGCACTGGAAAAAATGTTTGTGATAAATAATCAAGGAAAAGCGATTCCCCTCTCCTACTTTGCCCACTGGCAACCGGCTAACGCGCCGCTAAGTGTGAATCATCAGGGGCTTTCTGCTGCTTCAACCATTTCTTTCAATGTACCGGCAGGTTATACCCTCTCCGATGCTATTAATGCGATTGAAAGAACCATGACCGGACTGGGTGTGCCCTCAACGGTTCGCGGCACTTTCGCCGGCACCGCCCAGATTTTTCAGGAAACCCTGAAATCACAATTATTCCTGATCCTGGCTGCCATTATGACTGTCTATCTGGTACTGGGGATACTGTATGAAAGTTATATCCATCCACTGACCATTCTTTCTACTCTGCCTTCTGCCGGGATTGGCGCCCTGCTGGCGCTGGAGTTGTTCGATACACCATTCAGCCTGATAGCGTTAATCGGCATCATGTTGTTGATTGGTATCGTGAAAAAAAATGCCATTATTATGGTGGATTTTGCCATTGAAACTCAGCGTAACGGTAATATCTGCGCCCGCGACGCGATATTCCAGGCCAGCCTGTTACGTTTCCGCCCGATTCTGATGACCACACTGGCCGCCTTGTTTGGTGCTCTGCCACTGGTTTTGGGCAGTGGTGATGGAGCGGAATTACGCCAGCCATTGGGGATAACCATTGTTGGTGGCCTGGTCATGAGCCAACTTTTGACGCTATATACCACACCGGTTGTCTATCTCTGTTTTGATCGGCTGAGGGAGAAATGGCAACAACGGCATGCCACCAAACAGATTGCGGGGCAACTATGAAGCTAGGGATCAGCGGTAAGCTGTTTATGGCTATCTTCGCCGCTTGCATGCTGGTGCTTATCACCATGCATTGGGGTGTAAGAAGCAGCTTTCAGCATGGTTTTATGGGTTATATAAAACAAAATATCCAGTTACGTACATCCATGCTGGCTGAAGCACTGGCTGAGCAATATCAACAATATGGTAGCTGGAAATTCTTAAAGAAAAATGACCGGATCATTTTTCAAATCATTCGTTCCATTGAACAAACCAGTGAAAGCCGCCAGGGTCCACCGCCCCGTGGCTGGCGAACTCAATTTTGGGTCGTGGACAGTGAGATGAAGCTGCTGGTCGGTCATGAAGGTAAAATTCCGGAAGATACCTATCGCAAACCGATCATCTATAATGACCAAGTCGTTGGCTGGGTCATTGTCAGTGCATCAGACAAAATTACCCGTCAGGCAGATATCAGTTTTGATCGCCAGCAGCAACTGACAAGCTGGATAATTGCCAGCTTGTCTACTTTGCTAGCTATCATCGCCACGTTATTGTTATCCCGTGGCATGTTAAAACCTGTTAAGCGTCTGGTCGAAGGAACACATAAACTGGCGTCGGGCGATTTCAGTGTTCGAGTAACACCATCAAGTAAAGATGAAATCGGTCAGCTTGCCCACAATTTTAACCAGCTCGCCAGTACACTGGAAAAAAATGAGCAGATGCGCCGCGATTATATGGCAGATATTTCCCATGAACTGCGCACTCCCCTTTCCATATTGCGCGGTGAACTGGAAGCTTTACAGGATGGCGTTCACCAACCAACACCCGAAACACTGAATTCGTTACTGGCAGAGATCACCACATTGACCAAATTGGTTGATGATCTACACCAGCTCTCTTTATCAGATCGCGGAGCACTGGCATATCGGAAAGAATTTATCAATATCAGTGAGTTACTTCAGGCGGCTATCGCGTCTTATCGTGGGCGCTTCCTTGATAAGCAAATTCAGATGGATGTTAAACTGCCAGAAACTATCATGATGTTTGCTGATCCAAGCAGATTGACTCAACTTTTTCATAATTTGCTGGAAAACAGCCTTCGCTATACTACTGATAATGGCAAACTGACTATTGAAGGGAATTCTGATAATAATTGCTTTATATTGAACTGGCAGGACAGCGAGCCTGGCCTGTTACCCGAACAATGCCAACGGATTTTTGAACGATTTTACCGCAGTGAATCCTCACGAAACCGCGCCAGTGGTGGCTCAGGACTTGGGCTGGCTATTTGCTATAACATCGTTGAAGCACATAACGGTACGATCTGTGCTGAACCCTCACCTTTAGGTGGCTTGAGAATTATCATAGAATTGCCGCTAACTGAATCCCCTGACAGCGAAACGATATGAGTACGGAATTTGACCATTATACTGTTCTAATTGTTGAAGATGAGCCAAAGCTCGGCCAGTTGCTGGTTGATTACCTGCGCGCGGCTGATTACGAAACTCAGTGGCTACTGCGTGGTGATGAAGTTGTTCCCCACGTACAGCAACATAATCCAGATATTATTTTATTGGATCTGATGCTGCCAGGTTGTGATGGCATATCTGTCTGCCGGGAAATCCGCCGTTTCTCTGACGTCCCGATTATTATGGTTACCGCCAAAACGGAAGAAATTGACCGTTTATTGGGACTGGAAATCGGGGCAGATGATTACATTTGTAAGCCTTACAGCCCGCGTGAGATTGTCGCGCGGGTTAAAACCATTCTTCGCCGTTGTTACCGGCCACAGGATATTGTCGGGCAAAGTGATCTGCAAATTGACGAAGCCTGCTTCCAGGCGCGTTACTGCAATAAAATACTGGATTTAACACCAGTTGAATTCCGGTTATTAAAAACGATGGCAAGCCGTCCAGGGCAAGTGTTTTCCCGCGATCAATTACTGAATAATCTGTATGACGATCACCGGATCGTGACAGACCGGACTATTGATAGCCATATTAAAAACCTGCGTCGCAAACTGGACCAATTGGACAACAGTAAAACGTTCATTCGCTCCATTTATGGACTGGGTTACCGGTGGGAAGCAGATATATGCCGTTTGTTATAACTGTCACACTTTAACTGAATTAAATTTCTCTCAACCTTTCGCCGGTCAGAAATTCAGCTATATTAAAAATACTTACCTTAATTGGAGGAATTTCTTATGGCTGTAGGTTATTATGATCTGAGAAGAACAAAAAACAAGCAGTATTACTACAATTTAAAAGCATCGAACGGTGATGTTATCCTCACCAGTGAAATGTACACCACAAAGGCAGCGGCGAATAAAGGGATTCGTTCTGTTCAAGCAAACTCACCGGCAGAAAAAAACTTCGAAATCAGGGAACACAAGTCTGGCAAGCATTATTTCGTGTTGAAAGCCAGGAACTATCAAGTCATTGGTATCAGCGAATCTTTCGATAATGAAACCATTGCCAAAAAGGGCATTCAGTCTGCGATTAAAAATGGCTCCAGTGAAAATGTCCGGGATCTGACAAAGTCAGAGTGATATTTTTTCATCATAAACTGCACCTTATCAGTTGGAATCAATATTCAACTGATAAGGTGCATCTTCATCGACTAACAGAATTGAGCACTTCGAGCTAATAAATTTGTATCTTCAGCAAATTAAGCGTTAGAATCCTCCGCCTTACCCTCACTTTTTGTAGTGAAAATTGCGCCGAACTCAGACCGAGAATTTTTTAACCATGTTTACTCCAGAATTACTTTCCCCCGCCGGTTCACTAAAAAATATGCGCTATGCTTTCGCCTATGGCGCGGACGCAGTCTATGCCGGTCAACCACGTTACAGCCTGCGTGTCCGCAATAATGAATTCAATCATGAAAATCTGGCGCTAGGCATTAAAGAAGCACATGAGCTTGGCAAACGTTTTTATGTTGTGGTGAATATTGCGCCGCACAATGCCAAACTGAAAACCTTTATCCGTGATCTGAAACCTGTCGTTGAAATGGGACCTGATGCGCTAATTATGTCCGATCCCGGACTGATTATGCTGGTTCGTGAGGCTTTTCCCGAAATGGAAATTCATCTTTCCGTTCAGGCTAACGCGGTTAACTGGGCAACAGTCAAATTCTGGCAACAAATGGGACTGACCAGAGTCATTCTCTCCCGTGAACTTTCTCTGGATGAAATTAATGAGATTCGCCAGCATGTTCCCGATATGGAGCTGGAAGTTTTCGTACATGGTGCACTGTGCATGGCCTATTCCGGTCGCTGCCTGTTATCCGGTTATATTAATAAACGTGATCCAAATCAAGGAACATGCACTAATGCCTGTCGCTGGGAATATAATGTTCAAGAAGGCAAAGAGGATGATATCGGTAATATTGTGCATATGCATGAACCTATACCGGCAAAAAATATCGAGCCGACACTGGGAGAAGGTGCACCAACAGATAGAGTATTTATGTTTGAAGAAGCGAAACGCCCAGGCGAATTTATGTCGGCTTTTGAAGATGAACATGGTACTTATATCATGAACTCCAAAGACTTACGTGCGATTGAACATGTTGAGCAATTAACTAAAATGGGCGTTCACTCTTTGAAAATCGAAGGACGGACAAAATCTTTCTATTACTGCGCCCGCACAGCACAAGTTTATCGCAGAGCCATTGATGATGCTGTCGCAGGAAAACCTTTTGATCCAACCCTGCTAACAACACTGGCAGGACTTGCTCACCGTGGATATACCGAAGGTTTTTTACGCCGCCATACCCACGATGCCTATCAGAGTTATGAATACGGCCATTCGATATCCGATACCCAACAATTTGTCGGTGAGTTTACCGGAAAACGGGTCAACGGATTGGCTGAAGTTGCAGTTAAGAATAAATTCATGGTTGGAAATAGTCTCGAATTAATGACACCATCGGGTAATATCCAGTTTACACTGGAAGCAATGCAGGATAAAAAAAACCAACCAATGGAAGTTGCTCCTGGAGATGGGTATATTGTCTATTTACCAATCCCTAAACAAATTGATATTAATTACGCCTTATTAATACGCAATCTAAATGGTATTAGTTCTCAATATGTTCAAACGAACCGAGACACAGACAAATAATCACCAATATACCATTCTGGTAATGATATATTTCTTTTTTTAGAAATAGATCACATCAATACTATTTTATTTACCGTAGTATTGTTGGTGAAAAATAAAAAATTAAAAAAGTTTTACAGTAAGACTAGGAACCACCTCCTTGGCCGGCTCAATCTCCCTTGAGCTGGCCTTTTCTTTTTCTATCCAATAAATAAAATCAATGAGTTACGAGATTCATTTACATGATTAATTAAATAGATAAACTTAACTATTAAATTAATAAACCTTTATATTAATATGTTTCTTGTACTCTATGCATTAATAAGAAAATATTTCTACTTATTGAAATATCACACTATCTAAAGAAATGTAATTAAAATTTTCCACTGTTCAATCATTCAAGAAACCCATCATATTTAGACCAAATATTATACAATTCGATAGAATTAATCAGGTGAAAATTATGAAAATAGATAATTGCAATTTACTTATTGTTAAAACTATTAGTTCAACATTTACCTGGCTATTCTGGTTATCAACACAGGACAACTTCTATTCCATGTATCCATAATATTAACAAGGGTAAAATAGCACTCATTGACCAAAATCCGGTGAATAACAATGCAGCACATCCGGTATCTCACAAGGATAAAGTTGATATTCATCTTAACCTCACAACAAGTACTGGTTAGCAAATCAAAGGACGGCAGAAACACATTTCTGTACTGGATTCAGAGTGAAAATATCATCTGGCAATAACATTCAGGAAAAGCCAGTCTGGTGGGGAACAACAATAAGTATTCTGCCTTATCTATCAAACACAACATCTTCCATCAACAGCCCAACCATTTAATAATATACTGTTTACCAAGGAAAAAACGTAACAGGAAAAATGTTTTTTATAAAGAAAAGAAAGTTAAATATCACCATCTGCAATAAAAAAACATGAGGAATTTTCTATCTGTGAAAAAATTAAATTATATTTATATGTTTATCAATCAGTTAATTAATCGATAAATACAGACTGAAACTAAAAATTTAACACAATAATTATTTTACATTATAATCATTTTTACGATAGGATAAATAACCACATTGATTATCGCTTACAGGATTATATATATTTTTAAACTGTGATGTCCAAGATCCTTACTCATTCCATATAATCATAGTAAATAAATTGCCGAAATAAAAATGGAACCAATTGCATTTATAAAAATAAAAACCTCAAAATATTTATATCTGACCTTATAAAGATAATCTGAATAACATCAGAATATGTTGTATGTTTGTATACATTTCATGTAATCAATTAACTTATTTATGCGAATGCATAATACAATAATATTAACCACAGTTTCACTAATTTTAAATTTTTTATCTATAACATCAAGTGCATATGTTGTCATAAAACCTACAGTAAACACCATGGCAATCACAAAAATTACACTAGAACCAGCAACAGATGTAGCTAACATCAAAGACCCAATAGTCCAAGAAACACAAGCTACTGCTGCTGCCTTAACCAGATCTACAGCAATATTCCCCAAAAAATCATCCAGCGTGTATTTATCCTTAAATAACCTGAGGTTTTAATATATTTTTCACCATTCTTGCCAACATACTCTGTCGCTTTAATCCCTAATCTTTTAAATTCTCTTACTCTATTTGTAAGGTCAAAAACATCACAAATATTACCTGCATAGGGTGATATTGGATCTGCAACCGAGAACACCTTTTTCATAAATGGGCTTTTTGATTTTGGGAAATCAATATCCTCCAGAACACTTTTTGCCTCATCTAATGACAGCAGTGCGATATATACTGTATTCTCTCTTAACTGCTTTTCGAGACCAATAACATCAAAGGGATTTTAATTTGATTAATTCCAACATAACCTCTTAAGAAATCCCCCATATAACCTTCCCAAGAAAGGTTGTATTTTTTGTATGTCATCGTGAAACCTCCTTTAATATTCTTAAAAGCCTACCTGAAGCGATCCACTACCACTTCCCTCCTAATACAACTTGTTATTTTAAAACGGATAAATGACAATCAACAGTATCTTTTGTGAACTGGAGTAAGACATGACTGATATCGCTAAGTTGTTAGGCAAAGATGCAGACAGTTTATTGCAGCATCGTTGTAGCACCATTCCGAGTGAAAATCTTTATCTGCCAGGCTCCGATTTTGTCGACCGCGTCATGATCGACAATAACCGGCCAAATACGGTTCTGCGCTCCATGCAAACATTGCTAAATCATGGTCGCCTTGCCGGTACTGGCTATTTATCTATTTTGCCGGTGGATCAAGGTGTAGAACATTCTGCTGCCGCTTCTTTTGCCGCGAACCCACTCTATTTTGATCCAAAGAATATCGTTGAACTGGCTATTGAAGCAGGCTGTAACTGTGTCGCCTCTACTTATGGCGTGTTATCCGCAGTTTCCCGTCGCTATGCTCATAAGATCCCGTTTCTGGTTAAACTGAACCACAATGAAACATTGAGTTATCCTGCTCAATATGATCAAACTTTATATACCAGCGTTGAACAAGCATTTGAGATGGGCGCAGTAGCCGTTGGTGCAACGATTTACTTTGGCTCTGCTGAATCACGTCGTCAAATCGAGGAAATCTCAGCGGCTTTTGAACGAGCGCATGAATTGGGTATGGTCACGGTATTATGGGCCTACCTGCGTAACTCCGCCTTCAAAAAAGAGGGAGTGGATTATCACGCCAGCGCAGATTTAACCGGTCAGGCTAACCATTTAGCCGCCACTATCGGTGCCGATATCGTTAAACAGAAAATGGCTGAAAATAATGGCGGCTATACTGCGATTGGTTTTGGTCATACAGATAAACGTGTTTATACCAATTTGACCACCGATCACCCAATCGATCTGGTCCGTTATCAGATAGCTAACTGCTACATGGGTCGTGCCGGTTTGATTAATTCAGGCGGTGCATCCGGTGATAATGATTTGAGTGATTCAGTTCGTACCGCCGTCATTAATAAACGTGCTGGCGGGACGGGGTTGATCCTCGGTCGTAAGGCTTTCAAAAAATCCATGAAAGAGGGTGTTGAACTGATTAATACGGTTCAAGATGTCTATCTGGATCAACAAGTGACAATCGCTTAATAAGGCTTATCATCGGTGATGATGAATAACATCGTGAAGACATTACACATTCTGAGCCATATTGCTCTCATAGCACAGGCATCTTACCCTTCATGACTCATTATCACCGAATCCCCCCCCTCACCACCACTGATGAAAATGATGTACAGGTCCAATTCCGGTTCCGACGTCCAGAGAATCCGCCTGTTCTAATGCCGCCTGGAGGTATGATTTGGCAACAGGAAGCGTTGTCTGCCAATCCGGATAACGTGGACGCAAAGCCGCTAATGCAGCGGAAAGAGTACACCCTGTACCATGAGTATGCCGGGTATTGATTCTGGGAGCAGTAAAACGCCATTCTCCATTCCCCGTAAATAGCCAATCAGGGCTTTCACAGTCGGTAAGATGTCCGCCTTTAAGTAAAACCGCTTCACATCCCAGTGATAATAATTCCCGTCCTTGTTTTTGCATGTCTGCTTCAGTTTCTGCTACAGAGCATCTCAATATGGTCGCGGCCTCCGGCAAATTCGGCGTCATCAACGAAACCTTCGGTAATAACCGTTCAACAACCACAGAAACCGCTTCCGGCACCAGCAGCGGATCACCGCTTTTCGCAATCATCACCGTATCCAATACAACATAAGGTACTGAATAACGGCTTATTGCGTCTGCAACTACTGCAACATTGGCCGCATTAGATAACATGCCTATCTTAGCGCTATCGATTCTGATATCTGACAGTACAGACTCAAGCTGTGCAGCAACGAAAGCAGGATCTATGTCATAAACAGATTGCACGCCATGCGTATTTTGTGCGACGAGAGCTGTCATTACTGTTGCGCCATAAGCACCAAGCGCAGAGAAAGTTTTTAGATCAGCTTGAATACCGGCGCCACCGCTAGGATCAGTCCCGGCAATTGTCAGTGAATTGATTCTTACCATAGGTACTCCTTCCCACCAGCAAAAGAAAAGCAGGTATCAGGAAAAAGACACCTTGACTTCCCTACGCTGGCATTATCCAGATCAGGTATTACGGGTTCATCTCAGCTCCGTGAAGAGCGCCCCGAGTCAAAACAAAAACACCCTATCAGATAACCAACAGGGTGATATCGGTATGTCATTGTTGCCAATAAAAAACCAATTAAGACAACAAATTTACTTCGTCAATTCAAAATGATTGACAAAAAGAAGTTATGCTGCTGTAACGTTTGCCGCGGAAGGACCTTTCTGACCGTCCTGAATTTCAAACTCAACTTTTTGACCTTCCGCCAAAGTTTTAAAACCTTCGCTCTGAATAGCGCTAAAATGTACAAACACATCTTTGCTGCCATCAGCGGGAGTAATAAAACCAAAACCTTTAGATTCGTTGAACCACTTTACAGTACCAGTGATTTTTGCCATTTTAAGAATTTCCTTTGGATCACTTAATTCTAATTCGCCGTTCGGCGCAACATAAAAACCAGAGCGAGTTGCTGCTATTAACAGAACCGTACCTCGTTTACCCGAACGATTTATCACATATTCTTAATATGATGGCAAGCCATTTTTTATCAGCTATGGAGCTAACGCACATATTTAAAATTCTTAACAACAATTATTGTTTAACATAACCGCAAAAATTTGAAAATCCAAGGTTATCCTAATTAGCTTACAGTTTATCCACTCAACAAAACCCCAAATCACATAAATAACTTTAACTTATTTTGCCTGTCTTATTATTAGAATCTTTATATCTATGGTATGTCTACAGGCGCGAATCACCACTCTTTGAGTGAAAGAAAAAGTCAATACATTTCCAATATTCGTCAGCCCAAATATCGGTATTAAATATACTCATTTAATACATATAACATCTTAATATTAATTTTTCGTTTAAGTGATATTGAAAATAGCAAGAGTAGAATTTCTGAATTTAGATGTTTGTCATATTTTGCATGATGTAGAGGATCTTCCCAATTTATGTCATTGGGAAATTGGAGCAATAAAATAATGAAGTTTGATTTAACTGTAGCCCGTGCCCTATCAGTCATTCTTGTAGTCTCATCCGGGACAGTATTTGCAACAGCGGCAGATACCGCCAATCAATCATTAACAACCACGGTATCCCATGCCCCCATCAGTTATGGCAACAGTTCAGACAGTTTATGGGGAAAATTCAGCAATAATGTCGCTCTCACTTGGGATGCACCCAGTAATGAACTTTATCTACCGGTAATTACCTGGCATAACAGATTTACCTACGATGAAGAAAAAATTGACAAATATAATGAGCGGCCCTGGGGTTTCGGTTATGGTAAATACCGTTACGACGAAGACAATGACTGGCATTCTCTCTATGCTATGGCTTTTATGGATTCTCATAACCGTTTGGAACCCATCATTGGTTATGGGTTTCAGAAAATGTGGATACCCAGTGATTTAGATGGCTTCCGAATGGGTATTGGTTTCACTTTAAGTGTCACAGCCCGTCATGATTATTACTATGTCCCTATTCCACTCCCACTACCGCTATTCTCCATAGAATATGATCGGTTATCGTTTCAGGGGACATACATTCCCGGCACATATAATAACGGTAACGTTCTGTTCGCCTGGTTACGCTGGCAATGGTAACCAGATAAAAAATACCAGGCTGTGGGTGACATCAGCCTGGCATCCTTATCGAGATAATCCAGGTATATGTTATCCCTGGTTCATGGTTTCCATTTTATTATTGCGGGAATGGGATATGAGAAACCCGAGCCATAAAATACCAATCCAAAATGGCATTAGAATGACTGAAATACGAATACTGTCCATCATCAAAATAATAACCAGTATAAAGACCAGGAAAACCAGACACAGATAATTACTAAATGGGTACCAGAATGCTTTAAATGAAGGTTCTACCCCCTCTTTAACTTTCTTTGCCCGGAATTTTAAATGCGCCATACAGATCATGACCCAGTTAATAACCAGTGTTGTCACCACCAGCGCCATCAATAATTCAAATGCTTTACCCGGCATGACATAGTTAATCAATACACCAATTGATGTAGCCAATGCAGACATCACGATTGCTTTGGTAGGAACACCACTCTCATTAACTTTTTTCAGCATTCCGGGGGCATTGCCTTGCTTTGCTAAACCGTACAGCATCCGGCTGTTACAATATACACCGCTGTTATAAACGGACAATGCGGCAGTCAGAACAACAACATTCAAAACATTAGCCACCCAGAAACTATCCAAGTTATGAAAAATCATGACAAATGGGCTTTCACCTTCAATGACATTGCCCCATGGATAAAGCGACAACAACACGGTCAGAGAACCAATATAGAAAATCAATATTCTGTATACCACCTGATTGGTTGCCTTGGGAATACTGATACGTGGATTCTCCGCTTCCGCAGCAGTAATACCAACCAGTTCCAACCCACCAAAAGAGAACATAATCACAGCCATTGCCATGATAAGGCTGGAGATCCCGTTAGGCATAAAACCGCCATATTGCCAAAGATTAGCAATACTGGCCTGTGGGCCGCCATTACCGCTGACTAACAGGTATGCCCCAAAAACAATCATGCAGATAATTGCTGTCACTTTAATGATAGCAAACCAGAATTCTGTCTCACCATATGACCGGACATTAATTAAATTTACCGTATTGATTAGGACAAAGAATACCGTAGCAGAAACCCAGGTAGGAATATCAGGCCACCAGTAATGAATATATATCCCTACAGCCGTCAATTCTGCCATTCCAACCAGAGTAAACATCATCCAGTAATTCCAGCCCGATAAAAAACCGGGAAAATCCCCCCAATATTTATAGGCAAAATGACTAAACGACCCAGCTACAGGCTCTTCAACCACCATTTCCCCCAGCTGACGCATAATCAGAAATGCGATAAAGCCTGCGATAGCGTAGCCTAAAATTACGGAGGGACCTGCCATTTTTATAGTTTGCGCAATACCGAGAAACAATCCAGTCCCGACAGCCCCCCCCAAAGCAATAAGCTGAATATGCCGGTTTTTTAAACCGCGTTTAAGTGTTGATCGTTGCGATTGTTCTGCCATCTTTTCCTCTTGCTGCAACTTTTATTTTATTATTAGTGGGAAAACAACCACTTCCCATTTATCTGCTTTATTTAAAGGGTGGATATTGAAGGCATATGTTAGCACAGATACATGATGGGAAAATGGCTGATGAGTATCAGCAACTAATTAGAAAGGCAGATACCGGGTCACAAAACAAATACCTGAATCAAACTTTTCACCCTGATCACAGTAGCTATCCAAAGCTAACAGATACAAGAATAGACATATTCCAAGTAATACTAAGATTGCAATGGTTTTTTTTATATCCAATTCTGTTTCCTTCAAGTTCGGTCAGTACGCAATATGTTAAGAATAAAATTGGAAAATGATATTTTACAATAGTGCAACAGGAAAAATATTCATCTTATGTTTTCCTTTGTGAAAAAATCGTACTGGCTCACAGTTTTATGACAGCAATGTACCAAAACGAATTTAAACAAATACTCATTATGTGGATTCTATTCATCAGCATAAAAAAATCAATTATCACATTTAGTTATAATTTGAATCGCTATGTCAACACTTTGTCATCTTTAGAAAAATCGGAAAAAGTTGTGTATACTTCCTTTCACTTTCAACTAGAACAAAATTGTTAATGCCACAGGATAATCACTTAGCACTTGTATACGCTCTCAGCAAATGGATCGAGAATCACCTTGGCCGAGTAATCCATCTGGAAGAACTGGCTGCTTACTCTGGCTATTCGCTTTGGCACATGCAGAAAATATTCAAGGAAGTTACCAGAATTTCTCTTGGCAAATATATCCGCCAGCGACGTCTGGCCGGTGCTGTTCATCTTTTAAGAAACAGCACCTTGCCTATTTTTGATATCGCCCTGGATTTTGGCTTTGGCTCACAATCTCATTTCACTTATATGTTCCGTAAAGAGTATGGCATAACGCCCTATGATTTCCGGCAGAATCCAGATATTGAGTTAGAGGTTAAACAACCTCTGCATTTCACCACCAACTGTTCATGACACAACAACCAGAAAGCACCTTTAAACGGGTAATTACCCAACAAACGCAGCCATACCACAATCAGGTTGCCAGACTTTCAGGGGAGAGATATGTCAATAAAATGAATAAAGGGACTGCTGTCAAAGCCGTTGGCTGATCATCTCGGTATCACCAGAGATAAAATTATGTGTATTGGTGACCATAATAATGATCTGGCAATGATCGAATTCGCCGCTGTTGGTGTCGCAATGGGTAATGCCGAACAAGGTGTCAAAGATATCGCTCAGTTTATTACTGCAACAAATGAACAAGATGGGGTGGCAATAGCGATAAATAAATTCCTGTAAAGCGATTTATTCTCTATTTAACCCCATCTTCATACCTATCCCTGGGATCCTAGCTTCACAGGTATTATTTGGCTCTGGTCGCTAACCAACAGACAATTGATCCGACTGTGACCATTAGCACACCTTGCCAAAATGAAAAAGAGAGTGCGGTACTCAGCAGTAAGGATGAAAAAGCGGTAGAGATAATCGGCGTGAAATAAGATAACGTAGCCAATAATGCAACATGCCCTCTGATGATTGCGACTGTCCAGGCAGCATTCGCCACACCAATAGCCGCTCCGGCAAACAGTAATATGCTGACACTACGAAGAGTTATCACCATTTCAGGTGGAGATGTGAAAAAGTATTGAATCCATAATGCAAAAGCCGTCAAGATAAAAAACAGCGTCATGCCATTCTTACCCGCCGCCATGATTTTTGTAATGTTACAATACACCGCCCAGATAATTGCACCAGCAAAAGCCAACCCATAGCTTAATGGATTACTCTGGATATTCTCCACCATCTGCCTGAATGACCAGCCATTATCACCGCTCATCACCCAACCAATCCCCAGAATAGACAATAACAAACCAGGGTAGAGCCACCCGTTCACTTTCTGCTTATTAACAATGACCGCCAATAAGACAGTAAAACCCGGCCATAAATAGTTAACCATACCCAATTCAATTGCCTGAGCACGATTATTGGCAAAACCTAATGAAAGTGATAAACAGATTTCATAACCGACAAATAGTAAACTCCCAAGCCACAAATAGACTCTGGGAAAAGTGCTGATTTTTGGGAAACCAATTAGCAAAACCAGAAAAATTGCGCCAACAGTATAAATAAGCGCTGCGCCACCTACAGGCCCAAAACTTTCACTAACACTTCTTATCAATCCGACAATTGCACTCCACAACACAATCGCCAGGACTCCGTATATTGTCGCTTTGTGTTGTTCGATCCTTGTTTTCACATCGATCCTCATATTTATTCTTGGTCTAGTTCCCTGTCACGCTGTATCAAATAAATCAATACCAAAATGATAGTGACAAAGAAACGGAAAGCGCTGGACACTCCATTCCATTGTTTAGACATCCACATCCCAAACCATTCACCACCAATTGACATAAATGCCACCTGCCAGGTTAGAAAACCCAGGGTCAGGCCAGCTATCGCAATAGCTTTCTTTTTATTGAAGACAGCAGCATCAGATTTCAAATTCGCCAGTAAACGGATACCACCAATCCAACAGAACACCGCGGTTAACGTTTCTAAAGAAATAATGACAATATAACTAATGTGATGTAACACCGGTGAATGGATTGCACGATAGGTGATGGTCGCATCAGGGAAAATGGTATCCATCATCAATACATGCTGTACAAACACGAAATTAGTACCATAGTCTGTGATATTGCCAAAAGCGACCAATGTAGCAAACAGCGCTATTGCACAGACCAGCAAGACCTTAGATAAACGAATAATCATTTGTCGGGTTCTCCAAAGAATGACTGAAACACCAGAGAGATCATAAAGAACACAAACTATCATATAATTTAACAATCATCACCTTATTCCCACATATTAAATCATAGAATTACTTTTGAAATATTTTCATCTAATATCTGACTTATGTTTTCCTGTTCATACCATCATTAGATCAGTTATTATCTATTCTATTCTTATTTACCTGACTGTTACTTATGGATGATTCTCTAGTTAGCTCAATAAAAAACTATTTCAGACAAAAATTGAATAGGAAAGATTATATTATCAGCTTTATTACAGCGGCTGTTATCCTCGGAATGCTGATTTTCCTCTCTGGTTATCTGGCAGAAAACAATTATGCAGCCTATATGCAATATGGATTATCTGTATGGCTGTATATGATCTCTATTGGTTTATGGGCAATGTGCTCCTTCGCCACTATTTACTATTTAATCATGAAAACCGCTTTCCGATTGAATGGGGCGGGATTATATGGCTGGCCAATATCTATTTTTATCTATCTATGCAGTGTGTTACCAAACTATCTTTCTGACAAAATAATGATCTATTCGCCATTTATCAGCCTGGTTGGGATCATTCTTGCATTTACTCTTCCGGCAAGAAAAAACAATAATAAAAGGTAATATTTACCTTATGTCCCCAAAAATTTTATTTCATCTGACTATTACTTAAGATAGTAATCGTCGTTATAAAATAAAACAGCGATCATTTATATACATTGCATTATTACTGAGTTTTTTATTATTCCACTATGACCGGATTTCTACAATCCTGCCTGACGACTAGTTTATTAAAATAATTTAGTTATAAAAAGTAATGATGAAAGAGATTTGTAATCAAGATAATGGAAATGAAATTGGAAATTCTTGATTGATCATTGCCGAAATAGTCTGCGATTCCAGATTAAAACAATGTGAAGAGAAATCAGAAGAGCGAACCATGAAAGTTTTATCGTGCTAATTATCGAAAAGCTATGCGATAAAAGTCACTCTAATAAAGTAACTTTTATGGCACGATCTTACTGAATACGACAAACTACCCTTTATATTTCTCAACCAGAGCCAGAGCTATTGACTCAGTTTGCGCATCGGGATTACCACTAATGTCATCTGGTCTGAAATGCATCTGGAATGCACTGATTGTTCTAAGGGTATCTTCATCAAGTACACCCGTTTGTGGAATGGTATAGCCATATTTAGCTAATGTTTTCTGTATCAACGCAACAGAAGCCATGTCATTCCATTTTCTGCCAGCCATATATTTTTCAACTGTTACATCATCAGGCCATGCACCGATACCTTGTTCAGCCAAGTTCTTCCACGGGAAAAGTTTACCTGGATCATATTTTCTCAGCGGTGCGATATCGCTGTGACCAATAACATTTACAGGCTCAATGTCATAACGCTGAATAATATCTTTCGCCAAACGCGTTAACAGATCGATCTGCTGCTCATTAAACGGATACCACTCTTTCTCAAGTAACCTTTCCGTAAATCCTTTATTGACAATTTCAACACCAATTGATGTGTCATTCAAATCTTTTCGACCATTCCACGCACTGACACCAGCATGCCATGCTCTCTTACCTTCAGGAACCAATTCCAGAATGACCGGCTTCCCACTCACATAATTCGGTAACGATGGGATCAGGTAATGAGCACTGACACCATCCTGAGTCAATATACGTAAAGAATCCTGATCATTGACGGCAGTATAGTGGAACACCAAAAACCTTACTCTGTCATTCTGACTTTTCGAAGGAAAAGAGCTATCAACTTTATAAGTGCCCCGATCTTCCAGATGACGTTGGCTGGAACACCCGGCCAATAACATAAATAAGCCAACCAATATGATCTTTTTCATAATCTCCCTGTCCCACCTATTAATTGAAAACAATATAATAACACAAAGAAATCAAATGAATACAAAATAAATTTTATATTTTATATGATTTTTTTACAAAATTATCAGCTTTATTCTTGATATAAAACACAGCAGAAAACGCCTTATTCCCATAAGTTAGATAGGAATAAGGCAAAAATAATAAGCAAGACGTAAAAGGTAACCAGCTTCTATATCATTAAATAATATTAACTATACCTTCCGTCCTTGTATCTCACTTGTGCTCGGTCGCTTGATTCGCGTGGGCGCGACTTGCTGTTTCCTCCCAAATACCAACTTCAACCTTTTGCTGAATCTCAGGATATTGATTGATATCAAATGTCGGCAACTTACCGGCACGTCTCTGCTGGTTATAATCTCTTGCAAGTTTAAATGCGACGCCGGAAAGTAACAAAATAGCAGTTAGATTGGTAATTGCCATCAATGCCATAGATAAATCAGCCATTTTCCAAACTAAAGGCAATTCAGCCAACGCGCCAAACATCACCATACCTAATGCCGCCAGACGGAGGATCACCAGGCCCGCAGTATGATTACGTTCAAGGAATACAATATTGCTTTCAGCGTAAGCATAATTCGCAATGATTGATGTGAAGGCGAAAAAGAAGATAGCTAACGCGATAAACTCAGATCCCCAATCACCGACCGCTGAGGATAATGCCCGCTGAGTCAGCTCTATTCCACTTATTCCTGAAATATCACCATCAAGCACACCCGATGAAAGGATGATAACAGCGGTAGCACTACAGATAACGAGAGTATCCATAAAGACACCCAGCATTTGCACATACCCCTGAGATGCCGGATGAGGAGGATATGGAGATGCGGATGCAGCTGCATTAGGGGCTGAACCCATCCCCGCTTCATTTGAAAACAATCCTCGCTGGACACCTTGCGTCATTGCCTGCGCAACACCGTAACCAACGGTTCCTGCAACCGCTTCCTGCAAACCGAATGCACTTTTGAAAATCAATGCAAACACTTCCGGCATTCGTTCAAAATTATGCCCGACGACCCAAAACGCCAGGATAAGATAAGCTGCTGCCATGAAAGGAACAACCAACTCCGCAACTCTGGCAATAGAACGCAAGCCACCAAAAATAATGGCCCCGCTAAGGATCACCAGCCCAATACCAACATATAACGGATTAAAATTAAACGCGAAAGCAGCAGCCTGAACAATTGAATTTGCCTGAACAGCATTAAATACCAGACCAAAAGCAATAATAAGGAATATGGAGAACATAATGCCCATCCAGCGTACCCCAAGCCCTTTTTCCATGTAATAGGCCGGGCCGCCGCGGTAATTCCCCTTATCGTCTTTTGTCTTGTACAGCTGGGCAAGTGTGCTCTCAATAAAAGAGGTCGCCATCCCAATCAGGGCAACAACCCACATCCAAAAAATGGCGCCAGGCCCACCCGCCGTTAAAGCGATTGCCACACCGGTAAGATTACCCGTACCTACCCGTGCAGCTAAACTGGTACACAACGCTTGAAATGATGAAATACCCGCACTGTCAGATTTTTTACTGTTTTTCAGTACTGAAAACATATGCCCAAAGTGGCGTATCTGTATAAAACCTGTACATATAGTGAAGTAAACACCGGCCCCAAGAAGAAGATAAATCAGTACGGAGCCCCAAAGGATGTTGTTAAAGAAGTTAATCAGTTCCGTCAAAATATTTTTCCCCTTAAATTAGCAAACCCAGTCTGACCATAAAATCGTATCCGGCAGAATTCATTGCGCTTAATATGCCTTTATAATTAACAACTAACACAATGCCGTTTAAAAAAACACAGAGATACTGGTCAGAAAAACGCTATGAATGTAACACAAGTTTGAAATTAATGTGTAATGTTTACTGACCTTTTTACATTATCCATCAGATTAAATGAATGTTTGATGTACTGTTTCTTGGCCGATGCCGATAGTTAATAGATCATGTCATTCAATCAACTATTGCCCGCCAGTAACTTCATACACGCCATTATCTATCGCCTCCCGTCTGTGAATCGCTTGTTAATTAAATCAACAGGAAATTAATATCAAGAAAAAAGATTCAAAAATAAGATATTGTGGTTAATTTTGTGAGCAGATTATCAGCTTTAAGAAAAAAATCGTCATTAATTCAAAAAAATTTCGCATAGTGACGCTCATCATATAAAACATTAAAAATCAAAAAGATAACTCACCATTTCTTATCAAATCACAATGAAACATCAATACCGTATGCTAATGCCAGGAATATCACCCCAATGAATACATAACATTCAAAAAACTAATAAAAAGGTAAACCTATAACTGCCCTGCAACTATAGGCTTACCAAATCAAAAGAATAAATGATATTTTTCTTTTGATTATTTGTGTTAAGTTGTGATTAACATTAAAAGTTTTTAATGAATACTCTGCACTTCTTTATATGGTCACGATTAACACATTTCCGCTTATTTTTTGACTATCTGAATATATATGTCCAATCTCTGTTACTGCTGTATTTTCTGTAAAATTATTGCCCAATATTCCCACAGATAAATTAAAGTGAAATTACAATAGAACTGACATAGCAAGATCTTCTTTATAGGGAACCTCTAAAAACTTTTCACAGCCACAAAATTGAGTAAAATGTAGGCACAGTACATCTCTGCAAGGTAGCGCTGTCATGATACCGCCTCGTTCTGCTTTAAAAAAAGACAAGCTGGCATCCGAATATCACCGTCGAAAAATCGATGAATTAGGTGATCCGCTACTTGTTCTTGATAAGTATGTTGATTTCTCGGCACTGGCTGACACCATAGACCTTGTCGCGCCACGTATTATTTCTCCCAAAGGTGGACGCCCGCCATTCCCGACTGAGGTGATGGTTCGCATCATTATCCTGAAACATTTCCATAATCTTTCCGATGAAAAGATGGAATATCAATTGCTTGACCGAATGAGCTGGCAACGTTTTTGTCGCTTGACCGATGTCATTAATATTCCAGACCGTAACACGATTTGGTGTTTCGAAAAACGGATTGGCCAGGCAGGTGCCAGAGCGTTGTTTGAAGAGGCGAAGCATCAGCTTTCGACACAGGGATTCATTCCTAGAGGGGGTCAAATCATTGATGCCACGTTGATTCCAGTTCCTAAGCAGCACAATAAGAAGGAAGAGAATGAACAAATCCGTCAGGGTAAAACCCCGGATAACTGGACAGCAAACAAACGATGCCAGAAAGACACCGAGGCAACCTGGACGAAAAAGAACGGTAAAAGTTATTTTGGCTATAAACTGACCATTAATGTCGATACAAAATATAAAGTGATCCGCCACATCGCGACAGGAACCGCAGCTGTCCATGACAGCCAGTTTTTTGAAGCCGTTTTGGATCGGTCAAATACAAGTCGGGACATTTATGCTGATAAAGGGTATGCCAGCCAGATGCGTGAACGTGAGCTGAAGGAACAGGGCTATCGTGTTCATATTCAGAGGAAAGCGTCACGCAATAAGCCCTTATCAGACTGTCAGAAAGGCCGAAATAAGAAAATAGCGAAAACCCGGGCACGAGTAGAACATATCTTTGGCTCATTCTCTCAGATGGGTGAAAAATTTATCCGAACGATAGGCCAGCTGCGAGCCACTTTTGCGATGACTCTGAAGGCAACCTGCTATAATTTACAACGTTTGGTTTATTTTGGAAAATCCGGCATTCATGCCTTTTAATTCCGGTATGTGATGAAAAAGCGATGAGTTTATTTTTTCCCCTGAAAAAGCAAGAAAAAGTCATACACAATAAGGTCATTTATTGGTGAGTGCAAAATTGATCTTATTTTTTGTATTGAGAGTTTTTAGAGGTTCCCTATAAAATAATCGGAGCGTTCTCTGGTCGTCTGCGGGAAATAAATAACGATTATCTGGCGGCCTTCCAGTGCATAAATACAAACTCGATTATCTGTCAAATGGTTGGCTAAATCGCCAACAAAAAGCCCAACTCAGCAATTCATTAATATAACCAGAAAAATATAGCCTAAGCGATTGCTTTCCATGCTATCAAACAGGTTTTCTAATTTAGAGGGTTTACAATGTTTTTTTGCTAACATCCTGCTCAATATTTACCTTAACAATTCTTTTACTTTTAAGCATCAAAATCCTCCAAAACTAATATTTTCACGATTAATTACAGCCCCATTAATCTGTAAAAACAACAGACTTAACCCAACTATGTATAGTCATAACCAACACGTTATCAACAAATATTTAACATTTTACATTAATTTCAATAAAATATTATTCCATTACGAAATTAATTTCGTAAAAAATATGAAAAAACTTCTCTTATATGCAACATAAAACTGGATCTTTTATTATCTACTGCTAATATTTTCATTTGTTATCTTTTACAAAAAAAACATGTCTATGAAGTTAATATTGCAAAAATATCTCACTTTTATTCTCAATACATAATTTAAACAATATACGTTGAGGTTATGAATGACGTTAAGAAGAAAAAGGAAGAATCCTACTGATAACAATTTACCTATAAGAGTCTATCGTGGGAGATCTAAATACGAATACCACCCTCCATCAGGGGGTTCTATATCCATTTGTTGCTTAAGTTCACCATTATCTGTCGTTTGGGAGGAATATGAAAAAATTCTTAATAAGGAAAATAATAACTAAATCATAACGATTCAAATATTATACAGTAAGTACTATATATACAATTATAAAAACAGCGGGAGAACAAACTCCCGTTAGCGGTTTTTACTTAGTCACATCTACCATAAAGATTTTTACAAGCTATTAAATTAACTATCCAGTTTTAACTTCTATATTTACTTATCGGTCATCAGCTTCTATTCGGCCCATATGGCGTGTTACAGATGCAGCTACAGTACTATTCCGATATAAACGGGTAAGGCACCGTAGCAGAAGAGAATGAAGAAGAGAAAATAGTAACGTCCCAAAAAACAACTGTAACGTGTAAAATTTTGCACGTTACTGGATAAGAGCAACCGCCTTAAAAATATATTCTTTAAAAAGAAACGCCAGCGTCGCAGCAACAATAGACCATTGAAGACGATCAAATTTACCTTCAAGTTTGCTAAGACGTACATCCACAGACTCGAATCGTTGGTTAACGCCTTTACTCATAGATTCGAATCGTTGGTTAGATTCTTTATCCATAGTTTCAAATCGTTGGTTAGACTCTTTACCCATAGCTTCAAATCGTTGGTTAGACTCTTTACTCATCGCTTCAAATCGTTGGTTAGACTCTTTACTCATCGCTTCAAATCGTTGATCAAGGGCTTTACCCATAATTTCAAATCGTTGATCAAGGGCTTTATCCGTAGCTTCAAATCGTTGGTTAAGAGCTTTATCCATAGCTTCAAACCGCTGGTTAATATCGGATTTAAGTGACGTGAAGCTAGCCTCATTCTCACGGCGCAGATTATCAACACTTTCCTGAGTTGCAAGATGTTGCATATTCTGCCCGCGATGCAAGAGAGCATTTAACACATCACTCGTGCTGAACTCTATTTTTTTATCATCTGAGTCACTCATCTTTCCCCCTCAATATCAAACAGCACAAATATTAATCTCAGTATACACTCTGCCGTATATGACTTGCAAAATTTTGCATCCAACAAAAACAACAAAATATCGCACTTGGGTGCTTGAATCTTTCCAATATAATCATTAAGACATAAACGTATAAAAACGATAGGTAACTACATGATGTAAAAGGAAAACTTATAAATCATAGCAATATAAATAAATATGTTTTTTATGGCTATTTTATGAGAGTTCTATAGCAAAAATTTCAAGAAATGAGAAAACTCCACGGCAATATCAGCTACCGTGAAGTTTTCAGAAGACGACGGATTACATATGCTGGATAATAGCGTCACCAAATTCACTGCATTTCAACAGCTTCGCGTCTTCCATCAAACGCTCGAAATCGTAAGTGACGGTCTTCGCAGCAATCGCGCCTTCCATGCCTTTAATGATAAGATCAGCGGCTTCTGTCCACCCCATATGACGCAACATCATCTCAGCGGAAAGAATAACTGAACCTGGGTTCACCTTATCCTGGCCCGCATATTTAGGTGCTGTACCATGAGTTGCCTCAAACAGAGCGCATTCATCCCCGATATTTGCTCCCGGAGCGATACCGATACCACCAACCTGAGCAGCCAGTGCATCAGAAATATAGTCGCCATTCAGGTTCATACAGGCGATAACGTCATATTCAGCCGGACGCAGCAGAATCTGTTGCAGGAAAGCATCAGCAATCACATCTTTGACAATGATCTCTTTGCCGTTTTTCGGGCTCTTAATTTTCACCCAAGGACCGCCATCCAGCAGTTCACCGCCGAACTCTTCACGAGCAAGCTGGTAACCCCAGTCTTTGAAAGCCCCTTCGGTGAACTTCATAATGTTGCCTTTGTGAACCAGAGTAACTGATTCACGGTCATTATCAATCGCGTATTCAATAGCAGCACGAACCAGGCGTTTAGTGCCTTCTTCAGAACAGGGTTTCACGCCGATACCACATTGCTGTGGGAAACGGATTTTATTCACGCCCATTTCGTCTTGCAGGAATTTGATCACTTTATCCGCTTCCGCGGAGCCCGCTTTCCATTCGATACCGGCGTAAATATCTTCCGCGTTTTCACGGAAGATGACCATATCAGTCAGCTCAGGTTGTTTAACCGGGCTTGGCGTTCCCTGGTAGTAACGAATAGGGCGAAGACAGACATACAGATCTAATTGCTGACGCAATGCCACGTTCAGGGAACGAATACCCCCACCAACCGGCGTCGTCAGAGGGCCTTTGATGGCGACGCGGTATTCACGGATCAGATCCAGAGTTTCATCCGGCAACCAAACATCTTTACCGTATACATGAGTAGATTTTTCACCGGTGTAGATTTCCATCCAGGAAATTTTACGCTCACCCTTATAGGCTTTCTGAACCGCTGCATCGACAACTTTCAACATTGCAGGGGTAACATCGACACCAATCCCATCCCCTTCGATATAAGGGATGACCGGGTTATTCGGAACAACCAGTTTACCTTTAGCGTCGACTGTTATTTTTTTACCTTCCGCCGGAATAACTACTTTGCTTTCCATTAACCTCTCCTTTCAAGTAAGCGTAATACCTTGTTAATTTTTTGTAAGGGACCTGTCAATACTACTTGAATATTCTGCAAACGCCAATCGATAGCAGACTCATGTATAATACCCACCCCATTTTCGCTTAGTGATCTATGATGACAAATTTCTCTGTTAAAAAACGCAGACTTAACCGATTCAGCCAAAGAAAAATATCACACTCTGTCAAAAAACCAACAGGACCTCGCCGGGTGTTGATATTGAACAAACCTTACGATGTCTTGCCCCAGTTCACCGATGAAATGGGCAGAATAACGCTGAAAAATTTTATCCCATTCCCCGATGTGTATGCCGCCGGACGTTTGGATCGTGACAGTGAAGGATTATTGATTTTGACTAATGACGGTAAACTTCAGTCACATCTGACTCAACCGGATAAAAAAACGGCCAAGGTTTATTATGTTCAGGTTGAAGGGGTTCCAGATGAAGCTTCACTCGATAAACTGCGTAACGGTATTATTTTAAAAGATGGGCCTACCCTTCCCGCAGGTGCCGAGTTAGTTCATGAACCCACATGGCTCTGGAGTCGTCATCCACCGATTCGTGAACGTAAAAGCATTCCGGTGAGCTGGTTAAAAATAACACTGTATGAAGGCCGAAACCGCCAAGTGCGCAGAATGACAGCACATATTGGTTTCCCTACACTTCGGTTGATTCGTTTTAGTATGGGAAACTGGCAATTAGACGAGATGAAACCCGGCGAATGGAAGGAGATCGATTTTGTTTAACCCCCACATTACAGTTGCCTGTGTTGTCCATGCCCAGAATAAATTCCTGGTGGTTGAAGAGACAATTAATGGCAAAGCATTATGGAATCAACCCGCGGGTCATCTTGAAGCGGATGAAACGCTATTACAGGCAGCAGAGCGTGAATTATGGGAAGAAACCGGTATCCGGGCTAAACCACAAGCGCTGCTGAAAATTTATCAGTGGGTTGCTCCAGACAGCACACCATTTATCCGCTTTCTGTTTCTGGTTGAAATGGAACAACAAGCAGCAACCCATCCACAAGACAGTGATATTAACTGCTGCCATTGGGTTACCGCAGAACAAATATTAAAGAGTGATTGTCTGCGTTCACCACTCGTCGCAGAAAGTATCCGCTGTTACCTGCAAGACGAAAAACATCCTCTCACCCTGCTGGATAGCTATGTCTCTGCGGTTAATTAATAGCAAAACAGTGATGCGTTTGATGCACCCCCGTTCACAACGTGTTAAAGTACGGCGCTTGTTTTTTTCTCCAGTGAGATTCTCATGTCAGATAACAGCCAGAAAAAAGTCATTGTCGGCATGTCCGGTGGTGTAGATTCCTCCGTTTCCGCATACCTGCTGCAACAGCAAGGTTATCAAGTGGCTGGCTTGTTCATGAAAAATTGGGAAGAGGACGATGATGAAGAGTACTGTTCAGCCGCGACTGATCTGGCCGATGCGCAATCCGTTTGCGATAAACTGGGTATTGAACTTCATACCGTCAATTTTGCTGCCGAATATTGGGATAATGTTTTCGAGCATTTCCTTTCTGAATATAAAGCCGGCAGAACCCCTAACCCAGATATTCTATGCAACAAAGAAATTAAATTTAAAGCATTTCTGGAATTCGCCGCAGAAGATTTAGGTGCGGATTACATCGCTACAGGTCATTATGTCCGCCGCAAGGATATTAACGGTAAGAGCCAATTATTGCGTGGGCTCGATAACAATAAAGACCAAAGCTACTTTTTATATACCCTGAGCCACCAGCAAATCGCGCAAAGCTTATTTCCTGTCGGTGAATTGGAAAAACCGGAAGTGCGTTGTATCGCTGAAAAAATCGGTTTGGTGACGGCGAAGAAAAAAGATTCCACGGGTATCTGTTTTATCGGTGAGCGCAAATTCCGTGATTTCCTTGGACGCTATTTGCCCGCCAAACCGGGGCCGATTATGACTGTGGATGGAGAAACCCTTGGCGAGCATCAGGGGCTGATGTACCACACACTGGGTCAACGTAAAGGTCTGGGGATCGGCGGAACTAAAGAAGGTAGTGAAGAGCCTTGGTATGTCATAGACAAAGATGTTCAAAATAACATTCTGATTGTGGCTCAGGGACACGAACATCCCCGTATGATGTCTGCCGGCCTTATTGCTCAACAGCTTCATTGGGTTGACAAACAGCCACTGACTGAAGAAATCCACTGCGTGGTCAAAACACGTTATCGCCAGCAGGATATTCCTTGTACTGTCACACCAATAAACGAAGACAAAATAGAAGTACGTTTTGCTAACCCTGTCGCCGCAGTCACCCCTGGTCAGTCAGCCGTCTTTTATCAGGGTGAAGTTTGTCTTGGCGGTGGCGTGATTGAACAACGTTTGCAGGAGTAATTGTGGCAAAGAATTATTACAACATTACACTGGCTCTGGCGGGAATTTGCCAGTCAAGTCGTCTGGTACAGCAACTTGCTCACGAAAACCAGTGTGATACCGATGCTGTTGCAACTATGGTCAATAGCATTCTGAACACCAACCCGGCATCTGTTTTAGATGTGTTTGGTAATCATGAACGCAATCTGCGAATTGGTCTGGATGCCATGCTTGGGATGTTCAATGGTTCTAACAGTAGTCTTTCTGCCAATCTTACCCGCTATATGTTAAGCCTGATGGTACTGGAGCGCCGCCTGAGTAAAAATCAGGACGCTTCCGACGCACTTGGCAATCGCATTAGCCAGTTAGAGCGCCAACAGACTTATTTTGAACCCATGTCGGAAGGCATGTTCAATGCGTTGGCCGGTATTTATGTTGATGTTGTCAGCCCATTAGGTCCAAGGATCCAGGTGACAGGTTCCCCTGATGTTCTGCGCAATCCACTTGTACAAGCGAAAGTCAGGGCTATTCTGCTGGCAGGGATCCGTTGTGCTGTCTTATGGCAGCAAGTTGGCGGTAGTCGCTGGCAATTAATGTTTTCTCGTCAACGCCTGCTCCAACAGGCGAAAGATATTCTTGCTCATTGTTAAACAAAATCCAGGAGTTGCTACCAATGGAATTATCCTCACTGACTGCTGTTTCTCCGATTGATGGCCGCTACGGCGATAAAGTCAGCGCATTACGTGCCATTTTTAGTGAGTTTGGCTTATTGAAATTCCGCACGCAGGTCGAAGTACGTTGGCTGCAAAAACTGGCAGAATGTGCTGAAATTAAAGAAGTTCCGGCTTTTGGTGCGGACGCAAACGCTTACCTGAATGAAATTATCGCAAATTTCAATGAACAGGATGCAATGCGCATCAAAACGATCGAACGCACGACTAACCACGATGTTAAAGCAGTGGAATATTTTCTAAAAGAGAAAGTTGCAGATGTTCCGGCACTACATAAAGTTGCTGAGTTTATTCACTTTGCCTGTACTTCTGAAGATATTAACAATCTGTCTTATGCGCTAATGCTGAAAACAGCCCGTGAAGAAGTGATTTTGCCACAATGGCGCCAGATGATTGACGCCATTAAAGAAATGGCGGTTGAATATCGGGACTTGCCGCTGTTGTCCCGTACTCACGGTCAACCAGCCACGCCTTCCACGGTGGGTAAAGAGTTTGCCAACGTTGCTCACCGGATGGAACGCCAGTATCGCCAACTGGAGCAAACCGAAATATTAGGCAAAATCAATGGCGCAGTGGGTAACTATAATGCCCATATAGCCGCTTACCCGCAGGTTGACTGGCACCAGTTCAGTGAAACGTTTGTGACTTCACTGGGCATCAAATGGAATCCCTACACGACTCAAATCGAACCTCATGATTACATTGCGGAATTGTTCGATTCCATTGCCCGTTTCAATACGATTCTGCTCGATTTCAACCGTGACATTTGGGGTTATATCGCACTCAACCATTTCAAACAGAAAACGATTGCCGGCGAAATTGGCTCTTCCACAATGCCGCATAAAGTCAATCCAATTGATTTTGAAAACTCTGAAGGTAATCTGGGGCTGGCAAATGCCGTACTTGGTCATCTGGCAAGCAAGTTGCCGGTTTCCCGTTGGCAGCGTGATCTGACTGACTCAACCGTATTACGTAACCTTGGCGTTGGTCTGGGATATGCTCTGATTGCTTATCAATCTACAATGAAAGGCTTAAATAAGCTGGAAGTCAATGAACAGAATCTGCTGGATGAGCTGGATAAAAATTGGGAAGTCCTTGCTGAACCTATCCAGACTGTCATGCGTCGCTACGGTATCGAAAAACCTTATGAAAAGTTGAAAGAGCTCACTCGTGGTAAACGCGTCAATGCTGAAGGGATGAAAACCTTTATTGATGGGTTAGATTTACCTGGAGAAGAGAAAATCCGCCTGAAAGCAATGACGCCGGCAAATTATATTGGCCGCGCAATCACACTGGTTGATGAATTAAAGTAATCGATATTCCCACAGATGGATAAAATATCCGTCTCAGACCGCTGACAAACCTCGTTGAAAATAACGAGGTTTTTGTTTTTATCATGAATACTGACTATTTTTCCTTAAATAAATGAGTGTGGTATTTAATACCATTAACAGAGAATTGAAAAGAAATCAGTACATGAAAGAATATTATCTGAATAAACGGGCATGCAAAATCTTTCTAGTCGTTATTTTACGAAGTAAGCCATAAGGAAATAGCACAATAAAAAATGGATAAAAAGGTTAATTCTGTAAGGTTTAAACTCTGAAAAAAGCTTGCAAAAACAACGATATGAGTTAATTTTATCGTTAAATCACATTTAAGGTATAAAAAGAGGCGCGATTTAAATCAAACAGTAGAAAAGCAATGCTATTAAACGGGATGAAATAGTATAAAACAAGTTTTAACGGATGTATTTAATGTATCGCAGTGTTGCATAACAAATTCAACATAAAAGCGCTGTAAGTAATCCAGTTCATGTTCGGTTTAATCGTTTATTTGCGGGTTTTGTTATCCCTGTTTTTATTTATTTTTTTTGCGTGGTATATAAAGCATTAATAAAACCAATTCTTTTTCTCATTTTCACTGATAGATTTATCATAGGCAGGTTTTAAACTGTTATTAAAAGCCATTTTTTTAACCTCTGGTTTTAACTTGTATAATAAGGTTTTAGCCGTTTTTTTTACTGCTTTTAACATTTTTTTTATTAAGTTTAATCATCATGGTATATTGTTTTTTACGTTAAACCAACGTTAATCATACTCGACTTTTATCTTTACTGACGCTGTTTTACTGGCAATCCTGAACAGTTTTTATAAGTCTTTTATCTTCATAAATCAATCAGTAAATAACTTGATGGTATAAAGATATCCTTTTATGTTTTCCCGAGCAATATCTTTTTTTGCTGATTTTTTCAATTCTCTGTTAATGATAAATAGACTTTGATTAAATATAATCAATATTCTTTTAAAAAAATTACACTTATAGTTAAATCCGTCTTTTATATAAAATATTTAATATCTCTGTTTTCGTGCTTTTAAATGGTCATAGCAGGTTAGGTAAATGTAAAATAAGCGGAAGATATTCCGCCGAGCTCGCAATCAGTATCTGACCGCAATAAACCAGCTCATAACCGCCTGTCCCTACTGCGGTGACGGTAATTGCGGCATCCCGCCGCTTTATCCCCTTTTTCTACCGCTAATATATCCTTTTGATTGTCAACCGATAACTGATACAGCATATGCTCAGTCATGTTATTACGATAGACAAGTTCTGCGCTGTTCGCCGCACTATAAGCGCCTTCCGGGGTATGGCTAATCGCTTTACCCGGGATACCCAGAATCTGACCGTTATCACCAATCAATCTGGCGCATATGTTTAACGCCAAAATCAGAGGCTGGATAAATTATTACGGTGCATTTTATAAGTCGGCACTGTATCCAACGCTGAGGCAGATCGATCGCAAACTCGTGTTATGGCTGACCCGCAAACATAAGCGTCTCCGTGGCCATCGACGACGTGCCAGCCACTGACTGGCGAGGGTGGCGCAGAAGGAAACGAAGTTGTTTGCCCACAGGCCGCTACTGACTAGCTCGGTAGTGTAATTTATTAAGGGCTGCGCATTGTGTGGCCTGTTTTGTTAGTGCAAGGGTGGAGTGCTTATTTTCCAGTAGCTTTAAAAGTCGGGGAGTTTTTGATCGCTTAATGTGGTCTTTTTCTTATCTGCCAAGTGAAATGATGTGATTTTTCACTTGGCATTATATCAGTAAAAATGTTTATTACTTTATTGGTAATATATATTCACACAGTTTTTGTTTACTTTAGAGGGGAATACCGAGACTCTATTATGACCTCGACTTGAAATTCACCTGAATTGTCACCAAAAGTACCCGGTACGTCATTGAATAAAAGTATTAATTCACCATCTACAGGAATCGTTTTATGAAGTACTCCGTTGCCAATTGCAAAATTCTGGTTGGCGATCTTAGCGACGAGTGTGGCTATTGATGGCGGTTGTGGATTAATAGGTAAAGGGCCATCAGGTGATGCCCATTCAACATTATCACGGCCATATTTCACCCATCCATGAGCAACAATAGAGATTATATCTCCTTGTTTGAGAATAAGTCCTGTGGATTTACCTCTTTCAGCGTTAGCTGGAACATTTCCAGACCAGTTAGACATAGTATTACCTCTGAAATTATATTTTATGGAAATAAACTTAGTCAAAGATGCTTACATATTTGACGGAAGTATAATTTATTTATTTTATGGCGGGGTTTCAATGAGAAAATTAGCATTTGTGATCTGTATCAATTACAATAATCTTTGTATCTACCGTTAATTTTAATATTGAGATTCTTTATTTTAAATAATTATCCCGAATCATTAGAATAAAAGAATAAGATTCCTATTTTTAATTTCCTAATCTAATTATATTAGCAAGCCAGAGTTACCATTAATTCCCATTCCGTACAGAAATTGTGTAAAATAAAATGGTTACAGTAAATTATTGATAGATAGTGTTTCTTGCAAGGTATCAAACCTTGTCCCAAGCGGGTTTTTTCGTTTAATTGCAGTTTTTTGTGAGTGAAATAGGGTAATGAGAATTCATTGGCGTTCATCTTACGAATTCATGGAGTTATTGAAAGAGTGATTGTGTTGGTACCATCAAATTTCAATTATTACAAATCGAGAGTATCATTCGAGGTTTGAAACGGCGGCAACCCTTTAAAATTCTTGGGCTGTTTGGGGCCAAGGGAAGAGACCAATCTATTGCATCTTAACTGGGATAGTATGACACATTTTTCTTCTATTGTTGAATTACAGGATTTAGTGGCTGAACTGGCAATATTTGAGCAAAAATTGGTACGGTTCAAACAGCGGCTTAATTTGAATGTTGAGCAATATCAAGCCGATCATATCTCCTTACGTTGTCACGATATCTCTGTAGCGGAGCGCTGGCATAAAGGTTTTTTGCAATGTGGCAGTTTGATGTCAGAAACTATCATTAATGGGCGTCCAATCTGCTTGTTTGATTTAGAACACTCAATCGCGGTGCTTAATTGGCAAATTGATTGTGTTGAATTACCCTATCCTGGCAAGAAAACTTACTTGCATCAGGGATGGGAACATGTGGATTGGTAACAACTTTAGGCTCTTCATTCGCCAGTATTTGGTTGAGCGTTCTTTCATGCTGTTGTGACATGAACCATTTATCGTGTTTGCGTATGGCTTGGGCGACATAGGGCTTCGTTTGAAATAGAGAGGCTTGTCAACAACCTGAGACGGATAAAATATCTGCTAATTTCTACCCTTTTATAAACCAATCCCAAACACACATTGAAGTTATATTCTCTATTTCTACTTGATGACTTGCTGTTACAGATCCATATATCTAACATACTCAGCCAGACCCATTGCATTGAATTTTTTACCAGCAGTTTTGTCTATATAACAGTTTGAATAAATTAATTATTACAATACTGCCAGTTGCCGTTTTAGAAGGAATATTCCATGCGGATATTGATCGTTGAAGACAACATGCTGCTACGTCATCATTTGACAGTACAGCTTCGCGACACAGGCCATCTGGTTGATGCTGCGGCAAATGCCAAAGAAGCCGATTACTATCTGGCAGAAAGCGAACCAGATATTGCTATTGTTGATCTTGGTTTGCCCGGAGAAGATGGTTTGAGTTTGATCCGTCGCTGGCGCCAGAAAGATGAAAAACTCCCCATTCTTGTTCTGACAGCCCGTGAAAGCTGGCAGGAAAAAGTCACAGTCCTTGATGCAGGGGCCGATGATTATGTCACCAAGCCATTTCATCTTGAAGAAATTATTGCCCGGATGCAGGCACTTCTGCGCCGTAATAATGGATTGGTTTCTCAGGTTATTGAGTTTCCCCCCTTCAGAATTGATCTGTCACGCAAGGAATTAACGGTTTATGGGGAAAATGTCAAACTAACAGCGTTTGAATACCGGATTATTGAAATACTGATGTGCAATAGTGACAAAGTGGTTACTAAAGATGCATTAATGCGCCAGTTATATCCCGATGCTGAACTACGCGAAGGCCATTCCATTGATGTGTTAATCGGTCGGTTAAGAAAGAAAATACAAGATATATGGCCTTATGAAGTTATCGTGACTGTCCGTGGTCAAGGCTATCGCTTTGATGTATAAAATTTTGCTGGGTAAAACCGTGCTGAAGCACAAAAAGAAACCTTTCTCACTCCGTACCCGGTTTTTAATGGCGACTGCCGCCGTTATTCTGGCTCTGACAATGTCTTACGGTATTGTTGCCATTGTCGGTTATCTGGTCAGTTTTGATAAAACCGCTTATACTCTGCTACGCAGTCAGAGTAACCTGTTTTTCAGTCTTGCTCAGTGGAATAACAATAAACTGGATATTTCAGTCCCTCCCAATTTCACACTGAACAACCCATCACTGGTTCTGATTTACAACAACAAAGGAACGATCCTCTGGCGTCAACGTCATCTCCCGAAAGTAGAGAACTCGATTCCAAGTGTATGGTTGAAGGAAAATGGTTTGTATGATCTGAATACTGACCTGAAAAACAGCCGGGACTTGTTAAAAGACTCGGACAATATGCAAGGACAATTAGGTAAACTTAACGCTCTCGACGAAAATGAAGACAATGAGCTGACCCACTCCGTTTCTGTTAACCGATACAGTGCGACAGATCATCTGCCGGCGTTAACCATTGTCGTCATCGATACTATTCCGCAGGATTTACAAAAAACGGTTATGGTGTGGGAATGGTTCGGCTATGTATTGATTGCCAACCTGATTCTGGTCATCCCTTTAATCTGGCTGGCGGCACACTGGAGTTTACGACCGATTAAGTCGCTGATTCATCAGGTCAGTTCACTGGAGAAAGGTGAACGGGAAAAACTGGATGAAAACCCACCGACCGAGCTGCGGGGATTAGTGCGTAACCTTAATGTGCTGCTCAATAATGAACGAAACCGCTATACAAAATACCGGACAACGCTGGCTGATCTAACACACAGCCTGAAAACTCCACTGGCTGTTTTGCAATCAACCCTTCGTTCTTTACGCAACAGTAAGCAAATGACGATTCAACAGGCCGAACCCATCATGCTTGAGCAAATCAGCCGTATTTCTCAGCAAATAGGCTATTACCTGCATCGAGCCAGTATGCGCAGCGAACACAGTACTATTATGCGGAAAGTCTCTTCTATTCCCGCTTTATTGGATAGCCTGTGCAGCGCTTTAACAAAAGTCTATCAACGTAAAGGGGTCAGCCTTACGTTAGATGTATCGCCGGAGATCACCTGGCTTGGTGAAAAAAATGATTTTATGGAAGTCATGGGTAATGTGCTGGAAAATGCCTGTAAATATTGCCTTAAATTTGTCGAAATCTCAGTCACTGTTGATCACGATTCGGTGATGATTATTGTCGACGACGACGGCCCAGGCGTTCCAATTGACAAACGGGAAATAATTTTCCAGCGGGGCCAACGCGTCGATACCTTACGACCTGGTCAGGGGCTTGGGTTGTCAATTGCTTCTGAAATTATTGAACAATATACCGGTGATATCAGTATCAGTGACAGCCCGCTTGGCGGCGCCAGAATTTGCGTCATATTCCGGTGTCAGCAAATTAATGATGACGATTAAGTGGACTGCTCTGTGCTCTTATACCTCCTTCCGCATCGGACGAAGGTTTACGGCTATTTTTGCTAAATATGCCTATGCAGTCTGATACTCGATTTAACTAATTCGTTATAATATCCTGAAACTCACTTCACACTCAGGATGTCACTATGGACTATCAGTTGAATCTGGACTGGCAGGCGTTTTTGCAAAATCACTGGCAAAAACGCCCTTTACTGATTAAACAAGGCTTCCGTCAATTCATTGATCCACTTACTCCCGATGAGCTGGCAGGTTTGGCTATGGAGAATGAAGTTGACTGCCGTCTGGTCAGCCAGAAAAATGGCCGTTGGGATGTCTCTCATGGTCCATTCGAAAGTTACGATCATTTAAGTGAACAGGATTGGTCACTGCTGGTACAAGCGGTTAATCACTGGCATCATCCTTCCGCGGCATTAATGCAACCATTCCGCGTGTTATCTGACTGGCGGATGGACGATCTCATGGTTTCCTTCTCTGTTCCCGGTGGGGGTGTTGGCCCGCATCTCGACCAATATGATGTGTTTATCATTCAAGGAATGGGTCGCCGTCGTTGGTGCGTTGGGGAAAAGATCCCCATGAAACAGCACTGCCCTCATCCCGATCTATTACAAGTCGCTCCATTTAACGCCATTATTGATGAAGAGATGGAACCCGGTGATATTCTCTATATTCCACCTGGGTTTCCGCATGAAGGTTATGCCATTGAAGATTCACTGAATTATTCAGTTGGTTTCCGTGCGCCCAATTCCCGCGAACTGTTCAGCAGTTTTGCCGATTATGTGCTGGCTAATGATTTAGGCAGCTATCGCTATAGCGACCCTGATCTGACTTTCCGCGAAAACCCGGCACGGGTCCAGCCACATGAACTATCCGCGCTACACACAATGATGAACGAATTATTAGCGCAACCTGAAACTTTCCAACAATGGTTTGGCGAGTTTATCTCTCAGTCCCGGCATGAGCTTGATATTGCCCCACCAGAGCCGCCCTATGAAAATGATGAAATTTATGAATTAATGAAACAAGGTGAAAATCTCCACCGCCTTAACGGACTACGGGTTATAAGAATTGGTGATCAGTGCTTTGTGAATGGTGAATTAATAGATACACCTCATATTAAAGCAGCTGATATTCTTTGCCACTATTATGAGATTAATGCAGAAATGCTGGGTGAAGCGATAGATGATGTGCGTTTTATCAGCCTGCTCACTGCATTGGTAAACAGTGGCTACTGGTACTTTAATGATTAATGTATCATCACAAAAGGTGACCCTTTAAATAATTCTGTGTCACTTCTCACCCAGTTATTACCTCACTGCCTTTTAATCAGATCTTCCGATTAAGAGGCAGTGACTGGCATATTTATCAGCCAGGTCACCTCCACGTAGAAAGGCGGCATAGTGTCCGCTCGCCAAGAATCTTTCTACGGTATTTGGTCACAAACACAAGATATACATGCAAAAGAAAGGCGGCATGTCGTGAACAATTAATTTTGTATTTTTGCATTGAAGTTAGCCGAAGGCACAGTAAAATAGAGAACAAACCGACTACACACTGAATGATAATGCTAATACTGAAAGCCTACAAGTTCAGACTAGAGCCAACTGAAGAACAGTCGCAGCGTCTGCGGCAGTTATGCGGGTGTGCTCGTTTTGTCTGGGATCACGGACTTCAGGTAACAAAACACATTCTGGATTCTGGCGGAAAACTTCCCTCCGCGTTTGAACTCAACCGAATGCTCACGGGGTGGAAAAAAATACCGGAATACGCCTTCTTACAGGAAGCTTACACCGATAACCTTCAACAAAAACTTAAAGACTTACAGGGGGCATGGCGGCGTTGCTTCGATAAAACACTGGCAGCGAAAGCGCCTGTATGGAAACGAAAAAATGACGGCAGGGATTCAATCCGGTTCGTCAATTTTGAAAAATATTGTCTCCTTGAAAATCGCAGAGTCAGGCTTCCTTCTGGGCTCGGATGGATAAAGTTCCGGCAATCGCAGGAGGTGAACGGCAAAATCAAAAATGCCACGATCAGCCAGTCAGCGGGTAAGTGGTATGTGTCGTTTCAAGTCGAGATAGAAGCCTCTGAGCCACACCACGAATCAACAACAATGGTGGGTCTGGATGCCGGGATATCGAAACTGGCGACGCTCTCAGACGGGACGATATACGAACCGGTCAACAGTTTTAAAACCCGCCAGCGCAAGCTGGCAAAGCTCCAGAGACAGTTAAGCCGCAAAGTTAAGTTCAGCGCCAACTGGCAGAAACAGAAGCGAAAAATTCAGCGTCTGCATTCGCACATCGCCAATATTCGCCGCGACTACCTTCATAAGACCACCACGAAAATAAGCAAAAACCACGCGATGATCGTGATTGAAGATTTGAAGGTCAGTAACATGTCGAAGTCAGCGAAAGGCACGGCAGAACAGCCCGGAAGGAACGTTCGGGCTAAATCAGGCTTAAATCGCGCGATACTGGATCAGGGCTGGTATGAAATGCGCCGTCAGCTAGAATATAAGCAGCGCTGGCGCGGCGGTCAGGTACTGGCAGTCCCTCCGGCATACACCAGCCAGCGGTGCGCATGTTGTGGTCATACAGCAAAAGAGAACCGCTTGTCACAGAGTAAATTCGTGTGCCAGGTGTGTGGATATACCGCGAACGCAGATGTAAACGGCGCTCGTAACATTTTAGCGGCAGGACATGCCGTGCTTGCCTGTGGAGGGACGGTGCAGTCAGGCCGCCCGTCGAAGCAGGAACCAGACGCAGAGCGATCAGCCGTCGCCCACTAACGGGGATCCCCCTCTTGAGTCACGAAGTGCGAAAGTGGGGGAGGATGTCAATATGAGGAAGAGAAACAGAATAATTATTGCGTCAAATCAGCTTTAAATTCTTTTATCCTATCAATCAACTTTTGGACATATTCATCCACTATCTTACTGGCTGGCCCATAATGCTTTTCATCAAACAGACTTTCTACCTGACTCGGCTCCAGATTCAGCTCTACTGTGTGTGCCCCTGCCAGTTTAGCTTCATGCACAAATCCAGCCGCAGGATAAACATGCCCGGAAGTGCCGATAGCAATGAAAATATCCGCCTGAGCCAATGCAGAGTAGATTTGCTCCATAGCAAAAGGCATTTCACCAAACCAAACAATATGCGGACGCAATGGTGATGGAAACTGACAACAATGGCAACGTTCATCAGTCGTCAGAGGACCTGCCCAATCGAACACTTGCCCGGACTGACAGCAACGGACTTTGAGCAATTCGCCATGCATATGCACCGTACGATAGCTGCCCGCCCTCTCATGAAGATTATCGATATTCTGGGTAATCAGCAGAAAATGATCACCAAGCTCATTTTCCAAGGCTGCCAAAGCATAATGCGCCGCATTCGGATTTATTTCCGGTTGCTGAAGCTGATGACGCCGGGCGTTATAAAATGCCTGTACCAGTTCCGGATCTTTCTGAAAACCTTCCGGTGTAGCAACATCTTCCACCCGGTGTTCTTCCCATAGTCCATCAGAGGAGCGGAACGTCCGAATACCCGATTCAGCCGAAATACCCGCGCCAGTCAATACCACTACATAAGGTTTTTTCATATTCAGTGCCAATCGATTATCCCTATAGAAAATTCGACTACGAAACCTCTGATGCCGCAAACGCTTAACCTTACGAAACCGACCAAGCCGACGACGAACACGCATATGATTTCCTTATAAGATTTCTTAGTACTGCTTAGGTTTCTATTTTTTATACCATAGCGCCTTTGTTTAGCTCATGCCAATAGCCGGCTGATTATTTCCCACTTAAAATCCGCGCCGGATCAAGTCTGCTTGCCCGTCTTGCCGGATACCAACTTGCCAGTAAACTCAGAATCAAAGCCGTCGCCAGAACATACAGCACATCCATGCTATGTAGCTCAGATGGCAGGAAATCAATGAAATAAACATCACCGGAAAGAAATTGATGGCCGATCAGCTTTTCCAAACCATGAATCAGGGCCGTCAGATTCAGTGATGCCACCACGCCGACTACCGCGCCAGCAATACTGCCTACCATACCCGCCAATAATCCATACCAGAGGAAAACCGCTCTGATTTGCCCATCTTTCGCGCCGAGGGTTCGCAAAATAGCGATATCACTGCTTTTATCTTTTACCGCCATGACCAGTGTAGAAACGATATTAAAACACGCTACGCCAATCACCAGAATCATCGCCAGATACATAATGCCGCGTACCATCTGAATATCCTGATACATATAACCGTAATTTCTTATCCAACTACTGATATAAACATATTCTTGTGAGGCTTCACCGGCAGCCCGTACCCGTTGATCAGCGGCAAACACATCATCAACCTTGATCGCAATTCCGGTGATCCCCTGACCATAATCCAAATATTGCTGTGCATCAGCCAAAGGAATCAACGCCAGGCTGTGATCAAGTAAGCCACTTAGCTGAAAAATTCCGCTAACCTGTAAACGGATCCGCTTTGGTTGCAACAGTTTCATTTCCGGATCATTGTTTGGGATCATGACAGTCAACCAATCGCCCTGTTTAACCTTCAAAGCATTAGCAACGCCCTGCCCAAGAATGACCTGTTGATGACCCGCCTGAAAGTTTTGCCATGCATTACCTTGTACAAACTGTGGTAATGAACTGACCTGAGCCTCAGTAACTAAATCAACACCTTTCACCTGAACAGCATGTAAGCTGACGCCTTTTTCCATTAATCCGGTAAAAGTAATATAAGGTGAAGCAGCAACTATGCCGATTGTGTTTTTTACCCGTTCTAATGCCGGCCGCCAATGCTCAAGAGGCTGATTAACTGCATAGATTTCACCATGAGGAACGACCGAAAGGATCCGGTTTCTCAATTCGCGCTCAAAACCATTCATGGCACTCAGACCAATAATCAGAACAGCGACACCAAGCATAATCCCCAGCGTGGAAATCACTGAAATCAGGGATACCATTCCACCACGGCGGCGCCCCCGGCTGAATCGCAGAGCAGTGACTAAAGAGAGAGGCAAATTCGCCATTACAATGCCCCCGCCAGGGTCAATTTATCCTGTAAATAACCATCCTGCATCTCCACCTGACGATTCAATCTGCCAGCCAGTGTCAAATCATGGGTGACAACCAGAAATGCTGTGCCTTGCTGTCTGTTAAGCTCGCCCAATAATTCAAAAACGCTATCGGCATTACGTAAATCAAGGTTACCGGTAGGTTCATCAGCCAAAACTAAAGAAGGCTCATTAACCAGGGCTCTGGCAATCGCCACTCGCTGGCGTTCACCCCCTGATAATTCTGACGGGCGGTGATGGGCTCGTTTCTCCAGACCAACAGCCGCCAACATTTCCAATGCTTTCTTCTGTGCCTGGCTGCGGTTTTTTCCGCCAATCAGCAGTGGCATAGCCACATTCTCTATTGCGTCAAAATCAGGCAACAAATGATGAAACTGATAAATAAAACCCAATTCATGGTTGCGCAGCGCTGCTCTGGCTTTGGAGGACATTTTATTCAAAGAGTGCCCTTTAAAAAGGACTTCACCAGAGGTCGGTGTATCCAATCCACCAAGCAAATGCAGAAGCGTACTCTTACCTGAGCCGGAACTCCCGACAATCGCCATCATTTCACCCTGCTTAATAGCGAAAGTGACATTTTTCAGCACTTCGGTCAGTACTTGCCCTTCCTGATATTTTTTACACAAATTATTACACAGCAGTAGTGGTTGATTATTCATAACGCAAAGCCTCAGCAGGTTGAATGGCAGCAGCACGCCAGGAAGGATATAACGTAGATAACAAGGCGATAACCATCGCTGAAATTGCAATGGTGGCTACCTGTAATGGCTCAATCGCAACAGGCAATTCAACACCTGAGGTTAACAGGCCAACCAATGGCATTAAGTTATTAAGCTGGCTGGAAAGCAGAACACCAAGCCCGGTTCCTAGTAATGTACCGATGATCCCGGCACCGGCTCCCTGGATCATAAAAACGGTCATAATCTGACGGCGTACCAGTCCCTGTGTTTGCAAAATCGCCACTTCACCTTGCTTTTCCATCACCAGCAAGCCAAGCGAAGTAATGATATTGAATGCAGCTACAGCAATAATCAAACTCAGCAATAAGCCCATCATGTTTTTTTCCATCCTTACCGCCTGGAAAAATTCACCTTTACGTTCACGCCAATCTTTCCACAACAACCCTTCAGGCAAGGTTTGTAAGCTCAAACTATCTACAGCCAAGGGTTCTATGAGATAGAGACGCCAGCCGGTGATGTTACCCTGCGGATAACGCATCAGACGAGCCGCATCTTGCTGATTAACCAGAACCTGTGTGCCGTCTACTTCACTGTTAGAAGCAAAAGTACCCACAATCGTAAACAGACGCTGACTGGGAATACGCCCCATCGGTGTCAACTGGCTTGCACCCGGCACCATAAAGCGGACCCGATCACCGCGCTTTACCCCAAGCTCCCTGGCCAGTTTTTCGCCCAAAATCGCATTATAGCTGCCGGATTCAAGTTGCTGACGATAAGTGCTGATCAGATATTCCGTCAGCGGTTCATATTCATCAGAAGTGATACCCAACATCACGCCCACACCAACATTGCGGGGACTTTGTAATACGACATCTCCCACCACCAAGGGTGTAATCCTGCTAACTTGTTTCAAATCCTCAAGCTCCCTGGCCGGATACTTTTCCGGATCCAAAGAACCATTCACCGACGTCACAATAGCCTGCGGCATAAAACCAAGAATACTGGTTTCCAGTGAACGCTCAAAACCATTCATCACGGACAGTACTGTAATTAATGCAGCAACACCGAGAGTAATACCAATTGCCGACAGCCATGAAACAAACCGGCCAAATTTGTCAGCCGCACGGCCACGCATATACCGCAAACCTATAAATAATGAGACAGATTGAAACATGAAATCTGTTACTCCCCTGTTGCCAAAGCAAAGTGTTCGGGGATAATAAAGGGTAGCTATACTTTATGGAACCACCAACGCCCGGATCTGTGGTTTTTTTTATTTTCTCTCAACCTGCCAGCGTGTTTACTTTAAGACCATTATGAGTCGAAAAATCTGTTGGGAATGGACTGAATCATAGAGAACACATTAACGCTTATGTCCTCAAAATACCGTTATGAACTTCCTGAACGCCGCGGTGATAGCCGCCAGTTAGGCCAACTTACTGGCGCAGCTTATGCTGTAGAGTGTGCTGAAATTGTCGAACGCCATCAAGGCCCTGTGGTACTGATAACCAAAGATATGCAAAACGCCTTACGTCTGCATGATGAAATCCATCAGTTTACCGACTGCCCTATTGATCTCCTTTCTGACTGGGAAACATTGCCGTATGACAGTTTTTCCCCTCATCAGGAAATTATTTCCAATCGCCTGTCCACACTCTACCGTCTGCCAACAATGACCAAAGGTGTTTTAATCCTGCCGATAAATACCTTGATGCAACGGGTTTGCCCTCATGAATTTCTTCACGGGCATGCGCTGGTCATGTGCAAAGGTCAAAGGCTTTCGCGGGATAAACTGCGTACGGAATTGGAACAGGCGGGCTATCGCAGTGTTGAACAAGTTCTTGAACATGGTGAATTTGCTACCCGTGGCGCCCTGCTTGATCTTTTTCCAATGGGGAGCGAGCACCCTTATCGTATTGATTTTTTCGATGATGAAATTGATAGTCTGCGAATTTTCGATGTTGACAGCCAACGCACGCTGACCGAGGTCAAGCAAATCAACTTACTGCCCGCTCATGAATTCCCAACGGATAAAGAGACTATTGAACTGTTTCGCAGCCAGTGGCGAGAACGTTTTGAAGTCCGTCGTGACGGTGAACACATCTATCAGCAAGTCAGTAAAGGGACATTACCGGCAGGGATAGAATACTGGCAACCCCTGTTTTTCAACCAACCCTTGCCTTCGCTATTTGAGTATCTGCCAGACAACACTTTGATTATCAATCAAGAGATAACCCCCTCCGCGGAACGTTTCTGGCAAGATGCTCAACAACGTTTTGAGAGCCGTAAAGTTGACCCCATGCGTCCTCTCTTACCACCGGAAGAACTTTGGCTTCCGGCTGATAAGCTATTCTCCGAACTCAAAAACTGGCCCCGCATTCAACTCAAAACGGAAGAGCTCAGTAAAAAAACCAGCCACATCAATCTTGATTATCAACGACTGCCGGATCTCGCCGTTGTTGCACAAAATAAGGCACCTCTGGATAAGCTTCGCCGTTTTCTTGAACAATTCAGTGGCCGCGTTATTTTCTCCGTTGAGAGTGAAGGCCGAAAAGAAACGTTGCAAGAATTGTTGTCACGGATAAATATTAAGCCAATTAAAATCAGCAAATTACATGAAGCTCAACAATCAGGCTACTTTTTGATGATTGGTGCGGCTGAACATGGTTTTATTGATGCAAAGAATGCACTTGCTCTGATCTGTGAAAGTGACATGCTTGGTGAGCGTGTTGTTCGCCGCCGTCAGGATACCCGCCGCACGATCAATACAGATACTCTGATCCGTAACCTTGCAGAACTACATCCCAGTCAGCCGGTGGTTCATCTGGAACATGGTGTTGGCCGTTATCAGGGGTTAACCACTCTGGAAGCAGGGGGGATCAAGGCTGAATATCTGATCCTGAGTTATGCCGGTAACGACAAACTCTATGTTCCGGTGTCTTCCCTGCACCTGATTAGCCGCTACGCAGGTGGCGCAGATGAAAATGCGCCACTACATAAATTGGGCGGAGAGGCATGGAGCAAGGCCCGCCAGAAAGCAGCCGAAAAAGTACGCGATGTGGCTGCGGAGTTGCTTGATATTTATGCCCATCGCACCGTAAAACCAGGGTTTGCTTTTAAACATGATTGGGAACAATACCAACTGTTCTGTCAGAGCTTCCCATTCGAAACTACACCAGATCAAGAGCAGGCGATTAACGCCGTTCTCAATGATATGTGTCAACCCGTGGCGATGGATCGCCTGGTTTGCGGTGATGTCGGATTTGGTAAAACCGAAGTTGCGATGCGCTCTGCATTTCTGGCCGTCCATAATGACAAGCAAGTGGCGGTATTGGTTCCGACAACTCTTCTGGCTCAACAACATTTTGATAATTTCCGTGACCGTTTTGCTAATTGGCCGGTACGTATTGAAATGATATCCCGTTTCCGCAGCGCGAAAGAGCAGCAGCAAGTCGTTGAGATGGCAGCCGAAGGTAAAGTCGATATTATTATCGGTACTCATAAATTGCTGCAAAGTGGCCTGCGCTGGAAAGACCTTGGTTTATTAATTGTCGATGAGGAACACCGGTTTGGTGTTCGCCATAAAGAGCAGATCAAAGCTATGCGCGCCGATGTGGATATTCTGACACTTACCGCAACTCCTATTCCGCGAACGCTCAATATGGCAATGAGTAGTATGCGGGATCTCTCGATCATTTCGACACCGCCCGCCCGTCGCCTGGCGGTTAAAACATTCGTGCGCGAGTATGACAGCCTGGTTGTTCGGGAGGCGATGTTGCGTGAAATTTTGCGCGGTGGTCAAGTCTACTACCTCTATAATGAGGTTGAAAATATTGAGAAAGCAAAACTACGCCTCGAGGAGTTAGTGCCAGAAGCACGGATCGCCGTTGGTCATGGGCAAATGCGTGAACGGGATTTAGAACGGGTGATGACCGATTTCCATCATCAGCGGTTTAATGTCCTGATTTGCACCACCATTATTGAAACAGGCATCGATATTCCAAGCGCCAATACCATCATTATCGAACGTGCTGACCATTTCGGCCTGGCTCAATTGCATCAGCTACGAGGACGTGTCGGACGCTCTCATCATCAGGCTTATGCTTATCTTCTGACGCCACATCCGAAAGCCATGACAACCGATGCACACAAACGTCTGGAAGCAATCGCTTCCCTTGAAGATTTAGGCGCTGGTTTTGCACTGGCAACCCATGACCTTGAGATCCGCGGAGCTGGTGAACTTCTCGGTGAAGAACAAAGTGGCCAGATGACAACGATTGGCTTCACACTCTATATGGAGCTACTGGAAAGTGCTGTCAATGCATTAAAAGCAGGTCGTGAACCTTCACTTGAAGACTTGGTGAATAGCCAGACGGAGGTTGAATTACGTATGCCTGTTTTACTGCCTGACAGTTATATTCCTGAGGTCAATATGCGTTTATCTTTCTATAAACGCATTGCCAGCGCCAGAGACGAATCAGAATTGGCAGAATTAAAGGTTGAATTGGTAGACCGGTTCGGCATATTACCTGATCCTGGGCGCCATTTATTACAATCAGCGGCAATTCGCTTATCTGCTCAGAAATTAGGGATTAAGCGCATAGAAGCCCATGAAAAAGGCGGTTTCATCGAATTTAGTGAGAAAAATAAAGTTGATCCAACTTATCTTATCAGCCTGTTACAGAAACAGCCTGAGATTTACCGGCTGGATGGCCCCGCTAAATTGAAATTCATTACTGACCTGAACGAGAGGATGGCGCGTCTGGAGTTTATTCAGCAGTTAATGAGTACTTTTGAACATCATCAAGTAAGTTTTTAAGCTGTTTTTTACTTCCCCTGTGATTGATTATCAGTCCGTGGGGAAGTGCTGTAATTTACTCATTAATACTTATTTTTAAATAACAATCATATCGCAATATTCATATGGAATCTGGGCTATTGCCGAATTAAATTAGAGGTAAATTCAGGTTTCAGAAAATAATAACCAAATAGAGTCATACTCATGATAACAGATTATATTATCAACCTTACATATTAGTTTGCTTTTTTAACTTAAATCCTATTTCTCTTGTTACAATCATAACCCTTAATTATGCAACCCACATCTTTCATAACCCCAAATAATACATTAGATAAAATAAAGATATGCCTCACTCGTCTTATTGACGATAAATTTCAGAAAAATCGCTAACATAAAATGGTGCAATAACCTCATTTCGCTTACCTTACCTAACCTTAAGTGGTATCCAATTAAAGTGATCGTACCAGTTATATGGGATTCTAATAACCCAGGAAAACTGTGCTTTATTGTAACAATCAATCAAATATATTGAGTGATTATAAAAATTATATTCAAACATATTGTTTGTTAGAAAATAAATTATTATTTATTCCTAAATATTATATTATCTTTTAATTGCGCTATCTTACACTTCGTCTATACCAATTAGTTAAACTCATATTTATCTATTTTTAAGGAAGTAAAGAATAGATATTTATGACAAGAAAGAGAAATAGTCATTATGCAAAGTATTACTTACAATAACGTTACTTCTGGTAATGTTTCTTCTAGCAATATTTCCATGCAGATTCTACATGAGTTGTTACAATACCGCAGACGCTTTACCAACTCAGAAAAAGATTTAGTGCAAGAAGAAGCGTTTGTTAAAAACGTACAGTTACCCAGAATTGCGTATTTCATCAGGAATAAAAAACCTATCGAATTTATTTTGCCGGCATTCCCAACAAAATCACCAAATAAAAATAAAGTGCTTGGTACTGCTCCCGATATGGCAGAACGCTTATCTTTGACTTTTCTTAATTCTCTGTGCCAGCGTATACAGCTTTATTATCCTCCTGGCGCCCGTATTATTATCTGTTCAGACGGGCATGTTTTCGGCGATCTAATTCGTGTCAGTGATGATATCATCAGTCAATATCATGAAGATATTAAACAATTAATCAATGAGATGGGTGCTATAAACCTAAGTACATTTAATCTCAATGACGATAAGAACCTCTGCGAGCATAGTGATGATTTCGATTTACAGAGGCAGATGTTAGTAAAACATTACGCCCGAACTGAGGAATCCATTAAAAATCAACTGTTGCAAAGCAGTGATGGATTGCAATTGTATCGCGCGGTTACCCGCTTTTTATATGAAGACAGCTTATTACCCGGCTATACCGGATCAAACAATGCCCTGCAAAAAGATGCCAAACAGAGAGCTATCGGTGTTATTCAGAGAAGTTGGGCATGGGGAAGTTTATTAGATACGCATTTCCCAGAAGCCATACGTTTGTCTATTCATCCTCAACCAGCAGACAGTATTAAACTCGGTATTCATATGATGCCAACCAGGGATGATTGGTTAACCCCCTGGCATGGCGTTGCAGCCAATGTAAATGGGCAGTTTATATTAATGAAACATAAAGAAGTTCAGATGATGGGCGGAAAATTAGTAAGTATTCATGGAAAACCCAGCCATTATGTAATTTAAAGGAAAATGACTATGACAGATTTAAACAAATTTCAGACAGAAGAGATGACGCCTTTTGGCCTGAAGATTACACCACAATATGCCGACCAGCATATTGATACGCTATCAGTAGAAGAATTAAAAAAACTGATTAAAAAACATCATTTGCTTTTATTACGTGGCTTCAAATCTGACTTATCTGATCACGAAAAATATAAAGATTATGCCCATGATTGGGGAGAAATAATGATGTGGCCGTTCGGTGCTGTTTTAGATGTTCGTGAACATCAGGATGCGACCGATCACGTATTTGATAACAGCTATATGCCGCTTCATTGGGATGGCATGTATAAACCAACCATTCCCGAATTTATTATGTTCCATTGTGCACATGCGCCAGACAGTGACCAAGGCGGCAGAACAACCTTCGTCAATACCCGCCTTGTGGTTGCTAATGCGACTCAGCAGCAATTAGAACAATGGAAAAATATATCTGTTACTTATCGCATTAATAAAGTCACTCATTATGGTGGCGAAGTCCATTCTCCTTTATTAGAAAAACATCCCGATGGAAATGGATTTGTTATCAGATATAATGAACCCGCGGTAGATGGTGAGAAATTCCTGAATAAACATGCTATTGAGTATCATAATATCAATCCTGATCAGGTAGCAGAATTTCAGCAAGATTTTATCAATACGCTATACGATAAGCGCCATTTATATGCTCATGCATGGCAAAAAGGCGATTTAGTGATTGTGGACAATTTCTCTTTGCTACATGGGCGAGAAGGATTTACGTCTAAATCAGAACGACATTTACAGAGGATCCATATTCAATCTGATCCCGTCTTTAACAATCAAGCATTAATAGCGTAGAAAGAGCAGGAAAGATCCATTATCTTGACTCCCATTGTAGTTATTGGTTACTCTGCCAGTGCAATGTAACTATCAACTGAAACAGAATATAAATCTGTTGGGAGTCAATCATGATCCGCCCTTTTAACGCACAGGATATGGATACTATTCTGGATATCTGGCTATCAGCATCATTGATTGCCCATAATTTCATTGATGCTGATTTTTGGAAAAGCAAAACAGATGATATGCGCAATATCTATATCCCATCGTCAGAAACCTATGTATTTGAAGAACAAAGCTTTGTGAAAGGTTTTCTCAGCCTATACGAAAACCGTATTGCTGCTATCTTTGTTTCACCATCAGCGCAAGGAAGAGGTATCGGTAAGCAGCTGATCAACTATGCCAAAAATCTACGAAATAAACTGGAATTAGAGGTTTATTGTCAAAATAAGGACTCTATCGGTTTCTATCTTAGCTGTGGTTTCGTAGAAAAAGGAAAAACAATAGATAAAAATACGAATAACCCTGCACTATTCATGGAATATATTCATACCTGATCTTATTAATTAAAACCCACCATTCACTTCAATGAGAGATAAATTACAAACGAACATAACTATATATTCAATATAAAATCACATTCAGTAATAATCAATACAGATAATACAGCCACTCCCTAACAGAATAGTGGACTAAGAAATAATAATAATATGAAATACCCGTTTATAGTTATACTAAGGAGGCAATTAACTAAAGAGGAGAATGACAATGTCCATATCCCTTGAGTACTTTAAATCTGCAAAATTTGACGGTAATCTATATCTTAAATGTTATGGTGAAATGAGTGATAACATAGAAATAAAATACAAGCTAATAGATTCAGACACAAAAGATATATATGAATATTATAGTGACGATAATCAATTAGCTTGTTTTACCTCACTTAAACCCGCAAATTACACAATAGAAACCACTATCATTGAGAATGGAAAAGTAATTAAAAAACTTCCACCAGAAAATATAGAAATAAAAGAATCAGATTTTCTGTTTGATATAAATAGAGAAATAAATGAAATCATTAGGAATGAAAGCAATGATATTAGCTATCCATTACTTAAACAAACACCATCTGAAGATAATGATATTTCTTTAAAAGGAAACAATCATATCCCAAATGATAATTTGAAGTATAATCTTGAAATCATGTTTTTCCCAGATGGATTAAAAAGATTAGCAGCTGAAACAACTGACTCATTACCTGTTTTTAATGCATCTAAACATAAAATGGAGATAAAACCTATTTTTAATAAAGACGATTTCGATAAAAAAACCTGGAAAACCCAGGAATTCAATAAATTAACTTATCTTTACAAAATAGAAGCGGATATTAATCATTCTGATTTAGTTAAGTTAGCCGATGAATTGGAAAAACTGGATTATATCGAGTTTTGCTCTCTCACTCCTGTTTTAAAATATCAACCTCCGCCTCCTCTGATTTCATCCAAACCAGAAGAGGTGATTGCCGAATTTGATTCTCATATCATTACACCTGATTTTTCATATCTGCAAGGGTATTTAGACGAACACAATGGGATGAATATCAGAAATGCCTGGGCTACTGGTTATAAAGGTCAGGGTATCACTGTGCACCATCTTGATTTTGGTGTTTACCGAAACCATGAAGACTTGGTTGGTAATATTACTGTGATCAACAGCCGCCCTGAAACACAAGACTGTAACCACGGTACAGCGTCCACCGGATGTATTGCAGCAAAGAATAATGAATTTGGTGTGACAGGTATAGCTCACGAATGTCATTTCCGTTTTTATGACATTGATGACTTTGACAGAATAATATATAGTTTTTCACCAGGAGATATTATTAGTTTAAATATTCAAATTGTCGCCAATAATAGATATTACCCTTTTACCTATATCAAGTCTAATTGGCAGAAAATAAAAAGCTGTGTTGACGCAGGTGCAATTATTATCTTTTCTGCCGGTAATGGCGGTATTAATTTAGCCTATGATTTCACCTTCCCTAATTATGGCGATCCTGGCGGTATTATGATTGGTGCCTGTACATCAATTAATGGATACAGGTTAGGTTTTTCCAATCATAATCTCCATACCAGTTTAAATTCCTGGGGTGAAAATGTCACAACCACTGGATATTCAAACTTACAGCGCCTGCCAGGAAATAATAGAAACTACACTCGTAGTTATAATGGGACATCCAGTGCAACACCTTTAGTTTCCGGTGCGTTAGCGCTCGTTCAATCCTATGCTAAATTAAAATATCACAGATATTTTAATTGCTCTCAAATAGCAACACTGGTTAAAAATAGTGGCTTTTCAACCGGAGAACTACAGGGAATGGGTTCTCGCCCAAATGTTGCAAATGCTTTCAAATTAATTGATCGTCTGTTTTCTTAATTAAGATAAATTATTTCAAACTAAATAAGTGATGCTTTATCAAGGCCACTCATTATTTTACGAGTGGCCTTGTATTGATTAAATAATTAATGCAATTTTAATCGTGGACGGATCACACGGTTAATTCCACCGACCAACATCATCAAGCCAGTTTTAATATAACCATGCAAAGCTACCTGATGCATTCGATATAATGAAATATAGACAGCACGAGCCACACGCCCTTCTACCATCATTGAACCACGCATTAAATTACCCATCAGACTACCAACCGTACTGAATTTAGATAACGAAACCAGAGATCCATGATCTTTATAGGTATATTCTTTTAACGGTTTGTCATTCAACAACGCCATAATATTGCTATGGCAACGGCTAGCCATTTGGTGAGCCGCCTGTGCCCTCGGAGGAACAAAACCCCCTTCTTTCTTCGGGCATGATGCACAATCACCAATGGCGAAAATATGGTCATCAAATGTCGTTTGCAGCGTTGGCTTCACTACCAGTTGATTAATCCGGTTAGTTTCAAGGCCGGCAATATCTTTCATAAAATCAGGTGCTTTGATACCCGCCGCCCATACCATGAGATCCGCTTTAATCAAATCACCCTCTTTGGTATTCAATCCATGCTCATCAGCACTGGTTACCATAGTTTTGGTCAATACATGAACGCCAAGTTTTGTCAGCTCCTGATGCGCCGCAGCAGAAATGCGTGCCGGCAATGCAGGCAAAATACGCTCACCTGCTTCTACCAACGTCACATTCAATGCTTCTGAACTCAGTCCCTCAAAACCATAGCTGTTAAGTTGTTTTACCGCGTTATACAATTCCGCTGATAACTCAACACCTGTTGCCCCACCACCAACGATAGCGATATTAACCTTATCTTGCTGACCACTGCTTGCAGAGTATTTAAGAAACAGATTCAGCATTTCATTATGGAAACGATGCGCCTGTTGTGGGTTATCCAGGAAGATGCAGTGTTCTTTCACACCTTGCGTATTAAAATCATTAGATTTACTGCCCAGAGCCATAACCAGAATGTCATAACTCAGTTCACGTTCAGGAACCAACACCTCGTTATATTCATCCCGGATCTCAGCCAAAGAAATCTTTTTGGTGTCACGATGAATATCGGTCAACGTGCCTAATTGAAAACTGAAATAGTGATTACGGGCGTGAGCCAGATAACTCAACGCATCAACCCCATCGTCGAGTGATCCTGTCGCGACTTCATGCAATAACGGCTTCCATAAATGACTTTGGTTACGATCCACCAGCACAATTTCTGCTCTCTTTTTGCGCCCCAGATTGTGCCCCAGACTGGTTGCCAGTTCCAAACCACCAGCACCGCCACCAATGATCACAATTCTCTTCTTTGGTGTTGACATGACTACTCCACTAAAAATGTAAATCAAATGTTATCTAAGGATATTAAAACAATATCCTTAGATAACATTTAGTTTGAAATAAATAACTGATGTGATAGTTCCAGAATACCACGGCTGGTTAGTTGGTCATACCAAAATTGAACAACATCAAATTCTTTTGAAGAAATAAACATCAATCATAAAGATTGTCAATTTATTTTCAGTTGGTTGGATTTGGCTCGATAAACGGGGAATATGTGACTCCCCCGTATTCCCTTGGCATTCCCCTATCCAGCAAAACAAAAAGTGCGATGCCCAATAAATTCTCGACTGGGTTTTACGACAATCTCAATGTCATACCCAAGGCGATTAAGACATTCCATTAATTTCTTCTCAGACAAGTTGAGAACTTTTTTTTGCCATCCCTTAACATCCCTCACCGAACACAACACTGCCATTTCTCATGTAAAACCGTTAATGCTTTATTAGCCTGCTGCCAGCGTTTTGAATTCTTTAGCTCATTCAGGCTGAATTGGCCGCCCTGATGATATAATTCCGAGACTTTCTCTACTTTGGTCTGAGGCAAGTTATCAAGCACACTGACCGCCCCGTCACGGTTATTACACACTAGGATCATGTCACAACCTGCATTCAGCGCAGCCTGCCCGCGTTCAGCGTAACTGCCCATAATCGCCGCCCCCTCCATAGAGAGATCATCCGAAAATATCACACCATTAAAGCCCAATTGCTGACGCAGTACCGATTTCAACCAATATGACGATCCGCTGGCAGGATGCTTATCCACCTGAGAATAGATCACATGAGCCGGCATAATCGCATCCAACAAATTACGCTGGATAAAATCACGGAAAATAGACATATCATGACAACAAATAACGTCCAGCGGACGATCATCATGGGGCGTTTCTTTATGAGAATCCGCATTGACAGCACCATGCCCCGGAAAATGTTTACCCGTCGATTTCATACCAGCAGAATGCATTCCTTTAATAAAATGCTCTGCCATCATCTTGGCCTGCTCAGGATGTTCATGGAATGAACGTTCACCAATAGCTGCACATTGATGACCTAAATCCAGCACAGGCGCAAAACTGATATCGATATCCATTGCAATCATTTCAGACGCCATCAGCCAACCCGCTTCTTCCGCCAATTTAATGCCATTGAAATTATCACTCAATCCAGCAAAAGACTGGGCCGCGGGTAAACAGGTGAACCCTTCACGGAAACGCTGAACTCTGCCACCTTCCTGATCAACGGCAATCACAAGACGATGACGGGATGCCTGACGAATTTGACGTACCAATTCACGTAATTGCTCAACATCATGAAAATTGCGGGTAAACAGAATTAAACCGCCCACTAATGGATGTTGCAAAATTTCCTTTTCTTCATTATCGAGTTCATAACTGACAACATCTAACATTACCGGACCCATAACATTCCTCACTTGTATTCATGTGCTGCAATCAATGCAGCGTGATTGATTTAAAACGTTAGACCAAAAGAGAGACGCAACGGTTGCGCTAACTCTAAAAATTGTGGATTACCACTCTGTTTCCAGCGCACTTCAGACCACATCAAAATCATATAGTCAACCCAAGGTTGCCAATGTTTAATCTGACGCGTCAATAATGTTCGATCCCGGTATCCTGATGGCTGACTGCAATAGCAGCGCAAAAAATCCTGCTGCTGCGGTTCATCCCAATGATTGGTACGAAATAGCGTCGCTAACGCAAATCCGATATCGGTATCAGCTGCATATTCCCAGTCAATGAGTTTCAGCCCCTGAGGCGTATTAAGCAAATTACCGCAATGAACATCCATATGAGCAGGTGATAGTTTTAGTATTGAAGGCATCGAAGACGATATAAATTGTTTATGCAGCCGCAACCAACGAGGAGTAAGACGCGCTTTATCAATTTGCAACCAGTGGCTTTCTAACTGATGCCGTAGTTGAAGCGGGTAACCGAACAGCGGCTGATGATGCAAAGTGGTCAATAATGCCGCCAGTTTTTGCAGAAAATCAGGCTGAGAAAATTCATTTTGCTCAATAAGATGACCGGGCAGCCATTCTAGTAACAACCAATGGGGAGCCATTGCAATAACTTGCGGAGCAATTTTTGTCTGGCTGAGATGACGCAGGATGGCGTTTTCACGCTGACGGTTAACGCCAAGCTGCTTCCCTTGCTGCCACTGTCTACGGCCGACAATATGATATTCGCCATCGGTGGCGTAATAGCTTTCATTTGTCAGACCGCTTAACGGCCTTATCTTCCAGCTGCTTGCTGTTGTATAAGGCCATTGCCTGCATAACACCCGCAATAAACAATCTTGATTACTTAACGTCACCGTGCCCTGACCAGAGAATCTCACCTGTCTGTACAATCATCAGTTGCATAACAATATCTCGCTTATCACTGTTACCTGAAACGATAGAATAGAGAACATAATCCGCATTTAAGTAACGAGCCAGACCAATCGCTTTGCTGCGTAATCCCAGGCTATCTTCTTCAGACAAGCCCAAAGATTGGCGAGCGCTCTGTACCTGATTTTGCGGTACTAATGCAAAAACATTTTTGTTATTGATGGCTTGACGCAAAACATCAGTGACTTGCATGGTTTGCAACACACCATTAGTGTTATTTTTTACTGTATCAACTAACAGTAACTTGCCGCTTTCCAGCCCATTTGCCTTAACCATTTGCTCTACCAATGGTTGCACAGTCCTTTCCCAGTCAATTTCGCGCATTTTAGGTAGCTCAGGAACTTTCTCAGGTGGTGGCGTCGGTTCCGTTGGGGTCACGGGTATAACCGGAGTGGGAGGCTCAGGCTGCTGCGGAGGCAAAGATGGACAACCAGCCAGAAACATGACCGATAGCGCTACAAAAACAATTCTTTTCATCAACCTATTATTCCAATTACAGAGTTTAAAGAAACAGATAAGTTTCTGCTGTGACACCAGCAATCTATTATCGGTTCAACCTCAGTAATAAAATCAGTAGCATTTATTAAAAATCAAGATATCCGGGACTATTATGAGAAAAATACCCCCGAATATCTGGCTATATACTATATAAACGAATTTTGGCACTTCACGTTTACTTCAACAGTAATGGCCCCAAATGGCGGCCGCCAACCAGATGCATATGAATATGGTAAACTTCCTGTCCCGCATGACGGTTACAGTTCATAATCAAACGATATCCATCTTCGGCAATACCTTCCTGTTCAGCAATTTTTGCTGCAACCGTCATCATTCGTCCCAACGCGGCTTCATGCTCTGCCTTGACATCGTTCACTGTCGGGATCAAAACATTGGGAACAATCAAAATATGAATCGGTGCCTGTGGAGAAATATCGCGAAATGCAGTCACCAGATCGTCCTGATAAACAATATCAGAAGGTATTTCACGACGAATAATTTTGCTGAAAATAGTTTCTTCTGCCATCACATTTTCCTTTTATTCAAATAACAAGAGATATATGAGCGCTTACAAATCACAAATTCAAGTTGATAAATCAAATTTCGCATACATCAACATGAAATAGGTCGCAAAAATTCTGCGTGGAAACCTGAGCCAGATCCTCAATACTCACACCTTTGAGCACAGCCATATATTCCGCAACATCACGCACGTATGCAGGCTGGTTTTCTTTGCCACGATGCGGCACCGGTGCAAGATAAGGAGAATCGGTTTCAATCAGAATACGATCCAACGGTACATATCTTGCTGCTTCACGAATTTGCTCCGCATTACGGAAAGTCACAATACCGGAGAACGAAATGTAGAAGCCTAAATCCAATAATTCTCTGGCGGTATCTTTATCCTCAGTAAAACAATGCAAAACACCACCACATTCTTGTGCCTGTTCTTCACGCAATACCCGCAAAGTATCATCACGGGCACTGCGGGTATGAACAATAACTGGCTTATTGAGTTTACGTCCGATACGAATATGTTCACGAAACGAGGTTCGTTGTAGTTCAGCATTATCCTGCTGATAATAGTAATCCAGCCCGGTTTCACCCAATGCGACAACTTCATTCCCAGCAGCTAAACGTGCCAGCTCATCAAAATCATAGCCTTCATCCAGATTAAGCGGATGAATACCACAGGAAAAGACGATATTTTCCCGTTCACCGATCAGGGTTTTCATTTGGCGGAAACCGGGTAGCGTAGTCGCTACTGCCAACATAAATTTAACTTCCCGAACCGCCGCCTTTGCAACAACATCATCTACATTTTTATGCAGGTTTTCATAATCAAGACAATCAAGATGACAATGCGAATCCACTAACAACATATTAAACTCGTATACAAAAAGATTTCAGAATTGTGAGGGAAACTGTTTTTCCCAATTGAGCAATTGCTCTGTCAGCAACAACTCCCGGTTTACGCCCACGACTGAGAGTAGCTGATGACGACAATACGTCCAGTCATCAACGCCTTGTAATAAAACAGCCATAGTATGCATGGAGCTTAATTGATAAATCAGCGTTTGTTGATCCTGATTGATGCAATAACTCCGCGCCTGCTGTTGCCACTTTACCGCATCAAGTAACAAACTAATCAGCCAATGAAGGTGCTGCGGCGCATCTTCGTGATTTAACTGGGATAAAAGTGATAAAGCATCACGTTTAGCCAAAGCCTGTTCAACAGCCTGACAGAACTGCCTCCGAATCTGCCATTGCTCCGGTTGCAGCAATTGTTCTGCCGCCACAGGTGCACCCTGAGACAGTTTCAACGCCGTCATTGCATCAACCGAAGAAATGACAGGTAACTGTTTTTGCAACCAATAAAAGCTGGTTTCTGCTTCAGGCACCGGTAGAAAATAGTAAAAACAGCGACTGCGCAAAGTTGCCAAAAGGTTGGCTGGCTGACGACATTCCAGAAGAAAATAGGTATGTTCCGGCGGCTCTTCCAACGTTTTCAATAATGCATTGGCAGCTGCATCTGTCAGACATTCGACCAAAGGCAGACAGACAATTTTTACACCACCTTGCTGAGAACGACTATAAAGCTTTTCCGTAATCTGGCGTACCGCTTCTACACCAACACTGGTTTTCCCCTTCTCCGGTGACATAATATGCCAATCAGGATGAGTTTCTGCCATCATCAGATGACAACTATGACACTCCCCACAGCTTTTCATCCCCTGTTTATTCTGACACATCAACCAACGGCTTAACCCATATATCAACACATCAGCCCCAGTACCGGCATTAGCATGAAGTAATAAAGCATGGTGGCCTCGTCCTTGCTGATGGAATTCTACCAACTGACGGTATGCCTGATTAAGCCACGGATACCAATTCATTAGCCATTTTCCTGCTGTTTCAGCCATTGCTCAAGGGCTTGGCAAATATCGGCTTGTACCTGTTCTATTGGTTGAGCAGCATCAACAGTCACAATACGCTTATCTTGTGCCGCAAACTCCAGGTAACAGCTGCGAGTACGATCAAAGAAATCCATCGACTCTTTTTCAATTCTATCTAATTCCCCGCGCTCACGGGCGCGCAGCAAACCAATCTGAGGAGGAAGATCAAGATAAATAGTCAGATCAGGATGAAAATCACCAAGAACGGTATCACGCAGCGAAGTCATCAAGTTTTTATCAATACCACGTCCTCCTCCTTGATACGCCTGAGAAGAGAGATCATGACGATCACCCACAACCCATGCACCGCGGGCCAGAGCAGGTTTAATCACATTTTCGACCAATTGCACCCTGGCTGCATATAACATCAGCACCTCTGCTTTATCCGTCAGAGATTCACCTTCAATACCTTGCTTAATTAACTCACGTAATTTTTCTGCCAGTGGTGTTCCACCCGGTTCACGGGTAAAAACTAAGTCCTGAATACCGTGCTGCTGCAATCTTTCAACGACTGTTTTCATCGCTGAAGTTTTTCCTGCACCCTCTAACCCTTCAATAACAATAAATTTGCTGTTCATCTGCTCTGTCTTAATCCCTGACGGTAAATATTCACCGCTCTGTTATGCGCCGCCAGATTGGTCGTAAAAGTATGACCGCCTTTACCATCCGCGACAAAATAGAGAAATTCAGTTTTTGCCGGGTGCGCAGCTGCTTTTATCGAAGCAAGACCGGGCATAGCAATTGGCGTAGGTGGCAAGCCATTAATCATGTAAGTATTGTATGGCGTCAGTGTGGTTAAATCTTTGCGAAAAATAGTGCCTGTATATTTTTCTCCTAAGCCATAAATTACTGTCGGATCAGTTTGTAGCCGCATATTCAACCGTAAACGGTTAATAAATACAGAAGCTACTTTTGTCCGTTCAGCCTCAACACTGGTCTCTTTCTCAATTATCGACGCCATAATCAACATTTCATAAGCACTTTTATAAGGCAGGTTTTTATCGCGCTTTTGCCATTCTTCTTCAAGCGTCATTTGCATCTGTCGGTATGCCCGTTTCAGTAATGCGACATCGCTCGTCCCCGCCGTATAGTGATAAGTATCCGGATAGAGCCTCCCTTCCAGAGTATCAGTCACTTTGATACCCAGTATTTCAGCCAATTCCTGAGCACTTTTATCATTCAGTTCATGTTTAAGATACTCAGATTGTTGTAGTATTTTCCACCAGTCAGATAAACGGCTACCTTCGACAAAACGGACCGTAAATTGCGCCTCCTTGCCACTGGAGAATAATTGCAACATTTCCCTCAATGTCATTTCTCGTGTCAACTGGTAAGTTCCCGCTTTAAATTCAGCAAGTTTTGGCTCCAGCCTTAATAACCAAGGGAAAATATGACTATCTTTAATCAAGTTATCCTGAACCAATAATGCCTCCAGACTATGACGGCCAATACCTGCCGGCAATGTGAATACCCGATCTTGTTTGATTGCCAATGTTTGATCTGCAAATCTTTCAACTTTCTTATAACCAGCATAGAGTAATATTGCCGCCACAATGACAATCAAAGCCAATAGGGCAAAAAAGTGCTTTTTCCGGTTCATCAATTAATCACTTAAACACAGAGCGAATTACAACTTCAGACATTCAGGAAGCAAATATTCATACAGCTCCCTTGACTGATATTTCCATGCGGGCTGATTTTCATGAGCCTGAATTTCACTGACAGGTATCACCGGCATTAGAGAATTGCAAACTATTACCTCGTCTGCATAAGCCAATGTTTCAGGATAACGATTTACACAGGAGAGGTAATAGTCACTTTCTGATAATAACTGTATTATTTTTTCCCGCATCACACCTTCAACTCCACATCCCCGCAAATCAGGAGTATACACATCTTTTCCTTTACGCCAGAAAATGTTTGCAGTACAGCACTCAACCAATAAACCATCTGTATCGAGTACCAAGGCTTCATCAGCATTTGACTTTTCGATAAATGATTTAATCAATACCTGTTCCAATCGGTTAAGGTGTTTAATTCCGGCAAGATAGGGATTTATTCCCATGGGTATCGGACTGAGCACCAGAGAAAGGCCTTCCTGACGTTGTTTCAGATATTTTTCGGGATAAGGAGTGAGAGACAGGATCTGATTTGGTTGTGTAAAACCCTGTGCACTGTAACCACGCCCTCCTGCTCCACGGGAAAGAATAACTTTAAGTACGCCTTGTCCAGTAGTGGAAGCAATCTGCTTTATATGGTTTTCAAGCTGTTGCCAATCGGGTTGTGGAAGATATAACTTTTCAACGCCTTTTTGTAATCTTCGGATATGCAATGACAGCAAAGCGGCCTGTCCCTGCTCTATTTTTGCTGTTGTAAAACAACCATCCCCGAACTGAACTGAACGATCATTCACTGGCAAATAGTCGCACCGCTCCCCATTAATCCAATACATATAACTTTGTTCTTAATTACTCAAAAAAGGTATTTCAACCAACTTATCAAGAAGCGGTATCATAGTATATAGCTGACATGAGTGCAAAAATACCCGCAGAGCCTGCTATGAAAAGAGCTCCAATAATTATTAACTATTGGAGCTCTTTATTCTGTCGCCTTAAAGTATTTACAAAAATAAGGCTTATATCTTACGGAAAATCAGTGAGCCGTTAGTACCACCGAAACCGAAAGAGTTACATAACGCATATTCCATGCCCTGCACCTTGCGGGATTCGCGAGGAACGAAATCCAGACGGCAGTTCTCATCCTGGTTTTCCAGGTTGATAGTTGGTGGAACAATTTGATCACGTAGTGCCAAGATAGTGAAAATAGATTCCACTGCACCAGCAGCACCTAACAAATGGCCGGTCATTGATTTGGTAGAACTGACTAAAACATCTGTGCCTTCACCAAATACTGACTCAACTGCATGGGATTCCGCTAAGTCGCCGGTTGGTGTTGAAGTACCGTGAGCATTAATATATCCCACCTGCTCAGTGGTAATACTGGCATCTTTCAGGGCATTTTCCATCGCCAGCGCAGCGCCAGCACCATCTTCTGGAGGTGACGTCATATGGTAGGCATCACTACTCATACCAAAGCCAACGATTTCCGCGTAAATTTTCGCACCGCGTCTCTTCGCGTGCTCATACTCTTCCAGCACCAGAATACCTGCACCATCCCCCAGAACAAAACCATCACGGTCTTTATCCCACGGCCGGCTTGCACCCTGTGGATTATCGTTACGGGTAGACAAAGCACGGGCAGCGCCAAAGCCACCCACTCCCAGTGGCGTACTGGCTTTTTCTGCGCCACCTGCCAGCATAATATCCGCATCATTATAAGCAATAATACGAGCAGCATGACCGATATTATGCACACCTGATGTACATGCTGTGGCGATAGAGATACTTGGGCCACGTAAGCCGTAAATGATACTCAGGTGACCTGCCACCATATTTACAATCGTGGAAGGAACAAAGAATGGGCTGATCTTACGAGGACCACTAGCCACTAACGCACCGTGATTCTCTTCAATAAGACCCAGACCACCAATACCAGAACCAATAGCAGCACCAAAACGACTAGCATTGGCTTCTGTTACTTCGATTCCAGAATCTTCAATAGCTTGCACACCTGCTGCAATACCATATTGAATGAAATCATCCATCTTTCGTGCATCTTTGCGCGAAATATTAAAATCTTCATGATTAAAATCTTTAACCAGACCAGCAAATCTAGTTGCATGGCGACTGGTGTCAAAATGGTCAATCAGGCTGATACCACTCTGTCCGGCACAAACAGCTTTCCAAGAAGATTCAGCTGTGTTACCGACAGGAGATAACATGCCTAGTCCGGTCACAACTACTCGACGCTTAGACACGCTTATCCTCCAGGGAGGGAAATAATTTAGGGCAGAAACATAGGCGGTCGAGTGACCGCCTAGGTGTGTTCACTTATTCGCTTTGGTTCTGGACGTAATCAATAGCTGCCTGAACTGTAGTGATCTTTTCTGCTTCTTCATCTGGAATTTCGATATCGAACTCTTCTTCCAGAGCCATTACGAGTTCAACTGTGTCAAGAGAATCAGCGCCCAAGTCATCAACAAAAGAAGCTGAATTGACAACTTCCTCCTCTTTAACACCAAGTTGTTCAACGATGATTTTTTTAACGCGTTCTTCAATAGTGCTCATGCTATTAAATTTCCTATCAAAATTCGCTTTCGCGATGGTTTTCGTAGTTTATAAAATACAGGAAAAGATGCAACCAAATCCCGGCTGGTCGAACCACAATCTTGCTCTATTTTGCGTTATTTAACACAAAAAATGCAACTGGTTCGCTCACTTTTTAGTTCATGTACATGCCGCCATTGACATGTATTGTTTCACCTGTGATGTAGGCCGCTTCATCAGAAGCTAAAAAAGCCACAGCACTGGCAACTTCTTTCACATCTCCAAGTCTTTTAACGGGTATATCATCCGAGAAGTTTGCCAACTGCTCATCTGGCAACTTTTTGAGCATATCCGTTTCAATAAGCCCTGGAGCAACAACGTTAACCGTAATACCCCGAGAAACGACTTCACGAGCTAATGTTTTACTGAAACCAATAATTCCTGCTTTTGCCGCAGCATAACTCGCTTGCCCTGGGTTACCCATTGATCCAACAACAGAACCAATAGAGATAATACGGCCATAACGTTTTTTTATCATAAAGCGCATTGCCGCTTTTGACATACGGAAGACGGAAGAAAGATTAGTGTCAATAACATCCTGCCACTCATCATCTTTGATGCGCATCACCAAGTTATCACAAGTGATACCGGCATTATTCACTAAAATGTCGATTCCACCAAACTCGGTACGAATAGCAGACATCAACTGTTCAATAGATTCAGGATCAGCGACATTCAGTACAAAACCTTTACCTTTTTCACCAAGGTAAGCACTGATAGCTTCAGCGCCTTTTTCACTTGTTGCTGTACCAATGACATAGGCTCCACGCTCTGCTAATAGTTCAGCAGTTGCGCGGCCGATCCCACGGCTAGCACCTGTTATTAATGCAATTTTTCCATCTAATCTCATGTATTGTCCTCAATTATTTTCCAATGTGGTGACTAATGAAGTTGTGTCATTTACCGCTGCTGCGCTTAAGGTATTGACAATTCGTTTAGTTAAACCCGTCAAAACTTTACCTGGTCCTATTTCTAATAGCTGTCCGATACTCTGTCCAGCAATAAATTCAACTGTTTCCGCCCAACGGACAGGATTATACAGTTGTCGTACCAATGCATCACGGATAGCTTCAGCAGATTGTTCTATTTTCACATCAACATTATTTACCACCGGGAACTGAGGATGATTGAATTCAATTCCTTCCAAAACAACTGCCAGCTTATCTGCGGCTGGTTTCATCAGTGCGCAATGCGACGGCACACTGACAGCCAAAGGCAGCGCGCGTTTTGCACCCGCAGCTTTGCATGCAGCACCAGCACGTTCTACAGCCTCTTTCTCACCGGCAATAACAACCTGCCCAGGCGAGTTAAAGTTAACAGGGGAAACAACTTGCCCCTGAGCAGCCTCTTTACAGGCTCTGTCAATGGATTCATTATCTAAACCAATAATAGCATACATTGCACCAGTGCCTTCAGGTACAGCTTCTTGCATCAATTTGCCACGCAGTTCAACAAGATTAATCGCTTGTTTGAAATCAATGACACCCGCGCAAACCAGTGCAGAATATTCACCAAGGCTATGTCCAGCCATTAATAATGGTGCTTTTCCACCTTTTTCCTGCCAGACCCGCCAAATAGCAACCGAGGCTGCCAATAATGCGGGTTGGGTTTGCCACGTTTTACTTAATTCTTCTTCCGGCCCCTGTTGAACCAAAGTCCAGAGATCATATCCCAGCACATCAGACGCTTCAGCAAAAGTTTGCTCTACAACCGGGAACACCGTAGCCAAATCGGCCAACATACCAAGGGACTGAGAACCCTGCCCAGGAAATACCATTGCAAATTCAGACATGTTCATTTTCCTGTCAAATTAAAAACGTATCAGTGCTGAACCCCAAGTCAGTCCACCACCAAAAGCCTCAATTAAGATTAGCTGACCACGTTTAATCCGACCATCACGCACTGCCTCATCAAATGCAGTAGGTACCGATGCCGCGGAAGTGTTACCGTGACGATCCAGCGTTACCACCACTTTATCCATAGTCATATGCAATTTCTTAGCTGTCGCAGCGATAATACGCAAATTAGCCTGATGAGGTACCAGCCAATCCAGCTCACTATGCGATAGATTGTTAGCCTCTAATGTTTCATCAACCAAATTAGCCAATTCACGGACTGCAATTTTAAAGACTTCATTACCGATCATACTGGCATACGCCGGTTCTTTCCGATGCTGGCGATCCTGATAAGGCAACACCAGCAATTCACCATAGCTACCATTTGCATGAAGATGAGTTGAAAGAATTCCTGGCTCATCAGAAGCCCCTACCACCATCGCACCCGCACCATCACCAAACAAAATAAGTGTTCCGCGATCTTCTGGATTAAGCGTTCTGGTAATAGAATCAGAACCAATGACTAACGCATGCTTTACCGCACCCGTTTTAATAAACTTGTCAGCAATACTCAGTGCATAAGCGAAACCAGAGCAAGCAGCAGAAATGTCAAAAGCAGCTGAATTCTTGGTACCCAACATGTGCTGAATTTGGCACGCAGAACTTGGGAAAGCATGACTGGATGAAGCTGTGGCCACAATGATTAAATCAACCTGATCTTTATCAATGCCAGACATTTCAATTGCTTTTTCCGCAGCCCACAGCCCCATCATCGCAACCGTTTCATCATCAGTAGCAATACGGCGTTCACGGACACCTGTACGGGTAACAATCCACTCGTCAGAGGTATCCACCATTTTTTCTAAATCAGCGTTAGTGCGCACTTGCGCAGGCAGATAACTACCTGTACCTAAAATTTTTGTATACATGTATGTTCAGTCACTCTTGGGTAATGCTGTTGCCAGGCGGGCAGCAATTCTATCAGGAACCTGCCTTTCAACGGCCTGAACAGCCTGTTCGATTGCGGCTTTAAACGCATGCTCATTAGCCGCCCCATGGCTTTTGATTACGATTCCATATAATCCTAACAGACATGCGCCATTATACTGGTCAGGGTTCAGGTGACCGAAGCGTTTTGTCATCCGTTTTTGCAACCACTTCTTGACTATTTTCAACAACCAGGAAAATTTTTTCTTTTGTCCATCCGATGATTTGAGCAAGGATAAGATAATCCTGATTGCTCCCTCCATCGTTTTTAACGTCACGTTACCTGCGAAGCCGTCACACACCAATACATCGCTTTTGCCTGTCAGCAACTCATCACCTTCCAGATAACCAATGTAGTTTATTGCCGGAATGTTCTTTAGAACAGTGGCGGCTTCGCGGATATTATCCAGCCCTTTACTCTCTTCTGTGCCAATGTTAAGCAGTGCTACCGCGGGATTAGCTATACCGACCACTTCCTCTGCCATTACTGAACCCATAATGGCGAATTGCACCAGCATACGACTATCGCAATTAACATTGGCGCCCAAATCCAGTACCACCGTTTTCTGTTGCTTCAGATTGGGCAATACTTGCATTAAAGCGGGTCTGTCAATGCCATCAATAGATCTTAGCATCAATTTGGACAGCCCCATCAATACCCCGGTATTCCCTGCACTAACGCATGCTTGCGCCACACCGGATTTCACTAAATCCAATGCAACACGCATTGATGTACCACGACTGGCACGAATTGCCTGCGATGGTTTTGCACCGTTAGCCACAACCTGTTCGGCAGGAACCACCTGCAACCGACTGAGCAACTTAGCATCGGTATTTGCAAGCAAAGGAGAGATAGTATCGGGGATCCCGACCAACAATAACTTAAGTTTAGGATTAGACGCCAGCGCCTGCAACGCAGCAGGCACCGTAACGCGAGGACCAAAGTCCCCGCTCATGGCGTCTAACGCTAAAGTCAGATTAGTCAAGGTATCAACTTGCTAATGACTGGCGGAGATTATTTGTTGATGACCTTGCGGCCACGGTAGTAGCCATCGGCAGTCACATGGTGACGCAGGTGAGTTTCACCAGAGGTTTTATCTACAGACAATAATGGTGCGGTCAGTGCATCATGGGAACGACGCATACCACGTTTAGAACGAGTTGGTTTATTCTGTTGTACGGCCATTGACCTTACTCCTTAAGTACTTTTCTTTAAACTGGCTAATACGGCAAATGGGTTTGGTTTTTCAGCCTCTGGAGGTAATTCACCAAACACCATATCCGCGTCGGACACTTCACAGTGTTCAGAATCATGTACCGGAACTACCGGCAGAGAAAGAATTATTTCATCTTCAATCATCGCCAGCAAATCTATTTCGCCAAATTCGTCAACGTCAATTGGCTCATACTCTTCCGGTAATGCTTCAGCCTGCTCATTGATGACCGGGCTAAAACAATATGTTATGTGAACGTGATGGCTGAAATTACCGCCACAACGCTGGCACTCAAGCGTAACATCCACATCGGAATGCCCCCGCACAACTGCCAGGCGTTGATTATCTATCTGAAACGATAAAACGCTGTCTACATCATTGTCCACGCTAACCACAGATTCCGCGATACGCAAAACTTGCTCAGGTGAATAACTACCTGTGTAGTCCAATCGTTTCTGAGCTGCGCGAAGCGCATCAATGGTCAGGGGTAATTTTACCTTTTGCATAAGGCGCGCATATTATCTTTGTAATGAGATATAGTCAAAGAAAAAGGCCACACATCTGCACCTTTCCGCCAAATATTCGCTTATTAAGCCAGGCTTAGTTTAAAATGCCTGCAATTATTTCGCCATGTATTTTGGAAAAAATATGACACAAATCGTTTTAGCTTCCACATCAGCTTACCGCCGTATGCTACTGGAGAAACTCCGTTTGCCCTTTATATGTGCGGCTCCCGATACTGATGAAACACCTCAGGTTAATGAAAATGCAGAACAGCTCGTTATACGCCTGGCTCAAGCCAAAGCACAGGCATTACAAACAAAATATTCTCAGCACTTGATTATTGGTTCTGATCAGGTTTGTGTTATTAATGGCGAAATTACCGGCAAGCCACACAGTTTTGAAAATGCATTTAAACAATTACGGCAAGCCAGTGGTCATTGCGTCACCTTTTATACCGGCATTTCTCTCTTCAACAGCAAAACCGGGGTAATTGATACCCGTTGTGAATTATTCAATGTTTATTTCAGGGATCTGACTGATAATGAAATCCGGGCTTATTTAACAGCGGAAGAACCGCTTAATTGTGCCGGAAGCTTTAAAAGCGAAGGATTAGGGATTACTTTATTTAAACGGCTTGAAGGAAAAGATCCAAATACTTTGGTCGGCTTACCATTAATTACATTGACCGAATTATTAATCCGCCAGGGGGTAAACCCACTGACGGCAATATATTAATGACAATTACTTTTACGCAACACATTTATACAGTAGCGCAATTGTTCATCCATCGGTGCTTCAACACGCAATGTCTCCCCCGTTGAGGGATGGGTAAATTTCAACGCACTGGCATGCAAAAACAGGCGATTAAGGCGGGTATCTGATAGCTGAGAATCAAAAGCCTTATCGCCATAACGATCATCAAAAGCGATCGGATGCCCAGCGTATTGAGCATGCACACGGATTTGATGGGTCCTGCCTGTCACTGGGCTGGCTTTCACCAGCGTTGCATTGGTAAAACGCTCTTCTATTTTAAAACGTGTTTCAGAAGGTTTACCTTCGCCATTCACTTTCACAATCCGTTCACCACTTTGCAGGATATTTTTCAGTAGTGGCGCCTGAACAACCTTGCAATGTGATTGCCATTGCCCCCGTACTAAAGCCAGATAATCTTTCTGCATTTGTTTAAGCCGTAATTGCTCGTGCAAGGCCCGTAAAGCTGAGCGTTTTTTAGCAATTAACAAAATTCCCGAGGTATCACGATCCAAACGATGCACCAATTCAAGGAATTTTGCCTCCGGGCGCAAAACCCGTAACCCTTCAATAACGCCAAAACTTAAGCCACTGCCTCCATGCACGGCTGTACCGGCAGGTTTATTAATCACCAGAATATGGTCATCTTCATACAAAACACAGCCGTCCAGTGCGGCCACTTTATCCAGTTTGGCTGAAACCGGCACTGCCTGCCGTTCTGCAACCCGGACAGGCGGAATTCTGACAACATCTCCCGCAGACAATTTATACTCAGGTTTTATCCTGCCTTTATTTACCCGGACTTCACCTTTACGCACAATCCGGTAAATCATGCTCTTAGGAACGCCTTTCAGACGCGCTAATAAAAAGTTATCAACACGCTGCCCAGCCTCATCGTCATCAATAGTGACAAATTGTACAATTTGATTATTCGTTTTCATGACCGTGATTTTAATTACCACTCAAGCAGAGCGCCACTCATTTTTAAATATGAGTAAAAATCATGCATACTTTCCGACTGTTGCCTTTCCTACTTTAAGATAAAGACTAAATATTAACTATTTCTTCATATTTCATCAGAAAAACCACTTAAAGGCATAAAGTCACCTTGCTATCACCCCAACAGCAATGGAATAATGCGTAGCCACCATCAGTTTTTTAATTCTGAATGGCGAAGTTAAACGTTTGTTCTTTGTTTGATTGCACAAAAACGCAGCAATGGCGTAAGACGTACTGGGGAATCAAATAATTAGCGGGCTACGGGTAGCAGCTTACTGGAATTGGATCAAATCCGCTTCATTCATATTTGCAGATTATTCCTAGAAAAGAGTGCTGTTTTTTAAGTGAAAATTCAGGCTCGCCGAAAATATGCGTCTCTATACAAACGACAACCGGGAGGTTGGCGGATTTGTAAAAGACACGAGACCATCGGTTATCAGTAGCTCATCTATATTTGCCCGTGGCTCTATAACTAATGTAAAAATAATGAGTAAGTTACAATGAAAAGAATGCTAATCAACGCAACTCAGCAAGAAGAGTTGCGTGTTGCTCTGGTTGACGGGCAACGCCTTTATGATTTGGATATCGAGAGTCCAGGACACGAGCAAAAAAAAGCAAACATCTACAAAGGTAAAATCACCCGAATTGAACCTAGTTTGGAAGCCGCTTTTGTTGACTATGGTGCTGAACGGCATGGTTTCCTTCCTATTAAAGAAATAGCCCGCGAATACTTCCCCAGCAACTATCACCCTCACGGTCGACCTAATATCAAAGATGTTCTCAGGGAAGGCCAGGAAGTTATCGTTCAAGTCGATAAAGAAGAGCGTGGCAATAAAGGGGCTGCATTAACCACGTTTATCAGCCTGGCAGGCAGTTATCTGGTACTCATGCCTAATAACCCTCGTGCCGGCGGTATTTCCCGCCGTATCGAAGGAGATGACCGCACAGAGCTGAAAGAAGCCCTGGCCTCTTTAGAAGTACCGGAAGGAATGGGACTGATTGTCCGCACTGCTGGCGTCGGTAAATCCGCAGAAGCCCTGCAATGGGACTTATCCTTCCGCCTCAAACACTGGGAAGCGATCAAAAAAGCCGCTGAAAACCGTTCCGCTCCATTCTTAATCCATCAGGAAAGCAACGTCATCGTCCGTGCTTTCCGTGACTATCTGCGCCCGGATATCGGTGAGATTTTAATCGATAATCCCAAAATTCTCGATCTGGCACAGCAGCATATCACTGCGCTTGGCCGCCCGGATTTCACCAGCAAAATTAAACTGTACAGCGGCGAAGTCCCTCTGTTCAGCCATTATCAGATTGAATCCCAAATTGAATCTGCGTTTCAACGTGAAGTTCGCCTGCCATCAGGTGGGGCTGTCGTTATTGATACCACAGAAGCATTAACCGCGATTGATATCAACTCTTCCCGTGCAACACGCGGGGGTGATATCGAAGAAACAGCGTTTAATACCAACCTTGAAGCCGCAGATGAAATTGCCCGTCAGTTACGCCTGCGTGACCTTGGTGGCCTGATTGTTATCGACTTTATCGATATGACACCCGTACGCCATCAACGTGAAGTGGAAAACCGTTTACGTGATGCTGTCCGTCAGGATCGCGCCCGTATTCAGATTGGCCGTATCTCCCGCTTTGGTCTGCTGGAAATGTCCCGTCAGCGTCTGAGTCCATCGCTGGGTGAATCCAGCCATCATGTTTGTCCGCGTTGCAGTGGCACAGGAACTATCCGTGATAATGAATCCCTGTCACTGTCCATTTTACGTCTGATTGAAGAAGAAGCGCTGAAAGAGAACACGCATCAAGTACATGCCATTGTTCCAGTACAAATCGCTTCATATTTGCTAAACGAAAAACGCCAGGCGGTCAGTGCAATTGAACGCCGTCAGGGGGATGTTGGCGTGGTGATCGTTCCTAACGATCAAATGCAGACACCGCACTTCTCTGTTTTGCGCGTGCGTAAAGGTGAAGAAGTTTCTACACTGAGTTATCTGCTTCCTCAGCTTCATGAAACTGGAATGGTCAATCCTCAAGAAGATGTCCAACCTGAACGTAAACGACCTGAGCAGCCCGCTATTTCTGCTTTTGCCTTACCAACCGATGCGCCGGCACAACAGCCATCACATAAAGCAAAAGAGAAAAAGCCTAACCACCCTACTCAGGTTAAAACGGAACAACCTGGCCTCTTAAGTCGCATTTTTACTGCTTTGAAAAAAATGTTCAGCGCAGAAGAAGAAAAGCCAGTACAGAAAAAAGACAATAAATCGTCTGGTCATGATAACCGGCGCACTTCTGAACGACGCAATCAGCGCCGCCAGAATCCACGCAAAGATCGTGATGATAATAATCCACGTGATGAGCAACGTAGTAACCGAGACCGAGACGAACAACGGAAAAACCGTCATACACAGCAGAAAAATGGTGCTCAAGATAACAACGCGACGATAGATATCGCTGCTCGCGAAACCCAACAACAGCAACGTCGTGAGCAACGTGCAGAACGTCAACGCCGTCGTCAGGAAGAAAAACGCCAGCAGCAACTTGAAACTCAGAAACCAGAAGTCGTTGAAAGTGAGGTTGAAGAACGTCTGCCGGTTATACCACGCCGCCAACGTCGTCAGCTTGAGCAAAAAATTCGCATCACAGATGAAGTGAAAGAAACAACAGCGATCACTTCACTGCCCGCACCGGTTGTTACGGAAGAACAATTACCAGTGCCGGCTGACATGCAAATAGAAACAGTTCAGCCACAACAACAGACTGAAAATAAAGAGCAACAAGACAATGTGATGCCACGCCGCTCTCGTCGCTCACCTCGCCATCTGCGTGTCAGTGGTCAACGCCGCCGCCGTTACCGCGATGAGAGAAATCTGCCTCAATCACCGGTACCGTTATCGCTGGCTGTTGTATCACCGGAAATGGCTTCCGGCAAAGTTTGGGTTCGCTATCCGGTAGTTCCGGTTTCCACAGAAATTCCTGAGGAAATTTCTGTTGTCGAACAACAAAATGAGGTACTGCCAATAATAGCAGAAACAGCACCTGCGATAATCGTTGTAGCTGAATCTGAACCAACCATAACTGAATCGCCGAAGGTAGCAGAAGTATCGGAAGTTTATCCGGATGAAATTAAACCTGAAGCAGCCATTGCAGAAGAAAATGATGTTGTTCTGCAACAAACTGAATCAGTACAACAAGAGCTGTCAGTTATTGAATCTGTCGCGGTAACACCAGTTACGCCTGAATTTGAACAGCAACCAAAAATAGAAGAAGTTGTTGTTTCTGAAGAAATTGCAGAAGTGGTTACTGGTGAAGAGAGTAAAGATGAAACAGTTACACAACCTGTTGCTATAGTCAAAATTCATCATGCTTACGCGCCGATGACCAAAGCATCCGCTCCAGAGATGATCGAACAATCTATTGTTATCAACGAATGGCAACGCCCTTCTTCTTATTTCGAAGGGAAAGGGGGCGCTGGAGGTCATTCAGCCACTAACGCAGCCACTTCCCCAATGGTTAAACCGCGGTCTTTTGAATAACAATATCATTTAATATTAGCAAAATGGCTCTTTTTTAGGGGCCATTTTTTTACCACTGCCCCCACGAAAATACTTGTCATTAATTTCATTCCATCTGTATGATGATTTAAAATTAAGCAATTCATCATCCTATTGACTCATTATTATTTGATCTGGAGTACAACTTATGAAACCGTGGCTTATTTTTGGTGCAGGTAGCGGGATTGGACGCCATTTAGTCACTATCGCACTGCAACAAAAACGTCCCATAACTGCACTTATCCGCAATTCTCAGCAGGCTTCTGAGCTCAGCGCCTTGGGTGTCAAAGTGATACATGGTGATGCCTGTGATGCTATGAATGTCGAAGAAGCAGTATTAAATGCCGGTTCAGAAGCAATTGTGTTTTCTACTATTGGTGGAGTTGATTCAGATCTCTTCGGTAATATGACCATCATTGATACTCTTGAGAAAACCGAAATAACACGCATGTTACTGGTTACATCAATAGGTTGTGGAGAAGGTTGGAAAACCCTGTCACCTAGGGCTAAATCACTATTTGGTCAATCTGTCCGACGCAAATCAATGGCAGAAAGCTACCTTCAGACTAGCTTTCTGAATTACACAATTATTCGCCCAGGCGGATTAACAGATAAACCAGGAACAGGCCATTGCCAACGATATCAGAATGACATTCATGGTGTCGTCAGCCGCAAAGATGTTGCGCATCAACTGGCAATAATGGCAGAAGAAGAATCTTCATATCAGCAGATTTATGCCTTGGTTGATCCAGAACTTAAACCTGATTGGCCTGTTGCGTAATCGCTAAGGATAACCACGCATTCATGCGTGGTTATCTGACGATATTACTTGGGTTCACCCATTGTTTTCAGTTTCTTAGACAATTCACGGCGCTCTTTGGAAAACTCTGCAATTTTAATGATGTGTTCATCTATACGGTCTTCATAATCACTACGCATGTTCATAATGATGCTTTGAATATCCTCAATTGACATACCCGGCTTGATGTATTCACTCAAGTTATCAAGCAATAAAACACGCTTCTGGTTGTCACGTATTTTCTTTTCGTTATCCACGATCTCGCGCTGTAACTTATTCTTACGACGAAACATACGCACAAACTCCAACACATTGTGGAATGACGGTTTATTTACGTTATCCATTTTCATACCTTTCTCTAACCCAAACATACAAATTATCCAATCTGAACATACAATACAGTGTGACTGCTCCTCGCCGTAAACGGCGAGGCTTCCCACTTCTCAGGCCGCAACCGTTGGTGCAACGGATTTACGCAGGCCTCCATGAGCAGAGACGACGTGTCCCGCCGCCTGTAATTCAACTATCCCTTTTTGCCGGATGTTGATAGCCGCATTGATGTCACGGTCATGTTCTACCGCGCATTCAGGGCATTGCCAGCACCGTTTATGCATCCGACATCTTGTCACCACAACAATGACACCTTCTGGAACTGGCGTACCACTGATCGAGTTTCACCACATAAACGCCTTTTTGTTCCGCTTTGTATTCCAGCCTGCTGATGAAACTATGCCAGCCTGCATCCCCGATGGCACGGGCAATTCTATGATTTTTCATCATGTTTGCCGTTTTCAGCGTCTCCACAATGATCGCTTGGTTTTCGTCAATCAGTGTACGGGAAAGCTTATGCTGAAAATCGGCTCTGGCGTTGGCTACGTGTTCATGGCACTTGGCTACCTGTAACCGCGCTTTCGCCCGGTTAGCACTTCCTTTTTTCTTTCGGGATAAGGCTTTTTGTTTCCGCCGCAGATTGCGGCTGTTGCGGTTCAAAAAGCGGGGATTCGCGATTTTTTCACCCGTGGATTTAATGACAAAGTGCGACAAGCCCATATCCAGACCGATGATGCCCGTTATCAGGCGGGGTTTTGCTGGGACTTCCTGACCATCATCACAAAGAATCGCGGCAGAGTATTTACCCGTCGCACTACGTGTCATGGTGATACTTGATACCTTGCCGATGATTTCCCGATGGATAACGGCTTTAATCGGCGTCATTTTTGGCAACTGGATAGCGTCTGTGAGTATCTTACCATTAGGGTGATAACTGGATTGTTTGCCATGCTTGCTTTTAAAGCGGGGGAATTTTGCCCGTTTTTGGAAGAAATTTTGAAACGCCCTGTCCAGATTAATGACCGACTGCTGTAAGGCTTGAGAATCATAGTCTTTTAGCCAGTGATAACGGCGAGATTTTTTCGCTTCCGCCAGTAACGGCTTTAAGTCGCGTTTCGGATTTAACGATAATCCGTGGCGCTGGTACATGTGGCGGCTGATATGGAGCGCTTTGTTAAAGACGCAGCGCACTGCACCGAACTGGGCATTCAGAAATTCAGCCTGTTCAACAGTGGGATAGAGGCAGACTTTAATGGCTCTTTTCATGATAACCGCTCATTGATAGCATTCTATCATTCTAGGGATTTTCAGAGCGCATTTCAAATGAGTGCGCACAATGATGAATGAAAAAATTATCTACGTCGGCGACACAGTGTCAGCAGGTTAGTTGTCCATTTAATCTTTACAACAACGTATCGTCGTCAGCTCCTCGATGGAACGATGATCCAACAAATCCGAGAGGCTTTTTTATCCGCAGCCAAACGGCTTGAGATTGAGATACTGGAAATGGACGGAGAAGCTGATCACGTTCACGTATTGGTGGCTTATCCACCCAAATTGGCAATCAGTGTACTGGTTAATAATTTAAAATCAGTCAGCAGCCGCCATGTCAGAATTTTAAATACGCATTTATCTCGTCAGTCAAAAACCAGTGCACTATGGTCACGTTCTTATTTTGCATGTAGTGCAGGTAGCGCACCGATTGAAACGTTGAAAACCTATGTCAGATCGCAGGAAACCCCTGGTTAGCTCCCCCTTATATCCTGTCTCTTGATCAGATCTCCAAATCAACTGATTTAGCCAGCAAATAGCCGTCTATCAGGGTTTGCAGCCGAAACCAACCTTCCCAAAGTCGTTCCCATCCGACTCGACCCGTGCGTTTGGAATCGTACCAGCCGGCCAGTTTTCCCAGATTGATGAAGGCCCAATGCAAGCTCGGGGCTTTTTTCGGCACACGGCATTTTTCTTGTTTTGACCACAGTAATTTCCACGCCAGGGGGCTTAATACTGTCTCACAGCTCTCTTTCTCTGCTTCTTCTTTGTTCAGACCCTTAAAACGCAGCTGGTGTATCCGTACCGCAATAAAGGCCAGCAGCACTATCATCCGCTCCAGATTATCTTTGCTTTGCATACGCAGCGCTTCTACCTGCGTGCCGCCCGTTTTCCACGCTTTGTGAAATTCTTCTATCAGCCAGCGGCGCTCGTAATAACTGAATATTTTATGGGCGTCTTCCTGACTGTTGACGGGTTCGGCGGTCAGAAGATGCCAGCAAAGCCCATCCTCCGGACCTTTTTCGTAGCAACCGACATAAAATATCCGCACCGCTTCACCGCTTTTTCCTTCGGGGATTTTCAACGTCACTTCGGCATAACGGATATCACAATGCGCGACACGCGCCTGACGCCCGCCTTTCTGTCTGATCTGAACTAATCGTTCTCCAGCACTCTGTAACTGGCTGATAAAGTCATAAAGTTTATCCTGACTTTCCTCAATACGCCGGTTTTGCATCGAACGGATGACGAAACGGTGTTTTTGGCTCGTTTTATAACGCAGATATTCAATGATATCGGCTTCACGGTCACAGACAGAAATCACGTTGGCCATCTGCTCCCCTAACCGGCTGTCGACGGCTTGTGAGGCCCGTTCCCACTTATAACTCTCTTTCCCTTCATAAGGGCGTGTGTCGCGTTGTCGGCTTTTGCCATAATCACTGACATCTCGACACCAGCGCTGTTGCTCTATCAACCCCACGACCTGTTGTTCTTCAGGCGCAAATAACAACACCGAGTGTACCTGCATGCCCCGGGATTTTTCCGTCGAGGTGGTATAGCCGAGTTCATCGGCGACCGACGCGTGGGAAAATGACAGGGTTGTCGTGTCTTCCAGCGCTAACAGGCAACGATAACGTTGAGCGTGAGCGACGGTGGCGGTAAATCCGGCTTCGGCGATGGCCTGAGGCGCAATGGCGGAATTTCGGGTCAGTCGGTAGGCCGCTTCAACATCGGCAGGAGAGTCAAGAGATTGCACGAGCGATTGTCCTATATGGTTAGCCAACGAACAGGCTACTTTCACCAGGCGGTTGGTACGGCGTTTATCACCTAATTCCGCATGTTGAAACGTGTCATTTGCCCATTGTTCAGCGCAGGTTGAAAACATAAAGATTACCTCAAGTCGTGTTTGTTATTGAGATCAATCTATGAGGAAAAAGTTCAATAACGAGGGGGCAGGTTAAAATATTTGTGTAGGAAAGACAGCTTATATCGCCGCCCGATTGGGCGACGGTTTACGGGGCAATTGCTAAAGCCATTAATAGACAAGTCAGTTTCCGTTCTTTATTGATTTTAATTGATTACAGCAACCGGTTAGCTTCGTATTCTCCGCTGAAAAATTTAGCAAGCTGATTAGTCGAAAACAACAGATCAATATAGATGAATAACAAATAGTCAATCTTTCACGGGTAGAAACACACGTTTTTTCTTCCCTGCCCTCTTCAATTTCTTACCACAGTTAGATCCGAAGCTCGATGTTTGTTAAGCATTATAATCGCTACAATGGCCTAAAAACGGAATTATATCTCTATCAGATAAAAGACTTATATGTGATAATCATTCTTATCCTATTTTAGGAAAATTAAATGGAAAACTATAAAATCAATCTTATTTTACCTGAAAATAGAAACACTGAATTAATTATCAAAAAAAACAATAAAACAAAAGAAATTAATTACATGTAACACTATTAACACCTTAGATAATAAATATCTTGTATAACCTAAACCATCACAATAAATGTAATTTCCAGAAAATTAACTTTAATAAAAACATGCAACAATAACAGGAATTATTATTAGTTTATTAGTTTATTAGTTTATTAGTTTATTAGTTTATTAGTTTATTAGTTTATTAGTTTATTAGTTTATTAGTTTATTAGTTTATTAGTTTATTAGTTTATTAGTTTATTAGTTTATTAGTTTATTAGTTTATTAGTTTATTAGTTTATTAGTTTATTATTTAAATATACCTCAGAAATGACTATATTTGTGATACTCATCTTAATAAGAAAATAAAAAATTTCTTATTACTGAAACAGTATTAAAATTGACGAAAATATGACGAACATTAGACTAGGTTAGGTGATGAAAAAAATCCCTTTTGATTTAGATGGTTACGAAATCTCTTATGGCTACGCCCGTAGAACAAAAATTCCGATTATAAAAATAACCCATCCCAATAACGGGATTTCTATTAGGCCATTCTATAGTGTCAATAGAGAAAATTTGCTTGAAAGAATCCAATATGAGACTGGTTTAAAAGATCAATATCTTGAGCGTATTAATGAGCATTTTCAAGAAATTAATTACCCTTAAAAAACCAGATATAACAATAGCTTACATCCTTCTATTTTAGTGCCTTGGAAATTACCAAGGTACTGCATATCAGTTTATTCTGTTTAATATTTTATTTACTGATGAATCCATTTGTAATTAGTTGGTAAAAGATCTGACCTGATATAAGATAGTAGGTAATAATATCCCCCAATATTTCTATCGCTTATATCCTTATTAAAACTTACTGAAATAATCTACATTTTTCTTTTATTTTTTCTGTTATATAGTAAAAAAAAGCAGAAAGCGCCAAGCATGTACCTGAAACTATCGCATATTGATATCGATTTTCTGATGTTGACATCAAGGTAAAATAAACTAAGCCCATGACTGAAAATACACTCACTGCACCAATTATCCCTTGAATTATATGCATCACGATTTTCATCAATATACTTATTATTTTCATGATCATTTGTCTAATCCTACAGAGAATTCACTAAATAAGTCTCAATTTTCTCCATCCTATTACAATGCCCTGATATATGGCTTAATTTTACTCCCAATCAAAAAAAGCTACTTTCTTGCCTTAACTTCATATATAAGGCCGTATTTTAACCTAATAAAAAATCATATAATTCTTATATAGGATAAACGCCAAAATATACTTTATATATAAATCAGAACCTAATGAAATAATCTACATTTTTCTTTTATTTTTTCTGTGATGTAGTAAAAAAAAACAGAAAACGCCAAGCATGTACCTGCAACTATCGCATACTGATATCGATTCTCCAACGTTGACATCAGTGTAAAATAGACTAAGAGCCTATCCCAAAAGGAATTGTCATATTGTATAATATTCTAGAACGGATAATTTCTGAAGGTATAGAGAGTATGGCAAACAACAAATGGCGGCTCAGTGATGAACTTTGGGGAAAAATGGCGCCACTTATTCCCGAACATAAAACTCAGCATCCGCTGGGCACACATCGTAAACGTGTTGATAACCGCGCCACTATGGATGCCATCTTCTTTGTGCTCAGAACGGGCTGCCAATGGAACGCCCTGAATGCAACAGGAATATGCTCGTCAAGTTCGGCTCACCGTCGTTTTCAGGAATGGCGTGACGCCGGCGTTTTTGAACGCTTCTGGCAAAACGGTTTACTGGCCTGCAAGCATCTCGCGATCATCGACTGGTCGTGGTTATCACTGGATGGCTGCATGACCAAATCCCCTTTAGCGGGGACAAAAAAACAGGTCGTAACCCCACGGACCGGGGGAAACAAGGCGTAAAACGCAGTCTCATGACCGAGGCTAACGGGCTTCCTCTTTCACTCGTTGTTGCCGCGGCAAACACGCACGATATCAAATTGGTTGCAGATACGCTTGATGCACTTCAGACAGGCAAGCCCGGTAAAAAGGTCAGGCTGTGTCTGGATAAGGGATATGATGCTGAATGGCTGAGAGGCTATCTACAGAGTCGGCACTACGAGCCGCACATCCAGTCTCGCAAGGAAGAATCAGATGCCTGCCAGAATACGGACTTTAAAGCTCAAAGATGGGTTGTCGAGAGGACGCATAGCTGGATGAATCGCTTTCGCCGGATACTGATCCGATGGGAAAAGAAGGTCGAAAACTATGAAGCTATGTTACATTTTGCGTGCGGGATTATAGTTTGGAACAAAACCCTATTGGGATAGGCTCTAATACTACAGCCGTACTTACTTTTTTCAACAGAAAAGACACTCATAGAAAAGCTTAATTCATGCGGTTTCTCAGAGTTGTGAGCATCAAGGAAAATGCAACTTTCTGGTATCTACGGCTGTAGTACTAAGCCCATGACTGAAAATACACACAGAGTTCCAATTACCGCCTGCACTATATGCACTACAGTATTCATCAATATTCTGACTATCTTCATTTATCTAGTCCTGTGGAGAATTCATCAAAGACTTCATTAAATAAACCTCGATTTTCGTCATACACTTCCAATGCTCTAACATATGGAGCCATTTTACTCTCAACCAAAAAATAGAGTAAATCTAAGTTACCCTCTCGCCTTAACTGCATATATAAGGCTGGATTTGTTTGAGCTAACCCCCTAGAAGTATATATCGCCCTAGATACTGACGCCCCAACCCCCAAGGTCGCAGTAAATGTTGCAGATCCTCCAAGTTTTGTGAACCATTTTGTACCAAAAAAAGTACCAAGGCTCCCCCTAACCTTTCGTTATCATCCAAGCTTTTTGCTAATAAAGGAGAAGCTTTATCAATAGGTTTAGTGATAATTACCGGATGATGTGAAACATTTTGTTTGCGAGTCATAAGGTGTTGCAGGCTATAGATGAAGATCTTATCCTCGTGCCCATTTTGCGCTTTGATACCTATTGAGTCTCTTCTGCCACAACCAGCAGAAATTAACCCTTGGTTTTGACCTTTAACTGTTAAATAAATTAAATTTGACATATTCACCTCATTTATCTTTTCAATACTTCAATGCATATTGCAGTAGGCAGATCAATATTGTCAAGGATAAATGGTCTAAAAACATACAACCATTTATTCCAAGCCCCAAAAATGTTAATAACTGACATCCCATTGTGGCGCAGAAAGTAGGAAGATATGGATATGATATTGCAATTGCATGGATTCTCTAAGATAGTAAGTAACGGCTACCCACATTATTTGGACAAAATATAATTTCTTATCTAAAAAGCAGAAAAAACAAATAATTAATAACCTTGGACATTGAACAACAGTGAAAAACAGCAGCGAACAACCCACTTTCTACATTCACGACTACGAAACTTTCGGTAAACACCCAGCATTAGACAGACCCGCTCAGTTTGCCGGTGTCCGCACTGATATGGATTTCAAGATTATTGAAGAACCATTAGTTATTTACTGTTCACCTGCTGATGATTATCTCCCTCAGCCAGAAGCGGTCATGATCACGGGAATTACGCCTCAGATTGCCTTGGAAAAAGGCGTCAACGAAGCGGAATTTGCCCGCCAAATCCATAATGCGTTCAGTGTGCCGAATAGCTGTATTCTCGGTTATAACAATATCCGGTTTGATGATGAAGTTAGCCGGAATATTTTTTACCGCAATTTTTATGATCCCTACGCTTATAGCTGGCAAAAAAGCAATTCCCGTTGGGATTTACTTGATGTATTACGCGCCTGTTATGCCCTGCGGCCTGAAGGTATTATTTGGCCGGAGAATGAGGATGGTCTGCCCAGCTTTAAACTGGAGCATCTGACGAAGGCAAACGGCGTTGAACATTCACATGCCCACGATGCAATGTCCGATGTTTACGCCACGATTGCAATCGCAAAATTGCTTAAAGAAGCTCAACCTAAAATGTTCAATTATTTCTTTCAGTTAAGAAATAAGCAGAAAGTCAGCAATCTCATTGATATTCCTCAAATGAAACCCTTGGTTCATGTTTCCGGTATGTTTGGCGCTGCCCGTAGTAATATCAGCCTGGTTGCGCCTCTCGCATGGCACCCAATAAACCAGAATGCCGTTATCATGTGCGATTTGGCGGGAGATATTTCACCCTTGCTGGAATTAGATGCCGATGCTTTGCGTGAACGCCTATATACCCGCCATGATGAATTGCTGCCCGATCAACCACCAGCCCCCATCAAACTGATTCATATTAATAAGTGTCCGATAATCGCCCCTGATAATACTTTGCGTACAGAAGATGCTGAACGTCTTGGTTTGGATCGTAGTCATTGTGAGAGAAATCTGACGATTCTGCGAAATAATCCACAAATCAGAGAAAAAGTTGTAGAACTCTTTGCTGAGGCCGAACCTTTCCCTGAATCAGATGATGTTGACGCTCAACTGTATAATGGCTTCTTTAGTGATGCAGATAAAACAGCGATGAATATTATCCGTGAAACATTACCTCAGAATTTGCCTGCGTTGGATCTGACTTTTCAGGATCCGCGGATTAAAAAGCTGTTATTACGTTATCGAGCCAGAAACTACCCTGCAACTCTGACTTACGATGAACAACAAAGCTGGTTGCGTCATCGCCAAGATGTATTAACTCAGGACAAGCTCAGTGAATATATCTTTATCATTGAACAACTCTTTATTGAACACCAAGGCAACGACGAAAAATGCCGTCAACTTAAAGCACTAATGGAATATGCAGCGAAACTGGCTGGATAATTAGGTGAATAGCGGACAAGCACAGAATGGCGAGTTATATATACTCGCCTTTCTTTCTAACAAGATAATGTTCATCCATCCTGACAAATTTAAACTTTCTTAGCATCAGCATAGCGTTGTAAATGCTGAGAATATAACATTAAGATTCCCCGCTCCAATTTTTCAGTTTGGATGTTTTTCCAATTCCTGGGTTGAGCGTGTTAGTAGGATCGGCAATCCGGTAAAAAGCCTTAAGTTGAGGTTTAGCCTGATACAAATGACCCACATTATGTTCTGCGGGATATTCTGCGCCTCGTTTATCAAGCAGCTCCATCATTCTTTCTTTCAGTGCATGGACATCCACGCCTTTCTTCACAATGTAATCCTGATGGAACACATGACACATAAAATGTCCACAATAAAGCTTGTGCACTAATACATCATCAAACTCCGGTGGTAATTGTTCAAACCATTCACGATCATTACGGCGTAAAGCAATATCAAGCGAAAGGATATTCTCCACTTCGTTACTATGCACTGCTTGATAACGGATCGCAGAACCACCCGCGGAGAAACGATGCAGGAACGCTTTAGCGCCTTCATCCGGTGTACAAGCAAAGAAATCCCCTTCTACCCGGCTGAAATAACTTTCCAGCCAACTTCTGGCTTCCTCAACCCCATCACCAGACATTTTTAATATCAAATGGTGCTCAAATCGAGCACGGTATTCTTTCAAACGCTTAGGTAAGTGGGGAGGAAGTAAGCGGCTTAACCCTTGCATAATTCGATCAATAAGATTGGCAGGTAAAAATGGGATCCTATTGAAAATAGCGTCCATTTTCCCTTTCAAAGTAAAATAAGCTGGCATCTTATCAGTACCAAGCTTATCAATCATGATGAACGTATCTTTACCGTAAGTTTCTGCAATATCGAAAACATCCCGGTGCATATATTCACCCGCCACCGGTAAATGACGAAAATTCGCTAATATATGGCGCCGCAATTCCGTCAATACGTCAGTTTGATTAGTACCAATATAAAATACCTGAGACAAAGGCTCTGCCGGGAAAGTATCAAGCCGGACCGCAAACACAGCTAATTTACCTGCACATCCTGAAGCTTCGAACAGACGACGTTCGTCAGAATTAAAACGCGATGGCGTATCAGCATCTATATCACGTACTCGTTGCGCATACTCATAATCAGACGCTTTACGCTGACCATACTCTACATCTTGCTCACTGTAACGCTGTTCTTCCAGACAAGAGAGGATCTCTTCCGGTGTTTCTCCCAAATAGATACCCAGATGATTAATCAATTCTGGTTTACCACGTTCATTAACCCGTCCGTACAACGCCATTTCAGTATAAGCTGGCCCGCGATGAACCAAAGAGCCGCCGGAGTTATTACAGACACCACCAATCACAGAAGCACCAATACAGGAAGAGCCGATAATGGAATGCGGCTCGCGTCCCAGTGGTTTAAGAGCACGTTCAAGCTGCCACAATGTACTGCCAGGTAGTGCGACTACTTGGTTACCCTGTTTCAGGATCTGTATTTTATTCATGCGCAACGTACTAATGATCACTATGTCGCGGTCGTAATCCTTACCATTTGGAGTAGAGCCTTCGGTCAAACCAGTGTTGGCCGCTTGCATCAAGATGATTTTATCCGCTTCAACGCAGGCTTTAAACACACGCCACTGTTCCACCAGCGAACCGGGAAATACCACAGCTAAAGCGTCACCTTGGCCAGAGCGAAAGCCTTTACGATAACGTTCGGTTTTATGGGGAGCCGTCAGGATATGAGATTTACCGACAATATTAGTCAGGGCAGTGATGAATTGTTGATTTTGAGAGGTCTTTACATCATTCATAGTCTCTTCCTCTATAATTTAATCGCCTCTCAGAGCATAGATTGTTTTTCTCCATTTACTGTTGAAATTTTTCTTATCTGCAAACTACCTCGCTGTTTTTTTTCCTAAGATTCTTATTCTGAATTATTACAACAATAGGAAACATAAAAAAACAACGGCGCTAAATTCAGCGCCGTTATTCTTTTCAAACCGAATTAAACCATTTCAGAACACTGAGGCATCGGCTGACGAAAGCGACGAGTCAGGAATACCATATAAATCAAACCAATTGCTCCCCAAGTCAGCCCTAACTCCATAGAACTTTGTTCCAGATTCATCCACAGCACACCAACCGTACAAGCCCCAATCACCGGTAATACCAGGAAGTTGACTGTATCTTTCAGTGTACGATTACGACGTTCACGAATATAGAACTGAGAGATAACCGACAAGTTTACAAAGGTGAATGCTATCAGCGCACCAAAGTTAATCAGAGCCGTTGCAGTAACCAGATCAAAGGTCATTGCAGACAGCGCGACAAGACCGACCAGCAATACGTTGATTGCCGGAGTTCGCCATTTCGGATGCACATAGCCGAATACTTTCTCAGGAAACACACCATCACGTCCCATAACATAAAGCAAACGGGAAACACCTGCGTGAGCCGCCATACCAGAAGCCAAAACGGTGACACAAGAGAACACCATAATGATGGACTGAAATAAAGTACCCGCTACATATAACATAATTTCTGGCTGAGCTTCATCCGGGTTCTTGAACCGAGAGATATCAGGAAAATAGAGCTGTAAGAAATAAGAAACCATAATAAAGATGATGCCGCCAATTAATGCCGTCAGGAAGATCGCTTTCGGGATCACCTTGCCTGCATTCGGCGTCTCTTCGGATAACGTGCTAATGCTATCAAACCCAAGGAATGAAAAACACAAAATCGTTGCCCCGGTAATCATCGGGATTAAATGGGCATCCTCAGAAGTAAATGGCCTTGCGCTCCATAAAGTTCCTGCACCTTCTCCCTTGTATACGCCGTGGATCAACAAGCCCACGAATACAAACATCACTGCAACCTGAACAATAACAATACCTGTGTTGAGATTAGCAACAACGTTAATACCACGCAGGTTAAAAACGGTCATTAGTAACGTCAAACCTACAACGAAGATCCACGGATCTACGCTAGGAAAAATGGCCTGGAGATAAATTTTCGCCAACAAGATATTTATCATCGGCATGAACAAATAGTCCAGCAACGATGACCAACCCACCATAAAGCCAACATGAGGGCTAATGGATTTTTGTGCATAAGTGTATGCAGACCCGGCAGAAGGGAAACGTTTTACCAATTTCCCGTAGCTCAGAGCAGTAAACAGAATTGCGATCAAAGCGATAGCATAAGATGTTGCTACATGACCGTCAGTCAAACCAGAAACAATCCCGAAAGTATCAAAGATGGTCGTAGGTTGCAGATAAGCAAGCCCCATCATCACCACCTGAACTAAGGTCAGTGTTTTTCTGAGTTGAACACGATTGTTCGCACCAGTTTGGTTGGTGCCAATTGGAATTGCAGTATTATGCGACATGAGCGAAACCTCCCATAACTTCGATTCGTGTTACGGTACTACTTAATCGACAGTTACTGGGAAGACTTCGCTTCTGCCTATAGGCAGTGGAATTAGAGGCTGGATTATACGCAGAGCTCAACGCTCCGTAGTCATCAACACAGCAACATGCGCCAATTGGCACAAGTGCGAAAGAGAATAATTGCTCCATATTAGCGTTCCTCATGACGGCAACCGATTCTCGTTATGGTTGCTCGCGGGCCAATTATCTATCCGGCTCAGAGTCCGGCCTCTAGTATAGTAAAAAATAAGTCTAAGCAAAAAAAATAACCGACACATATAAACGCATCAGTTATTTTCCAGTGGGCGAATTCTGCACTTGAAGACTTGAAATAGCAATAGTCACCGCACTAAAAGTCCATATTTTTTACCACACAAATTGATCACGCTATAGAATTTAACTATGTCTTATACATTCTTTTGACATGTATTAAGTTGTAGCACAACACAAAACGGATTGCCATTCAGTTTTTGCAGGTATAAGTAAAAAACAAAAACCCCCTTGCCAGAAACAAGCAAGAGGGGTCATAGTACATTCAGCTAGCACTAATTATCAGAAATCGTAGTTGATACCAATGTTATAACGGCGGCCATCCAGTACCGAGCCATGATTCTCTTCAGTAACGCGTTTATCAAATACGTTGTATACCCCACCTAACACACGTAGCTCTTTAGTCAGATTATAACTGACTCCGATATCCACAAAGGTATAGGAAGAGGTCCCCTTGTCCATACGGGTACGTGACAAGTAATCCGAAGTTTTGCCGCGGAAGTTAACGCGCGTCCAGGTTTGCATTTCCGGTAAAGTCTGCCAGTTCAAAGTCGCATTTGCCATATGTTTAGGCGTTTTGTTCAGTGGCTTACCTTTAAAATCTCCGCTTTTTTGTTCTGAATCAGTATAAGTGTAGTTTGCTGTCAACGACCAGTCTTCAATGATATCCCAGTTCATTGTCGCCTCCACACCATGCATATTTACTTTATCAACGTTCTCACGTTTACTAATAAAGTCATAATTTATTCCATTAATTGGAGCACATGGTTTAGCGCTGTCTTTATCACAATCTCTAATTTCAGTGATCTTATCTTTAAAATCTGTATTAAAGAGAGTTATACCAATATTAAAGTTATCCTGATTGTTCCAGATAACACTAATTTCTTCACTAACCGTTTTCTCTGGCTTAAGATCTGAATTGCCTAAAATCATGCCTTTCAAGAAACGGCCACCTGTTGCTTGCCCCCAATTCGGAGCAACATGACGCAGATCGGGTGAGCGATAACCCGTGGAAACACCACCTTTAATCGTCCATTGTTCATCCACATGCCACACACCATACAAACGAGGCGTCCAGTGTGCACCAAAGTTTTCGTCGTTATCCATACGGATGCCGCCAGTCAGAGCGAAATCATTCGTCATTTGCCACTCATCTTCAGCAACCAACGCCCAGCTCGAACGAGTTAATTTATTCACATCGCTTGCCGAAGGCAATTGGTTACCGTCATCTCGCAAATCTTCATAACGATACTGACCACCAATGCTTACTGTATGATTATCCAGCATGAAGACTGAATGATTATTAAATACCGTCTCATTATATTTCATGTCACGGCCAGGGTTACTTGACTCGTCGCGCTGAATGTAGGTATTTATGGTGCCAAAGTCATAGTTACCATTATGAGTGATAGAATAATTATTACGTTTATAGCGACTTACATTATCATCACAAGATTTCGGCGTGCATTCACGCGTCTTACCGATAGTTGAATCACGATCCTGCTCATAGCGACCCGCTACAAAATCAAAAGTATTCTGTTCATCAGGTGTCAGAGAAAAAGTTGCTGAGCCGTTGCGCATTTCCTGCTTGTTAAAGCCGCCAATAAATTTATCTTCGTTGCGGTGAGAATACAGGCCATGCACTTTTAATCCCAAGAGCCCGTCAATTATCGGGCCTGCTGCATAAATGCTACTCTGATGGCTATTACCGGAATTTTTACGTTCAGTCAAAATGGTATCAGCGCGAAAACTGGTTTTCCACTCTTTCTGCGCCTTACGGGTAATAACGTTAATCACGCCCCCCATCGCATCAGAACCATACAGAGAGGACATAGGACCACGTATCACTTCAATGCGTTCAATAGCAGCCAATGGCGGTAACCACCCCTGCTCAATACCAGAACCGTCACTGTTTGGACGGGTATTACGGGTATCAATGCGCTTACCATCAACCAGAATCATAGTATACTTCGATGACATACCTCGAATACTGATATCACTGCTACTACCACCTCCGGTTATAAGTACTCCCGGCACATCTTTCAGTGCATCAGTCACATCACGATAAGCCTTGGTTTCTAATTGCTCACGACTCACCACAGAAATAGACGCTGGTGCATCTTCAATTTTCTGTTGGAAGCCTGATGCTGTAGTCACAACAATGGTGTCATTACTGTCACTGGCCGCAAAAACAGGGACAGATGAGATTGCAGCAATAACCCCTAACGCGATTTTTCTTTTGTTAAAAACACCCATTCCCGATTCTCCAAGAAATATAATTATGTTTTATTAATTTATAAAATGGATAATTAACATGTACTCAAGCAACGAGGAAAAAAACACTCACCGCTGTGTGGTTTTATTATTTTTTTATTATACTCCCTTACATTTTATCACTATAAGATATAAAGAAATATTCCCTATTAATTCCAATAGCCTATATCATTAAATTATTTTATATTTACCTTTCTTTGCAATAAATAAAGAGTGGACCTGAACATTACCCAGACAAAAATAGCGGTTTTTAAACGCATTATACTATGAGCGAAATAACTCATCCCTCACATATTATATAATTACGTTCCGTTTTCTATGCGCTGTCCATGCCCACGCTTTATCAACAATATGTTTTTAAACAATATGTTATAATAAGTTCTAACTGGTCAACTTTGAAACCAACCCATCAATCAATACCTGGGGAACACCCTGAGAACAGTATTCAATTCTGCCTCTGACACCATAAACTTGCGCCAGGCTATCCGGCGTAATAACTTGTTCAGGAATGCCTTCAGCAATTAAATGCCCTTTTTGTAACATTAATACATGATTACCATGACGCAACGCGATATTAATATCATGCACCACTACCACCGTAATAATATTACGACGATATGTTTCTTGTGCAACTAACTCCATTACGTGATATTGATAATTTAAATCCAGCGCGCTTAGTGGTTCATCTAATAATAACAATGTTGGTTTACGAATTAATGATTGTGCCAATCCAACTAACTGTTTTTGACCACCGGATAATTGATCTAAATAACATAACGCCAGATGTTCAATCCCCAGCTGACGTAATAAAGACATCACTTCTTCTTTGCTGGTTTCAGAATGATGTCCACCGGAGGCCCGCTGCGCAACAATAATGGATTCCAGTACATGTAAATGAACACCAGCAGGCAAACTTTGTGGCAAATAAACCACATTTTCTGCACGCTGGGCAAAATTCATTTTCATTAAATCCTGACCATCGAGCCAAAGCTGCCCACTTGCGCGATTTAATCCAGCCAGAGAACGCAAAAGTGTTGATTTTCCGCTGCCATTTGGCCCCAGTAATACCGTAATTTTTCCACGGGATAACGTTGAAACATTCAGATTTTCAATGACTGGATTTTTCGGATAGCCCGCGCAAAAATTATTAATCGTTAATCCCTGATTCATACATTCCCCCTATGGCGTAAAATTATGCTAAGGAAGAATGGAACCCCAACCAATGCGGTCACTATCCCAACCGGAATAATGACACCTGGGATCAGGTTCTTCGAAGCGATGGATGCCATAGACAACACCAATGCTCCAATCAGCGCACTGGCAGGCAAATAGAAGCGGTGATCCTCACCAAACACCAAGCGAGCAATATGCGGCGCGACCAAACCAATAAAGGCAATTGGTCCAACAAATGCAACCGCTAAAGCGGAAAGAACACTGATGCGTAATAATGTACCTAAGCGTAGGCGGCGGACATCAATACCAAAACTGATTGCACGATCTTCACCCAGGCGCAACGCTGTCAGTTTCCAAGAATCCATCATTGAAATCGGAAAAATAACTGCAAATACCAGCAACATAACACCCAGTTTTATCCAGGTTGCTCTGGCAAGGCTACCCATTGTCCAAAGTACCAACCCCTGAAGAGTATCTTCCGTTGCAATAAACTGCATCATGGAAACCAGTGCGTTAAAAGTAAAGACCAACGCAATACCAAATAATACCACCCCAGCGGTAGCAACCCTTGTCCAACGGGTAATGGCATCCAATAACAACGCTGCCAACAAAGCAAAAATGAAGGCATTTGCAGAGATAAGCCATTGATCGGGAACCCCCGGAATACCAACACCTGACACGATGGCCAACGCAGCACCAAACGCAGCCGCCTGAGAAACCCCTAAAGTGAAGGGGCTTGCCAATGGGTTATTCAGAATTGTCTGCATTTCAGCGCCAGCCAGCCCAAGAGACAAGCCGATCACCACCGCCATCAAAGCGTAGGGTAAACGGATATCCCAGACAATGACCCGTGTACCCGCATCCATACTCTCTGGCGACACTAAAGTCTGCCAGAGAGACTGCAAAGATAAACCTGATGGCCCTATAGTAAAATCTAATACCAAGGAAGCACCGATAACCAAGAAGATGAACATCATCATCACGATACGGCGGCGTAAAATACGTTGGTAATGGGCTTTTACACCGCTGTCATCTGATTGTTGTTTCACCGTTGGCATAAGCTCGGTAGTGGCACTCATTGTTTCTGTTACCTATCTTACTAATTACTTCTCACTGATCCAGTAAACACCTGATGGCCCAATTGCCAAGAATTTACTGTGTAATTCATTCAGTGTCTTCTGTGGATCTAAATCTGCAAACTGTTCAGGATAGAACCACTTAGCAAATACCTGAGCCACTATCACGTTATACGGAGAGTTGTAATAGTTATGCCAAATAGCATAATCTCTGCCCTCTTTAACCGCAGTCAACGAGCTAATACCTTTACGTTCAGTCATTGTTTTCAGACTGGCTTTTGCCAACTCAGGTATTGATTGCGCCCCCAGTTTTACACCAGGTTCATTGCTGTCTGGCGCTTTTCCACCACTGGCAATGTAAATATAAGGATCAGCGGCAATAACTTTTTCGAGGTTCATGTTGCCAAGCGCGCCTGGCAGAACACCTTTAGCAATGTTTTTACCACCAGCCAGATCGATAAAGTTACCCAAATTGCCATTACCTGCCGTCCCACAGCAGTCCTCAAAAGCACCGGCTTTTAAATCGATAAATACAGTTGGCTTTTTCTCTTCTGGGATTTTACTGGTGATTTGAGTCACCAATTTGACATTTTTTTCGTAAAAATCAGCGTACTCTGCCGCTTGTTTTTCACGGTGCAATACTTTACCCAACATACGAATGCTCGGCAGCGTGTTTTTTAACGGTTCAGTGCGGAAGTCAACAAAGACAACCGGAACACCTGCCTTTTCAAGCTGAGCAACCAATTCACTGTCCTTACCAGGACCATGACCGGATAAGCCAAAAATAGCAATGTCCGGATTGAGAGTTAACACTTTTTCAGCGCTAACGCTGTCAGCACTGGTGTTACCAATCAAAGGGATCTTATCAATCTCAGGAAATTTAGCTTTATAGACAGCATAGGACTGTGGGTCCAATTTGCGGAAATCACCCTGCCAACCCGCGATACGAGCCAGGGGTTTATCTCCTTCAAGTAAAGCGACAGCATGAAATAAACGGCCTTCGCCCAACAAAATACGGTTTATATTCTCAGGAACTTCAACAGTGCGACCAGCTACGTCAGTGACCGTTTCAGCCCATGACGCGAAGCTTGCCATTACTGCTGAACCTGCCAGTAAGCTGATACTGATGCTCTTTGCAATAGATCGAGATACAAATTTCACTTTGTTAGCCCTTTCGTATTAATAATTATGGCGCTAACAATAAAGCAAACGAGAATACTTATCAATCCTATTTATACAGATTTTAGTAAATTGAATAACTAATTTCACAGCTAACCCTATGAAAAATAAAAAACCACCCATTCGGTTACAAAATGGGCAGTTTCTTCTGATTTCTATTAATAACTGTTCATTTACACCAACAAATAAACGTTAAGATAATAATAAATCAATCGTGAATCGAATTCACTTATTTGGGATATCAGGAAATTTCATCTCGTTATATTTAATAAAGTGGGTTTTCTTCACCAATTTATAACCAAACCAAATCAACAGGAATAGTGGAATACCAATATAAGTTGCGGTTACACCATACCAGTCAATTTTGTCTTGCAGAAATGCCTGATAGTTCTGCCCTAATGTGATGGTCAGACACAGAATAAACGCAAAGATTGGACCAACCGGGAAAAACCCTGAACGATAGGGCAGTTTACTTAAATCCAGCCCCTGAGCGATGTAACCACGGCGGAAACGATAATGACTGATAGCGATCCCTAACCAGGCAATAAAACCTGTCATGCCCGAGGTGTTCAACAGCCACAAATAGACAGTTTGATTACCGTACATTGAGCTAAGGAAACACAAAGCAGCAACAACCGTTGTTGCATACAAGGCATTACGCGGTACACCCCCTTTGGATAATTTTCCAAAAATCTTCGGTGCTTTGCCCTCTTTTGCCAGTGTGAACAACATACGGGTAGAAGCATACATCCCTGAGTTACCGGCAGATAACACTGCTGTCAAAATAACGGCATTCATTACAGCCGCAGCTGATAACAAACCGGCATTTTCAAATACCAACGTAAACGGACTGACGCTGATATCACCTACCTCATTACGCAGTAAATTGGGGTCAGTATAAGGAATGATCAAACTGATAATCAGGATCGCAAAAATATAGAACAGCAGGATACGCCAGAATACTTTACGTACCGCGCGGGGAACATTTTTCTCTGGATCTTTGGATTCACCCGCAGCAATGCCAATCAGTTCAGTACCCTGAAAAGAAAACCCAACGATCATTGCCACGCCAATCATAGCGGAGAAGCCACCGGCAAAAGGCGCATCACCCACAGTCCAGTTATGCCATCCGGCACCTTCCGCACCTTTCATGATACCGCTTATCATCAGTAATCCGACCGCAATAAAGACAATAACTGTGCTGACTTTAATCAAAGAGAACCAATATTCAGCCTCACCAAAACCTTTCACCGAAATAAAATTCAACAGGAAAATCAGTGCAAGGAATAGCGCGCTCCAGATCCACCCCGGCATATCTGGTAACCAGTAATTCATCACCAACTGAGCAGCAACCAAATCCACAGCGATAGTCACCGCCCAGTTGTACCAGTAGTTCCAGCCAAGGGCGAAACCAAATCCTTCTTCAACATACTTGGAGCCATAAGTTGAGAAAGAACCAGAGACAGGCATATAAGCAGCCAATTCCCCCAGACTGGTCATCAGGAAATAAACCATCAGACCAATTAATGCATAGGAAAGTAATGCTCCGCCAGGCCCCGCTTGTGAAATCGTCGCACCTGAAGCCACGAATAGCCCAGTACCTATTGATCCGCCAATGGCTATCATCGCCATATGTCGTGCTTTCAATTCACGGCGCAAATGTTGCGCTGCTGGTTTCTGGAAAACACTTTGTTGTTGTTGAGACATTCTGTTCCTGTTAGCTGCAAATAAGTCTGGTGGCGGATTGTAGCAAATCCTCACGGTCAAAATAGCGAGGAAGCGCTGTTATAAGATACCTTCATAATTCAGAGAAAATTATAAGTAATACAGCTAATTCTAAATTTTAAACAGAACGTAAAACTCACCGGCAATAACTGAGCAGTTTTTGCAATGCATTGGACATGTGCTTTTGCCGATGATGAATCAGGTATAACATCCTGAAAAGTTTCAACTCCGGCACTTTTAATTCCAGCAAAGTACGATTTTCCAATTGCTCTGCAACGACCCGTCTAGATAAGCAACTAATCCCCATGCCAAATTTGACTGCATGTTTTATCGCTTCGGAATTTCCCAACTCCATCAAAATTTTGAACCCAGGTAAACGGGCAAACAACAGATGATCCAACACCTCTCTTGTCCCCGAACCCCTTTCCCTTAATATCCATGATGCTTTGGCTAAATCATCCAGTTTCAGATTCTGTTGAGCTAGCGGGTTCTTAGGAGAAGAAAAAATAACCAGCTCATCCTCCATCCAGAGCTGAGTTATCAATTCAGGACTATGGCAGGAACCTTCTATCAAACCAAGGTCAACGCGGAATTCGAGTATAGAATTGATAACATCCTGTGTATTACTGATATTTAACTCCAGAGGTGTATCCGGAAAATCCTGACGATAATTTGCCAACATTTCCGGCAACATATAATTACCAATGGTGCTGCTGGCCGCAATACGTAATGCACCCAATTCCTGTTTGAATAACAGCTGAATTTCCCCCGCCTGCTCCAGCAATGCCAAAGCTTTGGGATAGAGTAAACGACCATGCTCATTAGTCACCAACCGTTTTCCTACTCGGTCAAAAAGCTGTACGCCAAGCTGGCTTTCCAAATCCGTTAATGAAGCACTCACTGCGGATTGAGATAGCGCTAACTGCTGGGAGGCTTGTGTCGTTGAGCCGCTTTTCAATACTTCCGTGAAAACTTCCAATTGCCTCAGTGTGATATGCATATTGCCCCGCAAAATATGGTGTCAGCGAAATAGGTTGTTTTAATTTTATACAGTAATAAACAACTTAACAAAAACCCTCTTTTTATTACCACTTTTTTCGATTATACATAAAAATATTATCAATTTTAATGATAAATTGATTTGCTATATGCTTATGTTTAAAACACATAAGAAAAGTGAGAAATATCTATGTCTGACATTCATGACGAAAAACTCAGTCAACAACCGTCAATTCCCGGCATGAAATTAATACCTGGACTCATACTGACAGCAATACTGACTGCAATTTCAATATACGCCGGAAATATCCCGTGGTTTGTTAATATGGGGCTGGGTGCATTGACACTGGCGATCCTGGCAGGAATCATTGCCGGTAATACCATTTATCCTTTACTCAAATCCCATTGCGATAAGGGTATTCATTTCTCAAAACACTATCTTTTGCGGGCAGGGATTATTCTTTATGGCTTCCGTCTGACATTTCAGCAAATTGCCGATGTAGGCACTACCGGTCTTTTGATTGACGCGATTATGTTGTCTTCAACTTTCTTTATTGCAATCTGGCTGGGTAAATCACTCTTTGGATTAGATCAGCAAACCTCAATGCTGATTGGTGCCGGCAGCAGTATCTGCGGTGCAGCGGCCATTATGGCAACAGAGCCGGTTGTGAATGCCCCCGCCAGCAAAGTTGCTGTTGCAGTGTCAACCGTTGTCATCTTCGGTACTATCGCTATTTTCATTTATCCATGGTTCTATCAGCTCAATGAGCATTATCAATGGATCCCATTGACTCAAGAAGCTTTCGGTATCTTTACAGGCTCCACCATTCACGAAGTTGCCCAGGTTGTTGCTGTTGGTCATGCTATTGATGATCAAGCAGAGAACGCTGCGGTTATCAGCAAGATGATTAGAGTTATGATGCTAGCGCCATTCTTGTTGTTATTATCCAGTTACATCAGCCGGGCCGGTGCAAAAAACGGAGAAAAAAACCAGGCGAGAACGCCAATTACCATTCCTTGGTTTGCAGTGATTTTTATTGCAATAGCCGGTTTTAACTCGTTCGATCTGTTACCTGTAAGAGCAGTGAATTATCTGATTCAGATTGATACTATTATGCTTGCCATGGCAATGGTTGCGCTAGGTTTAACCACTCATGTGAGTGCCATCCGTCAGGCTGGATTTAAACCCATTTTATTGGCTCTGATTTTGTTTATATGGCTGATGGTTGGTGGCTTCTTGATAAATCTGAGCATTCAATATTGGTTTGGTTGATCGGAACATATGCATTGAAGGACTTTAACAGCCTATATCCTTTCCGTTCTTAAGGTTCAATAAGTGATTGAACCATGTCAAAATGGTGTAAATTAGGAAGGAGAAGAATGATGAAATTTATTGGAGCACATGTCAGCGCTGCCGGCGGCGTCGATCAGGCAGTTATCCGGGCACACGAATTAAAAGCCACTGCTTTTGCCCTGTTCACCAAAAACCAGCGCCAGTGGAACGCTCCACCTTTAGCCACTGATATTATCGATAAATTTAAAGAAAATTGTGAGCGCTATGGATACGGTAGCCAGCAAATTCTCCCTCATGACAGTTATCTGATTAATCTTGGTCACCCAGACACCGAAGCACTGGAGAAATCCAGGCTGGCTTTTGTTGATGAAATGCAACGTTGTGAACAACTGGGTATCGATTTATTGAATTTCCATCCTGGCAGTCATCTCAATAAGATAGATGTGGATAAATGCCTGACACGAATTGCAGAATCTATCAACATCGCTCTCAATAAAACCCAGGGAGTCACTGCTGTTATTGAAAATACGGCAGGTCAGGGCACAAATCTGGGGTTCAAATTTGAACATCTGGCAGCAATTATTGACGGAGTTGAAGATAAAAGCAGAGTTGGCGTCTGTATTGATACCTGTCACGCCTTTGCCGCGGGTTATGATTTGCGTACCGATGACGTTTGCCAGAAAACTTTTCAAGAGTTTGAAAAAATTGTTGGCTTTCAGTATCTGTGCGGAATGCATTTAAATGATGCCAAAAGTGAATTTGCCAGCCGTGTTGACCGGCATCATAGCCTTGGGGAAGGAAATATTGGCAAAACACCTTTCAGTTATATTATGCAAGATGCCCGTTTTAATGGAATTCCGCTAATCCTTGAAACAATTAAGCCAGATATTTGGCACCAAGAAATTGCCTGGCTGAAATCACAACAAAATTAATGGTCCTTTTTCATTTAACGGGTGTCAGTTCGATTTTAGCCATCATTGCGGCTAATTCAGGGCGATTGCTGATACCCACATTAGGCTGACTAACGGCAAGCGCCGACACAGCCGTTGCCAATCGCAACGTGTGTTCACTGGATTCCCGCATCAGCAAACCATAAACCAAACCACCGACCATTGAATCACCGGCCCCCACAGTGCTGACAACTTTACAATGCGGTGGTTTTGCCAACCATGCTCCAGATGCATTAACCCATAATGCGCCCTGCTCACCCAAAGATATAACGACATGAGCAATTCCCTGGTCCCTGAGTTGATGTGCTGCCATGATCACATCGGATAGCTCAGGTAACAGGCGCCCGGCCCAGACCTCAAGCTCATAACGATTCGGTTTAACTAACCAGGGGGACGCTTTCAAACCCGCAACCAACGCTTCACGGCTGCTGTCGAAAATAATACAAGGACAAAGCTGGCGCAAGTGGGCCATCCAATCGGTAAACGATTCAGCAGAAACACCTGTGGGTAAGCTACCACTGACAACAACCATATCAAACTGTCCAAGCCATGAAAGCGAATCATTAACAAATTCCGACCATTCCGCTTCACCAACATAAAAACCAGAGAAGTTGAAATCCGTCACTTCACCGCTTTCTTCTGTTAATTTGACATTAATCCGTGTTCTGCCCGGCACTAAATGGAAACGATTTTCCATGCCATTTTCACTGAAGAATTGCTGAAATCCTTCCTGATTTTCTCTACCCAGAAAACCACTGACAGTGACATCAATGCCTAAATCACGCAAAACTTTAGCAACATTATTGCCTTTCCCGGCAGCATGCAATCCGGCTGCTTGCACACGATTAATCGCCCCTTTGACGATTTCCGGGCACAATCCAACCAAATCATAAGCTGGATTTAAGGTGATAGTGGCAACTCTACGGCTCATTGTGCCCGATGTCTCCTAAGTAGATAATCATCATTACTATGAATTTTCAGTTCCATTTATACCATTAAAATTGAATCGTTTCAGTTAAATTCCATACTTTATTGATCGTTGTCTTAAACTGATTTGCGGGTAAGATTAGTATTGAATTTTTCTCAAAAAGAGATATTAATTTGCTGAAATTTATCTGAAGGAATATATCAAATGTCCGTAATTGTTGGTGTTGGCGTTGTTATTGTGAATGAATATGGCCAGGTATTACTTGGAAAACGCAGCAGTGAGCATGCTCCATACTGGTCAATATTTGGTGGTCATGTTGATGCCGGAGAAACATTTGAACAATGTGCAATCCGTGAAGTTGAAGAAGAGACAGGTCTGACGATACAATCACCAAAAGTCTATGGTATTTGTAATAATCTCCAAACTTATCAACAAGAAGGAAAACATACTATTTCGGTGTGTTTGCTGGCAAAACATCCAGGTGGTGAGCCAAAATTAATGGAGTTGGAAAAATGCGAACAACTTATGTGGTGCAATCCTGATAATCTCCCTGAACCACATTTTGAAGCCAGCCGGAATGCTATAAAAATGTGGCGCGAGAATCGCTTTTATCTTACCGAATGAACTAACTTATATTAGCTCAATTTCAAATAATCCTTTATGACGTCTATTTACACCCTATAGACAAAAATGTATCTTTAAGCTAGTACAAAGAAACAATATACCAGCAGGAGTTAATATGTCCATTGAGACACCCCAGAGTTTAAAGCGCCCTCCTATACTGGGTGGTGCAATGATAATTGCCGGTACTGCTGTCGGTGCAGGAATGTTCTCTACTCCCGTGGCAACTTCCGGTGTCTGGTTTACTGGCTCAATTATTCTGCTGGTTTACACATGGATGTGTATGTATTTTTCCGGCTTAATGATACTAGAAACCAACCTGAACTACCCATTAGGTGCAAGCTTCCATACCATGACTAAAGATTTACTCGGTAAAGGATGGAATGCCATCAATGGTATCTCTATTACATTCGTGCTTTATATATTAACCTACGCCTACATTTCAGCCGGTGGCTCAATTATTGCCCACAATTTTGAAAATATTATTTCGATATCACAGGCAAATGCTGGCTTTATTTTCGCTTTTATCGTTGCATTTATTGTCTGGTTATCGACTCAAGCTGTCGATCGTCTGAGCACAATTTTGATAGGCGGTATGGTGATTACTTTTTTTATGTCCGTTGGCGGCATGTTTACTGAAGTTAAATATGTCATCCTGTTTAATCAGACGGATGCTATATCAAACGACACAGCAACAAGTTATATGCCTTACGCTTTAGCCGCTCTGCCCTATTTACTCGTTTCATTCGGATATCATGGTAATATCCCAAGTTTAGTAAAATATTATCATAAAGATAGAAAAGCCGTTATTCGCAGCCTGTTATTAGGTACATTAATCGCATTAGCTATTTATATCCTGTGGCAATATGTCATTCAGGGAAATATTCCCCGCGAAGCATTCAAACAGATTATTGCTGATGGTGGGAATATCGGTGATTTATTGAAACACATGGATAATACAACAAACAGCAAAACCGTTCACCAGCTTCTAAATGCCTTCTCTTATATGGCATTAGCAAGTTCATTTCTTGGTGTCTCTTTAGGGCTATTTGATTACATAGCCGATTTCTTCGGTTTTAAAGATGACAACACCGGCCGGTTAAAATCAGCATTAGTGACATTTATTCCACCAACAGTGCTAGCTTTACTGGTCCCCAATGGTTTTCTGTATGCCATCGGCTTTGCTGGATTAGCTGCAACCATCTGGGCCGTTATTGTTCCAGCACTTATGGCGCGGGCAAGCCGTCGCCGCTTCCCTGATGCCAGTTATCGGGCACCAGGCGGGAAATTCCTTATCGGATTTATCATTCTGTTTGGCTTGATGAACGCGGTAGCTCATACCCTGGCCTCCTTTGATTTATTGCCCGTGTATCGCTGATATACCCGATATTCTTTCTACAAACCCCAACGTAAAAAAACGCCGGGGTTTTCTGATCCCCACTTGCCTAATTCCCTAACTGCGAGTAATTTTGTCGCCGGTTATTCTCTCCCAGTTTTATGGAAGGTTACATATGGCTAAAGCCAACGAAATTAAACGCGGTATTGCCGTCAGTTATAATGGTAAGTTACTGCTGGTCAAAGATATTGATATTCAAGCACCAAGCGCCCGGGGAGCCAGTACACTATATAAAATGCGTTTTACCGATATCCGCACCGGGCAAAAAGTGGAAGAACGTTTCAAAGGCGATGATATCATTGATACGATTAGCCTAACTCGTCGCAGCGTTAATTTTTCCTATATTGATGGCGATGAATATGTCTTCATGGATGACGAAGATTTCACGCCTTATCATTTTCAAAAAGAACAAATCGAAGAAGAGTTGCTATTCATCCCTGAAGGTGGCCTGCCGGGTATGCAAGTGCTGACAATAGAGGGACAGGTTATTGCCCTTGAACTGCCGCAAACAGTCGATATGGTTATTGAAGAAACTACCCCCGGAATTAAAGGTGCCTCAGCCAGTGCGCGGACAAAACCTGCAAGAATGAGTACCGGGCTGATCGTTCAAGTACCTGAATATATCAGTAATGGCGAAAAAATCCGTATCCATATTGCAGAACGTCGCTATATGGGGCGTTGTGATTAATAACATTAGCTAATCCTAAGTTGCTCTGTATAAAACAGAGCAACTCATTTTCGATTATTTCATTAATTATTCGCTTTCCTTTATAATTTAGGCACAATTTTAATTTCCAAATAAAATGCAAGCGTAAATTCTCTATTCACTTTCATTAACATTGCTCAAAAATGAAAAATAAAATTCCAAATATTCTTCAATTAAGTATTGAATAAATAATATTTAAGATTTCTCTTAATATCAATTATAAAAAATTGTAACAATTCCGATTTTCTTTTCTCCTTTCACCCATTTAATTTCTGTTTCACCAATTTGGTGCGGTAAATAAAAATAAACATCATTTTGGAAATCCAATTTTCGTCGCTGGGTAATTTTATCTCCTTTTCGCCAGCAAGTGGTATCAGTCCAGTGATCATACCAATCAAAACGACACGGTGATTCAACAATTGCACCTGAAAAGTGAATAACCCCTGTACCTGATCTTGTCTCTGACTCACTACTCACAACACCAGGAATCATCAGGAAAAAACAGCCCACCATTACCCGGAACATAGACATAAAACCCTCGCCATAAGACAGCATTATTTGCTGAGATCTCCAAATGTAAAATCAATCTGGAAATCGGAAAAATTTACGAGTCCATGCTATTGGTAACGGCTATTTTTGTTGTTTTTTCACTGTTTTTAACTTTTAAAACTGATTAAAATATTTACATCTTTTAACATGAAAATTATCAGAAGTATTTATCAATAAATTAAAAATTTATGACTTTAAATATCCCCACCACCACTCAATAAGAACGGCAAAATTGAGCATAAATATTTACCAAATCAAATAAGCATCTGAAGGAAAAAGCATAAAACAGATAAAAAAACCACCAGATTAACTTATGATAGGAACTGGATTCATGGCATTATTACCTAACACTTGTTATATTAACCTACATAATTATAAGCTTGATTATTACTGAATTTTATTTTTTAACAAATAGATATTCTATGACATGCAATCACCCATTTGCCATATTTATACTTAACCTGTTAGAGATCGTTTTATTTCTCTCCTGGTATTTACCAGAACACCACGGTTTTTAGTTAAATATCGACTCTGCAATCTTTTACTTCTTTGATGAGAAATGACTTAACCAAATCGGTCATCAGCTCCCTGTCATTCGTCCAAGCCCGACATTAACATTTAATAATATCAATCGTATTAGCGAAATGACTAATCTGATGACTAAGGATTCATCCGGCGATAGTTTTCCAAGCGATCACGGATTAATGCTACTCACTTTCTGCTGCTTCATGCATCGCTATATCTCAGTTAAAGCATTCTCCATTGCATTACTGATTATGGTCATATTTGCGTTACCCCGCATTATGGCGGGAGCACACTGGTTTACTGATATTGTAGTCGGTTCTTTATCTGTGGTTCTAATTGGAACAAGTTGGTTATTATTAACACCATTAAGTGACATAATGATTAACTGGTTAGATAAGAATCTACCGCAAATTGGTCACCCGGTATAAAACCCTTCTCACATGCCCTTTTTACTGAAGAATATTGGGAAGGATTTAACCCTCCTGTTTGCTCATAAGATCCACATAAATAACATAAATTAGCAACATTGCTAATCTCCCGTACTGAGAAATCTAATTTTTTGTAAATTATGCCATTAAATACTCGCCTTTTCCTGATTGTTTCTGTAATCTCGGTCTGAATAACATTTATTGTAAATATCGTTTTAAAACGTGGCGTCCAGCGCGTTTTTGCACCAAGCGCGTTGTTTACTTATTGCTTTTTCTAACACCAGTCTTCGAAGCGTTTGATATTTTTCAATAATAGCGACCAACTTAAGGTAAGGATAGCAAGGGAAAACAAAAATAATGGTCAAGTCTCAACCGGTACTGAGATACATTACGCGGCTGATGCCCGCGCTGTTCGTAGCGATCACTTTATCCGCGTGCAGCTCGCCAGATTCTTCAAAGTTTCGCAATACACAAACTGATACGCATGCAGTAAACGGTAAGAATGGCTTCTTACTTCAAGCGTCTCAGGATGAATTCGAAGCACTGGTCCGTAATCTGGACATAAAATCCAAAATTCTTAGCCAATACAATGGCTGGAAAGGAGTTGCCTATCGACTCGGCGGCAACACTAAGCGTGGTATTGATTGTTCTGGCTTTGTTCAACGTACTTTCCGTGACCAGTTTGGCATGGAACTACCACGTTCAACACTTGAACAACAAAACATTGGCAAAAAAATCGACCGCTCAAAATTACGTCCTGGCGATCTGGTTTTGTTTAAGACGGGTGCTCGTACAAGGCATGTTGGTATCTATGTTGGCAATAACCAATTCATTCATGCCTCCACCAGCAATGGTGTGATTGTTTCCACGTTAAACAGCGCATACTGGAGCAAACGTTATTATGGTGGCCGCCGGGTCATCAACAATACCGTAATGCCTCCTAACGGCTAAGAATCCTTTCCCTTGCGTACAAAAAAGCGCTTCCATCAGAGGAAGCGCTTTTCGCGTTTATATCAGAATGGGTAAAGAGCTGTTATCTTTTCAGCAATCGCAGCACCAAGTGTCTTCAAACGACACATAACCGCACTCTCGTCTTCACTATCAACAAACAAGCACGGCTGACCTTCCCACTCAATCACAGTACTTTCAATTTGCATATCCGCAAGTGATTGCTGTAATTTTTGCATAACATTCCATGCAGCCGTATCTTCGTGGCTGAGTAACTTCAACCCCATCAGGCTACTTTTTACATTCACTTCATCAACTGGAAGTGGTTCAACTTTAATACCCGCAAAACCGGGTGACCACCTGTAACTTTGCGGTAGTCGATGTACCACCGAAAGCTGAATATTATTCACAAATTATTCCTACCTGAAAGAACATAGATACAAAAGTTAAAGTTAGCGACTATCTTCAGGTGTTCTACTCGCCAAAACCGAATAACTACCCCCAAAAAAAGGTAAACAAAAAGTTAAATTTGTGTTTATAGTATTACATTAATTTCAAACTTCACCTTAGAAAAAATGAGATCAATCTCGCATTTTGCATATATTTATACTTTTTTTAAAAAAAACTCAACTTGTTTTCATGCAAAAAACCAACTGTATGTTTAATTATTGTTTACATATTTTATTTTTTCAACTCAACTCTTTAACATAAAAATCAAACAAGAACTGCAAAAACAAATAGATAACAATATGTTTTATAAGGAAAAAATAATAACAACCTAATGATAACGCCCTTGAATATTTTTTTATTTAACAAAAATACAACAACAAACTTATAATCACTATCAATACATCAATAACCAATCATTTCCGCAGAAAAACAATTCGGAATTTCCTTGCATTTAAAGCTCAATCTCTCAGCCTAATTCGAATATAAAAATCAATAATGCGACATATAAAAAGTCATAAAAGAATAAAACAGCAATAACTTCATCCCTGAAGAATATAGATATCATCAAACCATTCAACACCAAAATATCCCTAATATTCGGGAGACAACCCAATAATCTCGCTGATAACATTAGTATTTCTAATGATAATTTTAGTAATACAGAAAATGCTTTTATACCACACAGTTAATACCATTTCATTGGATAGATATTCGAATAACACAGTGTGGCACAACCCCCTAATCTGAATGGTTATTTAAAAAATTATATTAAATATCATCCTGTCAAGATGGAATATATTGACGAAGACAGACATCATTCTGTAATAAAATTATGCCTCAATGGCACGCACGACCTCTTTTTGCATATATAACAAACAGCACAGCCAAAATAACACATAAAACCATAGAACCAACCATTGGCCAGGCACTGCGCGCAGGTAACATGGCAAGTAATACCCCAACCAAAGCACTAATCCCAAAACGAATGGTACCTGCCAGTGAAGATACTGTCCCTGCCATATGCGGGTAACCATCTAAAACCACCGCCATTACATTAGATGTAATCATAGCAATACCACAGACATAAGCTGCCACACCGATGACCAGAGAAATAAAACCAAAATCCAGTACGGTAGACAATAACAGCCAGATCCCCATAATAAACTGCACACTTAAACCAAAATACATCATTCTCAATGCACCAAAGCGCTGTACATAACGACTATTTATTGTTGTCATCACAAACAGAAATACGATATTAAGCGCAAAATAATAACCAAATTTCTGCGGCGACACACCATTCAACTCAATATAAACAAACGGCCCAGCACTGAGAAAAGAAAACATTCCCGCAAACGAAAATCCGCTGGCAAGCATGTAACAAAACACACGGCGCTGACGGAATAGCATAATAAACTGACTTATAGTTGTGCGAAGGTGAAACTTTTGTCTTTTCTCTTTCGGTAAAGTCTCTTTTATAAAGAAAGCGACAAGGAATACCCCAATAACAGCAGTGATCGCAATACTCCAGAAAATAGCATGCCATGTGAACCAAATCATCATCATGCCACCAAGAATCGGAGCAATTAATGGTGCAATGGTCATTACCAATATTACAAAAGACATACTGCGTGAAAATTCATCTTTCGTGAACATATCCCGCATCAAAGCATTAATAACAACACTCGCCGCGGCGGCGGAAAACCCATGCAAAAACCGCATATAAATAAAATCGTCAATATCCTTGGCTATCGTACACGCGGCTGAAGCCAGAGCAAACACAATAACACCACCCAGAATAACCGGCTTACGGCCCAAACTGTCAGCCATTGGGCCATATATCATCTGACCGATAGCAAAACCAAAAATATAACTGCTCAATGTCATCTGAACCCGCCCACTATCAACACCGAAATCTTCGGCAACAGTCGGCAAACTGGGCAAATACATGTCAATGGCAAGAGGCATTAACATAGAAAGCAGTCCAAGGATCAAAATCAACCCTAAATAGGATGATCGTTGTTGTTGCACGCGTATTACTCCAATAATTTAAAATGATTAACTAAAACTAAGAACCTGCCCCAGCAGGCATGATTGTTGCGGGCCACACTCGTGTACCCTCAAGCTATCGCTTTTGTCTGAGCACTGCCCAAGTTCGCTCTTGTCTACAAAGAACAGCAAATAAAATAGCGCTAACGGAATGGGCGCTAAGATTGAGGAACATTGATACTGGCAATTTCTTGCTCAGTTAACGGTCGGTACTCCCCTGGTTCCAACTCAGGATCTAAGATAATTTCACCGATTCGCTCACGATGAAGCTCTGTTACCCGATTACCTACCGCTGCAAACATGCGTTTTACTTGATGGTAACGCCCTTCACTGATAGTCAAACGAGCTAATTGAGGCACCAGAATTTCCAGTTGAGCGGGTTTTGTCAGTGTTTTTTCACCATTGAGTTGGACACCCGCAAGAAATTTATCTGCTGTCCCTTCTGCAACAGGATATTCAAGAGTGACCAGATAGGTTTTTTCACAATGATGTTTTGGGGCAGTAATACGATGGGACCATTGACCATCATCAGTCAGCAAAACCAGCCCCGTGGTATCCATATCCAGCCTGCCAGCCGAGTGTAATTTATGCGCCGCCGGTTCATCAATAAAATAGAGAACTGTCGGATTTACCGGATCATCCGTGGAGCAGACATACCCCTGCGGTTTATTTAGCATAAAATAACGAAGCCCTTGCTGCTGTTCCAGTAATGAACCATCAAACATGACCTGTTGCTCTGGAGCTAATTTATAAGCTCCGGTTTTTACAGTCTCACCATCAACAGTGATACGTCCCGCGCGCAACTCACGCCCCACTTCATTCCGGCTGATACCAAGCTGTTGTGACAGAAATTTATCCAATCGCATGGATGAAGACACCTGCATTAAATTAATTCAAAAATAAACGTGACCCTACTATCTTGGTCCTACAACGCAAAACCACCAAAAAAGATGATGTAAGATGAATTCAAAAGCTTTCAAAGCTAATCATAACCACGTTTACTATAAACAACAATTATCCATTTGTTATAACGGGTTATAGTTTCACTCAATCAGATGATTATCTTACCTTACTTCTATCCGCAGTAAATTGATAAGAAAAATGTTACTCTTCCGCAAATATTTTTCTGTTGTGGAACAAATATGACTTTCACTTTACGTCCCTATCAGCAAGAAGCCGTGGACGCCACAGTCAATCATTTCCGGCACCATCGTGAGCCCGCAGTCATTGTGTTACCAACCGGAGCAGGTAAAAGCCTAGTTATTGCTGAACTGGCAAAATTGGCTCGAGGGAGAGTCTTAGTATTGGCGCATGTAAAGGAATTAGTTGCACAGAATTACAGTAAATATTGCACATACGGTTTACAAGCAGATATTTTCTCCGCGGGATTGCAGCAGAAGCAAAGTGCAGGAAAAGTGGTTTTTGGCAGCGTGCAATCTATCGCCCGTAATCTTGAGCATTTTAATAATCAATTCTCTTTGCTGATAATTGATGAGTGCCATCGTATCAGTGATGATGAAAACAGCCAGTACCAGCAAATTATTCATCACCTTAGACAAAATAACCCACAACTCCGTATTCTTGGTTTAACAGCAACACCCTATAGAATGGCTATCGGCTGGATATATCAATATCACTATCACGGTATGATCCGTGGTGATGAAAATAGTTTTTTCCGTGATTGCATATATGAATTGCCATTGCGTTATATGATTAAGCACAGTTTCCTGATCCCTCCGCAGCGACTGGATATGCCAGTTATGCAATATGATTTCAGCCAGGTCCGCTCCAGTCAGCAAGGTATTTTCAATGAAACGGATTTGAACCGTGAAATCAAACGACAAAAACGCGTCACACCTCATATTATCAGGCAGATCATTGAATATTCGGCTGACCGTAAAGGAGTTATGCTTTTTGCTGCAACAGTCGAACATGCCAAAGAGATCTTTCAATTACTTCCTTCCGGCCAGGCCGCATTAGTCAGTGCCGATACATCAATCACCGATCGTGACTTGTTTATCGAAGCCTTTAAAGCTCAACAATTGCGCTACATGGTTAACGTTGCCGTATTAACTACCGGATTTGACGCGCCTCATGTCGACCTAATAGCCATCCTGCGCCCTACCGAATCCGTCAGCTTATATCAGCAGATTATTGGCCGTGGTTTAAGATTATTTCCGGGTAAAAAAGATTGCCTTATTCTCGACTACGCAGGAAATCCTCACGACCTTTACACACCGGAAGTTGGCAACAGTCGGCCAGATAAGCAGAGCCAACCGGTTCAGGTATTCTGCCCTATCTGTCACTTTGCCAATATATTTTGGGGCAAATGTACCTCCGACGGTGAAATTATCGAACATTTTGGACGCCGCTGTCAGGGCTGGGAAAATGATCAACACGGCAAACGTCGTCAATGCGATTTCCGCTTTCGTTTTAAACTCTGTCCCCATTGCGGTGTAGAAAATGACATTGCAGCACGGCGTTGTCACCGTTGCCAGGAGGTGCTGGTCGATCCTGATGATATGCTGAAAGCGGCATTAAAACTCAAAGATGCCCTGGTACTGCGTTGCGGTGGTATGCAACTCATCCCTGGAACTGACAGTAAAGGTGAATGGTTGAAAATCACCTATTACGATGAAGATGGCACCGATGCCTCTGAACGCTTCCGGCTTACAACCCCGGCCCAACGACGGCTCTTTGAATACCAGTTTCTCCGTCAGCATCAACGTGCCCCGGCGGTACCTTTTAACTGGAAAACGGCTTCAGACATCGTTCATCAGCAACCTTTGTTACGTCATCCAGATTTTGTCGTCGCCCGTAAAAAAGGTCAGTTCTGGCAGATTCGTGAAAAGATCTTTGATTACCAAGGACGCTTTCGTCGAGCAGATGAATTGTATTAATAGGCCCCAATTGACGTATTCCATTTGCTGTCACAACCATTTTTCGCTAGAATGCCGCCCGTTTAACGCCCGCGTTAAGCCAAATCTCGAACCTGCTGCTGGGTCGCCTGTAGCAGGATTTATTTTCTTCTTTAAAGAGAAAAAATAATGTTTACTATTAATGCAGAAGTACGTAAAGAGCAGGGCAAAGGTGCGAGCCGCCGCCTGCGCAGAGCTAACAAGTTCCCAGCTATCGTATATGGTGGCAACCAGGAGCCTGTTTCTGTTGAGCTGGATCACGATCACGTTATCAATATGGAACACAAAGCAGAATTTTATAGCGAAGTTCTGACTCTGGTTATCGACGGTAAAGAAACTAAAGTTAAAGTGCAGGCTGTACAGCGCCATCCGTTTAAACCAAAACTGGCGCACATTGACTTCCTGCGTGCTTAATTAGCCACAGTCGAGCTTTTCGGGACGCCGAGTAAATAACGCCGCATTTGCGGCGTTATTTATTTCAGGTATCAGTGACCACCACTGCGCCGCTGTAATTGGTCACGTAAATTTGGTGGCGTGCCCTTAATTGTTAAAGTGTCCGTTACCGGGTCCCAGAAAATTCTTTCGCCAAATAACATTGCATCGAAATTAATTGTCAATCCGCCACCGCTTCCGGCAAATTTAGTTAACTGACGCAATGTACTGCGATCCGCTGGAAAACACGCTTCCAATTCATATCCCTGTTCCTGAGAAAATTGCTGGAAATTCTGCTCGCCCAATGTTGGCAATTCCTGAGACAACGCCTTAATCTCAATTTCCTCTCCTGCCTGCAATTGTTCATTACAATAACTGTATACTTGCTGGCGATATGCCTGGCGCTCATTTTTATCAAGCTGACCTGACTCGCAATAATCATCAACGGCCTGTAACAGCCCCTTATTCTGAACCTTAGCATTCATCCCTTCACTGGCAGCAAGAAAATCCATAAAGAAATCTGAAACCTTACGTCCTACCCGCCCTTTCAGAAACGTTAAATAACGGCTTGATTCAGGATTAGTTTCCCACTCAGTCAAATCTATACGAGCAACAATATCAGCATGAGGGATATCCAGATAATGCGTGGTATTTAGATCCAGATTATCGTTAACAGACATACTGTTACAGCTATTAAGTACAGCAATCAACAAATACTCTACCGCCAGATAACGATACTGACAGAACAGGACAGTCCCACCTTCAGCAAACGGATATTTTGCCAGTTCATCCCTCAGACGTGCCGTTGCGGCGCGACTGAACCCCAGAAAATCCTCATCACCGTTGCGCTGATGTCTGAGCGCTTCAGCCAATTCACTCTCTTCATTAAACAGGCCATAAGCTTTGCTTTTTGCGCTATATACACGGTGTAATTCAGCCATCATATCTTCCACCACCCGGTCGGTGGCGAGCAGAGAATCACGCAGCACGACATCCAGTGTCTGCTCATCACGCTTGATTAATTGATGCAAGGCAATTTGGTCTATTTGCAGACTCATTCTTTCTACTCCTTTCGCTGCTTATTTCATTCGCATCTAACGGCGTATTCAAACACTGATAACCCACTGCTGCAATAAAAAACCCCGGGAAAAATAATGTTTCGCCATGTTCCATCAACTATTATTTACTGACAGATATCAGAAAATTGTTAAAGACGCGCTATTACTGCAACATAAAATCTTAACCATGAATTAATTTGCCACAAAAGAGCAGAAAATCACGCACCTATACGGTAAGATAGTGTGCTTTGTTAGTTCAGGAAGTCTAAATTTATGCCACAGTCATCTCGTTATAGTGACGAACACGTTGAACGTTTATTAACAGAATTAGTCAGTGTTCTGGAAAAAAACCATACGCCGACAGACCTTTCTCTGATGGTACTTGGCAATATGGTAACAAATTTAATCAATACGAGTGTATCTCCTGCCCAGCGCAGACATATTACTGACTCGTTTGCACACGCGCTTAAATCTTCAATAAACGAAGATAAAGCCCATTAATTTTTAACTAAAGACCACAACGTAAACAAAATATGGTGACTAGCCGTCAGCGTTATCGAGAAAAAGTGTCCCAGATGATTAGCTGGGGGCATTGGTTTGCCTTGTTTAACATCCTGCTCAGTCTTGGATTAGGTAGCCGTTACCTGTTTGTTTCTGACTGGCCGGGCTCGCTGCTCGGCCGTGTCTATGCTTTGACCAGTTGGCTTGGGCACTTTAGTTTTATTGTTTTTGCCGCTTACCTGCTCATTCTGTTTCCACTGACATTTATTGTCATGTCACAGCGCCTGCTAAGGTTTCTTTCGGCCATTTTCGCCACAGCCGGGCTGACACTGTTAATATTCGACATTACCATCTACCACCGTTTCCACCTTCACCTGACACCTTTAGTCTGGGATTTAGTTATCAATCCTGATCAAGGGGAACTGGCGCGGGACTGGCAACTTATGTTCATCTGTATTCCAGTCATTTTTCTAGTACAGATGTTATTTGGCACCTGGAGTTGGCAGAAACTACGCAGCCTGAGTCGGCAACGGTTCGGCAAGCCATTGGCTGCCGTCCTTATTTCTGCCTTTTTGGCTTCCCATATGATGTATATCTGGGCTGATGCTAATTTTTATCGTCCGATAACCGTGCAGCGCTCTAACCTGCCGCTTTCTTATCCAATGACAGCCCGCAAGTTTCTTGAAAAACATGGCCTGCTGGATCAACAAGAATATCAGCGCCGTCTTATGCAACAGGGGGATCCTGCTGCATTAACAGTGGAATATCCGCTTAATGATCTGACTTATCAGGATAAAGGCAGCGGGTACAACCTGTTAATACTGGTGGTTGATGGACTGGATAATAAAGACATTACAGAGAATATGCCTGTACTCTCCCATTTCAGAGAAACCAGCGTTCAGTTCAATCAACATTTCAGTAATGGCATTCAAAATGATACCGCCCTATTCGGGCTATTTTATGGTATTTCTTCTGGCTATCTGGATGGAATACTCGCTGGACGTAAATCATCAGCACTGATTAATGCACTGACTCATCAGGGATATCAATTCGGCTTATTCTCCTCTACAGGATTTAATACTCCACTTTATCGTCAGGCATTACTTTCCGACTACTCATTGCCCACAGCGGTCAACCAAAGTAATCAACTTACGGTAGCACAGTGGCAGCAATGGCTAAATTTACCCACTAACAACGCCCCGTGGTTCTCGCTCTTGAAAATGAGTGGACTGGATGAAACTGATTCAGAAGGGAATACGGCAGCTCTTGATGTTCAAATAAGCGCTGTATTAGAGACGCTGAAAAACAAAAACGCGCTGAATAATACGGTCATTGTTATTACCGCCGCACATAGTGAAATCGCAGCTACGCATCCACCAAAATGGATAAATAATGACAGATTTAATCGTGATCAAATGCATGTTCCCCTGCTTATTCATTGGCCAGGAACACCATCACAGACTATTGATAAGCTGACAAGTCACCAGGATGTCATGACAACATTAATGCAGCGTTTGTTACATGTCAGCAACTCTCCTGATGATTACTCTCAAGGCGAAGATCTGTTCACAGCGCAACGTAATAGCCCATGGATTATTACCGGTGATAATGGCTCTCTGATCATCACAACCAGTGAGAACACCCTGTTTCTGGATAAAAACGGTGATTATTCCTTATATGACCTTGAAGGCAACGAAGTCAAAGATGCTAAACCCAATCTGGCACAACTGTTACAGATACTCACAGAGGTTAAACATTTTATAGCTAATTAAATGCTTAAAAATCAATCGGTCATTAAATTTAGCGCTTGCTTTAATTCATAAAATCAGTAGTATAATAAAAGTTATCGGCATGTAGCGCAGCTTGGTAGCGCACCGTCATGGGGTGTCGGGGGTCGTAGGTTCAAATCCTATCATGCCGACCAAATTTCCCTAGAAAAACCAACCTGTTAGGGTTGGTTTTTTTATGCCTGGGGGTTGGCTGGGGAAAAATTAGGGAAAAACTGGGGCAAAACCCCGACTTCAAACCTGGCATTTATAGCCATTCACAAACCCGCCTTTCTTACCTAAAAATATAAAATTATCTAATTATTACTGTCCATCACTTCAGCACCCCGGCCACTCAACATCAGGAGCCCACACACATGGGGATCATTATGCTGCTCTCACTATGTAGTTAAATGCTATATTGCGGGGGCGATTCTCTGAGGCTACAGGAACAACCCTTGCCGTGTTGAACCCAAAGCCGTATGGAGTATCCGTGTTAACATTATTTACCGATTTAAAACTGCCATCTGTCGCTATTCCAAGAACTTGACTAGCATAAAAAGCCCCTCTTATTGCCAAATGATAGTTTGATGCTATCGTGCCAGCAAACGAACCTTGGATATTTCTGATGGCATCGCCCTGAGGAGTTAGAATTCTACGGCCACTATCAACACCTCGGCTATCATCCCAACCTCGAATAAATTCGCCTCTTAAATCAGGTAATCTACCATCAGGATAGGCTTCAGCTAATTTCGGAAATTTCAACGTATCAAAGACCGCACCGTTACATTGCAACCATCCAGCGGGCGGTGTGGCAGTCGGCCAAGGAGCAGGAACACCTACAGGAATGTTAGCAATATTTGAAATTTTCTGTTCTAACGCTCTATTTAATTGCTCAGTGAGTTTAGCTATATCACCATCATCCAGAACATCATCGCTAGATTGTTCCGCAATAAAATTAGCCACCACAGAGGCTATTGTCGATGATTGGCATAACGCCTTATTTAATACAGGAATAGAAATATTCTCTGGTGGAAACCCTACCTGCAAACTTTGACTTTCTTCATATTTTTCTTGGCTAATTCTATTAGCATCATTACTAACAGAAAAAGCCTTAAAATCATTCTTGTGACTCATATACCTTCCTTAAATTAAATAATGTTATAATCAATACATTGAATTATTGTAAAAATAATCCCCAATCCACACCAATCAAAGTCTAGTTCAGAAAGAGAATAATACGGTGTTCTTATTGCTTATAAGGTTAACTGTTTTTGTATAATTGACAACAATAAGAAATTCAATGTGTTGGAGTCTAAAACATACCAAAAATTTATATTTAATATCTAAAAATTATTTTTCAATTAATTTTCACCAAACATTTATGGCTGTCTTTTTATTTCTGGAATTTTATTAAAGCAAAAGCCAATCGGGAGAATTTATTTATTCTCCCTTGATTTGACGCCTATTGTTACCTACAAACTCAATAAAAAAACCAATTCTTTAACCTTTATCACATCGTTAGGAAATGTACCGGCATTAAAACCCCCAAGCGTACCAGACACATCTTGACCCAACTACCGGTCCAAATTCTTTTGAGTTGCGACTCAAGGTGCCAAGATTTTCCGCAGTGAAGCCTGATAATTGAATATTATTTATCTGCCAAATTGCTGTCATAATTCCACCACCGCTATCTTGCTGGCCAACTATAATCACCTTTTGTGGAAAAGGAATTGGGAAACTAACCTGTACATTAGGGTTGGCATATGAAGTAATATTAGACATTCCCCATTGCAATATTATCCCAGTATCACCACATTTCCACCAACCATTCTCTGACTTTAAGACTGTATTTTTAGCTCCTCTGGCATTGATTTGGTGGTCTATTTCTGCTTTGGTATATGATCCTATATCCACGGCATTCAAACTGATATCCGAGCTTAACGCCTTCCCATTCACTTTCCGGATATTAGGTACTCTATTATTAATATCTTCACGCAATGAATTTATTATTTCCTGAACAAGCTTTTGTGTAACCGCCAATGTATCACTATTGCCAATCACATTTGTCAGCTGAACAACGCCTTTTTGGGTTAACGAGGCATCTGGAACTTTTGTTGTGGTTTTTTGTTCTAAAGCTCTATTTAATTGTGCGGTGAGTTTAGTTATATCCCCATCATCCAGAACATCATTACCAGATTGTGTCGCAATGAAATTGGCTACGACAGATGATATGATTGACGATTGACGCAATACTTTATTTAATAAATGAGTAGGAACATCATTTGTCGGAAACCCAGTCAGCAAATCCTTACTTTCTTCATATCTACCCTGACTCGCTACATTAGCATTATTACTAATAGAAAAAGCCTTAAAATCATTCTTGGGACTCATATACCTTCCTTAAATTAAATGATGTTATAATCAATATATTGAATTATTGTAAAAATAATCCCCAATTCACACCAATCAAAGTCTAGTTCAGAAAAAGAATAATGAGGTATCTTTATTACTTATAAGGTTAACTGTTTTTGTATAATTCGTAGCAATAAGTCATTCAGTTTTATCTCAAGTTATAGATGGAATCTTTCGACATTTAAATTATAACATCAGAAAAATAACTGTAAAAATGGCCTGTTTATTCAGGCCATCTTCATTATTTTGGTGGTTCCTTCCATTGGATATCAGTTAATAATTTATTATTGTCTTATACTCCCAAATAAATTACAGGAATCATACTAACATTGAGTGGCCGGTTTTCGTTTGCCGTTGGCACAACTGTTGATGCATCAAAAGTGACATATGCTGAATATGAATGTTGGCTATTATCTACCGTTCCCGCAACAACTATATTAGTGTTACACTTAACACCATAAAATGCCCCACTGACACGAGTAAAAAGTCCATGAGACCGCCACCCCACATTACCTGTAATATTTCTAATCGCATCTCCCTGTATCACACCAGGTGTCAATCCAGCACGCATAAATACCCCTCGTCCATCAGCAAACAGATTAGGGAGGTTGATTTTATCACCATTCTGCTTAATTCCCCATGCGGCCTTATATGCATCAGATAAATTATTCAATGCCCTACCAACAGTTGAATCAATCGTGTGAATAGTCCCATCCGCAATATACTCTCCTTTAGCCAAATCTGATGCCGGATGTGCAGATAAATAAATATCACCCGGCCGTTTTGCTCCGATATCAATCGCGGAAAGCACAATATCCTCAGTCAACATCTTCCCGTTGATTTTCCGAGTATTAGGTACTTTGACATTAATATTTTCACGCAATGAATTTATTATTTCCTGAACAAGCTTTTGTGTAACCGCTAATGTGTCACTATTACCTACCACATCGGTAAGCTGAACAACGCCTTTCTGTGTTAATGAGGCATCTGGAACTTTTGTTGTACTTTTTTGTTCCAAAGCCTTATTTAATTGCTCGGTAAGTTTAGCTATATCCCCATTATCCAGAACATCATCACCAGATTGTTCCGCAATAAAATTAGCCACAACAGATGCTATAGTTGATGATTGACGCAATATTTTATTTAATAAATGAGTGGGAACATCATTTGGTGGAAATCCAGTCAGCAGATCCTTACTCTCTTCATATCTTTCCTGACTGACAACATTAGCATTATTACTAATAGAGAAAGCTTTAAAATCATTCTTGAGACTCATATAAATTCCTTAAATTAAATAATATTATTTTATAATTAATCCTATCTCTATTTAAGAATAGTCAATTCAGAGGCACCTAAGTTAATCATGCCAGAGAATCTCCACGATCAGAGTTTTTGCAAATACTCTGATCGTGCCTCAGATACTTTATTAGGTTAATTAGATATTCTTATAACTTATAATGTTAATAATTTTTTTATAATTGATTGCAATAAGCAATTCAATATCAATAAATTATTCTTCTCTCCCCTCTCTTATTTCTTACCTCCTATTTCAAGTTTCAGGTTGAATCTTTCAGTCTCTTAACATCAACAAAATCATTGTACAAATAGCTTGTCCATTCAAACCATTTTCATTATTTCGGCTGCTCCGGCCACTCAACATTAGGGACCAATGAAATATCAACTCTGTTCAACATCACTCTATATTTCTTCCATGCTAATAAAGCCTCTTTTTCAGCTTCTGTAGCAATATCTAAATCAACAGCATCTTGTAGTGGCGTAACGATATTATTAACTTTAGTCAGTAGTTGAAATTTCTCATATTCTGCTTGCTGTATTAATTCTTCTTTAGTCGCAACATAAAGTAATATTTTCTGACCGTCAAATATCCATTTCTCTTTGGTTTTCTCATCAAACCTTATAGGAGCATCATTCTTATTAATTTCTGCGACGGAAAAACCAAGTGGCGCAAGTTTAGATACATCAGTCGTTATTGCACGAATGAGGCCTGTCGCATCATACATAATTTTTAATGTATCTATTGAAAATTGACTTTGAGATCTATACCAATCATTGCCCTGCTTATCTTGAAGATAAAGTGCAAATTGAATAGCGTTTTCACTGTCAGGTATATATTGTTTAAATGGACCAACATTTATTAAATTCATTATTATTATCCTCGCACGATAGTGAACCATTGACCATTACTAGAAAACTGCATAGGGCTAGAATAAAGCATATCGGCAGAATCATCTCCATCTTTGCTATAAATTTTAGCACCAAGACGGACGCCAGTAATATAAAGATTGTCCGATTCGGCTTTTGTATGCTCTTCAATAGTATTAGCAGAAGGTTTATTTAATGTATTATATTCCTGAGCCCAAGGTGTCCATGGATTGTCATGGAACTGGCTACGTGTATATACCCGGCTGCTATTATAGACGAAATAACGTTGAATGACGCCGGCTGCTTTCAATACAATAAGTGAACCCGCGAACGGTTCAGGGTAATTACTGCCATTTTTGGCATGAGCATTGGATTCTTGATAATAAATTCCCGGTGTTTTGTAGCTATCTAAATTCGCACTACCACCTAAATTAATTGCCTGCCCAGCCAAGATATCCTGAGAAGTAATATTGATATCCGCAGCTAAAGCTTTCCCATTGACTTTGCGGATCCCTGTAATATATCGAGCATCAGAGTCTGCTTTTGTATACGCTCCAACATCTTCAGCGGTAGGTTTATTTACCGCGTTATATTCTCTAACCCAAGGGGTCCATGGATTATCATGAAACTGGCTGCGTGTATATATCCGACTGCTGTTATAGACGAAATAACGTTGAATAACTCCAGCCGCTTTCAACACGACAAGCGAACCCGCGAACGGCTCAGGGTAATTACTGCCATTTTTGGCATGAGCATTAGAATCTTGATAATAAATCCCCGGGATTTTGTAGCTATCCAAATTCGCACTACCACCTAAATTAATCGCCTGGTCAGCCAAGATATCCTGAGAAGTAATATTGATATCCGCAGCTAAAGCCTTTCCATTGACTTTGCGGATCCCTGTAATATATCGGGCATCAGAATCTGCTTTTGTATACGCTCCAACATCCTCAGCAGTAGGTTTATTCACTGCGTTATATTCTCTAACCCAAGGGGTCCATGGATTATCATGAAACTGGCTGCGTGTATATATCCGACTGCTGTTATAGACGAAATAACGTTGAACGACCCCAGCCGCTTTCAATACAACAAGCGAACCCGCGAACGGCTCAGGGTAATTAATTCCACTTTGGGCACTGGAATTATATTCTTGATAATAAATTCCTGGTGTTTTGTAACTATCCAAATCCGCATTATTACCTAAATTAATCGCCTGCCCAGCCAAGATATCCTGAGAAGTAATATTGATATCCTCAGCTAATACTTTCCCGTTCACTTTTCGGGTATTGTGTACCTTGGCATTAATATTGTCGCGTAATGAATTTATTATTTCCTGAATAAGCTTTTGCGTAACAGCTAATGTGTCACTATTGCCCAATACATCGGTAAGCTGAACAACACCTTTTTGTGTTAATGAGGCATTTGGCGCTTTTGTTGCAATTTCTTTTTCTAAAGCCCTATTTAATTGCTCGGTGAGTTTAGCTATATCACCATCATCTAAAACATCATCGCCAGATTGCGTCGCGATAAAATTAGCTATCATAGATGCTACTGTCGATGATTGACGTAATACCTTGTTTAATAGATCAGCAGGAATATCATTTAGTGTAAATCCAGTCTGCAAGCTCTGGTGTCCTTCATACTTTTCCTGGTTCACTATATTAGCGCTATTACCAATAGAAAAAGCCTTAAAATCATTCTTGGCACTCATATATACTCCTTAAATTAAATAGCATTATTCACAACTAATATGTTTGATAATTGTTAAAGCAATCCTTCATAATTTACGGCAATCATAGTTTAGTTCATCAAAACAATAACAAAATGTTCTTATAACTTAGAAGAATAATTATTTTTGTATAATTAAAAGCAATAAACAGCCAAACAAATTGCAACTGGAAATATATCTAACCAATTGACATTCAATACATGAAACTATTCCATCGTTTTCATATATCAGACTGAATCTTTCAGTATTATAATTACAACAACAATAAAACATTGTATGAATGGCCTGTTTATTCAGGCTATTTTCATTATTTTAACTCTTCCGGCCATTCAATATTAGGAGCCTGTTTAATATCGATCCTATTCAGCATCACTCTATATTTCTTCCATGATAATAAAGCCTCCTTTTCAGCTTCTGTTGCAATGCCTAAATCAACAGCATCTTGTAGTGGAGCTATTCTCTCACTGGCTTTCATCATAAATTGTTGTTTTTTATCTTCAGCATAATTCTGCGATTCTTCTTTTGTTGGTGGAGGAATATCTGCCCATTCCGGTAAACCATTTTTACCCGCTATACGATATTTTCCTTCTGGTGCAGTATTAGCGGCATACTCTTGATAAATATCATCACTAACCTCTATAATATCATCGGGCAATGAACCAGAAGCAATATAATCCAGTTTCAATTCTACAGGGTAAAATGCATTTGTTTTCGCACTATAATAATACATAATTAATATCCTATCGCTAAATATCTAACCGAACAACTCACTAAAGATCCTCTAGCATTTCTGCACGTTAGAATAAATTGACTCGCAGAGACAGCTAAAGCAGCAACACCAAACCCGTAATTATCGAAACTGGAATAGGTTGCAACAATCTGACCACAAGCATTAGGAAATGGAATCGTGAAATTTCTGTAATCACTTCTACTTATTGAAGCATTTTCTTGCCCCCACTGAATAATTATTCCAGTGTCGCCACATTTCCACCATCCATTCGCAGAGAGCAGCGCTTTACTCCTATCAAATGCTGTTTTAATTTTTTGTCCCAAAGCTTTATCTAATTGTGCAGTAAGTTTGGCTATATCACCATCATCAAGAACATTATCACCAGATTGTGTCGCAATAAAATTAGCAACTACAGACGATATCGTTGACGATTGACGTAACACTTTATTTAATACATGAATGGGAATATTCTCTGGTGGGAACCCAGTCTGCAAACTCTGACTTTCTTCATATCTTTCTTGACTTATTACATTAGCATTATTACTAACAGCAAAAACTTTAAAATCATTTTTTTCACTCATATACATCCCCCTTAAATTAAATAATATTATTACATAAAAACAGACTGAACTATTGCAAAGATGATTTCTCACAATTTACATCAATAACAGTCTAATTCATAAAAAGAATAATGAAATTTTTTTATGACTAAGAAGGTTAACTATTTTTTGTATAACTGACAGTAATAAACAACCCAACACATTGAAATTAAAAACATACCAAAAATAAAACATATCCATTGTATTAAAATTAAACTTCTAAACGTTATTCATCATTATTATACTTACCCAAGTACATCAATGTATTAGTTCATAATTCACCAACCTAACTATTAATGTTAAGATTTTATATATTCCTAAAAATATTTAGTTTGTTTATCATTTAATACTAATATAACCACGAGATTAGCTTATTATTTTCACACCTCCGGCAAATATCAATATTTAATTTACCAAGGTAAATGCTAGGTTAAATTCCCCAGATAAAAACCAGCATATATTCATTATCTCACTGGAAACAACAAAAAGTCTTATCTGCTTAAACACAAAAAACCTTGCCTCGGCTTATACCTCACCGCGTCTGCACCACCGATCAGCATTCTATCTCCATAAGATGCAAGCTTCCTGCTACTTAAAGCACCATACAAAATTATTTTAATCCTTAAAATAATTTTTAAAAACAACTTGACTCTGAAGTTTTTCTGATTAAAATCACTGCCATAATTTAGATTTTCGTGAAACAAATCACATTCTACCAATAAAGAGAACCTATCATGAAATCTGTCAAATCTTTTATCTCAAGTGTTCACGGCGTTGTTATCTATCTGTCAACACCTCGTTTTCTTTAAGTTTTTATCCGATGAGTGAAAAGCCAGTTTCGAACTGGCTTTTATGCTGCGGAGCGGGTCAAAATTCTTTGCCTAATGACCAAGAATGTATAAGACAATAGTTAACTTACATTAATAACTTAATGCATCAAGCAGTCGTTTCTTCAATAATGCAACATCATCCACACTATTCTGAATCAGCAGAGTCAAATTGGCTACATCACTTTCCAGAGTTTCAATTCTCTCTTCCAGTTGCTTATTCTTTGCATCCAATAATATTTCAAGCTTTGCCGATTCAGCATGTAATTGCTGACCATTAACCGCGTCAGTACTGTGATTTGAAATATCCCCGGCAGCAACATGCACAATCTTACGTTCATGGCCCGTTTTTCCTACAGAAACAACATTCGGTTTATTAGCAATTGAATCTGCACCTAATGCAACGCTCCCTTGTTCTGTTGCAGAGGAGTGTTGACCAATCGCCACTGCCTGAGCCGCACTGGCTGTTACCTTTTGCCCTAAAGCGATAGAAGCCAGGCCACTGGATATAGAATCAGCACCAATCGCAATTGGCCAAACCACCTTCACATCACCTTGTTTACCCGCAAGTTGATTTTGCCCAATAGCAATAGCGGCTTCACTGATTGTTTTAGAATTCCGGGGCGAAGCACCAATCGCGATAGAATGTACTGCCGGCGCTTCTGCATGTCCAAGTACAACTGAATCTTTGCCAGTTATTTGATCAGCTACATTGGTATTTTCAATAGACATATTATATCTCTTAATTTATAAGTTAAATAACTATACCCTTCATCTTTCAAGTTGCTGCTTTGTTGGCTGCGTTCACTTGCCGCCGCGCTGCAACTTGAAATCTATTGGGTATATGCTCTGTTTGAAACTTAATAATGAGTACAACAGAACGTGATATGGATTACACGAATTTATTCCATATATTAAAACAAAAATTAACGTTAATTTTTTCACCGACAATATTAGATAGAAATTCCAACTTGTAAACAAATTAAAATTATTAGATCGCAGAATATATTTCATGGAATTTATTTAATGTATCATTAAGCTTTGTGGAATATATACCCTATCAAGATCATTACAATTGATTAGCTGAAAACATATTATTTACATATATTTTCATTACTTTAAAAATAATATTTCCATATAATTAATCTCAGTAAAAATAAATAATGAACGATTATCCACCCTCTATTATTTAGAGAAGAAAAATTAACATCTTATAAATGATAGGGAAAATTTAATTCCCCTTGAGAACATGTTTTACAGCACGCATTTCACTGACCGTATCGGCCAATTCAATCAATGCAGGATCGCAATCTCGTCCGGTAATGATGACTGTCTGATCGATTGGCCGCTCGTTTAGTGCCTTGATAATTTCATCAAGTAACAGATAACCACTATTTATCATACAAGCCAATTCACTAAGCACTACCAATGATAACGCAGGATCACGCATCATTCGCAGCGCATGTTGCCAAACACCCGTGCAAGCAGCTATTTCCTTGGCATGATTTCGCATTTCACCGGTAAATTCTATCGGCATGAGTTGACACTCTAACCCATGTTGTTCCAGCAAAGCCCCCTCACCGCCTGACCATCTTCCTTTAACAAACTGGATAACCCCGGCCTTTAATCCATGCCCCAACGCCCGCGTAACCGTTCCCATAGCGGCAGTTGTTTTCCCTTGACCATTGCCGGTATAGATGATTACGATCCCACGCTTCTCCTGAGCGGCTGCAACTTGTGCCATAAATCTCTCTTTTTGCCGCTGTTTTCTCTGTTTATACCGCTCCTCACTCATTTTTATCACTCCAGTATGTTAGTCAGTCAAAGAGCAGTTATCTGTTTTGTTCGAATCTGCTTGAGATAACTCAGAGAACAGTGTTTCTGTTACACGCTCAACTTGTTGATAATCTTGGCTGATCAACGATTGCGTCAACGGCTCACTGGTAAAAAACTGTTCCCAAAAGCGACAGCGGGCCGCCAGATGATGAAAATGCCGTTTTACCCGCTGGCGAAGTGTCCCGCCGTAAGCAGCCAGGCGACCAAGATGCATCGGTAACAGCCGTTCCAGTTTTTCACGCAATAACCTGACCAATACCGGTGCATTACCCCCGGAAGAGATAGCAATCACCAGCGGCGAGCGATCAATGACTGATGGTGTAATAAAACTCGCCTGCTGTGGTTCATCCACCACATTGCAGAAAATATGACGCTCCGTTGCACAATCACTGACATAACCATTAACTGCTGCATCATTGGTCGCAGCAATCACCAACCAGCAGAGATCAAGCCAATCAGGCTCAAACTCACCACGAATCAATGTCACTTGACCCGCATCTTGCCAAATCTGGAATTGCGCAGTGAACTCCCGTGCATTAACCAGCAGACGCGCACCGGCATCCAATAATAGACGCGCTTTGCGTTCGGCCACCTTACCTCCCCCAACCAATAGGCAAGTTTTATCCCGAATCTGACAAAACATCGGCAAATAATCCAGCATGATCCCCTCTCCTCAGCTAGCGCACACCACCCGGTATCATGGTCAGCAAATGCTGACGCGGATAAAAACGGGTGATCTCCCAGTGTGTTAGCCACCAGCACAGGTACTCAACATCATGATAGTGACGATCACACAACAACCCTACAACACTGCCGCTATGAGCAACATTCAACCCGTAGATCCCACTGCGCTCTACCAGTTCCAGCAAACTGTCAAATGCCGGTTTTACCAACAGTTTTTGACTCGCCTGCGCACTGAGCGTCGTGGCTTCCCCCAACCGCAAACAATCCTGGGTGGCAACCGCCTGACAAAATAGTCGCCAGGCACGCTCCAATACTGAGGCACTTTCCAGCAATGTCTGATGTCGCTCCAAATGATGATAATCAGCGGTAATCAACGTTTCCGGGCTTTCCAATAATAAAATGTCTATAGGCGGCTGCCAGTCACATGCAATTTGAGTAGCGCCCGTTTGATGATCGAACAAGGTAAGGTGACTGAACAGCGTACTATCTGTGGGTTCCATCTGTACGCAAAACCGGGCAAGTGTTGTTTCATCCAGTATTTTTCCCAAATAACGCGCCGTCGCCAGCGCCGTAGCGGCAATATCTGCGGTACTGCTTGCCAGCCCTTTTGCCACCGGAATCGTGGAAGTCAAAGAGATGTGTAAACCTCGCGCCATATCCACCGACAGGCCGAAGTACGCCAGTACAGCTTTCATCATTTGCCGCATACGGGGACGTTCATGTTTCCCCGGTACGCCATCAGTAACAGAAACCTCGCTAAACCAGTTCACCGGACAGGAAATCAACTTCTCACCACCAAGAATCCATCCTTGAATAAGTTCACCGCACGATGCAGGACAGCGGGCTTCAGCCATAACCCAATACCTGACGCAACGCCAATACCAGCCGATGATTATCATGCTCACCCTTTATGGCAACCCGGTAATGAGCAGCACTCAAGCCTGGATAGTTAGCGCAATGACGGATAAGTATTCGGTGTTTCAACAATGCTTGCTGGAGATCGATTTGCGGACGCAGACAACGCAAGAAAATATAATTGGCCGCGGGAGGCCAGACACATAATTCCGGCAATGCAGCTAATGCCTGATAGAGCCAACGTTGCTGCTGTGCCAGCCAACGGTGTGTTGCCTGAATGTAAGCCTTATCATTGAGAATGATTTCACCGGCCAATGCCGCAAAAGCATTAATGGTCCACGGCTCCCGCCAGCATTTCATCTCCCGAATACCGGTTACATCACCGCTGACCAGATAGCCAAGACGTAATCCCGGAATAGCAAAAAACTTCGTTAATGAACGCAAAATATAGAGGTGAGGATAATGGGCTATCTTGGGAATAAGTCCGGTAGCATCCGGGAGAAAATCAATAAACGCTTCATCGACAATCAGCGCGATATTATGTTGATGGCAACGTTCAAGCACCGCCTGTAACAGTTCAGCATCCGGCATCAAGCCGGTTGGGTTATTCGGTGTGGCAAGAAACAGGCAATCAGGGCGACAACGATCCAATGCCACCAGCAAGCGCTCATCAGGCTGATAACCCTCGGTTTCACTCATCACATAATCATCAATCTGGCAACCAACCCGCAGTAAAGCACGCCGATATTCAGCGAATCCCGGAATCAATAGCATGGCACGGCGCGGCTTAAGATAATTCACTACCGCATAAATCAGTTCAGTGGCACCGTTACCTGCTATCAGGTTTTCGGCGGTGCAATGATGAACATGCGCCAGTGCTGCATGTAACCGGCAATATTCGGTATCAGGGTAACATTCTGCACATTGCAACTGGTCGATAATAGCCGCTTTCAGGGATACCGGCATCCCCAGCGGGTTAATATTAGCGCTGAAATCAGTTATTTCTTCTGCTGTAATACCGATTTTCTGCGCCATTTCCAGCACATTGCCGCCATGTTCGCTCATAAAATGTAAAATCCAGATGTTAAATAGAGAATCACAGTGCCATCAGTGATGAAACGGAAGACAGCAACAAACGATCCCGGTGACAAGCCAATGTTTCCCGCAGACGCACCACATCACCAATCACAATCAATGCCGGTGCAGTCAATCCCTGAGCCGCCACTTGCTGTGCCAGCGTTAGCAGAGTTGCAGTGGCAATTTGTTGCTGCTGGTGACTGGCATACATTACCACCGCCGCCGGGGTTGCCGGTGCTTTACCGCCTGCGATCAATTGCTCACAAATGCTTGCCAGTTGCGTCATTCCCATCAGGATCACCAGCGTGCCCTCCAGCTTTGCCAGTGTCGCCCAATCCTGCGGCTCATTTCCCTGACGCAGATGGCCGGTAATAACATGAAAACCTGAAGCATAATCACGATGAGTCACAGGGATCCCAGCACAGGCCAGACCACCAATTGATGAGCTGATACCCGGTACAACTTCAAAAGGGATTTTCGCCAGCGCCAACGCTTCAGCCTCTTCGCCACCACGCCCAAACACGTAAGGATCGCCCCCTTTCAACCGGACAACATTTAACCCCTGTTGCGCGCACTCGACTAGGATCTGATTGATTTGCCGTTGCGGCACCGGGTGGTAATTCGGCGTTTTGCCGACGTTGATCATTTTGCAGTGATCGGGTGCTTCAGATAATAAATCCGGGCTGACTAACCGATCATATACCAGCGCATCAGCCTGACGAATACAATGTAATCCTCTGACAGTAATCAGTGCCGCATCGCCCGGACCGGCACCTACCAACCAAACTTTTCCGCTATTCATCATTTTTCTCACCCTGTAACGAAAGTCTGTTAGAAGATATATTACCCATAGCCGGTAACACGATATGGTGTGAGATCAATAATTCTTCACTTTTATTGATGTATTGATGATGACAACTTGTTCTGGCACATTTTGGCTTTATCTGTTTGTTTCTTCTGGTAACTTAATCCTTCACCTTGTCCCTACACCATTTTTATTATAACCCCTGACGTTTTTGTGATTACCGTTGACTTTCCGACCAAATTGCCGACATTTAATACTGATTTATAGAAAAAAATGCCAACATACACCTTATTACAGACAAGGGGCGTAGCTATGGAGGTCAAGGAATTATTCAGTGTCGGTATTGATATTGGTACCACCACCACACAAGTGATCTTTTCGCGTCTGTCGCTGGTGAACCGGGCGGCAGTATCACAAGTGCCACGCTATGAGTTTGTCCGACGCGAGATTATTTGGCAAAGCCCGGTGTTATTTACTCCCGTGGATTTCGCCGGACAACTGCGTGAAGAAGAACTGCTCAACTTAATTCAGGCACAATATCAGGCAGCCGGCATCGATTCGGAAAACATCGATTCCGGGGCGGTGATCATTACTGGTGAAACCGCTAAAACCAGTAACGCACGTCCTGCGGTCATGACACTGGCCCAGAAACTGGGGGATTTTGTTGTAGCAACAGCGGGGCCACATCTGGAATCAGTGATTGCTGGTTTTGGTTCCGGCGCTCAGGCACTGTCACAACAGAAAATGGCCAAAGTGCTCAACATTGACATTGGCGGCGGCACAGCAAACTACGCGCTGTTCGATGCCGGACGGCTGATCGCCTCCGCTTGCCTGAATGTCGGCGGTCGCTTATTGGAAACCGATCTTCAAGGAAAAGTTTTACGGGCACATCCGCCCGGAACACTCATCGTTCATTCTCTGTTTGGTGAAAACACCGATATTCAACATCTGACCGCCACACAGATACAACAGATTGCTGCCCGAATGTCACAGTTGCTATGGGAAGTCGTCGTCGGACATCTCACCCCATTGGCACAGCAATTGCTGATGACTGAGCCACTACCAAACTGTGACGAACTCTATGCTGTCACCCTCTCCGGCGGTGTAGGTGAATGTTATCGTCAAGCGTCGGACCGTGATCTGTTCCGCTTTCACGATCTGGGGCCACTACTGGCGAACGCTATTCATCGTGATCATGATTTCACTAAACTGCCATTACAAGTCCCAAAACAAACCGTCCGCGCCACCGTAATTGGCGCCGGCGCTCATACATTATCGCTATCCGGTAGCACTATCTGGCTTGATACACTGTCGCTGCCACTGTGCAACATCCCTGTGGTTCATCCTGGAACAGAGGTCACTGAATCACTGACAGAAGCCTGGCGGCAAGCGCTGACACAAATGGACCTCGACCCACAACAAGATCTTTATGCACTGGCTCTGCCCGATGCCCTGCCAGTTAATTATGCCGCAGTACAAACATGCATCACCGCTTTACAGGATTTTACCGAACGTTATCCCTCTTCCCATCCTCTGCTGATAGTTGCCGGTCAAGACTTTGGTAAGGCACTGGGTATGCTGCTGCATCCTCTGATGGAAGAACGGCCACTGGCGGTAATCGACGAAGTGATTACCCACACCGGAGACTATATCGATATTGGGATTCCATTATTTGGTGGCACCGTCGTTCCCGTCACCATCAAATCACTGGCTTTTCCTTCCTGAGAGAGCGTAAACATGAAATTAAAAACACAACTTTTTGGTAAAACGTATCAGTTTAAGGATGTCAAACAGGTGCTGGCAATGGCTAACGAACCGCGTTCAGGGGATATATTAGCCGGGGTCGCTGCCGAAAGTTCTCAACAACGTGTAGCGGCTAAACATGTCCTGTCGGAAATGACGATAGCGGATATCCGTATGAATCCGGTTATTCCCTATGAAGAAGATTGCGTTACCCGCATTATTCAGGATGACATTAACGAAATTGCCTACACTCGCATAAAAAACTGGCGTATTGGCGAACTGCGTGAATATATATTGAGCGATGACACCAACGTGGATGATATTGCCTTTCTTCGCAAAGGGATAAGTTCCGAAGTGGTCGCGGCTGTGGCAAAAATCAGCTCCAACGCCGACCTGATTTATGGCGCGAAAAAAATGCCGGTAATCAAAAAAGCCAATACCACCATCGGCACGCCGGGAACGTTCAGCGCTCGCCTTCAACCCAACGATACCCGCGACGAAGTGCAAAGCATTCTGGCCCAGATTTACGAAGGATTAGCGTTTGGTGTTGGTGATGCCGTCATCGGCGTTAATCCGGTAACGGACGATGTGGAAAACCTGACTCGCGTGTTGGACACCATCTATGAGGTGATCGACAAATTCGCCATCCCAACACAGGGCTGTGTCTTAGCCCATGTCACCACCCAGATAGAAGCCATTAAGCGTGGCGCGCCGGGCGGTTTAATTTTCCAAAGTATCTGTGGCAGTGAAAAAGGGCTGAAAGAGTTTGGGGTAGAACTAGCGATGTTGGATGAAGCACGAGCTGTCGGCGCGGAATATTGCCGTCTTGCCGGCAGTAACTGCCTGTATCTTGAAACCGGCCAAGGCTCTGCCCTCTCCGCTGGCGCTCACTTTGGTGCCGATCAAGTAACAATGGAAGCACGGAACTACGGTCTGGCGCGCCATTATGATCCATTCCTGGTTAACACCGTCGTCGGCTTCATCGGGCCGGAATACCTCTACAATGATCGCCAAATTATCCGCGCCGGACTGGAAGATCACTTTATGGGAAAACTCAGCGGTGTCTCAATGGGATGTGACTGCTGCTATACCAATCATGCAGATTCCGATCAGAACCAGAATGAAAACCTGATGATCCTGCTGGCAACCGCCGGATGTAACTTCATCATGGGCATGCCGCTCGGTGATGACATTATGCTCAATTACCAAACATCCGCTTTCCACGATACCGCCACTATCCGTCACCTGCTCAATTTGCGTCCATCACCAGAGTTTGAACGCTGGCTGGAAAACATGGGAATCATGGCAAACGGGCGCTTAACATCACGCGCAGGTGATGCATCGTTCTTTTTCTGATGCTTTGTTGAGATAAATCATATGAACCAAAAACAAATTGAAGAAAATTTAAGCAGTGTAGTGTCTGGTCAGGAGCCACATGCATCTCCTGAAATCACTGACGAAATTGAAAGTTGCACGCTGGACTTAAGTTCCCTAGAAGCCAAACAGTGGATTGGTGTACAAAACCCGAACCGAATGGAAGTCCTACAGGAATTACGTCGCAGCACCGTATCGAGAGTGTGTACTGGTCGCAGCGGTCCACGCCCACGCACGCAAGCATTACTGCGTTTTCTAGCTGATCACTCCCGTTCCAAGGATACAGTGTTAAAAGAAGTCCCGGTTGAATGGATAGAAAAACAAGGGTTGCTGGAAGTGCAATCTCAAGTCAGCGACAAAAACCTCTATCTGACTCGCCCTGATCTTGGCAGAAAACTTAGCGCCAATGCCGTAGAAACCCTGCTGACACAGTGTAAAACTGATGCTGACGTACAGGTTGTTATCTCCGATGGCCTCTCTACTGATGCTATTACTTCCAACTATGAAGATATTTTGCCACCTCTACTAAAAGGGCTGGAACAAGCTGGATTGTGCATTGGCACGCCGTTCTTTGTGCGCTATGGCCGCGTTAAAATTGAAGATCAGATTGGCGAATTGCTGAAAGCTAAAGTGGTTATCTTGCTCATCGGGGAACGTCCGGGATTGGGGCAATCGGAAAGCCTCTCCTGCTATGCGGTCTACAAACCGACCGTAGAAAAAACCGTTGAGGCGGACCGCACTTGTATCTCCAACATTCACCGGGGCGGAACACCGCCGATCGAAGCTGCGGCAATTATTGTCGATTTAGCGAAAAATATGCTGGCACAACAAGCCTCCGGCATTGCTCTTAGCCGTTGATGGAAACTGATTATTCCAGCATCATAAACAGGTACTTAAAAAATAATGAATTGAAATAGAGAGAATCCAAATGAGTCTCCTTTGCCTTGCAAGACCTTACGAAAACATAACAAGAATGTTATGTCAGCTTCATTAAAAAGACGCAAAAAAACCATCCAAAGAGAGAACCATTGCAGAAGCCAGATTAAAGGAGATCAAAAAGAATGACAGATAAACGTATTCCTCCAACCATAACACACGATGAAATGGTTGCTAACTGGATGAAAGATCCAAAATTCAAAGCTGAATACGACAAGCTGGAAGAAGAATATACATTACTTGATGAACTATTAGCTGCACGCAAAGAAAGAACTTTCTTTATTTGAAAATTTATTAGGCATAATAAATAAAGGAATATACCCAATAGATTTCAAGTTGCAGCGCGGCGGCAAGTGAACGCAGCCAACAAAGCAGCAACTTGAAAGATGAAGGGTATATAACCTCAAGAAACTTTTAAAATTCTATTTATAATTAAGTAAAAACACATATAGTTTTATTAATGAAAATATGATAAGGAAAAATTAAACAGAATTATTTACAGGGTCAAAACTGTTAATCATCTACATTCGTTTTAAAATTAAAAATAGACTTCAATCATCCTGTTAGTTAGATACATATATAACAGGTGATTTAACCTGTAAAATTTAACTTAACACTTTTCAAAAGCAGTTAAATATTGAAATTTATCAGTGCAGTAAAAGATATCGTTAACGAATTCATCGTATATAAGTCATTATTCAACATTATAATAAGCAACTACCGAAATTAGATACCGTTTTTTCCGCGTTATCCTATTCTAATAACATTCCACTTAAGGGATAAATCCCTTTTACATAATTAAGAATAAAATCACCCCATATAACGGCATTACGTAAACTTTAATTCCATAGAGGAGAAAAATTTTATGTGATTTTATTGAAAATTCATTCATTTTTTATTGGTTTTAGTTTATCGGCAAAACGGTTAGCATAATTCGAAAATTTACAAGCACAACAAACCTGCGAAAAACAGGTCTAAAGAAAGCATTTATTAAGTATAACAAAACAATAGTTATGTTATAATAAGTCATTATATCAGCTAAATATTATAGGTTAAATAAATGGATTTGGAAAAATTAAGAAAATTAACCCTCAGTAGCGGATTCACATTTAAAGAGCTTCTTATGATGCAAAGGACCTTTAAAAATCTTAATGATGATGAAAGAAGATATGTAATAAAGTATTATACAAAAAACGATAATATTTACAATGTCATAATAGTGCTTGCTGAAGATGCCGGCGATCCAGTGTTATTTTTTACTCTCATGTATGCAGGCTGCATAATAATGGAGATTTTCCTCTATGACGAGAATTCAATATCCTATTTATCATTAGTATCGATTCTTTATATCATTTCAACAATAATATGCATATGCTATAAATCTTTTTATCATCGCTATCGTTATAATCTTTTCACATGCATAAAATTAGTCATTTTCTATATTCGTTTCAGAATAAAAGAACATTTAAAGCAGCTATAAAAAATTAAATATGTTACGACAAGCCATTTATATAGTTATAAAAACGAGTTTAAAAAAATGAATTTAGCTGACTTAAGAAAGTTAATATTAAATAGTGGATTCACCTTAAAAGAATTACTTAAGATAAAGAGAAGCTTTCTTGTCCTGCATAAAGATGACCCTGATGTTTATGATAAATACCAAAGTAAAACGGATTGTTTTTGTCATTATCTACTATTTATAGCTGACGAGATAGCATTACCAATAATACTATTAACCTCAGTTTATTCATTTATGATGACAGGAATGTTTTTCAGTGGGAAAGCATATGGGATCCCATTAATGTCCTCTATTTACTTATTCTTTTCCATTTCTGCTTTTATTTATTATACTCTTTCCGTTAGCTGTAATTTAATCACAGGATTAAAATTAGCAATATTCTATATTCGTTTTAAAATAAAAAAATTTAATCCTTGAGTTTATTAATAAAACATGATAGAAATAACCAATTATAAAACTAAATAAAATCGGATCTAAATAAATGAACTTAACTGACTTAAGAAAGTTAATATTAAATAGTGGATTCACCTTAAAAGAATTGCTTAAGATAAAGAGAAATTTTCTAATTCTTCATAAAGACAACCCCTACATTTATGATAAATATAAAAGTAAAACAGATTGTTTTTGTCATTATCTATTGTTTAGAGGCGAAGAAGTAGCCATGCCAATAATATATTCAACACTTATTTGTTCATTCATAATGTTAGGAATGTTTTTCAGTGGAAAAGCATATGGAATTCCATTAATGTTTTTTGTTTACTTATTAACAACAACATCTTTTTTATTTTTATTCGGTCATTCTATTAATTTCATAACAGAATTAAAATTATCAATACTTTACTTCCGTTTTAAAATAAAAACTAAACTTCAATCATCATGAAGTTTATATATGTCGTCTATCAAAAGTTTAAATTTATATCCACTACTTGATACTTGAATAGTTAGCATAGGCTTTGATGTTAATTTCCAAGTTCTGATAAAATCTTCGTTAATATACCTAAATAATTTTCCCGTACCCGGCTTAACAGTATAGCCCCCTGATATATTATTCTGAGATTTAATAGGCTTAAGCCTAAGCATCCCATACGTTCCATATGCACTTGCTACTAAATCAACTGAACTATAAGCAACATCAGCTACATCATAATCATAACCTAAAACATGAGAGATATGCCGATATCCTTCCCTAACCCAACCTATATCTTGACTTTCATAGAAAATAGGGCTAACAGACTCATAAGTATTATTAACGCCATGGGCGAACAAAACAGCCCCAATTGACTGAACCGTTTTAGATTTTACAAGTCTCCCTGACTTAATTACAGCAACACCAGCAGCTGACTGAACAATACCAGCAACAACGCCACCCCCTATTTTTGCATATTTAACCACTCCCTGATCCTCAAATATATCGGTTATAATATATTTGGTATAATCCTTACGCCTTAAAACTTGATATTCTTTTTCAGTATTTTCATATTCATCTTTTACTTCATAAACTAATCTCTTTTTTTCACTTATATCAAATGTATTTTTAAACTCACGTGTTTTTATATTAACAAAGTCATCAATTTCTTTTAAATATGACATTCTCAATTGGCTATCTTCTATAAAAAAACTGGCAGCCAAATGTGCTTTACGCTTCAATGACGAAGCGTAATTATTTAAGTCATAAGAAAGATGAGATATCCCTTTCATAAAAGCCTCAATAAACGTTGTCTTCCCATATGCTATATGCACTTGTGCCAGACATAACATGTTCCCACGTGATTGACTGGTACATCAAAGATAAACTTTCCTGTGGCTGACACTCATTATGCGTAGATGAATTTGGATAAAACCCATTCAATCCACATAGATATGCGCCGGTGAGTTTTATCTTATAATAGAGTTCTAAACCACCTTTTGTTGATGTTCTGTAAAAATAAAAAATACATTGAAGTGATTCTTTATTGGTTATAGCTAAACCCAAAAGAGGAGAAGATTTATCGATTGGCTTTCTTATCTCAACCGGCTGATGGTTGACATGTTGACCTCGGGTTATATTCGATGTCAATTCATAAACGAATATATGGTCTTCATGACCAAGCTGACATGTGTTGCCAATAGAATCAACTGTTGAACATCCTTGTGATATTAATCCTTGCTTATCACCCTTAATTTCCAAATAGATTATATTCGCCATAAAGAACCATCAGTTAGTTAATTTTCAAAAACATGAATATATATTAAATTAATAAGAATTATAATTAGTTATAAATTTTATCCCAAAAAATGTGATATATTTCATGACAAAACAGATTCAATTAATACTTTTGTGTTAGTAATCGAATTTAATTCTTTTACTCATCCAAGCAACCTCAGAATAGATGAAAGATATTAATAATCAAATTGTACAAGATATATTTACCTAAAATACTTAAAGTTTTTGTCCAAGGGTAGTTATAGCAGAGCAGAAAGCCCCTAAAACAGATAAATTATCCTTTTCTGTTTCAAGCATGAAAATAACAAATATAAATGTTGACCAAGGTAATCAAAAATGATTACCACAACTCTATGTTCAACAAAAAGGAGGGATGGTGAAACAACGCGTAATGCCGAGGCACCCCGGCAATGAGATAAAAGAAGCACTAAGAAGAGCCATTATCAAGCAGTTAGGTCTTTAACAAATCCAGCCCTTCGTGGCTGGTACTTGCGGACTTTCACCATAAAAAAATATGCGATATCCAGTAAACCTAAAGTCAGCCGATGAGGGCGGCTTTGTTGTATCGTTTCCCGATATACCAGAAGCCCTTACACAAGGTGATACACGCGAAGAAGCGCTAGAAATGGCGCTTGATGCACTTATTACCGCTTTTGAATTTTATTTTGAAGATAATGAGAAAGTGCCTTTACCTGGTTCAATAACAGGTGATTTTGTCGATGTACCGATAAGTGTTGCGGCAAAAATTATGATGTTGAATACGTTTGTTGATTCCGGCTTAACTCAGGTGGAGCTGGCCAAGCGTATTACGGTTAAAAAACAGGAAGTACAACGTATTTTTAATTTACGGCATTCAACAAAAATCGACACTGTTCAGCGTGCTATCGGGGCAATGGGTAAAAATCTTGAGGTATCCGTGACTTCACACTGATAGGTAACGGAGGCAACAACATAAAGCTTTATTCAGTCTCTTATTGGTATGACCCACGCCAATAAGAGACCAGAGATCAGCACTCAGTAAAATGCTGGCATAATGCAGGGTGTTTTCTAATCCCTTCCGTCAAAAACCTTAATTTATATTTAGCATTGGAAACCATGAGGACATCACGTAATCACAATGAAGCAGTAATTGAAATGATCCGTAAGGACCCTGAGTTTGCTGAGATATACCTTCACACTGCTTTTAAAGAACTTGATGAAGAAGGTGGCAACGCTTTTTCTCTCATTCTTTTACGACGGCAGCACAATATTGCTATCGGCCAATAGCCCCATATTGTTATACGTAGCGCAAGCCGCATCCACCAGATGCATAGCCAGCGCCGCGCCGCTGCCCTCTCCCAGACGCATGTCCAGATGCAGATAAGGTTCCAGTTGCAGATGTTGCAACGCAATAATTGAGCCCTTCTCAGCCGATAAATGTGACGGGATAAGGTAATGGCGTACACCGGGAGCGATACGGCAAGCTGCCAACGCCGCAGCGTACGAGGGAAAACCATCCAGAATGACCGGCAGTCCGACAGAAGCCGCGCCAAGCATCACTCCCGCCATCCCCACCAAATCATAACCACCGACCTTCGCCAACACATCAATGCCGTCACTGGCATCAGGCCGATTGATTTCAATCGCCTGCCGCACAATCGCCACTTTATGATGCAAACGATCACTGGGAAAGTTAGCCCCAATGCCTACAATCTGTTGTGGATCGCTGTCCGTAAAAACGCTGACCACTGCCGCCGCCGGTGTGGTATTCGCCATGCCCAATTCACCCACACCAAACAATTTCACGCCATCTGCGGCTTGTTCCAACGTCAGGCATGCGCTTGCCAACAACAGATCTTCTGCTTGCTGACGGCTCATGGCTGGTTCATGAGCAATATTGCCACTGCCACGCCCTGCCCTCATGTCCACCAATCCCGGCAGCGGATCACTGTCAATCCCTACGTCCACAACTTTAACTTCTGCACCCGCATTCTCCGCCAGCACACAAACACCCGTGATCCCTTTCACCATATTCTGGGCGTGAATAGCCGTTGCTGATTTAGGGGATATCGTCACGCCTTCATCATAAACCCCATGATCAGCCACCATCACAATGATTTGTTTACGATCAATATGATGACCCGGTAATCCCCGCATTCCGGCAAGTTGAATCGCCAGATGTTCCAAACGCCCAAGACTGCCCGTTGGTTTAAGCAATCCATCCAATCGGGTAGCAGTACGCGCCATAGCCACGCTATCCAACGGCACAATCGCACTAACGATCGATGAAAATGAGATTGATGAAGATGTTTGCATAGCGTTATTCCCGCGTCTCAGGTTGCCAGTACGCCCGGCTATTAAATGTACGCAGCGTAGTAAATCCATGATGGATTTCTACTACGCTGTATGCACCCTGTTCAAAATGAAAATGCCACATGGCAGCAGGCGGCATAGCCAGCAAACGCGCCAATAACAGACCAAGTACACCCTGATGAGCCACCAGCAATAAATTATCCTGACTGTCCTGTTTCAGCAGTTGCTGCGCCACGTTTTCTATACGTTCAGCAAATGCAGAAAAGGTTTCACCACCGGTAGGAGAGGCTTGTTGCCAGTCGGCTAACCAGGCAGCCCAAGCTTTAGCGTCTTCATGTTGCAAATCGTGATGGTGACGCATTTCCCATGCGCCGAAATGCATTTCATTGAGTTGCGCATCAATGCCAGCTGATAACCGACGATCTGCCAAAATAATTTCCGCAGTATGACGCGCCCGCCATAACATGCTGCTTGTCGCTTGCGAAAATGTCACTGCCGATAGAGAGCGGGCAACCTGCCGAGCCTGGTTTATTCCCGTTTCGGTCAGTTTCACATCGGTCATACCACAGAAAACACCACTCAAATTCGCTTCCGTCTGACCATGCCGAACCAAAAATAGTCGCATCATCGTGACTCACAGTAGCGCCAGTAAAAACACCAGTTCCCCGATTTCCACAGACGCACCCAAGGTATCGCCTGTTTGTCCACCTAAACGACGGTGCAAATAAATCGCCAGTAATCCAATAACCAACAGTGTGATCACCAATGCCAACACACCAGGCACTCCAGTCAGCAGAGTAATCAACATCATCCCACTCAACAATGTTAACGCTGCCTGATGACCATTAACCCGGCCAATATAGAGATACCCCAACCCACTTCCTTCACGGGCACAACGCTGGCGATACATTAACAACACAATCGCACTCCTGCCCGCTACTGACGCAGCGATTAAGGTCACCAACATCGGGACGTCACGCAGTGCCAATTCACTCACGACCAGCACTTTTGCCAGAATCAGGAAGATCAACGCCAGCCCGCCGTGAGTTCCCAAACGGCTGTCACGCATAATCTCCAGCATTCTTTCCCGGCTACGGGCAGAAAACACTCCATCACAGGTATCCGCCAAACCATCAAGATGAAGCGCACCCGTTAGCAATGCCAGCACTAATACGTAACTTAATGCCGCCAGTGGCACACCACACCAAGGCGCAAGCAGGGTAAAAATAACCGCAGCAAGTGTACCGACGATCAATCCGACAAAGGGGAAACTAGCAATACCACGCACGTATTGATCCATTTCCACTCCCTGTGTCCAGCGCGACGGAATGGGGATGCGAGTCATAAATTGCAAGGTGGCAAGAAATAGACGCAGATTCATTTAATTTTTACCTCAATCCCCGAGACCATCAGAAATACCTCACTGGCAGCCGCCGCCAGCCGCTGGTTAACCCTTCCTGCGATGTCACGGAAATGGCGTGCCAGTCTGTTTTCCGGCACGATGCCCATTCCCAGTTCGTTAGTAACCAGATATATCGGTGAAGTCACGCCGGTACAAGCCGCTAACAGATCGCTAATTTGCTGCTGAATCTCCACCTCCAATACAGCAAAATCCATCTGTTCAGGTGAAGTCTCTCCGGCCTGATCAAATAATAGATTGGTAATCAATGTCGTAATACATTCAAGAATGACCGCTTCTCCCGGCTGGGTTTGCGTGGTAATTACCGTACCAAGATCACGATAGCCCTCCCATGTACGCCAATGGGCTGGCCGGTTTTCACGGTGCAGTCGTATACGTTCAGCCATTTCGCCGTCTGTTACCACGGCAGTCGCAATATACAACACCTGCTCACTGGCTTGTGCCGCTAATCTCTCCGCCAACACACTTTTACCACTGCGAGCGCCGCCGGTAATCAAAATCACGGCACCGAACCTTGTTGATGGCTTTTCATACACTGATAAATCCGTTCTATATCCAGATGTTCGCGCATGGCTTCCGCCAAAAGGTCAAACTGTATCTGTTTGTAGTGGGCATAATCCAATGTATCTCCCTGATAAGCCATCAATCCTTTGCGCAGACGCAAAGCATTAAGCAGAGCACGGGTAAAATGGGTACTATCGAACAGGCCATGAATATAACTGCCCATCACACTGCCCTCCCGATTGACCGCACCATCAAACCAACTGCCGGATTGACCGTTACGATCGGTAATACAGGCAAACGGTGTTGCATCCGCCCCTAATAACGAACTTCCCATATGAATCTCATAACCACGGACCGGTTGCTCAATGCAGTCTGATAACAATCCCGGCAACGCCGCCAGGCAGCTACCGTTTACCCTGGTTGTCACTTTTTCATGGGCAAATCGGGTTTCCACATCCAGCAATCCAAGACCATCCATCTGGTCAATACCCGATTCCACTCCATCGATAATTCGCTTCCCCAGCATTTGATAACCGCCACAGATACCGATAACCGGAATACCAGACTGATGTGCCGTCAACAGAGCATCCGCAAATCCGTTCTGTCGCAGCCATCGCAGATCGCCCAGCGTGTTTTTGCTACCAGGTAGGATAATCAGATCCGACGACTGCAACTCTGATGGTTGAGTCACATAGCGCAAGCGAACATCCGGTTGCATTGCCAGTGCGTTAAAGTCAGTAAAATTGGCAATGTAAGGCAAACGAACCACGGCAATATCCAGCGCCTTTTCAGCTGCACCATCGTATTTACCGGTTTGCAGCGCTACACCGTCTTCATCTTCCAGGTCAATATTCAGCCAAGGCATCACTCCCAGCACAGGCACCCCGGTTAAGGCTTCAATCTGTTCAATACCCGGCTGGAGCAGGCTGATATCACCGCGGAATTTATTGATGATCACCCCTTTGATCCGCGCTTTCTCCTCCGGCAGTAACAGTGCCAGCGTACCGTAAATGGCCGCAAATACGCCGCCACGATCGATATCCGCCACCAGCAGCACAGGCGCATCAACCATCTCCGCCATTCCCATGTTGACAATATCCCGATCACGCAGATTGATCTCCGCCGGGCTACCAGCGCCTTCCAGCACCATCACGTCATATTCACGGGCCAGACTATGAAAAACTTCACAGATTTGCTGCTGCAAACGGGGCTTGTACTGGTGATATTCCACCGCATTCATGCTACAGGCCACTTTTCCCATCAATACAACCTGCGCCTTACAATCGCTGGTGGGTTTTAGCAATATCGGGTTCATTCGTACATCAGGTTCTATACCCGCCGCTTCTGCCTGAAAAATCTGCGCCCGCCCCATCTCTTCACCATTAGCAGTGATACCCGAATTCAGCGCCATATTCTGTGACTTAAACGGCGCGCAGCGATAACCATCCTGAACAAAGATACGGCATAATCCCGCCACCAATATGCTTTTCCCAACATCGGACGCCGTACCTTGCAACATTAAAGACAGACTCATATGTCATTTCCTTAATTATTACGCTGACGTAGCAGAGCAAAAAGTTGCTCCTCAGTTTTACACAATGGCAACCCCAGTTCGCTGTGGATCTTAACCAACCAAGGCTGCACCAGTCCGGCGGCCTGCAACTGCTCATGTTGCAGAAAAACCTCAGCAGTTTCACCTGCACAGACCAATTTACCGTGGGATAGTACGTACAGATAATCACAGACGTTGTAGATTAAATCGATATCATGGCTGGAAATAATCACCCGTTTTCCTTCTGCCACAATACGTTCAATGATAGCGATCATATGTTGTCGGCCAGAAGGGTCCAACCCGGCAGTCGGTTCATCCAACAGCAGATATTCCGCCTCCATCACCAATGCCCCCGCTATCGCAACACGCTTTTTCTGGCCATGACTCAGATGTTGGATTGGCTTATGACGGAATTCATGAGCATCCACCAGCGCCAGCGCCCGTTCAACACGCTGCGCAATCAGCGCCTCATCAATGCCAAGATTACGTAAACTGAAAGCGATATCACTGTCGATATCGGTATAGAAAATTTGCTGTTCCGGATCCTGAAATACCGTCGTCACCCGCTGGCGCAAGGCCCGCAAATGGGCTTTACCATAACCGATAGGCTGGTCTTGCCATAAAACCTCACCCTGTTGGGGACGCAGAATGCCACTCAGATTCATAAATAACGTGGATTTGCCGCAACCATTTGCCCCTAACAGGCCAGTAACGGCATGTCGGCTAAAATCCATGGTCAAATTCTGTAAGACCGGCTCATCCTGATAACTGAAACTTAACTGTCGGGTAGCTAACATCGGAATCCTGTCCTTACAGGTGAAAATTCCCCTGATAAAGTTTGATATCCAGCGAAACGATCATTTGCTGATAACGGATCATCACACGTGTAAATAGCATACTAACTAACATTGCCAGTGAACGGTAGCCACTTCCCAACGACGTGTAACCAAACCGCAGGGATTGCGCACGATGGATCGCCGCCGCTTCATCAATAAAAATAAAGATAAAACGCCAAGTCAGCAGGATCTGTTCCGTTAATAGATCCGGGACATGACAACGTTTCAACAGTTGGATCAATTGTGGAAACGGGGTATTAAGTACAAACCAGAAGGTAGCCGCCAATGCTGCCAAGCTGCGCCACATTGTCTGATTGGCCGTGATCAGCCCTGCTTTATCAATACCGAACCAAAACTGCCCTACCTGAACGCCCCACCACAGGGCGTCCGGCTGACGGGAAACTGATAGCACAATGGCTATCAGTCCTACCAGTAAGAACGATAAAGGTACAGACAACCAAAGCAGATAGCGACGCGGCCCGATCTGTAACAGATAGCAGGTCAGCACCGCAATCACCAGCAATAGCAATGCCTGGTAGCGCGGCGGGCTGATCATCGCCAGTAGCAGAAACAAGCCATAGAGCGCCAGTTTTGCCATCGGATCAACCCGCCGCCAGCGGCTTTGATAACTTAGTCGATCAATTCCCAACATGCTCACTGCGTTTACTCCGGTAGTAACCCAGAATATAGAAGATCACCGCGGCTCCTAATGAACCTTGCAAGGTGAACAGTAAACTTTCAATCTCTCCGCTGGCCGGCTCATACAGCGGCTGGAACCAGGGTTCATAGTCTGGAGCAGTGACCTGAATCAGTGCTTCTGCTTCTCCATCAGCTCCGCCATATTCGCCTCCGTGGTTAATAAAGAACGGCAGAATAACCAACGCGATTAACACCAACAGTAAGGTAATGGTCTTTTTCATGTTAATGACTCCTGACGTGGATAAGATGACGTTTAGTTAACTGATCGTAAATCAGTACGGTGAGCAAACCTTCCGCAATTGCAATCGGGATCTGAGTCAGGCAGAACACACTCATAAACTTAATGATAGAACCGCTAATACCGAATTCAGGCTCTGGGAAAGCCACGCCCAACTGCACCGACGTGACAAAATAGGTCACCAGATCCGCGATCATGGCACAAAGGAACACGGCAACATCACGCCGGAATCCGATTTTATTGGCTAAACGCCAGACCCAATAACCCACAACCGGACCAAACACGGCCATTGACATACCATTAGCGCCAAGGGTTGTCAGACCACCATGCGCCAGTAGCAGCGCCTGAAATAACAGAACAATGACCCCAAGTACTGCAACGACCGAAGGACCAAATAAGATCACTGCCAGACCTACCCCAGTCGGATGAGAGCAGCTACCAGTAACTGATGGAATTTTCAATGCGGACAGCACGAAAATAAATGCCCCACACAACGCCAGCAGCACTTTTTGGTTACTGTCATCACTGACAATCTGCCTCAATCGTACCAACCCCATAAACAGACAAGGCAAAAACAGAACCCACCAAGCCAATGCCCACATAGGAGGCAAAAAACCTTCCATAATGTGCATGGCAAAGGCTTGCTCCGGCACCAGCATCAACAAGACTGCCATTGCCAACCCGGTCAACGAGAGTTTCTTTAGCTGTTGTTCCATAATCTACTCCTTGGTATGCCATTGTTTATTCACCAAAATGGTGGAGAAATAGGGTAGCGGCTGATCAGCCGCTACCTGATCCAGACAACGCCAGCACTGCTCACCCGGCAATGAAGCGTCTGCCATCAGCAAAGCATGTTCAAACAGATTCAAGCGTGCCAGCAACGCACGCACGGTGGCAAAACGGTTATAAACTTTCATCAGCACGACACAATCATGGGTTTGCAATGCCTGTTCCAACTCAACTTCCGGCGCAGTACAGGACATGACCGCCATTGATTGTTGCTCCATGGCAAGCGGTAGTGCGGTTCGTGCGGCAATAGCGGCAAAAGAGGTGATACCCGGCACAATTTCCAGCCATTCCTGCCTGCCAATGCGCGCCAGCAAAAAGACCCAGGTACTGAACAGCATGGCATCACCCAATGTGATAAACCCGATTTGCCGTCCCTGTGCGACTTCATCTTTCAGTTGTTGCGCCACTTCATCCCACACCGCCTGTTTTTCTTCGCCGTTACTGCTCATCGGGAAATGACAGGTGCGAATTTCAGTGTGGGGCAACAGGTATTCACGCACGATAGAGAGCGCCAGACTATCTCCGCCTTTACGCCCGGCGGGTGCATAAAGCACATCAAGGCGGGCAAGTATCCGGGCGGCCCGTACGGTAATCAAATCACTGGCGCCAGGACCGACGCCCATTGCATAAAGTCTTCCCTTCATCACACTACCTCCTGCTGATCTGACTGCAACGCGGCGTCCAGGTGTTGAACAAACATTTGGCGAATCAACGGGTTTTCACCTAATCCCTGTAACCAGGATTGCGTGCTGATCCCAACGGCTTCCAACTGAGAACGCCAGGAGTCCGGTTCGTCTGATGCCATATCGTTGATTGCATGATCGCCGGCCACCAGCATTAACGGCATCAAATGTACCTTACGCACTGCCTGCCGCCCCAAGCGGATGATGAGATGGCCAATTTCTGGGTAACTTTCCACCGCCCCCACCAACGCCGGAAAATTAAGTGAACTCATCAGGTGATCAAGGCAGGCATAGACAGAAAACGCATGATGACTGGTGCCGTGTCCCATAAACACCACGCGTTCATCCGCAGCCAGTGGCGGCATCTGATTTTCCAAGGCAATAAGCAGTTGTTGATAATCGGCAAAACTGTTAAGCAACGGCGTACCCACAACCAAACGTTGGAAGCACTCACTAAAGGCACTCACTTCACTGACGATCTTCTCATATTCGTCACCGTTGATAACATGCAGGGACTGAATAGCCACATCTTGATAACCTTCATTGACCAAACGCTCCAGCGCCTGACGTGGGTTATCCACCTGTAGGCCATCACGTTTTTGCAATTTGCGGATGATCATTCCTGAAGTGAATGCACGATACAGATCACGATCAGGGTAAGCAGCCGACAATTGCCGCTCACAAGCATCAATATTCTTTTGCCGGGTCTGCTGATAACTGGTACCAAAGCTGATGATTAACAGTGCTTTTTTCATTTTATTGCCCTCGTTGTTCCTGCCATTGGGTCAGGTGTTGGACAAACTCATCCAGCGAACTAATCTGCTCTCCTTCATCTGCCTGTAAGGTCTGTGCAGGACGGCACACAACAATACAGGGAATATTGAGTGCCAGACAGGGAGCCACTTTCTGTTGATATCCCCCCTCAGCACCGGACTCTTTAGTGATCACCACATCAGGGTGGCAAAACTCATACAACGCATGATTGAATTCAGCCGAGAATGGTCCACGCAATGCGATAATATGATCAACCCCCAACCCCAGCGCCTCACACTGAACCAGTACCTCAGCCGTCGGCAATACCCGTACCAGTAAGGTTTTTTCCGGCAGTAAACGCTGATACAGCGCCAGTTGTTTACTGCCGGTGGTCAGTAATACCCGCGACCCCAGAGTCCGGGCAACGTCGCAAGCCGCCTCCACACTATCGACTTTGTGCAACAATGGGTGATTCAGTAAGTCAATTTCACTGGGACGTTGATAACGGGTAAACCGCAGTGACAATTGGCGACAGGCGGCGATCACGTTGTGAGTTAACACGTCTGCGTAAGGATGCGACGCATCAATGACCCAACCTACCTGATGCTGATCAAAATAGTGCACCATCGCCTCAGCATCCATTCGCCCCACCATTACCTCTCCCTGAATATCACCCGCCAGTTGCCTCCCGGCATCGGTAGCAACAGAGAGGCGGTAACGCGCTCCTGCCGCGTCCAGCGCCCGGCAAATCAGCCGGGCGTCACTGGTACCACCGAAAACATGGATAGCCGGATGGCTCATAGCTCATACCCCCGTGGCGTGATCATCAATCCATCACGGCAATAGGTTGTATGATTGCCAACGATCACCAGACTGGTCATATCCACCGGTGAAAAGTCCATCTCGCCGAAAGTGGTAATCCATTTATCCTGCTTTTTACGCCCGGCGGCTTTTACCACCCCCACCGGCGTATGTGGGTCTTTCCATGGGCTCATAAGTTCAAACGCTTTGGCAAGGTGCCCTTCACGACCACGACTGCGTGGGTTATAGAAACAAACAACAAAGTCGGCCTGCGCTGCGGCAATAACACGTTTCTCAATCACCGGCCACGGTGTCAACAAATCGCTCAAGCTGATATGACAAAAATCGTGCATCAACGGTGCCCCCAGTAACGTAGCCGCAGCAATGCTGGCAGTGATCCCGGCCACCAGTTTGACTTCAAGATCACACTGTTGCTGACAAACCAACTCCAGCACTAAACCAGCCATGCCGTAGATCCCCGCATCCCCGCTGCTGATCAACGCCACTTTACGACCGGATAACGCCAGATCAATCGCTGTCTGGCAGCGTTCAATCTCCTTACACATTCCAGTCTTAATCACTTCTTTATCCATCGTCAGATGTTTGACCAAATGGGTGTAGGTTTTATAGCCGACAATAATTTCAGCTTCGCGGATCGCCGCAATGGCATCCTGCGTCATCATAGATTCATTGCCTGGTCCAATGCCGATTACGGTTAACATAATTGTGATACCCCCAAAGTGATAGTGACGCCCTGCTGACGCAAGGTCCGACCAACCAGTTTTCCTTCGCTCATCAACCAGGCAACAGGTTGTGAAACACTGCCAACTCCCACCGTCTGGCGGACAAAATCGGAAGCAGGAAAACGTTGCTCATGGCGACTTAACTCATTAACACTGAACAACTTAAACGGTACACGCCAACGCTGTGCAAGCTGATTCAACGCTGGCTCATCTTTCTTGATGACAACACTGCCGATGGCACTCAGGGCCATCAGATCAAAATGATTTTCCGCCATCTGCTGCTGCAATAACTCAACCAGTGTTTGTAACGGGGTGTCCCGACGGCAGCCGATCCCGGCCACAACACGTTTCGGCACCAGTTTATAAACCGGCAGAGGTAGTTCGGGCAGTGAATCGCGCAACGTGACACATACCAGCACATCCAGCTCCGGCAATGCCGCCAGACTCGCTACCGGGACAAAACCACGGGTATCAAAATGTTCACGTTCGTTAAGCAGTGATTCATCCCACCACAGCCCGACTTTCTGACCACTGACCAGCATTTGGTTGACCACTTTCACCACATGGCGAAAATCCTGCATATCCGCGTTTAACTGAGTGGCAAGAGTATCCAGCGCCGCCACCCCATTGATATCCGTAGCGGTAGTAATCACCGGATCGGCCCCCAGCAGTTCCGCCAGATAATGAGTCAATGCATTAGCGCCACCCACATGACCGGATAGCAAACTGATGACATGCCGACCACGTTCATCAATCACCACCACCGCCGGATCATGCATTTTGTCGTTTATCAGTGGCGCAATCATTCGTACAGTGATCCCCAGCGCCGCAACCACCACTAGCGCCGAATAATTCTTGAATGCCCCACGCAAGGTGTCGCCAAAACTGCCATTAAAAGGAATAAATCCCGGCTCCAGCAGCTTTTCACTGGTAAAACAGGTCAGCGGCAGATGCGTTCTCAACCTTCGCACCAATCTGACCCCGCCCGGAGTCAAACAGAACACCGCGATCGATTCATGCCCGGCGATATTCATGGCTAAACCCCGCATCGTAGAGCCTGGAATAGTGATATTCCTCTCCCAGGAAAGCACCGACCAGAATCAAAGCGGTTTTACGGATACCCGCTGCCTGTACTTTTTCGGCGATATCGGCCAGCGTACCGCGCACGGTACGACTGTCAGCCCAAGTTGCCTTGTATATCACCACGACCGGTGTTGTGACCGGGTAACCACCAGCTTGAAGACGTACAACCACATGTCTCATCTTCTGCACAGAAAGATAAATCGCCATTGAAGTCTGATGAGCGGCAAAGGATTCCAACTGTTCGAGCGGGGGCACCGGTGTACGTCCTTCAATCCGGGTGATAATCAGGCTTTGCGACACTTCCGGTACGGTGTACTCCACCCCTAACTGCGCCGCCGCGCCAAGAAAAGCACTGACACCCGGCACCGAGACAAAACCAATGCCGGCATCAGTCAGAGCTTCCCCCTGCTCACGGATAGAGCCGTATAACGAGAGATCACCGGTTTGCAATCGAACCACCAATTTACCCGCATGTACGCCATCCACCATTAGTGCAACAATCTGTTCCAGCGTCAGACCGGCGCTGTCATGGCATTCAGCTTCCGGCGGACAGTAATCCAGCAGTTCGGTGTTAATCAATGAACCGGCGTAAATCACCACCTGCGCCTGCTGCAATAAACGATAGCCTTTCAGGGTGATCAACGCCTTATCACCCGGCCCGGCCCCCACAAACCAGACTTTCCGAGGATCAAAATGTTCAGACATCGATCTTCTCCTTGTAACAGGAAATCAGATAAGTCGGATTATTCGGCTTAAAATAGTGACCGCTGCCAAGTGATGCCAGAGTAGACGCCTGTAGCTGTATGCACTCTAAATCACTTATCTGACACGTCCGCAAATGTGCCAGCGCGTCATTCAGGTTGTTCAGCAAAATGAACGTCAGCACCAGACGGCCACCGGGGTACATGTGATCCAACGCCCAGTCGATCAGTGCCGTCAATTGCCCCCCACTGCCGCCAATAAATACCGCATCTGCCATTACATCCAATGCCAACGGGGCCTCTCCGGCGATGATCGCCACATTATGACAACCCAGCCGTTGACAATTCTCCCCAATCAAAGCCAGAGCAGCAGGGTTACGTTCAATAGCGGTGACCGTCAGCGCCGGGAATCGCAGCGCCGCCTCCAGCGCCACGCTGCCGGTACCCGCTCCCACATCAATCAACTGGCTGGCATGATTCAATTCCAGCCGCTCCAATGCCAGTGCACGAACCGGCTCTTTGGTCATCGGTACTTTCTGTCCGCGTAAAAATTCGTCATCTCTCATAGGATCACCACCACGTTCATGTCATAGTCAGTCGCCACCGCTTCTGGCCGCAGACGGTGAATACGCTCATTAGGCAAAGAGAGGTTTTCACCAATAATCAATGTACGGCTCAGGCCACGCGCAATAATGGCCTCCGCAATTGCCCGCGGGCCGACGCGCCCATCAGTTACCATCGCTACTTTGTCATGTTGCAGAATCCAGTCGAAATCCGGGGTACGCCCGTGACTGCTGGTCAGATAGATATCGTTCATATCCAGCGCCGCTTTGGCACACAGATACTGAATTGAACTGATACCCGGAATGATGCGCAGATCATCTGCGGTAAAATATTCAGATAATAATTTGCCGATGCCATACAACAACGGATCACCGGACGCCAATACCACAATATGACGCGTATTGTTGTTCTGTAGCCAGACCAGCAAACTGGCAAGATCGGCATCCAATATGCGGGTTTCATGGGTGATGCCGCTAAATATCTCCAGATGACGCCTGCCGCCAACCAGTACCTCCGCGTCAGTAATATAATGCTGCGCCTGTGGCGTCAGATACGCCGTATCACCGGGACCAATACCGACAACAGTGATCATCGCATCTCCTCCAAAATGTCGTTCAATGGACGGCTGGCGCCGAGTATCTGATTATCAAAAGAGAACATAATGGCGTCACAGCGCGGTGGGTTAACGGCAAAACGCAACATCTCGCTCATCCGTTCACAAATTCGTTCGGCGATACGGTCATAAACCGCTTGCAAGCCATACTCGGCAATCAGTTCCATTGCCGCTTCCGTGGTATCGCAGCGATTCACCTCCAACAGAAGGGCCTGCGGCGCCCCCATCAGGGCCAGATAGGCAATCAATGTTTCTATGCGACCATCAGCAATGTGACTGTGAGTATGAAAAATCCCCGCGGCCACCTTCACCAGTTTGCCGGGATGCCCTACCAGCATGATATGGCGGAACCCAAGCCGAACCGCTTCCTGCAACATGTAGCCGACAAAGTTACTCATCGTCACCACCAGTTGACCATCAAGCCCCAATTGTTCACGCACAAAACGCTCGCCGTGATTGCCGGGAACCAGAATGACCTTTTCGGCTCCTGCTGCACGTTTCATTTCCAACTCAATCGCCAGTGAACGTTTCCAACTCTCCTCCGACATTGGCGTGACAATACCGGTGGTCCCAATAATGGAAATACCGCCAAGTATTCCCAACTTGCCGTTGTAGGTTTTCTTTGCCCGCTCTTCACCTTCCGGCGCAAAGATCTCCACTTCCGCGCCCCGCATCGGACCAATAGCCTCCCGTACCGCAGACTCAATAGTCTGACGTGGTGTACGGTTAATAGCGGCACTGCCCACCGGCAACCCGACACCTTTGCGGGTAACCGTACCAACCCCCTCCCCGCCGCTCAGATGGATTTCACCGTGATCGCACAGCGTGACGCGGGCAAAAATCAACATGCCATGAGTCGCATCCACATCATCGCCACCATCTTTACGGATAGCAGCCGTCGCCTGTTGGCCTTCAATCAGTGGCTGTTCGACGTTAAGGCGTAATGTCACGCCGGAAGGGGTAACAATAGAAACATGGTCAATAACTTGCTGACGCAACACCATCAATGCGGCAACCTTGGCGGCAGCAGTAGCACAGGAACCGGTGGTATAACCTTTGCGATATTGCTTACCGTTATGCCAGATGCTGTCTAATTGCATCGTATCGCTCATTATGCCTCCCGCAACCGGTACAGAATGGCATTGATAATCGCCGCCGCGATATTACTTCCGCCTTTACGGCCTGCGGCGGCGATATAAGGCAATTCGCTTTGCATCAACGCCGCTTTCGATTCTGCCGCGCCGACAAACCCGACCGGCACCCCGATCACCGCCAATGGTGAAGCCCGCCTCTCCAGCAGGCGGAACAGCGCTGTCGGAGCATTGCCGAACACGAATATTTTGTCGCCTTCCTCAGCCAATGCGATATCCACCGCTGCCATAGAACGGGTAATACCCTGCGTTTTCGCCATCGCTACCACTCGCGGATCACTGATATAACAACGGCATTCACAGCCCATCTGCTGTAACAACGCCTTGTTGATACCGGACTGAGCCATCGTAGTATCAGTATACAGAATGCATCCCCGACGCAGCGCCTCAGCAATACGGGTCAGCACATCCGATGAGAACCACAAAATATCCAACCAGTCAAAATCTGCGGTAGTGTGGATCACCCGTTTAATCACCGCTTCCTGCATCTCATCAACAAAACGATAATCGGGGCGTTCACAGGCAATAATATCGCCAATGATTGCGAAACTATTCTGTTCAATTTGCTGAGGTTTCTGGAGATAGTTCATATTCGTTGCCCTTTTCTAAGCTATTCCGACCAACAGTAAGTGCAGCAACGCAAACAACAGTAAGGCCAGTTGCGAAGCTATCATCATCAAGTGGATAGTGAGCGGGATATCCGTCAGCGCGATTTCACGGCGTTCATCACCAATCCAGGGTTTATCTACCCGTTCACCAAAGTAGTAATTCGGGCCGCCAAGGCGAATACCCAAGGCTCCGGCAACTGTCGCTTCAGACCAGCCACAGTTAGGACTGGCATGTTGATAACGATCGCGCCAGCCAATACGCAGGGCCTGACGAAAATCAACCCGAATGAACCAAGCCGCTGCACTCAGCAACAGCCAACTCAGCCGTGCCGGTAACCAATTTGCCAAATCATCCATACGGGCGGAGACATACCCAATCGCGCGATATTTCGGCGTTTTATATCCCACCATTGAATCAAGGGTATTGACCGCTTTGTAAGCCATTGCCAACGGCGCACCGCCAATCATCAGGAAAAAGAGTGGCGCAATAACGCCGTCAACGCTGTTTTCCGCCACCGTCTCCACCACTGCACACGTGATTTGCGGCTTATCCAGTTGAGAAGTATCGCGCCCGACAATCCATAACAATTGCCGGCGACTCTCATCCAAAGAACCCTGCTGTAACACACCATGTACCGCCAGAGCGGCATCACTCAGACAACGGCCAGCCAACAGGGTATAAATCATCCATACTTCGGCCAACCAGCCGATCCAAGGATGAATGCAGTTCATCAACCATAAACATCCCCAACTCACCAGCCAGGTCAAGCCAACAACGACTACCCACAACACGGCTCCACCAACTTTCAATGCTCGCTCATTGCGACAACAGCGCCGGATAACCCGTTGCACCCATGAAATCAGATGACCGATCCAACGTACCGGATGAGGCCAATGTGGCGGATCACCCAGCCAACTATCGAGCAAGAAAGCAGCGAACCAAGCGGCAAGTGTCACAATAGTCTCCTCGCATACATCAACCAGCGATCAAGCAGACCAGGGCGCTGGGCAAAATGGATATGAAGGTAACTGGCCAGTGTTTGCTGTACCTGATAGCCCCCCGCCCATTGCTGGATTGCCATACCATCACGCCATTTCGTGCAATCAAAAACCGAAGGTACCGAACTGATAAAATCGGAATAGTGAAACTCGTGGCCGCGTAAAACTTCGCCCGCAGCGGCCAGCAACGTACTGCAACGGGCTTTGGCCTGACAGTAACCAAAGCGCATCAGCCGTGTCCCCATACGGCTTTCTCCCGGCAAAATGCCGGCCATCTGGTGACGCGCCCCTTCTCCATCGGTCAATGACTCGCCAAGGTACATCAGGCCACCGCATTCAGCATAAAGGGGAACCTGACGATAATGCGCATCCTGTAAAGCTTCCCGCATCGGGCTATTGGCGGCCAATTGAGCGGCATAGATTTCCGGGTAGCCACCGCCCAGATAAATCATCTGACAATCAGGCAGGCGGCGATCATGTAGTGGGCTAAAACGGTGGATACGTACCCCTGCCCGTTCCAGCATTTCCAGATTATCCGGATAATAAAAGTTAAAAGCTTCATCATCCGCCAATGCCAGCGTCAGGCCGTCAGCCAGTGCGGGATCAGGCAATGATGGCGCCTCACCTTCCGGTGAAACAGGACAGCCACAAAGCGCCAACAGACGATCAAGGTTGATATACGTTTCAACCTGTTGAGCCAACCGCTGCCAGCGGGCATCATCAGCAACCTGTTCCTGAGCCGGAATAAGACCAAGATGGCGGGACGGCAACGACACATCTTGCATAACGGGCAAACGCCCCAGCACCGGAACACCACAATAATGTTCAATAGCACTACGGATGAGTTCGAAATGATTTTCAGAATTGACGCGGTTAACAATAACGCCCGCAATTGTCAGAGAGGGATCAAAACGACAAAAACCCAGAACAGTAGCCGCAACAGAAGTGGATACTGCCTTACCATCTACCAGCAAAATCACCGGACATCCCAACTGTTTCGCCATTGCAGCGCTACTGCAATAATTCGGGTTCGTACCATAACCATCATACAACCCCATCACACCTTCGATGACGGCCACATCAGCATGGCGCATATGCTGATTATAAAGACCGTTTAAAGTTGCTGTTGGCAGCATAAACGCATCAAGATTGCGGGATGCCACGCCACACACCGCGCTGTGCCAGCCGCTGTCCAGATAATCCGGCCCCACTTTAAACGGCTGGACAGCCAACCCGCGCAGCCTCAACGCCCGCAAAATGCCAAGGGTAACCGTGGTCTTACCGCAACCACTCCCCGTACCTGCAATAACAAACGCCTTCTTGCCTGACTGTTGCATAAAAAATTCCCGATATATCGACCGAGAATAGGTGTCAACAAGACGTGCCTGACGCAGCATCAGCACTGCACACATCCATTGGATGACAACCCGCTTCCCTCCGAAGGAGTTGAATGTCTCATACCTGTCAGGTCGGTCTTCTGGCTTAGCGTCATCCTTCCCCGCCACCTTCCCAGTCATTCCGACCAGTGGCATCAGCGGAGTTGTCAGCATCACAGCAGCGGGGGCTGCGGAGGATTTTCACCCCCTTCCCAACCACACCCATTGAGGTGCAGTATTAACCCGACAGCGGTTTATTTATTTTTAACGGGACTATTTACTAAGTTATTAGATGGCTAATGATATATATCCTTTGACATTATAATAACCTTATTAACCCCATTGAATTAAGATGCGAATTAAATATATATTCTTCACATCAAGAAGACGGTTGGATTTATTATTTTCGACGATAAATTTATACGACTTATAACAAAAACCACCGCCAATCTGGTAACAAAGATAGTAACAACACCACAACAGCTTAATCGTTGATCATAATCAACTATCTATTCATATCATATAAGTTTATGATGCAGCTTGTCATAAAATAGCTTCCTACACCCTCTGTATAACCAAATCACAATGAGAGCTGCCAATGTTATTAGATACCACTGTACCCCGCATTCTTGGCGCCTGTTTTTATTACTCACCGCAATCAGAACAAGTCCGTCCGCTAATTCCATTGCTTACAGATATTGATAAATTATTTCCCTGGTCGGATAGCGGAAAAATAGGAAACCTGACGAAAAAAATCGCTGCTCTGCCGGCGGAATCCCTGCAATATGACTATTCCATCCTGTTCGAAGGACAAGGAGCCATGCCAGCGCCGCCTTGGGGATCCGTTTATCTGGACAGAGAAAACCTGTTATTAGGTGAAAGCACATTGGCTTACCGGGAATTTCTGGCGCAACAAAATATGATCATCTCCAGTAAACAACGGGAACCGGAAGATCAATTCGGCCTGATGCTGCTGGCCCTGGTTTATATTTTGGAACAAGGACATAAACCTGCTGCTCGTACACTGCTGGAACAGCACTTACTGCCGTGGGCGTATCGTTATCTGGAATTGACTGAAGAGGCCAAACTGGAAAATAATTTTTATCCCATTTTAGCAACTATTGCTATTGACTATTTAAAAACACTTCAAACTGAACTGGAATTAATTCCGGCAAAACCAGAATTATTTCGCTAACATTTTTATTATTCCACAATCAATGCTCTGGGTGATGAATTAAGTAACAGCTAACAAACTTACATTTTCCCGGAGCTTAAATCCTATTTAACCAATTAATCATTTATAACGACGAACTTATATCAAAAAAAACCTTATCATCAGCTTTCGTTCCATTGAACGTTATAGCCCTATTGCCGTATATAAAACTGTTCAGCTGATTTTTATGTTATTTATTATCGGGTAAGGAACACCGGCACCCAATAGAATGATTTTATGCGCTAAAAAAAATGTTTATTAACTCATAAATTAGTAAGCATTAAATACCCCAATAAGAGGATTTATTAAAATCCTAAAAAAAGATTAGCAATAAACATCATTTTATTGAACGTCTGTTTTCTTTACATGGAAATATTAAAAATGTAAACAACCTGAGGTCAAAATATGAAAAAAATATTTTTAGCTACTCTTATTACAGGGATTGTGTCAACAAATTGCTTCGCACAAACACTCCCTGAAAGCAAAAATGAGCATATTGCTCATCAGCAATACAACACCAGAAACGAAGCTCCGCTATTAAAATCGACCGATCCGGGTGCAGATAGATTTAAGCATGTTGGAAAATTAAGAACGAATGGCCTCTGTACCGCCACACTCATTGCCGGCTCAGAAAAACCGGATGCCAATCAACAGGCGCTTATTCTCTCCGCAGGCCATTGTCTTGACGATACCTTAGACACAAACGAAGTCATTATTGATCAACCCGCCGGTCCTGGTTGGACATTTACACCAAACTACTTTATTGACTTGATCGATAAACATCAACCTTTTGATATTGATAAAGTTTTGTACGCGACTATGAAAGGCGGTGACCTGGCGGTTTTCAGACTGAAAGCAACTTATGGAGAACTGGCAAAGCGTGGAATACTGCCGGTGACATTACAAAAAGAACTTAAACCATCAGGTCAGGCCGTTGAACTTGCTCATATACCTGTCAATGGTGTAGAGAGCGATAAACGTTATCTGCGATATTCCGACTGCCACATCCTTGGAGAAACACCGCTCCTGTATGAACATGTGTGGAATTGGGCGCCAAGTGTTTCTGTGGATTGTGCTGGTGTTTCTGGGGGAACCTCTGGTTCACCGGTCATATTGAAAAACCAATCTAAGATAATTGGCGTATTAAATACCACCGTCACGCCGGGTTACAGTGGTTGTGGGCTTGGCCGGCCATGTGAATTAGTCGATGATAAAGGTTACTCGCGCGAAGGCGCCAGTTACTATATGCCTGTTGACAAAATTGCACGTGCACTTACCCATGATGGAAAACTGGATTTAAATAAACTTGACGATGGCAAAGGAATCACCATTAGAGCCAGTGGTCCTCTTATTACTCAGAGTACCGTTAATAGCAACGCTGCCACATGGAATTTACGACTTGATGAAGATGGTTTTGACAAAATCCGCTATAAAAAAGGACTTGCGAGTAATACTGATTGTTCAAACCCTAAAGGATACAGCAAACCCTTCTCAGTCACTGAGCAACCGCTGGATAAACTCCTGACACCTTCTAAAGAAGGGGTTTACACAATGTGTGTCATTGGACGACATGCTGAAGATAAACGCTGGCAGGATACATCTTACGCGTCAGTAAAATTACGTGAAATTGATAACACTCCTCCGTCAATAAAACCAGCCATAAGATTAGTTTTTGAAGCAGAGGACAGATGGGTTGTTAATCCTATATTTAATCAATGGGAAATTGTTGACTTACGTATAAAATCAGGTCCTCTGGAATCTACGAAGTGTGACGATCACACCGGATATTCTATCTATAGAAGAATACCGATTTCTCTTATGAAGAAAGATTCCCCAGTACGCTTCTGTGTATATGGTTTGGATCAGGCGGGTAATAAAGGCCCAATAGATTATCGTGATTTTGGTGTTAAGAAATAAGTTTTTAAAATCGGCCAGCGTTTGCTGGCCTTTTTTGTTTTTACTGATAAATATAAAAAGGTTCAGAGTTACTGGTTCTGATATAGTTGTCTAATCCTAAACAAAACATACAAGACTCTAGATAATGTCATCATGAAGAATATCTGCTATGAGCATCGTCCATTTCATATATAGAATTGTTTGACAATGAGCACACCTTCACACCGTCGCCATGATATTTCAGACCCTGTTTGGGACTGACTTGAACCTCATTTGTCTGGCCGAAAAGGCGCATGGGGCGTGAAGCCCACGAAAATCGATTATTTATCAATGCGGTGTTTTGGATTTTACGAACATGGGTACCTTGGCGAGATTTGTCCCCCGATTATGGCGGCTGGAAAAACACTCACCGTCGATTTTGCCGGTGGTGGGATAAAGGCATAGGGGCAGTTGGCGTTTTGAGAGGAATTTTTAAATGAAACACCCAGAAAACTGTTAACTGCGGTTGACAACACAAAAGGCTGTATTATACTCAGTATTATAGAAATAAATGAGGGGTAAAATGATTAAAGTAAATCGAACACCCGAAGTAGAGAGATGGTTAAAATCTTTGAAAGACAAAACCGCAAAAGCAAAAATCATTATAAGAATTGATAGAATGAAAGAGGGTAATTTCGGAGATGCAGAACCTGTTGGAAATGGAATATCAGAATTAAGAATTCATCAAGGGAAGGGATACAGGGTATATTTTACTAATAGGAATAATGAAATAGTTTTGTTGCTTTGTGGTGGCGATAAAAATACACAACAACAAGATATCAAAAAAGCAAAAGAAATAGCTAAAGAATGGGGATTTTGACATGAATAAAGAGCTTAAAGAGTTTGATGTTGTTGAGTTTTTACATGATGATGAAGATATTCAAGCCTATTTAAATGCAGCGATAGAGGAAAACGATACTAAATATTTATTTATTGCATTAGGCAATATTGCAAGAGCAAAAAATATCAGCCAGCTATCAAAACAAGTTGGAATGAGTAGAGAGGGTATTTATAAAGCACTTTCTGGAGAAGCAAACCCTACATTTAATACAGTGTTTAAAATAACGAAAGCGTTGGGTTTAAAATTACATTTCACAGGGGCTTAATTGCCCCGTTTTTTCAATAAGTCGGATATTTGGGGTCATATAAAGCACACTACGTGCGTTCTGCCGCTGGTTAATAGCTTCTTGGCCGATTCGATCTTGCTGCTGGTCATTTTGGGCTTGCGCCCACCCTTCACTTTGCCTTCAGGGGTTGTAAGCCGGACAATGGCATTCGGTTAAACTCTTATAACTGGGCTCCATAAGATGTACACGAAACGTCAACAACTGCCAGGTAACTTTCTAATTGATTCTAGTTATAACACTTCCCGTGAATTGGAATACCCCATAGTTTACCAATATATGTGATTTATTTTGGTTACTTTTTATACAAAAAAAGGTCATTATTTAACCACCTGTAATACTGTCCTCTATAATCGTCATTTTGGTTATTTATTGATACGCGGATAGATCCGATTTTTACCATTTTTAATCCCGTTTAATGCTTTAAGAGGCTGCCTTGGCAAAGAATGCTGTCAGTTAACGGGTTACAACAAACATTGGTTTAGCGGAAACGGTGAATTTGGCGAATAATGCGGTACCGAGTAGTCGGAAAGTAAACGGTAAGGCGTTGACCGGAGATATCAGTTTGAGTGCCGGGGATGTGGGGGCGATAAGCTCAAATCAACTCGGCGAAATTGCCAACGGCGGAAAATTTAAGAACTATTTATCAACTGGTTTTTATCGAGTAGCTGTACCCAACCCATCGTCTGTATCTGATTTTCCTCGCGACGGCAACATGTACGGCTATGGAATTCTTGATGTACAAAACGCCAACGGAGTCATTTTGCAGCGGTACATATCGCATCACGGCGATATTGCGACGCGACAGACATGGGGTGGGCCGGAGCAATACCTACCTTGGACTATTCAATATAATACATTGAATAAGCCTACTGCTGAGGATGTGGGGGCTTTGTCAGGTAAACAATATATTAATAGTCTGACGGTACAGACATCGGCTTGGGTAAAAATTGCCGAAGTAACAATGAAAGTGATGAGCACTATCAATATTAATATTGTTGGCGGTTCAGGGTACAACGTTGGGAGTTTTGAGCAATGCGCTATCACCAATATAGTTTTAAGAACCGGGAATGGAGCGCCAGCCGGAATCAATGCAGTGATGTACACAGTTAATACTCAAGCACCTACTGACTTAGCAACTGTTAATACATCTGGTGATAACTATGATATTTACATATTCATTGGTCCTTTTGCTCAAAACATAATTTTAAATGCTTTTGTGTCAGATAATGCAACTGTTAATCAGTTATTGAAGATAGCAGAGTTATCAGAAGTCCCCAAAGGGGCGGTTAAGGGGAAAGTTTACTCTTATTTATTATCTGGAAAAGAAGATGATATCTATCCAGTTGGTTCACCCATCCCGTGGCCGCAACCAAATCCCCCATCAGGTTACCTTGCGTGCAACGGTCAAGCATTTAATAAATCCATATACCCTAAATTAGCGGCAGCTTACCCATCAGGAGCACTGCCTGATTTGCGTGGTGAGTTTATTCGTGGTTGGGATGGAGGACGTGGTGTCAATCCGGGTCGCAAACTGTTATCGGCAGAAAACGATTTATTGGCAAGTCATGAACACGGCTATCGTGACCGGTATTATATCGAAAATGTAAACAGTCTCCACGGGGCTAGCAATAAGGAGGCAACTCCAGCTGGGTATAACAACAATGTCGGCTCAAATGCTACAGATACTGATAATAATAGTTTCCTGTATATCGACAGCACGACATCACCGACCGGTGGAAATGAAACCCGCCCCCGTAACATCGCTTTTAACTACATAGTGAGAGCAGCATAATGACAGAACAAAAATACTCTTTAGAACCCGAAGTAGCCGTATTGGATAAAGACGGATTAGCTAAGAAAGCAGGCTGGATAAAGGTTTATCACACAAATCAATCAACAAGGGAATTTACAATTACTGATATTGAATATCTGATGCTCGGCGTCAGTCTATCAGCGGGTGCTTATCCCGATGCGCCAGAGCTGCCGAAGTCTGATGACTTGGCTGTTTGTAGCAGTGAAGATGGAAAGTGTTGGGAAACCGTCCCAGACTATCGCGGAAAAAGTGTTTACAACACGCAAACCCTCGCACAACAAGAAGTTACTGAGCTGGGTGAATTACCAGAAACCTTGACCTTCAAACAACCCGCAACTCATTTCGACAAGTGGACCGGTAAAGAGTGGGTCACTGACAAAAACGCTCTAAAAGCCAGCCAAATTGAACAGACTGAACAGCAACGAATCACACTTTGCCAACAAGCTAATGAGGCCGCTACTTTATTACAATATGCTGTCGAGACTGAATTGGCCTCAGAAGAAGAAAAAGTGCAGCTGTTGAATTGGAAAAAGTATCTGGTATTACTGAGCCGTGTTGATACTTCACTAGCGCCTGATATTGAATGGCCCAAAATGCCAGAATGATGACAAGTAAGGGCTGCTTATGCAGCCCGATGACAAGAATAAAACATCCTATTTTATTTGCCTTTTCCGAGATTATTCCCAACTATTGTGCTTTATGCTGCCGTTTCGTAATTCACCGAAGCAGATCACTTTAACTTTACAGGCTCAGTATTCTACCAATTGGTCGTAGATTACACCATCTGAGTGTATATTCTCAATCAAACCAGATTTTGAGATGTTTACCCCATTTTACAGTTAGGAGCATAGACAGCACTTTTTATTGGTTAACTATTCTATTTAATTTTAATACTAACAGGCTGAATATGAGGATCAGAGAAATAGATAATAATTCTCAGGGATAGCTGTTATAAACTCATCGGTTTCTTTCTTGTTTGTGTAAAACAGGGAAATAATAGAATTAAAGCCCAGCGGGCCATATGTTAGCCTGACAGGGACACAAATAAGAGTGATTATGCAGAGACCAATAAAAAGAACTCCATAAATTGCAAAAAATAGGAGAAGCCAAAATTCAATTTTATCTAGCCAAAATCTTCCCTAGGGATTATCATATACTTTTACATTACGTAATTTAGAATGAGCTGATATCTCGGTAAAGCAGAGTATTGTAAACAGGTAAGCTCTAAATACCCTTTCGTAACCTAACTATCGATTACGCAAAACATGCTAAAATTACATGGTGCAGTAAACAAGAAGTTTATTGATTCATATGTCCCAGATTTTCAACAGTTGATCAAACAGCATCTTGAGTCTGATAATACTCCAAGAGGCTTCACTGCAAAGAAATAGCCTGTTGGATATTTAAAACCCTGGCTACGTTGAATTAAAGATAAAGTAGAGTGCAGTATAATGTAGCAGGGAAATAGGCTTCCTGCTGTAGGTACTGACTACGTAACAGAGGGAAATAAGAATTTTAGTAACAAGATCATGAGACACAGCTCATAAACTTAACAGATAATTAAAGGTAAGAGTAAGCAAGAATCATGAATATTTTGATTACAAATTTTCATACAGGAAATGGTGGTGGTCATACCACATATATAATGAGTATAGTTAAATATTTTGATTATAACAAAGGGAAACTATTTATTGCTTGCCCACCAGAAAGTAGATTGTACAAAGAACTTGTCAGCTCTGGATTCAACAATGTTGTTCCACTTTATTTTTTCTGCAAACTCAATAAAGTTAAACAACTCGTAACAACCTGTAAAACCTTGTCACGTATTGCAAAAAAACAAAAAATTGACGTTATTCATACTAATGGAACTTCTGATAATAAGATCGCTATCCTAGCAAAGGTTCTTTTTGGCTTGAAAAGTAAGATAATCTATACGAAACATAATCATTATTTTGTGTCTTGGTTATCCAGAGTCAGGCTGAAAAAATTCAATGAAAAAATCATCTTCGTTAGTGACGCCACCAGAAACCAATGCTCATCTTTTGTCTCTGACAAACAAGCTATTACCATAAAAAATGGTGTTAATACTGACAAATGGAAGATTGAACGTATAATTACAGAAAAAGGAAAGATAACGCTTATCTCTTCTGCTGGGACAGCTGGGCACAAAGGTTGGTATTTGTTGATAAGATGCCTGGCAAAAGATAAAGCATTATCTGATAAATTTCGTATAAAGATCATTGGGCGTATTCCTTATCAAAAAGATATCGATAAATTAGTCGGTATTCCTTTCTATCATGTTGATGTTGAATTCACTGGTTATATCAATGATGACAAAAGGATCATTAATTACATGAAGAATGCTTCTGTAGGATTTGTTTTATCTACCAATTGTGAAACTATCAGTTTTGCTTGCAGAGAGATGATGGCTTGTAGTCTACCTATTATTGTCAGTGATTTTGGGGGATTACCAGAAAACATTGATCATGGTGTTAATGGCTGGATCACAAAAGCAGGAAATGAAGCATCAGTATATGAGATTTTAAAACTGATTGCTGGTTTATCATCTCAAGAGTTAGAAAGGCTGTCTGAAAAGGCCAGAGAAAAAGCGATTAAAGAGTTTGATGTGAGAAAAATGGTCTCAGAAACGATAAATATTTATAGTTCAGTTTATAAATCCTAAATCTTTAGATTTACGGCCTGGAGAGCAGGCCGTTATTATTTCACGCTGGTTTTTCAGGCCAGTTAATTTCTGATACTAATGAGGTATCAATGCGACTCAGTAACACTCTATACCTTTTCCATGAAAGTAATAACGTTTTTTCCTCGTTGGTGGCTATCCCTAAATCAATGGCATCTTGCAAAGGCTGAATAATTAAGTTTGCGGCAATCATCTTCTCTGATTTTTGGCCCTCTATCTGTTGTCGTTGCTCTTCCAACGTGTAAATGCGCGGGATGATTTTTTACCGTCAAAAACCCATCCCACTGTAGTATTTATTTCAGCTGGCACTGCTTCTGATGTAAGTTCAGCAACGGGCCTCAAACCGGGATAAGCCCCCTTGCCGATTCCACTGTTTCCATCAAATCAATGCTATTGAATAGTTTTGATATTTATTAGGTTTATGATAAATAAGTTTTCATAATTATGCTCCACTTCCAACTAGCCCTTGTGTACCAAGACATACAGCCTTTTCATCCAAGCGGTCCGTAGAATCAGTGAAATAGGCTACAGAGCCAATGTTGTTCAGAAAGAAAATAAAAGGCATAGGTGTATCGGTATTATGGAAAGCTATTTATCTAATGGTCGGAATTGCCAGAATAAAATAAATGAGGGATGTTTTCCCTCATTTCAAACCTCAAGCTTTATATGAAAAAAACTCTATTTTTTAGCCACTCCAATCATAATATAATTCCATTTTTCAGGAATTATTGCTGAGAATATAAATTTATCAAAAAAATTTAATACTCTTCTTTGTTTTTCTGTTCTTCCAAAACAGGAAACAAACCCTACGGTAGTATATTCAACACTTGAGAATTGATATAAATATTCATTCATATCGTTTATTGTTATATATTTCCATTCATTTCCCCATTGGATAAACTTAGATCTTAATATTTTATGTGCAGGAGATGCTAATAGGTTTTCAGCAAACCAGTATTCTCCTCCTTTCTTTAAAGATTTGTATATTTCTGATATGGCTATTTTCTGATTTTCAATATTATTATTGCGCCCTATACCGCCGATAACTGATTTAGAAAGTACAATATCCAGTTCATTTTCATATGGAATGTTTAGTGCATTTATGTTTTTATATGTAATATAATCACTAAGATTGTAATCTCTATGTTTTTGGTAAGCTTTTTTATTCGGGCCGCCAAGATCTGAGCAAATTACTCTAGCACCATTTAGTGATGCCCATAATGACAAACCACCATTGCGACTGCCAATCTCCAAAGCTTGAGCATTTTCTAAATTAACCTTTCCCTTTGAAAGCCAAAAACCTAAACATTTAGACCAACTATTAACATCCCATTCAATGATATCGTTTAAGGTAGAGCGTGGAATATTTTTCATTAGATTACACCTAGTGCTGATTGATATCGAGAAAATTCCCGATATGAATAGAAAGTAGAATTAAAGTTCGGCAGGCTATACACCAGGCCAGTAGAAATGTAAATGAGAGCTACTATACTAAGAGCGATAAGAAGAACTCTAAAAATCTTATAAGTATTATTTAGCGACAGGAAAATAGGGAATATAGTAAGTACATAACCTATTTTTAAGCGGCACCCCAAAGTTATATGATCTAAAAGACAAAAAATAAATAGCGAAATAGATAGTAACTGATTGATTATCATGATCTTTTTAGGCTGCATATCTATGCGTCAATAGGAAATCGAGTAATAGTAAAAAGTAGTTTAATTTTCAAAGAAATATAAATCAAAACCCAATATTTCTATCCGGATGAGTTATTTGTTAATACCATACTATGTATTCTTCATCATGTGAATCAGAATAATTCAATTATTTTATTAAACCTGAATACTTAGATAATTGAAATAAGATATCTTAGTGGAAAATGTAAGTACAAAAAGTACAGCTATACTATCCATAAATGGATGGTAGAAACGTGGTGATACAGAGGTTATTTATTAATGGGGTTTGTTTAGTAGGAAAGGTGAATACGTAATTAAATTCCCTATTAGTTTTATGAATAGATACGTTTCTGTTATAGAAATCCTAGATAGAGTATTAAATAATTGGGTAGTTCCCTGGAAGCTCCTTGTTTTGTTGAGATCGACTATATTACTTCAGCAGTAACAATAGTCTTTCCGGCTATTGACCATGACCGGTTCACTGTGCAGCCAAAACAAGAACAGGGCCATCTTGGCCCTGATTTCGTCACTCTCACTCTGGCTTTTCCGGCCATTCGATATCAGGAATTAGTGAGGTGTCAACACGGCTCAATAATACAAAATATTTTTTCCAGTTCAATAATGCTGTTTTCTCCGCTTCTGAGGCCAGTTTAGCATCAACGGCATGTTGCAGTAACATAACTGTTTCATTTGCATGTTTGCGCAGTGTAGCTCGTTGCTGCTCTGCCTGTTCAATCTGATTTGCTTTCAGAGCGTCTTTGTTAATAACCCACGTTTTACCGTTCCATATGTCAAAATGGGTCTTAGGTTGTTTAAATGTCAGTGTTTCTGGTAGCTCACCGATTTTTGTGATTTCTTGCTGTATGCGGGTTTGCTTATTGTAAGCAATTTTTCCGCGATAGTCTGGGACGGTTTCCCAACACTTACCGTTTTCACTGCGCCAAACCGCCAAATCATGAGAACTAGGGAGTTCTAGCGCATCGGGATAGGCCCCAGCTGATAGACCGATACCGAGCATCAGATATTCAATATCTGCGCTTGTAAATTCTCTTGTTGATTGATTAGTGTGGTAAACATTTATCCAACCTGCTTTTTCGGCTAATCCATCTTTGCCCAATACTGCTACTTCTGGTTCTAAAGAATACTTTTGTTCTGTCATTATGCTGCTCTCACTATGTAGTTAAATGCGATATTGCGAGGGCGGGTTTCGTTGCCACCAGTCTTATTTGTTTCAAATGTTTGAAACCCTGCTCCGGCCCCCGATGCTCTTCCCGTCCCCGGTTCATTTATTGTTTGATAGCTATGTGAATGTGATTTAAATTCATCAGCCTGCCAAGACAAAATCCCGCGACCACTATCAACACCTCTTCCATCATCCCAACCACGGATAAATTCCCCACGCAAATCAGGCAGTTTTCCTGATGGGTAAGCTACGGCCAATTGTGGATATATGGATTTATTAAATGACTGACCGTTGCATGTGAAATAACCAGTAGGAGCATTAGGTAACGGCCACGGGATGGGTGAGCCCACAGGATGAGTATTGACTGCCCCCCCTCTTGTAAAGTCATGATTATTTAAAAAATATGCATAAAGATTTCCATCGGGATCAATGTATAGTTGACCGACATCACTACCCGCCGTACCGATATTAAGTCCTTTAACCCACCCTGAACTTCCGTTCCCGGACCCGCCCCAGGCCCCAACATAACTACGTGTCGGGATACTGTTGACAAAAATAAATCCATTAAAAGCCCCCACATCCCCCGCACTCAAACTGATATCCCTGGTTAACGCCTTGCCGTTCACTTTCCGGCTGCTCGGTACGGCATTATTAGCTTTTTGCTCAATGGATGTAATATCGTCCATATAAACACATTCACCTCCCTGTTTTGCGCCATTATTATTGGAAAATTGAGCAAATAGCCGACCCGATGAGTTAACCCAAATCTGTCCGTAGTCGCTATCGCCAATACTGACTCCTTTTGCATAATTAATAGATTCTCTACCTTGGAACGCGCCGTTATATCCAAGAGAAGGGATCTCATTAACGGATCTCAAACCGGGATACGCCCCCTTAGCCAAATTCACCGTTTCCGACAAACCAATGTTTGTTGTAACCCGTTAACTGACAGCATTCTTTGCCAAGGCAGCTGCTTAAAGCATTAAACGAGATTTAGTATGGTAAAAATCGGATGGTTCAGCGTGTCAAGAAATAACCAAAATGGCGATTTAGGAAAGAACTTATGCATTGTGATTGAATCGCGATCATGTTTTGGGTAATAAATCAGCATATTCGCATGACCCACTTTCTTACATCATGGGACCCACAATATTCTCAATACTTAGGATGATAAGCCGACATTAAAATCCTGTGTATTGATGCTCTACTCCCTGTTTTGTGATCTAGCTATAAATACCATAACCGATACCTTCTGGTACTTCACGAAAATCGCTGAGGATAATAATGAGATTGTAATGCCTTGTTTTAGATAAACTGACGTTCTTCGATGTTGAAGTAGTTTTACATCATGACTTATCATTTTAAGTGGCTTTATCTCGCCACTATAATTGATTAACGTATGGTATAGCATGAGTTTATTTATACTTGAAAATCACAGTGATATTTCTATGCTATGTTAGTTATCCTATAATCGAAGTATTCAGGTTTATAAAAATATTATATTATTTTGATTCACATGATGAAAAATATGTTGTATGTTACTCGCAAATGGCTCAAATGGATGTAGATATTGAATTTCAGCTTCTATTTAAAAGCTAAATGACTTTTTACCGTTGCATGAATATGTTATTGGTATAGAAGTATGAAGCTTATAAAAAGCTATCTAATCAGACTGTTTACTTTTCCTTTTAACTCATATAGTTTTAGGATACGAACAGAATGGTAAAAGATATTGCGATTAACTATAGTATAGCCAATCAAGAAGCGGGCATAAGAAAATGTAAAATCTGTTAAGTCATATTGATATGTATAACATAGTATCAGCCATACCCAGCTATGATACGTGTATTATTGCCGTTGATAACGGAATGCTCAGGGACTTGTGGTTTTCCGATGAAAATCACTCCTTTTTATGAATAATGCTAATAGAATTTTTTTACTAACTACAACATATCAGTTGGCTCGTTAACTTAGTTATCACTGGTTAATTCATTGGCAATTGTAAAAAAGTAGTAAAAGGTGATTATCTATATGATGACTAAAACTAATGATACTCATGGTTGTGTTCCAAAGAGATTATCAATCGCAGTAGCTGCGCATAACCTAGAAAAACTAATTTTCAAATGTGTAAGCACCATAAAACATGCTTTATCTCAATGCGATCCTGAAGAATATGAAGTTTTGCTGATAGATGATAGTTCTTCTGATTCGACTTCATCAATCTTAAAAAAATTCTCTGAGGAGAATGAGTCCTTTATTTATATAAGAAAGGAGTTTAGAAACGCAGGTAAAGTAAAAAAATATGCGGTAGAAATAAGCAATGGAGAGTATATAACATTCGTTGATGGTGATGACTTTTTATCTGACTTCTCTATGAGAGAAATTTTAGATTTCTTAGAGTATAATAAACCAGATATATTTATCAGTAGGTTAAATGAAGTTAGAAAAGATTCAGATATAATGGAAAAATCAAAATTACTTTCTTCGGTAGAACTTCACAGAAATACAGCAATAAAAGAATTTTTAATTCATAAAAAATATCAAGCTCATCTAATAGGGAAATTTTTTAGGAAAGAACTGTTTCATGGAAATAATTTCCCTGAAGCTCCTTGTTATGAAGATGCATTGTTATTCCCTTTGTTATTGATCAAGTGTAATAATATTCACTATACTGAAATGAAGTACTATAACTACGTAAAAAGAGAGGGAAGTCTGTCTAATTCCATTAATGAAGTTAAAGTAAATATAATGGCAGAGGTTATCTTAATAACTGATAAAACTTTCGGGAGAAAATTTAGGAATCTTACAGCTTGCCATGCTATAGAGCTTATCTATAAGTATGGGGATAAATTATCAAAGGAATATTCTGATTCTATTTACAAGATAATAAATAGCTTGTCTACATTAAGATTTATATTGGACTATAACGTTAGATTTAGTTTTAAAAGAAAATTTATGAAGATAAAAAAGAAATAGAATTTCAAAGGTGAAAAAATCCGTACCCGCATTTTCTCTTATTAAAGAAAATATTGCATAATAGATAGGAATTATTCAGTATCCAAAGAATAAGATTGTTTTTTATAAAATTATATGCAATTTCATAGGAAATATTTATTCGTCTATGGGTAAAGCAGATGAGCCATAAGCACTATGTGAGAATACACGAAGAGTTGTATATTATCTTTTGCTAAAAGGTTAAAAAGGCCTTAAAATGAAACCATTTGTTATAATACTATGAGTGTAGTGATTTTTTTGTTACTATGCTAAATAATAGTGATTTTATAGAAATCGATGAGTAAATATTATGTTTTTTTCTGATTCAAGTGATGTTACCCTGGTTATTACAAGTTGTGGTCGGTTTGATTTATTAAAGCAAACCATTGAGTCATTTGATAAGTATAATTCTTATCCTATAAAAGAGGTTGTAATAACAGAAGATTCTGGAGACAAATCTATTTATTCTGTTATACCTCAGCACTGGTTACCACATTGTGAAATTATTTTAAATAATCCTAATCTAGGACAGATTAAATCAATTGATCTGGCATATAGTAAAGTAAAAACTGACTATATATTCCATTGTGAAGACGATTGGCTTTTCTATCGAGATAAATTTATCGAAGATTCTTTCGTTATTTTGAGATCTGATGAAAACATACTTCAAGTATGGCTTAGGGATTTGAAAGAGGATGTGATACTTCATTATCCATTCCATTACCCTAGTAATTTCAGAGAATTAGAAGGAGTTTGTTTTTCTACTCTGGAAAGTAATGATCCCAAATGGAGAGGGTTTAGTTTTAATCCAGGCCTTAGAAGAAAATCAGATTATGAGTTATTCATGCCATACAATCTAGCTGGTGACACGGAGATGACGCTATCAAAGAAATATGCTGAAATAGGTAAATATACAGTTATTTTGGATAAAAGTGCAGTTAGGCATATTGGTTGGGATGATCATATAAAAACAGATGAAGAGATAAAGCAAAGAAAAATCAAAAATAGACGAAAGATAAAGTATTTTACTTTTGGTGTAATTACAGGGTGCATTTTAATGTATTTGATTAAAGGATTTTAATTAATGTCTATTTTGTTTATGAGTATTAGTAAATAATTTGGGGCTGTCCTAGATAAGTAATTTGATCTAGGATATCCAAATGAGAAAAAGTCGGATTAGCCAATACAAGCAAAAACGTCTTCAGGAGCTCTTTGTGGCAGGGGCTACAGCTCGTACTGCGGCAGAGTCAGTTGTGGTGTCAACAAAACGACTTCAGCTTACTATCTCCACCGCCTCAGAGTCCTTATCGCTGATTATGTCGATGAACACTCTATGTTTGAAGGTGAATTCGAGATAGACGAAAGCTATTTCGGGAGTAAACGTAAGGGAAAACGCGGGGTTCAGCCGGAAAAGTCCCTGTTTTCGGGCTTTTCAAGCGGGGGTGGTAAGGTCTACACCCGCTTAATACCTAACGCTAAATCTGATACCTTGATGCCGATAATCACGGCGAAAATTAAGCCTGACAGCCTGGTCTATACAGACAATTTTGCCAGCTATGATGTGCTGGACGTGTCCGATTTTAAACACTATCGAATCAACCATAGCACGGAGTTTGTAGACGCTAAAAATAGTCAAAACTATATCAATGGGATAGAGAATTTTTGCAACCAGGCCAAACGTCATATGCGTAAATTTAATGGTATACCAAAGGAACATTTTGAGCTCTTTCTCAAGGAATGTGAGTGGAGATTTAACACTCCGGGTGTAAAAGACCAATTATATATTCTAAAACAAATAGTTAAGGGGAAATTATGATCGTTATCTAGGACAGCCCCTAATTTAGCTTTCATAAATTAGTCTAACCTTATCACTATTACCTGTTAGTTTTATCTAAAAATCAGGTTCAACACAAATTCTGTTTGTATTCTTCGTAGCATGAAATTCATTTGGGAATTTTATCTTCTGGTAATGAACTGTATTTCATGATGTTATTACTAAAATTCAAAACATCATCTTGGTTTTCACATATTTCATTAGACAACATTTTACAATTTTCAGATATTGTAGGCTCTTTAATACCTGTCCATTCTGAAAATAGCGTTAAAAAATTCATTGAACTTCGTTGAGAATTAATAAATTTCCGTGATGTATCGTCGTAAGAAGTAATAAACATAGGAACCTGATAGTTCTGCTTGTATTTATCGTTATGAGCAAGTCTCATTTTCTTAGTATCTCTCTCAAAGAAAGACACTCCATGATCAGCAAAATACATCAAAGACCAATTCTTCTCATTTTTCTGTACTTCATCAGTAATTATTGACAGTAAGTTATCAGTATTTTCAATACTCTGTATATAGCAAGAAACCTGCTCTGACTTAAAAAACACTTTGTATTCATAATTTGTTCGGGTACAAGCAGGAGAGTGTGATCCCATTAAATGGATAACAATTAATTTTTTCTCTTTCTTATCTTCCAGGACTTTTTTCACAATGGGTATTACATTTGTATCAGGCATACTTCTGTTAAGACCAGAACTGGATTCACCTTTTTTAATAAACAATGGAGAATCTGCCCTTGCTCCCATACTGGCAACCGGAGTATCAAATAACCCCATCGAACCTTGATTTGATATCCAATAAGTATAAAAGCCAGCTTTTTTCGCCAGTGTAACAATATTATTACTTAAAATCTCTTTACCATCTTTGACCATTGCTAGTGAGTTTGCCAATGATATCTGGGTTGATGGACCTGCTGAGATATAATTTGTAAAAAGTGTCCCATTCGCAGTGCTCATAAAAGGCGTATTGTGTATCGGGAATCCATACGCATTCATAAAATCTTTACGTACACTTTCCCCAATAACAACGACGTAAGTGTTATATTTGGACTGTGCTGATACTGTTCCCCATGTATCTTTCTCTCTCAATATTTCCTGCATTTTTTTGTATTCGCTTTTTACCCTTATAAAGTTGATAGTAACATCTTTGACTACTCTGATTTCAGGAAGACCTGAGTCAAAGATATTAAACTCTTTTCCCTGTATAAAGGATTTTAAAGGGTGGTGTATTATCGTGATTAATGCAAAAGAAAATAGAAAGACATTAACCTTTTTATATAAATTAATGCTTACCTTTAGCGATAAAAAACAAAATATCAAGATAAGCGCACTAAAAAGATAATGTTCAATTGGAATAGAAGAGATAAACTCACTGGCTTCTTGTTTATTTGTATAGAATAATGAAAGAATTGAGTTGAAGTTTGGTGATCCATATGTCAGCCCTACAGGGGCATAAATGAGAGTTGTTATGCCAAGAACGACAAGAAGGACTCTATAAACGGCAGTGACCTTGTTTAGCAATAGGAAAATAAAGAATACAGCGAATACGTACCCTATTTTTAAACGATAACCCATAGCGATATGAGCTAAAAGACAAAAAATGAAGAGTGCAACAACTGGCAATAGCTTGATTAGGTGGTTTTTTATAAATTTCATATTTATATATCAATAGGATATCAAATGGTGGTAAAAGATAGTTCGGATTTCAAAAGGCTAAAAACTGGGATTCAATTTATTCATCTAGCCAAATTTTCGATACTATACTATGTATTTTTCGTCATGTGAATAAGAGTAATCTGATATTTTTAATTGGAAAACTCCTAACATAGGACAAATTGGATGATGTAGAGATACTACTGTATAGTAGTATTCCAACATAAGGAAATAAAGCAATATAATTCTTAGATGTACGGATATAGCTAATTTTTACCGTATTTAATCCCATTTAATATTTTGAAAAGCCGACTTTACAAGGATCGTTGTGAGTTAATAAGTTATAGAAGACATTGTTAAACAGGGGATGGTTATCCCGCAATTTAACTCATCAACGCCTAATTGATCCCCTGCAATTGATAGTAATCGGGTAAGTTTTCTCACTTTTCGCCCAGTATCTTACTCAAATTTCACGATAAAGATATCGGGTGATCTGACATAAAGTTTAAAGTGTTATCTGAGGATTTTCGACGCCGCAAGCTCGGGCATAACGTGCAAGGTATCTTACTGGCCTTGTTAATATTGTTTTCCATAAAAAACACGAAGGGTTCATTGATTAGTAAAATACCCGACCTTTTAGTTTAATATCCAAAAGACAGGCAACAGTTAAGCTATACTAATTTTGAGGTTGACGCCACACGCCCCCGCGTAGCGTTCAAGTGTCGCGATGCTGGTTCTCATCGGTTTTTTTCAACCTTAGCTACTGCGGTGATGAAAGGGCTTGCGCCCTGATTTCTGACACTGGGGTTTTTGGTGTTGAGAAACAGCCATAATCTTCGGTACACAGCGCAGGAATAACCAGACCATACGCTGTATTTTCGTCTTTCGGCAACTCAACACCTACTGAGAAAAACATGATGACCTCCAAAGTCGGCGGGGATTTAATCCCCGCAAGGTTGAGAGTGTTTCATAGTGCTCTGGCACAATTTCCAGTGGTGCAAGACGGAATTACGCCGTTCTGATTTCAGAGAGCAAATCGGGGTGACGATCTAACACCTTAAGCAGCTTCACTAAAGCTAGCGACGGTTTAGTCTTGCCATTCTCGTAGCGCGAGAAAGCATTGATACCACCGCCGAAGATTTCAGAGGCTTCTCGCTGGTCAAGTGCGAGTTTTTTACGCACACTGGCAATGAAGCTAGGATCGACAATAGCTGCGTTGACCTGCTTCGAAAATGCGCGCATTTCGCACATAACACGCTCTGATTCCGCAGCGTCCAAAACAGATTCGGAGCAGGCAGGGCAGAAGTCGCCCGTTACAGCAGAAATGATTGTGGTTTCGCCCTTGTATGTATAGGGTAGATCGCGCGTATCGTGGATAAGTTCCGCTGTGCTGCAAAAAGGACATTTCATGTTTATAGCTCCTTGAAGGACACGATCAGCACGTCATCAATGACCGTCAGCTTCAGATACACATCACCCACATGTGTGTTTGGCCGGTACACGTCTTGCCAGACCGTATGATCAGCGTAAGTCGTCATACTCTTGTAGAAATCCGCTGGCGTGAGCGCCATCACTATGGCTAGCATGTCGGAGAACTCAAGTCCCAGCTCATTCGCACCAGCTAGCGCTGTATATGTGGTACGTACTTTTCTGGCTTCGATCAAAGTTTTGACAACTGATAACTTACAATGTGGTGTTCGTTTTTCCATAAAACAAATATTAACCTACTTGGTTATTCTAGTGCAATAGATATTATAACAGATTAACCGTATCTTGATTTCCGAAACCGTTTCAAACTATTATCTGCCCACTAAGTGTGACAACCTACATTTATCAACGCCAACTTGCATTCCATTGCCATGAACCCACAATAACTGAAAATGAGAATCCATCACCAACAACGGCCTCACCATGCTTTAGGAAGGGGAGGATGTCAATACAAGGGTCTCGTTTGGAATATTAACCCGGATCTTAGCTGATAAAGGTTAACTTTTGCGGCAGCCTCGGTAGGGCGGGGAGCATCAATATCACGTAATACGTTAATCCTAATGCCCCGGTATCTTAATCAAACTTCACGATAAAGATACCGGGGGATGTGGCTAAAATTAAAGTGTTATCTGGAGTTTTTCGACACCTCAAGCTTGGGCATAACGTGCCAGGGTATCTATGCTGGCCTTGTTAATATTGTTTTCCATAAGAAATACGAGCGGTTCATCGATTAGTTAATGTCCAAGAGGTGGGCAGCAGTTAAACTATACTAATTTTGAGGTTGACGCCACACGCCGCCGCATAGCGTTTAAGTGTCGCAACACTGGCTTTCATCGGGTTTTTTTCAACCTTAGCTACTGCCGGTGGGGTAATTCCCAGTCTTTCGGCTAACTGTGAACTGTTAATGCCCGCCCTGTTTTTCATGCTCTGTATCAGCTCGTAGAGTTCCTCTTCCTGTTTGGCTGCTTCATAAGCGGCCTGAGCTCCAGGGGATGAAAGGGCTTGCGCCCTGACTTCTGACCAAGGAATGCCTTTAACTTTCATTTGTCATCTCCTCTAATCTTTGCAATGCCAGTTTTATTTCTGACGCTGGGGTTTTTGGTGTTTTCTTGATAAATGTACGGAGTATGTAAATTCGCCGGCCAGTGGCATAAGCAAAAATGGTCCGGGTAATGTCTTTATTGCCAACTCTTAGCTGGAATAACCCGTCGCGCAACGGCTCTGTTGCCGGGTACCGCAGCGTATTCCCTCTGGCTTCCAGCTTATCAATCGCCAGTACCGTTTTACCTCGCATAACTTCGTCTAGCGATTGAATCTCGTTGTTAGCTTCTTCGTGAAATATCAGTTCAAACATACATACCCCCTTTGGGTAAAGACATTAACCCGCAGGTACATTTAAATCAAGGGTTAATTTAACTCATAGGTGAACTTCATCAATCAGCGTTAACACAATCAATTTTGGGGCAATAAGAGACAAAACAAGGCTATTAATTATCCTGACTAACCAATAAGGCATAGGTTATGGTGTTAACAGAGAATCTAACCCCCCTGGAGAAAAATGTCTTGCTTGGGATATGCCTGATGAAGTTTCTGAGTTGGTAAGACAAGAACAATGCTAATTTTTTGCTGATTTATCACCCAAAATGCGTTCATAATTCCATCATGGTTAATGCATTCCTCTTTAAGTCGTTAATTTGGTTATTTATTGATACGCGGATAGGTCCGATTTTTACCATTTTTAATCCCGTTTAATGCTTTAAGCAGCTGCCTTGGCAAAGAATGCTGCCAGTTAACGGGTTACAACAAACATTGGTTTAGTGGGAACAGTAGAGCAGGCAAAAAATGCCTATCCGAAAACAGGCGGACAAATTACAGGGAAAGTTTATGCTGACGACGATATTGAAGCCAAAGGGTGGATTGGGGCGACCAAACTGTATGATCATTTTGACCATGGTGGCTGGTCGCGTGCGTACAGCGAGGCGTTTCCCCCCTCAGCGGCAGTTGTTGGCGCCTATTCCCGTGATGAGTCCAATACCAAATTCGCGTACAAAACCTCACAGGAAACCTTCACCTGTGGCAACCTGCATGTTGATGCAACGCATGACTGGTCTGGTATTGAATTCAAAAAGCCGAGTGGTTACAACACCACGTTAAACTCCAATCCTGATAACAGCGAAAATATGCTGACTATCCGGTATAGGGATAAGAAAGATGACACAATGCACTATGTGGATATACGGAAAAAATCCGGCACGATGGCGTTGGTTGAACAGTTGCTCGGTGTCGGTCAGAAATGGACTGACGTTATATCCAATCGCCGAAATAAAACAACGTACACAAATTCCAGCGATAAACCCATCATTGTTTACATTGAATCAAACAGAACAGGAGCATCAAGCCCGTTCAGTATCGATATTACAGTCAGCGGGTTGCGGGTTGCTTACCGTTGGATAAGCGTTGATGAAATTGTGTCTCTATGTGCGATTGTCCCTCCTGGTGCAACATATCGTGTTAATGGTGGCTGGGGACAACCGTCTGAGTGGGTAGTGATTAATAATTGGATTGAGCTGAGGTAATGATGAAATATTACAAATCTAAAGACAATCAGGTTTATGCATACGAGTCAGACGGTTCTCAGAACGATTGGATTAAACCGGATTTAATCCTTGTCACAGAAGCTGAGGCTATGGCGATTGCAAACCCACCACCCACACCGGAGCAGTTACAACAACACGTGGAATATGAAAAACAATACCTACTCAGGACTGCCACAGAAAAAATCGATATCTACCAGGATGCAGTCGATTTGAGTATCGCCACCAACTCGGAAAAATTCGCATTAACCGAATGGCGTAAATACCGGGTGCTGCTCAATCGGGTGGATTGTACTACCGCACCCGATATCCAATGGCCGGATGTGCCGAAGTGAGAGCAGGGCCATTGCTGGCCCTCTGAATATTTTACTTCGGCATCTCAGGCCATGTAACATCAAGAGCCAGTGAAGTATCTACACGAGTGAGTAATACCCGATATTTCTTCCATTCGAGTAAAGCGGCTCTTTCTGCTTCAGTAGCAACTTCCAAATCAACAGAGTCTTGGAGTAACGAAAGTGTTTCATTCGCTTGTCGTAACAGTGTTGCTTGTTGTTGCTTGGCATTATTAATCTGACTGGATTTCAAGAGATCTTTATCAACTACCCACTCTTTGCCGTCCCATTTGTCATAGTCGGTGTCAGGTTTCTTGAAAGTCAGCGTATCGGGCAGCTCACCGATTTCAGTTATCTCACGTTTTTGACGAGTTTTCGTATCGTAAGCGATTTTTCCGCGATAGTCTGGGAGGATTTCCCAACATTTACCGTCCATGCTGCGGCAGACAGCCTCGTCATCAGATTTCGGTAACTCTGGAGCATCAGGATAAGCACCCGCCGATAAACTGACACCGAGCATCACATACTCGATATCAGAGCTCGTGAATTCTCTTGTTATCTGATTCGAGTGATAAACCTTTATCCACCCGGCCTGAGTGGCTAATCCGTCTTTACCCAATACGGCTGTTTCATGTTCTAAAGAATACTTTTGCTCTGTCATTATGCGGCTCTCACTATGTAGTTAAATGCGATGTTGCGAGGACGAGTTTCTCTTTGATTTTCATATTCTTGAATAATGTTATGCCAGCCACCATTGTCTGTTCCTGTTGCTGCGGAAAATCCAGTTTCTCTGTGCTTACCGTTTTTCCAGTTATCATTATCCCAGTAGCCGGCAATAGCAGATACTGGTGCTTGGCCCTCTTGGTAAGACAGCACTCCACGACCACTATCCACACCGCGGTTATCATCCCATCCTCGGATAAATTCACCTCTTAAATCGGGTACTCTGCCGTTGGGGTATGCCGCCGCTAATTGCGGATATGTGGATTTATTAAATGTTTGGCCGTTGCACGCAAGGTAACCTGATGGGGGATTTGGTTGCGGCCACGGGATAGGTGAGCCCACAGGGTAGGTATTGACTGCTCCCCCTCTTGTAAAGCCATTATTATTTAAAAAATATGCATAAAGATTTCCATCGGGATCAATGTATAGTTGACCTACATCACTACCTGCCGTACCGATATTAAGTCCTTTAACCCACCCCGAACTCCCGTTCCCGGATCCGCCCCAAGCCCCAACATAACTACGTGTCGGGATACTATTGACAAAAATAAATCCAGGAAAAGCCCCTACATCCTCAGCAGAAGGCTTATTTTTTGTGTTGTAGTCCCTACGCCAACCCGGATAGTACCCTTCACCATGATTAATATAAGTAAATTGTACGCTTGCGATACCGTTTCCGCTTGTTGTCGTCGGTGTTGTAACACGGATAGTCATTGCAGATTCTACGCCCATGACTTCAACCACAGCCCCCGCAAGACAGATATTGCCGCAGCCCGTATCGTTGATTATGCGATTGTCGGCATATGACCATGAGCCTTTGCACATCCAGTATGGAACATCAAAGGCCCCGTTTTGCTTAAGCCATACAATAAACTCTTTAGTGGTCCATGTGCCACCGCCGGTATTGATCGAGCCGCTATAGGCCCGACATGCTCCTACATCCTCAACAGTAGGTTTATTTGCGGTGTTATAGTCCCTACGCCAACCCGGATAGTACCCTTCACCATGATTAATATAAGTAAATTGTACGCTTGCAATACCGTTTCCGCTTGTTGTCGTCGGTGTTGTAACACGGATAGTCATTGCAGATTCTACGCCCATGACTTCAACCACAGCCCCCGCAAGACAGATATTACCGCAGCCTGTATCGTTGATTATACGATTGTCGGCATATGACCATGAGCCTTTGCACATCCAGTATGGAACATCAAAGGCCCCGTTTTGCTTAAGCCATGCAATAAACTCTTGAGTAGTCCATGTGCCCCCGCCTGTATTGATCGAGCCGCTATAAGCACGACACGCCCCCACATCCCCGGCACTCAAACTGATATCTCCGGTCAACACCTTGCCGTTCACTTTCCGACTACTCGGCACCGCATGATTGGCCTTATTCACCGTTTCCGCTAAACCAAGGTTTTTTATAAACTCACTCTTATTAGGGATATCTGTACCATTTTGATTTTTTGCCAACCGACTATTAGCATTATCTGTAGCCCTATTCGCTTCATCATGAGCATTTTTAGCCGCTACATTTGCCGTATTTGCAAAATCATACGCGCCCTTAACTGCTCTAGGAGTCGCAGCTAAGGTTTCATTCGCACTATCAGTAGCACTGCTTAACTGTACAATCCCCTTTTGGCTTAACGTAGCATCAGCAACGCTACTTAATTTGCCTTCAGCCATTTTTCTAACATCGTTCACCGCTTTCGGCGTTGCCGCCTGATCTTCTCTGTCAGAATTTGTCGCGTTGTTAAGTTGCGAAATTCCTTTCCGGGTAAGCAAAGCATCCGGAATTTCCGCAGTAATTTTTTGTTTTAACGCCAGGTCCAATTGCGCGACGAGTTTCTCAAGATCTCCATCATCAATAACATCCTCACCCGTTTTTTCTGCAATATATTTCCCAATCACCGCAGCGATAATTGAGGATTGCCGCCACACTTTATTGAGCTGTTCACTCCTTGCTATTCCTGATTTAAATCCCTCTTCAATAAAACCTAAGCTTTCATATTCTTCTTGCGATAATGTATTCGCGTTTTCACCAGTGGCAAACGCTTTAAAGTCATTTTTAGCCATTTCTAACCCTCAACGACATGGTAATTTACCGTTATTCCCATTGGTTTAATGGAGAGATAACCCTGACGGATAATTTCTTTGGTGATAGTACTAATTGATTTACCTTTTACTGTCACAGTGAATGACATATCCAAATTATCCTCAAAGGATATGGATATGTTATGGTTTGAATGAATAAAACTCAGGATGTTATTAAGTGATTCTCCCGTTCCATCCCAGTTGTTTTCCCCTATTTTGGCTTTAATCACGATTCGGTAATTGTTGTCATCCAAGTCGATATAACTTTTGTCACTATCAAACCGATCTTTCCAGGTACCGTAATCAAATCCCAATTCAGGTATATCAAAGGAGAAGTAATAGTATTCAATCGGAGCCTGGATTGTTCGGTTTCTCCCTACCCATTCACCGATAATATCAAGCTGTTTACCCACCGCTTTATCAAGGTCAAAACTGCTAATCAGTAAGTCATTTGTTAGTGCACTTTGGTTTAATATATCAGTAACCGCTTCAAGCATTCTGACGTATTTTTTACCCTCCATGTGATACGCCGGAATCAGTTTCATATATTTATTCATTCGAGCACCGTCACTATTTTTATATTTCCAGGTGAACAAGTCGGTGCTTCGTTAAAAGCAATGTTGATGTTCGCCGAGTTTGTTGTTAATGCTGTTTTACCTGCCATCACAGACAGGACTTCATATGTCTGACTGCCGTTTTTATTGCACAAGTTTGCCGGAACAAACAGGCGGGTAACATATATGCCATCACCAATGTAAAGTGAGTTGATATAGTCAGATATTTCTGTACGAATGCTATTCCCAATATCCGAGGTGTATCCGACAAAGGGTCTAATCTGAATTTCAACGTAGATTGGCACCAGCGTAGGACGATAGAAGTTTATCGTTTTTTCATTGCCAGCAATGTCTGTGACAATTTCAGCAGTGGTGCCAAATGTTGGTATGCCCGGCGTTTTCTTTTTTAAGATGGTCTGAGCAATTTCTTTCGAGTCTCCACCATCAATCACAATGGCTATACTGTGCGCAGGTATGCCATTTTCATCGGTTTGATCCGTGTCGTTGTCGTATCCCCGATAACGTGAGACGCCATGCAAATTGGCAATCGCGCCGATTAGTCCATCCATAATGGTTTGTGATGGCAACGCGACTGAAGCCGCCTGGCGTATTCGCAGTTCTGCATCAGATTCAATTCCCCGGCCAAGGGTGGCGGCAACCGGGTTTGTCACTGTTTGCCAACCCAGGGTTGGCGTAGCAATCTGATTAACTGTGTGAGGCAGCGCGCCAATCGCGCCGGTCTGTTGACATATGGCCGTCACAATAGCCTGTCCGTGTGTGTCGATAATCACTTCATCAGGGAGTGACCAGCTGTTTCCAGCGTCATCCCGCACGGAAGCGTTGCGAATAACGGTTCCTGCCCGACCAGTTACCAATACATCCACAGTTGAGTTACTGGAGCTTTTTCTGGTAATGCCATTGATTTTGACACTGCGGGAAAGTCCTTCACCCACCGCAGTTGTCGGGCTAAATGAGTTGTAGGAGGCAATGGTGGCGTTGTTACAACCGTGAACAACGTACGCGATCAGCGACAGAAAAACCCCGTCTTTACTGTCAGATTCAACGTAAATATCGTTCCCGTAGATATCCCTGAATATCGCCTTCCAGCCATTTAAGATGGTTTGATAATCAGGCGCGTTGATCCCGTTTTTATCAATAGCAGGTAGCATTGAGGTGATAATACTTTCATACATCAGCAGTTACTCCTGTCTGTCCATAAATCGTGTCAATCGTGGCGGTAATGGTGATTTTTCTTGTGTTGGGGTTTCTTTCACTACGGTAGTGGATAATTTCTGACACGCCCTGCGTTTGCAGTATTCGCTGTCTGATAATCAGGTCATAAAAACCCGATGTGCCTTTACCCAGTACTTTGTCGTAATCGGTTCCCTCCCGGTCATCAAGAAACCATTCGCCACTGCGCAGCATCAGGCGGGTTTTTACCGCCTGCGCGACCGCTTCCGGTGAGTTGATAAGAAAACTCGCGTCTCCACGACCAAATACATAGTCGTTATCAATTTCTCTTCTGTATCTCATTGCGGTTTCCTCGTGCTACCGCTACCGGTTTGTACACCACCGTGCGTATGGTTCATCAGGCTTATGCCACCCGCGGTCAGATCGTTGTTCACCGCGACCGGGCCTTGCAGGGTTGCTGTTCCACCACCCGCCCCCATTCCCTGCGATAAGTTGCCGTTAATGGTGACGTTGCCGTTCAGGGTGATTTCAGGTGAGGTGATTTCAGTACCGCCATGTGCAGTAGCAATGAGTTTTGCCGGTGTGATCACGGTGACATTATGGCTACCGGGATCGAGTTCGATATAAGCCGCGCCATCATCACTTCTTAGCTGCGCGGCGCTGATGCTGATATCGGCTATTTTTTGTTGCTGGGATTGTGGGCCAATAATCGCAAATCCATCGGACAGGTTGTGTTGCCGGGGATCTACCGGCTCTTGTATGCCGCCGGATTGCCACCAGTAATCAATACAGCGATCAGCAAATACCACCAGGCATTCATCACCCGCTTTTACCGGGAACGTTAACGTCACACCTCCGCCTCTTGGAAATATAACGGGTACATCGACTAGCAGCGGCAAGGATACGGATTCCAGTTCGCCGTCTTTTTTCCTGATTTTCCATCTGATGGCGGGTTGTGCTGTTACGGTGACCGCGTCAGCGTTAAATGATTGAATAATGCAGGGTAAAGAGACATACAATCCGGCGCTAATGACCTCTTGCATAGAAAAAAAGACCGCTTCGGGTCTATTTAGTCGTTCATCAGTATTTATCATCAGGTGTTTGCCTTATCTTTATCGCTCATTAATTTTTTCAGCAATGTGTGATCGCTTTTGGCAACACACATCATCTCCATGTACCAGTCGGTTCCGCGGGTGTCGCCGGAATAATTTACGCTGAAGACGATGTAATCACCGTCAGAATCCAATGCTGACGGTTGCTGTTTTGCATCTTTATGATTGTCAGATTTAGATGTTTCATCGCCAGAAGGCTCAACCGGCTTAATTGAGCGGTTATCCAGTCTGATTAATGTGCCGGGGCCGATATTGGGATTAATTAGGCATTTAACGTTAATACCAGCGCCGATGGTCTGTTCAGGCATACCAATCAGACCGGTTTTTAATGTAAGTACAACCGCCTCTGTCAGATATTTATTCCTGGGCACAATATGCAACTGGTTATCTTCGTAACGCCAGTTAGCATCACACTGCTTTGCCAGATTAGAAACTTCATTACGGTGCATACCAAAAAGCACTTTTCCCCTAGGGGATGCTGATTTGCGGAATTCCGGGCGCAGACCTGCGGTAATGCCATATTTGGCAATATCACGCATCAGTAAATGGTCTAAGTCTGCTTGCGAATACCCAGCAGCAATAGTGGTATTTACTGTCGCGTAATTGTGTGGCTCATCCCCATCCGCAGCTTGAATAACAACACAGGTATCGGTTGCACTTTCTCTCTTCACATGTGTGTATTGGATTTGGCCTGAAAATATTTGTCCTGAGTTCTCCTTGTAGCCCGCCACAAATTTAATTGTTTTAAACTCATTTCGGCGTAATTTATTACTGGTTTCGTCATTGAGGTTATATATTGTGAAAACACCCGTAGCCGGATAGGAGTGTTCAGCTCTGTTGATATTAAATATAATTTTCAGGTTTGATAAATCTATTTTTTCACCCTTTTCGTCTACAACGATAAGGTGACATTCTCTTATCCATTGTTTTGACATAATTCACCTAATTAACAGAAACAAAAAAACCGCAATTAAGCGGCACGTGTAACAAATCATGGGAAGTTAAAGGTTGTGGCTATAAAACTGCATCGGAATAAGATTCTATAAATGACAAAGGGCACCATCGCTGGCACCCATTCACAGGAACGGTGGGCTTGTCATCGCCTTTTTACCGTACCTGGCTTCCTTGTTCCCAAGAAGTCTCACAAGTCCCCGAAGGGTACATAAGATTGCTCCTTCTTTATTATCTAAAACCTTTACTGCCGCCAAAGTAGGATATTCAAGATATATTTTATTGCGGTCAAAAGATATAGCCATACTCGTTACTTGGCTTAAATTTTCCTATAACTAATTTAAACAAATGTATTATCCTTCATTTTTACCAAGTTAACTTACTACAAAGTATAATCTATCCTCCTTGCCAAGATTATTCCTGTAAGGTTTCTGCTGATTTATATCGCCATAAAAGACTAATGAACCATTAAAACCAAGATGACAATATTGTTCAAGCAGATTAACCCCAAAAACCAGCGGCAAGCCATTGATTATTGGCTCACTGTCTAGTGTCATAATATCCAGGATCCAACCTGCAATATCACGCCACATCAAACGCATTTTATAGTTAATTCCATTTAGCTGAACATCAAATTGCTGATTTTTAGGTGATAAAGGAATTTCTACAATCCCAACCATTTTTTACCTCGTTCTATAACAAAGTCAAGAATTCTTTGTGGTAATGACGGCTTCACCGTGACTTTGGTTCCGACATTAACCACAGGTGCAGTATCTTCAGAATGTTTCATATTTTCCGCCGGCGCGGTTTTATTCGGCGATGTTTCAACAATCATCACTTCACGTAAAGTTAAAGTGACTGACAGAACGTTTTCACTGGTTTGATCCGTCGTAACACTTATATTTTGAATTAACATGTTGTTGTATAAACGTTTCCCTGTCGCAACATCAAAAGGTTTATATGATGATTTTAGATCAAGCAGCTGTTGATATACCGCGCGCGGGTTGGTTCCCAAGCTCAACCCGGTAGCAATATCAAATACTTTTGTGGTATCCACAACATCAAGCAACGAACCACCACCAGCAAAACCTAAGCTCATTGTCACTTCTGATGGTGAGTCATAAGCATGATCACTGATTGTCGCCCCTTGCTGGACCGGGTGATCTGTTATATTAGATGTATCCGTATGGTTTTCTGAAATAACAACACTCGGTACAATGACACCTATTTTTCTCGTTTGCTGAGAAAACATGACTGATAATATATCCATTGTTATCTCACCTGTGTTTGCATATTTCTAAGTAGCATACTGTGAGTGCGTTCTACTGTTTCCCCGGTCAGTCTTGCTGCCTCTCTGGGAGATTCAACGCCGTTAACCTCAATATGATAATTTACTTCCCCTATCCCCCTCACATTATTGCCAGTGGGTATTGGCGCGTGCAGCAGTAAATGAGGAGTCAGTATCTGATGATTCATCATATTATTGATATTTGTCACCGCACCACTGATCATTCGGGGATCAATCGAAATATTTTTCAAAGAATGAGCGACATTATGCAGATGTCCAACCAATTTTGAGGGTTTATTCGCTGGCGGTGGCACTCCGGTAATTGCTGCCCTGATAAGTTCGGGTGAATAAGGATTGCCACCACTTTCCACTACCATCATGCTATCAATTAGCCTTTGCATCACATCAGGATCAGTGAGATCGAGGAACGTATTCTTAGAAACTCCCATCATTTTAGACACGTTGGCAATATAATCTTCCGTCTTATTACCATCTTTTGATGGTGCCCATGTTGGGATAATACTTGCAATGGTCTGTAGCTTTTTTCCGGTAGTTTGACCACGAAAATAACGTCTCAACTGATGGGCTGTACCTTTTAATCCACTGTATGCATCTGGATACTTAGCAAATCTGGGTTTTGGGCTATCTTCAAGTACTGCCCCTGTCTGATGTGCAAAGTTCATATTTAATGGATTATTATTCCGTACCCCTCTGGAAGACATTATTTTCTTCAGTTTTGCCCCTGTAAGCTCACTGTTAAAAACGTTCATCGACTGATTAGCTGTAGCTATTAAACCATGATGAGCATCATGCTGTTTAGCAACATCAGTCCTAAGATGATCTTTATTTAGTGGCTTATTCTTTCGTTTCTTTTTCGTTTTACTTAATTGGTCTGATACTTTACCAAGAATACCATCAGTAACTATTGTGTTGTGTCCTTTGTCGATTATGGTTTTCCTGACATCAAGTTGTTCCTGGTATTTTTCATACTTATCTTTGCTGAAAAACAGTGCCCAGTCAGAAGCAATATAGAGCCCATGCGTTGACATCCAGCTATCAAGTTGCTCAGATGTTATAAGTGGTTTTTTATTTGCTTCATATTCTCTTTGCCGCCGCATTAGAGTTTCACCCACGTTTTCGTGATTTCTTTTTGCTTCTTCCTGTAATGCATTTAACCGATTATTCAAATCAAAGAGTATACCCAGAGTGATTTTTCTTCCTGTGAATTTCCACAATTCATTCAGTGTCGCCAATAAACCTTTCGCTGAGATTTCCCCTTTGTCTAACCATTTAACTAATTCCTCAACTGCATTAAATATGTCATCACTATCGAGTATGCCCGTGGATTGACCAGCACAATCCATTGGTGTTTTTAATAACTGTTCACTTATCAATGAGACTAAAGAAGCCGTATTACAATGGTTGCTATTTGTATCACTGGCCTGAATATCCATGTTGGGCAAAAGCCCCTCAACATTTCCCGCAGCCTGGCTGATACCACTATCAATAGATTTAATTTTCTCAGTCGTTACGCCTATTTTCTGCAATTGCCCACCGAGCTTATCCAAGCCGTTAGCGATTTGAGTGATAAAATTAACCACAGCTAATGTTGCGTTTTCAATTTCCGCCCGCATTTTGAGAACGTTAGACGTGACTTCGGTGATAACAGCCATGAATTTACGCTGCCCCACCTCATCAATATCAAACCTAAGTGACACCAGGAAATCTTCAATTGTTTCAGGGTTATTGCTCACTTCGCCACCTCTCTATCATGGCCTCATTTTCCGATTTAACGTCAAGGGCATCATTCATCAGTGCAATATCAGCCAGGTCAAGAACGCCATCTTTTAAAGATTCATAGCGGCACATACCCGCAATGACCGGGCGTAACAGGTAATCACGCCCCTCCGGTAAGGTTTCAAAATTTAAGCTGGCTCGTCCTGAGATTACACTGCGCTCTCTAATGGGGCGGGAAAAAAATTTCCCAGTGAGTCTCTGACAATAAAACCCACAATTTTCAGCAGCTCTAAGCCATTGATGTCATCGAACATCAATACCTGACCATTAGATTCATAAATTTTGCTCCAGATACCATTCTGTTCACGGGAAACCACTGATAAGCAAATATCATTAATTTCATGTCGGTTGGATTTTCCCAGCGCATTGATTGATTCAACCAGATAAGGGAGCAATTCTTCAAAACCGGTCTCATTTTCATCATTTCTGGCTGTAACAAGCTTTTTCATGAGCGGTCCAAGTGCCGGAATGGCCGGCGCCAAAGCCACTGCCAGATCCTGTTGCTGAAAAGCGTTTAGCTTGCCGCCGCGATACTTTTTACCGTCAATTTCAAATTCCATAATCCCCCCTTAAAACTTATCCGCAAAATCGCTCAAGCCACCGAAATATAAGTCCAATGCTGGCTTGAGCGTTGTTTCAGCGTCTATGAAGTCAGCTTGTTAGAATGTGCCTAACATGATGTCGATTTTTCCGCAATCAAATACCCAGGCAACGGTATTGCCGGCTTTGGCATTCTGCAAATCCGGCTGCTTCTGAAATGCAACAGAACGGGCAACAGCCGTGTCGTTACTCTGCTTATTACGAATCACAATCACGTTATTGCCCCATGCCGCCGATGAAAGCGATTGTGTACTCAGCATCGCGTTCAGTTTGGCATTTACCGGGCTGGTTTTAAGTAAATTAACGGTGATGGTGCCAGATTTGGACGCATGCAATGAATGCATCACTTCACCGTCTGCCCCTGTGGTCATGGTGTTTTTGCTGTCTGACATTGTGACGGTGATACCCTCATCAGAGAGGGCTGCGCCGTTGCCAAGATCAAAAGAACCGCCGACTCCGGTAATAGATGCGGAGACATCAAGAAAAGAATATGTAGCCATTTTCAACCCTTATCTGTTTACATTAATAATGACATCAGCGTAGTGAACAGCCCCTGCTAATTTGATAGCACACTGGATAACCGGTGCTTTGCGGGCTTCCCTATCCGCCTGCGCTTGTGTCGCAATGGGTGGCGCGTAAACGTAATAACCTTTTGTTAATGTCGCACCGGTATTCAATGCACCAAAAGGATCGCCCCCCCATACACCATGAGCGATCAATCCATTGGTCACCGCTTGATCAAGTGACTGTTCAACATTGGTAATCAGACGCGTGACACCTTCATCAGTCTGTGGGATCTTGCTGGTACTGGTGTAAAGCAAGTTATAAAGATTGTTTTGAACGTAATTCTGTAACCAATCCAGGCTGTGGCGCTCGTCAATAAAATCGCCGTTTGCCATGACGCCTTCCTGAATAATGGCCGTGTCGTTGTTGTATTTAACAAAAACGTTGCCGTTTTTCTTCTTCAAGGCGTTAGCTTGAGTTGCTGTCAGGCTTTCCGCCGTCACAGCCGGTTCCTGTTTGAATTTCAGGGTAATGGTGGTGTTATTGCCATTGAAATTGACGGTAAACATCCGTCCCATCAGAGATGCGGCGGTATACGGTTTACCGGATGAATATTGCCAGAGCGTACGCTGATAGTTTCCGCCTTTCAGTTGTGATCCGATATCGGTAGCAACATCAGCCTCCAATGCGTCTATTTTCTGTACTGTATGCCCATAGATACGAGAAACAGACGCGGATTCGATGTAGTCGGCAACAGACAAAATATCTTTATCTGTCAGCGTGTCATCAGCAATAACCAGCCCGTACCAACCACTGGACAGCGCTCCTAATGTTGCCACCGCCTCAGCAATCGTTTCTGCTTTAGTCGGTTCGGTCACCATAGCGCCAGAAATTTCGTCCAGTTTTAACAGTTCACCAATATAAGTTCCGGTCGTTGCCGGTAAGATATAATCCATAGCGCCCGAAGAATGCGGTACGATGGTGAAACGTGAAGATGCCATGTCATAAGTGACCGAACAATCTTTCAACTTATCCTCTACCCGTTGGGCAACGCCATTAAGATTCGTCTCTTTACTCAAATCAATGCCGCTGCATATCACCTCTTTACCATTAATCATTAATTTAAAAGAGCCATCCGTCACAGCAGTAAACTTACTGATCATTTGCTGTTGCTTGTTTAATATTGCACTCTGCAAAGAGGAAATAACGTTGTCTTTAGCCCATCGACCGATATACAAATCCACCGGGCGTGGCGACTGGGAGTAATAAAGCGCTGCGGCCTGATATTCCGGTGAAGTCAGGCCAAAATCAGTACCGACACCATCAATATCGGAATACAGACGTAAACGTTCTTGAGTGTTGATCACGTTGCTTGCGCCGACTATCAGTAACGCACCAAAGTTCCGGGACTGGGCCGCATGAGGAGCCATATTCAACGTGACATTGATAATGTTTGAAACAGGTAAACCCTGCATAATTTAATCTCCAAAGAATTTGACAGGCGCTTCCACCAGTGATTTAACACCGTATTCACGCACTACTTTTCGCCGCAAGGTGATCGTCATGTCATAACAACGCACCCACTGGTTATTGATAAGTTCAGGTAAAGCAGTCAGCTGGCTGGATTTATCTACTGAGAGGCCGAAACGTCCCAATTCGTCATTGTTCTGACTGACCGCCAGTCCATCACGAAAACAGGTGCCGTATCGTTGGCAGTTCGGGCCATAAAATGAAACCAGGCATTCGATTTCTTCATGACGCCATAATTCAGTACTTTCTTCGGTCTGGTTCTCAAAAGCAGGCGTAACATCCGAAATAAAAGCCATAATGCCAAAGTCACACCCGTCATCATCCACCGGTAACGGTGGCGATTCTACGGATGTCCATCGGGAACGCACTTTATCGTCAGGTAAACCAGAGACACCACTCACCCAACAACTCAGTGTGTGCTCCAGTTCTTCATCGTACTCAGGCCCAGGAGTGACAGACGTTAACCAACCAGCTTTATCACTACCGTTGCTCATCAAAAACACCTCCATCAAACAGCAATAACCCACCATGTGCCTGGGTAAACCAAGCGCAATGCAAGCTCCGTTCCCAGTAGCGGGTTATGATTGATTTAACAGGGATACCGACCGCAAAAATAAGGAAATAGGCGTAAGCGATTCGCGGTGGCAAATACGAAAAAGGCCGCAACAAAGTGCGACCTTGACAATTGTTATTTAAATTTTCATTTCTATCGGTACATAATAGCAGATGCTGCAAGAGCCGAATGAAATAAGCCCCGATAAGAATATCGGGGCTTATTAGCTTTAGCGCTTATTCGCAACTTTAACTGATTAGTACACTACCATAGCTTTTTGCGTACGCGTAAGCTTTTTGTGCTCTCGTATTTCATCATCCATTTCTAACTTAATATCGAGCATAGCCAGACATCCCTGTACAAAACTTTCTCCCTTTTGTAACCGGGAACGCACTTCAATATCCGATACTTCAAGTAAACGCGCTATAGACCGTTTGGAAAGCCCTAAAGCGTAGTACATAAATAAAACTTCAATTTCTTCAGACTTATCTACCGTTTGCAGCTTTGCTATACAAGCATCAATGATCAAGCCATCGTTATCACAGCAGGAAGGACGCAATGGACGAGTTGACGTAATCAGCCCTTTAAATCCAGCAGCGATTGGTGGCCAATTGACACCTGTGTCATCATCAACCCAACCGCCCCAACGCTCTAAAACTTGTTGAATATTGCGCATACATTTTGACCTTTTAACTTTTAGTAACAAATAGTAGTAAAAATTATTTTCGGAATGGTCTCATGCATCCATGCATTCGGTATTATAACAAACTCCTCATTCTCTATTTCTGTATTTCTGTATTTCTGTATTTCTGTATTTCTTTGTTGCTTAACCACATCGTTTAAATACATCCTCTTACTGAATTTATTAAATGAAAATACTAAACACCCCTATTCCGACCAGGCTTAACTTAGAGGTAAACTCAGAGCATCGTTGTTAATCCAGATGTCTATAAGGTGTTTTTCTTCCTCATCTAAATATTTCTTATTTAACTTTATAAGCTTCTCTTAATCCTCTAATATACCTTCTCTGAAAACACTCAGAACCTAAAACAACACGAATATTCTTTACTGTTTCTCGAAAATCTTCAAACAACATACCAGCTCCTTTTATTATAAGATAAAAAAATACATTAAATAAAAAATAGCACAAATTTTTTATCTCACAGATATTAAAGTGAAAAAAACATTCTGGATCGGCTTTAAAATCGGTCGTAAAATGCAAGTTTCCACACCGAAATCAACGATACAGAAATCATACTGTTGGTATGGCAATAAACGACAAACCAGCGTAAATACGGGATTTAACCAACAGTGTTTCAAATATCTTAACCAGATTAAACAAAGTATTTAAGGCATAAATAGGACTAATGTTGCCAACAACAAATTACCAATTATCGGGTAAATATCCATGCGAAAAGTTTTAACGCTATCAAATATATCTGTCTTTGACCAACGAGTTTTTAACTCATACTATTCAATAAACAGTTCGCAGAAAATATTTTTCTAGTCTAAAGCTACTTTTATCTAATACGTTTTTACAATATCAATACCTTCCGCTATCTCTGCCATGCCTCATCTCTTTTTTTCCCGACGCTCATCAGACTAATAGATAAATACACGCCATAGCAAACATTTTCTTACGCCTGAAAGACTGACATCACAAACACTAATATTTTTCTCTGTTAACTTTGACAAGCATAAATAAACCCGTATCACCTGAAAGTTTGTATTTATTTTATTTCGGGTTTATCTGTTTCAATCTGATGAACTGTTAATTTTATGCAGGTACCTATACCTTTAATTCAATATCCGTTTTAACAAGAAATTGTAACGAAAAACAGTGGATTTTACTGTATATATAAACAGCATTTCTGTGCGGCAGGCATGAAAAAAGCCGCCATCTTCTATAAAGATGGCGGCTTCTCATTTGATTTGGTGCCGGCTACCGGAGTCGAACTGGTGACCTACTGATTACAAGTCAGTTGCTCTACCAACTGAGCTAAGCCGGCGGATTTCAAGGGTAGCCCCTGAAAGCGAGCGCAGTATATGACAATCCGATGCAAACAATCAAGCATAAATAATAAATTATGTAAAAACACCGCCAAAACCCTATCATTAGTGACCTATTCAACGACATACAACTATCTCAAGGCACTTTGGCAAAACTACTACCGCATATTCTCGGTATCAAAAAGCGCGTCACTTTTGACAAATCAGAAATAACAAAGAAATGCTTTATTATAATTTATCACCTATCAGAAGATAGCCACTGGTCATGAAATAGCCTTATGGTCTGACAGCAATAGAAGACAGGACATTCAAAGTCGCCAAATTATATGAAGGTTTGTTAGCATGTTAAAAAGCAACAAGACAAATTTTCAAAGAGTGGATAGGAAACCATTCCGGTATCCAATTAGGCTTATTTTTAATACGCCTAAGGCAAGCTATAGCAGATTTTTTATCCTTAACCAAACAGTAACCCTTCCACTTAGCTTTAATTTATTACCATCCGAAAATAGTTGACTACTATAAATGCAATATGATATTTAAATTAGACGCAAATCAAAAAACTAAATCAGGTATGCGCTAGGATTAGGTATAAACTAGATCATTTCCATGTGTTATTGTAACTCAAATTATTAATTATGAGGTAAATTATGCTGGGCAAAAATAACTTAATTGCACATCAAGTTTTTTTTACCTTCAAGGATGGAATAAACTGGGATAGTGAAAAGGCTATATTAGCAGAGAAAGTGACTTTAAATCATATAAATGAGATAAGTGAAATTAAAGGATGGTTTTGCGGTCGCAGTACAGTAGATAGAAAGCAATCGGTTGATTTTAGTTTAATTGGTTACTTTGAAAGTTATGAAGACCTAAATATATATATAAATCATGCGGATCATGTAAAAGGCGCAGTACTATGGAAAGAAATCAGTACATGGACCGTTTCGGATATTATTATCGACAAAAATAAATTAATCAATTTTGCTCAGTTAATAGGAAAGTAGTATGGAGTTTGACGAAAATCTGCATAAAAGCGTAATCGTTATTGCTGATAGCCTGCCACTCGGTTTGGCAATGAATGCCTTAAGTGTCATTAGTGTTTCAATCGGTAAAACGATTAATGGAATCGTCGGGCACGATGTTTTTAGTAAAGACAGCATTTGTTATCCCGGTGTTGTTAAAACGCCTCTACCTATTTTGAAAGCAAGCCATGATGTCCTGGATGCTATTCATCATAAATTAAAATCTGACGATAATTTTAAGTTGAGCCCTTTTTCCTGCTTGGCTCAATCATGCAGAACATATGAGGAATATGAAGGGAAATTATCTGCTGAACATTCGGATGAATTAAAGTTATCTGGAATTGGCATAGTTGGACCAAAGAAAGATATCAATAAACTCACTGGCAACTTACCACTTTACAGGTAACACATTATGTATTCTATTTTTAGAAGCGATCTTCATGAATCAGGGCTGAAATACCTGGCTGAATTAAAGCAATATATGTCTGGCAAGATAGATTCATCTGCACTGGAAAAAATACAATATAAAAAATTGAAAGAAATCATCAATTATGCAAAAGATGGATCATCTTTCTATAATGAGCGCCTGAATGCAATAAATTCGAATGATGATAACAACTTATCTTCACTCATTGAAAAACTTCCCTTTACAACAAAGTCAGATTTAAGTAAAGCAGGGAACACAATATCTTCTGATAGCCTGAGTAACGCCTGGATATATTATGAAACAACAGGTACAACCGGGCCTTCAACACCTTGTCCCCGTAATGAAATAGATTCTTTAGTGAATAATAGTTTTCTGACACTGCAATATGAGTCTATTTTTAATCAGGAAGGTAAACAACATATTATTGGCATCATGGGGCCAACGGAATTGCACTCCACCGGCGATACATTTGAAGATGTATTTCGCAGCTTAGGACATACCGTCATCAAAATGTGGCCTCGTTCACCTGTTGTCGGCATGCACAGAGTGCTGAGGCTAATACAAGATCTCAAAATAACTGCTTTAGTTTGTACCCCTGCGGTCGCTGCTGAGTTGCTAAAATATTGCCGGAACAATGGATGTAATCCACAGAAATTAGGTATCGAAATCATTTTAGTGCTTGGCGAACTCATTACACCAAACAGATTAAGAAACTTATCCCGCAACTGGGGAGCTAAAATTTACAACTGCATGTATGCATCTCAAGAAACCTCTATTTTAGCGGCTTGCAACGATACAAATAAGCTTATTACTATTCCATTCAATAATTACTATGAGCTGATTTGTCCTTTTACTCATCAAAAATTAAATGTTGGTGATAACCACGTTGCCGGCGAATTAGTGATTACACACTTATATAAAGGGAATAAGCCACTGATTCGATACAGAACCGGAGATATGGTTCGATGCAAAGCAATAGGCTTAGAGAGCTGGGAAATAGAGCCTATCGGCAGAGTAAAAGATGTATTAGTGTTGAACAATGCCAATGTGTACGCTTTTGATATTGAAAACGCAGTATTTGAAGAGCTTGAATATTGTTTTGAATACTTTATCGAAATCAACAATACATCTGGTACAGATGAACTGAAAATAACGTTAGAGCCAAGTGATGAATTAAATAATGCTTCACTCATTAATAAAATAAAGGAAAAAATGGAATCCAAGTTCAATATGAAGGTCAATGTGCATGTAGGCGATGTCGGCGGGCTGATTGGCACAGCGGCAATGGTCAGCTGGAAAGCCGCACGGATCCATGATCTGAGAGATGATAGTAACAATATTGAGCGAAATTCAGCTTTAGAAATCATGAAAAAGAGGGCAGCTAAATGACAACCAATATCGTCAGTCCGGTTCATAAAGATTGGATCGTATTTCTGGACGGAGAATATATTAACTTTAGCAGCGCAACCTTTCTCGCCAGTACCCAAGCTTTAAATTATGGCACCGGTATATTCGAAGGGATACGGGCTTATTGGGACCAGGATAACAACCAGCTTAATTTATTTAGAGTACATGAGCACTATGAACGGTTGATTCAATCTGCAAAAACACTGAAAATTGAATTACCTTATACCAGTCATGAATTGACCGATATTACCAAAAATATCATTATTAAAAACGGATTTAAACAAGACATTTATATCAGACCATTGGCGCTTAAAAAATCATTAATGCCTGGTGAAAAATTTGGCGTTAAGTTAAGTGGTGTAGACTCAACCCTCTGTATTAATATGCTACCTATGGGCACTTACGCTAAAAAAACAGCGTCCAAGTGTCTTATTTCAAAATGGCAGCGCGTATCAAATACAGCGATTCCCTCTTCTGCAAAAATTACCGGCACCTATGTTAATTCTGCACTTGCTTACGAAGATGCCAAAGAACATGGCTTTGATGATGCGATTATGCTGAATGAACAAGGCATGTGTGCAGAAGCAAGTACATCAAACGTTTTTATTGTTAAAGATAATTGTGTTATTACACCATCGCTTGATTCTGGCATTCTTAATGGAATAACCAGACAATCTGTTTTCGATATTTGTAAATTTCACAATATTCCCTGTATTGAGTCAGAAGTTCGACAAAAGGATCTCTATGAAGCAGATGCCTGTTTCTTAACAGGTACTGGCATTGAAATATCAATTGTTTCGCAAATAGACGATATATCATATATTCAAAAAGAAGATTCCATAGCCAATGTTATCGCTAAAGATTATCAAGAAATAGTGAGAGGCAGAATCGGTGAGTTTTCACATTGGTTAAATCCGGTTTATTAGTGTAAGTCCAGGAGACACCATGGAGTGTGTTTTTTTTAGTTTCGACAAAGATACATTTGATGTTTTAAATATAGCGACTTTAGGCCCGTCAGGTACAAGTAGTGAGCAATCCGCTATCCGTTTTGGTGAGTTTGCAATTGAAAATAAAGTAGCCAAAAGTTACCAGGTTGTCCTATGTAATACTTACGAAGAAGCCAGCAGTCACATTATTTTAAAGAACTGCCAGGCATTAGTGGTAGCCAATGCTTATTACAACATTAGTGAGTTTTATATGGACAATAGATTTAATTTGTCAGCCGCATTTTTAAATTACACACCGAATTATGGGATAGCTATTCGTGACGAATTAACTAAAGATAACATAGTCATTGCAACCCATCCGGCACCAAAGGCGTTAATCCCAGAATTGTTGCCTGATAACCTGAAAATCGCAGATATCATTTTTAAAGACTCAACAAGTTCAGCCGCGAAAGCGGTTGCCAATTCAGAGGTAGATGCCGCACTAACGACAGAAGTGGCAGCAAAATTACACAAACTAAAATTTATTTCTCATATTCGACCAATTAAAATGCTTTGGTCAGTATTTACATCTGCATAAGAGCCAATATCGCTCTGAAATATGCAACTATATAGATCTATTTAAAATTTCGATATACGGAGGTTATTATGTCTTTACTTACTTTACACTCAATTACTACCACACCTGAAAAGAGCAAGAAATTACTCCAGAGTTCCATTGATGATTTTGGCTGGGTACCTAACCAAAGTGGTTATATGTCGGAATCTCCTTCACTATTAGCCGCTTATCAACGCGCACATGACTTATTTATTGATAGTTCACTGAATGAAGAAGAAAAAGCGGTGGTGTGGATTACAACTGGAATAGAAAATGGTTGTGACTATACCGTTCAGGCACATGCTTTTATTGCCGTTCATAATGGCGTGGATAAAAAAACGGTTAAAGCATTAATTGAAAAAACCGATGATCTCTCCCCACGATTATTAGCACTGCGTGAATTCACTGTAGAAGTTATTTACTGCCGGGGTCAATTAAAAAAAAGTGCCATTGATTTGTTTTTAAGCCGTGGTTTCAGTAAAGAAAATATGTTGGATGTTGTGTTAGGTGTTTCTCAAAAGAATATGTCTACCATTCTCAATAGCATTGCCGGAACTGAAATTGATGATAATTTCAAGCTGGGCGATCTTTAACTGATCACTGATATTGAAAGGCATTAATATGCTTTATGTCGATAAAGAAGCCGTTGTACGTTATTTGACGATGGAACTTAGCCTTAAGCTAAGTGAAATAGCCTTTAAATTGCAATCGGAAAGGAAAGTAGAGCAACCTTTACGCAATATCGTGAAAGGCGAAGACGGCAGCTTAATGGGCACCATGCCAATTTATATAAAGGAAGGGCCATATAAAGGATTTGGGTTAAAGTCGGTAGTAGTGAGGTTTCAAAGTAATGGTAATAAGCCTTCACACGTTGGTAGTGTGCTGATTTACGACGAACCAAGTGTTTCAGGTATGGCTGTAGTAGATGCCGGAGCTATTACCGAAATTCGTACCGCAGCCGCTTCTGCTTATGCAACCCATCTTCTCGCTGCAAAAGATGCCAGCCGATTGGCGATACTTGGCACTGGCCTACAGGCAAGAGCACATTTGCAAGCCATGTTATATGTGCGTCCTATTAAGGAAGTCACCTTATGGGGTCGCAGTGAGGAAAGATGCCGTGAGTTTGCCACATGGTGTGATAAAACTCTCAACCTTGCTATTTCGATCAAAGCCTCACCTGCTGAGGCGGTGCTTAATAGTGACATTATTTGCACAACAACAGCATCACGAGACCCTATAATCAGTAGAAAAGAGTTACCGGCTAAATGCCATGTCAATGCCATTGGCGCTTCGGCATTGGGCTTCCAGGAATTAAACGAAGATGTGTATAGCAATACCACCCTGTTTACTGATTCCAACGAATCGGTATTCGCCGCCTCGCAATCTGTCATTAAGGCACGGGGGAAAGGCATTCTCAGCGAATCCATTGGGATAGAAATTGGTACCGTTTCTCAATCTCATGCCAGTTTGTCCGGGCAAGGTGTAACTATATTCCAATCCGTCGGTTTGGCAGTCCAAGATATGGTATTTTCCCGGGAAGTCATTCGACAACTAACAAAAATACCTTAACTATTTCAGATAAAATTGTCACTTGCATACGCAAGTGACATTATCTATGTTTAATTATTTCGATATGTTATTTTTGAGAGGAAATATATGCTAGAAGTGTCACAAATACTCACTTATACAGCGGCACTTGCTGTTGCGGCCGCGATACCAGGCCCTGGTATGGCTGCCGTGGTTGCCAGAAGCGTGAATGGTGGCGCGTTAACTGCATTTAGTATGTTGTTTGGTCTGGTTATTGGCGATCTAACTTATTTGTCTTTTGCTGTATTTGGTTTATCCATTATTGCCAGCCACTTTGACACTCTATTTGCTGTTGTGAAATGGGGCGCTGCATTATATTTGAGTTATTTGGCATGGCAATTCTGGTTTGCAGATCATCAACCCATTGGTGAAGGCCAATCAACAAATAAAAAAGAACTGGCTGCGGCATGGTTATCTGGTCTAACCATAACGTTAGGCAACCCTAAAACTATTGCCTTCTATCTTGCGCTGTTGCCTTTGGTCATTAACATGGAATCTATCTCGTTGCAAATCTGGGGTTTCATGTTGGTACCATTGACTATTTTTGTCTTACTCGCCGTGGGAGCGGTATTTATTTTCGGCGCCCTCAGCATTCGGCATCTGTTATCAAGCCAGCGTGCGCAACAGCTTATGTATAGGGGCGCATCGGTTATTATGTTAGGGGCTGCGGTCGCTATGCTGATTCAAAAAGCTTAGTTTCTTATTCTTTCCACGGTTTTATTGAATAAGAGTCTATCCCAGCAGACGTTGTTGTTGCATGTCATTCTTATCAATAAATCGTGGACACCACAATGAAAAAACCCCATGCACAACATGCATGGGGTTAGTATTTGGCGGAAGGATAGAGATTCGAACTCTAGGATGGTTTCCCATCGGCGGTTTTCAAGACCGCTGCCTTCGACCGCTCGGCCATCCTTCCATGGCGCAGGATTATGCTCTATAGCATGATAATATGTCTAGTCTTTATCGCAAAAATTCTGTTATTTTTTTACTGTTTGCTCAATCCTCAATCGACAATATCATTCCCTGCCCCGATCCTGCTAGAATTAACATAAATACATCGGATCATCAGATTCACCAACTTAACGAGCTCGCTAGCACAGCCAAGCAATTATTAAGGCTTTTACTCAACGAATGTATAACAAACAATCTTCTATTAATTCATCAACCATAAACCGTTACTATGGCCTGTTCATTGTTCTGCTTTTTGTTTCGCTGTTTTTATACAGCTATAACTACTTCAACGCCTGGCTGATGGGAAAAAAGTATGCGCTGAATAGCGTTTCAACCAAAATAGTATTACAGATAGAAGATTATCGTTACCACGCTAATGCTATCTTTGAACAAGCCAATATCTCATCTTTTAAGCCGCAGGAACCCGTTTCACCAATGAAGCTACGGCCTGATGTTTACTGGCTTGAGAATCGTTATCAAACTGTCGATACAATTATCTTTGGTCACCATAGCGTTGCAAATACTGAGTTGACGCAACGCCTTTCCAATTATATGGAGATTCTATGGGGTGCCCGCAATGAATACAACTCTATGTACTATCTGAATGGTAAAGATAACAGTCTGTTTCTGATAACAACCTATTCTATTCTTAAACCAGAATTAAAATTCAAAGAAAGTTATCTAACACTGACTGCCGAATCGAAACGTTCAGAAATGCTGATGCAATCCACCGCGTTAGATGAACGGGAAAATATTTCATCAATCCGCAAGCTCAGCGGCGAGAATATCTATTTCTATACTTACCGGGCAACGTTCAATTCACCCGGGCAACTGGCAACCGTTATCGCTTTTGATCTGCCTATTTGTCATCTTCTTCCTATGGATATGGCGGCAAAAAGCTTCAGCTTATTATCTGACGACACACAAAATCTCCAGGAAACTAATAAAGTGAATATCTCACAGAATGGCTTCTGGCTCGAATTTTCTCAACCGCTCAATGGTACGCAATACAAACTACTGTATCGGATATCACTCAAAGATTTACTGATCGATTTATTATACAGAAACATCTGGCTATTACTGGCTGATTCAATCTTTATTATCCTGTCCTTGGGGGGCCTTATTTACATTCGCAGAAAATATATTGCCCCAAACGCACTTATGAATCACGAGCTACAAATCAAAGATGCGTTAAGCCACGAGATTATCTCCAACATCCCAATTGGCTTACTGATTTATGATTTCTCAATAAATCAGACAATAATGAGCAATAATATTGCCGATCATCTGTTGCCTGATATCGATTTAAACAAAATCAAAATGATGGCAAAACAGCATCATGGCGTCATTCAGACATCCATTGACGATGCAGTCTATGAAATTAAAGTGTACAGCATCCACCGGTTGCCAGAGACTTATCTGTTTTTACTGCAAGATAAAGACCAGGAAGCATTAATTAACAGACGCTTACAACTTGCCCATCTGGAACACGATAAAAGCGTACAAGCCCGGCGTTTTATGCTGACTAATATTCGTTCTGAGTTAAAACAACCAATAAAGGAATTAAATAACATCGCTTGCCAGCTGAAGCAAGTGCTCATAGAAGAAAATAGTGATCGTATCGTTGACAATTTATTAGCTAAATCCACATATATATCCGATTGGGTCGAGAATATCTCATTACTCAATGAATTAGAATCAGGTGACTGGCAAGCAAAAAATGAGTCGTTTTCATTGTCATCCACATTAGAAGATATTCTTAAAGAAGTATTTCCAAAGATGAAGAATAAGGGATTGAATTATTATTATCATTGTAATATTAATCCTAAAACTATATTTATTGGCGATGACTTAATAATCCGTAAAATCGTCCTGATATTAGTTAATTATTCAATCACGATCACCTCTTATGGAAAAATATCACTCATAGTTAGCTATTCTCAGGAATACAAAGATCACATCCGAATCGAAGTAATAGATACAGGTTCCGGACTTAATTCAAAAGAATTGACCAATTTGAATTACCCATTTTTAATCAAAACAACCGGTGATAAATATCAATCTAATTCAGGAATGACCTTTTATCTATGTAACCAATTATGTAGAAAATTAAATGGCCATTTTACTATAAACAGCAAACCCAACCTTGGTACACATTACACTATCAGTCTACCCTTGGTAATCGGCCAAGACCAATGCCCACAGCTATTGGAAGACATTACCGCTTTGCTGGACATCAGCAATACTGAAATCTGTCAGATTACACAGAATCACCTGAATCATTATGGCGCGGCTTACTTTGATAAAAAGAAAGAAAATATGAGTAGAGAATACGATATCATATTGACCGATAAACCGTATAGCTCGGCAAAATCAACTATATTATTGGTTGATAATCTGGTTGGCTTTGAGCAGATAAAACCTGACTATATTCGGTGTAATTACAATCTAAGCGAAGCTGTTATCAATGCCATTTCGTTATTAATTGAGAGAAGCTTCAGTTTTAACGAATTGGATGTCGATTCAGAAATGTCAGTATTTAACGATAAAAACCCTGATTACGATTTTGACAATGTTATAAATAGTTATCAAAAACAGTTGGCTAATAGCGATTACCGACAATTATTTATCGAGACAGTACCGATAGATATTAATAAACTGTATACTGATATAGAGCAATATGATTTGGTATCACTTTCGCAAACAGCACACCGCCTGAAAGGCGTCTTTGCTATGTTAGACCTGGAATTCCTCAAACTTTCTTGCGAAACACTGGAACAACGCATAACAGACAGTAACAAAATAGAGATTAAAAATAGCATTAGCCACATCGACGCCATCGTCAAGCAGCTATTGCAGCAGGGTAACTAAATAAGATGAATAACCTTAATGTCATTATTGCTGATGACCATCCAATTGTTCTGTTTGGCATCCGCAAATCACTTGAACGGCTTGACTGGATCAACGTTGTAGCCGAGTCTGAAGACTCGACTACATTGATCAACAATCTGTCCTGTATTAAAGCAAACGTACTGATCACTGATTTATCCATGCCTGGCGACACCTATGGTGATGGCATCAATTTGATTAAATACATCAAACGCCATTATCCCAGGCTATCAATCATTGTTCTGACTATGAACAATAATCCAGCAATTTTAAGTGCTGTACTTGAACTTGATATTGAAGGAATAGTCTTAAAACAAGGAGCACCAACAGATTTACCTGATGTACTGACTGCCCTGAAACAAGGGGAAAAATTTATGCCGGAGAGCGTTTCCGAACTGTTGAAAAAAGTGACGAAAACCCCCTACGGCGACAAACCGTTATCACAAAAAGAGAGCGAGGTCATACGCCTGTTTGCCCAAGGCTTCCTGGTAACAGACATTGCCAAAAAACTCAATCGCAGTGTCAAAACAATCAGCAGCCAGAAAAAATCAGCAATGGTAAAGCTGGGGGTCAATAACGATATTGCGCTACTCAATTATCTTGCTTCTGTCACCGTCAATACGGATGATCATGCTCAGTAAGTACGGGTCCGTTATTTTAATATGAAAGTCATTTTGATGCCCGGCGGTTACTTGTACCGGGCATTATTTCAGGTGCCAATATTCCTGATCTCTCCCAGTATTTGTCTAAGCGTAATCAGGGAAACAGGCTTAGACAAACAGTCATTCATTCCTGCATCAATACAACGTTGCTTTTCTTCTGCAAGTGCATTTGCCGTAATACCAATAATCGGCAACTCGTACTCTGTATTCCGTAAATGCGTTGTCAACGCATAGCCATCCATATTAGGCATATTGACATCCGTCAAAATAATATCAACATGCCCTTTCTGCAAATATTCCAGCGCATCTAATCCATCATTCGCCATTGCTGTCTGAAAACCAATAGATTTCAACTGGTCAGCCAATAAATGGCGGTTGATAGGATGATCATCCACCACCAAAACCATAACCGTATTAAACTGGATATTTGCCGGTAAAACAGGCGATACGATATTCAACACCTCTTCGTTGCTACCGGGTGAAATCAGTCTCTCAATCAGAATGGGTAGATCATGCAAATGGTAAGTATTATGCAGCCAATAGCTTTTTCTGATTTGTTCCGGCGAGCCAATATAGTCCGTCGATAACTCAACACAAGCATATGCCGGGGAAGTCACAGCATCGGGGAAATCGCTAATAATAATTTCACTGCCATCGGTATTCTCCCCACTATATAAAACAATATGTAAATTATAATGAATCAGAAAACGCTGTAAAAAATCCTCAAGATAAAGATTACGTATAGCCAGGATAACTTTTTGCTTTTGCTGACACTGATTCATTAACTGAATTTTCGGCCTGTATTTCGCATTGTATAAAGGTAAACGGATAGAGAACATACTGCCTATCTGTGGCTGTGAAATCACTTCAATATCACCATCCATCAGGCTGATCAATTTTTCACAAATCGCCAGGCCAAGACCGGTTCCCTGAGATGAGCTTTCCGTATTTGGCATGATTTGAAAAAACGGATCAAACAACTGAATCAACGCCTTATCTGAAATGCCGACTCCCGTGTCCTTTATTCTGACATATAAGTAATCACTATCTACTGTCACATGGATAATCACACACCCGGTATCGGTGAACTTAATCGCATTATTTAACAAGTTAGAGATGACCTGTTGCAATCGAACAGGATCATTGCGGATATAATCCGGTACATCCGGTTCGATATAGCAATATAAAGTCAACGGCTTTTTCACAACTAACGGCAGATAGTTAGAAATAACATGAGAGATAACTTCCTGACAGGAAAATTCCCTGGATTCAATTTTGAGCTGTTTAGATTCAATCTTTGAGAAATCGAGAATATCACTGATAATTTTCAGCAACAGAGCTGAAGAGTTACTCATTGTTGATAACAAACGGACAGACTCAGCCGGCAATGAATGAGCCTGTAACAACTCCAAATTGCCAATAATACCGTAAAGAGGCGTTCTCAATTCGTGGCTGACCGTGGCCAAAAACATCGATTTAGAATAGTTAGCCTGTTCCGATGCTAATGCCATTTCCTGTAATGATTTTTCCATCCGTACACGGACACTGATATCAACCAATACACAAATTGCCACCTCTTCATTTCTGTAGCGGGAATGGACAAAACTGATTTGCAAATGATGATGATTACTGGTCACCACATCAACATAACTGCTGGTTCTGTCACAAATAATATGAATAATACGTTCCCGATCTTCATGAGTCAGCATTCTCAAATAATTATGCGCCAACTCATTACTCAGAATATTACTGCCATCACTTACCCGCAATATACTGATCCCAACCGGGGCTGAAGCGACAATTTTATGATTAAACTGTTCATGCTCCTCCAGACGAATGGCATTTTCTTCAGCCGGAACAAACATCTTGCGCTCAAACAGATACACCAAAGTAATAATGACAAAAGCAGACAGTACATTAAGCACAATACTGCTAATAATCTGTAGCTTAAAACCCTCGAAAATGTTTTTCAGTGGAAGCGCGTAAATGATACTGAATGAAGATGGCATTAGCCGGCGTTTTAACAATAAATCAGTAAAATTATCATCATAGCCAAAATAAGGTGCTTCCAGCTGATAATCGGCATAATGAAGCTGGTACTCATCATTTGCCGGATAGTGCAAAACAGGTTGATTACTGCGATTTAATAAGGTTATTGAAATCGGACGGTCTTGTCTTTGAATAAAAGTATCTAATCTGATGAACTGTTCAATACCTATCATTGCAACCATCTGACCATTGACATATACCGGCGCCAACACATAGAGATGGCCGCTATCAGATCTCGCTCCAGGCGTAACCCAATAAACATTTCGTTCTTTACCCTGATCTTTCAAGCTAATCAGTCTGCGTGAGTTCTCATAGACTATTTTTTTCAGCGTATCAGGTTCAGTCGTGGTATTACGAATAGAAAAATTCACCATGCACATACTTTTCGTTCCCACCAAGAAAACCTGATTCAACCCTTGAGGAGCGGCAAGATTATCTTTCCAGTAAAAGATCAGGTTATTCAACGAATTTAAATAACTATGGGTATTTTTACGAAAGGTATGGCAATCAGCACTTTGATTCAAAGGATGATAAGAAAACGCCGGGTTATTATGCGGAAAATCGAGAATGGAAATTTTTTCATTAGAATTCAGCAAATGCTTTTCTGTCATATATTGAATATCCCGCAGAACACTTGCTGTATGACGCACATAAGAGAGTGTGGAATCATAATTAGCATTGTATTCTTGCCGGATATCAGACTTTACTTCATTAAAAATGTTAACCAGGTAAAAAGCCGTTAATAAGGCACCCAATGCCCACAGCATAAAGCCAAGCACCCGGAAAAGATAACGGGATATTTTCAGTGATGTACGAAAAGAAGAAAGATATCTCAAAAGGCTACCTGATAACAACGAACATCATTCAACGTAATTAATGACAGGATATACCAGAGTTCAAGGATCACAAAGAATCACCTGTTGCATATTTCGATATTAATCAAAATTTTTTTTAAAAAAAACAGGCACCGAAGTACCTGTTTCTTAATTGAGTGAAAATAATGTCTTCACTTAAACCGGATCAGCTGACTCGCTGCTGCCAGCATCAGGTGAATGGGTATTATCGTTTTCCAACGCCTCCCCTTCTTCTGCCAGCCCATCTTCATCATCTTCAGGTTCAGCAACCCGTTGCAAACCGACAACTTTCTCATCCTCAGCGGTACGAATCAATGTTACACCCTGAGTATTCCGGCCAACAACGCTGACTTCAGAGACTCTGGTACGCACCAATGTGCCAGCATCGGTAATCATCATAATCTGATCAGTGGGCTCAACCTGAATTGCGCCGACAACATTACCATTACGCTCGCTGACTTTAATTGAGATAACCCCCTGAGTTGCACGGGATTTAATTGGATACTCGCTTTCAGCGGTACGTTTGCCGTAACCATTTTCAGTGACTGTCAGAATCTCCCCTTCTCCACGAGGGATAATCAGAGAAACGACTTTGTCTTCACCACTCAGTTTGATACCACGTACACCGGTAGCTGTACGCCCCATTGAACGAACAGCGCCCTCTTCAAAGCGGACAACTTTACCATCAGCGGAGAACAACATGACTTCGTTACTGCCGTTAGTCAGGTCAACGCCGATCAGCTCATCACCCTCATTGAGATTAACCGCGAGAATACCGGCACTGCGCGGACGGCTGAAATCTTGTAACGCCGTTTTCTTCACTGTCCCACTGGCCGTAGCCATAAAGACATACAGCCCTTCTTCATATTCACGCACCGGCAGAATGGCAGTAATGCGTTCATCCTGCTCCAACGGCAAAAGGTTAACAATCGGACGGCCGCGGGCACCACGGCTGGCCTCAGGTAATTGATAAACCTTCATCCAGTACAAGCGGCCACGGCTGGAGAAGCAAAGGATCGTATCGTGAGTATTCGCCACCAGCAGCCTTTCAATGAAATCTTCTTCTTTGATACGTGCTGCGGATTTCCCTTTACCACCACGGCGTTGCGCTTCATAGTCAGACAATGGCTGATATTTGACATACCCCTGATGTGACAACGTGACAACAACATCTTCCTGATTAATCAGATCTTCGATATTGATATCAGCGGTGTTCTCCGTAATTTCAGTACGGCGGGAGTCATTATATTGCGCTTTGACTGCCAACAGCTCTTCGCGGATCACCTCCATCAGGCGCTCAGGGCTTTCCAGAATGAACATCAGTTCGCCGATTAATGTCAGCAATTCACGATATTCATCCAGCAATTTTTCATGCTCAAGGCCAGTCAATTTCTGCAAACGCAGATCCAGAATTGCCTGTGCCTGCTGTTCAGTCAGATAATATTTACCCTCATGCACGCCATATTGTGGCTCCAGCCATTCAGGACGTGCGGCATCATCACCGGCGCGTTCCAGCATAGAGGCAACATTGCCTAACTCCCACGGTTGGGCAACTAATGCGGCTTTTGCCTCGGCCGGCGCCGGAGCACGGCGAATCAATTCGATAATCGGATCGATATTCGCCAATGCTACCGCCAATGCTTCAAGAATATGGGCACGATCACGAGCTTTACGTAATTCAAAAATAGTACGACGAGTAACCACTTCACGGCGGTGGCAGACGAACGCGGAAAGAATATCTTTCAGATTCAGCAGCTTTGGTTGCCCCTGATGCAGAGCCACCATGTTGATACCAAAAGAAACCTGAAGCTGAGTCAGGGAATAGAGGTTATTCAGAACCACTTCACCCACCGCATCACGTTTCACTTCGATCACAATACGCATGCCGTCTTTATCAGATTCGTCACGAAGAGCACTAATCCCTTCGATGCGTTTTTCTTTCACCAGCTCGGCAATTTTTTCAATCAGGCGGGCTTTGTTGACCTGATAAGGAATTTCGTGAACCAGGATAGTTTCACGACCATTTTTCTCATCAACTTCGATTTCAGCACGGGCGCGGATATAAATTTTACCGCGGCCAGTTCGGTAAGCCTCCTGAATACCCCGACGACCATTAATGATCGCAGCAGTCGGGAAATCCGGGCCAGGAATATACTGCATCAGCCCTTCAATGCTGATGTTTTCATCTTCAATATAAGCCAGACAACCATCAATAACTTCGGATAAGTTATGAGGAGGAATGTTAGTCGCCATACCCACTGCGATACCCGACGAGCCGTTGATCAACAGATTAGGTACTTTGGTCGGCATAACTTCCGGGATCTGCTCTGTACCATCATAGTTCGGCACAAAATCAACAGTCTCTTTTTCCAGATCCGCCAGCAGCTCATGGGCAATTTTCGACATACGCACTTCGGTGTAACGCATCGCCGCAGCTGAGTCACCATCGACTGACCCAAAGTTACCCTGACCATCTACCAACATATAGCGCAGGGAAAACGGCTGCGCCATACGAACAATCGTGTCGTAGACCGCGCTGTCCCCATGTGGGTGGTATTTACCGATGACGTCGCCGACAACACGGGCAGACTTCTTATAGGGTTTATTCCAATCATTTCCCAGTACACTCATTGCGAAAAGTACGCGACGGTGTACCGGCTTCAGTCCATCTCGAACATCTGGTAGTGCGCGCCCGACAATAACAGACATCGCATAATCCAGATACGAGCTCTTCAGCTCTTCTTCGATATTGACCGGTGTGATTTCTCTGGCAATGTCGCTCATGGAGCCCACTATCCCTCATAATTCCGGATTCAAAGGTTTAGAACTATACCACAAATCAACAGTTTTATAAAAATCAGATACGGGTATTTAAAAATTAAGCCATGTATACTATGACAAAAATGGAGTGAATCCACCTGTAAAGTAAGTTTAAGGAGCGACAACCGCTGATGAACGTTAAAACCCCTTCCACTACAAGCAATGTTGATCAACAGGAAATAGAGAAATTTGAAGCAGTTGCTTCCCGCTGGTGGGATTTGGACGGCGAATTTCAGCCACTGCACCGGATTAACCCACTACGCCTGAATTATATTTTGCAGCGTTCCGGCGGCATTTTCGGTAAGAAAATCCTGGATGTGGGTTGTGGCGGCGGCATTTTGTCGGAAAGCATGGCCCGTGAAGGTGCAGAAGTGACCGGGCTTGATATGGGTACTGAGCCGCTTCAGGTTGCCAGACTGCACGCCCTTGAAACAGGCATCCCTGTGACTTATGTACAGGAGACCGTGGAAAACCACGCAGAAAAATATCCACAGGCTTATGATATCGTCACCTGTATGGAAATGCTGGAACATGTACCGGACCCACAGTCGGTTGTCCGTGCCTGTGCGCAATTAGTCAAACCCGGTGGACACGTCTTTTTCTCTACCATTAACCGCAATAAAAAAGCCTGGTTTATGGCGGTAATCGGTGCGGAATATATTCTGAAAATGGTGCCAAAGGGGACCCATGATGCGAAGAAATTTATCCGCCCATCAGAATTAATAGGCTGGATTGACAGAACGCCACTGCAAGAGCAGCACATTATCGGCCTGCATTATAATCCGCTAACGGATAAATTTAACCTCGGTCACAATGTGGACGTTAATTATATGTTACACAGCCAGTATGTCTGACATATTCATCTGATCGATGAATAAATCGGCAAATAAATCCTATTTTCAGGAATTTTTTTACCCATTTTTGCCGGTGCTCCTGCCAGGGTAACCGCTAGTAATGATGCAGGCTTCCGGCTTTTTAACAAATTTAGTCCTCAAGTTATCCACAAAAATCCATGTTTTTGTACACTTGATAAAAGCCGTTTTTAACATTATCTTGTTGTCATTATTTAGTGTACCCCCTACATATTGTGTTCCTTAACATTCCATTACCACTACTCTCTCGTTGGTTTCTTCACCACTGAGAAGGGTATGTTTTGGTCTTGTAAAGACACAAAGCAGGTGGGAGCAAGTCTGAAAGTAAATGTAAGGTATGCCTGTCCATGAACCACAGTCTGCTAGTAACAAAGCGTGATGGCCACAAAGAACGAATTGACCTTGAGAAAATCCACCGGGTTATTAACTGGGCAGCCGACGGTCTGAAAAATGTCTCGGTATCACAAGTAGAATTGCGTTCTCAAATCCAATTTTACGACAGTATCAAAACCTCAGATATTCACGAGACGATGATTAAAGCTGCCGCAGACCTTATCTCCGGTGATGCGCCAGACTATCAGTATCTGGCAGCCCGCCTGGCAATTTTCAACCTGCGTAAAAAAGCCTACGGTCAATTTGAGCCACCAGCCCTGTATGATCACGTATCCCGTATGGTGGAAATGGGCAAATATGACAAACACTTGCTGGCAGACTACTCGAAAGAAGAATTCGAGCAAATGAACGAGTTTATTGACCACTGGCGTGATATGAATTTCTCTTACGCAGCGGTCAAACAGCTCGAAGGTAAATACCTAGTTCAAAATCGTGTTACCGGTGAAATTTATGAGAGCGCCCAGTTCCTTTATATTCTGGTAGCCGCCTGCCTGTTTTCCGGTTATCCGAAAGAAACCCGTCTGGACTACATCCGTCGCTTTTACGACGCGGCTTCTACGTTTAAAATTTCCCTGCCGACCCCCATCATGGCAGGTGTGCGTACCCCTACCCGTCAATTCAGCTCCTGCGTGCTGATTGAGTGTGACGACAGCCTGGATTCGATTAACGCCACTTCCAGCGCCATTGTGAAATATGTTTCCCAACGCGCCGGTATTGGCATCAACGCGGGCCGTATTCGTGCGTTGGGCAGCCCAATCCGTAACGGTGAAGCTTTCCACACCGGCTGTATTCCGTTCTACAAACATTTCCAGACAGCGGTAAAATCCTGTTCACAGGGGGGGGTCCGTGGCGGTGCCGCGACGCTGTTCTATCCACTGTGGCATCTGGAAGTTGAAAGCCTACTGGTACTGAAAAACAACCGTGGCGTTGAAGGCAACCGTGTCCGTCATATGGACTACGGCGTACAGCTCAACAAATTAATGTACGAGCGCCTGATCAAAGGTGAAGATATTACCCTGTTCAGCCCATCTGACGTCCCTGGGTTATATGATGCATTCTTTGCGGATCAGGATAAATTTGAACGTCTGTATACTCAATATGAGCAGGACAGCAATATCCGTCAGCAACGCCTGAAAGCGGTTGATCTCTTCTCCCTGATGATGCAGGAACGTGCTTCCACCGGACGGATCTACATTCAGAACGTAGACCATTGCAACACTCACAGCCCATTTGACCCATCAGTCGCCCCTGTGCGCCAATCAAATTTGTGTCTGGAAATTGCACTGCCAACCAAGCCATTGAATGATATCAATGATAAAAACGGCGAAATCGCGCTGTGTACGCTGTCCGCATTCAACTTGGGCGCAATCGAAAATCTTGATGAGCTGGGAGAACTGGCAACTCTAGCTGTCCGTGCGCTTGACGCCCTGCTTGATTATCAGGACTACCCGATCATTGCTGCAAAACAAGGGGCAATGGGTCGCCGTACTTTAGGTATTGGTGTCATCAACTACGCTTACTATCTGGCAAAACATGGCGCGCGTTATTCAGATGGCAGCGCTAACAACTTGACGCATAAAACATTTGAAGCTGTCCAGTACTACCTGTTAAAAGCCTCTAATGAGCTGGCGAAAGAACAAGGCGCTTGCCCGTGGTTTAAAGAAACCACCTATTCTGAAGGTATCCTGCCTATCGATACCTATAAAAAAACGCTGGATACACTGACCAGTCAGCCACTGCACTATGACTGGGAAGCGTTGCGCCGAGATATCAAACAATATGGTCTGCGTAATTCAACATTATCCTCTTTGATGCCGTCAGAGACATCTTCACAGATCTCCAACGCCACCAACGGCATTGAACCGCCTCGTGGTTACATCAGCATCAAAGCATCAAAAGATGGCATTTTGCGTCAGGTTGTACCGGAATATGAACGTCTGAAAGGCGCTTATGAACTCCTGTGGCAAATGCCGGGTAATGATGGTTACTTGCAGTTGGTTGGTATCATGCAGAAATTTATCGATCAGTCGATCTCTGCCAATACCAACTATGATCCGACACGTTTCCCTAGTGGAAAAGTGCCGATGAACCAACTGCTGAAAGATTTGCTGCTCGCCTACAAATATGGCGTGAAGACACTGTATTACCATAATACACGTGATGGTGCGGAAGACGTTCAGGGTGACCTGGAGGAAGTCGTGGAATCGGCTGATTCCGATTGTGAAGGCGGCGCGTGTAAGATTTAATTTGAGGAAGTTATGGCCTATACCACCTTTTCGCAGGTAAAAAACGACCAGTTACAGGAACCGATGTTCTTTGGTCAGCCGGTAAACGTAGCTCGTTATGACCAGCAAAAGTATCCGATTTTCGAGAAACTGATCGAAAAACAGCTCTCCTTCTTCTGGCGCCCGGAAGAAGTTGACGTGTCCCGCGATCGCATTGACTACAATGCGTTGCCGGATCATGAAAAGCATATTTTCATCAGTAACCTGAAATACCAAACGCTGCTGGACTCTATTCAGGGCCGCAGCCCGAACGTGGCGTTTCTGCCCTTGATCTCCATTCCAGAACTGGAGACCTGGGTTGAAACCTGGTCTTTTTCCGAGACGATTCACTCACGTTCTTATACGCACATCATCCGTAATATCGTTAACGATCCGGCGGTTGTGTTTGATGATATTGTCACCAATGAAGAGATTCTGAAACGTGCGAAAGATATTTCCGCTTATTACGATGATCTGATTGAGATGACCAACAACTACCAGTTGTTTGGTGAAGGAACGCATCAAGTTGCGGGTAAAACCATCACTACCAGTCTGCGTGAACTGAAGAAACAACTGTACCTGTGCCTGATGAGCGTTAACGCACTGGAAGCGATCCGCTTCTACGTCAGCTTTGCCTGTTCATTTGCTTTTGCCGAACGTGAACTGATGGAAGGTAACGCTAAAATCATCAAACTGATTGCCCGTGATGAAGCACTGCATCTGACAGGCACTCAGCATATGCTGAATCTGTTGCGCTCTGGTCAGGATGACCCGGAAATGGCTGAAATCGCCAAAGAGTGTGAACAACAGTGTTACGACCTATTTGTTCAGGCGGCGGAGCAAGAAAAAGAGTGGGCGGAATACCTGTTCAAAGAAGGCTCTATGATTGGTTTGAACAGAGATATTCTGTGTCAATATGTTGAATACATCACCAATATCCGTATGCAGGCTGTTGGGCTAAAACTGCCATTTGAAACACGTTCTAACCCGATTCCGTGGATCAATTCCTGGCTGGTATCCGATAACGTTCAAGTCGCGCCACAGGAAGTTGAAGTCAGTTCCTATCTGGTTGGTCAGATTGATGCTGAAGTTAACCCTGACGACCTGAGTGATTTTGAACTCTGATGACAAGCTATAAAGTAACCCTGCATGGTATGCAGGGTTATCATATTCACAGCTCTCCTGAGCTGCATAACAGTCTGCTGGAAGCGCTGGAACAAGGCAAAGTACAGGCTGAATACCAGTGCCGTGAAGGTTATTGCGGCTCCTGCCGTGTCAGATTGGTAAAAGGTAAAGTAGGCTATCGGCGTAAGCCACTGGCTTTTGTCAATGAAGGTGAAATTCTGCCCTGCTGCTGTCATCCACTCAGTGATATTGAGATTGAGCTTTAATATTCAAGTAGAATGGAACTCCTCAGCCCTACGCTCAAGCTCTGCAAGAAATGATGTCTTTGCGCTTCACTAGTCTTTCGCCACCATCAGACTGGACAGGGAACTTTCACCCCCGAGCTGCTGAACATGCCCAGCACACTAAACAAAAACCCGCTGAAAATGCGGTTTTTTTAGTTTCAACAATATTTCAGGTGTTTTGAAAATTCTCGGCGCGGCCAACCAGCACAGCGAGAAACGATGTCCGAGCCAGCTCATGGGCATTAGGACTCATGATACTAATGATTTGATATTTTGACGGGTCACACCAGTGCCGCGTATAAACTAAATAACTGTTAGATTTTCGTGCCGCGGGCGGTAAATGACCAGGCCAAGGCGTTTCACCAGGCAGTTTGATATGGATTTTAAAAACATAAGATTGACATAGAGATGCATGCTCTTCCCAGCGCCCTTCATCACCAAAAATAGCCGGAAGAGATCCGCCATTTTTCCAATCCTGCAAAATTTTCGCATATTGCCGGGCTACCGTGGGGATTTCGATATCTTTGTGAATAGAAACGTGGATCACTGCATCCCCTTTAGTAGAAAGCTGGGACTTCCAAACCTAAAGCGGTATGCTCGGCACGAATAAGCTCATGAACTGCATTTTTATCCATGTCACGCCCTACACTTGATACTTTATTAGGGACATGAGTACTCTTAACGAAAGCAATAATTTCTTCTAATGTATAACGCAGGTCAGCAGAGGCCCGGCCAAAACGCGTAATCATGCTGCGTAGCTCAGTGCTGGTTTCAGGAACAGATGTTAATGCGACTTTTGCAGCTTTAATAAAATTGGCGCAGATAATAATGTTTTTAGTTAAGTAGTGAAGGTTGTCCTTCGCAAAACTTGACATACTTTTATCGTCAATAGGTATACGCTTTGATTCCCACTCGGATCGCAGGTTTTTCAAATTGAATCGCATCCGATTAGCCATACTCGCGACAAAAGCGGTTGCTTCTTCGATAGGAAGAAAAACAACGGAATCATTAACCTGTTGTAATGTAAATGTGTTTTTAGCGCTAGTGATAGCATCATGATACCCTATGCTATCCGCCGGTACGGGGGCCATAGCGATAGCCATTGCTGCTGCCATAGATGTGATTTTATTACTCATACATACCCCTCTCAATGACAGTAATATCGAATACCTGCTCTATTGAATCATGTGTTCATCATTTTGTCGATATTTTGGTTTTTTCCTGTCGCAATACTCAATGATTTGTTTGAAAAATTCATCCATCCAATATTTACCATAAAAATTGCCTATTTATCAGTGAAATAAACCAAAATGGCAAATATAAACTTATGTAAAATGAAAAATATGACCACCTCATTTTCAAGGTAAAAAATAATCCGCTATGAACAGGTTTATGTTAATCAAGGTCATCCCAGTATACCAATTATAAATGCTGTAAATCCGGCGATCAATTCACCAAATTTATGGTGACAAAAAAATACTCTGGTCGAAAAGCTCACGAAATCACATTCCATCAGGCTAGCATTGACTATATCAACCAAAGACGATGACTGATTAGTGCAAAACAACTACCGTAAAAAATAGCCCCATTGAAATCGCCTGAATTAATATTGGGTAAAAATCATATCAACTTACTTGCTTCAAAAATAGAAAGCATGTTATATACATGAATATTCGAGATAAAGAATGTGATAAACCAGATTTAAACTATAATCTTCATCAATATTTTATTAATGAACAATTCAATACAAATATATTAGGAGAATAAAAATGAAAAAAACAATAAAATGGGGAATTATTGGTTGTGGTGATGTTACTGAAGTAAAAAGTGGCCCTGCTTTTTATAAATTAGATAATTCTGAATTAGTTGCAGTAATGAGGCGTAACGGTAATTTAGCAGAAGATTTTGCTAAAAGACATCATGTCCCTAAATGGTATTCTGATGCGAACTCACTGATTAATGATAAAGACATTGATGCCGTATATATTGCAACACCACCCTCTACACATAAAGAATATACTATTTTGGCCGCTAAGGCGGGTAAGGCGATATATGTAGAAAAGCCGATGGCATTAACATTCGAAGAATGCAATGAAATGATAGCGACTTGTAAATCACAAAATGTCCCATTATTTGTTGCTTACTACAGGAGAGCATTACCGAGATTTTTAAAAATCAAAGAATTAATTGAATCAGGCGCGATAGGAACGCCAAGAATAGTAAATTGCATACTTTACAGGGAGATAGAACCCTGCTATCAGGACCCTCATCATTTACCTTGGGTTGTTAAACCAGAAATTTCCGGTGGTGGATTATTTGTTGATTTAGCATGTCATACTCTGGATATATTAGACTTTCTTTTGGGGAAAATTATTTCTGTCAAAGGACATGCAAATTCACAGGGAAATGCTTATCCAGCAGAAGATTGCGTATCAATGTCATTTATGTTTGAAAACAATATTCAAGGTGTAGGTATATGGAATTTTGCATCTAATGCCAGAGGAGATAATGTTGAAATAATTGGTAATAAAGGAAAAATATCTTTTTCTACCTTTGGAAATTCAGCCATTTCATATTATGACGAAAATAATAAATTACACCAATTTAATATTGATAATCCAGAACATATAGAAATGCCATTGATTAACACGATAATTAATGAATTACAAGGAAAAGGTTTTTGCCCTTCAACCGGAGAGTCAGGCTCACGAACCAGTTGGGTAATAGACCAAGTATTAAAAGATTATAGAATAAATAATTATTTATAAGGAATTTATTTTTAAAAAAATATATTGGTTACGAGTGGAACAAGATATATCGGCAAGGCAAAAGTGGTAGATGTTCGAAAGTTTAGTATCAAATCCAAGCAGGGATACCTGCTGGGATTAGTTATGTATCCAATTGGATAAATGCCTCGACTGTTCTGTATCAGATTTTTGTTGCTTACATCAGATCTATTCTTTTTTTATTAATACGATGATGACTATAATTAAAAGCGTAAAAAAATATATGAAAATATCATTTTATTTCTATGTTCTTCTTAAGAATATTATTTATACATGGCTTAATGCCATACTTGAAATATAATAGCAATAGCAATAGCAATAGCAATAGCAATAGCAATAGCAATAGCAATAGCAATAGCATTACATTAGTGCGTTATTTATACCACCTACGGCCAAAAGAAATTTAAAATGAATGTAACAATTGAGAATCGTAAAAATAAGACACTCAACTTGAGGATTAGGCAAGAAGATCGAGATTTAATCGATAGGGCAGCAAAAGTAAAAGGCAAAACCGTCACCGAATATGTCCTTGATACAATCAAGCGTGATGCTGAAAACACCCTATTGGAACACTCATTTATGGTTGTTTCTCCAGAAGTTTTTGATGCTTTTGTCGCTAAACTTGATGATCCGGCAGCACCAAATGAACGTCTTATCAAAACAGCAAATATGAAAAAACCTTGGTGATACAATGATAAGTAATGGCCCAACCCCATTAACAGACGATCACAATTTAGATAATTTTAATTCAGGAGTTGACACCCTTGACAATTGGTTAACAGACAAAGCATCAAAAAACCAAAAAGGAAACTCCTCACGAACATACGTTGTAAGCGAAGACAAAAATGTTATTGCCTACTTATAACTACTCGCGTTTGAAATCGTATGGGCTCACATTTATCCCGTTTTTCGGCTCACAATAATTGCAAATGAAAAAAACGTCTCTTTTGGATCTAGATGTTCATTCTTAGCTTGTCTCGGAAATCTGGCTTAAACCCTTGCAAGACACTGGGAGTGTCTCATCGCGATACCTTCTTTGAGTACACCTAAACTGGACGACAGACGCACCAGGGGCAAAATTTCATTATCACTTAATGTGAGCCAAAATTTGCGTTGATTGCGAATCCGATTGTTTTCGAATACGAGTCGTTACAACTAAAGGTATGGAATAAATTTGTAAGTCATGATGGTAATTTTAGAATTATAAGAGTACCATGTACTCCAAGATAAAGGAGGTTTGCCAGTGAGTCATGCGATAGAGTTTATCGAAACTAGTATGTTTACCCGCCAGATAAAAGAGATTGCCACTGATGATGAGCTTAAAGAACTGCAACGAGAGCTTGTCGAATCACCAGATAAAGGTGATCTAATACGTGGCACTGGGGGGTTACGTAAAATCAGAATGGCTATAGGCTCACAAGGAAAAAGTGGTAGTACCAGAGTTATCTATCTTCTAGCGACTGAAGATATTATCTATCTGGTGATGGTTTATCCGAAAAGTAAAAAAGATAGCTTAACGAACGCCGAGAAGGCAGAACTGAAAAAACTAACAAAATTACTAAAAGATGAGGTGTAACATGAGTTTTTTTGATGAGTTGAAAGCATCCCTCGAAGAAGCAGTTGAAATTAAACAAGGTAATAAAGCCGCAGCGCGTGTGACCCGATACGAAGTTACCGACGTTAAAGCTATCCGTGCTCAACTTAACATTTCACAAGCAGAGATGGCGGAAGCTTTAGGCACTAGCCTTGATACAATTAAAAGCTGGGAGCAGAAGCGTCGAAATCCGACAGGGCTAGCGGCAAAGGTGTTAGCTATCATCCAAGACAACCCCAATTTCTATAAGGCTCTGGCGACGCATTGATTAGCCGGTGTGTCGTACAAGTACTAAATCTGAACTCAAAGGGACTCCTAATTTAGTACTTGAGGAGTCCTGGCTTTAAAGATGGGAATACAGTCTTTCAAATATAACGGCTCGCATTTCATTTCGACCGGCTAACAATAACTGCAAAAAGAAAAATTTTACCCAATGTAAAATATTAGTATGTTAACGATATTTACAGAAGTTGTAAGATCATCCGTAAACATAATTATTCATTGCGTCGTAAAAATGATAACCTTACATGGAAGTTATTACAGTTTAATCATGATGGGTGAAATTATGAAAGATAAAAGTATGAGTTTCTCTGTAAACAAAGATCTGGATATTCATTCAAAAAGCTTTGATGCCTTCATATCATACATGGAAAACAGCAACGATTTTTGGGCTATAAAAGACAGGGAACATCGATTCGTCTATGCCAATGATACTATGATTTATTACAGCGGTCTTCCTAAGGGTTTTAGCATAGAAGGGAGGCTTGTTAGTGAGTGTCCAGCTCCGTGGTCTGAGTTTGAAGATGAAGATATTGTACATGCTAATGATGGCAATGTAATGACGAGTCAAAAGATCATTCCGGTACTAAACACCTTCACTTACGGCGGGAGAGAAAAAATAATCCAACCATTTTTGGTCAATGTTACACCACTAATGAAGGATGGAGAATGTATTGGGGTTGTGGGGCACGGTAAAAAACTTGAAATTTATTCCATGTATCATTTTGAAAACAACAGGCATCCTGACTCATTAACCTTTGGCACACCAACTGATTTATTTACTGATAGAGAGTTCGATATAGTATTTTTTGCTTTACAATCACTAAGCGCTAAAGATATAGCTAAAAAATTAGATATTTCATATAGAACGGTACAAAGTAGACTACTGATAATTTATCAGAAAATAGGGATAAACTCATTAAGCCAGTTAAAAGAATATTGCAGGGGTAAGGGATATGATAACTATGCTCCTACCCGATTTATTAACCCTAATCCCTATATACCTTTAGCATAACAATGTACAACATCGTTGTCGTTACTATGCCATTAGGGTTCTGCTAGGCAGAACCCCTGCGCCTATCTGACGTCGTGTGTGAGACGATGCCGAAAGAGAGCTCTACTTTACGGCGCTTAAACGCCTGAAAAAACCATCGCTAGAAGATTCTCTCGTCTCCGACCAATCCTGCCAACCCATCGGCAAAGCTGCTAATGGTATGGCTCTCGCTGCTCACTACACCCAAAACCCATTTACGCAGTGAAGGCTACCCAATACGTAACGAAGACGTGTTAAAATTGTCACCATTTAACAAGAGTGACGCGAATGATCTATTTCGGAAATAGCTTTACCTGTTCAGTTTTTCAATTTTTCATGACAAGATGGCCGTATCGTTATTTGACTATCAAGAATGCAGATACCACAACTCAACATTTTCTTAAATAACTGGCATTTTGAACGGTAACTATAAGATGCCATTATCTTTGTGATCCAATTTTTATACTATTTATCATTTTCATCATGATCGAAATAATTACCATATTGATCAAGAGGAATTACCCTAATTTTTAATTAAGCATCAAGTATAGCCTCTCCTAATTCTTGTTTATATACAATTGGCTGTAATAAATGGTTGCTTCCTAAAGGATCTACCCCTAATAAACTATTACCTGAATAAGTTGACCACTACAAATCACCATTAAATTCGGCCCTTGCATGTAATCCTTGTTTGAAATCCGCACTCATTATTTCACCACCGTAATTTTAGCGGCAAGGCTCACTTAATAACTATTAAAGCCTTTTAACATAATTAGCGGACACATAATAACCATTACGTGTCCACCTTAATTAACTCTATAAATCAAAACTCATAACTAACCAGTGAAAACAAACTATTGCTTTATCATCAAACATAACTTCTACAACGTGAAAAAGCCAGTCGTAATGCTGCACCAATTTCCTCTGGAGAACTATCAGCCGGGATTACGACATAATCAGCTTCAACAATGCCTTTTCCTGTCCAAAGCTCAAGTTTCTCATGACCAGAAGGCGTGATAGTTATAACACTATCTAACAAACAGATATTACAACTCTTCATCTTCTTAAATAGTTGACGTTTTGAGCGATAATTGTAAATTTCCATTACTTGCTTAATCCACTCTTTATATCGCTCACCTGCTCTTTCATTGTCAAAAAAATCATCATCAGGATCAATCAAGCGACTTTTATAAAGTGAATCCAAAACAGCATTTCCTAATTGGCTATCATTTACATCAGGAGATAGAATATGCTCGTGACCTTGAGGATCAGCTCGAAGTAGGCGATACCCAGAATAAGTTTTAACAGAGTAAAAATCACCATTAAACTTAACACCCGCATTCAATCCTTGATCAAAATCTGTGTTCATTACTTCACCACCGTAATTTTAACGTTTACATTCTTGTCCGCACCATAAACAATTGCACGATTAATTTGCTCCCACTGATCAGGGGTTGTAGTCTTTGGAACGGCGATACGCACTTCACGTTGTGATATCATATTCAACTTAATTATATCTTCACCTTTCCCCGCTTCTTTAAAATTAACTATAACATCAATATTTCCTTTCATTGACGTGTATATCTGCTTGGGATCTTTTACCCGCGCGGCTGTACGAGTATCCAATGTCTTAACACTGGTAGCTATCCCTGTTTTCTGATCATAAAAATCAAAAGTCTTAAACCCTGTGGGTAACCGAGTACCTTTTGGCATCTGCGTAGCAACAAAATCCTCAAAAGGATACCCCTGTTTATAGTTACCTTCTCCCCACGCCATTTGGGTTTTGCTGCCATCTTTTTCTACCCGATACACATGCCGGATGTCTACTGTTGGGTGTGGATTTTTTGATACCACTTTCGATAATTTAGCCGCACCAGATGTCGATCCCTTGACCGCGCCAAGGCCACCGGCTGCCATACTGGCTATCTCAGTGACAATTTTTCCTGCTTCCAAGCCAGCGTTATAAGCACCCTCAGGACCCGCTTTTTCATATTCGGCTTTGACAATATCAAGCTGTTTGAGGTAACCATCCTTTGTCGCTTGCCAGATAAAGCCGGGCATATCCTCCTGAATTAAGAGCGTTTTAAGTGCTTCAATTACTTCCGAAGGATTAGATACCGCTCCGACAATTGCCATCACACTATCATAAAGTTCTGATGGAATACCGGATACAAAACCCGCAGCTAAATAGCCATCTTGCGTGTTACTAATCAGCCCCCACTTAGCAAAAATCTGCGCTTTTTTAAGGTAGTTGGATTCTGCGGCAAGCTCTTTCTCCATTAATTGCTGTTGGTGATGAGCCAGGTAATTGTAACGGAAAGTGTTCTCCGCACCGCTTGCTCCACTATAAGCACCGTCTGCTTTACCGGTAAATACCGCGCCGGCAAAACCACCGAAAGCACGGGCAATTTGCGCTTGCCGTTCCGATGTTCTCTGCCACTCTTCAGCTTTGATGATGTTATCACCCATCATGATACCAGCCAGTTCCGCAGCCAAAGCCCCCGCCATTGCACCTTTGGCATTTCCCCGGCCAATTTCAGCACTGATGCCTGCCACAACTGCGTGGCTCAACGTTTTGCCCGGTACTCCCAATACCTCGCCTTTGTCACCAATCAATCTGGCACCTTCCGCATGAATCTGGCTGCCAATATTAGATAACAAAGCAGTAGTCAGATTATCTTTAAAGCTGCCGCCATTAATCGTAGTATTCAGGCTGGAACTGATAATGGATTGACCAGCTACCCGCTGGACCACTTTGTTCCAGTCACCATTGCTGATTTGGGATAATAGCGCTGTGACAAGAATCAATATTACAGACCTTCCCGAAAGCCTGAGAACAGCGGTCAGAGAAGGTCAAGCTATTGTTATTAAACAAGTAGCAAAAATGTAGCTGGTTTTATTCCATTAGATGTGACAGTTGAACATTCAATCAGCTGTTACTATCTACCTTTTTCTTAGTGATGGTATTTATACATGGTTTAATGTCACACTTGCAATGTAATGTCAATAGCGTTACATTAGTATGTTATTTATACCATCTACAGCCAAAGGAGATTTAAAATGAATGTAACAATTGAGAATCGTAAAAATAAGACACTCAACTTGAGGATTAGGCAAGAAGATCGAGATTTAATCGATAGGGCAGCAAAAGTAAAAGGCAAAACCGTCACCGAATATGTCCTTGATACAATCAAACGTGATGCTGAAAACACCCTATTGGAACACTCATTTATGGTTGTTTCTCCAGAAGTTTTTGATGCTTTTGTCGCTAAACTTGATGATCCGGCAGCACCAAATGAACGTCTTATCAAAACAGCAAATATGAAAAAACCTTGGTGATACAATGATGAGTAATGGCCTAACCCCATTAACAGACGATCACAATTTAGATAATTTTAATTCAGGAGTTGACACCCTTGACAATTGGTTAATAAACAAAGCATCAAAAAACCAAAAAGGAAATGCCTCACGAACATACGTTGTAAGCGAAGACAAAAATGTTATTGCCTATTATTCGTTGGCTACCGGCTCAATTATGTCGCAAGAAGCGATAAGCAAATTTAAACGCAATATGCCGAACCCCATTCCGGTAATCATTTTGGGCCGTCTGGCTGTTGATAAAAATTATCAAGGAAAAGGGTTTGGCCGCTATTTGGTTAGAGATGCTGCCATACGCGTCACACAAGCCGCAGATTTAGTTGGTATTAGAGGATTAATTGTCCATGCTATCTCAGAAGACGCTAAAGCATTTTATAAATCTGTGGGTTTTGATGAATCGCCTTTAAACCCAATGACGTTGATGATCACATTAAAGGATTTAAAGACCGCTTTCGGAATCAAAGGTTAATATATATAAGTTGAGCTTTTTCAAGATAATCGGTGGACACACAACTCTTTTAAAAAGATTAATTGACCGCCGTTAATCAACCCACTAACTCTTCCTAACCGAACAAGTAGAACACCAAGACAGCCATGTCAGAAAAGGTCAAACTGTTGTGGCGGATTCAACTAATATACCCAAAGAAAGAGCAAAAATAACTACTCGATTGTAATTATTCATTAAAAACATAATCAATAAGAAAAGTTTTACCCAATATAAAATATTGGTATATTAGCGATATTTACAGAAGCTGTAAAATCGTCCGTAAACATAATTACTCATTGCATTGTAAAAGTGATAACCTTACATGGAGGTATTCCAGTTTAATCATGATGAGTGAAATTATGAAAGATAAAAGTATGAGTTTCTCTGTAAACAAAGATCTGGATGTTTATTCAAAAAGCTTTGATGCCTTCATTTCATACATGGAAAACAGCAACGATTTTTGGATCATAAAAGACAACGAATCTCGATTTATCTATGCTAATGATATTATGATTTATTACAGCGGCCTTCCTAAAGGTTTTAATATAGAAGGTAAGCTTGATAGTGAATGTCCAGCACCGTGGTCTGAGTTTGAAGATATTATACAGGCTAATGATAAAAACGTAATGATTAGTAAAAAAACGATACCGGTACTAAACACTTTCACTTATGGTGGGAAAGAAAAAATAATCCAACCATTTATGGTCAACATTACACCTCTCATAAAGGATGGAAAATGCATTGGGGTTGTTGGTCATGGTAAAAAACTTGAACTTTATTCCATGTATCATTTTGAAAATAATAGGCATCCTGATTCACTAACTTTTGGCACACCAACTGATTTATTTACTGATAGAGAGTTCGATATAGTATTTTTTGCGTTGCAATCACTAAGCGCTAAAGATATAGCTAGAAAATTAGATATTTCATATAGAACGGTACAAACCCGGCTACAGATAATTTATCAGAAAATAGGAATAAATTCATTAAGCCAGTTAAAAGAATATTGCAGGGGTAAAGGATATGATAACTATGCTCCTACCAGATTTATTAACCCTAATCCCTATATACCTCTAGCATAACAATGCACAACCATCCTGCCAATTCAGCGGCAAGGCAGCTAACTTTTTGAGATAATTAGTGGACACATAATAACCATTACGTGTCCACCTTAATTAACTCTATAAATCAAAGATCATGAATAATCAATACAAAAACAAACTATTACTTTATCGTCAAACATAACTTCTACAACGTGAAAAAGCCAGTCGTAATGCTGCACTAACATCTTCAGGGGAACTGTCCGCTGGGATTACGACATAGTCAAATTCGGAAATGGCCTTACCTGTCCAACTTTCCAATTTTTCATGACAAGATGGTCGGATCGTTATTTGACCATCAAGCATACAGATACCACAGCTTAACATTTTCTTAAATAACTGACGTTTTGAACGGTAACCATAAGTTCCCATTATCTCTGTGATCCAATTTTTATACTGTTCAGCATTTACATCATGATCAAAATAATCCCCATATTCATCAAGTGGGATTATTCTGCTTTTTGATAAAGCATCAAGCACAGCCTTTCCCAACTCTTGATCAGATACAACTGGCTGTAATAAGTGATTACTTCCTAAAGGATCTACTCCCAATAAACCGTTACCTGAATAAGTTTGTATTGAATAGAAATCACCATTAAATTCGGCCCTTGCATGTAATCCTTGTTTGAAATCTGCACTCATTATTTCACCACCGTGATTTTGACGTTAACATTTTTACCTGTGCCATAAGCTATGGCACGATTAATTTGCTCCCACTGATCTACCGTTGTTGTTTTCGGTACAGCGATGTGGACTTCTCGCTGTGAAATCATCAAAGATGTTACTTCTTTCCCTTGTTTCATGTGTTCACTAAAATCTGCCGCCGAATCAATATTCCCTTTCATTAACGTATATATTTGCTTAGGGTCCTTCATCCGTGCTGGTGTACGTGTATCTATAGTTTTAACACTAATAGCTATACGTGTGGTAGGATCATAAAAATCAAAAGTCTTAAACCCTGTGGGCAACCGAGTACCTTTTGGCATCTGCGTAGCAACAAAATCCTCAAAAGGATACCCCTGTTTATAGTTACCTTCTCCCCACGCCATTTGGGTTTTGCTGCCATCTTTTTCTACCCGATACACATGCCGGATGTCTACTGTTGGGTGTGGATTTTTTGATACCACTTTCGATAATTTAGCCGCACCAGATGTCGATCCCTTAACCGCGCCAAGGCCACCGGCTGCCATACTGGCTATCTCAGTGACAATTTTTCCTGCTTCCAAGCCAGCGTTATAGGCACCCTCAGGACCCGCTTTTTCGTATTCGGCTTTGACAATATCAAGCTGTTTGAGGTAACCATCCTTTGTCGCTTGCCAGATAAAGCCGGGCATATCCTCCTGAATTAAGAGCGTTTTAAGTGCTTCAATTACTTCCGAAGGATTAGATACCGCTCCGACAATTGCCATCACACTATCATAAAGTTCTGATGGAATACCGGATACAAAACCCGCAGCTAAATAGCCATCTTGCGTGTTACTAATCAGCCCCCACTTAGCAAAAATCTGCGCTTTTTTAAGGTAGTTGGATTCTGCGGCAAGCTCTTTCTCCATTAATTGCTGTTGGTGATGAGCCAGGTAATTGTAACGGAAAGTGTTCTCCGCACCGCTTGCTCCACTATAAGCACCGTCTGCTTTACCGGTAAATACCGCGCCGGCAAAACCACCGAAAGCACGGGCAATTTGCGCTTGCCGTTCCGATGTTCTCTGCCACTCTTCAGCTTTGATGATGTTATCACCCATCATGATACCAGCCAGTTCCGCAGCCAAAGCCCCCGCCATTGCACCTTTGGCATTTCCCCGGCCAATTTCAGCACTGATGCCTACCACAACTGCGTGACTCAACGTTTTGCCCGGTACTCCCAATACCTCGCCCTTGTCACCAATCAATCTGGCACCTTCCGCATGAATCTGGCTGCCAATATTAGATAACAAAGCAGTAGTCAGATTATCTTTAAAGCTGCCGCCATTAATCGTAGTATTCAGGCTGGAACTGATAATGGATTGACCAGCTACCCGCTGGACCACTTTGTTCCAGTCACCATTGCTGATTTGAGGTAATTTAGCTTTTGTCGGATCGAGTTTAGTACCATCAACCAATTTATCCCATCCCATATAGGAATCAAATCCAGCCAATGCGCCACCAATCGCCATTGAGGTGATAGTTGATTTAACGGCATCACTGCTACCCAATGCTTTTAGCGCTTTGGATATATCACCCTGACTATCCACAATAGCTACGGCAGCCTGTGCAGCCAGTGATGACATCCCCGCAGTTAACGCACCACCCGCAACGCTATTACCCGCATAAGATGCGACAGATGCTGACAGAGAGCTGCCTGCTGTTGCCGCCGCCGCTGCAATAGCAATCACCGCAGAAACCACCGGATTTAAATGCTGGCTCTTGTGATCCCAACTGTTATAAGCATCTTTGACCAAATTCCATTGAACATCTTTACGTTCACTGAGTCCTTTCAGCCAAGCCGTTTCCGGCGTATTACCGAAGATTGATATGGCATTCTGTAATGTCTGACCATTTTTTGCTTTGATATCAACGCTAACACCATTTGCTGCATCTACGGTAAGTTTTCCGCCGATATGAATAGCAGGAAGAATCCACATATCTTTGGTATAACCTTTATCCCTATGTTTGATATAAAAGCCTTTGGAGTTGGTAATGGTCTGTTCGAAAGTGGTATTTTTTACCGCTTTAAAATTGACCTTACCGTGAGTGCTGGTCAGTTTGGCATTTTTATTAGTGGAGATTTTACTGGCTTCATAAGTACTGTCATCCCGGCTTAACAGATTAATATCACCACCAGCGGTAAATTCAGTGACTTTATTAGTGACATCATGACGGGTACGTTTAATGGTTTTCTTCTTGCCATACCATTTACGTTTTGTCTCTGTTTTCTCATAGTGGCTGGATTCCTCCATCGCCTGAGCGTATAGATAGCCACCTTTTGCCGCGACATCCATCGCACCTTTAGTAGCCAGTTTAGTGGCCTGGAAAAGAATGCTACCGTTTGAGATAACGGTCAGTACACCGCCGCTAGTCAATTCAGTGCCTTGCTGAGTCACCGATTCGGTAAATTCCCTATTACCTTCCCGGTAGGTGTGATTCTGCACCGATTCAAAACGCATATTGCCACCGGAGGAGAGCGTGACATCACCATCAGAAGTCAATTTAGTACCCGCGGTAGTGAGGGTACCATTTGCCGCTATTGTCAATTTTTTATCACCACGGACTTGAGCAATAATATGTCGGTCATCTTTGTTGTTATCATTAGCCTTGTTAATTGCAGAATAAGCAAGGGAAGGCAATGTGATATTTCCTCCTGCGGATAATAATGTGTTACCGTTAGCCTGTATCTGAACAGCTTTCCCATGAATATCACCACCGCTCATTATGCTGATATTATTCTTTGCAAAAATTTTGCTGCTGAGTTCTGATGAGTCGCTGGGTATGAGAAGACTCCCCCGATCTCCTAATTCAGCAGAACTCAGATCAATCTGTTTTGCCGCACTTAAATAAATATCTTTTCCGGCTGACATATCTGAGCCTTTAGCATAAAGATTACCCCCGGCGTTAATCGTCAATGATTCTGAGGCATTCAACATGCCTGCTATAGGTAAGCGTTCATTTCTTTTCTTTGATTTTGCAAAAATATAGGTATCTACATGGTTTTCTATCGTAACATCACTGTTGGCTATCAGAGATATATTTTTACTCGGCTGTAAATAGACATTTTGTAAAAGAAGGTTTTTACCGGCGTTGATAGTTAAATTACCGCTAGCACCTAACTTGTTTGATATTGGGTGATCGCCAGTAACAGATTGGCTCCAAAAATAACCGAATTGATCACCATTCTTAAACTGAATGTCGCCATTACGGCTGATTGCAGTGACATCCCTTCCTTTTATATTACTTTTCCAGATATTGATATTATTTACGGCAGCAATAGATAAATTATTTTGTGATGAAAGTATTGAATTCTTGAGGACAATATCGTTCTCAGAAATAATATTTAATTCATCAAAGGCTCTAATTTTATCCTTGAGAGTTATTTGTCCACCATGCAATAAGATATTTTTAGCTGACAATATTTCTGGCAGTTTTTCACTGTCGATTGGGAGATCATTGAATAAACCTAAACCAGAAGGGGATTTATGAGGGTAGTCAGTATCAATATTAATGCTGTCGCTAAAGTCAGCGATAAGATTACCTTTTGCTATGATACTTGCCCGCTCAAGAATAAGGTTGTCTTTTTTTATATCATATTTTACTTCACCTGGCGATAAAATATGATAACTTTTATCATCCCATTGGTGATAAATAAGATTCCAAAATAGCGCTACATTTTATATCACTCATAGTTCTATGTATAACAATGGATTGAAGAAGGCCATGTGTAGCAGAATTATGAAACGTTATTTATATGTTGATTTTTTCAAGGATCTTATTAGAAGAAAGTTTATAGATACCGGAGGGGGTATTAAGTGAATCGGTTATAGATACATAAGTGTCCTTAGGGAAGTATTCAAAGAGATTAAGATACCCTGATGTTTCCTCAGATATTCTGCTTGTATTTAAAAGTTTTTTCCGGTTAAGAAAATATCTTTTCCGGCTTCAATTTTGCTCAATTCCTGATTTGATAATATATCACTGTTAATATAAATATTTCCACCAGATGTGAGGACACTGGGTTGCATACTTTTTAAATTATGTCCATACTTATATTGTGCTTCGAGAATGTTGAAATTTTTATCTGCCGGGTTGGGTGCTGTTTCTCTTTTTTCAAAATAATAGATACTGCGAGCATTATTCAGAGCATTAGTCCTGACAACCAAATCCCCATTCACGGTTTTTATCGTTGCTGATCTATTCTCGACTAACTGACCTTTATTTCCCTGCGCATCTTTTTGTATCCACATATTATTGTTGGCTTGCAGCAAGGCTTTATCACCGGTATTACGCACGGTGTCACCAAATACCCGTATATCCCGGCCCGCAGTTACATTCCCTTTATTATCCAGTTTGGTACTTGACAAGGTAATATCCCGTTCTGCCTGTATCTTAATATTGGGAGCAATATGAGTTTCTCTGGCACTGAGGTTGAAATCTGTTTTGGCTTTGGCATTTCCTAATTCAATTTTACCATTAACGTTTAAAGTGATATCACGCTGGTTGCTGGTTAAATCTTTCAAATTAACCCCAACGCCATCTTCAGTAGCAACCAAACGAATTTTATTAGCATACATGCCGCCTAATGCTTTGGTATCAACGGCTAATTGAGGTTTAGCACCTTCCCCAGTGATTTTTTTCACTGTACCATCGTTAAAATCAATCCGATTAGCGCCCTGTGTAAAGGACAAATTGTTAGCCTGAATTTTTCCATTTAACTCAGTTGCCCGGCTGATAATGTCAATATAATCCGTCGTTTTGCCATCCAGCCCTTTGCCACCAATCATAATCTGACCTTTTTTGACTTCCAATGCTTCCAATGCACCCTGTTTGTCAAACTGAGGTTTCCCGGTAGTCAGTGTTGCGCTGGAGGTGTTAATAAAGCCACAGCCATCACAGGTAATACCGTTAGGGTTGGCAATCATCACATTGGCTTTATTACCTACCACCTCCAGTTTGCCCTGAAGGTCAGACCGCCCGTTACCGGTGACTTCATTAATAATTAATTCGGCTGCTTTACCTTTCAAGTTGCTGTTTGCATTTATCTGCCCAGCTAATTGTGATTTAGCCGCCTGAGTGGCGTTATTGAGTACAGCCCCCTGAGTAGCAACATTAAACTCTTTATAGGTGTTGTGAGATATCCCTGCTCCATTAGGAGTAGCAATATTCACAACCGGGATATTGCCCTGGTTTTGTACCTGAGTATGATTATTATCAGGCGTGATACCAGCGGCTATAACCGGATGAAGGGGATATACTGCGGTCAGATAAATTAAAAGATAACAAGCGCCCCTTGCCATAGGGTTGTTACATCTATCCATCGTTCTATCCTTTCTTAATTTAAGTACAAGGTTATTGGTATAATTTCCTGTGTTACATCGTTACAAAATCAGTGATGCAGACCAGTAAACCACCCAGTTATCCGGTTTCAGATGGTTAGGGTGAATTAGTGGTGTCCCCAAAGTCATAATTTGATTGAATCTGCTATTAGTTAGTGATACGCCGAGCGCAGTGCCAGTGACATTACCGCTATCAACTTGTCCAATTTTTTCCTGTAACCAGCCAGTATCCAACGCACCGGTTAAAACAAGTTCCCCCAACACAGGAAATTCTGAAATCCGCCAGTTCAATTCATTACGCCAATATCCGCCGCAATTGCCGGTAAGATATTGTTCCTTAAATCCCCGGACAGAATATTGCCCACCCAGTGATAGGTTTTCACTGGCGTAAAGGTTGTCCGGTGTGGCCTGACCGTAAATGGATGAGAGGTAATAGATGGAATCCGTGATCGGAATAAAATAGCTGGCACTCAGACTGAATTTGCGAAATTGACTCCGTGGCGTATCGGGAAAATTTGGGTCATCTTTTGTGGCACCTAACACAGATAAGCCACGACTCAGTATAGGATTGAAAGTGATATAGCCACCCGCCAATACTGAACTGTAATTAACGCCAAAGTTGATAACACTTAATGTCGGGCTGCTAATAGATAATTTCTTTCCCACCATCACGTTGGTCGTCTGACGGCGCGTCATTCCTACATTCAGTGCCAGTTTCTGCTTACCGTCACGATATAGCGTCCTATCTACCGCCAGCCGATGAGTTTGGCTGTCACCTTCATAGCGATAGGTTTGTGAATCAATCGGAATATCCCGAAAAGAATCATTCCACGCATATTGATAACTAAACAGCCAGTAACCATAAGGAACTGTCACATGGGAAGAGAGGCTCCGGCTCTGGTGGTTATTACGAAAGTCACTATTACGACTAGCTGATAATGACCACTGATCAGCAAAATGTAACGGATTATCCAAACTCACACTGACATTGATTTGCCCAGTGCCCGTACCTTTTTGACCACTGTTATCCGCACCAAAGCTGGTACTGACCGGCACACGATGTGATATTCGTTTCAAAATAACCGCAGAATAACCGGGTTGCTTTCCCGGCTGAATATCAATCGTCATCTGTTGGGAAAGAAGCCGGTTAAGTTGTTCCATCCCCTGTTCAATATCCCGTAGATTCAATGTATTACCGACTATTCCTGGAAAGGCCATTTTCAATGAGAGCGGTGTTTCATCGTCAAGGCTGATTGATTCAACTTTACCTTCGCTCACGGTAATAATGAGGATACCGGTAGATAAATCCTGCGCCCTGAGTCCAGCACGGGAAGTGACATAACCCCGTTCGATATAGGCATTCGATACTTTACGCACCAGCCCATTAATATCCTGCAAGGTTAAACAACGGGATAAATAAGTCTGTGTTAAACCTTCCCGCACTGATCGGGAAAGGCTTTTAACACCGTCAAATTGAATACGGTGAATGGTATGGCAAATAGATTCAACTCCATCAGGCTTGGGCTCTAAAGATGGAGATAAGGTAATGTTATTACGTATAGCATCACGCTGCTGTTGAGCTTGCTGCAACAATGCCTTCTGTTGTTGAGTGATAATCTCCTGATCTGCGGGGCTAATGAACTCTGAAGCATAAGCCTCCCCTGATATAGCTAACACAACAGATACAAAGAATCTTCTAAGACAAACAAATATTCTTTCCATTGATAAATTTCATTTTACAATAAGCTAATTGTTAAAAGAATTAATAATGTCTTATCTTACCCGCCTATTCAGACAATAATAATAAATATAACTTTTAAATGTGATCAATAACCTAACTTATTAACACTTAATAGAATCAGTAACTTTCTATACTTAACGAAATGCATAATCCAAAATAATACAAACACACACAATGTAATTATTTATTTACACATACTGTAACCTTTATTTGACAGAAATAACTTAATCCTTTAGCCTCCCTTTCTATAACTATTTCAATCAGTTCAGAAGCAGAGGAAAGCGTGAAGAATCGCACTATTGGCAGTATTTTTATCGTCGCCGGGACGACAATTGGTGCAGGGATGCTGGCTATGCCACTGGCTGCGGCCGGTGTTGGTTTTGGGACAACCTTCGTGATGTTAGTCGCTCTTTGGGTTTTGATGAGCTACACCGCTTTATTGCTGGTGGAAGTTTATCAGTACAGCCCAGCAGATACCGGTTTAGGAACCGTGGCAAAACGTTATCTGGGACGTAGTGGTCAATGGCTTACCGGTTTCAGTATGTTATTCCTGATGTATGCCCTGACCACCGCTTATATCAGCGGTGCCGGTGAATTGCTTGCAGGCAGCCTGTCTTCATGGCTGGATAAACCTGTTCCGATCTCATTCGGGATACTGATTTTCACCATTGTCGCAGGTTGTGTTGTCACTATCGGTACTCAATCTGTCGATATGATTAACCGCTTGCTGTTTACTGCAAAAATCATCTTCCTGGTGATTATGCTGGCAGTCATGATGCCTCATATCAAAAACACTAACCTGCTCTCCATGCCCCTGGAGCAAGGTCTGGTATTATCAGCAATTCCCGTAGTATTCACCTCTTTTGGCTTTCACGGCAGCGTGCCAAGCATCGTGAGTTATATGGGCGGCGATACCGACAAGTTACGCAAAATATTTGTTATCGGCAGTGCTATCCCATTGACGGCCTATATTCTGTGGCAGTTAGCAACACTGGGAGCGATTTCTTCCCATACTTTTGTCGGCATTCTGGCAGAACAGGCGGGGCTGAATGGGCTGTTACAGGCAGTGAGAGACGTCGTTGCTACTCCTCGTGTAGAGCTTGCTGTCCGTCTGTTTGCTGACCTGGCACTGGCAACCTCATTTCTTGGTGTCTCTTTAGGTCTATTTGATTACATGGCGGATCTGTTCAAACGCCGTAACAATGCGACAGGCCGCCTGCAAACAGGGGTGATTACTTTTGTTCCACCATTGCTTTGCGCGTTGTACTATCCAAACTTTGTTATGGCTCTGACTTTCGCCGCGGTAGCACTGTCTATTCTTGCTCTGCTGCTGCCTTCAATGCTGGCATGGCGCAGCCGCCAAATTGAACAAACAGCTTATCGGGTAATAGGCGGAAAGCCCGCGTTGGTGCTGGTATTTCTCTGTGGAATCGCAGTTATTGCTATCCAGATTGGTATTGTCAGCGGATTGCTGCCAGAAGTGGGTTAATCCGAAGTTGAAGTTGTCCGCATCAGATAATGATGCGGACACACCGCCTGCCAATGCCTCACCATTTTTCCCATCTTCAGGTGACAAATAAAAACCTTACCGCCAATGCTAGCGGTCAATGGGCCGACGGGCAGACTGAAGGCCGTTCCCAAACTTCCCAGTTGCCCATTATGATCACTGCGTGCCCAGTTACCGTTAAAAGATAATCCAGCACCGTTATCACCAATTGCAGCTGAAGTATTGGTGAAATGGCGACCAGCCTGAACATTCACCGAAATCGCATTCGCTGTCCCGGCAATGAACAATAAACTGGTTGCTGCTGCGGCAAGATAAGCCTTCATAATATTTCCTCTTTATTTACTTAATGTTAAGCATATTACTTAAATACAATTAAACCTGTAGACAACAAAAGGAAATGAATCATCTATACTTACTAAATATGTGTGAATTTTTCATTTCATTTACTTAATAATTAACTATATAAATAATTTTATATTAAACAGTAAAGAAGAAAACAATAAATAACTTATAGAAAAAATACAACATTTGAATTTTAACATTTGACCAGAACTGTTTTTTTTAATCAGCGATTACGCTGTTTTTTTTCATGTAAAACAGGAGAAGTGTGATGAAAAAGAGAGGACTTACAACGAATGCCGGAGCCCCTGTCGTTGACAATAATAATGTCATAACCGCAGGCCAACGTGGTCCTATGTTGTTACAAGATGTTTGGTTCTTAGAAAAACTTGCCCATTTTGACCGTGAAGTTATTCCAGAGCGTCGTATGCACGCCAAAGGCTCTGGAGCTTATGGGACCTTTGTCGTTACTCACGATATCACTAAGTACACCAGCGCTAAGATTTTCTCTGAAATAGGCAAAAAAACAGAAATGTTTGCCCGTTTCTCAACCGTCGCCGGTGAACGCGGGGCAGCAGATGCGGAACGTGATATTCGTGGTTTTGCGCTTAAGTTCTATACTGAAGAAGGTAATTGGGATTTAGTCGGTAACAATACCCCAATATTCTATCTTCGTGATCCCTTGAAATTCCCAGATCTTAACCATGTAGTTAAACGTGATCCGCATACCAACCTGCGAAATCCTGCCTATAAATGGGATTTCTTCTCTCATCAACCTGAATCACTACATCAATTAACTATTGATTTCAGTGACCGTGGTATACCGAGATCTTTCCGCCATATGCACGGTTTTGGTAGCCATGCATTCAGCTTTATCAACTCAGATAATGAACGTTTCTGGGTGAAATTCCATTTCCGTTGTCAGCAAGGCATTAAAAATCTGTTGGATGATGAAGTGGAAGCGCTGGTCGGTAAAGATCGCGAGAGCTCTCAGCGTGACTTGTTTACCGCAATTAAGCAAGGAGATTATCCACGCTGGAAATTAAAAGTTCAGATTATGCCAGAGAAAGAAGCTTCTCAGACGCCGTACAATCCGTTTGATTTGACAAAAGTATGGCCTCATGGCGATTACCCAATGCTTGATGTCGGTTATTTCGAGCTGACCCGTAACCCTGAGAATTATTTCTCCGAAGTCGAACAAGCCGCTTTCAACCCTGCTAATGTCGTGCCAGGTATCAGTTTCTCCCCTGATAAGATGTTACAGGGCCGCCTGTTCTCCTATGGTGATGCTCAACGTTATCGTCTCGGTGTTAACCACCATCAAATTCCGGTTAATACACCTCGTTGTCCGTTCCACAATTACCACCGTGATGGTGCAATGCGCGTGGATGGCAACAGCGGAAACACGGTGACTTATGAACCAAACAACGCCGGGTTGTTCCAAGAACAACCTGAATTCAAACACCCATCATTGTCTTTAGAAGGAGACGCTGACCACTGGAACCACCGTAAAGATGAAGATTATTTCAGTCAGCCCCGCGCACTGTTTAACTTAATCAGCAGTAAAGAGCATCAGCGTATGTTCGACCGTATCGCCAGTGAACTGTCACAAGCACATGAAGAGACTCAACGCCGTCAAGTTGAGCTATTTAGAAAAGTTCACCCAGAATATGGCGCTGGTGTCGAAAAAGCGCTGCAAAAATTAAAAGCTGATTGCTAACAACACCGTATCATTCATTATCTCTGCCCATGACTCCATTAGTGATAATGGGCAGTACGAAAGCAAATCAAAATAGCTCAAGAGCAACCGGGTAAATCCAATACCCATTTTTTGATCTGCTGACGGGAAATTTTAATACCGTTATTTTTAAACTGCTGAGGTAAGAGATAGTAAGCTGCCGGACGCTGAAAAGCGGCCAGTTTATCAACCAACCATTCAGGTAATAAATCAATAATTTCAGGCGAGTTACTATCAATGACAACGACAGGGCGATAACCAAATTCAGGATCGGGCACAGGAACAGCAAAACTTTGTTCTACCTGCGGATAGGTGTTAATCATTCGTTCAATCTCTTCCGGTTGAATGCCTTCTCCACCGCTGAAAAACTGATTATCCACCCGGCCAAGTATTCGTAATTCACCCTGTTGTATCACGCCCCGATCACGGGTATGAAACCAACCGTCATGATCAACCAACGGTTGTAATTTTCCATCCAGCCAGTATCCACAGGCAAGGCTGTCAGAACGAATTTGAATCTCCTCCTTGATCAACCGAACTTCCTTGCCCGGTAATGGATTTCCCACACCGGGAAACTCATCTGCCCGTTTAACACATACCGTTGAAGCCAGTTCGGTTAAACCATAACTACACCAACAACGAATACCTTGCTGCTCTGCCCTTTGAGTTAATTCAACCGGGATCATCGCCCCACCCAGCAGCACCTCTTTTAAATTCGGTGGCTGATTTTGCGACTGCGCCAGTAACCGCCAGAGCTGAGTCGGAACCAATGAAGCATGAGTACAATCGGCTAAAGCATGCTCCAGTGGATTGATATTTCTCAATACCAGAGAAGCCCCTTTCATTAACCAACGCCAAATAATCCCCTGACCAGAGACATGAAACAACGGCAATGAGAGCAACCAGCTATCTTGCTGCTGAAAATTCATCACAGAAAGGACATCCCGCGCACTGGAAAGATGCGCATGAATTGAGTGAACGGCAGCTTTAGGTAACCCGGAAGAGCCGGAAGTCAAAATCATACTGGCTGGACGCATTGCGTCCCATGCTGCTGAGTTATCATCAGAATTCAGTGGCTCACTTTGCCAATCAAGGGATCTGGCATCTATAACGGGCAAATCGTCACCACAGAAATCAGCAACAAAATCAATATCCAGATGGGGCAGTAATTCAGACAGAAGTACTTCAGGTAATTGAGGATTCAGTGGCAACACCCGTGCACCACACTGTAGTGCTGCGAGATAACCCAGCAACATCTGTTCGCTATTTTTCCCCCGCAACATTACGCCACTTCCTTCAATTACCCCCTGTTGGCGGAAATTTGCCGCGATCGCATCCAAAGCAGCAACCAACTGATGCCAGTTTAAAACGCGATCACACAACCGAATGGCAATATTTTCGGGGCTAAAAGATGCCCAGTAGCGCCACGGCCACTGGGTAAATGGATTTAACTGCGCCATGCGATTTCCAATTCATCCAATCCGGTCACTGGAATCGTACTATCCGGCCAGCAGCGCACTAACTGAGACTGAATAAGTTCCAGCGTATCCAACCCTGGAATGGTAGCAGGCGTCAGCCAATGAGCAATGCGAGCAAGTTGAGTCAAACCAAAACTGGTTTCAATACTGGAGCTGATCACCGTTTCCAACCCGGCATTGCGCGCTGTTGAAATCAACTGACGACAACGGGCAAGGCTTCCTGTCAAGGTGGGTTTGATGACAATAGCAGCAACACCTTCCTGGGCCTCCACGCTGAAACCTTCATCACGGAGACTTTCATCCCAGGCAATGGCGATCCCAGTATCACGGGCAAAAGCGAGAGATTCCGCCGGGGTTTGACAAGGCTCTTCCAAAAAGGCAATCCGGTGGCGGTAATCAGGATCGACATATTTAGCAAAACCGTCCGCTTTAGCACGGCTCCAACTACGGTTAGCATCCAGTCGCAAAGATAAATCCGGTACCGCTTCCAGCAGAATATTAACCACCATACCGTCACGCACCGCTTCATACAGCCCGACTTTCACTTTAGCAACCTTCTGCCCACTCATTTCACTCAGACGAACAATCAGTTCATCAGGATCACCGTTACACAGTGGCGCTTTCCGGTAATCAGCTTCTTCCAGCAATTCACCCCGTAATTCAGCTAATGCGCAGCTAACCCCAAATGCGACAGAAGGCAGTTCACTTTCGCCCGGTTCATCACCAAGGCACCACTGTTTAAGCCATTCCACCGTAGCGTCTCCAGCCTGCTCAACAGTTTCTTTGCTGAATTCCGGCAGAGGTGAAATCTCGCCCCATCCCTGTTGACCATTTTCCTGCAAGTGAACCAGCAAGCCATCACGGGTTTTAAGCCGCTGATATCGCAGGATAACACCTGCCTCCATCGGCAGTCTGAACCGGTATAAAGTCGCAGTACGCATTATGGGTTACGTTTAAATTTGCTGAAATCAGGTTGGCGTTTCTCATTAAAGGCGTTACGCCCTTCCTGGCCTTCTTCTGTCATGTAGAAAAGCATAGTGGCGTTACCGGCCAGCTCCTGCAATCCAGCCTGGCCGTCACAGTCAGCATTCAGAGCAGCTTTCAGACAACGCAAGGCTATTGGGCTATTTTCCAGCATTTCACGGCACCAGCGGACCGTCTCTTTTTCCAGATCTGCATAAGGTACAACGGTGTTAACCAGCCCCATATCCAGTGCTTGTTTCGCATCATATTGACGACACAGGAACCAGATTTCGCGGGCTTTTTTCTGACCGACAACCCGAGCCATATAAGATGCCCCCCAACCGCCGTCAAAAGAACCGACTTTAGGGCCAGTCTGACCAAAAATAGCGTTATCAGCGGCGATAGTCAGGTCACACACCAAATGCAATACATGACCGCCCCCAATCGCATATCCGGATACCATAGCAACGACGGGTTTTGGACAAGTACGGATCTGACGCTGGAAATCCAGCACATTCAGGTGATGGGTGCCTCTGGCATCTTGATAACCGCCGTAGTCACCCCGGACTTTTTGATCGCCACCAGCACAAAAGGCTTTTTCACCCATACCGGTCAGGATAATCACACCGATGGTGTCATCATAACGGGCATCATCCAGCGCTTGCATCATCTCTTGAACAGTCAATGGACGGAACGCATTACGTACTTGCGGGCGATTGATGGTGATTTTAGCCATGCCATCGGTGGATTTGTGATAAAGAATATCTTCAAATTCTTCAGAGCAGTCCAGCCATTCAATCGGGACATACAGCTCTTCTTCGCTCGGGTAAATCATATTCGTATTCCTTCAATCAGAGAGTGATAAAAAATGGTTTACTGCCGCAGCAAACGCCGCCGCGTTCGATCGGTGAGCATTATGCCCAACATGCGCAATGGTTTGCAGTGGTAAAGCGCAGTACTTTGCTAATTGCTGAAATTTTTCGTCTTTTTCGCCACACAGATAAGCAAAAGGCAACGCCAGTTGTTGCAGTTCAGGCACCAGCCAGGGTTGGTATCCAAGCGAGGTATTTTCCAGCATATCAGCCACACTACCGCCATGATTATGACTGCGTAAGTTGATCAGTTGCCGGCGCTGTTCAGGTAATAGATCAGAAAAAACCGCCTGCTGATACCAATCGGACAAAACCTGTTCAATCGGCTGAGAACGAAAACGTCTGGCCCAGCGCCTATCATGTTCAAGACGGGCATCCCTTTCCTGTTGGGAAAACAAACCAGGGTTTCCTCCTTCAACCAGCAACCCACACAATCCCTGAATATCACCATAACAGACATGATTCATGGCAATACGGCCCCCTAACGAGTAGCCAATCAGCCAGTATTTATTAATTTGCTGTTCTGTTAACGTTTCAGACAGCAGACGACTCATATCGGTGAAATCTTTTACCTGAACATCCCTGGAATCACCATGACCAGGCAGATCGATTACCAATGAGGGATAATGAGCGCACAGATTCACTAGTGGCAACCATTCATCGCCACTACCCAATAATCCATGTAACCAAACCAGCCAGGGACGGTCATTGTAACTGTTGAACTTACGACAAGCCAAACTCACAACATAGCCACCTGTTTTAAAAGCTGTTGCAAACACTCAGCCCCTTCTCTACCTGGCACTTTCAGTTCAATCAACGTGGTTTCATTTTGTTGCCATGCCTGCTCAGTACATTGCCGTAATTCAGCCCAGCTTTGTGGACAGGCATAATTCAAACCAAACATCGCCGCCGCATGATCAAAATTAACATGCTGAGGCATACAGTAAAAACGTTGCCTTTCTTCTTCCGGCGTAGGCAGTAAAGAGAAAATTTGTCCGCCATTATTATTTACCACGATTAATACGGTTGGCGCGGAAGGATGACGCAGCAATGCCAGGCCATTCAGATCATAAAGTGTGGATAAATCACCGATAATCGCCAGAGTTGGCTTTGCCGTTGCCCGTTGCACGCCTGCCGCAGTGGAAATCAATCCATCAATACCACTTGCCCCCCGGTTACTGTAGACCGGATACCCTGCCGGTAATTGCCCAAGTGCATCGATCAAACGAACAATCAGGCTGTTACCCACAAATAACTGTCCATATTCAGGCAGTAATTCATCTAATTGATAAGCTACGGCAGCTTCACTGAACTTCCCTGCTAATTCTGTTCTGACGCAGTTAACTGCTTTCTCTGACCAGATTATGAGCTCTTCTGCCCACGATGTACGCGATTGTGCCGGATGAGCCAGTAACCAGTCAGCAATATTACAGGTTAATTTTCTGCCACGATGATTGGCGGGATCAAGCCGGCCAGGAATGGGATCAATAATCCAAAACTCCTCCGGCTGGCATTTAGCCTGCCACTGTAACAGACGTTTTCCCATCAGACTGGAACCAAACTGGACCACCAGTTGCGCTTGCGCCAAAATTGCCTGTGCGTGAGGATTATCCAACCATAAATCGGCACAAGGCAATGGTTGCCCCGTTTGTGAAAGCGCATTGCCAATCAGCGGCCAGCCTAATGTTTTTGCCCATTCGGCAACATAAATCCCCTCTTCAGCACTTATTCGTCCAGCCAGTACAACCCCTTGTTTCCGTTGCCAATAGCGCCAATCAGGCACTTCTGCCACCGCACAGATCGCCGGCTGACTTAACCAGGGCTTATTACTTTTCCACCAGTTGCCTAACTGTTGCTGCCACTCATAATAAGAAGGCTCTTCATTACCATATAACGGTTCAGCAAATGGGCAATTAATGTGCAAGGCCCCGTGTTGCAAGTTCGCCATACCATTATCTATGACAGAAACCAGCCAGCTTGCAGCGATATCGTCTGTTGGTCTTGGCAAAGAAATTGTCTGAGATGGATGAGAAGCAAAAATATCCTGCTGATGAATAGCTTGATTCGCACCACAATCTATCAATTCCGGTGGCCGATCGGCAGTCAGGAAAACCATGCGTTCCCCCGTTAAGCCAGCTTCGATTAATGAAGGATAGAGGTTTGCCACCGCCGTCCCGGAAGTGACGATAATCCCAACCGGCTTTTTACTTGCTTTGGCTAATCCCAGTGCCAGATGGCCTAACCCGCGTTCATCAAAATGGGTATGACAAATCAGTTTGTTATTTTCCGCCGCAGCCACTGTTAAAGGTGTGGAACGTGACCCTGGCGCAATGCAAACATGACGTAATCCGTGGCGGGTAAGTGCTTCCAATAAAAGTTCCGCCCAGCGGCGGTTAAATGCGCTGTTTGACATATTTTACTCAAAAAAACATTGATAAAAGCTCTCTGTCAGCCTAACGACACGGATAATTTTTTCTTTATCCTAGTTCAATGAATTGCCATTTAATCGAAGACTTGTTTTCGCCGACTACGGTGCTTTATCTGACAACTTGCGGCCATAAGCGGTACAGCAGATAAGGATTCACCCAGTGTCAATTGAATCTTGCTCTATCACTACCTTCTCCAGTCTTTTCCCCAAAAGACATAATAAAAAGTAGGATTATACGGAGCATTAATAATAATTAAAGCCCTGATTATTTGTGTAGTTATACGTGTTCAATTCCATTAGCGGCGAAGACTCTCTCTCCAATGCTGAAACAGGATAAATCAGACGTTTTGCTCTTCCGATAACAAATATTAAGTTCATTAATATGATCAATTTTCACTATATGATTTTCAACAAAGCGACGCTTTCACTTACTGCTAAAAATTTACTAAATAAAGACCGTTATTATAAGCCAGGGAATAAAATAAACCTTTATTCTCCGAATAAAATCCTTTCTCTAAAAAACATATCTTATTTACACAATAGTAAAATAGAATTATAAAAACACCCCCCTTACTTGTTAACCCCGGTCATTATATGAACAATTAAGATTTTAGTTAAAATATGGATATGAATCTTTATTCCATGACACAAAATAAATAGGGTGCAATCTTATCCACTTTTTAAGCACGCCATAAATGGTAAATCAAAAAACATCCAGCTTATTCTTTATAAAAAGACCGTATTACCTGCCTTTTAAATCAAAAAGGAAGAAATTATATAACCATCATATAGCAACACAAATGTAATTATTTTTTTTAAAATACATTTTCACATAAACAGTATTTAAATATTACATATTTTTCATGCTAACATCAAGAAAGAACACAAAAACTCAGAACAAATAAACAAGCAAACTAAAGTATTATTTTCAAACTTAACTATCAATCATACAAAAATCAACAATATTTAATTCCATAAATTTTATATTTATATATTAAAAATACCTAAATTTAATTTCGATGAAAATGCAGGCAAATGTTTAACAAAAATTATGAGTTAAACTGTTTTTTCAACAAATAATCACGCCAATCAATGTATTTTTAATTAAGATTATTCAATAAAAAATACAACGCAAATTCAACAACATGGGTATTATGACATCCGGTTGTGCCTTGATGTATTTAATAATTTTTTCAATGAAGCAATAACCACTAATGGAGAAATATATGTTATTAGCTCAACTTCCAGCGGAAAAAACACTGAATGAAACAGATATTCCCTCGGCTACCTTGCAATTACTGACAGGTAAACAAGCCGGTGTTGCCCGCCCGGGCGGAATATTTACCAAAGAAGACCTTATTAATATCAAATTGTATGTTAAGAAAGGTCTTTCACTGCCTTTTAATCTGGAGGAAGTGAAAAACTATCTAGGCTACCAAAAGGTCGATATTCCTGGACTGGAACCAGAAGATATTCATACTTTATTTGAAGAAATCCGCATTCACTCACTTAGCTGGAGCGGAGTGGAAAACGATATTATGCAACAGAGTATCGATCTGGAAATTGTCGGTAAACAAATTACCGAGACCGGAGGGAATATCATCAGCATCATTAATGAGATGCCAATTATTGAACGTATAAAGAAGAAACTGGGAGAGTTATCGGATAGACAATTAGCCAGTATCACCTACACCAATGAAGATAAAGAGGTGTCGCACGCACTGGAAGAAATCCTGGATAACATGAAGAACGATATTCAAAAACAGCAGCAGAAAACCGAAAAGGTCAAAACCGAAGTATCTGATTTCAAACTAAAACTGATCGGCGGCAGACTCTCAAATGGCGGCATTGCATTTGGTTTACAGCCACAGGTAGAAAATAAGAAAAAGCTGATGAAAGACAATAAGATGTCAGTTGGCATCAAAGATCTGGATGAAAAAATTATCGAGAAAAAAGCAGAAATCACTCAGCTTAAGAAAGACTACGACAAATTCGTGGGCCTGGCTTTCTCCGGCATCGCTGCGGGGCTTATCGGCCTTGCTATTACAGGTGGCATTTTTGGTGCTAAGGCAGAGGAAGTACGTAAACGGAAAAACGCATTGATCGAAGAAGTGCGCGGCCTGGAAGAAAGCATCAAAGGTAAACGCGCATTGCAAGAATCCATGACTAATTTGTCTCTTGATTTTAGCGACATTGATACCCGTTTGCTGGACGCAGAAGTCGCACTGAACCACCTGGATTACATGTGGCAATCCATGCTAACTCAGATCAATGCCTCCAGAGATAAATTCGCTGAAATTAACGATGCACTGAAACTGACCTCTTTTATCACTAAATTCCAGCAAGTGATAAGTCCTTGGAAAGAAGTAGAAGGTTCCGCTAAACAATTGGTCAAAGTTTTCGATGAAGCGTTGAAAGAGTACAAACAGCGCTATAACTAATCACATTCCCCCTTGTATTACATAGGAAATAGAAAAAAAGGAGCATTAAAATGACTGAAATTATCACTTTTCCACAAAACTCTGCTGCTTATCCAGAAATCAACATAAAAGCCTTGAATCAAGCGGTGAAAAACATCTGGCGTCTGGTGCAACAGCAAACTTCAGGCATTGAAATAATCCGGGAAAAAACTCTGCGGGTCGGCGTATACAGCCGTGATCTTGACGAAACGGTACGTATTTCTGTACCTCACCTGCAAACCGCACTGAGGCAGCTCCCTCCTCAAGAATACTTTCAGACCATCCTCGAAATTGATGCAGAGCTGGAAAATCCTGATCTGGACGATGAAACCCGGGATACGCTGTTAGAAGCACGTTCAGAGCAGATCCGCAGCCTGAATAAAGATGTCAAAAACGTCATTCTCAGCTTACACAATGAAGCTAACCAGTTGGCCAACAAAATTGCCGATGTGCGTAACGTTGTGATTTCAGAACGTTTGGGAGGTGTCCTGGAAGAAGAACAAGCACGGAAAGTGGAACTGCAAGCCGATATTGCCCAGAAAGAGCAGAAAAAAACCAAACTGGCCGAAGACCGCGACAAAATCATCGAAAGCCAAGATGTCATTCGCCAATACAATCTGGCTGATATGTTCAAGGACTACATTCCCAATGCCAGCGAAGTGGACAAACTGGACATAAGCAACCCGAAAAAAGAAGCCATCAAGCAGGCACTTAAGCAAGGAATTGAAATCGCCAAAAAGACGCTCGAAAATATTTCTAAGGGTCTGAAATATATAGAATTAGCCGTTGCCAGATCCAAACTGGATGAGCAAATCACTCAATTGAATAAGGTGTCCGATAACCTGAAAACTCAGTTGAAAGAGACAGAAAAGCGGATTACCGGTATCGGCGCTGCACAGCAAATCGAGACAGAGCGCACCACACTACTGAGCCAGGCAACAACACTGGAACAAGTATGGAGTCTATTTGCCAATCAATTACAGGAGACAATAGACAGCAAAACCGGCCAGCAAGATCTGACCAAATTCATACATAAACAGTTGGACTTCCTTAATAATCTGGAGTCGCAATACAGTGCGCTCCTGTTGAGCTAAACACAACTGCCCCCGGGCTTTCACCAGGTAATACAAAGCATAAGCATAATAAGTTAATGAAACTTGTGTGAAGTGCAGTTCAGGGGGAAGAAAGCGTTATCAACAACTCATAATAACCCGGTAAGGGCAACCTTACCGGGTTATTGACCAATCTAGGGATCTATTCACCACAACACTATTCACCAGATTGGATTTACAAGTGCAGAAAGATGAGCAGGAAAATAAAAACCAATTAGTCGAGAGCAAATCGGCGACCATCAAAACCCATCGTGGCGCGGGAACAGGTTCCCAACAGACGCCAGATAGATTTAAGCGAGCCCACCATACATCAAAATCGGTGTCGCAAAAAAAGGGGGAACATAGGTTTGTTGGTTAGCCATATCATTTTGTATATACAAATTAACCATGAGTTAAAGACACCGAAACACATGAAGCTCTTGATATCATCAAAAATCAGGTTGAAATTAGCAGGTAAAATCCCACCGGTTAATGAAGAGGATGTACTCCAGTGTTTTTGTAATCGGGTCGGGCGTTTTCTTGAGGACACAAGAGAAGACAACAAAACTGACCCGCCAACTAAGTGGTTTATATCTGAAACTGATTATGGTGTTAAGTTAAAGATAGTCTTTATCTATTACCCAGAAAAAGGGGTTGCTATAAGGACAGCTTACTCACCTAATGAAGATGAATTGAGAATTTACGAAAAATACGGTCTAGGAACAGAAAAATGAGCAAACAAACTGATAAGCGAACAAATAACCTGATAGCTTCCACTGATGAAGCATGGGATAACCGTGAGCTCGGTTGCAGTGAGGCTCACGTTAAAGTATCTGATGATATAACAGAAGATCTGATTAATGAAGCGTTGGAGTTACAGCTAATATCAATCAGATTAAATAAGTCTCTGATAGAAGACTTGAAAATGATAGCTGACCTTAATAGCTTAGGTTATCAGCCACTAATCAGACAAGTTTTAAATCGCTTTGCTAATTGTGAGAAAAAGCGGATTCTTACTGAAACTCACAGCAATGCAATGAAAAGTAAAAAAAGAAAATCAGTCAATAAGCGCAACAAAGCAGCAACTTGAAAGATGAAGGGTATAAGCCTCTTTAGGGCTTTAATGAGGTGGTCACCCGACAAGCGGTACGCTAACAGGGTGACCATAAATTCTTTCATTTTTGGGTGATCGACAAGCTGTTTTCTTTTTCAGTGATTAGTTCGCTAAGGGTAAAAAAAACAGGCATCCATTAACGCCAGATTTTTAAAAGGTACAGAGTGACTAAAAACGGCTTATTCCCTGTCATGTTTAATGTATTCATCGACGATATTATCTTCGGCTTATTTTACATTTACCTAACCTGCCATGACCATTTAAAAACACAAAAACAGAGATATTAAAGCTTTTATATAAAAGACAGATTTAACTATAAGTACAGTTTTTAAAAAGACGTTAATCAAACTTAATCGAAACCCATTAACCATTAACAAAAAATTGAAAATAAATCAGAAAAAATAATATTTTCCGAAAAAAATAAAGGAGCATATTTATATCATCAAGCTATTTACCACTTGATTTATAAAGATAAAAAAAAAGAGGGTAACATCATGAAAACTGTTAAAAGTTGCCATTAAAACAGCATCAACAAAGATAAAAAGCAAGTATGATTAACGTTGATTAAATTTAATAGAAATCAGGTATTAAAAGTAAAAACAATGATTAAAACCAGAGGTTAAAAAAATGGCTTTTAATAACCGTTCAAAACCTGCTCACCATAGAACCATCAGTGGAAAATGAGAAAAAGAATTGGCTTTATTAATGATTATATACCCAGTAAAAAAGGCAAATAAGAATATAAAATAGGTTAACAAGGCAATATATTTAAAAAACAAACCGATTTTAAATAAGATCCCAAAATAGTGCTACATCTTATACTACTCATAATTCTATATATAACAATGACTTGAAGACGGCCATGTGTAGCAGAATTATGAAACGTTATTTAATAACGTTTTCAACTGGGGATTAAACTTTTTTATCAGCCAGTTAAATAATCGTTTATAAAAAATCTGAATGACAAAATCCGCAAATAAATAATTTAATCAAATACGAACTGGATTACTTTTATCATTATTATGTTGTATTTATTATGCGACACCGCGACACATTAAACATGCCCTTTTAAACTTGTTTTACACTATTTTCACCCTAGCCAATGACATTGCTTTTCTACGGTTTCATTTAAATCATACCTATTTTTATACCTTTAATGTAATTTAACGCTATAATAAATTTATATCGTTATTTTTCAAAGCTATTTTCGCACTCTGTTAACGTTTAAATATCCATTTAATCATTATAACCTTTCTGGCTGATTAATTTTCCTGTAATAAAACATTATTAAATAAATTTACTGATTTATTTAAATATCATTTAAATAGACATGGTTTTAAGAGAAAATCTAAAATCATGTGGCGAGACTATTTTAATAAATAAAAGATTTTATTTTTATAACCCAAATCTTTTCAAAACTAACCCGGTAAGGACAACCTTACCGGGTTTCGATTATTCTAAATAATTCATCACAACCGACTGACTATTTAGAGAATGATTTTCGCTTGTTGCACCACATCAATCAGTGGCTGAGGCCAAATACCCAGCGCCAGTACCAATAATGCAGAAATCAGAACGACCATCCCGCCGGCAGTTAAGGCCCAATTCCTCGGTGTATCACGGTTAAGAGCTTTCGGCGCATGTAAGTACAGACTCACCATCACTCTCAGATAGTAATAAAGGCCGATAGCACTGCCAAGAACCACCGCCGCAGCCAGCCACCACAGTTCAGATTGCACACCCACGACAATCACATAGAACTTACCAATAAAGCCTAGCGTCATTGGGATACCCGCCAGTGATAACATCATCACCGTCATGACCGCAGACAAAATCGGTTTATGCCAAAACAGGCCACGGTATGAGTAGAGAGAATCCGCATCCGGTCCTTTATATGGGCTGGACATCAGGCTAACGACACCAAACGCACCAATGCTGCTAAACAGATAACCCGCCAGATAGATACCCACGGTTTCTTCTGAAAGCTGATGGTTTTGTACCGCTACCAGCGCCACTAACAGATAACCCAAGTGAGCAATAGAAGAGTAACCAAGCAGGCGTTTGATATTTGTCTGAGTCAGCGCCATCAAGTTACCAAACAACATAGAAGCAATCGCAATAACGGTTAATACCGTGCGCAGCGCTTCATTGTCCGCCATAGGCGCTTCAACGAACAAACGCATCACTACTGCGAAAATCGCTATCTTACTGGCTGTTGCCAGAAAGGTAGAAACAGGTGCAGGCGCCCCCTGATAAACATCCGGCGTCCAAAGATGGAAGGGAACCAGTGACAGTTTGAAGCCAATGCCAACAACCATCATACCCAGACCTGCCAGTATTAAAGGTTGGTAGATATAGCTGTCAGACAAACGATGCCCCAGCGCAGCAAAAGAGAGATCGCCTGATTCCGCATACAGCAACGCCATACCAAACAGCATGAAAGACGATGCTGCCGCGGACAACAACATGTACTTAATCGCCGCTTCCAGAGAGCGTCTTTGACGATATGCATAACCAATCAAACCAAACAGCGGCAAAGTAAGCAGTTCAATACCGATAAACAATGATGCCAGATGGTTTGCACAAGCCAGGAGAATACCACCCACGGTCGCAATCAGCACCAGCAGGTAGAACTCTTCTTTGTTATCCGGATAATTTTCCAGCCAAGAATAGGCGAAAGTAGAAGTTGCCAGGCTCGCAACCAGCACCAGGCCGATATAGAGCATAGCGTAGCCGTCCACATGAACCAGTGGGGTGACATCCATCGCGTCCTGTTGCCCAACAAAGTAGAGGGACAACAGAGCCAGATTCAAACCTACTACGGTCAGCGTGGTATTGATAAAGTGATCGCGTCGCCACGCAATGGACAGCATCACAACCACTACCGTCAATCCGACGATCAACAGCGGTAACAGCGCGATCAGTTGTTGAGGAGTTATTGTCATGGCGAATTACGGCCTTGTAGTTGAAATTGAAGCTGAATACCAGGTCTGGATGTTATCCATCGCTGCCGCTGAAGTATCAAGGATAGGTTGTGGGTAGAATCCCATCACCACCAGTAATATCAACAGCAACATGACAATAGATATTTCCCGCATATCCATCCGTCTTAGTGGCTCATCTGATTTTGGCGCTCCGTAATAAGCACGTTGCATCATATACAAGGCATATACAGAAGCGAAAACCAGGCCGAACACAGAAATCGTTATAATTAACGTGTATTCACTAAAACTGCCAAACAGAATCATAAACTCACCGACAAAGTTACCGGTTCCCGGCATCCCCAGTGTCGCAACAGCAAAGCACAGCGACAACGCAGGCAAAAACTGCACACGTCGCCACAAACCACCCATTAAATTCATATCACGGGTATGCAAGCGCTCATAAAGCTGACCACAGAGAATAAACAGGCCCGCGGCTGATAAACCATGAGCAATCATCTGGATAATCGCCCCCTGGTAAGCAAGCTGGCTGCCAGAGTAAATCGCTATCAACACAAATCCCATATGCGAGATACTGGTATAAGCAATCAGGCGTTTGATATCTGTCTGGCTGAATGCCATCCATGCACCATAGAAGATCCCAAGCACACCCAGCCACATCGCGATTGGGGTGAACTCGTGAGAAGCCTCCGGGAACAGTGGCAAGCCAAAACGCAACAGACCATAACCCGCCGTTTTCAGCAAGATCCCCGCCAGGTCAACAGAACCCGCGGTTGGCGCCTGGCTGTGAGCATCCGGTAACCATCCATGCAAAGGCACAACCGGCATTTTTACCGCAAAGGCGATGAAGAAACCCAACATCAGCAGGTATTGAACGGTATGTGACATCGGCGTATTCAGCAGTTTTTCATAGCTGAATGTCCATTCGCCCGTCGCGTTATAGTGCACCAGTACCAGCGCCATAATCGCAATCAGCATCACCAGACCGCTCGCCTGGGTATAAATGAAAAACTTGGTCGCCGCGGTGATACGGGTCTTACCGCCTGATCCTCTGTGTCCCCACAATGCAATCAGGAAGTACATCGGCACCAACATCATTTCCCAGAAAAAGAAGAACAGGAACATGTCGATAGCGAGGAACACCCCCATCACACCACCCAGGATCCACAGCAGGTTCAAGTGGAAAAAGCCCTGATACGGTTGATTTTCCGTCCATGAACAGAGAATAGCCATCAGCCCCAGCAGTGCAGTCAACACGACCATCAGCAGGGATAAGCCATCCAGTGCAAGGTGAATACTGATACCAAAACGTGGGATCCACGGCATCAAAAATTCTGATTGCCATTGAGGGATCCCCTGCGGATTAGCCAAGGTATAGCCCCCCTGCAACCACAATTGCAGTGAGAGCACCAGAGTCAACCCCATCGAAATTAACGCGATCCAACGTGGTACACGGGTACCAAAGCGTTCAGTCTGCCAACTCAGCAAACCTCCGATGAAGGGCAAAAGAATTAGCCAAGGTAATAGCATGGCGCAATGTGTCCCTTAAATTAAACCAGTAGCAGCAGAGCTAAAACCAGCACTGCACCCAACCCCATAGAGGCAACGTACCAACGGATTTGTCCGTTTTCACTCAGGCTAAGACCTTTGTTACTCCAGCGTGATAACACCGCCGGAATATTCATCAGTGAATTCAGTGGATCGTTTTGTAACACACGGGTAATGCTCTTGAATGGCTTAACAAATACCCAGTCATACAGAACATCAAAGCCCCAGGCATTAAACCACCATACGGAAAAGAAGCGTCCCGGAGCACTTTGCGCCACGCTATTCACCAACTGACGTTTACCTAAATACAGTGCCATCGCTAGCAAAATACCTGCAACCGCAACCACACCAGAAACCACTTCCAGCATCATTTTACCTGTGTCGCCCGTTGCATGGTCTGCCGGCAACACACCCGCCAGTGGTGGCGCAATCAGTGCGCCCACAAAGGTGGAAAGCACCAGCAATACCAGTAATGGCAGGTGATGGGTAATCCCTTTAACAGAGTGCGCTTTGGTTTTCGCCTCACCGTGGAATACGATAAAAATCATACGGAAGGTATACAAAGATGTCATAAACGCCCCTGCCAAACCCGCCAGCATCAGATTGATATGACCATGTGACATTGCCCCCCACAGAATTTCATCTTTACTGTAGAAACCGGCAGTAACGATCGGCAACGCCGATAGCGCCGCGCCACCGACCAGGAAGCAGACATAAACCAACGGTATGGATTTACGCAATCCACCCATTTTGAAAATATTCTGTTCGTGATGACAGGCCAGGATGACGGAACCCGATGCCAGGAACAACAGCGCCTTGAAGAATGCGTGCGTCATCAAGTGGAAGACTGCTGCATCCCACGCCTGAACCCCCAACGCCAGGAACATGTAGCCAATCTGACTCATTGTTGAGTAAGCCAGTACACGTTTAATATCGGTTTGCACCAACGCAGCAAAACCAGCCAACACCAGAGTAACAGCGCCAATAGTCCCAACCAATTGCAGGATTTCCGGGGCCATCAAGAACAGACCGTGGCTGCGGGCAACCAGATAAACCCCTGCGGTTACCATCGTTGCGGCATGAATAAGCGCAGAAACCGGCGTCGGGCCAGCCATCGCATCAGCCAACCAGGTTTGTAACGGCAATTGAGCTGATTTACCGACTGCTCCCCCTAATATCATCAGGGTCGCCCAGGTAATCACCGAAGAACCGGCTTCCAGATGTTGCGGAGCCAAAACCGCTAACTCACGGAAGTTCAGGGTTCCCAGATTGTCATACAGAATAAACATGCCGATAGCCAGGAAGACGTCACCCACACGGGTAACGACAAAGGCTTTCATTGCCGCAGCACCATTTGCCGGGTTGGTATAGTAGAAGCCAATCAGCAGATAACTGCACAGCCCCACCCCTTCCCAGCCGAGATACATCAGCATCATGTTATCTGCCAGAACCAGTATCACCATGCTGGCGATAAACAGGTTGGTATAAGCGAAGAAACGGGAATAACCCTCTTCACCGCGCATATACCATGAGGCATACATATGGATTAGGAAACCGACACCGGTGACCACACTCAGCATGGTCAGAGACAAACCATCAAGAACCAGCGTGAAAGGAATACTGAAATCCCCAACCTCCATCCAGTTCCACAGGTTTTGACTGTAAACCAGATCACCCGCCACATTCTGGCTGTTGAAATCAATAGCAACCCATAAAGTCACCAGCGCAGCCAGACCAACAGAACCAATCCCGATGGTGGCTGATGTGTTTTCAGACCAGCGGCCACGGGAAAATGCCAACAGCAAAAATCCCAGCAGTGGCAGCAGAATTGTTAAATAGAGTAAGTTCATCCGCGCATCTCACTGACTGTATCAATATTCAGACTCTGGCGACGACGATAAAGCTGCAATAACAACGCCAGGCCAATACTCGCCTCTGCTGCCGCCAAACTAATCGCCAGAATGAACATCACCTGACCATCCGGCTGCCCCCAATAGCTGCCTACCACCACAAAAGCCAGGGCCGCAGCATTAATCATCACTTCAAGGCTAATTAACATAAACAACAGATTACGACGGATGATGAGCCCTGTCAGGCCCAAGACAAATAGGATTGCCGCCAAAATCAGTCCATGTTGAAGAGGTATCATGGTTGTTCCTCCGCGTTTCGGTTGCTGAGCACTTCACCCTGTTTGTGTTCACGGCCAATGTGATAAGCCACTACCATACCGGCCAGTAACAACAGAGAAGCCAGTTCAACGGCCAGCACATATGGGCCAAACAGGCTGATGCCCACTTCTTTGGCGCTGACAACTTCACCCGAGATATTGTCGGCAATATCACCATGAGAAACGTTGACAATGGTATACACCAGCACGATAAGCAACACCGCTGACAGCAGACCCGGACCAACCCAGGTTCGCGGTTTCAGCCAAATACGCTCCTGTTCAACAACCGATCTGCCAAGGTTAAGCATCATCACCACGAAAACGAACAGCACCATAATGGCGCCGGCGTAAACGATGATCTCCAGCGCCGCGGCAAAATAAGCACCCAGCGAAAAAAACACCGCTGAAAGCGCCAGCAGAGAAACAATCAAATACAAAAGCGCGTGTATCGGATTGGTGTGTGTAATCACCCTGATGGTTGCCAATATCGCAACCAGCCCGGCGGTATAAAACGTAAACTCCATGAATATCGCTCCTTACGGCAACAAGCTTTTAACGTCGATAGGTTTTGCTTCGTCGTCGGCTTCACCTTTTGATTTGCCACCAATCGCCATACCTGTCTTACGGTAAAAGTTATAATCAGGATATTTACCTGGCCCTGATATCGTCAGGTCATCTTTTTCATACACCAGATCCTGGCGCTTAAACTCCCCCATTTCGAAATCCGGTGTTAACTGGATTGCGGTAGTCGGGCAAGCCTCTTCACACAGACCGCAGAAAATGCAGCGTGAGAAGTTAATGCGGAAAAACTCCGGATACCAGCGACCATCTTTATGCTCGGCCTTTTGCAATGAAATACAGCCAACCGGGCAAACTGCCGCACACAGGTTACAGGCAACACAACGCTCTTCGCCGTCCGGATCACGTGTCAACACAATACGGCCACGGTAACGGGGTGGCAGATAAACCGGTTCTTCAGGATACATTTGGGTTTCGCGCTTATGAAAGGCATGTAAGCCAATCATCCAAATACTGCGTACCTGGGTGGCGAAACCAACCGCTAACTCTTTTAATGTCATGGTTCATTCCCCCCTTATTGAGCGTTGTACAAAATCACTGCCGCAGTCGCCAGCAGGTTTAGTAAGGTCAGCGGCAAACAAATTTTCCAGCCAAATGCCATTACCTGGTCATAACGCGGGCGCGGTAAAGAGGCACGTATCAGGATAAACATCACCATGAAGAACGCAGTTTTCAGCGCAAACCAGACAAACGGCGGCAGGAATGGACCATGCCAACCACCAAAGAACATTGTCACAATCAGGGCAGAAACCGTGACAATACCGATATATTCACCTACGAAGAACAGACCAAATTTCATACCAGAGTATTCAATGTGGTAACCATCAGCCAGTTCCTGTTCTGCTTCCGGCTGGTCAAATGGGTGACGGTGACACACGGCCACACCCGCGATAGCAAAAGTCAGGAAGCCAAAGAATTGAGGAATGATATTCCACATGTGTTCCTGTGCATTGACGATATCCACCATATTGAAGGAATCGGCCTGAGCAACAACCCCCATAAAAGAGAGGCCGAGAAACACCTCATAACTCAGTGTCTGTGCAGAAGCACGCATCGCCCCCAGCAGGGAGTATTTGTTGTTACTTGACCATCCGGCAAACAGGACCGCATAGACAGCCAGACCCGCCATCATCATGAAGAACAAAATACCGATGTTGAGATCCGCAGCCATCCAGTTCGGCGTGATCGGCACAATGGCAAAGGCAAGCAACAGAGAACAAAAACCAATAACAGGCGCTAAGGTAAAGATCAACCGGTCAGCAAAACGCGGTACCCAGTCCTCTTTGAAGAACATTTTAATCATGTCGGCCACGATCTGTAATGATCCGCCCCAACCGACACGGTTTGGCCCATAACGGTTCTGGAACAGCGCCAGCAAACGTCGCTCACCAAAACTCATCAACGCTCCGCAGGCAACCACTACCACCAAGATCACCACCGATTTCAGAATAGCGATCAGTACATCAATAACGTCGGGGGTTAACCAACTCATTGTGCCGCCTCCCGCAGATTATTTACTGAAACACCCGCCATGACCGGAGGAATACCCGGCATTCCCATTGGCAAGCCAATCTGACCTTGAGCGAGCTTTTCACTCAGACGGACTGCCAAACGCAGTTGCTGACCAAAACAATCAAACTCCAGAACAGAACCTGTTTTCACACCCAGTTGATCCGCATCTTTGTTATTGAGCATCACATAAGGCTCCGGCATACGTTCCTGAATCACATCGGAACGCTGGGTTAATTCTTCACTACCAAACAGGTGGTGGTAAGGAGCGACGACCCATTGGTTATCCTGTACAGAAAATTCCGCCGGAATCTGATCAAAGTAGTTCAGACCACCGTCAGTTGTTTCAATCAAACGTACCCCGGGATCACCAAAGCGCAAATGACCACCGACCTCCGCCTGGAATTTATTCCACGCCTGCGGTGAGTTCCAACCCGGCGCCCAGGCAAACGGAATCTGCTGACGACAGGCATCAGGGCTATTGTAGCCTTCCATTGAAAAAGCAAACGGTGAGTCAATATCCTGAGGCTGACGCTGTTCATGAACACTGAGATTTGCCAGCATCGCAGTACGACCACTGTAACGGTGCGGCGAACGCGCCAATTTCTGACCATGAATACGAAATGTAGCATCAGGCGCGGCGTTAACAATGCCCTTAAGCTGTGGCAGCTCTTCAACACAAGCATCAATAATATGGTCAAGCTGAGTCCAGTCCAAATGACGTTCGGTATAAGTCATGTGCAGGGAGTGCAGCCAACGCCAGCTTTCCAGCATCACCACAGATTTGTCGTAGAAAGAGGGCTGGAAAACCTGAAAATAACGCTGCGCCCGGCCTTCCTGATTTACCAGCGTGCCGTCACTTTCTGCAAAGCTGGCAGCCGGAAGAATCAGATGGGCTTTATCCATGATGGCAGTGCGCTGATGGTCAACCACAATCAGGTTTTTCAGCTTGCTCAGTGCCTCATCGACCTTATCGGCTGCCGCATGTCGATAGAGATCATTTTCCATCACGATAGCCGTATCAGATTGACCACTGCTGATACGTTGCAAAGCAACATCCAGTGGTTGAGCCTCCATCATTCCCAGTCCAATGCTGTTCGCATAGATCGCGACAAACGATAGACCGACATCTGAGCCTTTATCTTTCAATGCCCAGGCAACATTGGCTGCCGCCTGAATGATCGCATCACTACCCACGTTACTGCCGCTGATAATCAGGGGTTTCTTCGCGCCAATCAGTGCCTGCGCAACCATTTCCACTTTCGCTTTCAGTTCGTCAGGTAAATTTTCAACCGCCGGCGCAGTGTTATCCAATGCATGAGCGACGGCGAAACCAAAACGAGCCTGATCATCAACCGGCGCACGATAATTCCACGCCGCGATATCATCCAATCGGGTATCATCCACGTTAGTCACAAACAGGGGATATTTAGCACGCTGGCCGATATTCATCACCGCGGCAATCTGCCAGTCAGCGACTTTCTGAGCAGCGGCCATTTCGCGGGCTTTGCCTTTCACCGCCTGACGAACGGCCAGTGCCATACGGGCGCCGGTCTGAGTCAGGTCTTCACCTAAAATCAGCACTGCATCATAGCTTTCAATTTCACGCAGCGACGGAGTATAAACGCCACCCTGCTGGAGAATTTCCAGCATCATATCAAGACGTTGCTGTTCAGCAGCAGCAATCCCACTATAAAAGTTTTCCGCACCCACCAGTTCACGCAAGGCAAAGTTGCTTTCCAGGCTGGCGCGTGGTGAACCGATACCAATAGCATTTTTGGCCTGACGCAAAATATCCGCCCCACCCTGCATGGCCTGTTCAGCGTTAAGCGAGATCCAATGATCACCGCGCAGTTGCTGGGGTTGACGAGGGCGGTCTTTACGGTTGACATAACCGTAACCAAAACGACCGCGGTCACACATAAAGTAGTGGTTTACCGTACCGTTATAACGGTTTTCAATACGGCGTAATTCACCATAACGCTCCCCCGGGCTGGTGTTACAGCCAATACTGCACTGCTGGCAGATGCTTGGCGCAAACTGCATGTCCCATTTACGGTTATAACGTTCAGAATGGGTTTTGTCCGTGAATACCCCGGTCGGGCAGATTTCGACCAAATTACCGGAGAACTCGCTTTCCAGCGTGCCGCTTTCAGGACGACCGAAATAGATATTATCGTGAGCGCCATAGACACCAAAATCCGTGCCGTCAGCGTAGTCTTTGTAGTAGCGCACACAACGATAACAGGCAATACAGCGGTTCATTTCATGAGAAATAAACGGCCCCAATTCCTGGTTATTATGAGTTCGCTTAGTGAAACGGTATTTACGGAATGTATGGCCGGTCATCACGGTCATATCCTGCAAATGACAGTTGCCCCCTTCTTCACACACGGGACAATCATGCGGATGGTTGGTCATCAGCCACTCAACCACACTCGCACGGAATTGTTTGGCCTCTTCATCATCAATAGCGATAAAAGTGCCATCCGTTGCCGGAGTCATACAGGACATAATCAGACGACCGCGCGTATCATCCGCGTTTTGATATTGCTTTACCGCACATTGGCGGCAAGCGCCAACGCTTCCCAGCGCTGGATGCCAGCAAAAATAAGGAATATCTAGCCCTAAAGAGAGGCAAGCTTGTAACAGGTTATCAGCCCCGTCTACATCATATTTTTTGCCGTCTACATGTATCGTAGCCATAGTCAGCATGCTTCCAAGTGACCTGCTTTTCAGCAAGTGTTAATCAAAAATTCTGCTAATTTCGTGAAGAATCCATTACCAACGCTGCTTTAACAGGTTTGGCTGGATACCCGCAATCAGGTGGGAATTCCCATAGTTTTTGGTCACAATTCCAGCTTCGAATTCATCACGGAAATATTTGATGGCACTCTGTAAGGGTTCCACCGCCCCGGGTGCATGAGCACAGAATGTATTCCCCGGCCCAAGGAAGCGGCAGAGCTGTTCCAGCGTTTCGATATCCCCTGGCTGGCCTTCCCCACGTTCTATTGCACGCAGAATTTTCACACTCCACGGCAATCCGTCACGGCACGGCGTACACCAACCACAGGATTCACGGGAAAAGAACTCTTCAAGGTTACGGGTCAGAGAAACCATGTTGATTTCGTGGTCAACCGCCATTGCCAATGCAGTGCCCAGACGGCTGCCCGCTTTAGCGATATTTTCGAAATCCATTGGCAGATCCAGATGTTCAGCGGTCAGGAAGTCTGTTCCTGCGCCACCCGGTTGCCACGCTTTGAATTTCAGGCCGTCACGCATGCCACCAGCATAATCTTCAAGAATTTCACGAGCAGTCACACCGAATGGCAATTCCCACAACCCCGGGTTTTTCACCCGACCGGAGAATCCCATCAGTTTAGTACCGGCATCTTTACTCTTGCCCGCACTCAGGCCGATATACCACTCTTTACCGAATTCAAGAATTGAGGGAACGTTGCATAAGGTTTCAACGTTATTGACACAAGTCGGTTTGCCCCATGCGCCGGAAGTGGCTGGAAATGGCGGTTTTGAACGAGGGTTAGCCCGGCGGCCTTCCAGGGAATTAATCAGCGCGGTCTCTTCACCACAGATATAACGCCCTGCGCCAGTATGAACAAACAGCTCAAAATCAAAGCCGCTGCCCATAATGTTTTTACCCAGCAAACCTGCCGCTTTAGCTTCTTCAATGGCTTTACGCAGATGCACCGCTGCTTCTACATATTCACCACGCAGGAAGATATAGCCACGATAGGCTTTCAGGGCAAACGCACTGATCAGCATCCCTTCCACCAACAGGTGAGGAAGTTGCTCCATTAACAGGCGATCTTTGTAAGTACCCGGCTCCATTTCATCTGCGTTACACAGCAGATAACGGATATTCATGCTTTCGTCTTTTGGCATCAGACTCCATTTCAGACCGGTGGAGAAACCGGCGCCTCCACGGCCTTTCAGCCCAGCGTCTTTTACCAGAGAAACCACTTCCGCCGGAGCCATGCCTTTCAGCGCTTTTTCAGCGCCGCGGTAACCACTTTTGCTGCGATACTCATCCAACCATACCGGCTGTTTGTCATCACGCAGGCGCCAGGTAAGAGGGTGGGTTTCCTCAGTACGGATAATTTCTTTTATTCCTGAATGTGCTGTCATGGATACTGCTCCAGTAACTTCTCAATCTCTTCAGGTTTGACAGAACTGTGAGTATCGTCATCGATCATCATGGTCGGACCTTTATCACAGTTACCCAGACAACAGGTTGGCAGCAGCGTAAAACGCCCGTCTTGCGTCGTCTGGCCCGGACAGATTTTCAAATGCCTTTCAATAGCGGCCTGGACATCCTGATAACCGGTAATGTGGCAAACCACGCTGTCACAGTAACGGATAATATGGCGGCCCACTGGCTGGCGGTAAATCTGGCTGTAGAACGTCGCCACACCTTCCACATCACTGGCGGGAATACCAAGAACATCAGCAATCGCGTAAATGGCGCCATCCGGTACCCAACCACGATGCTTCTGCACAATTTTCAATGCTTCGATAGAAGCAGCACGCGGGTCTTCATAGTGGTGTTTTTCATGCTCAATCGCATCGTGCTCTTCGGTGCTCAGTACAAAATCTGCTTTTGCCTGAGACTCTGTCACGTTAACCACATCAAGGCGCGCCTGTTGAGCATTCGCGTTAATTTCACTTTGCATAGTTAGCGATCCACATCAGACATAACAAAATCAATACTGCCCAGATACACGATCAGGTCAGAAACCAAGCTACCGCGGATCACCGAAGGAATCTGCTGTAAATGAGGAAAACTCGGTGTACGGACACGGGTACGATAACTCATGGTACTGCCGTCACTGGTCAGATAGTAACTGTTGATACCCTTAGTTGCTTCAATCATCTGAAAAGACTCATTTGCCGGCATTACCGGTCCCCATGACACTTGCAGGAAATGGTTAATCATGGTTTCAATATGCTGCAAAGTACGTTCTTTCGGTGGCGGTGTCGTCAGTGGGTGATCGGCCTTGAATGGGCCTTCAGGCATATTTTTCAGACACTGTTTCAGGATCCGCATGCTTTGGCGCACTTCTTCAACTTTCAGCATCACACGGTCATAACAGTCGCCGTTATTACCAATCGGCACGTCGAACTCAAAATTTTCATAACCAGAGTATGGGCGCCATTTACGCACATCAAATGCAACACCCGTCGCCCGCAAACCGGCTCCGGTCGTGCCCCAGTCAAGAGCTTGTTTGGAATTATAGGCGGCAACGCCAATAGAACGGCCTTTCAGGATGCTGTTTTTCAGCGCCGCTTTCACATAGGAATCAAGGCGTTTCGGCATCCAGTCCAAGAAATTACTCAGCAATTTATCCCAACCACGCGGCAGATCATGCGCCACACCGCCAATACGGAACCAAGCCGGATGCATACGGAAACCGGTTATCGCTTCCACCAGATCATAAATTTTTTGGCGATCAGTAAAGGCGAAGAACACCGGTGTCATCCCACCGACGTCCTGAATAAAGGTCGAGATATACAACAGGTGACTATTAATCCGGAACAATTCCGACAACATGACACGAATGGTTTTCACCCGGTCAGGCACCTCAATAGCCGCCAGTTTTTCCACCGCCAGCACATAAGGCATTTCGTTGACGCAACCACCAAGGTACTCAATACGGTCTGTATAAGGAATATAGCTGTGCCAGGACTGGCGCTCACCCATTTTTTCCGCACCGCGATGGTGATAGCCGACATCCGGTACACAATCGACAATCTCTTCACCATCCAATTGAAGAATGATACGGAATGCGCCATGAGAAGAAGGATGGTTAGGACCAAGGTTAAGGAACATAAAGTCCTCATTATCGGTACCCCGTTTCATTCCCCACTCTTCCGGCTTGAAAGTCAACGCTTCCATTTCCAGATCTTCTTTCTGCCGGGTTAGCTCGAAAGGATCGAACTCTGTCGCACGGGCCGGATAGTCCTTACGCAGCGGATGCCCTTCCCAGGTCGGCGGCAACATAATGCGGCGCAGATTCGGATGACCGTTAAAGACAATCCCGAACATCTCCCATGTTTCGCGTTCATACCAGTTGGCATTTGGAAATAGGAGTGTTGCCGTCGGGAGATGCAAATCTTTCTCACTGAGCGCAACCTTCAACATAATGTCGCGGTTACGTTCAATAGAAAGCAAATGATAAAACACAGAAAAATCCGCGTCAGGCAGCCCCTGGCGGTGAGTACGCTGGCGTTCATCCATGCCATGCAAATCAAATAGCATGACATAAGGCTTAGGCAGTTTTTTCAGAAAAGTGATTACTTCCAGTAATTGTTCACGCTTCACCCAGACCACCGGTATACCGGTGCGGGTTGGCTGAACAGTAAAGGCATCCGGGCCAAAGTGGTTACGCAGTTCACTCACGACCGGATCATCAAGATGGTCATGAGTTTGCCACGCAGGCCGGGCGCTTTCTTGCGCTATCTGATCTATCATCATTCTTCACCACAACGCTTTGATCAGTGTTTGTTTTGATCAGGTATTGTTATCGCAACACATTGCTCTGGTTACGCTGTACGGCTAAAAGCCCTAAACTTCGTCTGGTGTACGCAGATTTTTCACTGCGATACGTTCCCCGTGCTTACGTTCTCTTTCTGACTGCATATTGGCACGGTAAACCCCTTGATCGCCCACAACCCAGGACAACGGGCGACGCTCTTTGCCGATCGACTCCTGCAACAACATCAGAGCCTGCATATAAGCTTCAGGACGGGGAGGACAACCAGGGATATAAACATCAACGGGGATAAACTTATCAACCCCCTGAACCACAGAGTAGATATCGTACATACCACCAGAGTTGGCACAGGCTCCCATTGAGATAACCCATTTCGGCTCAAGCATCTGGTCATAAAGGCGCTGAATAACCGGAGCCATTTTGGTAAAACAGGTTCCAGCGACCACCATAAAATCCGCCTGACGGGGTGACGCACGCAAAACTTCAGCCCCAAAACGGGCGACATCATGAACGGCAGTAAATGATGTCGCCATTTCCACATAACAACAGGAAAGACCAAAGTTATAAGGCCACAGGGAGTTTTTACGCCCCCAGTTCACCAAATCATGCAGAGCGTGTTCCAGTTTGCCCATGTAAACACTGCGGTGGACGTGTTGCTCCAGTGGGTCAGCGACAATTTCCTGTTTTTGCAGGGGATAACGGTCATTCTCACCGTTCGGATCTATGCGGGTGAGCGTATAATCCATCTTTATGCCTCGCTATTACTGCGGATGACTATTGTTAATGTTAATCACAACGCTTGGTTTACTCACCTGACGACTTGATCGGGATGGCGTCCAATTCAGCGCACCAATACGCACCAGGTAAAACAAGCCTGCCAATAACACCAAAATGAAAATACTTGCTTCGATAAAGCCTAACCAGCCACTCTCTTTAATAGAGACTGACCATGCATATAGAAATAGGGCTTCGACATCGAAGATGACAAAGAACATGGCGACCAGATAGAACTTGGCCGACATACGGAGACGAGCACTGCCGACAGAATCAATACCTGATTCATAAGGGATATGTTTTGCCCGGGCTTTAGCTCTCCCGCCCAGAAAAAACGCCCCTAACAGCATCAAAGCACACAGACCGAAAGCACCTAAAAGAAATACCGCGAATGCCCAGTGATGGGCAAAGAGTTCAGTGGATGTTGACATACTCATTGCTTACTCATCAAAAGTGGTGTCAAAAGTGTCTGCTCTTTTGTCTGGCAGTGTTGCACCACATCGATTCAAGGGAAGGGGTAACAACCAAATCTGAAACACTGCTAATCAATGATTGATGGAGTGAATCTTTTTGGTTTTTACTCCTCTCAACAATATTTTGTCTGTTATGACAAAATTAATCTAACATTTATTTACAAACAACAAACTTAATCTTAACGGATCGTGCTACCACACTGCTAAAACGTGTCAGTCACTTGACATGCAAACAGTATCGGAATCTAGTTTAACCGATAACTCGCTTTTACTACATCATTATCTCAGGAAAAACCGGCCTTTCCACTGTTTCATAGGGGGTATTTCTTTGATCAAGTACACAATTCGGCAGAAAAAAATGTTAACGCTGATGATAATTCATTCAAATCTGAGGAAATTATATTTTTCATCCGTGAGATAAGAAAAAAATCACGGTTAACTACAGAAACTCTTATTTTATCAATTCTGCAAATTATTACTTTGTTAACAATATAACAATTTGTTAACCAAATCAGGAAGGGGTTAGGAAAAAAGCCACCGTATATTCAATGATCATGATAACGGCAAAATAAGGTGAATTTAGTTGATGATTACTTATAAATATATCCGGAAAGCTAATACCTCCTTTCATCCATAATGGAGGTATTAGCAAAAGATTAAGTGCTTCAGATATTACTCTTCAATAATGTCGCCATCATCGGAAAGCGGTTCTTCAGAAACCACCGATATAGTGTATGGGGTTTTCTTATTCTCTATCGCACTAAAAACAGTCAGAACAGATTCATTCTGTTCATTACTATGTCTATATAGAGAGAACTGGGTTTCAGGCAAACGAGGAAGCCCTTCACTCTCGCCTAAAATACGCAGATCAGCATTTTGCATTTCCAAAGGACGGGCAGTAATACCGACTTCTGCATTCACTGCCGTGCGAACAGCCGACAGAGAAGCAGCCTCATAAGCAATACGCCACGATACCCCAGCCTCATCCAGCGTATCCAGCGCCAGCTGACGGAATGGGTTCGTTTCATCCATCACAACCAGCGGCACAGGCTCGTTTGGCTGTAGCTGAAAATCAGGAGCGCAATGCCATAATACCGGCGTCGAGCGCAGAACAGTCCGTGGATGATGACTGATCTTTGCCGTTGTTAGCGCCAAATCGATCTCATGGTTATCCAGCATACTTTCAATAAATTGAGTTCGCTTTATACGAACATCTATTGCCATCCGCGGATAAACCGAAGCGATGCGATTTAACAAAAAAGGGAGCAGTGTATCCACAGTATCATCGGATGTACCGATTCTTAACTCGCCTTCTGCATCGCTATAGGTTAATGATGCACTGGCATCATCATTAGCGCGCAGGATCTGTCTTGCATAGCCAAGAAGTTGAAGACCATGCTCTGTAAGAAGCTTATTACGGCCGTGACGGGCAAACAACTCTCTGCCCACCAACTGCTCCAAACGTTGCATTTGCTGACTTACAGCCGATTGCGTTCTGCAGACTGCTGCTGCTGCTGCTGCGAACGTATTTAAATCAGCAACAGCAACAAAAGTTCTTAGCAGATCGAGATCGAGATTCATTATCGGACGATTTGCATTTATCATTGTTTATTCATCACTTTTTTTTGATTTTAATTACTAACTAACCTGGTGTTTTTACGTAAGCACTATCAAATTAAATAACATCGATTAGACAGTACTCTACTCTATTAAATAGGGCAAAGATTTACTGCTGTTTTTTTACCTATTGAACCCATAGTGGGTTTTATTTTCTCCTCTCTCTTAGCAAAAGTTACTCGGATTCCTAAATAAACTAAGGACAATCCCTATTTACAACACCCTATATGTGATTTCTAGTTTGGTTATTTTGTTTTCTGACTCACGTCAAAGAATAACATAAGTTATATCAGAAAAACTAAATATAAAGTAAAAATCTACAATATTACTAATGTTTGATAATCCTATTCAGATAAATTTACAACTAGTTTCCAGAAATGCTCAAAAATATTGTTCGATCTTTCTAAAATATATAGTCCTAAATTGCCAATTCAAGCCAAATCTTATACATAAGAATAAATTATAAAAACACAATAACTTTTATTGGCAAATTGAACTGCGCTCATTTTCCCCCCACAACCACGCGACCACGCCGCTGCGACGTTAAAAATGCCTCATATCCACACTAAAAAACAAGAACAATTAAGATTATAAATTCAACATCATGGTTAAATTTAGAATTTAACACTGACATAATTTGCATAAAAAGATACTAGAATAACAACATCCTTACTAAAACAACCATTTTAACCAAATATATCAATGCATCTTCAAAACACCTGGAGGGAAGAGTACATTAAATGTCAGACGCTATATGCCAGGCACCCCTTTTTACCAAGATTAAGGTAAGACTCTCTATGCTAGCAGTTAAAAAATCCAGCAAGTTGGATAATGTTTGTTACGACATCCGCGGCCCCGTACTCAAGGAAGCTAAACGCCTTGAAGAAGAAGGTAACAAAGTCCTCAAATTAAATATCGGTAATCCAGCCCCTTTTGGTTTTGAAGCACCCGATGAAATCCTGGTAGATGTTATCCGCAACTTACCAACAGCACAGGGTTATTCAGATTCAAAAGGTCTGTATTCTGCACGTAAAGCGATCATGCAACATTATCAAGCCCGGAATATGCTGGATGTGAGTGTTGAAGATATTTATATCGGCAATGGTGTTTCTGAATTAATCGTTCAGGCAATGCAGGCATTACTGAATACCGGTGATGAAATGCTGGTTCCTGCCCCCGATTATCCTCTCTGGACCGCAGCGGTTTCACTTTCCAGCGGTAAAGCCGTACATTATATGTGTGATGAAGGGTCAGATTGGTTTCCTGACTTAGATGATATCCGTAACAAAATTACCCCTCGCACGCGCGGGATTGTGATTATTAACCCCAATAATCCAACGGGTGCTGTATATAGTAAGGCGCTGTTATTGGAAATTGTTGAAATAGCCCGTCAGCATAATTTGATTATTTTTGCTGATGAGATTTACGACAAAATCTTATATGACGATGCAGAGCATCATTCCATTGCCGCACTTGCCCCTGATCTGTTAACGGTAACATTTAACGGATTATCTAAAACATATCGGGTTGCTGGTTTTCGTCAGGGCTGGATGGTACTAAACGGTCCGAAGAAGCACGCCAAGAGCTATATTGAAGGTTTGGAAATGCTGGCATCAATGCGTTTATGCGCCAATGTGCCAATGCAACACGCTATTCAAACCGCGTTAGGCGGTTACCAGAGTATCAGTGAATTCATTTTACCTGGTGGTCGTTTGTATGAACAACGCAACCGTGCATGGGAATTAATTAATCAAATCCCTGGCGTTTCCTGTGTGAAACCTAAGGGAGCTTTATATATGTTCCCGAAAATTGATGCGAAGCGTTTTAACGTTCATGATGATCAGAAGATGGTGCTTGATCTCTTATTACAGGAGAAGGTCCTGCTCGTGCAGGGAACTGCATTTAACTGGCCGGAACCCGATCATTTCCGCATCGTAACACTGCCAAGGCTTGATGAACTGGAGATGGCTATTCAGAAATTCGCCCGATTTATTGGCAAATATCATCAGTAAAAATAAGAACCATTCGATAAGCGAATATTACTGATAACAGACATTATTCATACCATGAGTTCTACCGGTATAGAAGAAAACCGACTTTCTTCTATACCGATTACACCGATCATACCGATCATACCGATAAATTACTCTGCCCGATTTGTCTTCACTGGTGAAAACGTCACCTGTCAGCCAGAAAAATCCCTAGTAACCATTTCCATTACTTTCTTTATCGATATCAAATGACGACACTTTACAAAGTAAGGTCAGTCAATTTTCATTTTTTACCGGTAACACAAACCCGTTTTTTTATTTTCACCAGGGAGTTTATGGTGATTATATAAGGCATTGGCGGGATAGAAAAGAATTAAACATCGCATTTATTAAACTTGATAAAGTAGCTCGCTTGAAGGAATAATGAACTATTGTAAATTATATGAAATTTTTGTATGCAAATTGTATATAAAACGGAGTGGGAAAATAAATTTCTCAAAAAAATATATCCATTACGATTATAACATTGCCAGCTAATAGTAAATGTAAATTAGTCGGTCATATCACTGGCGTTATACGATCTGAGTTCCCGTTGGCAAAATAGGGTTAATGTGCCGGATAAACAGCATCTTACCTCTACAACCAAGGGATAAAAATTAAGAAATGACTTTAAAGTTTACTTATCCCAGCCAACCGATCACAATAAAAGCAATTTCCCACTGTAAGAGAATGAGTATGAGCCATTTTTTTGCCCACCTTTCCCGTCTGAAACTGATTAATCGTTGGCCTCTTATGCGCAATGTGCGTACAGAAAATGTTTCTGAACACAGCCTGCAAGTGGCCTTTGTCGCACACGCTTTAGCGATTATCAAAAACCGCAAATTCAGCGGCAATGTGAATGCTGAACGTATTGCGCTGCTGGCGATGTATCACGATGCCAGCGAAGTTATCACCGGGGATTTACCCACCCCTATCAAATATCATAACCCGCATATTGCACGGGAATATAAAAAGATAGAAAAAATCGCGCAGAAAAAATTACTGGAAATGCTGCCGGCAGAGTTGCAAGAAGATTTTCGTCCGATATTGGATGACAGCCAGCATACAGAAGAAGAAATTTCTATTGTTAAACAGGCTGATGCCCTGTGCGCTTATCTCAAATGTCTGGAAGAGCTATCAGCAGGTAACAGTGAATTCAATCTGGCGAAAGCCCGGCTTGAAAAAACCCTGGCTGCCCGCCACAGCCAAGAGATGGATTACTTTATGACAGTTTTTGTGCCGGGGTTCAGCCTGTCACTGGACGAGATTAGCCTCGACATCCCAGATTAGAATGGAAACAACCAAGGGATAATCAGCACACTAATCACCATCACTAAAATGGTAAACGGCACGCCCAAACGGACAAAATCAGAGAACTTATAACCGCCTGGACCAAGAACCAGCGTATTCACCGGTGATGAAACCGGGGTCATAAATGCGGCAGAAGCGGCCACACCAATAATCATGGCGAATGGCATAGGCGATACTGCCATTTCACGCGCCGCAGCAATGGCTATCGGCGCCATTAATACCGCCGTTGCCGTGTTGGAAATAAACAAACCGATTACGGCACACAGTACGAACAGACATAACAGCATTACCCTCGGCCCCATATCACCCGCAATATCCATCAGGCCGCGGACAATCAAATCAATCCCGCCGGTTTTCTGTAATGCCAGTGCAAACGGCATCATCCCGACAATCAGGATAATACTGGGCCAATGAATAGAACGGTAAGCGCTTTCCATATCAATACAGCGGAATTTCCCCATCAACAGACAAGCTATCAACGCAGCAATCACATTGGGTACTTCATCGGTAAGCATCATGGCAACCATCAGCGCCAGGCTAAAAAGTGCATGGGGAGCCTGAGATGTTGCCGGCGCGACTTCCTCAATCTCAACGGGCAAATTGAGAACAATAAAATCGCGCATTTTAGTTTGCAGAACGCGGATCAGTTTCCAGTCACCAATAACCAGTAAAATATCCCCAAGTTGCAGTGGTTCATCTACCAGTTTACCCAACAACGGTTCACCATCACGCCGAATGCCGACAACATTTAAACTGTAGCAGGTACGAAAACCTATTTCCCGCAGGGACTTACCCAATAAATCTGACTCTGGAATCAAAGAGACTTCGGCCATACCCACATTACGGGATTGTTCGGAGAAATATTCCCCGCGCAACACCATCGGCTCCAACAATTGTTCGCTGCAAAATTCACGCAGATCCACCTCACTGTCCGACATATCAATCAGCAAGACATCCCGCTCTCTCAATTCCGTATTGCCAACCGCGCTGACCATAACACGCCGGAAACGCCGCCAGCGCTCAATACCAACGACATTAGCCCCATAGCGGGCACGCAAATTCGATTCATCAAGAGAGAGGCCAATCAGTGGGGAACCTGGCCGGATTGCCAGGCGACGGGCACGACCTGATAATTTATAGTCGCGGATAAGGTCACGGAAAGTGCGGCGGTTCCATTTATCATCACCACTATTAGACTGGTTTCTTGCCAGCCAGTGACGCGTGACCAGCATATAGCCAATGCCAGCAAACAGAATCAAAACACCAATAGGGGTAATGGAGAAGAATTTGAAACCGGGCAGCCCTTCCCTTATCAACTCACTGTTAACGACCATATTAGGCGGCGTCGCGACCAACGTCATCATTCCACTAATAAGCCCGGCAAAACTCAGAGGCATCATCAACCGCCCCGGTGAAATTTTCATTCTGGCCGCAACACTCAGCACCACCGGAATGAAAATCGCCACCACCCCCGTGGAGCTCATAAAAGCACCAAGACCAGCAACTGTCATCATCAATAACGCCAACATCTTGGTTTCACTGTTTCCGGCAACCCTTACCAGCCAGTCCCCCATTTGATAAGCGACACCGGTTCTCACCAGCCCTTCACCAATAACAAACAAGGCTGCTATCAACAAAACATTGGGATCACTGAAACCACTGGTTGCTTCACCCAGCGTCAAGGTTCCACTCATGACAAATGCGATAATCACCAATAACGCGACAATATCCATACGAAGTTTATTGGTAGTGAAAAGAACGATAGCTATCAATAACAGGGTCAGCACCCACAAGAGTTCGCTATTCAAAATGGCCTCTATCAACAAATAAAGAAGATATGGTGTCGAAAACGTGATTAGTAGACCATTTTATTGAGGGAAAATCTCCAGTTGCGATCAACAATGCATCTGTTTTTTCAATTTTTTCCGGTTAAATATCATCAAGAAACGACCGATCGAGTTGTTTAAACGCCCGTTTCAGCAGTTCTGCGAGAGATTGATAAGTCGGCGTTTGTCGCACCGGCGCCATTGCGATACCGGCTTCGGCAAATTTATCGCGGATCTCATGAAACCATTTCAGCAACGTCGCAGGCAAAGGTGTTGATGCCCGTTTCCCCAACCACCATAATCCTTGCATAGGTAAACTACACGCAAACAGCGCAGTCGCAACAGCCGGGCCCAGTTGACCACCCAGTGCGATTTGCCACGTCAGCGTAAAAATAGCCAACGGTGGCATAAACCGGATACCAAAACGGGTTGCTTTAATAATCCGGTTTTCAGGAAACATGGGCGCAAGTTGTTTCTCAATCGGCCAAGTCTTCATATATTGCTGTCCCAGTCGCATCTTTCTTATCCATCCGCTACTGGCAGGAGGCATTGTGCTCATCATGACCTCGATCAATTAAAAACATAATTTTTAAAAAAAGCCTGTAAGTGATAAAATATTTTTTGTAGGATTAAGTATATTTTGTCTTTACTGCTGGCTATCGGTATCCTACACCCACTTTTATACTGTCCATAGCAGTAAAGCAGCATATTTTACTTTTTTTTTATTGCATTTAGGCTCATTTTGTTAACAAATCACCCTATGATTTAACACCATGTGGGTAAAAAAGGTTCTTAAAAAAATGTAAACCTTATCATCATGCTCTTTACACCTGGCATGATGTTAATCATTTAACGTCATCACTGCTATGCGCTATGCTGATGAGTAATTGACGTTCTATTAATCACATGTCTTATCTGTAAGACATAATGACAAACAAGATATAGGTATTTCCATGTCAAGTAAGCTGGTACTGGTTCTCAATTGCGGTAGCTCTTCTCTGAAATTTGCTATCATCGATCCTACTAACGGTGAAGAATATCTTTCTGGTCTAGCTGAGTGTTTTAACCTGCCTGAAGCCCGTATTAAGTGGAAAATGGATGGCACAAAACATGAAGCCGCTTTAGGTGCTGGTGCAGCCCACAGTGAAGCATTGAACTTTATTGTTAATACTATTCTGGCGGAAAAACCAGAACTTTCTGCTCAAATCGCCGCCATCGGTCACCGTATTGTTCACGGCGGTGAAAAGTTCACCGCTTCTGTTACCATCAATGATGACGTTATTCAGGGCATTAAAGATGCGGTTCCATTCGCGCCACTGCACAATCCTGCTCACCTGATTGGTATTGAAGAAGCGAAAAAAGGCTTCCCACATCTGGCGGACAAAAACGTTGCCGTTTTCGATACCGCTTTCCATCAGACTATGCCGGAAGAAGCTTACCTGTATGCATTGCCATACAACCTGTATAAAGAGCATGGTATCCGTCGCTATGGCGCACACGGAACCAGCCACTTCTTCGTTTCCCGTGAAACAGCGAAAATGCTGAACAAACCGGTTGAAGAGCTGAATGTTATCGTTTGCCATCTGGGTAATGGCGGTTCTATCTCCGCTATCGTTAATGGTCAGTGTGTTGACACTTCCATGGGATTGACACCATTGGAAGGTCTGGTCATGGGTACCCGCAGCGGTGATATCGATCCTGCTATCATTTTCCACCTGCATGATGCTCTGGGCATGAGCGTTGAACAGATCAACAAACTGCTAACTAAAGAATCTGGCCTGCTGGGTCTGACAGAAGTCACCAGCGACTGCCGTTATATAGAAGATAACTACGAAACCAAAGCCGATGCTAAACGTGCTATGGATGTTTACTGCCATCGTCTGGCTAAATACGTTGGTTCGTACTCTGCCCTGATGGAAGGCCGTCTGGATGCCATTATCTTTACCGGTGGTATCGGTGAAAACTCCTCACTGGTGCGTGAACTGGTACTGAAAAAACTGGCTCTGTTAGGCTTTGAATATGATCACGAACGCAACCTGGCTGCCCGTTTCGGTAAATCCGGCACTATCACGACTGACAACAGCCGCCCTGCTCTGGTGATCCCGACGAATGAAGAATTAGTCATCGCTCAAGACGCTGCGCGCCTGACCGCGTAATACTTTGCACACCGCCAGCAACTGCTGGCGGTACTATTTTGACCAACGAGCAACCGTAAAGAGGTTTCCGTGTCCCGCACAATTATGTTAATCCCTACCAGCACCAGCGTCGGCCTGACCAGTGTTAGTTTGGGTGTTATCCGCTCAATGGAGCAGAAAGGCGTCAGCCTGAGTGTTTTCAAACCCATCGCCCAATCCCGTTGCTGTGGCGCACAAGATCAGACCACTGCCATCATCCGTTCTCATTCCAGCATTAAAACCGCTGAACCACTGGACATGGCCTATGTGGAGTCTTTACTGACCACGAATCAGAAAGATGTCCTGATGGAAAAGATCGTGGCCCTTTACCACGAAAACACCAAAAACGCAGAAGTTATCCTGATTGAAGGTCTGGTTCCAACCCGTAAACATCCGTTTTCTCAATCACTGAACTATGAAATCGCCAAGACACTGAACGCTGAAATTGTGTTCGTACTGGCGCTGGGTAACGATTCCCAGGAGCAGTTGAAAGAACGCGTTGAACTGGCTCGTGCTGAATTTGGTGGCAGCAAAAACCAGAACATTACCGGTGTTATCATTAACAAACTGAATGCGCCGGTTGATGATCAAGGTCGTACCCGTCCTGATCTGTCAGAGATCTTTGACGAATCCTCAAAAGCCATCGTAGCTAACATCGATCCAAACAAACTGGCTAAAAATAGCCCATTGCCAATCCTTGGCTGCATTCCGTGGAATTTTGATCTGATTGCGACGCGTGCAATCGATATGGCAAAACACCTGAACGCCCGCATTATCAACGAAGGCGCAATCAAAACCCGTCGTGTGAAATCCGTGACCTTCTGTGCACGCAGTATTCCACATATGCTGGAACACTTCCGTCCAGGATCCCTGCTGGTGACTTCTGCTGATCGTCCAGATGTTCTGGTTTCAGCTTGTCTGGCGGCTATGAACGGTGTTGAAATCGGTGCGATTCTGCTGACTGGTGGCTATGCCATTGATGAACCTATTAAGCAACTGTGTGAACGTGCTTTCGGTACTGGCCTGCCCGTCTTTATGGTTGATACCAACACCTGGCAGACTTCCCTGAGCCTGCAAAGTTTCAGCCTGGAAGTACCGGCAGATGACCATGAACGTATCGAAAAACTGCAAAACTACGTCGCACAACACATCAGCAAAGAGTGGATTGACTCGCTGACAGCGAACTCTGAACGTCCACACCGCCTGTCACCGCCGGCATTCCGTTATCAACTCACTGAGCTGGCACGCAAAGCAGGTAAGCGCATTGTTTTGCCTGAAGGTGATGAACCTCGTACCGTGAAAGCGGCGTCTATCTGTGCTGACCGAGGTATTGCGCGCTGTGTGCTGCTGGGCGATCCAGAAGAGATCCGCCGTGTTGCAGCTGCTCAGGGAGTAGAACTGGGTACAGGTATTGAAATTGTTGATCCGGTTGCTGTACGTGAGCGCTATGTCCCACGCCTGGTTGAACTGCGTAAAAACAAAGGCATGACCGAAGTCGTCGCACGCGAACAACTGGAAGACAACGTTGTTCTGGGTACATTGATGCTGGAACAGGGCGAAGTTGACGGCTTGGTTTCCGGTGCAGTACACACCACAGCCAACACGATCCGTCCACCATTACAGTTAATCAAAACCGCACCTGGCAGCTCGCTGGTATCATCCATATTCTTTATGCTACTGCCAGAACAAGTTCTGGTTTACGGTGACTGTGCGATCAACCCGGATCCGACAGCTGAACAACTGTCTGAAATCGCTATTCAATCGGCGGATTCTGCTAAAGCATTTGGTATCGAGCCACGCGTTGCTATGATCTCCTACTCTACCGGTAACTCCGGTGCGGGCAGTGATGTTGAGAAAGTACGTGAAGCAACCCGTCTGGCACAGGAAAAACGCCCGGACCTGATCATTGATGGCCCATTGCAATATGACGCCGCTATCATGGCAGATGTGGCGAAATCCAAAGCACCAAACTCACCAGTTGCCGGTCAAGCTACCGTGTTCATCTTCCCTGATCTGAACACCGGCAACACCACTTATAAAGCGGTACAACGCTCTGCGGATCTGGTTTCTATCGGGCCAATGCTGCAAGGTATGCGTAAACCGGTGAACGACTTATCCCGTGGCGCTTTGGTAGACGATATTGTTTACACTGTTGCACTGACGGCGATTCAATCGGCACAGGGAGAAGCGTAACCGTTTCTGGCATATCAAACTAATATAAGGACTGAATTCCACACAAAACTCAGTCCTTACTAACCTCTCCTATTTCTCTATTAAACTAAATCGCTTCCAATTCAAACTGATATCTTCAAGAACGTACTATCATCAACGTAATTCTATAGCGCAAAATAAAGTGAGATAAAAATTTGCAAGCAGACCAAATAAAAACTATATTTAGACCAATCAGCCAACTTAATCACATCATGGACGGTAGTGACAAGCGCTGACACACCAGATTGAGGAAGCATACTATTAATTACAAAAATGATTAGAAGGTCACAATGAGAATTGAAACGATCAGCTTTATAAAAAAGAACGCCTCTGCTCTTGAATTATCTGAACCAATTCTGGTCACACAAAATGGTGTACCAGCCTATGTTATTGAATCATTTACAGAAAGAAAACAACGAGATCAAGCAATAGCTTTGCTTAAATTACTCACACTTTCTGAGAAAGATAAAGAACAAGGGCGAATCTATACCAGCGATCAGTTATTGGCAAATATATGAGCTGTTAATAACCGGAGAGCTAAATGCCATCAAAAATGTCAGATAATGTTACCGTTCAATATACAGAAACAGCTAAAACCAGCGTAAAAATTATTTCAGAATTTTTGCGCAGTAAGGAAATAGACCCAAGGCCAATAATTCAAAAACTAGTGAAGGAATTTGAAAATAAAGTTTGCTCTTTTCCTGAGGGGCCACCTATTTCTGCCGAACTCATGAAATTAGGTTGCAGCAAATACCGTGAATGCAATACATCAGGTGGATACCGAATTATTTACTCAATAGATAATGTTAATCAGATCTCAGCACATGTCATCATGGCCCAGAAGCAGGATATTCAGCATTTGTTGTTCACCCGTTTGATTGAAATCTAATTATGTTTGCCAAGTAAAAACATAAGTTACTACAGAAAATTAAGCTACAGAAAAATTTAATTGTGCCGCAGATATGCGGCACTTCATGTTTACATTTATCTGCACAAATTTAGGGTTAACGATTACATAATTGTAGAAAAAATGTTACAATTATTTTTTTGGATCTTTTGGCAATAGTACATAATAAACTTCGGCTTGTATTTTCCCTTCTGATAACCATTTGTTAAATACATTTCCTATTCCAAGTCTCTTATATTCCTCATCACAACTTTTCGATGTTCCTTGTTTACCAAGTCCGTACGACGATTCTCCAGCTTCAGTTTTACCTTCACAGCCATGTTTACCGTTAAAATCATTATACAGCCAACCGTGTTCTTCAGTATTAAATCTTATAGTAATTTTTGGTTTTATTCTGTCCTTAGATTTACCCGGAGAAGGTTTCGGATAAATTTTCGCATAAGTAAACTGAGGTGTAATTCCACAATAGCTTTTTTCTTCTGTAACACAAACGACTCTTTCATAATTATTCTTCTTCTTGTCATCCAATGATCTATATTCATATTGATCCATTCCCCTATACCAATACTTCGCATTTTCCATATTAGAATCTTCAGGATCCTGGGAATCTTTAACTTTGTTTAATTCAATATCATTTCTCTTTTCAAAATCTTTTACATTTGCCCTAAGTTTGCAATTTTCATACATAGACATCACTTTAGTTTTTTCCAATTCATTTTTAATTATTGCATCTTTTACCTGATTCCTAATTACCTCCGGATCTTTCATACATGCCATACTAAAACTACTCATAGCGAGTAAGAAAGGGGAAATCAGGAAAATTTTCTTATTCAAATGCATATTTATCTCCTTGCTTGATTTAATTTCTTGATTTAGTACTACAGCCGTAGATACCAGAAAGTTGCATTTTCCTTGATGCTCACAACTCTGAGAAACCGCATGAATTAAGCTTTTCTATGAGTGTCTTTTCTGTTGAAAAAAGTAAGTACGGCTGTAGTACTAAATGCACATACCATTTATTACGCTAAAATAGCCATTTTAATGAAGACAAGACAAAAACCATTAAACCAATATCCCAAATATAAAACAAATCTCTTTTTAAAAAGTTAAAACCTTTTATTTAAAACTGTACGTTGAAAAACCTGTAACATCAAACCCAACCTCAAATACGTGGCCTGAATTCACAGTGTCCATTACTCTGCAAGCACAAGACATTCATGTTGTAACGATCATTCATAAACCCAGTAACTTCACAGATTTCCGTCACCATTCGCCCGGGTTCCGTTGCAATCTTTTCTATCACGATCACCAGATTCACGCTCTTGGCGATCATCCAGCCAATCGTCCCGGGAGTAAAACCCTGCGCGGCTTTATCTTCATAAATGTAATGCGCCAATTTTTGCAACCCCTCCTCAGATGAGTTGGCATGCGTTGTCGTTACTCCTCCAGGGTGCCCGGAGTTCCAACTTTTGAGCAAAGTATAAGCTTCACCACCACGAATCTCTCCTACCACGATACGGTCCGGACGCAAACGCATCGTCGTTCGCAGTAAACGGCGCATATCCACATCTTTACTGGTTCGCAACAGTGCACGGTTAGCATTGTTAAGCTGCAATTCCATCGTATCTTCAATCGCCACGATACGGTCACACGGGCATTGCAGGCTAATCTCATGCAAAATAGTATTCGTCAGCGTCGTTTTCCCGCTACCAGTACCGCCAACGATCAAGATATTCTTGCGCATAACCACTGCTTCACGGATTGCCTCAATCGGGTGCTCAAAGCTGCGTTTGTGGATCGCCAGCCCGGAAGTCTGCCGCATAGCGGCAGCGCCTATCGGCTTAATAATGCCGCTTTTCCGGTAATCAGACAGCGATAATACAATAGGAGAGTGTTTGCGAATGGCAATAGCAGGCGCATTTGCCAACGGAGGCAGTACGCCGGCAATACGGGCGCGCCCCAACGGGAATTCACCTTCAATCAGGCCCACATCGGTACCAATGTCCGATTTTTGCAATGAAGCAGAAATAAGCAAAATCCGCTCCGCCGCCTCTGCCGGAAAATCGGATTGAGCTTCATTCATGTTCTGGTTATGCGATTCAATCCACAGTTTTCCATCAGGATTAATGATGATTTCCACCACATTCTTATCAGCAAGCGCCTGGAGGATAACAGGCCCACAAGCTTGTCTAAGCTCATCCAGCATTTCCTCACGACATGCACTATCCATTCCCTCCGTTCCCTGAACTTCACGGGTTCCAATTTCAATGTCCTGTCTGGTTTTCATCATTAATTTCAACGTTAAGCAGATGGCAGAGATAACGACTGTTCAATGGCATTTTCAATACCAGACACCGCCGTAACAACCAGCATCAACATGCCACCAATCATCAGGATCGAAGCCAGCAGGAATCCACGGGTGACTATCTGCACTTTGACTATCGTTTCATCCAGCCAGTGTCGTGCAAACTTCGCCATTGACTGATCAAACCCCTGCAATCGTGATAATAGCCTCAGATAACTGATCGCCTCGTTATCAGGAAAACGATAACCCGTATCGCGCAGCGCCTCGCCAAAACCAGCCCCCATTGAAATATGTTCGAGCGTGGCAGCGATACGCACATACAACCAACGCGAACCCGCCTGTTCCAACAGCAATTCCAGCGCCGATTGCAACATCATCCCTGAGCGGATCAGCAACGATACATTCAGTATGAACATGCTGCCATGAATGGTTCTGTACAGTGACCACGGCGGAAACCGGTCAAGCACGGTTCGCAACCGCCCGCCCAGAAAAGGTAACGACAATGACAACAGAATGATCAATATCACCAGGAATATCAGCGAATACAGCCCATAGTCATTAACAAATGTTCCCATCACATAAAGGGTATAAGCCGCGCCATCCCAGGTTTCCGGCTTAGAAACCGCCGCCAGTTTGGGAACCAAACTACCCGCCACAATGTGCAACAAGACGCATATCATGCCAATCAGCACCGCCGGATAAATAGAGGCGCCGACAACCGCATTGCGGATCTTGCTACCCGCCTCAATCATGGCAATCGCATCCATGAAAGCGCTATGTATGTCGCCGGAGCGCTCACCCGCGGCAATCACAGCGACTTCATTAGGACCAATCCATTGCTGCAAACTCTCTGCCAACGTGCTGCCCTGGCTCACAGATTCATAGCAACGACTCAAGACCAACGCATAACCACCGTTGGGTTTCTGGCCTTCATTGCTGGCGACATTATACATTTCACGTAACGCATCAATCAGCATGACACGATTTTCCAGCATCATAATAAGATGCCCGTAGAAACGAATCCGCGCTTTCTTACCGAACTGTATCTTCGCCATTCGATAGTTCAGTCTTTCAACAAAATCGGTCAGGAACATGGTGTTTTACTCTATTTGATGGATCGTGGGGATAATCGGCCCCATGACGCGTTCTCCAGCACGGGGATCGATGATTCCGTCATTTATTTTGTGAATAAGTGCGTCAATCTTGCTTAATCCGCCCATTTCCATCATCCAATACCGGGTTGCCCCGTGATGATGACCGGCTTGATAAGCTTGCATTAAACCCGGAGAAGTACGTACCACTTCAGCAACTACCGTTCGGCCCACGATGCCGCTCTGCTTGCAATAGTCACAGCCTTCTCCCTGTAAACAAACCGATTCCGGCCGGCAATAAAGATTCAACCGTTTTAACAGACGCCCGGAAATTTCCTGCTCATGCCCTTGCAAGGGAACTTTGCAATGAGGGCATAACACCTGAACCAACGATTGACTGACTAAACCGATCACTAACCGTGAATCCATCAACAGTGATCCCATTACCGCCTCATCCTGCAAACGGGGCAGGATCGCTAAAGCATCGTTTGCATGTATCGTGGTCCAAATAAGATGGCCTGTCATTGCGGCGCGGAACGTCATCTTTGCGGTAACCGCATCACGTATCTCGCCGACCATAATGACATCAGGATCGAGCCGCATAGCATCAGCGATTGCCATTGCCCATTCTTGTTCAACAACCACGCTATCACCACGATCGCCGGTTATGGGCGACTGATTAGCGCCTTCAATCTCATATTCAGGTGGATCTTCAAGCGTGAGCAAATGAATACCCGCTTGTTCCGCTATCAGCTTCTGCATTACAACTTTCAGGGTAGTGCTCTTGCCGCTACCGGTCGCACCGGACAAAAGAACGACCCCGGCCCGGTGGTCCATCAGCTCTTCCAATATCTGACACTGTTCCGGCAAATAGCCAAGATCACTCAGGGTGCACACCGTACCGGGGCTATCCGCATACAACAATCTCAGTACCATTAACATGCCACGATCAAGCGGGCGGGTATTAATCCGCGCCCCGGAAAGCCCGCATTCGGTAAGAAATTCATCCTTCATTCGCGCACGCTGTGCCTGCATCGGCTTAAAAGTCGGCTCTGCCACGTCGCACATACTTTGGTAAATCGTCGCACACAGTCGTAATCCTTCTTCGGGACGCAGCTGCTCCACGGGCCGCAAATAACCATCAACACGGCAACGGATCTCACAATAATTATGCCGGGCAACGATATGTAAATCCGACGCACGCTCCTGCGTGGCTTCACCGATTAAGCGAGTGATATAACGCTGAACATCGGATTCAGTGCCTCCCAGCCCATGACGATGATGATGGCTCTTGCTGAGACGGTACAACTCCAATATGTTCCCCATCCCACAGGTGACAATCTGATAAATGAAACCGTGCCTTTTAACCGTTTCCTCATAGGCCAGTACATGGGGATCGAGCCGGTGAGAAGCGGACACAGCAAGCACGCATTGCCCTTTTTGCTGGGGTAACTCAATAAGACATATCAAACTGCGATTCGCCAACTCTATTTCAAGTGCGCCGCTCAGGACGGATAACACTTTCGCCCCCTGCCTGACCATACACAGCAGATCGGAACTTGTTATTACCATAGGAATTTCCACCTATCAGCAATTAACGACTTAACGGCAACGGCGGTGCAACCATTAAATCCAGGCTATCCAATAACGATGCATCGTTAGTCGCAGTCAGCCCTACATCATAGAATCGTCCCTGTTTGGTAAAAGTGACCACACCGTTATTAATGCGAACCACTCTGTAACCATTCGGCAACCGATCACCGGCTTTCACATCCATGATGCCACCCGAACGAAACCGCAGCGTGGCAATCAGCGCACCGTTGCGCCCAAAGATTGACTTAACTAAAGGCAGATCATTATTGATCGCGCCACTTTTATTCACGACGCTGGAAATTTTATCGAGTTCAGCCTGCGCATTTGCCCTGGCGGTTTCAGCTTTAAGTAACATCACCTCGGTCTGTAACTTTGCCAATTGTTCAGCAACACTGTCAGTCGTTGCCGCCGGCAATGCCGGTTTCTGCGCCACAGGTTTTGCCTGAACCGCCGGGATCTCAGCAGGTGATGTTTGTGCATATGCCAGGGAAAATACCGACACCACCAATACACTGATTATAAATTGACTAATTTTTTGCATAGAAAACTCCACTAAGCTCCCACTGAGGAAAACCGTCAGATAACACAACTCTGGCACTGGTGACCCTCAATCCAGGAAGCGGCTTACCTGAAAACAAGGCATCTGGAGGTAATTGGGAAGAGAGCGTCCAGCTATAAGTCTGCCAGTCAGGGTTCGCCCACACGCGAGTCTCCCCTTCTGCCGTAGGAGGCGGTGGTGGTGGCAGAACAGAGGCGCTCTCAGTCAAAACCGGAGGCGGCAAATCCAGCGCCTGGAAATAAGACGTTAACTCAATCAGCGCCTGATCTGACGACGGCAATACGTCGTCGTCGCCTTCCGGCAAATCCTCACTTTGCTGATTGAACGGTATCAATACCTGTGCCTGCTCTCCCCCATTGGAAATCACAGGGTCAGACTGGAATATATTGATAGCGGCAATCTGAAAAATATTGATCGGCATGCCTTCATGACGCTGGTAGCTCACGGAAATCGTATCAGCATCCAGGAGAATGGAGTCAACCTGCCAACCCGCAAGGGACAAAGGGATCCTGGCTAACGCTCTGTTCCATGTGGAGAATTGCCATGCTATTTGCGGTTGTGCAAGCCACGGATGCGGCGGCGGAATTTCCTCGACTTCGTTGGATAAATCCGGTGTGATCAATACCGTATTCTGCTTATAGATGTGCCACCCCCACCAACCACCGGCCAGCAAAATGGCCAAACCCGCGCTCATGCCAAAGAGCTTAATTTGATGCTTCGACATTTCACCCGTTAAGCTTTCCAACTGACCGATAGATTTTTTCAATGCAGATTTCGGCAACAACTGCACCAATGGCATCTCCGGCCACAACGATTCAAACTCCTTCGGCGCATAAATCACATTCCATACCCCGTTGGCGCCCTCTACCAGTTGTACAGTATCACGCAACTTCGCCTCGATCTCTTCGCGGGCGCCGATCACGTCACGTCCAGCCATGATTGCGCCCTGATGTACCGCGACTAACGCATAATGCCCATCAGACAAACGAAACGCGCCGATCCAGTTAGGTTTATCCACCGCTTTGGCAAGGGCAGCGGCCAATGAATAATCACCCTGCGCACCAGCCTCCTTTGGTACGTAACCGATCTGAATACCTTGCCCGACACGATGCCGGACAGCCAGGGTAAACCCCGCCGCAATCCCATTTCTGCGCATGTTAGAACGCGCTAACCCAGTTACCGGTGGTCGCCAGATGATGCCAGCCACCAGAGTTTTACCATATAGCTTGATTTGCATGACGTGCTCCACGTCTGTCCCGGTCCGGATCATCTTTTAATCTACCACTATAGGGGTAATCATGACCACGATCACATTATGATTTGTTTTACCCTCGCGACTTCCTCCCAGGACCTGATTATCCGGGCTGCCCAAGCCACTGCGTTCACTGGTATCCGACTGTTGCTCAAACCCCGACAACACCAGAGTTTCACCTGAGTGCAGCCGCACTTTCTGGCTGAACGCACGCAAGTCTATCGTCGGCAATTGCACCTGACCGGTCTCTTCCTTGCCAAATTTCGCCAGCTTCTTCAAATCGCTCAAACTAATGTTGTATTGCAACAATATTTGCTTATCAGCCATGGCATAAGGCAGCATCAACATATTAAAACCGGTCGTCACTGTCGCGGGCTCAATCCCCACCGAAGTACCGATTTGTGGTGTCAACGTGTTAGAAATTGATGAAACATAACCGGTCTGAGTTGCCACCTGCATCGGTACCGCCTGCAAATTCAACGTGGTAACAGAGGGTTGCGTCACTATGGATACTTTGCCCTGAGCCGATAACGCCTTAATCAGCAAAGTGCTGTCACTGAATGGTCCTTTAAGAATGTGGATATTGGTATTGATACCTCCCTCATCAATAACAGTCGAGTTCTTATCAGCCAATCCTATATGAGCACTTTTATAAGCCAACGACCAATCGACGCCATACTGATCATCCCGATCGAACGTCAGATTAAGGATCTTGACATTTAGCACCACCTGCGTGGTCAGCAATTTATTCTGCTGATCAATATAATCCTTAACTCTGTCGAGTATTTCAGGGGAGTCGGTTACCGCCAATGATGCCGTCGCCATCGACAAGGTTAACTTACCTTCACCCGGCGTCAGCATCCCTGACACCGTTTTCTGGATCTCATCCATCACCGAACGTGTCAAAGAAGTGGCAAGGGTTTGCGTATTACCGCTGTTACCACTATCGCCCCCACCCGCGCCACCGCCAAACGTCGCACTGGTCGTCGCGGTCACGCTGGAAGACAACGCATCGGTGCCCGGCAATGCATATATCTGAAACACCCGCGTCTCTGTTTTGAAAATATGCACTGCGCCATTATGGACTTTCCAATGCAACCCTGACGATAAAATGACTGAATCGAGCAAACCCGCCAGTGATCCATGCCAATTCACATTGATTTTCAACACTTCCGGTTCACCGTTTTCAGATACGGGTTGCGAACCTGAATTGACAACCACCACTCCTCGCTCACCTCCTTTTTCACCCGATGGCGAACTGGGATACGTGGCTAGCCGCGCATCAGCACTGATCACTACCGGTACACCACAAATACGTTTGATCTTGCCGGCAAACTCACTCAACGTCATCGGCTCTGCTTCCTGCAAAGTCAAGTTACAGGAGACTGTTTCACTCTCCTTCTTCGATGGGATCTCCTTGGTTGACACCCAATAACCATGTTGATGAACATGCACCGCGGTGGAAGCGGCGCTATTGCGTAATCCCTTAATAATTTCGGTCGCATTCGTCATCTCATTATCCGCCTGATGATCGACTTTGTTGATTGCCGCACAACCTGGCAAACCAGCAGCTATGCAGGACAACAATATCAATCTGGAAAACGTCAAAAACTGAATAGACATGGTTATTACCCCTGAGCCTGCACATGGACAAGCCGCTGTTCCTGATAAATATCAACGGTGAAAGGACGGTGTGCCATCGCATAGGCGTTGAACAACCCGGTCATCGCCTGAATAAACGTACCATCGAAACGCAGCCCTGCCCGGATCGGAAAATCATAGGAGGCATCCCATACCACTTCATAGCCGGACTTGCTCGCCCATGCTTGCGTAACATCACGCAGAGTTTGCCCTGGAGTTGCTGTCCACACCGCCGCCACAGGAACCAGTGTTGGCACAGGCATTGCGTAAACGGCGATATTTGATATGCAGACGAGTGTCGTAAAAATATATGCGATTATTTTGTTCATGAGATCTTCCCAAAGAAAAAGAAGCAGCCAGTTACCCAAAAGAAAAACCCACTTGCCGAGCAGTAACTACAGTATTTCCACCAGCGCGCCGTCAGACACAAATTTCCGGACACCATCGGGTAATTGTCTGGCAAGTGGGCTGCCTATTCGTTTTCCCCGACCGTCGATCAGCCTGGAACCGCTCTTGAAACCGATCTGATCGGGTTCCGCCCCCCATCTCAGCAACTCGGCGAAGGCGCCATGCAGCAGCACATTGTCACCGTAGCTGATATTTTTGCGGAAAATATAGACATGCGCCCCTGAGATAAATGCTCCCCAAAGACACTTGCCAGAAGCGTTGTCACACCACGCATCAGTGTTTACCCACTCCATGTGCATCGCAGTCAATACCTGCCGCATCTTCCGACGCCTGATCTCTCCCTGAGCATGACGATTAAGCAATTGCTCACTGGCTGAAGCATAACTACGAAACATCGCAGCTATATCTGTTCTGGCCCGCACCGATTGCACACGGACTTCATGCAATAACTCGCCGAAAATCAGTTGCATGAAAAATACAATGACGATCCCAACAATAGCTAATGACCACATTTTTGTTCTCCTGCAAGTTAAAGACAGCAGAAATTCACTAAACCGGATTGATCAATTCCAAATAACAAGATGCACAGAATGCGCCTGATCATCAGTTATCACTTCCCGAATATGGGAGTTGTTTTTAGAAGAATGGAACACGCTGGTAATGTTATATTTGCGATGCGGTCCGGCAATAAATGTCACCGCACAAGTCCCGGCATTCTGTAGGTTAATATTGGCACTGCCTTCCAGATAATCGGTCAGTCCAGATCCCTGAAAAACCAGCGGTAAATCATATTCCCGGTTGTTACCATTCTTATCCGCTTCATATACCGCTAACACACAACGCATATGATAGCCATCGGAAAGCGGCGGTGTGGACGCAGTCACCAACACCGGAGAATCTGAATTATTGAAGAAAGGCTGACTGTTTGCCTTACCGCCACTGCTGACATAATAGGTCGTTATCGCCCCCGCCAACTCAGGTTTCCCCCCCGCCGCAGGCCAATAGCCACTGCCCGCAAACAACCTCTCGCCTCCGGTAGCCTCTTTCCATTGCAAAACCGGAATAATGGCACTTATGTGCTGACACACCAGCAGTTCTCCCTGCTTACTCATGGAGACATTCCCCAAAGCCGGACAACTGCCACCGGCAAAACTGCCGGTTTTGGTATTTATCACTAAATTGTTGCCAACCACCACATCCTTATCTGCCTGAACATCACCGACGGCCAAGGTACCTTTCTTATTAAAACTGGCATTACCATCCAGGATAAACAACGTACCGTGCGCCGGATTGACAACAATTTCCCCATCATCACCTTGCGAGACATAGGATTGTTTTTCCTGAAAACGGGAAGAGAAAGCCATCTTATTCACACCATCAACAACACCGGCACCTTTCATCGACAACGTATCCACCTGATCGAGTCTATTGCCGCCCATATTGATGCTGGTTTCCATCCTATTCCACTCTGGATGTCCGTCTGTTTTTTGCCGGTGAAGCAAATCACCGGCTAATGTACCTGGCCCATAGGTTGCTGCGTCCCGGATGAATGGAGCATAAAAAATGCGTCCGATTTCATTAGGTTGCTCATTGAAAAAACCGGCAAAAGATTCAGGCGCATTGACCTGACCATAACTGTTCCAATAAGTGGCTGGATTATTACTGTCACGATTCCGGTAATCCAGGTAGAGACCGCCAACACCAATCAACTGCGCGATCTTCATCGAATGACCAGCAACATCCGGCGGCTTGCCGTCAGCCATTGCTGGAACGGTGTAAATCAACGGATCAATGCGTTTCTTGCCATTGGGCAACATGACGACACGTAATACGCCATCATATTTCTGACCCAGTGGATTGACCGTATTCTGGTCCAGTCCCGGGGGGAAATAGGGGAGCATCTCTGCCCAATTGATAGGTGTCGGCGTGGGCCCCTGACTTAAAGCGGTGTAATTATCATTCACATAATCCGCCACTGCATCGCCAAGATGCTGGATCTGCCCGGCAACTACCTGATTAACCAGCATATCACTCTGCCTGTTCAGATAAACCACACCAACCACCATCATTGACGTCAGCACCATCAGTGCAACCGTCACTTCCAGTAAAGTGAAACCGGCATTACGGCGGCGTATCGTTAATATGGACACAGATTCATCATGCATAAACAGCCCTTCTTAAAAGTATCAACATCTATTTCATCCGATGGACTCTTTACCCAAAAGATTTACCCAAAAGAAAATTCCGCCCAAGCGTGCTGCACTCATATCCGGCTATCTATGGAAAAACGCCACAACTAACCCAGCCATCGCCAAACCTGGCCCGAAAGGTATCTGTGGTACCGTCTTAACTCTGCGTAGCCACCGAATCGCCAGATAACTTATCAGCGTGAACTCTGCCGCCAGCAAAACCACTGCTGGAAGCGCTTCCACCCCCAACCAGGCACCCAGCGCCGCCAGGAATTTGGCATCCCCCATTCCCAATGCATCACGCTGAGTCAATCGCCGGGCGATCCACTCAACCAGCCTGAAAAACAGATATCCACAAACCGCGCCACTCACGGCCAAAGGTAGTGTCACAAATCCGGCGGATTGCAGATTGAACAGCAACCCCAACCACAACAAAGAAAGTGTCAGTTGATCAGGCAGCAACAAATATTCGAAATCAATTACCGCCAGCGCCACCAACAAAGAACTGAGTACCAACAGCCCCAACAACGAGTAACTCCAGCCCATATCCAAAGCCAGCAAAGAGAAAAGCACCGCTACCATTCCTTCAACTAACGGATAGCGTATTGAAATCATCCCGTTACAATATCGACAGCGCCCTTTCTGCCACAAATAGCTCAACAGCGGAATGTTATCGCGGACCGCTAACACATGACTGCAACGTGGACAATGTGAACTGGGAAAACAGAGATTAAAGCCAGCCGCCTCATTATTGATTTCAGAGAAAATCATGATCGGCAGACGGCAGATCACCACATTCAAAAAACTGCCGACACACAGCCCCAGCAACCCCGACGTCAGGACCAAACACCCCGCAGAAGATTGCAGCCATTCCATTACCATGATGATCTCCCGACACATTTAGCGCAAAAAGCGCCCCATTCAGTAAGGAAAATAAGCAGTGAGGAAACACCAACAAAACCAGAGCAGACCGGCCATTCTCCTGCACCACAGGAAATGCAGCTTGAGAAGCCTTCAACAAGACAACCAAGCTACACACCACATAAAAAAATCAATAAACGACCTAACTGGCAGAAATAAACGTCACGGTATTGGCATCATTGGCATTACATGCGGTATTAATTTGAGCCAAAGTCGAATCCGGCTTAATTTCCGTCGCCGACTGTTGCCCTTTTCCGCCACCACCGACGGTCATTTTCGACCAACCCGCCACCCGCAACTTCAACGAAAGTTGCTGGCAAGCTTCATCAGGCACATTTTGATACTCAATCTTAAACGTCTGAGCGGTAGCATCTCCCGGCGAAATAAGCACCTTGCCATTCCAACTATTAAAAATAATTCCGCTTGTCCCATCCTGAGTCATATTGGCCGGAACAACCTTATAATGGATGGCAATCTTGTTATCCAAACTGTCATAACCTTTGGCACCGTTTTTAATTGATTTCAAATTTGCTGCCATCTGAGTAATATTCGACGATTCTGTTGAAATTTCCGACGCCCGGAACAACTTACCAATCCCCGCTGCGGCTGCGGCTAATATCACAATACCAACAATCATCACAACCAACGCTTCAATCAGAGTAAAACCCGCTTGACGCCTGGCACTGAGCAACACACTGACTTTCTTATTCATGCTGATAACTCCAAAATCAAAATGATAGACGCACTCCAACACGCGACTTCAGAACTGCCGCCTAAACTGAAAACTCACATGCTTACAAAAAGAAATAAAATATACACGTTATAATCACACATATAAAAATATTCATAAAATTGTAATATTTCAAATTGAAACTAATATTATAAGTTATAATTTGAAAAATAAAATTGTTTAAAACGTTCAAAAATCACACTATTGATCGTTAAAAACTATCAAGTATATTAATTCTCATCGTGAATATCGATTAAAACTGATGATATAGCTCATTAAAAAACCAAAGTATTTTATTCTGTCAATTAGTTAGAAATGATTATTTATAAATTTTTTTAATTTATTTAGCGAGGTTGTTGTTAAGCGTTACTGTTGTTCTATGTCTGTCACAGATCACATTTTGGTAAATAATGGGGGTGGGATACTGTCCTATTATCGGCAGATAAAATCCACCAACTTAATGCTGGAAAAACCGTTGAGCAGGATTTTGAAGCCACCAGAAACTCGTCAACTGCTAAAAACGATGTTTGAAATTTTCTATGACTAAAAAACAAACCCTATCTTTTCAATAGGGTTTATTAACGGTCTGAGATATCAATTTGATATCGATAGCTTTCTTTGCAGGTTATTATCACCGACTAAAATGCCACCAGCGAAAAGTAAAGCATCTTCAGGTAACAATTCACTTTTATCATCTGTTTTTTCTAACACGAAATTATATACGTTTAATGGATCTGTGTTTCTCAATTTAACTGAGCTAAGGGTAGTTTGACCATCACGTGTATACCCGCTTAACTTGAAGATGCAGGATTCAGAACCTGGAAGTCGTCATTAATACGACACGACAAGTTGCCAGCAAGTTCCGGTAATATTTCCGTAAAAAAGCGATGTATTGCCTGCCTGAACAAGGTCGTCGAGGCGAAATAATGGTTATTTCTGACTTGTTCATTCATCACCTTCCACAGCCTTTCTATCGGGTTCAGATTAATGAAAGTGAGCTGGAAACCAGGCGCAGAAAATCCCGGATTCGTTTCCAATCCATAAAAGCCGGGCATGGCTAGATTTAGTCGGAAAAAATAGAATAAATTATTATCACGTCAACAACGTCCTGCAAAATAAATCTCTATACCCTATGGATTTCAAGATAATAGATCATCTGGAGGGAACTCAGTCCAATTTTTGCGATCTGAACATCCAAGATTAACGGAAATATAAGTAATCGATATTTTGATGAGAGGGATTGTTATTATGCGAATACAAGTTAAAAACTGATTAAAATGAATGGCTTTCATAAATTAGTTGTTGTAAATATAATATTTTCTCGTTTTTCCTTTTCTGATATTTTATTCTTTAGGCTCTTCTATTAATGCATTCGGTAAAGATTTACCTGAGGAAATCTGAGACAATGTTTTTTGTAACTTGGTAAAAATATTATACCTTGGCAATGAGTAGTAATGACTACCTGATAAGACAGAGAAACAGATTGTGGCAAAGAAAGAAAAACGGCCTCACCATGACGCGTTATTCAAGCATTTTTTAACGCAGCCCGAAACGGCCAGAGAATTTCTATCCCTTTATCTGCCCGAAGAGATCCAGTTGTTGTGTGATTTAGCCACATTGAAACTGGAGCCCGGCAGTTTTGTGGATCGGCATTTACGTCAACTGCACAGTGATGTGCTCTACTCGGTTGAAACGGCGCGGGGACAGGGCTATATCTATTGTCTGATTGAACATCAATCCACCCCTGACCCGTTGATGGCCTGGCGGTTGATGTATTATGCCATGTCAGCCATGGCGGCCCACCTGAAAAAAGGCCATACCGAACTCCCTTTGGTGGCACCTCTGCTGTTTTATCATGGTGAGGTTCGGCCGTATCCTTACACAAACCGGTGGCTGGATTGTTTTACGCTCCCTGAACAGGCTGCCCGCTTATACCGTCAGGCGTTTCCATTGGTGGACGTCAGTGTGCTCAGCGATGAAGAGATCCTGACGCATAAAGGGGTTGCCCTGATGGAACTGGTGCAAAAACATATTCGCCGCCGGGATATGCTGGAATGGGTCCCCCAATTGGTGGAACTCTTGAATGCAGGGTATAATACAACCGAGCAGCGCAATGTGGTATTACGCTATATTTTACTGAATGGACATACGCTGGATCTCTCCCAATTTGTCCATCAACTGATTGAACAATCTCCGGAGCATGAAACGATGTTGATGACTATTGCAGAACAGCTTGAACAAAAAGGGCTTGAGCGAGGCATTGAACAAGGCCGAGAGGAAGGTATTGAACTAGGCCGAGAGAAAAGTAAAGTGGAAACGGCTCGGGCCTTATTACGGCATGGCGTGAGTTTGGACATTATTGTCACCAGTACCGGACTGAGCCGGGATAAAATTGAAGCGTTAAAGCATTAAATTAATCTTCGCTTTTACAGTAAAATGCCGATATTCAAAATCGGCATTTTTGTTCTTATTTATACCCTATGGATTTCAAGATGCATCGCGACGGCAAGAGCACGAATCCCCGGGAGCATAGATAACTCTGTGACTGGGGTGAGTGAATGCAGCCAACTAAAGAGGCAACTTGAAAGATGACGGGGATAGACAATGAGTAGTAATGACTACCTGATAAGACAGAGAAACAGATTGTGGCAAAGAAAGAAAAACGGCCTCACCATGACGCGTTATTCAAGCATTTTTTAACGCAACCCGAAACGGCCAGGGAGTTTTTATCCCTTTATCTGCCCGAAGAGATCCAGTTGTTGTGTGATTTAGCCACATTGAAACTGGAGCCCGGCAGTTTTGTGGATCGGCATTTACGTCAACTGCACAGTGATGTGCTCTACTCGGTTGAAACGGCGCGGGGACAGGGCTATATCTATTGTCTGATTGAACATCAATCCACCCCTGACCCGTTGATGGCCTGGCGGTTGATGTATTATGCCATGTCAGCCATGGCGGCCCACCTGAAAAAAGGCCATACTGAACTCCCTTTGGTGGCGCCTCTGCTGTTTTATCATGGTGAGGTTCGGCCGTATCCTTACACAAACCGGTGGCTGGATTGTTTTACGCTCCCTAAACAGGCTGCCCGCTTATACCGTCAGGCGTTTCCGTTGGTGGACGTCAGTGTGCTCAGCGATGAAGAGATCCTGACGCATAAAGGGGTTGCCCTGATGGAACTGGTGCAAAAACATATTCGCCGCCGGGATATGCTGGAATGGGTCCCCCAATTGGTGGAACTCTTGAATGCAGGGTATAATACAACCGAGCAGCGCAATGTGGTATTACGCTATATTTTACTGAATGGACATACGCTGGATCTCTCCCAATTTGTCCATCAACTGATTGAACAATCTCCGGAGCATGAAACGATGTTGATGACTATTGCAGAACAGCTTGAACAAAAAGGGCTTGAGCGAGGCATTGAACAAGGCCGAGAGGAAGGTATTGAACTAGGCCGAGAGGAAGGTATTGAACTAGGCCGAGAGGAAGGTATTGAACTAGGCCGAGAGAAAAGTAAAGTGGAAACGGCTCGGGCCTTATTACGGCATGGCGTGAGTTTGGACATTATTGTCACCAGTACCGGACTGAGCCGAGATAAAATTGAAGCGTTAAAGCATTAAATTAATCTTCGCTTTTACAGTAAAATGCCGATATTCAAAATCGGCATTTTTGTTCTTATTTATACCCTATGGATTTCAAGATGCATCGCGACGGCAAGGGAATGAATCCCCAGGAGCATAGCAAACTATGTGACCGGAAGAGATACTTTTCCTCTTATACCACCAAGCTTACTTCTCCTATAGCGATTTGTATAATCATACTTACCTATCGATTTTTTATCATCAATTGATCGATAAAATAGAAAATAATTATCCATTCATAATTTTCCTATCCCCAAAACCAAATAAAACTGCGTTAATACCTAAAATGGGTAACCCCTGCCATACCAATTAATAATTATCACCAATTAATAATTAATATTCCCCTTAAAGATTCATTAATTATAATCATATCGCTTTATTAATGATGACCTAAATAATCATCTATAAAAAATTTTCAGTATGAATAATAACCTCCATAAGTAAGGTTGCTGCGGTAGCTATACCCATAGCTCAGTGCTAGCAAAAACAAGGCGATAGCGCTCTGTTTATCTTTTAAACGTAAATAACTAATCAAGGAAAAAATTATGGCTACAACTCCAGAACAAATCGCTGTTGACTATCCGATCCCTGTTTACCGGTTTGTTGTCTCAATTGGTGATGAAAAAATCCCTTTTAACAGCGTTTCAGGGCTCGATATTAATTATGATGTCATCGAATATAAGGACGGCACCGGTAATTACTATAAGATGCCGGGCCAACGTCAGGCGATCAATATTACGCTGCGTAAAGGTGTCTTCTCCGGCGATACAAAACTGTTCGACTGGCTTAATTCCATCCAGCTTAATCAGGTTGAGAAAAAAGATATTTCAATCAGCCTGACTAACGAAGCCGGTACTGAAATTTTAATGACCTGGAACGTGGCAAATGCTTTCCCAACCTCTTTAACCTCTCCTGCTTTTGATGCCACCAGCAATGAAGTTGCCGTTCAGGAAATTAGCCTGACAGCCGATCGAGTAACTATTCAAGCGTCTTAAGTCTTTAAGGCTCACGTTATAAAGCTGTTTACTCAAAATATTGCACAATAATTGGAGGCAACATGCCAACATATTCATATCCCGGCGTTTATATTGAAGAAGATGCCTCACCGTCACTCTCTGTCCGCTCCGGTGCAACAGCCGTGCCTGTTTTTGCTGTTGCCGTTGCCGTCAACGGCGATAAAGATAAAAATTCATTTTTACCAAATGATGCTTCTACCCGAATTAATAGCTGGTTGGAATATCTGACACTAAAAGATGGACAATTTGATCCTGATAATACGCTTGATATCTCACTGCGCGCTTATTTTATTAACGGCGGTGGATATTGCTATCTGGTCAAAACCACAGATTTAGAAAAACAAGTTCCAAAACTCGACGATGTCACATTGCTGGTTGCCGCCGGAGAAGATATCAATGAGGTGACAGGAAAACTGTGTAAATCAGGCAAAGGATTATTCGCCATTTTTGATGGTCCAAAAGATCAAATCACTTCGGAGCAAAAACCAGACGAACTCCTCAAGTCTTATTCCCTTACTCCTTATGGCGCAGTTTATTACCCTTACCTGACCGCTGAATGGGGAGAAAAGAAAGCCCTCGTTGATATTCCACCCAGCGCAGTGATGGCCGGGATTTATGCCAGTGTCGATAATAGCCGGGGTGTCTGGCAAGCACCGGCTAATGTGGCGATTCAAGGAGGATTACAACCTAAATACCCGGTAACCGATGATCTGCAAGCACAATATAACCAAGGTAAGGCGCTGAATATGATCCGTACCTTTCCTAAAAGCGGCACGCTGGTCTGGGGAGCCAGAACCCTTGAAGACACAGATAACTGGCGTTATATCCCGGTCCGTCGTCTGTTTAACAGCGCAGAACGGGATATTAAAAACGCCATGAATTTCGCGGTCTTTGAGCCAAACAGTCAACCCACCTGGAAAGCCGTGCAACGAGCTATCGATAACTATCTCTATGGCCTCTGGCAGCAAGGCGGCTTGATGGGCAACAAAGCCGAACAAGCTTACTTTGTTCAAATCGGTAAAGGCGTCACCATGACCGATGATGATATCAAGCAGGGCAAAATGATCGTCAAAGTGGGTCTGGCCGCTGTTCGCCCAGCCGAGTTTATTATCTTGCAGTTCACTCAGAATATCGCTCAATAATTGGAGGCAATATGCCAACAACACCAACTTATCCTGGCGTCTATATTGAAGAAGATGCATCACTGGCGCTTTCTGTCAGTCATGGAAACACAGCTATTCCCGTTTTTATTGGCCGTTTCTCACCCAAAAAAACCAGCACCACCCCACAAGTGACTCGCGTTAGTAGCTGGCTGGATTTCACTCATCTGTTCAATGTGGGTTGTGTTACGTCAATCACCATCACATCAACTAAACCTACTCCTCCTGAAAAACCGAAAACCGTCGACGGCGATGTATCAGTCAAAGACAATCAAGGGGCCAAAAGCGATACAAAAGCCGCTCCCCATGCGGAAGATAAAGAACCCGGTTACACCTATAAGGTCACTGTCGGTACTTACACAACAAGCAGTGATGCTTTAAAACTTTATTTCCAAAATGGCGGCGGTCCTTGTTATATCCTGCCAATTGCTGATACCAGCGATAGCAACACTTTGGCATTAATCCCTGAGTTAATTGAGCAGGCTTTAGAAATTACCTTAATCGTCTGCCCTGAACAGGATCCTGCTTATCAGAGTACGATATATGGCAACCTGACCCCTTTACTCAAGGCCGGATATTTTCTTATCGCTGACAATCAGGATAAAACAACCGCGCTCAATGTTAGCGAACCATCACAAACCGCAACTTATTATCCAGCAGTTAAAGTCTCACAACTTATTCAAGCAGAAGATAGTCTGATCGCAGTTTCAGATTACGAGGATGCGGCATCAAGCGAAGTTAAAAATCTGGCGCAACTCAAAGAGAAGAATCCAGGTGTCTATCAACAGGCTATTGATGCAATACAGAACATAAGCAACATTATTCCTGCCAGCGCAGTCATGGCGGGCGTGTATTGCGCCACTGATGCCAGCCGTGGCGTCTGGAAAGCGCCGGCGAATGTTGTTCTCAGCGGCATTAGTGATGTAACCGAACGGCTCACTGAAGATGAGCAAGGTACCATGAACCAAAAAGGTATCAATGCTATCCGCTATTTCACCAACAAAGGTTTTGTCGTCTGGGGTACGCGTACCCTGCAAGATGATGACAACTGGCGCTACATTCCGGTTCGGCGTTTATTTAATAGCGCAGAACGGGATATCAAGCAGGCAATGCGATTTGCTGTCTTTGAACCCAATAGCCAACCTACTTGGGAACGAGTTCGGTCAGCCATTGACAACTATCTCCATCAGCTCTGGCAACAAGGCGCGCTGGCCGGTAATAGCCCGCAAGAAGCCTATTTTGTTCAGATTGGTCAGGGTATCACCCTATCCGACACTGACATTAAACAAGGGAAAATGATTGTCAAAGTGGGGATGGCGGCGGTACGTCCGGCGGAATTTATTATCCTTCAGTTTTCGCAAAATGTAGCACAGTAACCGTACTGAGACGCGGTTGAATACCGCGTCTATTCAGTCGTTGAGGAGACGATAATGGACATAAAACAGCCTGGCGTCACAATAACGGAGAACCTGATATCCCAGAAACAGGATAATGCATTTATCGGTGTACCGGTTTTTATTGGTTATCCCCAACCTGCAAAAAATAGCCGTGTCAGCGATAAAACCGCCGTCAAGCTCACCAGTCTGGCCGATTTTACCTTGTCATTTGAGGGATCAGGATTGATGTACTATTCAGTGCGTCACTTCTTTGAAAATGGTGGTCAGCAAGCCTATGTATTGCCACTGGGAACGGATAAACCACTAAACGATTTTCAATCGTTGACCACCACATTGCAGCAGGATTGGGTTAAACAAGCGATTACCGCAGAGAGTGCAATCACGCTGATTGTCGTCCCTGATCTTGTCTACCTTAATCAGATGGATGCTCCCAATTCAGACATTGTTCAACACGACAAAATTCAATTCTGGCTGGAGTCCTGGCAATCGGTACTCGATCTTTGCAAGAGCCGGCGCGGCATGATGGGATTGCTGGATGCCCCGGATAATCCTGAATTGGCCGGGAAATGTTTAGCGCAGTTTTCTTCAAGTGACCGACAATGGGGCGCCGTATACTGGCCACGGCTAAACAGCGCCTATCAGGATAACGCGCAAAATACTGTCGTGCTTTCACCTACCGCGGCAGTTGCTGCCGTCATCCAGCGTAACGATAACCAAATGGCCGTCTGGAATGCACCCGCTAATGTCGCGTTAGCCAAAGTGATCAGCCCGGTACGCGCTTATATTGAAGCTGATGCCCTCTTTAATCCCAATGGCACTTCGTTGAATCTGGTTCGCAGCTTTCCCGGCAAAGGGATTAAAATCTGGGGATGCCGCACCCTGGACAACACACCCGGCTCTCCCTGGCGCTATATTCAAACCCGCCGTCTGATTTCCTATATCGAAGCCCATATGACCCAACTGGGCCGCGCTTTTGTTTTTGAACCCAATAACGCCATCACCTGGATGAAGTTTAAAGGTCAGGCTTATAACTGGTTGCGTCAGTTATGGTTAAAAGGCGGACTGCGAGGCACACAGGAAGATCAAGCATTTGAAATATTACTGGGCATTGATGAATCAATGAGCGAAGCCGATCTGCAAGCCGGGAAAATGATCATGAAAATCAGGCTATCAGTGTTAATTCCAGCGGAATTTATCGAGTTGAGCCTGACATTTGATACCCGCTCCGGAATCACCCGTTAAATTAAGCAGGGGCAAAATATGAACAATTTATACACCCCGTCGGTGTCACACCGTTTTATCGCCAGTTTTCTTTTTAATAATATCCCCAGTCCGCTCGACATTGCCTTTCAACGGATATCAGGCCTCAGCCGTGAGCTGCAAACCACCCAACTCAGCCAGGGCGGGGAAAACGCCAGAAATACCTGGCTGGCTGAGAAGATCCAGCACGGCAGTCTGGTGCTGGAGCGCGGTGTGATGACGGTGACGCCACTCACTTTGGTGTTTGATCGCGTCCTGCGCGGTGAAAAAGCGGTTTATGCCGATGTCGTCATTATGCTGCTGAATGAAAATTCAATCCCCGTGGCAAGCTGGACGTTAAGTAACGCCCTGCCGGTTCACTGGTCCACCGGCGACTTTGATGCCAATAGCAACACCGTTTTGGTGAACTCCCTGGAATTACGTTATCAAGATATGCGCTGGTTAGGAGTGAAAGTATGACTGTCGAAATTAAGGAACTGATTATTCAGGCCAAAGTCACCGATGCAACGAATAACCCGGTCTCTCCACGGACATTAGCTCAGGAAACGCTGGATAACGCCCGTCTGATTGAAAAGGTGAAACGGGAAGTCTTGGACGCATTGCGTGAAACAGGAGGCCATTATGAGTTTAATTGAACGTAATCTGTCCAGACTTACCCTCACCGCTTTCAAAGACCGGGAAGGAAAAACCACTGTGGGCAGTTTACAGGCAATGTACAACCCCGATGCCATCCAGCTTGATTATCAAACCCGTTATCACCAGGATGAAAGCGTTAACAGCGCCAGCCAGAGCAGCCGTTATGTGTTATCCCAACCCGCTGGCCTGTCATTAATCCTGCTATTTGATGCCACGATGCCCGGCAACAACACGCCGGTAGAAAAACAGCTGGCGACGTTAAAAGCCCTGTGTGCGGTGGATGCCAGCACCAAAGTACCCCACTTTCTGAAACTCAAATGGGGCAAAATGCGCTGGGAAAACAAAGGCTATTTCGCCGGCCGGGCCAGCGGCCTCAGCATTGATTACACCCTGTTTGACCGGGATGCCACCCCACTGCGAGCCAGCGCCACTTTATCTCTGGTAGCGGACGAAAGCTTCGTTATTCAGGCCACCGAGCAGCAATTAAAATCGCCGCCGGTCACCGCGGTCAGCGTAACCGATATGCTCTCCCTACCGTTGATCGCCTTAGGCGCCGGCGCTTCTCTGGCAGGCGGTATTGATTATCTCTCTCTGGCCTGGCAAAACGGACTGGATAATCTTGACGATTTCACCCCCGGACAAACGCTGCAAGCCAAGGGGGATGTATGAAAATACCTGCGATAACCATCAAGATAGGCGGCAAAGCGCTCAATCAACTGACTGTTATCAGCCTGACAGTAAACCATCATATCAATGGCATTCCCTCAATTAACATCACTCTGGGGATCGCCGGTGATGCCAGCCATATTTTTGACGCTAAAGCTCAGGCTGAACTGGCAAGTTGCCGCCCGAATCATGAACTTATCGTGCAGATGCAAAAAACCGTGTTGTTTAAGGGGATAATCGTTCGGCAAGCGCTTGGGCTTAAAGGTCAGGACAGCATCATCACCCTGACAGCCAAACATTCGTTGCAAAAATTAACCCACAACTTCCACTCACAACTCTTCAGCAAACAGAGTGATGAAGCAATTATCAAAAAGCTATTCAACCAAGCAGGTGTACCGGTAACGATAAAACAAGCACCTCAGCTCAAAACGGTGCATGAGCAAATGGTACAGTTCCGCTGTCATGACTGGACCTTCCTAAAAAGCCGACTGGCCGCCACCAATACCTGGCTGTTGCCCGGCAATGACACCGTGACGCTGATCACCCCTGAATCGCTGAATCAGTCAACCGTGCATAGGATCCACCCGCGTGCCAACGCTCAGGATGTGGTGCTATTTGAGGCCAATCTACAATGGGATAACCAGCGCAGCCCGAAAACAGTGAGTGTGCAATCCTGGGATATCGCCCAACAAAAATTATCGCAGGCAAATCAGGCAAAAAGCAGTGGCCTTGGCCGTGGTCAATTCGCCGCAGATAATCTGCAACCACTGACCGGTCAGGAGTGGCAATGGGTTTTCAGCTATCCGCTGGATAACGGACAGGCCAAACATCTTGCTCAGGGCATCCTGAATAACCGGCGAAATCATAACGTCTCCGGCAATTTTGAAGTTGAAGGCAGTGATCGTTACCAACCGGGCCATATCCTGGCATTAAGCGGCTTTGGTCAAGGAATGGATGGTCAGGGAATTATCACCGGCGTGAGTCAGACAATTAATCAGCGGCAAGGCTGGCGCACCCAGCTAACCCTGGGCCTGTTGCCGGAAACCGAGCAGGTTGTACCACAGGTTAAAGAGCTGCATGTCGGTATCGTGGAAAAATACCAAAAAGATAACCAGTCGCTGGGGCGTATTCCGGTCAGGATCCCCGCTTTAAGCTTAACCAACGGTGTACTTTTTGCCCGCTTGGGTAAACCTTATGCCAGCCACGAAAGCGGATTCTGCTTCTACCCTGAACCGGGGGATGAGGTAATTATCGGCTTCTTTGAATGCGATCCCCGTTTCCCGGTGATATTAGGCTCCATGCACAACCCGAAAAATAAAGCACCGATAGAACCCAGTGAAAAAAATCAAACGAAAACCTTGGTCATCAAACAAAAAGATAACCAACAGGAATTAATCTTCGACCATAAAGATAAAACGCTCACACTCAATAGCGGAAAAAACACATTGTCGCTGCAACAGGATAAAGATATCACGCTTAATTCCACTCAGAATCTCATTATTAATGCCCAGGAAATTAACCTACAGGCCGAAAAATCCCTGTCAGCCACGGGAAAATCCGGGGTCGATATTAAAGGTGCGAAAATTAACTTAACACAATAATAAGGCAGTACGATGACAGACAAAATATTAGCTGATATTTATGGCCGGGGCTGGGCATTTCCGCCACAGTTTTCGATAAAAGATGATTCTCATCCTGAAATACCCACCGGCATTACCATCGCGGAAGGCGCAGAGAATGTTCGCCAGAATATGAAAATCCTTTTTCTCACCGAACCCGGCGAACGGATTATGCGTGAAAATTACGGCTGTGGCCTGAATGATTATCTGTTTGCCAATATCAGTGACGAATTGATGGCAGAGATTCAAACCCGGATTGAAGAGCGGGTACTGCGCTATGAACCGCGCGCAAATATTACCGAGATTCAAGTGAACCAGAGAATAGACTTACCTAATACCTTGCATATTCAGGTCAGTTACGCCCTGAGAGGCAGCGAAATCAGCCAGCAACTTGAAGGTATCCTTGAAGTTAGCGAGGGCCAGTTACAGGTGAACCTATGAGCAAACAACTGGTCGTTGATGGCGACAATTTGCTGTTCGAACCGTTATTCGACAACCGGCAGGTCACTATTCTGGGACCGGCAACCATCCGGGGCAGCGGACACGCCCAAATTCAGGGCAAAAAGATCGCGATTATCGGCGATGAAAAAAAGGTCCAACTCCAGGCGCAATATACTACCCTCAGCCACCCGGTACCCGGCATGGGAATGGTCACCATTGCTCAGTTGGATGCCAGCCAGCAGGCGAATTTTTGCCGCAGCCCTGCCACGGTGATTGTTGTCGGCCAGCAATTTATCGCCCGTTTTACCCCGACACAGCCAGCCAATAATCCATCAAGTGGCCCGGATGTAACAACGCCAAGTATGGGCAAAGGCCGTTTTATTGCCAGTCAATATGTTGTCAGTGCCGGGTAAATAATCCCCTTCAATCTTATTTTTAAATAACAACGCTTTCCTGAAAATCTATCAGGAATATTCGCATAACAGGTGGTATAAATATGGGACAGGCCGAGTTAGATAATAAACTCTCTGCTATTGTGCCGGATACTGCATTTAAACTTGATGAAAGAAGTACGCTGGATATTTTAAACTGGCTTAAAGCCTACGCTGAAAACATCCCTTTCGATCAAGACAAAAATCAGTTCTGGGACAGTTTCTATTTTATTCAGGAAAATCATCCGCAGCAATTAGCGGATATTTACCAAAACATTAATCAAACGGATGGATCTTTACCGGCACATCAAGCTTTTGTATTGGCTTTTTTAAAGCTACTAGAAACAACCAACCGATTATTAAATACATTCCCGGCACGACATCGTGATCTTTATTATCGGGAATTATTGGGGCTGAAACCTAAAAGTGCCCAAGCGGATAAAGTTGCTATCGGTATTACTCTGAATACCGACAACCCAGAATTTCTGGTAGCCCAGGGAACGCTGTTTGATGCCGGGCAAGACAATACCGGTAATCCGTTACACTATGCATCTGATACGGATTTACTGGCGAATCAGGGAAAGTTAACCGATCTGCGTTGGTATCGGAAAGTTGGCAATGTCTGGAAATCAGCAATACTATTCAGTGACTCAGACAACATTGAATTCCCCAAAAACGGTATTCAACTTTTTAGCGAAACATCCCATGATCTTGAGGTTCAATCTGACCATCTGAATTGGGGTGAAGCAAATATATCGTCATTAACCCATGACACATTCTACTTAGGCTTTACCAATGTACTACCGGGACAAACTTTATCTTTATTCTGGCAGTCAGAAGGCGTTAAAGCACTTAATTTATCTTGGTCTTATCTAAATCAGAAAAATATCTGGCAGCCAATCAATCAACTGATCCACGACCAAACCCGTAACCTGTTTGATCGGGGGATCTGGCGCACACTATTGCCACTGGATGCGTCAAATCAGGCAGCCTTGATGCCAACAGGACGGTACTGGCTGAAAGCCGAGATAACCAATAAGGTTGAAGCCCGGGATTACCCACAAATTAAAGGCATCCTGTATAACGCCACCACCGCCAAGTTAATCAACGTAGAAACCATTGAACAGGATCACTTTATCAACGGATTAGCCGCAGAAAGCATTAAACAGCCGGTCAACGCATCCGTTGCCATCAGTGGTGTGACGCAACCCTGGGTATCTTGGGATGGTCACCCAAAAGAAACAGCACAAACCTTCCTGACGCGGATCCCGGCCCGGTTGTCTCACCGTAACCGGGTATTGAGCTGGGGAAACATTGTCACCTTACTAAAAGAGCAGTTTGTCAGCTTATTTGACGTCAAATACCCTTCTGCCAGTGAATTAACTAAAATCCCGGCGCCGAAAGAACAACAACTGATTGTGATCGCCGACAGTCGCTACAAAGATAACGATGATGCGCTGCGCCCAGAGTTGAATCCGGCCCGGCTGACAGAGATAGCCGAGTGGGTAAGCCAATTAAGCAGCCCCTGGACAACCATTAAGATCAATAACCCAAAATACATTAACGTCAATGTCAATTATCAAGTGAAATTTATTTCAGGTATTAACCCCGCCTATGGTCATCATCAGCTACAGCAGGAACTCAGCCGAAAATATATGCCGTGGGGAGAAAATAGCGCTATCGGCGTGACGACAGGTAACCACATTGATTATTACCAGTTATTCGCCACCATCCAACAATCCCCTCTGGTTGAACGGGTCACGGATTTAACTTTGGAAAAAGTTATTCCGCCGGTGAGCAATATCAGCGCAACTAAAGATGGCCCATCCACCCCTGCCGTAGGTAACAGTATCGGGGCCGCCGATGATGAAGTGCTGATTTTAGTCTGGTCAGACTCAAGCCAAGGAGTTAACAATGAATAATCAGGACGCCCTGTTTCCCATCGTCAAAGACGATATTACCTTTGATGCCTTACTCACTCAGGCCAAAACGGTTATTGAGCAGCAATCCGGCCAATGCTGGAGCAATACCAGTGAAAATGATCCCGGTATCACCTTATTGGAAGCCTGTTGTTATGGTGCGTCCGATCTGGCTTACCGTCATTCATTACCCCTGAAAGATCTTCTTACACCTAACCCCACGGAACAGATACCCGGCAACGGTATTTTCCCCCAGGAATTCGGCCCACAACAAACACTGACCTGTGGCCCCATCACCGCAGAAGATTATCGCCGGGCTTTATTGGATTTACATAGCAGCGACACAATAACAATTAATGAAGCAAGTGAAGGTTATTTTTTCTTTAATGATGTCCAATTAATTCGTGAACCCGAAGATAAACGTTATCAGTATTGGTATAACACAGAAAAACGTGAATATAGCTTTAAAAATTCTGGATCAGATAGCCAATTAGCTCTGAGAGGAAATTACTGGCTTTATTTACTGCCCGGTCAAGAAACTCAGGCCAATAACAAACTGGCTCAGGAAAAGCTCAACGATTTCCTAAAAAATAACCGTAATCTGGGGGAATCCGTTAGCAAAATTATCTGGCTACAACCTATTAATTTTCCCTTGCAGATTGATATTGAGCTTGATGAGAACATCATCAATTTTGCTGACATCTTCGCCCAAGTTTATATGACGACGGAACAAATGGTGCAAGAAAAGCCCGTCCGCTATACCACTCAAGCCATGAAAGATCTGGGCTATAGTAATGAAAAGATATTCGCCGGCCCTTATTTACATCACGGCTGGATACCGACATTACCTCAAACCAAAAATTACACCGGCGCTACGGTATTAAATCTCAGCCATCTGGTTAACCGATTATTAGCGATTAAAGGCATTCAAAGTATAACCCGGCTGGCATTAGCTCATCACGACAAAACTATTACTCCATTGTCGGACGATAATTGGTCTTGGAAAATCGCTCAAGGATATTACCCCAGATTATGGGGTAACGATCCACTGGCATTAATTACCTCAGCAAACAGCCCGCTTACCATTATTGCCAAAGGGGGCGTTAAAATTGGCGTTTCCAAACAAGATGTAGAGAAACAGCTTATTACAGAACCACTGATTAATACACAACCTGAATTACTGCATTGGGGTAAATATCGTAAAGTTCTGGATTACTATCCGGTGAGCAATAAATTGCCGGCTTGCTATGGATTGCAAACCAGCAAACCTACGCCACAGCAAGTACAATTACACCAATTTATGCTGCCTTTTGAACAAATGCTGGCTAACGGCTGTGCCGAACTCGCCCTATTACCGAAATTACTGGCCTTTAAACAACGGGGAGAAACAGTATACGGTGCTCAATGGCCTTTTAAAGCCGATACTGTCAGCCAACAAGCCCATCAAAACATAGAAGCTAATTTAATAGAAAAGCTCAATAATGATTCTCAAATCCATTATGATAAAAGCAATAATAAAGATAAAAACTATGACAAGGAGCTGACAATTCTGGATTACCTATTAGGCTATTTTGGTACTCATTGCGCAGCCAGGCCATTAACACTAAACGCACTAGATTTTCTGAACACCCAACGCGGTTATCTGGCTCAACAGCCTGAACTCACTTATCAACGTAATAATATTCGGATTGATAAAGTGTCGGCACTGCAAAAACGGATTGCTGCCCGGTTGGGTTTAGGTGGGGAATGTTTCAGTGATACCCCTGATCTGGCTAATTTGCCTTTCTATTTAATTGAACATCGTCAATTACTACCGGTAAAACCCGATATCCAATTCGATACTAAGCAAAAGCCTGATTCTCTGGTGGTTGAAGATGATCAGTTAAAAATCACTCAAAAAGGTACAGCAGGCCGCTTATTACAAGGGCAGGTAATTAACCTGATTATCATTGAAGATGGCAGAGAATTCACATTACTACGCGGCCAAATGATCACCGAGGTGTCAGGAGAGACATTCTCCCTTAGCACACGTAACAGCTCGGATCTAGAACACAATCTGGAAAGAATACTGAAGGCATTTGAGCAAAACAAACTGTCCTGGCAAAACAGCCCAGTGTGGCTGGAAGATATGGATTATCAATTGGTTTATGCCGATACCACATATCAAAGCGATGCTGAAGATGAACGTTGGATTACCTCCAGCACCCAGAGCCCCTTCCCTGCCATGATCGAAGTAGGTGACGAAATCACACTGAAATATGTGATTACCCCCTCTGGGCCAGCTAAAAAAATATCAGCTCGGGCCGTTCGTGCTGAACAGAAATCCGAATATGAACTCAAAGCACACGTAGTCAAATTTGATCGCATTCAAGGCAAAATATTAATTAAACGCACCCAAGACTCACGGGATAATTTTCCACCCGAGACGAAAGCATGGCGCTATCGCTGGTATTTCTCCAGTGAAAAATATGCCCTGGCCGATCGTTTCTCATTTGTCGTCAGTGTGGTAGTGAATCGCCTGTTAATTGAGAGCAACAAAGTTGACCCTTACAAACTGGAATCTTGGGTAAAAACGGAGATTCTCGCTGAATTTCCTGCGCATATTTCGATGATTATTCACTGGTTATCACCGAAACATTTTGAAAATTTTGCCAATACCTATAAACGCTGGCAAAACAATGATGCGCCGTTAGGGGATGAGGCATACCATATTTTAGAGACCTTAACTCTGGGGCGCCTGCCCTCTGATACAATTGGTATTGGCAGTATGCGAATTGCCACCGAACAACAGCGTATTGAGGTCATTGGTGAATCGGGCGATCAATGGAATGAAGAAGTCATAAAAAGTAATCAATTATTATATGTGCCTTATGCCGGAGGAATAGCTAAACTTAATGAAATTATTAATAAGAATAATAGCAAAAATAGAAATTAATTTATCCAATATGAAAAAATTAATATAGCATTACAAAAGACTTATTTTAAGATTAAATATCCTTTCCTGTTTAATTATACAGAAACATCTACAAGATATTTAAATCTCAATCATTTAATACCATATAACATAGGATGATAAAAATGGAAAAAAAATCTAATCTATCTAATGCAAAATCCAATATGGAAAATATCAAATCAAATGGCCCATCAGCAGATGATTTAAAAAAGCGTTTTAAAGAAGGCAGTATTCCATTACAGACTGATTTTGCCGACCTGATTAATATTGCTGATATGGGCCGTCGGGCTGTTGGTAAAGCGCCCAGTCAGACGGATAACCCAAATTCAGCGCTGAAACTGGATAATGATGGTGCACTAGCGGTAAAACTTAATGACAACAGCGGCTTAAAGACAGATAAAGATGGATTAAGTGTAAAAATTAAGAATAAAAGCCTGTTGGCTGATAATAGCGGATTAGCAGTCAATGCCGGCAGAGGATTGAGAATTAACAACGACAAACTTGAAGTCGATGATCATCACGGTATTGAAATAGTTAACGAAGGTGTAAAGGTTAAAGCAAGTAATGGGATTAATGTTAATAGCGATGGTGTTTCTGTAAAGGCTAAAGATAAAACGATCAATGTCGAATCCACAGGGATATCTGTCAGGCTTGGTTGGGGGATAAAAATAGGTGATGGATTAGATGTTAAGGCCAGTAATGGTATTAACGTTGATAGCAATGGCGTTTCAGTCAAAGCCGGTGATGGCATAAAAGTGGACAATAACGGTGTCAGTATTGATCCCAACAAAGTACTCCCCAAAGGAATGATTGTGATGTTTTCTGGTAGTAGTGCTCCTACAGGTTGGGCATTTTGTGATGGAAAAACTTATAATGGAGTTACAGTTCCAGATTTAAGAAGTCGTTTTGTCATGTGTGGTGAAACCATTTCTGATACAGGGAAAAGCAGTAATAAAGCCAGCGGCGGCAGTTCTGCAAAAAACTTTTTCAGAGATACTAAACCAACCACAGTTTCTGTCAGTGTTAATGTACAAAATACAACATTAACAGAAGCACAAATACCTAGTCATAAACATATCGGAGGTATGCCTTATTGTTGGGGTACTGGAATGAAATATATTGGATTTAGTGATACCCAAACCCAATATCAAATAGATAATACTTATAACAGCTCAATATGGAGAAAACATTCAGACGGGCAGAGTCTTTATGCCTGTACATCAAACACAGGCGGGGGACAAGGACATAATCACCACGCAACAGCCTCATCCCCTTCACATAATCATAGCGTTGATGTAATTCCGCCTTATTACTTATTAGCCTTTATTATGAAACTCTAATTTCATTCTACGCAGACAGATTTAAATTGTCTATTATTTAGGAAATACCTATATGACTTCGGAGCCAAATCTGTTAAATCGGATTACCATTACTATTTCAGCTAATAATCAACAGGTAGCTAAAAAAGTATTGCATGGCTCCCTGCTTAATCAGGCTAGTATAAATAAATTACTCAACTCATACTTTGATGAATATAACACTCATCAGAATATCTCTTTAGAGAAATTAACTCTGGACCTTGGTGAAATAAATTTTCATGACTTTAACTCATTATTCCCTGCTCGCCTCAAGGTTGAGCTAAATAAAGCACTAAGCCAATATCAGATAAACAACCATCAGAAAGAAACTCCACTGAGTAAACCAACATTTAATAAATTTACCGATAACTATTCCACATTCTGCGATAATAATTTAATTGATACGGAGAATTTCATTCACTCTTTATATCAACAAAATGCCCAACCTAATACAATGGAGGCTATAAAGCACAATAAAGACATTAATATTAATAAACTTATTCACCAATTAACACAGATAGAGAGCAAATGGATATTGCTACTGGCAAAAAGCTGCCTATCTGAACACGGTATACAACGACTTTTGGCTATCAAACAACCTGCTTTATTGAGCGCCATTAATCGCAGATTATCCGAAAAAATAAACAAACCACAACATCAGGAGGAGCTTGTCTCCTCCGGACAATTGATACTTAATGCACTGGAATATATACAGCAGCATAATACTCAGGAAATACCTAAACCCAATGCGAAAATCATCTCGCGTATTACCACTGAACTCAATAATGGCGTACTTAATGCTGCACCTGTTATTACATTACTCCACCAGGCTATGACCGACAATAGTCCATTAAATAGTTGGCTAAAACAACTCTGGCAAACCGTTTCTGTTTCACGGCTTTGCAAAAAGTACCTGCCGGCTGAAGAATACCAATATCTATTGGAATGCTTTATGCCAAACCACACGGATAAGAATATATCTGATAAACAATCAATCATGACTCCCGTTGATATTTCAAACATTCAGGCATACCAACACTTGGCAAATCAGCAGGTCATTACCGAAGATCAGAAAATATTATCAATAACAGATAACACCCTTATTACAGGCAATAACCATAACCAACATCAAACTATTAACAAGCCACACTCTTGGCGAGCTTTATTGCCTGAACAATCTATTCCATATCAGGTAAAAAATGCCGGAATATTAATTCTCTGGCCAATGCTACCCGCACTATTTAACCAGCTTGGTCTACTTGAGAAACAGAAATTTATCCATCGTCAAGCCCAGTTTAATGCTGTTGATTTACTTGACCACCTAATTTGGGGAACCGAGGGAAGGCCAACGGAAAGAAAATTATTGAATTACATTCTGTGTGGGCTAATAGCCGATAACGATATTGAATCAATCCCTATCGAGCCAGAAAAACAATTGATAGCAGATCAATGGCTAGATGCGGTTACTGTCCAACTTCCCGGCTGGAAAAAATTAAGCCGCAATGATGTTCGGCAACTGTTTTTACAACGACCGGGTGAATTATTGGCAGATGAGCAAGAAATCAAAATCACCATCCAACAACAACCATTTGATGCATTACTGACTGAATGGCCGTGGCCATTAAATATCGCCAGACTTCCCTGGCTGGATCGCTCTTTATTAATCGACTGGCAAAATATTTAACAGGTTTATATGAACTCCTTACTTAAAAATAATCACCACATGGTGGCAGAATTACGTTGGATTTATCCCCATCTGGAACGTATCGATTTGCAATTACAACATTATTATTACCAAAAGATAGATTGGTATGATTCATTGCAGGAAAGTTTTTTACTTACCGAAGATGAAGTCAAACAACGTCTAGTAACACCATCAGGTATTCCTCATTGGCTACCTAAAATGGATAATATTGTTCCCCCCCCTGAAATCGAAGAAAACCCATCCTTTGATGCATTATCACTCTTAATCGAACGTTTTGAACTGACTGAATTTGAGCGCGACGTTTTATTATTAGGTTTATTACCACATTTCAATAGCCATTATTATGCGTTATTTGCTGCTCTGAACGGTAATAGTAAAAAACAATGGCCTAGCTTTGCTTTAGCAATTGAATTATTTAGCCAATACCAAAGTGATCGGCAATTACGACAAAATAGCCTTCTACCGCAAACACCGTTAATCAGTCATCAACTATTACGGCTTAATAACCCCGAAAAATCTATTTGGTTACAAACCTTGTTTTTAACTCACAGCGCTATCTGGCATTTTTTATCAGGCCAACGGGTTATTTTACCGCCACTGACAACTTGTGCTTATTGGCATTCTCCTGCCTCACAGACTTGGTATCCTCAAACCCTTTATCATTCACTTGAAAAGGTATTATTAAATGAAACCGATGAAGTACGCCCAATAATAATACTCAGAGGAAAACAAGATAGCGCCAGAGAATTAGCGGTAAGCAATATTATGGCATTTCATGGCATCAATACCTTAACTCTAGACTTAGCTAAACTGCCGAAGGAAAATAACCCTAACTTGTTGATAGACGTATCACGGGAAGCCCGTCTACATGATGCCTGTTTATTAATTCGCAACTTTTCTTTGCTCAAAGATGAAAAGAAAACATTACATAGTGAACTATCTACATTATTTAACCAACCCAAAATAAGGGTAATATTTCTGGTAGAACCAGGTGATGCATTAATATGGATTAAACATCTGCCAATGGTGCAAATTAATATGCCATCACTCACGTTGACAGATAAAGAAATAATGCTAAAAGAAAGTTTACCGGATAAGATAATCCATAAAATAAATGTGACACAATTATGTCAACGTTTTTCATTTACCGCAGAAACATTACCACAAATCCTTCAAGAAGCGAATCAATACCAAATACTCCGACAACCAGAAGGTCAATTGGAAGAAACCGATCTACGCAAAGCACTCAACTTCCGTGCTCAACAAAATTTCGGTAAATTAGCTCAGCGAATAACACCTAAACGTAACTTTAATGATTTAGTCATTTCAGACGTATTAGCGCAACAATTAAGAGAAATTATTGCCGCCATTCATTACCGTGACCAGATTCTGGCTACCGGCTTTCAGGAAAAAATAGGTTATGGAACGGGTATTAGCGCACTATTCTACGGAGAATCTGGGACTGGCAAAACCATGGCCGCCGAAGTAATTGCCGGACATCTTGGCGTTGATCTGATTAAAGTAGATCTCTCCACCGTTGTGAATAAATATATTGGCGAAACAGAAAAAAATATCTCGCGTATTTTTGATCTGGCTGAAGCGGATTCCGGCGTGTTATTTTTCGATGAAGCCGATGCCCTATTTGGCAAGCGTAGCGAAACCAAAGATGCTCAAGACAGACATGCCAATATTGAAGTTTCTTACCTATTGCAAAGACTGGAAAATTATCCGGGACTAGTGATTCTAGCCACCAATAATCGCAGTCATTTAGACAGCGCATTTAATCGTCGTTTTACCTTTATTACTCGCTTTACTTATCCCGATGAAATGTTACGTAAAAAGATGTGGCAAACAATCTGGCCTGAACAATTGAAATTATCTGATGAGCTTGATCTTGAACATCTGGCTAAACGGGCTGATTTAACTGGCGCTAATATCAGAAATATTGCTTTATTAGCATCCATGTTAGCGAAACATGATCACAGTGAACAGATCGAAAATAAACATATAGATCGGGCAGTTATACTTGAATTAAATAAAACTGGCCGGCTGATATTTTAACTATTTCATAAAATTGGAGTTAACATGACAACGATAATTGCTTCTGACAATGCTATTATTGAAATTAATCAAGCATTAAATACTATTTTATCCCAGTATTTAAATACTAATGGGAATAAAATTGATATCCGTTTTGATCTGCCAGAAATCAATTCCATTCAGTCGGAACCAACCGTGAGCCTATTTCTTTACGATATACATGAAGATTTACAATTACGCTCTGCTGAACCAAGACGTTATAACCCTGCAAATAACACATTACTACCGGGCTGGGTCAATATCAATTGTAACTATTTAATTACTTACTGGGATGCGAATAAGCCATCGAGCGACAGCGCCAGCCCGGACAGTCAGCCCAATAATCAAGCCGCACAAGTCATGACACGGGTTCTAAATGCCTTGATAAATAATCGTCAATTAACCGGCATTCCCGGTGCATATACCCGAGTTATTCCACAACAGGAAAATTTAAATAGCCTGGGTAACTTTTGGCAAGCACTTGGCAATCGTCCACGTCTCTCTTTATTATATTCCATCACCGTACCAATGAAACTGAAAAATATTGAACACAATGTCATACCAGTCAGCAAAACTTCCGCTTCTGTGGAGCAAAAAACCAATCTGGACAATTCACAAATAAATTCAGGCTCTGATAGATAAATTATATACCAATTTAGGTGGCACAGAAGATGCCCATCTTGCCCTTGCTAAAGTTAATCTGATAACTAAACTCGCTACAGACAATTAATGAATGAATGAATTCAATATGCTATCAGAGAATAAACAACAATAATTCATTGTTGAACTTATTGATGTAAATAAGAAAATATCTAATATTTAATTAGATAAAATCAAGAGGAATAAAGAGGTTGATATTTATTTAATAGCGTATGACATTAATGATTTTCATGAAAATTTTGAAAAATTAAATGCTAAGATTAATGTTTTATTTTTATTGAATGCTCATCAATCTAGAATATATAGAGGAATGGTTATGCCTATATATAAAAGCCAAACAGAAATAGACAGATGATCAAAAGATAATTCACAGTTATATATATCAGTGGTGTGAAATATATATTTAAATGCTTTCCACCCTCCAGGTATTACCTCCTGGAACGACATTAAAATCCGAACATTTTATATTCACAGGGTGCCATTATGCCTTATTCTTATGACAAAGAAAAAAACATAGAGAAAAAAAACACATTTTCAGATGAAAGGTATCTTGAAGAACAAAATAATCAGATAGAGTTATCAGATGATATTGATGAAAATCCTGAACGACCGGGTGTGAGTGATTTTGAGTCTTTGCCGGGTGAAGACTTAAATATATATCTGGACATTTCAAAAGAAGACTTACAGGCGTTAATTGATACAGACAGGCACACGCTCTCCCAGCCTTTTTCCGGGACGGAAGATGACCGCGCTAATCTGAAGAAAAGAATTAATGAAAATTTTATAAAAAAACTTCCGGAGTTTATGGAATATCGCCATAAGGGTTATAACATCACCGGACTTGATCAAAAGGGCATAAAAGAATTAGAGGGTATGCTTCAAGAGGTACCACAGACACAACAATCCGCCCTGAAAGACCTGTATTCTACCGCACGGAAACTGCTGAACACGCTGAAACAAAATCCTCTCCCGCCGGAAAACCAAGACATGATACAGCAGTCAAACTCGGTTATCAGAAACCTGAGCGATGCGCTGGAAGCCCTAAATGCTGCCGGGAAGGTAAGCAAGGTGACATGGGACCAGGAGGTTGACCGGATAGCCCGGGAGCAGAGGGAGAGACTGGTTGCGGAAACAATGCGCAGACTCAGTGAGACCGGGGATAAACACCTGCTGGGCAGCGATAATGGTTTCTCTCAGCTCAGCAGGGAGCAGAGAAGACAACGGGCTGAGGGGTTATTATTTTCTGAGGCAAATCGGTTTACGGCAGAACACTTCAAATTTGAACAACTGAAGAAGTCGCTGCTTGCGGAGAACCGGATCACACGACAAAGGCTTACGGGATATTTGGAAACAACATCTGCCGGAATATTAGCAGGTGCCAGAGATGCCCGAGAATATGCGATGAATACCCTGTTGGCACAGGCGGATATTAATCCGGCAAGGCTGGGGAATGCAGAACAACTCGGGCATTGGACCCGGAATTATAATCAGTATACCAGACATATCCGTGTGGTTGACGGGGAGATGAATCGTAATATTTCGCAGGGAAATCCTCTGATTGGTGCTTTCATAAAGGAAACGAATGATGAGCCTGCCCATATCAAAATAGCCCGTGCCATGCTCCCCGTTTCAGATGCGTTGGGTGCGGTTTCTGTAGCACTCGGGCAGTTGAAGACGAGGGTTCAGCCTTCAGAAGAAGAATTCAACCAACCCTACCATGACGGAAGTGGTGGATTATTGAAAAGCATCAAAAAAACCGGCCAGAAGATAAAAGAAACATCCGCTCACGTGGCCTGGATGACGGGAAACAAGGCCAGTAAAACAGCCTCAAGGATGAGATACAAACTTAAGGAGTCATCTTATTCTGAAAGTGTCAACGGGGCAGTCAAAGGTACGGCGTTACTGCTTCTGGATGAAATCCAGCAGGCTGAGCGGCGGATAAAGCTGTTACCGTCATTATCCTGGATGTTGCAGGAGGCGGTGGAGCAGCACAGCAGTGTGACCCAACGTATAGCCTATCGTGATGAGTTGCCAGAGCTCAGTGAGCTGCTTAATCAACAGCTGGAACAGGAAGCGGCGCGGTGGCAAGCAATCGGGCAGCAATCCAGGGACAAATTACAGGAATTGATAGCACCGATAACCCGGTTGGCACAGGAGAAATGGGCGCAGGATTTATATTTCCAGCTGGGTGAGGAATTAAGAAAGGAGCGGCAGGATAGACGGAGGGATAGACAGCATTTTGATGAAATATTGGCGGAGGCTGTCGGGCAGTTTGCAGAAGTTGCACGTGAACTCGATAGCGCAGCTGTGCGCCTAGCTGAGCATGGGCACAGCGGCAGCAAGGAACTGCAAGAAAAAGTGGCAAAATGGCTACGGGATTTAAGCGAGCTTAAGGGCAAGGTCAAAGCCGGCGTTGTGGAGATTACGGGAACGTCGTTAGATAATTTCTCCCGTGGCGGTATGCTGGCGCGTGGAATGAGCGAATGGGCGGAGGATTTAAAGCAGAGTTATCTGCAAGAAAAGCGCCCAGAGGACAGAACAGTCGCAGCAGAATTATTTGAGCGTACTCTGATGGAGATTGTGGAAGAAAACAGAACCCATTTCGCCAAAGAATCAGATCCTGAAGCAGAAGGATTTCTGAAAAGGTTAACACTGGCATTAAACCATGCCGCTGAAAATACACTTGTTTATCCACCGACACCAGAAGAAATTTTGGCAAGTTCACGGAGTATCCCTGACGATATCAGGCTATGGGCTGAACAGAAAATCGTCAGTGGTGCCATTTCTGCCGCCCTAAGAGGGGGCTTTAAACTACTCGTAAACACGACGTCCCTGCCGCTTCGTGTGGCAGCCAGAGCGGGAAGAACCACATACCGGGTTACTCGAGGAGTACAGGCGATAAGACGTGGCGTAAAATTGGGGCAAAGCCGGGCAACAAAAATCGAAAATAAATATATTAATCAAGAAATTTCTAAAGCAACCATTCGGTTTGCATTATCCATTTCACCATCAGTCGGATATGGTATTGCTGCCGCTATTACGGGCAAACGGATATATGATGGTGATCTTAACAAGGTCACTAAAAAAATCTTGGTTGATATGGTAATAGAGTTACCTTGGGTCGCGGTGGATGCCAGTATTAACTTTGCCGCGAGGAAGTATACAGAGCATTCGATTAAACAGGCTATCCAAAATGCATTAGACAAGCAGGCCGACAGACTGGCATCGCGTATAAATAAAGAGATAGAAGATAAAAGCTCCGATGTTAATGTTGAGATTGTTCCTCAAGAAACGAGTGTATCTCCAGCTGAAACAGTGCAATCTACACCAGAACCTATCTCCGATTTTACTAATAATTCACAACTCACTATACCTGAACTCCTTGATATACAAGACAATAATGCGGCACAGCAGCCTAAAATCAGGCGTAAACGGGATGCATCGGCTCAAATGCTCACTGATAATGACGAGCATAGTGAAGAAAATAAAAAATATTTTTCAACAATAAAGAAAGATTTTAATCGTAATGAAAATGACGACATTGAACCATTTGACGAAACAGATAAAAAAGAACTTTCTGGATTTGTTTTAAATGCTGCTTTAAATCGTTCACCACATTCGGACACAGGTAGCAGTAGCAACATTCTTACAGAACAGAATATTAAAAACTTCCCTGAGATAATTAGAGAAAGATATCATTACCTGAAAAAAATTGAGCCAAATATTACAGATGACGATACCAGGAAAGCCATTTTCTTAAATTTGAAAAGATTTATTCACAGGAACATTAATAAATTAAGTTTTAATAATATATCTGTTTTATTAAATTCCTTGTACAGCATTAGTGATGAAAATAACGACTTTGATGATGCTGCCAGTAAAATAAAAGCGAAATATTACGACTTTAAAAAACATTTTTACATCAATAGAAATAGTTATGTAAAAATAAAAAAAGCAATATATGATGAAGAAAAAGAAAATAAACCAAGTACTATTAAATTACCTTCTGATGAAATTATTTCCACAGAGGAGTTTTCATCTGAAGGTATTAATGATTCGATGATAAAATCAAAAAACAAATTAAAAGAAATATCAAATAAAAGTATTGAGAATTTTTTGTTGGTTAAGGAGGGTGACGAATTATTGAAATTCTCTTCACTGGAGATAAAGTCATTAATTAAATATCTGCATTTAATTAACAATGAAAATATCATCACTAAAATTAAAAACCATGTAGTTAAAAATAACTATGAAGATATTATCTTTGCCAGTAATTTAGCGCAAGAAATTACAGAGGATAGTAAGCTATTTTTAGGCCCAGCTTCTGAAGAAGAACTGACCGCAGTTATTTATCAACTTGCTATAGGTAAAAAATTTGATAATCTTAGTTTAACTCGAATATATAACAAATTTCTTTTCTCTAAAGAAAGAGACAATCCCTTTACTAAAGTGATCAGTAAAAATAAACCTAAAGGCTATTTTACGATTTCTGACTTTAAGAAAAGTGGTGATGCAGAGGATCGTTCAAAATTCAATCAACAGTTTTATGATTATCGAGATAAATATAATCAATATGATGCAAGTATATTAGCTGGTTCTATTATAACAAGTAGCAACATAACAGTTGAAGAATTCACACAAGCACCAAAATCAATACAGACTTTTGCTGTCTTTGGTAAATCACTAGGGGAATATAGGAGTACTAAAAATGTTACTGAAAAGCCCCCTCAATATATTCCTGGAAGAATTGTTCTGATGAAATTATCATCAGGGAGATACCTTTTATCCTCTAATCTGTTGGGAAATATTAAATCCATTATTCTCGAGGAACAGGAAGGTAATTTTATTAATATAAATTTATCCAATAAAGGATTAGTCAATTCTAAAAAAATTGCTGAAGTCGATCCAAGATATCAGCTATATGAAGGTTTATATCATGTGTATCCGGATAATATGGTATATTATGAAATTATTAAACCACTCTATGGTTCTGATTGGAGTAAGAATCCAATCAGTAAAATCTCACACGACTATTTTACTGTAGCACAAGATTCTAAAGCTGCGAAAATTGAGATTAATGCGTCATCAACAGTAGCTAATACGCTGGCTCAAGGAATGGCGGTTGCACTAGCTGCCTATATAGAAGATTTACATCAATCGATGGATGAAACCAGTAAAACCTGGAAAATAATAAGAGGATTCATTCCTTTTTATAATACAATATATAATGCAAGCACAGACTCTGAATATATTATTGATAGCGGTGAAATTCTTCTTGATATCGTAAGCATTATTCCAATATTTAAAACCGCGAGTACTGTCGGTAAATCAGCATCTGAAGTCATTAATTTAGGACGAAGTGCATTAAAAGCAGGTGTTGCTAATGGATTGCGGGGACTTCAGTTATTTAAATATGTCGCTAAGCAAGTTGCGCCAGAATTGCTATCTGCAAGTTACAAGAATTCATTATTAATCACAAAAGCATTTTATGATGCTATTGAACCAGTGCCGATAAGATCCAGTCTTAAAGGGCTTTATAAGGGGATAAAAAATGACTTGAATTTAACATCATTAGAGGGCATTTCAAGTAAAGTATTAATGACTTCAAATGAAAAAGCAAATTTGAAACTTTCTAATAATGGAATATGGAAAAATGATGCAGGAAAAAGTTATATTAAAGATGCGAAAGGGGAATTCTATCAAGTTGAAAGAAATCAAAGTAATCAAGGCTGGGTATTAATTAATGGTGATCGAAAAACACCTATCAGTAACTCTGGTGGTCGTTGGGGAGTAAAAAAAGAAGAGGGCGAATTTAAAAGGTTATTAAATGGTGACCATCGAACTTTCCCACAATCATGGAGTGTTAAAAACAGCGATCTGAATTACATTACACCTGAAAAAGGCATATACAAACTTGGTTCAGAGAATTCACAGAAATTATCGGAACCGAAATACTATATAAAGCAGGAAGGTGCTTTTTATCAGGTACGCTGGGATGAGAGCAATCATACATGGAGGATTATTAACCCAGCTAATCCAGGGCAATTTAGTTATTCGCTTCCTGTTAAACTTGCAAAAAAGAACTCATGGGAATTTAATTCAGATATTGGGCTTAAAGGTGGTACTCGTACCGATTTAAATAACTGGATGAAAGAACATATAGATGAATATAGCCGTTTGCCTAAGAAAAATGAAGAGGCCATTGCACGTTATACTGGTGGTAGATACAGACTTTACAATGAGAAGCTTAGAGCCGGTAAGATGACTAAGAATATTCGTGAGTCTATAGATGAAGTTGTTTCTTCATTACGCATGCTCCCCGAATATTCAGGCACAGTTTATCGTGGAGGAGCAATAAAGAAAGATGTCTATAAAGAAATGAAAGTCGGTGGGGTAATATTTGATCCGGCATTTCTATCAACTTCGGCTGATAGTGCTGCAGCGATGGAATTTTTAAGGAAAGCCAACACAGGCAAGGATGAAATGCGCTATCTTATGACTCTGGAGGTAAAAAGAGGTCGATCGCTGATGGATAAAAGTCTGTCACAATTTGCCGACACAGAGGCGGAGGTGTTATTACTTCCAGAGACCCCTATAGAGATAACTAAAATCGAAAACAAAGGCCCTGATCTTTATATTTATGGAAAAGAAGTAGATCCCGTTGGTCAAGACGCGAAAGATATCTTTAATAATAAGATGAAAATCATGAGCGAACCCAGTACAGGTTCGCTTGGTGCTAAAGTGGATAATGTTCCAGTTGTGAAAAAAAACACAGACATAGATATAGATGTGAATAATCATGCTGATTCTAATAAGGACGGACTCTGGGAAATCCACAGTGATGTAGGTTTGAAAGGTGGTGGGCTTAATGACCTTCGCGATATATTTCGGAAAAATTCAGCCTCACTTGAAAGCAAATTATCTGCAGGAGACACTTCGGTTTTTAGAACAAGAGGTTATCTGGGAACCGAAAAAAATACAAAAATTGACACATCTTTTGAATATCTTCGGGTAGATAAAGTTAGCAACCATAAATCCGGAAGAATCTTCAGTATGGATAGCATTGGTGAAGGAGGAGAAATGGAAGGCGTTATATCTGTTTCAAAAGGCAGTAACCTTTCTTCGAAGCTGTCAGGCAATACAATAGGAAAATGGGGTGTCAAAGATAAGCTTGATGACAGCGTGGATTTTATTGAAGTAAGCAATGGTGCTTCTGGTGCTGTCGGAATAAAGATTTCCTTAAATCAATTGCAGGAAGGAAAACCAGTCATTGTATCAGCTGGCGAGTTAAGTGGTTGTACGATGATTTATGCTGTGGATGACGACTATTTTTATGCTTATCATGCCGGCCAGAATCCTGGAGATAATTCATGGCTAACCAGCCGTGATGGAGTGAATAGTATTTATCAGACTCATATGTCATTGAAAGGTAAGCCCATTTCAGATTTATCTCTTGATAATAATAATGATCTAATAAAAATTTTCTCAACTTATGACAAGGCCACGATAAATTATTTCGGGAAAAAGAAACCTATATCATTGTCAGGGAAAAATACATCATTATCAGTCGATACCCACATATCAACTCCTTATTCTGAAAACGTAAATGTTTTTGACTATAATGCCGCTAAAGGTTCTGATCCTCGTCTGGGTCTGGCCTATGCCATTCTTACTCGTAAAAATGGGAAGGTCAGTGTTTCAACTTATTCAGAAGACATTAGTATCGCTCTTAAAGATAAAAAATTAACTTCCCTTGCTAGAAAAGAGGAAAATCTTGTTACTAACAAGAACATAGTTACAGCAGGGAACAGCAAGGAGCAAGTGTCAAATGTAATGTCTAGACACGCAGAAAAGATTACTTATAACCTTGCGCCGGATATACCTGCGAGTGAATATTTGGACGAGTTATATCAAAAAACGGGTATTGCCGCCAAGATACAAGATCCTAAAGGAAAATGTCAGGTATTGATGAATCCTATAGCTGACTTTATGAAAGAAAAGGGGTTTTTCGATATTCGGTATCGTGGCATGTATATCTGGAATAATGCAACGGAGCAAATTCCAATGAATCATTTTGTGGTTGTTGGAAAGAAAGGAGGAAAGGATTATGTGTTTGATGTTTCTGCTCATCAATTTGAGAATAAAGGTATGTCTGACCTTAATGAGCCATTAATCCTTTCTGCGGAGGACTGGGCGAAAAAATATAGGGGGGCAACCACAAGAAAGCTGATTTATTATTCTGATTTTAAAAATGCCCGTACTGCGGCCAACACTTACCATGCGCTTCCGAGAGCATTGGTACCAGGGTCTATGGAGGGGAAAACATTTATTACTTCACCGAATTGGTATGACACGTTTAAAAGGACCGAATATGACAAACTTTTTATAAAAAGAGCGAGATTACTTAGAGATAGAAACCACAACCCATTGGAGCTTGAACAGGTTAATCGAAGACTTACTGCATTACTAAACGAAACATCTGATGTAAGCCACCATGTGAATTATTGATATGGTCAAATCGATGACGCTAATTAGAGGCTGAATTTCATGAGTGAAACTCAAAGAAACAATAACCCATTTTTTACTCAGTGCACTGAATTTCGGGGGAACATTGCATGAATACGATCAAAGTGACCGGCATTGACCTCACTAAAAACGTTTTTCAGCTTTAAATTGTTTGATTTATTAGCACCTTTTAATATTCGTTTTATGACGACCGACGGCTAATGAATAATTAATCTGTATTAACTCAGATTTACCAACACCACGGAATCGAGTGGTGTGTTTTCTATATCTTTAATAAGCTCGTTAATCCGTTTAACGAGCTTATTATCATTCTGTTACCAGTAAAAATAATCCCGCCAGCAATTCTGCCGCCTCTGTTACCATTACCAACAATAAGTTACCTCTAAAATCCATTTATTTTCTTATTTTTCTGATTAATCAGATTGTTATTGTGACAAAATGTTTATTAAAAAAATAAGACATGTCTGAAAATACATTTCAATTAAAATATCTACTCTGTGATTCACTCATTAAATACAGACAGTTAAATAAAAAATAAAAATATACAGTATCGTGCTATAGAGTAAGACTATTGAATTAAATATAGGCTATTAATATAATTATCTATTCACAAATGTCATTCTTATTCAAAACAAATAGGTGATAATATGGAAAACGAATCTAACAAAGATGAAAAACAAAAAGAAAGCTCATCACAAACTGATAATTTGGCTCCGACTAACCGTACATTGACAATAAGTGAACGTATAAAGGCATTGAATGCAAAAGGATTATCCGACACCCCAAAATCCTCTTCCCAATTTGCGATGCCCTCTTCATTAAGCAGCTCTTCTGTAAATACTAATAAACCAGAACCAAAACCAAAGCCAAAATCATTACAGGGAAAAAAACTGCCAGTTATTACAACTGCGGAAAGTTCAACATCAGCAGCTAATCGATCAACGTCTTCCACTGTAGATTCAGAGACATTATTAACATCAAGTTTTAATGACATAACATCTTCAACTTTATCCGTTGGCAAACATGAATTAGAACTGACAGATCAAAAAAATGTCATTATTTTTAGAGGAGATAATCGGGATCCTGAAAAAATCGTAGCCGCAGGTGGATTTTATCCATGGTCAAAAAAGCATGTTACCGAGATTAAGAATGCATTGACGGATGCATTTATTAGTGATGGACCATCAGCGCATATGGTAGGACATGTCAGGAGTCCAAATCAGAACTATGTATCCACAGGAATAAATACAGATTGTGGTGGATATGGGGGACACGCTGCCTACCTGTACAAGATGGAAATTCCTGGACTAAGACCGCAGGAGATGAGTAGAGAAACTATTGGTCAGGAAATCAGGCAAGATAAAAGAGGAATTAATTATCCCGCATTTCTGATGAGCCACCAGACTCTTCAACAATCAGAATTCGTCGCAATGATGCCCGCGCGTACAGAAGAGCTGACATTTATTACCCCGATTCCCCTGAATTATATCACTTCATACAAAAAGAAAGGCACAAACACCTGGCATAAAATGCCTGGTCCAAAGGAATAAAAGAGATTAACCCGTCTTTATATGTCGTATTTCGTATAATATTTTTTTTGCGCCACCTGTGGCGCACTCTCTTTTATTTTCTCTACCCATGACTACCACAAACAATCCACTGGATTAAACAATAGCATCTGAAATCAATTATGTAATCCGAACATCTTGATATATCTGATTCATATATTCTCCCTTTCCTAATCCTCTTTTAGCGAGCAATATTATAGCTATATTTATCCAACCAGAAATACCCTCTTCTTAGCGCCATCCCATCTTCAATAGTAGAATAAAGCTCATTCCCTTGTACTCCAATAATCATTTTAACCTATTCCATTAATAATCATTAGAGTGATTAATTTTTTCCTGATTATTAGTTTATCAGCAAAACTATTCCACCATGACAATAAAATACTCCATAAATACACAATATTATTCACAATTAAATATCACAAATGTAATTTACTCCCCTGTTTATAGAAACAATATGAAATATTGGCGCATAAAACTATTACTATCTAAAACTATCACCAACCACGATATTAATTAACAATCACCATTATTATTAATTGATATTCCTCATGAGAATTCATTCCCTATAATTATTTTGTTTTATCAAAGGTGATTTAAATAATCATTGAATAAATTTTTATATACGAATAATAACCTATGCAAATCAGGTTGTTGCGGTAGCTATACCTATAGCCCAAAGTTAATAAAACAAAGCAATAAATACTTTGCTTATATTTCAAATGTAAATAATAAAGGAAAAAACCATGGCTACAACTCCAGAACAAATCGCGGTTGACTATCCCATTCCTACTTACCGGTTTGTTGTCTCGATTGGTGACGAACAAATCCCCTTTAACAACGTTTCCGGGCTAGATATTTCTCATGAAGTCATTGAATATAAAGATGGCACCGGTAATTACTACAAAATGCCGGGCCAACGCCAATCAATCAATATCACCCTGCGTAAAGGGGTATTCCCTGGCGACACTAAGCTTTTTGACTGGATTAATTCTATTCAACTTAATCAAGTTGAGAAAAAAGATATCGCCATTAGCCTGACCAACGAAGCCGGCACCGAGATTCTAATGACCTGGAATGTGACAAATGCCTTCCCAACGTCATTCACCTCCCCTTCTTTTGATGCCACCAGCAATGATATTGCCGTTCAAGAAATCGCACTGGTCGCGGATCGGGTCACCATTCAAGCACCTTAATAGATCGACAATAACGATCTATCCCGGTGTTTATATTAAAGAAAATAATCGCCTGACATCGCCAATTATCCATGCGCTAACACATGATGATCAACATTGGCATGGCCCATTAGTTCAACCGAATTCATCATCCTACTGTTTGCGCAAAATATCGCACAAGAACTTGGAGGCAATATGCCAATCACCCCAACTTATCCCGGCGTTTATATTGAAGAGGACGCTTCACCCGCACTCTCAGTTCGTGCGGGTGCAACGGCAGTGCCTGTTTTTGCCGTCGCAAATAATAATGCATTAATATCAGCTAAGCCCTATATTCGCGTCAGTAACTGGCTGGAGTATTTGACACTAAAAGGTGGACAATTTAATCCTTCCGATAAACTGGATATCGCACTGCGCGCCTATTTTATTAACGGCGGTGGATATGCTTATCTCGTCAAAACGCAAGATTTAGAAAAGCAAGTTCCGGTACTTGATGATGTCACGCTATTGGTTGCCGCCGGAGAAGAGATCACCACCGCCGTCGGGATACTTTGTCAATTAGGCAAAGGATTATTCGCCATTTTTGATGGCCCAACAACTCAAATAACTTCAAGTCTACAACCAGACGATGTTGTTAAATCTTATTCAGCAACCCAATATGGCGCGGTTTACTACCCCTGGCTGACCGCTGAATGGGGAGAAAAAAGAGCCTTGGTTGATATTCCACCGAGTGCCGTCATGGCCGGTATTTATGCCAGTGTCGATAACAGTCGGGGCGTCTGGCAAGCTCCCGCCAATGTTCCTGTTCAAGGCGGATTACAACCTAAATATCCGATGACTGACGACCTGCAAGGAAAATATAACCAAGGTAAGGCGCTGAATATGATCCGTACCTTTCCTAAGAGCGGTACGCTGGTCTGGGGAGCCAGAACCCTTGAGGACAGCGATAACTGGCGTTATATCCCGGTTCGCCGCCTGTTTAACAGTGCGGAACGGGACATTAAAAATGCCATGAGTTTCGCGGTATTTGAGCCTAACAGCCAACCAACCTGGGAAGCGGTGCGCCGGGCGATTGATAACTATCTCCATTCCCTCTGGCAGCAAGGTGGATTGATGGGCAGCAAAGCTGAACAGGCTTATTTTGTTCAAATCGGTAAAGGCGTCACCATGACTGATGACGATATCAAGCAGGGCAAAATGATCGTCAAAATCGGCATGGCCGCTGTTCGCCCAGCCGAATTCATTATCTTGCAGTTCACACAGAATATCGCACAATAATCGGAGGCAACATGCCAACAACACCGACCTATCCCGGCGTTTATATTGAAGAAGATGCGTCACTATCGCTCTCTATCAGCCACGGGAACACCGCAATACCTGTTTTTATTGGCCGCTTCCAGCCTAAAAAAACCAGCGCAACACCAAAAGCGATACGTGTTAGTAGCTGGCTGGATTTTACCAATCTGTTTAATGTCGGTTGTATTACGTCAATCGCCATCACATCGACCAAACCAACGCCACCGCCTCCCACTCCGCCTTCCGGGAAAGTTGCGGGCGATACAACAGTTGTTGCTACAACCAATATCGCTCTTAACGCGGGTGATACAAGCTCCGGTTACAATTACACTGTAGCTGTCGGTACCTACACAACAAGTAGTGATGCGGTAAAACTTTATTTTCAAAATGGCGGTGGACCTTGTTATATCCTGCCGGTTGCGAATCCCCAAGATACTGCCACTTCGGCATTAATCCCCGAATTAATTGAGCAAGCTCTGGAGATTACTTTAATCGTCTGCCCTGAACAGGATTCTGCTTACCAGAGCGCAATATACAACAGCTTAACACCCGCATTATTGAATGCCGGCTATTTCCTTATCGCTGACAGCCAAACTAAAGCCAGCATACCGGGCGTTAATGTGCAATCGCAAACCGCAACTTACTATCCGGCGGTGAAAGTCTCACAACTTATTCCTGTGGAAGATAGCCTAATTGCAGTTTCAGGTTATGAAGATGCAGAAACAAAACCCGATGCAATCAAAAATCTGGCGCAACTTAAACAGAAAAACCTCACTGTCTACCAGCAAGCAGCTAAAGCAATACAGGACAAAATAGCCACCAACGGCAATACTATTCCTGCCAGCGCAGTTATGGCTGGCGTCTACTGCGCCACTGACGCCAGCCGTGGTGTCTGGAAAGCCCCGGCGAATGTCGTGTTAAGCGGAATTAGTGATGTCACTGAACGACTCAATGACGATGAACAAGGCACCATGAATCAACAGGGCATCAATGCCATCCGCTACTTCAACCATCGGGGATTTGTAGTATGGGGCGCACGTACTCTGCAAAATGATGACAACTGGCGCTACATTCCGGTACGGCGTCTCTTTAACAGCGCAGAGCGGGATATCAAACAAGCCATGCAATCCGCCGTCTTTGAACCCAATAGTCAACCCACCTGGGAACGAGTGAAGTCAGCCATTGACAACTATCTCTATTCCTTATGGCAACAAGGGGCATTAGCGGGAAATAAGCCCCAAGAAGCCTATTTTGTTCAGATTGGTCAAGGTATCACCATGTCTGACGACGACATTAAACAAGGGAAAATGATTGTCAAAGTGGGCATGGCCGCGGTACGTCCGGCTGAATTTATTATCCTTCAGTTTTCACAACATGTAGCCCAGTAATCGTACTGAGACGCGGTTAAACACCGCGTCTATTCAGTCGCTAAGGAGACAATAAATGGAGATAACACAGCCGAGCGTCACCGTCACAGAAAACCTGATATCCCCAAAGCAAGATGACACGTTTATCGGTATACCGGTTTTTATTGGTTATACCTCGTCGCTGGTCAATAAAACGGCTATCAAACTTAACAGTCTGGCCGATTTTGCCCAGTCATTTCCTGAGTCAGGATTAATGTACTATTCCGTGCGCCATTTCTTTGAAAACGGCGGTCAACAAGCTTATGTGCTGTCACTGGGTACCGAGAAACAATTGAGCGATTTTCCGTCATTGATCACCGCTCTGCAACAAGCGTGGCTAACACAAACGATTTCCGCAGAAAACGACATTACCCTGATTATCACCCCGGATGTTATCCGCTTTAATCAGACAGATATTTCCTATACTCAAAGAGATCTTTGGTTACAATTTTGGCAATCGGTGCTCAATCTTTGCAAGAGCCGACGCGGTATCATGGGGTTATTGGATGCCCCGGACAATCCAACATTAGCCGCAGAGTGTTTAAAACAGTTTTCTTCCGCTGATCGACAATGGGGTGCCGTATACTGGCCGCAACTAAAAAGCGCCTATCAGGATAATGCGCAAAATCCTATCGTACTTTCACCGACCGCCGCAGTGGCTGCCGTCATCCAGCGTAACGATAATCAACAAGGCGTATGGACCGCGCCGGCCAACATCGCGTTAGCCAAAGTGATTAGCCCGGTACGCTCTTATATTGAAGCGAATGCATTCTTTAACCCGGATGGTGCCTCGTTGAATCTGATCCGCAGCTTTCCCGGCAAAGGCATCAGGATCTGGGGATGCCGAACCTTGGACAATACCCCCGGTTCCCTCTGGCGTTATATCCAGATCCGTCGTCTGGTTTCTTATATCGAAGCCCATATGACTCAACTCGGCCGGGCTTTCGTTTTTGAACCCAATAACGCCATCACCTGGATGAAGTTTAAAGGGCAAGCCCATAACTGGCTGCGCCAGTTATGGTTAAACGGCGGGCTACGAGGAACTCAAGAAGATCAAGCGTTCAAGGTGTTATTGGGTGTGGGTGAATCAATGAGTGAAGCCGATATACAGGCCGGAAAAATGATCATAAAAATCAGCCTTGCGGTCTTAATTCCAGCAGAATTTATTGAGCTAAACCTGACATTCGATACCTATATCGGTATCACCCGCTAAGTTAAACAGAGGCAAAATATGAACAACCTCTACACCCCGGCAGTGTCGCACCGTTTTATCGCCAGTTTTCTTTTTAACAACATTCCCAGCCCGCTGGATATCGCCTTTCAACGGATATCGGGCCTGAGCCGTGAGTTGCAAACTAGCCAACACAGCCAGGGCGGGGAAAACGCCAGAAATACCTGGCTGGCCGAAAAAATCCAACATGGCAGTCTGATGTTAGAGCGTGGCGTGATGACAGTGACACCCCTCACACTGGTGTTTGATCGTGTCCTGCGTGGCGAAAAAGCGGTCTATGCCGATGTCGTGATTATGTTACTGAATGAAAATTCATTACCCGTGGCAAGTTGGACATTAAGCAACGCGCTACCGGTGCGCTGGTCCACCGGCGACTTTGACGCCAATAGCAACGCCGTTTTGGTGAATTCACTTGAGTTGCGTTATCAAGATATGCGCTGGTTAGGAGTGAAAATATGACCGTCGAAATTAAGGAGCTGATTATTCGAGCTAAAGTGACTGATTCCGAGAGTAATCCCATCACATCACAGACATTAGCCCAAGAGACGCTGGATAACGCCCGCCTGATCGAGATAGTCAAACGGGAAGTGTTAGAGGCGTTGCGTGAAACAGGAGGCTATCATGAGCTTAATTGAACGCAGCCTGTCCAAACTCACCCTGACCGCCTTTAAAGACCGGGAGGGGAAAATCTCCGTAGGCAGCTTACAGGCGATGTATAACCCTGATGGGATTCAGCTCGATTATCAAACCCGCTACCAACAGGATGCAAGCGTTAACAATACCAGCCAAAGCAGCCGCTATGTGCTATCACAACCCGCCGGTTTGACGTTAGTCCTGCTATTTGACGCCACTATGCCGGGCAACACTATCCCGGTAGAAACCCAACTCGCAACCCTGAAAGCCCTGTGTACGGTGGATGCCAGCACCAACGTGCCCCACTTCCTCAAAATCAAATGGGGCAAAATGCGTTGGGAAAACAAAGGTTATTTCGCTTGCCGGGCCAGTGATCTCACCATCAATTACACCCTGTTTGATCGGGACGCCACCCCGCTGCGAGCCAGCGCGACTTTATCGCTGATCGCAGACGAAAGCTTTGTTATTCAAGCCACGGAACAGCAGTTAAAATCACCGCCGATCACCGCAGTCAGCGTGACCGATATGCTCTCTCTGCCGTTAATCGCCTTAGGCGCCGGGGCTTCTCTGGCTGGCGGCATTGATTACCTCACCCTCGCCTGGCAAAACAATCTGGATAATCTTGATGATTTCACCCCGGGGCAAACGCTACAGGCACAGGGGGACGCATGAAGATACCGGCGATAGAGGTTAAAATAGCGGGAAAAACCCTCAGCCAATTTTCTGTCATTAGTCTGACCGTAAACCACCAAATCAACGGTATCCCCACAGCCAATATCACGCTTAGCGTAGCCGGTGACGCCAACGCGATTTTTGCCGCTAAAGCGCAAGCTGAACTCACAAGCTGTCGGCCCAATCAAGAACTGATCGTGCAACTGCAAAAAACCGTGTTGTTTAAGGGGATCATTGTTCGGCAGGCGCTTAAGTTCAAAGGTCAGGACAGTCTGGTTACCCTAACAGCGAAACATCCACTGCAAAAACTCACTGACCATTTCCATTCACAGCTATTCAGCCAACAAAGTGACGAAGCCATTATCAGAAAACTATTCAGTCAGGCGGGTATACCGGTCACGATAAAACAGGCACCTCAGCTTAAAACTGAACATGAGCAGATGGTCCAGTTTCGCTGCCATGACTGGAAATTCTTAAAAAACCGGCTGGCCGCTACCAATATCTGGTTATTACCCGGTAACGAGACGGTCACGCTGACGACGCCAGAATCACTTAATCAATCAACCGTGCACACCATTAAACAACGTGCCAGCGATCAAGACACTGTGCTGTTTGAGGCAGATCTGCAATGGGATAACCGGCACAGCCCCAAAACGGTGAGCATACAATCCTGGGATATCGCACAACAAAAACTGTCTCAAGCCACTCAGGCAAAAAACAGTCGGCTTGGCAGTGGTCAACTCGCGCCAGACAGTCTGGCAACCTTAACTGATCAGACATGGCAATGGGTTTTTAGCTATCCGCAAGATAATGAACAAGCCAAATACCTTGCTCAAGGCATGATGAATAACCTACGCAGTCATAACGTCTCCGGCAATGTTGAAGTTGCAGGGAATAGCCGCTATCAACCGGGGGATGTTCTGATGTTAAGCGGCTTTGGTCAGGCAATGGATGGTAAAAGCGTTATCACCGGCGTCAGTCAGACCATCAATCAGCGACAAGGCTGGCGCACCCGGTTAACTCTGGGCCTGTTGCCGGAGACAGAACCGGCGGTCCCACAGGTTAAAGAGCTGCACGTGGGGATTGTGGAAAAATACCAACAAGACAAGCAGTCACTGGACAGAATTCCGGTCAGGATACCGGCGTTAAACTTAACCAACAGCGTGCTTTTTGCCCGACTGGGTAAACCTTATGCCAGTCATGAAAGCGGGTTCTGTTTCTACCCGGAACCGGGGGATGAGGTGATTATCGGTTTCTTTGAATGCGATCCCCGCTTCCCGGTGATATTAGGCGCTATGCACAACCCGAAAAATAAAACACCAATAGAACCCAGTGAAAAAAATCCAATAAAAACCCTGGTCATTAAACAAGGGGATAATCAGCAAGCATTAGTGTTCAATCATCAAGATAAAATCGCCGCCCTTAATAGCGGAAAACATGCGTTATCACTGCAACAGGATAAAGATATTACGATAAATTCAGCGAAGAATATTATCACCAAAGCCCAGGAAATTAACCTACAGGCTGAAAAATCCCTGTCAGCCACTGGAAAGTCCGGCGTCGATATTAAAGGTGCGAAAATTAACTTAACACAATAATAGGACAGCAAAATGACAGACAACATATTAGCCGATATTTATGGCCGGGGTTGGGCTTTTCCACCACAGTTTTTTATTAAAGATAATACGCATCCAGAAATACCTACCGGAGTCCAAATGGCATCAGGTGCAGAGAATGTTCGCCAAAGCATGAAAATTCTTTTTCTCACTGAACCCGGTGAACGCATTATGCGTGAAGATTACGGTTGTGGCCTGAATGATTATCTGTTTGCCAATATTAATGATGCACTGATAGCAGAAATCCAAACTCGAATTGAAGAACGGGTACTGCGCTATGAACCGCGCACGCAAATCACGATGATTCAGGTAAATCAAAGAACAGACTTACCCAATACCCTGCATGTTCAGGTGACTTACGCCCTGAGAGGCAGCGAAATCAACCAACAAATTGATGGCATCCTTGAGGTCAGCGAAGGCCAGGTGTGGGTGAACCTATGAGTAAACAATGTGTGGTGGATGGCGACAATCTGCTATTTGAACCGTTATTCGGCAACCGGCAAGTCACCCTTCTGGGACCGGCAACCATTAGAGGCAGTGGGCACGCCCAGATCCAAGGCAAAAAGATCGCCATTGTGGGTGACGAAAAAAAGGTCCAATTTCAAGCGCAATATATTACTCCGAGCCACCCAATACCCGGTATGGGAATGGTCACCATTGCTCAATTGGATGCCAGCCAACAGGCAAACTTTTGCCGCAGCCCCGCCACGGTGATAATTGTCGGTCAGCAATTTACTGCCCGTTTTACCCCGACACAACCGGCAAATAATCCATCGAGTGGCCCGGATGTGGCAACGCCGAGTATGGGAAAAGGTCGTTTTATTGCCAGCCAATATATCGTCAATGTCGGATAAATAACCTTTTCAACCTTATTTTTAAATAACAGGTGATATAAATATGGGACAAGCCGAGTTAGATAATAAACTCTCCGCTATCGTGCCAAATACTGCTTTTAAACTTGATGAAAGAAGTACGCTGGATATTTTAAACTGGCTTAAAAAATACGCCGCCATCATTCCTTTCGATCAAGATAAAAAACAGTTCTGGGACAGTTTTTACTTTATTCAGGCAAATAATCCTCAGCAATTAGCTGATATTTACCGAAATGTTAATCAAGCCAATGGCCTTTTACCGCCACATCAGGCGTTTATATTGGCTTTTTTAAAACTACTGGAAACAACCAAACGCTTATTAAACACTTTCCCAGCGCGACACCGTGATCTTTATTATCGAGAATTACTGGGACTAAACCCCAAAAACGCCCAAGCGGATAGCGTTGCCATCAGCGTTACCCTGAATACGGATAACGCAGAATTTCTGGTAGCACAAGGCACGCTGTTTGATGCCGGGCAAGATAGCGCCGGTAATTCGTTACAGTATGCGTCAGACGCGGATTTATTGGCGAATCAAGGGGCACTGACCGACCTGTGTTGGTACCGAAAAGATAAGGATGGCTGGCAATCGGCAATCCCCTTTAGCCTTTCGGATAACATGGCATTACCCGAAAACGGCATTCAACTTTTTAGCCCAACAGCCAATGATGTGGCGGTGCTATCCGGTTATCTGATTACTTCATCTTTATTTGCTATGTCCGCTGGAGAACGTCACATCACATTGACGCTGGAAAACGATTGGGCAGGTCAAGCTGAACATCTCACCGCTAAAATCAGTGCAGAAGATCACTGGTTATCGTTGTCGGTAAAACTTATCGACAAAAAGAATATTGAACTGGGATTATCATCCACGGCTGATCCTATCAGCCCGCCAGATAACCTTGATGGCATGACATTCGACGTGCCAGTATTAACATTAGGCACAACTCAGCAACCCACACTGCCCAAAATTACCGGCGTTGAAATCAAGATTAACGGTAACCGCAGTGTGCGCTATGCTTCCGATGGCGGAACTGAACAAACAGATAAAACCAGTTTCCCCTTCGGCCAATTTCCCTCGTTGGGTTCCGGCTTTAATCTGATCGCCCCTGAATGGTACGGTTCTGAAAACGCGACGCTTACCCTGACGCCGCAATGGGTTGGCCTGCCCACCAAGAGTTTTAAAGCGTGGTATAAAGGGTACAGCCCTGAACCTGATAATAGCGCGTTTAAAGTCCAAGGCTATTTAGTCACATCTCAGGAAAGAAAGCAGCTCATTGGCACCCCATCATTATTTGGCGGAACCGATGCACCTCAAGGGCAAAGCCTGAGTTTTACCTTACCGGCAATGGACTATTCCGTTACTGATAGCCCATCACCCAATGACTGGCCTGCGTCAGTGCGCATAGAATTGACTGAACAAGATTTTATGCACACCCAATACTGGCAAGATCCGACCGGTAAAAATTTACCCTACACCCCACAAATCAGTGCGTTGCAAATCATATTCAACGCTAAAGTAAAAACTGAGCAATACACCGTTTATCCCCTGACGCCTTTTGGTTGGGGAAACCCAAACGCAGAACTCCCTTCATTCGCCAATGACACACTCTATTTGGGCTTCACCAACGTGTTACCGGGACAAACCTTATCCCTATACTGGCAATTGGTCGGTACTCAAGAACTCACGTTATCTTGGTCTTATCTGAATCAACAAAACACCTGGCAGCCATTAAATCAACTGGTTCATGATCAAACTCATAATCTGTTTGACCGGGGGATATGGAGTACATTATTGCCACAGGATGCGTCAAATCAAGCAGCCTTGATGCCGGCAGGACGATACTGGCTGAAAACAGAGATAACTCAGCAGACCGCCCCTCAAGATTACCCAAGAATGCAAGGCATACTATACAACGCCACCACCGCCACATTAATCAACCCAGAAAGCATTGAAAATGATCACTTTATCAATGGCTTGGTTGCCGACAGTATTAAGCAGACAGTCAGCACATCCGCCGCCATTAGCCGTGTGACGCAACCTTGGGCTTCCTGGAATGGGCGTCCGAAAGAAACAGAACCCGCGTTTCTCACGCGAATTCCACCTCGGTTGTCCCATCGTAACCGTGCTTTAAGTTGGAATAACATTGTCACGCTACTGAAAGAGAATTTTACGAGTATATTTGATGTCAAATACCCTTCCGCCAATGAATTAACCAAAATCCCGGCCCCAGAAACGCAACAACTGATTGTAATCCCTGACAGTCGTTACAAAGACAACGATGATGCACTGCGCCCGATCCTGAACCCGGCCCGACTGGCGGAAATGGTCCACTGGATAAGTCAACTCAGCAGTCCGTGGACCACCCTCAAAATCGACAACCCCACCTACGTTGACGTGCTGATCAGCTATCAACTGGTGTTTGTCACAGGGGTTAATCCCGACTACGGCCGTCATCAGTTACAGCAGGAACTCAGCCGAAAATATATGCCGTGGGCAGAAGATAGCGCTATCGGCGTAACAACCGGCAACCGCATCGATTACTATCCGTTATTAGCTACGATTCAGCAGTCACCTTTAGTTGAACGAGTCACCAATTTAACGTTGAAAAAATCGTCCCAAACCGCAGGCGCAGTCGGTGACAGCGTAGAGGCCGCTGATAATGAAATACTGATTTTAGTTTGGTCAGAAAAGAGTTTCGCTAATAAAGGAGCAGACAGTGAATAATCAAGATGCCCTGTTTTCCATCGTTAAAGACGATATCGCCTTTGAGACCTTACTCACTCAAGCCAAGACGGTAGTTGAGCAACAGTCCGGGCAACTCTGGAGCAATACAGCAGAAAATGATCCCGGTATTACCTTATTAGAAGCTTGTTGTTACGGTGCATCTGATCTGGCCTATCGCCATTCGCTGCCCCTGCGTGATCTGCTTACCCCGGAAAAACAAGAACAGACACCGGACGATGGCATTTTTCCACAGGAATTCGGCCCGCAACAAATGCTGACCTGTGGCCCGATTACCGCAGAAGATTATCGCCGCGCCTTACTGGATTTGCATAGTAGCGATAACAATAACGACAACAATGCAGATTATTTTTTCTTTAACGATGTACAGCTAGTTCGTGAACCTGAAAATGAACGCTATCAGTACTGGTATAACAAAGAAAAACGTGAATACAGTTTCATTCAGACGCCAGATAGTCAACAGTTAACGCTGAGAGGCAATTACTGGCTTTATCTACTTCCTAGTCGGGAAACTGAGATCAATAAGACATTGACGCAGCAAAGTCTGACGGCTTTCTTAAAAAACAACCGTAATCTAGGGGAATCCGTCAGTAAAATTATCTGGCTACAACCCACGGATTTCCTGTTGCAGCTTAATATTGAGCTGGATGATGATGTGAGAGATATTGCTGACATCTTCGCCAAAGTCTATATGACAACCGCACAGACGGTACTGGCAACACCGTTACGTTATACCACTCAAGCCATGAAAGAATCAGGCTACAGCAATGAAGAAATATTCGCGGGACCTTATTTACATCACGGCTGGATACCCGCATTACCGGCAGCCAAAGATTACACCAAGCCGACAGAATTAAAGCTCAGCCATTTGGCTAATCGTTTATTGGCTATCCCAGGGATACAAAGTATTACCCGATTAGCATTAGGCCAACACGATGAAAACATTTCTCCGCTGGCGGACGATAATTGGTCCTGGACAATCACTCAGGGATATTATCCCAGGCTATGGGGTAACGATCCCTTAGGCTTAATTTCCTCACCGTCAAGCCCACTCATTATTACCGCCAAAGGTGGAGTAAAAGTCGCTGTTTCTAAACAAGATATAGCGAGCAAAATTATTGCTGAGCCATTGATTGAGACACAGGCTGAATTATTAAACTGGGGCAAACATCGTAAAGTTTTGGATTACTATCCAGTCAGCAATAAATTACCCGCCTGCTATGGATTACAGACCTACGCCGAGACTCAACAGCAAGTACACTTGCACCAATTTATGTTGCCGTTTGAACAGATGCTGGCTAACGGCTGCGCCGAACTCGACCTTTTACCGAAATTACTAGCCTTTAAACAACGGGGAAATGCGGTATACGGTATACAATGGCCTTTTAAAGCCAATACTGTCGGTCAGAAAGTCCATCAGGAAATCATGCCTGATTTAATCAAACAACTAAATGATGACTCCCAAATTATTATTAATAATGGTAACGGTATCCATCCACAAAATTATGCAAAAGAATTATCAATCCTGAATGACTTATTGGAATATTTTGGTACCCATCGCGCGGCCAGACCACTCACTCTGGATTCATTAGATTTTCTCTCTACTCAGCGCGGTTATTTGGCGCAACAACCTGAATTGACCTACCAGCGTAATAATATTCGTATTGATAAAGTGTCAGCGCTGCAAAAACGGATTGCCGCCCGTATTGGCTTAGGTGGAGAGTGTTTTAAAGACAACCCCAACTTGGCTAATTTGCCTTTCTATCTGATTGAACATCGTCAGCTATTACCGATAAAGCCTGACAAAAAATTCGATAGTGAGCAAAAGCCCGATAATCTGGCAATAAACAGTGAAACCAATGCTAAAAATCATCAATTAGTCATTACCCAGAAAGGAACGGCAGGCCAATTATTGCATGGTCAAGTGATTAATCTGATTATTATTGAGGGCGACAGAAAATTCACATTACGGGGCCAAATGATCACCGATATTACAGGAGACGCCTTCTCGCTTGACACCCGTAATAGCACTGATCTAGAGCGTAATTTAGACCGTGTGAAAACCGCGTTTGAACAAGATAATTTACGCTGGTGTAATAGCCCGGTCTGGATGGAAGATATGGATTATCAACTGGTTTATGCCAGTGAGACATATCAAACGGGAACAGAAGATGAACGCTGGATCACCTCCAGCACCCAAAGTCCCTTCCCTGCCATGATCGAAGAACATGATGAAATCACCCTGAAATATGTCATTACCCCCGATAGGCCGCCGACAACAATATTAGCTAACAGTGATTCTCCCGCCGGTTATGAACTTAAAGCACAGGTAGTGAAGTTCGATAGTATTCAAGGCCGAATATTACTTAAAAAAATATCCGGCCAACAATATGATTTCCCGAAACCAGAAGATGCATGGCGCTATCGTTGGTATTTTTCCAATGAAAAATACGCGTTGGCTGATCGTTTTTCATTTATAGTCAGTGTAGTGATTAATCGTCAACTTATTGAGAATGATAAGGTCGATCCCTATAAACTAGAGGCATGGGTAAAAACAGAGATCTTAGCTGAATTTCCCGCTCATCTTTCCATGATTTTCCACTGGCTATCACCAGAACATTTCAAAAATTTTGCCAGTACTTATAAGCGTTGGCAGAACAATGGCGCTCCCTTGGGTGATGAAGCCTATAATATTTTAGAAACCTTAACGTTAGGACGTCTACCTTCAACGGCAACGGGTACAGGTAATATGCGCATTGCCACCGAACAGCAGCGTAAAGAGGTTATTGGCGACTCTGGAACTGAATGGAACGAAAAGGTAATAGAAGATAATCAGTTACTATATGTACCAAAAATTTAAATTAATACTGCATTTGAGTAAACATAATAGCAAAAATAGATTAGTTGAATAATATCGATTTCAGAGTTAAATAAAATATTCTCCCTGATTGCCATTTCATTATACGGCAATGTTGACAGGATATTTAAAACAGAATAATTCAATATTATATACAAGGTCATTAAAATGGAAAAAAAACATAATCTGTCTACTTCGCAATCCAATACAGAAAATACCAATCCTAAATCAATAGGACCTTCAGCAGATGAACTAAAAAATCGTTTTAAAGAAGGCAGTATTCCCCTACAAACCGATTATTCAGACCTGATTGATATTGCTGATATCGGTCGCCGGGCAGTAGGTAAAGCACCGGATCAGACGGACAATCCAAATTCAGGACTGGAACTGGATAATAATCATGGATTATCAGTGAAAACTAACCCTACCGGCGGTATTTCCGTTGATTCGAGCGGTATAGCTGTTAAATGTTGGCCGAACGGTGGTATTACAGTCACTGACGGTTCTGGTCTTTATTTAAAATTAGCAGGGGGTAATACCGGTAATGGTTGGAGTGGTGTAAGTGGATTAAGCCTGGGTTCAGACGGTGTAAAAATTAAGGCAAATAATGGCATTAATGTTGATGGTAGTGGTGTCGCTGTAAAAATCAAAGATAAAAGCCTACTGACTGACGCTGGTGGATTAGCGGTAAATACCGGCAGGGGGTTGTGGATTAATAACGATAAACTTGAAGTGGATAATCATGACGGGATTGAAATAGTTAACGAAGGTGTAAAAGTTAAAGCAGGTAACGGTATTAATGTTGATAGTAATGGTGTCGCTGTAAAAGCCAAAGATAATACAATAAACGTCGAATCTACAGGGATATCTGTAAGACTTGGTTGGGGAATAAAAATAGGTGATGGATTAGATGTTAAGGCCGGCAATGGTATTACTGCTGATTGGAATGGTGTCTCTGTAAAATCCAAAGATAACACAATTAGAGTTGATCCCACAGGAATCTCTGTGAATCTTGGTTGGGGGGTAACAGTTGGAGGAGGATTAGATGTTAAGGCCAGCAATGGTATTCACGTTGATAGTAATGGCGTCTCTGTAAAAGCTAAGCCTGGTAGTGGTATTAAAGTAGACAGTGATGGCGTAAGCATTGATATACAATCAATTGCATCAGCACTCTCAGACCTAATTATCCCACCTGGAACAATTGTGCCGTTTTATAGTGATGGTGGTTTACCTAATGGCTGGGCATGGTGTGATGGGGATAATGGAACACCTAGATTAAATACAACTAGTGCTCCTCTTAATTTAATTTCAGGATGGGATGGAAGACTTTTTAATATCTATACATTAGGTGTAGATAAAGGTCTTACAACAAATGTACATTATATGAGATATATTATGAAAAAATAGACCGATTAATCAGGATAATATTATTCCTATATAAACCTGCTTATATTTCCATATCTATCAATTAACAATGAGATATTAAATATGCCTTGGGAACCAAATCTGTTAAACAGAATTATTATTACTATTGACGCTAATAATCAACAGATAGCTAAAAAAGTATTACATGGCTCCCAGCTTAATCAAGTTGATATCAATAAATTATTTAATACATTCTTTACTCAATATCCCATCAATCAGGATATCTATTTAGAAACATTAACTCTGGATCTTGGCGAAATAAGTTTACATAATTTTAATTCACTATTCCCTGTAAAGCTTAATACTGCACTAAATAAAGCATTAAGCCATTATCAAATTAATCATCAGGAGAAAAAAACACCCCTAATAGAATCAAAATCGCAAAAAATAACCAACAAACCTTCTTTATTATATGTCAAAAATTCAATTAATGTTGAAGATTTCATTCATTATTTAAATCAAAAGAATTCCGCATTGAATTCAATAGAGATGAAAACTCATCATCAAAATATTGACATCAATATCCAAGAATTAGTTAATCAATTAGCTGGAATAGAAGATAAATTAGCTTTATTTTTAGCAAAAAGCTGTTTATCTGAACCAAGTCTACAACGGTTATTAGCGCTCAAGCAACCCACTTTATTAAGCGCTATTAACCACAAACTATCCGAAAGGATAAACAGATCACAATATTTGGGGGAGCCTGCCTCCCCCGGACAACTAATACTCAATGCGTTGCAATATATACAGCTAAATCATACACAGGAGATACCTAAACTGGATGCGAAAGTGCTATCACATCTCACCACTGAATTAGATAATGGTACACTTAATGCAACATCTGTTATTAGGTTATTTCGTCAGATTATCACTCACAATATTCCATTAAATAATTGGTTAAAACAGTTATGGCAAACTATTACTGTTGCAAGATTCAGTAAAAAATATCTATCAGCTAAAGAATATCAATATTTATCTGAGCATTTTATTTCAAATCATATGAATAAAGATATACTCAGTGAAAAATTAATTGTCACTAATCATACGGATAAAGATATACTCGGTAAGAAATCAATTATTACTAATCATGACAACATTAATACTCAGGAAGATCAATATTTACTTGAGCATTATTTTTCAAATCATACGGATAAAGATATACTTGGTAAAAAATCAATTATTACCAATCATGACAGCATCAATATTCAGGAAGAGCAATATTTACCTGAACATTTTATTTCAGACCATGCAGATAAAAATAAATCTAGTAAGAAATTAGCCTTTACTCACGTTGACATTCAAAATATTCATAAATATCAACATTCAACAAATCAAGAATTAATATCAAAAAACCATAAAATATCACCAGCATCAAATAATCTATCTGTTAAAGATAATAAATGTAGCCAATTCCGAACTATCAGAAAAGTACCTCCTGAATCAACTTTATTATCCAGACAAATTCTTTTATATCAGGTGAATAACGCCGGAATATTGATTTTATGGCCGATGCTACCCGCATTATTTAATCAACTGGGCTTACTTGAAGAGCAAAAATTTATTCATCGTCAAGCCCAATTTAGCGCAATTAACTTCCTTAACTATCTAATTTGGGGAAACGAAGAAATACAGACAGAGCAAAATATATTGAATAACGTTCTGTGCGGATTAATGGTTAACAAACCTATTGAATTAGCGCCTGTTGAACCAGAAAAACAGTTGATAATAGATCAATGGCTAAATGCCATTATTAGCCAACTTCCCGGCTGGAAAAAGTTAACCCGCAATGACGCTCGTCAGTTGTTTTTACAACGACCGGGTGAATTGCTGATAAATGAACAGGAAATCAAAATCATGGTAGAGCATCAGCCGTTTGATGTGCTATTAACCGATTGGCCGTGGCCATTAAATATCGCTAAGCTTCCCTGGCTGGATCGCCCTTTAAAGATTAATTGGAAAAATATTTAGAAGGTTTATATGGACTACCTACTGACAAATAACCCCTGTAGCGTGACAGAATTACACTGGATTTATCCCCATTTGGAACGTATCGATCTGCTATTACAGCAATACTATTATCAAAAGGGAGACCAGTACGATTTATTACCGGAAAGTTTTTTACTGACCGAAGATGAAGTAGAACAGTGTTTAATATCACCACAGGGTATTCCTCATTGGCTAACTAAAGTAAATAATCCTATTCGCTACCCAGAAATCGAGAAAAGCCCTGACCTTGATGCATTATCATTATTAGTCGAACGTTTTGAACTAACTGAATTTGAACGTGATGTTTTACTGTTAGGTTTATTACCCCATTTTGACAGCCGTTATCATGCGTTATTTGCCGCTCTAAATGGTAACAGTAAAAAACAGTGGCCCAGTTTTGCTTTAGCGATTGAATTATTCAACCAATGTCAAAGTGATCGACAATTACTGCAAAATAGTTTTCTGCCACAAACACCGTTAATTAGTAACCAACTATTACGGCTCAATAACCAAGAAGAATCTATTTGGCTACAGACACAATTCTTAACTCACAACGCAGTATGGCACTTTCTATCGGGACAACGAGTTATCCTACCGCCATTAATAATCTGTGCTAACTGGCGTATTCCAGCCTCACATAATTGGTATCCGCAAACTCTTTATTCTTCTCTTGAAAAGATATTATTGAATGACACCGATGAAATACACCCATTAGTCATACTCAGAGGAAAACAGGACAGCGCCAGAGAGTTAGCGGTCAACAATATTATGGCATCTCATGGTATTCATACCTTAGTCCTGGATTTAGCCCATCTGCTCGACGAAGAAAATAGTGTCACAATATCCATACTTACGGGCGCAATACGGGAAATTCGGTTACACGATGCTTGTTTACTCATCCGTAATTTTTCTTTACTTACAGAGGAAAAGAGAAGATTACATCATGAATTATCTGTTTTACTGAACCAGCCGAAATTAAAAATAATTTGCCTGACAGAACCGGGAGATACATTAGTCTGGCTTAAACATTTACCAATAGTGCAAATTGATATGCCAGTAGCAACTTTAGCAGAGAGAAAAACAATGCTAAAAGCAAGTTTACCGGAGAATATCGCTCAGGAAATCAATATTACTCAGCTCTGTCAACGTTTCTCCTTTACCGCGGAAACATTACCGCTCATTCTTGAAGAAGCGCATCAATATCAAATGATTCGACAACCAGAAGATCAAATAAAAGAAACAGATCTGCGTAAAGCATTAAGTTTTCGCGCTCAACAGAATTTCGGTAAATTAGCCCAACGAATCACCCCAAAACGCAATTTTAATGATTTAGTGGTTTCAGATACATTGGCGCAACAGTTAAAAGAAATCATTGCGGCCATTCATTACCGTGACCAAATTCTAAGCGCTGGATTTCAGGAAAAAATCAGCTACGGTACCGGCATTAGCGCGTTATTTTACGGAGAATCGGGTACCGGTAAAACAATGGCCGCTGAGGTGATTGCCGGTCATCTTGGGGTTGATTTAATTAAAGTGGACCTCTCTACCGTGGTAAATAAATATATCGGTGAGACGGAAAAAAATATCTCTCGTATTTTCGATCTGGCCGAAGCGGATTCCGGCGTGCTATTTTTCGATGAAGCGGATGCTTTATTTGGTAAACGCAGTGAAACCAAAGATGCCCAAGACAGACATGCTAATATTGAAGTTTCTTATTTATTACAACGGCTGGAAAATTATCCGGGATTAGTCATTTTAGCCACCAATAACCGCAGTCATTTGGACAGCGCGTTTAACCGTCGCTTTACCTTTATTACCCGTTTTACTTATCCAGATGAAGCATTACGCAACAAAATGTGGCAGAAAATCTGGCCTGAACAGCTGATATTATCCGACGAAATTGATTTTGAACATCTGGCTAAACGGTCTGATTTAACCGGAGCAAACATTAGAAATATAGCTTTATTATCATCCATATTAGCCACAAATGATAATATTGGACAAGTTGAAAATAAACATATAGAACGGGCCGTGATACTTGAATTAAATAAAACCGGCCGATTAGCATTTTAAAAATTAAGCATAATTGGAGTCAACATGACAACTATAATTTCTTCTGACAATGCGATTATCGAGATTAATAAAGCATTAAATGACATGCTAATTAAATATTTAAACATTCCTGGTCAGAATATTGATATCCGCTTTGATCTACCCGAAATTAACTCTATTCAATCAGAACCGACAGTCAGTATATTTCTTTATGATATACATGAAGATCTGCAATTACGATCTGCCGAATCAAGACGTTATAACCCAGCAACTAACACATTATTACCGGGATGGTTCAACATCAATTGTAACTATTTAATTACTTACTGGGATGCCAATAAACCGTCCAGCGACAGCTCTAGCCCGGACAGTCAGCCGGATAATCAAGCGGCACAAGTGATGACCCGCGTTATGAATGCATTGATTAATAATCGTCAATTAACCGGCATTCCTGGTGCCTATACCCGGGTTATTCCCCAACAGGAGAATTTAAATAGCTTAGGCAACTTTTGGCAGGCACTTGGTAATCGCCCTCGCCTCTCTCTATTATATTCCATTACTGTACCGATGAAATTGCAAAATATTGAAGACAGTATAATACCAATCAGAAAAATCTCCGCTTCGGTGGACCAAAAACCCAGTCTGGATAATTCACAAATAAACCAGGCTTTAATAGATAAATTATGCGTGGAATTAGGCGGCACAGAAGATGTACGTCTTGCCCTTGCTAAAGTGAATCTGACAACCGAGCCTGATACAGAAAATAATCAAAATCAAGAAGATGAAAGCGTTATTGTTGAAGTTTCCGGTATGACGAGTGCAACGTATTTACCACAAATAAAAGATACACTTGAAAAATGGAAAAACAGCCAAGCGGCTATTGTTAAGATAAACAGTGTTGGCATTGTTGTTTCTAAAGAAAATGTTGATAAGTTAATTGGGATTTAAAATTATTTTTATACTAAAATAAAAACAATCACTCACCTAACAAATAATTATTTATTAAAATTAATAATTTTTAATATGTTTATTTCAGCTCTCCATGTTATAAAACTGGTTAAATTCCAGAGAAAAAGAGCCAATTAGAGAATATGATAAAAATAATTTCTTTAAAAATATTGAAAACTTAAAAGCTAAACTTGGGATCTGATTTTCATTAATATATTAAGGAGCGATTATGCCTATATTATATAAAGACCAAGAAAACATCAGTAAAACTAACAAGAATAGATGGCAAAAAGATGATTCAGATAAGGACAGCCAACTACCAAATGAATCCCTTACTCTCCAGCAAGATAAAAAAGGCCATCCAGACAGGCAAATGAAAGGATTAAAACAACTTCTTGCGGATAAAAAAATTAACAAAGGGCATATTTCCCCGCTGGAGAATAAAGGGTTATTAGTAGGTAGCGGTAATACACCTATCAACGTAAAAGTTACAGCTCATCGTTATGACAGCAACCAGGAGCTTGCACATGCGGTTTCCTTAAGAAATGAGGAAAACTCTTTTCATGATGTGATTACAGGATTCCATGGGGACCAAGTGACATCTTCAGAATCGGGCTCGGGAACAATAGGAATACATTGGGGAAAAAACACGTTGGATCCCAATATTACCGGTATTAATGTAGCTAATGGCGCATCGGGAACCGTAGGAATAAGAATTGATTTAAAAGATATTCAGCCCGGATATCCGGTCATTGTCACATCCGGCGCGTTGAGCGGTTGTACCATGGTATATGCCGTAAAGGGTAATTATTTCTTTGCCTATCATACAGGGCAAAAACCCGGTGATGATGAATGGAAAACAGGTCGGCAAGGCGTTACCGCTACCAATCAAAGCCATAGGGCCCTTTTGCCGAACAGCGAACCCATTACGGTTAGCGAACATAACAACGATTTAATAAATATTTTTGCAACATATGATCAGAGTGTTATTACCTATATGGGAAAACGAGGAGTTGAAATTAACAATCCAGCAGAAGCAGAAAATGTCAGCGTTTTTAACTATGACGCAAGCAAGCCTACAGAACCCTATCTTGGCAGGGTTGGCTACAGCTATGCGCTACTGGCTAACGATAAAGGAAAAGTGAACGTCAAGGTGTTGTCGGAAGATGCTATTGTTCCATCAAACAAGAAAGGCAATGCCATTAAAGTTATCAATTCACTCAAAAAACGGTTGTTATAACCATCAGAGGTTATTCTTATCTAATCTATTTTCCGCCAATTGATAATTTTAAAAATATATGACAGGACGTTTGGCAAGGCTGAAAAGTCCTTACCCAATGCATCATAATTTAGGATAAAAAATATTACCAGTTATTATGTTAATCCACCCTCTTCAATATATTTCTTACATCAACCTAACGGGTGATAATATGGAACACAAATATAGCGAAAAAGAACAGCAAAAGCAAAAAAGACGCCAATTACAGTCAAATAACGCAACTCATCATGATAGTAATCCATTGGAATTAGAACTGGAGAAAAATTCCAACTCCGTCACACCTGCCGATCATCATAAAAAATGGTTTACTTATGAAGGTGATAAAGAGGTGGAACTGACTACAGAAAGAATGAAAGAAATATTATCAAATAAACAACCTAAAATTATTATTGCTGGTGATGGTCATAATAAACCACCATTTCAATACGCAAAAAATATACCTGATGTTAATAGTAGTTTTGATGCTGGCACACTTCAACTTTATATTGAGGCAACAGATGAACAGATAAATGAAAATAAAGCAGAATATATACCAAAAGAATTTATGGCAAAACCAGGACTGTTTATGAATAAAAATAGGCGGGCTGAAATTGTTGGATGGGAGGATTCAGCGTTATCCAATGCCATGAAGGAGATGTTTGATCTATCGATGACATCAATAAGTGAACCAACGAAGTTAACAGAAAAAGGTATTTCTTCATTTTATGAATTCTATATGACTGCTATCCAGAGTTTTTTACCTAATTTCAAAAAACTAGGTAATGAATTGAATGAAATTATGGCGAAAGCCGGCAGTAAAGGGGAACTGGAAAACGTTGCGCCAGAAATGCTCCGTTTTACTTCGGGTACATGGCGCGATGAATACATCAATCCAACGTTAGCAGAGAAAATTGCAAAACACGCCGCTGAAAAGGAAAATCATACATTTGTTGTCTCCATAGGCGATGCTCACCTAAGTATTAATCCTATGCAGGAACATTTAAATAAAATGAGGGAAAAATTTAACTTTAAACACCAGATTATATTCACCCGAGATAAGGCCCCCACACTTCCTATCATCTAAAAGGAGGAAAGAAAAATGGGTAGATATATAATCACCACTTTTATTAATATATTTAGAGTTGATCTCATCATCTCTTAGATGAAAGTAAAATACCAATGACAATTTAATTTATATTTTGCTTACCCCTAATAAATAAGATTCCAAAATAGCGCTACATCTTATACTACTCATAATTCTATATATAACAATGGGTTGAAGAAGGCCATGTGTAGCAAAATTATGAAATGTTATTTATATCCTTTATCAGAAATTTAGGTGATAATATGTTTTCCATATTCAATAGAAAAGATAGCCACTCAAGTAAAAAAGCAAATCCAATGAAACACGAAGCAGCCAAAACAGACCATCAAGGAGAAATTCCCACCGATTCACTTTTTAATTCTAAATTCCATATGACTGGAAAAACTGAGGCTGTATCAGAGACTGATAATTTATGCAGTAGCAATATGAGAGGTCCCGCTTTTAGTAAGCAACCGAATATACCTAATGAGTTTCAACATTTGCATGATCCTAAAATAAGTATTTTAACTAAACAACAACTCAAAAGAAGAAATACCAGTGGAAAAAATTGGCATTCTATATTATTTAATGGTAAAGAAATTTATGGCTCAGATACTGCAATAACAGCTTATGATTTAAATCACCCGATAAGAATGATTACGTCCAATCCTGATTATGACGGTAAGCCAATTTTAATCCTAACGGGATCTCACGGTGATGCTTTTGGGTTTAATTGGGATGCTAATACAAATGGAGTTAGAAGAAAGGACTTGCGTGAAAAGCTATTTTTTAACGAAGACAGAGATGACAGAAAAGGTGAATATGATAGGAGTGAACCAATACATATCAAAGATGTCAGAAAAACTACCTATCAGGAGATGGAAGAAATTATTAATTCTCCAGATTATCATGTTATTTTAGGCTATTGTTTTAGCCGTAATGATCAAGCTTTGCGCTTTTATACCAATACAAATCCAGTAAAAAGTTATATTGATAATTAACTAAAAGAAGGACGCAGAAGTGGCCAACAATAACCGTACAATATCGGACCAAATATATATTGCGCCATTCGTGGCGCACTCTCTACAATTTCAAAACATTAAATTCTATCCCTCATAACGTAGGGATACTTATCTATCTGACTTAAATACATTATGCAGTGCCCTTTTCCTACCCCTCTCTTAACTACCCGCAGCAGAATATAATTTTAACCCTAACCGTCAAATCACTCTTAATAATATTAAGAAAAATTGGAATATCCTTGTTAATCTAACCTATATATTATCTATTTACGTAGACTCTTTACCAAATAATCAATAGGAAATAATATGATGCATAAATACAATCAAGAAGATAAGTTAATCCCTGAAAACTATAATTTAAACTCTGCAAAACTAATGGATGATATTATAAAATTACATAATAATTCTAAGGGTAACAAACTACTTTGGCATGACAATTGGGAAGATAAAATCATCGATAGAGATCTAGACATTATACTTAAAATGATTGATGAAAATGTTTCTCAATTCGGAGGGCTTGAAGCATATAAAGATATTGTCGGAGTAAATCCTTACGATCCTACCGAACCCGTTTGCGGTTTGTCTGCACAAAATATATTTAAATTAATGACCGAAGGAGAACAGGCTGTTAATCCCGTAGAGCAACTTAAAAAAGAAAAAATAAATGGCGATGAATTTTCCGAAAAACTTGATCAACTCAACAGCTCAAGTAGCTATGTTGCATTAGTTAATGATCATCGATTTGGGCATATGTTTCTAATTGATATTCCATCAACAGACCAAGATATTGTAGGATATATTTATCAATCAGATTTAGGCAATGGTGTATTACCTGCACTTAAAATAGCAGATTGGTTAAATTCCAGAACAAAGGAACCCATTAATACTGATAAATTAAGTCAATTATTAAGTAATGAATTTAATAGATTATCTGAAAGTGAACAAAAGGAATTAATTGCTGAATTGCTTGAGATAAATAAAAATATTTCCTGCGTAAAGCTAAATAAGGTCAAAAAAGATAAAAATGTAGATATTTATCTAAAAGAATATGATACAAATAATTTCTTTGAAAACATTGAAATATTAAAAGACAAACTTGACATTTGATTTCAATTGAATAACCCACTCTCCATTCAAATGTTAAATCATCGTAATGATGATTTTAAATGTAACAAGTTCAACCATTATAGAGAACTTCTAAATGTACAAAAATGATATTTGTAAAAAAATACGCGAATCTTGCGAAAACAAAACTTCAAATGAAACGTTATTAGATGCATTACATCTGGATATTCCTGATTCTAGAGCAGTCATGTCTGCTTATAAGAAAAAAACACCTAAATTATCTGATTTTAGTGCAAAGACACAATTAATCCTCGACTCTTCAAGACAATTTGGTCAGCAAAGATCTGCAACAAAGCAACGTAATTTTTCTGTATCTGGTTTAAAAGCGAATGGTGCTCCTGATGGAAATTTTATTTATTCAAAAAAATCTTTAGATAATTTCGCGGCTCATGCAGGATATGTGCATGATAGTGATTACGATGATGAATTTGTCAATTTTAAGGATAATGATAGAAATTTAGCTAAAGGAAAACTATTTCCCGGTATTGACTTGGTTAAACACCATAAAGAATTAATAAAAAAAAATGGACAAGAAAAAACGGAAATTCAACCAACAGATGAATCTATATCTTATATAATCACTGACTCTACATCCTTTATTTCAGGGATAAAGGATATGTATGAGAAGGCAGGAAATCCTTTACATCCAATAACTGAATCCTTAATTAAAGAGCACATGATTAATAATGCAGGTGTATTACCCACGATGGCTGGTATTGCTGGTTTGCATGCAGAGGTACAAGCACTTAACCATTTATTAACTTCAAATGATGAAAAGAAAGGGAAAGCTATTGGAAGTCGAAAAATAGGCGAATATATGCGGGATATGCTGGAATCATCTATTTTTACTCAGCGACTAACAACAAGACAAGCTGGAAGTGATTTTGCTGCTTGCCATAATTGCTCTGGAATATTATCAGCACCAGTCAATGTTGTTACTGGTAAGGTAGAAAGTGCGGGAAGTAATTTTTCATCAACAATATCTGAGAATTATAAGACAAAAGAATCACCAGTATAGAATAGTATTTGACTAAATAGATGATTCACTTTCTATATTTTTAAGAAGCGCGTTAATCCGCTTAACGTGCTTCTTATTATTCTGTTACCAGAAAAGGTTATTTTGCCAGAATTTACCAACAAAACGCTTATTTATTTAATTATATTTCCTGCAAATTTCCGCCACTTACCTGCTCTAATGATTTAAGTAAATGTTTCTCATTAGCTGGCGATCGTAACAAATAAATAATAAATCCCACTGCCCTCTATTTCTATTTCCATAGATATTTCATTCAAATATTGCAAAAAATAATCTAAAATTATTCTCCAAACCATAACTGTTTTATTTATTAATATAAACAACCCACTAAACATTTAACAGTCACTATTATTAATTAATGTTGCATCTAAACATTCATCTCCCATAATCATTTTGTTTCACAGAGAATTATTTAAATAACTATTGGATAAATTTTTAAATATAAACAATAACATCTATAAATCATGTTATTGCGGTAGCTATATCCTTGAATCAAAATTAATGAAGACAAAGTAATAAATGCTTTTTATATTTTAAATGCAAATAGTAAATAAAGGAAAAAATCATCAATTTCATTGATGAAAAAAACAACCCAATATTATATACAAGGTGATAAAATGGAAAAAAAACATAACCGATCCACTTCAGAATCCAATATAGAGAATACCAATACTCTGGATTGCCATGAAGTTGGTAAAATGCTTAGTCAGACTGATAATCCAAATTCAGCGCTAAAACCGGGTGATGACTATACACAGGCAATAAAAATTAACCCTGACGGCGGCTTAAAAGCAGATAAAGATGGATTAAATGTAAAAGCGGGTAATGGTATTAAAGTAGACAGTAGCGGCATCAGTATTGATCCCAATAATGTACTGCCAAAAGGAATGATTATGATGTTCTCCGGTGAGGATGCTCCTACCGGCTGGGCTTTTTGTGATGGTAATAACGGAACACCAGATTTAAGAAGCCGTTTTGTTATGTGTGGTGAAACTCTTTCTGAGACAGGGCAAAGTAATAGTAAAACCAGTGGGAGTGGTAATGGAAAAAACTTTTCCAAAAATACAACATCAACTGCGGTTTCGGTAAATGTTACTGTGGAAAATACAACATTAACAGAATCACAAATACCTAGTCATAAACATATTGGGGGTATGACTTATTGCTTCTGGGCTGGAATGAAATATGGTTATAGCTATTATCCCCGAACCGAATTTCAAATAGATAATAGCCGTAATAGCTCAATATGGCAGAAACCTTCACTAGGATCTAATATTTATGCCAACACATCAAACACAGGAGAAGGGCAAGGACATAACCACCCGGCAACGGCATCGTCTCCTGCACATGATCATAGTGTTGATATTATTCCACCTTATTATTTATTAGCTTTTATTATGAAACTTTAATTCCATTTCACCAAAAAGATTTAAATTATCTCTTATTTTCTAACCACAAAGGATACATAACAATGAATATATCTAGTTATTTCTTCCTAAATGAAGAGAACATTAAGTTCAATAATCAATGTTTAAATACATACATGGATTATCCCCAACCCATCAGTAAAGATTGGCCCAACCTACCTTCCGGGTTCCAAAGATATATTGACGATATTATTAATTTAAATGGCTTTTTATATTTTTTTAAAGGTTCACTATATCTTAAATTCGATATCACGAAAGCACAGGTCGTTGATGGCCCAAACTTCATTATAGATGGCTGGCCTGGATTAAAAGGAACAGAACTTGAAAATGGAATAGATGCAGCCATAGAATTGACCACCAACACCGTCTGTTTCTTTAAAGGCAGACATTGTATAGATTACACCATCGATTTACACACAATTAAGATCAATACTATTTCAGACCGGTGGGGAATGACAGAGGAATATGAAAAATTTAGTAGCAATCTGGATGCTATTATTTCATGGCCAGATATCGATGGAAATTTTATTTATTTTTTCAAAGGTGATTCTTTTATTCGGTTCGACCCAAATTTGAATGCACTTGATGCCGGGCCTATCATTATCTCCAGCGATAATAATGGTTGGAGAGGGTTAACCTTCAAAAATATTCAAGCGGCTGTATCGGTCGATACCGATTTATTAGGCAGTCACCGTGGCAATAATGGAGGCAATAGTAGCGTCTGTAGTGGAACATGTGGTACTAATGACACGGGTAAACATTGGGGAACCTCTAAAAACTCTCAATACAAAAAATAAGATCAATTTTGCACTCACCAATAAATGACCTTATTGTGTATGACTTTTTCTTGCTTTTTCAGGGGAAAAAATAAACTCATCGCTTTTTCATCACATACCGGAATTAAAAGGCATGAATGCCGGATTTTCCAAAATAAACCAAACGTTGTAAATTATAGCAGGTTGCCTTCAGAGTCATCGCAAAAGTGGCTCGCAGCTGGCCTATCGTTCGGATAAATTTTTCACCCATCTGAGAGAATGAGCCAAAGATATGTTCTACTCGTGCCCGGGTTTTCGCTATTTTCTTATTTCGGCCTTTCTGACAGTCTGATAAGGGCTTATTGCGTGACGCTTTCCTCTGAATATGAACACGATAGCCCTGTTCCTTCAGCTCACGTTCACGCATCTGGCTGGCATACCCTTTATCAGCATAAATGTCCCGACTTGTATTTGACCGATCCAAAACGGCTTCAAAAAACTGGCTGTCATGGACAGCTGCGGTTCCTGTCGCGATGTGGCGGATCACTTTATATTTTGTATCGACATTAATGGTCAGTTTATAGCCAAAATAACTTTTACCGTTCTTTTTCGTCCAGGTTGCCTCGGTGTCTTTCTGGCATCGTTTGTTTGCTGTCCAGTTATCCGGGGTTTTACCCTGACGGATTTGTTCATTCTCTTCCTTCTTATTGTGCTGCTTAGGAACTGGAATCAACGTGGCATCAATGATTTGACCCCCTCTAGGAATGAATCCCTGTGTCGAAAGCTGATGCTTCGCCTCTTCAAACAACGCTCTGGCACCTGCCTGGCCAATCCGTTTTTCGAAACACCAAATCGTGTTACGGTCTGGAATATTAATGACATCGGTCAAGCGACAAAAACGTTGCCAGCTCATTCGGTCAAGCAATTGATATTCCATCTTTTCATCGGAAAGATTATGGAAATGTTTCAGGATAATGATGCGAACCATCACCTCAGTCGGGAATGGCGGGCGTCCACCTTTGGGAGAAATAATACGTGGCGCGACAAGGTCTATGGTGTCAGCCAGTGCCGAGAAATCAACATACTTATCAAGAACAAGTAGCGGATCACCTAATTCATCGATTTTTCGACGGTGATATTCGGATGCCAGCTTGTCTTTTTTTAAAGCAGAACGAGGCGGTATCATGACAGCGCTACCTTGCAGAGATGTACTGTGCCTACATTTTACTCAATTTTGTGGCTGTGAAAAGTTTTTAGAGGTTCCCATTGTTTCAAGTTACCTCAAAGTATTAGATTTGGCTTGACAGCCTACGCTAATACAAATATTCCGCAAACTGTAAAAGTATATATTGATAATCTTCTGGTAGATACATTAACCGGTAAAGGACAAAATAATCTAATGGCAACTAAAGCCTACACATCAGGTACAGGCAAAATCTGTATTGAAATTGAGGGGGATGGCAAACCATGCAAGCTGCGTTATTTCGATAATATATTTGATGGCAAACCGGGAACAGCTATTATCAGCGCTGAAAATGGTACCAATGATAATTACAATGATAGTGTGGTGTTCTTGAATTGGCCGCTGACATAAACTAAAAACTCTCGGTTTCGAATAATAATTGCGCCATTCTTGGCGCTTTTTCTTTATTAAAGCGTTTATTTATCTGACTCTCTTTCTTGCAAATTACCATCACTCACCTGCTCTAATGATTTAAGTAAATGTTTAGCATTAGCTGGTGAGCGTAACAAATAAGCGGTTTCTTCAAGACTTGCATATTCTGCATTTGAAATAATCACACAATCACCACCGTTTTGTCTGGTGATCAATATTGGTGCACCATCCTGAACGGCTTGATCCATTATCGAAGCAAGATTTTTCCTGGCAGTGCTATATGTTGTCTTCCTCATAATATGTCCTTTTCTCGTATCAATAATACCGAATCTTAATAAGCAAAAAATAACGGTACAATTTTTCAAGATAAATATCTATTGTGGCAATACAATGGGGAAACTAATTCGCGGATAAATTCGAAATCAATGGTGGCATCGACTTGACGGACCCAATGATTTTTAGGAACCAGCTCATCAAGCGAGAGCGTTTCTGGCGGGAAAGTCTGGAGAGGGGGTGTTCTTAACAGGGCGGCAAGCTCCGTCTGGTGAACGGAGCTGAATTAAAACAGAGTGCCGGATAAAAAAACCAGTACTTTGTCAATAATCTATTGCGCCATCCGTGGCGCACTCTCTTTATTTTATGACTATCGCAAGTTATCCATTTGATTAAGCGGTAACATCTGAAATCAATTGAGTCGCCGGCGCATCCTGCCCAAATCCCCGTAACCCAACCACATGCACATGTTCGTGGTTTTTAAATACCTTACGCACCAATTTATAAGTGGTCCCTTTTTCAGGGCTGATATTTTCCGGGGCGGCAATAATCAACTGCATTTGCAGGCGTTCGCATAGTTCAAACAGGGTAGCGATAGATTTGGCATCCAAACGCGCCGCTTCATCGAGGAATAGCAACCGGCAAGGGGAAATATCTTTACCTCGCAAACGGCGGGATTCTTCTTCCCAACTCTGCACAACCATTACCAAAATGGACATGCCGGTACCGATCGCTTCACCGGTAGACAGCGCCCCACTCTCTGCTTTCAGCCAGCCATCCGATCCGCGGTTAACTTCAACATCCAGCTCCAGGTAGTTACGGTAATCCAACAACTCTTCACCGATGGTTTGAGGCAAGCGCTGCCCCATATCCACTTGCGGATTCAGACGCTGATAAAGTTTTGCCATTGCCTCAGAGAAGGTCAATCGCTGGCTGTTAAACAGGTCCTGATGTTGTTCCTGCTGTTCAGAAAGTACATCCAACAATATTGCATGGCTTTCACGCACATTCACATTTAACCGCACACCACGGACTTGTCCGAAGGAAACAGCTTGCAGCCCTTGGTTCAACATGCGGATTCGGTTCTGCTCACGCTGAATGGTTTTGCGGATAATATTCGCCACACTCTTCGAACTGATAGCGAGTTTTTGCTCGCGGGCAGTCAGCTCTTCCGTCAGACGGGCCAGCTCAATTTCCATCTGTTCAATCGCGTCAACCGGATCGTCAGTACGGATAATATCCTGACGAATGCGTTCACGCAGATGTTGATAAACGGCAATAAAGAACTGTACCTTACGTTCAGGCCGTTTGGGATCTTCCGATAAACGCAGCGCATCACGCAGATGTTCGTTATCAGCCACCGCCAGACGCAATGCACCCAACGCTTTATCCGACATAGAACGTAACGCGCCACCCTCCATATACGCCAGTTCACGGCGATGCAGGCGACGTTCAACGCCATTGTCTTTCACCATCCGCATCACTGCGCACCAGCCGGCTTTAGCAGAAACCACCTGTTCACGGATCTGATAGTAATCGCGTTCCAGTTTCCGCAGTTTTTTCTGCACATTTTCCATTTCCGCTTCACAGAAGGCGATCTGCTTCTCAAGCTGATTGACTCTGGAACGGTTAACGCTGAGTGCTTCATGGAGTCGATCACGACGCTCGCGGGCACGCATTTCAGCATTCGCATCCGCCTGCACACCGATATCTTTCATCTCCTGTAGCAGCTCTTTCAGCATATCCTGTTTGGTTTCATAGGAACTTTTCAGGGATGCCAGCACCTGGTTAAACTGGGAATACTGCGCTTGCTGTTGACGCAGTTGTTCACGGGCGCGGCTGCGATCCGATTCCGCATGTTCCAGACGCTGACGCAGTTTGTCATTCAGATCCGCATTTTCACTGAGCATACCCGCAGAATCACTGTAGCTGAAATGCACACGGCGCTGTACGATTTCCACCAGCGCGAAAGCCTGTTGTTTAGCCTGATGCTGACTGTGTTTTGCGGTTTCATAATCCTGCTGCAACTGTTCATGTTGCTGTGGATCACTTTGCAAAACCGCAACCATAGGTTCCAGTTTTGTCAGCGCTGAACCATGTTGTTGCAGGAAACGCGCCGCTTCCTGCGCTTCGTCCATCTCTTCGCGCACTTCTTCTACGCGATCAATTAAAGTTTCATCCAGTAACAGAGTCACTTGAGGGATCAAGCGGTTTAATGTCGTCAGGCTTTCTTTCGCCTGTGCATATTGCTGGCGCTGCTGTTGAGTTTGATCTTCAAACCGGGACACTTCACGTTCCAGTTCCGTATGGCGCTGTCTCAGTTCACGGATTTCGGCTTCCGGATCGGTATCAAATGCCACCGACAGGTGTTTACCAACAAATTGACTGAACGCCTGATGAGCACGCTGAATTTTCTGCACATCAAAAGAGAGCGTGGCATAACGCTCTGCCAAGGCATCACGCTCCAGGTTCAAGGCTTCCAAACGGTTTTCTCTGGCAGCACGACCAAACAGCGGCAATTCAGGGTAACGGGAATAACGCCATTGGCGGTCGGAAGATTTAACCAGCACCGCATTAGTCTGCTCTTCGGCATTAAATACGCTGTCATCAAAGGATTGTGGATCCCCTTCAATTAAGTAGAGATCTTCCGGGCAATCTTCCAGCGTTTCAAGATGTGGGCGTACCAGAGAAAGATCCGGCACCACAATGCCGTGGCGTGCCGGTCCATACAGTGCAGAAAAATAAGGCGCATCATCAATGGTGATATCGTCATAAATTTCTGACAGCAACACCCCGCCGAAACGTTCTGCCAACGCAATCATCCGGCTGTCTTCCGCGCCGCTTGGCTGACTGAGGCGCTCGATTTGCTTTTCCAGCTCACGTTTTTGCGCTGCAACTTCATCACGCTCTACCGTGGCTTCACGCTCACGCTCAAGCAGCTGCTGCATATATTCAGTCACGTCATTACTGCTTGCCAGCGTCTCACCACTCTGTTCACACAGTTGGTTCAGGGTATCCTGCGCAGCCAGCCAGACCGGTGCGCGGGCAGTCAGTGACTGAATTTTCTGTTTCAGTTGTTCAAGTTCCTGGCGCATCTCCATGCGGCGTTCACCGCCTTCATTGACGCTCAAACTCAACGCTTCTTGCCGAGCTTCAAGTTCATTTTGCAACGCTTCCAGATCTTCAGCCTGATACTGACGCCCCTGGCGCTTACAAAATTCGCTCAATAAACGCTCTGCGTTCTGCTGGTTGTTCAGCCGCTGTTCCAGTTCAGACAACCGCATCCGCAATGGCTGCACCCGATCCGCCAGGTGTCGCTGTGACGGCCAGTCACGCAGCAATTCGCGGGCACTCTGCCATGCTTCACTGCGGCTGGTTTCTCCAACGATGTTTTTAACCAGTTGATACGCCTGTTCGAACTGATTATGCGCCGCGTCCGCAACACTTAATTTCTGCTCCAGCGCCAACAGGGCTTCTGTCGCCTGCTGCTCTTTAGCCTGAAAAGTTTCCAGCCACTCTTCTGCGTTATCAACGGAAAGATCCGGTAACCGGCAAAGTTCACGGGCGCGTTCCAGCGCTTGTAATGCCTGTTGATACTGAATAGCCCGGGTTTGCTGAACATCCAGTGCCTGCTGGTAATCCGCCAACTGGCTTTTCAGTTCATCCACTTCCTGTTCTGTCGCTTCCGTTCTGGCTTCATATTCAGCCTGAAGCTCTCCTGCTTCTTCGACAACGTCTGTCTGTTCTTCCAGACGGTAAGACAGCTCTTCCAGATCCACCTGATAACGGTCGATTTTTTCCTGCTGGCGCATGGCGGTCTGCACCAGATTCAAGTGGTCACTGGCAGCCTGATGATCAGTTTCTAAATCAGAAGAGGCACCACTCTGTTCAGCCAGTTCACGAGCCATTTCGACATGACGATACTGCTCAGTCGCCAGCTGTTTATGACTGCCAAACAGTTCACCACGCAATGCTAACGCTTCATCCAGATGAGTACGACGCTCATTGGCATGGCGCATATAATCGGCAGAAACGTAGGAAGTTGCTTCGGTGATCAAATGTTTGAACAGATCGCGATCAGATTGGGTTACTCGAATGGCTTCCAGCGTTATGCGGTTTTCGCGCAATGCAGCTTCCATATCCTGAAACGCCTTCCGAACACCGCTGTTTTCCGGCAACAAGTAATCGCGCAGGGAACGGGTAATCGCACTGGAGATACCACCGTACAGGGAAGCTTCGATCAGACGATAAAACTTGCTGCGATCACTGGCTGAACGCAGGCGTTTGGGGATCACACCCAAATCAAACATCTGCGCATGATAATCCGTGATGGAGTTAAATTGTTTGAACTGCACGCCTTCCATTTCATCAAGGCGGTCTTTCAGTTCATTCAACGGCAATACACGCGCCTGTCTTTCACCCACATTTTCAGTCAGTAACTGAGTGGGTTGGATAGCCGTCGGCAAGCCCTGAATCATAAAGGGTTTGATATCAACTTTTCGGTCACGGCCCGCCACCTGTTGCAATCTCACCCCAACCACCACCCGTTGATGGCGGGAGTTAATCACATCCAGGGTTGAGTAACAGACTCCCGCGCGTAACTTACCGTGTAACCCTTTATCACGGGAGCCGGAAGTAGCACCGGCTTCGGTGGTGTTACGGAAATGGAGCAGCGTCAAATCAGGGATCAGCGCTGTAACAAATGCCGCCATAGTGGTGGATTTACCCGCGCCATTACCGCCTGATAAGGTGGTTACCAATTCATCAAGATCAAAAGTTCTGGCAAAAAAACCATTCCAGTTAACCAGCGTCAGCGAACGAAATTTACCGCGTTCAATCATGGTTGTTCATCTCCCGCACCCTCTGCTGAGTTATCCGGTGTTTCATCATTTTCACTGTCATCAAGCGACAAGCTGCCTTCAACCGGCATTGCCTCACCATCACGGATCATCCTCAGTTGTATTTCACGAGGATCGTCGCCACTGCGTACATCAGCACCAAAACGGAATACCGCCTCAGTGATGGTAAATTTATTGTTGTTATTCGGCAGGAAATAGACCATGCCCAAGCGACGCAGACGGTTAAGCGTCGTGCGCACTTTTTCCTGTAATTTCTGTTTATCCAGATCCGAACCGGAAGAACGCTGGTTGACAAACTTCATCAGTTTGCCCTCATCAGCCAGTGAGATCAGTTCTTCATACAGTTCCTGAGAGGTAAAAATCCCCTGATTAGCCAGGCGTTCCGGGCTGAGATAAAGATAACAGAGGATTTTGCCTACCATCATATCCAGCTCTGAGAGTACCGAACGGGGGATCAATGTGGTCGAACGGGGCCGCAGATAGAAGAAGCCTTCCGGTGCACGGATCAACTCCACATTATAGCGGGCGTAAAATTCTTCCAATTGCTCCTGAAAATCCATCAGAAAAGCGTGATTATCAAGATCATCTATCCCGATATGACGACCCGCGCGAAGCTGGCTGTCCAGTTCCGGGAAAAGTGAATTGGCTAACGCCTGTGCCAGTTTAACCGGCATAAATTGTTCAATATGTGTCGATGACATGTGCCTGTACCTTGGCTCCGTAATCATTAATCGCTAACCATTCTGCTGGCAACCCAGAGAAATCCGCTTCTGCAACCCCCAACCGCACTGCCTGATCCACCAAAATACGCGCCACATCAAAGTGACGGGGAAGCGGATGTTGAGCAAGGTAGTCTCTTAGCACCGCACCCAAATCCAGCGGGCGTTGCTCCTGCTGATATACCAACAGGGCTTTTTCAATCATGGCTGCCAGCTGATCGTTTATTTCACTGAATTCTTCATATTCCAGTTCTAACGGCAGTTCGCCGGTCACTTCTTCATTACGTAACGCCAGTTCTTCATCACGCATATCCAGTAAACGCTCTGCGTTGGCAACGGTGAGTGTCCACGGGTTATCAAAATAGTGCTGCACTGATTGACGTAAGCGCTGGGAGAAAATACGGTTTTTATCCATATCAATCGCGGTACGGATAAATTTGTGAACGTGGCGGTCGTAGCCGATCCATAAATCAATCGCCTGCTGACCCCAACTGATAATACGGTCCAGTTTGCTTTGCAGATCAAATACCAGTTTATCAACCAGTTCTGAGCCGCCACTGCCCATATTTGCATCCTGAATACGCAGCAAATTGGCCTGTAGTTTATCCCCGGCCGCTTCCAGTGTGTCTTGCAGCTCCCGCAATGTCCCCGATGTTTCTGATAACAACTGTTCACAATTGGCAATCGCGGCTTGCCAATCTTGATTCAGCAACGCCGCGATATCTTCTTTAACGAAGTTTTGCTGCTCGTCCATCAGACGTTGGGACATATCAATGCTATCGAAGATTTCCGCAACAGAATATTTCAACGGCGCAAAAACATTACGGTGCCAATGAAATTCATCTCCCCCTTCTTCCGCCGCCTCTGCTGCCCGGTGCAGCTCATTCGCCACAATCGAAAGCTGCATAGAGAGGCGTAAGGTAGAAAATTCCCGCTGGCGAATGTAGTAGTCACTGATACTGATACCAAGCGGTGTTAAGCGATAGATTGCATTGCCATCGGCCAGTTCACTGGTAAAGCGGTTAAGCAGTTTCTGGCGTACCATGTCATTGATAGCATTGTTAGCCCGTACCGCGACGGATTCCGCAGTTTGCTCGAATCCTTTGCAAACTTCACGAAAAGCGTCAATCAGCTCTCCTTCGCTCATCTCACCATCAAGACGCTCGCTGTTTAATACCGCGATTGCCATCAGAAAAGCCAGTCTTTCCACCGGCAAGGAGATGGAAAAATCATTTTTCCTGGCCCAGGACACCAGTTCCGGGACAGTCTGGGAATATTCACTCATAATTCATCCTTTAACGCCGGCTTGCGTGCCATAACATGAATGTAACGCCCCAAACTGATATAAGGCTCCTGTCGGCAATAACGCTGCTCTAATTCCAGTAATGCTGGAAAGTTTTCGTTCTGTAATTGGCGACTTTGCAAATAGTCGTGAAAAACACGCACACCAGTTTTGCTGGTAATTGCCATATTTAATCCATCAAGCCATTGATATACCTGTTCAGGCACCAACGGATGCTGAGGAGACAGTGAACGTTTTCTGCGACGTGGCATATTGGGTGTCGCCAAATGAAAATTACCTAAAATAGCATTACGCATGACCAAACCATTGGCATTGTAAAACATTAAAGACAGAGCGCCGCCAGGATTAATGATATTCGTTAACACTTCTATTGCATATTTCTGATCGGTAATCCATTCCAGTACTGCATGAAACAATACCAGATCTACCGGCTGTTCTATATATTGGTTAATTTCCTGTACCGGACTTTGTATAAATTGCATATTTTGGCTGACACCTTTTTCTTCAGCGGTCAGCTTTGCCCGTTGGATCATTTCTTCTGATAAATCGCAAAGTATCACCTGATGACCCAATTCAGCTAATTGACATGCCATATTCCCTTCACCGCCACCCGCATCTAAAATACGTAGTGGACGTCGTGGTAATTGAGCCAGTAATTCGCTGATATCCTGCCAGACAACGGCTTGCCTGATTTTACCTTTGGTTGTGCCGTAAATATTACGAGAGAATTTGTCTGCAATATCATCGAAATTGCGATCCCGCATGAAAAACTGCCTCACTAATGGAATAGATCTGATTTATCTGTTGAGATTTCATTATGCCGGCTGCTATTTTGGCACAGCATTCATTGACATAACCACTTTTGACTACAAACCGTGGGCCATATGGCTATAATTCAATCAAATTAAGGCAAATAAATGCTATTTTTATTTAAAAAGTACCTGGGTGCAATGGTAATGCCTCTGCCATTAATACTACTGATTTCACTTGTTGCCTTATTCCTGTTGTGGTTTACCCGTTGGCAAAAAACAGGGAAAACAGTTCTGACGTTCAGTTGGCTTGCTTTGGTTCTGCTCAGTCTGCAACCCGTTGCCGATAAGCTACTGTTGCCATTGGAATCAGTTTACGCTAAAGCCTACCAACCTGATCCCAGTGATATCAATCCACCGGTTGATTATATCGTCGTTCTTGGTGGTGGCTTCACTTATAACCCAAATTGGGCACCCAGTTCAAACCTGTTCAACAACAGTTTGCCGCGGGTAACAGAAGGCATCCGTTTATATCGCCTCAACCCCGGCGCTAAAATGGTCTTTACCGGAGGTCAGGGAGAGAATGCTAAAAGCAGCGCGGAAGTCGCCGCTATAGTAGCACAATCTCTGGGAGTGCCCGCAGAAGATACTATCGCACTGACAAAACCCATGGATACTGAGCAAGAAGCGAATGAGGTTGAAAAATTGATTGGCAAGCACTCTTTTATTTTGGTCACCTCCGCCAATCATATGCAGCGGGCGATAACTTTCTTTAAACAACGTGGATTGAACCCCATTCCCGGCCCGGCAAATCAATTAGCAATCACATCCTCTTTACATCCCTGGGAAAAATACCTGCCCTCCGCTTATTTCCTGTCTCATTCAGAACGGGTATGGTATGAAACTTTAGGTACTATCTGGCAACGTATTAAACCGTCGAAAAGTTCAGAACCCCCACAAACATCAGAGCATGCTCAACCGGTAAATGACCGGCAAACAACGCCTTGAAATAACATGGAGAAACGAAAGCGCAAATAGTAATAAAATGACGCGCTTTCGTTAACCCGAGAATAGGTTCAAACAAGTCATTAGATTTCAGCAAAAACCTCTCTGACTGCGGCTAAATCTTCTGGCGTATCAATCCCCGCTCCCGGCGCTTTCAGTGCAATACCAACATGGATCTTCTCGCCGTACCAAAGTACCCGCAATTGTTCCAGCATTTCAATTTGCTCTAACGGGCTTGGCTCCCATTGTACATAACGACGGATAAAACCCGCGCGGTAGGCATAAATACCAATATGACGCAGGAAATTATCACCAATCATTTCCCGTGATTGCATAAAACGATCACGTTCCCAGGGAATCGTCGCTCTGGAAAAATAGAGTGCATAACCCTGTTTATCCATCACCACTTTCACCGCATTGGGGTTAAAGGCTTCTTCCGCATCACGGATTTTCACCGCCAAAGTTGCCATTCCGGCTTTGCAAGCCGCCAGATTCTCTGCGACTTGTTTAATAATCTCTTCAGGAATTAACGGTTCATCACCCTGAACATTGACAATAATTTCATCATCGGAGAATTGATATTTTTCAATAACTTCCGCTAACCGCTCAGTACCAGAATGATGATTCTCGTTAGTCAAACAAGCCTCACCACCCGCAGCCACAACCACATCAGCAACGTCGTGATTATCAGTTGCCACAATAACCCGTTCAGCACCAGAACGCATGGCGCGCTCCATAACCCGCACAATCATTGGCTTACCATGAATATCGGCTAATGGTTTACCGGGTAAACGGGTAGAAGCAAAGCGGGCAGGAATAATAACGGTGAACATGCCTTATTTTCCCTCATCCAGAGGTAATTCACGAGCTTCGTGGTCTAACAGAACGGGAATGCCATCACGTACAGGAAATGCCAGTCGATCCAACTTACAGATGAGTTCAAAATTCTCTTTATCGTAACTGAGCTTGCCGTTACATACAGGGCAAGCAATAATTTCGAGTAAACGGTGATCCATATACATCCCCCAGATTATGGAGCTTTCATTTGATGCGGCTCAGAATAACATAAGCCTGGTGTCACCGTTAACTCTTGTTATTTGATCTTTCGATCCTTTTCCCAATATCATTCACAAAAATCCAGATAGAGGAAATATGAAGGTTCAGAACCATCTCAGTAGATGTTATGCTTTTGTCTGAGAACTGATTGAACTCTCTCTTTAATCATAAAGAACGACAAATAAAATAATCTAATGAGATAAAGTCTTAAAATGCAATTACATCGGTTGCAGTTAAGCTATAACCATTGCGAGTAATTGAAAATTCTACATTTTGTCCTTCTGTGAGTGATTTGCTTTTTGTATTAGCAATCGCTTTTCTTCTGACCAATATGTCTTGTCCCCCATCTTGTGGAGAAATAAAACCATATCCTTTCTTCTCATCAAACCATTTCACTCGGCCCATCTTTAATTGTAATGTCATGATAAATCCCCCATTTGTTCATCTCACAATAATTTAATTTATTGTTTTTGATGTTTTTTACCCTTGATTAAGTTTTCGAATAGAACCTCATCTCAGTTTCAATACGTTAAAATACACTTAATTCGAGTAGCACATTTGTTTAATGTCATGGATACAAACAACAAGTATCCTGCCAACATTGCCGATGACTGAACCAAGTTCATACAACGGTTGCTCATCCACAATGCATCGTTTAATATCATTTAACAATGATAAAAAATCAAATAAATATGGAATAATTACTGAAATTTTATGAATTGGTAAGAAGAGAACGGCTTGATAAGGAAGCGGATAGAACAGCCTCCTTACTCGCTATCAGCTCATATTGGGCTGCTTTAGTTCAACTGTAAAATTTACTTAAACTTTTTATTTGCTTCTAATAAAGAATCTATTTTATTCAGCATTGCCTGCCCTTTTTCTTGTGGTAATTGGGCATCTACCGGTAAATACCACCAATTTGGCTGGGCAAATTTAAAGCACTTAACGGCATCTTTTTCCGTCATGAGTAAATTCTGGTTTGTATCAGCCAGATGACTCAGCTGCTCTTCGGTGTACATTTGATGATCGGCAAATGCATACTCTTTTTGTACATCAGCACCCAGCTGTTGCAAGGTAGTAAAGAACCGTGGTGGATGTCCGATTCCTGCCATAGCAATAGCATGAGGTATGCGGTTCACTGCCCGCTTTTCACCACTGACCATATTCACTGCCAGCCTGCCGGCTAATGTCATTGATAATTCGCCCGATTGAGGAGTACCGCCGTTGGTAATCACGGCATTAACCCTATTCAACCGCCCGGATAATTCACGCATCGGGCCAGCCGGAAGCCACCAGCCATTACCAAAACGGCGTACGCCATCAATAACCACGATTTCAAAATCCCGTTGCAGAGCATAATGCTGTAGACCATCGTCAGTAACGATAATATCCAATAGCGTATCTGCCAGTAACGCTTTTACTGCTGCAACCCGTTTCGGCGCAACCGCCACAGGAGCACCAGTACGACGATGGATCAGCACAGGTTCATCACCGGCCTGAGCCGTAGTGATCTTGTCAGTCACCAACAAAGGATAATTTTCTGCTTTACCGCCATAGCCACGGGACACAACACCAACCCGGTAACCTTTTTTCTGCAACTGCTCCACCAGCCAGACAACAACCGGAGTTTTTCCATTACCTCCGGCAGTCAGATTACCCACCACTACAACAGGTACAGGCGCTTTCCAGGATTGACTCAACCCCACTTTATAACTCAATCGCCGTAAGCCACTTATCAGCCCGTAAAGGGCTGAAAAAGGTAATAACAGCAAATAAAGCCATGAACGGCCTGACCATATGCGTTCAATCATTGCCCAAATTGCATCCGATGTAATTGTGAGTAAACCCCATTGTTCTCCAACAGAGAGAGATGGTTACCTCGTTCAACAATATGCCCGTCTTCGATAACCAGAATTTCATCCGCTTTTTCAATGGTTGAAAGACGATGTGCGATAACCAGTGAAGTTCTGTTTTTCTGCAATTCATCCAATGCCGCCTGAATTGCCCGTTCAGATTCAGTATCCAATGCTGAAGTTGCCTCATCAAGAATCAGAATCGGCGAATCACGCAACAAGGCGCGCGCGATAGCAATACGCTGACGCTGCCCCCCCGAAAGCAGAACACCATTTTCACCAATCATGGTATCCAGTCCATTATCCAGCTTCCTGATAAAGTCCATTGCATAGGCCATCTCAGCCGCCTTCTCAATCTCTTCGCGGCTGTATTGGTTTTCACTGGCATAAGCAATATTGTTCGCTACGGTGTCGTTAAATAAATGGACATTCTGCGATACCAGAGCCACCTGGCTACGCAAAGAGGAAAGCGTATATTCCCGTAAATCATGACCATCAAGCAAAATGTTACCTGCGCTGATATCATAAAAACGGGTCATCAAATTGGCTATGGTGGATTTACCAGAACCCGATCGCCCTACCAACGCGATAGTTTTGCCGGCTGAGATATGCATGGAAATATTTTGTAACGCCGGCAATTCTTTGGTCGGGTAGCAGAAAGTGACATCACGGAACTCAATATCCCCTTTCGCTTTTTTAAGCTCCAATTTGCCATCGTCTTTTTCCTGTTCCATATCCAGAATAGCAAACAGAGTCTGACAGGCAGCCATACCACGCTGGAATTGTGCGTTAACATTAGTCAAAGATTTCAATGGACGCATCAGCGCAATCATTGATGAGAATACGACTGTAATTTTACCGGCGGTCAGTGTTTCCATAATATCCGGAAAGCTTGCCGCGTACAGGACGAAAGCCAAAGCAAACGAAGCAATAAGCTGAATAATCGGATCAGAAATTGATGAAGCGGAAACCATCTTCATACCTTGCTGACGCATACGGTTACTGACTGTATTAAAGCGCTCAGCTTCGACTTTCTGCCCACCGAAAATCAGCACTTCTTTGTGCCCTTTCAGCATCTGCTCCGCACTAGCGGTGACTTGCCCCATGCTGTTTTGCATATTTTTACTGATACTGCGAAACCGCCCCGATACGACACGAATAACTAATGACACTATCGGCGCAATCACAATCAGGATCATAGATAGCTGCCAGCTATAGTAAAACATCAGGATAAACAGGCCGATGATTGACGCCCCTTCCCTGACCACGGTAATCAGTGCACTGGAAGAAGAGGAGGCCACCTGTTCAGAATCATAAGTAATGCGGGAAAGCAGAGTCCCGGTAGATTGTTGATCAAAGAATGACACCGGCATCCCCATCATATGGCTGAACAGACGACGGCGCATCTGCATAACCACTTTACCGGAGACCCAGGAGATACAGTAACTTGATACAAACCCGGATAGCCCACGCATAATCATCAAAGCAATCACAACCAGTGGCATCCATTTCAGTACATCACTGCTTGCTTTGCCGAAACCTTCATCAAGTAAAGGCTTAAGCAATGAAAGCATTAACGTATCACCGGCAGCATTAAGGATCAGTGCAACCGCAGCAACTATCAGCCCAATCTTAAAAGGAAAAACGATTGGCCATAGTCGGCGAAAGGTCTGCCAGGTAGAAAGGTCTTTATCATTCATTATTGAGTTACCAACACCAAAAGAAATAGCGGGTTATTCTACTCATGATCACCACGAATACCAAACCACTGATGATACCAACGTGACATAATTTGTTGCCTATAGCCCAAAACTTCAACGTAATCGCCATAAAAACAACCAGTTATCTGCCCGGATACCGCGGTAGTACGCCACTCTGCCCCGGCCTTACGATAACGCCGCTGCACCTTGACCGAAGGGAGCCGCCACGGGCTATAGCGTGCAACAGAGGCCAATGCATATTGCGGCGCCACGGTATGAATAAAAGCAGCCGTAGATGATGTGTTACTACCATGATGTGGAACTTGCAATATCGTCGATCTTAAATTCTCTTTTTCTATTCCCAGCAGCTTATATTCCCCCTGCTTTTCCAAATCCCCAGTCAAAAGCAGGCTATATTTACCATCGTCCACACGAATAACGCAGGATTCATTGTTACCCGCACGTAATGATCTTGCCGGCGGCCATAATACACGGAAGCTCAACCCCTGCCAGCGCCACTGTTCACCGCGTATACATGGAAGATGTTCACTGTTAATTAAAGGACTTCTGACAGGAATATCAGGATATTTCCGTTGTAAGAATTCCAGCCCGCCCGTATGGTCAAGGTGATCATGACTGATAATAATCTGCTCCGGCGTTAGTCTGTGCCAACGCAAATAAGGGATTATCACCCTCTCAGCCATACTGCCGGTTTCCCAACGATTACCGGTATCAAAAATCAGTGCCTTGCCCTCTTTTTCAATGATAACAGCCAGCCCATGCCCAACATCTAGCATAGAAAACCGCCATAGATATTCTTCGTTGCGCCTCAGATAGCAGAGCATGACCCCTAAAGAAATGCCAATCAGCAATTTGTATGATTGCCACCAGGCGAATCGCCAGATAATGACAATAAACCAGGCAATAAATGTGATTAATAGAGGAAAACGGCCAGTTTCACGCCATGACTGTTGCAAAACTGGCAAAGGGATCAAAGAGAAGGTCACAGAATAATCGACTAATTGCCATAATAAAGCCTGAATAACAGGGCAAAAAGTGCTGATTAATGCCAGCATAATCAACGGAACCGTAATAAAAGAGATGATTGGCACTGCCCAAAAGTTAGCAAATAAAGCGGCAAAATTAACACCATGAAATAATAATAACTGGAGGGGAATAAGCATCAGCATCATGCCCATTTGCATATATAACCCACGCAACCATAGCCACTTCCAGCCATAACGAAATGGCTCAGTCAACGGTGCCCAGTAGAACCAGAACATCAGAGCCATCACAGCAAAGAAGGAGAGCCAGAAGCTATCAGAAAGCACGGTCAAGGGATCAAATAAGAGAATAATTGCGGCTGTCCACAATGCCCACTGCCAAGGAAAACACAGAATATTTCTGTAGCGTAAATAGAGCCAGAGAGTTAATCCAAGTAATGCGCGAATAGCCGGAATTCCCCAACCAGATAGCCAGACATAATTCATTGCCACTATCCAGCCGGTAATCAGTGGGAATTTGTGCCCTATCCAGCGTACAGGAAAGAAGAGTTGCAATAACCTTGCCATTCCCCAACCAAACATGCTGGCAACGGTAATATGCAACCCTGAAATTGCCATAAGGTGAGCTGTACCTGTCTGTTGTAATAATAAGTTATCCTCCTTACTTAGCCATTGACGCTCACCGAATGCTAATGCCATTGCAATGCCACTGTGTTTTAACTCACGCATAGCCGGAGCAATATGACTGACCAGTTGCTGGCGTAAGCTACATGTCCCGTCAATTAATTCAGCGTGAATCACTTTCCCTGTTAGAGGCTGGCGGATAGCCAATGCCCTGCGCTGGCTATCATAACCCGCTTGATTTAGCTGACTATGAACTGGCCGTAATTTCATTTTTAGTTGCCATTTTTGACCGGCACACAGAGATTCAAGCGAAATATTCCAATAAGCAGAGATATACAGTGGTGGGAAAATAATTTTATTTTCATCTGCAATAATACGCAGAAGAACCCTGTTTTTTCCTTCATTTACTTCATCACCTAATGACAAGCTCTCAACAATTCCCTGCGATAAGTGCTCTTTCTCACTAAGATAGATTATTTGTTCGAGCAGATGATTTCCCTGCCAGCATCCGATAAGAAATGCCAGCAACGAAATTGATACCATCCGGCAAAGACAGGATGGCAAAAACAAACAGAATGAAGCCAGTAATATCAATGCAATAATTTGCTGTTTTTGCGGTAATTCAGGCAGAAAAAGCAATGGTATAATACCAGCAATAATGGCTACCGCAGCCTGATTCACACTGATTACTGGAACAGGCTGTTTCCAGTTTGTCGTTATCCTGTTTATCAAGACTGAAAGCCACATCCTTGTTTACCCTATCCTTACCCTTTTATTTTACTCAACAAAGTATTTCTTATTATTTAAAAGGCAGCCAGAGGTATCAGAAGAATTATCAAACACCTTCGCAGATTAATTTTAGGTCAAGAATAATTTCATAGAAAAATGTGAGCAGCTTCGCAAACAGTCAAGATTTGGCATATTACTTTTGATTTTCTCTCTTTATATTCAGCACAAATATCGAATAAAACACACTGCGAGTTCATGCTTGTACTACAGACACAAACGCGCAATATAAGCTATCAAGAAGTTATATTATCTATTTATTATTACCATTAAATTTGTTGTTTTTGAAATCATTAGTAAAGGCTGTAAAGCAATAAAATAATCATATGTAAAATAAAAAACCATTACCATCAGGTATTATCTCTAATATTGAATGCTAATTTTGCAAAATTACATAAATCACTATCTGATTTTTGTGATTAATATCTCATTGATTAAACATGAATAAGATTAGATTACTATTTACACTCTATTTTTATGTGAAAAATCATCAAATCATGTTAAATACAAACAAGGTGGTTTTTATGAAAAATGAAATAATTTTATCTGATTCTTTACAACAGAATGATCTCACTAGACTATTTAATGATGAAGCGTTAGCAATTCATGTAAAAAAATATGTCGATAGTCATATTTCAGACAAGCTCTCTGATTTTTTCCTCTCTCATGAGAATCTAGAACTTCACGCTCATGATTTAAAAAAAGGAGACAAAACTATTTTTGTGGATTATGGCGTTGATAGAGTTGGTACATCTTACAACACGACTTTTGGAAAACCCAAAGATAGCGATAGTTATAAAAAATATTTTGAGAACGCGTTATCCGCAATAAGAAATGTCAGAAATTTCTGTGCCCCAATGTTAGCCCCTTTCGATAAATTGCGTTTAGAGCTGGATGAAGTCTGGTCCGCGGGTGCCAGTATTGCAAACTTTGAAGGTAAAAAGATGCACGTTGGCATCGCTAGGGTTATGAAAAGGCCCGAACTCTCTTTCATGGTTGAAAAACAACCTCATTTTGATGGCCTTCAACAGCAATCTGTCAATTTGTTAGGGCAATTCTCAGTAAATATATATATAAGAATGCCAGTAAATGGAGGGGAGCTGGAACTGTGGGATGTCCCTGCAATTCCTATCACCGAGTTAATCGAAGATAATGCAGAAAATGATTGGCGAGGCACGCTTCCGCCTTCCACCCTTATTAAACCAGAACAAGGAGATTTGATCATAATAAATACTAGGAAACCCCATGCCATTCGTAGTTTTTCCGATGGGTGCAGAATATCATTACAAAGTTTCATTGGATTATCACTAAATAAACATCTCATGCTATGGAATTGATTATATGGTTGATGTAATGAGTACATTAGGAACGTTTTTTCTTTTAGGATTGGGAGCTGCGGCTCCCGTTGGTCCTATAAATATAGAAATTATGCGCAGACACTTGAATATCAGTTGTCTTCACGCCGTGATTTTCGGTTTAGGCGCTTGCTTTGCCGATATAATTTATTTATTACTTTTAGGTGCTGGAGTATTACAATTATTCTCTGATACTATTTTTATGCCTATTCTGGGTTTTTTAGGTGCGTTAATCGTCATTTGGTTTGGTATTGCCAGTTTTCTGAATAAGAAAAACGAAGAAAATAGAAATATCATACGAAAACCCTATCACAGGCAATTTTTTGATGGTGTATTATTAACACTCTTAAATCCGTACAATGTTATTTTCTGGTTGTCTGTAAGTGCTCAACTCAACAATATTACATCAGGTAAATACAGTTTATTTATTGGTGCATCAGGTACAATTATTGGTGTTATATTTTGGGTAGCATTGATTAATGCTGTTATCTTTTTCTCCAGGAAAATGCTCAGTCATCGTGTTATTAAATTTATTAATTATACCAGTGGAGTCATTCTGATTATGCTTGGAATCTATTTCTTTTCATATTCAATAACATTATTCAATCTGCATTTTTCTTAAGCAGAAAACACGGCGCCTGAGGAATGAATAAAATTCTTGACCAACCGAAATTCATGGATATCCTCAGGCATAATTAAAAATTTCTGTACCTGTACTTAGAAAAAGCTGAAATTAAAATAATCACGATAGTCTCATCACTTATCGTTGATCAAAAGAGAGAAAAATTCATTATGAAATAAATAAGATTCCAAAATAGCGCTACATCTTATACTACTCATAATTCTATATATAACAATGGGTTGAAGAAGGCCATGTGTAGCAAAATTATGAAATGTTATTTATAATATCAGGTCATTTATGAACAATTAAAGTTAATGTTATCTCAATCAGTATATTATTTTCTCAAAAAATGATAAGAAAATCATTTCGTTATCATTATTCATACTCAAGATATGCCCTACAGTGAAAAAAACATGCTAAACATGGATAGTGGTTTGTTAGCCACTATCCAATGAAGTTGGTCGCCTTTATTTATATAACCCCAGCTCTTGATTAAACCAATTCATCTACGATTTTGTTTTTCAAACTGTTCGCAAATGAATTGGCTTTCAAAAAGAACCGCCCCTCTATTATTGACTACCAACGCACTTCTGATGTGGATAAAAACATTACAGAATCAACATGCTCAAACAGGTCATAATCAACCTGCATACTGGTTGGTATCCGAAAATCCAGTAGCGTATACAGTTCTGTCCAGCCAACATCTTTCTGAGGCGGTTCAGGCTCTTGCACCGCTACCGGAGCGGGAGATGACGGCACCTGATATATCCCCATTCTGCCAAAGTTATTCGCGGGTTCAGCTTCGGTTCCCGCATCCGTACAGCCTTTGCCCCGCTGGCAGGATTTCGTAAACACCGGTATCGGCGGTGGGGGAGCCTGTGTCACAGACAGTGGACCGGGCTAAACGCTTCCCGCAGCCTTCACAGGCGAAGAGACAGTCTGCGCCGCCATATTAGTGGGAGCAACAACCCAGTCAGCAGGCTCTTCCTGCTTCTCATAGCTGTCCATCACGGAATTAATCAACCGGGCCCGACAGGGACAGGTGCTGACACTATCTAATGTGCCCGCCAATCGTCGTCCCATGCTAAACATACTGGGTACACCCCCGGCAATCATGTAAGTACCGGAATGTTTACCACAGGTGACATGATCCCCTTCACGGGCGGTTGCCGCCCGTTAAATGTGATGGTCTGGTCACCAGTGATGATGACTCCACCGCAGGTCGTTTTATCACCAACGAGCAAATAATAGCCTTTTGCCATCTTATTCGCCTCTCCATTGATTTACCGCATGAAGAGTGCAACTAACTAAAATCGTCATCATATTCTTACCACTTATAGGTTAATAGATGATCAATAGTGCAATGGATTTCACTTAGAAAGATATAGGAATATTCCGAAAATTATAGAAATGAGGTTGATTGATTCTGGTAATTCATCATATCTCGTAACAATTTGGATACAATTTTTCAGCAAAGGCGGGAATCACAAATGAATTTAAAATCAATAGCAACATCGGTTTTATGTACTAAATGATTTTTGGGAAATCATGTCAGATTGACAAGATTATGGAGACAGGTTTTCTTAACATAATAATCAGCTCTTTTTGTATGAACCTTATTAGAATCAAAGTGCTGACCAAAAAGTCAACACTTTGTTATTAATCTAAAACAGCACCCAAAGGTGCTGTTTAGAATAAGCAATAACTTGTATCTTCAAACTTAATCGTAGATATTCACGCGATCACGTAACTCTTTGCCAGGTTTAAAGTGGGGAACGTATTTACCTTCCAGTTCTACTTTATCACCCGTTTTAGGGTTACGACCTACGCGCGCGGCACGGTAGTGAAGAGAAAAACTGCCGAATCCGCGCACCTCTATACGCTCACCATCTGCCAATGTTATTGCCATATGGTCGAGCATTTCTTTCACTGCATCTTCAACGGTTTTGGCCGAAATATGAGATTGCTGGCCAGCAAGTCTTTCGATTAATTCAGACTTGGTCATTAGTACCTCCCTAAACTACCGTACTTGGATAACACTAATATGATGCGTTATCCACCGTTATTAACTTTAATTACTCGCCTTTAGCTGCTTTGAAAGCTTCAGCCATTGCGTTGTTAGCAAAGTTTGTCTCTTCTTGTTTGTTCACAGAAGCGATAGCGTCTTTTTCATCAGCTTCGTCTTTAGCGCGAACAGACAGGTTGATTACACGGTTTTTGCGATCAACACCAGTATATTTAGCTTCAACTGCATCGCCAACGTTCAGAACCAGAGTTGCATCTTCAACACGGTCACGAGAAGCTTCTGATGCACGCAGGTAACCTTCAACGCCGTCAGCCAGTTCTACTGTGGCGCCTTTAGCATCAACCGCTGTAACTTTACCATTAACAATAGCGCCTTTCTTGTTTACAGACAGGTAGTTATTGAATGGATCTTCCGCCAGTTGCTTGATGCCCAGGGAGATACGCTCACGCTCTGCGTCAACTTGCAATACAACAGCAGCAATTTCGTCGCCTTTTTTGTATTCACGAACTGCTTCTTCACCGGTAACGTTCCAGGAGATGTCAGACAGGTGAACCAAGCCGTCGATGCCGCCATCCAGACCAATGAAGATACCGAAGTCAGTGATAGACTTAATTTTACCTTCAACACGATCGTTTTTGTTGTGAGTTTCAGCAAACAGCTGCCATGGGTTAGCTTTACACTGTTTCAGACCCAGGGAGATACGACGGCGTTCTTCGTCGATATCCAGAACCATAACTTCCACAACATCACCAACATTAACAACTTTAGATGGGTGGATGTTTTTATTGGTCCAGTCCATTTCTGAAACGTGTACCAGACCTTCAACGCCTTCTTCGATTTCTACGAAGCAGCCGTAGTCAGTCAGGTTAGTTACACGGCCTGTCAGTTTAGTCCCTTCTGGGTAACGTTTAGCGATTGCTACCCATGGATCTTCGCCCAGTTGTTTCAGGCCCAGAGACACACGGGTGCGCTCACGGTCGAATTTCAGTACTTTAACTGCGATTTCATCGCCCACATTGACGATTTCACTTGGATGTTTAACACGTTTCCAAGCCATATCAGTAATGTGCAGCAAGCCATCAACACCGCCCAGATCAACAAAAGCACCGTAGTCAGTCAGGTTCTTAACGATACCTTTAACTTCCATACCTTCTTGCAGGTTTTCCAGCAGTTGATCACGTTCTGCGCTGTTTTCAGATTCGATAACAGCACGACGGGAAACAACTACGTTGTTGCGTTTCTGATCCAGTTTGATGACTTTAAACTCAAGCTCTTTACCTTCCAGGTGAGTTGTATCACGAACTGGACGAACATCAACCAGAGAACCAGGCAGGAATGCACGGATACCGTTCAGTTCGACAGTAAAGCCGCCCTTCACTTTGCCGTTGATGATGCCGGTAACAGTTTCTGCTTCTTCGTAAGCTTTTTCCAGCATCAGCCATGCTTCATGGCGTTTTGCTTTCTCACGGGACAGAACAGTTTCACCGAAACCATCTTCAACAGCGTCTAGCGCAACATCAATTTCATCACCGACCTGGATTTCCAGCTCACCCTGAACATTTTTGAACTGTTCTACAGGAATAGCAGATTCTGATTTCAGACCTGCGTCAACCAATACAACGTCTTTATCGATAGCAACAACGATGCCGCGAACGATAGCACCTGGACGAGTTTCAATAGATTGCAGGGATTCTTCAAAGAGTTGAGCAAAAGATTCTGTCATGTTAATGATCTTCAAGATTTCAATTTAACGTCCACTTAGCTTCCCGCCGAATGGGGTTGTTTTACATGCCCTGTCACTGTTCCCTGTGACAAGGTTGTTTGGTTTGTGGGAAAACTTTATTAACCCACATACCTAATTTTCAGTACATCACCGTCAATTATAAGCTAAAAACTTAAAATTGCTTAGGTAATGAAAGCGTTTTTTTCACATAATTTAGCGCCTTATCGATAACTTCTTCGATAGACATACTGGTTGAATCCAATATTAATGCGTCTTCAGCGGGCGCTAATGGTGCAACTGTCCGGTTACGGTCGCGATAATCGCGTTCCTGTATCTCGGATAAAAGACGTTCAAAGTTAACACTAAAGCCCTTTTCCTGCAACTGTAGCATACGTCTGCGCGCACGTTCTTCTGCGCTGGCATCAAGGAATATTTTCACCGGCGCATCAGAAAACACCACCGTTCCCATATCCCGACCATCAGCAATCAAACCCGGAGCAATGCGAAAAGCACGTTGACGCCGTAACAACGCTTCACGCACCCGAGGGAAAGCGGCTGCCTGTGAAGCGGTATTTCCCACCGTTTCGGTACGAATTTCATTGCTGACGTCTTCACCCTCAAGTATCACACTTAATTTCCCTTTTTCCGGGACAAAACGGACATCAAGATTAGCCGCCAAAGGAACTAACGCGTCTTCGGACCGAATATCCACCTGATGATGAATCGCCGCCAGCGCCAACACCCGATAAATAGCACCTGAATCAAGCAGTTGCCAGCCTAAAGCTTTCGCCAGTGCCTGACATAAAGTGCCTTTACCCGCGCCACTTGGCCCATCAACAGTTACTACTGGGGCTATCGCCACCATTATTGTTCTCCTTTCGCATGGCGAATTCATTCTTCGCCGGATGCTGAATATTTACTCAATAAAACAATCAATAATCTATAGTTTATTATACGCCATCAAAAAGGAAGCGGCATAAGCGGATTCTACGGTAAGTAGGTTTTGATCAAAGAAATACGCTTTACTGAGTCATAATCATCACCAGTTATGACTTCCGCCGGCTTAATCTTTCCAATTGATTGAAATAGTCCGGGAAGGTTTTTGCTGTACAACCCGGATCGAGGATAGTAACCGGTGTATCAGACAGGGCCACCAGCGAGAAGCACATTGCCATCCGGTGATCATTATAGGTGCCAATTTCTGCCGGTAGTAATCTTTGTGGCGGTGTAATCCGGATGTAATCTTCCCCTTCTTCCACCTCCGCACCCACTTTACGCAATTCAGTTGCCATTGCATGGAGCCGGTCTGTCTCTTTCACCCGCCAGTTGTAAATATTGCGAATAACCGTCTCCCCTGCCGCAAACAGCGCGGTTGTCGCGATTGTCATCGCAGCATCAGGGATCGCATTCATATCCATATCAATGCCAGTCAGGGTACCACGTTCACATTCAACGAAGTCATCACCCCAGCGAATTTTCGCCCCCATTTTTTCCAGTACATTGGCAAATTTGGTATCCCCCTGAAGGCTGTTTTTACCGATTCCAGTCACACGCACACTGCCACCTTTGATTGCCGCCGCCGCCAGAAAATAGGAAGCAGAAGACGCATCACCTTCAACCAGATAGTGGCCTGGAGAGTGGTATTTCTGCCGGCCTTTAATATGGAAAACCTGATATTGATCGTGACTTACGGTAATTCCGAAACTTTTCATTAGTACCAGAGTGATATCAATATAAGGTTTGGAAACCAATTCACCCTGAATATGAATTTCAGAATCATTTTCCGCCAATGGCGCAGTCATTAGCAACGCAGTCAGAAACTGACTGGAAACACGGCCATCTACGGTCACTTTACCGCCAATAAAGCCGCCTTTAATGTGTAACGGCGGATAATTTTCCTGCTCCAGATAATCAATTTCCGCTTCCCCCTGACGCAAAGCATCCACAAGATGACCAATCGGGCGCTCTTTCATCCGGGGTTCGCCAGTGAGAATAACGTCATTTTTGCCGAGGCATAAAGCAGCAGCTAATGGGCGCATTGCGGTACCGGCATTGCCAAGAAACAGTTCCACCGGCCCTTTGCCGGTAATCACCTCACCCATACCGTCAACTTCACAACAGGTACGATCATCAGACAGACGATAACTGACCCCCAACGCCGTCAAGGCATTGAGCATATGGCAGATATCATCACTATCCAGCAAGTTAGTCAGACAGGTTGTGCCTTTGGCGAAAGCCGCCAGTAATAGTGCACGGTTGGAAACACTTTTTGACCCTGGCAGGTTAATAGTTCCATTAACGGAGAAAATAGGTTGTAGCGTCAGGGATTGCATAAATAACAGGATCTCCGATTCTCAATTAAATTATTTTAAGTATAAAATGAGTAATTTTTACGTTTGGAAATATTTCCTTAACCCTGAATATTCCGGGAACATGTGTTCCCGGTCATGGTTGACAAGCTAGCCGTTACGGCGCTCAAAATCAGCCATAAAATCAACCAAAGCCTGAACGCCTTCTATCGGCATAGCATTATAAATAGAAGCACGCATACCGCCGGAAACACGGTGTCCTTTCAGTGCCTGCAATCCTTGTGCCTCTGCTTCTGCCAGAAATTTGTTGTCCAGTGAAGCATCTGCCATCTGGAACGGTACATTCATCAGGGAACGATTTTCAGGGGCAATCTGGTTGCGATAGAAATCACTATTATCAATGGCATGATAAAGCAGCCCGGCTTTGGCCTGGTTACGTTTTGCCATCTCTTGTACCCCACCTTGCTCTTTCAGCCACTTGAAGACCAAGCCGGAGAGATACCAGGCAAAAGTTGGCGGTGTGTTGAACATGGAGTCATACTCCGCCAGAACGGTATAGTCAAAAATCGATGGGGTTTCTTTACGGGCTTTACCTAATAAATCTTCACGAACAATAACCAGAGTGAGCCCCGCCGAGCCAATATTTTTCTGCGCTCCCGCATAAATCATACCGTAACGGCTGACATCCAACGGCCCGGAAAGAATAGAGGAAGAGTAATCCGCAATAATCACTTTATCATCATTAAAATCCGGCTCTTCATGAACAGCGATACCATCAATGGTTTCATTTGGGCAATAATGGACATAAGCCGCATCACTGCTTAATGACCATTCACTCATTGGCTTAACACCTTTAAAACCATTAATTTCGGTTTTAATATTAATCACATTGGGCGTGCAATATTTTTCTGCTTCTTTGACTGCACATTTCGCCCAGTAACCGCCATCAATATAATCAGCTTTAACATTGTCACCCAGCAGGTTCATTGGGATAGCGGCAAATTGACCGCGGGCACCACCGTGGCAAAACAACACATTATAATTTTCAGGCACTGATAATAAATCCCGCAGATCATGTTCAGCTTTTTTTGCTACCGAGATAAATTCTTTACTGCGGTGACTGATTTCCATAATCGAAGTCCCAATACCATGCCAGTTACAAAGTTCTTGTTCTGCACGGCGCAACACTTCAGCTGGCAGCATAGCCGGACCAGCACTGAAATTATATACCTGACTCATTTACTTCACTCCATCTGACGAAATGATAATAATAACAATAAGAATCTGATATATCGGTTGTATCATTCCCCTTTCATTGCTGCAATGGTTATTCAAACGTTGATCAAAACTATCGCAAAAATAGCCAATAAACTTGTTCATTCAGCGCTATCACAAGTGAACTTCTTATTTTTTCTCCTTTTTATTCACCGCCGTTAGAGGGAGGAATAACTTAAATGGCGAATCGGGTAAAGCAATAAAGCCGTGATACTGGTAAAATTGCGCTGCATTATCATCTTTTGCGTCAACAAACAGTGCATAAGACGCAATTTCGGAACGAATGGTTCTCTCAAGAGCATCGGCCAGCAACGCTCCACCTAATCCCTGATTTCTGAATGCCCGATCAACGGCTAACCTCCCCATCCGCACTGCCGGCACTGTTGGGTATCGTGGCAGTTTCTTGATCATGGCCACCGGGAGGTCGGTCAACTGTATACTGGCAGCAGCCAGAGTATAATATCCGGCCACACGGTGATCATGAAGCGCAACAAAACAAGCTGCTACGCGGCGCCTAACATCTTGACCAACCTGTCTCTGAAAGTAACCATCCAGAGGTTCTGAACCACTGTAGAATGAATCACGATCGTGTTCTTCGTTGAGTTGCATAACATTAAACATCATGGAACTCATTCTGATCGTAACAGAGAACGGCGACGTGTGAATGCACGCTCAAGCGCCGGAGTAGGTTCCGGTGGATTCAGTAACGCCTGCGCAAAACACGTCTGATCAGCCAGAGACAAACGGAGTAGCTCTGATTGCTCAATCGCGCGCCGCGCGGCATCTTGTGCAGCAGACACGACAAAATCAGTCATAGTACGTCCCTGAATTTCAGCGGCACGTTTAATCAGGGCATGTAGATCAGGACTCATGCGCGCCTCAAAACGCGCTGTGGAAGTAGCCATAATACACCTCAACTAAAATCGTACGGTAAATTTCCGTACGAGTAATATATTAGCCACTTTTTGGACAGAACACTACCGCTGTTAAGCAATTGCTCAAGCAAGAAATATCAGGGCGCATTTCACACACTCATGCGCCCTTCTGTTATCTCGGAATTCATTCAATATTTAACAAACATCTCGTGAATTTTTACCGGATCATGAGTTTTAGTCAGTGCTAATTGCAAAAGCACTCTGGCCTTTTGTGGATTCAGGCGTTCAGATGCCACAAAGCCATATTTGCTATCATCCACTTCCGCATTCTGAGTCACGTAACCCACCGGTACACGGCTTGCTCTCACGACCACAACCCCATCTTTAGCGGCTTTAGCCAGGGTATCGAAAATCGTTTTGTACATATTACCGTTACCCACCCCTGCGCTGACAATCCCTTGATAGCCATCACTCAGTAGTGCTTTCGCTGGCAGATCAGAAGCATTCGCATAGTTATAAACAATCCCGACTTTTGGCAACTTATCTAATTTACTGATATCGAAAATAGCCTTGTCCGCTCTCGGCTTCGCTTCAGCGTAATAATTGACTTTGCCATTATGAACAAAACCTTCAGCGCCGGCATTAATTGGCTGGAACGCCTGAACTTCAGTCGTACTCATTTTCACCACGGTACGCCCGCTGATAACAGCATCATTCATCGCCATCAACACCCCACGGTTGGCTGATTCTTTATCACCCGCAACCACCACAGCGTTATACAGATTCAATGGACCATCAGCACCAAGCGCCGTAGATGGGCGCATTGCGCCAACCATCACAATCGGTTTCTGGCATTGAGTCGTCAGATCGAGGAAGTAAGCCGTTTCTTCCATCGTGTCTGTACCATGTGTGATAACAAAACCATCGGTCTCGTCACAATCTGCGTTGATTTTTTTCGCCAGTGTCAGCCACACCTGATCATTCATATCTTGTGAGCCAATACTAAACACCTGCTCACCTTTCAGGTTGGCGATATCTTTGATGCCAGGAACAGCATTGACTAATACATCAATACCCACTTTTCCAGCAACATAATTGGATTCTGTTGCAGATTTGCCCCCACCTGCAATCGTTCCTCCTGTTGCTAAAAGCGTAATATTTGGCAAAGCAACAGCTGAACCGCTGATTAATGCCAATAAACTGGCTAAAGCTGTGTGTTTCATCTTTTTCATACTGCTTTCCTTAATAAAAAATATCCCATTTGATTATGAATGATGATATCAATAAATCTGCGATGCATACCAGACTTTAGCTACTGAAAAAAAACTCGTATGATGAGCGTCTTGTAATGAGCTCTCATAAGTGAATATCATGACGCAAACCTTCATTCCCGGCAAAGACGCCGCACTGGAAGATTCGATCAATAGCTTTCAGCAAAAACTGCAACATCTTGGCTTCAATATCGAAGAAGCCTCCTGGCTGAATCCGGTTCCTCATGTCTGGTCAGTGCATATCCGTGACCGTGATTGCCCTTTATGTTTTACCAATGGTAAAGGTGCAAGTAAAAAAGCCGCTTTAGCTTCTGCTTTAGGGGAATATTTTGAACGTCTGTCAACCAACTATTTTTTTGCTGATTTCTACTTAGGACAAGCTATCGCTAACGGTGATTTTGTCCATTATCCCAATGAGAAATGGTTTGCTTTACCGGAAGATGATTCCCTGCCGGAAGGTATTCTGGATACCCGGTTACGTCAGTTTTACGATCCTGAGAATGATTTATGTGCAAGTCAGTTAGTTGATTTGCAATCAGGTAATGAAGAGCGCGGGATCTGCTCACTGCCATTTACCCGTCAATCTGATCATCATACCGTTTATATTCCAATGAATATTATTGGCAATCTCTATGTTTCCAATGGTATGTCAGCAGGCAACACAGTCAATGAAGCCAGAGTTCAGGGGTTATCAGAAGTTTTTGAACGCTATGTAAAAAACCGGATTATCGCAGAAGGCATCAGCCTGCCAGAAATTCCCCAGGAAGTGATGAATCGTTATCCTGGGGTTGTTGAAGCAGTTAACAAATTACAGGATGAAGGCTTCCCGCTCTATTGTTATGACGCTTCTCTTGGTGGGCAATTCCCGGTTATTTGCGTGGTTCTGCTTCACCCCAATAATGGTACCTGTTTCGCCTCTTTTGGTGCTCATCCTGAATTTGGTGTGGCACTGGAACGTACAGTTACCGAACTGTTGCAGGGCCGCAGTCTAAAAGATCTGGATGTGTTCAACGCCCCCACTTTCGATAATGAAGAAGTTGCGGAACATACCAATCTGGAAACCCACTTTATTGATTCGAGCGGATTAATCAGTTGGGATCTATTCAAGCAAGATGCTGATTATGCATTCGCTGACTGGAATTTCAGCGGCACCACAGAAGAAGAATTTGCCACCTTGATGGCTATTTTCAAACAACTGGATGCGGAAGTTTATATTGCTGACTACGAACACCTTGGTGTTTATGCCTGCCGTATTCTGGTGCCGGGTATGTCTGATATTTATCCCGTGGAAGATTTGCATATTGCCAATAACACCATGGGGATTCATCTGCGTGAAACTTTATTCGCGCTACCGGATAGCCAATGGCAACCGGAGGAATATCTGGCACTGCTTGAACAATTAGATGAAGAAGGTCTGGACGATTTTACTCGTGTCCGTGAACTGCTTGGTATTGCTGTTGGTAAAGATAATGGCTGGAGCAACTTACGTATTGGTGAACTGAAATCCATGTTGGCGCTGGCAGGCGGTGATCTGGAACAAGCACTGATTTGGGTAGAGTGGACTCAGGATTTTAACGCCTCAGTCTTTACGGCTGAACGGGCTAACTATTATCGTTGTCTGCAAACACTGCTTTTACTTGCTTTGGAAGCGGATAAAGAACCTTCGCAATATTACCAGGCATTCATAAAAATGTACGGGCAGGATGCTGTTGAAGCAGCGTCAGCGGCTATTTCCGGTGAAAATTGTTTTTATGGCCTGTGGTCAATCGATTCAGATTTAAAATCACTGTCTGCTCATCAGGCTTTATTAGCCGCTTATGATAAGTTGCAAAAAGCAAAAAATCATTTCTGGAACGCCAAATAATATTCAATTTGGCTGAAAAGATAATTTATTATTAAAAGTAAAATTCAGGTTAAATTAAGTTTATTTAAAACAACAAATAAATAACGAATTAACCTGAAATTTTACTTACTGAATGACCTTTCAATAAGCAAATAAAAAAAATACAATAAAATTTAAAAAAAACTTAATTCACGTAACTCAATAAATTAATTAGCATTTTATCCATTCAAACCCATCAAGACAGCGTTTGCGCTCTGAGGATTATGATCTATATCAAATTTAGCCCCAAGCACCTTTGTTACTATCATTACGTACAATAACTAATGAATAATAAAGAGAATGTTAGTATGCGAGCTGACAGCCCTTTTAACTTATTGCCACCTGCTGTAATGACACAAATCGCCGATGATATGGGTGTTTATAAAATCACCAAACATCCGGCAATAACCTCTATATCAGCCATCACTGCCGGGGTTTTTATTTCTATTGCGTTTGTCTTTTATATTACCGCCACCACAGGAACCGCCTCTGTCCCTTACGGGCTGGCTAAATTAGTTGGCGGAATCTGTTTCTCCCTCGGATTAATGTTAGTTGTCGTTTGTGGGGCAGACTTATTTACTTCCACTGTGCTCACAATTGTTTCTAAAGCAACCGGGCGGATAACCTGGAGCCAAATGTTTAAAAACTGGATTAACGTTTATCTGGGTAATCTTATTGGCGCACTATTTCTCGTCGCGGTGATATGGTTTGCCGGTCAATATAATGTTGCTAACGGATTATGGGGCCTGAACGTACTGCAAACGGCTGACCATAAAGTACACCACACGTTCATTGAAGCCCTGTTTTTAGGCATTCTCGCTAATCTGATGGTTTGTCTCGCGGTTTGGATGAGTTATGCCGGACGGAGTTTAATGGACAAAATATTTGTCATGATTTTACCTGTGGCTATGTTTGTCGCTAGCGGCTTTGAGCACAGTATTGCTAACATGTTTTTAATTCCGCTTGGTATTGTTATTAAGAATTTCGCGCCAACTGAATTCTGGATCAATGTGGGAGCAACACCTGAACAATTTTCTCAACTCACCATTTCACACTTTATTACTGACAATTTAATTCCGGTCACTATCGGTAACATTATCGGTGGCGCAATTTTGGTGGGTTTGACTTACTGGTTCATTTATCTGCGTAGCGAGCAAAAACATTAATTAGCTCCCTCGCCGGGTTTCTCAAAAGTTCGATTATTAAAAGGTAGAAGTATCATGACTGAATTAAATGGAAAATTCTCTGTAGCATGGCAAGGTTTTAATCAGGGTGACTGGCAGAAAGAAGTTAATGTTCGCGACTTCATCCAAAAAAACTATACACCCTATGAAGGTGATGAATCTTTCCTGGCAGGTTCGACCAAAGCAACTGATACCCTGTGGGAAAAAGTCATGGAAGGTATCAAAATTGAAAACCGTACTCACGCGCCGGTTGATTTTGATACTGATGTTGCTGCTACCATTACCTCCCATGATGCGGGTTACATCGAAAAAGATCTGGAAACTATCGTTGGCCTGCAAACCGAAGCCCCGCTGAAACGCGCCCTGATCCCATTTGGCGGCATCAAAATGGTGGAAGGATCATGTAAAGTTTATGGCCGTGAACTCGATCCTAAACTGAAACAAATTTTCACTGAATATCGTAAGACGCATAATCAGGGTGTGTTCGATGTTTACACGCCAGATATTCTAAAATGCCGGAAATCCGGTGTGCTAACAGGTTTGCCTGATGCCTATGGCCGTGGTCGTATCATTGGTGACTATCGCCGGGTTGCGGTATACGGTATCGACTATCTGCGTGATGATAAATTCGCCCAATTCAATTCGTTGCAAGAAAAACTGGAAAACGGTGAAGATCTAGCGACAACTATTCAGTTACGGGAAGAGATTGCCGAACAGCATCGTGCTCTGAACCAGATTAAAGAGATGGCCGCTAAATATGGCTATGATATTTCTGGTCCCGCAACTAACGCTAAAGAAGCGGTGCAATGGACTTACTTCGCTTATCTGGCGGCGGTTAAATCTCAGAATGGCGCCGCTATGTCCTTCGGGCGCGTGTCCAGTTTCCTGGATATCTACATCGAACGGGACCTGAAAGCCGGTAAACTAACAGAAATCGAAGCTCAGGAATTGATCGACCATCTGGTTATGAAACTGCGTATGGTTCGTTTCCTGCGTACACCAGAATATGATGAACTGTTTTCCGGTGACCCCATCTGGGCAACAGAATCTCTGGCCGGTATGGGAGTGGATGGCCGTACTCTGGTGACAAAAAACAGTTTCCGTTTCCTGAACACTTTATACACCATGGGTCCATCGCCCGAACCCAACATGACTATCCTGTGGTCTGAAAAACTGCCTGTGAGTTTCAAAAAGTTCGCAGCAAAAGTTTCCATCGATACCTCATCTTTACAGTATGAGAACGATGATCTAATGCGTCCTGACTTCAACAATGATGACTACGCTATCGCCTGTTGTGTCAGCCCGATGATTGTGGGTAAACAGATGCAATTCTTTGGCGCCCGCGCAAACCTGGCGAAAACTATGCTGTACGCAATCAACGGCGGCGTGGATGAAAAACTGAAAATGCAGGTTGGCCCGAAAGAAGAACCAATGAAAGATGAAGTCCTGGACTACGATAAAGTTATGGCCCGTATGGATCATTTTATGGATTGGCTGGCAAAACAGTATGTTACCGCACTGAACATCATCCACTATATGCATGATAAATACAGCTATGAAGCGGCACTGATGGCGCTGCATGATCGTGATGTTTACCGTACTATGGCATGTGGTATCGCGGGTCTGTCCGTCGCTGCGGACTCGTTGTCTGCAATCAAATATGCCAAGGTCTCTCCGATCCGTGACGAAGACGGTTTAGCTGTTGATTTCAACATTGAAGGTGAATACCCACAATTCGGCAACAACGACCCGCGTGTTGATGATATCGCCTGTGACCTGGTTAAGCGCTTCATGAAGAAAATCCAGAAACTGAAGACTTACCGTAACTCCGTGCCTACTCAATCTGTTCTGACCATCACCTCTAACGTGGTATATGGCAAGAAAACCGGCAACACGCCTGATGGACGTCGCGCTGGCGCGCCATTTGGCCCAGGCGCTAACCCAATGCATGGCCGTGATCAGAAAGGGGCCGTCGCTTCTCTGACATCTGTTGCTAAACTGCCATTCGCCTATGCGAAAGATGGTATCTCTTATACTTTCTCTATCGTACCGAATGCGTTAGGTAAAGATGATGAGGCGCGTAAAACTAACCTGGCAGGTCTGATGGATGGTTACTTCCACCACGAAGCAACGATTGAGGGTGGTCAGCATCTGAACGTCAACGTGATGAACCGAGACATGTTGCTGGATGCAATGGAAGACCCTGAAAAATATCCTCAGTTAACCATCCGGGTATCGGGTTATGCCGTGCGTTTCAACTCATTGACGAAAGAACAACAACAGGATGTTATCACCCGTACTTTCACACAATCTATGTAATAATATATTGCCAAAAGGCCCTGAATTCTGGGGCCTTTATTCATTTATCCCGTCAGTTTTGGAGCAATCCTGTTATGTCCGTACTTGGCCGAATCCACTCTTCCGAATCCTGTGGCACCGTTGATGGCCCAGGTATCCGGTTTATCGTCTTTTTTCAGGGCTGTCTGATGCGCTGCCTCTATTGCCATAACCGCGATACATGGGATACCCACGGTGGTAAAGAAGTCACTGTCGAAGAATTGATGAAAGAAGCAACGACCTATCGTCATTTTATGAACGCCTCAGGCGGCGGCGTTACCGCATCGGGTGGTGAAGCCATTCTTCAGGCTGAATTTGTGCGTGACTGGTTTAGAGCCTGCCATACCGAGGGGATTCATACCTGTCTTGATACCAACGGATTTGTCCGCCGCTATGATCCGGTTATTGATGAGCTGATGGACGCGACTGATCTTGTTATGCTTGATTTAAAACAGATTAATGATGAAATCCACCAACAGCTGGTCGGTGTTTCAAATCACCGCACTTTGGAATTTGCCCGCTATCTGGCTAAACGTAAGCAAAAAACCTGGATTCGTTACGTTGTTGTTCCAGGCTGGTCTGATGATGATGAATCTGCTCATATGCTGGGTGAATTTACCCGGGATATGAAAAATATTGAGAAAATTGAGCTTCTGCCTTATCACGAACTGGGTAAACATAAATGGATTACCATGGGTGAGAAATATAAGCTGGAAGGTGTTAAACCTCCTGCAAAAGAGACAATGGACAGAGTTAAAGGTATTTTGGAAAGTTATGGGCATAAGGTTGTGTATTGAATTTCTTAACCCCCATTCCTGAAATGAAATGTGAAGTACAGTAAAACTGAAAATCGGATTATTCCGGTTTTCAAGATTAAAATAAAAAAGAGAACATCTATCAATTCAAGCCTAATTTCTCCGAAAGACAGAGATGCATTCAGGAAATAACCGAAGAACTGCTACTTATATTTCCAGGCTAACTGCTCCTGCGTCTAAAACACGCTTAAAAAAATATCCTTATAGGCAAAAATAAATATTGACTTATGATTTACATTGTATATTTTTAGTACATCGCACTATACCCAATAGATTTCAAGTTGCAGCGCGGCGGCAAGTGAACGCATCCAACAAAGCAGCAACTTGAAAGATGAAGGGTATATATTAAGTTAAGCTTCAAAGAAACAGGTTGTCTATTATGGATACTTTAGATGAATTCTACGAAAGAAACCCTTGGGCCAGAGGGTACTTTGATAATAGTACCAATGAAGAAAGGAAACTTCTAAAAATTCAGATGGATAAACAAAATGAGTTGATGGTGCTCATGGATAGAGTTGCCAACAAATATATGAAATGGAGCCTGGCTAAAGACCATTTTATTCATGAAGTTATTGCTTATTCTGAAGATATCACCGCAAAGATAAATACCGGGGAGCTTTCGATCTCTGAGGCAATAGCGTCGTTAGATGAAGAGATGCGATCGTTAGAAAAACAGGATGCAATGCTTTCTCAAAAGAGAGTAAGGCAAGCTATCGTTGTAAAGAAAAAAGCGCCAGATGAGAATACTAAAAGCAGAAGAGATGAAGTAGTCAATTTGATTATTGCATGGATTGGATTTGTATCTGGAAGTATACAATTCCTTGGTGGGTTTATTGCTATTGATTCCCTTGTTGGAGCAGCGCCAGGAGCACTATTGATGGCTCATGGCTTTAATAACATTATTGAAAGTGGGCATTATATCCTTTATCGTGAGAGCTATACTGGACCGGTTAAATTTGTCTATGAAGGGGTTGGAGAAAAAGCTTTTGGGATGGATAAGCACAATGCTGATGTGATATATACATCGGTTGATGTTGGTATGTCTATTAATGGGTTTCTTGGCTATAAACTCGAACCAGATAGTCAAAGATTATATCGGTATATAAATGCTGATCTGCTTGTTGGTTTGAAGCGACAAGGTATAGAAACTATGAATTATAAAGAGATTGCTTTAGAAATCACAGGTGACCTGAATACCGTTTATGGGCAATATAGATCGTATTGAAGGAAGGATAGAATGGTAGATTATTTATACATTATTTTTTCTTTACTTGCACTTTATCCTCTATACATTGCTTTTAAAAAACTTTTAACCCCCTATGATGTTTATATTAACTTTTCAGCTGTATTGCTTATGGTAGCATCTAATCTTTTCCATATACATGTTTTCTATACTAGTCGGATTCCATTTTTGGGTGTGTCCATATCAGATAATGACTTCATGTTTTACAGTCCTTTTATACTATCTTGGTTGTGTACCATTACCTGCATGATCGCACACAGCAGACATTATAGAAAAAACAAATGGTGATTTTATAGATAAATTAATGATCGATAATCAGCTATACTAAGGATATAAGCAATAACCTATATCTACGTTTTATTTTCCTTGATTATGATGATTCCTTTGTATTTTTTTCAAAATGGCTTCTACAATCCAATAATTATTACTGCAATTTTTCCGCTGGATTAGTTGTACTTGTTTATATAGCATTCCATATGTACGTTTTTAATTTTTACCGCATTCCAATTATCAATATAGGCATTAATGACCCATTGCAATTCGCATCCTTAATTCTTGCCCTACTTTGCTGTATTCCACATTGGATTGCACATAAGAGATTTTATAGAGAAAACAGATGATTTTTGCAGGTAAAATAAAACTATTTTACCTGCACATAGATTAATAAATGCGATCATCCCAAATACTATAAGCACTAGTCCCTGCTATATGATGAGTCCATGTGATACTCTTATATCGCAAAGAGATCGTTTCTTGCGGCTGTGACCCCGCATGTGTTATTGAATGAGGATGATAAACAGCTAAATCAGTTATCGTCGCCTCAATCACTTTTATAGTGTAATACAACTCCTGAATGCCAAATTGATTCGTTCTACAAATATCAAAGAAAGCATCTAACACTTCATTATCTGAAATCGCCACCCCCAAAAGCGGTGATGACTTATCAACAGGTTTTTTAAATGTTATAGGATGGTGATTAACATTCTGATCCCTGGTTAGAGAATGGGTGAGATTATATACGAATATCTTGTCTATATGATCTAATTGACCTTTATTTCCTATTGAGTCTACAGATGAACAACCTGCCGATATCAACCCCTGCTTACGGCCTTTCAACGTTAAATAAATTAAGTCTGACATATACACTCCTACTTAGTGCTCAAATACCGATGAATTACCATTAACACGAGTTTTCATTCTACATAAAAAAAGCCCAAATAGAATTAAAATTTATGATTTCAGGGATATATTTCAATTAAACTCAGCCATTAAATTACATTGAAACACTTTGTTAAAATTATTTACAACTTAATACAATTAGAAACACTTAGCAACATATTGAATTTAAATTGACCAGAACTTTTGGCTTACTCATTATAATTAGCACTTGTCGATTAACGAAATTAATATAATATATACCCGCTTAACTTGAAGATGCAGTATTCATAACCTGGAAGTTGTCATTAATACGGCACGACAGGTTCCCGGCCAGTTCCGGTAATATTTCCGTAAAAAAGCGATGTATTGCCTGCTTGAACAAGGTCGTCGAGGCGAAATAATGGTTATTCCTGACTTGTTCATTCATCACCTTCCACAGCCTTTCTATCGGGTTCAGATTCGGGCTGTACGGTGGCAGGTAATGAAGCTCAATATTCATCACATAAGCCCAGTCTTTCACCAGCCTGCTTCGGTGGTAACCAGCTCCGTCAAGGATAATATGAACCTTCTGACTGACCGGATAGGTTTCACGCAGAGCAATGAAAAACTCTGCGATGTGATAACTGTCGATACGGTCATACTCGCGTACTACCGTTTTACTAATATCAGCCAGATTAAGGGCCCCCATCAGGTTCAGACGGGTACGGCTTCCCGTGGTTTTCACCGCGGTTTTCTGGCCTTTTCGCATCCAGCCATAAGCCAGTTTCGTCCCCTGCGTGGGATGGACGCCATCAATGAACAGGATGGGCTCATGGTCTCCGGCTTCCTGCTTGAGTTTCCCGTAGGTTTCTATAAAGGCCCGCTGCTGTTCCGCGTTGAACTTGTGTGGCACGCCGGTCGGCTTTTTATAACTGAATCCCTGGTGGTGCAGCCATTTATTCATGCCGGGAACGGTGTAACGGATATCCCACGCTTCTTTGACAAGGCGGATAACCGCCTGTGTGGTGGGCAGAAGATTTGCGGTCAGATAGGCGATAAGTTCCTGAGTCTGTGTTTCGCTGAGATGGCTCTGAGAGCCGCCATTTTCGGGCTTGATTTTACGGTGATTAAGGTAATCGCTGATATGACGATGAACGGTCGTTTCATGAAGACGCAGGGCCTGAGCGATCATGACAGAACTCCAGCCCTCAGAGGCCAGGAGGACCGCTTTGATGCGATCACACTCTCTCTTATCACGGCAGGTGTGATGGAGATGTTCAAGTTCGGCTTTTTGTTCATCGGTAATGAATATTTTCATGACAGATACCATGAACCTCATTTGGGCGAAAATCAAGCAGTTTCAATGATTACGGGTATATAACCGCAGCTCAACTAAAGAATTAATTTTAAAAACCACATCTGGGATCTGCTCAAATAAATTATCTGTAAGATTAAGATAAATGATATTTCTTAGTTTATGAAAACTCTCAGGAATTAATGATATATTGTTATCGCTAATATATAAATATTGCAATGACTCTAAATCACCTATCCCATTTGGTAAGTTGTCTATTTCATTGTGACCGAGATCCAACATCTTTAATGAAGAAAGTTTACAAATAGATTCAGGAATTATTTTCAATTTATTGCATGATATATTAAGAACCTGCAAATTTTTGTGATTACAGATAGCATCAGGAAATACATTAATGTTATTGTTATAAAAACTTGCCGTTTTTAATTTTGTCCCTGATAACATCCGCTCATCAATAGCACTCAATTCCAAACTATCCTGATTCAGATGTACGGTTTCAAAGTTGTCAGAAAACTCATTTAGATGTTGATGTAGTAACATAAATATCTCCTTCCCTTACTTAACCAATATTATATTTTAGATGCCATTACACAGCCTGTAAATTGAAATCTTTTCTTCCTAAAAATACCTTATTACATATCCTAATACTACAGGCTCTAAGTCTGACATATATTATCATTATTTGGTGTTAAAATACTAATTACTTATTATTGATATTCAACTGCATTCTATAGAAAAAATCTGATGGAATTCAGAATATTCTGATTTTAGAAAGCATATATCAACTAAAATTATCTCTTCATAATTACACACCATAGTCGTTTTCCTAGAGCCAACCAAATAATCATTGCGAGAATTTTTTAACTTACTGAAATACAAATAATAATTTAACCATACACAGAGAAATGGAAATGTATTATATAGAGATAACTCAACCATTAGATGACTTTGAAACACTTTGTTACATTTATTATGTGAATCTACCGAAACATTTAGCAACATATTAAATGGATTTCTACCTATATATTCGTCTTATTGCTTGTGTTTTATACTTATTAATTGTTAAAATTAATATGCGGTGCTTGCCTGCTTTCTCAAGCTAGTCTATATATTTTGAGATGAAGTCAGAAACAAGCGTTCAAATAGGCCAACAGATAAATTTGGAAAGTACATGGATAATCAAAACTTGAACTTTAATTCCGACGTTATACCCGACAATCAGGAGGTATTTATTCCTGGCGGTCAGTCCCTCCGTGGCGTAGAAGGCGTGGAATGGATTGATCAGGCATGGAGTCTCGTCAAAAGTAAATTGGGTATGTGGATATTATTCAGTATTATCTACCTTGCCATTATAACCATCCCACAATTTATTCCTTTTCTTTCGATATTTACTGGAATTTTAAGCCCGGTATTTCTTGGCAGTATTATTGCCATGTGCGAAAAACAAAGAGCTACCGGAGAATTCGAACTAAGCCTGCTATTCAACGGATTTCAGAAAAACTTTGCATCACTGCTTGGCGTTGGTATTTTATCATTCGGCATCATGCCAGGGCAAGATCGTGAATATTTTGTTAAAAAAATCAGATTTGACCGACGGTAATAGTTATGATCTCATACTCTCTTTTTGAGAGCAAAAACCATGTGCTTTGATATTTTTACTGAACATTTCTCAGACATTCAAGATCCCCGTCAAAGCGCTAAAGTCGCCTACCCTTTATTCGATATTTTATTTGCCTCATTGTGCGCTGTTCTGGGCGGCGCAGATGGTTGGAGTGAGATCCAAGAGTATATTGAAGGCCACCATGAATGGTTTCTTGAACATAATATGTTCAAGGCGGGGATCCCTGTTGATGATACGATTGCCCGGCTTCTCTCACGGATTAATCCGGAACAATTTAATCTGTGTTTTATCAACTGGATGCGTTCGGTTCATCAGGTTACTCAGGGAGAATTAGTGGCGATTGATGGTAAAGTCTTACGGGGTGCCTATGCCCCGGGAGAACGCGGTTCGGCTCTCCACCTTGTGAGTGCTTATGCGACAGCCAATAAAATGGTCATCGGCCAGGTTAAAACCCAGAAAAAATCTAATGAAATTACCGCAATCCCGGAACTCATTAAGTTGTTGGAACTGAAAGGCGCGCTGATTTCCATTGATGCGATGGGATGCCAAACGCAGATCGCTCAGGAGATTATTGATGCCGGCGCGGATTATTTATTAAGTGTGAAAGACAACCAAAAACGTCTCCATCGTGCCATTCAAAAAGCCCTGGAAGCCCAGCGCGTTTTGCCCTTAACAACCGAAAAAGCGTTGATAGAACAGGGTCATGGTCGTCTGGAAATCAGAGAAAGCCATGTGCTGAATGCCGATACATTCAAAACCGATTTTCCGGAATGGACGGGATTAAAAACACTGGGTGTCACAATCGGATACAGGCAAGAAAACGGCAAATTGCCCAGTCTGGAGTACCGTTACTACATCAGTTCAGCCAGACTGACAGAAGAACAATTTTCTCAGGCAGTACGCAGCCATTGGCAAATAGAGAATAATCTTCACTGGGTGCTTGATGTGACGTTTAAGGAAGATGATTGTCAAATTTACCGTGAAAATGCGGCGGAAAACATCGCGATATTACGACGTATTTCGTTAAACATGCTGAAAAAAGAAACGAGTCAATTAAGCATTAAAGCGAAGCGTAGACGAATATGGATGAAAACCCAATTTTTGGAGCGAGTATTACAGGCGGGTTTTGCTAATGTGAGTGATATTTAATCATTCATGCGGTTGCCCTGGGCATCATGCTCCTTGGCGCTATTGCAATGCTTATTATTGGCGGTAATGCAATGATCCATATCCTGTCAGCAGCCCAATACGGTGAATTTTCAACTGGAATGCTCGAACATAATCTACCTGCATTACTTCTTGGCGTCTTTACTCTGATAATTTTCTCCTTCATTACTACCGCTTTAACCTGGTTTGCACCCGCATTAATCATTATCCATAATTTGAAACTCGGTGCTGCTGTATCAATGAGCTTGGAAGCTGTGAAAAAGAATTTATTACCTGGCTTCTTGTTCTTTAATATCATTGGGGTAATTTTCACAATTTCCATCATTACTTTAGGTTTAGGTCTTTTCGTCGCTATACCAATATTTTTAGTTAGTTATTACTCATCTTATCGCAGCATTTTTATCAGTGAGGAAAAATCGTCTACCTTGCTCGTGTAACGCGCCTTATCCTATTGGGTGAAATTTTCCATTTCATAGACTGTTGTTCCACGCACAGAATCTGAAACCAGCCTCAGTGAGCAGAAACAACAAGTCTTGCCGCCCTGAAATCTATTATCCCTCTATGCCGTATATTCATTGGGCATAAATATCCCGGCTATGCTCTGCCCCACATTCCAAACATTTCTAATGACGGACAAGTTATATCGTATACGCAAGTTGCATAACTCTAACTTAAGCATGAAGAGAAAATTCAATTAAGAGATTAACTAAGTAACTAATTTATTCTACGTCCATTTTGAACATTTCGACATAATTCATATGATTGAATAAAATCAGCCAAATAATATTTCGACCATCTCAAATTATCTGAGATATAAGCATTAATTAGATTGTATAAAATACAGTAATATATTGCATGAACGACTTAGCTATTTAAGTTATATTTGGAATATTTTTATACAATTAAAAATTCTCAGCTATGTATTGCATAGAAATACACCAATATTTTTGGCTTATTACTCCTATTTAGTACTTGTTGATTAATAAAATTAATATAATATACCTTCCGGCTTTCTCCAGCTGACTGGAACTCTTGAAGTACAGACAGAAAAAGCTATTTAATATAAATCAACAATTAAATTGGAAAAATACATGGATAATAAAAACCTAAGTTTTAATTCCCAAGCAACATCTGACAATCAGGAGGTGTTTATTGCTGGTGGTCAGTCCCTCGCTGGGGAAAATGGGGTAAAATGGATTGGTCAGGCATGGAGTCTCGTCAAAAGTAAATTGGGTATGTGGATACTGCTTAACATTGTCTATTTAACTATTGTGTCTATTCTCCAGCTTATTCCTCTCCTTGGGATATTTGCCGGGATTCTGAACCCAGTATTTCTTGGTGGTATTATTGTCCTGTGTGAGAAGCAAAAAACTACCGGAAAATTTGAGCTAGGGCTGTTGTTCAATGGATTCCAGAAAAATTTTGCCGCGCTGCTTGGCGTTGGTGCTTTGTCATTTGGCATTATGATCCTTGGCATTATCGCAATGATTATTGTCGGCGGTAGTGGAATTATGGATATTCTATTGGCCAGCCAATATGGTGAGCCTTCAGTTGATATGCTCCAAAACAGTATGTCTTCGTTATTTCTTGGAGCCGTTGTTCTGATAATCTTCTGCATCATTGCTGCTGCTTTAACCTGGTTTGCACCCGCATTAATCGTTCTCCATAATTTGAAGTTTGGTGCTGCCGTATCAATGAGTTTAGAAGCCGTGAAAAAGAATTTACTGTCCGGTTTCTTATTCTTTACCATTATGGCAGTAATACTCATAATCTCTATAATCCCTTTCGGCTTAGGTCTTTTAGTCTCTATGCCGTTAATTTTGGCTAGCTATTATTCATCTTACCGCAGCATTTTTATCAGTAAGGAAAAATCATCCATTTTAGTTAGCTAAAAGATATATCTATTCTTTACCAAATCCAGCAATTTGATTTTCAGTAAATGAGTAAATAATAGAAATGTAAAAGAACACCACCTTAAAAGGTAATGCTGTTCGGTTAAAATACCTTGAACAACTCCGCATCTTTGAAATAATTCAGAGAATCTCCTCTTCTCTGGATTATTTTATACTCCGGTAGGATATTGAACTAGTACTACAGCCGTACTTATCCTGAGGGTGGGCTCCCCCCTCTGCGACGGTAGTAACACTGCTGAGCACGGTACTGGTGCCTCCGCCTCCAGAGAGACCAATGCAGAATGTGTTCAACGACATCTTGGGTTTTCCACATCAGTCGTGATAGTAGCCTGCGCAACTCCGGGACGCTCAACGCAATCAGCCCCGGCACCGTTTTTTTTCTCCTGCACCCGCAAGGCTACCAGCACCGCGTGGGCTAACAAGGACAGCGTGATGTGGCGATACCAGCCCTGCCAGCGCCGCACTTCGTATTGCGCCAGACCGCACTCCCCCTTGGTGGCTTCGAAACCCGTCTCTATCTCCCAACGCCGGCCCGCCACCTGCGCCAGCGTCTTGAGCTTCGCCTCCTTTCGTGGGGCATACACCACGTAGTAGGCTAATTCCTGTTTCTCATCACGACTGCGACGCACGAGCAGGTAGTGACCGAAACGCCGTTCTTCCCGCGTTAATTGCAGGCGCCACAGCGGGGTAAACGCCCAGTCGTATCGACGTTCGCCTTTGGCGCCGGTTCCCGCAGACCGGCACTTCCAGGCTCGGGGCGTCAGCGATTTGGCGATGGCCTGCGCACTCATGAACACCGGTCCCTTCCACCACAGCGGCTCATTCCGGGCGACGCCCAGTACAAAGGGCTGTTGGCGCGACTCCAGCCAGACCCGCAGGCGGCGGTCACCGCCATAGACACTGTCGCCCGCGACCCAGCCACAGGGGACGCCGGCATCCAGTGCCCGCTCAAGCATCCGGCGGGCCAGCTGGGGTTTCGTGGCAAACTTCACTTCCGTGGGGATACCCGCCGCCTCACGCCGTGGCGGGTCATCAACCCACTGACGGGGCAGATATAACTCCCGGTCAATGAAGGCACTGCCCCCACCGCCGGCATAGCACAGGAAGACGCCAATCTGGCTGTTCTCCACCCGTCCGGCGGTGCCGCTGTACTGGCGCTGTACGCCGGCGGAGTACTGCCCTTTCTTGATGAATCCGGTCTCATCGACAATCAGCACGCTGTTGTCATCCCGCAGGTGGCCGACAACGTAGTCACACAAGATATCGCGGGCCGCGTCGGCATCCCACAAGGCACGTTCAAGCAGATGCTGTACCCCGTCAGGCGTGGCTTCGCCCATCCACTCAGCCAGTTGCCAGCCGTTCTTGCGTTCGACGTTGCTGAGGAGTCCCTTAAGGTAGGCCAGACTGCGCTGTCGGGGTTCGGAGCGCTTGAACAGGGGAGCTAAACGGGCGTGTAATGTATCCAGCTCCTGTGTCCACAGGGTCAACGGTGTTTGCATCGAATCTTTCGCTATGTTGGCATGAGAACTTGGCGCATTATGACACAATATCTATCTACGGCTGTAGTACTAGTGGCAGCACAAGTAGCCAAAGAAAGAGTTTATTACGCATCGGATATGTCCTGTTTATACCTTTATTGACATTATATTATTTGCTTTTTATCTTAAAAGCACAAATATAAGGTCTTGTTTCAAAAACAACATAGTTTATTACTCTGTTTTCAACAGCGTTGAATTGAATTCTGTTGAATGATATGGAATACGACTCTTAACTCAGAAATGAGATCATGATTAAAAGTCGTAATATTGTATTCCTAAATATCCCAAGTTGTCATTCTACTTTGAATGGTAATTTATTCGTAGAATAAAGGTAACTAAGTCTATTTTTTTACTGTTTATATTAATGAGTATCTGAAATGGGGATAATCTACTATCCCCAATATCATAAAACTAATGGCCCGTTATTATCCATTTCTTTGACAGCCAAGAGAAAATCAGCCCAGATATCGCGCCAAAAATATGTCCTTCCGTTGAAATATCCTCTTGCCACGGCAACAGGCCAAATACGATCCCACCGTAGTACACAAATACCAGAATTGCAAAGAAGAAATCTTTTGCTCTTCTCAGGAAAAAGGCGTTAGCCAGCAGCAATCCCCACAGACCAAAAATCCATCCACTGGCACCAATATGAATAGCAGTGCGTCCAAATAACCAGACTAATGTCCCTTCCACAAAGATAATAAACAGGCTGGCTAGCACATAATAACGAATGGAGTGTGTCATAAGTAACGCACTCAGTACTAATAATGCGGGGAGATTGCTAAATAAGTGCTCCCAGTTACCATGTAGGAATGGAGACAGTGGAATGCCAATTAATCCTTGAGCATATCGGGGAATGATACCGAAATTACTTAGTGCGCTACCGGTTAAAGTATCAAGCAATTGGGTTATGCTCAGTATTACTGATAATCCTATTAGAATACGAAGGTGTTGTTTTAGCCGTACTTTCACTGGGTTGTTGCCTTATCATTTATTGGAGTTGTATCCTTTATGTCAATAAAATTAAAATTTTGTTTTTTTATTACCATTAAGTAATTAGCTTATTTAAATTAAAAGATGATATGCATCACAATACCATGATGTAATTTTATTCACTCCGAGATAATTCCTCCATTAGGCGGTGGTTTAGGCTGACAATAAAAAAGCGCCAAATTGGCGCTTTTCATTAATACATTAATAATCAGCCGATATATTCTAAACCGCCCATATATGGACGTAATACTTCTGGAATTTCAATACGGCCATCTGCTTGCTGATAGTTTTCCATAACAGCAACCAAGGTACGGCCAACAGCCAAACCAGAACCATTCAGGGTATGAAGCAGTTGGGTCTTCTTATCGTCTTTACCACGGAAACGCGCCTGCATACGGCGAGCCTGGAAATCCCACATATTAGAACAGGAAGAGATTTCACGGTAAGTGTTTTGCGCCGGTAACCACACTTCCAGATCGTAAGTTTTACATGCACCAAAGCCCATATCACCCGTACACAGTAAGACCTTACGATAAGGGAGATTCAGCAATTGCAATACCTTCTCTGCATGGCCGGTCAGCTCTTCAAGCGTATTCATGGATTCGTCAGGATGAACAATCTGGACCAATTCAACCTTATCAAACTGGTGCATCCGGATCAGACCACGGGTATCACGGCCATAAGAACCCGCTTCTGAACGGAAGCAAGGTGTATGCGCTGTCATTTTCAGCGGTAATTCGCTTTCATCCAGAATTTCACCACGAACCAAGTTGGTTACCGGCACTTCAGCCGTCGGGATCAGTGCGTAATGGTTCGCTGCTTCCTCTTCCAAGGGCTTAGTATGAAAAAGATCTTCACCAAATTTAGGCAACTGACCTGTACCATATAAAGTGTCATGGTTAACCAGATAAGGAACGTAGGTTTCCAGATAACCGTGCTGCTCGGTGTGAAGATTCAGCATAAACTGCGCCAAAGCACGATGCAGACGGGCAATCTGCCCTTTCATCACCACAAATCGCGAACCGGTCAGTTTAACAGCAGCGGCAAAATCCAGACCATTCGCCAGTTCACCTAATGAAACATGATCTTTGATTTCAAAATCATATTTACGTGGTTCACCCCAGCGACTCACTTCCAAATTGTCATTCTCGTCTTTACCTATTGGTGCAGAGTCATCTGGCATGTTAGGAATACTTAACACCAAATCGCGGATTTCAGCCTGAAGTTTTTCCAGTTCGGATTTCGCTGTATCCAACTTCTCACCTAACTGGTTCACTTCTTGACGTAACGGATCAATGTCTTCACCACGGGATTTTGCCGCACCAATAGCTTTTGATCGGGAATTACGTTCTGCTTGCAGGGTTTCAGTTTCAACTTGTAAAACTTTGCGGCGCTCTTCTTGTTTGCGCAGCGTATCCACGTCAAGGGTATAACCCCTGCGAGCCAGTTTTTCGGCGACTGCGTCTAGCTCATTACGCAGTATGTTTGGATCGAGCATGCTAGTCCTGTGCTTGTCGTTATTAAGTTAGATGATGTGAATAGACCCACAAGTTTATGGGCCATAAGATATTTTTACCCGTCAACCTTACCGCAACAGCAACATTAGCGATAGCGTTTTATCGGGCTATTTTGATCCTGTTCAGCAAGCCAGGCGAGTTTATCACCTATTTTGCCTTCTAAACCTCTGTTAGCCGGGTGATAATAGCGGGTTTCCCGCATTTCAGGCGGAAAATAAACTTCACCGGCAGCGTAAGCGTTAGGTTCGTCATGAGCATAGCGATATTCTTCACCAAGCCCCATCTCTTTCATCAATTTTGTCGGCGCATTACGCAAATGAGCAGGAACATCATAGTCAGGCTTTTCCTTTGCATCAGCCAGCGCTGCTTTAAACGCGGTATAAACAGCATTGCTTTTCGGTGCACAGGCAAGATAAACAATCGCCTGAGCAATTGCCCTTTCACCTTCCGCTGGCCCAACCCGGGTAAAACAATCCCATGCGGTAATGGCGACCTGCATTGCTCTGGGATCCGCATTGCCAACATCTTCCGAAGCAATAGCCAGTAAACGGCGGGCAACATATAGCGGATCACCACCCGCGGTAATAATCCGGGCATACCAGTAAAGCGCAGCGTCAGGCGCAGAGCCACGCACAGATTTATGTAATGCTGAAATTAAATCGTAATAACGATCGCCTTTATTATTAAAACGGGCACTGCGCTCTCCGCTGACTTCGTTCAATAGCTCAAGTGTCAAAACCCGCTGTCCCTGAGTATTGGTTTCTGCCATATCCGCCATCATTTCCAGCAGATTTAGCGAACGACGGGCATCACCGGAAACCAGCTCTGCAACCATGTGACGAGTGTTTTCCGGCAAAACAATATCCTGACCATGATAACCACGCTCTTTATCCTTCATGGCTTGATCAAGCACTTGTTCAATCTCCTCTATCGTCAATGACTTAAGCAGATAAACACGCGCCCGTGAGAGTAATGCAGAATTCAGCTCAAAAGAGGGGTTTTCTGTCGTAGCACCGATAAAGGTAATCGTGCCATCTTCGATATGTGGCAAAAAAGCATCCTGCTGGCTTTTGTTAAAACGATGTACTTCATCAACGAACAAAATAGTTCTACGCCCTGCATTCCGGTTTTGACGCGCTTTTTCAATAGATTCACGTATTTCTTTAATACCGGAGGTAACCGCAGATATTTGTTCAATATCCGCCTGCGCATAATGTCCAATAATTTCAGCTAATGTTGTTTTCCCCGTTCCAGGCGGCCCCCATAAAATCATGGAGTGCAGTTGCCCCGCCCGAATAGCTCTTGGCAATGGTTTTCCTTCAGCCAGTAAATGCTGCTGGCCGATATATTGCTCTAATGTCACCGGCCGCATACGCGCGGCCAGTGGCTGGAATTCATTTTGTGAAAAATCGAGTGACAGGTTATTCACTTAAAACCTCACTGGCGCTGATCATCCAGCGTGACGCCTTTCGGTAGCGTAAAACTGAACTTTGTCGCATCCACATGGGTATTTTGTTGACCCTTCAATTGATAAATACTTTTTTGTCCATCCTGCTCAACCGCCGAAAATTTCTGAATAGTGCCATCAGTCGTTACCGTAATAAAAAAGCGTTTCAGATTGCCATTGATATTATTTGGTATCAGCTCAAAATCATTTCCTTTCTGGCTGATTTTATATTGAGACCAGTCTTTAGCATCATTACGGGTAATCAACATAAACGGTGTGTTGCCGGTGGCATCTTTCAGCCAGTTGGCTGTTACCTGCTCAACAAACGGATTATAGAACCACAACGTTTTACCATCCGATACCAGAACACTTTCATCAGGTGATGTCATATGCCAGTTAAACAAGTTTGGGCGTTTAACCCACAATTGCCCTTCACCTTCCTGAATTGTTGCACCATCATCACTGGTTACTGTTTGCGTAAAGCTGGCATGAAAACTATTTACTTTGCCCAAACGTTCCTGCAAATCCTGGCTGGCATTTGCCCATGCGGAATTGATACTTATGCCAGCCATCAAACAACCCATTAATATTAGCTTCTTCATGTAAGAGATACCTTTACTCAGCATTATTACCCGGTGTATTTATTATCGGAATTTCCCGCGTTTAAAATTAATTATCAGCACTCATGTGGCGGTGGCGCCAATACTTCACGATTACCATTATGGCCTGGAGCACTGACAATCTGCTGTGCTTCCATCTGTTCTACAATCCGCGCAGCACGGTTATAACCAATACGGAACTGACGCTGTACACCAGAAATCGAAACCCGCCGTTTTTCAGTAATAAATTCAACTGCCTGATCGAACAGGGCATCCAGTTCTTCATCACTGTCAAGACCTAAACCACCTTCAGCATCATCACCACCACTGAGGATACTATCAACGTACTCAGGACGACCACGGGCTTTCCAGTCATTAACCACTTCATGAACTTCCTGATCCCGGACAAATGCACCGTGAACCCGCACCGGGATAGAAGAATTTGGTGCTAAATAAAGCATGTCCCCCATTCCCAAAAGAGATTCAGCGCCGCCTTGATCTAGGATAGTGCGGGAATCAATCTTGCTGGAAACCGTAAAGGCAATACGGGTTGGAATGTTAGCTTTAATCAGGCCGGTAATAATATCGACAGATGGACGTTGGGTCGCCAGAACTAAATGAATACCGGCAGCCCGGGCTTTCTGCGCCAAGCGGGCAATCAACTCTTCTACTTTTTTGCCAACTGTCATCATCAGGTCAGCAAATTCATCTACCATAACAACAATATAAGGCTCTTTTTTCAGCACAGGATGAGTGATATCCATGCTGTCGCCAGGTTTCCAGAATGGATGAGGAATTGGACGGCCCATCTCTTCCGCCTGTTTAACCTTTTCGTTATAACCGGCCAAATTACGTACACCCAACGCGGACATCAGTTTATAACGACGTTCCATTTCACTAACACACCAGCGCAGTGCATTTGCCGCGTCTTTCATATCAGTGACAACTTCAGTCAACAGATGCGGAATGCCTTCATAAACCGACAATTCCAGCATTTTCGGGTCAATCATGATAAAGCGGACATCCTCCGGTTTTGCTTTATAAAGGATGCTGAGGATCATCGCGTTGACCCCAACAGATTTACCCGAACCGGTCGTGCCCGCCACCAGCAAGTGAGGCATTTTACCTAAATCAGCGACAACCGGCTGACCACCAATATCTTTACCCAATACAATTGTCAGTGGTGATGGATTATCGCGAAATTTTTCGCAATCTAATACTTCGCGCAAATAGACCGTCTGACGTTTTCTATTCGGCAATTCCAAACCGACATAAGGTTTACCTGGAATCACTTCAACAATACGCACAGCGACCGCAGATAATGAACGTGCTAAGTCTCTTGATAAGTTAGAAATTCGTGATGCTTTAACACCTGGAGCCAGATCCAGTTCAAACCGGGTAATCACCGGACCTGGCGAGAAACCAACCACATCAGCTTTAACCCGATAATCACTCAAACGCGCTTCAATTAAACGGGAAGTTTGCTCAAGAGCAAACATATCAACTGGCTCTTCTTCTGCTAAAGGGCTGGCTAACAGATCGAGCGAAGGCATTGGCGTCGTTGGTTTTGGTAACGGCTGATCATGACGAACCAGAAATGGATGAAACAAGCTGTCTTGCTGCGGTTGCTGCGGTTGCTGCGGTTGCTGCGGTTGCTGCACAACATTGTGTACAGGCACTGGTGTAAAAGCAATTTCTGTGGACTGTTCTGATAAACTTTCCGGCACTGATTGAACAGAAGGCGTAAACAGCGGCTCTGTCGGCTCTTTTGCAACTAAATCTTCAACCGGTGAGAAATCATTCAAGATCGATAAACTTTCCAGAGTAGAGAACTCTTTTTCCTGCGGCTGGTAACCCTGCACTTGATAACGCTCACGCTGCTGTTCAAGAAACTGCTGACGCAACAACTCTTCCTGCTGTTTATCAGACTCAGTATCATTACAGCCATTTATCTGTTGTCTGGCCTCTTCTTCACGCTGTTGCTGTTCTGCAAGACGCTGTGAAGGAACTTTGATGCCATACAGTTCACGACGGGTTGGCAGACGGACTGGGTTAGGACGAGGCAGTTCTGGCCCGATCCCCCGTTTAATCTGAGAATTGCCTGCTATAGCCGTTGCAGAAGCTGCTGTCGCAATATCTTTTGGCTCTGTTTCAGGCGTGAAAGTGAAGGAGTCACTGCTGTTCTGCCCATTGCCAGCCAGCTCAAATGTCGGAGCCGCTTCAACCACAAGCTCAGATTCAGGTTTAAAATTATATTCAGAAGGAATTTCAAACATGCAACGAACAGGTTCGTCACTGTTTTTTTCATGTTCTTCTGCTAATGGCTGAGACCATACAGCGTCATCAGATATACCGATCTGAATTTCAGGCTCAGCATCAATATCAGCCATACCAATGGTTGGGATATCAGATTGCTGTTTTTCTTCAACTTCTGCTTTCACTGATTCTGGTTCATCCAGTTCAGCTTTTGCCAATTCCGCGGCTGAAGGTGCTGTAAACAGCACATCATCATGATCAATATCAACCGCTGTAAATTCGGGTTCTGTTTTACCATTGGTGGAATTCTCCGGCTCAATAACCGTTTCACCATATGGAGTATATTCTTGTTCATGACGGCTGCGATTGGTAATCAATCCTATCGCGCCAAGAATTATTGCCCCGGTTTTTTCAGCAATCGTCAACCATGACCAGCCAGTAAATAGCGTAAACCCAATTGCCCAAACACCCAGTAAGGCCAGCGTCGCGCCCAATTCATTAAACCAAGGCAACATCGCACTGCTAAACAAACTGCCAATAATACCGCCAGAAGCAAAGTAATGGAGATCGTCAACATTCAGCGCAGCTAATCCACATGAAGTCAAGACGATGGCCAATGCACCAATAACGCGCAAAGCAAGCACGAAAAAATCGACATATTCTCTGTCATCATGCTGTTTGAAAGCAGTCCAGCAACCCAATATCATTAATGGCGGGATGGCATAAGCCAGTATACCGAATGCAGAAAACAGCGTATCGGCCAACCATGCACCAACACCACCACCCAAATTATGGACCGGCTCATGCCACGCAGTCTGAGACCAACTGGGATCAGAAGGGTTAAAACTGATAAGTGCGACCATCAGATAAGCCGCTAAGATAACAATGACAAGCAACACAGCTTCCAACAGCCTGCGCCCACTACTCAGTCTCTTCAACCTAATATTCTTATCTTCTGTATATTCCTGGCTCAAGAAAGGCTCTCCAGGTTTCCTGTTGATTTAACGGAACAACGCCGAGATAGCTCAGCGTTGAAACTGTATGCATAAACAGGAGTGTACCTAAGTTCTTCCAGTTTTGCACCTGTACATTTTTTTTGGCAGGATTTTAGCGAGTCTTAATGACCAAACGGTTACTCTGCTTCACTTCTTCCATCACAACATATGTGCGGGTGTCATTAACACCTGGCAGACGCAGCAAAGTTTCGCCCAGTAACTTACGATACGCTGACATATCTGGTACGCGGGTTTTCAATAAGTAATCGAAATCACCGGAAACCAAATGACATTCCTGAATCTCTTCCAATTTCTGCACAGCAGCATTGAATTGTTCAAAAACATCTGGCGCACCACGGTTTAGAGTGATTTCAACAAACACCAGCAACGACGCATCCAGATAGTGAGGATTCAACAATGCGGTGTAGCCAATAATAAACCCTTGACGCTCCAGGCGACGCACACGCTCCAAGCAAGGAGTCGGCGACAATCCTACCCGTTTAGACAGTTCTACGTTAGAAATTCGACCATCTTTCTGCAACTCATTGAGGATATTACGATCTATACGATCAAGATCTTTTCCCGGACGTTTTTTATTATCTATCATCTTTTGATCTCTCTTTATTTTCCTACACCCATAACATTTTCCCCTATCTCTCTTGAGTCTGAGCTGGAAAAGATGTCTTTTAAAGTTAAAGCCTCGCTCTATCAGAGTAAAGCAGCTCACAGGCCATTTTCTTCGTGCTGCACAGAGAGGATTATCCGCATATCGATTTGTCGATTTTTATGGAAACGAATTTAGCGAGGTGGATAATTATCTCTTACAGTGATGTTTTCGCAAATGCACAGCCGATTGTCAAAGTAAATGAATAAAAATCAGAACAACCTGTGGAACAAATTTTCAGTTAATCGTTTCGATAGCTTACCATTGATTAAAAATGAGCAAATGAAAGCCAAACAGTACTAAAAGAACACTTTTCTCAGGTTAAAGTCATTGCCAGTTAATATCTATCGGTAAAATCGTTAGTAACATGAGTCTTTTAGCTTTTTTTACCCTCCTATTTCTCCTACAATCGCTCGATATACGATATGCGATAAATGGAAATGAGGTATTCATGAGCACCGCCAAACACCATAAACTCATTATTCTTGGCTCCGGTCCGGCAGGCTATACGGCCGCGGTTTATGCTGCCCGGGCAAATTTAAATCCGGTTCTTATTACCGGGGTTGAAAAAGGCGGTCAGTTGACTACAACCACTGAAGTCGAAAACTGGCCCGGTGATCCTGAAGGTCTGACCGGCCCAGGGCTAATGGAACGTATGCACCAACATGCTGAAAAATTCCAGACCGAAATCATTTTTGACCATATTCAAAAAGTTGATCTGCAAAACCGTCCTTTCCGTCTTTATGGTGATGAACAAGAATATACCTGTGACGCACTGATTATCGCAACAGGCGCTTCTGCACGTTATTTGGGCCTGCCTTCCGAAGAGGCGTTCAAAGGCCGTGGTATTTCAGCCTGTGCAACCTGTGATGGCTTCTTTTATCGTAACCAGAAAGTTGCCGTTGTCGGCGGCGGTAATACCGCAGTAGAAGAGGCTTTATATCTGGCAAATATTGCAGCAGAAGTTCACCTGATTCATCGCCGTGATACATTCCGTTCAGAGAAAATCCTGATTGGCCGTCTGATGGATAAAGTTAAAAACGGCAATATCATTCTGCACACTAATCGTACTCTGGATGAAGTGCTCGGTGATGAGATGGGCGTTACGGGTGTCCGTCTGCGCGATACCAACAGCGGCACAACCGAAGAATTAGCTGTTACCGGCACATTTATTGCTATCGGCCATACTCCTAACACCGCTATCTTTGCAGGACAATTGGAACTGGAGAATGGTTACATTAAAGTTCAGTCCGGTTTACAGGGTAACGCGACTCAAACCTCCATTCCCGGTGTATTCGCCGCCGGTGATGTAATGGACCACACCTACCGCCAGGCAATTACATCCGCGGGTACAGGTTGTATGGCAGCCCTTGATGCAGAACGTTTTCTGGATGGGCTGGCAGCGAAATAAACTCTTTTTCTTTCAAGGCGCTATTTCGGTAGCGCCTTTTCGCATGTAACATATCGGCAGGATGCTGACACGAGTCCAGCCTTTTTGATAATCAGAATTTTTCCTATGGACAAAACAAGACAGTATGAATTGGTTCGCTGGTTGAAGCAGCAAAGTGCTCCGGCCCGGCGCTGGCTCCGCCTGTCCATGCTATTTGGCTTAATCAGTGGTTTGTTGATTATCACTCAAGCCTGGTTACTGGCCTCAATCCTGCAAGCTTTAATCATGGATAATATTCCCCGCGAGCACATCATGGATAAATTCTGGATGCTGGCAACAACCTTTGCTCTGCGGGCAATAATCAGTGTTATCCGAGAACGGATCGGTTTTATTTGTGGCAAAATCGTGCGCCAGAAAATCCGCGCGCTGGTATTGGATAAACTTGAACAACTTGGCCCGGTATGGGTTAAAGGCAAACCAGCAGGTAGCTGGGCAACGATTATTCTTGAGCAAATAGACGATATGCAGGATTACTACTCTCGCTATCTGCCACAGATGTATCTCGCAGTGATGATCCCTGTTCTTATCCTGATCACCCTATTTCCTGTTAACTGGGCTGCCGGGCTGATTTTGTTTATAACGGCTCCGCTTATTCCCCTGTTTATGGCACTGGTTGGTTTAGGCGCCGCAGATGCCAACCGGCGAAACTTTGTCGCGTTGGGGCGGTTAAGCGGTAATTTCCTTGATCGTCTGCGCGGGCTGGAAACGTTGCGTTTGTTTTATCGTGGCAAAGCGGAAGTACAACAAATCAGCGAATCCACTGAGGATTTCCGCAGCAAGACAATGGAAGTTCTGAGAATGGCGTTCCTCTCTTCAGCGGTGCTGGAGTTCTTTGCTGCTGTTTCTATTGCCGTCGTTGCCGTCTATTTTGGCTTCTCCTATCTGGGTGAACTTAATTTTGGCAGTTACAGTATGGGCGTGACCCTGTTTGCTGGTTTTTTGGTATTAATCCTCGCCCCGGAATTTTTCCAGCCACTGCGTGATCTTGGTACTTATTATCACGCCAAAGCACAGGCTATTGGCGCAGCCGAATCATTGGTGACTTTGCTAAACAGTGATGGTGAACATGCACCTGCGAGTGGCGATAAAACGCTAAGTAGCCAAAGTTCTCTGACGATAATCGCTAATAATCTGGAAATTCTGGCTCACGATGGCAACCCGCTGGCTGGCCCGCTAAATTTTACTATAGAGAAAAATCAACGGGTCGCATTAGTTGGGCAAAGCGGAGCAGGTAAAAGCTCACTCTTGAATTTATTGTTAGGGTTCCTGCCCTACCGTGGCTCAATACAAATCAATGGCACTGAGCTGCGTGAGTTAGATCCACAAAAATGGCGTGATCAACTGAGCTGGGTTGGGCAAAATCCACACCTGCCTGAGCAAACTTTGCTTGATAATCTTCGCCTGAATCAACCGGATGCAAATCAACAACAAATCCATCAGGTGATGGAGCAGGCATACGTCACCGAATTTGTTAATGATTTACCTGATGGGCTGAATACCCTCATTGGTGATAATGCAGCACGGCTATCCGTTGGTCAGGCCCAGCGTATCGCTGTTGCCCGCGCTTTATTGAAACCTTGCCAATTATTATTACTGGATGAGCCTGCCGCCAGCCTGGATGCTCATAGCGAACAACGGGTTATGCAAACACTGAGTCAGGCATCTCATCTTCAGACAACCCTGTTAGTTACCCACCAATTGGAAGAAACGCTGGAATATGATCAGATCTGGGTTATGGAAAAAGGGTTAATCATTGAACAGGGAGATTATCAGACACTGAGCCAATCTCAGGGAGCATTCGCCCGTCTGTTATCTCATCGGAGTGAGGAGCTTTAGTGATGCGGGTATTGCTTCCCTTTCTGGCGCTCTATCGCCGCCATTGGTTTCTTATTAGTTTGGGTATGGTTCTGGCGATTGTTACGTTACTCGCCAGCATAGGCTTACTGACGCTGTCTGGTTGGTTCCTTGCCGGCACCGCGCTGGCAGGTTTTGCCGGACTTAATACATTCAACTATATGCTACCCGCCGCAGGTGTCCGTGGCGCCGCTATTCTTCGTACTGCCGGACGCTATGCTGAACGGCTGGTCAGCCATGATGCAACTTTTCGTGTACTGGCGCATTTGCGGGTATTTGCCTTTCAGAAAATTTTACCACTTTCACCGGGAGGAATCGCCCGTTTTCGCCAAGGTGAATTACTCAACCGCCTAGTTGCTGATGTTGAAACGTTGGACCACCTCTATTTACGGGTAATTTCACCAATATTCGCAGCGGTTGTCGTTATCATCGTCCTCACTTTCGGCCTCGGTTTTCTGGATCTCACATTGGCCTATACCCTTGGCAGTATTATGCTGACTCTGCTGATCCTGCTGCCATTTGTATTTTACCACGCAGGTAAACCCATCGGCCGCGATCTGACCATTCTGCGTAGTCAATACCGCACCCAACTCACGGCGACATTGCAGGGGCAAGCCGAATTGATGGTATTCGGTGCTCTTGGCCGCTTCCGAAAGTCGATGTCGGATGTTGAATCACGTTGGCTAAAGCGTCAGCAACAGCAAGCTAATCTGACCGGTTTGTCACAAGCAATCATGATTTTTGCCACCGGTATGACCGTCACATTAATCCTGTGGATAGCCGCTAATGGTGTAGGAGAGAACAGTCAGCCAGGCACCTTGATTGCACTGTTTGTCTTCTGCTCGCTTGCCGCTTTTGAAACCCTGGGTCCGGTCGCTGTTGCATTCCAACATCTGGGACAAGTCATTACCTCTGCAACCCACGTTTCCCAATTGATGCAACAAGAACCAGAAGTGACTTTCCCGGCGTCAGGGCCGGAAAGTTCAGAGCAAGCCTGTATTAATATCGAGAATCTCAGTTTCACTTACCCTGGGCAGCCATTACCTGTCCTGAAAAATATTTCTCTCTGTTTAAAAGCAGGAGAGCATATCGCTCTGTTAGGAAAAACAGGTTGTGGTAAATCTACGTTGCTACAGTTACTAACCCGTGCCTGGGATGCTAATGCAGGCTCTATCTGTCTGAACCAGCATCCCATTACTGCTTATGACGAACCAGCTCTGCGCAGTATGATATCGGTTGTTCCACAACGTGTTCATGTATTCAGCCATACGTTGCGTGAAAATTTATTACTGGCAAAACCAAACGCCATCGATAATGAGCTGGAAACTGTGTTGAAACAGGTAGGTTTAAGCAATCTGCTGGAAACAGATGAGGGGCTGAACTGCTGGATGGGCGAAGGTGGTCGTCAGTTATCAGGCGGTGAACAGCGCCGTCTGGGCATTGCCAGAGCGTTACTGCACTCAGCGCCACTCATGTTACTGGATGAACCAACGGAAGGGCTTGATGCGGATACTGAACAGCAAATTCTGTCCCTGCTGCGCCAGCATTGCCAGCATAAGACATTGATTATTGTTACCCACCGTCTGTACAGTCTCGACCATATGGACCGTATTTATGTCATGGATGGAGGCGCCATTATTGAACAAGGACAGCATAACGAGTTACTGGCTCGACAAAGCTTCTATTATCAGTTTTATCAGCGGCAATATCAGATTCGCCTGAATCGGAGCTGTAATACACCATGCCAATAATTCAACTGGATGATGATTCATATGACTTCCCTCACCCAGCAGAGGCATTAATGGAGCCGAACGGCCTGCTGGCAGTGGGCGGAGATCTATCCCCTGAGCGGTTGAGCGCAGCTTATCATCAAGGAATTTTCCCCTGGTTTTTACCAAGTGAAATACCGCTTTGGTGGTCGCCTGATCCACGTGCGATAATCATGCCGGGTGAATTGCATACTGGCCGGACATTACGCCGGTTTCTGCGCAATCATCCATACCGCATTACGGTGAATCACGCTTTTGAACAAGTGATTCATTACTGCGCTCAACGGCAGGAAGGAACCTGGATAAGCAGGGATATCCAACAAGGTTATCAGGAGTTACACCAGACAGGAAAGGCGCATTCGGTAGAAGTCTGGTATGGTGAACATATTGTCGGTGGCCTGTATGGCGTCAGCGTTGGCACTTTATTTTGCGGTGAATCTATGTTCAGCCGAATGGAGAATGCATCCAAATGCGCTTTCGTTGCTTTCTATCACCATTTTCTGCGATACAGCGGTGAACTGCTTGATTGCCAGGTGCTAAATCATCACACTGCTTCACTGGGAGCAAAGGAAATCTCTAGGGAAGAATTTATTCAGTATCTTTATCAATTCAGAAACCAGTCATTAAAACCTGGCTGCTGGTTGCAACAAGTACTGGAATTATAATCAACATTTTACCAACCAATGTTGATTATGGCGGGAATGCAACCATGAGTTATTTGCAAATATAGTGGTTTAAAAGACAACATTCCTTTACATAATGAGGGTTTTTCGGCATTATCTTGCCGGTTAAAAACGATGGTTATTAAACTTAGAGGATTAGATGGCCAAAGAAGACAATATTGAAATGCAAGGTACCGTGCTGGACACGCTGCCAAATACTATGTTCCGCGTTGAATTAGAAAACGGGCACGTAGTCACTGCTCACATCTCCGGTAAAATGCGTAAAAATTACATCCGCATCCTGACAGGCGACAAGGTTACAGTTGAGCTGACCCCATATGACCTGAGCAAAGGCCGTATCGTCTTCCGTAGCCGCTGATTCATTACCGTTTCAGGTATTACACCACAGGTAATAGCAACTTTGTATTCACCTGTGGTGTGACCCTATATCAGTGCACTACGTCTTCCGGTTTCTGCTTATAAGCGTTGCTGAAATCGTAAGTCAGTGCCCGTTTTGCCTTATCCAGATCAATACGAACCGAGCCACCGTGAACTAATGAACCAAACAATAGTTCATTGGCCAACGGTTTCTTCAGACTATCCTGAATAACCCGGGCCATTGGGCGAGCGCCCATCGCTTTATCATAGCCTTTATCACATAACCATTGACGAGCATCCGCACTGACCTCCAGTGAAACGCCTTTTTCATCCAATTGTGCTTGCAGTGCGACAATGAACTTATCGACTACCTGTTGAATAACTTCAATAGAAAGCGCATTAAACCAGATGATACCATCAAGGCGATTACGGAATTCCGGTGTAAATACCTTCTTGATCTCTTCTATCGCATCAGAGCTGTTATCCTGCTGCTTAAATCCAATGGATGTACGCTGAGTTTCACGTACGCCAGCATTCGTTGTCATAACAACAATAACGTTACGGAAATCCGCCTTACGGCCGTTGTTATCGGTCAGAGTACCGTTATCCATCACTTGCAATAACAAGTTAAATACATCTGGATGTGCTTTTTCAATCTCATCAAGCAGCAACACTGAATGAGGATGTTTAATCACCGCATCCGTGAGCAATCCTCCCTGATCAAAACCAACATATCCCGGTGGCGCGCCAATCAAGCGACTGACTGTGTGGCGCTCCATATATTCCGACATATCAAAGCGCAATAATTTGATATTCAGTGCCTTGGCAAGCTGTACGGTGACTTCTGTTTTGCCTACCCCTGTTGGACCGGCAAGCAGGAAAGAACCCACCGGTTTATTATCCTGCCCTAATCCCGCACGACTCATCTTGATTGCTTCGGTTAATGCTGCAATCGCGGTATCCTGACCAAATACCAACATCTTCAGCCGGTCATCCAGCGTCTTCAATACATCCTTATCACTGGCCGAAACTGTTTTTTCAGGAATACGGGCAATACGGGCAACAATAAATTCAATATCCGACACATTGATCGTTTTCTTACGCCGGCTGACCGGCACCAGACGAGTACGCGCCCCCGCTTCATCAATAACATCAATGGCCTTATCTGGTAAGTGACGATCAGTAATATATTTCACTGATAAATCAACCGCAGCGCGGATAGCTTTCGTGGTATAGCGTACATCATGGTGCGCCTCATATTTTGGCCGCAACCCTTTAATAATCTGTACTGTCTCTTCCGGTGAAGGCTCAACAATATCAATCTTCTGAAAACGACGAGCTAACGCCCGGTCTTTTTCAAAAATATTACTGAACTCATGATATGTCGTAGAGCCAATCACCCTGATACGCCCACTGGATAACAGGGGTTTGATCAGATTAGCCGCATCGACCTGCCCCCCAGACGCCGCACCCGCACCGATAATGGTATGGATTTCATCAATGAATAGAATACTTTTCCTATCCTGCTCAAGGTTTTTTAACAAAGCCTTGAAGCGTTTCTCAAAATCACCACGATATTTAGTTCCTGCCAACAATGAACCAATATCCAGTGAATAAATCGTACAATTAGCCATCACTTCCGGTACATCTTTTTGTACAATCCGCCATGCCAATCCTTCTGCAATAGCTGTTTTACCCACCCCCGATTCCCCCACCAATAATGGGTTATTTTTCCGGCGACGGCACAGTACCTGAATCGTTCTTTCCAGCTCATCCTGGCGGCCAATCAATGGATCAATCTGCCCTCTTTGGGCAAGTTGATTAAGATTAGTGGTAAAATTCTCCAACCGATCTTCACCAACAGGCTGTTCTTCCGCAGATTGAGCGCCTATCCCCTGATGATCCGATTCACTGTCTTCTTTCTGCGTTCCATGAGAAATGAAATTAACCACGTCCAAACGACTGACATCATGTTTACGCAGCAAATAAGCAGCCTGAGACTCTTGTTCGCTGAAGATAGCCACCAGCACATTAGCACCGGAAACTTCTGAACGCCCAGAGGACTGAACATGAAATACCGCGCGCTGAAGAACACGTTGGAAGCTCAAGGTTGGCTGAGTCTCCCGCTCATCATTCTCAGGCAACAACGGTGTTGTTTGTAAAATAAAATTCTCCAGCTCTTTACGCAATTGAGCCAGATCGACCTTGCACGCTTCCAATGCTTCACGCGCTGATGAATTGCTTAACAACGCCAGCAATAGGTGCTCCACGGTCATAAACTCGTGTCTGTTATCCCGCGCTTTAGCAAAGGCAATATTAAGACTAAGTTCAAGCTCTTGATTGAGCATAGGCACCTCCCCCTAAAATCAGTATACCTGGTCAGATTTTTTCCAGCGTACAAAGTAATGGATGCCCGTGCTCCCTGGCATACATATTTACCTGAGCCGCTTTAGTTTCTGCCACCTCTGCGGTATAAACCCCACAAATAGCTTTACCCTGATAATGGACATCCAACATTAATTGCGTTGCCCGTTCAACATCATAAGAAAAGAACTTTCGTAATACGTCAACTACAAACTCCATCGGAGTGTAATCATCATTGTTAAGAATGACCTGATACATTGATGGCGGTTGCAATTTTTGCTGTTGCTCATCCTTAACCAACTCTTTACTTTTCAAATTGTTATGATACTCGCTCATTGTTTTTCCAACAGGATTAATCGCTAATACCAGCCACTGCCAGCAAATAAATTACGTTCCCATTTATCTTATCATTATCTGGGCAACTCCGTTTACCACAGGTTATTCCCCTATAAAAACCCGGTATAAAAGTGAATGAACGAAACTCATATCGTTATCTATATCAAACTTTAGTCATTCAAAACAACCAGACATTTGTTCTGTGCTTGACGAGAATTTGATTTTTACTACAGTATGTTTTGTGAACAAACATAGATAATGTAACTGGTTACATGTGATTGTTTACGAATGTTATATTAACGACTCATCTCAACCGAAATGATTAAACGAGGGATGTAAAAGTATGGAGACAGGTACTGTTAAGTGGTTCAATAATGCTAAGGGCTTTGGGTTTATTTGTCCGGCAAGCGGCGGAGAAGATATATTCGCTCATTACTCAACCATTCAGATGGACGGTTACCGGACTCTGAAAGCAGGCCAGAAGGTGCATTTCAGCATTCACCAAGGCCCAAAGGGAAATCATGCCAGCATTATTGTTCCCCTTGAAAACGAATCCAAAGGCCAGATAGCCTGACCTATGGATAATATGACCAGGTGTTACTTTTACACCCCGCCGGCAATTTTGCCAGCGGGGTGACATAACTTCCACTTATTCTCTTGCCAGAGCGTCTATCGGATCAAGGCGGGCAGCATTACGGGCCGGCAAAAACCCAAATATCACACCAATTGCAGTAGAACAGGCAAAAGCACTCAGTAAAGCCACTGGCTGGAAAACAAAACTCCAGCCTGGCAGTGCCAGTTGCGCAATAAATGCTATCGTATAAGACAGTGCTATTCCCAAAATACCGCCAACCAAACAAACCAAAATAGCTTCTATCAGAAACTGCTGCATAACATCACTGGTTCTGGCCCCTACGGCCATACGGATGCCAATCTCTCTCGTGCGTTCGGTGACCGAAACCAACATAATATTCATGACCCCGATACCACCAACGATCAGTGAGATTACTGCCACCATTGTCAAAAACAGCTGTAGAGTACGGGTCGTTTTTTCCACCGTTTTTATCAGCATATCCGTGTTATAGGTGAAAATATCCTTTTTCCCATGGCGTAAAGTCAGCAATCGAACAATCTTCTGTTCTGCTTCCTTAGAGTTATGACCATCCTTGATTCTGACAGTAATTGAATCCAGATAATTCCGGTTTAGCAGGCGACTGGTCATCGTGCTATAAGGTAACCAGACATGCAATGAACTATCACTGCCTAATGCCGATTTTCTTTCAGCTATCACCCCGACAATAGTGGCAGGCATATTACCCATCAGAATCACTTCACCAATCACATTTTTTTGGTGAGGAAATAATTTACGCTGGGTATTTTTATCAATGACCACAACTTGCCCCTGACGGCGTACCATATCCGATGTAAAACCCATTCCCTGAGCAAAACGCAGAGCATAAACCTGAAAATATTCATCACCAATGCCGGAGACTCTCGCAGCAACATCAATGTTCCCTTTACGAAGGCGCGCCCCTCCCTCAATATCGGGTGAAACTGCCAGAATATAAGGTTGTGCTCTGATAGCGTTTACATCCGCGATTTTCAACGCTTGCTTACTGGCCGGATCATCGCTGCCAAAATCTTCTCCCGGATAAACACTAATGGTATTGGTTGCAATCTCTTTAATATCGGATAACACCAATGCCTTGGCGGCATCTCCAATAACCAAAATAGTCACTACAGACGCGATACCAATAATAATCCCTAACATCGTCAACAAGGTCCGCATCTTATTGACGACCATTGCCCGCCATGCCATCAATAAAGCTTCATTAAACCGGCCAAAAATCTGACGTATTGATGATATTTTTACTGTTATCGGTGGGGCTTCCGTCACGGTTTTACTCAGTTGCGAGCCAGAGTCATTCATAATGTGACCGTCTTTGATCTCAATAATCCGCTGTGCCTGCGCCGCGATTTTCGGATCATGCGTGACAATAATAACGGTATGCCCCTGTTCACACAGTTGTTTGAGGATAGCCATCACCTCTTCACCAGAATGGCTATCCAACGCCCCCGTTGGCTCATCAGCCAAAATAACCTGACCACCATTCATCAACGCCCTGGCGATACTGACCCTCTGCTGTTGTCCACCAGAGAGCTGCCCTGGCCGATAGTTGACTCTTTCGTCAAGCCCCAGACGACCAAGCAACTCTATTGCTCTCTGTCTGCGTACAGTTTTAGTCGCCCCGGCGTAAATAGCAGGAATTTCTACATTCTGTTCAGCAGTCAAATGGGTCAGCAAATGATAACGCTGAAAAATAAACCCAAAATGCTCCCGCCTCAGTGCCGCCAGTTCATCATTATTCAGTTCAGCAACATTCTGCCCCGCGACCCGATATTCACCACGACTGGGTTTATCAAGACAGCCAAGGATATTCATCAGTGTCGATTTGCCAGACCCGGAAGCACCGATAATCGCAACCATCTCACCGGAGTGAATAGACAAGGTGACATCATCAAGTACTTTTATCTGTTGCTCGCCAGCGGAATAGCTGCGCTCTATGCCTCTCAGCTCAAGTAATGCATTCATTACTCATCCCCTGTTTCACCACGACCGGTAATCACCTGCTCATGTTCTTTCAGACCGGACAAAATCTGTACATTCACATCATTGCGTACACCAATAGCCACTTCCTGTTTCTCTTCTTTGCCCCCTTTCAGAATATCCACCTCATAGCGGGTTGGGGTAATCTGTTTACCCAGAGCAGAAAGCGGGATCATTAACACACCACGATGGGAATCGAGCTGGACTTTTACTTGAGCCGTCATTTGTAAACGCAAAAGTTGCTTAGGGTTAGGCACCTCAAAACGGGCATAAAAGAAAATTGCATCATTAATCTTTTCTGGTGTCGGCAAGATATCTTTCAACACACCAGTGAAATTTTTATCAGGTGCACCTAATACGGTAAAAGAGGCTTTCTGACCGGGTTTCAGGCCAATAACATCCGCCTCTGAAACTTCTGCTTTTACCAGCATCGTGCCAAGATCAGCCAATGTCAGAATAGTCGGGGCTTCCTGTGCGGCGATGACCGTTTGCCCCTGAAGTGTTTTGATATTGACAACAATGCCATCCATCGGTGCGGTAATACGGGTATATTGTAAATTAGCCCGGGCAGTATCAAGGCTGGCCTGATTTTTACTGATTTGCGCCAGCAAAGTTTCTACCCTCGCTCTTTTCACTTCAACATCCGTTTTAACCTGATCCAATTCCTGGTGAGAAACTGCCTGCACTTTTGCCAGATTATTCTGACGTTGTAATGTAAGCTGCGCCAGTTTCAATTGTGCTCTGGCCTCCATCAGATTAGCGCTCAATTCTTTAATTGTCGCTTCAACTTCTTTTACCTGGTTTTGAGCAGGCTTAGGATCGATTAACGCCAATAATTGGCCTTTTGTCACCTTATCACCCACTTCAACATACAAGTTTTGCAATTGACCACTAACCTGCGCCCCTACATCTACTTTTCTGACAGCATCCAGCTTCCCTGTGGCCAGGACATTTTTCTCCAAATCGCCTTTAATAACAGGTACAGTCTGATATTTAACCGTTTCTGGGCCATGTAGAAAATACCCTAGAAGCAATACGATAACTGTCACAATAGCTAACAACACCACCCATTGACGTTTCGAACGAATAAAATTCATTTAAATATCACCGCCTTAAGCATTGGATAAAAGGAATGGTAAAAAACCAATGTTTCTTGTAATACCACGAAAACCAGAAATTTCCACTCAATTCCAGAGAAATGCAGTTCTCATTTGATTTTTATACCCATAGAGAATTATTAATAACACACTCACTTTAAGAATAAAAAATTCTTTGAGCAACAACATACTTCACCCTATCCTGACTATTCTCTTAATGTAAAAAAATTGTTATCTTTATTTTCGTAGTCTTTCAGTCTAATTTTTAGACTAAACTTGGATAAAAAAACGTTAACCGCTTTTAAAGGATATTAATTATGTACTCTGGACTGCTGATCATTCTTTTGCCGTTAACGCTAGGCTATCTTATCCATTTGAATAACAAAACCCTGTTAAATGCTGTTCATCGCCTCCTTAATGCAATGGTTTATGTCATTCTGTTTTTAATGGGAATCAGCCTTGCTTTATTGGAAAATTTAAGCAGCAACCTATTTCTTATTTTTCAGTACGCCTCCGTGTTTTTCTTATGTATTTTTGCCTGCAATCTGCTGGCATTATTCCTGTTTGAAAAACACGATCCCTGGATTGTCAGCCCGCATAAGCAGGAAAAACCCCCTTCCCGTTTACATATGATTTTTGAATCACTGAAATTATGTGGTGTTCTGATTTTAGGTTTTCTACTTGGGTTAACCGACTGGCCATGGCTGCATTTCGCCAATCGTGCCAGTGAAATTGCATTGGTCGTTTTACTGTTGCTGGTAGGTATTCAATTACGTAACAGCGGCATGAACCTCAAACAGATATTGCTAAACCGCCGGGGTGCAATTATTGCGATTGTCGTTGCTGTCAGCGCACTTGCCGGCGGTGCGATTGCCGCGCTCATCCTTGAACTGCCGATCAAAACAGGTCTAGCGTTTGCTTCCGGTTATGGCTGGTATTCTCTTTCTGGCATCTTACTTTCTGACGCTTACGGGCCCGTCATCGGCAGTGCCGCATTCTTTAATGACCTAGTACGTGAACTTGTAGCAATTATGCTCATTCCCGTTCTGGTCAATCGGTATCGCTCAAGCGCAATAGGATTAAGTGGTGCGACTTCGATGGATTTCACTTTACCAATATTACAACGATGTGGTGGAGTCAGTATTGTTCCAGCAGCTATTGTTCACGGTTTTTTGTTGAGCTTACTGGCACCTTTACTGATCGCATTCTTTACTTAATCAGCATTTCAGCACAATGATATTTGATGTTATTGATGATAATATGAGCACGAAATTGCTAAAAAGTAAGCAATAATTATTCATTTTCCGCTGTATGGAAACAGAATAAGTAAGCTTTTGTTAATGAATTGTACAAAGCGCGAGTAGAACAGGTTAATCAGACATATAATTGAAATATCAATTAATAATATTCTATGCGTAAGATATTGCATAATTATGCCAACGGGTTTAGCATCGGGATAAACCACTGACTATTCAAAATTAAAGCATGAGTATTCAATTAAAAAGCATTGATTGCTATTACGGCGCACATCAGGCACTGTTTGATATTAATCTTAAGTGTTCCTCAGGGGAAACGATGGTTTTGCTAGGACCGAGTGGCGCAGGCAAAAGCACGCTGTTGCGCGTATTAAACCTACTGGAAGTACCGCGATCCGGCCAGTTGACTATTGCTAATCATCAATTCGATTTTGAACAAACGCCAGGAATAAAGGAGATTCGTTCTCTGCGCCAGAATGTCGGTATGGTTTTTCAGCAATATAATTTGTGGCCTCACCTCACTGTTATGGATAACCTGATCGAGGCACCTTGTCGTGTGCTCGGTTTATCCAAACAGCAGGCTCAGGAAAAGGCGGATAAGCTACTTTCCCGTTTGCGCCTGGAAGATTTTGCTGGTCGCTTTCCACAACATTTATCCGGTGGACAACAGCAGCGGGTCGCTATTGCACGGGCATTGATGATGGAGCCACAGGTTTTATTATTTGATGAACCAACGGCAGCACTGGACCCGGAAATCACCGCCCAAGTGGTGAATATTATCCATGAATTGTCCGCAACAGGTATTACACAGATTATCGTTACCCATGAAGTAGAAATCGCCCGTAAAGCCGCGAGTCGTGTCGTCTATATGGAAAACGGCCGCATTATAGAACAAGGTGATATCAGCCATTTTACTCAACCACAAACCAAAGCCTTTGCTAATTATCTGTCACACTAACTATTATAGGATATAGCGATGAAAAAATTACTCCTTGCCGCCCTCCTGGGTACCGTTACTTTATCTGCAACCGCCACGGGAAAAGAGACCCTTCGTTTTGCCACGGAAGCCACTTATCCTCCGTTTGAATTCATTGATGCAAATAATAAAATTCAGGGTTTTGATGTCGATCTGGCTAATGCTATCTGTGAGCAAATTAATGCGACATGTACTTTCACTAACCAATCATTTGACAGCCTGATCCCAAGTCTGAAATTCCGTCGCTTCGACGCTTTAGCAGCAGGTATTGATATCACCCCTGAACGCCAGGAACAGGTTGATTTTACTAACACTTATTACGATAACTCAGCGACATTTATCGCAGTTAAAGGCAAGGTTTCCAGCATCGCTGAACTAAAAGGTAAACAAGTGGGTATCCAGAATGGTACAACTCACCAAAAGTACCTGATGGAACAACGAAAAGAGATTAAAACCGTTCCTTATGACAGCTATCAAAATGCCATTCTGGATCTGAAAAATGGCCGTCTGGATGCCGTTTTCGGTGACACTGCCGTTGTCAACGAATGGCTGAAAAAAAATGAAAACTTAAGTACCGTGGGTAACAAAGTCACTGACAAGAATTACTTTGGTATCGGTTTAGGGATTGCGGTGCGTAAAGGCAACAAAGAGCTACAGGATAAACTGAACAAAGCACTGGCTGAAATCAAACGAGATGGCATTTATGACATCATCTATAAAAAATGGTTTGAATAATAACTGAATCTCAATGAATGAATTTCAATCTCTAGCAAGTGCCGCCGGCATCACCGTCGGCCTTGCCGTTTCTGCGTTAGTGCTTGGTCTAATTTTAGCAATGCTATTTGCTGCCTGGGAATCAGCGCGCTGGAAACCTTTTGCCATGCTTGGCACCTGCTGGGTTACCCTGTTCCGGGGATTGCCGGAAATTTTAGTCGTACTTTTCGTCTACTTCGGCGCATCACAACTGCTGATGACACTGGCGGATGGCTTTGATGTTTATCTTATTTTCTGGCATCCCAGAATTCAGATAGATATTCAGGATTTTTATGTCAGCCCATTCCTTTGTGGTGTCATTGCACTTTCCCTGCTCTACTCTGCCTATGCATCCCAAACACTTCGTGGCGCGATAAAAGCCATTCCTGCCGGCCAATGGGAAGCTGGTCAAGCATTAGGTCTCGGCCGTACTGAAATATTTTTCCGTCTGATCATGCCGCAGATGTGGCGACATGCTCTGCCAGGGCTCGGTAACCAATGGCTGGTTTTACTAAAAGACACCGCATTGGTATCGCTTATCAGTGTTAATGATCTGATGCTGCAAACCAAAAGTATTGCGACACGGACTCAGGAACCCTTTACCTGGTATATGATTGTGGCGCTTATCTATCTGGCTATCACCCTGATCAGTCAGTTTATTCTGAAGAAAATTGAGATGCATACCACACGCTTTGATCGGAGTGCTTCCTGATGCTTGAGTATATTCAACAAATTCTGTCAGGGCTGCAAACCAGTCTGAGTCTGACCGTTGCGGCTCTTTTTACCGCTTTCATGATGTCCGTGCTGTTCACTATGGTTCTAACCATCAAATTGCCGGTACTGACACAGCTGGTAAAAACCTACATTACTCTGTTCACCGGTACCCCTTTGCTGGTGCAGTTCTTTCTAGTTTATTATGGGCCTGGGCAGTTTCCATCTTTAAAAGAGTATCCGTGGCTCTGGCATTTACTGTCTCAACCCTGGCTGTGTGCAATGGTAACACTGGCGCTTAACAGCGCGGCATATTCTACCCTGCTGTTCTATGGCGCAGTAAAGGCCATTCCCGTGGGTCAATGGCAATCCTGCCAGGCGTTGGGAATGTCTAAAGCACAATCCATGCGGATCCTGCTGCCATATGCCTTCAAACGGGCGTTGTCTTCTTATTCCAACGAAGTTGTATTGATTTTCAAGAGTACTTCTCTTGCAAGTACGATAACTTTGCTGGAGGTCATGGGATACAGTCAGCTTCTGTTTGGCCGTAATTATGATGTGATGGTTTTTGTTGCCGCAGGTGTGATTTATCTGTGTGTTAACGGCATCCTGACTTTGCTGATGCGGATGATTGAACGCCGTGCGCTGGCTTTTGAGCATCGTAATTAAACGGGCGTAATGAAAAGGGATAGGGCGTTCCTACCGGAACCCCATCCCAGTCACGCCTATCATTCAGTTTTGATTTGACACCAATAACGTCAAAACTTCGTAATGCTCAGTATGAGGAAACATATCGAACAACTGTGTCTTTTCCACACGGTAATTGACCAACGCAGTGATATCCTTCGCCATTGTCTGAGCATTGCAGCTTGAATAAAGAATATAATCCGGTGCCATTCTACTGAGATAATCACACAACTCTTTACCCATTCCCCGACGAGGTGGATTGACCAGAACCAATTGAGGAATGTGATCCTTTGCTACGGCAAAGTGCGTTGAATCCAACGCCTTGAACTCGATGTTTTCCAAACCCAATGTTTTGGCCGAATCAGCGGCACAATCAATCGCTTCAGGGCTGATTTCAATTCCAGTTAAACGGGTATCTTTATCCGCACAATGAAGGCCAAAACCACCAACGCCACAGAACAGATCCCACATACTGCTGATTTTCAGTTCACGAACCCAGTGCCTTGCCGTCGCATACAACTCAGAAGCAATTTCCGGGTTAGTCTGGAAAAAACTGCGTGGACGAATATAAAGAGGAACGCCATTAAATTCTTCTTTTAGTGCTTTTTGCTCAGTAAACAGGATCTCCTTTTCGCCTTCCAGGATCGCCATATGGATTGGCTGAATATTGACAGAGATAACCGTAAGCTGTGGCAATTGCTCCCGCAATCGGGGCAAAGCACGTTCCAGTTGAGCAATTTTCATTTCAGAGCGCAGTACAAAACGCAGCATCATTTCACCGCTATGACGACTTTCTGTCAGTAACAGGTATTTCAGCTCACCCCGTTTACGGGCAACGTTATATGGCGTCAAGCCAGCACAAGCAATGAAAGATTTAACGACATCAAATACAGGCTGAAAATGCGCCGGATAGAGAGGACAATTACACAGATCAACGGCAACCCCATCGCGATGCAACATGCCCAGCAATGGACGCTCTACACTGCCACTGACGACCATTTTAGCTTTATTACGAAAGGCGTTTTGTTGACTGGCAATCGGAAGCAACCATTGATTCACGATGGTTTGGCACAATAACTGTTTTAAATTCTGCTGTTTATCTTCTAACTGCTGAAAATAGGGTTTTTCGAGCCACTGACAGGAGTGACAATGCCCCGCGGAATACTGCGTACATTGCATTGTTGAATGACCATGTTGGAAATATTAGTGTAAAGTAAAAGTCGGTGTTTTAACGGAAGCCTGTAACTCTTCTTCCTCTTCAATATCACCTTCGATTTCGATATCACGGTTAATATACAACAAGTTATTACTGTGAATTTCAAAAACCACGCCCGCAATCTGTTCTTCGCCCTGCTGCAAAAAATGAGAAAACTGGGAAAAAGTCAGCCCGGCTGAAACAAGGAAAGATTGACATACCACTAACTTCGGTAAGTTTTCATCCTGAATATCAAGAAAAGCCTTAATCGTCAGCGAACTGGAGTTAATTTGGCTTAAATTAGCCATCAGAGGAATAATTGCTGTTGGCTTCACCTCAGCCAAAGCAGAGAACAAAATTACATTGTCCAACAGATCAATTTTAGCATCGAATAAACCATCAATATTCTGCATATGAGGTAGATGCAATGCCTGGCACGAATCGCACTCAAAGTAGGAAATTTTGAGCTGATCCAACCACTCACGCAATACTGATAAGTCAGGAATGACAAGTGAACCCATCTAACAACCCCATACAACGGAAAATGAAAAAGCGCTATAGCTTACGAAATAATTCTTTATCGCGCTATCACCAATAGCTGATAAATTATTTTTCTTTACCGTTATCGCTCGCTTTTGCCTTATTTTTACTCTCTTTTTTATCATCGATTCCCAGAAAAGAGAGGCCGTATACTGCACGCCAGACAATGTTGACCGCGGCAGGAACCAAACAACCAATACCAGCGAAAATCATAACAATATGCGCTTCCGACGTCATTAGTAGATCTGTTAAGATGACAATATCATTAATAGTCAAATATGCCAGTATCAGCCACCCGATGCCGATAATTTCCAGCAGGATAACCTGCTTCGGCATATCTGCCAATGAACTCATACCGTCTTTATGACCCTGCATTTGCACCCTCACTGATAATATGGTTTGCATTATACTACCGAAATCCCGCCGCCAAAATCAGTATGATTAATTAAAACAAAAGGCAATTCCTGCTTTTTTTTGCCGATCTATACAGGCATAGTAGCGATAAATGAACATGAGCAATACAGCAAATAGTACTATACCCAATAGATTTCAAGTTGCAGCGCGGCGGCAAGTGAACGGCATCCCTAGGAGCATAGATAACGATGTGACTGGGGTAAGTGAACGCAGCCAACAAAGTAGCAACTTGAAAGATGAAGGGTATATCTTAAGATAACCAAGAGGAGTTTATATGTTTACTGTGATTTTCGGCCGTCCTGGCTGCCCGTACTGTGTCCGCGCGAAAGAGTTGGCTGAACGACTGAAAGAACAGCGTGATGACTTTGACTTCCGTTATGTTGATATTCACGCAGAAGGCATCACTAAAGCTGATCTGGAAAAAACAGTTGGCAAACCCGTAGAAACTGTTCCACAGATTTTCGTTGATGAAAAACATATCGGTGGCTGCACAGATTTCGAAGCGTATGTAAAAGAACACCAACTGTTGCAATAAACAAACTTCACGCTCTACTTTGTTACTGTAAAAATAGCGGGTGGTTATTATAACTGTTGACCAGATTGATTTGTGCAAAAAATGTTATTTTCATCAAACCGAAAAAAAATCTGCATTTTTTTCTTCATCACGAAGAACTTTCTTGCTAAATCGTAGTCTGACTTAATGCCACTGCTTTTCTTTGATATCCCAATATTGAGGAACCCGATAGTTCATCCATTTTGGTTCAAGACTATCGGGTTTTTTTATTGCCTGAAGAGTATGACGTTCATCAACACATCACCAGCTCTACTGACGCTCAAGCTATCAGATATGAGTACTACCACAGGGCTAAACCAGAGAATACTATTATATATATCAATGGATTGTTCATTTTTTACCCTCATTACCCCCAGATATTTCCTTGATGGAAATATAAACCAAAAATAAATAACATACATAATCAAGACAATTATTCTTTACTCACAAGCCAAGCAATTTTACCCTCTTACGTCCAGCTGTCGTGATGTACAAAATAAATGACCTTATGTGAGGCCTGATTTGTTAGAGCAAATAAACCACAATCTGTTTACTTTTTTCAATGCTACGCCTGAATCGTCACCTGTCATGATTGCGATGGCTATTTTCATTGCGAAATACCTGGTTCTTATTTTCCCTCTGACATTGGCTGGTTTCTGGTTTTGGGGTTCAGAACGCGCGCTTCCCCGTCACCGGATTATCGTCAGTAAAACCGCTATGGCTTTCTGTTTTGCTATACTAGCCTCATTCTGTATCGGTTTACTCTGCCCTCACGACCGCCCTTTCGTCGAAGGTTTTGGTTACAATTTTCTTCCCCACGCGCCAACAACCTCATTCCCAAGTAATCATGGAACAACTGTCTTCACTTTCGCTTTATCCTTCCTGTTCTGGCACAGAATCTTACCCGGTTTGTGTTTGATGGCAACCGCACTGGTTATCGCATGGGCCAGAGTCTATTTAGGCGTTCATTGGCCGATGGATATGGTTGGGGCATTTCTCGTCAGCCTAATAGGCTGTGCTTTTACACAAATGGTATGGACTCTGTTCGGCGAAAATTTGCAAAAAAGATTACACAGCCTGTATCAGCGCTGCTGCTCTTTTCCTATCCGGAAAGGTTGGATAAAAAGCTAGCAACACACTGCCAATAATCCGGACTCACAAAAGTGCGGGTATTTATGCCAGCACAGTGTTTTTAACAAACAATATACATGCAACTAAATCATATCAGATAAGCAAACTCCGTCTTAATCAAGATCTTTTTATTAGAAATTGTTGGCTAATTTCACACGCAAAAATGAGTATTAGTTAAACAGCAGGATAATATCCCACACCCTATTTAACATTTATTTGCTCTTAAATTCAGCTCAACTCTTTTCATAAATCAATAAATCTGTACAAATCACTATATAAATAAATACATAACGAAAGAGATTATTAAAATCTGATCAAAGAATGAATAGTACATATTTCATGCATATTATTGATGTTATCAATTTGATATCCTTATTTTATATATATTTTTCACAAAGATACAAACATCGCACAAGATATACATATTTTCATATCTGGTAACAAATTGATATTTATCAATTTATTAACTCTTACTTCTATTTGTCGCTTGCATTCACTAATATATAAACACAAGATAGGAAATAGCAAAAACATAAGAGAATAATGAGAGTTGAGTAATAGATAAATTGAGGTTATAATTTGACCTTATTAAAATTGGCAATATTCGGGTAACAATTACACTAAATTTCGTAACATGATGACTTTTCGGGATATATTACGCATTTGAGACGATGATCACGGTAGTATTCACTAAAAATCGCTATCTTGCCGAAATCAAAATTTTAGCTTTAAAATTCCCAAACTTTCTTTCAAAAGAGAAAGTAAAGCGAAAATTCTGGCTGACTAATTTAAAGTCTAATTTTCGACCAAGATGTTAATGTGGTAATAAAAACCAGAGATATTTAAAGAATTTATACTTATAAAGAAAGAGTTAGACCACACGCATTTACATGCATGCGGCATTGTAGTTTTGTTTTTTAATTTACCGCGTTATTCTCGGAGATAACTATGGATATGACTCAAACAGGTACGATCGCTTCCCCGGCTACCAGCCCAAGCGATTATAAAACCTGGCGTAAATCAGATACAGTATGGATGCTTGGCTTATATGGTACCGCGATTGGTGCTGGTGTGCTGTTTCTACCCATCAACGCAGGTATTGGTGGTCTGCTGCCCCTGCTGGTGATGGCACTGCTAGCTTTCCCAATGACATTCTTTGCTCACCGCGGAATGTGCCGTTTCGTTCTGTCCGGCAAGAATCCAGGTGAAGATATTACCGAAGTGGTAGAAGAACACTTTGGCAACCTGGCAGGTAAATTGATCACCCTGCTCTACTTCTTCGCTATTTATCCGATTCTGCTGGTTTACAGCGTTGCTATTACCAACACCGTGGACAGTTTTATTGTTCATCAATTACATCTGCCCTCTCCACCTCGTGCCCTACTGGCGCTGATCTTGATTGTCGGTATAATGAGCATCGTTCGTTTCGGTGAACAAGCTATCGTTAAGGCAATGAGCGTACTGGTATTCCCATTTGTTGCAGTTTTGATGTTACTGGCGTTTTACTTAATTCCTAACTGGAACACCGCTATCTTCGAAAACATCACTGTTTCTACTGCCGGTGCAAGCCATGGACTGCTGATTACTCTGTGGCTGGCGATTCCAGTCATGGTGTTCTCTTTCAATCACTCACCAATCATCTCGGCGTTCGCGGTAGCAAAACGTGAAGAGTATGGTGAGAACGCTGAGAAAAAATGCTCACGCATTCTGTCATACGCTCACATCATGATGGTTATAACCGTCATGTTCTTCGTATTCAGTTGCGTATTGAGTCTGTCTTCAGAGAACCTGGCAGAAGCCAAAACACAAAATATTTCTATTCTGTCTTATCTGGCTAACCACTTTAATACACCAGTGATTGCCTACATTGCTCCGTTTATTGCATTTATCGCAATTACTAAGTCTTTCCTTGGTCATTATCTGGGGGCTCGTGAAGGCTTTAACGGTATGGTTGTTAAGGCACTGCGCGACCAAGGCAAAACCATTGAGCCTAAAAAGCTGAATCGTATCACGTCCATTTTCATGTTAGTGACCACATGGATAGTCGCTACCCTGAACCCAAGTATCCTGGAAATGATCGAAAGATTGGGTGGTCCAATTATCGCAATGCTGCTGTTCATTATGCCAATGTATGCAATCCGTAAAGTACCTGCTATGCGCAAATATAGCGGCAAACTGAGTAACGTATTTGTCGTCTTCCTGGGGCTGGTTGCTATCTCCGCCGTCCTTTACTCGCTATTTGCATAATCAACGCCCGGTTGCTGCCCTCTTCTGCGGGCAGCAATCGAATAACGACATCCACCTGCTGACTCTCAGTATCAAAACACCTGAGTCAGTAAGCAGAAAAATTTAAACTACACTGCCCACTTCACCCAATCCCCTTGCTGTTCGTCATATTGCCACAGGTCGTCTTCGTCGAAATGTCCGCGCTCCTCTATCGGTACCCCCTGCTGTTCCTCCTCTTCCCATTGTTGCCGCAACTTATCTGTTAAAATATAAGGCGTTCTGGTGACAATTTCTCCAGTAAAAGGAAATCTATTTCCGGTTTCCTCCAAACGGATAAACTTCGCGCCAGTGGGAATATTCGATATGACCACGGCCTCAGTCGCTGAAGGGAAGAGAATATAACCATTAATCAAAGGAAAATATCGCGGTAAACCAGGTTCATGCGGTGGTGGAATGATGTCAACCGCATTCCATGAAAGAAGATAATCCAACCCCTCATCTTTATTGGGTCCCATTGGATAACCTTGGTAAAAATAACGATTTTGAACTGAATAACTCCCCGTCAATACATATGCTATATAAAAATAGTAACTAACCAAATCTATTTCTTCTGTTCTGAACGTACCGAATATTGAATGCAAAGGAAACGTTCCCATGCCACCAAGGAGACCAATAACCTCATACTGCTCATCGTGACCATACTGATCAATATATTTTCCCGTCTTGATTTTCGACACCTGCATATCCGTCAAAATATTGTCGTGTCCATTACTTGAATTGAATCTATATCGACCGTAAAGAAAGTGCAGACTATCCTCATAAATGTAAGTAAATTGCTCTTGATTAAGAGTACGAAGAGGATCGGATTTATCTGTCCATCGCTTATCAGCACCTAAATTATTACGATTTCCGAAGCGGATAGAAAGCTCCATCGGATCAAGATATGACATATAACCACCTTTTCATCACAAAATAGTGGGCACATACACCCATTAAAAAAACGATAATTATTTTACTAACAAAGGGTTAACTATATTATCATTTCAATTTACAACCTCCTGCTCTGTATTGTTCTTACTTATCCCAAAATGTGTTACGTCTAAAGTGTTAAATAAATGTATTGATCTTCCACCAAAAACAAGCAATCCACATCCCTATTTAAAAACTGATGAGTTATAATTATTTCCTTTTTAAGAATATTAATTACTTGATAAATATAATAATCGTCATAACATTGTTTAGTCTTAATATTGAAATAATTAACCATATCTCTATTTTTTGCGTTAATTAGTTTTTTAAAGAATAGATGAACAATTCACAAAGAAAAAGATTTTTCGTGAGAAACATGTACAGCATCTCATTCGCATTAATATTTATATAAATTTCAAACAAATAAAGCAACCCTATTTATTTAATATAATTAAAAATACAAATATAATCTATATTTTTAATTATTAAACTAATCATTCAAAAAAAATACATTACCAATAATATTTTAATTTCATCTAATTATACACAATATATAAAATTACAATTATCTTATATTTCTCATATTGACAATATATTTTCTATTTTTTAATAAAATAATTACATAAATAAGTTTTCATAATTATGCTCCACTTCCAACCAGCCCTTGTGTACCAAGATATACAGCCTTTTCATCCAAGTGGTCTGTAGAATCAATGAGATAGGCTACAGAACCAATGTTGTTCAAAAAGAAAACAAAAGGCATAGGTGTATCAGTATTATGGAAAGCTATTTATATCAGGCGATTACATTATTTTTTAAAATTTATTTGACAACATCTAAATGGCACCTATAGTTATATGTGTTAGACAAAATGTTATATGCCAATTAAAACCATTAACTGTCCTATATTTTTAGTGCTAAAAAATTTCTTATGTAGATTGCTTTTATAGTAGAAGTACCAACCACCTTATATTTCTCAAGAGAACATTTTTCTACTCTTTACTTTGGGACAATATAAGTTAATTTATCAATTAATTAGATTATATTTTGGAGTTTATATTATGATTAATGACATTCATCCTTCTTTAATGAAAGACAAAGACATGGCAGACGACGTAATCTTACGTAGCTGTAAAATCATTGGTATGAAGGTTATGCCTGACAAAGCTATGCAAGTTATGGTGACTGTATTACTCCTTGATGGCGTATCTGAAGAAATGCTTTTGAAGTGGAATCTTATGGATAATAGAGGCATGGCTATTTATAAGGTTCTTATGGAAGCTCTTTGCGCTAAGAAAGATGTGAAGATAGGAACTGTAGGAAAAGTCGGACCTCTCGGCTGCGATTATATTAATTGCGTAGAAATCTCCATGTAAAATGATCGTTTGTTGTTAAATGCTTGGGCTAAATAATAATTCCTAATAGAAAATCGACCTGATTGAAGCGATTTAATGAATTGCAAAATGCAATACTATTGCAGTAGGATATTTGGCACAACATTTTTCAGGTAGAATGATGCCGATTTTACAAAGGCGCATTCTATCAAACTTAAGGCAGAACGTAATATCAACGTTCTGCCTGCCATTATTATATTTAATGCCATTTAATAGAGAAACGTAAATTTATAAAAACAACTTATCAAAAAATTAATATTAATTCACCTGACTATATATTTACCGAATAGAACATTAGAAGTAACAATCACTCAAACTTTAATTTTTTTAATTTCCCAACAAAATAATATCCGTTAAAAATCACCTATGAAATAATACAGACCATCAATTCAAACTTTGAAAACAATATAGAATAACATTTTACTTTTTATGCGCTGTTAATATTTCATTACGAAATATAATTATATAAACAATATTTTTACATTGTAATTATTAACAGAAAATCATATGTGCTAATACTATTAAAACTAGAATAGATTTATATGAATTAATTTTACAATTATATATTCATATGAATATATTATAAGATACGAATAATCACCTAATATTTAAACAGCATATCCGTTGAAAAATACAAACCAGGACAAATGAGATAAACCATTCATCACAGACTATACGCGCCCCCCAATGCCAGATTACTTTCCTTGTACATGATTTATTAACAATAATATCCTCTATCAATAACACCTATCGAAATAGATTATTAATTTTACCCTTCCAAATAGACAGAAATAAATATCAATATTATTTTTTGATTATCGTTATACCTTTGATTATTATAAGTCTAACTCTTTAGAGGAAATATATTACTGGCGACATTTTAACAGCATCAATAATTATATAACACGGATAAACTTTTAATATAGATTACAATTACCAATTACCTTATATTTCTTCGGCGGCCAAATTATTGGTCCGCACATTTGAGTAATAAGAATTTATTTTTCAACTACATTAAACTATAGGATTAATACAATGAACTTTGCACATCCTTCTGCAACTGGTGAAGTGGTAACAGAGAGTAAAACTGAGCAAGCTCCTAATTACTATTTCGCTGTTGGTACCGTAACTTCAGTTCAAGCAGCACCAGATCAAAACCAATTGCAGATTACTGTGACTATGCAATTCCCTAACGGTAAATTTAACTATATCTTATGGTGGAATGCTCAAGACTACAGAGGCGCAGCACTGTACCATCTTCTTCTGAACGCTTGCAGCAATAACAAACGTGTAAATATAACCTCTTCATCAGTTGTTTCTCCTGGTGGTTACAATTATATCTACAATGCAACATTACTGGCTTAATATAAAATTATAAACTGCCAGGTGACTGCGTCAAATACTACATTGTTACAATAAGATTTGGCGCAGTATTTCTTTGGTAGAATAAGGTTTATATTTATTCAAAGCCAAAATAAGCTTGTTACCAGATACTCCTTTCTCCAGGCAGAACCGGAATTTCAAGGTTCTGCCTGTTCTTGTATTATTTCTTAAAATTCATCGCAATAAATAATTATTTATTTTCAACAATACTAATTTTAATTCTTAGCTCAACATTCAATTAATCTAAATATTATGTAAGATAAAAACAATAACAGATAAAAAACTAATTCCAATATATTTATTCACCATATATTTAATAACGTTAACAACAGTATATTAAAGTAATTTCATTAGTTCTACTTTACAACTCAGATGTCTTAATTTATTAATAATTAATTTTACATCTAACACTATCTATAAAATAATAAAAAAATAATTTAAAGCTGTTCTCTTGACAAATATCAATAACACTTACTACTATTTTTAGTGCATGAATATCTATTTTCATTTTATTTATTACCCTTTATAATAGGTGATTACATGTCAAAAGAAAATCAACGCATTAAAAAACCATCTTCAGGTTATGCAACAGATCATTTCTATGATGGAGCATGGCACAGAGCCGTCAAATTCGTTGAGGGCAGTGTTGAATTTTTTGATGTTTACGACGTCATTTTTGAAGGAATTACTCACCAATCCCCACCGATATTAGTTTCTGAGAATATTATTATTGTTCCCTTAGAAAGGGATGAAGTCGCATGGAACAGTAAAATAGAAATATATGGTGCTATTGGCACCGGAGAAAGTGAGAAAATTTTTTCTGATGGTGATGCCGTCCGACCTTTTGCTGGTGAACTTGATACTTCAAATCCTAATGAACCACTGGTCATTTTCGAAGGAGGCAATGTTAGTCGTTTTTCCAATTACACAGCCAGTGTCAATGGAGTTGAATATGGCGGCTTGATTATAGACCCACAGAGAAATTCAACATCACTATTGCGCCCTCTTGAAGCTGGGAAACTGCATGTATTTGGTAAAACTGAAACTGGCAAAAATGTCACGGTCTTTGAAAAAGATACTGAAGGTGAAAATAAACCGCTTAATGGATGGGTAGAGCTCCATGATGTAGCGACATGTATTCTATTCAGAAGTGGCGATTTGACTGAATTTGCTGATAGTTATGAACTCAGATATGAAGGAACATCAACCCACGATTATCGCGGTTTATCACCGACGCATATTCGATATCAGAATATTGGTCATCATGTTAAAACTGAAGTCGAATTATGGGCTTACTGGAAAAATAAACCTAACGGCGTTTTATTATTCAAAGGCCGGTATAACGGTTCTGCCGTAAAAAGCAGCGGACACTGTTCTCTGGAAAAAGACAAATAAATGTAAAACGTGCGCGGCAAAAATGCCGCGCCCTGAACTAGGAAGAATATATCTGCTGCATGTTGACAATCGAACTCATCTTCCCATACAAATTAAATAGTTAAGTTAAATCAACCAAAAATAGCATTAAACCAGCCGCTAACTTTCATGACAATCAAATCCCAAATACGACTGAAAAAACCCCCTTTCTCAACAACGTCTTTAACAACTAAAGGTCGCTGCTCAATAACTTTATCGCCTAATTGGAAATTAATAACACCGACAACCTGGTTTTTTGTCAAAGGTGCTTCCAATGGTGTTTGATTCAACGTATAACTGGCTTTCAGATTTTTCAACTGACCACGGGGAATCGTGATTGCTGCGTCTTTTTCCACACCAAGAGCAACATCTGAGCGATCACCATACCAAACCTTTTCTGAAACAAACGGTTCACTGGCTTTAATTGGTGTCACCGTTTCATAAAAACGGAATCCCCATAAGAGTAATTTTTCGCTTTCAGCGAAACGAACCCGATCGCTTGGTGCGCCCAGCACAACGGAAATAAGCCGCATTGGCCCCTCTGTCGCTGAAGCAACCAAATTATGACCGGCACCGCCGGTATAGCCTGTTTTCACACCATCCACATTCATATTTTTATTCCACAGCAATCGGTTACGATTAGGCTGTCGAATGTTATTAAAGGTGAACTCTTTCTCTTTATGAAGGGCGTATTCATCAGGAACATCACGGATCATGGCTTGACTCAATACCGCCATATCACGAGCGGTACTGAATTGACCTTCAGCATCCAATCCATGAACAGTACGAAAATGGGTATTAGTCAACCCAAGTACTTTTGCATAATTATTCATCAGACTAACAAATGCGTCCTGACTACCTGCCACATGATCAGCTAAAGCAATGCTGGCATCATTACCAGACTGAATAACAACACCGCGATTCAGGTCGATCACTTTTACCCTGTCACCGGGTTTAAGAAACATCAGAGAAGAACCTTTCAGTATCGGGTTACCCGTTGCCCAGGCATCTTTTCCGACCGTAACCAAATCTTCCGGTGTGATTTTTCCGGCTTTTATCGCCTGACCGACCACATAGCTGGTCATAATTTTTGTCAGACTGGCTGGATCAAGCCGCTCATCAGGGTTACCAGAAGCCAAAATTTTACCACTATCATAATCCATCAACACATAAGCTTTAGCCTCCACCGGAGGAACGACAGGTTCACCCGATGCATAAGCACTGGTATTTACAACTAATATAGCTGACAGCACCGCAGTAACACACTTCATCGTCATAGCCAAACTGTTCTTCATCACCCTTCTCCCTTTTACTTACAAGAAAAATGTCAGATTTCTATTAATATAAGATGTTGTATGATAAGAAACCAATGTAATAGTGCAAAGATTGTTCTGACCATTGGTTTTAATGTAAATCACCCTGATTCAAGGAGAAACCTATGTTGACCGTTTGGGGCCGTAAAAACTCTTCCAATGTAAAAAAAGTGCTCTGGTGCCTGAAAGAGCTGAATGTGCCGTATAACCAGATAGATGTTGGCGGTAAATTTGGCAAACTGGATGACCCGCAATATCTGAAAATGAACCCAAATGGACAAATTCCCTGTTTACAAGAAGGTGATTTTATCCTGTGGGAATCTAACGCAATTGTTCGTTATCTTGCCGCGAAATTTGGTGAACATCTGCTTTATCCGCAAGATCTACAAGAAAGAGCGAATGCAGATAAATGGATGGATTGGGTCAGTTCACATTTATTTCCCTGTATCAAACAGCTAGTGTTAGGTTTTATTCGCACACCTGAAGCCGAACGGGATCAAAAACAGATAGAACAAACACTGACTGAAATCGCAAAAATGATGAAAGTGATAGATAACACCTTGGCAGAACAGGAATTTCTTTCCGGAGACAAATTTGGCATAGCTGATATTGCATTCGGACCCATGATTTATCCTTGGCTTAACATTCCCACCCAACGTCCATCTTTGCCAAATATTGAACGCTGGTACCAGCGGATGGCAGCAAGACCCGCGTTCAAAGAAATTGTCATGATTGAATTAAATTGATAAAAATCAGCTCATTGGCATCCATCTGGGATCTGGGTATTGATACTCAAACCCTAATTGTTTACAAATACGGCTGCCATCAACAATCCTGCTCTCCACCTGAATTCCTTCTCTGGCAAACTCAGGTGGAATTAAATCAAGCTGATTGCTGGCTTTAGGGTAAAACTCAGCTTTAGTTGGATGAACAGGCGCGCATAAATTATAAATATGACCACCCTCAGTCCGCTGAACTAACAGACTAATGGCTGAAATAACATCATCCTGATGAACCAGATTTACCAGCTGGCCTCCTCCTTTGACTTCCTTTTTCCCCGCCAGAAAACGCCCGGCATGACGACCACTCCCCACCAGCCCAGCCAAACGTAAAATATCAACGGAAATATTTGGCAGTTTGTGCAACCAATTCTCTAATTCAACCAATGCCTGAGCTGAAGGTGTTTCAGGGCAAAAAGGAGCATCTTCATTCAGGTTACCGGCAATAAAACCATAAACGGAAGTAGAACTGGTGAAAATAATCCTTGGCACAGAATATGACAGGGCAGTATCGACAATTAACTGAACTGCCTTAACATAGTTATGACTACCACCCGCCGTGTGGCTTGCCGGTAAAGTGATAATCAGCACATCAGCGACCATCAGCTGTTCCAAATCATCAAGTGCACAATTAATTTGGGGTTCCAGTTGTAACAAATAACATTCGATACCAGACATACGCGCTGCTTCTACACCATCTGGCGTCGTTTTACTGCCAACAACCTGCATACCGCTACGGCTCAATGCTTTGGCTAATGGCATCCCCAACCAACCCAGACCGATAATGGAAATTTTTTTCATCATCATCCCTTCTTATGCCTGATATTACTTTGATTATGCTGATAATCTGAACATTAAGCCACTGTTTATTAATTAATTATTATTAATCCTGTACTTTTCTTATAGAAAACAATATTTCAAATAAAAACAAGATCTTATTACAATAAAAATTTATCGCTAAAAAAATTGATTGCTTTTAGCCTGCCAAATCGTATAGGTTGAATAGCAAGTAAAAAATTTAATCACTGTGGGTTAGCCAATCAAAACAACCGGCAGCAAATGATAAATACTAGACATAGTCAATGTAAAAAAGAGAAGCCATTATGATCCGCATTCAACTCAACCATCATCACCATCATCCTGATTAGTCTTTCAGGCTGTTGTGTGCTGGAAGACGTTTAGCGGGTCTTCCGGTGGCATGAATGCAATACAAAACCCTCGGAAGAATCCTTCCGGGGGTTTTTTTATGTTTCCAATTTTAAATAGGGATAAAAATGTTAGATAAATCACGTTTACGTATAGCGATGCAAAAATCAGGCCGATTAAGCGAAGATTCACGAGAGTTACTGGCCCGCTGTGGGATTAAAATCAATCTGCAACAACAACGCCTGATTGCATTCGCGGAGAATATGCCAATTGATATCCTGCGGGTACGTGATGACGATATCCCAGGGCTGGTTATGGATGGCGTCGTTGATCTGGGCATTATTGGTGAAAATGTGCTGGAAGAAGAGCTGCTAAATCGCCGTGCTCAGGGAGAAGATCCACGTTATTTCACTTTACGCCGTCTTGATTTCGGTACTTGTCGCCTTTCACTGGCAGCACCTCTGGATTACAACTATACCGGCGTCGAATGTCTGCAAAATGCCCGTATCGCTACCTCTTACCCTCACCTGCTAAAACGTTATCTTGATCAGAAAAAAATCCACTTTAAATCTTGTCTGCTAAATGGCTCAGTAGAAGTTGCGCCCCGGGCCGGTTTGGCAGATGCCATCTGTGATCTGGTTTCAACCGGTGCAACTCTGGAAGCAAATGGCCTGCGGGAAGTGGAAGTTATCTACCGTTCAAAAGCCTGTCTAATCCAACGTGATGGCGAAATGCCCGCCGAAAAACAGCAATTAATAGATAAGTTAATGACCCGCATTCAAGGAGTGATTCAGGCCCGTGAATCCAAGTACATCATGTTGCATGCACCAAGCGAAAGACTCGAAGAAGTGATTTCTCTGCTACCGGGGGCAGAACGTCCGACTATCCTACCGCTGGTGGGTGATCAGAACCGCGTTGCTATGCATATGGTGAGCAGTGAAACCCTGTTTTGGGAAACGATGGAAAAACTTAAATCCCTTGGCGCCAGTTCCATTTTAGTTTTGCCAATTGAAAAAATGATGGAGTAAACAAGATGACTACCCGTTTCGAAACCTTGATTCGTTGGCAGGAATGTCATGCTGAACAGCAAAGCGCTTTGCTGACACGCCCTGCTGTTGCGGCTTCAGAAGAAATTTCCCGCACAGTGGAACAAATTCTGAATGCAGTCAAAGCGGATGGTGATAACACTCTGCGGGAACTCAGCCAACGTTTTGACAAAACCACTATTAAAAATATCCGTATCTCGCCGGAAGAGATAGAAGCCGCAGAGAACCGCCTGAATAATGAAATTAAACAGGCGATGCAGCAAGCAATGAATAATATCCGCGTTTTCCACGAAGCTCAGAAACCTGTGGAGATTAAAGTGGAAACTCAGCCTGGAGTCCATTGCCGACAAATAACACGACCCATTGATTCTGTCGGGTTGTATATCCCCGGAGGTTCCGCGCCATTACCTTCTACCGTTTTGATGCTCGGAACGCCTGCCAAAATAGCGGGTTGCCGTAAAGTGGTACTTTGTTCTCCACCACCTATTGCCGATGAAATTCTCTATGCAGCCAAACTGTGTGGAATTACGGAAATATTCCAGATTGGCGGAGCGCAGGCCATTGCCGCTATGGCATTCGGAACAGAATCCATACCCAAAATAGATAAGGTTTTTGGTCCTGGTAACACTTATGTCACTGAAGCTAAAAGACAAATTAGCCAGAGAATGGATGGTGCCGCTATTGATATGCCTGCCGGACCATCGGAAGTGCTTATTATTGCTGATGAGAGTGCAAACCCTGTATTTGCTGCCGCCGATTTACTCTCACAAGCAGAACATGGCCCGGATTCACAAGTCATATTGGTCACTCCTAATGAGAATCTAGCCAAAAAAGTTATAGCGGAAGTCGAAAAACAGCTTACCCTGCTCTCCCGCAAACAGATTGCCGCCAAGGCACTGGAACACAGCCGCATTATTGTGACAAAAAACCTGCAACAGTGTGTGGAAATCAGTAACCGCTATGGCCCTGAACACCTGATTATTCAAACTTGTCAACCAGAACAGCTGGTTGAAACAATCACCAGCGCCGGCTCGGTTTTCCTTGGTGACTGGTCGCCGGAATCTGCGGGAGATTACGCCTCAGGAACCAATCACGTCTTACCAACCTATGGCTACACCTCAACTTATTCCAGCCTTGGTCTGGCTGATTTCCTGAAGCGTATGACGATTCAGCAACTCACTCCGCAAGGGTTGCTGGACTTATCTCAGACCATTGAAACACTGGCGCAGGCAGAACAATTGACTGCTCACAAAAACGCCGTCACTTTACGCGTGGCTGCACTGAATATTGCAGATAAGGAGTAAACATGAATAACGTTTTTGATGCCAATCTGTTGGCACGCGAAAATGTCCGCAAATTAATACCTTATATGTCTGCCCGTCGCCTCGGTGGCAATGGCGATGTTTGGTTGAATGCCAATGAATACCCACTGGCCCCTGATTTCCAACTCACCGGGCAGACACTGAACCGTTATCCTGACTGCCAGCCTGCATCAGTAATCTGCCGTTATGCAACCTATGCCGGTTTACAACCTGAGCAGGTGCTGGCCTGTCGTGGTGCAGATGAATCCATTGAGCTGCTGATCCGTGTATTTTGTGAACCTGGACAAGATGCAGTGCTGTTCTGCCCTCCGACTTATGGTATGTACAGTGTCAGCGCAGAAGCTTTCGGTGTCGAACAAAAGAAAATTGCCGCACTGAAAAATTGGCAACTGGATATCGAAGCAATCGAAAATAACCTCGACCGGGTAAAGCTTATCTATATCTGTAGCCCTAACAATCCAACAGGGAACTCGATTACCCCTGATTCACTGCGTAAAGTTCTGGAACTGGCAGCCAATCGCGCAATTGTCACTATTGATGAAGCCTATATTGAGTTCTGCCCGGAAAATAGTATCGCAAGCTGGCTAAAAAACTATCCGAATTTAGTCATTTTGCGAACCCTCTCGAAAGCTTTTGCTTTAGCGGGTTTGCGCTGTGGATTTACTCTCGCCTCTGTGGATATCATCACTCTGTTGTTAAAAGTCATTGCGCCTTACCCGCTTTCCACTCCTGTTGCGAATATTGCAGCACAAGCATTGACAGCAGAAGGTATCGCCGTTATGCAAAAACGGGTCGTAGAAATCAGGGAGAACCGCAACTACTTGCAGCAAGCCCTGAATAAATTGGCCATCGTTGAAAAAGTATTCCCCAGTGAAACCAACTACACACTGGTGAAATTCTATGATGCCGAAACCGTTTTCAGAACATTATGGCATCAGGGCATTATCCTGCGCGACCAGCGCAAACAGCCCGGGTTGGATGGCTGCCTGCGGATCACCATAGGCACCCGTAAAGAGTGTGAGCAGGTGGTTGCAACCATCAGCACCCTTTCCACTAAAAATGAACAACAAAAGGAAACAGCACGCTGATGAACCAGAAACTCCTTTTTATTGACCGGGATGGCACGCTGATCACTGAACCATTAACCGATTTTCAGGTTGATCGCCTGGAAAAACTGGCACTGGAAACTGATGTTATTCCTGCTTTGCTTGCCCTGCAAAAATCAGGTTTCAGGCTGATTATGATCACTAATCAGGATGGCCTTGGTACAAATAGCTTTCCATTGGAACAGTTTGAACCACCACACAACCTGATGATGCAGATTTTTAGTTCTCAAGGGATCCGCTTTGATGAAGTTTTAATTTGCCCACACAGGCCAGAAGATAACTGCAATTGCCGTAAGCCAAAAATAAAATTGGTGGAAAAATATCTGGCGGAAGGCTTGATGGATACGACTAACAGCTATGTTATTGGTGACCGGGGAACAGATCTGCAACTGGCTGAAAATATGGGAATTCAGGGGTTACGTTACCATCCGGAAAACCTTAACTGGCGAACCATAAGTGAACAACTAACCCGTAAAGATCGCCATGCTCACGTTCAGCGAGTGACAAAAGAGACCTCCATCAAGATTGACGTTTGGCTCGATCATGAAGGTGGCAACAAAATCAATACCGGTGTCGGATTCTTCGACCATATGCTGGATCAGATTGCTACCCACGGTGGTTTCCGTATGCATGTCCAGGTTAAAGGCGACCTCTGTATTGATGATCACCACACTGTTGAGGATACCGGTCTGGCTCTCGGCGAAGCGTTAAAGCTGGCTCTGGGAGATAAACGGGGTATCTGCCGCTTCGGTTTTGTGTTGCCAATGGATGAATGCCTTGCCCGCTGTGCTCTGGACATCTCTGGTCGCCCCCACCTTGAATATAAAGCTGAATTCAAATACCAGCGAGTGGGTGATCTGAGTACCGAAATGGTTGAGCATTTCTTCCGCTCACTCTCTTATGCAATGGCCTGCACACTGCACCTGGAAACGAAAGGCAGCAATGATCACCACAGAGCGGAAAGCCTGTTCAAAGTCTTTGGCCGGACACTGCGTCAGGCGATTCGAATAGAAGGCGATACATTGCCAAGTTCCAAAGGGGTCCTATGATGAAAGTCGTCATTCTTGATACTGGCTGCGCTAACCTGTCATCAGTCGCTTATGCTATCCAAAAATTAGGTTATAAGCCTGAAATCAGTCTGGACCCAGCAACGATCCTGGCCGCAGATAAATTACTTCTGCCTGGCGTCGGCACGGCCAGTGCAGCAATGGATCAACTGAAACAACGGGAACTTATCCCGTTAATTAAAGTACTGAGCCAACCTGTGTTAGGTATTTGCCTTGGTATGCAGTTATTCGCTGCCACCAGCGAAGAAGGCGATCATGTCACAGGTGATAATGTCACCCTGCTTGAGCTTATTGACTCACCGGTCAAAAAAATGGCTACCAATGGGCTTCCGTTGCCTCATATGGGCTGGAATCAGGTTCTACCAAAAGCCGGGCATCCTCTGTTCCGCGGCATTAAAGACAATAGCTATTTTTATTTTGTCCATAGTTACGCGATCCCGGTGAATACATACACAATCACTCAAACTGAATATGGCAATACTTTCAGCAGTGCAATCGCCAAAGATAACTTCTTTGGTGTGCAGTTTCACCCTGAACGTTCCGGTGCCGCCGGAGCCAGGCTATTAAAGAATTTTCTGGAGATGTAAGCGCAATGATTATACCGGCACTAGATTTGATTGATGGTCAGGTCGTAAGATTACATCAGGGAAATTATGATCAACAGCGGGATTATCAATATGATCCTCTGTCCCATTTTCAGCAATATGCTCAACAGGGAGCAAAACTACTCCATCTGGTCGATCTGACTGGAGCTAAAGATCCATCAGACCGCCAAACTCCTTTACTGCGAAAGTTACTTTCGGCTGTTTCCGTGCCTGTTCAGGTTGGCGGCGGCATCCGTACAGAAGAAGATGTAAAAACATTGCTTGATGCCGGTGCCAATCGAGTTGTCATTGGCTCCACCGCCATAAAACAACCGGCATTAGTTATGCAATGGTTTGAGCGTTATGGTGCAGAAAACATTGTGCTGGCACTGGATATACGCATCAATGACGCAGGTATGAAACAGGTTGCTATCAATGGCTGGCAGGAGAATTCAGCTGTCACGCTGGAACAGGTTGTTGAACAATATCTGCCCTTGGGACTGAAATATGTCCTGTGTACCGACATCTCCCGCGATGGCACGCTGAATGGCTCGAACATCGAACTATATCGGGAAATTTGCCAATGCTATCCGCAAATTGCGTTTCAGGCTTCAGGTGGTATTGGCACGTTAAATGATATCGCCTCTCTGCCTGCCAGCGGTGTAACCGGAGTTATTATTGGTCGTGCATTACTCGACGGAAAATTTACACTAACGGAGGCAATTCAATGCTGGCAAAACGCATAATTCCTTGTCTTGATGTTCGTGATGGACAAGTGGTTAAAGGTGTTCAGTTTCGTCACCACGAAATCATCGGCGATATTGTTCCACTGGCTCAACGCTATGCAAAAGAAGGTGCCGACGAACTGGTTTTCTACGATATTACCGCCTCATGTGATGGCCGGGTGGTAGATAAAAGTTGGGTAGCCAGAGTGGCAGAGGTGATTGATATCCCTTTCTGCGTCGCCGGTGGCATTAAAACCGTCGAAGATGCGGGGAAAATCCTCTCATTTGGGGCAGATAAAATCTCCATCAACTCCCCTGCACTTGCTGATCCAACCTTAATTACACGTTTAGCGGATCGCTATGGCGTTCAATGCATCGTCGCAGGAATTGATAGCTGGTTTGATGAGAGTACTGGCTGCTATCAGGTTTATCAATTTACCGGGGATGAAAAACGGACAACAGCTACTCAATGGCAGACCCTTGACTGGGTAAAAGAAGTACAACACCGCGGCGCGGGTGAAATCGTACTAAATATGATGAACCAGGATGGTGTCCGTAATGGCTACGATCTGAAGCAACTAAAACAGGTACGCGACGTCTGTCATGTCCCTCTCATTGCCTCCGGTGGTGCCGGGACACCAAAGCACTTCCTTGACGCCTTTAAACAGGCAAATGTCGATGGCGCACTAGCCGCATCAGTATTCCATAAACGTATTATTAATATTGGTGAATTAAAACAGTACCTTGCACAACAAAACGTGGAGATAAGAACTTGCTGACCGAACAACAAATCGAAAAACTGGATTGGGAAAAAGTCGCTTATATGATGCCGGTTATCGTACAACATGCGGTATCCGGTGATGTCCTCATGATGGGCTATATGAATAAAGAAGCACTTAATACCACTATCAATTCAGGCAAAATCACTTTCTTTTCCCGTAGCAAACAGCGTCTGTGGACCAAAGGTGAAAGCTCCGGCCATTTTCTTAATTTGGTCAATATCTATCCTGATTGTGACAATGATGCCCTGTTAGCCCTCGTTGACCCGAACGGCCCCACCTGCCATTTTGGTACAAACAGCTGCTTTGCTCCGGCACAAACTGAGTGGGGGTTTCTCTACCAGCTCGAAAAATTGCTGGCTGGTCGTAAAACAGCAGACCCTGACCACTCATACACCGCAAAATTATATGCCAGCGGTACCAAACGAATCGCTCAGAAAGTCGGTGAAGAAGGTGTAGAAACCGCTTTAGCCGCTACGGTTAATAACAGAGAAGAGCTAACGAATGAAGCGGCAGACCTGATGTATCACCTGATGGTTCTTCTCCAAGACCAAAATCTGGATCTCAGTTGTGTTATTCGCCAACTACGGGAAAGATGAGGTATTACCCAGTTTGGGGCATGGTTCAGTGAAGCCGGAAAGTGGGTGTGTGAAGAGATTATTGACCCGATAACTCATCAGGTCAGCTACGCGTTTTCCTGGGTTAATGAACAAACGGAGAAAATCGTGACCTGGACTGAGAATGAGATAAAAGCCCGGTGGCAGACTGTGCAACAGGGCTCAGATATTACCCTGGAAGAGCTCAAAAACATGAGCTGGATGCAAAAAAACCACAACTGACCGATTTTACCTTTACCAATGGTGATGGGCTGACCGTTTCCCTTCTGGGTATCTCAATTACCCTATTTTTTTAAACAAAGCCATAGAGATACCCAGGAGAAAAAACAGGACGTTCCAGCCTGTTATCTATGGATCAACCGGATCACATGGCAGCTTTGAAGATTGCAACAATTTCTTCATGGCTGGCCTGAGCTGGATTAGTCAAACAACAGATATCTTTCAGGGCATTCGTTGCCATCATTGGCAAATCTTCTGGTTTGACATTCAGTTCAGCCAAACCCGCCGGAATGCCAATATCTTTTGACAACTTACGAATTTCAGCAATACACGCCGCCGCCCCCTGCTGATCATTCATGGCTCTTACATCTACCCCCATTGCCGCCGCAACGTCTTTCAAACGACCAGCAGATACTTTGGCGTTGAATTCCTGAACGTGCGGCAATAAAACAGCGTTACATACGCCGTGTGGTAAATCATAGGAACCACCCAATTGGTGAGACATTGCATGAACATATCCAAGTAGTGCACTATTAAATGCCATACCTGCCAAAAATTGCGCATAAGCCATGTTCTCACGGGCTTTTATGTTACTCCCATCTTCTACTGCGTGGCGCAGAGATTGGCTAATCAGCGTGATTGCTTTCAACGCACAGGCATCTGTTATTGGATTAGCGTCTACAGAAACATAAGATTCAATCGCATGAGTCATAGCATCCATTCCCGTCGCTGCGGTTAAACTTTTCGGCATTCCCACCATCAATTCCGGATCGTTCACGGACAAAACAGGTATGATATTTTTATCCGCAATAACCATTTTCACGTGGTGCTCCACATCCGTAATGACACAAAAACGCGTCATTTCAGATGCGGTACCCGCAGTAGTATTGATAGAAATTAATGGCAAATGTGGCTTAGATGAACGATCAGTACCTACGTAATCCCGGATATCTCCACCGTTAGCTGCCACTAACATGATGGCCTTTGCACAATCATGTGGTGAACCACCACCTAAAGAAATAATACAATCGCTGTTATACTGACGCAGAATATCCAGACCTTCAGAAACGTTAACCGTCGTCGGATTCGGATGTGTACCATCGTAGACCACACTCCCAATACCCACATCTGCCAGCAAAGATTGAACTTTTTCTACTATTCCAATTTCATTTAAAATATGGTCAGTCACAATAAATGCTTGCTTATAACCATAATCTTTCATCGAATTTACCGCTTCAACCAGACAGCCCACACCTATCATATTGACCAATGGCATAAAAAAATTCGTTGTCATCATCAGCAATTCCTTAATATTAAAATAGTTTTAATATGAAAATATAAACAATCCTCTTGCAACAAATATAAATAATAGCTCTATTTAAGTCGTATAACTTTAAAAATATAAATATATACCTCGATAGAATCAGATGATATCCATTCAAATGCCAACTTTATAATCTTTCTGGTTGGTAATATGTCTTAATATAAATATAATAAATCCAATAATTGAAAAAGATCATATATCAATTCATTACACTATTGCTTAGGAGTTTATTTTGTCCTCTAACGAAATATTTAACCGTCTGACTGTATTACTGGATGATAATCATGCCCGTTATCGGGTGATAAAACATTCAACCGCAGGGCGCTCTGAAGAAGTTGCAAAAATCCGTGGTACACAACTTGGACAAGGAGCTAAAGGATTAGTTTGTCACGTTAAAGGGGAAGGATTCCGTCAATATGTACTTGCTGTACTTCCTGCGGATCAACAAGCTGATCTCTTCGTTCTGGCAAAACAGCTCGGTGGCACTCGTGCATCCTTGGCAAGTCCTAAAGAAGTTTCTGAACTGACTCAATGTGTGTTCGGTGCTATTCCACCTTTCAGTTTCCATCCGAATCTAAAACTGGTTGCAGACCCTTTATTGTTTGAGCGCTTTGATGAACTTGCCTTTAATGCCGGCAGTCTTGAATGCTCTGTCATTCTCAACACCAAAGATTATCACCGAATTGCACAACCTAAACTGGTGAATTTTCGGCGGACCAAATAAATACAATTACGGAAAATTAAAGTGATAATAGGCCGATTGAAGTTGAAGAGATGTCATGAGTAAATTTCATTGCTAACTTAAAGTAAGCAAATAATTCTCAATTCAATGAAGAAAAATTAATTAAATAGTCTATAGGAATAGGCTATTTAAGATAATACTTTAAGATTTTTCATTTAAAGCAGTAACTATTCCCCTCCCGAAAATTCATATCATTATCTTCACATTATATAAACATTAAACAGGCAGATATAATTATCAAATACCATGAATATCTAATTATTCACTGTTTAGTCATATACAAAAAGTTATCAATTACATTAGGGAATAATTCCCCACCCAAATAAAGGTATTTCTTGATAGGAATTTTCAATTATTTTAATTTCAGAACCTTTATTTCAACCTTTAGCCACAAAATGACATGTCAATTATATTAACGTTATATTGGCAACAATTTAATATATCTGTTCATTATATTTTATTAAATACAAAAACCCCACACTCATTGTATTCTAAATTTGCTTTCAGAAAGAAAGATTACATTTTTCCAAAATAAGTTTTTTAAGGAGTAAAGAAATATGACTGATAAATTAGTTACAGGTGCAACTTTTTTCGATAGAAAATACTATCTAGGAGAAGCGCATCATTATCCAGAAAACGATAGCATTATTCCACTGCCTTATGATCTCAACGATAGATTTCGTTCAGTGAAAATTGGAACGCTATCAAAAGTCTATGCGTGGCGTCATTATAGTAATTGGGAACCAGGCCAACGTTATCGTGAATGGGAATATGATCATCCAGATATTGATAGAGAAATTAAAGGATTATCTAAATTTAAAGTCGCACCAAAGGATACATGCCTGGTTGCATTAAGAGTCATTGATGACACCAATTCAGGTATAAGATTCTCCATGTTCACAAATACACATTGCGTAGGCCCAGTTGAAACGACGACTGATGATGATTATGCGCTCGTTGGCATACTCCCATATAATATAGAGTTAGTCACTGCTATTGCGATAAGGAATACCAGAACTGGAGTATATATTAATAACGGATCATTCTATTTTCATCGTGATTCAAATGGTGTTGTTACTATTGATGAGAAGGCTAATTTCCCTAAAAATCTGAGAATAGTCAACGCAGGTAATAACCGTTTTGATATTCATATCATCAGTACCGACTTTTCGTTCTAATTCGGGCATGATGCAATAATAATTAATCCTTGTTTTCAGACAGGCTACGTTCTGAAAATTTAAGTAACACCGTTGCGGCATATCATCATCAACCGCAACGGTGTATTCCAATTGTTTAAGCAGACATTAGACTCAGCCATATCAGCAATAATTAAGCGTTCTATTTCCATTCAGAAAAAATATTTATCTAACGATCCCATTATTAATTATCAACAAATCCAGCCATTCTATTATCATATATCTATTTATAGGTATTTTCGTAATATTATTAATGTAAAATAATTCGATAATATTTACTCAAAACACCAAACATGAAAAATATTCATATTAAATGTGAATACTAAAATCATGGTAAAAATCTCACTATAAATGTCAAACTTTCATATTTCAGACAATATGTTTCACTTATTAGTCGAATCCGCCAGTCGAGGTTAACACGATAACTGGTGATAATTATGCTGTCGTTGATGAACTGCTTATGCAAAAAGAGATAGTCACTTCAATATATGTAAGAAACACCAACACCGAAGAATATATTGGCAACGGATCATTCTATTTCTCTTATGATGCACATGGCGCTGCAATCATTGATGAAGGTCTCAATTTCCCTGAGAATCTGGGGCTGGTTCATGCAGGAAATAGCCGTTTTGATTTTCAGATTATTAGTACTGCCGCCATTTCATAATTCGGGATTAATGTGACAATCATCACTCTCAGATAAATCATTTTGTGACTGCTCCCCGCCGTAAAAAACGGCGAGGCTTCCCACTTCTCAGGCCGCAACCGTCTTTATGACGGATTTACACTGGCCTCTGTGGGCAGAAACGACGAGTCCCGCCGCCTGTAATGCTGTTATGCCCTTGCGCTGGATGTTGCGCGCCGCATTGATATCGCGATCATGTTCGACTCGACAGAAAGGGCATTGCCAGAGCCGCTTATGCAGCGGCATTTCCGGCATTTTGTGACCGCAGCAATGACAGGTTTTCGAACTGGCGAACCACTGATCCCGTTTGACCAGATGGACGCCCGCTGCTGCGGCTTTGTATTCCCGTTTCTTGATGAAACCATGCCAGCCCGCATCCCCGATAGCGCGGGCATTGGCTACCCGCTCATGGACTGCCGCCAGACGTAATCGGGCCTTCCCGCGGTTAGCACTGCCCTTTTGTTTGCGATAGCGGCGAAATATTTTCCCGTGGCGGTTCGGGACAGCGTAATGCTCTTCACTTCCCCTTCAATTTCTCGGTGTATCCGCGCCTTTATCGGTGACAATTTCGGGAGCTTCACCGCACCCTCCAGCACTTTCACCCCAACACAGTGATAGCTCGATTGCTTGCCCTGTTTGCGTTTAAACGTGGGAAATTGGGCGCGCAACTTCGGATTCCTGTTTTACCGGCAGATATCAATTCAGTCAGGATACGTCGCAGTAGCCCGCCTTAAAGCCCTTTGGGCTTTTCGCCTTATACCCCCGCCCGCACTGGGCAAGGGTTTACGGAGGTTTTTGCTAAAAATTAATTTAAGCCACACCGTTGCGGCACACGATCAAAAAACCGCAACGGCGCACCCAGAATTATCGAGGAAGCTAAAACTACATCATACCCAATACAAACGCTTCACTCTTCCGGTCAATCGGTGATAACAGGATCTACTCCATCCATTCAGTGTGAAAAACACCCTCTTTATCAGTACGCTTATAAGTATGGGCACCGAAGTAGTCACGTTGCGCCTGAATCAGATTTGCTGGCAATACGGCTGAACGGTAGCTGTCATAGTAAGAAATAGCTGCGGAAAAAGTGGGAGTTGGAATACCATTCTGCACACCATAAGAGACGACATCACGCAACGCCTGCTGATATTCATCAGCAATTTTCTTGAAGTAAGGTGCCAATAACAGGTTAGCAATACCTGCATTTCCGTTATATGCATCAGTAATTTTTTGCAGGAATTGAGCGCGAATGATGCAACCGGCGCGGAAAATTCCAGCAATCTCACCGTAATTCAGGTTCCATTGGTACTCATCAGATGCCGCTTTTAATTGCTGAAAGCCCTGAGCATATGAAACGATTTTACCCAGATAGAGTGCACGGCGCACTTTCTCAATAAATTCAGCTTTATCACCTTTGAATGGCTGTACTTGCGGCCCACTCAAAACTTTAGCGGCGGCAACTCGCTGATCTTTGAGAGAAGAAATATAACGTGCAAATACAGATTCAGTGATCAGCGTCAATGGAATACCCAAATCCAAAGAGCTCTGGCTGGTCCACTTACCAGTCCCTTTATTTGCTGCTTCGTCCAAAATCACATCAACCAGATATTGGCCTGCTTCATCTTTCTTACGGAAAATATCAGCCGTGATTTCAATCAAATAGCTGCTCAGTTCACCATTATTCCAATCAGTGAAAATTTCATACAACTCTTCATTGCTCAGATTCAGAGCGTTTTTCAGTAAGGAATAGGCTTCAGCTATGAGCTGCATATCACCGTATTCAATCCCATTGTGAACCATTTTCACATAATGGCCGGCACCATCCGGGCCAATATATGCCACACAAGGTTCATCTTCAGCTTTAGCCGCGATCTCTTGCAAAATTGGCGCAACCAACTCATACGCCTCTTTCTGACCACCCGGCATGATCGATGGCCCCTTCAATGCGCCCTCTTCACCACCGGAAACGCCTGTACCGATAAAATTAAAGCCCTGAGCAGAAAGCTCCCGGTTACGGCGAATAGTATCCTGAAAATAGGTATTACCACCATCAATCAAAATGTCACCTTTATCCAGATGCGGAGTCAGTGAAGCGATAGTTTTATCGGTTGCTTCGCCAGCCTTAACCATAAGCAGAATACGGCGCGGTTTTTCCAGTGAATCGACAAATTCTTCGATAGTGTAACTTGGGACTAATTTTTTCCCTGGATTTTCGGCAATCACTTCGTCAGTTTTATCACTTGAACGATTAAATATAGATACGGAATAACCACGGCTTTCAATATTCAGCGCCAGGTTACGCCCCATCACCGCCATACCGACAACACCAATCTGCTGCTTGGACATGAATAACTCCTGTCTGATGATAATACTTGCACACTAATTATCATTAGTATGCAATTTGTTAATGTGATCACATGTTAACTCAGGATTAGGCTCAGTGGATAGTTATTGGTGCTATCAATATCGCCATAACTTATTTTTTGAAAAAAACTTCCTCAGATGAAAAATCAACTATTGAAATTTGATGAGTCAATGCCCATTATTCATTGTTCGGCATAAGCCGTCATATTAAGAAGGTAAAACAAACTGTATGGAATGGATCGCAGATCCGACGATATGGGCTGGACTGGTTACTCTTATCGTTCTAGAAATTGTCCTCGGAATCGACAACTTGGTCTTTATTGCCATTCTGGCAGATAAACTTCCTGAAAAACTAAGAGACAAAGCGCGTATCACAGGGTTGACCTGTGCACTACTGATGCGTGTCGTGTTGCTTTTTAGTCTCTCCTGGCTGATAACGCTAACTAATCCATTAATTACGCTTTGGGAACATCCATTCAGTGCCCGTGACCTGATTATGCTGGTGGGTGGCCTTTTCTTGCTATTCAAAGCGACTATGGAGCTAAACGAACGACTGGAAGGCAAAGATGCACACTCAGGACAACAACGCAAAACGTCTAAATTTTGGACGGTTGTCGCGCAGATCATTGTCCTTGATGCCGTCTTCTCTCTGGACTCAGTGATTACTGCTGTCGGTATGGTTGATAATATTGGTATCATGATCGCCGCGGTAACCATCGCGATGTTCCTGATGATACTGGCAAGTAAGCCGTTAACAACCTTCGTCAATGCTCATCCAACCATCGTTATTCTCTGTCTGAGCTTCTTACTGATGATTGGTTTTAGTCTGGTTGCCGAAGGTTTTGGTTATCACATACCAAAAGGTTACTTGTATGCCGCCATCGGCTTCTCAATTATGATTGAGTCCCTAAACCAGTTCGCTCAATTTAACCGCCGCAGATTTCTTACTGCTTCCCGCTCACTGCGTGAAAGAACAGCGGAGGCGGTTTTGCGTATCCTCAGTGGTAAACATGAAAAGGCAGAATTGGATAACCATACATCTAATCTGATTTCTGATAATCAGGAAGTGTTTGATCCACAAGAACGCCAGATGATTGCCAGAGTTTTGGGTATGGCGCAGCGTAACGTCAACAGTATCATGACCTCACGCCACGACGTGGAGTACCTTGATATCAATGCACCGGCAGAAAATCTGACACAAATACTGAGTAAAAGCCCTCACACACGTATTGTCGTGACAGATGAAAATGTCAGTGACGAACCATTAGGTGTTGTCCATGTCATTGATTTACTGAATCAACAACTCAACCAGCAACCTTTTGATTTGCATTCGTTGATAAAACAACCGCTGATTTTCCCTGAGCAGCTTTCCCTACTTCAGGCGTTGGAACAGTTCCGCCAGGCACAGACTCACTTCGCGTTTGTCGTCGATGAATTTGGTTCTGTGGAAGGTGTTGTTACTCTGACCGATGTCATGGAAACTATCGCGGGTAATCTGCCGGTAGATGGCGAAGAAACTGATGCCCGTCATGATATTCAAACGACTGAAAATGGCTGCTGGATTGCCAATGGTTATATGCCGCTGGATGATTTGATCCTTTATGTTCCTTTGCAACTCGATGAGAAGCGTGAATATCAAACCTTAGCAGGCTTATTGATGGAGCATTCACAACATATTCCACAACAAGGTGAGCAATTGCAGATTGATAATTATCTGTTTGAGCCATTGGAAGTCACTAGTCACCGAATTAATAAGGTAAAAATTACGCCATTGGTTTCAGAGGAAGAAGATAAAGAATAACCCGGCGCTATTTCACCAGCATCACCAAGTTCTTATTTTCCTCCGGGAATAAAATAAAAGCCCGGTCAGTTCTGATGAACTGTACCGGGGCGTTGAGTTCCTTGACGGCATTCATTATAACTTCGCAGTTTAACCCAGCAAACTTCAATGGTTCAACAAAGCGCTCCGGATGCACCAGAGCGTTCTATCGTTCTTTATTACTATTGCTATTACGTTCAACCCAATCATTGATAGCCTGCTTTGCTTTGTTCTCCAGCTCATTACGCAGCAATTGCTCAATATCAAGGTTGTATTTCAGATGACTCCAATTACCATAAACCCGCAGTGGTACTTTCAGTTTGCGCAAACGGCGCACCCATTCATCATCTGCATCCCACCCTTGTGTTACCTGCACTTTTAAGGCGACATCAACATCTTGTTTAAGCAGGTTGGCCTCACCCTGGCCGTCAATATTTAGCAACTCGGATACGGCATGAAGCTGACTGATTTTTACATCACCCCGATTAAGTACTGCTTTAATATCAAGCCTTTTGGCACGGGTAAAGTTATTCATATCATCAGGAATATTCACTTTATTCGTTGCACGAGCAACGGACTGCTGGATCAATTGGGAAATATTCAATCCATACATTTTGGCATTAACTAAACTGAAATTAAGATCACCATGCCAAATATGCGAAATAGCATAACCATCATATCCTTTACCAAAAAGATCGCCATTCAGATTGAATTTACCACTAAATGCCAGTGGTAAAGAAAATGCTTTGAGTACGGGTTCCAGTTCTATATCTTGCAGTAAAGGCTTGGTATGTAATTTAAGTTGATTGCCTGTTGCATCCAGAATGGTTGGAAGGGAGAAATGACCACCAAATAATTTCCCACTCAGAACAGAAATTTCGGCAATACCTTCATTACTCGCGGCTTTAAATATCAGGTCATCGATTTCCATCCCCCGATAAATAAATTTGTTCGCATTAACAGTAACACCGGCATCAAAATCATTCAAAAATGCGGCGCTATAATCAAGCTGTTCTGGGCTCGAAACCGCAATCACTGGTTTAGCTGAACTATTCTCTATCCGGTAATGGCGTTTAGCTTCTGAATTATCTTCAGGAAGCAAATCCCACCCCACCAGATTATCTAAATTCAATTTTTGGGAAGATAAATTTATCTGATAATCAGGGTGAGCACCTAATATTGCCTTTATACTGCCATGCAGTTCACTCTCATTAGCAGTGAAATTCAGTGCCTGTAGAGAGATTGTTTGTGGTTCATCTGCCGTTTTTTCCTGATAAACAGCATTCACTTTTCCCGAACCACTAATCCCTGCCGTGGGTATACCTACCCCCTGAAGCTGATAATCGAAAGAATCAATATTACCGGCAACACGATATGGATAACCAGAAATGTCTACATTTGCATTAAGATTAAAAACCAGTTCTTGCTGATTCTTACTGACCTTACTGCTCAATTCCACACTGATATGGTTTTGATCACCCCGTTTCATGAGCAGATTAATATCGCGGACATTCAACTGAGCGTGATCATCGTTTTGCCAGATAAGTAAACTATCAGCGACTTTAATTCTGGCAATATCAAGTTTCCAGCGTTCCCCCTTAGCGACAGGATTTGCTGGATTCCCTTTCGGTGCAACAGGGGCATTCCCTTTTTCCTGAACTTTGCTTTCCGGGGTTAATCGCAACACTGCCCCTTTTAACATCACCTCTTTAACTGCAAGCTGATGGGAAAGCAGTGGCCACAACTCCACATCCAGGCGCATATTTTCTGCCGTCACTGCCGGCTGCGCCGCTCCCGGTGCAGTCAATGACATGCGCCCGGTAATAATGCTGAGTTTTGGCCAGACATGCCAGCGCATACCGTCTTGCAGAACAAGCTGATAGCCACTCTTCTTTTGCACCTGCTTAACCATATAAGCACGAAAGTCATTCGGGTTCACTAACATGACTAATGCCGCCAAACCGCTAATAATCACGACCAGCAAAATAACCAGTGTCGTCAGTAATCTTTTCATGACTTCCTCAGCTTTATTAAAGCAGTAAATGCGACTCAGTAACCGATAAAAACATTAATCTTCATCAATACGGCTACCCACCGCACCTTGCTGGTTTTTATATTTTGCATCCTGACGACGATTATATGGACGATCAGCCGGGCCAGATAACAGTTCAAAACTTAAAGCACCGATCACCATACCCGGACGCAGCGCCAGAGGCAATTTACCCGAATTATAGAATTCGAGAACAATTTGACCATGCCAGCCCGGATCGATGCGGTGCGCCGTCACATGCACCATCAATCCAAGACGGGCAAGAGAAGAACGTCCATCAAGCCAGCCCACCAAATCATCAGGCAATGTGACGGATTCCAGAGTGACAGCCAGTGCCAACTCTCCGGGGTGGAGGAAAAAAACCTCATCGTCAGGCAGGATAATTTCATCGCTCATCACGCGATCAAGGGCAGCGCTCACTTCATCTTTTGGGCCACTCAAATCAATATACGCGGCAGTATGACCACGGAAAACACGAAACTGATTTCCAAGGCGCACATCAGCCGTTGCCCCGTTAATTCGTTCAATCGGCGGACGCGGAGAAATGACCAATTTACCTTCATCAAGCCATTTAATAATGTCACGGTCACAGAGTCGCATTCTTTTCCCTCTCAAATACGATGATGCTTATCAATGCCTGACAAGCAAAGTTTTATTATTCGCAGAACTGACCAATTTTGGCTTTCAGCACATCAATCGCTACGCGGTTTTTACCCCCGCGCGGCACAATAATATCTGCATATTGTTTTGATGGCTCAATAAATTGCAGAAACATTGGACGTACAGTTTTATGATATTGCTCAATCACAGAATCCAGAGAACGCCCCCGTTCATTAACATCCCGTTTAATACGACGCATAAGGCAAATATCCAACGGGGTATCAATGAAAATAGAGAAGTCCATCTCCTGGCGCAAGCGCTTATCCGTCAATAGCAGAATACCTTCCAGAATAATAACTCTTTTCGGCGCAAAATGAATCGATTCTGACTTGCGGGTATGCGCGACATAATCATACTGTGGTAATTCAATTGATTTACCGGCTTTCACATCTTGCAGGTGAGAAAAGAGCAGATTGTGATCCATGGAACTTGGGTGGTCATAATTGGTCTTATAACGCTCTTCCATTGATAGATCGCTTTGGTCTTTATAGTAACAATCTTCTGGGATAATACCGATGTTGTGATCACCAACCTGAGCGCGTAATTCACGGTAAAGTGTATTCGCAATGAGACTTTTACCTGAGGCAGATGCACCGGAAATTCCTACAATTGTGCACTGATGTGCTTCGTCAGCCATAATAGAGATTAACCTGATTCTAGAAAAAATGGGGAACAAAGCACCTAAGAGTGCTAAGTCGGGCGAGATTATAGGGAGTTAATGATATCTGTTCCAGTGTAAACAAGATTAAGTCTCATTTTTTTCGAAGCGTTTCGCATAAAAACCATGCAACAGATATGAATCTGAAAAGAATTCTTTCTTCAATACGCAAAAAACGGGTAATGAAAATATCATAACCCGTTACGACTAATCGAATATGGCAAATGGGTATTAAACAGCGCGAAACGAGATCTCGGTCGGTATCTTCTCACCCTGCCAGTACATCTGTGCAGAAATATTTGCCGCAATTTCCCGGTAAATATCCGTGAATTCACTATCAGGATTGCTGATAACAGTAGGCTCTCCACGGTCAAGATCTTCACGTAACGAAATATGCAGAGGAACTTGTCCCAACAGTTTGCAATGATATTTAGCGGCCAGTTTTTCCGCCCCGCCAGTACCAAAAATAGGCTCCAGGTGACCACAGTTGCCGCAAATATGCGCACTCATGTTTTCAACGATCCCCAGTACAGGAACTTTCACTTTTTGGAACATGACAATGCCTTTCATCGCATCAATTAAGGCGATATCTTGAGGCGTTGTCACTACCAGCGCCCCCGTGACCGGGATGTTTTGCGACAACGTAAGCTGAATATCACCGGTTCCCGGTGGCATATCAATAACCAGATAATCAAGATCCGGCCATAATGTATCCTGTAGCATCTGCATCAATGCCTTGCTGGCCATCGGGCCACGCCATACCATGGCATTGTCATCCGTCACCAGATAGCCAATCGAGTTAGTGGCAAGGCCATGAGTCATAATAGGCGCCATATGCTGCCCATCCGGGGAAGTTGGGCGTTCTTTGGTGGTTCCCAACATGCTCGGAACCGAAGGACCGTAGATATCCGCATCCAGAATACCGACTTTGGCCCCTTCCTGAGCCAACGCCAATGCCAGGTTTACCGCAGTGCTGGATTTACCCACGCCACCTTTACCTGAGCTGACAGCCAAAATATTACGGACACCATTAATTCCCGGCAAATCGTTAGCGCGGCGTAATGTGCTGATATCATGGTTCAATTTCCACGCAACAGATTTTGCCCCGGTCACTGACTGCAATTTTTGCGTTGTCGCCTCTTTCAGAGCTTCAAAACCACGCTGCCAGACAAACGGCATTATCAATTCAATGTGCAGAACCTCATCAAGCATCGTACAGTGATGCAGTGCTTTCAGAGCTGTCAAATCGCGTTCCAGTGTCAGATGTGTAAAGGTAGCAAGTATTTTTGTTACCTGAGATTTCAGCAGGTCAGGATTGGTCTGCTCGGGGGATTTTGCGCTCATCCCGGCTCCTTTGATTATCATGATTAACTATAAAAGCCATTCTTTCATCATAACAGAACCCAATGAGTTCGGATAAGGTCAGCAATAAAAACCCACTTCTCACTCACTGATTCAATTTTTATCCAATAAAACCCGCGAAGATCAAGAGTTACCCTAGCGACAATTTTTTTGATCAGGTAACATCAAACTCCCTTTTCATTTATTGGAAGTCAGATCCTTACTATGTCTCAAGTCGCAAAAAAATTATTGGTGACGTGTGCGTTGCCATATGCTAACGGTCCAATCCATCTTGGTCACATGCTGGAACATATCCAGGCAGATATTTGGGTCCGTTTTCAGCGAATGCGCGGCAAAGAGGTTCACTTTATCTGCGCCGATGACGCTCACGGAACACCAATCATGCTGAAAGCACAGCAAATGGGTATTGCTCCCGAAGAGATGATCGCCGCCGTGAACCAGGAGCATCATCAGGATTTTACTGGCTTTTCAATCAGCTATGATAACTATCACTCTACACACAGCAGAGAGAACCAGGAATTATCAACTGAAATCTATCTGGCGCTGAAAAAGAACGGCCACATTAAGAACCGCACTATTTCTCAGTTATACGATCCTGAGAAAGGGATGTTTCTGCCTGATCGCTTTGTAAAAGGCTCCTGCCCAAAATGCAAGGCAGAAGATCAATATGGCGATAACTGTGAAGTTTGCGGTTCAACTTACAGCCCAACAGAACTGACTAACCCACGTTCTGTTGTCTCCGGTGCAACGCCAGAAATGCGTGAATCCGAGCACTTTTTCTTCGATCTGCCTGCATTCAGTGACATGTTACAAGCATGGACCCGTTCCGGCGCATTACAGGAACAGGTTGCTAACAAGATGCAGGAATGGTTTGAATCCGGCTTACAGCAGTGGGATATCACCCGTGATGCACCTTATTTTGGTTTTGAAATTCCTGATGCACCAGGCAAATATTTCTATGTCTGGCTGGATGCGCCTATCGGCTATATGGGTTCTTTCCAAAACCTGTGTGACAAACGCGGCAATCTAAGCTTTGATGAGTTCTGGGCAAAAGATTCCACCGCCGATCTTTATCACTTTATTGGTAAAGACATTGTCTATTTCCACAGCCTGTTCTGGCCTGCCATGCTGGAAGGCAGCGGTTACCGTAAGCCAACAAATCTGTTTGTTCACGGCTACGTCACCGTCAACGGCACGAAAATGTCCAAATCCCGCGGTACGTTTATCAAAGCCAGCACTTATCTGGATCATCTGGATGCAGATTGCCTACGTTATTACTATGCGGCCAAACTCTCTTCCCGTATTGATGATATCGACCTGAACCTGGAAGATTTTGTTCAGCGTGTTAACAGCGATATCGTTAATAAAGTTGTTAACCTGGCTTCCCGTAACGCGGGTTTCATCAATAAACGCTTTAATGGCAAGCTGGCGGATAAACTGGCTGATCCAGCGCTTTACCAGAAGTTTATTGATGGCGCGAAAGTGATTGAAGAAGAGTTCAACAATCGCGAATTCAGTAAAGCAATCCGTGAAATCATGGCATTGGCTGATTTGGCAAACCGTTATGTGGATGAGCAGGCTCCGTGGGTTGTGGCAAAAGAAGAAGGCCGCGATGCGGATCTTCAAGCTATCTGTTCAATGGGCATCAACCTGTTCCGCGTTCTGATGACTTTCCTGAAACCGGTTTTGCCAAGTCTGGCAAAACGCGCAGAAGCTTTCCTGAATACAGAACTGATCTGGAATGGTATTGAACAACCTCTGCTGGATCATCAGGTTTCCACCTTTAAGACCCTGTTTAACCGCATTGATATGGATAAAGTCGATGCGATGGTTACTGCGTCTAAAGAAAGCATCAATGCACCACAAAAAGTCAGCGGTCCACTGGCAGAAGATCCGATTCAGGAGACAATCACTTTTGATGATTTCGCCAAAGTTGATATGCGCGTCGCCCTTATCAAACAGGCTGATTTTGTAGAAGGCTCAGATAAGCTGCTGAAGCTGACGCTGGATCTTGGTGGTGAAACCCGCCAGGTATTTTCTGGTATCCGCTCCAGCTACCCTGATCCAAAAGCACTGGATGGCCGTTTAACTATAATGGTTGCTAACTTGGCTCCGCGTAAAATGCGCTTCGGTATTTCTGAAGGAATGGTGATGGCTGCTGGGCCTGGCGGAAAAGATATCTTCCTGCTCAGTCCTGACAGTGGCGCACAACCGGGTATGCAGGTGAAATAACAGTCAATTTATTGCCAATATATCTTACAAGCGGGGATCAACAATGGTCCCCGCTTTTTTTGAATGTGATCTATGGCACATTCCCAGGGTTAATTGTATGATGAATTCCTCACTGGAATTAGGAATTTTATTATGTCGTTTCGTGAAGTACTGATTATAGGTTGGCAGTACCTGCGAGCATTTGTACTGATTTATCTGTGTTTGTTGGCAGGCAATGCCATCTCTGCTCTGTTACCCATCGCAGTCCCCGGCAGCATTATCGGTATGTTGATATTGTTTGTCTTATTGGCTTTTCAATTGATTCCTGCCCGCTGGGCAAAACCAGGTTGCAGTCTGTTACTGAGAAATATGACCCTGCTGTTTCTGCCTATTGGTGTAGGCGTTATGAATTATTACGATCAACTCAGCCAACAGATATTACCGATTGTCCTTTCATGCCTGATCAGCACCGCAATGGTTATGATTATTGTTGCTTACAGTTCCCATTATGTTCACCGCGAACGTTCAATCATTGGCTCTGTATCAGAAGTTAAGACTAGACAAGAAAAACAAGAGAAATAAGTATGTTAAGTCACATTTGGTGGTCACTGCCATTAACATTGATTGTATTCTACGCCGCCAGAAAACTTTCACTCAGATTCAAAATTCCTATTCTGAATCCCTTATTGGTTTCTATCGTTGTACTGATTCCAATATTGTTAATAACCAATACCCCTTATGAGCACTATTTCGCCGGCAGCCGAATTCTTAATGATCTGCTCCAGCCCGCCGTGGTTGCGCTGGCATTTCCTTTATATGAACAGTTGCACCAGATCCGCGCCCAATGGAAGTCCATTATCAGTGTCTGTTTTATCGGCAGTATTGTCGCTATGGTTACAGGCACAGCTATTGCATTGTGGATGGGCGCAACACCTGAAATGGCCGCCTCGATACTGCCTAAATCAGTCACTACACCGATCGCAATGGCAGTAGCAGATGCTATTGGCGGTATTCCGGCAATCAGTGCCGCTTGCGTCATTTTTGTCGGTATTCTTGGGGCAATATTTGGTCATAGCCTGTTCGATCTCTTGCAGGTGAAAACCAAAGCATCCCGCGGCTTGGCAATGGGAACAGCATCACATGCTTTAGGCACCGCCCGTTGTACAGAAGTCAATTTTGTTGAAGGCGCATACAGTTCATTAGCATTGATGACCTGCGGTATCATTACTTCACTGACTGCCCCTTTTATATTCCCAGTGCTGCTATATCTATTTAGTTAATTATCCGTTGAAAAATTTGATACAAATCTCTCAATTACCAACTTTAATTACATAATTTTCATTATTTTTGTGATATTTATCACATTAAAAATCTAATCAGAGCATCTAGAATGATCTTAAGTTAATTTGGAGATCATTCTATGCAAGCTCGCTTTCGCTCTATCTGGGCACAGTTGCCATCTAAACTACAGGATGCACTTTTTCCCTATGCAGGAAACGACGACTTTCCTGCCATGTTCACGGCTGAACAAGCTGAATCGGTCAAGAAAGCCTGTGGCTTTGACGATAACACATTGGCTATCGCCCTGCTGCCACTCGCAGCAGCATGCTCCCTGGCTCCGATATCACATTTTAATGTCGGCGCAATTGCCCGTGGCGCAAGCGGAAATCTCTACTTCGGCGCAAATATGGAATTTACCAATGTGCCATTACAGCAAACTATTCATGCTGAACAATGTGCTATTACTCACGCCTGGTTACGCGGCGAGAAAAAACTGGTATCTATCACGGTTAATTACTCTCCATGCGGTCACTGCCGCCAGTTTATGAATGAACTTAATAGTGGCACACAATTAGAGATCCACTTGCCAAAACAAGAACCTTTGACATTAGGTGACTATTTGCCAGATTCCTTTGGTCCAAACGATCTGGGTATCACTACCCTGTTGATGGATCCGGTTAATCATGGTTATCAAATAGAAACCCCTGATGAACTTGTACTAACCGCATTGGGTGCGGCAAACCGAAGCCACGCCCCATACAGCAATTCATACAGTGGTATAGCACTGCTGGGAAAAGATGGAAAAATCTATCCTGGACGTTATGCAGAAAATGCTGCATTTAATCCAAGCTTACCCCCATTGCAAGCTGCCCTGATCCTGATGAATATTTCTGGTGGTGATTGTCTGGCTATCGAAAGAGCAGTATTAGTTGAGGGAAAAAATAGCGATTTGTCCCAAAAAAGTGCAACTCAATCCACACTTGCTGTACTAGGATGTAGTAAATTTGAGTACCACACGTTCTGAATTCAGTAAATATCCAATGGCGGCTCATTTTTCGCTGGCGTGATGGTGCCGCATATGATGTTTATCTAGATCCGCACAAATATTAATGGGGAACACTATGAATACTATTACGGCAAAACCGACTACCGTTGGCGAGATGCTTAACGAAGAATTTTTAAAGTCGATGAATATTACTCAGCAGCAAATCAATGATCCTGATGGAGAATTTTCTCCTACCAAAATAGTTAACGTAACATTTTATTAGCTAAATCTGGATGTTATCTCTCATTTTTACTCATAATACCTCTAATTAAGTAACATTCGCTGTACATATTTTTCCTATCTCTTAGGATCTATAGCTGACCTTGTTATCCATTTAGTTCAAAGAGTAAGATTCATGGAACTGGAACACGAAAGTAAACGTCCATTATATATTCCCTATTCTGGCCCCATCCTGTTGGAATTTCCCCTGCTGAATAAAGGCAGTGCCTTTACTGAAGCAGAACGCGGCAACTTTAACCTTCATGGCTTATTACCGGAAGCGGTTGAAACCATCGAAGAACAAGCTGAACGTGCCTATCGGCAGTATCTCGATTTCAAAAATGATGCAGATAAACACATTTATCTGCGAAATATTCAAGACACTAACGAAACTCTGTTCTACCGCCTGCTGGATGCACATTTGAGCGAAATGATGCCAATCATTTATACCCCAACGGTTGGTGAAGCTTGTGAACATTTTTCTGATATTTACCGCCGCGCCCGTGGCTTGTTCATCTCATATCCAAATAAAACGCATATTGATGACATGCTGCAAAATGCGACTAAACAAAATGTAAAAGTTATCGTTGTCACCGATGGTGAACGTATTCTTGGTCTGGGTGACCAAGGTATCGGCGGTATGGGTATTCCTATTGGTAAACTTTCCCTGTATACCGCCTGTGGTGGTATCAGCCCTGCGTATACGCTGCCGGTAGTCCTGGATGTGGGAACGAACAACCCCCAGCGTCTGAATGACCCGTTATATATGGGCTGGCGCCATCCGCGTATTACCGGGGCAGAATATGATGAATTTGTTGATGAATTTATTCAGGCAGTTAAGCGCCGCTGGCCAAATGTGCTGCTACAGTTTGAAGATTTCGCGCAAAAAAATGCCATGCCCCTGCTCGACCGCTATCGCCATGAGATTTGTTGCTTTAATGATGACATTCAGGGAACCGCCGCTGTTACACTCGGTAGCCTGATTGCAGCCAGCCGCGCTGCCGGTCGTCAATTAAAAGATCAAACTGTCACTTTCCTGGGTGCAGGTTCCGCTGGTTGCGGTATCGCAGAACAGATTGTCGCCCAGATGAAATCTGAAGGTTTAAGTGAAGAACAAGCTCGCGCCCGTATTTTCATGGTTGATCGTTTCGGTTTACTGACAGATAAACTGCCAAATTTATTGGATTTTCAGAATAAACTGGTGCAAAAAAGCAACTCCTTGGCTGAATGGGATGTGAACAGCGATTCTATCTCTCTGCTCGACGTTGTTCGTAATGCTAAACCTACGGTATTAATTGGCGTTTCAGGTCAAGCTGGTCTGTTTACAGAAGAGATCATCCGTGAGATGCATAAACACTGTGAACGTCCAATCGTTATGCCATTATCCAACCCAACTTCCCGTGTTGAAGCCCGTCCTGAAGATATTATCAACTGGACTGATGGCGCTGCTTTGGTTGCAACAGGTAGCCCATTCAATCCGGTAAAATACAAAGATCAAGAGTATCCGATCGCTCAATGTAACAACTCCTATATCTTCCCTGGAATTGGCTTAGGTGTTATTGCCTCCGGGGCCAAACTCGTCACTGACGGCATGTTGATGGCGGCAAGCCGGACATTAGCTGATTGTTCACCATTAGCTAAAGAGGGTACAGGCCCATTACTGCCACCCATTGATGATATTCAGGAAGTTTCTCGCAAAATTGCGAAACAAGTTGCAAAAGAAGCGCAAATACAAGGTGTTGCGACTGTCACGTCAGACGGTGCGTTGGATGAAGCGATTGAACGTAACTTCTGGAAACCGGAATATCGCGTATATAAACGTACTTCATTGTGACGGTTATCTGCCTGGATCGGGCAAAGCGTTTCCCACGTCATCGGCTGTTACTCGTCCCTGACAAGCCTGGCACAAACCCAGAAGACAGAAACGACGAGCACCTCAGCCTTTAAACCCACTATACCTCTATGCCGCATATTCATTGCGGCATTTTAATATCTGAAAACCCTGCAAGATTCTTTCCTCATATTTCCGCCCACATTAGCCGAAGGTCTATGGCAATTTTCACTAAATTATACTTAACTTATATAGCATTATTTAATTGCACATTCACAGCAAAAAAACAATAGGATGAAGATAATTTACATTCAAGTATTTGAACATAATTTCCATATTTATAGGATTGGGATGTGATACTCCCAATCCCTAAAAAAATATTCCCAACATGCTAATTACATCAATAACATCATTAATTCCATAACATTAGATGTTTATTTGGTGATACTCCGATAAAACTTTGCAATGATATTCTGCTTCCCTCAGAAAAGCTACGAATTGCATGGGGTTTCCTGGTGTTTATTATTATTAAATCTCCCAATTCTGGCTTAATACAAATAGATGGAGGAAGAGAACCCCGCCAATCATGTTCTGAACTATCTTCAATCAACTCGGTAATAGGAATAGCTGGAACATCCCACAACTCTAATTCCCCTCCACTCACAGGTACTTTTATATATATGTTTACAGAAAATTGCCCTAACAAATTGACAGATTGTTGTTGAAGGCCATCAAAGTGAGGTTGTATTTCAGACATGATAGAGAGTTCTGGTCTTCTCATGACCCTGGCAATCCCCACATGCATCTTTTTACCTTCAAAATTTGCAATACTGGCACCCGCAGACCATACTTCATCCAGTTCTAAACGAAATTTATCGAAAGGTGCCAGCATTGGAGCACAGAAATTTCTGACATTTCTTATTGCAGGTAATGCATTCTCAAAATATCTTTTATAACTATCACTATCTTTGGGTTTACCAAATGTCATATTATAAGGCACACCAACTCTATCAACACCGTAATCAACTAAAAAAATTTCATCTCCTTTTTTTAAATCATGAAGATAATGTTCTAGATTTTCATGAGAGAGGAAAAAATCAGAAAGTTTATTTGAAATATGACTATCTACATATTTTTTCACATGGACTGCTAACACTTCATCATTAAATAACTTATCGAGATCACTTTCTTGCAAAGAATTAGATAAAATCACTTCATTTTTCATAAAAGTCACCTTGTTATACTTAACATGATTTTGGAAAACTCTCCTACATAAAAATACACCAGAAAATGTTAATTCCAATATTCTATCCAGTAAAAGCACTTTTAATCAACACGATATTAATCACCAAAATAGATATAGATATATATTTAAGTTATTTTACTAATTCCACATTTAATAATAGTGAAGCTTATGATTGCAATCATTTTATTTTATGAGATTTACTATAACCTTAAAAACAATCAATTTAATATTCAATGATAATTATAATGATAAATAGATAATATAATCCCTCATAAATTCCTGGCAGATCAGAATGGGCATATCTACCGCAGAAAAAGATTCGGCAATATATTATTATTTAACATCAATATTGAGCATAAAGTAAACCGTGTAAAGTCAAAAATAAAATACCAGAATTCATAAGAAGAATATACATATTCTTAACCTGAATATTGTTATCGAGTTTATTTTAATGTCTTAATCTTCCAGTATTTTTTCAATCTCAACATTTGACTGCCCCTTACATTAAGAATCGGGTTTTACAGTATATCCGCAGCCCCTACAACGCCTTAAAAACAGGAAATGAGAAGTCAAGCTACCATATGACACCCTCTGATACGATGCCCGCCGACTGCGGCGGGACAAAATATCAAGAAACAGACAACAAAAAATCACTGTCAGGCTTTTTTCTTATAGAGAAAACTTGCTTCAGAATTTCAGGTAAAGTAGCCTTTAGTCAATATTAGTCATTGATGCATATTAAAGGCAAAAGCATGTGGAAGCGCCTGATAATTAGTCTGTTATTCATCGCAGGGATGCTGACGCTCACAGCTATTGCACTTGACCGCTGGATTAGCTGGAAAACGGCCCCCTATATTTTTGATGACCTCAAAAAACTTCCTGAACGTGAAGTGGGTATGGTGCTTGGTACGTCTAAATACTACCATTCTGGCGCACCCAATCAGTATTATATGTACCGCATTCAGGGTGCAGTTAATGCTTATAACAGCGATAAAATCAAATATCTATTACTAAGTGGCGACAATGCCCAGCAAAGTTATAACGAACCTGTCACCATGCGCAGGGATTTAGTAAAAGTAGGTATTCCTGCCACAAACATCGTGCTGGATTTTGCTGGTTTCAGAACGCTTGATTCGATAGTCAGAACCCGTAAAGTTTTTGACACCAATGATTTTACGATTATCACTCAACGATTCCATTGCGAACGGGCGCTGTTTATCGCTATACATATGGGAATTGACGCTCAGTGCTATGCAGTTTCCACACCTAAAAATATGATTACCGTCCGGTTACGTGAAATAATTGCCCGCCTTGGCGCCTTAACTGATCTTTATATTTTGAAACGCGAACCGCGTTTCCTGGGTCCTTTGATCCCAATTCCTGCTCCGCATAAAATACCAGAAGGTATAACCGATTATCCGGCGGTAACCCCGGAAGAATTGCAGGAAATGGACAAAACCCAGCCTAAGAGGAGCGTGCCAATGCCGCCGTAATATTTCGCCACAGCCATTCTAATGGCCCTTGCTGGTGACAACGTAACCACCAGCATGAAAAAAGAATATTTACGGTCCAAATAAATGGAATAAATGCCAGTAACTCCAGACGGCTGAATTGACCAAATAATCCAAAGTGATAAAACAACACAGTACAGATTAAAGTTTGCAGTAAATAATTACTCATCGCCATTCGTCCAACCAGCCTGAGCCAGCGATTAATTCGCCAGCCTGCAATTACCGGCCAGAAACCATATATCAAAGCCATATAACCCAGTGCCTGAAATGGAATTACCAACTCAGAAAGGATATAGCCAACAATACCTGACCAAAAGTAATCCCAGTTATGCGCATACTGGAGCGCCACAGAGAATATCTGGACAGCAACACTGAGTGGTATCAGCAATAGCGCCACATTTCGATAATGGCTCACCGGAAATTCACCTTTCAGCCAGCCATTACGCACTAATCCGGCACCACATAACATAATGCCGATCAGTTGCCAGCCATACTGAACAAACAGCATGACCATCATCAACATGACCTGATTAAAACGTTCTTCTATTGCCAACCATCCACCACCCGTTTTCCAGAATGTTTCGTATAACATATGGAATTCGGTCGGTCGCCAGGCATCGTTAGATTCACCTCTGGAAAAAAAACCAAGAATAAATAACAGCACTAATCCAATCAGATAAAAAACAACACCGGTCATAAATAACCGGCTATTGGTGCTATTTTGGCTAATCAGATAAAAACTAAAAAAACCGGCCAAACTGTAAGAGAGTAAAATATCACCATCCCAGAACAGGATGCCATGTATCCCGCCAATCAGGGCAAGTATGATTAATCGTGGGTAGTTCCAGACTTTGCCCCTTGGTAGTAGCAACTCCAGTGTTGCACCAAATAAGAAGGCAAAAATACACAGGAATTTTCCCTGAGCAAAGATACTGAGCACAGACCAGATAACCAAATCAGCAGAAGAAGCTGAACTATTATATGCCGGGTTCAAATAAGCCGCGGATGGCAAAGCAAAACCTGAGATATTGAGCAGCAATATCCCCAGAATCGCCAGACCACGAATACTGTCCAGTGAACCAATTCTCTGGCGGGTCATTCTTATATCCCGATGTAAAAATTACAAATGGCGTGTTGTGCGTAAAAACTCCTGACGGGTATTTTGACTGGATTTAAACAACCCCCCTAGGGAAGTCGTTGTCGTGGTACTGGTTACATCACGGATGCCCCGGGCTTTTACACAATAATGGACCGCATCAATAGATACGGCAACATTATTGGTGCCAAGCAGTGTCTGTAATGCAATCAGGATCTGTTGGGTCAGACGCTCCTGTACCTGTGGGCGCTGCGAAAAAAACTGCACAATGCGGTTAATTTTAGATAACCCAATCACTTTATCTTTCGGGATATAGGAAACAGTAGCCTTACCATCAATAGTCACAAAATGATGTTCACAGGTACTGGTTAACGTGATATCATGCACTGTCACCATTTCATCCACTTTCATTTTATTTTCTATCAATGTGATTTTCGGAAAATTACTGTAGTCCAGCCCTGAAAAGATTTCATCAACATACATTTTTGCAATACGGCTGGGGGTTTCCGCCAAACTGTCATCATTTAGATCAAGATTCAACAGTTTCATAATTTCCGTCATATGCTCTTCAATCCGCACTTTGCGCACTTCCGGCGTCAACGCCTGACCACGAAGAGGAGTTTCAAGACCACGAGCTTCCAACGCCGAATGCACAAGCTCAGCTTCTTTACTTAGGGATGACATTATTTTCTCCAAAGGTATTACTTTCCATTATCTGGCGGGTAGTGAAATTGATGTTCCAGTCATTAGTACTATAACTAAGGCAATCTGATATTTCGCGCCACGTTAACATCACGGCCATGATTGGTATAGCACAACCAAGCGTCTGAGCCAACAATTCAGTTCGCTTGGATGTGGGATAAACTGACATTTGCATGTGCGTTTCATGGCGTCACATACGAGTTTCACCGATGGGTTTATTCCTGTTACAAACCAGTAATCCGGCAATCACCAATGTCATCAATGCCACATACAACGCAGGCTCCAGTTTCCCGGTTATCGCAGTGGAAACCGCTGACAGCACCGGCCCAACAAGCTGCCCGATAGCATAGCCTGTAGTCAGCAACCCGGCCATATAACGGCTATGTTCTGGTGCCAGTTCACGCCCATACTGAAATGCCATTTGCACCACGCACATAAAACCACCACCAATCAGCAAAGCGCTTAAGGCCAAGCCACTTATTCCCGGTACAATCTCAGCGATAAGAATCCCCGCGGCCTGGATCCATAAAGTGATCGCCAGCCGGATTTGGGTTGACAGCGTATGACGAGTCAGAATAGCAAAACCGATGCCGATGATTGCGGCACCACCAAATATCGGCCAGACAAACTGAGCAAACAAGCTGCCAGGGAAACGATCACTTGCCATTTGCGAAAGAAAAGTGGCAGGTAAAATATAACCAAACCCCGCCAAACTGTAGCTCCATACCAACCGCTTAATTGCGGGTGTCCAAGTCAGTTTCTTCACCTCAGTCTGTGAACGGTGCAGTTTACCGCTACGAGGCAGATGCCGACTGATATAAACACTACCAATCAACGCCAACATGCCATACAACATCCATGCTTCGGCAGCACTCAGTTGCCATGCCTGAATCCCGACAGCAAGAATACCAGTAAAGAATATCCCGACTCCGGGTCCCGCAAATATGGCAACACCCAACGCAGGACGGTTCAAGCTGGCTAACTGCTCATTTACCCATGCCGCCACCAGCACTAATGTCAAGCCACTTGCCCAACCAATAAAAAAACGGGCGACACTATGCAATATCGGCCCATCCAGCAGTGCAGAGAGCAACGTGATAATGACCACCCCCCATAATCCTGCCCAGAGCCGATATTCAATAAAACAGCGCGCCCGCATCGCATCATAGGAGCCCGCCAGGTATCCCAGATAATTAAAAGCTGCGACGATACCCGCACCGGTCAAACTAAGCTGGGATTCTGCGATCATTAAGGGAACTTGAGGAGTAAAGGTAAAACGTCCAATTCCCATAGCAACAACCAGTGCCAAAAAACCACTCATTGCGATATGAAAAGTCTGATAGCTGTGATTCAACTGGGGAGAATTTAACTTGCTCATTGTCATGAAAACATCATTTTTTAATTTGTTTTTCACAAGCTACAACAAAAATCAAATACAATACACCCTTATGATTAACAAGATCCCCAGAAGAATGTAAATGATTTCTTCCTTCTAACAAAGCATTCAGTAAGTCATGAATTACAGTATCTGGGACTTCACATAATAGCTCAAACGGGTACTGGCAAGCCTCTGCCAGAAATGTATGATTTGTCAAGTTATGTACCCATATTAATTAAGGAGAGTTTTTATGTATAAAGAATTCCAAGGCAAAACAGCAATTGTTACCGGTGGTGGAACCGGTATAGGACGGGCTATCAGTATCATGCTGGCGAAACAAGGTGCTGCTGTGGCAGTTATCTATTCACAAAGTGAACTTGAAGCTCAGGAAACAACAGAATCAATTATCAGGGATGGAGGACAAGCTATAGCGATAAAAGCGGATGTTTCCGACGAATCGGCGGTACAAGCAATGATAAACACCGTCGCTGAAAAATTTAACGGCATCAATTACCTGATTAATAACGCAGGGACAACAAAGCAACTTCAATTTGATGATCTCGACTCTATATCTGACAGTATTTGGGATACCATTCTTGACGTTAACGTGAAAGGCACATTTCATTGTTGCCGGTATGCCGCACCTTATCTTAGGAAAAGGACAGGTAGTGCTATCGTGAATGTCGGTAGTATCTCTGGCGAAACCGGCTATGGTTCTTCTATTCCCTATGCGGTTTCCAAATCAGCCATTCACGGGCTCACAAGATCATTGGCCCGGGCGTTGGCGCCATCAATAAGGGTTAACTGCGTGGCACCAGGCGCGGTCGAAACCAGGTGGTGGAAAGGACTAGAAGAGAAAATGCTAACCCTCTGTACAAATTTACCTTTAGAACGCATCTCAACACCAGAAGATGTTGCAGAAATAACCTTGATGTTACTAAAATCAGAAGCAATGACAGGACAGATCATCAAGATTGACAGCGGTCAAACTTTATAAAAGTTACCTGATAACATGGTAAATATTGATAGCTGGTTGACTTCCGATTCGATCGGACTGACCACAGCGGCCAGCTATTTACTCTAAGTGTTACTCTAAGTGAACGTTAGATAATACACATGCTCATCTTTACCCAAAGAGCGAATTCTCAAAGGATATTGCATGCACATAACCCTTACTGATGTGAATAAAGATAATTATGAAGATGTCTGTAACCTCTCTGTAGCCGATCATCAATATGAATATGTTGCAGACAATACGTGGTCACTCGTTGAATCAAAATTCAACCCCTCATACCAAACACGCACTATTTGCTTAGACAGCAAACCTGTCGGTTTTTTTATGTGGGTGCCCGAGACAGATCAGAGAATATCGATTTGGCGATTTATGGTGGATCAACACTATCAAAACAAAGGTATTGGACGCAAAGCAATGTTGCTGGCCCTTGATGAAATCAGGCGAACAGATGGAGTGGAAGAGATCGAAATCTGTTACAACCCGAATAATCCTGTAGCGCGAAACTTTTACTCCAGCTTTGGTTTCGTTGAAGTCGGTATGGATGAAGACGGTGAAGACATGTTGGCAATGATTAAAGTTTAATATAACTAACGCATGTGATGATCTCTGCCATAATGGTGCTATTACAAAATGCTATCTGGGAGCACCATTATGGATCACTGTCACACCTCTGGATTGATCTCTTTGGAACAAGCGCTGGAAAAACTCCTGACGCAAGTTGCACCACTGACTGACACAGAAACCGTCAATCTCACCCAATCATCAGGGCGGATTACTGCGGCAGATATTATTTCTCCTATCAATGTCCCACCTTTTGCTAACTCAGCAATGGATGGTTATGCCATTCGTCATGCCGATTTGAATGGAAACACGCCCCTCCCTCTGGCAGGAAAAGCACTGGCTGGCGCGCCTTTTCAGGGAGAATGGCCTGCTACAACCTGTATCCGAATTATGACCGGCGCTCCTGTTCCCGCAGGTGCTGATACGGTCATTATGCAAGAGCACACAGAAGTTACTGATGATGGTGTTGTTTTCTCTCAACCAGCCAAACGAGGCCAGAATATCCGTCTGGCTGGCGAAGATATCCCCAAAGACGCGGTGGTATTGCCGGCAGGCAGTAAATTATCCACCGCTCAATTGCCACTGATTGCCTCTTTGGGAATCGCCGAAATCGAAGTGGTTCGCAAATTAAAAGTCGCCATTTTCTCCACCGGTGATGAACTGCAAGCCATCGGCCAGCCACTTAAAGAAGGCCAGATTTATGACACCAACCGTTTTGCTGTTCGCCTGATGCTGGAAAAACTGGACTGCGACGTTATTGATTTAGGCGTTATTGCCGACAGTCCCAAAGCGTTGCGCCATGCTTTCGAAGTAGTAGAACAAAAAGCTGATTTAGTTATCAGCAGTGGCGGCGTCTCTGTGGGTGAAGCAGACTACACCAAACAGATTCTGGATGAGTTAGGCGAAATCAGTTTTTGGAAACTGGCAATTAAACCGGGTAAACCTTTTGCTTTTGGCAAACTGAAAAACACCTGGTTCTGTGGTTTGCCGGGTAATCCAGTTTCAGCTGTCCTTACCTTCTATCAACTGGTGCAACCTCTAATCGCCCGTCTGTCCGGTTTTACAGCATGGCAACCACCAATGCGCCTCCATGCCAAGGTGACTACGCCATTGAAAAAAACACCGGGAAGAACAGATTTTCAACGCGGTATTGTCTCTGTGAATGAACAAGGTGAGCTGGAAGTCCGCACTACAGGACATCAAGGTTCTCATATATTCAGCTCATTCAGCCTGGGTAACTGCTTTATCGTTCTGGAGCGAGAACGTGGTCGGGTAGAAGCTGGCGAAATTGTTAAAATCGAATTGTTCAATCATCTATTGAAAAACGAATAATGACCATTGAACTGACAGACGCAGAAACCCTGCGCTATAACCGTCAGATTGTCCTACGTGGGTTTGATTTTGACGGCCAGGAAAAACTGAAATCCTCGAAGATCCTGATAGTCGGTGCAGGTGGCTTAGGCTGTGCTGCATCTCAGTATCTGACAGCAGCAGGCGTGGGAACAATAACACTGTTGGATTTTGATACCGTTTCTCACTCAAACCTGCAACGGCAGATCCTGCATCGGGATGAACGCATCGGGATGGCTAAGGTACACTCGGCCAAAATAACGCTTCAAGCAATAAACCCGCATGCCACCATCAACACCGTCGATGCATTGCTGGAAGATCAAGCGCTGGATGAACTTATTAGCGAAAATGATGCTGTACTGGATTGCACTGATAATGTGGCGATCCGCGAACAGTTGAATCGCCTATGCCTGGTCAGGAAAACTCCACTGGTTTCCGGCGCTGCTATTCGTATGGAAGGACAATTAACCGTATTTACTTATCAGCCGAATTCCCCCTGCTACCACTGCTTGAGCAGACTGTTTGGTGAAAATAACCTGACTTGTGTAGAAGCGGGCGTTATGGCGCCATTGGTCGGTACCATCGGGACATTGCAAGCCATGGAAACCATCAAATTACTCACTGGATATGGCAAGGTAAGCAGCGGAAAGGTTTTCCTGTTTGATGCCATGACGATGCAATTCCGTGATATTAAATTACTGAAAGATCCCAATTGCGAAGTGTGCAACAGCTAACCATCCACTGATGAAAATAAGTTGCCCCAGTTATCTAAACCGGAGCAACTTATTCTTAAAATCGCTTACTCAGTAATCCCCTGACTTCTCAGGTATTCATCATAAGTCCCTTTAAAATCAATGACTGTATTAGACTTGATTTCCAGAACACGGCTTGCCAATGAGCTGACAAATTGCCGATCATGAGAAACAAATATCAAAGTCCCTTTATACAACTCAAGAGCCAGGTTCAGGGATTCAATGGATTCCATATCCAGGTGGTTTGTTGGTTCATCCATTATCAGAATATTTGGCTGTTGCATCATCAACTTGCCAAACAGCATCCGGCCTTTTTCACCACCAGATAACACCTTAACTTTCTTCTTGATATCATCCTGACCAAACAGCAGACGCCCTAGCACGCTGCGGACGGCTTGCTCGTCATCCCCTTCTCTCTTCCACTGACTCATCCAATCGAAAACCGTCAGATCGCAGTCAAAATCGCCGGCATGATCCTGAGCATAGTAACCAATGCTGCTATTTTCAGACCATTTAACCGTGCCACTGTTTGGTTCTGCTTCACCAACCAGTGTTTTCAGGAAAGTCGTTTTACCGATACCATTAGCACCGATAACTGCCATTTTCTCGCCAACTTCCAGCAACATATTGAGATTTTTAAACAACGGACCATTGTCATAGCCTTTCGTCAAACCTTCCAGTTCCAGAGCATTACGGAATAATTTCTTATCCTGTTCAAAGCGGATATAGGGATTCTGACGGCTGGATGCTTTCACTTCATCCAACTGGATTTTATCAATCTGACGGGCGCGGGAAGTCGCCTGTTTTGATTTGGAGGCATTGGCACTGAAACGGCTGACAAAAGATTGCAACTCCGCAATCTGTGCTTTCTTCTTTGCATTATCCGCTAGCAGACGTTCACGTGCCTGAGTTGCAGCAACCATATATTCATCATAATTGCCGGAGAACAGACGTAATTCACCATAATCCAGATCTGCCATGTGAGTACAAACTGTATTCAGGAAATGACGATCGTGGGAAATAATGATCATGGTGCTGTCCCGATCATTTAACACCTGCTCCAACCAGCGAATGGTATCAATATCCAGGTTGTTGGTTGGCTCATCCAATAACAGAACATCAGGATTAGAAAACAGAGCCTGAGCCAGCAAAACACGCAATTTCCAGCCGGGGGCCACTTCACTCATCGGGCCATAATGTTGTTCTACCGGAATACCCACACCCAGCAACAACTCGCCGGCACGCGCTTCGGCACTATAACCATCCATCTCGCCGTAGGACACTTCCAGATCTGCAACACGATAGCCATCTTCTTCGCTCATTTCTGCCATCGCATAAATACGGTCACGCTCCTGTTTCACTTGCCACAGTTCCGTGTGTCCCATAATCACTGTATCCAGTACAGTGAACTCTTCAAAGGCAAACTGATCCTGACGCAGTTTACCAATACGCTCATTTGGATCCGTGCTGACGTTACCGGCAGTTGGTGTCAAATCGCCACCAAGGATTTTCATAAACGTGGATTTACCAGAACCATTAGCGCCAATCAGACCATAACGGTTGCCGTTGCCAAACTTGACAGAAATGTTTTCAAACAGGGGCTTACTGCCAAATTGCATGGTGATATTGTTTGTACTTAACACTGCATTCGCTCTTAAATTTAGAAACAAAAGGGAAATCGGAAAAAATCGATAGCGGCGCATTATGCCACAATAGAACAACAGTATCGCCTATAGTTATATTTGTTTCTCAGCAAAAGACGGGAGTGTGGCAGGTAAGCAGGTCGCAGAGAGAAGCCCTGGGTTCCCAGGGCATTCCTCCAGCTTAAAGACTTGCTTGCAAGATCTGACGACTAATCTCTAACGTAACATCTCCGTTTTCACCCAGTTGGGTCATTCCGTGAGCTTCTAATTGTGCTATCACACGCTCAATATCATCAACACCAAGGTTGTAATCAGACAAGCGGGTCTGGAGCCCCAAATTCTCAAAGAAACTGCGGGTATGTGCAATGGCTTGATCAATACGTTGTTCTTCATTTCCGCTGGTGATGCCCCAAACACGTTCACCGTACTGCAACAATTTGCCACGTTTGCTTTCCCTGTGAATTTGCAGGTTCGCTGGCAGGATAATCGCAAGTGTTCGTGCATGATCAATACCGTAAAGTGCAGTTAATTCATGTCCGATCATATGTGTGGACCAATCCTGCGGCACGCCTGCACCAACTAAACCGTTGAGAGCAGAGGTCGCAACCCACATCAAATTTGCACGAACATCGTAATCGTCTGGGGAGTTTATTGCCTGAGCGCCAATTTCAATCAGTGTCTGCAATAATCCTTCAGCAAGCCGATCCTGCACCATACCATTGGCAGGGTAAGTCAGGTACTGCTCTATAATATGTATAAAAGCATCAACCACCCCGTTAGCCACCTGACGTAACGGCAAAGTATACGTTTTCGTTGGGTCCAGAATGGAGAACCGAGGGAAAACAAATGAGCTTATCAGGTCCAGTTTAGCTTGTTTTGCCTTATTGGTGATAACAGCAACCTCATTCATCTCTGAACCCGTTGCCGGTAAAGTCAAAACTGTACCAAATGGGAGAGCACCCCGAATATTACGGCCATGTTCTTCCAAAATATGCCAGGGTTCCCCCTCAAAATTCACTGCGGCAGCCACAAATTTAGTACCATCAATCACAGAACCACCACCAACCGCAAGCAGGAAATCCACCTCACTATTGCGTACCAATTCAACTGCTTTCATCATAGTTTCATAAGTCGGGTTAGCTTCAATACCCCCAAACTCCCGGATAGACCGATCAGCCAACGCACGTCTAACCTCATCCAATGTCCCGCTTTTTTCAGCGCTGCTACCACCGTAGAGAATCAATACCCGCGCGTCCCGTGGCACCAGGTCATCAAGACGCCCAATCGTATCTTTACCGAAAATGATTTTAGTTGGATTGTAATACTCAAAATTTCGCATAATTACCTCGCTGGATCAGTTAGATATAATCCTTTAACGTTCTTCGCAGAATTTAATTATCGGGGCCGACACGAACAACTAACTTACCGAAATTACGGCCTTGCAATAGTCCAATGAATGCCTCTGGAGCGTTTTCCAAACCTGACACTACCTCTTCGCGGTATTTGATCCGCCCTTCGGCAAACCAAGTGGATATATCACGCCAGAACTCACCGAAACGTGGAGCGTAGTCATCAAAAATAATGAATCCTTGCATCCGAATTCGTTTTCGCAGCAATTTATCCATCAACAAAAACAAGCGATCCTGCCCTTCCGGTAAGCTCGTAGAGTTGTAGTAAGACGCCATGCCGCAAACCGGAACGCGGGCAGAGGTATTCAGCAACGGTAAAACGGCGTCGAATACCTTGCCGCCGACATTCTCAAAATAAATATCAATTCCCTGCGGACAAGCCTTGGATAACTGGTCGGCAAAATCTGGATCATGATGGTCAAGACAGGCATCAAATCCCAACACATCAACAGCATAGCGACATTTTTCTACACTACCCGCTACGCCAACGACATAACAGCCTTTGAGCTTACCGATTTGACCAACCGTTGCACCAACCGGACCCGTTGCCGCAGCGACAACCAAGGTTTCACCGGCTTTGGGCTGGCCGATATCCAGCAACCCCATATAAGCAGTAAAACCAGGCATACCCAACACACCTAATCTATAGGATGGATGAACAGGAGATTGTCCCAAGTTGATGAGACCGCTACCATCGGAAACGGCATAATCCTGCCAACCGCTATACGCCAGTACCCAATCACCAGCCTGATATCTCCGATGATTTGAAGACACCACGCGACTCACCGTTGAACCCACCATAACGTTATTCAGTTCCACCGGCGGAGTATAAGATGGCGTATCACTCATTCGCCCACGCATATAAGGATCCAACGAAAGAAAAACAGTGCGTAACAGCAGTTCTCCTTCCTTAATCTCAGGAATAGGTTGCTGTTCCAGACGAAAATCAGTGGATATCGGGAAACCATGCGGACGTGAGGCCAGTACGATACGGCGATTTATTTGTTGCGTTTGAAACATTTATATTCTCCTTCAACATTAAAGTCAGTATCATCGGGATACCCAAAGAGTAGACCAGTCGTCTAATCATTAAGTATAAAAAAACACGGGTGAATAGTGATTTCCAACAGTGTTTTTATTTGTTATGCATTCAACAATCGCTTCGTGGTAACCATAGCGCTCTGTAGCGGTGCACTACTTTGTGTGATCTTCGCCATCAGGCTCGCCCCTAACCAAGTCTGATACAACATTTCAGCCAGCGGAAAGGTTTCTTCAGCAGTACACTCCAACCCACCTTCACTGGCAACTCTTTCTACTACAGCAGCAAGGCGCATGATGATATTTCTTGTACCATTTTCCAGCACCAAACGCATCGCCACGGAAAGATCACTGACTTCAGCGCCAAGCTTGACTACCAGACACCTTTGTCCACAGACAGTACCGTCTCCCAAAGGCTCCAACCAGCCCTGCCAGTATTGCACCAAGTTCTCTTTAGCACTCCATTCTTTACGCGCCATGATGTTATCCATTCTTTCGAGATAGTGCGTAAAGTAATCTTCAAGCATAGCCGCGCCAAACACCTCTTTCGACGCAAAATAATGGTAAAACGAGCCTTTCGGCACTTCTGCCGCTTTGAGAATTTCATTGAGTCCAACAGCCGAAAAACCTTTACATCCAATAACTTGCTGGGCAACTTCCAGGATGTGCTGACGGATATCTTGGGGGGTTCTATTTGTTTGCATAGATATAACCTATACTTAATTAGACCAGTCGTCTACAATTTAAATGAAATTTTTCTGTCAGCAAAGAGATTAGAAAATTCTCTTATAAATACTAATTACTACCATTTTCTTACTGATTTATTACTCGACTCTTAAGCATATGTTGCGACAAAATATCATCAATAGAATAATGTATTATTAAGAATGCGCTATTAACTGCTTTGATGACTCACGTTGAATCATAAAACGATATCGTTATATGATTTTATTTAATGTCGAATGCACTCTCAAATTAGACACAAGAAGGAAATAAGATAAACCAATAGTGGCATATTACATCGAAAATAAACATATTAAGTATTAATGACGTTGAATTTACAATAATTTTTTCTTTATTATGATATTTTCATCAACAATATGATAATACCAATGGTGAATATAATTTTGGCTCATTATCAAAATATCTGTTAATCAATAAATCGCTGAACAATAATCAAAGTTTATTGAATTAGGATATACGATTACAATTATGTAGAAAAAAATACAATCCATCACCAATTTTTCCCATCAGACATTACAACGCATTAACATTTCATCAATTCAGCGATGAATTAACGCTCAATAAGTAATGAAGTCAATATTAGTCAATTATAAACCTGACAATCTATTTTTGTTTGCCATTACAATTATTTTACATATTAACCATTAAAAACATAGACATATTTTATCATCTATATCTATGTTTTTAAGTATAAAGATATAATTAATCTCTTATTATTTTATAACAAAACTCAGAGGGTAAAAAAATTGACATTTATCCGAGAGAAAAGGTATCTTTAAAAAACACCGAAATTACAGAAAATTTATTTTAACAAATGATTGGTTGTTAATTTTAACTTGTTAAAAAGATAAAAACCGACACTGACATTTGTAATATTGAGTTAAAAACCAAAATATAAATAAATTAACTTTTAGGAAGAGTTATGAAATGGAATTCTAATGAAAGGTAAAAAAATAGTCATAAAATATGATTAAAAAATTCGGTTCCACGCCAAAGTGTTTTATATAACCATAATGGGTTAAATTAAGATTTTGGTATTTAATAAGTATTTTTTATAAGAGGTAATATTATGTCAGAGATTGAAGCGATTTCATTAAAAGCACCAATCAGTGTTATTGCAAAAGTAACTAACAAATCAGTATATAAGCTTAAACTTATTCAGGATTCTATCCGTTTGGATCAGGGTGAGTGGACAACTCTCCCTCCGCAAATAATTAATAAAAGCAGTGATAACACCGCAGGAAAAGGCATTTGGAGAAGTGATTCAAACAGTCTGCTAGGTGGTGTTGCAGGGCGCTGTACTTATGTATTTGTAGACAGTAAAGGTGAAATTTACAGTATTTATATTACATGGAATAACCCGCTGATCGGAAGCAGCAGCTACTCAATATCAACAGACTATGAAGGTGATGATTTACATTTATCTTACTCAGCAGAGAATGGTAATAATCCAATCGTAGAATATACTATTGTAAGCTAATGCTTAATCATTAATATTAACAACCATTCCTGTAGGATATATTTAAATTAATATCTTCCCAACAGGAATGGTTTATTTATTTTGAGAGATATCTTAAGCAAAGATTAACCCTCATCATTCTCTCATTTATTTTTAATTTAATACGTTTTTACAGATGGTGCTCGATAAGCGTTAAAACGATCAAGCAAGACAGCAGGATCTTGTTCGACTATTGCCATATGGCGATATTTTTCATGCAAGAATTGTTCATCAGCCATTTTATTAATCATGGCAATCAGTGGATCATAAAAGTTATTGATATTCAGGATACCGCAAGGCTTAGTATGCAACCCAATCTGACTCCAAGTAAATACTTCACTGAACTCTTCCAATGTGCCAAAGCCTCCAGGCAAAGCAACAAAACCATCAGCTAACTCAATCATCTTATTTTTACGCTGATGCATAGTTTCAACAACGTATAATTCGGTCAGATTTTTATGTGATATTTCGCGTTCTTCCAATAATGTAGGAATAACACCGACAACTTTACCGCCAGTTTCCAGAACAGTATCAGCAACAGTTCCCATAATACCCACACTGGCCCCACCATAAATCAGCGTAATATCACGCTTAACTAACTCCTTTGCGAAGATAATGACATTTTCTTTATAGATTTCAGATATCCCCAGGCTTGAACCACAATAAACGGCAATACTTTTCATTATCTAAGCTCCTGTGACTTCATCTTTACGGTGAAAGATGATTGATTATACATTAGTATCACTATCATACAACTCACTTATGCACAAAGATAATTTAAATTAAAAAAACCAAGAAAAACAAAATAACCTAATATAATGAAAAAGGCAGATAGGAATTACTTTATAATAATATACGATATTAGTTTAGTAGCAATCGTAATTTATGCTTAACTATTATAGCATAAAACAAAGCCTAATTCAGATTACCATGGGATTTTCATCACCTGCAATCCCTAAATTTTCAATATGTTAAAATGCAATATAAATTTTTTCAGGGTTATACACCAATAATAAAAAATAATTTCACTATCCCGATGCAGTATAATCTTAATAAATGAAAAATATTTCTCTAAAATTATATTATCTAAACCTATTGAGTTATCTGCATTTCACTGCGAAGATTACCGGCCAGATCACTTGATTTTAATTGAGGTTTTGCCCGGATGTCTTCTTCCAAGCTCCAAAAGAGTGCCTTTCCGTTAATACCTGTAATATTGTTACTACTTGCCATGACATCAATTCAAGGTGGTGCTTCCCTTGCCAAAACGCTGTTTCCAGTTATCGGCGCACCTGGCGTTACCGCTTTGCGGCTAGGTCTTGGAACTATCATTCTGTTCATTATTTTTAAACCCTGGCGCCTGAGTTTTCGCCGAGATTCAATTATGCCACTGCTTACCTATGGTATTGCTCTTGGAGCAATGAACTATACATTCTATATGGCACTGACAACCATTCCTTTAGGTATCGCCGTCGCTCTTGAGTTTACCGGCCCATTGGCTGTAGCCATGTTTTCATCACGCAGGCCAATAGATTTTCTCTGGGTCGCGCTGGTTATCGCTGGTCTGGCTTTCCTGTTACCCATTGGCAATAATATTGATGGCTTGGATCCTGTAGGTATTATTTATGCGCTCAGTGCGGGTGTTTGTTGGGCACTGTATATTATTTTTGGCCAACGCGCTGGAGCGGGTTATGGCGCGGCAACGGTTTCTATCGGTTCATTTATCGCGGCCCTGATATTTTTCCCTGTAGGGCTGATACAAACAGGGCCAGAGCTGTTATTTGATATGTCAATTATCCCCCTGGCACTGGCAATAGCTATTCTATCCACGGCATTCCCATATACACTGGAAATGATTGCCCTAACCCGTTTACCTGCACAAACATTTGGTACTCTGATGAGTCTTGAGCCAGCACTTGGCGCTCTATCTGGTATTGTGTTCCTCAATGAACACCTGACCACTATTCAATGGCTGGCACTGTTTTGTATTATTTTTGCCTCTATTGGTTCTACGTCAACGATTAAGAGAAAACCTAAAATTACCAAGGTCGATTAATCGCTTTATCTAATCGAAATAGAACGAAAACCGGAGTAATTGATAACATAATTCTCCGGTTATTAATCAATATAACCATTATCATTCATCAATAAATAAGTCATACATACCTAAGAAACCATTAGATATTAAGCATAATCCGTAATAATTATCGAAGAAAACCATATCCCTATTAATATATAACCAAATAAATATATTAAACATAATTATTTTATCCAAAACTTTATAATAATGAACTATTGATTTAATAGGAATAAGCTATATGATTTAAAACTAATATTGAGTTACATTCATCTCAATAAATGGGAAGCTCATTATTAATACCAGGGGAAAATTATTATGGGTACTGCTAAATTAGTCAAAACAACACCATCCATACTGCTTTATACTCGTAATGATGTCGATGATAGCGTTAAGCAAGAAACAATTGAAATTTTAAACCATATGGTGATTCAATTTATTGATCTTTCCCTGCTGACCAAGCAGGCACATTGGAACATGCGCGGTAAAAATTTCATTTCCATCCATGAAATGCTGGATAACTTTCGTGCCACGATTATTGAACATCTGGATATTTTTGCAGAAAGAGTTGTACAACTTGGTGGAATAGCTCTCGGAACGGTACAAGAAGTTAATAAAAGCACTTTACTGAGAAGCTACCCAACGAATATTCATGACGTGCAAGATCATCTAAAAGCACTGGCTGACCGTTATGCCATTGTCGCTAATGATATCCGCGAAGCAATTGGTGAGGTTGAAGATGAAAATACCGCGGACATGTTCACCGCGGCCTCCCGTGACCTCGACAAATTCTTATGGTTTATTGAAGCAAGCGTTGAGCAATAAAATATAAAGAGCCGTTACATTAAGAGCTCTGCATTACTCACAACCCCCGTTAACAACAACGGGGGTTGTTTCTTTCTCCCCTTTACCACCCAACTCCGGCACAGAAAAATATCATAAAATACCCTCCATACAGACAAACGTCACCATATCCTTTAAAAACCAGCATTAATTGTCTATAATCCAGATTTATTTTCATAAATAACTTGAGGAAATAATAAAATGGATGCCGAAGTAAAAGATAGCAATGGTACTGTGCTCAATGATGGCGATTCTGTACAGGTCATCAAGGATCTGAAAGTAAAAGGCACATCAGCGACGTTAAAGCGCGGTACTATCATCAAAAATATTCGTCTGAACCATCGCGAAGATGAAATCGAATGTAACGCAGATAAACTCAAAGGCTTGGTATTGAAAACCTGTTTTCTGAAAAAAGTAGGATAAATAGCCTTTTATATCGATTTTATTTGTAAAGGATAAATAAATTACAGTTTTTAGTGGTAAGTTATTTATCCTTTTTCATTTGTCTGATCTCCGCTTCTGAAAGAATTTCCGGCTGTTCAATAGGGAAAACCGGCAGTGCCTTCAACAACCTCGCGCCATATCTTTTGCTCAGTAAACGCCGATCATAAATAACCACATCACCATAACACTCATGACTACGGATAAGCCTTCCTACTTGCTGAATAAGGCTGAAAGAAGCACTTGGCAAACTCTGTACTTCAAAAGGATAGCGTTTGATTGATTTCAACCATTCGCTTTCAGTGATAATCACCGGATTATTAACTGGAGGGAATGAGATTTTATGAATATGAACCTGGGACAGGTAATCCCCCTTTAAATCCAGCCCTTCAGCAAAAGATTGCAATCCAATCAATACACTGCATTGCCCCTCATTGATACGCTGACAGTGTGTTTCAACTAACCGATAACGTGGCTGATCACCCTGTACAAGCAACATCAGACGTAAATCCGTCACATAAGAGAGGAAAATATCCATTGCCCTTTGGCTACTGAACAAAATCAACATGCCTTTATGTTGCTGATTCAGCAATTGCGTCCTGAAATAACGCGCCATTTCCGCCAAATGAGCAGTTTCATTATCAAGTGTCGGCTCCAATGACATTTTGGGAATAACCAATCTCCCCTGACTTACATGATCAAAAGGTGATGACAGCGTCACAAAACGGTCAGCCATTGTTTCAGTTAACCCGGTTAATTCCTGGATACGGGAAAAACTATTCAAGGAACGAAGCGTTGCCGATGTCACAACCACATGAGGAACATTACGCCAAAGCAGTTGATTGAGCTGTTCACTGACTCTGATACCTGCACAATGGAAGTAGAGGTGTGACTGATTTCTTTCATAACGGCGTCTCAGCCATTTTGATACCGGCGCATTGGATGACTCTCCCAGCGCCGCCAGGCGCCACAGTTTAGTCATATTTTCGAAATATCCCAGTGTGCGGCTGGTATGCAAAATAGACCGATGCAACCGGACAATATCCTGTTTAGCCGTTTGCTCAGTCAGAGCATTCAGTATCGCTTCTGCTAATCCCCGTAAACCATCGGTCAGTTTAAACAGTTGCTGGCAGCAAAGTCGCAAGTTATCCGGCAACTTACCCATCTCAAACAGATATTCATCTACTTCATTATTTTCAGGTAAAAGTGCCTGCGCGATAGTGGCAAGCTCTTTAAAGCATTCCCGTAGTTTTTCACTGTGTTCATTGAGACGACTAGCATTAGCCAGACGTGGTGGCTTTGCCGGACGAAATTGCACCAGATATTGTTCAACATGACGGATAAAAGTATCTAGCTGACCATTAAGCTGAAACAGGGTGATTTCCCCTTCAACTTCCAGAGAATCCCTGGCGACATCCGGTATATGATGCCCCTCATCAAGTACCAATAACAAATTTTTAGCATCAGGGAGTACCGATTCACTCTCTAATGCCGCTATCACTAACGCATGGTTAGCGACCACCACATCTGCATTTTCGATCTCACGGCGGGCAATAAAAAACGGACAGCGATGATAATACTGACAGTTACGGCCCAGGCAATTCGCCTTATCTGTACTGACTTTCGCCCACAAAGTATCAGACAAAGCCAACTTATGGTGATCACGCAATCCATCCCAGGCAAACGTTGTGTAGTCACTGCGCAACCGGCGACAAAGTTCCCTCTCTTCGCTACTGGCAAGTTCTGTTTTGTCCTCAACCAAAAACATTAAATCTATCTGTTCACTATCGCTTGCACAGATGGCTTCAAGATTACGCGGACAAACATAACGACCACGCCCAAAAGCACCGGTAAATTTCAGATCAGGAATAATTTTGCACAACAGAGGAAGATCTTTACTGTAAATTTGATCCTGTAAAGCGACATTAGCGGTACTGACAACTAATGGCTTACTTTCCGCCCTGCTGATCGCAATGCCAGGAAGCAGATAAGAAAGGGTTTTACCGATTCCGGTCGGCGCTTCAATGACCAAATGGCGCCCTTCCTGATCAGCAAGCGTTTTTGCAACTTCAGCAATCATCTGCCTCTGTGGAGTGCGGGGAATAAAACCATTGATATGCCGAGGTAATGCCTTATACCACTGGCTTATCTGATTTTTTATTGAACTGGAAAGTGCCATTGAACTCTGCTGCCATAAAACCGGAGCGCTATTGTCCCACAGAGCAAGAACGAAATCAGCTGTATATTGAGAAACAAAACCAGATTGATAATTTAATCCCAATTTCTGTAAATTATGATGCCAATAAAAACTTAGCAAAAAACTTTATCAGTAATAACAGTAAGCTAATTTCATTTACTTAATCAGCTCAAAGAATTATTCATTATTCGTAAAGTAAATTGGTTATTACCTTGTCAGCTATTCAGAACCCGATATACTGCCTATTTTCTATGGCAGTTGAGAACAAAAATGAAAAAACTACTTATCACTTTCATCGCACTCTTTGCATTCGGTTCAATCGGTGGCGTATTCTTGGCGGGTCTTAATATGTATACCCGCTCAACCACACCGATAGAATCACCAGCCAGTCAACAGCAAGAGACAACCATAGCGCCGATACAGCAGCAATAACAGGGCGCGACACTATCTATACTTTTGTATTAAGTGAGGGATCCCATGAATAATGCATACTTTGTCAGTCCACAATGGCTAAAAGATCATCTTGATGATGAAAACCTCGTCATCCTTGATGCGACTGCACCGCCACCACCTCAGCAAATTGATTGTCATCAGCTTTGGCTGGATACACATATTCCCAGCGCCCAATTTTTTGATTTGGATAAAGTAGCCAATCATCAAAGCGGGTTACCTCATATGCTGCCAGATCCACAAACTTTCAGTCAGGCTGTTGGTGAAATGGGGATCAGCGAGAATCATTTGGTCGTGGTTTATGACCAGGGAAATATGTTCTCCGCGCCTCGCGCATGGTGGACATTCAAGATATTCGGCAGTCGTAATGTCCGTATTCTTGATGGCGGTTTACAAGGCTGGCAACAGGCCGGATTTCCGACAGAATCAGGTGAAGTAAAACGTCATTCTCAGGTTTTTAATACCAATTTCAATGCCGGCAAAGTGAAATCACTGCAACAAATTCTAGATTCATTAAATGATCCACAAACTGAGATTGTTGATGCCAGAGCAATGGACCGCTTTCAGGCTAGAGCACCAGAACCACGCCCTGGGTTAAGAATGGGCCATATTCCCGGCAGTAAAAACGTTCCATGGACGATGTTGATAGAGAATGGTCACTTTAAATCAGCAATTGAAATTGCAGATATTTTCCGTAAACAAGGCATTGATTTAAATAAACCGGTTATTGCCAGTTGTGGTTCTGGTATGACAGCCGCTGTTTTAGTATTGGGTTTAGATATCATCGGCAAGAAAGATACTTATTTATATGATGGCTCATGGGCTGAATGGGGCGCAAATGATACCCTGCCACTTGAGAAATAATTAAATATCCAAGGGCATATTTACCCTGTGCCCTTTAATAAACAAATTAATATATTTTTTGGAAATCACACAAATCTAAAAAACAATTCTAATATCGTTATATTTTACAATTCCACTTATCCAATTCACCTTTAACTTATTAATCAATACTCTTTTTTATCAGACAAAGTGATATAAAATAATACAACGCGCACATTTGACAAATTTAAATATTATTATTAATTTAAAATTCAACTCTGAATTTATCTAAACAGAAAATTAAAAGGGTTGAGTATTGATACTTTAATCAGAGCATAATATCAGAATCTATATAATAAAAATGGAGAGTAAAAATGACTATTTCTCTTAGAGATCAAAAAATAAATCTCGCACTCAGCTTTATCAGTGGTGCAGGCAGTATAATAACAGAAAAATCCGAACCGGCTATCGTTGCGGAAAATATTAAAGAATCATTGGAAAAAAGTAAAGTTACCGCCAACAGATTCTCTATCATTTGGGGACCGGCTGTTTTCCGGGTTAATAATGGGGAAAACTCTAAAGATAACAAAGATGATCACGTTTTATTTATTGTGAGAAATCGCAGATTCCCATATGACTATCGAATTGTTATCCGGGGATCATGGTCTGATGTTAATTGGCAGGTTGAAAACTTTGCAGTGCACGAAACGGTAAATTGGTCACTCTGGGATCCTAATATCTCTGAAGAATTCAAAGACGCTAAGATTTCTTATGGAACACATTTAGCATTAGATTATATTGTTAACCAAGCAAAAAGTAACAATACGCCAGGCTATGGAGAATCACTCATTGATGCAATTGATAAAATTGCCCTGGAAAAAGGAATACATAATATTACCATCACCGGGCACAGTTTGGGAGGTGCATTGGCTTCTACTCTTGGAGTATATTTAAAACGATTATATATTAATAAGGGAAAAAGGAATATTCGTATTAATGTTTGTGCCTTTGCCAGCCCAATTATTAGTAATGGTACTTTTGCATCTTATATTGAATCTGTTTTTAACCGCATATCAACAACGAATTATAAGAGTCACTTTTTAAGGCTCTATAACCGTAAGGATATTATTTCTTTAATTTGGCACCTGGATGGTTTAGAAAAGATCCCAACTATCTATGAGCCATTAATTAAAATAGATGAAAAATTAATTAATAAGTTTAACAAGATTGTCCTGATTGTGAAAGATAAAGGTTACACAAAACTCACACCAGATTTACCTTTTACAGCACCGATTTTAGCATCATCACCAGATTTAAATAATCAAGTCATTTTTCAGCATATTAAAGCATATGCAGATAAATATAACATGAATTTAGTTGAAGTGAATGACGGTACTCAACCACCTATTGATGATATTGTCGTTATTAACAGTAATTTATCTCAAGATATTGTCGCCTATTTCTTGCTTATAGCGCTTCCTGACGATAACACTAATATTGTATAATTTGGTTATATTAGATATATATTACCTAAAAAATGGAGCTTTTCATAAAGGCTCCATTAATTCAAATAGTCATCATTGAAATATATAAATAAAATTATTTTTGTTTATATATAATTAGAACGTTATTAATTCATTATCATTTATTTTTGCAATAATCCATAATAATATTTATGTATAATTAGTCAATATATAACTCTTATAGTCTGGTTTTAATTTCACAATAAATAATTCACATTATTACCAAATAAAATAATATCAAAAAAATCTATGCGCTTATTTGACAGATTTAAAAGTTATTATTAACTTTAAGTTAAATCCTGTTTTTATCTGAATGGAAGACTAAAAAAATTAAATCTTAAATTTTAAACTGATAGCTCGAATTAACACTTATCATATGAAAAAATAGGGAGTGAAAATGTCTATTTCTCGTGAAGATCAAAAGTTAAATCTCGCACTGAGCTTTATTATTAATTCTGGAGGTATAAAAACTCAAAAACCAGAGCCCGGCATCGTTTCAGCAAATATTCAAAAATCATTGGAGAGCAGTCAAGCTACAGCAAATAAATTTTCTATCGTTTGGGGACCTGCGGTGTTTCGTGTTGGCAGTGATGATAAGGAAAAAAGTGTTATAGATAAAAAGGATGATCACGTTTTATTCATTGTACAAAGTCTCCACGATCCAAATGACTATCGCGTTGTTATTCGTGGGTCATGGTCTGATATTAACTGGATTAATGAAGACCTGATTGTCTGTAAAACTAAAGACTGGTTAAAATGGGATCCAAAAGCGCCTGAAAATGCTAAGATTGCTTACGGAACAAATTCGGCACTAGATTATATTATTAACCAAATAAAAAGCAACAATCCTCCGGGTTATGGAGAATCGCTAACTGATGCTATCGATAAAATTGCCCTGAAAGAAGGGATACAAAATATTACCATCACAGGACACAGTTTGGGAGGCATACTCGCTTCTACCCTTGGTTTATATCTAAAGAGACGGTACCTTGATGAAGGAAACGATAATATTCGCATTAATGTTTGTGCCTTTGCCGGCCCAACTGCCGGTAATGATATTTTCGCCTCCTATTCGGAATCTGTTTTTAATGAAACATTATCATCCAGTTATGAAAGTAATTTTCTAAGGATTCATAATTGTATAGATGTCGTTCCCCTAGCCTGGCACATACGCGGGTTGGAGAAAGTTAAAGCTATCTATCCAATATTAACAGGAACAATTAATGCTCTTATCCTTCTTGTCCACGATAAAAAATACACCCAAATTTTCCCAGATTTACCTTTTCATTCAGAGATTCCAATATCACCGATAACGTCATTTGACAATTTACTAACTAATATCGGAAATCAACATGTTTATGCCTATACCAAAGAGTATGGTATGAGTTTCATTACCATTGATGATAGTTCAAATATACCGACTGATTACGACATTGTTGTGGTTAATGATAGCCTATCCGAAAGTATTGTTGATCTCTTCAAGTTTCTAACCAAGGATAAAATCAATATTACATAACCTTGCCATCTCTTATTATTTTGATTTATCAACCAATGGAGCCTTTATTAAAGGTTCCATTCATTGCAATAAACGCCTCCTGAATATCGTCTTTTTCTATATATCATAAAAAATAACGTCAATCCATTATCACTTGATTTTTTAAATATCCATATAAATTATTTCCTATAGGTAATATTACAAATATCATAGCATATTTTTTATCACTTACTTTAAAGTTAATTATAGATAATTTATTTTGTTAAATAAAATAACATTAAAAAATTATATACTCCCATCCAACAGATTTAAAGATTACTATTAATCTTAAATCTGTCTTTATTTTAATGAAACACCAAAAACATTGGTTATTGATGTTTAAGTTGAAACATCAGATCAATATTTATCATATTAAAAATTTGGAAGTAAAAATGACTATTTCTCTTGAAGATCAAAAAATAAATCTTGCGTTAGGCTTTATTATTGGCTCAGGAAGTTTAATAACTGACGAGCCAGAACCCACTCTCGTTTCAGAAAATATTCAAAAATCATTAGCAAGTAGTAAAGCAACAGCAGATAGATTCTCTCTCATTTGGGGACCTGCTGTTTTTCGTGTAGGCAGTGTTGATAAGAAAACGAGTGTTGTCGATAAGAAAGACGATCACGTTTTATTCATGGTGAAAGATCTCAAAACCCCAAATGACTATCGAATTGTCATTCGCGGATCATGGTCTGATGTCAACTGGTATGATGAAAACTTTAATGTAGGTAAAACTGAAAACTGGTCAATCTGGGACTCAAAAGCCCCTGCAAATGCAAAAATTTCAAAGGGAATACACGTAACATTAGACTATATTATCAACCAAATAAAAAGCAATAACACACCTGGTTATGGTGAATCACTAATCGATGCAATTGATAAAATTGCTCTGGAAGAAGGGATACAAAATATTACTCTTACAGGGCACAGTTTAGGCGGTGTAATGGCTTCTACTCTTGGAGTATATTTAAAGAGGCGCTACTTTGATAGAGGAAACAATAATATTCGTATTAACGTTTGCTCCTTTGCTGCCCCAACTGCCGGTAACGATATTTTTGCATCCTATACCGAATCTGTTTTTAACGGAACATCTCTACCTAGCTATGAAAGTAAATTTCTCCGGATCCATAATCGTACAGATATCGTTACCCTAGCCTGGCATACAAAAGGATTAGAAGAAATTAAAGCTCTCTACCCAATATTATATCTACCCGTTAGCGGTTTTCTCTTACTGGTGAAGAATAAAAATTATACCCAACTTTTTCCAGATTTGCCTTTCACTACACCTATGTTAGAACCTTCTCCAGGTTTCATTGAACAACTCGTATTTCAACATATCGAGGCATATGCCAAAGAATATGGCATGAGTTTTATTAAAGTTAATGATAGCTCTAATCCACCGACTAATTATGATATTGTTGTGATTAATGATGGCCTTGCCCGCAACATTAATTATCTCTTCTCATCTATGATTCAAGATGGAACAGTCGATACCAGATAATCTTTTCTTCATTGAATCTTTTTTAATTTAACAAAAATGGAACCTTAATTAAAGGTTCCATTTATTACTGGTAGCTAATATATTTCTGCCAGAATCATTTATAGTAATTATTATTAAATTAAATAAACTTTCTCTTGACACGAATATAATGCAGCAAGCACTCCATGGCCCTACCCAGATGATGGCGCCTCGGAATTTATAAATCAGATCGCGCTGCCATCAATGGCAGAAGGAAATGCATGGTTTTGGACTATAAGAAAGAAGGATGTTCCATCAATAATAATAGGAATGATATCGCTACATGATCAAGAAGATAATAATAGGGGTTTCTGGCTAGATCCACAATGGCATGGGAATGGATTTATGACTGAAACCGTTCAAGTAGTCACTGATTTTTGGTTTAATACCCTAAATCGCAAAGTACTCAGAACACCTAAATCCAGTGACAATGTTGCTCTTAATCACCAGTCACATCAAAGAGATCACATGTGCTATATCAGCAGACGTTTTCAGCTTCCTTATCTCCTCAAAGAGTGTTGTCGCTTCTTGGTACTCTTTCCGCAAATAACCGAGCCACTGTTTAATCCGGGCAACATGATATTGTCCGGTATCACCTTGCTTTTCTAACCGGACATATTTTTGTAGTAATTGAATCACTCCCTGCCAGGGCATTTTTGGCTCGTTATATTTCACCACTCTGCTCAAATTGGGAACATTCAGCGCTCCCCGGCCGATCATGACAGCATCACAACCTGTAACATTCATACAATCCTGCGCACTCTGCCAATCCCAAATCTCACCATTGGCAATCACCGGAATAACAAGGCGTTGACGAATTTCACCAATCGCTTGCCAGTTAATGCGTTCCGCTTTATAACCATCCTCTTTGGTTCGCCCATGAATCGTTATTTCCGTCGCACCCGCTTGTTGTACTGCATCAGCAATTTCGAATTGCCGATCACTACTATCCCAACCCAGGCGAACCTTAACCGTCACAGGTAAATGAGAAGGCACCGCTTCACGCATCGCTTTTACCCCCTGATAAATCAGTTCAGGATCTTTCAGCAACGTTGCTCCACCGCCACTACCATTGACCGTTTTTGACGGGCAACCGCAATTTAAATCAACCCCACAGGAACCTAATTCAACCGCCCGTGCCGCATTTTCCGCCAACCATTGCGGATATTGGCCCAGGAGCTGAACCCGCACCAAAGTGCCGGACGGTGTCCGGCTTTGGTTACGTAATTCAGGGCAAAGCTTATAAAACGATTTTACCGGCAACAGGCTATCAACAACCCGCAAAAACTCTGTAATGCACAGATCATACTCATTGACTTCACTCAGCAGTTCCCTGACCAAAGAATCCAGCACCCCTTCCATCGGAGCCAGCAAAACCCGCATTGGCTAACCTCTGGCACTAGACGCTTTATTTGATACATCAGCATGATTACGGCTGCGCTGACGCGAAGGTGCTCCAGAACGGTGATGGCTATTTTTCTGCCGGTTATCGCCACGCCCCTGGCGACCATTCTGAATAGGTTCAGCCTTGATGGTTGGGTCCGGCTCATATCCGGGAATCGCCATACGGGGAATCTCCCGTTTCAGCAGGCGTTCAATATCTTTCAGCAATTTGTGCTCATCAACACATACCAGAGAAAGCGCCTGCCCTGTTGCATCTGCCCGACCGGTACGACCAATACGGTGGACATAATCCTCAGAAACATTAGGCAATTCAAAATTCACGACATGAGGCAATTGATCAATATCCAGACCACGGGCAGCAATATCTGTCGCTACCAGCACCCTGATGCGGCCATCTTTAAAATCAGCCAGCGCACGGGTTCTGGCCCCCTGGCTTTTGTTACCATGAATGGCTGAAGCAGTTACACCATCCTTATTTAACTGTTCTGCCAGACGATTTGCACCATGTTTGGTACGGGTAAAGACCAAAACCTGTTGCCAGTTACGGCTACCGATCAGGAAAGAAAGCAGCTCACCTTTACGCTTTTTATCGACAAAATGGACAAATTGTTCAATCTGTTCAGAAGCGGAGTTACGGCGTGCAACCTCGATACTGACAGGATCATGCAATAATTTATTGGCTAAATTTTTGATATCGTCGGAGAAAGTGGCAGAAAACAGTAAATTTTGCCGTTTCGGTGGTAACTTATTCAGTACCCGACGGATATCATGGATAAAACCCATGTCCAGCATACGGTCGGCTTCATCCAATACCAGAATTTCCACTCGCGACAAATCAACCGCATTCTGGTGTTCAAGATCCAGTAAACGACCTGGTGTCGCGACTAAAATATCAACACCACCACGCAATTTCATCATTTGAGGGTTAATACTGACCCCCCCAAAAACCACCAGAGAACGAAGTCTGAGGTATTTGCTGTAGTCACGTACATTTTCACCAACCTGAGCAGCCAATTCACGGGTTGGTGTCAGGACTAACGCTCTGACCGGCCTGCGCCCTTTCATCTGAACAGGGGAGTCATTGAGCCGTTGCAGCATGGGTAAAGTAAAACCCGCAGTTTTACCTGTGCCAGTCTGAGCGCTCGCTAATAAATCTTTACCTGCTAATACAACAGGGATTGCCTGCTGTTGGATTGGCGTTGGCGCTGAATAACCTTGTTCTTCAATGGCACGCAAAATATCAGCACTTAAGCCAAGTGATTCAAAACTCATAAATAAGAAATGCTCCAGACTTCACCATTCCTGAACTACATTCAGGGGCAGTTTTATGGGAAGAAAATCAGACGCGGTAAATACCACAAAAGGAAAAAACACAAACTGCAATGCTCCATATTTTAATCATTATACCAGATATACTTTCTGATAATGCAACTAAAACTACAGGTATTTGCGCCGTAGTTTTCATGATCCATGACATTTTTATGCAATTTACATTGATTTATTATAAGTATAGAGTTAGCCATTTGATTGATATTTTGTTTAAGTCTTTTGATTATTTCCAATAGGATTCATGTCCATGTCAGTCAACAACGTCCAAACCCCCAGAGGCGAGCAAGCCAAACAACAGCTACTCGAAGCCGCTCTTGAAATTTTCGGTAAATCAGGATTAACCGGCGCGACAACCAGAGAAATCGCCTTGCGCGCTCAACAGAATATTGCTGCCATAGCTTACTATTTTGGCTCTAAAGAGGGACTCTATCAGGCCGTTGCTCAGCATATTACTGACACAATCAAGACTGAGTTCACTCATCTTTTTAAAGAGATTGATGATTTTTTTTCATCATCAGCACCTTATTCACCAGACAATATATTGCGGATGATTCACGAAGGATTTCTTGGCGTTAACCGCCTGATGATTGAAAAAGAGAGCATTAATATCAGCCGGATCATGGCCAGAGAGCAACTCGCGCCCACTGATGCTTATACCCTCATCCATGAGCAAGCTCTGGCGCCTCTCCACAACAGATTAAATAAACTGATCGCCTGCTATATCGGTGCTAGTGAACATCAACTTTCCACCATGCTCCATACTCACGCTCTGATGGGTGAAATTCTCTCTTTCCGAATGGCGCGGGAAACCTTATTACGTCAGACAGGCTGGAATAATATCGGGCCAGAAGAATATAAATTAATTGATCAGATCCTCATCCAGCATATTGATTTATTACTGAATGGACTGAAAAAATATAATTCAAATAAATAAAAGAATAAGGAAGATCATGAACAACAAGAAACTCGCCCTCACAATATTAGTTGTCGCTGCTATTCTTGGCGCTATTTTAGGAAGTTACTATTATCAAGATAAAAATGATAAAACGCTGACACTCTACGGCAACGTAGATATACGCACTGTCAACCTCAGCTTCCGGGTTGGTGGCAAACTTGCCAACCTGCAAGTTGATGAAGGTGATGTTATCAATGCTAATCAGGTGATCGGTCAGCTGGACAATGCACCATTTATTAACGCGCTCAATAAAGCGCAAGCCACACGCGATAGTGCTAAAGCACGCCTGGCGATGATGGAAGAGGGTTATCGCACGGAAGAAGTTGCGCAAGTGCGATCAGAAGTGACACAACGTGAAGCCGCCTGGCATTTCGCTGACAGTTTCTTCAAACGCCAGCAAGGTTTATGGCAAAGTAAAATGATTTCGGCCAACGAACTGGACAATGCCAAAACTAACCGCAATCAAGCGCTGGCTGCTTTACAAGCGGCAAAAGATAAACTTAACCAATTCGAAACCGGCTACCGTAAAGAAGAAATTGCAGAAGCCAAAGGCCAGCTCGCTCAAGCTGAGGCGGCTGTCGCTCAATCTGAACTGGATTTACAAGATACTCACCTGACTTCCCCCACACCCGGTACTATCCTAACCCGCGCCATTGAACCGGGTACAATGCTGGCGGCGGGCAATACCGTGTTTACGCTTTCTCTGACCCATCCTGTTTGGGTAAGGGCCTACATCAGTGAAAGCTATCTTGGACAAGCAACACCAGGACGTGAAATTTTACTCTACACTGACAGCCGTAAAGATAAACCCTATCACGGTAAAATTGGCTTTATTTCACCAACAGCCGAATTTACACCAAAGAATGTCGAGACACCTGATCTGCGCACCGATCTGGTCTACCGGTTACGCATTATCGTTACTGACCCGGATGATTCCCTACGTCAAGGTATGCCGGTTACCCTGCATTTTTCTGATTCAGACGCATAAGGGGCTGTGATGAACAGCTCTGTATATACGATAAGGTTAGAAAAAGTAGAGAAAACTTTTCCTGGCCTGAATAATCCTGCGGTATCCAGCTTGACCGCAGAGATCTACGGCGGCTCTGTTACCGGGCTTGTGGGGCCGGATGGGGCAGGAAAAACCACGCTGATACGCATGTTGGCTGGTTTACTGAAACCAGATAGTGGTTCTATTGAAATAATGGGGCTTGATCCGATTAAACATGGTGTACAAGTACGCTTTGAACTGGGCTATATGCCCCAGAAATTTGGCCTGTATGAAGATCTGACGGTTTTAGAAAACCTGAATCTGTATGCAGATCTACGCGGTGTACTGGGTGATGAACGTAAAAAAACCTATGAGCAATTACTCACTTTTACTGACCTGACCCATTTTACCGGACGACTGGCGGGCAAGCTTTCAGGCGGCATGAAGCAAAAGCTGGGGCTGGCCTGTACTCTGCTCGGCAAGCCCAAAGTTCTGCTACTGGACGAACCCGGAGTGGGTGTTGACCCAATAGCCCGCCGCGAACTCTGGCGGATGGTTCATGAGCTGGCAGATGATGGCATGCTGATCCTCTGGAGTACTTCCTATCTGGATGAAGCTGAACGGTGCCGCGATGTTCTGTTACTCAACCAGGGAAAATTGCTCTATAACGGGCAACCACAGAAACTGACCCAAACAATGTCCGGACGTTCTTTCCTGCTTGGCGCTAAACAGAATTCCCGTAGAAAAACGCTGCAACGCGCCCTTACTTTGCCACAGGTAACCGATGGCGTGATTCAGGGAAAATATGTTCGTCTTATTCTTAAACCTGATGTCTCGCCGCAAGAACTGCTTAATCAGCTTGCACTGCCTGATGCTGAAATCATTAAAGCGGCTCCCCGCTTTGAAGATGCTTTTATTGATTTACTCGGCGGTGATCCTGCCCGCCGCTCGGAACTGGCGGAAATCATGCCACAGATTGAAGCTAATCCCACAGAAACGGTGATTGAAGCACAGGATTTAACCAAGAAATTTGGTGATTTTGCTGCCACTGATCATGTTGATTTTCAGGTGAAACGCGGAGAAATTTTTGGCCTGCTGGGTCCAAATGGTGCCGGTAAATCCACAACGTTCAAAATGATGTGCGGACTCATGGTGCCGACTGGCGGTAAGGCGCTGGTATTGGGGATGGATTTGAAAACCAGTTCCGGGAAAGCCCGTCAGCATCTGGGTTATATGGCGCAAAAATTTTCACTGTACGGTAACTTGACGGTTGAACAGAACCTGAAATTCTTTTCAGGCATTTATGGCCTGCAAGGGCGCAAACAAAAAGAGAAAATTGACGGGATGGTCGAAGCCTTCAATCTCAAATCTGTTTTACATCAGACAACCGACGAATTGCCATTGGGATATAAACAACGCCTTGCCCTTTCCTGCTCACTGATGCATGAACCAGATATTCTATTTCTGGACGAACCGACTTCGGGTGTCGATCCGCAAATACGACGTGAATTTTGGTTACATATCAATGGCATGGTAGATAAAGGCGTCACCGTTATGGTGACTACTCACTTTATGGATGAAGCCGAATATTGTGACCGGATAGGGCTAGTATTTCGCGGAAAACTGATTGCCGCCGGCACACCGGACGATTTGAAACAGTTGGTCGCTACCGATGAAAACCCTGATCCATCAATGGAACAGGCATTTATTGATTTGGTCGTTAATTACGATGAGGAGCCGCAATGAGCAATCCAAAGCAACATGCTCCACAGAAGGCTGTCCGCTTCTCCTGGTGGCGACTGAAAGCACTTTGTATCAAAGAGACAAAACAGATCTTACGTGATCCCACCAGCGGGTTAATTTCTATTGTCATTCCACTGATTCTGCTGTTTATCTTCGGATACGGCATTAATCTCGACTCCAGCACAGTCCGTATTGGTATTCTGGTGGAACAACAAAGTGAAGATGCCCGCGAGTTAATACAGGCTTTTGCCGGTTCGCCCTATATTGAGCCTAAAATCAGCGATAACCGTCAGCAATTAATTAATATGATGCAATCAGGAGAAATACGTGGACTGATTGTCATTCCTGTAAATTTCGATGCTCAACTTGCCCGTTCTGATGGTAAAGCACAAATTCAAGTCATTACTGATGGCAGTGAACCAAACACCGCAAGCTTTGTGCAAAATTACGCCAAAGGCGTATGGCAGATTTGGTTGCAACAAAGGGGGCAGGATCAGGGAAACCCGGCTAATCCATTGATTGATATGCAAGTCCGTTATTGGTTCAATCCGGCAACCATCAGCCAGCATTTCATCATTCCCGGCGCAATCACCATTATCATCACTGTCGTTGGCGCCATTCTGACATCATTGGTTGTTGCCCGTGAATGGGAGCGCGGTACGATGGAAGCCCTGCTTTCCACCCAAATTACCCGTACCGAATTACTGCTTTCCAAGCTTTTGCCTTATCAAGTGCTTGGATCGCTCGCCATGACGCTCTGTATGCTGGTCGCTGTATTTGTGCTGGATGTCCCCTATCGAGGCTCGCTATGGATATTGTCTGCGATCACCAGTCTCTACCTAGCCACTGCCCTTGGTATCGGGCTTTTAATCTCCACCATTACACGCAACCAATTTAATGCGGCAATGATAGCGTTGAATGTCGCCTTTCTGCCTGCAATTATGCTTTCCGGCTTTATTTTTGAAATAAACAGTATGCCTGCGTTTATTCAGGCCGTGACCTATTTCATCCCTGCCCGTTATTTTGTCAGTAGCCTGCACACGCTCTTTCTGGCTGGAAATATCAGTACGATATTGATGATAAACCTGTTACTGCTGATTGCTTCCGCAATTTTGTTTATTGGCCTGACTGCATGGAAAACCCCGCGGCGCCTGGATTAAGAAGGAATTACCATGTTTTATCGTCTTTACACACTGATTATTAAAGAATTACAGTCTCTGCTCAGAGATCCGCAGACACGGGCCATATTGGTTATGCCGGTTATCTTTCAAATGATCCTATTTCCACTGTCGGCAACGCTTGACGTCACTAACGCTACCATCGCTATTTTTGATGAGGACAAAGGCAAAGCTTCTATCGAGCTGACTCAACGGCTAGCAAAATCAAAAGCATTTCCTGACGTGATATTGTTGACCCATTCACAAGAGATACAGCCAATAATCGATCACCAAAAAGCCTTACTACTGGTTCGTTTCCCACAAGATTTCAGTGCTAAAATTGCCAGCCATGATCCCGTTTCTCTTCAAGTACTGCTGGATGGTCGTAATTCTAACAGTGCTCAAATTGCTGCCGGCTATATCCAGGAAATTGTCCTGAACTATCAACAAGAGCTAATGGGTAATATGCCGAAAGCCAATAACAGTGAATTGGTGATCCGCAACTGGTACAACCCCAATCTGGATTATAAATGGTTTGTCGTACCTTCTCTGGTTGCACTGATTACCACGGTCGGGATATTAACGGTCACTGCATTGTCAATTGCCCGGGAAAGAGAGCAAGGAACGCTGGACCAGTTACTGGTTTCACCTATGACCACCTGGCAGATTTTCATTGGTAAAGCGGTTCCTGCTGTAGTCGTGGCGACTTTTCAGGCAACTTTAGTGCTGGCTATTGGTATCTTTTGCTATCAAATCCCATTTTCCGGCTCACTACCGCTGTTCTATTTATCCATGTTGATATACAGCTTATCGCTGGTGGGATTTGGCTTGTTAATCTCTTCTCTTTGTTACACTCAGCAACAGGCGTTTATTGGCGTATTTGTCTTTATCATGCCCGCCATCTTGATCTCTGGTTACATTTCTCCGGTTGAAAATATGCCTGGATGGTTACAAGATCTCACCTGGGTTAATCCTATTTGGCATTTTAATGACATAACCAAACAGATTTATCTCAAAGATGCCGATTTCGCTGTTATCTGGCGAAGCTTGTGGCCCCTTCTGGCAATCACTGCCATAACCGGTAATCTTGCTTACTGGTTATTTCGACGGAAAATTGCTTGATAAAAACGGCCCTGCATTTCAATTATGCAGGGCTTTATCAGAAACAGATCGATGAATTTAACGGCGATCGCCAAAAATACGCAGCAGCATCAAGAACATATTAATGAAGTCCAGATACAGGGTCAGCGCGCCGACAATAGAGAATTTACGCAGATTCTCTTTATCATTCACATCCAGATTTTCACCCATTTCTTTCAGTTTCTGAGTGTCATAAGCGGTCAAGCCCGCAAAAATAACCACACCAATGTAGGTTATCGCCCACATCAACGTTTCACTCTTTAACCAATAGTTAACCAGAGAAGCCAGAATGATGCCGATAAGCCCCATAAACAGGAAGCTGCCAAGGCCACTCAAACTACGCTTGGTGGTATAACCGTAAAAACTCAGCGCACCAAACATGCCCGCAGTCACGACAAAAGTGGTAGCAATGGAATCACCAGTATATATTTTAAAAATACTGGAAAGCGTCAGCCCAGTCAGAGCTGAATACAGCATAAACAGCCCTGTCGCTAATGAACCGTTCATACGGTTAATCAAACCGGAAAGAACGAAAACCAGTCCCAATTGAGCAATAATCAGCCCATAGAAAACAATTGAGTTTGAGAAAATAAATGCAACAACAACCTCGCTCTGTGACGCATACCAAGCCACAAACGCTGTTAACAACAGGCCACAAGTCATCCAACCATAAACTTGGGCCATATAAGTTTGCAGGCCGGTTCCAGCCTGCTGGATTATAGAACCATTTGAGCGTGGATAACGATCCATGGCGCTTACCTTCTATGACAGTGTTTAGAAATTCGGGCTGTTTTAATATCAACAACCCACTCAAGTTTTATACATTATCACAGAATATAATCAAAACAATTAACCATTCAATAATTACTCGTATAGGCAGTTCATCTATCTGATCAGTTTTCGAAGCGTTTCGCAAAAATAGAAAATGCCTTCATAACCAGCGTCTCGCTGCTTCTTGATCGCTCTCGCGGGATTCAACCCAACGGTCACCATCAGACAAGGACTCTTTTTTCCAGAAAGGCGCCTTTGTTTTCAAATAATCCATAATAAATTCAGTAGCTTCAAAAGCCATATGACGATGGGCGCTTGTCACACCAACAAACACAATTTCATCACCAGGGTAAAGCGCACCTATCCGATGGATAACGCTGATGCGCTGCAATGGCCAGCGATCCCGTGCTTCGGCGACAATATTTTGTAACGCTTTTTCCGTCATTCCGGGATAGTGTTCCAGTCTCAGTACACTCACTCGGTCACCCAGATTATGATGACGAACTTTTCCCGTGAAAGTAACGATAGCCCCATCTTCATCACATTGAGAAAGCCATTGGTGCTCATCCCCCACACTGAAATTTTCCGGGCCAACAAATATACGCGTGTTTTCCATTAATCACCCCCCAGTCACTGGCGGGAAAAAAGCCACTTCATCGCCATCCTGTAATGGATGCCCACCATGAACAAAAGTTTGGTTTACTGCTGACAGGAGTTTTCCATCTTCCAGCGCCATAGCCCAACGCTCACCTTTTGATATTAATGCCTTTCTCAGACCCTCAACAGTTGGATGATTATTATCCAGCTCCAGTGAATCAGTCCCTACCAGCTCACGTACTTGAGCAAAAAAGAGTACTTTAATCATTCTTCCACCTTAAAATGCTCTAATCGCCCACCCCGTTTCTCCAGCAAACGAACCGGCCCGATGACCATATCTTTCTGTACTGCTTTACACATATCATAAATAGTCAGCGCCGCGACGGATGCCGCTGTCAACGCCTCCATTTCAACGCCGGTTTTTCCTGTCAGACGGCAACAGGACTCAATTCTCACCCGGTTATATTCTGCCTGCACTTCCAACTGAACTTCGACTTTCGTTATCAGTAATGGATGACAAAGCGGAATTAATTCCCATGTACGTTTCGCCGCCTGAATACCCGCAATCCGGGCTGTTGCAAACACATCCCCTTTGTGATGACTGCCGTCAATAATCATTGCCAGTGTTTCCGGCGTCATTTCAATAAAAGCCTCTGCCCGCGCCTCACGTTCTGTTTCGGCTTTAGCAGAGACATCAACCATATGGGCTTCACCAGTAGAATTAATGTGGGTCAATTGAGACATTCTTTGCTCCTGAAAAAATAACAATACCAGGCAGTAAATTAACCGCCAATGACAGAAAGATTTGGGGTGATACCGCTGTCACCCTGATGAAGGAAATGGGTTTCCCGTTTGTGGCGCAGTCCCCCCTGAATGCGCAATTTCAAATCATCGAGTTGCTCTTTACTCGATAATAAATCACGCAGTGGTATCCCCTGTTCACCAAACAGGCATAAGTGAAGATTACCTATTGCGGAAACACGCAAGCGATTACAACTTCGGCAGAAATCTCTCTCATAAGGCATAATCAGACCAATTTCCCCCTGATAATCAGGATGGCTAAAAACCTGTGCCGGACCATCACTGCGTGAGCGTTGAAGCTGATGCCAGCCATCATGCAGCAAGCGTTCCCGGATAGTTTCACCAGAAATATGGTATTTGCGAAACATTTCGCCACCATCACCAGTTTCCATTAATTCAATAAATCTCAATTGGATAGGGCGATCTTTTATCCAGTGCAGGAAAGCCGGCAGGCTGATGTCATTGATATTTTTCATCAGCACCACGTTGATTTTCACCTTACTGAAACCCGCTGCAAATGCCGCATCAATACCACGCATCACCTGAAAGAATTTATCTTGTCCGGTAATCGCATGAAACTGACGGGGATCAAGCGAGTCCATACTGACATTCACTGCGGTTAAACCTGCCTCTTTCCACCCGGCAACATTCCGTTCCATTCGATAACCATTGGTAGTTACAGCAAGGGTTCTGATTAACTTATTCTCACGGATAACAGAAATGATATCCGTGAAATCACGGCGCATGGTTGGTTCACCACCTGTCAAACGGATTTTCTCTGTACCAAGATCGGCAAATGCCCGGCTAACAAGACGGATTTCAGATAATGTCAAAAAGGAGTGATGCCCGCGGGGCTTATAGCCATCCGGCAGGCAATAAGTACACCGGAAATTACAGACATCGGTGATTGACAGCCTCAAATAATAAAATTTGCGGGCAAAAGCATCTACGAGTTGTTCCACAATAACACCTTTCCAAATATGGGAGACGCGGGCATTTCTGCCCTACATCTTGGTGACTCAGTGGCCACGGCCAAAACATCATATCGCTGTGTAAAACGGTGACTTAGACGCAGAGGCTAGGAGTTAATTTCAATATCTATGATTTAATGTAAAACGACGTTCTCAATATCAATTCTAGCGCTTAAGAAGGAAAAAGGCGAACATCCACTTTCGTTATATAATTTAATATACAATGACTTAGCCAATGTCAGAACAAATAGCAGACAGTTCTATTGGTGTTGATTAATTAAAATATTGCGCCAAATCACGGCACTTTTTCGGTTAATCGTGTTTTATAATAAATTACGCTAAAATTACTCGGTAAATATAAGTTCAGTCAGCAACAGGAATTCTATGCGAAACCGCACATTAGCCGATTTAGATCGGGTAGTTGCCCTCGGTGGAGGTCATGGCCTTGGGCGCGTTATGTCCTCTCTTTCATCATTAGGCTCCCGCCTGACAGGTATTGTCACCACGACAGATAATGGCGGCTCAACCGGCAGGATCCGGCGCTCTGAAGGCGGTATTGCCTGGGGAGATACCCGCAATTGTTTAAATCAGCTTATTACCGAACCCAGCGTAGCATCAGCAATGTTTGAATACCGTTTCAGTGGTAACGGGGAACTGGCAGGTCATAACCTGGGTAATCTGATGCTTAAGGCGTTGGATCATCTGAGTGTCAGACCACTTGAAGCAATTAATTTAGTCCGCAGCCTGCTGAAAGTGAATGCTCATCTTATTCCCATGTCTGAACAACCCGTTGACCTGATGGCGATAGATGATCAAGGCAACACCATCTATGGCGAAGTCAATATCGATCAATTGAATTGTATGCCACAGGAGTTGATGCTTTACCCCCCAGCGATGGCGACAAAAGAGGCGCTGGATGCTATCACTCAGGCGGACCTGATTATTATCGGGCCTGGAAGCTTCTTTACCAGTCTGATGCCATTGCTTTTACTTGAAGATTTAACTCAGGCACTACGCCGCAGCAACGCCAGTATGATTTATATTGGTAATCTTGGGAAAGAATTAAGTACCGCCGCCGCTGGGTTAACCCTGAAAGATAAACTGGAAATAATGGAAAATAAAATTGGCTGCCGGATGATCAACGCGGTCATTGTTGGCCCCTGTACAGATATCAGCGAACTTAGCGACCGGATTATTACTCAACAAATACTGGAAGCACAGGATATTCCCTACCGCCACGACCGTGAATTACTGCATCAGGCGTTAGAAAATACCCTGCAAGACCTTGGTTAATCAGGAATTGGCAATAAATTGCTCACGCAATGCCTGAACCTGATCCCGAACACTCGCCGCCTGCTCGAATTCAAGATCCTGCGCATGCTGGTACATTTTCGCTTCCAGCTCGCGGATTTTGTTTTCCAGCTCTTTGGCGGACAGCTTGCTGAATTCTTCCGGCGCAACCACCACCTTACTTCTGCCCTTCCCTTTGCTACCCGCAGGCTGACCAATTTGCAGAATATCACTGATCTTCTTATTCAAACCTGTTGGAACAATGCCGTGCTCTTGATTAAATACTTGTTGTTTAGCACGACGACGTTCCGTCTCCCCAATCGCTTTCGCCATTGAATCGGTGATCTTATCGCCATAAAGAATCGCCTTACCATGCAAATTGCGAGCTGCACGCCCAATCGTTTGAATTAATGAACGCTCAGAACGCAAGAAACCCTCTTTATCAGCATCAAGAATCGCCACCAGAGAAACTTCTGGCATGTCCAACCCTTCCCTCAGCAAGTTAATACCCACTAATACATCAAACTCACCTAAACGAAGATCCCGAATAATTTCCACACGTTCGACAGTATCAATATCTGAGTGCAAATAGCGAACCCGCTCACCATGTTCTTCCAAATATTCAGTTAAATCCTCCGCCATTCGCTTGGTCAGCGTAGTGACCAGCACCCGCTCATTTTTCACCGCCCGGATGCGGATTTCAGACAGTAAGTCATCAACCTGAGTGGTTACTGGGCGAACTTCTATTTCAGGATCAAGCAAACCGGTAGGACGCACCACCTGTTCCACGACATCCCCACCGGATTTTTCCAATTCATATTTACCCGGCGTGGCCGAAACATAAATTGTCTGTGGAGCTAGTGCTTCAAATTCTTCAAATCTCAGCGGGCGGTTATCCAATGCGGAAGGCATACGGAAACCATATTCCACCAACGTTTCTTTACGGGAACGATCCCCTCGGTACATCCCACCGATTTGCGGGATTGTCACGTGTGATTCATCCACCACTAACAGGCCATCAGCAGAAAGATAATCAAATAATGTCGGAGGCGGCTCTCCTTCTGCACGTCCGGAGAGGTAACGAGAGTAGTTTTCAATGCCGGAGCAGTAACCCAATTCATTCATCATTTCCAAATCAAACTGGGTACGCTGAGTAATACGCTGTTCTTCCAACAACTTACCGTTTGCCAGCAGTACCTTGCGCCGCTCCTCAAGCTCAACTTTAATCTCTTCCATTGCCTGAATAATACGCTCACGAGGAGTCACATAGTGAGTTTTCGGATAAACAGTATATCGTGGAACATGATATTCAATCTGTCCCGTCAGCGGATCAAACAGTGATAACCGTTCCACCTCATCATCAAATAATTCAACACGCAAAGCGTGCTCATCAGATTCAGCCGGGAAGATATCAATCACTTCACCGCGTACCCTGAATGTCCCCCGCTGAAATGCCTGATCATTACGGGTATATTGCAATTCAGCCAAACGCCGCAGAATGGCACGTTGATCGATAATCATGCCATTGGTCAGGTGGAGCATCATTTTCAGGTAGCTGTCCGGATCACCCAAACCATAAATAGCCGATACAGATGCAACCACGATGACATCCCGCCGCTCCAGCAAAGCCTTCGTGGCGGACAAACGCATTTGTTCAATGTGCTCGTTTACTGAAGCATCTTTTTCGATAAAAGTATCAGAACTGGGAACATAAGCTTCAGGTTGGTAATAATCGTAGTAAGAAACAAAGTACTCCACCGCATTCTCTGGGAAAAATTCCTTCATTTCACTGTAAAGTTGAGCTGCTAGTGTCTTGTTTGGCGCAAGTACCATTGTTGGCCGGTTTAAATTCGCTATCACATTAGCAATAGTGAATGTTTTACCTGACCCCGTTACACCCAACAGAGTCTGGTGGGCAAGCCCGTCCTCCAGCCCTTCCTGCAATCGGTGAATAGCCTCTGGTTGATCACCACCCGGTTGGAAGTCAGAATGTAATTTGAACACCTTACTCATAGATATCTCACTTTCCTAGCATTAAGCCGTCTATAATACTGGATAAAAAACCAGCTTCAAGTCAGTTTTGTAAAAACCGGCTCAATTTGGACCATTTCCCTATTAATTAAAAATTGGTTGACATCAAAATAAATACCATGTTATCCCCAAAATCACCTTGATTTTTTCATTTTTTATATAATCGACTGAAAGGTGACAACACAGGGCATCATCACTGGTCAAACAAGGCTTGATTTTAGTTATCTTATTGATATTAAATAAAATTAAAACAAAGACGAGAATAACATCAACCTTAATGAAAGCCGCGTATTTTCTTGCGTTACGCAACTTTTCTAAGCCTAATACACAAGGTTATCCACAGGAATAGTGGATAACTCTACAAACCCTATTAGCTGTATGAGGTTGCAGCATCATTCCACAAAAGAGGTATCCTCTACCAATAAAAATTTTTACTGTTTTTTTAAACAGCAACAAACCATACCGACTTCGCAGCAGAATTTTCATTCAATAGGAAATAACCGGTAAACAGTTTTCCAGTATCAAACCTGTTTACACCAGAAGAGATGGTGATAATTTTCCACCTGAGAAGAAATAAAATGAATATTTTCATTTCGATAATAAGGTTTATCACTGTTTTTTCTGTTTTCAGCAACAGTAGATTCAATATTATCGATAACATTTTTGGCTATACTAATAAGCATTCGCCAGAAAAATAAAACCACCTTATTGATATGAGTAAAACTCATCTTTTAACCAGGATATACAGTATATCCTTGATAAGTAAATTAATTCACATCAGTATTCCCCTATTTTACAAGATGAACTCCATAGAGAGCTTTAAAAAAACGATAGATACAAAAATATCAGATCTACACTGCCCTGGCAAAATGTCCAATATTCTGCTGGCTATTTTCGATCAAAAGACCTACTTTGTATCTATCATCCACAATTTCAATCTATTGCTGTTCCCAAGCATTTTTATATTGCCATTTCCCGGTGATTTAACTGTGTTACCATTTAATCAATTTACTAATTTAAGTCCTAATGTTTATTTCACTTCCTTATTTTACAGTGCTTCCCTAGTGCTAAAAGAAATAACCAGTGTTTAAACTCGAAGGTTGAAGTAGCTCTTCCCCGAGGGGTTTATAATAGGAATAATATTTTGGTTGATGCTCTCTAACTGCCAGAAAACACATCAACACAACTTAACATTATTGTAATGGGGTCCATAAAGTCAACATAAAAAGAAACATAAAGTTCATTTTTGTGTAAACTTTATAATGCATCCAACTTAATACTATGATTTAATTTTTATTTTTAAAATATAAATGTAACTCCACGCGCATTTTCCGACACAAGATGTGCTAATATAAATAGCCATAAAGATAATATATTAAAGTAAAATCAATAAACTATTACAGTGAGTGGCTTTCTCATACGGGACAATATCATTGAATAATATATAGTTATGCAGTAATTTTTACATAAAGGATTTTTATGAAAACGTCTAATGCACAGCGAAAAACAAATATCATTAAGAATATAGAGTATTTGATACGTACCCGTGGCGAAACCAAGAGTTCCTTTTCCAATCGAACAGGATTAACCCGTACAACCATTTATAAAATTCTGGAAGGGCAAGTTAATAACGTTCAACAATCTACTATCCTCCGGATCTCCGATTTTTTCGGTGTTTCCTGTGAAGAAATAGAAAATTATGACCTTGAACAACTAGAACGTCTCAATGAAACGCTTTCAACTGAAGGTAATAAAAATCCGTCAGCCATCCCCATCATTCCACAATCTGAATTTTTATCTGTTTCCGGGAAAAAGATAGGCCAGCTTGTTACCGAGTACCCGCTGACCTATTTCTTTGGCGATGAATCAAATATGCTGGCGATTAAAGTCGAATCGGAAATAGGGGATACATTTATACCCGGTGAGGTGATCATCATAAAACGCCCTCCCGCGTTAGTCACTAACACCCCATTACTGTACTACTCTAAAGACATCGGGTTCTTTATCCGGCAAGAGAAAGATGATGACAGCATAGACAGAAGATACCCTAAATACGCTCAATTTTTAGGTTATATCATAGGAGAAAGGCTATAAATGACCGCAAACCAGAAATTTAAGTTATTGGGATTTACACGGTACGGTAAATTATCAGCAAATATCATGGTACTTGCGACGGGCAAGACCATTACCATGGGGCTGAAAGAGCTGGTCGATAGTGATATTTCAGAAGATTTGAGCAGGCATGAACTCAGTACGCTATATCGGAAATTATACAGCCACAGCAACATTGTCACAGCTTATGAACTCGGGGATCGTCATGAGCGTTCGTGGCAAGCGTATTTACTTATCAGCGTCGCACTCAGTGTTATTTATATTTTCTCCACAATATGTGGTGTGAAGCCCATTCATATCCCTATTATTGATATCGTCACTCCGCCCGGCGTTTTTATTTACCCAATCACTTTCCTTCTGGTTGATATTCTAAACGAATTCTATGGGTTACGCCTGGCAAGAAGAACGATTATTATCTCCTTTGCCGCGAATTTACTGTTTGTTCTGGGGCTTTGGGCCACCGCACTGATGCCAGGTGTTCCCGGATGGGAGTTTGGTGTAACTTATAGTGGCATAATTAATAGTATTGTCTCGGTACTACTGGCATCATCTCTTGCTTATTTTATCTCTGAGAATATAAATTCGTATCTTCTTTGCAAAATAAAGTCTCTCACAAATTCAAAGTATCTTTTCCTCAGAGTGATAACCAGTACTGTCATTGCCTCGGCATTCGACAGTATAATATTCTGCTCAATTGCTTTTTATGGTGTTCTCAGTATCGATATCATAAAAGAAATGATTATTGCCCAATTTATAATTAAAGTCGTTTATTCTATTTTGGGTGTAGGCCCTATATACCTGGTAAGAAAGATATTCAGGCGTTATATAAACCAACCCGCAGATGACACAGTCAATAAAAAACTCGCCGAAGTATAGTATAGAAGGTATCTCTTAACGCATAGATGAAATGTTTACCTACATTGAGAATAACCCCAATTATGGAGAAATATACCGATATGGAGAAATATACCGATATGGAGAACCTATTTCCTCAGCGTTTGTCGAATCCACGATCAATGAAGTTGGCACAATTTGAGCATTGGTACTCTGGAGTAAAATTGGGTGAAGAAACAGAGAACTATTTAACCGCAGCGATCGCAGCATAGAATAATGCCCCACACTTTTCCATCCTTTCGTAATATAAACGAAAAAACCCCAGCTTAAGCTGGGGTCAAAATCCGAGGTCTTTGCGAAAGGTCATACACCATATAAGGCCATTGGTTCCTATCACCAACCTATCGGGTACTATACACTTCCAGTTTTCTATTATCAACACTACTCAAAAGCGACAAAATACATATATATCATCATATTGTAGGATAAACACTTATGCCAGATTCCGTGATTTATCGCCCTGATTTAATGGATCGCATACTTACAGAAAAACTTATCAGATTAGGTGAAATAGAGGTAGGTGTAACGGCTCGCGTTTGAAACCGGAATTTGACGCCCAATGGAACGAAAACGAGAGCATAATTCAATTAACCAATAATTTAAAATCTATATATTCACCTGAATAATTAAGATATTCTTGCGTTAAATGAGGAATAGTACCCAATAAAGGCGCAGGTAACATGCGTTCTAATGTCGCCAGATATTCTTTCTGACGCTTGCTTGCGGGTTCAACTTCATTCGCTATCCAACCCGCGAAATATAATCCTGAACTTCTGATAGCTTCTGAGGTGAGTATCGCGTGATTAATACAACCAAGTTTCACACCCACGGTCAGAATAACCGGTAATTGCTCTTTAATCACCCAGTCAGCAAAAGTCGCCGATTCCGATAAAGGCGTATACCAACCACCAGCGCCTTCGACTAAAACCCAGTCGGCTTTCTTTTCCAGATGATGCAGCCCCGCAGACATAACAGAAAAATCAATAGGTTGATTTAAATCAGCGCTAACAATGTGTGGTGATGTCGCTTCAACAAATACCAGCGGATTCACTTCCTCATATTGTAAAGGCACAGAACTGTTTGCCAATAATGCCAGTGCATCCGCATTACGGACACCTTCCGGTGTTATTTCACTGCCGGAAGCGACGGGTTTATAACCTGCTGTTTTATATCCTGCTTTAGTCGCAGCCTGTAGCAAAGCACAACTTACAACGGTTTTACCTACTTCGGTATCTGTACCCGTTAAAAACCAGCTCTTAGTCACGATAAATCACTCCAAAAACAACCTGATAGCTGAGAGGTAAATGTTTATCTTCCCGAGGGTAAGCCTGCTCCAAAGCAGTCAACCGACCACGGGTCATCAGTCCCTGTTGTCGCCCACAATGAAGATGAGTCGCTCCAATCCCTTTCAGGGAACCTAATAGTGGCAATATATGCGAATATTGTTGGCGATAAACCTGACTGATAAGACGGTGCCGAAAATCCTGACAGGCATCTTTAATCATCTGCTGGGGCAGAAAATGATTAATATGCTGATAGTTATCAACCGCACTCCAGGCTTGCTGCAATTCATGTAATGAGCCTTGGGCCAATGTGGAAAACAGAATCAATCCACCAGGGCGGGTTACCCGATAAAGCTCAGTTAAAACACCAGATAAATTATCGCACCATTGAACAACCAAATTACTGAAACAGATATCAACACTGCTGTCAGCAAGCCCTAAATGTTCAATATCGCCTTGCAGGTAATAATCTGCTGCCTGCTTTTCACGAGCATGAGCTAACATACCTGATGCCAAATCCAGCGCGATAACCTGTCTCCCCTGTTGCCGCCAGCGATGACTAAAAAAACCGGTACCGCAGCCGGCATCCAATACTACTCTGCCAGGATGCCCACTGATTTGTTGCATGAGGAATTCGCCGGTTTGCTGCTGCAATTTTGCTACCACATCATAATTGGCGGCAGCACGCCCAAATGCGCAAGCAACAGCCCGTTTATCGACACATTCAGCTACAGAACTCATATAGCGCCTCCGTCAATATATCAATATCTTGCTGCGTATGGCTGGCAGTCAGAGTAATACGTAATCTGGCACTGCCTGGCGGTACTGTCGGAGGACGAATCGCTTTAACCCAAATTCCTTTTTGTTGCAGATATTGAGATAAAGACACACTCAACTCATTATCACTCATAATCAATGGCTGAATCGCCGTAGTTGAATCTGTCAGGTTGAATGGCAATTTCTGTACCTGCCGGCGGAAGTCATCAATATTTTGCTGTAATCGTTGGCGCAGCTCATCACCAGATTGTATCTGCCGGATCGCTTCAGAAATCGCCTGTGCCTGCGCCGGAGGCATAGAAGTGCTGTAAATAAGATGACGGGCATACTGAATCAGATATTCTGCCGTCTGCTCATCGCAAAGTACCGCGGCACCACTCAATCCAAACGCTTTGCCAAAAGTGACAACCAAAATTTCCGGTTTTACTTTCTGTTGCCAGCAGCTTCCCCGGCCCTGTTCACCACAGACACCAATACCATGTGCATCATCCACCATTAGCCAGCTACCCGAAACGCGGGTTTGCTGATAAATATCGGCCAGCGGAGCGCAGTCGCCATCCATACTGAACACCCCTTCGGTCACCACCAGTGTTTTTCCAACACAGGGGTTTGCCAGTAAATCCGCAAGTGATGCAGGTTGATTATGGCGAAAACGACGTAATTGAGCGGATGAATGCATAGCAGCTTCCAACAATGAAGCATGACTCAGGCGATCGGCAATAATCCGATCCGCTTTCGTCATTAACGCTGCAATTACCCCCTGATTAGCAGAATATCCTGAAATAAAGAGTAATGCTTTTGGATAACCCAGCCAGTCAGCCAATTGTTGTTCCAACTGCTGATGAGCGTTTGTATAACCCGTAATATGGCCTGAACCCCCACTGCCAACACCATATTGTTCAGCCCCCCGCTGCCATGCGGAAATGACTGCGGGATTCGCGCTTAATCCCAGGTAATCATTACTGGAAAAATTAAGATATTTTCCTTCAGTGGTATACAGGAAACGCCCGTCTGATTGCTGATTAACCTGCCGCTGACGCCATAGAGAAGAGTCCCGACGCTCGGATAATTGCCGGGAAAGATACGCTGACCAATCCATTACAATGCCGCATTATAAAATTGTTCGTTATCCGCATTGATGATCGCTTCTGCCAGATGCTGTTGCTGCTGATTATCACCGAATGCTGTTTGAGTCTGTTGAGGGTTAATGCCCAATTTTCGGAACAGTTGTAAATCTTTATCTTCACCCGGATTAGGCGTAGTCAACAACTTACAGCCATAGAAAATAGAATTGGCGCCCGCCATAAAACACATTGCCTGCGTCTGCTCATTCATCTGTTCACGACCAGCGGATAACCGGACATGAGAAGCTGGCATCATGATCCTGGCAACCGCAATCGTGCGGATAAAATCAAAAGCGTCCACATCTTCGTTATCAGCCAACGGCGTGCCTTTGACTTTTACCAGCATGTTAATGGGTACACTTTCCGGCGGTTTTGGCAGGTTTGCCAGTTGCACCAATAACGCAGCCCGATCACGGATCTCTTCACCCAAGCCGACAATACCACCAGAGCAAACTTTTATTCCCGCATCCCGCACCTTATCGAGCGTATCCAACCGGTCCTGATAGGTCCGGGTAGTAATGATGTTGCCATAAAATTCCGGAGAGGTATCAAGGTTGTGGTTGTAGTAATCTAATCCCGCTTCCGCCAGCCGCTGCGCTTGTGAACCATCAAGCATACCAAGCGTCATGCAGGTTTCCATCCCTAATGCTTTGACTTCCTTAACCATTTTTTCCAGATAAGGCATATCCCGTTCATGAGGGTTTTTCCACGCGGCACCCATACAAAAACGTGTTGAACCTGCTTTTTTAGCCTTACGAGCAGAATCAATCACTTTCTCCACTTCCATTAACCGCTCTTTTTCAAGGCCAGTTTTATAGCGGGAGCTTTGCGGGCAATATTTGCAATCTTCCGGACAAGCGCCTGTTTTGATGGAAAGTAATGTACTGACCTGTACCTGCTGCGGATCAAAATGCATACGGTGAATCTGTTGAGCTTGAAATAATAATTCGAAAAAAGGTTTATCAAACAGTTCTTGTGCCTGCTTAATTGTCCATTGCTTACGTTCAATCACAATGACATCTCCAGTGTGAAAAAAGTCTCGTCAGTTTAAATAATGTCGTTATACTGTCAACCTATTTTAAATAAATTAGTTTACATATAGCCTTATGACTTCTTCCGATATTGAATTTGATCTGCGCCATATCTGGCATCCTTATACCTCTATGACCAAGCCACTTCCGGTTTATCCTGTTGTCAGCGCCTCTGGTGTGGAGCTGGAACTCACTGATGGCCGTAAGCTGATCGATGGCATGTCCTCATGGTGGTCTGCCATTCATGGATATAACCATCCGATACTGAATCAGGCAGCTAAGATTCAGATTGATAAGATGTCCCATGTCATGTTTGGTGGAATTACCCATCCATCCGCGGTCGCACTTTGCCGGCAATTAGTGGACATTACGCCACCATCGCTTGAGTGCGTCTTTCTGGCTGATTCAGGTTCTGTTGCGGTGGAAGTGGCCCTGAAAATGGCGTTGCAATACTGGCAGGCAAAAGGTGAGAAACGTCAGCGTATTCTGACATTACGTCACGGTTATCATGGTGATACGTTCGGCGCTATGTCTGTCTGTGATCCCGACAATTCGATGCATAATCTCTACAAAGGTTATCTGCCACCACATCTGTTTGCCGAATCACCTGAATGTGGATTTGATTCTCTTTGGGATGAACGGGATATCATTTCATTCCGTACTTTGCTGGAGCAGTATTCCAGTGATATTGCTGCGGTTATCCTGGAACCTATTGTACAAGGTGCCGGAGGAATGCGGATTTATCATCCTGAATATCTGCGCCAGGTCAGAATGCTCTGTGATCAGCATCAGATTCTGTTAATTGCCGATGAAATTGCCACCGGTTTTGGCCGTACAGGAAAATTGTTTGCTTGTGAACACGCTGAAATTGAACCGGATATTTTATGTGTGGGAAAAGCGCTGACTGGCGGCTATATGACGCTATCAGCAACGCTGACAACCCGTAAAGTAGCCGAAACGATCAGCAATGGTGAAGCTGGCTGTTTTATGCACGGCCCAACATTTATGGGAAATCCATTAGCTTGTGCTGTCGCAGAGGCCAGTTTGAAATTGTTGTTAGCAAGCCCTTGGCAACAGCGCATTAAATCGATTGAAAACCAATTAAGCACTGAGTTGATGCCATTAAAATTACATGCAAAAGTGGCTGATGTTCGGGTATTAGGCGCCATTGGGGTGGTGGAGATGAAACAACCGGTGAATATGGCAGTGTTACAACACCATTTTGTTTCTGACGGTGTCTGGATAAGGCCATTTGGTAAGCTGATTTATCTGATGCCACCGTATATTATTCAACCGGAACAGCTTTCATGTCTGACAAAGGCTGTTTTCAACGCAATTAATTTGTAGTTTGCTGTTAGTTATTTGCTCCCGCCACCCATTCTACGGATATGGCGGGAAAACGCTTTAATACTTATCTGTTCGGATAATATTATTTTACATGCAGGTTTCTTTTCAACGCTCTGTTAATGATTTATGATCTTTCGATTAAATGTAATTAATTCTCCATTTGAAAAGTTTCATTTATTTGATAGGCAGGCTTTAAACTGTTATTAAAAGTCATTTTTTAAACTTATGGATTTAATCGGTATAAAGTATTAACCGTTGTTTTTACCCCTTTTAACCTCTACTTTTTATTAAGTTTAATCATCATCGGATATTGTATTTTACGTTTAACCAATATTAATCATATCCATTTTTTATCTTTACTGACTCTGTTTTTTTCGGATAATCAACCCTTTTTTCAGGGCTTAAATCCTGCCAGATTAACTGTTTTATCCCTTTTTTATTGCTTTATTTTTTTATGGTTTTCTTCGTAAAATAACCGGCGAGAAAGCGCCTTAATACCCATCTGGTCGGATAGTATTATTTTACGCGAGGATTTCTTTTCAACTCTCTATTAATGGCTTATGATTCTCGATTAAATGCAATTTATTCTCCTTTTGAAAAATTGCGTTTATTGAGTTAAATCCGTCCTTGATATAAAAGCTTTAATAGGGTTAACGTAATTTATTTTAAATTAATTCCCTCACTATAAAACTCTTCCCTCCTCTTTTACCATTTATAATTAAATAATCTCATCACCCGGAAAACCATTTGGTTTAGTTTTATAAGGAATTTAATCCCTCATCAAAAATTTCCTCATAGGTTTTCTCCAAACTATTAATTAGGGCTTCAACGTTGACAATCACTATTTATACCCAAGATCTAGCACACATGGAACGAAAACAGATGTTAAATACGGATAGCGGTTTGTTAGCCGCTATCCGATGAAAGTAGAAAACTAGAAAGAATATTTATACAGAACGCTCAAATATCAACGCATGTACACGAAAATCAGCCAAATACAAAAAGCGAATCTCCGAGCAGGTAATTGTGCATTAAAGTTACTGTCTACCGCCGCTTTCAAGTCAAAGGCATCTTGAGTCTTTTTAGTTGCAGAATTACGGCCACCATAAGTTTCGCTATACTTTTGATGTACTTGCTTAGGAATAGCTATTGCAGCCCCTTTTCTCAAAGTAGCCTCCAACTGATCACCAGATAGTCTATGTCCATATTTATCTACCAGATATTTTCTAAGAGCCCCCTGAGACGGAATATGATCAATATCCATCCCATCGTTACGACTGCGTCCGGCCAGATCATGATATTCCCCCACTTCCAGCGGCTGCACCGGCGGCATATTCGGGATCGGGAAGATCAGAATATAATCGCGGAAATCCTTCTCTTCCGGCATCGGCAACGATTCAATATCGCTGCCCACTTTTTCCGGGATCGGCAATACGGTGATTTGCGACGGAATAAATGGCCGCTCTTCATTCCCGGTATGAGCTGGAACCTGAAACTCCTGTTCGTCCGGCGTCCATAAAATCGTTGGCCGGGTTTCTCCCGGCTCCCAGAATTCATAATTACCGGTGGTCCGATTCAGTGTCATCATACGAACCGGCACTTTATCCAGACCACTTTCCGGGCCGACGTGATACCCCTGAACCGTCATCCTGCCGCTTTTTTCATCTCTTATCCAGCGGAAACGCACCCGAGTCGGGGCTTTGCCAAACTGTTCAGCAATCTCACTCAGGCGATAGCGGTTTAAGTAGTCCTCTTCACCTTCATTCAGCTTCGGTGAATAAAACAATCCCATTAACCTGACCGTCAACGGATTCGGGGCCGCCAGCCAGCGCCCGGAGCTGGCAGCGCTACTGCCGTAGCAGCCGCTTCGGCCTTCGCTTTTCCACCACGAAACCAGCGCTTATACCACGGTAATTTTTTATCCTGCGGCTTATCCGGTTCAGGTGGGTGTTTCTTGCTCTGGGGAGGCGGTTCTGGCTTTTGCACCGCTACCGGAGCGGGAGATGACGGCACATTGGAGAAATTAGATTGATTGATTTTGGTAATTCATCATGATTATTAATATTTTTAATACAATTTTTCAGCAAAGGCAGGCATCACGAATGAATTTGCAATCAATGGCGACATCGGTTTTACACACCAAATGATTTTTGGGGAAGTCATATCACGCTAACGGGACATGAGCAGGTTTTACTTAAAAAATAGTCAGATCATTTTTGTACTCATCTTCATCAGTTCAAAGTGCTGACCAAAAGACCGGCACTTTGTCATTAATCTGAGATGTATTACATCTACCTATTATCGCCGTCATTACACAGCAATCTTATCAAACTCAAAGAGCCAGCACCGTCACCCACATCGGCGCTTTACCAACTGGATAACGCGCTAATTCAGTCAATTTACCGGTATATTTATCAATAGCAGAAACCGAGATATGGTCAGACTTCTGACCGGATGCAATCAGGTATTTTCCGCTATGATCGATAGCAAAACCACGTGGCTGAGTTTCGGTTTTATAGTGCCCTGCCAAAGTCAGATTAAAACCATCTTGTGAAATAACAAAATGGCTGATCAAACTTGTAGTCCGTTCGCTGGTATAAAGGTGACGACCATCCGGTGTAATATGAATATCCGCCGACCAACGAACACCCGCTAAATCTTCCGGCAATGAATCAATAGTCTGGACAATCCGATATTTCTCCCATTTGCGATAAACATCCACGGTAGAATCCAGTTCATTAATGCAGTAAATCACCTGCTGATTCGGATGGAATGCCATATGACGAGGACCAGCCCCCGTTGCTGTAGCCACTTCTTCAGCACGCTTCTCGGTCAGATAACCCTCTTCTGTCATCTCAAAAATTCGGATGTGATCTTCTTTCAGACAAGGTACTAATAGCTGTTTATTATCCCAATCAATATTGGCTGAATGCGGTGCTTGCAAGCCTTCAATAATCTGAACAGGCGCGCCTGCAATACCTTGATCGTCAATTGGGCTGACACTCAGGTTGTTATAACTATAGGAAACTGAGAATAGAAAATGACCTTGCCTGTCAGTAGCGATATGCGTCGGGCTACCCGGTATTGGTGAAATTCCCTGCTGTACCAGTTTCCCATCAGAGCCAATCTGATAAGTGACAATACTGAATTGTGGCCGAATCCCAACATAAAGATGCTTACGATCCGGGCTAACTACCATTGGCTGTACTTCTCCCGGTACATCAACTGTCTGAATCAATGATAATTCACCTTCATTATTCAGGCTCCAAACATGAATCTGACAGCTGTTTGGACTCGCTGTATAAACCACCTGTTTCATCTTCACTCCTTTAATTATCCGTTAAGTTCACCGCACAATTGGTTTAACTTTATTCAGTTCCAATGTAATATCTTTTACATTATATATAGTTATGAGGCTAATCTATGTCATATCGCGTCATTGCTTTGGATCTGGACGGTACGTTACTGAGTCCGCAAAAGAATATCCTGCCAGAATCACTCACTGTACTAAATGAAGCCCGTAAAGCCGGTGTTAAGGTGCTGATTGCAACTGGCCGCCATCATGTCGCTATCCACCCTTTTTATCAGGCTTTGCAACTCGATACGCCTGTCATCTGCTGTAATGGGACGTATCTGTATGATTACCATCAGAAGAAAGTATTAGCCTCAGATCCACTGTCATCTCAGGAAGCGATAAAAGTTCTCGCCCACTTAAGCAACACCGATATTCATCGTCTGATGTATGTGGATGATGCCATGTTATATGAAGAACTGCATGACACAATTATCCGCACCATGACATGGTCTGAGACCCTGCCTGAATCTCAACGCCCAAATATGCAGCATGTCAGTAGTTTTCAATATGCTATTGGTGAAGTGCAGTCTATCTGGAAGTTCGCTACCTGTTCCCCTGATTTAGCAAAACTTCGTGAAATAACTGAACAGATCGAAAATGATATCGATCTTGCGTGTGAATGGTCATGGTTTGATCAAGTGGATATCACCAAAAAAGGTAACAGTAAAGGCATGCGTTTGAAACAATGGGTTGAATCACAGGGAATGAGCATGCAAGACGTTATCGCCTTTGGTGACAATTTTAATGACCTGAGCATGTTGGAAACCGTCGGGCTCGGTGTTGCTATGGGTAACAGCGTCGATGCTGTCAAAGAACGAGCCGATCTGGTGACGTTGGATAATACTCAACCAGGTATTGCCGAAATTATTCGCAAGCATGTTCTTTAATTTCTTATCTGATTTAGCGATATCCATAAATCACACTCAGGGGCAATCCCGCATGGGAACCCCTTGTTATCCCAGACAATCTTCTTTCTTCAACTGACAACCCGTTTATTCATTTATGAAAAATCAGATTCTACAGTTGCCGATTGAGAGAAACGCTTTTTATTTGGGCATACAGCCATTGCCCTTGCCGCAAATTAAGTTCATCCCTTGCCCACGGAGTAATTCTTGCCCATAAATAATGACCACTCAGCGCCAATTTAACATCGACCTGGTCACCATCATCAAAAAATTCAACCACTTTCGCGGCTAAAATATTACGGATACTACTACCGCGAGGTGGTTCCAGTACTAATGAAACATCGGAAGCGTCTATCCTGACACGCAAATCAGTTCCCGGTTGAGCATCAATTTTAGGCAACCATAAAGCCTGGTCAGCAAAGGCTACTGCGGTCATTTCATAACGATTATGATGTTCGACCATTGAAACGTTCAGAATGCTGCTGAGCGTCTCTTTTTGTAACCAAAGACGCAGGGCGCTGCTAGCCCAAACCTCGGCCAATTTCCCTGTCGCCCTGACTTTCCCGTTATCCATTACGATCACATTTTCAGCCAGACGAAGAATCTCATCCAAATTATGGCTAACATACAAAATCGGGGTTTTGACATCTTGAGAAAGCCTTTCAAGATAAGGCAAGAGTTCTCGTTTACGCGGGAGATCCAAAGATGCCAATGGTTCATCCATCAACAGCAATTCAGGTGCAGTCAACAAAGCGCGACCAATAGCAACCCGCTGTTTTTCACCACCGGACAGGGTAAGAGGAAAACGCGATAGCAGGTGTTCAATTCCCAGCAAATTAATGATGCTGTCAAACTCCGGTTTCATCACCGGAGACATTCCGTATTGAAGATTGCCTTTTACCCGGTAATGAGGAAACAGCCGGGCATCCTGAAAGACATAGCCTATCCGGCGCTGCTCCGGTGGCAAGCAAATCCCTTTTTCAATATCCACCAGCACATGATCATTGAGAACAACCCGCCCTTTCTGTGGACGTAACAAACCCGCAATCACATTTATCAGTGAAGTTTTTCCAGCACCTGAAAGGCCAAAAACAGCCGTAATTCCCTCAGAGGATAACTGGGTATCAACCTGTAAATGAAGATCACCAAGTTGTTGTTCAAAATCCAGCTCTAACATGTTGCTCCCAGACGTTTCCTTCCCCAACGGGTTAGCCATTCAGAAATCATCAATGACATCAACGCAAGAATAATGGCAATAATACATAAACGAGCCGCGGCAGTTTCTGCGCCAGGTGTCTCAATCAGGGTATACATTGCCAAAGGTATTGTCCGCGTTTCACCCGGAATATTAGATACAAAGGTGATGGTTGCGCCAAATTCCCCCAATGAACGGGCAAACGCCAGAATAGTGCCAACAATAATCCCGGGCAAAGAGAGCGGCAATGTAATAGTAAAAAAGACCCTGAATGGATTCGCCCCCAAGGTGCGGGCAGCCTGTTCCAACCGCCGGTCAACACTTTCCAGCGCCAAACGTATCGCCCTGACCATCAGCGGAAAAGCAACAACAGCAGAAGCCAATGCAGCACCACGCCAACTGAATGCAACGCTGATCCCAAACCAGTCATATAACCATTCACCAATGAATCCACGACGTCCCATACTGATCAGCAGCAGATACCCCACTACCACTGGTGGTAACACCAATGGCAGATGAATAATACTGTCAAGTAATGATTTACCCGGAAACCGGAAACGAACCAGAATCCATGCCATCAAGATCCCAAATGGCAGACTGATTAACACCGCCATACCTGAAACTTTCAGACTCAGGATGATGGCTTGCCATTCGTATTCACTTAACATCTCCAAAAATCTATTCCTAAAGTGGGCGAAAACCGTAACGTTTGAAAATTGCCGCGGCCTCTGGGGTTTTCAGATAGTTATAAAAACTGAGAACTGCGGGATTATTATGATCTTTGATCATCGCCATAGGGTATTCAACAGGCTTGTGGCTCTCTGCCGGGAAAATCCCCACAACTTTGACTTTATCACTGGCAACCGCATCTGAAGCATAAACAATACCCAATGGAGCTTCAGCACGTTCCACCAGCGCCATACCACTGCGCACATTACTGGTACGGGCCAGCAGAGGATTAACCGTCTCCCATGCCCCCAAATATTGCAACGATTGTTTAGCGTAGATACCTACCGGCACATGATCTGGATCACCGACAGCAAGACGACCATCAGCCAACAAAGATTTCCATTTAGTCTCTTTATTAATGTCAATTTTATTGAGTTTACTCTCTTTCGGTGCAATCAGAACCAGTTGATTTCCCAGAATAGTAAAGCGAGTTTTATCAATAATCAGTTTCTTCCCGGCAACGTAATCTATCCACTGTTGGTCAGCGGAAATAAATATATCTGCCGGAGCGCCTTGTTCAATCTGACGGGCCAAAGTAGAAGATGATGCATAGGAAGCCACCACGTCATCTTTTTTCTCTTGCTTATATTGTATCGAAATCTCGTCAAGAGCATTGGTCAGTGAGGCAGCAGCAAATACGGTGACTTTCTCCGTAGCCCATGCTTGCCACGTCAAAGTAAAAGAAATGATAACTCCCGCTAACAGTTTAGCAAAACTCTTCTTCATCTATTTTCCACCTGCTTAATTACCCATTTGTTCGCTGTATATAACAAGATATAGCGCTAAATGGAAGACTATCCCATTAATAATCGGCAAATTGTGAGCAACTTTTACTATCTGATTTAATTTGAAGTAAAATGCTGTAATAGAAAAACAGGATAAACAGAATAAACTGATTGTGATCAATTAAGACAAATTACCCGGTGAATCACCGGGTAATCAGAATAGCACCTGGTGTACAAAGAAATATTAGTTCTACTTTTCAGAATGACCAATACGGGAAATGATATTAAACAATTCCCCAAGGGCATAAATTAAACCTAAGATTCCGACCATCACTACCGGTACCATGACCAGGGAGAAGGCCATACTTTTAATCAACTCAAACATGGTAGCCTCACATAGTGGCTCATTAGATGAGCCGGCAACATAACACATTTTTAACCATAGCGCGTAATAGCGCTATAATTAGTACCATTCTAAACAAAGACAAACAACTATAACCGGCTAAACGTGCGTTTTTCCGGGTTAGCCAACAAAAATTCACGATTTTATTTCCTGAAAAAAACAATTATGCAAGCCGAAATTCTATTGACACTGAAATTACAGCAACGGTTATTCGCAGATCCACGGCGAATATTATTACTGAAACAGATTAAAGCAACGGGTTCTATCAGCCAGGGGGCAAAGCTGGCTGGCATCAGTTATAAAAGCGCCTGGGATGCCATCAATGAAATGAACCAGTTAGCAGATGAAACAGTCGTGGATCGTGCTACTGGTGGTAAGGGCGGCGGCGGGACGAATCTTACCCATTATGGTGAACGTTTATTACAACTTTATGATTTACTCGCACAAATTCAACAAAAAGCCTTTGATGTGCTGAAAGATGATCCCCTTCCCCTCAATAGCTTGCTGGCTGCAATTTCCCGTTTTTCTCTGCAAACCAGTGCCCGTAATCAATTCTTTGGCACAATTATTGACCGTGACCATAATCAGGTGCAGCAACATGTCCGCATATTACTGGCAGATGGTCAAACATCACTGAATGCGGCATTGACAGAACAGAGTGCTGACCGTCTTGGTCTGATAAAAGGTAAGGAAGTATTGGCTCTGATTAAAGCGCCCTGGATAACATTGACTAAAGAACAACTTCCCACCAGCCATTTTGACAATGCCCTGACAGGACAAGTTAGTAAAATCGAAACTGGCGAAAAGAGCACAGAAGTTCTTATGGTTCTTGATGGTGGTGAAACCCTCTGTTCTACTCTGACCAATCAAAGCGCTGATAAACTGAAACTGCATCTTAAAGATAAAATCACTGCACTTTTTAATGCTGATCAGGTGATTATTGCAACTCTTTGTTGAAAATTGACACGATTATCACTGAATAATTCGGAATATCCGGGGATATTATGCAGTTGTGTACCTCACATATCCCCTGGTATCTGACATTAAATGTTAATTAAAAGTTAATATTGACATTCAGCGTCATTCCGCTTATTTGTGAGAGGATATTTGCGTTGCTTAAAAAGGAATAAAAGATGTCTGAATTGCAAATAACGCAAGGCTGTTTCCGTTTAAGTGATACCCAAACCTTGCAGTTACCGTCACTAAAAATTACTTCTGGTGAAAACTGGGCTTTTGTTGGTGCTAACGGTAGTGGTAAATCATCATTGGCCCGTGCGCTGTCAAATGAATTAGTACAACTTTCCGGCGAACGAAATTGCTCATTTCGCACATGTGCCCGCGTCTCTTTAGAACAATTACAAAAACTGACTGAGAAAGAGTGGCAACGCAATAATACTGATATGCTGAGTGATGATGAGGATGACACCGGCCGCACTGCGGCAGAAATTATTCAGCTTCATCATAAAGATAATGAGCTTTGTCTGGAACTGGCAAAACAGTTCGGTATTATGGATTTACTTTCCCGTCGTTTTAAATATCTTTCTACCGGGGAAACCCGAAAGACATTGCTTTGCCAGGCACTGATGGCTGCACCTGATTTACTGATCCTTGATGAGCCTTTTGATGGCCTTGATGCATTTGCCCGTGGTCAACTTGCTGAATTACTGGAAACATTGTCAGCAAAAGGCATCGTTTTGGTGCTTATCTTTAACCGGTTCAGTGAAATCCCAGGTTTTGTTGATCAAATTGGTGTACTGGCAGATTGCCACCTGACATCTGCTGGTATAAAAGAAAAAGTGATGGCGGATCCACTGGTTGCTCAACTAGTGCACAGCGAAAAACTTGACGGTATCCATTTACCAGAAGCGGATGAATGTCGTATTGATGATCAGTTACCTCCTGACCAACCTTTGATTATCTTGCGTAATGGTGTGGTTCAATATAACGAACAACCCATTTTGCACGGGCTGGATTGGCAGGTAAACCCGGGTGAACACTGGCAGATTATTGGTCAAAACGGTGCTGGAAAATCAACCCTCCTGAATCTGATTACCGGAGATCATCCCCAAGGCTACAGTAATGAATTGGTGCTGTTTGGTCGCCAGCGCGGTAGTGGCGAAACGATTTGGGATATCAAACGCCATATTGGCTATATCAGTCACAGTATTCATCTGCAATACCGTGTCAGTACCAGTGTTCGTAATGTGATTCTGTCCGGCTTCTTCGATTCAATCGGTCTTTACCAGACAGTATCAGATCGCCAGCAACAGCTGGCCAATGAATGGCTGGCTTTGCTGGGATTATCTGCTCAGGTTGCCAACAGCCCGTTTCACAGCCTTTCATGGGGACAACAACGGCTGGTTCTGATAGCTCGTGCTCTGGTTAAACATCCGGCTTTATTGATTCTTGATGAACCTCTGCAAGGGCTTGATCCACTCAACCGTCAGTTAATATTACGTTTTATTGATATCATGATTGCTGACGGTGATACTCAGCTACTGTTTGTTTCTCATCATCTGGAAGATGCTCCGCAATGCATTACTCACCGGCTGATATTTATTCCTGATGGTGACATATATCGTTATAAAACAGAAATAATCAATCATTAAAGTATTAAAATGAGCATTAATACTGAAACAAAAGCCAGCATTGTAAAGTGTGCTTATGTCAACCTCATAGCAATACATATGCAAGCATGCTGGCTTTATCTGTTCATAACAATTTATCCGGTGAATTACAGCTTTGTATCAATGATGACTTAGCAAAAACCGCCGTAAACCCTCGTCCAGTGCTGTCTCTTGATCAGCTCTCCAAATCAACTGATTTAGCCAGCAAATAGCCGTCTATCAGGGTTTGCAGCCGAAACCAACCTTCCCAAAGTCGTTCCCATCCGACTCGACCCGTGCGTTTGGAATCGTACCAGCCGGCCAGTTTTCCCAGATTGATGAAGGCCCAATGCAAGCTCGGGGCTTTTTTCGGCACACGGCGTTTTTCTTATTTTGACTACAGTAATTTCCACGCCAGGGGGCTTAATACTGTCTCACCGCTCTCTTTCTCTGCTTCTTCTTTGTTCAGACCCCTAAAACGCAGCGGGTGTATCCGTACCGCAATAAAGGCCTGCAGCACTATCATGCGCTCCAGATTATCTTTGCTTTGCATACGCAGCGCTTCTACCTGCGTGCCGCCCGTTTTCCACGCTTTGTGAAATTCTTCTATCAGCCAGCGGCGCTCGTAATAACTGAATATTTTATGGGCGTCTTCCTGACTGTTGACGGGTTCGGCGGTCAGAAGATGCCAGCAAAGCCCCTCCTCAGGACCTTTTTCGTAGCAACCGACATAAAATATCCGCACCGCTTCACCGCTTTTTCCTTCGGGGATTTTCAACGTCACTTCGGCATAACGGATATCACAATGCGCGACACGCGCCTGACGCCCGCCTTTCTGTCTGACCTGAACTAATCGTTCTCCAGCACTCTGTAACTGGCTGATAAAGTCATAAAGTTTATCCTGAATTTCCTCAATACGCCGGTTTTGCATCGAACGGATGACGAAACGGTGTTTTTGGCTCGTTTTATAACGCAGATATTCGATGATATCGGCTTCACGGTCACAGACAGAAATCACGTTGGCCATCTGCTCCCCTAACCGGCTGTCGACGGCTTGTGAGGCCCGTTCCCACTTATAACTCTCTTTCCCTTCATAAGGGCGTGTGTCGCGTTGTCGGCTTTTGCCATAATCACTGACATCTCGACACCAGCGCTGTTGCTCTATCAACCCCACGACCTGTTGTTCTTCAGGCGCAAATAACAACACCGAGTGTACCTGCATGCCCCGGGATTTTTCCGTCGAGGTGGTATAGCCGAGTTCATCGGCGACCAACTCGTGGGAAAATGACAGGGTTGTCGTGTCTTCCAGCGCTAACAGGCAATGATAACGTTGAGCGTGAGCGACGGTGGCGGTAAATCCGGCTTCGGCGATGGCCTGAGGCGCAATGGTGGAATTTCGGGTCAGTCGGTAGGCCGCTTCAACATCGGCAGGAGAGTCAAGAGATTGCACGAGCGATTGTCCTATAAACGAACAGGCCACTTTCACCAGGCGGTTGGTACGGCGTTTATCACCTAATTCCGCGTGTTGAAACGTGTCATTTGCCCATTGTTCAGCGCAGGTTGAAAACATAAAGATTACCTCAAGTCGTGTTTGTTATTGAGATCAATCTATGAGGAAAAAGTTCAATAACGAGGGGGCGGGTTAAAATATTTGTGTAGGAAAGACAGCACTGGACGAGGGTTTACGGCGGTTTTTGCTAAATCATAGGAGAATTCATGAGCAAGAGAAGTGATATAGAAAGAGGGAGGTTGGTTTATACCGAAAAGTCAGGATGGGTAGATGTCGGTCATGCTAAGGGATAACGCCAGGCCTTATTATTCGTCTTTACCCGCATTTCTGAACACTATATCCCCCATAACTGATATAGACAGAAGTCAAATACTAATACATATTAAAGGGAACCTCTAAAAACTTTTCACAGCCACAAAATTGAGTAAAATGTAGGCACAGTACATCTCTGCAAGGTAGCGCTGTCATGATACCGCCTCGTTCTGCTTTAAAAAAAGACAAGCTGGCATCCGAATATCACCGTCGAAAAATCGATGAATTAGGTGATCCGCTACTTGTTCTTGATAAGTATGTTGATTTCTCGGCACTGGCTGACACCATAGACCTTGTCGCGCCACGTATTATTTCTCCCAAAGGTGGACGCCCGCCATTCCCGACTGAGGTGATGGTTCGCATCATTATCCTGAAACATTTCCATAATCTTTCCGATGAAAAGATGGAATATCAATTGCTTGACCGAATGAGCTGGCAACGTTTTTGTCGCTTGACCGATGTCATTAATATTCCAGACCGTAACACGATTTGGTGTTTCGAAAAACGGATTGGCCAGGCAGGTGCCAGAGCGTTGTTTGAAGAGGCGAAGCATCAGCTTTCGACACAGGGATTCATTCCTAGAGGGGGTCAAATCATTGATGCCACGTTGATTCCAGTTCCTAAGCAGCACAATAAGAAGGAAGAGAATGAACAAATCCGTCAGGGTAAAACCCCGGATAACTGGACAGCAAACAAACGATGCCAGAAAGACACCGAGGCAACCTGGACGAAAAAGAACGGTAAAAGTTATTTTGGCTATAAACTGACCATTAATGTCGATACAAAATATAAAGTGATCCGCCACATCGCGACAGGAACCGCAGCTGTCCATGACAGCCAGTTTTTTGAAGCCGTTTTGGATCGGTCAAATACAAGTCGGGACATTTATGCTGATAAAGGGTATGCCAGCCAGATGCGTGAACGTGAGCTGAAGGAACAGGGCTATCGTGTTCATATTCAGAGGAAAGCGTCACGCAATAAGCCCTTATCAGACTGTCAGAAAGGCCGAAATAAGAAAATAGCGAAAACCCGGGCACGAGTAGAACATATCTTTGGCTCATTCTCTCAGATGGGTGAAAAATTTATCCGAACGATAGGCCAGCTGCGAGCCACTTTTGCGATGACTCTGAAGGCAACCTGCTATAATTTACAACGTTTGGTTTATTTTGGAAAATCCGGCATTCATGCCTTTTAATTCCGGTATGTGATGAAAAAGCGATGAGTTTATTTTTTCCCCTGAAAAAGCAAGAAAAAGTCATACACAATAAGGTCATTTATTGGTGAGTGCAAAATTGATCTTATTTTTTGTATTGAGAGTTTTTAGAGGTTCCCTAAATATATAACTGGATATAACATAGGTGTAGAAAGAAATGTTGGCATTGGAATTGAGTAATCTTATAAAGAGAACATTTATTATATTGGTTTGTTTGGGTGTGATTTTAATTATCCCTCTTTTATTTGTGAATGTTAATTTGTCATAAATAAGATTCCAAAATAGCGCTACAACTTATACTACTCATAATTCTATATATAACAATGGGTTGAAGAAGGCCATGTGTAGCAAAATTATGAAATGTTATTTATACGAAAAATGATTTTATTGAATATAACATATTCACTTTTGATGAAATTAAAGGAATGCCATTTATTTCAAGTGATTATGTTATTTATTACGATTCACCCGATGGAACAAAACCAATGATTAATGAAGTTGTATTTTTTAATGTCAATCCAAATCGTAAAATAGAAATAATAAATTACATTGAAAACACAGGGTTCCTAAAAAATGAGGACAATTATTGGAATAAAGGAAATGTTTTCATAAAAATAGAACAAAATGATACAGAGCGCACCATTTTATTTTCAGTAAAGAAAAATTAATAAATATTATTTGGCGGTTTCGCATAATAAGTGCAACATAATTATTCTGCGAGTAAACAAGTTCGTATTCGATTAAATCATTTATTTTCGGATTTTGTTATTCCTGTTTTTTATGAATGATTATTTAACTGGCTGATAAAAAATTCACTCCCCGATTGAAAACGTTATTAAAGTTGGCTCCTTTTTTAAAATAGATTGTCTGATTAACCGATTAATATTTTTATTTATCTTTTTTTACGGGGTATATAACTATTAATAAAGCAAATTATTTTTTTATTTTCACTTATGGATTTATGATAGGTAGGTTTTAAACTGTTATTAAAAACCATTTTTTAACCTCTGGTTTTAACTGGTATGAAGTTTTAACCATTGTTTTTACCACATTTAATGTCTGTTTTTTATTAAGTTTAATCAACGCTAATCATACTCACTTTTTATCTTTATTGACGCTGTTTTACCAGTAATCCTGTGCAGTTTTCACGTCATGGCATAAAATACTCTTTTATGTTTTTTCGGACAATACTCTTTTTCTCGTTGATTTATTTTTAACTTTCTTTTAATGGTTAATGGAATTCTATTAAACTTAATTAACGTCATTTTAAAAAATTTTACTTATAGTTAAATCCGTCTTTTATATAAAAGCTTTAATATTTCTATTTTGTGCTTTTAAATGGTTATAGCAGGTTAGGTAGATGTAAAATAATCAAAGGATAACATCGTTGATAAATATATTAAACATGATAGTGAATAAGCTGTTTTTGGTTACTCTGTACCTTTTCAAAATCTGGCATTAAGAACCTATCCCAAAAGGAATTGTCATGTTGTATAATATTCTAGAACGGATAATTTCTGAAGGTATAGAGAGTATGGCAAACAACAAATGGCGGCTCAGTGATGAACTTTGGGGAAAAATGGCGCCACTTATTCCCGAACATAAAACTCAGCATCCGCTGGGCACACATCGTAAACGGGTTGATAACCGCGCCGCTATGGATGCCATCTTCTTTGTGCTCAGAACGGGCTGCCAATGGAACGCCCTGAATGCAACAGGAATATGCTCGTCAAGTTCGGCTCACCGTCGTTTTCAGGAATGGCGTGACGCCGGCGTTTTTGAACGCTTCTGGCAGAACGGTTTACTGGCCTGCAAGCATCTCGCGATCATCGACTGGTCGTGGTTATCACTGGATGGTTGCATGACCAAATCCCCTTTAGCGGGGACAAAAAAACAGGTCGTAACCCCACGGACCGGGGGAAACAAGGCGTAAAACGCAGCCTCATGACCGAGGCTAACGGGCTTCCTCTTTCACTCGTTGTTGCCGCGGCAAACACGCACGATATCAAATTGGTTGCAGATACGCTTGATGCACTTCAGACAGGCAAGCCCGGTAAAAAGGTCAGGCTGTGTCTGGATAAGGGATATGATGCTGAATGGCTGAGAGGCTATCTACAAAGTCGGCACTACGAGCCGCACATCCAGTCTCGCAAGGAAGAATCAGATGCCTGCCAGAATACGGACTTTAAAGCTCAAAGATGGGTTGTCGAGAGGACTCATAGCTGGATGAATCGCTTTCGCCGGATACTGATCCGATGGGAAAAGAAGGTCGAAAACTATGAAGCTATGTTACATTTTGCGTGCGGGATTATAGTTTGGAACAAAACCCTATTGGGATAGGCTCTAATGGATACCTGTTTTTTTATCCTCAGATAACTAATCACCGAAAAGAAAACAGCTTGCCGAATAACCAAAAAGGGAAAAAAATCCCAGCTTTTTTATGGCTGGGATCTTGATTTAACCGATACAGCGACTAAGAGCGAGCCTCAGTCCCTCACCTATCTCAGCATCAGAGCTATTAGTAGGAATAGTAGGAAGTATCACGTAGTCCGATTCCGATATATTATCACCAGACCAAACTTCCAGTTTTTCATGATAGTGACGAAAGAAAAGCACAGAGAGGAATGAGCGCTCTTTGCTTCAAGGTTAACATCCGGGTGTAGCTGACCAACCGGGGAAAATCGGCCTTAAGATAGTGTTTTACATGCTGAATATAAAACGTTTTAAAATCACGATAATGGCTCATGTGGAATAAAATGAAGAGCGTCATCACTTCACTGAGAGAAAGGGAAGCTTCGCGACGACGTTTGAGCAAGCTATTTTCAATTAACTGTTGATGCCAGAGAGGGATAAATTTTTGGCAAAAATCATCGACGCAGCAGTAAAGCTCTTCTAAATTAGACATGCCTGAGGATCTCCACGATTTTGTTTTCTTTGACAAAAACTTTGATCGTGCCTCAGGCATTTAGTTCTCTTCTTAAGCAAATCTCAGGTTAGATTATTTAATGGTTTTGCAAGATCAGATTGATCCCATACAAGTTATAAATAATTTAACTTAATGACTCGGCAGATCGTGTTGCGCATCTCTTCTGTGGTGATGTCTATTATCCGCTTGCGGTTGATGATATCACTGGACGAAATGAGCACTATAAAATGCTCTCTTCCGGTGTTATGTATATGCAACGGGGGATGATTTCTGCTGCCGTTATTGGTGGTAGCGACGCATTCTCAAAAAAAGTCTGGTCGGGGTTTTATATGTTGAACGCACTGGGTAATGAACGATGCCAACCGTTCTCAAATAAGCGCCGTTTTATCACTATCTCGGAAGGGCCGCTTTTCTGGTTCTGCAGCGTGAAGACTCACTCCTGCCCACACAGCTCCCTATGGCTGAACTGGTCGCGGCTGTCAGTAACAATGATGCCAAACATCCAACAAATCCCGATCAGGATAGTGTCGCCCGTTGCCATCAGCTTCTTCTGTCGCGGGCTGGTATTACTGCCAGCGACATTGATGCTATTTATGCACATGGCACCGGAACACGAGCAAAAGAAGCACAGTCGGAAGGGGCCACAGGGATTCACGGGTTTCGCAACTGGTGTCGTGCTCGCCCTGTGTGCACCACTGATTTCACTGATACCGGAGCTTAGCTCGCGTCCGGCTGACAGTATCGTACTTGAATCACAATATCTCTTTTATGCCGTTTTTTTTGGCGGCGTGATGGTATTCAATGTCTCTATGGCCTCGTATTTCAATGGCATTGGCAAAACCCGGATCACTTTCATCGCGGGTCTTGCCGGTCAGATAAGTGATATTTTTCTCACCATCGGCTTGGTGTTTGGCCGGTTTGGAATGCCTGAGCTGGGTATGAAAGGTTCCGCGATAGGTACTCTCCTTGCCTGTATGGTGATCTCCATTATCTATCTCAGCCAGTTGCTATGTAGTCTTTACGCTGAAGTCGGGAATATTGTGAGAGGCAAAGTTAAAAATTTCTCCGGCATACTTTTCTTCAGGCTTCGCCGGGGCAGTGCGTCAGGTATGACCAACAGCATTGATGAGATGGGCAATACGGCATTAAAAGGGGACGTCCATCACATCATCCCATTGAATTTTTTCCGCGCTTTACTATCCCGGCAAAGACCTTATGCCGAGGAATGCGAATGTTATGGCAGACACTCAAACTCGTGGAATCAATAAAAGCAATACCTGTAGGTTTTCCTTTTAATTGAGTCAGATAGCTGCATAGTGGCGCCAAAACGGAAATAGCTGAGCAAGGTGGGAAAATCGTTGTGGTGATATTTCCAAATGTGTTCCAGATAAAAATGTTTAAAATCCCGGTAATGTGACAGATGAAAAAGGACCAAAATGGTCATGATTTCACTAGGATACATGTGACCTTGTCGGCGGCGTAAACGATGCCCGCTATCAAGACAAAATGGTTCCCATTGAGGGATGAAAAAACGGCAAAAATCATCGACATCACAGAAAATTTCAACTAAGTTGTTCATAGCCTGTTCCTCCCCGGAGCTGTTTCGGCCTGCACCAAAACACTGCTCCTGGAACAGGCTTCATGTCAATTTCTTATCCAGAATTCGGGTTATTTAACTATCTATCAACAACGGGAAACCAGATTCCCCGCCAAACATCAGTTATTTCTGACTTGAGCAACCAGCTCGGATTGCTCTAACCATACAGGCTTATCGCTGGTTTTTACCCATACACGGTACAAGTAACTGTAAAAACGGGCACGATCACAACGAAACAACATCACTGGTAGCGCCAACACACCTACAGTAATAGCACCAATACGACGTAACAGAATCTGGTGCCGAGGATATTTACGATATGCAGACATATTAGACCCTCCTAAAAAAGATCCTGCCAGGCAGCAGAACCCCAAAAATAATTCATCTGTAAATTGTTTAAAATTTTACCGCACAAAATGAAAATTTACTACTTATCCGACCACTTTTAAGCAGTTATCATCACTCTATTTTCCATATCATGTAATTTTATTACATTAAATATGATAAAAATGTAATATTACAAGCAAACGATAACATTTGGTTAACAGTTAATGAGAGTGGAATTAATAACGGGATAACAAAAAGCTACGTACGTTACTGGTTCAGTGCGCCAGAGCTTTTATACAACAGCTGAAACATCAGTCAGGCAAACTGGCCGACTGGGTCAGAGAGTTACTTTGTCGAAAAAGTAACTTTGTGGTTATGAAAACTCGCGATAACCATCGCGGGTTTTGTTACCGATCAGTGCCAGTTGGCAGCCAGCACAGGTTGCAGCCGCTGTTGCTCGACATCGCCGTACGTTGCGGTCGCAGGCGTTGGCGGAGCGGATGAAACGCTTTGATAACACCATCTTATCCCACACCGAGAGCACTTTTGCCTTCATGTTACTGCGCGTATCGGTGATGAATGTCACGCCTGTTGCGTTTAAATCATCAAATAGAGCCTGACTGATATATCCCTTACTGAAAAACCCTCCCATTGACCATTTTCCTCGTTTTGCAATACCGTCAAACATTTTATGACGAGGGATGCGAACGTGATGACAAACACGAATGCAGGTGGAGTCGATAAAGGCGAGCCCCCTGGATTTCCCTTTCACATGCGTCAAATAACTGCAAAGGGGCCCTAAAGCTGAGGAGACGACGCTCGGAAAGCGGGTATAACTCAGCAAGGTGGGAAAGTCTTGTTGGTGATATCGCCGGTCTAATCCAAAGTAAAAGTTTTTGAAATCCCGATAATGTGACATATGAAAGGCAATCACGATGGTCATAATCTCGCTGGCACTCATGCGGCCATGACGTCTGCGTTGGCGATGCCTTCCTCGATACACTACTGTTCCCAGAGTGGAATGAAAACACGGCAAAAGTCATCAACATCGCAGAAGAGTTCAACTAATTTATCCATGCCTGTTCCTGATAAGATCTCTTTTTTCTTGGTCGAAAATTCTGATCTTGGAACAGGCATTTAGTTCCATCTTTTATCCAGAGTTCAGGTTAATTACATCAGGCGATTTAAGAAATTATTTCTTTTTCTTCGCCTTAGCATTTGGCAAGTCAGTAATGCTGCCTTCAAAGATTTCAGCCGCCAGACCGACAGATTCATGCAACGTTGGGTGAGCATGGATAGTTAACGCGATATCTTCTGCATCACAACCCATTTCAATTGCCAAACCGATTTCACCCAGTAGCTCACCACCGTTAGTACCTACAATGGCACCACCGATAATACGGTTACTTTCTTTATCGAAAATCAGTTTGGTCATACCGTCAGCACAATCAGAAGCGATCGCACGGCCAGAAGCGGCCCATGGGAAAGTTGCCGTTTCATAGCTGATACCTTTCTCTTTCGCTTCTTTTTCAGTCAGACCAACCCATGCAACTTCTGGTTCAGTGTAAGCAATGGATGGAATCACTTTTGGATCGAAGTAGTGTTTCTTACCAGAGATAACTTCAGCCGCAACGTGACCTTCGTGAACACCTTTATGCGCCAGCATTGGCTGACCAACGATGTCACCGATAGCAAAAATGTGCGGTACGTTGGTACGCATTTGCTTATCAACATGGATAAAGCCACGGTCATCAACTTCAACGCCTGCTTTACCTGCATCCAGCATCTTACCGTTAGGTACACGACCAATAGCAACCAGAACTGCGTCATAACGTTGTGGTTCTGCCGGTGCGTTTTTGCCTTCCATCGTGACGTAGATACCCTCTTCTTTGGCTTCTACTACCGTTACTTTCGTTTCCAGCATCAGGTTGAATTGTTTGCTGATGCGCTTAGTGAATACTTTCACCACATCTTTGTCAGCCGCAGGAATCACCTGATCCAACATTTCAACAACATCAATCTGAGAACCCAGAGCGTGGTAAACGGTTCCCATTTCCAAACCGATGATACCGCCGCCCATCACCAGCAGACGCCCAGGAACCGTTGTCAGCGCCAGTGCATCTGTAGAATCCCATACGCGAGGGTCATCATGAGGAATGAATGGTAATTGGATAGGACGGGAACCCGCGGCAATAATGGCATTATCAAAATTAATCGTTGTTGCGCCATTTTCACCTTCAACAACCAGTGTGTTAGCACCGGTAAATTTACCAACACCATTAACAACTTTAACTTTGCGGCCTTTAGCCATACCAGCCAGACCACCAGTCAGCTGATTGATAACTTTTTCTTTCCAAACACGGACTTTTTCGATGTCAGTTTTTGGTTCACCAAAAACGATACCGTGATTGGCCAGAGCCTTAGCCTCTTCAATAACTTTTGCTACATGAAGCAATGCCTTAGAAGGGATACAACCAACGTTAAGACAAACACCACCTAAGGTAGAGTAACGTTCCACCAGGACAGTTTCCAAACCTAAATCCGCGCAACGAAAAGCAGCAGAATACCCTGCTGGACCTGCCCCAAGTACCACAACCTGGGTTTTAATTTCAGTACTCATCATGACCTCTTAATTGTTTGTCCGGCGGGTCAGACGCCAAAAACGATATATTCCACCGGGACCTACACACCGCGAGCAGTTTACAGAATTGTTAATAACCTGAAAAGCGCGTTAACGTGACAGAACTCGCAACAAACTAACCAGATGCAAGCTGTTTCCCTGCCACAGCAATAACAATCAGGCCGGCGCATGGCCGGCCTATTTGAGATTACATCACCAGACGGCGGATATCGCTCATTGCATGATTAATAAATGTAATGAAACGAGCACCATCAGCACCATCGATCACACGGTGATCGAAGGAGAGTGACATAGGCAGCATCAGGCGTGGTGCAAACTCTTTACCATTCCAGACCGGCTTCATGGATGAACGGGATACGCCCAGGATAGCCACTTCCGGTGCGTTAACGATTGGCGTAAATGCTGTGCCACCGATACCGCCCAGGCTTGAAATAGTAAAGCATCCACCCTGCATATCAGATGCAGTCAGTTTACCTGCGCGGGCTTTCTTAGACATCTCTGTCAGCTCGCGGGATAAGTCGATGATGCCCTTCTTATTGACGTCACGGAACACTGGAACCACCAAACCATTAGGTGTGTCAACTGCCACACCAATGTTGATGTATTTTTTCAGCGTCAGTTTCTGACCATCTTCTGAGATAGAGCTGTTAAAACGCGGCATCTCTTCCAGCGCTTTTGCAACCGCTTTCATGATGAACACCAGCGGGGTGATCTTCACGCCAAGCTGTTTCTTCTCAGCTTCCTGATTCTGCTGTTTACGGAAGTTTTCAACTTCAGTGATATCCGTTTCGTCGAACTGTGTAACATGGGGGATCATCATCCAGTTACGGCTCAGGTTAGCACCCGAAATTTTCTGGATACGACCCAGCTCAACTTCTTCAATTTCACCAAATTTGCTGAAATCCACCTTCGGCCAAGGCAGCATTCCCGGCAGACCGCCACCGGCTGATGCAGGCGCAGATTCAGCACGTTTAATCGCGTCTTTCACGTAAGACTGAACGTCTTCACGCAAAATACGGTTTTTACGACCTGAACCTTTCACTTTAGCCAGGTTAACGCCGAATTCACGCGCCAGACGACGGATCACCGGTGTTGCATGAACATAAGCACTATTTTCAATGAAATCGTTTTTATCTTCTTCTACGAAGCTTCTGCTTTCCAGAACAGGGACTGCTTTCTCAGGTTCAGCCGCCGGAGCCGGAGCAGAGGCCGCAGGAGTAGGTGCAGGCGCTGCTCCCGCGACTTCGAATACCATGATCATAGAACCGGTTTTCACTTTATCACCGGCCTTGATTTTAATCTCTTTAACCGTACCGGCGAACGGTGCCGGTACTTCCATAGAGGCTTTATCACCTTCTACGGTGATCAGTGACTGTTCCGCTGTAACCGTATCGCCTTCTTTGACCATCACTTCGGTAACTTCAACTTCATCACCGCCGATATCGGGTACATGAACATCTCTGGCTGCGGAAACCACAGGTTCTGGTTCTGCCATACGAGAGGATAATAGTATCGCCGCTGATTCTTCAGCAGGTGCAGCTTCTACAGCACCCTCTGCGGAAGCAAAAATCATAATCAGCTTGCCGGTTTCAACTTTATCGCCAACCGCAACGATGATTTCTTTAACAACACCCGCCTGAGGGGATGGAACTTCCATCGAAGCCTTATCACCTTCTACCGTGATCAGCGATTGTTCAGCTTCCACTGTATCGCCAACTTTCACCATGATTTCGGTGACTTCAACTTCATCTGCACCGATATCCGGTACGTTGATTTTGATAGTCATTGATCTTTACCTCTTATGCCAAACGCGGGTTAACTTTCTCTGGATTAATGTTGTATTTCTTGATTGCTTCTTCCACAACATTCACATCAATTTCACCACGTTTAGCCAGCTCACCCAGAGCAGCAACAACCACGTAGGAAGCATCAACTTCAAAATGATGACGCAGGTTTTCACGGCTATCGGAACGACCGAAACCATCAGTACCCAATACGCGGAATTCGCTTGCAGGGATGAAGTTACGAATTTGTTCTGCGAACAGTTTCATGTAGTCAGTAGAAGCCACTGCCGGTGCTTCATTCATGATCTGAGCAACATAAGGTACGCGTGGCGTTTCTGTTGGGTGCAACATATTCCAGCGCTCACAATCCTGACCATCACGCGCCAGTTCAGTGAATGAAGTGACGCTGTATACGTCAGAACCCACACCATAATCGTTAGCCAGAATCTGCGCCGCTTCACGAACATGACGCAGGATAGAACCAGAACCCAACAACTGAACTTTACCTTTGCTGCCTTCCAGGCTTTCCAGTTTATAGATACCTTTACGGATACCTTCTTCTGCACCTTGTGGCATTGCCGGCATGTGATAGTTTTCGTTCAGCGTGGTGATGTAGTAGTAAATATTCTCTTGTTTCTCACCATACATACGCTCCAAACCGTCATGCATAATCACAGCAACTTCATAAGCAAACGCCGGGTCGTAAGAGATGCAGTTAGGGATAGTCAGAGATTGAATGTGACTATGACCATCTTCGTGTTGCAGACCTTCACCGTTCAGAGTTGTACGACCTGAAGTACCGCCGATCAGGAAGCCACGAGCCTGTTGGTCACCTGCTGCCCAGCACAGGTCGCCAATACGCTGGAACCCGAACATAGAGTAGTAGATGTAGAATGGAATCATTGGCAGGTTGTTGGTGCTGTAAGAAGTCGCCGCCGCCAACCATGATGAACCTGCACCCAGCTCATTAATACCTTCTTGCAGGATCTGGCCTTTCGCGTCTTCTTTATAGTAAGCAACCTGTTCACGGTCCTGCGGAGTATACTGCTGACCATTAGCGCTGTAGATACCAATCTGACGGAACAGACCTTCCATACCGAAGGTACGCGCTTCGTCGGCAATGATTGGAACCAGACGATCTTTGATTGACTTGTTCTTCAACATCACATTCAGTGCACGAACAAAAGCGATAGTGGTAGAAATTTCTTTGTTTTGTTCTTCCAGCAATGCACCAAAATCTGCCAGCGTTGGCAGTTCCAGCTTTTCTTCAAAATGAGTACGACGGCTTGGCAAATAACCACCAAGCGCTGCACGACGTTCATGCAGGTATTTGTACTCTTCAGAGTCTTTATCGAAAGTCACATATGGCAGGTTTTCGATTTGCTCATCAGCAACAGGGACATTGAAACGATCACGGAAATGGCGAACGCCTTCCATATTCATCTTCTTAACCTGATGAGCGATGTTTTTGCCTTCAGCCGTATCACCCATACCGTAACCTTTGATGGTCTGAGCCAGGATGACGGTTGGTTTTCCGGTGGTTTCCTGCGCTTTTTTCAAGGCAGCAAATACTTTCTTAGGATCGTGACCACCACGGTTCAGCGCCCAAATCTGATCATCAGTCATGTCTTTGACTAATTCTGTCGTTTCTGGATAACGGCCGAAGAAATGCTCACGGACATAAGCACCATCTTTGGATTTGAACGTCTGGTAATCGCCGTCCAGAGTTTCGTTCATCAGTTGGATCAATTTGCCGCTGGTATCTTTACGCAGCAATTCATCCCAACGCTCACCCCAAAGAACTTTAAGAACCTGCCAACCCGCACCGCTGAAGATACCTTCCAGCTCGTTAACGATTTTGCCATTACCCGTAACCGGGCCATCCAGGCGTTGCAGGTTACAGTTGATAACAAATACCAGATTATCCAGTTTCTCACGGGTTGCGATAGTAATCGCACCTTTGGATTCCGGCTCATCCATTTCACCGTCACCCAAGAATGCGTAAACGGTTTGCTTGGAGGTGTCTTTCAAACCACGGTGTTCCAGATATTTCAGGAACTTAGCTTGGTAGATAGCGCCAATTGGCCCCAATCCCATGGAAACCGTCGGGAATTGCCAGAACTCAGGCATCAGTTTTGGATGCGGATAAGAAGACAGACCGTTGCCATGAATTTCCTGACGGAAATTATTCATCTGCTCTTCAGTCAGACGGCCTTCAAGGAAAGCACGCGCGTAGACGCCAGGAGAGATGTGTCCTTGGAAATAAACCAAATCACCGCCGTCATTCTCATTACGGGCACGGAAAAAGTGGTTAAAGCAAACTTCATACATGGTTGCTGAAGACTGGAATGAAGCCATATGACCACCTAATTCCAGATCTTTTTTAGATGCCCGCAAAACAGCCATCACAGCATTCCAGCGAATAGCAGAGCGAATACGGCGCTCCAGCTCCAGGTTGCCAGGGTAAGCAGGCTCATCCTCAACAGTAATGGTGTTGATATAATCGCGGTTAGCAGCACCTGCCACAACATTCACGCCACCTTTACGTGCTTCGTTTAGTACCTGATCAATCAGGAACTGGGCACGCTCAACACCCTCTTCACGGATGACCGATTCGATCGCCTGTAACCAGTCGCGAGTTTCGATCGGATCCACGTCATTTTTCAAAATGTCTGACATGGTGTATTCCTTATCTGTTATCTGTTTCTAATGATTGTCTTGGAGCCTATCTTCCCGTCATACCCTTTGACGTTCAGCCGGTCATGACTGGAAGATAGGCCCTCACTGTTGTTGCCGCTAGCGCCCTCAGTAAAGGGACTCGACTAGCTATGCAGACGCAGCAAACTTCAGGATCTGCACAGCTAATTTTATTCTGGATGTTGTTGGAAATGCCGCAGTGATCGCTCCCGGCGGGTATGCTCACGGCTGAGATCCAATAAAACATCTTCAATAAAGGCTAAATGGCGGTGGGAAGCCTCACGGGCTTTCTCTGGTTGCCTTGCCATAATAGCTTCAAAAATTTTCGCTCGATGATCGCTGACTGCTGTCAGCGTTTCCCGACGGGTATACAGAAACTCAAAATTCTGCCGGATATTTTGTTCCAGCATAGGTACCATACAGCGCAATAAATGAAGGAGAACCACATTATGTGCCGCTTCGGTAACAACGAGCTGATATTGCAGAACAGCCTCGGACTCAGCATTGACATCACCACTTTGCTGAGCTTGTTGAATAATCAGGTGATGTTCCCGAATGCGTTCAAAATCTTCGTCAGTACCACGCAATGCCGCGTAATAGGCTGCGACACCTTCCAAAGCATGGCGGGTTTCAAGGAGATCAAACTGAGATTCTGGATGACCAGCCAGTAGTTGTGCCAGTGGATCACTGAAACTTTGCCATAGGTTACTCTGAACAAATGTTCCCCCACCCTGACGGCGAAAGAGAAAACCTTTGGATTCTAACCGTTGAATAGCTTCGCGCAGTGAAGGGCGTGACACATCAAACTGTTTCGCCAACTCACGTTCAGGCGGCAATTTCTCCCCTGGACGTAAAGATCCTTCAAGGATGAGATGCTCGATACGCTGCTCAATAACATCTGATAATTTTGGTTGGCGGATTTTGCTATAAGCCATATTTACTGTAAGCCAGTTAATGGATAAACATTGCTTCGGTCCCTACTGGAGTCAATTGGTAATACCAATTTAAACTACAGGGCCATAAAAGTAACAAAGTATTCACCAGCTGTCCATAAAGACCTTGAGCTAAATCATAAAAACCTGCAAATTTTAACAAATTTTTTTAAAAATTAGCAAAAGCTGATAACTAATAGGCTAATAAATCCTCTGCAATGATATTTTAACCTAACCTTTTGAAACGTATAAATAGATGTAATGAATCTGTTACAGCAAAGAAATAGTTGAATATTTATTTAAAAAGTATAGATACCCAATCATCACTTGTTGATTTTAAACACAAAGACTATTCCATTAGATTATAAATGTAGCTCAAATCAGCAAAACAGAATGGTTAAAACCTGTGATCAGAAAGGAATATTTGCAAAATATGTGAGGAACCACCAGCAAAAGTCCTACATAACTCTTGCTGATGGAAAAACGTACTATATTAAAACCAATAGCGGGTTTCTTCATGCCATCCTTTTTGATACATACAGGATGAAATTACCCAACGCCTTGAAGATTCATTTTTATCCCAACGATTAACTTCAGTTTTTGGCACAATAATAGAATAATGACAAGATTTATCTTCTTTCTTGTCTTCATCTTTGCAGGAAAAACGTTTTGTCTCGAAAGAATGAACAACTTCGCTGGTCCAGTCTGATGGTAATTGAGAATAACCAAGTGCCTTACATTCAGCATAATCCCTGTCTCTTTCATACTGAGTTGCTCCCGGTTTTTCCCACGATGTACAACCGGTTAATAAAGTAAATAATATAATTAAAGGAATAATGGTGATTTTTTTTATAGAATTCATAAAAAATGCCTTAAATAAAACTAAAGAAAATAATCAGGGAAATTAAATTAGAAGTTAAAAGATCCCCCAATACGGTAACTCTCTTCTTCAAAAGATGGTCGTCCACCAGACTGTATAATTTGTCTGTCTTGGATTGATGTATTTTTATCAAAATTAGGCACAGAACGCGGAGTATTTACTTTGACTTCAGTACCCGAAATTATATCTTTAACATTACATTCAAGATAACCACAGGTTGAAATATAGCCACCACTAAACTGTGGCGCAGAGCATCCCGTAATCACAAATATTGATAATAAAGCAATGAGAAATTTATTCATTCTTAACATCCTTCAATTACTGTATATATTATAAAAATTTAACTTAAATAAAAAACCATATAAAAAGAGAGATCATTTCTTACGATCAAGTAAGTAATATCTACATATGCATTTTATCTTTCTGGCATTCCACGGGATATCAGAACAATATTTCCCCATAGAGTAAAATATCCCTTCATTACTGGGAAAAATCGTCTTTATTGGTGTTCCATGAACGCTCAGGAATAACAAGCTAGATAAAAAACATGAAATAAGTGATATTTTCATGCATTTAAAACTAATTAATGTTAAGCTCCATCTTACAAGATACAAAAAGATCCACAGTGACTTAATTAACGATTATCCTCTCCATCTTCCACATATTCCAATATATCTCCGGGCTGGCATTGTAAATATTTACAAATTTTTTCCAGCGTATCAATACGGATACCTTTTATCTTACCATTTTTCAGCAATGATAAATTTTGCTCAGTAATACCGATAATTGCAGCCAGCTCTTTAGACTTCACTTTCCTTTTTGCTAAGAGCACATCCAGTCTTATTATAATACTCATGGCGATTCTCAGATAAAATAACGCTGTTCATCGCTTATTTTCTTTGACTCACGCATAATTAAGCTAAATATTAGAAGGAACACACCAAACATAATAATAAACAAAGACTCTGAATTAACGCCAAGTGAGAAACTGAATACACGTTGCCCTTTTCCTAAATCCACAGATAAGGCCATCCCTTGTAATGTATTAATCACTGGGTAAAGAAGCTGTTCCAGAATCACCAGGAAACCAATAATGAATGAACCGGAAATATTACGGTCACTCCATATTTCACCTTTAGCAAACCGAAAAAACAAAATTCCGATTAAGACATAGGAAGCAGTTGATATGATGCGGGGTATTGTATCCAACGATATGTAAAGCACCTGACTTAACAAAGATTGCTTAAATCCCTTTTCAGTCAATGCGGGCATAAGATCACTATACGCCTGAAGAACAGCCTGACGAGTGGTATCACCCCATAATGACCAGGAAACAATATGGAAGCCCATATCAGCAACCGCCATCACAGAAGCAATAATAATAGCCAGAAAGCTAAGAAGCCTTATTCTGGAGTTAGTCACAAACTCCTGTTTACCACACATTTTGTGTCATTCCATATACATGTTCAACTAAACTTTCGTTAAAGTACTTCAAAAGTTATCGTATTACAATAAGTTTTTATCATTAAATAAACAGAATATTACCTCGAATAATATGTAAATCACCGTGATTATAGTTGGAAGATAAAATTAATTTATTGATAGAAAAGAAAAAAGGAGCTATTTACACGGCTCCCTTTATAGGTAATTAAGCTATTGAGACTACAAACCAATCAAACCAATGCGCCATAAATTGTCAGAAAAGCAACGACGACAATGATAGAAAAAGTCACCTTTTTCGCCAATGTCACCGCTGCAACAGGCGTCAGAATTGAATCAAGATGGGGTTCGCGGCTTAATGAAAACTGCGCAAGCTGGCATACCACTTTGTATTGTGAAGTTCTCAAATCGCTAAGAGAGGCAACCCACGCCGGTAAAGCCCGCTCACCATGCCCTAATAAGGCATAAGCAATTCCAGCTAAGCGAGCAGGGATCCAGTCTAGCCAATTCAATAGACTATCAACGCCAGATTGCGCGCGCTGAAGTGGAGTACCATATTGTGCCAACCACCCCTGATAAGCTCTTAAGAAACAATATCCCATCAAAGCAACCGGCCCTAATTGACCCGCCACAATCAACCAAAAAATCGGCGCCAGGTAATAACGAAAATTTATCCATAGAAGCGCATTTTGCATCTCCCGTAACTCATTTTCTTTACTGGCATCAGAGGGTAAGCCATGAATGATGGCGAGGCGAGCGAGATGCTCTCTTAATTGCTCCCTGTCCCCCTGATGAACAATACGAAAATATTCACGATAATCGTACCGTAAGCGCCCCGCGCCTATGCATAGTAAACAAATTAACACCCATAAAATCAGCTCAAAGATCCCGAATATAAGATCATCAAGCATTTCAATCAGTAGCCATGTAAGTAGCATGACAGCTAATGTCATCAATAGGCTTTTCCATAATGAAAAAGACTTCATATTGGTAAAAAATGGTCCAAGACGATGATCCAATTGCCAATGTTCACCTATTTTAAACACTCGCTCCCACGCCAACACTAACAACAGTATAAAGAGGGTCATTCTTTCCTACTCCTGCAAAAATTGCTGATAATGTGTCTAATCGAAATAAGGGTCACCAAACTTCCCTAGAGGCAAACTGATATTATGCGCTGGCTGCTCACCTTGTGGCCGCAAATCGTGGCGAAGCGAAAAAATTTTGCTGACACCATCAATCCAACTTTCAGCACCCGCATTTTTATTCCTTCAATCTGATGACAAAACTAAGATAGTAGTTGTTCACTACACAGGGTAGCATGTTAAAACCGTCAATATTGTTATCACCTCTGGAGCTTTTTAATGACGAAACAAAATTATAGTGCAGATCAGCGCCGTGCTGTTCTGATGGAACGCTTACAGCACGACATTCCAGCCAGTGTAACCCTCGCCCTAAAAGAAGATCTGGGTGGCAACACAGATTTCACTTCTGATATTACCGGTCAATTAATTCCAGCAGATAAACAAGCCACCGCAATAATTATTACCCGGGAAGAAGGTGTTTTCTGTGGGCAACAATGGCTGAATGAAGTTTTCACTCAGTTAAGTGACCAAACCTCCATTGAATGGTTGGTAAAAGACAGTGATGCAATTACAGCCAATCAAAAACTCTGTGTATTACGGGGCCCCGCACCTGTATTGCTGACCGGTGAACGCACCGCCCTTAACTTTATTCAGACTCTCTCTGGTGTTGCAACAGAAGTTAGCCATTATGTCCGCCTTCTTGCCGGTTTAAAAACCCAGTTACTCGATACCCGCAAGACACTGCCAGGATTACGCATAGCCCTAAAGTATGCGGTACTTTGCGGCGGGGGAAATAATCACCGTCTTGGGTTATTTGATGCTTTCCTTATTAAAGAAAACCACATTATTGCCAACGGTTCTATTAAACAGGCAGTAGATAAAGCCCGTTATTCTCACCCTGATGTTCCTGTTGAAGTCGAAGTCGAAACCCTGGATGAACTGATTCTGGCACTGAAAGCCAATGTTGATATTATTATGTTAGATAATTTTACTATTCCAATGATGAAAGAAGCCGTCGCTATCACATCAGGTAAAGCCGCTTTAGAAGTATCAGGTAATATAACCCTGGATACCCTGCGCAGCTATGCCGAAACAGGCATTAACTTTATTTCCGTTGGAGCATTAACCAAACATATCAAAGCATTAGATCTATCTATGCGCTTTCAGTAAACATCAACAATAATATTGATGGTGGTGTAAATCAGCAATCCATAACTAACAGATTTGCGAACACCACCGTAAATATTTCTGAAAACATTGCAATCCAAAAATCTTTTTTCGAGCCAATTCCATAATCTCTATATACTCTATTTTATTTTTTTCCTTTTCCTTCATTATTTATGTCGCAATACAACAACACGGAGAAAAAACATGAGACAACAACAAGGATTCACATTAATGGAAATTATGGTTGCTATTGCCATTATTTCGATCTTAAGTGCTATTGGTATTCCCAGTTATCAGGGATATATTCAGAAAGCCGCCTTAACAGATATGTTACAAGCTATTGTACCTTATAAATCAGGCATAGAACTTTGCAGTTTTGAAACTGAAGATTTTAAAGGTTGCAATTCAGGGGCAGCATCAATTCCCAATAACCATAATAGCAGATATATTGGAAGCATTTCAGTTAAAGATGGAGAAATCACCATTAATGGTCAGCAAAGCTTGAAAGATATCAGGGTTATTTTGAGTCCGATACAAAAGATACAAACAGGTACGATCAGATGGATAAATAAATGTGAGTCAGCAAGTGTATCATTAAAGAACCGGTGTCAGGAAATATTCAAGTTTTAATTCATCATTCTTATGAACATATATTTACGCAGGAAACAATAATGAACTCACCTTCGGAAACAGGAAATACATTGATGGAAAGAGAAATTCATGATATTTGTCAGCGCCATCAATCTGTTGTGATAAAAAAAGATGATAATACGATAACAATTGCCAGCAGCGAATTACCTAATGATGATTTATTATCAGCATTACGCTTTATTTCCGGACGTATCGTTAATGTAGAGATTTGGCCACGGGCAAAAATTGAATCCGTATTGCACCAAAATATTTCACTCAATCACTTACCCGAGGAAGAGGCATCTTTATTACCCCTCACAACTGATATCAATGCAGATGAGAATGATGCACCAGTCATTCAACTTATTAATCAAACTTTATTAACTGCAATTCAACGGCGTGCATCTGATATTCATTTTGAACCATTCCAGCAAGGTTATCGTATTCGTATCCGGGTTGATGGTGCATTGCATCTCTTATCCTCTCCATCGCCTCAGATGAATGCAAGTATTGCCGCACGTCTTAAGATAATGGCGAAATTGAATATTGCTGAAAAACGACTACCTCAGGATGGACAATTTGATTGGTATGACGCACGGCACAACTACGCTATCCGTATGGCCACCCTGCCAACAATACACGGAGAAAAAGTTGTGCTCAGGATATTAAATACCATGCGGCAACTGTCACTGGATCAATTAGGTATTCCTGATCAATTATTAAATCAGCTCCAACAAAAATTAGGATTACCACAAGGAATGATTTTAGTTACCGGCCCAACAGGCAGTGGAAAAACAGTAACTTTATATAGCTGCCTACAATATCTGAATCAGAATAAAAAGAATATTTGCAGTGTAGAGGATCCCGTTGAAATCCCACTTAACGGTATTAATCAGACACAAACGAACAGTAAAATTGAACTCAATTTTGCCAAAGTATTACGGGCATTATTACGGCAGGATCCCGATATCATCATGGTAGGAGAAATTCGTGACAGCGAAACAGCCGAAATCTCAGTAAAAGCAGCACAAACAGGCCATTTAGTGCTCTCTACACTACATACTAATTCTACCGTAGATACATTATCCCGCCTACAGAATCTGGGTATTTCAGGTTATATGGCAGCGTCTTGTATAAAATTAATTATCGCCCAACGGCTTGTCAGAAAATTATGTCTTCATTGTCGCAATCAACAAACAGAAGAAACGATTATTAATATTGGAAATAATTCTTTATTTATCAGGCAATGGCTAGCCGTCGGTTGCGAACATTGTTTTTCCGGCTACTATGGTCGAACCGCTATTTATGAATTTTTGGAAATAACACATGAAATTCAACAAATATTATCAGAACAAAATCCCAAAAATATAAAAAATATTATTATGACTCAAAGAAAAGACACCTTACTTTCATCGGGTATTTTATTAGTAGAGCAAGGAATCACTACACTGGAAGAGATTTACCAGGTTACAGGGCAGGAAGAGTAATGAAAATTCATTATCTTTATAATTGGCAAGCAGTTAACAACAAAGGCGAAATATCAAAAGGTAAATCACTATGTGATAGCCGTAAAGTTTTATATCAGCAACTTATCCATGCCGGATTGCAACCTTATAATATAAAATGTGAGAAATGGATATTTTACCACCAACAACAGATTGGCTACCGTCTGAACTTTATTCGTCAATTGGCAACACTATTATCATCAGGAATGCCATTATTGGATTGCCTGAATATTCTTATTCGTGAATGTGGCAATCCATTATGGCATTGTGTATTGTCAGATATCAGTAAGAAAATTACACGGGGAGAATCACTCTCCGCCTCATTAAAAAATTATCCATTTCTCTTTCCTCCTTTATTTTGCCAACTCATTGCTGTTGGAGAACTAACCGGGCAATTAGAAATCTGCTGTCAATTATTGGTTAAACAACAGGAACAACAAGACGCATTGCAGAAAAAAATAACAAAAGCACTACGCTATCCTCTGATTATTACTGTTGTTGCCAGCATCATTATTTTATTGATGCTGATTTTTGTCTTACCTGAATTTGAACATATTTATCATTCATTTGACGCACAACTTCCTCTGCTAACCCGCACTTTATTAATGGCATCAAACTGGCTGATTCAATATGGTGTCTATAGCGCTATTGGGTTAATAGCATTATTTCTATTTTACCTGCAATTACGCCAACATCATACGATATGGATTATCCGTGAGAAAAATCTGATGTTACGTTTACCCGTTATTGCAAAATTAATTAGCTGTCAGCAATTAGGGCAACTTTTTCATATTTTGTTTATGACACAAAAAGCCGGCTTGACACTCACCGCAGGGTTAGACAGTGCTATTGCATCAATAAATCACCCGGTCTTTTTAAAAGCGACTAAATTTTTACGAACCCAAATTAATCAAGGGATACCAATGAGCGAAACACTGAAGCAACAATCTTGTTTTCCTGCATTGTGTCAACAGTTTGTCAGTGTTGGCGAAGAGTCTGGTAATCTGGAACTGTTATTGGGAAATCTTGCCAACTGGTACCAACAACAAGCATTGGAAATTTCTGACAATATGACTCAGTTACTGGAACCAATACTTATAGTCATAATAGCCGCTATTGTCGGCATACTATTGCTCGCAATGTATTTACCTATTTTTCAGCTGGGTACGGTACTCACTTGAAGTAAAAACGATTCTCTGGTTTTGCCTCTAGGTCATCTGCCCCCTTTCGGTTACAATCCCGAAATACTATCAAGTAATATGAAGGGATAGGATGACTTATATTATTGCACTCACAGGTGGGATTGGCAGCGGTAAGACCACTATCGCCAACGCTTTTGCAGCTCTCGGTGTTCCTCTTGTTGATGCAGATATTATTGCCAGAGAAGTCGTTGCTCCTGGAACACCTGCTTTACAAGCCATTACAGAACACTTTGGTCATGACATATTGATGCCGGATGGTAGCCTTAACCGGGCACTGTTGCGCCAGAAGATTTTTACAAATAAACAAGAAAAACAGTGGGTTAATCAACTTCTTCATCCTCTGATACGTCAAGAAACCAGACGGCAATTAGAACAGATAATTGCACCTTATGTTACTTGGGTTATTCCATTATTAGTCGAAAACAATGCAGGGCATATGGCAGATCGGATCCTGGTCGTTGACGTTTCACCTGAAGTACAAATCAGCCGGGTAGCTACCCGTGATGGTATTAGCTACCAACAAGTCGAAAATATTTTGGCCGCACAAGCATCCCGTAGTGAGAGACTGGCTTATGCCGATGACGTTATCTCAAATCATGATAACGTACAGGCAATTGCTCCTCGTGTTGCCGAACTACATCAACAATATTTAAGATTAGCTGAATCAGCCAGACAGGATAATCATGATGAGTGACACAACTTCTACAATCATTTTTGAACACCCACTAAATGAAAAAATGCGATCATGGTTGCGAATTGAGTCTTCCCTACACCAACTCACCAGCCAACGCCACTTAGATTCACTGGCAAGCAGCCTCGCTTTCTTCCGCACAGTTGCTGAACTACTTGAAGTTCTGGAACGCGGGGAGGTGCGTTCAGAATTGCTAAAAGAATTAGAACGCCAACAGACAAAATTAAAACAATGGGCTGAAATACCTGATGTTGATGTTAACATCGTCAATAGTTTCAGATTAAAATTGAAAGAGCGGGCTGCTGCATTAAGCAAAGCGCCACGACTAGGGCAATCCCTTAAAGAAGATAAAATTATCAGTATGGTGCGCCAGCGCCTCAGCATTCCAAGTGGCTGTTGTGGTTTTGATCTACCCACCTTGCATTTATGGCTTCACTTGCCGCAATCAGAAAGAGATAAAATAGTTTCATTCTGGATTGATAGCTTGCTACCACTCCAGCAAGCATTGGAAAGTATTTTAGAATTAATCCGCCAATCGGCTATCTTCCGTTCAGAAATCAGTAAAAACGGTTTTCATCAGGATACAGCAGAAGGGGCAGATTTACTGAGGTTACGTTTGCCATTAAAACCTTTACTATTTCCTCAAATTTCCGGTCACAAGACCCGCTTTGCTATCCGTTTTTTACCATTGGATAGTGAAAAAGGAGCCGTACCTGTCCATTTACCATTTGAATTAGCATGCTGCTAACATATTAGGAAAGTGATTATGTCTGAATTATTAACGATTGAATGTCCAACATGTAGTAAGACCGTAGTTTGGGGAGAAATAAGTCCATACCGCCCATTTTGTAGTAAACGTTGCCAGTTAATTGATTTAGGCGAGTGGGCAAATGAAGAGAAACGGATACCAAGCCAAAGTGAAAACTCCGATAGTGATGATTGGAGTGAACAACCGGAACAATAATAAATAGCCGCGTTAATCATAATGCGGCTATTTGCAATTTAAGCAGTAAGTAATGCAACAATGCTGCGATTAGCAGGTGGAAACTCGTCAGCAATTAAATCTTTCTGTAATACCCACCGGGAAAGTTGCCCCTCTTTGCCGAAAGGTTCATTCTCCCATCCATTCACCAAGAAGAAATACAGGGTAATCAGCCTGTCAGGAAAATCATGTTCAACCGTTTTTACCAATTCATAATGAGTAGCGGTAATACCAACTTCTTCCTGTAACTCACGCACTAAAGCCTGTTCAGATGTTTCCTCTTTCTCGACTTTCCCGCCAGGAAATTCCCAAAAACCGCCCATATGAGTATCAGCATGACGCTGAGTAATAAAAATTTCATGCTGTGAGTTTCTGATAATCCCAGCGGCTATATGTAGGTGTTTCTTTTCCATATTACTATTATCTTCATTTATTCGTTTCGGTTGCTAAACAACCAACAATCAAGGTTCACATCCAAAGTCACCTGCTTAAAGCTAACAGTAAAAAGGCGGTTTCCCGCCTTTTTATCATTACTGCAAGCGCCCGTGGCAATGTTTATACTTTTTACCCGACTCACAAGGACAAGGATCATTACGACCCACTTTACGGGCACCACTGGCAATCTGAGCTTCTGTTTTAGACATCAAAGCGCCTTTTTCCACTTCGTGGCTTAATTGCTGTTGTCTTGCCAAACGTTCAGCTTCCGCACGACGTTGCTGCTCCAGAGCCTCGACTTCTTCCGGTAATCTCACCTGAACTTTGCTCAATGTGCTAATCACTTCATATTTCAGCGACTCCAGCATGTTTGCAAACATGGCGAAAGATTCTCGTTTATATTCCTGTTTTGGATCTTTCTGAGCATAACCACGCAGGTGGATACCTTGACGCAGGTAATCCATTGCTGCCAGATGCTCTTTCCACAACATATCCAGCGTCTGCAACATGATACCTTTTTCGAAGTTATGCATCATTTCAGTGCTGACAATCTCTTCTTTACGTTTATAGATTTCAACAGCCTGTTCAAGGATACGCTCACGCAAAGTTTCTTCGTGTAGATCAGGCTCTTTATCCAGCCACTCTTTGATCGGTAGCGCCAAATCAAAATCAGCCATTAAACGCTGCTGCAAACCTTCTACATCCCACATCTCTTCCAAAGATTGAGGCGGAATATAAGCATCAATAGTTGCTTTAAATACATCTTCACGAATACTGCTAATAGTTTCACTAACATCACTGACATCCAGCAAATCGTTACGTTGAGCATAAATAGCACGGCGCTGATCGTTAGCAACATCATCGTATTCCAGCAATTGTTTGCGTATATCGAAGTTACGGCTTTCTACTTTACGCTGAGCATTGGCGATGGCTTTGGTTACCCACGGATGCTCAATCGCCTCGCCGGGTTTCATGCCCAGTTTACGCATCATGCCAGTGACACGATCAGATGCAAAAATACGCATCAGTGAATCTTCCATTGACAAATAGAAACGGGATGAGCCGGCATCTCCCTGACGACCAGAACGCCCACGTAACTGATTATCGATACGACGGGATTCATGACGTTCGGTACCAATAATGTGCAAACCACCCGCCGCCAGAACGATATCATGGCGCTCCTGCCATGCAGCTTTAATCTCTTCAATCTGAGCTTCTGTTGGTTCCGTCAATTTAGCAATTTCTGCCTGCCAACTGCCACCCAGCACAATATCTGTACCACGACCAGCCATGTTAGTCGCAATAGTTACCGCACTCGCCTGACCCGCCTGAGCAATAATATCCGCTTCCATTGCGTGGAATTTAGCGTTAAGCACGTTGTGCTCAATACCGGCTTTAGTCAGCTCACGGGAAACCAGTTCAGATTTCTCAATAGAAATCGTTCCCACCAATATTGGCTGCCCCTTACTGGTACGTTCGCGGATATCTTCAATGATAGCTTCAATTTTTTCTGCTTCAGTCATATACACCAGATCTGGCAAATCACTGCGGATCATTGGGCGATTTGTTGGCACCACAATGGTATCTAGCTTATAAATAGAGCTGAACTCAAATGCTTCTGTATCGGCCGTACCGGTCATGCCGGCCAGTTTTTCATACAGACGGAAATAGTTTTGGAAAGTAATCGAAGCCAGAGTTTGGTTTTCATTCTGAATTTCTACACCTTCTTTAGCTTCGACAGCCTGATGCAATCCATCAGACCAGCGACGCCCCTGCATAGTACGGCCAGTATGTTCATCGACAATAATGACTTCACCCTCTTTCACGATGTAGTCAACATCACGAGTAAACAGAGCATGGGCACGCAGGGCAGCAGTAACATGGTGCATCAACATGATGTTAGTGGGTGAATACAGAGATTCACCTTCTTCCATCAATTTCGCTTCCACTAACAATTGCTCAACCAGAACCAGACCGCGTTCTGTCAAGTTAACCTGACGGGATTTCTCATCAACAGAAAAGTGGCCTTCTCCCTGGAAAGTATCTGAATCTTCTTTTTCCTGGCGAATCAGTTTAGGGATCAGCTTATTGACCTTGATATAAAGTTCAGAGCTGTCTTCAGCCGGGCCGGAAATAATCAATGGGGTACGCGCTTCGTCAATCAGAATGGAGTCAACCTCATCCACCAGCGCATAATGCAATTTACGCTGAACACGCTCTTCCGGGCTAAATGCCATATTGTCACGAAGATAGTCAAAGCCATATTCGTTGTTTGTGCCGTAGGTAATATCCGCTGCATATGCTTCGCGTTTAGCGGGTGCGGGCATACCTGGCAGGTTGATACCCACGCTTAACCCCAGAAATTCAAACAATGGACGGTTATTTTCAGCGTCACGCTGTGCCAGATAATCATTCACGGTGACTACGTGAACACCACGTCCAGTTAGTGCATTCAAATAAGCAGGCAAAGTCGCTGTGAGTGTTTTACCTTCACCGGTACGCATCTCAGCAATACAACGCTCATTCAGAACCATACCACCCAGTAGCTGAACGTCAAAATGGCGCATAGCAAACACGCGCTTACTCGCTTCGCGTACTGTTGCAAATGCTTCAGGCAACAAATCTTCCAGCGACTCACCCTTTTCCAAACGAGCTCGAAATTCGACTGTTTTACCCTTCAACTCTTCATCAGATAATTTTTCAAATTCGGGTTCCATGCGGTTGATGACATCAACAACTTTACGCATGCGACGCAGTGTACGATCATTACGACTACCAAAAACCTTAGTTAATAATTTAATCAGCATAGTTAATTACATCTCAGATAAGGCCGTTATCTCGCAGCCAGCAAATAGTTATTTATTTCGGAATTTGTAAAAAAACGAAGATTCAGAGGTAAGCAGCAGGGCCTGCACGAATACCTTGAGCTTTGGCAATCCAAAACACTTGAGTATGAGAAGATTGTGGTGCAACAGTCAGAAACTGTATATCTGAAACCGGCTCAGGTGGCACAGGTTCCCTAATTAACAATGCATTCAGTGTTTCCAACACAAGCTGCTGAATACTGGAAGAGCTTAACCGGGTACTTTGTTTTGCTGTTTCATTACTCATAGGCTGGGAAACAGAAAAAGCAAAAGAAAGCTGCCGGATAACATTGCGTACAGCATGTTGTTGCCAGTAATTAACACCATTGGCAGGCTGACGTTGAACATTTTGTAATGAGAACAGGTTATCAAACGCCGATAGAGCCTGATTTTGCCAACTCTGGCTGGATGACGTATTAGCTTGTGGAATATTATCCGTAACACCTGCAAAAATGGAAGGAACGCCAATACTTGCCGCAACCACCCCTAATAATAGATGTGACCAGAAATAACGTCTGCCAAATTGTCGCCAAAGATTTAGAATACCCATTAATCCTTCATCATATCGGAGCTATTTTTATTATGCGCGATAGCCGCCCACAATCATTAGATGTTCTTTTTGAAGACGCCGCTGCCGTTGAAAAAAGCCCGCTGCATATCGTCCAGCAACGTGCCGTCGCTTTGTTAAAACTTAATCGGGCCGTTACCAGCCTGCTTCCTGCACAGTTACATCCGTGGTGCCGGGTTGCCAATTATCGCAAACAAATTCTGGTACTGGAAGCAGGAAACGCCAGTTGGATGACCAGATTACGTTACGAGCTGCCAACGTTACTCTCTGCGTTAAGAAGCGAAATTCTACCATCATTGTCTTCCATCGACATCAGGATTAATCCATCACTAATGATTAAGCATAACAATAGTGCGCAGAGCTTCGCAAAAACAACGAGTGAAAATCACAAAATCTTACCGGTACGTCAGTTAAGCCAGGAAAGCGCTAAGGAACTAATTATATTAGCGAATCGTAGTCCCAAGAAGCTGAAGGAAAGATTAGAGCGATTAGCTGCACTGGCCGGAGAGAGTGCCAGCACAGCTAAGAAGAAATGCTAACGCTAAGTAAAGAACATCAGTGAGAGCCCAATCACTGATAACATAACCCACTGAGATACATCATTGAGTTATTCTCTGGCACACTAAAACGTTATGCCATTACAGTCGATGGAGCACGAAAAGCCAGCGGCATTTCAGCTTCATCTTCGAAAGTGATGAGTTCCCATGCACTTTCTTGAGCCAAAACTGCTTGCAGCAGTTTATTGTTCAGCGCGTGACCAGATTTGAACGCAGTAAATGCGCCAATGATGTTATAGCCACACATAAACAGATCACCGATTGCATCCAGCATCTTATGGCGGACAAATTCGTCTTCAAAACGCAGGCCATCTTCATTGAGCACGCGATAGTCATCAACAACAATCGCACAATCAAAGCTGCCGCCTAAACATAAGCCTTTAGATTGTAAGTACTCAATATCACGCATAAAGCCGAAAGTACGCGCACGACTGATTTGGCGAACAAACGCTTCCGCTGAAAAATCCAGACAGTAACGTTGAGAACTTGAATCAATCGCGGGGTGATTAAAGTCAATAGTGAAATCCAGACTGAAACCATTATAAGGTGTCATCTCGGCCCACTTATCGCCCTCTTGCACACGCACAGCTTCTTTAATGCGCAGAAATTTTTTAGATGTGTTCAGCTCTTCAATACCCGCATCCAACAGCAGGAAAACAAACGGGCTGGCACTGCCATCCATAATAGGAATTTCTGGCGCGTCAACTTCGATAATAATATTATCAATACCCAGCCCTGCAAGCGCTGCATTCAGGTGCTCAACCGTTGAGATTCGCACGTCATGCTCATTTACCAGACAAGTACAGAGCATAGTATCACGCACGGATTTTGCATCTGCCGGAAAATCAACCGGTGGATTCAAGTCAGTGCGGCGATAGATGACCCCGGTGTTAGCCGGTGCTGGGCGCATTGTCAGCGTGACTTTCTTACCGGTGTGCAAACCGACGCCAGTCGCCTGAACAATACGTTTAAGTGTCCTTTGTTTGATCATCATTTTATCTCGCAATGTTATCCATCCTGCCAACCACTATACACTATGGCTGGCGGGGAAGTTTAGCACAAAAAGCGGAGAATCCAATTTTTTAGCTATTAATCGGCCTGTTTACGCAAAAATGCAGGAATATCCAAGTAATCGGGCTCCTTGCTGGTTTGTGCGCTTTGGTCATTCACCACTTTTGCAGCGGGTTTATTTTCTTCTGACAGCGAAGACATACCGCCAGATATTTGCTGATGACGGTGTTCCATTACACTTGACTGAGATGCTTTATTGGTAACCAGCGTAATTTCAGGGCGCTTATCCATACCAATACCGGTGGCAACCACGGTCACACGCAACTCATCATTCATGTCTGGATCCAGAGAAGTACCGATAACGACGGTTGCATTATCCGATGCAAATGCCCGAATAGTGTTACCCACTGTTTCAAACTCATCCAAACGCAGATCAAAGCCAGCCGTAATATTAACCAGAACACCACGAGCACCTGACAAGTCGATATCTTCCAGCAGCGGGCTGGAAATCGCCATTTCAGCAGCTTCTTCTGCACGGTCTTCACCCTGTGCAATACCCGAACCCATCATCGCGTAGCCCATTTCAGACATCACGGTACGCACGTCAGCGAAGTCAACGTTCATCAGACCTGGACGTGTGATCAGTTCAGCGATACCCTGAACCGCCCCTTTCAAGACGTCATTCGCTGCCCCGAAAGCATCCAGTAGTGAAATGCCGCGGCCAAGAACTTTCAGTAGTTTGTCATTAGGAATGGTAATCAATGAATCCACATGTTTGGATAGTTCAGTGATCCCTTGTTCAGCAAACGCCATACGTTTCTTACCTTCAAAATTGAAAGGCTTGGTAACGACGGCAACAGTCAAAATCCCAAGTTCTTTTGCGATTTCAGCTACCACAGGTGCTGCGCCAGTGCCAGTACCACCGCCCATACCCGCAGCGATAAATACCATATCCGCACCATCAAGAGCAGTGCGCAATGCATCACGATCTTCTTGCGCAGCAGTACGACCAACTTCCGGGTTTGCACCAGCCCCCAGACCTTTAGTAATACCATTACCAATCTGGATAGTCTGGCCGACAGCAGTTTTACGCAATGCCTGAGCATCCGTATTTACTGCAAAGAATTCAACACCCTCGATGCGCTCACGCACCATGTGCTCAACAGCGTTACCGCCGCCACCGCCGACGCCGATGACCTTAATCACCGCGTCATTGGTTAATTCTATTGGTTCAAACATAGTTTCTCTCCGCTTTGTGCCTTTATATCGAGACCAAAAAACAGATGCAGTCTCTGCATAAAATTAAAACTCTTTTTTCAGCCAGCTACTGACTTTTTTAAACCAGCGACTCACTGAAGCATGTTTTTCAATATCCGCATCACCATTAAGGTGAGAGGCTTTTCCGTAATGCAGCAACCCTACCGCTGTTGAATAATAGGGTTCCTGCGCATAGTCCGTCAGACCAGTAATATTAAGAGGTTGACCAATACGCACCTGAGCGTGGAATACACGCTGGGCACATTCAGCCAAACCATCAATCTGAGCACCACCACCGGTCAGGACAATACCCGCAGCCAGATGGTGTTTAACACCCTGCTGGCGTAACTGTTCCTGCAATCGCAGGATTTCATCATTCACTAAATTCAGTAATTCGATGTAACGCGGCTCAATGACTTCAGCCAGCGTCTGGCGCTGTAAGCTACGTGGTGGGCGCCCACCGACACTTGGTACCTCCACACTTTCATCTTTGCTGACCAACGAACCTAGTGCACAACCGTGGCGTACTTTTATCGTTTCTGCATCGCTTGGTGGAGTACCAAAGGCATAAGCAATATCGCTGGTGACGACGTTACCGGCATAAGGGATGACTTTGGTATGACGCAGTGCTCCGCCGGTATACACTGCAATATCCATCGTCCCGCCGCCAATATCTACCACACAAACACCCAGTTCACGCTCGTCTTCAGTCAAAACAGCATAGCTGGCAGCCAGCCCGGAAAAAATAAGCTGGTCGACTTTCAAACCACAGCGTTCAACGGCTTTTGCAATATTTTTTGCCATATCATTATGGCAGGTAATCAAGTGAACTTTCGCCTGCATACGCACGCCGGAAAGTCCCACCGGATTTTTAATGCCTTCCTGGTAATCGATAGCATATTCTTGAGGAATAACATGCAGTATCCGGTATTCATCACGTACACGAACGGATTTGGCAGTGTGAACAACATTGTCTACATCTTCCTGGGTGACTTCCTCTTCAGAAATAGGAACCATCCCGATTTCATTCTGACAACTGATATGTTTTCCAGATAACGCCAGATAAACAGAAGAAATTTGACAATCCGCCATTAATTCAGCCTGATCGATAGCCCGCTGCACACATTTGACAACCGACTCTAGGTCGTTTACACCGCCTTTATCCATACCGCGGGATGGACAGCTTCCCACCCCGATAATATTAACCATACCATCGGGCAGAATTTCACCAACAAGGGCAGATACCTTTGCTGTGCCAATTTCAAGGCCAACTACTAATTTTCTGTCCGTCGATTTGATCATTGTTGTTCTGCCTGCCTCTATATTTCGCCAGTAACTGTTTATTGCCCATTGATCCGGGCATTAGGAGCATCAATTGGTAAAGGTGCCCAACCTACCGCGGCACCACTGTCATAACGCAAATCCACATAATCTACTCTTTTCTCTGTGTTCTGCTGTAGCAGCGGATAAAGCTCGATAAAACGTTTAATACGTCCTGTTGTATCCATTCTTCCCAGCTTCAGCCGGATATCATTATCCAGTGTCAGTTGCCAGGAACGACGCGCAGTCATTGCCGCCACTTTCAATTTCAGTTTATTGGCAGCAAGAAGTTTAGCCATAGCCAGGTAGCCATCAAGTACCTCTTTCTCGCTGCCTTGTGGACCATAAAGCACCGGAAAATTGCCTTTAGCTTCCCATTCAGCTGGTATACTGAATACCAGCCCTTCAGCATCCAGCATCTGTGAATCATTCCAACGCGCATAAGGAACATATTCTACCAGATGAATTCTCAGTTCATCTGGCCACTGTTTACGAACAGTGACTTGTCTTATCCACGGCATCCGTTCAATATGTTGCTGAATAATATTCACATCCTGCGTCATGAAAGTTCCCGGTTGCCCTAATGACAAAATTGCCTGCCGGATATCATCGTTGGTAGTGTAATGACGCTTACCTGTTACCACCAGTTTTGAAATAGGCAATCTATTAGCATCTTTCATCCAGTTCAGGACGGCCAAGCCACCCCAAATAATGGTCCCAAGTACCATCAGAAAGAAAATAAGCCCAGCCAAATAAGAGCCGTTACTGGGGCGGGAACTGTTATTTTCGTTATCCCGCTCCCTCACTTTCAGGGCCGCTTGAGACATATCAATCAGCCAACTCCAAAATCTTTGCCACCAATTGTGAAAAACTTAACCCGGCCTGACGCGCCGCCATCGGCACCAGACTATGGCTGGTCATCCCCGGAGAAGTATTCACCTCCAGCAGATAGAAACCGCCATCAGTATCCATCATGATATCCACCCTTCCCCAGCCGCTGCATCCAACTGATTTATAAGCTTTAAGTGCTATTTCTGTCAGTTGTTGCTCTTTTTCATCATTTAAGCCACTTGGACAAAAATACTTTGTTTCTTCAGACAGATATTTTGCATCATAGTCATAAAAAACAGCAGTGGGTTGAATACGAATAGAAGGTAAAGCCGTATCACCGAGGATAGCTACCGTGTATTCTGGGCCGTACAGCCATTTTTCTACCAACAAGTCAGTGTCATAATGAAATGCTACTTCCAGAGCGCCACGCAACTCTGAAATCTCATTCACCTTAGTCATTCCAACACTGGAACCTTCCAGACTTGGCTTAACAATTAATGGCAAACCTAAATCGGCTACATACTCTTTGAGTTGCAAATCAGTAAATTGTTCAAATTGCTTAGAATTAATTGGAACATAAGGTGAAACAGTTAGCCCGACCCCCTGCCATAACTGTTTTGTCCGTAATTTATCCATCGACAATGCAGAAGCCATCACGCCACTACCGGTATAAGGCAACTGCAAAAATTCTAAGACACCTTGCAAAGTACCATCTTCCCCACCTCGCCCATGAAGCGCGATAAAGACTTTATCAAATCCCGCCTCTTTCAGCTGAGTTACAGGAAAGTCCTTTGTATCAACCGGATGTGCATTAATACCTGCTTCTTTCAATCCAGCCAGCACGGCTTGTCCCGATAACAGTGAAACTTCACGTTCAGCGGAAGCTCCTCCCAACAGTACCGCGACTTTCTCAGCCATTGTGTTTTTCCTCATTCAAAGATGGCTGTAATTTTGTTTCAGCCAGATTACGCGCTATTTTGCCTATATTTCCGGCACCTTGAACCAAAACTAAATCATTACCGTCCAATACCTGTGCCAACACAGCAGCTACCTTTTCCGGATCAGATACCAGAATTGGATCCAACTTACCGCGGTTACGGATTGTACGGCACAACGAACGGCTATCCGCCCCTGGAATAACGGCTTCGCCAGCAGAGTAAACATCCAGCATCAGTAATACATCTACCTGATTCAATACATTAGCGAAGTCATCGTACAGGTCACGGGTCCGGGTATAACGATGGGGCTGAAATACCATCACAATACGTTTATCCGGCCAGCCTGCACGGGCAGCTTTAACGGTTGCATCCACTTCCGTTGGATGATGACCATAATCATCAACCAGCATTGCACTGCCCTCTTTGCCATTAACATGTTCCAGAGAAAAATTCCCCAGAAAATCAAAACGACGCCCGGTTCCCTGAAAATCCGCCAACGCAGCCAGAATATGACTGCCAGAAATGCCTTCCTCAGTCGCAACAGCGACTGCTGCCGTTGCATTCAGCGCATTATGGCGGCCCGGTGCATTCAATACGACTTTCAGATCAGCCATATCTTGACGACTGACAGTAAAATACCCCTGTGCACCTTTTTGCTCATAATGAGTAATACGTACGTCTGCTTCCTCACTAAAGCCATAAGTCGTGATATAGCGTCCCACGCGAGGGATTAACTCTTTGACAACCGGATCATCAATGCACATTACCGCACGCCCGTAGAAAGGCAGGTTATGCAGGAAGTTGATAAATGTCTGTTTCAGGTTTTCAAAGTCACCATGATAGGTATCCATATGGTCCGCTTCGATATTCGTAATTACCGCCACCATCGGCTGTAAATGCAGGAAAGAAGCATCACTTTCATCAGCTTCCGCAATTAAATAACGGCTGCTGCCAAGACGGGCATGTGTTCCTGCGGCTTTAACTAAACCACCATTAACAAAAGTGGGATCTAAGCCAGCCTGTGCATAGATGCTGGCAATCATCGCTGTTGTTGTTGTTTTGCCATGAGTACCGGCAATAGCAATACCATGACGGTAGCGCATCAGTTCTGCCAGCATCTCTGCTCTGCGAATGACCGGGATTCGGGCTTCACGCGCAGCGATAATTTCTGGGTTATCCGCCTGTATTGCAGTTGAAGCTACAACAACACTGGCATCCAGTACATTTTCAGGACGATGGTTAAAATAAATCTGAGCACCCAGTTTAGTGAGTTGTCGAGTTACCGGATTTGGCGCCAAATCAGATCCACTAATCTGATAACCTTCATTAGCCAACACTTCGGCGATCCCCCCCATGCCAGCACCACCAATGCCGACAAAGTGGATATGCCTGACTTTTCTCATCTCAGGCACGAAAGCTCTTAATTTCGCCAATTGTTGTGTATTCACGTTTTTTTTCTTCACTATATAGGTTTACTTCACCGTCCTGTTTAAGACGATCTGAATCACTTTTTCGCTGCATTGATCAATGCAGCCGATACTCGCTCAGTTGCATCAACAATTGCTGCTGAACGGGCTTTCTCTGCCATTTTCAACAATTGTGGACGTTGCCACTGAATTAACAATTCGATGACTGCATCAACCGTAAATTGGGGTTGCTCCAGTATTTTTGCCGCGCCAACCCTTTCCAGTGGTAACGCATTCCAGTACTGCTGGCGATCTTTATGCTGAAATGGGACAAAAATCCCAGGTAATCCAGCCGCTGCCATTTCGCTGACCGTCAACGCGCCAGAACGGCAAATCACCAGATCAGCCCAAGCATAAGCTTGCGCCATATCATCAATAAATTCAGTAATCTTATGTTCGCATTTAACTGAATTGTTATAGGCATTCCGGACACTTTCTTCAGCCCCTTTACCTGTCTGATGCCAAACTGTAATTTTATCACCCATACGGGCAGCAACTTCGGGCATTGTCTGGTTCAGAATTCTCGCTCCCTGGCTGCCACCAACAACCAAAATCCGAATTGGGCCTTCACGCTCTGCCAAACGTTGCTCAGGTGTGGGTAATGCCAGCACATCTTCGCGAACAGGGTTCCCAACAACAGGTGCTTTTGGGAACGCACCGGGAAATGCCTGTAAAACCGTTGTCGCAATTTTCGCCAACCACCGGTTTGTCAGCCCGGCAATACCATTCTGTTCATGCAGGACAACCGGAACACCACACATCCACGCAGCAATGCCACCCGGACCAGAAACATATCCCCCCATTCCGAGTACAACATCTGGCTGATAACGACGTATAATCGCCTTTGCCTGACGAATTGCTTTGAAAATTCGTGCCGGAGCGACTAACAGTGCTTTGATCCCTTTACCACGCAGGCCAGAAATCTGAATAAATTCAATCTCAATGCCATGTTTTGGCACTAAATCGGCTTCCATGCGATCTGTTGTTCCCAACCAGCGAACTTCCCAGCCCTGGTCTTTTAAATGATGAGCCACAGCCAAGCCCGGAAAGACATGCCCTCCAGTTCCACCTGCCATCACCATCAAACGTCGGGTTTTGCCACTCATCGTGGACTCCTTACAAACGCCTGGGCTTTTGCCAAACGTGTTTCAAAATCAATTCTTAATAACAATATGATAGCTGTCGACATAATCAGCAAACTTGAGCCACCGTAACTAATCAGAGGTAACGTCAACCCTTTAGTCGGCAGCATACCTGCGGCTGCCCCAACGTTAACCAGAGTCTGAAAACTGAACCAGATACCCACTGAACAAGCCAGAAAACCGGAAAAACGCTGATCCATCTGCAATGCGCGACGACCTATAGTCATCGCGCGAAAAGCGACGAAGAATATCATTAACAACACCAAAACCACACCTACGTAACCTAATTCTTCTGCCAAAACAGAGAAAATAAAGTCAGTATGTGCTTCCGGTAGGTATGCCAGCTTCTGTACTGAATTTCCTAACCCTTGCCCTAAAAACTCCCCACGACCAAAAGCCATCAAAGATTGCGTTAACTGATAACCTTTGCCATATGGATCTTCCCAGGGATCCAGAAAGGAAGTGACACGGCGTATACGGTAAGGTTCCGCAATAATCAGCAAAACCACCGCGAATACCCCTGAACCAATAATCGCCAGAAACTGCCATAGTTTTGCTCCCGCCAGAAATAACATGGCTAATGTTGTTACAAACAGCACGACCACCGTTCCCAGGTCAGGCTGGGCCAGAAGTAGTACAGCCAACACGACCATCACGCCCATTGGCTTACAGAATCCCCAGAAGTTATTCCGTACTTCTTCTACTTTACGCACCAAGTAACTGGCGAGATAACAAAACAAAGAAAGTTTCGATAATTCAGCAGGCTGAATTCTCAAAGGCCCAAGAGCAATCCAACGCGATGCACCGTTTACTGAGCTTCCTACCACCAGCACAACCAGCAGCAGAATAACGGAAATAAGCAGCATCAGGTTGCTATAGCGCTGCCAGAAATCCATCGGAATACGCAATGTGATTAATGACAACCCGAAAGCCAGCAATAGATAAATCGCATCACGTTTGGCAAACAGGAAAGGATCTTCTGCAAGACGCTGCCCAACCGGCATTGACGCTGAAGTCACCATGACAAAGCCGATAATCCCCAATCCGAGTGTCAGCCAAACCAGTGTGCGATCGTACAACACCCTATTGATGACATCAGTTTCACGACCACCAATAACCCAGTCTTTTAATCTACTGAACCCCGGAATAGACATCAGCCCAACTCCTTTGCCAAACGGGCAAATTCATGACCGCGCTGTTCAAAATTACGGAACTGATCAAGGCTTGCACAAGCGGGAGATAACAGCACCATGTCGCCAGCAGCCAATCTCGGTGCAATATCACGTATCGCCTGTTCCATCGTTTCAGTCAATGTCGCCATTTCTGGACGGAGTTGCGCCAATCGTTTCCCATCACGGCCAAAGCAGTAAAGCCGAACTTTATCTCCACTAAGGAAAGGCTTGAGCGGAGAAAAGTCTGCCGATTTTCCATCACCGCCCAACAACAAATAAAGAGTGCCATTCAGCTTCAGACCATTAAGCGCCGCTTCTGTACTGCCAACATTGGTCGCTTTAGAGTCGTTAATCCAGCGCACCCCATTCTTCATATGGACAAGTTGGAAACGATGGTCAAGCCCCGGATAAACTTTCAATGCCGACAAACTGGCTTTACGGGGGATCCCAACCGCATCGGCTAACGCCAGCGCAGCCAATCCATTTACGTAGTTATGCCGCCCTGTCAGTTTGATTTCATTTGTCGCCAGCAGTGATTGGTTGTGAACTTTTAAAAGTGCATTTTCACTATCAAGCTGGTAGTCACCACAATCGACACCAAAACTGATACAACGGCTGTCCATACCCGTTTCAGGTAATGTCAGAGCATCCTGAGCATTCACAACGCATCTCTTCGCCTGGTGATAAACTCTCAATTTAGCTGCCCGGTACTGAGATAAACCCTGCGGATAGCGGTCCATATGGTCTTCAGTCACATTAAGCGCAACAGCTGCTGCGGCTTTCAGGCTATATGTGGTTTCCAATTGGAAGCTGGAAAGTTCTAAAACATAAAGCTGACAGGGTTTCTTCAATAATTCTAATGCAGGAAGGCCTATATTACCGCCCACCCCTACCTGCCAATTAGCCGCTTTCGCCATTTCACCAACCAGGCTGGTGACAGTACTTTTGCCATTAGAACCCGTAATTGCAACTATCGGTGCTGTTGCTTCACGGCAAAACAACTCGATATCACCAACAATTTCAATGCCTGCATTAGCCGCAGCCTGCAACTCGACTGTTGTCAGGGCAACCCCTGGGCTTGCAACAATCAAGTCAGCATCCATCAACCAGCCAACATTCAGGCTTCCACTATGACACTCAACATCATCAGGTAATTTATCTCTGCCAGGCGGTGTTGAACGGGTATCCATCACACGGGGGATCACACCTCGCGCCATAAAAAAGTCAACACAGGAGAGACCGGTCAGCCCCAACCCGATAATGACGACTTTTTTACCCAAATAATCTACCATGCTTAACGTACCTTCAATGTTGCCAGGCCAATCAGTACCAACATCAGAGAAATAATCCAAAAACGCACGATAACGCGCGGTTCCGGCCAGCCTTTCAATTCATAATGATGGTGAATAGGCGCCATACGGAAAATACGCTGTCCACGCAGTTTAAAAGACCCCACCTGTAAGATAACTGACAGGGTTTCCACCACGAATACACCGCCCATAATTACCAGCAAAAATTCTTGGCGCAGCAATACAGCGATGGTTCCAAGTGCTCCACCTAATGCCAAAGAACCCACATCACCCATGAAAACCTGAGCCGGATAAGTGTTGAACCACAGGAAACCTAATCCAGCACCAACAATCGCAGTACAGACGATAACCAGTTCACCAGCATAGTTCAGGTAAGGAATATGCAGATAGTTGGCAAAATTGACATTACCTGTTGCCCATGCCACCAGGGCAAAACCAGCCGCAACAAAAACGGTTGGCATAATTGCCAAACCATCCAACCCGTCAGTCAGATTCACCGCGTTGCTGGTTCCGACAATCACGAAGTAGGTTAACAGAATGTAGAGCACACCCAGTTGCGGCATCACATCTTTAAAGAATGGCACGACTAATTGTGTTGCCGGGGTATCTTTCCCGACGCTGTACATCGCAAATGCCACACCCAACGCTAGGGCGGACTGCCAGAAATACTTCCAACGTGCAATCAATCCTTTAGTATCTTTGCGCACAACTTTGCGGTAATCATCCACGAAACCAACAATACCGTAACCAATCAGAACAATCAGCACACACCAGACATAGGGGTTATTCAAACGTGCCCACAACAGTACAGAAATCGTGATTGAAAACAGGATCAGCAAACCACCCATCGTCGGTGTACCACGTTTGCTAAAGTGAGATTCCGGCCCATCATTGCGAACGACCTGACCAATTTGTAATTTTTGCAGGAAAGCGATTAAGCGCGGCCCCATCCATAATGCGATAGCCAGTGCAGTCAGCAGGCTGACGATGGCTCTGAACGTCAGATAAGAAAAGACATTAAAGCCGGTGTGATACTTGACCAGATATTCGGCCAGCCAAACTAACATGTGAAGCTCTCCTGTAATGCGCTGACGACATCTTCCATTGCAGTACTGCGCGAACCTTTAACTAAAACTGAAATCACTTTGTGTTGTTGTAATAGTGGAACCAATGCTGCAACCAACGCGGCTTTATCCGCAAAATGCTGACCGCGACCACTCGCTTCACTAATGTAAGCACTTGATGTACCCACACTAAATACTCTGTCAATACCACCAGAAGCTACGGCTTCACCAACCTGACGATGGTAATCTTCTGATTGTTCACCCAACGCGCCCATATCGCCAACGACCATCACCCGGTAACCCGGCATCTGTGATAACACTTGAGCCGCAACGGTCATCGAACCGACATTGGCGTTATAAGTGTCATCAAGTAGCAATTTTCCTTCTGCCAGATTGATTGGAAACAACCGACCTGGTACAGGTTTCAGCCCGGACAAGCCAAGACGGATATCTTTTAGCGTTGCGCCAACAGAAATTGCCAACGCACTGGCAGCTAACGCATTGGCAACATTGTGTTTTCCAGGTAATGGCAAAGTGATTTCTGTGTTGCCGGCGGGGGTATGCAGAAAAAAGTCAGTAGTCAGCTGTTTGACCTGAATATCTGTAGCGTAAAAATCAGTGTCTGATGCTTGTTGTATAGAAAAACGCTGTACTGTTTTGTCACCGATAACCTGTTGCCAGTGCGCCCAATCATTGCTTTCCATATTGATGATGGCAGTTCCATTTTCTGGAAGACCGACAAAAATTTCTCCTTTCGCTTTTGCAATACCAGCCAGAGAACCAAAATCTTCTAGGTGTGCAGTAGACAGGTTATTTACCAATGCCGTTTCTGGTCGGATCATTTCCGTGGTATAGGCAATCTCACCAATATGGCTTGCGCCTAATTCAATCACAACAAACTCATGTTGTTCTGTCAGTCTGAACAATGTCAGCGGCACACCAATATCATTATTCAAATTACCTGCTGTATAGAGCGTATTACCGCACTGACGCAGAATCGCAGCGGTCATCTCTTTCACCGATGTTTTACCGGATGACCCCGTCAGCGCAACGACACGGGCGTTACTCTGTCGGCGAACCCAACTTGCCAATTGCCCCATAGCCAGACGAGTATCTTTGACCACAACTTGTGGACAATCAACATCCAGTTCACGGCTGACCAGCAAAGCACAGGCCCCCGCTTTTACTGCATCAACAGAAAAATCATGGGCATCAAAACGCTCACCCTTCAATGCAATAAACAGACTGCCATTTCCAACTTTACGGCTGTCAGTAGTAACATCACTGATACAGATACCTGCGACCTGCTGCTCAGTAACCTGTTTCAGTGCGCCATCAGTGATTTGCGCCAGTTGTTGTAGTGTGAGGGAAATCATGCGATCACCCCCAGTAACCGGGCAACTGTCAATCGATCTGAATAATCCAGGCGACGATGACCTACCAATTGATAATCCTCATGGCCTTTACCCGCTATCAATACAACATCATCTGCTCTTGCCTGCATAATGGCACTGGTTACCGCTTCAACACGGCCATGAATCGCTATCGCACGACCCGGATCGATAAAACCTGTCAGAATGTCAGCAACAATTGTCTGAGGCTCTTCACTACGCGGGTTATCATCAGTCACAATCACATAATCAGCCCACTGTTCTGCCACGCCGCCCATCAGAGGACGTTTGCCTTTATCGCGATCGCCACCACAACCAAAAACGCACCAAAGTTTACCTTTACAATGCAAACGTGCAGCTGCTAAAGCTTTCTCCAGCGCATCAGGTGTATGAGCATAATCGACAACAACAACCGGTTTGCCCGGTGCAGTGAATACTTCCATCCGTCCACAGACCGGCGACAGGCAGGAAGCAGTTTCAAGCAGCTTTTCCAGTGGATAGTCCAAAGCTAATAAGGTGGAAAGTGCCAACAACAGGTTGCTGACGTTAAATGCGCCCATCAGGGAGCTATCAATTGTACCGCCTCCCCAACTGGACTCGAAGGTAATAGAGACACCTTTATCGTGATATTTTATTTCACGCGCCGCCAACCAACGCCCCTGCCAGTTTTCCGGCAGACGGTTTTCCATTGTTACAGCCACCGCTTGTGGTAAACGGGATAGCCATTTCAGGCCAATATCATCATCAGCATTAATGATCTGCTGTTTCACATTGTGAGTAGAGAATAACAACCACTTAGCTGCTTCGTAGTGTTCCATATCACCGTGGTAATCAAGGTGATCACGGCTCAAATTGGTGAATATCGCCGCCTCAAATGGCAACGCGGCCACCCGCCCCTGAATCAACCCGTGAGAAGAGACCTCCATTGCCGCAAAGGTCGCCCCTTGCCGAACAAGTTGTTGCAGATCCAGTTGAATATCAACGGCTGAACCGGTGGTATTTTCACTTGGCGCCACACGCCCCAGTAAACCATTACCAACAGTTCCCATCACTGCACTGGTTTCACCTAATCCGTGACTCCACTGAGCAAGCAATTGAGTAGTGGTTGTTTTTCCATTGGTTCCAGTAACACCAATCAGACACAATTTATTACTAGGATGGCGATAAAACTCACCAGCTAATTTTGACAACTTATTATTCAAATCGTTCACATAAACAACCGGAATACCGTGCATAACCTGCACGGTCCCGTTATCAGCCCCGCTCTGAGCTTCTGCAATAACCGCCGCGACACCTTGTGCGATGGCCTGAGGAATGTAGTGTCGACCATCTGCCTGATGCCCTTTAATGGCAACAAACAGATCTCCGGCAGCCGATTTACGGCTGTCCAATGTCATTTCGCGTAACGCGCACTCTGGGGCATCAATACCCAATGGCGCGAGTAAATCGCGTAGATTACGATCTGCCACCTGTATCCTCTTTCTTATTAATCACAAATTCATTTTTATCACCTGCTGCCAAAGCATCCGGCTCCACATTCATGATGCGCAGAACACCGCCCATAATGGCACCAAATACCGGCGCAGAAACCGCACCGCCGTAATACTTACCTGCTTGTGGATCATTAATGATCACAACCAGCGAAAATCTTGGATTACTTGCAGGAGCAACCCCTGCGGCATAAGAGATATATCGATTAATGTACTTGCCATCCGGCCCGACTTTCTTCGCAGTACCCGTTTTGATTGCAATCCGATAACCTTTTATTGCGGCCGTTACTCCGCCGCCACCGGGCAAAGCCACACTTTCCATCATATGAACGACCGTACGCATAATTGGCTCAGGAAAGACTCTGGTGCCTGGTACGGGTGGATCAACTTTGGTAATCGACAGGGGACGATAGATACCCATGCTGCCAATCGTTGCATAGACCCGTGCTAACTGTAATGGCGTAACCATCAACCCGTAGCCGTAAGAAAAGGTAGCCCTATCAAGATCTGACCACCGTTGTCTGTTTATTGGATATAAGCCACTGCTTTCTCCGACCAACCCCAGATTGGTCGGTTTTCCCAACCCAAAACGAGAATAAACATCCACTAACTCTGTCGCAGGCATCGCTAACGCCAGCTTAGAAACACCAACGTTACTTGATTTTTGTAAGATACCAGTGATAGATAATTCAGAATAACGGCCCACATCTCTAATTTCCTTGCCGCTAATCCTATAAGGTATTGTATTAATAACGGTATTTTCTTTGACAATACCATCATTCAGCGCAGCCATGACCACCATAGGCTTAACAGTGGAACCTGGCTCTAAAATATCGGTGATAGCACGGTTACGCATCGCCTCTTTTGGCGTATTGATGCGATTATTTGGGTTATAAGATGGGCTGTTTGCCATTGCCAGCACTTCGCCGGTATTCACATCCACCAATACCGCTGTACCGGATTCTGCTTTATTAAAGGCGACCGCATTGGTCAGTTCGCGGTAAACCAGTGCCTGCAAACGTTCATCAATGCTCAATACCAGATTGTGTGCCGCCAGACTATCAACAGAGGAAATATCTTCGATGACACGGCCAAAACGGTCTTTGCGTACCGTCCGTTCACCTGGCTGACCGGTCAGCCAGCGATCAAAACTTTTTTCGACACCTTCAATGCCCTGACCATCAACGTTAGTCACACCAATAATATGAGCAGTGACCTGACCTGACGGGTAATAACGCCGGGATTCTTGACGCAAATAAATTCCCGGCAATTTCAGCTTATGAATATAATCACCAACCGATGGGTTAACCTGACGCGCCAGATAAACAAAGCGACCTCTAGGATTAGCATTAATTTTACTGATAAGTTGTTCAACCGGCAGATTAATCGCATCAGACAAGGCTTTCCATCGGGTATCATCAGTAACTCCCCCTTTTTCAAATACCTCTTTCGGATCTGCCCAAACCGCATTTACCGGAACGCTGACAGCCAGAGGTCGCCCCATACGATCGCTGATCATACCGCGTGCAGTCGGAATTGACTGCACGCGCAGGGAACGCAAATCCCCTTCTTTAACCAATTGCTCCGGATTGATGACTTGCAAGTAAGCCACTCTCAGCAACAAGCAAACTAAAGCAAGGGCAATGCCTCCACACAGCAAGGCAAAACGCCAGCTGACAAAACTGGCTTTATCTTCTTGCCGTTTTAACTTCGCAAAGCGTGCTGCTTTCATCGCTTACCTTATAATCATCAAATTAATTCACTGTGAAACAACGATGTTTTCCTGTGCAGGATTAACATGCTGCATATGCATTTTTTCAACGGCTATCCGCTCAACCCGGCTGTGATCACCAAGGGCGTTTTCTTCAAGGATCAGATTACGCCATTCAATATCTAACGCATCACGTTCTAATACCAGATGTTCTCTTTCAGCCGTCAACAAACGGGTTTCATGTGCCGTGGTTACAACACCTATGGCTGAAATCATGACAGCTATTAGAAGGATCAACGGTATTTTGGCATTCCTAAATAAATCGCTGCCGATAATACCGGTTAACCCGTGACGTTCACCTGCCATTATTCGCTAACTTTTTCAGCAAAACGTAGAACAGAACTACGAGCCCGCGGGTTATCAGCCACTTCTTCCTCTGAGGGTTTCATCTTGCCGACAGATTTCAGGCTACGCCCACCTTGCGCTTTCAGTTGCGCTTCTGTCAGTGGCAATCCTGCCGGCACCTGTGGCCCACGACTGTTATGACGAATGAATCGCTTAACAATGCGATCTTCCAGTGAATGAAAACTGATAACTGAAAGCCGCCCTTGTGGTGCAAGCGCCTGTAATGCACCATCCAGCGCCCGCTCAATCTCTTCCAGCTCACTGTTGATATAAATCCTGATAGCCTGGAAGCTCCTGGTCGCAGGATGCTTATGCTTCTCTTTCACCGGACTGACCTGAGCAATCAAATCGGCCAGCGCTTTTGTCCGGGTAATGGGCTCTTCCTGATTATGTGTGACAATTGCTCTGGCAATACGTTTAGCGAAACGTTCTTCACCGAACGTTTTCAACACCCATGCAATATCATCCGCGTCTGCTTTCATTAGCCATTCGGCTGCTGATTGCCCGCGAGTCGGATCCATCCGCATATCCAATGGCCCATCACGCATAAAAGAAAAACCACGCTCCGGGTCATCCAGTTGCGGTGAGGAAACACCTAAATCCAGTAATACACCATCGATTTTGCCGGTCAGCCCGGCTTCTTCTACATGGTGAGCCAATGCAGAAAACGGCCCATGTATTATTGAAAAACGCGGATCTGTGATCGCTTTTGCCGCTTCAATTGCCTGCGGATCACGATCAATTGCAATTAAACGACCTGCTGTTCCCAGTTGCGACAAAATCAGACGCGAATGCCCACCACGGCCAAATGTGCCATCAATATAGATTCCATCTTCACGAATATTCAGTCCATTGACTGCTTCATCCAGCAATACACTGGTATGTTTAAAATGACTGTTTGCCATGTTTATAGTGATAAGTCCTGTAGCCGTACTGATAAAGGTTCCTGAGTAGATCGCTCAGCCGCAATGTCATCCTTAACCTGTTGATACCAAGTCTGCTCATTCCACAGTTCAAATTTGTTGAACTGACCAACCAGCATGACCTCTTTGGCTAGCCCTGCGTGCTGGCGCAGTGTATTCGCTAACAAAAGACGTCCTGCACTATCCATTTGGCATTCACTGGCATGACCTAAGAGCAAACGTTGTACCCGGCGCTCCGCCGGATTCATGCTGGATAAGCGGGAGAGCTTTTCTTCAATAATTTCCCATTCAGGTAGTGTATAAAGCAACAGGCATGGCTGATGGAGGTCAATGGTACACACCATTTGCCCTTGTGATTCCTCGTTTAGCATAACCCGGTATCGGGTAGGTACGGCGAGCCGCCCCTTGCTATCGAGATTAACCAGCGTTGCTCCACGAAACATCTTCAGGTTGCCTTAGGCGATCAAAAATTACCACTTTATCCCACTAATCCCCACAATAAGGAGTTTACGGATGGGACGAAAACCTTGTCAAGCCAGAGCCGATGCGCTTTAGCTATATTTGGTAGAAGAATTTTGGCAGTTAAGGGGTATAATTATTAAATTTAGCAATATCAATAATAATTAAGGCCATGATAATTTTGAATAATTTTACCAGCAAAGGAGAATAAATGTTTATGACAAGATAATGAAAAAATAATTGTGTTATTAATTTATTTACATAATTTACATTTCATTACTATTCGACAACTGTACAGAAATATTTATCATTTAATTTGATGCATTCAACGTTAAAACCAATTGGTAATAAAAACATCATGCGATAAATGTTATTAAAATCAATTTAATGTATAAATAGCAGTAAAAATAAAGCAGAAAATAGACAAACACCAATCTGAAAAGACGTTGCTACCTGCCCTTCCTTCTACTAAATAATTTATGTATGAACGAAATTGTATTTAAGCGTGCTAAAACACTCAGATAAAAATTGTCTCAAAGTTGTCCTTGCAGACCTCTTTTACACATCGGGTAGCAAAAGCGCCCCATCAAAGAATTAATGAGGAGCTTTTATCATCACTTCCGACTCAAGCTTCCTCGCCGGCATAAGTCACGGTGTATCCGTGTGATACCGGGTCCTGGCTTCTGCTTTTCATCCAGACTCGCCAATACCAGTTCCAATACCCGCTCCGCCACTTCACGATGACGCTGCGCTACAGAAAGCACTGGACACTCGAGGAAATCCAATAATTCATGATCACCAAAAGTCGCAATGACCAATTGATTGGGTAACCGGCCACTGTGTTTAAGCGTAACATCCATGACTCCCTGTAACAGAGCAAAAGAGGTAGTGAACAACGCCTGTGGCATTGGGTGAGTCTCCAACCACTTGGCAAACACTTCAGCCGCGGCATCACGCTCATAACTGTTTGAGTAAAGGTACATAACCTGACGAGGGTCATCTTTCCATGCTTCACGAAATCCCTGTTCACGCAGAAAACTGACTGACAGTTCAGGTAATGCGCCGAGATACAGCACAGATTCAGCGGGGAATTGACGAAACTCTTGGGCCAACATTTTGGCATCTTCAAAGTCATCGCCCACTACGCTGATAAAATGTTCATTTTCTAATGCACGATCAAGCGCAACAATAGGTAAAGAGCGGTTTGCCCAGCGCTGATAAAAAGGATGCTCCGGCGGTAATGCGGTAGAAACAATAATTGCGTCCACCTGCCGTTGTAACAAGTGCTCAACGCAGCGCATTTCATTATCAGGCTGATCTTCAGAACAGGCTATCAATAATTGATAACCACACTGACGAGCCTGACGCTCGAGATAATTCGCAATGCGGGTATAGCTGGTATTTTCTAAATCTGGAATAACCAGACCAATAGAACGAGTGCGTCCTGCACGGAGACCGGCTGCCACAGCATTAGGATGGTAATTATGCTCTTTGACCACAGCCATCACTTTTTCTACCGTTTTATCACTGACTCGGTATTGTTTGGCTTTACCATTAATCACATAACTGGCCGTTGTGCGTGAAACACCTGCAAGGCGGGCGATTTCATCCAGTTTCACATTAACTCCTTCATAGATACCAAAAAAGGCCCTACTTTATCGCAGAGCCTCATAAATGTATGTATATTGCCCCGCAGTTTGCGATTTTTCATCGCATAATTTTATCCCCACGAGATACACCGACAATACCGGAACGAGCAACTTCAGCAATTTCAGCAACGTCACGAACGGCATCCAGAAATGCATCCAGTTTATCGCTGGTTCCTACCAGTTGTACGGTATATAAAGTAGAAGTCACATCAATGATCTGCCCACGGAAAATATCGGTACTGCGCTTGATCTCTTCACGTCCATACCCACTGGCCTGCAATTTCACTAGCATAATTTCACGTTCTACATGAGAACCCGATGCCAACTCGCTGACTCGTAGTACATCCACCAGCTTGTGCAATTGCTTTTCAATCTGTTCAAGTACCCTGGCATCGCCCTTAGTCTGAATTGTCATTCGTGATAACGTTGGATCGTCAGTTGGCGCTACAGTTAAACTTTCAATGTTGTAGCCACGTTGAGAAAACAGACCAACAACACGGGACAAAGCCCCTGATTCGTTTTCAAGTAATACAGATAAAATCCGGCGCATAATCAGGTTCTCTCCGTTTTGCTTAACCACATCTCATCCATTGCTCCTCCACGGATCTGCATAGGATATACGTGTTCAGTTTCATCCACTGTGACATCAACAAATACCAGCCGCTGATTTTCAGTCACCTCTTTCAAGGCTTCTGCCAATTTACTTTCCAGTTCGTCATAACTCTGGATAGCAATGCCAACATGACCATAAGCCTCAGCCAGTTTGACAAAATCAGGCAAAGATTCCATATAGGACTGAGAGTGACGGCCTGCATAAATCATGTCTTGCCATTGTCTTATCATCCCCAGGAAACGATTATTCAGGTTCAGAACCAGTACCGGCAGCCCATATTGCAACGCCGTGGACAATTCCTGAATATTCATCTGAATACTACCATCCCCCGTCACACAGACGACTGTTGCTTCCGGTTTCACCAGTTTGACCCCCAATGCAGCCGGTAAGCCAAATCCCATCGTCCCTAAACCACCGGAACTGATCCAACGTCTTGGCTTGTCAAATGGGTAATGCAATGCAACAAACATCTGATGTTGTCCAACATCCGAAGTGACATAAGCTTCACCTTTAGTCAGACGATAGAGAACCTCGATAGCCGCTTGCGGTTTAATCTTTTCACCACTGCGATCAAAATTGAGGCATTTGCGGCTACGCCATTGCTGAATAGATAACCACCAATCTTTCAGTGCATCCGGGTCCTGTGTGTCTTCCACTGTCTCCAACAGTTCCAACATTTGCCGCAGCACCTGTTTAGCATCACCAACAATAGGTATATCTGCGGTAACAGTTTTCGAAATTGATGTTGGATCGATATCAATATGCAAAACCGTTGCTTCCGGGCAGTATTTTGCCAAATTATTGGTTGTACGATCATCAAAACGTACACCAACAGCAAAAATCACATCGGAATTATGCATTGCTTTGTTAGCTTCAAATGTACCGTGCATACCGAGCATTCCCAGGCTCTGCTGGTGAGTTGCCGGAAAACTGCCTAACCCCATCAGGGAGCTTACAACCGGAATATTGAATTTTTCTGCCAATACCAGCAATTCCGCTGAACAATCTGCATTAATTGCCCCACCACCCACATATATGATTGGTTTCTTTGCATTCAACAGTTTTCTTAATGCCCGTTTAATCTGCCCTTTATGCCCTTGCACCGTCGGATTATAAGAACGCATACTTATCTGCTCAGGATAAATATAGGAGTGTTTTACTGCCGGATTTACCGTGTCTTTTGGTAAATCAATGACTACCGGCCCCGGACGACCACTGGAAGCTAGATAGAAGGCTTTTTTCAGTACCTTCGGAATATCCTCTGCTTTTTTCACCAAAAAGCTGTGTTTCACGATCGGGCGGGATATCCCTACCATGTCACATTCCTGGAATGCATCATTACCAATCAAGGAACTGGCGACTTGACCGGACAATACAACCATTGGAATTGAATCCATATAAGCTGTGGCAATACCGGTAATGGCATTGGTTGCTCCTGGACCGGAAGTAATCAATACCACACCAACCTTCCCGGTAGAACGAGCATAACCATCAGCCATATGAACTGCCCCCTGCTCATGACGTACCAGGATATGCTCAATGCCCCCAACCGTATGCAGGGCATCATAAATATCCAGTACTGCCCCCCCCGGATAACCGAATATATGCTTAACGCCCTGATCAATTAACGATCGGACGACCATTTCAGCTCCTGATAACATCTCCATAGGTTTTCCTCCAGGCTCTGTTTGCAAGTGAATAAATCGGAAGTTCCTTCCACTTTTATTTTAGTAAGGCGAATGGCCTCTCAGCGATATATTGATGCTGAGTTAATTAACATAACGCTAGAAACAGGTGTTAGCAATGTGAGTAAAGGCAGAATAGCAACTTTATGGCAATTCTAAATGCCTTCTGTAAGCGTTATCTTACTATCAAGAAGCTAAAAGTAAGTAGAATATGAGTGGCTATACCTGAAAAGAACGACAACATATAGGTATTATCCGGTATATATACGATAAAAAACTAAAAAACAGTTTTCAAAATCGTTTAAGTCACCACAGCATAAATCTGATAAAGGAAGTGCGGACGAATACCTCAAATAATTTAATCATAATTTCATCGTTTCTGAATAATTATTGTGAATAATTCATTCAGGTAAAATCTATTTACCTCACTTTAATTATAGAATACAATAGAAACCATTATTTTCTTGGGAGGCTAATTCCACACATTCAATATTTACCTAGATACATAAATATTAATTTCCATCATTAAATAACCCGACATAATAATCAGTAAAATCATTATTTAAAATAAGTAAAATTATTTACACGGCTCACGAAATAACCTTAATAACTCATGAAAAGTATATTTACATATTAAAGAAAACTCTATGCAATACATTATTAAAAAATTAACACCTTAAGAGAAAATTAATTTACGGAATAAACAATTAACTCTTTAAGAATATAAAATTACACCAAAAGCCCTCAATATAAATTCATTTTCCATAGTGACTAACATATATTTTAGTACTAACCATTTCACTTCGCTTATTTAAGTTAAACTTTAATTCAATCCATCATAAATTTATTTTTCATTAGTCATAATTTATATTAATTAGAATATCAAAGTTATGAATATAAATAAACTTGGTATATCTACAAAACAACAAGACATTTATGACGTGGATTTACGATTTATTAAAACAACCACAATTATGGTTAAAAAAATACCTATAAATGTTGTAAAAAAAACGATGCTTATGGAAAGGAAATAAGATATTGTGGAACCTATCAAAGGGCCAAAAAACATGGAAAAACCAACAGAAATTGACGTTAAGCCAAATATTTTGGCCGAGTTATCATTATTTGCGAATTTCTGCATATAAATGGTAACAATAATATTATTCATAGACGATCCTACTCCTATTATTACCATTGCTAAAAATATAAAAAATAAATTGATTTTATCAGGAAATAAATCGTTAAATTGATTTGTTATTCCTATTAAAAGATACCCCGAACCCCATAAAAAGAATGAAGATAACATAATATTTAAAGATATGTTAATCTTATACTTTCCAAATACTAAACCAATTAGAACACCTGAAACACCTGAAAGACACATAGCAAAACTATAATGGCTTCCATTTAATCCCTGTTTCATAAAGCTAAGAGCTATTAGACTATCTGATAGATAGCCAAAACAAGTTAAAATGGAAATAATAATAAATGAAAACAATATTCTATTATCTTCCATTATATTAAAGTAATTAATTAGTGATATTTTGTTTTTTTTGCGGTTAACATTAATCAATGGTTCTGAAACAAAAATATATAAGACTGCTGAAATAAAATAAAGCACTGATATTAAAATAAGAATTTGTTTTACTGAGTAATAGATAAGAACAAAACCTAAAAATAATGGGGCCAACATTTTGTATATTTGAAATAAAACCTGCCAATAACTAAAGTTTTTTTCAAATTGCTTGGTTGATATATTTTTTAATATTAAAAAATTAGAAGGTCCTAAAAATAAACGAAGGATGTTTTTAATAAAAGAATAAAGAATATATATATTAATGTCATCAATATCGTATTGAAAAGTGGTAATAACACCGCAAAGTAACGAAATGATAATAATGTACTTTTTGGGTTTTGTATTTTCATCTACAAATGACGAAACATAGGGCGTTAGAAATAGTAACGATACAGCATATGAAATTGTATATAAAGATGAGTATATCGCTCCACCATTCCAGTGATATGTGATTAGCGTGAATGATATTATCATCTCCAAATACAAGGTGAAAGAATTTCCTGAGGAGGCTAATATTAATTTTCTAAATTCTTTATCCATTATTTTCCTCCAGCTAAAATAACCTTAGTAAATATAGAGCTTGCAGTAATTACATTTTTTTCAGTATTTCCACTTGAATAATATCCACTATTGATTTAATTACTGCATCTTTAGTTAATGTGTCAGTATCAATAATTTTCCAAGTGTCATCATAAAACGTCTGGTATTGATTAAGAACGTGTTTTTGATATTCTATAAAATCATACTTTTCATTTGTCTCTAATTTTCCAGATTCACTGGGTTTTAATATTTTTTTCCTTTTTTCAGCAATGTTTGGAGGAACATCAAGATATATAACCATGTCTGGTTTTGTGTTTATAGATAGAACCGATTTACTTAATTTTGCTAATTCCGTGGATTTAAGTAAGAATCTTGCTAGATATTTATAATACCAACTATCACATATAATAATTTTACCTTGCAATAAACAAGGTTGAATAATTAAACTATCTAAAACAGAAAACCATGATGCTATCAATAGAATCCAATGCCGGTTACCAAGTTCACCCAATGGAGCTGAAATGTCATAATCCCAAAGGATATCTCGTATTTTTCCCATGTGATACATACTATATCCAGATGGTAGTAAAGGATAATTCTTATCTAAAAAAACAATATTATTATAATCTAGAGATAAAATATCATAAACTTCGCGTGAAATCGTTGATTTACCTGCACCATCATTTCCTTCAAAAGCTATAAATAAACCGCATTTAATCATTTCTTTTTTCCCCGTAGTACGCTTCAGTATCAAGTGAATTTCTACCACTACCGATAATAAATGGTTTGAATCCATATTTTTGATATAATTTATGCATCTCAACATATGTTTTATAAATATCTTCAAAAATAGGTCTGGGGTGATTTTGATATTCAGAACCATGATCGGGATGAAAAATTGCTATTGCTGGAACTATGCCATTTTTTGAAAAAAACTCCATTCCTTGTACTAAATCATTTAAAGGTTCTAACCCCGCTACAAACCCAACATAAACATTGCCTTCACCTAACTCTGAAACAGCAGCTAAGTATGCTTCTAATAGATTATTTCTCCCGTAGTCCTGTGATTTACCAGGACATATCTGATCAAATAATTTAGGATTAAATATTTCTAAACTAATAGCCCAGCTATCAACAAATTCAGAAATCCCCTTTATTTTATTTAGATTTCTAGGTGGCATTGATATCAGATGACTGTTAAGGTTATTTTTTTACAAAAAGGTTTTATAGAAATTAATAATTGTTTGTGCATTTCAAAACCAATATCATAATTACGAGTTGTACCACCATTGATGAGTACTCTTTTATATCTATTAATATTGTTAGCTTCTATTATATTCATAACTTCAATTACTTTTGACGGTCTAATAGACTTTTTATGATCTGATAAACTATTTCTAGCTTCACCTAATGAACAAAATTTACACTGACGGCCATCATTAAAATAATAACAATGCCCTGGAGAGAAAAAACCCAAAGTTGTATCACCGTACACCGTGACGTATTCTTCTACTCTACTGCCATCTGAAAGTTCTATACCATATATGTCTGGTTTAATGGGAAATATAACTTTAAACAAAATATTTTCGGCTTTTATGTAAAAATCTCCATTTTTATATATTAAATCATAATCAGAATCTTCATTATAGTTACAGGCAATAATTGTACCATCTTCTAAAATAACCTCTTGGGGTACGGAATGTGTTGTTTCTAATTTAGAGCTATCACTTGTTCCATACGCCCTTCTTTTAGGAATAAAATTTCGTTTACTATACTCATATATCACGTTTTTATCATATTTTAATCCAGAACATAATACTCTGATTTTTAATTCTATAGTGTTCATTTTTGTATCCTCATTAATTCTAATATTGTATCCCCTGCACTTTTAGAAGAAACAGCTATGATTGCTTTTTTCTCAAAAAATAAAGAATCTGTAGGTGATAGAATATCATAACTATTTCCATCACGAGTCATTATGTATCCCCCTGATTCCTCAAGGATTAGTTTAGCTGCTGCTATATCTACACAACGTTCGTGACCCATAAGTGATAAATCTAAGAATGCATGTAAAACGCCACTAGCGATCAGGCATATATCTAAACTTGAACAAGATGAGATTCTTACTTTATTTACTTCATTAATAATTTTATTCTGAATCTCTGTATACTGATTATTTTTCGCCCTATGAAATGATACTCTCAAATCGTTCAGTTGAAATGAGGGACTGGTATATATTCGCTTGCTGGTATATATGCCTTGTATATAAGAACCTTCTCCCAATGATGCTTTATATATAATGTCTCTTGGAATATCATATACCCAGCCCATAATGTATCTATCATTCTTGTAAACAGCTATTGATGTAGTATAGGCAGGATAACCCATAAGCAAGTTATGAGTACCGTCAATAGGATCAATTAGTAAGGAAACCTTATCTTTAATATTTACAGATTGTGATTCAGAATCGTCTTCTGAAATAATGGTGACCTTGAGTTCTGATTTATCCAAGTGCTCGTAAATTATATTATTTAAAATGATATCTATTTCTACTGTTTCGCCATGGTATTTGTTATCATATCCGATATGAATAGTAGAAAGCTTGGCAAGCCATATTCTACGAATCTCTTCTCTGAGTTTGTGAAGGTGTATTTCTAAATAATTGCTAACTTCATTATTGAATACATACCTCATATGACATGATCTCCCAAATAGATGAGTTTTTTATGCCAATCCTCGGCTGTTAAATATGCTATTGTCTTTTTTACATCAAATAATCTGCCTGCATAAATTGCATAATCTGACGATGAAAATGCCCCTAATGTTTTGGGGGAAAATGATACTTTATATATTTGCGATTTGTACCCAACTAAATTTACAAGCATCTTGTAAGCTAATTGAATGCTACCTCCTGTGTAGGATTTATCAATTATCAGCCAACTTTCGTTTTCTTTTCCTTTAAATTTTGGGTATATCTCATTGAATAATTTTCTTTTATGCAGTAAACCACTATCATTTTCACGATGTATTTCGCAGAAATATATATTTTTGTCTAGTGTTTTTGCATGATAAGATAACGCAATGGGGATTCCTCCCGAAATAATAAATAATTTGTTTTTAGCTATCGTAAAAACCTTATCCCACAGGTAATGATCTTGGTAAATGTTTTCTATGTTTAATGTGGGGCAAGTTTCCAATGAAAATAAATTAATGCTTTTACTGTATTCGTAACGAAACTCATCATATAAATCAATTGTTTTTTGTGGAGCGTCCTTTAATTTCACTGACTTATCAAGCCCTCTTGAATATATTAATTCTAATTTATTTGTTATTCCTTTGTTTATTATTGTGGATAGGATGTTTTCTTTATTTCTTTTTAACTCACATAGTTCAGTACCGTATAAGGCTAATTCTGGATCTAAGCCATATCCATTTACTAAGTTACCCATATCAGAGGTAAGTTTATTTATATTTAAATAATCAACTAGTTCATTCCAAATATGTATTATTTCAGTGCTTGATAATCTTGATATGGGTGATGACAAATTACTTAAGTCCATTAACATTTCTTCTGCATCGCGTAGATGAAATATTGTTTCTTGTAATTGGCATCCATTATTTATTTGATTCAAATATTCTTGAAAATTATTAGTTTTGGTTCCCTTTAATGTTCTCCAGCAGTGGTGCCTACTTATAATCTTTATTCTTTCCATTGCATTCCCCATATGTATTATTTTGTTAATGCCCCTAGTCTTTCGAATTCCGATATATAAAAATTAGCATTTGTATTAGTTATTCCAAGTTTTTCCAACTCTGAAACAACTTCAAACTCTGTTTTTTCATTATCTATTACTAACCAAACTTTATATGCATCTGAACTAATTTCACATAATGATTTTTTTGCGAAAAGTATTAACTTTCCATCTTTGCATAAGACTCTATACCATAAATTTTTTATTATTGGTCTATTATTTTCATCTAATAATGAAATGTCAGATGTATTAGCTATTCTTTTTTTTGTAAAAGATACATTGTAACTAAAAATATCTTTTCCTTGACAATAGTCTAAAGTTAATTGCCACATTTTAGCGACTGAGTTTATGTAATCAATTGTTGAAATATCATTGGTTACATTAAATTTTGAACAAACCATCAAGTATATAGATGTTATTGGATGGTCTTTTCCAAACACTTTCATTGCATTTTGATAGCGCCACTTTATTAAAGTGGATGTATTTCCACTTAAAGCCAGGATATAATCCATTGCTGAATTAACTGTTCGTTCAAAGTTGAAGGCTGCTGATATTAGGTCATTATTTAAAATATTTCCAATCCCATCGGAAAAACACTTTTCTCCAAAGTTTTTTGCTTTGGTCTTAAGTATTTCACATAATTTAGTTTTATTTATTCCTCCTTTTAATGTGTTAAAATTATTTGATTTTATAATCGATTCCCCTGTTAATATCCTATGAGATAAATGTAATTTATACCAATCGGAATTTGAGCTTTCATTGTTGATTATCCTCATGATTTCTTTTATCTCTTTTAAAGAGATTATTGTCACTTCTAACATTCCTATATCGGATGGTATAAATATCTCTTCATATTCTTTTTCTAGTTCTCCCTCCAATATAACATAGACATCATAATCAGATTTTGGTGTTGCAAACCCTTCAATGACTGAGCCTGACAAGTAGCAAGTATACAGATCAGTATCATTAAATTTTTTATTTATTATTGCTGTTATTTTCCTTTTTACGTTAATAATGTCCATACCTTACCTTTTATCTTATAAATGGAAGCACAAATAAAGGAATAAAGGTTATGGTATACCTTTATTCCTTTTTCTATTAATTAGGTGATGAGCTCATTAAACCATTATCATAATTTAATGTTTCATCATGAGTTAGTGGTCTAAATGCTTGTACTGTTATCACATTCATTTTATACCCCTCTGGGATGTTTGTTTTGACCAATACACTGGATTAAAATTTAATTCAGCTTTGTAATATTAACAGTTTTTATTATTTCAGCTATATAATAGTTAAATATTTGTGGATACTATCACAACTAAAAATATAACCCATTGAAAAAATGTAAATTATTTGTTGATTTTTGTGATAAAATTTGCATCAAGCTTGGTATGCTTTCCAATAGGCCTATTTGACGTAATTATTTGAATTTATTGTTATTATTCTTTCGGTCATGTATTCAATGCGGTGATCATCATGTAAAATTCTGTCATTTATTAAAGAATTCTTGATGGCCAAAGTTGACGTGAAGTGCCCGTTTTGTCAGCAGATCTCACCCTTCGTCAGACGATAGAGAACTTCGATAGCAGCTTGTGGTTTAATTTTTTCACCTCTGCGATCAAAATTGAGACATTTACGGCTACGCCATTGCTGAATAGCTATTGTGAATAATTCATTCAGATAAAACCTATTTACCCCATTTTAACTAGAGAATACGATATACCCTATGGATTTAAAGATGCATCGAGACGTGGTCATAAACCATATTGATTTAAATAGCCAAGTTATGAGTATAAGTAAACTTGGCATATCTACAAAACAACAAGACATTTCTTTACAACATTGAATTGTCTTTTAATACCTTTTCTAAGTTAGGAAAAACAGTAAAACCGTCGTGATCTAAAAAATGCCCACCGCCAGGGAAACCATATAATTCAGCCCGAAGCTGCTGGCTTAAATTTAATGTAAACTGTGGAGGTACAATCTCATCATTAAGCGATAATATTACTATTCGTTGGTTTATTCTGTGTATAAGCGGATGAAAATCCGAGTTCTCCTCAGTAAATATACTTAATTCGGGTAAAGTCGATAATTTTTCGTAAAATCCGGCAATTAATACAATCCCCCCAATATTTACATTATCAGGTAAAGATGAAATATAACGGAGTGTGGCAATACAACCCAAGCTATGCCCAATAAAAAGCGTTTTTTCATTAGGATTAGGTACACTCTCCTGCAACTTTTCTTGCCATAAATGAGGTGAAGGAGCATGAGATTCAGGCATCTCCGGCACAATTACATGGGCATTTAACCGTTCATATTGACCTTTAAGCCAAGGAAACCAATGATGATCAGGAGTCGCCATAAGGCCATGAACAATAACTACATTATCAAAATTCATCAATTCACCTCATTATACAAAACGTGTCTTATTTACTATGCGCACAAGTATAAAATACTATCATTTCATTTTTAAAACCGGATACTCCTGAGATAAATTTAAAGTAGAATATTACTGCAATACCACCTTAAATTTCCCTTGAATAGCCGGTCACGCTATCTATATAAAGCGCCAGAAATTAATCTCGATACATGGATTCAATTTCGTTATGGTAACGCTGCATAATAATTTTCCTTCGCAATTTCAGTGTTGGCGTTAATTCCCCTGTTTCCATTGAAAATGGATTTGGCAGTAATGTGAAACGCTTTACCTGATCGAAGTGAGCAAGGTTTTTCTGAATCTCTTTTAGACGTTGCTCAAACATAGCCATAATGTGACTATTACACAGTAATTCAACCCGATCATGATATTTGAGATTGATTGATCTTGCATATTCTTCCAATGCATCATAACTAGGCACGATAAGGGCGGATACAAATTTACGGGCATCAGCAATAACAGCAACATGCTCAATAAAACGATCTTGCCCTAGAGTACCTTCAATCATTTGTGGGGCAATATATTTACCGTTTGATGTTTTCATCAAATCTTTCAGGCGCTCAGTAATAAACAAATTACCATTTTCATCTAACTTACCGGCATCACCTGTACGCAACCAACCGTCTTGAGCGAATGCCCTGTCAGTTTCTTCCTGATTATTGAAATAGCCTTTCATCACAATTGGGCCACGCACCTGTATCTCATCTTCTTCACCGATACGGACGTCAATCCCAGGCAATGGTGTACCAATAGAGCCAAGCACATAACCTTGCTCTTGCCAACAGGAAACTGTGGCGCAAGTCTCTGTCATGCCATAGCCATATTTGATATTTACTCCAACAGCAAGGAAAAACAGGATAATCGTTTCATCCAGACGTGCGCCGGCCGCAGGTAAAAAACGAACCCGGCCACCCAAGATATTGCGCAGTTTGCTCAACACCAATTTATCGGCCAATTGATACATCGCAGTTGACCAGGGACAGCTTTTTTTACCTTGCAACTGACGTAAAAACTGACTCTCACCGCATTTAATCGCCCAGTTAAATAATTTTCTCCGATGCCAGGGGGCCTGAGAAACCTTTTCAAAAATCGCACTGTAAATTTTTTCGTAAAATCTCGGCACTGCACACATCACTGTCGGGCGAATATCCGCCATAGCCTGACGAACAAAATTAGTATCAGTCAGATAAACATTTTGCGCGCCTGTATGCATCACATAAAAGCTCCATGCGCGTTCGAAAACATGGGATAGCGGCAGGAAACTTAAAGAAACATCCTGATCAGTTAATGTCAGGCGATGGTCATGTGAATACAACTGATAAGCTAAATTACGGTAATCAAGCATGACACCTTTAGGCTCACCGGTTGTACCGGATGTATATATAAGCGTAAAAAGATCGTCCAGATTATGGTTAGCAATACGGGTTTCCAACTCAGACTGATGTTGTAATTTATTATCAGTCATAAAGTCAGATAAATGCTGTGCTAATGAATAATCACGCAAATCAACTGATTCATCTAATACTATGATGTGACTCAGCTGAGGACACAATTCTGGTAAAGTGACCGCGACATCATATTGCACCTGCCCACCAACAAACAGAATACGCACACCAGCATCATTAAGAATGAAGCCAGCCTGCTCCTGACTGCTGGTTGCATACAAAGGAACAGTGACCGCCCTGAGTTGTAATACTGCGATATCTGTCAGAGACCACGCCATGCTGTTATGCGCAAAAAGGCCAATTTTTTCCTGTACATCAACCCCAATCTCCAGCAATGCCCGGCTAATGGCTTTTGTCTTTTCGTCAATATCACTCCAGCTTAATTCGAGTTGTTCATCTGAAGACCATTGGTGAAAAGCAATTCTCTCTGGGTTTTGTTTGATTTGTTGCTGCAACCGGTTTATCAAGTGATAAGGATGTAAATTTTCAGTTATCACAACTCTTTTCCTGTTAGAAACATTTTCTTCTCATCAGAGAAAAAACAGTGGTTTTATTCTCTGATAATGCTTTTTTGCATCACTGATTCGCTTTTCAGCTTACAGGTGTTAGCTATTTCCTTGCAGTCTACCTATTCCTGAACAACAGGAAAAGAATATTTATCAAAAGTTGATACATTTGTGATAAAATAAAGAGCTCACTACCGGTTTATCCAGTAGTGAGTTTCAAGTTAATTAACTGCCGCTAAGTTGGCTCAACAGCGATTTCATCCACTGATGCCCTTTATCTTTTGTTGTAGATTCGTGCCAAATCAAATAGCACGGACGGCTTACTTTATCCCATGGTAATGAAACAGCTCTTATTGCTAATTGTTCGCTGTAGTGTTCAACCAACCATCTTGGAGTAACCGCAACCAAATAGGTTTGAGATACAATATGCAGCACACTATTCAAGTCAGTTCCCTGATAAACTACAGAACGCAGATATTCTCCATTTTCATAATAGGGAGCACTGAATGAACCGGCATTATCCAATGATACAACTGCATGATGTTCCTCATACAATTGCTGTTCACTAATACTATTTTCAATTCTTGGATGATTATTGGAAACGGCCAGGACCAACTCATCATTGAATAACGGGTAATGATGAAAATCCATACGTTCCAGCTGTGTATAGCTAATGACAAACTCAGTTTCCTGATACCTGAGCTGATGCTCAATATTATCATGCAGATATGATCGAATCGTAACACCCAGATTTGGTGTATTTTGTTTTACCTGTTCCACTATTTTTGCTGCCAGTCTAATATCTAAAGGGCTGCAAATTGAGAGATTAAAAACCCTGTCGCTATTATCAGGCTCAAAACCAACCCCAGGTAACTCATTATATACCAGTTGTAATGCCTGACGGACAGGACCAAATAATTGATGAGCCCTTACCGTCGGTTGTATTCCACGCCCATAACGTACAAATAATTCGTCATTGAACATTAACTTCAGGCGAGAAACTGCATTACTAACAGCAGGTTGTGACATTCCCAATATCTGTGCCGCACGTGTTACATTCTGCATTTGCATCACTGCATCAAAAACAGTCAGCAGATTGAGATCCACATTACGTAAATGAATTTCACTTGGATCTTTTTTGGTTGCAGTTACTGAGGTGTATTCAGCCATTGTTTAACTCCACTAAACTCATTCAGATGACCTCGGCTAATAACAAAACATCGGAAATACCTTCATTCATTACTCAGATATTACGATGACTTTTACTAGTACTATTAACGAGATCAATTATCTTAATCATTTTGATGATAAATAATTAAGACTCGTCCTTGTACAAATCTGAATACGCATAGCTAACCAGCGCATCCCCTTATTAATGTTAAAAATATATAATCTCAGTTAGTAGAAAATGTAGATGTTCATTATTCATTCACAAAAAAGTACAATTATGTTAACAATTCATTCACCCTAGCATTCCGTGTGTGATGATAAATCAAAGAATGACTCAATTCATAATAAAATTACTGATTTATTATTATTAAACAATTTTATCAGAGTCATTATATTATGAAATTATTTTTTCAACGATATAAATAAGATCCCAAAATAGTGCTACATCTTATACTACTCATAATTCTATATATAACAATGACTTGAAGACGGCCATGTGTAGCAGAATTATGAAACGTTATTTATAACATAACTTTCTATTTATACCTATTTGTCAATGACAAACGATGTTTTTCAGAAAAATACAAATCCACTTCCAGCTCCCGGCACAAAAATACTTAATTTTAATTAATCAGTATAATGCGCTATTTTTTATATAAATTTGAGTTTATCACTAAAGTCCAACCCAAACACAAAAGGACAAAATAAAATCTTTTTAAATATAAACAGATCAACACTTCAATTTACAGTCATTGGAAAAGCAAAACCAAGAATCATATGCCTAAATGAATTCTTGACATCACTTTTAAGATAACGTATCAATAAAAGCATCCGAGTACCAAACACTCATTAATACTATTGAAAGGTTGGATCAATATGATTCACTCAATTTGTCTACTAAGCCTACTACTAATCGTATCTGATATGCGCGGTATGCTGGTGGACAGAAAACAGAGTTGATTCAAAACGGAGTTGGTCCAAACCAGACATAAACAAGAACCCGCGCCATGCGCGGGTTTTTTTTACCTGCTGGGCGCAAAAAATAACCACGAGAGGAGCATGATATGAGCCAGCAAGTTATTATCTTCGATACCACATTACGTGATGGAGAACAGGCATTACAAGCCAGTTTAAGTGTGAAAGAAAAGCTCCAGATTGCATTGGCTTTGGAGAGAATGGGTGTTGATGTCATGGAAGTTGGTTTTCCGATTTCTTCTCCTGGTGACTTTGAATCTGTACAGACTATCGCCAGGCAGATAAAAAACAGCCGTGTTTGCGCCTTAGCCCGTTGTGTAGAAAAAGACATTGATGTTGCCGCTGAAGCCTTAAAAGTTGCGGAGGCTTTTCGAATTCACGTTTTCCTGGCTACCTCCAACTTACATATTGAATCCAAACTGAAAAAAACATTCGAAAATGTTATGGAGATGGCCGCTCAATCAATCAAGCGGGCACGTCGTTACACTGATGATGTTGAATTTTCCTGTGAAGATGCCGGCCGCACACCGATTGATAATCTGTGTCGGATTGTTGAAAACGCCATCAAAGCAGGGGCAACGACGATTAATATTCCAGATACTGTCGGTTACACCACACCCTATCAATTTGGCGGCATCATCACTAACTTGATCGAACGTGTTCCTAATATTGACAAGGCGATATTATCCGTACATTGCCACGATGATTTGGGGATGTCTGTCGCCAACTCTATCACCGCAGTACAATCTGGCGCCCGTCAGATAGAAGGAACGATGAATGGTCTGGGTGAACGTGCCGGCAACTGCTCGCTGGAAGAAGTGATCATGACAATTAAAGTCCGTCAGCAAATGTTAGGCGTTTATACTAATATCAATCATCAAGAAATTTACCGTACCAGTCAGTTAGTCAGCCAGTTATGTAATATGCCGATCCCCGCGAATAAAGCGATTGTTGGCAGCAATGCATTTTCCCACTCGTCCGGTATTCATCAGGATGGCGTGCTGAAAAATCGCGAAACTTACGAAATTATGACGCCGGAATCCATCGGTCTGAAAGAAATTCAATTGAATCTGACTTCCCGTTCCGGTCGTGCCGCCGTGAAACACCGTATGGAAGAGATGGGATATCAGGACAAAGATTACGATCTGGATAGCTTATACGAAGCCTTTTTGCGTCTGGCAGATAAGAAAGGCCAAGTATTTGACTATGATTTGGAAGCGTTAGCTTTCATCAATCTGCAACAGCAAGAGCCAGAATTTTTCCATCTGGATAACTTTAATATCCAATCTGGCTCCAACGTGATAGCAACAGCAGCGGTACGTTTAACATGTGGTAAAGAGATAAAATCAGAAGCAGCCACTGGTAACGGCCCGGTAGATGCTATCTATCAAGCAATCAACCGAATAACTGAATACCCGATTGAACTGGTTTCTTATCAATTATCGGGGAAAGGGCAAGGGAAAAAAGCGCTGGGTCAAGTCAATATTGTCGTCGAATGCTTTGGACGTCGCTTCCACGGCATGGGGCTCGAAACAGATATCGTTGAATCCTCAGCCAAGGCAATGATTCATGTGCTCAATAGTATCTGGCGCGCAGAGCAAGTTGAGAAAGAGAAACAACGCATACAGCAAAATACAAAGGAAATGGTGTAAACATGTCGAACAGTTATCATATTGCAATCTTACCCGGTGATGGTATTGGCCCTGAAGTTATGACGCAGGCTCATAAGATACTGGACGCAATCCGTAAGCGCTTTAATATCCGTATCACCACCAGCGAATATGATGTAGGTGGGATTGCTATCGATCGTCACGGCTGTCCACTGCCGGCAACAACCATAGCAGGTTGTGAACAGGCTGACGCCATATTGTTCGGCTCCGTGGGGGGGCCTAAATGGGAACATTTACCGCCAGCAGAACAGCCTGAGCGCGGTGCGCTGTTGCCATTACGCAAACATTTCAAACTGTTCAGCAACTTGCGCCCTGCCCGCTTATATGCTGGATTAGAAGTATTTTGTCCTTTACGCAGTGATATTGCTGCCAAAGGCTTTGATATTTTATGTGTCCGTGAATTAACCGGCGGTATCTATTTTGGTCAACCCAAAGGACGTGAAGGCCAGGGTAAATATGAACGTGCATTTGATACTGAGATTTATCACCGCTTTGAAATTGAGCGTATTGCCCGTATCGCCTTCGAATCAGCCCGCAAACGCCGTAATAAAGTCACGTCTATTGATAAAGCAAACGTGTTGCAGAGTTCCGTATTGTGGCGGGAAGTAGTTACTGAGATTGCAAAAGAGTATCCAGATGTAGAAATCAACCACATGTATATTGATAATGCCACCATGCAGTTGATTAAAGATCCATCTCAATTTGATGTGCTGCTGTGCTCCAATATTTTCGGTGATATTTTATCCGATGAATGCGCCATGATTACCGGTTCCATGGGAATGCTCCCTTCCGCCAGCCTGAACGAAAAAAGTTTTGGCCTGTATGAACCGGCGGGTGGCTCTGCACCGGATATTGCTGGAAAAGGCATTGCTAACCCGATAGCCCAGATCCTGTCTGCCGCTTTACTGTTGCGTTACAGCTTAGGTCATCATGATGCGGCTAATGCGATTGAACAGGCGGTTAACCATGTGCTGGAACAGGGCTATCGCACAACAGATTTAGCTGGAAATGGCAAAGCAATCAGCACTGATGAAATGGGCAGCATTATCGCCCGTTATGTAGCCGAGGGTATTTAACATGGCTAAGACTTTATATCAGAAATTATATGACGCTCATATTGTCCGGGAAGTGCCGAATGAAACCCCGTTACTCTATATTGATCGCCATTTGGTTCATGAAGTGACCTCCCCGCAGGCGTTTGATGGTTTGCGCACGAAAGGCCGATTGGTGCACCAGCCAGGTAAAACGTTCGCAACAATGGATCATAACGTATCCACGCAGACAAAAGATATTAACGCCTGTGGTGACATGGCGCGTATTCAAATGCAGGCGTTGATGAAAAACTGTGCCGAATTCGGTATCACATTATATGATCTGAACCATCCCTATCAGGGAATTGTTCATGTAATCGGACCGGAACAAGGCATGACCCTGCCGGGAATGACGATCGTTTGTGGTGATTCCCATACCGCAACGCATGGCGCATTCGGTTCACTGGCTTTCGGTATTGGTACTTCTGAAGTTGAACACGTACTGGCAACCCAAACGCTGAAACAAGCCCGTGCTAAGACGATGAAAATCGAAGTGATTGGCGATGTCGGTGATGCAATTACCGCCAAAGATATCGTTCTGGCAATCATCGGCAAAACAGGCAGTGCGGGTGGTACAGGTTATGTGGTTGAATTCTGTGGTAAGGCGATTGAAGCGCTCAGTATGGAAGGCCGTATGACCTTATGTAATATGGCAATTGAAATGGGCGCTAAAGCGGGGTTAGTCGCGCCGGATGAAACCACATTTACTTATATAAAAGGCCGTCAGTTCTCACCAAAAGGAGAACTGTGGGAGCACGCTGTTGCTTACTGGAAGACACTGAAATCTGATCCTGCTGCACAATATGACACAGTTGTTACTATTAACGCGGAAGAGATCTCGCCGCAGGTCACATGGGGAACCAACCCAGGGCAAGTCATCGCGATTGATCAGGCCATTCCCGCGCCGGAATCTTTCAATGATCCTGTTGAACGTGCATCTGCTGAAAAAGCGCTGGCTTATATGGACTTGAAACCAGGTATTAAGTTGACAGATGTGAAGATCGATAAAGTCTTCATCGGCTCCTGCACTAACTCCCGCATTGAAGATTTACGGGCTGCCGCGGTCATCGCACAAGGCCATAAAGTTGCACCGGGCGTTCAGGCGATCGTCGTTCCAGGATCGGGTCCCGTTCAGGCACAAGCAGAAGCAGAAGGTTTGGATAAAATTTTCATAAGTGCCGGTTTTGAATGGCGCTTACCGGGGTGTTCAATGTGTTTGGCAATGAATAATGACCGTCTGCAACCAGGTGAACGTTGTGCTTCTACCAGTAACCGCAACTTCGAAGGACGCCAAGGGCGTGGTGGACGCACACATTTGGTCAGCCCGGCGATGGCAGCGGCAGCAGCGATTAATGGTCATTTTATCGACATACGTCATCCAGCACAGAAGTCATAAAGGAGGAATTATGGAAAAGTTTATTCAACATATCGGGTTGGTCGCTCCTTTAGATGCTGCAAACGTTGATACCGATGCCATTATTCCAAAACAATTTTTGCAGAAAGTTACCCGTACCGGGTTTGGTCAGCACCTGTTTCACGACTGGCGTTTCCTTGATGATGCAGGACAGAAACCTAATCCTGAATTCGTATTAAACCAGCCCAGTTATCAGGGCGCCAGTATCCTTCTGGCTCGTGAAAACTTTGGTTGTGGTTCCTCCCGTGAACACGCCCCTTGGGCCTTGACGGATTATGGTTTTAAAGTTGTTATCGCGCCAAGTTTTGCGGATATTTTCTATGGTAACGCCTTCAACAACCAGTTACTGCCAGTGAAATTAGATGATAAAGATGTCGATGAACTATTTGAATTGGTTCAGCAAAACACAATTTGTCGTTTTACCGTCGATCTGGAACAACAGCAAGTACACGCCGGCAATAAAAGCTACGATTTTGCAATCGACAGCTTCCGACGTCACTGTATGATGAATGGTCTGGACAGCATCGGCCTGACATTACAGCATCTGGACGCCATAATCGCCTACGAGCAGGAACAACCGGTTTTCCTGCGTTAACCTTTCCTTTATTTATCCCGTAGTTTTGTGCTACGGGATTTTATTAGATCTGACCTATGGATATGTGGATAAGTTTTTTCTTCGGCCTAACGTGTGAAAAATAAGCAAAGTGCAACATGAAATATCCCTGACAAAAGGGCTGTGAATAGCCCCCCAGCCGCCATGATGCCGCGCAAGCGACCATTCTCAGATTGGACAGATCAGTTCCAACAATGAGCCTATGTCATCTTCATCGTCGGTCAGCAAGTAATGAAATTTGTTGTTTTCATCAGAACAGGACATATCACTGCTTTGCGCAGCTTCTGCCAAGTGTGCGGGGATCTGGCCGTCGAAACGTCAAAGTGTAACGTGACGCAGTGTTGTACTCAGTCATAAATTCTTTCCCCTATGTATTACTCATTATGTTTACTTCATCAGTAAAACATAACCCTCACAGGTGACGAATATGCGGATTACATAATTATCAAATATAACCGTCAATACATACCCATCGATTGAATGCGATATAGAGAAATACGATTATGAAGTGACGGTGGAAAAGCAATATTAGATTTTTGCGCTTCACATAAAAACAAAGTTAAAGTTATTATTTACTTCCCAATGAAACCAACATTGGCTCAATATTATGAGCGTTTGTTGAAAAAATACTCAGATGGCGTAAAATATATCTACCGAAAAGATCTGGCTGATGAGGAATCCTTATATGTCATTGAAATCTTATAATCGGCCACAGTTGTCAGCGGCGGCTTTGGCCCGCAGAGAAGCACTTATGGCTTTTCAGAACCGAGTTGCAGAATCCGTTAAAAATGATGTCTTGAAAAAGCGTCAGGATTCCGGAAACGTCACCGAACAGGTTCCCGCTAAAAAAGAGTAGTAGAAAATAAAAGTAACCCTGCCCTACCCAACACGGACTCAGATCGCCATATTTTCCAGTTTTGAACAGTTTTTCAGTTGATCCGAAGGTCAGCCCTGAGCCTTTCCCCCCAAAAATAGAGGTTAGCCTAGCATATTAAAGAAATGACCAGGCAGGAACTGCAACTGTAGCTGGACAAATCTCTATCAATACCAGATTATGATTCATTTTAAGCTGATACGTAAAAAAGAGACTGTATAGAATAACAGTACACACAATATACAATAAGAAAAAAAGCCAGTAAGCTTTCTTACTGGCTGGCAAATCACCATTACTCAAGAAAATTGGGGGAGAAGCCAGATTTCGTTCTGGCCTATTGAGCTACTTTCAATAGTGATAATTATCGGCTTAATATAAGGAAACAAAAATTGATCAATAATACTACGGAGTTCCTCTTTTATGCCCAGCCCACGCTTACAACAACAATTCATCCGATTATGGCAACACCATCAAGGAAAAGAGGCTGAAACAACGTTACAAGAGCTGGCAAATGTATTGCACTGTTCAAAACGCCATATCCGTTCACTGCTCAACAACATGCAGAAAGCTGGCTGGTTACAGTGGCAGGCAGAGTCCGGTCGGGGGAAACGTTCTCAGCTGAATTTCCTGCAAGATGGGAGGAAACTCCAGCAACAACGGGCTGAAGAGCTGCTTGAGCAACAGAACATTGAGAAACTGGTTCAGCTGGTTGGCGATAAAAACACCGTTCGTCAGATGGTGCTATCCCAGATTGAACGCCGTTTCCGTCAAGGAAAAAACTTACTGCGGATACTCTACTACCGCCCTTTCCCTAACCTGTTACCTGGATCACCTTTACGCCGTTCTGAAATTCATCTGGTCAGGCAGATATTTAACAGTCTGACACGTATAAATGAGGAAAATGGGGAACCAGAAGCTGATTTAGCTCATCACTGGCAACAGCTATCTCCAAATCATTGGCGCTTTTATCTGCGACCGGCCATCCATTTTCACCACGGCAGAGAATTACAGATGGAGGATGTCATTACTTCGATACAAAGGTTACGCCATCTACCTCTTTTCTCCCATATTGATAAAGTCACCACCCCCACGCCACATGTGATTGATATTTTTCTTTCAGAACCTGATCACTGGCTCCCTTTATTGATTGGCAGCCCACACGCCATGATTTTGCCTCAAGAGTGGCAGCAACTATCAAACTTCTCTCGTACGCCAGTAGGAACTGGCCCTTACCAGGTAATAAAAAACAGCTCACAGAAATTACAAATTCGTGCCTTTGATAATTACTTTGGCTTTCGGGCGCTGATTGATGAGGTGAATATATGGATTCTGCCAGAATTAGCCGAGAAACTGGTTTGTACAACCCTGCATCTGGAAAGTGACAGCGCGGGTAATAACTCGTTAGAAAGCAGGATGGAAGAAGGTTGTTATTTCCTGCTGCATGACCACCGTTCGGCTCAATGCAGGCGAGAAGATGTTCGCCAATGGCTATGCAGCCTGTTAACACCAATAAATCTGTTAGCGCATTGCGACCCTTTTTATCAACGCCACTGGTCGCCCGCATATGGTCTGTTACTGCGCTGGCATCACAGTAAGCTTATACCCGAGTTGAGCAAACCAGAGGATATTACTCATCTGACCGTCACTCTTTATCATCAACATCACGAATACCACACAATCAGTCAGATCCTTCAGACCATACTGACCAAATGTGGTGTCGAATTGAAAATTAATATTGTGGATTATGACACATGGTTCAATGGCGACGCCGAAAGTGACTTCTGGCTTTCTACCGCCAATTTTTATAATCCTCTGGAATTTTCGCTATTCGCTACATTGTATGAGATACCATTATTGAAAAAATGCCTCGGTGATAACTTGAATAAAGAAGTATCACAATGGCGACGACAAGAATTATCGCTTGAAGAGTGGTGCGAAAAAATAGTTGATGAACATTGGCTCTATCCGCTGTTCCACCACTGGCTTGAGTTACAAGGCCAGCGAAGTATGCGAGGCGTCAAAATGAACACCTTTGGCTGGTTTGATTTCAAATCTGCCTGGTTTAACCCATTTGACTACCCCTCTTCCTAATAAGGAAGAGGATTCCCAGAGGCTGGCTAATAAGGGGTAATTCACAGAAAAAGCCAGAGTTATGAACATACACAGGTGTACAAACCCACTTTTATTCACTTTTTCTGTGGATATCTATGTGAAAAAGGCAGGGGTAATTCAAGTATAGCTTTATGTTATGAATTATCAATCTATAGACAAAAAATGAAATAGTATTTATTTTTCATTGAAATAGCAGCCATTTACCTCGCTATTTCAAACACCCATCACGACCATAATGGATAACATCAGCCGGGGAGAACAAAAAACAACCAATAACGATGTTACCCACAGGTTATGCTTTTTAGTTAAGCAAAAAACAGGTTTTTTGTAGAAAAAAGTGTTAGTCAAACCTGTAAATCAAACCAGTGATCTCATTTTTGTCTACTTATCCCATAAAACTGTGGATAACATGGTGTAAGATCCTGTTCATTATTACCAGCAATAGGTGAACAACAGAGTCACTCAATCTTACAATACTTGAAACAGCAATAAAAAATGTTTGTATATCATGCTATTATCACTTTATTAGTTATTACGTAAAACCCAGATTTATTATTCACAGAGAGTAAGGTTATTTTTTGACCTAAAAAGCGGATATCCCAAATGAACACATTTTTTTCCCCTCCTCTTCCACCGGATAATGAACAACAGTTGTTTGAATGCGCCCAACTCCTGGCTGGTTTATCAATGGGAGAACTGGCGGCAAAAGCAGATTTACCCATCCCACCCAATCTGAAACGGGATAAAGGCTGGGTAGGCATGTTGTTAGAATATTATCTCGGTGCCAGTGCCGGCAGTAAACCAGAGCAGGATTTCGAGCATATCGGTGTTGAGCTTAAAACTATTCCTATAGACAGAAGGGGTTATCCATTAGAAACCACGTTTGTCTGTGTTGCACCATTAACAGGAAACAGTGGTATTACCTGGGAAAGCTGTCACGTAAAGCGCAAATTATCGCGGGTGCTATGGATACCCGTTGAAGGTGAACGGGAAATTCCTTTAGCTAAACGCCGGGTTGGTTCCCCCTTGTTATGGAGCCCTAATAAAGAAGAGGAAGAGTTACTGCGTCATGACTGGGAGGAATTGATGGATCTTATCGTACTTGGCAAAGTAGAGAGCGTTACGGCCCGTCATGGTGAAGTATTGCAGTTACGCCCTAAAGCAGCCAACAGCAAAGCATTAACAGAAGCAATCGGAGCACATGGACAGCCTATTATGACTCTGCCCCGGGGGTTCTATCTGAGGAAGAATTTTACGGCCCCGCTACTGGCTCGCCATTTCCTGATTTAAAATTGATCTCTGACAGGTTTTTTCATTGATATACTTACCTTGTACTCAGTCATGCGTATAATTGAGTCTTTACCTTAAGGTTTTAATAAGCAATGTTAGAATGGATTGTTGATCCCCATGCTTGGATGGCACTTGCCACCCTGACAATTCTGGAAATCGTTTTAGGGATTGATAACATTATCTTTTTGTCACTTGTTGTGGCAAAACTCCCTCCTCATCAACAAAATAAAGCACGCAAAATCGGGCTGATGGGCGCGATGCTAATGCGCCTGGGGCTGCTGGCATCCATTGCCTGGGTTATCCGGCTGACCTACCCGATCTTAACGGTTTTTGAACATGATGTTTCTGCCCGAGACCTAATCTTATTCTTTGGCGGCCTGTTCCTGATATGGAAAGCCAGTAAAGAGATTCACGAAGCCATTGAGGGGGGCAATGAAGAAGGCTTAAAACGCCCCGTTCACTCTTTCTTAGGCGCTATTATCCAAATTATGCTGTTGGATATTATTTTCAGTCTGGATTCTGTCATCACCGCCGTTGGTCTCTCCGATCATCTGTTTATTATGATGGCCGCGGTTATCATCGCAGTCGCTGTCATGATGTTGGCTGCTCGTCCTATCGGCGAATTCGTTGATCGTCACCCCTCAGTAAAAATGTTGGCGCTGTCATTCCTGATCCTTGTGGGCTTTACCCTTATTCTGGAAGGCGTACAAATGCACATACCTAAAGGTTATATCTACTTTGCGATGTTCTTCTCAATGGCAGTAGAAACACTGAATCTGATGCGTGGGAAAAAGAAGAAGAAAGAAAATTAGTCATGACTCTGCAATAGCGCTAAAAATATCATTTTCTATGTAACAAAAAATCGCCGGTTATTCCGGCGTTTTTTGTTATATGGGGATAGATTCACAACTCATTACAAGATTATTCACTATCCCCTAAGGCTATATGTTAATACAGAAGAATTTAGATTTTCTTAGCCGCTTGTAAATAAAGCATCTCCAGCGCGATAGTCGCACCTGCCAGAGCGGTAATCTCGGACTGGTCATAAGCTGGCGCAACTTCCACCACATCCATACCCACAATATTCAGCGGCTGTAAACCACGCAATAATTTCAATGCGCGATCGGTTGTCAAACCGCCAATTACCGGTGTACCGGTACCAGGTGCAAAAGCAGGATCAAGACAATCGATATCAAAAGTCAGGTAAACCGGCATATCGCCAACAGTCTCTTTTATCTGAGCAACCAAATCATTCACATCACGGTCATTAACCTGAGCGGCATCCAGCACCGTAAAACCATCATCCTGACCATGCTCGGTACGGATACCAATCTGTACTGAATGATGTGGGTCGATCAACCCTTCGTTTGGCGCATGATAGAACATGGTGCCGTGATCAAATTTGCTGCCGTTTGGATAGGTATCAGAATGAGCGTCAAAATGAATCAACGCCATTTTACCGAAATGTTTGGCATGAGCGCGCAATAAAGGCAACGTAATGAAGTGGTCACCGCCAAAAGAGAGCATACGCTTACCAGAAGCCAGCAGTTTTTCAGCATGAGCCTGTAACTTATCACTCATATTCTGAGCATCGCCAAAGTCGAAGACCAAATCACCACAATCCACAACATTCAAATGATTGCGTAATTTAAAATCCCACGGCCAACGGCTGCTTTCCCACGCCAGGTTGGTAGAAACCTGACGAATAGCCGCAGGCCCGTGGCGACTGCCTGAACGGCCTGATGTTGCCATATCAAATGGCACCCCGGTAATCACCCACTCTGCATCGCTGGAATACGGCTGGAAGTTCAGCGGAAAGCGCAGGAAACCGAAGGCATTAGAAACCAAAGAGTTATCTTGTTGGTTGCCCAAGGTACTTATTGTCATGATATATCCTCAACAGTCTCCCGACAGAACAAAGCTATTTCATTACAGAATAAATACTCAAAGCCATGACAAGATGGGTATCGCTGAAAGAACCCCATATTCATGTATCCTTGATATTTAACTGATATTAATAACCTTATCTGTATATAAAGAGGCTTAGTTAACGCCAGAAGATTATTCATCTTCCAGATATGTGTAGCCATAAAGACCACTTTCAAATTCCAGTAAAAATTGCTCTTGCAAGCTGGCATCCAGATCGGTGCCTTTTACCTGGTCACGAAAACGAACCATCAGTACGTTAGGGTCCAGTTTTACATATTGCAGCATATCAGCGACTGAATCCCCTTCTTCACTTTGGTTATAAGTCACTTCGCCATTATCAAATACATAAACATCAATAGCCGCGGTATCCCCAAACAGATTATGCATATTGCCAAGAATTTCCTGATATGCTCCCACCATAAAGAAACCAATCATTGGCGGGTAATCAGGATCATAAGCGGGCATAGGCATGGTCGTTGCCACACCATCACCATCTACATAATGATCAATGATGCCATCGGAGTCACAGGTGATATCTAACAACACAGCACGGCGTTCCAATGGCTTATCCAGCCCCTCAATCGGTAAAACTGGGAACAACTGGTCGATACCCCATGCATCCGGCATAGACTGGAACAGAGAGAAATTCACATAGAATTTGTCTGCCATACGCTCTTGCAGCTCATCAATAATTGGCCGGTGAGCACGGTTGCTTGGATCAAGATCCTGCTGAATACGACGACAGATATTCAAATACAACTCTTCCGCCCAAGCCCGCTCAGTTAAATCCAGCATGCCATGAGCATATTGTGTATGAACATCATGCAGATCAAGCTGGCTGTCATGCAACGATTCACGTAAAGAACGTCTATTCCCTTCAAAATGCATCTCCTGCCAGGTTTCCCACAGACTAGCGATCGGGCGGGAAGCATCCTCTGCCGGTGGCGTTGTCTGCGTAAATTCATTACGTTCAACCCCGATAACATTGGATACTAACACCGTATGATGAGCCGTCAGGGCACGACCAGATTCGGTGATAACGGTCGGGTGTGGTAAACCATGCTCATCACAGGCATCACCAATACCCCAAATGACATTGTTGGCGTATTCATTCAACCCATAGTTCACAGAACAATCAGATTGAGAACGGGTCCCTTCGTAATCGACACCCAATCCACCACCAACGTCAAAGCACTCAATATTGACACCGAGTTTATGTAATTCGACATAAAAACGGGCTGATTCACGAACACCTGTTGCGATATCACGAATATTCGCCAACTGTGAGCCAAGGTGAAAATGCAGTAATTGCAAGCTATCAAGCCGGCCTGCTTCACGCAGGATCTCAACTAATTGCAGTACCTGAGTCGCAGCTAGTCCAAACTTCGATTTTTCACCGCCACTGGCTTGCCATTTACCCGAACCCTGAGATGCTAAACGTGCACGAACGCCCAAACGAGGGATCACATTCAGCCGTTCAGCCTCTTCCAATACTTGAGCAATTTCAGACATTTTCTCTATCACCAGATAAACCTTGTGACCGAGCTTTTCACCTATCAGCGCCAGACGAATATATTCACGATCTTTATATCCATTACACACGATTACGGTACGGGTCATCCCCGCATGCGCCAACACCGCCATCAGCTCCGCTTTGGAACCAGCTTCAAGCCCTAAAGGTTCACCAGAACTGGCCAGTGATTCAATGACACGGCGTTGTTGGTTAACTTTAATGGGATAAACTAAAAAGTAGTCGCCTTTATAACCATACGACTCTCTGGCGCGTTTAAATGCCGCGTTAATTGAACGCAAACGATGTTGCAGGATTTGAGGAAAACAAAATAGCGCCGGCAAGCGTAAATGTTCCTGTTCCTCCTGAACTCTTTTCACCAATCCCGCAAGATCAATTCTTGCCCCTGGCAAATCAGGGTTTGGACAAACACTGACATTGCCGAGATCATTGACGTAGTAGTAACTCCCTCCCCAATATGCAATATTGTAAGTCTGTTGCATTTTACGAGCGATATTATCATTCATGGCAGTCTCCTTAATGGAGTTAGAGTTTCGCCTTCGCCTGTAATTAATAAATAACTCAAAACACCATCGTTTCGCGTGTTGAGAAATATCAGGGAACAGCATGCTCTTAAGGTTGTAAAAAGCGTTTAGTTACTACTAAACAATGACAAAATTATCGAGTGATAATACGCCTGTACGACATATCCGGCCTATTTGTTGGCAACAGATAACATCGAATTAAAGACATATTAAAAAGAAAGGAAAAAGACGCGGATATATCCGACGACAAGTGTGGCTGTTGGCCATTAGCAATCAGCAGATAATGGTTCATTACCCCATTCACCCCCACACATGACTCATACCAAGGAGCCATTTTCTCAATTGAGAAACAAAAGCTATTAGTATAGCTCTCTGCGAATCTGTAGCACAAAGAATCCAACTACGGCCGCTGTTTATACTCGCAATTACACAAAATTGCAAAATGAAATTGAACAAAACTCACATATAAACAAAGAAATTATTTGTCAGCAGATGAAAATTACCATTTGAACTAAAAAAATCTGGAACAAGGATAAAAATTACCCTAGAATAGCCATCTAGATGTTAATCCATCCGTTTCCAAACTGAAATTATATTTTTAAGGTAACGTTATATAATGACCACATACCTTTTCACTTCTGAATCTGTTTCCGAAGGGCATCCTGATAAAATCGCAGACCAAATTTCTGATGCTGTTCTTGACGCTATTTTGGAACAAGATCCAAAAGCCCGCGTTGCATGCGAAACCTATGTTAAAACCGGCATGGTTATGGTTGGTGGTGAAATTACTACCAGCGCCTGGGTTGATATTGAAGAAATTACGCGGCAAACAGTTCGAGAGATTGGTTATGTTAATTCTGAGATGGGTTTTGATGCAAACTCATGCGCAGTATTAAGTGCGATTGGTAAACAGTCACCGGATATTAATCAAGGTGTTGACCGCGAAGATCCACTACAACAAGGTGCTGGTGACCAAGGGCTAATGTTCGGTTATGCAACCAACGAAACCGATGTACTGATGCCTGCGCCTATCACCTATGCACACCGTCTGGTTCAGCGTCAGGCTGAAGTCCGGAAAAATGGTGTACTGCCGTGGCTGCGTCCTGATGCTAAAAGTCAGGTAACTTTCCAATACAATAACAACAAAATTGTCGGTGTTGACGCAGTTGTCCTTTCAACACAGCATTCTGAAGCGATTAATCAGAAAGATCTACAAGAAGCCGTCATGGAAGAGATCATCAAGCCGGTTCTGCCTGCTGAGTGGTTAACTCCAACAACCAAATATTTCATCAACCCAACCGGCCGTTTCGTCATTGGTGGCCCAATGGGTGATTGTGGCCTGACTGGCCGTAAAATTATCGTAGATACTTACGGTGGCATGGCTCGTCATGGTGGCGGTGCATTCTCCGGTAAAGATCCATCCAAAGTTGACCGTTCAGCGGCTTATGCTGCACGTTATGTCGCAAAAAATATTGTTGCCGCGGGCCTAGCTGATCGCTGTGAAATTCAAGTTTCTTACGCTATCGGCGTTGCAGAGCCAACTTCCATTATGGTGGAAACGTTTGGTACGGAAAAAGTTTCAACAGCAACCCTGACTCTGCTGGTGCGTGAATTCTTCGATTTGCGTCCTCATGGTTTGATTCAGATGCTGGATCTGTTACATCCAATCTACCGTGATACAGCTGCCTACGGCCATTTTGGTCGCCCACAGTTCCCGTGGGAAGCGACAGATAAAGCAGAAATCCTGCGTGACGCTGCTGGCCTGAAGCAATCAGCGGTCAATATGTAAAAGCAAAAAGCCCGGTTTGGATAACTGAACCGGGCTTTTCTTAACATTAGCGGGTTATTGAAGAAATCTTGAAATTGCTATTTTTATCTGGCTTATTTAAGGATTTCTATTAACATTCGACTATCGTCGCCTGCTTCGATTCTTAACACATGCAATCAGTCAGAATTCCAGTTGCCTTACAACAAGCGGTTATGCGTATTTTGCGGCAAAAGCTGCAACAGGCAAACTTATATCTCAATCGTGATTTTCCAGAACCTACGATAAATTACCGCCAGCGTGGTACCTCCGCAGGCAGTGCATATATAAAAGATTGGCAAATCCGCCTTAATCCGGTGCTATTGATTGAAAACCAACAAGCTTTTATTGATGAAGTTATCCCCCACGAACTGGCTCACCTATTGGTTTACCGCTATTTTGGCAAAGTGCCTCCACATGGAAAACAATGGCGTTGGATGATGGAAGAAGTATTAGGTTCCACCGCTAGCCGAACACATAAGTTTGAAGTCGATTCAGTGCGCAGTAAAACTTTCACTTATTACTGTCGCTGCCAACAACATGAGCTGACTCTGCGACGCCATAATAAGATATTACGGGCAGAGAGCCATTATATCTGTAAGAAATGTGGAGAAAAGCTTACTGCTAAATTATAAAAAAATGAGATTAAATTATTTTACTATACCCAATAGATTTCAAATTGCAGCGCGGCGGCTTGAAATCTATTGGGTATATGACAAGCCTATTTTAATAAATAAAGAAATTAATTACTTTCACTGCCAAAAATCGTGGAAGTAACTCACATCCGACCAATAAGATGCCCAATTATTATGGACACCTTATTGATAATATTAAACCAGTTCTGTCATCACTAACTTAGCTATTTCGAAATAAATAATCAGACCAGTACCATCAATAAACGTGGCAATAAAAGGCGCGGATACAACAGCCGGATCAATAGAAAACCTTTTCAATACCATCGGAATAATGGAAGAAACAATGGCACTCCAGACGGTAATGGCAATGATGGTCAAACTGACAACAATTGTCACCTCAATACCTACACCTAAGATCCAAGCACGGATAAGCGCGGCAAAACCAATCGTTACAGAAACTAAAAATGAAGCGGAAACTTCTTTACGTAACACAGCCCACAAATTACGTAAACTCACTTCCCCCAATGCCATTGCTCTGATTAATGTCGAAGTAATCTGTGTACCACTGTTGCCCCCCGTTCCGATTAATAACGGGATGAAAAACGCCAGAGAAATTGCCGCCTCCAGTTGATCTTCAAAAGCTTTAAGTACCGCGCTGGTATAAGCTTCTGCAACAAATAACAACAATAACCAACCAACCCGCTTACGCCATAATGTTATCGGGCTGGTGCTGAGATAAGGTTCATCTAAAGGCAAGGTCGCCCCTTGCAAATGGGCATCGAATGTATTTTCATCTTCGATCAATTCAGCAATATCCTGTGGTCGCAATACTCCCACTAATTTGCCAAAATGAATAACCGGTACACTATCCATGCCACTGTGATTTATCAAACTATAAATATCATAACGCGACTGTTCCGGTGATACGGAAAAATAACTTTGCCTCATAATATCTGATACAAATAAATCATCGGCTACCGTCAATAACACCTTCACCGGTAATATGCCATTCAGATAGCCTTCATCATCAATGACGTATAAATAGGTTGGGATCTGCTCTCCTTCAAGCTGCTCAATCAGATTGCTTTTTACTGATAAAACAGAGTCAGCAACGGATACAGAAATAAAACATTGGCTCATATATGCACTGACAGTTGCATCTTCATTTTTCAATTGATGCTGCTGCTGATCAGCGTTTTTATCATTAATGGAATGATTAGCCGTAGCTAATACATCTACTTTTTCATGGGATGTGACTTTCATGATGTTAGTCCCTATTACTGTTGTGAACTTCAAACAGTACTCACATAGGGGCGAAACCAGATGAGAGAATGCAACAGCTATCTCCACGTCTCAGTTTTAGCACTATACAACGTATCCTGAATTCTCAGAAAGTTACATGGGGATATACCTTGGTTCGATATATCCTGTCCTAATCTTGGGCGTCTCTCGACGTCGTCAGATCAGCAACCTGTGTTTGTATAGGAGCCTCGCCTAACGAGATACTGCACTTAGAATGCGGCACAAATTGTAAGCAAAAATCTAAATAATTCAAGATTGATCGCCTGCTTGTTTAGATTTCATTTAAGTTGCTAACAATAATAAAAAAACGGCACAGATTTTCACCTTTTGCCGTTTAGTGCAAATAATCCTATGAAGGAATTATTTATTTTCTGATTTCTTAGCTTCAACTCTTTCAGCTTCAGTAATCAGTTGGTCAGCTGTTTTACCATCCAGGGATTTATAAAATTTTTGTTTCAATTCTTTTATGTCGCCATTAGCCCCTGATTTAGCCAAATCATTAAAATCGAGGCTATTAAACATAGCTGCCTGAATTGATTCATCAAATTTGGCCTTTTTATCACCGGGCAGCGCATTTCTTACTTTCTCAATGGACGTTTTCAACGCGATTTCATTAGAAGCATCAATTTTAGGTTGGTTATCACAGCTAGCTAATACAGATCCTAACAAACAAATTGCTAACAATTTTTTCATATTCACCCCCGCAGAATATCAAACAAGGGAATAATAACAGAAGCAGAAACAATAAACTGTTTATAATTAGCTAAACTGATAAAGAAATAGGGATAAGGTGAAACTTTTCATTTATTCTATTCCAAAACAATTTCTCCTTGCCAGAACTCCCTGACAACGATTTATCAAGCTGTCAGAATATCCTATAAGTCCTGCTCAACCGTGGTGATTGGACGCATACCAAATTTTTCATTGAATATTGCCAGCAAATTATCTGTCAAGAATGCAGGTGCTGTTGGTCCGGTATAAATATTTTTCACACCAAGAGAAAGCAGAGTCAGCTAAACGAATCGCTAACATAATCGCTGAGTAAGCATCGTTACATTGATCGACATCAAGCAGACGAGGCAAATCTTTCAGGTCATGGCCTGAAATCAGAATTGCTTTACCTGTGACCGGGTGCACATTCACAGATACAGGTTGCGGATCGCCACCGGATGATTAACATTAATCACGGAATTCGCCAAACGACAGCGATTTGCCAGTAATTCCCGCAGATAAATAGCTTCTTTGATATAGCCGATAATCCGCAAAGTATCGAAGTTAACATTGGTCAGTGTGGAGAAAAATGCACGTGGAGCAAAACTGTTTTACCACACACCCCTTGCGCGTAAGCACAACCATTACCCGCAGGAGTTCAGATTGTTTGATCTGGCGCAACTTCGAAAAGCGGAAGTATTTTAAGGCAGGAACATAAGTTGACCTGATAGAAAATATCACTTAATTCATTGTTATTATTAAAAAATAAAAATATTGTTTACCAGAGATACTAAAATCATTTGATTAATATAAATTGTTATCATTATCATTCCGGGTTTAGCATAAACAGATTTGGACCAATCAGATGAGATCGTACCTGCGTTTATCGCCTTACTTAACTATTCTAATAGATAGCGTATTACGACTTTCCGTTGCATTTCACGGTCAATCACAACTTTCAAATATACAGTCCAACCCAGAATGTTCTTTATTTAAGCAACAATGAGCTTCTGATACAGAATCTCATTTTGAAAACCAGCAGATAAAACTCAAAACCAAGGAGAAATAATGTCAGTCATCCACCGTACTGCAAAATATTTTCTGACTGCCATATTGATACTATTGCCTGTCTTTGCTCAGGCAAAAGAAATCATCGTCAAGGATGTCGCCGGCCGGGAGGTTAACGTTGATGCACCGGTCAGTCGGGTTATGCTGGCTGACAGCCGGGTATTGATTGCTCTGAATATTCTTCATCCTGATAATCCGCTTAAAGGTATTATCGCTTGGGATAATGCACTGAAAATCAAATCGCCAGACCTGGCAACCGCCTATGAAAAAGACTTCCCCCAGTTACGAAAGATTCCCGTTTTTCCTAACCCTTATCAAAGCGATTTCAGCGTTGAAAAAGCACTGACTTATAAACCCGACCTGGTTATTTTTGATATTGGCCTCCAAGCCAAACTCAATGATAGCAGAACCATTACTTTACTTGAGAAAGCCGGTATTCCCGTTATCTTTATCGATTTCCGGCAATATCCACTGACAAATACTATTCCCAGTATGACGTTACTTGGGAAAGTATTCGGCGAGGAAGAAAACGCACAAAAATTTATTGCTTTCTATCAGGAGAGGATGAAAACAATTAATGAACGAGTTGGTACGCTGGGCAAAGAACAGCGGCCCCCTGTGTTTATCGAACGCCATGCCGGAATGTTTGGCGCGGAGCATTGCTGTAAAACTTTCGGTAATGGCAATTTTGGTGAATTTGTTACTGCCGCAGGAGGTGATAACCTCGGTGCCCGTTGGTTCCCAGGTATGGGTGGAGAGGTAAACGAAGAACAATTAATCGTCAGCAATCCTGAATTTTATCTGATGACCGCCGCAGATTGGGACAAAGTTCGCCCTGAAAGCCTTTCAGTGCCATTGGGTTATACCGGTAATCTAAAACAGTCACAGGAACGGCTGGAAAAACTACTGACACGACCAAAACTGAATGTATTAAGAGCATTCCGAGAAAAGCGGGTAATCGCACTGTATCACCAATACTACGATACGCCGTTTAACATTATTGCCGTTGAAGTTATAGCGAAATTCCTGCACCCGAATCTGTTCGAAGATATTGATCCACAAGCCGACAGTCTATATCTGCATAAAACTTTTACAGCCCTTGATGGTAGCGGAGTATTCTGGGTCACAGCAAAATAATATTTCCTTTCAATCCGTTGGAATATTCCAACGGATATTTAATTTCACTGTTTATTTATAATTTCCGCTTGTTAATATGCATGATATTTTATATAACACGCTAATAGACATCCATTATTTTGTACTCTACTATACTGGTGCTAAAAAATATGAAATATGACAAGATAAACTTGGTTAGCTAATAAATATAAAGCACACAGATATTCACATACTGAAACTATATTAAGAGGCTATCTCAATAGCGTTATTAATAATCATGGAAAATAAAATAACCTGATGAAATAGATTCTAATTATCACTATTATTAAACCAAAGTAACCGGAGTATGTTAATGAAACGATTACATGATATTGAGAAAGAGATGTGGCCTGTTGAATCCTATAAAATGCTTATCGATGGGCAATGGGTAGATAGTGTATCCAAAGAAACAGCTAAAAGTTTTAACCCGTCAACAGGAGAATTGCTGGCTAAATATGTATCCGGTAATGCTGAAGATGTTGATCTTGCTGTCAGTGCCGCGAAAAAAGCGTTCCCCGCCTGGAGTCAAACCTCCGCAATCGAAAGACAATCCATTTTACTGAAAATAGCTGACTTGCTGGAAGCAGAACAAGAACGTTTTGCTATGCTTGAATCGCTGGATACCGGCAAGCCATTAAATGAGTCCCGGAATATGGATATCCCTGCCTCCATTGACCATTTCCGCTATTTTGCCGGTGTGATCCGTGCCCATACTGATGAAGCTTCAGTTCTCGATAGTAATACACTCAGCTTGGTGATCCGTGAACCCATTGGTGTTGTCGGACAGGTCATTCCCTGGAATTTCCCGTTATTGATGGCAGCATGGAAACTGGCTCCGGCTCTTGCGGCGGGTAACACCATTGTGATTAATCCAGCAACAATGACACCCATCACACTGCTTGAACTGGGTCGGATACTGAATAAAGTCCTGCCGGCTGGGGTGGTCAATATTGTTACAGGTCGGGGATCCGTCGTTGGTCAAGCTATTCTGGACCATGAAGATGTCGAAAAAGTGGCATTCACGGGTTCCACCAGAGTAGGTTATACCGTAGCCGAAGCCGCGGCCAAAAAGCTTATCCCTGCTACATTGGAACTTGGCGGTAAATCAGCCAATATTATCTTCCCTGATGCCAATATGAAAAAAGCCGTAAAATATGCGGCCAAAGCTATTTTGCTGAATCAAGGGCAAGCGTGTGAATCAGGTTCCCGGTTATTCCTGCATAAAGATATTCATGATGAATTCCTCAACTCCCTGAAAGCAGAATTTGAATCTGTCCGGGTTGGTGACCCACTGGAAAAAGAAACACAGATGGGAAGTCAGGTCAGCCAGGAACAAATGGAAAAAATTCTCAGCTATGTCGATATTGCGGAAAAAGAGGGCGCAACTATCCTGACTGGCGGCAAACGGATTACTGGCGAAGGTTATGATGATGGTTTCTTTATTCAACCAACCATTATTATCGATGTGACCAATGAAATGCAGGTAGCACGCGAAGAAATTTTTGGCCCTGTATTGACCGTCATTCCATTCAGTGAAGAAGAAGACGTGATCAGAATGGCAAATGATTCTGATTATGGTTTGGCTGGCGCTGTCTGGACACAGGATATCGACCGCGCATTACGTGTAGCCAAAGCCGTCAGAACGGGTCGTATGTGGATTAACACTTACCATGAGCTGCCGGCTCACGCACCATTTGGCGGCTACAAAAAATCAGGTCTTGGAAGAGAGACACACAAAATGATACTGGATTCTTACACTCAGGTTAAGAGTATCTACATCAAAACCAGTGAAGAATAATATCAATCAGTCATTAGTGATTTAAAGAAGCCTTCCAGTCTGGAAGGCTTAGACCGCTGACCAACCTCATTCAAAATAATGAGGTTGGTTTTTTCATTATGAAAAATGCTGTGTCCATTTTTCCCCATTAAGCCGGTTTGATCGCCCATCTAGGCACCATTTTGGCCGCCATATCTTTATTACTGAGACCATAGCAAAACAGGGAAATAACCACTCACTAATATATCGTTTGGCGGCTAAAATTTAACAGGGGTAAATATATGATGCTTAATAAATACATTTTCCTCGTATGTCCTGGCTCAGTGATCTAATCCCGGTCTTTTTGTTAATTACGGTAATGGTGAAATGGGCCAGTCTATTTCCGATGCTTTCGAAGTATCAACCCGATTAAGCATAATTCGGTATTTTTTCCATTCTTTCAGCAATTGTGCCTCTTCATTTGTTGCCATATCAAGTTCTACAGCATCAGAAAGCGGCGTTATTTTTTCATTTGCAAGAGATAAAAATTGCGCTCTTTGGATTTCCGCTATAGATATCAATTGCTCTTTTGTTGGTGGTGGAATATCTTCCCAGCAAGGAAGGCCATCTTCGCCATAGGAAAGTATTTTTCCTATGGGCGGCATTCCCGAAAACTCATTGAATATGTCATCAGTTACAGATATGGGATCGTTTGGCCATGAGCCTGCTTCAATGTAATCCTGCTGTAATGATAGCGGATAAAATGCTTTATTTAATGCGCTAAATATATAGTTTTTTTCATTCATATTAATACCCTATTGCTCTATAAAATGCTGCTACAGGAATTTGTAAATTTGCAATACTGCTAAAACATTGGAATTGGCCATTATTGACCATCATTATTGAAAATGTGCCAGCATGTTGAGGGGCGTTACCAACGTGAGTTAACGTGACGTTGAGACATGTATTCGGGAATGGGATTGGAAAGTTATTTAAAGCACCAGGTTCGGCATAAGCATTGCCTTTAACTGATGCTATTCCCCACATTTCAATTAAACCCGAAGGTAGTTTTTGCCATCCGACTTGATTCAGGTTAGCGGTAAAAAATGACATATCAGGTACCTGATTTTCACTATTCCCTATCGTTATCTTTGTTGTATCTGATAAACCAAGGTTCTTTATAAACTCAGCTTTATCAGGAATGTCTGCGCCGTTTTGGTCTTTTGCCAGTCGATTATTAGCATTATCATTTACATCAGAAACAAGCTTCTGAGTTGGAGCGAGTGTATTACTGTTGCCTATTTGGTCTGTGAGTTGAATAATCCCTTTTTCTGTTAATGAGGCATCGCGAATTTCCGTTGTGTTTTTTTGTTCTAACGCTTTTTTGAATTGGGCGGTGAGTTTGTCTATATCCCCATTATCCAGAACATCATCGCCAGATTGTGTTGCGATAAAATTAGCGACGACAGTGGATATGGTTGACGACTGACGTAATGCCTTATTTAATAGTTCGGCGGTAATATTTCCTGTTGGAAACCCAGTTTGCAAATTTTGATCTTTTTCATATATTTCTTGATTCACTATATTTGCATTTTCACTAATAGAAAAAGCCTTGAAATCATTCTTTTGACTCATATATTTTCTCCAATTAAGTACTGCATTTTATAAGCAATATAATGAATTTTTATAGAAATAATTTTTCCCTATTCACGCCTGCTATAGTTTAGTGAGAAAAAAGAATAATGGAATATTTTTATAACTTATGGGGTTAACTATTTTTATATAATTGGTGGTAATAAGTATTTTAATGTTTTGTAATCTGAAATATATCTAAACTATTTGTATTTGATGTTTGAAAATGATTTCTATTAATTCCATTTAGGGTCTGAAAAAGTTGGGTGATTGTCATTATCTAAGTCTGTTTTTTCTAATTATTTGTAGTAGGTATGTATAATATTGCTCAATAATATGAATTTCATTTGTGGAGAATATATTAAACAGTCTCAGATATATACTTTCAGGGGAATGATAAGCAAATATATCTGGAAAATAAGTGAAGTAAATCGTTATAATTGTCCCTGATATAATGAAATGAGATACGGCAGTGATTGAAATATATAGTGATGAATATTGGATGTGTAAGGCAATGGAACAGGCAATGAAAGCATGGGAGCAGGGGGAAATTCCTGTTGGTGCTATATTGGTCGCTGATAATAAAATCGTTGCTGAAGGCTGGAATCAGTCCATTATTAAGCATGATCCCACTGCTCATGCTGAAATTATTGTGTTACGGAAAGGGGGAGAGCGATTACAAAATTATCGTCTGTTGAATACCACGTTATATGTCACTCTTGAACCTTGCACTATGTGTGCGGGTTCTATGGTGCATAGCCGGATACAGCGACTGGTTTATGGCGCCAACGATATGAAAACCGGCGCAGTCGGTTCTTTGATTGATATATTGCGCCATCCCGGTATGAATCATCAGATTGAAATTACAGGCGGCGTACTTGCTGAAGAGTGTTCCACGATGTTGAGTGCTTTTTTTAAACAACGTCGGGAGCAACATAAGGTATTAAAAGCCGCCAGAAAACAGCAGGAAGAAAGTTAATACGTCGTGAGGTTTGCGTCAGACTTGGGAAGCCTCATCCGGTCAGAATGGGGTGTCATGATAGCTAGCAAATTGCTTACTCTGCTTTTGATTTTTCTGCTTGGGATGTTAATTTTTTCCGGTTTTCTTTGGCCTGTAAATAGCCAACTAAACTAAGCTGATAACGGCGGATATTCTCGACATAACGATAAGCCTCATGCCCACGGGCATAGCCATAGGTGGTATTGGTATAGTATTTTTTCTGGCTTAACATGGGTATTCGGGCTTTTACATCAAGCCAGCTATTGGGATTTCCTTTCTGTGATGCCGTTAGTTTACGAGCATCCAGCATGTGACCATAGCCCATATTGTAAGCAGCCAGTGCAAACCAGATTCGCTCATCTTTAGGGATGTTTTCAGGTAGTCGTTTCATCAGATTTTGCAAATAGATTGCGCCGCCCTTAATACTTTCTTCTGGATCAAGGCGGTCAACAACACCTAACCCTTTAGCCGTCGGGCTGGTTAACATCATCAGGCCACGCACACCTGTGGGAGAGGTTGCCTGCGGGTCCCAGTGAGACTCCTGCCAGGCAATTGCAGCCAGTAGTTGCCAGCTGATTTCGCCAGAGTATTTCTCAAACAGAGGTTGATAAGCAGGCAGAATATGATCAATAGCACTGAGAAAAGAGAGTGTATCGAAATAATCAAATGAGCCGACATGACCAAAATATTTCTCTTCCAGCCGTGGCATCACATCTTCTTCCGTCATCTGGCTGAAAAAATCCAGCATGGCGGCATAAAGGCTGTAATCATCAATACGTTTTAAATACCACGTCAGGGGATTATCTTCACTGATATCAAAAGCGACGGCCAGATTAGGGTGAGTACGCTGTTGCAACGCGACATTGATAGAGTCGCCCAAGGTGTAATCCAGTTTGCCCTCTGACACCAGTTCCAGTAATTCCCGGGTGTTGTATTGCTGTGTCTCATCCCATTCAAGTTCCGGGTAAGACTCTTCTTTTATCTTTTTCAGCGTACTGACATGAGCTGAACCGGAAGTGACCAGCAATTTGCCTTTCAAATCCTTAAAAGAGCGGGGACGTAGAGTCCCTTTGCGGTAAATCAGCTGTTGAGAAACAGAATAGTAAGCTGGACCCGTGCGGGTTTGCTCCAGTCTCTCCTCATTATAGGTAAGACCAGCAGCCAAAAAATCCGCGTCACCCTTTTCCAGATCATCAAATAACTGGTTGAGATTTGTTCTGAATTTGATTTCCAATTTAACGCCAAGATAATCAGCAAAGCGTTTCGCCAGCTCGTAATCAAACCCATTGGGTTCTTTTTTACTTGTAAGATGAATCAAAGGTGAGCTGATTGTGCTGATCCGTAGCTCTCCCCTGGTCATGATCCTGTTAATCTGCTCCTGCTGTTTATTCGGCCAACTGATGTTCAGACTGATGATTGCAGCAGAAAAAAGAGCGATAACAATGATAACGAAATAGTTTATTTTTATATTATTCAAACAGTTATCTCTGTATAACGCGATGTGGTGCGATGTAAAAACGCGTTATATTATCATGGCTAAATTTCCAGTGATTGAGCATTTTGCGGAACAAAAACTTACGACGCAACTTAATTGATACCATTTGCATAGCCTGGCGATAAGATAATGAGCATTAATAATCGTCACGCAAACGGTTTCGTCACTGGTCGCAATCCTCTATAATGTGCCCGTTTCCCCCTGAGGCATCAGTCAGGCTTTGCTTCTAAGATGAGAGAATGTATTACTATGGAAATTCTGCGTGGCTCACCCGCTTTATCGGCATTTCGTATCACCAAGCTCCTTTCTGTGTGTCAGGAACAGCAACTTCCGGTCAATGATATTTATGCGGAATATGTTCATTTCGCAGAAATTAATGCAACTTTGAGTGATGCTGATTCAGCAAAATTACAACGATTATTAAAATATGGACCTTCTCTGGCTGAACACGAACCACAGGGTACGTTGCTGTTAGTGACTCCCCGTCCGGGAACCATTTCCCCGTGGTCTTCGAAAGCAACCGATATTGCTCACAATTGTGGTCTGTCTCAGGTTGTGCGTTTAGAACGTGGTCTGGCTTACTATGTTCAGTGTGATGAAATGAGTGATGCACAATGGCAAATGCTGTCGTCGCTTCTGCATGACCGGATGATGGAAACGGTTTTTACTCAACTGGAACAGGCGGAGAAATTATTTTCTCATCAGCAACCCGCTCCATTAAAACGCATTGATATTCTGCAAGCAGGGCGTAGTGCGTTAGAGAAAGCCAATATTGAACTTGGATTGGCGTTGGCCCCGGATGAGATTGATTATCTGATGGAAGCTTTCCAGAAACTGGAGCGTAACCCAACCGATATTGAGCTTTATATGTTTGCTCAGGCTAATTCAGAGCATTGTCGCCATAAAATATTTAATGCTGATTGGATTATTGATGGTCAGGAACAGCCAAAATCACTGTTCAAAATGATTAAAAATACCTATGAGCAGACACCTGATTATGTCCTGTCAGCTTATAAAGATAACGCCGCTGTCATGGAAGGGTCTGTTGTTGGCCGTTTCTTTGCCAGTGCGGAAGACGGTTCATATGATTATCATCAGGAGCAGGCCCATATCCTGATGAAAGTTGAAACGCATAATCATCCAACCGCAATTTCCCCGTGGCCGGGGGCATCGACAGGTTCTGGCGGAGAAATCCGCGATGAAGGCGCGACGGGTCGAGGTGCCAAGCCAAAAGCCGGGCTGGTGGGATTTTCGGTATCCAATTTGCGGATACCGGGTTTTGAACAGCCGTGGGAAGAGGATTTCGGTAAACCGGATCGGATCGTCAGCGCCTTAGATATCATGACTGAAGGTCCTCTGGGCGGTGCAGCATTTAATAACGAATTTGGTCGTCCGGCGCTGCTGGGCTATTTTCGTACCTATGAAGAAAAAGTAAACAGCCATAACGGTAGTGAATTACGTGGCTACCACAAACCCATCATGCTGGCGGGTGGGATGGGTAATATCCGTGATGAACATGTTAAAAAGGGTGAAATTTCTGTTGGTGCCAAATTAATTGTGCTTGGCGGCCCGTCTATGAACATTGGTTTGGGCGGTGGTGCGGCATCTTCTATGGCATCCGGTCAGTCTGATGCTGATCTGGATTTTGCTTCTGTTCAACGCGATAACCCGGAAATGGAACGCCGTTGTCAGGAAGTGATTGATCGCTGTTGGCAGTTAGGTGAAAGCAACCCGATTCTGTTTATTCATGATGTCGGTGCTGGTGGGCTTTCTAATGCTATGCCTGAGCTGGTCAGTGACGGTGGTCGCGGTGGACGGTTTGAATTACGTAAAATTCTTAATGATGAGCCGGGAATGAGTCCACTGGAAGTTTGGTGTAATGAATCTCAGGAACGTTATGTACTGGCTGTTGCGCCAGAACAGCTTCCTCTGTTTGAAGAGATTTGCCGGCGTGAACGGGCACCTTATGCCGTTATTGGCGAGGCAACAGAAGAGCGTCATTTGCTGCTGAATGATGAACACTTTGATAACCAGCCAATTGATATGCCGCTGGATGTGCTGCTGGGCAAAACGCCAAAAATGTTGCGCAATGTCAGTACATTAAAAGCCAGTGGTGAAAGCTTCGAGCGCCGGGATATCAATCTGGCGGAGGCTGTTAAGCGCATTATGCACTTGCCGGCTGTGGCGGAAAAAACATTCCTGATAACGATAGGCGATCGTACTGTGACTGGCATGGTTTCCCGTGATCAGATGGTTGGCCCGTGGCAGATCCCGGTGGCAGATTGCGCTGTGACTACCGCCAGTCTTGATAGCTACTATGGCGAAGCGATGTCTATGGGTGAACGAGCGCCAGTCGCTCTGCTGGATTTTGCCGCCTCTGCCCGTATGGCTGTTGGTGAAGCGCTAACTAACATCGCTTCCGCTTATGTTCAGGATTTGAAACGTATTAAGCTTTCAGCTAACTGGATGTCTGCTGCGGGTCATCCTGGCGAGGATGCCGGTTTGTATGCGGCAGTTAAAGCTGTGGGTGAGGAGTTGTGTCCTGCTCTGGGGCTGACTATTCCAGTGGGTAAAGATTCCATGTCGATGAAAACCCGCTGGCATAACAAAGGTGAAGAGCGTGAAATGACGTCACCTTTATCGCTGGTGATTACGGCCTTTGCCAGGGTGGAAGATGTGCGTCGTACAGTAACGCCTGAGCTTTGCACTGATGACGATAATGCGTTGTTGTTAATCGATTTGGGGCAAGGGAAGAACACATTGGGTGGTACCGCGTTGGCACAGGTTTACCGCCAGCTTGGTAACAAGACTGCTGATGTACGTAGCGCCGAACAATTGGCTGGATTTTTCAATGCGATTCAGCAACTGATTGCAGAACAGAAATTGCTGGCCTATCACGACCGTTCTGATGGTGGCTTGCTGGTAACGCTGGCTGAAATGGCTTTTGCCGGTCATTGTGGCATTGAAGCTGATATCAGTGTGTTTGATGAAGATATTCTGGCAGCGTTGTTTACGGAAGAGTTAGGTGCTGTGGTTCAGATCCGTGCATCTGATAAAGCGTTTGTTGAAAACCTGCTGGCAGAACATGGATTGTCTGACTGTGTGCATTATTTGGGTAAGGCCAAAGTGGGTGATGATTTTGTCATCTTTAGTGGCAACACCGAAGTATATCGCCAGAATCGCAGTACTCTGCGTCTATGGTGGGCTGAAACCACATGGCAAATGCAGCGTTTGCGTGATAATCCAGAGTGTGCAGATCAGGAGCATCAGGCCAAATGGGATAATCAAGATCCCGGACTGAATGTAAAACTGACGTTTGATATTTCAGAAGATATTGCAGCGCCTTACATTTTGCAGCAAGTAAGACCGAAAGTGGCTGTCCTGCGTGAGCAGGGTGTTAACTCTCATGTTGAAATGGCTGCTGCCTTCCACCGGGCAGGTTTTGAAGCTATTGATGTGCATATGAGTGATTTGCTGTCTGGACGTATCGGATTGGAACAGTTCCAGACACTGGTTGCTTGTGGCGGTTTCTCTTATGGTGACGTGCTGGGTGCCGGTGAAGGTTGGGCGAAATCAATTCTGTTCAACGAACGTGTTCGTGATGAGTTTGCTGCTTTCTTTACACGGCCTGATACTTTGGCGCTTGGTGTTTGTAATGGTTGCCAGATGATGTCTAACCTGCGGGAGCTGATCCCAGGTGCGGAACATTGGCCGCGTTTTGTTCGTAACCGCTCAGAACGTTTTGAGGCTCGTTTCAGTTTGGTGGAAATTACGGACAGTCCGTCACTCTTCCTGAAAGATATGGTGGGTTCACGTATGCCGATTGCTGTTTCTCATGGTGAAGGGCAAGTGGAATTCCGCGATAGCCAGCATCTTAAGATGCTTGAAAGCAACCGGTTAGTGGCTCTGCGCTACGTGAACAACTATGGTCAGGTTACGGAAAACTATCCGGCTAACCCCAATGGTTCCGTGAATGGTATTACCGCAGTCACTAGCCTTGATGGGCGGGCAACCGTGATGATGCCACATCCTGAAAGGGTATCCCGTACTGTGAATAACTCTTGGCATCCAGAGGAGTGGAACGAAGATGGTCCGTGGATGCGGATTTTCCGTAATGCTCGTAAGCAGTTAGGGTAGTATTGCTGTGTAATTGACACCCTCTGAAGGACCTGTCTTTCATACACAAATCCCCTGATAAAAAATCGGGGGATTTTTTTGAATCTTTTTCTATTTTGCTGATCTTAGTAATAACTATTTCATTGAGGTACGGTAAAATGTTCCAAACTCACGCAGAACAATGGGCTTATGAGACTTTTTCTCGCGCAAATTTGGGCGATAGCCGACGAACCCAGCGTCTTATCAAATTCACCGCCTCTTTAGCCAACCATATCGGGCAATCTATTGTGCAATCACTCAAAACACCTGCGGATATTGAAGCCGCTTATCGATTTACGCGTAACCGGGCCATTGACGCAACGGCCATTGCAGAGGCCGGATTTGCAGCAACGGCTGAACAAGCTAAGTCCTATGACTGTTTGCTGGCATTGGAAGATACAACCTCACTGGAGTTCACTCATCAGACGGTTCGGGATGAAATGGGCTATACCTCATCACGAAAAAGTGCCACCGGCCTGCATGCCCATTCCGTTTTGCTTTTTGCCCCCAGAGAAGAACAGGTCATTGGCCTGATTGAACAAACGCGCTGGACGAGAGAGCTGAGTCATTATGGCAAGAAAGCGCAACGGGCTTCCCGGCCGTATAAAGACAAGGAAAGTTATAAGTGGGAACGCGCCTCTCAGGCAACAGAAACTCGTCTTGGCAGTGATATGAATAAGGTCATTTCAGTTTGTGATCGCGAGGCAGACATTATTGACTATCGGACCTATAAAATCACGCATCAGCAGCGTTTTATTGTGCGTTCAATGCAAAGCCGTTGCATTGAACAAAGCTCAGATAAACTTTATCTGTTCAGTGAATCTTTGCAGCCCGCAGATAAAAGAACCGTTCAGGTTAAACAACGAGGTGGGCGTAAGGCGCGTGAAGCTCTCTGCGACGTCCGTTACGCCCCTGTCACGCTCAAAATGCCGGCCAATAAACGAGGGGAGCCGATACCGCTGTATTATGTGAGTTGTCAGGAAACGAATAACGACAAGGAGCTGAGCTGGCACATTCTGACATCGGAGCCGGTAAAAGGTAAAGAAGATGCCCACCGTATTCTGGACTACTATGAAAAACGCTGGCTCATTGAAGAGTTTCACAAAGCGTGGAAAAGTGGCGGGACACAGGTAGAAGCGCTGCGGATGCAACGTAAAGCAAATCTGGAAAAAATGGTGGTGATCCTGGCGTTTATCGCCGTGCGTGTTCATCAGTTGCGCTATGTGGGTCTCAATAGATCAGAGGCGGAAAAACAGAGTTGTGAAACGCTATTAAGCCCGCTAGCGTGGAAGTTATTGTGGGTAAAGCAAGAAAAGAAAAAGGTCCCTAAGACAGCGCCAAGTGTTTACTGGGCCTATATTAATTTGGGAAAACTAGCGGGTTGGTATGACTCAAAACGAAATGGCCGAGTGGGATGGGAAAGGCTGTGGCAAGGATGGTTCATGTTACAAACCATCCTTGAAGGTTATTTACTGTCCAAGTCTCTTGATCTATGAAATATGATCAAGAGACAGGGCTTACCGGGGAATGATGATGAGCCTCGCCACCCATAGCAATCTGCATGAAAGCGGAATTTGTCAGGTAAGCATAAACCAGGCCGCAAATCCCCGTAACCAGCAGAAAACTTATCAGCATGGCGACCACCGCCCCCACCATCTGAGATAATCTTGTTCTGATTGAATTGATGGTGAGCGCGGTCAGGCAACCTGGAGCAAAACCCCAGCCCAATATATACCAGACAGCCATTAACCCTTTCAGCGCAGTGTTGTGCGCCATTTCCAGAATATCGGCACGCCACAATATAAGATTCAGGCATGCAGCCAGCACAGCCAGAGATACGGAAATAGCGAAGCTGTTGGGCAAACTCGATTCTTTATTCACTAAAACACCTTTAGACAGTCAAGGAATCTTGCACCTTTTATCGAGTTAAGAAGAAAACTGCCTAAAATGCCAGCAATGAGTGCAGCAGTGTATCCCTTAATAAGGAACAACAACGGCATTTCTATTGAGCCCCAATAGTTCAGCCCCACGTTGTGATCCAGCCCCCAGCAAAGTGTCTGGCAAACACTGAAAAACAGAGCGCTACTCACTGCGGTCATGATATAAGCTCCAGCGCTTCCAGGCATAAAACGGGCTGAAAGCAGATAGGTCAATCCCCCAACGGCGGCCCCCATGCCGATACCGCATAAACCAAGAGCCCATACCAAACGCCATACCAGCAGGCCATTGTCGGGAAATAAAATAAAACTCATTAAAAGAAATCCAGCCTCTGCGATAAAACCCAGAGAAATAAATAGTTTAATCGTGCGTATAGCACGTTTTTCCCCTTCTACCACCGCATATTGCGGATGTTGTTCATTCACAGTTTGATTAGACATTTTTCATCTCCTTAATGTGCGTTAAATATCACAAAATACTGCGGAAAATAGTCTGATAGTGCTTTTTAAATCTGAACCCAAACTGTCTTTCTGCAAAACAGAGGAAATTGTACGTGATTAGTTGTTATACATTGTAATCCTCCCTATTTTATGAGAGGTTTACAGATGGTAGGCACTGATCGATGACTTTTCCGACGCCGACATGTGTGCATGTTGTGTCGCTCCCGCAAATAAACACACTGCCATCCTGATGTTGTCTGAACTGATAGGTCAACCCGTCGTCACAACACCACACACCTGATAAATCCATCTCCATTGCTGTTCCTTATTCTGTTTGTGTCACCCAGTCTCTTGATTGATGCCCCTGATTGGCATGCTGGCTAACTGGCCTAAGTTCTTGCGTTTGATTGAAATATTGGGAGAGTCTATTTTTCAGCCGGAACAAAAACTATTACAGAGTATTACAGCACCTGCAAAAGGGTTCACTGCTATACTTTGAAAGAATATGAATTCAATGGCGGATGCAATATGTCTCAAAGCGATATCTCTCAAAAGAATACAAACAGAACGATGCAACTGGAAACGCGGGCCATTCATAGTGCTTCAGAACAATTTGAAGACCCATATCAGGCGATTTCCCCGCCACTGTATGTGAACGCCTCTTATACCTTTGAGACCTGTGAAGAGGCCGCCATGGTGTTTGCGGGTGAAAAACAGCGCTATGTGTATGGCCGGGTCCATAATCCAACCCAATCGTTATTAGAATCCAGACTGGCTGATCTGGAAGGCGCAGAAGCCGGAGTGACGTTCGCATCTGGGATGGCGGCGCTCAGCAGCGTTGTCTGGAGTTTACTTCAGTCCGGGGATGTTGTGATTGCGCACAATAAGATGTATGGCAACAGTTATAATTTGCTGACTCAGGAATTACCGAAATTTGGTGTGCAGGTGATTTTGATTGACATGACTGATCTTCAACAGCTCAGGGAGGTGCTGTCTGACAAGACAGTACTGGTGTTTTTTGAATGTCCCTCCAATCCTTTACTGGAACTCATTGACATTCAGGCGGTGGCATCTCTTCTCCAACCTTACCATGCGCAAATGGTAGTCGATAGCACCTTAGCCTCGCCCATGATGCTCAGGCCGATTGAGCACGGCGCAGATATGGTGATTCATAGCCTGACCAAATACATCGGCGGCCATGGGGATGTCCTTGGCGGGGTGGTGCTGGGCCGTGAAGAGACGATGAAAACGGTTCGGATGCATGGCTTGCGATGTTTGACGGGTGCCACACTGTCGCCTTTGTCGGCTTTTCTTGTGTTGCGTGGGTTGAAAACACTAGGCATTCGAATGCAACGGCATAGTCTCAATGCGCTGGCGGTCGCCCACTTTCTCGAGGATCATCCCATGGTCAAACAGGTGTACTATCCCGGATTAGCCACTCATCCCCAATACGCGCTGGCAACCCAGTTGCTGGATCTCTATGGCGGGTTGATCTCGTTTGAATACCGAGGAGATCAGGCTGCAACGCAGGCGTTTCTCGATCGACTTCAGTTGGTGAAGCGGGCTGTGAGCCTTGGGGATGTTGAAACGCTGATTCAGCATCCGGCCTCGATGACGCATTCGGCTTACCCGGAAGAGGCCTTACAGGCGTATGGGATTCACCAATCTTTGGTCAGAATGTCTGTGGGGCTGGAAGATGTGCAGGATATTGTGGCGGATTTAGCGCAAGCCTTTTATGAGAATATGTGAGGATGAATCGTTCTATGTCTATTTTTGAGTCTGCTTTCGGTATGTTGCGTGCTCACCTTTATCGCTTCTTTTGATTACATTGAACTCGCTACATTGACTCTTTTGGGATGTATCCATTTGAATCGGGTCAGGTATGTTACGCGCCAACCTTCACCGCTCCCTTTAACTGCATCGTGTGCATCCCAGCCTGTTTTTGAGGGCTCAAAGACAGGCGAAAAACTCTTTTTTATTCAACATCATCATAGCAAAACGGGAGCGTTTTCTAAGCTCCTCCTGAGTTGAGAAATCTAAAAATTCTTCCTTGAATTTTTTCCCTCACTCCGAGTTCAAATCATCTACCAGTCCATCTTTTGATTTCTTCAAAAAAAGAGCACCCATTCAAATGAAGAAAAAACCCGCAGGAGTCGGGATTGAGGATTTTGAGTACAGGGATGTACTTGAAAATCCGGTTCTGGCGAGCGTGTGAAAGAAGACTTTTTCCATGCTTTTGGCTCTTTCCAAAAGCATGTGGGGCGCGTTCGATATTGATCGAGAAACGTCACCGCGCACCAAACCAGATCCAGCGTCTAAATTAAGCAAATTAGTGGACAGGCTTTTTACTGATGCGAAGCTGCATCGGCCATTGAATCATCCGGGATTGATGCGCATCTCCCCACAGCGGTAGCAAAGCTTGTTCAACAGCATCAAGCGGATTGTGATGCCGAGCCAGTTGATACCGCCGGGTGGCGGACCAACTGTATAAGTAGCCCATTAATTGCTCGAATCTCCATTCCGCCTGCATATAAAAGGTGGGGGATGGTATGGCTTCAAATCCTGAAGGCAGTGGGTAGTGGGTGACGTCCGCTTGTTTGGCTTCGGTGGGCCAATAGTCTTGCAACGTGGTCTGTCGATACGTATGAATCACAGCGTCCATGGTATCAGACACATGGCAGTGACCATAACTCCAACAGGCCAGCACCCCACCGGGTTGGAGTACCCGAGCCACTTCTGCATAGAAGCGGAGCAGGTCAAACCAGTGCATGGCTTCTGCAACCGTGATTAAACCGATGGACTGATCACGAAATGGCGGGTGCTCAGCCGGGCAGACCTGATAAATCACCCCTGCGCAGGCTTTAGCAAGATTGATTTGTGCCGCGCTGGCATCGGTGGCGATAACCGTCGAAAAGCAGGTGGCAAGGCCTTGAGCGGCCTGTCCGTTGCCTGTCGCGCAATCCCAAACAGGAGGATCGCCTGTCACCCATGACCGTAAATATTCGAATAGGGCAGCCGGATACTGCGGGCGAAACTGCTGATACACCGCGGCCTGCTCAGAGAAAAAATCCTTAAACGCGGCCTCGTTGGGCGATGTCGGGGCCGCCTGAGTCACGGATTTGCTGACCATGGTCATTCGCCCTTATGCACTGGAAACCCGCCGACACAGAATCTGATCCGCACCGCCAATCATCTGATGGAAATAGACATACATGACTTCTTCGTGGAGCTCTTCGCCTTTCCATGTCGGTAAAAGATAAGACTGGTCCTCGGATAGGGTGATGAGATCCTTCTGAATCAAGGTATCAAAGACTTGCTTGTAAGGCGCTTCTTTAAGAATGTGAACCCCAAACTGAGTCTGATAATCCTGCACCCGAATCGGCTGATTGGCTTTATAAGCGAAGGCGAGCTTAGTCCCGATGGCGACATTGCCTTCAAGAACACGGCCAAATGCGAGTGGGGGCGCAGTCGGGTTGCTTTGCATGTAGGTCATATAGAGGTTGATGTTGGTCTGATTGTGCGTTTGGATGATGGTGTCATTGCCGCCGGAGAGCCAGCCATACGCGCCCGGCCCTAAAGCAATCATGGTGTTGTATTTTTCCCACTTATCTTTAGAGACACGGGGAATATTGCTATCCTTGTAGGTGCCTTTTTTATTCCACCAGCCACATGGACTGGGGTGATAGTCATTGGCCCAAAGGATCTTGGTAATCGCATCCCGCATTTTGTAGGTGTCAATCACACCCGGCAGCAAGTGTTGTGCATCGAGCTTTTCTTTCTGCCGATCTGCATTCCATACCGACGCGTTGCCAATGCCCATACTTTCCCGATCAGAATTTCTCAGCCGATAGATGGTAATCGCCGGTACCTAAATTTCGACCAGCGTGCGGATATCTTGCGTGACCGTGTCGATGGTTTGGTGCGGCAGGCCAAACATCATATCGGTACTGAAGGGTTTCCCCGTTTGTTTTAAAACGTGAATGGCATTCAGGGCGTCTTCTTTTGTATGACGACGATTGGTGAAGTCATTCACCTCATTTTGCAGGCTTTGAATGCCGATGCTGAAGCGGTTAAATCCTAGCGACAGGGCGAGTTCGACATGCTGCGGGAGATAATTTTCCGGGTTGCCTTCAATGTTGATTTCACAGTCATCCGCCAACTGATAATTCTCGCGAATATAGGTCATCAGTTTGGTGATCGCCACCGGATTATTGAGTAATAATGCGCCAGTGCCGCCGCCGATGTAGAATGACTTAATCTGCGCCTGACGCACCCACGGCACCTGCGTCAGATACAAATTGGATTCCTGAATCAGCAAATCTGCCCAAATCTCCAGCTCATGCATTTTGTCATTGGCTTTGATCCGTCGTTTGACGTAATTACAGTAGTGACAGATGTAATCACACAAAGGCAAGTGCAGGTAGAGATGGGTCTCTTTGCCGGCACCATCAAAGTCTTTGTAGGCCTGAAAGGTGTCTACATCATTGAGAATATCCCCGTGATTTGAGGTCACATTAATATTGTACTCGTGAACCGGAATATTGAGTTCTGGATTGTCATGTAACAATGTTTCTAAAACAGTCGGATGGGCCATGCGCGTCATGATGATGCTCCTCGAATGTCAGTAATGATTCAGGGCATGAATCACTCGTTAGTCATAGTACTGTGCCATAATGGCCGAGATCCATGCAGGCTCACGTATTTCTGTTTGTGGCTCAAAGGCTTGCATATAAGGTTTGATGTCGATCACCGGTGTGCCATCAATGGCATCAAGGGCTTTGACGGTTAAGGTCAGCCCATCACAGGCCAGCAGTTCACAGCAAGACACCCCTAGCCGATTGGGGCGCGCTTTGGCCCGTTGCCCGAAGATGCCGACTAGCGGCAGCTCCGTCTGACCCCGCGGGTGCCTTGCACCGGTGACGATTTTTTCAGCAGGGACTTTGTGCATCGCAAACACAATTACCAAGTGAGAAAACTCACTCAAACCTTGCGTCGCTGCCGGGGTGAACTGGTTGCTATCGAGCGTGATGGTTGAGATCACGCTGCCCCAGAAATCGTCTTGAGTGGTCGTTCTCTCATTTCTCACCCAGCCAATCGGGTGTAGGGTAAATATAGTGGTATCTACTGGCTCCATAGCTGCCCTCTTACGAATAAATGGTCAGGATGTACCCGATCGACAACGATATAGATCTCATCCCGGTTGACGCCAAATACCTCAACAATGCCATTGGCAACACAGGTGATGATGTCTTGCACGGCTTGGTTGGAGTACGTGGATTTACAGCGAATTTTGACCAGCGGGGCCGAAGCGCTCGCGGTTTCCCAGTCCGGTTTGAAGAAACAAGCCGGATCGATCGGGTGCCAGAACGACCACACATGATTGGGCGCGAGCTGCAAGATCACCTGAATCCGGTCACAGATAGTTTTCAAAAATGCTTCTGGCGGTGCAGGTTCCAGCGAGAGGTATTCAATGATTGGCATGATTCGCCTCAACAGATGCGGTACATGGAGATTTGGATTCGCCGGCGATCAGAGCCGCAAGATAATCGGCCGGATCGCAGGGCGGGTTGTCTGTCGTCTGCATATCCATCAAGTGTCCAACACCTTGAAGAATATGAATGTGTTTCTCTTGTGATTTGCGTGTCACCACATAGTCAGCGCTGTCTTTTGAATAAGTGTCCGGGGAGCAGACTTGTTCGACGGTCTCGGTTGTCTCATCACAATAGGCAATGCAGTCCCGGCTGCCATAAATTAGATGAATGGCATCGGGGTTTGCATAGACATACACAGGTTGTTCAACCACGGTACTGAGTAAAAAAACTTGTCGGCAGTGAGCATGGGCATGATTTGAATCTTCAAGCAGCTTTAATAGGATTTGTCCGCCTAAGGACAGCCCGATCACACAGTAGTTGCGCTTGAATGGTTCAAAAAGTGGGGCCTGAATCACCTGATTGAAGCGTTCATATCGTTTTTGGATATCCGTCGCGCAGGCGATTTCGTCCGCTTGCATTTTATCAGGCAAATCAAAATCAAGGGTCGCGATACCAAGCGCTGCTAAATTCCGTTGCAGTGCGGAGAAGAATTCATTTTCCCGGGCGGGGGCATCAAATGCCGTCATGTGACCGGAATGCAAGAACACACAGCAAAGCGGAGATGATGGGGTATCGGGCACCGTCATATGCACTCGAAAAGGCTGGTGATCCGCATCTTTTAAATGATAGTGCTGAGAAGTAGGGTTCATCGTCCCGGACCTGTCTGCAAAACGCGTCTTCGCAAAAAGTGTGCGTATGTACAGAATTGAGAATGCACATACGCAACACCTGTGATTACTTTTTCAAGGCCGCAGAGGCTGCCCCTACCATGGCTAAGGTAATCCCTTCTTTCGTCGGTTTGAGCGTAATGGAATGGCGATTCTCTTTATTGGCTAAAGACGTTGCAGCGCCGACCATCGCTAGAGTAATGCCATCATCTGCGGATAGATCCATATGGATCCGGGTAAATTTCTTTCCGGGAGAGGCGACAATCGATGCCCCTTCATCCGGGATCATATCGAGAACTCTTTTTTTACTCATTGCTTTTGCTCCTATTGCTGTGAGTGAAACAACAAAAAAGCCACTGCCAGAATGAGCCGCGACTTAATTGTCCGGTGCGATCAATTTGAGCTTCAAACCCTGGCGTCTTCTTAACGTCCAATACTGATGCGATTTAATCATAAACAGCCGCAGATACTCGGTTGCGCCACAGCCCGCTTCATCCCCGGACACATTTTTCGCAAGCGGAGGACAGCGAAACTGACACCAGACGCCACTTTGCTGAACATCGCAGGACTGACAGACGGTATGTCTGGCAAAGGTCTTGCCCCTGAAATCTGAGAAGCCTGTCTCCCATATCTCCTGAAAGGACCGATCTTTAATATTTCCGGCACCATACATCTTGTTACTCATACAGTTACTGCAAGGAAACACTTCCCCAGAGCTATTCACATAAGCCGTTGAACGGCCACATTTTTCTTGTTGGGTCGCCCACTCCAAGGTCTGACAAAACTTAATGGTCTCAACGCCGTGAATGTCATCGGAGGTGAACGCGCCTGTCTTTTTCCCCATCAGGGACTCATGCGGGGAATCGGCATCATCTCCCTGAAAGCGATCCATACAACGTTCGTAAATCGCAAAGACTTCATCAAGCCGTTCAGGTTGTAAAATGATATGTGGATTGAGCAATGCCCTGCCGATGGGATGTGTTTCCAGCCATTGCGGGCGGGGAAAGCCGTTGTCCACACACCACTGGAAGATTTCTTCAACATCATTGATATTCTGGTTATGGACAGACACGGCGGTGCGGACGACATGGCCATACTGACTCATGAGCTCGAAGCATTCTCTTAATTTCGGGAAGTTCATTTTTCCTCGCACGGTTCGTTCCGGTACGGCGGTATCAAAGCTGACAAAAAACGACTGACCTTTGGGGATGCGCTTGAGTTTTTCTTCCGTAATGAGCAGGCCATTACTAAAAATTTGGGTACTAAATGGCTTTTGCCGGGCGTGCTGAATGATCTCGATAGCATCTTTATGGGCAAACAATTCGCCCCCAGTCAGAAAGACTTGCAAGACCCCCAAGGCCTCGAACTCATCAATGAGCGCCTTAATTCTTTCGGTGGAAAGTTCGTTGTCCCGCTTTTTCCCCGACCAGGCATAACAATGCTGGCAACGCAGGTGCGGAAAGGTGAAAATTATCCAGCGCGACAAAAGGAGATTCGAGAATAAAATCTTCAAAAAAAGCCATATCTTTCGGCATGTCGCCCCGGTTAAATTGTTCGATATAAGGCTTCACCGAGGGATGAAAATAAGCCACTTTCCCCGTGGGAAGAAGAGCAACAATACCGCCGACATTGTCTTGATAGACGATTTTATTCAGAGACATATCACAACCTTATTTTTATAAATTATGAATGAATGTCTTGCCATGAGTGTGTTGTTACTCGGATGCAATCAACTTGTATGCCGAATGTAATTAAGTAAAGCAGTGTATCCTTAATTAGTCAAACTGAATGCAATGCGTTATATTGCTATGCAAATGAATTATTTCTCCAACTAGTTAATTCAATAGCAATACTCTCTTTCGATAAACATACCAATCACTTTGTCGTGCATCATATACAGGATCTTAAGAATTAAGCCTTTCAAAGCATGCATCTAATGTCTTGTTTTTACACGATTTTCTCTGTGGTGTTTTGAACGCGTTTTGGCATAAATATATTTGCGCTTTTTCCAGCCAAAAACATGTTTCCGACCATGCCTTTTGGAGCAGGTTTTCTATTATTGGCCTAAGCCAGCTCTCTGTATTTTGGGCTGCTTTAAGCAATGAGACCGCAGGGAATAATTGTCTTGCCAGCAAGCGCCTGAGCAACAAAGCCAGTAAGCTGAGCCAGATAAGCCCCGTGGCTAACGTTTCTTTCCGTGTGGTAAACCCGCGCCAATTGGTATGCGATTTGAGTTCTTTGAACAACAGTTCTATTTGCCAGCGGCAACGATAAATATCCATGATGTCACTGGCTGTAAACTCTTCCACGGGCAAATTAGTTAGCCACACGCAGAAGCGTTTTTCTTCGGCAAACCAGCGACGAATAAGGCGAAACTCATAGCCATTACGCCGACAAATCAGATCCAGTACCTCTGAACGGTTAGTTCTGCGGGTGATAGATTTCAAGGGTTTATCAGACAATTTGGGTAATAATTTTCCCTGACCGTTGCGTGCTGTCATGACCTGAGAATTGAGTGATTTACTTCCCCTGACAACAAATGAACCGCCTGAATGTGATACGCGCTCAAAATAATCAAAATCGAGATAACCCGCATCTGCCAGTAATAATTGGTCGCGCAGCGTCGCCGGTGCAGGCAGGTAAGCCCGCTCTGACGCTGTATCGGCGGTCACGGTCATCTTGACCGGAGACTGGGTGAACAGGGACAGCGTCAGATGACATTCCACGGCAGCGGCAGTGGTCTTGAACCGACAAGGGAAAACGTCAGCCAGTGCCGGATGAACTTTGAATGAACTGCCATCCTGTAAAATAACATTTTGAAATTTTGTCAGTTTTTTGGGCACAGCGACCTGCTTTTCTACCCATTGTGCCATGGCAAATCTCACTAATATTTTAACAAATTCGATGAAGGCGGCTTTGCAGAGTTGATTATAAAAAGGGCGATAACTGACCTGTTGTTTTTTATCGGGGCACAGGCCATTAAATTTTTGATGTAATTGGGCAATCGACGTCACGTTACCCGTACTAAGCGCGGCAATAAGGCTGAGGCTCAACACGCGAGGCTCAATATTTCTCACGCGCTGAATAAACCCACACTGGAAGGCAATTTTTTGCAAAGAAACGTCACTGAAGAATTGCATTAACTGATGTTTTATAGCGATAATTGTCACAGGCTTCATCCTTGATTTTGATATGAGTTTGGCGACGATTATCAGATCATAAATGAAGCCTTTTTGCTATCTAAAATATACGGTTACTGCTTAAGATCCTGTATATGTGTCGTGCATAGATTCTGATTTGGAAAAGCCAATCGCTCTTCTCGCTAACCTCTTTAACCGTGTCCGTAGGGTGAGATTGGTTCGCTCTATCCTCATGTGTGTAACGTTTTCCAACAATATGCTCCAATAGTCTTGGTTGTGTTCACTTAATTCTTACAAGTTATGCTCATTTCTGGTATGTAGTGTTCAACTAATATTGGCCGCTGCGTTGTGCGCCGGCCTTTGCAAAGACGGCTACTTAATCTGGTTTTTCTGAACGAGCTAAAATCAGGGGGAAGGTTGGTATGAGTAAAAGGAAAAACGGTTTTAGCCCGGCGTTGGGTGAATCATTGCAGAGCTTTATTTTTCGAGTTTTAAAACGGACTGGATATAACTAATGGAGTTTGGGAGGATAAGCCCGGTGTTCCCTATCAAGCAAGAAGTGAATTTGAGACTTTTAACCCTAATGATTTATTCGTCCTATATGAAAAAAACAAATATGTTAATCGCACTTACTTTTCCTCCCCTTTTTCACTAAGGTCCCTTTTTATTGATGTTTTTTACCCGGAGAAACAGAAAAGCTACTCAGGGCAGCATGTCCAAATTCGCTATTGCCAAAAGTGTATTGAAAAGCAGTTATATAACTTAGGATATGCATACTTCAAAGCTGGGCAGATTTTATTTAACATGCATAGATATAGCGACAGAATATAAGCGACACACTAACAATAAAACTTCGACTAATTGCTCACTATTCTATAATTCACTCTGTGACAAATGGTGGAATGACTTATCTTCATCAGGAAAAGAAAACTGGAGACGCTGAAAGATTTTCAACAAACATTCAAGAAACAGTATGAATTAGATGCCGTACTACAGCCGTAGAAATAAAAAAACGACTCTACCTTACCATCATGCCAAGAACTATGTTAACAGATGAAGGATGAAATACGTTATCTATCAACACATATAAAAATCTATGGTCACCCCCGTTTTTGCAACACAAATTTTGATGTATGGTGGGCTTGCGTAAATCTATTCGGCGTCTGGTGAGCAGTCATGCCCGCGCCACGATGAGTTCCGTGCCTGCCGAACCTTAAAAACCGGTCGGCTTCAGAGAGCCATTTTTTATATCAGGTTCATCAGCAGGCCGATATGCCGTTCATGTCATCAATTATCTGTCGTCGCAAAACCAGATGGTAACTGCTTAACTTTCTGAGCTAACGCCGTTTTTCGTTGGCTCTTTTATTTAATGAACACCGTCTGATGTGCCGTAACGGCCCAGGCTATTCGTGCCAGTTTATTCGCCAGCGCGCACGCCACAACGTTCGAGTGATGGCGGGCAAGCTGCCTGTTCACCCACTCTGCCAGACGCCCTGGATTATGCTCCAGCCGCTGCATAAAGACCCTGGCACACTGTACCAGCAGCCGCCTCAGATTTTTATCACCCCGCTTGCTGATGCCCATCAGTGTCGTTTTTCCACCCGTGCTGTACTGGCGGGGAACCAGCCCTGTTGAAGCCGCAAAGTCACGGCTGCTGGCATAGTTTTTACCGTCCCCCAGCCGCATGGCTAACAGACTCGCCGTTACCGGCCCAACGCCAGGAATGGTCAGCAGGCGTTGCGCGGTTTCATCTTCCGCCAGATGCGTTTTCAGTTCCTTATCGACTTCCTCAATTTCTCCGCTGAGGTAAACATAATGACTGTGGAGTCTGCTCAGAACCCTTGCCAGATAAGGCGGAAAGTCATTTTCTTCCAGCACAGCGGCCAGACGTCGTATCACGGCAATACCGCGCGGCAGACTGACGCCGAACTCCAGCAAAAAAGCGTGCATCTGATTGGGGGTTTTAACGCGTTGCCGTATCAGTGAGTCTCTGACGCGATGGAGGGCGGCCATCGCCTGTTGGTCTTCTGTGCGGGGGGGCACAAAGCGCATGGAGGGCCGGGAAGCTGCCTCGCAGATAGCTTCAGCATCGACAAAATCGTTCTTGTTACTCTTAACAAAAGGACGGACGAACTGCGGAGAAATCAGCTTTGCCTCATGGCCTAAATCAGCGATCCGGCGAGCCATAAAGTGCGCCCCACCGCAGGACTCCATCACTACGGTTGCAGCCTTGCAGGAACCGAGAAAATTAATAAGCTGAGTGCGGGAAAACTTCTTACGCAGCAGGGCGTTACCCTGCCTGTCCTGACAGTGGACATGGAAGGAATGTTTACCGAGATCGATACCAATAAGCGTAACGTTTTGCATGATGGTTCCCTCTAAAATAAAATACCCTGCTAGCGTACCTCTCACAGGGTGGGGGTGACCATCTCATTAACCCTAATCTTGCATTCACAAAACTGGGGCCTGGTGTCTTTCACTTTATGTCGGAGAACTGAGCACCATGGCAAGATAGGAGAAGAACCGCCAACTAGCTACGCATTGGAAGCTGGCTCATAACCTGAACCGCTTTCCCACTTTTATTGAAAAAGCATTTATTATCGAGATAACGATTGCACATAGACTTGGCAGTAGCTGCATAATAAAGCCAAAAATAGTTCCCTGGCTTACCCTGTCTCTTGATCATATTTCATAGATCAAGAGACTTGGACAGTAAATAACCTTCAAGGATGGTTTGTAACATGAACCATCCTTGCCACAGCCTTTCCCATCCCACTCGGCCATTTCGTTTTGAGTCATACCAACCCGCTAGTTTTCCCAAATTAATATAGGCCCAGTAAACACTTGGCGCTGTCTTAGGGACCTTTTTCTTTTCTTGCTTTACCCACAATAACTTCCACGCTAGCGGGCTTAATAGCGTTTCACAACTCTGTTTTTCCGCCTCTGATCTATTGAGACCCACATAGCGCAACTGATGAACACGCACGGCGATAAACGCCAGGATCACCACCATTTTTTCCAGATTTTCTTTACGTTGCATCCGTAGCGCTTCTACCTGTGTCCCGCCACTTTTCCACGCTTTGTGAAACTCTTCAATGAGCCAGCGTTTTTCATAGTAGTCCAGAATACGGTGGGCATCTTCTTTACCTTTTACCGGCTCCGATGTCAGAATGTGCCAGCTCAGCTCCTTGTCGTTATTCGTTTCCTGACAACTCACATAATACAGCGGTATCGGCTCCCCTCGTTTATTGGCCGGCATTTTGAGCGTGACAGGGGCGTAACGGACGTCGCAGAGAGCTTCACGCGCCTTACGCCCACCTCGTTGTTTAACCTGAACGGTTCTTTTATCTGCGGGCTGCAAAGATTCACTGAACAGATAAAGTTTATCTGAGCTTTGTTCAATGCAACGGCTTTGCATTGAACGCACAATAAAACGCTGCTGATGCGTGATTTTATAGGTCCGATAGTCAATAATGTCTGCCTCGCGATCACAAACTGAAATGACCTTATTCATATCACTGCCAAGACGAGTTTCTGTTGCCTGAGAGGCGCGTTCCCACTTATAACTTTCCTTGTCTTTATACGGCCGGGAAGCCCGTTGCGCTTTCTTGCCATAATGACTCAGCTCTCTCGTCCAGCGCGTTTGTTCAATCAGGCCAATGACCTGTTCTTCTCTGGGGGCAAAAAGCAAAACGGAATGGGCATGCAGGCCGGTGGCACTTTTTCGTGATGAGGTATAGCCCATTTCATCCCGAACCGTCTGATGAGTGAACTCCAGTGAGGTTGTATCTTCCAATGCCAGCAAACAGTCATAGGACTTAGCTTGTTCAGCCGTTGCTGCAAATCCGGCCTCTGCAATGGCCGTTGCGTCAATGGCCCGGTTACGCGTAAATCGATAAGCGGCTTCAATATCCGCAGGTGTTTTGAGTGATTGCACAATAGATTGCCCGATATGGTTGGCTAAAGAGGCGGTGAATTTGATAAGACGCTGGGTTCGTCGGCTATCGCCCAAATTTGCGCGAGAAAAAGTCTCATAAGCCCATTGTTCTGCGTGAGTTTGGAACATTTTACCGTACCTCAATGAAATAGTTATTACTAAGATCAGCAAAATAGAAAAAGATTCAAAAAAATCCCCCGATTTTTTATCAGGGGATTTGTGTATGAAAGACAGCTGAAGGACAGGGTTTTACGGCGCACCGGATAAATAGGCTTATGAAGCCACAGCAGTTGAAGGATATTCTCAACTGATATGAAAAGGGTGAACAGAAATTGTTCGCCCTTTTTGTTAATGAAATTTCAGAAGTTCAGTCCCTACGTAGGCAATATTGGATCAGTGCTTGGGGTAAGCTCTGCCGTGTACTTAGGAGCAGCATAGCAATTACGGTATGGTTTGTTTCATCTATCTTGTAGATTGCTCGTAGTTGCAATTTAGGGTCTATATAGTCATGGTAGCTGGTTAACCCAATATCAGCTGTTCCTTCACACAATGGAGTACTTTTGGGATGCTTAAGAATACGGACTTCAAAGCTGTTTAAAAATGTTTCTAGCATTTCCCAAGATGCTTCTGTGCCTATATGTCTGGTTAAATAGTCAAAGCGTTCATGAAGCTGGTTCTCAAACGTCTGAGTATATTCAATTTTATTTACGATCACTGCTTGCTAAGTTCCGTAGGTTATTTCGCAGTTCATTGGATGACACGATTCGTCCAGATTTTACGTCTTTTTCAGCAAAAGATAGCAAGCGCAGCAATGCCATTTGTTCTTGCTGCATCTCAAATTGAGTAGGATCTTGAACCACATATAGCGGCTCCCCGTTTTGGGTTACTATGACTGGCTGAGATACATCCATAGAAGCCAATTCTTTTTTAAACGCAGAAACTGTCGTAATCCGCGAATTTTGGGTTTGATACATATTGTCCTCCGAGTAGAAACCTTATTGCTTCTATCTTTAATAATACATCATTTGCTGATAAAGGCCATATCTGGGGCAAATATAGACCACTAGTATGATACTAGTGCTAATGATTCAAATGTAGAAGTCTTGTACCGGAAATTCTTAGGAATTCAGGCCCTATTTCTTCATTGTCTCAATTACCCGACAAACGCCATTATGAATGTCTCAAAAAGGAGACATTTAATTATTTGATTTATATATATTTTTATTTTCATGATTTCAGGTGTCTGTAATTGGCGACAGAAGACAAATTTTATTTATGCCAGAAACAAGATATTTTGTAGCTGAAACGTTAAGTTTTTTATTTTTAATAATAAAATCAATTTATTATGATTTTAATTTTAACGTTGGCACGGAACCTGCATTAAGTTAGCCCAGTAGCTCATTCAACTTCTTATGTCGGTCCACAACAAGGTGGAGATATACCACATAAACTATCGAATGATGCCAGATTAAGGTGCCTACCGTCCAACTCAGTGATATCGCTTTCGAGCCTTATCAAACATCGGGCGACACGTGGAGTGAGGCACCAACCTATGTTTGATTGTAGATAAACAGCAGATATACGTTATCCTCACTGGCGGGGTAGTAGCAAAAACTACTATCCCGCCATCATAATTCCAGGTTTCTGCCTGCGACATTGTTGATTGTTCGCATCTTAACTATTTATCAGTAGCAGCAAAATTTACCCGCCGATGGGTTTTTCTATCTGCCCTTTGTCGGTTAGCATAAGTGTACTGGCAGGTTGTGAGATGATTTCCTTGAAAAAATGGCGTTTGTTTCCGCGCTCATTGCGCCAATTAGTTGTCATGGCCTTCTGGCTGGTGTTATTGCCGCTATTGGTTTTGGCTTATCAGGCTTATCAAAGTCTTGATCAGCTCAGTGAGAAAGCGGCTGATATAAACCGTACCACGTTGGCTGATGCCCGCCGCAGTGAGGCGATGACGGGTATTGCGTTGGAGATGGAACGCAGTTACCGCCAATATTGTGTGTTGGGGGATAAAACGCTGGAAAACCTCTACCAAAGGCAATATCGACAATATTCTAAGATGCTGAAAGATCAGATGGCGATACTTGATGATCAGCAGCATATTAAGACGCTTGACAACTTACTGTTGCAATTAACAAAAATCACTTGTCTCAATAGTGAACCCACCGAACCCGCCGCTCAGTTGCTTGAACAGTTCTCTAATGCCAATAGTCAGATGGTACAGGCTACCCGTGATGTTATTTTCAGCCGAGGAGAACAGCTACAGAGAGATATTGCTGATAAAGGCCAATTTTTTGGCTGGCAGAGCCTCATTTTGTTTCTGCTTAGTGCATTACTGGTCGCGTTATTTACCCGTATGATTATCGGGCCGGTTAAAGGTATTGAACGAATGATTAACCGACTGGGTGAAGGGCGATCATTGGGGGTTCGTATAGATTCTTTTCCGGGACCAAGAGAACTTCGTTCCCTGGCGCAACGGATTGTTTGGCTCAGTGAACGATTGGCCTGGCTGGAATCACAACGCCATGAGTTTTTGCGTCATATCTCTCATGAATTGAAAACACCGCTGGCAAGTATGCGGGAAGGAACAGAATTATTGGCTGATGAAGTTGCAGGCCCATTAACGGCTGATCAGCAAGAAGTGGTTGCGATTCTTGATAATAGTAGTAAACATTTACAGCAATTGATCGAGCAATTACTGGATTATAACCGTAAACTGGCAGATAGCCCGGCGGAACAACAGCAGGTTTCTTTACGGGAAATTGTTAATGAAGTGGTTTTATCACACAGTTTACCGGCAAGATCAAAGAATATTCAGACAGAAATTCAGCTTAATACTGATATTTGTTGGGCAGAACCGACACTATTAATGCGGGTTATTGATAATCTCTACTCCAATGCGGTGCACTATGGCGCTGAATCCGGTAACATCTGGGTTTCAAGTCGTCAGATCGGCAAATGTGTTCAAATTGATGTTGCCAATACAGGTACACCAATTCCTGAATCAGAACGTAGCATGATTTTTGAACCGTTCTACCAGGGAACGCTCCAGCGTAAAGGCGCAGTGAAAGGCAGCGGTCTTGGGCTCAGTATTGCGCAGGATTGTATTAAGCGTATGGGGGGGGAACTGTTATTAATTCAGAGCGAATTTGCTGACGTCTGTTTTCGTATTGAATTGCCATTAACTGCTGAGAATGAATAAATAATGCATAACAGGTCTACTTACCGTTTTGTACAAAAGACGGATCGGCAGAATATTGCAGTGCAGCCTGGGAAAAACGCTTTTGTCGCCAGACTCTTGTTACCGCGAGTTTCAGTTTGGGGTTTCAGAATAATTCCGCTGATCTTTGCCCCCTTTTTATTGACGGGTTGTGTCAAGGCTCCGGTTAATCACGATTTAACTACAGTTGCCCAGATGGTAATCCCAGAACAGCGGGTGACAGATTATCGTGTCGCAGATTGCGATGTGATATGGGATATAGAGACGCCGCAGTCGGTTGAGAACGCGCTTTACTGGCTGCGACTGATAGACTGTTCAGATCTCCTGACGTCAGCCAGAGCCCGTAATATAGCGAAATACATCGTTCCGGCTACTTGGGATCTGGCTTTCAGGCAAAGTATTTTACTTAACAGTGCTGGGCCAACGTTGGCTGAACGCCGGAAAATGGTTGAAAATCTTAATAAATACCGGCTGAGATTCCCAGAACCATTGCGACCATTATTAAAATTGTGGCGCGAACAGCAGATTCAGCAAATTGCAGTTGCGGAAGAGCGGGCAAAATTCCAAAAATTACAGGCGGATACGGATAATAAAATTGATAGCCTGCGCGAAAGCCGTGCACAGCTGGAATTTGAACTACAGGAAACGTCCCGTAAATTGGAAAACCTGACGGATATTGAGCGTCAGCTCTCTTCCCGTAAGCAAAATCAGGGTAGTACTGGCTCAGGCAGCTCAAATGAACATACTGAGACGCCGGCAGCAGCATCACCCAGCGAAAACAGCGAGCCAGGTAATACCTCTGAATCAGATAAAGGAGCAGCACAATGACAGCGCGTAAGCCAGCCCATCTTCTTCTGGTTGATGACGATCCGGGTTTGTTGAAATTACTGGGAATGCGTCTTACCAGTGAAGGTTTTCGTGTCACAACCGCAGAAAGTGGCTGTGAAGCGCTGAAACTGTTAGCGAAAGAAAAGATCGATTTGGTGATCAGCGATTTGCGTATGGATGAAATGGATGGTATGGCGTTGTTTGCTGAAATCCAGAAGCAGCAACCCGGTATGCCGGTCATTATTCTGACGGCTCATGGCTCCATTCCAGATGCAGTAGCGGCAACTCAGCAAGGCGTCTTTAGTTTTCTGACCAAACCTGTTGATCGGGATGCGTTGTATAAAGCAATTGATGGCGCATTGGCGTTATCCACCCCCGCTGGTGATGAACAATGGCGAGAGCAGATAGTTACCCGCAGTCCCGTTATGCTGCGCTTGTTGGAACAAGCACGAATGATCGCGCAATCCAATGTGAGCGTGCTGATAAACGGCCAGAGTGGTACGGGGAAGGAAGTGTTAGCCCAGGCCATTCACCGCGCCAGTCCACGGGCGAAAAAGCCATTTATTGCGATTAACTGTGGCGCGTTGCCGGAACAATTGCTTGAGTCAGAACTGTTTGGTCATGCCAAAGGGGCGTTTACCGGTGCGGTCAGCAGTCGTGAAGGGTTGTTCCTTGCTGCACAGGGGGGAACGCTGTTTCTTGATGAAATTGGTGATATGCCGCTGGCTTTGCAGGTTAAATTATTGCGGGTATTGCAGGAGCGTAAAATACGCCCGTTAGGAAGTAACCGTGATCTGGATATTGATGTGCGGATTATCTCAGCGACTCACCGTGATTTGCCGAAAGCAATGGCAAAAAATGAATTCCGTGAAGATCTTTATTACCGCCTGAATGTCGTTAACTTGAAAATTCCTGCTTTGAATGGCAGGGTTGAAGATATTCCTTTACTGGCGAATCATCTGTTGCGTGAATCAGCGAAGCGCCATAAACCTTTTGTCCGTAGTTTCTCTGCCGATGCGATGAAATGTTTGATGGCGGCAAGTTGGCCGGGAAATGTGCGCCAGCTTGTGAATGTCATCGAACAATGCGTCGCGTTGACTACCGCACCGGTTATTAGTGAAGCGCTGGTTACACAGGCGCTGGAAGGGGAAAACACGGCATTACCTACTTTTGCCGAAGCCAGAAATCAGTTTGAGCTGAATTACCTGCGTAAGTTGCTGCAAATGACCAAAGGTAATGTGACTCATGCCGCGCGTATGGCGGGGCGTAACCGGACTGAATTCTACAAATTACTGGCGCGTCATGAATTAGATGCGAATGATTTTAAAGAATAACTTTTCTGCTGCTCAGGAAGTTTTTACACTGAAAACTGATATAGATAGATTAATGGCCCGGGAGAGCCAAATTGTATGAGCCGTACTCTTAATATTACCCTCGCACAGCTTAATTGGGTGGTTGGCGACATTGAAGGCAACTGCGAACGTATGTTGCAAACAGTGCAGGAACAACAGCAACAAGACGCTGATTTGGTGATGTTTTCTGAACTGGCGCTATCCGGTTATTCTCCAGAAGATCTATTATTCCGTGCTGATTTTCATCAGCGTTGTCGCGAGCAGCTTACACGTTTACAGGTTGCCAGTTGCCAAACCGCTATTTTGGTTGGTCATCCTTGGGAACAGGATGGGGAAATTTACAACGCGCTTTCCTTATTCTGGCAAGGGGAAATCTTGGCCCGTTATTTTAAACAACGGTTACCGAATTATGGTGTTTTTGATGAAAAACGCTATTTCAAAGCGGGTGATCAAAGTTGTGTGGTGCCATTCAAGGGATATAACCTTGGTTTGCTGATTTGCGAAGATTTATGGTTTAACGAACCAGTTGACGCCTTGAAACAGGCCGATGCGGATTTAATTCTTTCTATCAATGCTTCTCCATATAACCGTGAAAAGCCTTATATCCGTTATGAATTAATTAAAGAACATTGCCAGCGTACAGATTTACCAATGATTTACCTTAATCAGATTGGTGGTCAGGACGAATTGATTTTCGACGGTTGTTCCAAAGTCTTTAATGCCAGTGGTGAAATAACTCACCGGTTGGCCGCATTTAATGAACAAATCCAGCAGTGCCGTTTTAATGAATTAAATATCGAACCTATGGTTAATCCAGCACCTCAATTACCGCCATTGCAGCAGATATATCAAGCATTAGTGCTTTCAGTACATGATTATGTCCGTAAGAACGGCTTCAAAGGTGTTCTGTTAGGCTTATCTGGTGGTATTGATTCTGGCCTGACGTTGGCAATTGCAGTTGATGCATTGGGTAAAGATCATGTTCAGGCGGTGATGATGCCGTTCCTCTATACCTCTGAAATGAGTATAGAAGATGCCAAAGAACAGGCCGATATGTTGGGTGTTGAGTTTAATGTGGTATCGATCGAACCGGTATTTGATGCGTTTATGACGCAATTTGAACCTCTGTTTGCCGGTACTGCCAAAGATACCACCGAAGAGAACTTACAGGCGCGTTGCCGTGCCGTTATTTTGATGGCGATGTCCAATAAACGCCATCGTCTGGTGCTGACGACCAGCAATAAGAGTGAATCGGCTGTAGGATATTCCACATTATACGGTGATATGGCGGGTGGTTTTAATGCGTTGAAAGATGTACCGAAAACATTGGTATTTGAATTGGCAAAATACCGTAATACCGTTTCTCCGGCGATACCTCAAAGAGTGATTGATCGTCCGCCATCGGCAGAATTGGCGCCGGGACAGCTTGATCAGGACAGTTTACCGCCATATGACATTCTGGATGATATTCTGGAGGGTTATGTGGAACAGGATCAATCAGTTGAGGAGCTGGTGGCAGCGGGTTTTGATGAACAGGTTGTACGCAAAGTGATTCGTCTGGTTGATATCAACGAATATAAACGTCGTCAGGCGCCGGTTGGCCCGCGTATTACCCTACGCAATTTTGGTAAAGGCAGACGCTACCCGATTACCTCTGGTTTCGGTCATAAGAATTGGTAACAACAGGAAAACTTCATGAAAAAGATTGATGCGATTATCAAACCCTTCAAGCTGGATGATGTACGTGAAGCTCTGGCAGAAGTGGGTATCACCGGTATGACTGTGACAGAAGTGAAAGGTTTTGGACGTCAGAAAGGGCATACAGAACTGTATCGCGGTGCAGAGTATATGGTGGATTTTCTGCCAAAAGTAAAAATCGAAATTGTTGTGGCAGATGATATTGTCGATACCTGTGTTGAAACCATTATGCAGACCGCGCAAACCGGAAAAATCGGTGATGGTAAAATCTTTGTATTTGATGTTGCCCGTGTTGTGCGTATTCGTACCGGTGAACAGGACGAAGAGGCGATTTAGATAATTTAACTTTGGGGGTGGTAACAGGTAGATCAAAGGCCACCCTCTAATAAACATTGGGATCTTGATAGATAGCCAATGTTTAACCTCGCGGTTTCAGTATGGTCTTGCGACCCGGCTACGTTGTCCCGGCAGCTTCACACAAAACCGTTACCCGTCAGGCTACTGATGACGGAACATCAGGTTCCCCATAAATTGCTATTGGAACAATTACTTAAGCGACTTCACGTCGCACCCGGATGATGAAATCCCGCGCTACTCTACTTATTACAAGCGGGAGATACTACCGATCCAGAGGGTTTTATCCGGCGACTGGTAGAACAGTCCCCGAGGTATGAGGAGGTACTGATGACAATAGCGCAGAAACTGGAGCAATTAGAATAAAAAAAAGTCATAGTTGATTTTATTAACTTATTCATATTAATAGCGATAATATTGGTTATTAGGCAATATGCAGGGGAGTAAAATGACTTTTTATTTATGAATGTTGCTTTTAAATTTATGCTCTATATTATTTCGTTCAATTCATTCACCTAATTAATCAAAGAATTACTTAAAAAAACTTATAGACACATAAACTCAGAATTCCTCTGAATTTAATTTTTTGTTTATTGCGTTTTGTTTTCATTAATAAACTCCTATTAGGTAAGAACATGCCCGAAAGATTTATATAAATTATCTTAGATATCAATGACAACCAAGATGTTTTCTCTCTATTTCTTTTTGTTTCTCATTACTTGTGGTTCAATACAGCGGGGGATAATGGTTTTATTGAGAATCTGGATAGTAAGGCGAAAGCGGCTATTACGACGGCGTGGGCAGATACCATGATTGGCAGGAAGAGATTTGCCTGATTAATTCTTCATAAGCTAATTAACTCTCAGTAATAAAAGTCAAAATGGCCCACAGAATAGCGGGCCATTTTTTATATCACATCAACACTTTCAACCCATGCTTCTGAACCACAGATAATAATTTCAGCGACAACCCACTAGGACGCTTTACCCCGGTCTCCCATTTCTGAACCGTTGAAACACTGGTATTGAGATAACGAGCGAAAACTGGCTGGCTTACATTCAGTTTCTCGCGTAATTCTTTGGTCTCAAGAGGTTTAAGATCATTAACACTATCGATACAAGCTTTATCAAAGCTACGCATAGTTTCTTGTGGAATTGCACCAACGCTAAATAATCCAGAAGCAGCGCTATGGATAGCTTCAAACGCAGGACTTTTAAATTTACTTTTTGCGGTCATGACAAATCTCCACCAATTCTTTGTTCTTAATCATAGCTGTAATCTTTTCATCTGAAAGGCCAGCGTAATGTTTCGCCAGCTCCCTGAATCCAGCCAGTTCACGATCATCAATGTTTGCCATATTCCTACCAGAAACATAAGTAAATAATTGGCGAATTCTTGAAAGTTGGCATTGTTTTTACAATATAAGCAGGCTTAATTGAATCCAAAAGACATTTTTATTCCAACGGGAAACCCGTCAATAGCGGAGTATAATCGATTGGGCAAAATAGTAATATCATTATTCCCGATATTTAATGAAGGATGAGTTATTAATGAAACGACTAAATAGATGGCGTTATTAGTTATCATGATAGGTTGTAATAAATATATCTTTTAATTAAAAATTAATGTGTTATGTGTTTTTTAGTGGTGGTTATATGGAATGTAAATGAATTCGAGGTTGTTTATCTATCATGGGTTTATTTTTCTGATAAGATAGAGTATTGCTTTCCGTTTTATACTTTAATTAGATTGAAGATAATTGAATTCGCATTCAGGTTTTAATGCTTTTTTACAATTTGTAATACTTTGTTACAAATTTATATTTTTGTAAATTTCAAAAAAATGAAAATTTTTCTTGCCATTTTGTGATTGTTTAATGATTATTAAACAGGTTACATCATATGACCTGTATGAAAGAAAGTTCATATCCTGTTCCCCTTATTCACGGGGATTAATTGATTGGGATTCATTTTTGTATTCCTGTCGTTCAACTTACTATTACTCACTGCATAAGCTGTGATGTTTATCTGTGATAGTGGGATTTTTACGGGTTTATTTCTTGGGTAAAGAAATAAATTATTTTAATCCCTAAGCATGGGCGCTTTTCTGGTGATGAAGGTTATGTATCACCGGACGGAACAAACCTTGTGAGATTTTCAGCACAGGATGTTTGGGCTGCGTGCCTATATGTAAGGTTAAAAGAAGGAAGCCAAACCAATGGGTATATCAGATCCGCGTTTAGGTTTAGATTGTAAGAAGTATTTGAGACACTGGGTAGAATTTCAGTTCGTGGATGAACAGGGGAAGCCGCTGGTCAACCTGCCTTATAGTCTGATCAGTCACGGAACTCCAGGTTATGTGCGTCAGGGGGTAACCGATGGTTTCGGGGTACTCAGGGAAGAAGACCTGACAGCTTATCCGATGACCTTGTATATCCACGCCCAATCATTGGCGGATGAAATGGAACAACGTCCGTTGCGGGAAATACGCGGTGAAGCGGCGTCGGTGGTGAAGCCCAAAGCAGAAGCGGAAGGCCATCAATACCGCTATGTGACTATCGGGCAGATCAGTGATGGATCGCCGGTGATTGAGGGATGGGATCCTGAAGATATTCCACCACCTTATCATTTCCCAAACCCAGAACCAAAAGGGTTTTATTCCCACCCACTAAACTGCCGGTATGTACTGGAAGTCTGTCCGTTTCGGGCTTGGGTTTTGTTGTTGCATCATCAAAAAGAGTATTCCTTGGTTAATGCGTATAACCAGTGTTTGATGAGTGTACTGGCTTATGCCGATGGTGATGTTGATGTTGAAGGATCTGTGACCCACTTTTTTAACCGGCAAATGGTGGATGTCTCGAAGTTGCCTTATAAAGTAGAGACATTATTGGTGCACGACTTGCAGAATTGATTGCACCGGATAAATACCATTTTTTCCGAGATCAGGAGCAATTATTTGAAAAAACATTGAATGAACGAACTGATATTGTTTCAGATATTCGGCAACGCGATGCACTATTTTTACAGATGGATCATCAGTTGAAACAAGCTTTGATTTGTACTCAACAGGATAAACAAGGTCCATTGGCTTTAATACACTATGCAGATAACGCTATAGGGATCGAGGAAGATTTACTATGATAAATATCAAGAAATTCTTATTGATCTTGTTGGTTATATTAATATCAGGTTGTGCAGACCCAGATGCACCTCTTTCCCCTCCCAAAGAGAATCAGTGGATCACTGTAGAAGGGGTTGCTCCGAAATACACGGAGCCGTATGTATCCGCAGAATATATTTCAAAAGATTGCCTTGAATATCGTCTGGATTCCAACATGTCGCCTTTTAAAGTGCCAACCTATAATGGTCTTCGTCTGAAAGTAAAGGCCGATCCACAAACGGGTTACTTTCAGGCGAAATTACCTTTTAATGGTGGTGGTCGGTGCAAATGGAAAATTAACCGAGCCTTTGTATCAGTAAGTTATACTGATGTCAGTCATCTGGTGAAAGATGCTGTTATATATGAGGGAGGAGGGGGAACAGGTTTAACTGCATTCATCAATGATGCAATTCAGACTAATATTAGCGAAAATGAATAATTGAATATTCTAGATTACCATCCAGCTATTTACCCTGTTTTGGAAATATCTGATAGATTCCCGAAAAGTATATTCTTACAGGGTGAATCTGGTATGCGTCATTTTAGATTTAGGTTAACACCTGGCGCAGAATGGAAAATCATCTATAAACCTAAGCTGGATGAAACCAAGATGCCGAAAATTATTATCCCACCGGGTAAAGAACCTTCAAGAGTTGAATACCCTGATGGCAGAGTTGATTTAAACAGAGATTCCATTGATTACTGGAAAATAAAGTAATGTCACCTATTAATTTACACTCCCTTGATTGGAAATAATGAGCACCCGGTGGTTAGAGACAATAAATCTCCTCCACCAGATTAACGTGATTTAGATTTAAACTAATGATTATAGGGTTGGTTTGAGATGATAAAGTTTTGCAATATTATTATAGCGATTATTGTATTTTCCTCTCTTTTTACTGTCATGATGCAAGTATTGACGCTTAATGATTATATTTTTAGTGTTTATTTGGCGTGGTGGACTATTCCAGCCAAAGTGTCTACTGTTATTGTATCTATTTACATTTTTGCTATAATTTCTAGGTTTTTACCGTTTATTCTTGTTATTTTTACATTCAGCCTGATTCTGGCTGTAGATGTATGGAATTGGCCATTATGGGTTTCGATTCTTGTATTTATTTGGCCAGTTATTGTTGTCTTTTTTTACTGCGCACTCAATAAAAGCCTAAAATATAATACAAATAATCTATTCTGGGATAATAATGATGATGGAAAAATTTAAATACGGAGCAGAAAATATAAAATCATTAGCTTTATAAAAATTGCTCAATGAAAACCATTTATGAGATGAGTTTTTTAACAATCGCAAGCTGATTTTTTTCAGTGATTAATCAACGTTGGAACAGCAACAGCAGTTCCAGCGTTAACATGAACCGCCGTATACGGAACCGTATGTACGGTGGTGTGAGAGGACAGCGGGAGTGATCCCGCTTCCTACTCGATACCTGGTATGACCTGTTAAAAAAAATAGGATATAAAAAGTGTGGTTTTTGTGGGCGCTACTGGCAAAAATCAGCGGAATAATCTGCTTTAATAGCGTTATCTACTGCTAATTCAGAATATTACTATCAGTTAATGTTACTTTTATGTGAACGAATTAACATCGCATTCAAATTTTGATATGCTGGGTGCCCGAAGCTCGGCATAACTTGAACTGATTAGGTTATGCCGGCAATCCTCTGACCTGGCACCCAGAACCATAACTAACAGCCTGTCCCAGTGGGCGTTGCGTTATTGTTGCGAAAACACAATAGCCTGATGATACAGGTTCTAAGGCGGGTGCAGACAGCCGGGTAGATAAAATGACAATGAGAGCGAGGAGAAAGTCGTGCTAGAAGAATACCGCAAGCACGTAGCCGAGCGTGCAGCCCAAGGCGTCGTCCCTAAGCCATTGGACGCAGCGCAAGCGGCGGCGCTGGTTGAGTTACTGAAGAGCCCACCAAAAGGTGAAGAAGATTTCCTGTTAGATCTACTGATTAACCGTATTCCCCCCGGTGTTGATGAAGCGGCATATGTAAAAGCCGGTTTTCTTGCCGCCATTGCAAAAGGTGAAACCACGTCACCGCTAATCACGCCAGAAAAAGCGGTTGAGCTGCTTGGAACTATGCAGGGTGGTTATAACATTCACCCCCTGATTGATGCTCTGGATAATGAAAAACTGGCTCCCATTGCAGCTAAAGCGCTCTCTCATACTTTGTTGATGTTTGACAACTTCTATGATGTAGAAGAAAAAGCGAAAGCCGGTAATCCACAAGCTAAACAAATTATGCACTCTTGGGCAGATGCGCAGTGGTATCTGGAACGTCCTGAACTGGCAGAAAAAATCACAGTAACTGTATTTAAAGTGACGGGTGAAACAAACACAGATGACTTATCTCCTGCGCAGGATGCATGGTCACGTCCTGATATTCCACTGCATGCTCTGGCTATGTTGAAAAACGCCCGTGAAGGTATAGAACCAGATCAAGCTGGCACCGTTGGCCCAATCAAACAGATTGAAGAGCTGAACAAAAAAGGCCACCCATTGGCTTATGTCGGCGATGTTGTCGGTACAGGTTCTTCCCGTAAATCAGCCACTAACTCAGTGCTGTGGTTTATGGGCGAAGATATCCCATTTGTACCAAATAAACGCGGTAGTGGCGTTGTTTTGGGCGGTAAAATCGCGCCAATCTTCTTCAATACGATGGAAGATGCGGGAGCATTGCCAATCGAAATAGATGTGACCAAGCTGAATATGGGTGATGTGATTGATATCTATCCCTATAAAGGCGAAGTACGCAATCACGAAACCAACGAGCTGCTGGCTGAATTTGAACTGAAAACCGATGTGTTGCTGGATGAAGTTCGCGCGGGTGGTCGTATTCCACTGATTATTGGGCGTGGTTTAACCAGTAAAGCGCGTGAGTCGCTTGGCTTACCGCAAAGTGATGTATTCCGTCAGGCGAAAGCGGTTGAGAAAAGTAACCGTGGTTTCTCCTTAGCTCAGAAAATGGTTGGCCGGGCATGTGGTACTGTGGGTATTCGCCCAGGTGAATATTGTGAACCTAAAATGACCTCCGTTGGTTCTCAGGATACTACCGGTCCAATGACCCGTGATGAGCTGAAAGACCTGGCATGTCTGGGTTTCTCTGCGGATTTGGTGATGCAATCATTCTGCCATACGGCTGCTTATCCTAAGCCGGTTGACGTCACTACCCACCATACTCTGCCGGATTTCATCATGAACCGTGGTGGTGTTTCCCTGCGTCCGGGTGACGGCATCATTCACTCATGGCTAAACCGTATGTTGTTGCCTGATACCGTAGGTACGGGTGGTGATTCTCATACCCGTTTTCCGATAGGTATTTCCTTCCCGGCAGGTTCTGGTTTGGTGGCATTCGCGGCTGCAACGGGTGTAATGCCTCTGGACATGCCTGAATCTGTGCTGGTTCGTTTTAAAGGGCAGATGCAACCGGGCATCACTTTACGTGATTTGGTGCATGCGATTCCTTACTATGCGATTCAGCAAGGTCTTCTAACCGTTGAAAAGAAAGGTAAGAAAAATATCTTCTCTGGCCGTATTCTTGAAATTGAAGGTTTACCAGATCTGAAAGTTGAACAAGCATTTGAACTGGCAGACGCTTCCGCGGAACGTTCTGCGGCAGGTTGTACGATTAAACTGGATAAAGCGCCGATTATCGAATACCTGCAATCCAATATTGTATTGCTGAAATGGATGATTGCTGAAGGTTATGGTGACCGCCGTACACTGGAACGTCGTGTAACAGGTATGGAAAACTGGCTGAAAGATCCTCAACTGCTGGAAGCCGATGCTGATGCGGAATATGCCACTGTTATCGAAATCGATCTGGCTGAAATCAAAGAACCAATTCTGTGTGCACCGAATGATCCGGATGATGCGCGTTTACTGTCTGATGTAGCTAACAGCAAAATTGATGAAGTCTTTATCGGTTCTTGTATGACTAACATTGGTCACTTCCGTGCTGCCGGTAAATTACTGGATCAGCATAAAGGCCAATTGCCAACTCGCTTGTGGGTTGCTCCACCAACCAAGATGGATGCGGCTCAACTCACTGAAGAGGGTTATTACAGCATCTTTGGTAAGAGTGGGGCACGGGTTGAAATACCTGGTTGTTCCCTGTGTATGGGTAACCAAGCGCGCGTTGCTGACGGTGTAACGGTGGTTTCTACTTCAACCCGTAACTTCCCGAACCGTTTAGGAACGGGAGCGAACGTCTATCTGGCATCGGCTGAATTAGCGGCGGTGGCTTCTCTGTTAGGACGTCTGCCTACACCGGAAGAATATCAGCAATTTATGGATAAAGTTGATGAGACTGCGGAAGATACTTACCGTTATCTCAATTTTGATCAACTGAATCAATACACTGAAAAAGCGGATGATGTGATTTTCCAAACCACGGTGTAATTCCGATATATTGCAATACGAACGAATGGGAGGTAAAAACCTCCCATTTCAAAAATAATTTTTAAGAAAAGCTGTTTTTGTCTGTCAGCATGGTTTTAAAATCTGGAAAAAATGGCAAGCGTATCATGAAAAAACAGGTAAAAACTTTAATCATTAAAGGTAAAAATAAGTGATTAAGGGTTTTTAAAGTCGGGTAAAAAATTTGATACTATACTGACATCGGAAGAGAAAACATCAGAGAAAACGGGTTTTAAATCTGAAAAATCAAATACAGCAAACGAGAAAACCATAAAAATAACGTAATAAAAAAGAGATAAAATGGTTAATTTGGCAGGGTTTAACCCCTGAAAGAAAAGAGAATTATTCGAAAAAACATAAAGGGTCATCTTTATATCACCAGGCTATTTACTGGTTGACTTATGAAGGGAAAATAAAGGGTAATGATTTATGAAAACCTCTCAGGATTGCCAGTAAGACAGCATCAACAAAGATAAAACATGTATGATTAACATTCGTTGAACTTAAAACACGATATACCATGATGATTAAACTTAATAAAAAGCAGATATCAAAAGTAGTAAAAAACTGTTAAAACTTTTTTAATAACGTTTTCAACAAGGAATAAAGTTTTTCATAAACTAATTAAACAACCGATTATAAAAAATCGCAATACCTTAAATACGCCAGATTAAACTTTCTTTACACTGCTTTAACCCGTCTAACTGTGATAATTTTTTGACCTGCGATTCAGAGCTTACAACCGATAACCGACGCGCTTAAGTATTTTGAGGCACACCGGTAATATTCGTCATGTTGGTCACTGATGAGTTTCTGCAATGCAAACGCTTTCTTTAACGAAAAGATATGTCGTATCATAATGACTCCTGAAAGCATCTTCTTTTTCCAGACAAGATAAAAAATAAGTGGCTGTATTGCAATATTCTTGAATGTATCTCATCAATCAGAGGCAAAACGTTCGATTTTGCTGTTTTTGTTTCCCTGAGATATTATTAATGGTAAGTACCATTTTCCTACTTCGTACTAACTGCCATAAACATACAAGGCTTTGAGGCTGAATTCTCTTCCAATGAAAGTTAGACATAATACCTTGGGGATACACATTTCGGTCATCCAAGTGCAGAACCACACTGTTGTGTCAGTAATAGCAATCTCCTGTTCTAGCCAGTTTGTGGGCTGATTTGGGGCGGAATTGCTGGGGAAATATTAAAATAATGAAGAAGAACGCACCGGAGATAATGATGGACTACGAATTTTTGCTGGGTGTCACTGGGCAGGTGACTAGCCGATTCTCAATGGATCACGAAGCTATTGGTCAGTGGCTGAATGAAGAAGTCAAAGGTGACTTGACTGTGCTGGATAAGATCACCACAGCGCTGGCTGAAATCAAGGGCAGTGAACGCCAATGGCAACTTGTGGGTCATGAATATACGCTGCTAATGGATGACGAAGAAGTTATGGTTCGTGCTAATCAGCTTGAGTTTGAAACTGATGAGATGGAAGAGGGCATGAGTTATTACGATAATGAGAGTCTGGCTTTCTGTGGTACTAAGGATTTTATTGATATGTTGTCCGATTATCGGGATTTTATTTTGCGAAAAGACTACTGGTAAGTATTTGTATATAAACCAGAATAATTTTCTGGTGCGATAGGTTTTTTCTTGCTGTCGATACTTGCTATGAAGAGTAGCAATTAGGTAATTTTGTTAATTATAGTTTAATAGCTAAATAATCAAGGTGGTTTTAATGGAAGATATCAGTCTGTCTGGTGGTATTAATGAGGCTACAAGCTGGTTTATTAATCATCAGGATTTAATCATTCAGTATCTGGTCAATATGGTTGCTGCTGTTCTAATCCTTGTTTTGGGGTTGATGGCGGCAAAATTGATCAGCAAGGGTGTGAAAAGAGTTATGTCGTTGCGTGACATTGATGTAACTGTGTCAGATTTCCTGGCTGCGATTGTCCGTTATTCGGTAATTGCGTTCACGATTATCGCTGTTTTGGGCAAATTAGGGGTTCAGACAGCGTCGGTGATTGCGGTTATCGGTGCCGCAGGTTTAGCCGTTGGTTTGGCTTTACAGGGTTCTTTGTCCAACTTTGCTGCCGGTGTATTGTTGGTTGCCTTCCGGCCAATACGGGCCGGTGAATATGTTATCTTGGGCGCAGTTGAGGGCACTGTGGTTCAGGTGCAGATTTTCTCTACAACATTGCGTACAGCCGATGACAAAATTATTGTTATCCCGAATGGGAAAATTATTGCAGATAATGTTATTAATACCAGCCGTGAACCGAACCGTCGGACGCAAATAATGGTCGGTGTTGCCTATAATGCGGATATTGATGAAGTCAAAAAAGTACTGGGTGATATTATTGCGGCAGACAGTCGTATTCAGCATGATAGCGGTGTGACAATCCGTTTGCATGAAATGGCGCCTTCTTCGCTGAATTTTGTTGTGCGTGTATGGACGACCAATGGTGATGCTTGGGACGTTTATTGGGATTTGATGGAAAACTTTAAACGTACATTGGATAAACACAATATTGGTATTCCCTATCCACAAATGGATGTTTATTTGCATCAGAATCAGGTTGCGGTGCAGAATAAAATGAGCGGTTAGTCAAGCGATGGGTTTGATGATGATAATCCGATTATGTGAAGAGGCTATAAGCTTTTGTCTGTAAATTAGGTGCCGCGCCGTGAAGAGGGTGTCGCAAAAGCTCATGTTATCCATTAAAATCTGCGCTCTTCCTTTAGGCCCAGCTCTTTTATGACCTTATTCACTCGAAAACGGGAGCCGTCTGCTTACACTAAACGTCATAGCGTATAACTTATCAAGGGCCGTTGCCCTGATATCATGGGCTATTTTTAGCTTGTCTGGGTTGTCAGTTCCAATAACAGGCAATAAATCTCTGTGGGTTTATTGTCAATGCTGGCCTTTTGCGACACCCTCTGAATGGCGCGGACTATCCAGCTTATTCCAGCAGGTTTATTTTATTGACATATACCCGTAATCATTGAAACTGCTTGATTTTCGCCCAAATGAGGTTCATGGTATCTGTCATGAAAATATTCATTACCGATGAACAAAAAGCCGAACTTGAACATCTCCATCACACCTGCCGTGATAAGAGAGAGTGTGATCGCATCAAAGCGGTCCTCCTGGCCTCTGAGGGCTGGAGTTCTGTCATGATCGCTCAGGCCCTGCGTCTTCATGAAACGACCGTTCATCGTCATATCAGCGATTACCTTAATCACCGTAAAATCAAGCCCGAAAATGGCGGCTCTCAGAGCCATCTCAGCGAAACACAGACTCAGGAACTTATCGCCTATCTGACCGCAAATCTTCTGCCCACCACACAGGCGGTTATCCGCCTTGTCAAAGAAGCGTGGGATATCCGTTACACCGTTCCCGGCATGAATAAATGGCTGCACCACCAGGGATTCAGTTATAAAAAGCCGACCGGCGTGCCACACAAGTTCAACGCGGAACAGCAGCGGGCCTTTATAGAAACCTACGGGAAACTCAAGCAGGAAGCCGGAGACCATGAGCCCATCCTGTTCATTGATGGCGTCCATCCCACGCAGGGGACGAAACTGGCTTATGGCTGGATGCGAAAAGGCCAGAAAACCGCGGTGAAAACCACGGGAAGCCGTACCCGTCTGAACCTGATGGGGGCCCTTAATCTGGCTGATATTAGTAAAACGGTAGTACGCGAGTATGACCGTATCGACAGTTATCACATCGCAGAGTTTTTCATTGCTCTGCGTGAAACCTATCCGGTCAGTCAGAAGGTTCATATTATCCTTGACGGAGCTGGTTACCACCGAAGCAGGCTGGTGAAAGACTGGGCTTATGTGATGAATATTGAGCTTCATTACCTGCCACCGTACAGCCCGAATCTGAACCCGATAGAAAGGCTGTGGAAGGTGATGAATGAACAAGTCAGGAATAACCATTATTTCGCCTCGACGACCTTGTTCAAGCAGGCAATACATCGCTTTTTTACGGAAATATTACCGGAACTGGCCGGGAACCTGTCGTGCCGTATTAATGACAACTTCCAGGTTATGAATACTGCATCTTCAAGTTAAGCGGGTATAGAGTATCAAAATTGTTTTTAACAAAATCATCGTTGATATCTTCTGTCAGCGTTATTTTCTTGTTGTCGGGCAAGCAAAGTACAGCAGCTAAAACACTTGAATCATGTAAATTAATATCGGCAGCGACGGACCCATAGCCTTTTTCACCTTGTACTCTAAGGACAAAGCGCTCACAGCCTTTTTTACATAAGAAAGGTTGATAATTACTGAGCTCTACATCGGTAATATTTGCTGTACCAATATAGTATTCAATTATTTCAGATTGGTTTAATATTTCTTCAACATCATTCCGAATTAAATAGTAGCTTCTGATAGTAAGTGCAGTAATAATAATGACTGCTAACAACATGAAACCAGTAATTTTTTTCAAAATAACCCCTTCCTCTTATTCTTACAGAATTAATCGATTAATTAATGTTTTAAGTGTGTATTTACCTAATTTCCTTTGAATTAACTAAATGTTTTTCCCGTAACAGCCGGTTTTTTAGCTGACCATTAAAATTTCTTATGATCGATTAGAAGCATTTATTTCCTCTAATGAGCTATTCTTCTTAATATTCTGAACATTGGAAGAGCAAAGTGAATAATTATTGAGGAATTTTTTTATGTTATCGACATTTTTGCAGGGTTTTCTTCTCAGTGCTGCAATGATTTTACCTCTTGGTCCACAAAATGCCTTTGTTATGCAGCAAGGGTGCCGAAGACGATTCCATCTGATGAGTGCAACTTTGTGTGCTATCAGCGATGGTTTTCTGATTGGTGCCGGCGTATTTGGAGGGAGTGCATTGCTTGGTCAGTCAACTTTACTACTGCAATTTGTCACTTGGGGAGGGGTTGCTTTTTTATTGTGGTATGGTTGGAGAGCTTTTCGTACGGCTTTGCTTGCGAATGCGGAACTCACACAGGCTGACAATATAGCGAGGAGTCGCTGGCGGGTAATTGCGATTATCTTTGCTGTCACTTGGTTAAATCCACATGTCTATCTGGATACCCTGGTTATACTGGGAAGTATTGGTGGTCAATTATCTTCAGAACTCAGGCCCTGGTTTACTTTTGGTGCTGCAAGCGCTTCCATTAGCTGGTTTTTTGCTCTAGCATTCCTCGCTGCCTGGTTTTCCCCTGTACTGAATAAGCCACATTCTCAACGAATTATTAATGGATTTATCTGTATTGTCATGTGGTATATAGCCTGGCAACTTGCTAAACAGGGATTGATAATTTCTGGTTAACCTGAACACTTTTTTGCATACAGTGGGTGTGTTAGTGTTTTATTTATCCCATGCATGTTTCGGTTTTTCCGGGGATAGACTCTTTTTGTGACAGATTTTCTACGGAGGTTGTGGTGAAATTAAAATCATTAGGGTTAGCTGCAATGTTAAGTGCAGGAGGCGTACCGCTCTCTGCGCAGGCAGCTGATTTACCCGTGGTCCCTCATATTGTGACTTCTGGTAATGCGGTAATTAAAGCAGAACCGGATATGGCAACATTGATAATTAACGTCGATATTTCTGCCAAAGATGCTTCTGGCGCTAAAAAACAGGTTGATGAGCTTGTTGCTAAGTATTTTGATTTTCTAAAAGAGAATGGTATTGAAAAGAAAGATATTAATGCGGCGAATCTGCGTACTCAACCTGACTATGAGTATGACAGAGAATCCGACAAGTCTGTGCTAAAAGGTTATCGTGCAATCCGTTCGGTGGAAGTGAAGGTCCGTAAGTTGGATCATCTTAATATTCTGCTTGATGGTGCATTAAAAGCTGGCTTGAATGAGATCTCATCCGTTCAGTTTGGTGTGGACGATCCACAAAAATATCGTGATGAAGCCCGACAAAAAGCCATTCAGAATGCGATTGAGCAGGCTGATGTATTAGCGAAAGGCTTTAACAGTAAACTTGGCCCGATATACAGCATCAATTATCGAGCACCAGATATTTCCTACATGAAATACCGCAATAATGATGTCGTGCTGGCGTCAGGAGCTGCTGGTGTGAATGAAACTTACCAACAGGACACCATCAGTTTTAGCGATCAGGTTGATGTTGTGTTTGAGCTAAAACCTTAATCCGTGTCATCTTGTCTTAACATCTGACGCCCAATTTTCAACAGGGCGTCAGTCACTTTTTTCATTGTTCTGCTTTCCGGTGCGAAACGATGCCAATAGAGCATCCGACGCTGACATAAACCTGGTGTCAGGTCGAGTAATTTGCCCTCTTTCAGTTCCTGATCAATTTGTAAATGAGGGATCATACAACAGGTAGAACCCTGTTCTGCCAGTTGCACAAAAGCTTCAGATGAGTTGACGATATGGCATGGAACACTGCCCGGCGATAAATCGAAGTTCTGTTGTAAAAATGCCTGATGCATATCATCCAGGTGATCGAACGCTACCGCGGGTGCCTTCAATAATGCTGAACGGGTAACCCCATTTGGAAAATATCGGGTAGCAAATTCTGGTGACGCAACAAACAGGTAATCCAATGCTCCTAGTTTATCCACCAGACAACCAGGTAATGGTTGCGGTTGAATACTGACTGCCCCAACAACTTCGCCCCTTCTTAATTGTTCTTGAGTACGGGTTTCATCTTCAACCTGAATATTCAGCCGAATCGGTAAATCACCGAGCACTGGGTGCAGTGCCGGTAACAGCCAGGTTGCCAGGCTATCGGCGTTAACTGCCAGTGAAAGCAGCAGTGGAGTATCTGTACCAGATTCATCACCTAGCCATTGTTCTTCCAATAATTCTACTTGATGCAGTAGCGCCAGCAGCTTTTGCCCTTGTTCGGTGGGGCGTGGAGGAACGGTGCGCACTAACAGAGGCTGACCGAACAAATTTTCCAACTGCTTGATACGTTGAGAAACTGCGGACTGGGTGATACAGAGTTTCTGGGCTGCGCGTTCGAAACCGCGCTCACGGATCACAGCATCCAAGGCTTGCAGTGTTCGGTAATCAGGGCGTTTCATTACAGAAAGATTCTCCATTGATTGTTCTGCATAGCACTATGCCATATTTTTCCGGTAGATGAGGCAAATTATTGTTTATACTAGCTGACAGGCTTTCCTTGTAACTGATATAGGTTGTGAATTGATATGACTCAGGACGAACTGAAAAAAGCAGTAGGTTGGGCAGCGCTCGAATTTGTCACTCCCGGAACGATTGTCGGTGTGGGGACGGGTTCAACGGCTTCGCATTTTATTGATGCCCTTGGCTCAATTAAAGACCAAATTGAGGGGGCTGTATCCAGCTCTGAGGCTTCTACCGAAAAGTTAAAAAGCCTGGGAATTCCTGTATTCGACTGTAATGAAGTGGATTCTCTTGATATTTATGTTGATGGCGCGGATGAAATCAATGGCAATATGCAGATGATTAAAGGCGGTGGTGCCGCATTGACTCGCGAAAAAATTATTTCTGCAATAGCGAAGAAATTCATTTGTATCGTTGATTCTTCTAAGAAAGTTGATGTATTGGGTAAATTCCCTTTACCAGTTGAAGTGATCCCCATGGCCCGTTCATATGTTGCCCGTGAATTGGTTAAATTGGGTGGTTTACCAGAATATCGCCTGAACGTTGTGACTGATAACGGCAATGTGATCCTGGATGTGCATAATTTAGCAATTATCGATCCTGTTGAGTTAGAGAATAAAATTAATCGTATCGCCGGTGTAGTCACTGTCGGTCTGTTTGCTAATCGGGGTGCGGATGTTGTATTGATGGGAACATTAGATGGAGTGAAAACCATTACTCAATAATATTGCTCATAGAGGGCGAAACCTTTCGCCCTTAAAAATTTTTTACTTTTAATAATAAGTGGAAATTTAGTGATATATCTCATATATCTGATTATTAGATAATCTAAATCCTGACTTTATTCTTCTCCATATCATTTTATTCCGCACAATAACTATCTTATTAAGACTTATTTGGTAGGAATAGCAATCGTTTGTATTGCCGTGTCTGTTTTTTTGTTATGTTGAGAGAATGAAACTTAAATGTAATGAAAATTGACGTAACAATAGGCAGGGTAAATGGTTAAGGTATCTCTGGAAAAAGACAAGATCAAATTTTTGCTATTGGAAGGTGTACATCAGAGCACGGTAGAAAACCTGCGGGGAGCGGGCTATAGCAATATCGAATATTATAAAGGGGCGTTAGATTCTCAGGCGTTAAAAGAGGCAATTCGTGATGCCCATTTTGTTGGGATCCGTTCTCGCACACAATTGACAGAAGATATTTTCCAGGCAGCCGAAAAATTGGTGGCTGTGGGTTGCTTCTGTATCGGCACCAACCAGGTTGATCTTAAAGCAGCGGCCAAACGGGGTATCCCCGTCTTTAACGCACCATTTTCTAATACCCGTTCTGTTGCTGAGATGGTACTTGGTGAGCTGTTGTTACTACTGCGCCGTATTCCTTTAGCAAATGCTAAAGCGCATCGTGGCGTATGGGATAAACAGGCTAAGGGCTGTTATGAAGTGCGCGGTAAAAAACTGGGTATTATCGGTTACGGTCATATTGGTACTCAGCTTGGTATTTTGGCTGAAAGTATTGGTATGGATGTCTACTTCTACGATATTGAGAACAAACTGCCATTAGGTAATGCCCATCAGATTCGTCATTTATCAGAATTACTGAATATGAGTGATGTGGTCAGTTTACACGTACCAGAAACGCCATCAACGAAGAATATGATGGGTACGCAGGAACTGGCATTGATGAAACCGGGTTCTATCCTGATCAATGCTTCACGCGGAACAGTGGTGGATATTCCGGCGTTGTGTGAAGCACTGGAAAGTGAACACCTGTCAGGGGCAGCTGTAGATGTATTCCCGGTTGAACCCGCAACCAATAATGATCCGTTTGAGTCGCCTTTGCTTAAATTTGATAACGTATTGCTGACTCCGCATATCGGTGGTTCTACACAGGAAGCGCAGGAAAATATTGGTTATGAAGTAGCAGGAAAGTTAGCGAAATACTCTGATAATGGTTCTACTTTATCAGCAGTCAACTTCCCGGAAGTTTCTCTTCCTGCTCATGCTGATGATACCAACCGGTTTTTACATATTCATGAAAATCGTCCAGGTATATTGAATAGCATTAACCAAGTGTTTGCTGCACAGGATATTAATATCGCCGCTCAGTACCTGCGTACCAGTGGGGATATGGGATATGTGGTGATTGATATTGTGACTGAGAACCCTGCTCAGGCTGAAATGGTATTTCAGGAACTGAAAGCGTTGCCGGGTACTATCCGTTCTCGCCTGCTTTACTGATTATTTTGCTATGCCGCAAATGGGCGCTTTGTGTAAGGTGCCCATTTTTTTACTGCCATTGCCAGATTTTTTCAGGAGTGATGATTTCTGGTAATGGGATATCCCACTCGGCTGAAGGTAATGTATCGACTAATTGGCAGTTATGAGCCAGACCAATCGGATAGAAATTTTTTTGTTGCCATTGTCTCAATGTACGATCGTAAAAGCCACCTCCCATTCCAAGTCGCTGTCCTGTGCGGTCGAAAGCAACCAGCGGGATCATCATGATATCCAGCTCAGATAATGGTAAAAGCTGCTGAACATCCAGTGGCGGCTCTTCTATATTGAAACGATTTCTGACAAGTTGTGTATTTGGCTGATAGCTTAAAAACAACAGATGGTAGCGACTGAAAAGGTGCAATACAGGCAAATAGATCTGTTTGTTTTGTTGCCAGAGTTGCTTGATTAGCGGTCGGGTGTCAAGTTCACCATCAAATGAAAGAAATAGTGCAATTTTATTGGCTTGGTGAATTCTGGGGTGGTTGACAACTTTTTCCGCGGCTTGGTTTGCAAAAAGGGCTTGTTGTTCAGGGGGGAGTTCACGGCGTTGCCGGCGTATTTTCTTTCTGATGTTTTGTCTGAGTGATAACAGGGGATCTGATAGCATGGAACCTGCCTGTTAATGCGAGTAGTGATTAAATTTAGGGTTCTCCAAGATGCCGTTACAGGTAGTAACCCTTGAACCCTTGGTTCAAGGTGAACGCAGCATCGCATCCTTAAGGCTTCTCGGACGGACCGAGCATGCACACCGGCTGCGGAGCACTACATTCTATCATGTATGAAATATCGGCTCAGGGGACTTTCCCCGTTCACGAACATCTCAGAGAAATTTATTCAGCGCTTACGCTTACTAAGCAACTTTATATAACCTATTGTATGAAACTAAATACAGAAAGCAACTAAATTATAGAATGATTCACTCACTAATGTATGATTTATCAATAGAATTCATTCATTTGACGCAATAGTGCGCTCAGTGATGCGACCTTGCTCCACTAATGCTTGTTCTATAGTCTGTTGAAGCATCTTTATTTTTTGTTCCATATTGTAGGCATAGTCACGGGTTTTCACTTTTTCTTGTGCCAGCTCATGACAGATATTCAATGCCACAATAAAAACCAGTTGTTCAGTATTGGTTACTCTGGTGCGTTCTTTTAAATCTTCTAAACGTTGTTCAAGTTCCACCGCGGCAGCCAGCAATGCTTCTTTTTGCTCTGATGGACAATTGACACGTAATGACCGCCCAAAAATCTGGATATCTACTGGTTGTGCAGACATGACCCCTTCCTGACTTATTACTGCGCTCTGGCTTTCATTCCTGATGATAGGATAAAGCAAGACGCCAATCATTACAGTGCGATACCGACAGACAACTCACGATTAGCTATGGCTGCTGTCTGGTATAGCGACTCCCCTTGGTGGTAGCATAGCATGAACTTACACCGTCAACGATGACCAATACACATGTCTATACAGAATTCATTACCAGATTATCAATCTTTTGACGAAATATTACATCAGCAGTCAGTGGCGCTGACAGCGGCTGAGATGCATGGGTTGATTAGTGGCTTACTGTGCGGTGGCAACCGTGATAGTAGTTGGCAAGCTTTAGTTCATGATTTAGCCAATGATGGACTGGCTTTTTCCTATCCATTAGCTCAACAATTGCGTGAATTACGTGAAATTACATTTGAATCATTGGATGACAGTCATTTTGCATTCCATTTATTGTTGCCCGATGAGGAAGATAATGTGTTTGAACGGGCGGATGCCCTGGCTGGCTGGGTGAACCATTTCTTGTTGGGGTTGGGTGTTGCGCAACCAAAACTCACCGATAAAAAAGAGGTCGATGAGATTGTGGGTGATTTGCGTAATATCGGTCTGCTTGGCTATGAAGAAGGTGATGATCAAGAAGAGCTGGCTCAGGCGCTGGAAGAGGTTCTTGAGTATGTGCGGGTTGCCGCGCAGCTTTGCTATATCGCTTTTACTCAGCCTAAAGCTGTTTCAATGGCAAAAAATGATAAGCCAACATTGCATTAATTGCTGTTTATTGAACTCAAAATAATTAACTAAGTCGCAGGAGAGGGTATGATCAAACAAGAATATTTATCCCGCCGTCAGGCTTTACTGGCAAAAATGGCTCCGGCCAGCGCAGCGATTATTTTTTCTGCCCCGCCTGCGCCCCGAAATTCGGATAATGAATATCCCTATCGCCAGCACAGCGATTTCCTTTATTTGACTGGATTCAATGAACCGGAAGCTGTGCTGATATTAATTAAAAGTGATGATAAGCATAATCATAGTGTTCTTTTTAATCGAACACGTGATTTGACGGCGGAAATTTGGTTTGGCCGTCGTCTTGGGCAAGAAACGGCGCCAGAAAAACTGGGCATTAACCGGGCCTTGCCTTTTGATGATATCCAGGAAGAGCTTTATCAGCTGTTAAATGGTCTGGATGTGGTTTATCACGCACAGGGTGAATTTGCCTATGCGGATGACATTGTCTTCCAGGCGCTGGATACACTGAGAAAAGGCGGTCGCCGTAATCTTTCAGCCCCTTTAACGATAACTGACTGGCGTCCTTGGGTACATGAAATGCGGTTATTCAAATCCAAGGCAGAAATTGAAATTATGCGCCGAGCAGGTGAAATCAGCGCACAGGCACATACGCGTGCGATGAAGACTTGCCGCCCAGGCATGTTTGAATATCAACTGGAAGCTGAAATTCATCACGAATTTACGCATCAGGGTGCACGTTATCCTTCTTACAATACGATTGTCGGGAGTGGTGAAAACGGCTGTATTCTGCACTACACCGAGAACGAAAGCAGGATGAAAGAGGGTGACCTTGTGTTGATTGATGCAGGCTGTGAATATCTAGGTTATGCCGGAGATATCACCCGTACTTTCCCGGTGAATGGCAAGTTCACCCGCGCCCAGCGTGAAATTTACGATATCGTACTGAAAACACTCAAGGTTTCATTAGAATTGTATAAACCGGGCACCAGCATCAACAAAGTAACAGAACATGTTGTGCGGATTATGGTGGAAGAGCTGGTGAAACTGGGCATTATGCACGGTGAGGTTGAACATTTAATCGAAACTAAAGCCTATCGCCAGTTCTTTATGCATGGCCTCAGCCATTGGCTGGGTCTGGATGTGCATGATGTTGGGCACTATGGCGCAGAACGTGACCGTATTCTGGCGCCAGGAATGGTATTAACGGTTGAACCCGGGCTTTATATTGCACCGGATGCCGATGTGGCGCTGGAATATCGTGGTATCGGTATCCGAATTGAAGATGACATTTTGATCACTGAAACCGGTAACGAAAACCTGACAGCCAGTGTGATTAAAGAAGCTGATGAGATTGAAGCTCTGATGGCGAAAGCAAAACAGGGTTAAGTTAAGATATGAACGTGATTATCGTTGGAGGGGGCATGACCGGCGCGACACTTGCGCTGGCAATATCTTCCCTGAGCAAGGGGCAGATTCATGTTTCCCTGATTGAAGCAGCAGAGCCGAAGCAGAAGCACCCCGGCTTTGATGCCAGAGCGATAGCGCTGGCTTACGGTACTTGTCAGCGTCTACAACAGATCGGGGTTTGGTCTGCTCTGGAAGATTATGTGATACCAATAACTCACGTTCATGTTAGTGACCGTGGTCATGCAGGGTTCGTGAACCTTTATGCGAAAGAATATCACATTCCGGCTTTAGGTAATGTTGTCGAACTGCATGATGCTGGCAAGTGCTTGTTCGGTTTACTGAAAAATGCTCCCGGCGTGACATTATATTGTCCATCCAAAGTTCTGACCGTTGAAAGAACGATATCATCAGTGACCGTTACCCTGGACAATGGCGATCAACTGCAAGGTGAATTGCTGGTCGCCGCAGATGGCAGCCATTCTGCGATTGGTCAAGCCTGTAATATTCAGTGGCATCAGCACCCTTATGGACAGATTGCCGTGATTACTAATGTGCTGACGTCAGAGCATCCACAGGGCAGGGCATTTGAGCGTTTCACGGAATATGGCCCACTGGCTTTGCTGCCGATGTCTGGGAGGCGGAGCTCATTGGTATGGTGCCATCAGTTGGATCGGCGAAGGGAAATAGCTGGCTGGGATAATGAGCAGTTTCTGAAGCAGTTACAGCGTGCATTTGGCTGGCGACTGGGCAAAATGTTGGAAACCGGCTGGCGCCACAGTTATCCACTCACACTATCCACTGCAAACCAACAAGTCAGCCATCGATTGGCGCTGGTGGGTAATGCTGCACAAACATTACACCCGATTGCCGGCCAGGGTTTTAATCTTGGTATGCGGGATGTGATGACACTGGCTCAGATTGTTTCTGAGGCTTTTGCGACTAGTCAGGATATTGGTGCTTACCCGGTTTTGGCTAATTATCAACAGCAACGGGTTTTAGATCGGGAAAATACCATTGGTATTACTGATGGATTGATACGGATATTTGCCAATCACTATTTTCCATTAAGAGTTGGGCGCAATCTTGGCTTGATGGCGATGGAAAAATTCTCTCCTGTGCGGGATATGCTGGCCCGTCAGACTCTGGGCTGGGTCGTCCAAAGATAACCGCAGATAAGCAGACAAAATAAGAGGACGTTATATTATGCAATCATTTGATGTGGTTATCGCTGGTGGCGGTATGGTGGGTCTGGCACTTGCCTGTGGCTTACAGGGCAGTGGTTTACGGGTGGCTGTGGTAGAAAGCTATCCGCCTGCTCAATCGGTTTATGCCGGAGAAGAATATGCTTTGCGGGTTTCTGCAATTAATGCTGCCAGTGAGCGCCTGTTACAACATCTTGGCGTGTGGCAACAGATTCTGGATATGCGTACCAGCCCTTATCAGGGAATAGAAGTTTGGGACCGGGATAGCTTTGGCCGCATTCGATTCAACGCGGCTGAATATGGCCTGAAATATCTTGGTCATATCATTGAAAACCGGGTTATCCGTGAGATGTTATGGAAAAAAGCGGAAAGCCTGTCGGACGTGACCATGCTGACGCCTACGGCTTTACAACAGATTGCCTGGGGGGAAAATGAAGCTTTCATGACATTATCCGATGGTCGCATGCTAACCGCCCGTTTAGTGGTTGGCGCTGATGGTGCTCATTCATGGTTGCGTCAGCATGCGGATATCCCCCTGACATTCTGGGATTATGAACATCATGCGTTAGTGGCGGCTATTCGCACTGAAGAGCCTCATGGCAGCGTTGCCCGTCAGGTCTTTTATGGTGATGGTATTCTGGCGTTTCTGCCTCTTGCTGATCCACATTTGTGTTCTATCGTCTGGTCACTGCCGGGTGAAGCGGCAGATCAGTACAAACAGCTTGATAACACGCTTTTCAACCGGCAACTAGCGGTGGATTTTGATATGCGTCTTGGTCAGTGTGAGCTGATCAGTGAACGCCAAACAATTCCACTGACCGGCCGTTATGCCCGTAACTTTGCCGCTCATCGTCTGGCCTTAGTGGGAGACTCTGCTCATACCATTCATCCATTGGCAGGACAGGGTGTGAATCTGGGCTTTATGGATGTGGCTGAACTCATAGGTGAATTGCGTCGTCTGCATTGCCAGGGAAAAGATATTGGTCAGCACTTCTATTTACGTCGATATGAACGCCGCCGTAAACACAGTGCCGCTGTCATGTTGGCTGGAATGCAGGGGTTTCGTCAGTTGTTCGACGGCAATAATCCAGTGAAAAAACTTTTGCGGGATGTCGGGTTATCACTGGCAGACAATTTACCCGGAATTAAACCTCCATTACTTCGTCAGGCAATGGGGTTGAATGACTTACCGGGCTGGCTCTCTTCGCCATCCTGTTCAGCTGAAAAAATCTAATTTAGCTTCTTCTTATCGATTATTTTTTCTCATGCATCACTGAAATATGGATAGGTGATTTTATTCATATTTCAGTCAGCTCTTAATGGAAAATGTGTGTTTTCTAAAGTTAATTGTTAATTTTGAGTATTATGGCTCATTTTAATAGTTAAAAATTCTGCATACTCACAGCATGTTTTTTTGTTGTTACTAAATTGGGCCCTATTTTTACTTATGGTTCATTTTTGTTTTCAGTGATAACTTTTACGTTAAGACATCGTTTGCGTCGCGTTTTTTAGCCGCTTTTTGTTCATGATTCACAGTAGCTGTCGGTTAATACGCGGTATGTTTTCATGTAGGAAATGAAAAGAGGGAAATAATGGCAAAACACACTCCATTGTATGACCAGCATCTGGCCTGCGGTGCACGTATGGTAGATTTTCATGGCTGGATGATGCCTTTGCATTACGGTTCACAAATGGATGAGCATCATACTGTCCGCACTGATGCCGGTATGTTTGATGTTTCCCACATGACGATTGTGGATCTGCATGGTACTGGCTGCCGTGATTTCCTGCGTTATCTGCTGGCAAATGACATTGCTAAACTGACAGAAAAGGGCAAAGCCTTATACACCGGGATGCTTAATGCTTCCGGCGGTGTCATTGATGATCTGATTGTTTATTACTTTAGCCATGATTTTTATCGGATGGTGGTCAATTCTGCAACCCGTGAAAAAGATCTGGCTTGGATCAATGAACATGCTGCCAATTACCCGGTTGATATTCAGGTGCGTGATGATCTGGCATTGATTGCTGTTCAGGGGCCTGAAGCTCAGGCAAAAGTAGAGTCTCTGCTGAACGATCAACAAAAACAGGCTATTGCCGGAATGAAACCCTTCTTTGGTGTTCAGGCTGGTGATCTGTTTATCGCAACAACGGGTTATACCGGCGAGGCGGGCTATGAAGTGGCGATGCCAAAAGAGCAATCAGCAGATTTCTGGCAAAAATTGCTTAGTGTCGGCGTTAAGCCCGCAGGGCTAGGCGCCCGTGATACTTTGCGGCTTGAAGCGGGTATGAACCTCTATGGACAGGAAATGGATGAAACCATTTCTCCACTGGCAGCCAATATGGGCTGGACAATCGCCTGGAAACCAGAAGATCGTCAGTTTATCGGCCGTGAAGCGCTGGAAAAACAGCGTGAAGATGGCACTGAACAGTTGGTTGGCCTGGTGATGAGAGAAAAAGGTGTATTACGTGGTGGTTTAACGGTCAGTTTTACTGATGAAGCGGGCGCCTTACACGCTGGCGTTATTACCAGCGGTACATTCTCCCCAACATTAGGATTCAGTATTGCCCTTGCCCGTGTACCACAAGGGATTGGTGAACAGGCAATTGTACAAATCCGCAATCGTGAGATGCCGGTTCAGGTAGTCAAACCCAATTTTGTACGGGCGGGTAAACCTCTCGTATAGTCTAATAACTTGATGATTAAATAGTACCCTATCCATTAGGCATGATTGGTGCAGGAAAACAAAATAGCCTAATGAGGTGAGATAAGTTCTAAGATTGAAGGAGACAATGGTGATGAGTAATGTACCCGCAGAGTTAAAATATGCTGAATCACACGAGTGGGTTCGCGCAGAAGGCAATGGTGAATACACTGTAGGTATTACCGAACATGCGCAGGAACTGCTAGGCGACATGGTTTTTGTTGATTTGCCAGAAGTAGGCGATGAATTTAATTTTGGTGATGAATGTGCCGTTGTTGAATCAGTAAAAGCCGCTTCTGATATTTACGCGCCACTGAGTGGTGAAGTGATTGCCGTTAATGAAGCGCTGGGTGAAGCGCCTGAATTGGTTAATGGCGAGCCTTATAATGAAGGTTGGCTGTTCCGTATTAAAGCCTCTGATGAGAGTGAATTTGCTAATCTGCTGGATGCCGCAGGATATCAGGCGCTTCTGGACGAAGAAGAATAATAGCCCACCGTCGCCCTGCTTCACATCGTGAGCAGGGCGTTTTTATTTGTATGCCATTTCTGGCCTGCTTCAGGAATCAGTAACAAATGACCCAAACATTAAGCCAACTCGAGAACCGGGGCGAGTTTATCCGCCGTCATATTGGCTCTTCCACCGAACAGCAGAAAGAGATGCTGGCGACAGTGGGGGCAAGTTCCCTCAATGAATTAACACAGAAAATTGTTCCCCGCGATATCGCGTTACCAGAGCCGCCCGATGTGGGCGGTGGTGCGACTGAACAGCAAGCACTGGCTGAACTGAAAGCCATTGCCAGCCAGAATAAGCGTTACCAATCCTATATTGGTATGGGTTATGTGCCTTCTGTCCTGCCATCGGTTATTTTACGCAATTTATTAGAAAACCCTGGCTGGTATACCGCTTATACACCTTATCAGCCGGAGGTTTCTCAAGGGCGTCTTGAATCACTGCTGAATTTCCAGCAAGTAACAATCGATCTGACGGGTTTGGATCTTGCCTCTGCTTCTTTGCTGGATGAAGCCACCGCGGCGGCTGAAGCAATGGCAATGGCAAAACGTGCCAGCAAACTGAAAAACGCTGATCGTTTCTTTGTTGCTGATGACATACACCCTCAAACATTGGATGTTGTCCGTACCCGCGCTGAAACCTTTGGTTTTGATGTGATTGTGGATAAAGCGGAAAAAGTCCTGGAGCTGGAAGGTGTATTTGGTGTGTTGTTGCAACAGGTGGGGACAAAAGGTGAAATTCATGATTACACCGACCTGATCGCGCAACTGAAACAACGCAAAATCATTATCAGCGTTGCCGCTGATTTGATGGCGCTGGTACTGCTGACCGCACCGGGCAAACAAGGGGCGGATGTGGTGTTTGGTTCTGCTCAACGTTTTGGTGTACCGATGGGTTATGGCGGCCCCCATGCGGCATTTTTTGCCTGCCGTGATGAATTCAAACGTTCTATGCCGGGACGTATTATCGGCGTTTCCCGTGATGCGGCGGGAAATACCGCACTGCGCATGGCAATGCAGACCCGTGAGCAGCATATTCGCCGTGAGAAAGCGAACTCCAACATCTGTACCTCGCAAGTGTTGTTGGCAAACATCGCGGGTATGTATGCGGTCTATCATGGCTCGAAAGGACTGAAACGCATTGCCGGCCGCATTCATCGTCTGACTGACATTCTGGCAGCCGGGTTACAGCAAGCCGGATTTACTCTGCGCTACAAAACCTGGTTTGACACCTTGACCGTTGAAGTTGCCGATAAAGCTGCGGTACTGGCTCGGGCAGACAAAGCGGAAATCAACTTGCGTAGCGATATTCACGGCGCAGTGGGTATCACATTGAGTGAAACCACCAACCGAGATGATTTGGTCAAATTATTCTCTGTACTGACAGGCACAGATAGCAAGCTGGATGTTGAGGCACTGGATGAGAATGTGATAGCGGAAAACCATTCCATTCCTGCATCAATGCTGCGTAATGATGACATCCTCCAGCATCCGAATTTCAACCGCTATCACAGCGAAACAGATATGATGCGCTATATGCACCGTCTTGAGCGCAAAGATCTGGCACTGAATCAGGCCATGATCCCACTGGGTTCTTGCACCATGAAACTCAATGCTGCGGCAGAAATGTTACCGATCTCCTGGCCTGAATTTAATCAGCTGCATCCATTCTGTCCGCCAGAGCAGGCGCAGGGTTATCAGCAGATGATAAGCCAGTTATCCCACTGGTTGGTTCAATTAACAGGTTATGATGCTGTTTGTATGCAGCCAAACTCTGGTGCGCAGGGCGAATATGCGGGTCTGCTTGCTATTCGCCGTTACCACGAAAGCCGTGGAGAAGAGGATCGTCATATCTGTTTGATCCCAAGTTCTGCTCATGGCACCAACCCAGCTTCGGCTCATATGTCGGGTATGACCGTTGTGGTGGTGAGTTGTGATAAAGAGGGCAACATTGATCTGGCGGACCTGCGCGAAAAAGCGGAAAAATCCGGTGATGAGCTTTCCTGCATCATGGTGACCTACCCATCAACACACGGCGTATATGAAGAAACTATCCGTCAGGTGTGTGAAATCATTCATCAATATGGTGGTCAAGTTTACCTTGATGGTGCAAATATGAACGCACAGGTTGGAATCACCGCGCCCGGTTTTATCGGCGCTGATGTTTCACACCTCAACCTGCACAAAACATTTTGTATCCCACATGGCGGTGGCGGTCCAGGTATGGGGCCGATTGGCGTAAAAGCGCATTTAGCGCCGTTCTTGCCGGGGCATTCAGTGGTTCAAATGGATGGTCTTACTGAACAGAGAGCCGTCTCTGCCGCTCCGTTTGGCAGCGCATCCATTCTGCCTATTAGCTGGATGTATATCCGTATGATGGGCTCGCAAGGGCTGAAACAGGCAAGTCAGGTAGCGATTTTGAATGCCAACTATATTGCTGCCCGCCTGAAAAATGATTATGACGTGCTGTATACCGGTCATAACGGCCATGTAGCGCATGAATGTATTCTGGATATTCGGCCACTGAAAGAAGAGTTTGGTATCAGTGAAATGGATATTGCCAAGCGTTTGGTTGACTACGGTTTCCATGCGCCCACGATGTCATTTCCGGTTGCCGGCACACTGATGGTGGAACCAACAGAATCAGAAAGCAAAGTGGAAATCGATCGTTTTATCGATGCAATGCTGTCAATCCGTGCTGAAATTAACAAAGTTGCACAAGGTGAATGGTCATTGGAAGATAACCCATTGGTCAATGCGCCTCATGTACAAACTGAGCTGGCTTCTGATTGGAATCATAATTACAGCCGTGAAATTGCTGTTTTCCCAACCGCAGAAACCAAAGCCAATAAATATTGGCCTGCGGTTAAACGCCTGGATGATGTTTACGGTGATCGTAATCTGCATTGTTCCTGCGCACCTGTCAGCGATTATCAATAATCACTAAATAATGTGGCAACACCGGTATAATTACCGGTGTTGCAGACCGCTGACAAACCCCATTGAAAATAATGGGGTTTGTTCCTTTCATTACGAATCATAATACAACTCATTTTCCTCATTGACCCGATTCAATCGCCCGTCAGGGCGTTATTTTCGCTTCGCGGGCATTGACTGGCTCGCCCTCCAGAGATAAAAACAACAAAGCATCGCGACCAGCAAGGCTATCTTCTTGATATTTTGGGCAGTTGCCGCCAAAAGACACTGTATTTGCACCTTCTGCAACCCGCGAAAATGGGCATAACGGTGCCCGTGATGTTGCTTCGCATCCGCAAAACTGCGCTCTATTGTTTCCTTTCGTCGCTTGTAAACTTTTTTACCCCATTCCGTTAGCCGGTTTTCTCTGGCCTGCTCTTTACTGGCCTCCCAGATATGACGGGTTATCGTTTTTCCGCCTTTCGCGTGCGTGCAGGCATCACGCTGCGGGCAACACTGGCAGATAGCCGCCGGGGCCTGATAATGCCGGTATCCCTGACGGTCGGTTGTGGTATAAATCAGTTTTTCTCCCTGCGGGCAGACATAACAATCCTGTAGCTGGTCATAGGTGAAATGTTTCTTCTGAAAGGTATTTGGTCCCTTATTCGGCCGGCGATAACCTATGATGGGGATAATGCCTAACTGTTCCGTCAGATAACAAACCGGGGCCGTAAAATAGCCCGCATCCAACCCAACCGCGAGGGGATTGAGAGCAAAACGCTCTAACTGACGCGTCAAACGCTTGATAAAAGGCTGGCTGTCGTGGACATTACCCGGTGTGGCGTAGGTATCGGTGATAATACCGACTTGCCCATCCACGGTACGGTGGTCAAGGTAAAAGAACCCCCTGGGTTTGTTGGTCCGGTGCATAAACCCGCTTTCCGGATCGACGGTACTGACCTTCGTCTTTCTCTGCCGTTCCTTTAGGGCTGGCTTCAGGCTTTTTTTCCAGCTGCCGCCCGGTCTTGAGTGACGGCTTTATCCAGTGCGTCAACATAGGCGCCGGGGGGAACCGACCGCATGACATTCTCCGATTTATGCGGATTGGCACTGGCTTTCAGGTGGGTGCTGTCGGTATAGAGTACGTGTCCGCCCACAAATCCTTTGGCTATCGCCTGTTCAACAATGTGGTCAAAAATCTGTTGGAAGACCGCGGTATGATTGAAACGGCGGCGGCGGTTCTGGCTCAGGGTTGAGGCATCAGGGACCTTTTCTGTCAGTCCGAGGCGCAGAAACCAGCGGTAAGCCACATTAACCTGAATTTCCTGTACCAGACGGCGTTCACTGGGGACGCCAAACAAGTAGCCGAGTCACATCATTTTAATCAGCATGACCGGATCGATAGCAGGACGGCCATTATTGTGGCAATACAACGGGGCGACTAATTCGCGGATAAATTCGAAATCAATGGCAGCATCGACTTGACGGACCAAATGATTTTTAGGGACCAGCTCGTCAAGCGAGAGCGTTTCTGGCGGGAAAGTCTGGAGAGGGGGGGGTCTTAACATGGTGGCAAGCTCCGTTGAGTGAACGGAACTTAATTAAAACAAAATGCCGGATAAAAAACCAGCACTTTGTCAATAATCTGAAGCCAATAAATATTGGCCTGCAGTTAAACGCCTGGATGATGTTTACGGTGATCGTAATCTGCATTGTTCCTGCGCACCTGTCAGCGATTATCAATAATCACTAAATAATGTGGCAACACCGGTATAATTACTGGTGTTGCTATTATTTTGCGATTGCGCATAGTAAGTGCAACATAATTAACCCGAATTCTGGATAAGAAATTAACATGAAGCCTGTTCCAGGAGCAGTGTTTTGGTGCAGGCCGAAACAGCTCTGGGAAGGAACAGGCTATGAACAACTTAGTTGAAATTTTCTGTGATGTCGATGATTTTTGCCGTTTTTTCATCCCTCAATGGGAACCATTTTGTCTTGATAGCGGGCATCGTTTACGCCGCCGACAAGGTCACATGTATCCCAGTGAAATCATGACCATTTTGGTCCTTTTTCATCTGTTACATTACCGGGATTTTAAACATTTTTATCTGGAACACATTTGGAAATATCACCACCACGATTTTCCCACCTTGCTCAGCTATTCCCGTTTTGTCAGTGTGGCCCCTTCCGTTTTGGCGCCACTATGCAGCTATCTGACTCAATTAAAAGGAAAACCCACAGGCATTGCTTTTATTGATTCCACGAGTTTGAGTGTCTGCCATAACATTCGCATTCCTCGGCATCAGGTCTTTGCCGGGATAGCAAAGCGCGGAAAAAATTCAATGGGATGATGTGATGGACGTCCCCTTTTTCAGCGGTAAACAGTGCCATCTTTTTTTTCGATGCACTGAATTTCAGGAGAACAGCTCATGAATACGATCAAAGTGGTTGGCATTGACCTTGCCAAAAATGTTTTTCAGGTCTGCGTCTGGATGGCGGACGGTTCCGTTGCCTCTAACCGAAAGATTTCACGGCAAAAACTCCTTGATGTTGTGCGGACTTTCCCGCCATCAACCGTCATTGCCATGGAAGCCTGTGCCACTTCTCATTATTGGGGGAGAACGTTACAGGCGATGGGCTATACCGTCAGGCTCGTCCCCACCCAGCACGTCAAAGCCTTTAGCCATCATCAAAAGAACGATGCCAATGATGCGTTGGCTATCTGCGAGACTGCCTGTCGTCCGGGTATCCATTTTGTCTCGGTTAAAACAGTGGAACAGCAGGATATTAAAGCACTGCGTAGCGCCCGACAGCTCATGGTGGAGCAACGCACCGCGCTTGCCAATCAACTCCGGGCGTTCCTCGCTGAGCAGGGCGTGATTATTCCCGTTGGCATTCAGTCACTTCAACACCATTTACCTGATGTTCTGGAAGATGAGAACAATGCCTTGTCTTCTGCCCTGCGACGTTTACTTTATACCTCGCGGGAAGATTTATGTGCCCTGAACCTGCGTATCCATGATATGGATAAAGAAATTGTGGCACTGTCTCGCCAGCAACCGGGTTATGACCCTCTGCTCACTATTCCCTGTGTCGGTCCCCTTATTGCGGCTGCTTTCGTGAGTGACGTCAGCGCATCTCAATTTGCCAATGGCCGACAACTGTTTAGTCCCCCGGCAACACAGTTCAGGCGGGAAAAATCGTCTCTCTTCCCTGAGCAAACAGGGTAATCGTCATCTCCGAACGTTAATTATTCATGGTGCCCGCGCCATGATGCGCGGCGTACAAAAACGGGATGACCCTTTAGGCGAGTGGCTAAGAACCCTGATTACCCGATGTGGGGCCATGAAAGCCGTGGTTGCTTTAGCCAACAAGCTGACCCGAATTATCTGGCGTGTTCTGACGGATAAGGTTGATTATAATATGAAGAAGGCTTTTGCTATCAATTAATTGAATTGAGTGAATCGAAATAGACGTTTTAACCGAGTTTGTAAACACTGATGAAAAAACGGCTATCGGCCCTGCGATAACCTGAGTAAAACCGAGGTCGTTACATACCGATGACGGATGATAAGGAAACAGGGTGCGGATCAGGGCAAGAGCACGAAAGCCTAAATTTCATTCAAATAGAATCATAATCAAACAATGTTGATAAAATACTCATTGTTTTGTTCAAAACAACATCTTGGCTTGAGTGATTCTTAAACTTCATTTGATTGTAAAAGCAGCCAATTTAAGCAATGGATAATAAATAAGCTTTCATGCTCTTGCCCTAGGGTGCGGATGACATCATGGCGCGAGCAAATAAGCCCTTTATGACGCCGGATATATGGTCGTAAACCGTATCAATTTAGTGCTTGCATAATCGGGGCGTCCATATATGGTTTTATGGTTTCAAATTACACCTGGTTGTCAATCACCAGGGGGAAATTCTGGCGCTTAAAATCACTGCCGGTAATGTGGATGAGCGGGAACCTGTTCGCGAATTAACAACAGAATTAACCGGTTCGCTTTACGGCGATAAAGGTTATCTCAGTCAGGAACTGGCAGACGATTTAGGCAAAACCGGTGTCACTTTCGTCACCCAAAAGCGCCAAAAAAATATGAAAGCACAGCGGCTGGCTGAGTGGGATAAGATAATGTTATCAAGGCGTTTCATCATCGAACCGATTAATGGGCAATTAAAAACCGTTTCTCAAATAGAGCATTCTCGCCATCGAAGTATAAAAGGATTTATGTTGACCGTTTTAGGCGGTTTGATTGCTTATTGCCTTAAATGGAAGGAGCCATCACTGAAAGTTTTCTATTCGGAAGACGATTTTTCAGTGACGGCTTAAACAGAATTCGGGTTAAATAGTTAAACGCCTTGCCTGTTTATTCTGGCAAGGCGTTTTGCTTTATCCGGAATCGAAAAAATCACAAAGCTCAATTGCTATGGCTGGTGCAGATGGGTATGTTACTCCCACACAACCAAATACAGGACGAATATGATGCATAATATTGAGCTGGAAAATGTGATTAACCAAGAGCTGAATGTTGGCGAGTTTCAGGATTATGCGCCCAATGGTTTACAAGTTGAAGGGCGTACTCATATTCAGCGGGTCGTTACCGGTGTTACAGCTTGTCAGGCGTTATTGGATGAAGCGGTTCGCCATCAGGCTGATGCAATTATCGTTCATCATGGCTATTTTTGGAAAAATGAACCGGCGGTGATTCGTGGCATGAAACATCGTCGTCTGAAGACGTTGCTCTGCAATGACATTAATTTATATGGCTACCATTTGCCGCTGGATGCCCATCCATCACTGGGAAATAATGCGCAACTGGCCCAGAAGATGGAGGCGAAAGTTGTCGGGCTGATTGAGCCATTCGTGCCGTATGGGGAGTTTGAGCAGCCAATAACGCCGATTGAGTTAGCTTCACGCATTGAACAGGCGCTGGGTCGCAAGGCATTGTATGTGGGTGATAATGCACCCGCAGAGATTTGCACTCTTGCCTGGTGTACCGGCGGTGGACAGGGCTTTATTCAACAGGCGGCTGAATTTGGTGTTGATGCGTTTATTACCGGTGAAGTTTCAGAGCAGACTGTTCATATCGCCCGTGAAATGGGGCTGCATTTTTATGCGGCGGGTCATCATGCCACTGAGCGTTATGGTGTTAAGGCGTTGGGGGAGTGGTTGGCTGATAACTATGGGCTGGATGTGACTTATATTGATATTCCCAATCCGGTTTGATCAAGTTTTTCTAATACGATAATAAACGAAGCCCACCAGAGTGGGCTTCAAAGCTTTTGACAAACTTTTCATATTTTCATAATTAACGTTGTTTTGTCCGCTTTATAGAATTGTGAATTTTGATCCTGGTGATCCGGCTACACACGCAAGCGGTGGCTACGTTTGATAATTTAGGGAGCAGGATGGTGTGTATCTGCTCTTGAAAAGCGAGCATACACAAGGAAGATGGCGAGATCAATTTTTACGGTGATTTCAGTCGTGCTGGTGTAACATCAATTCATAGTAAGGTCATTTCCTCAATTAAATAAAAGCCCTAACTATCAAGTTAGAGCTTTGCCCTTAATCGTAATCGGATTTTGTTATTATTTTTTCAACTGGCTTTGGAAATCACGTTGAGTGTAGCCGGTGTAGAGTTGGCGAGGGCGGGCGATTTTCACACCGTCATCATGCATTTCGTTCCAGTGGGCTATCCAGCCGATGGTGCGGGCAATGGCAAAAATAACAGTGAACATGGTGGATGGAATACCCATGGCTTTCAGGATAATACCTGAATAGAAATCCACGTTTGGATACAATTTTTTCTCAATAAAGTACGGATCGTGCAGAGCGATACGTTCAAGCTCCATCGCAACTTCCAGCAGGCTGTCATTCAGGCCGAGTTCATCCAGTACTTCATGGCAGGTTTCACGCATGACTGTTGCGCGCGGATCATAGTTTTTGTAAACACGATGACCAAATCCCATCAGGCGGAAAGCGTCGTTCTTATCTTTGGCGCGTTCAATAAATTCAGGAATATGTTCAACTGACTGAATTTCTTCCAGCATACGCAGACAAGCTTCGTTTGCACCGCCATGCGCAGGCCCCCAAAGGGAAGCGATACCTGCGGCGATACAGGCAAACGGGTTAGCACCGGAAGAACCTGCGGTACGTACTGTTGAGGTAGAGGCGTTCTGTTCGTGGTCGGCATGTAGGATCAAGATGCGATCCATGGCACGTTCCAGCACTGGGTTCACTTTATATTCTTCGCATGGTGTGGAGAACATCATATGCAGGAAATTGCCGGCATAGGAGAGGTCATTGCGTGGATAAACGAACGGTTGACCAATAGAATATTTGTAGCACATTGCAGCCACTGTCGGCATTTTGGACAGCAGACGGTATGCGGTAATGTCACGATGAAGCGGGTTGTTCACATCAAGGGCATCGTGATAGAAAGCCGCCAGAGCACCAGTGACACCACACAGTACTGCCATTGGATGAGAATCACGGCGGAAGCCGTTGAACAGACGATGGATCTGTTCGTGGATCATGGTATGGCGAGTAACAGTTTTTTTGAATTTATCAAACTGTTCTTGTGTTGGTGTTTCGCCATAAAGCAGGATGTAGCAAACTTCCAGATAAGTGGATTTTGTCGCCAGCTGATTGATAGGGAAACCACGGTGAAGCAATACGCCTTCATTACCATCAATGTAGGTGATCTTGGATTCGCAAGATGCTGTGGAAGTAAAACCAGGGTCGTAGGTATAAAAACCTTTGGAGCCAAGAGTACGAACGTCGATGACTTGAGACCCAAGGGTCGGTGTTAGCACGCCCAATTCAATAGCAACTGCACCATTTGGGGGGGTTAGAGTTGCTTTGTTATCTGCCATTACAGTCTCCTTAGCGCTTTCATTTTTATAACTCTTAACAACCACGGCAGAAAGATACAGTATAGGGTCTATCTCATCAGGCTATTTTATTGACCATTCTTTTTGGTCATAAACGGGCCTGGAGAGTGCTCTGACAAAAGCGATAACTTTTGAACGCACTTTGGTATGGCCCGCGTTGGTGAGCGATTTGTGAGTGAATCGCTTTTTACAGACTGCGTGCATATTCCGGTTTTCCGGTTTCTGCGCGCGATCTGTGCCCTCAATTTATTGACAAGAATGGCCTACGCTAATATGCCCAACGGAATAGGTTCTTATACTGTGCTCCCTGGCACTGTACCACCGGAAAAAATTTGAAATCAGGCCAATATCACATTTAAGGCTGAAATCTCACCCCGGACGACAATGGTTTTCAGATTGTTAGCGAGTTTTTGAGTGTTATGTTTTATGCATGACTACAAAAAAAATTATGATTTGTGTGGACTACACAGTTACATAACTTTAGCTTTTAGTGAAGTCTTTCCTTTTATCGGAAATCAATCTCAAAAGTATTTTCAACCATATATGTAAGATAAATGTTTAAAGTTTGTCAAACAAGATAATTAATTTTGTGCAATATGTTTGAATCGTGATCTTAATCACTGTTCAGTGGAAATGTAGCTAATCATATTGTGTTGGAATTGTAATAATAATGTGAAGCACATATACTGCCGCCAGGTCTCCGGATTACCCTGCTGTAGGAGCACCCAGCGTAACTAAACCACGACATTTTTTAACATGAAGGATCTCTCATCTTGATTAAATGTTGTGTCTTTGTATCCCCTTATCGCTGTCTGATTTCCGCCCAGGTCCGGAGGAAGGAAAATAATAAAAGAGCTGTGTGGGCAAAATTGTGAAAAAACAAAGACCTGTCAACCTTGATTTGCAGACGATACACTTTCCAGTCTCTGCAATAGCCTCGATCTTGCACCGTGTCTCTGGCGTCATTACTTTCATAGCAGTAGGAATTCTCCTCTGGTTGTTAGGGATGTCTCTCTCCTCGCAAGAAGGGTTTCAGCAAGCCGCCGATATTATGACGGGATTTTTCGCTAAGTTTATCGTGTGGGGCATTCTGACCGCACTGGCTTACCATATCTGTGGTGGTATCCGTCATATGCTGATGGATTTCGGCTACTTGGAAGAAAACTTAGTAGTCGGTAGTCTCTCTGCCAAAGTGGCAATCGGGATTGCTGTGATTCTGTCGATTCTGGCTGGAGTATTGGTATGGTAAGTAACGCTTCTGCATTAGGTCGCACGGGTATCCATGATTGGTTATTATTGCGCGCGTCCGCAATCATTATTGTTTTATATGTTCTCTATATGTTGGGCTTCGTCGCGACAACGTCGGAGATCACTTATGAAGTCTGGAGTGGTTTCTTCTCCTCATCCATCACTAAAGTCTTTACCGTGCTGGCACTGTTTTCCATCCTGGCTCACGCCTGGATTGGTATGTGGCAAGTACTGACTGACTATATAAAGCCACTGGCGCTGCGCTTGGTGTTGCAATTGGCGGTTATCGTTGCACTGATGGCTTACTTGATTTACGGAACAATTGTGGTGTGGGGTGTATAGATGAAACTGCCGGTAAGAGAGTTTGACGCGGTCGTTATTGGCGCGGGTGGTGCGGGTATGCGCGCCGCGCTGCAAATTTCACAAATGGGATTATCCTGTGCTTTGATTTCCAAAGTATTCCCAACCCGTTCTCATACTGTATCCGCGCAGGGTGGTATCACCGTTGCGCTGGGCAACTCCCATGAAGATAACTGGGAGTGGCACATGTATGACACGGTAAAAGGTTCCGACTATATCGGTGACCAGGATGCGATTGAGTATATGTGTAAGACTGGCCCGGAAGCTATTCTGGAGTTGGAACACATGGGATTGCCATTTTCTCGTTTGGATGACGGCCGTGTTTATCAGCGTCCATTCGGTGGCCAGTCAAAAAACTTTGGTGGTGAACAGGCCGCACGTACAGCGGCAGCGGCAGACCGTACCGGTCATGCATTGTTGCACACTCTGTATCAGCAGAACTTAAAGAATCACACCACTATTTTTTCTGAATGGTATTCGTTGGATCTGGTTAAAAATCAGGATGGCAGCATTGTGGGTTGTACCGCTATCTCGATTGAAACCGGTGAAGTTGTTTATTTCAAAGCGAAGGCGACAATTCTGGCAACCGGTGGCGCAGGCCGTATTTATCAATCGACAACCAACGCTCACATTAATACCGGTGACGGCGTCGGTATGGCACTGCGTGCCGGTGTACCTGTGCAGGATATGGAAATGTGGCAATTCCATCCCACCGGTATCGCAGGAGCTGGGGTTCTGGTAACTGAAGGTTGCCGTGGTGAAGGCGGTTATTTGCTGAATAAAAATGGCGAGCGCTTTATGGAGCGTTACGCGCCAAATGCTAAAGACCTGGCTGGCCGTGATGTGGTGGCCCGTTCCATCATGATTGAAATCCGTGAAGGCCGTGGTTGTGATGGTCCCTGGGGGCCTCATGCTAAACTGAAATTGGATCATTTGGGCAAAGAGGTGCTGGAATCCCGTCTGCCGGGCATTCTTGAGCTGTCCCGTACTTTTGCCCACGTTGATCCAGTAAAAGAGCCAATTCCGGTTATTCCAACCTGCCACTATATGATGGGCGGTATCCCGACGAAAGTGACTGGTCAGGCGCTGGCTGTGAACGAGAAAGGTGAAGATGTGGTTATTCCGGGCCTGTTCGCTGTTGGTGAAATTGCCTGCGTATCGGTTCACGGCGCAAACCGTCTGGGGGGTAACTCTCTGCTTGATTTGGTGGTGTTTGGCCGTTCTGCCGGTTTACATCTGAAAGAGTCACTGATGGAGCAGGGTACCAGCCGCGAAGCCAGTGAATCTGATATTGAGCAATCATTGCAACGCCTGAACCGTTGGAACAGCACCCGTACTGGCGAAGATCCGGTGGAAATTCGTAAAGATTTGCAGGCGTGTATGCAGAATAACTTCTCGGTATTCCGTGAAGGTGATGCAATGGCGAAGGGTCTGGAAGAGCTGAAAGTTATTCGCGAACGGCTGAAAAGTGCGCGTTTGGATGATACTTCCTCAGAGTTCAACACCCAGAGAATTGAGTGTCTGGAGCTTGATAACCTGATGGAAACGGCGTTTTCTACGGCTGTTGCCGCTAACTTCCGTACTGAGAGCCGTGGTGCTCATAGCCGTTTCGACTATCCTGATCGTGATGATGCGAATTGGTTATGCCATACCCTCTATCTGCCGCAAACTGAGACCATGACGCGTCGTGATGTCAACATGCAGCCAAAACTGCGTGAAGCATTTCCGCCGAAAGCGCGTACTTACTAATGAGTTGCTGATGATCCAGTTGCGAAGGAATAGATTATGAAACTTGAATTTTCGATTTATCGTTACAACCCGGATGTTGACAGCGCGCCTCGTATGCAGGATTACACGCTGGAAGCAAAAGATGGGCGTGACATGATGTTGCTGGATGCGTTAATCCAGCTTAAAGAGCAGGATCCAACACTCTCTTTCCGTCGTTCTTGCCGTGAAGGGGTTTGTGGTTCTGACGGCCTCAACATGAATGGTAAAAATGGTCTGGCCTGTATTACACCGGTTTCGGCTTTACGGCGTGGCAGCAAGAAGATTGTGATCCGTCCGCTGCCGGGTTTGCCGGTTATCCGTGACCTGGTTGTGGATATGGGGCAATTCTATGCGCAATATGAGAAGATTCGCCCATACTTGCTGAATGACGGTAAAAACCCACCGGCGCGTGAGCATTTACAGTCACCTGCACAAAGGGAAAAACTGGATGGCCTGTACGAATGTATTCTGTGTGCATGTTGTTCAACTTCTTGTCCGTCATTCTGGTGGAATCCAGACAAATTTATCGGACCTGCGGGTTTGCTGGCAGCATATCGCTTCCTGATCGACAGTCGAGATACTGAAACCGATTCACGGTTAGATAAGCTGAATGATGCTTTCAGTGTTTTCCGCTGCCATAGCATCATGAATTGTGTCAGTGTGTGCCCTAAAGGGTTGAATCCAACAAAAGCCATTGGTCATATTAAGTCTATGCTGTTAAAACATAGCGCGTAATTGGCCTGCCCTCCGCGCAGTTTTATCTGCGGAGGGCACAAAGAATTGAGAATGATGAGTTGCCAACTGCTGATGATGACAAAAGCTTTGAGGCAAGGAACCTTTAAAAACCATTTAACGGTTTTTAAAGGTTCCTTGAAGGGTTCCGAAACCCAAAAGAGAACATGCATAAAGCACGTCCAAATGAACCTTTTATCGACACCGCATTTAAGCGGTGATAGTTAACCACGGCGAAAACTAAAGCTTTTAAAGCTTAAGGGATCACAATGCAGAACGGCGCAATGAAGGACTGGCTGGATTCAAGCTTCCTGGCTGGCTCAAACCAGTCTTACATAGAGCAAGTCTATGAAGACTATATAACCGATCCAAACTCCGTTGATGCAAGTTGGAAAGAAATTTTCCAACAATTGCCGGATGCGGGATTAAGCGGTGAACAACTCCACTCGCAGACGCGTGATTACTTCCGCCGCCTTGCGAAAGATACTACGCGTTATCACTCCTCTGTCAGCGATCCGGCAATGGATGCAAAACAAGTTAAAGTTTTGCAGCTCATCAACGCATTCCGTTTCCGCGGCCATCAAAATGCGAATCTTGATCCGTTGGGATTATGGAAACAGGATAGTGTTCCTGATTTAGATCCCGCTTTCCATAATCTGACGGAAGCTGATTTTGCTGAGACATTTAATGTAGGTTCTTTTGCTCTCGGCAAAGAAACGATGAAATTGGCTGATTTGTATGAAGCACTGAAACGCACTTATTGCGGTTCTATTGGTGCTGAATACATGCACATCACGAATACGGAAGAAAAACGTTGGATTCAGCAGCGTCTGGAATCTGTTACCGTCAGCTCTCAGTTCAGCGCAGAGGAAAAACGGCGTTTTCTGGCGGAACTGACGGCAGCTGAAGGTTTGGAACGTTATCTGGGCGCGAAGTTTCCGGGAGCGAAACGTTTCTCTCTTGAAGGTGGTGACGCACTGATCCCTATGTTGAAAGATCTTATCCGTCATGCGGGTAAGCACGATACGCGGGAAGTTGTGATGGGAATGGCTCATCGTGGTCGCCTCAACGTTCTGGTTAATATCTTAGGTAAAAAACCGGCGGATCTGTTCGATGAATTTGCCGGTAAGCATAAAGAGCACCTTGGTACCGGCGATGTGAAATACCATCAGGGTTTCTCGTCTGATTTTGCCACTGAGGGCGCTAAGGTTCATTTGGCATTGGCATTTAACCCATCTCACCTTGAGATTGTCAGCCCTGTGGTTATTGGTTCAGTACGCGCTCGCCGTGATCGTCTGGATGAAGGCCGCAGTAATATGGTATTACCAATCACTATCCACGGTGATGCCGCCGTTACCGGTCAGGGCGTTGTGCAGGAAACCCTGAACATGTCTCAGGCCCGTGGTTATGAAGTGGGTGGTACGATTCGTATTGTTATCAACAACCAGATTGGTTTCACAACGTCGAACCCGAAAGATGCCCGTTCAACACAATACTGTACCGATATCATCAAAATGGTGCAGGCACCGATTTTCCACGTTAACGCAGACGATCCGGAAGCAGTAGCGTTTGTTACCCGTCTGGCTCTGGATTTCCGTAATGCCTTTAAACGTGACGTGATGATCGATCTGGTGTGTTACCGCCGTCATGGTCATAACGAAGCTGATGAACCAAGCGCGACTCAGCCAATGATGTATCAGAAAATTAAGAAACACCCAACGCCACGTAAAATCTACGCTGATAAGCTGGTTGCTGAGCAGTTGATATCAGTCGATGATGTGACTGAGATTGTTAACCTGTATCGTGACGCCCTTGACCGTGGTGACTGTGTCGTTGAAGAGTGGCGTTCAATGGGGTTGCACTCATTTACATGGGAGCCTTATCTTAATCACGATTGGGATGAAGAATATCCACATAAAGTCGATATTAAGCGTTTGCAGGATCTGGGCCGACGTATCAGCTCTGTCCCGGAAGAAGTGGAAATGCACTCCCGCGTAGCGAAAATTTATAATGACCGCGCAGAGATGGCGAACGGCGATAAATTGTTCGATTGGGGTGGGGCAGAAAATTTAGCCTACGCGACTTTAGTTGATGAAGGTATTCCGGTGCGTTTATCTGGTGAAGACGCGGGCCGTGGTACTTTCTTCCATCGTCATGCTGTTATTCATAATCAGGCTAATGGTTCTGTTTATGTGCCTTTGTCGAACGTTCATAACGGTCAGGGCGCATTCGATGTATGGGATTCTGTTCTGTCTGAAGAAGCGGTTCTGGCGTTTGAGTATGGCTATGCGACAACGGAACCCCGTGCTCTGACCATCTGGGAAGCACAGTTTGGTGATTTCGCTAACGGGGCACAGGTTGTTATTGACCAGTTCATCAGCTCCGGTGAGCAGAAATGGGGCCGTATGTGCGGTCTGGTTATGTTGTTGCCGCATGGTTATGAAGGTCAGGGGCCTGAGCACTCTTCAGCCCGCTTGGAACGCTATCTGCAACTGTGTGCAGAACAGAACATGCAGGTTTGCGTACCGTCAACGCCGGCTCAGGTTTACCACATGCTTCGCCGTCAGGCTCTGCGTGGTATGCGCCGTCCATTGATTGTTATGTCACCGAAGTCACTGTTGCGTCATCCATTAGCGATTTCCAGCCTGGATGAACTGGCTAACGGTAAATTCCAGACAGTTATCGGTGAAGCTGATGCGCTGGATCCTAAAGGTGTTAAACGGGTTGTACTCTGTTCAGGTAAAGTTTACTACGACCTGTTGGAGCAACGCCGTAAGAACGAACAAACTGATGTCGCTATCGTGCGTGTTGAACAACTGTATCCGTTCCCTCATCAGGATGTTCAATCAGCATTGGAGCAGTATGCTCATGTACACGATTTTGTCTGGTGCCAGGAAGAGCCGTTAAACCAAGGGGCCTGGTATTGCAGTCAGCATAACTTCCGTGAAGTGATCCCGTTCGGGGCTTCTTTACGTTATGCAGGTCGTCCTGCGTCTGCTTCCCCGGCAGTTGGATATACGTCAGTTCACCAGCAGCAGCAGCAAGAGCTGGTTAATGACGCACTGAACGTTGAATAAATAAGGATAGAAAATGAGTAGCGTAGATATTCTGGTTCCTGTTTTGCCCGAGTCTGTTGCTGATGCCACTGTTGCAGTCTGGCACAAAAAAGAGGGTGACCGTGTTGAACGTGATGAAGTGCTGGTTGAAATCGAAACGGATAAAGTGGTGCTGGAAGTGCCTGCCAGTGAAGCCGGTGTTTTAGAAGCTATTTTGGAAGTGAAAGATGCAACCGTTCTGTCCAGTCAGCTTCTTGGTCGTATCCGTTTGGGCGATAGCACTGGTAAGCCGACAGAAGTAAAAGAAAAAACGGAAGCAACTTTGGCTAAACGCCAGACTGCGGGTTTGGAAGAAGAGAGCAACGACGCACTCAGCCCGGCGGTTCGCCGTCTGATTGCAGAACATGATCTTGATGCTAAAGCGATTAAAGGCAGTGGTGTTGGTGGGCGTATTGTCCGCGAAGACGTGGAAAAACATATGGCTGATAACGAAAAAGCGGGTAATAAATCAGCAGAAATCTCTGCTTCTGCCCAGGATTCTTTGTTGCCGCACCGCAGCGAAAAACGTGTTCCAATGACTCGCCTGCGTAAGCGCGTGGCTGAACGTCTGCTGGAAGCGAAAAACAACACTGCGATGTTGACAACGTTTAACGAAGTTAACATGAAGCCGATTCAGGAAATGCGTAAGCTGTACGGCGAAGCGTTTGAAAAACGCCACGGTGTGCGTCTGGGCTTTATGTCTTTCTATGTGAAAGCGGTGGTTGAAGCACTGAAACGCTATCCGGAAGTGAATGCTTCTATTGATGGTACTGATGTGGTTTACCACAACTATTTCGATATCAGTATTGCGGTATCTACACCGCGTGGTCTGGTAACGCCGGTACTGCGTGATGCAGATGCACTGAGCATGGCTGAACTCGAAAAACGTATTAAAGAGCTGGCTATCAAAGGCCGGGACGGTAAATTGACCGTCGAAGAGCTGACTGGCGGTAATTTCACGATTACTAATGGTGGTATATTCGGCTCCTTAATGTCTACTCCAATTATTAACCCGCCACAGAGTGCGATTCTTGGTATGCATGCCATTAAAGATCGTCCGATGGCGGTTAATGGTCAGGTAGAGATCCTTCCGATGATGTATCTGGCACTGTCTTATGACCACCGTCTGATCGATGGACGCGAGTCTGTAGGCTTCCTAGTGACCATCAAAGAAATGCTGGAAGATCCTGCACGTTTGCTGCTGGACGTATAGCAACATAATTAAGGGCAGATACGCGCTAATATCTGCCCGGTCTGAAGTAAACAAATGTACATGCACAGCCAGTCTTTGGACTGGCTATATCCAAAGCAACAAAAAAATAAGAAGACAATTGCTCTTCTCAGATTAGATTATGGATAGAACATCATGAATTTACACGAGTATCAGGCAAAACAGCTTTTTGCACGGTATGGTTTACCCGCTCCGGCTGGTTATGCCTGCACTACACCGCGTGAAGCAGAAGAAGCAGCATCTAAAATTGGTGCTGGCCCTTGGGTGGTTAAGTGCCAGGTTCACGCTGGCGGCCGCGGTAAAGCGGGTGGCGTGAAATTGGTTAACAGTAAAGAAGAAATTCGCGCTTTCGCTGAACAATGGCTGGGCAAACGTCTGGTCACTTACCAAACAGATGCGCACGGGCAGCCTGTTCACCAGATTTTGGTCGAAGGGGCAACTGATATTGCGAAGGAGTTGTATCTCGGTGCTGTGGTTGATCGTGGTACGCGTCGTGTAGTGTTCATGGCCTCTACTGAAGGGGGTGTTGAAATTGAAAAAGTTGCGGAAGAAACGCCGGAACTGATTCATAAAGCGATTATCGACCCACTGGTTGGCCCTATGTCTTATCAGGGGCGTGAACTGGCATTTAAACTGGGATTAACCGGTAAACAAATCAGCCAGTTCACTAAAATTTTCTTAGGATTGGCAAATCTGTTCCTGGAGCGCGATCTGGCTCTGGTTGAAATTAATCCGCTGGTTATCACGACTCAGGGTGATCTGATTTGTCTGGATGGCAAACTGGGCGCTGATGGTAACGCACTGTTCCGTCAGGCTGAACTGCGTGAAATGCATGACCCATCTCAGGAAGATCCGCGTGAGGCGCAGGCGGCACAGTGGGAACTGAACTATGTCGCGCTGGATGGCAACATTGGTTGCATGGTAAATGGCGCAGGTTTGGCAATGGGTACGATGGATATCGTTAAATTGCATGGTGGCGCACCAGCGAACTTCCTTGATGTGGGTGGTGGTGCAACCAAAGAACGTGTTACAGAAGCGTTTAAAATCATCCTGTCAGATGAAAATGTGAAAGCAGTATTGGTTAACATCTTTGGTGGTATTGTCCGTTGTGACCTGATTGCTGATGGTATTATTGGTGCGGTGGAAGAAGTGGGTGTTCACGTACCGGTTGTTGTTCGTTTGGAAGGAAACAATGCTGAGTTGGGAGCGAAAAAACTGGCTGACAGTGGTTTGAATATCATTGCTGCAACCAGCCTGACAGACGCAGCGAAGCAAGCAGTAGCCGCAGTGGAGGCCAAATAATGTCTATTTTAATCGATAAAAACACTAAAGTTATCTGTCAGGGTTTTACCGGTAGTCAGGGTACTTTTCATTCAGAACAAGCGATTGCCTACGGCACCCAAATAGTGGGTGGTGTTACGCCAGGTAAAGGCGGTACTGAGCACCTGGGATTGCCTGTTTTCAATACTGTTCGTGAAGCGGTAGAGGCAACCGGGGCAACGGCCTCCGTTATCTATGTTCCGGCTCCATTCTGTAAAGATTCCATTCTGGAAGCTATCGACGCTGGCATCAAACTGATCATCACGATTACTGAAGGTATCCCGACTCTGGATATGCTGGCTGTTAAAGTGAAATTGGATGAAGCGGGTGTTCGTATGATCGGCCCTAACTGCCCAGGCGTTATCACGCCGGGTGAATGTAAGATTGGCATTATGCCGGGTCACATTCATCAGTCAGGTAAAGTCGGTATCGTTTCCCGTTCAGGTACGCTGACTTATGAAGCAGTAAAACAGACCACTGATGCAGGTTTAGGACAATCTACCTGTGTTGGGATCGGTGGCGACCCAATTCCAGGTTCTAACTTCATTGATATCCTGAAATTGTTCCAGGAAGATCCGCAAACAGAAGCCATCGTAATGATTGGTGAAATTGGTGGTAATGCGGAAGAAGAAGCGGCGGCTTATATTAAACAGCACGTAACTAAGCCTGTTGTTGGCTACATCGCCGGTGTGACTGCACCAAAAGGTAAGCGTATGGGCCATGCCGGCGCCATTATCGCGGGTGGTAAAGGAACAGCGGACGAAAAATTTGCTGCTCTGGAAGCGGCTGGCGTGAAGACGGTCCGCAGTCTGGCAGACATCGGTGATGCAGTGAAAGAGTTACTTGCTGGTAAGTAACTTCTGATAAAAAATATTTATATATGAGGCCACTGATAAGTGGCCTTTCTATTTTGTGTGGGCAGTATTGTCTGCGATTAAATTTTTATTTTCAGTTTGGTATTCTCCAATTAATTTAAACTGAATTTCATTAGTGCTCTTTATTTAAATTAAATTTAATAAAGACGACATTAATAATAATATTTTCTTAAGGATGAAAATAAAAAGTTAATTTTAAAAGTCATTTCACAGCAATATAGAAATCAATAATTATCTAAATAAACAAATAATTAACAATATGCCAACCAAAATGAAATAATAGACAGAATAGTTAACACTAACTAGAAAAAAATTATTAAAATCAAGTTATTACTATGGCATTATTTTTATAATTTGCTTAAATTGATCCTGATCAATGAGTTTCCATTAAACAATAACTGCAATTATTGACTTATATTCAGAATTCTAATCTAAATCACGTAAAACGTATTTATTGTATGGGAATATAAGCGTACTATACTATTAGTCTAATTAGGTTTTTAATTCACTTGGTAATGCGTTGTTATTTTAGAGGCACTTATTGCTGGTAGTTATAAGGTTTTCGTTTTAGTGCCCTGAATAGGTTCTTATACGAAGTCAGGTTGCCGCAAGCCGGTGCTTTCCTGCTAGGAGCAAGGAGTCAAGATGTTTGATATTGTCGAACTGTCACGATTACAGTTTGCCTTAACGGCAATGTATCATTTCCTGTTCGTTCCGCTAACGCTCGGTATGGCGTTTTTGCTGGCGATTATGGAAACAGTATATGTGCTCTCCGGTAAACAAATTTACAAAGATATGACAAAATTCTGGGGCAAGTTATTTGGTATTAACTTTGCTCTGGGTGTCGCAACAGGGTTGACCATGGAGTTCCAGTTCGGGACTAACTGGTCATACTTCTCTCACTACGTCGGTGACATTTTCGGCGCGCCTCTGGCGATCGAAGGTCTGATGGCGTTCTTCCTGGAGTCTACATTCGTCGGTTTGTTCTTCTTCGGTTGGGATCGTCTCAGTAAAAAACAGCACTTGGCGGTAACCTGGCTGGTTGCGTTAGGTTCTAACTTCTCCGCACTTTGGATTCTGGTTGCTAATGGTTGGATGCAAAACCCGATTGCGTCTGACTTCAACTTTGAAACCATGCGGATGGAAATGGTGAGTTTTGCTGAATTAGTACTGAACCCGGTTGCTCAGGTGAAATTTGTTCATACCGTTGCGGCGGGTTATGTGACAGGGGCGATTTTCGTTCTTGGCATCAGCTCTTACTACCTGCTTAAAGGCCGTGATATTCCATTTGCTAAACGTTCATTTGCGATTGCTTCAAGTTTTGGTATCGCCGCTGTGCTATCCGTTATTGTTCTGGGTGACGAATCCGGTTACGAAATGGGTGACGTACAGAAGACTAAACTGGCTGCAATTGAAGCTGAATGGGAAACTCAGCCACCTCCGGCAGCCTTTACACTGATAAGTATCCCGGATCAGGATAAAATGGAAAACAAATATGCCATTCAGATCCCTTATCTCATGGGCCTGATTGCAACCCGTTCTGTCGATACTCCGGTTATTGGTCTGCGTGATCTGATGGACCAGCATGAGCTGCGTATCCGTAATGGTATGAAGGCTTATCAACTGTTGGAAGAGTTGCGGGCAGGTAACACGGATCCGACGGTTCGTACTGCATTCAATGAAAGTAAGCAAGATCTTGGCTATGGCATGTTGCTGAAACGTTATACCAGCAAAGTGACTGATGCCAGCGAAGAGCAGATAAAAGCCGCCGCGAAAGATTCCATTCCTCGCGTTGCTCCGCTCTATTTTGCATTCCGTATCATGGTTGCAGCCGGCTTCCTGATGTTATTGTTGATTGGTCTGGCGTTTTGGAGCGTTATCCGTGGCCGTATTGGTGAGCAAAAATGGTTACTGCGCGCAGCATTGTACAGCATCCCATTGCCGTGGATTGCCATAGAATCAGGCTGGTTTGTCGCTGAATATGGTCGTCAGCCGTGGGCGATTGGTGAAGTTTTGCCAACGGCGGTGGCGAGTTCCAATTTGGCAGCCAGCGATATCCTGTTCTCGATGGCGCTGATTTGCGGTCTTTACACCTTGTTCCTGATCGCAGAAATGTTTTTGATGTTCAAATTCGCCCGTCGTGGTCCAAGCAGTCTGAATACTGGCCGCTACCACTTTGAACAGAAAACAACTTCAGCGCACGATGCTCAGTAATAAACGGGAGTCCACTTATGTTTGATTATGAAGTACTACGGTTTATATGGTGGCTGCTGATTGGTGTGTTGCTAATCGGTTTCGCGGTAACTGATGGTTTTGACATGGGCGTGGGTGTCCTGTTGCGCATCATTGGTAAAAACGATACTGAACGCCGCATCATGATTAACTCAGTGGCGCCACACTGGGATGGTAACCAGGTTTGGCTGATCACCGCTGGTGGGGCATTGTTTGCAGCATGGCCAATGGTTTATGCCGCCGCATTCTCTGGTTTCTATGTCGCTATGATCCTGGTGTTATCCGCGCTGTTTTTCCGTCCGGTTGGTTTTGATTACCGTTCCAAGCTGGAAAGCCGTAAGTGGCGCAACATGTGGGATTGGGGGATATTTGTCGGTAGTTTTGTTCCGCCATTAGTTATCGGTGTGGCATTCGGTAATCTGTTGCAAGGGGTGCCGTTCAACGTTGATTCCCAACTACGCCTGTTCTATAGCGGTTCGTTCTTCGGATTGCTAAATCCATACGGTTTGCTTGCGGGGGTGATCAGCCTGATGATGATTGTGACTCAGGGGGCAACTTATCTGCAAATGCGTACTACCGGTGAATTGCGTCTGCGTTCCCGTGCCGCAACTTATATTTGTGCGCTGGTGACAATGGTTGCTTTCCTGCTGGCAGGTGTATGGCTGATTTATGGTATTGATGGTTATATTGTGACTGGCGGCTTGGAGACTATGGCTCAGTCTAACCCATTACATAAAGAAGTAGCTCATCAGGCTGGCGCCTGGATGACCAACTTTAATCACTATCCGTGGTTGTGGGCGTCACCGGCACTGGGTGTTGTTTCTCCTCTGCTGACGATATTGATGACGCGTATGAATAAAGCAGGATGGGCATTTCTGTGCTCTTCACTGACCATTGTTTGCATTATTTTGACCTGTGGTGTGACGATGTTCCCATTTGTTATGCCATCAATCACTAATCCAAATGTCAGCCTGACAATGTGGGATGCGACTTCAAGTCTGTTGACACTGCGTGTCATGTTTGTAGTTGCATTGATTTTTGTCCCAATTGTTCTGGGGTACACCATTTGGTGTTACTACAAAATGTTTGGACGTTTGGACAAAAGCTTTATTGAAAATAACAAACATTCACTGTACTAAGGAGCACAGAGCATGTGGTATTTTGCTTGGATTCTCGGAACGCTTTTGGCTTGTAGTTTCGCTATCATCGCTGCTTTAGCACTTGAGCATAATGAAGCGGAAAAAACCGCTGAAAATAGTGAGAAATAATGTTGATAGATAAATGCTATCGGCTGATGGATAAAGGTCCTGTAAGGGCCTTATCCTTATTATGGCGTTGGTGCTTGCTTCTTGTGTCTTCTGGGATCCCGCCCGTTTTGCGGCCAACACCAGTGCATTGCACCTATGGCAAGGCATTTTACTCATTTGACATCCTCCCCCACTTTCGCACTTCGTGACTCAAGAGGGGATTCCCGTTAGTGGGCGACGGCTGATCGCTCTGCGTCTGGTTCCTGCTTCGACGGGCGGCCTGACTGCACCCTCCCTCCACAGGCAAGCACGGCATGTCCTGCCGCTAAAATGTTACGAGCTCCGTTGATATCGGCATTTTCCGTATATCCGCATTCAAGGCACTCGAATTGACTTTGTGATATGCGGTTTTCTTTCGCTGTATGACCGCAACATGCGCACCGCTGGCTGGTGTATGCCGGAGGGACTGCCAGTACCTGACCGCCGCGCCAGAGCTGCTTATATTCTAGCTGACGGCGCATTTCATACCAGCCCTGATCCAGTATCGCGCGATTTAAGCCTGATTTAGCCCGAACGTTCCTTCCGGGCTGTTCTGCCGTGCCTTTCGCTGACTTCGACATGTTACTGACCTTCAAATCTTCAATCACGATCATCGCGTGGTTTTTGCTTATTTTCGTGGTGGTCTTATAAAGGTAGTCGCGGCGAATATTGGCAATATGCGCGTGCAGACGCTGAATTTTTCGCTTCTGTTTCTGCCAGTTGGCGCTGAACTTCACTTTGCGGCTTAACTGTCTCTAGCGCTTCGCCAGCTTGCGCTGGCGGGTTTTAAAACTGTTGACCGGTTCGTATATCGTCCCGTCTGAGAGCGTCGCCAGTTTCGATATCCCGGCATCCAGACCCACCATTGTTGTTGATTCGTGGTGGGGCTCAGAGGCTTCTATCTCGACTTGAAACGACACATACCATTTACCCACTGACTGGCTGATCGTGGCATTTTTGATTTTGCCGTTCACCTCCTGCGATTGCCGGAACTTTATCCATCCGAGCCCAGAAGGCAGCCTGACTCTGCGATTTTCAAGGAGACAATATTTTTCAAAATTGACGAACCGGATTGAATCCCTGCCGTCATTTTTTCGTTTCCATACAGGCGCTTTCGCTGCCAGTGTTTTATCGAAGCTACGCCTCCATGCCCCCTGTAAGTCTTTAAGTTTTTGTTGAAGGTTATCGGTGTAAGCTTCCTGTAAGAAGGCGTATTCCGGTGTTTTTTTCCACCCCGTGAGCATTCGGTTGAGTTCAAACGCGGAGGGAAGTTTTCCGCCGGAATCCAGAATGTGTTTTGTTACCTGAAGTCCGTGATCCCAGACAAAACGAGCACACCCGCATAACTGCCGCAAACGCGGCAACTGTTCTTCAGTTGGCTCTAGTCTGAACTTGTAGGCTTTCAGTATTAGCATTATCATTCAGTGTGTAGTAGGTTTACTCTCTATTTTACTGTGCCTTCGGCTAACTTCAATGCAAAAATACAAAATTAATCGTTCACGACATGCCGCCTTTCTTTTGCATGTACATCTTGTGTTTGTGACAAAATACCGTAGAAAGATTCTTGGCGAGCGACACTATTCAGCCTTTCATCAGTATGCAGGTGAAATCTGCCGTGACTTCGGCGCAGAACTTAAAGAGAGTCACGGCGATTTAGATCATGTTCATGTACTGATTGAGTATCCCCCGACCGTTCAGCTATCGGTATTGGTTAACTCGCTGAAAGCGGTAACCTCCCGTCGCTTACGTAATGAGTTTCTGGACTTACGCGAAGCATACGGAAAGGCCGTTCTCTGGTCTCGCTCCTACTTTGCGGGTTCATGCGGTGGAGCACCGCTGGAAATGGTGAAACAATACATTCAACATCAGCGTGGCTGATGATTCTACGGGCTTTTCAAGCCCGTCCAAATTCCCCTCCCGCCTGATGTCGGCGGGAATACCCTTTGGAGGTAAAGATGGGCTGTATGCACAGGTGTGACTTTCGGAACGGGTTTTCACCCAAGAAATATCGTCTGGCGGATCTTTTTCTTTCCTCTGCCTGCGTTCTTAATTTTGATTTGGGGCTTGTACCACTTCTTCCATTAATTAATTCTGTATGTTACGGGATTTTTAACCAATAAATTTTTTATTTGCACATTATTCCAAAGCTGCATGGTCTTGAGTATAGTGGCAGCGTTAATTCGCCTTATTTAGGATTGAAAGTGAGTAATACGTTGTTCCGTTGGCCCGTCCGTGTTTATTACGAAGATACAGATGCTGGTGGGGTAGTTTATAACGCCCGTTATGTCGCCTTTTATGAAAGAGCCCGTACAGAGATGTTACGTCAGCATGGCATTCATCAGCAGCGTTTACTTGACGAACAAATTGCATTTGTTGTTCGGCGTATTGTGGTTGATTACCGAGTCCCAGCCCGGCTTGATGATATGTTGCAGATAGAGAGCGAAATTACGGATATTCGTGGAGCATCTTTGACATTTATTCAACGCATTGTTGATGTTAACGGAACAATTCTTAACAGCGCAGAAGTTCTAATCGCCTGCGTGAATACATTTCAAATGAAGCCGATTGCGCTTCCTAAGTCTATTGTCGCGGAGTTTAAGCAGTGACTGACATGAACATTCTTGATTTATTCCTGAAGGCGGGCCTTTTGGTGCAGCTGATCATGCTTATTTTGATCTGCTTTTCCATTGCTTCATGGGCAATCATTATTCAAAGGACCAAAATTCTCAATGCGGCAACCCGTGAAGCGGAAGCGTTTGAGGACAAATTCTGGTCAGGTATTGAATTATCACGCTTGTATAAGGAAAGTCAGTCTCGCCGTGATTCCTTGGGTGGAACGGAACAAATTTTTTATTCTGGGTTCAAAGAATTTGCCCGTTTGCACCATGCAAATAACCATGCACCTGAGGCGGTAGTAACAGGTGCTTCACGTGCAATGCGCATATCGATGAACCGTGAATTGGAAACACTGGAAAGCCATATTCCATTTTTGGGTACTGTGGGTTCAATCAGCCCGTATATCGGCCTGTTTGGTACAGTTTGGGGGATCATGCATGCATTTATTGCATTAGGGGCGGTAAAACAGGCAACTCTTCAGATGGTAGCGCCGGGTATTGCAGAAGCGTTGATTGCAACGGCGATTGGTCTGTTTGCTGCTATTCCGGCTGTTATGGCATACAACCGCCTGAATCAGCGAGTTAATAAGCTGGAGCAAAATTACGATAACTTTATGGAAGAGTTTTTGGCTATTTTGCATCGTCAGGCTTTCTCTGCTGAAAATAAAGCGGAAAACAAATAGTAAGGGGAGAGGCTATGGCACGCACTCGTAGTCACAAGCGTGAGCTGAAATCCGAAATCAATATCGTTCCCTTACTGGACGTGTTGCTGGTTTTGTTGCTTATTTTTATGGCAACAGCACCGATTATCACTCAGAGTGTAGAAGTTGATTTGCCGGATGCAGTAGATTCTAAAACGGTTTCCAGTTCCGATAACCCGCCGATAATCGTAGAAGTTTCTGGTGTTGGTCAATACACCATGGTAATTAACCATGAACGGCTGGAGTTATTACCTGAGCCGCAGATTATTGCTGAAGCGCAGGCCCGAATAAAAGAGAATCCGAAAACCGTTTTCTTGATCGGTGGTTCGAAAGAAGTGCCTTATGATGAGATTATTAAAGCACTGAACATGTTACATCAGGCCGGTGTGAAATCCGTTGGTTTAATGACTCAGCCTATCTGAGTCTGGCCGGCAGTTGCTGTTATTTAAAGATTTTGGATATCGAGCGTGGGAAAGACAAACGGGCAAAACAATAAGCTAAATCGCGCCGTTATCGTTTCGGTTGTGTTGCATATTATTTTAATAGGGGTACTTATTTGGGGTTCCCTGACGCAAAAAACTGAAATGGGTGGCGGCGGACAGGATGGTTCTGTTATTGACGCTGTTATGGTCGATCCGAATGCGGTAGTACAACAGTACAATCAACACCAGCAACAGCAAGCTGACGCTAAACGTGCAGAACAGTCACGTAAGAAGAAAGCGGAGCAGCAAGCAGCCGAATTGAGAGAAAAACAGGCTGAGGAGCAGGAACGCCTGAAAGCGGTAGAAGAAGAACGGATTAAAGCGCAACAGGTTGCGGAAGAACAGAAAAAGCAAGCTGTAGAAGCAGCAGCAAAAGCCCGTGAAGAGCAAAAACAGGCAGAAGAAGCTGCGGCAAAGGCTAAAGCTGAAAAAGAAAAACTGATTAAAGAGCAGGCTGAGGCGCAGAAAAAAGCAGAAGCCGCTGCTGTTAAACAAAAAGCCGCGCAAGAAGCGAAAGCCAAAGCAGAAGCTGAGGCTAAAGCAAAAGCCAAGGCTGAAGCGGATGCTAAAGTCAAAGCTGAGGCAGATGCAAAAGCTGAAGCTGACGCCAAGAAAAAAGCGGCGGCACAAGCCGCCAAACAGGCAAGTGAAGTTGATGATTTACTGGGTGGTTTAACTTCTAATGCGCCAAAGCAGGGGGGGGCTTCTGCTGCGGGTAAAGGTGGCGGTAAGAAAAGCGGTGCTTCAAATTCTGATATTAATAACTATCTTGGGCAGATTCAGATAGCAATACAGAATAAGTTTTATGATCCAAGTATGTATCGTGGGCGTATGTGTACATTACGGATTAAGCTTGCTCCTGATGGTTTGCTAATAGATATAAAACCAGAAGGGGGGGATCAGGCACTGTGTCAGGCAGCGGTAGCCGCAGCTAAACAAGCGAAAATTCCTAAACCACCAAGTAAAGAGGTTTACGAAGTGTTTAAGAATGCTCCGATTGATTTCAAACCTCAATAAGATTGTTATTTATAGAGATTATTAATAACAAACAAAACCATTCAATGTTATTAAGCTATCTGGTTTTGTTTGTTGACGTTTGTTAATATTCTGCGAATTATTGCGGCATTCCATCTGCGATAAGGGAGAGATGATGAAGCAGGCTTTTAAAGTAGTGCTAGGCATTTTGATGTTGTGGGCTGCTGTTGCTCACGCAGAAGTTCGTATTGAAATCACACAGGGTGTTGATTCTGCACGTCCTATTGGTGTTGTGCCATTTAAATGGACTGGGGCGGGTGGTGCTCCTGAAGAGATAGGTGCGATCGTTGGGGCGGATCTTCGCAACAGCGGTAAATTTAATCCTATTGACGCTAGCCGTATGCCGCAGCAACCGACGACTGCATCTGAGGTGACGCCTGCTGTTTGGTCGGCGCTGGGGATTGATGCGGTTATTGTCGGGCAGATTCAACCCAGTGCGGATGGTAGTTTCCTGATTTCTTATCAGTTGGTTGATACTGCTGGCGCTCCGGGAACCGTTCTTGCCCAGAATCAGCTTAAAGTGACTAAGCAGTGGTTGCGTTATGCGGCGCATACGGTCAGTGATGAAGCGTTTGAAAAGCTGACTGGCATTAAAGGCGCATTCCGCACTCGCCTGGCTTATGTTGTAAAAACGAATGGTGGCAAATATCCATATGAGCTGCGTGTATCCGATTACGATGGTTACAACCAGTTCACTGTTCACCGTTCGCCAGAACCATTGATGTCACCGGCGTGGTCTCCTGATGGCGCTAAACTGGCTTATGTGACTTTTGAGAGTGGCCGTTCTGCCTTGGTTATTCAGACCTTGGCCAGCGGTGAAGTACGTCAGGTTGCTTCTTTTCCGCGTCATAACGGAGCACCTGCATTTTCTCCTGATGGCAGTAAGCTGGCGTTTGCCCTGTCCAAATCGGGTAGTTTGAATCTTTACGTGATGGACTTGGGTTCAGCTCAGATCCGTCAGGTTACAGATGGCCGCAGTAACAATACTGAGCCAAGTTGGATGCCGGATAACCAGACTTTGGTCTATACCTCCGATCAGGGTGGTCGTCCGCAGTTATACAAAATCAATATTAATGGCGGTGCTCCGCAACGCCTCACTTGGGAAGGCACACAAAACCAGGATGCTGATGTTAGCGCAGATGGTAATTTTGTGGTGATGGTCAGCTCAGAGAGTGGTAAGCAGCACATAGCTAAACAAGATCTGGCAACGGGAGCCGTTCAAACTTTGACGGATACGTTCCTGGATGAAACGCCAAGTATCGCACCTAACGGCACTATGGTGATTTATAGCTCCACTCAAGGGTTGGGGACTATATTGCAGCTAGTTTCGACTGATGGGCGTTTCAAAGCGCGTCTTCCGGCGACCGATGGACAGGTAAAATTCCCTGCCTGGTCGCCGTATCTGTGATGCATAATAATATGTATGGCAAATTTTAAAAGGATCAAAGAGATGCAACTGAACAAAGTGCTAAAAGGGCTGATGTTAGCTTTACCAGTTATGGCTGTAGCAGCGTGTAGTTCTAATAAAAATGCTGATAACGATCAGTCTGGTGTAGGCACTGTTAACGAAACTAATGCGGGTCTGTCAGCGGAAGAATTAGCTCGTCAGCAAATGCAAGAGCTGCAAAACAACAACATCGTATATTTTGGTTTCGATAAATTCGATATCAGCTCAGATTTTTCTCAGCTGTTAGACGCTCATGCAGCATTCCTGCGTAGCAACCCATCTTATAAAGTTGTTGTAGAAGGTCATGCTGACGAACGTGGTACTCCTGAGTACAACATCGCATTAGGTGAACGCCGTGCTAACGCAGTGAAAATGTACCTGCAAGGTAAAGGTGTTTCCGGTGAGCAGATCTCTATCGTCTCTTACGGTAAAGAAAAACCCGCTGTACTGGGCCACGACGAAGCAGCATATGCTAAAAACCGTCGCGCAGTATTGGCATACTAAGAGTAATTCATGAACAGTAACTTCAGACGTCATTTTTTGGGTCTGTCGTTATTGGTTGGCGTAGCGGCTCCCTGGGCCGCTATTGCCCAAGCGCCAATCAGTAATGTCGGCTCGGGTTCTCCCGACGAGCGTCTTACCCAATTAGAGCGTATTTCCAACGCTCACAGTCAGCTGTTAACCCAGCTCCAGCAACAACTCGCCGATTCTCAACGTGATATCGACATGCTCCGTGGGCAGATTCAAGAGAATCAGTATCAGCTTAATCAGGTTATAGAGCGGCAGAAGGATATTTATCAGCAACTGGAAGGCGCTACCCGTTCTGCGGATAGTCAATCTGCTGCAAATACAGCATCTTCAGCAGCAAGTAATCGTGGTAATCAAGCGTCTTCAGCGACAAGGACGGGTAGCGAGAAGGGTGATTATGATGCTGCCGTTTCTTTGGCGGTGAATACCAAAGAATATGATAAAGCGATTACTGCCTTTCAGAGCTTTGCGAAGTCTTATCCAAAGTCGAGTTATATGCCTAATGCGAATTACTGGTTAGGTCAACTTCATTACAACAAGGGTAAGAAGGACGAAGCTGCTTACTACTTTGCTACGGTGGTGAAAGATTATCCTAAGTCTCAGAAGAGTGGTGAGTCGTTGTATAAAGTTGGTTTGATCATGCAGGACAAGGGCCAGAAGGATAAAGCTAAATCTGTTTACCAGCAGGTTATGAAACAGTATCCTGGTTCGAATGCGGCTAAATTGGCTGAGAAAAAGCTTTCTGCGTTGTAATTATCGGCCCCGGAAGGCAGTATTAATATGTTTTCGGGGTTTTTTGAGTGTTTAATAAGCATTTAAACGTAATTTGGAAAAATAATCATTGCGCTGCGCGGAAAAATCAGTATTATATGCCGCCGTTGCCGAGAGAAGTCACAAGATGGGTCGTTAGCTCAGTCGGTAGAGCAGTTGACTTTTAATCAATTGGTCGCAGGTTCGAATCCTGCACGACCCACCATCTTGAAGCTTCACTCAAAAACGAATTCCTTAGATGGGTCGTTAGCTCAGTCGGTAGAGCAGTTGACTTTTAATCAATTGGTCGCAGGTTCGAATCCTGCACGACCCACCATCTTAGAGCTTCATTCAAAAACAAATTCCCTAGATGTATTGTTAGCTCAGTCGGTAGAGCAGTTGACTTTTAATCAATTGGTCGCAGGTTCGAGCCGAGCAAAGCGAGACAACAACGCGTTCGGTAGTTTTATATTCTTTACTAACTTAAAGCTTACCTCCCAATAACTTGCATAATATGCTTCCTGACTTTGCCGGGTAGCTCACTATCGAACTCAAACCCCTTCATTTCCGCCACTTCAGCAGAAATCTCCGTATAAAGCTCTGTGGTTTCCTGCAATGCTCGTATCGCTTCTTCTTTGCCATAACTGCCAAAAATCCCTTGAATACGCTTGCTGAACTTCTCAGGTAACCACTCATGCAAATGATGGCCGTTGTACCAGACATCCGTTTTTCCATCACTTTTTATCGAGACGTACCACTCCATCATTGCCAGCAATGATTCTTTCATCTCATTATCCCTCATTCTTGCAGGCCATAAATCACCACGAGCGATATAAACAGGCACTTGTGTTGCCTCGAACCAAAACTCGTGCAGGTTTTCATTAAATTCTGCTGATGATGGAATATGCGATTTAGTTAATTGGTGAGTGATTTCAGGAAGCCCGTTTGTAAGGCCCGCCTTATCAAGGAGGATCTTATAGCCCCGTTGATAGAGTTTATCCAAACCTCTCTGTTTCATATCTTTCAGGCGTTCAACACTTGCCAGTGTGAAATCCACCTTACGACCACCGCTAAAAACTACCAAACAAGTTGGCCAATCTGGTTCACCCTCTTTTTCATTAGCCAGATGCAATGCAACCATAACTTCACCCAACGGGTTAAGCCATAAATTGTTGCCTATTAATTCATCTGTTCCCGAACCAATCAGCTCTATATCCAGATCTGAGAATTTATCTACACGTGTGTTTCTGGCTCGGGAACCTGTTTGGATAACGGTATCAATGCGGGGATCGTTACGGGCAAAAGTAAGAATTTTTTCCAGAAGGATTACCGGGTCTTCCATTATATGAAGTTCCTATTTAACTTTAGTGATGATTGATGAATAAGCTTAATCTTATAAATTAGCAGGTAATGTAATAACTTATAACAGGTAAAATACTGCGCGACAAATTGATATAAATTAGTTATTTTGTTTAGTATATAAAACAAAATTGCGTGAATTTTTTGATAATCAGCCAGTTTTATCGCTTTTTTAAACTATATACTAAACAGAGAATCAGAGTAATGAGCGAGTATATTGATTTTAATTCAACCATTTACCCATTCCCACCGAAACCTGCTTTTCTCAGTAAGGATGAAAAGAAACATTGCCGTGAAAAGATCAAGCGCCTCCTGAAACAGCAGGATGCCGTTATGGTTGCACATTATTACACCGATCCAGAGATCCAGGCTTTGGCTGAGGAGACCGGAGGGTGTGTGGCAGATTCACTGGAAATGGCGCGTTTTGGCAGCAATCATCCAGCTTCTACTCTATTAGTGGCCGGAGTGCGATTTATGGGAGAAACCGCCAAAATTCTCAATCCGGAAAAGCGTGTTTTAATGCCAACGTTGGAAGCTGAGTGTTCGCTGGATCTGGGTTGCCCTGAAAAAGAATTTACTGAGTTTTGTGATAATAATCCGGATCGTACAGTAGTGGTTTATGCAAATACATCAGCAGCGGTTAAAGCTCGGGCTGATTGGGTTGTGACTTCAAGTATTGCTGTTGAGCTGATCGATCATCTGGATAGCCAGGGGCAAAAGATAATTTGGGCGCCGGATCGCCATTTGGGAAATTATGTCCGTAAACAGACCGGAGCCGATATTCTTTGTTGGCAAGGTGCTTGTATTGTCCATGATGAATTTAAAACTCAGGCTTTGGTTAGAATGCAAGGTCTGCATCCTGATGCTGCGGTATTGGTTCATCCTGAATCACCACAAGCAGTTATTGATCTGGCTGATGCTGTTGGCTCAACCAGTCAGTTAATCAAAGCAGCGCAGTCTTTGTCGCATCAGAAGCTGATCGTGGCAACAGATAAAGGCATCTTTTATAAAATGCTGCAAGTATGCCCAGGGAAGCAGTTATTTGAAGCGCCTACGGCTGGAGAAGGTGCGAGTTGCCGTAGTTGTGCCCACTGTCCGTGGATGGCAATGAATGGCTTACAAGCTATCGTTCAGGGATTGGAGCGGGGCGGGGTTCAGCATGAAATATTTGTTAAAGAAGAGTTACGTGAAAAGGCGCTTATTCCTTTAAACAGGATGCTTGATTTTGCAACTCGGTTAAAATGAGAAAACAAATAATGGGTGTAATTCTTTGTTGTAGATAATAATAGGATATAACAGATGGATTTTTTCAGTATTAACAATATATTAGTAAATATCCCACTGGGAAAAGGCGGTTATGATTTATCGTGGATTGAAGCAGTAGGTACGATTGCTGGTTTGCTATGTATTTGGTTTGCAAGTCAGGAGAAAATAATTAACTATTTGTTTGGACTGATTAATGTCACATTATTTGCTGTGATTTTCTTCCAAATTCAACTTTATGCCAGTTTATTGCTGCAATTATTCTTTTTTGCTGCAAATATTTATGGCTGGTATGCCTGGAGCAGGGTTAATGATCAGCAGCAGATTGAACTTAAAATACGCTGGTTAAGTTTGAATAAGGCGTTAATAATTAGTCTGATTTCTGTGCTATTGATTGTTATTATGACTTTTAATATCGATCGGATCTTTGGCTCTTTGACTCAGATTGCCGTTACGATTATGCAAGAGTTTGATTTTAATGTTCAAATGCCGGTATTGGTGCCTGATGCATTCCCATTCTGGGATTCGACAATGACGGTGCTATCTATTGTGGCAATGATTCTGATGACTCGCAAATATGTTGAAAACTGGCTGGTATGGATGGTTATCAATGTGATAAGCGTTGTTATCTATTTCCATCAAGGCGTTTTGGCGATGTCATTGCAGTATGTGATTCTGTTTGGCATTGCACTTAATGGTTCTCGTTTGTGGATTCAGGTAGCTCAGAAAAATCATTCGCAGCCATTATCCCGCATCGAATAATTTTTTAATGATGCCAGAGAATTGATTTGTCGATCTCTGGCATATTTTTAGGGATTTACTCTGATAATTCTCATTTCTAAAGATATTTCAATTATAAAAAACAGCTCAGATCACGTTTGACTATATTTTTCTATGTCTTTAGTTAAACACTGATTTATTTATTATCTACAAAGAATATTTACAGTTTGTCTTCTAACAGTTAGATTAAAATCACAAGATTGTTTTAAACAAATATACAAAGATGTGGATGAGAGAGGGTTATGAATTATCAGAATGACGATATAAGAATTAAAGAGATAAAAGAATTATTACCTCCTGTAGCACTACTTGAAAAATTTCCAGCAACTGAAAAGGCTGCATTTACAGTACGTAAGGCTCGCAAAACTATTCATCAGATTCTGACTGGTGAAGATGATCGCCTGTTGGTTGTGATTGGTCCCTGTTCTATTCACGATCCTAAAGCAGCAATGGAATATGCTGAACGGTTGAATAAGTTGCGTGAAGAACTCAAAGACGATTTGGAAATTGTCATGCGGGTTTATTTTGAAAAACCGCGTACAACTATTGGTTGGAAAGGGCTAATTAATGACCCTCATATGAATCACAGCTTTGATATTAATGATGGTTTACGTCTGGCGCGTGAATTGTTGCGGGATATTAATGACATGGGGCTACCAGCTGCGGGTGAATATCTGGATATGATTTCTCCACAGTATTTGGCGGATTTGATGAGTTGGGGAGCAATCGGCGCTCGTACCACGGAATCGCAGGTCCATCGTGAGCTGGCTTCTGGCCTCTCTTGTCCGGTTGGCTTTAAAAATGGCACTGATGGTGGGATCAAAGTTGCCATTGATGCTATTAATGCCGCAGGATCACAGCACAGTTTCCTTTCTGTTACTAAGTGGGGACATTCCGCGATTGTGAATACCAGTGGAAATTCTGATTGCCATATTATCCTGCGTGGTGGTAGAGAACCAAACTATAGCTCTGAACATGTTATTGCCGTGAAGCAAAGCTTGGAAAAAGCAAGTTTGCCGGCAAGAATTATGATTGATTTCAGTCATGCCAATAGTTCCAAGCAATTTAAAAAACAGATGGATGTGTGCTCAGATGTCAGTGGGCAAATTGCGGCCGGAGAGAAGGTGATTATTGGTGTTATGGTGGAAAGTCATTTGGAAGAAGGGAACCAGGACCCGGAGAGTGATCAACCATTGGTATATGGTAAAAGTATTACCGATGCTTGCATTGGTTGGGCTGACACTGAAATCTTGTTACGTCAATTATCGTTGGCGGTGAAAGCACGTCGTGGCTGATAACATTTTTCGGATGTAAAAAACCGGAATTCATGATTCCGGTTAATGAGATGGTCACCCCCACCCTGTGAGAGGTACGCTAGCAGGGTATTTTATTTTAGAGGGAACCATCATGCAAAACGTTACGCTTATTGGTATCGATCTCGGTAAACATTCCTTCCATGTCCACTGTCAGGACAGGCAGGGTAACGCCCTGCTGCGTAAGAAGTTTTCCCGCACTCAGCTTATTAATTTTCTCGGTTCCTGCAAGGCTGCAACCGTAGTGATGGAGTCCTGCGGTGGGGCGCACTTTATGGCTCGCCGGATCGCTGATTTAGGCCATGAGGCAAAGCTGATTTCTCCGCAGTTCGTCCGTCCTTTTGTTAAGAGTAACAAGAACGATTTTGTCGATGCTGAAGCTATCTGCGAGGCAGCTTCCCGGCCCTCCATGCGCTTTGTGCCCCCCCGCACAGAAGACCAACAGGCGATGGCCGCCCTCCATCGCGTCAGAGACTCACTGATACGGCAACGCGTTAAAACCCCCAATCAGATGCACGCTTTTTTGCTGGAGTTCGGCGTCAGTCTGCCGCGCGGTATTGCCGTGATACGACGTCTGGCCGCTGTGCTGGAAGAAAATGACTTTCCGCCTTATCTGGCAAGGGTTCTGAGCAGACTCCACAGTCATTATGTTTACCTCAGCGGAGAAATTGAGGAAGTCGATAAGGAACTGAAAACGCATCTGGCGGAAGATGAAACCGCGCAACGCCTGCTGACCATTCCTGGCGTTGGGCCGGTAACGGCGAGTCTGTTAGCCATGCGGCTGGGGGACGGTAAAAACTATGCCAGCAGCCGTGACTTTGCGGCTTCAACAGGGCTGGTTCCCCGCCAGTACAGCACGGGTGGAAAAACGACACTGATGGGCATCAGCAAGCGGGGTGATAAAAATCTGAGGCGGCTGCTGGTACAGTGTGCCAGGGTCTTTATGCAGCGGCTGGAGCATAATCCAGGGCGTCTGGCAGAGTGGGTGAACAGGCAGCTTGCCCGCCATCACTCGAACGTTGTGGCGTGCGCGCTGGCGAATAAACTGGCACGAATAGCCTGGGCCGTTACGGCACATCAGACGGTGTTCATTAAATAAAAGAGCCAACGAAAAACGGCGTTAGCTCAGAAAGTTAAGCAGTTACCATCTGGTTTTGCGACGACAGATAATTGATGACATGAACGGCATATCGGCCTGCTGATGAACCTGATATAAAAAATGGCTCTCTGAAGCCGACCGGTTTTTAAGGTTCGGCAGGCACGGAACTCATCGTGGCGCGGGCATGACTGCTCACCAGACGCCGAATAGATTTACGCAAGCCCACCATACATCAAAATTTGTGTTGCAAAAACGGGGGTGACCATAGATTTTTATATTTGCTGAAAAAGTACAATATCAGCAATTTTATCGGTAATGAATTATTTCGCTTTACCTTGGTTTGCTACAGCGGCGGCTTTTGCTGCGATTTCATCAGCGTTACCCAGATAGTAATGCTTAATTGGTTTCATATTTTCGTCGAATTCATAAACCAAAGGTACTGCTGTTGGAATATTCAGTTCAAGGATGGCTTCTTCGCTCATGTTGTCCAGATATTTAACCAGAGCGCGTAAAGAGTTACCGTGAGCAGCGATAATCACTTTTTCCCCTTTGGCAACACGAGGTTTGATAACGTCTTCCCAGTAAGGGATCACGCGCTCAATAGTTGTTGCCAAGCTTTCAGTCACTGGTAGCTCTTCTGGTTTCAGATTTGCGTAACGTGGATCATGACCTGGAAAACGCTCATCATCTTGAGTTAAATCTGGTGGGGTGATAGCAAATCCACGACGCCACAGTTTAACTTGATCATCACCGTATTTAGCTGCGGTTTCTGATTTGTCCAGACCTTGCAGAGCACCATAATGGCGTTCATTCAGTTTCCAGCTTTTCTCAACAGGTAACCATTGTTGATCAACCTGATCCAGAATGTTCCACAGCGTGTGAATAGCACGTTTCAGAACAGAGGTGTATGCGAAATCAAAAACAAAGCCTTCTTCTTTCAGTAGCTGGCCTGCTTGTTGAGCTTCGGCGCGACCTTTTTCAGAGAGAGCGACGTCAGTCCAGCCAGTGAAACGGTTTTCTTTGTTCCACTCGCTTTCACCATGTCTTACCAGAACCAGTTTAGTTACAGCCATAGCTTAAACTCCTTAAAAAACCAAACGTAATGATAACTGCACGCATTATATTGCCCTATACACCAGAACGGCAATCAATAGTCTGGTTCCATAACGTTATTTGCCTGAAAACCTTAATTTTTTGCAGATTACTGAATAGATACCGGGCAAGTTTGACACGTTATAGTGCTGTTACTAACTTAATGGGATAAGTAAAGAACAGCAAATGAACCAAATTAAGGACAAAATGGAACCCGACAGCGACCCACAGCCGGCCACTCCACATCCATGCCAGACCATATATTAATCCTGCGAGTGTAGCGAAAATCACCAGTAATAGACCTCCAGCGAAGTGTGCGCCACCAAAAATCAAGGCAGTGATGATCAGGGCAAAATAGGGATTAATCCACTGACTCAACCTTTGTTGGATATAGCCACGAAATAGCGCTTCTTCTGCCAGAGAAACAAAGAAAATATTTGTCAAAATAAACATCGGCAACCATTGTGGCATATGCAGTTCAATCGCAAGTCCTCCCAAGGCTGTTGCTATACCGAGTAGTGCAGGAATGGCAACAGTCAAGATTATCCACGCATAAGGGCGAACCTTTGCCAGTGGTTTTGTGGTAAATAATCCAGGCATGCAACATAGCAGAAGGAAAGGGATAATTGCCTTATCGAAGTTGAAATACATTGAGAATGACGCACTATGAGGACCAACTTGAACTTTATCGAGATATTTCAGGTTATGAAAGCCTGGGATCAGATGCAGGAATAACGCGATACCAAAAGCGAGCAATAGCAGCTCAGTTGTTATTTTGATGATGTTATTTTGCTGAAAATAGATACGTAGTGCACCTAACACGAAAATAATTGCGATAGTGGCAATTGCTGGATAAATTATAACTTGCGTTATAAATCCGGTAACAACGGCGGCCAGTAGAACGATAAGCGCAGTCGTGCGGTGTATAGCTAATAATGCCAGCGATGTGGCAAGTAAACCCCAAATCATATATGCCCTGTTGTTTTTAATAAGTTAAAAGATGATATCTGAGAAGTAAACCAAAGATTGATGATAACTATTATTAGATGGTCAAAAAATAGTAACGCAAGATGATTAAATTGCGATGTTTTTTTCACTGGTCGGAGAAGAAACCCACCAGTGACAATTATTTTTTGGTCAAAATTCGGCTAAGAAAAGCCTGCGTTATTATATGTACCATTAGATCTGATTCAATATAATATGGAGAATAAATTTCATTAAGATATTGGACAGATCAGCCACTTGTACGCCCTTGTGACTGCTCCCCGCCGTAAAGAGGGTGTCGCAAAAGGGTTGAGGTCACTTTTTCAAGCATCAAGTTAAATTCAATCACTGACTTTGGGCAGCCTGTTATTTGTATGGATAACAGGCTAAAAATAATCCCTAATATCAGAGCCACCGCTCTTGATAAGTTATAGGCCATTGCATGCAGGGAAAACTCCAGCTTTACCGCTGACAATCCCTTACGCCGAAAGCGTTCCAGTCTCTGAATTCCCCGTAATGCCGAAAATACCGGTTCTACCAGGCTCTTCCGTTGACTCAATATCTGTTTTGACTCCGGTCGGGCCATATGCAAACGAAGTGTCTCCCGCCCTTCATCTTCCGGATAACGTTTTATTTTTCTTCCTCCTTTAGCCTTTGTGCAGCCCGCTTTCTGCGGGCATCCGGCACAATTGTCAGCGCGATAAACCCGATAGGTCCGCGTTTTTTCAGTGGCTTTCACTGTACTTTGCAGGGACAATTGGTGATGAGCAGGACAAATATAGCAATCTTGCTCAGCATCATAAGTAAATAAGGATTTAGGATAGATTTTTCGGGTACGCTGTCGCTCTGAATTTTCTGCACAAAACAGCCAGATCTGATGTTTCTTCGCCTCAGCAATCACATCGTCATGGAAATAACCGGCATCCAATAACAGCTTTTCCGGGTGACCTCCCGAGATAGTGAGATTCTGCGCCAATAACGCGGCCATCACTTGGGTTTCACTGGAGGGGTCGACCGTTTGAGCGACGATAATTCGTCTGTTGTTGACTAAAACAGACGGTTTATAGGAAGTTGAAAATCCCCTTCCCCGCTTGAGTTTCTGGACGACGGCGTCGGGTTCTGTTGGATTGATACGCAGTTGGCTGGCATCCTTCCTTTTTTTTCGCGATTTTCTTGTCGGCGCCGTAATACGTTGGCTCCCTGTTCCAATTGCTTTATGCGTTTTTCTGTCTGCGCTGTGGCAGGGGTAGCCGTGAGAGTATTTTTTTCACGTGAAATCGCTTCCTGAGTTAAAAGGTGGTAATGAGAACAGGCCGCCTCTATCACTGTCCCGTCACCGGCCAGGCACGAGCCGTCCGAACGACTGCGGTGCAAAATGGATAAGGTCAGTGCCTTAAAAAATGGTCCCGTCAGGACGGATTGGTGCTGATAAATAAAACGCCCAAGACTGGCATGATCGGGCGTAATTCCCTGGCTGACAAAAATACAGCCTAAATCTAAACGCGCAAGTCGTTCAAGTTCTCTGAGCGAGCAGTGTCCTTTCATGATCCCATAAAGCAGGATCCCCATCATGGAGCGTGGAGAATAAGGGGCTCTCCCTGTCGAAGCATAATGGCGTTCAAAGGGGCCCCAATCTTGCTCATCAAGAATGTCAGCAACAATAAATGCGCAACGCTCCCCCATTTGCCTGAGATAATCAGAAAGGGAAAGGGAGCCATCCAATACAGGTAAGTGCTGAGCTTTGACAAACTGACGTTTGGTGTAAGCAGACGGTTCCCGTTTTCGAATGAATAAGGTCATAAAAGAGCTGCGCCTAAAGGAAGAGCGCAGATTTTAATGGATAACATGACCTTTTGCGACACCCTCAGTGCGGGCGGGGATATCAGGCGAAAAGCCCAAAGGGCTTTGAGACTAGAGAACAATATCTTCAATGTGGAAAAATAAAAGAAAAACCAGTCACAGGATAATCTGAAAAATTGGCGATTATCTCAACTATTCGATAACTACCCATAATAGTCAATTTCGGTATAATAACATTTGTCTCTATCTTATATATTTTGGTGAAAATTAATGTCGAATATAAATTTAAAAAAACACCTTTCTTGAGAATTTTTGTTTTTTTATTGAAGAATAAAAGACATTTAGAATATTGTTCCCCGTAACAATTAAAATATAAATTGTTTTTATTTTACACTGAAAGCATTTATATGATTTTTTTATTTATAATATAAGATTAAATTTATTTGACAGTTTTGTATTTGATGACTATTGTTCTCTCCTGATTTGTAAATGTTATTTCAAACCTAATAATATCATTTGTTATTATTTATTTTAAATAGAAATAGTATCTTTGATAAATAATTTAATTTATTGTTTTTACTTTATTTTTTAAATTGCAACGTTTGTTAAATTGGTTTTTATGGGTGATTATATTTATCTGATAATGATTTGAAACTATTTCTAATGTGATGATTTGTTATCGCATGTTTGTTTTTAGATTTAGCATAAATCTGAGTGTGATTCGTCATTTTAATTACTGATGAACACAAGGCTATTTCTTTACAATTGTTGTAAAACAGTAAAAATATCCTCACTGCAAGAGGGTAATAATTATTTATCCGTCGTTGTTGACAAAATATTTAAAATAAATTGGCCATAGGCCATAAAGGAGTAAATAAGTGAAATACGACTTTATTGTCGTTGGTTCAGGGGCAATTGCAGGTTCAATCGCCTATGAGCTGGCAAGCAGAAATCTTTCAGTTTGTAGGGTTGGCAGTACTGATCGAACCAATGCCGCCTCCAAAGCAGCAGGTGCGATGAATGGTTGTTTTGGCGAAATTACCAGTGGCTTATTAGCGAGTGAACACGGTAAGTTGAAATTGAATATGGATTGTATTTCCAAAGAGCTTTGGCCTGACTGGGCGCAGCGATTAGCTGATTCTTCTGGTGATACGCGATCTCTGTTCACCGCTAAAGGGACTCATGTGATACTGAATACCGCCGGGATGGAAGAGATTGATAGTATCAATTATGACGCTATTGAACAAACCCTGAACGAATATGCGGCCCCTTATGAAACCGTTGATCCGCGTGAAATTGAATGGTTAAAGCCTAATGATCTGGTGCGTCCGCTTCGGGCTTTATATATCCCTGATGAACATGCCCTGGATTCGCATTTATTGCTGGAAAAGCTGGATGCGGCATTGGTTGCTGAAGGTGGCGTTCTCAAAGACGAGAATGTCAAGAGTGTGCTGATTGAAGACGGTTTAGCCATTGGTGTCGAATTGCTGAGTGGTGAGCATTTAATGGCGGATAAGGTGGTGGTCGCCGCCGGTGCGCACTCGTTGGATCTGTTATCAAATATCCCTTCTGTTGTTCGGCAGATCCCGCCGATATTTGCCGGCTATGGGGTATCCATTCTGGTCAAGATGCCAAAAGGCAGAGAATTGCCGACATCGGTCATTCGTACTCCTAATCGAGCATTTGCTTGTGGGCTGCATTGTGTACCCCGCGGTGATGGTGTTCTCTATCTGGGTGCGACGAATATTCTGGCTGAAAAACCACGCAGTCAGGCGCTGATTTCTGATGTGCAGTTCCTGCTGGATTGTGCGTTAGATCAGTTGGATATTAACTTACATGATGCTGAGATCCTTTCAATCCAGGTCGGTAACAGGCCAATCCCGGCTGATGGGTTCCCACTGATTGGTGAATGTGGTGTGAATGGCCTTTGGCTGGCTACCGGGACTTACCGTGATGGCTTACATCAGTCACCGTTACTGGCAGATTATGTTGCTAATGCGTTGACTGGAATAGAAAATACGCAAATCAACCTGGATTCCTTCAACCCGGTTCGTCCTCCATTAGTGGGTTTCTCCCGTGAAGTGATGGCTAAAGAAACCGTCCAGCAAATGCTTGCCACAGGTTACGAATATCGCTGGGATATCAAACCTTATTGGTTGCCACTGCTGAATGAAGGCATGACACGCAATTATCAGGATTTGATTGAATCGCTTCATCCTCAGTTCACACCACCGCCAGAACTGGTTGCTTTCTCTTATATTTATGAATCTATGCGTGAACGGTTACGTAGTTACTACGAGGCATGGTCATGAATGCTTCGCTGAAAGATCAAGCTGCTATTGATAAGGCCAGGGAATTATTGGCAGAAGCTGGCGTTTGGGATGTGGAAACCGATCTTGATTGCCTGATTGACCGTTATCTGGAGAGGCGCTGTAAGGATCGCGCCCGCAATGAATTTATGCTTGCGGTTCATGAGCGCTGTAACCGGATCCCTCTTGGGCATATTGTCGGCATTGCGGATTTTGATGAACTGCCTTTGGTGGTCGGTACGGGGGTATTTATTCCGCGTCCTCATAGTCAGATTATCCATAAATGGCTCGAGAATGAACATGAAGTCCCTCAGGGATCTGGGGTTCTGGATTTATGTTCGGGGAGTGGTGCTATCGGTTTAGCCATTGCTAAACGTCGCCCGGATTTAAAGGTCACTTGTGTTGAATATGACGACATCGCTTTTCAATACCTGACACGCAATATCTCCCGGTTGGCTGGCTGGGCGGTTAAAGCGGAGGCATTAAAAGCCGATTTATGGGATTGGCAGGCATTTTCTCAATTTAACGGGTCGGTAGCGTTAATTGTCGCTAATCCGCCTTACGTTCCAGAGCAGCAGACAATATTACCGGAGTGGGAGGAACATCATCCTTATGTTTCAGTGTATTCCGGGGATGATGGGCTCGATTTAACACGGTTGATTATCAAACAAGCTAAACAGCTATTGCAATCAAATGGCTGGTTGGTTATCGAACATGGTGAAAGTCAGGAGGAGAGCGTCAGAACACTATTTTCAGACGCTGGTTTTTCTTTAGTCCGGACAATTATTGATAAAGATATTTCTGACACAACAGGCAGTTCGGTAATCACTGTAGGTTGTCAGCTCATTTGAACTCAGACAGTAGGAGTCTAGATAATGGATGTAAAACAGAAGCAGGACTGGATGACGATTCGCAGGTCACGGACCACCGGCGCTTTAGCGCAAGCTATTGATGAAGGGCTGACCAATTTCACGGTAGTAGAACGTCAAGGTAAGCAAATTACGACAGAAGAAGGCAAAGTTTTTACGGAATTTGTTTCCTGCTCTTATTTGGGATTAGAACATCATCCTGCATTAATTGAAGCAGCAAATCAGGCAATGGCCCGGACAGGGATACATTTGTCATCGTCCCGTGGTGCGATGCGCCCACAATATTTGAGGCAACTGGAAGAGTTGCTGGAAGAAATTTATCAAGGTGGCTCCGTTGCTGTTTTCACTTCCACCAGTAACGTTCACCTGGGTGTATTGCCGTTATTAGGCAGTGGTTCTTTACCTAACTATCCACTTACCCGGCCAGTACATTGGTTGGTGGATAAAACTGCTCATGCATCTATGCAGATATTACGCGGTATTCTCGAGCAGTTCGGGCCAGTATCGCGGGTCGATAGTACTGATGGACAGTCGGTGCAGCAAGCTTTGCAGAACTGTGGAGATAATCAGCGTACCCCTATTCTGCTGATTGATGGTATTGGCTCAATGAATGGTTTGATTCCGGTTGCAGAATTAACCCGAAAATTGGCTGCTGCCGGAGGCTATGTCTATGTCGATGATGCTCATGGTATTTCCATTGTAGGGCGTCATGGTGCAGGTTATGCTTTTGCTGCACTTGACCATATTTTACCACCCAACCTCATATTGGCAGGTTCGCTATCCAAAGCATTTGGTGGTGCGGGCGGTTTTGTGGTTGTTGCGGGTACCGATGATGTTGAAGTGATTAGTACTTTGGCTAATCCTCTGGTTTTTGGTCATTCGATTATGGTGCCGATGTTGGCCGCTAACGTTGCCGCAGCAAAACTTCATCTTAGCCTTGAAATAGAAATACGGCAGGAACAGCTATGGAAGAACGTCAATCTGTTTGATTCCCTGACGGGTAATAGCCTGATGAATGCCAGTGTGCAATCTCCTGTTCGTGGTGCTTTATTTGAAAATGAAGCTGAAGGGCTTGAAGCTGCACGTCTGCTGCGCGATAACGGCATCTTATTGTTTCCGGTATTTTATCCACTGGTCCAGGATGGCAATGCCATGTTGCGTTTTGCCTTCTCCAGTGAGCATAAGGAGAGTGAAATCAGGCATTTAGCAAATACCTTACTCAAAATACGGGAAAAAGGGCTGAATTGGTCTGAGCCACAAGCTATCGCTCCACAGGTATAAGTGACATAAATTTATTGATGAAAATGATTGAAATAAACCAGTGATGAAGACCAAATATATGACGCAATCAATAATAGATAAGCAGGACATATTGCAACCTCACAGGGAATCTCTGGATGTTATTAATATGCAGATATTGGCGCTTCTTTCTGAACGTATGAAGATCTGTATGAAAATCGCTGAGATAAAGGCGGAACAGGATATTCCGATGATGCAGCCACAACGTATTACCTCGTTATTGGATATGTTGCGGGATAAGTCAACGGATTTTGGGTTACGGCCTGAATACACTGAATCAATATTTCAACTGGTTATTGAAGAAACCTGCCGTCGAGAAGAAGAGCTGATTGATCAGTTGCTACACGAGAAAGCAAAGAATAATGAAAATACTGCTCATTGATAATTATGATTCTTTTACGCAAAACATTGCTCAATATCTGTATGAAGTTACCGGGAGTGTGCCATCTGTCGTCACCAATTCTCTGACTTATGAAGCGCTGGCGATAGACAATTATGATGCTGTCGTGCTTTCTCCAGGGCCAGGGCATCCGGCTGAAAACAGCGATTTTGGCGTCTGTGCGGAAGTCATTGCCCGTGCCAAAATTCCACTATTGGGTATTTGCCTTGGTCATCAGGGTATTAGCCTGGCATTTGGTGGTTTTGTAGAACATGCACCTAATCCGGTACATGGTTATCGCAGTCGCATCAGGAATACCGGGGAGGGATTATTTCTCGGTTTGCCTGAGCAATTTGAAGTGGTCAGGTATCACTCGCTGGTCTGTACCCGGTTGCCTGACAATCTTAAATGCACCGCCTGGACTGATGATGGCTTAATTATGGCAATTGAGCACACCCAAAGACCGATTTGGGGTGTTCAGTTTCATCCTGAGTCGATTGATTCTGAATATGGGCGTGAATTACTGAGTAATTTTGTTCGTATAACAAAGACGTATAAAGAGAATAACGGGCAGGAAATTACCGCTCAGAATAAGTGTATTTCTGCCCATGAAGCTTATCTGGCGGTGGGCGGAAAGCAGCATCTCAACCTGAATTATCGTGAATGTCAGGGCATTATCGATCCTGAATCTCTGTTCATTCAATATTATGGCAATGATACTCACTCTTTCTGGCTGGACAGCGAAAAGTCGGACAGGCCCAATGCCCGCTTTTCAATCATGGGAAGTGGTAATGAACCGGGTGCTGTCAGGCTTGAATACCGTGTACAGACAGAGAGTTTGCGCTTGACTGGTCCTGATGGTGAAAGGATTGTTCAGGGTGATTTTTTCTCATTGATGTCTGAACTGCTCGATCGAGTGAAAATTTCCACACCAAAACAGATGCCATTTGTCTTTAAAGGTGGCTTTGTTGGTTACTTGGGATATGAATTAAAGGCATTGACAATTGGCAGCAGTAAATATTATTCAGAACATCCTGATGCCAGTTTAATCTTTACCCTGCATTTTTTTGTCTTCGATCACCAGCAGAATAAGCTTTATGAGTGTCTTATCACGCCAGTAGATCAGCCACAAAATTGGCCGTCGGAACCTGTAGTGGCCATTGCAAAAAATACCGGTGGGGTGATACCTGATTTTATTCCTGGCGCTGTCGATCAGAGTAAAATTCGTCTGGAATATGGGGCTCAGAAGTATATGGATGAGATCCATAAATCACTTCAATACATCACAGATGGCGAGTCTTATGAAATCTGTCTGACGAATAGAGCGAAGATGGCTTATTCAGGACTGCCATTGGACGCTTACCGACGAATGCGTCATGCCAGCCCCGTGCCTTATGGCGCATATCTGGCATGTGGGGATTTTTCCGTACTCAGTGCATCGCCGGAAACGTTTTTACGCATTGATGAGGCCGGAGGTATTGAATCCAGACCGATTAAGGGAACCCGGCCACGAGGAAGAACGGAAGCTGATGATCAGCATTTTCAGGTGGAATTGAGTCAGTCAGCCAAGGATAGAGCTGAAAACCTGATGATAGTGGATTTAGTGCGCCACGATCTTAATCAGGTGTGTCGTCCCGGCAGTGTTCATGTCCCTGAATTATTTAAAGTTGAGAGCTTTTCTTCTGTGCATCAATTGGTTTCAACAATACGCGGGGAATTACGTGAAGGCACTTCATCAATGGAAGCCATCCGGGCCTGTTTCCCGGGAGGATCAATGACTGGCGCGCCGAAGAAACGCACAATGGAGATCATTGACTCTTTGGAGTCATCGGCACGCGGTGTCTACTCTGGTGCACTTGGATGGTTATCTTTCAGTGGTGAAGCAGAGTTAAGCATTGTTATCCGAACGGCGGTTTTACATCAAGAATGTGCCGAGTTCGGCATTGGCGGTGCCATTGTCGCTCACTCCGATCCTTATGGTGAATTTGAAGAAACATTGGTCAAGGCCAGTGTGCCCTATTTCAGTTTTAGTCATATAGCGGAGGAAGTGTGAGTAACCATAAAGTCGTCATGCTTGGTGGGCAAGGGGCTATTGGTTCTTTATTGGCGCGCCTTTTTACTCAAAGTGGTTGCACAGTATACCGTGTTGACCAACGGGCGCAGGGAGAGCATTCTCTCTGCTGCCAGCTTGATATCTTAAATCCTGCGGCTGATTCTGAGGCGATTTTTACTGAGGCGAAAGCGGTCGTCTTTGCCTTACCGGAAGCGGTTGCAATACAGGCTCTGCCTTGGGTGCTATCGGCGGTTGGTGATGATGTACAGATAGTGTCAACCTGTTCGGTTCAGGCGCCTTTCCATTCCGCTTTAAGAGCTGCCGCCCCTGGGCAGCCTTTCATCGGTGTTAACCCGATGTTCTCGCCATCCTTGTCGGAGCAAAAAAGGCCAGTTGCAGTCATTCTTGATAACTGTCATGTTAACGAACATTGGATTGAGCGGGTATTAACGCAGGCGGGTATGCGCATCAGTAGAATGACGCCGGAGGAACATGATCGGGTGATGGCGTTTTGTCAGGCTTTACCCCATGCCGCGATATTGATTTTTGGCCTGGTTCTGGCGAAAAGCCCGTTGGATATTGGTGCTCTGGCGACTGTTGCACCACCGCCAATGCGTACCATGCTGGCGTTATTATCAAGGGTTTTACTCAATCCAATGGAAGTGTACTGGGACGTTCAATATGAAAACCCTATGGCTGCCGAACCGCGTCAGGAGTTACTGCATGCCATACAACAGTTAGATTCAATAGTGCAGGCTGGCGATCAAACTGAATTTGGCAATAACCTCAGACACATTGCACAACAACTGGGGGAACAGCTCAATATGAGTGCTGCTGATTGCCAGCATATTTTTTCAACGCTTGAATGATAATAGGAAAGGAGTTGAGGGGATGTCATTAAATAGAGTTGCTGAGGCTAACGGGCGGGCAGGACTCCGAAATTGGCTGGGATTACTGATATTGATGTTGCCAGTATTGTTGGTGACTGTGGACAATACGATCTTAAGCTTTGCGTTACCGAAAATTGCTGAAGCGCTGGGACCCAGCGCCAGTCAGCAATTATGGGTAATTGATGCTTATTCACTGGTATTAGCGGGTTTACTGGTATCAATGGGGAGTATTGGTGATCGTGTCGGCCATCGTTCATTGCTGTTATTTGGATCTTTGGGATTCACCGTTATTTCGGTGTTAACCGCGCTGTCAACTTCACCCGGACAATTAATTGGAGGGCGAGCCGTACTTGGGTTTTTTGGTGCGATGCTGATGCCTTCAACTTTGGCTTTAATCAGCACTCTTTTTGAGGATCGTGAACAGCGTCGGTTAGCTGTTGCTATCTGGGCGACAACATTAACTGTCGGTTCGGCATTGGGGCCTGTCATTGGTGGTGTTCTGTTGCAATTCTTTGACTGGAATTCCATTTTCCTATTGGCAGTACCGGTATTGGTGCCATTGTTGATCTTCGGACCGATGTTATTGCCGGAGTCCGATAAAAAACAGACGGGTATTATTGATGGGTATAGCGTTGTGTTATCGATCATCGCCATGGTTGGTATTGTTTACGCGATTAAACATCTTGCCAGTGACGGGTTTGAAATAAGTGTAATACTGGAACTGTCTGTTGGTTTGGTTGCCGGCGTGTTATTTGTTCGCCGGCAGCGGCGTCTGTCTGTACCGTTGATGGATCTTTCACTGTTCCGTAATGGTATGTTCACCGGTTCGATTATGGTCAACTTATTGAGTCTGGCCTTGCTGGTTGGCTTTGTCTTTTTTGCCACTCAGGTCTTGCAAATTGTACTGGGTATGAAGCCAATTACGGCCAGTTTAGCGCTGGTCCCCGGACAAATAATGGCAATTGTGATTGGCATGGCGATAGTGCCTGTTGCACAACGGGTGCCGGCTTATTACCTTGTACCGATGCTGCTTGCTTTTGCGGGCATTGCATTTCTCCTGGTAGCCAGTTTTGGTAGCAATTTAACCACCCTAGTGATTGCGTTCGCATTATTAAATGTTGGTGTAGGTGCGATTGCGTCGGTGTCTAACGATCTGGTGCTTTCGTCAGTGCCGTCATCTAAAGCCGGGGCGGCATCGGCAATAAGCGAAACTGCTTATGAAGTGGGTGTTGTACTTGGCACGACCATTATCGGTGGATTGGTGACCGCTTTTTATCGTGTCACTCTGCAATTGCCGGATGGGATCTCTCACGAACAGACAGGGTTGGCATTAGAAACTCTGGCTGGTGCTTACGTTGTAGCGAACTCATTAGCTGAGGCGGAAGGGCAACAACTGATGACTGCGGCAGCGGAATCCTTCACCAACGCTATTCATATGATGAGCTGGATGACAGCGGTATTGACCGGCGTCGTGGTATTGATCGCCTGGCGTTTACTGAAAGCGCCACAGAAACAACAAGTGCTTGAGTATTGATAGTTTTATGTGCAGCCGTTGGTAATGGCTGCACCGCGTTATGCTGATTATATTTGGTATTGCTTTCTGGAGTGACTGTCCGAGATTATTAAATATAAAGTATTCTGAAAATAACCTCCCACCCTATACTATTTTTAATAATTATAAATTGATAACAAACCTAAATTTAGGAACTTTCTTTAGATTCTTTACTGTTATTTGTTTTATTATATTTTCATTTGGTTATAATTTAATTAAAAATATTATTATAAATAATTGATTATCTTATTTTCATGTGCTGGCAATATTTAATTGTATAGAGTTTAAATTGAAATAATTAATAAAATAATTACGCAAGAAGATAAGATGAGAGTGAAAATACACATTGTGAACAACGATAGGCAATAAATTATCTTTTCCCATACGCCTTTTCTCTAAACGGAGATAAATATATCATTGAATGATTAATGTTCTGGATTTAAAGGGATTTTGTGAGAGTAAAATATCGTGGGAAGTTATATAACGGAAAGATGATTCTAAAACTACACATTTATACTCAGGAGATTTCTTATGAATAAAGTAAATATTGTTGCTGAAACGTTGGCTGAATTGCGTGAACATTATTGTCTGATGGGGATATCGGGTAAAGATGGAATTGTCGGAGCAACCGGTGCCATGGGTTCTGTCTATATTAACGATAAAAAGCAGTAATAACACGAGATACTTTTATAGAAGAGTTAGGGGTATTGCTCGCCTGTGGTTGCAGGCGGGTAATGATCAATTAGAAAATATTGTAAACAGAGTGGATTATGATTAGTAATAGAATGATATTCTGGTATGTCATTTAAAAATTTATTTATGAGATTAATTTATTTAAGAGTTGGGTTTTATTGTTGAAATTTAGTTTTTATAATTTTGTATAATTATTTTACTATATTGATTTAACTCATGTTTATAATTTCATTATTAAACAACACCTGTGTTTTTTATCTTATTGTAATTATTGGAAAATATCATTATGTCTTATTGCTGTTCTTTTGTTTTTATTTGCTAATAATAGAATTCTGAAATTAAAAATCCTAATTGGCTAACATTAAAAATTAGCTATGTGTCACACAAATATCTTCTTTAGTTAATGGAAAAAACTGAAAATCACATTAATATTATTAATTGTGGAATTCAAATGCCATATCCAATTACTTTCCGTAAAGTAGATAAATATTTTTCTACTCAACTCTAGGTATTTTTGGTTAAAAATTAAGTTTTTAAGGGGATATATTAATTCTCATGAGAATTATTTGTTCAAAGTTTTCCGCCGAATTATTTATACGGTTATTGAGTATTTATTGTGATAACGAAAATAATCATTTAGAGAGATAAAATCCAAATGAAAACACATATTCTACATTTTGATTTAGCTCAAGGCCATTTGCGTAGCCAATCCAGCCAGTTAAGCCTTTGGGTTGGTGAACATAATATACCGTTGCAAGAACATGATGAATCAAGTTTAGCCAAGTCAGCTGCCGGGAATTCAGCTCTGGATATGGTTTTGCGTTACGGATCACACAATATTAGCCATTTTGCTGAGGTACCTGAACACTATTTTTTACCTCATCACGTTACTCTGATTAAAGTGGTTGGTGATAAATCTGGACCTTATCGTTCTTCATTGCCGGTTCTTTACCATATTTCTTACCATGTCCCTAATGCTCATTTACGTCGTTATGCTAAACGTAATATAGAAAAACTCGCAGTAAATAATGTGGGTATGGCTTTACCTGGCAAACTCAGTGCTTTTGGTGTTAATAGTCAACATTTGGCGCTAAATTCTATTCATTGCAGTGATCTGTTGGTTGCAGCTAATGAAATGAAAACGCCGTGGGATGTTGCCTGCTCTATTGTGTTTTCCCATCCGGAATTGGCTAACAGTCAGGCCTATTCGGCATCAATTGTCATGAATGCACATATTGCCCCACCGGAGGCAATAGACCCGTTGCAATATAACCGGGTTTATGAACTGGCTATATCGATATCGCGTCAAGGGCCAGCGACGGAAACCGGGGGGTTTGCCACTTATGGGCAATTGGTTGCCCCTGATGGCAGAGAAATGTTCTACGAGTTTGATTGGGTCGGTCAAGATGGACAGGTGATTTTTCCCGCCGGTGATCCGGTGATGCAATATAATTTATCGGATGAAACAGAGGGAGGGTCAGGTTCACCCGCGTCCAATGCGTTGAGAACTTCGCGTGATGATGGTCGTTTGCAAAATCATAATTGGAGTGTCAGCCAAAGTGCGTCTCTGGACGTTGCCGAATTCAAAGATCAGGCAGCAGCATTGGCTCTTAAGCGGGACACCAGCCAAATCTGGACTGCCACCAACCGTACTCCTAATCACGGTATGGATGTGTATGCCAACAGCATCCGTTACGATAGCAGCCAAAGCCATTTTTCCATTGACTTTAAAAACAACTACTTACGTCAGCTAGGTGTCTATATTCAGTTCTTTAAAGACACGAAGATGGAACAGCCGATCGATAATCCAAAGGTTGACGGTGATTGGCCATTTTATTTCCCTCAAGAGCTGGCCGCGTTATTCGAAACGCCATCACAAAAGGCCCTGGGCGTATTGGCTAATGTCAATACGATCATGGGGATCCCGATGCCCACTGATCCCACTAAATTTGGCTTGCCCTGGCCGGCTGAAGCCCAGGCAGCTAAATTCTTGTTTGGCGGCCTGGGAACCTCCCGTTGGGAGAACCCGATTGTTTGGCCGGGTGTGATTTTGACCGGTATGTTCCAATACGGTATTCCGGCTCTGATGATGTTAGCTGGGGCCATGGTAACTAACAGCCAGTGGTATAAAGATTTTATTTCTAATAAGGATAACGTTGCCATACTGGCCGGTATTGCTTTCCCATTGATTGGCGGTGGCGCCGCTGTTGGTTCAGCGTTATTCAATACTAAAAAGGTGCTAACCAGTTTAGCCAGTATTGCCATTGGTATTCTGGCTAAAAAAGGGATGGAAGCGTTAGCGACTTATGTTACAGCCCAGGTAGCAGCCAGTGCGGCCGCGCAGGCGGTTCCGGTGGTTGGTTGGGCGTTCCGGTTAGCTGCGATTGCGCTGGATGTGGCACAGATCACTGTAACCACAGGTGAATTACTTTCCTCGCCCGCCACATTGGAAGTGGATATCAAGCGTCAGATGACGCTTGCTTTTACTCTGCATCCTGATCCTGCTCATGGTGAAGTGGGCCGTCCGGAAACCGCAATCTGGCCGCCGGTGGCAGTACAGTGCCAGGTGACGGTTGAATATACCAACGGTACCTACTATACCCAGACTATTCCATTACCCGCGACGGGTTCCAGTACGCCGCTATCTTTTAATTTCAATTCGGTTGGCTGGGGTGGAACACTCAAAATCAAGGCTAATGTCTATTCAGCCACTGGCTGGTTAGCGGGCAGCTACACCAGTGATCTGCTGAATGCGCAGCCAGACGACCCTAATGAAGGCATCATGCGCGTTAGTGGCAATATAAAAGAGATGTTGGTACCTCTGACTCAGGTGACTCAATACGAATATTGGGAACAGTTGTCTTACGATAGCGGTAAAAAAGAATACCAGTGGATTGAAGGCAGCGTGCCGTTGGAAACCCAGTCTTCACTCAATTGCAGCAATGTGGGCAAGAACATCTGTAAGCTGGTCAATATGACAATATTGAATTCGGATTATCAGGTTGGTTATTGCTATCAAGCTTCCGGTCAGGATATTCCACTAGAAGATCCATTAAGTCCACCAAATAGCGGCCAGATGTATGTGTTGCAAAACATTTCCACTCTGAGCAACGACACATTGAATGAACGTCTGAAATTATCTGAGGTGGGTTTCAAAGTACAACCCCTGATCAGTTATAACAGCTTCGGCGCTGGACCGGACGAAAAAACCATCACGCCTTATAACTTTATTATTGATTCACGGTTTGGTGAATATCACTTACGTCGGTTGGACTTACGTGATGGCAGCCATAATTTTAGTTTGACGGATAATCCGCTTTCGTGGGGGACTTTCACCATTCCGCATCTTGATGCGATGGTGGTTCATCCAAGCGGCTATGTCATTGCTGTCAGTTGGCAATATAGCAAGATGCAGATTCTGGCGTTGGGTGATCAGGGTTATCCGGATGATCAGGCTCCAGCGGCACAGATTGTCTCTGGAGAAGGGATTCGGCAAGGGTTAACCCATGGGCCAATTGCCCTGACCGTAACGCCAGATGGCCGCATACTACTATTGGAGACAATCAATACCCGTATTCAGGCGTTTGATACTAAAGGGAACCCATTCCCGAGTTTTGCTGGTGCAGCACTGTTTCAACTTGCTACCGCTGATTATCGGGCAACACTGGATGCTCAGGAGTTTTCCCCGGCATTACAGCAAGCATTTCGTGAGCAGGGGTTGACATTCCTGTTCAGTAACAGTGATCCAAACTTTATACGTTCGCTGAATGCTGGAGTACTAGACGAGCAGATTATTGCCGCCTTTGCGGAAGATGGGATCTACCTGAGTTATAACCAGACGGCGGACGGTAACATTGACCCAGTCGGCAGTACCATTGTTAACGTAATACAGCAAGGGCAGAGCTGGTCGGTATATGATCCGCAAAAACCCGCGACTTACACGCTGACAGCCAAGGGACAAACGGTATCTGTATATAACGATTTGAGTAATGTACGGGTTATCGCTATCGGTCAAGGTGTCAAATGGCAAATTGATGATCTTAGCAGCGCTCGATCCTGGCTGTTAACCCTTAATGCAACGAATCCTGCTCAGATTACGGTAGCGGATTATCTGTCCTATATGCCACTAAATAAGCCAACCGGAATGACTTATCTGGATGTTGCGGTTGAGTCTAAGGGATATATTTATGTCTTGTCATACCGTAACGCAGGACGGGAGCCAACGGATTATATCCTTGATATCTATAATCCTGACGGTACTTTCCTGGTGACTGTTCCTGATTCGACGTTAGTCCCTGATCCGACTAAACGCCAGCATATTGTTGCTGCACATCTGGCAATAGATTCATTCCGTACCCTGGTGGCGATGAATTACGGCAAGTTCTTGGGTGAAAATCAACGTACCCAACCACAGATCAGCCAGTGGACGCCAACCACGCCGATATTCGATCTGAGTATCGATCAATTACCGATATTCCAGCAACACGATATGGATAAAATCCGGGCAGTTTTTGCTGACAACAAACACCCTCTTAGTAACAAGGCAACTATCGAAACTATCAATGAAAATGGTTATTTCATCATTACTGATGTTAGTACCCGTTACCCAGTTATTTGCACCGTGGATGGCGATAATCAGCAGATTATTTCTGTTTACAGTTTCTCGGAGACAACTATGCCATTAAAAAATTATAGCTCAGGATTTAAAGAGGTCTTGCAATTATTAGGTATCCCAGAGAGCGATGTAACGGAGAAAGTCGTTGTTGCATCTTCGTCGCAAGGCTCTTTACGGCCCGACGACCCACAGTCGCTGGCTCCTTCTTATACGGCAGAAGTGTCGTCAGCATCGGAGCTGTTGACCCTTTCTGGCATCCCCCCTGTTGAAGCGCCGATATCCTTTCCGGCAACCGTTGATGTTTTTGCGATTGCTGAACTGGAGATTGCTGATGATGGGGTTCTGAACATTAGCAATCCGACTTCAAGACCGATAGTGGTGGTGGTTGACACTTTGGCGCTTAAGCAAGGTGGGCAACTGATATGTGACGCCGCTGTGATTCTAAACGTACAAACTTATACCAAAACTCAGGAGAATTCCCATGAATAAAATGAAAACGGTTAACGAAACTTTGGCTGAATTGCGTGAACATTATCATTTGACCGGTACCGAGCGGCAGCCAAAGCAATTGAACACTTCGGACTTTGACGGGCCGGTGATATTTTCTAACGATCCGAAAATAGCCACTGTGCCACCCGCGTTTTTTATCGTACAAACCATACAAGAGATGAAGGAGCTTGGGGGAGTACCTGATAGTGAGTATGGACTAGGCGGAATGGAACCACACCATCCGTTACCTGAACCCTATTCTGCTGAACGGTTGGCGAATGTCACCGGTAATCATGCTGATATATGTAAAGCTTTCCGCGCTTATATCTATGGTTATTCTCCTTTGGTCAAAGATTATGAAGATATTCTGAACGCTAAACGTTTCCCGATGAAAGTCGCGTTATACAGTGGTGAAGATATCGTTGTCACTGCCAGTAATCCATTGATTGTTGGAAGTAAAGAGAGTCACGGAGAACCTGTTAACTTGAGTTTTAATAAGATAACGATTCAACCTGGCGGTAAAGTGATTTATCTCACCAATGGCACGGTTCAGGCGAACGAAGTGATCATCGTTAGTACCTTAGGTACGGATAATGATGGCCCGAACATTGAAAATATTGGGGGGAACGGAGGCAATGGCGGGAACGGAAACAATGGCTCCAATGGAAAAGACGGCAGTAATGGTAACCCTGGTAAAGATAATAAAAACTCCTGTGCAACGCAGGCTACGTCAGGTACTGCGGGTGGCGGTGGTACTGATGGCGCCAGAGGAAGTGACGGCGAGAAAGGAGGGGATGCAGAGGATGTCAATTTTAAAATCGGTACCATTACAGGCTTTGTGAATATGCTGACACAAGGCGGTAATGGTGGGAATGGCGGTAGTGGCGGGAATGGTGGCAATGGCGGGAATGGTGGCAATGGCGGTGGCTCTACCAGCGAATGTAGGGCTGGAAACGGCGGCAATGGCGGCAATGGCGGCAATGGCGGCGCCAGCGGTAATGGTGGTAACGCGGGTAACGGCGGTAACATCTATTTTACTTACGACGAAGGGGGGAGCGCATCCTTTAAGGCCAGGGCAATTGCCGGCAATGGTGGTAATGGTGGCAATGGTGGTTCTGGTGGTGTCGGCGGCGGCGGCGGTAGTGGTTATTCCAATGGTAGCTCAGGTAAAAATGGTACATCGGGGAGCACAGGAACTGCCGGAAAAGCAGGTACCGTAGGCTCAGTTTATGTCAACGGCAAAAAACAATAACGGCAAGGAGGAGTTATGGACGCAGATATTCAAATTTTGGGTACTAATGGCGTGAATGGTGCCGATGGAGCCAATGGCGCTGATGGTCAACGGGGAGTTGATGGCCAGAATGGTTCTCGCCGCAAGCCACCCACTGCCGGCGGCCCTGGTGGCGATGGTCAATCCGGTCAGAATGGCTTGGATGGTCAATCAGGTTCTAGCTGGTGGTTTGCCCTGCGTTGTAATCGTTTTGACGTACAGAGTGTGGTGCGTATTAGCAATAGTGGCGGTAGTGGCGGTAATGGTGGTACGGCGGGTTATGGCGGCAATGGTGGTGATGGCGGTAATGGTGGCCGTGGTAGTTCATCATCGTCAGGGATGTCGGGTGGTACCGGCGGTAACGGCGGCAATGGTGGAAATGGAGGCAATGGCGGCGATGGCAGCGATGGCGGTAATGTTTGGGTCAGATATGTCCAGACTAGCTTACCGAAACCGGTAGCTGCCACTTCTGATGGCGGGGATGGCGGCGTCGGACAGCCGGGTGGCGCTGGGGGGATTGCTGGGCGCGGGGGTGTAAATGGTGATGGTTCACATGCACTCGATGGGGGATATGGCATTGGCGGTATTAGCGCCAGTGGTGGTCAGGCCGGGAGAGCCGGAAAGGTTTCTGTAATTCAATCAAGAGGATAATGACATGAGTGAATCCAGATCTTTTGCCGGTAAATGGCAATTTGCAGCGACTTCCGGCCAACTGATTACTGTTCAGACGGATGGTACGCTCAGCCTTTCAGCCAAGCAATCAGGGGCGATAAATCAAATGATTAATGCTTATGGCATTAGTAGTTTTTGGTTACAGGCGGGCAATGGTCAATACTTGGCCGCGAGCGGTAATACTCCTCAAGCTAATCAATCGCGCAATGGCGCGGTTGCCGAGATCCGGTTGGAAAAGATGGGATCTGGATTTCGCCTGTGCCGTATCAGTAGCAGTGGCAACAACTATTTGGTGGCGCAACAATCTGGGTTGGTCTGGCAAGCGGTCAGTGACAATCCGCCCCAGACAGCCCAATTTACTCGTACTATAGTGACAAAAGATTTGGAATTTCTAAAAGATTGGGGAGCGATGGGCTCAGATCTGCGCTTGGCTTATCTCGCCGAAGAAAATTTGAATAATATGGTGATGATGGCCGTCGATTTGTCCAATGCTGACCTGCGTGGTTCGACATTGCTTGACACTGATTTAACTAATGTCAAAGCTGATGGTTGCAATTTTAGTGGTTGTGATTTAAGCAAAACTGATCTAACGAATATTCATGGTAAAAATACGCTTTTTGAAAAGTGTATCGTGGGTGGTGATACCAATATGCCTGACGCTGAACTACCCAATGCCATTTTTCGTGGCTGTGAGAACAGCGGTGGTCAGCCTATATTTAATCGTCTAAAAGCACCCGGTGCGGATTTCTCTGGAGCGTTATTATCTTCAGTGATAATGGAAAATGCCGATTTATCTCAGGCGAATCTGGTTAATGTTGATCTAAGCGACGCCAGTCTGGCTTCCTGCAACTTTACCAAGGCAATCATGACATTGGTGAATTTGCAAAATACCACCTTGCAAGCGACTAATTTTAGTCAGGCCACATTAGCCGGTACTGATTTTACCGGGGCGAATATCAATAATGTTAATTTCAGTGGCGCTAATCTGACCAATGCCCGTCTATCGTTAACCACGGGTTATAGCCAACTAAACCTCAGCGACAGTACCTTATTGGCTACGGTACTGACAGGGATGGATTTGGTTGATGCTACTATTACTGCTAAAACCGATTTTACTCAGGCACAGATGGATGGCGTTAATCTGAGCGGGCAGAAGTTGGATCAAGTCATATTCCTGATGGCGTCGATGAAGAAGGTGAATCTGGATAATACGTCACTCAATAGCGCCGTTCTGGTAGGCGCTAATCTGGCCGGTGCCACTATCTTGGGTAATGTCTCCTTAGTAGGGGCGAATTTGTCCAATGCTAGCCTGGAGAATGTTAATTTGACCGGCGCTCAGTTTGGTGCTTTATCCACAGTGGCATGTTTGGATGACGCCGATGCTCAGTCGCTGGATAATCAGCAACTGCCCGAACAATTACGCAATCTGTTGTATCAGGGTAACGTGCTGATTAACGGCCAGGCAGAGGTGTTGGTTCGTCAGCCAGGCCAGAACTGGTTAGTTGAACATGATGGTAAACCGTTATTTATTCACTATCAGAATGGGCAATTAGACGTTACTCAAGACAATGGTGGCGATGTGGCAATTCTTGCCAACACGTTTATGCCCAATGCTATCCTGACTGGCGCTAATCTCTATGCGGTTGATATGTCCGGCGCTCATTGGTACGGCAGTAACGCCAAAGCCGACAACGCCAATCTGGAACAGGTCAACTTGTCGAATGCGAACTTAGCTACCATGAATTTCACTCAGGCGCGGTTATATGGGGCGAATTTATCCTATGCCAATCTGGTGGGAACTAACTTTAGCAAGGCGATGTTGGAACCAACCCAAGGTCTTAAACCGGCATCTCTAGCCTTTGCCTCAATTCAAGGCACTATCTTTACTGAAGCCAAATTGACCGGCGCTAATCTGACTAATGGCGCGGTGGCTTTATCATTTGAGGAAGCAGGCAAGAAGTTGACAGGTGTTCCCTTATTCAGTGCCGCTCTTAAGCTGGCGAGCTCATTAGATAGTGGCGTGATCTCAAAGGAATTGCGTCAAGTATTTACCGATAATGGCTATAATCTGCTGTCTGGCGCCAAAATCATTGATAAACAAAATGATCAGTATTGGGTCATATCCAATCAGCCGCCGGATACCGATTTGAGTTATCGGGGGTACTGTAACTTTATTGTGATTCGGGTAAGCGAAATCGGCAATAACCACCTGCAAATCTGCGGTGGATCGCCATTACGTGTTATCCGTACTGCGGCTGATAATACATTACAGCCGGTCAATATCGCTTTTGGGGTAACGATCGATATCACTCAGGCGATGAATGATGCCACCACTTGTCCAAGTGGTTTGCGTTATCAGTTACTGAATAGTGGTATCAGCTATCAGTCATTGATGACGCCAGGATTGCCGCCTCATCCGCCGAAATGCATTCCCAGCCCGACCGAATGGTGTTAATGAGTAAGCACAATAATCTGGTAAACGGCTAACTGGAGTAAAGAATATCACTATGGATATCATACTCCAGTGCCACCTGAACGCTGGTCAACTCAGGCTTATCGTTATCGAGATCGCAATCTGCCAGGGCGAATGGTGGCGCGAGAGGGGGGAATTAACCGCATTAATTTAAATCACATTCATAATTTCATTATTCAATAATATCTATAGGTTTCTGTCTTGTCGTTATTTTTGAAGAATAAAATCATACTTACTATTTTTATTTGTATTTCCTAATAATACCTAATGAGATAAATATAAAATTGAAGCTTCCAATTATCACATATTAAAAGGTAGTGATGTATCACAGAGATATTCTCTTTAATTAATGAAAAAAGTGGTAAGTTACATTAATATTTCAAATTATGTAATTTAATTGTTGTATCCAATCGCTTTCTGTAAGGTGAATAAATAATTACCTAATTAATTCTCATAGGAATTATTTTTCTGGGATACCTGCTGTTGAAGTATCAGAATTCTTTGCCAGAAAAAATCGATGCTTCCGCTATGGCTAATTTGGTTATTAGCCAAGGGCAAGATTCTAGCTATGAGTTATTTAGTGTCACAATCGCAGTGATAGCAGTAGATACTTTGGAACTTGACCAAATGGACAACTGATATATGAAGTTATCTTAAATGTATAAACTTAGACTCAGGAGAATTCCCGTGGATAAAATAAGAACTGTTGCAGAAACTTTAGCAATATTACATCAGTATCATCATCTGGTTGGCATAGAACGGCAGCCAAAGCAACTGAAAACCTTGGATTTTGACGGCAAGGTAATCTTTTCTAATGATCCGAAAACAGCGACTGTGCCCCCTGCATTTTTTACGGTACAAACTATACAAGAGCTGAAGAAGCTCGGCGGTGTGCCTGACAGTGAGTATGGCCCTGGCAAAATGGAACCCCACCATCCGTTACCGGAACCGTTTTCTGCTGCACGACTGGCAAATGTCACGGGTAATCATATTGATTTGTGCAAAGCTTTTAGGGCCTATATCTATGGTGATTCTGCTTTGGTTAAAGATTATGAAGAAATTCTTAATGCTAAACGCTTCCCGATGAAGGTTGCACTATACAGTGGCGAAAGTATTACTGTTACCGCAGATAATCCATTGATTGTTGAAGATAAAGATGGTTATGGTGAGCCGGTTGCCTTGGTGTATGACCAGATAATCATTGAACCGGGAGGTCAGATTATTTGCCACACTAATAGTAGTATCAATGCAAACAGTGTTATAGGGAATGGAAGCGATGGAAAGGAGAGCATTATCAATAAAGGCAATAAAGGTGTCGATGGTCTTGAGGGAGCATCAGGAAATAATGGGGCTGATGGCAGTGATGGTAGTGAGGGAGTAGGTCATAAAAACGGCTGCTACTTTGACGGCACACCAGGTACTGATGGAACCAGTGGTTCTCTCGGAGCATCAGGAGGGGATGGCTCACCGGGTGGAAATGTAAATGACCTGACTATGAATGCTCAATCTCTTATTGGGTTAGTACGGGTAGCAGCAATAGGTGGTAACGGTGGTAACGGTGGACGTGGTGGTGCGGGAGGCCGTGGAGGTCATGGAGGTAATGGGGGGACAGTGAGAACATCCGGGGATTATCAGTGGTGTATTCCTGGGTGTGGAGGAAGTGGTGGGCAAGGAGGAAATGGAGGTAATGGAGGTAATGGGGGTAAAGGTGGGGACAGTGGTAACATATATATTAGTTTCTCTGATGGTAATCCAATACTTGATGTTGCGTCATTTGGTGGTCTTGGTGGGGAAGGCGGGAAAGGCGGGTTTGGCAGAATGGGCGGGTTTCCTGGAAAGCCTGGTGGACTACTAGCAGATTGTGTAGATAAGCAAGGACGCAATGGTAAAAATGGTCGACAAGGAAACTATGGTGTAGATGGTGTTAACGGAGAACTTGGTGATGACGGCATCTGTGGCAAGATATATATCAATGGTCATGAACGGAAATCTAATTCCTGGTGGTGTAGCAATCAGACTGGTCTGAACGACTAAATGAGGCGAAATGGGTTCAGACCTTCGTTTTGCTTATGTTCAAGTGGCTTACATTATTAATGACTCAATACGGGTATCAGTTATCAATCATTGATGACACCGGGATTACCACTTCATTCGCCGAAGTGGATTCCCCATCCGACAACTTGGTGTTGATAGGTAAACACAATAATCTGGTAAATCATCCATCGGAGTAAAAAATATCACTATGGATATCAATATGATGAAAAGTAACAATATGCCGATTGCTATTATCGGCATGGGTTGCCGTTTTCCGGGGGAAGTGAGCTCCCCAGAGGAATTTTGGCATCTGTTGTGCGGTTCAAGTGATGCCATTACCCCAGTGCCACCTGAGCGTTGGTCAACTCAAGCTTATAGTTCTCGAGATCGTAATTTGCCAGGACGAATGGTAGCACGCGAGGGAGGATTTATCGCTGATGTGGCCGGCTTTGATGCGGCAGTGTTTAATATCAGTAATACAGAAGCGCCTTTTATCGATCCACAACATCGTTTGATGTTGCAGGTGACATGGGAAACACTGGAACGTGCAAGGATACCGCCAAAATCGTTGGCAGGTCAGGCGGTTGGTGTGTATATCGGTGCTTTCACTCATGATTATATGCACTTGCAATTTACCGATTTACGCCAGGCAACGGGTTATACTTCAACGGGTGCAATGGGAACCATGCTGTCAAACCGTATCTCCCATGCGTTTGATTTTCAGGGTCCGTCCTTAACCATCGACAGTGCCTGTTCATCGTCCTTGTTGGCAGTCCATCTGGCTTGCGACAGTTTGCGTCGTGGAGAATCACAACTGGCGTTGGCGGGTGGGAGCCAGTTGATGCTGATGCCTGATTTTTCGGTAGTAGAAAGCCGTACCGGATTTTTATCTTTTACCAACCGTTGCCACAGTTTTTCAGCTAACGCTGATGGTTATGTGCGTAGTGAAGGGATTGGCGCTGTTTTGTTGAAACCCTTGAGCGTGGCTTTACAGGATGGTGATCCTATATTAGCCGTGATCCACGGTTCAGCGGCAAATCAGGATGGCCGGACTTCTACCATCACTCAACCGAGCAGTACAGCACAGCAACAGGTGATCCGTGCAGCTTGTATTCAGGCGGGGATTTCTCCAGAAAAGATTGATTATATTGAGGCTCATGGTACTGGAACGGCGGTAGGTGATCCGATAGAAGCAGAAGCTCTGGGGCGGGTATGCCGTCCAGAACCGACAGATCGCCCATTGCTGATCGGCGCCTGTAAATCCGTGATTGGTCATACGGAAGCCGCCGCGGGTATTGCTGGATTGATTAAAGCAGTATTGTGTTTACAACGGGGACAAGTGCCGGCCAATCTACATGCAGATCCACCTAATCCCTATATCCATTTTGCCGAATTAGGCTTACAAGTCCCCCGGCAGTTAACGCCGTTGCCTGAAGGCAGGGTTATTGCAGGGGTGAATTCCTTTGGTTTTGGCGGGACGAATGTCCATGTAGTATTGAGCAATAATACAGCGCCTTCCGGACAACTTCAGGCGAGGGAAGAGCAGGCTTTCATGTTGCCATTGTCTGCCCAGTCTGAATTTTCCCTGAAGCAGCAGGCACAAAACATTGCCGATTTACTGCAACAAAAGCCAGATATTGCCCTTGATGATCTGTGTTATAGCTTAGCGACGACTCGTCACTGCTTTCCGTTGCGTAAGGGGGTTGCATTCAGTAACCGAAAACAATTGCAACAACAATTAACTAATCTGAATGTACCGTCGCAGCGTAACAGTAAAAAAGTGGATCGTTTGGCTTGGATATTTGCTGGCATTGGCAGTGAAGTTTGGAAAGATTCTGTAGCCTGGTTCCAGCAATTTCCTGAGTTTACTGAGCAGTTTAAGCGTTGTGAAGCAATTTGGACGGGGTTTTCTGCCCCTTCCTTATATGCTGCATTGATCTCTGCCGATGAGTTGATAGAGCCGCCAATGCAGTTTGCAGTCCAGGTATCAATGGCAGCGCAGTTGCAGAAATGGGGGTTTAGGCCAGCGGCATTACTTGGTCATAGTTCCGGTGAAACGGCGGCTTGTTATCTGGCGGGAATTTATGATCTGACGCAGGCGCTGACACTTTTACACCAGCGTTACCATTATCTGCAACGTGTGCTGAATAAAGGTGGGGGATTATTGATCGTAGCTGCTACGGTGGAGCAGATACTTCCTCATTTGTCTGCCCCGGATGCTAAACCGACGGTGATGATAGCTGGACGTAATAGCCCCGATCGTTGCTTGTTGTCTGGGCCTGTAAGCGAATTAGCCGCTATTTCTGAACGCTTAAAACATCAGAGGATCGCTAGTAGTCGGCTCAATTATAGAATTGCTTCTCATTCCCCCTATTTGGAGTCAATCAGGGCAGGGTTGGCTGCGGATGCGGCAACGGTTCCTGCGGCAAAACCCTTGTTGCCGGTGTTTTCATCCGTCACCGGTGAGTTGATTAATGATAAGTTGAGCCCTGAGCATTGGGCTGACAATGTGGTCAGCCCATTCCGTTTTGACGATGCTGTAGAAAATATGCTCAAAGCGGGTTTCCACCATTTTCTTGAAATTTCACCTCAATCCCTGCTGAGTGGTGGATTGCAGGATTGGAGTAAACCTTATCGCGGACAAGTGTTTGCCTGTCGCTCGGGGCAGAGCTGGCCACAGCTACTGGGCCAATTATTTGAAGCCGGTGTTGAGCCTGACTGGCGGGCTCTTATGCCAACAGCTCGTCCAATCGATCTGCCAACCTACCCTTGGCATCAGCAATCTTATTGGCATGAGCCAGAGATCAGCCGTCGCCGTCGGTTGCGTACATTGAGTGGTGTGCTATTAGGCGAAGCCCAGCCGGGTAACGAGAGTTGGTTGGCTGAACTGGCTGTGGAACAAGTGCCTTGGTTACTCGATCATGTCGTCATGGGGAATGCGATGTTTCCGGCTGCGGGTTATATCGAAGTTATGCTGGCGGCGGCTCGTCTCTGTTTTCCTGATGTTGGATTGGCTCTTGATAATGTTGTATTGCAGTCGGCTTTACTGCTGGAATCAGGCATGGAATTCAGGCTAAAAACCCAGTTGGATCGTCAACGGATGGAAGTACAGGTATATATTACCCGTCATCTGGACAAGGGTGCACAATACCAACTTGCCGCCAGTGCACAGGTGAATATCGTTGTTCCAGGCGGCACCGCCTGTACCCCTCCTCAGTTGATTGCAAATGACCGTTATCCTGACATGCAGAACCAGGCGGTATTATATCAGGCATTCCAGCATCTGCATTTCAGCTACAGTGGGGTGTTCCGTCCTCTGTGCCATGCACTTATCGGTGAAGGAGAGACAATCTGTGAGATTGAGTTGCCATCTGCACCAGAGGGAATGGGTTTCCATCCTGCGGCTTTGGATGGTATTTTCCAGTCGCTGCTGGTGATTCAGTCTGCTGATATTAAGGCTCCGATCTCTGCCGGCGATTTCCGTATCCCGGTGAGTATTCAGCATCTGCGCATTAATGGCAAATTGTCGGGCCGGGTTCGTGCACATGCTCGGATCACTAAGCAAACACAACAACAGTGGCTTGGTGATATCGATGTGTACACTGACAGCGGCAGACTGATTTGCCAGGTTAGTGGATTTTGTGTTCAGCTTGTCAGCAACAAAAAAAGTAGCTTACAGCCCAGGCTTCACAATCTGGTGGCAGGTCAACCGCTGTGGCGCAAAGTCCCCTCTCAACCATCAACCGAGCCTTTAGCACAATGGGCTATTCTGGGGGGTGAAACTGCGCTGGCGGAAGAATTAGCTGGTGAATTGCAACGACGCGGTGGGTATGCCTCATTACACTCTGACTTGCCTGACAGTTATCAGAAAACTCAGGCGCTGGTTAATACTCTTCCCGCTGAAACTGAAAGGATATTGATCCTTTGGTCATTACAGGCTCCACGAATGGCTTATCATTCTTTGATCCATTTGTGTACGGCACTGGCAGAGCGATCAGTGAAACCACGTTTGTGGATCATTACTCAATGTGCTCATCAAATAACAGAACAGGATCTGCCTGATCCATTTGCTGCGGCATTATGGGGAATGATGCGGGTTATTGGTCAACAAGAAGCGCCTGCACTGTGGGGAGGGTTATTGGATATCGACAGTACCACGGCACCAATCCGGTGGTGGGATGTGCTATTGACAGATGATGGCGAAGATCAATTGGCTCTGCGCCATCATCAGCGTTATGTGCTGCGCCTTGTGCCATTGCCGGAAATACCCGTGTTGCCGCCAGTGCGTTTTCGTCCGGATGGTTGCTATCTGCTGACTGGCGCCTTTGGTGATATGGGCCGTCAGTTGATTCCCTGGATGGTGCAACATGGCGCTCGTCATCTACTGTTGGTTGGGCGTCGTTATACGCTTGAAACAAATGAGCGAATGTTACTGGAAACGCTGCACCAACAAGGGGTCGAGGCTGATTATCTGCCGATTGATCTCGGTGATATGGAAATGACTAAAATTTGTCTTGGCCAGTATCGGCAACAGACTAGCCAGCCGATGCGTGGCGTGATCCATTGTGCCGCACATGTTGAAGATCAGGGGTATCGTGAACTGAGTACCCAAGCATTCGATAGGGTATTTGCAGCTAAAGCATCAGCCGCCTGGACATTACATCAGGTATTGACTGATGCACCTTTAGAGCATTTCGTTATGTTTTCCTCGTTGGGTGCATTATTGGCTTTGCCTGGTATGGCATCTTATGCAGCGGCTAACGCCATGCTGGATAGCTTGGCCTATCTGCGGCGTCAGCAAGGTTTACCTGCGTTAAGCCTTAACTGGGGTCCGTGGAAAGCGGGGATTGCTCTACGGGATAGCCGTACGCTCCTGGTGCTGGAAAACAGCGGATTACAGCCATTCAGTCCAGAAGAGGGATTAGCCACGCTAGATCGCTTGTTTGCCCGCATTGAGCCACAACTGGTGCCGTTCTTGACTGATTGGTCGAGTTTACTCTCTGGGCCGATGCGCCATCTGGCACTATTGCGTGATATTCAGCAAGAAAGTTTGGTTCAGGTTTTACCCGCAGACACAGAGCTTGAGGTAAATAATCCGGATGATGTCGTCAGTCTGCTACAGGCTTTCTGTGGTGAGGTTATCGGAGTGCAAGCCGAAGTTTTCCATCCCGATCTACCGCTGGCCGACAACGGTATTGACTCTTTGAATGGTTTAATGGTGGTACAAAAGATCAACAAGCAATTGCGTTTGGATATCCCGCTGGAGTTGTTGTTAAGCGATAAGCCGCTGTCAGAACTTGCCTCGTTGATTACGTATCGACTGCAAATTAAGTCAATGGCGGGTTGAGAATATATTTAACCTGAGCTTGGTTTAAGACAGAAATTAAAGTGTCTGAGGTATGATCAGCGTTTTCTTTTACGCTGATCACCCATCGTTATCTTAAACGTACAAACTTATATTCAAACTTAGGAGAATTCCCGTGGATAAAATAAGAACTGTTGCAGAAACTTTAGCAGTATTACATCAGTATCATCATTTGGTTGGTGTAGAACGGCAGCCAAAGCAACTGAAGACCTCGGATTTTGACGGCAAGGTAGTATTTTCTAATGATCCGAAGACGGCGACTGTGCCCCCTGCATTTTTTACGGTACAAACCATACAAGAGCTGAAGGAACTCGGAGGTATACCTGACAGTGAGTATGGCCCTGGCAGAATGGAACCCCACCATCCATTGCCTGAACCGTTTTCTGCTGAACGACTGGCAAATGTCACGGGTAATCATATTGATTTGTGCAAAGCTTTTAGGGCCTATATCTATAGTGATTCTGCTTTGGTCAAAGATTATGAAGAAATTCTTAATGCTAAACGCTTCCCGATGAAGGTTGCGCTATACAGTGGCGAAAGTATTACTATTACCGCAGATAATCCAGTGATTGTCGAAGATAACGATGGCTATGGTGAGCCGGTTGCTTTGGTGTATGACCAGATAATCTTTGAACAAGGTGGTCAAATTATTTACCACACTAACGGTAGCATCGAAGCGAACAGTGTTATCGGGCATGGAACCGATAGAAAGCAGGGTATTGTCAATAGAGGTACTGATGGAATCAATAATTCAGAGGGCGCGCCAGGAAATAATGGGGTTAATGGCAGCAATGGTAATGCAGGTACAGAGGGTAAAAACAGCTGCAAAATTCAATCTACACCAGGTACAGATGCAACCAGCGGTTCTGCGGGAGCATCAGGGGGGAATGGCGGACGAGCTGGGGATGCAAATGACGTAACTGTTACGGTTCAATCCGTTACAGGGTTAGTCAATACGCTATCACTGGGTGGTCGTGGTGGTAGCGGTGGTCGTGGTGGAAATGGCGGGAATGGCGGGAATGGCGGAAATGGAGGGAATGTTGGCAACACAACAAGCAAGTGTGGTCCTGGGTCTGGAGGAAACGGGGGAGCTGGCGGAAATGGCGGGGATGGGGGGAATGGGGGTCAAGGTGGAGACAGTGGTAACATCTATATTAAATTCTCTGAAGGTCAGCCAATAATTAATGCTCTGTCATATAGAGGTGATGGGGGTAATGGCGGGAAAGGCGGTAGTGGCGGAATAGGTGGGAGCTGCGGAGAAGGTGGAGTAGGTAATAGAGGATTCAAGAACAATGGCCTACAAGGAATATCTGGTCAAGATGGTTCTGATGGAGAACCAGGAGCTGAAGGTCTATCTGGTCAGATATTTATCAACGGCCAGCCACAGTGAATCCTGAGTGTTGCAGGAATGAGATAAGTCTCATTGCGTGCGCCATATTCTTTATATGGCGCACTGAATTTGTAGCATGAAATAGTTGGGAAAAGTTACTTCAACCAGCCTTTCTTTTGAGCAGATTCTAATTGTGGCAGCAAATATTGCCAGAATTCGGGATAGACATCGGCAATAAATTGATTGCGACTCATTACCTGCTCAAGACGAATACCGTTTTCCACCCAGCTTTGTCCCTTATTATGCAGATTCATCAGAATCGGCATTAATCTATCTAGCGTAATAGCAAAACGGGCATCCTGGCTTTCCCCTGCTTCGTATTCCTGCCAAAGTGACATAAAGTGATTTTTTTGAGTTTCAGGCAGTAAGCCAAAAAGACGGTTAGCGGCTTTCACTTCCTGATCATGAATGGCTTCACGGGCAGCTAAATCATAAACCATCACATCACCGGCATCGATTTCAACGATATCGTGAATTAATGCCATCTGAATAACCCGCTGAATATCGACTTCTTTTACATACGGCGCAAAACTCATCGCAGCGATAGCAAAATGCCAGCTATGCTCTGCTGAATTTTCCTGACGATGGTTATCCAATAACTTAGTGCGCCGCTGAACTTTTTTCAGTTTATCCAGCTCCATCAAAAAACCGATTACATCCGTAAAAGGGCCAAAATCAACGACGGATACTGCTAACGACATACAAACCTCATAAATTATTTTTCTTCAACAAGGGAATAAGGCAGAGGCTGAATGGTCAGTGAATGTTCTTCATCGTTACGGATCCGGAACACGCTATGACTTTCCATATCATTATTCATGACAACCTGTACCCAAATACTATTGTCATTCAATTTAACGGCAGCTAAAACGGTACCCGTTCTCCGCCATTTATCTCCCAATTGCCATTCCAGATCATCACCGGCAGCAGGCATTTTGGAAGCACTACCCGCCAGCCAGTACATTGCGCGTTTATTTGCGCCGCGATATTTAGCACGAGCCACCATTTCCTGGCCGGTATAACAACCTTTTTTAAAACAGATACCGCCGGCTAATGCCTGGAGGTTAGTTGCCTGTGGAATAAACTGCGCGCTGTTTACAGCATCAATAACCGGGAAACCTGCTTCAATATCCAGAGCCAACCACTGTTCGCTGTTATTAAGTTGAGCTTGAAGTTTTTCTGTTAGCTGTTCAACAGTGACAGTGTCTGTAACCAGAAGGAACCGCTCAGACGGCAAGGCAAAATGGAGCAAAGTAGTGGCTTCATGTTGAACGACAGCATTATCTGCATCCGGCAGTACAGGGAAGATATTGCTTAGTGCTTCACGGCAGCCTTTACCTGCGACACCTAGCAGTACCGTATTTTCATCCTGAACTAGCATAAGTTTAGAGAATACTGCATATTTTTTCAGCTCCTTAAGCTGGTTTTCCAGCACACTGCGGCGTTCAATATAAGCAAGGCTTTCACCACGATGAAAGAGACGCAGATTGCTCCACATTTTGCCTTTTGCATCACAATGCGCACTGAGAACATGTTGATTCTCTGCAAGAACAGCAATATCTGCTGTCACCTGACCTTGCAAATATTTTTCTGCATCCGGTCCGGTTGCTGTTACCAGACCCCAGTCATCCAGAGAGATTAAAGTCAGGGGAAGGGTTGATGAAGACAATGGAGATTGTGAAGAAAACGGAGTTTTATAAGCCATGACACATCCTGCCAGTCAGATATTTGAGCCAATGATGCATAATGGTAAAAGAGCTGAAGCACAATGCAAGTAGTTATTATTGTTATTAGCTGGCATGATGCATGAGTTTGCCGGGCGATTTAATGGCTGATGGTTTTAAGATAAACAATGAGAATTAAAAAGGGGATTTTTTGAACATGGATATTAATAATAAAGCACGTATACATTGGGCATGTCGGCGTGGAATGCGTGAGTTGGATATTTCAATTATGCCGTTTTTTAAGCATGAATATGACTCACTGAGTGATGATGATAAACAACTTTTTATTCGCTTACTTGAATGTGCTGATCCTGATCTGTTCAACTGGTTGATGAATCATGGACGTCCGGAAGATGAGGCGCTATTCCGCATGATTAAACTTATTCAGAATAGAAATAAAGCTCGTGGTCCTGTGGAAATGTGATCTCAGGGTATCCTGGAATACCCAGCTTATTTCCACCTGCGTTCATGGTGCGATAGCGTTTATCGTATTGTTGGCTCCGTGGCCGGCGGATGACTCTATTTTCTGGCTTCCTTTGGTACTGTTGGTTATTGCCAGTTGGGGGCGTAGTCAGAAAAATATCCGTAAATTACAAGGGCCTTTGGTTCTACTCAATAACAATAAGTTGCAATGGAAAAAACATGAGTGGCAAATTATCCGCCAGCCGTGGATGTGCCGCTATGGTGTGCTGATCACAGCGCAATCTTTTTATAACCGGAAAAAAATCCGTTTATGGATAGCATCTGATAGTATGCCACAGGATGAGTGGAGGAATATCAACCAACTGTTATTGCAATATCCTGATACCTGATTGAGCTGAAATTGCCCTGATTAAAGTAAAGGTTCCATTTCTTGCAGGATTTGCATACACCATTGTGATAAACGATCATCAGTTTGCTCAAATTGGTTTACGTCATCCAAAGCCAGCCCGACAAATTGTGAACCATTATCAGTTAATGGCTTCGGGCTGGTAAATTCATAACCTTCTGTCGGCCAGAAGCCAATGAAATGCACACCAGAAGGGAGTAAATGGTGATATAGCATACCGAGAGCATCAAGGAACCATTCACCGTAATCAATTTGATCACCCATACCGTACATGGCAACGATTTTTCCCTGTAAATTAAGGGAAGGAAGTTGATCCCAGATAACCAGCCAATCTTCCTGCAATTCGCCAAAATCCCATGTTGGGATACCAAGAATCAGTACCGAATACTCTTCCATTAATTCAGGGGTTGTCTCTTTAATATCGTGGAGATCAACCAAATCTTCGCCGAGGATATCGCGGATTTTCTCTGCTACCATTTCGGTGTAGCAAGTGCTGGAGCCGTAAAAAAGACCAATCTTCATCATTAATCATTATAGTTTTTGAATATCTGGAGTGGCATTGTAACAGAATAATTGCTTTTTCAGGCATAATAGCCAGCAGAGATATGCAGATTTAAGGAAAAGAGTTTCGTGTCAAAACAACAAACTCAGTTGACAAATCCACTGATAGAACAATTTCTTGATGCTATTTGGCTGGAGCATGATCTTGCGGAAAATACTCTTGTTTCTTACCGGTTAGATTTACAGGCGCTGGATAATTGGTTGATACATCATGGTCATGATTTATTATCTGTCCAGGCGATTGATTTGCAGTCTTTTCTGGCAGAACGGGTGGATGGAGGGTATAAAGCCAGTAGCTCGGCGCGTTTATTGAGCGCCATGCGTCAGTTATTTCTCTATTTTTACCGGGAAAAAATGCGGGAAGATGATCCGACAGCGCTTTTATCTGCACCGAAATTACCAAAGCGGTTGCCGAAAGATTTAAGTGAAAAGCAAGTAGAAGATTTGCTTAATGCACCTTGCACAGATCAGCCTGTAGAACTAAGGGATAAGGCGATGCTTGAAGTGCTTTATGCCTGTGGCTTGCGGGTATCTGAGCTGGTGGGGTTAACACTGTCTGATGTCAGTTTGCGCCAAGGCGTGGTGAGAGTCATTGGTAAAGGGAATAAAGAACGATTGGTACCTTTAGGAGAAGAGGCCGTTTACTGGCTGGAGAATTACCTGGAGTATGGGAGAGCCGGGTTGCTGAATGGTGCCACGCTGGATGTGCTTTTTCCCAGCAACCGGGGGCGGCAAATGACCCGACAGACTTTCTGGCATCGCATTAAACATTATGCCGTATTGGCTGGTATTGATACTGAACGGTTATCTCCTCATGTTTTGCGCCATGCATTTGCAACGCATTTGCTTAATCATGGTGCTGATTTACGGGTTGTGCAGATGTTGCTGGGGCATAGCGATCTATCCACAACACAAATATATACTCATGTCGCAACTGAGCGGCTTAGATTGTTACATCAACAACATCATCCGCGTGGGTGAGCATGGATTTAAAGGAACTGAAAATGAAAAAAAGCGTGTTATGTTTTCCTCTTTTGCTGGCCTTATTTAGCGGAAATGCGCTTGCTGATAATGGCGCGGTTCATGGAACGATGCAAAAGCTGGGGATCAAGGCAGAAAATATCCAGCCATCACCGATTGTTGGCTTGAATACGATAGTGACCGAGCAAGGTATCATTTATCTGTCTGATGACGGCAAGTATTTATTGCAAGGGCCAATTTACGATGTCAGTGGCAGTACTCCGGTAAATGTCAGTAATCAATTATTGATGAAAAAGCTGGAAGCAATGAAAGACCAAATGATTGTTTACAAAGCGCCGAAAGAGAAGCATGTTGTTACTGTTTTCACTGATATTACATGTGGTTACTGCCATAAATTGCATGAAGAGATGAAAGAGTACAATAAACTTGGCATTACTATTCGCTATTTGGCATTCCCGCGTCAGGGGATGCAGCATCAGTCCGCTAAAGATATGCAATCTATCTGGTGCAGTGCAACACCACAAAAATCACTGGATGCTGCGTTCAAAAATGAGGGCGTTTCGCCAATCAAGGATTGTAAAGTGGATATCGCTAACCATTATAAATTGGGAGTCCAGTTTGGTGTACAGGGAACACCGGCAATTATTCTTAAAGATGGCAGCTTGTTAGGTGGATATATGCCGCCGGAAGCGCTGGCAAATGCATTAGATCAGCGTGGTAAATAAGTTTAGTGAATATTGAAACACAACTCCGCCGCCGCCCGGCGGTGGATGATAGTCATCTTCCTCAACAGATTCATCCATTATTGCGCCGTTTATATGCTATTCGTGGCATCCAGCAAGCTAATGAATTGGAACGCAGTGTTCAGGGATTACTGAATTACCAGCATTTAAGTGGTGTGGAACCGGCGGTAACGCTATTGTTGACCGCACTTTATGAACACTGGCGTATCGTTATTGTCGGTGACTTTGACGCTGACGGTGCAACCAGTACTGCACTGGCGATCCGCTCGCTACGGGCGATGGGCTACCGTAATCTTGATTATCTGGTGCCAAATCGTTTTGAAGATGGTTACGGTTTAAGCCCACAGGTGGTAGAAGAGGTTGTCAAAAAAGGCGCTGACCTGATTATTACTGTGGATAACGGTATCTCTTCCCATGAAGGCGTTGTAGTTGCACATCAGCATCATATGAAAGTGATTGTGACTGACCATCACTTGCCGGGAGAAATTCTACCCGCCGCTGATGCCATTATTAACCCCAATCTGTCCGATTGTTTATTCCCATCTAAATCATTGGCAGGGGTTGGCGTCACATTTTATCTGATGTCTGCGCTAAGGGCTGCGCTGAGAAAAGAACAATGGTTTGAAAAACAGGGAATTGCACTGCCAAATCTGGCAGAAATGCTGGATCTGGTTGCGTTGGGCACTGTTGCTGATGTTGTCCCTTTGGATACCAATAACCGGATTCTGGTTTATCAGGGATTAAACCGCATCCGCGCAGGGCGCTGCTGTGCCGGGATCCGCGCATTATTGGAAGTTTCTAAACGTGATGCTTATAAGCTGGCTGCCAGCGATTTGGGCTTCTTTCTTGGACCAAGGCTGAATGCCGCCGGTCGTTTGGATGACATGTCCATTGGCGTTGCTTTATTGCTCACTGACGATATGGCAAAGGCTCGTCAGATAGCTTGCGAACTGGACAGCCTTAATCATACTCGTCGTGAAATAGAACAGGGAATGCAGCAGGAAGCGCTGCAAATCTGCGACAAACTTGAACGTACCCGCACTGAATTGCCTTATGGTCTGGCGCTCTATCATCCAGAATGGCATCAAGGGGTGGTGGGAATTTTGGCTTCCCGAATTAAAGAGCGTTTTCACCGGCCTGTTATCGCTTTTGCACCGGCGGGTGATGGTATTTTAAAAGGTTCTGGCCGTTCGGTTCAGGGGCTACATATGCGTGATGCCCTTGAACGACTTGATACTTTAAATCCGGGGCTGATACTTAAATTTGGTGGTCATGCAATGGCTGCCGGATTGTCACTTGAACAGGATAAATTTGAACAATTCCAGCATCATTTTTCCACGTTAATGTCGGACTGGCTGGATATTTCGCAACTTGAAGGTGTTATCTGGAGTGATGGCGAGTTGGCTATTAATGAACTGTCATTGGAAGTTGCTGAAATGCTGCGTGATGGCGGCCCTTGGGGGCAAACTTTCCCGGAGCCTGTTTTTGACGGTAAATTCAGGTTGCTGCAACAACGCATTGTGGGAGAGCGTCATTTAAAAGTGATGATAGAACCATTAAATGGTGGGCCGATGCTGGATGGTATCGCATTCAATATCGATCTTGCCCGCTGGCCGGATAACAGCGTCCGTGAAGTGGAACTCGCCTATAAACTGGACATTAATGAGTTCCGGGGCAACCGTAATGTGCAACTTTTGATCCAATATCTTTGGCCTTATTAAAAAATAGTCACGTATTCAAATGAGAGTACTTGACATCCTCGCCTACCTGAAAGGAAGGGGCTTCCCGCGAAAAGCATGGTGACAAATCTATTGAAGTGCTATAAACCCTTTGCCAAATCCGTTACAATGCGCGGTTCGAAAAATATCCCATTTATCTACGACTACACAACGTAAGACACTAAAATATGTTTGAAATTAATCCGGTAAAAAACCATATTCAGGACCTGTCTGAACGGACAACGGTTCTGAGGGGGTATCTTTGACTATGATGCCAAGAAAGAACGCTTAGAAGAAGTTAACGCCGAACTGGAACAGCCTGATGTCTGGAATGAACCGGAACGGGCACAGGCTTTAGGTAAGGAACGCTCCTCACTGGAAGAGATTGTTGAGACTATCGATCAGCTTGAACAGGGGCTGGAAGATGTACAAGGCTTGTTGGAATTGGCGGTAGAAGCTGACGATGAAGAGACGCTTAATGAAACCATAGCAGAACTGGAACAGCTTGAAGGCAAACTTGGTCAGTTAGAATTCCGCCGTATGTTCTCTGGTGAGTATGACAGTGCTAACTGCTACCTTGATTTACAGGCAGGCTCTGGTGGCACCGAAGCGCAGGACTGGGCAAGTATGCTGATGCGTATGTACCTGCGCTGGGCTGAATCTAAAGGTTTTAAAACTGAGATCATCGAAGAATCCGATGGTGAAGTTGCCGGCCTCAAATCAGCGACCATCAAGATCATAGGTGATTATGCTTATGGTTGGTTGCGTACTGAAACCGGTGTTCACCGCTTAGTACGTAAAAGCCCATTTGATTCCGGTGGTCGTCGCCACACTTCATTCAGTTCTGCATTCATCTATCCCGAAGTGGATGATGATATTGATATTGAAATCAACCCGGCAGACTTACGTATCGACGTGTATCGCGCATCAGGTGCGGGTGGTCAGCACGTTAACAAAACCGAATCTGCGGTGCGTATTACCCATATTCCAACCAACATTGTGACTCAGTGTCAGAATGATCGTTCTCAGCATAAAAACAAAGACCAGGCCATGAAGCAGTTGAAAGCGAAGTTGTATGAGCTGGAAATGCAGAAGAAAAATGCTGATAAACAGGTTATGGAAGAGAATAAATCGGATATCGGCTGGGGCAGCCAAATCCGCTCTTATGTTCTGGATGACTCACGGATCAAAGACTTGCGCACAGGCGTTGAAACCCGCAATACACAATCTGTGTTGGATGGCGATCTGGACAAATTCATTGAAGCAAGCCTTAAAGCTGGCTTATGAGGAACTAATATGTCACAACAACAACAGGGCGCAGAACAGGCTCCCGATTTAAATAATGAACTGCAAACCCGTCGCGAAAAACTGGCGGCTTTACGGGAAAAGGGTGTTGCTTTCCCGAGTGATTTTCGTCGTGAAAACATTTCAGGAGATTTGCACGCGCAATACGACGACAAAACTCAGGAAGAGCTGGAAGCACTGAATATTGAAGTGACGGTTGGTGGTCGTATGATGACCCGTCGCATCATGGGGAAGGCTTCTTTCGTAACGCTACAAGATATGGGCGGTCGTATTCAGTTATACGTTGCCCGTGACGATCTGCCTGAAGGTATTTATAACGAACAGTTTAAAAAATGGGACCTGGGAGACATTCTGGGCGCTCGCGGCAAACTATTTAAAACCAAAACTGGTGAACTTTCCATTCACTGTACTGAACTGCGTCTGCTGACAAAAGCACTGCGCCCATTGCCGGATAAATTCCACGGACTGGCTGATCAGGAAACCCGTTACCGCCAGCGCTACTTGGATCTGATCGCTAACGAAGAATCACGCAAGACCTTCCAGATTCGCTCTCAGGTTTTATCTGAATTGCGTAACTTTATGGTCAGTAAACGCTTTATGGAAGTGGAAACACCAATGATGCAGGTGATCCCGGGTGGTGCGTCGGCCCGTCCGTTTATCACTCACCACAATGCGCTGGATATTGACATGTATCTGCGTATTGCGCCGGAACTTTACCTGAAACGTCTGGTTGTCGGTGGTTTTGAACGTGTGTTTGAAATTAACCGTAACTTCCGTAACGAAGGCGTCTCTCCGCGTCATAACCCTGAGTTCACCATGATGGAACTCTATATGGCTTACGCGGATTACCAAGATCTGATTGTTTTGATCGAAGAGCTGTTCCGTACTTTGGCTCAAAATATTTTGGGCAATACGTTGGTTAAATATGGTGAGCAGGAATTTGATTTCGGTAAACCATTTGCCAAAATGAGTATGAAAGAAGCTATTTGCAAATATCGTCCTGAAACCAATATGGCTGATCTGAATGATATGGATAAAGCGGTGGCTATCGCTGAATCACTTGGTATTGAAGTGGAAAAAGGTTGGGGCCTTGGTCGCGTTCAGTGTGAAATCTTCGAAGAAACTGCTGAAAGCCACCTGATTCAACCGACATTCATCACTGAATATCCGGCAGAAATTTCTCCGCTGGCTCGCCGTAATGATGAAAACCCGTTTATCACCGACCGTTTTGAATTCTTTATTGGCGGACGTGAAATTGGCAACGGCTTCTCAGAATTGAACGACGCTGAAGATCAAGCAGAACGTTTTGCTGAACAGGTTCGTCAGAAAGACGAAGGTGATGATGAAGCCATGTTCTATGATGAAGATTATGTCACGGCTCTGGAACACGGCATGCCACCAACCGCAGGTTTGGGTATTGGTATTGACCGTATGATAATGCTGTTTACTGACAGCCATACCATTCGTGACGTTATTCTGTTCCCGGCAATGCGGCCACAGAAATAACAGCCAGAATTCAGCTTCAAATTGCAACTCCCTATGGCATAACCGCCAAGGGAGTTTTTATTTTCAACTGCCTGAAATATAGGCAATTTAAACAGATAACTGCTTGCTGGTCTCTATGGAGTCGCTATAATAGAATGTATTACATCCAAATGCGGGCGTAGTTCAATGGCAGAACGAGAGCTTCCCAAGCTCTATACGAGGGTTCGATTCCCTTCGCCCGCTCCAGTTTTCCTGTTTTCTAAAAATTCACACAAATAGTTCGCATTGAAAATATATCTATTGATGTGAACAAGATTAAAAGAATTTGCGAATGATAATCGCTCTAAATTAATTACTAACATATTGTCTAATATGAAAAAAATCCCATTATTAAATCAACCTCGAATCAGTTAGAAGTGATATATTTTTGAATGCGGATACATCACCATAGAAAGCATTCTTTGACATCCTCCCCCACTTTCGCACTTCGTGACTCAAGAGGGGGATTCCCGTTGTTAGTGGGCGACGGCTGATCGTTCTGCGTCTGGTTCCTGCTTCAACGGGCGGCCTGACTGCTCCGTTCCTCCACAGGCAAGCACGGCATGCCCTGCCGCTAACATGTTACGAGCGCCGTTTACATCTGCGTTCGCGGTATATCCACATACCTGGCACACAAATTTACTCTGCGACAAGCGGTTTTCTTTTGCTGTATGACCGCAACATGCGCACCGCTGGCTGGTGTATGCCGGCGGGACTGCCAGTACCTGACCGCCGCGCCAGAGCTGCTTATATTCTAGCTGACGGCGCATTTCATACCAGCCCTGCTCCAGTATCGCGCGATTTAAGCCTGTTTTAGCCCGAACGTTCCTTCCGGGCTGTTCTGCCGTGCCTTTCGCTGACTTCGACAGGTTACTGACCTTCAAATTTTCAATCACGATCATCGCGTGGTTTTTGCTTATTTTCGTGGTGGTCTTATGAAGGTAGTCGCGGCGAATATTGGCAATATGCGCGTGCAGACGCTGAATTTTTCGCTTCTGTTTCTGCCAGTTGGCGCTGAACTTCACTTTGCGGCTTAACTGTCTCTGGCGCTTCGCCAGCTTGCGCTGGCGGGTTTTAAAACTGTTGACCGGTTCGTATATCGTCCCGTCTGAGAGCGTCGCCAGTTTCGATATCCCCGCATCCAGACCCACCATTGTTGTTGATTCGTGGTGGGGCTCAGAGGCTTCTATCTCGACTTGAAACGACACATACCACTTACCTACTGACTGGCTGAGCGTGGCATTTTTGATTTTGCCGTTCACCTCCTGCGATTGCCGGAACTTTATCCATCCGAGCCCGGAAGGCAGCCTAACTCTGCGATTTTCAAGGAGATAATATTTTTCAAAATTGACGAACCGGATTGAATCCCTGCCGTCATTTTTTCGTTTCCATACAGGCGCTTTCGCTGCCAGTGTTTTATCGAAGCAACGCCGCCATGCCCCATGTAAGTCTTTAAGTTTTTGTTGAAGGTTATCGGTGTAAGCTTCCTGTAATAAGGCGTATTCCGGTGTTTTTTTCCACCCCGTGAGCATGCGGTTTAGTTCAAACGCGGAGGGAAGTTTTCCGCCAGAATCCAGAATGTGTTTTGTTACCTCAAGTCCGTGATCCCAGACAAAACGAGCATACCCGCATAACTGCCGCGAACGCGGCGACTGTTCTTCAGTTGGCTCTAGTCTGAACTTGTAGGCTTTCAGTATTAGCATTATCATTCAGTGTGTAGTCGGTTTATTCTCTATTTTACTGTGCCTTAGGCTAACTTCAATGCAAAAATACAAAATTAATCGTTCACGACTTGGAGGTAAAGATGGTTAAGGAAATAATCAATAGAGACTGTTTACCATGAAAGAAAAACATTGGTCAAAAACTCAATTTTTACATGAAGTTGTCACCAATCAAAATATCCTCATCAAAGGAACCCATAGCTACTATAGTGATTGCTGGAGTGGTGGTTTTGAAGAATCTGTCGTTCGCTATTTATATGGCGATAAGGTCAGTCTTCAATGGGAGTCTAAGTGGCCAATTGATAAATTGTATATTGGCGATTATGTTTGCATAGCCGCTGAAACTATCATTCTTATGGGTGGAAACAATACACACAGAGCAGATTGGTTCTGTTTATATCCATTTATGGAATTCATTGAAGAGGCCTATGTAGGCAAAGGTGACACACATATTCATGATGGTGTGTGGCTTGGCATGCGTTCAATGATTATGCCAGGTGTCACCATTGGTGAAGGTGCTATAATCGCTGCTAATAGCGTCGTCACTAAAGATATTGCGCCATACAGTATTGTGGCTGGAACGCCTGCAAAATTAGTTAAATATCGATTTGAACCACATATTATAAATGAGCTGCTTGGGTTAAAAATATATGATTGGTCAGAAGAGAAATTTAATGCTTTAAAAGCATATCTCTGTTCTTCAGATATTGAGGCGTTGAAATCTGCTGTAAAATCATATTCAGAGAAATAGTTAATTAATATTATTAGCACATCAGCTACTTATCTGTTAATAAAATCTGCCATAAACTTTCGCTCAGTACAGTCTCTTAATCATATTTTTTGATTAAGAGACTGAGTAAGGCGATAGCCTTAAACTACATTCGAGAAAAGTATAGCAGTGATTTTTTACAAAGAGTGAAGTCTATGATTTATTCTTATAATTTAGAAAGTTGAAATAAATACTATTGTCGTTGGGACGATACAAATGACAGGCTTGATTTTTTTAATTCTGTTTATTAGAAATGTCAGGCCGTAATATAAAATCATTTCGTATTCCTTTAGCAATTGTTAGTTAAAAGACACAATGTAGTTGTTTTTCCCAATATTGCGTCAATAACTATATTTGGCATTATTTTCAACGTATGAAGTTCTGTTATTGGTATCCAAATTAATTTTCTTCTTATTCCGTGCTCTAAATAAAATGAAATATCTTTTTCAACATTAGTTTTAAATATGAAGTTTATTTCATGAATAGGGACACCTTTATTTTCATAAAAATTTTCTATTACCTGATGAAATTCAAGCTGTTCTGTTTTCATATCAAGCCCAAGCTCTTCTTTTAACTCCCTGGATGCAGCTTCAATATATGACTCACCATCTTCCACTCCGCCACCAGGTAAGATCCAGTAGTCATCATCATTTTCGCACACAAAAAGAACATTTTGTTCAGTATCTGTTAAACAAATGGATGCTCTTAAATATCTTTTCATAATATCATTCCAAATGTATCGTTATTCACAAAGGGCGGATTCGACTAATAAGTGCAGAAATATACCAGATTTTTAGTTTAAAAAAATCAGGTTTTTCACAATATTTCATTGCTGAATGACTTAACCGAATTCCATCAATAATAGGTAATTCAGTAGCAGGCTATTCCCTGAATACCACGGCAAATAAACTGGACATGCTGTAGCTGATTTATTTAATGATTGCTGTAATTGAAGTAGGATTTATTTAGTCTTTTTCCTGTCAGAATGTCATTGTGAAACAAACGCAAACAAGTTAACGTTTTATTTTCTTCGAGGAGTAAAATATGCAGAAACCACTGATTTGGGAAAAACAATCGTATCGGATTTCTACTGATAATCGGTTACTTGATATTACTGCGATTCACCAGTTCCTGACACGTTCCAGTTGGGCAGGAGGTATTGATATTGATACGGTGCGTTGTTCCATTGAGCACAGATTGTATGAAGGTGACAGTCAGATAGGTTTTGCCAGGATAGTGACCGATTTTGCTACTTTTGGTTATCTATTTGACATCCTCCCCTTCCTAAAGAGGGTGTCGCAAAAGGGTTGAGGTCACTTTTTCAAGCATCAAGTTAAATTCAATCACTGACTTTGGGCAGCCTGTTATTTGTAATGCCGAAAATACCGGTTCTACCAGGCTCTTCCGTTGACTCAATATCTGTTTTGACTCCGGTCGGGCCATATGCAAACGAAGTGTCTCCCGCCCTTCATCTTCCGGATAACGTTTTATTTTTCTTCCTCCTTTAGCCTTTGTGCAGCCCGCTTTCTTCGGGCATCCGGCACAATTGTCAGCGCTATAAACCCGATAGGTCCGCGTTTTTTCAGCGGCTTTCACTGTACTTTGCAGGGACAATTGATGATGGGCAGGACAAATATAGCAATTTTGCTCAGCATCATAAGTAAATAATGATTTGGGATAGATTTTTCGTGCACGCTGTCGGTCTGAATTTTCTGCACAAAACAGCAAGATCTGATGTTTCTGCGCCTCAGCAATCACATCGTCATGGAAATAACCGGCATCCAATAACAGCTTTTCCGGGTGACCTCCCGAGATAGTGAGATTCTGCGCCAATAACGCGGCCATCACTTGGGTTTCACTGGAGGGATCGACCGTTTGAGCGACGATAATACGTCTGTTTTAGTCAACAACAGACGGTTTATAGGAAGTTGAAAATCCCCTTCCCCGCTTGAGTTTCTGGACGACGGCGTCGGGTTCTGTTGGATTGATACGCAGTTGGCTGGCATCCTTCCTTTTTTTTCGCGATTTTCTTGTCGGCGCCGTAATACGTTGGCTCCCTGTTCCAATTGCTTTATGCGTTTTTCTGTCTGCGCTGTGGCAGGGGTAGCCGTGAGAGTATTTTTTTCACGTGAAATCGCTTCCTGAGTTAAAAGGTGGTAATGAGAACAGGCCGCCTCTATCACTGTCCCGTCACCGGCCAGGCACGAGCCGTCCGAACGACTGCGGTGCAAAATGGATAAGGTCAGTGCCTTAAAAAATGGTCCCGTCAGGACGGATTGGTGCTGATAAATAAAACGCCCAAGACTGGCATGATCGGGCGTAATTCCCTGGCTGACAAAAATACAGCCTAAATCTAAACGCGCAAGTCGTTCAAGTTCTCTGAGCGAGCAGTGTCCTTTCATGATCCCATAAAGCAGGATCCCCATCATGGAGCGTGGAGAATAAGGGGCTCTCCCTGTCGAAGCATAATGGCGTTCAAAGGGGCCCCAATCTTGCTCATCAAGAATGTCAGCAACAATAAATGCGCAACGCTCCCCCATTTGCCTGAGATAATCAGAAAGGGAAAGGGAGCCATCCAATACAGGTAAGTGCTGAGCTTTGACAAACTGACGTTTGGTGTAAGCAGACGGTTCCCGTTTTCGAATGAATAAGGTCATAAAAGAGCTGCGCCTAAAGGAAGAGCGCAGATTTTAATGGATAACATGACCTTTTGCGACACCCTCGCACTGGGCAAGGGTTTACGGCGGTTTTTGCTAAAAAACGAGTCTGAATCTACGTGCTTCTGAATTGTCTGTCCTTAAAACAGAATATGCCGCAGTTTCTTCCGGACGTTCGGCAGTACTCCACAGGATTACCGTAAGCACTTCAAAACAACGCTTTAAATCACTTTTTCGTCAACATCCGTTCCTTCATTCTCTGCCATTTCCTGTTTCAATCGTCGCCACAACGTAGTACGGCTGATCCCCAGATGTTCCGCAGCCGCATGGCGATTGCCGGAAAATCGTTTCAGGGTTTCATGAGCTGAAGGTGGGGTAACAAATGAAGATTGCAGCGCCAGAGAGGGCCTTGTACTTTTTTCTATCAGCTTGAGTGCAGGTTGGCGCTCCGGTGAAAGAGCCAATATCAATTCAGGTGTCAATATATGCTCAGTATGGGCGCTGAGGTATAACGCGATTCGCTCCATGAGATTACGCAGTTCCCGGACATTACCGGGCCAATGATAAGTTTGCAATGCCTCCTGACAAGCAGAAAGCTCTTGTACTCTTGACTGCGATACCGGCAAATTCAATGCGGCAAACGCCCGTCGCAGATATTCCAGCGCCAATGTACCAATATCGTTGCCCCTTTCTCTGAGAGCGGGAATATTGATCCGCAATACACTCAGGCGATAGAACAGATCGGTCCGAAAATGCCTTTCCTGAACCCAGGTATCCAAATCGCAATGTGTGGCGCAAATGATCCGAACATCAACGGCAATGGGGCGATGTCCTCCCACTCTGACGACAGATTTTTCTTCCAGTACTCTCAATAACCGCGTCTGAAGAGGCAGTGGCATTTCACCAATTTCATCCAGAAATAGTGTGCCCCGATGGGCAACTTCAAAAAGACCTGCCCGTCCTCCACGCTGTGAGCCGGTGAAAGCCCCTTCCTCATAACCAAACAATTCAGCTTCCAGCAGGGATTCAGCAATGGCACCACAGTTAACGGCGACAAACGGGCGCTGATGTTTACCTGCAACCGGACCATACCGGAGAGCATATTCATGGTGAATGGCTTGTGCCACCAGCTCTTTCCCTGTACCGCTTTCCCCCTGTATCAGAACCGTGGCAGGTGAGCGGGCATATAACATGATGGTGTTGCGCACGTGCTCCATCACGGCTGAATTTCCCCGGATATCATTGAGGGTGTGGCGGGTGCGCAAGGTTTCCTGTATTGGATAGGCAGAAATTGAAATTTGGTTGAGCTTGGTCATTCTGGCGATATCCAGTGCATCATGGAATGCCCGGCGAATAGAATCCGCAGAATAGACAAAGACGCCGACAAGTTCAGCCTCATAGGCGAGATCGGTAATCAACCCAGCACCAACAATGACTTTAATACCGATGGCTTTTAATGCATTGATCTGAGCCCGAGCATCTTCTTCCGTGATGTAGCTACGCTGCTCAATACGTAAGTTGAACCGTTGCTGAAATTCTTCCAGTGCAGGCAATGTATTCTGATAGGCGATAACACCAATGCGGGAACTGATTTGTCGTGCACGGGCCAATGCCTGCATAAAATCAAATCCACTGGCCTCTGCAATGATAACAGGCACTGATAAACGGCTTTTCAGATAGGCACCATTAGAGCCGGCACAGATCACTGCATCACAACGCTCGATTGTCAGCCGTTTACGAATATGCTGAACCGCATTTTCAAAGCCAAGTTGGATAGGCGTGATATTCGCCTGATGATCGAACTCCGGCGTGATGTCACGGAATAGATCAAAAAGGCGGGAAATGGATACCGTCCAAATGATCGGTTTGTCTCTGTTATCACGCCCTGCTGATGATGTTTCTGCCATTCTATTCTCCTAATATTGTGTGCTGTTTTTGTTTTCCCCACCAGAACAATTCTATGTTTCAAAAATGTTTCAATTATGTTTTTTGAAACAAAATTGATTCATTATGAAACAAGAACATTTTTGTATCAATGATGCTTTCCTGCAAGATTAACCAATGTGCTTAATGTTATTTTTTATTTAAAAACAATATATTAATTTCAATTCTATCTTTATTTTTAAATTTATTAGCCATTTTTTACTTGGTTGGCACACACATTGCTTTATAACAAATATATTTCATTCTAATAACAATGAGGTTATGTATGCCGCTTTCCTCTGCCGGTTTGGCACTTCGTCAGGCTATAGAAGCTGAATCTCCATTACAGATAGTTGGCACCATCAATGCCAACCATGCGTTGCTGGCGAAACGGGCGGGCTATAAAGCCATTTATCTTTCTGGTGGCGGTGTATCGGCGGGTTCATTAGGTATGCCTGATCTGGGAATTTCAACGCTGGACGATGTGCTGACAGATATTCGCCGTATCACGGACGTCTGCGATTTACCATTGCTCGTGGATGCTGATATCGGTTTTGGTTCTTCAGCCTTTAATGTGGCCCGCACCGTGCGCTCAATGATTAAAGCCGGCGCTGCGGGGTTGCATATTGAGGATCAGGTCGGTGCGAAGCGTTGCGGTCATCGCCCGAATAAAGAGATTGTATCCAAAGAGGAAATGGTTGATCGCATTAAGGCCGCAATCGATGCTCGTATTGATAAGAACTTCGTCATTATGGCACGTACTGATGCCTTGGCTGTTGAAGGTTTGGAAGCGGCCCTTGACAGGGCTAAAGCCTATATTGAAGCCGGGGCAGACATGCTGTTTCCTGAGGCGATCACACAATTGCACATGTATAAAATATTTGCGTCAACAACCGGGGTACCAATACTCGCCAACATCACTGAATTTGGTGCGACGCCATTGTTCACTGTCGAAGAATTGAAAAGTGTGGATGTTTCCATTGCGCTTTACCCGCTTTCTGCTTTCCGGGCAATGAATAAGGCAGCCGAGCAGGTTTACACTACACTTCGCCGCGAAGGAACACAAAAAAATGTGATCAGCATAATGCAGACTCGCAACGAGCTATACGAAAGCATCAACTACTACGATTTTGAACAAAAACTGGATGCGCTTTTCTCCCGGAAAAAATCTCAATGACGGACACAGTTCCACCTAATTTCATCACGTTATATGGCATAAAAAACAGTAGAGGTGATACCAATGAGCGAACAGAATACGATTACTGAATCAACTGCTTTCAAGCCTAAAAAATCTGTTGCCCTTTCGGGGGTCAATGCAGGTAACACCGCACTCTGTACAGTTGGGAAAACCGGCAACGATCTGCATTACCGTGGCTACGATATTCTTGATCTTGCAACCCAGTGTGAATTTGAAGAAGTTGCTCACCTGTTGATCCACGAAAAATTGCCTTCCCGCGCTGAACTGGCCGCCTATAAAACGAAGCTAAACGCACTGCGAGGTTTGCCGGGTAGCGTCAAGGCAGCACTGGAAACATTGCCCGCCGCCGCTCATCCGATGGATGTCATGCGTACAGGTGTCTCCGTTCTTGGCTGCACATTGCCTGAAAAAGACGATCACAATCTTGCGGGTGCACGTGATATTGCTGACAAATTACTGGCCTCTCTTAGCTCCATATTGCTCTACTGGTATCACTATAGCCACAACGGACGCCGTATTGAGGTAGAAACCGATGATGAGTCGATAGGCGGGCATTTTCTTCATCTCCTGCATGGTAAAAAACCCAGTGAATCATGGGAAGAAGCTATGCACATATCCCTTATCCTTTATGCCGAACATGAGTTTAACGCCTCGACATTTACCAGCCGGGTTATCGCAGGAACCGGCACGGATATCTACTCCGCCATTATCGGGGCGATTGGTGCACTGAGAGGGCCAAAACACGGTGGAGCAAACGAAGTCTCTTTTGAAATTCAACAGCGTTATGAAAATCCTGATGAAGCAGAGACAGATATCCTGGCGCGTCTGGCAAGAAAAGAGGTCATTATCGGCTTTGGTCATCCGGTTTACACCATTTCAGATCCCCGTCACAAAGTGATTAAAAATGTGGCTCTGCAACTTTCCAAAGAGGCAGGAACAACCAAAATGTTTGATATTGCGGATCGACTGGAATCTGTAATGTGGGCTAACAAAAAAATGTTCCCGAACCTTGATTGGTTCTCTGCTGTTTCCTATCACATGATGGGTATACCGACGGCGATGTTTACACCGCTGTTTGTGATTGCCCGCACATCAGGATGGGCTGCTCACATCATTGAACAACGTATTGATAACAAAATTATCCGTCCCTCGGCCAATTATACCGGGCCGGAAAATCGGGTACTTACGCCAATTGGTGAGCGTGGATAACGTTATTTTCGGTGCGGTGTCTCCTGCATTCATGTTTTTTTAACAAGGAATTATTATGTCTACCTCTGTTGTAAACAACCGTCCTGAATATGATCAGGTGATTGTGGATATCGTGGATTATGTCATGGCATACCCCATCACATCATCCATCGCCCATGAAACGGCCTATTACTGTTTTCTGGATACGCTAGGCTGTGGGCTGGAGGCGTTGGAATACCCGGCCTGTAAAAAACTGCTGGGGCCTATTGTACCGGGGACGGTTGTGCCTAATGGTGTGCGTATACCGGGAACACAGTTCCAGCTTGATCCCGTACAGGCGGCGTTTAACATTGGTACGATGATTCGGTGGCTGGATTTTAATGACACATGGCTGGCGGCTGAATGGGGACATCCGTCCGATAACCTTGGTGGCATACTGGCGGTGGCTGACTGGCTATCAAGAAATGCCGTTGCTTGTGGCAAGAAGCCGCTCACGATCAAAGCCGTTTTAATGGGCATGATCAAAGCACATGAAATTCAGGGATGCCTTGCACTGGAGAATGCGTTTAATAAAGTCGGGTTGGATCACGTCGTTCTGGTAAAAGTGGCTTCGACCGCTGTCGTGGCTGACATGCTGGGGTTGAGCCGGGAAGAGGTCCTGAGTGCGGTATCACTTGCCTGGGTTGATGGGCAGTCGCTGAGAACTTACCGCCATTCCCCCAATACTGGTTCACGTAAATCCTGGGCGGCGGGTGATGCGACATCCCGAGCTGTTCGTCTGGCTCTCATGGCGCAGAAAGGTGAGATGGGATATCCCTCTGTGTTAACCGCAAAAACCTGGGGATTCTATGATGTCCTGTTCAATGGCCAGCCTTTCAAATTCCAGCGTGCATATGGTTCTTATGTGATGGAAAATGTATTGTTCAAGATCGCTTTCCCGGCGGAATTTCATGCACAAACGGCTGTGGAAGCGGCAATAAGCTTGCATCAACAACTGAAAGACGCTGGCAAGACCATCAATGACATCGCAAAAATCACTATTCGTACTCATGAAGCCTGTATTCGGATTATTGATAAGCAAGGCCCGTTAAACAACCCTGCGGACAGAGACCACTGTATTCAGTATATGGTTGCGGTTCCTTTGATCTTTGGCCGTCTCACCGCTGCGGATTATGAAGATAGCGTTGCGGTAGATCCCCGTATTGATGCACTACGGGAAAAAATGGTGTGTGTTGAAGATGTCAATTTTACCCGTGATTACCACGATCCGGGAAAACGCTCTATTGCTAACGCATTAACCGTTACATTTACAGATGGCAGCCAGCTTGATGAAGTCAAAGTCGAATTCCCTATCGGCCATGCTCGCCGCCGCCAAGAAGGCATACCATTATTGCTGAAAAAATTCAGAACCAACCTGGCACGCCAGTTTCCTGAAACACAACAGAGGAAAATTCTGTCTGTTTCCCTTGACCATCAGCTACTGGAAAACATGCCGGTAAACGAATACCTTGATTTGTACGTTATCTAATCTGAAATGCCATCGGCGGTCGCTCTCCCTGAGTGCTGCTCTATCATTTTACGCAGTACCAGGAGAGATTATGTTATTCAAAACTTTTTATCAGCAATCCATTGATGATCCCAACTCTTTCTGGGCTGAACAGGCTAAACGCATTTTCTGGCAACAACCTTTTGAACGGGTTCTGGATCACAGTAACCCTCCCTTTGCCCGCTGGTTTTGCGGGGGAAAAACCAACCTGTGTTACAACGCACTGGATCGCTGGCTGGAAAGCCAGCCTGATACCAAAGCACTTATCGCGATTTCAACAGAAACGAATAGTGAGAAAGTATTCACTTTCAGGGAATTACATCAGGAAGTGAACAGAACAGCGGCCATGATGCTTTCTCTGGGCGTTAAAAAAGGCGACAGGGTTTTGGTTTATATGCCGATGATTGCCGAAGCGCTGTTTGTTTTGCTCGCTTGTGCCCGTATCGGCGCAGTTCACTCAGTTGTTTTTGGTGGTTTTGCTGCCCAGAGCCTCGCTACACGGTTGGATAATGCCGAACCTGTGCTGATAGTGTCTGCGGATGCGGGATCTCGCGGTGGAAAAGTTATTCCTTACAAACTGTTGTTGGATGAAGCCATTGAACTGGCGAACCACAAACCTTGCCATGTGTTGATAGTCAATCGCAGGATGGCTGACATGGTTTGGCTGCCGGAAAGAGATGTTGATTTTGCGACATTGCGGCAGGAGTATCTTTATGCTGACGTTCCTGTGACCTGGCTGGAATCGAATGAAACCTCCTGCGTGCTCTATACCTCCGGCACGACGGGCACCCCAAAGGGAGTACAGCGTGATGTCGGAGGTTATGCTGTCGCACTGGCAACCTCTATGGATATCATTTTTGGTGGTAAAGCGGGTGAAGTGTTTTTTTGTACGTCAGATATTGGTTGGGTCGTGGGGCATTCTTATATTGCCTATGCCCCTTTGATCGCGGGAATGGCGACAATTATGTATGAAGGGTTGCCCATACGGCCGGATGCCGGCATTTGGTGGCAGATAGTGGAAAAATATCAGGTAACACGAATGTTTTCAGCACCTACGGCGATCCGGGTACTGAAAAAATATCCGGTTGAATCTATTACACAATACGATATTTCATCACTTAAGTCGTTGTATTTGGCGGGAGAACCGCTTGATGAGCATACCGCCCGCTGGATTACCGAAACGATCAATACTCCTGTCATTGATAATTACTGGCAGACCGAAACGGGCTGGCCAATTATGGCTATCGCCCGGGCTCTGGATGACAGGCCGGGCCGGTTTGGCAGCCCTGGCTTCCCGGTGTATGGCTTTCATGTCAAACTCATCAATGAACTGACTGGCGAGGAGTGTGGCGATAACGAAAAAGGTTTGCTGGTTGTTGAAGGGCCTTTACCTCCAGGTTGCATTCAAACTATCTATGGTGACGATACACGTTTCATCAATACCTATTGGCGTCATTTCGACCAGCCTGTTTATTCCACATTCGATTGGGGTATCCGTGACAGTGATGGCTATTATTTTATTTTGGGACGTTCGGATGATGTGATTAATGTTGCGGGACACCGATTGGGAACGCGGGAGATAGAAGAATGTATTGCTGCCCATGAAGATGTCGCCGAAGTGGCTGTTATTGGTATCAAGGATGCCATCAAGGGGCAAGCCGCAGTTGCCTTTGTCGTTCTCAAGGATGGAAGGGAAATCCAGAATGCTGAACATTATTCCTCTCTGGAAAAGACCCTGATGGACTTGGTGAACAAACAAATTGGTAATGTGGGTCGCCCGGCGCGGGTGTATTTCGTATCTCAGCTTCCCAAGACTCGTTCAGGAAAAATGTTGCGTCGAACTATGCAGGCAATATGTGAAGGGCGTGAGCCTGGTGATATTTCTCTGATTGAAAACCCTGCTTCGCTGGAGGTTATTCGGGAAGCTGTTTTTCGGTGAATAAGTCCCCGTAATACTGCTACCATTTTATTTTTATTAGTAATTGCTATAGAGAACGGTATTAATGATTACGGGTAATAGTTTCATATAACGATAACCACGACCATTTGTATGTTGAATATAAATTAACATTTAAATACAGTGATAACTTGACAGTTAACAAAAGCCTTACAATATTTATGTGTAATACAAATTCCAATTTTGTATTACACATAAATAGCAATGGAGGATATATCTATGATCACTCAAGTAACCAACTTGGTTGATTATTATTATTTCATTTATATGTGATGCGGCTGGAACAGGATGCTTAAAAACAACATTCCGGCCTTCATACAATATGATGAGCATTTTTAAAATCGGTGAACCAGCTGACTATGTCAATTCTTTTAAATACTATCTTTCCATTAGATTGATATTACCATTTATTCTTCTTGGCATAACAATTGCACTGGTTAGTTTTTTTAATGAAAAAGTGGCCGCAATAACAATTTTTTCTATGATCATGATATTGAGGTTGATACAGATTTTTCAATCTAAAAAGGATCTGAATTGTATCCATGAAGAAAAAAATAGTAATAATGTATTAGGATTTTACAACGATGTTATATGATTGGGATTTCAAATTGCACTGAAATAGTGGCGTTATAATTGCCAGTATATAGTCGTAAACGCTCCAATGTCGCGTCTACGACTATGATGTAGCATCGAAAACTCAGCATATTAAAGAGTTGCTGTGCTTGATTCATCTGGTGAAATGATTATTTCACCAAGTAGAGTGGGTATTTTGTTGGATAGGAATCGTATTCAGCTAACGGAACCATCTTAATAGATGATTTATTATCTCTGATGATCTTTATTCCATTTACTGGCCATTTAACGGAATCAAGAAGAAACGCGGCAGGTTGTCCAGTTGCACCAATAACGGGAGCGCCGACTTTTAATGAAGCGCCATATGGAATGGCATGGAAAATCTCAGGTGTAACTTCAACGAAGTTCTTCGTTAAGAACTGAATTAATCGAATGGAATTAGCTTGAAAACGCGTTCCAGATACGACAAATGTTAAAGGTAAATCGGTTGCTTTAATTCCATAACCTTCGTAGATATTCGCGACCTGGCTAGGAAGCATATTTTCACAGCTCATTCCAGCACTGACGTCGATACCAATATGTGCCAAGTTTGTAGGCGACCTGCGAGGGAAATTACGCGCAGTCGCATTAATAACATCGATTGGCAGGGTACTGCATTGTCCGGTACTTGAGACAACTGAGTGCTTATCAGGTCTTGATACAATACCGGGACCTTCTACAGTGGAGGTACTTAACTGGACATCATTGTAGATTTTCGTAGAAAAGTCTGGAGGATAAAAGCTTAAAGATAGTCTGGAGCCATCATTGTGGGCTACGATCCATGCATTGAGTGCATCAGAAAACTGCATATCGACGCTTACCCAATAGTTTTGACGGTATCCGGTGTGATTCTCTTCCGTTTTTGTGATGAATCCATTGGGAGTAAGTTCTTCCACTTCACTTTGAAAGGTTGGATCGGGAGATCTTAAGACATATTGTCCACCGCCGCCGTAAATTTTATCTAGGGAATTTGCTCCGGTCGTATCGGTGTACATAAGGTAAAACATGCCATTAAGATAGGATACGGATGGTTGCCCTGCTCCATAAGGATTTCCATCTAGCTTCTTGTTAGCGGGTAAGATTATCGGATTGCCATTATTTGCACGTGTCCAGTTAATTCCGTCAGTAAATAAGATTCCAAAATAGCGCTACATCTTATACTACTCATAATTCTATATATAACAATGGGTTGAAGAAGGCCATGTGTAGCAAAATTATGAAATGTTATTTACTTGTTGCGAGGCCAATTTTTGTTATACCTTCAGCATCAACGCGAACGCTGTCCCATCCACCATAATACATATAATATGTACCGTTAACCCGTATGACAGAGGGATCGCAAGTATGGACTTTATCGAATGCGTTTGCTTCCTTGTTAGGGGAAAAAACAATCTGGTAGGGCTCCCTACCGCCACGTGCGCGGAAAGGGCCATCAAGAGATGGAGATTCGGCATAGAAAATATGGTCACCGGGATGAGTGCGTTCGGAACCACACCACCACATCCGATATACTCCATCCAACATCACGGAAGGCGCATAGTTGTATACCCCCCCCTTAACCACAGGGCCGATAGAAGTTCGAATATTTGATGTTGTTAAAGGCATCTCTGTTTGTGCTAATGATGGGGTTGCCAGTAATAACCCGCAGAGAAGAAGTAAATTTAGGATGATTGATAAAAGATTTCGATAAATTAGACGCAAATAGCGAAACAGCAATCCACAATAATGCAAGGAGCAAACTAAAGCATCATTTAACGCAGATTCGCAATGATTTTTCCAAGCTGACATTTTGAGTGCATGGTTGTCTATGTTTAATTGTTTAGTCATGATTCCCCAAATTTTGGGGGCCGTTTTGGTACATAAAGTCACAATTTTCTCCAGAGTCGTAAGTTTAAATAATGGAGCGAATAAAATACCTCTAAAAAAAGATGCAACGGCTGGTTACCAGTATTCGTTGCGTTAACTTCAGTCAGCGATTGATAATTTAACCTGTTATGCAACAGTGCCTTGTTAGTACGTTGCATAAATTAATGCTGGTTTATTCGAACAGCTCTTGTGCTGGTCTTTTGGTGTGCCTTATAGGCATTTCCTTATCAATGTCGCTATAACAAAACACTGTCCATCAGCGCTGATGCAGCACAGTATCTGCTTTTACATTAGCGGTTATAAAGGCAAATTTTTTGTATTTTTATCCTTATGTAATCAAACTATTATAGTTAAATAAATCAGTATTAAAAATCAAACAGTCATTGTTCGTTTGATGGTTAATATCTGTTCATGGCGAAAAATGTTACATAAATCACAAAAAATATCAATAAGTTTATTTTTAAGGCTATCTCTAATTAATCAAAAATTCAGGTTGAAAGATTGGCTCTCTTATTCCCATTTATCGTGTGTTGTATTCAGTCATAGAAAACTTAAATCTGTGTTTTTCTGATGTTCATAACCGAAAAAAGTTGCATGACTTAAGACTTTTCTATGAGTGTTTTTTGGTGGAGGATAGAGAAATACAGCTGTAATACTAAAGGGCTATGTGTTCTATGGTAAGAATCAATGTGGAAACGGTATTTCGGTTTACTGATGCTGCCCGAAGCTTTTTTACGCTAAGGGAAAGGATATCTAATCCACACGACGATTGTTATGGGTTATAAAGTCTTTGAGAGTGCGGATGATGCGGCTCAGACAATTATCTGGGTCATGACACAACCAGCACATATCAATATTCCCCAGATTGTGGTATTGCCGCAAGACCATCCAATATAGCGATAGGGTTAATTAGGCGCCTTCTGAAAAAGGAGTAAAATATATATGGATCTTCTTTCACTTGGATTAGTCATGGTCGCTGCGATCATGCATGCAGGTTGGAATCTTTTTGTTAAGAAAGATGAAGATAAGTTCTTATCCCTTACCGTTATGGCTGTTACGTCCAGTGTGCTTTGTGCGGTGTTGCTTTTATTCATGCCAGGGATAGATGTGAGTGCTTGGAAGATCCTTATTATTTCTGTCCCTCTTCATGCTGGATATCGGGTTTGCCTGAGCCTTGGCTACAAATATGGAGACATGAGTCAAGTTTACCCTATTGCTCGTGGGGCAACGCCTTTGCTTGTGGCGCTAATCTCTGTCATTTTGCTCGGTGTTCATCTGGAACTCACTCAGATTGCGGGAGTTGTCGCGATTGCTTTAGGGATCATGTGGCTGACTTTTCATGCTGGTTTCCCGAAGAATAATGAGGGACGAGCAATTGGTTTCGCGCTCGGTACCGCGGCCTTTATCGCTGTGTTTACATTGCTTGATAGTCGGGGAGCACGTCTCAGTGGCAATCCGTTTTCATATGTGCTTTGGCTGTTTGTACTGGAAGGGATCTTAATGTTTGTGCTTGCCGCGTCTGTAAATAGACACCGATTGTTGGATTATATTAGTCGTAATGGACGAACTTGCATGGTCAACGGTGTCGTTATGTCTGTCGCACACGGCTTAGTTATCTTAGCTCTCTCACGAAGTCCTGCTGCGTTGGTTTCGGCCCTGAGAGAAACAAGTGTGATTTTTGGCGTTATTTTCAGTGCGTGGATTCTTAAAGAGAAGATAGGCCCAGTAAAACTGACTTGTACCTTGGTCGTCATGGTTGGCATTTTTTTGGCCATTTTTAAGTGAAGTGGAATTTGTGCTTTATGGGCGGTACACCCCTTGTTATACCACTTCCCATTGGGTTTCATATTTTTCCAGGTGCTTGTAAGGATTATTCCTGCAAAGATTTTATTGTTGGGAAGATGAGCTGTGTGACAAGCTGAAGTTTTAGTCGAAATAATGAAAACAATTGCGCTGGTTTGAGAAAAATAACAAATTTTGTCGTCAAAGCGACATTCCTGCATAAAGTGTTTTAACATTTGACTGTTAAATACGTACAATCCCCTCCCTGGATGTGTTCTCTACAGAATAGGCTTGGTTTGTCAATGATCCAGATTTACACATCGCGGAGCCGCTTGTCAGCCTGGCTTGGTATATTCGCGATATTGATGTTGTTCATTGCACCAGTGATCTCCCGGTCACTGGAACATGCGCGCATTGGTGAGTCTCATTCATCGAGAGTGGCCGGTTGTCATACGGTGATGTCATCTGACGATGATATGCCCAAGGATATGTCTCATTCTGACATTTCTTCTGCATCACAGAGCACTAACCATCATGATGGAATGCAGATGGGTATGCATGCTGGTGGTGGCATGTCGATCCTGGATGATATTGCCTGTGGATACTGCGTCTTTCTTATCCATGTGCCGATGCTGGATTTGGCGAATACACCGTTATTCTGGTCAACTTCGCTGACTTCACGGTCACCACCGGTTCAACCTGTAACTCTCTTCCTTGCGCATTTCATCTTTTCTGATTCGCTGCCTCGCGCTCCGCCTGAACAGATCTAATCTCATCGGTTTAAACATAATAAAACGCTTTGTCCTGCTAACTTCTTAGCCAGGGAAAGTTTGCTTATACCAAAAACTGTTTGGTTGGATTCTATAACGTATTCCGTTTTTGATAGCAATATCGCTTCGGAGCGCGGATGCACATTAAGGAAAGATGATGTTTGAAAAAAATACTTCTTATAAAAAAAATACACTGGCCCGTTGTATTAGCTCGGCCATGCCGCTGTTTTTGCTGGCTGCTTTTAATGGATATGCGGTTGAAACCACATCAGATTCGCACGATCATGCGAATGGCCCAAAAACCAATGATGGTGATGTGATCACCGTCACTGCGCCTTTGTATTCTCCTTTAACCATTGTCACTTCACCAAAAACGCCTCGTCAGCCAGTTCCGGCAAGTGATGGCTCTGACTATCTGAAAACCATACCCGGTTTTTCACAAATCCGTAATGGGGGCACCAATGGTGATCCGGTATTTCGGGGAATGTTTGGTTCAAGGCTTAAGATCCTGACTGATGGCGCAGAAATGCAAGGGGCTTGCCCTGGCAGGATGGATGCGCCTTCATCTTATATTTCACCGGAAAGTTATGATTTGCTGACACTGATTAAAGGGCCTCAAACCGTGTTGTGGGGGCCAGGTGCTTCCGCTGGGACCATTAGGTTTGAGCGTGAACATCCTAAATTTAATGAGCCGGGGGTGAAGGTCAATGCCAGTGGGTTGACCGGTTCAAATGGTCGTTGGGATGGCAATGTTGATGCCAGTATCGGCAATGAATTGGGATATTTACGTTTAATGGGAAATACCTCCCGTTCACATGATTATAAAGATGGTAGTGGGTATCGTGTCCCTTCGCGTTGGGATAAGTGGAATAGTGATCTGGCGCTGGGGTGGACGCCAGATAAAGATACGTTGCTCGAATTGACCGCCGGGAAAGGTGATGGAGAAGCCCGCTATGCGGGGCGTAGTATGGATGGTTCACAATTTAAACGTGAAAGCCTCGGCGTGCGTTTTGAGAAATCTAACATCGGTGAGGTCCTTGATAAGGTTGAAGCCCAAGTTTACTACAACTACACCAACCATATTATGGACAATATAACCTTGCGTTCCCCGAACAGCCCTATGTCTATGGGATCGATGGGGAAGATGGGCATGCCTTCTGCGACCTGTAAGCATATGTGTGGTATGCATATGAATATGAACAGTGGCATGTCCATGCAACTGGATCGCCGGATTGTGGGGGGACGGGCGATGGGCACCTGGCTGTGGCAAGATTTCAAGCTGGAAAGTGGTGCGGATACTCAAACTAATACCCATCGTAATAAATCAGGCAGCGTGTGGCAAAAGGATGCTCAATTCCGTAACTATGGTTTGTTTGGCGAGTTGACTTGGTACGCCACAGAGCAGAGCGAGTTGATAACCGGTGCCCGTCTTGATCGCAGTCTGGTGAAAAAATTTGCCGGCAATAGCGAGAAAGAACGAAATGATACTTTGCCAAGCGGTTTTATGCGTTTAGAGCATACTGTCGCTGATGTTCCGCTGATGTTTTATGCTGGTATTGGTTATACTGAGCGCTTCCCGGACTACTGGGAGCTATTTTCGCCTAAACTTGGTCCGGCTGGTAGTGACAGTGCTTTTGATGGCGTGAAAAGCGAAAAAACTACCCAGCTTGATATTGGGGCGCAATATACGGGAGAACGCTTTAATAGCTGGGTGTCAGCCTATGTAGGGCGTGTGAATGATTTCATTTTGTTTAGATATAGCCCAACCAATGCCCGCATCAGCCAGGCGGATAATGTTAATGCCAATGTTATGGGGGGAGAGATGGGCTTTGGCTATCAACTGACAGATCATTGGAAAACGGATGCCAGCCTTGCTTATTCTTGGGGGGAAAATACCACGGATAACAAGCCACTGCCTCAAATCCCACCACTGGAAGCCCGTTTCGGATTGACTTATGAACGTGGTGATTGGAGCAGTACCGGTTTGTGGCGATTAGTTAGCAGCCAGCATCGAATTGCTGTAGATCAGGGAAATGTCGTCGGTAAAGATTTTAAAGACAGTCCGGGATTCGGCGTGCTTTCTGCAAACGTCGCCTATAAGATCAACAAAAATGTCAAAGTCAGCACAGGTATCGACAACATTCTGAATAAAGAATACAGCGAACACCTCAACCTTGCAGGTAATAGCACTTTTGGTTATTCATCAAACACCTCAGTAAATGAACCAGGCCGAACGATATGGGCTAAAATGAATGTAACATTCTAATGAGAACATGGCGTCCAGTGATTGGACGCCATGCCAGCATTGTTTACCTTTTTCTAACCCCCCGTTCACCAGAGGGTGTCGCAAAAGGGTTGAGGTCACTTTTTCAAGCATCAAGTTAAATTCAATCACTGACTTTGGGCAGCCTGTTATTTGTATGGATAACAGGCTAAAAATAATCCCTAATATCAAAGCCACCGCTCTTGATAAGTTATAGGCCATTGCATGCAGGGAAAACTCCAGCTTTACCGCTGACAATCCCTTACGCCGAAAGCGTTCCAGTCTCTGAATTCCCCGTAATGCCGAAAATACCGGTTCTACCAGGCTCTTCCGTTGACTCAATATCTGTTTTGACTCCGGTCGGGCCATATGCAAACGAAGTGTCTCCCGCCCTTCATCTTCCGGATAACGTTTTATTTTTCTTCCTCCTTTAGCCTTTGTGCAGCCCGCTTTCTTCGGGCATCCGGCACAATTGTCAGCGCGATAAACCCGATAGGTCCGCGTTTTTTCAGTGGCTTTCACTGTACTTTGCAGGGACAATTGGTGATGAGCAGGACAAATATAGCAATCTTGCTCAGCATCATAAGTAAATAAGGATTTAGGATAGATTTTTCGGGTACGCTGTCGGTCTGAATTTTCTGCACAAAACAGCAAGATCTGATGTTTCTTCGCCTCAGCAATCACATCGTCATGGAAATAACCGGCATCCAATAACAGCTTTTCCGGGTGACCTCCCGAGATAGTGAGATTCTGCGCCAATAACGCGGCCATCACTTGGGTTTCACTGGAGGGGTCGACCGTTTGAGCGACGATAATTCGTCTGTTGTTGACTAAAACAGACGGTTTATAGGAAGTTGAAAATCCCCTTCCCCGCTTGAGTTTCTGGACGACGGCGTCGGGTTCTGTTGGATTGATACGCAGTTGGCTGGCATCCTTCCCTTTTTTTTCGCGATTTTCTTGTCGGCGCCGTAATACGTTGGCTCCCTGTTCCAATTGCTTTATGCGTTTTTCTGTCTGCGCTGTGGCAGGGGTAGCCGTGAGAGTATTTTTTTCACGTGAAATCGCTTCCTGAGTTAAAAGGTGGTAATGAGAACAGGCCGCCTCTATCACTGTCCCGTCACCGGCCAGGCACGAGCCGTCCGAACGACTGCGGTGCAAAATGGATAAGGTCAGTGCCTTAAAAAACGGTCCCGTCAGGACGGATTGGTGCTGATAAATAAAACGCCCAAGACTGGCATGATCGGGCGTAATTCCCTGGCTGACAAAAATACAGCCTAAATCTAAACGCGCAAGTCGTTCAAGTTCTCTGAGCGAGCAGTGTCCTTTCATGATCCCATAAAGCAGGATCCCCATCATGGAGCGTGGAGAATAAGGGGCTCTCCCTGTCGAAGCATAATGGCGTTCAAAGGGGCCCCAATCTTGCTCATCAAGAATGTCAGCAACAATAAATGCGCAACGCTCCCCCATTTGCCTGAGATAATCAGAAAGGGAAAGGGAGCCATCCAATACAGGTAAGTGCTGAGCTTTGACAAACTGACGTTTGGTGTAAGCAGACGGTTCCCGTTTTCGAATGAATAAGGTCATAAAAGAGCTGCGCCTAAAGGAAGAGCGCAGATTTTAATGGATAACATGACCTTTTGCGACACCCTCACCAGAACGGGGGGTATGGCAACGTTAAATTATTTCGATGCATCCAGGGCTTGGGCAAGATCGGTAATAATATCATCAATATGTTCAATGCCGATTGACAGGCGGATCATGTCGTGTGGTACACCTGCTTTAACTAACTCCTCCTCATTTAATTGGCTATGAGTGGTTGAAGCTGGATGGCAGGCGAGTGATTTTGCATCACCAATATTGACCAGGCGCACAATTAGTTTTAACGCGTCAATAAAGCGGGCACCGGATTCCTGTCCGCCTTTAATACCAAAGGAAAGAATGGCTGATGGTTTCCCACTCATATACTGTTGTGCCAGTTCATGTTCCGGATGGTCTGGCAATCCTGCATATTTCACCCAACTAACTTGAGGATGATTTTGCAGGTAATGAGCTACTTTCAGGGCATTTTCAGTATGACGCTCCATTCTTAATGCCAGCGTTTCCAACCCTTGCAAAATAAGGAAAGCATTAAAAGGCGATAGTGCCGCGCCCATGTTACGTAACGGTACAACACGGCAATGACCGATAAATGCGGCTTTACCGAACTGTTCAGTATAGATGACATTGTGATAAGAGGGATCCGGGTTATTCAGGATGGCGAATCGTTGCTTGTGTTTTTCCCAAGGGAAGTTACCGGAATCAACAATGATGCCGCCAATAGTGGAACCGTGACCTCCCATGTATTTGGTCAGAGAGTGAATAATAATATCGGCGCCATGCTCAAAAGGCCGGCAAAGCGCAGGCGTGGCAACGGTATTGTCAACGATTAAAGGAACGCCATGACGGTGAGCCACTTCTGCGAACTTTTTCAGGTCAACAACATTACCTGCCGGGTTACCAATGGATTCACAGAATACCGCTTTGGTCCGGTCATCAATCAGTGATTCCAATGCTGCAATATCATCATGGTCGGCAAAGCGTGTTTCAATACCGAACCGGGGCAATGTGTGAGCCAGCAGGTTATAGGTGCCGCCATATAACTTGGCAACAGATATAATATTATCTCCGGCTCCGGCAATGGATTGAATAGCGCAGGTGACAGCAGCCATACCGGATGCGACCGACAATGCAGCTATCCCGCCTTCAAGTAAAGCAACCCGTTTTTCCAGTACGTCATTAGTCGGGTTCATAATGCGGGAATAGATATTTCCCTCGACCTTTAAATCAAACAGATCGGCACCGTGTTGAGTATTATCAAATGCATAGGATGTTGTTTGATAAATAGGGACAGCAACGGCTTTGGTGGTTGGATCGGGTGAATATCCGCCGTGGATCGCAAGAGTTTCTGGTTTCATTTTCGGTCTCTTCTCTATATCGGTAAGATTACATGTATCTTTGATGAATAGATGTAAGCGGCTTTTATCAAAACTACAGCTCCACTTACTGCCGTTCACAAGGAATTTAACTTGTACATTTGTTTGATTGATGAACCATCGGAATAGATATCTATCAGCTTAAGGGAATTTCCAGTGATAGAAAATGTGATTTTTTCGTCATTTTCTTCAATTCTCCAACGGTCAATGTTATCGACGTTATTGGAAGCCCATGCGACACGATCGCCATTTAAGTGACATTTAGCTTTCCACAGGGAATTATCACTGGATCGAATGTAGTGCATATACGCCATCTTATCGTTATCCCCAGAAGATATCTTGATGATTTCTGTCTTTTGACTAAATAGGATAGATGCGGTTGCCTGGCAAATTTGACCAAGCTGAGGATGAATTTGCACCGTAGTTTTGACAGGTTGAGAAGTCGTTTTATCGGTTGAAGTTGTGTAAAGCCCCATCGCCAGTATCGCTAAAACAATAAAGATTTTATTATTAGACATTATATTTCCGCTAATTCTTTATTAATTAAATAAATAATTTAAAAATGTTACTAATTCAGTGATATATCGGCTGTCGCTATTTTTTAATTATGTGGACATTATCACAAAAAACAGAAGCTACTTAAGTCGAGTAACATTAACTATTAAAATGGAAAATGAGAACAAAAGACTTAAATAAATATCTAATCTTTTAGAAAGATCACAAAATTTCTTGTGAAGTAGTTCGTTTTCGTTAGGTTACTTGATTTATTCCCCTCTATTTCCTGAACAAAAATAGGGGGTATGCCCATAATTTTAAATTTTTAAAAATTTTTCTGCATGATTTTAGTTATAATTTATTGTTAGTATGATCAACATTGGAGCTAATCAATAAATTAATGGTATTTTTATGGCTAAATTTTCAAACTGGCAGGAATTAAGACAACTGTTCTTACTTTCTTTTCCCATTATTATTGCGCAGATAGCACGTACTGCAATGGGTGTGGTTGATATAGTGATGTCTGGTCACTATGCTACCGCTGATTTAGCGGCAGTAACGTTAGGAAGTAGTATTTGGTTCCCTATATTTGTGTTGGGATACGGGACTATTATCATGCTTGCGGCAGATGTCGCAAAGCACAAAGCGCAAGGTAATGAAGAAGGGGTCAAAGAAAGCCTTAGAAATTATTTGTTTCTATCGATGATACTTTCAATACCAATAATTTTATTATTAATGTTAATTAGCGAACTATTTTCGTTTATAGGCTTAGATGATAATATTTTAGATATCACACGGGGCTATGTTCTTGCTATGGCATTTAGTGTTCCTGGGGTGATGATATTTAATGTTTTTCGTTCATTTCTGCAAGGATTAGAAGACACGAAAGTCGCTATGTATCTATCTTCTGGTGCCTTATTACTGAATATACCATTAAATTACATGCTTATTTACGGGAAATTTGGTTTTCCGGAAATGGGCGGCATTGGCGCGGGTATTACAACGGCAATTATTAATAACCTAAGTGCTGTATGTTTAGTTGTTTATTTTTTACTGAAAGATGAATATCGGCGATATCGGTTTCGTTTAAAATTCCCAAAATATCAAGATTTACTGAGGACTTTTTATATTAGCATTCCTAGTGGATTGGCTTTTTTTGTTGAAATGGTTTTTCTCGATGTGGTTGCTGTATCCGTTGCGCCTTTAGGCACTCAAACTGTTGCCGCACATAATATTATGCTTAATATCGTCACTATCATTTATACCGTCATCACAGGATTTTCGACCGCGACGACCGTGAGAGTGGGCTCCTATATTGGGCAGAGAGATAGGACATCATTAATGGGTGTTATAAAAGTTTCGATTTCTTTGATATTATCTGTCTCTGCAATTTTTGGCTTTATAATATATTTTTTCGCGGCGCCATTGATTGCACTCTACACTAACGATGACTCAGTGATAATAATTGCACTTAGCCTGGCTTTTCTATTCTGTTTTTTCCAGTTCTTCGACTCCTTTCAGGCCTCTTTAGCGGGTATTTTGCGTGGTTTTCATGATACCCGCTCGGTATTCTACGCACCTTTATTTGGCTATTGGTTAGTTGGTTTACCACTAGGGTTTGTTTTGGCTCTGACAAACTGGGTAACCGATAGCATGGGGATTGTAGGATTTTGGTATGGTTTGGTTTTAGGTCTTTTTGTCAACTCTATTTTACTGTCTATTATATTAAAGGTGAGGGCGAGAACGATAGTTTCTCAGTTAAATTCTTAATAAATTAGCCTGAGAACTATCTCACCTACATAAATTCCCTGCAAAAAGTCAGGGAATTTATGAAGTTATGTAAATAACTTATTCAATTCTTTTATATAAGATAAAAAAAGTATCAATATTTCATAAAAAATTTTCATTGTGAATAAAAGTTTACATTTTAAATTTGTGGTTATTAAATTCATTATAGGCGGGAGATAATATTGTAATGGCATTTTAATCCGTATCGTTAATATGTCTATTTTAGTGGTTTTAGTAAATGATATATTAGTGAAGGTTTTCTGAATGATTATATTCCAATTCTTTATAATAATTTATTCCTGTTTAAATCAATAAGATAAATTATCTTTTATTGATTTTTGTTTTAAATTGTTAAATGTTTTTTGATAAATTCTTGATCAATAATTGCCATTATATTAGTTAAACGAAAAATAGTAATATATAAATTAATTTCAAAATGAAATTATAACCCACAAATATATTACTGTGTATTGATTTTTTTACACTTATTATTGGTTTTATCTATCTAAGATTATTTCCCCTATTATACTAAGGTTATGGTAAATATTGATTTAATAATTAAATAGTTAGGTGTATTTATTGCCATTTTATACAAGTTCACATAATAATTTTATGATAATGATTATCATTTCATTTTTTATTAAGAGTACGTTAATATGCGTGTCAGTCTTAGGACGGTACTAAAACTATGTAATAAGCAATCTCTAACATTTAATTAGTTAACATAAGGAATATGCTATGAACAAAGTTAAAGTGTTAATTGCAGTATTAGGTACATGTGGATTAGTAACACAAGCAATGGCTGCGCCAGGCTTTGGGCAAACTCAAAAGTTTGACCAGGATAAATCTAGTATTAGGGTAAATGTGACTGAGAAAGGTGGTGCAGGTCATGCAAGTCCTGGGGGAGAGCCGGGGATTGGGGTGCAATCTATAGCTGGTGGTAAAATCGTCAGCTTCTCTGGCCTTACCCGTTATGCCGCAGCGGATGCGAATGGCATTCATAAAATTTCTATGCCTGGATCGAGTACCCATAGTGGTATGGGGGTCTTTAACTTTACTAAAGTGGCTAATGCTGATGTCTATTTTGGCGAATGGTCACAAACCGGTCAGGTGCATGATACTACGCATACCGCCTATTACTCAGGTAAAGATGTTACAACCAATTTACCGACTGGTGGTATAGCGACCTATACGGTTAAAGGAATCAACCAATATAGTGGTAGCAATGCTTTGCAAGGCACATTCACTGCTGATTTCGGTCAGAAAAGGCTTTCTGGCTCAATAGCGAATAGTGTACTGACCGTCGGTATTAATTCCAGAATTAAAGCAGATGGCTCATTTGCCGGTAGGGCAACTGCCGGAAATGTTGTCGGTACAAACAACGGCCACTTCTTTGGTGATAATGCGTCGAGTTTAGCTGGGGTGGCTAAATTTGATTCAGATCATAGCAAAGATACTGCCTTTGGTGGGACTAAAAATCCATAATATGAATTTGTATTAACTGAATAAGGCAAAGTTCATATGGGCTTTGTCTTATTTTGTTTATTTATCAGTCCGACTATTAAGCAGCGATATTCCGATGTTAAATACACCTATTATCCGTTTTACGATACTGATCAACTGTTTGTTTTTTTACCCTTCTTTGGCTCTGGCAGATGAAGACACCGGCAGAAGATTGTGGCATAACGTACAGCAAAATTTGCAGGAACAAGAAAAAGAGATCGTCACTGATGAAACTGTGAATGAGAATACTGATCATTTATCGATAGTCCTTAATGGTCAGACTTTCAGTGTTGATAATAATGTGAATGAGGTTGGTCAGGCGCTATATTTAGCTATTAATCATCAACAGGTGAAGGATGTAGAACGCTTTTTGCCGATGTATCAGAAGTTACCTGGGCATGATTCCCAATTGGTACATTTTGCTCAGGCAAATCTTGCACGCTCGCAGGGTGATTTAGTTGCAGCAGAACAGCATTATCAGACTGTTTTACACCAGCAACCTGATTTTACCCGTGCTAAATTGGAGTTAGCCAGGGTCTATTATGAGAATCAAAAAAATAGAGAAGCCAGTTTACTGTTTAATGAGATTTCTGCGGCGAATCACGATAACGAAAATAAATTACCACCAGCAGTCATTAAGAATATAACCAGCTATCAGGATGCGATTGAATTGCGTAATGCCTGGCGTGGGTCTTTTGCCGTAGGATATATTTTTAACGACAATACTAATATGTCACCAAATAAGCCTCCTTTTTGCAAGGAATATGCTGAAAATGGCAGTTGTATAGTTGAACGTAAGTTGCCTTTGGCAAAGAAGGCAAATGGTATCAGTTATGATGCTACGTTACGTAAGATATACCAGCTAAGTGGTCACCACGGTATATCCTTGCGCTCAATGACTTATGGTGAAAGTTATCGTAATCATAGTGAGGAAAATGAAAATACAACTTCCGCTTATTTGGGATATAACTATAAGGCACAGAAAAATGATTTTCTGATAGGTCCAATTATTGAGTTTAATCATGTTGGTAATCATTCCCGTTATCGCACCACAGGAATGAAAACTGAATGGATGAATATTCTATCAAAAAATCTGGCATTGAATCTTGAAGGTGAATATAAACAGTTTCGTTATCATAAACTTTATAATCATAATGACGGTAATATGACTTCTGTTTATGCCACCTTATCTTATTATTTAACTGATCAGACAATTACCTTTACTGGTGGTGATTGGGTTAATAAAACCAGTGTTGAGAAAGCGGATGATTATCAACAAAAAGGCATACGAGCGGGTATTTCTACCCAGTTGTATCCGGGAATTAATGCTGTGGTATTTACTGTATTACGACAGAGGCAGTTTGGTGATTACAGTGTGCCATTAGGTGCACGTCGTAAAGACAATGAACAACTCTATTCGGCAATTATCAGTATGCCTAAGTTTGATGTTTTCGGTTTAACCCCGGTAATCACTTATCGGTACAGAAAAAACAATAGCAATGTTGATTGGTTATATTCATATAACAAGAATGAAGTGTTAATTAAGTTCGAAAAGTATTTCTGATGCTAATTGAAGTAATCGATTATTTAAATCCGTACTATGGCAGATAATCACTATGTATAAATTAAATAAATATAGCAAAATAACATTCATGCTGGCGTTAACCTACGGCATGATACCTGATCGCGTTGATGCAGAAACACCAACAGCTTCTTCTCAACCAGTCAAACAGTCCGCTGAAAATAAGGCCGACTTAGGTAAGATCAATGTTTCAGCTACCAGCGAAAAAGATCAGGCAGGCTATGATGCAGTTTACGATAAAGATATTACCAATATTTACCTGGGTAAGGATCTGGTAGAGCGCTATAAGGGCGCTTCACCTGCGGATGTTTTAAAAAGTGCAGTCGGCGTATTTAGTGGGGACTCCAGAAACAGCGGTGCATTAGATCCTAATATCCGTGGCATTCAGGGGCAAGGTCGGGTTCCTGTTACCATTGATGGTACTGAACAGGCGATTACGACCTGGCGTGGTTATAATGGTGCTAATAATCGTAATTATATTGACCCGAACTTGATTAGCAGCATTGAAATAGAAAAAGGCCCGTCACTGACTCGCGGAGTAAAAGGCTCGATAGGTGGAGCTGTAATGATAAAAACTCTGGGCATTGATGATGTGGTACCGGCAGATGAGAGTTTCGGAATTAACCTGAAATTAGAAACCAGCAGCAACGCAGTCAAGGAGCGTGCACCAAATCTGCAATGGGGACAAGATTATCGTGATATTCCTGGTTTTACTAAGGGGTTTAACTATGTTGATCCTGCGTTAGAAATTACGCCAAAAACCTCAAAAGATAATAAATTACTTGGCTTGAAAGATAATGCAATACGTTTGGGAATAGGTACCCGGCAGGAACATTTTGATTTAATGGCTGCATATAGCTATCGCAGTAAAGGCAACTATTTTGCCGGCAAGGGAGGCTCTCATCGCTATGATGCGCCGATCAGTGATAAGGATAAAGTTATCCTTGAGGGTGGTACTCGGTCGTATGATCCTTATTTACCTTTCGCGGCACGTATATATCGTCCCGGCAATGAAGTGCCGAATACTTCCAGTGAAATGGAATCTTGGTTACTTAAAAATACTTGGCATCTGGCTAATCAACAGACTATCGAGTTTGGTATCCGCGATACCAAGACGACTTATGGTGAAATTATGCCTTCGCGCATGAGTTGGGTTCGAGCTGAGGAAAATATTGTATCGCAATGGCCTTTGGCTAATGTACATCAGCAGGCATTTAATGTGGACTATAAATGGAAGCCTGATGGGAACAAGTGGGTTGATTTTGATATGAAGTTCTGGATTACCCGTACTATTAGCGATACTAATACTGCCGGGGGGTATCCTCGTGAGCCGCGGGAAAGGGATGCAGTCTGGGATGTGAATGGTAAGGAAAGAGATCCGAATAAAGATGGTAGCTTGGTAGAAACTGCTTCCACTAATGCGCATAATAACCGCTGGGGCGTTGATCTTTCCAATGCTTTTGCGCTGACTGCAAATCTGGATTTAACATTGTCGGCCAATCTGCAACGGGAACGTTTGGGTTCGCATGATGATTATGAAGCAAAGAGTTTCTCTAATTTTCGTTCATTGCCAAGAAAAGGGCGCCGTCAGGAAAACAATATTGCCTTTAATTTCGACTGGCGCCCTACCTCGTGGTTGGCGTTAAGTGCTGGTGCTAAACGAGTAAGCTATTGGTCTAAGGATGATTTTTTAAATGAGCGTTTAGCTGCCCGTGATCTTCGGTATAGTAAGGATAAGAAACAGATTGGTATGGGTTTGCAATATATGAGAACACTTACCGAACGCGAAGCTGAATTATTGAAAAAATTTAATGAATGCTTTGAGTGTTTAACTGATGATGAATTTAACGAATATAGCGAAAAAATTTTTTCTGAATCAAAAGAGCGAGATTCAATTTCTCGTCCTATGATACCGGTAGATGTACTTTGGCAATATCGTGATGACGGTAAGTTATATAAACAAGATAACCCCTATTTTAATGGGGAGCTTGATATGAATGAGCGTGTTATTGATCCTATGACTAACCAAGAAGTATATAAATATGAATATAGTAATGCCCAATCTAATAGCCGTTATATTGATAGCTCTGGGGAGATATTGAGTAATGGTGATGGTGGTTTAGTTTATAAGCAAAAAAGTGAACAGGAGCGTTGGGCTAAACAACCTAAACGTAAAGATTATGCCTGGGCACCGGTATTTTCAGCAACGGCTTATGTGAGTGATAACGTACGTATCTATGCACGTTATGCCGAAGCGGTACGTATGCCGAGTATTTTTGAAGATACCGTCGGCTTTTCCTCTGGTTTTACTGATAAACCGGCCCGCGCTTTTAAACCTGAACGTAGTAAAACGGTTGAAGTGGGTTATGTTCATGATTTAAGTCAGTTGTTAGGGGCGGAGCATAATGCGGATATTAAATTCGCTTATTACAATACAGTCATAGAGAATGTTTTTGACCGTGATAGTAACTTTAAATTTACTCAATTAGATAAACAGAAATTATCGGGTTTAGAAGTACAAGGACGTTATGACAACGGGGGATTCTTTACCCAGTTTGGCCTGTCTTATAATCTTAAAAATAAAGTTTGTGATAAAACCTCAGCGGGTATGTTAGATTCGACCAATCGATTTGGTGTTCCAGAATGTATTGATGGCGGTTTTCCCGGTGGTTTTTTAAGAACAACAATTCCCCCTCGTTATTCTCTTAATCTGAATATTGGTGGCCGGTTATTAGATGAAGATTTAGAAATAGGGAGCCGGGTGTTGTACCACAGCAGTGTGGAGAATAAGGATGAAAAATGGTTGATGAAAAAAATGCCGGGCACTTATAAAGGGATAAATAATAACCCGATGCGCTGGAATCCGGTAATGACCGTAGATGCTTACATTAATTATAAGGTTGCGCCAAATATTGTCGTTGAATTATCCGGCACTAACTTAACCGATCGCTATTATCTGGACCCGTTAACCCGCTCTATGATGCCGGCGCCCGGACGGACGTTTAAGCTTAGTGTCACCAGTCAGTTCTGACTCTTGACGGGAGATTAACCTGCCTGTAAGAAGGTTAATCTCCGCAGATAACGAGCGGAAAGGTGGCTTGAATTATGATGAAAAATCGTATTTATATTGGCTTGTTTGCTTCTTTGCTGTTACATACAAGTGTCATCGTGTTTATGACATCTCATTTATTACGTGATGACAGTGCAAATAATCAATCAGTGAATTCGCCAATAATCAGTATCTCAATAGAAATGGTTGCTTCAGCGGCACCTGCTGGGCAGGAGCATCCTACGAAGCAGGAACCTCTCCCGCCTCCGTTACCCCCCGAAGTGGTGGTAGCCGAATCACCGCTTGAGGCGAAAATAGCGCTCAATAAGCCAGTGGACAGGCCACGGAAACGAGAACAGCGGAAACCGCCGGAAGAACATGCAGATGCCAAACCGAGGAACAAGCCACAGAAAGAGCCAGTAAAAGATCGCCAGCCAAAACTGGCGGAGCGTGGACATAAACTGGAAACAGAGCAAGCAGCGGACAGTTCCCAGGTGACCGGGAGAGATGTTGTGGATTCACAAGCTGGCGCACGTCAGGCAACAACCAGTCAACCGATGACGGGTTTGGGTTCTGATGATTTACAAGGCTATCAGTCTGCCTTACGTCGTGAAATTGAAAAACACAAACGTTATCCACGTCGGGCTAAGAAGATGAAACAACAGGGTATTGTTCAGGTAAGTTTTAGCTTGCTGGACAGCGGCGATCTGACAAATCCTCAATTAGTGCGGAGTTCTGGCGCTGATGAATTGGATCGGGCTGCACTTGCGGCTATCCAACAAGCCCGGTCTGTAGGGGTAAAACCTGCTGGCCTGCCGAGGGATCATACCTTAGCGATAGAGTTTAATTTGCATTGAGGAGGTGACTCCTCATGCTTGTTTTCTCATGTGTAATAACGGAAAAGGATTACCCTGGCCGTCAGTTTCTGAGCGGTTGAAAACCTTAAACCCCTGATGCTGATAGAAACCCACTCCCTGAGCATTTTGTTCATTAACATCCAGTTCATTGATACCTAATTCAGTGATACCAAAATTCAGGAGTGCTTTGCCGATACCTTTACCACGAGAATCAGGGGAGATAAACAGCATCTCAATCCGATTCTGATCAACACCCATAAAGCCTTCAATTTGGTTTTTGTCATTTATCGCTTTATAAACAGCCAGTGTTAGCAGATAGGTATGCAGAATCAGTGGACGTAATTCATTAATATTTTCGTCAGATAAAAAATCGTGTGTTGCCCGTACAGAGGCTTCCCATATTTCGGCTAATTTACTGAAATCAGTCTTTATTGCTTGCTGAATTTTTATATTCATTTTTCTTAATCTTTTATTTTAACTATTTTTCTAAACCGATAATGGACTGACTCTATCACATTTATTGTGATGAATCGCTTCAGATATTACCCAGATCTAGCTAATTATCTACCCCAGAATTTTCTTCTGTCTGTTTCGTGATCTATTTCATGAAACGAGGAAGTGCGTTGAGACTATTTGGTCTAATATTACTTTTTATAGATAGTTGAATTTCAACCAAATTGGTTAATGAAACTGTCAAATAGCACGAAACTTTAAAGATGTAAAAAAACAATACAGAGTATCCTCTTTTACTAACTATAATGAGGTATTGGTTAACCAAGAGTAGGATTGCGTCATATCTCATGAATGCAGTTTCTATTTGGATTGATCATTTCAGTTGAACAGCCAGTTCAATGATAAATATAAAATCATTTCTTGAGGATAGTTAATGAAAAGGTCATTTATATTTGCACCAGGTATGTTGGCACTTTCGATAAGTGCAATTTCGAACGCACACGCTTATGACAACCTATATGTCTTTGGCGATAGCTTAAGCGATAGCGGAAATAGAGGTCGATTCACGACGGACGGTAAGACAAGTAAGTTGTATAACGATCTTATCGCTCAACAATTAGGTACAGAATTGAAGCCTTCCCAAGAAGGTGGAACTAATTACTCTGCCGGTGGCGCGACTGCTGTTGCCAGTTTAAATAATAAATATAACACTCAGGATCAGGTAACGGGTTACTTGGCAAGTCACGGTAACCGTGCTGATCCTAATGGCCTGTATGTTCACTGGATTGGTGGCAATGATGTTGACGCTGCATTACGAAATCCAGCTAAAGCGGAAGAAATTATTACTAAGAGTGCGGTGGCGGCTTCATCACAGGTACATGCTCTTCTCAATGCAGGAGCTGGGTTGGTGATCGTGCCTACGGTTCCTGATGTGGGTATGACTCCGAAAATTATGGAGTTTGTTCTCTCTAAAGGGGGAGCTACTCCTGAAGATCTGGCTAAAATTCATGCAGCAGTCAACGGGTATCCCACAATTGATAAAGACACCCGCCTTCAAGTTATCCATGGTGTTTTCAAACAGATCGGATCCGATGTTTCAGGAGGTGACGCCAAAAAAGCTGAGGAGACCACTAAGCAATTGATTGATGGTTATAACGAATTAAGTAGTAACGCTTCAAAATTGGTTGACAGCTATAATCAATTAGAAGATATGGCTCTTAGCCAAGAAAATGGCAATATTGTTCGCGTTGATGTTAATACCCTCTTACATGAAGTTATCGCTAATCCTCTACGCTATGGTTTTCTCAACACCATCGGTTACGCTTGCGCTCAGGGTGTTAATGCGGGTTCCTGTCGCTCTAAAGATATTGGTTTTGATGCCAGCAAGCCTTTTTTATTCGCTGATGATTTTCATCCAACTCCAGAAGCACATCGTATAGTTAGTCAATACACTGTTTCAGTCCTCAATGCTCCGTATCGGGTTATGTTACTGACGAACGCCAACAATGTGCCCGTCAAAGGGGCACTTGCTTCTCTTGACGGCCGTTTACAGCAATTGCGTAATGTGGGTAACGAACAGGGTAAACTAGGTGTATTCGGTGGTTATAGTGGTAATCACAACCATACACTGACATTGGGTAGTGACTATCAGATCATGGATAATATTCTGTTGGGTGGCATGATCTCGCGTTATCAGGATAATTCTTCTCCAGCCGATAATTTCCACTATGATGGCCGCGGCTATGTGTTCACCGCTTACGGCTTGTGGCGTTACTACGATAAAGGTTGGATTAGTGGTGATCTTCACTATTTGGACATGAAATATGAGGACATTACTCGTGGTATCGTGCTCAATGAGTGGTTACGTAAAGAAAATGCCTCGACTTCCGGCCATCAATGGGGCGGACGTATTACCGCTGGTTGGGATATTCCACTGACATCTGCCGTCACGACCAGCCCGATCATCCAATATGCCTGGGATAAAAGTTATGTCAAAGGTTATCGTGAATCGGGTAATAACAGCACTGCCATGCATTTTGGTGAACAGCGCTATGACTCTCAGGTTGGCACGCTAGGCTGGCGTCTTGACACGAATTTTGGCTATTTTAACCCCTATGCTGAAGTTCGGTTCAACCACCAGTTTGGTGATAAGCGTTATCAGATTCGTAGTGCTATCAACTCAACCCAGACCTCTTTCGTTAGCGAAAGCCAAAAACAGGATACCCATTGGCGTGAATACACTATTGGTATGAATGCTGTTATTACAAAAGATTGGGGCGCTTTTGCGTCAGTATCACGCAATGACGGAGATGTTCAGAATCATACCTACTCTTTCAGTTTGGGTGTTAATGCCAGCTTTTAATTGTGCGTTGGTCGAAAAATAAAATAATATTGGCTCACAGAAAGGTGAGCCAATATCAGATTATTGACAAAGTGCTGGTTTTTTATCCGGCATTTTGTTTTAATTAAGTTCCGTTCACTCAACGGAGCTTGCCGCCATGTTAAGAACACCCCCTCTCCAGACTTTCCCGCCAGAAACGCTCTCGCTTGACGAGCTGGTGCCTAAAAATCATTTGGTCCGTCAAGTCGATGCCGCCATTGATTTCGAATTTATCCGCGAATTAGTCGCCCCGTTGTATTGCCACAATAATGGCCGTCCTGCTATCGACCCGGTCATGCTGATTAAAATGATGTTACTCGGCTACTTGTTTGGCGTCCCCAGTGAACGCCGTCTGGTTCAGGAAATTCAGGTTAATGTGGCTTACCGCTGGTTTCTGCGCCTCGGACTGACAGAGAAGGTCCCTGATGCCTCAACCCTGAGTCAGAACCGCCGCCGCCGTTTCAATCATACCGCGGTCTTCCAGCAGATTTTTGACCACATTGTTGAACAGGCGATGGCCAAAGGATTCGTGGGTGGACGCGTACTCTATACCGACAGCACCCACCTGAAAGCCAGTGCCAATCCGCATAAATCGGAGAATGTCATGCGGTCGGTTCCCCCCGGCGCCTATGTTGACGCACTGGATAAAGCCGTCACTCAAGACCGGGCGGCAGCTGGAAAAAAAGCCTGAAGCCAGCCCTAAAGGAACGGCAGAGAAAGACGAAGGTCAGTACCGTCGATCCGGAAAGCGGGTTTATGCACCGGACCAACAAACCCAGAGGGTTCTTTTACCTTGACCACCGTACCGTGGATGGGCAAGTCGGTATTATCACCGATACCTACGCCACACCGGGTAATGTCCACGACAGCCAGCCTTTTATCAAGCGTTTGACGCGTCAGTTAGAGCGTTTTGCCCTCAACCCCCTCGCGGTTGGGTTGGATGCGGGCTATTTTACGGCCCCGGTTTGTTACTTAACGGAACAGTTAGGTGTCATGCCGATAATCGGTTACCGCCGTCCGAATAAGGGGTCGAACGTCTTCCAGAAAAAACATTTTACCTATGACAAGCAGGAGGACTGCTATGTGTGCCCTCAGGGCGAAAAGTTGATTTATAAAACAACCAGCCGAGAGGGATACCGGCATTATCAGGCCGCGGCGAATATCTGCCAGTATTGCCCGAAACGCGCGTCCTGTACGCAGGCCAAAGGGGGCAAAAAGATAACCCGTCATGTCTGGGAGGACAGTAAAGAGCAGGCCAGGGAAAACCGGCTAACGGAGTGGGGTAAAAAAACCTACAAGCGGCGAAAGGAGACGATAGAGCGTAGTTTTGCAGATGCGAAGCAACATCACGGGCACCGCTATGCCCGTTTCCGTGGGTTGCAAAAAGTGCAAATACAGTGTCTTTTGGCAGCCACAGCCCAAAATATCAAGAAGATAGCCTTGCTGGTCGCAATGCTTTGTTGTTTTTATCTCTGGAGAGCGAGCATTTCATTGCAGGAGAAGCGAAAATAACGCCTTGTCGGGCGATTAAATTGGCTTAATGAGGAAAATGGATGGCATTATGATTCACAATGAAAGGAACAAATCCCGTTATTTTCAACGAGGTTTGTCAGCGGTCTGTGACAGCCCTTTGGGCTGTTTCAGAATCTCATCAAAAGTTCTTGCCATTCGATTATTCCTCTTAAGTTTTTCCAAACGCGCTGTAAACTCACAGCCCGCTATTGGAATCACCACTTCATAGAACCTTTTTTCGTCACCAGTTTTATTACCTGCGCAAAGCTAAATCCCTTTTCGATTTGGATCGAACGCAAAGAAGGCTCTCAATGAGTCTCCCTTGCTTTGAACACAAAGTTCTTTCATGTTGCGATGAGATCCGTGTCTGCATATGGCCTTGATAGCATAGGCCTCGCTCTCGAAGTACCATAATGGTGGTCAGCATGTCTATACAGTCAATGTCACATGACTGCTCCCCAACCTTATATCTCCTCTGACTTGTATCTCAGCAAAAATGGCACTGAAATACCGCATTTTCCCAAATCACGTCTAATTGTGAATAATGCTGGTTCTCCATCGTTGCGGTAAGCAACCTACGACTTATCTGCGGCAACAAAATATTCGTCATGATCGAATCGATCCTGCGGGCACCAGATTCCTGTTCCATACAACAGGCCATAATCTGTTGCGTCACACTGTGATCGAATTGTGCCTCAATCCCATAATTTTCCCACAGACGTTGTACTATCCGCGCCAATTGCAGTTGCACAATATTTTCCAGTACTTCGTCACTCAATGATAAATAAGGAATGATCGTCAGACGGCCAAGCAGAGCAGCGGGAAACGTTCGTAACAGCGGTTGACGTAACTGCTGTATCAGCGTTTCCACATCCGGCAAACCATCCTGCCGGGTACAAGCCCTGATAACGTCCTGACTGCCAACATTCGAAGTCAATATGATCAGCGTATTACGAAAATCAATGCGACGGCCTTCACCGTCTTCCATCCAGCCTTTATCGAATACCTGAAAAAACAGTTCATGCACATCAGGATGGGCTTTTTCCACCTCATCAAGTAACACCAGACTATACGGACGTCGTCGAACCGCCTCCGTTAACACACCCCCTTCACCATAGCCGACATATCCCGGCGGTGCTCCTTTCAAGGTTGATACGCTGTGTGGCTCCTGAAACTCACTCATATTGATGGTAATCAGATTCTGCTCACCACCATACAGGCTTTCAGCCAACGCCAACGCCGTTTCAGTCTTCCCTACCCCGGAAGGACCACATAGCAGAAATACTCCCACAGGTTTATTGGGATCACCCAGATGTGCACGCGCTGTACGCACCCGTTCACTGATAGTATTTAACGCATGTTGCTGACCAATCACTCGCTGCCCAAGGCTGTGTTCCAGATTCTGGACAACATTGATCTCATTTTTCACCATCCGGCCAAGGGGGATACCGGTCCAATCCGCAACCACCGCGGCAACGCTGTGTGCGTCCACCGCGACCATAATTAATGGCTGTTCTCCCTGCAATAAACTCAACTGTTGCCGGCAATCCTGTAATTGTACCTGCCAGACCAAACGCTGTGCATCCTCCTCCGGTATTTCATCACCAGAAATCAGTTGCTGGCGTAAGCCGATAATCTGTTGAGCCAACGTCATTTCATTCTGCCAACGCTGTGCCATTTGCTGCTCCTCTGCCTGCAATTTATGGCGCTGGCCATCAAGCTGTGCCAAACGAGCACAATGATTACTCCCCAGTTGCTGCTCGCGGCAGACAATCTCGTATTCAATCTGGAGTGCGGCAAGCTGGCGGCGATAATCTTCCAATACCGCCGGCAGACTGTGCTGGCTGACAGCCACCCGTGCGCAAGTGGTGTCAAGCAGGGCGATGGCTTTATCGGGCAGCTGGCGAGCCGGGATATAGCGATGGGAGAGCGAGACCGCGGCTTCCAGCGCCTCATCCAGTAATAACACGCCATGATGCTGTTCCAGCTTTGCGGATAGACTGCGTATCATCTGTAAAGCCTGCGCTTCGTCCGGCTGTCCAACCTGTAACACCTGAAAACGTCGAGTTAATGCCGGATCTTTTTCAATATGTTTTTTGTATTCCGCCCAGGTGGTCGCACCAATGGTACGTAACTGTCCACGCGCCAGTGCCGGTTTCAACAAGTTAGCCGCATCACCAACCCCTTGCGCCCCTCCAGCGCCAATCAGCATATGAATCTCATCAATAAACAGAATAATGGGAACCGGGCTTTGCTGAACTTCATTAATGACCGCCTGTAAACGTGCCTCAAATTCTCCCTTCATTCCAGCACCTGCCTCCAAACGGCCAATATCCAATGACCAAAGCTGAACATGGCACAATGACGGCGGCAAATCACCCGATGTAATGCGTAGCGCCAATCCTTCCACCAGCGCCGTTTTACCCACCCCCGCCTCACCGGTAATCAGTGGATTGTTCTGCCTGCGACGCAGCAAAATATCAACCAGTTGGCGGATCTCTTTATCCCGCCCGACCACCGGATCAATTCGCCCGGCACGCGCCAGTGCAGTCATATCCTGCGCATAATATTGCAGCGCATTCTCTGACGCGGGTTGACGGTTTTCACTCTCTGCTACTGTTTTCTGAGAGCTGTCTTCCGTACTGTCATGCAGGATGCGGTTCAAATCCTGTGCCAAACTTTCTGCGTTAATACAGGAAAACTGAGCAGAAATAGCCAGCAGATGCTGACGCAGATTAAAGGTGGTTAACAGTGCCAGCAATAGATGCGCACCACGAATCTCGTCTGCCGCAAAAGTGACTGAACTACACACCCAAGCCCGTTCCACTGCCTCGTCAATATGGGCAGAGAGATCAGAAATCGCGCTGGCTCCGCGCGGCAATACATCCAGAGAGCGAACGATATCCTGTGCCATCTGCTGCTCATCCAGTGCAAAGTGGCCTATGATTTGTTGCAAATCACCCGCTTTCTGCTGCATCAGTTGATGCAGCCAGTGCGCCAATTCAACATAAGGATTGCCTCGCAGTTTACAAAATACACTGGCGCTTTCCAGAGCACTAAACAATGGCGGATTAAGTTTATTAAACAGTGACTGGCGATTGATATCTGACATAGAACCCTCGTCCATATTGATAGAAAAGAAAACAGGTGCAGTCTGTTATGACTACGCAGCGTTATCCGGACGGAAACAGAGATCTCTGCGATCGTGATAGGGGATGTTAAGTCCCAACCAACAGCTCTGCCCCAGCGGCTGATGGCCTCCTAGTGAACATCCCTGATAATGCTGATGATCCAGCGTGATTCTGAGCTTCCAGGTATATTCAAGGCCGACATAACCCCGAACCCAGTCACACAATTGCCGGAGATCATCACAATTGGATGTTGTAAACCGTGAAGCCGGCAAAAAACGCTGATATGCCGACCAAGAGAGTGGGCCAAGTTCCAGACAAAATGCATATTGCACATCCGCCACAGCGATACCGAGACGGGCAGTATTCCCTAACCGGGCACCGCCATGACCGTAATGCAGCCGCAACTGTTCATCACGGTCAATCGCTAGCCAGTGAAACTGATTTTCATGTAACGTCACCGGCAAATCAAAGTGGTAACGCAGCAAGCACAGCAAGCCGTCTTTATTACGCGGATAGCGGCTCAGGTGCCCGGCCATATAGTGATGTGTCCGCTCCTGACGGAGGCGGTAGCCTGGAACATGTCCCATGCCGATCAGGCTGGCAAAAAAGTGGTCGAAACGGCGGTTGTCACTACGATCAAAGGAGAGACAAGGCTGGGCATCCGCCCATGCCCGCCAGAATAGCGTTATCAAACGATGCTGAAACAGATTGAAAAAGGCACTCAGCGCATAATCTTTATGTTGCTTCTGACGTTGCCAGGCAAATTCAGTGACATGCAAAGGCAGGGGGCCATTCGGGCCAAACAGACCAAAGTTATTGATATTAATCTGATAGCGGATGCCGTCCGGGTAAGGCACGATAGCCGCAATTTCTGCCGGCGCAAAACATAATGCCGGCAGTTGCCCCAGACGCAATGGCTCATAGCGCGGTAAAGGCGAACGCCCCAATGGATAAGGTGCGCCTGACTGTGCATCAATACGCCGCAACAACTGAAACAGATCGAAATCCCACGGCGTTTTTTCTCTTGCTGTCCAAAAATGATCATCAAGTGCAGATGACGCGGTATGCGCTTTTTCCCCGGCATGTACGATCTGATTGCTGGCATGTATAGCGAATATCTTCATAGCAATGCCCTTACGCCGTCACACCCCGACCAGAACCCGATCGTTCCCCGCTGCACACTGGACAACGTCGTTTCCGCAAAACTGTTCACGGTCACCAAACGGCTAAACAGGTGTGCCAGAACACTCCCCATTAACCAGGGGGATCGACCAGAAAATGCCTGTTCGTCTACCTCCAACTGCACACTAATTCCACGTCGAAACAGTGGCATACCGGTCATATGACGATGTTGCGCTTGCAATCGACAACACCGGATACCACTAATCTGCTGTGCAATAACCGCATCCGCCTGACTGGCATGAAAACGTAATAACCGCCGTAATTCCGTTTCACCCTGTTCAGTAGCGCAATCCTGCAAACTAAAGTAGTTAAGCTGTAACTGATTGATCAACTGCCAGCAAACCCGGCTCTCTGCCAGAGCCGGGCGGGGTTCACTGGGACCTTTTCGCAACCGCACAGCGGAGACGGGAACCGAATCCTGCATCACCAAGCTCTCCTGTGCCTGTCGTTGCAGCAATAGCGGCAGATCACGGTTGGTACACAAAACTTCCGCACTGAGATATTTCAAATCACTGCGCCAAGGCGGATGATGCTCATCCGCCAGAGAGAGATAAACCTCACTGCCAAGATAATCAGAACGCATACCATAGCGGTTCATATTCTGTGGCAACAAACGCGATTCACGGCGGATAGAAAAATACTCCGCATTAACCAATGCGTCATCATGCTGGGTGTGATAAAGCGGATGAAAAATATAGCGCTCGTCACCGTCACGCTGGCTACCAATACCGCGTAATGCTGTGACGGCAAAAACCTCATAATCAAGCGGGCGCATGTTATCAACCACCACATGGTATTCATGTTGCTGCTCATTGATCGTCATCGGCTCGGCGGTACGCGGAAAAAGATTAATGGCAGGGGTACAATGCAGAGCCAAATGGCTGACATCCACCACCTTTTCCAATTGTGGCAAACGCACATCCAACAAGATCTGAATTTCCAGTCGCTGTTGCTTGCCTGCCTGTGCCAACAGTGGCTGCAAGCCACTGATGCTGAAAAACTGGAAACGGGCCGGAAAGGCAAAATATTCCTGCAATAAGCGATACGCTTCAACATTGCGCAAATCAACCGGCAACAACGCCTGCTCAGAGGCAAAGCCTTCATGACACAATGCCTGTGGCGGTAGCAATAACCGTTGCACCGAACTGCCGGGAATTTGGCACAATACCCCCTGACAATGTGCCATCAGTAATTCCAGCAATTGTAAGGCAGGAACATCACCGCCACTGAGGTAGAACATCAGCTCATCACATTGCAATTCGCCCAGTGACACATTATCAAAACACGATAGTTGAATACGCAAAGCACCCTGCACCTCAGCGCCGCCAAACACAGAAAGAGGGATATCCGCCGGCACACCGCCCAACTCCACCTGTGACAAACGCAATGGCTGCAAGCTCACATCCTGCGCTGTACGATAGCGGCAACTGAGTCCCTTCTTTTTCAGTGCCGGGCTTTCCATCAGTGAACCACGAGGCACCAGAAAACCTTTACTCAGATCCCCTTTGGTGGGATCGGGCTGTAATTCCACAATTGCCATTGAAGGCAAGCCCGCAAGATAGTTAGGATAAAGCGCTTCCAGTAACTGGGCGGAGAAACGCGGAAACTCAGCATCCATCTTGAGTTGAATACGCGAAGTCAGAAAAGCGACGCCCTCCAGCAAACGCTCAACGTAAGGATCGGTCACTTCATTGCCCTGCATCCCTAATCGCCCGGCCACACCAGGATAATGGCGGGCAAACTCATCCCCCATTTCACGCAGCCATGCCAGTTCGCGGTTGTAATACTCCAGTAGTTTTTCCTGCATGATTTATCCTCCATCCACCAGCTCAAAACGCCCATTTTCCAGATCAACATGGCTGCTGAAAGTAAATGCTAATGGGCAAGGAGAACCCTGCAAATGCCCCCGGATTTCAAAGCAGAGAATATTGTGGGCATCCAATTTCTGATTACCAAGCATACCCGTGATAGTTAATTCCTGCGGCATAATGCGCGGTTCAAAATGAATAATGGCTTCACGTATCGTGTACTCAATACTTTCCCAGCTCACCTGAGAAACAAACTTTCCCGCCAGTGCCTGAATACCGAAATTCAAGGTACTGGTGCTAACATGCGGCCATGATGAGAGATCAGCACCAGAGGAATAATGGTCGCAGTTAAACAACGCCTGTAAATTATGCAGTACCGACAGACGATACTGCCGGGCACAGCTGCCATAAGATACCTCTTCCCGGCCATTGCTGTTTTCTGTCAGACGTTCAAGCAACATAGGAAGGGCCTGATGACCGGTATATATCGCCGAAGTTCGGCGTTCTCCGGTGTTTTTCTCTGATATTCTGCCCATCGTTCAGCCTATATGAATCTGTTCAGAGTCCACTTTTGTCACCGCCTGCGAGGTAATAATGGTATTACGTGCATGCAAACGGACATAATCACGGGCCTGACAATCCAGTTGTCCAACACGCACATGTTCTGTCTGTTCGACCTTACGCAATACGCGCTGGCTGATTTGCACTACGGTTTTCCACAATGCTTCCACGCGCCGGCCAAGCAAACAGGCCACATTGACCCACGCCGTCAATTCATCACCGCTGTAACGCATATGGGTGATATGACAATCACTCTGTTGCGCCGTGATCTGTACAGATTGACTATCAATACTGATCTGTTCAGCACTATGAAGCATCAGCTCTCCTTGCGGAGCAATATGCAAATCCCCCGGAACACTGAGCGTCACCGGCTGCTGTTCATCAGCGCGGCTTAACACCGCCAGCACCCATAGCCGCTGGCTATCGTCACCACAAATCAGTACCTCGTCACCGATTTGTGGCATCAGTAAACAACTCACAGCAACACTGCATTGCCAGCCACGCTGCTGATACTCCACGATCACATCCCCTGTTGGCAGTGTATTGACGATCTGCCCGGCGGCCTGTTGAGGAAGATTAATCTCTAATGGAAATGCTTTTTGTGTTGCGTTCATAAGCTAACCTCATCATTAATAGCCCTCACTGCGCGTACTCCACGTTTCTGCCGCAAACAGTGCGTCATCTCGTTCCAAAATGCCCTGACGATCGGAAAATTGACTGCCCTGCTGGCAGGCCCGGTGCATCAACGTGCGCTTAAAACGCGCCTGACGCAGATCAGCATTACTGATATCCGCCCAACTAAAATCGGCATAGCTCAAATCGCAGGCGACAAGAGAACAGCCATCCGCTTGCGCATAACGCCACTGGCTTTGTACTAATGTGCTATGGGAGAAATCAGCCTGATGCAGACGGGCAGCAATAAACTGTCCGTGATTGATTTTTGCCTGCCGACACTGTGCTTCACGTAAATCGCTTTCAATAAATAACGCGCCTTCGGCCTGTACCTCATCTAAACAGGCACCGCGCAACGATGCACCTTTAAAACAACTTTGCGTCAGTATCGCCTGCCGGAAATCGGCATGATCCAGCGGGTTATCGGTAAACTGGCAGGCCAAAAAAGTCAGCCCCTGAAACTGCCCTTCGCGCAGATCACAATGCGCAAACACCCCCCGTTCAAAACAACTACCAGTAAAGGTTATCTTGCGCAGATCCATACCGAATAGCGTCAAACTCTGGCAACGGCAGTTATGCATAACACCATTGTGAATATCACTGTCATACAGTATGACTTTATCAAGTGTACTCTCGATAAAACGCACACAATTAAGATGGGAAGCGATGAAATAGGTACGGCCAAGATCGGCATTTTGCAAAGAGAGCTGTCCCAACTGGCAATCATTAAATACGCAGTTATCCAGATGAGCGAGATCAAAACAGGCTTGCGACAAGGCACATTGCTGAAACGAACACCCTTTCAGCGTCATCCCCTGAAAAGAGGCATATGATAACTGGCATTGCTGAAACACAGTTTCATCAAGCCGGCAACAACTGAAATCAACGCTGTCAAAGACAACATTGACAAACACCATACCGGCAAGATCTCGCCCTGCCAGCAAATCACTCGTCAGGCATGTATCTTGAATAATCTCCCCTTGCGAAATTAGCGCACTCAATTGTTCTGACGTTAACGTTTTCATATTAATTTCCCGCTGGCACAAGGCAGGGTTTTGCACTGATCAAGCAGAGCACCCTGTAACTGAGTATTCACATCAACACTGGATTGAGAAATATCGGCACGAAACAGATTGGCACGACGCAAATCCGCTCCGGCTAAATGAGACTTTTGCAGTAATGCCCCCATCAGATTGGCGTCCTGCAAATGACTATTGGCCAGCCGGGTACGAATGAACAGGGAATGACTGCCGTTGACGGCGCGCATTTGGGCAAAACTGAGATCCGCTTCGCTAAAATCACAGTTTTGCAATATGGCCTCTGAAAAATCAGCCGCTTCAAGAACGATGAGGCGGAAGTTACAACTGGTCAGCCGCGCATGTTGGAACAGACCCGCACGAATATGAGTCTTACCGGTAAACACACAACTTTCTAAGTGTGCATGCTGGTACTGGGCATGATCCAGTGCGCTGTCCAGAAAAGTACAACTCTCCATCACGGCATGGTTGAAACGTACCGCAGTAAAACCACCATTGATGACTGTCATGCGCGTCAAATGCGCATGACTGAAATCCAACTCTTCCGGCACCAGATCCATAAACAGGCAGTTTTCCAGTCGTGCCTGAGAGAAATGACAATGATGCAGCGTACACTGCCGCAACAAAATATCACTCAGAGCAGCCTGGGAAAAATCACACATGACCAGTTCGGCCTGCTCCAGCGACACACCACCAAGGCATGCTCCGGTAAAATAACTGTTGTGACACCGTGCCCCAATCAGAGATGCATTATCCAGACACGCGGCCTTCAGCGAAGTATTGTTCAATGAAGCATAAGCCAACATCGCTTCACTCAGATCAGCTTCATCCAAACAACAGTTATCCAGATTGGCATTTTCTAACAGAGTACGCTGTAAATTGGCCTGACGAAGATCCAAACCAGAAAGATCCGCACCCGTCAGATCCATACCACTCAGATCCCGTTTTGTTGCCATGCAAGCGATCACATGACGACGTAACACTTCCGCCTGATCACCTTGCAACCTGCCCGCCGGCGGGCGCGTATCCGCTGATAGTCGATACATCTGATGTAAACTGCGGTACGTGCGTTTCAATGTCTCTGGTGTCTGGGGTTCCGGCGTTTTTTGTGACTGCTTGTACAACAGATCCAGCATACGGTAGTAACTTGCCGGACCCGCCGGGGGAGTACTGGATCGTTCAGCCGCCGCAAACGCCGTATTTTTTTGCTGAACCCGCTGTTGTATACGTTCTGCCTGTCGCTCCAGACTGGCAACCAGATCCGGTAATTGATCGGCCGTCAGCGCTTTTCCCTCTTTCTGCGGCAACTCGGCAAGCAGTTGATTGATATCCTGCTCTTGTCCCTGACTTCTCGCCTGATGCCGCTGGCGCAAATAGGTTTCACGCCTTGTCAAGGTCTGCGCCAACGCACTGGGCGTCACCTGTACGTCATTATCTATCCAAGGCGCAATCAGGCTTTTATCCATCAGATCCTGCTCCCGCAGAGTAAAAAGAGCGCCCTTCTCTTTTTCTGCCCGTTGCGCCATCACCTGCTGATAATGGGCAACCGGACGTTCAGCCTGTGCCAGCTCCATCGCCACCAGCATTTGATGTACATCCACAGCATCATCTTCATTAATCGGGCAAGCACCATGCCAGATAAGCACCATCCGTTCCAAATGAGGCATAAACCATACCGTGGTGGCACGTAAATGGATCTCCTCAAGGCGCATTTCTTCACCGCGTTGGCGGGTCATAAAACAGCGTGCCTGCCAGCGCGGTAACGTTCCCTGTTGTACCGCCTGAGTTGGATGCATATTCCAAATACGCCAGGTGGCTCCCGATGGTAAAGCAGGTTTCCCATCCCACCATTGATCCTGCCCGGCCATATTGCATAGATGCCAGTCTGTATCGCGGGCAAAACCGGGGAACTCATGTGCCAGCCACTGTTTATCGTATTTCTTCCCCATTAAGCGACTACGTTGCGGCCAGCTAAAATCCAGTGGGGCGAAACTGGCGGGTTGCACACGCTGATGCACTGAATGCAGAAGCTGATCGGGATGTTCGACGTTAGGTAATGGATGCCACAATATCCCGTCACGGGTAATCGGTTCATCCCCCTTACCTAATGGGTTTTCCGCAATACGGCTACCGCCGAACGCATTTTGCCAATCAAGGTGCATCTTCTCGAACGGTTGGGGCGATGAGGGATGCCCGTTCTGCCAGTAGCGCTCACCAAACACCAGCAAACTTTTTTCTTTATCAGCAACCTGAATTCTCGCCATGCAAGCCTCTTTTTGCTGCTGATGATTTGTCCAGGCGTAACCGGTAGCAAAGAATTCCGCACAAGGTTTAGGAATAGAGAGATCCAGCACTCCACCGGTACTTTGTAACTCTTGCGCAACCAATTGCCACAGCTCCGGTTCCGGTCTGATTTGTGGTGAACCACTCATATCCGTCAGCGCCATCACCGCCACCCCCAGATAGTTTTGCTGCTGCCAGCGCCACGGACGGTGTAAAACTCCCAGTCGCAGAGGTTTCATGATTTTCATCATCGGTTCTCCTGTCTTGGTACGTCAGATAAAAATACTTAAACCGCTGAGGCTCAGATTCAGTGCCACAGCATTGATATTTATCTGGCCCATACTGAGGCTAAGAGTACTGGTTGACATATGCAGCGTGGTATTACCGATATTCAGCATGTTATTCGACATCACCACCCCCTCATTTTTCACGGCAACGGAAGAGTTGGTATAGTTGAGCATATTGACACTTTCCGTCGTGCCACAGACGGTCAAGGTATTGCCAGCATGGGTTTCTATGTGGCCTTCAATTTTATGCACCATATCCTTGGTTTCGATGCACACCTCACCGCCACAGTTAAGATGAGCATCAGCATCCGCCTGAATTTTCAGGTTATCTTTAACATGCTCTTGCCAGCTACCCTCAATACTCCGTGTTACCGCGCCCTTAATTTCTACTTTTTGATCCTTATCCACGCGCTGCTGATCCACACCGTTGATCTCAACACTGACCCCCTTCTTGTAAATCACTGAGGTCGGCATCTTCTGTTGTTGCTGCTGTTCCGATGCTTTCTGATCCGCGACTTCCTCAGGTGTCAATCCCTGTAATGTCGTCAACGTCTTCTGCGCCTGATTATCGGCATCGCTGCTTTCTTTGTTGAAATACAGGCTGTCGCCATAGATTATTTGCTTACCGGCATCGAACAGAATATTGCCCCGCGCATGATGGCTGATATTTTCTCCGGCATGCTGGCTGATACTCTGGCTAGCCTGCATCTCTGATTTACCGTGGATACGTTCATACCTGCCACCGGCGATAAAATCTGCACGCCCACCGGCAGCGATAATGGCCGTTTTTCCCAGCCGGAAAGTTTGCATATCCGGCATCATTTTCAGGGTATTGCACACACCATGATGTTTGAGATGAGTTTCGCCTTTTATCTCCTGGGCTAAGACACCATCGACGGTGATATTTTTATCGTGCTCAACGGAGATATTCATGTCGCGTTCAGCGTGCATGGTGAATGATTCACGCCCCGGCGCATCTTCGAGAAACAGAAAACTGGCATTCTCTATCCCTCCTTTTTTGCTGCGGCTCATAAACCCCATTCGGGTAGCATCATCGGGTAGCTGCCAGGGCGGCATACACTCCTCGTTGTAAACCCGTCCGGTCACCAGCGGGCGATCCGGATCGCCGTTAATAAAATCAACCACCACCTCTTCACCGATCCGGGGGATCTGCAAGCTGCCATATTTCCAACCGGCCCAACTGCTGGAAACACGCACCCAGCAGGAACTTCGATCATCCGACTGACCATATCTATCCCAGCGGAATTTCAATTTGACGCGACCGTACTTATCGGTCCAGATGCTTTCTCCCGCCGGACCAGCGACTTCCGCCGTTTGGGGGCCACAGGTTTTCGGCCAAGGCGTTATTCGCTGCGGGCGCCAGACAACATCAGCCGGTACCGCGTGGAATGCAGCCCGGAACGGCCCTTTGTCCTGAGGCGTCCTCTTCAATTCGTCATACAAAGTACAGTCATACAGCTCATATTCCGCATGAGTCACCAGAAAAGACGGTGTATCAGGTGAACAAGGGTTGTTTTGCAGGGTAAATGTGCATCCGGGAGCCAATCCACATGCCGTCGTATTGCCATACATCTGTTGCTGTTGCGCTTTAAACGCTTGTTGGCGGATTTGCGCATAAAACTGACCGTGCTGATTGTCGATATAACGTCCCGGCCATTCGAAAACATCCGCCTTATTAACCGCAAACGACGCAGGATTGCTGCACACTTCCAATAAATGCGCCCGAGGCTTGCGAAAATCGTAATCATCCAGCGTATAAACTCGCGGCGTAATTTCCTGTGCTGTACTCCAGCACATAATACCTTCCTGATGATCAACAACGCCGGGCTGTGCAGCTAAATAGGGAATATGAGAATAATCATCGTTAAATGGCCGATGTGCATTTGGAGAATCTGCCAGAATTAAAGTATGCCCCTTTTCATGATGACTGAAATAATAGTAGATGCCTTCGTGTTGCATTAATCGACTGATAAAGTCAAAAGCACTCTCCTGATATTGGACACAATATTCCCATTGACGATAATGGCTACTGAGACGGTTTTCTATATTGATATGATATTCTGCCAGTAACGCGGCAATAATATCCGGCACACTCTGTCCCTGCCAAATACGACAGTCACGGTTTTGTGTCAAATACCATAAGGAAGGATGCAACGTGAAAATATATAATTTATCGTTTTCTTCCTGTAAATGGTGCCCAATATATTCAATACGTGTAATATCACCATGCAGGAAGCGGGAACCGCCCTGTGCCAACAGGATCTCCAGAGCCATACTCTTACCCAGTAATGACTTCATATCGAGATCATTACGTGTACAGAGAAACTCTACTTTAAACTGATACAGCTGCGACAATGATTCACTGCCAGTTAATTTTCTGAAATACAATTTATCGCCATCAGACTTACTAAGCGGTATATGCGCCACAATGCGGACATCTGTATGATAATCGGATGTATGACTCACCATAATCTTCTCCAATAAAGCAGACTCGTCTCACTGTCAGGGAGCAATACTCACGCTGACCTTCCCAGACGATAATAAACCTTACAGATTTGAGCAGGACATCAGGTGATAACATGAAATTGATGATGATTAAGTAAAATGGAGCGATAGATGATACGAAATTCAAAGTGCGAGTGCAGCCAATAAAGAGGCAACTTGAAAGATGACGGGTATAAAAGTCACCGCATCCCGCCTCGAAATCTCCGCCCAATATTGGACGGAGATTTCCGGCAATGTTTATTACAATATATTGACTATAAAGAGAAAACTCGTCGTGCTGCTCCCACAGCACTGGTTCCATAGTCTATCGCATTAGCGATCCCGGTTGTGGTCAGCACCCTGCCTCTGATCTGATTACCAATCATGCCGGCAACATTATCTATACCACTGCCGATAGCACTTAGCCCTCTGGAAATCCAACTGTCTCTTCCCATTGTTCTGTGCAGGCCGGTTCCAATACCACCCGCAAGCCCGCCGATAAGGCTAAATATAGGCTCAAAAACAGGTCTGACGACACTGAAATGCACTAATTGTCTGGCTAAACCTGCTACATGTGGGCTGACAACCCGGCCTAAGATCCTCCCCAAAAATCCACCACCGGTTATTCGGTTAATAGCCATTTCAGCCCCCAGACCAGCGGCATAACCCACCGCATAGTTAGCTAAATGTCCAGCAGGGTTACTGGCGACATCTAAACCAAAGCCAACCCAAGAACCGTAATACGTTCCAATACCGGCATGAATTCCTGCTCTGGTGCTGCCTTGTGTACCCGTGATCATCCCACCAGCCGCACCTCCCGCCGCTGCCGATATTTCATGTGTAAGGGTGGAAGAAGTACCCAACATGGTATCAATGGTGCCTACCGCACTCCCGGCCCCAATAGCTCCACCTATTCCACGGTCAGCATTATTGATTAATGATCCTATGGCTCCGGTGGCCGCACCGGCGGCTGATGCAACACCGACGCCTTGTGCTCTCGCACCATAAGCCGCGGCTGAACCCGCTCCGGCAGCAGCGCCAGCCGCCGCCTGCACTAACGTCGATTTTCCCTGTACGAGACGGGCGAGTAATGCTCCTCCCTTTTCCAGGAGACTTCCCACGTTATATCCCATCAACGCACCGATCCCTGCCCCAATGGCAGCAACACCCAGAATGACAGGAATAGCCGCGCCAGCGGTACCGGCAATGGTGGCTGCAAGACCGCCAATCGCAATCCCTCCGGCAATGGCTCTGCCAATTTTTTGTCCCCGTCTCATTGAAGCAGACATGCCTTCATCCGGTTTACGAAACAGAGATGAAGCAAACCAAAATGTATTCCGATTTCGGTTCGCAGAAGGCGCTAATCCGTCGTGGTCAGTCAATGTGATTGGGTTATTCCTTACCATCCGATACAGATTCAACCCATCCACGGTTCCCGCCGGATCCGCATTCAACCACCGCCCCACCCACGGCTGATAATACCGGTAGCCGTAATAATACAGTCCAGTAGCATCCCGCTCTTTACCGGAGTAACGAATAAATTTGTAACTGGCTTCTGTCTGGTTTTTCGCCGCCCATACCGCCGTGCCGCCATACGGATAATACTCTTCCTGACTGAGAATCTGCCCTTCGCTATCCAGTTCAAGCTGGCTGGAACCAAGAAGATTATCGTAGCTGTAGCACACCTGATTGTTGTTGATATCTTCTGGCTTACCGTTTTCCCAGTGCAATACCCTTACCTGTGCGCGACCAGCCTCACCTACCGTAATCACCTGTAAACTTTTAGTTGTTTTATCTGCAACCTGGGTTGTGCGTAGTTCTAATCCCGGTAGATAAGTCACCCGTTGTACTTGGGTACTGTTACCGGTCTGCTGTTCACTCACTTTTAGCAATCGCATTCCATCACTGCCATAACGATACCATTCCCGATCACTAGCATCTTCACGGCTCACTGGCGTTACCTGTTGCAATTCCCCTCGGATATTCCAATCCAGGTTTTGCCCTGGCACTAATGTTTTCTGATGACCACCGGAATCAAATAGCGCATCCACCTGGGTTGGATCTGTCGTTAATGTACTCAATACCGCCCGGTTGCTACGGCTTGAAACTGTTATGTCTGTGGTGTAATTATTTTGAGTCGCAGGTGAACTGTGTCGAATTTGAACCAAATTACCGCCACGGTCATAAGTATAAGTACGAAGGTAATTGGTATAGGTGCTGTTGTCGGCAGGAACAGGTATAACAGGTGAAGGGAGTTGGTTGCTTTGCTGGCCGATATTCGCCATTTCACGCCCTGTCGCACGAATAAGCTGATACAGGGAATCATAAACATAACGGTTCTCCGGCACTACTGTCTGATTACGCCAAAAGCGAGTAGCTTCCGCATCATTATGGATACTGATTACGTTGCCAACCGGATCATACTCATAACGCAGATCCTGCAACACTTTGGCTGTTGATTCTCTGTTATCTGCACGTCGGGTGGTAATACCTATCAGACGTTGAGTTTCTGGTTCATAACTGTATTCCGTAACCACGCCATTACCATGCTCTTCACGCAACTTATGACCTGCGGCTGACCAGGTTAAGGATTTAACAATAATCTGCTCATTCTGGCCTTTCACCGTCAACCAGCTACCTTTTAACTGACCAGCAATGTCATAAGCCAAACGTTGAATATTGCCTTTCGCATCGGTTTGGGTGAGTAAAGCACCAATAGCATTGGTTGTACTTTGCGTCGTATAGACCTCACTTGCCAACATACTCTGCCAGACGGTTTCATCATCACCCATCCAGTTCGTTTCCTGCCCTTCGGCCAGCAATTGGTGAGATTGGGATAAAATGGCGCCTGCCAGTGACTGACTTTCCAGCCGGGTAACTCCCGCCGTGTCGTAGTGGCGTATACATTGACCGGAGAGGTTATAGTCTTTCTCCGCAGTTGTATTCTCAGCCCAGATAAAGCGCTCTGTTACATGAGGAGTATCTTCATCGGAAACCCGTTCGCTAACAGACAACAGACGACCGGGCAAAGTGTTGCTTTCATAGAGACGAGTCTGACGAACACCTGTTGCATTAACAGTCATGACCAGACGGCCTTCAACATCATTTAATGAGATGGTGCGACCAGCATCGACACTCTCTGTCCGCAAGGCATTACCAGCCAGATCATGCAGCCAGACAAAATTAGGCTTCACCGAGTTATTGGTCTGCTTTGCATCATACAAGCGTGGGTCAATACTCTGATTCAGGTGTCCACGGACATCATACTGGTAACGGGTGACGCGGGTATCAGTATCCCCGCCGATCACAACACGCTGAAAACCGATATCACGAATGGACAGACCGCGATTATCTAACACACTGACTGTTGGGGTTTGAGTATAAAGAGTGGTATCAGACGTACTCATATCATATTCCTTCTATTTTGTTTTAAAACTTCCCTTCCAATGAAATGGAGAAAGATAGCAAGATTGATTTTAGGTATGACAGATCCTCTCCCACTCTGGCTACCAGAGTGGGAAAGTCTTAGTTAAAAGTTAATTTAAGAGAGTGTTTTCTTGACCTGGTTCGCGAAACTGGCGCCGCCGTCGCAAGCGGTATAATGCACCTGCACCAGTACATCATCCATATTCGCCAACAGTGCAGCCTGCATCTCATCCGCCTTCAGCGTCTTATCATCAATATGCTCATCCACAGAACGCGGGAAGTTGAGCGTCCATTTGGAAACTGCTCCAGTCCCCTCAAACGATAAATAGCGCTCATCTTCCAAACGCAACTCAAAGCTACCGGCATCATTAATGCCAGAAGAGAGCACCACCTGCTGGCTGGCCCGCAGATTGGTGACAATATGCGTCGCATCACCCTCTTTTTTACCTGTCGTATCATTGAGACGTTTAACACCATTGATATCTGCTGCTAACAATGTACTGCTGCTGGTCTGAGTGAGCGTTGCCTTCACGTTTTGATACGGCCCGATCAACGTCGGCAATGTCACTGACACAGTTTTAATCTGGCGCAAATAGTGCCCCGGATAGTCGTTGTCAAACAGCTTTTCGCCTAATGTAAAATCGACTTTACCTTCGGTTTTTAACTTATTGAAACCATCATCACCCAATAAGTTTTTAAGCGACACAGTACGAATCACATTAAGACGGCGTTCGTGACGAGCCAAATATGCCGCTTCCATTTGGTGCAAATTGAGTTGCAGTGTCTCCCCCACTTGCAGACCACGATAATGGTCATTCCAGGTACCGGTCTGGATAAAAGCGGTGGCGTAATCACCCAATTCATACTGCCAGCAAGCTTGGGCAGAGAGGCAGAGAGCAACCACGGCATCATACGCTTGATAATACAACGCGGATAATTGACCACTCAGCCACTGGTACAGAGTCGCTTGGGTGAAACGAGTAGTTAAGTAAGTCAACATGGTACGAATTTGTACCTGCTGTGCCTTCGCCTGTTGCAGGAAAGTCTGAGCTGCTTTCTCGCGCACCGCCAGCGCATCTAACTGTTTCTGTAATGCGTCGACCTCAGACTGTGCCTGTTGGTATTGAATTTGCCACTCTTCACGACGGCGGCGGTAATTCTCTGTAGTTGCCAAACGCTCGGCCACCACGCAGGCAACCTGACCGGCGGTCACTAATCCGCTGGCAATCGCTTCCGTTACCCCTTCATAACGCATGCCACCATCAGCCAAACCAAAGATATTCGGGATCACTTTCAGTGCGCCACTGGCAGTTTGTACACCGGTGGAAGAAGAAATCAGGGATTGTGCTGACGTTTGGGTATCCATCACCAGTTGTTCCGCACTGGAGATGTTGTTTTGATACAGCGTGTAATAATGGTCATGACGCTGTTGTGCCGTAGCCTGACTAGCCAACAGAGCCAGACGATCCGCCGCCAATCCATCCAGCGCCTGTTGTTGCAACGTGATGGCATAACTGGACATATCTAACAGTTGCTGTTGTGCCAATTCTTCTTGACCGGCCCGTTCGCTACGTTCCAACAAGCTAAGCAGGTTCTGACCAAAACCGGTTAGCGTACCCACGGCGCTGTAAGCCCGCGGCAACATAGCGCTGAAACGGTATGGCGGCACCGTCAACATGGCACCACTGACGCCATTCGTCAAAGTGCCGGATTGAGCACGCTGAGCCAACAGTGCTACCGGATCAACAGGCGCAGCATACAGCGGCAGAGAAAGCGGCTTACCATCAACGGTCAGGTTATGACGCAGATTGTATAGCCGTGCATCCAACGTATCCCAGTGGGACAACATCAGAACATTGAGCGGTTCATTAAAGTAGCCATTATCTGCCAGTTTCAAGTAGCTGACATTGCGGCCCGGTAATGCGGGTAAGATAGTATTACTGTTAACCAATTGGAGCTCAAAGTCACGTAACGCTGTTTTCTGCCCGGCAGCCAAGATATCAAGGGTTTGCGGCGTCCAAGTGCTACTCAGCGATACATCCGGACGAGGCCCTAGCAATTCAGCAGCCAGATTGTAATAGACACGGGCCTGAGTCAGACCGTCACGAGTCAATTGGCGATACCACATATCTCCCTGAGCAATCAAGTTGCTGACATAGGCGATAAACACCGCTTTCTTGTATATCACCGGATGAGCATAAGCCTGAGTATCCGGATCGATAGAATCGCCTGAATGACGTGACAAATCGCTGTTTTCTTCAACCAACGGACGTACATTCCAGTAAGCCGGAACATTATCTGACTTGCTTTTCATCGCCGGATCAAAGATGTAATGCAAACTCTTTTGTGCCGACGAAAATTGCTGTTCGTTGGCAAAGCGTGTAGCAACCAAAAACGGCAGGTGAAAGAATAATTCCCAGAAATAGAGGCCATTTGAACCGTTAAAGTCCATTAGCTCACTCTTACCATTAGTAACCAGATCGGCCTCCAGAGAAGGATCTGCCTGCAAGGTGTAATTCAGCAAACTATCCAGCCCCAGATTAGCCTTTTCAATCAAGGTACGCACAAAGGTGGTGTTAAGACGGGTGTTCGCGGGTAATGATGAAGTACAAAAGTCTAAATATTGCACCAGACCACGCTTGCTATCGTAACGGGACACCAATTGAGGAATCTTATCCGGTGCTTTACTATCTTGCAACGCGACATAGACATTGAACCACTTACTGACCTTGGAAGAGCCCATTTGTTTTCCTGACGGACGATAATAATGATCCCACATAACACTCAAACAAACCTGTAGATAGTTTTTATTCGGGTCAGCAGAGGAGAAATCCGCATCGGACAGGGTATAAGTCGTAGAATAAGCCGCACCTTTGGCAAGTTGGAAAGTTTGCTTACTGTCGTCACTGTCGTCTTTAGACAGATCGCCCCCATCCGCCGTCTTAGCATTGATTTTCTGATAGAATTTGAGGTTATTGGCGATTTTGCTGAAGTTTTTGATAGTGGTTAATGTTGGACCATCTGGAGACATAAATATAGCCTCAAGCTTATCATGATTAATAGCGCAGTTCATTCCATTCACAATATCAATAAAATACGTACCGTCTGTAATAGGTAGATAACGACTATTCGGTGTACTTCCTAGCCAAGCGATATAACTATCCTGCACAGTAACATAATGGCACCCAGAAAATAGAGGGCCCGCATTCCATTCATCATAAGTCCGCTGACATAACGCCCAAATTCCATTAGGAACAGATCCTCCACCATATATATCCGGATCGTATTTGATAGCCGCATTATGAAAGGTGTAATAATTTCCAAGATCATGGTAATCCAGATAAAAACCTTCACCCTCTCGCCATGTAAAACCATAACCAGACGAAGAATCATATATAATATCGTTATATCCAAACGTATGACGGTTAATAAAATCCCCATTAGTTGTGGTTTGGATATGGAGTGTCAGACCATCTTGATCGATATACACATAGGCCCCGGTAGTACCCTGTTTCAAGTCATCAATTTTACCTACCCAACCAGTACTTTCAGGATCTTCTGTTGGTTTGCCCGGAACAACCTTAGTAATCACATACTTTTTATCGTATACCGCAAATTGCAAGCAGTTTTGACCATCCGTTTCATCACGGTAAGTACTGAACAAAAAGTCCTTACTTGACGGCATGAGAACATGACGATTGAAAGCTGAGTCACAATAGAGATAACCATAAATAGTAGGTTTATTTTTCTTATTGTCCCCATCACCTTCAAACTGACGGACAAACACTCCTAACATCAGACGGCCATACGGGTTACTGTCCGTTTCCTCCGTCGGGTCGATACTAAAATCGGTGGTAGCCAGCAGATTGACTTGACGCAATGTGGTGCTCGATTCATCAATCAACAGGCCGGATCGCTGTGTTTTTGAACTTTCATCTGCTTGCTGCGTCATCAGCGTGGTCGTATTCGGCGCTGTCCAAGTATCATCATAACGTTTATAACCAAACTTTATGCTGTAGGCATGGGTCTTACCGATATCTTTGCCATTAGCGTCTTTCTGTACCGCCGGATCACGTTCAACCCAAGCCACATATAGTCGATCATTATAAAATACCGGGCGAACTGTATGCTCCAGCACCGTATCACCAGACAGCGGCAAGGTAATTTCCTGCCAATCATTCCAGCAATTTGGTGTCACCGGATTCCCTGCCGGATCTTGACGGTTTTTACTCAAATCCATCTGGCGCCAGTAGTAGCGATACGGTTTAGTGGTAGTGCGACCAATAAAGTAATAGATGGCTTTGGCAAATTCATCCTGATTAATATAACCACTAAGCACATACAGATTGCTCACCGCCTCAAACGCATTGAGATACGCTAGAACAGAATCCTGAACCCGATCCGGATCAAGTCGATTCTGGTTTAAAGTCGTCTCCAGCTCCGAGAAATAATGGCTTTTTTCCTGCCGGGTGATAGGGGAGATGTAGTTTTCAGCGTAATTCCCAACCTCAGCCCCCGCAGCCCAGATAGCATATTGGCTATCATTGTCACGCCATTCGTTAGCGGTAGAAGGTTCCATCGCTTGACGCCCCGGTTCAGAGCCATTGACCAGACGAGTCATATATTGCTGTATGCTGGCAATCGCTTGAGCGACTCGACTGGTCTCAACTTCATCGGCCACTTCGGGGTCAATCAGCAAGTATTCGTACAAGTCTTCCACCGTCACTGGTTGTTTGTTAACGCCTTTCAGCGTCGGCGCCACAAAATTCATATAGCCAGTCACCAACGCATCACGCTGGGATTCATTCAGTTGTTTTTCCATTGTCGATAACATAATTATCTGCCTTACTTAAATGGCGGTTTAGAAATAGCCTCATTGGGCCATACGGAAAAATCAAATCCACTCAGGTAGTAAGCTTCTGCCATGCTCAGTTACTACCCTTGACATGAGATACACCAGCCACCAACGCCTGACCGGTGCTTTGCCAAAGGGCATAATTACTATCACGGCTCAGAACATAGCCTTGCTGTTGCTGTGTAACGCCAAGGCCAGTCTGGTTCTGTGCCTGTTGCAAACGCAGAAGCGTATCCAGTTGCGGAGTGGTTTTAGCAATTCCACCTAATACTGACCAAGCGGCTTGCAACTCATTAGCCTCCCAACCCAACAGAGTTGCTAACGTTTGTGCAGCATCAGATTGACTCAACGGCATAGCAACATTAGCCGCGCGCAGGTAGGCCAGTACATCATCTTCGGTACCACCAGCTTTACCCACTTGGAGCAGCAGATCGCTATAACGGCTCAGGGTATAGAGCATCCACAAATTGATATCGGTCACTGTTTCTACGGAAGCGCCAAACCAGAAGGGATAGTCCAGCAAGGTTTGCACCATCGCTGGACTCAACGTGAATTGTTGGGTTAACAAGGAACGGCGTACCACTTCACGCAATAGGCCCAAATAGTCAGCGGGAATATCGGCGGCGGTCTTAACGGTCTCCTTCAATGCCCAAGTCGCACTCAACCACTGATAGATATTTTTTCCACACCAACGCAACAACAACGCAGGCAGTGACTGACTCACGTTCAGAGTTTGCGCCAACAGACTGACAGCGACACCTTGCTGAGTTTGCTGCGCTTGATTCAGCGTATTCGTCAGAGTAGTCATTGCCAGCTTCTTATCTGCATCAGACAAGCTTTGTATATTGACCACCGTTGCTATGGCACTTTCTATGCCAGCATCAGTCACCAGACCAACCTTATCGATAAGCGGGCTATTTAGAGCAAACCAGTCAATGGCGTGACCGCTGGTATCAACTAATGGCGCACCACTACGGGATAATAATGTTGCATCCACCAATGTACTGCCCAGGTTCTGCCACACCTGACGGATAAAGTTCAATTGATCGTCAGTGCCTTGAGCGATAGAGACAGAATTATTACCCAAGATAGTACTCTGGGAGAAAGTAAGGATCGTATTGTGATATGCAGGATGAATTTTGATTTTTGAGATCAAAGTATTTAGCACCGATAGATCTTTAAAAGTCCCTTTAAGCGGAATATTCAGAATGTAGGTGTTAGCCGTGCCGAGATATAGCCAAGTCTTTGACCAAGTGAAAGGCCAATCCGAAGAGGTACCATAATTATCATCATTGAGCGTAACACCATCTGGTGCATCACCAGTCCAACTCATTTTACCATTCAAACTTAAGCCTGATGGCAGAGGATAATGGAACTCTGAAATCTCATAACTTGCAGCATTACTCCCTCCGCGAAATGCTATCTGCTGCGTCAGAGTCAACTCACCGGACTTAGCGTCATAGGTCAAATCTTTCCAGTCAATGGAGACACGTTCCATCTGACCTGGGTCAGAAACAGTACCATAACTACCCGCTTCAAGCGGCACCAATGAGCTCTCATCTGACAATAGCAATTGTTGAGTGCTAAATGGCAAATCATGCTGCTGTCCCCATTGCGCCAGTGCACTCAATGCTTGTAACAGGCTGAGGATATCCGCCGCCAACGGAGAATCTTTCTGCGGTACTGTGATTGTCGGTTTTCCTGCCAGTTGCTGCCAGACGATGCCTGTACCTGCATCTAATCGATCCGCCAAGGCACAGAAAGACTTTGGATTTATCCCCAATGTGCGCGCCAAATTAGCCAGACGGTAGAAAGCTGACACCACAAACAGATTACAGTTGAGTGTACTTTGCGTGATATTCCCCTGTTGACGGGCAATATTATCCGCCAATAGCAGGAACTGACGATGATTGAGGCCCAGTGCAGTGCTAATATGCTTAACACGCGCCCCATCTCTCCCGGTGGTCGATATATAGACAAAATCCTGATTATCTATCACAAACGGTGTATCAAAAGTGCCGGAAGAGTTAAATACCTGATCTAAGAACGGTGTTGCTGGTGCAATGGCAAACGGAGTCACCACGCACAACCAGCCAGCAAATTGTTTGGCGGTAACACCGTACTTCGCCTGATAATGTTTGAACACCCCCAACATACGCAGCGTATTGTCGTTCATCAGTAGGGCACGGTTGGCATCATCTGCCGCCGCAATATTTGTACTTTCGGCATCCATTGTTGAAGTTACCAGCAGGTCAACCTCCTCATACGGCAGGTTCAACCATTTTTGCAGGCGCACCATCCGGTTGATCCGATCCAACTTATCATCCGTCAGATTAGACAAAGTCAGAGATAAATCGTCACCCTTACTGATAGTGGTGGCGTTAGGCTTACCGGCATGAATATAGCGGGCACCGTATAAAAACGGTACTGCGGCAGTGTGATACGCGGAATGACCGTTACGAAAAATAGGGTTAGAAAGCACAAAGTTATCAGAGATAACCACGGTAAAACCGTTAGTTCCCGCAGCGGTAGTGCACAACAGGTTTTCGACCTGGGGAACAGTGAGGTTGGTACGAGCGGTTAGTACTTCCATAGCGGTAAAACTGTCTATGTTCAGGGAATTATCCCCGTAGTTATTGCCGTAAAAATCTTTTTGAACAGGGGTGTAACGTACTTTGCCATCACTGCTCAGGCAGAGTGACAAGGTCAGGTCGTGACTACAGCTACCGTTTGCGGTTAAAAAACGCAGAGTAAACTGACCATACCAAGGAGCCTTGGATAAATCTAATTTCGGGTTGTCATCTACCGAGTATTTAATGGCGGGATAACAGGAGTAAGGTGCACCTTGCGTATCACTCGGGTAGTCATTATTTATAGGTGCCAAATAATAACCCCCGCAGTTTCTATCCTGACCACCGCGCAACGTAACCACCTGCGACTGGCTACCGTTGCTGAGTGTGATTTGCAGAGGACTGTATCCGCCTTCATACTTTTTGTAGTACAACGCTTTGGGGCGGTCGCCATATTCCACTACACTAGTCTGTAGAGGAAGGATAAAAGCATATAAATATTCTTGGTTATACGGCTGCAACGACTCCGCCATATACGGCCCAGACCAATAGTAGTTATTATCATCAACCTTATAAATATCCTGTAATACCAGATGGTGATGCCCAAAATACGCTGGCTCAGTGATAATTCTCTGTTCTTCCGGTGCCAGTTGGCTAGCCATTATTTGCAGCCGTGTTAAAACACTGGCCGTCGCGTCGCTGAGTTTCCCTTTTGCCGTTGCCCAAAAGTTTTGCGGCAAATCCAACGTCTGTGGCAGAGTGATATCCTGCAATGTGGTGCTCAGTACCGACTGGGCTGTCTGAATCTGCTGATGACCGTAATGGTACGGCAAATTATTCGGGTAACGAGTGGTCGCCAGTTTGGCATTTACCGCTTCCAAATTAGCCAAATTCAGGTTCTTCTGAATAGCTGTGGACAAAATTTCATTGACCAACTGCAATTGCGGAACGACTTCATTGACCGCCTTATCATTAATTAACAAGGCTCCCAGATCAGGGCGACGCTCTGCCAGCGTGTTCATGCTAGCGCTGGCACCCTCCTTTTCCTGCTCAAGAGCCAGTTGATAAATATGGGTCAGATAGGCCACCAGCGCATCATTCGCTTCCGGTGACCCACTTGGCGCTTTATCTTTCCAACCAGTGTTTGCATCAAGGAACTGGTTAGCGTAATCCGGACCTGATACGGAGAACGGGCTTCTCAAGCTAACCTGAACAGCTCGGCTAAGAGGATTGTAGCGAAAGTGGTGTCGTACCTGATGAGCATAGCCCACCGCCAAGTCATACATTTTTTCAGCGCTGCGCCCTAGAGCGGCACGATGCTCACGAATAAAACGCTCACGCGGTATGCGTACTACATCAAATACTGAAGCATAACCAAGGCTAGTTAATGTACCGGGTAGATTGTAGATCTCTTCGATGCGAGAAATCAGGGGGCTGGCGGGTTGATTCATACGAACTCCTGAATTGAGGTTTATCATGAGAAACAGTTTTTTTCGCTCAAAAAAATAATCTCCATCGTTATGTAGTAAGAGGGGCCAGATCAAACATGCACATTAGGACATCAGGTCGTCTGGCCTTCCAAAGACATCATATACAGCAACAATGTGTGGGGAAAAATATAATAAATCATAAAACTTTCTTACATTAAAAAAATAAAATACAAACAATAAAATAACTTTACCTTTATATAACTTTATAAAATATATATTTACTGATGTTTATGATTAATTTAATTAATAATCAACAATAGTTAGCAATACCACACCTTGAATAAAGTAATACCCAATGTGTCAGAATATTGGTGAATGATAGTGACAATTCCGGAAAAACAGTATTTCACATCAATATGAAAAAGATTACTGACATATATCCATTATTTTTTAAGCAATATAGTCTATCAAAAGTAAAATTAAAAGTTAATTAGTCAAAAATATATTTTACACCTGAACAGCCAAGGCTATAAATAAGAGTTTCTTTATTGACTCTAATGCGATTAAGAATGTTACTTCTTTAATATGCTGTACCGTGGAACAAAAAACCTGTTAAACACGGATAGAGGTTTGTTAGCCACTATCCTCTGAAAGTAGAAAGCTGGAAAAAATATTTATACAGGGTGCTCAAATACACATACACCGGTGGCATGTTCGGAATCGGGAAGGTCAGAATATAATCGCGGAAATCCTTTTCTTCCGGCATCGGCAACGATTCAATATCACTGCCCACTTTTTCCGGGATTGGCAACTTCTGTTTTTTCCGATAATCATCCCCTTTTTTCAAGGCTTAAATCCTGCAACATTAACCGTTTTATCCCTTTTTTATTGGGTTATTTTTATAGTTTTCTTCATAAAATAACCGGCGAGAAAGCGATTTAATACCTATCTTCTCGGATAATATTTTTTTACATGCGGGTTTCTTTTCAATTCTCTATTAATAGTTAATGATTTTCAATTAAATGCAATTTACTCTCCTTTTGAAAAATTGCGTTTACTTGATAGGCAGAATTTAAACTGTTATTAAAAGTCATTTTTTAAACTTATGGTTTTAATCGGTATAAAGTTTTAACCGTTGTTTTTACCCCTTTTAACGTCTGCTTTTTGTTAAGTTTAATCATCATCGGATATCGTGTTTTACTTTTAACGAATGCTAATCATATCCATTTTTATCTTTACTGACTCTGTTTTTTTCGGATAATAAACCCCTTTTCAGGGCTTAAATCCTGCCAGATTAACTGTTTCACCCCTTTTTTATTAGGTTATTTTTAGGGTTTTCTTCGTAAAATAACTGGCGAGAAAGCGCTTTAATTCCTACCTGTTCGTATAATATTTTTTTACGTGCAGGTTTCTTTTCAATTCTCTATTAATGGTTAATGATTTTCGATTAAATGTAATTCACTCTCCTTTTGAAAAATTGCGTTTATTTAATGGGCAGGATTTAAACTGTTATTAAAATCCATTTTTTAAACTTATGGTTTTAATAGATATAAAGTTTTAACCGTTTTTTTACCCCTTTTAACGTCTGTTTTTTATTAAGTTTAATCATCATCAGATATCGTGTTTTACTTTTAACGAATGCTGATCATATCCATTTTTATCTTTACTGACTCTGTTTTTTCATATAATCCCCCTCCTTTTTCAGGGTTTAAATCCTGCCAGATTAACTGTTTTATCCCTTTTTTGTTGGGTTACTTTTAGGATTTTCTTCGTAAAATAACCGGCGAGAAAGCGTTTTAATCCCTACCTGTTCGTATAACATTTTTTTACGTGCAGGTTTCTTTTCAACTCTCTATTAGTGGTTAATGATTTTCGATTAAATGAAACTCACTCTCCTTTTGAAAATTTGCATTTATTGAGTTAAATCCGTACTTGATATAAAAGCTTTAATAGGGTTAACGTAATTTATTTTAAGTTCATCCCCTCACTATAAAACGCTCCCCCTCTCCTTTACCATTTATAATTAAATAACCTCATCACCCGGAAAACCATTTGGTTTAGTTTTATAAAGAATTAATCCCTCACCAAAAATTTCCTGATAAGACTTACCCAAACAATTAATTAACGCTTTAATATTAACTGCCATTATTTATATAATTCCTATTCTTGGTTAAGCCAATTCATCTGCGATTTGCCCCTTCAAACCGCAGATGAAAAAGCTTTTAAGAAAAAACTTCCTCCTTTCTATTAACTACCAACGTACTTCTGAGATGGGTAAGAATGCCAGGGCTAACGCATCAAAGCTCATTATATAAACAAACTCAAGGATTCGAATAAATAATCATCATTTAAACAACAGAGCCTGCGTTTATTTTCCATGCTTAACTTACGGGATTTATTCTGTTTCAGCATATTCAAAATCCATTTTCTGAGTACAGCTAAATTTTCACCGGCAAATCCTATCCGGGCCTGGAGTTTATCCTCTCGAAACGCAACATCAAGTGACCAGTGTAAATGATTCTCCACCGACCAGTGAGAGCGTGTTGCTTGCAAGGCTTTCTCCGCATTCATTGGCTGGCTACTGATATAAAATCGGACAAAATCATGCCCACGTCCTTTTTCTGTCCGTTCAGATTGGACTGCTATTATCGTCTTTGCTTTCCATTTCTGACAAATGGGCATCTGCTCACCAACAGGGAATTGCCAGCATCGGCGATGTTCCTGGCGACCATGCTGATTATCAAATTGTTCGTAGAAAGAGGGGCCGGCAAGATCTTTTGGCGTATTCGCCCAAAAAGCGTGAAATTGCGCGCTGACTTCAGCGGCCAGTGTCGGCTGATTATCTTTGACTGCCAGCAAATAATCCGCGGATTTTTCCAGAATAATCTCGGCGATTTTTGTTTGCGTTCCCGCAGCATCAATGCTCACAAGACATCCTTCCAGCGCCAATAATTGGAGAAGTTCAGGAATGGCTTTTATTTCATTGGATTTTTTCTCCACTTTTTGTTGCCCAAGGCAGAGTCCCAGTTCAGTTGACCAGACATTGACGGTATGGATACGATTAGCTCCCCGACCTTTTGCTGTTGCCCTTAACGCCTTACCGTCAACCGCCAGTTGCCCTGAAAGACCTTCCTTTTTCAAAATATGATCCACCCATTCCTGAAACAATGATTGCAGGGTACTGGCTGGCATAATGGCAAAAATCCGGTTAAAAGTGTCATGTGAGGGAACCCCATTTGCCAGGGTTAACCAACGCTTAAACCATTTTTCGCGTTCCTGAGCAAAGAGCGCAATTTCGGACCAGGTATCAAAACCACACATCATGGCACAAAGTGCCATAAAAATGACCTCAGATAGCACATGAGAACATTTTGCTTGTTGACGTGGGTCAGGTAAGGCTTCGAGGTAGTCAAACAGGGCTTTCTGAGTCATAAATAAGGCCATTATTACGGGAAGTTGTGGATAAATAACGGTAAACAGATAAGATTGCAACAAGAATAAAGCGTGGCTTATTTTGTACGGTTAATTCGTCATCTTATGGATAAAAAATGATCATGCGTTAGCCCTGGTAAGAATGCAATTGACTTCACTTGCTCCAACAGATCGTAATCAACCTACATACTGGTTGGTATCCGAAAATCCAGTAGCGTATACAGTTCCGTCCAACCAACATCTTTCTTGAGAAATTTTCGCGGAGGAAGAGCCTTTTCAGGCTTACCAAACTGCTCATGAACCCATTCCCTAGTCATTAAAGGCTTCAAGGGAGAAGGTAATTCATTAGGGAATTGATATAAAGGTCTCTTCTGACCAAGCAGAAAAAGCTCTACAGCAAATAAAATCTTACCATCTCTTTTAAAAGCTAAATGCATACCCTCTTTAGCTATATTCAGAGCAATGAATGAAGCTCCAGGATATCCTGTTGGTTTGGTTTTATAAGGGATTAGTCCTTTATCAAAAATCTCCTGATAGGTTCTCCCCAAACTATTAATTAACGCTTCAACGTTGATAGTCATTATTTATATAACCTCTATTCTTGATTCAGCCAATTCATTTGAGATTTAACTTCCAAAGTTGTTCGCAAATGAATTGGCGTTCAAAAATAACTACTCATCTATTGTTAATTACCAACGCACCCCTGAAGTGGGTAAGAAAGTCAGAGATTCAACCTGTTCAGTGAGATCATAGGAAATCTGCATACTTGTGGGAATACGAAAATCAAGTAATGTATATAATTCTGTCCAACCAAACTGGCGCCTCATTACCATCTCGGGAGGATGAGATTTCTCAGGCTCACCAAACTGTTCATGAATCCATTCACGTGACATTTTAGGGATTAATGGTGATGGCAATTCACTAGGGAATAAATAAGCAGGTTTATCATTAACTAAAGTTAATGTAATCTCCTTTAATTTTCTATCTTTCCTATAAAAAGACAAAAAAAACCCTTCCCTTACCATATCCAAACATATCACTTCATCACCAGGAAAACCTTTTGGTTTCGTTTTATAGGGAATTAGTCCCCCATCAAAAATTTCTTGATACGTTTTACCTAAACTATTAATTAACGCTTCAATGTTGATCGCCATTATTCATATAACCTTTGTTTCTGATTAATCTCATGCATCTTCTCTTGAGCTTTTTCAAGCTGTTCTTCTGTTGCACCATAGTTTTTCAGCGCTGGCTTTATTGCATTAAAATCACGATTTACAGCTGCCTTCAAGTCCTTTTCATCCTGTCCTATTTGAATCGGAGAATTTCGGCCTCCATAGGTAGCACTGAGCTTCTGATGAATCTCAGCCGGAATGATAATTGCGGCAACATCTTTAGATAGCTGATTCAATTGAGCATCTGTTAATTTAGAATTTAATCTCTTCAACCGTTTTTTCACAGCCGCAGCCGAAGGCATATGATCCGCATGTGTTCCATTCCTCAACCGCCCGGCAAAGTTTCTATACAAATCCACTTCAAACAACTTCACCGGCGGTTTACTCAAATACACATACACCGGCGGCATATTCGGGATCGGGAAGATCAGAATATAATCGCGGAAATCCTTCTCTTCCGGCATCGGCAACGATTCAATATCGCTGCCCACTTTTTCCGGGATTGGCAATACGGTGATTTGCGACGGAATAAACGGCCGTTCTTCATTCCCGGTATGGGCTGGAACCTGAAACTCCTGTTCGTTCGGCGTCCATAATATCGTTGGCCGATTTTCTCCCGGCTCCCAGAATTCATAGTTACCCGTGGTCCGATTCAGTGTCATCATACGAACCGGCACTTTATCCAGACCACTTTCCGGGCCGACGTGATACCCCTGAACCGTCATCCTGCCGCTTTTTTCATCTCTTATCCAGCGGAAACGCACACGCGTCGGGGCTTTGCCAAGCTGTTCGGCAATCTCACTCAGGCGATAGCGGTTTAAATAATCTTCTTCACCTTCATTCAGCTTCGGTGAATAAAACAATCCCATTAACCCGACCGTCAACGGATTCGGGGCCGCCAGCCAGCGCCCGGAGCTGGCAGCGCCACCGCCAATGTAACGCATCACCAGCGCTTCCCCATCCGCTGCCACGCTGCGGGTGGTGGCCGCCATTGCCGTAGCAGCCGCTTCAGCCTGCTCTTTTCCACCACGAAACCACCGCTTATACCACGGTAATTTTTTATCCTGCGGTTTATCCGGCTTTGGCAGGTGTTTCTTGCCCTGGGGAGGCGGTTCAGGCTTTTGCGCCGCTACCGGAGCGGGAGATGACGGCACCTGATATATCCCCATTCTGCCAAAGTTATTCGCGGGTTCAGGCTCAGTTCCGGCATCGGTACAGCCTTTGCCCTGCTGGCAGGATTTCGTAAACACCGCTATCGGCGGTGGGGGAGCCTGCGTCACTGGCGGTGGACCAGACTGAACGCTTCCCGCCGCCTTCACAGGCGAAGAAACATTCTGCGCCGCCATATTAGTGGGAGCAACAGCCCGATCAGCAACCTCCTCCTGCTTCTCATAGCTGTCCATCACGGAATTGATCAGCCGGGCCCGACAGGGCTGAGGAATCCCCAGAAAATAGACAAGCATAGCGTTGTGTGATCTACTGATTGTTCCACCAAGTCAATAAGGTCACTGCTATGCCTGCACGTAAAGTATGTCACAACTTCTTCAAAGATGCCTTAGCACCGTTTCATAAATATCGCCAGAATGCATTAATCGATGCCACTATGGCTTTGATTAATGGCGCTTCTCTTACGCTAACCAGTATTGGACGTTTTTTGCCCGGACAGGCTCAGGTCAAAAACAAGATAAAAAGGGTTGATCGCCTGTTAGGAAACACCGCTCTTCACAACGATATTCCTGCGATTTTTAATAATATTACTGCCATGATAACTCGTCAGTTGCCTCTTTGCGTTATTGCTGTGGACTGGAGCGGTTATCCATCGCAGGAGTATCATGTGCTTCGTGCCAGCCTTCTTTGCGACGGTCGGGCAATTCCGTTATTGAGTTGGGTTGTATCCTCGGAAAAACAAAATAACACCTTAATACAAAATCAGTTTCTTGATTCCCTCGCTAAAGCCGTCTCTTCCGATGCCAGAGTCATCATCGTCACAGACGCAGGATTTAAGAGTCCATGGTTTCGACATATTACCTCATTAGGCTGGGATTTTATTGGGCGGATCAGGAATAACGTTCAATTTCACCTAGCAGATAGTCCTGAAATATGGCTGAAAATCTCTGACTGTCCCGGAACAATAACGCCGAAATACATGGGGGCGGGAACGCTGGTCAAAGAAAAGAAAAACCGTATTAATGGTCATTTTTATACATACAAGAAATTACCTAAAGGGCGGAAAAGTAAACGTTCAAAAGGCAGGCCAATGTATACTAAAACAGACAACGAGTATCGGCAGTCAGCAAAAGAAGCCTGGCTTATTTTCAGTAGTATAGATGATTTAAAGCCACGGGAGATCATCAAGTTATACAGTCGTCGCATGCAGATAGAGCAAAACTTCCGCGATGAAAAAAGTGAGCGTTTCGGATTTGGTCTTCGTGCCAGCCACAGTCGCTCTGCGGGTAGAATGCGGGTACTGAGCTTACTGGCAACCCTGAGCACAATCGTCCTGTGGCTGATTGGTTATCACGTGGAGAATAAGGGATTACATCTGAGATATCAGGCCAACAGTATCAAATCACGGCGGGTCATCTCATATCTGACGTTAGCGGAGAACGTCTTACGACACTCCCCACTGATTTTAAAACAAATATCACTGAATGATGCTCTTAACCACTTAACAAGAGTCTACCGAAATATGGTGCTGGTTTATTAGCACCGATTTGTGGGGATCCCTCAGCCCGACAGGGGCAGGTGCTGACACTATCTAATGTGCCCGCTAATCGCCGCCCCATGCTAAACATGCTGGGTACGCCTCCGGCAATCATGTAAGTACCGGAATGTTTACCACAGGTGACGTGATCCCCTTCACGCGCAGTTGCCCGCCCGTTAAATGTGATGGTCTGGTCACCGGTGATGATAACGCCACCACAGGTCGTTTTATCACCAACGAGCAGATAATAGCCTTTTGCCATTCAATTGATTTCCCCATTGGTTTACAGTACGAAGAGTGGGTCTAACTAAATTGGTTATCATCTTCTTACCACTTATAGGTTAATAGATAATCAATAGTGCAATGCATTTAACTTAAAAAGATATAGGAATATTCCGAAAATTATAGAAATGAGGTTGATTGATGCGGGTAATTCATCATTATTTGCAACAATTTTTATTTAATTTTTTAACAAACATAAGTATCACGAATACATTTGAAACCAATGGCAACATCAGTTTTATATACCAAATAATTTTTAGGAAACGATGTCGGGTTGACAGGATGGTAAAGCAGGTTTTCTCGAATAATAGTCAGATCGTTTTTTGCTACTTACATAAATATCCATTCAAAGTGCTGACCAAAAGACCAACACTTTGTCATTAATCTGCAAAGTTGTTCAAGCTCTGACGAGTTTTGCTAATCATTGCAGGAGAGTTACCCTCCTGCACAGGCAAACATGCTTTGCTGGTGCAGATTGTGGGCAAACTGGCAGCTTAAGGTCAGCTCTTTTTTGCTATGCCCCCGAACCAGTAAAGCTTCCCAACGATGATGATGACCGGGCACAAATCCCGTACAGGCAAATCCCGCTTGCTGCAAAATTTCCATAGCCTGGAGTGTGCCTTCCCCCACAGGGAGTTTCACATATACCAGTTTATGAGCGGGTAACTCCGCCACCTCCTTTACCCGCTCAGTTGTCTGCTTTTCCACCCATACTTCCAACCGGCGTCCATGATTGGTCATGCTGATATCGGCATCAACCGACTCTTCCGGTTGTAAAGGCTCTTGACCAAACACTTGAGTCACCGAGTTCAGCCAATTTTGCCAATCTGAAGGCCAATGTAACTCAGGAAAGGGCCAGCTTTGCAGAGGCAAGCAACCCAGTACGATGCTTTCCGGATGTGTCTGATCAAATGGTGAGGTGACATAATCCGGCAACAACCCTGTGGTGTGAAAACCCAGGTTTTGAGCCAGACGCTGGCTGTGATTATGTGACGATACCTGCTTAATAGTGAGTATGCTTAACCCCATTTCCCTGGCCTGATCACACAAGTATCTCCCCAGTGCGGTAGCAATCCCCTGACCACGCGCCTGTGGGTGCACCGCGATAAGCGCCAGTTCAGCGCTTAACGAACAGCGCTTATCCTGCCATAGCGCCGCATGTCCCAACATCTGCCCATCCTGTACCGCAACAGCAGAATACCAGTGTCTTGCCGCGTTATAGCAGCCAAGCATGGTTGGCAAATAGACTTCCGGGTAAACATAATCTTCACCGTAAACAACCCGAAACAAAGCACTGACACCGGTAGAATCCTCTTCCCGGAATAATCGAATCAATGGTGTTACTGGATTTATGCTCATGCTGCCTTCTCTTCAGCACTATAACCACGATTATCAACCACCCGCATCAGCTTACCGGAGCGTGGATGCGTGACCATATTTTCCAGGGCGCAGTAAGTGACTTCCACATGCAGTAATCCCTGACAACATAATTTTGCCATCGCGGGTTGCGCCGCCAGCAACACCTGATGTACTGCTGTCGCAAGCGGCATCGGTGACGAGCTACTGGCTAACAAGAGTTTTATTTTATCTATACCATCCTGACGGCTCAGTAATAGCTGCCAAGCCAGTATTCCCTCTTGCTGTCGCAGTAAATGAGCAATATGGTCAGGAAAAAGAGATAACGTACCAACCCGTACCCGGTGAGCACTGCCCGCCCGCCCCTGGAAAGCGAACTTGCGACGTGGCCGCCCAGGTTCTTCACACCAACAGACCAGGTCGCCAGTAGGGTAACGGATAACCGGCATCAGACGCCGTTGCAGGTTGGTAACAACCAACATGCCGTTTTGTCCAGACGCGGTAATCGGCTGACCACTGGATTCATCAATGATTTCAACAATTGTATCCGTATCAAAAACGCGATGTTCACCGTGACCACAATCGGGAGAAGCAGCACCAATGAGACCGGCATCAACACTGGCACAACCAATTGAGCCAATGCGTGCATTGGGGAATACATGACCCAATAGTGTCAACTGCTCTGGAAACAGGCTTTCGCCACCGTACAACAGGCGCTCAATACCCGGCATGGTCTGGCCGATCTGCTGCAAGGTACTGGCAAAACGTAACAATTGTGCCGGCACCCCGGCGAGAACGTTAATCCTCAGGCTGACAATCGCGTCAGCCAACGCCCGATCATCAACTGAACAGGTAAACGGAAACTCCACCACCGGCACAGGTGAACAGGACAAAGCACCGTGAATAAATAACAGACTGGTATACAGATCACCGGCAAAAAACAGATTGGCAACGCGGTCATCAGGCTGTAGTTGCTGTGCCAACCCTTGACCAAATGCGCGCACAAAAGCACGCCATTCATTGCAACTGAACACCGACAACCTACCCTCACTGGTCGAGCCACCGGTTTTGAAAACATGACCTCCGTTGATAGGACCAGTCAATACCGGCCAGTTTTCCAGTGGTTGCGACTGCTGCCAATAGTCAGCAGGATCGATTAATGGTAGATCAGTCAACGTCCAGCCAGAGCGGGGCAGATCACAATACAGATCCCTAAAGAAAGGAGCGTGATTGCGGGCATATTCAACCAAATCGTGTAATGATAATCTCATGATTTACTCAAAAAGTAATATTATGGGTCTCAGGTTCGGCTATCCAGCACCAGCGGCGTTTTGCCACTTTGCGGGTGACGGCGAAACTGTCCGGCTGGCGTAGGGATAATTTCCAGTTGAAGCATTCCACCACTGACAACCTGATTCAGCATTTTATGTTGCATAAGATGCCCGCGTACCTGGTTAACATCACCCTCAGCTAACACATGGATGTATTCGCCACCACCAGCGTGATTCCCTATCAGCCACTGCACCGGAAACGCCAAACCGGCTGACAATTCAGTTGGATTCACAAAAATAGAACCTACCCGTATCAATGTCCCATGACGACCTACCAATCTAAAACGCGGTGCCGGCAACCCGCAGGCACAAAGACCGGGCAGCCAGTGGCCCAAATCGCCCAAATCGTAGCGTTGAATTACCTGCCCTTCCCGCGCCAAAGGCGTGAACACTAACCGACCAGTCTCGCCGGGCTGGATCGGTTGATCACTATCCAGAGCCAATATTTCCAGCCACTGAATATCAGATAACAGATGGAATTCCCCATCGTGGCAACAGGTGCAAGCATGGCCCAATGGACCGGCATCAACGGAGCCATAAATTGCTGAGCGGATCACCTGGATACCAAAACTGGATAGAAACTGACGACGCTCTTCACTAATATGCTCACCACCAGCAAAAATTTTACGCACACCACCGTAGGCACGTAATGCGGCTCCTTCACGTTCAAACAGCTGATATATCGTGCTTGGCATCCCTATCAGCGTATTAACCCTCTGAGTGACAATAAAATGCCTGATTTGGCTAAAATCATCGTTTATCGGGCCTCCCATCGGGTAATGCGGCACGGATAATTTATCCAGAATAGTGAAGAAACTCAGCAACCCCCCATACAAGTTGCTGCCATACAGCAGATTCATTACCCGGTCCTGGGCCGGATCTAAACCGGCGGAAAACAGCCCATCCGCCGCAGCCTGCATCTGACTGTGATAATCTCTGTGACTGAAACCCGCCAGTTTCGGCGTACCGCTACTGCCACCGCTGCGGAAAAACACCTGTGCTTTCGACGTCACCCCATTTTGCTGAAACTTTTCTTTATCCATCACTGGAACCCCGGCCAGTTCTGGAGGATTGACCGCCAATTTATCCAGTGTGACATGGCCCGGCAATTGTTCAGCTTTCAAGCTGACTGAGACACGTCGTGCAAGCCGGGTCAATGCATAAACACCATCATGTGGCTCACCTTCATAACCATCGTGCATCGCTCCGGCCTGACATACCCGGCTGACACCTGCGGCCAGCAACTGGCGGCTCAACATCGGCAGTTCATTTGTTTCGGCGATCAAAGCACAACTTTGCAAATAAGGGCGCCACGGCAACAAAATTTCCACCAGTCGCGCACGTGGCGCCGGGCGAATTTGCAGGGTACGATACAATGGCGATGGCGCAAGCTCCTGACGTTGCACCCAAGCTACCCGCCATCCATCCCCTTCTTCAAATGAACCAGTCAGACCAGCAAAAGTATGATCTAACTGCAAAAATGCCATCTGGCTGCTGATTTCAGCCGCTTCCTGTATGTCAGGCTGTAAGGCCGGCCATACCGGTGCCCGTCGTGCCAACGCAGAAGCCACGGCACTCGCCACCTCCCGCAAAACATTCTCATCAGTGCTGTCGACCAACAAACACTGTGGGCTGGAGCAAGCTTGTTGATCAAACCGACAAACATCATCAGCCAACGCGTCGTAATCAGTATTGCCGGCAGACTCCGGATCCAGATAGGTAAAGCTGATACGATGTCCCCAGTCGATCCAGCGGCAACCAGGCCGCAATTGGCTACGGATAGCTGTCAATGCGGTATTACTCCCCCAGGCTGACACAGCATCAGCACACTCCAGCAACGTTGACAGTTGATCAGACGGTAAAGGCAATACGGATACATAAGGAGCCAACTTGCCACTCAAGTCATGGCGCAGGAATTCCACCAATAACTGTGCATTGAGGCCGTGATCACTGCTACTGGGGCGTAGCCAGTTAACATTACCTACCAGCAAACTCTCCAGCACAGCCATAAATGGCAGCAACGGCGCATTAGCCGGTGTGATATGCACTACCAGCCCCAGAGGTTGCCAGGCTTCAAAACGGGGCTGTGTATAGTCAAAACGACGCAGGGAAAACGGTTGTTCGCCTAACTCGTGCCGTAACTTCGCCTCCAGCAAATCACGGCGACAAAAACCGCGTAAAGCTGCAATTGTCGCTGTATCCAGCGCAAGCTCAGAAGCGATAGTCTCGAGACTGTCGGCAAAGCGCCCGGCACAATCCAATACTTGTTGTACACTTGGGGGATAAGCCAGCGTATCCGCAAGGCTGCTTTTCAGTTCGGCCAATACCGCGTCGGGTTCCAAGTCAGATATTATCTTGCCATTAACTAAATACATTTCAGGACTCCTTTATCAACTCAGAGGCCGCAATCGCGCAGCTGCGGCTTTTACTGGTACCGGCACGACCCAATAACTCAAACCAATCAGTAGCCAACCCACAACCGCATTCAACGGCGGAATGCAGCACTGCCAAATCGCTCACCACGATACTGTGTGCCGGGCTGGAGGTGATATAAGGCGATGTCAGATGCAGAAAACCGGGCTTACCATAGGGTTGAACCGCCATATTAGCCGTATCACGAATATAGGCACGGGCATAAGTTGGCACATGAAAATGGTGATGCCGACACTCAACATAAGGCACCGGATGTTCAACCGAACCGTAACCATCCCGGCAACGCTCGTCAGGAATCCCCAGTTGTTCACCCAAACGCTGGTACAACAACGATCTTGGAATTGCTTTATCGGCGTGTGTTTTCCAGCCACCCCCTAAAAATACCAGTGACTCAGGATGTAACTGTATCGGCGGCAAGCCCATTTCCTGCATCCGTTCCAGTGCAAACCACAGGAATGCCGGAAAGCCCAGCATACGCACCGGCAACCCTTGCACAGCAAACTCCTGCAAGGCTCGGATCACACCAAACGGATCAAACTCATTGCCTTTTCCATTGTGGCGCAGTGCATAACAGGCTTGATTCACTGGCGCATATTTACACAGATACTGATCGGTATAGGCGGTTCCCAGAGTAATCGCTCCGGCGGGTTCATAGCTCAACAATAAATAGTTACAGGGCTGTTGCGGCGTATTCCAGCCGTAATATTCAAAAATCCGCTCAACCATATTCTGGGCCGCCTGTATACTGCGTGTATCGTAACGCATACGGCTTTTCTGACCTGTTGTCCCTGATGAGGTCAATTCCAGCGCATCCTGACCGGTGGTACTGAGCAGCAACTGATGTTTAAAATAATTAGCGAAAATGGGCGGCAAGCGCGACCAATCGTTCATTTTTTCCAGTGTTTGATCGTCCAGACCATTCGCCCTCAGCCACTGGTGATAACCGGGAGTGTGTTCACAATGGTACCGCGTCAGCTCGCGCATAGCCGCGTCAAACAGTTGGTCGCAAGCACTATCGGCACGGTAAGGATGATCAAGCGCGCAAAGGGCGTCAACATAAGCAAGAGAAGTCAAAAGTCATCTCCAGAAATAAAGAAAGAAGGGTATTTACTCCCTTAAAATAATAAGTAAGTTGTTTCATCATCCGGCAAGTAAAATAACTAATATCCCGCCGAAAAAAAATGACCATATATTGAATACAACTACTTAACCAAATAAAAATGAGTCACCGTTTTGTGAAAAATAATATTTAGACTTGTTAATTCCTTGTAAAAAAATAAGAACAAAGATAACAACTATGATTTAACTAAGGCCAATGTAATAACGAGCTTATATTTAATAATCTTATCATCAAATCTAATCATAATTGCTTATACACCACACGATATTTACACATAATTAATCGTTAATACAATAATCAACAACGTTACTTTTCCAGCAAATATCACCAATAGGGAAAATATCTTTACCAGAAAGACAACTATCAAAATAAAATAAATGGGATTTTTACGTTTACAATCAAGTCATTTCAAGAAAAGTATCATATAGTCTATTGCTATCCAGTAATGAGAAATACGCTGGATTACTTACGGCAGTATAAGAAACACAGATTGAAAAATCTGTATTTATATTACTGACATTTGTATCTCCTAGAAAATAATCAATTTATGATATTACTAATACCAATCAAGTTTTTTTAAAAACATAAAAAATCCATTAAAAAATCGGAAATAAAAAACACATTTCTATACACACGATAGAAATCTGCTCTTATATAATTAGTTTACCTTCTTTATTAAATATTCACGTTAACATTTCTTTATAAACCATTATCGCCTCTAGCAAGAAATAAAGTTTCTCAATAACAAACAAATAAGAATTGCTAATAAGTTATACCATGTATAACTATATTTCAATAAAAAACTAAAAGTTTTTACTATGGTAAAATCGCAAAGATACACAATATACTGCTTACATTTTAAATGCTGTTACCATTTACCACTTTATTTCATAATTTAACCCAGAATTACAACCCAATATTATTAACGCCGAAAAAATAATAATAGTAAATTAATTAAGATCTATTTCATCATTTATCGCATGAACATTAGTTCACTTTCACCTATGTGATTATTCTATTGCTTACTAATTCTGGCATTTATAAAAAACACTATAATAAAATATAAAAATTACCTTATATAATTAAATAGAAATAGGTAGATTCACATAATCTGAAACCTGGAAACGGACGCTACAGGGCTTTTGGCCAGTAAAATCGGAGGTATGCAAAAAATAGCCTTAACGTAGGATTACCTCCGTTTTTCAAGTGCACCCCTTAACTGATTCTTGCTATTTTTTATTTTTAATACATTATTTTAATTAATACATAATAACGAAAAATCTCTTGCATTTGTATTGTAACATGGTTAGCATCATTGTAATGATATAGTTATAGTTTGTGACAGACTACTTGATAACGAGTTGTTTTATAAGTTTTTAGTTGTGTTAATATTTTTATTGCCAATTATATCAATAATACTAACGTTGATACTTTGTTAATGTTAAATGGTTTTTATGTATAGTGAGACTACTGTTCCAGTGGCTGCCAACTTGCAACTGGTTTATGTTTCCAATGTTGAACGTTCAACCGCTTTCTACAAATCTCTATTCAAAACAGACCCTATCTTTACTAGCCCACGTTATGTTGCTTTTCGTGCCTCTTCTTCTGGTGATGCTCTCTTTGCTATTTGGTCTGGTGGTGAAACACCTGATCCGCAAACCCAACGTTTTAATGAAATTGGTATCATGCTGCCAACAGGCGATGATGTTGATCAACTATTTCAAGAGTGGCAAGGCAATTCAGATATTGAAATTGTAAAAGAGCCATATACAGATGCATTTGGATGTACTTTCCTTGCAAAAGATCCTGGTAGATGATTTTCACTTTTTGGTCGGTCGTCGTTCATTGCATATTTGCAACGCACCGTCACCAACAGCAACAGCAACAGCATCAGCATCAATGGAAATTGGGCGGGAGATTATCCGAAGGTATTTTTCAGTGCCTTGAAAAGATAGCCATGAGGAGTTGTTGATATTTTGTATTCATAATTTATTCAGCCTACATGGGTAACAAATATTAAGCAAATAATTGATCTCACCTGACACAATCGCTAACATCTTTGATTGTGATTATCAATGATCCACAACCTGCAAGAATTATCTTCGGGTGGCGAAAACAAAACTTCCGTAGCCTGAAAGGGAGGCATCGCAATGCGGTACATCTACGCACTTTTGGAAGCAGATATCGTCGGACAAATAACCCGCCGTCTGGCGATGAAAGTTTTCCAGTCTCTTTTGTGATACCGGCTTACCCACGTTTTGAATCCATCACGATAAACGTCCTTGCTGCTTGGCGTCACTTGCGTAACAGCGCAGCGATTATCGGGTTTATCTCTCAACACACTCGCCTGACAACAGGCGTATTCATTGAAAAAAGGAGAAATCACACTACGTCAAGATAATGAGGCGTTCATCCTGAAACTCGTCAGGCCTCTGAACGGGGAGCCGAAGACACCTTCCCGATATTGGGCGGGTGCTTTCTTTATCTGACGTTAATTCAAGGAAAACACATCATGAACCCGATTTTTTTACCGATACCGAATGAAACTTGCGCTGCATTACGTGAAGACGTTTTTACCGCGCAGGTCACCGACCTGATTGATGATATATATCAACGGGAAAGTACACTGACGGTCTGCAAGGAACCCACTATCACGGAAGCCGTGCAGAAGCTGCAAGCCATCCATTTGGCAGGTGACTGGCCTGTGCGGGAGCGGTGTTACGCCGGCTTTTAATTGCGAGTATGGCCTGAAGCATGGTGATTCTCGTTGGAATGTCTGCCTGACACAATAATCTGAAACATCCAATCAGTCTGGCGTCAACATTGACGCCAGACTGGATAACAATAAACCAGCATCTTAATCCGATCCCCTTCAACAAAATCTACCCTGTAACATTAGCGATAATAACAACTTTCGTGGGTTAATAGAGAGAGCCAAAAGAGTTGCTGATACTTGCATCAATTAACCAATGCCTGCTACTGTTATCCAGTTGCAGCAACAAGCCCTCAAGCAACCGTCTGAGTAAGGTCATTCCCGTTTACCTGCTGAAACCCTGTTACCACAGGTCTTTCAGGTATCCCAATGGGGTGATTATCCTCATTATGCGGAGAACTTAAACTAAGCGCCAATCTGCTGTAACGCAGACAAAACAACGATTGCAGAAATTATTCAATACAACTAAAGAGGTAAGTCATGAAAAGTGTTGACCCTAAACTTTACCAACATACACCCACCGTCATCGTCCACGATAATCGTGGGCTGACTGTTCGTGAAATCAGTTATCACCGTACTACCACAGAAGAAAATGCCGATACCCGTATAACCCGCCACCAGTATGATGTCCACGGACACCTGAGCCAAAGCATTGATCCACGCCTGTATGACGCCTGGCAGGAAGATAACACGGTGAAACCCAATTTTCTCTGGCAGTATGATCTGACCGGCAATATCCTGCGTACAGAAAGTGTTGATGCTGGCTGCACCGTCACTCTCCATGATATTGAAAGCCGTCCTGTCCTGACTGTAACTGCAACGGGTGTTAAGCAGACCCGGCAATATGAAGACAACTCCCTGCCCGGTCGTTTGTTATTCATGACCGAACAAGAGCCAAAGGAAGGGGAATCCCGTATCACCGAACACCTTATCTGGGCTGGAAACACGCAGGAAGAAAAAGACCAGAATCTTGCCGGTCAGTGTGTTCACCACTACGATACGGCGGGGCGAACCCAACTGAACAGCCTTTCCCTAACCGGTAACGTTTTATCGCAATCCCGTCAATTACTGATTGATGGTCAGGACGCTGACTGGCCCGGTGATGATAAGACTCTCTGGGTACAGAAATTAAGCAGTGATGTCTATACCACCCAACATAAAACCGATGCTACCGGCGCCTTGTTGACCCAAACCGATGCGGAAGGGAACATCCAGCGTCTGGCTTACGATGTGGCCGGCCAATTAAAAGGCAGTTGGCTGACAGTGAAAGGCCAGAATGAACAGGTGATCATCAGATCCCTGACCTATTCCGCTGCCGGACAAAAATTACGCGAAGAACATGGTAACGGTATCATCACAGAATACGCTTATGAACCGGAAACCCAGCGGCTTATCGGTATCAAGACCAGCCGTCTATCAGACACCAAAGTATTGCAGGACTTACGCTATGAATATGATCCGGTTGGCAACGTGATCAACATCCGTAACGATACCGAAGCCACCCGCTTCTGGCGTAATCAAAAAGTGGTACCAGAGAATAGCTATACCTACGATTCCCTGTATCAGCTTATCAGCACTACCGGACGTGAAATGGCTAATATAAGTCAGCAAAGTGACCAACTCCCCTCCCCTGCTCTACCTTCTGATAACAACACTTACACCAACTACACACGTACTTATACCTATGACCCTGGCGGCAACCTGACCCAAATCCGGCATAGCTCACCCGTAACCCAAAACAGCTACACCACGGACATCACTGTCTCGAACCGTAGCAACCGGGCGGTGTTGAGTACATTGACGACAGATCCGGCACTAGTGGATGCTTTCTTTGAAGCAAGCGGCCATCAGAAAACCTTATTACCGGGGCAAAACCTGAATTGGAATGCACGGGGTGAACTGCAACAGGTGACGCCAATGAACCGTAAAAATGTCAGTGATCAGGAATGGTATCGCTACGGCAGTGACGGGATACGGATGTTAAAAGTGAGTGAACAGCAAACGCAGAATTCCACCCAACAACAGCGGGTAGTTTACCTGCCAGGATTGGAACTACGCACAACCCAAAATAGCACCACCACAACGGAAAACTTGCAGGTTATCATCGTAGGTGAAGCTGGTCGCGCACAAGTACGAACATTACATTGGGAGACAACACCACCAAAAGGTATCAACAACAACCAGTTGCGTTACAGTTACGATAATCTTATTGGTTCCAGCCAACTTGAGCTGGATAGCGACGGACAAATCATCAGTCAGGAAGAATACTATCCGTTTGGTGGAACAGCGCTATGGGCAGCAAGAAGCCAGACAGAAGCCAGTTACAAAACCATCCGGTATTCCGGCAAAGAACGTGATGCAACAGGGCTGTATTATTACGGCTACCGGTATTATCAGCCGTGGGCAGGCAGATGGCTAAGCGCAGATCCGGCGGGAACGATAGATGGATTAAACCTCTATTGTATGGTGATGAATAACCCGGTGACGCTTGCTGATAATATGGGACTGTCAAGTTTGGACTGGCTTGATCTTGCTATTCCCCAAAACAAACCTGATATTCCGCCACTTTTATATAAGCAGAATCCAAAAGTGGCGAAGAAATACCAATATTTCACCAAAAGTACCGGTGAGATATTACAAGAAGCAGAAAGAAATGAGGGAAAACTAAAAGGTATTAAACAGAAAGACAGAGAAAAAACATCCAGAAAAATGATGTTCACAAATGCAAAATTAAAAGGATATGCTGCCCATGCAGGTATTATGCATGATACTAGCTATAAAGATAAATTTTTGAATCTGAGTGGTAGCTTAGGTGCAAAAAATACCTTCCCTGGTGTGCAACTTACTAGCGAAAAAGCGAAGCCTGGTTTCGAACAGTATCATCCCAGTACCCTTAAAACCTCAAAACGTTGGAGGCCAAATATGGATCTTGGCAGCTATCGTGTTGCTAATGAAGAACAATTTATATCGGGTATAAAAAAAGCGTATCAAGAATCAGGGACTGCATTACATCCACTGGTTGAACAGAGGATCAAAGCACATATTAAGGAAAACAATAACATTTTACCCAAAATGGCTGGAATTGCCGGCCTTCATGCTGAAGTACAAGCCTTAAATTATATGGTAACTCAAGCTAATAAAAAAGGAGAGAATATATCAAGTCATTTGAATAGTACCTATATATTCACACAACGGCTTGTCGGTGACAAAAATCAAGACTTCCCAGCGTGTCATAACTGTTCTGGAATATTATCCGGCATGGAAAATGTCATGACAGGAAGAGTAGAAAATTACAGAAGAATGACACGCAGAAACTCTGTTGCGTAATAACTTCATCCAGGGAAAGGATATTAAACATACCCTTTCCCGCTACAGGTGACCGTGCAAGCGGTCACCAAATTCAGTAATAAAATGATTCATTGCCTTGTAGCTGGTCCTTTACCAGTGAGTTAATTTCTCGCATGGTTATGTTCGATAATGCACCAGATTTATGAAAACATTCAGCCATTTTCTGCATTTTAATAAGTCGGTTATCATTCATCACATATTACCTCTATTAACAAACCATACAATAAGTTATACCCAATAGATTTCAATTTGCAGCGCGGCGGCAAGTGAACGCATCCCCAGGAGCATAGATAACTCTGTGACTGGGGCAGGGCGCGAGCATACTTTTTTACCCCCCCCCCTTGAATGAACCGTAATTATATGATCTCATTCTCCTTATTTTTCTTTTTAATACTGGCCCATGAATCCGAACCAGACCCTGATTGAACATTTAACCGTTGTGAAAGAAACTCGTTCTGACATCAATCGTCAATACGAGCTGATTGATGTTATTTTTCTTGTCATCAGCGCCATTCTCGCTGGCGCTGAAGGTTGGCAAGATATTGAAACTTATGGTCGGGCCAAAATTACGTGGCTGAAAAAATATCGCCCCTTTCTCAGTGGAATACCATGCCGACACACGGTTGCCAGAATTGTGCGCGCTATTGAACTTGATTCGCTGTTGGAGGCTTTGCTCAACTGGATCAATGAACAACGTGAACAGGCAGGGAAACCGGTCATTGCCTTCGATGGAAAAGTTCTGCGACGCGCCTACCGTAATGAAAAGCAAAACGCCGTCCAACTGGTCACGGCATATGATACGGAACAAGGATTAGTCCTGAGCCAGAAAGCCACTGCCACGAAAAACGGGGAAATCAGTATCGTGCGGCAGATGTTGGATATCCTTGACCTGAAAGGCAGCATCGTCACGCTGGATGCTTTGCATTGTCAGCGCCAAACGCTGGAAAAAATCAGCGAAAAGAAAGCCCATGTCGTGGTTCAGGTGAAAAAAAATCAACCCCATCTGTGGGAAGCCGTCCAATCGCAATTTCAGGCGGTGTTTGATGCCGGTAAAGAAAAAATTATCACGGAAGTTAAGCAAGAAGCCCATGGCCGGCGTGAAGAGCGTTATGTGTTTCAGTTAAAGCCCCAATTTACGGCAGAATTAATCGAGAAATGGCCGACCATTCGTAGCATTATCGCCGTAGAACGTCACCGGACACAAAATGGCAAAGGAACGGTGGACACGTCTTATTATGTGAGTTCCCTTTCGCCCAAGCATAAATCACTGGGATATTATATTCGCCAGCATTGGCGGATTGAAAATACCCAGCACTATATTCTTGATGTGGTCTTTAAAGAAGATGATTCACGAATTGTTCTGGAGGGTGCAGTTGAGAATCTGGCCTTATTCCGTCGTATCGTCCTGAATCTGGTCAAACAATGCGATTGCGGGGCACCGAGCCAAAGGAACAAGCTTAAAAAAGCGGGTTGGTGCGATGATTATCGGGCAAGAGTTTTCTTTGGATGAATAGCAGTCAAAGTATGCTCGTGCCCTGACAGCAACCCATATAGGCGCGGAGGTTGAATCGTATATGGGGATAAAAATTTTATACTCCAGCACGCTGATCTCGCCAGACGAACTTAGGACTGTTATTCAGGCAAAACCTTATTGCAAGCATTATATAGATAATGGCAATGTCGATTCATTATTGCCTGTCTTAAAAGATAGAGTGTTTAAGGGGGATTATTATAAGGCATCATCTTAATATTATTCTGGTAACATAGCAGCTAATTAATAGCTTAAAGGGATTGATCGTCGTTATTGCGATAAGTTCAAAAAAATTCCCTATTTTGCAACAGGGAATTTGTGTAGAAGAGACAGGCTTTATGTCCTGCCTTTCTAACCCATCCACTTCCATCACGAATTAGTTCAATTGTTGGAGGAAAATAAAGTTTCATCCTATTGAGTGTGCGTTGTCGGTGTACTAATGGGTTGCATAGTAAAACGTAGTCCTAAGGCGTTAGCAACTTTTGTGATTGTCGTAAATGTAGGGTTTCCCTCGCCAGAAAGGGCCTTGTAAAGCCCTTCTCGGCTCATTCCAACATCTCTTGCTAGTTGGCTGATGTTACGGGCTCGTGCTATGTCACCCAAAGCAGCCGCAATAAGGGAAGGATCACCATCTTCCATTACGGCCTCCAGATATGCCGCAATATCTTCTTCTGTTTGGAGATAGTCTGCAGTATCGTAGCGGCTGAACTTTACTTTTTGGCTTTTCATCGGTTACTCCTTCCATTGCGTGGCAATGGTTTTTGCCAATTTAATATCGTGGGATTGGCTGCCTTTGTCTCCACCACACAGCAGCACAATGACAATGGGGCCTTTAGCTATGAAGTAGACTCTGTATCCTGGGCCATAGTCTATTCTCATTTCTGAAATACCTTCACCTACAGGTTTCACATCACCTGGATTTCCGAGGCTCAAGCGCCTGATTCGTGTTTCGATCCTCGCTTTGGCCCGTGCATCACGAAGATTACGAAGCCAGCGGTCAAAAAAGTCTGTTTTGATGAGTTCTATCATGTGATAACTATAGTTAGCATGCTTCAATGTGTCAACTGTAGCTATCATATCTATACATTGGGATGAAACTTTATTTTCCTCCCACACCAATAGCGTGCCCCATCTGCGACGCTTCTGCACCCCCAACTCTTCATTAAGTCCACAAAATATGAAAGTGTGGTCCTCTACGACAAGCTCTTATGATCACATCGCTTATCTGTATTCACCGAGGATAACCCCCTATGTGAATCTGACAAAAGTGTCAAAAATTTTTAACTCTGACAAATTGACTCATCTGATGCACTGACTTCGATTGGTGCGTTTTTTTTGATTTTGCAAAAAGAGTTCTGCGTTGAGTTCAGTCCCGGATCCTCGCACAGTAAATCGCATTTAAGATCACCTGCACGGGAATGCTCATGAAAAACCCTGTTTTTTTCTCACTCAGTTGGTTGTCCGTCATGGTACTGGCTGGGTGTACCGGACAAGCTCAGGAGACTACCGCACCCGGTGTAAGTTTTCACCATTCTCATCAGGCACGTCCCGCCGTATCCGATATCTATCCTCTGACACCAGAAGTTACGCGCTATGATCGCTATACTTTGGTGAGTGTAGGCAGCCAGGCTGCGCAGCGTGAACCACTCAATCAGATCATCAATATCACCATGCCAGTACCGTTGGTACAACGCATTGGTGATGGATTGCGCTATCTGCTATTTGGAACCGGTTATTCGCTGTGCGATACCACCGCAACCCATTTCGTTAAATTGATAGGCAGGCCATTACCTGCTGTTCAACGCAAAATTGGGCCGATACGGCTCAGTGAAGCGTTACAGATTGTTGCCGGGTCTGCATGGCGTATCCGGGTAGATGAGGTGAATCGTGAAGTGTGTTTTGTTTTACGTGATGAATATCGTCAATTTTCTGAGACAACGGTTGGTCGGATAACACCACCCAAAATGCGGGTACCGTTGCAGATAGCTTCTTCACCGGCGTTACCGGCATCTACATTGTCCAATAACATATTAGCCACTCCGTTACCGGTGAAGTCCCTGATAGCTGAAAGACCGAAAACAGATACCCTTCAATCTCCTGTGACAGGAGGGAAACCCACAACCATTTCCTTAGTATCACCTATTCAGCCCGTTAAATCCCTGCTGAGCGGCAGTACACCAGTGGCAACGGTACCGATAGGCAACATCTGGCGTGCGGAAACAGAAACCACTTTGCGTGGAACGTTGGAGCGGTGGGCTAATACAACGGATTGCCCGGTAGGAGGACATTGGGTAGTGGTGTGGTCGTCACCGACGGATTACCGCATTGATGCACCGCTGACGTTCAAAGGCAACTTTGAGTCCTTGTTGGTACAAGTGTTTGATCTTTACCGACAGGCCGAGAAGCCGTTGTTTGCCGAAGTCAGTCGCCTTCAGTGCCTGATTTCAGTCAGTGATAAACCGGTAACCCGGTAAGCCGTGATGGGGTACGTCATCAGTGCGTTTGCGTTGGTTTTTCTGCTGATTGCAGGGGGTATACAGCTGCGACAGGCAGAACAACTGCATATCGATCGTGACAACGCAAGGGCTCGAATACTGGCAGATCAAATGTTGCTGTTAGCCAGTGCCATTAATCACTGGCGTGGCGGCTATGCATCTAAAAATGGCACGGTGGATCTCCGTAAGCTCATTCTGCCTTTTCAGCCTGATGCCCATATCCGGCATGTTATCAGTCAAGGCCGGCTCTGGGTGTGGATGCCGGAAATACCCGGTCTTGTCACCGCTCTGCGCGAACGCACTAAGGGGTCCATGTTGATGGGTGAAGTCCGGCAGGGACGGTTGTATGGCTTATCTGGCCAGGCAATAGGATTCACTCTTCCTGACGGGATTAGCGATGGTGATGTGGTGTATTTCAACTGAAAAAACGGACCGGATGTGATGAAAAATAAATGGTGTTCACTCAGGCTTTGTACTTGCCTTGCTCCACTGGCGGCGGTAACAGGCATGGCGCTGATGTCCGGTTGTACCTTGCCGGCAGTGGATAATATGGCGCGTGAAGCCAGTGTGCAAAGTCGGGTAGCACAACAACATTTGCACCAACAGCATAGCCTGAAACACCCGGTGGTAACCTGGGTAGATAAACCCTGGGTGAATCTGAAACCGGTAGTTCAGCCTGTCGCGTCGGTAAGGTTACCGTCCTGCCAGATAACGATTAACAGTAAAGTCGGGCTGACATTACCGGAACTGGGACAACGCATTACCCAACTTTGTGGTATTCGGGTCACGGTAGCGCCCGATGTTTTATCACGAGTGTCAACCACGGCGGGTGGGTTGACGCGCCAGACGAATAGGGCATTACCGACAGCTGATGATAAGGGGCGTATGCCACTGGATTGGCTGGATGATCGAGATATACACTCAATTAATGCGGATGAGCGTCGAGAGCCAGAAGTCCTCACGGGTCTCAATTGGCAAGGGGAGCTAACGGGGCTTTTAGACAATATTGCCAGCCGGTTAGGGATTGCATGGAGGATGGATAATAGGGCCGTCGTGTTTTATCGGTTCGAAACCCGGACATTTCAGTTGAATGTTCTCAACACCCGTACCAGTAGTAATGCCAGTGTTGCCTCAGGTTCAACCAGTAGTATGGGGACATCAGGGGGCAGTGGTAATGTCAACAATTCTGTCTCTGGGGAGGCCAGCTCTTCACAGAAAACCACGGTTGATCTGAACAGTGATTTATACGAAGACATCCGTAAGACAGTTGAGAATATGTTGACGCCCGAACGGGGTCGGTTCTGGTTGTCAAGCTCCAGTGGAACGCTGATGGTAACAGACACGCCAGCGGTACTGGATTCGGTATCCCGTTATGTGGAAGAACAAAATACTGTTCTCAACCGTCAGGTTTTGTTGAATGTTCAAGTGCTGAGTGTCAGCACTACTCGTAAAGAGCAAATGGGGTTGGACTGGGGATTAGTTTATAACTCATTGCATAATTTGGGGGCTACGCTGTCTGGCAGTTTTAGCGGTATGGGCAGTGGGGCAACGTCTGCGGGTGTCAGTATTTTGGAAAGTGCCACAGGGAAAGCGGCAAAACTCTCCGGTTCCAGCCTGCTGATAAAGGCGTTGAGCGAGCAAGGTAATGTCAGTGTGGTGACCTCTCAAGGAAGTGCGACCACTAATTTGACCCCCATTCCGATACAGATGGCTGATCAGACGGTGTATGTGGCTCAAAGCAGTACAACGACGGCTACGGATGTGGGAGCCACCACAGCTCTGACGCCCGGGATGATTACTACCGGGTTTAATATGACTTTGTTGCCGTTGATACAGCGTAATGGGGATGTTCAGTTACAAGTGGCTTTTAACCTGTCTGATCCGCCGACTATCCGTTCATTCACATCTAAAGAAGGTAATTCTTATATCGAGATGCCGTATACCCGGTTACGTTCACTGAGTCAGAAAGTGAATCTGCGTGCCGGGCAGGCGCTGGTACTCACCGGATTTGAACAGGCTGATACTCGGGTGACTAAGACGGGAACCTTTACACCAGGTAATTTCCTGCTTGGGGGAGGACAGTCCGGAGAGAATCAGCGCAGCACGTTGGTTATTTTGATCACCCCCGTATTACTGGATTGAGGAATGAAAGGCTGCATGAATCAATGAAAAGCATCGATTTAGTGATCATAAGTAAGATATTTGAAAAGAAACCGAAAGATAATTATGGGAAAAACTTGGACTAAGTGGGAAGTTATGGAGATTCAATTGTAAATCCTTTTCAGTATTTGAAAGGCAGACCGAACGAGAATCATGCTTAGTCTGCCATCTGATTTTACTAAGCTCAATTAGTTTGACCTGCCTATTCAGACTCGTTATCGAATAACTTACCTTGCAGGCGATCCAGTTCCTCCTTTCGAATACGTTTCACTACGCTGTAAATCCATTGAATAGAAACACCAAACTTACGAGCCAGATCATGATGATTTTTACCGTTAAATTCGTTGAAAATCTCACGATCACGGAGGCTGACTTTCCAAACCATGCCCATAGGAAAATAGACATTCTGACCGCCCCAAACCTGCATCATATGGTTCGCAACAGCTTCACCAATTTGCTCGGCTAACGCAGGCTCAACATGGATTATTTCACTGACCGTGCAGGCTGTATGCTGTGCCAGTTCAACCAGCAACTCAGGACCTTTGCTACGAAAGTTATTCATATCATTCATACTTTTTCCTCGTGACGCGGTTCTGCCACTTATTAAGTTTTTCAATAATGCTGCTGGCTTGGTCTGAATCCAACCACTGTAAACCATCAATATCCGTTTCACGCTTAACCCAGTGAGCTAAGGCTTGTTCAGAATTATTATGAACAATACCTATAGATGCCATTTCCACCCACAATGCACGTATCTTCTTTGATTGGGGATGGCAATCTAATGGACGTGATGTTTTGGATTTATTAGGGGATTTAATCTTAAAACCGCGCTTTTTCATAACTTCCAAAACGCAAGTTAATTGCGGGATATCCATCTCCCGCGTAGAGGCTCTTATGGTTTCTGACAGTAGCATCTGACGATACGTATCCTCATCTAGTACTACAGCCGTAGATAGATATTGTGTCATAATGCGCCAAGTTCTCATGCCAACATAGCGAAAGATTCGATGCAAACACCGTTGACCCTGTGGACACAGGAGCTGGATACATTACACGCCCGTTTAGCTCCCCTGTTCAAACGCTCCGAACCCCGACAGCGCAGTCTGGCCTACCTTAAGGGACTCCTCAGCAACGTCGAACGCAAGAACGGCTGGCAACTGGCTGAGTGGATGGGCGAAGCCACGCCTGACGGGGTACAGCATCTGCTTGAACGTGCCTTGTGGGATGCCGACGCGGCCCGCGATATCTTGTGTGACTACGTTGTCGGCCACCTGAGGGATGACAACAGCGTGCTGATTGTCGATGAGACCGGATTCATCAAGAAAGGGCAGTACTCCGCCGGCGTACAGCGCCAGTACAGCGGCACCGCCGGACGGGTGGAGAACAGCCAGATTGGCGTCTTCCTGTGCTATGCCGGCGGTGGGGGCAGTGCCTTCATTGACCGGGAGTTATATCTGCCCCGTCAGTGGGTTGATGACCCGCCACGGCGTGAGGCGGCGGGTATCCCCACGGAAGTGAAGTTTGCCACGAAACCCCAGCTGGCCCGCCGGATGCTTGAGCGGGCACTGGATGCCGGCGTCCCCTGTGGCTGGGTCGCGGGCGACAGTGTCTATGGCGGTGACCGCCGCCTGCGGGTCTGGCTGGAGTCGCGCCAACAGCCCTTTGTACTGGGCGTCGCCCGGAATGAGCCGCTGTGGTGGAAGGGACCGGTGTTCATGAGTGCGCAGGCCATCGCCAAATCGCTGACGCCCCGAGCCTGGAAGTGCCGGTCTGCGGGAACCGGCGCCAAAGGCGAACGTCGATACGACTGGGCGTTTACCCCGCTGTGGCGCCTGCAATTAACGCGGGAAGAACGGCGTTTCGGTCACTACCTGCTCGTGCGTCGCAGTCGTGATGAGAAACAGGAATTAGCCTACTACGTGGTGTATGCCCCACGAAAGAAGGCGAAGCTCAAGACGCTGGCGCAGGTGGCGGGCCGGCGTTGGGAGATAGAGACGGGTTTCGAAGCCACCAAGGGGGAGTGCGGTCTGGCGCAATACGAAGTGCGGCGCTGGCAGGGCTGGTATCGCCACATCACGCTGTCCTTGTTAGCCCACGCGGTGCTGGTAGCCTTGCGGGTGCAGGAGAAAAAAAACGGTGCCGGGGCTGATTGCGTTGAGCGTCCCGGAGTTGCGCAGGCTACTATCACGACTGATGTGGAAAACCCAAGATGTCGTTGAACACATTCTGCATTGGTCTCTCTGGAGGCGGAGGCACCAGTACCGTGCTCAGCAGTGTCACTACCGTCGCAGAGGGGGGAGCCCACCCTCAGGATAAGTACGGCTGTAGTACTAGTACTACAGCCGTAGATACCAGAAAGTTGCATTTTCCTTGATGGTCACCACTCTGAGAAACCGCATGAATTAAGCTTTTCTATGAGTGTCTTTTCTGTTGAAAAAAGTAAGTACGGCTGTAGTACTAGTTTTAGATTACTATGTGCAATGTGAATAAGCTGAATAAGTTTCTGCTTTGCCATCTTATTCATCCTCTGCTATAAATAAGATTTCATAATTGTGCTACACCCATTTTTTGTCTTCCTGGCTTTTGCTGTGATGAAAACGATGCCAAAAAGGCATCAACATAATTCAGTAACTGCCACATAAATTGACAACAATGATTTCGCGTTATTGTCTCATGGAGCGATTGCCATAACCGTTCTATTTTATTTAGCCACGGTGAATAGACCGGTAAAAACAACAGGGTAAATTTTGGATGTCGTGCCAGCCAGTCCTTTACCTTCTGACTTTTATGAATACAGTAGTTATCTAAGATTAATGTGAGGGTTTCCGCATGGGGATATTGATGATTCAGTTCATCTAACATTTTGATAAATAAATCAGAATTCTTTTTTATTCCTTTAACATAGGTGATTTGCTCTGTTTGGGCATTAAGGCAGCCCGCAAGGTAATGTTTTTCGTTTTTTCCCGGGGTGATAACCCGTTTTTGTTGTCCTTTGAAGCACCAGTCCGCGCCGATTTTCGGGTTTAAATCAATATCCACCTCATCTTCATAAAAAACGGGATGTTTTTCTGAAATGTTCGCTTTGGCTTCCGCGATCTTTGCCATTTTCTCATCGTATTCGGGATCAGGTTGTTTCACTGTGGGTGCCGCTCTACGCCAGACAATCCCCACCTGAGCAAAGTAACGATAAAGGACATTTTGCGTCAGAGAGAGGTTGAGTAATTCATTGAGGGTATGAGTCATGAGTTCAAGGCTCCAGCGAGAGCGGAGATAGCCTAACTTTTGGGGGGATTGCTGTAATAAGAAAAGTAAGAGGTTATAGAGTGGGGAGAGATCCCAGACAACAGGTCGGCCAACGGGTAAACTTTCGAGTCCTTCCAGCCCATATAATGTAAACCACTGAACCCAACGATTGACGGAAGAGCGTGCGGCATGAAGGGTCTTGGCGACATAAGTCACTGTCAATCCTTCATTGAGCATCAATAACGCCGTTAATCGACGGGAATAGTTCTTATCACGGGTTTTATGGATAAGTTTTCTCATTTTCTGGCATTCATCTTGAGGTATAGGTGCTATGATAGGCATCACTCAGTCCGTGTTGGGGTTTGGGATTTTTCGCAATTGATCAGATCGCAAAAATCGGACTGAGTTCCCTCCAAGTGATCTATTATTTTGAAAAGTTATTTATTTTGTGGTGAGTGAAGGAACTAATTAGGAAAGATTCAGGCCCCGTTTAGAGGCCTGTTTTAGTATCTGGTTGAGATAGTTAATTAGCGAATGGTATAGCGAATATGAAGAATAATATCACTCAAAGTCTGTAACATGGCTTGCTGTTTGTCAGTCGCGTTTGGGAAGCTCAATATCAATGTTCCCCTATCATCAACGGTAATTCCTTCAAATGGCAGGAATTTGCCATTATTGAAATCCAGTTGGAACTGTCCGCTGTCACTCATTCCATGGGAAACTGCCAGTGATTTGCAGCTTTCGGCCAATCTGGTTTCACTTCTTCCGTAGGACAGAATGGCTTGTACATCCTGGTATGGTCCTAATAGGGCTGGCAAGGTGACACTGATCTGCTTGATGCGTCGGGTTTTGCCAACAGATGCCGGGTAATCTTCCCGAATGTTCAAATTGGCAAGATTGACTGTGGCTATCAATTTATTGTCATTGAGACGGATGCCATTATTGTCATTGCCCAAGTTATCTTTCCTTTTTTCGAGTAAATCTGTGATTTCGGTTGCTAAATCAATTCTATCCTGACCAGGCTCCGTATAAACGTCTGCTAATGAAACAGTACGTTCCACTTCCAGAGCGCGTTTATCCCACCTCAAATGGGCATCTTCCATTTGTGCCAGATTCAGCATCAAGGTTTCACCTGCGAGCAGGCCAGCATGGGTTCCCTGCCAGGCACCAGGCTTAATGAAGCTTGTCGTGGTTTCATTCGTCTCCCAACGATAGGCCATTTCGGCCATCAGACAACGCGATACCGCCAAATCGTAGAACTGGAAGTAAATGGCGGCTAGTCGGCCACGTAACCAGTTGAACAGGGCTTGATTACTGAACTTACGTTGCAGGAAGGTCAATTGTGCCTGAGTCTGTTCCTGCTGGGTTTTCAGGCTGGTTTTCTGCAATACTGCGGCTTCACGGCGCACTGCCAGTGAACCAAGTTGAGCGTCGATTTGGTTCAGCTCGGTTTGTGCATTATTACGCTGGATTTCCCATTCTTGACGGCGGCGGCGCCATATTTCAGATTGCGAGACTTTATCGGCCTCAATCAATAAACCGTCTGCGGCAATGCCACCACCAATAGCAATCGCATTGGCGATAGCACCATAGTGTGATCCCCCAACAGCCAGGCCGTAGATATTCGGTACCATATCCAGTGCAGCAGCAGCCATATGCAGACTTTTCAATCCGCTTGTAATACTGTGAGAAGCCACTTTCATATCCAGTGCTTGATGTTCACCCGCATTAATATTTTCATCGTATAGCTTGCTGTAGCTGTTAAAGCGTGATTGTGCTCCCTGGCGTGTTTTTTCCAGCACGGTTTTTTCAGCATCCAGCTCTTCGATGGTTTTGTTCTGTATGCTTATATTGGTCAATATCAGCTCTTTTGCCTGATTTTGTAGCAGGACATTTAAGGCTTCAGCATCCTGACGTTCGATAATATTTTGTAATGTAGAGCCGAATTGAGTGAGCTGACTCACCATACCGCGTGCGTTTTCCAGCATGTGTGGGAAACGCCACAGTGACATAAATGGTTGTGAGAGAGCTGCCCCGCCCTGGGAGTTGGCGACAGCGGCGCTGAGCAATGCTTTCGGGTCCGCCGGTGTAGCGTAAATAGGCAGATGTAGAAGCTGACCGTCAATGGAGAGGTTATGGCGCAGGTTGTACAGCCGTTGTTCCAGTTTCTGCCAATAGCTCAGCATGACTTCATTGACCTGGGGCAGGAAAAGATCTGTCTGGTTACTCACCTGTGTAGATTCACCCTGTCGTAAGGCTGCTATTGCATGGGAATGTGCCTTTTGCCTCTCAGGATTAGCGGCATCACTCAGGCTTTTTTCATCATTCCATGTTGAGTTGAGCGGTAGATGAGGTTTATCGCCTAGCAGGTGTAGTGCCTGCATATACCACATTTTGGCTTCATTGAGCGTGTCTCGTTCTAACTGACGATAGGCGTAATCTCCACGGTCCAGCAATAGATCAAGAGTGCGCATAAAAGTAGCGACTTTGTAATGCATTGGATCATATTGTGCTACAGCATCAGGATCGACCGAATTTAATGGATCATCGTTCCAACGGGTATCTTCCAGCAATGGGCGAACGTTCCAGTTGTAATGCTGAATCTGACCGTTCTCAATATAACCGGACGGGTTCCAGACATATTTCAGCCAACGGTTAGCTTCATCGAAGTTTTGTTCGTGCAGTAAACGCTGGGCAATCAACATTGGGACATAGTAGAACAGTTCCCAGAAATAGAGACTATTGGCACCGCTGAAATCCATGGGTTCGGTTTCCAATTTATTTTCTGTAAAAATAGGATAAATATTTTCCATATCATATATCGGATAATAACATTTAAAATCAGTTTCATTAATAAACCAAAACCCTCCAATGTTTATTGGTTGGTCAGAATATTTTACAAATAAATAAATCCAATAATAGCCACCCTTCTGCTCATTTCTTGGCTTAGTACTATTACTACCATTTATTACGGATATATAAGTTTCAGAGAGATCAATTAATTGAATGTCATCATTTAATTCACCTTGATAAATGATATTTTTTTCGTCAGGTATTTCTATATCATTCCCTAACATTATTGTGATATTTCTGCTGTCACCGTGAAGATCTGATCTATATATTGGTAATTTTGCAGTAAAACTATTATTCCATAAAGTAGGCTCTTGAATATTCTGGGTCTCTATATTCAGAATAGTATCAATTCCAACGGTGGCGCGACTGACTAATTTATGGGCAAACAGCGTATTAAGGCGAATGCGATGGATTTCCCATTGCATATATTGTGCCCCATTTGCATCATGGTTAATAGTCAGGATATTATCGTCATCCGTTTCTGCTAATGAAGAGATTTCATATTGATTATTAACCTTTATGATGTAATTGGCTTCAGTATTAATATCAAATTGTTTACAAATGTGAGTTATATAATCTTCAGGATTTATAGCTTCAAATAACATATTTGAGAAAATATGTAGCCCTTTTATTGGTGCTTCTGTTGTATATTTATCCCAGGTATCCTGTTTTTGATAAAACATTACTAGCAATTTATTGTCTTGATGATTTGTACAATAGAACCCTAGTTGCTGTTCCAGTAAATTTTGTTGTTTTTGTATCTCTTGTTGATTCAGTTCCTTCAGGTGATTGTATATATCTATCTGAGTTGGTAGTTGTTCCAATTCCTGACTCCATAGTACTAATTCCTCCTGCCATTGTCTTCGTAATTCCTCCAATTCCGATTTTTCTAGTGGTTCCTGTGGCTCCGGTGGAGTCAGTAGTGGATTCAGTGGCGTCATCCCCTGTAACTCCAGCCATTCCTGATTCTCTTGCTCTTCTTTCAGTTTTTTCTCTAATTGTTCCTGGTATTTTTTCAATTGCTCTAATAGTTTCGATATCTCTAATAACTCCGACTTAGACATTTTCAAAACATAAGGTATTTTGTCATTCACATCAAAGCTGATTGGTGTGTTCCAAGTACCATCATAACGGATATGAGCCAGTTTTAGTTCATAATGATAGTATTCTTCGACGGTTTGATTATTATTTTCTGCCTGCTTAACAACCTTCTTCTGCTCCAGCCAAATTAAATGCAGGCGGGATTGGAAGATTACCGGACGGATAATGCTTTTATAGGGATTCATCGGGCAATCAATTTTGTACCACTCACTCCAGGCGTTAGCAGGGAATTTACCGTCGTTGAATTTATTGTGATCCACGCTACGCCAGTAATATTGGTTAACTTCTGTTTTACTGTGCCCGATAAAATAGGTTAGTCCTTGATCACTATTGGCATTGTCATGATAAGCGCTGACAACTTCCAGATTAGCTACCTGTTCGAACGATGTCAGATAAGACATAAAGGCGTCTTCTACGGTATCGGTATTCAGTTGACTTTGGCTGATGGATTGCAGCAGCGCATCCATCATTTTTGTCTGTCCGATGCGCATGGTCGGATCGATGTAATTTTCTGGGTAGTAAACGAGCTTAGAGACGCCAGCCCAAGTGCTGTAGTGTTTGTTGTATTTATCCCAGTTGGTAAAGAATGGGTGGCAGATGGCATTTGTGACTGTATCACCCTCCATCTTTTTCAATGCCCGGTTAACATACAGTTGAATGCTGGCGATAGCTTCAGCAATCGGCGTGGTTTTGATGGCAGCAGAAACTTGGTTATCGATCAATAAGTACTGGTACAGGTCATCACGGTTTTTAATCGCTGGGTTTTGACTGGCAACTTTACCGATATAGTACTCACTCAATGCGGCGCTGCGAGACTCATCCAGAAAAGCGTGCAAGGTATTCGCTTTTTGGGTGTCTAATCCGGCGGTTAATACTGTAGCTATATTTTCCCACTTGTCATAGGAAAGAGGGAGGGTTGCGGTTAATAATTCCACCAGTTCTGAAACGTTCTGCGGAGAAACGTTTAATTGACGCGCGATATTAACCCATTGCAGGATAGTGTCGATAGATGTCCAGTGGGAGAAATCATTCGGCACTTGGGTACCGGCTTGCAATAGCAGATTTTCATCAAGATTCATTGCGTTAGCCAATTGTTTTGCCTTTAACGTTTCCTTTTCAAATTCGGTCAGGACAGTAGAGGCGTTTTCACCCAGAGAGTTAACCCAGTCAGTAAAACGTGTCAGCCTTATCAGTGATAATGCATTGTGTGTTGATGCTGTTACTTCGGTAAGGCCAAAGCGCTGTGGTTTTGTGACAAACAGACGTAAAGTGTTTTCGCTAAGGCTGGTGGAACGGTAAATTAGTGCCAGTTGTGCTAGGCATTGGCAATATTGGGCAATCTGTTCTGGTGTTACAGAAGATTTTGGTTGTTTTGAGTCGTGTTTAGCCCGCAACCATCCCCAGAATTTTTTTGCCGTCATTATACCGTCGCCAGGTTTTAGCTGATCTGCCCAAATAAGTACGTAGTAAGCGGCATTTTCAGATGGCAATTGCAGAGCAGCGGCGATATAAGGAGACAGGGTTTTCAATAACAGATCTGATTTATTTTCGTCTTTATGGAAGCTCTGCAAACCATTGTAGATGGTATCCAGTAAGTTCTGGATTTCAGGAAGAAGGGTTTTGTCATAGTTGGTAGTAGTTATTACAAGCAACTGAGACATACTCCACTTCCGTGTACGTAGCCAACTGGTAACGGCATAGAGTTTGTCAATCAGAGCAGCCAGATTTTCATCATTGATCCCAGATAAATGGGTTGTTCCTTCATCTATGGCAACCAATAGTAAATCCAGCTCATCAACCGTCAATTGATGGATGTCTGCCAACAACTTAGCCAGATAGAGATAAGAAAGATTCGCTACGCTATGGATTATCTTATTAGTGTTTCTGCGATTGGTAATCTTGAGCAGTCGCTTTAATGAGTCATCATCAACATTAAAAGCTCGTTTAAGCACCGCTTTACGCCGGTCATTGGCGCTATCCAGATTTAAATTAATCTCTTCCTCATCTGACGCGGAAAAATTCTGACCATCCAATGGTGGGGTATTAAACAAGCGATTAAACAATTGACTGGGGGAACCGCTATAGATGTTTCCTGAAATGGGGACATTGCACAGTATCAGTGCGGTTTCAGCATCAATACCGTAACGTTGCATATAGTATTTAACGCGAAAGATTTTCTTTAATATCTTTGCGTCAATATCCGGTCCATCACTAAGTTCATTATATACGGTGATTACAGCTTCAAGGGTTACCTCTGGATATTTAGATACCTCCTGATAGGTGCTACTAGCGATAATACTTTTAAGGATTGTTGGTGTCAGCCCTGTTGTCTGGGACAGACGAATAATCTTATTGAGCATCAGCAGATAATATTGAGCTGGTTGTTGGCTGGGGTATTCGGAATTCATTTCCTCATGTATTCGTCTAATTTTTTGCTGGTCAATAAACTGATTAAGTTCTTCATCCGTCAGATTATAATAACTTTTCAGCTTTTCCGGCGTTGCCATCAGAGAAGGTTCAATATCACCAAAATTCTCCCTATAGAGTCTCTTAATTTCATCTGCGTCATCGGTAATCTTCTCCACCAAAATATTAAACAACTTAGGCGAGACAGAAGCATTAATTCCCAATAGGGAGGTTTGATACATTAGTTTGGTGATTTCCGGTGATTCACTGAATTGTTCAAATACTGGAGCTTGCAATTGGATAATTTTACGCACATTTTCATAAGCATCGTGATACGGCATCATGCCAGAAGGGCGGAAGGTTGATAGCGTTTTCATCACGTTAGTATGGCCTTCCAACCCGGTCAGCGTCTTAATTCCTTCTAGCAATACTTTATTAGATAGAGAAAGTGTAGAAACTTCATCATCCATATTTTGCTGGTTGAGTGTCAGTGATTTTAAATCAGGGCGGCGTTTATCCAGATGATAAATGGAACTTTCCGCATGTAAATCACGTGCCTGACGATAAAGCTCAGTCAGGTAAGCGGCGGGAGAGAACATGGAAGCAATTGCGCCGGGGGCTACATATTGGCTGGCACGGCCACCAAATTTACTGTTATAACCTTGCTGATCGGCATGAGGCTCTGTAATGGCAAGATGTACCGCATTTTGTAATTGAGGATTGGCGCGTTTGAGAATACTCGCTTCATGCAGTCGGTTAGCTTTTTGTTCCTGCGGTGTGATTTCCAGGAGTTCGGGCGTGAGTGTGCTCATGTTTATTCCTTTTAGCTGTTAAAAATAAAACACTTATGCTGCCCTGCGTATCAATAAAGAAGTTATTGATATTCATTAAAATAAGGTAGCAAATATGGCGTCTGATAACGGGCTGAAATAAGTTGAAAATAACGGGTAGATAAAACGGTATCATTCGGAAATTAACTATTTCATAACGTTATTATCTATTATTTCTTTGAATGGCAGTGGTAATGCAATAACAAAATTTATAATTGCATCCAAAGTAATATATTTTAGTGACAATAACAAAATGAAATAATTGCATTTGTTGCGTATGGTGTATTATGAAAAATAAGATGATTAATATTTTGTGGTGAACAAAGGGACCTATTAGGAAAGATTCAGGCCCCGTTTAGAGGCCTGTTTTAGTCTCTGGTTGAGATAGTTAATTAGCGAATGGTATAGCGAATATGAAGAATAATATCACTTAAAGTCTGTAACATGGCTTGCTGTTTGTCAGTTGCGTTTGGGAAGCTCAATATCAATGTTCCCTTATCATCAACGGCAATCCCTTCAAACGGCAGGAATTTACCATTGTTGAAATCGAGCTGGAACTGTCCGCTGTCACTCATTCCATGGGAAACTGCCAGTGATTTGCAGCTTTCGGCCAATCTGGTTTCACTTCTTCCGTAGGACAGAATGGCTTGTACATCCTGGTATGGCCCTAATAGGGCTGGCAAGGTGACACTGATCTGCTTGATGCGTCGGGTTTTGCCAACAGATGCCGGGTAATCTTCCCGAATGTTCAAATTGGCAAGATTGACTGTGGCTATCAATTTATTGTCATTGAGACGGATGCCATTATTGTCATTGCCCAAGTTATCTTTCCTTTTTTCGAGTAAATCTGTGATTTCGGTTGCTAAATCAATTCTATCCTGACCAGGCTCCGTATAAACGTCTGCTAATGAAACAGTACGTTCCACTTCCAGAGCGCGTTTATCCCACCTCAAATGGGCATCTTCCATTTGTGCCAGATTCAGCATCAAGGTTTCACCTGCGAGCAGGCCAGCATGGGTTCCCTGCCAGGAACCAGGCTTAATGAAGCTTGTCGTGGTTTCATTCGTCTCCCAACGATAGGCCATTTCGGCCATCAGACAACGCGATACCGCCAAATCGTAGAACTGGAAGTAAATGGCGGCTAGTCGGCCACGTAACCAGTTGAACAGGGCTTGATTATTGAACTTACGTTGCAGGAAGGTCAGGTGTGCATGGGTTTGTTCCTGCTGGGTTTTCAGGCTGGTTTTCTGCAATACTGCGGCTTCACGGCGCACTGCCAGTGAACCAAGTTGAGCGTCGATTTGGTTCAGCTCGGTTTGTGCATTATTACGCTGGATTTCCCATTCTTGACGGCGGCGGCGCCATATTTCAGATTGCAAGACTTTATCGGCCTCAATCAATAAACCGTCTGCGGCAATGCCACCACCAATAGCAATCGCATTGGCGATAGCGCCATAGTGTGATCCCCCGACAGCCAGGCCGTAGATATTCGGTACCATATCCAGTGCGGCGGCAGCCATATGCAGACTTTTCAATCCGCTTGTAATGCTGTGGGAAGCTACTTTCATATCCAGTGCTTGATGTTCACCCGCATTAATATTTTCATCGTATAGCTTGCCGTAGCTGTTAAAGCGTGATTGTGCCCCGGTTTTGGATTTTTCCAGCACGGTTTTTTCAGCATCCAGCTCTTCGATGGTTTTGTTCTGTATGCTTATATTGGTCAATATCAGCTCTTTTGCCTGATTTTGTAGCAGGACATTTAAGGCTTCAGCATCCTGACGTTCGATAATATTTTGTAACGTGGAGCCAAATTGAGTGAGCTGACTCACCATACCGCGTGCGTTTTCCAGCATGTGTGGGAAACGCCACAGTGACATAAATGGTTGTGAGAGAGCTGCCCCGCCCTGGGAGTTGGCGACAGCGGCGCTGAGCAATGCTTTCGGATCTGCCGGTGTAGCGTAAATAGGCAGATGTAGAAGCTGACCGTCAATGGAGAGGTTATGGCGCAGGTTGTACAGCCGTTGTTCCAGTTTCTGCCAATAGCTCAGCATGACTTCATTGACCTGGGGCAGGAAAAGATCTGTCTGGCTACTCACCTGTGTAGACTCACCCTGTCGTAAGGCTGCTATTGCATGAGAATGTGCCTTTTGCCTCTCAGGATTAGCGGCATCACTCAGGCTTTTTTCATTATTCCATGTTGAGTTGAGCGGTAGATGGGGTTTATCGCCTAGCAGATGCAGTGCCTGCATATACCACATTTTGGCTTCATTGAGCGTATCTCGTTCTAACTGACGATAGGCGTAATCTCCACGGTCCAGCAATAGATCAAGAGTGCGCATAAAAGTAGCGACTTTGTAATGCATTGGATCATATTGTGCTACAGCATCAGGATCGACCGAATTTAATGGATCATCGTTCCAACGGGTATCTTCCAGCAATGGGCGAACGTTCCAGTTGTAATGCTGAATCTGACCGTTCTCAATATAACCGGACGGGTTCCAGACATATTTCAGCCAACGGTTAGCTTCATCGAAGTTTTGTTCGTGCAGTAAACGCTGGGCAATCAACATTGGGACATAGTAGAACAGTTCCCAGAAATAGAGGCTGTTGGAGCCACTGAAATCCATGGGTTCTGTGAAAGTTGGTACTACTCTGGTTGATGCAAGACCTGGGAAAGTGCCTTGATTATGAGTGGTATCAAATGTAGCGTATTCATTATTATTCTCTTTAATGAAAAAAATATCGTTTGTTTTCTGTTTTTGATAAACAGCGCGGATATAAAGGCGGTTTTTGTTTCCATAAGCATTATCAAAACGAGGTAAGAATAATCTTACTATCGTTTGGGTACTGTCGCTTAATGTCCCTTGGTAAATAGTGAACTGATCGCCATGTCTAAAAATATCAGAACTTATCAATGTAAAGGATTTATTAATTCCGTGGATTTCTGGATTATATTTGTCCATAACTAACTCCACATAAGCTCCAATTCCCATCATAGGTTCTTGAATATTCTGGGTCTCCATATTCAAAATAGTATTGATTCCAGCCGTAGCGCGGCTAACTAATTGATTGGCAAACAGTGTATTAAGGCGAGTACGATAGGCTCCCCACTGCATATATTGTGCCCCGTTTGTCTCATGGTGAAGGGTCAGAACAGTATCGTCTTTAATCTTGCGGGTAATCGGGATACTGAAATGTTCCTCACCTAGTTTAGTTTCAACTCCGTCTTCAAATACCGCAGCGAATACGGTAAAAGTAACATTAATATCCGCTATATTATCGTTGAATGCCTGTTCAGGAATATCTATTTCGAGGGTGTTAAACTGATAATACATTTCTTCTAAACTGGGTGATGGTTGAGTTGAAACATATTTATCTGCTGTAAAAGTTTGTGTTTTATTACCCGTAGTCACTGTTACCTTAACTTTTTCAGGAGAAATTGCTGTGTTGATATCTATTGATTCTGATACATCAGTAGCAATTCCCTTGTTGTCAGTCATATAGATGTATCCCTTAAAATTATCTGGCCGATTCAGGGAATCTGTAATGTAATCATCACCAATGACAGCATTGTCTTTGGTAAATGTGCGAAAGATAGTTGGTATCCATGCTTCTACTTTAGATGAGTAATCTGTATCTCGATAAAACAGCAATCTTCCTTGCTCAAGGTTGCTGGTATTTCCACTATACTGATAGACAGGGTAAAACATCAGCTGACTTGACGAGTGATCTGGGTTGGAACCTAATTTTTTATAAATAATGAACTTATCACCTAGTTTACCATATTTCTTTATCAGTTTGTATTGATTACGCAGTCGGGTTTTATCTATATCATCAAGTTCATCCACATATTGATTACTCAGTTGATTATCATTCCAATTATGAATAATCTTTAGCTTTGGTGATATCTGGATTTTTAAACCAGATGATGTGACTTTGTGACTGATAGCTTGAATGTTTCCACCATACACTAGACTAAAATAGCTTGATTCCCAAGAATAGGAACTATTGTAGTCTATCGATGAGGGCAGTTTATATTTTTCTTCATATAGATTATTTACTCTTATAATTTTATTGGTATCAAATTGGCTATAAGTGCTTTTATAAATGTTATTTTTGAGTCGTCCAGGCTCCACATTTTTAAATGACATATCAGAGGAAATATACAGCCCTTGCATTAATGCTTCTGATTTTGTTTTTGCTTCTTCTTCTTCTTTACGTTTTGCTTGATGTTCTTCTACTGAAATTACATCTGATTCTTCCCTTTCTTCTTCTGCTTTTACCTTTGTTTCTGCTGCTTCTACCTCTATTACTTTTCTCTCATACGCATTTAGTTCATCTTGTTTGAGATAAAATATTACCAGCAATTTATCTTCATCTTGGCTATTTGAACAATAGAGTCCCAGTTGTTGCTCTGCTGATTGTTCTGATAATTTTAGTGTTTTCAAAATAACAGATACTTTTTCACCAACGGTTATTGGTGTGCTCCAGGTACCGTCATAACGGATATGTGCCAGTTTCAGTTCATAATGGTAGTCCTCAATGGTTTGGTGATTACTTTCTGTTTGCTTAGAAATCTTTTTCTGCTCCAGCCAAATTAAATACAGGCGGGATTGGAAGATTACCGGGCGAATAGTGCTCTGATAGGGATTTATTGGACAGTCAATTTTGTACCACTCACTCCAGGCGTTAGCAGGGAATTTACCGTCGTTGAATTTATTGTGATCCACGCTACGCCAGTAATATTGGTTAACTTCTGTTTTACTGTGTCCGATAAAATAGGTTAGTCCTCGATCACTATTGGTACTGTCATGATAGGCGCTGACGACTTCCAGATTAGCTACCTGTTCGAACACTGTCAGATAAGACATAAAGGCGTTTTCTACCGTATCGGTATTCAGTTGACTCTGGCTGATGGATTGCAGCAGCGCATCCATCATTTTTGTCTGTCCGATGCGCATGGTCGGATCAATGTAATTTTCTGGGTAATAAACGAGCTTAGCAATGCTGGCCCAGGTGCTGTAGCGTTTGTTGTATTTATCCCAATCAGTAAAGAATGGTCGGTTGACAACCTGTGAAACTGCATTTCCCTCCATATTTTTCAATGCCCGGTTTATATATAGCTGGATGCTGGCGATAGCTTCAGCAATCGGCGTGGTTTTGATGGCAGCAGAAACTTGGTTATCGATCAATAAGTACTGGTACAGGTCATCACGATTTTTAATCGCTGGGTTTTGACTGGAGACTTTACCGATATAGTACTCACTCAATGCGGCGCTGCGAGACTCATCCACAAAAGCGTGCAAGGTGTTGGCCTGTTGGGTGTTCAATCCGGCGGTTAATATCGTAGCTACATTTTCCCACTGATCATAAGTGGATTTTTCAGCCTGTAATTTCATCAGCGCTGAAACGCCTGATGGGGAAATATTCAATTGACGCGCAATATTAACCCATTGCAGGATGGTATCGAGAGATGTCCAGAGGGAGAAATCCTTCTGTGCTTGGGTACTGGCTTGCAATAGCAGATTTTCATCAAGATTCATTGCCTTAGCCAGTTGCTCTGCTGTTAATGTTTCCTTTTCAAATTCGGTTAGTACAGAAGAGGCATTTTCACCCAGAGAATTAACCCAGTCAGCAAAACGTGTCAGCGTTATCAAGGTGGTATGCGTTGGTGCTGTTCCCGCTTTAATGCCAAAGAGCTGCGGTTTTGTGACAAACAGACGTAAAGTGCTTTCGCTAAGGTCGGTGGAACGGTAAATCAACGTCAGTTGTGCCAGGCATTGGCAGTATTGAACAGCCTGCTCTTGTGTTACAGCGGATTTTGGTTGTTTTGGATCGCGTAGAGCCTGCAACCATCCTAAGAATTTTCCTGCTGTTACTTTTCCTGCGCTAGGTTTTAGCTGATCTGCCCAGGTGAGTACATAGTGAGCAACATTTTCAGACGGCAATTGCAGAGCGGCGGCGATATAAGGAGACATTTTCAACAGCAGATTTGCCTCATTTTCACTGTTAAAGCCCTGCAAGCCATTGTAGACAGTATCTAGCAGGTTCTGGATTTCCGGAGTCAGGGTTATGTCATATTTAGTGGTAGTCATCATAAACAACTGATACACACTCCACTTTTGTGTACGCAGCCAACTGATGACGGCATAGAGTTTATCAATCAGAGTCTCCAGAGCAGTATGACTGATTGTAGATAAATTAGTTTTTTCTTCACCTATGGTTTTCAGCAGTAAACTCAATTCATCGATAGTTAACTGATGGATGTCCGCCAGTAATTTCGCCAGATAAAGATGAGAAAGATTCTCTATATTGTTGATTATCCTCCCATCAGAATTGTCACGGTTGGCAATCTTTAACAGGCGATAGAATGAGGTATCATCGACATTAAAAGCACGTTTAAGCACAGTGTTTTTCCAGTCGCTGGTACCACTTGGATTTAAATCAATCATCTCCTCACTCTTGTCGGAAAAAACCTGACCATTTAGTTTTGGAGTATTAAACAAACGATCAAACTGGCTGGAGTGGTCGTCATGGGTATTTTTTGAAATTGGTGCTTTGCACAGTATTAGTGCAGTCTCGGCATCAATACCGTAACGTTGCATATAATATTTAACGCGAAAGACTTTCTTTAATACTTCTGCGTTGATATCTAGTTCCTGATTGATACCGAAGACAATTTTTTCCAGTACTGCTGGAAGAAGTTTTGTTGCATGGGACAAGAGAATGGTTTTATTAAGTTTTAACAGAAAAATTGCAGGTGAATAATTCTGAATTTGGAACTTGGCATAAGATGAGTCAGATATATCTGAATGGCTATTTTCTTTATAACGATAACTTAAAAGAATAAATTCTTTTTGAATGTCTTCTTTGGCTAATTGAAACCTTGGGGAAGAATAATTCATGTTTTCTAGGGTCGTGTTGTTATATATACCTGTAAGATATTTAGACTGAGGATAGTTGAGTCTAATACTAACTTGCCCAGCTTTTTTCTTATAGCTAATATCAACATAAAAATGCTTATTTTGAATAGGGTATAAATTCATGTAATTGAGGTTGTTATAATTTGAGCCAGGTGTTCGTGTTATACGACTCAATTGTATTTTACCTGACGTATCAATGCTTATATTAATAAGCTGATTATTTGTATAAGTAGAATTACTTTCTATTAATACATATTTTAAAAATTGTTCTAATTCTTCATTGGTTAAATTGTAATAGTATTTCAAGGCATCCAGAGTGAGAAGTTCTGCTAGCTTTATATCCCCAAAGTTTTTCTTAAACTTCTCATTTGCATTAGCTTCGGTGATCTCTTCCGTTAGAGTATTAAATAATTCAGGCGAGACAGAAGCATTAATTCCCAATAGGGAAGCTTGATACATCAGATTGGCGATAGTTGTTTCCGATGATGTACTGACTTGTTCAAACACCGGAGCCTGTAATTGAATAATCTTACGTACTCTTTCATAAGCATCGTGATATGGCATCATGCCAGAAACGCGGAAATTGGGTAACGCTTCCATTACTTTAGTGTGGCTGTCCAGATTGAACAGAGTTTCAATATTCTCCGGCAGCTTGTCCTTGAACAGAGGTGCAATATCTTTCAGCAGCTTGTCCTTGGACAGAGTTTTAATATGCTCCAGCAGTTTATTCTTAATACCCTCCAGCAACACCTTATTGGACAGAGAAAGCGTGGAAATCTCTGAATCCATATTTTTTTGGCTGAGAGCCAAGGATTGTAAATCCGGGCGGCGTTTATCCAGATGATAATCGGAACTATCTGCATGTAAATCACGTGCCTGGCGATAAAGCTCAGTCAGATAAGCAGCGGGAGAGAACATGGAAGCAACTGCACCGGGGGCTACATACTGGCTGGCACGGCCACCAAATTTACTGTTATAGCCTTGCTGATCAGCATGAGGCGCTGTAATGGCAAAATGTACCGCATTTTGTAATTGAGGATTGGCGCGTTTGAGAATACTCGCTTCATGCAGTCGGTTAGCTTTTTGTGCCTGCGATATCATTTCAGAGCGTTCGGAAGTGAGAGTGTTCATGTTTATTCCTTTTAGATGTTAAAAATAAAACACTTATGCCGCCCTGCGTATCATGGATACAATAAAGAAGTTATTGATATTCATTAAAATAAGGCAGCAAATATGACGTCTGATAACGGGCTGAAATAGGTTGAAATAACGGGTAGATAAAACGGTATCTTTGGACATTAACTATTTCATAGCGTTATTATCTATTGTTTCTCTAAATGACTGTGGTAATGCAATAACAAAATTTATAATAACATTAATAATAATTACATTTATTAATGATAAACTTATGAAATAATTGCCATTGTTTTGAATGGTGTTTTATGAAAAGTAAAATGATTAATATTTTGTGATGAGCGAAGAGAACATAGTTATTATCTCGACCATATATCATTCTGTGGTAAGTAATGATTTTCAATGAATATAGTGATTATTTTTTTAAAACTATTTTTAGAATGGTAATATACCTAATTAATTTGAAGATGCAGGATTCAAATTAATTAGGTATATATACAAGAAACCTCCTGTAAAAAAATGAATATTGTGACTGAACTCAATATATAGATAATAGCTATATACATATGGTTGTATTTGTGTCATTTTGATATTGAATTTTTTCACAATGGGGTTCTGGAGAAATGTGTTCAATTTAAAGAAAAAACAACATTGCTAAATATGATGTAGGTGTTGACAAAAGCCAAGCTATTATTTTAGGTTCTGTTAAACCTGTTTATTTAACTAGGTTATGTTTTTTCTTAAAAACTCTTAAAAACTAAATTCGAAAGAGTGCTTATTTTCCGAAATTGGAACTTTAAGGATATTATGATGTGCCACGAAAATACCCTCTCAATTTAAGAGAAAGTCCAATCCATACGGGATCGTCCATTTGAAACATTTGAGCCAATATGTTTACCGCCTGTAATACCTGAATCGGATTTTTCAGTGGTATCCCAGGTTCTGGAGTACGAGAAGAAAATTCGTCGCTCTGAATCACAGATCTTTTTTATTGAACGGGCTGAAATAGGCAAATCTACTCCTTTTTGAGTTATTACTACACATAAATGAATATGAGATAACAAATGAATACTGACTGGATGAATGAAGAGGCTGCAAACTTATTCGATCAATATGATGATTATTTGGAAGATAGACTTGGGTACACACCGTTGATTGAGAACCTTAAGGAAAGCTTGGGGCCAAACATATCAGTTCTTGATTACGGTTGTGGTGGTGGGAAAGCGTCACGTCGGCTAATTGCTGGAGGCATAAAGACGGTAACGGGAGTAGATATCTCACAAACCATGGTAGACAAAGCTTCCAGCAACATCAATCGTGGCAATAGTTCTTATCATCAAATCACAACTGATGTCCTTAACTTCAATGATAATACTTTCGACGCAGCTATATGCTGTTACGTGTTCATTACTAACAGTGAAAAGTCTAATCTTTTGAAAATCGCTAAGGAAATTCACAGGACATTAAAACCTGGTGGCATTTTTTACGTATTGGATACCAATCCGGATTCCGTTGGGATTAAGTTCAGTTCTTTTATGAGCGGTGATCTAAATAAAAAATACAGTGATGGAGAAATCAAGCCAGTGTATTTAGATCTGCCAAATGGAAGTGTTTTTAAGATTTCAGATACGCATTGGCATAAAGATACATATTACAAAATCTTGAACGAGGCCGGGTTCAAAACTGTTGAACTTTTTGAACATAGTGACGCTGATGTTCCAAAGGATACTGAAGGTCTACGATATTACCCACCTTTCGTTATGTTCAAAGCTACTAAATTTTAGATGCTCCATATCTGACTGATGGAATGCCTTGCTTGTTACAAAAATGCCGGTGAGGGATTCCACATGACTAGTTTCGAAGGTAATTTAACAAAACTGCGGAATTATCCCGCTTAAATTCTTATTGAGAGCAAAGAGAACAATCAGAAAAGGCATTATTTTGATTGTTTGCAGGCCCCGTTTTTGGGGCCTGTTTTAGTGTGATGTTGAGTGATTATTCAAGAATAGTGTAACGAATATGCAGAATGATATCGTTTAGCGTCTGCAACATGGCTTTTTGCTTGCTGGTGGCATTTGGGAAACTTAATGTCAGTGTGCCCTTATCATCAACAGCAATCCCTTCAAACGGTAAGAACTTACCATCATTGAAATCAAGCTGGAACTGACCACTATCATTCACTCCATGAGAAACCGCCAGTGCCTTACAGCCTTTGGCTAATCCGGTGGTGTCTCCACCATAAGACAGAACCGCTTGTACATCCTGATATGGTCCAAGCAGCGCCGGCAGGGAGACACTAATCTGTTTGATTCGACGGGTTTTACCAATAGAGGCTGGATAATCGTTGCGAATGTTCAGGTCAGCCAATGAAATGGACGTTTGCAGTGAGGTTTTAGTATCCGTACCGGTACCAAATGCAAGTTTATTACTGCTGTTACCGGCACTGCCTGAGCCTTTACCCACTAATTCTGAGATTTTCTCCGAAAGATTGAATTTATCGCTGGATAATCCAGCATAAACTTCAGCCAGAGAAACGGTACGTTCCACTTCCAGTGCGCGTTGCTCCTGTTTCAGGTGGGTATCTTCCATTTGTGCCAGGCTCAGCATCAAAGTTTCACCGGCGAGCAAGCCGGCATAAGTTCCCTGCCAGGCTCCAGGCTTAATGAAGCGTGCAGCGGTATCATTAGTTTCCCAACGATAGGCCAGTTCAGCCATTAAACAACGGGCGACCGCCAGATCGTAGAACTGGAAGTAAATGGCAGCCAATCGACCGCGCAGCCAGTTATACAGCGCCTGATTGCTAAATTTACGTTGCAGGAAGGCCAATTGCGCCTGAGTCTGCTCTTGTTGGGTTCTCAGACTGGTTTTCTGCAATACAGCAGCTTCACGGCGCACTGCCAGCGATTTAAGCTGAGCATCAATTTGTTTTATCTCTGCTTCGGCATTATTACGCTGAATTTCCCACTCCTGACGGCGGCGGCGATAAGTTTCAGATTGGGTGATTTTATCCGCTTCGGTGTTCATGACATTAGCGGAGAACTCCATCACATAGCCTGTAGCCTCAGCAATTGCCCCCCAGCGGCTGCCACCACCAGCGAAGCCGAAGATGTTTGGCACCAAATCAGCTGCTGCCCCTGCCAGACGTGACGCCTGAACCGCCGTGGTGAGCCCGGCTGCGCTGGCACGTAGCGACATAGCACGATCTTCACCGGCATTGATGTTTTCATCGTACAACTTGCTGTAGTTGTCAAAACGTGACTGTGCCCCGGCGCGGGTCTTGTCCAGTACAACTTTTTCGGCGTCCAGCTCTTCGATGGTTTTGTCCTGAATACTCAGGTTGGTCAATATCAGCTCTGCGGCTTGATTTTGCAGCAGGGCGTTTAATGCCTCAGCATCTTGGCGTTCGATAATATTTTGTAGCGTGGAGCCAAACTGAGTGAGCTGACTGACCATGCTGCGGGCGTTTTCCAACATGTGAGGGAAACGCCATAGTGATGTAGATATTTGTGGAAGGTTGCCGCTACCCTGAGAATTGGCAACTGCCGCACTGAGTAACGCTTTCGGATCTGCCGGTGTCGCATAGATAGGCAGATTCAATGGTTGACCGTCAATGGAGAGATTATGACGCAGGTTGTACAGTCGTTGCGCCAGTGTTTGCCAGTAGTTCATCATCACTTCATTGACCTGTGGCAGGAAAAGATCAGTCAGACTGTTAGCTGTGCGCAATGATAATGGTGTCGGTGTGCCTTGTCGCAGGGTCACCATTGAGCGGGAGTAGGCTTTTTGCGTGGTAATGTCAGCGGCTTTATCCAAACGTGGATCGCCCCACGTTGGGTTGAGTGGCAGATAGGGTTTATCACCTAACAAGTGTAGTACCTGCATATACCACATTTTGGCTTCGTTGAGCGTATCCCGTTCCAGCTGGCGATAGGCATAATCCCCACGAGCCATTAGCAGATCAAGAGTACGCATAAAGGTTGAGACTTTGTAGTGCATTGGATCATGCTGTGCCACCGCGTCAGGATCGACAGAATCGAGAGGATCGTTGTTCCAACCGGAATCTTCCAGCAGCGGACGTACATTCCAGCGATAATTCTGAATTTGACCGTGAATAATATAACCTGATGGGCTCCAGACATATTTCAGCCAGCGGTTAGCTTCATCAAAGTTTTGTTCATGCAGCAAACGTTGAGCAACCAGCATCGGGGTATAGTAGAACAGTTCCCAGAAGTAGAGACTGTTAGAACCGCTGAAATCCATAGGTTCCATATGATCAGCCAGAATAAAAACATCAAAAAAGCCTTTATATTTTTTGACGTCTTTTTTCTCTCCTGCTTGCGTCATCGCTGAGTCATGATCAGCATCATTGATCAGTACAAACCTCTGCTGAGTTTCATTGAAGTAGAAGAAAGCGGGTTCCCAGGAGCCTTGATAAAATACTTTCTTATATTCAACTCCCAATCTGACGCCTTCGTTGGTATAAGATCCTTTAGCATAGGGAATAAAAAGAGTGATATTGGTTTCGGTATCAGTCAATGTTCCTTGGTAATATAGCTGTATTGAATTGCTACCATCAACATTACCTATATGAATTTTAAACCAGCGTTCATTGCCGTGTGTGTCTTGATCGTATTTAGGAAGCGCGAAATTAGCAAAGAACCCTTCTCCTAATTGTGGCTCCTGAATATTTTGAGTTTCCATACTCAAAATAGTATCGATTCCAGTGGTAGCACGGTTAACTAATTGACGGGCAAACAGGGTATTCAGGCGAGTACGATAGACTCCCCATTGCATATATTGCGCGCCATTTTCGTTATGGTGAAGAGTCAGGGCATTATCGGTACTCACCTTACGGGTGACCGGGATACTGAAACTTTCCCAGCCCAATTTGCGGCCATCTTCTGCAAATGCGGTAAAGGTGATATCAATACTGGCTGAATTATTAATAAAATTCAGTCCTGAACCATCTATTTCGAGGGCATTAAATTGATAATACATCTCTTCGAAACTGGGTGACGGTTGAGTGGAGACATCTTTATCTGCTGTAAAAGTTTTCTCCTTGCTACCCGCTTTCACGGTTACCTGAACTTTTGCCGGGGAAATTGCCGTGTTGATATCTATTGGCCCATCGACATCAGTAGCAATACAGTTATTATTATATCGATTCTCCATATAGAGATATTTCTTAAATAAAGATTTGTCATTAGATGTATCGATAATATAGCCATCGCTACTATTGTTAGTCTCTGAATATAGGCTTTTCCCCCAAGTAGGAAGAAAGACACTAACTTGGTTAATTGTATTATCCCGATAAAACAGTAACCTACCTTTACTATTATTGGTGACGTTTCCACTATATTGATAAACAGGGTAGATAATTCTTTCGTCTTGCGTCCAATGCGTATTAACTTTCAGATTTGTATAGATAATAAATTTATCACCCAAATTGCCATATTTTTTCATCAGGTTGCACTGATTACGTTGTCGGCCTTCAAGTCCATTATGAATGATTCTTAATTTCGGTGAGATTTGGATTTTTAAATCACTTGATGCGGCTTTATAACTGATAACCGGAATATTGCCGTTATATACCATGCTAAGGTAATAATCTCCCCAGTAATAATCCTTGCGGCTATTTACTGATGAGGGGATCTCATAATCTTCCGCGTAGCGGTTATTAACTCTTCTGATGCTGTTGGTATCAAACTGTTTATAACTGTTATCCCGATAAACATTACTCTGTTCTGGGGTCATATTTTTGGATGCCATATCGGAGAAGATATATAATCCTTGCATTGAGGCTTTTTTATAACTATCCAGCGTATCCTGTTTATTATAAAATATGACTAGTAAAGTGTCTTCACCCTGATAACCGGCACAATAGAGTCCAGGTGCTTTATTTTCTAGTTTTAAAGCAGATATTTTTTCATTTACATCAAAGGTGATTGGCGTATTCCAGGTGCCATCATAACGGATATGCGCCAATTTCAGTTCATAACGATAATCTGTCTCTGTTTGATAACCATCTTTGCTGTTTCCTGTCTGTTTAGTGATTTCCTTCTGTTCCAACCAGATTAGGTATAGACGGGATTTATATATCACTGGACGGATAGTATTTTTATAAGGGTTAATTGGACAATCAATTTTACTCCATTCGCTCCAGGCGTTAGCCGCGAACTTACCATCACTGAATTTACTGTGATCGACACTGCGCCAATAATATTCACCGGCATCAGTTTCACTGCGTCCGATAAAATAGGTCAGCCCTTGGTCATTATTGATGTTGTCATGATACGCGCTGATAACTTCCAAATTTGCCACCTGTTCAAACGAAGTCAGGTAGGACATAAAAGCGTCTTCGACGGTATCACTCTTCAATTGACTCTGGCTGACGGATTGCAGCAGTGCACCCATCATCTTTGTTTGTCCGATACGCATGGTCGGATCGATGTAATTTTCCGGATAGTAAACTAACTGAGAGACGCCGGCCCAGGTGCTGTAACGCTTGTTGTATTTGTCCCAATCGATAAAGAACTGGCGACTGATAACACTTGAATCGGCATTTTCTTCCACATTTTCCAGTGCCCGGTTGACGTACAGTTGAATACTGGCAATGGCTTCGGCGATCCGGGTGGTCTTAATGGCAGCGGAAACCTGATTATCAATCAATAAATACTGATACAGGTCATCACGGCTTTTAATCACGGCATCTTTACTGGCAACCTTACGGATATAGTAGGTGCTTAACGCAGCACTGCGAAACTCATCCAGAAAGGCGTGCAAAGTATTGGCCTGTTGTGAGTTCAATCCGGCGGTTAATACCCCTGCGGCGTTTTCCCACTGGGCATAGGTCGGTGTTTTTTGAGCCGATTGAATGTAATCCAACGCGACCAGAGCTGAAACACCTTGGGGGGAGACATTCAATTTATGCGAAACACCAACCCATTGCAGGATAATGTCGATAGATGTCCAATAAGAAAAGGCATTTTCTTGAGTAACTTGTTGATGGTTTTGTGCCTGAATACTGGCTTGTGATAATAAATTAGCGTCAAGACTCATCGCGTTGGCTAATTGCTCTGCCGTCAATACTTTGTTTTCAAAGGCAGTTAGCACGGAGGAAGCTTTTTCACCCAATGCATTAACCCAGTCAGCGAAACTTGTCAGCATGATCAATGATAAAGAATCATGAGCCGGTGCAGCCCCGGTTGGGATGCTAAAGATTTCTGGTTTCGTTACAAACAGACGGAAGGCGTTTTCGTTGAGGCCGGTAGAATGGTAAATCAGGCCCAATTGCGCCAGTGCATGGCAATATTGAACAACGTGTTCCTGTGTGATTTGGTGCTCTGATTGATCTGATTTATGTTGTACCTGTAACCAGCTCCAAAATTGTTCAGTTGTTATGGAACCGTCGCCAGGTTTTAGCTTATCTGCCCAAAGGAGTACTGAATGCGCGACGTGCTCAGAAGGTAATTGCAAGGTAGCGGCGATATAAGGCGACATAGCATCCAGCAGATCTGTTTGCTCCTTGTCAAAGCTTTGCAAACCATGGTAGACGGTATCCAGAAGAGTCTGGATTTCCGGTATCAGGGTTTTGTCATAGCTTGTCGTGGTCATGACGAACAGCTGATATACACTCCACTTCCGTGTGCGTAACCAGCCAGTAATGGTATAGAGTTTGTTGATTAAAATCGCCAGCTTGTGATCATTGATTTTATATAAATTAGTGACTTTTTCTCCCATAGCGGCCAGCAATAAATCCAATTCATCAATGGTTAATTGATGGATTTCTGCCAGTAATTTCCCTATATATAAGTCGGAAAGATTCTCCAGGTTATTTTTAATCTTCCCATCTTTATCATTATGGTCGGTGATCTGGAGGAGGCGGTAGAGTGAGATATCATCAGCATTAAATGCGCGTTTAAGTACCGCTTTGCGCCAATCATCAGCACTTCCTGGATTTAAATCAAGTTCTTCATCTTCGGCGGAAAAATACTGACCATTTAGTGGCGGAGTATTAAACAGACGATCAAATTGGCTGGATTGGTTATCATATGAACGTTGTGAAATGGAGGAATTGCACAGTATCAAAGCAGTTTCAGCATTAATACCATAACGTTGCATATAGTATTTAACCAGAAAGACTTTACCTAATACTGCGGCGTTGATGTCCAGTTGTTGATTAACACTAAGGACAATGCTTTCCAGGATTGTTGGTGACAATTCCGTAGCCCGGGATAAACGAATTGCTTTATTCAGTTTTAGCAGGAAAGAGTATTGGTTATACTCTTCAACAGTAAATTTTGCCGCAGTATGGGCGAAATTGCCATTAGCAAGTACGCGCTTTAAATAAATCTGAAAAGGTTGGCTAATATCAGACTGACTTAGAGTAATATTCGCTGTATATTCAGTATTTACTTGGGAGGCTTCATTGACTCGTGCAAGTTCTTTGTCATTGTTTAACTTGATAGATAAATAGGTAGCATTATAAAAGTTTTTGAAATTATAACTTAACTGATAATTCTCACCGCCAAGAGGAAATAAACCAACCTTATTTATTTGATCAGTATTAATAGTGTATTGTCGGGTAATTCGATAAACTTTAACTGAGCCATCACTGTTGATTATCGGAGCAATAAGCTGATTGTTACTATATTCTTGTTGACCAAAATTGCTTGCTTTACCGATAAATTGGTTAAGTTCTTCATTACTTAAATTGTAATAACTTTTAAGATATTCCGGCATTGCTAATAAAGCCGGTTCGATATCGCCAAAATTCTTCTTATAGAGATCCTGTGCCTTATCTTCGGTAATCTCCTCTGTCAGAATATTAAACAATTCAGGCGAGATAGAGGCATTAATCCCTAATAAAGAGGCTTGATGCATTAGTCCGGCGATTGCTGGTGATGCGTTGAGTTGTTCAAGCCCGGGATCTTGTAGCTGGATAACTTTACGCACGTTTTCATAAGCGTCGTGATAAGGCGTAGCGCCTGAAGAACGGAAAGCGGATAACATTTCCATCACTTTAGTATAGCTGTCAAACTTAGACTCAGTTTTAATTCCTTCTAGTAACAGCTCATTGGATAGAGAAAGCGTGGAAAGTTCTGTATCCATACTTTGTTGACTGAGTATCATTGATTTGAGGTCCAGGCGGCGTTTATTCAGATGATAAACGGAGCTTTCCGCATGTAAATTGCGCGCTTCACGATAAAGCTCAGTCAGATAAGCGGCGGGGGAAAACATGGAGGAAACCGAGCCAGGGGTTACATATTGGCTGGCGCGGCCACCAAATTCATCATTATAGCTTCGCAACTCATCGTGAGGGGTTGTGATGGCAAGATACATCGCATTTTGTAACTGAGGATTCGCGCGTTTGAGAATACGCGCTTCATACAGGCGGTTATCCTTTTGTGCCTGTTGTGCATCACGATATAAGTTGTGAGTCTCTGACCAAGAGAGATGATCACTGACTTCCTGACGGAATTCGTTAAAAGAGTAGTGGCAAATATCTGTCAGGCAGTTAAAACCACACTGACTTCTCAACACTTCTGGGAGTTCGGTCATTGGTGAATTCATGCTTGTTCCTTTTAAATGAGCGGTAAATGAAACATCCTTAAAAAAGAGGTAACAAATATAACTTCCGATTGCTGGTTGATACTCATAACTAACTGAAAAATAATAATATCTCACCAAATTGTTTCAGAAGATTACAGCACTATTATTTTTTTAAATGGCAGAGATAATGCAATAATAAAATTTGTAACTGTATTTCTAATAATAAAAATTGTAATAATAATGAAATAAAATGATTAGAAATTATTTAATAAAAGTTTATTATAAGGAATAAAGTGATTAGATATTCTGTTGTAAATGGAGAGATGTATTAAAAAAGAAAATACCCCGCCCGAATAAAAATGTTTAAACGAGCGGTGTAACCTTCGTTGGTGAGGTTTTATTTAAAACAAATCATACTTTTTGTTTCTCATTCATCATACGGTTCAGCAACGGCACCGTGATTGCCATGATAATCGCAACGATAAAGGTAGCAATACCAATTTTGCCGAATACGCTGGTATAGACAGGTAATGTTTGCAGTGGATCAGTAATGCCTTTCGGTGCCGCAGTAAAGGCTGCCACATAGCCGCCGAGTAAGAATGAGGTTGCTTGAGTTAAGTACCACATCCCCAGAATGAAGCCCATCAGATACTGAGGAACCAGTGCAGCAACCATTGCCAGACCCAATGCACTGATCATCAATTCACCCAGGCTTTGGAACAGATAAACCAGAACGATAAACCAGGGTGAAGTCAAACCTTGCTCATCGGCAAACCACAAACCGGCAGCAGCGGCAGTCAGGAAACCTAAAGAGCACAGGAACATACCGACGGTAAACTTAGCCGGCATGGTCAGGTCTTTACCTTTAGCACCCCAGCGAGTGTACAGAGCCGCTAGTATTGGGCTGGCAACCACGATCCAGAATGGGTTAAGTGCCTGGAAACTGACCGGATTGATATTAAAACCAAGTAGCTGATGATGAACGTTATGGATTGCGAAGAAGTTTAGAGAAGTTGGCATCTGAGCATACAGGATGAAGAACACAATGGCCTGAAGCATCAAAATGAAAGCGACAAACATTTTATTACGGCTAACTTTATCCTGCTTGAATGCTTCACGGAAGAAGATAAACACTACGATCACAGACAAGCTAATCAGAACAATATTAGTAATTTTCACATTGTGCATCAGCCATGCACAGGCGAAAACCGTCGCAACAGTTCCCGCCAAAACCAATACCAGCTTTTTGTAGTTGATTCGTTGATGGTCTGGTTCAGAGCCAATATTACGAACCGTATTGCGACAGCAGATATAGACCAATAAAGCAATAATCAGACCGATGCCACAAATATTATAGGTAACGGCATAGCCGAATTTTTCAGCAATAACCGGCGCGATAGCGAGTGAGAACAGCGAGCCGATGTTGATTGACATGTAGAACAAAGTAAAAGCCCCGTCCAGACGAGGATCTTTCGGTGGGTAGCATTTAGACAGCAGGCTGGCTGGATTTGCTTTGAACAGGCCGTTACCAACGGCAATCGTTCCTAATGCGTAGAAAATTAAATCAGGTTTCAGGATGGATAGGCCAGTCATAAAATAACCCACTGCCAGGACGATAGCACCTAACACAATGGTTCGTTTAGTTCCGAGTAAGTGGTCACCGACATAGCCGCCAATAGAGATCAGGCCATAAACCAACGCTGCGAATGCCCCGAAAGTGGTAAACGCCTGTTCCTGAGAAAATCCCAATTTTTGTACAAAATAAACTGCAAGAATGCCCTGTACGCCGTAGTAGCCGAATCGTTCCCAAAGCTCGACGAAGAAGATCATGAAAAACGGCTTGGGTTGCTGTAATAAACCGAGCGAAGCGGGTTTATTCATAGTTGATTACCTCTGATTAGTCATTATTTATCTTGGAATACACCAAGAAATGCAGGTTAGTTAACATCTCTATGAAATGATGTATCGCTAAGATTATGTTTTTATGCACTTTATTTAGGTGAGCATTGAACGAGGTAGGTTATTATATGGTTAAAATTGGTTCTCAATGTTTGATCACACGAACATAAAGATTACGTATAGAATTTAACAGCATATTCATCAAGTGAATATCAAAAATGGTTAGGAAGAGGATCTAGTTGAATTGTCAACTGAATAAAGCAAGCAAAGAAGACTATTCAGGCCGTTTCGGCCTGAATAGTGGAGGAGCAGCTTAGAACCTAATCAGTAGGTTGTTAAACCGCGGCAGCAACAGTTTCCAGCATAACCGGACGGAAATTACGCTTGAAATAGATCAGACCGTGGCCTTGTTCGCTCACTGTAATATGCCTAATGTGAACCAGATACACATTATGAGAACCGACTTCCTGAACCTGCTCAATTTCACCTTCAAGGCTGGCGAGGGTGCCGGTCAACACAGGTTGGCCCAGCGGACCTTTTTGCCAGATATTCCAGCGAAAGCGTTCTTCCATACTGACTCCGGTCATACCAGCAAAGTGGCGTGCCATCAATTCTTGCTCATGGTTTAAGATGTTGACACACAGGCGGCCATTTTCCTGAAAAACCACGTTCATAGCACTATTGCGGTTAAGACACACCATCAGAGTGGGTGGCGTATCGGTGATCGAGCATACCGCAGTGGCAGTAATACCACAGCATCCGGCAGGACCATCGGTGGTGACGATATTCACCGCTGCTGACAGGCTTGCCATCGCATCTCTGAAACGCAGGCGATGTTCATTTTCTACAGACATAATTGGCCTCCTGCTACCGATTATTTCAGCAGCGTATCTAACTGGTTAATATCGTTATTATTGTATAAGTGTGGTCTGAGCCAACCGTTCTGATCATAATCAGAAAGACAGCGATCAACCATATCCATCATTTTCTTCATATTGCCGGAACCGTGGGCATGGCGCAGACATTGCAGACGAATTTCATCCTGGCTGCCGGCGTAGTTGATTTCGTACAACTCATGGCGACCACCGAATTCACTGCCAATGGCATCCCACATCAGTTTTAACACTTTGATTCGTTCAACGTGATCTATACCGTTGGAACCACGAACATATCGCTCCAGATATTTATTAATTTCTGGGTTATGCATATCACGGACACTGGATGGCAGATAAATCAGGCCACTGGTGACGTTTTTTTCAATAATATTTTTAATTTTCGTATAAGCGGTTGGGGCCATCACGCGGTAAGTTTGTATTGCCTGAGTATCCGGCATATAAGCACCGCCTTGCCACGGCTTGGCTTCTGCCCACATAGCATCACTCAGCGACCAGAACAGGTTACGCCAGGCAACCACTTCACCCAGATCCGCCTGAACACCGCGGAATTCTATCACGCCGGTACACTCCAGGCTCTTTTGCAGCAGGGCGGTAATAAAATCCAGTTTCACTGCCAGACGCACACAAGCCTGTAATGGGAACAGACTGGCGAAACCGCCCTTAACCGCCCAGTGACGTGCGCGGTCAAAATCACGGTAAATCAGCACATTTTCCCAAGGGATAAGGACCTTATCCATCACCAGAATCGCATCGTTTTCATCAAAGCGGCTGGATAAAGGATAATCGAACGGGGAACCCGTCGCACCGGCTACCAGTTCATAAGACGCGCGGGAAATCAGTTTTACCCCATCGGCATCCATTGGGGCGACAAACATCAGGGCGAAATCAGGGTTATCTCCCATGACTTGCGCGGAACCAAAACCGATAAAGTTATAGTGAGTCAGAGCCGAGTTGGTCGCAACCACTTTTGCACCGCTGACGATAATACCTGCATCTGTCTCTTTTTCCAGTTGGATAAAAACATCACGGGTTTGATCGGCGGGTTTATGGCGATCGATGGGGGGATTAACGATTGCATGGTTAAAATAAACCCCCGTTTCCTGAATCTTTTTATACCAATGACGGGCGTTATCAGCGAATTGACCATAATATTCAGGGAATGCGCCTAACACACTGCCGAATGCCGCTTTATAGTCAGGTGAACGGCCCATCCAGCCATAGGTCTGACGTGACCACTCGGCAATAGCGTCACGCTGTTGGCGCAGATCGTCAGCGCAAGTGGCAAAGCGGAAGAATTTGTGAGTATACCCGCCATTGCCGGTATCGGTATTCCAGCATAAAGCATCATGGGTTTCAGGCGCGTGCAGGGCATCGTACAATTGACCGACTGAGGCAGCAGAATTGCGGAACGCGGGATGTGTGGTGACATCTTTTACGCGATCACCATAAATATAAATTTCGCGGCCATCCTGAAGGCTTTTCAGGTACTCTTCACCGGTAAACGGGCGTTTTTTATCGGCGCGGAAATCTTCTGGTTTCATGTCTACCTCACAGTCTGAATAAAAAGCGCCGGTCTTGATATAAATATAATCAATATTGGCACGGAAATGTTAATTTAATGTTTGTTTTGTGTTTCTTAATTGAAGCTTCAGAACGGTTTTTCTTGAATAGATTTTTGGAAGGTTCGCTGGTACTTTTCGTTGGGAAATGGTGATTTGTGGTTAAAGTGTGATCCAGGCGATGTTTTTGTGGCTAAGGTGCATCTATTTGTTATCGAGTTTGGTGACCGTTTGGACGGTCACCATTAGTGAGATGAGAATAATTGAACGGGATTATGTTCAGACTCAAAAGCTTTTATTTGTTAGATCAAAAGATCGGTTACTTTTCTTTATTCGGAACTTAACAACTCTACCGCTACCACTTACGGCTGCCCAGCTTGCTGCAACTTTTAAAGAGCGGCTATAGGAAATCCAACTGGATTTGACTTTTGCTTTTGTCCCTGCTCTGACATGAGCATAAGCAGAAATCTTTGGATTTGCTCCTGTTGGAGAACGAAGGCCATGTATAGAGGGTTGCTCATCAGATCTTAATGCACGATAACCAATGCTACTATCTTCGCTTTCTGATTCCCCCTCTGAATCAGGATGACGGGATCTCACTCGTGGAGGCGCCAAACCATCATTATCATATAAAGTAATTGGATTATTTCTTACCATCCGGTACAGATTCAAACCATCCACGGTTCCCGCCGGATCGGCGCTTAACCACCTGCCTACCCATGGCTGGTAATAGCGATAGCCGTAGTAGTAGAGCCCGGTAGCATCCCGCTCTTTGCCTGAGTAACGAAGGGTTTTATAGCTGGCTTCTGTTTGGTTTCTCGCCACCCACAGCGCTGTACCGCCAAATGGATAATATTCTTCCTGACTGATAACTTGCCCTTCGCTATCTAGTTCGAGCTGACTGGAACCAATCAAATTATCATAGCTGTAACGGAGTTGATTATTACTGATACCGGCTGGTGGTGTAGTTTCCCAATGCAGCACCCGTACCTGTGCGTGACCGGCTGCACCTACTGTAATAACATGCAAATCTTCTGATGTAGTTTTGCCATTTTGTGTTGTACGCAGTTCTAATCCGGGAAGATAAGTCACTCGTTGTTGCTGTGTGCTGTTACCGGTCTGCTGTTCATTGACCTTTAACTGTCGCATTCCGTCATTGCCGTAGCGATACCATTCCCGGTCACTGGCATTTTCACGGCTTACCGGTGTTACCTGTTGCAGTTCCCCCCGTGCGTTCCAGCTCAGATCTTGTCCCGGTAGTAGTTTTTTCTGATGGCCGCCAGCATCGAACAATGTATCTACCTGTGTCGGATCAGTAGTCAATGAATTGATTGTTCTATTTCTCATAAAAATCATATCAGGGAAAAATAACCACGGATACTATTATATTATTAATGAAATATGGGCTGAGTGCATTCGTGAAAAAATACCGTTACCTCAGCATAAGCCCGTCTCGGCTTCATCAATGTGCGAAGCCAGAATGAAATTACCTGATGATGCAATAAAAACCATAAACAAAAATATCGTTTCTGTATGGGAAGATAATACCCATCCCGAAACATGGAAAGGACATCGACTGTTTGCTATAGATGGCTCAAAATTAAACATTCCCAGAGGGTTGCTGGAAAATGGATATAAAACACCCAAAAACACATCACGACATTATCCCTATGCAATGATGAGTTGTCTCTATGATGTATTGAATTCGATCATATATGACGTTGATTTTGTTAACCATAATAATGAGAGGGCTTGTGTCGAAAAGCATCTCCAGTGTTTAGATAGCAATGCTATCGTGATCTTCGATCGGGGATACTTTAGCTATTACTTGCTATATCAAGTAATGCAAAACAATCTGAATGCCGTATTCAGAGTACAGGAGGGAAACAGGAATAAGGCTATTAGAGATTTTTCTGACAGTAATTCAGATGATCTTATTGTTAGTTATACGCCATCGGAAGCAGTAAAGTCAGATCTTAGAAAGAGAAAACTTCTTTCAGAATTCCCATGCTTAACATTAAGACTAATAAAGCATACTGACCGAAATGGTGAATATATTCTTGCCACTACTCTTGTTGAACAAGGATATTATGAAGCTGAAGCCTTTCATGATTTATATCATCATCGATGGAATATAGAAGAGTTATATAAATTGTCAAAGTCAATCCTTTGCATTGAGGATTTCCATTCACAGAGTGAGAAAGGTGTCAGACAAGAAATCCAAGCGCATATATTATTACTAAACCTGGCAAGGATATCGGAAAATGATATTAATCACAGAGGTAACGATAGCGACTGCATTGATAGCAGAGAAAATAAACAGAAATTGAATTTCAAAAACTGTTTGTTTCTCGTTGTAAAACACTTGTCTTTGCTGATGCAGGGGATAAAAAAATATTTAAAATCATTTTATTGTGCTCTTTCAGAGGGACTTGCCGGAATGACTCAACGGGTGTGGGAGGCACTATCCACGAAAATCTATGCGTCCCAGAACCCGATGGAACTCTTTTGATGCCCCAGCAAGAGGTTAACCGAATGCCATTGTCCGGCGTAGAACCCCATTATGTAATTTCTATGTAGTTTTAATATCTTTGCAATAAAGTTTACTCCCGAAAATATAAAAAAATTAAATTAATCGATAAGGTGAAAATATTTCCAACTATCGCACCTCGTATCATTTTATGTAAAGGTTTTTGATGGATTTTTTATTAAAATCCAATCTACCTCACGTAATTATTGCAGCTTTATTATCTATTTTATTGTATTTTTTAAATTTTAATTTAATTTGATATAAAATTTTATTTTTTGTTTTTTTTATGGTTTTTGTGGTCTTATCTTCCATTTTTTTACCATTGTTAATACATATAATTATTTATTCATGTTTTGTTGTTTTTGCATTCAATTGATTTAAAAGGATTATATTGTCTTTATCTTTTAATACAAGCCAATTTTCACTGAGGTTTGAAAGTTAAGTTAAACCGATGTATACCAGTTACCTATAAAAATTAAAACTGTGATTCGTAGCGTCATTGACACTGTACCTATTGGTGGTATTTATTTTTTCCTCACTACATGGCAGGAGGCCACCTTTCATTGGCGTTTTTCTGGCATTCTATTTACTGGTTGTGATTATTTCTTTTTCAGCGGAAATTATTTTTGATGGTGCGATGCAAACTGTCAGAAAATATGAACGCGAGGATAATAATAGTCTCAGTAATAATATCCTTATAAAAAATCAAGGTTATCAGGCATGAGGAAAACTCAGCTGTTATCACAGGAAATATAACAATATTGCAGTGAATAATTTTTGATGAGTCATTAAACGATCATGGAAAGATCATTTTGGTGTAAACAACAGCGGTGAGTTCACTCTGCATAGCACAATTTATTGGTGTGTTGCGCATGAGATTATTTCACCTAAAGCGTGAGGAATATATGTCTGAGACATATTTAATGCATGGTAAGAAAGGCCAGGGCGATATTGCTATTATCGGCATGGCCAGCCATTTCCCTGATGCCTCAAACCTGCATGAGTTCTGGGAAAACATCATGGCTAAAAGAGATTCTTTGACCGATATTACCACCGTGTCAGAGGTAGAATATTGGAGCAAAGAGGATTTTTATGATCCAGATACGTCGGCTGCGGATAAAACGTATAGTCATAAAGCCGGTTTTGTCCCTGCTATTGATTTTGACCCGGTGGAATTTAAAATTCCACCGGCCATTGTTGATTCAATTAGTACCGTCCAATTATTTTCATTGTACGTGGCCAAACAGGCAATGCAGGATGCGGGATTAATTGGTCAAAAAAACAAGCGGGTGAACCGCGATCGCATCGGCGTTATTCTGGGCGGCGGCGGTAACGGCAATACCTTATTCTCGCTGGCGGGCCGTCAACAAACCCCGTATCTGCGTAAAATCATGATCAAGTCCGGCTTGCCGGAGGCGGTTGTGGACGAAGTGATCGACCGGGTGCATGATTCATGCCTTGAATGGAATGAGGACTGTTTACCCGGTTTCCTCGGTAATGTGGCCTGTGGCCGTATCGCCAGCTATTTTGACCTTGGTGGGACGTCCTACATGGTGGATGCCGCCTGTGCGAGCAGCCTGGCGGCGATCAAAGCTGCTATCGGTGAACTCAATTCAGGCAGCTGTGATGCTGTGCTGACAGGGGGCGTCAACCTGGAAAATTCAGCGTTCTCTTTCGTGTGTTTCAGCAAAACCCCGGCACTGTCGAAAAGCAACTTGTCGCGCCCTTTCGATCGTGACTCCGATGGCATCATGCTCGGTGATGGTGTTGGCATGCTGGTGCTGAAACGTCTGAAAGACGCCGAGTTGGATGGTGATAATATCTATGCGGTGATCAAATCGCTTGAGGCATCCAGTGATGGTAAAGCGAAAAGCATTTTTGCCCCCCGTTATGAAGGCCAGGTAAAAGCACTCAAGCGTGCTTATGCTCGTGCCGGCCTCACTCCAGCGGACATTCAACTGGTTGAGGCGCATGGCACCGGGACGGCCACCGGTGACAATACAGAGCTGAAAAGCTTGCGCATGGTTTTCGATGAGCACAGGGTGGCGGCGAAATCGGTGGCCATAGGCAGCATTAAGTCACAGATTGGTCATACCCGCAGTGCGGCGGGAGCAGCATCAATGATCAAAGCGACGCTTGCCCTGCATCACAAAGTGTTACCTCCCACGATCAACGTCACTCAGCCTGGCGAAATGCTGGCCGGGGATAACGGACCATTCTATGTCAACAGTGAGCCTCGTCCCTGGTTACGACCTCTCAACGCTGCACCACGCCGTGCTGCCCTCAGTGCTTTTGGTTTTGGAGGAACAAATTTCCATGCGATCCTGGAGGAGTATGAACGAGAGCCGCGTGGCGCTTATCGTTTGAATGGACAGGTAGTCACGTTGCTGTTCAGCGGTGAGAACCCTGAGCAACTGCTGGCTAAGTGTGAGGTGGCGCTGGCGCGTTTTGGCAGCGCGTCGTCTGCCGGGCAGGCGTTACGCGAGCATCTTGCACATCAGGATCTTAACGGGTTGCAACCTCATCAAGCACGTCTGTTGTTTGTTGCTACATCTGGCGCACAGGCGGCGGAGATAATGGCGGCGGCAGTGAACCAGTTGAAGCAAAAGAGTGAAAGTGGCTGGGAACATCCACTGGGAATTTACTACCAGCCGGCGGCCAAAGACTTGGATGGTAAAGTGGTGGCGCTGTTCCCTGGACAAGGATCGCAGTATGTCAATATGGGCCGTGACATTGCCAATGATTACCCTGAAATGCGCCAAGCGCTGGAGGCTTTGGATGTGCTGGCAGCCAACGAGCGTGGTCAGGGACTGTCGCACGTGATTTATCCCACCCCTGTATTTTCCGATGCTGAACGGCAGCAACAAAACGAGCTCCTGACTGATACGGCCAATGCTCAACCGGCATTGGGGGCTATCAGCGCCGGCTATTTTGCGATTTTGAAAGAGAATGGTTTTAACCCAGATTTTGTTGCTGGTCACAGCTATGGTGAAGTTACCGCTTTATGGGCGGCTGGCGTGCTGTCTGATGCTGATTTTTACCGTGTGTCACTGGCACGGGGAACGGCTGCGGCGTTTGCCGCTGCTGACCAGGGCGCAGACTCAGATGCCGGGGCAATGCTGGCGGCCTCTCTAACACCAGAGCAACGTGAAGATGTACTCAAGCTCTATCCGGGGATTACCGTCGCCAACGATAACTCTGCCTCGCAGGTGGTGCTGGCCGGTGCCACAAGAGTGATCCATCAGCTGCATGATGAACTGAAGGCCAGCCAGATTCATTGCCGCATTTTACCCGTGTCGGCCGCATTCCATACCAAATTTATCCAGTCAGCTTATGCGCCATTTCGCGAACATTTGGCGCAAATCAACTTCCAGCCACCTCAGTGCTCACTGTTTTCAAGCGCGACGGCGGCACCTTATGGCGAGTCACCTGCGGATATTGCCAGCCTGCTGGCGGAACAGTTGGTCATGCCAGTGCGTTTCCGTGAAACGATCGAAACCCTCTATCAGCATGGTGGCCGCCTGTTTGTCGAAATTGGGCCAAAAGGGGTATTGAGCAAGCTGGTCGCGGACATCCTCAATGGCAGAGAGCATAGCATCATCTCGGTCAGTACCAGTAATAAAGGCGAGGAGAGGTTACAACTGGCGCGAGCCCAGGCCAAGTTACTGGCAGAAGGAGTCAGGTTAAATGCCCTGGACCGGCATGCCCGTGTACAACCACCATCGGAGGAAAAAAACAATCGTCTGACTTTCAAGCTCAGTGGCGGTTTTTTCATGTCAGATAAGAATCAGGAACGGCGCGCGCGCGCGATGCGTGACGGCGACACCGCTGTGGTGGAACGGTTCATCACCAACCGTGCGCCTAAGGCAGCACCAGCGATCTCCAGGCCGGCTCAGGCGTCGGGGGTAAAGACAGAATCGCTAAAGGGTCCTTCTCCATTTATTCAACAAAGCACGTCGGTTGCAATTCAGAAGCGAGGCAACGCTATGGGACAGAATAATCAATTGAATGAGAACGTGGGTAAGAGCAATTTGGATGAGCTGTTGCAGGCGCAACGGGTCATGAGCCAGCTGCATGAACAGTTCCAAACCAACCAGAAAGAGTATATTCAACTGCTGGGGTCACTGTTGAACAAGCAATATACCCTGTTGGAGAAGTTCCAGGATCACCAGAACTTGCCGGCCATGTTGTCTAGTCTGGGGCAAAGTGTGCAGTTGTTGGATAAAAACCTAGAGCTGTATCACGCCAACCATGAGCGATATTTTGCCACCCAGCAGAGCTTATTCCAGTCTGGGCAGGCCATGCAGCCGGTAGTTGCCGTCGTGGCGCCTAAGGCTGCCCCTGTCACCGCGCAGGCCCCAACGATGGGAGAAATTGCCGCGCCGCGCCTGACCGTGCCAGCCGTCACTTCTGAGCCGATAGTGAGCCAGCCGGTTGCACCGATTAAATCCAGCGTGAGCGACCCTGAACTGGAAAAACAAATCAAACATTTTGAGCAAATTACCGAGGCGAAAATCATTGGCAAACTGGTTGCCATCGTCAGCGACAGAACCGGTTACCCGCAGGATATGATCGATGCGGAAATGGATCTTGAGGCCGATCTCGGCATTGATTCTATCAAACGTCTGGAAATTTTCGGCGCGATGTTTGATGCCTTTTCCGCAGACACCGGCATTTATCATGATGCGTTGAAGAACGAGTATCTGGAAACCTTCGATATCGAAGTATTGAGCAATATCAGCAAGATCTCCGCGTTCTTTAAACAAATGAACGATGAGATTATCGCCGATATCCGTCGTAAAAATTCGGGCTATGCGCCGGTGGAAGCAACATCGCCAAAAGGTTCCTTTATTGAAGACAATGTCCGTGGACAGGATAGCGGCCAAGTCCTGCACAGCCTGAGAGCGTCAGAAGATGTGAGGGCAGAAACACCGCTGCGCACGCTGGGCTTTGTTACCTCAACCGCCTCTGTGTCAAAGGCCGCCAGCGCAAAAAAGTCTTTAGCTGAACCGCAACTGAGTGTTACACCTGCGGTTCAGCCTATTCCTGCCGAAGAGGTTGCACCGGTTGAACCTCGGGTTGCTCGTTATACGGTAATATTACGATCGTTACCGACTCCAGACTGTTACCCGCTGGCGTTTGCGTTGTCGCGCCTTTGGTTGGTGGTGGACGAGGGTAAAACAGTTGTCGATGAAGTGGTTAACCAGCTAAAACAGCAGGGCCAGCGGGTGGCAGTACTGACTCTGAGTGCGGGAATGGCAAAAAATGAAAAGCATGTCAAAACCGCCGGCTACTACGTGCTGAACTGCGCTGATGAAGCCACATTGGATACGGCAATCAGTAAAATTGAACAGGAGCAAGGGCCGATCGATGGCGTGATCTACCTTCAGACGCCACGGCAGAGTGTGAAAACGCTGGCTAAGGTGTTCAGCGCGCAGGGTTATCTCTCGGTTAAAACCACGTTCCTGCTGGCTAAGCGTTTGCAAGGCAGCCTGAACCGAAATGAAAACCATGCGGGCTACTTCTTTATCATAGGCCGTGGGGATGGTGCGCTGTCCATATCGGATGACAATGGGCTGGCTGAAGTCGTCGCAAGTGGGGTCAGTGGGCTGACCAAGTCATTGAACATCGAGTGGAAAAACGTATTCTGCCGTACTCTCGACATCGACGCCCAAGTGAAACCGCATGACGTTGCCCTGATCCTGATTGAAGAGTTGCAGGATAGTTGTACCGATCTGACCGAAGTTGGCCGCGGTGTGAATGGTGAGCGCATGACGCTGGCGCTTGCAGCGAAGGAGACCATTGATACACCACTCCAAGTCAGCCGTGAAGACGTTTTTGTGGTGACCGGCGGGGGGCGTGGCATCACGGCCCAATGTATCATCAAGATGGCGAAACTCAGCCAGGCACGCTTTGTCCTGCTGGGAAGAACCGATTTGGACGCGCCTTTGCCGACATGGGCACAGAGTACCACCACGCTCAATGAGCGCAAGGCTGCGGCGATCGCCTATCTGCAATCCCAACAAGTCCAACCAACGCCGGTGAAAATTGATGCCATGTTGAGCGGGATGTTATATGCCGATGAGATTAACCAAACCTTGCAAGAGATCAGGCAGGCTGGGGGAGATGCCTGTTACCTGCACTGTGATATTACCGATATACAGCAGGTTTCGGCGGCGGTTGCCGCGGCACAGCAGGCATTTGGACCCGTGACGGGTATCATTCACGGTGCCGGCAACCTAGCGGACAAGCGTATTGAGAAGAAAACGCTGGATGATTTACGCTCGGTGTTTGACGTTAAGGTCAAAGGGTTGGAAAACCTGTGCCAAGCCGTGGATATCACCAGCCTGCGCTATGTAATGCTGTTCTCATCCGTTGTCGGCTATTTCGGTAATGCCGGGCAAGCCGATTATGCGATGGCCAATGAAACCCTGAGTAAATTTGCTTACTTACCACTGAAGGGCGGCAGCCGTCTGGTCGTCCGTGCCATCAACTGGGGGCCGTGGGACGGAGGTATGGTCAACGACACATTAAAACGTACCTATAGTGCCCGCAATATGGTGATCATTCCCGGTAACGTCGGAACCCGTTATTTCGTACAGGAATTTGCTGATACTGAATCTAAGCAGGTAATTGTTGGTGGTGAAAACTACAAGCCCATGCGTCAGGTGAAATCGCTGCCGGATGAGGAACAAGTTAAGCGTTTGTTGACGCTGGAAGCCAATCCGTTCCTGCACCACTATGTCATCTGCGACAATCCGGTATTGCCGGCCACTGCCGCTATTGGCTGGATGACGCGCATTTGTGAAGAGCATTTTCCGGGCTACCAGCTTCAGGACGTGGTGAATTTCAGCGTATTGCAGGGGATTGTGTTTGATGGTACCCAGCCTGACGACTACACCGTGGTGTTGACGCCCAACTGCGGCTATGTGCGTGGGGATGAGCGGCTAGCGGTAGATATTTCCATCACCAGTCAGCAGGGAAAAGGCACGGTTGAACACTATCAGGCCACGCTATTCCTCACCACTCAACGCCGGGCAGCGGCCTGCGAAGAACTGTATACCGATTTGCACACTCAGATTACCCTGGCGCACCCTTTGTATGGCGATATGCGCCAGGGCAGAACGTTGTTCCACGGCAGCATATTTCAGGGAATACGTCAGGTTATCCATATTGATGATCAATACCTGATATTGAAATGCCGACTGGATGACGTAGCGCCTGAATTACAGGGACAGTTCCCGGTCAATTCCTTCAACCTGTTTATTTATGATGTCGCTCTGCAACTGCCCTTATTCTGGCTGATACAGCGTTTGGATAAAGCAGGCCTGCCATGCGCAATTGGGAAAATTGAACAATATGCTACCTTGGCATTTGGTGAAGAATTCTATGTTTCTATGCGAATTAATACCAAAACTGCCTTGGCGCTGGTTGTTGATATTACCTTGCATGACGCCATGGGGAATGTTTACGGTCGCTTGCATAATGTCAAATTTACCGTCTCGGCTGCGTTGGGGGAATTATTCATCCAAGCCGATTCAAAACAGGTGGAAAAAACACAAGGTAATCTTTCCGGATAAAACAAAATCAGTTTGATATGTACCTGGGTGCAACCATAGCACTCAGGAGAATCTTGTCATGCTTAGGAGTTACTCTGTCATGGAAAATATTGCGATTGTGGGGCTGGGCTGTCTGTTTCCTGAGGCAGATACCATTGAAAAGTACTGGGCGAACCTTTGCCTAGAAAATGATAGTACAACCCCGTTATCTGCTAAGGAAGTCGGTGTCGATCCTGCATTTTATTATCATCCGGTTTCAGGCACAGTTGATAAAATAAGCTATAACCGAAATGGACATGTTCGCGATTTTCACTTTGACGCGAAAGGCTATGCGTTGCCTGAGAATGAAATACTTACTTTGGACAATTTGTTTAAATGGACGCTTTATACGGCGGCAGAAGCGCTGAATGATAGTGGATACCGTGATAAACAGGCCGTGTTAAAAAAGACAGGGTTGTTAATTGGTAATATAGGTATGCCGACGCATAGTGGTAAGCGTTTGATGAGTCCGTTTTACCATCGTTTATTAACACCATATGTCCAGCAATTAATTGGGCGCCCAGATTTCAGTTTCGATCAATTCTGGCCGGAAGAAGCGCATTCAGATCTTAACCTGATAACGGGTGGGCATAATGCCACCATCGCCGCCCAGGCATTGGGCTTGCAGGGGCCGAGTTATGCCCTGGATGCCGCTTGTTCATCGGCGCTTTACGCAATAAAAATAGCAGCAGATTACCTTGCTTGCGGCAAGGCAGAGATGATGCTGGTCGGCGCTGTTTGCCATGCCGATCATATCTATATTAACCAAGGGTTTAATATCCTCCGGGCTTTCCCGGACCGTGGCGCGTCGGTGCCTTTTGAGCGCACCTCCGAAGGGTTGAAAGCCGGTGAGGGAGCTGGCATTGTGGCGATCAAACGTTATGCCGATGCCATTCGTGATAATGACAAAATTTATGGCGTAATTGAATCGATCGGTTTATCCAACGACGCTGGGGTTAAACATATTCTGGTGCCGGACGTCAACGGACAGCGGTTGGCGCTGGAGCGCGCCTACCGCAACAGCAGCCTTGAGATAGATTATCTCGAATGCCATGCCACCGGTACCCCGGTAGGTGATCAAATCGAATTGGCGACGGTCGAAACATTCTTTGATTGTGCAAAAAAGAGGCCACTACTGGGGGCTAACAAGGCTAACAATGGTCACATGCTGACGGCGTCTGGTATGGGCAGCCTGTTGAAGGTGATCCTGTCCATGCAGCACGATCTGATCCCTGCGACCCTTGGTGTGCAACAACTGGTGACCACGCCGGCCGGCCAGCTTGGTCTGGAACACGTGGTTCGTAGAACCCAGCCGTGGCCTGCCAATGGCCGGCCAAAGCGTGCCGGAATTAACGCGTTCGGCTTCGGCGGTGTCAATGCCCATATGGTGATCAGTGAGGATCATCCACGGTTGCGTGCCGCGCAAAGCGAATCCTGGAGCCCGTTGGTGATTGCGCCTCTGGCACTGGTGGGTATTGGCGTACACTTGGCGCAGACGGAGGATACCGATACCCTGGATCAGGCAGTGCAACAAGGGACACAGCATTTGTATACGCTGCCGCCAACGCGCTGGATGGGCATTGAACAGCGTGCCGATGTGTTGACGATGCGCGGGGTAGAGCAACCACCGCTAGGTTCCTACATTGAGAAATTTGAGTTCGACTGCAAACGTTTCAAGCTGCCGCCGAACGTAGTCGGCCCATATCTGCTTTCCCATCTATTTTTATTGCCGGTGGCCGAGCGTGCCTTCATCGATGCGGGTTATGTGTTAGACGGCAGTAAACGCAACATTGCCGTGATTGTAGCCGGAGGAGTGGACTATGGCTGCTTACGTAGTCAGGCACGCAATGAAATCAGCTGGCAATTGGCGCAGAGTCTGTGCAGTCACGGCATCGAACTGCCTGACACCGATGTGCAGGCGTTACAAACCATCCTGAAAGATAGCTTGTGCCCGACCCCGTACCCGGAGGGTATTACCGGTGGAATTGGTAACGTGGTGGCAAGCCGACTTGCCGCTCACCTGCATCTGAGCGGCCCGGTATTCTCGTTGTACAGTGAAGAGAGTGCGCCGTTCAAAGCTTTTGAACTGGCACAGTTCATGCTTGCCCGCCAACAGGTTGATGCCGTGATTGTTGCCAGCTGTAGTTTTGCCGGCGGGGTAGAAAACGTCTTGTGGGATCATCAATCGTGCCAGGCGAATCAGGCGGTGGGTGATGGTGGCGGTGTCGTAGTGTTGCGGCGCGAACAGGATGCTTTGCGCGAGGCCATTCCCATTTATGCGGTGGTTGAAGGCTTGGCGATCGGTCATGCGTCGGATCGCCAACTGGCGTTCAACGCCGATGAAAATGAGATGGTTATGGCAATGACGCAGGGGCTGGCGGCAGTGGGCTGCACCGCGGAACAGATAGACTACCTTGAGATTTACGCTGGCGGGCGGCCTGATGAGATTGCCACCGAGCTGGCCGCATTGAGCCGGGTGTATGCTTCGCCACAGCGCCAGGCGCCGCTGACCCTCGGTACACTGAAGGCGCACTATGGTCATTTGTCGGCGGCCAATGGCTTGCTAGGAATTATCAAAGCGGCGTTGCAACTTACCCAGCGCTATCTGCCGGCGTTGCCCGATTATGCACAATCCACTCAGTTGACCTACAGCGCCGGAGATCGTTTTTCTCTGCCAAAACAAACACAGTTCTGGCCGCAACCGGCACAGGGGCTGCGGCGTGCAGCAATCAACCATATCGGTATCGACCGCGCCTACAGTCATATGATCCTGCGCGAATCGCAGGTTGGGCCACGTGCCCGACCTGCAAAAGCCACGGCACCGACTGCGGGGGAGTTTAAGGTCACGGTCTATACCGCCAGGGAGAAAACACTGGCTGATTTCATCATCAACGAGACCAATCTGGCATATTTCTCGGGGGCGGTGAACATCGCGACGAACCCTGACACCCCGGTGACTCCTGCGGCTACCGCGCTCAAGTACTTGGTGCGCAATGCACAAACCCAACTACAGTATCTGCGCCTTGAGCAGTCCTATTATCAGTTGCTCAATCACATCCTCAGTGATCATTCCTCCGCAGCTGCTAGTGCGCCGCTGTTCGATGAGAGCCAGATTATTGAGCTGACTGACGGTTTAGTCGCAAATGTGCTGGGGGCAGAGTATGCCAAGGTAGACTGTTATCCGGTACGCACTCGCATGCCGTCCCCGCCGTATCTGTTTGTCTCGCGTATTACCGCGCTGTCAGCGGTTAAGGATCGGCTTGAGCCTTGCTACATTGAGTGGGAGTACGACATTCCTATTGATACCTGGTATGCGGTGGACGGCAAGGCTCCGGCTTTTATTGTCCTGGAATCCTCCCACGCGCTGATAGTGGCCTTCACTGTCATCGGCTGCGACCACCTGTTCAAAGGGCTATTGGGCTACCGCGCCGTAGACAGTCAGACCACGGTGTACAGTGAAATGCCAAAGGCGGGTGAGGTGCTGCGTGGTCGGGTCGATATCAACTCCTGCGTGCGCGCCGGAGGGATGGTCTTGATTGCCTATGAATACTCCTGCTACGTCGGTGAGCGACTGGTGTTAAAACAGGCAGGTAACTCCGGCTTCTTCACCATGCGCGAGATCGCCAAAGTCAGGCAGATAGATACCGCGCCGTATTTTGCCGCAGCAAAACTGGCCCAACCCTTCACGCCGCCACTGCGTTGCCAGCGTCAACGCTTTGACGAACAGCATATCAGTGCCCTGATGCAAGGGGACATCGCCGCCTGTTTTGGTCCGCAGTATGCCCATGAAGGTGCCGTCAAATTTTCTGCTCCACATTCACGCATGCTTAGTCGGGTGCTGAATGTTGATTTGTCCGGCGGCGCTTTTGGCTTGGGGGAGGTGATCGGTGAGGTGGATATTGATCCCGAACACTGGGTATTCAAAGTGCATTTCAAAAACGATCCGGTCATGCCGGGCACGTTATTGGTTGAGGGCTGCGAACAGTTGGTAAAGTTCTACCTGTATTATCTTGGGCTGAACTCGCAAAGCGATTTGGTCTCCCACACGCTGTACAACCTTCAGTGCAGCGCCAAATTCCGCAGTGAAGTGAAGTGCGAACGTGACGTGTTGCGTTATCGCCTGACCTGTAAATCGATCGATGCTCAGTATCAGGATGATAGCACGACCTTGACGGCTATCTCGCTGATCTTCATCGCTGAAATCATCTATCGCGGCAACGTCATTGGTCTGTGTGATAACCTGGGTACAGGCTTTACCCGGCGCCTGTCTATGCCTTCCACTGCCTCTGCGGCGCTGTTGACACCAGGAGCATGAAAATGAGTCATCGTTTATCTGTTAACCAATCCGGTAGCCGATACCCAGCATCTGCGCTGCCGCTGATGGCGGGTTCCGCCAGTTTGTATGATCTTGAGCACGCCCTGCAAGTGGTGCAATTGGGTGACGGGGTGGCGCTGTTACCGGCCAATGAACCCCTTCCCTCCGGGCAGACGGTCGTGCTCGGTATGTTACCGGCGATGACGGAAGCCGATCTGGGGGATATCAGTTTCCGCCAGGATTATGGCGTACGTCTGGCCTATTACGCCGGGGCGATGGCAAATGGCATTCATTCAGAAGAGATGGTGATCGCCCTAGGTCAGCACGGTATCCTCGGCATTTTAGGTGCCGGCGGGTTGAGCATTCCGCGCATTGCCGAGGCGATTACCACGCTGCGCCAGCACCTGCCCAACGGGCCATTTGGTGTCAACCTGCTACACAACCCCAGCAACCCGGAGTGGGAAATGGCCTGTGTGCGGTTGTGCATGGAGCACCAGGTCAGGGTGGTTGAGGCCTCAGCCTATATCAAACTGAGCATGGCACTGGTGTACTACCGCACTTGTGGGCTGAAGCGGCAACAAGATGGCGGCATCCTGCGCCAAAACCGCATTATTGCTAAGGTATCACGCCGTGAGGTTGCCGAGTGTTTTTTGCGTCCGGCACCGGAAAATATTCTGGAAAAACTGCTGGCTGAGGGGGTGATTACCGCAGAGCAGGCAGTGTTGGCGCGTCAGGTGCCGATGGCGGATGACATTACCGTGGAAGGAGACTCAGGCGGCCATACTGATCAAGGGGTGCTGTCCTGCATCTTCCGCTCCGTGGTGCAGCTACGCGACGACATTGAGCTCGAATCCGGCCACCGTTTCCGGGTGCGGATTGGCGCAGCAGGCGGCTTGGGAACCCCTCACGCCATTCTGGCTGCTTTTGCCCTCGGCGCGGCGTATGTAGTGACCGGCTCAGTAAACCAGGCTTGCGTGGAGGCCGGCACTTCTGACGCAGTGAAACAGATGTTAGGCAAGGCGCAGATAGGTGACGTGGCGATGGCACCGTCGGCAGATATGTTTGAGTTGGGTGCTAAAGTTCAGGTGCTGAAACTGGGCAGTATGTATGCGATACGCGCCCAGAAACTCTACGCGCTGTATAAGCAGTACGACAGCCTGGACGTGCTCCCGGCTCAGGACGTGACCCAATTGGAAAAGCAGCTCTTCCATAAGCCGCTGGCTGAAATCTGGCAGGAGACGGTGGCTTATTTCCAGCGTTGTAACCTGTCTGCGGTGATTGAAAAGGCGGAGCAGCAGCCAAAGAAAAAAATGGCGCTGCTGTTTCAGTGGTATCTCGGCCAGTCATCACGTTGGGCGATAAGCGGCGAAGCAACGCGCCATATGGATTATCAAATCTGGTGCGGTTCGGCGATGGGAGCGATGAACGAGTGGCTACAGGGCACGCCACTGGAGGATGTGGCGCAGCGCAAGGTGGCGGAACTTGCCCACCTGCTGATGAGTGGCACCGCCTACCTGACTCGCATTGCATTGCTTGAGCTTATGTATGTCACGCTTCCGGAACCGGTTAAGCGGTATGCGCCGTTTAACTTATCCAAAGGTGTAGATTATGCTAACGGTAATTCGACACCACAAACACAGGCGGAAAGTAAGCAATCTATAAACACAGTAACAAAACTGTCATTGAAAAGTTCAACGGAGTTTTATAAAAAGTGCTGTGATCTGCTGCCTGGTGGTACTCATTACAACTTCGGCGATCCTGAACGGTCACTGGTGATCCCGTTCAACCGTGGGCGCAACTCGCGCGTCTGGGACTTGGATGGTAATGAACACCTCGATCTATTCTGTAAGTTCGGCGCACTGTTTGTTGGTCATCACAATGAAGCCTACAACGAGTCGTTAATTCAGTACATGGGCAAGGTCACATCGGTGGATACCTGCGATCTGGAAATAGAAGTGTGTGAAACCATGGTGAAGCACATCCCCTGTGCCGAGATGGTCCGTTTCTGCCTGAGTGGTACCGAGGCAGTACAGAACGCGTTACGTTTGGCACGCGGCTTTACCGGCAAAAATTGCTTTATTCGTTTCCACGGCCATTACCATGGCAATGCCGATAACATGGTGGGGTGGTGTAATGAGCAGGATCTTCACTACCCGGTGCCGGAGCAGTTTCAGGGCGATTTGCCCGATACCTGGGGACAAGAGAGCGGTTCGATTGCTGGTCAGTCTTTTATGCTGCCGTGGAATGACATTGATGTGCTTGAGACGACTATTGAGCGCTATCACAACGAAATCGCTGCTGTGCTGATGGAGCCCATCTGTATCAACGGTGGCGGCATTTTTCCGCGTGAAGGCTATCTGGAAAAGGCCAAGGCACTGTGTGAAAAATACAATATTGTGCTGATTTTCGATGAAGTTATCACTGGCGTGCGCCTGGGCCTCGGCGGTGCGCAACAACTGCTGGGCGTCACCCCGCACCTGGCGACCTTCGGCAAGGCGTTGGGTGGTGGTGCAATGCCGATTTCCGCCATTGCTGGCCGCCGCGACATTATGAACCTGTATACCCGTGGCAAAGTAATTCATACCGGTACTTTCAACGGTTATCCGCTGGGGCTGGCGGCTATCAAGGCAACCTTTTCACTGATTGAGCGTGATCTGGGTTGTTACGACCGCATGGCCGGCATTACTCGTCAACTCGCCAATGTCTTCGTCAAGGCGGCTGAAGCGGTTGATCTACCTCTGGTGATTCAGGGCATGCCAACCGCGCTGGTGTACCACTCTCAGCAGGAGCCGGTCGAGCAATCCCTGGGTTACAGAGATAAGGTAAAGTTCTGCGGCATCATCATCCGCGAGACGGCTAAACACTACGGCATCCAGTTCTCACCGTTGTCGCGTATCTATTCTAACTTACTGATGTCACAGGATGATGTGCGCTTCTTCGAAGAACGCATCTTCGATGCCATGGTTAACACCCGCAAGATCATCGACACGACTTTCAAAGAAGGGATTGATACATGAGTCGGCAAATTGCCCTCATTTTAAATTGATCATCTAAATCAGGGAAGCCAGGTGCTAGAGATTTAGGCACACCATTCAAACCATTAACCTCTTTAAGCAATGAGTGATGCCCAGTCGATAAATCTCGATGATTTTTGTTGAATGAAAAAATTTTAGTCATAAAAAACCTTTAATTAAGAAATTACATTCTATAAATTAAAAAAACAATTGAATATAAAAAAACACGAAAACCACCAATAATAGACATTGTATGGATTCTGAATTAAATACGTTTATGACAACCATTCATTATTAAAAAAGGCTCATTCCAGAGCCTGATGGATTAAAATAAATCTCTTGCACATGATTATAATGATTTTATTTTCCCAATTAATAATAAAATAAATGAAAATAACTTACTATAATATTTTCATTTCATAAGAACTAATGATGATTTAATTCTAATGAATATAATGTCACCGTTGAAGGTTTTGCCATTTTATCCACTAATGTTAATTTATTATTAGATATAGACACAGTAATCTGGTTAGTTATCTCTGGTGGTCGCATTCGTTCTAAAGATCCTCCTTCTTGAATACGGTATGCTTTAACTCTCACTTTTTTACAACCGATATTATCAATCACTACAGTAACACCTTGGTCACTATGAGTATAATCGCGACTTTTAGGTCTCAAAAGAGTATCAATCGGGATTTGTTGTACAGGGTCATTTTGTACTACTGCATTATTAGGATGAATTGTCGTGGGATCAATACCACCAAACCATTTATTCTTACTATAGGTATCTGTTAATTGGTCCAATGATCGGCTGCTATCAAAATAATATTGTCGATATAAATCCGCAGGAACTGGCGCTACATTACCATCTGAAAAACTCTTGTCTACTTTATAGTTTGCTGCGAGAATATTAATTCTATTACCTGATTCATTCTCGGTTGCTAAGACCGTTAAACCCGTTGAAAAATCTTTATGACCACTCAATATATAAGGTGTTTTTAACATTTTGGCAAAAAGGCCAAAAGATTGAGCTGAATAGGTACAAAAATTTCTGATATTTGGATTTTTAGGGTTAGGTTGATCATTAAACAAGCCAAAAGATAAACCATCGCCCCGATAATAATGCGCCAGGTCAACTTTCGTATATTGCATATAAATAAGTGACGAAGCGATATATGCTGCATTTTTAGCACTCTGCACTTTTGTAAATGTATTTCTCGACCCAAAAGGACTGGAATTCCACTCAGTACAAATACTTTCTGTCTTGGTAAAGCCATAAGTACGCAAACTTTTCTGAATCGTATTACCCATATCAATAATGTTTTGCGGGTCTCCAGTGTCAACGTACCCATGCCAAGAAAAGAAATCTAACGGTACATTATTATTCTTACAATACCGGAAAAACCCATCAATATAATCACCCCCTGCATTATTACTAAACGAAATGCCAGCACCACCGACTTTAGCATCAGGATCAACAGCCTTAATCACTCTCACTACTTTTTCATATAATGCATAATATTTTTGTGGATCATCACTATTCCAGAAAAACAGTAAATCAGGCTCGTTCCAAACCTCCCAATAAATTATTTTTTTCGGCATTCCAATGTTGGCATAGTTTACAGCATAACGATTCACCAAAGCTTTAACTAATTTTGCATAAATATCAAAGTCTTCTGGTATTTCATAACCGCCATCAAGAGAACGCCCGATACGAAACATGATTTGGCGCTGAATATTATCCGGATTCAGATCTGCTTGATTATTCAGAACATCGCGCAGATAAGCATCCGTCATTTCATAATTAGCCTCTTTTAATGCAAGATTAACATCATGATTTCTCATCCCAATAGCCGCATTGGGAAAAATACTTCTAACATTTGCAATATCAGCGACAAGTTTTTTAGCCGCTGGGTGATTCTCCTCTGGAACATTGACAATCATTTGATTTTGATTATTTTTTCTGTCCACCTGGAAATAGTTATCCATATCACCAATACCAAAACCATCATGAAGCCGGAGATGTTTGACTCCCATCTGATTAAACTGATCATCTAAATCAGGGAAGCCAGGCGCCAGAGATTTAGGCAATCCATTCACACCATTAACTTCCTTAAGAAGTGAGTTATGCCCAGCTGATAAATCTCGACGATTCTTATTAAAAGAAAAAATTTTAGTCATAATAAATCTCTATATTAATTAATAATATTAATGTTTATAAAACAAAAACAATATCAGAGAATAAATATATCTCGCTGACAATTCAATAATAATAAATGAGGCGAATACTTAGATAATGGTTAAATATCTCTTTTAACTACACATTAAAGTTATCATCTATTACTTTAAATTTATTTCATTAATCAATTAAATACATTGATATAATTATCAACGACAATAAGAACAACACTGTAATTTACTTGATAACATCAGAGTTAAAATAATCACAAAAATAAAACCCCCAGTAAGAAATTAATATTAATAATAACCATAAAATAGCACAAAGTAAAACCATACAGTTAGTAAACTTTATCAATTAATATATAATTAAAAGTCATTAATATGTACTGCAAGTATACTTAGCATATTAATGATTTAATAAAACCTCTTTCTTTTTTAAATTATCCATTACCAAGCAATATTAAAAAAAATAAATGACTATATTTATAATAATCGCAATACTAATTCTATTATCTATAGAAAAAATTATCAGATAATAATAAAAAAATGCCAAATAGTTAGTATATGTGAAATGTATTTTTGCATTTTATGCAAAGCACTTATACGTTAAATATACATTTACAAAGTAAAAAAAAGAATGAAATATGAAAACCAAATCATATGCAAAGATCTTTGTCGTAATTCGCAAGGTTGATCAGTTCAACAACTCAATCAAAAGGCTCGAAGAAGCATATGGTTACGTTTTACTGAAGGTAATAAATTGAAAGATAAAGAGATTAACCAATGCACCATAAATGTTAAAGGCCACCGGGAGGTTAACCCGATGACCTTAGCTACGTTTCCGTTATCTATTTCAGAAATGCACGGATCAGCTCTCAAAGCGCAACTAACGCTTTGAGAACGATGATAGCAATATCAATAAATGCTTTTACCCGTTTGCTCCTGTTAGGAGCACGACTTAACCAACCATTGCCTTTACGCTGCCTGTCCGGCTGGCCCTTATCTGTGTTAGCAGGAGAATATCGCGCTCTGACCGAGGCACTGAATCAGCACCACCTGTACTCAGCCAGGACTTAAGAAAACTTGCGTCAGAGATACACAGGCCAGAACGCTAACCCAAACTAACAGCCGTTGATTATAGGTTTATTTTCAGATGATTCAATCAATTAAAATGATGAGTAGATAAAAATAAAAAAACCAACTGATGAGGTTGGTTTTTTGCTTTTACCCTTGGATAGGGCGGTTTGTCTTTGTGCTATACGAGATTGGTAGCCTCGGTTCTAGCGCGACATTCTCCTGCTAACGCAATCAGTCTACACCTTAAAAAAAGTGTTATCAACCTATGGGATAGCGCAACGAGGAAAAACCTCAATGGGTTGGTTTTACGGTTTCAAATTACACTGGGTTATAAACCATCAGGGGGAAATTCTGGCGCTTAAAGTGACGGCGGGTAATGTGGATGATCGGGAACCTGTTCATGAATTAACAAAAAAATTAACGGGTTCTCTTTATGGTGATAAAGGTTATCTCAGTCAGGAACTGGCTGACGATTTAGCTAAAACGGGGATCACTTTCATCACCAAAAAGCGCCGAAATATGAAAGTTCACATGCAAGCTGAATGGGATAAGGTAATGTTATCAAGGCGTTTTATCATTGAAACAATTAATGGGCAATTAGAAATCATTTCTCAAATAGAACACTCGCGCCACCGAAGTATATATGGAAAAAATTATCAAATAATAATAAAAAAACGCCAAATAGTTAGTATATGTGAAATGTATTTTATGCAAAGCACTTATACGTTAAATATACATTTACAAAGTTAAAAAAAGAATGAAATATGAAAAGCAAATCATATGCAAAGATCTTTGTCGTAATTCGCAAGGTTGATCAGCTCAATAACCCAATCAAAAGGCTCAAAGAAGCATATAAAAAGTTTTCAATAACATATGAGTACAACCTGGAAGACTCCTGTGACTGCTCCCCGCCGTAAAAAACGGCGAGGCTTCCCACTTCTCAGGCCGCAACCGTCTTTATGACGGATTTACGCTGGCCTCCGTGGGCAGAGACGACGAACCCCGCCGCCTGTAATTCTCTCGTGCCCTTGCTCTGGATGTTGAGCGCCGCATTGATATCGCGGTCATGTTCGACTCGGCAGAAAGGGCATGGCCAGATCCGCTTATGCAGCGGCATTTCCGGCACTTTGTGACCGCAACAATGACAGGTTTTCGAACTGGCGAACCACTGATCCAGTTTCACCAGGTGGACCCCCGCTGCTGCGGCTTTGTATTCCAATTTCATCAGGAAACTATTCCAGCCCGCATCCCCGATAGCGCGGGCAAGGTGGTGATTCTTCATCATGCTGGCCGATTTCAGCGTCTCAACAATTATCGCTTGGTTTTCGTCAACCATTGTTTGGGAGAGTTTGTGTTGAAAATCGGCGCGGGCATTGGCTATCCGCTCATGGACTACCGCCAGACGTAATCGGGCCTTGCTACGGTTAGCGCTGCCCTTTTGTTTGCGGGACAGCGATTTCTGCTTTCGACGCAGGTTACGGGTGGCGTTGATAAGGTGACGCGGGTTATTGACCTTCTCTCCGGTCGACTGGATAAGATAGTGGGACAAACCCATATCGCAACCGGTTACGCGGGTGATAACGCCCGGCTTTTCCGGCGCATCCCGACCATCGTCACACAGGATAGCGGCGAAATATTTTCCCGTGGCGGTGCGAGAGAGCGTAATGCTCTTCACCTCCCCTTCAATTTCTCGGTGTATGCACGCTTCTATCGGTGACAATTTCGGGATCTTCACTGCGCCCTCCAGCACTTTCACCCCAACACAATGGTAGCTGGATTGCCTGCCTTGTTTGCGTTTGAACGTGGGAAATTGGGCGCGCAACTTCGGATTGAAGAAATTATCAAATGCGGTATGCAGATTGATCACCGCCTGCTGTAACGCGATGGCGTCATATGTCTTGAGCCAGGCATACTTGCGGGATTTCTTCGCGACCGCCAGGAGCGGTTTGAGGTCTTTGCGCGGATTTAAACTTACGCCGTGACGTTTGTAAGTATGCTTTTTGATGTACAGCGCCTTGTTGTACGCAAAACGGACCGCACCGAACTGGCCGTTAAGATACTCGGCCTGTTCGGGTGTGGGGTAGAGGCGGACTTTGGTCGCTCTTAACATGTTCAGCGCTCATTGATAAAGTGCATTCATTTTAGCCTGTTTTACCGGCAGATATCAATTCAGTCAGGAGACGTCAGAGTCGCCAGCCCTAAAGCCCTCTGGGCTTTTCGCCTGATATCCCCGTCCGCACTGAGGGTGTCGCAAAAGTTAACCCTTATCAGCTAATATCAGTTAAGCTCTGGGTTAATATTCCAAACGAGACCTTATATGACTAAATTCCTACGGCAACTGACACCTTCCGTTCATGGGAGGGAACAGTGATAGCAGCGGCGTGTTCTCACTATAATCTCCTGACTCAGGAAGCGATTTTGCGAGAAAAAAAGGCTTTAACTACCGCCCCCGCCAATCCCCAAAAAGCAGATAAAATCAGACAACTGGAGCAGTCTGCTTCGCGGTTTATTTATCATGCAGAGAAAGACCTTTATCTCTGCCCGGCCAATGACAAGTTACGTCTTGTGAGGACAGTCAAACCGTCTGAAAAGAGCCGTGGGCATCGGGTTTATACGGGAGCAAATTGTGCCAATTGCCTGAAAAAAGAAAAATGGACGCAGGCGAAAAAGGGCAGAAAAATTAAACGTTACCGGGAAGATGAAGCGCGGGATAAACTGCGTTCACCTATGACCAAACCGGAGTCAAAGCGGATATTGAGTCAACGAAAAGTCATGGTAGAACCGGTATTTTCTGCCTTACGGGGTATCCAGGGACTGGAGCGTTTTCGGCGCAGAGGTTTATCGGCAGTCAGAGTGGAATTTACCTTGCACGCCATAGCGTATAACTTATCAAGGGCCGTTGCCCTGATATTATGGGCTATTTTTAGCCTGTCTGGGTTGTCAGTTCCAATAACAGGCGATAAATCTCTGTGGGTTTATTGTCAATGCTGGCCTTTTGCGACACCCTCGCACTGGACGAGGGTTTACGGCGGTTTTTGCTAAAATAGCGTGATTATTCCCTACCTTGATCAAATTAGGCTCTCATTACACGAACCAATTATCCTTTAATCTCAACCGCGCTTTCCAGCGCGGTTATTTATTGGAAGAATCACTAACCCGATGAAACCGCTTCCATTCCCACCAATCCCACTTTCAGATAGCCCGATTTACGCAGAGCATCCATCACACTCATCAGTGTTTCATAATCCACGGTTTTATCAGCCTGAAAGAAAATTGTTGTCTCTTTATTGGATTGGGTTGTCTGATCCAATACCGCCGCCAGAGTATCATGATCTACCCGTTGATCTCCGACGTAAAGCTGACGATCAGCCTTAACTGTCAGGAATACCGGTTTTTCAGGACGGGGTTGCGGTTTTGCCGACGACGCGGGTAAATCCACTTTAATATCAACGGTTGCCAGTGGTGCCGCTACCATGAAGATAATCAGCAGCACCAACATCACGTCAATAAATGGTGTGACGTTGATTTCGTGTAATTCGCCGCTATCGTCCAAATTTTCATTAAGACGCATTGCCATAAATCACCTTGTCTTGCTATTTGCCAAATCCAGATCACGGCCAAGCAGTAATAATGCCTGTGCCGCCATGTCACCAACCTGACCACGGTAAGACGCGATCATACGGGCGAAGATGTTGTAAATCACAACGGCCGGAATCGCCGCTACCAAGCCAAGCGCTGTCGCTAACAACGCTTCCGCGATACCCGGCGCCACTACTGCGAGGTTAGTTGTCTGTGAGTGTGCGATACCAATAAAGCTGTTCATGATCCCCCACACCGTACCAAACAGACCCACGAAAGGAGAAATCGCGCCAATAGTCGCCAAATAGCCGTTACCACGCCCCATATGACGGCTGATAGCCGCAACTGAGCGTTCCAGACGGAAAGAGACACGTTCTTTTGTGCTATTCAGATCAGTACTCTCAGAAGATAACTGGCGTTCAGCCTGTGCTTCACTCAGCAGTAAACGGCTGATACTGAGTTTACTGAAACCTTCTGCAATTTCTGCAGCCTGATCAAGATTCTTAACTTCCGCCAGAGCCAATCGCTCTTTACGTAAACGACGACCGGCAGCCAACAGTTCAGCTCCTTTTGAGAAGAACAGTGCCCAGGTAATAACAGAAGCAATCACCAGGCCAACCATTACGGTCTTAACAACAATGTCAGCGTTCTTATACATGCCCCAGATAGACAAATCAGTAGCAAAACCACTGGAAAGATTGGTTTCATCGGCTGAAACGTTAGGCGCAGCAATATCAGTGGTAACCGGAGTCACTTGGGTAGAGTCTGTTGCGGGTCCAGTTTGTGGCGCAACCTGATTTGCCGACGGTGTCGTTGTGCCCGAAGTTGTTGAGGTAGCCGCCGGAGCAGATGCTGCAATCTGTGCGGTTTTTGTTGTGGTATTGTTGTCTGTTGCAGATGCTGGTGTTGTATCAGCCAACGCTGAACCTGTCAGCCCGAACGCTAAGATAATTGAAGCAGTCAAATTACGCATCAGTTGGCCTTTACTCCCTTTCTTATAAACCTTGTTATTTAGCAGTGAATTACCTTTCGTCATCTCACTAACCTTATTTACGCTGAGTCTTAACTCATCTTCAACAAATTGAATGAAAATGAAGGCTGATGATATCAAACATTAAGTGATTTGATAGTAATTATCATTATTGTTTAATAAAAAAGTGTTACCCCTTCACAAAATAAAGTCAAAGAAACCTCACACACCGGTAATCAGATGAATTTTCGTCAAGTTGGCCTAATCCTTTTGTACAAAAAGGACTAAATATTTTAACGTGTTAACTCTATTTTTTTACACCATTTCAAACTTTGAAATTAAGGTGGCAATGGATCATGACAGAAAAAAAACTGGAAACTTCACTGGTCAATGCAGGCAGAAGCCGTAAATTTACTCAAGGCGCAGTTAATCCGATCATTCAACGAACATCATCTGTAATTTTCGATTCGGTCGCATCTAAAAGGCAGGCAACACACAACCGCGCCAATGGCGAACTGTTTTATGGCCGGCGTGGCACACAAACCCATTTCTCTTTTCAGGAAGCCATGGCTGAACTGGAAGGGGGCGCAGGCTGTACGCTTTATCCTTCTGGCGCCGCCGCGATCAGCAGCGCCATCCTCTCTTTTGCCGCCGCCGGCGATCATATTCTGTTAACTGGTTCAGCTTACGATCCGACACAAGGCTTTTGTGACAAGATATTGTCACGGATGAATATGACTACCGATTATTTCGATCCGATGATTGGTGAAGAAATTGCTGAACTGATTAAGCCCAATACCAAAGTGGTGTTTCTTGAATCCCCAGGCTCAATCACCATGGAAGTACAGGATATTCCGGCGATTGTCCGCGCGGTACGGCAAGTCAATCCAGATATTGTCATCATGATCGATAATACCTGGGCCGCGGGTGTGCTGTTTAAAGCATTGGAGTTCGGCATCGATATTTCTATTCAATCCGGCACCAAATACATTGTTGGTCACTCAGATGCAATGTTAGGTATTGCCGTCGCAAACGAACGCTGTTGGGTGCAACTGAGAGAAAGCTCCTACTTGATGGGGCAAATGGCGGATGCCGATACGGTGTATATGGCAAGTCGCGGGTTGCGGACTTTGGCCATTCGCCTGAAACAGCATGAAAAAAGCAGTATCGAGATAGCGCGGTGGCTGCAACAAAGATCCGAGGTTGCAGCGGTTTATCATCCGGCCTTACCCTCCTGCCCCGGCCACGACAATTTTATTCGTGATTTTAGCGGCAGTAATGGCCTGTTCTCTTTTCAATTGAAAGAAAGATTAACACACCAGCAATTTTCAAATTATCTGGATAATTTTCACCATTTTAAAATGGCATTTTCATGGGGTGGTTTCGAATCGCTGATCCTGGGTTATCAACCAGAAGAGATAAAAACAGTGCGCCAGTACAATACCCCACAAAAAACAGGCACTCTGTTCCGCTTGCATGTCGGGCTGGAAAATGTTCAGGATTTGATTGATGATTTAGCTGAGGGATTTAGTCGAATTTTTGCTGATTAATATTATTGATTTCACGTTGCATTTAAGTTTAGCAAAAACTGCCGTAAACCCTTGCCCAGTGCGGGCGGGGATATCAGGCGAAAAGCCCAAAGGGCTTTAAGGCGGGCTACTGCGACGTATCCTGACTGAATTGATATCTGCCGGTAAAACAGGAATCCGAAGTTGCGCGCCCAATTTCCCACGTTCAAACGCAAACAGGGCAAGCAATCGAGCTATCACTGTGTTGGGGTGAAAGTGCTGGAGGGTGCGGTGAAGCTCCCGAAATTGTCACCGATAAAGGCGCGCATACACCGAGAAATTGAAGGGGAAGTGAAGAGCATTACGCTGTCCCGAACCGCCACGGGAAAATATTTCGCCGCTATCGCAAACAAAAGGGCAGCGCTAACCGCGGGAAGGCCCGATTACGTCTGGCGGCAGTCCATGAGCGGGTAGCCAATGCCCGCGCCGATTTTCAACACAAACTCTCTCGGACAATGGTTGACGAAAACCCAGCGCTCATTGTTGAGACACTAAAATCGGCCAACATGATGAAGAATCACCGCATTGCCCGTGCTATCGGGGATGCGGGCTGGCATGGTTTCATCAAGAAACGGGAATACAAAGCCGCAGCAGCGGGCGTCCATCTGGTCAAACGGGATCAGTGGTTCGCCAGTTCGAAAACCTGTCATTGCTGCGGTCACAAAATGCCGGAAATGCCGCTGCATAAGCGGCTCTGGCAATGCCCTTTCTGTCGAGTCGAACATGATCGCGATATCAATGCGGCGCTCAACATCCAGCGCAAGGGCATAACAGCATTACAGGCGGCGGGACTCGTCGTTTCTGCCCACGGAGGCCAGTGTAAATCCGTCATAAAGACGGTTGCGGCCTGAGAAGTGGGAAGCCTCGCCGTTTTTTAGTGAAATACGAATCTCCTTCACTATTTTTGAGCAAGCGCATTAAGTGGACATTAACACCATAATAATGTAGTTTTAATGTCTACTTAAAATCAAACTATCGTTAATTAAGTAAACATTAAAACCACGAATACATAGAGCTACTGTCTACTAATGGATAGATCCACTGCACTTAATCGATTAACTGACTGGGACAAAAAAGGACGATATATCTTCACCCTTGCCGATCTCAGAAAAATCTTTCCTGAAGATGGCACTAAAACACTTCAGGCAGGCTTAAATCGCTTGGTTAAAGAATCGGTGCTCTCGCGGCCTGTACGCGGAGTTTATCTATTTAACTTTGCTCACAGCCGCGATAGTTACACCATTGAACATATCGCCAAAGCACTACGACGCGGTGAATACAACTACGTTAGCCTTGAATCCGCATTAAGTGAATATGGGATCATTTCACAGATCCCTATCGACAGACTCACCGTGATGACAACAGGCAGGAAAGGTGTTTATTACACTCCACTTGGCACTATTGAATTCACCCATACTAAACGCCAACAGGAAGATATTTTAGCCAGTATCACGCAAACAGGCCGCCCTTTAAGACTCGCCAAACCTGAATGTGCACTACGTGACTTAAAGCGAGTTGGTCGCAATATCGATTTAGTCAATAAACGGGAACTCATACATGGTTAATAAAGCGAATTTTACCCAACTTACCGAGCTGGCAATGCAGGTACCGGGGCGTTCCCATATGCGACCAGTTATTGAGAAGGAACTGCTGCATTACGATATTCTCTATGGTCTTGATACTGATGGACTATTAGATCAATTGACTTTCCAAGGCGGAACATCTTTGCGTTTGTGTCACGGTGCCCCGCGTTTTAGTGAAGACCTGGACTTTTCCGGCGGTGTTAACTTTAACCGTAATCAATTACAGGCCATGAAAACGTGTTTGGAACACTACATTGGCAAGCGTTACGGTTTTGAAGTTTCAGTTAAAGAACCAGCCAATTTAAGAAACGAACCTGAATATGCAGGCCTTAATGTAGATAAGTGGCAAGTTTCCATTGTCACTGCGCCTAAACGTAAAGATCTCCCCAAACAGAAAATCAAAATTGAAGTTGCCAATATCCCCTCTTATTCACGGGAACCAAAGGCACTGATGAATAATTACAACTTCTTACCTGATGGCTACACCGATACACTAGTCTTAACAGAATCACTGGATGAAATCATGGCGGACAAACTGGTTTCTCTGGTTAATACACAACGCTATGTACGCCACCGTGATATCTGGGATTTGCGCTGGCTAAAACAGCAAGGAGCCAGCCTGCGTATGGATTGGGTGAACAACAAGATTATGGACTATCGTATTAATGACTATCCGGCAAAGCTAGCCAATATACTGACACATTTACCTGAAATCATTAAAGGTGATGCTTTTCGTAATGAAATGACGCGTTTTATCCCTCATGATGTACAGGAACGTACGCTGCACAAAGAAAAGTTTTTTATATTTTTAACGACTGAAATTACTGGCCTGCTACAACAAGTACAAAATGTATTAAACCGTAGCTTAACATCCGAGAACGAATTCAATATGTAGATAAGTTAATTATTTTTATATTTATGTGCAGATAAATTTTCATGTTGTTCTGGGTTCTTGTCAAAGCTGTCGTGGTAAGCCAATAAAACCATTAATCAAGGATCAAGCAAGCCATGGTTAAGATTTTACGGTAAACTGACTTTTATAATGCAATTGCAATAAATTCACTTATAACAGTCACAGGATAAACAATGGAAGTGCTAAACGAGATCATGCAGGCATTATGGCAGCATGATTTTTCCAAACTTGCCAACCCCGATGTTCTCTGGATTATCTATGGCATTCTGTTTGTAACACTGGTTCTGGAAAATGGTTTATTACCCGCCGCTTTTCTGCCCGGTGATACGCTCTTAATCCTCGCCGGCGCGTTGATTGCCAAAGAGGTAATGAGTTTTATCCCAACCGTTTTCATATTGACAGCCGCGGCAAGTATCGGTTGCTGGCTCGGCTATCTTCAAGGAAGATGGCTTGGTGATACTAAACGGGTTAAAGGTTGGCTGGCGCAACTTCCCATTCAGTACCGCCAACGGGCCAATATGCTGTTTTTCAAACATGGTCTGGCCGCTTTGCTGATTGGTCGTTTTCTGGCTTTTGTCCGTACTCTGTTACCAACACTGGCAGGTATATCCGGGCTCAACAATAAGCGTTTTCAAATTTTTAACTGGCTGAGTGGCTTACTGTGGGTAAGCACCATGGTCGGGTTTGGTTATCTCCTTAATCAGATCCCGTTTATTAAAAACCACCAGGATCTGGTGATAAACATTTTGATCATTTTACCCATCGTGCTGTTGTTAAGTGGTTTAATCGCCTCTCTGCTGATGTACTGGCACCACAGAAAAATCACTGCGGTAAAACGTAAATAAAAGTCATTATGGTTTACAAGCCGCAACAGGATTTTTATTCTTAACTTAATGCGTCAATATTATGTGAACTGCGGCCCAGTCAATGGGTGATATTCCTGGTGTCGCTGCTCCATAAAATCGGTTAATTCATGTATTGAGCCATATCTTAGTCAAAATGCATGGCTTAGATCACGCTAGTCGTATTACTTTCTTCAATTACCTTTAACATCAACTTAATATCAACCACCCTGCTATGAGGCTACTTTATTAATTTTAGCTGATAATTTAAATCTATCTTTTAGGAGGCAGTCATGGAAAATCAACCAATCATCAGACTCGCTGATGGAAACCATATGCCACAATTGGGGCTTGGGTCATGGGCCGCAGATAATCAACAGGTAGTTACCACAATCCATGCTGCTCTGGATATCGGTTATCGGGCAATCGACACCGCCGCTATTTACAATAATGAGAAAGGAGTAGGCAAAGCGTTGCAAGAAACTGATATCCCCCGTGAAGATATCTTTGTTACAACCAAATTGTGGAATGACAGGCATCGTGATGTTCGTGCTGCTTTGACAGAAAGTCTGGAGAAGTTGCAACTGGATTATATTGATCTTTATCTAATGCACTGGCCTGCACCACCGCAGGATCAATATGTAGAAGCCTGGCAGCAATTTATTGAATTACAGAAAGAGGGGCTTATCCGCAGTATCGGGGTTTCTAACTTCCACACCGAGCACCTCCAACAGCTGATCAATGAAACCGGCGTTCACCCCGTGATTAATCAGATTGAATTACACCCACTACTGCAACAACGCCAGCTTCATGCCTGGAATGCCACTCATAATATTGTTACCGAATCCTGGAGTCCGCTGGCACAAGGTGGTGAAGGCGTATTTGATAATTCATTGGTTCAACATCTGGCGCAAAAGTACAGCAAGACACCGGCTCAGATAGTTATTCGCTGGCACATTGATAACGGTATGATTGTGATCCCAAAATCAACCACGCCATCAAGACTCAGAGAGAATTTTGAGGTATTCGACTTCAAATTGGACAAAGAAGATCTGACCGCTATGACAACACTAGATATCGGCAAACGTCTGGGGCCAACCCCCGAGACATTCGTTGATTTCAGTGATTTCAGTGAGTAATGCTGAAAGTTAAAACGTGCGCGGTATTAATATCGCGCACCAAATTTTGATTCACTGATTAGCAGGCATGGTCACTAACTGCCCCACAGAGCCGCGATCGGCCATTTCCAGGATCTGGCTGTAATACAGGAATGGGAAGTGTTTATAAGATGGTTGGTTCATATAAACCAGTAATTCCACGCGCCCATCAACCCAGACAGTATCTTTCCAACCATAATCCTGTGGCTGAGGTGTCTCACCATTGTGATTAATCACTTTAAACTGTACACCGCCAATATGGAACGGCTGTGGAGAGGAGGCATTCACGATCCAACGCTCCCATGTTCCCTGCTGGCTGGTAATATCTACCCGGTTCATATCCCACAACACACCGTTAATTCCCGGCGTATTATCATCAAGATAAATTTCCCGGTTACGGATTGCGTTAGAAACCGGCATAACATCATCGACCAAACGAGATGGCAAAGCATCTGTCACTAAAGATAACAAACCTGTCGGCTTAATGGTCAGAACAGTGCTGGAAATCAGCATAGTAGAGGGTTCAAACAACCCACGCAGCCTGTCAAGTATGCCGGCTGATTCACCCGCAGTAACAGAGACTTCATCCCCTTCAGACATATCAATCAATATTTCACGCCGTTCACCTGGCGCAAGGGACAGCTGTGGAACCGCTACCGGCGCAGGTAACAACCCCAAATCAGTGCCTATCATATAGAAAGGACGACCATCACTGATCTGTAGCTGATATCGGCGGGCATTGGACGCATTCAGTAAACGCAGACGGATCCAGCCACGGGATACCTCAATAAAAGGATTCTGTACCCCATTAACCAACAATGTATTACCGATAAACCCACCACCCGCGACGGGTTGATACTCAGGAACACCAAAATTATCCAGCCGTTTGTCCTGCAAAATAACCGGAAGGTCATTAACACCATAATGTTTTGGCAGCGGCAAATTACGGCTGGTTTCATCTTCCACCAGCCACATGCCAGCCAAACCGTTATAAATATGGGGAGCCATCCGGTTAGGTGTATTGGCATGATACCAGCAAGTCGCCGCCTGCTGACGAATAGGCAACACCGGCGACCAATCAGCTCCTGGAGAAATTTGACGGGCAACCCCACCGGTCAGCGTTCCCGGTAATTGCAATCCGCTGACGGTCATCGAAACCGGCTCTGCCAACCGATTACTGTATATCAGTTTGACATCATCGTTTTTATGAACCCGTACCGTCGGACCAAGATATTGACCATTAATCCCCCACACACTGGTTTTATATTGCCCATCAAAAGTCCAGTGTGCTTTTTGTAAAGTCAGAAATAGCGGCTGCCCACCACGGGATTCCAATAAAGGGGGAATCGGCAAAGCAGTTTGCTGATTTTTGCTGGCCCTAACCACAAAAGGAGCAGCTCCGATACACATTGCCAAGCCTGATGCCTGAATAAATTGGCGCCGACTAAATGACATATTTTCTCCGCGACAAACTTAATGAAATTCCGGGTATTATCTGCCTCAGAAATACCTGAAATATTGCAATCATTCACCTGGAAGCTAATAACTCATTATTGAAGTTATTAAAGTTTATTATCCTTTTGATTGCATTTAACAAAAGTATTATTTATCAAGCGCTCATCATAACGCGAATAGACTGGGAATTAAACTATCCGAATGCATTACACGAATCTATCTCTGCAAGCAATCAGTACATATCATTTCTATCAATATATTGTGGACACGGACAATGTGGACACGGACAACAAGCAAAAATCCTCACATACACCAGGTATGTAAGGATTAAAGTACGTTCGCTTTTGTCAGGCCCACTCTTAATTACAAAAAAGACGGCAGACAAAATAACCTATTATGAGTACTTACCCAGCTTCTTCATTGCAGCTAATTCCTCATCCAGCGCGTCTATTTTGTCTTTCATCATCTGATGACAATACTCTGCCAATTCACGCACCTGCTCTTTGGTATACCCAGAAGTATCAATGGGCGGCAACATTTCCACAATGACGGTGCCATTATTCCAGCGATTCAACTTAATATTGCCATTAGTGATGGAAGAGACACAGACCGGGACAATCGGCACTCCCGCAGAGATAGCGGCATGGAAAGCACCGGTTTTAAACGGCAATAAGCCACGGCCACGGCTGCGCGTCCCTTCCGGGAACATCCAGACAGAAATACGGCGTTTCTGAATCTGCTCGACAACCTGGGTAATAGTGCCATGTGCTTTAGCACGGTTATTTCGATCAATCAGAATATTACCGGTTAGCCAATAAAGCTGACCAAAAAATGGGATCAACACCAGACTTTTTTTACCTACCGTCACCGTACCCGGCTGAACCGCATTGGACATGGTTATCATGTCATAGTTGTTCTGATGGTTGCCTATATAGATACTCGGACCATAATTTTTGGCGTCAGCAGGAATACGCTCAATTATTTTGATGCCAAATATTTTCGACAACCGACCAAACATATTACCAAATACCATGACATGGTCCGGATGACGTGGTTTGAACAAACAGTAAATACCACCGAATACACACACCACAATCGAAAACAGAATAACAATAATGCCACGAATAATAGCTAACATAGCTGCCTCTTGTTTAACGGGCCTCACTCAAGCCCGTTAGTTTCATTTAATTCCACTATTTAGTTACACCGATAGCAGAGGGGGGTGTATCAACCTGAACCCGCTCAATACGTTGCAACCCACGAGGTAGAGATGTTCCTTTACGCCCACGCTCTGCACGGAATTTCTGTAAATCCTCAGGACGCAGAGTCAGTTTACGTTTACCAAAGTAAAGTGTAATTGACGATTGTGGCGGTAGTATCAATAACCAACTCAATAGATCATTTTCTGTCGCTGACTGAACAGAGATGATCTTATTGCCTTTCCCTTTGGAAAGCTGAGGTAAATCCGCAACCGGAAACATTAACATCCGGCCTGCGCTAGTGATTGCCAGCAGCATATCATCCTGCGGGTTATTTAATTCCAACGGTGTCATGACGCCAGCCTTTTCCGGCAATGTAATCAATGCCTTACCCGCCCGGTTTTTGGCTACCAAGTCACTAAAAGTACAGATAAAACCGTAACCGGCATCAGATGCCATCAAAAATTTCTGTTCATCAGGCGCCATCAGCACATGTTCTACTGTCGCACCCGCGGGCAGAGTCAATTTACCCGTCAGTGGCTCCCCTTGACCTCTGGCAGAAGGCATATCCCGCGGATCAAGAGAGTAGCTGCGGCCCGTTGTATCAATAAAAACCACCGGCTGATTGCTCTTACCACGAGCCGCGCCACGGAAGCTGTCGCCCGCTTTGTAATTCAGCCCGGCCGGATCGATCTCATGGCCTTTCGCACTGCGTACCCAGCCCATCTCTGACAGTACAATGGTCACCGGCTCACAAGGTGTAATGTCGTGCTCGCTCATGGCCTTGGCTTCATCACGCTCTCTCATCGGAGAACGACGCTCATCGCCATAAGTCGTCGCATCAGCAATAATCTCTTTCTTCAATAACGTGTTCAGTTTGCGCTCAGAACCTAAAATTGCCTGTAACTTATCACGCTCTTTCGCCAATTCATCCTGCTCACCACGGATTTTCACCTCTTCCAATTTAGCTAAGTGGCGTAATTTCAGTTCCAGAATGGCTTCCGTCTGAGTCTCACTTAAACCAAAACGTTCCATTAACACCGGTTTTGGCTCATCCTCACTACGGATAATATGGATGACTTCATCAATATTGAGAAACGCGATCAGTAAGCCTTCCAGCACATGCAGGCGTTTAAGGACTTTTTCCAGGCGATGGTTCAAACGCTTACGTACAGTTTCCCGGCGGAATACCAGCCATTCGGAAAGGATCTCAACCAAACCTTTTACAGTCGGGCGGTTATCCAATCCGATCATATTCAGGTTAACGCGATAACTCTTTTCCAGATCGGTTGTCGCGAACAGGTGGTTCATTACCTGCTCCACATCCACCCGGTTTGTCCGGGGAACAATCACTAGACGAGTTGGATTTTCATGATCAGATTCATCACGTAAATCATCAACCATAGGCAATTTTTTAGCCCGCATCTGGTTGGCGATCTGTTCCAGCACTTTGGCGCCAGAAACCTGATGTGGCAGCGCAGTGATCACCACATTGCCATCTTCTTTTGACCAAACTGCACGCATTCGTACCGAACCGCGGCCACTTTTATAAATTTTACGGATATCTTCGTGCGACGTGATGATCTCCGCTTCGGTCGGATAATCAGGACCTTTAACGTGTTCCATCAGTTCATCAAGGGAGCTTTGCGGCTTATCCAGCAACGTTATCAGTGCATTAGCCACTTCACGGGCGTTATGAGGCGGGATATCTGTCGCCATACCTACCGCAATACCGGTGGTGCCATTCAGCAAAATATTTGGCAAACGCGCCGGCAGCATTTTCGGTTCCTGCAACGTGCCGTCAAAATTCGGTACCCAGTCAACAGTGCCGTGACCTAATTCCGTCAGCAACAACTCTGCATATTTGGACAGACGGGATTCTGTATAACGCATCGCGGCGAAAGATTTAGGATCATCCGGCGCCCCCCAGTTCCCTTGTCCATCCACCAGCGGATAACGGTAAGAGAATGGCTGCGCCATCAGTACCATCGCTTCATAACAGGCGCCATCACCATGTGGATGGTATTTACCCAATACATCACCTACGGTACGGGCGGATTTCTTAAATTTAGCAGTATTGTTCAGACCAAGTTCTGACATGGCATAAACAATACGGCGCTGAACCGGCTTCAAACCGTCACCGATAAAAGGTAGCGCCCTGTCCATGATGACGTACATGGAGTAGTTCAGATAGGCGTTTTCAGTAAACGAGTGGAGCGGTAAACGCTCCACGCCATCGTGAGTTATCTCACTCATTCGTTAATTTCCTCAGAATCTTCTTTGACTATCCCTGTGGGCGTTACACTTCAATTTCCACAGTATCACCCTTATCTTGCAGCCAGTTACGGCGATCTTCTGAACGCTTCTTCGCCAAAAGCATATCCATCACAGAGAAGGTTTCCTGGTAGTTTTCATCATTGATAGTCAATTGCACCAGACGGCGGGTATTCGGGTCTAACGTCGTCTCACGCAGTTGCAGTGGGTTCATCTCACCCAACCCTTTAAAACGCTGTACGTTAGGCTTACCCCGTTTGCGGCTCAGGCGATCTAACACCGCGATCTTTTCCTCTTCATCCAGTGCGTAATACACTTCTTTGCCCAAATCGATACGATATAAAGGCGGCATTGCCATATAAACATGGCCATTCTTAACCAATGTTGGGAAGTGACGGACAAACAATGCACACAACAGCGTCGCAATATGCAAGCCATCCGAGTCGGCATCCGCCAGAATACAGACTTTACCATAGCGTAACTGGCTGAGATCATTGCTATCCGGGTCGATGCCAATAGCAACTGAGATATCATGAACTTCCTGTGACGCTAACACTTCATCCGAAGAGACTTCCCAGGTATTCAGAATTTTCCCTTTCAACGGCATGATCGCCTGATACTCACGATCACGGGCCTGTTTCGCCGAGCCGCCCGCAGAATCCCCTTCCACCAAAAATAACTCGGTGAGATTCAGATCCTGTGATGTGCAGTCAGCTAATTTTCCCGGCAACGCAGGGCCACTGGTCAGTTTTTTACGCACAACTTTTTTCGCGGCGCGCATTCTACGCTGTGCACTGGCGATCGCCAGTTCAGCCAATTGCTCTGCTTCCTGAACATTCTGGTTCAGCCACAAACTGAACGCATCTTTAACAACACCGGAAACAAAGGCAGCAGATTTACGGGAAGAAAGACGTTCTTTCGTCTGACCGGCAAATTGCGGGTCCTGCATTTTTACAGACAGAACGTAAGCACAGCGATCCCAGATATCATCAGCAGAAAGCTTCACACCACGTGGCAGGATACTGCGGAATTCACAAAATTCACGCATGGCATCCAGTAACCCCTGACGCAACCCATTTACATGGGTACCGCCCTGCATCGTCGGGATCAGGTTCACATAACTTTCAGTCAGGAGTTCTCCCCCTTCCGGCAACCAGAGCAGCGCCCAGTCAACCGCTTCGGTTTCACCGCTAAAAGTGCCGACAAAAGGGGTTTCCGGCAATGTTATCAGGCCATTAACCGCCGCCATCAGATAGTCGGTCAGACCATCGGCATAACACCATTTTTGCTCGGTATCGTTGATTTTATCTTTAAAAACAATTTCCACCCCCGGACACAAAACCGCCTTCGCTTTCAGCAAATGCGTCAGACGGGAAACCGAGAAACGTGGGCTGTCAAAGAAACTTTCATCAGGCCAGAAGTGAACACTGGTACCGGTATTGCGTTTACCACAACTGCCGATCACCGCCAGCTCCTGCACTTTATCGCCATTCTCAAAAGCGATTTGATAAACCTGGCTGTCACGGCGGACGGTGACTTCAATTCGCTTGGACAAAGCGTTAACCACCGAGATCCCCACACCGTGAAGACCACCGGAAAACTGATAGTTTTTATTAGAAAACTTACCACCGGCATGTAAGCGGCTCAGGATCAGTTCAACCGCTGAAACCCCTTCTTCCTGATGAATATCAACCGGCATACCACGGCCATCATCAATGACCTCCAGTGACTGATCGCTATGAAGGATCACTTCAATATGTTTAGCGTGGCCCGCCAAAGCTTCATCCACGCTGTTATCGATCACTTCTTGTGCCAAATGGTTCGGACGCGTTGTATCAGTGTACATTCCCGGACGACGGCGAACCGGCTCCAGACCACTGAGAACTTCAATGGCATCTGCGTTGTAACTAGATTGAGTCATGTTGTAATTCTGTCGGTTGCTTCTTGATTAAAGGGCTAATCAGTTTTGTATACTGTTGATAATAACAGTCGTTCAAACATTTTTGGCAAGTTTTTTCTCGCCATCACTGGAAAACCCAAGAAAGTTGATGATTTGCGGGAAATAGTGCTCAAACCCGATAAAAGTGTGGTTACCACCAGATTCAATAGTTTGCTTACATAATACAAGATAGGCAACGGCCTGACGATAATCCAGCACCTCATCCCCGGTTTGTTGCAATAACCAGATAAGATCCGGTGATTCTAGCGGTTCAATATGCATGATTTTGAGATCATGGATATGGCGCTGTTCCAAAGTATACCGTTGATTGGTATAGGGGTTAATATTTTCCCCAAGATAATCCCGCAGTAACTCAAACGGGCGAACAGCCGGATTGACAACAACCGCGGGCAAACTGAAGCATTGTGAAAGCCATATCGCCAGATAACCGCCGAGAGAAGAGCCAACAATACCCAAATTATCCCCGGCGCGTTCCATCACCAGATTTTCCAGCAGTTCAGCCGTTTCTTCAGGATAAGGCGGTAACTGAGGCACCAACATGTCAATGTCAGGATGATGCTGATGCAGCCACTTTTTCAGGGCATTCGCTTTTACGGATTGTGGGGAGCTGTTAAAACCATGCAGATAGAGTAATGTTGACATCAGGCTGTGTCCCTCAATTGTGCGTAAATACCACTGGCCGCTATGCTCCTATGCGACAAGCCACAAATTATGAGGCTTGGCAGACCCAATAAGCAGAGAGTAACACAGCGGCACAAGGAGACAAACACAACCTAGTATCCATCCGAATCTAAATCAGGGCAGAATTCATTGCTCTCCAGTCTGTGAACCTGAGTTGTCAAACTAAATTCGCCACGGTCAGAAATAGACAATTCGAGATAACGCCACCCCGGCGCGACCGTATCAAGGGTAAAATTAGTGCAATGTGGCTTGAATTGCACGCTTGTTGATGGTGTCGCCATCATATGGATGCCATTCCAATCCAGATCCATCTCCTGATGGATATGCCCGCAAAGCATCGCTTTAACCCGGGTATAACCTTGCAGATACTGAGCCAAGATATGTGAGTTACGCAAACTATGCTGATCCAGCCAGGTGCAACCCGATGGTAATGGATGATGATGCAGCAGGATCACCGTGTAGCGTTCAGGATACATATCTAGGCACTTTTTCATCCATTCAAGCTGATATTCCGACAGCTCGCCGTGCGGAACGCCCGATACCTGACTATCAAGCATCAAGAGTTGCCAGTACTCACCGATCAAAATCTGTTTCGATGGAGAAACGCCCGCGGCCGCCAGGGCATCTACCATAGCAGGCTGGTAATCATGGTTACCGGGCAACCAGACACAAGGTGCCGGCAAACGGGCAATACCATCGGCAAAATGCCAATAAGCTTCCAGCGACTGATCCTGTGCCAAATCACCTGTCGCAACGATTAAATCAATATCAGCATTTTGTTTGAGGATGGCATCCAGCACCGCGTGGTAACTGCGATAAGTATTAACACCCAACAAAGTCTCTTCTCTGCCGGCAAAAAGATGCGTATCTGTTATTTGCAATATTTTGGCTGTGGTTCCTTCTACCACAGGCAGTTTAAACTGGCTTTCCAAATGGTTTCCTTGTCCTATAAATCATTGACGGGCATCATAACCCGTTTTAACGCAAGAGATCTGCTGACTGGCACACACTTCCCTTTTCTCGGTTAAAAATCAGGAATTATCTGAATTCCACGCTTTTTTTAACTTTTCATGGTGCAATGCTAACCATTGTATTGCAATCACTGAAGCGGCATTATCAATAATTCCCTCTTCCATCCATTGATAAGCCTGCTCACGGCTGACCACATGCACCCGAATATCTTCATGTTCACCCGACAATCCATGAATACCGGCAGCTTTAGTGGCATCCACTTCACCCACCATGACAGAGATGCGTTCAGTTGTTCCTCCAGGGCTGGAGAGATAACTCAACACCGGTTTACAACGTTTAACTTCAATTCCCGCCTCTTCCATCGCTTCGCGGCGCACCACACGCTCTATATCCTCACCCTCTTCAATCATACCGGCAATAATTTCCAGCAACCACGGCGTTGCTTTAGTTTCTATCGCCGGAATTCGTATCTGTTCGATCAATACAACTTCATCACGACGTGGATCATAAGGCAACAGAGCCCCCGCATGCCCCCGTTCAAAAACTTCGCGACTGACTTCTTCACTCCAACCACCAGCAAACAGACGATGACGAAAGCGGTAATTTGTCAGTTTGAAGAATCCTTTGTACAAACTCTTTTTCGCTATAATTTCCACATCCTGTTTATTCAGCATAACTGGCATGGATGGTTTTTTATTCATGAGATTCTCCTGATATACTTCCTTATTTGCTAGCCACTACATGATATTAATCAAGCAGAGTTAAAAAATTCATCTTTTGGTGGTGTAAAGTTAAGCTAAATTAAGGCAATATGGCACAAACGGCTACCTTCGACTGATAGCATACTCTGCTAGAATCAGTGATATTTCGTTTTTCATCAAGGCAACAAGCAAAATAGCTGCACAACAAGGAATGCAAATGAAGAAACTGCTCTCCCTTTTTATCGCTATGAGCCTAGCGGGATTTAGCTCTGTCAGTCAGGCTGAAGATCTTTTGCAGGTTTATAAGCAAGCAAAAGAAAGTAACCCTGAGCTACGTAAATCAATGGCTGAGCGTAATGCGGCTTTTGAGAAAATTAATGAATCCCGTAGTCCATTATTACCTCAGTTGGGATTAAATACGGGATACACCTATAACAGTGGTTACCGCGATACACGCGACACAGAAAACAATGCCTTGCGCGCGACGCTTAAGCTGACTCAAACCATTTTTGATATGTCTAAATGGCGCCAGTTGAACTTACAAGAAAAAACGGCGGGTATTGCTGACGTTAGCTATCAGAGCAGTGAACAAAAACTGATTTTGGATAGTGCAACAGCGTATTTCAAAGTACTGCGCGCTATTGATTCACTCTCCTACATTGAAGCACAGAAAGCAGCGGTTTACCGCCAGTTGGATCAAATCACTCAGCGTTTTAATGTCGGTTTAGTCGCAATCACTGATGTCCAGAACGCCCGGGCTAACTACGACAGCGTACTCGCTCAGGAAGTGGTCGGCCGCAATGATCTGGATAATGCATTAGAGGCTCTGCGTCAGGTAACCGGTACTTATTACCCTCAGTTATCCTCGCTGAACATTGATCGTTTCAAAACGCATAAACCAGAAGCAGTAGACCTTCTGCTGAAAGAAGCGGAGAAACGTAATTTAAGCCTGTTATCTGCACGTTTAGGTCAGGATCTGGCCCGTGAGCAAATCAAAGCAGCACAAGCTGGTCATATGCCAACCATCGATTTAGGTGCCTCTACCGGCGTTTCAAACAGTCAGTTTCATGGCTCCGGCTATGATCTAGGCAGAAAACCCGGCAATGCCTATAATGGCGAAAACAGTGTTGATCTGACACTCAGCCTGCCAATTTACAGCGGCGGTGCGACCAGTTCCCGCGTTGAACAGGCACAATATGGTTTTGTCAGCGCCAGCGAACAGTTGGAAAGCACCTATCGCAATGTTGTACAGGTTGTCCGTTCCTCTTTTAACAACATCTCTGCCTCCATCAGCAGTATCAACGCCTACAAGCAGGTTGTTGTTTCCGCGCAAAGCTCACTGGATGCAATGGAAGCAGGTTATCAGGTCGGTACACGTACCATTGTTGATGTGCTGAATGCGACGACAACGTTGTACGATGCCAAACAAAAACTGTCCAATGCTCGCTATGATTATCTGATTAATCAACTGAACATTCAGCACGCACTTGGCACGCTTAATGAGAACGATTTAGCGGCTCTGAATAATACGCTGGATAAACAGATCTCAACATCAGCCAGCAGTATTGTTCGGGAAACAAACACACCCGCAACGTCTGGCCGTAACTAATTCAGTTTTTCTACCTTCACTAATAACAGCCCGCCAGAAAGCGGGCTCAGACCGCTGACAAACCTCGTTGAAAATAACGGGGTTTGCTCCTTTCATTATGAATCATAGTGCCATCCATTTTCCTCATTAAGCCAATTTAATCGTCCGACAAGGCGTTATTTTCGCTTCTCCTGCAATGAAATGCTCGCTCTCCAGAGATAAAAACAACAAAGCATCGCAACCAGCAAGGCTATCTTCTTGATATTTTGGGTTGTGGCTGCCAAAAGACACTGTATTTGCACTTTCTGCAACCCACGAAAACAGGCATAGCGGTGCCAGTGATGTTGCATTTATGTAGAAGTTTTTGTTCTCTGATACTCAGCCGAGGCTGCCCTGCTGGGAATGATGTCCAGACTGCATTGTGCTTGGTACAAAAAGAGCAAGTACATGTTCGTGCTGGAATCTCAAAAATGACTTTTTTAGTATTATATGTTGTGCTTTGTGTTTTTTTTATTCATTTTTGAACTTAAATTCTGTGTTTTTTTGTTTGCTAAAAGTGATGTTGGTGTTACTATTTTTTTAATTGATATTTATATGAGTTTATTTTTGTAAAAGTTAATTATTGAATAAGTTGTGTAAAAGTATCTCAATATTTGGAGGGGGTATTTATAGAGTAAAAAATTATTAATCTAAAGTGTGGGTGGGATTTTGTCTTTATGTTGTTATAAAGAGCTCTTAATTCTTGTAGCACAAGATAATATGCAAAGTAATTTGTTGTTCTTACATGCAAGGTGTTAATTTTTTCATTAAATAAGTGATTGTGTGCATTTAATGTAAATTTAACTGGCACGTGGTTTTTATTTTATACGGAATTTATTTTGGGATAATGTTTATTATATTGATTGGTTAATGGCCCATGAACAATAAATCTTCATCTTTATTATTTATCGTTTTAATGGCTTTTCTTTCTATGGGGGGGCTGGTTTCATCGGATATATTCCTACCCGCCTTGAGTAAAATGGGAAACTATTATCACGTTAGCGAATCTAGTATACAAAGTGCAATAGCTATATTTCTATTTGGTATAGCCTTTTCTCAACTTATTTATGGACCATTAACTGATTGTTTAGGAAGAAAAATGGTTCTTATTTCTGGGATGATTATATGGCTGATTTCAACAATCGGTATTTTCTACAGTACGCATATTAGTGAGTTGCTATTATTGCGTTTATTCCAGGGAATAGGCGCTTGTGCTGGTATTACATTAAGTCGTGCCATTATTAGTGATTTAATGGGGAAGGAAGAGGCAGCCAATTTTTATCTGATTATTTTCCCTTTTGTGGGAATGTCACCCGCTGTCGCACCAATGATCGGCGGTATGTTAAGTGAATATTATGGCTGGAAAGCCTGTTTTTTATTTCTTATTTTATTTATAACAGCTACGCTTGTATTGTGTTTGCTAGTGCTGAAAGAATCACTACCAATAAATAAACGTCAAAAATTGAGTGTTAAAAATGTATTAGTTAGTACTTACCAAGTGATAATAAATAAAGAGTTTCTTTACTATGCAGCAATACCTTGCTTCGCTTATACGGCATATTTTTCTTATTTGATTGAATCTCCATTTATTCTTACAGCTATGGGATTACCAGAAAAATATGTTGGTTACACCTATATAATGCTCTCTTTAAGTTATGTGTTGGGTAATCTTACCGCTAAAAAATTAAGTCGCCAGCAGGGTGTGAGAAAGACAATTTCTCATGGTTATCTCATCTTTGCTGTTGGAGGTATTGCTTTCACGATACAAATGTTTTTTAGTTCCTACCCATTGATAACTTCTGTGCTAACAATATCAGTATTGACTTTCGGTAATGGTTTTTTATTGCCACTAGGTACTGCATCGGCAATTGCCACTCATTCTCAAGCCGCTGGGGCAGCTTCCGGCGTAATGGGAACATTGCAATTAGGTAGTGCAGGACTGGCGTCATTGCTTATCGGTTATATCTCTCACCATGAACCTATTAAAGTGGCATCTATCATCACAGTTGTTTCTTTGGTCGGTAGTATTATTTATATAACGGGTAATAGAGGTGATAAAGAAATAAGTAAAAAACAAACAATAGAAACTAAAATAGGAATGAAAAATGGTTAATAATATAGATGTCACATTACGTGATGGTGGATACCTGAATAATTTCAACTTTACAACAGAATACGCTATAAAGCATGTTGAAGCATTGACTAAAAGTGGCGTGGAATGGTCTGAAATCGGTTATCGCAATGGTTCTTTTAAACCTATCTCTAATATTGGTCTAACAGGTATGTCTCCGGATAGTTATATCCGAGATATTCATCAATCGGTACCTGAGGCAAGATTGGTAGTCATTGCTCATCCTCACAATATTAATGCTGATGATATTTATGCAGTGAAGATGAATGGCGTTAGTTTGCTTAGGTTATGTATTAAAGCTGATAACCCGCAGCCATGCTTAGAGTTGTGCGAGATTGCTCGATCTACTGGAATGGCTGTGGGTATTAATTATTGATGCGATTACCGCTGCGGGTGGTTGTAAGTTCATGCTGAACCAACCTGCCAGTCCTATGACAGGATTAAAAGCGAAAGATCTTAAAGCGTTGGGTAAACATGATTGGCTTTATGTGGAGCAAACGGCATTAACTGTTTATCTTGGTTATCAGACAACTGAGGATTTTTTTGAAGTGTTATCGGAGGTGAATAATGTTGTCTATAGCTCCGATCTTGGACAGCCAGTTCAGCCAGATGTTGAGCAATGGTTGAACGATAGTGAACGCTGGTTTAAAACCGCTGGCCTTGGTGAAGAACACATCCGAGATATCTGTTTACTGAATCCACTGCGGATGTTGGCTCCAGATTAGATATTATATTCATCGATTGAAAAGACAATAATGATCCATTGTTGGTTGAATATGGAAAGTTGCAACAAAGATCTATGAAACTAGCTGAAATTATTTGACTACAACACCACTAGAACATGAGCATGCTCGCGCTTTGAAAAACGATATAGCAATATCCAAATCATTTGTGAAGTTCACGGGCAATGGTTTTTATAAAGAGGAACGGTTTAATCGAACCGTAGAAAAGCCATATTACAGGCTCTCCCACTTTGAGTTTTATCATGAGCAGGTTTTAAACTGTTATTTAAAGTCACTGTTTTAATTTAGGGTTTTAATCAATATAGTGTTTTGACGGTTTGTGACCACTTTACCACCTGATTTTTATTAAGTTTAATTACTATAGGATATCGTATTTTACGTTAAATCAACGTTAATCATACCCTTTACTGACGCTGTTTTACCGGCAATTCTGAGTAGTTTTAATAAATCACTACCCTTGATGTTTTTTCAGATAACCCCCCGTTTTTTCAGGGTGTTAACCCTGCCAGATTAATTGTTTTATCCATTTTTTTATTGCGTTGTTTTTATGATTTTCTTCATAAAATACAATGAGAAAGTGTGTTAATACCATCTGTTGGGATAATATTCCTTTGCGTACTGATTTCTTTTCGACTTTCTCTTAATGGTTGATGGCTTCGATTAAATATAATTAACCCTCCTTTTGAAAAGTTGCATGTATTTAGTTAAATCCACCTTTTATATAAAAGTTTTAATATCTCTGTATTTTCGCTTTTAAATGGTCATGGCAGATTAGGTAATTATAAAATAAACGGAGTATAGCATCGCTGATAAATGCATTAAATATGGCGGGAAGTAAACTGTTTTTTAGTCATTCTGTCTTGCTTAAAAATCTGGTATTAATCGGAACCTATTTTTTTAACCTTTGTCTGATGGATAACTGAGTTAATCACCGCTAAAAAGGTGCTTGCGATCGCCAAAAAAGGAAAATAGCTCATTTCTTTAATCATCTTTAATGCTTTTAAACGTTTTTGTTCTTTTTTCCATGTCTAATCTAAAAGCTTCTCAGTTTTTTTAACGATTATCCTCATTTTTCGTAAACTTCTTTCAGGCATGCGAAATATTTTGTTTGAGAAAATTTTTTTAATGCAGTTAATAGATTTAAAAGCCGTTTTTCCTGATGTTTTCTCTTCCAATATCAGTATAGTACCGAGTTTTCTACCTGCTTTAAAAAATCTTTAATGACTTTCGGTTTTATCTTTAATGACTAACGTTTTTACCGGTTTTTTCGTGATGCGTTTGCCCTTTTTACAGATTCTAAAATCACACTGATTTTACCTCAAGGTGGGTTTTAACGTGGTGGTAAACTCCGTTTAGCGAACAGAACTTGACTAAAACAAAGTGTCGGCTAAAAAGCGGCGCTTTGTCAATAATCTGAGCCCGCCAGAAAGCGGGCTGTTTTATTTACTGCCAACGACAATTTGTTCTGAAAGAAAATACGATATTTACCTTAATGCAGAAAATATATAAATCAGAAAAATCCTTCAAATGGATTCCAACTCTGACTATTCACCGTTTCTTTCAGATAATAGGCATAGTTAGCGGTCATTCCCCATATTGCCGCAAAAGCGCAACTAATCCCCGTGTCAGCAGCTGGAGGGATCTCAATACCCAGAACACCTTCAATGGCCCCTAATAACATCATTACGACAACAAAGACGCCGAATAAGGTCAAATTTTTTCGCCATAAACCTAAAACAAAGAAGTAAATAAAACCAAAAAAGAAGGCGATAAAATTCATGTTCAACAAGATACGGCGACCAAATGGTTCTGTTCTCATGGCAGCTTTATGCTCAGATGCCTTAGGAGCGCCGTGCTGTTCAAAGAATGTAAAACGCGCTTGCCATTTTTTTGAATATTGACTTTTATCCATACTACTTAATTCCTTAATTAAAATAGAAAATACAAAACCAATAATATAATAACAATCAGTTACTAATTTAAGATTATATTTCCGAGATTATTTTCTCGCGCTATAACAGCAGATAATATAATTAGTAGATTTACTTACATCATAACGTTACCCATTTAATTATCTTTAATTTACCGAAACTTATACGGGTAGGATTAATACCACAAAATATCAATTACAGCACTGATTTTTAAGATTCATATATATTTTACAACATTCAAACCAAACTAAGTGGAATACCAGATAATCAATATCCGACAACCGCTTTGTCAGACAAAAAATTCGGTTATCAATTCGAAGGTTTATGCTTTAATTTTGCTCATCTTTCCCCTATCCTTACACCTTAGAGCTATTTCATTAAAGAATCACAGACACCTAAAATCTGGATAATACGACTATGACAATAAAGCGGACCAAAAATATTAATCACGACACATTCCGTAAGGCCTGGCGCAGTTATCGCCTTGCGCCTGTGGCAATCGCTGTCAGTGCGGTTTTCATGTTATCTGCCTGTGAACAGAGTGATGAAACCGTCTCTCTTTACATGAATGCAGATGACTGTTCTCAGACAAACCCATCGCAAAGTGAACAATGTAAGCTGACTTACAACAACGCGTTGAAAGAAGCGGAAAAAACAGCGCCTAAATATGCGACCAAAGAAGACTGTATCGCTGAGTTTGGTGAAGCACAATGTACCCAAGCTCCGGCACAGGCGGGCCTTGGCAGCACATCTACCACGGATGGCTCCAGCACAGCCGCGAATAGCAATGCACAAGCCCAACCGCAGCAAAGTGGCAGCTTCTGGATGCCTCTGATGGCAGGTTTTATGATGGGACGTCTGATGGGCGGCGGTGCAGCGCCATCACAACCGCTGTTTACCTCAAAATCCGCAACCAGCCCGGCAAACGGTAAATTTGTTGATGCGACAGGCAAAAGCTATGGCCCTGCAACCGCCGGTGGCCGTTCCATGACGGTTCCTAAAACCGCTATGGCGCCAAAACCTGCCACGACAACAACCATCACCCGTGGCGGCTTCGGTAACTCTGTTGCAAAACAGTCAACCATGCAGCGTAGTTCCTCCTCTGGTTCTACTTCACGTTCAATGGGAGGCTAATCACGGATGAAACGCATTGCTATTACTGAGCGCCCGGACTGGCGCGAAAAAGCGACAGAATATGGCTTTAATTTTCACACCATGCATGGTGAACCATACTGGTGTGAAGATGCTTATTACCAGTTTTCTCTTGCTCAAATTGAAGAAATCGAGAACACCACTGCTGAGCTGCATCAGATGTGTTTGCAGGTGGTAGAGAAAGTCGTCGATAGTGAAGAGCTGTTGACTAAATTCCAGATCCCAAAACATTGCTGGGATTTTGTCCGCAGTTCCTGGATTACCAGCCAGCCGTCACTCTATTCCCGGTTGGATTTGGCTTACGATGGTAAAAGCCCGGCAAAATTGTTGGAAAATAATGCCGATACGCCAACTTCACTGTATGAATCTGCTTTTTTCCAATGGATCTGGTTGGAAGATCAGATGAATACCGGTTTGTTGCCAGCACACGCCGATCAATTCAACAGCATGCAAGAACAGTTGATTGAACGTTTTGCTCAATTGCGTGATGAACATGGTTTTGGCTTATTACACATGACCTGCTGTCAAGATACGCAAGAAGATCGCGGTACTATTCAGTATTTACAGGATTGTGCGCTGGAAGCGGGTGTTCCGACTGAATTCTTATTTATCGAAGATATCGGTCTGGGTGAGAAAGGCCAGTTTACTGATCTGCAAGACCAGGTGATCAGCAATCTGTTCAAACTCTACCCTTGGGAGATGATGTTCCGTGAGATTTTCGCCACCAAACTGGAAGATGCCGGCGTTCGCTGGTTAGAACCTGCCTGGAAGAGCATTATTTCTAACAAAGCATTACTGCCAATGTTGTGGAAGATGTTTCCGAATCATCCAAACCTGTTACCCGCTTATTTTGCTGATGATAACCATCCAGCAATGGACAGCTATGTTATTAAGCCGCTGTTCTCTCGGGAAGGGGCGAATATTCGCATCATTGAGAATGGTAAGGAAATTGCCAGCGCTGATGGCCCTTATGGTAAAGAAGGCATGATCGTTCAGCAATTCCATACACTGCCAAAATTCGGTGACAGTTATACGCTGGTTGGTAGCTGGCTGGTCAATGATCAGCCTTGTGGTATTGGTTTGCGTGAAGACCGTGAACTAATAACCCAAGATTTATCCCGCTTCTATCCGCACATTATTTTGGATTAATATCCAGACAAGGGAGGAATGAGGAAGATCGTAAAATACCGCAAATTCCTCCCTTTAAAATCCGATGAAAAAACGTTGTACCCTTACAAGCTTATAAAAAAGGATAAATAATATGGCGAACATAATATATTTAACCATCATAGGTAAAAAGCAAGGGCTGATATCCAGCGGTTGTTCTACCTATGATTCCATCGGTAATAAATATCAAACGGGTCATGAAAATGAAATTTATGTTTATTCATTTGACCATGATATCAGCCGAGAACAAAATGTTAATCACTCACCTATTTCAATCACTAAGCCAATAGACAAATCATCGCCTTTATTAGGCATAGCAATATCAGAAAACGAATCAATAAATTGCAGATTAGATTTCTATAGAACATCAAATAATGGTTCTCAAGAGAAATATTATTCAATTGAAATCATGCATGCATCGATAACCAATATATCTACCCATTACCCCAATTCACTTACCCATAATGATGCACAGCCCTATGAGATTATATCCATTGCCTATGGAAATATAACTTGGAAACACCATACCGCAGGTACATCAGGATATAGCATATGGGATGAAAGGGTTAGTTAAAATTAATGTTTTGGGGAGAAATCCCCAAATAATTCAGATCATTTTATTTCTTTTGAAAAACCTGACACCAAACATTCTTAATTAAAACCATTAATTCCTTAATAATATCAGTTGATAACCAGAGCTTATTAAAGTCATTTAACATTTTCAGCAAAGGTTAATCCTAAGCAATTTTCTTTCTTTTCATTTCCAACCACAGGTGATTTTGACAATATAAAAGAATCGTCATATATAGTTTCAAATCCTTTTATATACCATACGTCGTCATTATTTACTGTATAACCAGTTGATTTTATATAATTAATGATTTCATTATAGTTATTATCCATACGTTTCAAATCAAAATCACAAAAATAAACAGAACTATATACAGGCGATGATTCATCATTTGGATAATATTCGAAGAAGTAATTTTGAGAATTACGAGTAGCTTCTTTTATTTTTTTATGAGTAAGCAGGTGATATTTTAAGAAGTCATTTTCTTTATAGATAACATTCGGCATCATAAATAACCATAATGATATTCCGACACAAGAAAACACTATTATTGATATCATTACCATTACTGTCACGGTTAATTTTTTCATAATTTCAACCCATAAATAGCTGTAGGTTTATAATGACTGATAACAATATCTTTTTCATAAGAAGAAAAAGGCTTAATTATATTCATATAATGTGGAAGGTTTTTCTTATACGGAAAAGCATTATTAGGATACTTGTCAGGATCAGGGAAAATCCAAGGCCTTAGCTCTCTATTCTTATATTTACCAACTGGTCCATAATAATCCCATATCTTACATGCATACTCTATAGATTTAGGCTTTATTAAAGACATATAATCCCTTGGTAATATAGATTTATAGAAACCAAGTAAATTTGAAACCAAATCCTCACAACTAAATCCACTATCGCTAAAACGGGAAAAAAATGAGTTTGATTGTAAATTTTCAAACTCCAATGAAACACAGTACATTATTGAAAATGCAATGGACCTTTTAGTTTCTATAGATAATCCTTTTTTTACCATCCACTGAGCAGCAACTCTAGTTGAAATATTATATTTACTCATCCCCTGAAAATAGTAAACCAAGAAATAGCCTTTTTTATAAGGTGAGTCATTACCTTCAGTGATTAATTGATTCCACAACATCTTAGAGTCATCACCTTTCGCATGACCCAAATCGATCCACCCTAAATCTTCAGTATAAATTAATCTACCATTTTCTATATCTCTTCTACTAGTCATCCGCTAATCTGCCCATATAATGTTTAATTACATTAAAATTACAGCTACTCATCTAAAATTCAAGTTACTCACTTTACATTTTTTTTCGATCGCATTCTATTAATCTGCTCACGAAACCTATTCCTTTATATAACACAGAGATAATTGAGCCAATGAAATTTCTGGTGGCAGAACATCAATGCATTTTCACACAAAATCCCTGTCTCATCGGTCAGCTATCAAGCCTTAAAAAGTAAAGAATCTGACCGTTATTGATGCTATAGTGGTCAATAATTATTATTGGTTTTTATTGGGAGCTCTTATGTCCATATCAGCAAAACAAACGATTACCGCACAGATACCTATCAAACTAGCTACAGCTATAAACGATTTAGCCAAAGAGTTAGACCGCTCAAAATCGTGGATCATTAAAGAGGCTCTCACCTCAATGATTGAGGAGCGTGAACATCGCCACCAAATGATTTTGGCTGGCCTCGCGGATGTCGATACAGGCCGTATTGTGAATCATTCAGATGTTATTAATTTTGCATCCAAGCTGAAAACATCATAATCATGGAAGTTTATTGGACACTTAAAGCTCAAAATGATTTGGAGCGCATCTATCATTTTGCCTGTCAATACAGTAAATCACATGCCAATGATGTATTAGACCATGTGACTGCTCCCCGCCGTAAAGAGGGTGTCGCAAAAGGTCATGTTATCCATTAAAATCTGCGCTCTTCCTTTAGGCGCAGCTCTTTTATGACCTTATTCATTCGAAAACGGGAACCGTCTGCTTACACCAAACGTCAGTTTGTCAAAGCTCAGCACTTACCTGTATTGGATGGCTCCCTTTCCCTTTCTGATTATCTCAGGCAAATGGGGGAGCGTTGCGCATTTATTGTTGCTGACATTCTTGATGAGCAAGATTGGGGCCCCTTTGAACGCCATTATGCTTCGACAGGGAGAGCCCCTTATTCTCCACGCTCCATGATGGGGATCCTGCTTTATGGGATCATGAAAGGACACTGCTCGCTCAGAGAACTTGAACGACTTGCGCGTTTAGATTTAGGCTGTATTTTTGTCAGCCAGGGAATTACGCCCGATCATGCCAGTCTTGGGCGTTTTATTTATCAGCACCAATCCGTCCTGACGGGACCATTTTTTAAGGCACTGACCTTATCCATTTTGCACCGCAGTCGTTCGGACGGCTCGTGCCTGGCCGGTGACGGGACAGTGATAGAGGCGGCCTGTTCTCATTACCACCTTTTAACTCAGGAAGCGATTTCACGTGAAAAAAATACTCTCACGGCTACCCCTGCCACAGCGCAGACAGAAAAACGCATAAAGCAATTGGAACAGGGAGCCAACGTATTACGGCGCCGACAAGAAAATCGCGAAAAAAAAGGAAGGATGCCAGCCAACTGCGTATCAATCCAACAGAACCCGACGCCGTCGTCCAGAAACTCAAGCGGGGAAGGGGATTTTCAACTTCCTATAAACCGTCTGTTTTAGTCAACAACAGACGAATTATCGTCGCTCAAACGGTCGACCCCTCCAGTGAAACCCAAGTGATGGCCGCGTTATTGGCGCAGAATCTCACTATCTCGGGAGGTCACCCGGAAAAGCTGTTATTGGATGCCGGTTATTTCCATGACGATGTGATTGCTGAGGCGAAGAAACATCAGATCTGGCTGTTTTGTGCAGAAAATTCAGACCGACAGCGTACCCGAAAAATCTATCCTAAATCCTTATTTACTTATGATGCTGAGCAAGATTGCTATATTTGTCCTGCTCATCACCAATTGTCCCTGCAAAGTACAGTGAAAGCCACTGAAAAAACGCGGACCTATCGGGTTTATCGCGCTGACAATTGTGCCGGATGCCCGCAGAAAGCGGGCTGCACAAAGGCTAAAGGAGGAAGAAAAATAAAACGTTATCCGGAAGATGAAGAGCGGGAGACACTTCGTTTGCATATGGCCCGACCGGAGTCAAAACAGATATTGAGTCAACGGAAGAGCCTGGTAGAACCGGTATTTTCGGCATTACGGGGAATTCAGAGACTGGAACGCTTTCGGCGTAAGGGATTGTCAGCGGTAAAGCTGGAGTTTTCCCTGCATGCAATGGCCTATAACTTATCAAGAGCGGTGGCTCTGATATTAGGGATTATTTTTAGCCTGTTATCCATACAAATAACAGGCTGCCCAAAGTCAGTGATTGAATTTAACTTGATGCTTGAAAAAGTGACCTCAACCCTTTTGCGACACCCTCGCACTGGGCAAGGGTTTACGGCGGTTTTTGCTAATTATCAGCACTACGGATCTGGCACTGCAACCTAAGATAGGGATTCCTCAGCCTAGATATAAACCCCGCGAGGTACGTAAAGTACTTTTTAGTAATTACGAAGTCCATTACGAGATATCCAACGATACAATTTACATTGTAGACCTTTGGCATACCCGCGAAAACCGTTAGTTAAAAGCCGTCCTCACAAAAGAAGAGGGTGGCTTAACTTGGTTATTGTAGAAATATGGTTTTGTTTCTTTAGCATATTTCAACCTACCGCTTCTGCCTCAACAAAGCCTGCATCCATTATCTGGCGCTGCATTCTGCGTTTGAATAGCCATCCTCGCCTGTTCCATCTCTTCCACATGAGCTTTCAATTTGGCCCAACTTGAAAGCCCCAGTTCACGGGCAATTACCCACTGAGCATCACTCAATCGACTGTGCTGTTGAACTAATTCCTCTTGTGTCAAATGCGGATAACAACGACGAAAACGTTCAATTGCCTCAGGAAACGATTGTCGTAATGCATTACACAACTCTTTTGCACGCTTACGCTGCTGTTCAAGATTGATTCTGAATGGTGAAGAGGAAAATAAAGATGAAGTTTTGGGTTGAGTCAAGATTGCAGCCCTTTCCGCGGACAAGGTGGCGATGATCTCGCCACCAGGAACCTAACAAAAGGGTAAAAAACTTCAACCAATACAGCCCGAAAATTGACTATTTAACCAACCTGCACAGACAACATACTCAATGACCCGGACACAATGCCATCCACAGGAATAGAAACCACCTCTTTTCTATCCCATGTTCCCATGACATACAGCAATGGCAAAAAGTGTTCAGGAGATGGATTAGATAACTGACCATCTTCCCTGTCCAATGCATGAACCAAAGGATAAGGCTGCTCATTGCTGGTAAGGTTATCACGCACATAACAGTTAAACGTTTCTGCCCAAGGGTGCGGTTCAGCATTAGGTTCCTGCCGCTTCATAGCACGAAGATTGTGTACCACATTACCACTTCCCAGGATCAACACACCTTCATCTCGCAAAGCAGCCAGCTTTTTCCCCAATTCATAGTGATACGCCGCCGGTTTAGCGTCATCTATACTCAACTGCACCACAGGAATATTGGCCTGAGGATACATCTTAATCAGAATACCCCAAGTCCCGTGATCTAATCCCCATTGGTGGTGATCGGCATAAACCGCCACAGGTTCCAGTAGTTCCTGCACTAAAGCAGCCAGTTCAGGTAATCCTTTAGCCGGATACTGAGTTTCATGCAATGCCTGTGGAAAACCTCGAAAATCATGGATAGTCTTCGGCTGAGTCATGGCGGTTACAGCTGTGCCATTGGTGTACCAATGAGCAGAAATCACCAGAATAGCTCTGGGGACAGGCAATCGTTCGCCAAGCTCACGCCAGACGTTGGTATAACGATTTTCTTCCAGTACATTCATTGGGCTGCCATGACCAACAAACAGAGCTGGCATTCTGGAAATATTCATACGACCTCTCACACCAAATATAGGTAATTTTAATACTTGCAGAGAGATTACGCCTTTCAGACAGGCAAAACAGTGTGCAGAAGATGATGGAGTTATTCAAAAAAACTGAAAACCACAGCTTGTGCGAACTGTGGTTTTGGTAAATATCTGTGCGTTATAACCGATATTTCAGCCGATTATCAGACGATTACGTTTTAACTGGCTTTCAGATCTACTGCCTGACGATAAGCCACCAGATCTTCAATGGTTACCACCGGCATATTATGTAATTTCGCAAATTGCACCACTTCAGGGGTACGAGCCATTGAACCGTCATCATTGGTCAATTCACACAATACACCTGCTGGCTTGAAACCTGCCAAACTGACCAAATCAATTGTCGCTTCAGTATGCCCCTGACGGACCAGGACACCTCCTGGTTGCGCGCGCAGTGGGAAAACATGGCCCGGACGGTTCAAATCACTCGGCTTCGCATGATCCGCAATCGCGGCACGAATGGTTGTGATACGGTCAGCCGCAGAAACGCCGGTTGTCACCCCCTGAGCAGCCTCAATGGTTACAGTAAAAGCTGTCTGGAATGGGCTGGAATTATTTTCCACCATCATTGGCAATTGCAATTGCTGCCGGCGGTCTTCTGTCAGACACAAGCAGACAATACCGCTGCCATGACGGATAGTCAGCGCCATTTGCTCTACGGTCATCGTTTCGGCCGCAAAGATAATATCACCTTCATTTTCACGATCTTCATTATCCAGCACCATCACACCGCCGCCATCACGTAAAGCGTCAATAGCGCGTTCAACACGTTCTGATGATGTGCCGTATTCAAAAAGTAGCGTCTGATTCATGGTAAAAAAACCTCGTTAAAATTTATGGATTACCAGAATCAGGGCAGTCTTGAGGAGTTCTCACTATGACACCACATCATAACATTAATATTATTAATATAATGTTCACATGCCATAGCCGGAACAACAGGCGGGCAAAATGCCCGACAGATGCCGTTATTCTCTCCCATCCGGACTATAACCGTCGGCTCCAGAGTTACACTGGATCTGCTGACCTCCGATTTATCATAAAGATAACCACAAACGGAGCGCTCGCGGGCTTCACCCAGTCACCCGTAAGATGACCTGATGTTTACCGCCGGTGGGGACTTTCACCCCGCCCTGAGATAAGCCAGCAAACTATAACGCTAATATTTACCGGGGGCAATCAACAAAATCAGATGTGAAACCTGGCTCACAGTGGTTTGTGGTTTTACCATCTGGTATTACACTATCGGAGATTATTTATGTCATAAAAAGGATGCATCATGCTCGATCCCAAAAAAATTGAACAAATCGCCCGCCAGATCCAGGATTCCTTACCCAAGGGAGTTAAAGAATTTGGTGAGGATATAGAGAAAAAATTACGGATGATTTTGCAATCCCAGCTTGGCAAACTTGATTTAGTTAACCGCGAAGAATTTGATATTCAAACTCAGGTTCTGCTGCGTACCCGTGAAAAATTAACGGCGATGGAGCAGCGTTTAAATGAATTGGAGGAGAAACTTGAAGATAAGAATACGCCATCTGATAACAACTCAATAAAAAGAGAATCATGGGAAAGCTAATCGCCAATTAACCCCGACGTCATTTTATCTCATTGCCATTCAATTAAAGGTGATCGTTAAGACGGTCACCGCATTCAAAGAGAAACACTCAAAGCATATATCGTCAGCCCAAATATACCTGATTAATATCTTGACGCTTTTGAGGTTTTAGATTCCCCCCGTATTAAGCAAAAACTTACGGCAATTTTTATTCATTCCACACGATGGATAGCGATTAATTAACCATTTTATGTGATATTGGTCACATTCTTGTCATGTTTATATGATAAATATCGTGATCTTGTGGTCATAACATTCAGAGGACGAAATTCCCTGTTATTTATTTCCACACTACTCAGCTGGAAACGGTTTATTGTGCTCTCAAACGCCACGTATTAAGTGATGAGTGTTCCCCGCTTTCATTTTTTTACTGCGGAACAGGCTGGAACTGTTTTTGTATTCAGAGCTATAAAGTTGAAATACCGGCTCGATAATATGAAGAAGCGCGGCACGACGCTATTTAAAAGAGCTGAACGTGATTATGCGTTTAATGGCTGCTTGTGTTATCCCCGTTTCAGAATTAGGGTTCAATTATGTAAGGTTTCAAATATGGATGGATTAGTTTTCACCTGCCAAATTGGCGCATTGCCCCAAACAACCTTTCAGGTATCGCAATTTACCTTGCAGGAAGAGCTGTCACAGCTTTATAGCCTGACGTTAAAGGGGGTTAGCTCACGTGATGATATTCCTTTGAATGACCAATTAGGGAGCAGTGCATCATTGACCATTACCCGTAATGGCGTTACCGAACGCACCATTAATGGTTTAATCGCCGGCGCTGAACAGGGTAATACCGATGGCCGTCGTACTTTTTATACCTTCACCATTCGCCCTCCCATGTGGCTAATGACGCTGAATCAGAATAGCCGTATCTTCCATCGACAATCTGTACCGGAAATCCTGGCGCAATTGCTTAAAGAGCATCGTATTTTATTTGTCCGTGATACGCTCTATAAACGCCATGCTGAACGGGAATACACCACGCAAAAACGGGAATCAGACTATGACTTCTGGTGCCGGCTGGCGGCGGAAGAGGGCATTGCTTTCTGGTTTGATGAAGTACAGATGTTGTTCTGTGATTGCCGCATGGGCATGCGGGCGGATATCGATCTTACTTACAATACGCATCCTGAAACGGACGATACCGATACCACGGCATACCAGTGGAGCTATGGCGAATACCTGTGCCCGAATGGCACTGTCCAGAAAGACTATAACTTTCTTAACCCCAAATATTCGCTCGAACACCGGAAGACAGCCGACAATCGTGGGTACGGTTCGGTATTTGAAAGCTACGGGCGTTTTCAGTGGGATGCGGAAGGAAAACCGTTTACCCAACTGCGGTTAGAGCAGTTACAAAACTACAGCAAAGTCGGCACAGCCCAAACCAACTGTATCCGGCTTCGTCCGGGTAGAATTTTTACGCTGCAATCCCATCCAATAGAAACGATGAATGACCGCTGGCAGGTGTTGTCTGTCACTCATTATGGGCGGCAGCCTATCGCCGTCAAACGACGGTGGCGAAGGAACAACACTGACAAACGATGTCACCTTTATTCCAGGGCGACAGGACTGGCGGCCACCTTACCGCTACAAACCGCTGGCGGACGGTGATGAAGTCGCTACGGTGGTCGGGGCGGGCAGCGAAGAGATTTATGTGAACAAACACGGCGAGATACGTATCCACTTCCATTGGAACCGTTACGATGAAGCGGACGACCTTGCTTCCTGCTGGGTACGGGTCGCACAGGGCTGGAACGGCAACGGTTTCGGTTTTATGGCGATACCCCGCGTCGGGCAGGAGGTGATAGTCAGCTATCTGAATGGTGATATTGACCGCCCGATTGTGACGGGCTGTACCTACAACGGCCTCAACCGCCCGCCGCTTGATTTACCGGCGGAGAAAACCCGAACCACCTTTAAAACCCGCACCCACCGGGGCCAGGGATTTAATGAGCTGCGCTTTGAGGATGCCAAAGGCAGCGAGGAAGTGTTTATTCATGCTCAGCGGAATATGAATACCCAGGTTCTCTGGGATAAAACCACGCAGATAGGCCATGACCAGAAAACAGACGTTAAGCATAACCGCACTGCGATAATTAAAAACGATGATGACGAAGCCGTGCAGGGCTGCCAGACGCTGGAAGTCGGTCAAAATCAAACGGTGACCATTAAAGGTCAGCAAGCTATTTCCATTAGTAAAAGTCATCAATTGAACGTCGCCGATAACCAGCAAATTACCGTGGGTAAACATATCTCGCTGCACTCTGACAGCGGGCAAATCACCATTGGGAACGCAGGCGGACAGATAGTCATTGATCCCATGGGGAATATCCGTATTGAGGGCGTCAGCATCACTATGACCGACCACATCACCGGCAAGAAATCCGCCGGTGCGCTGTTTGATTATTCAGCCCGCTATACCCTGCGAAGTGAGCAAAGCGATAAACCGCTGGTGAATACCCGCTATACCATCACCACTGGCGATGGTCAGGTCATCCCGGGTAAAACTGACGTGCTGGGCAGAACGATGACCGTGCAGAGTGCGGCAGAGGAAAATCTGCAACTGAATTCACCGCAAGCAACACCCAAGCCGAAGAAAACCGTATACGAGGTCAGTGATAACGCGCCCGTAGAGTATGTTATGGAATTTATGGAGGAGTAAGTATGGCAATATCCAACAGCGGCAAGATGTGCCCTGCCGTCACATCAATCACCTGCACGATGGAAATCGGCGTCTTTCCCGCCGATGAAGATCCCTGTTATCTGGCGAGAAAAGCTGAATACGCCCTGCGTCTGCCGGCAATGATTATCACCAAACTGGGGGCTATTCGCTTTCTTAATCAAGTCATTATGAGTGGATTGATTAAGGTTGAGGAGCTTAAACATGACTTCCTGTGGCCCTATAAAGCGGAAGTGGTGTTTGCTATCCGAGGGAAGAAGGATGTTCCTCTCCCCATGCTGGCAACCAGTCAAGTCTCGAAGCAACATTATGGTGATAATTTACCACAATCCAGTAATCCGTTTGCCCGGCCTTCTGTCGACGACGGGGAGAAATTTGGTGTTAAACGTATTCGCCGCCCCGATATTATTCTGGTTAAGGATGAAGCACTCCGTTGGCCGGGCAGAAATGCCACCTACTTCGATGGTTCTGTGCACCCTGATAATCTGAAAATGTTGATTGAGGTTAAATTTCCGGGGGATTCCCTCAGTAAAGGGCAACAAACTGATTACATTCAGATTGCAACCGAAGACCGTTTTGGTGTGATGCGTGTCGATGATAGCCGCACAGAAGAGCAAAAACAGTATGATGAGGCATGGCGAAAACATTACCAACCCGGCTCACAACACTATAAAAATCCGATACCGCTGGCCCCGCTGCGGCCCGGTTCTCCTCCTGATGATGAAGCTTTACCCATCCCGCCCGAAGAGGGTGTGCCGGGGACCATTCCTCAGCCGCTGACAAAAAAACTCCCGCTTCTCAGCACTTCTCCCTGGTCTTTTTTACCCAGCTATGAAGACTGGGTTGTCCTCGGGCAGGAGGTGGCTGGTCTGGCCGAAAATGGATTGAATTATGTCCGCGACAGTACCCGGGAGCTCCTTGCTCAGTTTGGGGAATGGTTTAGTAAAACTGGAAAGTGGGTGTGCGAAGAGATTATTGATCCGGTCACTCATCAAGTCAGCTACGCGTTTTCCTGGGTTAATGAACAAACCGGGAAAATCGTGACCTGGACTGAGAATGAGATAAAAGCCCGGTGGCAAACCGTGCAACAGGGCTCAGATATCACCCTGGAAGAGCTGAAAAACATTAGCTGGATGCAAATATTGAAAGAGGTGGGGGAAGGCATGCTGGAAGTGGTTGTAATTATTACCGGCGTTGCCGTTGTTATTCTCGTCACCCTTGCCGTCGCTGCCGCGCTGATTGCACTGGTGGAAATTTTAGCTGCCGCAGCAGCAGTCAGCGCCGCAGCATTAGCGGCTGTCCTGGCAATATTGGCGAGTGTGACATTCGCCACCGCCTCATAATGAAAGGAGATAAATATGGAAACTTTGGATTATTTTTCCCAGTTGAAATCACAACTGGCCGCGTTTACCTTCCTCAATGGCGATGGGCTGACTGTTTCTCGTCTGGGTATCTCGATTACCCTGTTTTTTAAACAGGGCTACACCCAGGAGAAAAAACAGCATATTCTGGCCTGTTATCGCCGTTTTCGCGAAGAGTTCAGCACTCACCTGCGTTTTCACCGTCATGAGCTGAAAGGGCTAAAAAAATATTCACCGGAAAATATTACCAAAGTCGAAGAGAGCATTCTTAACCAACAAAAAAACCAGCCTTCTAGTTGGGTAGTCAGTGATGCCAAAAATCTCTATGAAGCCCCTCATTATCTGATGCGTTATATGGATTCCCGGGAAATAAGCGGTGATAACAGTAGCTCCTACCTAAGCCTGACACTTCCTTGGGATTATCTGAAAGAGCAAGACGGCATGACCAAATTTATGGCCTGGCTGGATTTTCTGTGTGAACAGCTTGAACCCGACTGGGGAGACTGTGGTTATTGTCTGGTCCTGCCCAGAGATTACCATGACTACTTTCCTTTAGAGTATCAACTAGCCCAACGTTATCCTGCCTTGCAAGTCAACTCTACGGTTCATACAACACTGAGAGATTATGCCCATGCCATCCGGAGCATCAACTGGATCACCCTGCTGTCCAAACGCTTTGTAAGACGACTGGGTGGGGAAATCTGGATACGCAAAACGCTGGCTCGTTACACGGATGTGGTGATTAGCCCTTACTCCAATGGTCTGATGATCCGAGCCGGTCAATACCCGAACTTAACGCCACTGCCGGGCAGTGTCCCGGCGAGTTACTTTGCCATTAACCAACTGATACGCCCAATACGTTTTGTTCCGGGAGAAGGTGATTCACTGCATTTTTATGGAGAGGGTCATTTTGATGATATTTCCACACAAACCTGGTATGCCCGTTATGACCGTGGACCTCTGCATATAACTCCGATTAGAGGCGGCGAACCAGCCCTGGTTAGCGGGATCTGGCGAACTGATAGTCTGCCTGGCAAGCAGTACTTCTTTGCTCAGGGGGCGACAACCTTTGATATTCAGGGAGCAGAATCGGGTACAACCGTATGGCATCTGATACGGGAAGCAGCAAATATGTGGGAATAACAGATTATCCACTATCTCATCATGAACGGAGAGAATATGGAAACTTCGGATTATCTTTCCCGGTTAAAATCACAACTGGTTGGTTTTACTTTTACCAATGGTGATGGGCTGACTGTTTCCCGTCTGGGTATCTCGATTACCCTGTTTTTTAAACAGGGTTACACCCAAGAGAAAAAGCAACGCATTCTGGCCTGTTATCGCCGCTTTCGCGAAGAATTTGGTACCCACCTACGTTTTCATCGTCATTCACTAAAGGGATTAAAAAAATATTCCCCAGAAAATATTGCCAAAGTCGAAGAAGGTATTCTTAATCGAAAAAAAAACCAGCTTTCTAGTTGGGTAGTCAGTGACGCCAAAAATCTCTATGAAGCCCCTCGCTATCTGATGCGTTATCTGGATTCCCGGGAAATAAGCGGTGATAACGGCAGTTCTTACCTAAGCCTGACACTTCCTTGGGATTATCTGAAAGAGCAAGACGGCATGACCAAATTTATGGCCTGGCTGGATTTTCTGTGCGAACAACTCGAACCGGATAGTGGGGACTGTGGCTACAGCCTGGTCATCCCCAGAGATTACCATGACTACTTTCCCTTAGAGTACCAGCTAGCGCAACGTTATCCCTCCCTGCAAGTCAATTCTGCGGTTCATACTGCGGTATTACAGTATGGACATTCTATCCGGGGCATTAATTGGATCACCCTACTGTCTAAACGCTTTGTAGGGCGACTGGGTGGGGAAGTCTGGATACGCACAATGCTAGCACGCTACCCGGATGTGGCGATTAGCCCTTACCGAAATGGTCTGATTATCCGGGCCGGTCAATACCCAGATCTGACACCACTGCCGGGCAACATGCCGGAGAGTTATTTTGCCATTAACCAGCTGATACGCCCGATACGGGTGATCCCCCGTGAAGGCCATTCTCTTCACTTTTATGGTGCGGGTCATTTTGATGATATTTCCACCCTGGCCTGGTATGCCCGCTATGACCGTGGGCCTCTGCACGTGACCCCTTTGAAGGGAAGCCATCCGGCTCTTGTCAGCGGATTCTGGCGAACCGATAGCATCCCTGGCAAGCAGTATTTCTTTGCGCAGGGCGCGATGGCTTTTGATATTCAGGGCGCGGAACCGGGCACAACAATCTGGCATTTAATACGAGAAGCGGAAAATATAACGGAGTAAATAATGCGAAGTGTAGTGGAAAGAAAAAAAATTATCCTTAAAGGTGATACCACAACAACCGGCGGAAATGTTCTCAATGGTTCCGGTTTGGTAAACCAACAACTGGAGGTTGCCCGTAAAGGTGATTCGGTATTTTGTCCCGCCTGTAAACAAACCGGCGCTATTGCGGAAGGCTCCAACTTATTCAATATCCAGGGAATACCTGTTGCATTGGAGGGACACCTTGTTAAGTGTGGTTGCCAGACCGGAGCTTGTCGATTAAAGGTACGGTCATAAATATCAAACTCCAGGGCCCTTAATTGAAATACCCACAAAACTAAGGCAGGTTTTAAGCTGTGATTAACATTCATTTTTTTAACTGATAATGTTAATCGGTATAAAGTTTTAACCGTTTTTTTACCCCTTTTAACGCCTGCTTTTTATTAAGTTTAATCATCATTGGCTTATCATGTTTTACGTCTAACGAATACTCATCATACCCATTTTTTATCTTTACTAACGCTGTCTTACCCGCAGTTTTAATAAGTCATCCCCCTTTGTTTTTTCTTCATAAATCAGCAAATAAATAACCTGATGATATAAAAACACCCCTTTCTGTTTTTCCGATAATCACCTCCTGTTTCAGGACTTAAATCCTGCCAGATTAACCGTTTTATCCCTTTTTTATTGCATTATTTTTAGGGTTTTATTCATAAAATAACCGGCGAGAAAGCACTTAAATACCCGTCTATTCGGATAATATTCTTTTACGTGTGGATTCCTTTTCAGCTCTCTTTTAACAGTTAATAATTTTTCGATTAAATGTAATTAAATCCCCCGCTAAGAAGTTGTATTTATTCAGTTAAATCCGCCCTTGATATAAAAGCAAAAAACTTTAATACTTCTTCACTTTCATTTTCATTTTCATTTTCATTTTCATTTTCAAATGATTATAGCAGGTTAGGTAAATGTAAAATAAATGAATTAAACACGGCAGGGTAAACAAAATGGAATCCCCCCACAGCCCTGCTCACAAAATCATGCCGCTGGAGTGTCGATAGTTCTTCACTCCAATCGGCATCCCCCTGCCAGTACCTTATTTCCCAGCAAGCTCTGTTTTATAAAGCATTATTCACTGTTTTTTAATCGCTTTAATGATATTGGTTGTTGAAATACCATCTTCAAAGTTCAGCACTTTGACTTCACCACCAGCAGCCCAAACTTCTTCACTACCGGCAATCTCTCCAGGCTTATAGTCTCCACCTTTCACCAATACATCCGGCAGAATATCCGTAATCAAACGACGTGGCGTATCTTCTTCAAATGGAACAACCCAATCCACAGCCCCCAGTGCAGATAGCACTATCATTCGTTGTTCCAGTGGATTGACAGGACGGGTTTCACCTTTCAACCGTTTAGTTGATGCATCACTGTTAACGGCGACAATCAATCGATCACCCAATTTTCGAGCATTCTCCAGATAAGAGACATGACCAGCATGTAAAATGTCGAAACAACCATTGGTCATCACAATCTTTTCGCCACGCTGGCGAGCATGAGCTACTGCCTGTTTAAGCTGAAATTCACTCATAACACCGAAACCGGTTTCAGAACGGCCACGAATAGCATTCTCCAGTTCAACCGGCGAAACCGTTGAAGTTCCCAATTTGCCAACCACAACACCCGCGGCGGCGTTCGCCAGGAAACAGGCTTCATTCAGTGGCTTTCCAGCCGCAATCGCCGTTGCCAGCACACCAATCACCGTATCGCCGGCACCAGTAACATCAAACACTTCCTGCGCCAATGTCGGCAAATGCAGGGGTGGATGATCAACACTCAGCAAACTCATTCCCTGTTCAGAACGGGTGACCAGTAATGCCTGAAGATCCAAGTCTTTGACCAGTTTAGTGCCCTTCTCAACCAGTTCGTCGTTATCTTTGCAGTGGCCGACCACCGCTTCAAATTCAGACAAATTCGGCGTTAGCAAAGTTGCGCCACGATAACGTTCAAAATCACTCCCTTTCGGATCGATTAACACCGGTACGTTGGCATCGTTTGCCAGTTTGATCATCTGCTGAACCTGGCTCAACGCGCCTTTGGCGTAGTCAGATAAAATCAATGCGCCGATATGAGGTAACGCCAGTTTAATGCGCTCAAGTATCGGTTGCGCATCGACGTTATCGAAACCTTCTTCAAAATCCAGACGGATTAACTGCTGGTTACGGGAAAGTACCCGCAGTTTGGTAATTGTCGGATGAGTCGGCACAGCAACAAAATCACAGCGCACTTTAAAACTAGTCAGTTTTTCATCCAGCACACGCGCCGCGTCATCAACCCCTGTCAAACCAACCAAATGTGAATTCGCCCCAAGAGCAGCAATATTCATAGCAACGTTGGCCGCCCCTCCCGGACGTTCCTCAATGGTATTTACTTTGACGACAGGTACCGGGGCTTCCGGTGAAATCCGGCTGGTTGGTCCATACCAATAGCGGTCTAACATAACATCACCGACGACTAAAACCTCTGCACGGTGAAAATCCGGGAGTGTCACTTTCATTCCTTACTCCAAATATCAGATATCAACTGGGGCCAAATGTTACCATAAGCCAGTAAAATCCATGCACCAAACCGCTATAACCCGTTATTGTTCACCCAACCACTGTTGCCAGCTATGGCCTATCCGCTCCTGCTGCTTTTGGAAACAATTGGCTGATACCCGGCTGGAAAGCTCCTGTAACGCCAGATGATGTAATTCATCACGCATGGAAATATAAGCCTGAGTCAATGCAGCAGCTTCACCTTCATCCATAATTCCATAAGCCGCCATTAACTTAAAAATCCGTACATTATCCGACCAGCGCGTCAGGCGCTCATTTTCAGGGGCGTAACGCAGCACCAGATACTGTGCAATAAATTCGATATCCGTGATCCCGCCCGGATCAGCTTTAATATCAAATTGATCTGAATGAACGCTGCCTAAATGTTTATGCATTTTCTCCCGCATTTCCCTAACTTGCTGACGTAATAAATCGGGTTCTCGTCGTGTGCATAACGTCTGATGGCGTATCCGCTCAAAATCCTGATGCAAATTTTCATCGCCAAATACCATACGGGCGCGTACTAATGCCTGATGTTCCCAAGTCCACGCTCCATTCCGCTGATAATCAGCAAACGCTCCGATGGTACTGACTAACATTCCTGATTCACCCGAAGGTCGCAGGCGGACATCTACGTCATACAACACACCAGAGGAAGTTCGAGCACTGAACAGGTGCATAATGCGTTGGGCAAGACGCAAATAAAATTGCCGGGCATCAATTGACCGATCACCATCGGTCATGACATCCATCGGGCAATCCAACAGGAAAACTAAGTCAAGATCGGAGCCATAACCCAGTTCCCATCCCCCCAGTTTGCCATAACCAATTACAGCAAATCCCAACCCTTGCCGCTGATTCAGATGTGATGGAACACCATAGCGTTTTGCCATTTGTCCCCACGCCTGTTGAACCACCGCCTCAATAATTGCCTCTGCCAAATAAGTGAGATGATCACTCACTTTCATCACCGGCAACACCCCAGTGATATCCTCCGCCGCAATCCGCAGTAATTGCGCCTGTTTAAACTGGCGAAGAGCCTCCAGTTGCTGCTCTTCATCATCTTCAGGTATTCGCAACAAATATTGCCGCAGTTCATCTTTATAGGCATTCAGCGGCAGGGGTCTATACAGAAATTGGGGATCAAGCAGCTCATCCAGCAACAAGGGGTGACGGGTAAGTTGAGTGGCAATCATCGGTGAAGCCGCACACAGCCGGATAACGTGTGTCAGTACGGCTTCTGATTCCAACATCAGTTCCAGATAAGTTGTACGGCTGACAATGCTCAACAACAGCGGAATAACCCGTTCCAGCACCGTATTGGTATCTTGTCGCAAGCAGACTTTTGCCAACAAACGTGGCATTAGATGATCAAGTACATCACGTCCGCGAGGGCCAATGGTTCTTTTTCCCACATCCTGACGGAATATAGCAATGACGTGTAATATCTGCTGTGCAACCGATTCATGCAGATGCGGAGCCAGTATGATTAACTCTTCTTTTTCGAGATTTTCCAGCCATAAACTCTTAAATGGTACATGACCCGCTTCTTCTTCATTGTTATCACTGTTATCACCAATTAATTGCGTGAAAATAACCCGAACAGCGCCCATCTTGCTGTTCAATGCAATCATCAACTTATCCCAACGTTCAAACCCCATTCCCCACGTTAACCGTGAACGGTTCAGTTCATCTTCCGGCAACGTCTGAGTTTGCTGATCGTCAATTGACTGTAAAAGATTTTCCAGCCGCCGCAAAAAGAGGTAACTGTCAGCAAGTTGTTCTACCTGTGATGACGGCAAAAGTTCCAGTTTTTCTATTACTTGAAGTGTGGGTAACAGAGCCTGAGATTGCAGACACAATTCACGCCCACCACGAATAAGCTGGAATACTTGAGTGATAAATTCAATTTCACGGATACCTCCGGCACCCAATTTGATATTGTCTTGCAAACCACGGCGACGAACTTCACGTTCAATCATCCCTTTCATGTTTCTCAGGGACTGAATCACACTGAAATCAATATAACGGCGGAAAATAAACGGCCTCAACATCCGGCGTAATTCTTCGCAATACGATTCGCTGTCAGCGCCCATAATTCGCGCTTTAACCATCGCATAACGCTCCCAATCACGCCCCTGTTCCTGATAATAATCCTCCAATGCGGCAAAACTGAATACCAGTGGACCACTGTCACCAAATGGGCGCAAACGCATATCAACCCGATAAACAAAACCATCCACCGTTTGCTGATCGAGCACTTTGATAAGACGCTGCCCCAGACGGGTAAAAAACTGAGCGTTGTCCATTTCACGGCGGCCACCGCGGGTAATACCGTTTTCAGGATAGGCAAAAATTAGATCAATATCGGAAGAGAAATTCAACTCGCCACCACCCAGTTTCCCCATGCCCAGAATTAACAGGGGTTGTGGTTCGCCCTGATTATTGCAAGGGGTTCCCCAATCCTGACAACAACGCGGATACAACCAGTCGCGAGCAGCAATAATCAGCGTTTCAGCCAACATACTGAGCTGTTGCAACGTCTCCTGAGTCGTACTGCTGTGCAGCGCCTGTGACCAGGCAATTCTGACCAGAATTTTGTTACGGAACTGACGTAAAACCCGCATCAGGGTATTTTCATCCTCTGTTGATGAAAGTCCCTGTTGCAGCCATTCAGCGTATTGATGCCACTCCCGCGCTTGCGGTGGGTTCTGGCGGATTTCGGCTAACCATTCAGGGTGAATTTTAAGGTTTTCAGCAACAAAATCACTCAGTGACAACACAATCTGTTCATGAGGAGCAAAAGCTTCAACACACAAAGCCTGTTCCTGAAAATACTTAGTCACACTCGATAACTGAGCCAAAAGCGGGGTTGAAAGTGGCAACATAGAGAATTCCTGTTATTCAAGCAGAGAGATTGACTAACCACATAGTCAGCGCCAACTTACATTGCAAATAGCCCGAGCTGTAACACAGCGTTTCAGCCGTTGTTTCCGCTGCTGATAATTTCTGGTTGATCGCCGCTAATTGATCATCCAACTGTTCCGGCCTGCCTGCCGATTCATTGCAATATTCAAGCACCCGCTGAACTAAAGTCAATACTTGCTTCAAACCATCCCGACTTTCTGACAAGCCAGTCAGCCAGCTCTCTTCCTGCTCTTGCCAATGGGCCAATATTGACGAAAGTACAGAAGGCAATGACTGCTGCATATCAATTTCTACCGAAACTTGAGGCAAAATCGTTTTTGGCTTTCCTTGGGCTAACTGATAACCACGGGCAGCTTTACTTTTATTTCCCTGTCGCAAGCCATCTGACTTTGCCAACTCAGCGGCCAACGCTAATACATCCACAACAGTTCCTTGTTTCAGTTCCAATTCAAATTCACAAATGGGTTCTTTGCGGCCTGCCCCGATGATTTCTCCCTGATCGAGCACAACTTCAATCTCACTTTGCCCGTAAGTAACCACCCACTTCTCCCGTATAAAGTCAGTGCTGAATAACGCATTTAAACGGGATTGCAGCGCTTCCACATCACAGTTTTCAGGCCAGATATGAGGAGGAAACAGTGTCAACGCCAGTTCCGGCTTTAACAATGACAGATTATATTCCGGACGCTGATGCAACCCGCCGATCACTTCCCCGGCTGTTTTGATTGTCATCTCATACTGGTCGTCAAAACCACGGATACGCAATCCCATATCAAGACCGCGCAGTTGGTTATCCGCCGTTTCAAAATAGATATTGGTCAACTTTTGCGGCGCAAAGTAGCGATGAGGAAATAACAATAATTGCTGACGAACTACAGGAATAGCCAGCGGTCTGGCAATAAGTTTTAATTCAATTTCTACACTCATTATCTGCACCATTGGTGGCAATTTTTGGTTATTATCTTACCCTGATTTCACTTTTTTCTACGACCGCATGAAAAAATTAAACAAACAACCAGTAAACTCCGTATTCGACCCGTTAAGATAGTTCCTATTTTGGTTTACTGTTTGCTCTGGCAAACTTAACTCTTTACTATCAAATTCTAAACTCACCATAGATAAAGAATAGTTGAAATCACAATGCGAAAATTACCTTTACTTCTTACGGCGCTATTGAGCCTAAGCTTTTCGCTTACTACCCACGCGGAAGAAAAGCGCTATGTATCTGATGAGTTATCTACCTACACACACGCTGGACCGGGTAACAAATATCGTATCGCCGGCACACTGAATGCCGGTGATGAAGTCACATTGATAAGCATCAACCGGGACAGTAATTACGCTGAGGTGAAGGATGATAAAGACCGTGTTGTCTGGCTACCCGTTAACCAGCTCAGTGATAAACCGAGCTTGCGCACCCGCCTCCCTGAGATGGAGCAGGAAATCAAAATACTGACGGATAAGTTAGCCAATATAGACAATAGCTGGAATCAGCGCACTGCTGACATGCAACAAAACGTTTCAAACAGCAGTGACATTATTGTAGGGCTGAAAAAAGAAAATGAGCATTTGAAAAATAAACTGATTGTGGCAGAGAAAAAACTTGATGCTGCGAATCTGCAACTTGATGACAAACAACGCAATATCATTCTGCAATGGTTTATGTACGGCGGTGGGGTTGCAGGTGCAGGTTTAATTTTAGGGCTGTTACTGCCACACATGGTTCCGCGTCGCAAGCGTAATGACCGTTGGATGAGTTGATTAAGGAATATTCAGGTGAGAATCTATCTGGTTGGCGGTGCAGTACGTGACCGCCTGCTAAATTTTCCTGTAAAAGAACGGGATTGGGTTGTTGTTGGTGGGACACCGGAAGAACTATTGTCTCAGGGATATCAGCAAGTTGGCAGAGATTTCCCGGTGTTCCTGCATCCCAAAAACCATGAAGAGTACGCGCTAGCGCGCACTGAGAGAAAATCCGGCTTGGGGTATACGGGTTTTACCTGTTACGCCGCACCGGATGTCACACTGGAAGATGATTTGCTGCGCCGTGATCTGACCATTAACGCCATTGCTCAAACATCCGAAGGCGAACTTGTCGATCCTTACCGTGGGGTTGATGATTTAAGTAATCGTATTTTGCGCCATGTTTCCGACGCTTTCTCTGAAGATCCACTGAGGGTATTACGGGTAGCCCGTTTTGCCGCCCGTTTCGCCCATTTGGGATTTACCATCGCCCCAGAAACATTAACGTTAATGTCAAAAATGGCAACTAACGGAGAGTTATCAGCACTCACACCGGAGCGTGTCTGGAAAGAGACAGAAAAAGCCCTTTCCACTCATTCACCGCAGGTTTTTTTTCAGGTTTTACGTGATTGTGGTGCATTAGCGGTACTGTTTCCTGAAATGGATAATCTGTTTGGCGTTCCCGCACCGGAGAAGTGGCATCCTGAGGTTGATACCGGTATTCATACGTTGATGGTGCTGAAAGTTGTCGCGGAACTGACAGATGAAGTAGATAGCCGCTTTGCGGCTCTGTGCCATGATCTTGGCAAAGGACTAACACCGCCAGAACAGTGGCCTCATCATTATGGACATGGTCCGGCAGGCGTGAAGTTAGTCGATCAATTGTGCAAACGTCTGCGTGTGCCTAATTCTGCCCGTGATCTGGCAAAACTGGTCGCTCAATATCATGACTTAGTGCATACCGTCGATCAATTGCGGCCAAAAACATTGCTCAAATTATTTGATTCTGTTGATGCATGGCGTAAACCTCAGCGAATAGATCAGTTGATTATCACCAGTGAAGCAGATGCGCGGGGTCGTACCGGTTTTGAAGGTACCCCTTATCCACAAGGTCATTATCTGCGACAAGCATTTAAGGTTGCCAGCCAGGTCCAAGTGAAAAGTATTGTAGACAGCGGCTTGCGTGGCGCGGATATTGGTGAAGAGCTACGACGCCAACGTCAGCAGGCATTGGCTGAATGGAAGCAACAACAGGATTAATACTGTTGTCTGAAAGATCAAATACGCTGTACATCCCCTGATATCTAAACTAAATCGATATCAGGGGAATCATTCACTACATAAATACCCAGTAAACAACGGCGGCGATAATAAAGCGGTAGATAGCAAATGGGATGAAAGACATACGCTTAATCAATGCCAGGAAGGTTTTAATTGCGATCAATGCGACAATAAATGCAGTAATAAAACCGACAGCAAACATTGGGATATCAGAAGCAGTCAAAAAATGCAGGCTCTTATATAAATCCAGCCCGCTCGCCCCCATCATCATCGGTACAGCCAGAATAAACGAGAACTCTGATGCGGTATAACGGTTAACCCCCATCAGCATTCCACCAGAAATTGTCGCTCCTGAACGGGAGAATCCCGGCCACAATGCCAGACACTGGAAACAACCAATCATAAAAGCCTGGCGATAAGTAATATCATCCAGCCCCTCTGCTCTCGGTGTCTTAGGCTTCAGAATTTCTGCGGTAATCAGTAACACGCCGCCAATAATCAAGGCGTACATAACACTCTGTGGGTTAAACAGCGATTTAATAGTATCGTGGAACAGCAATCCAAGCGTCACCGCAGGTAGCATCGCCAAAAGAATGTGGCTCAGTTTCAGCTTACCGTTGGTTTTACCTTCGTGAGGAACTTCACCAAAGTGAAGACCAATTAACCCAAACAAACGACGCCAAAATACCACTACCACGGCAAGAATCGATCCAAGCTGGATAATAACTTCGAATGTTTCAGCTTTATCGCCGGTAAATCCCAGCAAATGACCCACGATGATCATATGACCAGTTGAGGAAACAGGAAGAAACTCAGTCAGCCCTTCAACAACACCAAGAATAAATGCATGAAACAAGGTAGAAAGGTCAGTCATATAGAGAGATCGCACCCCATTAAACAAATCTCCAAAACAGGTAGCATAGATGAATCCGGCTACCATTTTTCCATTGCCATTAATCAATTGACATAATTATCACACTTGGCAATGATGCATGCCAGCCTATGCAATAATATGACAACTGAATTCACTGCTGATCGGATTATTTTTTTCTCTCAATAATAATACCAACCTGACGAGCCTGCGCCACCGCCCTCGGCTTACTGACTTTTATCCGTACCCACGGCGAATTAAAGCGGTTTAATAGCAGATCGGCCACCTCTTCAGCCACTCTTTCAACCAGAGCAAAATTCTGATTTTCTACGTGGTTGATAATCGCTTCGCTAACTTTAGCGTAATCCAGGCAATACTCGACATTATCGCTGGAAGATGCGCGTTTATTATCCCATCCCATTTCGATATCGAACACTAACTTCTGTTTAATGGTCTGTTCCCAATCGTAAACACCAATGGTGGTGATGACAGCTAACTCCTCAATAAATACGATATCCATCACGTCACTTTCCTGTTTTTCAACTTGTCGGATACCACTTCCGACTAAATATGCGTATTATCCATGACTAGGCTAAGAAAACGACCATTATTATTGGAGAGACATTATGAGTGCTATCGCGCTTGGTATGATTATCTTCGCGTATCTTTGCGGTTCAATCTCCAGCGCAATACTTATCTGTCGTCTGGCTGGACTGCCGGATCCCCGCCAGCATGGCTCAGGTAACCCAGGAGCGACAAATGTATTACGGATTGGTGGCCGCAGTACTGCGGCAGTGGTACTGATTTGTGATGTTCTGAAAGGCATGGTCCCAGTCTGGCTGGCTTATCAGCTTAGTGTTCCCCCCCTCTATCTGGGAATTACAGCAATAGCTGCTTGTCTCGGCCATATTTATCCGATCTTTTTCCATTTTAAAGGCGGTAAGGGAGTCGCAACTGCTTTTGGTGCCATTGCCGCAATTGGCTGGGATCTGATGGGTTTGATGACAGGTACCTGGCTGTTGACAGTATTACTGAGTGGTTATTCCTCTCTAGGCGCAATTGTCAGCGCCTTGATAGCACCTTTCTATGTCTGGTGGTTTAAACCTGAATTTACTTTTCCGGTTGCCATGCTCTGCTGTCTGGTACTGCTCCGTCACCATGATAATATCCAGCGCCTGTGGCGCGGCCAGGAAAGTCGTATCTGGAACAAACTCAAAAAGAAAAAAGAGATGACTGAAGAAGAAAAAATTCAGGCAGAGAAAGAGCAAGGAAAAGAAGATTAACAACATTGCCAAATAAAAAACCAGCTACTGATTGAGTGACTGGTTTTTTATTTTCACTATATTATGAAGATTTACAGTGCGGGTAATTCAGACAGTGGCCAGCGGGCTTTAACCGTCACGCCAAGAGCGTCACTTACTCCGCCTTTCAGGCGGATCATACCGGCAAGCGCAATCATAGCGCCGTTATCTGTACAAAATTCAGGACGCGCGTAAAATACCTCGCCGCCCAATTTTGCCATGACCTCTTTCATTCTGGTACGCAACGTGAGGTTAGCGCTGACACCACCGGCCATTACCAGCCGCTTGAACCCGGTCTGTTCAAGCGCCCTTTTACATTTAATCGCTAATGTATCAACAACCGCATCTTCAAAAGCGCGGGCAATATCTGCTCTGGTCTGCTCATCATCACTGTTGCTGCGAATCGTATTAGACGCAAAAGTTTTCAATCCTGAGAAACTGAAATCCAGCCCAGGGCGATCTGTCATCGGACGAGGAAACATAAAACGCCCGGTTTCTCCTTTCTGAGCCATATTAGAGAGCAACGGACCTCCCGGATAATCCAGGCCCAGTAATTTAGCTGTTTTATCAAATGCTTCACCCGCGGCATCATCTATCGATTCACCAAGCAGCTCATATTCACCGATCCCGGTTACGCTAATAAGTTGTGTGTGACCACCGGACACAAGCAAAGCGACAAACGGAAATTCAGGGCTATTATCTTCCAGCATCGGAGCCAATAAATGCCCTTCCATATGATGGACAGGAATCGCAGGAACATCCCAAGCAAATGCCAGAGAACGGCCAATAGTCGCCCCCACCAATAATGCGCCAACCAGACCAGGACCCGCAGTATAAGCCACTGCATCAATATCTTTACGGGTTAATCCTGCCTCTTTCAAAGCAGCCTGAATCAAGGGAACGGTTTTGCGGATATGGTCACGTGAAGCCAGTTCAGGCACAACACCGCCGTAATCAGCATGCAATTTAATCTGACTGTATAATTGATTTGCTAATAAACCGGCTTGATCGTCATAAATTGCGATTCCGGTTTCATCGCAAGACGTTTCTATACCTAAAACTCGCATTACACTACCTATATTCCACAGAAGAAAGTCAGTTTATCATTAATAAGATAATTTGCGCGGTTTACATGCTGACTATTTTTACTGTTTAGTCTATAATCAGCGCCCTACGTAAAATCCCTGTGTGGTTATCATCAATATTACGGAACTGACTGACAAATTTCGCTGCAAGTCACCATTGTAATGTTGTTGTTTCAATTTGCTGCGGCGCTTTACAAAGCCGTGTTCATTGAAGTAAAATTCCGCACCATTTTAAGATGGCTGGCATCCCACGCCAGCAAGACCGATTTCTATTGAGGTGAGAGGCACATGCCGGTAATTAAAGTACGTGAAAACGAGCCATTCGACGTAGCACTGCGTCGCTTTAAGCGTTCCTGCGAAAAAGCAGGTGTGTTAGCAGAAGTTCGCCGTCGTGAATTCTATGAAAAACCAACGACTGAACGTAAACGCGCTAAAGCTTCTGCTGTAAAACGTCACGCTAAAAAGCTGGCTCGTGAAAACGCACGCCGCACTCGTCTGTACTAATCCTTGCGGTTGACCCGCATAGTGATTGAATTTGCAGACAACAGTAGTTGCAGATAAAGGCCGTGCTTTCCGAAAGGGAGCGCGGCTTATTGTGTCGTTCATCAACAGGCGTAAAAAGGGCTTATGGCTGGACGAATTCCGCGCGCATTTATCAATGATTTATTAGCTCGTACCGATATTATCGACCTGATCGATGTTCGTGTGCCACTGAAAAAACAGGGTAAGAATCACCACGCGTGCTGTCCGTTTCATAATGAAAAGACCCCTTCGTTTACTGTTAATGGCGATAAGCAGTTTTATCATTGCTTTGGTTGTGGCGCTCACGGCAACGCTATCGATTTTCTGATGAATTACGATAGACTTGAGTTTGTCGAATCTATTGAAGAATTGGCCGCTATGCATGGGCTGGAAGTCCCTTATGAAGCAGGTTCCGGCAGCAGTCAGATAGAACGCCACCAAAGACAAAATCTTTATCAGCTGATGGATAAGCTCAACAGCTTCTATCAGAATTCACTAAATAGCTCCGCTGCACAACAAGCCCGGCAATATCTGGCTCAACGTGGACTTAGTGAAGAGATTATCCACCGTTTCTCGATTGGCTTCGCTCCCGCTGGCTGGGATAACGCTTTGAAACGGTTTGCCCGCAGCACGGAAGATCGTCAACAGTTACATGACGCCGGTATGCTGGTGTCAAATGATAATGGCCGTACTTACGACCGTTTCCGTGAACGAGTCATGTTTCCAATCCGTGACCGCCGGGGGCGCGTGATTGCATTTGGTGGACGGGTTCTGGGAGATGCTCTCCCAAAATATCTCAACTCACCAGAAACTGAAATTTTCCACAAAGGTCGCCAGCTATACGGCCTCTATGAAGCGCAACAAAATCACAGTGACCTTTCACGGTTATTAGTGGTTGAAGGTTATATGGATGTGGTGGCTCTGGCACAGTTTGGTATTAATTATGCCGTTGCCTCGTTAGGTACTTCGACGACATCGGAACATATTCAGTTACTTTTCCGTGCTACTGACAACATTATCTGTTGTTACGATGGCGACAGAGCGGGGCGTGACGCAGCATGGCGGGCCTTGGAAACAGCGCTGCCTTATCTTAATGATGGTAGGCAGTTACGTTTTATGTTTCTGCCTGATGGCGAAGATCCTGATTCACTAGTTCGTAAAGAAGGCCGTGAAGCATTTGAACAAAGAATGGAACAATCTCACACGTTGTCTGAATTTCTGTTCGAATCGTTACTGCCACAAGTTGACTTGAGTAATCCTGAAGGGAAAACAAAACTCAGTTCACTTTCTGTACCATTGATTAACCAGATCCCGGGAGAAACTCTGCGTCTCTATATGAGGCAAGAACTTGGCAATATGTTAGGTATCCCCGATGCAGTACAGTTGGAACGTTTATTACCACAGCGTCTGGAAAGTGGGAATAATTATCAGATGCCGCAGCTAAAACCGACAACTATGCGTATACTTATAGGACTGTTGGTACAAAACCCACACTTAGCCGCTTTAGTTCCCCCGCTACAGGGAATTATGCAGGCCAAAATTGCAGGCTTGCCATTGTTTATGGAGCTTGTAGAGGTTTGTCTTACTCAGCCAGGGCTGACAACTGGGCAGTTGCTAGAACAATATCGTGACAATAAATTTAGTAAACAACTTGAAAAATTAGCTGCATGGAACGATATACAAATAGAAGAAATAGCAGAAAATACATTTCGTGACGCGTTGGATCATCTCGTTGATTCAGCGTTGGAAGAACGTTTAGATATTCTTATCGCCAGAGCAAGAACCGAAGGCCTGACACCGGAAGAACGCGAAGAAGTTCGCTTGATTAATGAATCCCGTGCCAGAAAGTAAATACTGAATTCACGGCTTAAGTGCCGCATTAGGTAGGGAAGCAACCCTACATTTTGCCGCTATAAGTGGGCAGCGGCAATACAACGAAAACGCCCCTAAAAGTTATTGTTGGCAGATTAGTTTCGCCGACCGACACCAACCCAAATACTCTGAAGTGTGGATACCGTCTTATGGAGCAAAACCCGCAGTCACAGCTAAAGCTACTTGTCACCCGTGGTAAGGAGCAGGGCTATCTGACCTATGCTGAGGTCAATGACCATCTGCCGGAAGATATCGTCGATTCCGATCAGATCGAAGATATCATCCAGATGATCAATGACATGGGCATTCAGGTAATGGAAGAAGCACCTGATGCCGATGATCTGATGCTAGCAGAAACCACTAACGACACAGATGAAGACGCTGTGGAAGCTGCTGCGCAAGTCCTGTCTAGCGTTGAATCTGAAATCGGTCGTACCACCGACCCGGTACGTATGTACATGCGTGAAATGGGTACCGTTGAGTTATTGACCCGGGAAGGTGAAATTGACATTGCTAAACGCATTGAAGATGGCATCAATCAGGTACAGTGCTCTGTTGCTGAATACCCTGAGGCAATCACCTATTTACTGGAACAATATGACCGTGTAGAAGCAGGTGAAGCCCGCCTGTCAGATCTTATTACCGGTTTTGTTGACCCGAACGCAGAAGAAGACCTCGCACCTACCGCCACTCACGTTGGTTCTGAGCTCCCACAGGAAGAACTTGATGATGAAGACGACGAAGATGAAGACAGTGATGAAGATAGCGATAGTGATGATGACAACAGCATCGATCCGGAATTAGCTCGCCAGAAATTCCAGGAACTGCAAGAACAGTATGAGGTCACTCGTCAGGAAATTAAGAAAAATGGCCGTAACCATCCAAATACGGCTGCTGAAATCTTAATGCTCTCAGAAGTTTTCAAACAGTTCCGCCTGGTGCCAAAACAGTTTGATTATCTGGTCAACAACATGCGTTCTATGATGGATCGCGTTCGTCTTCAAGAACGTCAAATCATGAAAATGTGTGTTGAGCAGTGCAAAATGCCGAAGAAGAACTTCATCACTCTGTTCTCCGGTAATGAAACCAGTGACATTTGGTTCACCGCGGCAAAAGCAATGAACAAACCGTGGTCTGAAAAATTACTTGAAGTTGAAGAAGAAGTACAACGTAGTCTGAACAGACTTCGTCAGATTGAAGAAGAAACCGGTTTAACCATTGAACAGGTGAAAGATATCAACCGTCGGATGTCTATCGGTGAAGCAAAAGCTCGCCGTGCGAAAAAAGAGATGGTTGAAGCCAACTTACGTTTGGTTATTTCAATCGCCAAAAAATATACCAACCGTGGTCTGCAATTCTTGGATCTGATTCAGGAAGGTAATATTGGTCTGATGAAAGCGGTTGATAAATTTGAATATCGTCGTGGTTACAAGTTCTCAACTTACGCTACATGGTGGATACGTCAGGCAATTACACGTTCGATCGCCGATCAGGCTCGTACCATTCGTATTCCCGTTCATATGATTGAGACAATCAACAAACTCAATCGTATTTCCCGCCAGATGTTGCAGGAAATGGGACGTGAACCAACACCGGAAGAACTGGCGGAACGGATGTTAATGCCGGAAGATAAGATCCGTAAGGTACTGAAAATCGCCAAAGAACCTATCTCAATGGAAACCCCGATTGGTGATGATGAAGATTCACATTTAGGTGATTTTATTGAAGATACAACGCTGGAACTGCCGCTGGATTCTGCAACCTCAGAAAGCCTGCGTTCAGCAACCCACGATGTTCTGGCTGGCCTGACCGCCCGTGAAGCCAAAGTACTGCGTATGCGTTTTGGTATCGATATGAATACTGACCATACACTGGAAGAAGTCGGTAAACAGTTCGATGTCACCCGTGAACGTATCCGCCAGATCGAAGCGAAAGCACTGCGTAAACTGCGTCACCCAAGCCGTTCTGAAGTGCTGCGCAGCTTCCTTGATGAATAATCAGTAATTTTAAGTCATGTTAACTGAAAAGCGTCTGCTTCGGCGGACGCTTTTGTTTTTTTATCAAAGGAGATGATTAGTATTAATATAATCATATATAAAAATATATTGATCATCGGGATAATAATATGACCCGATAACATCAAAGATCTTATTAAAAATTAATCCAATGATTTATAAAAACGATAAATAAGCCATAAAAACAACCAATATATACCGCTATCCCCTTCTACTACTTAATAAAAACTTAATTTTGTATACAAAGTGATCATACGAGTTTACAAAGCTAGACCGCGAGCAAAACTGTACGTATAATCCTTCCCATCCAACGGCCCCTTAGCTCAGTTGGTTAGAGCAGGCGACTCATAATCGCTTGGTCACTGGTTCAAGTCCAGTAGGGGCCACCAGATTTTAGCTGTTAAATCAGTAAATTAGGCCACTCAAACAAGAGTGGCTTTTTTGTTTCTGGTAGTCAGTGGCGACAAAATGGCGACAGAGATTTTTTCATAAAGCCATTGCCTAGATGAAAACACACTAGGTTGTGTCCCTCAATTAAATAATGACCTTAAGAAATAAGCGGATACAACCTAATTTCACCATAGCAATATAATTTCTTGCTGTCTTTTCATAACGGGTGGCGATGCGACGATGCTCTTTGAGTCGACCAAAACATCTTTCTACAACATTTCTTCTTCGATACGTTTTATGGTCGAATTTAACCCGTCCATCTGACCGCGCTTTTTCGTTTGATTTATAGGGAATAATCACTTTTATTCCCTGACTTTTTAACCGGTTACGTAATACGTGGCTGGAGTAACCTTTATCAGCAATCACCGCTTTTGAACGACGTTTCATAAAACCATTTTTACGCTGAATACCCAGACCATCCAGCAGGCGTACTGCATATTGACTTTCGTGACATTGACCTGCACTGAGTACCACATTCAGTGGATGACCTTTTCCATCGACAGCCAGATGGATTTTGGAACCATAACCACCCTGAGAGCGACCCAGGCCATGGTCTGCGGTGACATCGGGATGTTTTTTTGGGCGCCAGCCGCACAATGTGCCGCACGAATGTTACTGCCATCCAGTGATATGGCTGACCAATCAACCAAATCTTGTTCATCCAGTATTGACAATAACTTATTGAAAATGAGATTAATGATCCCCGATTTTGACCACCGATTAAAGCGGTTATAGACGGTTTTCCAGGAACCATAACGTTCGGGTAAATCCCGCCAGGGGGCACCGGAACATAGTACCCAAAACATGCCGTTGATAACCCGGCGGTGTTCAACATAAGGATGTCCCGGCCGTTGAGAATGTTCAGGGGGCAATAAGGGGAGCAGTAACTCCCATGCTTCATCAGGAAGGTCGTAACGAGCCATAACAGGTTTTTTCCGAAAGTCAGAACCAGGGGATTATTCTATCTCAGTCTATTGCGGGACACAGCTTAGTACTACAGCCGTAGATAGATATTGTGTCATAATGCGCCAAGTTCTCATGCCAACATAGCGAAAGATTCGATGCAAACACCGTTGACCCTGTGGACACAGGAGCTGGATACATTACACGCCCGTTTAGCTCCCCTGTTCAAACGCTCCGAACCCCGACAGCGCAGTCTGGCCTACCTTAAGGGACTCCTCAGCAACGTCGAACGCAAGAACGGCTGGCAACTGGCTGAGTGGATGGGCGAAGCCACGCCTGACGGGGTACAGCATCTGCTTGAACGTGCCTTGTGGGATGCCGACGCGGCCCGCGATATCTTGTGTGACTACGTTGTCGGCCACCTGAGGGATGACAACAGCGTGCTGATTGTCGATGAGACCGGATTCATCAAGAAAGGGCAGTACTCCGCCGGCGTACAGCGCCAGTACAGCGGCACCGCCGGACGGGTGGAGAACAGCCAGATTGGCGTCTTCCTGTGCTATGCCGGCGGTGGGGGCAGTGCCTTCATTGACCGGGAGTTATATCTGCCCCGTCAGTGGGTTGATGACCCGCCACGGCGTGAGGCGGCGGGTATCCCCACGGAAGTGAAGTTTGCCACGAAACCCCAGCTGGCCCGCCGGATGCTTGAGCGGGCACTGGATGCCGGCGTCCCCTGTGGCTGGGTCGCGGGCGACAGTGTCTATGGCGGTGACCGCCGCCTGCGGGTCTGGCTGGAGTCGCGCCAACAGCCCTTTGTACTGGGCGTCGCCCGGAATGAGCCGCTGTGGTGGAAGGGACCGGTGTTCATGAGTGCGCAGGCCATCGCCAAATCGCTGACGCCCCGAGCCTGGAAGTGCCGGTCTGCGGGAACCGGCGCCAAAGGCGAACGTCGATACGACTGGGCGTTTACCCCGCTGTGGCGCCTGCAATTAACGCGGGAAGAACGGCGTTTCGGTCACTACCTGCTCGTGCGTCGCAGCCGTGATGAGAAACAGGAATTAGCCTACTACGTGGTGTATGCCCCACGAAAGAAGGCGAAGCTCAAGACGCTGGCGCAGGTGGCGGGCCGGCGTTGGGAGATAGAGACGGGTTTCGAAGCCACCAAGGGGGAGTGCGGTCTGGCGCAATACGAAGTGCGGCGCTGGCAGGGCTGGTATCGCCACATCACGCTGTCCTTGTTAGCCCACGCGGTGCTGGTAGCCTTGCGGGTGCAGGAGAAAAAAAACGGTGCCGGGGCTGATTGCGTTGAGCGTCCCGGAGTTGCGCAGGCTACTATCACGACTGATGTGGAAAACCCAAGATGTCGTTGAACACATTCTGCATTGGTCTCTCTGGAGGCGGAGGCACCAGTACCGTGCTCAGCAGTGTCACTACCGTCGCAGAGGGGGGAGCCCACCCTCAGGATAAGTACGGCTGTAGTATTAGCCAGCTTCAATTTCTGGGCGCAAATTACAGTAATCAACACCGTGTAGATATGTGATAATGTTCATACAACGGAGAGACTATGGACAAAAAACTTTTTAACGATCTGGTTGAAAGCATGAATCAGATGGTAGCCATTGAAAAAGGCGGACTTTCTGTTCCTGATGAAAATATCCATTACCATCGCCTGCCTGATGTAAAAAACTTACGTGAAACCTTTGGTTTAAAACAAAGTGAATTCGCCGAAGTTATTGGCGTTTTCTGCGTCTCTAATTCAAAGCTGGGAACAACAACACCGCATTCCTTCTGGTTCATCACTGAAACTACTTAAGATGCTTGAACGTAGCCTTACGCTTATTAATGAATTAAAAGTACGTTAACTAATACTTTCACTTTCTTCCTTGTCATAATGTAAAAGGAGAAAATAATTTCAGTTCTGTATATCCTGTAAAGCCGCGCTCTATCTGATTTCTATGATAAAGCACGGCTTTTCTTTGTGAGCTTATTTTTCACGCAAAATACAATTTTACTTTAATATCAATGCATTGAGGTTTTTTCGTGATCCTCTTTTGATCCAAAAACTGAAATTTCCTGAAAATCTTTTCAACCCTTTCAGTTTGCAATTTTTCTTACATTGCTAGTACTGGCGCAGTCTGGCTGTTTACCTTATCAAAGAGGTAAGCAGGAATATGAAAAAAGACTGGCATACCGCCGATATTATCGCAGCGATACGCAAGAAGAATAAAAACGCTGGCATCATTATCCAGAGAGCACGGCTTAAACTCTTCAACATTAGCAAATACTTTATGAAAGTATAAAAAAGCCCGCATGTTGCGCTGAGGGCTCCCCAGAAATCAGCGCTAATAAATCAAAACCATATTTTGGTAGATTCTGGCGAGGTATTTGAGTGTTTTATTAAGTACGATTTCAAATAATATTAGCGGGGAATGGCGTAAGACATTCTCTGCTAATGTCAGATGAGAGATAACTCTTCTTGATTTAATTCTATTTGCCTGATAATTAAGATGTATTCCTTTATTTTCGGCATAAAAACCAATCAGCCAAAGTACAACCGAACTCAGTGTAGCAAGCAGACTCAATACTGATAAACGACCAGCCCCGTGGCTATAACTTGCTCTAAGACCCAATCCAAAACGTTCACTCTTTTCATCCCTAAAATTTTGCTCTATTTGCATTCTTCGGCTGTAAATTTTCATAACCTGACGAGGTTTAAAATCATCCATACTAGTAAAAATAAGCCAAGGCTCCATTGCTGCCGAACGCCCATCTTTGACCTGAGATTTTCGCACCATTCGATATCGTGATTTTTTGAATTTTCTACCTTTATTCGGTCTTTTATGAAGATAAAAATAACCATCGCAACGTGCATATTCTGCTTTTGATAATGTACCAAACCCCAAAAACTGTGGGGTTGTAGTTGCTTTTAAAGCTTGCCGTTTAAACCAAAGCTCACCATATTTTTCAAGTCTTACATGAGGGAACTATTTGACTTAACAAAGGAATTGAGCGTCCATCACAAATTAAACTCGCACGGAGTACATGATGTCCTTGTGAGGGATATCCACTCCAATCAACAGCAATGACACACAATGAGAGTGACTCAGTCAGCATAGCAATAATATTACGAAAGATATCAGGAAGATCCCTATGAAGAGCTTCATTACCGAGTAGCCGGTCAATACGTTTAATTTTATGTTTGACGTGAGCGTTTCCTGGTAAAAAGCGCCCAATGCTGGTTAACGTAAGAGAAGCACCATTAATCAAAGCGATAGTGGCATCGATTAATGCATTCTGACGATATTTATGAAATGGTGATAAAGCATCTTTAAAGAAGTTATGACATACTTCACGTACAGGCATAGCAGTGACCTTATTGACTTGGTGGAACAATCAGTAGATCACACAACGCTATGCCTGTCTATTTTCTGGGGATCCCTCAGCGCATGTTGCGGGCGAGATAATTGTATTTCAGACCATCAGAACACGAACCCGTAGCGTTGATTGATACCGCATTTAAAAAGGCGTCCCAATGTTATTATGTGTATGACTCGCGGTAAACTACACTAATCTGTTGGCTATCCTCCCATACTTCCGGAGCAATAACCGCTTGAACACAGGTTCAAGTCCAGTCGGGATTACCAAATTTAAGCTGTTAGATCAATATATTGGGCCACTTAAACAAGAGTGGCTTGCTTGATCAAAAGCGGTAAATGTTAAAGGCCACCGGGAGGTTACCCCGATGGCCTTAGCTACGTTTCCGTTATCTATTTCAGAAATGCACGGATCAGCTCTAAAAGCGCGATTAACGCTTTGAGAACGATGATAGCAGTGTCAATAAAGGCTTTGAATGCTTTCATCCGTTTGCTCCAGTTGAGGAGCACGATTTACCCAGCCATTGCCTTTACATTGCCTGTCCGGCTGGTTCTCATCAATGTTAGTTGAAGTGGATCGCGCTCCGAATCAGCACCACCTGTATTCAGCCAGGACTTACGAAAACTTGCGTCAGAGATACACAGGCCAAAACGCGCCTCAACTAACAGCCGCTGATTGTAAGTTTATTTAGATATGATTCAATGAATTAATAGATAGATAAAAACAAAAAAACCAACTGGTGAGGTTGGCTTTTTTGTTTTACCCATACAGGGCAGGGTATCTTTTGTGCTATTACCGAGATTGATAGCCTCAGTCCTAGCGCGATATTCCTTAACTGACATAACTAGTCTAATGCCTATAGCATAAAATATCAACCTAGGGTGCAGAGTAAAAACCTCACATAAATGGAATGATATTCACCCAATCACAGGAGAATACTTCTGTTTCAGCCCATCCGATTTATAGGCCGTGTTCCTTGATGGCACTGGCGTTTTCCAGTGTACCTGTATTATGGTGTGTATGGCTGGCTGTCAGTTCAGCCAATTCCTCAACCACATCCAGTGTCTCTAACATCAAGGTCATGACGTTAATTTGCTGGCTGCCCACCCACGACGATATCTTGCCGTGCCCCAGCAACACTGCTCCTACGTTGATCAATCTTTTCAATCAAGTGCAGACCAATTCCTACCGTTGCATTTTTACCAATACTGGCAACAACGTGGCTATACCCAATCGTTTGGTCACTGGTTCAAATCCAGTAGGGACCAGCAAATTTGCTATTCAACCCAAAAAGCAAACAAGCTGCTTGTTAAAGTTTTTGTGCGATAACGCTATAAACCGACACATAGTTTTTCACCAGCGCGATCGAAAAATTCTCAGCCATCACACGCAGCTCCTCCAAAGTACCACTCACACCTTCAGGAAAGTTCCGTTCGATGTTAGCCTTGATATCCAGAAACCAATGCGCTGTATCAATATTGGACGGCAACACCCTCATATCCTTGATAATGAAACCACTTCTCTCCAGCACTTGTCTGAAATAGGCAGGTGTTTTGCGATTACTACAGGCAAGGCGATCGATGATGTCGGGAATATTCGATTTATAGCTATCCAGTTCCACATTATAGAGGTTGTCAGAAATAATCACCCGTCCACCAACCCGCACACGTTTGAACAGCGCGTTCATGGCCTTCTCATACAATGAGTTAGGAAAATGCGAAATAACACCACGGATAATCACCAGGTCATAAAGTTCCTGTGGGTCAGGCAACAGATCAATATCCTGCGCATTACACAGGTACAGATTAATACGTTCAGCCAATCCATGTTCTGCATGAAACTTGGCACAATACCTCAACTGTTGATCGCTGATATTCACTCCGTCCAAGCACGCGCATTCAGGAAAATATTCAGCCAAATATTTCAGGATATAGCCCCAGCCACAACCGATATCCAATATTCGCCGAACCGCTGGCCTCTCGATCCTTGCCTCTAAACCAGCCAACAGCAGTTGACGATCAAAATAACGAATACCTGCTTCACCCAACGAAATAGGTGGCCTTGAGGCAGGATCATCGTAAACACCAGACTGGAATAACAGCGTATCACCAATCGCTTTACGCCAGCGTTCAGGATCTTCGCCATAAGCCTGTACCACTTTGTTTTCGTAGTCGTTGGTGTTTTCCCCCCGAATGATGTGATAAGGCGGAACAGACTCAACATCAGTGTAAAACACATTATTAAAGCTACTCATGAGGTTTTCCTTATTAAATGGTTTTAAAAGGTGCCACAACCTTATTTGTCAGGATTTGCGGCGTATTGGTGAATTTCAATGAGGCATTCATATTTAATAATTTAATTCTGTGATTACCGATAAATTACATTGCCATCAGAGTTGCCTTTGCCAATCTTTAATGTCTCGATTCGAAAGGCCATCAATGATTTTTTTAAACCAAACTGTATATTCCCCAAGAGCCTTATTAATTAAACCCCTCAATTTCAGTAGATTAACCCATTTGTAATCGGATACCTCGTCATAATTAATTATCGGTTCTTTATCAAATTGCCCGATAAAAACATGATCGTATTCGTATTCAATCAAAGTATTAGGGAGTGTGGCATGATAAATAAATGACAAAACTTTTTTCAATGGACAATCAAAGCCCATCTCCTCACCAAGACGCCGGTGTGCTGCGGTATCCAGAGCTTCGCCAACCCGAGGGTGGCCGCAACAGCTATTGGTCCAAAGCCCGGCCGAATGATATTTTTTCGCTGCCCGTTTTTGTAGTAGTAAATTTCCTTTTTTATCAAAAATAAATATAGAAAAGGCCCGGTGTAACATACCTTTCTGGTGAACATCCATTTTTCCCGCTGAACCAATGGGATTGTCATATTTATCAACAAGAATAAGCATCTCATCCATTATTAATGGCCTTTCTGTGAAGTGAGCTAACACATAAATATTAATCAATAATAAAATCGAAATACATACCCTGCAAGTGTCAAATTAATTTCATAATAAAATGATATAACGAATAAAACATGAAATCATCCGGCTATTTCATTATGATGTTAATAACAAGCATTAAATAATTAATATTAATTTTACTAATAATTAAATCAAACTAATTCCAAAACGAACATATCCAATATGATTTATTTACAACCAATACTGGCTTGCTGAATTTGTTACAAAGCATGTATCACATCAGGTCATAACCGCTCCTCCATATTCTTTGGCATACTTTTACAACCAAAAAACGTTACAGAAAACTAAACAAATAATAAACAAACAAGAAAAATATCATTAATTGCTAAAAATTTATTAAAAAATCATTGTTTTTTATCTCAAAAAACACAAAGAGACATCTGTTGAAGTACTGTTTAATACTAAAAGAGTATACTCAGCAGGTTTAAATCATCTTCCCTCCTGTATTTTTTAGAACCAGATTAAAGAAATGGAATATATGTATCAACCCGCCAGCTCAGGCATTCGACTGTTCACAGATTTAGTCGGAAAAAAAATCAGTCCCAGTCCTCACTGGTATTCTGCACAGAATCGCACTAAATTCGCTTTGCGTAGCGCTCTGATGCCAATATCGACGCTAAAATTATTAAACCAGATAGTTAATACGCCGTTTTATCTGGATATTTTGAAGAAACAACCTTGTTTGCCTTCTAAGCTACATCGCCCTTACCTAAGTATTAACTTCAACAAAGGGCAAACGTTGCGCGCAATAAATGAACACTATCAGTTGTTATTTACCGGGCTAAATAAGTCTATTATTAATAAAATATTTTGTTCTAATGCATATCCATTAGCGGTTATCAATGGTAAGAGTGGAGCTTATACCATTTTTGTAGATTCCATGGACTGTTTTAACAAAGAGGGTGAGCTTACCTTATTTATTGGGACAGAAGATAATAAAACTCTGGCAAGATGTGCCTTTACACTACTGACAATTGCTGGCAAAAAAACACTATTTATTGGTGGGCTACAAGGTTCTAAAGAAGATACAACCCTTGAAATTATCCGCAATGCCACGAAAGATTGTTATGGATTATTTCCAAAACGCTTACTGCTTGAATCTGTTTGCCGTTTTGCTGCCCATTTTGGTTGTCAGCAAATTCTGGCTGCCAGCAATGATACACACATCTATAAAAGCCTGCGCTATTGGCATAAAAAGAAAGACAAATTAGTTGCTGATTACGATTCTTTCTGGGAATCATTAGGTGGAGTAAGGGGAAAAAATAAAGATTTCCATCTGCCATTAGCCATTGAAAGAAAATCTCTTGAAGATATCGCCAGTAAGAAGCGAGCTGAATATCGCCGCCGTTATCAATTACTGGATGAGCTGGATAATGGAATGTGGGACTCTCTGCCTGCAAATTAAATCAGAATTCAGAATCAGGCCGCCACCCAGTGTGGCATAGCCTGATCTTAAAATAGCCTCTATCTTGGTTTAACCATCTGCCATTCAAGATGGCTTTTAACCGCAGGCCATTCACCATTAATAATGCTGTAAGCACAAGTATCCCTGACACTGCCATCTTTAGATAAAGTATGACTCCGCAAAACTCCATCAAGTTTCGCCCCCAGCCGTTCTATCGCTTCCCGGCTCTGATGATTAAGAAAATGAGTACGAAATTCTACGGCGATGCAACCCAATTCTTCAAAAGCATATTTCAATAGCAGATACTTCGCTTCTGTATTGATATGTGTCCGCTGGACAGAACGCGCATACCAGGTAGAACCGATTTCTACCCGGCGGGCATGAGAATCAATATTCATATAAGTGGTCATTCCAACTGCTTTGCCTGTCCGGTGGTCAACAACAGCAAAAGGCAGCATGGTGCCTCTCTCATACAAAAATAAACGGCGATCAATCTCTTTGCTCAAATCAGCCGGTGAAGGAATGTTGGTGTACCACAATATATGTAACTCACCTTCCTCAATTGCCTGTACAAATTCATCATGCCGTTGGTGCGTCAAAGGTTCAAGAATAACCCCTTTCCCTTCCAGAGTTACCCATTCAGTCATTTGTTTTTTCATAATAACCGTTGGTATTAATAAATAAGTTAAGAATAGAAGACATCACCCCATTCCAAAATCAAAGCCGGAATAGAGCCAATATATGAAAAATTAATTTTTTAGTAAAGCAATCGGCAACCTATGAATGCAGACTCTCTTTAATCAAATCTATAGCAAAACGAGATTTTATGATACACATCACATTCGTTTAACATTTTTTTCCCAATTAACCTTATTCCGTCTAGATTTGAACCACTATCTCATCCGACCACCTGATGTTTTTGCCTCGTGGTTTCGGACACAATAACAATAATCTGGTTATGATTGACAAACACCCGACGGAGATTGCAATGAGCCACTATCCTCACCTGTTCACCCCTTTAGACCTGGGGTTCACCACATTGAAAAACCGCATTCTGATGGGATCAATGCACACCGGATTAGAGGAACATCCCGATCGCGCCCAGAGACTTGCCCGCTTTTATGCTGAACGGGCAGCCGGAGGCGTAGCATTGATTGTCACAGGCGGTATTTCCCCAAATAAACAAGGTGTTATAGGAAAAGGCGCAGCATTTCTGGTAGATGAAAAAGACCTTATCCATCATAAAGTTATCACAGACGCAGTTCATCAGGCGGGTGGAAAAATTGCAATGCAAATCCTGCACACCGGCCGTTACAGCTATCAGCCGAATCTTGTCGCCCCTACTGCCATTCAGGCGCCGATTAACCCATTTATGCCCCGTGAAATGACAGAAGAAGACATTCAGCAAACCATTGCTGACTTCGCTCACTGTGCGCAACTGGCACAGCAAGCAGGTTATGATGGTGTGGAAATCATGGGCTCTGAGGGTTATCTGATTAACCAATTTCTGACTACCCGCACCAACCACCGCCAGGATCAATGGGGTGGAAGTTTTGAAAATCGAATGCGCTTTGCCGTGGAGATTGTCAAAGCTGTCCGTCGAGCAACCGGACGGAAATTTATTCTGATTTACCGGCTTTCAATGCTGGATTTAGTCGAAGAGGGTTCTGATTGGCAGGAAATCGAGCAATTAGCCGTCGCCATTGAACAAGCGGGAACATCTATTATCAATACGGGTATCGGCTGGCATGAGGCACGAATTCCAACTATTGCCACTATGGTTCCCCGCGCCGGATTTAGTTGGGTAACCCAAAAGCTGATGGGAAAAGTTTCAATCCCATTGATCACAACAAACAGGATTAATGATCCAGAAATTGCAGAACAAGCGCTGGCACAAGGTTGTGCGGATATGGTTTCTATGGCGCGGCCTTTTCTGGCGGACGCTGAATTCGTTCTGAAAGCCCAACAAGGACGAGCTGATGAGATAAACACCTGTATTGGCTGTAATCAGGCATGTTTGGATCAGATTTTTGTCGGTGAAATAGCCTCTTGCCTGGTTAATCCCCGTGCTTGTCACGAAACAGAAATGACAGCCGAACCGGTTACCCTGCCTAAAAAACTGGCTGTTGTCGGTGCAGGGCCTGCTGGATTGTCATTTGCCGTGACGGCTGCCAGCCGTGGTCATCACGTCACTCTGTTTGAACGTAATGGGCAGATTGGCGGGCAATTCAATATTGCCAAACAGATCCCCGGTAAAGAAGAGTTTCATGAAACATTACGTTATTTTCAGCGTCAATTAGAAATCCATCATGTTGATGTGCGGTTGAACCAAACCGCAACGACAGAAATACTCTCCGATTTCGATGAAGTGATCATCGCCAGTGGCATTATGCCCCGCCAACTCACTATTGATGGTATTCATCACGAAAAAGTACTGAGTTACTTAGATGTACTCAGGGATAAGAAAAATGTCGGTCAGCGTGTGGCTATCATTGGCGCAGGTGGAATTGGTTTTGATACCGCAGAATATCTGAGTCAACCAGAAAAGAGTACCAGCCTTGATCGTACCGCTTTCAGCGAAGAGTGGGGCATTGACCAGAATCTGACACATCGTGGTGGTTTATCGCCTGAAGGCCCGAAGCCAGAACCCTCCCCCCGAAAAATTTATCTGTTACAACGTAAACCGACCAAAGTGGGTGAAGGATTAGGTAAAACAACAGGTTGGGTACACAGAACTAGTCTGCATATGCGTGGCGTGAAAATGCTCAACAATATGCAATATCTGAAAATAGATGATCAGGGATTACATATCAGCTGTAATGGGGAACAGAGCTGTCTTGCCGTGGATAACGTCGTTATTTGTGCCGGACAAGAGCCGCTGAAAGAATTGTATCAGCCGTTACAACAAGCGGGAAAAACCGTGCATCTTATTGGTGGCGCAGATGTTGCTGCTGAACTGGATGCCCGACGGGCTATCAATCAGGGCACCCGATTGGGGCTTAAAATCTGACAATAATAAGTAATGGCAGTCACAAGTAGACCGTAAAGATGCAGTAAACGCTTAAACCGCGCCATTCCTGGCGCGGACGTTTTATTCTTCTTACCTATTACTACCTTTTTAACTTCAACTGTAAAACCTCAGTCAATCAATTACGCCGAGTTAGCTGATCCGATGCCAGACGGTCATCCTCAGCCTGACAAACCGCGGCGGTGAACAATACATCGGTAGAAGAATTCAAGCTAGTTTCTGCCGAATCCTGCAATACACCGATAACCAAACCTACTGCCACAACCTGCATAGCAATTTCATTGGAAATACCGAACATACTACAGGCCAGAGGGATCAACAGTAAGGAACCGCCCGCTATACCAGAAGAACCACATGCACAAATGGCAGAAACCACGCTTAACAACAATGCCGTAGGCAAGTCAACAGGTATCCCAAGCGTATTTACCGCAGCCAAAGTCAACACCGGGACAGTCACCGCAGCGCCCTCCATATTGATCGTTGCCCCCAACGGGATGGAAACCGAATAAGTATCTTCATGCAGATTCATACGGCGGCACATAGCCATATTCACCGGAATATTCGCAGCCGAACTACGGGTGAAAAATGCTGTCACACCACTTTCACGCAAGCAAGCAAATACCAGTGGATAAGGGTTACGACGAATTTTCCAGTAAACGATCAGCGGGTTTACAACGAATGCAATAACCAGCATGCAACCCAGTAACACAACCAGCAGTTGGGCATATCCCAGCAAAGTATTAAAACCGGTTTCTGCGATAGTTGAAGACACCAGGCCGAAGATACCAACAGGCGCACAACGGATGACTACCCGAACAACCTGAGTAACCGCTTCTGACATATCATGAATCAGAGACTTAGTTGAATCTTTCGCGTGACGCAGTACGATACCCAAACCAATCGCCCAGGCAAGAATACCGACATAATTACCATTCAGTAACGCATTCACCGGATTATCGACAACATTAACCAATATCCCTTTCATCACCTCCATAATGTTTTCAGGAGGAGACATCTGAGCATTATTTACAACCAGCACCAGTTGTGACGGAAACATAGAGCTACCGACCACGGCAACTAAAGCGGCGGAAAAAGTACCCAGAATATAGAGAACAAGAATTGGACGTATATTGGTTTTCTGGCCTTCTTTATGGTTAGCAATAGAAGACATAACCAAAACCCATACTAATACCGGGGCTATCGCTTTCAAGGCACCAACGAACAACGTGCCAAGCAAACTGACTGATTTAGCAGCCGAAGGCACCAACCACGCTAACAGTATTCCTGCAATTAAACCGACCAAAATTTGTTTAACCAGGCTCCCTTGTGCAATGTAATGCACGAAGCCACGCTTTTGTTTTTCCATAACTGACCCATTTTATTAACTGTTCTACTAAACTTGTATGTTCTGTGTTTGCTGCCTCAGTATAGGGAAACCAAGAAGGGTGAAAAGCAGAAACAGTTAAAATATACAACCCTGCCAGCACTTATTAACAATACATTCACATTTGTGTGATCAAAACAGCAATTTACACATTTACAAAGCACAATTATTTGTTTTTATGTTTAACCATTTTTCAGTAACTTAAGACCAGAAAAAACCCTATATTCCTGTTCAGGAAAATAAGGTTATCTGTTAAAAAATAGTTACCTGATTACTGGATCTCTTTAGCTTTAGACTTATTTAACCAAACATTAATAATCATTGTTATTGTTAAAATACTCGCAATAGTTCCCAGAGAAACACCCATAGGAATATGATAAACATCCATTAACAGCATCTTAATACCGATAAATACCAGAATGACTGATAAACCATATTTCAGCATTGTGAATTTCTCTGCTACACCTGCCAGCAGGAAATACATTGCACGTAATCCTAAAATAGCGAAAAGATTAGAGGTCAAAACAATAAAAGGATCTGTTGTTACTGCAAAAATAGCTGGAATACTGTCTACAGCAAAAATAACGTCGCTGATTTCAACCATAATCAAAACCAGGATCAATGGCGTCGCATATAACAAACCATTTTCTTTAACAAAGAAACGCTCTCCGTGCAGATTATCCGTCATACGAATATGCGATCTTAACCAACGAACAAAAGGTTTATCACCTACCGGAGCATTATCCTCTTTTGCCAACGCCATCTTAACGCCGGTAACCAGCAGAAAGATGCCAAACAGATAGAGTATCCAACTGAATTGAGAAACCAGCCAGCTCCCTGCAAAGATCATCACAGTACGCAGCACAATTGCGCCTAAGACACCGTAAATAAGCACCCGGCGTTGCAAATTTGCCGGAATGGCAAAATAACTGAACAGCATCAGCCAGACAAATACGTTATCAACAGCAAGTGCTTTTTCAAGTAAATAACCCGTAAGAAAAGCCATTGCCTGACTATTGGCAACAGCTTCCCCTACAGTTTCTCTGAAATACCACCATAATCCTAATGCAAATAAGAGCGACAAACTTACCCAAATTACGCTCCAGACAGCAGCTTGACGAAATGACATTGTCTGCTCTTTCTTACGCCCTTGTAAGAGCAGATCCAGCAACAGCATAATCGTAATTAAAACGGCAAAACTTCCCCATAAAACAGGACTACCCACTGAGTTCATTTTCTTTCTCTACATAAACAAAAACAGCTGAAATCTCAGAAGACGCCAGCCGTTGCTATATCTCTTCCCCACGCAATGGAGATGAATGTATTGCAAGCAACCCTCGCCTTCTGGCAAGGTCTCACTTACAACACAGAAAATGTACCACCAGGTATCAGTTCAAGGTTGCCCGGCTACCGGATGCTATTGCATCGTAATGACGATAAACCGGCAAGGAAGTTACTCCCCTTTGCTGTGGTGAAAAGTAAATCAAATCCACGCAAGAATCAATCTATACCCAATAGATTTCAAGTTGCAGCGCGGCGGCAAGTGAACGCATCCCCAGGAGCATAGATAACGATGTGACTGGGGTAAGTGAACGCAGCCAACAAAGCAGCAACTTGAAAGATGAAGGGTATATCACTGAGAAAATATTGACTCATTAGCAGAATGCGCCAATAACCGATAAGCCGCAAAGAAAATAGTTAAGATAATGAAAAAATAGTAATTAATTTAAATAAAAAATCTAATAAACTAATCTGATTAAATCAATTTATTATTCCATTTCAATCAATGTTCAATTGATCACCAAAATTTTCTGTTTAGTCACCCTTGATTTTGTTACAGTGTCGCAGGCCGCGCCATTTACCTCTTTCAACGGATTGAAAAGGCGTTATAACCGGCCAAATAACTAAAACAGGATACAGTTTAATCAGTTTAGCCCCGTGCTTTCAGGATGAACGAACAAAGGCATTTTAGGAACACCTGATGGAAATAGTAAAAGAACTTATATATGCACTTTGGCACCAGGATTATGAAACTCTGGCCAATCCATCCCTACTATGGGCCATTTATATCATGCTATTCTTGATCCTCTTTCTTGAAAATGGCTTGCTTCCCGCTGCATTTTTACCGGGAGACAGCTTGCTTATATTGGTTGGCGTATTAATTGCCAAAGGTACAATGAGTTTCCCTGTAACGCTTGTTATATTGACCACCGGAGCAAGCTTAGGTTGCTGGGTCGGTTATCTTCAGGGGAAATGGTTAGGAAATACCAGGGTAGTACAAGGTTGGCTCTCCCACCTCCCAGCTCATTATCATCAGAGAGCTTACAATCTTTTTCACCGCCACGGCCTGTCTGCTTTACTTATCGGTCGTTTCCTCGCCTTTATAAGAACCCTGCTACCAACACTCGCGGGCCTGACAGGTCTGCAAAATAGTCGTTTCCAGTTTTTTAACTGGCTCAGTGGCTTCCTGTGGGTCGTTATCCTGACCTCTTTAGGCTATGCACTCGGTAAAACCCCCATTTTCCGTCAGTATGAAGATCTGGTTATGAATTTCCTGATATTACTGCCACTTGCTTTACTAATTATTGGTTTTAGCGGCAGTTTGTTAGTTGTATTACGTAAAAAAACGTGCCAATCCCCTCAAAAAAAGTAGTTCCTTCTGAAAATCTCTTAAATTCCTCTCTGCCGCAGACAAAAGTATCGTTTGCGGCAGAATAGTAAAATAACGCTAATGTTTTTCATTCACCTTCCAAAATATAAGCTATATTTAAGGATAGTCTTTTCCAGCATCTGGAAAATCGACTAACTAAGTCAAATATACACACCTACATAAGGAGTAATTTACATGGTACAGAACAAAACCGCTGAAGACTTACGCATTGAATTAAAATCCCTCTCGAAAACACTGGAGGAAGTGATCAAAAATTCCGGTGATAAATCCGATATCGAACTGGAAAAAATTCGCGGCAAAATAGAAGCCGTACTTCAAGAAACTCGCATGAAACTTGGTACTGTCAGTGACAAAGTCGTCATGCAAACAAAAGAGATGGCACGTCATGTTGATGACTACGTTCACAACAAACCGTGGACAAGTATTGGCATTGGTGCCGCCGTGGCTGTCGTATTAGGTGTATTGTTGGCTAAACGCTAATATGAACCCCCCATCCAAATCTCAAGGCCCCGGTAAAGGGGTCCTTGATTCTCTTCAACGCATTGCCACCATCATTATCGGGATGGTAGAAACCCGCTTACAATTGATCGTTGTCGAATTGGAAAAGGAAAAGGCAACGCTGATACAACTGATATTAATGATCGGTCTGACATTGCTGTTTACCGCTTTTGGCCTGATGTGCCTGCTCGCTCTGATTTTTTGGGCTGTCGATCCAGCCTGGCGTCTTACTGCATTAGCCGTCACCACAGGTACTTTGCTGACCCTGGCGCTCATTGGCCTGATATGGACTATCAGGAAATCCCGTAATTCAACATTACTTAACGCAACCCGCGAGCAATTAAAGATTGATAGAGAGATGCTGGAGGATCACAGTAATGAGTAAACAGAGCCAAAAAAGAAAACTGAAAAAACAGCAATTACTCAAAAGTATCCTGTTACAACGGCTGCTACTTTCTAACGATACTCAGCACTGGCGAAATATCACCGAGCCTTATGACAAAGGCTGGCAAAAGCTTTTGTCATTAAAACCTTATCTGCTACTCGGAGCCAGTACCATCTCTTTATATGGTCTTCGTCACCCAGTGAAATTCTATCGCTGGACCCGCCGAGTCATTGGTGCATTGAAGATACTGAAAAGGAAGAAGTAATAATTCTTCATAATATATCTTATTGATTATCAACCACATTGCTTACATTCAAAAACTTTGTATAAAATTGTTAATAATCCTTGCTTACAACTAAGCTCTCCTCTCTTTAATATACATTCCATTCGTTAATGATTAGCAAATTGTGCTATTTCAAGTTAGCACCGACTAATCATCACTATTTTTACCTGTATCCCTTGGAGTTATTAATGAAAAAATTTGAAGATAGAACCTTGCTATTAGCCCGTATTTTAATGTCAATCCTGTTTATCGTTGCAGGTTATGGAAAATTAGGCGACGCCTATGTTGGCACTCAACAATATATGGAAGCGATGAGGGTTCCTGGCTTTTTATTACCGCTGACTATCTTACTTGAACTGGGTGGCGGCCTGGCTATTCTGTTCGGTTTTTTAACCCGTACAACAGCACTATTTACCTTTGGTTTCTGTATTCTGACTGCCTTGCTTTTCCACAGCAATTTTGCTGAAGGCATGAACCAAACTATGTTTCTAAAAAACCTGACTATCGGCGGTGGCTACCTGTTACTAGCTATCATCGGTCCAGGTAAATTCAGTATTGATCGCTTGATGAATAAAAACTGGTAATATACTGTTGTTGTTCTGAATCTGAGAAATAACAGTTTTAAGTAAAGAGTAAAACCATCAAATAAATCGCTTATAAAAACATGGATTATTTACTTTAGGTTTCTATTATAACCACTATATTCAAAACACCCCATATAATACTAATAGTAAAATAATATCATTCTGACCTGACAAGAATATTCTCACAGTAGATAACAAAGCCGGAAGATCATGGCGGATTTTTCCGGCTTTTTCATCTATCTTAGCGGTTAGTAAACAATTTAGGGATTTCCCGCAAACACCAGGATTTAGCTTCCCCCATACTGTCTCGTCGCCATGCCATAATGACATTCGTCTCGTGGCTGTATTCAGAGCTAATCACCCGTAAACGACCCGCCGCAATATCTTGTTCCACCATAGGATAAGGCATCGTGGCAACTCCTAACCCGGCCAAAAGAGCCCGACGTTTATCTTCCAGCGAACTCACCGTTAAACGCTGTTGCTTATCTAATAACTGAACCGTCAATACCGGGCGCTCCCTTGCTGTATCTGCCACAGCAATACCACGGTACTTCACCCTCGTTACATCAGACAAAGGCTCCGGTTCTTGATGAATAGGATGATCAGGGCTGGCAACATAGACATTGGTAATGCTGTAAAGCTGACGTGAATTCACTTCTGCCGATGCACGGAAATGCATATCTGGCGCAATAACAATATCCGCCCGACCCGTTTCCAACCGCTCCCATGCACCAGCCAAGACCTCAGTCAATAAAGAGAGCTGGGTATTCGATTTCTGAGCAAGTTTGCCCACCAATGGGAACAATGAAGAAGCAGGGACCAGTGCCTCACAAACGATTGTCAGGTGAGTTTCCCAACCCCGCGCTAATGCCTCTGCGTCGGCGGTTAATTTATCCGCAGCTTCAAGCAATTGACGTCCACGCTCAAGCAACATACGGCCAACATTGGTGAATTTAGTCCTGTGACCCGAACGGTCAAACAGCACCACATCCAGCTCCTCTTCCAGCTTTTGCATCGTGTAGCTAAGTGCAGAAGGAACACGTCCAAGCTCATCAGCTGCCGCAGCAAAACTTCCCCGCCGGTCAATCGCATCCATGACCCGTAGAGATTCCAGTGTAAGCGCTCGTTCTTTGCTCATATTTTTCTCAATCAGGAAATTTGAATATGGTGACCAGATTAACTGGCTAACATTTCGCCGTCCAGATAATTACTATCGTTAGTGTGTGTTTTTTGAAGGTAACCGCCATCATGATTATAAATAGAACAGCAAAGCAATGTGGAAAAGCTGACTATGGTTGGCTACAGGCCCGTTATACATTTTCATTTGGTCACTATTTTGATCCAAAGTTTTTAGGTTATGGCGCTCTACGTGTACTGAATCAGGAAGTTATCGCACCAAAAGCCGCTTTCCAGCCTAAATCTTATCCACATGTGGATATACTAAACATTATTCTGCGAGGTGAAGCAGAATATCGTGACAGTGAAGGCAATCATGTCAGAGCCTGCAAGGGAGAATGTTTACTGTTTTCTACCCGTCAAGGCATCAGCTACAGTGAACATAATATCAGTGCGAATAAGCCACTGACCCGCTTACAACTTTGGCTAAATGCCTTCCCTCAGCAGGAAAGCTTACCGTTGCAACGGATGGCGTTACCAGAGCAACCATTGACTATGCTTGCCTCTCCAACCGCAGAGGATGGCAGTATGCAATTACGCCAGCAAGTGTGGATAAATCATATTTCTCTTAATAAGAGCCAATCTCACCATCTGCAATTGAAAGGAAAAAATGCTTATCTGCAATCCTTGAACGGCAATATAAAAATAAAAGGCAATTCGAAGGATAACGCTTTGATTAAATGTGGAGATGGCGCTTTTATTCATGAAGAAAATTATCTGGTTTTAAAAGCAGATACTGAGTTCCAGGGGTTGTTAATTGATCTGGCCGCCTGAGAAAGTGAAAACCCCATCAAGGCTAAACCTGATGGGGCTAAATTGGTGAAGTTGACCGATAAGCCGGGTTCTGTCGTGGACAATCATTCATCTAGGCCAGCACTTGCGCACTGGCTCAAGCAGCCTACCCGGGTTCGATACGGGCCGTACCTAGTGAACCCCTATTTGGCCTTGCTCCGGGTGGAGTTTACCGTGCCACGGACTGTTACCAGCCGCGCGGTGCGCTCTTACCGCACCCTTTCACCCTTACCTGATCCTGCATAAGCAGGCCATCGGCGGTTTGCTCTCTGTTGCACTGGTCGTGGGTTTTCACCCCCCAGACGTTATCTGGCACCCTGCCCTGTGGAGCCCGGACTTTCCTCTCCTCTACCTATCGCCCAAAAGGACGATGGTAAAGCAGCGACTGTCTAGTCAACTCCGCGGCGGATTATAAGAGGTTTAACAAACGATGTATAGGCGTTTACTCATTATCTGCCTTGTTTATCAACAATGGTTGTTACTCTTCATGCTGTCCCAAGGCATGGCGATAAAGCGCATTTTTCTTCACACCATGGATCTCTGCCGCCAGAGCAGCCGCTTTTTTCAACGGCAGTTCTTGCTGAAGAAGCGCCAACGTTCTTAATGACTCTGGAGGTAAGACATCGTCATCTGGTTTTTTATAACCTTCAACGATTAATACCATTTCACCACGGCGACGGGTTTCATCTTCCTTAACCCATGCCAGAAGTTCACCGACCGGCATCCCTTGAATTGATTCCCAGGTTTTTGTCAATTCCCGCGCCAGAACGACGTAACGTTCGGCTCCCCATACGTCAACCATATCTTCTAAACTATCGATAAGACGATGGGTGGATTCATAAAAAATTAAAGTGCGCGGCTCCTGCTCCAAAGCCCGTAAGGTATCTTTCCGGCCTTTACTCTTAGCCGGCAAAAATCCTTCATAACAGAAACGATCTGATGGCAGGCCAGCAGCAGACAATGCGGTTATAGCCGCACAAGGCCCAGGCAGAGGGACAACATGAATACCGGCTTCACGGCAACGGCGAACCACATGATAACCAGGATCATTAATCAGTGGCGTTCCCGCGTCAGAGACTAATGCAATACTCTGCCCCTGCTGAAGTTTTGTAATTAATTGATCTGCTTTCTGCTGTTCATTATGATCATGAAGTGCGAACATGCGCGCATTAATGGCAAAATGTTGAAGCAACAAGCCGGTATGTCGCGTATCTTCGGCCGCAATCAGATCGACATGCTCAAGAACTTCAAGCGCACGCTGAGTGATATCACCCAGGTTTCCAATGGGGGTTGGCACAACATATAGCGTGGATGTCGTAACCACTGCTCGATTGGGTTGATTCATTGTTTCATCCGAATGACCGATTTAAAATTGAGCATCTTTGAAAAAAACATCGCTGGATACAGTATGCTTTCCTCAATTTTTGTGCGTATCAAAACTGGTTTAGTCTGTTCAGCTATGCTGGCAGTTATGATCATCGCAGGGTGTTCCATACCTGACCAACAGGGACAACAACCTTTGCAAACTCAGGATAAAGTCAGTACAGAAATCGCCCGTTATCAATCCATCATTGATGCCGCTAATGGCGAACCTTCTCTGGATGTCATCCGTGCTTATATCGCTCAGGAGCCACTTCTGAAAGACAATGCCGCTCATCAAAAAAATATTGATGATACCTGGCAAATGCTGACCCGTCTTTCACCACAAAATCGCAGTGAGTTGGTCATCAACGCTGATGAAAATATTCTGCAAGGCTGGCTGGACTTACTCAGTACCTATCAGGATAACAAACAGGACTCTGACAAACTACAAGCAGCTGTCCGCGACTGGAAAATTCGTTACCCACAAAACCCCGCCGCGCAGTCACTCCCAGCCCAGCTACAACCAGCCGCCATCCAGTCGCAAGGCACTGACATCCATATTGCGCTGTTCCTGCCATTAAGCGGTCAGGCAAAAGTATTCGGCGAAGCAATCCGTCAGGGTTTTCTTGATGCTCAGGCTGGTTTGCCAACCCTACTACTGCCAACAGAAAACCCGGCAAATTTATCCACAGCAATCAACGATAATACGTCAGATGCAGTGGTCTCTGCCGATGCCCAGCCAAATGCAGAGATTCCCGTTGAATCAACAACACCAGCCGTTCAGTCAACGCCGGTTATAGCCAATGTGCCGGTTAACACACAACAGGTCAAAATCTATGATACGGCAAGCCAACCACTGGAAAATTTATTGATTCAGGCTGAACAGGATGGCGTGAATTTAGTTGTCGGGCCGTTACTGAAACCAGATGTGGTTAAACTGGTTCAGATGAATACTTCATTAAACATGCTGGTGCTGAACGAGTTAGATAATGCACAGCCCCGGCCCAATGTCTGTTATTTCTCTTTATCACCAGAAGATGAAGCGAAAAATGCCGCGGAGCATATTTGGCAGCAACAGAAACAGAATCCTCTGATTCTCGTTCCCCGGGGTACTTTTGGTGACCGGATTGCCAAGGCATTTGCACAGGAATGGCAAAAACAAGGTGGGCATACCGTTCTGCAACAAACCTTTGGCTCTTCCACCGAACTGAAACAGTTAATTAACAGAGGTACAGGTATTCGCCTGACCGGAACAGCCATTAATGCAACAAACAATCAACCTGTATCAACCACTATTGGTGATCTGGAAATTCCCCAGATAAATACAGATGTCATTCCTACTTCTGCCAGCGGCTCAGTGGACGCGGTTTATATTGTTTCCACTTTAGATGAATTGACGCTGATTAAGCCAATGATTGATATGGCAATCAGCTCTCGGAATAAACCCGCCCTTTATGCAAGTTCCCGCAGTAATCAGGCGGGTGCCGGTCCTGATTTCCGTCTGGAAATGGAAGGAATGCAATTCAGCGATATTCCATTAATCGCTGGCGCTAACTTGCCACTGATGCAACAAGCAGCCGGTAAATTTGCCAATGATTACTCTTTGATGCGCCTTTACGCTATGGGTATTGATGCCTGGTCATTAGCAAATCAGTTCAGTCAGGTTCAACTTCAAAGTGATTTCCACCTCAATGGCGCTTCAGGGATGTTGTCTGTTCAGGATAATTGCGCGATTTTCAGGCAACTCTCCTGGATGCAATATCATCAGGGACAAATCACTGCCATTTAATTAAGCATTAATTGCCGCTTGTCACCAGGCGGCAATTAAATTCAAATAACTCTTTTCAGGATGAAAATAAAAAAGCCAACAAGTTATTTGCTGGGACGTCACTATGAAACACAGGCAAAATTGTTTTTACAAAAACAGGGGCTAACTTTTATCGCGGCGAATGTGAAAGTGCATGGCGGTGAAATTGACCTGATTATGAAAGACAAACAGACCTGGGTTTTTATTGAAGTCCGTTTTCGCAAACAAGAGCAATATGGTGATGCACTGGCGACAGTGACCCGCAGCAAGCGTAAAAAATTATTACACGCTGCCGCAGTATGGCTGTTTCAACGAGGTGAATGTTTTGAAACCACTTCTTGTCGCTTTGATATTTGTGCTATTACTGGTCAACAATTTGTATGGTTGCCAAATGCTTTCAATCAAAATGAGTTCGCTCACTAAAATGATACTAGGTAGGTTATAAACGTGCTGGATAGAATTAAAGTCTGTTTTACAGAAAGTATTCAAACTCAGATTGCAGCCGCAGAGGCATTACCTGATGCTATCTCCCGGGCTGCAATAATGATGGTTCAGTCATTGCTGAACGGTAACAAAATCCTTTGCTGTGGTAATGGTGGCTCTGCTGCCACTGCCCAGCGGTTTGCTGCCAATATGATCAACCGGTTTGAAACTGAACGCCCGAGTCTGCCAGCATTATCACTTAACGCAGACAATGTGGTAATAACAGCGATTTCAAGCAGTAAACAACATGATGAAATTTACGCTAAACAGGTACGGGCATTAGGTCAACCAGGCGATGCGTTATTGGCTATTTCCACTCATGGAAATAGCCGGGATATTATTAAAGCCGTTGAAGCGGCTGTAACCCGCGATATGACGATTGTCGCCCTTACCGGCTATGATGGCGGTGAACTTGCTGGCTTGTTAGGACCACAAGATGTGGAGATTCGTATTCCATCTCATCGCAGCACCCGAATTCAGGAAGTGCATATGCTGACAGTTAACTGCCTGTGTGACTTAATCGACAATACACTCTTTCCCCATCAGGATGACTAAGGAGCCAATAATGCGATTTCTCTCCCTATTAGCTACGGTTTGTGCCGTAGTCATGTTACAAGGATGTATTGGTGCAGCTGTTGTAGGTTCTGCCGCTGTAGCAACTAAAACCGCAACCGATCCCCGTACTATTGGTCAACAGGTTGACGATGGTACGCTGGAAGCTCGTGTCAGTAATGCACTTAACAAAGATAAGCAGATCAAAGAGCGTATCCGTGTTATTACCACCGCCTATCAAGGGAAAGTTTTGCTGACAGGCCAAAGCCCAGATTCAAGCCTTTCAGACCGAGCAAAACAGATAGCGTCGCGGGTTGATGGTGCTCATGTTGTGTACAATGAAATTCGTCAGGGGAAACCTGTTGAATTAAGTACGGCTTCTAAAGATACCTGGATTACTACTAAAGTACGCTCAAAAATTCTGGCCAGTGATTCTGTTAAGTCTTCCAACATAAAAGTCGTTACAGAAAACGGTGAGGTCTTTTTGCTGGGCATTCTGACTAAACAAGAAGGTAACGCCGCAGCGAAAATTGCCAGCGAAACTGATGGTGTTAAGCGGGTAACAACTGCGTTTACTTATCTGAATTAAGCATATTACTGAGGGGGATAGCACCAAAAATCTACCCTGGATATATTAAGCCGCGTCATTCTTTGACGCGGGCGCTTTCCCTTTTTTACTATCTGACGTCAAATATCCAACGTAAAACTGGGTAACCTGCCATTCTTCCCTCAATTATTTTTCAATAACTCGTTTTTCTTAAGATAATTCACCCCGCCCAACAACCGCATTTGTCGCAAAATCCATTGTTGACGCTGTAAAACATACGCCGAAGGTGCGTTAACTTTATAACGGTGCGGGTTAGGCAATACAGCAGCGAGTAAAGCAGCTTCTGATGCAGTCAATTGACTGGCTGATTTATGAAAATAGTGTCTGGATGCCTCTTCAACACCAAAAATACCATCACCAAATTCTACAATATTAAGATAAACCGTCAGAATTCGACTTTTTGACCATGCCAATTCAATGGCAAAGGTCATTCCAGCTTCCAATCCTTTTCTCAACCAACTACGTCCATCCCACAAAAATAAATTTTTGGCCGTTTGCTGAGAAATCGTTGAAGCCCCCCTCAACCTGCCAGAGTTATTTTGATTATGCTCAAGGGCATTTTCAATAGCATCAAAGTCAAATCCCCAATGCTGTGGAAATTTTTGATCTTCAGCAGCAATAACAGCCAATGCGATATTTGGCGATATTTGTTCATGCCCTACCCAGTCAGAACGAGATACGTAAGAAAAATTAACTGATAACCAAGCGTTAATTTGGCGCTCAACCATAATCATAGAAAATGGCACTGGCAAAAATGAAAACGCAACAACAGAAACTATCCATAAGATAATAACTGAGATTACGATTTTTTTAAGCCAGTACCATAAAAATTGCAAAGGATTTCTCATCCAGTTACTCAGTCATTTCCAATACTTTTCTGACCAGTTTATCAATTCCCTCCTCAGCCTGAGAAATAGATTCAGCAAGCATGTAAGCTGGAGTTGTAACAATTTTGTTTTCCAAATCAATAACAATATCATTTACCTGGCAAACTATATGAACGCCTCCCATTGCCTCCACTTGAGCAGCCGTTTCAGGATCATTGCCAATAGTTAGTTTCACCGGTGTATTAAGTAGTTTTGGCAACATAACCGGTGCAATACACATAAATCCCATCGGTTTATGTTGTTTATGCATAGCCTTCACTAAACTTAATAAATCTTTATTTATTTTGTAGTCAATTGTCTTAACAGCAAAGTCACATAAATTCTTTGCAACACCAAATCCCCCAGGAATTATCAGGGCATCAAACTCATCTGCATTTGCTTGTGACAAAGACTTGATTTTTCCCCTTGAAATACGGGCTGACTCCTGTAAAACGTTGCGTTCTTCGCCAGTTTCTTCACCGTTAATATGGTTAATAACATGAAGTTGTGGCTCATCAGGCGCCAAAAAGCTCGCTTTAACACCTAAACGGTCTAAAGAAAGCATAGTTAATACTGATTCATGAATTTCACTACCATCGAATACACCACATCCACTTAAGACAACCGCAACTGATTTCATAGCTCACTCCATTTGTAGTAGATTATTGCTTAACCCTTTAGGGGGTTAAACACCAATCTTCATCACAGATTTTAATGAATCTTGTAACAAAAAATCTTATCTTTGCTATGTTGGTACTTGTATGATGTACGGAGAATTCCCCATTTACTCGCCGCAACAAAGATGCATCAGAAAGGCGAGTAAAAAGTTTTCCCTGGTGTTGGCGCAGTATTCGCGCACCCCAACCTCGGTTGGGGTTATTTTTTTTCAGCGACTGCCAACCATTCCCTTAAAATTTCCGTATCGTTTCTCCATTCTTGCTTTAACTCATCAACCCATTCCTGAACATTGTCCCACCATGCAGGTAAATCAGGTGATTGAATCTGTTGAGCCAATTGTTGTAAATGACGTAATCCAACCGACCCCGCCGCACCTTTTATCTTATGTGCTTCCTCGGTGATGCCTTTCTGGTCTTTAGCTGTCATATTCGACTCCAGCACAGACAGGTATCCCGGCATCATCTTCTCAAACACATTCAGGCTATCGCGAATTAATTGAGGTCCAACCAGCTCGATGTACTGATTAAGCATTTCTGTATCAAGTAAATCTTCATCTTTCATCAATCCTGACTCCTCTTCTTCCGGCTTCATATGATGCACAGACTGTTCTCCCCAGAATTGTTCAATAATGGCAGTTAAGGCATTCACAGACAGCGGCTTACTCAACACGCCATTCATGCCTGCATCCAGATATTCTTTTTTGTCCTTTAAGACATTTGCCGTCAGTGCAATAAGTGGGGGCAGATCCTTTTTGGCGTATCGCTTACGTAATTCCCGGGAGATGTCTAATCCGGTCATATCAGGCAACTGAATATCAAGCAGTACCAGATCGAACTCCCCTGGCTTGAACACCTCCAGAGCATCCTTACCATTCATCACGACTTCTACGCTGTTACCCAGTTTTTCCAATACTGAACGAGCAACGATCACATTCAGCTCAATATCTTCTACCAGCAAAATATGCAAAGCTGGAAGTGGGCAATCTTCTGTCTCTTCTTTGCATGGCAGACTCTCTTCCATAGCAGGAGCAATAATAGAGAGTGTAAATCGAGAACCTTGTCCCGGCTCACTTTCCACCAAAATATCGCCTCCCATACTTTGAGCTAAACGTTTGGATACAGCCAGCCCAATACCGGTTCCCGTTGCCGGACAACCGCCATGACTGCCTTTCACCTGATAATACATCGCAAAGATCTTATCTTGTTCATCAAGTGGAATACCAATCCCCGTATCCGTGACTTCAAACAACAAGCGTTCACCCTTTTCATACCAGATTCGAACATTAATCTCGCCTTTTTGAGTAAATTTCACTGCATTGCCAATTAAGTTCCACAGAATTTGGCGCAAGCGGGTACCATCTGTCATGATTCTGGCAGGTAATGGCAGTTCGGGGTCCATCACAAATTTAATCCCTTTCGGCTGCACCAGCAGCCCGGAGAGGTTTTCCAGATCGGACATAAAACCGGTAAAATCAATGGGCTGATTATCAAGCTGTACTTTACGCCGCTCAATTTTGTCCATTTCAATAATGTCATTAAAAATATTGCCAAGCGTGATAGCACTGACATAAATCGTTTTCAGATAGTTATTTTGTTCAGAGGTCAGTTCAGTATCGAGCAGAATACGACTCAAACCAACAATGCCATTTAAAGGCGTACGAAGCTCATGACTAATCGTTGAGATAAAAGTTGTCTTATCCCTACTCGCATTCTCCAAAGCGTCCTGATAACGCTTACGCTCCGTTATATCGCGCCCAAACCCCATAAGCCCATGTCTTTTCCCTACCCGATCATAAAAAGGAACTTTCCGAAGTTCAAAACAGGCTTTTCGGCCATCGGGATAAACCAGCCATTGTTCATAAGTCAGGGCAACATTATGGCGGAACACTTTTTCATCCGTTTTCATCACCTTGCGGGCAATTTCTTTGTCATAAACATCATTTGGCGTTAACCCGACAAGTTGTTTCTGGCTTTTACCCGTCAGCAATTCCATCGCCCGGTTACAACCAGAGAACTCATTATCTTCATTACGGTAATAGACCAAATCAGGAGAGGCATCAAGAAAAGACTTCAGCAATACAGATTGCTGTTCCAATTCAATCTGAGCCTGCTCACGGTGCTTCATCTCCTCTTTTAGTTTATCCAGCAATATCAGATGCGCCTGTTCAGCTTTTTCTCTTTCTGAGATCTCCTGATTCAGCTTGATGATGTTGTCTTTTAGTTGCTGATTAAGTTCCCGATCACGCTGACGCATCACTTCTAATTTTTCAACTAATTTGGATAATCGTTGGCGGGATTCTTCAAGCTGTTCAACAACAACCGAAAGAAAATAGACCGCCCAGGGAGTAATCAACAAACCAAAAAAAATTGAGCGAACTAAATCAATACTTTGCACTCCTCCCTGAAGCAGAAAAGTGACGACCATCTGCACACCCATAGCAAGAATAACTAACGCAGATGCAAGCAGTAATGAGAAGCGTACTAACCCCAATTTCATCATTAAATCAACATAATATTGGGCCAGGCCCCTAAGCAGCTTCATTTCATAAAGACTCCCGTTAAATATGACCAATCCAAATCATACCGTAAAAAACCCGCTGCTTCGTTGAAGGAATACAGAAATTGTTGATCGGATAAAACAATAGTATTATTTAATGGTTTTGATTATGACTTCCCAAACATTATTCTGGCTTTTTACCCCTGCCGGTCTTTTCGCACAATCCAAGCATGAATAAATAATCTAATCCATTGACAAAATAAGCATAAAATTCTTTTTCACCCGGTTGATAACCACAAAAAGATAAAACTTTATTCTTATAAAGAAACAAAAATATATATTAATTCTATTTAGTTTATATTTATCAGAATTTAAATCCAACAAACAAACATTTAACAGTATATATAAAACAGATATTACCCTAATATTAGTGATATAACTCACATTAAAATCCTAACATGATCTATATCACACAACTTTCGTATTAATCTTTTTATTTATGAATCATGGAATTAACTCTATTTTTTGCCTGTATTTATCTTATCCCAGCTATATTTGACCTGATCTGCATTTCTCGTTAACTTGGGAAGTCACTAGAAATCATCCGTCAGATCCTCATCTGAACCATAATTATGCAGTGACACAATACCATTTCAGTACCGCCTGTTCATAGCAAATAGACAGGTGGCGGTTGATTGAGGGCGCAATTCAGACGCCTGTAAAAATATTAATCTCACAAATTTCTGTGAGTTTCTGTGAGAGTCGAACAGAACCTGGGGAGGTTCACACTATGCTATATAACAAATCTCAAGAAAAGGATAACTGTGGCTTTGGACTGATAGCCCATATTGAAGGGGAGCCAAGCCACAAAGTAGTACGTACCGCTATCCATGCACTGGCACGAATGCAACATCGCGGCGCAATCCTGGCAGATGGTAAAACCGGCGATGGTTGCGGTTTATTGCTGCAAAAACCCGACCGTTTTTTTCGGATGGTTGCACAGGAGTACGAATGGCGTCTAGCCCGCAATTATGCAGTCGGTATGCTATTTCTCAGCCAGGACCCTCAGATTGCTCAAAACTGCCGGGAAATAGTCGAACAGGAGCTGCAAAATGAAACGCTGTCAGTCGTTGGCTGGCGTGAAGTACCGACCAACAGTGATATTCTGGGCGAAATAGCCCTTTCCAGCCTCCCCCGTATCGAACAGATTTTTGTTAATGCTCCTGCTGGCTGGCGTGCCCGTGATTTAGAACGCCGTTTATTCGTTGCCCGCCGCCGGATAGAAAAACGCATCAGCGACAGTGATTTTTATGTTTGTAGTTTATCCAATCTGGTAACTATCTATAAAGGGCTGTGCATGGCGGCAGATTTGCCCCGCTTCTATCCTGATCTGGCTGATTTACGATTGGAATCAGCAATCTGCCTGTTCCACCAGCGTTTCTCAACCAATACCGTCCCACGTTGGCCATTGGCGCAGCCTTTCCGCTATCTCGCTCATAATGGTGAAATAAATACCATCACCGGTAACCGCCAGTGGGCACGGGCAAGAGCCTATAAATTCAAAACCCCGCTTATCCCTGATCTGCAATCCGCCGCTCCTTTTGTCAACGAAACAGGATCAGACTCCAGCTCGCTGGATAATATGCTAGAGCTGTTTCTCAATGGCGGAATGGATTTAATCCGTGCTATGCGGTTGCTGGTCCCACCTGCATGGCAGAACAATCCTGATATGGATGAAGATCTGCGCGCTTTCTTTGATTTCAACTCTATGCACATGGAGCCCTGGGATGGTCCTGCCGGTATCGTCATGTCAGATGGCCGCTATGCTGCCTGTAATCTGGATCGTAATGGCTTACGCCCGGCACGTTATGTCATCACTAAAGACAAACTGATCACTTGTGCTTCCGAAGTCGGCATCTGGGATTATCAGCCCGACGAAGTAGTAGAAAAGGGGCGAGTCGGCCCCGGCGAACTGATGGTGATTGATACCCGCCAAGGCCGTATCCTGCATGCAGAAGAAACAGACAATGACCTGAAAAGCCGCCATCCCTATAAAGAATGGATGGACAAAAACGTCAAGCGCCTGATCCCATTTGAAGAATTACTGGAAGATCGGGCGGGTCACCGGGATCTGAACGATCAATCACTGGCGGTTTATCAAAAACAATTTGCCTACAGTAATGAAGAACTGGATCAAATTATCCGGGTCCTGGGAGAGAATGGTCAGGAAGCGACGGGGTCAATGGGTGATGATACTCCGTTTGCTGTACTTTCCAGCCGCCCACGGATTATTTATGACTATTTCCGTCAGCAATTCGCTCAAGTCACTAATCCACCAATTGATCCACTACGCGAAGCACACGTTATGTCTCTCACCACCTGCATTGGACGGGAGATGAATGTATTTTGTGAAGCTGAAGGACAAGCACATCGGTTAAGTTTTAAATCCCCTATTCTGCTCTACTCTGATTTTCATCAATTAACAACACAACAGAGCCCGCACTATCGTGCAGAACGTTTAGACTTAACTTTCAATCCGCAGGAAACTCATCTGCAAAATGCGCTGTTTGTATTGTGTAACCAGGCTGAACAACTCGCCAGAGATGGTGCAGTATTGCTGGTATTATCTGACCGCAATATTACGCCGGAGAAGTTACCCATACCGGCTCCTATGGCTATCGGGGCCATTCAGCACCGTTTGGTAGAAAAAAGCCTGCGCTGTGATACCAACCTGATAGTAGAAACCGCGAGTGCCCGTGATCCGCATCACTTCACTGTGCTGCTGGGGTTTGGTGCAACCGCTATCTATCCCTATCTGGCTTACGAATCACTGGCCAAAATGGTCGATAATGGCACGATTAATAAACCCTATGCTGATGTCATGCTCAACTACCGCAATGGCATCAATAAAGGACTATATAAAATCATGTCGAAAATGGGCATCTCAACTATCGCCTCCTATCGTTGCTCTAAACTGTTTGAAGCTGTCGGCTTACATTCCGAATTAACTGAGCTTTGCTTCAATGGGGTTGTCAGCCGGATTGGTGGTGCCAACTTCAGCGATTTTGAACAGGATCTGCGAAACTTATCCAAACGAGCATGGCTTCCCCGCCATCCAGTTGATCAGGGAGGGTTATTGAAATATGTACATAAAGGCGAATACCACGCTTATAACCCGGATGTCATCAGCACGCTACAATCTGCGGTTCACAGTGGCGAATACAACGATTATTTGAAATATAGCCGTTTGGTTAATCAGCGCCCAGTAACCACAATCCGTGATTTACTGGCGATAAAGACAAAAGATGAATCTATCCCCATTGAAGAAGTGGAGCCCGCCGAAGCGCTGTTTAAACGCTTTGATACTGCCGCAATGTCGATTGGCGCATTAAGCCCTGAAGCACACGAAGCTCTGGCTGAAGCAATGAATACATTAGGCGGCTTTTCCAACTCCGGTGAAGGAGGAGAAGATCCCGCACGTTATGGTACAAAAAAAGTCTCCCGTATCAAGCAAGTTGCTTCCGGCCGATTCGGTGTGACACCCGCTTATCTGGTCAACGCTGATGTGATTCAGGTTAAAGTGGCCCAAGGCGCTAAACCTGGAGAAGGCGGACAATTACCGGGTGATAAGGTCACACCGTATATTGCAAAACTACGTTATTCCGTACCAGGCGTAACACTGATTTCTCCACCACCGCATCACGACATTTACTCTATTGAAGATCTGGCTCAGTTGATTTTCGATCTAAAACAGATCAATCCCAATGCGCTGATCTCAGTAAAACTGGTTTCAGAGCCAGGTGTTGGTACTGTTGCAACGGGTGTTGCCAAAGCTTATGCCGATTTAATTACTATCGCAGGTTATGATGGCGGTACTGGTGCCAGTCCATTGTCATCGGTGAAATATGCCGGATGCCCCTGGGAATTGGGATTAGTGGAAACCCAGCAAGCTCTGGTTGCCAATGGGTTGCGCCATAAGATCCGCTTACAGGTAGATGGCGGATTGAAAACAGGCGTGGACATAATCAAAGCTGCCATTCTTGGCGCTGAAAGTTTCGGTTTCGGCACTGGCCCCATGGTTGCCCTTGGGTGCAAATATCTGCGTATCTGCCATCTGAATAACTGTGCGACCGGTGTTGCAACGCAAGATGAGAAATTACGCCGCGACCATTACCACGGATTGCCTGAGCGGGTAATGAATTACTTCCGTTTTATCGCCCGTGAAACCAGAGAGATCATGGCGGAATTAGGGGTCAAAAATCTGACTGACCTAATAGGCCGAACTGAATTGCTGGAAGTATTGGAAGGTGTTTCAGCAAAACAGAGCAAATTAAATCTTGAGCCGCTCTTGGCAACGGCTGAACCCCATCAGGGCAAAACGTTATATTGCACTGAAAATAACCCACCATTTGATAATGGCACATTGAATAAAAACTTATTGGCTCAAGCCTCCAGTTATATTGAGAGCCAACAAAGTAAAACCTTCTATTTTGATATCCGTAATACCGATCGTTCAGTCGGGGCTTCTCTTTCCGGCTTTATCGCTGCCCGCTACGGTAATCAGGGCGTCGCGGCTACTCCAATAAAAATTCATTTCAATGGTACTGCCGGTCAAAGTTTTGGTGTCTGGAATGCTGGCGGTCTAGAGCTGACACTTATCGGTGATGCCAATGATTATGTTGGTAAAGGTATGGCCGGTGGTCGCATCGTAATACACCCTCCTGTCGGTTCTGCCTTCAAAAGCCATCAGGCAACCATCATTGGCAACACATGTCTGTATGGAGCGACCGGAGGCAAGCTGTACGCCGCTGGACGCGCCGGAGAACGTTTCGCTGTTCGCAATTCAGGCGCTATTACCGTTGTAGAAGGTATCGGAGATAATGGCTGTGAATATATGACAGGCGGTATCGTCTGTATTCTCGGACGCACCGGAATAAACTTTGGTGCAGGAATGACCGGCGGCTTTGCCTATGTTCTGGATGAAAATAGTGATTTCCGCAAACGGGTTAACCCAGAGCTGGTAGAAGTACTGGCAGTAGAGGCCTTAGCTATCCACGAAGAACATTTGAGAGGACTTATCACTGAACACGTTCTCCTGACCGGTTCCCAGCGCGGTGAAGATATTCTTGCTAACTGGCAACAGTGGTTGAGCAAATTTGCACTTGTGAAACCTAAATCCAGTGATGTTAAAGCTCTGCTGGGACATCGCAGTCGTTCTTCCGCAGAGTTGCGAATTCAAGCGCAATAAGGAGTCCAGATGAGCCAGAATGTATATCAGTTTATCGACTTACAACGCGTCGATCCGCCTAAAAAACCGCTGAAGATCCGCAAAATAGAATTTGTGGAAATCTATGAGTCATTTTCAGCAATTCAGGCACAAACCCAGGCAGATCGCTGCCTTTCCTGTGGTAATCCTTATTGCGAATGGAAATGTCCTGTCCATAATTACATTCCCAATTGGCTTAAACTTGCCAATGAAGGGCGCATCATGGAAGCCGCTGATTTATCCCATCAGACAAACAGCCTGCCGGAAGTTTGCGGACGCGTTTGTCCACAGGATCGCCTTTGCGAAGGCGCCTGTACTCTGAATGATGAGTTTGGTGCAGTCACTATTGGTAATATCGAACGTTACATTAACGATAAAGCGATTGCTATGGGCTGGAAGCCCGATATGTCACAAGTTCAGCCAACAGGCAAACAAGTTGCGATTATTGGTGCAGGCCCCGCAGGGCTGGCCTGTGCTGATGTATTAGCCCGTAATGGCGTACAAGCAGTCGTTTTTGATCGCCACCCGGAAATAGGCGGATTACTCACTTTTGGCATACCTGCATTTAAACTGGAAAAAGAGGTGATGGTACGCCGACGTAAAATTTTCTCTGAGATGGGAATTGAGTTCCGGCTCAATACTGAAATAGGCAAAGATATCGCCCTATCTGAACTGACAGAGCAATTTGATGCAGTATTTCTTGGTGTAGGAACCTATCAGTCAATGCACGGGGGACTGGCAAACGAAGATGCTGATGGCGTTTATGATGCACTGCCATTTCTGATTGCCAATACCCGGCACTTGATGGGGTATCCCCCCCTGCAATCACAGCCTTTCATTGATATGCAGGGTAAACGGGTCGTAGTTCTCGGTGGTGGAGATACGGCGATGGATTGCGTCAGAACGTCTATTCGCCAAAAAGCAGCTTCAGTTACCTGTGCTTACCGCCGTGACGAAGTTAACATGCCAGGCTCCCGCCGCGAGGTGAAAAATGCCAGGGAAGAAGGTGTGGAATTTCTGTTTAATCTGCAACCTCTCAGCATTGAAATCAACAGTTCAGGTCAAGTTTGTGGCATAAAAATGGTACGGACCCAATTAGGTAAACCTGATGAAAATGGACGCCGCCAGGCTGAAATTATCACCGGCTCCGAACATCTGCTCAAAGCTGACGCCGTGATTATGGCATTTGGTTTTAAACCACATACAATGAGCTGGTTAAATGATCATCAAATAGCGCTGGATAAACAGGGGCGTATCGTTGCACCTGAGTTCTCAGACATACCGTTCCAGACCAGCAATCCTCAGATATTTGCTGGCGGAGACGCCGTTCGCGGTTCAGATCTGGTTGTAACCGCAATTGCCGAAGGGCGTAAAGCTGCACAAGGCATTCTCGACCACCTCAATATCTAATAAACAAAGGGAGCTTTCCAGCTCCCAAACCTTCCTATTATCATCTCGATAATTTATATTAGCTGGACTATCTTTATATAAAGAGTGAATGTATTTAATGAACATTCCGTACTTACTGCTGTCATAATTAACATTTATGTGCATTTCATCTTGTTATAGTGGATTTTACCACTACCCTGATTCAGATAGCACTATACTTATTCAACTATAAACTCTGGAAACATTAATGAAATTAATTAAGTCTCTAATTTTGTTGTCTTTGGCATTACTTACTGGTACTAGTCTTCCGGTGCTTGCGTTGTCACGAAACGTTACACCCGATAATATCAATAAAGAGATTATAAATAGAGGTATCAACTCTGTCGTTGCAGAATTAGGGGAAACGGGAGCCAGACAAGAAATCACTCACAAAATTACGACTGGTGACCGTGACTGGATAAAACTGGCTTTTAAATTAACTCAAAGTATACATCTGGATTTTTCCAAAGAGATACGTTACGCACTCTCTATGGCATTAATTAATAATCCCGTTGATGTCCTTGCTACTGCCGATAAAGAAAACAACATATCATTGGCTGATATCTGTACAATCCCACCAGAACTTGAAACTAGAGAGAATAAAATAGAGTTTTTCAATAAAGTTAAAAATAGCTTAGGGTCTATCACAGACTACGAAGCTAAAAACAGAGCAGAAGAATGTTTCTGGGAGCTAGAGAAAACCTACAATGTGGAATTTTAATCAATAAATTTGAAAAAATAAGGAGGCAAATTGCCCCCTTTTTAGCGCTTGTTTTACTACTTTACTACCCGTAAAGCAGGACGCCCTTTTGTCGGTTTTGGTGGCTCATCCTCGGGTGAAGCTCCACTATTATCTTCAGCATCGCGGAGGGTATCCGTAACTAATACCAGGTTATCTGCCGCAAAAGCGCCGGCTTTATCATGCCCTGAAGTAGGCTCAAAAAGATATTCATCTTTATAAGCTGCTTCAGGCTCAAACATCATTCCTGCCCCATTTTCACGGCTATAAATAGCGATAACCGCCACCATTGGTACATTAATTTGACGGGGCATACCGCCAAAACGGGCATTGAAGCGTACTTCATCATTGGTTAACTCAAGATTACCAACAGCTCTCGGCGCGATATTCAGCACAATTTGCCCATCACGGGCATATTCCATTGGTACATTTACTCCACGTAAAGTCACGTCTACAACCAGATATGGAGTCATATCATTATCGAGTAACCACTCATAATGAGCACGCAACAAATAAGGGCGACGAGGAGACATTTGAGACAGCTCCATAAAATCAGTTCCTGGATTGCAAGCGCATTTCACGTTCAGCTTCGGTTAATGAAGCCAGGAATGCATCACGCTCAAAGACACGCTGCATGTAAATTTGTAAATCTTTGGTACCAGAACTCGGCAACTCTATACCCAGTTCAGGTAAACGCCATAGTAAAGGGGCAAGATAGCAATCAACCAAACTGAATTCTTCACTCATAAAGAATGGCATCTCTTTAAATATTGGCGCTACTGCCAGCAATTCTTCTGCTAATCGTTTACGGGCAGCATTGGCTTCCTGAGAATTACCTTTCTCAATAGTGTGCATCAGGGAATACCAGTCTTTCTCAATGCGGTGCATCATCAAACGACTGGAACCACGGGCAACCGGATACACTGGCATTAATGGCGGATGAGGAAAGCGCTCATCGAGATATTCCATAATGATGCGGGAGTCATACAGCGTCAGCTCACGGTCAACCAAAGTCGGAACTGTCTGATAAGGGTTCAGATCGATAAGGTCCTGTGGCAAATTACCTGCCTCAACCTGTTCAACTTCAACACTGACACCTTTTTCCGCCAGTACAATTCGCACTTGATGGCTAAAAATGTCGGCCGGGCCTGAAAACAGAGTCATTACCGAACGTTTGTTGGCAGCGACAGCCATGAAAACCTCCAAGTTTATCTAAAAAAGGAATGAATAGTCTCACGCTATAACGACTATTCCTACTCATTCATTCTCACCCCTTATGTTTCTGCGCCACAACGGTGAATACGGAATGCGCTACTCGACACAATGACTATCGTTCAGATAGTAGGCAGATAAATGGATGAGGCAAAAATTGGCACTAGTTTACCAGATTTTGTACATTTTGGGGGAAGTGTATGGATAATTAAGTAAAAAACCCGCCATCAAAGACGGGTTTGAACATTAAGTAATTGCCATAAAGACAAAAAATTAACGTTTGGAGAATTGTGGGCGGCGACGTGCTTTACGCAGACCAACTTTCTTACGTTCAACTTCACGAGCATCGCGGGTAACGAAGCCAGCTTTACGAAGATCAGAACGCAGAGTTTCGTCGTATGCCATCAGTGCACGGGTAATACCGTGACGGATTGCGCCTGCCTGACCAGAAATACCACCACCTTTAACGGTGATGTACAGATCCAGTTTACCCAACATATCAACCAGCTCGAGTGGCTGACGAACAACCATGCGTGCTGTTTCGCGGCCAAAGTAAACTTCGAGGCTACGTTGGTTGATTACGATGTTACCGCTACCTGGCTTAATAAAGACACGTGCGGAAGAGCTTTTGCGGCGACCAGTGCCGTAGTATTGATTTTCAGCCATTGCCTATAATCCCGATTAAATGTCCAGAACTTGCGGTTGCTGTGCCGCATGGTTGTGCTCGCTACCTGCGTAAACTTTCAGTTTACGGTACATTGCACGGCCCAGTGGCCCTTTTGGCAGCATGCCTTTAACCGCGATTTCAATTACACGCTCAGGACGGCGGGCAATCATCTCTTCAAAGGTCGCTTGCTTGATACCACCGATGTGACCAGTGTGGTGATAATAGATCTTATCAGAACGCTTGTTACCGGTTACAGCAACTTTTTCTGCGTTAACAATGATGATGTAATCACCGGTATCAACGTGCGGAGTGTATTCCGCTTTATGCTTGCCGCGTAGACGACGAGCCACTTCAGTTGCAAGACGGCCCAAAGTTTTGCCATCTGCGTCAACAACATACCAGTCGCGTTTCACGGTTTCTGGTTTAGCTGTAAAAGTTTTCATTAAAGCTTACCCAATAAATAAGTTACACGTTGGTGAACACTCAAGGTTCAAAAACTGCTGAGGTTCACACGACACTTGTCCAGCAAACCTACCCCTTCGAATAGCCTATGCCGGCACTATGCAAGTTTTTGGGAAAAAAAACATTGCTGTAACGTGGGGTCGCAAGATTATAGAGAAGTCACAAATAAAAATCGACCCCAATTTGAATTATTTAAAATCAACTTTAGTCCGAAATATACAGAATAAGCACAAGATTAAGGCAAATGAGGTAATTTCAGGTATTCTTCGCTTTGCATTTCCTGCAAACGAGACAAGCAACGCCGGTATTCGAAAGTCAGCAAAACCCCTTGGTAAATCTGTTCCATCGGCACCGCGGCATTAATTATCAGTTTTACCCGACGCTCGTAGAATTCATCAACCAGCGCCAGGAAACGTCGGGCAGCATTTTCATTACCAGGCATTATCGCCGGAACCTGATATAACAAAACAGTGTGATAAAGTTTTGATAAAACAATATAGTCCACCTGACTACGGGCATCTTCACACAAGACTTTAAATCCAATTGCCAATACACCATCGGCGCTGCGAATGGCCGGCATCTGCCGATGATTAATTTCCAACACCGGGGCTTGCTCACTGCTTTTACCAACCAAACGGATAAATATTCGATCCATAGCCTGTTCATTATTTTCATTCAGCGGTGTGAAATAGAGATGAGCCTGTGTCAAAGTACGCAGCCGGTAATCAATACCTGAATCCACATTCATTACGTCACAATATTTTTTAATCTGCTCAATAGCAGGTAAAAAACGAGCTCGCTGTAAACCATTACGGTAGAGCTCATCAGGAGGAATATTGGACGTAGCAATCAACGTGATCCCCCTGACAAACAGAGCTTCCAACAATGTACCAAGGATCATGGCATCCGTAATATCAGAAACAAAGAATTCATCAAAACAGAGCACATCGGTTTCTGCTTTAAAACCATCCGCCACAATATCCAGCGGATCCTCATGCCCCTGTAACGCCTTTAATTCTTCATGCACCCGCAGCATAAAGCGATGAAAATGCAAACGCAGTTTTCTTTCACCCGGCAAACTCTGGTAAAACATATCCATTAACCACGTTTTCCCTCTGCCAACCCCCCCCCACATATAGAGCCCTTGAACAGGTGTACAGGTCGTTGAAGTCTGCTTGCCTAATAGTTTATTCAGGCGCTCTTTCAAGCTTTTTCGCTTCGCTGGATTGCCGGGAGAAGTATTAATCAGGGCGTAGTGAATAACATCCAATTGAGCGACGACACGACGTTGGATATCATCTGGCTGGTATTCCCCCTTAGAAAGGGCTTTCTGATAGAATGACGAAGGGATAATCAATGATGGCATGACAAAAAAATCCTTAAAAAATAATTGCCCGTTTTTTATCGTTTTTATGATTCAGATTGACCTTATCACCGGATCAATTGTCTACAATAAGGTTCAGAATAAGGTCTACAAACAATATGTAAATCATGATCAATATTCCACTCTAACTAGATTAACGGTTATAGTGACGATAATTAAGTGAAACATTCTGCTGAACAACGATGTTGATGAAGGAGTAGCTATGACTTGGGAGTATGCACTGATTGGATTAGTAGTTGGTTTTGTTATTGGAGCGCTGGTCATGCGCTTTAGTAACACTAAGCTGCGCCAGCAGGGAGCCTTACAAACTGAACTGGAGAATAATAGATCAGAACTGGAAGAGTATCGTAAAGAATTAGTCGGCCATTTTGCCCACAGTGCAGAATTACTCGATAATATGGCCCGCGATTATCGTCAGTTGTATCAGCATATGGCCAAAAGCTCCCACGAGCTGATGCCGAATATGCCAGTACAAGAAAATCCATTCAATTATCGACTAACTGAATCAGAAGCAGATAATGATCAGGCTCCAGTTAAAATGCCACCAAGAGATTACTCTGATGGTGCCTCCGGCCTGTTCCGCCCGGTTAATGAAAAAAACCAGTAAATATTTCTGCTGTGGCATGTTTTGTGCCACAGCATTAATTCCAAATGCAAGATCTGTTCTTTCACCTGCAAAAAGTTTTGTTTTTTTATTCTTCAATCATGTAAATCCCTGTAAAAAATCGTGCAAAGTCTGTTTGCCAGATGAACTTTACTTAATAATTAACAGTCATAGAGTAATCATGGCAACTTGCCTGAATTAACTTATTAGCCTTCTGGCTTAGGTATACAAGAGAACGAAATGAGATGAAAAGAAAAAACTTATTCCTTAGTGCGTTAGCAATCAGTATTGGGTTATCCATAGCTTCCGTTCCTGCTATCAGTAGCGCTGCGTTGCCCGCTGCTATTGCCGGTCAGGAGTTGCCAAGCCTTGCACCGATGCTTGAAAAAGTATTGCCGGCAGTTGTCAGCGTGCATGTTTCCGGTACTCAGGTACAACAGGAGCAGAGTATACCTGAAGAGTTCAGGTTCTTCTTTGGCCCGAATCTGCCAATGGGCCGTGAAAGTACCCGCCCATTTCAGGGGCTTGGCTCAGGTGTCATCATTGACGCCGCCAAAGGTTATATATTGACCAACAACCACGTTATTGAGAATGCGGATAAAATCCGTGTGCAACTGAACGATGGGCGTGAATATGAAGCTAAACTGTTAGGTCGCGACGCTCAAACTGATATCGCCTTGCTGCAACTGAAAGATGCCAAGAATTTAACGGCAATCACAATAGCCGATTCCGATAAGCTCCGGGTTGGTGATTTTGCTGTCGCGGTGGGTAATCCATTTGGTCTTGGTCAAACTGCAACCTCGGGAATTATCTCGGCGTTAGGACGCAGCGGTCTGAATCTGGAAGGGTTAGAAAACTTTATCCAAACCGATGCCTCTATAAACCGTGGTAACTCCGGTGGTGCACTGGTTAATCTAAACGGCGAATTAATTGGTATCAACACAGCAATTCTGGCTCCAGGTGGCGGTAACATCGGTATCGGCTTTGCCATCCCAAGTAATATGGCAAAAACCCTAAGTGAGCAGCTTATCGCTCATGGTGAAGTCAAACGCGGTATTCTCGGTATCAAAGGTACTGAAATGAATGCCGATATCGCCAAGGCATTCAATATTGATGCCCAGCGCGGTGCATTTGTCAGTGAAGTATTGCCAAAATCCGCGGCAGCGAAAGCAGGCATTAAATCCGGTGATATTCTGGTTTCTGTTGATGGTAAGAAGATCAATAGCTTTGCTGAACTGAAAGCCAAAATTGGTACGACTGTACCAGGTAAAGAAATTAAAATTGGCTTATTGCGTAAAGGCAAACCAATGGAAGTTTCCGTTATTCTGGAAAATAGTGAAGGTCAAACTACCAAAGCTGGAAACCTAACGCTTGCCCTGCAAGGCGCAACTCTGAGCAATGGTGAAGTGAAAGGGAATCTCGGTGTGAAAATCGATAGTGTCATGCAAAACTCACCTGCGGCGATGTCTGGTTTACAGAAAAGTGACCTGATTGTTGGGATCAATAATGAACGGGTACAGAACATTAACGAACTGCGCAAAGTTATTGATTCTAAACCTCCGGTAATAGCGCTGAACATTCTTCGCGGTGACGAAAGTATCTATCTGTTACTGAGAAATTAATACGTTTAGGTTGAAAAACGCGATCTAATTCCAGCATAAGGCACGGCGTAATGCAGTGTCTTATGCAAAAGGAGTTTGCGATCGGCAAGTTGCTTTTTTTGGCGATTAGTTAGCTAAGGGTAAAAAAAACAGACATCCATTAATGCCAGATTTTTAAAAGGTACAGAGTGACTAAAAACGTCTTATTCCCTGTCATATTTAATGTATTCATCGACAATATTATCCTCACTTATTTTACATTTATCTGTCCTGCCATAACCATTTAAAAGCACAAAATAGAGATATTAAAGCTTTTATATAAAAGACGGTTTTAACTATAAGTGCAGATTTTTTAAAATACGTTAATTAAATTTAATCAAACCCATCAACCATTAACATAAAATTGAAAATAAATCAGCGAGAAAAAATATTATCCTAAAAAACATAAAAGGGTGTCTTTATACCATCAGACTATTTACAGGTTGATTTATGAAGATAAAATAAAAGATTACGATTTATAAAAACTGCTCAGAATTACCAGTAAAACAGTGTCAGTGAAGATAAAAAGTGAGCATAATTAACGTTGATAAAACGTAAAACACAATATACCATGATGATTAAACTCAAGAAAAAACAGATGTTAAAGGTAGTGAAAACAACGGTTAAAACCTTATTATACCGATTAAAACCAGAGTTTAAAACATGATTTTTAATAACAGTTTAAAACCTGACCATCATAAAGCCATCAATGAAAAATGAGAAAAAGAATTGGTTTTATTAATGCTTATAAATAAGATTCCAAAATAGCGCTACATCTTATACTACTCATAATTCTATGTATAACAATGGGTTGAAGAAGGCCATGTAGCAGAATTATGAAACGTTATTTATACCCCGTAGAAAAGAAAAAATAAGAATATTAAATAGATTAATCAGACAATATATTTTAAAAAAGGAACCAACTTTAATAATGTTTTCAACCAAGGAATAAACTTTCCCATAAGCCAGTTAAATAATTGCCCATGAATAACAAAATACACAAATAAATGATTTAACTGAATACGAACTAGATTATTTTCAGCGTTATTATGTTGCATTTATCATGCAACGCCGAGTTAATTTACCGATCGATTTAAACATAATTTAAACATATATAGTTGGATGACGTTAAATGAAAATCATATGAAGATCCTATTTTAATAAATAAACGATTTTATTTTGACAACCAAAGCCTTTTCAAAATGACATTCACTAAAAACTCAACAGTGATAGTCGGATGCTAAAAGTCAGCAATCTGGGATACAGTGCAATGCTGTGTTTGTTAATTTCTATGTTATCCTGCAATGACTCATTAACTCATACTGAATAATACCCATGATTGCCAAGTTACTGCGCTCTGCTTTTTTAGGATTACTTGTAGCTATAATTTTGCTGATTACCATTCCATCACTGCGCCCTAGCGGGCTGGTTTCTGCAATCACCAGCAACAATAGTGATGAAGTTCCATTCAGCTTTAATAAAGGTGTCCGCAGGGCAGCCCCCGCAGTGGTTAACGTCTACAGCAGCAACATGGGGAGTTTTTCTCATGAAGGCAGGGAAAATCATACTCTGGGCTCTGGCGTCATCATGAGTGATAAGGGCTATATTCTTACTAATAAACACGTCATTAATAATGCAGGGCAAATTATTGTTGCACTACAAGATGGTCATTTTTATGAAGCCTTGGTCATCGGCTCTGACAGTTTAACGGATCTTGCAGTTCTGAAAATTGACGCCGAGAATCTGCCTGTTATTACTATCAATCCAAATAGAGTAGCCCATGTGGGAGATATCGTTCTGGCTATTGGTAACCCTTACAATTTAGGACAAACCATTACCCAAGGGATTATTAGTGCTACCGGTCGCGTTGGATTAAGCCCTACCCGACGCCAAAACTTTCTCCAGACAGATGCTTCCATTAATCAAGGTAACTCTGGTGGTGCGTTAATTAATACCCTTGGTGAATTGGTGGGCATCAATACATTATCATTTGATAAAAGTGAAAACGGTGAAACACCAGAAGGGTTGGGTTTTGCTATTCCTACTGAACTCGCCACAAAGATTATGCAGAAACTTATTCGTGACGGACGGGTTATCCGGGGCTTTATCGGCATAGCGTCACAAGAACTCCCATATATTCGCTCTTATAACGGCAATATTAATCAGATTCAGGGACTACGGGTATTCCAGGTTACCCCAAATGGACCCGCCCAAACAGCCGGTATTAAGGTCGGTGATATCATTACCAGTGTAAATAACAAGCCTGCTATTTCTGCGGCTGAAACAATGGATCAAGTGGCTGAAATACACCCCGGCAGCGTTGTTCCTGTGACTTTATTGCGTAATGGGAAAGTGCTGTCACTGCAAGTGACGATTGCAGAATTTGATGAATAATTACCCAGTGAAAATTTCTCAATCAAAGTCGTAATGATGGGTAGATCGTAATAGCACATAAATATTTTTTATCGGCTTGAGCCATGCACCCTGCGAATACACCTTACTTCTCCACCCATCATCAACCTGGTTTTTTTAAACTACATCGCTTCCTGTTGCCAAATAAAGAAACAAAATCACTTCTCGCTTATTTCAATCGTTCAATATCCGCACCAAGCCCGCGCAGTTTATCTTCGATATGTTCATAACCGCGGTCAATATGATAGATACGGTCAACAACAGTCACACCTTCCGCAACACAACCCGCCAGAACCAGACTCGCAGATGCACGTAAATCAGTCGCCATTACCTGAGCACCAGACAACTTTTTGACACCATGACAAAGCACTGTATTACTTTCAATTTCCGCATGAGCCCCCATACGAATTAATTCAGGGATATGCATGAAACGGTTTTCGAAAATAGTTTCGGTGATCATACCAACCCCTTCAGCAACCAAATTCAGTAAGCTGAACTGGGCTTGCATATCTGTCGGGAAACCGGGATGTGGAGCAGTACGTAATGTCACAGCTTTGGGCCGTTTACCGTGCATATCAAGGCTTATCCAGTCCTTACCAATTTCAATATCAGCACCCGCCTCACGCAATTTAGCCAATACTGCATCCAGTGTATCAGGTTGAGCATGACGGCAAATAACCTTACCGCCGGATATCGCAGCCGCAATCAGGAATGTACCTGTCTCAATACGATCGGGTAATACCCGGTATACACCACCACCAAGACGTTCTACGCCTTCAATGATGATATGGTCAGTACCTGCCCCTGTAATTTTTGCGCCCAAAGTATTGAGGAAATTGGCGGTATCTTCAATTTCAGGTTCGCGTGCCGCATTCTCAATAACCGTTGTCCCTTCCGCCAGTGTTGCCGCAGTCATAATCGTGACTGTCGCCCCGACACTGACTTTATCCATCACAATGCAAGCCCCTTTCAGACGTCCATTAACGGAAGCTTTAACATAGCCCTCTTCCAGCACAATTTCAGCACCTAACTGTTCCAGACCACTGATATGCAGATCAACCGGGCGTGCGCCGATAGCACAACCACCTGGCAAAGAAACTTGCCCCTGACCAAAACGCGCGACCAAAGGACCTAACGCCCAAATAGAGGCACGCATCGTTTTTACCAGATCGTAAGGCGCGCAATATTGATTCACACTGCTAGCATCCACAAAGACAGAACCATTACGCTCAATTTTGGTCCCAAGGCGATTCAATAATTTGATAGTGGTATCAATATCTTTCAGTTCTGGAACATTTTGCAATTCAACAGGCTCTTCAGCCAATAACGTGGCGAACAGGATTGGCAGTGCAGCATTTTTTGCCCCGGAAATAGAAACCTCACCCGACAGACGAGTTGGTCCCTTCACACGAAATTTATCCATCTGTGATGACTCTCTTTATATAATTTGCTGTTCGCGGCGAGGCAAACAACATTAAAAACCGTTGAGCTTACGATCCCGTTTCCAATCATCCGGTGTATAAGCTTTAATTGACAGGGCATGAATACGATTATCAGCAATGTATTCCATCAAAGGCGCATAAACGGCTTGCTGCTGTTTTACCCGGCTCATGCCAGCAAACATTTCACCAACCACAATAACCTGGAAATGGCTGCCATCTCCGTTAACGATGACTTCATCCAGTGCTAATTTATCCACCAGCACTTGTTTAATCTCATTGGTATCCATAATTGCTCAATTCTGTAGTTAGAAATAATAGACCGTCGTCTATCCTAATAGAATCCGACTTACTCTTAAACAATGAAAACGCCCTTGTAACATTTTTGCTTACAAGGGCGCTTATTATACAGATAATTACTGAGATTTTCGGCTAGCTATCCATGATAATTTCTTGCAAATCGTAAAGCGTAATCAAGGTGCCAAGCCGTTCACTGACGCCGGAAAAGAGCAGTTTAACCCCTTCCTTTCGCATATGATGTTTAAAACGGATTAAAAGAGCCAACCCAGTAGAATCCACATGCTCAAGCTGTGACACATTGATACCGTTGATACCGGCCAGTAATTTTTCTTTTTGCTGCCAGAGAGGCAGCAAAGTGTCACGATCCAAAATACCTTTGAGGATCAATGTTTGCCCTGTTCTTTCCCAGCTCAGACTCTCATTCATGTTACTTTTTCTCTTCCAGCGTAATGGGCTGCCGGGCACTGATTTCAAGTTGCTTAGTCAAACCATCAATACCTTGCTGACGTAAGATAGAAGCCCATTCACTCTGTTTAGTTGTAATCATACTGACGCCTTCAGCAATCATATCGTATGCCTGCCAATGACCTGTTTTGCTGTTTTTACGCCACTGAAAATCAAGGCGAACGGGCGGGCGACCATTCGAATCAATGATAGTGACACGAATCGCAACGATATTGTTGTCTCCTAATGGTTTTTCAGGATCAATCTGATAAGTTTGATTGTGATACATTGCCAGGGCCTGCCCATAAACCTGCTCAAGGTAAGATTCAAATGCGGTAAAATAAGCCTCGCGCTGTGCTGGCGTCGAATCTTTATAATAGCTCCCCAGAACTAATGCCCCAGCATATTTAATATGTACATAGGGCAGTAATTCTTCTTTCACCACCTGGCGCAAATAATCTGGATTTTGACGAATTTGTGATTGACTATTCTTCAAACGGGTAAACGTCTTTTCTGCCGCATCCTGCATCAACTTGTAAGGGTTCGTCTGATCAACTGCGCTAGCGAATGGCGCTACCACCAACAGTGCCACCATTAATAATCTCTTCAACATAATTGGTTCCTCTTAATGATATTTAATTGCGGATTGGTGCTGGAGTATGTACTGCGCCACTCTGGACGTTATCGCCCCCCTTATACAAGAATTGACCAATCAGATCCTCAAGTACCATTGCTGATTTGGTATCCTGCACGCGGTCCCCCTCTTTCAGGATGCCGGTTCCCATGTCTGGATCTTCAAACCCCATATTCAGGGCAATATATTGTTCACCCAATAGACCAGAAGTGCGGATGGAAAGAGAACTGGTATCAGGGATACGGTCATATTGCTTCATGATATCCAGCGCCACCTGCGGTGTATAAGTTTTTTCATCAAGAGAGATAGTTGCAACACGACCAATCACCACACCACCAATTTTTACCGGTGAGCGCACTTTAAGACCGCCGATATTGTCAAAAGTTGCGTATAAACGGTAAGTCGGTTGGTTACCGACCGATTTAATATCTGCCACTTTCAGGCATAAAAAGACGATTGCAGCCAGTGCAATCAAGACAAAAAACCCAACCCAAATTTCAATTTTCTTGCTTTGCATTGACTTAATTCCCAAACATGAGTGCTGTCAGCACAAAATCCAAACCTAAAACGGCTAACGACGCATGAACCACCGTTCTGGTTGTTGCCCGGCTGATCCCTTCTGAGGTGGGGATCGCATCATAACCATTAAATAAAGCAATCCAGGTCACGGTAATGGCGAAAACGACGCTTTTAATAAAACAGTTAAGCAAATCTTTCTGCCACTCTATAGCAGACTGCATTGCAGACCAGAAGAAACCGCTGTCGATCCCCTTCCAATCAACACCAACCACTGCGCCACCCCAAATGCCTACAGCCACAAAAATCAAGGATAATAACGGCATACTGATAAACCCAGCCCAGAAACGGGGTGCTATCACACGCCGTAATGGATCTACCGCCATCATCTCCAGACTGGAAATTTGTTCCGTGGCTTTCATTAAACCTATTTCTGCGGTTAACGCTGATCCTGCACGGCCGGCAAACAACAATGCAGTGACAACCGGCCCCAATTCACGTAACAGAGACAGCGCCACCATCATGCCAAGACTGGCTTCCGCGCTGTAGGTTGTCAGTATCAGATATCCCTGTAAGCCGAGCACCATGCCAATAAATAATCCTGAAACCATGATAATCAACAATGACCGAACACCCACGCTGTAAAGCTGTTGTCGAAGTAATGGCCATTGTCTGGCAGGTTCTGGCTTGCCAATTACCGCGCTAAACAGCATAAAACCTGCACGACCAAAAGAGGCGAATACCTCAATGACCCGCCTGCCAAGTGCCGCCAGCGCCTGTGTTAACATCAACATGACATTATCCTAATAACTCAGTTTTATAATCCCCTGCCGGGAAACGGAAAGGGACCGGCCCATCAGCAATGCCATCGAGAAATTGCCGTACCCGCTGATCAGAATTAGACTGCAACTGTTGAGCGGTACCCTCTGCAATAATCTGTTGTTCAGCCATAATATAAGCATAATCTGCAATGCTCAGAACTTCCGGCACATCGTGGGAAACAACCACACAGGTCACACCCAGCGCCTTATTCAGTTCATCAATGAGTTTCACCAAAACCCCCATCGTAATCGGGTCCTGACCAACAAAAGGCTCATCAAACATAATCAGATCAGGATCAAGTGCAATGGCGCGAGCCAGAGCAGCACGCCTTGCCATACCACCGGAAAGTTCAGAAGGCATCAAATTCGCGGCGCCACGTAACCCAACAGCCTCCAATTTCATCATGACAGTCGTCTGTATAATTTCTTCAGGCAGATTCGTATGTTCACGCAGCGGAAAAGCGACGTTCTCAAAAACATTCAGATCAGTGAATAATGCCCCAGACTGAAACAACATACTCATCTTCTTACGGGCAGCATACAAACGAGAACGGGATAAAACAGGAATATTATCGCCATCAAACCAGATCTCTCCCCGCTCAGGACGCAACTGACCGCCAATCAACCGTAATAGTGTTGTTTTCCCTATCCCAGAAGGCCCCATAATTGCAGTGACTTTTCCTTTGGGCACCGCCAGATTAATATCAGCAAAAATCGGACGGTTACCACGGGTAAAATACATGCCACGGATCTCGATGAGATTTGCTGTTTGTTGACTCATTATTGATAGACCTTAACGGTTAATAAATTGGCTTTATATTTGGTTCATATATTAATCACATATACTACAAAAAAACTTGAGAATTTTCGCTACCAAAGTTGTGACAAATTTTACTTTTCCATCCTCCGCCGTCAGAATATACCCCATCTAACTGAACAAACAATTTTTGTTTAAGAAATCAACCAACGTTAATATTAAATTCGGAATATACCTTACAAGGGACGCTCCATGCTTCTGACCTTTTTACTCTTAATTACCGGGTTGATTTTACTGGTATATGGTTCCGATAGATTAGTATATGGTGCTGCAATTTTTGCCCGTACTCTGGGACTGCCTCCCTTTATTATTGGTACTACCATTGTTGGCATCGGAACGTCTCTGCCCGAATTAATGGTTTCAGTTACTGCCATGCTGGATAACCAACCTGATATGGCTGTTGGTAATGTTATTGGCTCCAACATTACCAATCTGCTGCTGATAACCGGCGCTGCTGCATTTATTCGCCCACTGGAAGTAAAATCAGAAATGCTGCGGCAGGAACTGCCTTTAATGCTGCTGATCACTGCTTTCTGTGGTTATTTGATGAGTGATAACTATCTCAGCCGGATGGACGGGTTAGTATTACTGGCTTCTGCCATTGCGTATATATTACTGATGATAAAAATGGCTGCTCTGCCACGCTGTACCGAAGCTGATATTTACACACAAGAGCAGGTTTCTGAATTACCGCTGGAAGGCAATAAACGCATTGCCCTGCTTTGGATACTCTTAGGGTTGATTATTTTACCTATGGCAACCCGCATGGTTATTGATAATGCAACGGTTATTGCCCGCATTTATGGTATTAGTGAATTAGTTATCGGGCTTACTGTGCTTGCAGTCGGCACCAGTCTGCCAGAATTAGCGACCTCTATTGCAGCCGCGTTCAAAGGGGAAGATGATATTGCATTCGGGAATATTATAGGTTCGAATATATTCAATATATCAATTGTTTTGGGCCTTCCCGCATTACTCTCACCAGCAGCCATTTCACCTGAATCTTTCCACCGTGATTTTTGGGTAATGATGGTAGCCAGCACAATATTTGCTGCATTTTGTCTGGGTCGTAAACACCGGTTAAACCGATTTAAAGGTGTCCTGTTATTAAGCTGCTTTATCGCTTATTTTATCGTGCTGTTTATTTGCAATTACAGTATTGAATAAACACAAATTAGTAGGAAAAAGAAATGCCTAAAATTGATTTTCAGCAAGCGGGTAAGAAAGTTTTACAGATAGAGCGTGATGGGTTGGCAGAACTTGAACAATATATCAATGAAGATTTTGCCCGCACCTGTGAACTGATGTTCAACTGTGAAGGTAAGGTTATTGTCATGGGGATGGGCAAATCCGGCCACATCGGGTGTAAAATTGCTGCAACTTTCGCCAGTACTGGTACACCCTCCTTTTTCGTTCATCCGGGAGAAGCCAGCCACGGCGATCTCGGTATGGTGACACCTAAAGATATCGTTTTGGCCATCTCAAACTCGGGTGAATCCAATGAAATTCTGTCATTGATCCCCGCATTGAAACGCCAAAAAATTCCGCTTATCTGCATGACTAACAATTACAACAGTAGTATGGGAAAAGCCGCGGACATTCACTTGTGTATCAAAGTCCCACAGGAAGCCTGTCCGTTAGGTTTAGCGCCAACAACCAGCACTACGGCAACATTGGTTATGGGTGATGCTTTAGCGGTTGCATTGCTTCAGGCCCGTGGTTTTACCGCTGAAGACTTCGCACTATCACATCCAGGCGGCACACTTGGGCGCAAACTTCTGCTGCTGGTCAGTGATTTAATGAACACAGGTGATGATATCCCAAGAGTGAATCGCGATGCCTCTTTACGTGAAGCTCTTGTCGAAATCACCCGCCAAAAACTGGGTATGACCGTCGTTTGCGATGAAAATATGTATATTGACGGTATTTTTACCGATGGTGACTTGCGACGAGTGTTTGATATGGGAATTGATTTGTACAATGTCAAAATTTCAGCTGTTATGACAGCTGGCGGTATCCGTATCAAACCGAATGCCCTTGCTGTTGATGCATTGAACTTAATGCAGTCACACCATATCACTTCCTTACTGGTTACCGAGGAAAATAAATTACTTGGTGTATTACATATGCATGACCTGCTACAAGCTGGCGTAGTTTAACCTGAGAACGTCTTAATGAGCCAATTAGTTTATCTGGATACCTGTTATGGTCCAGTTAATAAAGACATTATTGAAAAAGCCGGTAGAATCCGTCTGCTGATTTGCGACGTTGACGGTGTGATGTCTGATGGCCTGATATATATGGGCAATAACGGCGAAGAATTGAAAACGTTTAACGTTCGTGATGGCTACGGGATTCGCTGCCTGATCACTTCAGGCATCGAAGTCGCTATTATTACCGGCCGTCGGGCAAAATTGCTGGAAGATCGAGCAAACACACTGGGCATTACACATCTTTACCAAGGACAAAGTGATAAGGTTTTGGCGTATAGAGAACTGTTAGATAAACTGGGACTAACACCAGAACAGGTTGCTTACATCGGTGATGATCTGATTGACTGGCCGGTCATGGAACAAGTGGGCTTATCTGTCGCTGTGGCAGACGCGCATCCACTGCTATTACCAAAAGCACATTATGTCACCCGGATTGCTGGGGGTCGCGGTGCGGTAAGAGAACTTTGTGATTTGGTGCTTTTCGCTCAGAATAAACTGGAAGAGGCCAAAGGATTATCAATATAGTAGGTTGAAGCGAAACGAGAATGGATAAAATCAAATCCTGGCTGGCGATAATACTGACGTTAATCACCCTGGCGTTAATTGGCTGGAACTTATCTGATTCAGACGAGACTAACTCATCTTCTGATACAGATAACAGTCAGCCAACATACCAAAGCCAGGAAACCATAACCTTTGTTTATGATCCTACGGGTAAGCTGACGTACAAACTGGTCGCTGATGACGTCCAGAATTATGCTGAGTCAAAACTTACCTGGTTTACCAAGCCGGTATTAACGACATATGATTCAAATGCCATTGCTACATGGACAGTTCGTGCAAACAAAGCCAAACTGACCAACGACAGAATGCTCTATCTTTACGGAGATGTGCAGGTTGACAGCCTGACTGATACGACACAATTACAGCGCATTACCACAGAAAATGCTATCGTCAATCTGGTAACTCAGGATGTTTCATCCGACGATCAAGTCACACTGATTGGCGTAGGATTGAAGTCCGTCGGTATGAAAATGCGTGGCAATCTGCGGAACAAAACCGCTGAACTGATTGAAAAGGTTAACACCTACTATGAAATCCAACATGAACAACAGAATCCGTAATGCTCTTATTGCCAGTGCCATTTTTACAGTCAGCCTTCCCGCTCTGGCACTGAAAGATGACACCCAGAAGCCAATTTCTATTGATTCCGTTAAACAATCCCTTGACATGACCGGGAACACTGCCACATTTACAGAAAACGTGATCGTTAAACAGGGCTCTATTGATATCCACGCTGACAAAGTTGTTGTGACCCGCCCGGATGGCGATTCTAAAAAAATGGTTGTTGAGGCATTTGGTAATCCGGTAACTTTCTATCAGCTACAGGACAACGGCAAGCCAATCAAAGGTCGCGGCGCCAAAATGCGTTACGAAATGGATAAGGAGCTGGTTACACTGACTGGCAACGCCTATCTGGAACAGTTAGACAGTAATATAAAAGGCGACCGGATCACTTACCTGGTCCCAACCCAGCAAATGGAAGCGTTCAGTGACAAAGGTAAACGAGTGACAACTGTTTTGTTACCTTCTCAGTTACAAGAAGAAAGCCCTGCGGTTAACAACAAGAGTAAATAACGAGATATGGCAATACTAAACGCAGAAAACCTGGCAAAAGCTTACAAAGGCCGTAAGGTCGTTGAAAATGTCAGCTTAAACGTGAACTCCGGTGAAATTGTTGGCCTGCTTGGCCCTAACGGTGCAGGGAAAACCACGACTTTTTATATGGTTGTAGGCATTGTTTCACGGGATGCCGGGACAATTACCATTGATGGCGAAGATATCAGCCTGCTGCCACTTCACGAACGGGCGCGCCGTGGTATTGGCTACTTGCCTCAGGAAGCTTCTATTTTCCGCCGTCTGAGCGTCTTCGACAATCTGATGGCCGTATTGGAGATCCGTCAGGATCTGACACAAGAACAACGGAAGGAACGTGCCGAAGAGCTGATGGAGGAGTTCCATATCAGCCACCTGCGGGACAATCTGGGTCAATCACTTTCCGGTGGTGAGCGTCGCCGCGTAGAGATTGCCCGCGCGCTGGCAGCCAATCCTAAATTTATTTTGCTGGATGAACCTTTCGCCGGCGTAGATCCAATCTCAGTAATCGATATCAAAAAAATTATTCAGCATTTGAGAGATTACGGGCTAGGCGTCCTGATCACAGACCATAACGTCCGTGAAACATTAGATGTATGTGAGCGTGCTTATATTGTCAGCCAAGGGCAGCTGATTGCTCACGGCACACCGAATGATATCCTTAATAATGAACAGGTGAAGCGCGTTTATTTAGGCGAAGGTTTCCGGCTCTAATTCAGCCAGGAGAATTGATTTAACGCTATGAAGCAAAGTTTGCAACTCAGGCTCAGTCAGCAACTGGCTATGACACCACAGCTCCAACAAGCCATTCGTTTGTTGCAACTTTCTACGCTTGAACTTCAACAGGAAATACAGCAAGCGTTAGAAATGAACCCTTTGCTTGAGCAGGATGAAGATCATCAAGAAATCAGTAATCAGGAATCTCCCGACAACGAAACTGACGTTATGGATACGCTTGATGCCCTGCAACAAAAGGATATGCCAGATGAGTTGCCACTGGATGCCAGCTGGGATGAAATTTATACAGCTGGTACACCTTCCGGTACACGTAATGACTATAATGATGACGACCTGCCACTTTACCAAGGTGAAACAGTCCAAACCCTGCAAGACTATTTAATGTGGCAGGCAGGGCTGACCCCTTTCACGGAAACAGATGCAGCAATTGCTACATCAATCATTGATGCCGTAGATGATACAGGCTACCTTACTGTACCATTGGAGGATATCCTTGCTAGCATTGGCGACGATCAACTGACTCTGGCAGAAGTGGAAGCCGTGCTCAAACGGGTACAACATTTTGATCCTATCGGTGTCGCTGCCCGTGATCTGAAAGATTGTCTACTGATCCAGCTATCAATGTTTCCACCAGAAACACCTTATCTGAAAGAAGCAAAATTGATCGTCTGCGAGCATCTGGAATTACTGGGTAATCGGGATTTCCGCAACTTAATCCGTTTAAGTCGCTTGAAAGAAGATACACTGAAAGAAGTGATTGATTTAATTCAGTCACTTGAGCCAAGACCTGGTTTGGCAGTAAACACAGGTGAATCAGAGTATGTCATCCCTGATGTGCTGGTTCGAAAAGAGAGTGAACATTGGCAAGTAGAATTGAATACAGATAGTATTCCGCGTTTACACATTAATCAGCATTATGCGGAGCTTGGGCAACATACACACAATGAAAGTGACAGCCAGTTTATCCGCAATAACCTACAGGAAGCTAAATGGCTTATCAAAAGCCTGGAAAGCCGAAATGATACTCTGCTGAAAGTTACGCGCTGCATTGTAGAGCAGCAACAGGAATTTTTTGAGCATGGCGAAGAATATATGAAACCCATGGTTTTGGCAGATATTGCCTTCCAGGTCGATATGCATGAATCTACCATTTCCAGGGTGACTACCCAAAAATTCCTGCACAGCCCACGTGGCATTTTTGAATTGAAGTATTTTTTCTCCAGCCATGTTAATACAGAAAGTGGAGGCGAAGCCTCTTCAACTGCAATACGGGCTTTGGTGAAAAAACTGGTAGCAGCGGAGAACTCCGCCAAACCATTAAGTGACAGCAAACTGACGAGTATGCTAGCCGATCAAGGCATTATGGTTGCCCGACGGACTGTCGCAAAATATCGAGAGTCGTTATCCATTCCGCCATCAAACCAGCGTAAACGTCTGGTTTGAAATGAACAAGAGAAGGAAGACAATATGCAACTCAAAATAACTGGCCACAATATTGAAATTACTGATGCATTACGCGACATTATCACTGCAAAATGCAGCAAGCTGGATCAATATTTCGACAGGATCAACCTGACTCAGGTAATCCTCCGAGTGGAAAAGGTACAACAAATCGCTGAAGCCACGGTACATATTAATGGAGGCGAGTTGCACGCATCCTCAGAACATGAAGATATGTATGCAGCAATTGATGGACTGGTCGATAAACTGGCTCGTCAGTTAACCAAACATAAAGATAAACTGAGACAACATTAACAGTTATTTAACAATAGCTGTAGTAAAAACAGCGGAGTCTTGCTGTAAAACAGTGCACAAATACCGGATGCCACAGCTAATCTATGGCATCCGGTATCAATTAAGCACCTAAGCGAATAGAAAAATGAATAACCAAGCAGATTTACTACTAAGCTCTGTACTTTCCCTCGAATGTACGCGTAATAACGTACATTGTTCGAGCAAAAAACGGGCTTTAGAGATTATCAGTGAGCTGGCATCTAAACGGCTTAAACTACCCGAGAATATCGTATTCGAAGCAATATTGACCAGAGAAAAAGTAGGCACTACTGGAATTGGCAGTGGTATTGCTATCCCTCACGGTAAACTGGATGAAGAAAGCTCAGATCAAGCTGTTGGCGTTTTCCTCAATCTGGAACAACCCATTGCTTTCGATGCCATTGATAATCAACCAGTCGATTTGCTGTTTGCTTTACTGGTTCCAAACGATCAATGCCAGACACACTTACACACATTGTCATTAATTGCCAAACGCCTTGCAGACAAAAATCTCTGCCGTCGTTTAAGATCGGCACAAAGTGATGAAGAACTTTACGCAATTATCACTGAATAGCTGTTGCAATGAATGGAGAGCAACAGATAACAGTGGCTCATAATAATAACCACTGAGAAATTAAGGGGAGTCGTCTCATGGTGCTGATGATAGTCAGTGGCCGTTCCGGTTCGGGTAAATCCGTTGCCTTGCGCGCACTGGAAGATATGGGTTTTTATTGTGTAGACAACTTGCCGGTAGTGTTGCTGCCGGAATTAGCCGATACGCTGGCTGACAGAGATATTTCCGCTGCTGTCAGTATTGATGTAAGAAACATGCCGGAATCCCCCGAAGTTTTCGAAGAAGCCCTGACTAAACTACCAGCCAGTTTCTCACCGCAATTACTGTTTCTTGATGCTGACCGTAATACGCTAATCCGCCGTTACAGCGATACCCGCCGTCTCCATCCACTATCAAGCAAAAACCTTTCTCTGGAAAGCGCGATTGATCAAGAAAGCGATCTGCTGGAGCCACTTCGTTCAAGAGCAGATCTGATTATCGACACTTCCGAAATGTCAGTCCATGAACTGGCCGAAATGCTAAGGACCCGTCTGCTGGGCAAACGGGAACGTGAGCTGACAATGGTCTTTGAGTCCTTCGGCTTCAAGCATGGCATTCCAATTGATGCCGACTATGTTTTTGATGTACGTTTCCTGCCAAACCCACACTGGGACCCAAAGCTACGGCCAATGACTGGTCTTGATCGTCCCGTAGCCGCTTTTCTCGACCGCCATACAGAAGTGCATAACTTCATCTATCAGACCCGCAGTTATCTTGAACTTTGGCTGCCCATGCTTGAAACCAATAACCGCAGTTATCTGACCGTGGCGATTGGCTGCACCGGCGGTAAACACCGTTCTGTTTATGTGGCAGAGCAGCTGGCTGACTATTTCCGCTCCCGTGGCAAAAACGTACAGTCACGCCACCGTACTCTCGAAAAGCGGAAATAATGACTGTCAAGCAGAAACTTGAAATCAAAAACCGGCTGGGAATGCACGCCCGGCCAGCAATGAAGCTGTATGATCTGGTACAGCTCTTTGAGTCTCATGTTGTCTTGCGCAATGATAGCCATGTTGAAGCTGAAGCCAGCAGCGTGATAGCCATGCTGATGCTGGATTCAGAAAAAGGCAGCTATATTGAAGTTGAAGCCAATGGCCCAGATGAAGAACAGGCTCTTGCCGCTATCATTAATCTATTTGATGCAGGATTTGACGAAGAATAACGCCTTCCACTCCTCTGGCTTATCATGTTCTTAACTGCTTTCATTAGCAACACAAAACAGTTCGTGATCATGATCTCTTTCTTTTCCAGTAAGAACAGCCTACTATCAGGTTAATTATTTTAAATAACACCCCCCTCCTCACGGTGCGGGGTGTTATTTTGTGTTGGATTCCATTTGGAGTGTGGTATGACTAAACCAGCAATTATCATCAACGAATTAGACGCAGAACGTTTAGATTCCCTGTTGGAACAGCCAGCGTTTGCAGATACTAGTATCGCTGACGCTTTGAATGAGGAGCTGGATCGTGCAGAGATTGTACCTCCAGCAGAAATTCCATCCGATATTGTGACTATGAATAGTCGGGTTCGCTTCCTTGATCTGACAAGCAGTGAAGAGCGGGTGCGCACTCTGGTTTATCCTGCGTCACTGCAAGACAGTTCAGACCAGCTTTCTGTTATGGCTCCTCTGGGAGCGGCATTATTGGGCCTTCGTATTGGCGACGAAATCAGTTGGAAATTGCCAAACGGCGAAGAAACCCGGGTCAAAGTATTAGAATTACTTTACCAACCAGAAGCTGCCGGTGAACTCCACCGTTAATTCAGCCAGCCCATTTCAACAGGGCTGGCCACTGTAACCGAATCTGAGTATCTCTTATTGACCAGCGATACTCATTTCCGGCAGTAATACTGAACCACATTGGATATTACTGCGAGTTTCAATATCATTCCCAATAGTGACCATATTGGCCCACATATCTTTCAGATTGGCCGCAATAGTGATCTCGCTAACAGGATACTGAATCTCACCATTTTCTACCCAGAAACCAGCAGCACCACGGGAATAGTCACCGGTTACTGCACTGACTCCCTGCCCCATCAATTCAGTAACCACTAATCCCGTTCCCATCTGACGCAGTAAACCAGCAAAATCCTCACCTTGCCCTGCAATGCACCAGTTATGGATCCCACCAGCATGGCCTGTACTTGTCATCCCCAATTTACGGGCAGAATAATTTGTCAGAAGCCAGGTCTGTAATACGCCATCTTTAATAATATCCCTGTTACTGGTGCACACACCTTCGCTATCAAACGGAGAAGATGCCAGCCCTGCCAGCAAATGTGGACGCTCTTCAATCGTCAGCCATGATGGCAGGATTTGTTTGCCCAGATGATCAAGCAGGAAAGAAGATTTACGGTAAATACTGCTACCACTAATAGCACCAACTAAATGACCGAAAAGACCCGTTGCAACTTCCGCAGCAAACAGCACAGGTGCTCTCATAGTCGGTAATTTACGTGGAGATAAACGGGATAGCACACGGCGGGCACACTCATGCCCAACCCACTCCGGCGATTTTAAATCTTCAATACGACGACTAATGGTATACGCATAATCCCGTTCCATATCGCCATTAAATTCAGCAATCACACAACTCGACATCGAATGACGGCTAGAGCAATAACTTTGCAACATACCGTGACTGTTGCCAAACACCCGGATACCATAATGGCTGCTAAAACTCCCGCCCTCAGTATTGGTAATACGTTTATCTACCTGTAATGCCGTTTGTTCCGCGCGGGCAGCCAGTTCAATTGCTTTATCAGTATCCAATTCTGTTGGGTGGAACAAATCAAGATCCGGCGCATCAAACGCCAGTAACTCTTTATCCGCCGGACCGGCACAGGGATCCTGAGAAGTATAACGGGCAATATCGATCGCAGCCTGAACAGTACGGGCAATAGCATCCGGACTTAAATCTGTTGATGATGCACTCCCTTTACGTTGCTGATGGTATACGGTGATCCCTAGCGCACCATCACTATTAAATTCTACATTTTCTATTTCACCAAAGCGGGTACTGACACCAATACCCGTTGTTTTATTAACAGCAACTTCCGCGGCATCACAACCCGCTGTTGCCAATTCTAATGCCTGTGAAACTGCATTTTCCAGTTGCTTGCGTTGTTCCGCGATTTGATCAGTGATTTTCATTAATTACCCGTAATTTGATGAATAAAGGGAAAATCTGTCAGGAAAACAGAACCATTTTATCCACAAAAGTAATGCCGAGTGGTAATCAGGCGTTTTTCCCAGTTACAATACCCAATATTAGGATGTTAACACCCACTGGGCTACAGGTCATGCTCCAAAAATCAACCTGTCAGATCCGGCCTTTTTAAAAGGAAAACCACCATGGCAAAGCAGCCTGAAGATTGGCTCAATGATTATCCTACTGAAGAGGAAGAAGAAGAGATAATTTGGGTCAGTAAAAGCGAAATTAAACGTGATGCAGAGGCATTGAAAAAGCTGGGTGCAGAATTGGTTGATCTCAGCAAAAATGCGCTTGAACGCATTCCGTTGGATGAGGACCTGCTGGCAGCCATTGAACTTGCACAGAAGATAAAAAAAGAAGGGCGCCGTCGCCAGTTACAATTAATTGGTAAAATGCTGCGTGCCCGGGATGTTGAACCCATTACCACTGCAATTGATAAACTGAAAAATCGTCACAATCAGCAAATCGTTCTGTTCCATAAGTTGGAACAATTACGTGATAAATTGATTGATGGCAATGATGATGTTATTGATGAAGTTGTGGCATTATTCCCACAAACTGATCGCCAGCAATTGCGCACGCTGATCCGCAATGCTAAAAAAGAAAAGGCGGCTAATAAGCCACCTAAATCTTATCGTCAGATTTTCCAGTATCTTAAGGATATGGCTGAATCAACCTAGCCACCTAAAATATACAAGGTGCTAATTTTGTTAGGGGAAAATTTTAAAACTAAGTTCCCCTTCCAGCTCCTCTGCCGCTTCTTCAAACAAGAGGACTAAAAATCAGGCTGTTCCGCCAACGGTCAGGTTGTCCAGTTTCAAAGTAGGCTGACCAACACCAACAGGTACACTCTGGCCCTCTTTGCCACAAATCCCAATACCTTTATCCAGCTCAAGATCGTTGCCTACCATAGAGACCTGCTGCATAGCCTCAATACCGGAACCGATAAGGGTCGCACCTTTCACTGGCTTGGTAATCTTGCCGTTCTCAATCAGATAAGCTTCAGATGTCGAGAACACGAATTTACCGGAAGTGATATCCACTTGGCCGCCACCAAAATTTGGCGCATATAAACCATTTTCTACACTACCGATGATCTCTTCCGGTGTGGAATGACCCGCCAGCAAATAGGTGTTAGTCATACGAGGCATAGGCAGATGGGCATACGATTCACGGCGGCCATTGCCCGTCGGCGCAACCCCCATCAGACGTGCATTCATTTTGTCCTGCATGTAACCTTTGAGAATACCATTCTCAATCAATACATTGTATTGCCCAGGAACACCTTCATCATCAATTGCCAATGAGCCACGGCGACCTTTTATCGTGCCATCGTCAACCACCGTACAAAGTTCAGAAGCGACTTTCTCACCAATCTGACCCGAGAATACGGAGGTACCACGGCGGTTAAAATCGCCTTCCAGCCCATGACCAACAGCTTCATGCAGTAACACACCCGGCCAACCTGCTCCCAAAACAACTGGCATAGTACCCGCAGGTGCAGCAACAGCGGAAAGATTTACCAGCGCCATACGAACAGCTTCACGCGCAAATTGTTCCGCACGGATCTGACCACTTATCATTTCCAGAAAATATTCATAACCATAACGACCGCCACCGCCGCTAGTACCATGTTCACGTTTGCCGTTATCTTCCACCAGCACCGTGACAGATAAGCGAACCAGAGGACGAATATCAGCCGCTAAAGTCCCATCGGTCGCCGCAACCAATACCTGTTCGTAGACCCCTGTCAGGCTGGCATTCACTTCCTGCACTCTCGGATCTTCGGCACGAGCGACCTGATCCACCCGGTGCAATAACGCAATCTTCTCTTCACGGGAGAAACTTCGCAACGGATCGATTGCCGCATAAAGTTGAGAGTAAGCCACTTCTCCGAAGGTATGGATGTTACCATTTCCTGTTTCATGGACAATGCTACGGGCAGCCTGTGCGCTTTGTTGCAATGCATTCAATGTGATCTGGTCTGCATAAGCAAAACCGGTTTTTTCACCACTGATAGCCCTAACACCAACGCCCTGATCAATATTATAGGAACCATCCTTAATAATCCGATCTTCCAGCACCCAAGATTCATGATAGCTGGACTGAAAATAGAGGTCGGCATAATCCAGCCGACGTTCAGCCAGTTGACCAAGTACTGAAAACAGATCTTGATGGCTTAATTTATTTGCAGCCAGTAAATGTTCACTGACAAAAGTTAAACTCATAATTGATACTCTTTAATTTGCTGTATTCTTTTCAATCAGGGAAGTCAACTGCGGCCGGAAGCAGTTATGTTCCACCACTTTCATCTGCTCACGCATAATCTTCAGGCTATCCGCCCTGACATTCAGTTGTAATGCACTGACTGCATCTGGATTTTTCTTAATCACTTTCCCCCAGCCGTCTACAACCATTGAGTGGCCCCATGTTTGACGGGTTCCATGTACACCAACCTGAGCGGGTGCCAACAGAATACACTGATTTTCAATAGCGCGGGCCCGTAACAGTGGCTCCCAATGCGCTTTTCCTGTTAAACGGGTAAATGCCGCAGGAACAGATATCAACTCAGCGCCTTGCTCACGCAATGTCTGAAACAGCCCAGGGAAACGCAGATCATAGCATATGGTCATACCAAGACGACCAACAGGTGTATCCACGACGGTAATATGTTCCCCACGCTGGAAAACAGACGATTCGTTATATGATCCATGTTCATCATCAATATTGACGTCAAACATATGGATTTTATCGTAACGTGCGCGGATCTCACCCTGATCATCAAACAACAGACTGCTGCTGGTGATCCGTTCAGGATTTTCACGGCTGATAAGCGGCATAGAACCAATTAATAACCAGACACCATAACGACGTGCGATCTCACTGACAGCTTGCTGCAAAGGCCCTTTTCCCTGCGGTTCTGCATGATGACGATAACTGACAGCATTAGCAAACAACAATGCATTTTCCGGGGTCATCACAAGCTTGATCGTATCCGGCAACGGCTTAATTTGTTGTTCAATTTGCGCCAAATTATGTTTGATATTCTCACCGCTACATAACTGTAAGAGTGCAACATTGACGTTTCTCATGTTCCTCTATTCTCCTTAAGTTGACGCAGGACTTCATCAATTTTCGGTTGTTCAAGATTACCGGTAATCCGGTAACGAATAACCGATATCTTATTCCATAACGGCCCCAAGACCTTGGTTGCCGCAAATAATGCAGCACCTGCTACCGGATTGATAACAAAAGCCGTTGCTACACCGACAGTAGCAGAAATTTCCGGCGTGACGATGGCTTCTATATTGATCTGTTGGCGAACAAGATCAACCTCTCCTTTCGTTATCACATCAGCAATCAGTCCATCGATCCGTAAATTCTTAGTCTTGAGTATCCCATTATTTACTGAAATATCACCACGGATTGAATCAAATTCAAAATCCTGGCTAAAAGTATCACTAAAATCGAGCTGCAATTTACGCAACAAAGCATCAAAACTGACCAGTTTTAGTAACTGACCGGCACTTCCCCCGCCCAATTTCTCGATAGCACCTTTGCCTAAATCGCTTTTAAGATTGCCATTCAGTGTCTGTAAATCGGGTTTCCACGGTGTATCCAACCAGTTAAAATCAAAACGGAAGTTAAACGGCGACTTAACAATTGGCACGACAATACCAAGGTAAGATGCCATCTCATCAAACTTTTTACCGGAGAATTGTCCCATAAGATGAGTATTATTCTCTCCAGCACTTTCTTGCCAACGACCCGTCAAATTTAGTTTACTGACGCTGTTGTCCACCATTCCATCTCTTAATACAAGCGAATTACCTTCCGGTATCAGGGAACCAGACACCTTCCCAAGTTTCAACCCCATAATCCAGCACTCAGAGCAGACAATATCTAATGAAGGCCATTGGTTCAGTGAATAACGCTGAGTTGTACCTGTTTGAGATTGCTTAGATAAATCTGATTCAGGTTGCTGAGGGCTATATTGCAGAGGGTTATAGTAAAGATGGCTCAAATTCAGCTGCCACGGGCCACTATTACGAATATTAAGCTTACCGTTGATTTCCTGACTATCAGCACTAATCTGCGTTCCCCAGGGCTGTTGTTCTACATCTAACGATAACTGATTCCAACGTTGTCCCCCCACATCCAATGACGGAAGCGACACTCGCAGATGTTGTGGCAACAGTGCTCTCCCTGCCAATGAAGAACTTGAAGTCAGAGGCGCAATTAGCCCTAGCCACTCTTCACCCTCAATTGCCGGAAGATTCAATTCCAATAACGATTTTTCAGGTAAGTCAGGAATTTTGTCACTGTTACTTTGTAAAATTCCCCGTGACAGTTGAGTCCTTTTCTCTGCCAAACTCCATTGAGTATTAAACGCATACTGCTTACCTAACGTCCCTTTTACCCGCAGCTGATCCATATCACCATCAGCCAGAATATGAAGCACTTTCAGTTTACGCAGTTCATCTGCTTTCAAGACAGATAAATGGCTGTCTACTTGTGACAAGTCAGCGTCGATTTTCACATCATATTGAGCCTTACCCTGAAACGGTAAACTAATACCCACGTTCCCTTCCCAGTCAACAGAACCAGAAAGCGTTTTGGCAACCGCTGGAGGTAGTTCAGGTAATTTCGCAGCAGCCCAATGAGCATTCAGACCAACATCTACCCGATAGTTTTTTGATAAGTTCTTGGTAGAGAAATCAACAGTAACAGGCTGTCCAAGCCATTGCACTGATAATTTGTCACTTTGTAAATTACCATTATCAAAACGGAACCGGCCACTGACATTTTTCATTTCACTGCCCAGCGGCTTAATCAACAAATGGTTATTTTTTAAAGTGACCTCACCACTGGCATCCACATTGCCGCCATTGAGCGGAATATCCAAATGCAAATTACCCGCAACCTGACCACCAATCTGTAATGTATTAAGCGTTTCACCAACAGAATCCGCTAACGGGCTATGGGTAAAATATTCATGAATATCTTTACCATCCCCCAGAATATCAGCATCGATTAACAATTTCTTTCTACTATAATCAGAAATTACCGCCGAAACATTATTCGCTTTCACTTTACCAAGCTCAGCTTGCGCAGCCAGCATCCACAAACCGTTATTATGGAAATTAAGATCAATATTAAGATCCAGCAGCGCAGGCCAATCTGGTTGATACTGGAAAGTAGCATGACGCAGTGGGGCGAAAACCTGAAACTGACCCTCATTCTTTACAAATGGGAAATCTTTGGGATTGCCTTGAAAAACAAACGTTGCGTTTTCTATTTGCCCTTTAATAATTGAAGCGGTCAGATAGTCAGTCAGAGATGTCCCCATCAAAGGCTCAGGAAAATATCTCCAGGCATCACTCGCATCATAAACCCGTACTCCCGCCAGAATACTCAGCGCCGGAGGCTGCTCTTTTGGCTGTTGATAACGAAAATCACCACTGACCCACAATGATTTCGCCTGCAAATCCAACCCCTGACTCCAAAGTTGTAAACCTCGCTTATCCTGCCGCCAGAATATTTCTCCATGACTTTGGGATATCTCAAACGGTGCCAGAAACATATCGCGATAATCAGCTACACTATCTTTCAAAGCAAAATTAAGTTCGCCTTGCTGCAAGCTACCGTTGAGAGAACCAGAGAAATTATCAATAGAAGGCAGCCCCTGCCAGCGCTGCCAACTCACATCCTGCCATTGCATACTCATTCGGAAATCATCTGCAATTTCCGGTGTTATATCGAGAGCGAGATGATTTACCAATCCTTGCGGCTGGCGACGTTCCCAATCTCTGACAACATCAGGGGTTAAAAAAGAGAAAGTGGGTAAAATACTGTTCAACCGTTCAAGTTGAATATTCTTCGCCCGGATACGCCAATGATCTTTACCATCATACTTCTTAGCTTCCGGCAGATAGAGCACAGACGCCTTGCCTGACGGCCATTGCTGACCGTCAGTAGCCAAGCTTGCCAATTCAGGCGCATCAAACAACCAACCATTATCCTGACGGCGCATCCGTAATACCAGATCACTGACAGAAAGACGGTGAGATTTGTCAGCAACTTTCCAGTTAGCTTCTCCCTGACGTAATTGCAGTTGACCACCATCAATTCGCCCATCTTTGAGCGTAATCCAGCTAGACAAACTAAATTCAGCATCTTTCAGCCCAGTATTATCCTGCAACCAACGACTCAACCACGGATGCATATCAACATTATCTGCCTGCAAATAAACAGTGCCGTTATCCAATACACCGTTAGTGTCACGCAAATCAAATTTAACCTGTACATTCCCATGCTGATTATTAATAGAAGAAAGGCTGACTTCCCCTTGAGCACGATGATAGTTATTTTTATTCAGCCAGGTTAATTGTGGTAACAACAGATCAACCCGTTCACCAGAGGGGGTAAGAAAAGTAAGGCGGCTATCTTGCAGATTAAAATGATCAAATTGTTCGAGAAACAGATTAGAAAACGTATCTGATTGGGAAAACATATTACCGCGTTGATCATTAAACAACGGTTGATGGTAATCCACCTGTAATTGATAAAAAGTCAGATCGCGAAAATCCCAGCGCATTCTCAGCAAAGATAACCAGACATCCAATGCAACCGTGATTTTTTTTGCCTTCACATCTGCACTGGCAGTTTTCACATTGATATCACGTAATTCAAGAACAGGCCCAAAAGATTCCCATTTTCCATCAATATATCCAACATCAACAGGTACACCCGCAATTGACTCAACTGTAGCGAGCAATTGCGGGCGATAGCCATTAATATGCGGCAGTAGAAAACGTAACCCACTGACAAGCAAAGCCATAATAATAATGACTATTGCGGCTGTCGCTAATAATACTCCCGGCAGTCGCCTCACACGCATCTCCTTGGTTGCCAGCGCTGTTAAGCAAGCAAACCAGATAATTACATCATAACGACGTCAAACTGCTCCTGACTGTAGAGCTGCTCTGTCTGAACTTTTACCTGCTTACCAACAAAAATTTCCACTTCTGCCAGTGCATGAGATTCTTCTCCTCTCAGTGCTTCGACCACGGCCGGTGAGGCATAAATAAGGAAGCGATCTGCATCAACTGCCCGGTGAACACGCACAATTTCACGCATAATTTCATAACAGACAGTTTCAACAGATTTTACGGTCCCTCTTCCATGGCAGGTAGGACAGTCGTCGCAGAGTATATGCTCGATACTTTCACGGGTTCGCTTACGCGTCATCTCCACCAGCCCGAGTTGTGAAAAACCATTAATCGTTGTTTTAACACGATCTTTACTCAGAGCCTGTTCAAGAGAAGCCAGTACCCGTCGGCGGTGATCTTCACTATTCATATCAATAAAATCAATAATGATAATACCCCCCAAATTACGTAACCTTAATTGTCTGGCAATAGCCTGCGTCGCTTCGATATTAGTATTAAAGATAGTCTCTTCCAGATTACGGTGCCCAACAAATGCGCCAGTATTAATATCAATTGTGGTCATCGCTTCTGTTTGGTCAATAATCAGATAACCACCTGATTTCAATTCAACTTTACGATCGAGTGCCCGTTGGATCTCATTTTCTACATCAAACAGATCAAAAATAGGTTGATTGCCACTATAAAGTTCCAATCTGGCTGTCATTTTAGGAATATATTCACTAATAAATTCCTGTAACTGATTAAACGTCAGACGAGAATCCACACGAATACGATCAAGAGCAGCTCCGGCGAAATCGCGCAAAATACGATGAGCCAGAGCCAATTCGCCATAAAGTTTATTTTTAGTGACATTACGCTTTTTACGCTCGATCACCTTGCTCCACAATCGTTTCAAGAAAGCCGCATCCTGAGCTAACTCTTCGTCGCCAACGCCCTCAGCAGCAGTTCTGATAATGAAACCACCGTGCTCATCACAATAGTCAGCAACAATATTTTTCAGGCGATTACGCTCTTCTTCACTTTCGATACGTTGTGAAACCCCAACATGAGAAGCACCGGGCATAAATACCAGATAGCGGGAAGGTAACGTAATATCCGTAGTTAACCGAGCTCCTTTGGTACCAAGTGGATCTTTCACTACCTGAACCATCAAATCCTGCCCCTGGCGAACCAATTCAGCAATATCTCTGACATGGAAGTTCTTTTGTTCTTCACCGGCAATACATTCCGTGTGAGGCACAATGTCTGAGGCGTGAAGAAAAGCCGCTTTTTCCAGCCCAATATCAACAAAGGCCGCCTGCATCCCTGGTAACACCCGGCTTACACGACCTTTGTAAATATTACCGACAATTCCCCTTTTGGCTTCCCTTTCGACATGGATTTCCTGCAAAATCCCACCATCAATGTAGGCAACGCGCGTTTCTGATGGTGTTATATTGACTAATAACTCTGCTGTCATGTGTTCCTCTTTCCATCAACTAACGCAAAAAACTTTGTGATTAATTCATGCGTTTCCACTAATGGCAGACCAACGACTGAGTGATAACTCCCATTCAGCGTTTTGACAAAGCAACCTGCTTTTCCCTGAATACCATAAGCACCCGCTTTATCCATTGGCTCACCGGTCGCTACATAATCCAAAATTTCCTGCGTGGATAATTGGCGAAAGGTCACATCTGTAACGACTATATCACTTAAAGTACTCTGACTATCTGATAAAGCAATAGCTGTAATTACCTGATGACACTGACCGGAAAGTACACTGAGCATTTCAACGGCATGTTGTTCACTACGGGGTTTTTCCAAAATCCTATCATTCAATATAACAATAGTATCCGCTCCCAACACGGGAAAATCCTCTGGCGCAATAACAACCCCCGCCAGAGATTTATCTTTTGCTAATCGGCTGACATATTGACGCGGAGTTTCACCCTCTTGCCATTGCTCCTTTACCTGAGGAGAAAGAATTTCAAATTTAAAGTCCAATAATTCAACCAGCTCACGCCGCCTTGGTGAGCCGGAAGCCAGATAGAGGGTTTTCATGATGATATTGTCCTTACTACTTATCTCATTAGGGCTTTTTATTTGCCATTTTTGTAATAAAGAGCGCACCAAAGCAAAACTCAAACAAAAGCCGTCGCTTTTGAACGCATTTCAGTGCGGCCCTAAGGAAAAGCGAAACGAATCATCCCCACATATCTATATGTACGCTCCAGGTTATGTACGCTGTCCATATCCACGATTTTATCGGCAAGAGTTGCCTCTGCAATAACGTTTACCGGAATAAGCGCTTAGTCAGGACATTAAAAAACCGCGCTCCAACCACTAATGTACATTAAATTGACGACGGATTTTTCGCATTAACAGGAATAACCACGGCCAAAGAATACCATTGACCAAACTGTTCCAGAATATTTCTGGATGAAAAGCAACATTTGATAACAAAAATTCGGCCCAAAAAACACTGATATCCATCAGCACCGATAAAGCAACGACGACCAAAGCCTGCTGCCAAAGTGCCATATTACGGAATAATTGAAACTTAAATGACACCAAATAGCTAACAAGACTGTAAGCTAAGGCGTTGACACCCAGTGTTGCTCCCTGAATCAGATCTATGATAATCCCCAATATAAAGCCCGTACCAACACTGACCCTGTGAGGTAATGCCATCACCCAGTAAATAAGTAACAGTGCCGACCAGGTAGGCCGGTACATATAAATTTGCTCCGGCCACGGCATAATTTGCAGCACCATCGCAATCAAGAAAGATAACCAAATGATCCAACGCCCATGACTCCGGTATTGATTCATTAACGATTTCCCGCATTTATAAATTTAGCAGACGTTACTGCTGGTTCAGAATTTTCCACTCTTCCTGTCGTTTTGGTTATTTCATTAGAAACAGAAGACGGCGCTGGCGGCCCCATTTCATTTGCATGCGGCAATACCTGAGGCATCATCTGCATTAAACGCTCGTTAGCTACACGATAAACTTCTGATGGAGGCAATGGTTCGGATGGGTTATTATCTGCCCCCCACAATAACAGCAAATAACGCAAACGCTGTAATTCTGCGGTTGGCCGAGCCTGAATCACAGTATAGGCCCGCTGATTATCGACTTTAACTGACGATACCACAGCTACCGGATACCCCTCCGGGAAACGGCCACCTAACCCAGAAGTGACCAGTACATCACCAACCCGAATATCGGTATTACTGGGTAATGACTCAAATTGCAAATCATCAGCACAGCCTGCACCCGCAACAATAGCCCTGATGTCATTACGTAAAACCTGGATTGGCAAAGCATGGGTCGTATCACAAATCAGTAATACCCGGCTGGTAAACTGGCTGACAGCAACAACCTGACCAACAATGCCTTTATCACTGATAACAGGTTGCCCTTCATAAACGCCTTCTCTTGATCCCTTATCAATAACCACCTGATCACTATAAGGATTAGCCTTACCGGAAATCACCTGTGTCACCATCATGTGTTCATCCTGACGCAAAGGTGATCCCAACAGTTCACGCAAGCGGGAATTTTCCTGTTTAAGTTGCCCTAATAGCAGCATATCACTGTTTTTAATCAATAATTCTTGGCGTAAGGCACGATTTTCCAATTGCAGTTGTTCGCGGGAGGCAAGCGTTTCTGATACACCATCAAGTACTTGACGCGGGCCATTGGCAAGAAAATAAAATGGACTGACCACCGTATCCATATAGTTACGGACTTTATTGAGAGCATCAAGGCGGCTGTCTGCCACAACCAGAGTAATGGCAACAATAACAGCGAAGAAAAGTCGTAATTGCAGGGAAGGCCCCCTGCTAAAAATTGGCTTCATAAGCTGCGCTATTCCAAACTGTGCTGTTTCATAAACAATGGAATTCCCAGACAGCAATAGCAAGGAGGTCTGATCTACCCGTCATTCCTCCCTCACTTGCAAGTTAATACTCACTCCTCGCTGAAGAGCTCACCACCATGCATGTCGATCATTTCAAGCGCTTTTCCACCACCACGGGCGACACATGTCAACGGATCCTCCGCAACAATGACCGGAATACCGGTTTCTTCTATCAGTAAGCGATCAAGATTACGCAGTAGTGCGCCACCACCAGTCAGGATCATGCCACGTTCTGAAATATCGGAAGCCAATTCTGGCGGGCACTGTTCAAGAGCGACCATGACAGCGCTGACAATACCCGTTAACGGTTCTTGCAAAGCTTCAAGAATTTCGTTGGAGTTAAGAGTAAAACCACGCGGTACGCCTTCAGCCAAATTACGGCCACGAACTTCAATCTCCAGCATTTCATCGCCAGGATAGGCTGAACCGATAGTATGTTTAATACGTTCAGCAGTCGCTTCACCAATTAGCGCACCATAATTACGGCGGACATAGTTGATAATAGCCTCATCAAACCGGTCACCACCAATGCGTACAGATGATGAATAAACAACGCCATTCAGAGAGATAACCGCGACTTCTGTAGTACCGCCGCCGATATCCACAACCATAGAACCTGTTGCTTCAGAAACAGGCAGGCCGGCACCGATAGCCGCCGCCATAGGCTCTTCAATCAAAAACACTTCGCGGGCTCCGGCGCTGAGCGCGGATTCACGGATTGCACGGCGTTCAACCTGAGTTGCACCAACTGGCACACAAACCAAAACTCGCGGACTTGGGCGCATAAAACTGTTGCTATGAACTTGTTTAATAAAGTGTTGCAGCATTTTCTCTGTAACATAAAAATCAGCAATCACGCCATCTTTCATCGGACGAATCGCCGCGATATTACCCGGTGTACGACCCAGCATTTGCTTTGCTTCCTGCCCAACGGCAGCAACACTTTTCGATGAACCTGCACGATCCTGACGGATTGCGACTACAGAAGGTTCATTCAATACAATACCCTGACCTTTGACATAAATAAGGGTATTGGCGGTACCCAAGTCAATAGACAAGTCGTTGGAAAACATGCCACGAAATTTTTTAAACATAGCGAAAGGATAATCCTGCAAGCTGGGGACGGAACAAAACCCGTCTACTCTACCAACCACATGAAGCAGGGACAAGGCGCATAAACACCTGCTTCAATAAAAAAGTGGCTACGTTATTCATATCAACAACGTAATATTCTACGTTACTTTTTCCAAACGGAGCAGAAAAAAACTGCATAAAAATGGGTTAATTTTACCAATTGTTCCATAACAAAGTGCAGGAACCACCCGGTTTTGCATAATTCAGCGTTATAGCGCTACCGTTACCGTCACAGCCGATCCACCTATCTCTATTTTGACCAGTCGCTATTGCTGTAAGTTCACATATCATCGACTCTTCTGCTCACTATTTCCGATAGTTAACTGTCAGTATCAGTCTGTGTAGCGAACAAACTAATGATGTAATAAATTGCGACCAAAACACAGTATTTCCTGCTAAGAAATAATAAAAAACAGAACTTTCTAAAATAGCTTGCTATATACTGATACTGAAACCTAACACTGACATCACAGGAAAAATGCGAACAGATTCTGTTTTATAATCCATCAATACTTTATTTTTTCTTATCTTCTTTTATGTAAACTGCCAATTTTTATCTATTCTTATTTAATAACAAAATTTCTTACAGAGAACGGAACAATCTAATGAAAGCTCTGCTACTTAAGCAACAACAGAATCAACTATCAGCATCCATAGAAGAAGTTGATGCTTCTCACCTTCCCGTGGGAGACGTTACCGTTGATATTCACTGGTCAACCCTAAACTATAAAGATGCATTAGCAATCACAGGCAAAGGGAAAATTGTCCGCCAATTCCCAATGATACCGGGTATTGATTTCTCTGGGATTGTGCACAGTACAGAAGATCCTCGTTTTCATATCGGCCAGCATGTACTGTTAACCGGCTGGGGAGTAGGAGAAAATCATTGGGGTGGCCTGGCAGAACAAGCCAGAGTTTCAGGAGAATGGCTGACACCTTTACCAACCGGTTTGAATAGCAGGCAGGCAATGATCATTGGTACTGCCGGCTTTACCGCAATGCTGTGTGTTATCGCGCTGGAACAAGGCGGAGTTAAACCAGAAAGTGGTGATGTTATTGTAACCGGCGCCAGCGGCGGTGTAGGAAGTACTGCGATAATGCTTCTTTCACAACTTGGCTATTCTGTTGTTGCCGTTAGCGGCAGACAGGAAAATCACGAATATTTGTTATCCCTTGGAGCAAAAAAAGTTTTGCCACGTAATGAATTTAGCCAACCACCCCGCCCATTAGAAAAACAGCTTTGGGCTGGAGCAATTGATACTGTAGGCGGTAATTTACTGGCAACAATACTAGCTCAAACTCACTATAACGGTACCGTTGCAGCCTGTGGGCTTGCCGGTAGTGCAGATCTGCCAACAACAGTCATGCCATTTATTTTACGGAACATACGTTTGCAAGGCGTAGAATCTGTCACGGTTCCATCCACCAAGCGATCTGCGGTGTGGCAACGCTTACAAAAACTACTGCCCGCTTATTTTTACCAACAGGCAACGACTGAGATAACACTGGACCAAACCGTGGAATACGCAAATAAATTGATAGCTAACCAGGTTACAGGACGTACATTGGTAAGAATTAGTTAAGAATTGTGACTAGCCTCTAAAGTACAATGGCTTTATTCTTGACATTTTCTCTGATAAGACCAGTATTTAGCTGCTAAATGCTACGATATCATTATAATGTCGGGCTTTATCGCCGAAATGAACTTGTGGCTGTTTTAAAAAGATGACAAATCATTAATATAGGATTATGTTGGGCAATTGTTGACAAATTGCCGGAGATACCAGCACAATGGCAGACAAATTTCACATTTTACTCCTTAACGGCCCTAACCTGAATATGTTAGGAACCAGGGAGCCTGATATCTATGGCAACTTAACGCTCGACGATATCGTCAGCAAATTGTCTGAAGAGGCCTATCAATTAGGAGTTAAATTCAGTCACCTGCAATCCAATGCAGAGTTTGAGCTGATAAATAGAATTCATTCTGCACAGGGTAATACTGATTTTATTTTAATTAACCCTGCTGCATTCACGCATACCAGCGTGGCACTGCGTGATGCACTGTTGACGGTAAAGATCCCATTTATTGAGATCCACCTCTCCAATGTTCACGCGCGCGAGCCATTTCGTCATCACTCATATCTTTCAGATCTTGCTGTTGGTGTAATCTGCGGTTTAGGGGTAGATGGCTATAGCTTTGCATTACAGGCAGCGGTAAACCGCTTGCAAAACTCAACTAAATGAAACAGAAGAGTACGGAATCACACTCATGGATATTCGTAAGATAAAAAAACTGATCGAGCTGGTTGAAGAATCTGGCATTTCTGAACTGGAAATTTCTGAAGGGGAAGAGTCAGTGCGCATCAGCCGCGCATTAGCCCCCCAGAGTTTTCCGGCAGCTCAACAATATATTCCCGTTCAAGCTCAACAACCTGCTCTGGCTAACGCTGTTGCTCCTTCTCAGGCTCTGCCGGAAACAATCAGCGAAAGATCAGCAGCAATCAGCGGTCACATTGTTCGTTCTCCAATGGTGGGGACCTTCTACCGTACACCCAGCCCAGATGCGAAACCATTTGTCGAAGTCGGTCAACCTGTCAATGTAGGTGACACCCTCTGCATCGTTGAAGCCATGAAAATGATGAACCAGATTGAAGCCGACAAAGCGGGTGTAGTTAAAGCCATTCTTATGGAAAACGGTCAAGCCGTTGAATTTGACGAGCCATTGGTCGTCATCGAATAACGAGGCGTTCCCATGCTTGATAAAATTGTAATTGCTAACCGTGGTGAAATCGCCCTGCGTATCCTGCGAGCTTGTAAAGAGTTGGGGATTAAAACCGTTGCGGTACATTCATCTGCGGATCGTGACTTAAAACACGTGCTGTTGGCAGACGAAACTATCTGTATTGGCCCGGCAGCTTCTGCAAAAAGCTATCTGAATATCCCAGCGATTATTTCTGCGGCAGAAATCACCGGTGCAGTAGCCATTCACCCCGGCTACGGTTTCTTGTCTGAAAACGCAGATTTTGCTGAACAAGTTGAACGTTCCGGCTTTATTTTTATTGGCCCAAGAGCAGAAACGATCCGCCTGATGGGTGATAAAGTTTCCGCTATTAATGCGATGAAAAAAGCAGGCGTTCCTTGTGTACCTGGCTCTGATGGTCCGTTATCTGATGATACAGAGAAAAACAAAGCCATTGTTAAACGCATCGGCTATCCAGTGATCATTAAAGCATCCGGTGGCGGCGGTGGTCGCGGTATGCGCGTCGTCCGCAGTGATAAAGATCTGGAACAATCAATCAATATGACCCGTGCGGAAGCAAAAGCTGCTTTCAACAACGATATGGTTTACATGGAAAAATTCCTTGAAAACCCGCGTCATATTGAAATCCAGGTACTGGCCGATGGTCAGGGTCAAGCAATTTATTTGGCTGAACGTGATTGCTCTATGCAACGCCGTCACCAGAAAGTGGTTGAAGAAGCTCCTGCACCAGGCATCACGCCAGAAATGCGCCGCAGCATTGGTGAACGCTGCTCCAACGCATGTATTGAAATTGGCTATCGCGGCGCCGGTACTTTCGAATTCCTGTATGAAAACGGCGAATTCTATTTCATTGAAATGAACACCCGTATTCAGGTTGAGCATCCAGTGACAGAAATGATTACCGGTGTTGATCTGATTAAAGAACAATTGCGGATTGCCGCCGGTATGCCACTTTCAATTAAGCAGAAAGACGTTGTTGTTCGTGGTCACGCCATTGAGTGTCGCATCAACGCCGAAGATCCGCACACTTTCCTGCCAAGCCCAGGTAAAATTACCCGCTTCCACTCAGCGGGTGGATTTGGCGTACGTTGGGAATCGCATATTTATGCCGGCTACACCGTACCACCTTACTATGATTCCATGATTGGTAAGCTGATTACTTACGGTGAAAATCGTGATAACGCCATTGCCCGCATGAAAAATGCATTGGCAGAACTGATCATTGATGGCATCAAGACAAATATCGAGCTGCAACAGACGATTATGAATGATGAAAACTTCCAGAATGGTGGCACCAATATTCACTATCTGGAGAAAAAACTGGGATTACAGGAAACGTAAAACTGGTTTAATAACATCAACATATCTTTAAGGAGCGTTTAAACGCTCCTTAAATTGCTGATTTTTAACGTCTTGATTATCATTGTCAGATGGATTTTAACGTTGTTTTTACTGTCTTTAACCTTGCGGTTTATTGCTTTTTATTAACTCCGCAGAGCCCGATTCTCTCAAGTTAAATCATGTGGATTATCCTTTTTCGTGCCATTTAAAAGCAAAGGATTATAGAAACTTTCACTCACTCAAGTAGAAATTAAATATGCTTTATCTGAAAAATGATAAAACAGCAGTTAAAAAAAGCCATTTTTGTTTGTCTGCTTGGTTTTAAAATCTGGAAAAAATGGCAAGCGTATCATGAAAAAACAGGTAAAAACTTTAATCAATAAAGATAAAAACAAGTGATTAAGGATTTTTTAAAGCGGGTAAAAAACTTGATGCTATTATTAACATTGGAAGAGAAAACCCCCGTAAAAACGGGTTTTAGATAACAGAACAACAGCGTTAATCCAAAAGGGTATGAGATTATATCAAAACATTTAACAGGATTAACCGCATTAAGCAAGTTTTCTCAAATAAACGATTTTACATGACTGTAGAAATTTTACGTAAAATCATAGACAACCATTAAATAAAACCGATAAACCTTTAAACTAATTGGATTAACAACGAAAAAAGAATAAAAAAATTTATTTAATCGCATTAAAAACAATTAAATAAATAGGTGTTAATCTTAAAGTCATTAGCATACCGGTTATCCCCTCTGGTTTTAAATCTAGAAAATCAAATACAAGAAAAGGAAAAAACTCAGTGTCAGTTTAATGAAAATGGTGAAATTAACTATAGATTAGAAAATAGAAAAAACCATTAGATTTAAAAAAACTGCTCAGTGAAAACTATTTATTAAATGAGAATTGTTTTACTTATGATCACCTTTTTAACATAGTTCATTCTTTCTTTTCACTTGTATTTCCCTTTTTGGGCAATCGAAAGCGCCTTTTTATCGGTGATTAACTTCGCTATTCGTCAGCTATAGGGTTAAAATAATCCCCCCTTTAATGCCAGATTTGAAAAAGGTACAGAATGACTAAAAACGGCCTATTCTCTGCTATGTTTAATTCATTTATATTTATCGGCAATACTCTCCTTCGCTTATTTTATTTACTGACCATTTAAAAACGCGAATACAGAGAGATTAAAGCTTTTATATAAGAGGCTGATTTATGAAGATAAAAAATGCAGGACAGGATTCCATTTTTCGAAAAATGAGATCTCGCCCTGCATTCGCCAATCCGTTATTCTCCACAAAGATAACTTCTTTTTTGAATGAATATTGGTTATAAATTATTTAAAAAACAACCTATTCCCAATAATTATCTTATAAATGTTCTTTTAACCCGAATAGATACAATAAAGTAAGGTATCCATATGCATGCACAAAACACATTTCTAAAAAGTAGAGAAAGATTATTATAATCCAGTTTTATCCCATATATTTAATAACCCAACATTAAGTCAGTGATTACAAATAACAAAGTAAAAACTAAAAGGATAATGTAAAGTAAAGGTGTTTTTTCTTTTTCAGCTCTTTCTCTTCACATCTGGCACAAAAATCTGATTCATGTAATGCCGGGTTTTCACACTGAATACATTTCATAAAATTTCTCCAAATAGCAATCCAAAGACTGGATATTAATTTCATTTACGTGAGTTGTACTGGCGGTAGTATATAAACCAGAATTCTATACCACCAATAGTCACTCCCATCGTTCCTACTTTTAAACAAAGCAAGAAATCTTCTTGAATAAAAGCAAAATCTCCTTTGACCTCTGTATATTTAAGTAAACCAAGATTAATTTCGGGCTCCAGTTGCCAGTTATTCATTTACCTATAGTATCTGTACTAGAGGTAATATATTTACCTGCGCCAATCAAGCTGGTTGTCATTGCAGCTTCGGAGAATAAAAGCCATACAAGAGCGCTCCCCACTGCGGCCACCATTGTCTGGTAGGAAATAAGTGTATTACCGCTACAGGCTTTCTGAATTTCAGATTACTTATCCGTTCGCCATTCATTAAGGGTGCCTTTCTTATTCTCTTCCGTCGCCGCAAGTATATTTGCCATTGAGTTATTTTCAATAACAACGCATTCCATTGTAAAGTTGACCGCCGGACGCCGATTTTCCTAATGCCCTCAGTCAGTTACACCCCATTTTTCCAATGTGCGTTCACCGCCGAACCCAAAACTCCCTGACGCGCTTTTCGTACCCGAAGGCCGGTTTTTCCCGCCGTGCCATTGTCAGTGTAGCGCCTTTTTCGGCAACGGGCGAACGGCGCCCAACTTGTTTGGGCGGCGGGTGCCCGTTCTGCGGGCGCGGGCGGCAGAGAGCCCGCAAGCGGCGCCCCTGCGACGCTCTGAGGCATGGGCGTTTCAGACCAGGCTCGGCTTTGCATGACCTCGCTGGGTTCAGGGAAGCCCCCGGGGGCTGCACGGGGCGGAGATGGCGAGCACGGGAACGAGCAACGGAGCGCAGCGCAGTGCGAGCCGCGCGCAGCCAGTGCAGCAGGGTTGGGGCGGGGGACGTAAATTAGCGGAGGCCGCAGGCCGACCTGCCTTCAGGGGGGGCCAACGGTTGCAGGGCAGCTAAAGAAGAACTTGGGGTTGCCGATGGCCGGCTCAGACGCTGACAGCAGAAGGCGCAGCCTTGTGCGCCACACCCGCCAATGCTGACCCGCGGGGGCGCAAGACATAATGCCAATTATACGCATTAAGCCGCTCATCAATGCTCAGGCGGTTGCCCGGGCTCACCGGCGCAGTGCGTATAATTCCCCCGCATTATGTTGAATAGGCGTTGGGCGGCCTGGACCGGCTTAACGGGGACGCTCGTGGTTGAGCCGCCTGACGACTATTTACCCCCGCGTGCGCCGATGCTGACGGGCAGTCCGGCCACGGTCTGCCCCCACACCGAACCCGCCCAACTCAACGGGGGCGTACGGACGGTCAGCGGCTATCGGGGGTTGAGGTCGGCTCTGAACTGTCCGGCGGCGTGTCCGTGTCGGCGTTATCGTCGGCGTACAGGTCGGCCAGTAAACCCACTTCATCGGCGTCGCTGACTTTTTCGTCGGCCATTTGCTCCGCCGGGTGGGTGCTGGCGTGCACCGCCTGCAAGGCCCGGATAGAGACCTGCGTATACACCTGGGTGGATTCCACGCTGGCATGGCCTAACATGGCCTGTATCCAGCGCAGGTCCGCTCCGTTCTCCAGCATCTGCGTCGCCATCGCGTGCCGGAACAGGTGGCAGGCACCTTTTTTCTCGATGCCGGCGGCCCGGATATAACCGCTCACGGCATTCGTGATACCGTTCGGCTGCAACCCGTCGAGACCGTCCATTGCCACGAACAGCGACTGGATGTCCGGGGTGACCAGCAGTTGCGGGCGAACCTGCTGCTGATAGAACTGGAGCCAGTTTAAGGCCCGTTCGCCGAGGGGCAATACCCGGTCTTTATTCCCCTTGCCCTGCCGGATGGTCACCGTTTTGCGTGACCCGTCAATGCTGTAGATATCGAGCCGGGCCACTTCACTGCGCCGTATTCCCGTTGACCAGAGCAGCTCCATCAGGGCCCGGTCGCGTGCGCCCTGCAACGTATTTGGGTCAGGCAGCGACAGGATATGCTCGATTTCATCAATGCTCAGGATATACTTTGGCAGCCGTTTTTCTTCCCGCGGCAACTCAATGTCCGCTGCCGGGTTCGCCAGTATCAGGTTCTGTTTCGTCAGCCATTTGAACCACACCTGTAACGGCTGCAACTGCGTGCGCTGGGTGCGGATGCTTAGCGGCTCTCCGTTGGTCTTACGGTATTGATACAGATAACGCTGGTAACGCTCCAGTATTGGCCGCGTGATATCCGCGGCATAGTACAGGCCCCGTTCCGTGGCCCACAGGATAAAGCGATAGGTGTGATGAGTCTGTACTTTCAGCGTGGTTTCCGACCAGTTCCGCTCCTGCCGCCAGGCCACAAAGCGCAGCAGCAACGCATACAGGCTCTTCGGGTCATGTGCCGGCCCCACAGGCTGGCGGTAGACGTCATCGACGGTCAGAAGACTTCCTTTGCGCGGTTTACGGTTTGCCATGATTGACCTCCGGTTGAGATTGAGGGGCGGGCGCAGACAAGGGGCGCGTTTTCTTTTTTCCTTTTATCACTGGGTCTTCCGTTACCCCGACTTGCGGCACGTTGAACCCGTGTTCTGCCTGCCCGGATGGGGATTTTTTTACCCCAGACTTGACCCTAACTTGACCCAGACTTGCGTTCATTTAAGTCAGACTTGCTCTCCTGACCTGTCGGGACGGCTGCCGGCGTTTTATCCCTGTCGGGCACGGGCAATGCGTCTCCGTGATTATTTTCCCTGATAACTGCGTTTTCATCTGCCCGGACTTGTGCACCCGCAGAACCTTGTGCTGTCTGGGCTGACGCGGGTTTTTCTTCCCCAGACTTAGACCAGACTTGCCCCAGACTTAGGGAAGACTTGCCACCTTCCGGGTCAGACTTGCGTTCACTGCCGGCGGTTTCTGAGTCCGGTTCTCCGACATCCAGCAGGCCGCACAAGTGCGCCGCGCCGTTGTCTTCCCCGTCCCACAGCAGTTCATAATGCAACAGGTGCCCCCGGCTGCCGCCATGCGACAGCAGGTATTCCATTTCGGTGAGACGCTGGCAATGATTCTTAAGCTGGCTGTCGCTCCAGTGGGTAAAGGCGCGGATATCCCGCCGGGTAAAGCGCACTTCGTTTGGCTGGCAGTGCTGGATTTGCGCCTGTTCGTTCACCATCGCCTGTATCAGCAGTAACAGCTTACGCGTCTGCGGCGGCATTTCATCCAGCGTGCGCCCCAGCACGTCATGCGCCAGCTGGTTAGCCAGGGCAATGTCGTCTTGGGTGACTTCGAGATATTCGATGACTTGCCCGCGGTGGGTGGTTTTCTTCACTTCACGTTGATACTGGTGCAGTAAGGCAATGGCCTGTATCAGCGTCAGGTATTTCATATGGTCGCGCCGCATCCGGGTTTTGTCTGACAGGAACGTCAGTTGATGGGCGTAAGGATTGACCACTTTCAGCGGCCTTAACAGGCGCTGGGCGTTCTGGTGTAACTGCGTCAGATAGCCTTTCTCCGAGTCAGCCAGCAACCCGGCCAGCGTCTGGCGGTGTCGCTGCATGGCGTGGATAGCCTGCGTCTGCTCGCGCGATTCGTTGACCGTCAGCACCAGACAGCGGTTCAGCAGCTCTTCATCCACATCAATGGCCGTCGTCGTTAACATCAGCATCACCGGTCCCTGCACCTTGTATTCCCGCGTCACCAGTTCGCCGCTCTGTTCGTTCTTGCCGGTACTGGCGATTTTTAGCTCGCCGTCGGACTGTAACAGTTTCAGGGCATAGGCCGCCTGCCGCACGCCTTCTTCTTCGGCTATCGCCAGTATTTTGTGTTGCAGGCTGGTTTCTCCCAGATAGTAGAGGCTCTGCCCGGTCATTGCCGAGTACTGGATACGCTCCTCTTCCGGCATCAGGTTCAGCACCGCCTCCATCAGGGAAGATTTCCCTGCCGCCGAGCTGCTTTGTATCAGCACGGCCAGCGGTTTATCGAGTTTGCGCGAGACTGCCGCCAGATACCCGGTCAGCAGATTGGTGGATTCGCCGACCACCCCGCAGGCGGCCATGTCGTGGATAATTTGTTCTGTTAAGTTCGGTGATGTCAGCAACGCCAGCGCGGCGGCTTCATCTTCTGCGCTGACCGTGACGGCCGTTGTCCCTGCGGCTTCGGCATCGGCCTGCTGTTGCGCATCCTGTTGCTGCTCCAGCATCAGCAAGACCCGCCCGGCTTCGCGTTTGATGACCGACAGCTCGCATTCCAGCTCTCGCGCCGCCGTGCTGATGTAGTTCTGACGATGCCGCGCGTGATACATGTCCAGCGTATCCACATGGAACAGGCCGGACGTTTCATCCCGCACCTGCACATTGACTTTCATTACATCGGGCACCGGCGATTTTTTCATCCCCCGTATCCGCCAGACCCGGGGTCCGCTTTTCATCAGCAGTTCACCGGACGCCGTGCGCTCGCAGGGCACTTGTGCAACGGTCAGCTCTGGCGGGGCGGCTAAAGAAGAGGATTCAGCCACACCGGCACTTTGGGGTTTTTCCGTCATATCTGACGAGACGGGCCGCTCATGACTGAACACCGCACCTGGTGCCGTTCCCTGTCCCAGCCAGACCGCCTGTTGCAGAGCCAGCCCCAGCGCATGTTCGGCGTTGCCACTTTTGACGGCATAGTCATTGACATCCATGCCCGGCGGGAACTGCACCCGCCACGCCTCGATACCGGCTTCCAGTAAATCAGCGGCTACATTAGCCGCGCCACGGTCTCCGGCCTCATCGCGGTCAAAGGCAATCAGCACCCGTTTCACGCCGTGATACTGCAAAGCGTCGAGATGCTCACGGTTAAACCCGTTCACCCCGAACGCGGCGATCACGTTGCGGAACCCGGCACACCAGAACGTCATGGCATCGATCAGCGCTTCGCACAGGATAATTTCATTTGACGCCTGCATCGCCGATTCATTCCAGACCCCGGCTAGCGGTGACGGCAGATACAGATGCTTCGGGCTGTCTTTCAGCACTTTGTAATCCGGCTGGGTTCGGCGGCCATACAGTTGCAGCACCCGCCCGCGGCTGGCCACGCTGGCCGATTCGGCCCAGCCGATCACCGGTACAACGACGCAGCCCCGGAAGTGGTCCTGCCGGGTGGTCGTACGCAACACGCCCAGCCCCGACAGCTTGTCGCGCAGTTGCTGGCCTTCCTGACTGCTCTTGGACGGTAATAAGCCCGCTGAACCGCCGATCCCGTGATGGCCCGCGCACCCCAGCTTAAAGTGACTCACCAGTTCAGGATGATGCAGCCCGCGTTTTTCCAGCCAGGCTTTGGCTTCCGGTGACGCCAGTAAGTTCTGATGATAAAAATCAATCACCTGATGCAACAGCGCCTGCCCGTCATCGTCCAGGTCGGCCAGTTTCGGGCGCGGCAGGGGTGCAGCCTGTAATTCCGGCGGGGCGGCTAAAGAAGAAGCGGCCACAACCGCATTGTCCATGTCCGGCAGCCCGGCCAGCTCCCGCAGCCGGCGGATACCGATTTTCAACGTCACGCCTTCCGTTTGTATCACCCAGTCCAGCACCGACCCCGCTGCGCCACAGCCAAAGCAGTGATACAGGTTCTTAGCCGGCGATATCACCATTGAGGGCGTTTTCTCGTTATGGAACGGACAGCGCAGCACATAATCCTCACCGCGTTTTTTCATCGAACGGCCTTGCTTACGCGCCAGCCCCAGCAACGAGACGGTTTGCTTTAAGTGGGCTAAATCGGTATCGGGAATGCGGGCCATGGATTACCTCCTGTAAAAACCTGTCAATAGACATTGTAGTAGCATAAATATGAGACTATAATATAGCCATTGAGTCAAGCAGTTTAAAAGGAGGGCTTACAATGCACATCTCATTACCACACTGGATTTGTGAGGAAGATATGCAACTGTTTGCTACACGGCTAAAGGAAGCCAGAGAAGCCCGCAAGATGACACAAGCAAGATTAGCTGAGCTGCTCAACGTTGATCGCCGGGTTTATAACCGTTGGGAACGCGGCGCTTCCGTTCCTCAACTGGATGCCGTGGTCAGGATCGCTCAGGTATTACAAAGTAGTCTGGATTCACTTGTCGGACTGGAACCCATGACACCGCCACAGATACATAATCCGCGTTTACAGGCGCTTGTGATGCAGATGGATTCATTATCAGATGAAGATCAGCAGGCGCTGATTGTGTTGATGGACAGTTTGCTTAAACGTTCGAAGATGACGCAGTTACTGACATCGTAGAAAGAATTTGCTACAGGAAAGACGATTTTTATTTAGTGCAGCATTACCAGACGGCCATCCGGTAACGCTGCTAACCGTAGGCAACTAACAGGAGTAGTTACCATGGCTAACCGCGATTGTAATGCAGATTTAGCGATTTCAAAAGCCCGGCGCAGCTATAAGGTGGGGTATACCAGTACCCGCCACGAAGACCGCAGCACGGGCATGACCCGTTATTACAGTCAGCATCCCAGCTTGCATCTTAAAGGCAACTGGCTGGAAGAAGCGGGCTTTTCCACCGGGCAGCCGGTGCAGGTCAGTGTTGAGCACGGACAGTTGATTATCCGGCTCGTCGAGAACGGCTAACCGCTAAAGGGGAGATCCCAGCGCTTGGGCTGGGATCTGGGGTTAGCAAAAATCTTGTTCTATTCTGCCTTCCGATTTCAATGTTTCTAAAAAACATTGATAAGCAACTGGATCTGCTTCTAACAGGTCATCTAATATATTTTTTTCAATGAGTGGCTTGTAAAATATGCCATTTTCAAAGAAAACAAAATCACCAGATAACGATGACTCTATAATTTCTACTTCCTCTGCGTTATAACTAAGCAGCCCGTCATAACCTTTAGCAAAACCGTAAAAGTATGTTTTTTCTCCGAACCAATATATGGCAAAAACTTCAATAATTTTTTCTGATTTGAACTTTTTTATTTTCATCATTTTTTATCCGTGATTGAAGGCTTAGGTTGGATTTCAGGCCGTTTAGGAGTTGTAATCTTCATATCATAAGCCTTACCAGTAGTTGAGTTATATTGATAATGGATGGTGATATTTGAACCGTCTGGTAACTCATGTGTAACTTGCATTTTCTGGAATCCTGCATCAGTAGGGAAACGAGGATCTTTATTCATTCCTCTAAGTGGATCACCTGAAGATGGGTTAGCTTTAACTTGGTTCCATAAAATCTGCTCATTCAGATCCCTTGGCGCTGCAACTTGTTGCCCCGGTTTCGCGGTAGATATCTTTTCAGCATTTTTGATAAGCTGTTGATGATAAATAGTATTAGCCGATTTATCACCCAGATTCGTTGTGCCTTGACTGTTTTTCCCAATCTTTTCCAGCGCCGCTTTCTCTGTATTAACAACCGCGCCTGTGCTTCCTTTTGTTGTTGGCGATGATTTCGGCCCTTTGCTGCCCTCAACAATAACAGGCAACGTCATCGCCATCGCCGCGGCAGTCTCCTGACTCATGCCCATTGCTTCAAAGCGTTTTGTCCAGCCGAGTTCGCCTACCTTGCCTGTAGCCGCCTGACCTAACGTATTCACCGCCGACAGGTAATTTCTGAACTCAACTGGCAATGTGCCATCCCGGTCCATATTTTTGAGGGTCCGCTCAAACACCGGCCACTGATCAACCAGATAACCATACTTCTGTGCGCACTGGTTCGGGTTGCTGTTGCAAAAATCCATCATGTCCTGCTGATTGCGGATATTAGTCTCTACCATATCCTTGATCACTTGTTTGCAGCTTTCGCCTTCACAGGTGCGGGCTTGGTGCGCAAAACTGTCCAGCTCATTCACGCTCAGATAGTTATTCTCAATAACAACGCATTCCATTGTAAAGTTGACCGCCGGACGCCGATTTTCCTAATGCCCTCAGTCAGTTACACCCCATTTTTCCAATGTGCGTTCACCGCCGAACCCAAAACTCCCTGACGCGCTTTTCGTACCCGAAGGCCGGTTTTTCCCGCCGTGCCATTGTCAGTGTAGCGCCTTTTTCGGCAACGGGCGAACGGCGCCCAACTTGTTTGGGCGGCGGGTGCCCGTTCTGCGGGCGCGGGCGGCAGAGAGCCCGCAAGCGGCGCCCCTGCGACGCTCTGAGGCATGGGCGTTTCAGACCAGGCTCGGCTTTGCATGACCTCGCTGGGTTCAGGGAAGCCCCCGGGGGCTGCACGGGGCGGAGATGGCGAGCACGGGAACGAGCAACGGAGCGCAGCGCAGTGCGAGCCGCGCGCAGCCAGTGCAGCAGGGTTGGGGCGGGGGACGTAAATTAGCGGAGGCCGCAGGCCGACCTGCCTTCAGGGGGGGCCAACGGTTGCAGGGCAGCTAAAGAAGAACTTGGGGTTGCCGATGGCCGGCTCAGACGCTGACAGCAGAAGGCGCAGCCTTGTGCGCCACACCCGCCAATGCTGACCCGCGGGGGCGCAAGACATAATGCCAATTATACGCATTAAGCCGCTCATCAATGCTCAGGCGGTTGCCCGGGCTCACCGGCGCAGTGCGTATAATTCCCCCGCATTATGTTGAATAGGCGTTGGGCGGCCTGGACCGGCTTAACGGGGACGCTCGTGGTTGAGCCGCCTGACGACTATTTACCCCCGCGTGCGCCGATGCTGACGGGCAGTCCGGCCACGGTCTGCCCCCACACCGAACCCGCCCAACTCAACGGGGGCGTACGGACGGTCAGCGGCTATCGGGGGTTGAGGTCGGCTCTGAACTGTCCGGCGGCGTGTCCGTGTCGGCGTTATCGTCGGCGTACAGGTCGGCCAGTAAACCCACTTCATCGGCGTCGCTGACTTTTTCGTCGGCCATTTGCTCCGCCGGGTGGGTGCTGGCGTGCACCGCCTGCAAGGCCCGGATAGAGACCTGCGTATACACCTGGGTGGATTCCACGCTGGCATGGCCTAACATGGCCTGTATCCAGCGCAGGTCCGCTCCGTTCTCCAGCATCTGCGTCGCCATCGCGTGCCGGAACAGGTGGCAGGCACCTTTTTTCTCGATGCCGGCGGCCCGGATATAACCGCTCACGGCATTCGTGATACCGTTCGGCTGCAACCCGTCGAGACCGTCCATTGCCACGAACAGCGACTGGATGTCCGGGGTGACCAGCAGTTGCGGGCGAACCTGCTGCTGATAGAACTGGAGCCAGTTTAAGGCCCGTTCGCCGAGGGGCAATACCCGGTCTTTATTCCCCTTGCCCTGCCGGATGGTCACCGTTTTGCGTGACCCGTCAATGCTGTAGATATCGAGCCGGGCCACTTCACTGCGCCGTATTCCCGTTGACCAGAGCAGCTCCATCAGGGCCCGGTCGCGTGCGCCCTGCAACGTATTTGGGTCAGGCAGCGACAGGATATGCTCGATTTCATCAATGCTCAGGATATACTTTGGCAGCCGTTTTTCTTCCCGCGGCAACTCAATGTCCGCTGCCGGGTTCGCCAGTATCAGGTTCTGTTTCGTCAGCCATTTGAACCACACCTGTAACGGCTGCAACTGCGTGCGCTGGGTGCGGATGCTTAGCGGCTCTCCGTTGGTCTTACGGTATTGATACAGATAACGCTGGTAACGCTCCAGTATTGGCCGCGTGATATCCGCGGCATAGTACAGGCCCCGTTCCGTGGCCCACAGGATAAAGCGATAGGTGTGATGAGTCTGTACTTTCAGCGTGGTTTCCGACCAGTTCCGCTCCTGCCGCCAGGCCACAAAGCGCAGCAGCAACGCATACAGGCTCTTCGGGTCATGTGCCGGCCCCACAGGCTGGCGGTAGACGTCATCGACGGTCAGAAGACTTCCTTTGCGCGGTTTACGGTTTGCCATGATTGACCTCCGGTTGAGATTGAGGGGCGGGCGCAGACAAGGGGCGCGTTTTCTTTTTTCCTTTTATCACTGGGTCTTCCGTTACCCCGACTTGCGGCACGTTGAACCCGTGTTCTGCCTGCCCGGATGGGGATTTTTTTACCCCAGACTTGACCCTAACTTGACCCAGACTTGCGTTCATTTAAGTCAGACTTGCTCTCCTGACCTGTCGGGACGGCTGCCGGCGTTTTATCCCTGTCGGGCACGGGCAATGCGTCTCCGTGATTATTTTCCCTGATAACTGCGTTTTCATCTGCCCGGACTTGTGCACCCGCAGAACCTTGTGCTGTCTGGGCTGACGCGGGTTTTTCTTCCCCAGACTTAGACCAGACTTGCCCCAGACTTAGGGAAGACTTGCCACCTTCCGGGTCAGACTTGCGTTCACTGCCGGCGGTTTCTGAGTCCGGTTCTCCGACATCCAGCAGGCCGCACAAGTGCGCCGCGCCGTTGTCTTCCCCGTCCCACAGCAGTTCATAATGCAACAGGTGCCCCCGGCTGCCGCCATGCGACAGCAGGTATTCCATTTCGGTGAGACGCTGGCAATGATTCTTAAGCTGGCTGTCGCTCCAGTGGGTAAAGGCGCGGATATCCCGCCGGGTAAAGCGCACTTCGTTTGGCTGGCAGTGCTGGATTTGCGCCTGTTCGTTCACCATCGCCTGTATCAGCAGTAACAGCTTACGCGTCTGCGGCGGCATTTCATCCAGCGTGCGCCCCAGCACGTCATGCGCCAGCTGGTTAGCCAGGGCAATGTCGTCTTGGGTGACTTCGAGATATTCGATGACTTGCCCGCGGTGGGTGGTTTTCTTCACTTCACGTTGATACTGGTGCAGTAAGGCAATGGCCTGTATCAGCGTCAGGTATTTCATATGGTCGCGCCGCATCCGGGTTTTGTCTGACAGGAACGTCAGTTGATGGGCGTAAGGATTGACCACTTTCAGCGGCCTTAACAGGCGCTGGGCGTTCTGGTGTAACTGCGTCAGATAGCCTTTCTCCGAGTCAGCCAGCAACCCGGCCAGCGTCTGGCGGTGTCGCTGCATGGCGTGGATAGCCTGCGTCTGCTCGCGCGATTCGTTGACCGTCAGCACCAGACAGCGGTTCAGCAGCTCTTCATCCACATCAATGGCCGTCGTCGTTAACATCAGCATCACCGGTCCCTGCACCTTGTATTCCCGCGTCACCAGTTCGCCGCTCTGTTCGTTCTTGCCGGTACTGGCGATTTTTAGCTCGCCGTCGGACTGTAACAGTTTCAGGGCATAGGCCGCCTGCCGCACGCCTTCTTCTTCGGCTATCGCCAGTATTTTGTGTTGCAGGCTGGTTTCTCCCAGATAGTAGAGGCTCTGCCCGGTCATTGCCGAGTACTGGATACGCTCCTCTTCCGGCATCAGGTTCAGCACCGCCTCCATCAGGGAAGATTTCCCTGCCGCCGAGCTGCTTTGTATCAGCACGGCCAGCGGTTTATCGAGTTTGCGCGAGACTGCCGCCAGATACCCGGTCAGCAGATTGGTGGATTCGCCGACCACCCCGCAGGCGGCCATGTCGTGGATAATTTGTTCTGTTAAGTTCGGTGATGTCAGCAACGCCAGCGCGGCGGCTTCATCTTCTGCGCTGACCGTGACGGCCGTTGTCCCTGCGGCTTCGGCATCGGCCTGCTGTTGCGCATCCTGTTGCTGCTCCAGCATCAGCAAGACCCGCCCGGCTTCGCGTTTGATGACCGACAGCTCGCATTCCAGCTCTCGCGCCGCCGTGCTGATGTAGTTCTGACGATGCCGCGCGTGATACATGTCCAGCGTATCCACATGGAACAGGCCGGACGTTTCATCCCGCACCTGCACATTGACTTTCATTACATCGGGCACCGGCGATTTTTTCATCCCCCGTATCCGCCAGACCCGGGGTCCGCTTTTCATCAGCAGTTCACCGGACGCCGTGCGCTCGCAGGGCACTTGTGCAACGGTCAGCTCTGGCGGGGCGGCTAAAGAAGAGGATTCAGCCACACCGGCACTTTGGGGTTTTTCCGTCATATCTGACGAGACGGGCCGCTCATGACTGAACACCGCACCTGGTGCCGTTCCCTGTCCCAGCCAGACCGCCTGTTGCAGAGCCAGCCCCAGCGCATGTTCGGCGTTGCCACTTTTGACGGCATAGTCATTGACATCCATGCCCGGCGGGAACTGCACCCGCCACGCCTCGATACCGGCTTCCAGTAAATCAGCGGCTACATTAGCCGCGCCACGGTCTCCGGCCTCATCGCGGTCAAAGGCAATCAGCACCCGTTTCACGCCGTGATACTGCAAAGCGTCGAGATGCTCACGGTTAAACCCGTTCACCCCGAACGCGGCGATCACGTTGCGGAACCCGGCACACCAGAACGTCATGGCATCGATCAGCGCTTCGCACAGGATAATTTCATTTGACGCCTGCATCGCCGATTCATTCCAGACCCCGGCTAGCGGTGACGGCAGATACAGATGCTTCGGGCTGTCTTTCAGCACTTTGTAATCCGGCTGGGTTCGGCGGCCATACAGTTGCAGCACCCGCCCGCGGCTGGCCACGCTGGCCGATTCGGCCCAGCCGATCACCGGTACAACGACGCAGCCCCGGAAGTGGTCCTGCCGGGTGGTCGTACGCAACACGCCCAGCCCCGACAGCTTGTCGCGCAGTTGCTGGCCTTCCTGACTGCTCTTGGACGGTAATAAGCCCGCTGAACCGCCGATCCCGTGATGGCCCGCGCACCCCAGCTTAAAGTGACTCACCAGTTCAGGATGATGCAGCCCGCGTTTTTCCAGCCAGGCTTTGGCTTCCGGTGACGCCAGTAAGTTCTGATGATAAAAATCAATCACCTGATGCAACAGCGCCTGCCCGTCATCGTCCAGGTCGGCCAGTTTCGGGCGCGGCAGGGGTGCAGCCTGTAATTCCGGCGGGGCGGCTAAAGAAGAAGCGGCCACAACCGCATTGTCCATGTCCGGCAGCCCGGCCAGCTCCCGCAGCCGGCGGATACCGATTTTCAACGTCACGCCTTCCGTTTGTATCACCCAGTCCAGCACCGACCCCGCTGCGCCACAGCCAAAGCAGTGATACAGGTTCTTAGCCGGCGATATCACCATTGAGGGCGTTTTCTCGTTATGGAACGGACAGCGCAGCACATAATCCTCACCGCGTTTTTTCATCGAACGGCCTTGCTTACGCGCCAGCCCCAGCAACGAGACGGTTTGCTTTAAGTGGGCTAAATCGGTATCGGGAATGCGGGCCATGGATTACCTCCTGTAAAAACCTGTCAATAGACATTGTAGTAGCATAAATATGAGACTATAATATAGCCATTGAGTCAAGCAGTTTAAAAGGAGGGCTTACAATGCACATCTCATTACCACACTGGATTTGTGAGGAAGATATGCAACTGTTTGCTACACGGCTAAAGGAAGCCAGAGAAGCCCGCAAGATGACACAAGCAAGATTAGCTGAGCTGCTCAACGTTGATCGCCGGGTTTATAACCGTTGGGAACGCGGCGCTTCCGTTCCTCAACTGGATGCCGTGGTCAGGATCGCTCAGGTATTACAAAGTAGTCTGGATTCACTTGTCGGACTGGAACCCATGACACCGCCACAGATACATAATCCGCGTTTACAGGCGCTTGTGATGCAGATGGATTCATTATCAGATGAAGATCAGCAGGCGCTGATTGTGTTGATGGACAGTTTGCTTAAACGTTCGAAGATGACGCAGTTACTGACATCGTAGAAAGAATTTGCTACAGGAAAGACGATTTTTATTTAGTGCAGCATTACCAGACGGCCATCCGGTAACGCTGCTAACCGTAGGCAACTAACAGGAGTAGTTACCATGGCTAACCGCGATTGTAATGCAGATTTAGCGATTTCAAAAGCCCGGCGCAGCTATAAGGTGGGGTATACCAGTACCCGCCACGAAGACCGCAGCACGGGCATGACCCGTTATTACAGTCAGCATCCCAGCTTGCATCTTAAAGGCAACTGGCTGGAAGAAGCGGGCTTTTCCACCGGGCAGCCGGTGCAGGTCAGTGTTGAGCACGGACAGTTGATTATCCGGCTCGTCGAGAACGGCTAACCGCTAAAGGGGAGATCCCAGCGCTTGGGCTGGGATCTGGGGTTAGCAAAAATCTTGTTCTATTCTGCCTTCCGATTTCAATGTTTCTAAAAAACATTGATAAGCAACTGGATCTGCTTCTAACAGGTCATCTAATATATTTTTTTCAATGAGTGGCTTGTAAAATATGCCATTTTCAAAGAAAACAAAATCACCAGATAACGATGACTCTATAATTTCTACTTCCTCTGCGTTATAACTAAGCAGCCCGTCATAACCTTTAGCAAAACCGTAAAAGTATGTTTTTTCTCCGAACCAATATATGGCAAAAACTTCAATAATTTTTTCTGATTTGAACTTTTTTATTTTCATCATTTTTTATCCGTGATTGAAGGCTTAGGTTGGATTTCAGGCCGTTTAGGAGTTGTAATCTTCATATCATAAGCCTTACCAGTAGTTGAGTTATATTGATAATGGATGGTGATATTTGAACCGTCTGGTAACTCATGTGTAACTTGCATTTTCTGGAATCCTGCATCAGTAGGGAAACGAGGATCTTTATTCATTCCTCTAAGTGGATCACCTGAAGATGGGTTAGCTTTAACTTGGTTCCATAAAATCTGCTCATTCAGATCCCTTGGCGCTGCAACTTGTTGCCCCGGTTTCGCGGTAGATATCTTTTCAGCATTTTTGATAAGCTGTTGATGATAAATAGTATTAGCCGATTTATCACCCAGATTCGTTGTGCCTTGACTGTTTTTCCCAATCTTTTCCAGCGCCGCTTTCTCTGTATTAACAACCGCGCCTGTGCTTCCTTTTGTTGTTGGCGATGATTTCGGCCCTTTGCTGCCCTCAACAATAACAGGCAACGTCATCGCCATCGCCGCGGCAGTCTCCTGACTCATGCCCATTGCTTCAAAGCGTTTTGTCCAGCCGAGTTCGCCTACCTTGCCTGTAGCCGCCTGACCTAACGTATTCACCGCCGACAGGTAATTTCTGAACTCAACTGGCAATGTGCCATCCCGGTCCATATTTTTGAGGGTCCGCTCAAACACCGGCCACTGATCAACCAGATAACCATACTTCTGTGCGCACTGGTTCGGGTTGCTGTTGCAAAAATCCATCATGTCCTGCTGATTGCGGATATTAGTCTCTACCATATCCTTGATCACTTGTTTGCAGCTTTCGCCTTCACAGGTGCGGGCTTGGTGCGCAAAACTGTCCAGCTCATTCACGCTCAGATAGTTATTCTCAATCGCATTCTTCCCGGCCTGAGCCCCGGTGACGGCGCTGCCGGTAGAGTCACCGGCAATGCCGCCTGCCAGCCCTGCCGCCAGGGTGGACAGGGTGCTGATAGTTTGCTTCTGCTCCTCCGTTAACTCACTGACTTTGGCCCCGTCGCCGTAAAGCTGCTTAATCAGTACCTGAGCCGCCAGTTCCCCCGACGCCGCACCCGCGGCACCCGACAGGGCATTGTTACCGCTGACTTCCGCCGCCACCGCGCCTAAAATCGCATGGGCCAGCGTGTTAGTGGCGATATCCACCTGATGGGTTTTCGGGTCGGTGGTCAGCTCTTTTATCACGCCCGCCAGATACGGTGAAGCGCCCCCGGCCAGCGCCTGACCGAGATTGTTGCCCGCTAAGCCCTGAATCGCTGCGGTGGCCGCCTGTAGGGCTTTCTGATAGGTGCCGCCGGTCCCAAAGCCCGAGTCATTCAGCGCCTGTGTGTAAGCGGTGTCATAAACTTGCTTATTAATATCCGCCGCAGTCGGGTGTGGATTGCCACTGTCGACCAGTTTTTTTCTGGCTGCCGCTTTGTCCGGCTCACTGATATGGTCCAGCTTCGCTTTCGCCGCTTTGGTGGCGATAATTTTCCCTTCGGTACTGGCTATCTCGGTCATCTGGGCGCTGATTTCGCCAATCAGTTGCGCCTGTTTCAGTCGTTGCTGTTCTTTTTCCTTATCAAATATTGGACTGAGGACATTGGCGGCATTATCGGTATCGCGACTTAAGTTCGCGACATCCTGCGTCTGGTGCGCCTTATCCCGGATAATCAGGTTGCCGTCACTGACCGCCGCGTGCGTGGTGCTGCTGTCATGGCCTGAGTTATGAGTCCCCGTTAGCCCATTGACCGCCAGATTATTCAGGACCTGACCGGCGGTCGGTTGGCCCAGGCTGACGCCCGCACTTTGCTGCTCAACAGTAAAATCCGCTTGATTTTTAATATCTTTAAAGCCCAGCGTCCCGGTGTTCAGGGTGTTTTTGGTTTTGTCAGCGTGACTCGCTATCACCGCGCCGTCCAGTTGGGTGTGGTCACCGACGTTAACCTGATAGCCGCCTTTGCCAGCAAACAGCCCGGTCTGCTCCTGCACGCTGTCATAGTTGCTGTGCAGTTTATTGCGGCTGGCATTGAGGCTCGCGGTACCGTGGGTGAGGGGGCCCACGGTGGCACTGACGCCCGCGTTGGCGTTGTGTTGCTGGCTGTCATAGCGCTGACTGTCCTGCTCGCTGCTTAATGTCAAATGACGTTTCACGTCGGTAGTCATCTGCTCGCCGCTGACTTGTGCCCCTTTCAGCGTGGTATCCCGGCCACTGTTCAGCCCGACGGTCTGTCCCGCCTGTAACGTGGTGTTATTGTGGCTGACACCGTTACCGTTTTCACGGCCGTTGCCCCGATTGACATTGGCTGAGACGTTCAGGCCGGTGCCCCCCGGTCCGGCGGTCAGGCCCACGCCCAGCGAGCTGCCGTGGCTGCTGTTTTTGCCGGTCGTCTGTTCGGTGTTCTGGCTGGATGAGAGCTGAATATCCCGATTGGCATGGAGTTGCAGGTCTTTACCCGCCTGTAACTGGCTGCCCTGAATGCGGATATCGCCGTTCGGGCCTGATGCGCCTTTGCCATCCCCTTTGGCGGTTACGGTCAGGTTATCCCCGGCAGTGAGATGGCTGCCCTGTTGGGTGGTCTGGCGGTGCTGCTGTTCTGAACGGGAAGATTGACGCCCATAGGACAGGCTAACCCCGGCCAGAGTGTTATTGCCTTTGTCGTCACTGCCCTGAGCTTCCGCCAGTCGGCCAGCCTGCACGGCCTGTACCCCGCTCAGCGCGGCTTGGGTGTTTTGCAGGGCTTTCACTCGCGGGTCACTTTCATTGCGGGCGGTTCTGGCTGTCTGCACCGCGCTGTTGACGGCCCCGCCTGCGGCACCACTCAGCGCCACGGTTAAGCCGCGCTGTTTTTGTTCGGTTTTTGTCGTGGTGTTATCGCGGTTTTCCGCACTGGTGATATCGACCTGTTGACCGGTCAGCATCAGGTCTTTACCGGCAATCACCTCACTGCCGTGAACCCGGAGCTGTTCTCCCGCGTTGAGGGTGACATTGCCCTGGCTGCTGCCGACCGTGCTGCCTTTACTCAGCTGGCTGTCACTGTCGGTGGTGACTTTCTGGCTGGCTTTACCAACGGTAAAACCAATCCCGCCAGTCCCCATCAGGCCCGATTTTTTCTCCTGCCGTAAATGGGTTTCATCGTGCGCTTCCGCTGCGGTGGTGACGGTGAGCTGATGACCGGCGTTCAGGCTGACATCCTGCGTACCCGCGACATTACTGCCGCGGATATTGAGGTCTTTACCGGCCTGTATGTTGACCTTATCGCCACTGAATGTGGTGCTGAGTGCCTGCCGGTCATGCACTTCGTCGTGAGTTTCCACTGACGATTTCGACAGCCAGCCTTTGCTGGTCTGTTTACTGTGCTCCACTAAGTCGGATGAGGCCGTACCGGTGGTCAGCGTCAGGTTATTTCCGGCCTGCGCCGTCAGTTGTTGACCGGCGTTGACATGGGCGGCTGTGGCCTGCAAATCCTGCCCGGCTTGCAGGGTCACACTACCTGCGCCGGTTATCTGGCTGCCGATATCTTGTTGTTGGGTCAGATGGCGGTAGTTCTCTTTCCCCCAGTCGCCCTGCTCTGTGCGGCGCGTGCTTAAGGTGTCCAGCGTCAGATTATGGCCTGCGGTTATCTCGGTGTGACTGTCTTTCCCGGCGTTTTTGACGTCACTGGCGGTTAATTGCACATTGTTGATGGCGCTCAGCGATAAGGTGCCCTTATCATTTTGCACATAGATGCCTGCCGGGCGGTCCAGCCAGCGGTTAGCTTCATCCCCGCGTAGCGTAGACGTACTGGTGATATCCCGGCCTTTCAGGGTCACCCGGTCATCTCCCTGAATCTGGCCGCCCCGGTTAGTGAGCGTTTGTTGGGCCGTCAAATCCACTTTGCCGCCGCGAATAAAGCCGCTGTTGGTCAGGTTGTTGGCCGTCAGTTGGGTGACGTCACGCCCGCTAATCGTGCCGCTGTTAGTGATATCGCCCTGACTGTTGAGCGCCACGGTATTCCCGGCCAGCAAGGTGCCGTCACTGCTCAGGTCGCCCTGACGGACGCGTGCATAAACCTGTGGCACAGTCACCACCTCGGTAGTGCCATCCGGCAGCGTCACGGTTTGGTTAGTCAGCCAGATAATGTCCGAGGTCAGCAGCGCCATCTGCGCTGGGCTTAAAGCCACGCCCGGCGTTAACTGTTGCTGTTTGCCAAAGACGATACCGGCATCCATCAACGCCTTAAACTGCGCTTCATCGTTGTTGTAACCGGGCAGATAGCGCCGGCCGGTCAGTTGGGTGATTTGGTCGCGCACCAACCGCTGTTCGTAGAACCCATCGCCCAGGCGTTTGTGGACCAGCGCCGGGTCGTGAGTAAGTTGTTGCCGCATGTAGTCCGAGCCGAGCCACTGTTTATACTGGGTAAATTTCGGGTCGGTCTCGACCAGATAGTGGCTGTCACTGCCCGGTTGCACGGTATACAGGCTGTTATTCGGCAAGCGGGTATCGGGCGTGATAACGCGTATCACCGGGTCGACTGTTTGCCCTTTGACGGTCTCCGGGGGCAGGGACAGTTCAAACGGCTGACCGGGTGGCAGGACTAAAGGCTGACCGGGAGGCAGCACCAGCGGTTGGTCGTTAATGCCGGTCACGGGTGTGACCGCCGTGGGGGCCGAGTGTATCTGGCCGGTTTGTCGGTCCGTAATCGTGATATCGGTACCCTGTGGACGGGTATGCTCCTGCCAGGCCAGCGTTTTCAGGTCGATAGTTTCTATCACTGGCGCGGGGGCATAACGACTGCGGCTTTTCCCCTGTGAGGTTTTGGTGCCTATTCGGTGCCAGCGTTTGGTCTTTTTGGCATACCAGTGGGTCCGACTGCCAATATCCGTGGTCACGCGTTCGCCCTGAGTGGCAATATTGCGCAGCTCGCCAATTTCACCGCCTAACGCGCCGCCGGCAACAATCTGGCTGTCGTGATTGGTGACCTGCGCGCTGTTGAGCGTCATATTGCCGCCAGACAGAATTTTACCGGGGTCACTTTGTTTGACTTGAGTTTCCCTGACGGTGCGGGTGTACTGATATTCATAAAAGTCATTACTGCGGCTGCCGTCCGGCATGATGGCATCGTGCACGCCGTATTTATTGCGGCGAGAAGTGTCCACCTGCGACCAGTCATAGCGGGTGGTCTGGCCGCTCAGTACGGCATCGTGATGCTGAGACTTTTCCGTTTCGACGACCTGAGTCACCAACCCGGCGTTGGTGTTGTTAATCCGGTCAGCATTAATCTTCAAGTGGCGCCCGGCTTCAATCGTCGCCGCGTGGTTATTGAGCTCACGCGCCTGACCGGGGGCCGTCAGGGTATTATCCAACCGGCCGCCGATGTGCATGTCGCCCACGCTGTAAATCTGGGCATGGTCACTGTTGTTCAGTGTTCCGGCCCCAATATCCAGCCGGTCACGCGCGGCAATCACGGCAGCTTTGCCACCCTTTGCGGTGTTATTCAGGGTCTCCATCTGTAGCGCGAGCTGGTCACCGTAAAGGCGGCCGGTGCCTGTGTTGTTCAGGGTGTTAGCTGTCAAGTGGGTCAGGCCGCCGTCAATCAATCCGGTATTGTTCAGCGTATCGTGAGCCTTGATTTGTGTTTGTCCGGCGCTGATTTCGCCTGACGCGCTATTGGTGAGAGTCTGTGCGTCAAGATGCAGCGCCTGACCGGCTTTTATCTGGCGGTCATTGAGGATATTGCCGGTCGTGTTCAGGGTCAGATTGCCATTAGCTGCCGTGTTGCCGGTATGGTGAAAATCCCCGGTTAAGGTGACCGCCATATCGCCCTGCGATAACAGTTGGCCGTCACCGCTCAAGGCGTGTGCGGTGATAGCAGCGTGTTCCCCGGCAATTAGCGTGCCTTGCCGGTTGTCAATCACCAGCGAGGGGTGCCCGCTCTTGTCGTCTACGGTAAGCTGTTTGCCCGCAGAGATTAACCCCTGCGCATTATCCAGCTTGTGACTCACCTGAGCTTGCAGGTGATTGGCTGCCCGTAAGGCACCCTGGGTGTTGTCTACCTGTTGGGCGTTTACCGTCAGGTTTTGCGCTTCCAGCCCGTTATCTGTCTGCGCCGTCTCGCGGTTAATCAGGTGAGTGGTGTTCAGGGTCAATTGCTGACCGCCACGGATAAGACCGCCGGTGTTATCGGTTTCGGTGTCAACATGAAGCTGAGTGTCGCCCACCGCCTGCACCTGTCCGTGACGATTGTCGAGTTGGTGAGTGTTCAGAGTTAAGGTGTCCGTGGATAACAGTTTACCCTCCCGATTATCCAGCGCTGCCTGTCGGGTGTCGATAACCACCTGTCCGCCTTGAAGGTGACCGTGACGATTGTTCAGTGAGCCGCTGGTGACGGTCATTTTGCCCTCACCTATAATCTGGCCCTGTTGGTTATCCAGTAACTGCCCGTCGGTGTCCAGATTCAGGGCGTCGGCGGATTGTAAGGTCCCCTCGCGGTTGGTGAGTTGTCGGCTGTGAATGTCCAGTCCGCCATTACCCGCTATCATGCCGCCGGTGTTATCGGTGTCGCCGGCGCGCAGGGTTAACTGCCCGCCACTCAACAACTGGCCCGCTTTTTGGTCGGTATTGCGGGTATTGGTGAGTCTGTGGCCGTGGGTGTCAATGACCATCTCGCGACCAGATTGTAACCGTCCCGCCGTATTATCCAGCGGGCCGCTGGTGACGGTCATTTTGCCCTCACCCATAATCTGGCCCTGCTGATTATCCAGTAACTGCCCGTCAGTATCCAAAGTCAGGGCGTCTGCGGATTGTAAGGTGCCTTCGCGGTTTATCAGTTGCCGGCTGTGAATGTCCAGCCCGCCATTTCCGGCTATCTGGCCCTGCGTATTAGTGAGCGCGGTGCTGGTCAGCGTGGTTTTGCCGTCCGCCGCGATTATGCCGCCGGTGTTATTGATATCGCCGGTACGCAGGGTTAGCTGCCCGCCACTTAACAACCGACCCGCTTTTTGTTTTTGGTCGGCATGGTGGATATTGGTGAGTCCGTGGCCGTGGGTATCAACGGCCATCTCACGACCGGCCTGTAACAGTCCCGCCGTGTTATCCAGTTTCCCACTGTTGACCGTCAGGGTGTCCTCGGCTATCACCTGTCCGGCGATATTGGTGAAGGGATGTCCCTTAGTCTGGCTGTCAATGTTTTGCGCTAGCAACACGCCCTGGGTGTTATCCAGTGTCTGGCTGGTCGTAGTCAGTCGGGTTTTGGCTTCAAGATGACCGTTAGCGTTTTGAATGGTTTTGCCGATAGTGAGCGTGGCGCTGTCCCCGGCGGCAACCATGCTCCCCTGACTATTATTCAGTTCGGCAGCGCTAAGCCGGAGCGCGTGGCCCGCTTCCAGTCTGCCCGACTGATTGTTCAGGGTGTCACTGACGGTCAGTTTCAACGAACCTTGGTCGGCGGCCACGATGTTGCCGTGATAATTATCGACGGTCGTCGCCTTAAGGTTCAGGTGACCGTTGCCCGCAATAGTGCCGTGCTGGTTATCCAGCATCCGGGTGGTAAGGGACAGGGTGTCTTTGCCCTGTTGTTGCATCACACCGCGTTGATGGCTCAGGGTGTCAGCGTTGACGGTAATCTGCCCGGCCTGAGTTTCGGCCTCGTTCAGTTGCAGTTCACCGGCCTGTATCGTCAGGGCGCCATGGGTGAGCAGCTTGCCCTGATTGCCAAGCCACCGTTGGGTATTGAGTGACAGTTTCCCGTTGCCCGCCAGTTGCACGGTGCCCTGAGTGTTATCTGCCTGATGTGCTGTGAGATGCAGGTCCTCGCCCTGACTGGCAATAGTGCCCTGATGGTTGTCGAGCCGGTCAGTGGTGAGAGTCAGTTTCCCCTGATTGAATACCATCCCCTCACGGTTATTCAGAGTGCGGGTATTGAGCGCTAGTTCACCACTACCGGTCTGGTTAATTTTTCCCTTCAAGTTAGAGATATCAGGCGCCGTGAGGTGGATTTCCCGCGCCACTAACTGGCCGCCGTCGTTGTTAAACTGGCCGGGGGTTTTCGCCGTCAGACGGTTGGCGTTGACGGTAGCATGAGCGGTACTTATCCCCGATTGATCGGCGGTGAGTTGAATCTGTCCGGCCGCAGTCTGGCTGTCGCTCAGGTCAATCTGTTGACTGTGGATAGCCAGCGTATCGGTTGCCAGATTTTTACCATTAGCCTGAACGTGCTGCGCGGTCAACGTCAGTGAACCGGGCCGGGTGGTGTTGCCGTTATCATCCAACCCCGCCGCCCATACACTGTCATGGCTGCTGTGTATCGTGCCCGCGGTGACAGTGGCATCACTACGCGCCTCTACCCGGCCCTGATTATCCAGCCCCCCTTTGGTATGTAAATTCACCGTCGATTGTGACAGCAATTTGCCTGCGTTAGTGACATCGGAGGAAGAAGTCAATTGCAACGCATCACGGCTGCTGAGGGTGCCGCGGTTCTCAATCAGGCCCTCCGCGGTAATATGCACTTCACCCGCCGTCGCACCGATGTTACCGGCGTTATGCACCCCCACACCCGCTTCAGTGCCTATCAACCTAATTTTATGGGCATACATGCCGCCCAGGGCCGCCACATCCAACGCAAACTCCGGGGACTTTTCAGTGTCAGCCGATTTTTTTTCAATCTGCTGGTGCGCGGCATCCACAATATTGCGTCCGGTGGTCACTTTCAGGTCTTGCGCATGTAATTTGGCGTTAATCGCGACGGAGCGGGCAATAATATCGGTGTAACTTTGCTGTGTGCTGTCCATGCCATGCCCGTCAATCCGCACTTCCCCCTGATTGACATCAAAGCCTTTTAACCGGCCCTGTTCCATCAGCGCCTCACCGGTGGTCAGCGTGGTGCGATGCGCGTTGATAAACCCACAGCCGTTGCAGGTGATACCGGCGGGGTTAGCGATAACCACCTCCGCTTTGCGGCCAGCCACTTCAATCCAGCCATTCAAATGACTGGGGTCGCGACTGTTGACTTCATTGAGGATAATGTTGGCTTCCCCTTTCGCCAGCCACGGGTTACCGGCCACCATCCCACCGAGTTGCGTCTGAGTGGTGTTAGCGCTGTTATTGAGGATAACGCCTTGTTTATCCACATCAAACTGACGGTAGGTATTGTGGGAAACGCCATCAGCACTGGGCGTCTGGATATTGACCTGCGGCGTGCCGTTGGCGCTGTGGATAATCGTCGGTTGCTGATGGCCCGGTGCCTGCCCATCCGCCACAATGTTCGCCTGTGCGGTGAGCGAAATTCCGCCAAGGGCTAACAAAAGATTGAATCGTAGCACAGTAAGCCGGCAACGACACCGTGGTGAAGACGGGCAACGAGCGCGGTGTGCTGTTTGTCCCCGTCCGGCACGTGCAATCTCTGCTACCACCATCCACATCTGGCGGGCCTGATTAAAGATAATACGATACAACTGCTTGTTCATGACGTTTGCTCCACTCACACGCTACACACGGGCAGCGTTGTTATTCTGATTAGTACTGCCAATACAGGTTGAATCCGGCCGTGACGGGGGAAGTTTGGAAACCGGCGGGTTTGGACAGCGGGACACCGACAAACAAGTCGTAGCTCACGCCTTTCAGGCTGCCGCGCCAGCCCAGGGCACTCCCCGCCAGGTGTTTTCCGAGCAGAGCGTCACTGCCCCGACCGCCCACTTCGCCATAATCCATTGCCAGATACAGCGATTGCCCTTTCAGCGGGGTTTGCCAGTCCAGTTCATTACGGCTGTACCAACCCCGATCAGCGGATAAGGTCAACTCGCCATCAAAGCCGCGTACCGTCCAGCGGCCGCCGATTGAAAATCGATCCTGGGGCGTCAATGGGCTGGCGCTTATCTGGCGCAGATACTGGGTCTGATAAGAAAAGGGCTGGGAAAACAGCGTTAACGGCCCGGCAAGCGTCGCCGAGAATTGGGTGATTTTGGGTAAAGCGGTCCCTTCATTGCGATACTCTTCCGGCGCAGGTTGCGCGCCAAACCAACGCATACCCTGTTGGTAAGTCACCCTGGCATCCAGCGTCGCACTGCCAATAACGTGATGATGGGATAGCCCGAGCTTCCAGCCCGCCGTTTCCCGGCGCTGAACGTCGATTTCCGTGTTATCAATAAAATGGCGGGATGCCCGACGATAAATTTCACCGTTAAGCCCGGTTTTCTGGTCCGCGTTACGGTGCAGAACCCGGCTGAACTGGACAGACAGGTTTTTGCTTTTGCCCCGGTATTGAATCGCCTGATTCAGCCCGGCTATCGTCTGGGTATAATCGTAATGACTGGCCGTCACGCTCGCCATCCAGTAGCCAAAGGGCAGGGAGTAATAGAGCGTGTCGTTTTGGCTGCCTTTCCCGGCAGACGCGTGAATATCGCGTCCAGCGGAGAGATAGAACAGGTCGCTTAACGCCAGGGGGTTATCCAGAAAAAAGGTTAACCCACCTTGATAACGTCCGGTGCTTTTGGAACCGGTATCATCCAGATACGTGGCGACTCGCCAGTGCCGTGACTGACGCCAGTCCAGCACAATATCGCTTTCCCCCGGTTGCTCTGCCGGGACAATGTTCATCTCCGCCTGCACGGTCGGGAAACGTTGCAGATTTTCCAATCCCTGCTCAATGTCCCGTAAATCCAGCAGCTTGCCTTCACGCGCGGGGAATGGCGTGAAGCGTTGAATGTAATGGCCGCTGTCCGGGGTATAGCGGATATGCCGGACTCGGCCCGGTATCATCACCAGTTTTAAGGTTTGGGTATGCAGATCCTGACGAGGAGCCAGAACTCGGCTGGTGACATAGCCATGATTGATGAGCTGATCTTGCAATTGGGTCATCAGCCGGCTAATGCCTTTATCGCCAAGGCAATGGTTTTCGCCCTGTTGAGCGACACGCCTGAACGGTAACCAGTGCGGGAAATTTTCGGTGCCTGCCAGTCTGACGTGGGAGAGAGGAAAACACGGGGTTTCCACCGGAAAGGCGGATGACACCGCTTTTTCGGGTACAGACAAGCGAACATCCGCAGGGGGTGGGGCTAATTGAGCCTCCAGCGCTTGCTGACGTGCCTGTTGATGGATCAGTTGTTGTTCTGACTGTTGTTCTAACCGGTCTGCGGCTTGGTTGCCTGTAATCACGCTACAAAAAACCGTAAACACCCAACTACTGCTTTTCATTGTCTTTCTATCCCACCATTTCGAAGCAGTATTAACCACCCATTGCACTTAGTGATCAATATTTGTGGCTAATAATCAACTGGGCAACTAAATTGGGGGTTGATTAAATAAGATAATAACAAAAACAAGGCATTATATTTTTATACAAAAAATAAACCCATGTTATTAAAATGTTACTAATCATATAAAAAATAGATTAATATTAATCATTTAATAATTAATGGTAATAATTTCAAAATAGTTTTGTTTTTTGTTTATTTTTGTGATTTAAATCACATAAATTAATTTGACTGCGCAAAAAGACACCTAAAAGACTCTGATTTTTGTTATCTCTGTAACGTAACCGTTGATGGATAATTCGAATTATCAAGGATGTGAACGGCTTCTTGGTGCTAGGTTGTGTCCCTCAATTAAATAATGACCTTAAGAAATAAGCGGATACAACCTAATTTCACCATAGCAATATAATTTCTTGCTGTCTTTTCATAACGGGTGGCGATGCGACGATGCTCTTTGAGTCGACCAAAACATCTTTCTACAACATTTCTTCTTCGATACGTTTTATGGTCGAATTTAACCCGTCCATCTGACCGCGCTTTTTCGTTTGATTTATAGGGAATAATCACTTTTATTCCCTGACTTTTTAACCGGTTACGTAATACGTGGCTGGAGTAACCTTTATCAGCAATCACCGCTTTTGAACGACGTTTCATAAAACCATTTTTACGCTGAATACCCAGACCATCCAGCAGGCGTACTGCATATTGACTTTCGTGACATTGACCTGCACTGAGTACCACATTCAGTGGATGACCTTTTCCATCGACAGCCAGATGGATTTTGGAACCATAACCACCCTGAGAGCGACCCAGGCCATGGTCTGCGGTGACATCGGGATGTTTTTTTGGGCGCCAGCCGCACAATGTGCCGCACGAATGTTACTGCCATCCAGTGATATGGCTGACCAATCAACCAAATCTTGTTCATCCAGTATTGACAATAACTTATTGAAAATGAGATTAATGATCCCCGATTTTGACCACCGATTAAAGCGGTTATAGACGGTTTTCCAGGAACCATAACGTTCGGGTAAATCCCGCCAGGGGGCACCGGAACATAGTACCCAAAACATGCCGTTGATAACCCGGCGGTGTTCAACATAAGGATGTCCCGGCCGTTGAGAATGTTCAGGGGGCAATAAGGGGAGCAGTAACTCCCATGCTTCATCAGGAAGGTCGTAACGAGCCATAACAGGTTTTTTCCGAAAGTCAGAACCAGGGGATTATTCTATCTCAGTCTATTGCGGGACACAGCTTAGTTGTTTCAATGGCATGGAATTTTGGCGATAGGGGAAAAGGGTTTATCCGGGTAAATTTGGGTTGCCCTCGTCAGTATCTTGAGAAGGTGATCGCCGGTTTAATTCACTTAATACCGTAAAATAAAAATACAATATTAATTTAATCGGCATCCGATAATGGCGAGATAATCAGGAGTTAAAACAATGACTTTTAATAATAGTTTAAAACCTGCTTTCATAAAATTATCAATGAAAAATGATAAATAAAAATTGGTTTTATTGATATTATACATCCCTAAAAAAGGATAAATAATAATATAAACAGGTTAAATAACATTTCATAATTTTGCTACACATGGCCTTCTTCAACCCATTGTTATATATAGAATTATGAGTAGTATAAGATGTAGCGCTATTTTGGAATCTTATTTAATCAGGTAATATATTTACCAAAAGGAAATAGCTTTAATAACGTTTTCAACCAAACATACACTTTGTCATAAACCAATTAAATCATCACACTCGAAAACTCGGTATAGGAAAACACCGTAAAAATGGGTTTTAGATGACAGAACAACAGCGTTAATCCAATAACAAGGGTATGAGATTATATCAAAACATTTAACAGGATTAACCATATTAAGCAAACTTTTTCAAATAAGCGATTTAGCATGGCTGTAAAAATTTCACGTAAAATCATAGACAACCATTAAAGAAAACCGATAAACTTTTAGGCTAACTGGATTAACAACGAAAAAGAAGAATAAAAAAATTTATTTAGTCACATTAAAAACAGTTAAAGAAATGGGTGTTAATCTTTATATCATTCACATACCTGTTACCCTCTCTGATTTTAAACCTGGAAAATTAAATACAAGAAAATGAAAAACGAAAAAACTCAATTAACTTCGCTATTCGTCAGCTATAGGGTTAAAACAATACCCCCCATTAATGCCCGATTTAAAAAAGGTACAGAGTGACTAAAAACGGCCTATTCTCTGCTATGTTTAATTTATTTATCGACAATACTCTCCTTCGCTTATTTTATTTACTGACCATTTAAAAACGCGAATACAGAGAGATTAAAGCTTTTATATAAGAGGCTGATTTATGAAGATAAAAAATGCAGGATAGGATTCCATTTTTCGCAAAATGAGATCTCGCCCTGCATTCGCCAATCCGTTATTCTCCACAAAGATAACTTCTTTTTTGAATGAATATTGGTTGTAAATTATTTTAAAAACAACCTATTCTCAATAATTAACCTCAGATTTGTATAAGACAATTCATCTCAGTGGGTGTTAGATTAAGACTCAGTTTTTTGGGTTGGAAAGTACCCTGCGGTGACCTCAAGAAGTAGGCTTAATGGCACCAAAGTTAACCAATTGCTGTACGGAAAGAGGGGCATCAGCAGGCGTAATAACTTGTACTACTACATAAGGTGCTTTCCACAAATAGTGAATATCACACTCAACACCATCAAAGAATGCGTTCACCATCGTACCGACTTTACTTTCACTAACGCCGATTAGTGTCCAATGGTAGTTTCGCTCTCTCATGCCAGCTACTGGAGGGATAGAATGTTCTTCCGACAACATTAATCGCATTTGGGACGGAGGCCCTGGCAACACAACTATTTTGCTACCATCAATATTAAGACTGAAACCAGGGGCTGTACCTGTAACATTGGAAATAACCTTTGCTCCGGACGGAAACATGGCTTGGAATCGATTCGAGTGATCACAATATACTCCCAGTTTTTCCAGTTGTTTCTGTATTTCCACCCAGACGTTATCACCTATTTCCAAAGGACTTCCTACCGCTTTTGCTATCGCCTCACGGGTTTTATCATCCGGTGTCGGGCCAAGGCCGCCACACACAACAATGAGAGTATCCTGCCCTAGCCTACGAACCACTGCGGTAACAATCTGGTTAATATCATCAGCGCAAACCTGATGTTGCTTCACTTTATATCCCTGCTCCGTGAGATATTCGCTAACCTATAAAACATCTGCGCTACCTGTTCAGGGAACAAACTACCAAATGCTTCAACATGCTTTATAGCGTATTCTGTTGTAAAGTTGAAATTATTCAGGTATCCACCATCACGTAATGTGACATCTATATTATTAACCATTTTTCATTCCTATTAGCGAAGCAAGGTAAGGCGGGTAGGAATATATCCGACGAAACCAGTCCCCCCATAGAAAGAAAAGCCATTAAAACGATAAATAATAAAGATGAAGATTTATTGTTCATGGGCCATTAACCAATCAATATAATAAATATTATCCAAAAATAAATTCCGTATAAAATAAAAAACCACGCGCCAGTTAAATTTACATTAAATGCACACAATCACTTATTTAATGAAAAAATTAACACCTTGCATGTAGAAACAACAAATTACTTTGCATATTATCTTGTGCTGCGAGAATTAAGGGCTCTTTATAACAACATAAAGACAAAATCCCACCCACACTTTAGATTAATAATTTTTTACTCTATAAATAACCCCTATAAATAGTGAGATACTTTTACACAACTTATTCAATAATTAACTTTTACAAAAATAAACTCATGTAAATATCAATTGAAAAATAATAACATCAACATCACTTTTAGCAAACAAAAAAACACAGAGTTTAAGTTCAAAAATGAATAAAAAAACATAAAGCACAACATATAATACTAAAAAAGTCATTTTGAGATTCCAGCACGAACATGTACTTGCCCTTTTTGTACCAAGCACAATGCAGTCTGAACATCATTCCCAGCAGGGCTGGCCTCGGCTGAGTATCAGAGAACAAAAGCTTCTACATAAATACTCTTTTGAAACAGGCACAGCGCAGTTTCACATCTGTAGTCAGTGCGGAGTAGTACCTGAAACTTTATTCCAGTGCAAGCTCGATAAATGCCTGCGCCGCAGCCGTCTGGTACGCTCCTTTTCGCTGCATGAGAACCGCCGTTCTTTGTAGCAGTGAGGGGGTTAGAACAATCGAAACCAATTCCTCCCGGTCACTGGCAATCTTTGCCGGCAGCAACGTGGCAAGGCTTGTATGTCGGATGATCTCAATGACAGCACTCAGCGAATTGGCCTCCATCAAAACGCGGGGACGAATGTCGTTCTGCCTGCAATAATGATCGATCTGCTTCCGTGATGTCAGGCGAGTGGATCTCATCAAACGCAACCCCGACATCAAGTTCATCATCGACCAGAAGCTCTTCAATGCGCTCCTGCGACATCTCCCGAACCGTCAACGTGACGTTGGGATAGAGATTGTGGAACGACTCGACCAAGGGGCCGATAAGGTAAGTCGTGAACGTCGGCGTAACAGCAACGCGCAGAGAACCACGACTCAGGTCACCAACATCGTGGATCGCCCGCTTTCCTTCCTCCAAGTCCTGCAATGCCCGTCGTGCGTAGCGGAAATAGACCTCGCCAGCATCCGTCAACCGCGAAGTACGTCCAGTCCGATCAAACAACTGCGCCCCAAGGGTTTCCTCAAGCTGCTGGGACAGTGCTGGCTGAGACACATGCAAGGCTGTAGCAGCGCTGGCAAAAGCTGAACAAGAAGTGATTCTCGAGCTTCTGGTCGGGGTAGAACCGAGACATCCAGAATTTGAGATCGACATGGCGAATAGTCAATACGGAGTGATTGGGTAGGTCTACATCAACTCAACCCTCAATAATGTTCTTGCATATTAATATGCTTGCGTATCAAGTCCAGTGAAAGAGAAGCTATAAAACGCGACATTTAGCCTTCACCGGTTTTTAACTCATCAACCAAGAGAGTCTGTGTAAACAGATTCTCTCTTTCTTTTGTCCGTTGCTATTTTTAAACAAAACTCAGGCTATTAACTACATATCACATTTTTCCTGAACAAATCCGCATCTTGCCGTACAATTCCTCCTTTCCCATCTCATTTATTTAATTACCGGAAGAACGAATGGACAGACGATTTGTTCAATCCCATAAAGAAGCACGTTGGGCTGTATTCTTGACTCTTGCTTATCTTATTGGCTGGCTGCTGACAGCCTATTTACCCAGTGATGCCCCGGGTGTCACGGGCTTACCTCGTTGGTTTGAAATGGCATGTTTGTTACTACCCGTAGTCTTTATCATCCTCTGCTGGTTAATGGTGAAGTTTATTTTCAAAGAAGTCCCGCTGGAGGATGAGAATGCAAAGTGACGTTATCTTACCTCTGCTAGGCTACCTTGCGCTGGTATTTCTTCTGTCAATCTACGCTTACCGGCGCCGTCAGAAAGGTGCCTTCCTGACTGAGTATTTCCTTGGTAACCGTTCAATGGGCGGCTTTGTACTGGCAATGACCATTACCGCCACCTATATCAGTGCCAGCTCATTTATTGGTGGGCCAGGAGCAGCCTATAAATATGGTCTGGGATGGGTATTGCTGTCGCTGATTCAGTTACCGGCAATATGGCTTTCCCTTGGTGTACTGGGTAAGAAATTTGCCATTCTTGCTCGTCGCTATAATGCCGTCACCCTCAATGATATGTTGTATGCCCGTTATGGCAGTCGCCTCCTGGTTTGGTTTGCCAGCCTGAGTCTTTTAGTCGCTTTTGTTGGAGCGATGACCGTTCAGTTTATTGGCGGTGCACGCCTGCTGGAAACTGCCGCGGGTATCCCTTATGGCACCGGATTAATGATTTTCGGTGTCTCTATCGCGCTCTATACCGCATTTGGCGGCTTTAGAGCGAGTGTCCTCAATGATGCCCTGCAAGGGCTGGTCATGCTGTTAGGCACCGTTTTGTTGTTGGTAGCGATTATCTATAAAACAGGTGGTCTGGCGGAAGCAGTCGCCACATTACGGACGATCAATCCTGAACTCGTTTCCCCACAAGGGGCGGACCATATCCTCAGCGCACCTTTCATGGCATCATTCTGGATATTAGTCTGTTTTGGTGTCATTGGGCTGCCTCATACCGCTGTTCGTTGTATCTCCTACCGCGATAGCAAAGCTGTCCATCGTGGGATTATCATCGGCACCATTGTCATGGCAATCCTCATGTTTGGTATGCACCTGGCAGGAGCACTCGGTCGGGCGATTATTCCTGATTTAGCCATTCCCGATCAAGTCATCCCAACATTGATGATCACCGTCTTGCCGCCATTCGCTGCCGGAATTTTTCTGGCCGCACCGATGGCAGCAATTATGTCAACAATTAATGCGCAACTGTTGCAATCTTCTGCGACAATCGTGAAAGATCTCTATCTAAACCTGTTTCCACAACAAATCGTACAGGAGAAAAAACTGGCCCGGATTTCCAGTTTCTCAACCCTGATTCTTGGTTTGTTACTGCTGTTAGCCGCCTGGCACCCACCAGAGATGATTATCTGGTTGAATCTACTGGCTTTCGGTGGCTTACAGGCCGTATTCTTATGGCCATTAGTACTGGGACTGTACTGGGAAAAAGCCAATGCATATGGCGCTGTCAGCTCGATGATGACAGGGGCAGCAAGTTACACTCTGCTCGCCAGTTTCGATATTTATCTATTAGACTTTCATCCGATCGTACCATCACTGCTACTCAGCCTGTTGGCTTTCGGGATTGGTAATACCATCGGCCACCGGTTGCCGCAACGGGTAGTCAAGCTTCATTAAACGGGTCGTTTTAACCTATTTTTAATTAAAGAGAATTTTTATGCCTTGGATACAACTTCGATTAAATACCACAGGACAGCTGGCAGAATCCCTGGGGGATAATCTAATGGAAAGTGGGGCAGTATCAGTCACCTTTCAGGACAGCCACGATAATCCTGTATTCGAGCCTCTGCCAGGCGAAACCCGTTTATGGGGAGATACCGATGTCATCGGACTTTATGATGCTGAAACGAATATGAAAGCCGTTATCAGCCAGCTCGAACAAGTTCCTCAGTTAGGTCAAGGATTTATTCATAAGATCGAGCAATTGGAAGACAAAGACTGGGAACGTGAATGGATGGATAACTTCCACCCAATGCGTTTTGGTCAACGTTTGTGGGTCTGCCCAAGCTGGCGTGACGTTCCTGATCCCGATGCCGTTAACGTCATGCTGGACCCTGGGTTGGCTTTTGGTACAGGCACCCACCCAACCACATCGTTATGCCTGCAATGGCTGGATAGCCTCAATCTGGAAGGCAAAACCATCATCGATTTTGGTTGTGGCTCCGGCATACTGGCAATTGCAGCGCTAAAACTCGGTGCCGCACACGCTATTGGCATCGATATCGATCCACAGGCTATTCAGGCCAGCCGCGATAACGCAAAGCGTAACGGCGTTCTGGGGCGTTTAACGCTATATTTGGCGAAAGATCAGCCAAATGATCTTGAATCTGATGTAGTAATTGCTAATATTCTGGCAGGCCCTCTGCGTGAACTCGCGCCTATAATCGGTGCATTACCAAAATCGGGTGGCCTGTTAGGTTTATCGGGTATTTTAGCAAGTCAGGCAGAAAGTGTTATTCAAGCCTATACTGATAAATTCGTGATCGATCCTGTTGCGGAGCAGGAAGAATGGTGTCGGATATCTGGGGTAAAAATAGCAACAAATTAAGATTATTTTATTTTGTTATGATGAAGAGAGTAATTTTTGATCACTCACTGATGATAATCCGTGCTATCGGCAAACTAGCCGATAGAAAAATCCCGAGTGATAAATTTTACCGATAACATATAACACCATGTTATTTATGAAAAATTATATTTATCCCAGAAAGATAGCTGGAAAAAAGTTGTAACAAATGTCGATTTGTTCAAAGTTTGGCCTTTCATATTTTGCGAAAAATGCGTAATATACGCGCCCTTGCAGTCACAGTATGGCCACTCTTTCTTCGTCTATGCGTATCGGACAATACCAGCTGAAAAACTGTCTTATTGCGGCCCCAATGGCTGGCATAACTGACCGTCCGTTTCGGTCACTATGTTACGAAATGGGTGCAGGTATGACAGTATCGGAAATGCTATCTTCCAACCCACAGGTCTGGAAGACAGACAAATCCCGGCTACGTATGGTTCACAGTGACGAACCGGGAATTCGTTCCGTGCAAATTGCCGGCAATGATCCTGATGAAATGGCAGCGGCAGCGAAGATTAACGTCGCTAATGGTGCTCAGATCATTGATATCAACATGGGGTGCCCAGCCAAGAAAGTGAATCGTAAGCTGGCAGGTTCGGCTTTACTGCGTTACCCGGAATTGGTCGAAAAGATCCTGTCCGCGGTTGTAAATGCAGTAAATGTTCCTGTTACGCTAAAAATTCGCACTGGATGGTCGCCAGAAGAACGAAATTGTGTAAAGATTGCCCAATTGGCCGAGCATTGTGGTATTCAGGCTCTGACGATTCACGGCAGGACGCGCTCCTGTTTGTTTAACGGAGAAGCAGAGTACGACAATATTCGGACAGTTAAGCAGACTGTTGCCATCCCGGTTATTGCCAATGGTGACATATCTGACCCGCTTAAGGCCAGAGCAGTGCTTGAATACACCGGGGCTGATGCCCTGATGATAGGCCGCGCTGCTCAGGGAAGACCCTGGATCTTCCGGGAAATCCAGCATTATCTGGAAACAGGGGAATTGCTGCCACCGATGCCGATTGGCAAAGTGCAGCATTTAATGAACGAGCATGTACGGGAATTGCACGACTTTTATGGTCCAGGCAAGGGAGCCCGTATCGCACGTAAGCATGTATCTTGGTATCTCCGGGAGCATGCTCCTGATGACCAGTTCCGGCGCACATTCAACACCATAGAGGATGCCAGCGAACAGCTGGAGGTGTTGAAGGCATATTTCGAAAATTTTGCGTAATATAAAGAAAAGAGCTGACAGAACTATGTTCGAACAACGCGTAAATTCTGACGTACTAACCGTTGCTACTGTAAACTCACAAGATCAGGTTACTCAAAAACCTTTGCGTGACTCAGTTAAACAAGCACTGAAGAACTATTTTGCTCAACTAAATGGTCAGGATGTTAATGACCTGTATGAGTTGGTACTGGCTGAGGTGGAGCAGCCATTGTTGGACATGGTGATGCAATACACCCGTGGCAACCAAACACGTGCTGCCCTGATGATGGGCATCAACCGTGGCACACTGCGTAAGAAATTGAAAAAATATGGCATGAACTAATCGCTATCAATTAGTTCATTAAAAAAGGCACTTTACCTTTTGGTAAAGTACCTTTTTTGCCGAATCAAGAAAAGTAATGCCACATTTAGCGGCCTTACGCGACAATGCAGATTATTTAGTTGCCCAGCAATCCTGAATCATCTGCATCAATCCTCTCTTTTGCCTGTTTTGCGGCAATATGAAGCAGCTTTATTATTTCCACTTCATCATACAATCTCATACCGGCCAGATCCGCTGGTGTTGGTTCTGTTGGAATAACCGCATCACTAAGCCCTTTATCTATTGCATGAAGCCACATTGATACAAAGTGTAACCCAGAAACTAACAGCATTCTGAGTTCATACATTTTTCCCTCATGTCTGGTAGAGCGTTCTGCCAAACGTAGAGCATTAACCGCAGATGAGGCAATAGGACCTTCGTTTAAAGACGAAAATTTAACTTCACCGTCAACCTCCGTTAACTCCAGATCGGCAATTGTTTTACCATCCGATAAAATAAAGTAGCGCCAATTACCTGGGATGGCATTATTCAAAACTTCACCATTGACCAGGTTTTCAATACCCAGCGAATAGCAACGATAAGGATCTGAAATAATCAGGCTGTCCGGATCTACATTTGAAAAAGGACTTGTTGGCCTATTCCGGGCCGTTTGTAATGCCTCTTGAAGCACAGGAATGATAACTTCTACTCCACCCAGAGGCGCTTCAGGATATAAAATTTTCATGATGCATCCCTAGTTTCTTCGAGTGAGATAAGTATGAGTCCAGTTCCCACCACCATTGTATGAGAAAGGAAATAAACTAAATGATTGGATAGAGTTACCATATATAGAATCAGTAACGGATATATTTCCAGTCACAGAGTTGTACCCTATAATAGCCAGAAAATGAGCACCTCCTCCATACCAGGCACAACGCAAACCGATCGGACACCCAGCACCAATTTGGGCTCTAATTTCTGGCATATTCATCGAATTGGTATAAAAACTTGCCAGACTTCTTGTATACATAAGAGCCTGATCCAAATAGCCATAAACATTACATGGACCTGGCAAACTACAACATGTCGTCCTTCCAAGTTGCTTGTCAACTACATCACACTGCGCCCAGAAACCGGTACTGAAATAAAGCCCAACAGATACAGACACAGCTGCCCAGCACCAATTACTCTGAATTTGCCGCTGCATGTTAAACTGTAATTCTCTAAAAAAAAGGATAGATTCTGATGAAGAGTCCAAATTCCCTAGCGGTATTGGCGTGATGTGCTTTCCAGATAAACATTTCGGAAAGATATTTTTTGAATCTGAATCACGACTTGCTATACACACATCTTTAGAACGTGACATAATCAGTTCTCCATAATTCTTATTTAGCAGAATATCGATTAAATATTCAAATAATTCAGGACAATGACCAGACTGTTAATGAGTAAGCTAAGTAGTTTTCTCACTTCAATTTGTCACTTAGAAAGTATAGCACAATATATTTAAATGTTTTTTCACTTGAAAACCGCAAATCAAGCTATATTTTTCTTTCAGAAAGAGATTAATTTGTTATTTTCAATCAGATTTTATAGCAAAACTTTCTTTTAACCACGTTTTTTCATATATTAATCTCTTAATACTTTCATATAATTTTACCATCCTATTGCAGGAATGCATTGTTGCAAATAGGATATTTTGCAGTATTTTTTAAATACGACTATTTGTTTAAATAAGATCTTATTATAAATATACTTCGTAGCTGTAATTTTCAGATATTATTAACCTGTCAACTAATTTCCGATCATGCAGAATTATTCCAATATCAGATTATTCCGTAATTGATGTATTAATCACTGATTTTATTAATATTAGACAATTAATTACCGCCAACAATAGAATAAAACAACCACAAAATACCAAGACAACACTAAGACGTTGGCTCCAGCCTGCTAACGCCAATCCCCCACCCAAGATCAAGTAATACAGCAAACCAAACAATGCTCCTGCGGTTCCCAATCTATCGGTATAATCAATCAATGCAGAAGCCAAGATATTAGGAATAGCGATTCCGTAGGCCACAACAATCAAAATCATCGGCAGGATAAAAAACCAGGTGGCTTCCAGAGCCATGATCATTCCTCCCCCTATCAGGAGGATAATAGCAGCAAGTAATACTGAATTTGATGAACGCCATTTTTTGTTTAACAAGAATTTATTTGACCAAGCACCGGCGCCTGACCCTAGTGCCAAAAGCAATCCGGTATAACCAAACATCTCAGAAGAGAATCCCAACCGTTCAAAATTGAACGGAGCTAATTGATAATAGCTAAACAAACATAAGTTAAAGAGTGCTATCAACAGAGCATTACGCCAAATTGCCACATCCTTGAACATCATAATTAAAGTACTTGTTAGCGGCATTATCACCACTGTTGCCGGGCGGGTTTCAGGCAGATAAATAGCAGACCAACCTGATAGTAATACCGCAAGCAGAGACAAGCCGAAAAAGACGACTTTATATCCCCCTAAATACACTAAAACAGCACCACTCATCATGCCAACTGCCGGACTTACCGCTAAAGCTATGCCCATGACGGAAAACACCCGTGCTAATTCGCTCCCCTGATAAGAATCTCTCATCATTGTTTGAGTTCCTATCGAACCGACTGCGGCACCAAATGCGGATAACATTCTGGCAACCAGTAATAACTCAAATTGGCTACTGAATAATGCCATTAATGAAGCACCACTATAGAGCAGCAGCCCACTCAATATCGTTGGACGTCTGCCTATGAGATCACACATGCGACCCCAAATAACCACGCCGATAGCAAAAGCGAAAAAATATAAAGATAAAGTTTGAGCAGCCTGTTCAGCACTCACCTTAAATCCCTTTGCAATATCGGTTAATGCTGGGCTATAGATGGTCTCTACAACTTGTGGAAACATCATTAACGCTGTTGCCAGCGTAAGCCCAAGTTTACGTTGCATTGTGATTTTACCTGGTTCAATTAGACGATAAACATAAATTAGCATGATCTCAATTGTCGCATTACAATAATAAAGACAATTTATTTATTAAATAGGACATAAATATGGCATGGCTTTCCCACAATGATAGTTTTGATCCTGATAGCCTTGGAGTACCGGTTGTTGGGATCGCCGCTGAACTAGGCCAGCATGATTCAGGATTTCATCAACATGAGATGGGGCAATTATTATTTACCCAGCAAGGGTGTATCAGTATCACCCTGGCGGATCACTTATGCATACTTCCACCAACCCGGGTTGCCTGGATCCCACCGCGTATCTCTCATAGAGCAGAGATAAAAGAATCCGTCGGATATCGCTCGATTTATCTGGATATCAATCAGATCGGGTGTCTGGCAGAACACATTGAAGTACTGGACGTTACACCTTTGCTGCGTGCAGTATTGGAACGAATAGCGCAATCACCTTTTAACACAGATTGGTTACATGGGCCTGCTGCTAACCTATTAGCGGTTTGTCTTGACGAAATCCGCCAGGCAAAGAGAGAGCCAACATTATTGCCACTCCCTTTCGATCGTCGTTTGACCTGCATCCCTATGGCAACACTTCCACCACCACTCAAAATACTGGCAATGAATATCGGCGCCAGTGAGAAAACTATCAGCCGTATATTTCGCCGGGAAACAGGTCTAAATTATCAACAATGGCGACAACAGTGGCGTTTGATCAAATCTATAGAATTACTGGCGAAACAGGGTAATTTATCATCTGTCGCTGATGAGTTAGAATTTTCCAGTGACAGCGCTTTTATAATCTTTTTCAAGAAAATGACCGGGCAACCACCAAGAGAATATATGTCTGCTTATTAAGGAAGGTAATGATTGAGGTAAAACCCATAATGCTAAATAGGCATCTGGCAGCCAAATGTCAGCTTCCTGTCAGGTATCTGTCGTGTTCCTGTTGTTATGCTTCTTTTATGATGGGTTCACTTTTGAATGCTAAAGAAGGTATTAAAAATGAGTGGATATCGAATCAAAGAATTACGGCAATCCAGAGCCTGGTCACAGGAGCAACTTGCTGAATTATCATATTTAAGTGTCAGGACCATACAACGTCTGGAAAATGGCGAAAAAGCAAGTTTAGAAACGCTGGCCGCAATAGCTTCCGCGTTTAATATAAAAGTGACAGACCTCTATTCCCCAGAAACTGATAAAATCACCCGGGAACAAGCTAAATCCATTGATAAAAAGCGAGATGAAATTCAGCAACAAATTGCATTGGAAGCAAAATTTTATCGCCATTTAGTGAGGTTTATTATTACCAGTATTATCCTTTTGTTGATCAATTGGGTAATTAATTATACTATTTCATGGTCTGGTATTGTTATTTTAATATTGGGTGTATTACTCATTAATCGCTGGCTGAAAACTTTCTTTATTCATAAATATATAAATCGATGGAAAAACAAAAGAACAAATAAATTAATCAATAAATAATCATTTTATTAAAATAACAAATTTAACTTTAAAGCCAAAAGAGAATAGTTCTTCTGGCTATATTATTTAATAATTAACTGACACCTAAGCCAAGAATCAAATAATTTATTGGTCGAAAAGTCACGCTCTTACAGAAAAATTATATCACATACAATTCAAGCAGAGAAAAATACTAACTACCCAAATACGCACTCCTCACTGCCTCATTAACCAATAACGCCGCACCGCTGTCTTCCAGTACGATCTTGCCGTTTTCCAATACATATCCACGGTCAGCCAGTTTCAATGCCTGATTTGCATTCTGTTCAACCAGAAAGATTGTCATCCCTTCTTCCCGCAACTGCTGAATAGTATCGAAAATCTGTATGATAATTATCGGCGCCAGCCCCAGTGAAGGTTCATCCAGCAACAATAACTGTGGCTGGCTCATCAAAGCGCGGCCAATTGCCAGCATTTGCTGTTCACCACCGGACATCGTTCCAGCCCGCTGATTTCGCCTTTCCTGTAATCGGGGAAATAAATCATAAACCCGTTCAATACGCTGCTGATACTGAGTTTTGTCAGCAAAAAAACCGCCCATTGCCAAATTTTCTTCGACTGTCATACGGGCAAAGACTCTGCGCCCTTCAGGAACAATCGCAATGGCCTCACGCATAATACGTGCAGTCGGCCATTGCGTGATATCTTTGCCGCGAAAAATAATAGCGCCCTCAGCCGCTCTGGGTTCACTACATAACGTATTGAGCAACGTCGTTTTTCCTGCGCCGTTTGCACCGATCAGAGTGACAATTTCTCCTTGTTGAATATTCAGACTCACCTGATGCAGCGCCTGAATTTCGCCATAGTGGGCAGATACCTGTTTGAATTCCAACATCATTAATACACCTCTCCCAAATATGCCCGAATAACGTCCGGGTTGTTACGAATCTCTTCCGGTCGCCCTTGTGCCAAAGGTGTTCCCTGATTAACCACATAAATACGATCAGAAATCCCCATCACCAGTTTCATATCGTGCTCAATCAGCAACACAGAAACCTGATGATGTTTTCTCAGTTCAGCAATTAAGACATTAAGTTCTGCTGTCTCTTTCGGATTCAAGCCCGCAGCGGGCTCATCCAGCATCAAAGCTTCCGGGCATGTTACCATACAGCGGGCAATCTCCAGACGACGTTGTTGACCATAAGCCAAATTACCCGCCTGTCTGTTTGCCAGTGGCAACAAGCCAATCCGCTCTAGCCAAACGACGGCCCGATCTACAGCCTCAGATTCTGCACGGCGGAATGCCGGCATTTTGAAAAGCCCGGAAAAAAGACCACTTTTCAAATGCTGATGCTGCGCTACTAAGAGATTTTCAATCACTGTCATCTCACGGAATAATCGCACATGCTGAAATGTTCTGACAACGCCCATACGGGCAATAGCCTGCCCGGATAACCCTTCCAGATGTTTTTCCCGCAATTTTATTGTGCCGCTGGTCGGACGGTAAAATCCTGTCAGGCAATTAAAGATCGTCGTTTTCCCTGCGCCATTAGGCCCAATAAGAGAGACAATTTCGCTTTGATTTAATATCAAGGCAACATTGTTAACCGCCAGCAAACCACCGAAGCGCATGGTCAGATCGGAAACCTGCAATAATGGTGTTGCACTCATGCCTGTTCTCCTCCCTGAGGTTGGCTTTCCTGCCGTTTCAATTTAACATTATGGCGTTTCATCGGTAACAATCCTTGCGGACGCCAAACCATCATCAGCACCATCATGGCCCCCAGCAGCAACATGCTATAGGCATTTAAATCACGCATCATCTCACGGGAAACCACCAGCAGAATGGCCGCGAGAATTACCGCTGTCTGCGAACCCATTCCACCCAGTACCACAATAGCCAGCACGAAAGCGGATTCAGCAAAAGTGAAGGATTCCGGGCTGATGAAACCCTGCCGGGCAGCAAACAGGGCTCCGGCAAAACCGGCAAATGCAGCACTGATAGTAAACGCGGCCAGTTTAATACGGGTTGGACTCAGCCCAAGAGAACGACAAGCAATCTCATCTTCACGCAATGCTTCCCACGCGCGACCTAATGGCATACGCAGTAACCGATTGATAATCAATACGGTCAGTATCACCAACAACAATACGACCAGATAGAGGAAAATAACCCGGTCACTTGGATCGTATTTCAGACCAAAGAAGTTATGGAAAGTATCCCAACCGCCCTCTTTCACGCTGCGGTTAAATTCCAGCCCGAAGAAAGTGGGTTTCGGAATCTGGCTGATACCATTCGGGCCCCCCGTTATTCCGGTATTATTCAATAGCAGAATGCGAACAATCTCGCCAAAACCGAGTGTGACAATTGCCAGATAGTCACCTCTCAATCGCAATACCGGAAAACCTAACAACAGCCCCGATAAAGCAGCCGTTAATCCCGCCAACGGCAAGCTCTGCCAAAATCCCAATCCGTAATAGTGACTTAGTAAGGCATAGGTATAAGCGCCGATAGCATAAAAACCTGCATATCCAAGCACCAGCAACCCCGACAAACCAACAACTACATTCAATCCCAGCCCCAACATGATATAAATTAATGTCAGCGTAGCGATATCGACACTGCCACGGGAGACAATAAATGGCCAAACAATCGCGGCAACAATAATCAATGCCGCCAGTAGTTTTTGTCCCTTGGTTGAACCATCGAAATCCGGCAATGTCCAGCTTTTAACTGATACTTTCTTCATCGTCTGTTGAACAATTGGACGCAGTAGCTGGAACAGGAAAACAACCGTACAGCCGACGCCAATCCATAGCCATCGGACTTCATCGGCACGGTAAACGACCAACTTCGTACCATCCAGTGACAACTGCATCCCCATCATAAAAACAGCTAGAACAAGTAAAGCGACTGAGGCAATAATGGCATTAATCCAATTGGCATGTTTCATACTTTTTCTACCTCTGGACGGCCTAAAATCCCGGTAGGCATAAACAACAACACAACGATAAGCAGAGCAAAGGAAACCGCATCTTTATATTCTGTGCTCAAATAAGCAGAAGTCAGGGCTTCAGAAACACCCAGAATCAAGCCACCAATCATTGCTCCCGGAATGCTGCCAATGCCTCCCAATACAGCTGCGGTGAACGCTTTCATGCCTGCCATAAAACCGATATATGGATTTATCACACCGTAAAACTGCCCCAGTAAAACACCGGCTACCGCTGCCATTGCAGCGCCGATAACAAAGGTCAAAGAAATAACTTTGTCAGTATTGATCCCCAGCAAACCGGCCATTTTCAGATCCTCCGCACAGGCACGGCAAGCACGGCCCATACGGGAATAGCGGATAAACATCGTCAGTACCAGCATGGCAAGGAATGTCACTACCCAGATAATCAGTTGCATAGCAGTAATACTGGCAGAAAATCCATCACTTTCGCTCAATACCCACTGCCCGGTAATCAACCCCGGCAAGGCCAGATCACGGGAACCCTGTGACAAGCTGACATAATTTTGCAGGAAAATAGACATCCCAATGGCAGAAATCAGCGCAATCAGGCGTTTGGAATGGCGAACGGGTTTGTAAGCCACCCGTTCAATACTCCAGCCATAAGCGCTGGCAATCACAATTGATGTTAAGAAAGCAGCAGTAATCAGCAACCAGCCCAGATCAATTCCCATCATCATCAGAGCAGCAATCACAATAAAGGAGACATAGCTGCCAATCATATAAACTTCACCATGAGCAAAGTTAATCATCCCGATAATGCCGTAAACCATCGTATAGCCAATGGCAATCAATGCATAAGTGCTACCCAAGGTAACCCCGTTTAACATCTGTTGTAAAAAATAGAGAAATTGTTCTGACATACCTTGTACCTCTGGAATAGTAGCCCCTGTCAAACAGGGGCTGACAGCCATTCGGATGGCTTTACTTCACAGAAGTAGAAGAACCGTCTGCATGCCATTCAAAAATGCCGAACTCAAACCCTTTCAGGTCGCCAGCCTGATTCCAGCTCAGTGTTCCCATCACGGTATCGACTGGATTAGTTTTCAAGTCTTTCACCAAATCAGCAGGTTCCATGCTACCTGTACGGCTCATTGCCGTTGCCAGAGATTGCAGGGCGGCATAGGTTGTCCAGACGAATGGGCCCGTTGGATCCTCTTTCTTAGCTTTGATTGCATCAACGATAGCTTTGTTTGCCGGAGCTTGATCGTATCGTTTAGGCAATGTTACAAACATTCCTTCAGAAGCAGAACCGGCAATATTAGACAACGAAGAGTTACCGACACCCTCCGGCCCCATAAAACGGATATTCAAACCCGCTTGTTTAGCCTGGCGCAGAATTTGTCCCATTTCAGGGTAATAGCCGCCAAAATAGACAAAATCCACATTTTCTTTTTTCAGACGGGCAACCAGCGCTGAGAAGTCTTTATCACCGGCAGTAACACCTTCAAACAATACCGTATTGACGCCCATTTTTTTCAGTTTATCAAGAACGGAACGTGCCAACCCTTCACCGTACTGCTGTTTATCGTGAACAATTGCCAGCCGCTGAGGTTTGAGCCTTTCAACAATATATTTCGCTGCCGTTGGACCCTGATCAGAGTCCAGCCCAGTAGTACGCAGAATCATTTGATAGCCACGAGTTGTCAGATCAGCATTAGTTGCCGCGGGCGTAATCATAATGACACCTTCATCTTCATAGATATCAGATGCTGGTTGAGTCGATGAAGAGCAGAGATGACCGATAACATAACGAATGTTGTCATTAATCACTTTGTTAGCAACTGCAACAGCCTGTTTTGGATCACAAGCATCATCATATTCAACGCCCACCAGCTTATCGCCATTGATGCCACCTTTGGCATTAATATCCGCAATAGCCTGACGTGCGCCAGTAAATTCCATATCTCCATACTGAGCAACCGGACCGGACATCGCCCCCACAATCGCTACTTTAATCTCTTTTGCCCACAGAGAAGAACTCATCATCATGGCAATACAACCGGCTAATAATGCTTTACCTGTTACGATTTTCATTTTATTTATCCCCGTATTGTTATTGGTCTGGATGATTGTGTTTGCCATTAAGATCTTTCATTATCTGGCTGACAATCATGACCTTTTGTGATTAATGATTAGATAAAGTGATTTATGCTAATAAAATTTTATTTTTCATGTTATTAAAATAGCATTTCATGCTTAAAATCAAATTAACAAGGTAGCAAAAAGCATTAATTACAGCATAAAATACCGCCAAAATTGATTGTAATTTAGGCAAATCATAGTGTGATATTCTGGTTAAATATTAGTAAAGCAATCTTTAACTCGAAAGATCGATTGTGTTAAAAACATTTTTTCCAGTAACGTATAAAAATAGTCACACAACATTCTGACTGTTTACTCATCTACAATGGATATGGAAAAACCATGAAGTTAACTATTGAACAACTGACTGTTTTATCAGCACAAGATATGATTGATTTGGGGAAAATCTGGCCTCAGCAAACGCCAGAACAGTGGCAAATCCATCTAAAAAACGGTAATAAACTGTTTGCTGCCCGTTTTAATGACAGATTGTTGGCCGCAGTAAAAATCACTCTCAGTAATCAATTCGGCCTACTTGAAGATTTATGTGTTCGTGAAATAACACGCCGCCGGGGTGTGGGTTTATATCTGGTAAATGAAATAAAGGCCCGACATCCTACGGTTAAACAGTGGAAGCTCAGTCTCAAGGGGTTCCCAGATGCCAACGAACCGGCGTTAAAAGGTTTTATGAACGCCTGTGGTTTTCGTTATGATACCACTTCAAACTACTATTTGGGCTGACTCATCTTCCAGACGGCAGCCACATTGCGGGCTGTCACCCGCAAATTCTCATGCCCGCAAGCAAGAGCATCAGAAAGAGAACAAACACCGGGCATAATTGAGAAAACGGCATCCAATCCATGCTCATGAACGACGTTATAGTCCTGACTCATACCACCAACTAATGCAATGGTTGGAATAGCATACTTTTTGGCGATACGGGCAACGCCGATTGGTGTTTTACCGTAAATAGTCTGCCTATCCATCCGGCCTTCCCCAGTAATAACCAAATCAGCACCTTGTACCACTTTCTCCAATTCCAACGTGGAGATAACAATATCAATTCCCGGTTGTAATTTCGCTTTAAGACAACCAAGTAAAGGTGCCCCCATACCACCTGCGGCTCCCGTACCCGGTACATCCATGACCTTCACTTTTGTCAGGAATTCAATTTTTTCACCGTAATGACGCAAAGCAGCATCCAATTCTTTCACCATCTCTGGGGTCGCCCCTTTTTGTGGTCCGAAAACAGCAGATGCGCCAAACTCACCACATAACGGGTTAGACACATCACAGGCGACGATAATTTCAGTCTGACTCAAACGCGAATCCAAACCAGAGAGATCGATTTCAGCGAGCTGACTTAACGCGGCTCCACCTGCCCTCAACTCTTCACCACAATCATCAAGCAGACGAGCACCCAGTGCCTGCATCATACCAGCACCACCATCATTAGTCGCACTACCACCGATACCGAGGATTATCTTACTGACACCTTTATCTAAAGCAGCCAGCATCAGCTCACCGGTACCATACGTTGTGGTTATCAGCGGATTACGCTTTTCCATCGAAACCAGATGTAAGCCAGAAGCCGCCGCCATTTCAATAACAGCGGTTTTTCCATCACCCAACACGCCAAAAAAACTATCCACCGGCTGATTTAACGGGCCGGTAACAGGCAAGTGGATAATTTGCCCATCGGTGGCGGCTACCATTGATTCAACCGTACCTTCACCACCATCTGCCATCGGCAACTTAATGTATTCAGCTCGTGGATAGATTTCACGAAATCCTTGTTCTATCGCTTCAGCAACCTGCAAGGCACCAAGGCTCTCTTTAAATGAATCAGGTGCAATAACAATTTTCATCGGATTAGTTTGGTTGTAGGACTCTGAAAGAAGGAATAAAAAAGGCGATAAATCATTATCGCCCTTTTAACTTATTAATCGTGAATGCGTTAACGCAAAATCACTTTATTTATGCTTCAATTGCTACACGCAGTTTTTTCATGGCATTCTTTTCAAGCTGACGTACACGCTCCGCAGAAACACCATACTTATCAGCCAGCTCTTGCAGGGTAGATTTGTTATCATCATCCAACCAGCGGCAACGGATAATATCCTGACTGCGCTCATCTAAGCCTTCTATCGCTACCGATAATTTATCAGCAGCATGGTTTTCCCAATTGTCCTCTTCAATGCCGTCTGCAAAATCAGAAGCTTTATCCTGAAGATACAGAACTGGGGCAATCGGCAAGCCTTCCTGACTATCATCATCAGCAGACATATCAAACGCCATATCCTGCGCTGACATACGAGATTCCATCTCACGCACATCTTTACTGGTCACACCAAGTTCTTTGGCGACCATTTCCACTTCGTCCTGATTAAACCAACCTAAACGCTGTTTAGTTTTGCGCAGATTAAAAAACAGCTTGCGTTGTGCTTTAGTTGTCGCAACTTTAACAATACGCCAATTACGCAGTACATATTCGTGGATTTCAGCTTTAATCCAGTGAACAGCAAAAGAAACCAGACGCACCCCCACTTCCGGGTTGAAACGACGTACTGCTTTCATCAAGCCAATGTTCCCTTCCTGAATTAAATCCGCCTGGGGCAGGCCATAACCAGCATAACTGCGAGCGACATGAACAACGAAGCGCAGATGAGACAGAATCAGCTTCTTAGCTGCATCCAGATCTCCCTGGTAATGCAGCCTTTCAGCCAGTTCCTTCTCTTCCTCCGCTGTCAGCATCGGGTAGGTATTAGAGGCACGAATATAGCCCTCTAGACTTCCTTGAGGAACTAACGCTAAGGTTTGCATTTCTTTGGCCATTCAAATCCTCTCAAATTAAGACTCAAATCGTTAGTACAGATTACATCAGTGTTTATAAACCAATGCTCAACATACAGCGGTACAGTCTATCACCAGAATGTGCATATTCAAGTTACAGATGCGTGAGGTTGTAATAATTTCAGGACAGATAACATCCACCGTGGAATCACGGAACAAAAAATAACAGATTGTTTTATATTTATGCAAGTAACTTTATTTGTATCAGCCATAACAAGCATTAATTCAATTATTCTGGCGTAAAGTGGCGCAAATGCTGGGTTGTGGCTAACCAGGCAGCTACCCAACCAATCATCGCGGAGATTAAAACCAACAACAGGGATTCATCCCATGAAAGACCATGTAAATTAAACGTGGTACCAAACACACTGGCAACCTGTGTGACAACATCAGAGAGCTTCCACACCAACAGGGCAGAGAGTATCAATGATAACATCGCACCAAGCCCCCCTAACAAAGCGCCGCCATTGAGGAATGGACGCAAAATGAAACCATCAGTCGCACCAATCAGCTTCATCACGTTAATCGTGTCACGATGGCTGAAAATACTGAGACGCACGCTGTTACCGACGACCAAAAACAACGCCACGACCATCAGAATACCAATCACTGCCGCAATCTGCCCGACAAGCCCCGTCAACGCCGCCAAACGGGCAAACCAGCTATCATCCATCCGAACTTCTTCAATACCCTTGACCTGAGAAACCCGGTCACGCAACGTAGTCAGCGTCTGTGAGCTTTGAAAATCGATTTTCGGTGTAATGATAGCAACCGCGGGTAGTGGGTTCTCTTCCAGCATATCCAGCGCACCGCCAAAACCAGACCAAGTACGGAACTCTGTCATCGCTTCCTGACGTGAGAGATAATTAACATTATCCACACCATCAAGTGCTTTCAGTTCACTTATTAATTTCTGAGCGCTGTTGTCATCCAGTGATTTATCGAGATACACCGTCAATTGAGGGGTGGGATACCATTTTTCCGCAGCCTGGCTGACATTCTTCCAAACAATGTAACAAACGCTTGGTAATGTCAGAGATATCGCAATAACCATAATCGTCAGCAGAGTTGCTAGTGGCTGACGCAACATATCTGTCAGCACATTCATCCAGGCATAACGCCACTGTCCATGCCATCCCCCTTGCAGAGCTTTACTTTTCGATCTTGTTACTTTCCCCGCTGCCTTACGCACATTTTTAACCATGATGCTCTCCCGCCATACGGCCCTGGCTCAGAGTCAGAATACGATATTTCCGTCGTTCAATCAGTGCCATATCATGGGTCGCCATCAGCACCGTCACCCCTACTCGGTTAAACTCTTCAAACAGCCGTAAAATGCCTTCTGACAATTCACCATCAAGATTACCAGTCGGTTCATCCGCCAACAAAACAGTTGGCTTATTCACAACTGCCCGGGCAATACCGACACGCTGCTGTTCACCCCCCGAAAGCTGAATCGGAAAATTTTTCGCTTTGTCCAGCAGACCCACTTTATCCAATGCCGCAGAAGTCCGGCGACGGATATCTTCAGAACTCGCACCTGAAATAATCAGTGGCATTGCCACGTTATCGTATACCGTCCTATCCAACAGCAGATGGTGATCCTGGAAAATCATACCAATCTGGCGACGCAGGAAAGGCACCTCACGACTCTTTAACCGGCTGATATCATGACCTGAAAACCAGATATGTCCGGCACTAGGTCGCTCAATGCCACAGATGAGTTTCAGCAAGGTACTTTTACCTGCCCCTGAGTGACCAATGAGAAATGCCATTTCCGCAGGGCGCAAATGAAAATTCACCCCTTGCAGGGCTTGCCGTCCCCCCAGATAAGCTTTACTGACCTGTTCAAAGCGAATCATGGTAATTAATCCTCTCGGGCAAAAAGTGCCTCTATAAAATCATCTGCCTTAAATGGTCGCAGATCTTCAATTCCTTCACCGACACCAATATAACGGATAGGAATTTCAAACTGATCAGCAATGGCGAAAATCACCCCGCCTTTGGCAGTCCCATCCAGTTTTGTCAGTGAGATACCTGTCAGCCCAACAGCTTCATTGAACAATTTAGCCTGACTTATCGCATTCTGGCCGGTGCTGGCATCCAATGTCAGCATAATTTCATGTGGCGCATCTTCGTCCAGTTTTTTCATCACCCGGACAATCTTCTTCAACTCTTCCATTAGGTGAGATTTATTTTGCAAACGACCTGCGGTATCGGCAATCAGTACATCTACACCTTTAGCTTTAGCTGACTGAATAGCATCGAAAATCACGGAAGCGGGATCAGCGCCAGTATGCTGCGCCACCACCGAAATATGGTTGCGATCCCCCCATACCTGTAACTGTTCAACTGCGGCTGCACGGAAAGTATCCCCGGCCGCCAGCATGACAGATTTACCTTGTGCCTGAAACTGGCGAGCCAACTTACCAATTGTTGTCGTTTTACCAACACCATTAACACCAACCATTAGAATGACATACGGTGTTTTTCCTTCGATGTCCAGCGGCTTATCAACTTTAACCAGAATGCCAGACATCTCTTCTTTCAATTTGGCATACAATGCTTCCGCATCTTTCAGCTCTTTACGGCTGGCATGCTCCGTCAGGCTGCCAATGATTTTGCGGGTAGTATCAACACCAACATCAGCAATCAATAACTGCTCTTCCAATTCATCAAACAGATCATCGTCGATCTTTTTACCACTGAACAGGCTGAGAAAGCCGGAACCCAGATTCTGACGAGTTTTAACCAGACTGCGTTTCAAGCGAGTGAAAAAACCCTCTTTAGTAGGACGCTCTTGCTCTTTTGATACAGCTGGCTTTGATTGTTCAGTTTGTACCTGTTGTACAGCTAATCTTGCGGCTTCTTCAACAAGACGCTGTTGTTCTGCCCGTTCTGCGGCTAATCTTGCAGCCTCTTCAGCAAGACGCTGTTGTTCTGCCTGCTCTGCTGCCAATCTTGCGGCTTCTTCAACAAGACGTTGTTGTTCCGCCTGTTCCGCGGCTAATCTTGCAGCCTCTTCAGCAAGACGCTGTTGTTCTGCTTGCTCTGCCGCCAATCTTGCCGCTTCTTCAACAAGGCGTTTTTGTTCCGCCTGTTCCGCGGCTAATCTTGCAGCCTCTTCAGCAAGACGCTGTTGTTCTGCTTGCTCTGCCGCCAATCTTGCCGCTTCTTCAACAAGGCGTTTTTGTTCCGCCTGTTCCGCGGCTAATCTTGCAGCCTCTTCAGCAAGACGCTGCTGTTCTGCTTGCTCAGCTGCCAATCTTGCCGCTTCTTCAACAAGACGTTTTTGTTCTGCCTGTTCCGCGGCTAATCTTGCAGACTCTTCAACAAGATGTTGTTGCTCTACCTGTTCTGCCACCAATTGTTCTTCTTTTTGCTGTTCTTCCTGACGGCCACGCCCGAACCAGGAGAAAAAGCCTCTTTTTTTCTCTTTTGCCATTAGCCACTGCACTCCTCAAGGTTAAATCATGGCGTTATAACAATGAATAATCACGAAATTAGACGCAGTCTAACATTTTCGTAGTAGCGCAACACATATCAATCATGGATTTCATGGTAAATTAATGCCAGCAAGTCCTAACTCGTATTTCCTTATATCTGGCATTTTCAAAAATATGTCATCGGTTATGCAGCACTATCTGATGACTAATTATTAAGTTATGTAAATTATGGCAAAAAAACCACAACGGCAATCTATGGGACAAATCCGCATTATTGGTGGAAAATGGCGAGGCCGAAAATTACCTGTACCGGACAGCCCCGGGTTACGTCCAACCACCGATCGCGTCAGAGAAACTCTGTTTAACTGGCTAGCTCCGGTTATTCAGGAAGCACGTTGCCTGGATTGCTATGCAGGAAGCGGAGCGCTTGGATTAGAGGCACTTTCCCGTTATGCAGCACAGGCTACACTTATCGAATATGAACGTAATGTAGCAAAACAACTTTCCACGAATCTGGCTCTGCTCGGCGCTCAAAATGCCGAAGTCATTAACGACAGTGCGTTAAACTATTTATCTCCACCGGGAACACCCTATAATGTCGTTTTCCTTGATCCACCTTTCCGTAAAGGAATGCTTGCCGAAACAATAAAATTGTTGGAAGAACGGAATTGGCTGGCAGATGAAAGCTGGATTTATGTTGAGTCTGAATCTGAATCAGCGGCGACTGATGTGCCTGTTAACTGGCAACTTCATCGCGAAAAAATTGCCGGGCAAGCGGCATACCGGCTCTATATCCGCTACTTACCCGCATAATTATTATCTTGGAGCACACTCTGATGTTTATTCAACTGGGCAAACTGTTAATGATCTGTGTTTGGGGATTTTTGGTATTTAACTTAATCCACCCATTTCCCAAACCGTTGAAGTATTTTATGGATGTCGCCATGATTTTCATGGTGGTAATGCATGCATTTCAAATGCTGCTTCTGAAAACGGGTCAGCCCAAAGACCAAAAACTCTCTGGCCTGATGCAAACCAAAATTTTCTTTTTTGGTGTTTTTGAACTGCTGTCAATGCAGAAAAAACAGCTAAAAAAATAAACCAATTAGCGGGAAATGCTCACTTGTAGTCACAAGCAAACTGGAGAAAACGAAAATAAGCATAATAGATGCCACCATTCGTTTATAGCCACCCGCTTATCTTAATTCTGCGTTGGAAGAGATCCTTAGTGTGTTTATCTGAGCGATAATTTCAGGCTAAACACATAAAGATAAATAACCATTGAAGACAAAATAATGAGTGAATATGACATTATTTGCCATCCAAAAGTTTCCGTAAGATATGCAACCACTGGAAAAAGTATCAAAACGATTAAGCGTGCAAATGTCGATAATAAAGAGTCAAATGTTGACCTCAAACTGGCATCAAAATAGCCATGATAAATGGCTCTCAGCCCCATTGTTAGATATTGATTACTACCAAACATAAAAATTAAGGCTACAGGTATTAAGTATGGATAACTCTCCCCGCCTAACAGGCATATTCCTGTGGAAACAAACATCAAAAGTAAGCCAAACCAAATCAGTTTTATATTGTCACTGATTTTACTGATGATCCATCCTGCGACAGATTGAGCCATAAGAATAAAAACAAATAATATTCCATATGACAAAGAACCTTTAACTCCACCAGAAAACCCATAAAAAGCATAAGGTTGCCAATATTGGAGTAATATTTGAAAATACACTATATTTGAAACAACAGCGAAAAATACGAATAAGAAGTCTTTACTTCCTTTAATTAAAAGAGAATATATCTCCTTTATATCATTCATTAACCCTGATTTTTTCCCATTGACTAATTTAACCTTTGATTCAGGAAGAAAAAAGGAAAAAAACATCAATATAAAACTACCTGTTCCAGCAAGAATCCATATCCATCGTGAACCTACATCACCTATTGCGGCACCAATCATAGCGGCAATAGCCATAGACATATAATGATATTTACCGTTAATTCCCAGTATCCGATGAGTGTCTTTACCACCCTCTGATTTATATACATCAATCAAGTATGAATTATATGTTCCACCTATTATCGTCAAAGAAATTGCGTTAAAAAATTCGGCCAGATAAAAACCATATAAATTGGATGAAACCCCCGTTAAAACAAGCCAAGCTCCACCAAAGAAGACAGAAAGAGATATCGCATATTTCCGGCTGATCCTGTCAGCAAGATAAGACGTTGGTATATCCAATATAAAAAAAACGCTGGCCTGCATGGTCTTCATTAAACCAAGATCGACAAGAGATACGCCTTTGCTTAAAAGATAAATCGATGAAGTAGCGCCAATGAGCATCCTCAAAGAATTAAAAATAACAGAATATGTTATTATTATTTTGGTTGAAGACCACATATATTACACCTTTCATTTTTAGGTATTTCTTGTGTTTCTATTTTTATTTTACGAGAGTGAATTCCAATTCTTCTATGCACCTAAGTAATGATAATAGAGTACGTTTCTACTATACCTATCATCAGAGTTAAAATATGAAGAACTCATCAGTGAATTTTTCTCCCTAAAAAGAGAAAGGGAGAAATTTATATCATCCTCACTTACACCACTAACGTTATTCTTTATGTATTCATAGAGGTTATCACTATCCGTTTCTCTTTTTAAAAAAGAAGCGATTTTAACTAAAGATTCAAATCGCTTCTTCTGTGGTATGAGTACTTGATTAGAACCTACGCCAAAAACCCCACCAGATTCAAACCTTCCAGCTTGAATATATCTAGCAATCTTAACCATAAACACCCCTCTATTTACATGTTCAGTACTATGCCGTAGAAATAATCTTCCACGGCATAAGACATAATCATTATTGACGCAATTAGTTAGAAGCTATACTGATCATTTTTCCCCTCCCGAAATAAGAATGTTGATAAATTTCATTAACAAATTCACAACAATTTACTTATTTCACATAATAAAAAATAAATCAACAAAAATATTATCAAGGATATTAACTATAACTGTATTTACCTTTTCAACGTAAAAATACACTCACAAAAGAACTTTGCATCATGAAGCCAATATTGCAGATGAAAATCAGATTGCAGATGAAAATCAGAGTCAACACTCAGTCGCACAATTTACCAATTTATTTTCTCTATTATTTGTTTGACTCTGGAGTGGGCTCCAAAGTGTAGAGTTTAGTCATTATCGTTGAATTGACTCTGCTAAGGGGGGAGCCCATGCACTCAAACAAAAATAACACTCACCAACATAACCACCAGCATGGAAGCTGTTGTGGTTCTACTGCCTGCACAGATCAGGCAAAAACCGTTAGTGAGCATTCACATCACCATGAACATGATGAGTCTTATTCACATGAGCACAACCATTCCCATGATGTACAAGAGACACAAACGCCTGAGCTTTTGGCAAACCAGCGTTTTAGTTGGATTGTTAATGGCATGGATTGCCCAAGCTGTGCACGCAAAATTGAAACGGCAGTCAGTAAAATTCCAGAAGTGAAGCAAGCCAAGGTTCTATTTGCAACTGAAAAACTGGTCGTGGATGCCGATACAGATATACGTTCGGCAGTTATCCAAGCTGTTAATCAGGCTGGATTTAATCTACATAACCCAGATTCAAAACAGAAGGCGCCAAAAAGCAGTCGCTGGAAAGAATTTGCACCAATCATCATTCTTTCACTGATGATGCTGACAAGCTGGGGAATCTCCAGTGTCAATGCCCCACTTGGCCGCATTGCTTTTATTATCACCACCGTAATTGGATTGGTGCCTATTGCCAGCAAAGCGTGGCAGCTAATACGGTCAGGCACACCATTCGCTATTGAAACACTGATGAGCGTTGCAGCAATCGGTGCGCTATTTATTGATGCCACCGCCGAAGCGGCAATGGTTCTGCTGCTGTTTATGCTTGGTGAAATGCTGGAATCCTACGCCGCCGGCCGTGCACGTCGGGGAGTAAGTGCATTGATGGCATTGGTCCCGGAAGAAGCGCTGCTGGTAAGAAATGGTGAGAAGAAAACTGTCCCGGTCGCAGATCTACGCCCCGGAGATATTATTGAGGTTGCACCAGGTGGGCGTTTACCGACTGATGCTGAATTACTCAGTTCATTCGCCAGCTTTGATGAAAGTGCTCTGACAGGTGAATCCATTCCCGTTGAACGAATGCAGGGAGAAAAAGTCCCGGCGGGTTGTCTGTCTGTAGATCGTTCAGTACAGATGAAAGTGCTGTCCGAACAGGGTAACAATGCCATTGACCGCATCCTACAACTGATTGAAGAAGCAGAAGAACGCCGCGCACCGATTGAGCGCTTTATTGATCGTTTCAGCCAAATTTACACGCCGCTGATTATGCTATTCTCTGCGTTGGTTATTATAGTTCCACCCACTGTATTCAGCCAACCGTGGGAAACCTGGATTTACCGAGGCCTTACTTTACTACTGATTGGTTGCCCTTGTGCTCTGGTGATTTCCACACCAGCCGCAATCACCTCAGCACTTGCAGCCGCAACCCGCCGGGGTGCACTGATTAAAGGTGGTGCAGCACTGGAACAACTGGGCCGAATCACAACCATCGCCTTTGATAAGACAGGTACACTGACAGCCGGTAAACCACAAGTCACTGATGTGCAACCAGTAGAAAATATCAACGAATCTCAGCTATTAGCACTGGCCTCCGCAGTAGAAAGTGGCTCCCATCACCCGCTGGCCAAAGCTATCCTGCAACATACGGAAAGTAAAAACATTCATGTTACTGAAGCTGATCATCGTAAGGCGCTGGCAGGTATTGGTGTTGAAGGTCAATTAGACGGCAAACGCATTCTAGTCAGTGCGCCCGGAAAACTGCCAGAGAGCACTTTATCCGATCATTGGAAACAGAAAATTGCTCAATTGGAAGATCACGGTAAAACCGTTGTTACCGTGATGCATGATGGGCAATTTACCGGCCTTATCGCTATGCAAGATACATTGCGTCAGGATGCGATAGATGCCATTCATTTACTGAAAGATCAGGGTATAAAATCAGTGATGCTGACAGGTGATAACCCGCGTGCTGCGACCGCAATTGCGAGTCAGTTAGGAATAGATTTCCGCGCTGGATTAATGCCGGAAGATAAAGTCAAAGCGGTTATGAAGCTGAATAAAGATCACAGCACAATGATGGTCGGTGACGGCATTAATGACGCACCTGCAATGAAAGCTTCCAGTATCGGTGTGGCAATGGGAAGTGGTACTGATGTTGCGCTGGAAACCGCAGATGCAGCATTGACTCACAACCGTCTGACCGGTTTGTCAGAAATAATCGCTCTTTCCCGCGCCACTCACAATAATATCCGCCAGAACATTGCTATTGCGCTGGGGTTAAAAGGGATTTTCCTTGTCACCAGTCTGTTGGGTATTACTGGCCTGTGGATGGCAGTACTGGCGGATTCTGGTGCTACCGCCCTTGTGACTGCAAACGCTGTCAGGCTACTGAGAATTAAAACAAAATAATGCAATCTGTTTAGCTATACAGTGAGTGATTTCTGTAATATCAATAAGGATGTGGGTCTTATTCCAAAAGCCGACCCATATCCTGTACTAATAAAACCTATCCCTGCAAGAACGTATTTGTTTTGATGTTGTCTATAACGCCACACTTTGTTTGACATCCTCCCCTTCCTAAAGGAAGGCGATTCCTGCAACCAGACGGCGATGCCCCGCCGCGAGAATGTTCATTGCCGCATTTCTGTCGCGGTTGTGTGTTGCTCCGCACTCAACACATGTCCATTCTCTTATTCGCAAACCTGCTCTACCTTTCGGACTGCTGTCGGAGATAGCTCCGCAGCACGAACAGGTCTGGGTGGAGTAGCTTTCGTTTACAACATCAAACACCACTGACCGCGCAATCGCTTTATATTTCAGTTGTGTTTTGAGCATCGCCCAGCCCGCGTCTAACACGCTCTTTGCCATTCTGGTTTTGGCTAACTGGCTGCTGCTCACGTTGCCTACGAATATCGCCGCATGCGTGTTCACCAGTGCTGTTGTGTATTTCAGCTCGCGGTAGAACCGGCCTGCTGCCAGTGGTTCCCCTTCTGTTGGCATGGCGGTTTCTTTCAGGCCTAAAACGCCATCTGGCGCAGGAGCTTCACATGTTTGTCCTTAACCCGGACAGAGAGTGTTTTGGTCTGCATTATCATAATGTGTTATTATATACAAAAATTAATCATAAAATCAGTGTGGGCGGTGCTCCTCTTGAAGCTGTTAAGCAATATATTGAGCAGCAGAGCCGCCCTCATTGAGCGCCCTTGCAAGCGCTTCGCTCTGCCTCCCTACCTGGAAGGAAGGGGCTTCCCGCGAAAAGCATGGTGAATAATTCACACAATAGGAATCTCTTTTTACATCTATAGGCATGTTCAGAGTTGACTCTCTTTTTTCCGCACCAGATAGCGATAAGGTGTCTGTTCCGTTTCTTGCGCAACAAGCTGGTGTTCCATAAAACGGCAGAAACCGGGAATATCACGCGTGGTTGCCGGATCATCAGCAAGAATTAATAACATCTGCCCTGCCTCCATATGACGTACGGTTTTCCGTACCATCATCACAGGTTCAGGACAACGAAGTCCTTGTGTATCAAGAGTCTTATCTGGATTGGCAAAAACATCTGGCATAACTATCTCTGTAATTTCAGGCAATTTATGACGGTGGATTATATTATAAAAAAACTATCAAAAATTAACTTTACAGGCAGACATTTTGATTTTTCAGGCAACAGACGTATCATACGAAGCGCCGTCGGCTAACGCGGCAGCTATTTCATTGGGTTCCCTCACCCCATTATCCAAAAAGGTACAATATGCTTTTATTCACCACAACTACGCGACAGCGAACTACTGCTTTGATTTGGCTTTCGTTATTTCATATCCTGGTTATTATTTCCAGTAATTATCTGGTGCAATTACCTGTCTCTATTTTTGGTTTTCATACCACTTGGGGAGCTTTTACTTTCCCATTTATCTTTCTTGCAACAGATTTGACTGTTCGTATCTATGGCGCACCACTGGCAAGGCAAATCATCACTACTGTTATGATCCCTGCATTACTGATCTCTTATATTATTTCAGCTCTCTTCTTCCAGGGAACGTGGCAAAAGTTTACCGCGCTGTCTGAATTCAATCTATTTGTTGCCCGTATCGCTTGTGCCAGCTTTATGGCCTATTCACTTGGGCAAATACTGGATGTATACGTCTTTAACCGCCTGCGACAAAAACGTAACTGGTGGGTCGCTCCCGCTGCCGCTATGTTCTTTGGCAATCTGCTTGATACTTTGGTCTTCTTCTTTATCGCCTTCTACCGCAGTACCGATGCCTTCATGGCCGCTAACTGGGTCGAGATTGGGTTAGTGGATTACTGTTTTAAGCTATTAATATGCTTGCTCTTTTTCCTGCCAGCTTACGGCATTTCACTGAACCTGATTCTGAAGTGTTTTTTCGCTTACCCGGCTGGCAATGCTCATATCCAGATTCGCTGATTTTCATCTGCCCGGCAGATACCGGGCATAGATCAAAAAAATGCATATTTCCCGCGATAAAACGGGTATAACAACTTTATTTATCCATAATCAACCATTACTTTTTATCATACGGTGTTAGTCTGTTAAGTAATTAAGTACTTTTTTCATCCGAAGCCAATTTTCTGGTCTGTCACATTCTGCTCCCTGTTTGTCAGGAAGATCTATACGGCAAACAGACATTGAGTTTCCACAAAAGGAGTATTTTTATGCTGAAAGTTATTCAATCCCCAGCCAAATATATTCAGGGACCTGATGCCCTGTGTCATATTGGTAAATATACAAAAACCATCGCCGACCATGTTTTTGTTATTATCGGTAACTCTGCTATGAAATTAGTAGGAAATACTGTTCATAGCAGCCTGGAAGAATTTGATGTTACCAGCCATTTCGAAGTGTTTGGCGGTGAATGTAGCCGTAATGAAATTCAGCGCCTGTCTGACATGCTTAAAAAGCACGAATGCCAGGCTGTTATTGGTATCGGTGGCGGTAAAGTACAAGATACTGCAAAAGCAGTTGCTCACGAATCCAAATTACCTATTCTGATTGCACCAACTATCGCCTCTACTAACGCCCCAACCAGTGCTCTCTCTGTTGTTTATACCGATGACGGCGAATATGAGGATTATCTGTTTTTCCCAACCAACCCAGATATTGTACTGATTGATACCAGTATTATTGCTAAAGCCCCAACCCGCTTCCTGATTGCCGGAATTGGCGACGCACTGGCAACTTACTTCGAAGCACGCGTCTGTCATGCCGGCCATAAGCCTAGAACGACAGGTGGTGGAATATCCCGCATAGCGATGGCTCTTTGCCATCTCTGTTACGAAACTTTATTGGAAGAAGGTTATAAAGCAAAACTGGCTGTTGAGGTAGGAGTCAGTACACCCGCGGTGGAAAATGTTATCGAAGCCATTACTTATTTGAGTGGCCTGGGCTTTGAAAATACGGGTATCGCTGGCGCTCATTCCGTACACAACGGCCTTACCGTATTGGAAGAATGCCACCATATGTATCACGGTGAAAAAGTCGCCTTCGGGGTATTGGTTCAGCTAGTGCTGGAAAATAGCCCAAATGAAGAATTGGATACTTTACTTGATTTCTGCGTGCAGATCGGGCTACCGATTACGTTAGATCAACTTGGCGTGAAAGACGGTGAAAAACTGAAAGAAAAAGTGATGGCAGTGGCGGAAGCCAGTTGTGCTGAAGGCGAAACCATTCACAACATGCCTTTTGAAGTGACACCGGAAAAAGTGTATGCCGCTATTCTTACTGCTGACCGGATGGGGCGCGACTGGCTGTATTAAACCGGAAAAGAGCGGGGAAACTTCCCGCTCTTATTTTTTGTTCGGACAACCGGAGTTCAGAATGAAAAAGCTGATAAATAATGTCGAAACTGTTTTACAAGAGCAGCTCGTAGGGCTGAGCAGCAACTTCCTGAACACCCGGCGGCTCTCTGTTAGCTCACGAACTGATAGCCCCCACTGTCATCAGCCTGAATAAGCGGGTTATCAAAGCCATTGTGCTGGGTGAAGGAAGTGCTTTATCTCACAGTGCTATGCTGGCTAATGCAATGGTAATCCCAATGATTGTCGGAGTGGGTGAAGCATTGGCAGAAGTCGGTGAAGGGCAAATCGTTTACGTTAATGCCGCTCGTGGCGAGGTGAAAATAAATTGACCGGTTTTTTGGACTACAACAAAATGCACTGACCAAAGCCAGTGCGTCAAGATAGACAAATTCGTCGGCGTTATTCAGGCCAAAAATTCTCATCCATTATTTGCTCAAACGTCCAAGGACAAGTTTCAGGGAATACACTGCGTCTAATATTAGTCTCCCTCTCTGCGGCAATAATAGCATCACCATAAGCATCAGAGAAAATTTCGCTGAGTTCTGACTTTAAGCTAGGATTTTTTTTAAGGCGGCGAGCTATTTTCCTTCGCTGCTCTTCAATCGTCAGTTTCCAGCTTCGACCTTGCCGTTCGGATTGGAATTGCCATTTTAGAAGGTGAAGAAACAGCACCTCAAGACGAGATTCCAGCTCGTTTCTTTGGCTATTTCCCATACTTTCTATTTCCTCCGAAAGGTTTTTCATGTCCAATTGGCTCAAGTTGCCGGAACGAAGCAAACTTGCCTGCTCCTGCGTCCAGCCATAAAAGTCACGGTCATAACGTGTTGTCATGGTTCCTCCATTGGCATATCAGATATACAATTGCATAACTGATTAGTCTGTCAAATTACAGCCACATCGTCAAAGCCGTATATCATCGTTAAAATCGATTACTAATAATGCTCTTATCCTAAATAGAATATGTGCAAAAACTGGTTTTTTGTTTAATAAGGAATAAAAACGAACTAAAAACGCTCACCAATAATTAAGTAAAGCTCGTTATTGTGACAGTAGTCACAATTTCATTGGTAAAGTACGTTTTAAAAAGTTAACAAATCACTCAAAATTATCGCCAGGGCAAAACGATTTTAACAACTGAGTCTTGTCTCACAGATAGGTTGGGTTATTTCGACTATCATAATTTTCGTTATGGAAAATAATCACTTATAAAACCTCTCACTTTTCCATCCGGTGGCATTAGTCAACCGGTGAGCTGTTTACATAACCAAAAAAGCCATCGGAGGCAAAATATGTTAAGTATTTTCAAGCCGGCGCTTCATAAGCCCCGGTTGCCAGCAAAACAGATAGATCCACTCTATCTCCGCCTACGCTGGCAAATTTTTATGGGGATTTTCCTTGGTTATGCCGCTTACTATTTGGTGAGAAAGAACTTTGCACTCGCAATGCCTTATCTGGTTGAACAAGGTTTTTCCAAGGGTGAGCTCGGTCTCGCGCTATCAGGGATCTCTATCGCATATGGCTTCTCCAAATTCATCATGGGCTCCATATCCGACCGTTCTAACCCGCGGGTCTTTTTGCCTGCTGGTCTGATTCTCGCGGCGGCTGTCATGCTGTTTATGGGCTTCGTACCCTGGGCGACTTCCAGTATCACTGTTATGTTTGTGCTGCTGTTCATGTGTGGTTGGTTCCAGGGTATGGGTTGGCCTCCCTGCGGCCGTACTATGGTGCATTGGTGGTCACAGAAAGAACGTGGCGGGATCGTCTCTATCTGGAACTGTGCGCATAATGTCGGTGGTGGTTTACCTCCGCTGCTGTTCCTGCTAGGCATGGCGTGGTTTAATGACTGGAAAGCCGCACTTTATATGCCAGCTTTCGCTGCAATTCTCGTTGCACTGATCGCTTTTGCTTTAATGCGTGACACACCACAATCCTGTGGCTTGCCATCAATTGAAGAGTATAAAAACGACTACCCATCTGATTACACAGAGAAAAATGAAGAAGAATTAACAGCTAAGCAGATCTTCATGCAGTATGTATTACCGAACAAACTATTGTGGATGGTCGCTATAGCTAACGTGTTCGTTTATCTGCTACGTTACGGTATTCTTGATTGGTCACCAACCTATCTACGTGAGGCCAAGCATTTCGCACTGGATAAATCTTCATGGGCTTACTTCCTGTACGAATATGCTGGTATCCCAGGTACACTACTGTGTGGCTGGATGTCAGACAAAGTATTTAAAGGTAACCGTGGTGCAACAGGCGTATTCTTTATGACACTAGTCACCATCGCAACTGTCGTATTCTGGCTGAACCCAGCCGGTAATCCAACTGTAGACATGGCTTGTATGTTGATTATCGGCTTCCTTATCTACGGCCCAGTTATGCTGACGGGCTTACACGCCCTTGAGCTGGCACCGAAAAAAGCGGCCGGTACAGCCGCCGGTTTCACCGGCTTATTCGGTTACTTAGGTGGCTCCGTTGCGGCAAGTGCTATCGTCGGCTACACCGTTGAATTCTTCGGCTGGGACAGCGGTTTTATAGTGATGATTGGCGGTAGTATCCTGGCCGTTATTCTATTACTGATTGTCATGATCACAGAAAACAAACATAAACAAGAATTAGCTCGTCAGTATGATTAATCATTGTCACTAAACTGTGATATATCACTGATAATATAATAAGCCACGACATTACTTATATTTATGCCGTGGCTTTTTTAATTTTTAAACTAAGCTAAGAGGTTACCAGTAAGCCTTTTTAACATAATAAGACAAGCAGCTTAGTAAAATTGATTTTTATCTCATTGCTAAAACGGAGAAAAAACACATATGCAAACTCCAATAAAAACAATAGCCACTGGCATGATTTTAGCATCATCTCTATCAGGCATAGCGCAAGCGGCAGATAAGATTATTATCGCTCATCGCGGTACAAGCGGATACTTGCCTGAACACACCCTTCCTGCTAAAGCTATGGCTTATGCCGAGGGTTCCGATTATCTGGAACAAGACTTAGTTATGACTAAAGATAACGAGCTGGTGGTATTACATGATCATTACCTTGATCGTGTGACTGACGTTGCAAATAAGTTTCCCGATCGAGCCCGTCAGGACGGACGCTATTATGCTATTGATTTTACCCTGCCTGAAATTAAATCACTGAAATTCACGGAAGGTTTTGATATCAAAAATAACCGGCAGGTACAAAGATACGCCAACCGTTTCCCGATGTGGAAATCTGATTTCCGGATCCACACTTTTCAGGAAGAAATTGAGTTTGTTCAAGGGTTGAATAAATCAACGGGTAAAAATATCGGCATCTATCCTGAAATCAAAGCACCGTGGTTCCATCAGCAAGAGGGCAAAGATATTTCCACTCAAGTGCTGAAGGTATTGAAAGAATATGGTTACACCAAGAAAAGCGATAAAGTTTATCTGCAATGTTTTGATGTCAACGAACTCAAACGCATTAAAAACAAGCTTGAACCTAAGCTGGGCATGGATCTGAAACTGGTTCAACTTATCGCCTATACCGACTGGAATGAAACCTATGAACAAAAACCAAACGGCGAATGGGTAAATTACAGCTACGATTGGATGTTCAAACCAGGTGCAATGAAAAAAGTGGCGCAGTATGCCGATGGCATTAGCCCTGATTACCATATGATTGTGTCGGAAGATTCCACACCAACCAATATTAAGTTAACCAGTATGGTGAAAGATGCTCACGCTAACAATATGAAAGTCCATCCATACACCATTCAGGTTGATGCACTGCCTAAATATGCCACCAACAGCGATCAGCTTTTCGATATTCTTTATAACCAGGCGGGTGTAGACGGCGTATTTACCGATTTTCCTGATTTGGGTGTGAAATTCCTACAAAAACAGCATCAACATAAGTGAGATAGATGCAAGCAGGGCGTCTTAATCAACGCCCTGTTGTTTTATGCCTTATTTACCGAAAAAGCAATGACATCACTGAGTCTTTCTGCGCCTAAAGCCAGCATCACCAAACGATCAATACCAAGTGCCACACCTGCACATTCAGGTATCCCCTGCTTCAGGGCGCCAATCAAGTTTTCATCAATCGGCCGGACAGGTAAACCCAGTTCCGCACGTTTACGGTTATCCTGTTCAAAACGCTGACGTTGTTCATCACCATCAGTGAGTTCACGGAAACCATTTGCCAGTTCAACACCTTTGAAATAGACTTCAAAACGCTCCGCAACCCGATGATCTTCTTTACTGATTTCTGCCAGAGAAGCCTGAGAAGCGGGAAAATGGTAGATAAAAGTTGGCCTTTCAGTACCAATATGCGGTTCAACACCGACGGCAAACAAAAGTTGCAACAAAATATCCCGATCTTCCTCTGTATCAGCAATATTGCTCAGATCCAGTTTAGCGGCTACTTCACGCAATTTTTCTTTCTCTGCGGACAACGGGTCAATATCCAGATAACGCAGAAAAGCCTGCTGATAAGAGAGTGACTCTGCACTTTCACAGTCCAAAATCTGCTGAAGTAAGTCGTCAACCTCATTTATCAAACGATACATATCATAGTGAGGCCGATACCATTCCAGCATGGTAAATTCAGGATTATGATAACGACCCGCTTCTTCGTTACGGAAGCAGCGGCTGATCTGATAAATAGGGCCACTTCCTGCTGCCAGCAGGCGTTTCATGTGAAATTCCGCACTTGTCATCAGATATAGAGTCATGCCATCTGCGACGCCTGGACCAACAAACTCTGTCTGAAAAGAAAACAATTGAATATCAGTCACTGTAGACTTGCCCATCGCAGGCGTTTCAACTTCCAGTACCCCGCGTTCTGCGAAAAAGCGCCGTATTTCTGCTAAAATAGCCGCCCGTTTCAACAAGTTGGCGATAGGTGCACTTGGCTGCCAGTTTGCTGTTTCGCTCATGTAAATGACTCCAAAATAAAACAAAACATGCAGTCTACCTGCATCACACATATCAGACAAACTATTACCGTCTGATCATCCCAGAACAACTTAGCTTGTCCTACCTCAAGACTACAGTAAACTTGCTACAACCGGATATATCATTATTAGCTATCTGCCGAAATATTACCGTCAAATATACCCGCTTAACTTGAAGATGCAGTATTCATAACCTGGAAGTTGTCATTAATACGGCACGACAGGTTCCCGGCCAGTTCCGGTAATATTTCCGTAAAAAAGCGATGTATTGCCTGCTTGAACAAGGTCGTCGAGGCGAAATAATGGTTATTCCTGACTTGTTCATTCATCACCTTCCACAGCCTTTCTATCGGGTTCAGATTCGGGCTGTACGGTGGCAGGTAATGAAGCTCAATATTCATCACATAAGCCCAGTCTTTCACCAGCCTGCTTCGGTGGTAACCAGCTCCGTCAAGGATAATATGAACCTTCTGACTGACCGGATAGGTTTCACGCAGAGCAATGAAAAACTCTGCGATGTGATAACTGTCGATACGGTCATACTCGCGTACTACCGTTTTACTAATATCAGCCAGATTAAGGGCCCCCATCAGGTTCAGACGGGTACGGCTTCCCGTGGTTTTCACCGCGGTTTTCTGGCCTTTTCGCATCCAGCCATAAGCCAGTTTCGTCCCCTGCGTGGGATGGACGCCATCAATGAACAGGATGGGCTCATGGTCTCCGGCTTCCTGCTTGAGTTTCCCGTAGGTTTCTATAAAGGCCCGCTGCTGTTCCGCGTTGAACTTGTGTGGCACGCCGGTCGGCTTTTTATAACTGAATCCCTGGTGGTGCAGCCATTTATTCATGCCGGGAACGGTGTAACGGATATCCCACGCTTCTTTGACAAGGCGGATAACCGCCTGTGTGGTGGGCAGAAGATTTGCGGTCAGATAGGCGATAAGTTCCTGAGTCTGTGTTTCGCTGAGATGGCTCTGAGAGCCGCCATTTTCGGGCTTGATTTTACGGTGATTAAGGTAATCGCTGATATGACGATGAACGGTCGTTTCATGAAGACGCAGGGCCTGAGCGATCATGACAGAACTCCAGCCCTCAGAGGCCAGGAGGACCGCTTTGATGCGATCACACTCTCACTTATCACGGCAGGTGTGATGGAGATGTTCAAGTTCGGCTTTTTGTTCATCGGTAATGAATATTTTCATGACAGATACCATGAACCTCATTTGGGCGAAAATCAAGCAGTTTCAATGATTACGGGTATAAATACTAAAGTTATGGTCGATTTTACTTAATCACGACAAAACTAATGCTAACCAAAATCACTATTTACTCGAACAATGTTATCAATTTAAATTGGCAAAAAACGTCTATATCGGTCTTATCCGGCTTAATATAATTAAGACCACTTATATTAATCCGGCTCAGATATTTTCCATTATCTGCCTGCAATGCGATAGTGTGATCTGGTAGTGCCATCATATCCTCCTGTTTAAATATATTTAATTTCTTAAATTAATTATTTATAGAATATTATTTAAATACCATCTCTATTCTCTATGGCTGAAAAAATGCCCTTGTTGAATATATACTATTATCACTAAACAATGAAACATATTTTATCTTTATTCTGGATAATATAACCAATTATAATTTAATTCTCATTTACATTTATTCAATAACCATAGGTTATTATCATGTTTAAATTAAAAAACAATTAGACTTTTTTATTATGTAATAAATAGCCAATCAAGTGCCACAATATAATACCATTTCCCCGCTGCAGTGGTTCTGCCACTAATTTCCGACAGCAGTATCAATTAAAATATCTAAACAATCACTCCACAAAAAGAATAAAAAAACAACTAATTCCTGTCCCAGATCATGTTTTAGCGAACAAATCTGACAAAACCCCCTTTCATATCAAATTCCCCTCACTTGCAATTCGCTATACTTAATACTATACAAAAAGTAGCAAATAACTATCCTTAATCGTTAAAGTACCGGATTTTACCTATAGAATCCTGCTATATGAGAAACAATAACAACAACATTCAGGAAAGTTACGACTCTTTTACTTACTGACTCATTTCACTTAAACAATGGAGAAGCACAGTGCAAACCTTTAATACCGATCTCGCTATTATCGGAGCCGGGGGGGCAGGTCTACGTGCCGCAATTGCCGCAGCTGAGGCCAATCCTCAAATGAAGATTGCTTTGATCTCAAAAGTCTACCCAATGCGTAGCCATACTGTGGCAGCAGAAGGCGGATCAGCAGCAGTCACTCAAGCTCACGACTCCTACGATTTCCATTTCAATGACACTGTATCCGGTGGTGACTGGCTGTGTGAACAAGATGTTGTTGAATACTTTGTCGAACATTGTCCGACAGAAATGATCCAACTGGAGCAATGGGGCTGTCCGTGGAGCCGTAGAGAAGATGGTTCCGTCAACGTGCGTCGTTTCGGTGGTATGAAGATAGAACGCACTTGGTTCGCTGCGGATAAAACCGGCTTCCATATGCTGCATACCCTATTCCAGACCTCTCTGAAATACCCCCAAATCCAACGTTTTGATGAACATTTTGTCCTCGACATTTTGGTAGATGAAGGTCAGGCACGTGGCTTGGTTGCACTGAATATGATGGAAGGCACCAAAATTCAGATCCGGGCTAATGCCGTTATTATGGCGACCGGTGGTGCAGGCCGTGTATACCGTTACAACACGAACGGCGGTATCGTAACAGGTGATGGTATGGGCATGGCATTCCGTCATGGCGTCCCACTGCGTGATATGGAATTTGTTCAGTATCATCCAACCGGCCTGCCAGGTTCCGGTATCCTGATGACCGAAGGTTGTCGTGGTGAAGGTGGGATTCTGGTCAACAAGGATGGTTACCGCTATTTACAAGATTATGGCCTCGGCCCTGAAACCCCACTGGGCAAACCTGAAAACAAATATATGGAACTGGGTCCCCGAGACAAAGTTTCTCAGGCTTTTTGGCATGAATGGCGTGCCGGTCGTACTATTTCCACTCAGCGTGGCGATGTGGTTTATCTGGATCTGCGCCATCTGGGTGAGAATAAATTACTTGAGCGTCTGCCCTTTATCTGCGAACTGGCAAAAGCCTATGTTGGCGTTGATCCGGTTAAAGAGCCAATTCCGGTCCGGCCTACCGCACACTACACTATGGGCGGTATTGAAACTGACCAGAAATGTGAAACCCGCATTAGAGGTCTGTTCGCTGTCGGTGAATGTTCTTCTGTTGGTCTGCATGGTGCAAACCGTCTTGGTTCCAATTCTCTGGCTGAACTGGTGGTCTTTGGCCGTATGGCTGGTGAAGAAGCAGTTAAGTACGCTCAACAAGTCAAACCTGTCAAGAACCGCGCACTGGATGCCCAAGCAAGTGATATAGCAGCACGTTTGAACAACTTACTGAAACAAGAAGGAACGGAAAGTTGGTCGAAGATCCGTGATGAAATGGGTACCTCTATGGAGGAAGGTTGCGGTATCTACCGTACCCCTGAATTCATGCAGAAAACGGTTGATAAGATTGCTGAGCTGAAAGATCGCTTCAAACACGTGAAGATCACTGATAACACCAGTGTTTTCAACACTGACCTGCTGTACACCATTGAGCTTGGCTTTGGTCTGGATGTAGCCGAATGTATGATTCACTCTGCGATAAACCGTAAAGAGTCCCGGGGGGCACATCAACGTCTGGATAAAGGTTGTACCGAACGCGATGATGAAAATTTCCTTAAACATACGCTGGCTTTCTATAACTCTGAAGGTGCACCTCGTCTGGAATACAGTGACGTAAAAATCACCAAGTCCACTCCAGCGAAACGCGTATACGGCGGTGAAGCGGCGGCACAAGAAAAAAAGGAGCAGGCGAATGGCTGATATGAAAATGCTGAGAATGGAGGTCATGCGTTACAACCCGGAAAATGATGCTGAACCCCATTCTACAACCTATGAGGTTCCTTATGATGAACAGACCTCGTTGCTTGATGCATTAGGTTACATTAAAGACAATCTGGCCCCCGACCTCTCTTACCGCTGGTCCTGCCGGATGGCTATCTGTGGCTCTTGTGGCATGATGGTTAACCGTGTGCCGAAACTGGCCTGTAAAACCTTCCTGCGTGACTATTCACAAGGTATGAAAGTTGAAGCACTGGCTAACTTTCCTATTGAGCGTGACCTGGTAGTAGATATGACCCACTTTATTGAAAGCCTAGAAGCTATCAAACCATACATTATCGGGAATGGTCGTAAACCTTCTGAAGGTCCGAACATTCAAACCCCGGCACAGATGGCAAAATATCATCAGTTTTCTGGTTGTATCAACTGCGGCCTTTGCTATGCCGCTTGCCCTCAGTTCGGTTTAAACCCCGAGTTTATCGGACCAGCAGCAATTACTCTGGCTCACCGTTACAATCTCGACAACCGTGACCACGGTAAGAAGGAACGTATGCCACAACTTAACAGCCAGAATGGGGTATGGAGCTGTACTTTCGTCGGCTATTGTTCTGAAGTCTGCCCAAAACATGTCGATCCGGCTGCCGCTATTCAACAAGGCAAGATCGAAAGTGCAAAAGACTTCATGATCGCCATGCTGAAACCACAATAAGGGGAGAAATAGCGCAATGACGACCAAACGTAAACCTTATGTTCGCAGCATGGCTCCCAACTGGTGGCAGAAACTGGGCTTTTATCGCTTCTATATTCTGCGTGAAAGTACTGCGGTTACCACTGTGTGGTTCAGTATCTTGCTGATATACGGTGTATTCGCTCTAAAAGGTGGTACACAAAGCTGGGATGGATTTGTCACGTTTTTGCAAAACCCAGTTATTCTGCTGATTAACATCGTCACTTTACTGGGCGCTCTGCTACACACCAAAACGTGGTTTGAACTGGCACCAAAGGCAGCAAACATAGTGATAAAAGGTGAAAAAATGGGGCCTGAACCCGTGATCAAGCTGTTATGGACCGTCACCATTATTGTCACCGCCATTATCTTAGGCATAGCCTTACTTTAACCCCAATAAGGAGGATCTGATGAATCAAATACCTAAACGTTCCGATGAACCGATTTTCTGGGGATTATTTGGTGCCGGGGGTATGTGGGGCGCAATTGTGGCTCCAGCCATTATCTTACTGGTAGCCATCCTTTTACCACTGGGAGTCGCACCGGAAGCGTTAAGCTATGAACGGATTCTGATTTTCTGTCAGAGCTTGATTGGTCGTGCTTTCTTATTACTAATGATTACTCTGCCGCTATGGTGCGGTTTACACCGTATTCATCACGGTATGCATGACTTGAAAATTCATGTCCCGGCAGGTAAATGGGTTTTCTACGGCCTAGCAGCGATCCTGAGTGTTGTCGCTATCATCGCTGTTTTCACCCTGTAATCAAGCAGTAACGAGCTTAAGGTTATAAGGCCAGTGTACCGCTCACAGGAGGAGTGACCATCTCATTAACCGCACTGCCAACCGGTAAGACGCTATATTTGACCTTTGGAGTGCGGTTTAAAATTAACTTGACAGTTTCAGACCGATAATACCAGCAACAATCAGGGCGAGGCTCAATACTCTAGCAAGGCTTGCTGACTCACCCAACACCATAATACCAAAAATGGCGGTACCCACTGCGCCTACTCCTGTCCAAACAGCATAGGCTGTTCCTACTGGTAAGCCTTTCATTGCATAAGCGAGCATCCCTACACTGATAGCCATAGCACCAGCAGTAATAAGGCTTGGTGTCAAACGGGTAAAACCGTGAGTGTATTTCAGGCCAACCGCCCAGATGACTTCAAATAAACCAGCGATAATAAGAATAAACCAGGACATATCAACACCCATAGAGTTGTGGGGTCGTCCCCGAAAGACCAAAGTATATCCAGGTCGTCCCGAATAACTTATTAGAAATGAAGGCGGATTATAATCGTGTAAAATTGTGGTATCAATAGAATAATATTACGGCGATCTGAAAACAAAATAGCTTATTGCCTTCCACATCAATTAAAGAAAAACCGCAGTCTGTTGCCAAAACAGCGGTTTTTACCGAATACAACCAGCGGTTATTTTACACGGGAAACATATTCGCCAGAACGAGTATCCACTTTAATCACTTCACCGATTTGTACAAACAGAGGCACTTTTACCACAGCACCAGTGCTCAGAGTTGCTGGTTTACCACCTGTACCCGCGGTGTCACCTTTCAGACCTGGATCAGTCTCAATGATTTCCAGTTCAACAAAGTTTGGTGGCGTTACAGAGATAGGCTGACCATTCCACAAAGTCAGGATACACTCAGCCTGCTCAACCAACCATTTCGCATTCTCTCCAACGGCTTTTTCATCAGCAGCTAACTGCTCGAAGGTTTCGTTGTTCATAAAGTGCCAAAACTCACCATCGTTATACAGGTAAGTCAGGTTCATATCCATTACGTCTGCAGCATCTACAGAATCAGTAGACTTGAACGTTTTTTCCAATAGTTTGCCTGAAATCAGCTTACGAATACGAGTACGGGCAAATGCCTGGCCTTTGCCCGGCTTAACAAATTCACTCTCAATAACAGAGCATGGCTCGCCATCTAACATGATTTTAAGACCTGAACGGAATTCGTTGGTACTATAAGTAGCCATGAGACCCTCTAATTTAAACAAAATGGCTTAGCCAAAAAATGGCGCATATTATAACCCCAAAGATCCTCATCAGAGAAGACTGGTTGAAACAACTTACAGACGTTATTACCGATCCTGACGAACTATTACAATTGCTGTCGTTACATGAACACCCGGGATTAACCAAAGGGAGTGGCGCTCGTCGCCTGTTTCCACTGCGAGTACCCAGAGCCTTTGCTGCCCGTATGCAAGCAAACGATCCTAATGATCCATTGCTACTTCAGGTCATAACGACACCAGAGGAATTTACGCTTACAGCTGGTTTTTCCACCGATCCTCTGGATGAACAGCGAAGTGCCGTTCCCGGTTTATTGCATAAATACCGTAACCGCGCACTACTGCTGGTTAAAGGAGGATGCGCGGTTAACTGTCGTTACTGTTTCCGCCGTCATTTCCCATACGAGGATAACAAAGGTAATAAGCGCAACTGGCAGCAAGCGTTAAATTATATTCAACAGCATCCTGAACTTGATGAGATTATCTTCTCTGGCGGCGATCCGTTAATGGCAAAAGATCATGAATTGGACTGGTTGATCAGCAACCTGGAGAAAATTTCCCATATCAGACGACTACGCATTCACACCCGTCTGCCTGTGGTTATCCCTGCCCGGATCACAACAACGCTTTGCGATCGGCTGTCACAATCGAGATTACAAGTGATCATGGTGACGCATATCAATCATGCCAATGAGATCGACCCACCCTTACGGAATAGTATGATGATGCTAAAACAAACAGGCGTCACGTTACTAAACCAAAGTGTGCTATTACGCGGTGTCAATAATCACTCGGCTATTTTGGCTGATCTGAGCAACGCTCTGTTTGATGCGGGTATTCTGCCCTATTACATTCATGTACTGGATAAGGTACAAGGAGCCGCTCATTTTATGGTCAGTGATGAGGAAGCCAGAGGGCTTATCCGGGAATTACTGACAAAAGTTTCAGGTTATCTGGTGCCACGTCTGGCAAGGGAGATCGGCGGAGAACCGAGTAAAACGCCATTAGATTTGGGACTCAGGCAAAATTAACAGAAAATCCATGCCCGGATGCTTTTCAGCCGGGCATGTCATTCAAACCTAGAATACAATTACTGACATTTATAGACTTGACCAATCATTTTACTGTCCAGTGGAACAAAGCTCGATAACAAACTTTCACTTGGACTGGTTACACCATAGATCACATTTCCGCCCATAGCTGCGGCTTTATTGCGTAAATCATTAGCCGCACCACGCATTGAGCTACTCTCATTACTTACGCCAGTCATCCAGTTACTTTGAGTACCTGCCACTTCACCTAATAACTGGCACTCACTGCCTGGCTTAGTATCAACAAAACGAACCTGTGAACCGCCGGAAGTTAATTGATTTGTGGCTGTACACCCTGCTAATAGTAACAATGCTGAAGCACTGAGCAAAACTTTAATTCGCATGTCTTTCCCCATTTATCGTTGGAAATTTCACAACTAATCATCAATATACCTTGTTGTACACCAATATCGCAAAACAAATAATTTATAAAATCCCTCCTTAAGGTGAAGTATTTAAGCCAGAAACTTTCTGCACCAGTATGAATTCAGCGAAAAATAGAGAAAATAAGTGATACCCGTTACGTTCCATTAATAGTGTAAGCACAAAAACTTAATAAAAATGTTAAAAAAACCATAAATCGTGCCAATTTAATTAACTCTATTTCATTTTTCTATAGAGAAAATATATGATATTACCTCTTATGGAAATTCACCTATTAAAAAATTTAGATATTATATTCATCTAAATTTCACATGGATTTTATTATATTTAAATAATTACGAATTTTTTAATTACTACTCTAAGAGATTAAATATAATGGTATTTTTTATATTAATTATCTGAAGACTTTATATTTTTAAATTGTCACACTAACAACTGACATATCGGGGATGATACATCACTGAATCAATAGAAAATATTAGATACACTATTATAAAGGGACTATCGACAGCGAGTGAAAAAGTGATCATTAACAGCCGCTCGCAAACAAGAAACATGAGCTAAAGAAGAGCTGTCCCCTTCAGTAGAAATATTGAAAATAGTATCCATTGACACCATAATAACACTCAACCAAGCATTTTCATGATGTCATATTTAGCAATTATCACTCCCCATCACCAATGTGGATATTCTCTGTCAGATAGTCCAGAAATACTCGAACTCGTGATGGGAATTGGCGGCCTGAGCCAACAAAAACTGCATATATTTTTTCCTCATCACCAGGATTATAATTTTCAAGTACAGGTAGCAGCAAACCAGCCTGAATATCGGCATTCACATGGAAACGTGCCAGACGTGCTAAACCAAGGCCGGCTATCGCAGCTTTACGCATGGTTTCTCCATCACCCAGCAACAAATTTCCTGAAGGCAGTTGTTGCACCCGCTCTTCTGAATCGATGAAAGGCCAAGCTTTCACATGACGAGTAAAGCCAAAACCGAGCCGATTGTAGCGACCAAGGTCTCCAGGCATAGAAGGTATCCCCATCCTTTCAAGATATGAAGGAGCCCCTACCACAACCATTCGGCTTGAACCCAACCACCGCACCATAAGACGCGAGTCGTCCAGAGGACCAACGCGAATCGCCACATCACTGCGATCATCAAGTAAATCCACTACCAAGTCGCACAATGAGATATCGAGTGTGATCTCCGGGTAGCGTTGCAGAAAATCCGGCAACAAAGGCATCAAGCAGTGTTTTCCAAACGCAACATGGCAATGCACGCGTATTCGTCCACGAGGCACCGCCCCCTGATTTGCTTCTTGTTCAGCGACTACGATGTCCTCCAAAATCCTAATACTGCGCTCATAGAAAACAGAACCCTCAGGTGTTAACTGAAGCTTACGTGTTGTTCTATTGAGCAACCGTACACCGAGTCGTATCTCTAGTCGATTGATAAGCTTACTGACTGCTGATGGCGTCATGCCGAGCTTGCGAGCAGCAGCAGAGAGGCTTTCCGACTCAATTACCTGAACGAATACAGCCATTTCTGTAGATCTATTGAATTTGTGCATAGATATTTGAATTTTTTTCCAAAATCCTATGAATAAATGAATTCTAGTCTAATAAGCTCGTTTTTTCTAAAGTTAAAGATATATTTTTACTACGACAGCTCGGCAACTTCAGTGTTTACTCTTTCCAAAAGACGTCTAATTTTGGGGTTCACCACCGGAAATCGACCTGTTAAGTTTCCTCCTATAGGAGTTAGCTTTGAGAAAAGAGAAAATTCTCTGCGGGAATCGGTGGATTATTTGTACGAGGCATAGTGAGAAAAGCGACTACTATCTGAATTTAGCATCTGATCCAGAAAAAAGTATCAATATATCTGACACGGGACGGATCACAAGAATTTACCGAAATCGTGGATTGCAACTTCGTGGTGGGGAAAATCGCTATTGTCACAGCCAGTGACTTATTTTGAGTTTGAATCACACAACTATTCAGCTTGTTGCGGCATGTTTTCTATAAAAAGACGTGTGAGCAGGATTAACCTGCTCACACAAGACGTATAGCTACATCAAAGCAGTGCGACTTTCGTCACATTACATCATGCCGCCCATACCGCCCATGCCACCCATACCGCCTGCTGCACCTAAATCAGCTTTATCATCTTTAGGCAAGTCAGTCACCATACATTCAGTAGTGATCATCAGACCAGCGATAGATGCTGCGAATTGCAGTGCAGAACGGGTTACTTTGGTTGGGTCCAGAATACCCATTTCAATCATATTGCCATACTGTTCAGTAGTCGCATTATAACCATAGTTACCTTCACCTGCTTTCACGTTGTTTGCGATAACAGATGGTTCTTCACCTGCGTTGTCAACGATCTGACGCAAAGGTGCTTCCATTGCGCGCATCGCAACACGGATACCTACGTTTTGATCTTCATTGTCGCCTTTCAGGCCAGCAATAGCAGCAGCAACGCGAACCAGTGCAACACCACCACCAGCTACTACGCCTTCTTCCACTGCTGCACGGGTTGCATGCAGAGCATCGTCAACACGGGCACGTTTTTCTTTCATCTCAACTTCCGTTGCAGCGCCCACTTTGATAACTGCAACACCGCCAGCCAGTTTAGCCAAACGCTCTTGCAGTTTTTCGCGGTCGTAATCAGAAGTGGATTCTCCGATCTGCTGACGAATCTGAGAAACACGGCCATCAATTGCAACTTTTTCGCCAACACCATCAATGATAGTTGTGGTATCTTTGTTGATAACGATACGTTTTGCCTGACCCAGATCTTCCAGAGTGGCTTTTTCCAGTTCCAGACCGATCTCCTCAGAGATAACGATACCGCTAGTCAGAACAGCGATATCCTGCAACATAGCTTTACGGCGGTCACCGAAGCCAGGCGCTTTAACCGCAGCAACTTTTACGATGCCACGCATAGTGTTAACAACCAGAGTTGCCAATGCTTCGCCTTCAACATCTTCAGCAACAATCAGCAAAGGCTTACTTGCCTTAGCTACGCCTTCCAGAACTGGTAACAGTTCACGGATATTGGAGATTTTTTTATCTACCAGAAGAACATATGGGTTTTCTAACTCAACAGAACCGTTTTCTGGTTTGTTGATGAAATAAGGAGAGAGGTAGCCACGGTCGAACTGCATACCTTCAACGACATCCAGTTCATCTTCCAGGCCTGTACCTTCTTCAACAGTGATTACACCTTCTTTACCGACTTTCTTCATCGCTTCTGCGATCAATTTACCTACAGTTTCGTCGGAATTAGCGGAGATAGTACCTACCTGAGCAATAGAGATGGAATCTGAGCAGGGTTCGGACAGCTTTTTCAGTTCTGCAACTGCGGCAATCACTGCTTTATCAATACCGCGTTTCAAATCCATTGGGTTCATGCCAGCGGCTACGGCTTTCAGACCTTCAGTAACAATAGATTGAGCCAATACAGTTGCAGTGGTTGTACCGTCACCCGCAGCATCATTCGCTTTAGAGGCAACTTCTTTCACCATCTGAGCCCCCATGTTTTCGAACTTGTCTTCCAGTTCAATTTCACGGGCAACAGAAACACCGTCTTTAGTGATTGAAGGCGCACCAAAAGATTTATCCAAAACAACGTTACGGCCTTTAGGGCCCAGGGTTACTTTTACTGCATCAGCAAGGATATTCACACCACGTAACATCTTAACGCGAGCGTCGCTACCAAATTTTACGTCTTTAGCTGCCATTGTTTCTTTCCTTTAAATTCGTTCAGTTAAGAAGATCTAAGCGCAACAATTACGCTTCAACAATTGCCAGAATGTCGCTTTCAGACATGATCAACACTTCTTCGTTGTCGATCTTCTCTGACTTAACACCGTAACCATCGTTAAAAATAACAATATCTCCAACTTTCACACACAGTGCTTTTACATCACCGCTTTCAAGGATGCGGCCATTGCCCACAGCCAAAACTTCACCACGAGTAGATTTACCCGCAGCAGTGCCAGTCAGCACAATACCGCCAGCAGATTTTGATTCAACTTCTTTGCGCTTGACGATTACACGATCATGCAATGGACGAATATTCATTGATAGCTCTCCTATAAGAAAGTCCATATCAGGTAAGAGGATTGATACCAGTATGCTTTCATCAAACCAGTATCATAATAAATTAAATGGGGACTTATTTATGATACTTCAAGGGCAGGCAAAAAAATATTTTACTTTTTTCTTACCTACAGAAAAAAACCGATGATTTAACAAAACATTCAGAAGATAACCTCTTGTCAACGAGAGGGCTTATGCTCGTCATCATCAGGTTTGGCATCGTTCAATTTACGGGAGGGATCATCTTGCTTGCGCTCGTATTCCCCTTCAAAGGTATTATTATCCCGTCTGAACCCACCGCTATTATGAGGACGATAGAAATTGATATGTGGCATCAGTTTCATCATTAATGTTTTTTGAACCGGCGGCAGTAACAGCAGCAAGCCCAGGAAATCAGTAAAAAAGCCAGGGCATAGTAATAGGAAACCCGCCAGCAAAAGAGAGACGCTTTTTACCATTTCTGCCGCCGGACTCTCCCCGGCAACCAGCTTTTGCTGAATCTGGATAAAATTCTTTATTCCCTGATTACGTACCAGAGAAATACCAACACAAGAAGTAAACAGCACCAGTAGCAGAGTTAACAACACACCTAATTCAGAGGCAACACGTACAAATAAGGTTGACTCAATGTAGACAAGCAAAAATATCAGGATCAATGGCAACCAACGCACTTGGTGCTCCTTCAATTGATTGGGATGAAAAGGTTATGTCCTGAATAAATCATATCAACAGAATCCAAGGAACAACCAAATTAACATTTTCTCAGTTTATTAGAGATTTGATTGGGGTCACAGCCATCGTTTTCAATCTTTTGAAAATCTTACTGATCAGGCCCATAATTGTGATGAATATCACATATATCAAATCACGTTAAACAAATACCACTATAAAGTGATCCAGCTTCAATGCATTTATTGCTAACCAGCATATGATCACGCCAGCAATCTGGTGATGAAGGGTTTATCATAACTATTGCTGTTGGCAACATAATTATTTAAAAGCGCATAATTAGACAGTAAAAACGTAATCTAATAAGAAGGTTCTCATGTCAAACAACATTCGTATCGAAGAAGACCTGTTAGGTAAACGAGAAGTCCCCGCTGAAGCCTATTACGGTATTCACACCTTACGTGCGATTGAAAACTTCTACATCAGTAACAACACCATTAATGATGTACCCGAATTTATCCGTGGCATGGTGATGGTAAAAAAAGCCGCCGCCTTAGCTAACAAGGAATTGCAAACCATTCCTAAAAAAATTGCGGATATCATTATCAAAGCCTGCGACGAAGTGCTCAATACTGGCAAATGTATGGACCAGTTCCCAGTTGACGTATTTCAAGGCGGTGCCGGTACTTCACTCAACATGAATACCAACGAGGTTCTGGCAAACATCGGTTTGGAATTGTTAGGCCATAAAAAAGGTGAATATGAGCACCTGAACCCTAATGACCATCTGAATAAAAGCCAGTCAACCAACGACGCCTACCCAACCGGTTTCCGTATCGCAGTTTATAATGCCATCACGAAACTGATCGAGTCTCTTGAACTATTGATCGCCGGCTTCGATAAAAAAGCCAAAGAATTTGATGACATTCTGAAAATGGGTCGCACCCAGTTACAGGACGCAGTTCCTATGACGCTGGGACAGGAATTCAACGCATTCTCAATCCTGCTGAAAGAAGAAGTTAAAAACCTGAATCGGACTTCTCAACTGTTGTTGGAAGTTAACCTTGGTGCTACTGCTATCGGCACCGGTCTGAACACCGCACCAGGTTATCAAAGATTGGCTGTTGAAAAACTGGCCGAAGTCACTGGTTTACCTTGCATACCCGCCGAGGACCTGATTGAAGCAACCTCCGACTGCGGCGCTTATGTTATGGTTCACGGCGCGCTGAAACGTCTGGCTGTTAAACTGTCTAAAATCTGTAATGATTTGCGTTTGCTCTCTTCCGGTCCTCGTGCCGGTCTGAACGAAATTAACCTGCCCGAATTGCAGGCAGGTTCTTCTATCATGCCGGCAAAAGTTAACCCTGTTATTCCAGAAGTTGTGAATCAGGTTTGCTTCAAGGTTATCGGCAACGATATTTGTGTTACTATGGCATCCGAAGCGGGTCAGTTACAATTAAACGTAATGGAACCTGCTATTGGTCAGGCCATGTTTGAATCTATCTCCCTGTTAAACAACGCTTGTTGCAACCTGGTAGAAAAATGCATTAACGGCATCACGGCGAACAAAGAAGTTTGCGAAAGTTTCGTATTCAACTCGATCGGTATCGTCACTTATCTGAACCCATTCATTGGTCACCACAATGGTGATATTGTCGGTAAGATCTGCGCTGAAACTGGTAAGAGTGTTCGTGAAGTTGTGCTGGAACGTGGCTTACTGACCGAAACCGAGCTGGATGATATCTTCTGTGTAGAAAACCTAAAACGCCCGGCTTATAAGGCAAAACGTTTTGAAGATTAAGTTGTTGAATATAATAAAAAATAGCTCTTAGCGATTAAGGCACGCAACTCCAACCGGATAGCGTGCCTTTTTACTTCCCTACATGCACAAAGTATTAACCTAAAATTTTCAAATTTTTAATTATTTCAAGGAGTAAATATTATGTTAGCCGTAGAATTGGTTATCGTTCTGCTGGCCATCTTCCTGGGTGCAAGATTGGGGGGGATCGGCATTGGATTTGCCGGTGGTCTTGGCGTTCTGGTGCTGTCAGCAATTGGTGTTAAACCGGGGCATATTCCATTCGATGTTATTTCCATCATTATGGCGGTTATCGCGGCAATCTCTGCCATGCAAGTTGCCGGTGGTCTGGACTATTTGGTTCAACAAACTGAAAAATTACTGCGTAAGAACCCAAAATACATCACAATCCTCGCACCTATCGTTACCTATTTCCTGACACTGTTTGCAGGTACAGGTAACATCTCTCTGTCAGCACTGCCGGTAATTGCTGAAGTTGCAAAAGAACAAGGCATTAAACCATGCCGTCCACTTTCCACTGCGGTTGTCGCAGCCCAGATTGGTATCACCGCCTCGCCAATCTCCGCTGCGGTCGTTTATATGTCTTCTCTGATGGAAGGCCACGGTGTCAGCTATATTCATCTGCTGATGGTCCTATTACCATCGACTTTCGCGGCTATCGTTCTGATGTCCTTCATCGTCTCCTGGATGTTTAATTCCAAACTGTCTGATGATCCTGTTTATCTGAAACGTCTGGCAGACAACCTGGTGACTCTGCGTGGCAGCAAACAGATTGAAGTTAAACCAAGGGCTAAGGCTTCTGTCCTGTTGTTCTTAGCTGGCGTTATCAGTGTTGTTATTTACGCTATCGTCAATAGCCCAAGTATCGGTCTGGTTGAAGAGCCACTGATGAACACTACTCACGCTATTCTGATCATTATGCTGAGTGTCGCAACTATCACTACGATGTCCTGCTCAGTTGATACTGACGCCATCCTGAATTCCAGTACCTTTAAAGCAGGAATGAGCGCATGTATCTGTATTCTGGGTGTTGCATGGCTAGGTGACACTTTTGTACAGGCGAATATTGATTGGATCAAAGGCACTGCCGGCGGCTTAATCCAATCTCAACCCTGGTTGCTGGCGGTTATTTTCTTCTTCTGTTCCGCCCTGCTCTATTCACAGGCTGCAACCGCAAAAGCACTGATGCCGATGGCTCTGGTTCTGAACGTCACACCACTGACGGCAATCGCTTCTTTCTCCGCGGTTTCCGGGTTGTTTATTCTGCCTACCTATCCAACCCTGGTTGCTGCAGTTCAGATGGATGACACCGGAACTACCCGTATCGGCCGTTTCGTCTTCAACCACCCGTTCTTTATTCCCGGCACCATCGGGGTTGCTCTGGCTGTCGCCTTCGGCTTCCTGTTCGGCGGTATGATCCTCTAATCCCGTCAATAACAACCTAATTCAGGGGCGTATACCGCCCCTGAACTCTTCTCTGAAAGCCCTTGATTATTGTCTTAATCTTAACCAGAACACTTTCTGGTCTGACAGCCTTCGGTTATAGTGCTGAATATTTCTATTCTATTAGCGATCATTAACCTTATGATTAAACGTACTCTGATATTGTTTTTACTGCTTTGCAGTACGATGTTTACCCCACTGGCAGCGAATGCGCTGTTTGAACAACCGGGGCAAAACCTGTATTTGCCGGCAGATCAGGCATTCATGTTTGATTTTCAGCAAAAAGGCAACAAACTGACACTAAATTGGCAGATCAAACCGGGTTATTACCTCTACCGCAAACAACTTCGTATTGAGCCACAGCAGGCCACACTAGGTAAAATTACGTTGCCACAAGGTACGGCTCATCAGGATGAATTTTTCGGTGAAACTGAAGTCTATTTCCAACAACTCACGGTCAATGTTCCTATTACAGAGGCGAATAATAAATCCAATATCGTCGTCACTTATCAGGGCTGTGCCGCGGCAGGATACTGCTACCCACCGGAAACCCGCCTTGTTCCATTAAGTACGGTTATCCCATCAAAAAGAGCTAACGCAATACCCACCGAACTTGTTCAGAAAGCGCCAGAAAGCGCATCAAATGACCAGAAAAATTTACCTTTTTCACCACTTTGGGCGCTTTTGATTGGCATTGGTATCGCGTTTACACCTTGTGTACTGCCAATGTATCCATTGATTTCCGGCATTATTCTTGGTAGCCAACACCCTAAAAACCTGAAACAGATCTTCTGGTTGACACTAAGCTATGTTCAGGGAATGGCAATCACCTACACCTTACTTGGATTGATTGTCGCAGCTGCGGGTTTACAATTTCAGGCCGCACTGCAACATCCGTATGTGCTGATTGGTTTATCAGTACTGTTTATTCTACTGGCACTGTCGATGTTCGGCCTTTATTCCCTGCAACTGCCTTCCTCTGTACAGACCCGGCTGGTCAGCTGGAGTAATCAGCAAAAAAGTGGCTCATTCTTCGGTGTATTCGCTATGGGTGCATTAGCGGGATTAATTTGCTCCCCTTGTACTACCGCGCCTTTAAGCGCCATTCTGCTCTACATTGCCCAAAGTGGTAATACAGTGGCAGGGGGAGTAACCCTTTATCTTTATGCTTTGGGAATGGGATTACCGCTTATTGCCGTTACCCTGTTTGGTCATAAACTCCTGCCACGCAGCGGTCCTTGGATGCAATATGTCAAAGAAGCTTTTGGCTTCATTATTCTTGCACTGCCTGTTTTCCTGCTGGAAAGAGTTATCGGTGATATATGGGGAATACGGTTATGGAGCCTGCTGACGGTCAGTTTCCTGGGATGGGGATTTGCTCTGACACTCAGAAGCCAAAATGGCTGGATAAGAGTCATGCAACTGATATTGTTAGTTCTGATGCTGGTAGCCACCCGCCCATTGCAGGATTGGTTTTGGGGTACGCCAGTTACACAACAATCACAACACAGCCTCAATTTCCGCCAGATAAATAACTGGCAAGAATTGGAACACCTAATGGCACAAAACAATCATAAAACCGTCATGCTTGATTTCTATGCTGACTGGTGTACCGCTTGTAAAGAATTTGAAAAATATACTTTCAGTGATCCACAGGTCCAATCACAACTACGTGATACCTTGCTGTTACAGGCAAATGTCACAAATAACAGCCCACAGCAAAAACAGCTTTTGGAAAAACTGAATGTTCGGGGATTACCGACTATTCTGTTTTTTGACGCTCAAGGAAAAGAGATCACTAATTCACGGGTAAATGGTTTTATGAGCGCAACCCGCTTTAACAAGCATTTGCAACATCTGCAAAAATGATCTGAAGGAGAACACCGTGCAACGAGAACAAGTTCTTAGTCATGTCTTAAACTTGCTGGAGCAACATGGCTTATCCGCCACAACTGAGATGCTCCTTGGTTCACTTAACATAGATATGGAATATCTAAAGCAGTTCTGGCCCGATCGGGAAGCACTGCTTTATGACAGCCTACGTTATCACGGTCAACAGATTGAAGTCTGGCAACGACAGATGTTATTGGATGAAAATCTGACACCAGAGCAAAAGCTACTGGCTCGTTATGCAGCACTTGGTGAAAAAGTAAAAGAGAAACGCTATCCAGGCTGCCTGTTTATCGCGGCCTGTAGTGCATTCCCTGAATCTGACCACCCTATCCATCAATTAGCTGAATTGCAAAAACAGAGTTCTTCCCATTACACCACCGAGCTATTACATCAACTGGATATCGAAGATTGTGAACTGATTGCCAAACAGATGGAACTGATTCTGGAAGGTTGCCTGAGTAAGCTACTGATCAAACGGGATATTGATGATATAGCGACAGCAAAACTGCTGGCAGAAGATGTTTTGGCTATCGCTAAATGCCGCAAAAATGGTGCGTTAAGCTAATAAAAATCAGCCTAAGATGAATAACCACACAAATTTAGGGCAAAAAGTCAGCAATCAATCGTCTTTTATCATTTTTTATCAGAAAGGCATTGACGACTTAGGCTGAATACGGTTTAATGCGCCCCGTTGCCCGGATAGCTCAGTCGGTAGAGCAGAGGATTGAAAATCCTCGTGTCGGTGGTTCGATTCCGCCTCCGGGCACCAATTCAAAGTGCGCTTGTTGGGAGATAAAAACTTAACGGGCGACCAATACAAGAACCCGAATGTATGACTTTGGTTAGTTTAGCTTTTCAGTATTTCGATATTGAACTGAACATAAGGGTTACAAAGCTAGGATGCCTAAGAACTTAGGCGTCCATTTTTTGCTTGAGTGCAATACTTACAAGTTCTATTGCAGCTGTCAAGCCATCCAAACCAAAATCAATGAATTAATTAACACGATGTTGTATGTTGGTTACTCAACTTTCCTCATTGATCAGAAGAAAGTTAATTATGGGTGATGGTATCAGTTCAAAAAAATTCCCTATCTTGCAACAGGGAATTTGTAATAGATTAAGACAAGTTCAATCAATAGCAGGCATATTCTGCTTTATCCAATTAACATTTCTCCTCTCTCTGGTTCAACATCGATATACAGCATTAACTCACGCTCCAGCGCACGCCCGGCAGTATCCAGATTGATATCAATATATTCCATCGTCGTGGCAATACTGCGATGCCCCAGTAATCCGCGCACCATTTGCAAATTACGATCAGGCGCTTTCATCAGTTCAGTTGCTAGGGTATGCCGGAAACGGTGTGGACCCACATCAAATCCACACTCTTTTGATAAGCGCCGAAAGAATGATTTTATCGTCTGTAACTGGTCGGTTTCACTTCCTCTGTCTATTTTGGCGGTAAAATAGTTCACACAGAACAGAGGATCACTCAGTTTTGCCCCAGCCGCCAGGGCACGTTCCAGCAAAACTTCCAGTCGCGGATACAACCATTTCACCACCGGCACCAAGTGTTCATAATGGTTCTTACTCCCCTCGGAGCAAAGAATAATCCGGCGTTCTTTCAGATCAACATCTCCAAGCCGAATATGTAATAGCTGATTTTGCCGCATCCCGGTATAACGCAATGTATCCAGTACCGTCAGCCAATACCAGGTCGGATATAATGCACAGCGGGCACGATGGTTATCCCCTGCCTGTCGCTCCCGCTCTTCAAATTGCCCCATCGTGAGATACAGGGCTGTCAGCTGTTTTTTGGTTAATGTTTTCTTTTTCTTCTTGTTTGCATTAACCACGACACCATTAAATGGGTTTTCCGTTTGAGGCAGTATTTTTTCTTTTATCGCAAAATTAAACAACGCCCGCATATGCGCAATCTTACTGTTCCAGGTCACACCTTTCCGTCCGGACTGATGCAACACATATCTGCGCCACGCCAGCACCTGTTGTCGGGTCACTTGAGCAGGCCGATTGTCCACACCTGCAAACACCTGGAAGGTATTCACCACCTTGCGATAACTTGACTCCGTATCCGGCCGCAACATTATTGGCAAAGAAATACTCATCCAGCAGGTTATCCCAGGTCATACTGTCCATCTCTACTTCCTCACTTCATCAATTTAAAAACCCATTGCGGGGCGCAGAAAATAACATATTGTTATTAAAGATGCTTTCTCATGAAATCATGAGAAAAGGGCTATCCTCTGGTACAGAACGGTCACGATAAAGCAACGTGTTTTTGATTAAGTAGCCATGAATACGTTGATAGGAGCCAGTCCGATCAGCCGAATCATAAAGATGACAACAACAAAAACACTTTCCACCACTGACTCGATGTCGTCCCAACCGCTCAAATGCGGTTTGTACCCGTTTCCATTTTTCGCTAACCTCTTTGCCATCCACCTGCTTCTTCTCACTGAGAAACTGGAAGAAAATGGCCGGCGCACTCACAAACACAAAACCACTGACCAGATGTATCCGGGCTTTCGGCGTATTAATGGTCATCACCCCATGCCTTAATCCAGCGGACAGCCAGTCCCAAAATTGCTCTCCAATACAGGATGTCTCAATCGCATTTTCGTTCTGCAATGTTGCCTGAACCGAGTGTTGTGAAGGCACCGGCGTGTCTGGAGGTACGATTTCCGCTTCACTCACCATAACTTGTTCTGTGACTGTGGTGACAACATTCATCCCCATTAATGACAATAGCTGCTGCGTGCTTCCATCCGGTTGCCTCCCCTTCTCCGGCGTGACTGTCATAGCAGTAAAGAGAGGCTCATCAACAGACTTCACGGCTGATGAAACAATTTTAGTCATCGTGTTATCTTCCTGCCGTATCTGAGAGGGCAGAACATTTTCCATTGCGGTTGATAAAGGCGTAGCAGAAACATCGGGATTTCCTGAAACAATAACTTGCGGTGATGCAGCCATAACAGATAATACTTCTGATATTGTCGGTGCACCGGCTTTATTCAAAGCTTCTGTCATTATCTGATTTATTGCGTTATCTTTCTTCATCTCACCAGATAGAATACAAAACAGCGAAGGCAAGGCATCAGGTACCGACGCCAGCCAGGTCAATGCCTTAGCCGGCAGCAATCGCCCGGCAAGTAACACCCCAAAATGACAGGCAACCATCGTCTCCACTGAGGAAGTTTTGAACCGGAAACGATACGACCCCTGCGGCACAGCCAGCCCTGGGTACCAAGGTTGGCCTTCATCCAGTTCTCCGTCAAACTTTGCCAAAACAGGTAAAAAATGAAATAACGCAGCGTAAAACACCACCGTGTTCCATATCACACTTTGTGCTGCCTGCGTCTCAGGTGCCACACCCGGCGGTAACATCTGCCCTTTCGCCAGACGTACGGCAAATGCAGTACATTGCAACGTCACATCAATTAATCCGCCCAAACGGGCATAAGGTCCCTGCGGTGCCGCCGGAAGTTGTTGCATCAATGCCACACACTCATGTAATGGGGCCAGCCACAGCGTCTGATAGCGTGTTTTGGATAATGTGCTATTGTCCCACAGACACTGTAAATACTGTCGTCGCCGGGAAGTATCCAGCAATAGCCTGGACTCAGACGGCAAAAAGTAGCCTGCTTTGACCGTTTGTGGGATGGCGGTGGATTGTGGAAGTGGCTTTTTTCCTGTGGATGCTCCTGCCAGCAGGATTTTAATTTTTTTCAACACGATTAATCTCCCCTATTTTTCCTAAAACCCTAATACATCCTCTGACAGGGACAAGGCAAAACTCTTTTTCCGGGAATAAAAATTAATCGATGAAAACAGCACGCAATGATTCAAACGTTTCCAATTCAGTCACGGGTAAACGAAGCGTGTATCCGGTTATTTCGTTGAATTCGCTACGATAAGTACAAAAGGCAAGAACTTTATTCAATGATGGATCATGCAAGAAAGGATTAAAGAGGAAAATAGAATGTGTCCAGTGGATCTGGGAAGCACTATCGATTCCGACTAAAACACGTCAGGGATGAACCCAATAACCTCAGTTGGTTTATTTTGCCTCTCCGTCCTGTTGGATAAAAACTCCGGCCCAAGAGCCGGAATTGGCTTAATCCAGTGTCTCAAACCGTTTGAACCTCATACTGCTGACGATTTTTCCTGAGACGACAAGGCCAGTTTCCCAGCCAATGTACCGGAGTATACATGACCCGATGACGTTCATTCGTCAGGGCATCACCTATCACCACCTCCCCAGGTATCCCCAATAGAGAAAGCTGGATATAGGCCATCGAAGCCGCCACGACATCAATATCCACACAGGATACCCACATATGCTGAGCAGGATTATAACCTGACATTTTCAACACTTCCGCTGCCGCAATAACCATACAACCCGCACCACAAGCTGGCTCATATAAGGTGAAAAAGGGCTGCTTCGTTAAGCGTTGCTCGACGTCACTCAACTGCATTTTCGCCATTACCAAGCTGATGGGCCAGGGAGTAAAGAATTGCTTCAGATGTTTGTTGCCGAGATTCAATTGCATAAAAACACCGCCAAGAAAATCATGAGGTTCAAATTCCAATCCCATCATGACATGTTCAAGCAGTTGAGAAAACCGGCTAGCATCTTCCGGCTTATAGTGTTTGATGATTTGCAGATATCCTTGTTCCAGCTTACTGTCCGGGCAAACTGCATTATGCAGACTAATTGCCGCACATTGTACAAAATCATCGAATACTCGGTTACGATAATAATAACGGGCAGTTTCATTAAACAAGGTAATAAACGCTTTTTTATGATCAATAAAGACAGACAAAACATGCTCCTGGAAAACGGGGAACATGTCCCACTAAGGGATATATTCCCCTTGTGGGTAAATCGCCGGCGTAATATCCGCCGGCAGCAGTGTTATCAGATGCTCAGGCAAACCTGAACCTGTTTTTTTATGTCAATTCACCATAAGGAATTTCCCTGCGGGATAACATTGTCAGTGCACTAACCGTCAGGTGAAATATTGCCGAGAATGTAGTCCGGTCCGACCACTTTACGGGTACCGTCCTCATCTTCCTCACCAAATTCCAGTTCATCAATAATACCCGCTTCCCACTGCCCATTCCGGTATTTGTCGTAACCACAACAGCCACAGACCTCCTTAAAATAATGGGTGATACGGCAGTGATATTGCGTGGATAAAGGAACTATGATTTTTTCATACCACGGCTCCCTGGGTGTTTTGTCAAAATGCCCGGTCAGACTGCCATCATCATGGTGCTTCCAGGCTATGTCATAACCTCGCGGCTGCGCCATACCGTACAATCGGATATACAACTCGCGAGTCGTCTCATGACCCTTTAACAATCCACCGCAAAATCCATTGATTTCACTCGCAAGACGGGTCGGTATCAGCAGAAACAAGTCACAAGGAACTGTCTCTGTCAGCCGGTCATCAAGATGAGACCACAGCATTTCCGTGTCACGTTCTGCGTTCCAGTCAACCAGACCGAACCAGTCGCAGGACTTTTGGTTAAACAACGCTATGATGGTTTCCTGCGCTACCGGGAGCAACGTCTCCCATTTTCGCGCGGCCAGACCACTTTGTTGGTATAGCCTGTCAATCTGTTGGCTGGTGACTTCATCAAGCGCAACATTCTCTTTTAACAAGGCCAGCCATTGCTCAAACGCCCGGTTTTCCGGTGAGTCTACCCCTGTTCCTTTCGCTACCAGCGCCGGATAAAGTGGGTAATCTGTCGTTTCAGTGGGTTGCAGGAGACCGGCACAGCCCGCGACAAACAGCTTAATACTTTGATGGATAGCCTGCCCGTAATAGGGAATGACGTCTCCCAATCCCCATTGTTGCAGAGCCTCCAGTTGGTCAGGCTGACCCGTGATATGCAAACGATTAGCGTACCCCTTCGGCATAGTAAAAAATCCTCTTTTTTTACCTGAAACAGGGCTTACCCTGTGGAGGTAATGCCCCCACAGGCAAGTGATAAGTTCAGCGATGTGAAAAAAGGCTATCCCGCTTTCGGATAGACCTATCCGAATTATTTATAGCCGGACAGCCGGTCTCCACAATTTTGTGGCCTGTACATCAGGGCGCCTTCTTTTTCCAAACGCCGCGATAATCCTGCCCGTCATCACCCGGTACAAATCAGGCCGGAAATGCCTGCCATGACGACGGGCGACTTTATTCTTGCGGACAGTTTTTGGGGCTGTTTTGGTCTTAATCTTTTTCATCAGTAACGCTCCGAAATAAAAACGGGCGTTATCCCCTGACGGGAAATAACGCCCGTCAGGGTGAAAATGACTGCCGGCATCCCGGCAATCAGGGATAAAATTGTGTGATAATTTGTGTGGCTGTCAGCGTCACCTTCAGATCACATTTGTCATTCAGTAACCGGTTGAGTGTCAATACGGAGAAACCCAGCTTTTCCGCAAAATCATCTCCGCCCACCGCCTCCCGGGCACGTTCATACCAGCCTTCGTCCTTCTCTGGATGATAACCGCACGCATAAGCGACAAGATACCTGCCGTTTTGCATCGTACCCATATCAGACATGATATAAATGCCCTGATCTTTGACCAGCAACACGTCACACTGATGGGCTATCGCTTCCCGCAACACGGGTTTCAGGTCTTTAGCCTTAAAAAGTAACATCGTCGTTCTCCTGAGGAGAAACGTTCCCCTTGAGGGAACATTTCCCCCAATGGGTTAAATTTTAGTTATGCTGCCAGCCTCTGTACTGGCAAAGACAGGCTCACTGAACGGGTTTTCAGCACAAACTGCTCATCTACCCAGGTGATTGCCTCATCCACCACATCCCGATAATCTCTGACTGTTGGGTTGTTAACATCTTCAATGTCTACATCTGATCGAAAACTCTCTATCACACGATCATTTTTGTATACCACATCAACCCGAAACTGGACGGGTGTCATAAATCCATCGGAGACCGCATCGATATAGTCTTCGAGATACCCTGACTCAAATTCCTCTGCCTCAATATTGTGCAAATCCTGAGGCCCCATTAATACATCGATGTAACCGATAGCGAAGGAAAAACGCCGGATTAAACGGGGTTCAACCTGTAAGTAACGAAGAAATTGACCCAAACGTTCAAAACAATACAGACACGTTTCTGTCAACTGCTTATCCAAATAGTCCATAAAACGTGTCCAGTACTGTCGTGTTTTTCTGAACTGTTCCAGCCCAATTTGCTCATCTTCCGGCAGGCTGTCCTGCGCCGTCAGATGCAAAAACTGCTCTGCCGTCAGATTCAGTAACACGGCGGTATCCGGCCGGATAAGCGCATCCACACGACCACTGCTTTCCGGATGGGTATAAGGCATCAGCATCGGATCCTGATAAACATGAGATATCGCATCCATTCCCCGTATCCATAACGTCAGGATACGCTCACTATTTCTGCATCTGGCCCGGTTTGCCGGATCCTCAGACAAACTGTCCAAAAGATGAGTCATGATGGGCAAAAGTAACTCTTTGGTAAACTTTATATGGGTATTGACGTAATCTCCCTGGCTCTCATGAAACAGACAGAAAATAGCGTCGTCATCCAGCTCCAGCCCCATTCGCTCTGCGAATTGATGCCGGATATAAAAATGTAATAAAGACATAAGGGAAATCTCGTGATTGACGGGGTTCCCCCTGTAGGGCTGAGGAATCCCCAGAAAATAGACAAGCATAGCGTTGTGTGATCTACTGATTGTTCCACCAAGTCAATAAGGTCACTGCTATGCCTGCACGTAAAGTATGTCACAACTTCTTCAAAGATGCCTTAGCACCGTTTCATAAATATCGCCAGAATGCATTAATCGATGCCACTATGGCTTTGATTAATGGCGCTTCTCTTACGCTAACCAGTATTGGACGTTTTTTGCCCGGACAGGCTCAGGTCAAAAACAAGATAAAAAGGGTTGATCGCCTGTTAGGAAACACCGCTCTTCACAACGATATTCCTGCGATTTTTAATAATATTACTGCCATGATAACTCGTCAGTTGCCTCTTTGCGTTATTGCTGTGGACTGGAGCGGTTATCCATCGCAGGAGTATCATGTGCTTCGTGCCAGCCTTCTTTGCGACGGTCGGGCAATGCCGTTATTGAGTTGGGTTGTATCCTCGGAAAAACAAAATAACACCTTAATACAAAATCAGTTTCTTGATTCCCTCGCTAAAGCCGTCTCTTCCGATGCCAGAGTCATCATCGTCACAGACGCAGGATTTAAGAGTCCATGGTTTCGACATATTACCTCATTAGGCTGGGATTTTATTGGGCGGATCAGGAATAACGTTCAATTTCACCTAGCAGATAGTCCTGAAATATGGCTGAAAATCTCTGACTGTCCCGGAACAATAACGCCGAAATACATGGGGGCGGGAACGCTGGTCAAAGAAAAGAAAAACCGTATTAATGGTCATTTTTATACATACAAGAAATTACCTAAAGGGCGGAAAAGTAAACGTTCAAAAGGCAGGCCAATGTATACTAAAACAGACAACGAGTATCGGCAGTCAGCAAAAGAAGCCTGGCTTATTTTCAGTAGTATAGATGATTTAAAGCCACGGGAGATCATCAAGTTATACAGTCGTCGCATGCAGATAGAGCAAAACTTCCGCGATGAAAAAAGTGAGCGTTTCGGATTTGGTCTTCGTGCCAGCCACAGTCGCTCTGCGGGTAGAATGCGGGTACTGAGCTTACTGGCAACCCTGAGCACAATCGTCCTGTGGCTGATTGGTTATCACGTGGAGAATAAGGGATTACATCTGAGATATCAGGCCAACAGTATCAAATCACGGCGGGTCATCTCATATCTGACGTTAGCGGAGAACGTCTTACGACACTCCCCACTGATTTTAAAACAAATATCACTGAATGATGCTCTTAACCACTTAACAAGAGTCTACCGAAATATGGTGCTGGTTTATTAGCACCGATTTGTGGGGATCCCTCAGCCCTGTAGGGGATATCCCCTATCGGGTTAATGTGATGCCACCCAATGGTGACTTTGAATTAAAGAGGTATGTCAGCCAGCCTTGCGCATCACTATTTCGTCTTCAACTTCCTGACGCTGACGTTTGAACTGCCAGAAGCCTAAATGGTACATTGGCGTCACCATTTGCTGAGACATGACATGAGTGAGTGAATTGCCTACCGTGACCACGGCCGGGATACCCAGCAACGACAGTTGGATATACGTCATCATCGCGGCAACCGGGTCGATATCGACACAAAACGCCAACATCTGCTGCTGAGGATTAAACCCCGCTTCCAGCAGGGTCTGATGCATCGCAATAATCATCCCGCCGGCACCACAAGCCGGGTCAGACACCGTGATATATTCATGCTCTCCGGATCCCAACTTCGTCAAGCCTTCAGTGAACTGCATTCTGGCCATCATATGGCTGACAGGAAACGGCGTAAAATACTGACCGGCTTGGTCATGACCTAATTCCAGCGCCATGAAAATAGACCCCAAAAAATCACCGACCTCATACTCCAGACCCATAATAACTTCACTCAGCAAACGACTCAGCCGGAATGCATCTTCACGGGAATAACGTTTAACCCGCTGCATATAGTCCGCTTCAAATTCCTCATTTTGCAACAGCGCGTTATACAATGAACAGGCTGCCATATGCACAAAATCACAGAACACCTGCCAGCGATTTTCATGGGGTGCAATCTGGTTAAACAGTCTGATAAAAGCCTGTTTATGTGGATTCGGTTCCCGGTAAGTTGCCGCCAATGGCAGTTCCACAACGTTATCGTCAATTGGATCATTATCTTCATCCGCATAACCACGGTCAGACGCCACCGGCGGTAACAACAACCATTCAGAATGTGATGATCTGTCCGGTTCGCCAGTATCAGCGGGTTCTGTCACCGGGATCCGAGCATAGTTCAGATACGATGGCTGGCTGGCGAATAACGCCAGTGCCTCGCTGGCCTGCCCCAACTCTTCCGGAAACAACCTGCCTTCTGGCTGGTCATGTCGTTCCCAGTGATATATTCGGGCTAAAGCACTGACAGCCATCAGCGGCGTGATACCCTGATCAATATGGCGCTGAACCACCTCATCATATTCCAGCATGGTGTCATTCAGCGGCAAACCATAGTGTTCACTGAGCAACACGGCAGCCATCTGCTGCCACAATTCCACCTGGGTCGGTAACTGCTGTCTGCGGTCTTGCAAATAATCCATAGCACGGCGGGCATCATTAGCCACTTGAAATAACCACCACGGATCTGAACCCAAAGCGTGTTCCCAGGGTACTGTATTATCAGGATATACTGGGTTACCCCGAACACCGGTTAATGCCGCCACAAACGCCGCGCCCAATGCTGTCACCCATTGTTCCCGGGCTTCATCTAACTCACTTTGGGTTGTCAGGCCAAAGCGGTTTAACCGGGACGGATGGCCAGTGGCATAAACCAGTTGATGCAACAAGTCATGCCAGTATTGTGAATCTTCAACGTAGTCCCGCCGGACAGGCAGCTCAATACGATCATGCCATGGTCGGTAAACGGGCATGATGCCCGACCGATGAACCACCGGGATCCCACTGGCCGTCACCAGTTGCTGAACAGCAGTAAAACCGGGAGCCGGACGGGGAGGTAAAGGACAACCGGGTTGAAGTTCTGTCGGCAGTCCTTCACATTGTTCCAGATTAATGACACGTATCAGCGACATTGAAGGCTGGTAACGGACGATGGTTGTCGGTTTTTCACCGTTGACCACCCATCCGCCTAACGCTCTTAACTCATCACCGGTTAACCAGCGGTTAGATATCAACTGCCGCTGCAACATAGTTTGCCAGAGCAACAGCACATTGATACCGCTAAACGGTTGTCCGGTCAGCGCATGCTGCGGCAAACCGTACTCACTGGCCGCTTGCCAGGGCTGCTGCCAGGGTGCCCATCCACTTTCCAGGCTGTCTGTAAGACGTCGGGTTATTAACCGGCAGATATCATCCGGTAGGTAAGAAAGGGTCATCATCTTTCCTGTCTAAAATCAAGGAAGAGACCCGTCCACAGGGAGTCGTCTCTCCCCGGGGGATAAATAATTAGCGCATGAAATAATGAGCTATTTTGGCCGGTAACGCGGTCAGCCCGTGATAAACTGCTGACCAGTCAACTTCGTAAACGTGAAGCATCAAACACACGCCTGTCACCAGCGACGTCAATGCTATCCCGGTCAACAGCCAGCGACGACGCTGCCTGAGTTTTCTCTCCTTTAGCTGAACCTGTTGATACAGGAACAGCCCCAGCGTCTGCAACTCACTGAACCGGTGAAATTCCTCACGCCGTAAGGCTTCACAAGCCTCATCGTAACGCTCAAGCTCGGTCGGATGATGGCGAGCAAGAAAACAGCGGTAACCATGATTTCTCAGCGTGTGATAGTGATTGTCGAATTGCGCCTGCAGCCACTGATTAAACCGGCTACGGGTTTTTCTGAATATCTCCGGTTCAGCCAGCGCCTGCACTGACAGAGACTGAGACGGTTCCCGAATGTGTTCTTTAGTCGTCATTGTACTCATAGGGTTAACTCCTGTTGTAAAAAAATGACTGACGGAGTTAACCCTCACGGGTTTCCCCGTCAGGGTGATCAATAAATTAAGCGTCCAACGCAATCAGCAACCGATCAGATTCATGTTTAAGCCGCAGCACTTGCCACAAAGGAGCCTTCATGTCGCCGTCGTGCGGCAAACAGAAAAAACCAAACGTCACCTCACAGACTCCCGGCTTGGCTGCCGACCAGGCTTTGAATGCCTGGTAAATCAGTTGATGAAACCGTTCTGTTTCATATTCTGGCGCAGACGGATAACTTACCATTCGCAGCCAGACAGGCTCCTCAATCGCCACGGCCGGCATCACCGCCCGGGTAACGGCAGTCAACGTCTTATTGACCATTATGCGGCCTCATCATAAGCCTTCGATAAACTACGCTGTCTCAGCAGACGCGTGAGCATCTGTTGCGCCGAATCCACCGCTTCCGTCTCGTCGATAAGGTACCGCTCGCCATAAAACGGCTCCGGACTCTCATAACCGAAATACAGCAACTCCACACCCGGTTTATAGCTGTGTCTATCTCTGACCACCACCGGTCTCCCGCACAACTTCGCGTCATCAGAAAGTTGCCATTTACCGGCATACACCGTGTGTCTTCGCGCATGAGCTGCCGGTAACCTCACCGGTCTTCGCCGTAACAACCAGGACAGCACATGGTAAAACGACAACGAAATCCAGCGAATCACGCCCCAAAGCACTGTCACAAAGATCATTAGCATGGTTCGTCTCCTTTTATCCCCATAACAACCGGAAAACCAGTAACAACACACCCAGCGTTAAGATCCCTGCAAATTTAAGCAGCGTTATCACGCTCAAAAGTTTGAAGAATGCGTCACGATCACGGTAGTCACATTCATCACGGATCAAATCGCGGATGAGGGATTGTTGTTTCGGGGTTAATGTCTCTGAAGCCGGCAGGATTATCGGATCAGAAGGTGAATGAAAAGCAGGCATTAACAGCTCCTGTTACCGGAAACCCGCCCCTGACGGGGACAAGCCCCGGGAAGTGAAAAAAGATGTCCGTCAAGAACATCATACAAAGTGAATAAATCCGTCAGGTCAATCCTTATCAGGACGCCTTTAAGATACGGGAACTGGCCCTGTTATCGCCAACCCGGGAAACACGCCTCACTTGGATTAAATAAAAATTCAGTTCGAATAAGCAGATAATATTTAATCAATAGCCGCGAGTATTTTTTCAGCTTCTGAATGCCCACGAGCATAACCATACAAAGCATGAAAGGCTTTAATATCGTCGTCCTGCTCACTGAAATCTGCCAGTTCATACAGAGAGAATAGCGTCACCGTGATGCCAAAAGCCTCCGCTGACATGATCCCCTCAAAACCATTATCCTCAACAAACACACGGTATTGTTGTTGAAACGTCGGAACGGCATAAAAAATGCCATTTGACAAAACACGGCCCTCCCAGAAATCGCCCTGATACCCGGGACATAACCGAATGGCCCGGCGAAAAAACATTTTCTTTAACAACGCCTCAAGCCAGCTTTGTGTCGAAAACAGTTCTTCAAACCGGACAGATTTCACCGATATTTCCGTTGATAACGATAAAGTTTGCATCATATTTCCTCGAATGAAAAAAACGAGGAACACTCTCCCTGTATCAGGGAAAAGTCTTCCCCGTCAGGGTGGTAGTCAGAATGGGTATCACGGTATTAACCGCTTATCCGGCAGGTAGAAAATTTCATGACGCCAGTCACCGCAGTCATCATCATCACTGCTGTCAACAGGGGTCAAACAGGTTTCCTATACGTGGTTCGCTTGTCCGGGCAGACTCGTGAGTCTCAAAGCCGCATTTTATATTTCCTATTAGCAATCCTCCTGATGACTGAGGAAGATTGTCACCCATCGGGAAACTAAACGCCTCCACTGGGTCAGTAAAATTGCACCTTCATCACTGATGAGTGATACCCGTTTTCAAAGGATAAACGGGTGTACCGCCCAAAGGCGCCACTTTGCAGGCTACAGTGGCATTACAGGTCACTCGAAAGCGTCAGTCTCAGACCCCCTGACATTAAGAGCAGTCACCCGAAAGCGTTCCTCTCAAACTGCAAGAACATTGACAGTTGTTCAAAAACAACAAATAAGCCAATCTATGCTAAACAGAATACTTTTCTTATTCAAGCTAAATCCAAAAACAGATTAATCATGGCCACCCTGTCTATTATACACACGGGCAACATAATGCCCTCGCCCGTCACCATGCCCTAAATCCATCGAAACCATCGCTTCCGCTTCTTTTCGACTGAATCCTTTCGACAGATGATAATTTATGGCCTCAACAGCATAAGCATAACGCAAACTGTGTGGCGAAGACTTTCCGGTTAATCCCGCTTCCCTGACGATATTCCGGTAACGATCAATGGCCGAATGTAAATTCGGTTTATCAATCAAACGACCCTGATTTTTATTGGCATACTTTATTGCCGTTCTGACTGCCTGGATCACTTTATCCCGATCAACCACCGTCGTGTCACGGGGACGTCCCCCTTTTGTACCAAACACCACCCTCACTCTTTCATCCCCACGCAATAAGGCTTTTTCCCACGTTCTTAATGACTTTGCCGCCTGAACCGCTTCTTCCGTTCGCAGTCCCAGATAACGAGAAAGTTGCATAGCCGCAGCTACCCCTTCATCTTTCCCCCGGACCAAAACAAGCGTCGTGTGATAACGCTCATCCGAAATCGCCATCTTAGTCCCCTCCCGGCTGGCGCCAGATAATCCGAGCGCATGATTACTTAACCGTTTGTGATGAGGGTTAGCTAATTGAGATCTTCCCGCCATAGCGAATATCGCCCGAACAGCCGCCATCTCATTTTGTAACGTGCGCTTTGAAATATTCTCTGACTTTCGGCTATCAATATATTTTTCAATATGATTCATTTTCATATTCTTAATATCACGGATTTGAATATTTAATATCGCCATGCTTTCTGCCAGACGTTTGGCGATTTTCATTCTGTCTGAAACGGTTTTAAAACTGCCGCCAGCCTGACGGGCCAATGTGACTAACTGTTTACTCAACTTTGACATGCAAACGATTTCCTTTTTAACCCACACGACACCACCGCTTGTAACCTGACGGAGGCAAGCAATACAAAACGGTATTCTGAATGTCATCTCTCAACCCCAACGGCACGGTTTGATTTGCGCTTCCTGCGGCTCGACTGATATCTGTGCATCGGGGTGGCGAAATGTTGAGTTCTTACGAGGCACCCCAGCTCTCTGAGCTGTTCGCGGTTTACACCGTCCTGACCGTTGTCAGACTACCTCCAACGCCAGTTTTCACTGACGTCGCCATCAATATCGAGTCGATTGTTCTCCTTCTTCTGAATATAAAACGTCAACATGATTGTTTTTCACTCAAGACGTTAGGGTAAGTGGCAGTCTTCAAACTATCCTGACCAATGTACTACGTGTCGATCAGACGGTAGAAGACGTGGGGAAAGCTTGTATTACGTGGCTTGGCAGGTTGTACGCTGGCAGCGTCACTTGGTTTTCGTTATCACGCCAACAAGTGACGCTGCCCGTTTCTTCTGGACCCCATGCGTTGTCCGCAAAATAGCCAATAACCTGTCCAATCTGGCAACAGTCATCCAGACTGCTGAACGAAACCACCCAGGCAAGCCAATCGTAGAAAGCAAAATCAACCCGCAGGTTGTTGTCTGAGGATACTGGCAAGTCAGAAAAGTGTCTGTGAAATTGCACCTTCATCACTTTGTTAGTGATACCCGTTTTCAAAGGATAAACGGATTTGCCGTCCGAAGACGCCATCTCTCAGGCGATGATGGCATTGAGATCAGCCACCCGAAGGCGTTCCTCTCAGACTGCGGGAACATTAACGATCGCTTACGCGACAACGAATACTACCTTAAATTAATCAAGGTCCATTTCAACGTCAAGAAAGCTTTTCATACCGCATAGAATAATCATTTATGCTTTTCAAAAAGTGAGCAAAATGACAAGCCGAACCGTTGACAAAAAGCAAGACGGGCATAGATAAATCTGCACTGGCGATCTTTGTCTCCCTAGAATTCATGATTTTTTCCACTCTGTGAATTAATGACGAACACCTGCTTCTGATGGTTATCTCCCAATCCGAAATAGCATAGCGTCAGTTCTGCCAACTGAGCTAAAAATCATCATCCAACCTAATCAAAAAGGGTCATACTTCATCACACATTAACAACATCTGTCACAGTTAAAGTCATTTCATACCGAAATAAATCATCATAAATGTGATATTCATCACATAATTAAAATAAAACAATAAAATTTATTTGAAATTATTAATGCTGGTTATTAAATGATTAATATTAATCTATTTTTTATACAATATTGTCACAAAATAATCACATTGGCCTGTTTTTTGCTTTTCAATATAACCCCTTGTTTTTGCTGCTATCTTAACCAACCCCCTATTTTAGTTGCCCAGTTGATAATCAACCCTAAATATTGATCGCTAAGCTAAATTTGTGGTTAATGCTGCTTCGGCATTGTGGAATAGAAAGTCAATGAAAAGAAGTATTTTAGTATTTGTGGTTTTTTGTAGCGTGGCTTCAGGCAGTCAGGCCGCCGACATCGCAGAACAACAACTCATTCATCAACAGGCCCGCCAGCAAGCCCTGGAGGCGCAATTAGCCCCGCCGCCTGCGGAGGTTCGCCTGTCTGTACCGGAAACGGGGGCGTCATCCGCCTTTCCGGTGGAAACCCCGTGTTTTCCTATCACCCGCGTCAGACTGGCAGGCACCGAAAATTTCCCGCACTGGTTGCCGTTCAGGCGTGTCGCCCAACAGGGCGAAAACCATTGCCTGGGCGATAAAGGCATTAGCCGGCTGATGACCCAATTGCAAAATCAGCTCATCAATCACGGCTATGTCACCAGCCGGGTTCTGGCTCCTCGCCAGGATTTACGTACCCACACCTTAAAACTGGTGATGATACCGGGAAAAATCCGGCATATCCGCTATACCCCGGACAGCGGGAAAGATATCCAGCGGATAACCCCCTTTCCCGCGCGTGAAGGCAAATTGCTGGATTTACGGGACATTGAGCAGGGATTATAAAACTTGCAACGTTTCCCGACCGTGCAGGCGGAGATGAACATTGTCCCGGCAGAGCAGCCGGGGGAGAGCGATATTGTGCTGAACTGGCGTCAGTCACGGCACTGGCGAGTCGCCACGTATCTGGATGATACCGGCTCTAAGAGCACCGGGCGTTATCAGGGCGGACTCACCTTCTTTCTGGATAACCCGCTGGCGTTAAGCGACCTGTTCTATCTCTCCGGGGGACGCGATATTCACGCATCTGCCGGGAAAGGCAGCCAAAACGACACGCTCTATTACTCCGTGCCCTTCGGCTACTGGATGACGAGCGTGACGGCCAGTCATTACGATTATACCCAGACAATAGCCGGGCTGAATCAGGCGATCCAATACCGGGGCAAAAGCCAAAACCTGGCGGTCCAGCTTAGCCGGGTGCTGCACCGTAATGCTGACCAGAAAACCTTGCTTAACGGTGAAATTTATCGTCGGGCGTCCCGTAATTTTATTGATAACACTGAAATCGATGTTCAGCGCCGGGAAACCGCGGGCTGGAAGCTGGGCTGAGGGATCCCCACAAATCGGTGCTAATAAACCAGCACCATATTTCGGTAGACTCTTGTTAAGTGGTTAAGAGCATCATTCAGTGATATTTGTTTTAAAATCAGTGGGGAGTGTCGTAAGACGTTCTCCGCTAACGTCAGATATGAGATGACCCGCCGTGATTTGATACTGTTGGCCTGATATCTCAGATGTAATCCCTTATTCTCCACGTGATAACCAATCAGCCACAGGACGATTGTGCTCAGGGTTGCCAGTAAGCTCAGTACCCGCATTCTACCCGCAGAGCGACTGTGGCTGGCACGAAGACCAAATCCGAAACGCTCACTTTTTTCATCGCGGAAGTTTTGCTCTATCTGCATGCGACGACTGTATAACTTGATGATCTCCCGTGGCTTTAAATCATCTATACTACTGAAAATAAGCCAGGCTTCTTTTGCTGATTGCCGATACTCGTTGTCTGTTTTAGTATACATTGGCCTGCCTTTTGAACGTTTACTTTTCCGCCCTTTAGGTAATTTCTTGTATGTATAAAAATGACCATTAATACGGTTTTTCTTTTCTTTGACCAGCGTTCCCGCCCCCATGTATTTCGGCGTTATTGTTCCGGGACAGTCAGAGATTTTCAGCCATATTTCAGGACTATCTGCTAGGTGAAATTGAACGTTATTCCTGATCCGCCCAATAAAATCCCAGCCTAATGAGGTAATATGTCGAAACCATGGACTCTTAAATCCTGCGTCTGTGACGATGATGACTCTGGCATCGGAAGAGACGGCTTTAGCGAGGGAATCAAGAAACTGATTTTGTATTAAGGTGTTATTTTGTTTTTCCGAGGATACAACCCAACTCAATAACGGCATTGCCCGACCGTCGCAAAGAAGGCTGGCACGAAGCACATGATACTCCTGCGATGGATAACCGCTCCAGTCCACAGCAATAACGCAAAGAGGCAACTGACGAGTTATCATGGCAGTAATATTATTAAAAATCGCAGGAATATCGTTGTGAGGAGCGGTGTTTCCTAACAGGCGATCAACCCTTTTTATCTTGTTTTTGACCTGAGCCTGTCCGGGCAAAAAACGTCCAATACTGGTTAGCGTAAGAGAAGCGCCATTAATCAAAGCCATAGTGGCATCGATTAATGCATTCTGGCGATATTTATGAAACGGTGCTAAGGCATCTTTGAAGAAGTTGTGACATACTTTACGTGCAGGCATAGCAGTGACCTTATTGACTTGGTGGAACAATCAGTAGATCACACAACGCTATGCTTGTCTATTTTCTGGGGATTCCTCAGCCCCCCGAGGGCTTCCCTGAACAAAATCGCGTGGTCATGCTAGGATTTCCGTATATTAATTTTTGCCTTTCTAATTAAAAAAACGAGAAAACCCCTGTTGATTTCTCAACAGGGGTTTATCCCGAATATCTTTCGGCATCAGCAGCATGATTTCCATCATCTGTGACCCTAGCACGTTGCTAGCGGCAATAGCCGCGATCAGCAGGGGGAATACTACAGCAACAAACAGATAGCGTCAAGCATCCTGCTGCTAAAACAACAGCCTGTAATGAATCACAAAGAATGGAAAAGAGGCAAGTGAAAAGTATAGGTGAAATATCACAATCATTATTATATTATTTTAAATCATGTGAGAAAAGGATATGAATTACAATGACCGTCAAAAGTGTTCTAATGTCGATATCAGAAAGACGTATATCAACTTACAAAAGAGGTTTTAACACAGAAGATGAAGCTGAATGTTTAGGACTCTATATATGGAATAAAAGGCTCTGCGCCACTTTTTTTCCTGTATTACAACTTTTAGAAGTTTCGCTAAGAAACAGTTTATACTATGGTCACTTAGCATATCAACGGCAAAAACTTATAGATAGTGGGCTTCCCCCTGCCGCTGCTGAAATGGCAATAGACAGAAACTGGATTCAACATTTCTATTTAAATACAGAAGACAACAAATTTATAAAAAGCCGTGAGGCAGTGGAAAATGCCCTTTCTTCTATCCAAGAAGAAAAAAGAGAAGTAACTCCGGATGAATTGATTGCAAAGCTTACATTTGGTGTATGGAGTAACATTTGCTCCAATCATCATAAATCTGATAAACAAGGGTCCCTTAAAATATGGCCGGAAATGATAGATTTTTCATTCCCAGGTGAAAAAGTGACTTTCAAGCATATAACCAACGACATAAAAAAACTTAATTTTCTTCGTAATAGAATCGCTCATCATGAGCCTATATGGCATAATAAGAAAAGTTTTTCAGTTGAAGGTCACATTAATACAGTACTCAATAGTTTTAAGATGTGTTTGAACTTAATTAAATATATTAACCCCTCTAATCTCAAAACAATTGTTATTATGGAAAGTATAGAGCAAATAACACAACTGTGTAAAAAGGAAACTATTGAGAGATTCAAACAGGCAGCCAAAGATTTTGATCAAGTACATCCAGTAGATATAGAGGCTTGGTATAATACAAACATTACAGAAACAAGATTGGATGGTGTAATTGTAAAGGTTGAAGGTAAGGTGGTTTCAATAAAAGCATTTAAACATCCAAGTAATCTATTTGTTCTCGATGCCCATGGAAATCATGAAAAGAACTTACCTCACGAAATAGGTATTAACGTGAATTTCGAGCCAGACAATACAAGTAGCACATGGGTTGCAAAAAATGTTAGAAGAAAATAATAACGGCCTTTTAACGCTAAATAAAAAGGCAAAAATATACTAACAAACTTTATATTTTACATCTAACTGAAGTAGCTAGGCTGGCCATTTTTTTGCCACATACAGAAGAAACGCTTGCCGCAGCTTAGCTACATGATACAGTAGAGGACACAAGCATAATGCTTCAAAATCTCAAACGAGAATTTAGTGATAAATAAGTTTTCATAATTATGCTCCACTTCCAACCAGCCCTTGTGTACCAAGATATACAGCCTTTTCATCCAAGTGGTCTGTAGAATCAACAGGGCGGGATTCCACTTTGTATTTAATTTAATCAAAGATAAGTTGACTACGGAATTCCCCTGACCAAATGGCTCTTCGACGTTTAGCCGCCTGACTGTCTTTTATACTGGTATTCTGTTTAATCACATTTAATGCAATTCGGTTAAAAAGCGCCATTTGTGCAGCCCCATCAGGATCTTTGAGTGAGATAGCATCTTCTCGAAAAGTGACATCTAATACCCAATGCAGCTCGTTTTCCACCGACCAGTGCCTTCTTATTGCCTTAGCCACGATTTCCGCCTCCAACGGTAGCGAGCTGACATACCAGCGTGAATCACGATGGGGAGGCTGACCTTTTACGCTTCGTTCACTGACTACTTCAATAACACTTTGTATTGAAGGCCATTGCCGCCGAAGGACCTCCGGCAATACGGCACGAATTTGCATGACATGCCGAAATTCTGTCCGTCCATGACCGCTATTTTTCTGCGTAAAGTCAACAAGCTCATCACTCTCATAATGCGAAGCAAAATACGATTTGACCCATTCATGGAGGGTCTTTTGATTGCCTTTGAGACCGACAATAAAATCACCGCCGCGCTGAGTAATTAACGCAAGGGTTTCTTTCTGGCAATGCAGGGCATCCATAGTGACAATCGCGCCATCAAGCGCCAGTAATTCAATCAATTGTCTGGCAACCGGACCTTCCTGACCTTTGCTTTCGGCTGCCTGATGGTATAGGGCTACACCGGATTCAACATCATAAGCACTGACCACATGCAGGGCTTCAAATAATGTCCCCTTACAGGTTCCTCTCAGGGTTTTTCCATCAATGGCGATAAGACTTTTTCCCAGGGCTAACGCATGATCATTTTTTATCCATAAGATGACGAATTAACCGTACAAAATAAGCCACGCTTTATTCTTGTTGCAATCTTATCTGTTTACCGTTATTTATCCACAACTTCCCGTAATAATGGCCTTATTTATGACTCAGAAAGCCCTGTTTGACTACCTCGAAGCCTTACCTGACCCACGTCAACAAGCAAAATGTTCTCATGTGCTATCTGAGGTCATTTTTATGGCACTTTGTGCCATGATGTGTGGTTTTGATACCTGGTCCGAAATTGCGCTCTTTGCTCAGGAACGCGAAAAATGGTTTAAGCGTTGGTTAACCCTGGCAAATGGGGTTCCCTCACATGACACTTTTAACCGGATTTTTGCCATTATGCCAGCCAGTACCCTGCAATCATTGTTTCAGGAATGGGTGGATCATATTTTGAAAAAGGAAGGTCTTTCAGGGCAACTGGCGGTTGACGGTAAGGCGTTAAGGGCAACAGCAAAAGGTCGGGGAGCTAATCGTATCCATACCGTCAATGTCTGGTCAACTGAACTGGGACTCTGCCTTGGGCAACAAAAAGTGGAGAAAAAATCCAATGAAATAAAAGCCATTCCTGAACTTCTCCAATTATTGGCGCTGGAAGGATGTCTTGTGAGCATTGATGCTGCGGGAACGCAAACAAAAATCGCCGAGATTATTCTGGAAAAATCCGCGGATTATTTGCTGGCAGTCAAAGATAATCAGCCGACACTGGCCGCTGAAGTCAGCGCGCAATTTCACGCTTTTTGGGCGAATACGCCAAAAGATCTTGCCGGCCCCTCTTTCTACGAACAATTTGATAATCAGCATGGTCGCCAGGAACATCGCCGATGCTGGCAATTCCCTGTTGGTGAGCAGATGCCCATTTGTCAGAAATGGAAAGCAAAGACGATAATAGCAGTCCAATCTGAACGGACAGAAAAAGGACGTGGGCATGATTTTGTCCGATTTTATATCAGTAGCCAGCCAATGAATGCGGAGAAAGCCTTGCAAGCAACACGCTCTCACTGGTCGGTGGAGAATCATTTACACTGGTCACTTGATGTTGCGTTTCGAGAGGATAAACTCCAGGCCCGGATAGGATTTGCCGGTGAAAATTTAGCTGTACTCAGAAAATGGATTTTGAATATGCTGAAACAGAATAAATCCCGTAAGTTAAGCATGGAAAATAAACGCAGGCTCTGTTGTTTAAATGATGATTATTTATTCGAATCCTTGAGTTTGTTTATATAATGAGCTTTGATGCGTTAGCCCTGGACTTTTTCCTGCCCTGATCCGACGCTGGTTGATCCAGGCATAAAAGGCTTCAACCAGTGCATCTTGCTCTATCATTTTGATAATATTAGCAATACAGTGACGACGGGGAATACCGTGAGTAAAATGCGTGTATTGTTTAAGCCACTCGCTCTGTAACTCCCCAAATTCCTGAATCGATTTCCAGCCAGAAGCGCCGCATAATACAGCGGAGAAGGCTAAAAAAATCACATCCATTAGCTCATGTTTTTTATTGATGTCAGAACGGGGGTCTTCTATCTTGCTGATAAAATTAAAAATACTCATTATTAGGATCGCTTTTTTATGGAAGAGAGAGATCTTAACGTTTTAATGAGAGAAATGCCTATAAAAAGTCATATTCTGATTTTTATTTAACCAAAATAACCTTATTAAAAATGTGAGATCTCACCCTGGTAGAATCAATGAGATAGGCTACAGAACCAATGTTGTTCAAAAAGAAAACAAAAGGCATAGGTGTATCAGTATTATGGAAAGCTATTTATTCATCACCTTATTTTTCATAATACACCATACGCAACAAATGCAATTATTTCATATTGTTATTGTCAATAAAATATATTACTTCTTATGCAATTATAAATTTTGTTATTGCATTACCACTGCCATTTAAAGAAATAATAGATAATAACGTTATGAAATAGTTGATAGTTGAATGATGCCTTTTTATTCGTTGTTTATTTTCAACTCACTATCGGACGTTATATGTGTTGCCTTTACTTTTATGGATATAAATAACCTTTCTATATATCCAAGCGATACAGGGCAGCATAAGTGTTTTATTTACTTAACATTTAAAAGGAATAAACATGAACACACTCAAGCCCGAATATCAACAAGCGTTAGGAGAAGATTTTAATAATCTGACTGATATTTGCCACCTCTCTTTTGAGGAACTTCGCAAAAAAGTAAAGGACAAACTCTCGTGGTCACAGACCCAAAGCTTATATCTTGAAGCACAACAGGTGCAAAAGGATAATCGCCTGCATGAAGCCCGTATTCTGAAACGTGCCAATCCTCAGTTACAAAATGCGATACATAGTGCCCTGAAAACGTCTCAGAATGATCAAGCTAAGAAAGAGAAAGATGAACAGGATCAGGAAAGTTATAACAGTAAATTTGGCAATCGCGCCAGCAAATATGCAGCTCCAGGCGCAGTCTCTTCCATGTTCTCTCCCGCCGCTTATCTGACCGAACTTTATCGTCAGGCACGGGATTTACATGATGAGGAAAACTCCGATTATCATCTGGATACACGCCGTCCTGATCTAAAATTACTGAAGCTCCGCCAAGAGAATATGAATACAGAGATTTCCGCACTTTCTCTGTCCAATAAGGTGTTGCTGGAGGGTATTCAAACTCTGTCCAAGAACAAGCTGCTGGAAGGTACTAAAACCCCGCCCAAGCTAGACAGCCATACTGACGTGATGAAAACGCTATCAGCCTTCCGCCCTTCTGGTTCAATTCCGTATCACGATGCTTATGAAAGCATGCGTAAGATTATTCAATTACAGGCTCCGGTGTTTGAACAATCCAGTGAATCACCAGAAATCGCTAAGCTAATGTATCAAACCTCTCTATTGGGAATTAATGCTTCTGTTTCTCCTGAGTTGTTTAATATTCTGATGGAAAAGATTACAGATGACGAAATGGAAATTAAGAGGCTCTATAGGGAGAGTTTTGGTGATATTGAACCTTCTCTGATGGCAACGCCGGAAAAACTGAAAAGTTATTATAACCTGACGGATCAAGAAGTTAGTCTATTTACTATTAGTAGTAAGATAAGTCAACAGGAATATAGTAACCATAAACTCATCGCTTCGGTAGTCAACAGCAACGGCCAAATCAAAACTTATCGGATTACCAGACAGCCTAAAACGCCTGTTCTGAATATTAGTTTATTCCCTCTCGGCGGGGAGAATTATAAGTTAAGTTGTAAAAAAAATGTACCTCTCAATATTTCTCGTCTGTTAATTAAATTGAACGGAGAAAAGCTTAGAGGGGAAGGTAATCCATTTGAGGAAAATGAAGAATACACTACTAATATCAAATTAAGTACAACTATTGTTAAACTTCCTATTGAATTCTCCCTAGAAATAGAAGTTATAGCGCCTCAGAGTGGTAGTTTTCATCAACATACTTCTTCCACGAAATTTACTTTCGAAGAATATGACTACCCTTTTCTACTAAAACTCAATAAAGTGATCCTCCTATCCAAAGCTACAGGCTTGTCACCAACACTCTTCCTCAGTATTAATCCAGAATTAAACATCGACGCAGAGGTATTAGAGAAAGTCTTCCGTGTTAAATACTATATGCAACGCTACGGTATTGATGCTGAAACTGCATTAACACTATGCAAGGCACCAATTTCACAACCACAACCTAGCAATGACAACCATCCAAGTCAGTTTGATCGTTTATTTAATTCCCCAAAACTAAATGGTCAAAACTTTGCTATAGGGAGCAACAACATCAATTTGAATCCGGACAGCCCTGCTGATTGGCGTAAGGCAGTGCTTAAACGTGCTTTCAATGTTGATGATATCTCATTAAATCGACTACTAAAGATTACCAATCCGGTCGATACTACCGGAATAATAACTAATGATATAGAGAATCTCTCTCACCTCTATCGAACAAAATTACTAGCAGATATCCATCAGTTAACTATTGATGAGTTAGGTTTACTGCTGGTTGCCATAGGTGAAAAAGAAACCAATTTATCTATAATCAATAATACTGCTCTGGCAACTCTGATTGATAAACTCTATGACATCACCAGTTGGCTACGTACACAGAAATGGAGTGTATATCAGTTGTTTGTGATGACGACCGACAAATATAACGAAACCCTAACCCCGGAAATACACAACCTTCTGGATACCATCTACAATGGCTTGCAGAATTTTTACAAGGATAATCTGCTAAAAATCAAAGATAATCTACTGAAAGCCAAAGAAAGTTTACCGGAAGACAAAGATAATTTGCCGGGAGCCGAGAAATATCTGCTGGAAGCCGAGAAACATCTGCTAGCGGCCGAGAAATATCTGCTGGAATCCAAGAAAAATCCGCTGGAAGTCAAGAAGAATCTGGAAGAATACGAGAAAAATCAGGGGGAATACGAAAAAAATCTGAAAGAACACGAGAAATATCTGCTGAAAGCCGGAGAAAATCTGCCGGCCATCAAAGAGAATTTGCTAAAAATCAAGGAAAACCTGCCAAAAGCCATATCTCCTTATATCGCCGCCGCTCTGCAATTACCGTCTGAGAATGTAGCATATTCTGTGCTCATCTGGACAGATAAGCTAGCTGGTGAAGAAAAGATGACAGTGGAAAAATTCTGGCAATGGCTACGGAAAAATCCCGTTACAGCTCAACCTGAATTCCAGACACAGGCAGCACCAGCCATCCAGTATTGCCAGAACCTAGCACAACTGGCACTGATCTACCGTTTCACCGGCCTTAGCGAAAACATGTTCCATTTGTTTGTAACAAAACCACAACTCTTTGGCATTAAAGCGGAAACAGCGCCAACGCATGCCACCTTGATAACGCTGACACGTTTTGCTGACTGGGTTAATTCTCTGGGTGAAAAAGCCTCTTCTATACTAACCGAATTTGAAAAGGGAACATTAGAGGTAAAACAGCTGGCTGATGTCATGAATCTTGATAAAAAGCTACTGGAGCAAGCTAAGACACAAGCGCAAGCCCATGACTCGCAGATTATCAACGAGAATGCTTTCTCCAACTGGACATCTCTCAGCACCATCCTGCAATGGGTTAATATCACGCATCAATTGAACATCTCGCCACAAGGCGTTTCCACACTAGCGCAAGTACTGACCGCAGAATCCCCCGTTGACTATACCCAATGGGAAAACGTCGCGGCGATATTAACCGCCGGGCTCGACACCCAAAAGGCCAACGCCCTGCATGCGTTTCTGGATGAGTCTCGCAGCACCGCATTAAGTACATACTATATTTATGCTCATAACCAAAAAGATCTACAAGATAGAAAAGATGCTGTAATTAAAAACCGTGATGAGCTATATCAATACTTATTAATTGATAACCAAGTTTCCGCCGCTATCAAAACCACAGAGATTGCCGAAGCCATCGCCAGTATTCAACTGTATGTGAACCGAGCATTAAAAAACATGGAAGGGGGCATCGTCACGAGTGTCACCAGCCGCCCATTCTTTAAAGACTGGGATAAATACAACAAACACTACAGTACCTGGGCCGGCATATCTAAGCTCGCTTACTATCCTGAAAATTACATCGATCCGACGATGCGTATCGGACAGACAAAAATGATGGATGCACTGTTGCAATCCATCAGTCAGAGTCAATTAAATACCGACACAGTAGAAGATGCCTTTAAGTCTTACCTAACATCATTCGAACAGGTCGCTAATCTGGAAGTTATCAGCGCCTATCATGACAACATTAATAACGACCAAGGATTAACCTATTTTATCGGACACAGTAAAACAGACGTTAATCAATATTATTGGCGCAGTGTGGATCACAATAAATTCAGCGAAAGTAAATTCCCCGCTAATGCCTGGAGTGAATGGCACAAAATTGACTGCCCAATTAACCCATACAAAGACACTATCCGTCCGGTAATCTACCAATCCCGTTTATATATAATCTGGCTGGAAGAAAAAAGGATTGCTACACATGAAGGCGGTAAAACGACCGAGAGTTTCCGTTATGAAATGAAACTGGCGCATATTCGTTATGATGGTACTTGGAATACACCAATCACCTTTGATGCGAATAGCAAAGTAGATGTGCATAGCAAAATATCTGATTTAACACTGGGAAAAAATGAAGCACCAGGACTCTATTGTGCAAGCTTTCAAGGCAAAGATAAATTGCTGGTTATGTTTTATAAAAAACAGGAGGAATTAAATAACTACACAGAAAAAGACGAAAAAAAAAGATACACAGCACCAATAAAAGGGCTATATATCACTTCCAATATGTCTCCTGAGGAAATGACACCTGAAAATTACAGACCTAATTCTCATAAGCAGTTTGATACCAATAATGTCATAAGAGTAAATAACCGCTATGCAGAAAACTACGAAATCCCTTCATCAGTAAACAGTAATAATGGTTATGACTGGGGAAAGGACTACTTGAGTATGGTATACGGTGGAAATATTTCGGCTATTAACCTCGAATCCCAATCATCCAATTTAAAAATCAAATTCTCACCAAGGTTAAGAATTATCCATAATGGACTTGTAGGCCGACAACGTAATCAGTGCAATCTGATGAAGAAATACGGTAAGCTAGGTGATAAATTTATTATTTACACCACGCTGGGTATTAACTCGAATAACTTGTCAAATAAAAAATTCATCTACCCTGTTTATCAATATAGTGGAGGAGAGGCTAGCAAACTTAGTCAAGGAAGATTACTATTTTATCGGGAAAGTACCACTAACTTTGTAAGAGCCTGGTTCCCTAACCTTCCCTCTGGTTCGCAAGAAATGTCCACAACCACTGGCGATAACATTAGTGGTAATTATGGTTATATTGAGAATAAACATAGCAACGACGATCCATTTAAAGCATATTTCTATATGGATGACCACGGTGGTATTGACACCGATGTTTCAGGGATATTGTCTATCAATACGGACATTAAGCATTCAAAAGTTAAAGTAATAGTGAAGGCAGCTGGTATCACAGAGGAAACTTTTGTAGCAGACCAAAACAACAATGTGCCCACCAATCCGCCTCTTAGCTTTGAAGAAATGAATTATCAGTTTAAAGAGCTTGAAATAGATATCTCCAAACTGGCATTTCATAATAATGAGGCAAGCATTGATGTCACCTTTACGGCATCTGCCGAGGCATTTAAGACATCTACTGATACTGAGGCATCTGAATCGGATAAAAAGGAGCGTCATCTAGGCGAAGAACATTTCAGTATTCGTATTATCAAAAAGGCGAATGTTGATGATGTCCTGACCCTTCACCATGATGCAAACGGAGCACAATATATGCAATGGGGAGTTTATCGTACTCGCCTTAATACCCTGTTTGCCCGTAAATTAATTAGTCGCGCCAATGCTGGGATCGATACTATTTTAAGTATGGACACCCAGAATATTCAGGAGCCCAAATTAGGGGAAAGCTCTCCTAATGCTATGGAACCCACGGATTTCAGCGGCGCTAACAGCCTCTATTTCTGGGAACTGTTCTACTATACCCCGATGTTAATTGCTCAACGTTTGCTACACGAGCAAAATTTCGATGAAGCTAATCGTTGGCTGAAATATGTCTGGAACCCATCCGGTTATATTAAGCATGATCAGATTCAGGATTACCACTGGAATGTTCGCCCATTACAGGAAGACACCAGCTGGAACGATGATCCTCTAGATTCGGTCGATCCTGATGCCATAGCGCAACACGACCCAATGCACTATAAAGTCGCCACGTTTATGCGCACCCTTGACCTACTGATGGCGCGTGGAGACTACGCCTATCGTCAGTTGGAGCGGGACACCCTCAACGAAGCCAAAATGTGGTACATGCAGGCACTGCATCTGTTAGGCGACAAACCCCATCTGTCACTCAATTCAACATGGGATGATCAAAGTTTGAGTGATGCCGCTAATCCTGAGAGACAAAAGGAGCACTCCCGCGCAATAGCCGCTCTGCAAAAAAATGATTTTGGGCAGCATGACAAGCCGACAGATCTTTTCCTGCCACAAGCGAATGAAGTGATGCTGAACTACTGGCAAACACTGGAACAACGGCTGTACAACCTGCGTCATAATCTCTCTATCGACGGTCAGCCCTTGCACCTGCCTATTTACGCCACCCCGGCAGACCCAAAAGCGTTACTCAGCGCTGCTGTTGCCAGCTCACAGGGTGGAAGCAGTCTGCCACCGGAATTTATGTCACTGTGGCGTTTCCCACACATGCTGGAAAATGCACGCGGCATGGTAAGCCAGCTCATTCAATTCGGCTCCACGTTACAAAATATTATCGAACGTCAGGATGCTGAGGCATTAAATACGCTATTACAAAATCAGGCGGTAGAACTGATATTGACCAATCTCAGCGTACAAGACAAAACCATTGAAGAGTTGGATGCTGAAGAAACTGTGCTGGAAAAAACACGCCTGGGAGCACAATCACGCTTTAACAGCTACAGCAAATTATATGATGAAAATATCAACTCTGGTGAACGTCAAGCGCTGGATATGAGAGTAGCTTCCCAAAGTATTACCGCCGGATTGAAAGGTCTGCATATGGCTGCTGCCGCACTGGATATGGTACCGAATATCTACGGTATGGCCGTCGGGGGATCACACTATGGTGCTATCGCCAATGCGATTGCTATTGGTGGAGGCATTGCCGCCGACGGTTTATTGATTGAAGCCGATAAAGTCTCACAATCTGAAATATGGCGCCGCCGCCGTCAGGAATGGGAAATCCAGCGTAATAATGCACAAGCCGAGCTGAAACAAATCGACGCTCAACTTGGTTCTCTGACAGTGCGCCGTGAAGCCGCAGTATTGCAGAAAACCAGCCTGAAAACCCAGCAGGAACAAACCCATGCACAACTGACCTTCCTGCAACGTAAGTTCAGTAATCAGGCTCTGTTCAACTGGTTACGTGGCCGACTAGCCGCCATTTACTTTCAGTTCTATGACCTGGCCGTATCGCGTTGTCTGATGGCTGAAATGGCCTATCGCTGGGAGACGAATGAAACCAACACAAGCTTCATTAAGCCTGGTGCCTGGCAGGGAACACATGCTGGTCTGCTCGCGGGTGAAACCTTGATGTTGAATCTGGCACAGATGGAAGATGCCCATTTGAGACAGGATCAACGCGTGCTGGAAGTGGAACGAACCATTTCGCTAGCCGAAATCTATGCCAAATTACCGCAAGATAAATTTACCCTGACTCAGGAAATAGAGAAGTTGGTGAGTAAAGGTTCAGGCAGTGCCGGCAAGGGCAATAATAAGCTGGAGTTTGGTGCCAATACCAAAACCTCCCTGGAAGCATCCATTTCGTTAGCAGATTTGCAAATCTGTAAAGACTACCCGGAGGACAGTGGTGTGGGCAACGTTCGGCGTATTAAACAGATCAGCGTCACCCTGCCCGCTTTGTTAGGGCCATATCAGGATGTTCAGGCAGTCTTGTCTTGCAAGGAAGCCGGGTTAGCCAAAGGCTGTGAAGCACTGGCGGTTTCCCACGGTATGAATGACAGCGGCCAATTCCAACTGGATTTCAATGATGGCAAATTCCTGCCGTTTGAAGGGATTGACGTTGATCAAGGCACATTAACGCTGAGTTTCCCGAATGCAACCGGTAAACAAAAAACCATGCTGGAGAGTCTAAGCGACATAATTCTGCATATTCGCTACACCATTCGCCAATAACGATTTCAACTCAGTGCTAAAACAGGCCCCTAAGTGGGGCCTGCAAGGAGTCTTTCATGCAAAATTCACAAGAATTCAGTATTACGGAACTATCATTGCCTAAAGGGGGAGGTGCTATCACAGGTATGGGTGAAGCATTAACACCCACTGGACCGGATGGTATGGCTGCACTGTCTCTGCCATTACCTATCTCAGCCGGACGTGGCTATGCCCCCTCACTCACGCTGAATTACAACAGTGGCGCCGGTAATAGCACGTTTGGTCTGGGCTGGGATTGTGGAGTTATGACTATCCGCCGCCGTACCCATTTTGGGGTTCCTCACTATGACAAAACCGATACCTTTCTGGGGCCAGAAGGTGAAGTACTGGTCATCGCGGATCAACCTCGCGATGAGTCCATATTAAAAAATCCCTACTTAAAAAATACCAGCTTGGATGCCACTTTTACTGTTACCGGCTACCGTTCCCGTTTGGAAAGCCATTTCAGCCGATTGGAGTATTGGCAACCTAAGACAAAAAACGAAACAGACTTTTGGTTGATATATAGCCCAGATGGACAGGTACATCTACTGGGTAAATCGCCTCAGGCGCGGATCAGCAACCCATCAAAAATCTTACAAACAGCACAATGGTTACTGGAAGCTTCCGTGTCACCACGTGGTGAACAAATTTATTATCAATATCGTGCCGAAGATGACACAAGTTGCGAAGCAGATGAAATGACAGCCCATCCACAGGCCACAGCGCAACGTTATCTACACATGGTGTATTACGGCAACCTGACAGCCAGCGAAACGTTCCCCTGTCTGGATGGCAGCGTTCCCTCACAAAAAAACTGGTTGTTCTATCTGGTATTTGATTATGGCGAACGCAGTAACAACCTGAAAATGCCACCAGCATTTACAGCAACGGGTAACTGGCTTTGTCGTCAGGACCGTTTTTCTCGTTATGAATATGGCTTTGAGATTCGTACCCGCCGCTTATGCCGTCAGGTACTGATGTATCATCACCTGCAAGCGTTGGATAACCAGACAGAAGAGCACGATGAACCTTCGCTGGTTTCACGCCTAATATTGAATTATGACGAAAGCGCAATAGCCAGCACGCTGGTATTTGTTCGTCGGGTGGGACACGAACAAGACGGTACTGCCGTCACCTTGCCACCACTGGAACTGGCATATCAGGATTTTTCACCGACGCATAACAATAAATGGGAACCGATGGATGTACTGGCAAACTTCAATACCGTCCAGCGCTGGCAGTTAGTTGACCTGAAAGGCGAAGGCTTACCTGGTCTGCTATATCAAGATAAAAGCGCTTGGTGGTACCGCGCGCCACAGCGTCAGATAGGAGATAAGCCAAATGCTGTCATTTGGGGGAAAATACAACCTTTGTCTGTCATCCCTTCCTTACAAAACAACGCATCACTGGTAGACATCAACGGCGATGGACAACTTGACTGGGTTATCACCGGATCGGGGTTACGGGGATACCACAGCCAACGCCCGGATGGCAGCTGGACACATTTTACCCCGCTCAACGCCCTGCCGGTAGAATACACTCATCCCCGTGCGCAACTGGCGGATTTAATGGGAGCCGGGCTGTCTGATTTGGTACTGATCGGTCCTAAAAGTGTGCGCTTGTATGCCAATACCCGCGACGGCTTTGCCAAAGGGCAGGATGTGGTGCAATCCGGTGACATAACACTGCCGGTACCGGGTGCCGACGCCCGTAAGTTAGTGGCTTTTAGTGATGTATTGGGTTCCGGTCAAGCACATCTGGTTGAAGTCAGTGCGACTAAAGTCACTTGCTGGCCGAATCTGGGGCACGGACGATTTGGTCAGCCAATCACCCTGCCGGGATTCAGCCAACCAACAATTGAGTTTAATCCCACTCAGGTTTATCTGGCAGACCTGGATGGCAGCGGTCCAACCGACCTGATTTATGTTCACAAAAACCGCCTGGATATCTTCCTGAATAACAGTGGCAACGGTTTTTCAGCACCAGTAACACTAACCTTTCCAGATGGTTTGCGTTTTGATGATACTTGTCAATTACAGGTGGCCGATGTGCAGGGATTGGGGGTAGCTAGCTTGATACTGAGCGTGCCACATATGGCCCCCCATCACTGGCGCTGCGATCTGACCAACGCAAAACCGTGGCTGCTCAATGAAATGAATAACAATATGGGCACCCATCACACCCTGCGTTACCGCAGCTCTGCTCAGTTCTGGCTGGATGAAAAAGCCTCAACACCAGCCGATAGACCAAAACCGGTAGGCTATCTGCCCTTCCCAGTACACACCCTCTGGCAAACGCAAACAACGGATGAAATCAGTGGCAATAAATTAGTGACAACCCTGCGTTATGCCCACGGTGCTTGGGACGGACGTGAACGCGAATTTCGTGGGTTTGGTTATGTAGAACAAACAGATAGCCATAAATTATCTGAGGGCAGCGCACCAGAACACACACCACCCGCTTTGACCAAAAACTGGTATGCCACCGGACTGCCCGTAGTAGACGATGCATTATCGGCAGAATATTGGCGTGGCGATAATCAGGCTTTTGCCGGTTTTACACCGCGCTTTACCGTCTGGACAAATAACGAGGATGTTCTGCTGACGCCGGAAGATGACAACAATCGGTACTGGTTCAACCGGGCGCTGAAAGGTCAGCCACTGCGTAGTGAACTGTACGGACGGGATAACAGCGCACAAAAAGAGGTTCCCTATACAGTCACTGAATTCCGTCCACAGGTACGCCGATTACAGAATACAGAGAGCGAATATCCTGTACTTTGGCCATCGGTAGCGGAAAGTCGTAACTATCACTACGAACGTATCGCCAGTGACCCACAGTGCAGCCAAAATATCACGCTATCCAGTGACCTATTCGGCCAGCCACTAAAACAAGTTTCGGTACAGTACCCACGCCGCAAGAAGCCTGACACCAGCCCGTATCCGGATATATTACCTGATACGCTGTTTGACAACAGCTATGATGACCAGCAACACAAATTACGACTGACCTATCAACAGTTCAGTTGGCACCATCTGACCAGCGACACCGTTCGGGTACTGGGATTACCGGATGGCACGCGCACTGATACTTATGAGATCAAACACGATGAAGTTAACCGCGGTTTAAACCTGGAAATCCTGTGTGACAAAGACATCCTGATTGCATATGACAAACTGCGTAAATACTTCGGCCAACAGCGAACGTTTTATACCGGTGGGCAAAATAATGCACCGACACGACAGGCATTAGTTGCCTTTACAGAGACAACAATATTTGATGAGTCCACATTGTCAGCGTTTGATGGAAGTATCACATCTGATACTTTGCCAACAACGCTGGCAAAAGCCGGATATCAACAGACGGATTACCTGTTCCCTCGCACTGGGGAAGGCAAAGTCTGGACAGCCCGTCACGGCTACACCGATTACGGAACTGCCGCACAGTTCTGGCGTCCACAAACGCAGAACAACACACAACTTACAGGAAAAATCACACTCACCTGGGATGCACACTATTGTGTCGTGACAAAAACGCAGGATGCGGCCGGCCTGACAACATCAGCCAAATATGACTGGCGTTTTCTGGCTCCCGTGCAGCTCACTGATATCAATGACAATGAGCATCTTATCACGCTGGATGCTCTGGGCCGCCCAATAGCACAGCGCTTTTGGGGAACTGAAAACGGCAAGACGACTGGTTACTCATCACCGGAAAAAACATCATTTTCGCCACCATCCGAAGTAGACATAGCTATTGCTCTGCAAAAACCGCTTCCTGTAGCACAATGTCAGGTCTATGCACCGGAAAGCTGGATGCCGGTATTAAGTCAGCTAACCTTCAATAAGCTGACAGAGCAAGACCGGCAAACACTGTACAAGTCCGGAATCATCACTGAAGACGGATACATCTGCACATTGGGCCATCGCCGCGGGGTACAACGCCAAAATGCAGCCACCCAGTTGGTCAGCCCGCTAAACCACAGCACCCGTTTACCCCCTCATCGCCTCACGCTGATCACGGATCGTTATGACCACGATCCTGAGCAACAAATCCGTCAACAAGTGGTATTCAGTGATGGCTTTGGCCGCTTGCTGCAAGCAGCCGCCCGGCATGAGGCAGGCATGGCCTGGCAACGTAATGAAGACGGCTCCCTGAGCATAAATGTCAAACATACGGAGACCCGCTGGGCAGTGACTGGACGAACAGAGTATGACAATAAAGGACAACCAATACGAACCTATCAGCCCTATTTCCTCAACGATTGGCGTTATGTCAGTGATGACAGCGCGCGGCAGGCAAAAGAAGCTTATGCAGATACCCACGTTTATGATCCCGTTGGTCGGGAAATCAAGGTTATCACCGCAAAAGGCTGGTTTCGTCGAACCTTGTTTACTCCTTGGTTGACTGTCAGTGAGGATGAAAACGATACAGCTGCTGAGGTGAAAATATAACTTGATAAGCCCCGCCCGGCTAACGGGCGGGAAGCATAGATAGAGGTGAAAAGTGTCGTTAAAAATGCCGTCAGATACTCAACTTGTTATCTGGTTGATCATTGGTTTTATTGCGGCCTGGGGCGGATTAGTAAGATACCTCATTGATATACAGAACAAACAATACAAATGGAGTTGGATTAACGTCCTATGCCAACTCATCATCTCCTGTTTTACCGGTATCCTGGGAGGATTACTGAGTTTTGAAAGCGGCAGCAGCATCTATATGACTTTTGCAATTGCCGGGCTATTCGGCACAACGGGAAGTACCGGGCTGAACTGGCTCTGGCGTCGCCTTTTTATGCATCAGGGAGGAAAATAATGGAGGATTTTCGCTGCAACAAGAAGTCCTCTGTCTCCCGCTATAACGGGAATATCACAACAACACAACAAAAGAGGTAAATCATGGAAAACTTTGACCCCAAATTTTATCAACATACCCCTACAGTCAACGTCCAAGATAATCGTGGCCTGACTATTCGTGACATCAACTTTCGCCGTTCCACCGCAAGCGGTACTACCGATACCCTTATCACTCGCCATCTATATGACACCCGCGGGCACCTGATCCAGAGTATTGACCCGCGCCTGTATGAAGCCAGACAGAAAGACAACACGATAAAACCTAACTTTCTCTGGCAGTATGATTTGACCGGTAATATTTTGTGTACAGAAAGCACCGATGCCGGTCGCACTGTCACACTAAATGATATTGAAAGCCGTCCAATACTGACCGTAACCGCAACAGGCGTCAGACAAACCCGACAATATGAATCCCCTTCTCTGCCTGGTCGTCTGTTATCAGTGACCGAACAAGCACCGGAGGAAAAAACATCCCGCATCACCGAACACCTTATCTGGGCCGAGAATACGCCAACGGTAAAATCTCATAACCTTGCCGGGCAATGTGTACGCCACTACGATACGGCAGGAGTCACCCGACCAGAAAGCCTGTCGCTGACCGGTACCGTTTTATCACAGTCCCAACAATTACTGGATGATAAGTATAGCAAGGGAGAAGCTAACTGGGCAGGTGATAACGAAACCACTTGGCAGAACGCACTAACCAATGAAATCTATACTACCCAGAGTACCTGTGACGCCACCGGCGCTCTACTAACTCAAACCGATGCGAAAGGCAACAAGCAGCGTCTAGCCTATGATGTGGCCGGGCAATTAAAAGCAAGCTGGCTGACCGTGAAAGACCAGTATGAGCAGATTATTGTTAAATCCTTGACCTATTCCGCCGCCGGGCAAAAATTACGTGAAGAGCACGGTAATGGTGTCATCACTGAATATCGCTATGAACCGGAAACCCAACGGCTGATCGGTATCAAAACCCACCGGCCATCAGACACCAAAGTGTTACAAGACTTACGTTATGAATATGACCCGGTAGGCAATGTCATCAGTATCCGTAACGATGCAGAAGCTACCCGCTTTTGGCACAATCAGAAAGTGGTGCCGGAAAACACTTATACCTACGATTCCCTGTATCAGCTTATCAGTGCAACTGGGCGTGAAATGGCTAATATCCGTCAGCAAAGCATCTCCTCTCCGATACTCCCCCTTACTTCTGATAACAACACCTATGCCAAATATACCCGCAATTACACTTACGACGATGGCGGTAATCTGACCAAAATCCAGCATCATTCATCTACCAACCAAAACAGGCACACCAGAGTTATCACAGTATCAAATCGCAGCAACCGGGCGGTGCTGAGTACACTGACTGATAAGCCGGAAGAAGTGGATTCATGGTTCGATGCGGGCGGCCATCAGAAGACGTTGCACCGGGCGGTAAGGAATAAACTAACTGATAAGCCGGCAGAAATGGATTCTTGGTTCGATACAGACAGTCATCAGAAGACGTTGAACCCGGCAGTACTGAATTCACCGGCTGGTGACCCGGCACAAGTAGATACATCAATATGGGGACGGGAACAAAACCTGAATTGGAATACACGGGGTGAGTTACAACAAGCGACACTGGTAACAAGAAGCAAAAAACCACCAGAAAAATCGCAACAGGAGACATGGGACAGTAGCACCAATAATGACCAGGAATGGTATCACTATGGCAGCGATGGCATGAGGAGGCTAAAAATCAGTGAACAGAAGACCGGAAACAGTACACAACAGCAACGAGTAACTTATCTGCCGGGTCTGGAGCTACGTACTACTGGCTCAACCAGTAAAACAGCAGAGGATCTACAAGTCATTACAGTCGGTGAAGCAGGCCGCGCACAGGTGCGGGTGTTACACTGGAAGAGCGGTCAACCAAAAGATATCAGCAACAATCAGCTGCGTTACAGCTACGATAATCTTATCGGTTCCAGTCAACTTGAATTAGATAGCGAAGGACAGATTATCAGTGAGGAAGAGTACTATCCATTTGGCGGTACAGCGCTGTGGGCGGCAAACAGCCAAACAGAAGCTAATTACAAAACTATCCGCTACTCAGGCAAAGAACGGGATGCTACAGGGTTGTATTATTACGGATATCGATATTATCAACCGTGGGTAGGACGGTGGCTAGGTGCCGACCCAGCAGGGACAGTAGATGGGCTAAATTTGTATCAGATGGTGAGGAATAACCCTGTACTACTTAATGACTCAAAAGGTCTGTCTTCTGAATCTCGGAAAGAAAATCAATCTCTGATAAAAGTATTTAAAAAGGGGGATATTTTATATGGTTTGGACGAACCCAGAAAAGATGCATTGGAGAAATTAGAAAAAAAAGGATATAAGCGTAAAACCGCTTCAGGGGGATTTCTTTCTAAATTAACTAGAGTTTTTGGCAGAAGGAATGAAATCAAAAGGAATATATTGATACAAAATGACATAACAAATGCCGTTTGGGATAATTTAAATCCCAAAGTCTATTCTAATGACGAAAATATAAAAAAAGAAACACATGACCACGAACGTGTTATTGAGTTTAAGAAGTTTTTATCAAAACATGATAAATATAATGTTGCAGGTGATAATCTGGCAGATGAATTAGCATCCGAATTGAAAGAAAAACCATACGAAAATAAGAGAATAGAGGAATTAGGAAAACTTCTTTGGAAAAAAACAAGTAAAGCTGGATTAGAGTATCAGCTACTTCAGAGGAAAGCGCCTGTTCATTTTCTGATTGATACTATTGGTGATGATATCAAGACAGTTATATCAAAAAGTGGTCATGGAGCAAGTATAACATCCAGTGAGCTACGTTGGTTATATCGGCATAAGGACGTAGCAGAAGTTCAACAAAACCTAAAATTTTGGAAAGAAGGAAAGCCTGTAGCCCATAGCGAAGTCTTTTCTAAAACTAAATGGGATAACTATCAACCTAAACATAGATATAGCTGATAGCTACAAAAAATATCGATTAAGAGATGTTTGATAATGCCCGTGATTCTATTGTCACAGGCATTATCAATGTGATTCGGAACCCCAAAAAGTATCAGGAAATTTGTTTTTGGTTTATGTCCCAGAGGTACCAGAATTATGAGCAAAGTGGAATCCCGCACTGGCTAATGTAGTGAGTCAAGAAAGATATGAAGCAAATCAAAGTATTCAGACTGGGTTTCCACCACCTACGAATACCGTTATATGTAGCTGTTACTGGAAAAAGCCCCCATTGATGAAAACGGTAAGCTCTTTTCCAGGCAGACAGGGTAAAACCGAAAAAATGCAGTAATATTCAGCGGGTTAATCCGCAGTAACAAGTTCCAATATTTGTTGCCTGACATGTTCAAAAATGAGTGAGCCGATCTCTGCACTCGCACCGGATGTTTTAGAAAGAACTCCTCTCGTTGAAAATTCTTCTTTAATCGGTATCTGATAAACCCCTGCGCGCGGAGGTTTATCATGGTCAACCCGCTCAGCTCTAACCAAATCTGGACGCAAATGAAGCATCAAACTTGTTTCTGTTATCCCAGCATGCTCAGCGTGCCAGCCGGGAAAATCGGTCAAATGTTCACGAGTCCAGGCATCAGATACCAAACTCCACCAACTAAACACGATAACGGAACGATCTTTAAAGTGACCCTCTGTCCGTAATTCATCTACCGCCTCGAAAATAAAACCTTCATTCTCATAATGACCATTAATAATCACAAGTTGCTTGAAAGGTAATGAACATAAGCTCTTAATTGCCCGGCCCATATAAGTTGTAAATGTTGGTCCATCAATGTAAATCGTACCAGGGAATTCAAGTCCACCCCCACTCTGTGGCAATGATCTTACCGATAATGGCTGTACCGGCAATGTGAACCCAGCAATATCATTTGCCAACACGCGAGCAAATGCTTCCGGGATCACGGCATCCACATTCAACGGCAGATGAGGCCCATGCTGCTCAATACCGCCAATCGGCCATATCAAAGTCTTACCTTCAACCGCAGTTAAAACCTGCTCACTGGTCAGTTCTGCAAATTCTCTTACTTGATTGCTCATGATACTGTCCCTTTTTTAATACCTTATTTTGACATCGTGATTTGGGCATGTTCAAGAACGATACGCCGTAGTGTTTTGTACATATGCCGATGGAGTGCAGTGTAAACTTGCACAGTATTCGCACCTGCAAGCATGTACTCATGAACGTCATTACCATCCTGTACACCTCCCGATCCAAGTATCGGGATCGTCAGCCCCCGCTTGCGCAGGTTATAGATTGCAGCAAGCACCAACGGTTTTATCCCTGGCCCTGAGTATCCGCAAACCCCATTAAGCAAAGCCTTGCCACTCACTCCGTCAAATACGATCCCCGAAATGGTATCACTCAACGTTATCGAATGAGCACCACCTTCTATGGCAGCTTGAACACGCCCATACAAATTGTCTCCAAGCGCGAGTTTGACAGAAAAAGAGGTATCCACTCGCTCTTTCACCGCTTTCGCGTAGTTGAATACACGTTCTGGTGTATCTTCTATAAAGTCATCTGCATGTAAGCACGAAATGCCCAATTCCAAGGGTGCATCGGTTACCTCTGAGATACGAGCAGCCAATGAACCCAGCTCCCCAGGCGATTCTGCATGGACAGAGACTATCACCGGAAGCTGTTCTCTCTTAAACTCACTGAGAATGGTCAACCAATGTTCAACTGTTTTCTTCGAGTAAGTCGTATTGTTCAACATCCCTGTACTGATGGAATGGGTCTTTTCTGTATGCAATTTTTCCGAATTCGGGTAAATGGTCTTTGTCACGACCGCCCCTGCGCCGTGAACGATAAACTGGCGAATATATTTCTCCTCATCAGAAAGCAGACCCGACCCAACGATAATTGGATTTTTTATCTTCATGCCTAAAACATCATAGGTTTGTTCGAAAACTTGATTTTTCATCGCAACTCCATGAATTAACTCAATTCAAGCAAACTAGCTATTAACCAATCCCCAATAGAGCAGGCAGAAAACGGTAGGGAATGGAGAAAGCAAACATGCAGAGTAAAAAAATGAGAAGCGATAGCTTGCCTACCCTGTATGGAATGATAATTAGCGCCATTTGCTACAATAATAAACAACATAGTGACGATTTTAAAAGTAGCAATAAAAAAAGAAACCTCCACGAATCAATCCAGATATTTGAACTGAGCCAAAATAATTAAAATATTATTACTATCAAATAAGTATTCTTATTAATAAAAACGAGTGATAAGCCAATCAGCCGGTCAGAAACCCCATATACATCGAAGCGCACTTACCGATCAAAAGAGAAGAAGCCACAAAAATGTGGCTTCCCATTAAAAAGCACCTGCGAAATCAATCTATGCACCTATTTCACCAAGTTACACACCCTCTGCTTTGATTCGATTACACCGACTACGAAACCGAAGAATGAGAGGAGTCACTCAGGAGGACCGGCGAAAATTGAACCATACCAACGCAGCCACCACCAGAAGAAACAGGGATGCAACCCCCATCACAGAAAAAACTGCACCGTCGAACGCTGACCTGGCAAGGTTTGCAAAAGCCAAACCAGCATCAGGCGCCATTCCTTCCGCGGCTATCAAAGCGCCATCAATACCCTCTCTGGCAGCATCATTAACTGGAGAATCAGCCGGAAGCTCAAGGGTATAACTATAGACAGCCGACATGATACTCCCCATTATTGCAATTCCCAGTCCACCACCCAACTCATAGGAAACCTCTTCAACTGACGCGGCCATACCTGCCCGATTTGGCGGTGTAGCCTGCATGATAGTACTGGACGCGGCAGTCATTGTTGCCCCGAGACATGTTCCCAGCACAAAGAAGCAAATTACCTGCAAAGGCAAGGGAGCTGAAAAACTAGCCATGAGTGCAAGTATGGCAAAGGCATATATCAACAAAGAGGTAATGAGCAATCGAGCACTACCCAAACGAGGAAGAACCCAACCACTCACAGGACTCGCAACAATTGCGCCCAATGAGAATGGCAAGAAATAGAGCCCCGATTGCAAGGGTGTTAATGACAATACAAGTTGCAAACGCTGGCTTAAAACCAGATTAATTCCCATCAAACAGGCGGAAGCCACTAATCCAGCGATGACTGAAGACGAAAAAGCCGGGCTTTTGAAAAGATCAAAATCAATCAGCGGATGTACACTTCGTTTCTGGCGTCGAATGAATAACAGCAGAAACCCCACCGTCAAAGTGAAAGTCACAAGTACCCCGATATAGGAAGGCTCTCTCTTGGCGAACTCCTTGATGGCATAGGCAAAACTGATCAATACAACCATGATCTGCAATGAGCCGACAAGATCCCACGGATGAGACGAATCTGTCTTAGAGGTTGGGACAAACAACCACGACAGAATTAATGCCAAAATCACAATAGGAACATTGATGAGGAACACCGATCCCCACCAAAAATATTCAAGCAATACGCCTCCAATAAGTGGTCCTACTGCCGCACCTCCAGAGGCAACGGCTGCCCAGATTCCAATTGCGAATGATCTCTCGTCTTCATCATCGAATATTAAAGCGATAATCGACAATGTGGCAGGCATCATCGTTGCCGCACCGATTCCCAGTAATGCCCGGGAAACAATCAACATTTCCGATGAATAAGAGTAGGCTGCCATCAAGGACGAGCATCCAAATATCATGAGACCATAAACAAGCAGCCGTTTATGCCCAACGCGATCTCCCAAAGTACCCGCCCCCAATAACAGCCCAGAGACGACAAGAGGGTAAATATTCACTATCCACAACTTTTCCGTTGTGCTCGCACCCAAACTGTGGGTCAAACTCGGAAGCGCGGTATACAACACTGTCATATCGACAGCAACCAGTAATAACGCAGCTGAAACAGTAGAGAGCACCCACCATTTCTTTATAATATTCATTTCACTCATCCATTCTTACTTTAATATGCCATCTCTGGGAAACCAGATTAATTCAGACAAAATTACTATCAGACTTTTACAATAAATCGTTAACGTTGATGCTAAAATAAATCGTTAACATTAATGCTAAGAATGATATTTCGCTTTAGCTTTTTATTTAATTCAATTGTAGTTACCCCCTGAATAGCGCCTTGATTAACAAGATTAGTTACTCGACTACGTGACAACGAAAGCTTTTTGGTCAGGATCGAAATAAGTCTGACAGGAATGGGATATTCAAGCTGTACTGTGATTTGTGCCGCTAGCGTTTGAGCCATATCCTGAAGTTCTTTACCTTCTATAATAAAGTCAGGGGAACCGCCGAGTTCAGCTCTGTTTTTTGCCAATATCCGATAATCAAAGGCATATCGTCGAATTTCATCTTGATCATTATGTAAAAATCGTTCATACAAGTCGCCATCCAATTTATTGACATTAATCCTCGAAAAAATATCAATATTCCAAGTGTAATCGCACTTTTCGCATTTATAGATGCTCCACACATCCAACACTTTTTTTTGCGCATTAACCCTGAATGTAAATAAGTTTTCATAATTATGCTCCACTTCCAACCAGCCCTTGTGTACCAAGATATACAGCCTTTTCATCCAAGTGGTCTGTAGAATCAATGAGATAGGCTACAGAACCAATGTTGTTCAAAAAGAAAACAAAAGGCATAGGTGTATCAGTATTATGGAAAGCTATTTACCTGCTGGATAAAACTCCTTTTTCATTTCACAGCCAGGGCAACGTTTCAAAATGGCCTGATAACTTACAGGTCTCACTAACCATATAACATTTCTATCTGTCATAATAGATCTACGTTTGAATTAGTTAAGTCGGTTCCAGCTAAATTTAAAATTTAAATTTGGTGATATTCTATAACATCAGATCTTGAAACTATTTATCAATTCGTTGCTTAAGTGACTTTAATGTTTTTATTTTAGGGATCTGCGGATAAAACGGGGAGAATCGGGATGTGGTACGGTAGAACATTGACTCCCCGTTTCCACATCCCGCTCAATAAGCCAGAAAGGCAATTCATTTAAGATCTATCTCATTGGGCATTATTAACAAAATAACCCGACGAAACAGGTTGTTGATTATTTTTCACTCATATCGACAATACGAGCTTGTTTATAACTCACGTTTCGGACAGTCAATCACGTCGAAATTTTTGCTGTAGCAAATGTAAAATTCATCCCGATTGATCTGAATAGTTTTCCCTTTTAATGATGGGTTATTTTCCTGGAGAAACTTAATCAACTGTTCGTTAGATGGACGGCTATTCGGCAATACCAAACCATTAAACAATTCTTGCTGTTTACTGAAAAATTGATCTGGAGTTTCAAACGCACAGACGCCATGCTTTTCCCACTCGGCTTGCAGCAGATCTACACCTGGAGAAGTACACAGATAAGGTTTAATCACCTGATAATCCAGTGATGGCAAATCCCCCTTACACAAACGTGGATGTTTACGGATATCAGACCAATCACGACACTGATCCATTGATTTACCATCACAGGTTTGCGCCCACAGGCCATGAATTATCCAGCCAAATTTGTTTTCTGAGAAACATTGTAATGCAGACTTTTCATATTCCCTCTGCGCTTTGGCAATTTTGTTATTTTTTTTCAGTTTGTTAATCTCATTCTCTTTGTTTTTACAAAATGCCGGAGAATAATTAATCGCCAGTTTGAAGTAATCTGTAGAGGCTTTAGCGTTCTGACCATAACGGTCATTTTTAGCAACGTAGTCATAATTTGCTGGTGGATTAGCGGGCAATAAACAGGAAATAGCGTCTTCCGGTTGTGGTTCAAAAGAATCAATCACTTCTGGTTGCTTCGCACAGCTGATAACCAATAAAACAAATACTGCCGGTAATAAGTTAGAAAAGCGCATCATCGTTCCTCATGGGAAAATATTTCCCTGTTGAATGGCAAACAAAAACCTGCCCAAACAAGGGCAGGCGACTATTAAAATTATTTTTTTCCAGTCAAATCAATTTGATACACTGCAAAACCGATATCATCGTTTTGCAGATATTTCACTGGATACTGAGATAACTCTTTAATGAATTTCGCCGCTTTCTCACTTGGAGAGGTTTCGAAACGAATATCCAATTTCTTGTCAGTTTTGATTGGCATAATCGACCAATTATTATCGGCCCTAGTCACGACCATCCCCCTCTCTTTAGACACGTTGACAATATAAGAAGCCAGGATAGCGCGGTTCTCATCCGGTGAGGCGAATGCGATATTACCTTCGCCTGTACCGGCAAATTTACCGCCATATGCACGATAATTATTGGTAGCAATTAGAAACTTAGCTTGAGTATCGATAGGCTTACCCTGATAAGTCACCTCCTTGATACGGTTCGCCCTTTGATTGATGACCTGACAATCAACGTCATATTTAGCGGGCTGAGTCAGATCAATCTTATAATTCACGCCGCTAATCGTGTCGAAGTTATAAGTACGAAAACCACTCCAGTTCAGCAAATACTGAGGCTGGGTTGAATTTGGATCGATCTGGTTATACATGCCGGCAGAACACTCCAGCCATTCAATCACATCAGCACCGGTTACCTTCACAACAGCCAGTGTGTTTGGATATAGATAGAGATCCGCCGCGTTACGGAACGTCAAATCACCTTTTTCAACTTCAACGAAATCTGCGGGGGCATTCTTACGACCACCGACTTTGAAAGGTGCCGCCGCTGCCAAAACAGGAATATCCGCTAAATCCGGATCCCCCTGAATGAAACGCCGCGTATAATCTGCCTGAGCATCATTCACGATCTGTACTGTCGGGTCGCTTTGGATCAGGGCAAGATAGCTGTACATATTGGCAGAAGCTTTACCAATCAATTTACCGACAAAACCCCGGGTTCCCTGATGGGCTTTCTCGATAATTTTCACTAACTCGCTATCGCGCCCAACCAGTGCCTTTTTACCCACTTTGTCATAAATCGGACGTGCTTCCGCTTTTGCTTCCGCCACCTTCCAGATCCCGCCATCATTGTTGATAACCATATCAACAACGCCCAAATGATCGCCCCACTGACCGGGCATAACGGCCGGAATACCATTAACCGTACCTCTGGCGACATCAACACCTTTAATGTCTGCAAATTCCTCGCTTGGGAACACACCGTGCGCATGACCAAACATAATGGCATCAATGCCTTCAACCTCACTGAGGTAATAAACCGAATTTTCAGCCATTGCCTTATAAGGCTCTTTGGAAAAACCAGAGTGAGGAATAGCGATAATCAAATCTGCGCCCTGTTTTTTCATTTGAGGAACAAATTTTTTCGCAGTTTCAGTAATATCGTTAACGACAACTTTGCCATCCAGATTGGGCTTATCCCAAATAGCAATCTGTGGCGGTACAAAACCGATATAGCCGATTTTAATGGTGTGATCTTTACCCTCCCGATCTTTCACTGGCGTATCAACGATAATATAAGGCGTGAAATAGTTCTTACCGGTTTTAGCATCCATTATGTTGGCATTGATATAAGGGAATTTCGCACCAGCAATGACTTTTTTCAGATAATCCAAACCAAAGTTAAATTCGTGGTTACCGAAATTACCCACGGTATAACCCATTGTGTTCATTAATTGATGTGCTGGATGAGATTCCCCTTTTTTAAGTCCCTTTGCCGCCATGTAATCTGCCAGCGGGCTACCTTGGATCAGGTCACCATTATCGACCAGGATAGTGTTGGAGGCTTCTGCTTTGGCCGCTTTAATTAAATTCGCAGTACGTACCAAACCAAATTGCTCTGTGGATTTATCTTTGAAGTAATCAAAGTCAATCAGATTACTGTGAACATCAGATGTTTCCATTACCCGCAAGTCAACCGTTGCAGCATTGACATTAAATGCGACCAATGAGGCTAATGTGGAGATTTTCAACACATGCTTAACCATTTCACACCCCTTTTTAGGCTAGTTAAGGAGAACTTCAGCTCTCCTTATCACTTTCAACTTAGAAGTACAGACGAACTCCTGTTTCCAGAATAGTCTGTTTTTTATTCTCATAAGCTGGGTTGTCGCTGTGTGCGCCATCATATGCAACTTCAACGAACAAACGCCGGCTATTAGACTGCAAAACGTTTATCTAAACCAATGGCGTAAGCCTGTTTTTTATAGTTAAAGGTATTTGCATTTCTATCACGCAGATAGTAACCCGCACACACACTAATTTCGATGCCATTTCAGTGCCATGAAAATCGTGCAGCTTTCTCTGGTTTAAAAAAACATGACAAAAGTGACTGCGGCCAATACTGTATTCGCTGTTCCTGAAACGATTAGTAAATCAATCAAAGTGGCTAAAGATTTCATGTTTTTTATAAGAAAATAACAATTAATAAAAAATCATCTACAACAATATTAATTGGAATTATTTAAATAAATTTAAATTAAATAAATACCAATATAAGAATTAAACACAATAAACTATCATATTAATTTATGAATAAAGCCGCAGAGATTTTTTATTCTGCGGCTATAAAGAATAGCTAGTTTGATGCTATTTTTGCGGCCACAACCAAGCAGCACCTCGAACACCACTCGAATCCCCATCTTTACCTCCAAAGGGTATTCCCGCCGACATCAGGCGGGAGGGGAATTTGGACGGGTTTGAAAAGCCCGTAGAATCATCAGCCACGCTGATGTTGAATGTATTGTTTCACCACTTCCAGCGGTGCTCCACCGCATGAACCCGCAAAGTAGGAGCGAGACCAGAGAACTGCCTTTCCGTATGCTTCGCGTAAGTCCAGAAACTCATTACGTAAGCGACGGGAGGTGACTGCTTTCAGCGAGTTAACCCATACCGATAGCTGAACGGTCGGTGGATACTCAATCAGCATATGAACATGATCTAAATCGCTGTGACTCTCTTTAAGTTCTGCGCCGAAGTCACGGCAGATTTCACCTGCATACTGATGAAAGGCGGCAGAGTGTCGCTCGCCAAGAATCTTTCTACGGTATTTGATCACAAGCACAAGATGTACATGTAAAAGAAAGGTGGCATGTCGTGAACGATTAATTTTGTATTTTTGCATTGAAGTTAGCCGAAAGCACAGTAAAATAGAGAACAAACCTACTACATACTGAATGATAATGCTAATACTGAAGGCCTACAAGTTCAGACTAGAGCCAACTGAAGAACAGTCGCCGCGTTTGCAGCAGTTATGCGGGTGTGCTCGTTTTGTCTGGGATCACGGACTTCAGGTAACAAAACACATTCTGGATTCTGGCGGAAAACTTCCCTCCGCGTTTGAACTAAACCGCATGCTCACGGGGTGGAAAAAAACACCGGAATACGCCTTCTTACAGGAAGCTTACACCGATAACCTTCAGCAAAAACTTAAAGACTTACATGGGGCATGGCGGCGTTGCTTCGATAAAACACTGGCAGCGAAAGCGCCTGTATGGAAACGAAAAAATGACGGCAGGGATTCAATCCGGTTCGTCAATTTTGAAAAATATTGTCTCCTTGAAAATCGCCGAGTCAGGCTTCCTTCCGGGCTCGGATGGATAAAGTTCCGGCAATCGCAGGAGGTGAACGGCAAAATCAAAAATGCCACGATCAGCCAGTCAGCGGGTAAGTGGTATGTGTCGTTTCAAGTCGAGATAGAAGCCTCTGAGCCCCACCACGAATCAACAACAATGGTGGGTCTGGATGCCGGGATATCGAAACTGGCGACGCTCTCAGACGGTACGATATATGAACCGGTCAACAGTTTTAAAACCCGCCAGCACAAGCTGGCGACGCTCCAGAGACAGTTAAGCCGCAAAGTTAAGTTCAGCGCCAACTGGCAGAAACAGAAGCGAAAAATTCAGCGTCTGCACTCGCATATTGCCAATATTCGCCGCGATTACCTTCATAAGACCACCACGAAAATAAGCAAAAACCACGCGATGATCGTGATTGAAGATTTGAAGGTCAGTAACCTGTCGAAGTCAGCGAAAGGCACGGCAGAACAGCCCGGAAGGAACGTTCGGGCTAAATCAGGCTTAAATCGCGCGATACGGGATCAGGGCTGGTATGAAATGCGCCGTCAGCTAGAATATAAGCAGCTTTGGCGCGGCGGTCAGGTACTGGCAGTCCCTCCGGCATACACCAGCCAGCGGTGCGCATGTTGCGGTCATACAGCAAAAGAGAACCGCTTGTCACAGAGTAAATTCGTGTGCCAGGTGTGTGGATATACCGCGAACGCAGATGTAAACGGCGCTCGTAACATTTTAGCGGCAGGGCATGCCGTGCTTGCCTGTGGAGGGACGGAGCAATCAGGCCGCCCGTTGAAGCAGGAACCAGACGCAGAGCGATCAGCCGTCGCCCACTAACGGGGATCCCCCTCTTGAGTCACGAAGTGCGAAAGTGGGGGAGGATGTCAAGAACCGCTTTCCTGATCGGAGTAGCACATTCATCACCAAACACCCATTTTTTCAGTAAATCCGGCAATGTCTGATAGAGACGATCCACATTATTCATCCCGCCCCTGCGCCATCTGTTGCTTCTGATACTGCGAGACAATTCGCATCATTCGCCACCCGCACTTCCCGTCCAAGCAGAGCGGCAATATCCTTATCCAAAACCTGCCCGTCCAACCAGACAGAATTGGCATTCTTCACTTTTTGATTAAAAGGAGAAATCACGCCTGGAATGCCAATACCAACCGAACCTTTCTGCCCGGTTGCCTGCTCTGCATCAGTCACCAGACCCGCAATAGTTTGTAATGTTTTCTGATAATTATCTCTGGGGGTATCAACTCGTTTTCGAAAAAGCTCTTTCCCCTGCTTGCCAAGAGCAATCACTTCAATCTTCGTGCCACCCAAATCTACACCTATACGCATTAACTCACCTTTTATTCTGATATTTTGGCTGAAACAATTCATTACCCGCATCATTGCCTGAGTTAAACAGACAATCAAGGCTGGATTACCTGGATTATATTCAGGATAAATTGACACAAGAGACTAGGGCTTACCTCTGTGATTCGTTATCATGCGGACTTATGTTTGAGATGCTCACCGATTAAATGAGCAAAAATATGGGGTAACTTCAATGTTGTGGTTCAAAAATTTAATGATTTACCGTTTAAACCGGGAAATTTCACTTTCTGCGGATGAACTGGAAAAACAATTAAGTCCGTTAGCGTTCACCCCATGTGGCAGTCAGGATATGGCGAAAACAGGCTGGGTACCGCCAATGGGTTCTCACAGCGACGCTTTCACCCATGTTGCGAATAATCAAATCCTGATTTGTGCCCGTAAAGAAGAGAAGATGTTGCCTTCACCAGTTATCAAGCAAGCGCTACAAGCAAAAATTGAAAAATTGGAAGGAGAGCAGCATCGCAAACTTAAAAAAACAGAGAAAGACTCTCTGAAAGATGAGATATTGCACACCCTGCTGCCACGGGCATTTAGCCGTTTTAGCCAAACTTATATCTGGATCGATATAGCCAATAATCTGATCATTGTTGACGCCGCCAGTGCTAAACGGGCCGAAGATAATTTGGCATTACTGAGAAAAAGCCTCGGTTCTTTACCTGTTGTTCCTCTGACATTTAAAGATCCAATAGAATTAACCCTGACAGAATGGGTACGTTCCGGTGATCTGCCGGCGGGCTTTGCTTTAATGGATGAAGCCGAACTAAAAGCTATTTTGGAAGAAGGTGGGGTAATTCGCTGTAAAAAACAAGATCTGGTTTCTGATGAAATCGCCACCCATATTGAAGCCGGAAAATGTGTTACCAAGCTGGCTCTCGACTGGGAAGAGCGTATTCAGTTTATGTTGTCAGATGATGGTGCTTTCAAACGGATAAAATTCAGTGATACCCTGCGCGAACAAAATGACGATATCGATCGGGAAGATTATGCCCAACGGTTTGATGCTGACTTTATTTTAATGGCCGGTGAATTAAGTGCGCTGATTAAAAATACCATTGAAGCGCTGGGTGGTGAAGCGGAAAAATAACAGCAGCCCTTAAGCTATCTGCCGCTTTGGATTATTTTTCAGAGCGGCATCTTTATGCCTTCTCTTAATTTTATACTTTCATCAACAACAGTGGAATGCAGATTATGATATTTGATATCCCATTAGCCGAAAACTGGCAAGCAATAGAGCCTGAAAATCGTGGCTGGTCTAAAGATCAGAAATACCATATTATTGATAAACAAGGTAAACATCTGTTATTACGTTTGGCTGATATCAGCCAGAAAGATAAAAAACAGCAAGAATTTTTCTGGATGCAACAACTACTTAGCTATAATATTCCTATGTCTGAACCAATTAATTTTGGCATTTGCAACAACGGCCAAAGTGTTTATTCTTTACTAAATTGGATCGAGGGACAAGATGCTATTAATTGGCTGGAACAACATAATGAATAATTGCAATATGAAGCAGGTTTACAAGCTGGAAAGCATTTACAAAAAATTCATCAATTAGCAGCACCATCTCAAACCATTTCTCCCCGCCAAGAAGCAGAAAACATTTATCAGGAAAAACTGGCCAGATATGACCAATGTGAGCTCAAGATCCCCCATGAAGCAGACTTTATTGATTTCATAAAAGATAATTTCTCTCTGCTTGATAATATAAATCCAGTGTTCCTGCATGGGGATTATCATGTCGGAAATATGGTTATCGATGATAAACAAAAACTGTGGATAATTGATTTCAATCGCTATCGTTTTGGCGATCCGGCCAAAGAATTCAGCCGGATGATGGTATTTAGCCGATTACACAGCACAGCGTTTGTTCATGGGCAAATAGATGGCTATTTTGTAGGCAAGCCAAGCCAGGAGTTTTTAAAAAGAATCGCTTTTCATACTGCCTGCGACACTTTCTTTAGTTTACTTTGGGCACAATCATTTGGAGAAAAAGAAATTCAGAATTGCCTCAGCCGTATTAATATAATATGGCAAGATTATCAGGGAGTTAAGCTAACGACACCAGAGTGGTATAAGTTCTGACAACTGATGAAATAGAGTGTTTTCCTGTAAGTATAGTGCACGTATTTACAAATATAAGTAATTGGATTCATTACTATTGAATAACGCTTTTGAAGTATAATAGATAATTATTTATTGCCTTCAAAAGCGTTTTTTATTTGAAAATTTTATGGATTCAAGGTTGATTTATTTATCCTTTTCAAGGTGTTTATTTATATAACTTTGCATTATTTTTGATGACTGATTCAGATGTTCTAATATGGCGGAAATGATTTCCCATAACTTTAGATCAGCTGCATCATAATGATGGTTACTAAAACATCCTTTTATATTTTTAGCGTCACGGATAAGATGATTAATATTGTCTAATAATATTAGTGGTGCAAGATTAAGAAAGTTTCCTTGCAACTCATTGAATATTTTGTGAAATGATTCAAAATCATTCTTATCAATAGCATTTTTCAGCTTATCTATGTACTGCAATTTTTCTCTCATTTCCATTATATTTAACCTCTTTGTTTATTGTTGCATTAAGAATACTTTTATTATTCATCTTGCTCAGTATGCTCGTTTAAATAATCTTGTGCTCTTTTGGATACATAGTTTAAAAAACCAAGCGCTGTAGCAGTATCCCAAAAGTCTGGGTCAAAATCACTATAATAGAGAGCGTCAAAATCTTTCTCTATATCTTCTGAAGTATTAATAAAAGAGTTAATCTCTTCTATTAATCTTTTTATCATTTCCTGAGTTGCAACATTAAGAAAGCAATCTATGACTTCGTCCATAGTTTCTCCATACAGTAAGTCATAATCTTGGCAAAAATAAGCACCTACTAAGATGTCTAGAAATGGATATTGTCCGTTCATTATTTTTCCTGTAAATTTCAACTAATTACAGTATGCTGTTGATATATAAAGTAATTTTTATCTGGATTCGTAATAATTTAATTATTTATCTTTTTCAGGGTGTTCATTTAAAAACTCCTGCGCTCTTTTCGATACATAATTTAGAAATTCAAGTGCTGTCATACTCCATATTTCTGGGAGAACATCAGCATCATGATAGAGAAAATCAAATCTGTTCTCTACATTTTCGGATGTGTTAATAATAGAATCGATTTCTTCTATTAACCCTTTTATCATTCCTCGAGTTGCAACATTAAGAAAGTCATCTATAACATCATTAATCTCTGGCCCAGATATTATCGCATAGTCTTGATTAAAATAAGCATACATCAAAATATCTAGAAAAGGATACTGTTCGTTCATTAAATTAAATTTCCTTTTCTATTGTTACATTCAAGAACACTTAATATTTGTCTAAACAATCTTGTGTCTTTTTCAATACGTATTTTAAAAACTCAAGTGCTGTGGTATTCCATAGTTTAGGGCAGAAACTAGAACTATAATAGAGTACTTGAAAGTCTTTCTCTATATCTTCTGAATTCTGGATAAAAGACTCTATCTCCCCCATTAACTCTCTTTTCATCGCTTCACTTGCAGTATCAAGATAGTCATTTATGACGTCATCAAGTTCTGGGCCAGATATTATATCGTAATCTTGATTGAAATAAGCAAACATTAAACGATTGAGTTCCATTTTTTTCTCCATTGAATTCAATCTACTTGTTTATGATTTCATTAAGAATACTTTTGTTATTCATCTTGTTCAGTATGCTCGTTTAAAAAATCTTGTGCTTTTTTTGACACATGCTCTAAAAATTCAAGTGCTGTCATACCCCACACTTCCGGGAGAACGTCAGCATCAGAATATATAAAGTTAAATTTTTTTTCTATATCTTTGGAGTTACATATAAAAGAATGAACTTCCTTTATTACTTCTTTTTTCATATTATTGCTTGTGTGACTAAAAAAGTCATTTATAACATCATCAAGCTCAGGGCCAGATATTATGTCGTAGTCTTGGTTAAAATAGGCGTACATCAAATTATCTAGAAGTGGGTATTGTCTGTCCATTTTAATTTCCATAAGCTTTAATTGAATTTTGGGTATGCTGTTAATATATAATACGGTTGACCATTGTATTCCGAGATCGAAAAAACAACTCTAACTTTATATAATTTTTCTACATTTTGAGATCCCTTAGTAATTCCAAAACCAATAGATGTATTTGAAATATAATCTATAGTGAAATTTTTCTCTTTAGGAAGATTTTTCACTAAAGTAGTTATGCGTATTTGATTATCTTTTATGGCTTTTGAAATCACTTTCTCTGCTACATCTTGATTATAAAAAGTACTTGCTCTAGATATGCTTGGTAGCCTTTCCCTCAACTCCTGCTCCGATAACCCAACATGTTTAGCCAAAGTATGACCACCCGGTTTTAATCCAGTCTCTGACTCATGCTCAATTAATTTAATCCTGCCTACCCGAACAGAGGCAACTCTAACAGCTCCCACTATTGAAGCAAATGATAACGGTACAGCGATATCAACGGTAAGACCTATTTCAGACGCGGTATAGTCATCAGCACCAAATTCTTTTGCTAAATCTGCCGCCGCGCGATAAGTTTCCGTCATTGTTTCTCTGCCGGTTATCATTTGACTGGCAGAAGCATTCATTACATCAAGACTGTGTGCCCCGACAATAACACAGGCCGCTTTAGTGAGTGTGGTCGGGTCGGGTACCAGACAAAGACCGCCGGCACCAATAAGTTCAACCACCCCAGCGGCTAAACCCGCACCCCCTAATATTCGGTTACTCCAGGTTTCTTCTTCAGTAACGGTATTATCCGACAGAACCGCTGCCAACTGAACCGGCGAAAAAACAATGCGTAACCCATTTTCAGATTCTGAATCAACAGCATCATCAGTCAAATAATTGACGTTATTCATGGTTAATAGATCCTGTCATCCCAGAAGCTATAAGAACCTGTTGAACAAGCAAGATTGTTCCAGGTGATATTCTTGTAAGTAAAACAGATAACTTCTTGTGGTGTGCCTGAATTATTGTCTTTGGAGTGCGGATAATTGGATTTTATGCTGGATATAAAAGCATAGCCTAGCCTGATAGAATAGTATTTTTCTAACCCTCCGGTTGGCGATGTTCGGTACAATTCAAATAAACATTCCAGTTCTTCATTTTCAGAAAAACACTGCGCCAGTAAAGGCGAAGATTTATCGATAGGCTTTATTATCATGACCGGATGATGAGAAGCATGTTGCTCTCTGGTCATTAAATGTTGAAGAGTGTAAACGAAAATTTCATTTTCATGACCATGCTGGTAATTATTGCCTATGGAGTTTAAGGAGCCGCAACCCGCGGAGATTAAACCCTGTTTTTTACCTTTCAGTGTTAAATAAATCATATTTGCCATGTTGATCGCCCCTTATACTGTTTGTTTAATTCTTCTGTAGGGTGCGTGGAAAAATCAACCAAAAATTTATAAATTTAAGATAATTTACATTTGTCAGGAGAATGTAAGAAAGAAATCTGGCACAAAATATGATTGATACTATTAGTATAGTAAGGTTATTTATTTTATATATCAAATAGTTAGTTGTGATTGTATATTGATCTTTCTCTACAAAGATATGTATACAAGGACATTTTAAATTATGTGATTTCTATGAGATTTGAACATCAGAAAATACTCGGATTTTCAATTTCTATAGTTGTGAAAAAATCGAAGTACAAAAGGGAATAAAAAAACGTGAACATTTTTAAGAGTGATTGATGGGGTATCCGGGGATCGTATTGGTGGCAATGACGTATGATGAGTTGACATTCAGGTAGCATTCGGCAGTTGCCACCTGAACATTTTAAATTATTCTAAATACATACCATTAATCTGATAAAAAACCGCCATATCCAATATCCCAGTAACGTAAATGTAATGACATTAAGGGAACGTGATTTGAATCTTTTCCTTGCAGTTGCATAAATTAATGGCGATATAATCAGTAAGCATGTTGGTGCAAATAGATCGCGGTTATCATTTACAAGTGCTCTATAAGTCGCACACTTGTTATTTAAATCCTTACCAACTACGTAGTGTTCTTCTTCTAAATAGGACATCAAAAATATAAATAACGCGCAAAAAATGGCATAACTGATATTTAAAGCTAAGGCTATAGCTAATCTGCTCATTCTGAAATTCTCATTATTAAATGCATTGTCTTTTCTCTATTTCCACCAATAGTAAAATAGCGGTTTTTCCTTAGTGGGCGTACTTTATTATTAAGTTTCTTTGTATTGTGAATAAGCCGATTTATGTGCCCATAAATAACTTTGACTAGTTACATAATGTGAACTTTCGGCGTGCCATTTATAGCACATAAAGAACGTTGCATCAGAACTCAAGGATCCGCATTCATCTGCCGCATAGTAAGGATTTTTCATATGTCATTTCCTTTTCTTGAATAAATTTATCTATATCGGCACTCCGGTCGCCATTAACTTATCCTTAATAGTTCCAGTAAGTCGTATAACTCCAGTATATTCATAATTTTAATTCTGGGAAGAGGTTTTGTAACAAAAATGATTAAATCTGGGGTGAGCTGATAGTAGAAAATATAAAGATTTGAAAAATAGATAGTGTAGTAATCATCACCTCATTTGTAGTTTAAAGTAAAAGTTTCCGGCTGATATTAAAATTTTCAAGTTTCATATTTTCCTTATGGTTAGAATAAAAAGTGCCTATCTTGCTATAAATAGTATTGGTGTTTATGTTTCGCGAGTATTTTTTTCCCGCCAAAGGCTGGGAGAACAGCCAACTAATCGATTAAAAAAGCGGGCAAAATAGGCGGGATCTTTGAATCCAAGCTGATAAGCAACTTCAAATACCGCGCAATTACTGAATAGTAATAACCGTTTGGCTTCACGTAATTGACGGTCGAAAATTAATCGTTTAGGTGGGCGATTGGCAAACCGACGGCACATGTCTTTTAACCGCGATTCGGTAATTCCTAGCTTATAGGCATATTCCGGTACGGAAAGATGATTACGATAATAGTTGTCTATTAATTGGTTAAATCGCTGAAATAATCTAATTTCTCCCCGCATCCCATTAACGGGGTGGTCATCAAGGGGAATATTGCGCAATAGCAGGGTAAATAGCGCTTGCGCTAAAAATGTCAGTGATTGCGTCCGCCCGATAAAGTTATTGGATGATTCGCGGGCTATTAACGCCCAGTAATGGTTAAAAGCTTCCAGCTCTTCCGGTTTATCTGCGACAGATAAGCAAATAGCCGGAATATCCAGAATATCTTTGTTGGCAGGATAGAGGGATTCTAATAGCGGCAATATTAATTCCTGCCGCACGGTAAGTACATATCCATCACTGTCATCCTGAGTAAAGAAAGCATGAGGAACGGAGGGCGGCGTCAGGATAAACAGCGGTGCCTGTACAGAATAGTGTTGATCATCCAACTGCAATTCAATATGGCCGGTGATCAAAAAATGAAGCTGGAAGAAACCGTCATGACGATGAGCTTGCATATCACGACCGAAAAATGCAGCCATTCGGCCAAAAGTTTGGTAATGCACATCATCTGTGCCTTGGGTCTCATCATAATCTTTGCTGATATCAATATTGGCAATGATAGGCCCGGTCATAGGGGTTTTTCCTTTATTATTGAAAATTACGTTGTTGCTCTCGGTCTGAAATGTTTCATTGGGATCGCACAAATAATGGCTGCGCCAATGACCAGTAATCCGGCAACAAAATAGAGACCCGTATTAAAGCTCCCTGTCTGATCTTTCAGCCAGCCGATTAAGAATGGGCTGAGGGCTGAACCTATGTTACCTGTAGCGCTAATAACTGCAATGCCGATCGCTCTTGCGCGTAAGCTGATAGCTTGATCCGGTGTTGTCCAGAAGACCGCCATTGCGGTAAATGAACCGGTTGAAGCCATAATAATCCCAATCAACTGAATGAGACTGTGGTTGGTCAGTGAGGTCAATATCCAGCCCACGGCAGCGAACAAATAGGGCAGAGCAGTATGCATTTTACGTTCTTGTAACCGGTCTGAACGACGGCTCCAGTAAACCATCCCGATAATGGTACAAAACTGAGGAATGGCGGTCAGAATACCGATTGTGATGTTACTGCTGCCCTGATTGAAGCTTTGCACAATCTGTGGCGTCCAGATATTAATCGCGCTCAGTGTGTTGGTCAGACAGAAATAGGACAGGGTATACATCAGCATGATCGGCGTGAAAATTTCATACCATATACTGCGTTTTTGTATGGCCTGATGAGTTGATGAGCCTGCCGGTTGAGCCGGAGCAGGTTGGTCGTTATCCATCATCTCTTGTAAGCATTTTTTATCTTCATCGGTCAGCCATTTGGCTCGCTTTGGTGAATCATCAAGATAGAACCAAACAATAATTCCCAGTAATACCGAAGGAAAACCTTCTAGCAGGAATAGCCATTGCCAACCGTGAAGGTTCAGGAGGCCATCCATTGCCAGAATATAGCCGGAAGCCAGAGAGCCAAACGCCATGGTCACCGGCATTGCCACCATAAACAGCGCATTGGCACGGGCGCGATAGTAAGCCGGGAACCAGTAAGTCAGATAGAACAGGATACCCGGCACGAAACCCGCTTCAGCGATACCGACCAGCATACGCAAGATGTACAGACTGGTTGGTCCGGTGGCGAACATGGTGGCCGTGGAGGAGATCCCCCAGAGCACCATGATTGTGGCTATCCAGCGTCGCGCCCCGACAATACTGAGCATGATATTACTGGGAATACCGAAGATGACATAAGTGACATAGAACAGGGTTGCTGCCAGACCGAACATCGTCGCGTTCAGTCCAAGATCTTTGCCCATGGTCAGGCCGGCAAACCCGATATTAATTCGATCCAGAAACGAGAATACAAATAAGATAAACAGGAAAATAATCAGGCGACGGAATAGCTTGTTAATGACGGATTGCTGTTGTGCCGTTAGCTGTTTATGTTGACCCGCCGGGAGATCCGGCTGTTGCGCGGCAGTGGATGAAACGCTCATTGTCATTTTCCTTAATTTACTGTTTTATGTGTATTACGTTGTTTAGGAAATAAAAAGCTTATCGGGTAAATCGGTTGTTAATACTATGATTGCTGAGATTAATAAACACTGGATACAGGTGCTGCCGGAAGGTCTTTACCGGCGCCAAACCGTGCCGCCAGCGCTTCTGCCGCCCGAGCCAGTAACGTTGTGTCAATACCAACAGCGACAAACAACGCGCCGAGTTTCAGGTAATGTTCAGCAACATCAGGTGCTGACATCAGAATACCCGGTGCTTTACCTGCCGCTTTGATTTGAGCGATAGCCTGCTCAATCGCTGCCTTCACTTCGGGGTGATGTGGATTATTGGTAAAACCCATATTGGAACTGAGATCCGCCGGGCCGATAAAAACGCCATCCACACCGTCTACTTTAAGAATCTCCGGCAAGTTACGCAGTGCTTCACGGGTTTCTACCTGAACCAGAACGCATATTTCATCGTTGGCGTGATGCAAGTAATCAGGAATCCGGTTCCAGTGGGAAGCTCTTGCCAGAGCGCTGCCCACGCCACGAATACCCTCCGGTGGATAACGGGTGGCACGAACCGCTTCGTAAGCCTGTTCGGCGTTTTGTATCATGGGTATGAGTAAGGTTTGGGCGCCCACATCCAGCAACTGTTTGATGATCACCAGATCATTCCAGGGCGGGCGTACAACGGGATGGCTTGGATAAGGTGCGATTGCTTGCAATTGGTTCAGAATAGTCTGAACGTTGTTCGGCGCATGTTCGCCATCGATCAATAGCCAGTCGAAACCGGCTCCGGCCACTAATTCTGCACTGTAGGAACTGCAAAGCCCCAGCCATAAGCCGATTTGTGGGCGGCCTGCTTTTAATGCCTGTTTAAATTTGTTGGTTAATCGATCCATATTTTTCCCCCTTAAACGAAACGGCAACTGATGGAACCGAGTGGGCCGTAATCCACATGGAAAGTATCCCCTTTACGTGCCGGAACCGGGCGGGTAAAAGATCCGCCAAGGATGATTTGCCCTGCTTCAAGTTGAACGTCATGTGGTGCCAGTTTGTTTGCTAACCATGCAACACCGTTAGCTGGATGATTAAGTACCGCTGCTGCGACGCCGGATTCTTCAATCACGCCATTGCGATAGAGCAGGGCGCAGATCCAGCGCAGATCAAACTGGTCTGGCTTAATGGGACGGCCGCCTATAATCACACCGCCGTTGGCGGCATTGTCAGAAATCGTATCGAATACTTTGCGCGGGCGTTGGGTTTCCGGATCGATGTTGTGGCAGCGGGCGTCGATCAATTCCAGCGCCGGAATGACATAATCTGTCGCATTGTAAACATCAAACAGGGTGCAATTCGGGCCACGCAGCGGTTTTGCCAGGATGAATGCCAGTTCGACTTCAATACGGGGCACAATAAAGCGGTCGCATGGAATATCGCTGCCATCAGGGAAAAACATATCATCCAGCAGAGCGCCATAGTCTGGTTCGCTGATTTGTGAACTAGCTTGCATGGCTTTGGAGGTCAGGCCAATTTTGTGGCCTTTGAGTACGCGACCTTCCGCAATTTTCAAATTCACCCATTCACGCTGAATGGCATAAGCGTCGTCAATGGTGATTTCAGGGTGATCCAACGAGATCTGGCGTATTTGCTCACGACTTTTCTCTGCCTGATGCAGACGGTGTGCAACCTGTGATACGACTTCTTTCTGTAACATGCGGTTAAGCTCCTGTGTCCTCTATGCCACCAAAGCAGAGATATTTCACTTCCAGATAATCTTCGATGCCGTAACGCGAACCTTCGCGCCCCAGCCCTGATTGTTTAATGCCGCCAAATGGAGCGACTTCATTAGAAATTAAACCTTCATTGATGCCGACCATGCCGCTTTCCAGCGCTTCAGCCACACGGTAGATCCGGCCGATATCACGGGAATAAAAATAAGCCGCCAAGCCGAATTCAGTATCATTTGCCAGATGAATGGCTTCTGCTTCATCACGGAATTTGAAGAGGGGTGCGATAGGCCCGAATGTTTCCTCACGGGAGATAAGCATGGATTCAGTGACGTCAACCAGCACGGTAGGTTCGAAGAATAAACCGCCCAGAGCGTGTGATTTACCGCCAGCCAGTATGCGTGCACCATGAGAAACGGCATCACTGAGGTGTTCTTGCACTTTATCGACAGCTGCTTGATTGATCAGCGGGCCTTGCTGTGATTTGACGTCGCTGGCTGGGCCAACCTGCAACGTATTGACTGCTTGTGCCAAACGTTCTGCAAAGGTGTCATAAATGGTTTCCTGAACCAGGATACGGTTAGCGCAAACGCATGTTTGACCGCTGTTGCGGAATTTAGCGGTAAGTGCGCCCTGCACAGCGGCATCAATATCCGCGTCATCGAAAACGATAAATGGCGCATTGCCGCCCAGTTCCAGTGACAGCTTTTTCACGGTATCGGCGCTTTGGGCCATCAGTAATTTGCCGACACCGGTTGAACCGGTAAACGAGAGTTTGCGCACAATCGGGCTTTGGGTCATAACACCGCCGATAGCCTTAGCATCTTTTCCTGTGACAACATTCAGTACGCCAGCGGGGATGCCCGCTTGTTCAGCCAACGCGGCTAAAGCCAGAGCTGAAAGTGGTGTTTCTGCGGCAGGTTTCAGTACCACAGTACAGCCAGCGGCCAATGCCGGGCCAACTTTGCGGGCAATCATGGCATTAGGGAAGTTCCACGGCGTAATAGCAGCGACAACGCCGATAGGTTGTTTGATCGTGATGATCCGGCGACCGGGCTGCGGGCTTGGGATCGTTTCACCATAGGTACGTTTACCTTCTTCGGCAAACCACTCAATGAAACTGGCGCCATAAGCGATCTCTCCCATCGCTTCCGCCTGCGGTTTCCCTTGCTCCAGACTCAACAATTCAGCCAGAGCTTGTTGATTCTCCATCATTAACCGAAACCAGCGTTGCAGAAGCTGGCTGCGTTGTTTGGCGGTCATTGCTCTCCAGGCCGGCAGGGCTTGTTGAGAGGCGGCAATTGCCCGTTCTGTTTCCGCCGCGCCCATATTACTGACGTGTGCAATAACCTGGCCATTTGCCGGGTTAGTCACCTTGAATGTGACTTTGTTATCGGCATCGATCCATTGCCCGTTGATATAAGCCTGCTGGCGCAATAGTTCGGTATTCACATTATTTGTCATTGTTTTTTTCTCCTGAAAACACTTGGATGAGTTGCGTCTGTTGATGAGAAGGTGCCAGTAGCTGGCATAACCAACTCAACCCGGCGCAAACGGCCATCACAAGGGCCATAGCAAAAGGGGTTTCATCTTGTAGTAAAGAGACGGCAACGCTGGCGAGCGCCGCCATCGCGAATTGCGAAGAGATAGCGAGTGCGCTGGCGCTGCCGGCAAGTTGACCACGATGTTGAAGCAATAGGGAGAGGCCGTTAGTACCAATGGCATTAACCAGCGAGATTACTAGCATGACCAAAATAACGATAACAGTCAGATTTTGCTGATAAAAAATAACCAGCAAAATACCAAACAGTAATTGAGCGCTGGTTTGGATAAATAACAGACCGGAAAGGTTATAAAATTTCAGTAACCGAACATTGATCAGCACCATCACTATCATGCCCAGTGCATTACAGCCGAACAGTAATCCGTAGTAGTTCGCCGGAACCTGAAAGTAATTGATATAGACGAAAGGCGAACCACTGATAAAAGCGAACATGGCGGCGCAGGTGAATGACAATGTACCGATGGTTGCCATTGCTTCACGGTCAGCCAGCAATTTGCCGTAGTTTTTAAACGCGGTGATAAGTTTTCCGCCGTCATTATTGGCAGGCAGCGTTTCCGGCAACAAAAATAATAATAGTAACCCACTGATACAACCGACCAGCGTCAGCAAAATAAATATGGCCTGCCAGTTGAAATAGGTTAACAGTAAGCCACCGAGTAAGGGGGCGATAAGTGGCGCTATCATTGTCACCAGCGTCATCAGTGACAGCACTCGGGGTAATTCCGCAGGGCGATAGATATCACGGGCGATGGCTCGGGCCATAACAACCGCCGCGCCGCTGCCAAATGCCTGTAATGCACGCAGTAAAATCAAATGTTCAACTTGCGTTACCTGTGTACATAACACACTGGCGATGACGAATAACGCCATGCCACTGAGCAACAGCTTTCTGCGTCCTAAACGGTCGCTCAATGGGCCATATAACAGCATTCCAATGCAAAAACCGGCGAAAAATGCGCCCAGAGTATATTGCATCTGCCCTTGTGTCGCCTGTAGTTGCCTTGCCATTTCCGGCAAGGCTGGCAGGTACATATCAATCGACAAAGGCCCGAATGCCACCAGCGCACCCAATAACGGGATCAGCCAGCGCGGGGGATGTTGATTAAAGGGCTTCGGCATCACTATTCCTTACGAAACAAAGCGTGAACGTTGTTTTGTTTGTAGTTCAGTACCGGGTCCAATTCTTCCATCGAAAAAGAGAGGGCGAGGTAACGCTGTGCCATCAGTGAGGCAAAATGTTCTTTGATCAGGCTGAACAGCATCTCGCCAACCTGTTGACGACTTTCAAGGCTGCGTCCGGCGCCGATTTTTAGCGTCATATGGACGAAAGCGTAATCATGTTCACCGTCAGCCATGTGCCAGGTATCCAGCCAGACAGCACGGCTGCGTATTCCTGCTAATGGAAAAATGCCGGTATCCGCCAGTGCTTGATTCACTTTAGCAAACAGCGCTGGCAGATTGGCTTGTTCACGGATATTTTCCGTACATTCAGCATAAAAATGTGGCATAGGTGACTCCAAATCAGGCTGTGGCTTGCTCATCGGTAATGTCATCAGGCAACGGGAATACCGCGTTGACTTGCCCGGTACCGGAACTGGGGAACAGTTCGGTCAGGAATTCCACTTTACCGCCATATTTATCCCAACCGAGCAGGCCCAGCAGCATCACGGTATCGTGCATATTGCCTTCGCCGTAGCAGTAATCTGCATATTCCGGCAGCATCTTGCAGAACTCTTTGAATTTGCCCTCTTTCCAAAGCTGTACCACCCGGCGATCCATCTGTTCATCAAATTCGCGGGTGTAGCTGTTCATGCCCTCTTCTGCGCGCTGATCATCAATAAAGCGGTGAGAAAGAGAGCCACTGGCCAGCACCGCAACTGTGCCGTCATATTTCTCAATGGCTTTCAGAATGGCTTCCCCAAGATGACGACTGTCTTCAAAAGCATGAACAGTACAGAACGCGGAGATAGAGATGACTTTAAAATGTCGGTCACTATTCATGTAACGCATTGGTACCAGCGTGCCGTATTCCAGTGTCAGACTTGGGATTTCATGCGCTTGAGCACGAACCCCCATATTGCGTGCCTCTTCTGCGATCATTTGTCCCAATTCAGGGTTGCCGTCATATTCATAACTCATATCGCGGATGAAATGTGGCAATTCATTACTGGTGTAAATACCGGAGAAATGGTCGGCACAATTGATGTGATAGGCACTGTTTACCAGCCAGTGGGTATCAAACACGATAATCGTATCGACACCCATTTCACGGCAACGACGGCTGATCTCTTTGTGCCCGTCAATGGCCCCCTGACGGCAACCATGATGTTTTCCCGGCAGTTCAGAAAGATACATTGATGGCACATGTGTAATTTTGGCCGCTAACGCTAACTTACCCATAAAATCCTCATTTGATATCAGGACGGCGAACCGGAGTCCGCCGTGGTTAACGCTGATAAAACCGTTATACCCCCCAACGCGGGATTGGATGATCCCCCATAGAGATACAGACGTTTTTCACCTCTGCAAACACTTCAAAACTGTATTCACCGCCTTCACGACCGGTACCGGAGGCTTTCACTCCGCCGAATGGCTGGCGCAGATCGCGGACATTCTGGGTATTGACGAATACCATGCCTGCTTCAATATTACGGGCCAGGCGCAATACTTTGCTGACATCCTGAGTCCAGATGTAAGAAGCCAGACCATATTCCACGTCATTCGCTAGGCGCAGACCTTCTGCTTCATCTTTGAATGGTAACAGGCACGCGACGGGGCCGAAGATCTCTTCCTGTGCAACGCGCATACGGTTATCGACATCCGCCAGAACTGTTGGACGCAGGAAGTTGCCGCCTTTCAGGTGTTCCGGCAAATCATTGGGTTTATCTGGGCCACCGGCCAGCAGCGTTGCCCCTTCTTCAATACCCAGACGGATGTAACCGGAGACTTTTTCCCAATGCTGTTTGCTGATAAGCGCACCAACCTGCGTGCCTGGATCTTGTGGATCGCCAACCCGCAGACGATTCGCACGTTCAGCAAAACGTTGCACAAACTCAGGGTAGATGCTTGCTTGAATAAAAATGCGTGAACCGGCGGTACAACGTTCACCATTGATAGAGAAAATGGTGAACAGAGCGGCATCCAGCGCACGTTCAATATCGGCGTCTTCGAAGATCAGAACCGGCGATTTACCGCCCAGCTCCATGGAGTATTTTTTCAGGCCGGCATTTTTCATGATCTGGCGGCCGGTTGCGGTACCGCCGGTAAAAGAGACCGCCCGAACATCGTGATGTTTCACTAATGCATCACCGGCAGTGGCGCCGTATCCTTGCACTACGTTTAAAACACCGGCAGGGATGCCGGCTTCCAGCGTCAGTTCTCCCAGACGGTTTGCGGTTAATGGGGAGAGTTCTGACATTTTCAGCACAGCGGTGTTACCCAGCGCCAGACAAGGTGCGACTTTCCAGGTCGCGGTCATAAATGGCACATTCCACGGCGAAATCAGCGCACAAACACCGACTGGCTGCACCAGCGTATAGTTGAGCATCTTGTCGTCAACCGGATAGGTCCGGCCATTCATTTGCTGACAAATCTCAGCAAAGAAGTTGAAGTTGTGAGAAGCGCGTGGGATCAGGACATTTTGCGTTTGATGAATAGGCAAACCGGTGTCTTTGGTTTCCATTGCCGCGATTTCAGGCACATTCTCATCAATTAACTCACCCAAACGACGCATCAGGCGTGCGCGTTCTTTCATCGGCAGATCAGCCCATTTGGGGAAAGCTGCTTTTGCCGCGGCTACCGCTTGATCAATCTCTTCCTGACCACCGGAAGCCACTTCAGCCAGCACTTCACCGCTAGCCGGGTTGGTGGTTACAAAATACGCTTTACTGCTGACGTTTTTGCCGTTGATCCAATGATTAATCATCGTCATGACAGGCTATCCTCATATTCTTGCTGGCTGACAATATGGTTGACCAGACGTCCAACGCCTTCAACCTCAACAATAACTTCATCTCCCGGTACGACATCAGACAATCCTTTGGGTGTCCCGGTGGCGATCATGTCTCCCGGTTGCAGCGTCATAAAGTCGCTCAGATAGGCGATCAGGAATGGGATATCGAAGATCAGATCGGCGGTGGTGCCACGCTGACGCAGTTCACCATTGACCCAGGTGCTTAATGTCAGATTATGCGGATCCGAGACATCTTCTTTATCAATGATCCACGGGCCGATGGGGGTCAGGGTGTCGCGGCTTTTTACCCGGAGGTTAGGGCGATAATAGTTTTCCAGATAGTCACGGATCGCATAGTCGTTACAAACGGTGTATCCGGCAACGTAATCCATCGCCTGTTCTTTGGCGACTTTATGGGTGGTCTTGCCGATGACAACCACCAGCTCGGATTCATAATGCATGTATTCCACATTATCCGGGCGAACGGAAACCTGACGATGGCCGATCAGCGTATTGGATGCCTTGATAAAAACCAGTGGTTCTTCCGGTGGCTTAAATTCAAGCTCAGTGGCGTGATCGGCATAGTTCAGACCGAGGGCAAACAGGGTTCCATCTGCGGGTGGCAGCCATTGAACGGATCCACTGCTGACTCTGCTGCCATCCGGCAGGCAGACATTTTCCTGATCATCAACCGTCACATTCAGATCCTGACCCTGATAACGAACTTTTGCGTGTTTCATGCTTTTTCTCCTGCTTGCGCAACCCGATTCTCCAGAGATGGGAAACCTGCTGCCCGAATAACCACATTGTCACCTGGTTTGATGGAAACCCGTTGATGAGGAGTGCCAAGCAAGATCACATCACCTTCTTTCAGGGTGGCGAAATCACTTAATGCTGCGACTAATTCCGTTGCTGAACGCACTAGATCGGTTGTTGACCAGCGATCAACTTCCTGACCATTGATTTCAGTAATGATGTCCAGCGCATCAATTGATTCTGGATGGGTCATTTGACCTATAGGGCAAAAACCATCACGACATTTCGCTTTAATAGCCGGGCGATAGAACGCCGTTTCAGGCAGGCTGACTTCATTGGCTAATGCATAACCTGCGATATATTCGGCTGCGTTTTCAGCGGCAACTTTACGGGCAGTTTTACCTATCACCAGCGCCAGTGTTGCGCCACTCTGAACTTCTTCCCCTGCAGGATGGGGAATAACGTCACCGGAGGTGATAACGGTATTCCGTGGTTTGATAAACCATACCGGGGTCTTAGGCAGGGTGTTATAAGGTGCTTGCTGAAATGAGTCATGCCAGAAATCGACCTGGCTCTGATGGTTGAGGGCTACGGCGAAGACAGTGCCTTTCATTAACGACTCCTCTGGGCTTAAACAGACAGCTTTAAGATGTATTTATTAATATATTAATAAACCACAAATCGATTTGTTGCAATATGTTAATGTATTTGTTAATTTTAATTGTGATCTCAGTAACAATATCTCTGCTAAATTTGTTTTTTATCATTATTAATCAATATGTTAATATTTTTATAAATAAAATTATTACTATTGTATTAACTTTTTACTGACTTGGTTTTCAGGGTTTATTTTTGTTTACTTATTAATATTTTTATGATTTTTTCTTTGTGGTTGATGGAGTGACGTGCTAGTCTTTTTACTGTGGTTATAGTGACATAGACGCTCTCGACAGAGAGTAAATCAGTGATTAACTAAGATGAGAGCTTCCATTACCCATGCATGAATCTCTGACAATTGCATTACTTCAGGCGCGGGAAACTGCGATGGGTTTTTTCCGCCCAATCCTTAAGAGTCATAATTTGACTGAACAGCAGTGGCGTATTATTCGCGTGCTATCTGATAGCCGGTCAATTGATTTTTATGATTTATCCTGCCAGACCTGTATTCTTCGTCCAAGTCTGACCGGGATATTGACCCGCATGGAACGTGATGGATTGATTTTTCGTCTTAAACCGATGAATGACCAGCGCAAGCTTTATGTCTCTTTGACGCAGGATGGTCAGAAACTTTATGAAAAGGCGAAAGAGCAGGTGGAACAGGGATATCAGGCCATAGAAAAAGCCTTTTCGCCGGAGAAGATGGTTCAGCTTTCAGTATTGTTGGAGGAATTAATTGCTGTTGGTAAGAACTCACCGGGAAATAAGGATAAGGAAGTTAAATAAAAATCTTATTCAAAATTATGATGATGAATAATAGTAAAATTGCTGATCAGGGGTGGTATCAGCAATTATTATTTTGGGCTATTGAATAATCAGCGTTAATATTTCCTGTGGATAGATAATAAATTGCCCACGGAATACTGTACCTGCCAGATAATGAGGGGCGAGTGTTTCCCGCAACACTAATGTTATTGCATTATTTTCGAGGGACAGGGCAGTAATTTCAGCCGCTTCAAAGCCAAAGAACCGTTTTACTTGTGGATAAAGGGCTTTATACAAGCTTTCTTTCACCGAAAAGGCGAGGGTAAACGCCTGTTCAAAGGGTAAATGACCCTGTTTCAGGAGTTGAATTTCCCTGTCATTCACGATCATTGTTGTGAGTTCATCCATATTTTGACGGCTGACAATAGTTTCGATATCGACACCAATTAATCTGTTATTCGTTTGCGGTGCTGCCAGTACAATTGCACAATGAGCTGAATGAGAAACAGAACCGCAAATATCCTTAGGCCAGATTGGGGCGCGATCATTGCCTGAGATCAGATTAAACTCCGGTTGCCCTAATTGTGCTAAAAGTTGTCTGGCGCAATAACGTGCTGCCAGATATTCAGCCCGCCGCTTATTGACAGCTTTGGCTAACTGAGCTGGGAAGGGGAGGTCTAACTGTTCGAACAGTTCATCGTGATAATGTGACAGATCAAAACGGGCTTGCCAAAGATGTACCTGAGGATACTGAATAACGGTTCCATACTCGATTCGAGTGATAAAGCCATTGCCATATTCTGGCAGCGGTGCCTGAGCGGTGTGTATAACTGTCTGTTCCATGTTTATTATCCAGATAATGAAATATGCTACAGTCTATACTTAATATCACTCATATTGAATTGTAAAATGTGCTGTAGCGTTAGCTTCTCCACCTGTTATTTTATTATCAGTTTGGTAATAACGGGCGGTGAAAGGTAATGTATAGGTAGTGTTTGCTGTTGCATATCCGAAAACCAGCGGGTTTTCCAGAGAAACCGGTGTTGTTCCCATATATAAGATTTGTACACCAACTCCTTTAGCTGTATTTTTCCTATTTGGGTTATTTAATTGAATTACACTATCTGGTGCATAATTTACTTTTTCTCCTGAAAAAGTAATTTTTGGCTTAACATTTTCTGTACATTTGATTTCTATATTAAAACCTGCATTACCCGCAGTAGAGCCTATACCTTTAAATAAGGAACTGTTCACACTACCAAAATTTACCATTGACCTTGGGGTTGTTGTCGAGCAAGTTTGCGTTTTTATCGTATAGTTATTTTTAGTTTTTATTCTTATTAACTCTGTCCCTGCAAGTGTCTGTAATATAGCAATCTTTCTTGGCCTGAGTACTTTACCCGATGGCAACGTCCCTTCTTGGTAAAGATAAACACTGATTTTTCCTATATCTTTTAATGTCATTCCATCTTTATATTTATAAATGTAATTACTGCCGCTTGTTGTGGGTAATTTCATGTTTTCCTCTTCTCCAGAGGCAATAAGATAGAAATAGAGATTATCTATTCCTGTGGTTATCATACCTGTGCCATGAGGCGTATTTCCAGGTTTAGATGGATATATATCTCCCATAAAAATAAGCGGTTCTCCGGTTGGAGAGCAATCATGGGGATTAAGAAGTGGTGTATTTTCATTAATATTCATCAGTTGGGCGAGTTGCAATGGTCTAAACTCGCCAACAAGAATGCTTTTTTTCTCATTTATATTGGGATTAATGTTAATACTATTAAGTTCAATATCTAAGCTAATTTGTCTTGCATTTAATAAGCAGCGTGCGTATGTGTCTGTAATACTGAGTAATATTAATGTAAATATCGTGATTATCATTAAGTAGCGTTTCATATATATTCCAGTTGAGATTTATTCTTAATTACCGATAATTCAATGAAGCCAGAATAATGCTATTATCTTTCTGATATAATTTACTGATGAAATTAATATGGCAGATTTATTTGTCGTATAAATCTGCTTTTAATTCTTGGTTAACACGACTGTGGAAAGTTTATCTTTTTATATGTTAGCACAATGTTAATATGCTAATCTCAATAGAGAAAATTGTAAAGCTATTTATATTCAATTGTAAAATGTACTGTGGCGTTAGCTTTTCCTCCAGTTATTGTTTTATTGGTTTGATAATAGCGGGCAGTAAGTCGTAAATAATAGAGATCTTTTTCACTTCCCCATTTAGCTATAGGGATACGTGTGTTCATATAAACAGGTCTATTTTCATGTAACAATTGAACACCAATACCGTTAGCTGTATTTCCATCGCCGTATTGATGTAATTTAATAATGTTATTTAGGCTTGAGCTCACGACTTCGCCTGAGAAACTAATATCAGGGATATTTTCATCTTTACATTGAATCGCAATATAAAAACTATTATCACCGGCTGTAGAACCTTCTCCTTTAAATGCAGAAGAGTGAATCTTTCCTAACTTTATTTCTTGATAGGGTGTTGATGTCATGCAGCTTTTACTGCCAATGATATTATCTTTGTTATATATGATATTTATTAATTTTTTACCATCATCTGTTGATAAAGAAGATATTAGCCCTTTTTTTAGTGTGGAGCCTGATCGGATATCTCTTTCTTGAGTAAGCTTAATTTTTATTTTCCCGATATCTCTTAAAGTTATTTTTTTATTGATACCATCATGAGAACTACCATTTCCATCATAAGATACGACAAAATATAAATTATCTACACTTGTATTTATCCAGCCACTATCTTTGTATGGTATTATTTCACCTGATTTTGTTTTATGAACTATATTTTCATTATTATCACAGATAGCAATAGTTGCATCGGCTTTAATTCCCATTTTGTTAGCCAGCTCCATTGGGCCATACTCAGCGATGGTAATAGGTCTTAGAGTGTTAAAGTCTGCATTGATAATTTCATTTATATTAACATTTAAGTCAATAGCCTTAAATTTTTTGTTTAATGTACATGTGGCAATTGATTCTGTAATATTGAATAGCGTCAATATTAATATTGCCAGTGTAACTAATTTATTTTTCATATTGTTCCGGGATAAATATTATTTTAGTTACTGACAACTCAATGAAGCCAGAATGATACCATTATTTTTCTGATATAATTTACTGTCGAAATTAATATAACAGCTTTGTTTATCGCCTAAATCAGCTTTTAATTCTGCTGTGTCACTCACACCGCTAAGGAAGACTTCACTTCTTTCATTCACCATACCATTGACGCCATTTTTACTAGTGATTACCGTTCCGAAAGGGAGTTTTTTACCTTTATGCTGTAAAGTTAAAAATACTCTATGACCAACGCGAATAGAATAATCCGCCAGTACCAATGCGCCTTTCGTTGGAATAACTTTAGCCGTCGGGTTGTCAATATCGACGTCATCACTGAATGTATTTGTATCAAGAGATAACGAGTTTTCCCGATATTGCGATATATAAGGAACAACGGTATATCCCCGCCAGTCTGTACTGATAGAAGTATTATTAAGAACTTTTGCGTTGACTGCCCCAGGGGCGCGAATTAAGGCACTGGCACCGCTTTCGCTGATATTTTGAGCCAGTGTAACGCCATAGGGATGTGCAATAATTGCACCCTCTAATCCATAATTAATACGTTGATTTTTACCATGATCCGTGGTGTAACCGGCATTAATTGAACCATATGAGCCTCTATAATGCAGGCTGGCGGCATTACCTGATTCTTTTTCTTTCTCTGATTTTTCGTAACTGTAATCCTGAGAAATCGTATAGCTCAGATTTTGTTGTTCCAGTAAAGAGCCGGATAATGTCATTGAATGCTGGCTGTCACCGTTTGTATTATAAGAGGTGTTATAATCTACGGTTGCACTGTGATTACCTGATGGCAGCCATTTGTCCAGAGGAACACTGACATTGAGTGAAAAAACCTGGTCATTATTAATTTTTGAGCGATTACGGTGGTAGTTATAACCCAGTGATAAAGAGATATCATGGATACTGGTGTTATAAGACATAGAATATGACTGATTCTTGCTGGTTTTATCTTGCCAGTAATCTTGTTGCCAGGCAGATAATGAAAAACTGCCATATTGACCTAAATTCTGGTTCATTGTTATTTGAATCCGATTTTTTGGCGCACTATTTCGGTGGTTATCAGTAAATTGGTGGTTATTATTGGCATCGCTAAAGCTGTAATAACCATTGGTATTATAGCGATAGCCCGCTAATGTCACTGTTGTATTGGTTGCGGTAAAACCTTTGTTGTAACGTATTTGATAAGACTGGCCGGTTTTCTTTTCTCCGGTTGGGAAATGCGTTTTTGCATTTGTCACATCTATTGACACCGCACCAAATGAGCCGAGATTATGCCCTAAGCCTAATGCACTGCCTAAATAGTCAGGAGAAATAATGGCGCCACCATAAATAGTGGTGCTGTCCCATAGCCCGTAAATTGTCTCTATCTGAATAAACCTTTTTTTACTGGTTTGTTTGCCGCCACTGAATTTACCGAGATTAACCAGGTATTTCATTTGACCTTCACGGATCATCAACGGTGAATTAGAAAAGGGCTGAGTAAATTTCCTGACTTTGCCATTTTCTTCATAAATGGATACTTCCAGATCGCCATTAAGGTTGCTGGGATAAATATCGGTAATTTCAAAGGCGCCCGGTGGAACAAAAGTTTGATAAATAAGATTATCTTTCTGATGGACTTCTATCCTGGCGTGAGTCATGGCAATACCGCGAACAACAGGGGCAAACCTTTGCTGGCTATCTGGCAGCATTTGGCTATCAGACATCAATTTAACGCCATTAAAAGTAAAACTATCGAATACCATACTGTCGGTTGATGTTTCACCCAATACCAGACGGGATCTTAATGGACGAATATCCCGTTCAGCGTAGGCTTTAAGTGATTTCCATTCAGATGTTGTGTTATTACGGCTGTAATAACTACTATGGCGAACACGCCACGGACCTAAATTAACACCACTGCGTAAATTCAGATATTGATTCTGTTCACGTTGATTTTTATTCCAGGATTGCATTCCTGTCAGATGATAATTGGTGAAAAACATGGGTAAACCATCATTCCATTGATCAGGAGAGATATCGCCCCTGATTTGTGATTTCATTGCCGCCTGAGGAAAATTCAGGTGCAAAATAAGCTGGCTTAAATCCAGCTCTGTTGATGCCTGTTTGATATATTTCTCTGGTTGAGAAATGATTTCTTGTTCAGAAAGTGACGCTAATTCAGGAAAGCTTTCTGTTTTTACCCCGATTTCCTTTAGTAAGCTGACAGATAGCTCAGGGCAAAGTTTATCTCCACACTCAATAAAGGAGAGATTTTTAATGCCGATATCTTTTTTGTTGACAATAACATTCACTTTATAGATGCCTGGAATGTGAGAATCTGTCTTTGCCAGGCTATCCAGGTTAATATTTTCTCGGTCTTCATCTGATAATTGTAATGCATTGATATCAAAGTACAGCTCTGCATATACTGGTAATGATAAACAATAAGCAATTAACGCAAAGCTGATTATCTTTTTCACAATACTCTCATCAGATTATTTTATTAGAAACTAAACAAGCGCTCTTCTGTTGTACCACCGTAGTCATTAATAGCAGTCAGAGTCACACTTTTTATACTACTTTTGGTTGGAAATACCTTATCGCTAAAGGGCGGGATAAATCCGGGTTTATCGATTAATTTCCCATCAATTTTCATCTCATTAAGATTAACGTAATAGGCCGTGGGGTTGGTTAACTGAATGCCATTGGTATTACGTGATATTTCTAAACGATTGATTGCATTATTAGCTTCATTATCAGATAGCCCGGTTGGACGATAAATCAGTTTGATAATATTTTTTATCGTGATGATCATTTTGCTGTTGTCATTTTTTTCCACTGCTGGAATTGCATTGACATTCAGTAAAAATATCGATTCCCGATCTGCTGGTAGATGATTACCGATATATGAAACACGGATCTGATGTTCGCTCTCTTTCGACACCTTAAACAGTGGTGGAGTGATAACAAACGGTACTTTGTTTTGACTGTTATCGATATTATCTACCCACGACTGAACAAGATAAGGTCTTTCTGTATCCGAGTTTGTGATAGAAATAGTGGCTTCTTTTTGTGAGCCATTATAGATAAGGCGAGTTCCACCTAAAGTTATTCCTGCTTGTGCCTGAAATACAAATATGGCAAGAATAAATGAAATAATAATACGAAACATTTTTGTTCCTTAAACTAAAAATGACTCACAGGATGTGAGGTAAATATTTATGTATTAACTTATGGATAAGAAGTAGTAATATTTACAAGACTTTCAAACTTACCGGCAGCGACTGGGGTCCCTGTTGATACTAATTTAGCCTTAATTTTATATTCTGTATTCACTCCAGATATTGCTATATTATTAACACTAGTGCCTGGATTTATTATACTTGTGCCATTTGATTGATATATAGCAATTGCGATATTTTTATGTGTTGTTGCGAAATAAGTAGTATTATCAGATGAATCAGTTTTTGTTGTTCCTGCATCAAATTTAATATTAAAATTTTTTAAGACCGCATGAGGGCAGTCTTTAAAACTAATTGTAAACTCTTTAAGGTCAGATGATTTTCCTGTACTCCCATTTAATATAGATGTAAGTATGTGACCGAAATTAAAATCATTTTTTCCTGTATCAACGGTACAAGTACTATCAATAATCACTCCTCTGAATTTAATTACTCCATCAGCAGATAACGCATTGAAACTGGTAAAAATCCCCAAGACCATAGTCAAAGAAGCCAAAATAAAATTTTTTCTCATTTAAAAATACCTTCCCTTAATAAAGATGTGTGTGATTTTTTTGTACAATAAAACTATATACCCAACCAGAGTTATAATTTAATGGTTGATTATATAATTGAATTAATTTACATAGTGATAAATAACATTTCATAATTTTGCTACACATGGCCTTCTTCAACCCATTGTTATATATAGAATTATGAGTAGTATAAGATGTAGCGCTATTTTGGAATCTTATTTATATAACTCGATTGAGTTTTTACCTCTATTTTTTATATGCTGTTAATTTTCTACTAAGCGTTTTTTACTGATAAATAGTTCGTCAGTAATTTCTGTGATTTTTTCTGAATATATCATCATGTTTGTTAATAATAATCTTTGATATTAATTTTAGCCCAAGGAGCAATTTTTCCTCCCGAATATCATCTATTACTGCAAACTCTTAACGTTATTAATAATGATTCTTATTTTTGTTAAAATATCGCAAGTACCAAGATACGATAAGTTTTCATACTAATCATGAAATTTTTACAAGGTGATTGTTATTATGCAGTGAAAAGCGCTTGTGGGCAAGATATATACATGGATAAATTTATCTTTATTGTTTGTTAAGCGGATGTCCACTAGTGAAATAACTGCGTTAATGAAAAACGAACTACCACTGTTAAGCTCGGCATATGTATCTTATACAGAGACTCACATCAATGCTCTGATTGAGCGAATCATTGTACTGCTATATTAATACAATTAGAAAAGCTGCCATCTTGATTATGATTACGATAGCAACAATTTTTTCTTAATATTATTAACTTGTTTTCAATTTGGAACTTTCATCTTCCTTTAGGGCTATTCTCATGCGATGAAGAGGAGTATTAACTAAAATATGATCTTTTTCAACAACTTAAATAAAAAAAGAGTGTTTTTTTTCTGTTTTATAAAAATATCTTGTTATTTCATAATGTTATAATTATAAATTAATCGTTTGATTTGGTGTGTTTGTATGTGATTTTCAGATTTAAACAATTGATTAAATGTTTTGAACAGGGGAGATAGTAGTGATATTCATTATCTAATTTAATGTTTTATCATTAATAATGATATGAATCAGACGATTTAGTTCTTTTTTTCTAGTGGTTTGTTGGAATATTCTATTGTTAGTGATTCTGGCGTGTATTTTATGATCAAAATCATTATCGGTAGTTTTGATTGTGAAGATTTAATCATTAATCAGGCAAAAATAACGGTGTTAGCAAGGGCTAATCCGTGTTTCCGCTGTTTTTTTACCGTAGGCCCTAATAGTAGTAACTTAGGGAAGTTATATGGGGATCATGAATATGGACGTTGTAATGGAAAGATGAACTATCATAATAAGGTAGATGGAAAAGGAAACCATCAGTTTCAGATAGGTTTTCCGACAAAATAATAATTGATTTTTAAATGTGCTATGTGGTTCATGGATTCGATGGTTTTATATATCATGGACTACCATTCATATAAGATATTTAACTACAGCGTAATTTCGTAGTTGGTGAAATTCAATTCAAGGAAAAATTCAGTCAGAAGAGAAGACAAGGTGATTAACAGGGCGTATACACAGTGTTGAGTGAAAAAAATCAGCCAGTAAAATGCTGGCAGGTTATATGAAAGCACGTAATGCCGATACAGGTAGTTACTAAACTGTTTAAAATTAGCCATTGTTATTTCCCATGTATTGACTATCGAGCAGGCAATATTTGTGTTACCAGAGCTTGAATTAGTACTACAGCCGTAGATACCAGAAAGTTGCATTTTCCTTGATGCTCACAACTCTGAGAAACCGCATGAATTAAGCTTTTCTATGAGTGTCTTTTCTGTTGAGAGAAGTAAGTACGGCTGTAGTACTAGTGCTTATAATGCCGCTAATTATGTGGGTCTAAAAATTAGCCGTCAGCCATTCTCAACAAGCCGGATAATATCGGCATGGGTAGTGAATCCATTAGTTATTAAATTAATGAATGAATGCTCTCACACAGATATTCTTGAATCTGTTTCCATTATTGGAGATGAAATAATCAATGAAGTTATTAATTGAGGAAAATATATCAATATAAGTTAATTTGATTGTTCTTTTTGATTGAATGGGCCCAAGTTTAGCTCACTCAGTATCTTGAAATGAGGTTGAACTGAGCCAGATTTGCCACTAATATTTATCTGCAATCCCTTAAAAGAGTAAAAGGGATTGCAGCATATTAATTATTGCCTTGCTAGTCGGAAATGGGAAGGTTTGAAAGGTGTATTGCTACGCCAAGGATTAATATCCAGGCCTCCTCTGCGAGTGTAACGAGCATAAACTGCAAGATATTCTGGTTTACAGAAATAGTTCAGGTCATTAAAAATACGTTCCACACATTGCTCATGGAACTCATTGTGTTGTCTGAATGATACTAAATATCTAAGAAGTGCTTCCCTATTGATACGACGACCCTGATAATGAATCTGAACCGATCCCCAATCAGGTTGATTTGTAATGAGGCAGTTCGATTTCAGCAAATGGCTGACTAGCGTTTCTTCTGTATACTCATCACCTATTGCATTGTTCAGGTAAGCATTACTGAATCTAAAATCCGCGATATTTATATCCTGATTATCAATGCATACCCCTTCAAAGTTTCCAGCCTGTTGAACACTGATGTCAGTAACAGGATAGAGTTCTAATGCTACGTTTCCAGAAGCGCAATTTTCGAGATCGTTAACTATGGTATTATGCACATCGTCCCAGTTTTCAAAATTTGTCTGATTCAGGCTGTTCAAATAGAGCTTGAAACTTTTAGACTCTATCAGATTTTTACTGTGAGCATTAATGGCCACTCTTCCTGTGGCAACTTGTGGTAAACCATTTTTATTTAACCAGGATAGCTCATAAAGATTCCAGATATCCTCGCCATACTCAGGTGTATCCTTAATTGATAAGGATGATCTGCCGAGAGATCTGGGGACACCATGAAGTAAGTCTGGTGAATATTTTTCTGGATAAGTTGTATCTTTACCAAGTGGTAATTCTGAAATAGTGAAATGGGAATTGCTCATTTTAGCTCCTTTTATTTCTGGTAAATAAATTTATTAAATAGATATCTGAACATGTATATAGGTACGATGCCAATAATTGCATAAATGAGTTTAATAAGAAGCTGACCTCCAATCATACTCCATACCATATGTTGCCCCAGGGCGCGAGCATACTTTTTTACCCCCCCCCTTGAATGAACCGTAATTATATGATCTCATTCTCCTTATTTTTCTTTTTAATACTCGCCCATGAATCCGAACCAGACCCTGATTGAACATTTAACCGTTGTGAAAGAAACTCGTTCTGACATCAATCGTCAATACGAGCTGATTGATGTTATTTTTCTTGTCATCAGCGCCATTCTCGCTGGCGCTGAAGGTTGGCAAGATATTGAAACTTATGGTCGGGCCAAAATTACGTGGCTGAAAAAATATCGCCCCTTTCTCAGTGGAATACCATGCCGACACACGGTTGCCAGAATTGTGCGCGCTATTGAACTTGATTCGCTGTTGGAGGCTTTGCTCAACTGGATCAATGAACAACGTGAACAGGCAGGGAAACCGGTCATTGCCTTCGATGGAAAAGTTCTGCGACGCGCCTACCGTAATGAAAAGCAAAACGCCGTCCAACTGGTCACGGCATATGATACGGAACAAGGATTAGTCCTGAGCCAGAAAGCCACTGCCACGAAAAACGGGGAAATCAGTATCGTGCGGCAGATGTTGGATATCCTTGACCTGAAAGGCAGCATCGTCACGCTGGATGCTTTGCATTGTCAGCGCCAAACGCTGGAAAAAATCAGCGAAAAGAAAGCCCATGTCGTGGTTCAGGTGAAAAAAAATCAACCCCATCTGTGGGAAGCCGTCCAATCGCAATTTCAGGCGGTGTTTGATGCCGGTAAAGAAAAAATTATCACGGAAGTTAAGCAAGAAGCCCATGGCCGGCGTGAAGAGCGTTATGTGTTTCAGTTAAAGCCCCAATTTACGGCAGAATTAATCGAGAAATGGCCGACCATTCGTAGCATTATCGCCGTAGAACGTCACCGGACACAAAATGGCAAAGGAACGGTGGACACGTCTTATTATGTGAGTTCCCTTTCGCCCAAGCATAAATCACTGGGATATTATATTCGCCAGCATTGGCGGATTGAAAATACCCAGCACTATATTCTTGATGTGGTCTTTAAAGAAGATGATTCACGAATTGTTCTGGAGGGTGCAGTTGAGAATCTGGCCTTATTCCGTCGTATCGTCCTGAATCTGGTCAAACAATGCGATTGCGGGGCACCGAGCCAAAGGAACAAGCTTAAAAAAGCGGGTTGGTGCGATGATTATCGGGCAAGAGTTTTCTTTGGATGAATAGCAGTCAAAGTATGCTCGTGCCCTGCCCTTATGGCAAGTCTATGGTGGTTTGTCATAAGGGGGAGGGGTTGGCTAAGGCATTGACTTGGCTGGCTGTCAATACCTGACGCCTTGCCTTCGCTGTTTTGTATTCTATCCGGTGAAATAAGAGAAAATGACGGGTAGGTCAGATAATCACAGAAGCTCTCGGCAGTTCTTCTCTGCTGTTTTTTCTGATTTTCATTTGTTTGAAGAGCTACTCACTTTAGATTCACATATTACTGATAAAGCCACTCACTACATTCAGAAATTGGGCATGGATCATAAAGTAAAAGTAGTAGATGGAAAATTCTCTACCATAAATATATCTACTGGTCAGCGTAAAAGATTAGCTTTAGTATCTGCTTATTTAGAGGATCGTCCTATTTATATTTTTGATGAATGGGCAGCAGATCAAGACCCAGTTTTTAAAAGAGTGTTTTATACGGAATTATTACCTGAATTAAAGGCGCGTGGCAAAACCGTTATTGTTATTACTCATGATGACTCTTATTTCGGAGTGGCAGATAGAATAGTGAAGTTAGAAGATGGACATATGAAGGATATCTAAATAAGATGGCGGCTGTTCGGGCAATATTGACTATAGCTGGAAGATCTAAATTAGCTAATCCTCATCACGAACGGTTAAGTAATCATGCTCTCGGGTTATCCGGGGCCAGTCGGGAGGGGACTAAAATAGCGATGTTCACGTTCCTCAGTCAATCGCTGGATAAATTGGTTTACATTATCTGGCTTGGAAGGGTTAAAAAGCCTGCTGGCAGGTCTGGCATTTATCTCCACGTTTTACTTTACTGTCGTTATTCTGGGCATTTCCTTACCTTATGTTTTATACAGCTACGGTTTTGACAACTGAAAATTATAAGGAAAAGGCCTGTATGCCAGGCCCGTTAAGTTTCACTGATTAGCTTATCATCAGCGATAGTACTGGTGTTTTCTTCTGGAGTTGTGCTTCCAGCTTCTGGCTACATCATAAGCATCAGAAGGATAATCATCCCAGGGATCTGCCAGTAGCTTTCCACGCGCAGCTCTCAGCTTAAGTGGATAACCTTTATACACAATAAGATGTAAATAATAATAGCTCTTTTCCTGCTTGGTACTGAAGCGTTTGTGTAACCAACTCTTCAGTAGAGGGTAATAAGCCCAATCACGGCGAATGCCTGAGAACACCTCAGAGTACTTATACTGTTGTTTCTGTTTTTTCATAATACTTCCAGATTAATTAACGATACCTAGAAGTGATCCTCTGCGTAGTAATTCATAGTGCCTCCAAGTACTAACTATAATTTTATATTATTTAATTACAAGCATCACATCCGGTAGTTGGGGCCTGAAGGTGGTCTTGCAGGCTAGTCACGCAACCCCTTCTTTGTCTGGTTGAAGTCATGCCCATGATGAATTTGCGCTGAATCTGCCAATCAGGGCGGAAGTTTTATGCGTAAGGGTTTGTGACGCCGTTGGTAGGATCGCCCTCGGCGAGCATCTCAACTAGGCGTTGTCGTTCGCTTTCATCGGGCAATACACCCGTTGTCTCTGCCTCCAGAACGGTGATGCCATCGCTATTGATGACACGAACCTCCGCCTTGGCACGTCCTTTCTCGTCAATTTCGAGAATGACCCAGTCACAGGTCAAGGTCTCGTCGGCATAGATAGGTCGCTTAAATCGGAACGACATACTCACTGCAAGCCAGCCAATCTGGCCGCCGATTTCAGTGATCAGACTCGCTGTGAGGAGGCCATGGGCAATAGGAGCCCGAAGACCTTTGAGCTTCGCATAATCGCTATCGCAATGTACCGGGTTGTAGTCTCTGGAAAGACTCGCGAAGGATACTATTTCCTCGGAGGTGAAACGGCGCGTTATCGTAAATCGATCGCCTATACGGAGCCCTTCGGCAGTGAGCTGCCTGATGTTTGTCATGGATGTTCCTCGCAAAGTAGTTTGAACATGTCAGCTTTAGGTTTGCTTTTGAACGGCATGCTATCTTAAAGAATTCGTCAGAAAGAATGCTCGTCTCCGGGAAAGGTCCCGCCTTCTACATCAGCTGCGAAATTAGTTTCTGCCCTTTGTCCTCTTTACCTTGTACCCGGTAACCTCCCAGTTGATGTTCTGCCTGAGGAGTGAAACCGATATGGGACATGACCGGTATCCCGGCGTTTACCAACTTCTCTACCTGTGGAAGCATTTCCAGCCCATCTTCCAGCTTGACCGCTTGAGCTTCTCCTTCCTTCATGAACAGCACTGTGGTATGAAAACATTGTTCAGGTGATCCCTGATAAGGAGCCAAAAGGTAAATCTGCAATCACCAGTGCACGTTGGGTGGAACGAGATATGGCACGCACAAGGGGAATAAGGTCATCGACGGTAACTGGTAATGAGGTGTCATATCCAAAGATGTTATTGGACGCCGAGTCGCCGACCAATAGCACTGGTATACCAGCCTCTTCAAAGGTGGCCGCAGTGTACATATCGTAGTTGGTAAGCATGGCCCATTTGTGGCCTTGTTCTTTCATTTCCCGAAGATGCTGGATACGAACCTTCCCAGTGTTGCTGATCGGATTTTTTCCTACGGGGAAATCTGTTCATCCATTTTAATCTCCTTATATTTTCTAAATTACTGTTTCGGCCAGAAGCAGGAGGGCAATACCCGTCATCGCTGCACCGGAGATCCGGCTCACCAGCTTCGCGGCAGCAGGTCTCGTCTTAAGAACTACCTGAGAACCGTAACCAACCAACAAATAAACAACGCCACAACTAGCTATATGGATACTCCCCAGGGTCAGCATTTGTGTAGGTAATGGCCATGAACTCTCCGGGTCGGAAAATTGTGGCAGTAGAGCCAGAAACAATAAAAATACTTTGGGGTTTAAACCGCTGACGCCTACCCCCTTCAGTATCCACTGCACGGCGTTATCTGGTGTGTCAATAAGTTCGGTGGCTGGTGCCGCAGGATTGCGGATTAGACCAACCCCAAGCCAAAGCAGGTAACCGGCGCCTACGATGGTCAGCATGGTCAGTGCGAGGGGCATATTCGCTACCAAAGCGCCGACACCAGCAGCAACTAAACCGGTAGCTGCCAAATGACCAAGCAACATGCCACTAACAGCTGGCATAACCATTCTGCCGCGAATGCCCGCCGAGATGGCATACGCCCAGTCCATCCCAGGGGTGATAACAAACAAGAAAGACACAGCCCAAAACGTTGCCAGAACACTCGGAGACACATTTAATCCCTCATCACCGCTAAAATATAATGGGAAGAATATCCCTGTTTTGATAAAATGTGCTTCCAAAATAAACCCAAAAAGACAGTAAAGATGGAAGGAAAATGGCAATTGACAGTTTTGATAAGAAAATTCTTGCAGAGCTCCAATTGGATGGCAGGCTAACAGTGACAGAATTAGCCGAAAGAATTGGTTTGAGCTTGTCACCCTGCCACCGCCGCTTGAAGGCTCTAGAGCAATCAGGTGCGATACGAGATTATAGAGCTCAACTTGACCCGCTTGCCCTTGGGTTGAATTTCTCAGCATTGGTGTTCGTGACGATGAGGGATGGCAACCAGACAAGCGTGGCTAAGTTCGAGGCCGCTGTTATCGATATACCCCAAGTTATCGAAGCAAGACGACTGTTCGGCGATCCTGACTACATGCTAAATGTGGTGGCAAAAGACCTTGAGGCCTTCCAGAAGCTTTATGACAATCGGCTCTCGGCTATGCCTGGCGTGCAGCGCCTGACTTCCACGCTGGTCATGAAGAGCGTGATCCAGAATAGGGCGCTTCCATTGTGATGAATCGGGATACACCTAGCCTTGTCAGAGCGATAGCATCACACATTCCTAACAACCAGTTAATCTGTTGAGAGAGCGGTTAGGGTCAACCTAAAAACTGGATGGTATCAACCATTTATTCCGGTTACCCTAAAAGAAGAAAATTCCGGCTCTTGGGCCGGAGTTTTTATCCAACAAGACGGAGATGAAAAATAAACCGACTGACCTGGAATGACCTGCTGGATGAGTATTTTTTTGCCAGAATTTTGCGGCCGGATACGGAGTCAAGTTATCGCAAGGTGGTGAATACATTCAAGGTATTTGCAGGTGTCAACAATCGGCCTGCTCAAGTGACCCGACAGCAGGTCCTGGCATGGCGCAGATATGTGTTGCATCAACGCGGACTGAAAGGTGTGACCTGGAACAGTAAGATTACGCATATGCAGGCGGTGTTTAATTTGGCGATAGAAGAAAAAATACTGCCCCAAACGGAAAACCCATTTAATGGTGTAAAGGTCAATACGAACAAAAATAAAAAGAAAACATTGACCAAAAAACAACTGACAGCCTTGTATCTCACGATGGGGCAATTTGAAGAGCGGGAGCGACGGACAGGGGATAACCATCGTGCCCGCTGTGCATTATATCCGACCTGGTACTGGCTGACAGTATTGGATACGTTGCGTTATACCGGGATGCGGCACATATCCGGCTGGGGGATGTTGATCTGAATGAGCGCCGGATTATTCTTTGTTCCGAGGGGAGTAAGAACCATTATGAACACCAGGTGCCGGTGGTGAAATGGTTGTATCCGCGACTGGAGATTTTGCTGGAGCGTGCCGGGCCGCTGGGGCAAAACTGAATGATCCCCTGTTCTGTGTGAATTATTTTACCGCCAAAACAGACAGAGGAAATGAAACCGACCCGCTACAGACGATAAAATCATTCCAAATTCCCTGTCGCAAGATCTGTCTTTCATACACAAATCCCCTGATAAAAAATCGGGGGATTTTTTTGAATCTTTTTCTATTTTGCTGATCTTAGTAATAACTATTTCATTGAGGTACGGTAAAATGTTCCAAACTCACGCAGAACAATGGGCTTATGAGACTTTTTCTCGCGCAAATTTGGGCGATAGCCGACGAACCCAGCGTCTTATCAAATTCACCGCCTCTTTAGCCAACCATATCGGGCAATCTATTGTGCAATCACTCAAAACACCTGCGGATATTGAAGCCGCTTATCGATTTACGCGTAACCGGGCCATTGACGCAACGGCCATTGCAGAGGCCGGATTTGCAGCAACGGCTGAACAAGCTAAGTCCTATGACTGTTTGCTGGCATTGGAAGATACAACCTCACTGGAGTTCACTCATCAGACGGTTCGGGATGAAATGGGCTATACCTCATCACGAAAAAGTGCCACCGGCCTGCATGCCCATTCCGTTTTGCTTTTTGCCCCCAGAGAAGAACAGGTCATTGGCCTGATTGAACAAACGCGCTGGACGAGAGAGCTGAGTCATTATGGCAAGAAAGCGCAACGGGCTTCCCGGCCGTATAAAGACAAGGAAAGTTATAAGTGGGAACGCGCCTCTCAGGCAACAGAAACTCGTCTTGGCAGTGATATGAATAAGGTCATTTCAGTTTGTGATCGCGAGGCAGACATTATTGACTATCGGACCTATAAAATCACGCATCAGCAGCGTTTTATTGTGCGTTCAATGCAAAGCCGTTGCATTGAACAAAGCTCAGATAAACTTTATCTGTTCAGTGAATCTTTGCAGCCCGCAGATAAAAGAACCGTTCAGGTTAAACAACGAGGTGGGCGTAAGGCGCGTGAAGCTCTCTGCGACGTCCGTTACGCCCCTGTCACGCTCAAAATGCCGGCCAATAAACGAGGGGAGCCGATACCGCTGTATTATGTGAGTTGTCAGGAAACGAATAACGACAAGGAGCTGAGCTGGCACATTCTGACATCGGAGCCGGTAAAAGGTAAAGAAGATGCCCACCGTATTCTGGACTACTATGAAAAACGCTGGCTCATTGAAGAGTTTCACAAAGCGTGGAAAAGTGGCGGGACACAGGTAGAAGCGCTGCGGATGCAACGTAAAGCAAATCTGGAAAAAATGGTGGTGATCCTGGCGTTTATCGCCGTGCGTGTTCATCAGTTGCGCTATGTGGGTCTCAATAGATCAGAGGCGGAAAAACAGAGTTGTGAAACGCTATTAAGCCCGCTAGCGTGGAAGTTATTGTGGGTAAAGCAAGAAAAGAAAAAGGTCCCTAAGACAGCGCCAAGTGTTTACTGGGCCTATATTAATTTGGGAAAACTAGCGGGTTGGTATGACTCAAAACGAAATGGCCGAGTGGGATGGGAAAGGCTGTGGCAAGGATGGTTCATGTTACAAACCATCCTTGAAGGTTATTTACTGTCCAAGTCTCTTGATCTATGAAATATGATCAAGAGACAGACTCAAGGTGGGGATGTTTATTTTGGCGACCAATGAAGCGGACGATAAGGCGCTGGATATGGCCGCGTTGCTCGCGAATTACAAAGCCCAGCAGAAAGTTGAGCGAGGTTTTCGATTCCTAAAAAGTCCCGAGTTCTTAACCTCATCAATGTACCTGAAAAAACCGGAACGCATCGAAGCCTTATTGATGGTGATGACGTGTAGTTTAATGGTGTATGCGGCGCTGAACATAAAATTCGCACGGGTCTGAAACAAAGCAAGGCATTCTACCCGGATATGAAGCAGCAGCAGACGCAATCGCCCACCGCTCGTTGGGTATTTTTAACTTTCGAAGGTATTAATACCTTTGAATTTCAAGAACACAGGATGGTGACGGGAATGCAACCGTACCAAAATGCCCTGCTGAAAATATTGGGGCCACCATACGAGTCTTTTTATTCCTGAATTGGGTGCGGAATGTTGGATTCATCTTTCCCCGACTGACAGGATAGGGCGTCTGACACGGAGCCGAACCCGGTGTTTTCATGCGGCATTTGTTCGCGAACTTGAGGGGGCACTTTTGCGGGCAGACAGGGATATTCTGTTTCGTTCCCATTTGATGCGGCCTGCTCAGATACAGCTGGCCTGTTCGGTTCTGGCGCGTTACCCGACATGGCGTTACCGGATGGTTAGAGTGGTGATCCCTCGCTGGGAGTGAACAGGGATTACATTACAAAACTTACTGTATGAGTGGCGTTATGCTCCGACGGTTGCCTGTGGTGTTATGGTGCTGGTAAAGCAGGAAAAATAACATTTTATATTAGAGAGCATGAAATTGTGTGGGGCACTACATTGGTGTTTATGCTGCTATAGCTAATGCAGAACTATCAACCGTACTCCGGCTAGCTCATTAATTCTGATGCGGAGAGCATTTAAGCGATTGCTCCACGGATTTTTATGTCCCGGTTAGGGGGATATGTTTCTGTTTTGGGATCGTCTCAGAAACCACGTTAAGAAGCTAATTTATTGTTTAAATTAATTGTATAAACATAACTGCGCTTTTGCGCGGCATTGACTAACAGTTTTTCCCGTTCGGCCTAATATAAGGCTGATGTGGGTCGAAAACCGTCGTTAATCACAGGCTTGACGGTTATAATTATCTGGCAGAATTAAGCCATTAATGCGATATGAGAGAATTGAAATCCTGTTGCTGCAACGACGTTACGCAAAGTTTTCAAAGTCGGATTGCCTTTAGGCGACAGCGTTCGGTACAGAGTCTCGCGTGAAACACCTGCCTTATCTGCAATCTGTGCCATTCCTCCTCGCGCTTCTACAACATGACGTAATGCCATAAGAAATGCTTCCTGCCCGCCTTTTTCATCCATGTCAACAAATGCCTGATGCAGATAATGCTGAGCAAACTCAGGATCTTCACGGAGAAGCTGCACCATTGCATCATCATGTAAACGTGCTTTAGCCATAATCACCTCTTCAAATAGTCCTTCAGACATTCAATCGCCTGATCTATATCGGCGTCTTGGGCTCGTTTATCGCCCCCAACTAACAATAACACCACTTCACGACCAACTAAGCTGTAATACACTCTGTAGCCTGGCCCCTGATCTATGCGAAGCTCCCAGACACCCTCTCGACAAGGTTTATGATCACCAAAATTTCCGGTAGCCATTCGGTTAACCCGTGACGAGATTTTCGATTTCGCTATAGGGTCACGAATACCTTTCAGGAACTCCATATACAAGTCACGGTTATCGGAGGTGAGATAATGTTTGATCGTGTTCATATAAATTATTGTATCTTTAAAGCTACGAATCTGTCAATGTAGCATCTTTCGGTACGAATAATGGGGTTATCGGGTTACTCATATGCCTACAGGCGCTGCATTTGAATTTGATGTCTGGGGTAACTCAATTTTGCATGTTGAATTTTTTATCGTCATCCTCTCTGGTTTTGCACAGCATGCTTCCCGGTATCAGGTAATCATATGATTAGACTCTAATCACGACTTGAATAAGTCGTATTTCTGTGGGTGCTGTCGCATTAAGCGCTGTTTGGATAATATTGCATTTTTTTATTGGTTGAACTGACGATGTCCCTGATTCGAGAAGCGTTCAAACGCCGGCACTATCCTGTTGATATCATCGCTCAGTGTGTTCGCTGGTATCTGGCCTACGCGCTGAGCCTGCGTAATCTGGAAGAAATGATGGCGGAGCGTGGGATTGCCATTGATCATTCCCCTCTCTCTCGTTGGGTTCATCGTTTAGTTCCGTTGATGATTAAACGCTACCGGCGTAGTAAGCCCGCTGTTGGGCGTCGGTGGCGCATGGATGAAACCAATATCAAAATCAAAGGACAATGGAGTTACCTTTACCGGGCAGTGGATTCGGGCGGTAATACAATTGATTTTTTGCTGACGGCTTATCGGGATAAGAAGGCCGCACTGCGCTTCTTTAAAAAGGCAATGCGTCAGCATGGGCAGCCTGACGTGGTGACCATAGATTTTGCTGTCCTGAAACAGCACGTCCACATTGTGGACGTTGCAAGTATGACGTTATATCGGAAAGTAACAGCTCAACGCAGTTACTTTCCGAACGTGCATAAAAAACAGCAATCTTTACCTAAACGTTCTAGACAATTAGCAATGCTTTTCTAGCTCAAATAGATCTTAACGTGTCTACGATATTCGGATTTTTCTCTATTAAAAATAGCATCTTCAATGCGACCCCTGATGGTATTCTCTGGTTTTGTTCCCAACTTTGCACCAGTCTAATGCTCACCCCTACCATTTCCGCAAACTCGGATTGTTTCATACCGAAATTTTTGCGGATTAATTTAACATTAGGGATAGCATGACGATGAACATGTTCAGGCTTAGGCTGAAATTCACCGTTTTCTATAGCGACCATCTCATTTACACTACTCAAAAGCTCTTTAAACATGTTTTCTTCCATAATTTATCCTCAATACGTTAGATCATTCTCTGAAAATTTAGATATAAAATTGGAGAAGTTAACCGCCCGAAGGCTGCATTTTATTTCATATATTGAACAGCATTTTTCAATTGTGCTTTCTGAGCTTGTGTCAGGTCTTCTTGTACATTTTTCGGATAAATAAACAACAAATACAATCGACCACTTAACGTCCTGACATAGTAAATAACTCGTACCCCACCGCGCTTACCCATCCCTTTGCGACCCCAGCGAATCTTTTTGCACCCACCAGTTTGACTAATCGTGTCGCCATGTTCGTGATACTTCAACAAGTAAGTTTGAAGCTCCTGAAACTCATTATCTTTTATGAGTTCTGCTCTAACCTTACTGAAAGCGGTAGTTTCGATAAACTCCAAATAATCCATCGTAACTTCTCCATGCTGTCTATGATGACATAATACTGACACGCCGTGTTACTTTTCAAGTAAAAAATGACACTGCGTGTTAGTTTGGCTAAATTTAAATCTTTTCAATATATAATATGTGTGGTTTATATTAGACCTTCATTATTGGGAGGATAATTTTCATTTTTTCATTTTTTCATTTTTTCATGTTGAATTTTTTATCGTCATCCTTTCTGGTTTTGCACAGTATTCTTCCCGGTATCGGGTAATCATATGATTAGACTCTAATCACGGCCTGAATAAGTCACATTTATGTGTCCGTTGTTTTGGCAGGCAGCCCGATAGTACTGAAAAGTATGTCAGGCACAGTGCTAAATAAAACAAACAAGGATGTTGTGTGGTATGACAACTGAAATACCTCCTCTGTCTCCGTCGCCGACGTCTGAAGGCGGTAGGTAGTGCAACTCAATATTTAACACTTCTGCAAAAAATTGAACGACTTCGGAACGGTGATAACCCGCACCATCCAAAACAATGTGGATTTTTTGCGAAAGGGGGTAGGTTTCCCGGATTGCGCCGAAAAAAAGGACGACATTTTTCGCGTTAATCGCCGGATATTCCCGTATAAGGGTGTCTTCAATCCGTTGTAAATTAAGGGCGCCCATGATGTTGAGTCGGGTACGGCTGCCTGTGGTTTCAACCACTTTGAGGTGCTTCCGCCCGCTCTTCATCCAGCCGTAACTTAATTTTGTGGACTGGGTAGGATGCACGGCATCAATAAACACAATAGGCTCATTCTGGCCACAGGCTTCTTTCAGCGCGTTGTAAGTCTCAATAAACTGTTGCTGTTTCTCTGCATCAAATTTATGCGGAACCCCCACTGGCTTCTTGTAGCTGAAACCCTGGCGGTGAAGCCATTTCGTCATGCCTGCGACAGTGAAAGTCACCTGCCATCGTGCCCGGACATAAGCCACGATTTGTGCAGTGGTGTGCATCAAATTTGCGGTCAGATACTCAACTAATGTTGTTGTTTGTTCGGCAGACAAACGGCTTTCAGAGCCGCCATTTTCAGGGGCGAGTTTTTCCTCAGAGAAGTAATCCTTCAGATGCCGACTCACCGTACTTTCATGAATACGCCATAAAAATCGTGTTCAAGACAGTTGCTTCTGAGGCCAAAAGCACGGCCTTGATGCGGTCACGTACGCGTCCATCACGGGTCGTATCATGCATCAATTCGAGGGCTTCTTTTTGGGCATCTGTCAGAGTAATTTTCATGGGGCAATCTTGATCTGATAAGAATGAAAAATCAAGCATCTTCAATTACGATGGGTATAGTAAAAACCCAGAAGAATTTATTAAATCTCAAATTGATATGATTATAAGTACCGATGAATGGATTGTTGAGGGGGCTTATGATAAGCGGCTTTACCCTTTTCTCATTGAATGTTCCATTATTTTTAGAGTGAATGTACCCTATTACTTACGTATTATTCGTTTAATTAAACGCTTTTTAATCGCTAAAATTACGCGAAAACAACCTAAAGAAACTATCTTAAATACGTTAGAGCTATTGCATTTTTCAAGAAAATATGAGCAACGATTAAATGATTTTTTTAATTTACATCATGAATTATCTAATAAAGTAATCTTTATAAAAGACATTTCTTTATGTAGATTAATAATTAAAAAAGATAAATCAGAAAATATATTTAACCATGGCAAATTCTGATAGCAGAAGATAACCCCGACTTAACGGTGTTTCACTATTATATATGACTGTCTCTCTTATAAGTAGTGCATAAAAAAGTGTCGGAACTTTATTTAATTCCTGATAAAATAATAAACTAAACACGCATATCAAAAACTAAAGTGAGTGACTTATTCATAGTCTCCTTAGAAAACTCTATTCGGCTTTCTCCAGATAAATGCCTCAGGCTTTTTTTATGGGCTCGAATTTGAGCGAAACTTACTCTGACAGGCTGCTCAGTGCCATGAAGCGGACATAACATAAATCAAGGTACATAACTAAATTGAGCTAGGTCAGGTAAAGTCTAAAACTCCGTTTAGCTTGCTGTTGATAGGGGCCAAGAACAGAAAGAATTGATGTAAAAGTGCGCGGCGACCGTTAAAATGATCTGATACAGTTTAATCCTAATATTTCATGGACGTATCAGATGGCAGTTAAGCGAGCATATTACGGTAACGAAGGCGACAGAGACTACTTTGAGCGAGTGTTTCAGTCGGCCAATATCAACTTTCTCATCGGGTCAGGCGCATCGCTACCCGCTATCAGAGTACTGGGAACAATCGAAAACGATCTCCAGCAGCTTATTAATAATGAGAAGGAAGAGGAGTATTTTGATATGGCTGCCGAGTTTTTATCTGCGGTCTGGCTTCCGCATGAATGCATGCTGAACTGCAATAACGATACCCCGTTTGCTCCCCTTGTTATCTCGAACGTAGATGCCACCAGAAAGAACTATGATGCCTTCATCTCTTCGCTAGAAAAAATACTTACGCGCCGCCGTACCGGTCTGCTTCCACGGCGGATAAACGTATTCACGACTAATTATGATTTATTTATTGAGGAGGCAGCCACACGCAATAATAATGTCATTTTCAATGATGGATTCAGCAAACGGACGAATCTCAGGGGAGATGAGGAATTTGACGCGGGCAGTTTTAACTATTCTGTAAGCGCTACTGGCAACCTATATAACTATAAAGTCGAACTTCCTACCGTTAATCTTATTAAGCTCCATGGTTCTCTTTCATGGAAAAATTTCATGGGGAAAATTATCTACAACCTCGCTGAGGTGAAACCTCTCGGGTTTAACTCGGATGATGAAAAGAAAGAGTGGGTTCTCGCTCACGTTCTTATTCTTCCGAGAAAGGAAAAATTCAAAGAAACGCTTCTGCAAAACGTTTATTATGATTTGCTGCGGGTCTATTCAAATGAGCTGGATAAAGAGGCTACCCTTCTCGTCGTCTTTGGTTTTTCATTTGCCGATGAGCATCTTGAAACGCTGACAAAAAAAGCCCTGCGCAATGCCACTCTTAAACTACTAATATTTGCTTTCGACGAGGCTAGCGTTAACGGCTTTATGGATAAATTCCGGAATTATTCCAACGTAGAGGTAATCTACCGCCCGGGAGGCAATATAGATTTTCCGACAATGAATAACATTATCACAAGTTATCTGGGAGGAGCGAGGTGAGCGGGCATTTTACGGATGAGGAAGCGGTGCTACGGGTTGGTGAAGTCTGCGAAATATCTGGGCGAGCGGTAATTATTCTCGTGGATAAAAACAAGAATCTTAGCGACTTATTTTATCAGGGAAAGGTGCTGAGAAACGTTTCCGTAGGTAGCTTCATTGAGATCAAGAAAGGATTCATGAGCCTGATTGGCAAAGTGGAAGCGGAGAGAATCATTGAAGAAAAACATACTGCCGGCAGCGGCAGCGATGCCTGGCGTTATCGTCGCTACCTGACGGCCACGCTAACGGGATATATCGACCGCAGGGGCAGCTTCGTTGGCGGTTCACGTGAACTGCCTCTCATAGGTAACGAGGCCTTTGTGGTGACCGAAGAGATGATACAGACGGTGCATCAGATCGCGAATGCAGACGAAACGGTGATGACTTTCACCCGCACTGACCTAGAAGATATAGAGATTGCGCTGCCGGTCAACGGCCTCATTAATTCGCATATCGCGATTTTCGGCAACACCGGCAGCGGAAAATCAAACACGCTAGCAGCACTTTATAAAGCTGGTACTGCTCAGATAAAGCAGATGCTGGGCGACAGCTTCAAAGAAAGATGCAGGTTTATTCTCTTAGACTTTAACGGAGAATATACGGCACAAAACTGTATTACTGATGAGAAAACGGTTTACAACCTGAATACGCACCATGCAAATGGCGATAAACTTCCCCTCCCTAGAGAAGTCCTGCTTGAACATGACATGCTCTCCGTTCTGACCGACGCGACGGACAAGACCCAGAAGCCGTTCCTAAAACGTGTTCTGGAATTCCAAGCCGAAGTTATGGGGGCTGATAATGCTCTTGAGTACATGAGAAATATGCTCAAGAAAAAGATAAAACAGAACCTGTTTAGTGGTGACAAAATTAAAAGTGATGCGATTAATGCGATGTTAAGTCCGATTTTCTGTGACGACCCGGAGTTATTTTCCGATCTTGAATTTCACTCAGGAGGCCCTAAATGGAAAATAAGAAATGAGCGCCATTATTTCAACTCTGAAGTTGATGTGTAACGATCTTATATCTACGGAAAAGCCTGTGTATTCAATTTTAAAGAAGATATGATAGAGAGCCTCTTGGATTTTATGTGGCTGAAGCTTATCTATGAGTTTTTTTCAAATAAATCGAATCCGGAACACGTCTTACCTGTTATAAGCAGAATGAATGCTAACCGGGGGGATATAGCCAAAATATTTGATACCACGGGGCAGAAAGACTTCTGGAATGGAGGTAATTTTACCGTCATTAACCTCAATATGGTTAACATTACCATGAAGAAGACGCTTCCTCTTCTGATTGCCAAATGGGCTTATAACATGAAGAAGTTGTCTACCCTGCCTTCAACGCTTCATATCGTTATTGATGAAGCGCATAATATCCTATCAAACACGTCATTTCGGGAAACTGAAAGCTGGAAAGATTACAGACTTGAGACTTTTGAAGAAATTATCAAAGAGGGCCGTAAATTTGGCGTGTTTGTTACTATTTCCAGCCAGCGTCCGAACGATATTTCCTCAACTATTATTTCTCAGGCACACAACTATTTTATTCACCGCCTTATTAACCAGAACGATCTTTATGCAATTGAAAAATCCGTTTCTTATATAGATCGGTTGACAGAGGAGTCCATCCCGACTCTCTCCACCGGAACCTGCATATTCAGCGGTATAGTCAGCCCGATGCCGCTTAAACTGAGAGTGGCGGAACTTGCTCACGACCAGAAACCCCAAAGTAAAACGATTACATTCAATGAGTTAATCGATAAAGAGCAGGAGAATGATGCAGAAGGTGACTTAATGTTTTAAATACTGAATTGTATGCATCTCAAAGGGCAGCATAATAAATCAGGCATGTATAAAACCGAAACATCCCTGCATCGTTCGAAGCCCTGAACGTAGTCTGGTTCGCCTGACCCGATGCCCCTACAGGTCCACTTTTCGCTCATAGCTGACGGTCAGGCAGGGTAGCGATTAATCCAGATAATTATCTTTTATCAGGAAAATAGTGTTATTCCGCCTCACCTTTCTGGTAATACACCTGCCGGATATAGCGCCCACGTCCATCACCGTGCCCTAAATCCATTGATGCCAATGCCAGCGCTTCCCGCTCACTGAATCCCTGCGCGGTGTAATATTCACCGGATTGCTGGGCAAAATGGTAACGCATACTGTGCGGGGCATTCTTACCCGCCAGTCCTGAGCTTCTGACAATATATCGGTAACGGTCTATGGCCTGCGTGATCGTCGGTTTATCAATCAGTTTTCCACCCCGCTCTGCCTGCTCTCGCTCGGCATAAGCAATGGTATGTTGCAGCGCTGCCCGATCCAATATGGTCGTCTGCCTCGGCCGTCCGCCTTTGGTGCCAAATATTACCCGCACAGAGGTCTGCCCATTTTCCAGTGCTTTTTTCCAGGTGGCTAACGACTTATAGGCTTCCACTGCTTCTTTGGTGCGCAACCCAAGCACATACGCCAGTTGCATCACCGCCGCCACGCGCCGATCTTTTTGCTCGACCTGCTGAAATATTTCGCTGAATGCAGCCGGTGTCAGCGCCGTTTTTGTTCCTTTTCGATCGATTTCAGCAATACCGAGTGCCCGGTTGCTCAGGCGGGCATTATCGGGATCAGCCAGCTTATGCTTTCCGGCCTGCGCTAAAACGCTTCTCAGTACAGACATTTCATTTTGCAGAGTCCGGTGGCTGATAGAGTTGGCCTTTCGCTCTGCAATATAGCGTTCAATATATTTGACTTTAAGGCTGTCCATCTGCCGGAGCTTAATGCCTTTCTCCTTGAGAAAGTTAAAAAACTGCCGGGCAATCCGTTCACGATCAGCAACCGTGGCAAAGCTCCCACCCGCTTGTCGGGCATGGGTAATAAATTCTTTCCTGAACAACTCAATTTTTGAACGTGCCGATTTCTGCGCCATTCACGCCTCTCCTGTCACTTTTTCTCTGTTTTTATTCATTTTTTAAACAAGTCTCTGCGTGTCGGTTCAGGTTCACCGTTCCGTGATGCGTCAGATAATGTGTAGCAGAGTGAGGTTGTGTTGAGTTATTGCAGGAGCTCGCGACGTGCTGAGCACAGCGATGGAAGGCTCCCCGTTCATTGCCTGATCAGTTCAGGATGAACGCCTCATTATCTTGACGTATGTCATATCTCCTTTTTTTATCGCATCAGCCTGTTTTAAGGCGGTGGGTTGAAAACCAGATCTGGAATTCGTTCGTCAATCAAACAAAATGTCTGTTAATAGTCTGTTTTGAATGGCTTCACTGAGTAATTCAGGGTTCAAATCAGTCGTAAAGGCAGACCGAATGAGCTCTGGACGCTGACGCCCGGCGACGTCACTTGGTAATCGCTGCGCTTAAACATAAGTGACGCCGCGCCGTTTTCGGGACGTTTATCGTGATAAATGCAACATGTAAGTGAATGTTGTACCGGTTAAAACGGTATCGATTAGTGTGAGGCTGAGCATGTTCTGCCTTGTTATGTAGGTAGCCGGTGAAATAACACCGGGAAACTTTCATCATCGAAACTGGGTTATGTGTCTGATGATATCTGCTTCCAAAAGTGCGCAGATGTACTGCATTGTATGCACTCCCTTTCAGGCTACGGGAGTTTTCTTCGCCACCCGGTAGGTGATCCTTGCAGGCGATGGGATCATGAGATAACGGGAAGATATTAGCGATTATCTGAGAAGTGATCAATTTCTTACTAACTGGCACAGCAATGCTCAATGGAAGGCTTAAATTAAAATTCATAATAGTTTGAAATACCAATTTATTCTGATTGTAATGGTGATAAATAGCGAGAAATTTTTTTAACCTACCATGTAAATAAAAATTTTTTCACTGAAAACTGCTGTAAATAATATTCTTTTTTTATTCTTTTCGATTGTTGGTTTATTTCAATTCCATCCAGTGAATTAATTCTTAACTGAGACGATAACGCAAGAATAATATTTTAAGTAAAAAGGTTTTAATATATCTAATAATTTATGTTAACCAACATCATAAACTCTCATGACAAAAATCACGATATTAAAAATCGAATAATTAACATATTGCTTATGGCAACTTTATATGTAGGATAACCACACATAACAGTAAGTTTATTTTATTGGGAATAAATCATTTAACCTCAGCACGTTTGAAGTTAATTAGCATCCTTAATTATTTGCAGCACGAAATAACTAACCACATCTTATTCGAAAAGGAGATTACTTATGGTTTCCCAACTTGCAATACATGGCGGTTCTTCTACCCGAACAATGTCCTGGCCAGGTTGGCCTACAAGCAATCCCCAAACTGTAGATAACTTACTTTCTGTTTTAGACAGTCAACGTTGGTCAATAAGTGGCCCTTATCGAGGAACACCTTCTTTTGAGCAACGTTTTGCAAAAACGTATTCTCATTATACTAATGCCCATTATTGTATTCCGGCTTCCAGCGGAACCGCTAGTCTAGTCATGGCGTTAGAAGCCATTGGTGTTGGAGCTGGTGACGAAGTCATTGTGCCAGGGTTATCTTGGGTTGCCTCAGCATCAGCCGTGCTTAGTATTAATGCTATTCCCGTGCTCACTGATGTGAACCCGCTGACAGGTTGCTTAGATGCAAATGCTGTTGAAAAATCTATTACTCCCCGCTGCCGTGCTATTACTGTTGTGCATCTTGGTTCGGCAATTGCTGACTTAAATGCCCTGTTACATATAGCAGAGAAATATAATTTGCCACTCATTGAGGATTGCGCTCAGGCACATGGGGCTCGTTTTGCTGGTCAGCATGTTGGTACTTTTGGAATAGCCGGAACGTTTAGTATGCAACACAGCAAGCTGTTGACAAGTGGCGAAGGTGGTGCAGTACTGACTAATGATGAACAAATTGCTAGACGATTAGCCCACCTGCGTGCAGATGGACGCACACTCAGTAATGTGCCACCTCCATTGGATCATATGGAGTTATTAGAAACAGCCGAACTAATGGGTTCAAACTATTGTCTATCTGAATTTCATGCCGCTATTTTGCTAGCTCAGTTAGAAAAGCTTGATGCAGAGAATATGACCCGACGCCGCAATGCCGAATATTTGGATGAATTAATGCAGCAGATTGGCTGTGCTCCCCAGCAAACCACTCAGGGCACTACAGAACGTGTTTATTATAACTATGCCATTAGATTACCTGAATCAGTCTTAGCAAAAGCCTCAGTGGAAAAACTAGCAGAAGCCCTATCAGCAGAGCTTCATCTCCCTTGTAAGCCAATGTATGCATCACTAAATCAATGTTCTTTATACCAACCTTCGAGCCGACGACGTTTCGCATTAAACCAAGACTTTCAATCAGCGGTTCAACCGCAGCGTTTTAGTTTGCCAATAGCAGAAGCATTTGCTCATAGCTACATTACATTACCACACCGCTTTTTGCTTGCAGAAAAATCAGACATGCTTGATGTACAACGTGCTCTGGATAAGGTTATGCACCACGCTGAGCAACTGTGAATCACCAACCAACATGATTGCAACAAAGAGCCATCGTTTTGTATTCATCCGGCATGCAGAAGCAACATGTAATCTACAAGATGAACATGTATTAATCAGTTCAGTAATGCCAGATTCTTCGTTGACCGCGTTTGGTCAGAAACAAGCACAATTATTGGCCAACAATATCCCAAGAGAATTAATTGGAGACAAAATATTTAGCAGCCCAATGATCCGAGCAATGCAAACTGCCAACTTCCTCACGACACGGCATAATTTACCGTTGGTTTCTGATGAGCGTTTGGAAGAAGTACGCATAGAACCTTCACTGACACCAGCATTAAGTTTGTTGGAATGGGATACAATGCTACAAGAGCGTTTAGATAAGCCCACAATTAATGTAAGACCCGAAGTAGAAACTGTTGCTGCACAGAGAGCACGGGTGACTGATTTTTTATGTCAACGACACCAAGAGCGCGGCAAGGAAAAAGTCACTGTGATCGTTTCCCATGCATTCACTATAGAACTGGCAATTTTTGTGTTGCTGGGATTGGATGTCTCTTTGCTACACCAATGGCGTATACGTATCAGTAATAGTGCCTTGCATATTATAGAGAATGAAGAGATAGGTGGAAAATCGCGGATCGTACTTACTAACGCGAAAAATCATTTGAGATTATGGCTTTAAGGGTAAAAAGATAAACGTATGACGGCTAAATTTGAACGATTACAACAACTTTCCCAGCACCCTGATTTTTTAACACTTGTTCCCCCTTTAGTGGGATTTACAGCTGATAAAGCGCTTGCCATTGTAGAAAGTCACCCACATGCTGATAACATGTTGTTACGCACCCTCTACAGCAGGGCACGAGCATACTTTGACTGCTATTCATCCAAAGAAAACTCTTGCCCGATAATCATCGCACCAACCCGCTTTTTTAAGCTTGTTCCTTTGGCTCGGTGCCCCGCAATCGCATTGTTTGACCAGATTCAGGACGATACGACGGAATAAGGCCAGATTCTCAACTGCACCCTCCAGAACAATTCGTGAATCATCTTCTTTAAAGACCACATCAAGAATATAGTGCTGGGTATTTTCAATCCGCCAATGCTGGCGAATATAATATCCCAGTGATTTATGCTTGGGCGAAAGGGAACTCACATAATAAGACGTGTCCACCGTTCCTTTGCCATTTTGTGTCCGGTGACGTTCTACGGCGATAATGCTACGAATGGTCGGCCATTTCTCGATTAATTCTGCCGTAAATTGGGGCTTTAACTGAAACACATAACGCTCTTCACGCCGGCCATGGGCTTCTTGCTTAACTTCCGTGATAATTTTTTCTTTACCGGCATCAAACACCGCCTGAAATTGCGATTGGACGGCTTCCCACAGATGGGGTTGATTTTTTTTCACCTGAACCACGACATGGGCTTTCTTTTCGCTGATTTTTTCCAGCGTTTGGCGCTGACAATGCAAAGCATCCAGCGTGACGATGCTGCCTTTCAGGTCAAGGATATCCAACATCTGCCGCACGATACTGATTTCCCCGTTTTTCGTGGCAGTGGCTTTCTGGCTCAGGACTAATCCTTGTTCCGTATCATATGCCGTGACCAGTTGGACGGCGTTTTGCTTTTCATTACGGTAGGCGCGTCGCAGAACTTTTCCATCGAAGGCAATGACCGGTTTCCCTGCCTGTTCACGTTGTTCATTGATCCAGTTGAGCAAAGCCTCCAACAGCGAATCAAGTTCAATAGCGCGCACAATTCTGGCAACCGTGTGTCGGCATGGTATTCCACTGAGAAAGGGGCGATATTTTTTCAGCCACGTAATTTTGGCCCGACCATAAGTTTCAATATCTTGCCAACCTTCAGCGCCAGCGAGAATGGCGCTGATGACAAGAAAAATAACATCAATCAGCTCGTATTGACGATTGATGTCAGAACGAGTTTCTTTCACAACGGTTAAATGTTCAATCAGGGTCTGGTTCGGATTCATGGGCCAGTATTAAAAAGAAAAATAAGGAGAATGAGATCATATAATTACGGTTCATTCAAGGGGGGGGGTAAAAAAGTATGCTCGCGCCCTGCCCTCTACAGTCAGTACATCGCTGAACACCTTGACTGGATTAAACAGGTAGAGGAAGTTTGTGGTCCTCCCCCTTGGATTATTCGCAGTGCTGGTCTAGAAGATGGTAATACTTTCGTCAATGCCGGAGGTTATGCCAGTATCATCTGTCATTGCTCAGCTGATTTTAGTGATACGCTTTCTGCGGTCGCTTTTAGTGGATTTGAACCTCAATCCATTGAACAGCAGAGATTAAGTGATCCTGATTATCAACCACAGCCTATCTGTTGTTTCGTCCAAAAATTGATTGAAGATGCACCATCGGAAGGTATTCCACCTATTGTGAATTCCTTGCAGTCTCCTTATCTGATAACTAACACATGCCATAATTTATGTAAAATTATCGAACAATTACATCAATATTTCTCTGAAGCAGCACTAGATACTGAGTGGGTATTGGAAACGGATCATGGTCTGGTATCCGTGACCGGATTGACGTTAAATGGCACTGAAGGAGTCAGGGGAGAATTGGCCTTCGGTTTTGGTTTTGCGTCTGCACAATCTCCTGGCTCAAGGGCGAACTCTGTTGCCTATCATTGGCCGACTTTAACTTCCCCCCTGTGGTATGGCAAGCAATTACGCAGGGTTCATGTGGATAAGATTTGGTTAGTGCAGGCTCGCCCTGCACCGGGATATGCACTAGAACGTCAGGTTGAACAATTAACCTCTGAAGTAAAAACTGATCTGGCACGCTGTATGCAGGTATTTCCTGTAGCAGCATTACTGCATCCCACCAAGCCCGCTTTGGGTGCTTTCCTTTCAACATCAACATTAGACGATGCATGGTCGCGTTACCTGCGTCTTTCACCGTCAGTACAATCCACGCTTGTTGCTGTCTTCGTTGAATCCGGTGTTGCCAGTGAACATGCTGGTATCATGTTCCGCCAGCAAAAATTACCGGTTTTTCTTACCCAGTTAGCCAATATCCCAGCGGTTCCATGGGTTGTCATTGATAGTGTGGGAGAGCAGGCCTACTTCAGTACACAAAAACCGCTTATCGAATTGGAAACAGAACGCACTGAAGCGGTTAATTTGCCTGCTTCTGTGCAGCATATATTTGACGATAGTAAGTCCTTACCTATCACAGAGCTGACTTCTCAATATCTTTCTGACGTTTTACAAAATGCGTTGGCGGGATTGCCAATCCTAGAGGAAAAAGTGGGTATCGAACTCAGGCAACGTAGCCTTTTCCCAACGGACACTTGGATACATTATGGTGATACTGTCCGCAGCCCAAGTTTAACGGGTTGGCTGCTCGCGCAGACGGGCGAGGAAATGATGGCGCTTTACCCTTCTCATTGGTCAGCGACGGAAGAAACGACCTATTATCTCTGTGCTTTCAGAGCCAAAATAGCTCCTCAATCGATATTACCGCATTTATGCAAGGCGATCCCTGTGTTGGCAGAGAAGGTTAATCAACTGAATGACCTGCGCCTGCTTATGTTATTCATCAAAGCCGAAGAATGGATTGAGAAAATACCAGTTCTACCATTGGCACAATGGGTTGATGCGGCAATAACATCCTCAAATGGGGATGGACATCTATTACTGGAATGTATGCTTCATGTACTCGCAGATACAGAAGTTCTTCCCATTTATGAAGATATTGACCGGATAAACATTTTACACAAGTTAGCCAATAAAGTGGGTTCCACACTTTCTGTTCACGAACTGCTTGAAGTCATTCATCATTGTCAGCTCCCCCCCACCGCACTGGCTAATTTGGTCTGTGCCCCCAAAGCATTTGCTGATTATATTGTTTTTCTGGCACCACTTAGACGTTTTAAAGCCGCTGCTGTACTGGCCGGAGCAAGTGAAGCTGCCGACTTACTACTATCCACTGACCGCATGATGAAAGCGCTACATCAAGCGAAATTACCCACTTTGAGAGCACTTTGCCGTATAGACTTAGTGGATACTTATGATCAGGTACTTAAGGCAGTATTAGCGGATTTGGTTGATAGACGCGATGTGATAACGTATCAAAATTATCTGGATCTACTCAGTGGTTGGATGGCATTTGCCCAACTATCAACACTTTCTATCACTGAAAAAGCAGCACTCTATTCTTTTCAGAAATGGATAGAACATGTGCGTCACTCCCCTATGCCGGACACTTTTTTTCTTGAATTAAAAGAAGATATTGTGGAGCTTTTGGGGGATGACTTCTTACGTTGGCAGTCCTTAATACCCATTGCAGGTAATCTGACACCAGAACAGCTACCGATAGAAAATGCGCACCAGTTACATAATTTATTACATCAATGGATGCTGGTTCGTTTCCGGGCTAAATCAGGGCCTGAGTTACCTACCCGCTTGCGCAAATTGATCAGTATCGCGGATGGTTTTGGGGATGCTCGTTCTTGCCTGTTAAGGTTATCCAATAATCTCTTTGAGATTTCGCTCCCTTTTGTCGTACACAAAGCCGGCTTCCTCTTTAATGAGAAAGAATTGGTTGTGGAATTTTGTGAACTGCCAAATGCCCCGGAAGAGGATATTGGTCGTTTACATGTCTTCGATGCTTTAGCGTCGCGCATCGCAGAATGGAATTCCCAATGGCAGATATCATCAAATCGGGTCTGTCAGTTCGGCACCTGGACACTTTTCCTGCGTGTAAAGCGTTTTGATGGCTTGCATTGGCAGGACAGCGATCTGGAACAGCTGGTGCTTTGGTTGCGAGTACTGTTCGATACCGCTTATGACTTCTCCTATGTACCTAACGATGAAGTTTTACATGTTCATGAAATGCTAGGCCATTCTCCCTGGCGTGAATTGTTCCAGGCTTATGTCGATTATCGATCTGTGATTGATTTCTCTGTCCAACGTATCACGGTCTATTCATTACCCTTTGCGTCAACGCTCGCTGCACTTTGCCTGAATGAATTCGTTCGTGATGAGGTTACCCACGCCTACCTTGCTGGTTTTGACCGTGCCTGGGAGGCTTTTCACCGTATTATTGAGAAGTTGGAAAAAACAGAAGATGATCAGGAACAGTGGGAGTGTCTTCATACCTCCGCCGGACAAATGGGATTACTCCTTTCAGCAAAATGGCCAAAACAGACCCTTATGCGGATGGTACAGGAACCCTTGTCTTCTATTGCTGCTGAACGCATCGCTGTCAGCCTGTTACATCGTCGTGATTTGGTGATCACATTACAACAGTTAATTACCGTACCAGAAAATACGGGATTGCGTAATTTAGTCCTGCACCATGTTCCTGATATTGCAGTAAATGCTAACTCTGCCGCTGCTATCGCAGATGAAATCGCTATCTGGCAAAGTCAGTTTAAACGCTGCAAGGAATATTTACTTGCCTATCATGCGAATGTACTTCCTGAGAGCCAGTGTCAGCAGTTTGTCAGACAACTCAGCCTTGTTCCCTATGGCATAACAGAAGAAATTGAGATGTGTATTCAACAAGCTTTGGCTCATATCGCTGTGGAGGAGAAAGGTCGTTTTAAATTGTCTGAAGTTGATCCGATTGCGATTATTAGCGCTATACGCACAAAATGAGGATAGAATGACCAAACATCCTAACAATGTCGCCAGAATACAGATTACGCCCTCAGAGTTAGTGAAGAAGTTATTCGCCACCGAATATGCTCAAAATGGTAATGGTTATGTATCAGCCTGTGCTCTGGGACAGGTATGGAGTGATCTGAGTCTTCTTACTGAAGTGAGTCAACAGCCGTTATCAATCCGCCATCAGGCCAAATTTTCTGCTACACATGCACAGCAGGCAGCTTTGTCTATAGCTTGTGGTCACAAGATCACGGCAGAAATGAAGTATTCCCAACAAATAAGCCTTGTATTGCAAGGTCAGTTTTCTCCTTGGATGGACTTACTGACACGTATTCTAGCACTCCCCTTGCCAGAGTGTTATGGCTATGATTTAGGGGATACCGAAGTTTGTGTGGATGATGCAATCCGTTTCGCCCGCCAATTTGCCTCTGGGCGTCCCATCGTAGTTATCGGTCTCCGTAGTGGTGGGAGTTTTCTTACTCCACGTTGGGTTGCAGGATTAACGCAGATTAATGGTGTGCCCCCTGCATGGATAACACTACGCCCTTTAAGGAATATTGATGCTTATTGCCAATATCACCCTTCGGAGCTAGATTCTCTATTTCGTCTTATTGACACGCAATCAGAACGTTCAGACGTCGTGATTGTTGATGATCAGCCCGATACCGGCAGTACTGTTAAAATACTTGCGCAATCGTTAGCCTTTAAAGTAAAAAACATCTGGTTTGCTAGCATTGGGCAAGTGAGAAAAATCACAAAATCCGCTTCATGGTCAACCGTCTTTTCGCGATCACCGCTGATGGTACGTGAACGACGTCCACTCTGGCAACTTTTGTTAAAAAATGATCACTGCCATTTTCTTTCTGCGCTGGTGTCTACGATACCCGCGTCTGATTTATTAAATTCGACAGTAATAAATGACGCGGATACACAGATATTTATCCATTGCCCAACAATGGAAAAGAGATATGGCTTGGGTGAGGCTTGGTTGCCCTGGAATTCGCCAGCAATGGAAAAATATGCAAGAAGGCTGATTAACCCCAAAAAAACTCCCTTGTTAGTTATGGATAGACATGAAAAACCCTTATTGCACTTGAGGTTTATAGGAGAAAGTACCTATGGACTGACCGAATTCAATCGAATGAAGCAAACCAATACTGCCCACCCTGAGGCGTGGTTTCTTGACGGTTATCATATATCTCAACATCTTCCGGGGTTACGTCCATTACGCGATCTTATAGCTGAAACTCCTCATGAAAATCAGCAGGTTTGGCTTACACAGTGCAACACGGTTATTCAATCTACTAGCCAATCATCATTGATGGCTATTTCCGGCCAGCTACCTCAAATTCCAATAGGAGCAGCTATTCGTCATGCATGGGGACGCTTGCAATACAAAATGGGTGAACACAAATTACCTGACTTACCTATCTGGCTCAATTCGCTCAATATTCCTCCTTTTGCGGGAAGTACAAGACCAATACGTTCTTCCCTTAGTCATGCCTTTGGTGATTGGCACTGGCAAATTGGCAATGACGGGCATCTCTACCGTTTTCAGCAGGAAGCTAATTGGGGAGGCATAAGCTGGTCAGAATTGGAGATAGCAGTTTTTCTATTGGTATATCATCTGCCGCCCGCCACGCTACAGTTGATGTACAACGCTAACAAGGCAGAGAATGATAATTCACCCGTGATATACACCTCCTTACCTGTTGCACTGCTTTTACTACTCGACGGTTTCCGCCGGGATGTACGTCAATTTAGCCCTATAGGTAAGATGCGTTTATGTGAAGATCTCACCTTGTTATTTCAAACTTTGACCCAGTACCACGACTTGATTATCGAAAGTATGCAATCGACTGAAATATTGAGGAGTGCCTATGAGTAAATCTGAAAAAATCGCTTCTACTGTTGTCGTTCCAGCACCAAACTTACATGCTTTATCCGCAAGTGGTGCTACCGTCAGACTTAGTGATGGAAGAGACTATATTGACCTAATGAATGGCAAAGGTAGCATCACGTTGGGACACCATCATCCGGCAGTCACAGAAGCAGTCATCGATAGTTTAAATAATAAATTGGGATCTTCCACCTGCTGGTCAGAACCTTTTGAGGCTCTTGCAGAGATTATTGTTGCTGACAGTGGTATACCCAATGGGCAAGTTGCCTTTTTCAGCTCAGGAACTGAAGCCTGCCGTGCCGTTGTCCAGTGTGCTAGGAAGATAACAGGAAAAAAAATCATCGCCAGTGCAGGTTACCACGGTTGGGGGGATTTATGGGCTTCGTCTTCCCATTTTTTGCAACCAAATGAAAGCGGCATTATCGATTTCTACTTCATACCCGAATTATTGGCTGAGGTGTTAGAAGACCACAATGGCGAAGTCGCAATGGTGATGATTTCTCCTGATTATGTGCATATCAAACCAGAAACATTAAAAAAATAGCCTATCTTGCCCGTGAATATGGCGTTCTATTTTGCAGTGATGAAGTCAAAAATGGTTATCGTTCAGTGGCGGGTTCTGCGTTACCACAGGTTCTTGGCGAACAGGCTGATTTTTATACCTTTGCCAAAGGTCTATGCAATGGACAACGTTTATCCTGCCTCGTCGGGCCTGCTGACATGATGCAAAAAGCTAAGCACATGACCTATACCGCCTACTTTGACACAGTGCCTATTGTTGCGGCTTTAGCCACATTGAAATATATGCATAACGAACGAGGCTACGAACGCCTGGCTACGTGTGGGTCAATGCTGGCAAACACATTACGCATACTGATTGCACAGACAGAATTGCCAATAAAAGTGATGGGAGATGGGCCATTACTACAATTTATTTGTGCAACGCCAGAATTGGATGAGGCTTTCTATACGACTTGCGCTAAACACTGCCTGTTACTGTATAAGTTTGATAATCAGGCTATCTCACTAGCAACTGAAGTCGTTTTAACGGAATTGGAGATACGCTTCAAGCAGGTATTTTCAGAACTTGCTCAGCACTTTTCTACGCAGCACCAAATCCATGTCTCTATTGAACGGCAAATGGAAGCTGCATTCAATATGATCGATGGTGCCAGTGATGTTATGCCTGCTGCCGATGCTATCCATTGGTTACAAAGGTATGCAATATGAGCAGAATAAAAGACTGGTATGGTAAACGCCTGACCCTAATTGCTCCACATCCCGATGATATTGCTTATTCGATAGGAGGCTTCGTCTCACAACTTGCGGCTGTATCTACATTAGAGGTTGTGACTGTATTTACCCAAAGTCGGTGGGCGCTTCCTAAATCCCTGCGCAATTCGGGAGCCGCCATTATCAGTGAAGTACGGGTAAAAGAAGAGCAGACTTTTTGTCAAAATTTTAAGATGAAGTTATATCCTCTTGGTCTATCAGATTCCAGCTTGTCCGGCTATGACGATGGAAATGAGCGCCAATTGCAATTTAATCAGAAACAACTTACTGATGACATACGAACTTCAATTGTATTGGAGAAGCTACATCAAGTCTTAGCGGAGTCTAACCCCGATATTGTGATTGCGCCAGCTGCCATTGGTCACCATATAGACCATCAGATTGTCCATCACGCCATTTGTTCATTACAGAATCATCAATGGCAACTCGCTTTTTACGAAGATCTACCCTATGCAGCTGAGTTTACACTGGATATTTTGGAAAAGCAGCTGACAGAGCGAAAATTCAGAGTACTAGAAGCTATCGGTATTGATCAAACATTAGCGGATAAATACGCAGCACTATCTCATTATGCCAGCCAAACCGATCAGGAAACGATTAATGCAATTATTGCTCATGCACAACGTCTGGCACAGACGTGTTTCCATACAGGGAAAACCGTTCACCATGCAGAAAGATTTTGGGAGAAATCATGTCAATATCAGTAAGTTATATTCGTCAATTAATTATAAAAATCGCCTGTGAAACAACGGGAGATGACGCAGAAGGATTAATCGAGCGAGGACGGTTGGAGATCCCTGCACGTGATGCCATTGAATTTATGGTACGTCTGGAAGCACTTCTTGACTGTACTTTGAGCTGGTCGAAATACGAGCCTCTATCTGTGGAGATTAATAACTTCGTGGAAATAATAAACAAGAAACTTAATGCACAATCATCTGATGAGTCAATGCCATTATCAATTTAATCGCAGGTAATAATAAAATGATAAATAATGAAAAAAATTGCATTGCAATATCCATTAATACTCATAAGCCAAATGACAAAAGCAATATATTATCCTGTTCATCTCAAGATGATGCGCATTCTATGAGTAAAATTGAATTGCGCTTTGAAGATTCTGCCTATCCTTTCTGGATAGGGAGTCACTGCACAGAGGAAATTTCAGCACATTTAGCTGAAATGGAGGCATCTTCTCTGCATATCATTACTGACGATACCGTCAACCAGCTTCATGCTACACCTTTCGCACAACGGCTAACACTAAAAACAAAGGTGCCGGTTTGGATCTGGTCAATCCCAGAAGGAGAAGCCAATAAATCACTAAACACATTAGATTATCTTGCAAATAAATTGCTTAATGCCAGTATTGACCGTAAAAGTGTGATTATCGCGATGGGAGGAGGTGTCATCGGAAATATAGCAGGATTGCTGGCCGCATTACTCTTTCGTGGTATTCGCTTCGTGCATATTCCCACTAGCCTGATCGCAATGAGCGATTCAGTTATTTCACTTAAACAAGCAGTGAACATGCCACAAGGCAAAAACCTTATGGGATGTTTTCATACACCCGAAGCCGTTTTTGCCGATACTGCTTTTCTGCTGACGTTACCGCCCCAACACTTGCGGTCAGGGTTATGCGAAATCATTAAAAATGTGTTGATATTAGAAACTGAGAATATCCCATTTTTAACCCGCACACTGAATGCAGAAGCACATTACGACGAACAAACACTTGCACACATAGTTCAAGCGGGTGCTCTCACCAAACAAAAAGCCATGGTTAACGATAAGCGGGAAAGGCAGCATGCTCTTATATTCGAATATGGCCACACTGTAGGGCACGCTATCGAATTAAGTTGTAAAGGAAAACTGACCCATGGCGAATCCGTGGCACTTGGCATGATAGTTGCTGCCGAAATTTCTCATACCTTTGGTTTGTTGACATCTGAAGCACGTGATATGCACTACCGTCTGATTCACCTTAACGGCGTCGATATCAAGACACCAGTAGGAACAACACTGGAAGCCATTATGCAGATACTTCAATCTGATAATAAACGTGGCTATCTACACGCTAAATCCAATGAAATTCCGATGATTTTGTTAAATGAATTGGGAGTCCCCCTTTGGAATAGTGAAGGGCATCCCTTAACACTTGTGCCTGTTGATTTAGTCGAATCAATGTTGCGCCTACATATTTTTCAATCAACCTGAAAATTTAATCATAATCTGGTTACAGCCTGTCCGACAATTGTTCAACGGAAAGCGGCAAAAAAGAAGTTAAAACTGACCGGTACTATATTAGCGTTCTCCGTTTCTAGAGGTTATTACAAATGTGTTCTATACGCAGTAATCAGGTTCTTAGGGGATGTTATGTCAGATATAACTAATGTAATACATAGTATTCAACCACCTTCAGCTTGGCCTCCCTTAACCCGTAGGGTACGCCGTTATCGTAATATTGTGATAAAAACCTCCTGTAACTTACGTTGCAGCTATTGCGAGGTAAAGCGAGCGAAAGTGAACACGGAAGCAGTTATTAATTCGATAACACGAATTATGGAACGTTTTAATCCGAGTGATACGCTCTTTCGGATTGAAGCGGATGGAGAAATTACACTTTACCCCAAGATACTCGATTTTCTGGCGGAATGTGTGAAAAAAGGGTATTTCATCGAAGTGCTCACCAATGGCACACGTTTTCCTGCCTGTCTGCGTCCTGATTTGCTCTGGGTTATTTCTGTTGATGGACATACTGAGCAAATGAATAAGGCTCGTGGCTTAAAACAAAAACAAATCCAGACCGCTGACAAACCCCATTGAAAATAATGGGGTTTGTTCCTTTCATTACGAATCATAATACAACTCATTTTCCTCATTGACCCGATTCAATCGCCCGTCAGGGCGTTATTTTCGCTTCGCGGGCATTGACTGGCTCGCCCTCCAGAGATAAAAACAACAAAGCATCGCGACCAGCAAGGCTATCTTCTTGATATTTTGGGCAGTTGCCGCCAAAAGACACTGTATTTGCACCTTCTGCAACCCGCGAAAATGGGCATAACGGTGCCCGTGATGTTGCTTCGCATCCGCAAAACTGCGCTCTATTGTTTCCTTTCGTCGCTTGTAAACTTTTTTACCCCATTCCGTTAGCCGGTTTTCTCTGGCCTGCTCTTTACTGGCCTCCCAGATATGACGGGTTATCGTTTTTCCGCCTTTCGCGTGCGTGCAGGCATCACGCTGCGGGCAACACTGGCAGATAGCCGCCGGGGCCTGATAATGCCGGTATCCCTGACGGTCGGTTGTGGTATAAATCAGTTTTTCTCCCTGCGGGCAGACATAACAATCCTGTAGCTGGTCATAGGTGAAATGTTTCTTCTGAAAGGTATTTGGTCCCTTATTCGGCCGGCGATAACCTATGATGGGGATAATGCCTAACTGTTCCGTCAGATAACAAACCGGGGCCGTAAAATAGCCCGCATCCAACCCAACCGCGAGGGGATTGAGAGCAAAACGCTCTAACTGACGCGTCAAACGCTTGATAAAAGGCTGGCTGTCGTGGACATTACCCGGTGTGGCGTAGGTATCGGTGATAATACCGACTTGCCCATCCACGGTACGGTGGTCAAGGTAAAAGAACCCCCTGGGTTTGTTGGTCCGGTGCATAAACCCGCTTTCCGGATCGACGGTACTGACCTTCGTCTTTCTCTGCCGTTCCTTTAGGGCTGGCTTCAGGCTTTTTTTCCAGCTGCCGCCCGGTCTTGAGTGACGGCTTTATCCAGTGCGTCAACATAGGCGCCGGGGGGAACCGACCGCATGACATTCTCCGATTTATGCGGATTGGCACTGGCTTTCAGGTGGGTGCTGTCGGTATAGAGTACGTGTCCGCCCACAAATCCTTTGGCTATCGCCTGTTCAACAATGTGGTCAAAAATCTGTTGGAAGACCGCGGTATGATTGAAACGGCGGCGGCGGTTCTGGCTCAGGGTTGAGGCATCAGGGACCTTTTCTGTCAGTCCGAGGCGCAGAAACCAGCGGTAAGCCACATTAACCTGAATTTCCTGTACCAGACGGCGTTCACTGGGGACGCCAAACAAGTAGCCGAGTCACATCATTTTAATCAGCATGACCGGATCGATAGCAGGACGGCCATTATTGTGGCAATACAACGGGGCGACTAATTCGCGGATAAATTCGAAATCAATGGCAGCATCGACTTGACGGACCAAATGATTTTTAGGGACCAGCTCGTCAAGCGAGAGCGTTTCTGGCGGGAAAGTCTGGAGAGGGGGGGGTCTTAACATGGTGGCAAGCTCCGTTGAGTGAACGGAACTTAATTAAAACAAAATGCCGGATAAAAAACCAGCACTTTGTCAATAATCTGAGCGCTTGCAAATGCAAGCGCTCTGTATTCTTTATTTACGGCTTTTTAAACACTGAGTAGGCAAATCAGAACACCCATTGTTTAACATTCTCTTAACGGCCATAAATTTTAACTTACTTGTTAAGTCTATGATAACTAAAACAAATGAGCCTTAAAATTTTGGTGCCCGGAGGCGGAATCGAACCACCGACACGAGGATTTTCAATCCTCTGCTCTACCGACTGAGCTATCCGGGCAACGGGGCGCATTAAACCGTATTCGGTAGAACCCGTCAATATATTTCTTTTGAAATAGTGACTTGTGCTTTGAAATTACTCGATTAGTTAAAAATATAGGCAAAAAAATAACGGAGAGTAGAAAAATTGCTCTCCGTTATTATGTTATCGCTCTAGCGTTTTAATGATGATAACTTTTCTGGGCAGTGTTGACTTTCATCAGGTAGCGGCGTGATTCTGCCGATGGGTGTCTAGTTGTCAGGGTTTCATAAATATCACCCGGCGCCATTCCATTGATGATTTGAGCCGCTTTTTTCTTATCGCTGGAAAATACCCGTAATACACTGCCTGCACCGCCATTGTAAGCGGTTATTACCGCATAACGGCGGGAGGTTGCGTTAGTAATGCCACCCAAATAACTGTTTTGTAATATCGATAAGTATGCCGTGCCGGCATCAATATTATTTTCTGGATCAAACAGATAACTACGGCTTGGTTGTCCTGATTTGCCTTTCATCTTAAAGACATCACGGCCCGCGGTATGCTGTACAACCTGCATCAGTCCAAGTGCATCAGAGCGGCTGACGGCATATGGGTTAAAACTGGATTCTATTTGCATAATTGCTAGGATCAGGGATTCGTCTACCCCGTATTTAATAGAAGCCTGACGAATCAGTGGCAGATATTTATGAGCGCGTTTATCCAAATGGTTTGGTACCAGTTGCATGGTGACAGACCAGATAACATGTAAACCAGTTTGGCGTTTTTGTAATTTATTTGTCAGCAGATAATCTGCAAAATGTGCTGCCCGCCATTCCCAACGGATAGGCTGACCGTTATTGTCCATAACCTGCCCGTAAAGGAAGGGCTCTTTACTGATCTGAATGTCGTTAATATCAGAATAGAGATCGACAGAACCTGGATCGTCACCCATTAATAAGGTAGTGATAATGGCTTTGCGCAAATATGTTGTGGGGTCTGTCGGAGAAATTGTCTCAATAGTGATCGTGCCGGCCTCAAAATTGATATGGCTGCGGGTCTGGTATTGATCGGTATATTTAACGTAATCTTTTGGGCCAGCAATTAATACTTCGTGCAACCCCCAAATGTTTTCGATGTTGTGGGCAAATTGGCCCATCAAAATATCAAAACCATTGGTATCTTTTATATATTCTTCGTTGTATTTGGTATCTTTGGTATTGGTACAGGAAACGAGCAGTGGGGCAATAACAAACAGAGCTAACAGTTTTTTCATCTTACATTGCCATCTGGTGTTGAATACAGCATCAGAGCCAGCGGCTCTGATGAAAGCTGAATATTATTTTTCTGGTGGAGTATATCCGTCAATTTGAATATCATGACCTTCGAACAGAAATTTAGCCATTTCCTGTTCAAGCAATTTACGATCTTCCAGATTCATGGTATTAAGCTTTTTCTCATTGATCAGCATGGTTTGTTTACTCATCCACTGTCCCCACGCTTCTTTGGAAATTTCATTGAAAATGCGTTTGCCCAACTCTCCCGGATAAAGCTGAAAATCCAGCCCCTCGGCTTCACGTTGTAAGAAAGTACAAAAAACAGTTCTGCTCATAATAAATCCTCAAAATAGCGGGTATGGGATTCAGCTCAGTTGTTGCAACAGATATTCAACTGGTGCTGCCAGCCCAACAGTCGCGGGTTGCTGTAAGTTATACCAAAGTCCTTTATTTTCATCCATGCAGGCGGCAAAAGATAAAATATTTATTTTTATCGGCACGATATCCAGATGAAAATGGCTAAATGTGTGGCGGAATGCGGTTAGTTGCTCATGTTTGCTGTGAGAAATACCGGATTGTTCTAGCCAGCTATTCAACAAATCCAGGCTTTCAAACTGAGGAAACGCGAATAATCCCCCCCAGATCCCAGTTGGTGGGCGCTGTTCCAGCCAGACTGTATTGTCATTCTGCATCAGCAAGAAATAAGCTGTTTTCTCTGGAATGCTCTGCTTAGGTTTTTTACCCGGGTATTTTGTCCAGCTATGGTTCGCATAGGCGATACATCCTTGATTTAATGGGCAGATTTCACATTTTGGCTTGCTACGGGTGCAAACCATTGCCCCTAAGTCCATCATTGCCTGATTAAAATATTCCACTTCTTTTGCTGGCGTTACATTGGCGCTGATTTGCCAGAGGTGACTTTCAACCTCTTTTTTGCCCGGCCAACCTTCTACTGCGTAACAGCGGGCCAATACTCGCTTAACATTGCCATCGAGAATTGGGAAATGTTTACCCTGAGAAAGAGAAAGGATTGCACCAGCGGTTGAACGGCCGACGCCAGGCAGGGCAACGACATCATCAAATGTTGTTGGGAATTCGTTATGATGCTGTTCCACAATCTGTTGCGCTGCTTTATGCAAATTACGGGCGCGGGCGTAGTAACCAAGACCGGTCCATAAATGAAGAACTTCATCAAGCGGTGCGGCGGCAAGTGAAGCTACATCAGGAAAACGTGAAATAAAGCGCTGAAAATAGGGGATGACTGTCGCAACTTGGGTTTGTTGCAACATCACTTCTGAAAGCCAGACGTGGTAAGACGTCTTTTCCAGTTGCCAGGGCAGGGTTTTACGACCGTAACGATGGTACCAATCCAGTACCACTTTGGAGAATTGCTTTGCTTCCATCATTGGGATAATTATCTTTAGGGAAAATCAGTGTTTCGTGAACAGGATTGCAACATAGTGTTATCTCGCTGTAAACCGGAACTTTGTTTTCACGGCACTGCGCAATCTGGGATTAAAATTGTACTTGTCACTATTGGGCTTGCTAAAATCGCCCATCTTTGGATAATGCGCTCTCTTTAGGTGGTTTGCCGGTAAAGCAGCCATAAGCGCCTGAATAAATGCCTTTAAAACTGACAGAAATATCATGATAAATAACGTAATTTCGCCGGAATTTGATGAAAATGGCAGGCCATTGCGCCGTGTCAGGAGCTTTGTTCGTCGTCAAGGCCGGTTAACTAATCGTCAGCAACAAGCACTTGATGATCTCTGGCCAAAAATGGGTGTTGAATATCAGGTGGAAAAGCTGGATATGGAGGCACTTTTTGGGCGTGAAGCTCCCATTGTGCTGGAAATTGGTTTTGGCATGGGAGCATCACTTGTCACCATGGCAAGCCAGAATCCCGAGAAAAACTTTCTTGGGATTGAAGTTCATGTGCCTGGTGTCGGTGCTTGTTTGGCTTCTGCTGAAGGTGAAAATATCGGTAACTTGCGGGTGATGTGTCATGACGCTATTGAAGTGCTGGAGAATATGATCCCGGAGAACAGTTTGGAAATGGTACAGCTTTTCTTTCCAGATCCGTGGCATAAAGCGCGTCATAACAAACGCAGGATTGTCCAGCCGCCATTTGCTGAACTGATAAAAAGTAAGTTGAAAGTGGGTGGTGTATTCCATATGGCGACTGATTGGCAGCCATATGCTGAACATATGTTGGAAGTGATGAATGGCGTAGATAATTACCTTAATTTGTCTGAGAATAGTGATTATGTTCCGCGTCCATCTTCACGCCCGGTAACAAAATTTGAATTGCGCGGTCAGCGGTTGGGGCATGGCGTGTGGGATATCATGTTTAAGAGGGTTAAGTAATGGCTAAAAACCGTAGTCGTCGTTTGCGTAAAAAGATGCATATTGATGAATTCAAAGAAATGGGCTTTTCTGTTAAGTGGAGCTTCCCGTCGAATACACCTATAGATGTTATTGACAGCACTGTTGATGCATTTATTGATGAGCTGATTGAATCTAATGGTTTAGCACTGGATGCCAGTGGTTACCTGCATTGGGAAGGTTTAATCTGCCTGCAAAAAGTTGGTATGTGTACAGAAGAACACCGCCAATTGGTTGAGAAATGGCTGAAGGATCGCGGTATGGAAGATGTCATGACCTCTGAATTGTTTGATGTTTGGTGGGATTGAGTAACATATCGCTGTAAAATAGCCTGAGTGAATAGCAACAGGGGCACCTAATAGGTGCCCCTGTCAGGAGTAAAGTCAGTGAGTACAACGTTTTCTAACACGTTATTGTCGGATATTTTGCGACAAGTTCGCCCCCTGATAGGCCAAGGGAAAGTGGCAAATTATATTCCTGCACTGGCGGAGGTTTCCGCTGATAACCTGGCAATAGCTATCTGCACCATTGATGGGCAGATATTTCATGCCGGAGATGCTGAAAAGCGTTTTTCGATTCAGTCTATTTCTAAGATATTGAGCCTGACCTTAGCGATGACACGTTATCAGGAACAGGAAATCTGGCAGCGGGTCGGACAGGAGCCTTCTGGTCAGCCATTTAATTCATTAGTTCAGTTAGAACTGGAAAAAGGCAAACCTCGTAACCCTTTTATTAACGCGGGTGCGTTAATTGTATGTGACATGTTGCAGTCGCGGTTGAGCGCACCTAAGCAGCGTATGCTGGAGGTTGTACGTAAACTTGCTGGTTGCCCTGATATCTGTTACGACAACAAAGTTGCCCGTTCTGAAATGGAACATTCTCATCGAAATGCGGCGATTGCCTATCTGATGAAATCCTTTGGTAATTTCGATAACGATGTGCTTGCTGTACTGCAAACTTATTTCCATTATTGTGCTTTGAAAATGAACTGTATTGAACTTGCCAGGTGTTTCATTTATTTGGCGAATCAGGGGAGTACGATAGGTTCTGAACAACAGATTTTAAGTCCACGTCAGGCCAGGCAGATTAATGCGCTGATGATGACCTGTGGTATGTATGATGGTTCAGGTGAATTTGCATTCAGAATTGGTATGCCAGGAAAATCGGGGGTCGGCGGTGGTGTCGTATGTGTCGTGCCGGGAGAGTTTACTGTTGCTGTTTGGTCACCGGAGTTAGATCGATCGGGGAACTCTTTAGCGGGTTGTGCTGCCTTAGAACTGTTAGCCGATCGTATTGGGCGATCTATTTTTTAACTCTCAGGTGGTTTTCTTAGGAGAAAATATGTTACGCAAAACTATCATTGCTGTATCTTTGCTATTTGTTGCTCAGGCCCAGGCAGGTTATGAATGCCAGGTAAATCCACAGAATGACATTATTATTACTTCTCAATCAGTTCAGGTTGTGGGAGCAAGCGGCAATCTCCAGATTTCACCTGATGGTTCAGTTATCCGTGATGGTAAGAATCTGAACTTAAATACGGAACAACGTCGAAAAGCACAACGTTATCAGCAGGCTTTGCGGCAGGATTTACCCTGGATTCAACAAGAAACCAGCAAACATCTGATAACTGCCCGTAAATCTTTGGACAAAGTGGTGGCAGATACTATGGGTAAAGACAGTAATGTGCGTAACCGGCTGTCTGATCTTGAATCAGGGCTTAATAAACAGATAAACCGAATTATTGAAACCCGCTCAGATGGTATAGCATTTCATCATCAGGCGATTAAGCAGGTTGAAAAAGAGAGCCGTAGCTTAATTGAACAGAGCCTTGGTGGAGTATTACAGGACAGCATTAATGAGATTGGTAATAAACAATTCAGTTTGAATGGTGATAATAATCAGGCATTGCAATCTTTGCTTGGTAGCTTAGGTGGGTTGCAGAATAATCTGAAAGCTGAATGGAAAACTCAGGAAGAGGATTTCCAGCGTTTTGGTAAAGAGGTTTGTGGTAAAGTCAGCGGCCTTGAACAACAAAGGATTGAATTACTGAATTCTATTAAGTAATTCCCAATAATTACAAATAAGAATCGATTTCAAATTGATTCTTATTTAGATTGACATATTTTTCCTGCCACCTAGAATGCAGATTGTTACTAATATCCTTCCTTGGAGCGCGATATATGAAAAAGATAATTCCTGTCGTTCTGGCTTCATTATTTGTTGTTGTTGCAAGCCATTCCGCATTTAGTCAGACATCTGCTGTATTCACTCCAAATACTGTTGCTTCCCAGGTTGGCGATAGGATCACAGTGAAACATCTTTCTGGTGAAACGGATGTCAAAAGGAATCCTCAGAAAGTCGTTTTATTTGATTTCGGTACTTATGATTCATTAGCTAAATTAGGCTTGTCAGATCGGGTTGTTGCACTACCTACTGGTAATACGCCTGAATATCTCCGCAATAATTTACCTAAAGAGGTAAAAAATGCAGGTGGTATAAAAGAGCCAAATTTGGAAGAATTGGCACAAATTAAACCTGATCTGATCGTTATCACCGCCCGCCAAGGGCCTTTCTATGAACGTCTGTCAAAAATAGCTCCAACCATTAATTTGGGAACTGATAGTAAAAATTATCTGGTTTCAGTTGAAAGTAACCTGAAGTTATTAGGTGAGTTGTTTAGTAAGCAAAATGAAGTGAAAAAACAGATTGTTGAATTGGAAAAAACAATTGCTAAAGCTCAGGATAAAGCTAAAGCTTCTGGTGCTAAGGTTTTAGTATTACTTTACCAACCAGAAGCTGCCGGTGAATATCACAGATAAAACCCTATTAAATCAAGACAAAAAACCACTATCGCACAAGTGGTTTTTTGTCTTTGATAGCCAAATGGCGACAAAATGGCGACAGGAATTTTATATCTTCAATTACTTTTCAACTAACCACTATACATTATGAGGTAATTATAATGTTCGAAAATAATAACAATCTGTCAATTCTTAAAGAAGTAAGAGACACTAATATATTCACTGGCTCTGATATAGATGAATAAGTAAATCAATATCTTCAAGGAGGTTGGATAATACTTTCTGCTACAAGTGGTACAAGTCCAGATAGCTATCCTATTCACTCAGTTTTTTAGGTTTCATTCCTTAACAACTAATTTCATCTCTATGTGTTCAGTAAAGCCGCGTCCTACTTGAATTCTTAAAATCAGCGCGGCTTCTGGTCATGATCCTATCTCCCACGTAAAATAGAATTTTTCCTTTAATATCATTATATTGATATTTTTCCCGTGATCCTCCCTTGATCTACAAACTGAAATTTCCTGAAAATCTTTTCAATCATTTCAGTTTGTGATTTTCCTTACATCGCTAGTACTGGCACGGTCTGGCCGTTTGTCTTGTAGGATTTTAAAACTGAAAAAATTTTTTGATCCAAAGCGTGCAGGCGGGTGCGGTGTAGTGCCGTTTTCGCCATAAGTTCATTTATTTCGTCATAAGCGCAGCAAGACAAACCGTCACTAAGGTATTTATTTGATTCTTGAGTCAGATAATACAATCGGTTAAAGTAGTGTTGTCATTGGCAAAATCCAGTGACCAAGGTTTTGCAGCCTTGCGTTCATGGACGCTGGTAAGAAGTTTTTACCAGTGCGCCTGCTATCGCCCCTCTATGGCGGTTCAGGCAGGGGAGGTTAACACCTCGCCGGAAATGAACGCCGGTCTGCAAACCCTGTTTGAATCGCCACCACCAAAGAGGTAAGCAGGAATATGAAAAAAGACTGGCATACCGCCGATATTATCGCAGCGATACGCAAGAAGAATAAAACGCTGGCATCATTATCCAGAGAGCACGGCTTAAGTTCTTCAACATTAGCAAATGCTTTAACGCGCCCCTGGCCTAAAGGGGAATTATTGATTGCTCAGGAAATTGGTGTAACCCCTGCCGAAATATGGCCCAGTCGGTATTTCGACGAAAATAAGCAGCCTATCAAACGAACCGTCCGAAATGATTTACCAAATAATTCTGATATCACATAAGTTATTTCTATATCCAAAAAAGTAACGACAACTTTTAAATCACTAAGCTAAATAACACGCTGAATTATCAGTTTTTTATTACACTTACTGCCCATTCTTTTAATATCAGAATTGTATTCAAGCTCTATGAAAGTATAAAAAAGCCCGCATGTTGCGGGCGAGATAATTGTATTTCAGACCATCAGAACCCGTAGCGTTGATTGATACCGCATTTAAAAAGGCGTCCCAATGTTATTATGTGTATGACTCGCGGTAAACTACACTAATCTATTGGCTATCCTCCCATACTACCGGAGCAATAATCGCTTGAACACGGGTTCAAGTCCGGTCGGGATTACCAAATTTAAGCTGTTAGATCAGTATATTGGGCCACTTAAACAAGGGTGGCTTACTTGATCAAAGGCGGTAAATGTTAAAGGCCACCGGGAGGTTACCCCGATGGCCTTAGCTACGTTTCCGTTATCTATTTCAGAAATGCACGGATCAGCTCTAAAAGCGCGATTAACGCTTTGAGAACGATGATAGCAGTGTCAATAAATGCTTTCACCCGTTTGCTCCAGTTAGGAGCACGACTCAACCAGCCATTGCCTTTACGCTGCCTGTCCGGCTGACTTCCATCAAGTCAGTTAAGGAATATCGCGCTCTGACCGAGGCACTGAAACAGCACCACCTGTTCTTCAGCCAGGACTTACGAAAACTTGCGTCAGAGATACACAGGCCAGAACGCTACCCAAAACTAACAGCCGTTGATTATAGGTTTATTTTCAGATGATTCAATCAATTAAAATGGTGAGTTGGTAAAAACAAAAAAACCAACTGGTGAGGTTGGCTTTTTTGTTTTACCCATACAGGGCGCGGGTATCTTTTGTGCTATTACCGAGATTGGTAGCCTCAGTCCTAGCGCGATATTCCTTAACTGACATAACCAGTCTAATGTCTATAGCATAAAATATCAACCTAGGATGCGGAGTAAAAAACCTCACATAAATGGAATGATATTCACCCAATCACAGGTGAATACTTCTGTTTCAGCCTATCCGATTTATAGGCCGTGTTCCTTATCGCGTTGGCGTTCTCCGGCGTACCTGTGTTGTGGTGCGTATGGGCGGCAGTCTGTTCCGCCAGTGCTTTAACCACATCCAACGTCTCTAACATCAAGGTCATGACATTGATTTGCTGGCTGCCCACCCAAACCACGGGCGCGATGATTTCTTGCCTGGCACCGGCGATGCTCTGCTTAAGCAGACCAATCTTCTCTATCAGCTTTTGCCCGACTTCAATATTGGCCTCTTTCCCTACACTGGCAACGAAATTTGATGAGGTCGCCATACTATAGTCACCGTCTGCGATTTGCTGGACAGCGCCCGCCAATAGCGTAGACGTGCCCAAAACCGTGGTTTTATCCGTGGCCTGTATCGTGGTTTCCCGTGCGACTACGGTACGCGTTTCCGTGTCTGCCCTGACTTCACGGTGCATAGACAATTCATGAATAGTTTGGTCAGTCTGACGAATCCAGTGCCCTTCCTGAGTCACTCTCTGCGAGACTTCCGCCCGCTGCTGCTGCAATTGCTCGCCTGGCTTGATATCGGGCAAGGTATTGCCCTGGCTTAATGTCTGCCGGATAAAGGGCTTGTCCGGCCTGCCTGCCTCAAAGGCGATTTCAACCATCGTTCCGACAGGCGGATATTGGAACATACCGGATTCACTGCCCGCCATCGGCAAAGGCAGCGGAACAGCGTGGTAAACAGAGACAGCGGCATCCTGACCATCATCAGCCAATAATTGCACATCAACCGCATAGCGTGGCCGGAATGGGTTAGAGATATCGCCGCTGACCGTGTTTTCAGTATGTGCCTCAATGCGGGCAAATTTGGGTAAATGCAGCCCTGCCGATAATTCGGGGTAGGCGGCATCAATCTGGCGCTGCATTGGCGTTTTGGTCTGCGACTGACCGGTCAGTTTGTTGACGGCTTCCCATGTAATGACCATATTTGCATTGTTCAGATTGACCTTGTTCAGCCGGTGCTGGTTGATCTCCACGCCTGGGCGCAACGATGGGATCATAGGAATGGTCATCGTATTGCCTGCGGACTGGCGCTGGCTAAATTCATTGGGGATCTCTACCGGTTTTCCCGCAAACATCGAATGCGCCCCACTGCCCACATAAACCGAACCATCCGGCAACTGATGCCAGAGATAATCCTCAATCGAAAAAACCTGCCCAAGATTAGCCAGTAACTGATAGCCGGTACCATGATGGGTAAAATGCGGGATGGGTGTCTCCGTATAAGGAGCATCCGGTAATGTGAAAGTGAGTCCGCTGTACTCCTGCAACCAATCCGCAATCTGGCTCAGTGTTGGATGCTGAAATGAACACGACCATAATCGGTCAAACACACCAACCAATTCACGCACAAAAAGACGCTGATAACCGTTTTGGGCTGGCTGTGAACGTTCCACATAACCCGTAAACCAGCGTAATACCAAATCCGTGTAACCCACGTCCAGCCGTACCAGTTTTCCGGTGTAATCGGATGTCGTTTCCGCCGTGATAAAACCACGGCCACAGGATGACAGTTCCAGCATAATATTGGCGTCAACCAGATGAATTTCATCACCGGAAAGATAGAGCCGGTTAATCGGTGTCATTATTTAGCGGGTCCTATTTTGTCATTGATGGGTTTCAATACTTTGCTTTCAAACCAGCTTAATTTTTCCGGCGCTTCTTTTGCTGCGGCGGCCCCCTGGCCTGTTTGCTTTTTGGCCTGAATATTATCGGCAACACGGGCATCACGTTTTTCAGCAACGGATAAATGTTCACGTAAAGTAAATGTGACCTGCCATGCCTGTTTACCGTCGATCTTACTGGCATCAATAGTATGGGTGAATGTCCCGATGCGAAAGTTGATAGCACCTGCGGTCAGGTTAGCGACACGGTAGCGTTTCAGATTTCCCTTATCTTTGGCCTCCGCCAATGTAAACAGGCGTGACAACGTTTTTTGCTCAGTAAAGGGGATGATCCCCGTAACACGTAATTCCTTGGGCTTAATGCCTTGCTCCGCTACGGCGGTACTGGATGACTGGCCGCTTTGGTCTGTGTCCTGAAACATCACCGATGGGGTTACGGTCAGACTTTTTAATGGGATGGCCTCGCCATCAAGGGCCAGTGTGATAATTTGGCTCATTATGTAGCATCCTTTCTAATGCGCGAATATCGTCCCCAACAAATAATGTCGCCAACGTGTAAACAGCGTCCTGTTCGGGGGTATCCTGACACAGTTTTTCGGCAAGTAGTACGCCGTTCCCTTTCCCTGAGCATACCCAGACACGGGTCGATTTGTTCCTGACGCCATTCAGAGCGGCAGTCACTTGTTGTAAGGCGTTCTGTCTTACCGTCGTGAAGTTTGTTAATTGTGATTTCAATCCCGCAATGCTGCTGCCGGCGCTAACCTGTGTTTTAGCCTGCTCAATCAATTGCGCATTCACGGCCATGCGGCTGGTTGATGTTGAAAATGGTTGCAACGGAGGCAAACCGCTGCCCGATTTCCCAGGCAATTGCATTTTGGTGATCGCCAGACGTTCCGCTGTCTTTGCCATACGGGTGACCTGAGAAAATACAGGCAACGGCAACACCGCTGAAAATTGGGTTAAATGCTGGATAAATTCATTATGCGTCTTCGCGCAGATCATGAGTACCACGGCGCTGATGTTTCCCGTTCCCCGGATTTTATTTGCCAGATAATTGATGGCGTTTGCCGGACTCAGGTAGTGACCGCTGTCCGCTTTCTGCCCGATACCGTATACGAACGGATGGACAGATAGCATCGAGCAATGCATTCCCGTCATATTCGGGGATATGCACATTATTTTCCGTTGCCAATTCATCACGCGGGTTGCTCAGGCCAGTTGATATCGGGGACAGTTGAAAGGTCTACTCTGTTCACCCGCACACGATATTTTTTCCATTCCACGAACGCTGATTTTTCGGCATCCGTGGCGATATCCAGATCAATGGCATCCTGTAAGGGTTTAATTGCCGCATCTGCCTGCTGCTGTAGAGCGATTTTCTGCTGTTCAGCCTGTTCAATTTGATGAGATTTTAGGGCTGATTTATCTGTGACCCATTGCTTATTCTCCCACTTATCAAAGGGGGTTTGGGGTGATTGCAGGGTAAGATTATCTGGCAACGCACCGATGGCGGTAATATTGATCGGCTGGCCTGTATCGGTTGCATACGCCGTTTTACCCCGATAGTCAGGCACATGTCGCCAGGATTTTTCATCTACACAACGACAAATCGCAACGTCATGCGTGTCAGGTAATTCAGGCTCATCCAGATACGCATTAGCCGCAACAGAAAAACCGCGTGGCACGTGATCCATATCGGCCCCAATATATTCCCGTGTTTCAGGATGACAACGATAAACCGCAACCCATCCGCTAACAATGGCTAACCCATCCTCATCAAACCGGGCCATTTGAATATCTGCACTATATTTAGTCATTACTTTACCCTCGTAATATAAATCACTGATTTGTTGACAGGTCGGTTTTCATTTGCGGTCGGGACCACTCTGGACGCGTCAAATGTCCATGAAATCACCCCACCACCGGCACCGGCGGCGCGACCGCCTGCCTTATACTGGTAGCTGAATGCACCAGAGGCGTTGCTCCCGCTCTCAATAGTGGGACTACCTAATGATCCTGTGATATTTCTGATCGCGTCCCCTTGAACACTCCCTAACGAACGACCCGAATCTAAACCACGTCCTCTATCCAGACCACGCTTAAATAATCCTCTGTCATCGGGTAATTTCAGGTCGGGAAAAATTTTGGCGAGTTCAGGGTAATCTGCCGCACGGAATGCGCGTCCCTCATTGGGTTCATATCCGGCGGGTATCGGCGCAGCCGCATGCCATTCGATAGTGGCGCCAATCGGGATACCCATCGTAATCTTTTGCTCTACGGCACCGTTAGCGTTGAGAAATCTGGTGTGCAACTGTGCATCGGCATCAATCCAAATTTGCCCCGTGTCACCCCCTACACCGATACTCACCCCTTTGGCCCATCCATTTTCCCGACCACAAGAAAATGGCCCTGAATAATGCCTGCCGGGTAGCTCAGTCATATAGGTAGTCTGGTGATAGGCGCCAACATCACCCGCCATCAAACTGATATCAGACGATAGCGATTTCCCGTTAATTCTCCTGTCATTCGGTACAGCATTCATTGCCTGTTCGACGGTTTCCACTAAACCTATGTTTTTGACAAATTCATTCTTATTGGGAATATCTGCGCCGTTCTGGTTTTTAGCCAGGCGACTATTGGCGTTTTCGCTGACAACGGTTAATGCGGAATTAGTGGCATAGTCCCCTTTCGACTGTTTCCCATGTAGACCGCTTTCCAATGCCTGCTGAGTCACATATTTCCGTTTCACGCTATCAATCTCTTGATGAATAGCGGAAATATCACGGTCATTCAATGACCCTTTAATGCGCAAATCCATCACATCTCCGTGACCATCAACACCCGCAACCGCAAAGACATAATGCAGATACCCTGCCGCATCGATGTAGTTTTTAAGATCATTGGCGGCGGTGATATGAACGGCGGTTTTCCACTGGCTGACCAAATTGCCTTGATAGCTAAAATCCGCATAAACGCGGGTATCGCGCAGGCGGTTAAGTGTTTGGTCAAACGCCAACTCACCCCGCAACCCGCCGATATAAGCCAGCCCCTTTTTGACCGTGTACTGGTCACCACGACGAACCACGGAAAATCCATCACCGAAAAACGCCGCCTCACCGTAACTGTCGGTATTCATCAGACGCTGCATTTCATCGATGCCAGATAAACGGGCGGTAAAATCAATCTGCCAGGTTTCCGCCGTAGTCGTAATAGCCGTCTCTTTGGCTGCCCCTTCAAACTCTAGCAAGAAAGAGCGGGTGAATACATTTCCCTGTAATCCGTTAGCGGTCTTAATTTTTTTCTGAGTTGGGGCATGGGTAATCATGCCAATAATGCCAGAAGCCTTATTTATCAGACCAATCCAGTTAAAATCAAAATGACCGGCTTCCGTTCCCAATGTGACACTGTAGGCTACCGCATTTTCGCTAGCTAACCCTGTTTTATTAACAGCCTGACGATGCACAATATGACTTTCTGCGGGTAATTTCTCATCGCGATTAATGGCAAGAGTGGGATCTAAATCCGGCACATAAGCAAAAACAAACTCATCCAAAACCACGGGTTTTCCCGCCGCGGCCTGCTGCGCTTTCCATTTCTCAAAGTCTACTGTAATCACTGATGCCATATTATTTCCTTATAATGATGCACCGTAGGTCATATTAGGTGCAGTAATCTCCTTTAAACTGGCGCTATCAAAAACGGACTCACCCGACATGTAACCCACTTTTAATAGCAAGGACGGCGAGGACATGGCCGCGTAATAACAGCAATATTCCGCGCCTAAACTGCCCACATGCATAAACAGTTTTTTATTCGTCATCACTTCAAAACGGTAGCGGCGGCAAGTGCGGCCATACTGATGAATGATGCTCATCAGCAAATCAGGGTTTTCAGCGACTTGTCCGTCACTGACGCGCAAAATAATCACATCCCAATCTATCGCCGGTTGTCGTTCCAGTAATTCAACATGGCCGACACCTAAACGTTCAAAGATAGCGATAAATCCCGCGACACTGCCCGCCTCTCTGGCATTAATAAACGCGTATTTCACCCGTTTACGAAATAATGTCAGCGGTTCACCGTTAAAGCGCTGGATGTCCCGCTGATAGGCCAACATCGGCAGTAATTCCGCCGAACAAGTTTCCGCATCCAATTGGGCTAACGGCCATGTCAACCAGCGGTAAATCATTGACCAGAACTCACGCGCGGCCCAAAGCAGTTTGGCGGGTTCTCCCTTATCCATCCATGACGGCAAGGCCAGCCGCTTGAGTCGTTCCTTGAATTCAGACATTCTTCACCTCAATTATCAGTGATTGCAGCCTGGGCACACTTAAATCACTCAGAATGTCACCCAATGAAAAGGTCAGCGATTCAATCTCGGCAAATTCACGGTGTATTTCTCGTCCCAAGTTGGAAAAGGAAAATCGGGCATACGGCCAGGTTTTTTTCACGTGATATTCCCTGTTTTCCCGAAAGGCGCAGCGGATCAGGTTTTCAACATCCGTTTTTAATGTTGTTACCTGTTCCTGGCTGTAGTTCGCCAGATTTGCCACAAACAGCATGACCGATAATTCATGGTGCGTTTCGGGCATCGGCAGACACTGCATATCATCCCCATGCCCATGATGACCCTGATGGGTGATGTAATCGTTCACTGCCTCAATAAAGGGCTGGCTGATGACCCCAGAATCCAGCAACAAATAGGCGTTTGCCGTTCCGGCGCCACGAGGCGCATCATGCAGGAAAAAAATGCGGTCAATGCTTAAGCCTGCCACAGCGGCAATCATGCCACGGTAAACCGCATCAGTATGATAGTTGCCCACCCAGTTATATTGGTTGCGGCAGCGGTCACGCAAATCATCATCGGATTCGGCATCTGAACCGGGCATCAATAGCCAACCCTCTTCATTCTGTACTCGCTCAATGCCGGACACTGCCACGGGCAGGATACGAAAATAACCGGGGGCAAGGTTGAAAGCACCGCCTGCGGCTTCTGCTCTGACAGGCAATAAGGCACTGGACACATTGTCGGCCATCACTACGCTTTCCGTGGTGCTGACGCGATAGATTTCGCCATTAATGCGTTCAGTCTGGATCACCGTTACGGCGGGCACGGTCACCATCGATGCACCTGCGGTTTTATAGAAGCGGAGCACACCCTGCGCAGCGGATGCGGGTTTACGTTTCAGGTTGACGCCCCACGCAAACATATCCAGCCATGTGCCGGATGCAGTCGCCAAATACATATTTTTTAAGGTGACATTGATTAACGCCGCTTTTAGCCATAACACCGGGCGCGTCACGATGGTGTTAATCAGCCGCCAAAACGGGGACATCCGCGAGGTGTTGGTCACCAATCCGGCTTCATCGACCACTTTAGCGAATGCCGTGCTGATGTCGGTCTCCGTGGTTGGCATCCCGCTATCACGTAAGACCTTTTCATAATCAATCGTCGGTTTCGTTTCCACTGCTCACACTCACGTTAATACGGCCAAAATCATAAGTTTCGGCGGTTATCCATAACTTAATGGGTGATTCTTCATTAATGATGACGGTTCCCGGAATAATCCGCTCATCGTCTTCGACCAGTATGCCTATCTGTGTGTGAATGTCTGCCCGTAATGTTGGGCTGCGTTCGGCGATAAGTTCAGTTGCCAGACCACTTTCAATAATAGCGTGTACACAATCCTGACCGATAGAAACACGGTTATGACAGAAATGCGGTTCATTCCCTGAATTAAGTGTAAAATTGCGCTCGTTAATGAATAAATCAATATATTTCGGCTCATCCATGTGCCACTTGTTCCCATTCCGTTAATTGCTCCGGTGTCATCCCGTTGGAAATATTCAACGTCACATTTTCAATTCGGCGACTGTTATCATTGATGGTCTGTGAATGGGTTGTTATCCCTTTTATCATGCCATTCTTACCGATACCCTGCTTTTTCCCGCCCGTTAATGCACGCTCGTTTTCTGGCGGTTTAATCGCTTGCACAGGCTGGATCATGGCTTTAGGTTGCCCCTGAAAAATACCCTTGGATTGCGTCATCAATTTTGGGGGATTTTCCCCTATGCCCATATTGGGAGCCGTCGCTTTTCCCATTGGTTCAGCGACTATTTTTTCAATGGCCTGGGTTTCAATATTGATACCGGGAATAGCATTTAATTTATCGATAATCCAATGGTAGCTGTCGGAAAAGGATTTCATCAGCCAATCCCATAAGCCGCCGAAAATATTGCCGATACTCTCCACAATGCCCGAAAAGGTATCCGCCAGTGAAAAACGGCTAAACCCGTTACACAGGTTATTCCAACCCTCGGCGATCCCATCCCAAACCGCACTGAATATCCCGCCAACCCATTTCACATACGCCGCCACCATCTTAAAGACGGCTGTGTTCATCATGGCCGCTTTGATGGCATCCCAATGCCTGATAAGCAGATAAATGCCAACAGCCAGCAACGCGATAGCGGCAATAATCAGTAAGATCGGCCAGGTCATGAAGCTGAATGAAATACCCGCTAAAAAGGCCGCCATCCTGACAGCCAACAATACCCCATGTAACACGCGCAATGTGGTGTTCCATGCAATAATGGCCGCGTTATAGAGCCACACCGCCGCCGTCCCCAGTTTCATAACGAGCGTACAGGCTGCCCAAATCCCCTTAAGGCCAATCCAAATAAATTTAGATACGCCCATGACGATATTGGCGGCAGCCCCCGCAGCGGCAAAACTCAGAATACCGAGAGTGATATAACCGACCCAGCGGGCGATATTGGGAAACAGTTTCAACCAGCGCACCAGTAATTGACCGGCATTGGCAAGCCTATTGACCCGTGAAGAGATAACCGGGAGCAATGTTGAACCTACGGCAATGCGGATATTCTGCCAAATAGCGTGTAACCGCGCCCACGGGTTCGCCATCCGCTCGGCCATTTCGCGAGCACGTTTCAGGCCATCATTGGCCCCTAACGCCGAAATATTCTTACGCAATATATCCACATTGCCATACAATTGTTTTACGACAATGGCGGAATCGCCAAACGCCTCCTCAATTTCCTTTTGTGCCTTGAGATTGCCCTCAATGTTCCTGCCATATTTGGTCTGTAGCTTTTCCAACATTTCCGGCAGGGTTAGCATATGACCAGACGCATTAACAAAGCTGATACCGAGTTTTTTCGCACCCTCAGCGGCATCAGTCAAAAACGATTCATAAACACTACTGGACTCTGTACCCAATGAACGGTGCAATTCCCCCAATACCGCCAATTGTTCATCAATACCTACCCCGAAATGCGTTCCTGCTGCGCGGGCCCCTTCCATCAAATCCGCGATTTCCTCCATACTGGCGCCAAATGTTTTCGACATGATGATGGCTTTTCCCGCCAGTTCCTCAGCAAACTGAATATTCCCCACGGCTTTAGCATGGCTGGAAAAATTCGAAAACATCTGCCCCATATATTTAGTCGTATCTGCCGCGCTGGATTTCAAGGCAGCGGCGGTGATATTGGTGATGTTAGTCATCTGCGGTAAGTCATTTTGTGACAGTTCGCTAATCTTCTTACTGATTTCCGCCGTTGATTGCACAAATTCAATCGATGACTTGCCATACAATGAACTGAATTTCATGGCATCCGCCGCCACTTTCGCCATCACGCCACTATCAACCCCTTGGAGTGATGCCTCTGTCATCGCATCATCCCATTGAATAGCCGGATCAAGCCCCCCCTTAATGGACCAGAATGTCCCCGCTAACCCTGCGCCGCCGACTGCAATTTTTTCAAACGCCGTTTGTGATACTTTGGCAAACCCAGAAACGGCCGCTTTCGCACTGGCAAGCGGTTGTGTCAGTTTATCAATTAGGCTTAATGTAAAATCTAATTGCCTCATGGTTCACCCTTTAATGCCAATGCAATACCATTCGCGGTTGCGATCCGCATATTTTCCCAATAACGATTATCCAGCCAAATTGCACGGGCTAAATTGTCCGTATTATCATTCTCATTCGGTAAATAATGACGGCGCAATATTAATGCTTGTTCAAATAGGCTGTTATCAATGGATTTAACCCGCGTATTTAGTTTTTTATTTCAATTTCCAGTTTTGGCGCATATTCGGCATTGACCTTTTCAACGATTTGCATCGCAGCACCGGGTATTTTTAACCATTCATCTAAAATTGATTTAGACGCAGGCTGAACAATACGACGCAAATAGGTAACAATGGGTACAACCTTATTATCCATTGCCATATCGTTAATCATGCTATTATAAGCAACAATATTTGGCTCGAATGTAATTTCATTTTCACCGACAATTAAAGTAATGACTTTATTTTCTTTGCTCATAGGTTAATTCCTTTCTTTTATTAATTTCATCCACTAATTGATTATGCCGTGCGGCGCAATTACCATATAATTTGGAATAATCCATTATAACATTTGCCAGATTATTTCCGGTTGTTCCCGTCAGTTTCGGTAATCTGTCCTGACATTTTGTCAGTAAGTTTTCCTGATAGTGTTCGTTCAATACTTTCGGCTGTATCGTTGTACATCCTGACAAATTCAGGGCTAACGCACACATGAGTAAAAACAGGCCGAACCATTTCAGTATGAATCTCTCGTGGGGCGGCATGGGCTATCCCTTCTAACTTATTTTCCAATTGTCGGGCGGATACACTGGAAATGTGTTGCAGTTCCTGCCTGATTTTTCCCCCTGCGGCATCCGCTGCCCGTGTGATATTCAACTCCAGACTGTCACGGTAATAATGGTTTACTCGCCAGCCTGCACAGAATGCCAATGCCAGGAAAGTCAAATACAGCATCCGGGCATTGAACATCATTTCGCCCCATTATGCGCCAGTGAGAAATGATTGCCGTCCGGCCGAGAAAATCGCCCGCCCCACGTGCCGCCAAGAGATTCCCAATATTCTCCTAACGGTAAATAAGCATGACTGTTTGTCTGGTACTCGCCCCCGATAAATAAATTCAGATCTATCGCCAGCCGCTGAATATGCAGGCTATTGGCAATGCCTTTCCCTATCTGAGCGTTTAACTTCGCTTGTTCTGGTGTACGATAAGCCTCGCCTAAAGTCAGGCGATAACCGTGTTCGTCCGCCCATAAGATCAATTGTGCGACCAGTACCGCAAATAATTGCTGTTTTTCACTCAGTGTCATTTCTTTAACTTCCCTGTTAACAAAGCGCTGCCGCGCTTGCGTAGCCAAACTTCAATTAACTGATAGCCGGCAATCCCTAATGCGCTGCCTATCCCAGTCACCGCTATCGGGCTGATGCCCGGCCACCAAATCAGCAATACCCCCGCCATCACTGACACAGCCGACCCTAAGATAATCCGGCCAATGAAAAGCCGCAGGGTGATCGGCTCATCGCCTGTTAGCATCTTTCCTAACGCAATCAGTGCCCCCAATAGCACCAGCGTCACAAAGGTTTTCTCATGCTCTTCCATGAACACGCCTCTTTACCCTATCAGGCTTTGTGTCAATTCCGCTTCCAGATAGGGAATGCCATTAATGCGCACAAAATCGGGACTGGTCACCACAAATTTCACTTTATGCGTCATGACACTGCCGCCTTTCGGATCAACGTCCAAAATGTCGCTGACAATCAGCTTGCAGCCGTAAGCCTCAACTTTGATTTCTTCGTTACCGGCCTTGGCATACCACATCAAATCGACGGGCTGAATACCCCGCCATGAACCCACCGCGCGCGCTTTAGCGGTCACCATCTCCAGATATTTGGTACTGAGTTCAATCTCCCCCTCTGCCGCCACATCACCGGAGATATAACCATCCGGTACGCCCTGTGTTTGGGCGGCGGCGGTGTTGTCCGTAATGGACAAATTGACCTTTTCCGCATGAACCAGATCCCCGTCCATATTAAAATCAACCGACTGGCCTGAAATACGTTTGCTCATGCGGTTTTCTCCAGACTACTATCCAGCAACAGACTCACCGAGATCCCTTTCGGACATTCGTAAGTACGAACAGTGATATAAATTTCCACCGTGTTTTTATTACGCCATGTAATCACCACGTCTTCATCTTTCGGGGATTTCACTTCCCCCGGAAAAGTCACGCCGTTAATTTCAGTACTGCGCGACATTTCACGCAAGGTACGGGCGAAGTATGCCTGATGCGTTGCGACACTGCCCGGCGTGCTGTTTAAGCTACGGTCGGCAATTTTAGCGATAGCCTGCAAACGCACCCGACGCGCTACTTTATCGACAACCCGCAAGTTTTCGATACTCTGGTAGTCTCCGCCTTCTACGTCCAATGTGCGACCATCTGACCAATACATGCCATCATAATCGGGATACCACATCGGCACACTGAAACGCAGTTTTTCCAGTGCCTGCAAGGTTGCCAGATCAATCGGCTGATCTGTGCCATCTTTTGGAAAATCGGTTGAACCCAAATCCATCAACGCCCCGGTTTGTACCCGTGCGGGACTATCCGCCACGGTGACAGTGCGGTTACATAAACGCCCTGCCAATACGCCCGCCTCATTGCCCCACAGACACGGCACCAGTTGCACCGATGCCACAGCTTCGCCCTTTTGTAGCTCTGCCAGACGGGCGACATAATCCGTCCAAGTCTCTTTTGCCTGTGTGCCATCAACCGCCAGAATGGCCCACTGCCAGCGACCAAATTTAGCCATCGTGTTGGCTCGCAAGGTTTGCGCGGCTTTAATGATGGCTTTGGTTGCGCCGACCGTCAGAGTATAGCCCTCAATACTGGCTATACGCTGCGCCGACGTCACCGCCTCAACAAACGCCAATTCATCCGCCGATCCCGGCAATACATGGATATACCCGGACCAGTTTTGCCCCGCATTTGCCATTGCGGCCAGTATATGACGCTTGAGGGCGGTTTGTGCCGTTCCCAGTACAGAATCAAAGTCCGTCTGGGTATTAACCGCAATGGTTTTACCTACGTTGGTTTTTCCCGTCCCAACGAAAAGCAAGACTCGCTCAATTTCCCTTGTTTTGCCTTGCAGTTGATTAACCTGGTTAACCTGAACATGTGGCCACATAATTTAATCCCTTATCAATGCGCTTAACCCACACCGTATCCAATGCCTTGCAACTGGCGAGCCAACGCTTGACTGAATTCTTCATCATTGATACCTAAGAACTTACGGGCAGGAACTTCAATCATCCATGAACGTTTAACCGTCCCGCCGCTCAGTTCGCGGATCAATACCCCTGCCTGAATAAATTTCATATTGGCGGTAATTTCCTTTATCGGGGGCTTCCGCCAGCGTTTATCCTTCTTAACCTGATAACCCAAATCCCGCAGTTTTTTCGCCTGCTTAATGGTTGCCATGCGCTCACGATCAACGCGCTTTTGCACTTGCCGCCGACTGACCTGAATACGCATCCCGTTTTGCTGTGCATACCCCACAACACCCGCAGGAACCTGTTGTTTTCCATTCCGGTAATGCCCGCCTTGCAGGTAAATGCGCACGGCGTTATTTTCCGGCATTTCCCGAATATGCAAGAGCTTCGGCATGTTCCTGAGCATTTTCTTGCGCCACGGGCTTTTTCTGGCTGTCCATCGCCCACCATCCGGTGATTGCTGATTGCGCACATTGCGTTTTGCCGCCTGGATCACCCCGTATTTCGCAATCCGCCATAACAGGCGTTGGCGCTTTTTCGAGGGTAGTTCAAGGTCACTCAGTGCGTTTTGCAGTGCCTTAAACTGATTTCGGTTTAACTGCCCATGCATCATTATTGGCTTTGTCCAACGGGTGCGCCTGACTCATTCACACCATGCACAACACCCTTTTCAGCAAACCAGATTTCAGTATCAGCCAGCCTCCAGCGCTTACTCTCAAAGGGGACGATGCCGTTTTTATCTTCACGCATGACAACAGGCTCTGACAGTGACAACGACACTACAACTACAGCGGTTTCCTCATCCACTTCAACGGTCATCGCTGGCCGTTCCGGCTCCAGATTGACATCCCCTAACTCATTGCCCTGCTCAGTCAGCCACACATCTATTAACAATGGGACATATCGCGGATCAAACTCTCGGTATGGGAAACGCCCCCAGGCAATCACCGCCTCATACTGCTGGATAAACATCTGGTATTGCCCCAGACCTAAATCCCGTTGCGCAGGAATAAAACGAATTTCATCCATTTCACTGGTAAATTCTATCTTACAGAGACGCTCTGGCAGGTTTTCCCGCAAAAATGCCGTTAAATGATGTAATTTGCTCATATCATGCGTACCGTTGTGCGACCGTATCCCTTCATATTGCGGATAACAAAAGCCGCTTCCGCTAATAAACGGGGACGTAGTTCAGAACTTTCTTGTGGCGGATGAGGGGCACGACTGACAATAGCTGTGTATTCTCCCAACAGATCCGCTTTTGCCCTGGCATAAACAGCCTTTTTATACTGACCCACTAACGCATTAACGCCATTGATAGCAATGCCTGGCACATTGGCCGCTTTCTGATAGCCTTTTGCCTGCAATCGGACTTTCAGACGCTGTAAGTCAAGATTGATTTCAGCGGCACTTGCCAGCAGTGCATGGGCTAACAGATCATTATCTAAGTCAGCCGGAATATTGCGGTTCACCTGAAATTCGCGCAGATTCAAATCCGGCCAAAAACCATCATTGATCAACGGTTCATCCCGATAATCGAGGGTGTTACCACTAAACATCTCGCCTCTCTCATCCATAAAAAAGCGGGCAGCCCGGTTTCCACGGCCATGAGCAATCCTTGCCATGCCTCCACCGCGCCCGCTCCGGCTTGCGGTAGTCATTGTTTATCGTGGTATCGCTATTAGGTTGTCAATGCCCGTAAACGGGCGGCAATCCGTTGCCGATAAGTTTTTACGCCTGCTTTCGGGTTGCACTGATGCGCTTTTGATAACCAGATATCCGCCTGCTCCAGCACATCCCACCTATCAACCGAACTCACCTTAATGTCGGCGTTATCCCCTTTCAGTAGGTTCAAGGCAGCAAATTTGTAGTATTTGGCCTTAATTTTTTCGTGTACTTTCCATTTACCCGTGACATTCTGAAATGTCCTTGAAAAATAGGGCTCAACACTATTCCCGGTGTCGGCTTCCACCTGTGCCCAGAGTAAAACCGTGTCGGCAACAAAGGCCGGAAAGCTACTGCGAAAATTGTCGGGGGTGAGCTGCCCTTGCTCAATGGCGATATCGGCCCAATCCAATCCTTTGGCAAAATCCCCAATATCAAATAACCAGATCACGCAGTAAGCAAAAATTGGGTTACGGTAAATTTCCCCCTCGGCTAAGTAGCGCTCCGCCGTAGGCAGATAGTTGGGCAACAATTCCCGCTTTTTCATCTCTACCCGTTCCGCCGTTAACGCCAACTGACGTAACCGCTTAATATCCTGCTCAATAACGCGGGCTTGCAGATGCATACTCGCCCCCTCTGCAATCGCAACCGCTTGTTGCCGTGCCAGTTTCTGGCGAAGTTCAACCGCAGCCCTGTGTCGTTGAGCAGGTGATAGCATCAATCTATACCTAGTTTTTCAGCAGGTTCAGCGACGGTGCCAATCGTTACGGCATTCTCATCATAGGCAGCGTACAATTCCGGTGTTTCAATCGCGTAGCCCTCATTGCGCAGGTATTTATTTTCAAATTGTTTACGGTCATCCACAAATTCCGCCTTACGCTGGCGTGTATTACGCTGTGTCAGAATTTGCAAGTTAGGCAGCATGGTGACTGACATACGTTTACCCGGCATAAATGGCGGGATAATGGCCGGACGTCCAGCAATGGAACTCCCTAACATTTGCGCCGCGATTTTTTCAGTCGGTTTATTTGCCGCCTGATATAATCGATATTGTTCAGCCGCCACTAAATCAGCACCGACCAGTACCACCAAACGTGGATCATGCCTGAATTGCTGCGGAATACAGGCGTTAATCAGATCTGACGCCATCGCATCCAGTGAGGTAAAATCACCGTGCTCATCCAGTTTCACCGGTGCAGTAATCACCTGCTTGCCGTCATTCCATTCTTTGGCGATTTGATGCCAACCCATGTTCACATCTTCACCATTCGGATTGGCTTCTGGGTCGGTGGTCTCCGCCACTCGCTGGCCGTTAAAACCAACCCGGATCATATCCAGTGCAAAAGATTCATGAGTGAATACCTGCATACGTTGGAAAAATTCACTTTCTGAACCTGAGTTTGCCCAGACAGATAACAAATCCCAGGGCAAGGCGGCGCCGGAATCGGTTTCAACTAAGCTGTATTTATTGCCGTCAATCCCCGTTTTACGCATAAAGCGGCCATCTTTTTTGCGCCCGGTGAATAACCCTGGATTGCCGACTGACACCACCTGGCCGGAAAGGTGATCCACATCCGCACAGGTGATCATGCTGAGAAATTCCACGGATTCCAACAACGCGCTGCGCAAGGCGGTTTCTTTTGGGTCAGTCAGCGAAAAGTAACGTGATGTGTCTTCAACCCCGTAGGATTCGGCTAACCCCGCCGCATATTTCTGCAAAAATGTCCGTGCCTGATGATTCAATTGCATAGCTCTTCCCTTTGCCTTTTTCCATCATGGAATTACAGAAATTTAAAAGGCTCGTTTTTGTCGCCTTTTGGGTTACGCGATGGTAAGCGGGTAGCAATACCGTCCAATTTGTTAAACTTTTTTAGAATATCGGGCAAACTGTCACGTAAACGCGCAAATGCTTCGGTATCGACAACCGCTTTCATTGTCTCGACATCTTCCTGAACGTCTGCAACTTCCTGCTCGGTCGATTCCTGCTTACCCTCAAGCGTGGTAATTCGCGCTTCTAAATCTGCTACAGCCTGGGCCAGCGCCTGCAACGCATCATCGCTTGATGGTTTTGATTCGATTTCTTCTGGCTCTTCAATGTTAAAAAAGCTTTTCCATCCTTTTTTGGCCTTTGTCATGCCGTTATCCTTAACGTGTTTAACCTCATCAATAACCAGTGGCTTATACGCACCGAATCGACGATGTTTGTTCCTTTTTTTAAATTGCAGACGCGTTGTGCCCACGCTGGCGGGTGAGTCAGTCACTGCCAGTCCTTCCAGATATGTTTTGCCGGTTCCGCGAAAATTGCCATCAGACGTAAGTTCAACAGAGGTAAACAGTAATTGTCCCTCTCGATTGGCCTGTAACAAATGATGATTGGGTCGCAGTTGCGCATATAAGCGTAAAACCCCGCCATCATCTCGCGCTGCTTTGACGGCTAACACTTCGCCCATTGCACCGAACCCACGTTCATGTTCCGGCCAAATGCGGGCAGTGTACAACTCTGGGTTATAGAGTTCGGCAGCCTCTAAAATCCATTGAGGTTCCATTACTCGGCCATCAACCGTGTCGCCCTCCGTGGCAATACATATCCAGTTAGTCATTAACTGAGACATATTTAATTCCTTCCATTTGAATCAAATACAGTATTGCGGATTCAATAAAATGCTGCGAATGGTTTAATTCTGATGAATTCGGATATAACGCCATAACCCATTCAGGCCGAAATTGAATGCGCGTCAGGATACATTTAGCCCGGCATAATATGATTGCTATGGCTAAATACTCCGATGAACTAATCAATGTCGCCCGTTCTTTATACCTACGGCGATATACTCCGGCAGAAATTGCCCGTGAATTAAATCTGCCGAATCGGCGGATCATTTACTATTGGGCGGAAAAATGGCATTGGGCAGATATGCTCAACCATGAAAGTGTTATCGAGGCCATTAACCGCCGAATTGCCGTGCTCAGTGAACGCAACAATAAAACCTCGCTGGAATTAGACGAACTCGACCGATTAATTGCACATCATATAAAACTGATGGCACAGGAAAATAAGCATAAAGAAAAGCTGGCCGAAATTAAGGCGCAAGAAAAATCAGGCGGTGATTATATCCCATTCAGTGAGGATGAACCCAAGAAAAAGAAACGCTATCGTAAAAATGATATTTCGACACTGACTAAAGAAGATTTTCAGCAGTTTGTCGATGAGACGCTTTTCGGCTATCAAAAACATTTACGCAATAATCTGGCAAAACAGATCAGAAATATTCTCAAAAGTCGGCAAATCGGTGCAACCTGGTATTTCGCCTTTGAGGCATTCGAAAATGCCGTATTAACGGGCAATCCTCAAATATTCTTATCCGCCTCAAAACCACAGGCAGAAGTTTTCCGCTCGTATATCGTTAATATCGCTGAACACTTCTTCGGTGTAACGCTGACAGGCAACCCTATTCGGCTCAGCAACGGTGCCGAACTGCGTTTTTTATCAACCAATAAAAACACGGCACAATCCTATTCCGGTCATTTGTATTGTGACGAATATTTTTGGGTACCTGATTTTAAACGCCTCAATGAAGTTGCCTCCGCAATGGCAACCCATGACAAATGGCGTACCACCTATTTTTCAACCCCCAGCGCCAAAACGCATCCCGCCTATCCATTTTGGATGGGTGACGAATGGCGCGGCAATGATCCCAAACGTAAGAACATTGAATTTCCCTCATTTGATGAATTACGTGATGGCGGTCGCGATTGCCCGGATGGTCAATGGCGTTACGTCATTACGCTGGAAGATGCCATTAAGGGCGGATTCAACCTGGCATCCATTGAAAAACTGCGGAACCGTTATAACCCAGACACATTTAACATGTTGTATCTGTGTATGTTTGTTGATAGTGGCGCATCTGTTTTCAAATATCACCAACTAGAAAAATGCGGCGCGGATATCCATCTCTGGGAAGACCATGATCCCAATGCACCGCGTCCTTTTGGGGATCGCGAAGTCTGGGGCGGTTTTGACCCGGCCCGTTCTGGCGATACTTCAACCTTTGTGATTATTGCCCCGCCCATGATGGCGCCCGAAGTTTTTCGGGTATTGGCAACGTTCTATTGGCAAGGCATGAACTGGAAACATCAGGCGAAACTGATTGAAAATCTCTTCAAGCGCTACAAATTTACTCATATCGGTATTGATACCACGGGGATTGGTCACGGTGTCTATGAAATGGTGCAGGACTTCGCCCCCCGGCAAGCCCACGCTATCCACTACAACCCGCAAAGCAAAAACCAACTGGTCATGAAAATGATTGATGTGGTCAGTGAGGAGCGTATCGAATGGGATGTGGAACAAAAAGAAATTCTGGCCTCATTTCTGGCTATTCGACACACCACGACGAAAAAAGGCGGCAGCATGACCTTTGTCGCTGACCGTTCGCGGGAAACCGGACACGCTGACGTCTTCTGGGCAATCGCTCATGCCCTGATGAATGAGCCGTTAAATTACGACAAGAAACGCACCTCTAAATACACATTTGCAAAGGCTGCATAATGAAGAAAAAGTTAAGGAAAACCCGCGCACATTCCCCACGTACAAACGGCCGTCAACGGCAAATGAGCTTAATCACGTTGGGCAAACCTGAACCGATACTCACCACCAGAACGGATTATCAAAATATCTGGTATGACAATGACTATGACCATTACACACTACCGATTGACCGTTTAGCCCTGGCACAACTGACCAACATGAACAGTCAACACGGCGGTGTACTCTATGCCCGTCACAATATGATTGCCTCGGATTATGTCGGCGGCGGACTGTCCCATGAACAATTCAAGTCAGCCGTGATTAATTTCCTGATTTTCGGTGATGTCGCCATTCTGAAAGTCCGTAACTTCTGGGGTGATGTGGTCGCACTGGCGGTCTTGCCCTCCCTATACCTACGCCGCCGTAAGGATAAATATTTTGTGGTCTTGCAGGAGGGGGAACCGTTGGTTTACTCACCGGAAGAAGTGATTTTCATCAAGCAGTATGACCCGCAACAGCAAGTTTACGGATTGCCGGATTATATTGGCGGTATTCATGCCGCCCTGCTCAACGCTGAGGCCACCATTTTCCGTCGTCGTTATTACCACAATGGCGCTCACACTGGCGGTATCATTTACACCAATGACCCGAATATCTCTGACGAGACCGAAGAGGAGATCATACGCAAGCTTCACCAAAGCAAAGGCATTGGCAACTTTGAAACCCTGTTCGTAAACATTCCCAACGGCGACCCTGACGGCATTAAATTTATTCCGGTGGGTGATATCTCCGCCAATGATGAATTTGCCAATGTGAAAAGTATCAGCTCTCAAGATGTGCTGACCGCTCACCGATTCCCGGCGGGACTGGCTGGCATTATCCCGACCAATGTCGGCGGGTTGGGTGATCCGGAAAAAGCCCGTGAGGTCTATCGCCAGGATGAAGTTATCCCCGTTCAAAATATGTTCATGAATGCGATAAATACCTATGATGTGCCCGAAATATTACATATCCGTTTTAAACAAGATCGCGTAAGTTCGTGTGCAAAACGCGCAAAAAACAGGTAAAATTACCGAAAATGGATACTTTGGGAATGAGGAATATGCGCGTATTAAAAATTATCTGCCCTGAGTGCGGTGCTAAGGCGGTTATTCGCAAGACGAATCGGAAGCACCGTGAAATTGCTGATCTGTACTGCGCGTGTTCCAGTGTTGAATGTGGTTATACATTTGTTATGAATTTGACGTTTTCGCACACGCTAAGTCCCAGTGCAAAAACGGGTGATAAACTGTTGCAGACCGTGATTAACAACCTCAACCCGCAACAGCGTCAAATGGCATTGGATTTATTAAAAGTTCGCCCTACTGCGTAATTCTGAGCCACTACTTAGTGGCCTTTTAGTTTTTACATTTGAGATTATTTCTTTTCTGACCTGCTCAGCCAGTTCTGCAATCCAATCAAATGCGACTTGCCGTTCTCGACTAGTGCAAATACCTGAATTACCAACTTTAGCAATCAATTCAATCCGTTCCAACACGGCCAACTTATCCAGATAATCTGACATCATATTTTTACCGTTCCATTAACTGTATTTATATACAGTTTAATTTAATATAATTAACAAATGCATCAATTTCATTGAGAAATAATTAGTTATGTGACCTCAATCGGCCCTTGGTTAATTTTTCGCAACATAGTCAAATAATGACCTTTTGGATCACGGAATATCCCGGAAATATCAACCCCCAATTTTTCACTTAACCTACTCATTATCATTTTTGTTGTTTCAGTATGCGTTTTTTTAACTTTATGTAGATGACCGAACATAGATAAACAATAACGCTGTCCATCTATGGTCATACTCCCCCCCTCCAGTAACGAATGTGCCAGCACATCACTCATCTCCAAACTCTGTAATTTTGCCGATTCATAAACTCGCTGTATTTTTTCCTTCTCACTCATTTGATGCCAACCGTAATAGAATTCATCTAAATACAGATCACTTCCTTGACTAACCGTATTTCGTGCCTCCGTACAGTTATTGACAGAACTCCAAGAGGAAGAAAAAACCACACCCTCACCCGCAGATACCGGGCTGGATTTAGGGACCATCCTCCATTTCACAGTACGGGTAACAAAAGAAGAGGATTCGCCCAGACGGGGCGAGTAAATACCGGAAATACGCTGAACATCCTCACCGTAAATATTGCCTTCCTCGGTGACCTCATAAGCAAGGCGCACAGTGAGATCTTTGCGGGCAACCAATGCACCGCCCTGAAATTCGGTATAGGCTGACCAGTTGCCAATATCCGCCGCAAAGCGAACGTTATCCATATCCTCATCAGGCAAAATCTGTTCGTCACCACTTAAGCGACGCAGTTCACGCCAGACAGAAACCGGAGCACCACCAATCTGCTGGAATTGACGGATGCGCCAACGACTCGCCCAGGCAGAAACCGAACGGGACATATCCTTAAGAAGTTGGCCTGTTTCCCCATCCTTTTCGCCATCCAGCGCGTAACCATCAATATTCTTTGAGATGTATTTGGCGATATAGCCCGTGGCCGAACCTTTTGCCTTATCGATAGGCTTCACATGGAAACGCGCCTTGAGTGCCTTTTGTCCCTGTAATTCCTCTGAATCTTCCAACCGGGCGTAATAACACATAATGTCGCGCATTTCATCGACATGCTCAGGGCGCATAAATAGCAGCATATGCCAATGTGGCGTTCCGTCATGGTGAGGTTCAACAACACGAAAACCGAATACGCTGATCCCCGCACGGGAATAAGCCGCCCGGATTTTTGCCCAGACCTTACACAAATACTTTTGTGTATCCTTTGGGGTCGCACCGTTCCAGTTTTTCACAAAACCGCCACCACTATGTACAGAGTGATATTTAGAAGGGGCTGTAATAGTATAAAAATCTCCCACACAGCCCATTTCGTTAGCCAAGTCCTCAAATCCGCGCATACGGATCATGAGTTCACAACGGCGAACGGCAGGGTTTGCAATGCTGCCCAAGACCTTATCGCTTAACGAAACTCGCTCCCCATCTTCATTCTCTAAATCGAACGATTGCAGAAACTCCCAATTTAGCCGCTTCTGCTCTGTCCATTCATGTAAAGTCTGACGTGAAACATAGGATGAAACCGCTTTTTGTACCTGTCCGACAGCAATTGCAATATGTTCGGCACGAATATCACGTATCCGCTTTAAACGGATGTACCACCATTGATCTGACATCATGCGCAGCAATCCCGCACATAGTTGGTCTTCTGTGGGTTTAATTCGACCTTTTGCAAATTGCTGCCAATATGGGGCTATCGTTCCCGCTTGCTGTGTCAATTTAGCCAAACGGGTATAGACATGAATTAATCTACGGCAAGCGTCCTGCTCATTCTGTAGGGCCTGTTCAACATATTGGTCGTAACTCTCAGCCATAAACCGCGCAATCTCATGCGCAAGCTGTTTTATTTCTTTACGTCCTAATGTTGGCAATTGTTCCAGTGATTCGATAAACGGGAACGGCATAACACCAGATACAATATGCTGGAACTCGTATTGTTCATTGACCAATTTTAACCGTGGTAATACGTTCTCGCAGAACTGACGTAAAAACGTATTAGCCCGGCGGCGACCAGATTGATTGAAAATATTGGCGTAACGTGTTGCAAGGTAGATCGCCAGTGAATGCGGCACATTCTCAAGATATTGATGCCGCCATGCATAATCGTTAGGGTTCGCCTCCCACATAATACGTTCAGCCAGAGTTGCATCATTCGGCAACCCTGGCTGAAATTCTATACTCTGGCGATACATTGAACGCAGTGCATCGCCGTTATTTTCTTCTTTTCTTTCAATATTCATGTTACAAACAATTAACGGGAATTAATTAAAATAAAAGCAAAACAAATTCTTCCGCTATCTGCGGATACAAATCTTTATTAATTACCGTTACATTTGTTATTTTTCCTGAAATCAATCTTCCTATGAAATTTCCATTGTCACCAATTTTATTCAATGCAAGAAAATCACCTGTTTTATATTCTTGATCATTTACTCTAAATTCTGCTTTTTTCTCTCCGTTATCAATAGCTATAAAATAAACTCTTTTTTAAATGATGAGTTTTGTTTTTCACTTTCATGATTATTCACCCTCACGAAAGAAAAAATTCGGTGATAGCGATGTAAGTTCATATCTGATATTTCCATATGGATAATCACAGCTAACATCATCTCTTATGACAGAATTAACGATAAAGGTTTTAACCCTAACGCCTTTATATTCACGTAAAATAACAATATCGTTTTCCTCAATTACAGGCATAAATACCGATACATCAATGCAAAGCTGACTATCTGACACAATGCAATCAAAATTTTTAGTTGTTAGATCATGATATCTAGTCATCCCACACACTCCGATAATGTTTCTGTTCCATCTCGAAAACTTCCTGACAGGAAACACAACGGGTAACACCCATGACTTTCATCCGTCGCTCTGATGAGATTAATTCCCCACAATCTTCACATTCAAACGTAGAAACACTCACAGGGCGGTTTATATGCCTTAATATTTTGCGTTCCAGTGTTTCCTCTGCATGTTGACAAGCTTGGTCGATAACATCAGACATAGTGCCACTCCTGGGCCTGACGCTCGACGTTCTCAGATTCACGTTGCAAAAGCGCTGCACTGGCCGCATGATCCATTTTATTTTTCAAAACATGAACGGACAGTTTTGCTAAACGGAATGAAAATAAATCTGCATAATGTTTACGTTCATCCTCCCGCACCTTTTTTATTAACTGCTCAATACCTGTAGCTTTCATTTATTAATTTCCTTGTTTTTGGTAATAAAAATCCCTGACGTGTTAGCGCCATTAAAATTAGAACGATAGTTATTTTTATTTAGTTCGGCAACGATAAATTATTGGGTAATAATACACTCGTTGCCTTGATAATATTTATTGCTCGTATCAGACTAATCATTTCTTCACGAGTTAATTCATTCAATGCCAGTTCATGCCTATTGGTTGGTATACGTGCTATGTAGAAAATGGCAGCTAACACGCGTTTATTATCCACATAGTTTTCGCTACGTTTATCTCTCATCTCATTAATAAAGACACTTAACTCTTTATTATCAGATTTGAAATATTGTGCCCTGACTTGAGCAACTTTATTTAATCCATTAACCCGCGTTTCAAAAGATATTGAGAATGCACGTTGTTCGCTTGATTCAAATTGATATTCCGTGTTCATGTAAACCTCATCGAATCAGGAACAGAATAAAATAAGCAAAAGCACATAGAACGATTGGATAGATAAACCTATCTTTTTGGGGTTTAAATGATTCACCAGTCAATTTATATTGGTGTTCTTGTTGCTTTAATGCGTTCATGCTGACCTCACACTAACAATGCTCCAATACCTGCAACAACATCAACCACCGAACTAGACGCAGGCATTAGAATGCAATCTTGATGAAATGGTAATACCCACTAAAGTTAATAATCTGATCGCATTATTAACCGTCCTCTTAAACTCAGCCACACGGGTATGATTGAAATGACCTCCCGAAACAACAGCACTTGCCAGTTTTCCCACTTCTGCCGTTACACCTAACAAATAATTCGACATGTTGGAATCACAAATCTCATTCACCGGTACCGATGGCTGACACCGCAACTGCTCCAGTAATCCATCCAAAATAGATGCGTCTTGCGTTACATCGGTTAACTTCATTAAGTCAACACAAGTCAGTATGTGAGGCTGTTCAGGATTTAGCTTGTTACGCAGCATTTGCGGATTCATTCGGATAGCTCCCGAAATTTGAGCTAAGTTGCCCCTATGAACGTTGGCGAATGCCCGGCAAGCATGATCAAAGTGTGCTTGTTTGGAAACTTGATAATCAAACATTGCTGTTTTTCTCCAAAAGCGAAATGCTTTACTCGTATTGCGTGTTAAGTGAAATTTGGACACTAGTTGCGCTTAATGCTTCAACTGCCAGAGCCATCATATTGATAAGCACTTTACCGCGTTTCTTATCAATGGATTTTTCACGAACGGGTAAGCGACCATCTCTAACCATGTCGCGGGCAGTCGATATAGACATGGCATGACGGCGGCAATATTCTTCAATTGGAAGGAATGGCTCAGTGACAGTGATTGTAAAGATAGGTCTCATGGGGCAAAATCCTCTTTTAGCTTTAGTCTTATCAATATTCGTTTATATTCGTTCATATTCACTATAACCTACAAAGTGAATTATGCATTCGCTTAAAGACAAAAATCAAGAGGATTTTTAGCTTGAATCTACAAATAGATTTAACCAAAGGCGGCGACAAGGTTCTTGACCGTATCATTGAGGCTTATGGGTTCTCTACAAAAATAGCCCTAGCAGAACATTTCGGTATCGCCAGTAGTAGCTTAGCAATGCGTTATAAACGCGGATTTTTCCCCTCAGATATCGTTGTTCAATGCATGGCTGAGACTGGCGCAACTTTAGAATGGTTAGCTACTGGTCAAGGAAGAAAATTTAATGATGAAGAAATCGACATGCTAAAATTACCTAATAATAAGCTGATTGATGGAAAACTCTATCAATCAGGCTATGTCATGTTCGATAAGGTGATGTTTACTGCTGGTATTCCCTTTCCTTCTGATCCTTTCTGTGTTCTGGATTCCAAAACTTACTACATCATTGATCGTGGGTTTGCAGATGTTTATGATGGCAAATGGTTGATTAAGATTAAAAACAAAATCAGTATTCGCGAGTTAACCCGTATCCCTGTTAGACGTGTCCGAGTTTCCGGTGTTGGAATGGCATTTGATTGTGATTTAGATGAGATCAATGTACTAGGGAGAGTTGTTAAGAAAATAAAGGATTATTAAAATGAAAATTATAATCACAACAATAAAAATTGTTTCACTTACCTTCTTAGTGCTGTTTTTTATTTCTGGATTAGGTTTCCGTTTCGATACCGAACCTAAAAATAAGAGTGTCGTCAAAGCCATGCTGTTTATTTCCGGCTCGGTTCTTTGCTTTTTATTTTATCGTTGGATTTATCTACCACGCAAGGGTAAAAAGGAGAAAGAAGAAAAAAGTAATAACCTATCTATAAGAGAACGATGGTCCCTTATAAAAAATAAATTTTCTGCTGAATATGAGAAAGCAAAGAAAGAATCAAACGAGCGCGAACCAACTAAACGCAATTCAAACTCCGACGCTGAGCCAAGTCTTTACAGCACGTCAAATGGTGAAGCCATTATCTGGGAAGGTACATCCAAGCCTGATTGGTTAACTAATGTGGTCGGTATCGATAGCTATGGCAATAAATAAGCAACCAAATGGCAAATGGCTAGTTGAGCTTTACCCCAACGGCAGGAACGGGCGAAGAATCCGTAAACAGTTCACGACCAAAGGTGAGGCGCTCTCTTATGAGCGCCATATATTAGATGAAACTGTAGACAAGCCTTGGCTCGGAGAAAAGCAAGATAAACGTCTTCTTTCTGAGCTGGTTGATATCTGGTATCGAGCACATGGCATAACCCTAAGTGATGGCAAAAACCGCAAACAAAGAATGCTCTTTGCTTGTAAAGAAATGAGTAATCCCCTTGCAACCGAATTTGATACTAAGTTGTTTTCTGTTTACCGAGAGAAAAGGTTAAATGGGAATGCTAACAAATTAAAACCTGTCACTCCTAGTACCGTTAATAATGAATTAGCATATTTCCGTGCTATGTTTAATGAGTTATACAGGCTCGGAGAATGGAACAAAGAGAATCCATTGAAAAACATCAGAGCGTTCAATACTGATGAAACGGAAATGGCTTTTTTATCAAATCAACAAATTATTACCCTGCTGGATTTCTGCGCACAAAGCACAGCAAAAGATTTGTTGATTATCGTCAAAATTGCTCTATCTACAGGTGCAAGATGGTCTGAAGCTGCGGGATTAACTGGCTCACAAATCACGCCTTATAAGATAACGTTCACTCAGACTAAAGGGAAACGTAATCGTACTGTTCCGATAACTAAGGAGCTATACGATGAGATACCAAAGAGGAAAGGGAAATTGTTCAGCTCCTGCTATTCAGCTTTCCGTAGGGCTGTCAAACGAGCTGGTATAGAGTTACCATCTCACCAATCGTCCCATGTAATGCGCCACACATTCGCATCACATTTTATGATGAGCGGAGGCAATATCATTGTCCTGCAAAAAATACTGGGACATACCGACATCAAAATGACAATGCGGTACGCACATTTTGCACCTGACCATCTGAATGATGCCTTGATATACAACCCGTTATCGCAGTTAAAAAATGGCGACAAGGTGGCGGCAGAGAACTTAAAACCTCAGCGTTCATCAGCACTTGCCGTTTCATAATTCATTGATAAATATGCATTTAATTGATTTCCCTATGGTATTCACAGGATTAGAATTATTGCATAACGCAGATAAATTAATGCTGAATAACCAGAGCGTCGTGTTTAATGTGGTTAAGACACAGAAAGCGGAAGTGCTTATTCCGGTTGGTGAGGATAAAACCAAACGCATTATGGTGACTTCCGACATGATTGCTCAGGCTAATCCAGATGTGATTCTCATTATTGATCGCAGCGAAGCAATTGGTGCCGGTAAACTTGATAAAGCGAAGTTTGAAGATGATAAAGTAAAATCTACTTCTGCATATAAGAATAGCAAAATTACTTATCTGAAATCTGATCTGTGGTATTTATCTGGTGGTGGTTTGGAAAGCTTAACTGCACAAATTAAAGCTGTTGAGGATGCTCTTTAATCATGCCGCTTTTTCTATAGTTGAATTTAAGCAGTGATTGAAGTTCTATAATATGTTGTTTTAGAGCCTATCCCAGTAGCCTTAAATGGGATAGGCTGTTAGTTTGACAGTTAATATTACCGGTGATTGTTAGGTTTAAAGATTTTTTAAAGCGGGTAAAAAATTCGATGTTATGCTGACAATGGAAGAGAAAATATCAGGAAAAACGGGTTTTAAATTGATTAACAAGGTTAATCAAATAATAAAAACATGAGATTATATTAAAACGTTTAACAGAGTTAACTATATAACGGAAAAATAACTATCGCATTTAATAGTATTAAAAACCATTAAAAAAATAGGCTTTGATTTTAATACCATTGGTATCTCTTTTACTCTCTCTGGTTTTAAACCTAAAAAATAAAATACAGGAAAAGGAAAAACAAGAAAACCCTTCATTTTTTGGCACCCACAATTTTCTTTTTATTGGTGATTAACTCAGCTATCTATCAGTTAAGGGTTAAAAAAACAGGCGCTCCATTAATACCAGCTTTTATAACCATTTAAAAATGCGAATATATAGATTAAATTTTTTATATCAGGAGCAGATTTAACTCAATAAACGTGCTTTTCAGAAGTATAATGAATTGCGTTTAATCGAAGCCCATTAAACATTAATGAAAAGTTGAAAAGAAATCAGCACGTAAAAGAATATTATCTAAACAGACTGATATTCAGATGCTTTCTCACCGTCATTTTACGAAGCAAGCCATAAAAATAATGAAATAAAAAAAGAATAATGGATTGGTCAGCAGCCTGAGCGGGGTGCTTAGTTGCGATGAAGCAGGAGTCAGACATTGAGTAATCAGTCGTCACTACCTAATGGTGAACCCCTACTGAAGTTCAGTAAGGGGCAATGTATTATGAATAAACTCGAAACCAGTGTCGGTATCGATTTTATGCATAAGATGATCTTTGTGGAACTGAATTTTTCGAAGGCAATTTTTGCATTAAATAAACAGTTCCAATAATGAATTCAGGAACAGTTTCCCTTTCTGCGTAATTTGCCAATGTGTTGCTGTTTCAGAGAGATAACCCGCGGCTAAGGCTCGATCAATTTGATTGCGGATTGAACTTTCCGATAATCCGGTGAAATCACTGAAATCTTGTTTTGGCATGGCTTCCAGTAAACGGAACCGGTTCATAAAAAATTCAAATGGCCGATCTTCATTTTCTACCTGATGCTGTTTATCCAGATAGCGCCCTTGCATATATCCGCGGGGATGTTTGGTTTTTACTGTACGCAGAATACGGCCATCTTCAAAGGTGATTTTTCCATGAGCGCCACAACCAATACCAAGATAATCGCCAAAACGCCAGTAGTTGAGATTATGCTGGCATTGATAGCCTGGTTTGGCATAAGCAGAAGTTTCGTATTGCTGATAACCTGCTGCTGTCAGCAATTGATGCCCTTGTGAAAAAATATCCCACAAAGCATCATCGTCAGGCAGAACCGGAGGACGGGAACCAAAGCTGGTATTCGGCTCAATAGTCAGTTGATACCACGAAAGGTGCGGTGGTGATAACGCAATTGCCTGATGTAAGTCATCCAGTGCTTCATCAAGGCTTTGGTTTGGCAAACCGTGCATCAAATCCAGATTAAAACTGCGTAGCCCCAGACTGGCGGCTAAATGTGCTGCCTGTTTGGCTTCATCCGGCCCGTGAATACGGCCAAGACGCACCAGTTTATCCGGGCTGAAACTCTGGACGCCAATGGATATTCGGTTAATGCCGGCTTGCTGATAACCACTGAAACGGTCGGCTTCCACTGTACCCGGGTTGGCTTCCATAGTAATTTCAGCTTGCGGCGATACTGGCAGGAGAGTACGAACACCATCCAGTAATTGTTGCATCCCTTGTGAACTGAGCAGGCTGGGGGTCCCACCACCAATAAAGATAGTGGTGATTTCTCGACCGTTGACCATTGGCAGATCCGTTTTCAGATCTGCTAATAAATGGTCGACATATTCCTGATGTGGAACATCACCTTTCAATGCATGGGAGTTGAAATCACAGTAAGGACACTTTTGTACACACCACGGAATGTGGATATAAAGACTCAGTGGTGGAAGCTTAAGCATTACGCAGTGTATCCAACATCATTTTCAGTGCTTGACCGCGGTGTGAAACCGCATTTTTTTGTTCACCACTTAACTCAGCCGCAGTACAGCCTAATTCTGGTACGTAGAAGATGGGATCGTAACCAAACCCGCCATTACCGGCAGGTTCACGAGCAATAATCCCCGGCCAGCGGCCATGAAAGACCAGAGGAGTGGGATCTTCTGCGTGGCGCATATAAACCAGCACACAATTAAACTGAGCCTGACGTTGATCATCAGGAATATCTTTCATCGTATCCAACAGTTTTGCCAGATTTTGCTGATCGGTAGCATCTTCACCCGCATAACGGGCTGAATAGATGCCAGGAGCGCCGCCAAGGATATCTACGGATAAACCGGAATCATCAGCAATCGCTGGCAGGCCGGTAATTTGTGCCGCGTGACGGGCTTTAAGAATGGCATTTTCAATAAATGTCAGCCCAGTTTCTTCGGCGGAATCTACGCCTAATTCAGTTTGAGCAACGATATCCAGACCAAAATCAGCCAGTAATTGCGCCAATTCACGAACTTTTCCGGGATTGCCGGTTGCCAGAACAACTTTTTGCATTATTTTGAACCCAATTTAATTCTTATTTACTGTATCAGCCATGAGAGAACATCAGCGCGGAGATAGTTCAGCGCGTAGAGGATCAAAATGACGATCATTGCGGAGAAATCAAGGCCACCCATTGCCGGGATAATACGGCGGATAGGTGCCATCAGTGGTTCTGTCAGTTGCATCAGAGCGTAGTCAATCGGATTGCGGCCCTGGCTTATCCAGCTTAACAGAGCACGCGCCAGCACCAGCCAAAATACCAGCTTGCCTGCGGCTGTTAGCAGTTCAATTAACCCGATAGGGATGAAAAGTGTGAGGAAGGTAAACGCTCCGGTACTGAACCAGAGTTGCATGGTTAATTTAAGCAGTACCAGAGCATAGGCTATAACAACGGAAGCGGTATCAAGCGGACCAATAGCCGGGAGCACACGGCGCAGTGGCCGAACGACCGGCTGAGTAATTTTCACGACAAACTGGGCAAATGGGTTGTAAAAATCACAACGGGCCCATTGCATCCATACTCGAAGTAATAAAACAACGATGTATAAATCCAGAATGGTGAACAGAATAAAAGTTAAAAATTGCATTTAGCAGCCCTGATAAAATTAAAATTGTTTTTCTATTTCCTGTGCGCGGCGAATAGCTGCCTGCATGGCACTGGATACGATTTCCGGCAATTTGCCTTCATAAAAAATGTGCAATGCTTTCGCAGTGGTGCCACCTTTAGATGTTACCTGCTCGCGCAGGGTTGCAAAAGGGAGATCTGCATTTGATGCGGCCAGCGCCGCAGAACCGGTTGCTGTTTGCAAAACGATTTCACGGGCTGTTTCACTGTCAAAACCTAAGCGTTCTGCCTCCTGTTGCATTGATTCCATGAACAGGAAGAAATAAGCGGGGGCACTACTTGCTGTGGCGATAATATCATTGATGCCGTTTTCATCTTTTACCCAGTGGGTTTTACCGACGCTGTTCATCAATGCTTGAGTGAAATCACGGTCAGACTGACTGACTTGCTCAGGCGCGAATAATCCACTCAACCCTTGACCGACTAATGCCGGGGTGTTTGGCATGATACGAACAATGTTGAGTTTGTCTTGTAATAAGACGTTAAAGCGTGCAACAGAAATTCCTGTTGCGATAGACAAAACCAATTTGTTACTGAAATCTACCTGCTCCTTTAGCGGCTGGCAGGCATCTGCCATTACTTGCGGTTTTACCGCCATAACAACAACATCGGCTTCCTGTGCGCAGCGAATATTATCACTGCTGCTGTTGACGCCATACTCCTTTGCCAGTACATCGCGGCGAGCATTGCCAGGAGCGCAGACATTAATCAGTTCAGCAGGGTAGCCTTCTTTTACCAATCCGGCAATGATGGCGTGAGCCATATTACCTGCACCAATAAAAGTAATTTTACGTTTTTCCATTAAATACCTCGTAGCATTGATATGGTTAATTGTGATACTGACGTGCACCGAAAATTGCCGTCCCGATCCGCACTAATGTGGAACCACAATTAATGGCGGCAGCCATATCATCAGTCATCCCCATTGAAAGGGTATCTATTTGAGGATATTGAGTTTTCAGGTTAAAGAAAGCCTGTTCCATTTGCCTGAAAACCACCAATTGGCGTTCATAGTCGGGCTCCGGTGCAGGGATTGCCATTAAACCACGTAGCTTCACATTCGGCAGTTTGCTTACTTCGGCTGCCAGAGTGGGGAGTTCAGCAAGTTGAATACCTGATTTGCTCTGTTCATCACTGATATTTATTTGAATAAGAATATTCAGCGGTTCCATTCCCTCTGGGCGTTGTTCGCTCAAACGCTGTGCTATTTTCAGGCGGTCAACGGTATGGCACCAGTTAAAATTTTCTGCCACCAGACGACTTTTATTAGACTGTAACGGACCGATAAAGTGCCATATCAAATCATTACGATTTGCAAAATAAGCAATTTTTTCTACCCCTTCCTGTACGTAATTCTCACCAAATTGGCGCTGGCCGGCAACGATTGCTTTTTCGATATCTTCCACAGGCTTGGTTTTACTGACTGCAAGCAGAGTAATTTCTTCTGGAGAGCGTTCGCATTTCTGTGCGGCAACGGCTATGTGGGTCCTGACATCTTGTAAGTTTTGTTCAATATTGTTCATAGTGACTCAGGAGATTAAAAAATGAATATGGATAAGCTAGTGGCCCTTAGTGTAAAGCATAATGCTTCTGATCTGCATCTTTGTGTTGGGCAAGCTCCTGTATTACGTATAAATGGTGTGCTTTATCCACAAACTCAACTGCCATCTGTAAATAATACTTTGTTGGAAGAGTGGAGCAGGCAGTTTCTATCAGAATATCAGTTAGAACAGCTATCAGTTTGTGGACATGTGGATTTTGCGATGGAGACAGAAAGCCACCAACGATTAAGAGGCAACATTTTTCGTCAGCAATCGGGGCTGTCAGTTGTTCTGCGCTTAATTAGCTCTCAGTGTCCAACTCTGGAACAGCTAAAAGCACCTGAAATTGTCCGGGAAATGATTTTACGGGAAGAAAGTGGATTGATCCTGGTGACCGGCGCCACAGGCAGCGGGAAATCGACAACCTTAACCGCTATTGTGGATATGCTGAACAGTCATTGTTGTCAGCACATTATTACATTGGAAGATCCTGTGGAGTTTATTCACCACAGCCGCAATTGTCTGATACAACAACGACAAATCGGATTGGATTCCTCCAGCTATCAGGAAGCGCTGAAAGGTGCTCTTCGGCAGGATCCTGATGTATTGTTGTTGGGTGAGCTACGGGATAAGGAGACAATACGTCTGGCATTAACTGCGGCAGAAACAGGGCATTTGGTATTTTCAACTTTGCATACCAGAGGCGCAGTACAAGCAGTTGATCGGCTGGTGGATATATTTTCGGCGGAAGAAAAAGGATGGGTACGCAGTCAGCTTGCAGGGAGTTTGAAGGCTGTGATAGCGCAGCAATTGGTTTCTGCACAGGATGGAGGACGGATCGCTGTGTATGAAGTGTTGGTGGTTAATCAGGCGGTCAGTCATCTGATACGGGAAGGCAAAAATCATCAAATAACAACGCTTATGCAGACCGGTGCTGCCAGTGGGATGCAAACCTATGAGCAAGGCTGGCAGCAGCGTAAATTACAGGGATTATTGGCAGAGCAGACGGAGGTTAACAGTTAATCGCTGTTGTTAGTTGATCCGCTGTTATTGTTAATTGATAGCTTAATAGTGCTGCTCGAACCAGCTTTCCAGAATAATAACAGCGGATGCAGCATCGACTTTGCCTTTATCTAACGCTTTGTAGCCTCCACGGTCAAACAGATGAGCGCGGGCTTCAACCGTTGTCAGGCGTTCATCCTGGAGTGCAATTTGCACACCAAACCGGCCATGCAGCCGGTTTGCAAATTTACGTGCCTGTGTTGTTACAAGTTGTTCAGTGCCATCCATATTGAGGGGAAGACCAACAATAACCAGATCTGGCCGCCACTCTTTAAGTAATTTTTCGATTTGCTGCCAATTGGGGATACCATCTGTGGCTTTAAACGAGGTTAATGCTCTGGCGGTACCCGTAATTTCCTGCCCGATGGCTGCGCCGATACTGCGGGTCCCAAAATCGAAAGCCATTATTGTGCGGTTACCCATCTATGCATGTCCTGCCTGTGGAGCAATATTATAGATATTGATACCAAGCAAAGATGCGGCTTCACGCCAGCGATCTGCAATGGGGGAGTTGAAAATAATATGTGGATCAGCGTTTGCGGTTAGCCAGCTATTTTCCATTATCTCTTTTTCAAGTTGCCCCTTTTCCCAACTTGCATACCCTAGCGTGACTAATATCTGTTTTGGTTGGCGTGGTGTGCCTAGGGTTTCAAGCACATCTTTGGATGTGGTAATCATCGTGTCATCGGAAATTTTGATACTTGAACTGAAACCTGGTTGTGGTGTGTGCAATATAAAACCATGATCTTCAGCAAGAGGACCACCTGTCATGACTGGTTTGTTTAGGCTGATACTTTCATCCCGATCTTCTGGTGAGATTTTCAGTTTTTGTAAAACTTTCCGAACAGAGATTTGTTCAATTGGTTTATTTATCACCAATCCCATTGCCCCGTTTTCGTTGTGTTCACAAACGTAAACAACCGAGCGTTTGAAGTAGGAATCAGATAATGTGGGCATGGCGATAAGAAAATGGTGCTGTAGATTCATTTTGTTTTTGGTAATTAGCCTGGCTATTTAAGGATTATTTAGCCCACAGTATGTGGGCTAAAAGTGCAAATGACAAACCTTGACAGGAAAATTAACGAAAAGAGCGTTTTATTTCTCCAATCGTTTTTCAATCGTATTCATCAACATGCCGGTTATTGAAATATCAGGGAAAGCTGTCTCTATCTCGCGTGCACAGGTTGGGCTGGTGACATTAATTTCGGTCAATCTGTCACCGATAATGTCCAGTCCAACAAAAATTAACCCTTTTTCTTTTAACGTTGGCGCAACAGCTCTGGCTATAGCCCAGTCGCTTTCTGAAAGCGGGCGCGCTTCACCACGACCACCGGCAGCAAGGTTACCACGGGTTTCACCCTGGGCTGGAATGCGGGCCAGACAATAAGGAACAGGTTCACCATCGACAATTAATATCCGTTTGTCGCCTTCTTTTATGGCAGGTAAGAAATTCTGTGCCATGCAGAAGCGATTGCCGTGTTCTGTTAGGGTTTCAATAATTACGCCGACGTTTGGATCATCTTTTTTCAGGCGGAATATAGATGCGCCACCCATGCCATCCAGCGGTTTAAAGATGACATCACCATGTTTTTGATGGAATTCACGCAGGTGAGTAGCATTGCGGGTCACTAATGTGTCTGGTGTTAAATCAGGGAACCAGGCTGTGAAGAGTTTTTCGTTACAATCGCGCAGACTTTGTGGCTTATTGACGATAAGCGTGCCTTTCTCTTCCGCGCGCTCCAGAATATAGGTGGCGTAAATGTACTCAGTATCAAATGGAGGGTCTTTACGCATCAGGATGACATCCAGTGTTTCCAGTGCCAGATCTTGTTCTCTATCGAATTGATACCATTGCTGTGGATTGTTTTCTACTTGCAATAGACGGGTACGTGCGCGGGCTTCCCCTTGGTGCAGATAGAGATCGCTCATCTCCATATAATGAAGTTCCCAGCCGCGGCGTTGCGCTTCCAACAGCATAGCAAAACTGGTGTCTTTCTTGATTTTGATGGATGAAATGGGATCCATCACTATTCCGAGTTTGATCATTCTTTCTCCTTAACCCAAATCGCCGAAACGCACTTGTAATGCAGTAATTGCGGTAAGCGCTGTCGTTTCTGTTCTTAAAACACGTGGTCCTAACAGGATATCAGTAAATTGGTAATTAGCTGTCATAGCAATTTCGTCTATTGATAAGCCGCCTTCCGGGCCAATCAGTAGACGTACTTTTTCCACAGGTAAAGGCAGGGTATTGATGCTTTGGCTGGCGCGTGGATGTAAATTTAATTTTAAGCTGCCATCATTTTCTGCACACCAGTGTTCAAGTTGCATCACCGGATGAATTTCAGGTATGCGATTACGGCAACATTGCTCACAGGCAGCAATGGCAATTTTTTGCCATTGCTGAAGTTTTTTAGCCAGCCGTTCTCCATCTAGTTTGACACCGCAGCGCTCAGAAATTAAAGGTGTAATAACATTCACCCCTAACTCTACAGATTTTTGAATGGTAAATTCCATTTTCTCACCGCGGGATATGACTTGTCCTAGATGCAGATTAAGTGGTGATTCGTTATCGGCAAGTTCACTATTGTTGATGTGAACTTTGACAGATTTCTTATTGGCTTCGGTAATTTCAGCATTGAAGATCTGATTACTGCCATCAAACAGTTGTAACTGTTGACCGTTACTCATTCTGAGTACCCGCCCGACATGGTTGGCTGCCTCATCACTCAAATAAATTTCAGTGTCGGATGAGAGTAATTCCGGGTGATAAATGCGGGGTATACGCATGTTTTTCTTTCCTTCCAGCGGGGTATAGCTATACATAAGGCAATAAATAATGGTGTTATAATAAGGTAGGCTTAAGCCAATTATCAAGCTATCTCTGATACCGGTTTTTATCTCTGAATAAATGTTGCGAGTCTGCTCGCAGATTTATCTCTTATTTGAATATTCTATATTTATTTTGTTGTTTTAGAGTGGTTTTTATTATTATCTTGTTGTGTCGAAAATATAATATGAATTGTTTCTATTCTTCAATTAAGATGTTTTGATGTAATGAATTGAAATTAAAGGTGTTTTATTTGGATGGCGTTAATATAATGATTGTTATTCTGGCTGTTTCTATTGGAATGGCTGCGGGAATTACTTTAAGTAAAGTGATATCTGTATTTCCTGAAGTTATTTATGGATATGAGAAAGTAGCTTTTGGCTATTTCCAGGTTGAATTAGTTACACTGTTTATAACTGCTTTTTTTGTTATTTATCTTCCATTGGGGTTCCATTTGTATGTTGTTTTAATATTTATTTGGATGCTAATTATACTTTCTTTTATTGATATAAAAATTCAATTATTGCCAGATATAATAAATTATCCACTTTTATGGTTAGGGTTATTATTGAATTTGAATCAAACTTTTGTGCCTATTGAACAATCTGTCATAGGTGCGGTTGCTGGTTATTTGATTTTGTGGTCGCTCTATTGGTTGTTCAAAATTCTCAATCACAAAGAGGGGATAGGGTATGGTGATTTTAAGTTAATGGCGGCGGTTAGTGCTTGGTTGGGTGTTGGCGCAATTCCTTTATTAATGTTCCTATCCTCACTGTTTGGCATTATTGGGTGTTTATGGGTGTGGAAAATACGGAAAAATTATCGGGCACCTGTCGCTTTTGGTCCATATATCGCCATTTCTGCGGTCATAATGGTTTATTTGAACTTACAGGGCATTGATGGGTTTGGTGGATAGCGCCCGATAGCTGAATAAGGTATGGGCGCCAGTAATTAGCAAAAACCGCCGTAAACCCTTGCCCAGTGCGAGGGTGTCGCAAAAGGGTTGAGGTCACTTTTTCAAGCATCAAGTTAAATTCAATCACTGACTTTGGGCAGCCTGTTATTTGTATGGATAACAGGCTAAAAATAATCCCTAATATCAGAGCCACCGCTCTTGATAAGTTATAGGCCATTGCATGCAGGGAAAACTCCAGCTTTACCGCTGACAATCCCTTACGCCGAAAGCGTTCCAGTCTCTGAATTCCCCGTAATGCCGAAAATACCGGTTCTACCAGGCTCTTCCGTTGACTCAATATCTGTTTTGACTCCGGTCGGGCCATATGCAAACGAAGTGTCTCCCGCTCTTCATCTTCCGGATAACGTTTTATTTTTCTTCCTCCTTTAGCCTTTGTGCAGCCCGCTTTCTGCGGGCATCCGGCACAATTGTCAGCGCGATAAACCCGATAGGTCCGCGTTTTTTCAGTGGCTTTCACTGTACTTTGCAGGGACAATTGGTGATGAGCAGGACAAATATAGCAATCTTGCTCAGCATCATAAGTAAATAAGGATTTAGGATAGATTTTTCGGGCACGCTGTCGGTCTGAATTTTCTGTACAAAACAGCCAGATCTGATGTTTCTTCGCCTCAGCAATCACATCGTCATGGAAATAACCGGCATCCAATAACAGCTTTTCCGGGTGACCTCCCGAGATAGTGAGATTCTGCGCCAATAACGCGGCCATCACTTGGGTTTCACTGGAGGGGTCGACCGTTTGAGCGACGATAATACGTCTGTTGTTGACTAAAACAGACGGTTTATAGGAAGTTGAAAATCCCCTTCCCCGCTTGAGTTTCTGGACGACGGCGTCGGGTTCTGTTGGATTGATACGCAGTTGGCTGGCATCCTTCCCTTTTTTTTCGCGATTTTCTTGTCGGCGCCGTAATACGTTGGCTCCCTGTTCCAATTGCTTTATGCGTTTTTCTGTCTGCGCTGTGGCAGGGGTAGCCGTGAGAGTATTTTTTTCACGTGAAATCGCTTCCTGAGTTAAAAGGTGGTAATGAGAACAGGCCGCCTCTATCACTGTCCCGTCACCGGCCAGGCACGAGCCGTCCGAACGACTGCGGTGCAAAATGGATAAGGTCAGTGCCTTAAAAAACGGTCCCGTCAGGACGGATTGGTGCTGATAAATAAAACGCCCAAGACTGGCATGATCGGGCGTAATTCCCTGGCTGACAAAAATACAGCCTAAATCTAAACGCGCAAGTCGTTCAAGTTCTCTGAGCGAGCAGTGTCCTTTCATGATCCCATAAAGCAGGATCCCCATCATGGAGCGTGGAGAATAAGGGGCTCTCCCTGTCGAAGCATAATGGCGTTCAAAGGGGCCCCAATCTTGCTCATCAAGAATGTCAGCAACAATAAATGCGCAACGCTCCCCCATTTGCCTGAGATAATCAGAAAGGGAAAGGGAGCCATCCAATACAGGTAAGTGCTGAGCTTTGACAAACTGACGTTTGGTGTAAGCAGACGGTTCCCGTTTTCGAATGAATAAGGTCATAAAAGAGCTGCGCCTAAAGGAAGAGCGCAGATTTTAATGGATAACATGACCTTTTGCGACACCCTCAGTGCGGGCGGGGATATCAGGCGAAAAGCCCAAAGGGCTTTCAGATTATTGACAAAGTGCTGGTTTTTTATCCGGCATTTTGTTTTAATTAAGTTCCGTTCACTCAACGGAGCTTGCCACCATGTTAAGATCCCCCCCTCTCCAGACTTTCCCGCCAGAAACGCTCTCGCTTGACGAGCTGGTCCCTAAAAATCATTTGGTCCGTCAAGTCGATGCTGCCATTGATTTCGAATTTATCCGCGAATTAGTCGCCCCGTTGTATTGCCACAATAATGGCCGTCCTGCTATCGATCCGGTCATGCTGATTAAAATGATGTTACTCGGCTACTTGTTTGGCGTCCCCAGTGAACGCCGTCTGGTTCAGGAAATTCAGGTTAATGTGGCTTACCGCTGGTTTCTGCGCCTCGGACTGACAGAGAAGGTCCCTGATGCCTCAACCCTGAGTCAGAACCGCCGCCGCCGTTTCAATCATACCGCGGTCTTCCAGCAGATTTTTGACCACATTGTTGAACAGGCGATGGCCAAAGGATTCGTGGGCGGACGCGTACTCTATACCGACAGCACCCACCTGAAAGCCAGTGCCAATCCGCATAAATCGGAGAATGTCATGCGGCCGGTTCCCCCCGGCGCCTATTTTGATGCACTGGATAAAGCCGTCACTGAAGACCGGGCGGCAGCCGGAAAAAAAGCCTGAAGCCAGCCCTAAAGGAACGGCAGAGAAAGACGAAGGTCAGTACCACTGATCCGGAAAGCGGGTTTATGCACCGGACCAACAAACCCAGGGGGTTCTTTTACCTTGACCACCGTACCGTGGATGGGCAAGTCGGTATTATCACCGATACCTACGCCACACCGGGTAATGTCCACGATAGCCAGCCTTTTATCAAGCGCTTGACGCGTCAGTTAGAGCGTTTTGCCCTCAATCCCCTCGCGGTTGGGTTGGATGCGGGCTATTTTACGGCCCCGGTTTGTTACTTAACGGAACAGTTAGGTGTCATGCCGATAATCGGTTACCGCCGTCCGAATAAGGGGTCGAACGTCTTCCAGAAAAAACATTTTACCTATGACAAGCAGGAGGACTGCTATGTGTGCCCTCAGGGCGAAAAGTTGATTTATAAAACAACCAGCCGAGAGGGATACCGGCATTATCAGGCCGCGGCGAATATCTGCCAGTATTGCCCGAAACGCGCGTCCTGTACGCAGGCCAAAGGGGGCAAAAAGATAACCCGTCATGTCTGGGAGGACAGTAAAGAGCAGGCCAGGGAAAACCGGCTAACGGAGTGGGGTAAAAAAACCTACAAGCGGCGAAAGGAGACGATAGAGCGTAGTTTTGCAGATGCGAAGCAACATCACGGGCACCGCTATGCCCGTTTCCGTGGGTTGCAAAAAGTGCAAATACAGTGTCTTTTGGCAGCCACAGCCCAAAATATCAAGAAGATAGCCTTGCTGGTCGCAATGCTTTGTTGTTTTTATCTCTGGAGAGCGAGCATTTCATTGCAGGAGAAGCGAAAATAACGCCTTGTCGGGCGATTAAATTGGCTTAATGAGGAAAGAGGAAAATGGATGGCATTATGATTCACAATGAAAGGAACAAATCCCGTTATTTTCAACGAGGTTTGTCAGCGGTCTGAAAGCCCAAAGGGCTTTAAGGCGGGCTACTGCGACGTATCCTGACTGAATTGATATCTGCCGGTAAAACAGGCTAAAATGAATGCACTTTATCAATGAGCGCTGAATATGTTAAGAGCGACCAAAGTCCGCCTCTACCCCACACCCGAACAGGCCGAGTATCTTAATGGCCAGTTCGGTGCGGTCCGTTTTGCGTACAACAAGGCGCTGCACATTAAAAAGCAGGCTTACAAACGTCACGGCGTGAGTTTAAATCCGCGCAAAGACCTCAAACCGCTCCTGGCGGTCGCGAAGAAATCCCGCAAGTACGCCTGGCTCAAGGCATATGACGCTCTCGCGTTACAACAGGCGGTGCTCAATCTGCATACTGCGTTTGATAATTTCTTCAATCCGAAGTTGCGCGCCCAATTTCCCACGTTCAAACGCAAACAGGGCAAGCAATCGAGCTATCACTGTGTTGGGGTGAAAGTGCTGGAGGGTGCGGTGAAGCTCCCGAAATTGTCACCGATAAAGGCGCGGATACACCGAGAAATTGAAGGGGAAGTGAAGAGCATTACGCTGTCCCGAACCGCCACGGGAAAGTATTTCGCCGCTATCCTGTGTGACGATGGAAAAGATGCGCGGGAAAAGCCGGGCGTTATCACCCGCGTGACCGGTTGCGATATGGGTTTGTCCCACTATCTTATTGAGTCGAACGGGGAGAAGGTCAATAACCCGCGTCACCTTATCAACGCCACCCGTAACCTGCGTCGAAAGCAGAAATCGCTGTCCCGCAAACAAAAGGGCAGCGCTAACCGTAGCAAGGCCCGATTACGTCTGGCGGCAGTCCATGAGCGGATAGCCAATGCCCGCGCCGATTTTCAACACAAACTCTCCCGAACAATGGTTGACGAAAACCAAGCGATAATTGTTGAGACGCTGAAATCGGCCAGCATGATGAAGAATTACCACCTTGCCCGCGCTATCGGGGATGCGGGCTGGAATAGTTTCCTGATGAAATTGGAATACAAAGCCGCAGCAGCGGGGGTCCACCTGGTGAAACTGGATCAGTGGTTCGCCAGTTCGAAAACCTGTCATTGTTGCGGTCACAAAGTGCCGGAAATGCCGCTGCATAAGCGGATCTGGTCATGCGCTTTCTGCCGAGTCGAACATGACCGCGATATCAATGCGGCGCTCAACATCCAGAGCAAGGGCACGAGAGAATTACAGGCGGCGGGGCTCGTCGTCTCTGCCCACGGAGGCCAGCGTAAATCCGTCATAAAGACGGTTGCGGCCTGAGAAGTGGGAAGCCTCGCCGTTTTTTACGGCGGGGAGCAGTCACAGTTGTGGTATTAAAACTGAGAGTGAATCAGAGCATCTTGCCAACGTTTTGGTTGTCCCAGATATTTATCAAGAGAAATGACAGATAGCTCGTTTCTGTCATTTTCCTGAATAAAGGTAGGGAAACCTGAGCCGCCAACTTTTGCCAATAGTTCACGGCTGTTCCTGATATGCTGGAGACGTTCTGATTCATTATTCAGTGTCAGCTCTTGCTGGAACTGTTCTGAATCAAGCTGTAATTCATTTGCTAAATTCAATAATGTTTCAGTTTCGCTGATTTTTAATCCACGAACGTAATGCGCTTTTTGTACCGTCAGTAACATTTCGACACCTTTACCAGCCAACTTTTCTGCTGCAAGAATGGCTGATATTGGTGGTAATGAATCCATAATCAGTGATTTGTCGTTTAACAATGCAACATATTGCTCGCTGAAAACTTGCCCGGTAAGGCTTGCGATCCGTTTATCCTGATTAAGGATATAGTCACGCCATGTGCCGTCGATTTGGCGTCTGTTATCACCAGTCAGCATTCCGCCGCCATGTAATTCAATTCTCACATTTGCGACCTCTTTTGCTGCTTGTATGAGAGAAGAAACGCCATAACACCAGCCACATAGTGGATCATAGATATAATGCAGAGTCGTTCCGGGCATATTACTTATTCCTGAAAAATAGTTAATTGACTTATTGAGGCCACTTCATTTCGCCTTTCAGCACTTTGGCACTCAGTTCGAGGCTGGATTTGTCTCCAAGTTTTGGATAGTGCTTTTCCATTGCTGCTATCAGCGCTTTTGAATCCTTCGCTTTTGGTAATTCTTTCTCAAAAATAGTCAGGTATTTTTGCGTGAAAGTAACGGATTCTAATATCATTGGTGTATTACCGATAAAATGTCCCGGAACCACAATTGTCGGTTTCAGCTCTTTTATACGATCTAACGTCTGCATCCAATTCTTACGGGATGCTTTAGTCTGTGTATCTGCCATCCAGACATGAATGTTGCCTGAAACGGTGACGCCACCGACTACAGCTTTCAGTTTTGGTATCCAAACGAAAGTACGGTCAGCTGCGGGGCCATCAAGACCTTCGACAATCAGATTTTCACCATCAACTGTAAAAGTGTTACCTTCCAGTGGTTGCGGCACGATAACTTTTTTGGGTGCCTGTTCTTTCAGGACACCTCCCCAATAAGCCAATTTGCCATCTTTAGTCTTAGTGATTTCTTTGATTGTTTCTGGCGATGCAATAACTTTTGCATCAGGGAACGCGTTGGTCAGGACATCGAGACCGAAGTAGAAATCAGGATCGGACTGACTGATGTAAATGGTTGTCAGTTTCTTGCCGGTATCCTTAATTCTTTTGACCAGTGCTTCAGCATCATTTTTTTGGAACTGAGCATCGATCAGTACAACTTCTTTATCACCACTAATGATTTCAGAAGAGACGGGAAATATGCTTTTTTCACCTGGATTATAAACATCCAGTTTTAGATTAGCGGCTTGTGCCAGAGAAACGGTACCTAAAAAAAGGATACCAGCCAGCGCAATATTTAATGTTGTTTTGCGAGTCATGATTGAATTCCTGATGTTGTGTCAATGGGGCTTATAATAAGTTGCGTTTTTCGATGGAAAAACCGCATAATTGGCAATTATTTGTTGCATAAATCGAGCTAATTAATGGATAGAGTCACTGCTGCGCAAGTGTTCACTATAATTGTAGAACAAGGGAGCATGATTGCCGCATCGGAACGGTTAGATATGTCGCGGGCAATGGTGTCGCGCTATTTGGCTGAAATGGAAAAATGGGCGGGAGTACGTTTGTTACATCGTACAACCAGAAAGATTAACCTGACATCGGCAGGAGAGATCGCCTATCAGCGCAGTCGTAAGCTGTTGCAATTGGCGGAAGAGATACCGATCCATCAGCCAGTAGCCGCTCAAGAGTTGAGTGGTCTTTTGCGGATAAGCAGTTCTCAGTCTTTGGCAATGAGCGCCCTGTCTGTGGCTATTCCTGAGTTTATGCAAATTTATCCTCAGATAGCTATTGATATGCAGATGAGTAATAGGGCAATCAACCTGGTTGAAGAGCGGATAGATTTGGCGTTACGGATCACAAATAATCTGGAACCGAATTTGATTGCCAGACCGTTATCGATTTGCCACTCTGTTGTTTGTGCTGCTCCTTCCTATCTGGCAGGAAAAATTATCCCTCATAAGCCTGCTGATTTGGCATTGCATAACTGTATGACTTATAACTTCTTTGGTAAAAGTCTTTGGTTGTTTGAACGTCAGGGGGAAAAATATTCTGTTCCTGTTAGTGGCACTTTGAGCGCCAATGAATCTGTTGTCTTAATGGAAGCAACATTGCAAGGTGCGGGAATCGCTATGCAACCTTATTATTCTGTTGCTTCTCATCTGGCATCAGGAAAACTGATTCAGTTGTTGCCGGAATATCAATCTCAGGCCATGGGTATTTATGGTATTTATGCCAGTCGTCAAAATATGCCGGCAACGCTCAGGACATTACTGGACTTTTTGGTGAAATGGTTTGCTTCTTCTCCGTACTGGCAAAAGTTAATGCTGAAAAGCTGACTTCAATTTCTGAGGAAACAGGGCAATTTGTGCTTTCAGGTGTTCAATAAAAGTATCGACTGGGGCGGAAGAAGGGCGGTGAATGGGTTTGATCAAGCTGACAGTAAAAGGAATGTTAATACTAAACGGGCGGGCGCATATTTCAGCTTCGCTGTGGTGGTCCAGATAATCGAGCACGGTCAGTGGGTTGACAATAGAAACGCCGATACCTTCCCGTACCATTGCACAGACTGATGCGGCACTGTGAGTTTCCATAATCATTCGGCGGTTAATATGGTGCTCTACGAAGATTCCATCAATAAGTTGACGGTAGCTGTCTGTTATCGAAAGGCTGATAAAATTTTGTCCACTGAAATCTTCAGGAGTCAGTAATGATTTATGACTGAGCGGATGAGCGGCAGGCAATACACAAATTTCATTCAGCGTGATCAGTGTTTCTCTTTGTGTACCGGGTGGTGTTTGCAAATGTTCGGTCAGGCCAAGGTCATGACGTTGAGCTGAGAGCCACTCCTCCAATAGCGGTGATTCCTGTGGAATGATGGTTAGATTAGCCTCAGGGTATTGACGGGTAAAGTTGTGACAAACTTTAGGTAACAAGGATTGTGAAAATACCGGCAGGCAGGTAATAGAAAGTTGAGCGTGTTGAAATTTCCGGATACTGTCAGCCGCATTCATTATTCTTTCAAGTCCATAATAGGAGCGCTGAACTTCTTCAAAAAGGCGTAATCCTTGTGCTGTCGGATGCAAGCGGCCTTTTACCCGGTCAAACAGTTTGAATTTTATCAGATGCTCGAATCGTGCTAATTCCCGGCTGACCGTTGGTTGTGAAGTTTGTAATAAAACCGCCGCTTCTGTCAGATTTTTTGCCGTCATTACCGCATGGAATATTTCAATATGGCGCCATGAACAAGCAGACATAGATGACTCCTTCAGTTGGTAACTCTATATCACAGATGAATAGACTATAGCGAAACAGATATTTTTATTCCTGTTTTTTACTGCCAATAATGGGTTATCTGCTGATTTTGTGAGAGAAACCCTGATGAACACCTTTATCCGCAATAGTCGTTCTGGTCTGATACCAGAAAATCTGAGCTGTCTGCCAGAAACTTATGGCGCTCCGTTATGGGTTTATGATAGCGAAATGATTATCCAAAGAATCAGGATGTTACGTCAGTTTGATGTGATTCGGTTTGCGCAGAAAGCTTGCTCTAATACTCATATTTTGCGTCTTATGCGTGAGTATGGTGTGAAAGTTGATGCAGTTTCACTGGGTGAAATTGAGCGTGCTTTGCGGGCTGGGTTTTGTCCAGGCCAAGAAATGGCAGAGATCGTTTTTACCGCTGATTTGATAGATATGCCAACGCTTAAACAGGTAACCGAACTGGATATTCCAGTGAATGCGGGTTCTATTGATATGCTGGAGCAGATTGGTCAATGTAAAAAAGGGCATCCGGTATGGTTGCGGATTAACCCTGGGTTCGGTCATGGTCATAGCCAGAAAACGAATACTGGTGGTGAAAACAGCAAACATGGTATTTGGTATCAGGATCTCTCACTGGCAATTGAGAAAATACGACACTATGGATTGAAATTGCTTGGTTTGCATATGCATATCGGCTCTGGTGTTGATTATCAACACCTTGCGAGTGTATGCGATGCTATGGTTGAACAGGTTATTCTCTGCGGTGAAGATATTCAGGCAATTTCAGCCGGTGGTGGTTTATCTACTCCTTATCAGCAGGGAGATGAACAGATCAATATCGCTCACTATTTTGGGTTGTGGGATGATGCCCGTAAAAGAATTGAGCAATATTTAGGTCATAGCGTTGAGCTGGAAATTGAACCAGGGAGATTTTTGGTTGCAGAATCCGGCATTCTGATGACAGAAGTTCGGGCTGTTAAACAGATGGGGAGCCGTCATTATGTGCTGGTGGATGCGGGATTCAATGACTTAATGCGTCCAGCGATGTATGGCAGTTATCACCATATTTCGGTTTTGCCTGCTGATGGGCATCAGCTTGAACAGCATCCATTGCAGGAAACATTAGTCGCAGGTCCGTTATGTGAATCAGGTGATGTTTTCACTCAGGTAGAGGGTGGTGGGGTTGCGCCAAGAATGTTGCCACCTGTTCAGGTTGGCGATTATCTGGTTTTTCATGATACCGGTGCTTATGGTGCGTCAATGTCTTCTAATTACAATAGTCGTCCGCTTATTTCCGAAGTACTGTTTATTAATGGCAAACCTCAATTGATCCGCCGTCGTCAAACGATTGAAGAGTTATTAGCATTGGAAGAGGTATCCTTGTCATAAAATACGGGGCGATACCCTGGGATATCGCCCCGTGATTAGTTTTTACTCTTTTTCAGCCGTCAGCATCAGGCCGCTTTCGTTTTTAGTTTTTTGTCCTGAACAGGAACAGCCAGCGCTTCCGGTTCAAACTCATCGACATTAATAGAGCGTAAACGGTTTGCTTCGGCACGTTTCAGAATTTCCGCCTCTTCTGGTGTAATCTTATGTTCTGCCAGCGCTCGTTCTGCCAGTTTATCCAGGCCAGTAAAGCCAAGGCGTTTGCCAGCTTCGCGGCTCAGACGGGCATGAATCGGTTCTGCGGCAATAATGTCGTGCAGAGCTTCTTCCAATAATCCATGAGGATTATGTTCGTTTGGTGTCAGATACTGACCACGGCCAATACGATCACGGGTAGCTGAAGGCTGTTGTAAGAGCTGCGCCAGTTTGTGATCTAAATGGTCAGATGGCGCTGAATGCACACGTCCTAATGGGAAGACAATAACGCGCATCAGACCTGCAACCAGACGGTTTGGGAAATTACGCAGTAAGTTGTCTATCGCCTGTTCTGCCTGATACAGGCTATCCTGAACGGCCCAGTGTACTAGCGGTAAATCGTCTTTCTGGCGACCTTCATCTTCATAACGTTTCAAGGTCGCTGAAGCCAGATACGTTTGACTCAAAACATCCCCAAGACGGGCAGAGACACGTTCACGGCGTTTCAGGCTGCCACCTAATACCCCCATTGCCACATCTGATAACAGAGCCAGGTTAGCACTCTGACGGTTTAATTGTTGATAATAACGGCGGGTTGCATCATTAACCGGTGTGCTGCTGGTGCGGCCATTGGTCAGGCCAAGCCAGAAGCTGCGTAACAGGTTACTGGCAACGTGACCGAGGTGGCTAAACAATGCCTTATCAAAATCTTTAATACGGTTATTTTCAACCGCGGCCATTTCATCAAGTACATAAGGATGACAGCGAATAGCCCCCTGACCATAAATAATCATGTTGCGGGTCAGAATATTAGCGCCTTCAACGGTAATGGCGATAGGTGCGCCCTGATAAGCGCGGGCAACGAAGTTGGATGGGCCAAGGCAAATACCTTTACCACCAGCAATATCCATTGCGTCAATAACCGAACGCTGGCCTCTGTGAGTACAATGATATTTCACAATAGCTGATAACACGGAGGGTTTCTCGCCCAGCATGATACCTGTTGTAGCAAGCGTTGAAGCGGCGTCCATCAGATAGGCGTTACCGGCAATGCGTGCCAGTGGCTCTTCAATCCCTTCCATTTTACCAATTGGCATTTTGAACTGACGGCGAATATAAGCGTATGCGCCAATCGCCATGGCAACGCTTTTCAAACCACCGGTTGCGTTTGACGGCAGGGTGATGCCGCGGCCAACAGACAGACACTCAACCAGCATACGCCAGCCTTGTCCGGCCATTTTTGGTCCACCAATGATATAGTCGATTGGTACAAAAATATCTTTACCGCGAGTCGGACCATTCTGGAATGGAATGTTCAGTGGGAAATGGCGATGACCAATTTCGACTCCCGGTACATTTGTTGGGATCAATGCACAGGTAATGCCTAATTCTGTTGTATCACCCAGTAAATGGTCAGGGTCAGAGAGTTTGAAAGCCAGGCCAAGTACGGTGGCGATAGGGGCAAGGGTGATGTAACGCTTGTTCCAGGTTAGACGCATACCCAGAATTTGTTCGCCTTGCCATTCTCCCATACAAACCACGCCTGTATCTGGGATAGCACCGGCATCTGAACCGGCTTCCGGGCTGGTCAGAGCGAAACAAGGGATCTCTTCACCACGGGCCAGTCGGGGTAAATAACGGTTTTTCTGCTCGTCGGTGCCATAATGCTGTAATAATTCACCTGGGCCAAGGGAGTTAGGTACACCTACGGTGATGGCCAGAATGCCGGAAGTACCTGCCAGTTTTTGCAATACCTGAGCTTGCGCATAAGCTGAAAATTCCAGGCCGCCATATTCTTTTTTAATAATCATGGCAAAGAAGCGGTGTTCTTTCAGGTAGTTCCATAATTCAGGTGGTAAATCAGCAAGTTCATGGCTTATCTGGAAATCATTGGTCAGGCGGCAGGCTTCTTCTACCGGTCCATCCAAAAATGCTTGTTCTTCAGCGGTTAACTGAGGCTTTGGATAGTCATGTAATTTTTTCCAATCAGGTTTACCCCGGAACAGATCACCTTCCCACCAGGTAGTACCGGCGTCAAGGGCCTCTTTTTCGGTACGGGACAGGCTCGGCATCACTTTACGAAAGGCTTTCAATGCCGGAGCGGAAAGTAAGGAGTGACGCATTGGCGAAAAATTCAGCGGGAACAGAATGATGGCCATTGGCAGTAAAATCCAGTAGCTCCATGCATCAATAGCACCCATCAGGACGGTATAGACAAGAAGCAGCAGGCTGCTGAGATTGAGATTAACTTTGTGGTAGCAAAGCATCCCAATTAATACTAAGAATAGAACAATACTCAATGTGGTCATAATAAAAGCTCCTGGTTAATCTCAGGGTAAGTCATCAGAGGTCGGACCTGTTGTGATGTTCCTTTCTTTTTAGACCAGTAATCTGTTTTTATCAATATATTTACATCTTAATTACAATACAGCTCACAAACTGATGGAGATCGCGAGCAGATTAATTTTCCGGAAATGTGATGTTATCTTCTTTCGATACCCTTGATCCGGTAAACTGCCCTTTGGAGCAACATTAAAGATTACCTGACTGAAGTGAGGAACCTATGTATCAAGACCTGATCCGTAGTGAATTGAGTGAGGCCGCGGATACGCTGGCAAAGTTTTTAAGTAACGATGCAAATATTGAAGCGATTCAGAAAGCAGCGGTATTACTGGCTGATTCATTTAAAGCGGGTGGCAAGGTACTGTCTTGCGGTAATGGTGGTTCGCATTGTGATGCGATGCATTTCGCGGAGGAATTGACAGGCCGTTATCGCGAAAATCGCCCCGGTTATCCGGCGATTGCAATTTCTGATGTGAGTCATCTTTCCTGCGTCAGTAATGATTTTGGTTATGAATTCGTTTTTTCCCGTTATGTGGAAGCGGTCGGGCAAGCAGGAGATGTTTTGCTGGGTATCTCTACTTCCGGTAATTCCGGCAATATTATTAAGGCCGTTGAAGCTGCCCGCTTGAAAGGTATGAAAGTGATTACGTTGACAGGTAAAGATGGCGGCAAAATGGCAGGAACGGCTGATGTGGAGATTCGTGTCCCACATTTTGGCTATGCAGATCGTATTCAGGAAATTCATATCAAAGTGATTCATATCCTGATTCAACTTATCGAAAAAGAGATGGTTAAAGCTTGATTTTACAGGCTACAGAGGTGGGCAATGTGTGAGTTACTTGGCATGAGTGCAAATGTGCCAACAGATATCTGCTTTAGTTTACGTGGTCTGATTCAGCGTGGCGGTCATACCGGACCCCATAAAGATGGTTGGGGGATCACTTTTTATGAGGGGCGGGGCTGTCGCACATTTAAAGATCATCAACCAGGTTGCCATTCACCTGTTGCCCGTTTTGTACAAGAGTACCCGATTAAATCCAGAGTGGTGATCTCTCATATCCGGCAGGCTAACCGGGGTAATGTTGCGTTGGAAAATACCCACCCTTTTATCCGTGAGATGTGGGGGCGCAATTGGACCTATGCCCATAATGGGCAACTTAGAGGTTATCGGCGGCTTGAAACCGGTCAATATCGTCCCGTCGGGCAAACTGACAGTGAATATGCTTTTTGCTGGATTTTACATCAACTTTCACAAAAATATCCAAGGACTCCCTCTAACTGGCCTGCGGTTTTTCGTTTTATTGCCTCACTGGCGGATGAACTCAGGAAAAAAGGTGTATTCAATATGCTGCTGTCAGATGGGTGTTTTGTGATGGCATATTGTTCAACTCATCTTTATTGGATTACCCGCCGGGCGCCGTTTGGAAAAGCAAAACTTCTGGATCAGGATGTTGAAATTGATTTCCAACAGCACACTAAGCCGGATGATGTCGTTTCTGTCATTGTGACTCAGCCTTTAACCGGCAATGAGTCCTGGAACCGGATCGCGCCGGGTGATTATGCGCTATTTCATCTTGGTGAACGCATATTGTGATTGATTCTGTAAAGATGGCGATTTATAAGGTGTTGCGTTAACCGTATATTGACCATTGATGACGCTAATCGCTGTTGGCCGGTTATTTTTGACAAAATACTCATAGGCCGGTTGTAATTGTAGCCAAAACATATAATGGGAGGATGAGCGGTGGCGTAACATATTCTGCGGTGTCATTCTGAATGGGTAAATGCTGATATCAATTTCATACTGTCCGCGCAATAATGCACTTTCTGTATAATGGTAAATCTCATCCATGTAACCGTTAGTCATCGCGTAACAGCCGACAGATTTACACTCGCCGTGGATCATTAAATGGTTGCCGGAATAGCCTCTGGATTTATCGTATTCATTTGGAAAACCGAGATTAATAGATCGGTAATACCGACTATTTGGATTTAGCTGACTGGTTTTTACACGATAAAAACCTTCTGGGCTTTTCAAATCACCTTCTGTGGTTTTAGGGCTGAGGCCACCAGAGTAATTGCAAATGGGGTAGCTTTTAGTCAGTTGGTAGTTTCCATGATTATTTTTAGTGTAAAGCTCCAGTATCCTCTCCTCTTTGAATATTTGGATAAAGATGGGATAGCCGGGTGACGTGGGGGAGCTTTTCTTAAGTTGAACTAAAGTATCCTGAGCATAGACAGGTAGGGATGAACTAAAAGACAACAACGTTATTGCAGCAAAAGCAGCAGTTTTTTTCATGTGACTACCGTATAGAGATGTCGTGGGCTAACCTGGAATTTAGCTTAAGATTGCCATGAGTGATCGACTTTGTGAATAAAAAATAATAACGATGGTTTTATCCTGCAAAGTGATTATGAGATCAAAAAATAATCAGTTGTCGGGAAAGGTGATACAATAGTTCGTTTTTTGCGATCTGTTAATGGTTCAGGGCCAAAATTATTCCTGTTTGCTTGAACTAAATCACTTGATTAGTCAGACAGTCGAAGAAGGGAGATGTTAAAATTGCCGCCCTGAGATTAAGAGAAAATCGTAACAATTATCGGAGAATTATAACCTGGGTACGATTCGTGACTTAAGGGTTTTTTTATAGAGTGGCTATGTTACCACCAGGTAATTTGTAGCATATGATTTAATTGATAAACTTGTGCAAATCTTATGATTAAAATTAAAAAAGGACTCGACCTCCCGATTGCAGGAGCGCCTGCTCAAGTGATAGAAGACGGTCCGACGATTCGCCATGTAGCACTGCTGGGTGATGAGTATGTTGGAATGCGTCCTTCTATGTTGGTTAAGGAAGGTGAGCATGTTAAGAAAGGCCAGATTCTTTTTGAAGATAAAAAGAATCCAGGGGTGGTTTTCACCAGTCCGGCCTGTGGGCAGGTAGTTGCGATCAATCGTGGTGAGCGACGTGTTTTTCAGTCAATTGTGATTGAGATAACTGGAGACGAGCAGGTTGATTTTGACCGTTATGATCGTTGCCAACTTGCTCAGTTATCCCGGGAACAAGCAGAAAAGAATCTGATTGATTCCGGATTATGGACTGCACTGCGTACCCGCCCTTACAGTCAAAGCCCTGCTCCCGGTTCCTCGCCGAAAGCAATTTTTGTAACAGCAATGGATACCCAGCCCCTGGCTGCAAATCCACAGGTGGTTATTGCTACCGAGGAAGAGGCTTTTGTTGATGGCCTGAATGTGCTGACCAGATTAACCGAAGGTAAAGTTCATGTTTGCCACGGCGCAGGAAGCTTGCCGAATGCCGGTAATAATGCACAAATCACTTATAATCAGTTCTCTGGTCCACACCCTGCGGGACTTGCTGGAACTCACATCCACTTTATTGAACCCGTCAGCGCGACTAAAACGGTATGGCACCTGGGATATCAGGATGTGATTGCTATCGGTAAGTTATTCACTACCGGCACACTTTATACTGACCGTGTTATTGCACTGGCAGGACCACAAGTTGAGAAGCCGCGTCTTATGCGTACCTGTCTGGGTGCAGACCTGCTTGAGTTGACTCAGGATCAATTGAAAGCGGGCGAAAACCGTATTATTTCAGGTTCTGTATTGTGTGGTACGCAGTCAGATGATGCTCATCACTATCTCGGCCGCTTCCACACCTTAGTTTCTGTTTTGCGTGAAGGCCGCGAAAAAGAGCTGTTTGGTTGGATCATGCCGGGTGCCGATAAGTTTTCTGTTACCCGTACCACTATTGGTCATTTCCTGAAAAATAAGCGTTTTGCTTTTTCAACCACAATGAATGGCGGTGAGCGCTCTATGGTGCCAATCGGTAACTACGAGCGTGTTATGCCTTTGGATATTATGGCAACGCATTTGCTGCGGGATCTGCTTGCAGGTGATACCGATAGTGCTCAGGCACTGGGTTGTCTGGAGTTGGATGAGGAGGACCTGGCACTTTGTACCTATGTCTGTCCCGGCAAATATGAATATGGTCCGGTACTGCGTGAAGTGCTGACTAAGATTGAGCAGGAAGGATGATCCATGGGCCTGAAAAACTTTTTTGAAAAAATTGAGCACTACTTTGAGCCTGGGGGAAAATTAGAAAAGTATTACCCGCTGTATGAAGCGATAACGACGGTTTTCTATACACCAGGTACAGTGACTTCTGGCCGTGCCCATGTCCGTGACGCTATCGATCTAAAACGTATGATGATCACGGTATGGTTGGCGGTATTCCCGGCAATGTTCTGGGGAATGTATAACGTTGGTCAACAGGCGATCCCTGCACTGCATCATTTATACAGTGGCGCAGAACTGCAACAGCTGCTGGCATCTGACTGGCACTATCGTGTTGCTCAGTTCTTTGGCGCATCACTGACACCGGATACGGGTTGGGGCAGTAAAATGTTGCTTGGTGCAACTTACTTCTTGCCTGTTTACGCCGTTGTATTCGCTGTTGGCGGCTTCTGGGAAGTGCTGTTTGCCGTTATCCGTAAACATGAAATTAACGAGGGATTCTTCGTTACCTCTATTCTGTTTGCGTTGATTGTTCCGCCAACGATTCCCCTGTGGCAGGCAGCGCTGGGTATTACGTTCGGTGTTGTGATTGCGAAAGAGGTCTTCGGCGGTACCGGTCGTAATTTTCTGAACCCGGCACTGGCTGGCCGTGCATTTCTGTTCTTTGCTTATCCTGCACAGATTTCAGGTGACTTGGTATGGACTGCGGCTGATGGTTTCTCTGGTGCGACTCCGTTGTCTCAGTGGGCTGCCGGGGGTAGTCAGGGATTAGTCAATACAGTCACCGGTCAGCCTGTTACCTGGATGGATGCTTTTATTGGCAATATTCCGGGTTCTATTGGTGAAGTTTCTACCCTGATGATTTTCATCGGTGGGGCAATCATTCTGTTTACCCGCATTGCTTCATGGCGCATTGTCGCTGGTGTCATGTTGGGTATGGTGGCAACTTCCTACTTGTTTAATGCTATCGGTTCAGACACTAACCCGCTGTTTGCTATGCCGTGGCACTGGCACATGGTTCTGGGTGGTTTCGCTTTTGGTATGATTTTTATGGCGACAGATCCGGTATCCGCCTCATTTACCGATAAAGGTAAATGGTGGTACGGCATTCTGATTGGTGTGATGTGTGTTCTGATCAGGGTTGTTAACCCGGCATACCCGGAGGGTATGATGCTGGCAATTCTGTTCGCCAACCTGTTTGCGCCATTGTTTGATTATCTGGTAGTACAGGCCAATATTAAGCGGAGAAAAGCCCGTGGCTAATGATAAACCAAAAAATAATGACAGCATCGGCAGAACGTTTATCGTTGTTTTTGTGCTATGTCTCGTTTGTTCAATTGTTGTAGCAGGCTCTGCGGTAGGGCTGAAATCTCAGCAACAGGAACAAAAACTGCTGGATAAACAGCGTAACATTCTCGATGTCGCCGGGTTATTAACCTCTCAAATGAGTGTTGATGAACTTAAAGAAACGTTCGAAAGCCGTATTAAAACTGAATTACTGAATCTGGATACGGCAACGCTTGAAAAGAGTCATAGCAAGTTTAACCTGAATGATGCGTTGCGCAGTGATGATACCAGTATCGCATTACCTCCTGAGAAGGATCTGGCGAAAATCCGCCGTCGCGCCAAGATGGCGGAGATCTATCTGGTGAAGGATGAACAGGGTAAAACCAGTGAAATCGTTCTGCCTATTTATGGTTCTGGTCTGTGGTCTGTTATGTATGCCTTTATCTCTGTTGATGTGGATGGCAAAACTGCCCGCGGTATTACCTATTATTCACACGGAGAAACCCCAGGGCTGGGTGGTGAGGTCGATAATCCACAATGGCGTAAAAAGTGGGTAGGTAAAAAACTGTATAACGATGAAGGCCATCCGGCGATCAAAATTGTCCGTGGCGGTGCTGCTGCCGATAATCCTTATGGTGTTGATGGCCTGTCTGGTGCGACTCTGACCTCTGCTGGCGTGCAGAATATGTTTGATTTCTGGTTAGGTGATAACGGTTTTGGTCCGTTCCTGAAAAAAGTACGCGAAGGAGCGTTGAAAGATGGCTGATAGTAAAGAAATAAAACGCGTCCTTCTTGGACCACTATTGGATAATAACCCGATTGCATTGCAGGTTCTGGGGATCTGTTCCGCGCTGGCTGTAACAACCAAACTGGAAACTGCGTTGGTGATGACAATCGCTGTGACGTTGGTTACCGCATTTTCCAGCTTTTTTATCTCATTGATCCGTCATTACATCCCCGGCAGTGTACGAATCATTGTACAGATGGCGATTATTGCATCACTGGTTATCGTAGTAGATCAGATTTTGCAGGCATATGCTTATGAAATTTCCAAGCAATTGTCTGTATTTGTTGGTCTTATCATTACTAACTGTATCGTGATGGGGCGTGCAGAAGCTTATGCTATGAAGTCTCCACCTATTGAGAGCTTTATGGATGGTATCGGTAATGGCCTGGGGTATGGCGTTATTCTGGTACTGGTTGGTTTTCTGCGTGAGTTGTTTGGCTCCGGCAAATTGTTCGGTATTACCGTGATGGAATCCGTACAGAATGGTGGCTGGTATCAGCCTAATGGCTTGTTCCTGTTAGCACCCAGCGCGTTTTTCATTATTGGTATGCTGATTTGGGGTCTGAGGACTTTGAAACCGGCGCAGGCTGAGAAGGAGTAACTGACAACATGGAACATTTTATAAGCCTGTTTGTCCGTGCCGTCTTTATTGAGAATATGGCATTGGCTTTCTTCCTCGGTATGTGCACTTTTTTGGCTGTATCGAAAAATGTCACGACAGCATTTGGTTTAGGTATTGCAGTAACGGTGGTTCTTGGGATCTCTGTTCCTGCTAATAACCTCGTTTATAACTTTGTCTTGCGTGACGGTGCATTGGTTGAAGGGGTTGATCTCAGCTTCCTGAACTTTATTACTTTTATCGGCGTGATTGCTGCATTAGTGCAGATTCTTGAAATGATCCTCGATCGTTATTTCCCTTCACTCTATAACGCGCTCGGCATCTTTTTGCCACTGATTACCGTTAACTGTGCGATTTTTGGTGGTGTTTCTTTCATGGCGCAGCGTGACTATAACTTTTCTGAATCCATCGTATATGGCTTTGGCTCAGGTATAGGCTGGATGTTGGCAATTGTTTTGCTGGCTTCTATCCGTGAAAAAATGAAATATGCTGATGTTCCGGCAGGTCTGAAAGGATTGGGGATCACCTTTGTCACCACGGGTTTGATGGCATTGGGTTTTATGTCCTTCTCTGGTGTGCAGTTATAAAGGCGAGAAGCGTTCATGGATATAATAATTTTAGGCGTAGTGATGTTTACCCTGATTGTGTTGGTACTAACGGCCCTGATTTTGTTCGCAAAATCAAAGTTAGTTAACACCGGGAATATTAAAGTTGAAGTTAACGGTGATCCGGAAAAGAGCTTTACCGCTCCTGCCGGTGATAAATTGCTGAATATGTTATCAAGCCAGGGCATTTTTGTATCTTCTGCCTGTGGTGGTGGTGGCTCTTGTGGTCAGTGTCGTGTAAAGATTAAAGATGGTGGTGGCGATATTCTGCCAACAGAGCTTTCCCACATTAGTAAGCGTGAAGCGAAAGAGGGTTGCCGTCTGGCTTGTCAGGTTAATGTAAAACAGGACCTGAAAATCAAATTACCGGAAGAGATATTCGGTGTTAAGAAATGGGAATGTGAAGTTATCTCCAACGACAACAAGGCCACTTTCATCAAAGAGCTGAAACTGAAGATCCCTGATGGGGAAGTCGTGCCTTTCCGTGCCGGTGGCTATATTCAGATTGAGGCTCAACCACATACTGCTCGTTACTCAGATTATGACGTGCCGGAAGAGTACCGCGAAGACTGGGATAAATTTAACTTGTTCCGTTTTGTCTCTGAAGTGAAAGAGCCGACAGTTCGTGCTTACTCAATGGCAAACTACCCGGAAGAACATGGCATTATCATGCTTAACGTTCGTATTGCGACACCGCCGCCAAGGGATTCAGAAGCGCCTCCGGGAATTATGTCTTCTTATATCTGGTCACTGAAATCCGGTGATAAAGTGACTATTTCTGGTCCATTCGGTGAGTTTTTTGCAAAAGATACTGATGCGGAAATGATTTTCATCGGTGGTGGTGCGGGTATGGCGCCAATGCGTTCTCATATTTTTGATCAGCTTAAACGATTGAATTCCAAACGTAAGATCAGCTTTTGGTATGGTGCCCGTTCTAAACGTGAAATGTTCTATACTGAAGATTTCGACCAACTGGCGGCTGAAAATGAAAACTTTACCTGGAACGTGGCTTTATCTGATGCATTGCCTGAAGACAACTGGGATGGTTACACCGGTTTTATCCACAATGTTTTGTTTGAAAACTATTTGAAGGACCATCCGGCTCCTGAAGATTGCGAATTCTACATGTGTGGACCTCCGGTAATGAATGCCGCAGTGATCAAGATGTTAAAAGATCTTGGTGTTGAGGATGAAAACATCATGTTGGATGATTTCGGTGGCTGATAGGCCATAAACAGTTTGATTTAATACTGGCGCCCACAATTTGTGGGCGCTGGTGGTTCAGAAAGGGTAATGAATTGTGCGTAAAAAGATAAGTAGCTGGATAGCGTTAATGTTTGCAGTGCTGCTGTTGGCTGCATGTGATGGTCAGGAGCAGCAAAATATTCATGGGCAAACGATGGGGACTTATTACTCCATTAAATTTGTCACTGGCTCGTCGGCCCCCTCGCCAGAAATTTTGCAAAAAGAGATTGATCGTTTGCTGGAAGAGGTTAACGACCAGATGTCAACTTATCGTTCTGATTCTGAATTGAGTCGTTTTAATCAAAGTCGTGAAATTAATAAGCCATTCCCTGTATCACCGGCGACAGCAAAAGTAGTCAAAGAAGCGATCCGTATTAATAGATTAACGGATGGCGCATTGGATGTAACGGTGGGGCCGTTGGTTAATTTATGGGGTTTTGGCCCTGAAGGTCGAGTGACAAAAGCGCCTTCTGAAAGTGAACTGGAAAAACGTCGTGAATGGACGGGGATTGAGAAACTGGCGGTGGAAGGCAATAATCTGATTAAAACAGTGCCGGAGCTGTATGTCGATTTGTCATCTATCGCTAAAGGTTATGGTGTAGATGTTGTTGCTGAATATCTGGAATCGCAGAATATCAACGATTATATGGTTGATATTGGGGGTGAAGTTCGTACATCAGGCCATAATGGTAAAGATTTGCCGTGGCGGATTGCGATTGAAAAGCCTTCTGATACCGGAATGGAACAAAGTGCTCAGGAAGTGATAACGCCTGGAAATATGTCAATTGCCACTTCTGGCGATTACCGTAACTATTTTGAACAAGATGGTGTGCGCTATTCACACACGATTGATCCAAAAACAGGTGATCCTATTTCGCACAATCTGGTCTCTATTACTGTAGTTGCGCCGGTTTGCATGAGCGCTGATGGGCTTTCTACCGGGTTGAATGTGTTAGGGCCGGAAAAAGGATTGAAAGTTGCAGAAAGCTTGAATATCCCGGTGTTTATGATTGTAAAAACAAAAAATGGCTTTGAAGAGCGTTATAGTAAAGCTTTTGAGCCATACTTACAGAAAAATCAATGAGAGGGGAAGGGAATGCTGGAAATATTTATTGCAACCTTCATCTTTTTCCTGCTGGCTTTTGCGGGAATGTCATTGGGTTATATGATTAAACGTAAAAGCATACAAGGGAGCTGTGGTGGTTTAAGCAGCATTGGGGTAGAGAAAGTGTGTGATTGCCCAGAACCTTGTGATGCCCGTAAGAGACGTATGGCTCGTGATGCTGCGCGGCAGGTTCAGTTAGAGAAGCATCGGATTATTTGAGTTTAACAAAGCGGCGGAATTCTCCTTCCCAAATGCTAATTGAGAGCAAAGCGAACTTTTAGTATTTGGGGGAAGATGGATATATGAAGAAATTGGTTGAAATTATCTTCTGGTTTTCTTGGTGTTTTTTCTATTATTTTTTCCTAATTCTGTAGTGACCCTTATTTAAAGCAAAAAAGTGTGACTTTGTGATACAATCAATATGTGAGATAAAGTTACACATTGATTGGAGGTTATTATGGCAATAACACGTTTACGTCAACAGGGCGGGGCAGTGGTTACGGCACAAGCTGAACCTGATTATCATATTTAGCAATTCTCCAATAGATTAACTTCTCTATAATACTGACAGGCGTTTCATTCAGTGCTGTCGGCATAAAATCAGCCACAAATGGCAGATAAACGTCTTGCAAGAGTGCCAATATTCCCTGGATATCTTCCTCAGTTGGTATAGAGAATCTGATCACTATTTCTGACATTATTCGTTTCCAGAATTAATCTGCTTAACAACCATAAACAGTTGGCTTTCATATAAAATTGCCAATTTCCCCTCAAATTGATATTTATCCACCAGCATTTTTAATCTTTCGATAAATAACTCACCGTGGACAGCTAAAGCACGTTGCACTTGAGTCGATGAACGACTCATCCCGATAAATGCTTCGCCGGGAATAGGCATACTCCAGCGGGTATTGAGTGTAATATGGAGGGCATTTTCATGCAGGAATGCAGTATTCAATTCCTGCGCATAATCAAAATCCCGATAGTGACGGCTATAGTTAGGGCTTAATTCTTCTAGCAGATTTTCATACTCATTCAGAAATTCACTATGCCGGTAATCTCGGTTATTTTGCAGGATCGCTATGATGCCATTATCTGCCAGACTGTTTCTGACCAGATTTAATACCGTCTCCCGATCCATCCATTGAAAAGATTGTGCTGCCATGATTAGGCCAAGATTACCCACATTGGCGAGATGCTGTTCAGCACTGCCATGTAACCAACTGACCCACGGCAGTTTCTGTTTACCGATGTCGATCATATTCTGCGAAATATCAATGGCCGTGTAGTGGTGTTGCTGACCAAGCAGATTTGCCAGCCCTTCGAGAGCAATGCCGGTTCCAGCACCAATATCGACAACAGACAGCGCTCTATCTTTAGGCAGCCAGTGGCAAATTTCATGGAAAAGTGCCTGCGGGTAATGAGGACGGTAGCGATCATAATCTTTAGCTAAACCGTCAAATTTTTCTTTATGCTGTGTCATATTATCCTCTGCTCCTTCTCTATTGCCCGTAAAATATTTTCAATAATATCCACGGCAGAAACATCTAAAAAACTCTCTAATAAGTATTTAGGTTTTAAACTCATTATTATCACAGATAAGCGATAAAATAATTATCATGCTTGGTCATATATTATGAAGATTATAATTTTTCCTGACAGAATCTATTCTCATTCTCACATATTGATTGATAATCATTCTCTTTTTTACCGATGTTTTAACGTGGCTTTTTATTATTTACCTGATTGAAAAATAATATAAATAATAAAAGTACGGCAGTGTAATATATAGCTGAGTTACTCTATCTATTATAGAGTAATAGATGATCAGCTATCATTTAATGAAAATAAATACAACTTCTTTATGAGGATGGGTGCCAATCTGTTTAGGTTTTGTTGATATATTGTTTTTTTCTTGCGCCATTTTGTGGGTTTTATATCTGACAAGCCTTAAACAAAAAGTACTTTTTTTAAAAAAATGTCTTGATTTTTTAAAAGAGAGTTTAGAAAATCGCCATTGGTTAGGAAATGGCCTGCTTGGTAAATGATGTTATTTATTGTGGTGGGTATTGTCGGTGTTCTCTTATTTTCTACTTGGTTAATTGCCTGTCCTGAAATACCTGAATCCGGTTTTGCATTCCTGAAATTTATTATGGCATGACTCATGCTATTGAGTTCTTTTTCATTGTTGAGGCGTCGCTTGTGATACAGAGTTTCCAAAACGCGATCCACAAATCGTGTGTGAATATTAAATTGGATTTGCGTACTAATACGCTGGCCGGAAACGGCAGCGAAGAAAATATCGTATTCACCTTTCAGAGAATAAACGATTTCGAGCCTGAGCAAGTGGCCCGCCAAATTCCTCAACTGCGGGCTGAACGGGTTTTTGGCATTGGAAAAGGCATGATCTGATTTAAGTTAAGTAAGGAAATGTAATGACTGTACAAGAGCAAACGGCTTCTGCGGTGGCAACCACCATTTACGCCGAAGGCCGTGTCTATCAATCGTTGTTTGAGAAAATCCATTTACAGCCGATCGAACGATTGGGTGATATCGACCGCTTTCAGAATAACGATGTGCTGGCTGAGGTGACGGAGGATGAACGGGTGACTGCGGCGGTCAGCGTTTTTCTCAATCTGTTGAAAGTTTCAGCACGTAAAATTAAGCGATTGGACAAGGCTTTGTTGGATCATTATATCGGTGAACTGGATAACCAAATTGGCCGCCAGTTGGATGTGGTCATACATCATCCAGCGTTCCAGAGAATCGAATCCGCCTGGCGAGGCTTGAAATTTTTGGTTGATCGGACTGATGTTCGTCAGAACGTTAAAATTGATGTGCTGGATGTGACCAAGGATGATCTGCGGCGGGATTTTGATGATGCGCCGGAAATTATCCAGAGTGGTTTCTATTGCCACACTTACATTCAGGAATTCGACATGCCGGGCGGCGAACCTATCGGATCGGTGATTGCCAATTATGAGTTTGACGCCAGTCCACAGGATATTGTCCTCTTGCGCAATATCGCTAAAGTATCAGCCGCGGCGCATATGCCTTTCATTGCTGCTGCGGGTCCGGCCTTTTTTGGCAAAAAAAATATGGATGAAGTGGTCGCGATTAAAAACATCGGTGACTATTTTGACCGCGCCGAATACATCAAGTGGCAAGCATTCCGCGACAGCGACGATGCCCGTTATATCGGCCTGACTTTGCCGCGTGTTCTGGGGCGTCTGCCATACGACCCAGATACTGTGCCGATGCGGACGTTTAACTATACCGAACAGGTAAAAGGGCCGAATCACGATAAATATTTGTGGACCAGCGCGGTTTTTGCTTTTGCGGCTAACATGGTCAAAAGCTTTGTGAAAAATGGCTGGTGTGTGCAGATCCGTGGGCCTCTGGCAGGTGGCGCTGTTACCGATTTACCGATCCATCTCTACGATCTGGGGACCCGCCATCAGGCTAAAATCCCATCAGAAGTGATGATCTTGGAAACCCGTGAGATTGAATTTGCCAATTTGGGTTTTATTCCACTTTCTTACTATAAAAACCGGGATTACGCCTGCTTCTTTTCGGCCAATTCCACACAGAAACCCGCGTTGTACGATACTAGCCAAGCGACGGCTAACAGCCGTATCAATGCGCGTCTACCGTATATTTTCCTATTGTCACGTATTGCCCATTATCTGAAGTTGATCCAGCGGGAGAATATCGGCACCACTAAGGATCGGCGTCTGCTCGAAATTGAACTGAATAATTGGATCGATACGTTAGTGACGGAGATGACTGATCCTGCCGACGATTTGCAGGCGTCTCATCCGTTGCGCGAAGCGCGCGTCATTGTTGAGGATATTGACGATAATCCGGGGTTATTCCGGGTCACATTGTATGCCGTACCGCACTTCCAGGTAGAAGGGCTCAATGTCAATTTGTCTTTGGTTTCTCAGATGCCGAAAGCGAAAGAGTAACCGTTCACCCGTTCACCCGTTCACCCGTTCACCAGGAGATTATGATGAGAATTTTACGTCCTCTTTGGATTGAGGATACCTTTTTGTCGCCGCAACAATTTCAGCAACAGGTACGCTGGGAGGTGTTGACTAACAATTGTGTTGCTCGTTTGGGGGTGATCCACCCTTGGGGGATAGATAACATTCAGTTTGATCAGGATGCACTGCGCTTAGGTCGCCTGAAAGTTCAACATCTCCGAGTCCGTTTACAGGATGGCACACTGATTGATACCGATCACGCGGATAATTTGCCTGCGGCTTGTGATTTGCAGCAAATCATTCCCGATGAGTTGAGTACCGTCGAGGTATTACTCGCGTTACCCCTGGAGCACGCCAATGGGGGAAACTGTCGTCAGAGCAGTGAGGCGATGGTACCGAGCCAGACACCGCTACGTTATCAGCAGGAATGGGTTGAGGTGCAGGACCGGTACGGCAGTACGTGTGAGTCCATTGCGGTTGAGCGCCATGCACTGTCCTTGCGCTTTGCCCATGACGAAAATGAGGCTTACCAAACGTGTCCTCTGGCCCGTCTGGTGCGTGATGAGAAAGCGGGTTGGAAACTCGATAACCGCTTTATTCCTCCGCTGATTTCTTTCGCTGCTCATCCGCCACTACTGGAACAGCTCGATCTGCTGCTCATGCAGCTACGTACTAAACGCAGTCGTCTGATGGGGATGCGCCGCGAGAGTAATGAACGAATGGCGGATTTTGCTGTTGCTGATGTGTCATTGTTCTGGTTGCTCAATGCGCTCAACAGCTATGAGCCGGTGTTGAATGGGTTTAATGCTGCTCCTGCACTGCACCCGGAAATCATCTACCGTGAACTGGTCAAGTTGGCCGGCGCGTTGCTCACGTTCTCTCTGGATCATGATCTTGATGTCATCCCGCATTATAAACACGATCAATTAAGTGATGTTCTCCCGCCGTTGATGCGGCTTATCAGCACCTTACTGGAAGCCAGCCTGCCATCCAGGGTGGTGGCTATTGAACTGGAAGTGGTGCGCGAAAATCAGTGGAAAGCCTCACTTCACGATAGACGTCTACGAGAAGAAGCCGATTTCTATCTCTCTGTACGATCGTCAATGCCGGCGCACTTACTGCAAACCCAGTTTCCACAATTGTGCAAAGTGGGTGCCCCTGATGATATTAACCGGCTGATTAATCAGGCATTGAGGGGGATCCCTTTACATCCGCTTAGTCATGTGCCGGCGGCGATCCCACTGCGGCTGGAAAACCAATATTTTGCTTTCGATCTGAATAACCCGTTGGCTAAAGCCATGCTGGAAGCGGGTAGCTGTGCTTTCTATGTACCCGGCACATTATCGGGTATTCAGTTAGAACTGTTTGCGGTACTGCGCTCATGAATAAAGTGATCTCAATTGATGATTTGATGCTTGACATTGAAGTCTGGGTGATTGCGCTGAAAAACGGTGATGAATCGACACACGGTGAGGCGTTATATCAAAAAGGGATTGAATTGATAGAGACCGCCCGGCAGCGATTAAATGAAGGGGATGTGAGTGAAGACAACATCAATCAGATGATGTACGCCTTGTGTGCGTTGCTGGATGAAACCGTATTGAGACGTCCGGTTCAGGATAACGGTTATGAAATCTGGTTGAAAACACCGTTGCAGGCGCAGTTTTTTAATACCCATTATGCAGGGGAGTGGTTGTTTGAACGTATACGCCATGTGTTGAATCAACCGCAACCCTCTCAGTTGGTGCTGGCCTGTTTCCAACGCATATTGGCGCTCGGATTTCAAGGGGAAGACCTTGCGCATATTGCCCAGGAACGCCAGTCATTATTGGATGAATTGACTCAGCGTGCTGGCGTTATGGTGGTGCAACCCCATCAGGCAATCCGGGTAAATGGGCGTCGCCATCAAGGCCGGTGCTGGCGTTCATGTTCCCCGTGGTTTTGGGGCGGCCTGTCTGTCGTCGTCGTGGCGTTGATGTGGTTGGGTCTGCATCTCTATCTTCAGCAATGTCTGTCTGTTGGGCAAGGCTAAGGAGAGAACGTTGAGTTGCGTATTCAAACGAGCACTGTGGCTTTTGGCTTGCGTTCTGGCGGCGATGCTATGCCGGTTTTTCTTCCCGTTAGGGAGCATGTCTGTTGCACTGGGGTTGGGGGTGATCCTCATCGTCGCGATGATTGCATGGTGGCAAGCAGGACGTGCTATGCGTGAGGTGCCCGGCCAGGAAAGTCTCCGTCGTTTGTTGGCAGAACTGCCACCTGCCGTCTGGCATCAGCCGGTGATACTGACTTGTGGGGAAAATGTGGCAACTCTGTTTGCCGGGGAATTGGTTCGCATCACCCCACAAGGCTGTTTTATCTGTGCATCCCGGCGAAATGAGATAGCCACATTAGCAGAGGCCATCATTGCCGTCAGACCGGACTGGGGCGCTCAAATCAGCGTGTTACTGACACTCTTTCCTGAGCAGCAACGCGATCAGCCGGTGATGGTGGCACAAATTCGGGAGTTTCGCTATCAGGTTGCCAGGGTGGCTCAATTGACCGCATGTCGTACACCGATGCTGATTGCCGGCTATCTTGATGGCGATATCAGCCCGTGGTTCGAATTGCAGGCAGAGAGTCCGATGATGACGGTATGGAGTCAGGAACACTCTGCTGTTGGCATGAATATTTGGTTGACCGAAGGAGAGAGGCCACAACGTACGGCGCGTTTGCAACAGGTGATTGCGGTGGCGGCATGGCAGCGTTGGATGGCGGAAAACGTCCTGAGTGAGTGCCAATCGCAGGAGTCTGTCAGCCAGACCTGCTATCCCATTGCCATGGCGTTGATGTTTTTGCCACAAACTCCGCTGGCAAACAACCTGTGGACTCAATGGCTGATTTCCCGCACCACCTTACCCAGCATCAGTCACAGCCTATCGGGGACGGTGATCGCACCGCCATTTCCTGATGCCATGCTGCGCTTGTTGCCTCGTCATAACGGCGATACACCACGACGGCGTGCGGGGGTTTGGGCTATCGGCTTGCTGACCGGGTTTACTTGCCTGTCCTTAACGGCCAGCGCCTGGAATAACCAGCGTCTGTTGCGTCATATACGCAGTGATTTACAACACTATCACGCCATCGGCATGACAGATCATCGTACCCAGGCACAGGCTTACCATCAGCTCAGGCTTGATGCCGCATTGCTGGAAAAATACCAGCGTGATGGTGTGCCGGTGCGTTTGGGATTAGGGCTTTATTTAGGCGATCGCCTCTATATGCCTCTGATGAAGGCGATCAACCAGGCGGTATTGCTAGCGCCACCACCTGCTTTGCCGAAGAACGATAAGGCGCAGACGTTAACGCTTAACAGTTTATCACTGTTTGATCCTGGGCAGTCACGCCTTAAAGCGGGGTCTGTCAAAGCCTTGGTGAATGCGTTGAGTGATATCAACGCTAAACCCGGTTGGATGATAGTGATAACAGGCTATACCGATTCCACGGGTGATACTGCAAAAAACCAGGCGCTGTCACTAGCGCGGGCAGAAGCGGTACGCGACTGGATATTACAAGCTAGCGATAGGTCACCTGCTTGTTTCACCGTACGAGGTGAGGGAGCCGCACAGCCGATCGCCACCAATTCAACGATTGCGGGGCGAGCGGCCAACCGCAGAGTTGAAATCAGCCTGATTCCGGGGAAAGCGAATGATGAATAAACAATTACGGCAAACGGGCAAACTGTGGCTGCAAGGCCACTCCCGTTACCAGCTTGAGGTTCGGCGTTGTGACGCGGTGCTGGATGTTTTCAGCTTCACTGGGGAAGAACACTTATGCGCGCCGTATCGCTACACCATTGATTTCACCAGTACCACACGGGATATCGACCCGGTGGTGATGTTGAAGCAATCCGCGACATTTACCTTGCAGGCGCCGGATAATCCCGGTCAGGTGCGCAAGGTACACGGGGTGATTACCCGTTTTAACCGGATCTCCACTTCGCGGGATGAAACGCACTATCAGGTGTGTCTGGAGCCGTATCTGGCGCTGCTGCGTCATACCCGCCGTTGTGCGATTTACCAGAACCAGTCGGTCCCGGACATTGTGGAAAAGATCTTGCGTGAACGACACGCTTTCCGGGGGCAGGATTTTCTGTTCACACTGGCTCAGGATTACCCAAAGCGGGAACTGGTCGTGCAGTGGCAAGAGAGTGATCTGGATTTTGTGCATCGTATCTTGGCGGAGGTGGGGATCTGGTACCGCTTCGATGTGGACAGCCGTCTGGGTATTACCGTGGTCCGGTTTGGTGATAATCAGCGCAATTATCAGTACGACGTGCTGTTGCCGTTGCATAACCCGGCAGGGATGAATCACAACGCGAATGACTCGGTGTGGGGCTTGCATGTTGAACATCAGGTGGTCACGCAGGGAGTGAAAGTGCGTGACTACAACTACCGGGAAGTGGGGAGTGACCTGCAATTTCAGGTCACACGGGAACGGGATACGACGACGGAAGGCGAGGTTTATCGCTATGGTGACCACTTTCTGACTCAGGGTGAAAAGATCCGGCCACAGGTGGAAACGGCGGCATTTTATGCCCGACTGCATCATGAGCGCGATTTGTGCCGTCAGCACATCATTTGTGGCAAAAGCTCGTCGCCGCTCTTAGCGCCGGGCCAGGTACTGGAAGTGACAGGAGAAAGCCCGACGGTGTTGAAGAAAGGGCTATTGATCGTGTCAACCCAAAGCAGCGCGCGGCGGGACAGCAACTACCTGGTCAGTTTCAGTGGTATTCCCTACAGCGAAATGATGAGCTACCGGCCAGCCCTGATAGCCCGGCCCGTCATTGCGGGAACCGTGCCGGCGCGGGTGACCAGTGACTGGCCGAACGACACCTACGGTCATATCGATAAGATGGGGCGTTACCGCATCAAATTTGATTTTGATTTGGATGAATGGCCGCTGGGAGGAGAAAGCCTGTGGGTACGGTTAGCCCGCCCGTATGCGGGCAGCGCCTACGGTTTCCACTGGCCTTTGGTTCAGGGGACGGAGGTGGCGGTGGCGTTTGAACAGGGCAACCCGGACCGGCCCTATATCGCCCATGCGTTGCATGACTCGCGGCATGAAGATCATGTGACCCGCTACAACTACAAACGCAATGTGCTGCGTACACCGGCTAACAACAAACTGCGCATGGACGATGAGCGCGGCAAAGAACACATCAAACTGAGTACCGAGTACGGGGGTAAAAGCCAGCTTAATCTGGGTCATCTGGTGGATAGGCAGAGACCGCATCCGAATAAACGCGGTGAAGGTTTTGAGCTGCGAACCGACGACTGGGGAACTATTCGTGCCGGGAAAGGGTTATTTATCAGTGCGGATGAGCAGACCAAAGCTTCAGGACAGCAACTGGAGATGTCGGCAGTGATCGAACAGTTAGAAACCGCATTGTCTATCGCTAAATCATTATCGCAGGCGGCAGAGATCGGCCAGGGTAAACCGGGAGATTCTGCGGGACAGGCTGCACTTAACCAGACGCTGGCAGGGTTGAAAAAGCCGGGAATACTGATGCATGCGCCACAAGGAATAGGGATTATCAGCCCTAAGACGGTCAGGGTGGCATCGGGTCACAGCAGTGTCGGAGTGATCGCGGGAAAAAATGCGGATATCAGTGCATTAAAAGACATTACGGCTGTTGGCGGTGAGTCGGTGAATCTGTTTGCGCAAAAGTCCGGCATGAAATTATTTGCCCATCAGGGAAAACTGGAGATACAGGCGCAGGACGATGGGTTATCCACACTGGCGAAAAAGGATGTTGATATTACCAGTGTGGAGGGAAAAGTCACGGTTAGCGCCAGTCAGGAAATCTTGCTGACCAGTGGCGGGGGTTATATTCGGATTAAAGACGGCAATATCGAATTGGGTTGTCCCGGCAACATACTGCTGAAAACGTCCAACGTACAAGTGATGGGAGCCACGAATTTTAATGCGCCGCCGCCGGCTTTATCACCGGGTTTTAGTGGGTTTTTCACTTTGAAGGATCAAGATAGCGGGCAAATTCTACCTCATAAGCGTTATCGCATTACCACTTCCGATGGACAGGTATTTGAAGGGAGGAGTGATGAAAACGGTAAAACTGTTGAGATCCATACGGTGATGCCGGACAAGCTGAATATCGAACATTTTTAAGTTTCTGAGAGGAAAATCTTATGGCCGTATCTACCGGGAAAACTGCTGTAAAGCCACAAAACACCGATGTGCACGTAAAGGCAGAGCCTGCACTTTATTTTCACCCTGACAGTGAAACGCTGATTTTTGTGGATAAGGAAGATATCCATGCTTTGGAGGCAGAGTATAACTTTCTCAGTCACTGCGTGGAACAGCGCATTGAGGCTGAATTGAAGTTGGATACGCTGACTGAACAGTGTACCAGACAAACAATGGTGCCTGCTTATGGGTATGAAGCGCAGCTTAAAGCGGCGTATGACGAACTCAATGGTGCTTGTGATCGACTGCATAATCAATTGAAGACATTAAGTCCACTGGAGAACTTGCCTAAAACCACGTTACTGGATGAAAACGCCAAAAAAAGCGCGATTGGTATCACTGAACTGATCGCGATGGATAAGGGGTATCAGGGCTACAAGTACACCTATGTCCGGTCAGACAAAATCAAAAGCCACTGGCGGCGCTATAAGCTGAATGATCAGGATAAGAAAAGCGGCGGTAAAAGCTTTTTACGGGAAGTGCCGTATACAGATAAAGAGGGCAACAGCCGTACCCGAATGGAGATAGATGGGAAGAAACTGGAGTCGCAAATTAAAAAACTCAAACCTTCATTAACCGTGATAGATAAAAAGCTGATTAATGATCACAGTGGTGTCTGGGGGCAATGGGCGCAGGACCTGAATGACAGCCTGAAAATGTCGCCATATGAGGGGGAGCACATTTCGTTCAGTTCGGAATCACAACTCATGCGCTGGTCTTACGGCGCCGGGGTTAAAGCCTCACTGAATCCGTTGGAAATCACAAAAAATGGCATAAAGGGGCTGTTGGAGGGTTCAGGAAAAGCCAATTTTTATGCCAATTTTGCTCTGGCGGAATCTCGCACCAGAGCAACGCTCTATCTACCGGACAGAACAGGGGTGAAGCTGTGTTATCCGCGCAAGGATGGCAGCGAGGGCGTGTTAGGAATGTGGCGGTTTGACCTGACGTTGACACTATCGGGCAGTGTGGGAGCCAGTTTGGGGATTGAGGTGGGAGTGAACCTGAAAGGGGATGTGGCGAAAGGGGTGCCGGTACAAATGGCGCTGGATGGCAATGGTGTACCGGGTCGTCGCAAGGTGGATGTCTCCAAGCTGTTGGAGGGATCGAATAGCGGAGGGGAGCTGAGTATGTTTGTCGGGGCAGAGTACGGTGCCAATGTCAGTGGTGGCCTGGTGTGGAAAAACCCGGAAAAGAATCCAATGGAATTTCGGCCGCTGGCGAAAGTGAGTGTTGGTGTTACAGGACAGGTTGGTGAAGGTTTCAGTGGCATTGTGTCGTTTAGTTATCGGAATGGCCGTATTCGTGTCGTTGCCAAAGGTGGTCTGTGTTGGGGTGTTGGCGCTAAAGGAGCGGTCGGTTTTGATATTGATGGCGAGGCGATATGGGAAGAGTTTATGCCGTGCCTGGCCTATATGTTGCGCAATATGGATTATGTGAAGATGTTGGAGCTGATGGCTGAGGAGCATTATTACGCGTTTTGTATGATGCCGTTATTGAAGCTGGGAGAAACCGTAATAGCTGAGAGTATTAATGGCTTAACCTCTGATTTGAAACGATCTTGGAATGATAAAGAAAAACGGGTGGCGTTAATGGAGAAGATTAATGACAGTCAGGGAGATGTGCTGAAATATGCGCCACCAGAAACTCGAGGGGCAATGATTGCTGCGCTAATTGAAACTAATTTCTGGGATGAAGTAGCGAGTCCAGCCAGTAACCGTGAATTAAAGGGTGAATTCATGACGGTATTCAGTGCCCGTAAACGGGCAATATTGGCGGTATTAAAATGGGTGCAGTCAAAACGCGACTACGAAAATGTCATGCAGAATTTGCATAAAGTACCGGGTGAAGGAGGGAAAGATCCCGATGTAGCAATAAATGACTGGAAGGCGGGAGAGGCGAAAGTGGTTGCCTTTTTGGGCCGAGGTGAAGCTCCACGAGTCTATGGGAGTAGTGATAAGTTTGTTCCCTTTGCTGCCAAAGTTATTATTGAACCTAGCCATTATGCAAAAAATTTAAAAGATATTTATGACTGGCTGCCTGCTAGTGCGGAAGCGGCGAAAAACTTAAATGAACCGCTGAAACCGGTAAACACAGAGTTGTTTAAAAGTATTACACAGGTGGTTATTGAGCAGCACGGTTATGTGAGGAATATTTAAATGATGAAAAGCATACTCTGTTATCCCTTAGTAGTTGGCTTGGTATTACTAACACTGGCGGGTTGTAAAGATACAAATAAAGTTCAGGCAGAACAACAGTCTTTGGTAAAAGAAGTACTGGCGGAAATGGTGCCAGTGGAAGGTGGCAGTTTTATGATGGGGGATTTTGGTCGCCGGGTAGCAGAACATTTGCCCTATAGCTTGGATATGGATAATAAGCCGGAACATAAGGTAACGCTGGATAGTTTTAAAATCGCAAAATATAAGGTGACTTGGGGGCAGTTTAACCGTTATCGGGCGATTCTAGGATTACCGAAAACGGCATCCTATAATGACTTGAAATCTTCAGATCCTGACTACGAATATCTCAACCGAAGTACTGGAGATAATTATCCTGCTTCGGTGTATTGGCAGGAGGCCAAGGATTATTGCCAATGGTTGGGAAAAATGAGTGGTAAGAAAGTGGATTTACCAACAGAAGCGCAATGGGAGTATGCAGCCCGTAGCCGCGGACAGTTGTTTATCTTTGCCAGTAATAATAACGAGTATGGTTATAAAGAGAATTTTGCTTCTAGAATTAGTCCGGTTGGTTCTTATCCACCTAATCCCTTGGGATTGTACGACATGATGGGTAATGGTACCGATTGGGTTAATGATTGGTATTCAGCTGATTATTACCAACATTCTCCAGAGCATAATCCGCAAGGCCCTGAACATGGAAATAAAAAGGTGATGCGGGGAATGAGTGGGGGGGATGGAGTATTCAGTACCACTATTACACGGGATAAGGATTGGTTTGAAAATGGAAAACTTGTTCCACTGGGCTACGGTTTTCGTTGTGTAGTTAACTACTCTGAAACCAAGAATCCAACTTTAGATTTAAAAGACTCACATGACGGAGAAAAGCCGACAGTGAACCCGCTTAATAGAGGGTGTCGCAAAAGGGTTGAGGTCACTTTTTCAAGCATCAAGTTAAATTCAATCACTGACTTTGGGCAGCCTGTTATTTGTATGGATAACAGGCTAAAAATAATCCCTAATATCAGAGCCACCGCTCTTGATAAGTTATAGGCCATTGCATGCAGGGAAAACTCCAGCTTTACCGCTGACAATCGGGAGTGTTAGAAATTCTGTGTCATTCCAGTAATATATCTCAAAAAGGAATGATAAATGACTCAATCTTTCGATTTCGACAAAGCCCTGAAAGCGCTTCAGGAGGGTCAGGCACTGACCGGTAAGAATGGCATCCTGACCCCATTGATTAAGCAACTTACTGAAGCCGCTCTGGTTGCCGAACTTGACTCCTATCTGGCTAATGACCTTGAGGCCAACCGGAAGAATGGTTCCACCAAAAAGACCATCAAAGCCCCGACCGGTAACTTTGAACTGGCTACACCACGGGATCGTAATGGGACTTTTGAGCCCCAACTGGTTAAGAAGCACCAGACCACGTTATCAGACGAGATAGAGCGGAAGATTATCCGCCTGTTTGCCCTCGGGATGAGCTACACCGATATCAGCCGGGAAATTGAAGACCTGTACGCCTTCAGCGTCTCTAGTGCCACCATCAGCGCTGTGACAGACAAGGTCATTCCCGAGTTAAAACAGTGGCAGCAGCGCCCGCTGGAAGCCATTTATCCCTTTATCTGGCTGGACGCCATCCATTACAAAATCCGTGAGGAGGGTCGTTACGTGAGTAAGGCTGTCTATACCGTACTGGCGCTCAATCTTGAGGGAAAAAAGGAAATCCTTGGGTTGTATCTGTCTGAAAACGAAGGCGCAAACTTCTGGCTATCCGTGCTGACAGACCTGCAAAACCGTGGACTGAAAGATATTCTCATCGCCTGCGTTGATGGCCTGACGGGTTTCCCGGAAGCGATCAACAGCATATACCCGCAAACGGAGGTGCAGCTGTGCGTCATTCACCAGATCCGTAACTCCATCAAATACGTGGCTTCAAAGCACCACAAAGCCTTCATGGCTGATCTGAAACCCGTGTATCGTGCGGTCTCAAAAGACGCAGCAGAAAGCGCGCTGGACGAACTGGATGCGAAATGGAGTCAACAGTATCCGGTAGTCATCCAGAGCTGGCGTCGTAAGTGGGGTAACCTGTCGGGTTATTTCCGCTATCCGGCGGGCATCCGCAAGGTCATTTACACAACCAATGCCATCGAGTCAGTCCACCGTCAGTTCAGGAAACTGACAAAAACTAAAGGGGCGTTCCCGAATGAAAACAGTCTGATGAAACTGCTTTATCTGGGGCTTCTCAATGCACAGGAAAAATGGACAATGCCAATACAGAGCTGGAATCTAACGCTGTCGCAACTCTATATTTACTTTGAAGGGCGTTTGGATAATGTGATAACGTTATAACCGCTCAATTAACGTGACACAGAATTCTGAACGCCCTCTGACAATCCCTTACGCCGAAAGCGTTCCAGTCTCTGAATTCCCCGTAATGCCGAAAATACCGGTTCTACCAGGCTCTTCCGTTGACTCAATATCTGTTTTGACTCCGGTCGGGCCATATGCAAACGAAGTGTCTCCCGCTCTTCATCTTCCGGATAACGTTTTATTTTTCTTCCTCCTTTAGCCTTTGTGCAGCCCGCTTTCTGCGGGCATCCGGCACAATTGTCAGCGCGATAAACCCGATAGGTCCGCGTTTTTTCAGTGGCTTTCACTGTACTTTGCAGGGACAATTGGTGATGAGCAGGACAAATATAGCAATCTTGCTCAGCATCATAAGTAAATAAGGATTTAGGATAGATTTTTCGGGCACGCTGTCGGTCTGAATTTTCTGTACAAAACAGCCAGATCTGATGTTTCTTCGCCTCAGCAATCACATCGTCATGGAAATAACCGGCATCCAATAACAGCTTTTCCGGGTGACCTCCCGAGATAGTGAGATTCTGCGCCAATAACGCGGCCATCACTTGGGTTTCACTGGAGGGGTCGACCGTTTGAGCGACGATAATACGTCTGTTGTTGACTAAAACAGACGGTTTATAGGAAGTTGAAAATCCCCTTCCCCGCTTGAGTTTCTGGACGACGGCGTCGGGTTCTGTTGGATTGATACGCAGTTGGCTGGCATCCTTCCCTTTTTTTTCGCGATTTTCTTGTCGGCGCCGTAATACGTTGGCTCCCTGTTCCAATTGCTTTATGCGTTTTTCTGTCTGCGCTGTGGCAGGGGTAGCCGTGAGAGTATTTTTTTCACGTGAAATCGCTTCCTGAGTTAAAAGGTGGTAATGAGAACAGGCCGCCTCTATCACTGTCCCGTCACCGGCCAGGCACGAGCCGTCCGAACGACTGCGGTGCAAAATGGATAAGGTCAGTGCCTTAAAAAACGGTCCCGTCAGGACGGATTGGTGCTGATAAATAAAACGCCCAAGACTGGCATGATCGGGCGTAATTCCCTGGCTGACAAAAATACAGCCTAAATCTAAACGCGCAAGTCGTTCAAGTTCTCTGAGCGAGCAGTGTCCTTTCATGATCCCATAAAGCAGGATCCCCATCATGGAGCGTGGAGAATAAGGGGCTCTCCCTGTCGAAGCATAATGGCGTTCAAAGGGGCCCCAATCTTGCTCATCAAGAATGTCAGCAACAATAAATGCGCAACGCTCCCCCATTTGCCTGAGATAATCAGAAAGGGAAAGGGAGCCATCCAATACAGGTAAGTGCTGAGCTTTGACAAACTGACGTTTGGTGTAAGCAGACGGTTCCCGTTTTCGAATGAATAAGGTCATAAAAGAGCTGCGCCTAAAGGAAGAGCGCAGATTTTAATGGATAACATGACCTTTTGCGACACCCTCAATAAACAGGGGGTAGCAAAATCGTGAAAAGCATATTCTGTTATCCCTTAGTAGCAGGCTTGGTATTACTAACACTGTCGGGCTGTAAAGATAAAAATAAAGTTCAGGCAGAACCGCAGGCTTTGGTGAAAGAAGCATTGGCGGAAATGGTACCAGTGGAAGGTAGCAGTTTTATGATGGGGGATTTTGGCCGTCGGGTAGGAGAGCACTTGCCTTATAGTTTTGATATGGATAACAAGCCGGAACATAAGGTGACGTTGGACAGTTTTAAAATCGCAAAATATAAGGTGACTTGGGGGCAGTTTAATCGTTATCGGGCTATTCTGGGGTTACCGAAAACGGCAATTTATAAAAACTTAAAGTCTTCAGATCCTGACTATGAATTTCTGGACCGTAGTACTGGAGATAACTATCCGGCTTCAGTGAGTTGGCAGGAGGCTAAAGATTACTGCCAGTGGTTGGGTAAAATGAGTGGAGAGATCGTAGATTTGCCAACAGAAGCACAATGGGAATATGCGGCTCGTAGTCGTGGTCAATTATTTATTTTTGCCAACAGTAACAATGTGTATGAACCAGGGAAAAATTTTACCGATGATTTTCGTCCGGTCGGCTCATATTTACCTAATCCGTTAGGATTGTATGACATGATGGGTAATGGCACAGATTGGGTTAATGATTGGTATGCTGCTGATTACTATCAGCACTCGCCAGAACATAATCCACAAGGCCCTGAAAAAGGAGAAAAAAAAGTAATCAGAGGCCAAATGGGAGCTGATATATGGGGGAATCATGTTATTAATCGTGGCAAAGTAGCTTTAAATTACTTTGAAAAACATTACCCACCGGGATACGGCTTTCGCTGCGTAGTCAATTTTCTTAAAGCCAAAAACGCTAATTTAGATTTAAAAAATTCCCACAACAACGAGGAAATATTGAAATGATAAAACGAACGATGTGTTATCCCATAATAGCTGGGCTGGCATTGCTGACACTGGTGGGTTGTAAAGGTGAAAAGAAAATTCAGCCAGAACCGCAGACACTGGTGAAAGAAGCATTGGCGGAAATGGTACCTGTGGAAGGGGGTAGCTTTATGATGGGCGATTTTGGCCCGCAGATGGGTAAACACATTCCCCTCACCCCGGATCAGGATAACAAACCAGAGCATAAGGTGACTCTGGACAGTTTTAGCATCGCTAAATACAAAGTGACATGGGGCCAGCTTAACCGCTATCGGGCAATTTTGGGGAAGCCGAAATCAGAAGCGTATAACAGTTTGAAAGGCAACTCTGGCGAGTATTTTGCCCGGATTACGGGAGATAACTATCCTGCTTCGGTGGAATGGCAAGAGGCTAAGGATTATTGCCAGTGGTTGGGTAAAGTCAGTGGTGAGCCGGTGGATTTACCGACAGAAGCGCAATGGGAGTATGCAGCGCGTAGTCGTGGTCAGTTATTTATCTTTGCGAACAATAATAACCGTCTTGAATTGGGCAAGAATTTTACAGATGGTTTTAGCCCGGTAGGTTCTTATCCGCCGAATCCTCTGGGGTTGTATGACATGATGGGGAATGGTCAGGATTGGGTTAATGACTGGTATGCTGCTGACTATTATCAGAATTCACCAGAGCGTAATCCCCAAGGGCCTGAGCATGGTGATAAAAAGGTAATGAGGGGCATAGCTGGCAAAGATGAATCTCTTAGCACAACAGTGACAAGGGGCAATACATCTTCTGACGTTTTTAAAAATGGCGGTCATTACCTTCCTGGCTATGGTTTTCGCTGTGTCATTAATCGTCCAGAAGTTAAAAAGTTAACACCAGACTTAATAAGCATTCGCAGCAATAAAGAAGCGCGGGTGGAACTGATGGAAAAAATCAATGCCAGCCAAGGCGATATGTTGAAGTCTATGCCATTAGAAACTAAAGGGGAGGTAATTGCCGTTCTGATTGATTCTAACCTCTGGCGGGAAGTGGTAAACCCGGTGAATCATGACGAGCAGAAGTGTGGGGAAGGTTCTGTACTCAATGAGCGTAAGCGAGCAGTGTTGGCGGCGTTAAAATGGATACAGTCAAAGCGTGATTATGAAAATGTGATGCAACATGTGGAAATAATTCCGACGGCTGATGGGGAAAAGAATTGGCAGATCAATGAAGCGAAAGTTATTGCCTTTTTAAGCAAAGGTGAAACGTCGGTAAATTATGGGCGCAGTGATAATTTTATTCCTTTTGCCGCTAAGGTTACGATCCAATCGAGCCATTATGCTGAGAATTTACGGAAAATTTATCGTTCACTACCTATTGTTCAGGCAAATGCCAATGAACCATTGAAACCGGTGAATGCGGCGTTATTAAGTAGCTGTCCACAAGTTGTGGTTGAACAACATGGTTGGCAGACGGTAAATTTAGGTACTAAACGGTCTGCGTAGTTATAGAAAATAGCAATCATTTATCTGAACAATGATATTTGTACTTATATTCGAATCTTAGTAATAAGTTAGCATTTATCATCAAAAAATGTTTTTAACATGGCATTCTGCCATAATAGATAAGGTATTAAAGATATGAAGATAAAAAAAGAGTGGTCTCTGACTGATAATGAATCCATGACGGGTACGCCTTCTCTTGTTGGAAAACACCGTTGGTTGGCAGGAAAATGGAAATGGGTTATTCTTTGCATGATGCCTATTATCATCGGCGGTGTATTCGCTATAATCATTCATTCAATGAAATCCTCGGAGCCTTATGAAAAAGCGTTATCATTGGCGCAATCCAGTTCTGTGGTAAAGAATATATTAGGGCAGCCTATTGAGGTGGGCTGGTTTGTTTCTGGTAGTATCAGTAATAGCGAAGCGGCATTGGAAATACCCATTAAAGGAAATCGCTCCGGCGCTACAGTGTATGTTGATGCTGAGAAGCATTCAGGTCATTGGCGATATAAGGAGATTTCTGTTCAGCCCGATGACGGCAGTAAATTAATAAACCTGCTGAATCCCAGTTTGAATCAATAATACAGGTTCTGCAATGTTGTGGATAACTTTAAAATGCGAAATTAATGATGTGTTGGTAATGGATAACTCCATGAAATAAAGATTATTTTCTTTTGTGGTTTTATTAATGTCTTCATTCGCCTGAGTGTGATTAATATTATCTTGGGATAATGAGACTCATTTCTGCACGATAAAATCGAGAAACTTAGGGTGAATGATATTTTATTCAGTGTAATTAAATATCTTTCTACCCCTTTATGTGTTTGTCAGGTTATCTCAAGTGTACTACATGTTTCAATGAGGTAAATATGGGTTGGAATAAACCTGTTATAACCATGCAACAAGAGCCTGTCCCTCCCGTATTATGGCGTTGGCTGGTTTCATTGATTGCTATTGTTGGCATCTGTATTGCCGGCTATCTGCTATGGTCTGAATTTATCAGGCAGTCCCTGTGGTGGATGATCTTTGGCGTTGTCGGCTTGATATGGCTTACCGCATTTGGGCTGCGTTTATATCTCTTTGGTTACTGGCTGGAGATGTATCGTCTTTGGCATAAAGAGGGCCAACATGTTGAGAAAGAATGGCAATCTTGGGCGGGCCGATATATGTCAGTGTTATACAGTTGCGTATTTTTGCCGGAGAATATTACCGCTGCCACCATAGTACAGGAAGAATCGAAAATTGAAGTTCAATATGGCAAGCGAAAAGTCATAGATTATTTTTCATGGTCAGAAGATAAATGGCGTGACTCAATGCAGATATTATTGCATAGTGTGGAAAAAACTATTTCGGATATACTGCCGGATAAGTTAATCTGTGCAACCGTTATCACTAATTGTGTTGAGCAGGAATATGAAAAATTAGAGAGTGTGCTGAAGGAAAGCTGGCAGTCGGTTTTTCCTTCTGGTAAGCCGTTATCTCAGTTAAATATATCGCCTCATTTGTCTGCAATGCATATTGATAATTGGTTAAAAGAAACCACCAGTGAAGTGCAATTATTGATATTGATGCAAATTGAAAGCAATGAACAGTTTTCAGAAGGTCTAGCTGTATTTCTTATCGCAACAGATGATTTGACGAAAAAATTTAATCTGGCTGAGAAAGCCAGAATATACCGGCCTATGGAAATTTATTCAGAAGATTTTGAACAAGAATTCCAAATCTTTATCAGTACCCAATTACCCGCCAAAATGGCGACAGACATGATAGGGGATAATGGCAGTATGCATTCATATTTCTCACAAATAATGTCTGTGATCCAAAAACAGAATGCAGCATTAAAGCTGGAACATATTGAGAATATCGAAAGGTTTATAGGTGTACCCGGTCCCGGCGCTTATTGGTTGACGACTGGATTGGCTATTGATCTATCTCAATATAATTCAGGAAGTTATTTAGTTTTGTCAAAAAATGAATGTAACTGGGTGATAAATACCGTTCAGACATTGGAGGAGCAATGGAAATAATCGGTAATAAATGGACCAGAGCCGGTAATGCATTGCTATTTATCGTCATTGCTTCTGTACTGGCATTTTGTATCTGGTTTTATGGTGAAAAAGTCGGATTGGATGAAAATTATAAAAAAACGTTTGCCTGGGGATTGGCTGTTTTGATCTTGGGTGTACTTCATCTTGCACCGATAATCGCCGGAATCTATCGACAGGAATATATTAGAAGGACAATCGAACAAGAAGGGCTGTATCCAGCCAAGGAAAAGCGTTTAAAAATTCATTCCTCTGAAGATGAGTATGTTGAGGTTATCAATTTTCATCTTAACCAGTGTTATGGCCGTTTCTGGCGTCGCAAAGTGCGCATATTGCTGGTGATGGGCGAACCGGAACAGGCAGAGGCGATTGCACCGGGATTAACGACTCAACACTGGCTGGAAGGCCATGACACCGTTTTGCTGTGGGGCGGAAGCCCGCAGGCCGAACCCGATGGTGTGCAGTTGAAAGCTCTGCGTAAGTTGCGCCGCCGTCGTCCGTTGGATGGCGTGGTGTGGGTGATGACGGAGGCGCAACTCAGCCAGCGGCCTCAGATGGAGACCGCATTGCGGATGTTGCAGAAGCAGGGCCGGCAGCTTGGCTGGCAGGCGCCGGTGTATGTGTGGAATGTGCGGCACAGCAACTGGGAGCAGCGTGACCGCCCGACGCAGACGATTGGGTGTTTATTGCCCGAAGAATGTACGCCGCAGGTGCTTGAGCAGTGCCTGAATCAGTTGCCGCCGCAACTGACCGCTCGAGGAATTGGGCAGGCGTTAGCGGAGAACCGGCATGATTTCTTGTTGCGACTGGCGCAGCACATGTTGACGGGCGGAGTGGAGCTCTGGGTTCGTCATCTGAGTCCGCTGTTAACCCGGCAACCGATATGGCTGGCGGGGGTGATGTTCAGTTTACCGCTGGCGGTGCCGCCGGGGATGACGGAGCATGGCTGGTGGGCTGATGCCAGTTGGGATGGGATACGGGAAGATGTCCGTCGCGTCCGGGGGCAAGTTGTCGGTTTCCCGTGGGAAAAAAGCGCCCAATGGGGCTTGATTGTGTTGACGGTCCTGTGGGGGGTGGGCAGTGTGACGTCATTTTTCGCTAACCGCCACCAGATAACCCTGAGCCGTGAGCGGGTCAGTCAGGCCAGTGATATGCACCGCCCGTTATCGACCCATCTGCTGAGTCAACATGCCCTGCAACGGGAGATTGACCGGTTACTGTACCGTACAGAAGAGGGCGTTCCCTGGTACAGCCGCTTCGGTCTGAATCAGAACGCGGCGCAGCTTAGGGCCCTGTGGCCGGTTTATCAGCGCAATAATACGCGGCTTATGCGTGACGAGGCCGCCCGGCGTTTGCACCAGCGTTTGGTTGCCTGGGTCAATTTGCCGTCTGACAGCCCACAGCGCCGTAAGTTGAGTCAACGGGCATACCATCAATTAAAAGCCTATCTGATGATGGCCCAGCCGGAAAAAGCCGATGCGGATTTTATGAGCCGGATACTGATGGCGGAGTGGCCGCACCGTGAAGGGGTTACCGATGGCTTATGGCAAAACACCGGGGCGTCACTGCTGGCGTTTTATGCCCGGAATTTGCCGCAACACCCGGAGTGGAAAATCCCGGTGGATAGGCCACTGGTCAGCGAGGTGCGTCAGATACTGCTGAATCAGCTGGGGCAGCGCAATGCCGACGCGACGCTCTACCAGAAAGTGTTGCAGCAGGTCGCCCACAGTTACGGTGATTTGCGGCTGGAACAGATGACCGGAGAGACGGATGCCGGGCAGTTATTTACTGCAACCGGTGTCGTGCCGGGGATGTTTACCCGTCAGGCCTGGGAAGGGCAGGTCCGGAAAGCGATAGACGCGGTGGCGGCTTCCCGGCGGGAAGACATTGACTGGGTTTTAAGCGACGGGCATCAGCCGGTATCGGATAGGGTTTCACCGGCGGCCTTAAAGGCACGTCTGACGGAACGTTACTTCACGGATTTTTCGGGCGCCTGGCTGAACTTCCTCAACAGTTTGCGTTGGCATAAAGCGCATACGCTTTCCGACACCATCGACCAGTTAACCCTGATGGCTGATGTGCGCCAGTCCCCGCTGATTGCGCTGATGAACACATTAGCTTATCAGGGCGAAACCGGGCAGCAGGACCCGGCCTTATCGGATTCGTTAGTTAAATCAGCGCAAAACCTGTTCCGGAAAAATAATGCTCTGGAGATTGAGCCGCAGGGCGGTCCACCGGGGCCGATGGACAAGACCTTTGGCCCGTTGCTGGCGTTGATGGGGAAAAGCCGCTCGCAAGGAATGATGACGACGGACAGCGCCCTCAGCCTGCAAACCTTCCTGACGCGAGTGACCCGTGTGCGTCTCAAATTGCAACAAATTGCCAATACCGATGACCCGCAGGAAAAGATGCAGGCGCTGGCGCAGACGGTATTTCAGGGCAAAAGTGTTGACCTGACCGATACCCAGGAATATGGCAGTTTGATGGCCGCCAGTCTCGGTGCGGAGTGGAGCGGTTTTGGTCAGACGGTGTTTGCGCAGCCGTTAACGCAGGCGTGGCAGACAGTGCTGCAACCGGCGCAGGCGAGTCTTAATGCGCAGTGGCAGGATGCGGTGGTGTCGGACTGGCGAGCCGCTTTTAGTGGGCGTTACCCGTTTGCGGCGGCTGAGGATGAGGCTTCCCTGCCGATGCTGGGGCAGTTTATTCAGGCGGATTCCGGGCGGATAGAGCAGTTTTTGCATCGTCAGTTAGCGGGCCTGTTGCATAAAGAAGGGAAACGTTGGGTGGCGGATAACGCAGACAGCCAGGGATTGCATTTTAATCCGGCATTTCTGACGGCGATTAATCAACTGAGCCAGTTATCGGATGGGGTGTTTGCGAATGGCGGTCAGGGGCTGCGGTTTGAACTGCGGGCGAAACCGGAGCGGGATGTGGCGGAAACCGACCTGACGATAGACGGCCAGACGCTGCGTTATTTTAACCAAATGGAAAGCTGGCAACGTTTACGCTGGCCGGGTGACAGAGATAACCCCGGTGTGGTGCTGACGTGGACGGGGGTGAACACCGGGGCGAGGCTGTTTGGCGACTATCCTGGCGACTGGGGGTTAATCCGCTGGCTGGAGCAGGCGCAAGTGAAAGCGCTGGAGAAAAGCCGTTACCGTCTGACGTTTACCACACCGGAGGGGGTGCCTCTGAGCTGGGTTTTACGTACTGAACAGGATACGGGGCCGATGGCATTGCTGAAACTGAAAGGGTTCCAGTTGCCGGCGGAGATATTCAGCGTCAAGGGAGAATAAAACCGGTGGCAATAATGACCTTAATGAACTGTTTTGTCCCTTTACGACGTATTTATTCTGAACCGGCAACGGTATTTTTGTCACAACCATGAGAGTCATAATATGGATGATCCTATTCTCCGCTATTACGAGGCGGAAATGCACTATCTGCGTGAGGCAGGTAAAGAGTTTGCACAGGCACACCCGGATCGGGCGGCGATGCTGAATCTGGACGACGGGCGGGATTGCGATCCTTATGTCGAGCGGTTACTTGAAGGCTTTGCTTTTCTGATGGGGCGGATGCGTCAGAAGCTTGACGATGATCTGCCGGAATTGACGGAAGGGTTGGTTAGCCTGCTATGGCCGCATTATATGCGGACGATCCCTTCTCTTTCCATTGTTGAGCTGGCCCCTGATTATCAGAGTCTCCAGAGAAGTGAAAATATGCCCAAAGGGTTTGAGGTGGTATCCCAGCCCGTAGGGGCTGGTCGGACCCGCTGCTATTACCGTACCACCCGTGATATGCGTATTACGCCGTTACATATCACTGCCGCCACGGTGCAAAATGAAGCTGATGGGCGTTCAGTGATCCGTCTGCGCTTCGACTGTGGTCGGTTGGCGGAGTGGGATAAAGTCGATTTGGCGCGACTGCCCCTGTATCTCAAGGCGGATAGTCCGGTGAGTTCTGCTTTGCATTTGGCGTTGACCCGACAAACCCAGCACATTTATCTGCGTCTACCGGAGATGGCGCGTTGCCGTTTTGAGGGTTATTTTTCACCCATGGGTTTTGATAGTGATGATGTCCTGTGGCCGAAAGGGGGAAGTGCGTTCAGTGGTTATCAACTGTTGCTGGAATATTTTACTTTCCGTGAAAAGTTTATGTTTGTGGCCCTCAACGGCCTGGACACGCTGAACATCCCTGATGGTACGCCGTGGTTTGAACTGGACATCGTACTGAGTGAACTGTGGCCGTATCAGTTGACGTTTGCGGCGGAAAATATCCGTTTGCATTGTGTCCCGGTGATCAACTTGTTTAGTGTTGAAGCGGATCCGATGCACATTTCACCGATGCAAAATGAGTATTTGTTGCGCCCGATGCGCATTCAGGACGGTCATACTGAAATTTACTCGGTGGATGAGGTGTTCTCTTTCAGACGGGGTGAGGAGCAACATTTTGTGCCGTTTAGCAGTTTCCGCCATCGGGGCGGCATCATGCGCCAGACCGCACCGGAGCGTTACTACCACACCCGAGTCTCTCCCGGCCCTTCCGGTTTGCATGATACCTGGCTGATCCTTGGCGGTGAATCGTTTGAAAATGATCCGGATATTGATGATGAAATGTTGTCGTTGCGTATCACAGGCACCAATGGTCAGTTGCCCCGTGAGGCACTGCGTAATGCGCAATTTGAACAGACATTACAAGCTTCCGGGGGCAAATTGTCGGTGAAAAACTTGTGTTCACCGACGCTGCCCTGTTACCCCCCGGCGAATGATCGTTTCCACTGGCGAATATTGAGCCATCTCGGTTCCAACTTTCTGAGCATGATGGATAATCCGGAAATATTGCGTGGGACGTTGGGGCTGTATAACTGGACAGATGATGAGATGAATTACCGCCGTCTGGATGCCATTATCGGGGTTAAACATACCTTGATTCAGCGTTTTGAAAAGGGCTTTCTGTTGCGGGGGGTTGATATTGAAATCACTCTTAACAGTAACGGCTTCACCGGCGATGGCGATATTTTTCTATTTGGTGAAATGCTTAACCGTTTCTTTGCGCTGTATGCCGATATTCATCTGTTTACCCAGTTGACTCTACTTCTTCAACCTTCAGAGAAATGTTTACGATGGAAAGAAAATCACAATCAGCGTATTCCCGGCTAGTGCAGCGGCTGGCGCCGAATATTTACGGTTTTAACTTCTATCGCTTCTGTCAGTTGCTGGAAAGCCGGCGGGATGAGCGTCCGCCTTTGGGCAGTACGATTTCGCCTGCTGATGATCCCATCCGTTTTCGGCCCTATCCGGGGATGGAATTTCCCGCCAGTGAATTGAGACATGTGGAATGGGATGAGGCGCAGCCGGAGCAGCCACCGACCGTGCGTACCACGTTTCTCGGCCTGTACGGTGTGGATTCACCGTTGCCGACGGCTTATCTGAATGATATCGCTCAGCAGCGTGAAGGCTATGAGAGCGTGATAGATTTTTTGGATATTTTTAACCATCGGATGATGACCCAGTATTACCGTATCTGGCGTAAATACTCTTATCCGGCGACTTATCAGCCAGGGGGGAGAGACAAGACATCACAATATCTGCTTGGGCTGATTGGCCTGGGCATACCGGGCAGTCAGCAGCATATCGCCACACCCGTTTCCCGCTTTCTGGCCCTGATTGGCACGATGCGGTTGCCAACCCGGACAGCCGAAGGGGTGATTGATTTGGTGGAATTGTTGGCCCCCCTGACGCAGGCACGGATCATTCCACATGATCGTAAGCTGGTATGGCTAACCCGACCGACCCGGTTGAGCCGACATCATTCAGTAACGCTTTCTCAGCGTCCGGTGTTGGGTAAAGTGGGGACAGATATTAGCAGCCAAATGAGGCTTCATCTTTATACTGAAGATACTGATGAAGCTCAGGGTTGGTTGCCGCAAGGGGAATTGCATACCGATCTACTGGCGTTGCTGCGTGTTTATCTGGGTTGGCGTTGCAGTGTGCGGTTACAGCTCACTTTGCCTAAACGGATATTACCGCCGGCGCAATTGGGGAAGCAGCGTGTCCGATTAGGTCGTACCGGGGTACTCGGTTTGAAGCCGGGAGCACAGATTATTTCAGGGATGGTCACGATTAATCTGGGATGCTATCAGGGGCTATTGCCTGGTTATCAGTATAGGAAGGCCGAAAATGGCGGTTATCAATTTTAAATCAGTCATCATGGGCGGTATGGTATGGCTAGTGGCTGCGGGGTTAACCGGGTGTGGTCTGACGCAGACGCTATCCGACAGTACTGCCGCCGTGACTGAATCCCTTTTCTATAAGCAGGTGAAGACACTGCATCTGGATTTCAATGCCCGCAGTGCGCTTAACACCAATAGTGCACAAATTCCACTGAGTACGGTGGTGCGTGTTTATCAACTCAAGGACAATAAAGCCTTTGAGCAAGCCAGTTATGCGGAACTGTTAAAAGGAGATAGTGAGGCGCTTAAAGCGGACTGGCTGGCACAGCGGGATATCAGGGTGGCGCCGCAAGGGAGTGTGGCACTGGATATGCCGATGGAGAAAGCCGCGCGGTTTGTGGCGGTAGTGGGGCTGTTCCATACACCGGATGCGGCCCATAATCACTGGCGGTTGGTGATCAAACGCGATGAACTGGATGCGGATAAACCACGCCCCATCGAGCTGGGTAACGGCACACTTACACTCAACTCTTTGAACGAGTAACCGATGGGGCCTCCATTTGGGGGCTTTATAGTGCGCTGGGAAAAGCGGCACGAAGGAAATTTAAAAAAATCCCTCGATTTTTATCGGGGGATTTGTGTAGGAAAGACTGCGGATCTCGGGGGTTATCTTGTTAAAACTGACAAACAAGCGCTGTATCAAGGCAATTTCGTTGATAATCATCCCAAAAACCTAGGGGATGATTATCAATATCGCTTTTTAACAGCATTGGTTTTTGCCATCTAAATTGTTTGAACCCCGCCTTTTGGATCGCTGTTTGATATTGTTCACGACTCCAATGATACATAGTGAAAGGGCTGGGTGGTGTGGTAAGAAATTCAGCTCTCATGAGGGTTGTGTCTTTCACGAGTTCTTCACTTAGAATTTTTATACAATAATTTTCATAATTCCCTTTTTCTAATCGATAATCAGGTTCAACGGTATACGCAATGAGTTTACCGGAAGGCTTGAGATGAGCGGCAATGACACGGAACATAGTTTCAAGGTCTTCAATAGATTCTGCATGGCAGAATAACCAGGCTGTATTGACTATGTCAAATTTGCCAAATGACTCCATCTTACAGACATCTCTTACGTGAAATTCGATATCGTCACCGTATTGTTGTGATTTGCTTTTCGCAATTGCTATCATGTTATCTGATATATCGACTCCAATGACTTTTGACGCACCACGATTTTTGTATTCTCGACTAAAAAGACCATATCCACAGGCTAAATCTAACACTGATTTCCCGTGTATATCTCCTGCCAGATCGAAGATAGTTCTGATTTCTACTTTGATATGGGCAGCAGCATCTGAAAAGCTCTCGTAAAGATGTGCAATAGGGTCATATAAAGTGTCATTTTTCATGTTTTTTATCCTTAGCTAAAGGCCAACGTATTTTATTTATCGAAGAGGTATATTATTTAGTATGAATTTAATAATTACTGAAAGTTTTTCTCTTATTATATACTAATACATTAGTGATACATTAGATATGATTTTTACATTGGTTAATTCTCGGATAAATATCAGTGAATAAATATAAAACACTTTTGATATGTTTTTTGGAAATTATTATTCTTATAATGATTATGTCATGTCATCAATTGTTGAAATGAACGATATTATCAACGTTAAATAATAGAGAGATGCTAATGACCTGTCGTTATGCCTTTATATGGACTCCCCTGAATGTGATATTCTTTTACCTTTAATTTCAGATTTAGCACCTTTAATCAAAGTAGGTAATATATCTATATTTTGCTGACTTATTTGTTGCTCAATATGCTGCACCACATAGGCGGCATCCTGATCAATCCCCATAAAACGCCCGGAACCCCATGTATATAACCATGGCAAACCAATAAACGTGACATTCGGATCGATGGTAATGCCACGGTCATGTTTTGGATAACCATTGATTTGAAAAATATCTAAATCAAGCCATGAATAATCTGGTCTGAAACCAATACACCAAATCACGGAAGTAATATTTTCTTTTGCTAAGTCAATATGGGTGATTTCCTGTTCAGGCTGCCAAACAGGTTGATACACCGAGGCAGGTTCATCGGTTGCAATATTGTTTTTCGCTAAATACTCATCAATCGAGGCGTTAATACGATTATAAGTGGCATCGGCACTGTCCAGGTTTTCTGATAAATTGGGTTTAAACCAGAATTGGCCCTCTTTAAAGTCATCAAAATATCCGAACAGTTGCATACCTTCTAAGGCAAATTTGCGCAGGTCAATATCACGGCCACCATCACGGCCGGTGACATAGTGGTTGGTGCTGTTACGTACTTCTTCACTATAACGATGATTGTTGACAGTAGTTTCGTAATAACCCATATCAAACAACCACTTCACCACATCTTTACCGCGATAGAATCGGGCGCAACGTGGTGCATTGCCTGTCGATAAATAGACTTTTTTGCCTGCCAGATGTAAATCTTCGGCAATCTGTGCGCCAGACTGCCCTGACCCAACCACCAACACCGCTCCTTCGGGCAGTTGATCTGCATTTAAATACTCTTGCGAATGCATTACTTTCACCTGCTTAGGCAAGGCATCGCTGAGTTTTGGATAAATCGGGGTGTGGTATCCACCTGCTGCAACGACAAGCTGTTTGGCTGTGGTTGTACCGTGATTGGTTTTAATGACAAACTCATGTGCCGCCACTTTTTTCACATGTTCTACCTGAATATTTAAAATGGCAGGAGGATTAGTTTTTTCAATAAACTCATCAAGATATGCCTCAATCTCAGGCTTTGTCATAAAGCCGTCAGGGTCTTTTCCCTGATAAGGATGTTCAGGCAATAGACACTGCCAGTTCGGTGTCACCAGGGTAAAATTATCCCAACGTTTACGGCGCCAGCTATGGGTCAACTCGGATTCTTTTTCTAATATCACATGGTCAATGCCTGTTTTTTGCAAATAATGGCTGATACATAAACCCGCCTGACCACCACCAATAATCACCACATCATAATGTGGCTGTAACATTTGATTTTGGATATTTAACATGGGACACCTCTCTCATTGATTAGTCATTTCAATAACTTCAATTTGATCTGCCGGACTTAGCCTGAAGAATTTGGCTTGGCGTTTGATCATTGCCAGAGTGTCCATGGCCGAACTACAGGCAAAGCCATGACGTACCTGTACCCTTTCCGATGCGGCATTCAGGCCATTTTCAACCTGATGCAAGAACTGCGTACTTGGGTAACGCTGACCAATGGACAGATATTCATAAATCACCGTTGAGGGTGAGTAATATTGCATCAGCTCCCCATCAGGCCATTTCACAGTAAAATTCACACTGGGCATAACATAGACTCCTGCTGACTTTTAGCTTCAATCTGTACGGATTGAGCCTGTAACTTTGTTAAAACATCGGCATAACAAAAACCGGTAAACATTTGGCTGTTGAAATCCCAAAATATGTCGTATTGCTGTTGTTGCTGCACGGCAACCGCACCACTGACATTGGTTTCACCAATCACCGAGCAGGCAATGCCCTGACGGTGAAACAGCCCGATAATTTTTTCACATTCATTTGCATCGGCAGTCAGTAAAAAACCAAAACTGGGGAAAATTTGCAGCCATTTAAACCAGTCCACATTATCAGGTTTAGGAATGGCATCTAAGTTGATATGCGCCCCCGATGCTGTAGCTTCGAGCAGCATCAACAAACTGCCTAAAATGCCGGCATTGCTAATATCACGGGCGGCATGAACCAGATTTGCCTCTGCTAATTGCGGCAACAAGGCAATTTGTGACTGTAAAATGCGGTCAGGCACCCGCTCAAAGCATTTCCAATAAGTGGTATTGGCGTGGAATTGCCCTCGCAGATTTAACGCAATCAGAATTTTTTGTTGTGGTTTGACATGCAACACCGAGAGCAGTTTTCGCGCTATGCCTTGAATCGCAACGGATAAAGTGGGCTGATAAACGACGCCAAGATTAGTATGTCCACCGATCAATGGCACATCATAAGCACGACAAGCATCCTGCATACCTTGCATTAACAACCGGGCATGTTCGCTACTGGTATGCCAAAAACTATTCACCACGGACAATGCCCGGCCACCCATTGCGGCAATATCACTGATATTCGCCATCACCGCTGACCATCCGGCAAAATAAGGATGATTGGTCACAAAACTGGGTAGCATTCCTTCACAGGCGTGCAATACATATTGACCATTTAGCGGCAGTGCCGCCGTATCATCTCCGGGACAGGCATATAAGCTATCCAATGAATCCACATGGCAAGGTGTATTGACTGAAACCGTCTGAGCAATCGTCTGCTTGGACTGCATAGCGGGTGTATGTTTTAACATTTCAAGTAGTTGATTGAGTGCCATCATCGCGTCTCCTTCTGCATATAGGCTTGCATCGGGATATGCTGTAACGGATAGTTTTCAATCTGTGCCTGCATCAGCACATGTGGAATGTTGTCAACGGTCAGCTGACACAAACTATCCCAACATAACCTTTGGAAATAGCGTTCATTTTGACTTTGCACGGTGGCTAAAAAGGTACGGCATCCTAGGTTTTTGGCGGTCGATACCGCGGTATTGATTAATGCTTTACCAATGATATGGTGACGTCGATATAAAGGTTCTACGCATAAACGCCCGCCATACCACGTCTGTTCGCCATCAGGGAAAATTCGCACTGCACCAATTACACGGTCATGCTCACCAAACATTTTTCCAATGGCAACAATGCCTAATGCTTCAACATCGTGCTTGTCACGATCTTCTTGCAAGATTTTCTGTTCATCGCGAAAGGTTACTTCACGCAAACGATAATATTGGTGACGCTCCCAATCTTCCGACACAATTTTGATGGTAATGTCATCGCTAATAAATGGTTTCAGCTCTTTATTTGGCTCAAGCAGCCAAGGATCGTGAGAACGTTCCATATCACATTCTCCTTATTCATACGCTTTCAGCGAAGAGCAAGCGCCACATTTGGCACAGCCTGCTTGAGTATTTTCCGAGTTCAGACCCTGCTGTTTAAGTTGCTGTCCAATTTTCGGATAAAGCGACTGCATAAAAGCGTGATCAGGTTTAGGATGATGCTCTAATGGCGTACCTTGAATCGGCACAAACGGCACGACAAATGGATACACCCCCATTTCAGTCAGTTTGGCGGTCATCTCCACGATTTCCTGTTCGGTGTCGCCTAAACCTGCCAAAATGTAGGTACTGACTTGCCCCCGACCGAACACCGCAACGGCTGCCTCAAATGCCGCAAAATATTTTTCCAACGATACTTCGGCTTTACCCGGCATAATTTTCTGCCGTACACGCTCGGTCACCGCCTCAAGGTGCATCCCAATCGACACAGCTCCTGCATCTTTTAAACGTTGAAACCAGGCAAAATCATCGGGTGGTTCGCACTGTACCTGTATCGGCAAATCGACTTGCGCCTTAATCGCTTTAACTGAGTCGTATAAAATTTTTGCCCCACGATCTCCCGTATTTGGCGTACCTGTGGTGATCACCATTTGCTTGACGCCATCCAGTTCAACGGCGGCTTTCGCGACCTCCGCCAATTGATCCGGGCGCTTACGGATCAAGGTTCGACCCTCTTTTAACGACTGATCAATCGAGCAAAATTGGCATGCAGTTGCCTTGTCCTTCATTCGAATACAATGCTGTAACACCGTTGTCGCCAACACATCATGGCTATGTAAGGTCGCAATTTGTTCATAGGCAATGCCTTCGGCGGTTTTTAAATCATAAAAACGGGGTCGTGCAGGTGCGGTTAAGGTCGCCACAGGGATCCGGTTTTTAAAGACAATCACCTTGTCGGAGTGCGGTTCAGGCCTTGCGGTATAGGGAGAGTCTTGTGCTGCAAGGTTCAGCACAGGAATCATCATGGTCTGTCCGTCAAGGCTCAGTGCTTTATGATCGCTTGGCCCTGCGCCACCTTTACGGGACAAGCCAAACTTGCCTTCCCATTTCAGACCATTACATTGCAAATCGGTTAATAGTTGTATTGCTGACATCTTTAACCCCCCTATCGATTGGGTTTACATCAATACGGTTTCGGCATGTTCTTCATTAAGTTTTGAGAACTTTTCGAGATAACTTTGATCTGATGGTTCAACTTTCAGTTCGTGTAATATATGTGTTGGACGACGATCAATCAATAAACTGAGCAATTCAGGGCGACTGTAATGTCCAATTGAATCCATCATGCGTTTGCGTTTATCAATCAGATTGAAATCCAGATCGGCAATGCAATAACCTTCACCTTGCGTGATCGGTTTAGCCAGGAACTTGCCTTCGGGAGAAACGATGGCGGTAAAACATCCGCCTGAAATTGGACCGATATCACAGCCGGTATCCTGCATAATTTGCTGTTGCTGTTCGGGATGCAGCCATGCGGTGGCATTGACCACAAAACAGCCAGACTCTAAAGCATGGTGTTGAATGGTTGCGTTGATTTGATCGGCAAACACTTGTCCTACCAACGAACCAGGAAACATGGAAGCATGAATTTGCTCACCATCTGCCATTAAAGAAAAACGGGCCAACGGGTTGTAATGTTCCCAACATGCCAGCGAACCAATACGTCCCACCGCAGAATTAATGGCACGTAAACCACTGCCATCACCTTGCCCCCACACCATTCGTTCATGGTAAGTTGGGGTAATTTTGCGTCGATGCTGAATGATTGAACCATCGGTATCAAATAACAGTTGGGCGTTATAAATCGTACTGCCCGCACGTTCATTAATGCCAATCGACACTACCATGCTGGCCTCAAGACAGGCTTGCCCAATCGCTAAGGTTGCTTCGGAAGGTACAACCACTGATTCATTCAACAGCTTTAAATGTTCTTTACCCGTGGCGAATGGCGGTTGTACGAAGGAAAAATAAGGGTAATAAGGCACGACGGTTTCAGGAAAAACAGCAAATTGCACTCCTTGTTTTCCAAGCTCTAAAATAATGTCACAGATTTTTTTTACCGTTGCGGCTTGACTATAAAGCACTGGACTACATTGCACTGCGGCAGCTTTAACGATTCTGTTCATAACCTTATCCCCTTATAGTTTATGTTTACTCAGACAGTCCAAGTATCAATGATTAAGGCATTGTCACGACGCATCAGCAGTTTTAAGTCCATCACATCTAATGGATTAATAGGACGAATCCCTGGAATAAGCGCTTTTTCGGTTTGACCATACATCGCTTGCAACGCAAAACGGCAGGCATAGACTTCGCCACCTTCTGCCATAAAGGCTTTCAACTGATTATTGACGGCCAGATGACCCGGAAAAGCTTCTGCCCCTAAAGTTGGAAAACCGCGTTGTACACCCAACTGCACGCCTGGGCCATAAAGCAAGATTTTGGTTTCAAAGCCTTTACGCAATAAACGCTTTGCCTGTAACACATTGAGCAGTCCAATTGATCCCTCAAATGCAACGGTATGGAAAGTCACCAATGCTTTTTCACCCGGCTGGGCTTTGACGTCCTCAAACACTTTTTCTTCATAATCAACGAGAAAATCGCCATCTTTATATTGTTCGATATCAATGTTTGGCATAGCCGCCTCCTAGTTCAATGTTATTTGGGAATGAACCAACATGTAGTCTAGTCTGACTGTATTAATGCGAGAGCTGTGCCAAGTTATACTTTTTAGCGGAGGTTAATTTCTATCAAATTGAAAAATAACATTTAATTTTTATAAAAATATTTTTGTGGAGATAAATTGAACTGCTGGGAAGTTACGATTTTTCGTAGTATTATGAAATTCCATAACTTAAATTATGAAAATTCATAGTATGAATACAACTGACTTTATCTCTGACTGGGTCGTTTCTGAAGATTCGATTCGCCCGTTGGTGTTTGAACACACGTCACAGGCATTAATTGTGCTGGACCCATATCAGAACCGATTTATTGATGTGAATATCAGCGCCACTAAACTATTACGCTATGAACGTCATGAAATTATTCAAAAAACAGTAACTTCCATTTTTGGTCATTTTAGACAACTGCCATACCTTATGGCATTTACCGAAGGCGCTTTAGCAAAAGGTTGGGCTTGGAATAATGAGCTGTATACCTTTGATAAAAATGGTGAAAAAATTCAGTTGGATATTACTTCCATTTCATTGCCCCATAAAAATAAAACCTTGCTGATATGGTCGTTAATGGATGTCAAAGATTTAGCACTGCGCCAACTCAATAAAAATGCCGATAACGTCATCAGCACAGGTTTAAAAGAACAGCAAGCCTTGCAAGAACTGTTTATTGACTCTGACACAGGCAAGCATTTATTGCTGAGTTCAGTCGGTGATGGTATTTACAGTATCAACAAACAAGGCTTATGTACCTTTATTAACCCTGTCGGGGCTAAAATGTTGGGGCTGCAACCTGAAGATACACTGGGTAACAATATCCATCAGATTCATCACCATACCCATGAAAATGGTGAACCTTATCCTGAAGAAGAGTGCCCGATTTATGCGGCGGTACATGATGGTATTGTACATGAAGGTATTCAGGAAATTTTTTGGCGCCGTGATGGCAGTTGCTTTCCAGTGGAATTTACCAGCACCCCAGTGATTCGCCACGGTGAAATTATTGGCGCGGTAGTGGTGTTCCGTGATATTACCGATCGGCTGAATACCGAAAAACAACTGACCTATGCCCTTGAAGAGCTGCAAGATTTAAAAAGCCGCCTGGAACAGCAAAATGAATATCTGCAAGAAGAAATTTTACAAGAAAATCAATATCATGAAATTATTGGCAGTAGTGCATCCATTTTACAGATTATTGAAAAAATCGAGGTGGTCGCCTCAACTGATGCCAACGTGATGATTTATGGTGAATCAGGTACAGGCAAAGAACTGGTTGCCCGTGCTATTCACCAATCCAGTCACCGTAAACAGCAACCACTTATTCGGGTTAACTGTGCCGCTATTCCTTCGGAACTGTTTGAAAGTGAATTTTTCGGACATGTCAAAGGTGCATTTACTGGGGCTGTGCGTGACCGTGTCGGACGTTTTGAATTGGCAGACCAGGGCACACTGTTTTTAGATGAAATTGGCGAAATTCCTATCGAGCTACAAAGTAAACTGCTGCGTGTGTTGCAAGAAGGAACCTTTGAGCGAGTCGGTGAAGAAAAAACGCGGCATGTGGATGTGCGGATTATTGCCGCCACCAACCGCAATTTAAAAGAAGAAGTCAAACATAAACGCTTTCGTGAAGACCTGTATTTCCGTTTAAATGTATTCCCGATTTATGCCCCTGCTTTACGTGACCGTAAAGAAGATATTCCACTGTTGATTACACATTTTACTAAGTTGATTTGTGACAAGCGTAAAATTAATTATCTACCATTTTCACAAAAGCATATTTTGGGATTACAGCAATATGACTGGCCTGGCAATATCCGTGAGCTACAAAATGTCATTGAACGCGCACTCATTACCGCAAAACAGGGCGCTGTCTCCTTTAAATATTTGTTGGAACAAGATCAACAGCAAAATGAAACTACGTGTCAGAATATTTACAATGAACTTCAACAAATCGAAGGCGTGCTGACCATGCAACAGCTGAAAGAGTTGGAAATTAAAAATCTCACTCTTGCGGTTAAACAATGCAAAGGGAAAATTTTTGGTGATGACGGCGCAGCAAAATTGTTGGGAATGAACCCAACGACATTGATCTCACGTTTAAAGAAATTGGCGATTGATTATTAAAAATCTCATTTTGAACCTGGAAAACACAACAATGACACCTTCTGAAACTGGCGTACCACTGATCGCTTGGTTTTCGTCAATCAGTGTACGGGAAAGCTTATGCTGAAAATCGGCTCTGGCGTTGGCAACGTGTTCATGGCGCTTGGTACCTGTTACCGCGCTTTCGCCCGGTTAGCACTTCCTTTTTTCTTTCGGGATAAGGCTTTTTTATCAGCAGCCGCCATGTCAGAATTTTAAATACGCATTTATCTCGTCAGTCAAAAATCAGTGCACTATGGTCACGTTCTTATTTTGCATGTAGTGCAGGCGGCGCAACGATTGAAACGTTGAAAACCTATGTCAGATCGCAGGAAACCCCTAGTTAGCTCCCCTTATGTCGTCGCCCGATTGGGCGACGGTTTACGGGGCAATTGCTAAAAATCTTATTTTGTTTTAAAGGTACTGAATAGCTTGGGTGAATCTACCAGCACACCATCGGCACCAAGCTCTTTAGCCTGTTTGAAATCTTCTTTGGTTTTGATGCCAAATAAAATGATGTTTGCGCCACCTTTAGCACGGAAACACTTCATTGCTTCCTTATCCCATAACAATACTGATTTAGAGCGCGCTTCGCCAAGAGTATATTTTTCAACAACTTCTACATTACGGCGCATTTCCAAACCATACCAGCGAGCAGCGTCTGTGTTTTCAGGAATATCGCATTGGTGAGCCATTGTAATATTCGCCAGCATGGTGCGGGTTTTATCACGGCTTTCGAAGCGCTGAATCATTTTTGGCAACGCGTTAAGGTATTTTTCATCAGTGGAATAGAAACGGGTACGTGCCAGAGCTTTCTGCTCGGTCAATACTTTTTCCAGCGCTTTGGCTTGCTGTGCTGGATCAGCATCTGGTGATTTCAGATCAATATAGAAGAAAGTCTCTGGGTATTTTTTTAAGACTTGTTCCAGTGTTGGGATGCCTAACCCTTTATTGCGGAATGGATGATTATTATCAGAGCCAAATTTGTAACCGGCATCAAATTTGGTCAACTGATTTGCGTTATAGGCAGAAACAGGCCCACTTTCATTGGTTAAGCTATTCAGATCTGATGGACGATAGAGCACAGGAATACCATCTTTTGAAAGCTGAACAGTTATCCAGATGGCATCCGCTTTGTTCTCTAAGGACTTGGAAATTGCATATTCTGTATTTTCAGGTGCATCACCTGTGCCAGCACGGTGAGCGATGATTTGTGGTGTTGTTGCAAAAGCGCTGGCAGAGCAGCAAAGTAGGATTGCAGCGGTAATTCCGTGTCGCATAATTTTCTCCATAATATCCAATTATAGGTAAATTAAAATAATTCACTTTATATATGATTTCATTATGAAATCAATTGCGAATGTAGCACGGCTTGGCGGATTTTAAATGAAAAATTGAAATTCTTTACATTTGTTATGGGCTTGTTGCAAATACTGTTTTACTGAACTGGAAGAAACCTGAAGCTGATCAGCTATTTCGCTGTAACGCAGACCTTGTAATTGTACCAGCAGAAAAGCTTGTTTTACCCGGTTGCGTAGTTTATCAAGAGTGATATCCAGTTTTTCAAGCTGTTCAAATGTAACCAATCTACTTTCTATAGAAGGCGTGGTCGTTTCTGGTATGGAGTTTATATATTGCAGATAGTTTTCTCCGGCGGTAGTCGTTAGCAACCAGACAGCGAGCTACAGTTGCCAGAAAAGGCCGTGGTTGACGGATATCTGACAGATTTGAGCCGGACAGAACATTATCCGAATATATGTTTGCGACTACGTTGTCAGAAAAAATAAAAAACCATACTTGCATAGGTCGGTGTCCATTAGTTACTACTTAGCAAAAACCGCCGTAAACCCTTGCCCAGTGCGGGCGGGGATATCAGGCGAAAAGCCCAAAGGGCTTTAAGGCGGGCTACTGCGACGTCTCCTGACTGAATTGATATCTGCCGGTAAAACAGGCTAAAATGAATGCACTTTATCAATGAGCGCTGAATATGTTAAGAGCGACCAAAGTCCGCCTCTACCCCACACCCGAACAGGCCGAGTATCTTAATGGCCAGTTCGGTGCGGTCCGTTTTGCGTACAACAAGGCGCTGCACATTAAAAAGCAGGCTTACAAACGTCACGGCGTGAGTTTAAATCCGCGCAAAGACCTCAAACCGCTCCTGGCGGTCGCGAAGAAATCCCGCAAGTACGCCTGGCTCAAGGCATATGATGCTATCGCGTTACAGCAGGCGGTGCTCAATCTGCATACTGCGTTTGATAATTTCTTCAATCCGAAGTTGCGCGCCCAATTTCCCACGTTCAAACGCAAACAGGGCAAGCAATCGAGCTATCACTGTGTTGGGGTGAAAGTGCTGGAGGGTGCGGTGAAGCTCCCGAAATTGTCACCGATAGAAGCGTGCATACACAGAAAAATTGAAGGGGAGGTGAAGAGTATTACGCTCTCTCGCACCGCCACGGGAAAATATTTCGCCGCTATCCTGTGTGACGATGGTCGGGATGCGCGGGAAAAGCCGGGCGTTATCACCCGCGTGACCGGTTGCGATATGGGTTTGTCCCACTATCTTATTGAGTCGAATGGGGAGAAGGTCAATAACCCGCGTCACCTTATCAACGCCACCCGTAACCTGCGTCGAAAGCAGAAATCGCTGTCCCGCAAACAAAAGGGCAGTGCTAACCGTAGCAAGGCCCGATTACGTCTGGCGGCAGTCCATGAGCGGGTAGCCAATGCCCGCACCGATTTTCAACACAAACTCTCTCGGACAATGGTTGACGAAAACCAAGCGCTCATTGTTGAGACACTAAAATCGGCCAACATGATGAAGAATCACCGCATTGCCCGCGCTATCGGGGATGCGGGCTGGCATGGTTTCATCAAGAAACTGGAATACAAAGCCGCAGCAGCGGGCGTCCATCTGGTCAAACTGGATCAGTGGTTCGCCAGTTCGAAAACCTGTCATTGCTGCGGTTACAAAATGCCGGAAATGCCGCTGCATAAGCGGCTCTGGCAATGCCCTTTCTGCCGAGTCGAACATGATCGCGATATCAATGCGGCGCTCAACATCCAGCGCAAGGGCATAACAGCATTACAGGCGGCGGGACTCGTCGTTTCTGCCCACGGAGGCCAGTGTAAATCCGTCATAAAGACGGTTGCGGCCTGAGAAGTGGGAAGCCTCGCCGTTTTTTACGGCGGGGAGCAGTCACATTTGATTGCCTACATATTTCAACCCAAAAAAACGAGTCTGAATCTGTGCGTCTCTAAACCGACCATTCTTAAATAGAGCTGATTTTGTTTAATATCATAAAAAATATAGAGTTAAATTTATTTGGTGATTAATGCAAGGTCTATAAACCGAGCAAGATAAATTTATTTAATAAAATTTTAGTTATTTAGCTAATTAAGATTGGTTTTTAGTGAGATTATTGGTGTTTTTTTGTGATGCAAATCACATTTTATTAAATTGATTGGGTATTAATTCTCCTAACAATCAAGACATAGCAGATTTTTTGTTATATTCTTTTGCCTGAATATTAAGCGGATAACATTATTGATTATGTATCTTTATTGATGACTGAGAAGGTGATACCTCTCGCCTCTGTTCAATAAGGATTATCAATTCTGACAAGCATGCTTAATGTATTAATAACATCACTTAATGATCAAATAAGACTAAAGAAAGATGGACAATTGCCCCCGTTGTCGGTTCACTGAAGGCAGCATTCTGTTACCGGAAGGCTATCAGGAACAGACCGTAAACATCATTATCGCTCCCGATGCACCCGCGCTGAATATCTCGCGTGATCAGTTAGTCGAAGGCGAAGATCTCTCCAGTTACCTCACCCGTCAGAAAGGTCTGCTGAAAAACGGTCTGCGCGACTGGCAATTATTGGAAGAACAGCCCGCAACGCTGGGCGATAACCTGCTGCAAGGCACGGCGTTGCTCTCCCGTTATCGGCCCAAAAAGGGGCAACAAGTTTATCAATATCAGGCGGTATTCCTGCTGGACGAGAAAAAAACGCTGATTTTCACCCTGTCATCCCAACAGGCGTTCACCGATGCTCAACGGCAGTGGCTGGATGACTGCCTGAACAGTTTCCACTTCTAGGGAGGGGGCGCGATGCCAGAAGCCGCACGGCTCGGAGACACGATAGGCCATTCCAGCGCCATGGCGGGATTGGTTGCAGGCACCGTCATCGGTTCATTAATTTCAGCCGCCGGGGGCATGCTCACGGGGGCCCTCTTTGTCGCCGGATTGGCCACATCCTGTATCGGGGTGGGCGTTTTGCTGATAGGCGCCGCCATTGTGGTGGGCATGGCGGCAGGATATTTAGGCGACATGGCGCGTGACGCCTGCGTCTCTCAGGGAGCCTCATCGCGAAGTCCCAGCGGGGAAATCACCCGGGGCTCCCCCAATGTCTTTATCAACGGCAAACCCGCCGCCATCGCGACGCGGAGTCAGGTGGAGTGCAGTAAAGAGGATGGCCTTCGCCAGATGGCGGAAGGCTCTGCTTCCGTTTTCATCAATGGCTATCCGGCGGTGCGGGTGGGAGACAAAACGGTCTGTGATGCGGCAGTAATGACTGGTTCGTCTAATGTCTTCATCGGCGGCGGGACGGCGCAGACGGCAAACATTGCGCCGGAAATCCCCAAATGGGCGTATACCGTTTCCGATTTAACGATGTTTGCGTCCGGGTTAATCAGTTTTGGTGGTGCAGCAGCTAAAGGCCCCGGAGCGTTGCAGAAGCTGTTCAGCAAGGTACCGGGCGCGGATAAAATCCGCAAAATCACCTGTCGGCTGGGGGCGCTTGCCGTGGCTATTCCTGTCGCGGGGATTCTTATGAACCCGGTGGAAGTCATTGCCGGTCAGAAATTCCTGAACGATGAGGATGAGCTGGACTTCGTTTTTGACGCTGAACTGCCGCTCTACTGGCAGCGTAGCTACCTGAGCCGTTATCAGTATGACAGTGTACTGGGTCAGGGCTGGAACCTGTTCTGGGAAAGCCATCTCACGCGCGTGGAAGGCGGATTACTTTGGCGTTCTCCTGCCGGGGATATCGTGCCATTTCCTGATGTGCCGGCAGGACATAGCTGTTTCTGCCCTGATGCCCAAAGCAACCTGGTACACACGCCGGAAAACACCTGGGAAATCCGTGACGCAGGCGAATTGGTTTATCACTATGCTGTGTTCGATGACGAGGGCATCAGCTGCCTGAGCCACATCCGCGATAATGTCGGCAACGAACAGCGCTTCCATTACAACGAACAGCATCAGCTGGTCACTATCACGGGCAGTGGCGGGCTTAACCTGCACTGCGATTACGTGATGATGGAAAACGATAACCAAACTGTCTCCCGTCTTACCGCCGTCTGGCGCGAACTGCACGACGGCCATCGTATTCAACTTTGCCGCTACCATTATAATGAAAACACCCAACTGACGGGGGTCAGCCATCGTAACGACGCTCTCCAGCGACAATTCGGCTGGACAGAGCACGGCGTGATGGCATGGCATCAGGACGTGCGCGGCCTGCGCTGTGATTATAAGTGGGAGCAGACTGAAGAAGAGCTGTGGCGTGTGGTTGCTCAGCAAACCAGTGAAGGGGCGGGCTATCGGCTGGAATACGATAATGAGAACGCCACCCGCACGGCACACTGGCACGACGGCACCCGCACGGTTTGGCGCCTCAACGACGCGCACCACATCATTCACTGCCTCGACCGCAACGGCACCGAGCACCATATTCTGTGGGATGAATTTGGCCTGCCGAACGGCTACACCGATGCGGACGGCCACACCCGCCTGAGTGAATGGGACAAACACGGCCGCCAGCTAAGTTTCACTGATGCTAACGGCAACCAGACCGGCTGGCAGTACCAGAATGATACCGACCGGCTCACCTTTATCTTCTGGCCGGATGGCACCGAAACGGCATTGGCTTACGATGAATTTGGGCGGCTGGTGAGTGAAACCTCGCCACTGAAGCAAACCACCCGTTATCACTACGGCTTTAATAATACGGTACGTCCCTACAAAGTCACGGATGCCAAAGGCGGGGAAAGCCGTTTTATGTGGAATGGTCAGGGGCAGTTGATTCGCCACACCGACTGTTCCGACCAAAGCAGCACATGGCGCTACGACGATGAGAACCGACTGAGCCGCTTTACCAACGCGCTAATGGAAACGGTCAGTTATGACTATAACGATAACGGCCAGTTAATCCTCATCACCTATCCTGATGACTCCACGGAACACATGGCATGGGACAGCGCGGGTCAGCTTATCCATCACCAGCGCAATGAGAATGCGCCCCGCTTCTGGGAATACAATGCATCAGGTCAGGTGGTCTGTGCGACAGACCGTCTGCAACGTCAAATTCGCTATCAGTACAGCCCTGAAGGGCATCTGGTGAAAATTGAGAATGCCAACGATGGCCGCTATTTGCTGAATCGTGATGCCGAAGGGCGCTTAATCGAAGAAATCCGTCCCGACGACACCTTAATCCGGTACGAATACAACGCGGCGGGCTTGTTGAGCACCGAACGGCGCATGGGTGACCGCGTGTTCCAGTACCCGGAACGTCGGGTACACCAGCATTATGATGCGGCCGGTCAGTTGATTCAGCGGGAAACCTACACGGACACTTATCAGTACCGGTGGGACAACATGGGCAGGCTACTGGAGGCCAGTCGTGAACCGAACGACAACGGTAAACAACTGGGAATAGAGCCCAACACCGTGCGTTTTGGCTATGACGCGCAGGGGCGGGTCATTCGGGAGCAGACCGGCGACGACTGCCTCCAGTTCAGCTATGACGAACTGGATAACCTGACCGCTCTCACATTGCCGCAGGGCGGCACTTTAAGCTGGCTTTACTACGGTTCCGGCCATCTGAGTGCGATCCGGCATGAACAGAAACTCATTACTGAATTTGAGCGCGACCGGCTGCATCGAGAAACACGGCGCACGCAGGGCGGGCTGTTTCAGCTGCGCGATTATGATCCCCTGGGGCGCTGTACCCGCCAGTACAGCCTGCCGTTGACACAGGCCGATGCCGAGCCACTGCCCTATCTCAGCGAGGGTAAGCCGTGGCGGGCGTGGCTCTACGATCCCCAGGACGAATTGCAGGTGATGGAAGATCATTACCGGGGCACGATCGAATATCTTTATGACTCCGAAAGCCGCCTGAAAAAAGTGACGCATTGGGGCAGCGCTTATAATGATATGTTATGGTATGACCGGGCGGATAACCTGCTGGAGCAACCGCAGGCGATACTCAAGCGTGAGGCGGAAGAGCGGGGATTTTCTAAGGCGATGGAGCCGCAGGGCGACCGCCTGAACCACTGGCGAGAATGGCGCTATGAACATGACCCACACGGCAACATAACCCGCCGGGAGGGCAGAATGCGCGAAACCCAGGATTACCGCTATGATGGCGACAACCGCCTGACCGTGGCGGTAATCGGCAACACCACGGCGCGTTATCATTATGATGCCCTTGGGCGGCGTATCCGCAAGGTGGTGAAGATCGGGATTGATGGACTGGCGCGTTATGAACAAACCGATTTTGTCTGGCATGGTCTGCGACTGTTGCAGGAGCGTGATGGGAAAAGCGGCGAAACGCAGACCTACTGTTACGAATCCCATGACAGCTACACCCCGCTGGCCAGCATCGTCACGAGAGGAACCATACACGACTACTTCTGGTATCACACCGATATCAACGGAGCGCCGCTGGAAGTGACGGACGAGGACGGCAAAATTGCGTGGGCGGGGAAATATAACGTTTTTGGTGAACTGGATGGCCCGCCGCTGGCTTACTTCACTGATCCAGCCCTGTCATCGAAGGGCTTTGGCTTCCGACAAAACCTGCGCTATGCAGGACAATACTTTGACAAAGAGACGGGGCTGCATTTTAATACTTATCGATTTTATGCCCCTGAAATAGGTCGGTTCATAACGCCCGATCCTATAGGGTTAGCGGGCGGAATAAACCTGTATCAGTATGCCCCTAATCCGATGAGTTGGATTGATCCTTGGGGATTGAATGGCTGGCAAATAGACGGGGAGAGAACATCAGCTGTTTTACAAGGTGGCCCGTTTAAAGAAAAATATTATAAAGATAGTAAGACAGGGCTATGGTGGTCGAAAGATACAACAGGCCATGGTGGATCTGCTTATAAAGTATATAGAGAAACTTCAACTTCTTTAGAATGGATTGCTGATGCTGATAAAGATGGCCAATTTATGCCTGAAAAACATAAAGGAAATACAGGCAAAACCATACCTAAGAAAGGTTGTAAAAGTGTATCTGTTAGATGAGATTGCTTATGATTCATACAATTGAGGAATTCGTAAGATTAAGGAACAGTAATATTCCCGCTGAATATATGAGAGCCGGAGTAGATGAGGCACCTCTCTTAATTTGGAAAGAACTCATTGAAAAAAAACCAGACATGAGGGTTTGGGTTGCAAGAAATAAAACTATACCGAAAGAAATTATAGTTGCCCTTTCTAAAGATGATAATCCAATTGTCAGGGATGCTATTGCAGCTAAATATCCGTTGGATATGGATATTTACTTATCTCTATCAAAAGATCCTGATGAGGGAATTAGAGCAAGGCTAACGTATAACAAGGGATTACCTATTTCTATCTTAAAAGAAATGTCAGAGAGCGACCCAAGTGATTTTGTCAAATCTCAAGCTATAGATAGATATCAACAACGTATTACATAGTTTATATAACATACTGTAATATAGTTCTATTAAAAAGCCGGAAAGATCCCATGATCTTCCGGCTTTCTTTTTTTAGAGCCGCTCAGTCCCTGCCCTTAGTTGCTGTTGTAATCCCCAATCAGCTCCCGCATCCGCAGCTTAATGTCACTGAGCTGGTCTTGCTGGCGCTGGTACTGTTGCCGGATGGTGCGGGTGTCGTCACTGTCAGGGATCAGCACCAGACAGCCCTCCATAATCTTCACGGTCAGGGTGCAACCCTTATCGAATCCGGCCGCCTTGAGCCACTGACCTTTAAGGTGTATCGCAGGTGGGGCGGTGGCCTTGTTATTTTGCGGCACGTATCCCACGGTATAAAAACGCTCTGTTTTTGTTGCTTTATTTACGGCACGGTTTTGCCTAGAATGCGCCTTAGCCATAGTAACTACCTCTTTTAGTTGCTTGTGGTGAGCGGCGTTGGTGTGGTCTCAACACATCAGCGCCGCGCTATTTTTATCCCTCCGGTTCATCAACGGGCAGCAATGCAGACTCCATACGTTGCTTGGCAATCATGGCATCAATGATCTTGATAACTGTTTCCTGATCTTCCTGTGCCAGTTGTTCCAGAACCTGAAAACGCCTAAATAATCGAGAGTTAGCCAACGGTGAATCTTCAACAGGATTGCCTGTCAGCAGATAATCCACCGTGACCCCTAACACATCAGCCAGCTTAACCATCATCTCAGCGGGAGGTATGTTAAGTCCGCTCTCGTACTTGTTCAGTTGTTGAAAACGGATCTCAACTTTCCCAGCCAGTTCTTTCTGAGGCCATCCCTTCTGCTTACGTAGCGCCTTGAGACGTACCCCAAATTCTTTGCGGAGTTCAGCATTTTGCATAATCAAAAACTCTGTTTGCATAGTGACTCCGTTAGTGTAAGGGCTTGTCTGAATTAGGGGTTGCAAGTAACTCCTAAAAGGATTATAAATAAATCCAATTAAGAGTCAATTTAAATCTTGACAGGATTTAGGAGTCAACAACATGGCACGGATACCCGACGCAGAATTACAGCACCTGAAAGCCGCTGTCTCCTTAGTGGCCGTGGTGGAGCAACAGGGGCGACAGCTCTTTAAACGCGGCAAAGATTACGTGCTGCTGTGCCCGTTCCATCAGGAGAAAACCCCGTCAATGGTTATCTCACCGGCAAAAAATCTCTATCACTGTTTTGGCTGTGACGCCGGCGGCTCCGTGCTGGACTGGGTAATGAAAACCAGGGGCTTAAGTCTGCGCCGGGCCGTGGAACAGTTGCGCGGGATACTGGGAGATAACCCCTCTGTGGCCCCGCTGGTGCAACCGGATGAACCGGCCATGCTGGCCGATAATGACGCCGGACGGCAGGCGCTGCTCAGTCGGGTCGTCGGGTTCTACCATCATACGCTGCTGAATGCCCCCGAAGCCCTGGCTTATCTGGAAAAACGCCGGCTCAACCACCCGGAATTAGTCGCCCGGTTTAAACTGGGCTTTGCCAACCGCACGTTAGCCTATCGCCTGCCCATCAAGGCCGTGCAGGCCGGCGCACAGATCCGCGCCCGTCTTCGGGCCGTGGGGATTATGCGCGACAGTGGACACGAACACTTTACCGGTTCGCTGGTGATACCGGTTATCGACCCGAACGGTCAGATCCGCGAGATCTACGGGCGCAAAATCACCGACCGCTTACGCAGCGGAACGCCACTGCATCTGTACCTTCCCGGCGCACATGGCGGGATATGGAATGAGCCGGCGCTGATCAGTTCAGGGGCGGTCATCCTCTGCGAATCGTTGATCGACGCCCTGTCATTCTGGGTGGCCGGTCACCGCCATGTCACCGCCGCGTATGGGGTGAACGGCTTCACCGATGAGATGCGGCAGGCGTTCCGGCGGCATGGCGTTAAACAGGTCTTGATCGCCTACGACAACGATCCGGCAGGCAATGAGGCGGCGGTAAAACTGGCCGCCGAACTGACTGCCGACGGCCTCACCGTGTTCCGGGTGGGGTTCCCCGAAGGCATGGACGCCAACGGCTATCTGTGTCAGGTCGCCGAGCCGGAACGGGCCTTCGGGTTGCTGCTCGACAGTGCCGTGCCGATGCAGGCGGCGGCGGAAATACAGACAACCACCGCCACAGAGCGGGCCGCACTGGCTGAACATCAGCCGGTTCCGGTGCCGGAAACGGTCAGCACCTTAGCCGCCGGGATAGCTGCGTTGCCGTCAATGCCCAATGTGGTCTGGGAAACCGGCGCTAACGGCGAGATATCCCTCACGCTGGGCACACAACAGTGGGGTATCCGGGGCCTGTCACAGGTGAAAGCCGGGGCGGCAGTGATGAAAGTCAATGTTCAGGTGGTTGATACCGACAGCGGCGTGATGTTCGCCGACAGCGTGGACATGATGAGCGCCCGCAGCCGGAGCGGGTATGCGCGACTGGCCGCTACCGAACTGGGACTGGCCGAAGGTGACCTGCGCCGGGCACTGGGGCAGGTGTTGCTGGTACTGGAACAGTGTCAACAGGCCGGTGTCAGTGAACAAACTGAAACCCCGCCGGTTCCCGAACTGAGCGAGGACCAGCGGGCAGCGGCGCTGGCACTGCTGCAAGACCCCCAACTGAGTGAGCGCGTCACCGTTGACTTAGCCGCCTGTGGCGTGGTGGGCGAATCCACTAACCTGCTGGCCGGTTACTTAGCCGCCGTCAGTCGCAAGCTGGACCGTCCGCTGGCCGTGCTGATACAAAGCAGTTCGGCGGCAGGGAAAAGCAGCTTAATGGATGCGGTACTCAATCTGATACCGGAAGAAGAACGGCTGCAATACAGCGCCATGACCGGCCAGAGTCTGTTCTATCTGGGGGAAACCAATCTCCAGCATAAAATCTTAGCCATTGCCGAAGAGGAAGGCGTCAGGCAGGCCGCCTATGCGCTCAAACTGTTGCAAAGCGACGGCGAACTGACCATTGCCAGTACCGGTAAAGACGATGCCAGCGGGAATCTGGTCACCAAACAGTACACGGTGAAAGGGCCGGTGATGCTGATGCTCACCACCACCGCGATAGATGTCGATGAAGAGCTGTTAAACCGCTGTCTGGTGCTGACGGTAAACGAATCGCGGGAGCAGACCGAAGCTATCCACGCCTTGCAGCGCCATAAACAAACGCTGGAAGGTCTACTGGCCGAGAATGAAAAGGCATATATCACCGAACTGCATCAAAACGCCCAGCGGCTGTTGCGCCCGCTGAATGTGGTTAACCCTTATGCCTCACAGTTAACGTTCATGAGCGATAAAACCCGCACCCGACGCGACCACATGAAATATCTCACCCTGATACAAAGTATCGCCCTGCTGCATCAGCACCAGCGCGAGGTGAAGACCGCGGAACACCGGGGCAAACGGCTTGAATATATCGAGGTGACCAAAGACGATATTCGCTTAGCAAACCGGCTGGCCCACGAGATATTAGGCCGCACGCTGGATGAGATGCCGCCCCAGACAAGGAAACTGTTGCTGCTGATACAGCAAATGGTGAAAGAGACGGCGGCAGCGCAACAACGCCCGGTGAAAGATATCCGCTTTACCCGCCGGGATATCCGCAGTTATACCCACTGGAGTGACAGCCAGCTTAAACTCCACTGTCAGCGCCTGAGTGACATGGAATACCTGCTGACACACGGCGGCAGTCGCGGCCATCTGTTGCAATATGAACTGCTCTGGAATGGCGATAAAGCGGAGGAAGCCCACCTGTGCGGTCTGATTGAACCGGAAAATCAGGCTGCCAATAGTGTATATGACTCATGCAAGTCTGGCCCGGATGAAAGCAAGTCGGGGTCAAGTCTGCCCCAAGTCAGGGCCAAGTCTGGCTCGCCAAAACCGGCTGCAAGCCACAGTGACAAAGGGCTGAACGGTTCGCAAGTCGGGCGAGCCTGAAAAGGACTGTTCCGGCCCCCTAAAAATCAGGCCGTCGTACCGTACTGTCCCTTCATCAACGAACCCGAAAGCCGGATAAAGGAAAGCGTGAATATGACGGGTGCAAGTCTGGCTCAAATGAAGGCAAGTCAGGGTCAAGTCTGCCCCAAGTCGGGGTCAAGTCTGGTTCGCCAAAACCGGCTGCAAGCCGCAGTAGCAAAGGGCTGAATGACTCGCAAGTCTGGGCAGACAGAAAAGGACTGTTCCGGCCACTTAAGAATCAAGCCATCGTACCGTAGTGATGTATCACACACTGATAACACTAACCGCTGTTCTCTACAGGAAATCCCATCATGTCATCACCCGTTAAACGTCAATCTGAACCTGCCCGGCTGACCCTGCGCCAGCATCTGGAGGCGTATCTGGATAACCTGCTGTTGCAGGGGGCGAGTCAAAAGAGCCAGTCCGCCCGTCATGAACGGCTGTCGCCGTTCGTCAGCTGGTGCGAGGAACAGGGCGTAATATCCGCCGCTCAGGTCACCGGGCCGTTACTGGCAAACTGGCAGCAGTATCTGACCCAATACCGCAAGGCCAACGGCCAGCCCTACCCGCCGGACAGTCAGCGCCGACGCCTGCGGGCCTTACGCCTGTGGTTCGACTGGTTGCAGCAACAGCACGCTATCCCGACCAGCCCGGCGGCAACCCTCGCCTCACCAGACAGAAAAAAACGTCCCTCGGTGACGGAGACCCACGGTCAACCCGACGCCATCCCAGCCCGCTTCGCCACTTTACGCCAGCATCTGGCCGCCTGGCTGGAAGCCGTACGAGGACAGGGCTTAAGCGAACGGACACAAGAGTCCTATGAAGAGCGGCTGTTGCCGTTCGTCAACTGGTGCGAAGCGCGTGGCGTGATGACGGCACCGCAGGTCAGCCTGCCGTTACTGGAAAGTTACCAGCGCTGGCTGAGAAGCGCCCGTAAAGCGAACGGCCAGCCCTACAGCCCGGGCAGTCAGCGGGACCGCCTGAGTGTCTTACGTCAGTGGTTCCGCTGGCTGTTGCAACGTCACCATATCCTGTATAACCCGACGGATAACATGGTATTGCCAAGAGAAGAAAAACGGCTGCCAGCACAGGTGATGAATGAAGACGAAACCCACACGGTCTTAGCCGCAACGGATATCAACACCCCAACCGGGCTGAGAAATCGCGCTATCCTTGAAGTACTGTGGAGTACCGGTATCCGGCGGATGGAAGTAGCCAACCTGCTGTTAAGCGAGGTGGACTTCGGGCGCGGGGTGGTGCTGGTCAGACAGGGTAAAGGCCGTAAAGATAGGGTGGTGCCCATCGGCGAACAGGCGCTGCACTGGTTAAGCCGCTGGCTCAGCGTCCGGCCCGAGTTAACGCGGCGGGGTGACAGTGGACACCTGTTTATCACCAGGAAAGGCCGGGGACTGGCAAAGGGCACGTTAACCTGGATAGCCGCCGACAGCATCCGTAAACAGGCGCAACTGACTAAACCGGGGGCCTGTCATCTGTTCCGCCACTCAATGGCAACCCAGATGCTGGAGAACGGCGCGGACACCCGGCACATCCAGGCGATACTGGGGCATGAGAAACTGGAGACGACGCAAATCTATACGCGGGTGGCCATCGGTCACTTAAAGCAAGTGCATGAGCAGACCCACCCGGCAGAACGGCAGTCAAAGCAGGCAACGCCAGACGATAAGCAGGCGGAGAGTGACAAGCCGGACAGCCCGAAGCCGGTCTGAACGCGCTGTGTTGCCGGACAATCTTAATGTTAGCCGGTTCCCTGTGAGCGCGTGGGGTGCAGTGAAAGGCAGACTGCGCGCGTCCCTGCGCACAGACTGCCTGCCCACCTTCTGAGTGCCCGGCAGTAAATGCCGGCCGCCCGGCGCTGAACATCGGCGTTCTCGGTGACAATCGTTGCCGGTCAGCCGCCATTCAACATAATGTGGCATTAAGCGAAATGGGCCTACACGGCCCACAACGCTTAACGGCACATTATGTCGGCACCGCCCACCCATGGGCGCTGCGCGGTTACCTTGGCCCCGGTGCGCGGCTGGCCGCCGGGTTGAGCTTCTCAGAGCAGTGTGGCGCACCGGGTTCGCCCGCTCACCCGCTGCTGTCAGCCCCAGAGCCAAAACCGGCCGCCGCAGTCGCCGCCGTCCGTGGCGGCTCCGGGGCGAAAATCCGCCTTAAACCGTTGTCGGTCAGTCCGTCAAGGTCAACCGCCCTGAAGGCAGGCCAGCAAGCTGGCGCAATTTATGGCCCCCGCCCAACCCTGCTGCACTGGCTGCGTCCGGCTCGCAGTCGCAGGCTCCTCGCTCGTTCCCGTACTCGCCATCTCCGCCCCGTCCGCCCCCGCGAGCGGGGGCTCCCCGCTGAAAAGCTTCACCTGCGGGCTTCGCCAGCCCGCACCCGGCCAACCCGCGTCAGCGGCGCAGACAAGCTGCACCGCCGCCACGGGTTCCCAATAAAACCCGGTTCCGGCAGGCAAAGCGGGGCGAAACCCGGCGCTGACGTCGGGGAAAAAATGCGCTAACATCGGGAAAGTGCCCGTCGGGGCCAGTTGGCATGTTCTTTAACAGGGTGGGAAAAAACGGTGGAGAAAAAGGCTGCTAAATCAGGGGGAAAGGTCCGCTAAACTGTATGATGGCGTCGGGATAGTCCCTAAGACCTTATAGACGTGGGACAGTCCAAGATCAATGATTTGTGCCTCAAGCAGGGCAAGAACAGAATCATTGATTGAGTTCTGGAATTCACGGGCACAAAGAATCGTCATTGGTTCTATAGCACCCAACAATACCAGCGCACGAGCAATCTCTACCGATTTACCGCCACCACGCCCGCCATATGTCCAACGCCAGCGAACAGAACCCAATGCTCGGTCATATAAAACCTCTGTCGCCCAGTCACTACTAAAGGCGTACAGCACACCATCAATTATGACCGGGCTATCTGTTTTCCCTCGCGCAATTTCTCCATATATGTTGACCAGACATCAGCCGGGCAATTGGCGGGAGTGACAATGCAGACCTTGCCATAACTCAGACCAGCGAGATCAACATTGACCTCAGTTTTATTGCTGCTCATATCGATACCGGTAAGTTGCGCGGCATTTTTAATATTTGGGGCAACCTGCCCGAATTTCTTATCTGCTAACGCTTCCTTCCCAGCACGAAACGACAATTCAGCCAAGTGTCCAGCATTGAATGAAACAAGCAACGCCGCTTCGTTTCTCAGTTCTCGAATGCGGGCTTTTATTTCCGGTCTGCGTATCAATATGGATGATTGAGAATCAGCACGGGCTGGAGAGTAACCCGCACAAATTGCCGCCTCTTTCATCGGCATACCCGCCGCTATGTTTTGAGCAAACTGTTCGTATTGCGGCTTTAGAATCCCTGCGGTTCCTTGCGAACTCTCTGCGAACTTTTCAGACTCCAAGATATTACTGGTGTTACTTGCTACCTGACTTTCCGCTTGGTTCGCATCAGGTTCGCACTGCGTACTTTCAACAATAGTGCGAACCCATCCCTCAGTTTTCGCTCTTTTTCGAATCGCTGCATCACTGATGCCATATTGTTTAGCAATCTCCCTGATTGAGAGAAGGCCGGAACGGTAATCACGCTCTATTCCCTCCCAGTCAGTATTTTTTGCCATTTCTTTCCCTTAAAATATAAAAACCACCGTGGAAGGTGGTCAACATACAATATTTATTCAATAACAAATAATCATCATTCAGTTATTGCTTAATTCGGCTTTCCGTCTGATATTTACCATTCGAGCATAAAAATCATGCATAGATTTATAGTTTTCTTCACGTTTATCAATAGCCTCAAAAGGCTTAAGCCACTCATCAACCTGAAATTTGCACGTAATAAAAGCATCATCCACTAACTTTTCAGGCAGTATGTCTGCTGATAATTTAGGAAGGACATAATCATTTAGACATGTTGTCATAGGATCTACGTATTGGGTTTCCGAGTACCCGATACAAGGTAAAATAAAAACAATCAGCAATCCGATAAGTTTTACGCAATTGAATATTTTTAACATCACTTCCTCCTTGCATGGGAGGATTATACATCAGCATTATCACTAGTACGCGATAGATACAAAATGCCACCACGAGATGTGATGGCATGCGGATATTCCTGTAGCTATTCAGGGAATGGACACAGAAATAAGAATTTATCGTTAGAAAATTATGTTAGTAAAGAAACATGAATAACATCACGATTACTAATGCATATCTTCATCTATTTAAGAAAATACGATCCAGCTCTCTATGTGTTATCTAACGAAAGGTAATAGACTGTCTATTCTTTAACCTTATCAAAATTAGGAGATAAACAGTGCTTGAAACAATTTCATATATCCCTATCTTAAAGACCAAAAGAGCTGAATTTAATGCATTAAATCAACTCGACACTTTTACGAAATCAAAGATTATTCCTCTATTAGAAATTGAGCCAGTTCCCATAGACCCTGACACAGATATCCCAGATAAAACATATAATGAAATGCTAAATGAGTTTGAGAGAAAAATTCTTTCTGGGTGTGATGGTATTCCTATAGTATTTTTAGATGGGATTTTAATCGAAGAGCAATTTATTGCTTCAACAGACACATATCCGATTGAAAATGCTATAATCCAAGCAAGAAACGCTGGGTTTAGAGTGATTCCGGTAACATCTCCGACCAGATCAGTCGATTATAAACAATCTATCAGCACCCTTGTGCAGGGCGAAATTTGCTTCAGATTAACAACCACTGATTTAGTCAATCCTCAGCTAATTACTGATTATATCCATGAATTACAAATTACCCCTGAGCATATTGATGTAATTATCGATCTACGAGATATGCTATCAGAAAGTGATGTCAGCTCAGGGCATAGCAAAATACTTGCGTTGGGCTTGATTAATAACTTTAGCAACCTACAGAGATTCCGTTCTATATCATTAGCATCAGGATCTTTCCCTATTGATTTGAGCGGCATACCGTTAGGAACTTACTCTCAAACTCGCTTGGAATGGAGATTGTGGAAAGCTCTTCACTCTAGCGGACAGTTATTAAGAAACATCATTTATAGTGACTATGGTATACAGCACCCTGATTATTCTCGCCTTGCAACTCGATTCCCCAGTGTTACCGCCAGTGTTCGATATACTGCCGATAGTGATTTTTTAGTATTTAGAGGACAAGTTGCGAATCGATATGGCTATGAACAGTATGGCGCTCATAGTAAAGCAATTGTGACCCACCCTGAATACTCAGGAAATTCATTCTCTACGGGTGATAGAGATATTGATAATTACGCGAGAGAATACACGCAATACCTTCAAGATCCTGCGGGAAATCACAAATTTGGCAGTCCAGAAGTTTGGAGGAGAATTGGACAAAACCACCATATTACTAAGGTAGTCTCTCAGCTTTCCAATTTGTACGGGCTTTAAGCTTTTTCCTGACCAAATCACGAAGCTCATCTGTATCTAAAGTTTCGGCTAATTTATTCCATAACACACGCCGTGGTTTGCTTTTTAGACCACGGCCTTTACCTAAATCAGAGAAAATTTCCAGCATTTCCTCTTTCCATAGCAACATAGAAAGGGATACTTTATCTATAGACGGATTAAGGCGATTGTGGCGCTCAGTGTGTAAATGTATACCATTTCTTGCACCTTGCGTTACTATCTTAACTCCCCACCAATCAGGAATAATCTCCATTGCTGGCTTAGAGTGAGTTTCAGAAACGACAAGAGTTACCTTATCCATAACCGATGAATAATATTGAATCTGTAATGGTAAACGGAGCAAGTTATCACTTTTACTTTTGATTTCATAACCATGCATAAGTCCATTAATCACCGTAATATCAGCACGGCTTGCTCCGAGACTCATTGTGAACTCGTCAATAATCAATGTATCAGGATCTTTGTGATGCTCCTTCAGTATCTTAGAATGAACAGCACGCCGTACGTCTATGTCTTTCATTATCTTGTCTTTCTTTCCAAGGTGTTAATGTAACCGTTTTTGAGGTCGGGAACTTTAAACGCTAACTGAATATATAGCACTATTTTTTTTCTTCGTCCTCTGACGTAAAGCCGATTTTAAGAAAAAATTCCAATACTCAGTTAATGCACTGCCCCTAACATACTCCTGCCACCCCAGTATCATTTGCTCTGAAGTGGCAATGTGTTCTATTCCTCAATTAGAAGGAGCTGCCTCTGGATGCGGTATCTTATCCTGCCAGTGTTCTTCTATCACTTCACTCATGTGTTTCATCCGGTCCGCCAATTTTAATGCTGTCTCTTTCTCTGATTTCAGTTTAGGGAAATTAGTAAACGCCATTTTTGCAATGTATTTACCGAATTCGTCTTTGCTGATGATAAGCGTTTGGTCAAGGATCGTCTCTGAATTGTTATGCGATACATAGTATTTACTGAGTCGTGTTTGCGTTTCCCTGTCTTTCTCGAAGTAAATCAGATCAACTTCTGTTTTCATTTTGTCACCTTGTAACATTCAGTTTTTATGTAATCCTGCAAATATCTTAATTTTGCTCGGTCATTGATGATGCCTTCTCGGATATCAAGAACAATTGATCCAGTTTCTCCAGTGAGTTCGACTGTGGTTGTAGTGCCCACGCCGCCGGAGATAGTGGCCTCACGCACGGGACAGGTGGCTTGGATACGCAGCTTGCGACGACCGGCAGCAACATCATTGCGAAGAACATCAATTTCAGATTTGGCATTAGCAAGTTCCTGAGTGTGTTTCACATCAAGTTCGCGCAGCATAGTGATATGTGAGTTTTGATAATCAAGCGCATCCGTAAGCTGTTGGATTTCTGATTGCCGCTGTTTTGTAATATGCTGTTCTTTCTGTAACTCAAAGTGATAGTAATACGCTGTCAATGAAATAAGGAGCAACGCTAGTATAGTGTAGTAATGAAAGCTAAATTTCATAGCAACAACACCCCAGAAACCAGCTCCATCCATCTCTACCTATCAAAGCAAGAAAGAAGCCAAACAGAAACAATATCCTGGCCAACGAATGTCTATTCATCCAGCCCCCAGCAAGTTAATTCCGATTCCTGGGCACGTCGCTCAACTTGACCATAACAGCCGTTTGCCTGCCCTTTGGTCTGTCGACAGTCTCGACCATTATCAAATACCCAACGTTTTATCTCAGCACAAGCGCCTTTCTTATCTCCGGCATTCAGCTTTCTATAGAATGTGGAAGAGAAGCATTTCGATGGGCCAATGTTATATGGGCAAAAGCTGGCAATACCTGCTATCTGAGGTTCAGTTAATGGCACCCGCACATTGCGTTTTACCCATGCAATAGCCTGCTTTGCTTCTTGTGCATTGAGGTCACGGCACTGATTCGGCATTAACCTCATCCCCTGACGAGCGGGAGTTCCATCAATCCGAGTAACACCTCGGCAGATTGTCCAGACTCCCCCCGCATCTTGATACGCTGATAGCCGGTTACCCTCTTTCTCGTCCAAGAACTGAGACAATATCGCCGTGGCACCTGCACCAGAGAGAACCAGACCGATAACCGCAGCACTTAACTTACTAGTCTTTGTCATTGCGGCTAAGCTCCCGATGCTTGTAGTACCAGTTGACCCCAAAGGTGCCAACAGTGCAGATAATGCCAATAATGATGGCCCAGTCGTTCAGCGACAGAGCACTAAGCATTGCTGTAAATGTGCCCCAAGTGTATGCAGTGGGGCTGGTGTATTTGTCCATACGCATAATTCCATCCCACTGATGGAGTGATCATTTAGTTAATTTAATTACTTGGGCTGATTTGCCCTGTATTGATTTAAAAGACTCAATAAGCATCAGACTTCACTGCATTAAGAGAAGAACGTATACTTGCAACAAATTTGAATTACCTGACATACACATTTTTATGAGCTTAATTTACATACGACTATATATTAATAAAATTGTTGTTCGCAACGTCAGCACTGGTAAAGAAGTCTCTGGTACCCCCGACACTCCCTTTACCACATCTCGTTTATTACTAGGGCAAATGATACCTGCAATGTTTTTGCTTAAAAAATTAATAAAGAAAGTGAGAAAAAATACTTGGTATAACTTTTTTTTGTCAAACCATCATGTGATTATTCAGCCGATGGAAATGAATGAAGGTGGACACAGCCAAGTTGAATTTAGAGCTTATATAGATCTCGCTAAGAGCATTACTTCAAGTCAAAAAGTTAATCTCTGTTCACCGAGATCACAACCACTTTCTGACAATGAAATCCGTCAAATACTATCCAGCAATTCACTATTTCGCCATAATAACTAATGAGAGAAACTCAAATAACCCCTCACCGCAGCGAGGTAGTTATTCATATCATCGCCCCAATTTCCCGCTTAGTTTGGTTAAAGTACTCTTCTTCCAGTTCTACACCCAAGACCCTACGATTCAGCTTCAGTGCCGCTTTTAGTGTTGAGCCTGATCCCATAAAGAAGTCCGCCACCAAATCCCCTTCCCGACTACTGGATCGGATAATATGCGCCATCAAGTCTGCCGGCTTTTCGCAAGGATGTTTACCTGGGTAATACTGAACAGGTGGAAAAGACCAGACATCAGTATAAGGCACATCTACCGTCACCGAGAACGGACGGCGCAGCAGCCCATATTCCAGACTCAATTCCTCATATTGGCGTGACAAAGTAAGATGAGATTCTCCTAACTCATGATATGGCCTGTTTAATTCTCCGTTCTGGTGTTTTTCTCTGGCTATTCGAGCGAACAATATCCGCAGTTTTTGGTAATCCACTTCATTGGGTAATTGCCACTGGCTATCACTGAACCAGTGACTGGCCATCTGTTTTCCTGTGGCAGCGTTAATTTCTTTTGCTGTGACACCCAACACCTTTCGTGCATTGCGAAAGTAGTCCACAAGCGGTTTAAAGACATATTGCTTAAGTTCGCGGCATTTGTGGAAATACCCATCACCTTTAGGTTGATAAGGCCCCTGATAATGTTCAGCAAATATGATCCGTTCAGTAGAAGGGAAATAAGCCCTTAAACTTTCTTTATTCTGCCTGCGCCACGGACCAGAAGGTTTTGCCCAGATAATGTGGTTAAGCACATTGAACCGTTCACGAACAAGGATTTCCGTATCAGACGCCAAACGCGAACCACAAAATATATACAAACTGCCGTTGGGTTTCAGCACACGCCAGAATTCAGTCAGTACTTCATCCAGCCACGCAAGATAAGCCGTTACATCCTCCCATTGTCTGTCCCAACCACACTCTTTTACCCGAAAATAGGGGGGATCGGTGGCGATTAAGTCTATGCAGTTGTCTGGTAACGTTTTGATAAATCGTAGAGAGTCGTCATTAATTAATGTGATACCACTTAAATTCACAATATTTTCCATAATCGATACTAGCTTACTCTCTGGTTAGCACAGAACAGGCGAATGGCTGGTGTCGTCAACTCCACCAGCCATCCATTTCACCGCTTAAGAAGTCACCCCATCAAAGGCAACGCTTGAAAAAGGTGTCGTTGTCCCGGCTTTCCATCAAGCCAGCCAGACAAAATTGAGTTAAAAGTAATTGGCAACGCGGTGTTGATAGCCCCGTCAGAGTTGAAACATCGGGAATAGAAACCCAGTCATACATTGGTACTGTTTCTAAAACACATGAGGCTGTTGTTGTCATATCTTCATGTTTTAGCATGATAATTTAAACCTTTGGTCAGTTATTGTGCATAGACACACATGTAACTCTGACCAATGACAACAGCAAGTCTTATCTGAATTTCAGGCAATAAAAAACCCCGCACTGGGCGAGGCTATCAGTCACGAATACTACTATCACAACATATACTGAAATAGTGGTTCATAAGTTCAAAGATGTCAACACGTTCGTGACAAAAGTCTTGATTTTCTTTCCTGTTACCGTCTTATAAAGGCATCTTGCAATGGTTGATAAATCAAATATTCCGTTGCTCTTAATATTTCCTCAACCTCACGCCGACAAGTTGACATTGATGGCTTTCGCTTACGCAACATACCATTTCTGCGGATCATAATTCTTGGCTGAACCGTTGCATGATAATGTTTGGCAATTGCTCTATCAGATACACAATAAACATATCGACTAATACTACAGCCGTACTTACTTTTTTCAACAGAAAAGACACTCATAGAAAAGCTTAATTCATGCGGTTTCTCAGAGTTGTGAGCATCAAGGAAAATGCAACTTTCTGGTATCTACGGCTGTAGTACTAAGCAACATCCCAAATGCAACCCGATCAATGTGGTAAATATGGTCTACTACCCTAGCGATTAGCATTCCGTCATCATCATTGCATATCGGACATTCTGGATAACCTCTCAGCTCTACCGTCGCCATAAGCTCAGCAATCATACTGCTCTGACGTTTATCAAGCCTGCCAGAATACACCCATGCACCGAACTTGGATAACCAGTCCTGCAACCAAATTTCTTGTGCCTGAGTCAATTGCAGCCCATCCGTTGAAAATATCACACCCGACATAACCGTACCTCTTCAACTTCCCTTTTAACTTGGGGCAATAGTTCCGTTGCCATACTGTGGATTGCTTGCCATATCTTGTACCACTCTCACATGATGAATTTCCGCAAGTATTACTCCCAACCCCATATTCCGACAACAGATACATCCCAGTAATGTCACATTAGAAAGCCACTGTTTTTCACTTTTAGCCATTGGCTCTGCCTCTCATTACATAAAATCGGACAACTGAGAAGCTGCATGTTCAGCGGCGTTTCGGGTCGGGAAATTGCGATACAAAATAAAGTTCCAAAGCACGTTTAATGTATCTTTATAAAGTTCCTGAAATTCCATCTCTTCCATTTTGGCGAAACTGACTGAACGAGGTTCACGGTACAGACTGCCGTTGGGCATTTCGTAAATGTCATAGTGCCCTGATTCCACTGTTGCCCAGCGCCGAAAGGCATCAAAGGATTTGGTGGCAGTAATATTCTGGGCTCGGTTTTTAGATATGCCAGCAAGATATTCATCCGCAGCGGATTGTAAGACATCTTCACTGCCCGCGAAGTGTGCAAGAAATTGTACGTAGCCACGCACAAGCGCTTTCTCTTCCGGGGAAATGGTACCCCCAGCAGGTTCCCAGTATTCATAGCCGAGATTCAGAAGGGCAAAATATTTACGATGGAAACGCGGGTTACGTGCTTTCTTAAAATCCGCATAGAGCACATCGCCCCACTTCACTTTGGAGTGCAGGTATTCCCTGGCTGCGGGAGTCGCAGGTCTCAGGGTGTCATTCGAAATTTTGATAAAACTATGCTGCGTCATTACTTATCCTCAAAGTTATGACACAGCAGCTTTTGTTTAGGTTATCAGATGTTCAGGCCGATACGAACAGAATAACAGGTGTTAGTATTAATTCCCAATTTTACTTTCTATTAAATAAATTGACGACGTTTGTATCTTGTTGTGTAGTAGATATATTAATACTATTCTTCAATTGTATTCTGGATTGGAAATCAAGTACCTGTGATTCTGACAAGAATCCCTTAGGAACTGAACATAAATCCTCTAAATCTCCTTTTGGGAAACCAAATTCCTCAAGAAGTGTTTTTTTACTAAAAGTTCTAGAATCCAATAATAGATTTAAGCACCTAGGTAACAAACGAACCGACTCTGGTTTTCTAAGATCATCAAGCGGCTCTCCTTTTCGCCAACCTCTAGCAGAAATATTTTTATATAACCTCTGATATTCCAGAGAAGATATTAATTCTAAATTTCTCGCTCTAAGGATCATAGATTGTGCCGACATCCCCCAGCGATTTTTTAGAGATATGAAATTCTGCAATGTAGGATATGGAGGAAGCTCTACAGAAAATGACTCTTCCGGCAGCATGAAACTCGACGCAAACTTATGTGCTTGCTCTTCTATTGGATTAAAATTGATATTATCAAATTTATTTATATATCGATGTAAGACTATATGACCTAATTCATGAGCAGCATCAAATCGACTACGATAATAGTTATCTTTATCACTAGCTAAAACCACATACGGTCTATTCTCTAAATCATTCCATTGAGAATAGCCATCCATTACAGAACTACCTTGTTCAAATCTGGAACAGACTATCCCCGCATTCTCCATTACCAGTAATAGATCATCTATCGGTGCAATACCTAATCCCCAAGCTTTCCTACACTCAAAAGCCATTCTTTCAATCAATTGATCATCTATCGCTCTGTAATCCTTTACGTTAAGATGAGGAATGTTAACCTCTGGATAATCAAGATATTCTTGCATCTTACATGATAACTCTTGAAACCACCCCATGTATCGCTCTGAGGCGATACATAAGTCTTTTGCCGTGGTTGAAAGTGTTCGGAAGAATACTGGTTTTTTTTCGTACTTAACAATAGGCTTTGTGAACCAACTTACCGGGCAATTAAGAATCTGACTTAAGCTATGCAATACTTCTGCATCGGGGGAATGATTACCGTTTTCCCATTTGGTAATAGTTGATGGCGAACGATCTACTAACCTACCAAGGTTAATTTTCGATAATCCCCTCGCTTCTCTTATCTGTGTCAACCTTTCAGATTGGAAACCAGAAATTCCCACTCTCATAATGTCTCACCTATTCTATTTTTCCTGATCCTTCAGGCGCTTCTTGAGCTTAGGTAAAACCATATCAGGAATGACTATCTTCTTCTCTCCAGTATAGAGGGCTAAAAGCTCCGTTACAGATTTATTATAGTGAAAACCTTTCATATTGGTAAAAGGAACCACAATCCTTAAATCCATCATGCTGGCCTGAGATTCATGATATGGTGGATTAATATTTATTAACAACACACCTAACGTATCAATGTCATTATGATGTTTACTATCTTCTTCTCTAAAAAGATCTGGAGTATAGCCTTCAAATTTTTCATTCAATTGGGCTATCAATGAACGATGTTTAGCACCTCTTATATGGCGCTCATCGTGATTTAACCCAATACGGCTAATTTTAACACCTTCTGAATCGATAATAATGTAATGCTCCCCTTTCGGGGATGTATCAGCATCGTAACAAAGATAACCAGAGCGACTTGCGGCCTCCCTCAATGCTGAATTAAGGCCATAGTGCCTAGCCTGAGGCCTAAATCTACGTTGCTCCGGTTCACCAAGTTTTAATATATTGCCTACAGTTACTTCCTGTGCTGCAGCATACTTAGCATATAATGCATCTTGTACGTTAAGCCAAAAATCACGCCTGAAAGCGTTTATTATCAAATCGGTAATATCACTTTGTGTGTCGTTAATGCTCATTTAGATACCCTGATTGCGTTAAGCAGATTTTATGGTATTTTTTTTTCGTTTTGAACGCAAGCAATATACTTGATATGTAATTTGTACGTTACAAATACAACTTCAACTCTTATACCATCCCAGTGTGTTCCATCAGGCCACTTCACTAGAAAAACAATATTCAGCTACAGAAAGGCTTTCTCCCGCCTTCGAAGAGTACAATTGCGCTTCAGCATCTCCAGCTCCTAGTTATCCACCAGCAATTTTGGTAAAGCCAGCATCCTGCTGGCGTTTACGTTGAATCGACTAGCTTTTAAGTCTAAATTTGTAAGATAACGATGCTTTCAGCACTGCACCCAAAACGGGATAATTCATAACTACCCAAATTATCTAATAAAATCAGTTTACTGTTTATGGTCATTTTGATCTGCCTCTTTTGGTCTTTAGTTAAAATGCTTTGTCTGCGTATCGGCGCTCTTTTTGTTTAGCCTGTTGCTGTGTACGACATATTTCAGCAGCAACAATTTGATCAGTTGGTAAGTAATGCCCGTTTTTAAATTCCTGGAATATCGTTCCGGTTTCACCGTGACGATTCTTATCCAAAATAATCTCGGCATAATTTCTGGCTGGACTTAGTACTACAGCCGTACTTACTTTTTTCAACAGAAAAGACACTCATAGAAAAGCTTAATTCATGCGGTTTCTCAGAGTTGTGAGCATCAAGGAAAATGCAACTTTCTGGTATCTACGGCTGTAGTATTAGAGCCTATCCCAATAGGATTTTGTTCCAGACTATAATCCCGCAGGCAAAATGTAACATAGCTTCATAGTTTTCGACCTTCTTTTCCCATCGGATCAGTATCCGACGAAAGCGATTCATCCAGCTATGCGTCCTCTCGATAACCCATCTTTGAGCTTTAAAGTCCGTATTTTGGCAGGCATCTGATTCCTCCTTGCGAGACTGAATATGCGGCTCGTAATGCCGACTTCGTAGATAGTCTTTCAGCCATTTAGCATCATATCCCTTATCCAGACACAGCCTGACCTTTTTACCCGGCTTGCCTGTCTGAAGTGCATCGAGCGTATCTGCAACCAGTTTGATATCGTGCGTGTTTGCTGCGCCAACAACGAGTGAAAGAGGAAGCCCGTTAGCCTCGGTCATGAGGCTGCGTTTTACGCCTTGTTTCCCTCTGTCTGTGGGGTTACGACCTGTTTTTTTGTCCCCGCTAAAGGGGATTTGGTCATGCAACCATCCAGTGATAACCACGACCAGTCGATGATCGCGAGGTGCTTGCAGGCCAGCAAACCGTTCTGCCAGAAGCGTTCAAAAACGCCGGCGTCACGCCATTCCTGAAAACGACGGTGAGCCGAACTTGACGAGCATATTCCTGTTGCATTCAGGGCATTCCATTGGCAGCCTGTTCTGAGCACAAAGAAGATGGCATCCATAGCGGCGCGGTTATCAACCCGTTTGCGATGTGTACCTAGCGGATGCTGAGTTTTATGTTCGGGGATAAGTGGCATCATTTTTTCCCAAAGCTCATCACTGAGCCGCCATTTGTTGTTTGTCATACTCTCTATACCTTCAGAAATTATCCGTTCTAGAATATTATACAACATGACAATTCCTTTTGGGATAGGTTCTTAGTGGGTTATAAACAACATCACGATAAGTAAAAATAATTCGATCTGCATCTTGCTCTAGGCTACCTGAGTCTCGTAAATCCGCTGCAACAGGACGACGCTGATGTATAGGCCGTTTATCAACGTCTCTTGATAACTGACTCAATGCTGTAACAGGTGTATGCAATCGCTTAGCTAGTCCCTTGAGGGCCCTGGATATTTGAGCGATAGCAAGGTCATTACGCTCGGCTTTGGGCCTTTCTATCAACCCAAGATAATCAACAAAAATACCTTTCAGATTCGGGTACCTGCGCTTATGCGTTTCACTGATAGCACATATCTGTTCAGCGCTTAATTCACTAGCATCAAGAATATGAATATCGCGATCTATTAACTCGCTTATTGCGTTAGATATACGAGCCCAATCTTCATCATAAAATTCACCACGTCTCAATTTCGAAACTGACAACTGGACAGAACCAGCAACTATACGTTCTGTAATTTGTTGTGCTGCCATTTCCATTGAAAACAGCAATACCGCCCCTCCATTCCTAGTCATACCCTCAATCATGCAAAGTGCCAGTTCTGTTTTGCCCATGCCGGGACGACCACCGATGAGAATTAAATCAGTTGGGTTAAATCCCCCCGTCAACGAGTCAAATGGCTCAATACCTGTCATAATCATACCGCGACTATCCTCACCTAAGTTACGCCTCCCCAGTGTGTCAATGTACCCTTCAATCAATGTCTTGATGTGCACGGGAGCCAGGTTGCCAGTATCTCGTATTAGCTCCCCCATAGTGGACATAAAGCCCGTTATAACATGTTGTGCTTGAATATGATTTTTAGTTTCCAGTAACGCCTGTTGGCCAGCGTTGATCACTGCTGTAACCCGCCGAACATACCAATATTCACTAACTTTATTGGCATAGCCTTTCAGGTTTGCATTCCAAACAGGACTCTTACTCAACTCCAGGATATTAGCTAATGTATTACCATCTCCACTCATAGCCTCAGCGATGAATATCGGATCAATCAGGGAACTACTGAACGCTTGTTTTTTGATTTCAACGTAGACACGACGCAAAAAACTTGAACTAAACGCCTCTTCTGACAACGTTGCAAAAACATCATAAGCATCCTGCGTTGCACCACCTGACAACAATCCGCTTATAACCGCAGACTCTAGATTGAGCTCATTCATACTACTGCCCCCTCCGGTAACTATCCCAGTCAAAAGCCAACACTACCCCACCCTGTAACACACGATCTAATACTCGGTCCCCTAAAAACACCGGCAGGTCATTCATTGGCAAATTACTGATCAGGATCGTTGGTAATAAATCTTCATATCGGTTATTAATCACCTCAAACAAGATATTTCGCTCTGATTCAGTGCCGTATTGAACGCCAATCTCATCGATGATCAGCAAATCCAACTCACTGTAAAACCTCAGTGTCTCGAACTCGTTGGTGTCAGCATCATTACTCCATGAACGACGAAATGCCCTGATAATACGTGATGCGGTTGTAATAAACGCACTGATACCGTTCTGAGTGACTATTTCACGGCATGTCGCAACAGCCAGATGAGTTTTCCCGGTACCAAGACGGCCACACATGATGATCCCCTCACCCGCAACTTTGCGTTCTTTCCAAGTCTGAACATAACTTTGGCAGATCTTCAGATTATGTTGAGCAGCTTTGTTTATAGGCTGATAATTTTCAAAGCTGGCATGTTCAAAACGTGGGGCAATGTTGATACTGTCAAGTAAGCTATTAGAGTTCATTTCTCCCCCTAATCAATATTTTCTGACCAATAAGAATCCTGTGGTTCGTAGGTTATACCCTCATAGCTTGTATGCGTATTTTGAGTAAATTTAGGTTTGATGTTTTGAGACTTTTCAGGAAACAACCCTTGCCACCCATTCGCAATTGACGTGCAAATCACTGAATCAGGATTCGTGCAATCTGCTAGTTTTTTCTCTTGCTGCTTACACATGGTTTCTGTCAGCGGCTTTTTAATTTCTAGCCGAAAAGTGACCCAATCAGCCCATACTTCATCGCTAACGTTTTTAGGCTTTGCCGTGATGGGATCGAATTTTAATTTCTCCCGTTTCCCCTTACGGGGGGTAAGGGGGGTTTTAGGTTCCGTGACTGGTTCAAAAGGGTGACTGGTTCTGGGTGCATCTCCTGCACCACTAACCCCCGCAGAATTTGCACCACTGGGTGCAAGAGATGCACCATATGGTGCAACATTTTCACTATAGCCATGACTGGATTTATCCAGATTCAGGAAATAGACATTTGATTGATTCAGTCCATTTTGTGTCTTCCGTTCTGCAACACAGACAATGCCATCTTTTACCAATTGCTTAATGTGATTTTGAACAGAACGTTCTGATATTTCGCATTGTTCAGCAATGTAAGCAACTGACGGCCAGCACTCTCCCTGGTCATTAGCGTTATCAGCCAACTTAATCAGTACCAATTTACGAAGAGGATTACCAACTTTGATACTCATAGCTTTTACCATCAATGACATACTCATAATCAAGCTCCAAGTATTTTAGCAATCTGACGGCAAACTGACTTACACCGTTCAAAGGTAAGAGACTCCTCCAGCAATTTGGCCTTTTGCCGTTCATACTGTTCCCAGATATTTAACTCAGCTTCTCTACATCCTTCATAAATTTCTGAGATTTGTTCTATAGTTACAAGCTCACCATTCAGACGAAACTTATTACAATAGGTGATCTTTTCTATGGTTTTAAGCATTGGTCTTGCCTCTTTTAAACGTTTGTCAAAGCATTCAGTGCTGATATCGCAACGGTTATTTGTTGTGATACGTCACTACCTCCTAAACCTCCCAATAGGATTGCAATTATCACCGCCGTAAATTCACGAATCGCAACAGATATCAAATAATTAGTTGTTTCACCGTTAACTCTGGCTTTGCGTTCAAGTGGAAGGGCTGATTGGATAGCGGGTAACAACTCTGATACTTTTCTTCGTGCAGCCCTTGAATCACTGCGCAACCACCTGAAAATTTGCTGCCTGTTGTTATTGATAGCTTTCCAATTAGCATTCCCATTTATTTCAATGGGATGCAACTTGGCTGATACCGTTCTTTCACAAAGCAAGAAGTACATTCGGCTTATTTCGATTGCTACATACTCCTGCCCCTTCTCTGCCGCCCACGCCTCAACTTCGGCTTTCAGGGCGTTGATGTTTTGTTCCACTGTTTACGTCTCCTGTCGCAATATTGATTATTGAGAATCAGTTTTTATACTGACTGCTCAGTTAGCATTTATTTCAGGCCATATTTTCTGCCAGTCATGGGGACGAAGATCTTGTCTTGTCACTTTTCCATTGGTTGCATTTTCTATATCAAAACATCTGGCGGGAGGAACTGGAGCATAACCATGTGCCATTTGCGATAAATAGGAACTGGATACCCCAAGCTTCTCAGCAAGAAGTTTGGCTTCACCTCGCTTTAAATTAGAAATGTAATCATTTAGTTTCATAACTACCCCTTTTAGAAATACAGAAAGTTTAATAAATACTAAACATTTGTCAAGCATTTGCTTATTTAGTGAATACTAATCACAATTTAACTGGTAGAAAAATAGTGAAATCCCTAGATATATAGGTTCTTATAAATAAAATGAGCATGAAGAACATCAGGCAACAACGCCTAAGAGATTGGTTTTCCGATAAAACTCTTCCTGAAAAAGAGAAGAGTTATTTGTCACAGCTTATGAATGGTAAAGCATCTTTCGGCGAAAAAGCCGCGAGACGTTTAGAACAAGACTATCGAATGCCAGATGGTTATTTAGACGCCGATACAAACACCCACCAATTAGGAAATCCACTACAAGTAACATTGACTCCTAAGCAAAAAGTTCTTCTAGAGCTATTCGACGAACTGCCAGATAGTGATGCCGATGATCTAATAAAAAATCTTGAAGATAAAAAACGGCATTATGATAATTTACTAGAAGAATTATTACATAAAAAGAGGCAAAAGAAAGCATAGAAAAAAGTCGCCATCCGACTTTTTTCTTATTTATCAACAAGATTTTTATCTTACCCTGAACCCTACGGAATAAACCGTTAACCTCAATCACCCAATCCAAAAATTAATTAACCTTCAGCCAACACCCAAAAACTATCATGCTATATGCATAGCGAATCTCTAAAACTATCTTGGCCATCCTATTTCACAGTGCTATCACCAAGGGAAAATTCATTCAGTTCACACCTTGAAATAAATATAAAAATTAAAATAAATCAAATGGTTAAACTTAACACTTTGATAAGCCCTTCTTATTATTTAATTTTTACTTTACTTTTCGTTTATCAATTACTGAACTCAATTTCAACAGCAAACAGGCAGGACGCCCACGCAGTAGTCGCTACCGACATACGAAGAGGTAGATGATTTGCTAATCAGTAGCACGGCACAGCAGCCGTTTAGGTTAAGTGTTCAAAACCGAATTTACAGTTTCAATTGTCATGAGGGAGGAGAAGAGCAGGGTTCAATGTGACCTGCCATGATTACCACATATAACAACTGTATTTACCAGAAAGTGGAACAGGAAAGATCAACCAACACCAGGATTCCCCAGCCAGCGGTGGGAATGGTACAAAAACACTGGCAGTTGGTGCGTTACGGTTCTTCTTGCCGGGTTTCTTAGAAACTGCGTGAATCAACGGACGGCGGGGAAAGACCCGCACATTAACCAATCGAACAACAGTTCTTATGTGTAATGATATGCAGAATATCAAATTAGGCCAATTCATCGGTCTGTTTGAAACATTTATTAAAACCATAACCTCTGAATGGTATTTATCGTTGATCAATCCGTACCAACTAATACCAATATGGGGAAAAACTAAGAATCAACAGATGTAAAAAAACCCACCGAAGTGGCGGGTTCTTTTACCCCGGATCGCCGACCAAAGCTAACCGGGAATTTCTACTAACGAGGACCAACTCGTTAGAAGAGGCAAGACCAATGATTTCCATCATTGATCGCTAACAATATATCAGGAGTTGCTATGAAAGCACAACAAGAAACAATACAAGTAAAGCTCTATGTTCACGCTATCGAAAATAATATTTCACGAAAAATGAACATCACAGTCTTACCACATGACGCAAGTAAACACGGAAATGCATCGATCTTTGGTACAGTTGTCACTATTCATGATATAGAAATCCCATATCCAAATATTAGTCGTCCAGACTTTATAAACTCACAAATTGATACTCTAAAGAAAGAACAAAATAAAGTTCTTGCGGAAGCTCATGCTAAAGCCTCTGAACTTGAGGGCCATATTCAATCATTGTTATGCATTGAAGAAAAACCAATGTCTAAATCTGATGAAAAAATACCTGATTAAGGCTCAGGTGTATTTATGAAAAACATAAATGATGTAATTAATTTAATCCTAGATAATGATTTAATTGCTATTGAGCATGAAAATAATAGCGATACAACAAACGCAACTATGCATATATCTATTATCGGTGGCAAAAGGCGAGTTGAATATTACCCAACGACAGGAATGGTTTATTCAAATGCTGTCAAGGGATTATATCCAAAAGTCAAAATGCCAAAAGCCGGGATTAAGGCAGGGCACGAGCATACTTTGACTGCTATTCATCCAAAGAAAACTCTTGCCCGATAATCATCGCACCAACCCGCTTTTTTAAGCTTGTTCCTTTGGCTCGGTGCCCCGCAATCGCATTGTTTGACCAGATTCAGGACGATACGACGGAATAAGGCCAGATTCTCAACTGCACCCTCCAGAACAATTCGTGAATCATCTTCTTTAAAGACCACATCAAGAATATAGTGCTGGGTATTTTCAATCCGCCAATGCTGGCGAATATAATATCCCAGTGATTTATGCTTGGGCGAAAGGGAACTCACATAATAAGACGTGTCCACCGTTCCTTTGCCATTTTGTGTCCGGTGACGTTCTACGGCGATAATGCTACGAATGGTCGGCCATTTCTCGATTAATTCTGCCGTAAATTGGGGCTTTAACTGAAACACATAACGCTCTTCACGCCGGCCATGGGCTTCTTGCTTAACTTCCGTGATAATTTTTTCTTTACCGGCATCAAACACCGCCTGAAATTGCGATTGGACGGCTTCCCACAGATGGGGTTGATTTTTTTTCACCTGAACCACGACATGGGCTTTCTTTTCGCTGATTTTTTCCAGCGTTTGGCGCTGACAATGCAAAGCATCCAGCGTGACGATGCTGCCTTTCAGGTCAAGGATATCCAACATCTGCCGCACGATACTGATTTCCCCGTTTTTCGTGGCAGTGGCTTTCTGGCTCAGGACTAATCCTTGTTCCGTATCATATGCCGTGACCAGTTGGACGGCGTTTTGCTTTTCATTACGGTAGGCGCGTCGCAGAACTTTTCCATCGAAGGCAATGACCGGTTTCCCTGCCTGTTCACGTTGTTCATTGATCCAGTTGAGCAAAGCCTCCAACAGCGAATCAAGTTCAATAGCGCGCACAATTCTGGCAACCGTGTGTCGGCATGGTATTCCACTGAGAAAGGGGCGATATTTTTTCAGCCACGTAATTTTGGCCCGACCATAAGTTTCAATATCTTGCCAACCTTCAGCGCCAGCGAGAATGGCGCTGATGACAAGAAAAATAACATCAATCAGCTCGTATTGACGATTGATGTCAGAACGAGTTTCTTTCACAACGGTTAAATGTTCAATCAGGGTCTGGTTCGGATTCATGGGCGAGTATTAAAAAGAAAAATAAGGAGAATGAGATCATATAATTACGGTTCATTCAAGGGGGGGGGGGTAAAAAAGTATGCTCGCGCCCTGGGATTAAGGCAGCAATAAGATTGGCAAAAAAAGCAATTTATTAAAGAGGCAAGACCAATGTTCACATATATCTGTGTCTTTGAGCCGACAAAAAAAGCTCAAAAAAATGGAGCCGTACCACTTGCAATTGCACTCGAAGCCAATTCCGAAAAAATGGCTAAAGCTATGGCCATTGTTTACCTTGGGGAAGAGTACGCGGACGATATGAGCAACTTCAACACATCAAAACCGATTATTTGTAAAGATATACAAGGCTTCCCTCGCCCACCAATTGGTAAATTTGATGAAAAATTTGCTACTGAATACGAGTTCAACGGCACCACATGGCAGGCTAGAACGCTCGAACCAAAGAAAAACCCATCTATTACTACACGTGATTTTAATCACACTTACGCCACGTTAGATCTGGAAATTGCACTGGCATTACTAGACGGTGACTTTCATTGCTGGGCGATTATGTCACACAGTATGAAAGAAGCTAAGCAACTGATAACAAATAACAATGAAGCATGGCGGCAGTGGTCTACCGCATTTCGTATCAGAACCGACGCTCTGTCCATTCCACGGGAAACGCTTTTCAGAGTCGTACGTGAAGGTAAACACCACCCTGAATTTCTGACCGATGCCGTCGCTATTAAGGAATTCTTAAACTGTACTTTAAGTGATACCGACATACCCGTTGAATTACCAGAAGAGAAACCCAAGGTTTCCAATTATTCGGTGTCAACATCAGAAGCCTCAATAACAGATGTCACTCCAGATGAAGTTGAAACCCAACAGGCAGCGCTACAGGTTAAGGAGAAAAAAAGCGAAGCCAAGTCTCTCAAGACCAGAAAAACCAAGCAAACCAAAGAGGACAAAGCAGTAGAAGAGACTGCACAAGACAACACTACGGCGGATGATGAAGTCACCTCATTGCCTCCTGTCGCCACCCTGAGCACCAATGATGATAACTTCCAACATCGGGCCAATTTGCTGGAAGAAACTATCAAGGCACAAGGCAATGAACAGCAAACTAATCTCCGTATCTGGAAGGCTGTCCAACGTACCGATCCCCACTTTACAAAACCATTGGAGGGAATGGGGTTCAATGGTACAAGCATAAACAGTAACTATATGTTTATGCGGGCAACAGAACTATTCGGACCATTCGGTTATGGATGGGGCTGTAATGTCACAGAAGAAAAACTGATCAATGGTGCACCCATGTCAGAACCTATCTATGACGACAAAAATAAACAAATTGGGAGCCGATTCTTACGTGATTCTGACGGCACATTAATATGTGAACAAAATCACTCTATCAAAATTCTCTTTTGGTATCTGGTTGAATGTGACATTTGTGCTGAAATTGAAAGTTATGGTGCAACACCATACATGTACAGAACCAAATATGGAATTAAAACAGATGGAGAGGCCATCAAGAAATCACTCACCGATGCTATAAAGAAAGCGTTATCGATGCTTGGATTTTCTGCTGATGTATTTATGGGTATGCATGACAACCCTGAATATCTGGCTGACAATAATATTGAATTTGAAATCAAGGCCGCCAGTGATAAGGCCGAGGATCTAGTCAGATTACGCAAGGAACTAGACGATAAGTTCACCCGTAATACAGAAACTATGCGCACCGCTGTCAGCAAAAATGAAATTCGCGGCATAGCATCTACCCTTATCCGTGAATTAAGCATTCATTTAGGCAATTCCAAGGCCAAAGGAGACAAGGATTATGAAAAGTACTTATCTGGTCGTCTGCGTCGCTTGAATGAAATAGAGAAAGAATGTTTAACCCAATTAGAAGAGGCAAACCAATGACCACAACCGCAATTGCATTAGCAGCAGATTATGAAAAATTACAACAGTTGGTAGAAACCGGCGAGTTCTCGCCAGAAGATATCGCCGATACACTTGAAAGTATCGAATGTACTATCGGTGATAAACTTGACGCTATCATGATCCATGTTCGCAATATAGAAGGCCAAGCCAAGATTCTTGCGGATGAGTCTAAGCGACTCACTGACCGTAAAAAATCATTCGAAAGGCAAGTAAAAAACCTAAAAAAGTATGCGCTGGACTGTTTACTGAAAGCCGGCATGGATTCACTACGAACTACCAGAAACACGTTCACAGCCAGAAAAGGTATTATGAATGTCATCATTGATGATGAGTCAAAATTACCTGATGAGTTAGTTGATGTGCAGACAATTACCGCCCCGGACAAAAAGCCATCAAAGAAGCTATTGAAAACGGTATCAATGTACCGGGAGCTCATATTGAAATCGGCCAGAGAAGCCTGCAAGTACGTTAATATTCATTACATCCCACAAATACTGGGGCAATAAATAATATGGAGTGATTTATGGCTGCACGATTAGAAATCATTATCTCATTTGATGAAAACCTAAATAAATACCAAGTAGAATGGATAACAGGAGAAAGTCAAGATATTACAGATGAAGAAAAGAAAATCATTGCTCAATTAAAAAATAAATTACTGGCCTCAATGGAAAATGAATTAACTGGAAATAACCAATATTACCTCCATTAGATATTTAGCATTACCTTAAATTAACACAAGTGGGTAATGTCAAAAAATAAATCCGACAAGCATGTAGAATTTACGTTTGTATTTCTCGTCATGTGTCTATTAGATAAAAAACATGCAGCAGAATGCGAAATTGAAGGTAAATTAAAAGAGACAGACCAATGTTAAGACATTCACACAGCAAAAATGAAATTGTTAAATTAACGCTACCTGATGGTCGCAATGGGATCATCATTATCGATAGGAGTTGTAATGTACTCTATGATTTCCCATTTGACGTTAAAATAGTTCCAGTATCCAATTCTCAAGCTATCGAGAAAATGAGGGACCGAAAATGATATACGGTCTGTTTCTACTTGTATGTTCTTCGATAAACTGCCAGTACATTCCTTACGGCCATATTTACCAGGATGAAAAAAATTTCATAGCAGATATGGGGATGCAAGGCCCTGGAATTTTTGAGTGTTTACCCATTGAGGCCATAATTCACACTCAAAACTGATTAAGCTTAATCAGAAATCAGGTAACACAATGAATAGCATGATGGTAAATCCATTGACCGGAGAACCATCATGCAACCCTGGCAACCAGGACAACAGTTATTAACCAACTTCGATATCAAATTGGGAAGATTAGCAGCCAGTGTCAAAAATACATCTTGCAATCAAGGTGATATTACCCGTGTTTGTGCTGCCGTTGATCTGATCATTATATCAATGATGAGGCAAAACCATGTGAGGTAAATAAATGGTAAATATTGAATGTGTTCCCATATCCACTTATTGCTATGCAACAGGGGAAACAGTTGATGCAATTAATAAACGCATTCAGCGCGGTGTTTGGCTTGATGGCGTACATGTACTGAAAGTTGAAGGTGTTAAGGAACGCTGGATTGATTTAAATGAGGTAGCTAAGTGGGCCAGGAAAAACAGTATAGCAAATTGCCCAGAGGCATTACAGTAAGGAAACATCGTTCTGGTGAAACTATAAATATCTCTTTTACATATAAGGGGGTTAAATGCCGAGAACCCCTCTCAAATCTGGAAGTGACGCCCAAAAATATTAAATATGCCGAGCGTAAACTCGGCGAAATATACAATAAAATTGAACGGGATATTTTTATTTATGCTGAATTTTTCCCTAATTCATCACGTCTAAAAATATTCGGAAATGTCAATAAAGGTAGAACAATAAAAGATTATTTAGATGAGTATTTAAAAATCTGTGAAACCCGAAATTTATCACCATCCACAATTAATGGATATAAAAAATGTAAAACTGCTCTATCTGAATTACATAAAATTCCCGTTATAGAGTTAAATAACATTTCATAATTTTGCTACACATGGCCTTCTTCAACCCATTGTTATATATAGAATTATGAGTAGTATAAGATGTAGCGCTATTTTGGAATCTTATTTAACACCAGCAATATTAAAAACTTGGATTCAAAAACGATCAACTGCTCTGAAAACAATCAGGAACAATCTGTCATTTTTACGAAGCGCCATAGATGAAGCAGTTACTGATTGCCTGATTGTATGAATCCTGTGAATTTAGTCACAGCATCACGGTATCAAACTGAACGAATAGAAAATGATAGCGAATATATTGTTGACCCCCTATCTCCTAACGAGGTTACTGCATTACTGTCAGCAGCAGGCAATAAACAAAAGCAATGGGAAAATTTATTCCTTTTTGCGATACATACAGGACTTAGAAGCTCCGAGTTATGTGCGCTTCGGTGGCAAGATATCGACTTTATTGGCAAAACCGCACATGTCCAGTCGGCAAAAGTTGTGGGAATAATAAAAGGAACGAAGACAAAAGCCGGTACCAGAAAAGTCGAACTGAACACAGACGCTATGTCGGCCCTATTAAATCAGAAGGCATTCACTTTCATGAAAGGCAACGTGATATTTGAAGATCCTAAAACAGGCGAGGCTTGGGCAGGTGCAGATGCAATTCGTAAAAAAGCCTGGGTGCCTACACTGAGAAAGGCTGGAATTCGGTATCGCAACCCATATCAGACAAGGCACACATTTGCAACAAAACACATTAGCCAGGGAGTTAATCTTTTCTGGCTTGCCGCTCAAATGGGACATAAAGGCCCAGAGATGCTTTTCAGACATTATGGATCATATCTGAAAGACTATGACGGCAGCACATACAAACCCAAACAGGTCAGTGGTGGGACATGAAAGGAGCTGCAAAGGATACGCAGCGAAGATATTTCATAAAAATATTATTTATAACAATAAGATGCAAAACAAATAACGCGGGTTCAACTCCCGCCAGCTCCACCAAATAAATCAAGGGGTTACGCGGAAGCGTAGCCCCTTTTTCTTTGCCTATGTCCACTTTGCTTCCACCCATTTTATTTTTATGGGCATCAATGGACACTACCTGCACCACCGCATTCCCTCTGGTTCATCACTGAAACTACTTAAGATACTTGAACGTAGCCTTACGCTTATTAATGAATTAAGAGTACTTTAATTAATGCTTTCACTTTCTTCCTTGTCATAATGCAAAAGGAGAAAACAATTTCAGTTCTGTATAAAAAGCAAAATATGCCTGCCCTTCCCCCCAGCGAACTGCCAAGATTTATGGCTGCTTTAGCTAATGCATCGTTCAATTCACGCTGAATATGTGTGGGGACACGGGTCTGCCGGGAGCCGGATGCGGTAGTTCCGCAAGTCCGGTTCTGAGGAGGGGCCTGTCCGGGTAACCGGCAGGTCTACTCAACTCGAACCTCATAACTTAGTACTACAGCCGTACTTACTTTTTTCAACAGAAAAGACACTCATAGAAAAGCTTAATTCATGCGGTTTCTCAGAGTGGTGAGCATCAAGGAAAATGCAACTTTCTGGTATCTACGGCTGTAGTATTAGAACCTATCCCAAAAGGAATTGTCATGTTGTATAATATTCTAGAACGGATAATTTCTGAAGGTATAGAGAGTATGACAAACAACAAATGGCGGCTCAGTGATGAGCTTTGGGAAAAAATGATGCCACTTATCCCCGAACATAAAACTCAGCATCCGCTAGGTACACATCGCAAACGGGTTGATAACCGCGCCGCTATGGATGCCATCTTCTTTGTGCTCAGAACAGGCTGCCAATGGAATGCCCTGAATGCAACAGGAATATGCTCGTCAAGTTCGGCTCACCGTCGTTTTCAGGAATGGCGTGACGCCGGCGTTTTTGAACGCTTCTGGCAGAACGGTTTGCTGGCCTGCAAGCACCTCGCGATCATCGACTGGTCGTGGTTATCACTGGATGGTTGCATGACCAAATCCCCTTTAGCGGGGACAAAAAAACAGGTCGTAACCCCACAGACAGAGGGAAACAAGGCGTAAAACGCAGCCTCATGACCGAGGCTAACGGGCTTCCTCTTTCACTCGTTGTTGGCGCAGCAAATACGCACGATATCAAACTGGTTGCAGATACGCTCGATGCACTTCAGACAGGCAAGCCGGGTAAAAAGGTCAGGCTGTGTCTGGATAAGGGATATGATGCTAAATGGCTGAAAGACTATCTACGAAGTCGGCATTACGAGCCGCATATTCAGTCTCGCAAGGAGGAATCAGATGCCTGCCAAAATACGGACTTTAAAGCTCAAAGATGGGTTATCGAGAGGACGCATAGCTGGATGAATCGCTTTCGTCGGATACTGATCCGATGGGAAAAGAAGGTCGAAAACTATGAAGCTATGTTACATTTTGCCTGCGGGATTATAGTCTGGAACAAAATCCTATTGGGATAGGCTCTAATACTACAGCCGTAGATAGATATTGTGTCATAATGCGCCAAGTTCTCATGCCAACATAGCGAAAGATTCGATGCAAACACCGTTGACCCTGTGGACACAGGAGCTGGATACATTACACGCCCGTTTAGCTCCCCTGTTCAAACGCTCCGAACCCCGACAGCGCAGTCTGGCCTACCTTAAGGGACTCCTCAGCAACGTCGAACGCAAGAACGGCTGGCAACTGGCTGAGTGGATGGGCGAAGCCACGCCTGACGGGGTACAGCATCTGCTTGAACGTGCCTTGTGGGATGCCGACGCGGCCCGCGATATCTTGTGTGACTACGTTGTCGGCCACCTGAGGGATGACAACAGCGTGCTGATTGTCGATGAGACCGGATTCATCAAGAAAGGGCAGTACTCCGCCGGCGTACAGCGCCAGTACAGCGGCACCGCCGGACGGGTGGAGAACAGCCAGATTGGCGTCTTCCTGTGCTATGCCGGCGGTGGGGGCAGTGCCTTCATTGACCGGGAGTTATATCTGCCCCGTCAGTGGGTTGATGACCCGCCACGGCGTGAGGCGGCGGGTATCCCCACGGAAGTGAAGTTTGCCACGAAACCCCAGCTGGCCCGCCGGATGCTTGAGCGGGCACTGGATGCCGGCGTCCCCTGTGGCTGGGTCGCGGGCGACAGTGTCTATGGCGGTGACCGCCGCCTGCGGGTCTGGCTGGAGTCGCGCCAACAGCCCTTTGTACTGGGCGTCGCCCGGAATGAGCCGCTGTGGTGGAAGGGACCGGTGTTCATGAGTGCGCAGGCCATCGCCAAATCGCTGACGCCCCGAGCCTGGAAGTGCCGGTCTGCGGGAACCGGCGCCAAAGGCGAACGTCGATACGACTGGGCGTTTACCCCGCTGTGGCGCCTGCAATTAACGCGGGAAGAACGGCGTTTCGGTCACTACCTGCTCGTGCGTCGCAGTCGTGATGAGAAACAGGAATTAGCCTACTACGTGGTGTATGCCCCACGAAAGAAGGCGAAGCTCAAGACGCTGGCGCAGGTGGCGGGCCGGCGTTGGGAGATAGAGACGGGTTTCGAAGCCACCAAGGGGGAGTGCGGTCTGGCGCAATACGAAGTGCGGCGCTGGCAGGGCTGGTATCGCCACATCACGCTGTCCTTGTTAGCCCACGCGGTGCTGGTAGCCTTGCGGGTGCAGGAGAAAAAAAACGGTGCCGGGGCTGATTGCGTTGAGCGTCCCGGAGTTGCGCAGGCTACTATCACGACTGATGTGGAAAACCCAAGATGTCGTTGAACACATTCTGCATTGGTCTCTCTGGAGGCGGAGGCACCAGTACCGTGCTCAGCAGTGTCACTACCGTCGCAGAGGGGGGAGCCCACCCTCAGGATAAGTACGGCTGTAGTACTAAGAAATAGCGATCATTGCAGCAAACCATTTAATCTTCTTATAAAGCAAAACGTAGGAAACAAACTATCTGTCTTCTTTAATAATAAACCAATATTGAAAAATACGACTATAGTTACACCAATGCATGTCGAAAATGGTTTCTATCAGGCAATAGACTCAAATGAAAAATTTGAAGAAATAGTCAACTCTTTAAATTGATGAAAATCTATATATTTGTTTTTTTTAAATAAAATAACTATAGCGGTAAAAATAATATCAACAGTTATCAAAAATGAGGTTTTTATGTCAAATAACATCTTACAAGCACTCACTTTACTGAAATCGAAAAGATGGGTCGATTTGACCCATAGCTTTGATAAAGATTCTCCCCATTTTTTTATGTTTGATCCAGCCGAGTTTAAGACGCTGTTTGATTATAAGGATGGCTTTTTTGCTCAACAATTCTCTTTTCCCGGCCAATATGGGACTCATATTGATGCTCCCTGCCATTTTGTTCCTAATGCCCGTTATCTTGATGAGCTGGAATTAAAAGAATTAGTTTTACCTTTAATCGTACTTAATCAGTCAGAAAGGGCAAAACAGGATCCTAATTTTTCACTGTCTAAAGAAGATATTCTTAAATTTGAAGAAGAATATGGAATTATTGAGGCAGGTACTTTCGTTGCGCTCAGAACTGATTGGAGTAAACGCTGGTCATCTCAGGAAGCCATGGATAATAAAGATGATAGTGGCAATAACCAAATACCCGGATGGGGAATGGATGCCCTGAAATTTTTATTTGAGGAGCGTCATGTTAAAGCCATTGGGCATGAAACATTTGATACCGACGCCGCCAAAGATTTTAGAAAGAATAATGCGTTGTTGGGCGAAGATTATGTATTGAAGCAAGATACTTATCAGATAGAACTTTTGGCTAATTTGGACCAGGTACCTGTACGTGGTGCGATCATTTTCAACATTGTAGCCAAACCTAAAAAAGCATCTGGTTTTCCCGTTCGTTCGTTTGCCATACTTCCGGGAACCTCTAAAAACTCTCAATACAAAAAATAAGATCAATTTTGCACTCACCAATAAATGACCTTATTGTGTATGACTTTTTCTTGCTTTTTCAGGGGAAAAAATAAACTCATCGCTTTTTCATCACATACCGGAATTAAAAGGCATGAATGCCGGATTTTCCAAAATAAACCAAACGTTGTAAATTATAGCAGGTTGCCTTCAGAGTCATCGCAAAAGTGGCTCGCAGCTGGCCTATCGTTCGGATAAATTTTTCACCCATCTGAGAGAATGAGCCAAAGATATGTTCTACTCGTGCCCGGGTTTTCGCTATTTTCTTATTTCGGCCTTTCTGACAGTCTGATAAGGGCTTATTGCGTGACGCTTTCCTCTGAATATGAACACGATAGCCCTGTTCCTTCAGCTCACGTTCACGCATCTGGCTGGCATACCCTTTATCAGCATAAATGTCCCGACTTGTATTTGACCGATCCAAAACGGCTTCAAAAAACTGGCTGTCATGGACAGCTGCGGTTCCTGTCGCGATGTGGCGGATCACTTTATATTTTGTATCGACATTAATGGTCAGTTTATAGCCAAAATAACTTTTACCGTTCTTTTTCGTCCAGGTTGCCTCGGTGTCTTTCTGGCATCGTTTGTTTGCTGTCCAGTTATCCGGGGTTTTACCCTGACGGATTTGTTCATTCTCTTCCTTCTTATTGTGCTGCTTAGGAACTGGAATCAACGTGGCATCAATGATTTGACCCCCTCTAGGAATGAATCCCTGTGTCGAAAGCTGATGCTTCGCCTCTTCAAACAACGCTCTGGCACCTGCCTGGCCAATCCGTTTTTCGAAACACCAAATCGTGTTACGGTCTGGAATATTAATGACATCGGTCAAGCGACAAAAACGTTGCCAGCTCATTCGGTCAAGCAATTGATATTCCATCTTTTCATCGGAAAGATTATGGAAATGTTTCAGGATAATGATGCGAACCATCACCTCAGTCGGGAATGGCGGGCGTCCACCTTTGGGAGAAATAATACGTGGCGCGACAAGGTCTATGGTGTCAGCCAGTGCCGAGAAATCAACATACTTATCAAGAACAAGTAGCGGATCACCTAATTCATCGATTTTTCGACGGTGATATTCGGATGCCAGCTTGTCTTTTTTTAAAGCAGAACGAGGCGGTATCATGACAGCGCTACCTTGCAGAGATGTACTGTGCCTACATTTTACTCAATTTTGTGGCTGTGAAAAGTTTTTAGAGGTTCCCTTCCGTAATTGCTCCCCGGTGCCGTATCTCTTGGAAAAGGGAAATACGGCGGTATAACTAACTTCAGCTCTACTGTAAGAACAGAGATTTCAGAAGCACGTAAATTCAGACTCGGTCTTATCACTTGGAATGTAAATGTGCCGCTTCTATGCGTTTCGTGCATTAACTCAAGCATTTTTATGCTGATAACGTATCAACAGTAAGTTTGCCGGACATTTGTTCAAGCTCACTCTGGCTCAACCCGGTAGTTTTCATCACCGTTTCACGGTCGATTCCGCTGTTCAGCAATGCATGAGCGATTTTTAAAGTTGCCTCTCTGCGCCCTTCAATAAGTCCTTCCTGGTACCCTTCAAGAAACCCTTTCCGGTACCCTCTCTGGTATCCTTCCTTGTACCCTTTCTGCTCCAGTTTCTGCGCTATTGTCATCAGTACCTCCTCATACCTCGGGGACTGTTCTGCCAGTCGCCGGATAAAACCCTCTGGATCGGCGGTATCTCCCGCCTGTAATAAGTAGTTTAGCACGCTTTTTAACTGTTCATCCGTATAGTAATCATACGCCAGCAGTATGACCAACTCTTGCAGTAACTCCGCCATATCTCGCTGCCGGATATGCTTTTGCACTATTTCCAGTAGCGCGACCCGTTTATGCGTCAGGATTTCATCGTCCGGGATTACCGTCACATCTACCAGCGGGAATTTATTGGAATAGATTTCCTCCGCCAGGGCCGGATCATCGAAACAGTCGAGCCAATTGGTACTCCAGGGATACGGCTGTATTTTCCCGTGATAGAACAACACCGGAATGACCAGTGGCAATTTTTCATGTCCCTGCTCCAGATGCCGTTGCATGGCTGAAATACTGTAACGCATAAGTCGAAATGCTATCATTTTGTCCGGGGAACTCTGGTGCTCGATCACGCAATACACATAACCGTCACCCCGCGCTGTTTTCAATGAATACAAAATGTCGGAATAATGCGCTCGCAGATTGTCTTCAATAAATGACCCTGATTCCAACCGCAATGTATCCAGATCACAAACTGCCCGTAATGTCGCAGGCAAATAAATCTCCAAAAAGTCTCTGGCCGTATCAATATGACTTAAAAACTGGTCGGGTAGCAGGGCCATATCACTATGGCCCCGCCCCCAGAGTAGCGGCCAGTGGGCAAACAACTTCGTTTCCTTCCGCGTCACCCTCGCCAGCCAGTGGCTGGCTCGTCGTCTATGGCCACGGAGACGCTTATGTTTGCGGGTCAGCCATAACACGAGTTTGCGATCGATCTGCCTCAGCGTTGTATAAAAGGTTGATCAAATTATCTCGTTAAGAAAAACCCAGCCGAAGTCTGCCCGTTTTCACGTAGGATGATATTGCTGACTCACTCAATCCCTATCTGCCCTATTGAAGGAATATTAAGCAAGAAACCAAGCGGACTGAGATGCTTTGAATTTTCTTTGACAAAAACGTTGATCGTATCTCAGGTACTTTCATTTTCTTCTTAGAGAAGTTCAGGTTAACTAAGCAGAATAGCCTTCGACCGCCACTCTTCTGAGTCTTCCTTTATCAGTCATTTTTACACTTTTTTTACACATCCACTCACTCTTTTATCAGCTTCTTTGCACCACCTTGCCTAACCTTGGCCTATCCAAATTCTCAGGAGAGATAAGCAGTGAGCATATTTCTGATTTCCGGTGCGTTATTAGTAGCCCTGTTACTGGTTTATCTGATTTACGCGTTACTTCATGCGGAGGATTTTTAAATGGCATCATCCGCTTTTTTACTGATCGCAAGTTTCTTACTGATTTTGCTGCTGCTGGCAAAACCGCTTGGCAATATTATCGCCAATATGATCAACGGTGATATTCCGCTCTGGCTGACTAAAGCAGAATCTGGCCTTTGGCGTTGCTGTGGTTTACAGAAGCCTGGCGGCACAGTGAAAGAAATGAGCTGGCGACAATACGCATTAGCGATCATTATTTTTAATCTGACTGGATTATTACTGTTATTTACCCTTCTGGTCGCCCAACGCGTCCTTCCTCTAAATCCTGAACATTTTCCCGGGCTCAAATGGGACCTGGCGCTGAATACCGCGGTCAGCTTTATCACCAATACTGACTGGCAAGCCTACAGTGGAGAAAACACGTTAAGCTACTTTAGTCAGATGACAGGTTTAACCGTGCAAAACTTTCTTTCTGCCGCGACCGGTATCGCTGTGGTATTTGCGCTGATACGCGCATTTTCCCGTCATGGCGTCAAAACCGTGGGGAACGCTTGGATTGATATCACCCGTATTACACTTTATCTGCTGCTACCGCTGTCTATAATTATCGCGCTGGTTTTTGTCAGTCAGGGTGTGATACAGAATTTCGAACCCTATCAATTAGCTCATACCATTGAAGACCAACAGCAATTGATCCCGATGGGACCTGTCGCCTCACAGGAAGCCATTAAGTTATTGGGAACCAATGGCGGTGGATTCTTTGGCGCCAGTTCAGCTCATCCGTTTGAAAATCCGACCGCTATCAGCAATTTTATTCAGATATTATCTATCCTGCTGATCCCCTGCGCGCTCTGCTTTGCCTTTGGTCAGGTCATTGGCGATAACCATCAGGGACACGCTTTATTATGGGCGATGTGTATCATCTTCGTCGTTGCTACGGTGGGAGTGATGTACGCTGAACTCAAAGGCAATCCCCATTTCAGTCTGCTGGGTGCTGCCAGTAATATCAATCTGGAAGGTAAAGAGAATCGCTTCGGTATCCTTGCAACCTCAATTTATGCGGTAGTGACAACCGCGGCCTCCTGTGGGGCAGTCAATGCTATGCATGATTCTTTCACCGCGCTTGGCGGCATGATCCCCATGTGGTTGATACAAATTGGCGAAGTCGTGTTCGGCGGCGTGGGTTCCGGTTTATACGGTATGTTGCTGTTCGTTCTGCTGACGGTGTTTATTGGCGGTTTAATGATCGGCCGGGCGCCTGAATATCTCGGTAAAAAAATCGAAGTATTCGAGATGAAAATGGTCGCACTGGCGATTCTGGTCACCCCGACACTGGTACTTTTAGGCTCGGCACTTGTCATATCCACAACCAGTGGACGTGCCGGTATTCTGAACCCCGGCGCTCATGGTTTCAGTGAAGTGCTTTATGCCCTCTCCTCTGCCGCCAACAATAATGGCGGTGCTTTCGCGGGCCTCAATACCAACAGCGTGTTCTATAACCTACTGCTAGCAGCCACCCTGTTTTTTGGCCGTTTTGGCGTGATCCTGCCGGTACTTGCTATTGCTGGTTCTCTGGTAGTGAAAAAACGCCAGCCTGTCAGCAACGGCACACTCCCCACCAGTGGCCCGCTGTTTATCGGCTTATTAATCCTGACCATTATGTTAATTGGTGCATTGACTTTTATTCCGGCACTGATCCTTGGCCCGGTAATTGAACATTTACAAATCTGGCTGTCCCGGTAAGTGCCGACATGAGGAATAGAGAGAGGAACACCATGACAAACAAACAACAGACATTATTCGAACCCTCTTTGATGCGTAATGCGCTTATTGATTCAGTAAAAAAATGCCATCCGGCCGCACAATGGCGTAATCCGGTGATGTTTGTGGTCTATCTGGGCAGTGGGTTAACCACAATTTTATGGATTGCCATGTTGGCTGGTCAGTTTCAGGGAAATACGCTGTTTACCGGTAATATCGCCTTATGGCTATGGTTTACCTTACTGTTCGCTAACTTTGCCGAAGCACTGGCGGAAGGCAGAAGCAAAGCGCAGGCCGCCAGCCTTAAAGGGGTGAGAAAAACCAGTTGGGCAACGAAACTCGCCTCAGCCAGCCATGATGCAACGAGAGAAAAAGTCCCTTCTGACAGCCTGCGCAAAGGCGACATCGTCATTATTGCAGCCAATGAAACCATTCCTTGTGATGGTGAAGTTATTGAAGGCGGTGCTTCCGTTGATGAAAGTGCCATCACTGGAGAATCTGCCCCGGTTATCCGCGAATCCGGCGGTGACTTTTCCTCGGTTACCGGCGGTACACGCGTGCTGTCTGATTGGCTGATAGTCGAGTGTTCGGTCAATCCCGGTGAAACCTTTCTTGATCGCATGATTTCAATGGTGGAAGGAGCTAAACGGCGAAAAACGCCAAACGAGATCGCCCTGACGATTCTGCTGACAGCGCTGACGATTATCTTTCTCCTGGTGTGTGTCACCCTATTGCCATTCTCAATATTCAGTGTGGAAACCAACCAATCTGGTCAACCTATCACCATCACGGTATTGGTCGCATTACTGGTTTGTCTTATTCCGACCACCATTGGTGGTTTACTTTCTGCGATCGGTGTCGCAGGCATGAGCCGAATGCTGGGTGCGAATGTTATTGCCACCAGCGGCCGGGCCGTTGAAGCAGCGGGGGATGTGGACGTACTGCTGTTGGATAAAACCGGCACTATCACCCTGGGAAATCGCCAGGCATCTCAGTTTCTGCCGGTTCCCGGCGTGACAGAACAACAGCTGGCAGATGCCGCCCAGCTCTCTTCTCTGGCCGATGAAACACCGGAAGGCCGCAGCATTGTCATTCTGGCAAAACAGCGCTTCAATCTGCGCGAACGTGATCTACGCTCACTGAATGCCAGTTTTGTGCCTTTCTCTGCCATGACCAGAATGAGCGGCGTAAATGTGGAAAATCGTATGATCCGTAAAGGGGCTGTAGATGCCATCCGCCGTCATATTGAAGTTAATCATGGCAAATTCCCTGAAGCAGTCGAGATCCTGGTACAGACCGTAGCACGTAAAGGGGGGACACCGCTGGTTGTCGCAGAAAATCAGCGGGTACTGGGTGTTGTTGCACTGAAAGATATCGTAAAAGGCGGCATCAAAGAGCGATTCAGCGAAATGCGCCGGATGGGCATCAAAACCGTGATGATTACCGGCGATAACCGCCTGACTGCCGCCGCGATCGCGGCTGAAGCCGGCGTTGATGATTTTCTGGCGGAAGCCACACCCGAAGCCAAACTGGCGCTTATCCGCCAGTATCAATCCGAAGGCCGTCTGGTCGCCATGACCGGCGACGGTACTAATGATGCACCCGCGCTTGCTCAGGCTGATGTTGCGGTTGCCATGAATTCAGGCACTCAGGCAGCCAAGGAGGCCGGCAATATGGTGGATCTGGACTCCAACCCAACCAAACTGATTGAAGTCGTCCGTATTGGTAAACAGATGCTGATGACACGAGGTTCTCTGACCACGTTTAGTATCGCCAATGATATCGCAAAATATTTCGCCATTATCCCGGCGGCATTTGCTGTCACATATCCACAGTTAAATGTCTTGAATATCATGCATCTGTATTCGCCAACATCGGCGGTTTTATCGACAGTTATATTCAATGCACTAATTATTGTCTTCCTGATCCCATTGGCTCTGAAAGGCGTGAGCTACCGCCCCATGAACGCATTGTCACTCTTACGCCGCAATCTGTGGATTTATGGTTTGGGTGGTCTAATAGCGCCTTTCATCGGCATCAAACTGATAGATATGTTGCTGACTTTGCTGATATTTAAATAAAGGTGACGAAAATGATTTGGTTACGTTCTTCTGTTGTATTGTTGCTATTCCTGACTCTGATTACTGGTGTGGCTTACCCGTTGCTGGCAACAGGTTTGTCAGAACTGATGTTTCCTTACCAGTCCCAAGGTTCTATGGTGAAACAAGACGGTCAGATAGTGGGTTCTGAACTGATTGGTCAACCCTTCACTAAAGATATCTATTTTCAGGGACGCCCTTCCGCGACGATGGACTACCCTTATAACACGATGTTATCCGGTGGCAGTAATTTAGCGGTTTCTAACCCGGTATTGGATGATGAAATCAAGCGCAGAGTTGAACATTTGCGCCAATTTAATCGCCAGCCAAACATGCCTGTGCCGGTTGATCTGGTCACCGCGTCCGCCAGCGGCCTTGATCCTCATATTTCACCCGCAGCAGCTGATTTTCAGGTACAAAGAGTGGCTGACGCACGCCGTTTACCCGTTAAAGCAGTAAAACAATTAATCCGGAATAATACTGAAACCCCGCCATCGGAATTTCTCGGTGAACCGGTGATTAATGTGTTAAAACTCAATCTTGCCCTTGATAATTTGCAAAAGAAAAAACAGTAAGGCTGAAAGATGGATCAACACGAACCACAACGCCCTGACCCTGATGAATTACTGACACTGGTTAATGAGAAACCGCGCGGTAAATTAAAAATATTTTTCGGCGCCTGCGCTGGCGTGGGAAAAACTTATGCCATGTTGCAAGAAGCACAAAGATTGCGTGCTCAAGGGCTGGATGTGATTATCGGGGTAGTAGAAACCCATGAGCGGCAAGGAACAGCCGCTTTAGTTGATGGTCTGCCACAATTGCCACTTAAACCGATCCACTACCGCAAGCGCAGAACCACCGTCTTTGATCTTGATGCCGCTATTGCCCGCCACCCGGCGATGATTCTGATGGATGAACTGGCATTCAGCAATCCTCACGGCAGCCGTCATCCCAAGCGCTGGCAGGATGTTGAAGAATTACTGGAAGCAGGAATCGATGTGCTGACGACCATTAACGTTCAGCATCTGGAAAGCCTTAATGATGTGGTTGGTGATATTACCGGTATCCAGGTCAGGGAGACCATCCCTGACCACATCTTTGATCAGGCTACTGAAATTGTCCTGGTTGATCTGCCACCGGATGATCTGCGCCAACGGCTCAATGAAGGGAAGGTCTATATTTCCAGCCAGGCGGAACGCGCCATTGAACATTTCTTCCGCAAAGGCAATCTGATTGCCCTGCGGGAACTGGCTTTGCGTCGTACCGCTGATCGCGTTGATGATCAAATGCGCGCTTTCCGCGACACCCAAGGGCATGAACCGGTCTGGCACACCCGTGATAATCTTCTGCTGTGCATCGGTAACAGCGCGGGCAATGAAAAACTGGTTCGTACCGCCGCCCGGCTTGCTGCCCGGTTAGGCTGTATCTGGCATGCAATTTATGTTGAAACCCCAAAACTGCACCAATTGCCGGAAGGTAAACGGCGCACGATTTTAACCGCGCTCAAATTAGCCCATGAATTGGGAGCGGAAACAGCAACCCTCGCCGATCCCAACAAAGAAAAAGCGGTATTACGTTATGCCAGAGAACATAACCTCGGCAAAATTTTGATAGGCCGCCGCTGTGAATCCAAACATAAGCTGCTTAACTGGAAATGGCGCCCTGGTTTTGCTGATCGGTTAGGAAAACTGGGGCCGGATTTGGATTTAGTGATTGTCGCGCTGGAAGATCGCAGCCAATGGGATAAAGAACAAGACAGCCGTTCTGTCAGTGAAAAATGGCGGATACAGATTCAGGGTTGCCTGATCGCAATCGCCCTCTGCACGCTGATCACCCTGTTCTCCCGGACATTCTTGCTGACTCTCGATAAAGCTAACCTGGTTACGCTTTATCTGCTTGGCGTTGTCATCATTGCGCTGTTTTATGGACGCCGGCCATCAATATTCGCGGCTTTTATTAACGTCATCAGTTTCGATATCTTCTTTGTACAACCCCACTGGTCGCTTGCCGTCACGGATATGCAGTATCTGCTGACTTTCACGGTCATGCTGATCGTCGGGGTTGTGGTCGGAAATCTGACAGCGGGAATGAGATATCAAGCGCGAATTGCCCGTTACCGCGAACAGCGAACCCGCCATCTCTATGAAATGACCCGTGAACTCAGCCGGGCATTGAATGAAGCAGATATTGCCCGTACCAGCTACCATTTCCTTGCCAATGGTTTTCAGGCGAAAACCGGCCTGTTTTTACCGAGCGATAATGGCGATTTACGCCAACTCACAACAAACAATGGCGGTCATATGCTGATTGACGATGCCATTGCCAAATGGAGTTTTGATAAAAATCTGCCGGCGGGCGCAGGAACCGATACCTTGCCCAGCGTACCTTACCAGCTATTGCCTATCGCAACACCTTCACAAACGTTTGCTGTGCTGGCGATTGAGCCATCCTATTTACGCCAGCTGCTCATCCCGGAGCAACAGCGATTATTGCAAACATTTACCGGCCTGATTGCCAATGCGTTGGAAAGATTGCACCTCTCCCGCCGGGCAGAATCGGCGAAACTGGATGCCGAGCGGGAGCAGTTACGTAACTCACTTCTGGCGGCACTCTCTCACGATTTACGTACCCCTTTGACGGTCCTTTTCGGGCAAGCAGAAATCCTGATGCTGGATTTATCTGCCGAAGGTTCCCCGCATACCAAGCAGGTGAATCAAATCCGTCAGCAAATTCTCAGCACTTCCCGTCTGGTCAATAACTTGTTAGATATGGCGCGTATCCAATCGGGGGGAATTCAACTGAATCTGGAATGGCAATCACTGGAAGAGATCGTCGGCAGTACCTTGCGTTCACTGGAATATGCGCTTAATCGCCATCCGGTCACCGTTTCCCTGCCATCTGATTTACTCTTGCATTGTGATGCCAGCCTGCTGGAACGGGTATTTATCAATTTATTGGAAAACGCGATCAAATACACCGATGAACAAACCCCCCTGGGCATTAAGGCGACAACAGAAAAAAATCAGGTTCATATTGAAGTCTGGGATGCTGGTAAAGGTATTCCACCGGAGCAGGAACAGTTAATTTTCGATAAATTTTCCCGCGCCCGCAAAGAATCTGCCATTCCGGGAGTGGGCCTTGGGCTGGCAATCTGTCGTGCAATTATTGAAATTCACAATGGAAAGATTTGGGCTGCCAATAACGAAAAAGGTGGAGCAAGTTTTCACTTTGTTCTACCGTTAGAGAAACCGCCTGAAATTGAAGAAATGACTGAAGAGGTGTCACTATTACCAGCAATAACACCATCTTAATTATCGAAGATGAAAAAGAGATCCGACGCTTTGTCCGGCTGGCACTGGAAGGAGAAGGCTGTCGTGTATTTGAAAGTGAGACGCTGAAACGGGGCTTAATTGAAGCGGGAACCCGTAAACCTGACTTGATTATTCTTGATTTGGGGCTGCCCGATGGTGACGGCATTAATTTGATCCGTGATCTGCGCCAATGGAGCACCATTCCCGTGATTGTTCTTTCTGCCCGTGACGCAGAAGCTGATAAAGTTGCCGCACTGGATGCCGGCGCTGATGATTATCTGAGTAAACCGTTTGGCATCAGTGAATTGTTAGCAAGAGTACGCGTTGCCCTGCGCCACTTTGCCAGAACCAATCAAGAAGAATCTATCGTCTATTTTTCTGATGTGATTGTCGATCTGGTTAACCGCCGGATAACCAAAAGCGATGAAGAGTTGCATCTGACGCCGATTGAGTTTCGTTTGCTGGGTGAATTATTGGTAAATAGCGGCAAGGTACTGACACAACGCCAGTTACTCAATCAGGTCTGGGGGCCTAATTATGTTGAACATAACCATTACTTGCGGATTTATATGGGGCATCTGCGGCAAAAATTGGAAACTGACCCCACCAGGCCAAAACATTTGCTCACTGAAACCGGCATTGGCTATCGGTTTATGCCTTAATGCCTGAGACACGAACCAAATCTCTTCATGTCTCAGGCAATTAACTGCTCTCAGCAAAGTTTAGGGCAGATTATTCACCTGACATACATGTTCAGATAAATAATAAGCGACAGACTCTTCGCGGCAGGAGCCAATAACATCCGCATGAGGCAGCGCTTGTTTAACCCTATCCTGAGCCGTTCCCATGATGACCCCTTTAGCGGCGGTTGAAAGCATTTCCACGTCATTCATACCATCGCCAAACGCGATAGTTTGATTGATTGGAATCCCAAGAAACCCGGCTAACTGAATTAAAGCCTGTCCCTTAGAAACACCGCTGTCCATCACTTCCAGACACCAGGGGAATGAGAAAGCGATACTGACACTATCAGAAAATAGCTCAATTAAATGGCGTTCCAATTTAACCAACGCATCGTGATCTCGGCGCTTATGAATGAAAAAAACTTTTTCAACAGCATCACAAGGCATTTCATCAGCCGGTCTGATGGTTGGATTAAAATTATCATTCTGATTAAAATCACTGAAGCTATGATGTAATTCACTGGTTAACCATTGGGAACCACAATACATATTAATCACTACATCCTGATCTGCCTGCGTTTCCTCAATTAATCTTTTTACTACATTACTTGGTAGATATTGTCTGATATCCAACTTTTTACAGGCACTTGTCAATCTGGCGCCATTAGACGTAATCAAGTGTACAGGGATATCAAAATCACCAATAATGGCGTTCACATCAGCATGATGCCTGCCGGTGGCAAATACGATCTGCTTTCCCGTATTTGACAAATCAGTCAACACTTGGCGGGTAAATTTACCTACCGTATCCCCCTGAAGTAACAGAGTTCCATCAAGATCCGTAGCAATAAGATTATACATGAGCACTTCCCCGGTACATTAAAAGCAATTATTATCTATGCTTTATTCAGCAATTCAAGCGATGCTTTCTTGGTAAATGTCATCCTTTCTGCCAACTTATGATTATCTCTCTCATAATAAATACTGGCCTCTGAATCCATTTGAGGTCTTGGACTTATTTTTTCCACCATTGGCATGGTATCAAGGAATAATTGTCTGGCATAACTAACAGCCCGGGTATAAGTATCAATAACCTCTTCAAACTCTGGATAAATAGAAAATGAAACCTGATTCACAATTGGACCTGCATCAATACCTTCATTAATTTCATGAATCGTCACACCATGAGATGACTCGCCATTTTTCAAAGCCCAGTTTACTGGCCTGACGCCGCGATATTTAGGTAAATGGGATAAATGAATATTCAATATTCTTTTACAAGAATTAATGAATTTTGACGGCAATATCCGCTTATGAAATACAACAAAGCACAAATCACAATTAAAATCACCATTTTCATAACCGGGTAGATTTTCAACTTTATTGTCTTCAATAATAGAAATATTATTTTCATGACAGAAATCTATTAATGTCTGCTCAGTACTGACAGGTTCAAATTTATCTGCCACAACGTGCAATATTTGATAATCTTTATGATTTAAGAAATACTGACAAATGAAAATTGCCAATTCTCCTTTACCACAAATCACTACTGTTTTTGGATGACTCATTCGCAGACCTCGTTAATTTCCTTAATCGTGCTAATATCACTAATATTAATCAGCCCCTGTATCACCATGCGCAATGAATGGATTAAAATTTCATTGTCACTTTGTGTCCGGCAAGATATCCGGCAATATAGATCAGAATCGGCATTTCCTTTCCCGGAGCACTCTTTTATATACACGCCATGAATATCTAAAAGTAACTGTGATACCGTTTTTGCATCGGAAACATGGAATTTACAGTAAACAAAATTAGAATCCGTTTCATAGGCAGTAATACCTTCGATTGAATTTAATTCTTGCTGTAATTTTAACGTATCAATAATCACCTGTTCACAGCTTAATTTATAGCTCTCTCTATATTGTGGCAACCGCAATAAAAACTCTTCAGCAAAACCATTAATATTCCAAATAGGCAATACTGATCTCACTTTACCCAATAATGCTTGATTCGCGGTTGTAATATATCCTATCCGAATACCACCAATGCCAAAGGTTTTACTCATGCTGCGAATAACAGATATACCCGTAATCATTGAAACTGCTTGATTTTCGCCCAAATGAGGTTCATGGTATCTGTCATGAAAATATTCATTACCGATGAACAAAAAGCCGAACTTGAACATCTCCATCACACCTGCCGTGATAAGAGAGAGTGTGATCGCATCAAAGCGGTCCTCCTGGCCTCTGAGGGCTGGAGTTCTGTCATGATCGCTCAGGCCCTGCGTCTTCATGAAACGACCGTTCATCGTCATATCAGCGATTACCTTAATCACCGTAAAATCAAGCCCGAAAATGGCGGCTCTCAGAGCCATCTCAGCGAAACACAGACTCAGGAACTTATCGCCTATCTGACCGCAAATCTTCTGCCCACCACACAGGCGGTTATCCGCCTTGTCAAAGAAGCGTGGGATATCCGTTACACCGTTCCCGGCATGAATAAATGGCTGCACCACCAGGGATTCAGTTATAAAAAGCCGACCGGCGTGCCACACAAGTTCAACGCGGAACAGCAGCGGGCCTTTATAGAAACCTACGGGAAACTCAAGCAGGAAGCCGGAGACCATGAGCCCATCCTGTTCATTGATGGCGTCCATCCCACGCAGGGGACGAAACTGGCTTATGGCTGGATGCGAAAAGGCCAGAAAACCGCGGTGAAAACCACGGGAAGCCGTACCCGTCTGAACCTGATGGGGGCCCTTAATCTGGCTGATATTAGTAAAACGGTAGTACGCGAGTATGACCGTATCGACAGTTATCACATCGCAGAGTTTTTCATTGCTCTGCGTGAAACCTATCCGGTCAGTCAGAAGGTTCATATTATCCTTGACGGAGCTGGTTACCACCGAAGCAGGCTGGTGAAAGACTGGGCTTATGTGATGAATATTGAGCTTCATTACCTGCCACCGTACAGCCCGAATCTGAACCCGATAGAAAGGCTGTGGAAGGTGATGAATGAACAAGTCAGGAATAACCATTATTTCGCCTCGACGACCTTGTTCAAGCAGGCAATACATCGCTTTTTTACGGAAATATTACCGGAACTGGCCGGGAACCTGTCGTGCCGTATTAATGACAACTTCCAGGTTATGAATACTGCATCTTCAAGTTAAGCGGGTATAAATTATTATAATTATCTAAATGCATTAACATTGTATCATCACGCATTTTAGAAAAATCCAAGAAAGATTCATCAACAATCAAATCTATATTTAATGTCAATAACTCGCCTGCCAGATATAACAAACTATTAATCGGCGTCAGTTTACCTGTCGGGTTATTTGGTGACTCAATTACCACCACACCTGGCTTTTCTTCTTTCGCCAACATTAATAATTCATCAACATCTATCTCAAAATCTCTGCTCTCTTTGCTATAGCTAAATATTGTTCTGTCTTTACCAAAGCAATTAGCATACTCATTAAATGATGGCACAGTGACTAATACTTTACCTGTATAAATCTCAGGTAGCCGTTTTATTATTTCAGCAGCACCATTTGAAATACATAATTTCGTTTTTTCTATGCCTAGAAATTCAGATAAAGCGTATTCAACTAAACGATTTCCACCAGGATAATTGAGTAATATCTCATCAAAATTATTCTTCATTTCATCTTTCAATTTTTTAGGTGGAAAGTTGAAATTATAAATTAATGCAAAATCAATAATAGGATAACGCCAATATCCACCATGTCTATTCTGCACAAGATCCAGCTTGTTATTACTTGAAATGAAATCACAAATAGCAAGATCATAAGTATTATCGACTTCATACCATTGAGAATGATCAACAATACTTGCCTTAAATTCAGCTATATTATCCAATAAAGATTTTTTAAATATATCTTCATAATATAGCCCGGTTAATCCATTATTAACGTAATTTTCTAACTCTTTATTCACATATTCTGCAAAATTTGCGCTGCAAATATGATAAATATTTACTGTCTTATATTGCCCATCTTCAATCTGATAATTACTATCCTTGGTGGAATTTAATGCAATAATATTATCTTTATCTATTTTTGCATAAGTCCCTTCCATATTCCCACTAAGAGGAGAAACCAAGACATTGAGATCTCCTGCTTTTAATATCACTGTTTCCAAGCATTTCTTGGTGAAGAATATATCGCCTTCCAGGATCAGCGTATCTTGCTTAATCCAGTTTCTGGCAAGATATAAAGAGTAGAGATTATTGGTCGATTCCCATTTTTCACTATTAACAAATTCAATATCCAGGTTATATGTCTTTTGTTTAATATGAGACATTAAAACATCACTTTTATAACCCACCACAATAATCACTTTCTTAATACCGACAGATTCGATATTTTTCAGTGCATTATCGATAAGTGATATTTGATTTGTTTCTACCAAAGGCTTTGGTTTATTTGATGTTCTGGTAGATAACCGGCTACCTCTTCCTGCACAAAGCAGTATTACTGTTTTTTCATTCATAGTTTTGATAATTTATTTTAAATAGATGTTAGAAAGCTATCGGTATTCTTAAATAAGAATTAACCTAAAATATAGCCTGTTAATAATGTAAGATTGATATTTATTTATCAATTAAATACAGCGTCATATATAACATGCTGATATACCCAAACCCCGTCAATTCGTCCGTGGAAACTTGCTTCGCCACCAATTTCACCACCGGTCTTTACACCCGACCCCAGGCCAAATGTATGAAAATTATTGAGCGTTTCACCCGATGTTGATATAGGATTTAATTTTGTATTAGTCAGCAAACCATATTTATCACTTTTAAATTCAAGAGGAATATTATTTTTATCAATGATTTCAACAAGTTTAGAGTGGTACCCCGTACAGTGAATTAATAAATCGTCACAATTAATACGTTGAATAACCTCATCACCAGATATTTCTGAGATATTTAAAATAGAGATATTTTTATGTTTTCTTGCTTTAAGTTCTTGTGCAAATATAAAAGAGTCATATCTCAGACCTGAATATCGATTAACCCGGCCACTTAAAGGACAGATATCTTCTTGGGTGAAATCATAGCTGTAAGATTCAGCACTTGCAGGTGAATCAAAAAACAGCTTGAAATCTTTATTAACCAGAACATTTATCTTGCCGGTAAACTTTAATTGTTCTATCAGCCGAATCAAACAGGAAACAGAACTGTGTGACGAACCTAATATGGATATACTTTTTATATCACCTTTATTGATGACCTCATCATAAACACCTTTAATGAAATCACCTGAAGTCATATTATTACTATTATGTAATAATCTGGATTCGTTCGGGTTTCCACCTATATTAAACAGGACTTTTCGTGTTGATACAATATAGTCTTCATTATCTTTATGATAAGTTATATCATAGTCACCATTTTCATTCTGCTTGATCTTTTTTACTTCCGTACCGGTCAATACGCAAAACTGATCACCATATTTATTTTCCTGAATAAAACGTGCAATTCTCTCTAAATATTGACCGACAAACCTCAATTCAACCGGTTTATCTCTATTGGCACTAAAATATTCCCATTCTGAGGTTGATCTTATATATTGACTCAATTCATCATCACAACCGTCAAACTTCTCTAAAAATACACTACCTAAAGAGTTCGCAGTAATTTTATATTTCTTTAATGCGCCAGAGCCGACCATCTCGGTTTTTTCTAAAATCAGACAATTTCTTATGGCTTCATCTTTTAATAAATCTGGAATTAAAGAGATATTTGCAGGACCTGCACCACACATTACAACATCATAAAACTGCTTATTCATTGATAAACCCTAACATTTTTAACGAAATTTGTGTTTCAATAACATTCCCGGCAAACTCATGACGAGTCTGTTTATAACCCAGTGGTTGCCCATCCAGACCCGCCTGAATAACATCATTATGACTAATTGTTTTATTCTCATTACGTGAATAAACCAACAGCTCCTTCTGGTAATCAAATGCCAGACAAGGAATACAACTTAACTTAAGTGTTTTGGCTAATTCAAGTCTATGATGACCATCAATCACCACATTCGTTGCTTCATCAATCCAGATGGGTTGAGTCCAAAAACCTTCAAGTTTAACTTTATCTATTAACTGCTCAACACGAACAGGACAATGTAATTCAGTTGGTCTAAGATTCGAGACTTCTTCTAATATTAATTTCATGTTTATCCCTTAGTTTAAACATACGGCAAAAAATTACCAACACCAACACACTTAATATCGCTAATAATTGAAATAACACGCCACCATCAAAGAATTGAATAACAGTACCACCCACTAATGGAGAGATAGAAAAGCCGATACTATAAAGTGATGCTGCGCCAAAATATGCACCACGTAAATCATTTGGTGCCAAACGATCAATAAAAACATTCACACATGGAAATAAAATAGTTTGACTGATACTCATGGTAAACGCAGCCAGATACCACAATAAATAGACATCATAATACTTGAATGAAATAAAGAACATTAATTCAGATAAAATGAGTAATACAGTGCCTATTTTTATCTTCGTTTCCAATGACATTTGCTGCGTTAACATGGAAAACGGCAACTGCATAATCACAATGGTTACCGCATGCAGCATAATAAGCGAAGCAATAAACTCAGCATATCCACTAAACCCTAATGAAGTAATTAACTGCGGCAGAGTTGAATCAAAATGACCAAAAATAAACATCATGAGAATATTATTGATGACCAACATTAAAAACACCCGATCATTCAATAAAATCTTTATCGTGCCTTTAAAATCATCATCATTAGTTAAGTTTATTTTTATTTTCTTCCCAAATAGATAAACCGGGATCATAAAAGTTACATAGGATACCGATACAATCAGAAAAGAGATAGAATTAATATCCAGGCTTAACTTTACCCCTAAATAAGGTCCGACTACCGCACCCGCATTCAGAAATAAATACCTTAAATACATGGCATTCTCTCTTACCTGTTTTTCTTCGATAATATCGCCGATAACTGCTTTTATTGGATTGTTAACCAGCGCCCAAGAGATATTCGCTAATAACGTGCCAAGAATAAAACCAGACTGATGCTCGGATAGCCATAATATTAAATATGCCAGTGAAGATATAAGACAGCCAATGATAATTATCTTGGCCCGGCCAACTTTATCAGAGAAGTAACCTGCATAAAAACTTAATATTGATGAAATCGCAATGGATAGAGAGAGAACTAACCCAATCATCGATGCAGTAAAATGGAACTTTGTATATAATATGATGGAGATAAAAGGCCATACCATCATTGATGTTGACCTTGTTATAAAAGTCCCCAGAAATAGACCCCATATACATGCCGGGATGGATGTATAACTCTTAAGAGAAAAATTTTTCATTGTTATGTTCTTATATTATTTTATTGGTATCGTTTAAACCAAGCATTTAAAATATTTATGAAAGTCCATAAAACCCACTTGCCTCTACAAAAATCAAATGTAGAAGCAAGCATTAGGATGATCTGTACGATAAAGCAAATTCAACGATGTATAACTTGTCTTTAATATATTATCAAAACAGATGTTAATTGCAAACAAAATATGACACTTTTGTTACACGTTAAACGCAGAGCAAATGCTTGTGATGTTAATGAGCAACATAATGACATAAGTACTTTGCACTTTAACAGGCGAAAACACAGATAAAAAGGGCCCTTAATCTTAGATAAAAACCTTTTAGTTCAATCTTATCTATTCAAATATTGATCAATTAATGGAAAAACTCAGCTTAATCCAACCAAAAAATAAGCTGTAATATTATATTCAGAATGAAATAGATAAATAAAATTGTATTTTAGTTTAATAGCTAAACTCTGGTAGGGATAATTATTATTTATAGATTTATATAAGGCCATCTAAGATAAAACTGGAAACCATTCCACAGCCCCAAAATATTCACTCACTAAAACTGAGATTAGTAATGAGTTTATTCTTTAGTTTCATTAATGAGAGTAATGATATATTTAAGCAGAGAGAATTGTCTTATCATCTCAGCTCATTTGATATTAAACACCGCAACCGCAATACGTGCGGTCATTATGGCGTTATTCCTGGTCGGTATTGTTGTAGTACAGGGGAAATTAAACCTGATCGGTGAAATACTAGCAAATCGCCAGGCGTTGCTTTTTATCATGCTAAGTGGTGTAGCGGGAACATCGCGCTGATTACCGCCGGTGCCTTAATGGTCGCTCTGGGCTGAAAAACAAAAATCCGCAATAACCTGTGACAGCTATTGCGGATTATTCAATCGAATCAAATATCAAACGGCGGCAAAAACCTGGTTAACAATATCCTGCGCTTCGCGTTCAATCTTCTCCCGATGTTCAGGACCAAGGAAACTTTCACAGTAAATCTTATAGGCTTCCTCCGTTCCTGATGGACGGGCGGCAAACCAGCCATTTTCTGTCATCACTTTCAGGCCACCGATTGATGCTCCGTTACCGGCAGCTTTCGTCAACCGGGCAGTGATAGGATCACCTGCCAGCTTATCTGCTTTCACCATTTCTGGTGACAACTTGGCTAACAACGCCTTCTGTTGATGGCTTGCGGGCGCCTGAATACGGCTGTAGCTCGGTGTACCAAAACGGGCGGCTAACTCATTGTAACGCTGCTGTGGATTCTCTCCTGTCACGGCAGTCATTTCTGCCGCCAGCAAACAGAGGATAATCCCATCTTTATCCGTGGACCACGGCGTACCATCGAAACGCAGGAAAGAAGCCCCTGCGCTCTCCTCACCGCCAAAGCCCAATTTACCTTGATGCAAACCGTCAACAAACCACTTAAAACCGACCGGCACTTCCACCAATTTACGGCCAAGATCAGCAACCACCCGATCAATCATGGCACTGGAAACCAGGGTTTTACCTACCGCAACGCTTTCTGACCATTGCGGACGATGACGGAACAAGTAATCTATCGCGGTTGCCAGATAGTGGTTCGGATTCATCAAACCGGCTGGTGTGACAATACCGTGACGGTCATAATCAGGATCGTTGGCGAAAGCCAGATCAAACTTATCGCGCATTGCCAGCAAGCCTGCCATTGCCCAAGGGGATGAGCAATCCATGCGAATGACACCATCATGATCCAGATGCATAAAACGGAACGTCTGATCCACCTGATCATTCACCAATGTCAGATCCAGGTTGTAGTGCTCACCAATACGCTGCCAGAACGCAATGCCGGAACCACCCAACGGATCGATACCGATTTTCAGCCCGGCTTTCTGGATAGCGGCCATATCAACCACATCACCCAGCGCAACGACATATGGCTCGACTAAATCCTGCTGGTGCAGATATTCACTGCTTAATGCCTGAACAAATGGCAGACGCTTAACACTTTTCAGACTTTCTTCGAGCAACTCGTTAGCACGACGTTCAATAATCGCGGTCAGATCCGTATCGGCAGGACCGCCATCAGGTGGATTATATTTAATACCGCCATCTTCCGGTGGATTATGGGATGGCGTAATCACGATCCCATCCGCCAGCGCCTTACCCTGACGGTTATAGCAGAGGATGGCATGAGAAATCGCCGGGGTTGGCGTAAATCCATTATTTTCCTGCACAATCACATGCACATTATTGGCGGTCAACACTTCCAGCACAGAAATAAAAGCCGCTTCTGACAACGCATGGGTATCTTTACCCACATAGCAAGGTCCGTTTATTCCCCGCTGCTTACGGGCTTCCACAACTGCCTGAGCAATTGCCAGAATATGCGCTTCATTAAAGCTACTGCGCTGAGAGCTGCCCCGATGGCCGGATGTACCGAATTTAACCTTATGCACCGGGTTTTCCGGCTGAGGATGTAAGGTGTAATACTGTGAAGTCAGTTGCGCTACATTTATCAGATCACTTTGGCGGGCAAGTTGCCCTGCGCGCGGATGATTTGCCACTTTATCTCTCCTGGATGGCTGCACCGCCTTGACTGTTGCAGCACAGCTTTAGTCAGTTAAATCGTGCCACACACCTTTTCAATAAGATTGGCTGAGAATTGCATATCCTGCATAATTTGTTCAACCATATTACGCTTACGGTCAGTATTGGTGTTAGTAATGACCCAAAAAGGTGTGCCCGGAATATGACGAGGTTTGGTTTGTTTGCCACTGGCAAGCAGCGTCTGTTGATCACCGGCAAAATAAACACGGGTACGACCATGCATAGCATCGGTTGTCTGAGAAAAACTTTCACTGTTCAAGCTGTATAACGTGGATAAGATCGACATAAAGCGATCAACTGATTTTTTCTTCTCAGAATAGTCATCTGAAAGTAACAATTCACGTATTACACGAACAGAATCACGCGGACGGGATACTGATGTTTTCTCCACAGCGCTAAGAGGCTGGACATTTTGTACTGGCTGCTCGGCGTTAAATTTCAGCATCCGCCGTAAAATGTCAGATGCACTTTCACCGATATGTTGTGTGTGGCTGGCAATATAGCGGTAAAGGTCTTCATCAACTTCTATCGTTTTCATTTCTATCCAGTACTGTTCTAAATAAAAAGTTTAGCCGGATTATAAAGTATAAAAGGAGAAAACAAAATAGGTAAAATTTCAATAACTTAAAAGTGTTTCAGCGTGAAAAACGATATGACAAAGCAGGCGATTTTCATCTAAAACAAATCAATCAGTTACATGGATATTGTGGGTATGATAGAGATAACCAATAAGTAATGGCTATTTCTACCGCAACCGATAAAATTGAGAAGCAATAATTTTTTACCTTCGTATATCATTTACGTTCTGATTCAACAGAGAAGAAAAGTTAACCATATCTAAATTCGAACCAAGCTTTATAAATAAGGTTTCATAATAGTGCTACACTCATTTTTTACCTTCCTGGTTTTTGCTGTGATGAAAACGATGCCAAAATTGACAACAATGATTTTGTGTTATTGTCTCATGGAGCGATTGCCATAACCGTTCTATTTTATTTAACCACGGTGAATAGACGGGTAAAAACAACAGAGTAAATTTTGGATGTCGTGCCAGCCAGTCCTTTACCTTCTGACTTTTATGTATACCGGAGTTATCTAAGATTAATGTGAGGGTTTCCGCATGGGGATATTGATGATTCAGTTCATCTAACATTTTGATAAATAAATCAGAGTTCTTTTTTATTCCTTTAACATAGGTAACTTGCTCTGTTAAGGCTGACGTTTAGGATGAGACGCGGGCGCGTCTTCCTTGATATGCAGGCGTGAGAGCTGGGTTTCCAGCACCGCGATATCGGTATCGGCATCTTCCTCAAACTGACTGCGTTTGGGACCGGCAGGCAGGGTTTTGCTGTGCGCGCCAAAACGCCAGCGGTGCGCCTTGGCGCTTTCCCAATAACGTTTCACACCCTGGGTTTCTTTAAAAACTTTCTTAGCGCAGGAAAAGGTTCCGCCCGATATGATTTTCCAGGCATGTTTAGCCCCGGCCACGACACCTTTCAGCACGCCCTGACCAGCTTTGGTAAACAGTTTACCGATACCCTTGATGGAGCCCCGAGATGGCGGTACCAGAAACTCAACAGCTATCAGTATTGCCCGTTCCCAGGCGGAGATCTCTTCGGCAACTTCTAAGTAGGTGCCCCGACCAGAGCCGATAAATACGGTTTTAGCCCCGGCTTTGATGGTCGCGCCACAGGCCAGTTTGTCATCAACCCGAGCCGCTGGGGAGTCATTGATAAATACCGTTTCACTGCCCTGAGCAATCAGCGGCGGTGCCGGGTGTTTATTGCAAGCGACAGTATCGACTATGGCCCGGGCCGCCGGTTTGCCTTCAATAAACACATTCGGGGAACCGGTCGCCAGCGCCCCACTGGGCGGGCCGATGCTGTCCACCATGTTCGTGACGGCCGAACTGGCGGCACTGATAACCTTCCCCAGGGCCAGAGTACCGGCAGTGCCCAGTGCAATCACTGCAACAGTGGCTAATCCGCCGGTACCCACGACTACGGCAGCCGCCACGGCAAATACCGCAGCACTTATCAGGACACCGGAATAGCCCCAGCCAGCGCACCGAGGAAACTGGCATGTTTAATCGGGTCGCCCACGCGAGCAGCCGCTGGTCCGGGAACGCTTTGTGGAGGAGAAACGAGTACAGTGTGCTGCGCACCGACCCGGGTAATTCGGGTGACAATCTCATCACCAAGTGACATTGTTTCTCCTCCTGCTTTAACAAGAACCTATAATTTAATTTTGATTAATATATAAAAAAAGAATAGAACAGATTAAGTGTCTTGCAAAGTAGGAGAAATAAATTTGTTTTTGACTATTTTGACTCGGTGTAAAGATTCCGGCCCAATGGCCGGAATTATTTTATTGAGTGATCATCAAACAGGCATAAATCTAAAGATTCGCTTATTTAGCATTTAACACTTGATTTAATTTAGCTTCATCAAGCTGACGACAACGTTTTGCGACTACAATTGTTGCAACCCCATTGCCAATCAGGTTGGTTAACGCTCTTGCTTCTGACATGAAACGATCTATTCCCAGAATTAACGCCAGACCCGCCAGTGGTAAATGCCCAACAGCAGAAATTGTTGCCGCTAATACAATAAATCCGCTACCAGTTACGCCAGCAGCCCCTTTAGAAGATAAAAGCAACACCACTAGTAGCGTTATTTGATGCACAATATCCATATGTGTATTGGTTGCCTGCGCAATAAATACCGCCGCCATTGTCAGGTAAATAGAAGTACCATCCAGATTAAATGAATATCCGGTAGGTATCACCAAACCAACAACTGATTTCTGACATCCCACCTTCTCCATTTTATCTAACATACGCGGTAATGCAGATTCAGAAGATGATGTTCCCAATACGATTAATAATTCTTCTTTAATATAATTGATAAACCGGAATATACTAAATCCGGTCACTTTCGCTATTGTCCCTAAAACAAATATGACAAAAAGAATACAAGTGATATAGAAGCAAACTATTAACTGCCCTAATTGTATTAATGAACCAATACCATATTTGCCGATGGTAAAGGCCATTGCACCAAAAGCCCCCAAAGGTGCTAATCGCATTATCATATTGATAATACCGAAAATCACTTGAGAGAAACCATCAATAATATTAAAGATTGGCTTCCCTTTTTCTCCTAAATGATGAAGCGCAAAGCCAAATAACACCGCAAATAATAAAACTTGCAAAATATTACCACTGGCGAATGCTCCGATGACACTGCCCGGAATAACGTCAAGTAAAAATGCGATTATGCCCTGTTCAGCCGCTTTCTCCGCATATATAGAGACAGCTTTAACATCTAACGTAGCGGGATCAATATTCATCCCTGCACCAGGCTGGACAACATTGACAACGATTAACCCAATAATTAAAGCAATTGTGCTGACTATTTCAAAATAGACCAGAGCAATAGCGCCTGTTTTACCCACAGCTTTCATACTTTCCATACCGGCGATACCGGTCACAACCGTACAGAAAATAACTGGCGCAATAACCATCTTGATTAATTTTACAAATCCATCACCCAATGGCTTCATTTCCGCGCCCAGTTCAGGGTAGAAATGCCCCAGCAATATGCCGATAGTTATTGCAAGCAAAACTTGAAAATAAAGACTTTTTAGTAAATTTCTTTTCACTTCTTATTCCCTAATTCATAGTATAAAATCAGATTCTATTTATTCTTCTTAGAACGGTGTGATTGTTGTTGAATTTACCCTGTATCTTTTATTTACATAAAACATAAAGTAAATTTTCATTATTTTTTCACAAAAATTTAAAGTTAACACACAATTTTTTAAGATATAGATCACATAAACACATAATAAACAACCACATTAAGATGGCTGAACCGATAATTATCTCACAAGTTATTTAAAACCTGCTATTTAAAAATATCAGTAATTTGAAGCGTTTTTGTTTTTTAAGCGATTAAGTATTAGCATGAAAATTAACAAGTTTTTGACGCGCTGAACATTTTAAGAACAATTCAATTACAAGAAATTATTAACTATAATTGCATAGCTTGGTTGCTTTGTTACAATTTGAACAACAATATCCCATAACATGCACGGCATGATCCCAATATCCGAAGGAAAACTATTCCCATCATGAAATTAAACAGCCAGTTAAATCATCATATACAGACACCGGAAAATCCTGTCTCTTCCACCCCTGTTGTATTGATCCACGGGTTATTTGGCGATCTGAATAATCTTGGCGTCCTGGCTCGTGATTTACAGCAATATTATCCCGTTATTCAGGTTGATGTACGTAATCATGGTTTATCTCCACGGGCAGATAACATGGATTACCACGATATGGCACAGGATGTTATTTCTCTGCTGGATCATCTGCAAATTCAGTCCGCCATTATTATTGGTCATTCAATGGGCGGCAAGATCGCAATGACAATGACCGCCTTGGCGCCAGAACGGATAGAAAAAATGGTTCTTATTGATATAGCGCCAATCGCCTATCAGGTTCGCCGTCATGACCAGATTTTTACCGCATTGAATAAAGTGACGAAAGCCGGCGTTAATACCCGTCAGGAAGCCACCGAAATTATGCGGGAAGATATTCAGGAAGAGGGTGTTATTCAGTTTTTATTGAAATCATTCCGTCAGGGAGAATGGAAATTCAATTTGCCGGTATTAATCAATCAATATGAAAAGATTATCGGCTGGCAGGAAATACCTGCATGGCCTCATCCCGCGCTGTTTATTCGCGGCGGTCTTTCTTCTTATATTCAGGAAGAGTACCGGGATGATATCGCCAGACAATTTCCACAAGCTAAAGCCTGGGTTGTCGCCGATTGCGGTCACTGGGTTCACGCAGAAAAACCCAATGCCGTTTTAAGAGCGATTCATCGTTTTCTCAATATTGATGCGAAATAATGCAGGCAGTTAATTCGCGATAAATATTGGCTCACCTTTCTGTGAGCCAATATCAGACCGCTGACAAACCTCGTTGAAAATAACGGGATTTGTTCCTTTCATTGTGAATCATAATGCCATCCATTTTCCTCATTAAGCCAATTTAATCGCCCGACAAGGCGTTATTTTCGCTTCTCCTGCAATGAAATGCTCGCTCTCCAGAGATAAAAACAACAAAGCATTGCGACCAGCAAGGCTATCTTCTTGATATTTTGGGCTGTGGCTGCCAAAAGACACTGTATTTGCACTTTTTGCAACCCACGGAAACGGGCATAGCGGTGCCCGTGATGTTGCTTCGCATCTGCAAAACTACGCTCTATCGTCTCCTTTCGCCGCTTGTAGGTTTTTTTACCCCACTCCGTTAGCCGGTTTTCCCTGGCCTGCTCTTTACTGTCCTCCCAGACATGACGGGTTATCTTTTTGCCCCCTTTGGCCTGCGTACAGGACGCGCGTTTCGGGCAATACTGGCAGATATTCGCCGCGGCCTGATAATGCCGGTATCCCTCTCGGCTGGTTGTTTTATAAATCAACTTTTCGCCCTGAGGGCACACATAGCAGTCCTCCTGCTTGTCATAGGTAAAATGTTTTTTCTGGAAGACGTTCGACCCCTTATTCGGACGGCGGTAACCGATTATCGGCATGACACCTAACTGTTCCGTTAAGTAACAAACCGGGGCCGTAAAATAGCCCGCATCCAACCCAACCGCGAGGGGGTTGAGGGCAAAACGCTCTAACTGACGCGTCAAACGCTTGATAAAAGGCTGGCTGTCGTGGACATTACCCGGTGTGGCGTAGGTATCGGTGATAATACCGACTTGCCCATCCACGGTACGGTGGTCAAGGTAAAAGAACCCTCTGGGTTTGTTGGTCCGGTGCATAAACCCGCTTTCCGGATCGACGGTACTGACCTTCGTCTTTCTCTGCCGTTCCTTTAGGGCTGGCTTCAGGCTTTTTTTCCAGCTGCCGCCCGGTCTTGAGTGACGGCTTTATCCAGTGCGTCAACATAGGCGCCGGGGGGAACCGACCGCATGACATTCTCCGATTTATGCGGATTGGCACTGGCTTTCAGGTGGGTGCTGTCGGTATAGAGTACGCGTCCACCCACGAATCCTTTGGCCATCGCCTGTTCAACAATGTGGTCAAAAATCTGCTGGAAGACCGCGGTATGATTGAAACGGCGGCGGCGGTTCTGACTCAGGGTTGAGGCATCAGGGACCTTCTCTGTCAGTCCGAGGCGCAGAAACCAGCGGTAAGCCACATTAACCTGAATTTCCTGAACCAGACGGCGTTCACTGGGGACGCCAAACAAGTAGCCGAGTAACATCATTTTAATCAGCATGACCGGGTCGATAGCAGGACGGCCATTATTGTGGCAATACAACGGGGCGACTAATTCGCGGATAAATTCGAAATCAATGGCGGCATCGACTTGACGGACCAAATGATTTTTAGGCACCAGCTCGTCAAGCGAGAGCGTTTCTGGCGGGAAAGTCTGGAGAGGGGGTGTTCTTAACATGGCGGCAAGCTCCGTTGAGTGAACGGAACTTAATTAAAACAAAATGCCGGATAAAAAACCAGCACTTTGTCAATAATCTGAAACAGCCCAAAGGGCTGTCAGTGATCTGTCATTTTGGCTTGTAGACACCGTGATAATGTGATTTTATTAGGAATACACTGATTTTGTATTAGCTGATACGCTAGGGCATAGCGGTTATGTAAAGAGTTCCCTTGCAGTAACATCTGTCAGCGCAGGTATTGCAACGAAAGCTATTAGCGGTTGCTAATAGGGGCCATAAGAAGCCCCCACTAGAGTCACTTGTGACTGAGTGGGGGGAGCAATTAAGTAATCATTTTCCATTTTTAGGTGGTGTTGTATGAAATCTCAATCAGCACGTGACATTAAGCAAGTTCAACATAAAATTTACGGTGACTACCTGCGTCAGATTGAATCCGGTGAACGTGAATCGGTGCAATTCATACCTAAATCTGATTTTGGTCAGTTACAACACTCAACCAAGATGAAAAAGCAATTTGGTTTTGCTTAATATTTCAATTTAAGACAAGATGAACCATCTTAATTTTAAGGTGAGTTTATTTATGTCTCATATAGAGCCTCTTGATCAGTTGTACTTGCTTAACCGAGAATTAATGGAACATGCAGATAATTTTACTGCGCCAGTCATAACGATTGGTGGGCAAGCGGTACATTATTGGGTTACATGGTATTATAATAACTATAGTGCCAAACCCCTAAGTGAATACGTAACCTCAAATGATGTGGATTTTTCTGCACGTAAAATAGATATAGAGGCTATAGCTAAAGCTCTAAATGTTTCTATTCAACATAATGAAAATAATCCACCGCCATCAATAGCTATATTTGCACTTAAAGATAAAGATACAGGGAAGATAAAAGAATATAAAAATAGATTATTTGTGAATAAGCAGATTTATAATGAAAAACACATTGAAATGCCAAATGTTGTTGATATTATCGATTGGCCTGCCGGTTTTGAACTTAATGACTTTCAAACAAATAAGTTAGCTTTAAATACTGAAATATTTTATATTCCTATAATAGGTATGAAATATACGCCTCATTATAATGTTCGAATACTTAATCCAATAGCTTGTATGAAATCCAGATTTTTTAATATATATTCAAAGGTGAAAATGGATGTAATGCAAGAGGTTGAGAGAATAAATATGCTTTGCGTTCCTGTATTGATTTTCTTATATGAGAAATTTGATAAATGTGATTTTAGAGAAGCGAAGAAATATTTCTCTAAATTCTTAGAAATTGTAGAGAATACACATTATAAACGATTCTAAATAACATTTCATAATTTTGCTACACATGGCCTTCTTCAACCCATTGTTATATATAGAATTATGAGTAGTATAAGATGTAGCGCTATTTTGGAATCTTATTTAGGTTGAATATAATATTAGGCTAGACAAGGTGTTAGATGAGCTTTATAACGTATTATTAGAAAATTATAATGATTTTTGTTTGCCCGATATGTTCATGAAAAATGAATTTCCATCAGTAATTAAAAGGATAAATGAAAAAATTAACAGAAAAAAATCTCAGATTCGAGCAGAGAGTATTTTGAAGAAGGAAAATATATAATAATATGTGAATCTACCTGAGATTAGCTGCTATAAAGAATGAGTTAAAAGGTTTTCTTAATGTTAGAAATAGAGTTTTTCATCATGAGCCAATCTGGAAAGGTAAAAACCAAAAGACCAGAATTAATACAGCAGTAGAAAATATTATTAGGAACTATAATAGTATTTTTAAGATATTGACCAGCGGGAGCATTTATTGGAACACTTCTAGGATCAGCAACATCGTGGACGGGCTGAGGAACCAAGGGGAAACCGTGGACGATGACACCCTGGCACAAGGTGAGATGACCGTTAAAGTTATAGCTTATGTTATATAATATAATTCATAGCTTATATTTTCAACCCTTTTGCCACTTTTCACCGATCTCCGTGCTTTGCTTCGCATTCTTTACTACTCAGATCACTGTTCTTTCCGAAACACCTGTGAGTCTGGCCGTATCTCTATTGTGTAGATACCTAATGCCTCAAGGACGATGTTTCTCGGAGGCTGACTGATGATAGTGGCATCATTAATAGAACAAAATTATCGCCCGTTTTATTAATCATCGCTGCTGTCGAAAGCAGTATTCAGTTTCTGTTGGTAAACGCTAAGGAAAAAAGCGTTGAATAACGTTGGCGATTGTTGACGTATCTCTTCGGCGGTTTGCTGATAGCGGTCAGTAAAGTTATCCCATAACTTTGCTTTACGGTGTTGCGCGCCATTCATGTGCCAGAAATATGCCGCAGGAACACTGTTTTCGTCATAGGATGGGTTAAAGCGATTAATGATGGCGTTAAGACAATAAAAAAGTGCTTCTTTCATTGCCTGCTCATGCCCGTCCGGTATTTGATATGTCTGTGGTACAGTCATGTCGTTGGCTGTCGCTGTTGGCGGATTTTTCCGGAATAAACATAACGGATCAAGTTGTTTTACTTGCTCTTCCCATAACTGTAGCGGTGTGACAGAAAGGCGAGGGGGTTGTTGAAACAGGGGATGACTGCCGGCACTATGATGTTGGGCCGTAAAAAGTTGTATTGGATCGATGGAGCGTGTAGTGAGCTGATCAAGGGATAGTGGGGGTTCTGTCCCTTGTTCCGGCAATATAAAATCTGCCGGAGAAAGTTGATTGCGCGCCTCTGAATTTTTTTCTGTGGGCACTGTTTCATTTAATTCGTCCCATAGCGCCCCGGAAAAATTGGTTGTCGTTTCCTGTTCGGCAAAATGATCTTTTGTTGTCTCTATTTCATTCACGGTCAGATGGTAGTCGCCAATCTGGAGTTCATTATTTTCTTGCAGAGATGTGGTTTCTCCACGCGCTAATGGAATATTGTTAATCATCATGAAAGCAGTTCCAATATTAGTAATAGTGCAGGCACCTTGGGTAGAAATATGTACACTGGCTTGTAATGCCGAAATACAACCGTTCGGATCTGGCAACACCAAATGATTATTTTCGCTGGTACCGATAGTTCCACCCGGAGGATAGAAAATATGACGACTATTTTCTATCCCCTTATCTGATGGAATATTAACAAAGGTTATTTTCATAACAACGTCGCTTATTATCTTGAGTAATCACTTAACCTTCCGCCACAAAAAAGTATGCAGTATCCTAACGGACACGAACATATCGTATTCCGGGCGAGAGGTTATTTTTTTACTGACTTAGTTGTCAGTGAGTGTTTTATTATTTACTGATGTTCTTTTGTGTATCCCAATTAAATTCCACCTCAGCGCCACTTTTTCCTTCATTATCCTGTTCTTTATAAACGACTTTGGCAATATTCGGTGAGAAGCTGTATTTCACACCGATAGTGCCGGGCATAATGGCAGCCGAACCTTCTGTCAGGTGCGGAATATCGCGGTTAAAGTCAACCAGTTCGATGTTGTCAAGTAATGCACTGCCCAACGTAATGGTAGTGAACTCTTGTTGCTCGCCTCCGGCTTTGCGCATGGTTAATTTCACTTCAGGAAGATGCGCCCCCTGCGCTAATTTCTGCATTAACGTTGGCATTGCCTTATCCATACGGGCATAGACCACCAGAGAATGAACTTTAGCGCGTCCACTTCCGCCGCCGCCGCCGCTACCGGTTTCTACCGGCTGTGACAGTTTCCATTCAAAGGTATGCACATCAATGCCGTTGGGGTGATTGCTATCTTTACATTCACCAGAGATATCTTTGATATCCAAATAGATGCTGTTGTTCATAATCGTATTCCTTATTTATTCAGTGATTTGCAGAATTAACCACCACTCTGTTTTAAGGAGGGCAGTTTTGATACCAACCGCAGGGAAACCGTCAATCCCTCCAGTTGATAATGGGGACGCAGGAAAAATTTGGCCTGATAGTAGCCGGGATTATCTTCCTGTTCGTTGACTTGTACTTCGGCAGCTGCCAGCGGTTTGCGCGCTTTGGTCTGTTGTGAGGAGTTGGCGGGATCGCCATCAACATAGTTGATGATCCATTTATTCAGCCAGCGTTCAATATCATCGCGGCTCTGGAATGAACCCACTTTGTCACGCACGATACATTTCAGATAATGCGCAAATCGGCAGCAGGCAAACAGATAAGGTAAGCGAGCCGCCAGATTAGCGTTTGCCGTGGCATCAGCATCCATATATTCCGCCGGTTTTTGCAGTGATTGAGCGCCAATAAACGCGGCAAAATCAGAATTTTTGCGGTAAACCAACGGGATAAAGCCGTTTTTTGCTAATTCTGCTTCACGGCGGTCACTGATGGCAATCTCTGTCGGACATTTGATATCTAAACCGCCATCATCGGTCGGGAAGGTGTGACATATCAGTTTATCTACCGCTCCGCCTGATTCGACGCCGCGGATGGAGGCGCACCAACCATATTCTTTAAAAGAACGGTTAATATTCACCGCCATCGCATAGGCTGCGTTGCTCCACACATAATTACTGTGCGTGGCTCCTGCGGTTTTTTCTTCAAAATCGAATCCTTCAACCGGATTAGTGCTGATACCGTAAGGTAAGCGAGCCAAAAAACGCGGCATAACCAAACCAATGTAACGGGCATCTTCTGATTCACGCAGGCTACGCCAGGAGGCGTATTCGGTATTAAGAAAGATTTTGCTCAGATCGCGCGGATTTGCCAATTCCTGCCAGGTTTCCATCTGCATAACTCCAGGCGAGGCGCTACTGATAAAAGGGCAGTGGGCGGCGGCGGCGATACGGGCCATTTCTCCCAACATTTCGATATCTTGCGGATTGTGGTCGAAATAGTAATCACCCACCAGACATCCGAGCGGCTCTCCACCGAATTGACCATACTCTTCTTCATAAATCCGCTTGAAAATCGGGCTCTGATCCCAAGCGGTTCCTTTATAGCGTTTCAGTGTGCGTCCCAATTCTTTCTTTTCAACGCTCATAATCCGTATTTTCAGCATTTCGCTGGTTTCGGTATTGCTCACCAGATAGAGCAGACCACGCCATGCGCCCTCCAGCGCTTGAAAATCAGGATGATGGAGAATTTCATTGATCTGCTGAGAGAGTTTGTTGTCAATGGCGGCAATCAGCGCCTGAATGGTGCTGAAAGTGTCGCTCGATAAGGTCAGGCTGTTTTCCAAAGCCTGATGTGCCAAGGTTTTCACCGCGTTTTCCACGGCGAGACGTGCCTGATCTGTTTTAGGGCGAAACTCTTTCCTGAGCAGAGCACTGAGTTCACCTTGATTGTAGCCGGTAGCCTGAGTTTGAGTTTCACTGGCAGCATGGATTTCAGATTGGCTCATTAGCGCCTCCTTGATCTTGTTCTGCGATTGGAACGGGGGATTCCGCATCATTCAGTGGTGCGGTACTGAGCGATTTCAGCAATTCAGGATTTTGCAGGATAGAGGCGATCAGCTCTTCGGCCCCGCTTTTACCATCCATATAGGACAACAGGTTGGCGAGTTGAGTACGTGCTTCCAGGAGTTGATGAAGGGGTTCTACCTGACGTGCTATCGCATCTGGCAGAAAATCATCCATCGTGTTGAACGTGAGGGCAACCTGGATCTTGCCTTCACCGCTCAGGGTGTTGTCCACCGGAAAGGCGACGTTTGGGTGCAGTGATTTCATGCGGTCATCGAAATTATCAACATCAATGTCGAGGAATTTTCGCTGACTGAGCGGAGGAAGTTGATCGGCAGATTTTCCGGCTAAATCCGACATAACCCCCATGACGAAAGGCAGTTGAACTTTACGTTCGTCACCGTATAGTTCGACATCGTATTCAATTTGTACTCGTGGAGCACGGTTACGGGCGATGAATTTTTGCCCGCTGTTTGATCCTGACATAGTATTCTCCATCGGCAAAATCAGTGGTTATGGGTAATTGACGGAATAACAACCGTTTTTCTGGTGTATTACCTTCATTCTGTGGTGTTCTCCACCTTCGTTATGTGTGATTTTTTCGGCCAAAAAAATGTTCAAGTTGATCGATGGCCTCTGGCGCAAGGTTGCGCATAATGCTCATAAAATCCTGACTGATCAGGGGTTGTATCCGCTCGATCATCAGTGGTGCCGGATGACTGGATTCATGTAATAGAAAGTACTGTCGCACGGCTTCCAGTGCTTGTTGAGCCTGTTCACGATTCTGGATGCCGGATGTCTGCCAGCCATTGGATACCTTTTGTGGATGCGCATTATCTGGCAAGGGATATTCAGAATCTGCTATAGCTTCAATCGCATTGGATTCAGGGGAGAGAAGTTGTGTCAGATGATGAAGTGTCACCATCTGACGGCGCATATCTGGTAGCCCGCTATCGCCGAGATGACCGCGTAGTGTGTTAAACAGGCATTGAAGGGTATTGGCTATTTGTGGGATCAGTTTTATGACGGGGGCTTCACTTTGCCGTAATTCAGCGATCAGAAGCTCGATCCTTCCGGGAAATGGGTTCTCCTCCCCATTACTACCATCCAGACATTTCATCACATCCGCCACCGTAAGAGTGATGCCGTTTAGGCGGGCAAATTCGCAAAGACGTACCTGTTTAGCCAATGCGAAACCATCACTTAGCCCCTGTAATGCATTGATACGCATCAGTGGGTCTGGCTCACCATCTAGTTCTGCGGCAGGCCACAAGGTTTCCCAATAATGTGCGATTGTTTGTTCCAATAACATCAGACCCTGGGCATATCCTCTCAGACCATATTGGTGGCACCAGGCTTGCATTAGCAGGATGATAATGTGCAGATCTTTGCTGCGAGCCAGCAAAGCCAAGGCGCTTTTTTCTATCTGGCACCAGTCAGGTTCCTGTGTTGGAAAGATAAAGTCGCCGAATTGCTGTTCAGCTTTTTCTTGAGCGAGTTGAATCAGGTGGATGAATTCAGCACTGTATTCCAGGTCTTCGCCACTGGGATGTTCCTGGCTGACCGGGTGAAGTAAAGATGCGATATCCATTAAGGTTCTCCTTATGGTTTGATACAGGTAAATTCCGGTATGACAAACGGGTTGTGTATGCTGTCGGGGGTGAGTGTCAATGTGGCTTGATGCCCTGCCAGATTGAAGGTGATCCGGTAATGCATGCTGTCTTCCCGAACCCACTTTCCGGCGTCAATTAGCCTGTTTAATGCCCAGGGGCCCGAGGCTTCCAGTGATTTGGTTTTGCCATTCGCCAGCAGCATCGTGAGTTTGGCTGTACCAGTGTTGTTACTGCCGGGCCAGGTGAAGTACCAGGGTGTCAGGGGACCGTGGCTGTAGCTGACACGCTGATCGTTAAGCGTTAACGACAGGGTAAGAATATCGTTATCCATTTGCAGCGGTTGCAAGGTAAGCGAGAATGAGGGCTGTGAAGAGGCAGTACTAAAAAATGCATCACGGATAAATTGCGCCTGCCGGAATGTTTTCAGCAGTGATTGATCTTCCTGTTTGGTGCTGCCCAGTGCCCAGGGGAAAAAGCGCCATTCATCACCCTGAGTGTTGACTTTATCCGCCAGATATTGATTAAAAAAGCGATCCATCAACCCTTGATTCGGCGCAAACATATGCGCCATATCATCAGGTGCAATATCACGTTTGCTGTAGTGGGACAGTGGATAACGTCCGGCAATTGCTTCACGGCAGAAGTCACTGAGTTGTGCTCCGGCGAGTTGGTGTATGCGTGAAACAGCCTGTTGTTGTGTATCGCCTTTTGCACCCTGCGTCATATCCATGATCATGCTGCGGAACGGCACCGGCAGGCGACCGGCGTCAGCCTGTAACTGTGTCAGTATGGTGTCGGAGGAGGAGGCGGTGCTTTCGCCATTTTCCTGTAAAGCGGTGAGGTAGCGATACAGATCACCCAGTTTTTTGAATAGATCGTCAAAGGCAATAGTATCGCTATGATCGCCCTGTGGACGAGCCAGATCAAGCAGGTCGCGGTAGTGGTTTCTGACAATCTGTTCTGGTGAAGGCAGTGCAGGGGGAGGGCTGACAGCCGGAAACAGGTTTTGCAGTTTACGGGTTGCTTCATCATTCAATTGCTGGCCCAGTTGTGCGAGTTTGCCGTTATCTTCCGGTGGAGAGAGTGCGACAACGTGGCTGGTATTGATCAGCAGATTGCGCAAAGGGGAATGGACACCGGAGAGAATACGGACATTATTGATACGCTGGTTCAGACTATTGGCTGGAATTAGGGCGATATCATTGAGAAATGTATCCCATTCCAACATAAAATCACTTATATAAAACTGGCGCACCTGGTAAGTCGCATCCGGTTTTTCCTGTACCTGTGACGGAATATTGAGGACCCAGCGATCAGTGTCATGCAGTGCTTTTACCGTATCATCTAGTTGTGCAATCAGGCCGTGCCAGTATCCGTCTGGTGTAAAGAAGCCGGGGATTGCTGCGGTATCCGGCAGGGCACTTTTTCGTTTTAGCACCAACTCAGCCTGAGAACCGGCCAAATCAATCAGATTGACGGATTTAAAACGTCCGTTATTGATCAGTCTTTTTTTGATGCTGGTATAAACCCTCTGGGAAAATGTGGAGCGCATGATATTTTTTATCGCCTCCTGTATCAGTTGTTGATCTTTGTGCTGAGACCCGACAGGCTGCTTCTGATTCAGTAATTGATAAAGATGTCCCTGGAGTGCTTTGCGCTGTGTCTCATCTAACTTTTCACCACCGGGGATATGAGATAGGTCCAGCATCAGCCAGGCAGTAAGGAATTTGCCGTCGTAATGTTGTGGCTGAAATAGCATCTGGTAGGCTTTCAGCGCCTCGTAGGTTGATTCGTTGCTATCGCCATCGGTTTGCTGGCGCAAAATACTCTCGACTTGCTGTGTCACCAGCGGCAGTAATAAATTCTTTAACGCATGCTGATAAACCGGATAGCTTGTGCTGCTCAGTTGAGGACCTCGATACAGCCCCATACCATAAACCAGTGAGGGGCTACCCGAATCAATTTGGTGATTTGTGGTGAGTGACTGTAGTTGTGTCAAATATTGGATCAAGTGGGGTAGATCACGGGTTGATGGTTGGTTCAGTGCCTGTCCCTGCCGTTCCAGCACTGGGAGCCGGGTCGTAATTTGTGCCAGATAGTCGTTATTATTGTGATAACTGGTCAGTAACAGTATGCAGATCACGGCCATTAAAGAGAGTAATAAACTACATCCTATCAACAGGGCAAAGCGTTGGCGTAATGCATATATGCGGTTGATACCGGCCAGCCCGCTTTCAGCTAAAATGATTTTTTGAAATAACTCTCTCAGGAAGTAACTGCGGGCAGTGCGGCTGGTTACTTTGCTATCGCTGTTGCTTACAGAAGAGAGCGCATAACTGTAGTCAAACAGATTATTCTGTATAACGCCGTTGTTGTGCCATGATTCCCCCTGTTTTTGATTGGCGCTGGTGAAATAGAGGCCGTGTGGTAACCACGGCCGATCAAAGCCCGAGGTGGAGAAAATAATACTCAAATAGCGCATCAGCACCGGACGCAGGGTTGCAAATGCCTGCGGGAAGGCGAAGCTTTGTTCTCGCTGAATGATATCTTGCTGAGTGAATAAAGTCTCCGCCAGTGCGGCATCCAGACGCTGTTGCAGGTGGTTGTACTGCTCATCCAGCATCTGTTGTAAATCAGTATGGGAATGCAGCTCCTGTTGCCAGGGGAAGGTAAAGCCCCAGACCTGATCCAGTTCTTCGCCGTAAAAATGGCTGAAATAGCTGCTAAATCCTGGCAGGAGATCGGTTTTGGTGATCATCACGTAGATGGGAAAGTCAATTTTCAGTTGCAAACGCAGGTCCATCAGTCGCTTACGCAGCAGTAAAGCCTGATGGTATTGTGCGTCATTATCCTGTTGCAGTAGATCCTGCACACTGATTGCCAGAATAACGGCGTTGATTGGCTGGCGTGGACGATAACGTTTTAACAGTTTCAATAAAATCTGCCACAGCGGATTACCTTCTTTAAGGTATTCTCCGGCGGGGCTAAGGATGACGCTCTGAAAAGTGAAATACCATGAGCAGTGTGATTCGGCACTGGTTTCAGGAAAAGCAAACTGACTAGGGTAGGTTGTGTGGTAGAAATCTAATCCTGAGTTCAGCAAGGCTTTGTCTTTGCCGCATCCTTGGGTACCCAGAACCAGATACCAAGGCAGATGATAGAGATAGAGTTTGCCCAGATGTGTGGTTAGCCGTTCACCATTCAGACGCAGTCCGTGTTTAATCAAGGATGCTGCCTGTTTAAAGCTGTCTGTGAGGGACTGAGCGGCACTACGGGTTGTTGGTGTGACGACATTGCTGACATGGTGTAAGCGGCGGCGTAAACGACCATTTACCCAAGCCTGATACAGAAAAGGTAACAGCCGTAGTAACAACCACAGCGAAATTAGCGTGGTGATGGCGATTTGGCGCTGTGTTTCTGTCATCAGTGGATGCAGATCGCCGATGGCGATAAATGGTCCCATGATCCAGATAAGCAGACACAATGCGGCAACAATGAGTGCCCCCCAAAACAGGCGACTGGTGATGATGGCGATAAATGCTTTCAACATTTTCTTTCTCTCCTGCCTACTGATCTGAATTATCTGGCGCGGTGTTGAACATAATTTCAATACGACGATTCAAGGCTCGATTTTTGGCGTTGGTGTTGGGGACTAAAGGGGCTTCTGCGCCGGCACTTTCAACCTGTAGCCGTTGTGGTTGGAGTAAGCCGGCTCGTAGCGGTTGTGCTACGGTTTCTGCTCGTGCCAGTGACAAGGCATAGTTGGAGGAGTAGGCATGTGTATGAATCGGCAAGTTGTCACTGTGCCCGCGTACGATGATCTTCCCGGTAGTCAGGTTCAGTTGTTTGGCAAGATCTTGGAGAGGTGCCTGATAACGCGGATTCAGTGTAGCTGATGCAGAAGCAAACAAGCTACCGCTCTGTAGGGTAACACTGACATGATCCGCGTTTTGGCTGATGGTGATGTCTTGCTGTTCTATCGCGGGTTGCAGCACTTGCCGTAAATGCGCAACAGAAAAGCGTTCAGCCAGTATGGTGGCCTCTGGCAATGGCAAATCGTATATGGATGTCAACACCGGTTCTGTCTGCTGATTAAGCCGGGTGTTCAGGCCGATGTAGAGCAGACCGGTCATCAATGTGCCAGATAGCGTGAAAAACACCAGAAAACGGGATAGCCGTGATGGTTGATGAGTATTGATTGCGGGAGGAGGAAGCGTGCTCAATGCAGCAGGATACTCTCCTCTTACCTGACGCAGGCGTATTGCCAGACGTTGGATCAGGGTTTCCAGTTGAGCGAGACCGTTGTCAATCAGGCGGTAGCGTCCACCAAATCCCAGAAGCAGACAGAAATAGAACAGTTCGAGCAGATCGATATGTTTACTGGGTTGTTGCAACAACATATCCAGTAACTTGAAAAATTTTTCGCCGCCGCTGCTCTCTTTGTGGAATGTAATCAGCAGGCCATTACCTGACCATATGCTATTGTCTCCCCAGGAAGTCAATGCGACCGCTTCGTCCAGAGAAGTACACAGACAATAACGGGCGCCGAGGACAGTTTCATAACTGAATCCCGCTTGTTGGCACTGTTTCTCAAAGCGATATATTTCTCCGATCAATTGTTGACGTAACTGACCAGAGTCTTCCGGTTTGGCTGTATGACGAATATGTGGCATGGCGTTTAACAGAGGATAAGCCACCTGCACTAAAGCATTACGATAGTCACGATTCATAGACTGATATCCTCATCATCAGGCAGGCGTTTGAGTGCCCAAAATGCCATTTTCAGACCAGGAAATTCACCAGCGACGTAAAAAGCAAATACCCCGGATTTTTCCAGCGACTGTTCAGTTTTATCGTCGAATTCCAATTTGAAGTAGCAGTACCCATTCTGATAGGGAAGTTGTCTGGGGATTTGTACCAAGTGGCGTAAAGCGATACCCGGCAACTGCAAACGCACCAGATCGCGTATGCAGTCGGCTGACGCGATTTTAATTTGGGCCGGAAAGTGAGCTATAAAAGTGTCATGCACCATCTCTGACTTCACAACCAGAATAAAGTGGTAATCATTCAGGCTCATTTGTTCCGGCAATGGTGCTACGCTTAATCCCGGCAGACGTTTGGTCAGGGGCAGTGATATAACATGCTCTTCCAACACAATGGACAAGCTGCGTTGCAGTAAAATACAGAGGCGGGTGAAACAACCGCCAATATCCAGATGATTGTAGCGGGGTAACTCTCCTTCCAGTGTATAGGGTGCTTGAAAGGCGCTCATTTCCAGTGCGTAGCCGATCCAGATGAGAAAAAGCGTTTCCGGTGCCTGTTGAGGTAGATGTATGATGTGTTGAAGTTGAGCACTGAAACGGTTTAATAGCGCCAGCCGTAACAAATCACAGGTATTGGCGCCGTTACATTGCAGATGACGGCTGAGTTGTTGGCTACGTTGCAGTAACAGGCCGTAAAGATCATGAGTTATGCTTTGTAATAACGGGTTTGCCCAACAGTTAAGTAACGGCGGAATATATCCGGTATCCAGCATGACGGCGCCATCCTGATTTTTTTCTAAAATCCGCACTACTCCCATAGCAACCCATTCGCCGTTGAGTTCATTTTCTGGTAGCAGACGCAGGCGTAATCTGCCGCAATGCAGGGTGGTACTGTCAAGGGCCAAAGAGTTAACGTCGCTAACCTCTTTTTCAAATGCCTGATAACGTGCCAGAGAGTCTGGCGCATCATCGAAACTGACTGATTCGCGCCCGGCCAGATATGCCGGTATAGCCAGAGTGATAATCTGCGAACGCAGTGAAGTGCCGATAGTTAACGCAGGTGGCGCCTCGCCAATTTCAGTGAATTCAAAAGCCGTGCCGTCAGGCATAATACCACTGGCGGCCAGCAGTGAGATTTTTCCCAAAGCAAGTTGACTCTCATCGAGTTTTAATGATGAAAATCCCCAATTGTAGGCTCGTTGCAGGGCTCCCCATTGACGCAGGCGTGCATCCACATATTCATCTGCTTGCTGAAAATGGTGGGGTCGTAAAAACATGCCTTCCATCCAGAGAACTTTGTGTGTATTTTTCATGGGTAGTCTCCTGAGCACGTGTGATTCATTTAGCGGATTCAGATGCCATCTGTAATCCGTGCGAAGTAACGGTAATCAACTGATAAGGCTCAGAGGATGAAAAAGGATTTAAAGCCGATAAATAAGATACGGTTGGAAACGATGATAAAGGAATAACGAACCGCCACTGTTTATCGGTAATATTTTGGTATTCTGCCCAAATGGCAATATATTTTTCTGCTGACGGAGCATTAACCGTAATACTGATATCATTTTTTCCTTTTATTGGTAGTAAGAAGATTGATTTTTGATAAAGTACAGTATTGTCCAGCGCTGAATTAGGCGTTTTTTGTAAAGCCAAGGCGTCTGCCTGATTAAATTTATCCGGATCGTTTAATAGCAATATATTTAATTTTAAAGGAGCGCTATTGTTAATATCCCCTTGAGCCTGAAATTTAATGGTGTAAGGAATATTTTTTTCCACTTTATTTGCAGAACAACTCACAGTCAGAAGTATGCTCAACAGAATAAAAGAGGAAAAATAGTGATTTTTGTCGTGAGGAAAAAACAACATAGAAAGTCCTCCATCACAGGCCCAGCAGGAGTACCTTAAGCTGGCTGGGAATTAAACGCATACCGATCATGTTGGTGCTGTTTTGCAAACTCAGGCTGGTGACGCGTGTTGCAGGAAATCCTTTAATTAAAGTGGTAAATGAGCCGATTAAATGGCGTGAAGGCCCCATTACGGTACCGGAAACAATACCGAGATTAACGCCAAGGTTATCGCCGAAGCTTGAGTTAGTCACTGTTGCCATATTATGTGCTGGCATTCCCATAAACAGCACTTTATAAGTATGAGGCGTTGCCATCAGACCCAGAGTCATATTGGGATAGGGTACGGGTACTGGGATAGGTAAAGGTGTCATACAGACATCTGGAAATGCCAGATCCATACCAAAAAGTTGACAGTTTGCAAACATATCATCACCTACCTAATTAACGTGTTGCTATTTCTGTCAAATAGATTAGCAAAGGAAGAAATATAACCAATAAGGTGTTGACCTTATTTTACTTAGAAAATGATTGCGGATGTGTGAATATTAATGCTGTTGCCTTGTTTATTCTAAAAATAAGGGTTTTGTCTGATTTTAATTAAATTTGTATTTCGGAAGAATTTCAGCAGTCGTAGGAGATAAAATTGGTAATTAATATGTGGATGGAATGGCATTGTCTTTCTCTGTTTAGTGGCATGGCAGTGCCTGGATCTATTTCTAATATAATGATATTTAAATAAAAGCGCTCATGAATAAAAAAATAGGGTATGTATCTGCCATCAGCGTAGCATTGCTATTGGCAAGTTGCTATAAACCCAATAAGAAAAAAGAACTCGTGGTAAATGAAACTCAAGAAGAGAATCTTAATACCATTGGCAGCGAACATAAACGGAAAAAAAGGTGGCTACAGCCTCAGGCTGATGAAAATGTAAAACTGGGAGGCGATATTCCTAAACTGGGTACAGAAAAGGATTCCACCGGGGAAGTGCGTGCTAATTTACCTTTATCTGATGGTGAATTGACCCGTGGTTCAATCGATCTTTTTTATCCATTATATGATGGAGATGAGCGCATCCTGTTTGGTCAGGCAGGCGCTCGTCGCTTTGATGGGCGTAGTATAGTTAACTTGGGGATTGGTCAACGTCATTTTCAAGGAGACTGGGCTATAGGTTACAACACGTTTTACGATGCTCAGATCTCCGGCAATGCTCATCAGCGGCTGGGGATCGGCTTGGAATATTGGCGTGATTACCTGCATTTGGCTGCTAACGGTTATTTTGGCCTGACGGATTGGCACGCATCTTCTGCACTGAATGGTTATGCTGAACGTGTGGCGAATGGCTATGATATCCGTGCTCAGGGCTGGCTTCCTGCTTACCCGCAACTGAGTGGTAAACTGAAATTTGAGCAATATTTCGGTGATGATGTTGCGTTGTTTAATCACCAGAATCGTGATAAGGATCCGCGAGTACTGACAGTGGGGTTGGATTATACGCCTATTCCATTGATTTCATTAGGTGTTGATAGAACTTTTAGCCATAGTGGCAAGGATGACACAAAGGTTGGCTTATCCTTCAATTATCAGCTTGGGGTGCCTTTATCCCAACAGATTGATCCGACGACGGCACCGGTAAGACGCACTTTAGCTGACAATCGTCATCGTCTGGTTGAACGTAACAACAACATTGTGTTGAAGCATCGGGAAAGATCGCAACTGAGCCTGAATTTACCAACAATACTTAGTGGGTTTGGTGGTGAGAGGAAACTGATTAATTTCTCTTTCAACGGAAAATACCGTCTAAAATATATCCAATGGGATGACAGCATATTACGCGCACGGGGCGGTCGGATAGTCCCATTATCGGATAATAGTTACGCAGTACATTTTCCCCGTTATAACAACCAGCAAAGTAACCATCTTACTATTTCAGCTATGGCGTATGATGAACAGGGAAATGTATCAAATAGTAGTGAGATGGTCATATTGATTAATGAGCCGGTTGTGTTGTCTGCGCCTGTAATAGATCCGGCAGAAGATGATGAATTTGAATTAGTTCTGAGAACCGGCGAAGGTGATGAAGAGCCGCCTTTATTGGAGGAAAGGGAAGAACAACCGGAATTGGAACAGGGGCAGTTGGAGCAGGAGAGGCTGGAACGGGAGCGATTGGAACAGGGGCAGTTGGAGCAGGAGAGGTTGGAACGGGAGCGATTGGAACAGGGGCAGTTGGAGCAGGAGAGGCTGGAACGGGAGCGATTGGAACAAGAGCAGCTGGAGTTGGAGAGGCTGGAACGGGAGCGATTGGAGCAGGGGCAGTTGGAGCAGGAACGGCTGGAACAAGAGCGATTGGAACAAGAGCAGTTGGAGCAGGAACGGCTGGAACGAGAGCGCTTGGAACAAGAGCAGTTGGAGCAGGAACGGCTGGAACGAGAGCGATTGGAACAAGAGCAGTTAGAGCAGGAACGGTTGGAACGGGAGCGATTGGAACGTGAACAGCGTCAACCAGTAGGCCCTCCACCGCCGCCGCCATTGCCGCCGCCGCTGCCGAATGGGGGGGCAGTACCGCCATTACGGATAGAACGACGATCGCCAGAGGAAAGAGTAGAAAGGCCTCAAAGGGGAGGAGACTTGATGGAAGAGCTCCGTAGGAAAATTGATGCAAGAAGGGATGCTATTGAACCAGATCCTGATCCCGATCCTGATATTTTTCCTCCTCGTGATGATGCTGAATGGAATGAATAACAAATGACTTTCATAGCAACTCCTGCCAGGCGGTTTGCCCCATCCTGAATAAAAAGTGATAATCCTTTCCTGTAGATCTTGTTTATAGGAAAGGAAACCTCTGTCTTTGGATAATAAGCTGCCAGTGATGAGCAAAACGTTTCGCGGGCAAATATTGATTTTCGTTTGGGTTCTGTTGATGTTAAAGAGGCGTAAAATTGATTTTAGTCACAATTTGATGATGAGATTTTGATAAATTTTATCTGATTGTTATCTGCCGTAAAGCATTTATTATCTTTTGGTGTGTTTTTCTTAAATTATAGAGTGCTGGAAAAAATATAGCCCAATGAGACAGGTTCTAAACCTGCTGTTAATTAACGTGATAGGCGCGGAGTCATTTGGGTTTTTTACAAGAAAATATCTCTGAATAATAAGGAGATTATAAAATGAGAACACGCTCATCATTAGTGATAAAACTCACTATATTTCTATCACTGACGCTGTTTCTTATATGGCTGATTTCTGTCGTAGCGACGGCATTTTTTTCTTTCAAATATGCACACCAACATGTGATGGATGAGTTATCACATCTTGCGACTTTACGGGCAGATTTAAGTAATCATCGCTTTGAGGGCGCAGAGAAAGACGCGCAGGAACTGGCGAGGCGCTATGATGCTTATTATGAAAAGTATGAAAATGATAAAAATATTTCGCCGAATACTGATAGCAAATATCTTCCTATTAATGGCAATATCTGCCAGCCCGATCACGAAATAAGCCAGGATAACTGGTTTATTCAGGCATATGGCGCTGCCGGACAAGCTTATTATCTGGACAGCTTTATTTTTAAGCGATCTCAGGGAATATCTATTTATCCCCCGGAAAAAATCTCAGATGACTATTTTATCAAACGATGTCTTGAGTTGGCGAATTTCCCCATGATCCCCAACCACGATAATATTTATTGGGGACAGCCTGAGCATATTCCCGGTAGTGGGTGGAGTATCTCTGTTGCTGCGAGCGATAAAATAGGCCGGCTGACCGGATATGCTATTAAGTTCAATGATCTATTGTCATATGGACAAGCGGTAACTAATTATGACATCGATCTCTGGCTGGACAGTAATCAGCAATTATTGCCGTTTTTCAAAGGGAAATTACCGCAGGATACAGAACACCATATTTTAGCATTGTTGAAAGATGTCAAGTTGCATGATGGCTGGCAATACATTCCCGGTTATCAGGTATTACGTATCCAGCTTAGAGGTCCTGGCTGGCAGCAATTGGTGCTGTATCCTACTAAAAGTGTATTTGAGGAAGTCATCGATCAAGCGATTATTCAGCTTCCCTTTGCGCTGGTTATTTTATTAATGATAACGCTGACTATATTCTGGATGTTGCACCATTATCTGGCTAAACCGTTATGGCAGTTTGTGGATATTATCGATAAGACAGGGCCACATGCGTTGGATGTTCGTTTACCGGAGAGTCGGCGTGATGAACTGGGTCAAATAGCTAGGGCTTACAATGCGTTACTTGATACCCTGAATCAGCAATATTCCACACTGGAAAACAAGGTAGCAGAACGTACCAAGGCATTAACGGAAGCAAAACAACAGGCAGAGTTAGCTAATAAACGTAAAAGTAGCCATTTGACGACGATCAGCCATGAATTAAGAACACCGCTTAGTGGGACGCTCGGTGCATTGGAATTGCTGAAAACCAGCGAGATGAGCAATGAACAGTTGCAACTTGCAGAGACAGCACATCAGTGTACGTTATCTTTATTGTTTATTATCAATAAATTACTTGATTTTTCGCGCATTGAAGCGGGGCAGGTTGAATTACAGTACGCCACCAGTCAGTTGCTACCCTTGTTGGATCAGTCAATGGCGACGATACAGGGAATGGCGCACAATAAAAAGTTGATGTTAGAAACCTTTGTCGCTGCTGATGTTCCACAGGTATTAGTGCTTGATGCAAGCCGTGTCAGGCAGATTCTGGTGAATCTATTGGGAAATGCCTGCAAATTTACCGATGATGGTGGCATTTGTTTGACTGTTACCCGTTCAGATAACACGTTGATTTTTAATGTTACTGACAGCGGGTGTGGTGTAGCGCGAGAAAATATCGCATTGGTATTTAATCCCTTTTATCAGGTGCAAGAACATGCTCAAGGAACAGGGCTTGGGCTGGCTATTGCGGCTACGCTGGCCAGAATGATGGGAGGCAATCTGGAATTTAACAGCGCCTTTGGTTTAGGCACCAGCGTGGTATTTCAACTGCCGCTGATGGATTTTACTGAGCCGGAGTTGTTGCAGGGAGAGATAGACGCGCCGCTTGTTTTACATCATCAACTAATCGAATGGGGTCTCACCTGTTTACCAGAAAAGCACGCTGGTGAGCTGTCGGCCAATGATTTACTGTTTTTGCCCGGTCGCCTGCGAGATATTGCAGAGCGTCAGTTGTCCGGTACTCCGCCACCGGTTCAGGATAATGTACCGTTACAGCCTTGGCGTATGCGGGTATTACTGGTTGATGATGCGGTGACTAATCGGGATATTATTGGCATGATGCTGACCCGGTTAGGACAAGAAGTGCAGCACGCCCAGGATGGTGCAGAAGCACTATTATTGGGGCAGCGTTACCGTTTTGATCTGGTGCTGATGGATATATTGATGCCGGGACAATGCGATGGTTTGGAAACTACCCGGCTTTGGCGTATTGATCCTGACAATCAGGATTCAGATTGCATGATTGTGGCGCTGACGGCAAATACAGTTGCTGAAGAAAAAGAGCGCGCTGTTCAGGCTGGGATGAATGATTACATATCCAAACCGGTCACCATTAAACAATTGGCTCAGATACTGGAGATGACTGCTGAATATCAGTTGCGGCGTGATATTCACCTGACAGTGCAACAGGAAACGGATAAGCCGTTATTGTCTATGAATGTGCTGCGTATGCAGGAAAAAGTCCGCAGGGAATTATTCACTTTAATCGACGAAGCTGAACAACATATTACTCAACAGGAGGTATTAGAACGGCTCTTACATTCCATGAAGGGAGTGAGTGGGCAGGCGGGGCTTAATTCGTTGTTATGTATGATTGTTGAAATGGAAAACCAAGTACATAACGGTTCACTGCCGCAAAAAAATGAGCTGATGAAACTACGCAAATTGATTAACGCAACACTGTGCTCTGCTGAGGAACACGAGCAGAATGCACCTTTTTCCGCGAGGTCCTAATATGATTTGCTATAAAGTTTTGCTGGTGGATGATCATGAGCTGATCATAGATGGAATAAAGAACCTTCTTGCTGCATATCCGCGTTATCAGGTTGTTGCGCAGGTTGATGATGGGCTATCTGTTTATGCTGCCTGTCGGGATCTGGCGCCAGATATAGTTATTCTTGATCTTGGCCTTCCAGGGCTGAATGGATTAGATATTATTCCACAACTTTGCCAACGGTGGCCGGATTTACGCGTACTTGCCCTGACGGCCCATGACGATGAGCTGACTGCCAGCCGTGTACTGCGTGCGGGGGCATTAGCCTATGTTTTGAAAACCAGTTCGCAGCAGATATTACTTGCTGCGATTACCAGCGTTGCTGCCAAAAAGAGTTACGTTGATCCTCATTTGAATCAGGAAGCAATCCACTTATTGGGGGAAGGAATAAATGATGACAGCACATTACTTACCCGGCGCGAGCGTCAAATATTACAGCTAATCAGTGAAGGCAATGGTAATCGTCATATTGCTGAGATACTCAGTATTAGTGTTAAAACAGTAGAAACTCACCGACTTAATATGATGCGAAAACTTAAAGTTCATAAGGTGACTGAATTACTTAAACATTCAAGAAAATTGGGATTGATAGCTTGAGCATGCAGGTAGCGTTAATGCTGCTGGATGGCAAGTGGCTATTAAAAATAGCATGCAGAAACAGCTCGATTATAGAGCTGTTTTTGTGTTTGTCACGAATGTATATGAAAGAAATTTAGCAAAAACCGCTGTAAACCCTCGTCCAGTGCGAGGGTGTCGCAAAAGTTAACCCTTATCAGCTAATATCAGTTAAGCTCTGGGTTAATATTCCAAACGAGACCTTATATGACTAAATTCCTACGGCAACTGACACCTTCCGTTCATACCGGGCGTCAGTTTGTCACCGCTCAGCACCTCACTGTACTGAAGGGAACTCTTTTCCTCCATGACTATTTGAAGCCAGTGGGGGAACGCACTGCATTTATTGTCTCCGATATCCTTGATGAGCAGGATTGGGCCCCTTTCGAACGCGATTACGCCTCATCCGGTAGAGCACCGTATTCCCCACGTTCCATGATGGGCATTCTGCTTGATGGGCTCATGAAAGGGAGCCGTTCTCTCAGAGGACTTGAACGGCTGGCACGTCTGGATTTGGGATGTCTCTTTGTCAGTCATGGCATGACACCTGAGCACGCCAGCCTTGGACGTTTCATCTATCAACATCAATCCACGCTGACGGGCTCGTTTTTTGAAGGGGGAGCTTCATCCGTATTACATCACAGTCAATCCGGTTGTACGCAGGCGAAAAAGGGCAGAAAAATTAAACGTTACCGGGAAGATGAAGCGCGGGATAAACTGCGTTCACGTATGACCAAACCGGAGTCAAAGCGGATATTGAGTCAACGAAAAGTCATGGTAGAACCGGTATTTTCTGCCTTACGGGGTATCCAGGGACTGGAGCGTTTTCGGCGCAGAGGTTTATCGGCAGTCAGAGTGGAATTTACCTTGCACGCCATAGCGTATAACTTATCAAGGGCCGTTGCCCTGATATTACGGGCTATTTTTAGCCTGTCTGGGTTGTCAGTTCCAATAACAGGCGATAAGAGCCTATCCCAATAGGGTTTTGTTCCAAACTATAATCCCGCACGCAAAATGTAACATAGCTTCATAGTTTTCGACCTTCTTTTCCCATCGGATCAGTATCCGACGAAAGCGATTCATCCAGCTATGCGTCCTCTCGATAACCCATCTTTGAGCTTTAAAGTCCGTATTTTGGCAGGCATCTGATTCCTCCTTGCGAGACTGAATATGCGGCTCGTAATGCCGACTTCGTAGATAGTCTTTCAGCCATTTAGCATCATATCCCTTATCCAGACACAGCCTGACCTTTTTACCCGGCTTGCCTGTCTGAAGTGCATCAAGCGTATCTGCAACCAATTTGATATCGTGCGTGTTTGCCGCGGCAACAACGAGTGAAAGAGGAAGCCCGTTAGCCTCGGTCATGAGACTGCGTTTTACGCCTTGTTTCCCCCGGTCCGTGGGGTTACGACCTGTTTTTTTGTCCCCGCTAAAGGGGATTTGGTCATGCAGCCATCCAGTGATAACCACGACCAGTCGATGATCGCGAGATGCTTGCAGGCCAGTAAACCGTTTTGCCAGAAGCGTTCAAAAACGCCGGCGTCACGCCATTCCTGAAAACGACGGTGAGCCGAACTTGACGAGCATATTCCTGTTGCATTCAGGGCGTTCCATTGGCAGCCCGTTCTGAGCACAAAGAAGATGGCATCCATAGTGGCGCGGTTATCAACACGTTTACGATGTGTGCCCAGCGGATGCTGAGTTTTATGTTCGGGAATAAGTGGCGCCATTTTTCCCCAAAGTTCATCACTGAGCCGCCATTTGTTGTTTGCCATACTCTCTATACCTTCAGAAATTATCCGTTCTAGAATATTATACAATATGACAATTCCTTTTGGGATAGGCTCTTAGTCAGCTATACCCGAATGCTCACATGTTCACGTTGAAAAAAAGCACTCATTCCCTTGTGTGCGTTTTTCTTATTGTGTAAAGCCAAAACCGGGGCATTGCTTTTATTGATTCAATCAAAATAGCGGTATGCCATAACATACGTATTCCCTAAAATCGGGTCTTTGATGGCGTAGCGCGTCTAGGAAAAAGCAGTACAGGCTGGTTTTATGGTTTTAAACTTCATCTGTTTATCGACGATTGTAGGGAACTGTTCGTGGTCAAATTGACACTTGATGGATCCGTCATCCGATTAAAAAACGGTTGAAATGGGGAAGCTGACATGTGTATGGAGATAGGTGATATATCTCACAGGCGCGGAGTGATGAACTTGCCGCGGGAAAAATTACTCTGGTGAAAAATATTCGTAATAATATGAAAATAAAGACTTTTATATTTTTGGTGGGTTAATATTAAGTAAGAAGGTGTTCTTTGATAGCAATGGTTGTGGAACAACTGAAAAATATCTCTCAGATAGAACATCAAGACACCGCAGTGGGTGGCCGGCTTTTTGTTGGCGGTCGTGTCAGGATTAATTGCTTACACTTTTCAACCAAACAAAAAAGCCGAGTTTGATTTACGTGGTTCTGAAATGGATATTCTTAAACAGATTTGAAGTTAAATGAGAAAAGAAATGTTTAACAGTGAAGATGAGCTTATTGAGTATTTGAACGAAAACGAACTGGCTGGATTGGACAGCGAGTATTCTTTTTCATATACAAAGTTGATCGAGAAATTTTCTGCGAAAGGCATGGATCTGAATCGTTGGTGGATTCTTACTCCGACTACTTGGATATGCCCATGCTGCCAAAGAACAAAGCGAGAGATAATAAGAAAAAACAAACATGGTTATCTTACTGGACACTTGCATGAGCATCATGATCACATGACCGATTTTGTGAAAGATGAATTTACCCGAATTTCACAAAATAACGATATCGTCATTGCAGATTTCTTGGCTGAGCGTTTTGTTGTAAGAACGGCATTTGCTTTTTCTGCTTACGACAATACTATCATTTGTGCTGATTGTAATTATGCAGACGCAAGAGCAAAGAAAATAGCCAAAACACCAGAAGCGTTTTCTTTTTCCCCATCTGAAATAAAAAGATTTATTTTGCCATTACCCAATCGTGATCACGAAATTGACGGTAATGCGGCAATAGCACTTTGGCAAGAGTGTAAGGAGACATTTTATCTCCGATGTTCTTTTGTAAGAAAAATAGCAGAAATTGGGGCAAATAACAGGCATTGGTATCAACCTTCGGAAAGAACCGCAAAGCAGACTGAAAGAACCGCCAGGTACAGAATTAATTATTATGGACTTGATAAAATCAAACCTGGATACCCTGAAAGTTTACTTTATAAATCAAAAAAATTTATAGGAGATGCGGACTCATGGAGGCGGAAAAGATAACCATTTTCTTCAACCCAACCGACATCGGGAGAGCTTCAGCACCTGATCAATTTAAATAAAGAGCGCTGGGGAAAAACTCCCGATCATTGGTGCTGCCCTGTATGTTTACGCTCTAAGCTGTACTGTGTTCGTAAATCTAATAAAGGAAAATGGACTTTTCAGCTTATTTCAAAATATTTCTATGACGGGAAGTCAGAGGATTTTTATCAAGTCATCAAGGTATGTAATGATTGCAGCGTCACAGCAACCCCAGGGCGCGAGCATACTTTTTTACCCCCCCCCCTTGAATGAACCGTAATTATATGATCTCATTCTCCTTATTTTTCTTTTTAATACTGGCCCATGAATCCGAACCAGACCCTGATTGAACATTTAACCGTTGTGAAAGAAACTCGTTCTGACATCAATCGTCAATACGAGCTGATTGATGTTATTTTTCTTGTCATCAGCGCCATTCTCGCTGGCGCTGAAGGTTGGCAAGATATTGAAACTTATGGTCGGGCCAAAATTACGTGGCTGAAAAAATATCGCCCCTTTCTCAGTGGAATACCATGCCGACACACGGTTGCCAGAATTGTGCGCGCTATTGAACTTGATTCGCTGTTGGAGGCTTTGCTCAACTGGATCAATGAACAACGTGAACAGGCAGGGAAACCGGTCATTGCCTTCGATGGAAAAGTTCTGCGACGCGCCTACCGTAATGAAAAGCAAAACGCCGTCCAACTGGTCACGGCATATGATACGGAACAAGGATTAGTCCTGAGCCAGAAAGCCACTGCCACGAAAAACGGGGAAATCAGTATCGTGCGGCAGATGTTGGATATCCTTGACCTGAAAGGCAGCATCGTCACGCTGGATGCTTTGCATTGTCAGCGCCAAACGCTGGAAAAAATCAGCGAAAAGAAAGCCCATGTCGTGGTTCAGGTGAAAAAAAATCAACCCCATCTGTGGGAAGCCGTCCAATCGCAATTTCAGGCGGTGTTTGATGCCGGTAAAGAAAAAATTATCACGGAAGTTAAGCAAGAAGCCCATGGCCGGCGTGAAGAGCGTTATGTGTTTCAGTTAAAGCCCCAATTTACGGCAGAATTAATCGAGAAATGGCCGACCATTCGTAGCATTATCGCCGTAGAACGTCACCGGACACAAAATGGCAAAGGAACGGTGGACACGTCTTATTATGTGAGTTCCCTTTCGCCCAAGCATAAATCACTGGGATATTATATTCGCCAGCATTGGCGGATTGAAAATACCCAGCACTATATTCTTGATGTGGTCTTTAAAGAAGATGATTCACGAATTGTTCTGGAGGGTGCAGTTGAGAATCTGGCCTTATTCCGTCGTATCGTCCTGAATCTGGTCAAACAATGCGATTGCGGGGCACCGAGCCAAAGGAACAAGCTTAAAAAAGCGGGTTGGTGCGATGATTATCGGGCAAGAGTTTTCTTTGGATGAATAGCAGTCAAAGTATGCTCGTGCCCTGGTGACTGGGGTAAGTGAACGCAGCCAACAAAGCAGCAACTTGAAAGATGAAGGGTATATCTTCAATATTTTTATCACTGATATTAAGAAGGTCTTTGGCTAGCAACTTATACATCTTCAACAGCTTATCGGGAATTTCTTTACCCGATTTTGCTACATCTTTTTTAAGATAAAAATCATTTTATCATGATACCTGAACGCAAAAACAAAACGGGTGCTACCACTTTTCCCTATTCCCCAAAAGCGATTCTTTTTTTAAAAAGATCACCGCCAAGATTAGCGTCTACCAATCCTCCTATTATTTCTGGCAGATTGACAAATATCCTTATTAGTCAATAAACTATCTTCCATGAAAACCGAAAAATCATCTGTGGCAAAAATTCTCATTTCCGTAAGCCGAACAAAGTTTTATATAGTAATATTTACCGTAGTAAATATTACTATATATTGCAACCACTTTTTATTAAAATCAGCACTCACGATGAAAAACATATGAGGATTAATTCGGATAAAACTCCGATGATAATATTGATGTCATACTCCAGATACATTCATTCGGAAATACATCCAGTTACGTTTCGTTAGCAGCAGATGAAACTGCATCCATCCAGACTTTTACAAACCAATTTTCATCAGAAATAGTATTTTTCAGGTTCTCACCAGCAATTTCAGTCAGCTTACCCAAAGATCACCGACTCGATTTCCCATGGCATTCAGGTAAAACACAATGACGATATACTTTACATTTCCTATTTTTTCACTACTATAAAAATATCTGATATATAATTTTCCATCCGATAAGATGCTGTGACAATTAGATTCTTTAAGAAAAATATATCCAAGTTAAAATAATGAAGGGTAGATTCACATAATAAGTGCAACATCGTTAATCTGGAAGTAAGCATGTTCGTATTCCCTTAAATAATTCATTCGGTGTTTTACCCCCCGTGTTTTTCGCGGGCGATGATTTAATCGGTTTCCTACATAATTTATTTCCTGATCAGAGACTTCATTAAAATCGGTTCCCTTTGGAAAGTATTGTCTGATTAACCGTTTTATCCATTTTTTTACTTCAGGTGTTATTTTTACGGCTTGCTTAGCAAAATGACGACGAGCCAATACCTTCAAATGAGCCTGTTCGGGCAGTATGTCTGGACTTTTTGATTTCTCTTCAATTCTCTGTTGATGGTCGATGGGTTTAGCTTAAGTGAATCAGCAATGAAAAACGGTGAAAAACCAGCTTTTTTTAAACTGGAAATCGTGTATCTTTCAGTTTCGGTAGTTGTGTATAGGCCATAGTGCATTCTCTTGTGGCGGGAAAGATGCCTACTATAGCAACTGACCGCCTTTCTAAAAAATTGCACTTATTAGTCGAATCCGCCAAGTATAAAAATATATTTACTCTGTATCTATTTCTACTGTAATTATCGTCATGGCTATTTAATTTATAGCAGCAAAAATAGAAATTCCAAAAAAAACCTATGGTTATCTCTATATGATTATCAGCAACTTTATCCATTAGTTCAGGAGCCTAAGATGAAAGAAATTGAGAAAAAAGAAAAAGGTAAAATGCTTGGCGTTAATAGCCATTACTTTTTCGTTGTTAATATAACCAATAAAATTTTAACAGGTGATGTGTTTTGGAGTAACTCTTCAAATACGAGCGCTCTAAATATCAATGGATTATATCCAGCAACCGCTTCACTTCTTCAAGAATTCTATCCTGAAAGCGGGAAAACTGATTATTGGCGATGGACTGAAAAAGGAAGGAGATATCAATTAGATTGTTATGACAATGATATATATGTTGCCGTTGTCATTAGCGATTATGGAATTGGTGTATTACCTTCTGGAACCAGCCCAGACACATGGAAATGGTAGATTTTCCTCCATTGAATTATTTATAATTATGTGAAGAATACGAGTTTTAAACTCTGCCTTAAGCCATAAAGTAAAGCCGATTCAATAAAAATCATGATTTTTATTGAATCGGCTTAAAATTAGATAAGTATCCATATCAATTGTTTAGTAATAATCGTTTATCAAGATAAATAACTCTCAGACAATCCTTCTTTCTCACCCCATTTTTTTAGCAATAATATTCGATCTTGTATATATTTTTCCGATAACACTTCTAATTTTTCTATTTTTTCTACTTGTAACTTGATAAATTCATGACTAAATTCACACCAAGAAACTAAAAAGAATTCATTATTGAAAAAAATCGACAATGGACAAGTAGTTTTCACTGTACGTACATTATTTAAACCAAAGAAAGTTATCACTATCTTTTCTTTATGATATATCGCTTTCCTAATATCAGATAATATCGAATTATTATCAGTAACTTTACTATAACCTTCCGTTTTTACAAACATTGGCGAACAGTATAGCTGAGCGCGCTGTTCTTCGGGAAGTACTGCCGCGATCTTAGATATAAAACTATGAGCAGATTTAGCCAAAACAACATCATTTTGTTCAATAACCCATTTGTTACCTAAAACTAAAGCATCAATTTCATCCATTGTAAACATTAAAGGAGGCAACATAAAACCCGGTCTTAATGTATAACCTAAACCTGGTTCACCTTCTATATTTGCTCCCTGACTATTTAGCAAAGCAATATCTCGATAAAGGGTTCGCAAACTTACATTTAAATCGCCAGCCAGTAACTTACCACTGACAGGATATCTTCTTTGTCTTAAGTATTGCAATAACACTATGAGTCTTTCGGTTCTTGACATTTCCTCACTCCTCATTTTAATAAAAAATCAAATAGGAAAAACTTTATTAAATAAACAATATTGAGTTACTACCCAATGGAACTATTTATTCTTACTCATTGATTAATGGAACAATATCGAAACTTCACTATAAAATCATCAACTGTAAATCTTATATTTATTATATATCTCAATTATCTGCGCTAACGAAAATAATATTTTTGTCTTTCATAATTACTCTACCATATAAAAAGTAAATGCTCGATACATTACATTGAAGCATGGTAAAGGCAACTATCGAACATTTAATCATAGAGTAAAAATCTAAAATATATATAGTTCCAATCAATACAAAAAATAAAATTAACCTTCAATAAGTAAACTTACTATGTATTGGTGATATAAGAAAGCTTAAATATTAAAGTCAAGTTTCATACGTGCCAGTCAATATTTAAGCAGAAGAAGCATGAACTTATTATTCAGAAATTTCACTTCGTAATGTTTATGAAGATGATTTTGTTTTATGACTTACAGTAAAGAAGTAGTGAAACTAAAAAGCATAACTAAAATAAGTTTCACCTTCACTTCTATTGAAAAAATAAACATTATTTAGATAAGATGATTAATGTTTATTTAAATTTTCTTTTGGCATAAAATACCTGACTTTAAAGGATAATATTATATAAAATACACTATTTTATTCACCGTCCTTTATAATAAACAGCAAACCAAGACAGTGCTTAGGTGAAAGCGCTAACTTTTGAACTCACTTTAGTGCAGCAGCCTGAAGGACAAGGAAAACAAGTCATCCTCACGTATTATATGTACGATACGGATCCTGCGCACTGTCCGTGTTCACTATTCATTTATAAGAACGATCCAAAACAATTACACCAACTAAAATAGGTGCTAAGTATAAAATAAATTAATTTTTCTTAGCGCCATTCAGTCTGAATTGCTCGTTAACCCAATCTAAAACTTGTATCATATACTCGTTTATTTTATTTAAACAAACATGAGCTTCTGATTCATAACATAATAATTTATGATCATCTCCCCATAAGTGGTCTAATTCTCTAATTTTATCAATTGAAAATATATCATCCAATGCGCCATGAACAGTAAAAACCTTTGTTTTACAAGTTAAAGATACATCTAATTTTATTTCATCAAAAAGAGACTGCATATGATTATCTTGCATAAAGGCAAACTGAAAATCTGCTTTAAGCCTTCTGGGTAATTTATCAAAATCGGCTATTTCAGGTCCACCAGATAAATTAACGATACAGCAAAATTTATCGCCAATTTTTTGTGCAAGACGTAAAGCAAAATAACCGCCAAAACTAATTCCTAAGAAACAGAGAAGGCTACTATTAATTCTAGCATCATCTTCTAATAATTTAAGTATAAAGATAATATATGATTCCATGTCAATAGCCAATGGCGATTTTCCAAGGTTTATTCCTTGCCCTGGCCCATCAAATATAGCTACCGCTATACCTTTTTCCAAGAAAAATTCCGCCAAAGATAATATTTCAATTTCAGTCATTGAATCCAATCCATTGGATAAAATAACACAAGGTAAAGGATTATTCTCTTCTTCTTTATATCTTTTAGGAAATATAAGGAAGAACGGCATATGAAATTTATCAACAACAATATACTGATGCTCAACCAGCAAATCACTATATTTTATACCGGATAAAAAACATGAACGAATATACTCTCTGAGCTGGATCTTTCTGCTTTTATCACTGAAATACATAAATTCAGCCCAATGATAACAAGCAGCAGCACTCTTCAGGGCACGAACATAACTGACTTCATTTTTGGCAGAATTAGCGATGCTGATATAATTATCACCCACTTTTGACCAATTAATCATCCACTCATGCCAGAACTCTTCAGATGATAAATCTAAGTTTTCCTCCTGAAAATGACTCAATGCCTCAACCACATCTCCCCAATGAACCTGAGGTGCATATTGAGAATTTAAGAAAAAAAGTCTTGGCATAAAATAACCACAAGTAGAAAAAAGTGCTGCCGAAATTCTATTTGGTTTATTCTTATTATTCATTGTATTTTCCTTTAATTTACTAAATACGATTATCTAACCACTCTTTGCAGGCAAAAACCATTTTCTTACTATTTTCTGAAATAGCATTCTTCACTATTTCTTGTTGTCTTAATTTATCTTCTGTACCAAACTTGATTGCACATAAATGATGATCTAATTCAACACTATGATTAGAAACAATGAACGAACCACTTCCTCTGCTAAATATACGCCATGAACCGCTATGAGATTTTAATACTAATGGAGGCTCTGGTTGAAAATATTCAATTAATAAATTATCTCTATCACAGAATCGTATGCTACGGAAAGTTTCATTTCCGTTTGGCGTTGACACATCCATATTAGATTCTTGGTGTCTATCATCATTATGAATTATTTTCACTGAATAACAATGAGGTAATATCTGACTCCAATCATTGATATTTAAAAAGATATCGTAAACGTCATCAATTTGATGAGGAATATAATATCCTGTTGTAAAAGTTAATAAATCTGATTTTTTATTACTTTCTACCTTATTCTTTATACTATCCATCTCCATTTGAGTATTGTCATTAATAAATGAGATAATAAAGAAATTAGCCTGATCATGATTATCAACATCATCAATAATACTGCTTACATCGTCTAATAAAGACCAATTCCTCTGTACTGTCAGAAGACAACGTTGATCATTAATAGGAATAACTTGCCATCTCCCACTCATTGCCTTTAATAATGGCATAGGTTTAAGCAGGACATAATCAATTCTATAAATAGAATCAGAATAATATCGTTTTGTTTGCCAGCTTACTGTTTTATTATTTTGTCTTGCTTTAATTTCAACAAGTTCTGAATCATCTATTCTATTTAATACATCAGCACCTTCACAAAATGAGAAAATATCAGGCCAATAAGAGACATCCTTAACCAAATTATATACATCCTTTGCCGGTGCCTCACATATTATTGAATGAGTTAGATTTCCGTTTAATTTTTTTTCCGGCCCTTCATTTACTTCTACAATATTCTTTATATTATTGAGCTCCTTAACTGAGTTAAGATCAATTCCTTTACTAATAAATTCATGAGCCTGCTGCGTTGTTTCAACACCATCAACTAATCCTGTTATTTCTGCCTCAATATCATAATCATGCTCTAACACAAGCATACATTGTTGAGAATTGATCTTAATAACCCGCCATGACGTTTCCATCTCTTTGACTAATGTCATTGGCTTGGTCAGTTTTGATTTTATACTGAATGTTTCTGCATGAAATTTACGCTCTGATACCCACTGCATGATGATACCGTTAATTAATGCTTTAATTTCTATTTTTTCACTGTCTTTATCTCTAAAGATAGCCTTCACTTCCTGACAAGGCTCAAATATTTCTGACCACTTTTCAGAATTGACAATAACCTGATATACCTTTTCTGCCTGTGTATTACAAATGATTGAATGTGATTCGTAATAATTCATTATTTATTCCTCAATTTAAATAATTTTTTAGGATCGATTGATTTAATTAACTCTGATTTTAGTATCTTATCGTTATGGCTTTTCGGAAAAGACTCACCAGTAACATAGAACCAGTCTGGCCATTTTTCCTGACTTAATTTAGCACTCAGAAATGATGAAAGAATATTTTCAATTTCAGGTAATAATTTCTTCGATATATCGCCACTCATACAGGCAACAGGTTGGTCAATAGCAACACCATTTTCATGGAAAGAAAAACCAACAACAGTAGCAACATTCACATTGGGTATTCTTGATAAAATAGATTCAACTTCTTCAGGGTAAATCCTATGTCCGTTAGCACTCATAAATGTATTTTGCTTACGTCCCTTTAAAATTAAATAATCATCGTCATCGATATAACCCAGATCACCGGTAGCAAACCATTCATCAGGGGGAGTGACTTTCCCAGAAATCACATCATAATATCCTTCCATTATACTGTTACCTCTTAGTATAATTTCTCCAATATTATCAGATGAGCCGGTAATGGGTTTAATAGCAACTTCCAATGTATTATCAATCTTTCCAACACAATAAACTGAGTCGAGATATCTTTTATCACGATGATCTTGCTCATCCACCCAGCAGAACGGACCATAAGTTTCACTTAATCCGTATCCCTGCATCCATTCACAGCCTATTAATTTACGACCTTTCTCAAGTACACTGGGCGGCATAGCCGCAGCCCCATAAGCAACAACGTGTAAACAAGTTAGATCAATATCATATTCTTCTGCCGATTTAACAAATAATTTCATCGACTCTGGGCGTAACATAATATGCGTAATTTTATTACCGGAAATATAAGCAGGCCATTCCTCTATATTCCTGTCTTCTGGTATAAAAAGTATTGACTGATGTAATAATGCACCGAAAGAGAAAATCACGCCGGTAGTATTATTCAATAAACCTGACATAAATATTTTAGCATCCTGACTAAACTTTAATTTTTCTGTTACTGTGCAAATTCGTTGACATACTAAGGATTCTGAAATACTAATTGCTTTCGGTTTGCCAGTACTTCCACTCGTAAAAAGTACAATAAAATTAGCAATAGATTGTGGTGAGTAGGTAATAACTGGGGTTTCTTCTATATCATTAGCGCTGATCTCATGATCTGAAACATCAATAACATTGATGCCGTTTTCTTTTAATTTTTCAACAAAATATTTATCTTTTTTAAGATAAACAACAAAATCGTATTGGACTTCATTGGTAAAATTGATCCATTCATCGATTGTCGCTGATGATAAATTATAAGGCATTAACAAATGCAACCCCATAGCACTGGCCGCAGCCAAGAAGAAAATGCCTAATTCATCATGTTCAAATATAACGATAATTTTATTATCTTTATGAATTCCTCTATTACTTAAATCATCAATTAAATGGGAAACAGAAAATATTATCTCTTTTCTTGTATAATGAAAATCCTTAGTGATAATACAATCGTTATTTAAATTATCACGCTCTGAATGTAACAACATAGAAATTAGCTTCATTTCTGCTTCCCTTTTATTAAAAATTAATTTTTATCACTTAAATTTGCTGAGACGAAATCAAGGACAGCTCTTCCTGTTTCCCAATTACTGAATTGACTTTTGGTCACAGAAATACCAAATTCTTTCCCAATTTCTTTTGCTAAGTCAGCTAATTCCGTAGAATCCATATCATAAGCTTGGGTAAGATCTGCATCCATATTGAAATCATCAAAATTAATATTAACAAAAGATGATAAAATAGTTTTTATTTTTACTTCTGGATTGTTATTCATATATTTCACTCGCACATTTAAATATTTTAGAGATTAAATAGCTGAAAAACTCAACGCGCACACATGACCTTTGTTACTGAGACGCTGAATAACTATTTGATTAGTATTTGAAAGTTCATTTATTGTAATAGACTGCTGTTCACCATTATTTTCTGATAAGAATGACGAAGCCAGGACCGAATCAATCACGCCACTGACCGAAAATTGATTATTTAAATAAGGCCTCAGATTTACAAAAGATGTTTTTATATTTTTATCTGAGAATACTTTACTCGTTATTTCCTTTTCATCATCATATATTCCATCCATAATAAATGCAGAATTCTCATTATGGCTGAATAGTTCAGCAATATATTCCAAGGTGTCATTTCTTGTATTTTTATCAGGTGAAAAATAATCAATAAAGCCGGTTAATTCACACAATATCGAAGCGCCACGTTCTAAAGCATGTTGCATTTCTTCTATAACCAGAAATGCAGCACCTTCCGAGAAATTTTCTGGTAATTTTTCACCAAATATTTCAGAATTTCTCTGTGCTGATCTCTGCTCCAGTAAATTTTTAACTAATGGGCTCGAAAGATGTTCTGACGCACCACATAACATAACTTCCGCTACACCATTAGAAATAGCGTCAGCCGCATAACCTATTGCTTGTATCCCTGCCACATCCGATGTAGAAAATGTTTTAGATTGTGCACTAAAACCATAAAGAAGTGATAACTGCCCCTGAAGTGCAGCAGGGAACCATGCCGTAGCAACATAAGGACCCATTCCCTGTATTCCTTCAATATGGAGCGCTTTCACTTCGTCTTCAATATGTTTCCATCCACCAAAGCAATTTCCAACATATATCCCAACGCGATTAGGATCAATCTTGTCTAAATCTAATTTACTCTCTTTTAATGCCATCTCAACAGCGACGATACCATAAATAGAAAAGTCATCAATTTTACGCTTTAAGCGATTATTGATATATTTTTTTTCATCGGGATCACTCAATGTCCTTATTACAGGGCTTGAGGTCATATTATTTATCGAGTTTTGGCCCAAGAGCTTCTGAATCAAATTTGACTTGATGGATGTCACATCCTTGCCATCAGGATGTATTGCGCCAACACCGGTAACAACAACTCTTCTACGCATTGTTAACTGCCCTCATAACAATAACACTGTGAATACCGGAAAAACCACTGGACAATTTTAACGCGGTGTCAATGGGATATACGCAACCTTGATTAGGAATATAATCTAAATCGCAATCAGGATCCGGGGTTTGATAATTAATTGTTGGGTGAATATATTGCCTTTCTATTTCCAGGCATAATGCAACAGATTCTATCGCATTAGCGGCAGCTAAAGCATGGCCTGTCATTGACTTTAATGAGTTAATTGGAATATCAAATGCTTTTTCCCCCAAAATAAATTTAATTGCATTTGATTCATTAATATCATTTTGAGCCGTAGAACTTCCATGCGCACTAATATAATTTACAGCTGATGGGGCAACCTTGGCATCTTTCAATGCCATATCAATGCATCGTGCCATTGCCAATCCATCAGCGGGCAAATCCGTCATATGATAAGCATTATTGACTGATGCATACCCTACTAATTCAGCATAGATATGTGCTCCACGCTTCTTCGCATGTTCATAAGACTCTAAAACTAATATTCCACATCCTTCAGCAATAACAAATCCATCACGTTCAAGAGAAAAAGGACAGGTTGCCGATTGCTGATTTTCCAGCTCTCTTGATGACAACGCCCCTAAAGCCTCAAAAGAGCCAATAGACAGCGGACAAAGCGGAGCTTCACTTGCGCCAGCCAGCATGACATCGGCTCTTCCATAACGAATATGTTCAAGAGCAATACCTAAAGCATCAAGTCCTGCCGCACATCCCGTTGATATATTACTCACCGACATGGACGCACCATACTTTTTCGCTACAGAGGTTGCCGCAGAACTGAAATCAAAGCTATCGTAATCCTCTGGTTGAATTAAATCAGGGCTGATCTCTTCTTTACCTCCATGGGTAATTCTGAGCAAACACTCTTCCATTCCAGCAGCATCGGCAATAGCTGTTGCAATTGCAACACCAAAGCGTTTACCGTCAATTTCTGAAGGCGTTAAATTTGCATCTTGCATTGCCATCTCGGAGGCATCCAAAGCAAACCGCAGATATTTATGCTCATTTTGCAAAACATATTCTTTGTTATTGATATCAATATCGCCAACTTTTCCTATAGCTCCGCTTTTGAATCCGAATTTTTTTCTTCCCCATTTATATTCACTGACCCCTGATTTCCCATTATGAATATTGTCCCAAAATTCATTAATGCCAATACCTGTTGGTGAAATAACACCTAACCCTGTCACCACCACTTTCTGTGTTTGAGATTCATTTCTGTTATTTATTATCACAATAGTTATCTCGATAGAAATAGAATACAGATTTATTGTCAGGTAAGTTTTATTCACATAAAATTTACCCATTTTCATTTAAGAAAATCCCTATCTGAAAGTAGTTATCTCAAACTACTTTAATTATTTTTAAATTAATATTTGTCATATATATATTTGATCTTTATCTCCTAACCAAAACTCTTGAGAATGAGCACCAAGCCCAACCATAACTCCCTTTAAATATCAATTTGCGTCTCTCACTGACTTATCATGTGCCAAACATGCAGGAATGACATGAATATTCCAGATTAAACCAAATTAAGTTAACTCCATTCGATCTTTATAGATAATAATTCAGCCTTTTTCTTAATCGCTCAATTTACTCTTAAAAATCATCCAGAAAGGAGATGACAAATTTATTACAATAGAGCTGATATAACTGCTCATAATAAAACACAGCAAAGATAATCTATCTCTCTCTGCCTTATATAACATTAACCATTGAAACTTCTTTTATATTCACAATGCAGTCAGTTATATATCCTTATCAAATATTGCAACAACCCGACTCCATGAAGCATCCGCTTTCTCTAATTTTATTGGAAAACAACACACCTTAAATCCATAAGGTTTAGGAATACTGTTTAAATTACAAAGTCGTTCTATTTGCAAATAAGGACGATCCCGTCCGATAAAATGAGAAGGCCATAAGTAAGCTTTGTTCCCTGTCTTTTTATAATCGTTAATCATCTCTATAAACGGCCGATCAAAACTGAAGGCGTCTGTTCCAATAATCTTTACACCTTGCTCTACTAACCATTGAACAGCGCTGCTTTCAATCGCTCTATAGTGAGTAAAATAGGATTTTGAGCCTACTAATTTATCAGCACCAGTACTTATAAGAACAATATCATTTGCTTTTATTTTATAATTGATTTCCTTTAACTTGTTTTCTACCGCCTGTTTATCAATTAATTGATCATTTTGGCTAAAATCAAGTAATACACCATGACTATAAAACCAATCCAAAGGAATATCGGTAATTGTTGCCGGCTGCTCTTGCCCTTTATGCCACCCATAGTGATAAGGTGCATCAATATGCGTTCCGGTATGAGTTGTCAGTCGATAATGCATCAGTGATAATCCCATACCATCAGGGAAATCATTATGATCAATTATCCACTTTTTGCGTTTGAAGAGTTTTATAAAGACTCTTTTCCACCATGAACTGGTATGGAAATACAAATAACTCTCACCTAATTTATTGGCACCTTCTTTATGATCGACTATTTCCCTCGTGACTTTTTCAGGCTCCCAAAAATCACTATCTATAGGAACACTTAAATCAATAATATTATTCATCTTTGTTCCTTATAATTTCGGAGTAGTTTCTTCTCTTAATATTCGGAGTGGAAATTATCTTCTTTTGAGACAAAGCACAAACAAATTCCTGATTATGAATTAGCAATGTACTTTCCTCCAAATCTTTCATATTTTTCACAGAAGCAGCGTTATTAACCAATAACTCTTCATGCAAAGTCGAAGCAAATAATTTAATATATGCCTCAAGTCTAACCCAATAATATAATGATATTAAACAATAATAATTCTTAAATCCCGAGCTGACACCTAATGGTTGTTTTAACAGGATACCTTTCATATACTCCAGTTTTTCATCCTTAATAAAATACTCAATAATTTCTAAGATTTTTATCTTAGAAGGAGTGACTTCAATATCAACACCCATCTCTCTTGAACTAAGGCCAATGGCACAATAATTGCCTGAGGCACTCAGTGAAAAATAGTATTTGAAGTCTTTCCCCGTAGATATATAAGGCTTTCCGTTATCATTCGTTATTATTTCATAATCCGATAGATATTGATTTAAAACATAACGCAATGCAACCCTTCTAAATATAAACTTTTTTCTTCTATCCGCTAAACAGATCTGATTATGGCGAGTAATATCAGAACCATAAACTAACTGTTCAATAGACACTAAATCAATATCATCGATTTTTATAATCCAAAGATCAAAAAAATCAGATGATAAAGAAATATTTCCCATGATCAGTAATTACCTAATCCACCACACACATTAAGCGCCTGAGCGGTTACAGCCCCAGCGAGCGGAGATGCGAGATAAGAAACCATTTCAGCCACTTCATTAGGTTCAACATATCTTCCGATAGGAACACGTTCTTCTACTCTTCTTTTCGTTTCTTCTTTATCAGTACCCCAAATCTTAGCGTAATGTTCTCTGACACGCACGGCCATGTCACTTTCAACAAACCCAGGGCAAACTGCATTCACGGTGACGCCTGAACCATTACGCGCTAATTCAAGCCCCAAGGATTTGGTGAGACCGACAACACCATGTTTAGAGGCGGAATATGGCGTGCCATAAATAACACCTTGCTTGCCTCCGGTTGACGCAATATTGATAATTCTTCCACCAGATAGAATTAGTTTTCTTGTCAGAACTTCATGTATGACAAAGTAAGTGCCATTTAAATTAACGTTTATTATATTTTGCCAAGTTTGAGGACTTATGTCAGCAGTAATTCCACCACCGGAAATACCTGCACAATTCACCAGTACGGATAACTTATTATTTTCAAGATCAAGTTGATCAAAAGCTTTGCTGACATCTTCATGATCAGAAACATCACAAACTATTTTTTTTGCAAATTGATTACCATATTTATTACGTAGCTTACTAATTGCATTATCGAGACGCTCAGGAGTGCGTGATAATAATATTGGCTCAAAACCATCCTCAGATAGTTTTTCTGTAATTGCGAAACCAATATCTCCTGTTGCACCGGTAATAAAGGCATATTTCATCTAAATTATTCCTATCGTTATTTATATTATTTTTATTTACAAAAAACTACGGTTACCCTTCATAAGTATTATTCACAATTCAGTGACAACTTCTGTCAGCATTAACAAAAAACATTCACAATTTCTGATTCATATCAATAATATATTAACGTTATATTTACAACAACTTATAATATCATCATATTCCATCATGTAATTATATAAACCCATCATATTTTTTTAACCAAATAGCCTGTTATAGTTATGCTTCACTATTGATTAATACTTATATGTATAGAAATATAACCATTTAATCTAAAAAACAGGCGATACAAACCAATATCCGGCATAGCAATATTGGTTATAAAAAATAAGAAAATATAGGGGAGGAGCTACTTAGACATGTTATCTAATCGAGGATCAAATAAATGGTCAGTGATAATCACACTATTTAAGAAAGGTCGAAAACCAGGATGCTGCGGATTAACAAGTAGGTTATTCTCTTGCGGAACGACAACAGAAGGCACAATAAGACCTATAGAATCACAGGAATTCAGCCAATTATTCCCCAACGCCCGAGTATCATCAGGTATAACTCTCTCGTTCCAATTTGATGGCAAATATTCCCTATCCAAGATGATTATTTCTTCATCATCAATCTCAATGCTTAGGAGAAGGTACTCTTCGAGTAAAGCACCATTTTCAAAATGTACAAGCGTTTCCAACATGGCGAGAGAAATAGATGTAGCAAGATATAACATAGGGCATCCCTTTGGATTCCAACGGCCTCCGTGCATCTGAGCCCCGTAGCCTGTCCAAGCTGAAGCCTTATATTTCTTCTTAATAATCCGATACGCAATCATGAGAAAACGCCATGCTCCAGTCGGCCAATAAGATCCAACACTTCCAATGCACCGCTTTCAGAATCAATTATACTTTCTGGTGTTTCACCGCCGAGACCTCGGACAGGCTTACTCATCCAATTAACTGCTTTATCTTTATCACCCTCAAACAAGGCAACTGCGGCATCAGTCACACGAACCAAGCGTGCAATGCGTTCGCTTTGATCTGGGGATAGTGTCTGTGGCCCAGATTTTCGGCGAGACACATTTCTGGTACTAATTCCCGCCATCTTGAGGATGTCAGATTTCTTAAAACCAGACCATACATGAATTTCATCAATAACAGACGTTGGCAACCCTTTTCTGAGTTGAGCGACAAGATTCGGCCCACTGCTCGCATTAAAACCAACAATGCGCCAAAGTTGATCGCTTACCGGTTTATATGATGGTGTATATGTACGCATAGTGCCTCTGTAAAGATATAGCCTTCTGACTACATAAAATATAGTCAAAAGGCTATATTTAGTCAACATTTGTTACAAGTCAGCAGGCATAGAAAACCCCACTGTTTTTTCAGCGGGATTTTTATGAAAGTCATTAACCTGACAAGATCCCCCATCAAAATATTTCAGCTTTTATTTTGATAGCAAATACTCAGTTTCTTAATCTATGAAATTTCTATTATTCGGTTTATAGAAGCAATAACCACGCCTTCATTTTCCATAATATCCACCTTAATCAGTACCAAAGCTGAATAAGCAAAACCATATCAAATTTAATATAAGAAAATTATTCACAATAAGAGATGAACACTACAGCCCCTTTAACTGTACATCTAAAAATTTAGCAATATCAGCATTAATTATTTGGTGAATAGCGTGCCGATCAATACCTGGTGGATCCTGGCACAATTTTGGCGCACTTTTGGTCCGATTAATAGAACATGGCGCAAGAAAGACAAAATGACCTGCCCCAAGAATCATTCTAAATTCAGGTGATAATGGCAGATCGCGGGTAAGCGCGATTGAATTATATTCATTATCAAGCTGATGATCTTTCTCTCCAGCATAAAGAAAAATTGGAACATGGATATTTTTTACTGATTCAGTCGAAAAAAAGACACTTAATGGTGCCATCAAAACAAATGCACTGATTCGGGGATCAGACTGAGGCAAAATATCAGGACGATCATTTCTGATCTTTCCTTCACTTTCGCAAACATCGTCCTCCAATCTAGACGAGCAATATTCCTCAAGGCGTTGAAAGTCCGCTCGTGCGCCTGCAAGAAACAGCCCCGTTCCCCCACCTGCCGAGAATCCAATAAAACCAATTTGGTTACTGTTTATATAGGGTGCTAAGAACGGCTCTGTTAAAGCGGCTGTGATGGCCGCAGAGACTTGTAGAGGACGACCATAAATGGTACTGGTGGCCCCAATGCCGGATGCATCTTTATAATTATCTCCCGGGTGTGTAAGAGTCACAACAATGTAGCCTCTTTTAGCGAGATAACTGGCAAGATCATGATGTCCCCACAAACTTCCTAAATTACCATGGGAAATAACAACAAGAGGGTATCGGCCTGACATAATTTTAGCCGAGCTAATTGCTAAAATATCGACAGGTCCAACAGAGCTTATTCCTTTTCCTTGTGTTGAACTGGGATAAAAGTAACTAACCTCCATCGGATGATGGTTCACTGGATCAAGAACGGCAAACCGCTTAAATCCTGCATTTAAGTATTCCTCTGCACAAACGGAGATATTACATCCGCCAAAAATCAACAAAACAGACAAAATAAGAGGTAATTTCATTTTTACTCCGGAAAAACCAAAGGTTAAGATAATAAGCACTATAACCAAGCCCGGTATGACTAATCCATGATTTTCAGCATCATCCGTTTTGTGCTATTTGATGTCGAAACGGTTCAAAATTCGATCAAAAGTGACAATTTTATACAAATAAGGGCTTGAAGAATTAGCTTCTTTAGTGAACACTAGCAGGGAGTGCACGCGGGTACCGGTCAGTTCGCCAGTATTGTTATCAGTCGGGATATGCAGAGCATGTTCCAGCGCGACGATTTCGATGCTGCCTTCACGGTTCTGAACATCCACAGAGCCTTTAATGTCTGTACCGCCGTCATCCTTCAACCACAAATAAGCGGGGATCGCCATAAATTTACTCCTGTTTTGATTGTGTAATGTCGCCTGCACCGGCGATGTTGATGAAGAACCTGGAACCTTTTGCAATCGCTGGCAGGCGACTGCGCTCGGTACCAGACTGGTTTCAACCCTGCGGTTGGCAGCACGCCCCACAATGGTTGTATTGGTAACGATCGACCGCGTTGCACCCTCCTCCTTTACGATAGAACAAACCAGCGATATATCGCAGGTTTGTTCTATCCAATCGCTCTACGTTTAATCCTGGAAAAAAATAGGTTATTTAAGACAGTGAAATAATTTCTACGCGGAGAGATATTTCCGTTCCAATGAATGTATATGGATACAACACTTTATCCGATATATTTAATATCTTATAATGCAATGCTATATCATTCTCAGGTCAATATTATTATCATTAAGTTCTAAAGTCAGTATCTTATTGCCTCCACCCCTATTATTGCCAGGGATCTCTAATGCATCATCATAATTGAATGCTCTATTTAGAGAATACTTAACAGCATTTTCATTCGGTGGATTCCAATAATCCTGAAATATCCAAATATCAATTTCAGATTTACATTCTCTTCCAATATAGATATGAATTGCCTTATTGGGTTCATACTTATCACCTATCCAGGGAGCCCATAAATCACCGTGCCACTCAGACATCTTATCCACAGTAAAATTCTTTCTAGCAATATATCCATGCTCAATTACAAATATGCAAGGCGTTTTATTATAAATGGATTTAATATTTGTCACTCCCGCGATAATATTAACAGCTGGTTTATTCTTAGTGTCAATTAATTTCTCTTCCATTTTATTCACCTATGTTAATTAATAAGTTCAATAATAATCATGATAGGATTTCTAATAACTTTATCCTTTCGCACACTCTCACCCAGCATTGGCCAAAATTATTCTATAATAATAATTCCCTCCAGTGACATTATACTTTCAACAACATTCCATTTTTATTAATCACGCCAATGATCTTATATCAATGATTAGCCTTAAACTTAAATATAGCTCAAAACTGCTATTTTACCATTAAGGCTAGATCACATATCTATCGTTGTTTTCCTTTAACTGTTACTGTAAGAATTATTCATTAAACTCTTAGCATCTCTTTTCAACACTTGAGCTAATTTTCTTACATATATCGGTAATATTAGAGCGCTAACCATAGACAATATGAAAATAGGCTGTACGCTTTCAACCGTAATCGCTTTACCACTTAAAAAAATGGAAGAGAAGAAAAACACGACACCGGCACCCAGATTGGATAAAGCCATTTGAAGGGCACCAAAACCCGCACGATTCTCAGGCGTCGAAGCATAAGAAGCCAGTACGTTGGCCGCCATAACCTGCACATAAGTCGCAAACATAAAAAGGGCAAAGAATACATATCCATTCATTTTCCCCATTAATCCCAGAAGAATATTAACAATAAATAAAGCCGCCGCCGCAATGGTAATTTTCTGCGGAGGATATTTATCACAAAGCTTTCCAGTTAAATAAGTCCCCAACCAAGAAGCCAGGCCACCAATAAAAAATACCAGTGAAACCCTATCTTCCGGAACATAAAACACATCGGTTAATAGCGGAACAAGTATCGGAATCAGCATGAAGGGACTAAAGTTACTGACACCGCTTGCTAACCCGGCCAATGCTATTTTTTTGGTCAGCACAATTTTATTCTGGCTATTTTTTACCTTCTCTGTTCCTGGAATAAAGCAAAGGATCAGAGGCAAACTGACGATGCATAAAATAACGATCAATAAAAAAGGAATTTTCCAAGTAAAACTCGTCGCCAGATATAAACACAGCGGCATACCTAAAATGCTTACGAATGAAAAAGACGAAAACGCAATCCCCAGTACCCTTCCCCGCATATTTTCCGGGGAATTATTCAGTAGGATCCCAATCCCAACCCCCAATGTAACGCCACCAAACAGACCGGCAATCATACGCAGCAGAATAAGTTGGTATGGCTCGGTGGAAAAAATTGTCAGGAAAGTAATCAAACCGAGAAGTAAGGTGTTTACAATGAGAACCTTTCTTTTATTAAAGCGATCGAGAAAGAAAAAGGATGCCAGACCAGAAAAGACTGAGGCAAGAACATAAGTACCAGCAATCACTCCCGCCATAGTCACAGGCATGTGAAAATCATCGCACATATACACAAAAAGCGGAGTCACCATCATGTACTCCAGCGCATTAATAAACTGAACTAATGCAACGACCATCGCAATAATAACTATCTGATTACCTTCAATTAACTTTGACATTATAAATTCCAATTCCAGTTGACGTAAATTTCATCTATATAATGAGCAATTTACCTCACGCACAGATTAAAAAAAAAGCGCATCATCACAGTGAGCCCTTAACGTGACAAGCTTCTGTAATGAAGCAGAAGATTACAAAACAGAATAATCAAGCAACGACAATTTTAACGGTCGGCTCATTGTTAGACACAAGTGACAAATGCTCTGCCTTTCTCTGCCCGTCATAAATGTTGATACTCAATCGGCGGGCATTAATCGCTATTGTCATTTCTTGCGAGGACCACCAAAAATGGGACATGCTGCCTGCACTGATACCTAATGCCTGAAGAGACTTAAAGGTCAGGCCTCTATAAAAACATATCAACGGTTAAAAAAATAACAAAACTCCAGGAGAAACAATGGATAATGTAATTAGATATGGCGATACAGTAAAAATATTGAATAACTATCAAAACTGGGATGGGGGATATCTCAGTGTATATCATAATGATACTCGACCCGGCGCCAAGCATAACGTGGTCACAGTAACTCCCTCTTATTCTAATCTAGGAGGAGGAATATGGCGAATAGAGTCAGGCACAGGAAAACCGATCGGCAGTGAGATAATAAACAATGACACTATCTTACCTCACAACCTTTATCAATGTGACGGTGGCTACTTAACATGCTATAGCGAAGCAGGTAGTGAAGCACCGACAGAAATTTATAAAGTTAATACATCAGATATTAATCTCCACGCCAAAACAACAATGTTATGGTTGATTAATCAGCAAAACGTTTCTCAAGATGGAAGAATTACAGAAGAAGGTATTTTCGCTCTTTTTAATCGATATGATAAAAAAGGTTTTCTTAATACATGTAACCATGCCACTTTCGCGAATTCGAAATATCAGGTGTTTACTTCCGGATCGACGCCACGTTTGCCCTACACAGGCCTGTGGAAAATGGAAAAGGTTAATGATCCTTGTGCTCCTAACAAACCCTCCAATTGTGGCGGAGAATGCGGTACCAATGACACCGGTAAATACTGCTTCCAGTTACCTCAGAGTATCCGGTTTGGCTTGACAGCTTACGATAATACGAGCACTTATCAGCAAACTGTAAAAGTGTATATTGATGGCCTTCTGATAGATACATTAACCGGCAAAGAAACGACCACCAAATCCTATACATCAGGTACAGGCAAAATCTGTATTGAAATTGAAGGAAATGGCAAACCATGCAAACTCCGTTATTCCTATAACACACTTGAAGGAAAACCAGGAGCAGTCATTATTGGTGCTGAAAATAGTACTAATAATAACTACAATGATAGCATAGTGATATTACACTGGCCGTTGTTGTGAATTAAAGATTTTTTAATTAATGTTATTATTGGCAACGATAAATTCTATCAATAAATTAAAGCGGTATTATGCCGCTTTTTTGTTGTATCGCGAACATCATTAATATGTATATCAACATCATCTCAAAAATAAAAAACACCTAATGAAACGCCAATAAAAATATAGAATAGTATTTCAAGACTTATTCAATAAATATAAACCACGTCACTTAGAATATATTTATGTTTTCGCAAAAAACCAACCAAACCAAATCAATCAATAACTTACCAATATATAATGTTGCCTATAGCCCATCAATAGAATTAATATCAGAAACGCAAATCATCCTGTAACACCAGATATATAACAAACATGGTGAAATAAAAAACAGCAGATTTGAATAATACTTTAAAATCTAATTATCTCAAAGGACATATAATATATGAATACAAATACCTACCTCTTTCTCAACGCAGAAAATATTAAATATTATGATGATCCACAAATAAACAAAGGAACCACTCCACAGCCTATCAGTAAAGATTGGCCCAACCTTCCTGACGAGTTTCAAAGGCATATTGACGATGTAATTAATTTAAACGGTTATTTGTATTTTTTTAAAGGTTCACGATATCTTAAATTCGATATAGCGAAAGCTCAGGTGAGTGAAGGACCAAAACCCATTGTAGACGGATGGCCTGGATTAAAAGGAACCGAGTTTGAAAATGGGATAGATGCAGCCACAGAATGGGTGGATACAAAACAAGATATTGTTTATTTTTTTAAAGGAAGCCATTATCTCAGATATACCATCAGTTCACACACGATTAATATAAATACTATATCAGCCGGATGGAAAACAACTGGAAAATATGCAGGATACAGTAATAATCTGGATTCCATTATTTTATGGAGAAATATTGCCGGCTTTATTATTTATTTTTTCAAAAACAATAATTACATCCGATATAATACGAAAAAAGGTGCCATTGATATTGGACCTACACCCATCCAATCTGGTTGGCCTGGAGTAACCTTCAACAAAATCCAAGCCGCAGTATCAGTTGACGCAGATTTGTTAGGCAGCAAGCGGGACAATAATAGTGGAAATTGTGGAGTATGTGGTACCAATGACACAGGTAAACACTGTTTTGAATTACCTCACAGCATCAGATTTGGCCTGACAGCCTATGCCAATACAAGCACTCATCAGCAAACTATAAAAGTGTATATTGACAACCTTCTGATAGATACATTGACCGGAAGAGGAACAGATAATGTCATTGGCGTTAAAACCTATACATCAGGTACAGGTAAAGTCTGTATCGAAATTGTCGGGGATAGCAAACCATGCAAACTCCGTTATTTCGATAATACCCTTGATGGAAAGCCTGGATCCGTTATCATCGGCGCCGAAAATGACAACAAAAATAACTATAATGACAGTATAGTGGTATTGAACTGGCCGTTGTTGTGAATTAAAGATTTTTTAATTAATGTCATTATTGGCAACGATAAAAGTCATCAATAAATTAAAGCGGTATTATGCCGCTTTTTTGTTGATCTATTGTGTTACCTTTTCCCTAATGCAGAAAATATTAAACATAATGAAAAGTCATATGAGGCAGACACTGACTATCCCCGACCTATAAATAACGATTAGGCTAATCTTCCGATAGGTTTCCAAAGGTGAAGCTGTAGCGGAACATCCGGTACAGGAAAAATCTGCATCGAGATGGCAAACCATGCAAACTCCGTTATGCCTATAACCCACTCGACGAAAAACCGGGAAACACCATTATCGGTGCCAGCAATGGAACCAATAACAATTATGACGATAATGTGGTAGTGTTGAATTGGCCATTATCATAAGACAAAAATGTATCACTGTTATATCTGAAAGCAGAAAAGTTAACAAATCACCAAAATAATGTTTAACTCAACTATTATTAAGGATACACACTAATGAATACCAATACCTACTTCTTTCTTAATACAGAAAACATTAAATATTATGATGATCCTCAAATAAACAAAGGAGATACTCCTCAGCCTATCAGTAATGACTGGCCCAACCTGCCCATCGAGTTCCAAAAAGATATTGACGATGTGATTAACTTAAATGGCTCATTATATTTCTTCAAAGGATCGCAATATCTTAAATTCGACATTGCAAAAGCGCAGATAATCGATGGACCAAAACCCATTGTGGATGGATGGCCTGGATTGAAAGGCACTGGATTTGAAAATGGCATAGATGCTGCCACAGAATTGTCAACAAATACCGTTTGTTTTTTTAAAGGCAAAGATTGCATCGATTATACAGTGAGTTCACATACAACCAATAAGAAAACCATCTCAGATCGATGGGGAACAACAGGGAAATACTCAGAATTCAGTGAAAATCTGGATGCGGTTATTTTATGGAAGAATATTGCCGGCTCTATAATTTATCTTTTCAAAGGTAATTCTTACATCCGATATAACACGCAATCGAATGCTATTGATGGTGGACCTACCGCCATTCAAACTTATTGGCTCGGAGTGACTTTCAACAAAATTCAAGCTGCGGTATCGGTTGATACCGATCTATTAGGCAGTAACAGCAGTGGAAACTGTGGCGGAATATGCGGCACCAACAACACCGGTAAACACTGCATCCAGTTACCTCACAATATAAAGTTTGGCCTGTCTGCTTACGTTAATACCGATATCCATCAGCAAACGATAAAAGTGTATATTGACGGCCAGTTGGCAGATACATTAACCGGTAAAGGCGTAAATAGCGTATTGGGCTTTAAGACTTACTCGTCAGGCACAGGCAAAGTCTGCATCGAAATTGCAGGAGATGGCAAACCATGCAAGTTGCGTTATGCCAATAATCCCCTTGACGCAAAACCAGGAACAACCATTATCGGTGCTGAAAATGGTACCGCTAATAAATATAACGACAGCGTAGTGGTGTTGATCTGGCCGCAGGCGTGAATCACCAAAAATAAAAATATATCGTCCTGGCAAATCCAGCAATGCCAGTAGAGATGAAATTTATCCATCAATTGAAGCGGCATTATGTCGCTTTTTGTTGTGCTCCACGATAGATATATCAGCAAAAAGAGACTTCCTTTACGGCTATAGTGCACTGTGATAAACAGAAAAAATAATATTTCAACTTTTAGGTAACGTAATAACCGGAAAATAACCTGCAACCCACCAAATAGCCCCTTATTTGATAAAAATTAACTTTTTTATCTTTTCTTTCTCTATCTCCCATTGCTATGAATATTCAGTGATGCAGGAATTCGACCCTATTTCAGGCCCACAAGGGATCACAGCAAAGGTGAGATAACCCGCTTGTTACGATAACCAAATCCTGAAATGACACCAGGAATATACGCAAGAAATAGCATTATCCAATGGAAAATAATTTCAGGGGGGTATCAATTTTTCAGAAAAAAATAACATACTTGCCGAGGAAACGATGGAGAATGTACTTAAATATGGAGATACCGTGACAATATTAAACAGCTATAAGAACTGGAGCGGTGGATATCTCAGTGTATTTGGCAACGGTAATAAACCCGGTACCAAATATGCCGTTGTAACAGTAGATGCATCTTTAGCTATTTATGGTGGAGCATGGAGAATTGAGTCAGCAACAGAAAAACCTGCCGGTAGTGAGATAATGAATAATGATATTATCTTACTTCACAACCTGTATTACTGTGATGGCGGTTACTTACGGTACTATAATGTGGTGGATCAATATGAGCAATCAACGGAGGTACACCAAGTCTACACCTCAGATATCCGTAAAAGAGCAACCTTGGAATGGGTTATTTATTGTGAAACTACGCTGCCAAATGGAAACATCAGAGAAGGCGATAACCTCTCTCTCTATAATCGATGGGGAAACAAAGGTTTTCTTGATACCCATAATCATGCCGGAGACACAGGTTCGTTATATCAAGTATTTATGTCCAATAATGCTGCCCGTAAAAGCCATACCGGTTTGTGGAAAATGACAAAGGTGAATGATCCTTGCCCTCCCCCTGATGTATTAACCAATATCATGCCATTGTGGCGCAAGATGCGGTAACAACAAGCATCGTTATAACTCAAATGAAGCTGGCAAAAGCGAATAAAACCGGCTTTTGTACGTTTTAGCCAGCAAATAGACAGAGAGGGTATTCATTCACGAATTGTTTAAAAATTATCAATAAATTGGCTGACAGAAGATCAAAAACGCCCCGATAAATGCAAGCCTGATTATTTTCAGCCTCAAACCGTTACGTGGTTCCTCCACTGCCATCATTGAATGAATTTTTTATTCCTGGATTAATAAAAAATGAGCTTAACATAATAAGCTCCCACACTATAAAGTCATCCCTATATCAATTAGAAACACTTACCAAACAGTGAATCAAGTCTAATACCTAAGATAAATCATGGATTAGTCCATTATCATAAATCAATTTTTATAACGCCTTTTGCCATAAGCATACTGGATAAGTTTTCTCTTGCTGATCAGTTTACTCATCCATGTACCACATTAAATGAATTAGCAATAAATAAGTAAAAACAAAAAGGAATATTTATGAATTGTCACACGGTATGAATGACAATGGCCGGTTTGTTACCGACTTCAACGACAACCGGCACGCTGGCGCTTAATATTTCCATGCCGGTAAGGAAGGAGCGCAACATGATCTAGTTGCCAACTTGAGTGACATCATTGTGCATCTGAGTTACATCATTAGAGACGCGTAAATTTCTTTTCTTTGTTCTATCACAGGTCCCTGTAAGAGGCCTGTCATAAGGAGTATTTTATGCAGGATTCATCAGAAGTATCGGTTACAACGCTGTCACTCCCCAAAGGCGGCGGCGCTATCAGTGGTATGGGAGAAGCACTTAACGCCGCCGGTCCTGATGGAATGGCAACGCTCTCCCTGCCGTTACCTCTCTCTGCCGGACGGGGTACTGCTCCTGGGTTATCGCTGACGTATAGCAGCAGTGCAGGTAACGGGCCTTTCGGTATCGGCTGGCAATGCAGCGTTACGACCATTAGCCGACGTACTCAACACGGCATTCCACAGTACGATAATAACGACACATTTTTATCCCCAGGCGGCGAGGTGATGAACATCGCCCTGAATGATCAGGGACAACCCGATATTCGACAGGACGTTAAGGCGCTGCAAGGCATTACCCTGCCGGTTTCCTATACCGTGACCCGCTATCAGCCCCGTCAGATACAGGATTTTAGTAAAATCGAATACTGGCAACCGGCCTCTGGTCAGGAAGGACGCGCATTCTGGCTGATATCGTCGCCGGATGGACAATTACACATTCTGGGAAAAACAGCACAGGCTTGCCTGGCTAATCCGCAAAATGACCAGCAAATCGCCCAGTGGTTATTGGAAGAAACAGTGACGCCGACCGGTGAGCATGTCAGCTACCAGTACCGGGCCGAAGATGAAGCTAATTGCGACAATAACGAAAAAACACGTCACCCGAATACCACGGCACAACACTATCTGGTGCAGGTAAATTACGGGAATATCAAACCGCAAACCAACCTGTTTATATTGGATAACACACCACCAGCCCCAGAAGAGTGGTTATTTCATCTGGTCTTTGACCACGGTGAACGAGATACCTCACTGTATACCGTACCAACATGGGATACGGGTACAGCACAATGGTCTGTACGCCCGGACACTTTCTCCCGTTATGAATACGGTTTTGAAGTGCGTACCCGCCGCCTGTGTCAGCAAGTGCTGATGTTTCACCGCACCGCGTTGCTGGCCGGAGACGTTGGCGCCAATAACACACCGGAATTGGTCGGGCGCCTGATACTGGACTATGACAAAAATGCCGGCATCACCATATTGACTGCCGCCCGTCAATTAAGTCACGAACCCGACGGCAGCCCTATCACCCTGCCCCCTCTGGAGTTAGCCTGGCAACGATTCGACCATGAAAAAATCCCTGCATGGCAGCGGTTCGATGCGTTGGATAACTTTAATCCCCAGCAACATTATCAACTGGTTGACCTGCGGGGAGAAGGGTTGCCGGGCATGTTATATCAGGAACGTGGCGCCTGGTGGTATAAAGCCCCGCAACGTCAAGAAGGCAAAGACAGCAATGCCGTGGCCTACAGCAAAATAGCACCGTTGCCCACCCTGCCCAATTTGCAGGAGAATGCCTCATTGATAGACATCAACGGGGATGGCCAACTGGATTGGGTGGTCACCGCTTCCGGTGTCCGGGGATACCACAGCCAGCAACCCGACGGTAAATGGACACACTTTACGCCAATCAATGCCTTGCCGGTGGAATATTTCCATCCAAGCGCCCAGTTCGCCGACCTTGTCGGGGCAGGCTTATCCGATTTGGTGTTAATCGGGCCGAAAAGTGTACGTCTGTATGCAAACCAACGGGATGGCTGGCGCAAAGGTCAGGATGTCCCCCAATCCGCAGGTATCACCCTGCCGGTTACCGGAACCGACGCCCGTAAACTGGTAGCCTTTAGTGACATGCTCGGTTCCGGCCAGCAACATCTGGTGGAAATCCGTGCTAACAGCGTCACCTGCTGGCCCAATCTGGGACATGGCCGTTTCGGCCAGCCACTGACCCTGCCAGGATTCAGCCAGCCCGAAAGCAGCTTTAATCCTGAACAGTTGTTTCTGGCCGATATTGATGGCTCCGGCACCACCGACCTTATCTATGCTCAATCCCATTCCCTGCTGCTTTATCTCAACCAAAGCGGTAATCAGTTTGATGCCCCACTAACATTAGCTTTGCCTGAAGGGGTACAGTTCGATAACACCTGTCAGCTGCAGGTTGCTGATATTCAAGGGCTGGGAGTAGCCAGCCTGATTTTGACCGTGCCTCATATGGCACCGCATCACTGGCGTTGTGACCTGTCACTGACCAAACCCTGGTTGTTAAATGTGATGAACAATAACCGGGGCGCACATCATACCCTGCATTACCGCAGTTCTGCCCAATTCTGGCTGGATGAGAAGTTACAGCTCACGAAAGCGGGCAAATCACCGGCTTGTTACCTACCATTTCCAATGCATCTGCTATGGCATACCGAAATTCAGGATGAAATCAGCGGTAACCGACTCACCAGTGAAGTCAGCTACAGCCACGGCGTCTGGGATGGTAAAGAGCGGGAGTTCAGAGGGTTTGGTTGTGTCAGACAAACAGATATCACGACGTTTTCTCACGGCACCGCACCGGAACAGGCCGCACCGTCACTGAGCATCAGTTGGTTTGCCACCGGGATGGATAAAGTAGACAACCAGTTAGCAGCGGAGTACTGGCAAGGAGATACTCAGGCTTACACCGGATTTGAAACCCGCTATACCGCCTGGAACAATGCCAGCCAAACAGACAAGGTGTTCACCCCCAATGACACACAGCGTAACTGGCTGACCAGAGCACTTAAGGGCCGGCTGTTGCGCAATGAGGTCTATGGTCTGGACGGAACAGATAATCAAACAATCCCTTATACCGTCAGTGAGTCGCGCTATCAGGCACGCTCTATTCCCGTCAATAAAGAAACTGAGTTAGCCGTCTGGATCACCACCATTGAAAACCGCAGCTATCACTATGAGCGTATCACCAGTGATCCACAGCTCACCCAACGCATTCAACTGCAACAAGATATTTTTGGTCAGACGCTGCAAAGCGTTGATATTGCCTGGCCGCGCAGGGTAAAACCCGCTGAAAACCCCTACCCGCCGACGCTGCCGGATACGCTGTTCGACAGCAGTTATGATGATCAGCAACAGTTGCTGCGTCTGGTTCGGCAAAAAAGTCGCTGGCATCATCTGACTGACGGAGAAAACTGGCGGCTGGGTTTACCTGATGCGCAACGCAGTGATGTTTACACCTATGACCGGACTAAAATTCCAGCAGAAGGGATTTCGCTTGAAGTGTTGCTGAAAGAAGATGGCTTGCTGGCAGATGAGAAAGCTGCTGTTTATCTGGGACAGCAACGAACATTTTATACCGCAGGTCAGTCAGATACACCGCTGGAAAAACCGACACTTCAAGCATTGGTGGCATTCAGCGAAACTGCCATGCTGGACGAAACTTCATTGCTGGCTTACAAAGATGTCATGGAAGAACAGGAACTGAATACCGTACTGATACAAGCCGGTTATCAACAGGCTGCACGGCTGTTTAATACTGGATCAGAAAGTCAGGTATGGGTGGCACGTCAGGGATATACCGATTACGGTGATGCAGCCAAGTTCTGGCGGCCTCAGGCTCAACGTAACTCGCTGCTGACGGGGGAAACCACCCTGAAATGGGATACCTATCATTGTGTTGTAACACAGACTCAGGATGCCGCTGGATTAACAACGCAAGCCCGTTACGATTATCGTTTCCTGACACCAGTACAACTGACAGATATTAATGATAATCAACACATTGTGACCCTGGATGCGCTGGGCCGCGTGACCACCAGCCGGTTCTGGGGTACAGAGTCCGGACAAGCCACAGGTTATTCAACACCAGAAGAGAAACCCTTTACGCCACCAAATTCCGTTGATAAAGCGCTGGCGTTAACAGGCGCACTTCCCGTTGCTCAATGCCTAGTTTATGCCATTGACAGTTGGATGCCATCACTCTCCCCGTCTCAGCTTTTCGGATCACAAGAAGAGGCCGAAACCCGGTGGAAGCAACTTCGTACCACCCAGGTAGTCACCGAGGATGGCAAGGTGTATGCACTGGGCAGGAAACGCACGGCAGACAGCCAGAAACTGACTGTTCATGAAGCCTCCTTATTGGCGGATATTCCCCGTTTGCCTCCACATGGGCTGATGATCACCACTGACCGTTACGACAGCGAACCACAGCAGCAGCAACAAACGGTGAGTTTCAGCGACGGTTTTGGCCGGTTACTCCAGAGTTCAGTTCGCCATGAATCCGGTGATGCCTGGCAACGACAAGAGGACGGCGGGCTGGTAGTGGATGCTAATGGGGCGCTGGTTAGTGCATCAACAGATACCCGCTGGGCTGTTTCCGGTCGCACGGAATACGATGACAAAGGTCAGCCGGTGCACACTTATCAACCCTATTTTCTGAATGACTGGCGCTATGTCAATGATGACAGCGCACGAGATGACCTATTTGCCGATACTCATCTTTATGATCCATTGGGACGTGAATACAAAGTCATCACCGCGAAGAAATACCTGCGGGAAAGACAGTACACCCCGTGGTTTGTCGTCAGTGAGGATGAAAACGACACCGCGTCAAGAAACCCATAATTTTACCCGTTGCCCCGCCATGTAGCTGTCTCTTGATCATATTTCATAGATCAAGAGACAGCTACATGGCGGGGCAGTATCTATCAACATGAGGAATAGTAATATGACATCCTTTTTTAATCCGGCAACCTTTGCCGATACTCCCACCGTCAGTGTTCGGGACAACCGTGGCCTGACTATCCGTGAAATCAGTTTTCACCGCACCACCGCAGGGGGTGATACAGACCCCCGTATCACCCGTCATCAGTACGATGCTTATGGATATCGGACCCAAAGTATTGATCCGCGCCTGTATGACGCCATGCAAACTGATAGTTCAGTGAAGCCCAATTTTACCTGGCAGTACAATCTGACCGGCAATATCCTGAGTACAGAGAGTGTTGATGCAGGCCACACCGTCACCCTCAATGATATTGAAGGCCGCCCGGTACTGACAAAAACCGCAACCAAAGTTATACAAACCCGGCAATATGAAGCCGCTTCCTTGCCGGGCCGCCTGTTGTCAGTCACTGAACAAGTATCTGGGGAAGCAACGGCACGCGTGACTGAACGCCTTATCTGGTCCCGGAATACACAGGAGGCAAAAGACCACAACCTTGTCGGCCAGTGTGTGAATCACTATGACACTGCGGGGCTAATCCAGTTAGAAAGCCGGTCACTAACCGGGACCGTCTTATCACAATCCCGTCAATTGCTGTCCGATAATCATCAGGCAGACTGGAAAGATGATAACCAAGTCACCAACCAGAGCCGCCTGGACAGCGAGGCCTACACTACACAAAGCGCCTTTGACGCTACTGGCGCGTTACTGATGCAGACAGATACGAAAGGCAATATACAGCGTCTGACCTACAATATTGCCGGACAATTGAACAGCAGCAAGCTGACAGTAAAAGGCCAGAGTGAACAGATTATCGTCAAATCCCTGAGTTATTCAGCCGCTGGGCAGAAACTGCAAGAAATACATGGTAACGGTGTGGTAACCGAATACACTTATGAACCGGAAACACAACGTCTGATTAGCATCATCACCCTCCGCACCTCAGACAATAAAGTGTTACAAGATTTACGCTATGAATATGATCCAGTGGGTAATGTCATTAATATTCGTAATAGTGCAGAAGCCACCCGCTTCTGGCGCAACCAGAAAGTGGTACCGAAGAATACCTATAGTTACGATTCTCTATACCAGTTAATCGAAGCAACTGGCCGGGAAATGGCGAATATCGGCCCGAACAGTAACTTACGACCCTCTCCTGTTCTGCCTTCTGACAGCAATACTTATACCAAATATATCCGTACCTATACTTATGATCGTGGCGGCAATCTGACGCAAATCCAACACAGTTCACCCGCCACCCAAGGCAGCTATACCACAAAGATAACGGTTTCAAACCGCAGTAACCGCGCAGTGTGGAGCACATTGACCGAAAATCCAATGCACGTGGATGACTCGTTTGACGCCGGCGGCCACCAGAATACATTAGTACAGGGGCACTACCTGAGCTGGGACACTCGCGGTCAGTTGCAACAAGTGATACAAGCAACTCAAGGAAACAGCATCAATAGTGATAGAGAGTGGTATCGCTATGGTAGCGATGGGATACGATTACTGAAAGTAAGTGAACAGCAAGCCCTGTCCCCTACCTACCAACAGCGAGTCATTTATCTGCCAGGATTGGAGCTGCGAACAACCCAAGACAGCGCCATCATCAAACAGGACTTACAAGTCATTACCGTGGGTGAAGCTGGTCGCGCGCAAGTACGGATACTGCACTGGGAAACCAAACCACCAACAGATATCAAAAACAATCAAGTACGTTACAGCTACGATAACCTTACCGGCTCCAGCCAGCTTGAACTGGATCACAAGGGGAAAATTATCAGCCACGAAGAGTACTATCCATTCGGTGGTACAGCTTTGTGGGCAGTGAGAAACCAAACTGAAGCTAGTTACAAATTTACTCGCTACTCAGGCAAAGAACGAGATGCTACAGGGCTGTATTACTATGGTTATCGATATTATCAGCCGTGGGTAGGGAGATGGTTAAGTGCGGACCCTGCCGGAACAGCGGATGGGGTGAACCTTTACAGGATGGTTCGGAATAATCCGGTGACATTACATGATCCGGATGGATTAACACCGGAACAGTGGCATACCCGGGAAGCATTTAAGCAATTACCTTTTAGCGAGCATAGTTTGGGTACACGCGATGAACTTGCGCCAAAAATATCAGGCACGAATAGTTTATGGCATGAAGCTTATCGTGGGCCGGCCAAGGAACGGGAAACATCGGCTCTCTTTAACGAATTGCCTTTTGCAGAACCTAAAGTGGCAGCGGCTGAAGAAATTAACCTGCATGGCATAACAACTGAAAACGTCACTGTTTATCGTGTGGAAGTGGCGCAACAATCAGAGAAGTTTCTTTATACCGGGATTACCGGTACCGGAGGAGTAAAAATAGCAATTCCTAACAGGAATAGCGAACATGGCGGCAAAGAAGACTACCTGAATAAAACCATGCCAGGCGAGGCGCAGAAGAGAGGTGGATGGTATCAATTCTCTAAAAATTATATTGCTGCCAATAAGGGTAAATCCAGTGGCAATCTTGCGTTCTATAATTTCGGCAACCCACGTCGGGCATTACAGTTTTACGAACAAAAAACTGAAAACCCCAAAGAAAAACTGCCGTTTGTTATAAAATCATTCGAGATACCTTCCGCGGTATTTAAAGCGATCGCAGAAGACGCCATTTTAGAAAAGGACTACAAAAAGTTCCCGACTGCACCAATGAATGTCGATGTTGCAGCATTTAACCAACTTGGCCTGCAACCTCACCATGTTGATTTACTCGTTGGCTCTATTGTTCCTAAGAGTGGAAGAGTCTATTCGGAAAATGAACATTGGAAGTTAATGGATAACCCCTCTCAGGTCACCAGCCGACCACTGCTGCGCGGCAGACGATAACGAAATAGCCAGCTCACCCCAAAAAGTTTGAGCTGGCATCGTTGTCAATTTGCTCAAGTTCGTTCTGGCTCAGGCCGGTGGTTTTCATCACCGTTTCACGATCGATTCCGCTGTTCAGCAATGCATGAGCAATCTTTAAAGTTGCCTCTTGGCACCCTTCCTGACGCCCTTCCTGACGTGCTTTATGTTCCAATCTTTGTGCTATTGTCATCAGTACCTCCTCATACCTCGGGGACTGTTCTGCCAGTCGCCGGATAAAACCCTCTGGATCGGCGGTATCTCCCGCCTGTAATAAGTAGTTTAGCACGCTTTTTAACTGTTCATCCGTATAGTAATCATACGCCAGCAGTATGACCAACTCTTGCAGCAGCTCCGCCATATCTCGCTGCCGGATATGCTTTTGCACTATTTCCAGTAGCGCGACCCGTTTATGCGTCAGGATTTCATCGTCCGGGATTACCGTCACATCTACCAGCGGGAAGGTACCGGAATAGATTTCCTTCGCCAGAGCCGGATCATCAAAGCAGTCGAGCCAATTGGTACTCCAGGGATACGGCTGTATTTTTCCGTGATAGAACAACACCGGAATGACCAGTGGCAATTTTTCATGTCCCTGCTCCAGATGCCGTTGCATGGCTGAAATACTGTAACGCATAAGTCGAAATGCTATCATTTTGTCCGGGGAACTCTGGTGCTCGATCACGCAATACACATAACCGTCACCCCGCGCTGTTTTCAATGAATACAAAATGTCGGAATAATGCGCTCGCAGATTGTCTTCAATAAATGACCCTGATTCCAACCGCAATGTATCCAGATCACAAACTGCCCGTAATGTCGCAGGCAAATGAATCTCCAAAAAGTCTCTGGCCGTATCAATATGACTTAAAAACTGGTCGGGTAGCAGGGCCATATCACTATGGCCCCGCCCCCAAAGAACGCAGCGTGCGACTTTCACCGCACTGCGCTCAGGCTTTTCAAAGCCCCCTAGAGGGAGCCGGCTTCACAACTTTCAATCGGTCCGAACAGGCGTTTTCATGACAACTGGTATGCAACATCATCAGGTTGTCGAGCGTATTACTTCCACCTTTAGTTAAATCAACAAGATGATAGAGATGCCATCGTGATTCTTGCGTGATTAATTGCTGACATACGGGACACAAACCTTGTTGGCTGCGCCAGATGCTCTGCAATTTTTTACGGCCAGACAGAGTATTCAGCATCTTATTGCCTGCCCTTTGTTGGAAGCTTGTAGAGATTGTCTGTCACATTCTCATCAAACCCGGTCAGTGTTTGTCCGTCAATGCCTGCTGCTCCGCGGTTGGCTTTCACTCGCTTATACGCTTCCCATACCTGCCGCTTACTGACAGGAAATGGCTTTGCCGATTTTGCAGCAGTCCTCCCACCCGCTTCGTCGCCGATGGTTGCTGCCCCGCTATCAGCGCAATGGGGCAAGCCCTTTGCTTTGGACCCATTACGGTCCTTCATCGCTACTACGGCTTGCTCCGCCCCTGTACTCCGCATTGGTACTCTGGCGCTCATGGGGCCTCCACTTGCACTTCTCCCTTTGCAGTTCCCACGTTCCCCACAAGAGCCTGGATCGACTTCACGCCGCTTTTATGCCGGATGCCGCGCAGGCAGTAAACAGGTTGCCTCCTGCACTTATCCCACAGGAACGACTCCACTGTGGTTTTGACATCATCTATACGCTTTCGACACATCATCAACGGTTCACTTTCGTTCGTCTCTTCGATCCCTACCTGATCGGGTCACGCCCGACCTTTTCCCATCTCGCATACAAGGGATACTTAAAGGTCTTTTCTTGCCATGACTTTTAGGGATGTATATCCGCCGTAGTGGCTTTGGACGGTAGCCACGAGACTTGAGTGTCGTGATCGCCTGGTATTTTGACTTTGGCGTTGTCCAAGTCACTCGATCAACACCCGCCGTTCTCTTTCCCCGATTTTCGGTCACTCGTTTGACGGCAAGCGCTTTGCCGCTAAATGAGTGGGTTAGCAGTCTTTGCAAAGCTTTCACTTTGTTCCACCTGCCTTCCTTTGTCGCCTTAACGATACGCATCTGGAGCCTTTTGACTTCCCGGTGGCAGCTTTCCCAAGGTATAGGGTGCCAGAGTTCCGAACTGTCCAAGGGGGCACCGACACCGTTTATTTGCGTCGTCATCTGCTTTCCTTGTATAAAAGGTTGATCAAATTATCTCGTTAAGAAAAACCCAGCCGAAGTCTGCCCGTTTTCACGTAGGATGATATTGCTGACTCACTCAATCCCTATCAACCGAACGGACTGCGATGTCTTGAATTTTCTTTGACAAAAACGTTGATCGTATCTCAGGTACTTTCATTTCCTTCTTAAAGCGAAGTTCAGATTAATTATGCAGGTCGCCTTCAAAGGAAACCTGCATACTTTAAGAATTAAAAATGAAACATCAACCCTGATTTTTTCTCTTGGTAAAAGCCGGGACAGGCTCAGGTGTCGGGACAGAGCTATCACAATTATAATGCTCTCCTGTTAGTCCTATTTTTTTACAGGCAATAGACAAAACATCATTAGGTGTTGCCCACTCATCTTTCCAGTTATTTCCGTCATAACGTTCCTTTTTAAACAGATCCCACATAATAAGGCCAGTTTTACCGTATTTGATCGTACCATCTAATATGCTGTTGAGCTTGGCCTTGGTGAGCGGTAAATTGCCGGTTGCAGGTTTACCAACTTCAAACCCCACTGTAATAGGCGGCAAAACCAATAATTTTTGCGGTTGAACTGATGCCTGAGCGTAATTACGCGCTCCTTTCAGTTTGACATGGAAAGTCACAACTTCATTACCTGATTTAAGCCAGTTAATATATTGACCATAATAATACTTAACTTGTCCGGGCAGATCACAAGGAATATAAGTTTCACCACCCCCGATAAATCCACAATCTTTTTCACTCAAATCATAGGTCATCACACCAATATAGCTGAGTCGGTTGATAATTTTGGGGTAACTCAGCGCGGTATTATAAATCAAACCATAGAGATTTCCCCCCCACCAGGCACCACCATAAATATCACTGTTCCTCGCGTTGGTTCCCCAGTTAGCAGACATATTCGGGATACCGCCAGTTGCAGGACCGGCGGTACTTAACTGAAGCGATGGTTTAACTTCATTAATTGAAGTGTAAAAAGACTTTAAAATAGCGGCGAATTTATCCACGGTTGCAGGCATAGCGCGGGGAATTCTTTCCGCGCCAGGGACAATATTCATTGACGCATCATAAACATAACCACCTAACCCCTTTGCTATTAACGTTGATGTCATAAGAGTTTCACTGTTGTTAGAGGGAACCTTGATTGAGTCAGGCGTTAATTTCCAGCTCTTTGCATTAATATCAGCGTGCCAAAACTCTTCATAATCCACATCAATCCCTGCTACATCTAAATCGGCAGCCAAATTAACAATGTTTCTATACACACCATCTGCTGCCTTACCCGTAATACTACTATCAAAACGAGGAATCTTAGTCATTGGATTGGGGAAAATATCATAGACCGCCCCCGGTTCATTACCACAAGCGTCTTTTTTGTTGGCGGTTATATCATAAATTTTCGGATAACAACTAAAGTTCCATCCGCCTACAGCAATATAAGTACTCACTCCATGAGATTTTAAATCAGCGATAATACCTTTTAATGTCACAAAATCAGACCTGGCATTTTCAGCGTCTCTTGTACTAATGATTTGGCTAGAGGTACAGGTATAGCCAAATAACCCTGAACATTTCAGGCTGTTTTTCTCATAGTTAACAAAACTAGGCTGGACAAAAGACAATACCAGCGTATTAAAGTTACTCTTATTTTTAGCAATATCTCTGCTTAATCTTTTAAAATTATCCAGACTGGCATAATATTCTTGAGTATCAACCTGTGCAGCAGGTCCACTCAAATAATATGCTGATATTTTAGGATTGGCAGAAATAACATTTCCTGACATGAAAGATAACAATACCGAACTTGCTAATATACATCGGTTTAATTTGTATTTAGACATACATTTATCTCCACTTGGTTAACATTATTTTTCTGACTATAGCCAATGAGTTTTTATGACTCTTCATTGCCTTTTCATCATGAACTGTATAAGTTTTTCCCTAATAGAGCGTTAATATATTCAGTGTGTTATTATCGACTGTGATGCAGTTGCTGAACGGCTAAATTCGCATTAATTATTTCAATTCATCAATTTCATAATAGTATAGTTTTCACCGTTGTCCACAAAGAAAATAGAATTAGTTATAATAATATTCCATCCCATCTAAATAAAAAACATTATTATAGGACAATTCCACTAAATTATATTTACTTTAATTATTGCAGAAATCACCCCTTGGAGATAACTATTTATTTCTACCACTGAATGCTATTTGTTATTATATATAATTCCCATAGTGTGCACATAATAAGAGTCTGGCATTTTTCTTTGTAAGTATGGCAATGAATTATTCCTTCGTAGACATGACTATTCTCTATAATTCACTGGCACAAGATACTGGGAGACAAGCCTAAACACTGACGAAAAACAGTCGAACAATAGACCAACAAACCATGCCACATTAGCTATGCCAATAAATGTCCGGCCATTAACCACATCGCCTGAAACAATCGCTTATTAATTAACCACGGAAAACCATTGCTATAAAATAAACGTTCCCTGTTGTCAGACAAATCAGACCAAAAAACTTCAACAATTCTTCAACAAATTATAAAAAACTATAAAAAGGTATTATCTTAAATTTGCTGAATTAACGATCACAAACGTATACTCACTGTGCATTAAAACAAATCTGGAATATCAAGTAGCTTGTTAGGCGCTAAAAATGTATCCCAGCAAATGAAACAACAAAGTTAAAACACAGGAAAATTATCATGACACGTTTAGGCTTATCTATAACTGCATTATCACTGTTATTCTCTGGCGCAGTATTAGCCGCACCAACCACATCTGCAACCCAATCTTCGGATACCAAGGTTACATCTTCCCATATGGAGAAAACTAAATCAGGCAAAGCCACTTCTAAAGAAGGCAAACAACATCAGCATCATAAAGCGACAAAAGAAGCAAAGAAAACCCACTGAGTTCTCCCATCTTATCTGAGGCAACCGCACGCTGTAGAGATGGTTCTTTCAGTTACAGCCAACATCGTAGAGGAACTTGTTCCCATCATGGCGGTGTCGATAAATGGTTATAACACGGGTTTGATAGTGTAATAGTCGTAAATTCAGGGGGGACAAATCCCCCCTCAACATATAAAAGTAAATGGTTTAACAAGCACCTTCTGTATCGTCATCACCATAATATTTCACACCAATTCTGATAATATCCCGTCCCTGAGACTTACGGTGTTTATTACTGTCACGCAATGAATAGATACAACCGCAATATTCCTGCTGATAAAATCTTTCCCGTTTGCTGATTTCAATCATCCGGGCGGAGCCACCTTGCTTACGCCAGTTGTAATCCCAATATTTAACCCCCGGATACTGACTTGCAGCCCGTTTTCCACAATCATTTATCTGCTGCATATTTTTCCAGCGGGAAATACCTAAAGAGCTTGAGATCATGCTGAAATTGTTTTCATAAGCATACAAAGCAGTGCGCTCAAAACGCATATCAAAACACATCGTGCAGCGAACACCTCTTTCCGGTTCCCATTCCATGCCTTTAGCGCGTTCAAACCAGTTGTCGCTGTCATAATCCGCATCCACAAATGGCACATTGTGTTGTTCTGCAAAGCGGATATTCTCTTCTTTGCGGATCAAATATTCCCGTTTTGGATGAATATTAGGGTTATAGAAAAAGACGGTGTAATCAATGCCAGAGGCATGCAACGCTTCCATCACTTCACCGGAGCAAGGAGCACAACAAGAGTGCAATAATAACCGTTCCGCACTATCCGGTAACGTTAAAACAGGACGAACAAAGTTTTCCATTGGGCAGGCTCCATAATAATTATAAGAATTAATTATAAAAATAGTTATTTTAGCTGCAAATCTTTCGACAAGGAATTCATCCGATGGCTTACTTGTCTCTACAGTGATAATTAACTAAATTATAGACAAATTCAGATTCTTTTAACCAAAATAATTTGATAGGAGACCACGATGCACCATGCAATTTCCCTGCGTGACCTCTCTTTTCCGGCAATCATAGCCGGATTTGTCGCTGTTCTGGTTGGGTATACCAGCTCGGCGGCAATTATCTTTCAAGCTGCGGAAGCCGCAGGGGCCACAACCATGCAGATCGGTGGCTGGCTGAGTATGCTGGGGCTTGGCATGGGTATCAGCTCGCTAGGGCTATCGCTTTATTACCGAACGCCGGTCCTTACTGCATGGTCAACACCAGGCGCAGCGCTGCTGGTGACAACCCTACCAGGAGCATCAATCAATGAAGCCATTGGTATATTTATCTTTGCTTCTGTCCTGATCTTGTTATGTGGTATTACCGGCTTGTTTGCACGATTGATGAACTATATTCCACAAGCACTTTCCGCAGCAATGCTGGCTGGAATTCTGTTACGTTTTGGTCTTGATGCTTTTTCCTCGTTTTCAATCAATTTTGTACTGACTGCCGGAATGTGTCTGACTTATCTGCTGGCACGCAGATATTTATCACGCTATGCCATTGTTTTAACCCTGTTATCAGGGCTAATTATCGCCTCTTTACAGGGCGATATTCATTTTGAACAACAATCAGCTGTCGCCTTTGCTATCCCTGAATTTATTGCACCTAGTTTTACACTCTCTTCATTATTAAGTGTAGGCGTCCCATTTTTCATTGTCACGATGGCCTCTCAGAATGCACCCGGCATCGCCACACTGAAAGCCGCAGGATATCAGGTCTCGGTTTCATCACTGATAAGCTGGACGGCGTTAATCGCACTGATCTTGTCACCTTTTGGTGGCTTTTCCGTCTGTATTGCCGCCATTACAGCCGCTATTTGTATGAGCCCGGAAATCCACACCAACCCTAATCGCCGTTATATGGCCGCTGCCGCTGCGGGTGTGTTTTACCTGATCGCAGGCCTGTTCGGTGGCTCAATCAGCATGTTATTCAGCGCACTGCCCACTGCTCTTATTCATACCATCGCCGGATTAGCTTTACTTGGAACCATTTCCGGCAGCTTGCTCCAGGCATTGCAGAATGAAAAACAACGGGATGCTGCGGTAATCACATTTTTAATCACCGCTTCCGGCGTAACACTACTTGGCGTAGGCGCTGCATTCTGGGGATTAATCGGTGGTGTAATAACCATGATCCTTTTATCTTTGCCTGGAAAAAACAAGGACGCTCATTAAACGTACAGTAAAATTATAATCTTCAGCACCTTATAATATTTATTATCCATATGATATTTATTATCCATAAAACTTGTGATAGTTTGCCGGTGCTTCTGTACTCTGAAAATTATGATGGGACATCAACAACCTTAATCTATCTACTCGCAAACCGAGTTTTCTATTATGAAACTTTTTGATATTAGTAAGTTAGCTGTTATTTCATCATGTCTGGCAATCCCCTATAGCTATGCAGATGACCGCCCAATTCTTTCTCTTTCTGTCAGCCAGTCTGGTGGAAGTCAAACGACTGCTGATGGTAGTTTATCCAGAAAACCAAATAAGCAGGAATCACGTGTACTTCCTATTTGGGGTGATGAAGCCAGAGCCAGAGGCTATGACTTACCTGAGCCTTTTGGTGCCAGTTACGGTTATATGAATATGCGCCAGAATATCGTCGTAGACGATATTAAAATTACTATGCCGAAAAACCCAGACACTGAAGACGCACTGATTATCCAAGCAGGTAAAACCAGAGAAAAGAACGAATCACATGTACTCAAGCTGGATAGCTGGGTTCTGCCTTTTCTGAATGTTTACGGAGTCTATGGTTGGACAAAGGGAACATCTAAAACCAATCTGGATAAAATAGCATTCGAATTCTTTCCTGGTTATTCTTCTCCAGTAGCTGAAAATGTTCCTTTCGAGCTGGATTTTAAAGGTAAAACCTATGGTGGCGGTGTTACTCTAGCAGGTGGTTATAATCAATTTTTTGGCACACTTGATACCAACTATACCTACACTAATCTGGATATTCTGGATGGTAAAATCAGCTCTTTGGTCATCACCCCGCGCGTGGGTTATGAATTTATATTCCAGCCAATCATCCCAGGGCAAGGAAATACCAAATTACAGGTATGGACCGGTGGTATGTACCAAAAAATTACTCAAGAATTTGAAGGCAATATTAGTAACCTAGATTTACCACCCGTCTTTGACACGTTGGCAAGTGCACTCGAAGATCCAGACATGAAATTCAAAGTAAAACAGCATGTTGCTTCCCGCTGGAATAATACCGTTGGGGCAAGGCTGGAAGTCACACGCAATTTCAATCTACTGACTGAACTTGGCTTTAACAAACGTAACAGCTTCTATATTTCAGGTGAGTTCCGCTTTTAATGAAAATCCGCTGTACTCTATATGGGCTGGCTTTAGCCAGCTTTTTTATTTCAGATTTCTCATATGGTCAATTACCACTTAGCAGGGAAAAAATCGACGGCTGGCTGGAAAAATTAGGTGGCAGTAATACCTATGACAACAGTAAAGCCATTGACTGGGGCATTTTGCCGGGTCCTTTTTATACCCCTGAATTAGGCGCTGGCGTCGGTGTTGCCGTAGTTGGGCTTTACCGGCCAGATGATCACGACCATACCAGCCAGATCTCTTCCCTTTCCCTGAATGGATTTGCCTCTTCAACAGGTGCTTTTGGGTTCACATTTGATAACTACAGTTTTTTCGCTGATGATCAATGGCGTTTTTTTCTTTCCGGCACATTGAATAACGTTCCCACCTATTACTGGGGAAGCGGATATGACGCAGGTAAGGTAGATGATAATAAAGAAAAATACCGATCACAGGAACTGCGCCTGCAACCCAGAGTGCTCTATCGGGTTGCTGATTCCACCTATTTGGGCGCTGGCTGGGATTTTTCATCACTATATGCCAAAGATCCTGATAATGGCGCGAAAAAACTATTCGCCGCAGAAAAGGACGGACAATCCATATTAAGTTCAGGTGTCAGTGCCTATTTCAGTTATGATACACGGGATTTTCTGCCTAACGCTCATCGGGGACAAGTTCTTGATCTTACTTACACCCATTTTTCCCCGGCATTAGGCAGTGACCGCCGGTTTAACATCGTTGATATGCAATACAGCACCTATTACCAATTAAATGAAAAATCGGTACTGGCATTCGATAGTCATGGCCGTTTCACTGATGGTCAGGTACCGTGGAATAGGCTGTCGATGCTGGGTAGCAGCAACCGGATGCGCGGATATTATGAAGGCAGATACCGGGACAAAAATGTTATCAGCACCCAACTGGAATATCGACACAAACTGGACTGGCGACACGGATTTGTCTTGTGGGCGGGAGCCGGCACCATGAGCCATTACGCCGAAGATATTGGCTCAGGAAACTGGCTCCCCACCATTGGGGCAGGATATCGCTTTGAATTCAAACCTAAAATGAATGTAAGACTGGACTTTGGTATCGGTAAAAAAAGCAACGGATTTTATTTTCAGGTGGGAGAAGCTTTTTGAAATTGCGTTTATGGATTGCTGCTCTAACTTTAGTTGCAGGATGTCAGGGAACTTTTTTACCAATTGTACCAGTACAACCTGATCTAAATAGTGAAACAACCGCCGAAGCAACCCGTGCATGGCCTGCTCTTGACCCAATCCGCTCTCCCGACGGATTAAGAGCCTGCTGTGCTTTTGGTTATGATTTGAAAACACAATTATTGGCTATTCCAGTCCCTTTTTATCAAATAGCTAATGTGCTGGATGCCGATGATCTTGGCGAACATCATTATAACAATAGCTTTTTTGGCACCGTCGCTTCATTAACAGGAATCAGTAATGAAAAAGTAGGGATAATATATACTCGCAGAGGTGGATTCATTGATATTTCCCATGTGCGGGATACGGCTGATAATGCAGTTTTTCTATTCAGTCAAATTTGGCCTCGTCTTGGGGAAGAGTGGCAAATAGAATTAGGCAACGAATTGGCATCACGCCGCATCCAGTTTTATCAATTCACACCACCAGCTGCGATAGAACAACGTTATACCCTAAGTGCTTATCTGGCGGTAAAACTGGCTTTTGAACTTGCCGCATGGCATGAAATTGCCCAATGGTATGGTTACCAATCTGTACCGGGGTTTTCTGAAAAAGTCTCTGCGTTTTCTCCTGAAGATCTCTACTCTAATTTGCTGGGAGCGCGTCTTTCCCTTTCATTGATATTGGCAGGACAAGTACCGTCAATGAAGCAATATCGCTTATCAATGCAAGCTATTCTACCGCCTGCACTGCATGAACTAAAAGCCCTCTCCTCTGATGAAACCCAGAAAATGTTTGGACAGATCGATGGTATCTGGTGGGACAGTAAACGTCGTGTGCCTGATAAGCGCTTGGTTCTTCAACGTGATTATCATACTCACAGCGATCGTACACCGAATATGGTACCGTCAGAGCAGCAATATCCACTCAGGCTTACTTTGCCACAACAATATTCCGGCTACATATTATCTGAATTGGCCGAATTACAATTGTGGCCCAGCCACCAAATGAAAGAGCTTCCAGTACCAGAACGCTACTGGACTGTTCTTGATTTCCCACAATTAGCAGAAAAAGCGAAAGAGCAGCAAGAGAGTCATTGACCCCTATATTTCTACTGACTGCTCCTCTTCACAAAGAGGAAAAAAATCTTAGATTACTATTTCTCAAATAATAATCCCATTTGACTATAATTGATTATTACTTATCATTCTCATAATGTCACATCACAATATAAAATTAACATCATCTATAATAAAAAAACTATGCCAATCACAGTCAACAAAGAACCCCCCATTAACAAGACATTATTTCACAGAATAAAAAAACCGTATTGAAATATTTACAAAGATAAAAAACCAATAACCAGCTGATATAAAATAATTAATATTAAACAACATTTAAAAAATAAATAAAAAAATCACAAAAACATTAGCCAACAAAACAAATGCAAAAAGAAGTAAAATTCAAAAATGCCTAGATAAATAGATTTTAATTCCACAATATATTCAAAAACAGAGTATTTTTATTATCTTTACGATGCAGAAAGAGGTTTATTCTTAATTTAACTTAGATAATGCAAATATCTTCTTAAATAAATCCAACCTGTCTATAATGTATATTTCTAAGTTATAAACATGTATAAACAATATCAGCTTCATCTAAGCAGATAAAATAAGAACTTACATTAGAAAAAATTGAATTTATTCAAGCTGGCTTAAGTTACCAGATCATTTTCAACCATATAATATATTGATTTTCATTTTAAACTTATAAAATCAAACTCATTCTATAGATAGATACAGACATTATTTTTAAATCTTTCTAATGTATTAGGGGATTCAGGGCCCCTATCTTCACCCCCTGATAAGATCAATTAAAGATGTCCCTACTCCTGGAGAGGAAAGATGAATAAACTAGCGTTATCCACTGCCGCCGTTCTTATTTTTACCGGTTCTGCTGTTGCCGCTGATAATTCTGCCGGCGGTACATTACATTTCTCAGGTGCAGTTACTGACGCCACTTGTACTATTAACGGTGGCGCCTCAGCTAATCTGACCATAGTATTGGCGCCTATCTCAGTCACCCAAGCCGGACAAAAGGAAGGCTTGATTGATTTTGGTAAAAAAGCGTTTTCACTGGAATTTTCTAACTGCCAATCCAATGCAGTTGGTTTCGACCCAGCAACCTCCATGTTAAAAATCCACTTCTCGTCAGCACATGCCATTGCTAACGATGGTAAGTACCTGATGAACCAAGAACTGAATGCAAGTGGCAAACCTAAAAACGTCGGTATCGCTATTGTTAAATATGCAGAAGAAAATACCCCGATCATGCTGAATAAAGCTTTGGATACAGGAATCAAAGGCTCTACTCCAGCGCCTGAAGTTGTCGATTTCTATGCCAAATATTATAAAGTAGGCACTGCTGATGCGGAACCCGGTAAAGTAATAACAACGGTGACTTATCACGTTGCTTACTTATAATCATTTACTACAACAAATAAAGCCTATTTATCCAAATAGGCTTATTTACTTTGACAAAAATAACGTTATGAAGAAATTATTTCTAGCTATATTATTCTCGGTAACAGCTTTATCTGCACAGGCCAACATCGTTATTAACACAACCCGGGTTATTTATCCGGCCGGTAATAAAGAGGTATCTGTTCAATTATTAAATACAGGCGATCAACCCTCTCTGGTACAATCCTGGATAGATGATGGCGATCCTAATTCAACACCAGAAACAGCTAAAGTCCCCTTTCTGCTCACTCCCCCAGTAGTCAAAGTTGATGGCAATAACGGCCAGCAATTGAGAATAAAGCACACTAATAGCAACCTACCTACTGATCGTGAATCGCTATTTTATTTAAATGTTCTGGATATTCCACCCATTGCAGAAAACATTGCCGATAAAAATGTCATGCAAATTGCTATTCGTACCCGAATCAAATTTCTCTACCGGCCCGAAAAGCTCTCTATTTCACCTAAGCAGATAGAACAGCATGTTGCATTAAAACGCGATGGCAACCAACTAAAATTGGAAAATTCATCACCCTATATCCTGAATATCGTCGGTCTTAAATCTTCCAATGCGCAACCTAACTTATTAAATGAAGGAACCATCATCAAACCGTTCTCTTCTCATTCATTCAGTACCAATGAAAAAGTAAAAGCGGGAGACAAATTAACTCTGGCTATTGTTGATGATTTTGGTGCTATAAATAAATTAACTTTACCACTTCAACAGTGATATTACTGGCATAGCATAGAACATGATACGAAAAAAAGTTAGTCCGTTAACTCTGATAATCACCACTATCCTGTATACAGATTGCTTATGTTATGCCGCAACATTTAATACTGATTTTCTGGCCGGCGAATCTGCAAAAGCGGATTTATCCCGATTTTCTTCTGCTTCAGAACTACCCGCCGGCCACTACGGTATTGATATATACCTAAATAATGACTGGAAAGGGCGATTTGATATTAATATCCAGAACGATGGCAAAGATATCTACTTATTAAGTGAAGATCTGCCAAGGTTGGGGATAAAAATTGATACAAGTCAATTACCAGAATCAAACTCATCCAAAGGTGAAATTCTTCTTACTAAAGTAATACATGAGGGAACCGCTAATCTTGATGTTCCTAAACTCAGCCTGCATCTGGTCGTTCCTCAAGCTTATATTAAAAATGAACTGAAAGGCTATATCGATCCTGCCTTCTGGGACAGAGGAATTCCAGGCGTTATGCTTTCCTATAATGCTAACTATTACCATACTCAAAACAGGAATAAACAGAACAGTAACTATGAGAATGAAGATAATGCTTACGTGTCACTTAATAGCGGTTTGAACCTGTTTGGCTGGCAATTACGTGATCAATCCTCTTATTACTATACACGTTCAAGTGGCAATAAATGGAGTAATAATACCCGTTATCTGCAACGGGGCATTTCATCAATTAATGCAGAACTTCGCATTGGTGATAGCTATACATCAAGTGATCTGTTCGATTCTTTCCGTTTCCGGGGTATCAACCTGAAAACAGATATGCGCATGTACCCCGATGCCTGGCAAGGGTTTTCCCCTATCGTCCGAGGAGTTGCGCAAACTAACGCTCTGGTGAAAATCTCTCAGAATAATGTTGTTATTTATCAGGGCAATGTACCACCAGGCCCCTTTGCCATTGATACTATTTTACCAACAGGTTCGGGTGGAGATTTATTTGTCGAAGTCACAGAAGCGACAGGGCGTACCAACAGCTTTACCGTTCCCTTTTCATCTGTTCCTAATATGATGAAAGAAGGTCTTGGCAAATACGATATCAGTGCCGGCAAAACACAAATTGCCAATAGTCGTTATAAACCAAACTTTTTCCAAGCCAGCTATCAATATGGCTTTAATAATGTCCTAACGGGTTATACCGGCACCAACATCAGTAAAGATTATTACTCATTACTGTTAGGCAGTGGTTTTAACCTACCAATTGGCGCTATCTCACTTGATATTTCACGATCCAGTGCCAAGTTTGATAATAGCCCAACGATGAAAGGCCAGAGCTACAAAATGTCTTATAGCCGCTATATTCCACAAACAGGAACGAACTTCTCTCTGGCGGCTTATCGCTATTCAACTAAAAACTACCTGAACCTGCTTGATGCCATTAATCTACATGACTGGATGAGCAACGGATATAACCGACAATACTATTCTCACCAGAAAAACACCTTCAATATCAATTTGAACCAGAGTCTTGGTAACGGTGCGGGGTCACTTTTTCTTTCAGGGACATTCCGTGATTATTGGGGAACAAAGAACAAAAACAGAGAGTATCAAATGGGGTATTCCAACAGTCTGGGTAAAATCAATTATACCCTGACGGCAAACCGTGTCCGATACAATATCAATGAAACAGAAAATAAAGAGGAGCAGCGCTATTATCTGACACTATCTATTCCTTTTGAGCTGTTTGACTCCCCAGCCTATCTGACGAGTAATGTCTCAATCAATGACAAGCATTACAACAACAGTGATCTGGGATTGAGTGGCAGCGCAGGCCAGAACAACCGCCTGAATTACCACTTCAATATTTCAGATCAGAAAAGTGGTTCCACAACAACCAGTGCAAATCTGACCTATAAAACATCCGTTTCCACACTGAATAGCTCTTATAGCCAATCCAAGAGTTATCGCCAAATGGGGATGGGAGCAACAGGCAGTTTAGTCGCTTATCGGGGCGGAATTCTGGCCGCTAACCAAGTAGGGGAAACCTTTGCAATCATTGACGCACCAGGCACAGTTAACGCTTCTGTGAATGGAGATAAAAGCATGGTAACCAATAACAGCGGTAAATTGCTGATACCTTATCTTTCTCCTTACCGTAAAAACGCCATCATGCTGGATACCAGTGAAGTGCCGGAAGGGGCGGCTGAACTTATCGGTAACATCAGAGACGTTGCGCCCTATTCCGGTGCCATTACCCATCTTGGATTTAAAACAGACCAGCGAAAAATTTTTATTTTCTACGCCACTCAAGCCAATGGTAAACCTCTGCCTTTTGGTACTGAAATTGTCGATTCAGAAGATCACAGCCTGGGATATATTGGTCAGGGCAGTATGGTTTTCCTGCGAGTAGAGAAATTACCACAGCAAATTTATATCCGTATCGGTCAATCAGGCGAAAAGAGCTGCATCATAAACGATCCACAGCCTGAAATGGACTCAACCGCCAATATTTGCCGTTAAGGGAGAAAATAATGAAACTTAAGCTATTGTATCTGGCGGCTTTAATCACTCTGGGTGGCAGCAGTATCGCTTATGCAGACTGTAAACCCAATCATGCGATAACCGCACCGGCAATCCCAATTAATATGACAGATAATCTCTATCTGAACAGTAATGAAACTTGGCTATTGAGGACCCGGTATTCCGGCTATTTTACATGCACCAGAAACGCATTGTGGAAACAAAACTCTGTTGCTAATGGCTCTCCTTTTACCAGAAACAAGGTTGTTTTGGGGTTCAATGGTGGTAAAGATTATGTAGAAGTGGCTATCACAAATCTTTCTCCCAGCGGCACTATTAGTCTGGGAAACACGAATACAACATATCCGGCCAGCAAATTACAGGCCGAATTTACGCTTAATGTTAAGCTACTAAACGGCAGGCCAGGAGGTAATAACATTCACGTCTTTTCCGGCAATAATGCAACATTAAAAACAGCTGTTATTGCGATGGACACCACTAATCTAGGGATCCTTGACGCCATTGTTCGTTTTGCTACAGATTTCCTGACTTTTATTCTCACCTGGGTGTGGCCAACCCATTCTGAAGATATCTATTACCAACCGATCACGATGACTTTTGATCGTAAAGAGACAACTTGTAACTTCTCAAATGCGGGGTTAACAGTGAATCTGCCAAAAGTTAACCGCGCTACACTGCTTAACGGAACAAATAGAGGAGAAACACCTTTTACACTCAATTTTGCATGCTATTATCTCAAAAACGGTAAAACTTCACGTTCAGTTAAAGCCTACCTAAGCAGTAATAATTTACTGCCAAACGACAACCAAACGTTAATTGATAACAAAGCAGGTGCCGCTAAAGGCGTTGGTATCCGTGTCTCTCAACAAGGTAATTCAACACCCATAATTTTCAGCGCTTCGCAATCTTCCTCTCGCGGAGCAACAGAGCTATTCAGCGAAAAGGCCGGCAACGTTATCGATCAACACTTTACAATCAATTTTAATGCTTATTACTACGTTTATGATCCCCAAAACATCATAGCAGGGGAATTGAAAGCAACTTCTGTTCTGAACTTTGAATATAATTAATCAGGAGGCAAGGGAAATGTCCTCTATCTCTCTCGGCCTAATCAAAAATTTATGTTTCAATAAGTAACAATGTGTAACAAAGTGTTTCTGCAAAAAAATCCATTTACATTTACAACTCACTCGAAACTTATGTAAGATAATGATAATCCTAACATTAAATAATCACGCATACTCGCTTAATTTCCTCATAAAATGGTACGATTATATTAAAAACAGGGGAAAATATATTATTAATTATCAACAACGCAAAAAAATAACACAAAAAATATATCTTTAATTTTCATCAAAAATATAAACGAAACCATAAAAACCATGACACTAAAATATATAAAACAGATAACAATCAGGCATGTAATAATATAAAAAACAATAAAAAAACATAAAAAAATATTCAATTCAACATATTGACAAATAAAATAACAAATTAAAAATCAATAACATAAAAAAAAAACCCAAAGAGATAAAGAACCAATTATTAGATAAAAATATATTTATACCCAATGGGAAAATATAACAAACATAACTTATTCAATCAAAAGTAAAATATGAATTACATTCAAAAAATACTATTAATATAAAAATAAATGAAAAAATACTTATATTCCAAAAAAACAAATCATTAAAAAACTCTTATTCTTATACATACCTGTATTATTGTGTTCTTATAATATCTATCCAAAATAGAAAATTGTAACACATTGTTACTTATTTTAACTTAACATTTAGAACCATATCGAATATCCTGCACCGCGCCAATGATAATGAATATATTATAAAATCAACTCAAGTCTGACAGATACAGCTCAATTTTAACTCACAGAGAAAAAGCCATATCGGTAACAGGTTACCTTCTTATGAAAATGATACTTATTCTTATAGCAGCAATATTAATATCAATTAGTTTATTACTCGCTGCGGTGTTTTTACGATTGGCAGTACTATAAATAAATGGGATCGAACTGAGCTCAATAATTTTGGATACTCTACCCGCTGGTTTACAGATCATTTTTCTTTTAGAAAAAACCTCTCAGGCATGAAATGAACAAAACAATCATTATTATACCTGATGAATATCCCAGCCTAGGAAAACAACATTTTGTACAAAAATGACAGATAACTATCTATAAATTAATAAAAAACTATAGAATAAATTAGCAAAATAACAACTTTCATTACAGAAAATATATTTATGAATTACTAAAAACTCTAGCTATGCTGGATTTATTTTGCTAGCATCAGATTGTTTTTTATTCAGAGCAAACGAGGAAAAGCAATGCCCTCTCAAACGACGAGGACAACTGCCATCTTCGCTTTCTTTATTTCACTATTGTTTTCCGCTTTTAGTCACGCATCAACCAGCACCGCTAAAAGCATGGAGTATTCTCACAATGGCACACAAAGCAATTTGCCAGATTTGCGAAAATACCCTTCGGGCATCCCACGTAAGAAAGCGTTTTTAAATGTAGTTGTCCCTGTAATTGATAAACACAATCAACGAATTATGCAGGAACGGAAATGGTTACTGGAACACCAGAAAGCCAAACGTTGGTCCACTCAGGATATCAGGCTCCTGCAACGTATTTGCAAAAATTACAACGTGAGCTGTAGCAGCTCGCCTAAAAAAGTTAACTGGAACAAGCTACTGAGCCGTGTTGACATCATCCCAACCCATTTTGTCGCAACTCAGGCTGCAACAGAATCTGGTTGGGGAACGTCTAAACTTGCACAACAAAATAACAACTTGTTTGGTATGCGTTGCGGTAACAGCTGTAAGAAGACCCAAGGTAAGATAAAAGGTTATTCCGCCTATCCGACTATCAATGATTCTGTCGAAGCCTATATGAGAAATATGAATACCCATAACGCTTATGAATCATTACGTGTTTCACGCGCTAAACAGAGGAACAGCCAGGAATCGCTGAATACCAGCAAACTGATTGATAATCTTGAAGGATATTCACAATTAGGTTCTACTTACAACAGTTACCTGCATAAAGTGTTTAACAACAACAAAGGGCTTATTACCCAAGCACAAGAGTTCGCTAAAAACGACCATACCGAAGGTGCTAAATAAGTATGACCCCACATATATAGCCCCAGAAACCAAAATTATCCGTTTCATAACAAAGGCATGAAGCGGATGATTTTTTACGTTCACCAGCATATCTTTCTCATTGATAGAATATTCAGATTAAATATTATAATATCGCTCATTATTACCCTTGTATTGCAACAAAATGATTAGCCAGAGTTTAGTATGAATTTCTTTTCTTTTGAGTTTCTTGGGTCCTTTGTTGCCCTCTTTCTCTTGTATTGGATGCTACAAAAAAGCGCGAAAGTACAAAACTACTTGTTGATAATCGCAAGTTATCTGTTTGTCTTTTCTTTTAATCCACTTTTCGCCGGCATCTTATTTGGCTATACGCTATTTATCTATCTTTTAACAAACATAACTGGCAGATTTCTATCTGACCGCATCACATTTACCATTCTGACGATAGGTATTCTGGGATGCTTCACTGCATTCAAATATTACTCTTTCTTTCAGGAAAGCCTGCAACAAGCGTTTGCCAAATTTGGTTTATCCATAGATCTACCCATACTGACATTACTCCTGCCTTTAGGTTTATCTTTCTATGCATTTCATTCCGTCAGCTATGTCATTTCTGTCACAAGAAAAGAAATGCCCCAGGCATCATTCCCTGATACCGTTTTATACCTCTGCTTTTTTCCCAGTATTGTTGCCGGACCAATAAACCGGGCTAAAGATTTCTTACCTCAAATCCAGATTTCATCAAGAGTGATCATTGAACCATCAAGAGCAATATTGCTGATTGCATTGGCAATAACCAAACTATTCCTGTTCAGCTCTTATCTATCCGAAAATTATGTAAACCCAATTTTTGATGACCCTGCCAGCTACAATGCCGGGCAAATCCTGGTTGGTATTTATGCCTATGCCTGGCATATCTATTTTAATTTTTCCGGCTATACCAATCTTGTTACCGGATTAGCGCTACTCCTCGGATTCAGGGTATCTGAAAACTTTAATGCCCCTTATCTGGCGGAAAACTTACAAGCTTTCTGGCGCCGTTGGCATATCAGTTTATCTGAATTTATCCGTGATTATGTCTATATTTCTTTTGGCGGTAATAAGCAGGGATTTGTACGTAAAAATCTTAATTTGTTTGCCGCTATGGTTATCTCCGGTTTATGGCATGGTGCCGGAATTAACTTCATTATCTGGGGAGCTATTCATGGGTTAGGATTAATCATCCTCAATGTTAAATATCAGTTATTTTTCTCAAAAAACAAAAAAAACGAAAATACGCCCAAAAATCCAGTAACCTCATTTTTATCCAGAGTGATCACCTTCCACTTTGTCTGTCTGGCATGGGTTTTCTTCCGTTGCCCTACTCTGGATGATGCAATGATATTATTAAATCAATTGATATCAACAGATTTATTTCACTCGATAATAGCCAACGGTGGGTTGTTACTGATGTTCTGGGGACTCTTTATTATTTATCCGCGGCTGATTAATCTAAAAATAGCCGTTGGGAAAATTCATTCTCAGATTTCATGGAGATACTACCCAATACCATTAGCGATTATTCTGACTTTAGTATTTATGCTTTCACCACAAGGAATGCCAGGATTCATCTATGCTAATTTCTGAATTCAAATCCAATTTAAAAACTGCCGGACAAGTCATTTTTATCGTGGTATTAACCAGTCTGCTGTTAATCTGGCTGAATCATCGTTCACTGGATAGATTCTGGCAACAGAAATACCACCAGCAAAGCCTGTGGGCAGCCTTACAAGGTAATTCACTCTGGGATTTAGGGGATAATCTGGAACAAGGCCTACTCGCTGCGGGAGAAGCGTTCATCTTACATATTACCGGCAATAGCAGTGACAATTATCAGCCAACTCCCCTGGAAACGAATATCACCCTTCCCGCAGGTTTTCAGATCGGGCTGAGACTCCTGGGTGGTTATACCTCTCCTATGGCAAATCTTCCGGCAACTTTCCCTGAATTATTACAAAAATCCCCTCATACTAATTCTGTCGGTTCATCGGTGCTCCACAATTCAAGCAATAATGTTCATTCCAGTATAGTTATCACCAAAACCAATGTGACGCTGACAGCCAAGGATAAAGTGCTTTTTGCCGGAGACTCAATGATGCAGGGCATTGCTCCCCATCTGAAACGTCGGCTCTATCAGGATTACGGTATTTCAAGTATTAATCTCAGCAAACAAAGTACCGGGCTTGCTTACCCCGGTTTTTTTAACTGGCCGGAAACTATCAATAAGGCACTGGAAGCTAACCACGATATCAAGCTGGTCGTTATCTTCCTGGGGCCAAATGACCCCTGGGATATGCCACCACAACATGGAAGCACCTACCTGAAATTCGCAAGTCCTGATTGGGAAAGCCTCTATCGCCAACGTATCGACATGATCCTTACCGAAACACGTAACCACGGCGCTGATGTTATCTGGATTGGCCCTCCCAATATGCGACAGAAAAAACTCTCTGCTAATATGGAATATCTAAGATCACTGTATCAATCAGAAGTAGCGAAAGCCGGGGAAATCTACGTTTCTGTTAACGATATTTTTAAATACCATACGGATGATTATTCTGCTTATATTGGCGACAATAGTAACAAAATTAAACTCAGAAGCGGCGATGGTATACATTTTAGCTTGAAAGGCCAGCAAACTATCTCGGACAATATATTCTCATTGATTGAATTTATTCAGGAACCAGCCAAACAAAATGGAAAGACTTAAACAACTCCGCCGGCGATATCATTCTATCGGGCTTGGTCTGGTCATCATGCTCTCTTTAAGTCTGATATCATGCCATAAACAAAAACCAGAGCCATTGCCAACACAACAGCCGGCAAAAGCAAACCAACAGTTAACAGACTTTGGTGAACCTAATCTCACCTTACTGGCAGATAAACTTCACAACAGCCGCCATAATCAACTGCATTTTGTTCAGATAGGTGATTCCCACACTGCCGCAGACTTTTTTACCGGCAAACTCCGTTCTCTATTACAACAACGTTTTGGTGATGCAGGTATTGGCTTTATCAGCCCAATAAATGTGCCCGGCCAACGTAATGCGATAATCAGCATGACGGGCAATAAACAGCAATGGGAACTAACGACCAGTCGCAAAGATAATCAACCTGATTTCCCGCTCGGTGGTGCAATTGCAGAGCCCGATAGCCAAACGAGTCAATTAACTTTAGAACTGTTTTCACCATCTCGTAATCGCTATCAACTTAAAACGTTATACCAGGCAACGGGCGATTCTCAAATTCTGGTTCAGTCTGCAATCAAGAGAATACTTAAATTACCGGCAACTCACGGTCAATGGCAATTTTCCACAGAAGAATCAGTCACATTCCCGGTTAATATTATGGCGATACAAAATAATCAGTTAGAATTAGGTGGCTGGTTTATCAAACGTAAACAACCAGGTGTTATGTTGTCCGCTTTAGGTATTAATGGTGCAACCATTAATATGATCGATAAGTGGCAGCCACAATGGATTAATACATTAGCGCAAATGTACCCCGATATGGTGATCCTCGCTTATGGCACCAATGAAGCATTTAATGATTCTCTAGACTTATCAAGTTATCACCAGCAACTGGAAACCAAGGTAAAACAAATTCGTCATCATTTACCACAAGCAGTTATCCTTATTATCGGGCCAGGTGATTCCTTAAAAAACAGTCAAGCAGCAAGTTGTACATCACAACAACCAGCAATGTTGAATGACGTCATCCGTATTCAGCAAGAAGTCGCGCAAGAGCAGCACACACTATTCTGGAATTGGCGTAAATATATGGGTGGAGAGTGTTCAATTAGAAGCTGGGCGCAGCAAGATCTTGCGCGCCCAGATTATGTTCACCTTTCAGCTATAGGCTATGAACGCAGTGCTGAAGCTTTATATCAGCAATTAATAAATATTCTCGATCAATAAGCAACAATGAAGCTTCATTGGGAATCGTACTAAATACCAGTATTGCATTTAGTGCAACAAAATCTTAGAGTTATGAACTATAATATGAACAAGTTCATAAGGTATCAATTTAGTTAAAAACCAATCATCTTTTTCACTACATTTAATGCAATTAAAAATAAGTTTATGCCATCTGTAACACATAGCGTTAAAAAGAGTATTTAAAATATGATTTTTTCAAAAAAATATCCTAAAGGTTCTATAAGAAGATTCATTTCCGGCTGGAAAGAATGTAGTTTTGAACGTTACCAACAGGCCTATTCTCTTTATGGCGGTGGAATATCTACTCACCCCAATATTGTAAGTTTTTTAAACAAAAAATTTGGGAATAATTTTATCTTTTACGTTAAAGAAAACCCAAAAACAGAAAACGTTATCGAAGGTGCATACTTTACATGCAAAGATCACAGACCGCTGACAAACCTCGTTGAAAATAACGGGATTTGTTCCTTTCATTGTGAATCATAATGCCATCCATTTTCCTCTTTCCTCATTAAGCCAATTTAATCGCCCGACAAGGCGTTATTTTCGCTTCTCCTGCAATGAAATGCTCGCTCTCCAGAGATAAAAACAACAAAGCATTGCGACCAGCAAGGCTATCTTCTTGATATTTTGGGCTGTGGCTGCCAAAAGACACTGTATTTGCACTTTTTGCAACCCACGGAAACGGGCATAGCGGTGCCCGTGATGTTGCTTCGCATCTGCAAAACTACGCTCTATCGTCTCCTTTCGCCGCTTGTAGGTTTTTTTACCCCACTCCGTTAGCCGGTTTTCCCTGGCCTGCTCTTTACTGTCCTCCCAGACATGACGGGTTATCTTTTTGCCCCCTTTGGCCTGCGTACAGGACGCGCGTTTCGGGCAATACTGGCAGATATTCGCCGCGGCCTGATAATGCCGGTATCCCTCTCGGCTGGTTGTTTTATAAATCAACTTTTCGCCCTGAGGGCACACATAGCAGTCCTCCTGCTTGTCATAGGTAAAATGTTTTTTCTGGAAGACGTTCGACCCCTTATTCGGACGGCGGTAACCGATTATCGGCATGACACCTAACTGTTCCGTTAAGTAACAAACCGGGGCCGTAAAATAGCCCGCATCCAACCCAACCGCGAGGGGATTGAGGGCAAAACGCTCTAACTGACGCGTCAAGCGCTTGATAAAAGGCTGGCTATCGTGGACATTACCCGGTGTGGCGTAGGTATCGGTGATAATACCGACTTGCCCATCCACGGTACGGTGGTCAAGGTAAAAGAACCCCCTGGGTTTGTTGGTCCGGTGCATAAACCCGCTTTCCGGATCAGTGGTACTGACCTTCGTCTTTCTCTGCCGTTCCTTTAGGGCTGGCTTCAGGCTTTTTTTCCGGCTGCCGCCCGGTCTTCAGTGACGGCTTTATCCAGTGCATCAAAATAGGCGCCGGGGGGAACCGGCCGCATGACATTCTCCGATTTATGCGGATTGGCACTGGCTTTCAGGTGGGTGCTGTCGGTATAGAGTACGCGTCCGCCCACGAATCCTTTGGCCATCGCCTGTTCAACAATGTGGTCAAAAATCTGCTGGAAGACCGCGGTATGATTGAAACGGCGGCGGCGGTTCTGACTCAGGGTTGAGGCATCAGGGACCTTCTCTGTCAGTCCGAGGCGCAGAAACCAGCGGTAAGCCACATTAACCTGAATTTCCTGAACCAGACGGCGTTCACTGGGGACGCCAAACAAGTAGCCGAGTAACATCATTTTAATCAGCATGACCGGATCGATAGCAGGACGGCCATTATTGTGGCAATACAACGGGGCGACTAATTCGCGGATAAATTCGAAATCAATGGCAGCATCGACTTGACGGACCAAATGATTTTTAGGGACCAGCTCGTCAAGCGAGAGCGTTTCTGGCGGGAAAGTCTGGAGAGGGGGGGGTCTTAACATGGTGGCAAGCTCCGTTGAGTGAACGGAACTTAATTAAAACAAAATGCCGGATAAAAAACCAGCACTTTGTCAATAATCTGGATCATCATCTGGCAGCAAGTCATCAAAAAAATTACCATTTCTTCTCTTACGATGAAATTATCTTTCCTATCGCCAAACATCTAAAAACCCTAATCCCAGGGAAATCTAAAGCCATCTCGCTCCTGCACAAAGAAAATTTTATCAACGTTTGTTATGGTCGGTTAAACAAACGAACAGTCTGTCTTGCTAAAGAGAATTTTTCTTATAAAACAAGAAGAAACCGAAGTAATGAAATTAACAAATTTAAGCGTTCTGGCGGGGAAATACATCAAATTAACGATTTTACCTGTCAAGAGTTCGTCGATATTTACACTACACTGTACGAAAAACGCTGGACATATAAAACACATAATGAAGAAGAGAAAGAAAAATTAATTGAATTATATACCGAGCTCAAACAACATCTGTACGGGAACGTTTTAACTATCAATGGTGCCCCGGTAGCCTACGATCTCGTCATAAAAGCAGACAGTCCCCAGTGGATTTCATTTGACGCAGTAGACGGCGGGCTCGATCCTGAACATGCCAATCTCAGTGTTGGCAGTATTTTAATGTGGTTAAATATTCATAACGCTTCAGACCTCTGCCAGCAACATCAAAAAACTATGCGTTATTCTATTGGCAGACCTTCTCTTAGCTATAAAGATCGCTGGTGCAATCGTTATCCATTAGTAAGGAGCTTATTCTAGTTTCATCAATATCCTTACATAACTAACTTATATGGCTTATATAGCCGTTTTCATAGAAAACGGCATTAATTTAACATCCCAAAAAAGTACTTTACGTTTTAGCTCTTAAGAGCTTCATCTTCTCATCTTGTAACAGCACTTTAAAAACCCAGAAAGGACATTACATCATGGCAAAGAAAACCATCCCAACCGCCGCTCCCGTTATTCCAAGAATAGTTTCCATAATTGACCAGGTTTTCAGTGTTTGAGATTCTGTCGCTCCAGTAAATTTACCGAACAACCAGAAACCGGAATCATTAACATGGCTCAATACCAGAGACCCCCCAGCAATACAGATTGAAAGGGCAGCAAGTTGGGCCCCAGAATATTCCAATACATCAACAACCGGCAGAATCAAACCAACGGTTGTCAGGCAAGCAACGGTCGCAGACCCTTGAATAACACGCACTGTACCAGCAAGGATAAAACACGCTAATGCAATTGGCAGACCCGCGCCAATCAATGCATTCCCCAACGCAGGACCAACCCCAGAATCCACCAACACTTGTTTGAATACACCACCGGCCCCGGTAACCAACAAAATAATTCCAGCAGGTTGAATAGCCGAAGAGCAAATATCCATCACTTTTTCTTTACTCATCCCACGACGAATTGCCAGACCATAAATGGCAACCAGACAAGCAACCAAAATCGCAGAGAATGGGTGACCGATGAATTCAAGCCACAAATACAATTCAGAGCCTTGTTCAACAAAACTCTCACCAACAGCTTTTAGACCAACCAAAGCCAAAGGGAGCAAAACCAGCGACAAGCTCAAACCAAAAGATGGCATTTTACCTTGACCAAGACTGGGTTCACTTATATCAGCGGGTAAATCCAAGGTGACATATTTACTGACGAAACTACCAAAGATTGGACCAGCCAGTAACATCCCCGGAATCACTGCACTGATACCAATCAGGATCATCCAGCCAAAATCAGCATTCATCTGTGAAGCCAACAACATCGGAACTGGACCGGGTAACAGAAACGCTGCGGCTGCCGCAACACCAGCAAACAAAGGAATAACCAGTTTCACTACGTTACCACCAGTACGACGCGCGACTGCAAACGCCACACCAATCAATAAAACAATCGCTACATCAAAAAACAGCGGTAAAGCACAAACCAGACCCGCGATCCCCAATGAATAATGCGCACGGCTTTCACCAAAACTATTTAGTAATTTAATCGCAATCTGATCCAGAGCACCTGTTTCATGCAGAACCTTACCAAACATCGCTCCCAGTGCAACAACAATCGCCAGAAAGCCTAATGTTCCGCCCATTCCTTCTTGCATTGTTTCGGTAATTTTATCCAATGGCATACCAGAAAAAACACCCGCGCCCATAGATACCAGTATTAACGCAACAAAAGCATGTATTCTGGCCTTCATCACCAGAAACAGCAGTAAAAGAACAGAGCCAACTGCTGTCAGCACTAAGGTTAAAGTACTCATTATTTTTCCCCTGAAATGACACTGTTAATTATTCTTATTGAGTGATTAATCACTTCATCAAGAGACGAACTAATATCAATCAGATAAACATCCTTTTCATCTCTACCCGGTTCTTCTAATGCCTCAAATTGAGACACCAACATTTGAGGTTTAAAGAAATGATCTTTACGTGCTTTCAACCGACTTTCAATTAAATCAAAGTCACCTCTCATATAAAGAAATGACAGATTCTTATTATTATCACGCAACATATCCCGGTAATGCTTTTTTAAAGCAGAACAAACAATCAGGGAAACTGGATTTGTGCGTTGCATGGCAAAAACTGCATCATTTAGTGATTTCAACCAGGGCTTACGATCTTCATCATTCAGTGCATAGCCTTTAGCCATCTTATTAATGTTAGATCTTGGGTGTAAGAAATCACCATCCAAAAAAGCGGAGTCCAGTTTATAAGCCACAGCATTGGCAACAGCAGATTTACCACTGCCTGATACCCCCATAAGCACAAAAACATGATTCGAATGCTGGGTATCTCTCATATAAATTCCTTAGCGCAGATATTTCACCCACAAAATGTTACCGGTAACTGTTATCGGTAACATTATCAGAAGTAGAAGTAAACTTCGCAACAATACGGAATATTCAAGAAATGGAAATGAGATATTTATCACAAATGAGCTCAAAGAATGTGAATCCAGTTGACCGATTAAATACTTTCTCCTAAGGATAACTGAAAACCGATATCGATCATTTTCTGTGGTAAATGTTCACCTTTCAGCCGTGCCATCAATAATCCAGCAGCCTTCCGTCCCATTAAGTCACGAGGTGTCAACACACTGGCAAGTTTTGGTGTCATCACCCGACCAACATCGTGACCATGAAAACCCGCTATCGCAATATCATGCGGTACAGCTATCCCCTGACGTTGACACTCAAAAATTGCTCCGATAGCGAGGTCATCATTGGTACAAAACAGACCATCCACATCAGGATACTTTGTTCGTGCTTCATTCAGTAGTTTCCCCCCTAAGGTGTAAGAAGAGCTGTCAGGTGTCATTACCTTACCTGGCTTTAAACCTACGCTTTTCATTGCAGCCTCATAACCTTCCAGGCGAATAATGGTCCTTTCATCCTGCCTTGCTCCAAGATAAATCACCCGCTGGCAACCACGCTCAATCATTGCCGCAGTCATCTGTCGGGCTGCTTCAAAATTATCAATACCGACTGCCGTGTCGATACAGGGAGAAACACAGTCCATCAGCTCAACGACAGGGATCCCGGCCGTTTCCAGCATCTTCAAAGTGCGCGGTGTGTGAGTACGTTCAGAAAGAATCAAGCCATCAATATTGTAGGAAAGCAGGGAAATTAAACGTTCCTCTTCCTTCTCTGAATGGTAACCATAATGAGCCAGCATAGTTTGATAACCATTACGATCTGTCACATATTCGATACCACGAATAACTTCCGCAAAAACCTGGTTAGTCAAAGAAGGCAATAAAACACCGATAGCATGACTAGTAGAATTAGAAAGAATATCCGGAACTCGGTTCGGGATATAACCTAATTCATCCAAAGCATCAGCTATTTTCTTTCGCAATTGCTCAGAAACTTGATCGGGGTTACGCAAGAAACGACTTACTGTCATTTTTGTAACACCAACAAGATCAGCCACATCTTGTAAAATAGGACGTTTTTTCTTCATATTTCAATACAATACAAAATTAGTAAAAAAGTTTAGGATAATAAACACAGCGCTATGACATATTTATACACTATCAGAACACGTTTTTTTTGAGTTTAGCCTGGTAGTGGAACAGTGATCCCGATTTATTATCTATTCAGACTCTGTAGGATAATTTTCAGTCAAAATATAATGTAAAATACAAAGATGACACTTATCTACAATTCCAGCAAGAATGTAAAATTTAACAGGCAATGTTTTCTATAGTATTTGTCGGTTAACCTCAGATAAGGTTAAAGCACTAAGCTACTGATTAATCTGCTGCTACTGATATTATCTCCCAGAAAAGCACCATTATGGGTACTAGTACTACAGCCGTACTTACTTTTTTCAACAGAAAAGACACTCATAGAAAAGCTTAATTCATGCGGTTTCTCAGAGTGGTGACCATCAAGGAAAATGCAACTTTCTGGTATCTACGGCTGTAGTACTAGTACTACAGCCGTACTTATCCTGAGGGTGGGCTCCCCCCTCTGCGACGGTAGTGACACTGCTGAGCACGGTACTGGTGCCTCCGCCTCCAGAGAGACCAATGCAGAATGTGTTCAACGACATCTTGGGTTTTCCACATCAGTCGTGATAGTAGCCTGCGCAACTCCGGGACGCTCAACGCAATCAGCCCCGGCACCGTTTTTTTTCTCCTGCACCCGCAAGGCTACCAGCACCGCGTGGGCTAACAAGGACAGCGTGATGTGGCGATACCAGCCCTGCCAGCGCCGCACTTCGTATTGCGCCAGACCGCACTCCCCCTTGGTGGCTTCGAAACCCGTCTCTATCTCCCAACGCCGGCCCGCCACCTGCGCCAGCGTCTTGAGCTTCGCCTTCTTTCGTGGGGCATACACCACGTAGTAGGCTAATTCCTGTTTCTCATCACGGCTGCGACGCACGAGCAGGTAGTGACCGAAACGCCGTTCTTCCCGCGTTAATTGCAGGCGCCACAGCGGGGTAAACGCCCAGTCGTATCGACGTTCGCCTTTGGCGCCGGTTCCCGCAGACCGGCACTTCCAGGCTCGGGGCGTCAGCGATTTGGCGATGGCCTGCGCACTCATGAACACCGGTCCCTTCCACCACAGCGGCTCATTCCGGGCGACGCCCAGTACAAAGGGCTGTTGGCGCGACTCCAGCCAGACCCGCAGGCGGCGGTCACCGCCATAGACACTGTCGCCCGCGACCCAGCCACAGGGGACGCCGGCATCCAGTGCCCGCTCAAGCATCCGGCGGGCCAGCTGGGGTTTCGTGGCAAACTTCACTTCCGTGGGGATACCCGCCGCCTCACGCCGTGGCGGGTCATCAACCCACTGACGGGGCAGATATAACTCCCGGTCAATGAAGGCACTGCCCCCACCGCCGGCATAGCACAGGAAGACGCCAATCTGGCTGTTCTCCACCCGTCCGGCGGTGCCGCTGTACTGGCGCTGTACGCCGGCGGAGTACTGCCCTTTCTTGATGAATCCGGTCTCATCGACAATCAGCACGCTGTTGTCATCCCTCAGGTGGCCGACAACGTAGTCACACAAGATATCGCGGGCCGCGTCGGCATCCCACAAGGCACGTTCAAGCAGATGCTGTACCCCGTCAGGCGTGGCTTCGCCCATCCACTCAGCCAGTTGCCAGCCGTTCTTGCGTTCGACGTTGCTGAGGAGTCCCTTAAGGTAGGCCAGACTGCGCTGTCGGGGTTCGGAGCGTTTGAACAGGGGAGCTAAACGGGCGTGTAATGTATCCAGCTCCTGTGTCCACAGGGTCAACGGTGTTTGCATCGAATCTTTCGCTATGTTGGCATGAGAACTTGGCGCATTATGACACAATATCTATCTACGGCTGTAGTACTAATACGAGAACGGTAACAACATAAAATGCAAGAGAAACGATACAGCCAGTTACTGCAATGATTATAATCAGTATGCTTTAATCGGCAAATATAATTAAATAGTAACGGACTCCTATTTTCTATGCCTAATTACCGTCATTTACCCGCATTAAAAAGAGCATTCAACCCCAAATATCGGTCAGTACTAATACAGCTGTATTTCTAAATACTATTCTAACTAATCATACTAATGATAATATTTTACATAACCATAAAAATGACAAGGCTGATCATTCCAGTTTTGATTGTGATGTAAATGGAAAAATAAGTAATCAATTATCACCTGTGGCTGATTGTAGTTATATTCATAACGATATAAAGATGGAACGTTATTAGATTATATAAGCATAATGTATACATGATTCCTACTACATGAGTAAGCCTAACAGCTAACGAAAGAGATGCAGATCAAGAGTCATCACTGTAATAATGAAGAGGTAAAAATTTCTGGTCATTCTAAAGCAGATATTCGGGCTCATTATTTGCATATAAGCTAGGCTTATGAATATTCTGGAAGATTTCCATCATAACAAGCTGAACTTAAAATGTAAACGTCCGGTGAACTCACCTTGCATTGTCAGATAACAACAAAATAGGATGTTAACTGAAGGGATTCTCAGGCCAGGGCAACAGCTCATTCAACCGATTGTTCGGCCAGACAGGCAGTCGGCTGAGGACATCACGTAACCAGACCCAGGGCTCATGTCCGTTGGCCTTAGCGGTTTCCAACAGGCTCATTATCATGGCCGCCCGTTGCCCCGCGGGCAGTGAACCCGCAAAAAGCCAGTTCTTTCGGCCGAGCGCCACGCCCCGGACCGCATTCTCCGCCCGGTTGTTGTCTATCGGCACCCGGCCATCATCCAGATAACACACCAGGGCCGACCAGCGCTTCAGCGTATAATCTATCGCTTTGCGTAACCCGGAGTTGGGCGCCGTTTGGGCCTGAGTCGTCTGCAACCAGGACCGGAACTCATTCAGCCACGGCCGGGCATAACGCTGCCGCCACTGACGCCGTTTATCCGGGGGCCGGTGTTTGATTTTTCGCTCCAGCTTGTACAGGTCACGAATGCCATCCAGCGCCTGTTTCGCTACCGAACTTTGGCTCGCTTTATATTGGTCAAAGAATTTACGACGGGCGTGGGCCCAGCAACCCGCTTCGGTGATATCCGCCCGGGCATGCAACGCGTTGTAGCCGGCGTAGTCATCCGTGACAAGGTAGCCACCGGCCCATGCCTCCAGGAACCCCTGTGCATAACGGCCACTGCGGCCGGGATGCAGCTCATAGTACACTACCGCCGGCGAGGTCTCGGAGCCGGTGACATACGTCCACAGATAGGCCCGCTGGGTCTGGCCTTTTCCCGGGGACAGTATCGGCAACGGGGTCTCATCGGCATGCAGCACGGGGGACGTCAGCAATGTCTGCTTCAAGGCATCGGCCAACGGTTGCAACGCCACAGCCACCTGCCCCACCCAGTCCGACAGGGTGCTGCGGGCCAGGGTTACACCACTGCGGGCATAGATTTGCTGCTGACGGTAGAGCGGAAGGTGGTCACGATATTTGGCGACCACCACCTGAGCCAGCAACCCCGGCTCTGGAATGCCCTTTTCAATCAGATGGGCGGGCTGGGCTTTAGCATGCACACACTGACAGCGCGCGCAGCTGTACTGCGGGCTGATATAGCGCCGGACGATAAACGTGGCCGGACGGTATTCCAGTCGCTCACTGACTTCATCACGCAAAAAGCGCAGGGCATGACCGCAATCCGGGCAGCTCTCCGTCTCCGGCGCCAGCCGGATATCTTCACGGGGTAATGTCGCCGGCAAAGGCTGACGTTTAGGATGAGACGCGGGTGCGTCTTCCCTGATATGCAGGCGTGAGAGCTGGGTTTCCAGCACCGCGATATCGGTCTCCGCATCCTCCTCAAACTGACTGCGCTTGGGACCGGCAGGCAGGGTTTCGCTGTGTGCGCCAAAACGCCAGCGTTGCGCCTGTTTTAGGGCCTCTTCCAGCTGGTGAATGTAGTCGCGTTGTTGCTGAAGCAGCGCCAGTGCCCGCGCCCGAAATTGCCCGGGGTCATCCAGCGCCATTAAGTCATTGAGCGTCATGCCGACAGTGTACCGGATAATTCCCCGCCGTTATCCGGTAAAAGTGTGACCGGGGCGGCAAAATCAACTTCGCCAGCCGGACAGGTCATCTCCCTCGACCTGTTGCCAGTGGATGCCGCGGATGAGCCAGTCAAACTGGGCGGGCGTCATCACCCAGCTGCGCTCGCCCTGCTTCGGCCAGACAAAATGGGCCCGGTGCAGACGGCGGGTACACAGCCAGACGCCGTGTCGGTCCCAGCGCAACACCTTGAGGCGGGAGCGGGCCTTGTTGCAGAAAACAAAAGCGGCTTCGTCCTGCCAGCGCAAATTCAGTCCCTCGAGGTGTTGGGTCAGGGCATCAATGCCCCGGCGCATGTCGACGGGCTCGCGCACCAGAAAGAGCTGTTGCGGTTTCAGCATCGGGCCAGTACCCGCATCACGTCAGGCAACAGCGTCAATGGACAGATGGCATACCCGTCTGGGGTATGCAGGGTGACGGTGCGCGCGTCGTCAGGCTGGAGTGAAACCGGCAAGATGGCGGGCAGTGTCTGGCTGAGAGGTTGAGGTATGTTGTTACTGTCGGCAATCCAGTCGCGGAAAGAGGAAAAACTCAGCTGATGCTGTTCGCAATACTGTTTTCGGGTCAGGTCACTGTGGCGCCATTGGGTCACATGGTGTTGTTTTTGCTCCGGGGTATATCAGCTACGGCTCATGATGTCAGTCTCCAAATTAAAGAAAGGAAGCGGTAGCGTGCATGGGCCGGAGGGGAAGAACAAGGTGAGATGACCGGAGTATTACCTTAAAATATCGTGACTCATCTTCTTTTCTATCCACTTTAAAAAGCTGTTGAAGTTATTTTTTATATCTGCCACCGCTATAACGTATTTTGATTATTCACAGATTGATGAATAAACAGTCTGTTTCTTCAAGTAAATAGGCATCAGACGAAGCAGGTAAATAAAATCATCCCCCAAAACGCAAAAACCCCCAGCTTACGCTGAGGGTCTTCACCGAATATCAAGCCTGGCAGTTCCCTACTCTCACATGGGGAGACCCCACACTACCATCGGCGCTACGGCGTTTCACTGCTGAGTTCGGCATGGGGTCAGGTGGGACCACCGCGCTATCCCCGCCAGGCAAATTCATTTCATCCCGACCGTTATGCTCGCCCCCGTTTCCCCGGGCCGCACAACCATCAGAACCAATCTGTTCAACAAGCTGAATCTCTCTCTCATCTCTCGCACCAAAACACCTTCGGTGTTGTAAGGTTAAGCCGCTCGGTTCATTAGTACTGGTCAGCTCAATGCATCGCTGCACTTACACACCCAGCCTATCCACGTCTTCGTCTTAAACGTTCCTTCCGTGACCTTACGTCAAGGGAAGACTCATCTCAAGGCAAGTTTCCCGCTTAGATGCTTTCAGCGGTTATCTCTTCCGCACTTAGCTACCGGGCTATGCCATTGGCATGACAACCCGTACACCAGCGGTGCGTCCACTCCGGTCCTCTCGTACTAGGAGCAGCCCCTTTCAATCTTCCTGCGCCCACGGCAGATAGGGACCGAACTGTCTCACGACGTTCTAAACCCAGCTCGCGTACCACTTTAAATGGCGAACAGCCATACCCTTGGGACCAACTTCAGCCCCAGGATGTGATGAGCCGACATCGAGGTGCCAAACACCGCCGTCGATATGAACTCTTGGGCGGTATCAGCCTGTTATCCCCGGAGTACCTTTTATCCGTTGAGCGATGGCCCTTCCATGCAGAACCACCGGATCACTAAGACCTACTTTCGTACCTGCTCGAGCCGTCACTCTCGCAGTCAAGCTGGCTTATGCCTTTGCACTAACCTCACGATGTCCGACCGTGATTAGCCAACCTTCGTGCTCCTCCGTTACGCTTTAGGAGGAGACCGCCCCAGTCAAACTACCCACCAGACACTGTCCCCGATGCGGATCACGCACCCGGGTGAGAACATCGAACATTCAAGGGTGGTATTTCAAGGATGGCTCCATGCAGACTGGCGTCCACACTTCCAGGCCTCCCACCTATCCTACACATCAAGGCTCCATGTTCAGTGTCAAGCTATAGTAAAGGTTCACGGGGTCTTTCCGTCTTGCCGCGGGTACACTGCATCTTCACAGCGAGTTCAATTTCACTGAGTCTCGGGTGGAGACAGCCTGGCCATCATTACGCCATTCGTGCAGGTCGGAACTTACCCGACAAGGAATTTCGCTACCTTAGGACCGTTATAGTTACGGCCGCCGTTTACTGGGGCTTCGATCAAGAGCGTCGCACTGACGTGCTAACCCCATCAATTAACCTTCCAGCACCGGGCAGGCGTCACACCGTATACGTCCACTTTCGTGTTTGCACAGTGCTGTGTTTTTAATAAACAGTTGCAGCCAGCTGGTCTCTGCGACTGGCTTCAGCTCCGGGCGCTCGGCCCTTCACCTACCGCCAGCGTGCCTTCTCCCGAAGTTACGGCACCATTTTGCCTAGTTCCTTCACCCGAGTTCTCTCAAGCGCCTGAGTATTCTCTACCTGACCACCTGTGTCGGTTTGGGGTACGATTCAATATGACCTGATGCTTAGAGGCTTTTCCTGGAAGCCGGGCATCAACCACTTCACCGCCGTAGCGGCTCGTCATCACGCCTCAGTGTTGCAGCAGAACGGATTTGCCTGTCCTGCCCACCTACACGCTTAAACCGGGACGACCGTCGCCCGGATGGCCTAGCCTTCTCCGTCCCCCCTTCGCAGTCACATTCAGTACAGGAATATTAACCTGTTTCCCATCGACTACGCTTTTCAGCCTCGCCTTAGGGGTCGACTCACCCTGCCCCGATTAACGTTGGACAGGAACCCTTGGTCTTCCGGCGAGCGGGTTTTTCACCCGCTTTATCGTTACTTATGTCAGCATTCGCACTTCTGATACCTCCAGCGGGCCTCACGACGCCGCCTTCGCCGGCTTACAGAACGCTCCCCTACCCAACGACACATTCATGTCGCTGCCGCAGCTTCGGTGCATGGTTTAGCCCCGTTACATCTTCCGCGCAGGCCGACTCGACCAGTGAGCTATTACGCTTTCTTTAAATGATGGCTGCTTCTAAGCCAACATCCTGGCTGTCTGAGCCTTCCCACCTCGTTTCCCACTTAACCATGACTTTGGGACCTTAGCTGGCGGTCTGGGTTGTTTCCCTCTTCACGACGGACGTTAGCACCCGCCGTGTGTCTCCCGTGATACCATTCTTCGGTATTCGCAGTTTGCATCGGGTTGGTAAGCCGGGATGGCCCCCTAGCCGAAACAGTGCTCTACCCCCGAAGATGAATTCACGAGGCGCTACCTAAATAGCTTTCGGGGAGAACCAGCTATCTCCCGGTTTGATTGGCCTTTCACCCCCAGCCACAAGTCATCCGCTAATTTTTCAACATTAGTCGGTTCGGTCCTCCAGTCAGTGTTACCTAACCTTCAACCTGCCCATGGCTAGATCACCGGGTTTCGGGTCTATACCCTGCAACTTATGCGCCCAGTTAAGACTCGGTTTCCCTGCGGCTCCCCTAAACGGTTAACCTTGCTACAGAATATAAGTCGCTGACCCATTATACAAAAGGTACGCAGTCACCCCTATTAATAGAAGCTCCCACTGCTTGTACGTACACGGTTTCAGGTTCTCTTTCACTCCCCTCGCCGGGGTTCTTTTCGCCTTTCCCTCACGGTACTGGTTCACTATCGGTCAGTCAGGAGTATTTAGCCTTGGAGGATGGGCCCCCCATATTCAGACAGGATACCACGTGTCCCGCCCTACTCGTTGAGTTCACAACTTGTGTGTTTTGGTGTACGGGACTCTCACCCTTTACTGTGCGACTTTCCAGACGCTTCCACTAACACACCCGCTGATTCAGACTCTGGGCTGCTCCCCGTTCGCTCGCCGCTACTGGGGGAATCTCGGTTGATTTCTTTTCCTCGGGGTACTGAGATGTTTCAGTTCCCCCGGTTCGCCTCGTTTGACTATGAATTCATCAAACGATAGTGCAACGGATTGCACTGGGTTTCCCCATTCGGACATCGCCGGCTATTACGCTTCATATCAGCTTACCGACGCTTTTCGCAGATTAGCACGTCCTTCATCGCCTCTGACTGCCTAGGCATCCACCGTGTACGCTTAGTCGCTTAACCTCACAACCCGAAAATGTCTCGGATTGCCGATTGTTGAGAGACTGGTCAATAATACCTCGGTGATATTATCGACGGTTTCAATTTTCAGCTTGTTCCAGATTGTTAAAGAGCAAAATAATTCGCAGCATACTGTCGCCAATATGCTCTGAACTATTATTAGTATGGTGGAGCTAAGCGGGATCGAACCGCTGACCTCCTGCGTGCAAGGCAGGCGCTCTCCCAGCTGAGCTATAGCCCCATACAAATTCATTATCGCCAGTTTTATACAAACTTTTTCATCGCAGCCAGTTTCAACGCGGATCACGCAGTGTGCGCGTGCACATAAGTCATGCAGCATTCGAAAATGGCAAAGAGGAAACGCGTTTGGTAGGCCTGAGTGGACTTGAACCACCGACCTCACCCTTATCAGGGGTGCGCTCTAACCACCTGAGCTACAAGCCTGTTACGATAATTTACTCTGTTCTTTCATCAGACAATCTGTGTGAGCACTGCACTCAACTGCATCTCAGGTAAGGAGGTGATCCAACCGCAGGTTCCCCTACGGTTACCTTGTTACGACTTCACCCCAGTCATGAATCACAAAGTGGTCAGCGCCCTCCAAACGGTTAAGCTACCGACTTCTTTTGCAACCCACTCCCATGGTGTGACGGGCGGTGTGTACAAGGCCCGGGAACGTATTCACCGTAGCATTCTGATCTACGATTACTAGCGATTCCGACTTCATGGAGTCGAGTTGCAGACTCCAATCCGGACTACGACAGACTTTATGTGTTCCGCTTGCTCTCGCGAGGTCGCTTCACTTTGTATCCGCCATTGTAGCACGTGTGTAGCCCTACTCGTAAGGGCCATGATGACTTGACGTCATCCCCACCTTCCTCCGGTTTATCACCGGCAGTCTCCTTTGAGTTCCCACCATTACGTGCTGGCAACAAAGGATAAGGGTTGCGCTCGTTGCGGGACTTAACCCAACATTTCACAACACGAGCTGACGACAGCCATGCAGCACCTGTCTCTCAGTTCCCGAAGGCACTTCGCTGTCTCCAGCAAATTCTGAGGATGTCAAGAGTAGGTAAGGTTCTTCGCGTTGCATCGAATTAAACCACATGCTCCACCGCTTGTGCGGGCCCCCGTCAATTCATTTGAGTTTTAACCTTGCGGCCGTACTCCCCAGGCGGTCGATTTAACGCGTTAGCTCCGGAAGCCACTCCTCTTAGGGAACAACCTCCAAATCGACATCGTTTACCGCGTGGACTACCAGGGTATCTAATCCTGTTTGCTCCCCACGCTTTCGCACCTGAGCGTCAGTCTTCGTCCAGGGGGCCGCCTTCGCCACCGGTATTCCTCCACATCTCTACGCATTTCACCGCTACACATGGAATTCTACCCCCCTCTACGAGACTCCAGCCAACCAGTCTTAGATGCCGTTCCCAGGTTAAGCCCGGGGATTTCACATCTAACTTAATTGACCGCCTGCGTGCGCTTTACGCCCAGTCATTCCGATTAACGCTTGCACCCTCCGTATTACCGCGGCTGCTGGCACGGAGTTAGCCGGTGCTTCTTCTGCGGGTAACGTCAACATACCGCTCTGTTCAAGCGATATCCTTCCTCCCCGCTGAAAGTACTTTACAACCCGAAGGCCTTCTTCATACACGCGGCATGGCTGCATCAGGCTTGCGCCCATTGTGCAATATTCCCCACTGCTGCCTCCCGTAGGAGTCTGGGCCGTGTCTCAGTCCCAGTGTGGCTGGTCATCCTCTCAGACCAGCTAGGGATCGTCGCCTAGGTAGGCCATTACCCTACCTACCAGCTAATCCCATCTGGGTTCATCCGCGGGCGTGAGGCCCTTTCAGGTCCCCCACTTTGGTCTTGCGACATTATGCGGTATTAGCCACCGTTTCCAGTGGTTATCCCCCGCCCTCGGGCAGATCCCCAGACATTACTCACCCGTCCGCCGCTCGTCAGCAAAAATGCAAGCATTTTCCTGTTACCGCTCGACTTGCATGTGTTAGGCCTGCCGCCAGCGTTCAATCTGAGCCATGATCAAACTCTTCGATTAAAAGCTTGATGCTCAAAGAAACTGACTGTTCATTCGTTATGAATTAACTGTTGTTCACTCTTTAAGACTTTAGTGTATTTTTTTGTGATACCGTCTCGTGAGTGCCCACACAGATTGTCTGATTAATTGTTAAAGAGCAGGCTGAAACAAAAAGTAATATTCTCGTTCAGCCGGGCTGCGTATACTACGCTTTTCGCCCGCAGAGTCAAGCGCTTATTTGCTTTGCTCTGCCTGGCCTCACACGTTTTATCAGCGTTGTGTCGGTCAGTGGTGGCGCATTATAGGGAGTTCTTCGGCGCTGGCAAGCATTTATTTAAAAAAAACTGTCATTCGCGGTTTTTTTCAACTAAACACTGAAAAAAAGAACAAATCAGTTATTTTTCACTCACCATTCCAAGGAAATCATCAGCAAAATGATCGACTTGCTGCCAATCGGTATATTCAATTTCTTTGGTTGTATCAGTTTCCCCACCTGTCATCTTCATGATCAGTTTAACCATTACACGATCAAACCAGCGATAACGAGGATAAAGTAACGCACCAGCAAAAACACCACACAGATCTGGCTGCCATGGGGTATTAAGCAAAAATTTACGGACATAGACATTCGTTTCAGGTGTACGCTTCTCTGGTTTCCTTGCTGTCAGATTCACGCCAAAAAATGCGGTTGGCATTTTATTAAGCTGCTGTTGATGACGAATAGCAAATTTCTTCAGTGCTGAACTAAAATGACCATATCTGATTGAAGCTCCAATCATAACTTTGTCATAAGATTTCAAATCGATTGTTTCTGCTGTTGCCAAGTCTCTGAGATCACATATCTGCCCTGCTCTGTGTAGATTCTCAGCAATGTGGGTAATAATTTTCTTAGTCTGCCCATCCCGACTGGAATAAAGCAATAAGCAGTTCATAGCGATATCCTTCTTCCAATAGATTATTCACGCCAGAAGGTCGGTGTAAATAAAACTAACAAAGTAAATACTTCCAAGCGGCCAAACAACATCGTTATAACTAATATCCATTTAGCCGCTGGATTCATTGCAGTGAAGTTATCAGCAACAACACCCAACCCAGGCCCTAGATTATTCAGTGTAGCGGCTATCGCAGAAAAAGCAGAAAGTTCATCTACTCCAGTGGCGATAAGCAATAACAAACTGATGATAAATACCAAAACATAAGCAGAGAAGAATCCCCAGACAGCTTCAATAATACGTTCAGGTAATGCTCTTCTCCCTAATTTTAGGGTATAAACCGCATTCGGATGAACCAACCGCTTCAACTCACGGGAACCTTGGAGGAATAGCAATAAGATACGAATGACTTTCAGTCCCCCCCCAGTCGACCCCGCACAACCACCGATAAAAGCAGAACACAGCAGCAGTATTGGCAAAAATGATGGCCAGCGGGCAAAGCTATCTGTACTGAACCCAGCCGTTGTCGCCATTGAAACAACCTGGAAAACAGCTTGGTTCAGTGTCTCCATTCCCGATTTATAAACAGCATAGTGCCATAAGATAAAAGTACAGATAATCACCAGTGCTAATTGAATAGAGATGAACATACGGAATTCAGGGTCCCGCCAGTACACTGTCAGGCTGCGTCCCGTTAACACCGCGAAGTGCAGACCAAAATTACAACCAGAAATCAGCAGAAAAATCGCAATGATAGTATTTATCACTGGGCTATTAAAATAACCAATACTGGCATCATGAGTAGAAAACCCACCAATTGCAATGGTTGAAAAGCTGTGAGAAATAGCATCAAAAACTGACATACCAGCCGCCCATAACGCCAGAGCACAGGCAATTGTCAGTAACACATAAATCAACCACAAAGTTTTTGCTGTTTCAGCAATTCGTGGACGCATTTTATTATCTTTCAAAGGCCCTGGCATTTCAGCCCGATAAAGCTGCATTCCTCCGACCCCAAGCAGAGGCAATATTGCAACAGCCAGCACAATAATCCCCATCCCCCCCAACCATTGCAACATCTGCCGATAGAAGAGAATCGCTTTAGGCAAGGTGTCAAGCCCAATAAGTGTTGTAGCGCCCGTTGTTGTTAAACCAGAGAAAGATTCAAAGAATGCATCTGTAATAGAAAGATTTGGCTGCTCAGAAAAAATGAAAGGTAAAGCCCCGACACTACCAAGTACCGTCCAAAACAAAACAACGATAAGAAATCCTTCCCGAGGCTTTAATTCATGTTTTTGTTCCCGGTTTGGTATCCAAAGCATTAAACCGATAACTAAAGCAAAAATAAATGTCTGACTAAATGCACGCCCAGCGCCATCACGATAGATTAGAGCTACCAACCCTGGAATAATCATGGTGACAGAGAAAAGAATAACAAGCAGCCCAACAATACGGGTTATGGCACGAAAATGCATTCAGCTGGTTCCTTAGAAATCCAGTTAACAGAGAATATTTACAGATCAGGTGTTAAATACAGTACACCACGACTTAGATCACGTAATTTATCACCGACTTCACCCAACAGGGTAGCTGGAAGTGAAATTCGCAAAGTAACTCTCTCTGCATATTCACTGGCAATAATCTGCCCCTCTGATTTCTGTAATAACTGTTCAATCATAGAGATATGGGCATATTCACACTGCAAGGAGCAGATCTTCTGTGGAACCTTATATTTTGTTTCCAGTAATTTCAGCGCCTGTTGGACACTATTTCCATATGCCCTGACTAATCCACCGGTACCTAATTTTATTCCGCCAAAATAACGGACAACAACTGCGGTTATTTCACCAATATTATTTCCCATAAGCTGGGATAGCATCGGCTTACCTGCGGTCCCTGAAGGCTCCCCATCATCAGAAAAACCCAATTGTTGTGAATCATCCGGAGCACCAGCAACAAATGCCCAGCAATGATGCCGGGCGTCAGGGTACTGCGCTTTGATTTGCTGGATAAATGCCTTAGCTTCATCTACCCCACAGGTATGCTCCAGCAGGGTAATAAAGCGACTTTTTTTAATCTCTTCAGTCAAACTCACTGGAGCTGTGGGTATCAAATAAGGCTTCATTATGGCAGTTGCAGATCCCTAGTCATGTTTTCCACCTTATTTTCATGGATAACAATGTTGTCTTCAATACGAATACCGCCGAATGGTTTAAGCATCCCAATTTTATTCCAATCAAAATACTTACTGAACTCACTTTCACGCCAAGGTGCAAGCAACGATTCAATAAAATAAAGGCCCGGCTCGATAGTTAGCACCATACGGGGTTCCAGAATACGGGTACAACGCAGATATGGATATATGGCCGGAGCTGCTAAATGTGTACCTGTATCATCCTGCATAAACCCTGCCGCATCATGGACCTGCAATCCAAGAGGATGACCAATACCATGTGGAAAGAATGGCGTTGTCAGCCCTTTTTCAATTATAGCTTCTTCGCTGATATCTTTCACGATACCGTGTTTTTTCAGCAATTTAGCAATCCGATGATGCATATGAATATGATATTCGGTGTAGCGAACTCCTGCTTTAATCGTACTGATTAGCACTTTTTGTTCAGCATTCATATCGTTAATCAGAGCAGCGAATTCATTATTACTTTTTGCTGAATAAGTACGGGTGATATCTGCTGCATAACCATTATATTCAGCGCCAGCATCAATCAGGAAACTACGCACTTCTGAAGGTGCATTGTGCTGCAATACGGTGTAATGCAAAACAGCCGCATTTTCATTTATAGCAATAATATTGTCATAAGGCACATCTGTATCACGATGACCTGTTGCCATCAGATAAGATATATTAATATCAAATTCACTCATTCCAGCCTGAAATGCTTCATGAGCTGCCAGATGCCCGACAACAGCCGTTTTTTGCGCTTCACGCATACAGGCCAGTTCATAATCTGTTTTATATGAACGATAAAAATGCAAATAATCCAGAACAGCTTTCGGATTGATATTATGTTCAGAAAAACCAAGTTCTTTTGCTCTTGGTTGTGAACAACCAATATAAGCAACATTCTGTTTCACATAAGTACTTAACTCTGAATTGATATCTCCGGTATTTGCCAGATGAATCATTTCAACTTCTTTAGTCCAGTAGCTGGTTGGCAACGGTTCTACACTGTGCCAATAATCTATCGGTGAATAAAACCATAATTTAGGCTTATTAATACCATCTACCCATAACCAACAATTAGGTACTTTAGTTACGGGTACCCAAGCTTTGAAGTGAGCACTAACTTTAAAAGGATAGTCCCTGTCATCCAAGAAAATACGCTGTAATTCACCGGAGTGAATAAGCAGAGCATCCAATTGATTACGGGCCAGTACTTCGCGAGTACGTTGTTGCAATGTAGAGATGTGTTCGTGGTACAGAGATGCCAACTTTTCCATTTCAATTGACCTTTTTTTTATTTTATGGCTGAACCATTAGCTTATCATAGCCATTGATATTTGCAGGTATCACGCGAAAATCATCCCAATTTATCGGATCCTGCTAACTCCTTATTTATAAAAATATAAAAACAACTATTGTCAATGAGATACAAATCTCACTTGTGATCACCCTTGCAAAAAACTAATCACTCATTTGCATTTACTTAACATAATAACCACAATCAAGCCTATCTGGTCATACCAGATGGTATGCGCTCATTTAGGAGAACGACATGCTCTATCAAAGTGAAACAATTCAAGTAAGCTGGCTGAAAGATGGCATTGCTGAACTGGTTTTCAATGCCCCCTCCGCTATTAATAAACTGGATACCAAAACTGTTGCATCTCTGGATAAGGCTGTCGCCAATCTGGAACAACAAACTGAATTAAAAGGCGTTTTATTACGCTCTGACAAAGCTGCATTTATTGTTGGTGCAGATATTACTGAATTTCTCTCTTTATTCGATGCACCTGTAGAAAAACTGCGAGAGTGGCTTGATTTCGCAAATAGCATTTTTAACCGGATAGAAGATTTACCCATCCCAACCATTTCAGCGATAAATGGTTATGCCCTTGGCGGCGGTTGTGAATGTGTTATGTCTACAGATTTCCGTATAGCCTCCCCCGATGTGCGCATTGGGCTGCCAGAAACCAAGCTTGGCATTATGCCTGGTTTCGGCGGCTCAGTTCGCCTTCCACGCCTTATCGGGACTGATAACGCACTGGATATCATCGCCGCAGGTAAAGACATTGGTGCAGAAGAAGCATTGAAAAACGGCCTGATTGATGCCGTTGTCCCTAGTGAAAAACTGATTAATTCTGCAGTATCAATGTTGGAACAAGCTATTGCAGGGAACCTTGATTGGAAAGCAGCACGCCAGCCAAAGTTAGAGCCCTTGAAACTCAATGAAGTTGAACGTGGCATGAGTTTTAGCGTGGCAAAAGGTATGGTGATGAAAGTTGCCGGCCCTCATTATCCAGCGCCTATTACCGCTGTTAAATCCATAGAAAAAGCCGCTACACTTGGCCGTGATAAAGCACTGGAAGTGGAAGCCGCCAACTTTATCCCTCTAGCGCAGACAGATGTTGCCCGTGCTTTGGTCGGTATTTTTCTTAATGACCAGCACATAAAAGGGCTGGCGAAAAAACATCTGAAAGAAGTTACAACACCTGAGTATGCCGCAGTTCTGGGCGCAGGGATTATGGGTGGTGGTATCGCCTATCAGTCTGCCCGTAAAGGGGTTCCTGTCATGATGAAAGACATCAATCAACAGGCCCTTGAATTAGGTATGAATGAAGCGGCAAAACTGCTGAACAAACAGTTTGAACGTGGCCGTCTTGACGCCATAAAAATGGCGCGAACCCTTTCTTCTATTCAACCTACATTAAATTATGCCGGTATCGGACAGGCTCAAATAGTGATTGAAGCAGTAGTAGAGAATCCTAAGATCAAAGCAGCTGTACTCTCCGAAACTGAAACTCTGGTTAATGAAGATTGTGTTCTGGCATCCAACACTTCAACAATTCCAATTTCAGAATTAGCTAAGTCCCTAAAACGCCCAGAAAATTTCTGTGGTATGCATTTCTTTAACCCAGTGCATCGTATGCCACTGGTTGAAGTGATCCGCGGTGAAAAAACCTCTGAAAAAACAATTTCAACTGTAGTTGCTTACGCCAGCAAAATAGGTAAAACACCTATTGTTGTTAACGACTGTCCGGGATTCTTTGTAAACCGGGTGCTGCTCCCTTATCTCCTTGGCTTCGGTATGTTGTTGCGTGACGGTGGTGATTTCCTCCAGATAGACAAAATTATGGAGAAGGAATTTGGCTGGCCAATGGGTCCCGCTTATCTTATTGATGTCATTGGTCTTGATACTGCATATCATTCTCAGTCAGTCATGGCTCAAGGGTTCCCAGATCGTATGCAGCGTGATTATAAAGATGCTATTGATCTTCTATATGAAAATCAACGCTACGGACAGAAAAACGGTATCGGTTTCTATAAGTACACACAGGATAAGAAAGGCAAACCGAAGAAAGAGCAGGACGAGCAAACTGATCAACTGTTGGCAACCATCTGCCAACCGAAGAATCATTTCTCTGGTGAAGAGATCATTGCCCGTACTATGATCCCAATGATCAACGAAGTTGTCCGCTGTTTGGAAGAAGGTGTCATTGCCAGCCCGGCAGAAGCGGATATGGCTCTGGTTTATGGTATTGGTTTCCCTCCGTTCCGCGGTGGTGTTTTCCGTTATCTGGAAACAATGGGAACAGCAAATTACGTTAAAATGGCTGAGAATTATGCTCACCTCGGTGCTCTTTATCAGGTACCACCTGGTTTGAAAGCCAAAGCTGAACGTAATGAAAGTTACTACCCTACAGCAGCAACGATTGCTGTCAGCACCGGAACAACAGCGTGAGGTCTGGAAACATGGAAAATGTAGTCATTATTGATGGCATCCGCACCCCAATGGGGCGCTCAAAAGGTGGTGCATTCCGTCAGGTCCGGGCTGAAGATCTCTCTGCTCACCTGATGAAAGAGATATTTAAACGTAATCCGGCAATACAAAAACACAAAGTAGATGATATCTACTGGGGCTGTGTTCAGCAGACTCTGGAGCAAGGATTCAACATTGCCCGTAATGCTGCATTACTGGCTGATATCCCTCACTCTGTGCCCGCTGTGACCGTTAACCGGCTGTGCGGCTCATCAATGCAGGCGCTGCATGATGGTGCCCGCATGATTATGACCGGAGAAGCCAATGTTACACTGATTGGTGGTGTAGAGCATATGGGTCATGTTCCGATGACTCATGGTGTGGATTTCCATCCTAAAATGAGCCTGAGTGTCGCCAAAGCCGCAGGGGTTATGGGCTTAACCGCCGAGATGCTGGCAAAGATTCACCATATCAGCCGTGAAATGCAGGATGAATTTGCACTTCGTTCTCACCAAAATGCAACACAAGCAACACAATCAGGTGCATTCTCCAATGAGATATCACCAATTTACGGTCATGATGCCGATGGCATACTAAAACTGTTTGATTACGATGAAGTTATCCGTCCAGATACCAATCTGAAAGATCTTGCAGCTCTGCGTCCAGTCTTCGATCCGATAACAGGATCGGTTACAGCAGGCAGCTCCTCTGCCTTATCCGATGGTGCATCTGCGATGCTGATAACCAGTGAAAGCTATGCTAAAAATCTGGGACTAAAACCTCGCGCCCGTATCCGCTCGATGGCTGCTGTTGGTTGTGATCCTTCCATTATGGGATATGGCCCTGTCCCTGCTACACAGAAAGCTCTCAAAAAAGCAGGTTTAGAGCTGGATGATATTGGCGTAATTGAACTAAACGAAGCATTTGCCGCTCAATCACTTGCCTGCATGAAAGGTCTGAATTTGCTGGATCGCATGGATGACAAGGTGAACCTTAACGGTGGAGCAATCGCTCTCGGGCACCCATTAGGCTGCTCAGGTGCTCGCATTACAACAACATTGTTGAATCTAATGGAGCGCCGCGATGTTCAGTTTGGGCTGGCAACCATGTGTATCGGTTTAGGCCAAGGTATTGCCACTATTATAGAAAGAATGGATTAAGAACCTATCTGTAAAGAAATATTATAACTGAGTCGTTGTTGCCGTAATTCCCGCCTGTCAGGGGCGGGTTTTTTTATTATTTTAAATGAATTCGAAAGCATCACTATACATGTTGTCAGCAGAAGCATCACGCTCATTGCAAAAGCGCTCACGAGCAATTTTTGCCATTTCAAATCGCCCTGCAATATAGATATCATGATTGGCTAAACTGCCAAAATCCTCTAATACCGCTTTGAGCACTGTTCCAGTACGCCCACACCAACCATTCTCCGACTGTTCAACAACCGGAACAACCACCAGATTAGGATAACGCTCTGTAAGTGATTGTAATTCAGCAAGCTCATATAAATGTTGTGATTCTCTGCCACCCCAATAAATAGAGATCTGGCGCTCAGGTTGTTCTTCCAACGCTGTCAGCAATATAGAACGGGTATAAGAAAAACCCGTCCCTCCCGCAATCAATAACAGCGGATTAGTGCTGCTCTGCCGGAACCAAGCCTTACCATGAGGGATATCAATATTGATCACTTTCTGATCCAGAATTTTATCCATCACAGCCATCGCATATAAATTCAGCTCAGAAGCACCAATATGCAGTTCAATAAACTTCTTTTCTGAAGGTGTTGATGCCATTGAAAACGGACGCTTATCTCTCTGATCCATCACCACCATCAGATACTGACCGGCGCGGAATGAGAACGGAGAATCGGGAAATAACCGTACCCGATAAACCGTCTCCGTAATAGCCTCTACAGAGGTTACTTTACAGCTCAGTGTTGTCATGCGTTCCCTCTTATGGTCCTAAAATATCTAATTCATCCCAAATCTTGTTGACGCGAGTACGCACTTCTTCATTCATCAAAATAGGGCGTCCCCATTCCCTCTGCGTCTCCCCCGGCCATTTGTTCGTTGCATCCATTCCCATTTTCGACCCTAATCCTGAGACTGGCGATGCAAAATCAAGATAATCGATTGGAGTATTCTCCATTAATACTGTATCTCTTGCCGGATCCATTCGTGTAGTTATTGCCCAAATGACATCATTCCAATCTCTGGCATTAATATCATCATCACAAACAATAACAAATTTTGTATACATAAATTGCCGCAGATACGACCAGACTCCCATCATGACCCGCTTGGCATGACCGGCGTACTGTTTCTTCATGGTCACGACGGCAAGACGATAGGAGCAACCTTCCGGCGGCAGATAAAAATCAACAATTTCAGGAAACTGCTTTTGTAAAATCGGTACTAACACTTCATTCAATGCAACCCCTAGCACAGCAGGTTCATCTGGCGGACGACCAGTATAAGTCGAATGATAAATAGCATCGTGACGCTGAGTAATATGCGTTACGGTGAACACCGGGAACATATCGATTTCATTATAATAACCCGTATGGTCACCATATGGCCCTTCTGGAGCTAATTCGCCAGGCTCAATATATCCCTCTAATATGATCTCAGCACTTGCTGGTACTTCCAGGTTATTTGAAAGACATTTCACAACTTCTGTTTTATACCCTCTTAATAACCCAGCAAATGCATATTCCGATAATGTGTCAGGAACTGGCGTCACAGCACCTAATATTGTTGCTGGATCGGCACCTAACGCAACAGCTACCGGGAAGCGTTCTCCTGGATGAGCCTGACACCATTCCTGAAAATCAAGGGCTCCACCGCGATGAGATAACCAACGCATGATGAGTTTATTTTTACCCAGCACCTGCTGGCGATAAATACCAAGATTTTGCCGCTCTTTATTCGGACCACGGGTTACTGTCAGCCCCCAAGTAATTAGCGGAGCAGCGTCTTCTGGCCAACAGTGCATTATAGGAAGACGGGTTAAGTCTACATTATCACCAGCCCAAACTTGCTCCTGACAAGGTGCACTATTAAGCCGTTTGGTCGGCATATTAAGGACTTGCTTAAATTTCGGTAGCTTCTCCACCAAGTCACGAAAACCTTTCGGAGGATCAGGCTCTTTCAAAAAAGCCAGTAACTTACCTACATCATGCAAAGCCTTAACATCTTTCTGCCCCATCCCCATAGCAACACGCTCAGTGGTACCAAACAAATTACACAATACAGGCATTGAATAACCTTTGGGATTTTCAAACAGTAAGGCAGGACCACCAGCGCGAAGGGTACGATCCGCAATTTCAGTCATCTCTAAATAAGGATCAACTTCGAGACTGATACGTTTCAACTCACCTTTCTGCTCCAACAAGGTCAGAAAATCTCTTAAGTCACGGTATTTCATACTATCCATTCATGCCGGTTTTTAAGGGGGAAGACATTATAAGCTATCCCACTCAGCTTTTTTATGTTTTTATCGCAAGACTACAAACTAAACCAATAACTTACTAAAAAGCAATGGGTTTAATTCAACCTTGCGACCTCAAAGTCAAATACAACGCAATGGGACCCAATTAGCTAATACTTTGGTATCAAACTGCTCAGGAAAAAATTTATTGTGTTGGAATATTTTAAACCCTTCATTCTTACCACTAAAATAACGCAGTTCTTCACCATCAATATGTAAACCACTACCTTCACGTAATGCAATCACTATCTCTTCTGGGTTCATTGCACAGAATTCAGCCAAACGTTCATCACGAGTTTCCCCCATATGTCCACTAATATGGCGATCAATATAGTGAGGGTTAATTTGTACAGGGAACAATCCGATGGATGGTATGACAACAGCGTTACAGACAGGCATATCGTTAGTAGTACGAATACTTGGAGTTGCCACATTGCAACCCGCACTCCAACCAACATACGGAATATTACGTTCACGCACTGCGCGCTGGATCGGTACAATCAAACCGTTTTCATGTAATAGCTGATTCAGTAACCAAGTATTTCCGCCACTAACCAAAATACATTCCGCATTCTCAATCGCCTGAACAGGAGAATTAAAACGTTCAATATTTGTTACCCTTATTCCTAAAGCTTCTCCTAGCTCTTTAGCACGCTGCTCATGATCACCTCGAATAACCGCATATGCAATCAATACAGCAGAACAAATATCGTGTTTCTCAATCATTACATCTAACCGCTCTTTGGCATAACTCAACCAATTCGGATTACCTGAAAGTTTGCCATTACTCAGCAGAAATACTTCCATCTTTCTTTTCCTTATATTAATTGCAGACAGAATCACCAGCATTATATTGATCGCTTTGCCCGTGGTTTACCATGATATTACTCACAGCTTTTTTACTAAGAAACGCAGTATCTACTCATAACAATAAATATCTATCATCAAACAATTATCACTGAGATAATTCCTGTAATGCCCTTTCCTATTTTGCTATGCTTAATAGTCATTGGATCAAGGTTAAATAAACATGGAAAACTGGTACCTCATCTACTGTAAGCGTGGGCAAATTTCACGAGCAATAGAAAATCTGGAACGACAGGATGTTGCCTGCCTGACTCCTACCGCAAAAATTGAAAAAATCACTCGCGGTAAACGTACTGTGAATACAGAACCCCTTTTTCCTAATTACCTATTTGTTCAGTTTGACCCAGAAGTTATTCATACCACGACTATCAATTCAACACGCGGCGTTAGCCATTTTGTTCGTTTTGGTATACGCCCAGCTATCGTACCGGACGCGCTTATTAATGAAATCATGTCTGCAACAGAGCAAGAATATGTATCACCAGATACACCAGTGACCGGTGATACAGTATTAATCACTGAAGGGATATTTGAAGGATTACAGGCTATCTACAATGAGCCTGATGGAGAAACCCGCTCTATTCTATTACTGAATATTCTGAATAAACAATTACCTAAAGCGCTTGATAACAAACAGTTTGTAAAACTTTAATCAGACAAAAAACGGGCAGAATTCACATTCACCCGTTTTTAATCAAATATTAAAACCTCTGATCATATAACTGTTGAGCAACCTGTTTTGCGAAATATGTCAATACGCCATCCGCTCCTGCGCGTTTGAAACATAACAGGGATTCCATAATTACTGACTCCGGTAACCAACCATTCTGGATCGCAGCCATGTGCATGGCATATTCGCCAGAGACCTGATAAGCAAAGGTCGGTACACCAAAGGTGTCTTTTACCCGGCGGATCACATCCAGGTAAGGCATACCCGGTTTAACCATTACAGTATCGGCACCTTCTTGCAAATCCTGTGCAATCTCCTGCAATGCTTCATCACTGTTAGCCGGGTCCATCTGATAGGTTTTTTTATTACCCCCTTTCAGATGACTACTTGAACCGATCGCATCACGGAATGGGCCATAATATCCCGAAGCATACTTAGCAGAATAGGCCATAATCTGAGTATTTACATGGCCTTCCACTTCAAACAACTCGCGGATTGCACCAATACGTCCATCCATCATATCGCTCGGTGCAACAATCTCAGCCCCAGCTTCTGCATGCGACAGAGCCTGTTTGACCAAAATTTCTTTGGTTACATCATTAATCACGTAACCATCATGATCGATGATCCCATCCTGACCATGTGTAGTGAATGGATCTAATGCTACATCAGTCAGTAATCCCAATTCAGGAACAGCATTCTTCAGCGCACGAACCGTGCGTTGAACCAGTCCATCAGGACTATAAGCTTCTTTCGCATCCAAAGATTTTTTATCTACTTCAATAACAGGGAACAGAGACAAAACAGGAATACCCAGTCGGGCAATCTCTTCAGCTTCTTTCAGCAAAAGATCCATTGTCAGACGATACACTCCTTGCATAGAAGGTACTTCTTGACGACAGTTAGTGCCTTCCATCACAAACACCGGATAGATTAAATCATTAACAGTTAATTGATTTTCAGCAACCAGACGACGGGAAAAATCATGGCAGCGCATTCGGCGCATACGGCGACCAGGGAAAGTTCCTGGAAATGCATAGCTCATATAGCTCTCCTAACTCAAACCCAGCGCATAGACGCTGGGTTAATTAATATGCTATCACTTTGAGTTAATTATCTTAGCACTACAGAACAACATGTTAAGATTACTATTATCACCTTTCCGTATTCGCTTCTGATGTTTGCTCTTCTTCTGAACGATCTCCCAGTTTGCGCTGTCCGGTGTAGAAACGGGAAAGCAAAATCCCCAATTCGAACAGCAGATACATAGGAATAGCGAGTAAGGTTTGTGAGAAAACATCCGGCGGCGTCAATAACATGCCAACAACAAAAGCACCTACCAAAATATACGGCCGCTTTTTCTTCAGGGATTCGGGTGTAACTACCCCACTCCAGCACAACAAAATAATGGCAACCGGGACTTCAAAAGAGACGCCAAAAGCCATAAACAATGCCATGACAAAGCTCAGATAATTACTAATATCCGTTGCAATCAAAACCCCTACAGGAGCTGTCTTAGCAAAGAACCCAAAAGCAATCGGAAATACAACAAAGTAAGCAAATGCCATCCCCAAATAGAACAGCAGGCTACTGGAAACGAGCAGAGGGATCATCAAGCGACGTTCATGCTTATACAACGCGGGTGCAATAAATGCCCATACCTGATAGAGAACCATAGGTGCAGATACGAATATAGACACCATAATGGTTAGCTTTATTGGTGTAAAAAAGGGAGAGGCAACATCCGTCGCTATCATACTGGCACCTTGAGGCAATTGTTTAATCAAAGGTGCAGAGATCATCTGATAGATATCGTTAGAAAAATAGACCAATGCTAAAAAAACCACTAATACAGTAAGTAAACTGTTTAGAATTCGCTTACGCAGTTCAATAAGGTGACTGATAAGTGGTTGAGTATCATCAACAGCCATGTTTTCGTGTTCACCATTAACTTAATCAGAAGTTTTTTTCTTCGTTTCAGAAACCGCTTTATCATCCACCGGAGAAGATGATATAGGCGAAGCCACAATCTGAGACGCTGCTGGCTTTTGAGCCACTTCATCTGTTTCTGATGCTTTCACATTCCCTGCATCAGGCTCATTTTGGTATGCCTTTTTCAAAGACTCAGCCGCTTCTTTTAGCTCATCCATCGAAGCTTTCAATTCCGGGGACAAATTTTGTAGCCCCGCCTCTTCTTCGACTTTTTTCAGACTCTCCTGGAGCTCTTGCAATTTAAGCTCCTGAGCAAGCTCATTTTGGACGTTAGCAGCTAAAGAGCGTAATGCTCTGATCCAGCCGGCAACCGTTTTGACTGCCACAGGTAACCGTTCTGGCCCCAGAACCACTAAGCCAATGACCATAACCAACAGCAGTTCACTAAAACCAATGTCAAACACGGTTTATACCTGCTCTTTGTTTTTGCTCTCAGATGATTCAGATTGAGCTGCTGATTGCTTTTCAGCAATGTTTTTAGTCTCAAAATCAGCATCATTACTGGTTTTCTGAGCTTGCTGAGGCGGATTATCATCCCCTATCGCTTTTTTAAAACCTTTAATAGACGCTCCCAAATCAGACCCCAGAGTACGGAGTTTGTTTGTGCCGAATAACAGTACTACGATGACAGCAATGATGAGTAATTGCCAAATACTTATACCGCCCATTCTGGTTTACCTCTTTAACAGGGATGATCATTGATAGCTCATTATACGACGAACTATATATTCGAAAATACCGAAGATAAATTTTACTTTGTTTTACTTAACTGACACCAGCCAAACAGCCATGAGACGACACCCGCACCCATAAACAACCAAGGAATATTGACTAAGCCAGACAACAAAAACAAACTCCCACAAAGAAACAATGTCGCACCAACACCGAGCAAATACTGCGACTGTCGCTGTTTTGTCTGCTGCCCTTTTAACTGATCTGATAGCTTCCCAATGTTGGCTTGCAAATGTTTATGCTGTTGAAGACTGTCATACACTAATTCAGGTAGTTCCGGCAACTTTTCTGCCCAATAAGGCGCTTTTTCTTTCAGCGCCCGAATAATAGCCGGCAATCCAACCTGGCTATGTAACCACTCCTCCAGAAATGGTTTTGCTGTTTTCCACAAATCAAGCTGTGGATAGAGCTGTCGTCCTAACCCTTCTACATACAAAAGCGTCTTTTGCAGAAGCACTAACTGAGGCTGTACTGCCATATTAAAACGGCGGGCAGTATTAAATAGATTCAGAAGAACATGACCAAACGAAATTTCCGCCAGTGGCTTCTCAAATATTGGCTCACAGACTGTACGGATTGCAAATTCAAAGTCTTCAACATTAGTATCACTGGGAACCCAACCTGAATCCACATGAAGTTCGGCAACTTTCCGGTAATCACGATTAAAGAAAGCGATAAAATTTTCCGCCAGATAACGTTTATCATCTTTATTAAGCGAACCAACAATACCGTAATCAATGCCAATATAAAACGGATCTTCAGGATGTTCATAGCTGATAAAAATATTTCCCGGATGCATATCCGCATGGAAAAAACTGTCACGAAAGACCTGAGTAAAAAAGACCTGTACTCCCCGTTCAGCCAGCAATTTCATATTGGTATTCTGCGCTTCCAGAGCTTCAATATCAGAAACCGGGATACCATACACCCGCTCCATCACCAAAACATTTTCACGGCAATAATCAGAATAAATTTCCGGTACATAAAGCATTGAGCTGTTTTCGAAATTACGGCGAAGCTGAATTGCATTAGCGGCTTCACGCAGTAAATTCAGCTCATCAATCAACGTCTTTTCGTATTCCCGCACCACTTCACGAGGGCGTAAACGACGTCCATCAGGCAACAACATAGGTACCCAATTAGCCAGGCGGTACATTAACCGAATATCCGCTTTGATAATCGGCAGAATATCAGGACGGATGACTTTGATAACAATTTCCTGGCCATTCTCTTTTAACCGGGCAGTATGTACCTGCGCAATTGAAGCAGAGGCCAAAGCTACAGGTTCAAAATTATCAAACCAAGTTTCCAGCGTCCCCCCTAAAGAGGCTTCAATATATTGACGAGCCAGAGCACCGTCGAAAGAGGCAACCCGGTCTTGCAACAATGCCAGTTGATCAGCTATTGCCGGAGGAAAAAGATCACGCCGTGTTGAAAGCATCTGTCCAAATTTAATCCAGACAGGCCCTAACTCCTGTAAGGCAAGTCGCAACCTCTCCCCGAGCGATTTATCCTTATGTTTATTCGGGATCCAAAACAACAAATGACGTCCAAAACGCAGAGGCCAGGTCAAACGAATTCGAGGAATCAACTCATCCAATCCGTAAGAAAGAAAAACCCGTATGATCAAATAAAGGCGCCTTAATTCACCTGGAGTCATATTTTTCCTCTAATACTGCCAATCGTTGTTCTATTTGACTGATATCTTTAGTCAACACACTGACTTCTTCGCTGAAATAAGCCACTTCAAGCGCATTTGGCGCCAGTTTCCATTCCTCCGTTAATGTTTCCACCAGATAATTTTTCTGACATTCTATTGAGCCGGAAACAAACTGAAATCCTTTTTTAATGGCCTGGCTGATACCTTCAGCAGCGATATCTCCGAAATAAGGGGAAAGATAATGGGCCAAATCCCATTCAACCATATCCAACAAAGCAGACCATTGCTGAATAACCTGCATATCCCCTTCAATAACCATTTCACCGCTATTGAGCAACCTGGAAATTTGTTGGCGATCCCGTAACTTAAGCAAAGCAGTAAAGTTAGTTTTAACCGTGCAATCGGCAGCTTCAGCCCATTGACTTAATACATCCACTTGTTTTTCACTGAATATTAATGTGAATGGTGTATTCATTTCTTGCAATTCAATCGACAAAACTTTGCCCACCAGCCGCATACGAGCAGGTCTTAATACAGGTTCGCGGTACAACAGGTGATTCAACGATCTTTCCATCACCGCGGTTAAAACCGGCATAAGTGTGGAATTAATGGCTGTACTCAGTGATGGTTTTTCCATCTCAGAATTTAAAACCTCTGTGTAGTGCAACAATACCACCGGTCATATTGGTATAAGTCACCTGTTCAAAACCCGCATTTTCCATCATGGTCTTAAGTGTTTCCTGATCAGGATGCATACGGATAGATTCCGCCAGGTAACGATAACTGTCAGCATCCTGCACAAAAACCTGACCAATTTTTGGCAGTACATGGAAAGAGTATGCATCATAAGCTTTGCTTAATGGTGCAAGCAACGGTTTAGAGAACTCAAGCACCAATAAGCGCCCACCCGGTTTCAAAACCCGAAACATAGAACGCAGGGCTTTTTCTTTTTCAGTTACGTTACGCAAACCGAAAGAGATAGTGATGCAATTAAAATAGTTATCAGGGAAAGGCAACGCTTCCGCATTAGCCTGCACATAGTTGACATTACCAACAATACCGGTATCACGTAATTTCTCACGCCCAACCTTCAACATAGACTCATTGATATCAGCAAGAACAACGTCACCCTTTTCACCAACTATACGGGAAAACTTGGCTGCCAGATCTCCAGTACCGCCAGCTAAATCAAGGACTCTCTGGCCCCGGCGAACACCACTGGCATTAATAGCCATACGTTTCCAAATACGATGAATGCCAAACGACATCAAATCATTCATTAAATCGTATTTTGCCGCAACCGAATGAAATACTTCGGCTACCATACCTTCTTTTTCATCTTTGCCTACGGTGCGGAAACCAAAATGTGTGGTTTGTTTCGTTTGGTCTACCATGTTATCTGCCCGTTTTTTATTCAAACTGTTATAAAAGTGTATCAGCCTTTCAGATAAAACCCTATCCTGGCGTTAATCATTAGCACAGGATGGTTGGTTGGCTTTATTAGCCAATTCGGGATCAATCGAACGTTTCACCTCAACCCCTAACTTACGAAACCCCTCAGCCTGGCTTATCAGATTACCACGCCCCTCTGCGAGCTTGTTCATTGCCAGCCGATAATTAATCTGAGCTTTATCCAGGCTTTGCCCTAAGCCTTGCATATCATCAACAAACAAACGCATCTTATCGTACATACGCGATGCCTTATCCGCAATTAAACGCGCATTCTGGCTTTGATATTCATAGCGCCACAAGTTATTGATAGTACGCACAGCAACTAATAATGTTGATGGGCTAACCAGCATAATATTGTGTTTAAGTGCCTCATCAAGCAGCTCAGGCGCCCTGTTGAGTGCAACCAAATAAGCAGGTTCAACCGGAATAAACATCAGTACATAATCCAGCGATTTCAACCCGGGCAACTGCTGGTAATCTTTGCGGCTCAAGCCACGAATATGACCTTTAATTGAGCTAATATGCTCCTGAAGAGCTAATTCCCGCTGGTGCTGATCTTCACTATTAAAATAACGCTCATAAGCGACCAGCGACATTTTGGCATCAATCACCACATCTTTCCCTTGCGGCAAATGAACAATAACATCGGGTTGGAAACGGCTGTTACCCTCTGCCTTGATATTCACTTGAGTGCGAAATTCATGTCCTTCCCGTAAACCAGAAGCTTCCAGAATACGAGCTAGCACCACTTCCCCCCAATCTCCCTGAATTTTGTTGTCACCTTTAAGTGCATTAGTCAGATTGATTGCTTCTTTCGCCATTTGAACATTCAGTTGCTGCAAGTTACGGATTTCATGTGCAAGAGTATGCCGTTCACGAGCTTCCTGACCAAAACTCTCCTGTACCTGACGGCGAAAACCATCAAGTTGTTCACGGAATGGAGCCAGAAGACTATTGAGACTCTGCCGGTTCTGTTCGTCAGTACGACGACCTGTTTGTTCAAAAATACGGTTAGCCAGATTTTCAAACTGGGTATTCAGGCGTAGTTCACTGTTGATCAATAACCGCTGTTTCTCTTCGGCAGCAAGACGGCTCTCTTCCAGACGTGTAGTCACTTCCCTCAACTCAGATTCTTGCACGTTATTGACTTCTCTCTGAGCCCGTAATTCTTGGTTAAGTTGCTCACATTCAGCCCGCCAATAAACAGACTGCTCAAGTTTTTCATTGGCAACTGCAAGCTGACTGCTCAGTTCCCGTAACTCCAGTTCTTGCTGCTGAATACGTTGATGAATGGAGAGCCAAACGAGAGCCCCACCGCCCAACAGGCCACCAAGAACGCCAATCAACGTATATAACAACTGGATATCCACCTGTATTTCCTCTGTTACATTCTTCGACCAGTTAAGTTAAATTAACACTGTATAGATGTCCAGATTGATTTACACAAGTGTCTCAGCCTGCGAAGCCGCTCTCAATTAACTTATCCATTGAGCTAACCATTGCAAACCAAAAGCGCCCGGAGCTAATACCCCAAAAGACCAAATAAGTGCGGAACAGATATTGGCAATCTGGAAGTAACGCAACGGCATGGTACAAATACCTGCCACCAATGGCACAATTGCACGGAATGGCCCAAAAAACCGACCAAGGAAAATGCTCCAAATGCCCCAGCGCTCAAAGAAATTATGCGCTCGTGTCAGCAATTGTGGTTTACGGGAAATCGGCCAGATTTTACCAACATCACCTTTAAAATGCGCACCGGCGATATAGGATACCCAATCGCCCAAAAAGGCCCCTACCGCCGCAGCCAACCAGATTGGCCAGAAATTAAGGCCACTTTCACCTATTAATGCACCTAACCCAAGCAGTATGATCGTTGCAGGCAATAACAAGGAGAAAAAAGCCAGAGATTCACCAAAAGCAAGTAAGAAAACAATCGGCATGATCCAGGTATCGTGTGCTTTAACAAAAGCGATTACCAACTCAACTATTTCATGAAGGCTCAAATTCAAATTCCTGTATTGATTAATACCACATTCAATTTAACCACTGTTGTATTAACCAGAATTAAACCAACTTCTTATTCAAGGAAATAACCTTGTAATTTCTGACGGACAGAAAAATCAAGGCCAAGATCTTTCTCCAACCATACATCTACACTGCCATAATTCTGGTTAATACTGTTTAGTGCCGCCATTAAAAACTCTTCTCTGACGGAATAGACATAAGCGAATTTCTCAACTATATCATCACTCATGGTTTTCGCGTGTTCATTTAACAAATACTCACGGTAAGGTGCCAGCGTGGCGTTCGTCACCAAATAATCTTCCATTACCGTATCTAAATCAGCTCCCAGTGCAAACAACACTAGTGCAGAACCCACACCCGTTCTGTCTTTACCTACCGCACAATGTTGTACTATCCCGCCCTTTTCCGGCTGTTGCAGCAATTTAACTAATATCTTATAAGCCTCATTTTTCAAAGGCAGTAATTTATAAAGACGGAACATAAATGACTGCGGATCAAATTGTTCCAACATCTCTGATGTCAGTTTTTCCAGATTCGCATTCACTTCCTTGGATAATGGATTGGCAGGAGCATGATGATAATTAGCCCCATTCCATACCTGATCAGGCTTATCTTCTATTTCACCTATGTCACGATAATCTATGATTTGAAAGAGGTTTTTATTTGTCAGGAAAGATTGGTCTTTTTCTGTTAAGCGATCCAAAGCGCCAGAGCGAAAAAGTAAACCTGATTTAATTTTCCCACCACTGGCTACCGTTTTACCACCAAAATCACGAAAATTAATCCCGCCATGAAGGGGAAGTACAGATGGGTGCAATAAAGATGTAGTAATCATGATGACTCTTAATTAGTTGTAAATTTTAAAACACTAACAGATTTCTGCTTAAAAGAAGAGTGAGCCGGAATATTCCGGCCCAAAAAGTATTATTTACAACAAACGACGAGCAGCTTCGACCACGATCCCTAATGCGTTACTTTCTGTTTTCTTAAGTAGCTCAACATCAGGAATTTCCTGCTGAGTACGGTTAACAATGACACCGGCAACCATACCTGCACGCAGCCCCTGGCTTGCACACATAGTCAACAAAGTTGCAGACTCCATTTCATAGTTCATGACGCCCATCGCCTGCCATTCAGCCATTGAGCCTTTAAAACGGCTCACAACACGGCCAGAATAGGTATCGTAGCGTTCCTGACCAGGGTAGAAAGTATCGGAAGAGGCCGTTACACCCACATGGGTCGTTGCACCGGAATCTTTTGCCGCTTCATACAGTGCAGTGGTACAGTCAAAATCGGCAACCGCCGGGAATTCCATCGGAGCAAAATGCAAGCTGGCGCCATCCAAACGAACAGCAGCCGTGGTTACCAGCACATCCCCAACATTGATATTTTCTTGGATTGCACCTGTTGTCCCAATACGCAGGAAAGTACCAACCCCCAATTGTGCTAATTCTTCAACAGCAATGGATGTTGACGGGCCACCAATGCCCGTAGAGCATACAATAACTGCTTTACCATCAATTTCTGCACGCCACGACGTGAATTCACGCAAAGAAGCAAGATGAACTGGATTATCCATCAATCTTGCAATTTTTTCCACACGTTTCGGATCACCCGGAACAATAGCTAAAGTTGCGCCTTGTAGGTCGCTTTTGGTCAGACCTAAGTGAAATACATCAGACATATCAGACTCCTCAAAGGGAAGAATTTATAACGAAATTGGTTGAAATCTACTGTATTGAGCATTTAGACATCTTTTAGTGATAAATATCACTTCAAAGTAAGATAAAAAAGAAAAACGTACATTATTTTGAGATATAAATCACAAAATAATCGTAAAATGAGTAAAAATAAGCGAACTATTATAAAGAAAAAAATTAACACATGCCTAAATAGTAATCACAAACTCGAAAATAAAGAACTGGACGTTTCTTTTCTGCCATAAGCTAAACTGAATACGCTCATATATGGAACAAACAGCAAATTGTTTAATTATATTTATGATTTAAACAATACCGGGAACAGTATATATCCAAATGGCTAACTTGATTTATTCATTGTCAAGACGAAAAACAAATAATTATCTCATCGAAACTTTCTATCCAGAGAATCGATAGCAGTAAATATCAATCTAGTCATAAAGAAAAATATATCCCAAGAACCGTCAATTTCCAAAAATAAAAATAGCCACTATTATTAAAAGTTATGTCATAATGCCTACAGGCAACAGCACAATGATCCGAATGATTTTCACAGTAACTTTCTCCTATGAAAAACATATTTAAAAATCAACTGTATTTTATTGCATAATTAATAAGGAAATTTTATTTATTATCTTTATATTTCAACAAAAATAAAACAATTACCAAATATAAATATCATCGTCACCCTCTAATAGGATGCATATTGTTTAAACATATTAGAACCTTTCCATCATACAGGAGTACTACCTATGGCAAGACAGAAAACCGTTTTAATTACAGGTTTTGAGCCTTTCGACAATGAAACAATTAATCCATCATGGGAGGCAGTCAAGCAGTTGCAAGGGCGCGCATTGTGTGGAGCGCGTATAGAAGCACGCCAGCTTCCATGCGTGTTCGACGTCTCCCTGACTTGCTTATATGCGGCTATTAATGATATCCAGCCTGATCTGGTGATTGCCGTAGGACAAGCGGGCGGTAGAGCTGATATCACCGTGGAACGCGTGGCGATTAATATCAACGATGCACGCATTCCTGATAATCAAGGTAACCAGCCTATCAATACGCCGATCGTAGCAACGGGTCCCGCCGCCTATTTTGCTACGTTACCCATCAATGCAATGGTCAAAGGTTTACATGAAGCAGGACTCCCAGCTTCAATTTCACAGACCGCAGGTACTTTCGTCTGCAATCATGTGATGTATGGCTTGCTGCATTATTTGACGTATACCAATCCTGAAATACGCGGTGGTTTTATCCATATCCCTTATCTGCCAGAGCAGGCAGTGCGGTACTCCGGCACACCAAGTATGGCACTGGAAACAGTAATAACAGCACTGGAAATCGCCATTAATGAAGCATTAAAAAACAGTGAGGATATCGTCATCAGTGGAGGTGCAACTCATTAATTTAATATTCTGCTCGCCCAGTTAAAAACGCGCCACAAAAGTGACAGGCACAGAGAAATACGATCTACTGAATAATGTTGCAAAGATAATCCTCTCTGTACCTGCACAATGTCCGTATGTAACTATCAAGCACCTGATATTTTTTTTAAATTATTAACCAATATGCCATTTACATAGATTACTTTATAATTTCGACTGTTATTATATTGAAATTTAGTTTATTTAACAAAACCTGTCACACAGTATGGGAATATAAATCATCTTTAGTTATGAAATTAGATATGTTTTCCAAGTCTATTGACAAAATTATTTCACCCAGTATCCCACGATTAATATCAGATTCGTCTATTTTTGTTACTTTTATTTCTGAAAGATGACCATTCATATTTTTGAAATACTCGTCCTCACGATTTTTTGTTCTGATTACCCTCCGTTTTGAATACAGATCATATTTATAAACCTCTGTATTGATCTCTTCAGGAAAATACATTTGACCAACAAAGGCAAAATGTTCTTCTTCATTTATATCTTTGCTGATCTGTCTAATTGCAATATGAATATGAGTTGCTCTACCAACATAAAACCCTGGGTAAATAGTAGTAAAATTGACCACCCCATTTTTATCCGATTGTTGAGCCCCTCTTAGAAAAACTTTATCATCAGTTCTGTTGATACCAGATATTTCACCGGCTTCAGGTGGTATATCAGGACTTATATAACTCCAACCAGAATATTTCCCCCGACTATTGCAGTGCCAAATATCAATAAATAATTTATCAACAGGCTTACATGTTTTCTCATCCATAATAGTTACTTTTAATAAAAAAGGTATTCCTGCTTCTGAATCAGTAATATCCCGCCTTACAATTTTACTATTCCGAAAATATGGCCCTGATATCTGCTCTGGGGTAAGGGTACACACACCTATTCCATTTCCATTCTGGAACGATAATTTTCCTTCCGCACGGGCCAAGCCAATTGGAGCAAGTGCAGCCGTCGCCGTGATAGCAGCACTACCTTTTAAAAAATCTCTTCGAGAGCTACTTTTCTTACCTTGCAAATTATTAACATCCATATAATCCTCTCTTTAATTATTTAGTTTCTATTACAATGCTTCCAGATTCCATTTTGTTACGTCGCGGGTATTTTGTTAATAAAACGTATTTTTTCCAATATCAATATGGAATATATATATAAGTCACAAAAAGTTTGATTACAAAGGAGTCACCATTAAGCAACAAACACCCCCAAGAGAAAGATTATTTATGAGAAAGCCCACCACCAATAAAGGTAATGGGCGAATGACTGGATTGAGTTATTTTACTGATTCGCGGAGACGTTTCGCCGCCTGTACCATATTTGCCAGTGACTGACGGGTTTCAGTCCAGCCACGGGTTTTCAGGCCACAATCCGGATTAACCCACAAGCGTTCAACCGGAATACGATCAGCCGCTTTGCGTAACAATGCTTCAATCCATTCAACACTGGGCACGTTAGGTGAATGAATATCATAAACACCTGGCCCGATCTCATTCGGATAAGAGAAGTTTTCGAATGAATCCAGCAACTCCATATCTGAACGGGAAGTTTCAATGGTAATCACATCCGCATCCAGTGCCGCAATGGAAGGCATGATGTCATTAAACTCGCAATAACACATATGAGTGTGAATCTGTGTGTCATCTTCGGCAATTGCAGCGCTCAATTTAAATGCATCTACAGCCCAATCGAGATATGCCTGCCACTCTTCACGACGCAGTGGTAAACCTTCACGCAATGCTGGCTCATCAATCTGGATGATACCAATGCCGGCTTTCTGCAAATCGTCCACTTCATCACGCAGTGCCAATGCAATCTGTTTGGCGATAGTCTCACGGCTGACATCTTCCCTTGGGAATGACCAGCAGAGGATAGTCACCGGCCCGGTTAACATCCCTTTGACAGGTTTATCCGTCAGCGATTGAGCATATTTAGCCCACTCTACAGTGATAGCTTCTGGGCGGCTGACATCACCAATAATCACCGGTGGCTTAACACAGCGGGAGCCATAGCTCTGAACCCAGCCATTTTGCGTAAAGACAAAACCGTCAAAGTGTTCGCCGAAGTATTCCACCATGTCGTTACGCTCAGCTTCACCATGAACCAAGACATCCAATCCTAAACGTTCCTGTTCGTTGATTGCCTGCTTGATATGTTCACAAATGTTGGTGCGATAGCTGGCACCATCTACCCGACCTTTTTTGAAATCCAGACGCAAGCCGCGGATTTCCGTTGTTTGCGGGAATGATCCAATTGTTGTTGTTGGCCACAATGGCAGGTTATAGCGCTGACGCTGTACTTCCGCACGCTGTGGATAGGGTTGATTACGTTCACTATCCTGTGGCTCAATAGCGGCAAGGCGATGAGTAACAGTCTGATTATTCACCCGTTTAGACTCACGGCGGGCACGGATTGGAGCACTGTAAGCAGCCAATTCTGCTTGTTTACTGCCTTCTGGCTGATTCAACGCCGCAGCCAGCAGAGCCAATTCCTCACATTTCTGCAATGCGAACGCAAACCAGCTTTTCACCTCTGCATCAAGAGCGGTTTCATCATTCAGATCGATAGGGCTGTGCAGAAGAGAACAAGATGAACCAATCCACAGTGTACGACTCTCTACCAGTGGTTTAATCAACTGATATTTAGCGGTTAAATCAGCACGCCATACATTACGGCCATTAATTACCCCCAGGGAAAGCAGCCACTCTTTTGGCAGTGACTCATGCAACTGCGCAACATCATCTTTACCGGCAACCAGATCTACATGCAACCCCTGTACAGGCAGAGATTTAATGATTTCCAGGTTGTGACCAACGCTATCGAAGTAGGTGGTCAGCAACAATTTAACCTGCCCCTGAAGCGCCTGATAAGCAACCGGATAAGCTGCCAGCCACTCTTCCGGCAATTCCAGTACCAGGGCAGGTTCATCAATCTGAACCCATTCAATACCACGTCTAGCTAACTCAGCTAACACTTGCTGATAAACAGGAAGAATATCTTTCAGTAAAGAGAGGCGATCAAACACCTGACCTTTCACTTTACCCAACCACAGGTAAGTCACCGGTCCCAGTAAAACGGGTTTCACTTTATGACCCAGAGCCAAAGCCTCATCCACTTCTTCCAGTAACTGAGTCCAACTCAGTTTAAATTCCTGGCCTTGCTGAAATTCCGGCACAATATAATGGTAGTTAGTATTAAACCATTTCGTCATTTCTGCGGCGGCGGCGGGCTCACCAGTCGGTGCACGACCGCGGGCAATGCGGAATAGTGTATCCAGATCAATAATGCCATCTGCATTCTGATGACGCGGTGGTACATTACCCAGCAATAAGCTGGTGGTCAGAACATGATCATACCAAGCGAAATCACCAACCGGCACTAAATCAACACCAGCCTGCTTCTGTTGTTCCCAGTGACGGGCACGTAACTCACGGCCAGTTTCCAATAATTCTTGCTGAGAAATTTTCCCTGCCCAATAATTTTCCTGAGCTTTTTTTAATTCTCTTTTCAAACCGATACGTGGAAAGCCAAGTGTGTGATTAATAATCGTCATTTTCATTATCCCGTCATTTTTAGCCGTCTAGATGTTTACACATCCATAATCAACAGGTAAGGTATAAACCACAAGCGCAATTTATTCATTATCATCCTGAAGGTTTCTCATGATCGAAATAAAACATTTAAAAACATTACAATCATTGAGTCATTGTGGTTCATTAGCAGCAGCGGCTAATCACTTGCATCAGACACAATCCGCTTTGTCTCATCAATTCAGCGATCTTGAACACCGCCTTGGCTTTCGATTGTTTATCCGTAAAAGTCAACCGCTTCGTTTTACACCACAGGGTGAAGTTTTATTACGGTTGGCAGAACAAGTTCTCCCACTGGTCCAAAACGCACTGCGCGAATGCAAGGAACCGGGCCAGACCAATTTGCGTATCGCTATTGAATGTCATAGTTGTATTCAATGGCTAACACCCGCACTCAAACATTTCCGCGAAACCTGGCCGCAGGTCAATGTGGATTTCAAATCCGGCGTCACTTTTGATCCACAGCCTGCACTATTGCAACGGGAATTAGATGTCGTTCTGACATCAGATATTCTTCCTGATAGCGATCTGCACTACACGCCACTATTTGATTATGAGGTCAAATTGATTGTCGCCCCGGATCACCCTCTGGCAAATAAGCTGCACATTCAGCCAAAGGATTTAATTGATGAGACGTTGATGATCTATCCCGTTCAGCGCCAACGATTTGATATCTGGCGACGTTTCTTGCAACCCGCCGGCGTCATCCCCACCCTGAAAAATGTGGATAACACGCTGTTACTGATTCAAATGGTCGCCGCCCGTATGGGGATCGCAGCTCTGCCACACTGGGTTGTTGAAACATTTGAACGGCAAGGGCTAGTGGTAACGAAAACGCTGGGAGAAGGTTTATGGAGCAGACTCTACGCTGCCGTCCGTGAAGGTGAACAACGCCAGCCTGAGATTAACGCATTTATCCATTCCGCACGCCAGCACGCGATGGATAATCTGCCATTCGTGAAGGAAATTTCAAGATCAAGCGTTGGTGAATCCATAACAACGCAACAATCAAACCTCCTCCAATGGTAAATTTATCCCCCATCCCACCGGAACCAAGATACTATTCATCATTGCCAAGGTTCCGGTGGGAAAACCAACACTATTAGCCAGACACGGGTAAACACAAGTAAACAAGCTACAGCCTGACAAGTGAGACGTTCACCAATCAGGTTGAATAGCGCAATCGACAAGATTGTCGTGATAACCCGTGAATCACAGGGTATTAGTGCTCTTTCCCTACCAGTAAAGCCTCCAGTAGATCCAAATCATGCAACAAAGTCTGAAGTGTCTCATTACTGATTTTTCTGGTTGCACGCAGATGATATAACTCACCGCGTTCTGCTCTTAACGCTGTCAGACGGAAACGACGCTCCAAATCTTCCACTAGCAGGTTATGTTCTATCTCATCCTGCCCTACAGTACGACGACGCAAATGACCAATTACCCTGGAAGCAACTTCGGTAATAACCTCAGCATCCAATTGCTCTTCCGTGCTGGCAGAAAGGCGTTCTTCCATCTTATTCATACTGACAATAGCCACTTCTGCCATTGCTGCCCGCGCCATTCGCACTTCACTGATATCAGCCTGCTTATCGGAAGCTTTAATTCCCTGTAGCAAGAATGGCAAAGAGACAACCCCAACTAACAGCGAGAGCAGGATAACCCCGGCAGCAATAAAAATAAGCTGATAACGTGCCGGGAATGGCGTGCCATCCGTCAGAAACAGTGGAACAGACAATGCACCAGCAAGTGTAATTGCACCACGAACCCCAGCAAAAGATGCCAGCAATAATTCACGTGTAGTATAAGTCGCGAAATTCAGGGGATTCTTTTTCATCAAGGTTTTACTGATATTCTTCATCAGCCACAACCAGCAGAAACGCAGCAGTAAAAGTGCACCATAAATCACGGCAACTGCGGCGAACAGCATCCAGGTTTCAACTGTTGGATCAAGTTCTGCCTGCACAACGGATGTTTTCCAGATCTCCGGTAATTGCAGGCCCAACATGATAAATACCAAGCCGTTAAACACAAATTCCAGCATTGACCAAACACTATCGGCCCGCAGCCGCATCGCCAACGGCGCGTTACGGATAACGCCGGATTTACTAATAGTCATACCCGCAGCAACCGCGGCAAGGATACCGGAAACACCAATATGTTCAGCAATCAAGTAAGAAGCAAAGGGCAGCAGCAACATGAAAACAATTTGGGTTGCCGGATCACCACCGCTCCAGCGGTTCATCAAACGCAGGGATTTACTGTATAACCAGGTCACCGCAATACCGGATAACAAACCACCGATAGCAACTTTAAAGAATTCGATAGTCGCACCGGTAACAGTAAATACCATCGTTCCCATCGCTATCGCTACAGCGAACTTTAAGGCTACCAGGCCGGAAGCATCATTCATCAACGCTTCCCCTTCCATCACACTCATCATACGCTTAGGCATGCGCCCTTTTCCAACAATGGATGATAAAGCCACCGCATCCGTTGGTGATAGCACGGCGGCAAGGGCAAAGGCAGCAATTAATGGAATGCCTGGCATCAGCCAGTAGATCAGATAACCAATACCGATAACAGTAACCAGTACCAATACCAGCATCAGTATGAAAATTTCCCTTCCGTACTGGAAAAATTCTCTGGTTGGCGTTTTCCAACCATCAACGAATAACAAAGGAGGGATTAGCAAGACAAGAAACAGCTCAGGATCGAAAGTCACATGTAAGCCAAAATGCGGCAAGGCCAGCAATGCACCCATTGCAATTTGCATTAACGGCAGAGGTATGCGAAACGGAATCACCTTAGCCAAAACACCAGAGACTGAAACCACCAAAATCAAAATCAGAATAGTAAAGAATATTTCCATGTTGCCCTTACAATTTACCTGAGAACCGTTGATATACAGATTGAGACTCTTTTCTTCCCGCCAAAACAAAAACCGTGAGAATAGATCTTAATGCTAAAATAACTGAATCAATCGAAAAAGGTAGATACATGCTGAGTCGTATCCGAAAGAATTGCAGGAATATTGTAAACTAATCAGATAAATAGAGGTGAAATAATTGAGAATTCAAAAGTAATCGCAAGAAATGGCAAAGTGCGTAGGCATGAAGACACCTTACGCACTTTTTAATCAATCAAATAGCCCAATCACCAGCATAAAATACTACCAAAGCGATCGTGATCACTACTGTACTGACATTTAACTTACGCCATTCGCCGGAACAGACACGGCCAATAACCAGAGAACCGAAACCCAGCATAATACCGGTGACAATATTGCAAGTCAGAACAATAAAGACCGCACAGAGCATACCGGACATCGCGCCAACAAAATCATCGAAGTCCAGCTTTTTGACATTACTCAGCATCAGCAAACCAACATACATCAGCGCCGGCGCGGTCGCATACGCAGGTACAAGATATGAAAGTGGAGAAAGGAACAAAATTAACAAGAACAGGATACCGACAACTGTTGCAGTTAAACCTGTTTTACCCCCTGCTGCGGTACCCGCCGCTGATTCGATATATACCGCGGCCGGAGAGGCGCCGATGACGCCTGCAAAAATGCTGCTGACAGAATCGGCAGTCAGCGCTTTACCGCCATTAATAATCTGCCCACCCTTATCCAACAGATTCCCTTGCCCTGCCACTGCGCGGATTGTGCCGGTTGCATCAAATACGGCGGTCATTACCAATGCCAGCACACTGGGTAATACAATTGGCTGCAAAGCCCCCATAATATCCATACTAAAAACCAAAGACAGGCCGTCATCTCCCAGGTTGGGTACTTTAAAGAAGCCTTGATATTTCACAGCCGGATCAAAAATCAGCCCAATAACAGAAATCATCACAATCACTAGCAGCACGCCACCTGGAACTTTCAATTTTTCCAGGCCAAAAATAACCGCCAGACCAAGCAAAGTCATCATAACCGGAAAAGAGGTGAACGAACCCAGAGCAACAGGCAAACCTTCCAACGGGTTCTTAATGACCAAACCAACGCCATTTGACGCAATCAGCAACAAAAACAGCCCAATACCAATCCCCGCCCCATGAGCAATACCCATAGGTATATTGCGCAAAATCCAGGAGCGAATACCGGTAACAGAAATCACAGTAAACAAACAGCCCATCAAGAATACCGCACCGAGCGCAACCGGAATACTGATTTGCTGCCCCAAAACCAAACTAAAAGCGGTAAATGCAGTCAGTGAAATTGCACAACCAATCGCCATTGGCAGATTAGCCCAAAGCCCCATTAACAAAGAGCCAAAACCGGCAACCAAACAGGTCGCAATAAAAACAGCAGTATGAGGAAACCCAGCCTGCCCTAGCATACCCGGAACAACGATGACTGAATAAACCATCGCCAGAAAAGTCGTGAGTCCTGCCAGAACTTCACGCCGTACCGTTGTTCCGCGTTCGGTCAATTTAAAATACTTATCCAGCTTGCATTTAGCTGGTGCCTGAGTGCCGGACATCATGTTGTTCCCCTGCATTATATTCATGTATTTCTCCGCTTTCTGCCAAACGAAAACGATTACCTCACCTAATAACAATAATGAATATTGCATCAATCGGTTTAATAAACCATAAAAGCAATCGTTTGGCTTTCAGAATAAAAAAACGGTGAGAGAATTTGAGGCGAAAGATTATCCAGTGATCATGGTGTTGGAATCAAGAGCTAACCGTATTTTTAACACAAAAAAGCTGCCTGTTTATTGTCATGTTTTTCTCGTGAAAAACTTGATAAAAACATAATTGCTGATAAAGTCACCAACAGGAGGTAAACCATGAGCATCAAAACCAAACTGATAGATGATATAAAACAATTCCAACCTGGTACTATTTTCACTTACCAGGAGTTGCCAACCTATCAATCAGCACCAAACACGGTTGTTAAGACCGTCAGTCGTCTGATTAAAACTGGCGAATTGCGCCGTTTTTCCAAAGGTAATTTCTATCGCCCCAAAAGCGGGCTATTTGGCGAGCAAAAACCTTCAGATCAAGAGAAAATCAAAACCTTCTTATTTCGTAACGGACGCCGTATCGGCTATATAACTGGAATCAGTCTGTATAACAAGCTGGGCTTAACAACTCAAATTCCCATCTTTACCTCCAAAGGGTACTCCCGCCGACATCAGGCGGGAGGGGAATTTGGACGGGCTTGAAAAGCCCGTAGAATCATTAGCCACGCTGATGTTGAATGTATTGTTTCACCACTTCCAGCGGTGCTCCACCGCATGAACCCGCAAAGTAGGAGCGAGACCAGAGAACGGCCTTTCCGTATGCTCCGCGTAAGTCCAGAAACTCATTACGTAAGCGACGGGAGGTGACTGCTTTCAGCGAGTTAACCAATACCGATAGCTGAACGGTCGGGGGATACTCAATCAGCATATGAACATGATCTAAATCGCCGTGACTTTCTTTAAGTTCTGCGCCGAAGTCACGGCAGATTTCACCTGCATACTGATGAAAGGCTGCATAGTGTCGCTCGCCAAGAATCTTTCTACGGTATTTGGTCACAAACACAAGATGTACATGCAAAAGAAAGGCGGCATGTCGTGAACGATTAATTTTGTATTTTTGCATTGAAGTTAGCCGAAGGCACAGTAAAATAGAGAACAAACTGACTACACACTGAATGATAATGCTAATACTGAAAGCCTACAAGTTCAGACTAGAGCCAACCGAAGAACAGTCGCAGCGTCTGCGGCAGTTATGCGGCTGTGCTCGTTTCGTCTGGAATCACGGGCTTGACGAAACGAAGCGCATGCTTGAGTCAGGCGGCAAACTTCCCTCCGCTTTTGAGCTGAACAGGATGCTCACGGTGTGGAAAAACATGCCGGAACACGCCTTTTTGCAGGAAGCCTACACGGATAACCTTCAGCAAAAACTCAAAGATTTACACGGGGCGTGGAAACGTTGTTTTGATAAAAAATTGTCGGCAAAAGCGCCTGTATTTAAGAGAAAAAATGACGGACGCGATTCGATCCGCTTCGTTAATTTTGAGAAATATTGTCGACTTAAACCTCGTCGGGTAAAACTGCCTTCGGGTCTCGGTTGGGTTAAATTCCGGCAATCGCAGGAGGTGAACGGAAAAATTAAAAATGCCACCATCAGCCAGTCAGCGGGTAAATGGTCCATCTCATTTCAGGTCGAAATTGAGACACCTGAACCCCAGCATGAATCCTCCTCAATGATTGGGCTGGATGCGGGGATAACAAAACTGGCCACGCTCTCGGATGGCACAATATACGAACCTGTAAACAGTTTTAAGCGCAATCAGCGCAAGCTGGCGAGGCTTCAGCGTCAGTTAAGCCGCAAAGTTAAGTTCAGCGCCAACTGGCAGAAACAGAAGCGAAAAATTCAGCGTCTGCATTCGCACATCGCCAATATCCGGCGCGATTACCTTCATAAGACCACCACGAAAATAAGCAAAAACCACGCGATGATCGTGATTGAAGATTTGAAGGTCAGTAACATGTCGAAGTCAGCGAAAGGCACGGCAGAACAGCCCGGAAGGAACGTTCGGGCTAAATCAGGCTTAAATCGCGCGATACGGGATCAGGGCTGGTATGAAATGCGCCGTCAGCTAGAATATAAGCAGCGCTGGCGCGGCGGTCAGGTACTGGCAGTCCCTCCGGCATACACCAGCCAGCGGTGCGCATGTTGCGGTCATACAGCAAAAGAGAACCGCTTGTCGCAGAGTAAATTTGTGTGCCAGGTGTGTGGATATACCGCGAACGCAGATGTAAACGGCGCTCGTAACATGTTAGCGGCAGGGCATGCCGTGCTTGCCTGTGGAGGGACGGAGCAATCAGGCCGCCCGTTGAAGCAGGAACCAGACGCAGAGCGATCAGCCGTCGCCCACTAACGGGGATCCCCCTCTTGAGTCACGAAGTGCGAAAGTGGGGGAGGATGTCAAGACTATCACAATTGCAATGGCAGGATCGCGACAAAAAAAAGATATGGGAACTCTACGGGTAAAAATTATCCCTTCCCGCACACCGGTAAATGAAAACAATCAAGCCGCACTTGAAATATTGGATGCATTAAATGGTATAAAAAAAATCCCAGATATCTCCCCATCTGATGCATTAAGTATATTAAGAAATAAACTTAATGAGTTAGATAACCGACAAATCAAAATGGCGATAAAACTTGCGCTAAACCATTATCCTCCATCAACACGAGCACTTCTAGGGATGCTACTGGATGAAACAGGAATCGAAGACAGCAAACTCAAAAAATCTTTAAACCCATCAAGCCGTTATAAAATTGGTCTTAACTGTAATCAGTGGCAAAAAGCCAGGGAGTGGCATATCTCATGAATCTCCAGCAAAAGACAGAGAAAATAAATGCGAAATAAATTGAAAATAACAATTTATTGATATTATACGAAACAAATAAATTTTTATTAATTACTATTTCAAAGAGTAAATATATAACGATATATCAGCATTAACCCTGAAACCAGCACAATGATGTTGATAAACTTCAGGAATGTCTCTCTGGAAATTTTCAATGTCATCTGACGGCCTAAATAAATTCCCAATAACATCGCTGGAATAAACGCCAGTATTAATAACAAGAATGAACTATCCTGATAAATACCCAGAACAACAAAAATAATCACTCTTGTCAGGGTACTGAAGCCAATTAAAGTCGTCTGAGTAATCCGGAAAGCTTCCTTATCGAGTATCCGCCCGGTCAAATAGATGGCATAAAGAAAACCACCACTACCAAATAATGCTCTGAAAACACCGCCCCCCAAACCAAACGGAATCGCCGCTTTAGCCGGGAATTGACGATAGGTTTTACCAGAAAATAATGAATAAAGTGAATAGAAAACAACAAATAATCCTAATACCAGAACCAAAACATCGGGTCGGGCCATCAATAAAATGGCTGCACCAATCAAGCTACCGATAATCATTAACGGAATAATTAGCCTGAGCTCACTAAACTCGGCTCTTCTGCCATCTCTGGCAACATTAATTACTGCGGCGGTTAAATCTATCAACGCAAGTAGAGGAACAATTTTCACTACAGGGATATAAAGCGCTAGAATCGGGCTGGCAATAAGTGCAGAACCAAACCCAGCCATACCAAAAACCAGGTAAGCAAAAAAAACAGCAAAAATACAAATAAAAAGATCGGGCCATGTCAGTACATGTAACATTAATATTTCTCTGAAAATAGTTATCAATCCAAGTGATCATTGTCTCAATACTAATAGCTTTTACTGTCGTTTGTCAGAACAATCTGCAAAAAATAACCACAGCAATTCAAGATACTCTTATGTACAAATGTGCTGGTAATGGACTGATAGAAAAAATAAAGGAGCCAGAATTGTAAATAACCACAAATATTCGTTAAGTAATGAATGATCTACAGGTTTGCCTCATTTTTCAAACTAAGTTTACTAAGGTTTCCCTAAGCTAATGAAAAAAATAAAATCTCTGCCACATCCCATACAAGCGCTATTACTGGCGATCTATATCGGCATTTTTCTCAATCTATCGGTTTTTTATCGTCATTTTGAAGAGACTCATGTTGGCATTCACACTTCTAAGTTGGTTACCGGCAGCATTAAAGCTCTTACCATTGTCCTATTTACCTTTTTTCTGTTACGTCTTCTTTCTTTGGGTGGACGCTGGTTCTACCGTATTACTGCCAGCTTATTAGTTCTTTTCTCTGTTGCCGCCAGCTATTACATGACCTTCTTTAATGTCGTTATTGGCTACGGCATTATTGCTTCAGTCTTGACTACAGATATTGATTTATCCGTTGAAGTTGTTGGTTACAACTGTATCATCTGGCTAATTTTGCTCAGTATCTTGCCACTACTGCTTATCTGGTCGGGTAATTTACACAATACTCTGCTTGAACAACTGCGAACGCCCGGCCAGCGAATAAAATCACTGGCAGTCATGCTAATGACTGCATTACTGGTATGGGCTCCGCTGGACTGGATGAACACTCAGCAAAAAGCTAACGACGCGCTCAATAATATCGATATGCCAAGCTATGGCGGTGTGGTTGCGCACTCTTACTTACCTTCTAACTGGCTAACTGCGCTGGGGTTATATATTACTACTGCGACAGACGAATATCTGAATCAGAATGAACTGTTTGATCCGACACAAAAGTTCACTTATGTCGCTCCACAAGGCATTAATGATACCTACGTGATATTTATCATTGGTGAAACTGCGCGTTGGGATCATATGGGAATATTAGGATATGAGCGTGATACAACCCCACTTCTGAGCAAAGAACCGAACCTGGTCACATTTCGTGGTGAATCCTGCGACACTGCCACCAAACTTTCCCTGCGCTGTATGTTTGTACGCGAAGGGGGCACCAAAAATAACGACCAGCGCACACTGAAAGAACAAAACATATTCTCAGTTATGCATAAATTGGGATTCAGCTCAGAACTTTTCTCAATGCAAAGTGAAGTCTGGTTTTATAACAAGACCGAGGTGGACAATTTTGCTTTCCGTGAACTGATCGCCTCTGAGAGCCGCAACGATGGCAAACCTGTTGACGATATGATGTTAATTAATGAATTAAAAGAATCACTGGAACATCATCCAAACGGCAAACATCTGGTCATCTTGCATACTAAAGGCTCTCACTATCTATATTCACAACGTTATCCGCGCAGCTTTGCTAAATATCAGCCGGAATGCATGAACGTCGATGATGACTGTAGCAAAGAACAGCTCATCAACGCATTTGATAACAGCATCTTATACACCGATTACTTTATCAAAAACGTCATTGACCAAGTACGGGATAAAAAAGCGCTAGTATTTTACACCTCAGACCACGGCGAATCGATCGACGATGATTTCCATCTGCACGGCACACCACGTCATATAGCGCCACCGGAACAATTCCGTGTGCCATTGATAGTTTGGGCATCAGATAAATTCCTGGATGCCCCAAATAATGCTCAGGCTTTTGAAAACCTCAGAACACAGGCCAAAACAGGTAATATCTATCGCCATGTTGAGCTATATGACACCATTCTCGGTTGCCTCGGCTATACCTCACCTGACGGTGGAATTATGACAAGTAATAATCTGTGCAGTGATTGAGGAACATTTCCAGTCCTGAAATACATTGATACTTTCTTATAAAATGAATGCCTAATTATTCCGTTTTATACTTCAATGAATAATATAGGCATTCATTTTATCGATTGTAGTTAGATATTTTTCAATAGATAAACTAAGAACTCAATAAATTAATTCAGATTAAATTAAATCATAGGTGAATATATTTTACGATATGTTATGATTCATTTTCAGACATATACTTAGGCCGACGAGAGACAAGATGCAAACAAACGAAAGAAAAGTACTATGCACGATAGAAAAAGGATACTCCTACGAAAGAGAAGATCAGCTAGGGAAACTCAGAGTGTATTTTGAGATTTTGAATAATGGTGAAATTGTACCAATTAATAAAGAAAGTTTATTTTGTGAAACTGAACAGGTTTTCGTTACTTCAGGGTATAGCGAATTACGTGAAAAGTATAGTTCCTCACTTTTTGCAGCAACATGTGTTCCAACAAACTTTGAGAAAAAAGAGGGGAACTGCCAATATATCACCAGAGCAAACTTTTGCGAAGAGATCAAAGGGCTTTTAGCCTGCCAAGTTTACGATCTCCCCTTTCCTGATGTTAACGAAGCAGTTATTATTTTAACAGAAAAACCCGTAACAAAAACAATCCTAATCCAAAATGACAGCTATATCTATGGGCCTTTCGATTATGTTGATGAGATAGACCCAGCAACAAACCAACATATTTTACATTTAAAACCCATAAGTACGCCATTAAATAAAATCCAGCAATTTCATATTGGAAAAATAGGCATCCAGAAATGTGTTGCATATTTATCACAAAATAATTATTCACATATGACTTTTCTATGCAACATAAAAAGAATATTTGAAAACATAGATGATACCATCGATTATATAACTAACGATCAAATCATTTCAACCTACGGGAATAGAATTGCACAAAACTCTGAGATAAGAAGTTTCAACAAAGGAACAATAGCACAAATCCGTAAGTGCTATACTTCCTCACAAGAATTCAGAACTTTCCCTGAAAGATTTAATAGGCTATTTCAAAGTTTAGAAATGGCAGAAAGTTGGGATAATACCCGGAAAGACTTAATGGATAGTTTTCTTTCAATTGATAAAGGAAGAGAAATTTTAAAAAAATATATCGACGAAAATAAAGAAGAATATTTTCGGGAGGAGAAACAATCTTTTTTAAAGAAATTACAAGAAGATAAATTAAATCAGCAGCAAGCATTTAATGAATTAATCAATAAAAAAGAGCAAATAGAAGCTGATATCCGCAAATTGCTGCGAGCAAGAGAGCTGTTTCAATTCAATGGTGGTCAGATATCAACAATCACCATTACGGCAGAAGAAAAAAATAAGATTGAACAGAAACTATCTTCCCGGCGTAAAGAATTAGATACTCTAACCGCAGAAGTCAAAGTTTTAGAAGAAAAACATAGTCGTTTTAAAAAAATCGAAGACTTAAAAAATGAAATAGATGATCTGGAGCGTGAACGCGACAGATATAGAGACAGAAAAAGGCAGATGGAAGAGCAAGTTGAGGATGTTGCGAAAAAACTGAGAGAAAGTAATGAAGTATTAACCAGCAGGTTAGTTCAGCTTAAACCCGATGTAGATGCTTTATGCGGTTTAAAGCCAAAAGCAGTATTTAGCTCGTTGGATTATAATGTCATAACAAGGGAAATCCCAGCAACTGAAAGTGATGAAGATACCCGTGAAAATCTAATCAATAGTGTCCTTGATGCTTTAAATAATCGAGGCCGTAAAACAGATTATTATACCGTTGCGAATATTCTGACAACGATAGCACAATGTCAGTTTACATTATTTAGCGGATTACCTGGAACGGGGAAAACATCGCTGGCAAAAATACTCGCAGCCAGCCTGGGGCTACAAAATCGCTTATTAAATATTCCTGTTGCACGAGGTTGGACTTCATCAAGAGATGTATTAGGTTTCTATAATGCTTTATCCCAATCGTTTATCCCTTCCGCTACTGGGTTGTTTGATTTAATTAGACATCTTCATTACGAAATGAAAGAGAAAATTGAATCAGCCGCTCCGGCTATCGTTTTACTTGATGAATTTAACCTTTCACAACCGGAACACTACTTCAGCCCGTTCCTTGAAATGGCCGATCCTGAGTCTAAACGAATAATTTTAACCGGTAATCCCGAGGAGCAACATTTTCAGGTACCCACCTATTTACGTTTTTTAGGCACTATCAATCAGGACGAATCTGTTCAATCCCTTACTCCCAGGTTGTTAGACAGGGCTGCTATAATCAATTTTGATGATTTTGAACAAGACTATGATTTGAGTGTAGTAAAATCAGATACCCATAAAGATTTAAGCATTTCCCCAATTACTGGAAATAAATTCATTGATATTTTCCTTCCAAGATCTTTAGAAATGACACCAGATATTGAACGAATTCTGCAATTAATCATCGAAACTTTACGTGATGATAACCCAGAATTAGGAACTCCCGTTATTGTTTCATATCGAAAAATAAAAGCTATTCGTTCATATCATAATGTGGCTGGCCCAATGATGTATATCGAAAGTAAATACAAAGCATTAGATTACGCGGTAGTTCAACATATATTACCTCTTTTAAATGGCTATGGACAGAATTTTGGTAATCGATTAAATACCTTGTTAGATAATTTACCTGACGAAATGGAACGCGCACATAAACTGCTGAGAAGAATTATTAGCACCGGAAACCAAAATATGTTCTGTTATGGGGCTAACATATGATCCGTTGGGAAATGTTTATCAATTCAATTTCTGATGGTGAAGTTGTTGATCTCAGAATCAACAACAAATATCAAATTACAGAATTAGATCATATTCTGTTTCAAGTTTCATTATCGGAAGATGATATTGACAAAAATAGCACTCCTATAATAATCATAGGAGATACATCTCTGGAATTAGTTTTTTCTCACTATGAAAATAACGAAAAAATATACACATCAATAGAACCACTGAGCTCACATCGTTCAAGATATTTTTATAACTTCTTTGGGGAAAGCCAAGTTTATCTTTATTTAGGAAACCAATATGATCCTATCTATAGTGTTACCTTTGATATTCTGGCAAGACGAGAAAATGTCGCCTTAGCAAACATTATGTTAGAATATTTAACCGAAAACTTAGAGGATATTGTTTCCATTTGTTTTTCAAAAAGCAGGAAAATCACCTTATCGAATGAAGATAATATTTTTAATTTCAATAAATTAGAAATAATAAAAGAAACAGTTAGCTATTTAACACAACATTTGCCATTATTTATTATAGAGCATAAACACACTTTAGAACCTAAATTAATTCTATCAAAACAAGGGCAACCAACCGGACCAGATTCAATTATGTGGGCATTATACAATCTTGACCAGTTATCTCCTGCGAATAATGAAGATGCCAACATATTCTATAATAACAGAGGATATGCTTTCAATGAACTTCCTAAAGAGACACTAAAAGAAAATACGAATACTTACGAAAACAAAGTCATCCACGCTTTTCTAAAACAAGCTAATATCTTCCTGATGATGCTTAAAGAATCACTGATTTCTCCTAAAGAGAAAATCCAATCTTTAGAAAAAAATGAATTTATCCAATTTAACCACACAATGTCAAAATATGCCTATTTAGCCTTAAAGAATAAATCCAAAAAAATTGAAAACCTAATTAGCACTTTAGAAAAAACAAGATTATTGTTTAATAAAAAAATACCCTCAACAGCACCAATAGGCATCGTTCCTAAAATCACACCTTATGTTGCTAAACATAACCATTACAGAAAAACCTTTTATCTTATTGAGCAGTACCACCATGCACCAACCCCCTCTTTTATTGGCAAAGAACTTTTTTCCGGATTAAAAAACCTCTCAGCAATTTATGAAACTACTGTATTGATTTTATTACATGAAATTATTCAAGAAAGTTATAAAGTTCAGCTTATTGAACAAAGTTATAGACTTCATGCGGAAGAATTACCTTTCGGCGGCGTCACAATAAAAAGACCAGAAAATGAAATTAATAATTATTTCTTATTTAAAAATGAAAAATATGACATTGAATTATTTTACGAAGCAAAAATTTTCCCTTTAAGCGCCCACAGTAAAAAAGGGGATCTTGTTGATACAAGTAACAATATTGATTCTAATAAATATGGAAAACACCATTTTCACCCTGATTTTATCATGAAAGTAAACTCAAAAAGCTGGAAAAACCCACTAATTATAATACTTGATGCAAAATATAAAGATGCAAAAACAATAAAGGAGCATGATATTAATGAATTAACAAGGAAGTACTTATTTAATATACATCAGGTTAATGAAAATATGGCCTTAGGAATGTCTCCGGTAAAAATGCTTTTTATTCTATTCGCACATAATTCTGAAGAAACCGTTGTCAGATCAGTTTCCCCACGACATTGTATCAATGGTCAGTTTCCAGTCTTACCACAATCAATCGCTATTTCAGTTAAACCTAATGAAAAAAATATATTAATAGAACACTTTATTGCACTTAAAGAAATTATGGATAATAATAAAGACTAATTGTATGAATCTACCAATTGAAATTATTTTCAATCAAAACAATACAAGATAATTATGTCACTCCGAAAACACACATAACATTCATTTTCTCTGATTGTTTTAAGGTGTTATTTATTTTCATCTACTAAGATTTACTTTTAAATCTTGGACAATTTGTGTAGTTGAACATCTAAACATCATTAATATTTTTCTTAAGAGGAAATTATTATGGAATATCAAAAAATTGGACAAATGAGCCTTAAAAACTCAGGCGGATTTGTTGTTAGAATCCAATTTAGTTATATTGATCCCAACGGTGAAAAGTTTCTAAGTAAACAAAGTGATGATATTACTCTTGGAGTAACAAAGACTATTGATCCAGGCGATCTTGGTGTTCCTGATGGGGCGATGGTTTATATGCATGCATTTGTAGTATGGGGACGTGATAATGAAGCTCATCAAGTTTTTTCATACAAAAAAGGGAGCCAAGCGATTGCCAACTATATGATCAGTGGTACAACATTAAATAATGATCTTGGCTTGATCGATGTTATACAGTAATACATACAGGCCCTGCAAAAGCAGGGCCTTATAGGCTAAAGCTTTACTTTTTCTGCCTACGGTAAATCCTAGAACGGTTATCTATTAAGGAGAAATATGAAATCACGAGCCGCTGTTGCATTCGGGCCGGGCCGCCCCCTTGAAATCGTTGAAATCGATGTTGCCCCACCTCAAGCCGGTGAAGTACTGGTCAAAATCAGCCATACCGGTGTGTGTCATACAGATGCCTTCACCCTATCAGGGGATGATCCGGAGGGCATTTTTCCTGCTGTGCTCGGGCATGAAGGCGCAGGTGTCGTCGTTGAAGTTGGTGAAGGCGTCACCAGCGTCAAACCCGGTGACCACGTTATCCCTCTTTATACTGCGGAATGCGGAGAATGCCTGTTCTGCAAATCAGGAAAAACCAACCTGTGTGTGGCCGTACGGGCAACTCAAGGAAAAGGTGTCATGCCGGATGGTACAACCCGTTTTTCCTACCAAGGGCAGCCTATTTACCATTACATGGGATGCTCTACATTCAGCGAATACACAGTCGTAGCCGAAGTATCACTGGCAAAAATCAACCCGGAAGCAAACCATCAAGAGGTATGTTTGCTGGGCTGCGGTGTCACAACCGGCATTGGCGCAGTGCACAATACCGCAAAAGTGCAACCTGGTGACTCTGTCGCCGTCTTTGGGCTCGGCGGCATTGGCCTTGCCGTGCTCCAAGGAGCCCGTCAGGCAAAAGCGGGCAGGATCATTGCCATCGATACAAATCCGGCAAAATTTGAGCTGGCCAGACAGTTCGGGGCAACCGACTGCCTGAACCCGAATGATTACGATAAGCCTATTCAGCAGGTCATTATCGAGATGACGGAATGGGGAGTAGATCATACTTTCGAGTGTATTGGTAATGTTAATGTTATGCGTGCCGCGCTTGAAAGTGCACACCGTGGCTGGGGACAATCAGTGATTATTGGTGTGGCAGGTGCAGGACAGGAAATCTCAACCCGGCCATTCCAACTGGTCACTGGTCGTTCATGGCGAGGCACCGCCTTTGGTGGTGTTAAAGGCCGTAGTCAGTTGCCTAAAATGGTGGAAGAGGCAATGAAAGGTAAAATTGAGTTAAAGCCTTTTGTTACTCACACCTTACCGCTCGAGCGCATCAATGAAGCATTCGAACTGATGAATGAAGGAAAATCCATTCGCACAGTCATCCATTACTAAGCTGTTTTGCGGGAGTTAAAAACCGTGCTGTGACAGACGGTTTTTAACAAAACAGGAAACGACGGCCGGGTTTACCGTGAAATGAGTGAACCTGTAAGGTTTACAGAGAGGAAAAAGAATGGAAAGGATTGAACGCCACGCTTGTTTTGGGGGATGGCAGGACGTTTATCAGCACGAATCGGCCGTACTTGGCTGTGCTATGAATTTTGCTGTTTACCTTCCTCCTCAGGCTGAACATCAGAAATTACCGGTACTGTACTGGCTCTCAGGCTTAACATGCAATGAGCAGAATTTCATCACTAAAGCCGGGGCTCAACGCTACGCTGCCGAACAGGGTATTATCCTTGTCGCCCCAGATACCAGCCCTCGTGGTGAGAACGTTGCAGATGACAGCACTTATGATTTGGGTCAGGGCGCCGGTTTTTACCTCAACGCAACACAGGAACCCTGGGTGCCTCACTATCACATGTACGATTATGTGGTGTCAGAGCTACCGACACTGATCGAAGCACACTTCCCGGTAACAACCTCCCGGGCCATTAGTGGTCATTCTATGGGCGGTCACGGCGCACTGATGATCGCGCTACGCAATCCAGATCGTTACCACAGCATATCAGCCTTTTCACCGATTGTTGCACCCTCTCAGGTTCCTTGGGGAGAAAAAGCTTTTCGCGCTTATCTGGGCGAAGTTCGTGACACATGGAAAGCCTATGATGCAATCGAGCTGCTGAGCAATAGCGCCAAGCCATTGCATGTGTTAATTGATATCGGTGCTGATGACCCGTTTCTTCAAGAACAGCTACGCCCTGAGCTGCTGAAAAATGTGTGCGAAAGCACTGGGCATCCCTACACACTGAACCTGCGCACCGGCTATGATCATAGCTACTATTTTGTCGCTAGTTTTATCGGCGAGCATATCGCATATCATGCCAAAGCATTGAAGGGAACTTGTTCAGATAATCAATAAATCACAGTCCATCTGAAACAATTTACATTAATCAAGACTTCGCCAACGATACAGAACAAAGCTTCGAGATGCAGACAAGTACATATCAGTGTATTTCCATCAATATTACAGATAGTTGATTATCTGGGTATCGCAATTGACCACGTATTGAGAGAGGCTTCGTATGTTCAGCAAGACTGCACTTCTTACGCTTGTCCCCTGGTAATGGCACTACTGGCAGACGCCGTACTACCGTTCCAAAGAAGGTGTTGGTCACGGTATAACTTCTCTACTACGCAAGAATGCAACCTATAACGGCACAACAGGTATTTTTATGTGCAGAGGTAACACAACATGCAACAAATAGTGAATCTATGGCCGTTGATTGGCATCGCGGTCATTGTAGTCGGCTTTCTACTGAAGTTTAACCCCGTATTGGTCGTCATTGTCGCCGGAATCATCACAGGGTTGGCGGCACATATGCCAATCACGAATATTCTGGAAAAATTAGGTTCCGGCTTCCTTAATACCCGAAATCTGCCATTGATCCTACTGCTGCCACTGGCAACTATTGGCCTTTTGGAGCGACACGGTTTAAAAGAGCAAGCTCAGACCTGGATTAGGAATATCAAAACAGCGACCGCCGGACGTCTGCTGATTGTCTATCTATTCATTCGTGAGGTAACAGCGGCACTCGGTCTGACCAGCCTGGGTGGACATCCGCAAATGGTGCGTCCATTGCTGGCCCCTATGGTGGAAGGCGCAACGGAAAACCGCCACCATGATCTGCCTGACGATGTGCGCTATCGCCTGCGTGCTATGTCAGCAGCCACCGACAATGTTGGCCTTTTCTTCGGTGAAGATATCTTTGTCGCCTTTGGGGCAATCATCTTTATGCATAACTTCATGCTGGAGTCCGGCGGCATCCAAACAGAACCACTGCATATCGCCATGTGGGGGATCCCTACTGCCATCTGCGCCTTCCTGATCCATGCTTTCCGTTTATCCCGCCTTGACCACCACATCGCGACTGAGCTGGCTGCCCTGAATAGCGTGGACCAAAATAAAAGGAAGGCAAGATAATGTTTCAACAACAGTATCTTTACTGGCTGGCTGGCGTGATCCTGCTGGCCGTAGCAGCAATGTCCTGGCGTGATCACACCAATCCCCGCCGCCTGACCACCAGCTTATTCTGGGCACTATACGGAATCGTGTTTCTGGTTGGTGACTGGACCTACCGTCTGATGGCGTTGTGGGCAGGCAACGAAGCTGAGGCACAAAAAATGCTGCATATCAGTGTGGGGCTGATCGTCGTGTTGATGGCGCTGATAGCCGGTCTTGGTGGTGTGCGACTCGGTAGCTACCACCAGCGCACGCCTCAGCAACGACAGGAAAGCGCCTCTCGCCTTGGCCATCGTATCTTCCTTCCCGCACTGGCGATTCCTATTGTCACTGTGGTGGGAGTGTTATTATTTAACCATATTCCTGGACTACAACAGGCATTATTCGGTACCGGCAACCACTCCACGCTGGTGACACTGTTTTCCATGACAGTAGGTTGTTTAACCGGATACGGCATTGCGTTGAAAATGACACGTGAAGGCATCACTCAATCAACCCAAGAAGCACGTCGCTTGCTGGATGCTATCGGCTGGGCGTTTATCCTGCCACAGATATTAGCTACGCTGGGACTCTTATTTACCATAGCAGGAGTAGGTACCGCCATTTCTCACCTGACTGAAAACTACCTGGCAGTCGATAACAGGTTTATCGCCGTCACGACATACGTGATCGGCATGGCGTTACTGACAATGGTGATGGGCAACGCCTTCGCCGCTTTCCCGATTGTTACCGCGGGGATCGGTATTCCAATTCTGGTGCTGCAACACGGCGGTAATCCGGCAGTGATGGCCGCCATCGGCATGTTCTCAGGCTATTGTGGAACATTGATGACCCCAATGGCAGCAAATTTCAACATCGTTCCCGCCGCACTGTTGGAATTGCCAAATCGCAATGCGGTCATTAAAGCACAAATCCCCACCGGAACGACGTTGTTGATTGCCAACGTTTTTCTTCTCTATTTTTTGATGTTTTTATAAGGGGATCACATGAGAACAGTTCTGATCACCGCGCGGGTAAACATCCCGGGCTTCTCACTGCATTTTTGAATATCATTTTATCGAGGGTAATTCTATGAAATTTATCGATTTAAACAGTGATCTTGGCGAAGGCTTTGGTCAGTGGAAAATGGGTGACGATAATGCCATGCTGAGCATTGTCACCAGTGCCAATGTAGCGTGTGGATTTCATGCCGGTGATCCTGCCGGGATTCTTCAAACCCTGAAAGCTGCCCATGAAAATCAGGTAGTTATTGGTGCCCATGTCTCCTATCCCGACCTTGTTGGATTTGGTCGCCGCAATATGGACATTTCCAGCAATGAACTGATCGCTGATGTTATTTACCAGATTGGCGCGCTGAAAGGTCTGGCAACAGCAGCAGGAACTACCGTGAGTTATGTTAAACCACACGGTGCGCTGTATAACACCATTGCCAACGATGAGTACCAGGCACTTGCCGTTATTACAGCAATTCGTGAAGTGGATGACAACTTGGCGCTGATTGGATTAGCTGGTTCAAGAATTTTGGATTTGGCGAGGGAAAAAGGCTTACGTACCGTTGCCGAAGCCTTTGCCGACAGAGCTTACACGCCACAAGGCACGCTGGTTTCCCGGCGGGAAAAAGGGGCGGTACTGCATGATACCAACGAGATCGCCCGACGCATGTTGCAACTGGTCACCGAAGGGGGCGTTGATGCGATTGATGGCAGCTTTACACACATTCAGGCGGACTCCATTTGTGTTCATGGTGACAGCCCCGGTGCGGTGGAAATGGCACGTCAGGTGAAAATAACCCTGCAACAAGCCGGGATCACCGTACAGTCCTTTATTCAAACCAACAAGTAATCATTAGCATCACGCGCCTTCTTACATCGCTTATCATGCTCAGGAGTGCCTAGTGCGTTTTTTACCTGTTAATTTGAATGCCATTATTGTCGAACTTTGCGATCTGGATGAAACCCTTGCGTTATTTGATTCACTTAACGCCAGCCCAATTCCAGGCATAGAAGAAATTATTCCAGCGGCCAGAACACTTCTGATTCGATTTCGTCCCAATGTCGTTTCCGCAGTCAAACTTGCCAGGAAAATCAGTGGCCACAGCCTGAACACACGGAATAAAACAACCGGGAAACTCGTTGAAATCCCAGTGTATTACAATGGTGAAGATCTGGTTGAAGTGGCTGAAATCCTTGGTATCACTACACAGGAAGTCATCAAACAACATACAGAAAGTGAATACACGGTTGCTTTTACCGGATTCGCCCCTGGATTTGCTTATTTAGTGGCAGACTCTGATCTTTTGCGTGTTCCTCGCCGGATGACACCAAGAGCCCGCATCCCGGCGGGATCGGTAGGGCTGGCAGGAGAATTCAGTGGAATATACCCACAAGCCAGTCCGGGAGGATGGCAAATTATCGGCACCACACCAGAACGCATGTGGGATCTCTCGCGTTATCCCCCTGCCCTGTTGCAACCGGGTTTTCGAGTACGTTTCAGAGATAAAGGCAAAGGCGCAACAATAGCCGTCACCCAACCGGAAAATCCTGTTGTCCACACAGAAGACGACATATCTTCACAGGTTAATAAACATTCATCACTGGAAATCTTATCAACCGGGATACAAACACTTTTTCAGGATTTAGGGCGTTCAGGGCAAGCGGGTTTAGGTATTTCCACTGCTGGCGCACTGGATAAAACAGCGTTGCGAAGTGCAAATCGTATCGTCGGTAATCCTTCGGATAACGCCTGTCTGGAAATTGCAGAAGGCGGATTAGGCTTCATCTCTCATGGCAACGTCATTATCGCTGTCACAGGCGCGGACTGCCCGATCACGGTCCAAACGGTATATGGCCGGAGATTTCAGGTTAATGGCTACCAACCTGTTGATCTGAGTGATGGTGACAAAGTAATGCTGGGCACGCCCAGAGCAGGAGTTCGTTGTTATTTGGCAGTCCGTGGCAGTTTTGCCAACAAGCCGATTCTCTCCAGCCTCTCTTACGATACGCTGGCGCACATTGGCCCCAAACCCATCGCTACAGGCGATATTCTGGACATTCTTACTACCACGCGGGGTTCCACTGTATCAATGAACGAAAGCCCGGCTTTCAATATGCCTGCCGCTGACGATATCGTCACACTGGATATTATTCTCGGGCCACGTACCGACTGGTTCACCGCAGAAGCGCTATCCCTGTTACAAAGCCAGCTCTGGCAGGTCTCACCACAATCTAACCGGGTAGGCATTCGCCTGAATGGAGACACACCGTTATCGCGTTTCAACCATGAAGAGTTACCCAGTGAGGGAACTTCCGCTGGCGCTATTCAAGTCCCCGCCAGTGGACAACCGGTTCTGTTTTTGGCGGATCACCCTTTGACCGGCGGCTATCCCGTCATTGGTTCGGTTGCCAGTTACCATCTTGATCTGGCCGGACAAATTCCTGTCAATGCCCGTATCCGCTTCAACCCAATCAGTGAATTTCAAGAAATAAAAGGGAGTGATTGCTGCTTATGAGTACTGCAATAACTTTGAATAATAAAGAAAACCACATGAAAAAAGTTTTGATCGCGAACCGCGGTGAAATTGCCGTCCGCATCATCCGTGCCTGCCGGGATTATGGCTTACACGCCATTGCCGTTTACGCTGATTCCGATATCAATGCGCAACATGTACAACTGGCTGATGAAGCTTATGGTCTGGGCGGAAACAGCCCCGCTGACACTTATCTTAATATTCCCCGCCTGCTGGATATTGCTAAACGTTCAGGTGCCAGCATGGTACACCCAGGTTATGGATTCCTGTCCGAACGGGCAGAATTCGCCCGCGCAGTCATTGATGCCGGGTTAATCTGGATTGGCCCGGAGCCAGAAACAATTGATATTCTGGGGGACAAAGTTAAAGCGCGTAAAATTGCCCAACGCGTAGGCGCACCACTGGTTTCAGGGACAGAAGAACCGGTGAAAAACGCGGAAGAAGCGCTGACATTTGCTGAAGAACATGGTCTGCCAATTGCAATCAAAGCGGCCTATGGCGGTGGTGGACGCGGCATGAAAGTCGCGTGGCGGCTGGATGAGGTAACAGAATGCTATAATTCAGCCGTTCGTGAAGCAACCGCAGCCTTTGGCCGTGGAGAATGCTTTATTGAACAGTTTCTGGATAAGCCTCGTCATATTGAAGCGCAAATCCTGGCTGATAAACACGGCAATGTAGTAGTACTCGGCACACGTGATTGCTCACTGCAACGGCGCAATCAAAAGCTGGTGGAAGAGGCACCAGCCCCTTTTCTGACCGATAATCAGCGCCAGCGTATTCATCAGGCAGCACAGGATATTTGTGGCGAAGCCCGTTATACCGGAGCAGGTACGGTAGAGTTTTTGCTCAGTGCAGACGGAACTATTTCATTTCTAGAAGTAAATACTCGCTTGCAAGTCGAACATCCTGTAACCGAAGAAACCACAAGTATCGACATTGTGATAGAACAGTTCAGAATTGCTGAAGGTAAACCTTTATCATTAACAACAACCCCAATTCCATCAGGGCACTCCTTTGAATTTCGTATTAACGCAGAGGATGCGGGTAAAGGATTTTTGCCCACACCGGGAACCGTGACACTATTTTCTCCGCCTTCTGGCCCTGGAATAAGATTAGATTCCGGGGTTGTGGCTGATTCCATCGTTCCCGCAACCTTCGATTCACTGATGGCTAAGTTGATCGTCACTGGAGCAACACGCCAGCAAGCTATTGCCCGGGCGCGGCGTGCATTACAGGAGTTCAATATTGAAGGCGTTGCATCGGTACTGCCTTTTCATCGGGCAGTAATAGAACATCCCGATTTTACTTCTGATAACACATTCAAGATTCATACACGTTGGATCGAAACCGACTTTATCAACGATGTAAAAATATCTCCGCGCCAGGAAAATCAGCATCAAGAAAAGATAACACGCACTTTTATTGAAATCGATGGCCGCCGACACGAATTGGGGTTACCTGCCGGATTATTGGCAGGGCTTTCATTGTCTGAGCTTGGGCAAGACTCTGTCACTAGGGACAAAAACAATGAAACTGAGGACACAATGGCCGCACCTAATCAGGTATCAGCCCCAATATCAGGCGTTTTACAATCCTGGTATGTGCAGGAAGGTGATGAAGTTAAACAAGGTGATGTCATTGCTGTGATGGAAGCCATGAAGATGGAAACACAACTGACTGCACATCGTTCCGGGAAAATCGCGATCCATGCGGAAGAAAGCTCTTATCAACAAGCGGGCAGTGTGCTGGCGAGTATTAGTGGTGGAAGTTAATCATGGCACTGTCAGGTTAATTTCTAAGAAGCTGACTTGACACTACACCCACATTGCCCAATAATCCATATTGTACGGAAATTCTCCGTACAATATAAAAAAAGGGGAAAATTATGGTTACAGCAAGATTAGATTTGCGCCTGGATGAAGAGATTAAAGCGAAAGCAGAGAAAGCATCTGCACTATTAGGTATGAAAAGCCTGACAGAGTATGTTGTACATCTGATGCAAAGAGATGCTAATCAAGTCATTTCTGAATACGAAAGAATGACTATTAAAGGTGATATTTTTGATCATTTCGTCAATGCCTGCAAACAGGCTAAAAAACCGAATAAAGCATTATTAAACGCGGTTGCCTTTACTAAAGAGCAGGAAGTCAAGTGAGCTGGTCTAAGTCATTCATTGAGCTAAATAAAAAAACGCATGATCGTTTAGCCTTTGATTGTAGCGAGTATGAACTCAACACTTTCATTAAAACTCAGGCAGCAAAGCACATGCAGGCAGGTATCAGCCGTACAATGGTTTTACCTGCCACGACAACTTTACCAAATCAGCTTTATCCCATTTGTTCATTTTATTGTGTAGCGCCAAGTTCTATTGAAAGAGATACGCTTCCGAAGGAACAAGCAAAGAAACTACCACACTACCCCATACTTGTATTTTTGTTAGCTCAATTAGCTGTACATAAAACTTATCATGGTCAGGGATTAGGGAAAATTACTCTTATAAAATCACTCGAATACCTTTGGGAAATTAATCATCATATGCCTGCGTATGCGGTAATTGTTGACTGCCTAAATGATGCTGATCAGACATTTTATTCTCAATATGGTTTTGAACTCTTATGCAATCAAAAGAATAAAGCTCGTTTATTCTTACCCATGAAAACGATTTCTCAAATTTTTTAAACTATATACTTCAATTATAAGTCAAAAAATTATTACATTTAATAATAAACCTGTAAAAACGCCAACAAAGTTATGAATACTAAGAATAATAAAAAAATAATTTATAATTACACAAATGATGATAAAGAGAATATATTTTATTTTTATGAGCATTCAAAATAAATAATCAGTGACAAACAGAATAAATAACATTTCATAATTTTGCTACACATGGCCTTCTTCAACCCATTGTTATAAATAAGTTTTCATAATTATGCTCCACTTCCAACCAGCCCTTGTGTACCAAGATATACAGCCTTTTCATCCAAGTGGTCTGTAGAATCAATGAGATAGGCTACAGAACCAATGTTGTTCAAAAAGAAAACAAAAGGCATAGGTGTATCAGTATTATGGAAAGCTATTTATATAGAATTATGAGTAGTATAAGATGTAGCGCTATTTTGGAATCTTATTTATAACTTGTGATTATTTTCATATATATTTAAACAATAAAAAATAATTAATTTCCCATAAATTACCGACTATATAATATTAAATATTGAATTTCATCAACAGATAATATAAATATTAGTCACGAAAGAATAAAAACAAATAATAAAAATCACTCCGCAACTCCAACAAATCAGTAAGACATTGATATATTTAAAAATTAAATACCAGAAATTAATAAAAACATTAGAGACCACATATTGACACTTTTAATAAAAACATTAAATAAAATTTATAATTTCAATTTAACCATAATAAAAATCAACTTACAAAGAGATAATAAACATTGTTTGATAAAAATCAAACACATCATTCCATACAGTAATTAGTCATATATTTACCCACATCTTTTTAATAGTAAATAAAATAACCCTTCAATAACAATATTATATAATCACTTAGTGATTTTATATTTTGTTGGTAATCGTAACCACAGACAATTTAAACATTATTAATAAATTCACATATAATTTTTCACAATACCTTTTTATATAGATTCGCATCACAATTTCAATATTATTCAATAAAATAATTGCATTTTTCATTAAGCGCAATAATATATTAATAGTAGAATAAAATTCTTATTTACAATATTCTTCAATGATTCATAAGGAAATTAATATGAAAGTAAATTTAGAAGCATTGATTAAAAAGGGGAAAATATTAATTACTGTAAATTATAGTAGTAGTGACGGATAAAATGGGCAAATAACCAGGAGAACAATGTGAGAACAAACGATTACGAATTGATGACTGCACCAAACAGCGCACCCGTAAAAATGTGGACTCATGGCGTACCAGTAGAAGCAGATGCTCGTGAACAACGACTGAACACAGCAAAAATGCCTTTTATATTCAGCCATTTGGCAGCTATGCTTGATGTACATATTGGTAAAGGCTCTTGGCAAAAACCGCCAGAAACCGTCGATCACCACTGGAGCATATTGCAGGCAGGCTTTAAACGCTTGACCGATAAATACCCACAATTACTGAAAACCAATAACTATCAACATTTAGGCACACTAGGTACCGGCAACCACTTTATCGAACTATGTCTGGATGAATCCGACCGGGTATGGGTGATGCTGCACAGCGGTTCACGTGGCGTAGGCAATGCCATTGGCAGCCTATTGGAATGCCGTAAGGATAGCGACGTCATCGACGAAATTCCGATGGCCTACAAAGACATTGAAGCTGTAATGGCCGCTCAGTCTTCACTGGTAGAAATCGTTCACACCCTGCGTCAAGTGGTTTGCGTAAAAGGATAATCACTATGAAAGAAAAATTTGGTGTCAGTGACACCATGAAACAACACATATGCCAAAAACTGGCGCAACTTGAGACGGAACAGCAAATACGAATACTCTATGCCTGCGAATCCGGTAGCCGCGGTTGGGGATTTGCCTCGACAAACAGTGATTACGATGTACGTTTTATCTATGTTCATACTCCATCATGGTACTTACGCGTTGACCCGCCAAGGGATGTGATCGAATTACCGATCAGCAACGAACTGGATATTTGTGGCTGGGAACTGCGTAAAACCCTGGGGCTGCTGAAACGAGCCAACCCGACCCTGATGGAATGGACTGATTCACCGGTGGTCTACCATGAGGATGCAGAGTTTATGACATCATTGCGCGCCCTACTGCCGGACTACTTTTCCAACAACAAAGCACGATATCACTATCTGTCAATGGCGAAGAAAAACTTCCGTGGTTATCTTCAAGGCGAAAAAATACGGCTGAAAAAATATCTTTATGTACTGCGCCCGCTGCTGGCTGTACGTTGGATAGAAGCCGGTAAAGGCGTACCACCAATGCGCTTCGACGTTCTGCTGGCGGGAACTGTTAAGGATGCAACTCTGATGCAAGAAATACAGACTCTGCTTGCTATCAAACGTAACGCCGACGAAACGGATTATGGCCCACGTTTTAAGCACATCCATAACTTTATCCGCCGCGAGCTGGATGATTCATTTACCCGCCGCGAATTGAAAAAAGATGAAAAACTTCTCCCGGATACTAAACTGGATTTGCTTCTGATGCGTACAGTACTTGGCAATAACAAAGAGCATTTATGTTGAAAGAATGGCTGAAAAAACTGTCCAATGACATAAGATCTCAACGACAAAGTTGAACGTTTACAAAGGACCAGTAAAACAGATTTTTACACCCTTGTTGACCTACAGCCAGTAATTTAAATAAGTTACTGGCTGTCAGCATATAGCTCATATTATCCCCAATAAAGGATAAATCAATTTTATCTCCTTAAGGGGATATTATAGAATCTATCGGCTTTAGAGGATAAAAATTCACTTTTTCTGGAAAGAATGAGATGTTTTTACTACCAGTAAACCTACCCCCAATGGAAGAATATTACCTAGACGACACACTGCACAAACGTGCAAAAAAAGTCAGCTATTGCTATATAGCCAGAAGCCGTCAGCCCTTTCCCAGAAAGCCAACATGGAATAGCAGAAGTATAGAGGTATTAGGATTAAGTTAGTTAGCTAAACTGTTTATAACAACATTAATATATTTCTTATATAGATTTATCCCAGTACTATATTCGACATTCTTCATTCCCAACACTTATATATATTTACATTATTAACATCAAATAACAGAAATTTACCTCAATAGTATATTCATTGCCATGAATATATTATTTCATAAGAATTCAGCCCCTGAAATCATAATCAACCAATAGCCATAATAAATAGCTTTCCATAATACTGATACACCTATGCCTTTTGTTTTCTTTTTGAACAACATTGGTTCTGTAGCCTATCTCATTGATTCTACAGACCACTTGGATGAAAAGGCTGTATATCTTGGTACACAAGGGCTGGTTGGAAGTGGAGCATAATTATGAAAACTTATTTATATTGACTCAATTATTACCTATTTAAATTAACTTTTATTTATAAATTAATAACCACCACTCATTGAAATTATTATCCAAATTAAAAATTAGACAGAGGCGATCTAAATAGTTACCTTACACCTTTATTATTATAACAAAACATTATCTCTAATATATTTTTCTATTTAATTCCTAGTAAATATAATATTTCATAGGCTAGTACCGGCTCCCCTTCATGAGATGCCCCTATTATATTAATTGAAAAAACTTAATATTATCCTTTTATCATTCCAATTACTTTTCCTGAGTTATAATTATCTTCATAAATATAATATTAGATATTCTTCTCTGCCCGTTACTTTCAACTAATTAATTTCTCTTTATTACCTAAAGTAATTTATAACCCACTTCTGGCAGAATATCATGGCATTCTCGCAACACACCAAGCACTAGCGCATGTTTCATTCAATTTACCCTAAGTTAAACCTTTAATTCTTCTGGGGTTCCATCTCTATACGGCACCAGCGTCGTCCTATCTTGCGAATCAACCGCACAATGATTATTACCAACAACAACCATAACCAAATCGCTGGTTGCCTTAATCGCGTGATCTATTTCCCCATTCACAAAATAACAAACTCCAGGCTCTATTTCATGCTTTTCACCGGCATAAATAACATAACCCGTTCCTGCGAGTACAAATAAGATATGATGCCCTAAGTGAGTATGATTTTGCATCCCTTCATTTTTACTGAAACGAATTAGATCAGCACCAAAACCATCAAACGAAACTAATCCCTCGCCCGTACCCATACTATTAACCATTTTGTGACTTCTAGCCATTGTATCTACAACGAGATGCTCACCGTTCCAGTGACAAAATCTATTTTTAATAAATTCCATATTACTCTCCTTTTATCTCTACAGATAAAATTTTATTTTAAAGTAACTATCATCTCTATTTATTAATTGAAATAACACTATCTACCTATCAAATAAAACAACATTTCCCAGTGATATTTCAATCACCACAAATAATATCGACAAATAAATTAACTGATTATTAACAATATATCAAATAGAAATATGTAATTCCATAGAAGTATTTTACAAAAACTCACACTGTGATAGCGGTCACTATAAAACTTTTATTTTAAAGATCATCGCAGAAGATAATTTCCCTATAAAATAATCTCAATAAAAAGTTAGATTAATTACATTATTAAGTTAGGACAATAATAGCGCTAATTAAATCAACCTTAGTTATGCCTAAAAACAGCTATTCTTTTTTTTAGTTAAAAAATATATACAATTAATCCCGCTGCCACTTTCAGGAAAAAGCTTATTGAACGACAGTGCCCCAAATACTCCATTTGAGAAATATTCTTTAACTGCTCAGACATCGTTTCCACAGTCAGCAACGGATTAGCTCTTTGTTCCCTGCATCATTCTGCGTTCGATATGGGTGCAATTGGGCTGGATGATAATATGAAATTACTGGTTTCTGAAGGTGTTAATGGCAGTCATATGGTTGAGCGATTGTTCTGGGATTTTGCAGGGCATTCTCTATTATTACCCAAAAACCGGGAACATTACCCTTTAGAACTCTTTGTCAAATGGCATCAGGAACAGGTGTTTAGGAGATAATTTTGGATATGTTAGAATTTTCCCCTAATGTATTCGTTCATTTCTTTTGCCATTAAATTTTCTGTCATATGCAACATAATCATGCAACAAGACACGAAATGCGTTCATAGTTCTTGCGACCAGCTTCGCATCATGGACAATAGAGAAAAAACTTCAGGTAGAAAAACAATGACTAACTTTTCTTCAATGGCCGCCTTTTTGTGGTCTGTCGCTGACCTTTTGCGCGGTGATTTCAAACAATCCCAGTATGGGCGCGTCATCTTACCGTTTACAGTGTTACGCCGTCTTGAGTGTGTACTGACACCAACCAAGCCAGCAGTATTAGACAAAGTGGCTCAATCTGAAAAAATGGTTGAAAACGCAGCGGAAAAAATCCTGCGTCATGCGGCCAAACAGCATTTCTATAACACTTCACCACTGGATCTCAGCAAGTTGGGTGAAACTCAAACCCGCCTAAATCTGGAGCGTTACATCCGCTCCTTCAGCAGAGATGCGCGTGAAATCTTCGAACACTTCAAGTTTACCGAATATCTGCAACAACTGGATGATGCCAATCTTCTGTATAAAGTTGTGAAACAGTTTGCCGAAGCCGATCTAAGTCCTGAGTCAGTCAGCAATCACGACATGGGGTTGATTTTTGAAGACTTGATCCGCCGCTTTGCGGAGAGTTCTAACGAGACTGCTGGGGAGCACTTTACTCCTCGCGATATAGTACGTCTTACAACTTCTCTGGTGTTTGCTGACGCTGATGATGTGTTAACTCAACCAGGACTGATTAAGCGCATTTATGATCCAACTGCCGGAACAGGTGGCTTTCTCTCTAGCGGAATGGAATATCTGCATGAGATTAACCCATCCGCCAGCCTGAAAGCCTACGGGCAAGAACTCAACCCTGAGTCATACGCCATCTGTAAAGCCGATATGCTCATCAAAGGTCAAGACATCAGTAACATTAAGCTGGGAAACACCCTGTCAGATGACCAGCTCTATGGCGAACGCTTTGACTACTGCCTGTCTAACCCACCGTTTGGCGTGGACTGGAAGAAAGTCGAGAAAACCATCCGTGACGAACAAAAACGTGGCTACGATGGCCGTTTTGGTGCAGGTTTACCGCGTGTGTCCGACGGTTCTCTACTGTTTCTAATGCACCTGATTAGCAAGATGAACGATAACAGCCGCATCGGTATCATCCTCAATGGTTCGCCGCTATTTACCGGCGGTGCAGGCAGTGGTGAGAGTGAAATTCGCCGCTACATACTGGAGCTGGATTTATTGGATGCCATTATCGCGCTACCGACTGATATGTTCTACAACACCGGCATTACCACCTATATCTGGATCTTGAGCAACCATAAGCCTCAGGAACGCAAGGGTAAAGTCCTGCTGATCAATGCCACCGATCAGTTTGACAGCATGCGTAAATCACTGGGTAGCAAGCGCCGTTATCTAACGGAAGAGCAAATCAGCGATATTGTGAATCTATATACCCGCTATCAACCAACCGCCAATGCCAAGCTGTTTAAAACTTCTGATTTTGGCTATCGCCGTATTACCGTTGAGCGTCCGTTGAAGTTGGCTTTTTATCCTCATGACCTTGAACGCCGAGAAGCGATGCTGGCGGACAAAGACTGGAACAAAGTGGATGAGCCACAAGCACTGCTAGCTGCATTAGATGCGATGGATGAGAAATACCTATCACGCGATAAATTCAAGAAATCCCTGCCGGTAAAAGTTTCCGCTGCGGTCTGGAAACTTCTGGTTAAACACCTGAGTGAACCCGATGACGATGCCGAAATTTGCAAAACTAAAGGCCAACCAGAAGCCGATACCAGCCTACGCGACTATGAAAACGTGCCACTGAGTGAATCCATCGACGATTACTTTGAACGTGAAGTCAAACCGCATGTGCCAGATGCCTGGATTGATACCAGCAAAACTGATGAGTATGACGGTCAAGTTGGTGTTGTTGGTTATGAGATTCCGTTTAACCGCCACTTCTACCAATATCAGCCACCTCGTTCACTGGAAGCAATTGATGCTGATCTGGATAAAGTTAGCAAAGAAATTATGATGTTGCTGGCGGAGGTACATTCTTAATGACGAAGTATAGGGCATATCCGGAGTATAAAGATTCTGGGATTGAGTGGTTGGGGGACGTTCCAATTAATTGGAACGTAATACGTTTAAAATTTCTATGTAAAACTACGACTGGGGACAAAGATACAATTCACAAAACAGAATTGGGGAAATATCCATTTTTTGTTCGTTCCGAAACTGTCGAAAAAATTAACACATATTCATTTGATGGTGAAGCTGTATTAACTGCTGGTGATGGTGCAATAGGTAAAATATTTCACTATATAAATGGAAAATTTGACTTTCACCAGAGAGTTTATAAATTTAGTAACTTTAAAAAAATCAATGGCGATTTTTTCTATTTTTATATAAGTAATAACCTCGCACATGAAGTCGTTAAATTATCAGCTAAAACTACAGTTGATTCTCTTCGACTTCCAATGTTGGAAAACTTTGTTTTTTCTTTTCCTGATTATTCCACACAAAGAATAATTGTTAAATTTTTAAAGGAAGAAACCACCAAAATCGACCAACTTATCGCCCAGCAAATGCAACTGATAGAATTACTTAAAGAAAAACGTCAGGCGGTTATTTCTCATACAGTAACTAAGGGACTAAATCCAGATGCAAAAATGAAGAATTCCGGGGTTGAGTGGCTAGGGGAAATACCGGAGCATTGGGAGATAACACCATTACGATATTTAGGTACCTGCCAAAACGGAATAAATATTGGTGCTGAATTTTTTGGTAGCGGACACCCATTTGTTAGCTATGGTGATGTTTATAATCATCGTATTTTACCATATGAAGTTCACGGAAAAGTTCAATCAACAATAAGAGATCGTGAGAATTACTCTGTCCAGCGTGGTGATGTTTTCTTCACAAGAACATCAGAAACAGTCGAGGAAATCGGCTTCTCATCAACATGCTTATCTACTATTCAGCATGCAACTTTTGCAGGTTTTTTAATTCGTCTTAGACCATTACAAGAAATTATTGAGCCAGAGTTTTCAATGTTTTATTTTTCTAATAGCTTATTGCGAATTTTCTTCGTCAAAGAAATGAACTTGGTAACACGTGCATCGTTGAGTCAGGATCTTCTAAAAGCACTTCCCGTTATATTACCTCCTGCCGAAGAACAAAAAGAAATAGCATCATTTTTAGATAAAAAAGTTAAAATTTTCCAACAGTTAATTAAAAATGCTGATATCGCGATTCATTTACTCAAAGAACGTCGCTCCGCCCTTATCTCTGCCGCAGTCACCGGTAAAATCGACGTACGCGACTGGCAACCCCCTAAGGATGCTGTATGAGCGATATCCAGCTGTTTCGCTACAACACAGCCGGTGTAACAGAACTCCCAGGCAAAGCAGCAGCCATTGAAAAAAATCTGCAATCACTGATCGAATCCCATATGGACGCCTTTTTGGGCGTCCGATTCTTGGCGACGGAATACAATACCGGCAAAACACATCGCGGACGTATTGATTCACTGGGACTGGACGAAAATAACTGTCCAGTCATTATCGAATATAAGCGGCACAGCAATGAGAACGTAATTAATCAGGGACTGTTTTACCTCGACTGGCTGCTGGATCATCAAGCAGAATTCCGCTGGCTTGTGATGGATAAACTAGGTAAAGAAACTGCCGAGAATATCGACTGGTCTGGTATCCGCCTGCTTTGCATTGCTGCTGATTTTAATAAATATGATGAACATGCTGTACAGCAAATAAACCGTAATATCAGCCTAATCCGCTATAAATTATTTAGCCCGGATTTGCTGATGTTTGAGCTGGTGAATGCTGTGGTGGATAACAGTATTCAGGCTGTAAGCCATGAGATCAACGCGGTTAATACCAAACGTCATACCCGCAGCCATCAGGAACAGCTTGCTTCCGCTTCTCAACCACTTACCAATTTATACGAGCAACTAAAAAGCTACGTGATGTCACTAGGTGATGAAGTTCAGTACAAGGAACTTAAATTGTATGGCGCGTTTCGCCGGATCCGTAATTTTGTCTGCGCCGCCGTTTACCCGATAACCGATCCCCACATTCGCATGTGGCTTAAGCTCAATCCGAACAACATTAATCTCGAAGAAGGGTTCAGCCGCGATGTAACCCATATCGGCCATTGGGGAACCGGCGATGTCGAGTTGATCGTTCGTAATGAACACGATCTGAATAAAGCAAAAATCCTTATTGAACAGGCTTATCAGGAGAATTAATTTTGGTATCTAAATCCGCAGAACTTTTATTCCAAAACAGCATTATCGACGACTTGCAATCTCAGGGCTGGCAGGTAGGCACCTCCGCAAATTATGACCGGGAACGTGCTTTATACCCAGAAGATGCGTTGACCTACGTGCAAGAAACCCAGCCCGATGCTTGGGAAAAGTTCTGTAGTATTTACCCAAAAGATACTGAAACGTATTTCTTTAATGCGATTGAAAAGCACCTGAACAACTACGGTACACTCTGGACACTGCGCCATGCAGTAAAAGATCGTGGAGCACGATTTGAGCTTTGCACCTTTAGGCCAGACCATGAACTTAATCCAGATTTACTGACTCGATATAAAGCCAATCGCCTGCGCGTAGTACCAGAGCTGATTTATTCCCCTAATGGCTACGATGGACGTATCGATCTGACGCTATTTGTCAACGGCCTGCCAGTAGCAACGATGGAACTCAAGTCTGCTTTCAAACAGACACTAGATACGGCAAAGCTCCAGTATATTAATGACCGTAAACCAAAGACTGGCAACAAGCCAGAACCATTATTAACCTTTAAACGTGGCGCACTAGTGCATTTTGCTGTCAGTCAGTATGAAGTGGCGATGACCACCAAATTGGATGGCAAAAAAACCTTCTTCCTACCCTTTAACCGTGGTACTGCTGACGGCGGTGCAGGTAACGACCAATCTGACAACAGTTATGCCACCAGTTATCTGTGGCAGGAGATCCTACAACCGGATAACTGGTTACGCACTCTGCATCGTTATCTACATCTGGAAAGTAAATGTGTTGATGACCCACTGGGTCGCCAGCAAATCAAAGAAGCTCTGATATTCCCGCGTTACCACCAGTGGAACGCCGTTCAATCTGTGCTAACAGCGGTGCAGATAGAAGGTACTGGTAAAAAATACCTGATTCAACACAGTGCAGGCTCTGGTAAATCCAATTCTATTGCGTGGCTATCACACCAGTTAGCTACACTTTACCGCCCAGATGGACACAAAATCTTTAACTCGGTAATTGTGATTACCGATCGCACGGTGCTCGACAGCCAATTACAAGACACCATTTACCAATTTGAACATACATCCGGTGTCATTAGCCGCATTAACCGTGAAGAATCCGGCAGCAAATCGTCTCAGCTGGCTGAAGCACTTTCGCAAGGTACGCCGATTATTATCGTCACCATCCAAACCTTCCCACATGTATTAAAAGCCATTCAGGAAACCTCCGGATTAAAGGGCCAGACCTTTGCCGTTATCGCGGATGAAGCACACTCCAGCCAAACCGGCAGCACAGCACGCCAATTACGTGAAGTGCTGATGGCAGAGAAAATCGATGAAGAAGAGATGGATGGACAAGACGTACTAAACGCGACACTGGAGGCTCGTCGTGGCTCAACAAATATCAGCTATTTTGCTTTTACTGCAACCCCCAAGGCAAAAACCCTTGAGCTGTTTGGACGCCCTCCTCACTCAAATATGCCACTGGCAAATGATAATAAACCTAAGCCATTTCATCTCTACTCCATGCGCCAAGCGATTGAAGAAGGTTTTATTCTTGACGTACTAAAGAATTACACCAGCTATGGTCAAGCGTACAAACTGGCACTAGAAGCGGAAGATAAAGAAGTCGACAGAAAGAAAGCCAAAACCCAACTCAATAAATGGGTACGACTCCATCCACATAACATCGCGCAGAAAGCACAAGTGATCATTGAACACTTTCGTGAAAATGTGGCAAAACTACTCAACCATGAAGCCAAAGCTATGGTGGTAACCAGCAGCCGATTGGAAGCAGTAAAATATAAGCAAGCTTTTGATCGTTACGTCACTGAAAAAGGCTATAAGCGCCTCACCGCCATAGTGGCATTTTCAGGCGAAGTGGTTGATGGGGGAGAAAGCTACACCGAGAATTCAATGAACCCCAGCCTGAAAGGGCGCGATATGCGTAAAGCCTTTGATACTGACGATTATCAGGTGATGTTGGTGGCGAATAAATTCCAGACTGGCTTTGATCAACCGAAGCTGGTAGCGATGTATGTCGACAAAAAGCTTAAAGGTGTGGATTGTATTCAAACCCTTTCACGCCTTAATCGCACCTATCCCGGCAAAGATACCACTTACGTGTTGGACTTTGTTAACAACCCGCAGGATGTACTGGCAGAGTTTAAGGAATACTACCAAAACGCCGAACTCGTGACGGTATCAGATCCAAATCTGGTTTATGCTATTTATCACAAACTCAACGAACAACACATCTGGCAATGGAACGAGGTCACAAACTTCTCAGATGCTTACTTTGACCCCAAACGTGGGCCAGAAGCGTTAACTGCTTACTGTAAACCTGCTGTTGATCGTTTCACTAAACGTTACCGTTCTGCAATGGATGTGCTACGCGATGCCCTCTCAACCTTAGAGCAAGCAAAGAAAAGCGGCGATGAGACTTGGAGAGTGAACTGTGAACGCAGCTTGAAGCAGTCACGAGAAGCAAAGGATGTGTTGGATACCTTTAAAAAGGATATGAACAGCTTTACCCGTTTCTACGAATTCGCTTCACAGATTGTCGACCTGCATGACGAGGATCTGGAACGATTAAACGTTTTTGCTCGTCACCTGCTACCACTACTACGTGAAGAACGTCTGGATGACGATCTGGATATCAGCCAGATACAGCTGACTCATTACCGTTTATGGGAAAAACGTACCCAGGATCTGAAGCTTCAGGAAGGTGGTGAAGGATTAAAAGGCATCACAAGCGTCGGTGGTTCAACCTCTCAACGTCCGAAAGACTTACTTTCACACATTCTTGAGCAGATGAATGACTTGTTCGGTGCAGAAACCACCGAAGGCGATAAGCTCACCTGGCTTTATGGTGCCGCGACTAAAGTTTCTGAGAATGAATCAGTTATGGCACAACTATTGAATAACAGCGTTGATCAGATCATGCATGGTGATTTCCCTCATGCGGTAGAAAATGCAGTTATTGAAAGTATGGGTGCCTTTGAAAAGCACTCACATGCGTATCTGTCAGATCCGAATATTGCGCGTCTAGCGAATCAATTTATTCTTGAGGTTCTGATGAGAGGGCTGAAAGGGGGATGAGTTTTTCTTGGTCTAAATAAGCGCTTGCTTGAAACGGATATATAAGGTTAAGGATATAGAAAAATGATGAATAACGATAACCACCAGCAAATGGTACGGATCTTACAAAGCTGGCATTTGATAGAGTTTTTTCAACCATACTCTTTACCAGATAAAGACACAGACAATGCGGGAAGAGTCAACGTTACTTTTGATGAATTAAAATACTCTCGTGAAAAAATTCTTCCCTGGTTAAGCCATCAAAGTCGACACAGTCTACGTATCAAAACCGATAAGGTCCGATACACACTTTACCTTAGTATCTTTGATAAATCGCTACTCAATAAAATTGCTGATGAATGTATCGCTTCAGAGACTAGGGGCTGTTGACGTTTTGAGAGGAATTACTGAACAGCATGATGATTTGGTATAATCGTTTTCGCCAAAAAATAACCAGACCTCACCATCATGCTGCGAACTATGTTAACAGATACACAATGGAATAAGCTATCTGCATTCATGCACCATACTGGATTTATTTACCACAAAACAAAACATCGTCAGGCGCTGGAAGGCATTCTTTATCGTATGAGAACAGGCATTCCGTGGCGCGACCTGCCTTCCGAATTCGGAAAATGGAATAGCGTCTTTCAACGTTTTAACGCTTGGTCAAAAAAGGGTGTTTTGTATTTAATGTTCAATTGGCTATCTAGATATTCTGATTCAGAGTGGTTGTTCATTGACGGGAGTATTGTTCGAGCCCATCAGCATAGTGCCGGAGCGACTTCTGAAGCGGATGAAGCGATTGGTCAAAGTCGTGGAGGACGTTCAACCAAAATCCATTTGGCTGTAGACAGTTACGGTTTACCTGTCCATTTCGAACTGTCTGGTGGTCAGGTCAATGATATTGTTCATGCGGAAAGTCTTGTATCTCAGTCACCTTTATCTGATTTTGTCATTGCTGATAAGGGATATGACAGTCAGGGTTTGAGAAGTGTTATCGAAGAGCAAAAGTCAGTTCCGGTGATCCCTTATCGCAAAAATAGCCGAAAATTAGGTCAAAAAATTGACAAATGTTTATATCGTTACCGACATTTGGTGGAAAATGCCTTTGCCAGAATCAAACATTTTCGTGCGATAGCAACAAGATACGACAAACTTGAACGGAATTACGCCAGCATGTTGGCACTGGCATTTATTATAGTCTGGTTGCCAATGTGGGCTGAATAAATGATGAACTCAAAACGTCAACAGCCCCTAGTGAAATAGAAAAATTAGAGCTAGAACAACGGTTGGATCTCGAAGGAGAAACTTGCTTCGCAAAATTGACGATAGACAAGTATGGTTCCCCTAATTTCAGTAAGATGTCGTTGAGTACTCTACCCTGGGCACTGGGTCATTTGCAGTCTGGAACTGCGGCCTCTCTATCTCTGCAAGCCTACGATCAACGCTGTATCCTTCTAGCTGAACAACTAAAACGTATAGAAAATCTCCTTCCCTATCATCCTGAAAAGCGAGATGTAAAAACACTATCTTCTGAAGGGATTATTAAGCTGCGAGAAACTCTTTGCCAATGGGCTCAGTTCTATCCAGAAAATATAGAGTGGGCATTTATTCTTGATTGGAAAGAACTTAAAGATAAAAAAGAATCACACGATAAACTGGAAGATAATCAAAATAGCATAAAGAAAATCGCCCATTCGTCTCTAAATGAAGAAACCGATGATGATGAAAGTGATGAGGCTGTGGCTGATGAACGTATTATGCCTATTCTAAACAGCTTCTATATAAACGATATAGAAAAAGCAATACGCACATTCTCAACAGGAACAACGAGCCGTTCTCTTATTAGTTACCTCACCGCAACAAATCAAAAACACGCTGATCTTTATAGCCAACGAGGACTAAAACTTATCATCAACCACTTGGCTCCATGCCATACCCCATTAGGACGCTGGCCCTCAGAACCAACACATAATATGTCCTTAATGCAGCAATTTGCCATAAACACGGCAGTGATGGAGCTCACCACCAGCGGCTTATTGTCCGTAAATGGCCCTCCAGGAACAGGTAAGACAACTTTGCTACGTGATATTATTGCTTATAACCTTGTTGAACGGGCCAGAGTCCTCGCTAGATTCTCTCAAGCTAAGGATGCACTGAATAAAGAAGGATATCTGTGTACTGATCTAACAGGTTTTGAAATGGTCGTTGCTTCTTCAAATAACGCTGCTGCCGAAAATATTTCCCGTGAGCTCCCACAGCTGAAAGCTCTTGGCCAACCTTACCAAATGGCGAATTATCTTAAATCCGTTGCCAATCAGTTGAATGCCGAAAGTCGTAAAGGAAAACTACAGCCAATAACATCCCTTGAGGAACGTTGCTGGGGAACTATTTCTGCCGTGCTTGGACGCAAAAAAAACAGGATAAAATTCAAACAACGCTTCTTCTTCGATAAATACTACGAAAAATATAGCCAAGAAGAAGCTAATCGCCTGGAATCAAAAGATTTTTTGAACTTCTGGCGTTGGCGAGAACTTCAAACCAGAGAGAGTTTCTCTGACGCTAAAAAACGTTTTAATCAAATACTGGAAAATCTAGAACAGCTTATAACAAGTTGTCAGTCAGCCAATGAAATAGCCTTATTTCTTAAAAAGAATAATCTTGAGACCTGGTTACTGACATTTAAGCAAGCCAGAGACAAAGCATCTTCTGATTACACTAATCTCCAACAGAGATTGGCACAACAAAACCATCATCTGGAAGTATTAGAAAGCGAGATAGAAATTAAAGACTTACAAGCAGTAGAACTGAAGCGCAATAAGCCTAATATTTTTACCCGAATTTTTAGGCCCTCCCTCTATTCTAGCTATCAGAAGCATGTCAGCACCGTTAATCTTCAACAACGGACATTAAAGCAACAACGTATAGATTTACTCAAAGAAATTAATACCTGTACTCAACAGCAACCGTTATTGTTACAAAAGCAGCGAGAAGCAGAACAGTTACTACAGGAAAAACACGACGCATATACACTTAAACAGCAGAAACTTGCTCGTTTCTGTAATGAACATCCTGAGATGAAGCTTCCGAGCACTGAAAAATACATTAATGATAGTGAGCTACAAAGAAATGCCTACTGGCAAGATCCAACGATAAACCATCTCCGCTCACAGCTTTTTATCGCTGCACTCGACTTACACCAAGCTTGGCTTTTAGAAGTACTAAAGCATGAAATATTCCGCAAAAAAGTTTTTAAATTGCCAGAGATGCTTGATGGAAAGACTGATCCTAACGATAAAAAAATATGGCAGCTGCTATTTATGATAGTGCCTGTAGTATCAACAACTTTTGCCTCCTTAGGTTCGATGTTTAGAAGCTTAGGAAGTGAAGAGCTTGGTTGGTTACTGATTGACGAAGCAGGACAAGCTATACCTCAAGCTGCGGTGGGAGGTTTATGGCGTAGTAAAAGGGCTATCGTGGTTGGAGATCCTTTACAAGTAGAACCTGTTTTTACAACTCCTCCCAAGTTAGTTGAATACATCAGTAATACCTTACTAAAAAAAGACTCTGAAGAATGGAGCCCTAATAAATGGTCAGTGCAAACTATTGCTGACAGAGCAAATCGTTACGGTTGTGAACTTCCAATCATGGATAAAACAGCTTGGATTGGAATTCCTTTATGGGTTCATCGCCGCTGTATTGAGCCTATGTTTAGCCTGGCAAACAAAATCGCCTACGATAACCGCATGATTCACGGTGAATCGGCAAGTAAAATCGAACCACAACCTCATCCTATATTAGGCAATAATCGTTGGATTCACTCTGGTGGGAGCTGTACTGTAAAACAGTACAAACCATCATTGGCTCAAGAAGTCTTAACGCTATTAACTACATTAGTAGAAAAAGAAAAAAATCTTTCTCAGATTTATATTATTTCGCCATTCAAAGCGGTTAAACAGCAGCTAAGTAAAGAACTATCGTCCCATAAAGATTATTTTTATCAATATCTTGAAAGGGAGGATAAAAAGAAACAATTCTCTAAATGGATTAGTCAAAATATAGGAACCGTACATACCTTTCAGGGGAAAGAGAACCATACCGTAATATTTGTCCTTGGATGTGATATTCAAAATGCTGGTGGCGCAGTGTGGGCTGCAAGTAAACCTAATTTACTGAATGTTGCTCTCACTCGTGCCCGTAAAAATATTTATATTATTGGTGACATTAACGTCTGGCAGGATAAACCCTACTTTAATATGGTAGCGTCAGAATTGAGAACAAAAAGCAGTAGCCACAGCGACAATATGAACTACTATCAAGACTAATTTAAGATTACTCCCTAAAATATAGGAATATACGGAGAAGAAATCATGGATAAATTAAAAGAATTATTAGCAAAAGGTTTTTTTCCTGTACAGAAAAAACGCCTAAGTTCTTTAAATGAAGAATATCTCTATTCAAATAATCACGTGAAAATAACATATTTTTAGTGAATTTTAATCTTCATTTAAAAAACGACTCTATTTTCATTGTGGACAACTTTAAATAGAGTCGTTTTACCGAATAGAGTCTGTAATTTAAATTATTCACAAGGTCAATAATTTCTGGGACATATAGCCAAATTTTTTCTTTCAATTAAAAAATGGCCCCCTAAATTTCCTCTTTTACAGCACACTTCACCCACTCGAGTACCGACTTCGACTACTTCTCGCCAGTAATAAATAGCCTCCTGAGTAAGCAAACATCTTTAAGATATTGACTAAAAATATCATGATGTTGCCGACGAGTATTCATTTGGATACTACGAATATCGTAACAAAAAAACTATTTAATATCTTTAAAAAATAACTCTACAACACAGAATTATCTTTAAAATTACCGTTAGCATCTACAATTGTATCCCATTGTTTAAACTCATCACTTCCCATAACTACACATCCTTTTGTCATAGACTTAAAGTAATTAACCTGAATTCTGTTTAAGCCGTCACTGAAAAATCGTCTTCCGAATAGAAAACTTTCAGTGATGGCTTCTGCCATTTAAGGCAATAAGCAATCAAACCGCCTAAAACGGTCAACATAAATCCTTTTATACTTCGATGGCGAGAATGCTCTATTTGAGAAACGGTTTTTAATTGCCCATGAATCGTTTCGATGATGAAACGCCTTGATAACATTATTTTATCCCACTCAGCCAGCCGCTGTGCTTTCATATTTCGGCGCTTTTGGGTGACGAAAGTGACGCCGGTTTTGCCTAAATCGTCTGCCAGTTCCTGACTGAGATAACCTTTATCGCCGTAAAGCAAACCCGTTAATTCTGTTGTTAATTCGCGAACAGGTTCCCGCTCATCCACATTACCAGCAGTGATTTTAAGCGCCAGAATTTCACCCTAGTGATTGACAACCAAGTGTAATTTGAAACCATAAAACCATATATGGACGCCCCGATTATGCAAGCACTAAATTGATACGGTTTGCGACCATATATCCGGCGTCATAAAGGGCTTATTTGCTCGCGCCATGATGTCATCCGCACCCTGTTTCCTTATCATCCGTCATCGGTATGTAACTAACCTCAGCTTCGTTTAAAAATAGCGATATCACAATCCCGTAAATTCAAGCTCGGTTTTTTAGGTTGGAATGTATAAGCAATTAAGCCAGCGACAATTTCCAATAAAAAACCGAGCTGACTGCGGTGTCTTGAATGCGCTATCTGAGAAATATTTTTGAGCTGATCCACGACCGTTTCTATCAAAAATCGCCTTCTTAACATCAGCTTATCCCAGAGAGATAACGCTTTTGCCTTCATGTTACTACGGACATGAGTGATTAACGTTATTCCTTCTGCTTCCAGTTCATCACACAAGACCTGTGACAAATACCCTTTATCGCCAACACCCTGTTAACCCTTGTACCAGTGCTTTGACGGGATGACGATCATCTTTATTGCCCGAGGTCAACTTAACCGCCAAAAGTTCACCACAATCATTGATAACCCGATGAAGTTTAAAGCCATAGAACCAGCCGGTACTGGTTTTCCCTCGCTGTGCGACGCCCTGAAATACGCGATGACGGGGAATACGGAGATTGTGGCAAACGGCAATTTTGGTTGAATCAATAAAAGCGATCCCCTGGGTTTCAGCCTTGCGTGACGAAAGAAAAGCACAGAGAGGAATAAGCGCCCTTTGCTTCAAGGTTAACATCCGGGTGTAGCTGACCAACCGGGGAAAATCGGCCTGAAGATAGTGTTTAACATGCTGAATATAAAACGTTTTAAAATCACGATAATGGCTCATGTGGAATAAAATGAGTATCGTCATGACTTCACTGAGAGAAAGGGAAGCTTCGCGACGACGTTTGAGCAAGCCATTTTCAATTAACTGTTGATGCCAGAGAGGAATAAATTTTTGGCAAAAGTCATCGACGCAGCAGTAAAGTTCTTCTAAATTAGACATGCCTGAGGATCTCCACGATTTTGTTTTATCTAGCAAAAACTTTGATCGTGCCTCAGGCACTAAGTTCCCTTCTTAAGCAAACCTCAGGTTAATGACAGAAGGTGTGGATGTTGAGTATTACGCAGACGACGGAACATTGACTGCCGGTAAGGTCAAGCTCATTGATGTAGAGTTACCCGAGCATAATGACTGGTTGGCGGTTAATCAATTCGTAGTTATTACTGGTAATTACAAACGGCGGCCTGATGTAGTTGTATTCGTTAATGGCTTACCACTCGCCGTAATTGAGTTAAAAGCCCCGGGTAGCTCTACAGCTAATTTACTTGGTGCATTTAACCAACTTCAAACCTATAAAAATCAAATTCCTGGGTTGTTTAACACTAATGCATTGTTAGTCGCATCTGACGGTGTCACTGCGCGAGTGGGATCGCTATCTGCCAATCTTGAACGGTTTATGCCATGGCGGACAACTGATGGCAAGAATGTTGCTCCAAAAGGTTCACCAGAACTTGCCACCTTAATAGAGGGTGTATTTGAACATAAGCGACTGCTTGAGCTTTTATATTACTTCACGGTATTCGGTGAAACAGGCTCAGGGCTTGCAAAAATCATCGCCGGTTATCATCAATTTCATGCAGTAAACCGCGCTGTTGCATCTACTATTCGGGCCTCTGTTGAAGGCGCAGCAGAAGATCCCGCAACGTATGGTCAACGCTCGGTTAATTCACAGTCCCAAGGCGATAAACGTGCTGGCGTTATATGGCATACGCAGGGCTCTGGAAAAAGTCTGTTAATGGCCTTCTATGCTGGACAGTTGGTAAAGCACCCTGCAATGGCAAGCCCAACGTTGATAGTGCTGACGGATAGAAATGACTTAGACGATCAGTTGTTTGCTACCTTTTCAATGTGCCGTGACCTCATCCGGCAAACCCCAGTTCAAGCAGAAAGCCGCGAAGACTTACAAAAAGTTTTAAATCGCGCATCGGAAGGTGTGATTTTCACTACCTTGCAAAAATTTGGTGAGGTCGCTGAACCGCTCACTACACGGCGTAATGTGGTGGTTATAGCCGATGAGGCTCACCGCAGTCAGTATGGCTTTAGAGCTAAAGTCGATACTAAGACCGGTGAAATCTCTTATGGCTTCGCTAAATATATGCGGGATGCATTGCCCAATGCATCTTTTATTGGCTTTACAGGTACACCTATCGAGGCAGATGACATAAATACTCCTGCAGTGTTTGGTCATTATATTGATGTTTATGACATCAGTCGGGCAGTAGAAGACGGTGCCACCGTCCCTATTTACTACGAGTCACGACTGGCTCGTATTGAGCTTAACGAAGATGAAAAGCCAAATATTGATACCGAGGTTAATGAACTGACCGAGGATGATTCCGAAATTGATCAAGAGCGTTTCAAGCAAAAATGGTCAACTGTCGAAGCGCTGGTAGGCAGTAATAAACGCCTTGCTCTTGTTGCGCAGGATATGGTTACGCATTTCGAAGACCGTGTCGCTGCTCTGGAAGGAAAAGCGATGGTAGTTTGCATGAGCCGCCGTATATGTGTCGCTTTGTACGACGAGATTATTAAGCTACGTCCCGATTGGCACAGTATGGATGATAATGCAGGCAGTGTGAAGATAGTCATGACAGGCGCTGCGAGCGACCCACATGATTGGCAGCAACACATCGGCAATAAAACACGCCGAGATTTACTTGCTAAGCGTGCCCGCGATCCACAAGACCCACTAAAGCTAGTTATCGTTCGTGATATGTGGCTCACAGGTTTCGACGCCCCCTGTATGCATACGATGTATGTGGATAAGCCGATGAAAGGGCACGGTCTGATGCAGGCCATAGCACGCGTAAACCGAGTATTTCGTGATAAGCCTGCTGGGCTTATCGTGGATTACATTGGTATTGCGCAAAATCTAAAATCAGCCCTGCAACAATATTCACAGCACGACCAAGAAAATACCGGCGTTGACGAAGCACAGGCAATAGCTGTAATGGTAGAGAAGTACGAAATCGTACGTGACATGTACCATGGTTTCGACTACGAATCTGCCATGTCCGGAACACCGCAGCAACGATTAGCAATGATGGCTGGAGCTATCGAGTGGATTCTCAATTTACAGCAGAATCTAGCAGCAAAAGAGAATTCCAAAGAAGGTAAAAGGAACGCTCACCGCCGTTATCAGGATGCGGTGTTGGCGCTATCCAAAGCCTTCGCTTTGGCCTCAGCCTCCGACGAAGCTCGTGAAATTCGAGAAGAAGTTGGTTTTTTCCAGGCGATTCACACCGCATTGGTCAAAAGCAGTACCGGTTCCGGTGTAACGCAACAAGAACGAGAATTGGCTATTCAGCAGATTGTTAGCCGCGCAGTAATTTCGACTGAGATTGTAGATATTTTGGGGGCCGTGGGCATTAAAAGCCCAGATATCTCTATCCTCTCAGATGAGTTCCTGGCTGAAGTTCAGCAGATGGAGAAAAAAAATCTTGCCCTGGAAGCTTTGCGCAAGCTGCTTAATGATGGGATTCGCTCACGTAGCAAAGCGAATGTGGTACAAACCAAGGCCTTCTCTGAACGCTTAGAAGAAGCTGTTGCTCGCTATCATGCTAATGCCATCACTACGGCTGAAGTACTGCAAGAACTGATCCGACTCGCAAAAGATATCCGTGCCGCCCGTCAAAGAGGCGAAAAATCTGGATTGTCTGATGAAGAAATCGCCTTCTACGACGCACTGGCTGAAAATGATAATGCTGTACAAGTAATGGGCGATGAAAAACTTAGAATCATCGTTCACGAACTGCTTATGAGCCTACGAGAAAATATATCGGTTGACTGGGCTCGTCGTGACTCAGCTCGTGCGCGCATGAGAGTACTGGTAAAGCGTATCCTACGTAAGTATGGATATCCACCTGACCTTCAGGACATAGCGGTGCAAACAGTTTTGCAGCAGGCCGAAGCTCTGTCATCTAGTTGGTCTGTGGGGGAACCTGGTAGAGCCAGAGGCTCGATTTAACCCAATTCCACAAGAATGTTTTTTATTGATAAAATATTGGCAAGATAATAAGCACTCCTTCTCGAACTTGCGAAGGAGTGCTTATATATGGCATTAAAGATCATCAAGCATTCTGTTTCGCCATAATACGTAGCTCCTCTCGCACTTCTTCATAAACTGGTAACGCTGTTCCTGGAGTATCTAATGTGGCAATGACCACATAGGGAACCTTAAGCTTTTTTATGCCCGCTCGTCCGTTACAATTAATTCTGATAGCCAGATGGTCTCCCTTGGTAAATGCTGAAGCACGATTTCCTTTACGAACATCGTGAAACACAGTGCCATTTTTCAAATGCGAAGGGTAATAATCAAATTCTTCAAGATTAATATCACCATATGCCGGGCTCGCCCAGAGTTGAGCACCACGATAATCCTTATGCCCGTGATTGACTGGCGAGAACCACGCTACAGTAACTATCAAACGACGATTAACGGTCTTTGCAGCAAGACTTGGTGGAAGCGGGAAAAAATAATCTTGGGCAGTCTCGGCTTCAATGACATTGGAATAAATCAGTGTTGCCTGATTGTCTGCACAGAAGTGAATTCGGCTTTCGTTTACCTGGCCAAACCCTAGATACTGATTGAGATCGGATTTGAACGTTCTACTACCGTTAACATCCAGATGGCGGCTAATTAGTTTCCTTGAAAGGATATTGTGTTCAGCGCCGTGGATCAACATTGCTTTCAAAATGAGGGCATCTGATGCTTTTGAAAGCGCCTGCTGATAGCCAAATGCTTTCATTTCCTGAAGCATGTCATGCAATATCGCGAGTCTTCGGGTCGCGAGTGCTGCTGCGTTACTCGTGCCAGCAGTGAAGCCATACTGATTGAGTCCACCCTCACCTCCTGGCATAGCCGATTTCAACCCCGGTCCAAAACGTACTGCTTTTGAGATATCAAGTCTGACCAGATCGCGTGCTGTGGTCGTCTTGTTCACGTAGGTTTGACGTCCTCCAGGCATATGAATCTCTGGCTTAACCGACTTTCGTCTTCCTAATGCGATAGTATTAATCGGTGAAAACATTCCCTGGGTTGAGAACACATCAACATGTCTTGGTGGAATATTACCGGTAAAACCATCCTGATGGGCTGCACCTACTGTCAGTGCGTTAATTGATTCAGCAGGTGAAAGTAGACGGCGCAGCGGACGTTGTGCAGCAATAGCTTTCAGGGCATTTTCCTCTAACTCTTGGGAAGTAAGAGCGGCAAAATCATCACCAACAACATTATCCAGAATCAAAGGCATACATGAGTTTCCTGCGCTAACAACAAACAGCACTTGATACTCAATAGATAACCAGTCCAGCATTCGTGCCCATGGACTCATCTGGGCGTCGTACATACGGCAAGGATCACCTATAGATAGATTAATAATTGAGACATCAGGAGCAGTGGGCGGTAGACCATTTTCGCCTTTTTTCATTCTGACAACGGCACGATGGATTAGGTCTGCAGGAATAAATTGGGTAGGAATTTGCTCTCTAACGCTACCATCAAAGCTGATGCTACCGGGAATCATAATTGGTCTAACGTATACGCGCTTGGATAGAGGTGGCTCAACCGGATTCGAAAGATCGCCATGCACGATCAGTGATGCCATTGACGTACCATGATTCTGATGGGACGGGGAAGTGTAAAGGGATTCGAAATCATCCGGATCATCAATTTCAAGCCTGCCTCTAAGAGCCGCATGATTCTCAAGTGGTAGGCCATCTAGTAAAGCGACAATAGGACTAACATAGGAGTCTGGAAGGTTCTGCTCATCCAGTGCCAATAGCTCAGCTCCAGCGTCATAATTTTCTTCGATGACAGGAAAAGCACACTGGCCCAGTGGTCTAAAAAACATTACATCATCACAACGCATCAGCTCCAGAATGTCACCACCCAGTGCAAGGACCTCTTTAACTTTACTGACAGGAAGGTTACCTATAAGTGCATGATAGCTGATAGCCTTATAATTACATCCCCCTGTAATGCTGCCACCTGCGCGGGATATTAATCCTCTTATGCGAGATTCCGCTTTAGATTGCGCCTCAGGAGATGATCGATACCAGAGCTCAATTTCGAACGGTACGGAATCATCATAACCCGCTGCTGCATCCTCAACACGTCCCTGCCAATCCTCCAAGATGAAGGTAGCAGCCAGCCTGTCTCTGGTATCCCAGAAACGAATATCAGTAAGCCGATCGAATACATCTTTCAGCGCACCATATCCCCAATCTACTTTCTTGTTTTTCTGATATTCACGCCATAGTGTTAATAGGCGGCTAAGTCCAGCTTGATTGCTCATTGTTAAATAAGCATTTCTAGTGGCCGATCTACGGGTTCCATTGCTTAAGGTGTAATAATCTTCACTATCAAAGGATTTTTCGAGTAATGCGGACGAAAGATATTCAAAACCTTTAACTCGGGCAAGTGCGGTGGCGAGTCCTTCTATTTCACCGACGACCTCTAGCACAAGCACTTTTTCAGGAAGAAAACCGTCAGCAGTCTCAGCAAGCTCGATGTACTCTGCGAAATTACGTTGAAGCCTTTCGACCTTTGGAAATACGCGTGTAGCCTGGATATCTATATTTGGGAAGTGAATCGATGAACGATTGGGCGGTAAACCGTCCCTCTCTTTGATTTGTTTCGGCGGGGTGAATATTAGGAGAGGGTTCTGCGCCATTTCACGTTCCTTATTTGTGAATTAGTTTTCTTGCCGATATCTTTCCGACCAGTACTTAAGGCATCGAGCGGAAATATCTTTCAGTTTTTTTTCGCTTGCAGGAAGGCCAAGAATATATTTACGTTGCACATCGAGAGCAAATTCTTCAAGTTCGGCAAAGCTAAGGCCAGACAGCTTTTTTGCAAGTGTAGAAGGAGCGAAACCGAGAGAATGGCCTACGCGCTTCTCAAACTCCTCAAACCATTTCGTCGCCATACTCTGTGTTGGAGCAGGTACATTTATTTGTAACTGGAACCTACGCCAGATGGCCTTATCGAGCATGGATTCATGATTAGTAGCTCCTACAACCACAACATGACTGGGTAACAGATCAATCTGTTTAAGCAGAGAGTTCACTACTCGCTTCATTTCACCATTGTCATTTGCATCTTCGCGCTCTTTACCTATGGCGTCAAATTCATCAAAGAAAAGAACGCAGCGCTGCGTTTTAACAAATTCAAATAGCTTGTCTATTTGCTGCGCCGTCTCTCCAAGATAACGGTTAATTATTCCTTCATATTTAACCGTGAAGAAAGGTAGTGAGAGATGATTAGCAAGCGCTTCAGCGATTGAAGTTTTGCCGTTCCCTGGTGGTCCAGATAGCAACAGTTTATGACGTGGTTCGAGGTTATACGAGCGTAGTAGATCGCGACGCGCATGCTCTTCTATGAGCTCCATAAACTGCGTTGTAATAGTTTCAGGAATGATCAAATCACTCAGAATCTTACGCGGCTGAATTTCATAAAAAGCATTCTGAAGATCATTATCGTAGGTATAACGGCGCACCTCACCAGAGCCTGTACTGGTAAGTATATTTTTCAGCTTATCGGCAAGCTGATATTGATGGCGTGCTGTAGCTTCCGCAGCGATTGCTTCTGCAGTTATTTTGAAACGCGGAAGGTCACCCTTCATTCCAGTTTCAACTAAACTTAGCACTAAGTCGGCTCTGGCCATTTCTTACCTCATGTTACTACTGAGTGTAGTTTATCAAGCCAAAGACACACAGCAAACACATATCTGGATTGATGGAGATATCCAAGAGTCACTTTGCCGGTGTCAGTATCAGAGCCTTTCTAACAACCCGCGCCCTGAGGACAGGGCTCCTCAACAATTGTATAGGGTGCGTGCTGTTTTTATAGGCCGGCTTTCAGTTTTGTCTTAACACCACCAATAGCATTGGAGAACCATCAGTCACTGTTTAGCTTCCTAAAATCAAAAGGACTAATCCCCTTCCCCCGGTTCACATCCAGATAATCCGCCCACCACTGCAGCATTAGCCTGCGTTCCCCCAAATGCTCCGCCTTATGGATGTAAGCCGCACGCACAGAGCTACGTTCCTGATGGCTCATCTGCCGCTCTACCGCATCCCTCGACCACAATCCCGACTCAATCAGTGAGCTACAGGCCATTGTCCTGAAACCATGCCCACAAACTTCCGTTTTCGTGTCATAGCCCATAACCCGCAGAGCCTTGTTCACCGTATTTTCACTCATCGGCTTACGCGGATCGTGATCTCCCACGAAGATCAGCTCACGATTCCCATTCAGGCTTTTAATCTGCTGGAGAATGGCGAGAGCTTGCTTCGACAAAGGTACAAGATGCGGAGTCCGCATCTTCGACCCACGTTGAGAGTGTTTAACACCTTCCAGAGGCTCGCATTCGCCCGGAATCGTCCACATAGCTGTTTCAAAATCTACTTCTGACCAGCGGGCAAAACGCAACTCGCTTGAGCGAATAAAAACTAACAAGGTGAGTTCGACAGCCAATCGGGTTAATGGTCTTCCAGAATAGTGATCGATGCGATGAAGTAATTCAGGTATGCGGTTAAGTTCCAGAGCAGCACGGTGCTGTCTTTTCGCAGTTGCAACCGCACCGGCAATCTCTTGCGCGGGGTTATAGTCGATTAAGCCGCTCTGCACGGCAAAACGCATGATTGCTGTAGTTCGTTGCTGTAAACGGGCGGCGACTTCAAGACGACCGGATGACTCCACCGCTTTGATAGGTACAAGTAGATCTCGCGTCTTCAGTTCCGCAATGTTCCGCTTACCGATAGCAGATTATCCTCCAGGCTCTTCAGTACACGAGCACTATGCGATACAGACCATTTTTGATTACTGGCGTGCCATTCTCTGGCGACTACTTCAAAAGTTATCGCTTCCTGCTCTTGCTCTACCTTAACGGCTTTCTTGTTCTCACTGGGATCAACGCCGTTAGCTAACAGCTTACGCGCTTCATCACGCCGAGCTCTGGCATCCGCCAGCGAAACCTCAGGGTATTTCCCCAGCGCCAGCATCTTTTCTTTACCGCCGAAGCGATAACGTAATCGCCAGTATTTGGAGCCGTTCAGGGTGAACCAGCAATACCATGCCTTCGCCGTCAGTAAGCTTATAGGCTTTTGCTTCAGGCTTGGCGGTACGAACCTTCACATCACACAGAGCCATGATGAGTATCCTTTCAAGGGTTCTGTGTGGGTACAAACATTATCGAACCGGAATATACCCGCAGTTGTACCCGCATCAGTAAGTTGATGTAGATTGAATCAGGTTGACTTAGGTTGAGTGAAAAAGCGAGGAAAGCCTTGCAGATACTGGATTTCAGGCACAAAAAAAGACGTCAGTTGACGTCCATTGATGTTCCGCTGGTGCGAAGGCCGGACTCGAATAATAAAGTAACATATTGTTTTTAAAAAAATTTATTAAAAAACATTATTATGATGCCCCTTTTTATGCCCCCAAACAAAAAATTATTTACTACTACTTCATGTAACTAATTAAATTTAAATGAAAAATTAATACAACAGATATGGTGTGATTTTATTTCATTTGAGATACAAGATAACTCTGTGTTTTTTCAATTCTCTTAGTTGACTTGTTAAATTTTTTAACAAGTCAACTAAGAGAAGACAAGCGTAGCGCGTCAGCTAGAAAACACCCATGTTATAGTCATCAGTAAGCTGATTTCGTCAGCGTATCTAATCAATAGTCTAACTAACTGATTAAATTATCTGTTCCCTATTGCTACGTGTTACATCCTGCGCTAACCTTGCTACACTTAATTGCTGTCATCGACAGCCGCCAATGTTTCCGAGGGATCTGTGAGGAAACGCTTTCGAGTGATCCGCTATTGCTGCCATTGACAGCACTCAATGCTTCTAAAAGGTCTGTGAAGAAGCGCTTTCGAGCGACCATACCTAAAATTCTCCCTGATCTGAAAAGAGAAGGCCGTCAGATAGCATGAGGCTGATAACCCCGCTTATCCTTTGAAAGTGGGGATCGCGAAATGAAAGCGATGAAGGTGCATTTATACATTTAACTCACTCACGGGTCTTCTATCCTGGAGGAAGCGAGTTCTTCTTATATCCAATCGTCAGACAGGACAGCTTTACCTGCCTTTCGCTCTAATGAGATTAAGCCACGAGTTTAGCCTCATTTCATTTACGTAAGCTAAAGCATCCGGTTTGCCTGGCTCACACCTTAACTAACTGCTGCCTGAGTTATCAGGCGGTCAGGTAGGCTATTTCTCAATATCAGCATATTGCGACAGTTTTACACTACTACGGGCAACACTTTGCTATGCCATCAGGCATCAGCAAGCACCTGCCCTGCTTCTGTTTACTGACTCCGATGTTCAGGCGTCACTTTTCGCCGGTTTACCGCTGAAAGTGACGCCGCCACATAAAGGTAACATCCACATTACAGGCGTATGCCTGCTCAACAAATCAGTGCTTCTGTCACTGCTAATTAAGATTAAAACACCATCAAAAAGGAGAGCTTGACGATACCGAGGCTGGCTTTTGCCAGAGGGGATAACCTGCCTATGCAGGCGGTAGTACAGCGTACTCAAACCGATACCCCACAATACCTCAACAGCGTTCACTCTGGCGCACAGGTATCGTTCAAGGGCAAAGCAGATAACCCCTGTTTTGTCAGAACTGTCGCGCGCCAGAGATTTAATGTTATCAGGTGAAAAATAAGGAGTGATATGAGTCGATTAGTCAGGGAAATGCAGACCTTTGCCCGGCAGGCTGGAGGCAGTCATAAAACCTGTCATGACCGCATTCGGATAGCGAGGCGGCTAGGTGAGTTTTTGTTGAAACTGAATATTCAGGTGAAAAGCCTCAACTATTTAAAGACCAAACACATTGAAAGTTATATCCATGCCCGACTGTCTCAGGGCATAGCCAAACGCACCCTGCAAAATGAAATGTCGGCGCTCCGCCATATCTTTCTTCTGGCAGGCCGGACGAAGTTAAGTACCTCTCCCCGATTGAGTAATCAGGCATTGGGACTGAGTGGCGCCAGTCGTGCAGGGACAAAACAAGCCATTCCTGATGTACTTTTTCAGGCTATTTATCAGAAAGCAGCAAAATACGATGCCGGACTGGCAATCACCCTCCAGCTTACCCGTTTGATGGGGCTACGTTCTCAGGAAGCCGTTCAGTGTTGTGCTTCGCTGAAAAGCTGGCAAAAACAGCTTAATCAGCCAGAGCCTAAGCTCCATGTAGTTTTTGGTACTAAAGGCGGCCGCCCCAGACAAACTCGTGTACTGAATGTGGACGCTGTGAAAAAAGCGGTTGATAGAGCCATTGAAATTGCAGAGCAGCGCGGCGGCAGGCTGATTGATAAACCCGATCTCAAACGAGCGATGAACTACTGGCGTGCCCATACCGCTCATCTGGGATTAACCGGCTGTTATGCCCCACATAGTTTGCGCTACGCATGGGCACAGGATGCGCTGAGGTTTTACCAAGAAAGCGATTTTACTCGTCAGGAAGCCAGGGCTTTAGTCTCAATGGATTTAGGTCATGGTGATGGTCGCGGGCGTTATGTTGAACGAGTTTACAGTCAAAAGGAGGATTGAGAAATGGCAGAGACAACCTTAATACGTCTGGCGGATGTCATGAAAAAAGTCGGTTTAAAGAAATCATGGATTTACCATTTGATGCAGCAAGGGGAATTCCCTAAATCTGTCAGTCTGGGAGCACGCTCAGTAGCATGGGTAGAAAAAGAAATTGATGAATGGATTATCAATAAAATCAACAACCGCGAGGAAACACAGGGATGAGTCTGAATGAGGCTTTTCACCTTAATTATAAGTTGATAATCAGTAAATTACTGAGGTATAGTTCACGCGCTGCGGCAAAATCCGCAGCCGGAGTTAGCGTTCCGATTAACATGATGGCAGCATTACACGCCTGTTTTAGGCTATTCAATGCTGGTGCTTTTGTACACCTGTTGTCTATGGTGGCTCAGGCAGGGGCTTCGAAAGAAGCGCCGGTTTCCATTGTGTCCGGTAACGCTAACCCTGTCTGGGCTGCCACCCTTGAGGTTAGCGTCTCTGGTGGTAGCGATAGTTCGCACACAATGGAGGCTGCCTTATGGCTATACCCCCTCTTAACCTCTACCTACCACCCCAAGACTGGCTATTTTATCTACAACGTCAGCTATTCTCTCTTTCTAAGGCTTTTTCTCTGGCAGGGGTGTTTTATGCATGATTACCGCCCTGAAAACTCAGAAGAAGTACTCGACCATTGCCGGGCACTTATCAACAGTATTATTGAGCAAAATAATCTCGCATTTAAGGAAATCCTGACTTTCGTTTTATGGGAACGTATTGAACTGCTCAGTAAAATGCTGGTTGGAGAAACCACAGAGGAGGAAAGCCATGCCCTCCTTCATTTCTGATATTGTCCGGCAATCCCGCCACCGCTGGCCCGCGATCCTGTCTCAGGCAGGCATTGTTGTGCCCGCCAATAATCGTCATGGGCCTTGTCCCATGTGCGGTGGGAAAGACCGGTTCCGATTTGATGATAAAAACGGTAATGGTACATGGATTTGTAATCGGGCTAAATGCGGTCATGGAGATGGACTGGATTTATTGGCAAAATTTAAAGGCTGTCAATTAATTGAGGCGGCAAGGTGGATATCTGAGTTGTCAGAACTCCCGTCAACGGCGCCAGCCAGAAAAAAAGCCTCTGTTATTCAAGTGCCGATTGCTGAACGGGTCAATTCGTTATTAAGTCAGTGTATTAAGGGCGCCAGCCCTTATTTAATTCGCAAGAGTTTAGCTGAACGTGTTTTTTTGTTCCCACCGGCTTACTGTCAAAAAACAGGCAATGTGATTTTTCCAGAAAATACCTTGGTGTTACCACTGGTTAATATTGCCGGAGAATATTGCGGTGCCCAATTGATTCACCCTGACGGCAGCAAGCGATTATTACCCGGCAGTCAGTTAAAAGGGGCTTTTGCTGTTGTCCATGAACCCGATTCTTATGATGACATTATCATCACAGAAGGTTATGCCACTGGCTTATCACTGGCCGTTATTAGCCGAAACAGTGCAATCTATGCCGCCATTTCCGCTAATAACCTGCTCAATGTAGCAAAAGCGCTTAAAGCGCAACATCCGCAAGGTGTTTTTATTATCGCAGGGGATAATGATGTTGATGCAGATGAAAAGAACACAGGAAAAATTAAGGCGGAACAGGCCGCGAATGCAATACAGGGAAAGGTTGCACTGCCACCAACAGACTATCAAGCTGACTGGGATGATTACCGTAAGCAATATGGTGATGAAGCAACCCGAACAACCTTTTATCACCAGACCGGTAAAATCACCGGTTCCCTTTCTGTGACTCGTCTCCCCACGGCCTACAGCACATCATTACCTTTACGCAGAGGTTCTGAGGGCTTTGATACTCATCAGGATTATCTGATTAAAGGCCATTTGCCCAGTAACGCCTTAGCCAGTATTTACGGCCCCAGTGGTTCTTATAAATCTTTTTTGGCGGTGTCCTGGGCATATCATATCGCCACGGGTAAAGCATGGGCAGGTAAACGCGTCAATCGGGGAGCGGTGGTTTATGTGGTCGGTGAAGGTGGTCTGGGAGTTCCGCGTCGTATCCGGGCATGGGAAAGCAGCCTGAACGATAACAGCCCGATAGATGCCCTTTACCGTATAGACTGCCCGGTGTTTCCTGCTAGTCAGGAAAGTGCTGAGCAAGTGATTTGTGCAGCGAAAGATGTCGAACAGGAAACCGGATTGCCTGTCCGTCTGATTGTACTGGACACCCTCGCCCACTGTTTTGGCGGCTCGGACGAAAACACCGCTAAAGATATGGGCGCATTTATTCAGGGTTGCGACTATATCAAAGCCAAAACAAACGCCACCGTGCTTGTTGTGCACCATTCCGGCAAAGACCAAGATAAAGGCGCAAGAGGCTCCAGCGCCTTTCGGGCAGCACTGGATGCGGAGTTTAATATCCGCCGTGAAAATGATAAAGAAGCGCTGATATTAAGCTGTACCAAAATGAAAGATGCTGATGAACCGCCACAAGTCGCTTATGACTTGTATCCGGTCAGCATTTGTATTGATGAAGACGGCGAAGAGATTACCTCTCTGGTGTTGTCAGATCAGCCCAGACAACCGCAGGATGCCGCAGCTGGTGATATGGCACTGGCCCATGTCCGGCGTCTGTCAGGCAATCATCTGGCACTATGGGAATCTATTCGTAACCGAACAGCCCAAAGCGATTCCTGCACAAAATCACAGGTGCGGGATGACTTACGAGCGAAAGGCATTGATGTATCAAAGAAATTCAGCCGCTGGCTGGACAAACTGGAAAATGATGGATTATTGACCGTGTTGGGTGAAGATATCCGCATTAATCAACGCCACTCTAATATGGGGGAATAAATGGTAAATGTGGGGGATATTGTCAAAAATCCAGCAATGCTCCCCACTTACCACTTATTAAGCTCACCTAAATGGGGGAAGCACGTGAAACCCTTATTCTGTCTGGCTTTAAGCGATTTTAATAATATCAATGTGGGGGCAATAAAAATCCATATATCGTGGGGGACAAAATGGGGGAAGAGTAGGTATTTTCCTTCTGTCGGTATAGAGCTATTTAATTCATTCATAATGTATGCTTAACACCATCCCATTTATTAACGTCCAATAGAGTACTCACATTATTTTATAATTAGAAAATCATCTTCTCTTTATTTAAAGAAAAATAAAATGGGTAATCAGTGGGGGAGTTTTATTTAAATGGGGGAAGTAATAAAATAATGGTGTTTTTTAAATAAGATTTCATAATTGTGCTACACCCATTTTTTGTCTTCCTGGCTTTTGCTGTGATGAAAACGATGCCAAAAAGGCATCAACATAATTCAGTAACTGCCACATAAATTGACAACAATGATTTCGCGTTATTGTCTCATGGAGCGATTGCCATAACCGTTCTATTTTATTTAGCCACGGTGAATAGACCGGTAAAAACAACAGGGTAAATTTTGGATGTCGTGCCAGCCAGTCCTTTACCTTCTGACTTTTATGAATACAGTAGTTATCTAAGATTAATGTGAGGGTTTCCGCATGGGGATATTGATGATTCAGTTCATCTAACATTTTGATAAATAAATCAGAATTCTTTTTTATTCCTTTAACATAGGTGATTTGCTCTGTTTGGGCATTAAGGCAGCCCGCAAGGTAATGTTTTTCGTTTTTTCCCGGGGTGATAACCCGTTTTTGTTGTCCTTTGAAGCACCAGTCCGCGCCGATTTTCGGGTTTAAATCAATATCCACCTCATCTTCATAAAAAACGGGATGTTTTTCTGAAATGTTCGCTTTGGCTTCCGCGATCTTTGCCATTTTCTCATCGTATTCGGGATCAGGTTGTTTCACTGTGGGTGCCGCTCTACGCCAGACAATCCCCACCTGAGCAAAGTAACGATAAAGGACATTTTGCGTCAGAGAGAGGTTGAGTAATTCATTGAGGGTATGAGTCATGAGTTCAAGGCTTCAGCGAGAGCGGAGATAGCCTAACTTTTGGGGGGATTGCTGTAATAAGAAAAGTAAGAGGTTATAGAGTGGGGAGAGATCCCAGACAACAGGTCGGCCAACGGGTAAACTTTCGAGTCCTTCCAGCCCATATAATGTAAACCACTGAACCCAACGATTGACGGAAGAGCGTGCGGCATGAAGGGTCTTGGCGACATAAGTCACTGTCAATCCTTCATTGAGCATCAATAACGCCGTTAATCGACGGGAATAGTTCTTATCACGGGTTTTATGGATAAGTTTTCTCATTTTCTGGCATTCATCTTGAGGTATAGGTGCTATGATAGGCATCACTCAGTCCGTGTTGGGGTTTGGGATTTTTCGCAATTGATCAGATCGCAAAAATCGGACTGAGTTCCCTCCAAGTGATCTATTATTTTGAAAAGTTATTTAACTTTAACTATTTACAGATAGAGTCCATGAAAGGATAATTATTTTATGTCACCACTCAGGGAAATATAAAATATGATTCAACAGGATTGGCATCCAGCCGATATTATTGCCGGACTGAAAAAGAAAGGAATAACATTAGCCGCTTTATCAAGGAGCGTTGGACTGGCTTCATCCACACTAGCAAATGCACTGACACGCCACTGGCCTAAAGGAGAAAGAATTATTTCTGATGCGTTAGGAGTTCCGCCTGAAATTATCTGGCCTTCCCGTTATGAAAATAACGGCATTAAAATATCCATACCAGAGAGACTTTATAATTCTTAAAAAAACATTATTAACTCAAGACATCTATTGCCCACTATTCAAAGTGGGCTTTCTTACACAGTGAATTAATGTGTTTTTATATGACTATTTACTATTTTTCTTTGAGAAAACGTAAGGAGCAATAAATTCTTTTTTACATTGATCCAAATAATCCGCCCACCATTGTATCATTAATCGCCGTTCCTCCAAATGTTCAGATGTATGGATATAAGCAGCTCGGACACCATTACGCTCTGTGTGGCTCATTTGTCTTTCAACTGCATCTTTTGACCATAGCCCTGATTCAACTAAAGCGCTACAAGCCATCGCTCTGAAACCATGCCCGCATACTTCCGTTTTTGTATCATATCCCATCACTCGTAATGCATTATTTACCGTATTTTCACTCATAACTTTATTAGGATCATGGTCGCCGGGAAAAAGCCGTTCATTGTCCCCACTAAGCTCTTTAAGTTGCTGTAAGATATCTATTGCCTGATTACTCAACGGCACAATATGGGCTGATTTCATTTTCATGCCACGGTAAGAATAACGAACTCCTTCGATTGGATTTCGTTGACCAGGTATCTCCCACACTGAACTATTAAAGTCAATTTCATCCCATCGTGCAAAACGTAACTCACTAGAATGCACAAAAGTGAGTAAAGTCAGTACCACCGCTAAACGTGTAATTTTCCTGCCACGGTAATGACTTATACGTTCCAATAATTCAGGAAAGCAATTGGATGGCAATGCAGGATAATGTTTAGTTTTAGGCATGGTCAGCGCCCCGGCCATATCTATAGCCGGATTACTGTCGATAATGTCATTTTGTACAGCATAGCGCATGATAGCAGTTACCCGCTGTTGGAGCCGTTGAGCTACATCATGCTTTCCTGCATCATCCACCATTCGGATAGGTACTAATAGATGGCTAGTCTTTAACTGACGGATATCAATTTTACCAATATGAGGAAAGATGTATTGTTCAAGGCTGCGCAGTACACGCGCCCGGTTATAGTCACCCCACCGCTTATTACTGGAGTGCCATTTCCTAGCAATAGTTTCAAAATTGAATTCGCCTGATGCCTCAGCTTGTGTCTTTTTCTGTGTTGCTTTGGGATCTATACCACTAGCTATCAGTTTTTTAGCCTCATCACGTTTAGCTCTGGCATCAGCAAGAGAAATTACCGGGTAAACCCCAAATGCTAACCTGTCTTCTTTTTTATCAGTAGGTCGGCGGTATTTCATACGCCAGTATTTTGAACCTCTCGGAGTAATTTCCAGATACAACCCGCCACCATCAGCGAGTTTATAGGCTTTATCTTTTGGCTTTGCTGCCTCTATTTGCCTGGCATTGAGTTTCATGTTGGGGGCACATTATTAATCGAATCGGAAGATGCCCCCAATTATGCCCCCACAGATATGTGGATTGCAACGGACGATAATAGACCTTGATAGACTATTTTATTTGATTTATAAGGAGTTTTCTTGGATAAGTGGACTTTGGTGAACTGCTATGAACATAGTCATGGTGCCGAAGGCCGGACTCGAACCGGCACACCCGAAGGCGGTTGATTTTGAATCAACTGCGTCTACCGATTTCGCCACTTCGGCACTGAAGTAGTATGCGGAGAACGGGGCCATTATACCTGTCAGTGATCTGTTAGCAATAATTATCCTACTGATTCAGTTTAAGTGTCGAAAAAAAGATCATTTTCATCTATTCAATACAAATTAACGCTCAATTCTTAAACACAAAAGGCCCGCATGAGTATAAAACATACTCAGCAATATCCTTTCAGTCTGAAATAAATCTCCAACTAAGCACCAGTTCACAACCGGATAAACACCCTAAAACAGTTTTATATCACCATAGTTGGCTGAAACACCTGACGCCGATAGACAACTTATAATCACCTTATATAATCTGGATGATAATTCACTATGAGGTAAATGGTTATGACGATTATTAGCTGGATTGGGGCCGGTATCTTTTTGGGCATTATCATTGGCGCGTTGATGATGCTGTTTAAAAAGAATAAGTAACCGTATTTCGATATCTCTATCCTGTCCATGAGTTCACTGGAAGTATGCCAATTGGTTAATTCAAAATGAATAAACAGTTTTTTAAGATCTTCCCTGTTTCTGCCATGGTGTTGGCTCTCGCAGCTTGTTCTTCTTCCGATAAAACCTATTCGCCAAAGTTTCTGCAACCGAAGAAACAACCATTGAAATGGGAGGTGTTTGAAGGAAACGCGAGAACTAAAAAGCTAGCTTCGCAATTGGTTGATCAGTACGCGCAGGATATTTTCAATGGCAGCAATGCCCAAGGCATGGCAATGGTGGTGATTGATAATAATCAGGCGGTTTACCGCAGCTTCGGTGAAACCCGTCCGGGAAACGGCATCCGTCCTAAGCCTGATTCAGTTATCCGCATCGCCTCGCTGACTAAGCTGATGACCAGTGAGATTATGATCAAGCTGGAAGAGGATAAGGTTCTGCGTTCCACCGACCCATTGCAGGATTACAGCTATTATGGCGTGAGAGTGCCTCAATACAGCCCTCTTCAGCCTATCCGGTTGTTCCACCTGGCAAGCCATACCAGTGGTTTACCTCGTGAACAGCCGGGAGGTCAATGGGGACGCCCTGTTTTTGTCTGGCCTACACAAGCCAATCGCTGGACTTGGTTGAAAACAGCTCAATTAGATGTATCTCCAGGTACAACGGTATCCTATTCCAATCTGGCTTACGATTTATTAGCGGATGCGCTCGCTAAGGCCGCAGGTAAGCCATATACCCGCCTGTTGCACGATAAGATCACCGGCCCTTATTACATGAAAGACACGACACTGACACCAAGCCGCTCTCAGTGCGCCCGTCTGATGGAAAGTGATAAATCCAGCCCATGCCTTAATACTGTTGCAGCTGCGGGTAGTGGTGGAATTTATTCAACGCCAAGAGATATGCAGCGCTGGATGCAGCAGTTTTTGTCATCAAACAGTCAGTTACGTAAGCAGACCGCCAGCCGCGAGCAGGGAGTTTATTTTAAGCGTTCCGCTCTGGCTTCAATTAAAGGGATGGATGTTGCCGGTCAGGCAGATGGCATCGGCCTTGGCTGGGTTTACATGAACGCCCGTGGTGATGTACCGGGCATTTATCAGAAAACCGGTGGCGGCGGTGGGTTCAATACGTATATGGCAATGATCCCCGAGCAAAATATCGGAGTATTTGTGGTGATTACCCGAAAGCAACGCAGTAAGTTCAGCAGTGTAACGACCGGGGTTAATCAACTGGTAACTGCATTGTCGAGGAATCACAAACAAGTTTGAATCCGAGTTTTATAAATCGAGATACCTAGGATGGAGTTTCCCGCTTAGTTCTCCATCCCTGCGGCTTCTCTAATATCTGGTTCCTATCACCCGCACCACGATTGCTAAAAGTTACTGTCTCTTAAGCAGTAAATAAACACTCACAATAAGGAACAGAAAACTTGGTAGCAGCGCTGCCAGAACTGCCGGCATACTGTAAACCAGACTCAGCGGGCCAAAGATCTCGTTGAGGACATAAAATAAGAAGCCAAAACTGATCCCCGTTACTATCTTAACACCCATCGGTACGGTACGCAGCGGTCCGAAGATGAAAGAGAGCGCCATCAACATCATTACCGCAACTGAAAGTGGGGCAAATATCTTTTTCCACATATTCAATTGATAACGCCCTGATTCCTGCTCACTCTGTTTGAGATACTTGATGTACTGATACAAGCCACTGATGGAAAGCGCGTCAGGATCGAGCGCGACAACACCCAATTTTTGTGGTGTCAGCCGGGTTTTCCAGTCACCAGAGATACTCTGTGATCCCGTGATTTTTTTGCTGTCTGTCAGGTCAGATTCTTCCACTTGGGAAAGCTTCCACAAGTCACTATCTTCATCATAAACAGCACTGGCAGCATATCTTACAGAGAGTAGTTTTTTATCATCATCAAAATGATAGATATTGACGCCTTTAATCTCTGTATCACTCGTTAACTGCTGGATGTAGATAAAATCAGCCCCGTCTTTCGCCCACATGCCTTTGGTTGTTGAAACCAAAGAACCACCAAATATCTTCTGAGCCCGGTAGTTACGTGCCATCTGTTCACCTTGTGGCGCAACCCATTCACCAATAACCATAGTCAGGATCACCAGCGGAATTGCCGTTTTCATGACTGAGCCAGCAACCTGCATACGGGTAAAACCAGAAGCCTGCATAACCACCAGCTCGCTGCGGGTTGCCAGCGTGCCAAGCCCCAGTAAAGCCCCAAGTAAAGCTGCCATCGGGAAGAATATTTGAATATCTTTCGGCACACTCAGCAAAGCATAAAGACCAGCGGAAAGAGTGGTATATTCCCCCCGCCCCACTCTTCTCAACTCGTCAACAAACTTAATAATGCCGGAGAGTGATACCAGCATAAATAGTGTCATCAGAATGGTTTGTAGAATAGTCCGCCCAATATAACGATCCAATACACCAAACATCAGGCTACTCCTCTACCTTTGAAACGAGCCCGAATCCTACGCATCGGTACGGTATCCCAAGTATTGAGAATCAGCGCCAGCATCAGATAAGCCCCGTTAACCGTCCACATCCAGATCATCGGATCCAATTTGCCCTTGCTACCGTTAGAACGCAGGGAGCTTTGCAGTAAGAAGAAGATCAGGTAAAGCAGCATTGCAGGCAACATGCTGAGTACCCGGCCCTGGCGTGGGTTCACCGCACTTAACGGCACAACCATCATCGTCATAATCAATACCGAGAGCACCAAGGTCAAGCGCCAATGGAACTCAGCGCGGGAATCTTTATCATCATTTTGCCATAACTGAGTCATGGACTTTTGTTCAATTTTATCACCATCTACAGTCGAAGCCTGATGCCCAACAACTGCCTGATAATCATTGAATTCGGTAATTCTGAAATCCCGCAGCATTGCAGTACCTTCGTAACGGGTACCGTGGTTAAGGACAACCATCTGTTTACCATCAGGCCGTTCCACCATATGACCGCCATCCGAGATCACAACTGAAGGGCGCTGGTTATCAACCGGACGAAGCTGGGCAAGAAATACATTTTCGAATTTGTCGCCGTGCACGTTACCAATATAGAGCACCAAATTGCCGTTATTAGAAGGTTTGAATCTTCCTTCCATTATCGCCGCCAAGCTTGGGTTAGCCTTGGCGTCAGCCAGCACATGCTCCTGATATACTGAGGACCACGGCATTGCCCAAATAACATTCACCGCAGCCAGCGCGGAAGTCAACAACGCCAAGATAAGTGCCGAAACCACCAACACGCGTTTGCCCAAGCCACACGCATGCATAACAGTAATTTCACTTTCAATATAGAGTTTGCTGAACGTCATCAACACCCCAAGAAAAAGGCTCAGGGGTAAAATAAGCTGCGCCATTTCAGGCACACCCAGCCCTAACAAGGATAAAACCAAATTTGCCGGGACGTTTCCTTCCACTGCTGCACCCAGAATTTCTACTAATTTTTGACAGAAAAAGATCAGTAAAAGGATAAAGAGTATCGCAACTTGGCTTTTCAGGGTTTCCCGTACCAGATATCTAATGATGATCACGCTTATTACGCCTGTGAAAACTTGTCTTTTTGCAGGAAAATGGCTAACTTCATTGTATATCTACTATTTATTATATGCATCAGTTTGGCTTCCCTATTGCTAAAATGTTCTCGAAGCATTTCATATTTATTTAGGTTCCCAATCAGAACATACTTAAATAGTTAGCTAAACAATTATTAAGTAGTACGTTTAGCTTAACATAAAGAGTGAACTTTCTATGGGGTAGATTAATGCGGAACGCTATATTTTAACGATAGCGTCCGTCTTTGTCTTTAAGATTCAGGAGAACGCATGGAATTTAGTGTAAAAAGCGGTAGCCCGGAGAAACAACGCAGTGCGTGTATCATTGTCGGCGTTTTCGAACCCCGCCGCCTTTCCCCTATTGCCGAACAGCTCGATAAAATAAGTGATGGTTATATCAGCGCTTTGCTGCGCCGTGGTGAACTGGAAGGAAAAGTTGGTCAATCTCTGCTGCTGCATCATGTTCCCAATGTGTTATCTGAACGTATTTTGCTCATCGGCTGCGGTAAAGAGCGCGAACTGGATGAACGTCAGTATAAACAGATTGTCCATAAAACGATCAACACCCTTAATGAAACAGGTTCAATGGAAGCGGTCTGCTTCTTAACAGAGTTGCATGTTAAAGGCCGCAATAATTACTGGAAAGTACGCCAGGCGGTAGAAACAGCCAAAGAGTCTCTCTACGTTTTCGACCAGCTTAAAAGTAATAAAAATGAGTTACGTCGCCCACTGCGTAAAATGGTCTTCAATGTTCCGACTCGCCGGGAACTGACTAGCGGTGAACGTGCAATTCAACACGGCCTTGCTATTGCTGCCGGTATCAAAGCGGCCAAAGATCTTGGCAATATGCCACCAAATATCTGTAACGCAGCTTACCTAGCCTCTCAGGCACGCCAACTCGCAGATTCTGCCAATAGCCACATTACAACCAAAGTCATTGGTGAAGAGCAGATGAAAGAGCTGGGAATGAACGCCTATCTGGCTGTTGGTCAGGGTTCTCAGAATGAATCTCTAATGTCAGTCATGGAATATAAAGGCAGTCGGGATAAAAATGCCAAACCCATTATCCTGGTTGGCAAGGGCCTGACTTTTGACTCCGGTGGTATTTCAATCAAACCTGCGGGCGGCATGGATGAGATGAAATACGATATGTGTGGTGCCGCAACAGTTTATGGCGTTATGCGTGTGGTTGCTGAGTTGCAACTACCACTCAATGTTATCGGTGTCATGGCAGGTTGTGAGAATATGCCTGGGGGCCGTGCTTACCGCCCAGGAGATATTTTAACCACCCTATCTGGTCAGACTGTCGAAGTGCTCAATACTGATGCGGAAGGCCGGCTGGTTCTGTGTGATGCATTAACTTACGTTGAACGTTTTGATCCGGAACTGGTCATTGATATCGCCACGCTGACTGGTGCTTGCATCACTGCTCTCGGTAATCATTACAGTGGATTACTATCCAACCATAATCCACTGGCTCATGAGCTGCTAAATGCTTCTGAACAATCAGGTGATCGCGCATGGCGCCTGCCAATGACCGATGAGTTTTTTGAGCAAATCGATTCTAATTTCGCCGATCTGGCAAATACCGGTGGCAGTGGGGGTGGTGCAATTACCGCGGCCTGCTTCCTGTCCCGCTTCGCCACAAAATATCATTGGGCACATCTAGATATCGCCGGTACTGCATGGCGTTCAGGTAAAGCGAAAGGCGCAACAGGCCGCCCGGTTGCATTACTGTCGCAATTCCTGTTAAATCGTGCAGGCAATGCTGGTATCAATAACGACGATTGATTTGATCTCCCCCGCTTATTAAAGGGCATTTACAATGCCCTTTTTTCGTAACAGAGACATTAATGAAAAGTGCCACGTTTTATTTACTGGAACAGCCATCACCTCAAGAGGATTTGCAGGCTCACGAATGGCTGGCATGTCAACTTGCTGCTGACCAATGGCGAGCAGGAAAGCGGGTGCTGATTGCTTGTAAAGATCAACAACAGGCAGAAAAGTTAGATGAAGCTTTATGGCAACGGGAACCTCATCAGTTCGTCCCGCATAACCTCGCGGGTGAAGGGCCAAGATATGGCGCTCCGGTTGAGTTATGTTGGCCACAAAAACGGGGAAATGCCCCCCGTGATATCCTGATAAATCTGCTGCCGCACTTTGCAGACTTTGCCACCGCTTTCCATGAAGTGATAGACTTCGTTCCTATAGATGAAAATTTGAAACAGTTGGCGCGTGAACGATATAAAACATATCGCAGCGTCGGCTTTAATTTGACCATGGCAACGCCGCCAACATACTAAGTATCAAGATAAAATGGAAAAAACACCCGCTAACCAAACGCAATCCGAGCCATCTCTCGATAAAACTTACAATCCTAAAGAAATTGAGCAGCCTCTTTATACCCATTGGGAGAAAAGTGGTTATTTCAAACCTAATGGTGACACCAGCCGCGAAAGCTTCTGCATTGTTATCCCGCCACCAAATGTAACTGGCAGTCTGCATATGGGCCATGCGTTCCAGCAAACCATTATGGATACGATGATCCGTTATCAGCGGATGCAGGGTAAAAACACCTTGTGGCAATCTGGTACTGACCATGCCGGTATTGCTACTCAAATGGTAGTTGAACGTAAGATCGCAGCAGAAGAAGGCAAAACCCGTCACGATTATGGCCGCGATGCTTTTATCGATAAAATCTGGCAGTGGAAAGCAGAGTCCGGCGGCACGATTACCAATCAGATGCGCCGTCTGGGTAACTCTGTTGACTGGGAGCGTGAACGTTTTACCATGGATGAAGGTCTGTCCAACGCCGTAAAAGAAGCTTTTGTCCGTTTATATAAAGAAAACCTGATTTACCGGGGCAAACGTCTGGTTAACTGGGACCCGAAACTGCACACTGCAATTTCTGATCTGGAAGTTGAAAACCGGGAAGTTAAAGGTTCTATGTGGCATCTGCGTTATCCGCTGGCTGACGGCGTAACAACCGCAGAAGGTAAAAATTATCTGATCGTTGCAACTACCCGGCCTGAAACTATGCTGGGCGATACCGGCGTAGCCGTTAACCCGGAAGATCCGCGTTATAAGGATTTAATCGGCAAAGAGATCATTCTGCCATTGGTTAACCGCCGCATTCCTATTGTCGGTGATGAACACGCGGATATGGAAAAAGGCACCGGTTGCGTGAAAATCACACCAGCCCATGACTTCAATGACTATGAAGTGGGTAAACGCCATGCTCTGCCAATGATCAATATCATGACACTTGATGGCAATATCCGTAATGAAGCAGAAGTTTTCGATACCAATGGCGAAATTTCTGATGCTTACCGTTCTGATATTCCGGCTGAATACCAGGGCGTGGAGCGTTTTGCCGCCCGTAAAGCGATGGTTGCTGAGTTTGAAAAACTGGGTCTGTTGGTCGAAATCAAAGCTCATGATCTGACCGTTCCTTATGGCGATCGTGGCGGTGTGGTTATTGAGCCAATGCTGACTGATCAGTGGTATGTCCGTACAGCGCCACTGGCGAAAGTGGCTATTGAAGCCGTTGAAAATGGCGATATCCAGTTCGTACCTAAGCAGTATGAAAATATGTATTACTCCTGGATGCGCGACATTCAAGACTGGTGTATCTCCCGTCAATTGTGGTGGGGCCACCGTATCCCGGCGTGGTATGACGCTGAAGGTAATGTCTATGTAGGCCGCAACGAAGAAGAAGTACGTCGTGAAAATAATCTGGGTACAGATGTCGCCCTAAACCAGGATGAAGATGTCCTGGATACTTGGTTCTCTTCCGGTCTGTGGACTTTTTCTACTCTTGGCTGGCCAGAACAAACTGAAGCACTGAAGACTTTCCATCCAACGGACGTGTTGGTGAGTGGCTTTGATATCATCTTCTTCTGGATTGCCCGTATGATCATGATGACCATGCATTTCATCAAAGATGAAAATGGCAAACCTCAGGTTCCATTTAAGACCGTCTACATGACTGGCCTTATCCGGGATGACGAAGGCCAGAAGATGTCCAAATCCAAAGGAAATGTCATTGACCCGCTGGATATGGTTGACGGTATTTCCCTGGAAGACCTGCTGGAAAAACGTACCGGTAATATGATGCAGCCACAACTGGCTGAAAAAATCCGTAAGCGCACAGAGAAGCAATTCCCGACGGGTATTGAATCTCACGGTACCGATGCCTTGCGCTTTACACTGGCGGCATTGGCTTCTACAGGCCGTGATATCAACTGGGATATGAAACGTCTGCAAGGTTATCGTAACTTCTGTAACAAACTGTGGAACGCCAGCCGTTTTGTTCTGATGAATACGGAAGGTCAGGATTGCGGCCAAAATGGCGGCAAAATGGTGCTGTCACTGGCTGATCGCTGGATCCTGGCTGAATTTAACCAGACAGTAAAAACCTATCGTGAAGCACTGGATACCTATCGTTTTGATATGGCTGCCAATATTCTTTATGAATTCACCTGGAATCAGTTCTGTGACTGGTATCTGGAGCTGTCTAAACCAGCGATCAACAAAGGTTCAGAAGCAGAAGTTCGTGGTGCCCGTCATACATTGATTGAAGTTCTGGAAGGGTTATTGCGCCTGGCTCATCCTATTATTCCATTTATCACCGAAACCATTTGGCAGCGGGTGAAAGTGGTTAAGGGGATTGAAGCAGATACCATTATGTTGCAACCGTTCCCAGAATTTGATCAGACGAAAGCGGATGAATTGGCCCTGACCGATCTGGAATGGATTAAAGAAGCGATTATTGCAGTACGTAATATCCGTGCTGAAATGAACATCGCGCCAGGCAAACCACTGGAAGTTCTGCTGCGTAATGCTGATGCTGGCGCGCAACGTCGTGTAGCAGAAAATCTGAATTTTATTCAGGCAATGGGCCGCCTCTCTTCTGTCACTATTCTGTCTGCTGGTGAAGAAGCTCCGGTTTCTGTGACCAAGCTGATTAATGGCGCAGAGGTGTTAATCCCAATGGCGGGCTTAGTCGATAAACAAGCCGAGTTGAGCCGTTTGGATAAAGAGATTGAGAAGCTGGATAAAGAGATTGGCAGCATTGAAGGTAAACTGTTGAATGAAGGCTTTGTCAGCCGGGCGCCCGAAGCCGTTGTTACTAAAGAGCGTGAACGCCTGGCAACCTGTAATGCATCAAAAGAGAAGCTGTTAGCTCAGAAGGAAACCATTGCTGCGCTGTAATATTCTCAACAAGTAAATTTTCATCAAAGCCACTGCAATTCGTTGTCAGTGGCTTTTTAATTCAAAACGTAAACGATAAAATTTATAAAAAAGTGTAAATCCAGGTCATTCTATAAATAACTTTTCAAAATAATAGATCACTTGGAGGGAACTCAGTCCGATTTTTGCGATCTGATCAATTGCGAAAAATCCCAAACCCCAACACGGACTGAGTGATGCCTATCATAGCACCTATACCTCAAGATGAATGCCAGAAAATGAGAAAACTTATCCATAAAACCCGTGATAAGAACTATTCCCGTCGATTAACGGCGTTATTGATGCTCAATGAAGGATTGACAGTGACTTATGTCGCCAAGACCCTTCATGCCGCACGCTCTTCCGTCAATCGTTGGGTTCAGTGGTTTACATTATATGGGCTGGAAGGACTCGAAAGTTTACCCGTTGGCCGACCTGTTGTCTGGGATCTCTCCCCACTCTATAACCTCTTACTTTTCTTATTACAGCAATCCCCCCAAAAGTTAGGCTATCTCCGCTCTCGCTGGAGCCTTGAACTCATGACTCATACCCTCAATGAATTACTCAACCTCTCTCTGACGCAAAATGTCCTTTATCGTTACTTTGCTCAGGTGGGGATTGTCTGGCGTAGAGCGGCACCCACAGTGAAACAACCTGATCCCGAATACGATGAGAAAATGGCAAAGATCGCGGAAGCCAAAGCGAACATTTCAGAAAAACATCCCGTTTTTTATGAAGATGAGGTGGATATTGATTTAAACCCGAAAATCGGCGCGGACTGGTGCTTCAAAGGACAACAAAAACGGGTTATCACCCCGGGAAAAAACGAAAAACATTACCTTGCGGGCTGCCTTAATGCCCAAACAGAGCAAATCACCTATGTTAAAGGAATAAAAAAGAATTCTGATTTATTTATCAAAATGTTAGATGAACTGAATCATCAATATCCCCATGCGGAAACCCTCACATTAATCTTAGATAACTACTGTATTCATAAAAGTCAGAAGGTAAAGGACTGGCTGGCACGACATCCAAAATTTACCCTGTTGTTTTTACCGGTCTATTTACCGGGGCTAAATAAAATAGAACGGTTATGGCAATCGCTCCATGAGACAATAACGCGAAATCATTGTTGTCAATTTATGTGGCAGTTACTGAATTATGTTGATGCCTTTTTGGCATCGTTTTCATCACAGCAAAAGCCAGGAAGACAAAAAATGGGTGTAGCACAATTATGAAATCTTATTTATAAACATCATCAAATATATTGAAAATAATAACATCTATTTCATTAATAATTACACATATAATAAATATTTATTTTATTAATTTTTCACATTTATATATCTGAAATTACAATATGATATAATTTTATTTTATATATAAATCATTAAATTTCTCATATTATATCTGGAATAAAATCACACAAATAAATATATTATTACCAGTAAAACATCAAATTATAATTTAATAACTCTAATAATCTGGAGAAATAAAATGAAAATAATTTTTACCCTGTTATTGGCAAGTACTGTTCAATTTGGTCTTGTACATTCTGCTAATGCAGAATCAACGCTTGATAAGATTCAATCCACCGGCATATTCAGAATTGCAACTGAAGGGGCTTACCCTCCCTTTACCTATCGCGACGCGTCAGGTTCTTTGACTGGTTTTGATGTCGATATCGGTCGTGAAATTGCCCATCGGTTAAATGTCAAACCGACATTTATTGAAGGAAAATGGGATGGTCTTATTGCCGGGCTGGATGCCGGACGTTCCGACGCTGTTATTAATCAAATTGCAATTACCCCTGAACGCCAGAAAAAATATGATTTTTCTATTCCATATATCACATCTCAAGCCGTACTTATCACCAATAAAAATAACAACAGCATAAAAACATTCAGTGACTTGAAAGGCAAAACCTCAGCACATACTCTGACCAACAACTTCGCTCAGATAGCGAGAAATAATGGTGCGGAAATCATCGGCACGAATGGATTTAGCCAGGAAATCGAACTGGTCAGTACCGGTAGAGCCGATGCCACTATCAACGATAGCCTCTCTTATCTGGACTATAAGAAGCACAAGCCAAATGCACCGGTGAAAATTGTTGCGTCTGATCCAAACGCAGGGCAGACAGCAATTTTACTCCGCCAAGGCGAATCAGAACTAAAAACGGCTATTGATAAAGCAATCGTTGATATCAAAGCCGATGGCACCTATCAGCGCATCTGGGCTCAATACTTTGGCGACAATACTCCCAAATAAGTGAAGCATACCTTACTCAAATACACCAGTTCCCTCAACGTTGGATACAAATTCTGACCAGGGAACTTTATCGTTAATCCAGTTGAATTGAAGAATCAGGAAATATTTTCATCAAACATGAAATAGATTGATTTATACAAATTCTTTGATATATCTAAAATGACAATATGATATAACTTTATTTTATATATATAAACTCCCAGCTTGCCATATGATATTTAAAACAATCTCATAAAAATAAATATATTTTTATATTACACAATAGGGAAAGTATATGGAGCCATCCTGGTTTAATTTAGTACTCGATTCTTTTTGGCCTATGCTTTATGCAGGCTTTACTTTCACTATTCCGCTGACGCTTATTACCTTTACTCTTGGTATCATACTTGGGTTTATCGTTGCACTAATCCGGCTTTACGGGCCAAAACCACTTATTGCTGTCGTCAAATTCTACGTATGGCTGATCCGTGGTACACCGTTACTTGTACAACTGTTTCTAATTTTTTATGCCTTACCCAGCGTCGGTATTACGCTGGGCGCATTTACCTCAGCCGTTATTGGTTTCACTCTGAATATTGGCGCCTATACATCTGAGGTGATTCGCGCCACTTTATTGTCTGTGCCAAAAGGACAATGGGAAGCGGCTTATTCTATTGGTATGAGCTGGACACAATCATTACGCCGGATCATTCTGCCTCAAGCTGCGAGAATCGCTATTCCGCCACTCTCAAACACATTTATTTCTCTGGTGAAAGATACTTCATTAGCCTCAGTCATTACCGTACCGGAGCTTTTCCTTGCTGCACAACGTATTGCTGCGGTGACTTATCAACCCCTCATTCTTTATACCGAGGCTGCAATACTTTATCTGATAATCAGTTCAGTATTGTCATCATTGCAAACTCGTCTGGAAAAGAAGTTTTCACAACAGAGTGATACAAAGGAATTAAAAGATGATTCAGCTCTCCGGCATTGAAAAAAGTTTTGACGGACAAAAAGTCCTGAAAAATATCGATCTTACCATTGAGGAAGGCAGTCTTACCGCCCTGATTGGCCCATCAGGAAGTGGCAAAAGCACGCTGTTACGCTGCATCAATTTATTAGAAATTCCCCAGGCCGGGAAACTCCAAATCGGCAGTGAAAGCATGACCTTCATCGGTAAAGAGCGCATTGCCCATAAGGATATACAACGGATCCGCCAGCAAACCGGCATGGTGTTTCAAAATTTTCAGCTTTTCCCTCATCTGACGGTGATTGAAAACATTATGGAAGGGCTTATTTGGGTACAGAAATGGTCGCCTGAAAAGGCTAAAAAGCGGGTGCTTGAGCTACTGGAAAAGGTTGGTATGTCACACAAAGCCGATGTCTTGCCTGCCACACTATCCGGTGGTCAGCAACAGCGTGTAGCAATTGCCAGGGCGCTGGCACCTTCCCCCAAAGTGTTATTGTGTGATGAACCAACTTCCGCGCTTGATCCGGAATTATCGCTGGAAGTGGTTGCTGTATTGAAACAGTTGGCTAAAGAAGGAACGACGATGTTGATGGCAACACACGATCTGCGTCTGGCAGCTAATCTTGCCTACAACGTCATATTTTTAGAATCTGGCGAAATTGTTGAATCGGGGACGTCGAAAACGATCTTTACCCGTGCCCTCAAGCAGCGGACAGTTGAATTTGTTTCAACTTTAACGAATACCTTACCGGATTGGGAGATATAACCCACCGTTAAAAATACCTTGCCGTAATTGCGCTTTGAATCCATCAAGTCAATTACGATTAAATAAATTTTCTGACAGTTTGGAGAAATAAAATGAAAGCATTCCTTACCGTATTATTGGCTGGCGTCATTCAATTTGGCATTGCATATTCTGCCAGTGCAGAGTCTGGTCTTAATAACATTAAATCAGCCGGCGTGTTTAAAATCGCTACCGAAGGAACCTATCCGCCATTTACCTATCACGATGCTTCAGGAACCTTAACCGGCTTTGATGTTGATATTGGTCGCGAAATCGCACGCCGTCTGAATGTCAAAGCGGAATTCACTGAAGGAAAATGGGATGGGCTTATTGCCGGACTTGATGCCAAACGCTATGACGCAGTAATTAATCAAGTCGCTATTACGCCAGAGCGTAAAAAGAAATATGACTTTTCCGCGCCTTATATTATCTCTAAAGCCGTACTTATCACCCGCAAAAATAATGACAGTATTAAAACGTTCAACGACCTGAAAGGTAAAACATCAAGCCACAGCTTGACCAGCAATTACGCTCAGTTAGCAAAACGTCACGGCGCAGAAATCGTCCCCACTGAAGGATTTAATCAGTCAATTGATTTGGTTGCTACAGGCAGAGCCGATGCTACTATCAACGATAATCTCTCCTATCTGGATTTCAAGAAACACAAACCTAATGCACCGGTAAAAATTGTCGCAACTGAACCCAATGGTGATCAAGTCGGTATTCTAATACGAAAAGGCGAACCAGAATTACAAGCTGCTATCGATAAAGCGTTAGCCGATATCAAAGCTGATGGCACTTATTTGCGTATTTCTACTCAATATTTTGGCACCGACGTTTCTAAATAAGAAAATAACCGCCTCTTTTTGCAAGAGGCGGTTTTCTCTTCATTAAATTATTTTGAATTTCAACACCTGATTATTATCTATATAGAAACGCAAAGTTTTATTCCCGCCTCCTGAACTTGGCCCTTCTATATTCTTTGCATTTGCATAGCTAAAATTCTCTCCTTTATAATATTTCATTTGATCCTTATGAGGAGGATTCCAATAATCTTGAAAAACCCAAATAATCGCGGTGCTTGGTTCACCCACTATCGTTATACGGATAGCCTTATTACTCTCCTCTTGATTCCCAATCCATGGCACCTTAATGTTACTTATCAATCCAGAATTAGCGTTAATAGTATGAGTCCTGCCATTATTTTGACCTTCCACAATATAGATTTTTCTGGGAGTATCATTAATAATTTTCCTAATATGAGTTACGCTAGCCATTTGAAACACCTTTTTTAAGTTAATGTTATTTTCCTAAGGTAATTAATGTTAATATATATGATATTACTATTAACTTACTAATATAGAGTAAAATCATGCCAAACAATATCAATGTGTTAGGAAAACCAATTATAAAACTGAATTATTTTCTTCGGTTAATAAATTAGAATTCTTTACATCCTTTACCAATACCTATATTATAGACAATTGCAATAATTAATCTTAATTTATTTCACATCAGAGAGTTAATATAAAGAACAACCAAAGTGCCTTATATACTTTATTTAAACATCCGGAAATAAATCTGTAATATCAAAAACATACTCAATGATAAAACAAATCTTTAACATATACCCAAAAACAACTTTAAATTAACCCCATTCAATATCATTTAGTTGGAACTTTACTCGTGTCTTTAATCTGGTTGGCAACACACTGCGTGAAGAAAGTATTGATGCTGGCCGGACCATTACATTGAACGATATCGAAGGACGCCCAGTACTAAACATCAATGCAATAGGTGTTCGTCAAACCAATCACTATGAAGATAACACCCTGCCCGGCCGCTGACTCACCGTCACCGAGTTGGTGCAAGAAAGCGAGAAAATCACAGAACGCCTTATCTGGGCAAGTCATTCAGATGCGGAGAAAAACCAAAATCTCGCCGGACAATGTGTACGCCATTATGACACTGCGGGGCTGGTACAACTGGAAAGCCTTTCCCTGACAGGAACCATTTTATCGCAATCCCGTCAGCTGATAGCCGACGATCAGGAAGCTGACTGGCGCAGCGACGATGAAAATAATAGGCGGACAAAACTGAATGACAATATACTCACGACTCAAAATAAAACCGATGCCATTGGTGCTCTGCTAACCCAGATCGATGCGAAGGGAAATGTACAACGGCTGGCTTATGACGTGGCAGGCCAACTGAAAGGGAGTTGGTTAACGCTAAAAGGCCAATCCGAAAAAGTTATTGTGCGGTCTCTTACCTGGTCAGCAACCGGCCGCGAGATACAGCAGCAGCAATTACACCACATCCAGTGGCTAAAGTGGCATTAAAAGGCCTGTCTCTGGCATGGAAAGTGACCGGCGTTGTTCATACCGCAGAAGAGTTAGGAGAACTCGCAGAAAAACATAAAGATCTGGTTTCTAATGAGCTGGGACAAGAATTAAAGCGGGAAGTCAATGAGGCAAACCAAATCAGAAGAGGGACGATTCTTTCAAAGGTCAGAGAACATGGTTTGATAAGATAATCCACTAAAATACAATAGTCCTTATTCGCAAAAGCATATAAGGACTATTTTATTTTGAATTACATGCATCAGCCACAACCAGGGCTAGCACAAGATTTATAACGAACTGATTTTATTAATGAAGTCTGGTCTCACCCTGCTCTGGCAAATCATCTTCGCCGTCTTCATCTTGCTCATCAGGATCTTCGAAATAAGTGCCCCAGCCGTCATAATTAACACCCATCTTCTGAGCCAGATTTACCAGTTGTTCAACCTGAGCATCGATCAATTCAGCATTCAACCCACATTCGCTAATGACATCACAACACATCAGAATAGAACCATCTTCGATTTCCAATTCTTCCGCGTCAGTCACTTCATAACCCAGCTTAAAGGCTTCAACTGCCGCCTTTTCCAACAGATTAAAATCTTCCGCAGAAAAGTGGTGTTCAATGGCATAAAGCGCATCTGGATCACTACCATCTTCCAGTAATTCTTCAATAATAAGGCGCGTTTCTTCGCGTTGTTCTTCTAAGTCTTTTTGATTTGCCATACCCAATACCCTCAATCAGTTGGCCGTCCCAACGTTCATTCTCCCACACCACAAGCAGGCTAACCACTGTTTACATCAAAGAAATCTAACACTGAGTTGAAATTGAATTTTTATAGATATAAATTGAATTTAAATGCAAGAAATAAATGTGGAGATATCCAACAATGAATCCATTCTATCAACGTAATTTCCTAAGACTGCTTGATTTTTCCTCAGCAGAAATCCATGTCCTCCTAAAACTGGCGGCTGAATTAAAATCGACTAAAAAATCCGGCACAGAAAAAGCCTGGCTAACAGGTAAAAATATTGTGCTGATTTTTGAAAAAGACTCCACCCGCACCCGATGTTCATTTGAAGTAGCCGCTTACGATCAGGGGGCAAATATCACCTATCTTGGTTCCAGTGGTAGCCAGATTGGTCATAAAGAATCAATTAAGGATACCGCCCGTATACTTGGCCGCATGTATGACGGTATTCAATATCGCGGCTATGCTCAGAAAGTGGTTGAAGCCCTGGCAGAATATGCAGATATTCCTGTATGGAATGGGCTAACGGATGAATTTCACCCTACTCAGTTACTGGCAGATTTGCTGACTATTCAGGAGCACCAATCAGAGAAACCGCTATCAGAAATCAAATTCGCCTACTTGGGGGATGCTCGTAACAATATGGGTAATACCATGTTGGAAGCCGCGGCATTGACAGGCATGGATGTTCGGTTAATTGCTCCTGAACAGTACTGGCCAGATGCAACACTGGTTGCTGAATGTCAGAAACTGGCCGAAAAAACAGGCGGGAAAATTACGCTAACCGAAAATGTCCCTGAGGGGGTTAAAGACGCTGATTTTCTTTATACCGATGTCTGGGTTTCTATGGGAGAGCCAAAAGAAGTTTGGCAACAACGGGTTAACCTATTAAAACCTTATCAGGTGAATATGGATGTGGTGAAAATGACAGGCAACCCACAGGTAAAATTCCTGCACTGCCTGCCCGCATTCCATGATGAAGAAACGACGTTAGGCAAGCAACTCGCCGCTGAATTTAATATGTATGGAGGGCTGGAAGTCACCAATGAAGTTTTTGAGTCAGAGCATAGCATTGTGTTTGATCAAGCAGAAAATCGTCTGCATACCATTAAAGCGGTAATGGTAGCGACACTGGCAAGTGATCTTAAAATCTAGTCACTTATGATATCCGCGGGAATATGTCCGTAAAGAGGTGCTCCTGCCAATATCATTTTTCTTCAGGCAAACGCTTGCTGTGAGATTTTTCACGAGTATAATGCGCCACAATTTGCCGGGAGAAATTATGAAAAACAGCACCTCTTTTCATCAAGCTAAAGTACGGGTGCAACTGCCTGAAGGCAGCCAGCAATCATTGTTTTTCCCGTTGCTAAACCAATTATTTAATGCCCCTCGATGAGGGGCTTTTTTTTGCCCGGTAATCAATTGATGATCACCACCCCGGATGTCAGCATTAGAGGAGAGTGAAAAATGGCTAATCCGTTATATCGCAAACATATCATCTCAATAAATGATCTGAGCCGCGAAGATCTGGAATTGGTGTTGCGAACCGCTGCCACACTGAAAACCAGACCACAGCCTGAATTGCTGAAACACAAGGTTATCGCCAGCTGTTTCTTTGAAGCCTCTACCCGTACCCGCCTCTCTTTTGAAACCGCAATCCACCGCCTTGGTGCTTCCGTGGTTGGCTTTTCAGACAGCAGCAACACTTCTCTGGGTAAGAAAGGGGAAACACTGGCAGATACTATTTCCGTTATCAGCCAATATGTTGATGCTATCGTGATGCGCCACCCGCAGGAAGGTTCCCCGCGCCTAGCCTCCGAATTTTCCGGTCATACTCCGATTATCAATGCCGGTGACGGGGCTAACCAACATCCAACTCAAACCTTGCTGGATCTGTTCACTATTCAAGAAACTCAGCAACGGCTGGATAGTCTAAATATTGCTATGGTTGGTGACCTGAAATATGGCCGCACGGTTCATTCACTGTCACAAGCGTTGGCGAAATTTAATGGCAACCATTTTTATTTTATCGCCCCGGAAGCATTGGCAATGCCAAATCATATTCTTCATATGCTGAATGAAAAAAGGGCAACTTACAGCCTGCATACCAACATAGAAGAAGTGTTACCGGAACTAGACATCCTTTATATGACTCGTGTGCAAAAAGAGCGCCTTGATCCATCAGAATACGCCAATGTAAAAGCGCAATTTGTTCTGCGTGCCGCCGATCTGACAGGCGCGAAAGAGAACCTCAAAATTTTGCATCCATTGCCACGTATTGATGAAATTTCTGTTGATGTGGATAAAACCCCCTATGCCTATTATTTTCAACAGGCGGAAAATGGTATTTATGCCCGTCAGGCACTATTGTCTTTAGTTTTAAATGAATGATTAAAATAAAGAAAGTATTTTTTATATCCGTAAATATAACCCGTTATTATTCTCTTTTGAAATAGCGATTAAGAAGTCTGTTTACTCACCTTCGGTATCGAAGACAAACTTAATCTGATACCAAAATACGTCTTGCCCATTCGTGAGCAAGACGACAGTATGCTTGGGCACTACTAAAAAGTGTGTTCAAAAGCGATTACTTTTGTCTCAGTACTGCCCGGCTCGGTTCTTTAGTACAAAGAATGGCAAATAATATAACCTGATGAGATAAGTTATTAATATTATTCTCAAAGTATTATAATTAATTTCACATAATTTCTATAACAATAAAATAAACAATAGCTCCAACATAGTTACCAATCACATATCCTACTGTGCCAATAACCATAATAGGTCCGACTAAGAGCCCATCCCATTAGGGCTATTTTATTTACCACTTTGTCAAAAAGAGCGAATCACTCCTCACGTACTCTGTATACGCCACGATTTTCTGAACACTGCCTATGCTCACTGTTCATTCATAAGAGCAGCCTGCAACAATTACGCCTACTGGGATAGGCTCTTAGAAGGGAATGTACCAAGATATTAGGATTTTTAGGAGAATACACCAACTCATGAATCAGGTATTACCTTCACACTTTTATCAACGGCAGGATCAGTAATCTAACGTTAAAGGCACACTGACAGTTGCCCATCAGTTTAATTTATATGACATTTGTGGCCTTTAAAGCCACAAATAGTGGAATATACAAACTAATTCAGCCAATTACAGAGCAATGTTACTTTGAGTTTCTCCACAGAAGCGGCCCATTTCTCCGGGTTCTTTTCCTTCAATTGTCGGAGGTTACGTTGTTTCCAACGTATAGCTGGCAGATGCTCAATATTATAGGGGAATAGTCTCCACTCAGGTTCTAACTGCTTATACGATATCAGGAAAGCAAAATCTTGCTGAGTGAAATGCCTTTTCAGTTCTGCTAACATCTGCTGTGGAATAGTGTTCAGCTCATCTAATGAAAAATCCTGCCTTGTCATACCCTGAAACTCGGTTTCGAAGATCTTTGTATTGTTTTTCCAGTTTGGATTGAGCAGATCAGCCATAGGACGATTATGCCCCAGCAAATACGCCAAAAATCCGTAATAAATATCCGATGCGATACCAGTAGAATCCATAAGCATTTTGATATCAAAAAAGTCGCGCGGATGTTGTCGATCCAAAGCAGCGCAGACCTTCCCACCATGAGATCTGGCCGAGACACAACATTAATAGCAGCAAAACCAAATTCATCCTCAACTCTTTCTGACACTTCAAGTTCACTTGGATTTATCAATAAACCACGCCAAACATGATTCACCTCTATTTTTATCATCGTCTCACGCGAGTAAACGTGGATACGAATCTCTTCTCCCTGGCCCCGCAACTTTTCGGCCCGGATACCAGCTTTTGTATTCAAGTCTGTGACGATGCGATCCAGCGCTTCTGATATGGCCTTAAGGTCAGTAGTACGGTCTGATACCGGTACATAAGCGAGGTCGATATCTACCGATAACCGAGGAAAATCCATTACGAATAGATTGATAGCCGTGCCTCCCTTAAGGGCAAAGCATTTCTCCTTAGCCACCTGCGGCAATGAATTAATCAACAATCTAACTTGTTCTCGATATTGCGAAATATGACTATCCATGAAAACACTCTTTATCTATGAACTTACTGGGAGCAGTTATTTTGTAGGTGGTATCCAACTTACCTCCTACCTCAACCTGTCGATTGCCCGTACCCAGCTTGATTTCGGTTTCATTAAGACGTGAAGCCCAAATGTGACGGTTATGATGAGCCAGAAAAAGGAACACACGGTTAGTCCGTATCGATTGGCTTGAAGACAAAATCTTTTGTAGTTTTCTCGGACTGAGACTAGATAAACCTTGAAATAGCTCATCAGCATAAGTGAAGGTAATGAGCTTAGGCACACTGTTCGCTATCTCATAAGCAGCAAGCTCCATTGAACTCGATTTAATTGTACGCCCAGAAATCATGATATCCGTGAGAAAATCCCCCAGTTCAATATTCAAGCTACGGTCAGATATTGCTGACCACTTAATATTATTAAAATAGTTTAGCCAACCGGGAAGATATGTTCTCGTAGGTAAACATAGCCCCACATGGGTTCGACGCAGTTCGAGGTAATGTGAGAAGCCCTGTTGATTCAGGCTTGTTAAACCAGCAACATGAACCTGTGAATTCCATTGTGCCTGAAGGCACTGTACCGCATCCACCCAATCAGGAGTTCGCCCTGTCCGGAAGTAAACACCAAAAGCCAATCTTTCCAACCAGCCATTTTGAACATACTTCCAAGACACACTACGATCAATACCGTGTTCCGACAGCCATGATTGGAGCAAAATTTGGCCTGGAGCAGTATTGTTTAATATCCAGTTTAAAGGTTTAGCCATATGTGGCCTCTTGGTTGACAATTTATGAAATTACTAAACTAAATATAGCACCTTATGGCTATGACAGCTAAAGCCAATGTATAGAATAACCACCGTAGGATGACACTGAATTACTTGCGTCTTATCTGGATAAACAGGATGGCACCACCTAAAATGGAAGACGTGTCGATTCTTAACAATATATCTGGAGGATGAATACAGAAATAGTTGTCACTAAACTAAAATGTATTCATACAGAACACTATGACCCAAGATCATCAACTACAAGTCGAAGCCATTAAATGCGGTACGGTGATTGACCATATCCCAGCTCAGGTAGGTTTCAAGTTACTCTCTCTATTTAAGCTGACTGAAACCGATCAGCGCATTACCATCGGCCTGAACCTGCCTTCCAATCAGTTAGGTAAAAAAGATCTCATCAAAATCGAAAACACATTTCTGACAGAACAACAAGCTAATCAGCTTGCTATGTATGCGCCGAATGCAACGGTGAACTGTATTGAAGACTATGAAGTTGTGAAGAAACTGCCAATTAACCTGCCTGAGCGTATTGATAGCGTGTTAGTCTGTCCTAATAGCAATTGCATCAGCCACAATGAGCCGGTAGAAAGCAGTTTTCGGGTCAAAGTCACATTTGAAGATGTGGTATTGACCTGCAAATACTGCGAGAAAGAGTTTGATCGCAATGTGGTGATACTCAACAAGTAAACAATCTATACAGTTGCTGAGGCAAGTACGGGCACTATAATAGTCCCTTTGGTGAAATATTTATTCAGTTATCACAATTAACAGGAGAACCTATGTCATACGAGATTAATACCGAGAAAGCCCCTGCTGCAATTGGCCCATATGTTCAGGGTGTTGATCTGGGCAGTATGGTAATCACTTCCGGTCAGATTCCAGTCAATCCAGAAACAGGTGATGTCGCAGAAGATATCGCTGCCCAGGCTCGTCAATCACTGGAAAACGTTAAAGCTATCGTTGAGAAAGCAAGTCTGACTGTCGGCGACATCGTTAAAACAACTGTTTTCGTTAAAGATCTGAATGACTTCGGCACTGTTAACGCAACTTATGAAGCATTCTTCAAAGAACACAATGCCGCTTTCCCAGCACGTTCCTGTGTTGAAGTAGCCCGTCTGCCAAAAGACGTTAAAATCGAAATCGAAGCTATCGCCGTTCGTAAATAATCCCGATTCCATTTCCTATCAACCCTTGGTCAGTTCACCCATTGACCAAGGGTTTTTTACTTTTGCCCATCTCCCAGATATAGCTTCCTGTTCTTTGTGTTAGATCAAATCAGGTCGTTATTATTTCACTTCAACTTACTACATATTGTGCTTAAATATAAAAATAAAAACCATATATAGCATCACCTCTATTGAAGCTGAATATCAGAACGGGAATGGCTTATACCTTTGGATAACATTCTCAAGGAGTTATATTGTGAAAACTGTTGTGATAAAACGAGATGGTCGTCAGGTACCATTTGATGAAATCCGTATCAGAGATGCCGTAAAACAGGCCGCCTCTGCCGCTGGAGTCACAGATGATGAGTACTGTGCTCAAGTTGCATCCGCAGTAACGCAATTAATGGCTGACCATAGTCAAGTTGATATACGAAATATTCAGCACGCGGTAGAAAACCAATTGATGGCAGGCAACTATAAGCACCTTGCCCGTCTCTATATTGAATATCGTCATGACAGGGATCTTGCCCGGGAATCTCGCAGCCGCCTTAATCAGGAAATCAGGGGGTTGGTCGAACAGAGCAATATTTCCCTGCTCAATGAAAACGCGAATAAAGACAGTAAAGTTATTCCAACCCAACGCGATCTGCTGGCAGGAATTGTTGCCAAGCATTATGCCAAACAGCACATGCTGCCGCGTGATGTGGTACTGGCTCATGAAAGAGGTGAAATCCACTATCACGATTTGGACTATGCACCCTTTTTCCCGATGTTCAACTGTATGCTGATCGACCTGAAAGGCATGTTAACCAACGGGTTCAAGATGGGTAATGCTGAAATAGAGCCCCCCAAATCCATTGCAACCGCAACAGCGGTAACTGCTCAAATTATTGCCCAGGTTGCCAGCCATATTTATGGCGGTACCACGATTAACCGTATAGATGAAGTATTGGCGCCATTCGTTAAAGCCAGCTATGACAAACATTTGGCCGTGGCTGGAGAGTGGGATATTGCCGATAAAAAATCTTACGCTGAAGCCCAGACAGAAAAAGAGTGTTACGACGCTTTCCAGTCACTGGAATATGAAGTTAATACACTGCATACCGCCAACGGACAGACACCTTTTGTCACTTTTGGTTTTGGTCTGGGTACTTCAAAAGAGTGCCGCCTAATCCAACAATCTATTCTGCGTAACCGTATTGCCGGGTTGGGCAAGAACCACAAAACGGCAGTATTCCCCAAACTGGTATTTGCTATCCGTGATGGCCTGAATCATAAGCTTGGTAACCCTAACTACGATATCAAACAATTGGCTCTAAAATGTGCCAGCAAGCGGATGTATCCTGATATTCTTAACTACGATCAGGTTGTTAAAGTCACTGGCTCCTTTAAAACCCCAATGGGCTGCCGCAGTTTCCTCGGTGTTTATGAAGAAAATGGTGAGCAAATTCATGAAGGCCGCAATAATTTGGGGGTTATCAGTTTAAACCTGCCTCGGATTGCTATCGAAGCTAGACAAGATGAAAAACATTTCTGGCAATTGCTGGATAAGCGTCTGGCACTGGCAAAACAAGCATTGATGACTCGCATTGCCCGTCTGGAAGGTGTCAAAGCACGGGTTGCTCCAATCCTTTATATGGAAGGTGCTTGCGGGGTTCGCCTGAAAGCCGATGATAATATCGCTGAAATCTTTAAACATGGCCGGGCTTCTATCTCTCTGGGCTATATTGGCATTCATGAAACCATTAACGCATTGTATGGCAATCAGATTCATCTATTTGATGACCAGCAATTACGTGTAAAGGCTCTCGCAATTGTTAGCCATCTGCGGAAAGCAACTGATCAATGGAAAAAAGAGACGGGTTATGGTTTTAGCCTGTACAGCACACCAAGTGAAAACCTGTGTGATCGTTTCTGCCGCCTTGATGCCGCTGAATTTGGTGTTATCGAAGGGGTGACAGACAAAGGCTATTACACCAACAGTTTCCATCTTGACGTTGAAAAGAAGGCCAATCCTTACGATAAACTGGATTTTGAAGCATCTTATCCACCACTGACAAACGGCGGTTTTATCTGTTACGGCGAATATCCTAATCTGCAACATAATTTGAAAGCACTGGAAGATGTCTGGGATTACAGCTACTTACACATTCCTTATTACGGGACTAATACCCCGATTGACGAATGCTATGACTGCGGATTTACCGGTGAATTCTCCTGCACCAGTAAAGGGTTTACCTGCCCCCGTTGCGGCAATCATACCCCCTCCAGGGTATCGGTAACCCGCCGTGTCTGCGGTTATCTGGGAAGTCCTGACGCTCGCCCCTTCAATTCAGGCAAGCAAGAAGAGGTAAAACGCAGAGTAAAACATCTGACAAATGGGCAATTAGATGCATTCAAGCAGGCTAAAAAATGAATTACCACCAATATTACCCGGTTGATGTGGTTAACGGTCCCGGAACCCGCTGTACGCTGTTTGTCGCCGGATGCGAGCACCAATGTCCCGGCTGCTATAACAAAAACACCTGGCGAACAAACTCCGGCCAACTATTTACCCAGGAAATGGCAGAACATATTGTCGCTGATTTACAGGATAGCCGCATTAAACGGCAAGGGCTGTCTCTGTCTGGTGGCGATCCTCTTCATCCACACAACATATCCGTGATCCTGAAACTGGTAAAACAGGTCACAGCAGAGTGCCCTGAAAAGGATATCTGGCTGTGGACCGGCTATTTACTAAGTGAGCTCAGCGAAGCCCAACAAGAAGTTGTTAGCTATATTAATGTGCTGGTAGATGGCAAGTTTATCCAGAATCTTTATGATCCCGGCTTATTATGGCGCGGCAGCCGCAACCAGATTATTCATCGACTGAGATAATTTTATCGCTGCCAGCAGATTTTCTTACCAAATCCCAGCGTGTTATCAGTCATTTTTATTTCACTGAGATTCAGTTGCCAAACAGGTGTTTTAGCCGCAATTGCCACAGGAAAGCGGCGGCAATAACGTGCTCTGGCAGCTTTATCTTCTTCTCCTTCCAGACGAATGACTTCCCCTTTGAACTGAATACCTTTTATCTGCACGATATTACGAATCTGCCCGGCAACGGTACCTGCCACCTGTGAGTTTATCTGCATCATTTCACCATGACGGGTATGGGATTCAGTCATAAACCAAAAAGCTATTTTCTCGGCATCGAAAACATAGAAACAACTTGCACACCAGATATCATTTTCTGTTGTTGTGCAAAGCGTGAAGACGTGCTGTCTTGCGAGGTATTGGCGGATAATCTGAAAGTTTTCAGTGGTATTCACACTCCCTCCAATGGGAGGATTTTATTAGCCTGGAAACCCAGAACCACGCCGGGATAAACATCATCCTGCGGCGTGTTCTGACATCTCCCGACAAAGTCAGGGTTCAGTGTGTTCTACTATAAATTAGTTATAGATTTCAGCAACACCTGACAATTGGTTCTTACCGCTAGTAGAGATAATACGGAAAGAAGATGCGCCGGCTTTGTCAGCTTTTTTGGACAATTCGGCACTCAAGCCTTCCAGGGTATCAGCACCGGTTACAGAAACCACGCCAACCTTGGCAGGTGAAGTAGTTTGAACTTCTGTTGCTGCCATACTACCAAAAGAGATAGCACTTAAAGCCAAAGCAGCAGCGATATATTTTACGTTTTTCATAACATGATCCTTGATCAATTTTTAATGGAATGAGTTACTCTCTGTGATGTGGATCATAGTATGATCTAACGGCCAGAATAAAAATTAGCAATTATTGCTATTTTATTTCAATTTTTTTGAATAAAAACACAATATATAGGAATTTGATATGTAACAAATTTTAATAAAACTGTTATATTATAATGACTTAACTAAGTTATTCGGAAAAATAATATAGAAAAAACGTCTTAGTAAAATACAAAAATAAAAAATTAAGAAAAAATTATATGGCTAAAAATCAATGGGTTCTTTACTTGCTGAAAACAAAAACGGGAATGCTGTACACAGGGATAACGACAGACATCAACCGCCGTTTTGCACAACATGTAAAAGGTAAAGGAGCAAAAGCACTGAGAGGGAAAGGGCCATTACAACTGGTTTTCAACAGTTATGCCGGAGACAGAGCCAGTGCCTCACGATTGGAATATCAGGTAAAGCAATTAAGTAAACAACAAAAAGAGAGGCTGGTTATTTGCCAGCCCACCTGTATAGCAAAATATTTGACATCAATCAGAAACAGTCAAAATGAGGAGAATAAGTAACCAGCCCAGTATAATCAGCCAAGGAACTGTCAGCTAATTCATATACCTGAAAATAGGGTTCACACGTTGGCCACTTACAATGTAACTGGTGCTCACTGGCAAGCGTAAAACCAAACCGGCGATAATAGTGCGGATCACCTAAAACAACGACTACGCCGTAACCAAATTCATTTAGGCTATCCAGACCTTCATAAACGAGTTTTTCACCAATCCCCTGCCGACGATATTCTTCAGCAACCGCTAACGGCGCTAAACCAACCCATTGGCGATCCTCTCCATTAATATCTACCGGACTGAATGCCACGTAACCAATGACCTGACCTTCTTCATCCGTAGCAACCATACCCAACGTGAGTAATCCATCTTCTCGTAATTGCTGTACCAATTCCGCTTCTGCCGCGGTATCAAAAGATTCCCGCAGCAACTGATCTATTCCCGCTGCATCTACTGGAATTTCTACCCTGATCAACATGATAATCGCGCATGTTCTGCGCCCTCCGGTAAACTGACTTTAATAAACTCAACCAACCGCAATAAACCGGTACGAATAACAGCAGACATAAACTTCAACGCCATCGCATTTACCCAATTTCTAACATATAACCCTGATTCTGTATCCCCTACGATACACAAACGACAACGACACTGGAAAAACAAAATATCCAGCTCTTCTTTACAAGTAGCTATTAGAATCAGATCACTGGTTTCGCCGATGAAATTTACCTCTTTCTGCTTATGCTTATGCTGGCTGACAAGTGACTGCTCCCCACCGTAAAAAACGGCGAGGCTTCCCACTTCTCAGGCCGCAACCGTCTTTATGACGGATTTACACTGGCCTCCGTGGGCAGAAACGACGAGTCCCGCCGCCTGTAATGCTGTTATGCCCTTGCGCTGGATGTTGAGCGCCGCATTGATATCGCGATCATGTTTGACTCGGCAGAAAGGGCATTGCCAGATCCGCTTATGCAGCGGCATTTCCGGCATTTTGTAACCGCAACAATGACAGGTTTTCGAACTGGCGAACCACTGATCCAGTTTGACCAGATGGACGCCCGCTGCTGCGGCTTTGTATTCCAGTTTCTTGATGAAACCATGCCAGCCCGCATCCCCGATAGCGCGGGCAATGCGGTGATTCTTCATCATGTTGGCCGATTTTAGTGTCTCAACAATGAGCGCTTGGTTTTCGTCAACCATTGTCCGAGAGAGTTTGTGTTGAAAATCGGTGCGGGCATTGGCTACCCGCTCATGGACTGCCGCCAGACGTAATCGGGCCTTGCCGCGGTTAGCACTGCCCTTTTGTTTGCGGGACAGCGATTTCTGCTTTCGACGCAGGTTACGGGTGGCATTGATAAGGTGACGCGGGTTATTGACCTTCTCCCCGTTCGACTCAATAAGATAGTGGGACAAACCCATATCGCAACCGGTCACGCGGGTGATAACGCCCGGCTTTTCCCGCGCATCTTTTCCATCGTCACACAGGATAGCGGCGAAATACTTTCCCGTGGCGGTTCGGGACAGCGTAATGCTCTTCACTTCCCCTTCAATTTCTCGGTGTATGCGCGCTTTTATCGGTGACAATTTCGGGAGCTTCACCGCACCCTCCAGCACTTTCACCCCAACACAGTGATAGCTCGATTGCTTGCCCTGTTTGCGTTTGAACGTGGGAAATTGGGCGCGCAACTTCGGATTGAAGAAATTATCAAATGCGGTATGCAGATTGATCACCGCCTGCTGTAACGCGATGGCGTCATATGTCTTGAGCCAGGCATACTTGCGGGATTTCTTCGCGACTGCCAGTAACGGTTTGAGGTCTTTGCGCGGATTTAAACTTACGCCGTGACGTTTGTAAGTATGCTTTTTGATGTACAGCGCCTTGTTGTACGCAAAACGGACCGCACCGAACTGGCCGTTAAGATACTCGGCCTGTTCGGGTGTGGGGTAGAGGCGGACTTTGGTCGCTCTTAACATATTCAACACTCATTGATAAAGTGCATTCATTTTAGCCTGTTTTACCGGCAGATATCAATTCAGTCAGGATACGTCGCAGTAGCCCGCCTTAAAGCCCTTTGGGCTTTTCGCCTTATATCCCCGCCCGCACTGGGCAAGGGTTTACGGCGGTTTTTGCTAAATGATTATCACGGACAGTAGTAAACCAGCGCAAATTAAGATCGCGGATTTTTCCTAACACAGCTCAAACTCCTTACTTGATAAAGTAGCATAGCTATTCAACCAGAATATATCGGTATTTCGCCGATCCTACATCAAGAATCCAATACAGAACCAGTTGTAAATTGTACCTTTCAACTATTGAGGTAATATCCGCCTATAAACTGCTCTAAATCAAAACATCTCACTATTAAGTTAATTACAATTGTTAATTATTATTACTTTATTCCAGTATTTCATATAGAACAGACTTGCCCCACAAAAAGCTTATTTATGTGGAGCATAGTTGCTGTAGATAACGGGGTGGATGTCATTTATATCGGACCGACACATGACATCAAGGCCCATTACCTTTCAATCAAAAACATCAGACAAACATACAGTTATGAAAGAAAATGTAAACATAAGTTGCATACTGATATTTAAATTTACACATCCTGATTATAGCGGATTGCAAATTTTTGGCTTAACGTATGGCGCTGGTCGACACGTATTTCTTACGACTACCGGCTAAAAAGCACGTATAGACTTTATTAAGATTTACTTTTGGATTTATTATCCTTGGATTGGATTGTTACAAACGTATATTAGTTTAATCTTTATACAATAAATAGGAATGACGTATGGAAGGCCAAGAGATCTATTCAAAATTCATTGGTAAGAGGATAAAGCTATGGATGGATGAGCGTTTCCCGCTACAAAATGCACCGCTTTTCTTTATTTTTTATATCATCAGCTATTCCGTAGCTTTTTATTCAATAGGGGAAAAGCCTGTTTTGTCATGGGAAATCCTGCTCGGTTGCCTGATGGCCTTCTCCTATTTTTTACTATTACGGATATTCGATGAGCATAAGGATTATCAACTGGATTGTGAACACCACCCACAGCGGATCTTACAGCGCGGTATTATTACGCTGAAAAATCTACGGGTACTCGGTATCTGCTGTATCGCATTGCAATTGGGTGGAAGCCTATTTTTAGATCGAGGCGTTGGCTCGGTCACTTTTGCCTGGCTATTAGTCTTTATCTGGACTTGCCTTATGGGGAAAGAGTTCTTTATCAGTGAATGGTTAAACCAACACCTCACTTGGTACGCCATTTCCCATATGCTGGTAATGCCACTCATTATCTGGTGGTTGGGCAATATTGCCAGCCCTAACGTCGCACTCACTTTCCCAATATGGGTTTTAATGGGATTGTGCTTTTTCTCTGGATTCAGTTTCGAAATTACACGCAAATGTAAAGGTCCGGATGAAGAGCGTCTGGAAATACCGACTTATTCATCTATTTTCGGCAGAAAAATAGCCGTCGCTATTATCGCATCATTACTCACCGTAATGTTGGCGTTACAGATTTGGCTAATCAATATCACCACTGATGGTATAGCGTTATGGGCGTTAATTATCTTGGTCGTTTGTTATGCATTATGTCTATGGCAATTAGGCAAATTCCTTCATCGCCCCACTATCCAGAATCGCAAACGCGATGAGGCTGTAGTGGGAATATTTATGGTACTGGGTTACTCAGTTTGCACTGCCAGCATCTTAATAAAGCTTGGGTTTGCTTAGGTATTAAAGGAAATAGAGTTATGTTGCAAAAAGAAATCCAATCATGCGTATTTGATGTCTCAGATAATACCACTGCTCACATAAAAAACTGTGCGCGAGATTCTATTCTCGAATTATCACGTGACATATTCAGCATTAAACACCAAGAAGCATCTGCCGTCCGCACAGAAGCAACCCAAGCAGAATTATTGCCCCGCCGCCACCTCTATACATATACCGAGGAAGCCCGGCAAAAGCGCCTGGATTATCTGGCAAAACATACTGGGCATCCACTGGAACACGTAGCCGCTACCCATCTGGATGCGACGAAACTAACAAAAACCATTGAGGGATTTATTGGTTCAATAGAAATCCCTGTGGGGATCGCTGGCCCTCTCTTGGTAAAGGGACAATACGCTCAAGGGGTATATTATGCACCACTCGCCACCACAGAAGGTGCTTTAATTGCATCGATATCCCGTGGCTCCTTCGCCATTATGCAATCAGGCGGCACTACTACCCGTGTGCTCGGCCAACGCATGATACGAGCCCCCCGTTTTGAATTTCATAGCGTAGCACACAGCGTCATGTTCAGTGATTGGATTAACGAGCATCTCAGCGAAATACGACATGAAATTGGCCTCCACTCCAAACATGCACGATTACAGGAAATAAAACCGCAAATCATTGGGCGCAGCGTCCATTTGCAGTTCATCTACAATACAGCAGCAGCAGCAGGCCAAAATATGACTACCGTCTGCACCTGGTATGCATGCCAATGGATCCAACAACAACTCGCCAAGATGGCGTTTATACCACTGCGCCACTTTATGATAGATGGTAATACTTCCGGCGATAAAAAAGTCTCTTATAAAACGTTTATTGAAGGACGTGGGACACGTGTCGTCGCCGAGGTTTATCTTAGTGCTGAATCCTGCCAGCAAATCCTGAGAGTCACTCCGCAACAACTTGTCACGGCTTATCATCATATCTGCGAGGGGGCTATCGCCTCAGGGATGGTCGGCGTAAATATTAATGCAGCAAATGTTATCGCCGGTATGTTTACCGCGCTCGGTCAAGACATCGCCTGTGTGCATGAATCATCAGTCGCACATTTACACATGACATTAACTGCCGATAACCGAGTCTATTGCAGTGTCACACTGCCCTCGCTAATCGTAGGAACAGTCGGTGGCGGAACCTATTTACCACACCAACGTGAATGTCTGAACATGCTGGGCTGCACCGATGAAAACGGCACTGCCCGCCTGGCTGAAATCATCGCCAGTTATTGCCTGGCTCTTGATATTTCAACACTGTCAGCGATTGCGGCGGATGAGTTTGCTCAATCACATGAAAGACTTGGCCGCAACCGCCCACCGCACACTAGCGGTATTATTCCGCGCACCCTACAGGAGCTTGATCTATCATTTTTCCAGCAAGCAAACTTTAATCCTGTGTTACAGGGAACTCACCTGACCACGATCAAACCTGAATTTTCTGGCAATGATGAGCACAGCCTGCTGACACATCTGAGTTCGAATTATGCGGAACGTTTAATTGGTTTATTTCCCTTTGCGATGACGACATCCGCACAACGTACTCTGCCAGTGATGCTGAAACTGAAACCTTTGGGGAGTGAGATCGTTAAAATGGTCCTGGATATTGCCAAGCACTGTTCCCCTGAATTATTTGCTGTTTTCCAGGATTTTGCCCACCAGCTTGAATTTCACCAAAGTCATAGCCGTGAGCTGGCTATTATGAATCAGCAAAATCCACAGTTGATGCGCTATATCCCCGTTATCTATGGTGTGATTGAAAATGAGTCAACCGGAACTTATGCCCTGATTGAAGAATTACTCCAGGATATGGTGCTAATGAACAATATTAACCTGGAAACACCGTGGAAACAGCACCATCTTGAAACCGCCATCAGAGGGGTAGCCGATATTCACTCCATCTGGTTAGGGCGGGAAGGAGAGCTTATGTGGAAATTCCCACAACTGCAAATTCCTGACGCCGATACAGTTTCACAAATGAAGCCCCTGTGGCAAAAACTAGGCAATTTTATTCACCAGGCATTCCCTGAGTTGTTCACCGCCGAAGAACAACAAGACTTTCAGCACTGGGTAGATAACGCCGCCACTTGGTGGCAAGAAATCGAACAAATGCCCAGGACGTTGATCCACGGTGATTTCAACCCACGGAATATTGCCTTCCGGCAACAGGAAGAAGGATTGCGTTTATGCGCCTGGGATTGGGAATTGTCTACTTTGCATCTGCCACAGCGCGACCTTGCTGAATTACTGGCCTTTAGTTTAGACCAGCATAGCGATGCGGACAGTGTGGCCTATTATATTGAACTGCACCGGGTCGAACTTGAACAAAAATCGGGAATTTCTCTCGATCCAATCAGTTGGCAACGTGGCTATGAGCTCGCATTACGTGATTTATGGATGAGAAGAATACCGCTTTATATGATGGCGCATAATGTCGTTGGCTATCCATTTATGGAACGCACAATGAAAACTATCCGCTGGCTTATTTCATTAACGCGGAACTAATAGTAACTCAAATAAATTATTTAACTGACTCTTCCTCTAAAATAAAGGGTGCAGCAATAGTTTGTAATACATTCGAGTCTTATTGATTGACCTACGCCAATATTATTACGCGCAGATAGGGCCATGATGTAGGCAAGGTGTACTATTGCTGCATTGGTGGAACAACATGAAATATCTCTATACTCAAGATAGCGCTATTGAATTAGCAGAACATTCCTTAGGCGGTAAAGCGGCTAATTTATTATGGCTTACGCAAAACGGTTTCCCTGTACCTGATTATTGGGTCATCAGCAGCGAGGTGCTGAACAATTTATTAATCAACGATACGTTTGCGATTAACATTGTGGAACAATTAGCCGCCGTGCCACATGATATTAGCCAGGAAAAACTCGACGCTATCGCCGCCCCTCTGCGCCAATGGCTACAATCGATTCCGTTGCCTGCTGAGTTAGAAGAAGAATTATCTCTCTTGTCAGAGAATTACCCGGATGCGTTTTTTGCTGTTCGCTCATCAGCTATTGGTGAAGATGCAGCCAACGCCTCCTTCGCAGGACAGATGGACAGCTATCTGTTTCAACGTGGCAAATCCGCCCTTGCCCACAGCTTACGCGCCGTGATGGCCTCAGCCTTTAATACCCGCGCGTTACAATATCGTTTACACAAACAGCTGCCGATGGGCAATATCCGTAGCGCTGTCATCATTCAGAACATGGTTGCCGGTGAGGTTTCTGGCGTCATGTTTACTGCTCATCCAGTGACCGGCAGCAGACAACATTGCCTCATCTCATCCGCCTGGGGCACAGGAGAAGGTGTGGTTTCCGGCGAATGTGATACCGATGAATTTTCCGTTCATCTCACCACACCTGAAATCGAACGCCATATTACGCAAAAAGGGACAACCAGTGTTTTCGATACCACCCGCGGCGGCGGTACGGTAACGATGCCCGTCGAGGAAGAAAAACAGTGGGAACCGACTTTACCCGATAGCGAGATCTATGCATTACGGGATATTGGCAAAAAAATCGCCGCGGCACGGGGATGTCCACAAGATATTGAATGGACAATTCAAAACCACCAAATCTTTATTCTACAGACCCGGCCAATTACCCGGTTGCCCCGTCAGGATGATAAAAGCGAACGCCATATTATTTTCGATAATTCCAATATTCAGGAATCTTATTGTGGAATAACAACGCCGCTGACTTTCTCTTTTGCCCGCGCAGGTTATGCCACCGTTTATGAACAGACAATACGTGCCTTAGGTTGTTCGGATAAACAAGTTAATCAGCATCGTTCCATGTTGGAAAACATGCTCGGTTTAATTAAAGGCAGAATCTATTACAACATCAACAATTGGTACAAAGGGCTATTATTACTGCCCTCTTTCCAAACCAATAAAAAAGATATGGAAAGAATGATGGGGCTGGAAGACCCGGTTGATTTTATTGAAGATAAAACGCCTTCACTGGGCGATAAAATAAAGAAACTTCCCAAAATGGGGTGGGCACTCCTGCGCTTGCTATATGCTTTCAGAACGATGGATCAGCGGGTAGAACTCTTCTTAGAACAGTTTAAACAACATGCTGCCGCCATAAGACGAACTGAATTGCACACCTGCAACAGCAGCCAACTGATCGAGAAATTAAAATATCTGGATGAACATCTGCTACAACGCTGGACAACGCCTATCCTGAATGACTTCTACGTGATGATGTTCAATGGCCGGGTACACCGGGGGCTGACCGCTGCGGGTATTGAAAACTCGTCCGCATTATTAGGCGATCTTCTCTCTGGCGATGAAGATATAGAAAGCACCCAGCCGACTAAAGTGTTGTTGAAAATATGCCAGTACGCACGCCAGAATTCAGAATTATGCACCCTGCTGACACACGGCGATGCACGTACCCTGTTAACTCAGGTACGCAAACTTGATGCGTCTTTCCACCAGCAGTGCATTGATTATATTGAAAAATATGGCGATCGCACTATGGGTGAGCTCAAGCTGGAAACCATTACGCTAAAACAAGATCCCAGTTTTCTATTTCTGATAATAAAAAACTACCTTGCGATCGATACCCTTACGCCAGAAACCCTGTCCAGCCGGGAAAGAAAGTTGCGTACTCAGGCTGAAAACACGGCATTTCAGCAAATACGCGAGCAACTTGGTGCCAGGCGTATGGAAGCCTTCAAAAGAAATCTGCGTAAATTACGTCAGGCGATACGCCACCGGGAAAATATGCGCTTTACCCGAACCCGTATGTTTGGGCTATACCGGGATATTTTCATACAGCTCGGCCAGGCATATGCATTAGAAGGACTCCTCGCAGAACCCCGCGATATTTTCTATCTGACATTAGAAGAAATCTACAGCGGTTACGAAGGAACAGCAGTACAAACCCAGCTTAAGCCTTTAGTCGCTATACGCAAACAAGAATACGCCAGCTACGAAACAGAGGATGAGCCTGCTCACCACTTCTTCATCAGAGGCTCACTGTATCAACAGCAAGATTACAGCTATCCCTATCAGGAACAACAGACGCCAACCGATAGCGGGATGCTACAGGGTATAGGCTGTTATCCTGGGGTAGTTGAAACGACTATCCGCTTAATTAAAAACCCACAGGATGAGATGTCATTGGCAGGGCAAATCCTTTGTACCGTCCGTACCGATCCCGGTTGGGCGCCACTATTCCCTACCGCAGGTGGGTTATTGATCGAACGCGGTTCCACCCTCTCGCATTCTGCCGTTGTCGCTCGTGAACTGGGGATCCCCGCCATTGTCGGCATTCCAGCGATCACCCAAATTTTAAAAGATGGCGATCGGGTACGTATGGATGGTGCAACCGGGAGTGTTATCCGCTTGCACGACACCACTACAGAAGAATTACCTGCAAGGAGCGAACATGTCTGACATCTTCATGGGCGAATGGTCCCCGGCCAACCCACTGCCTGAAAGTTTTCTCGATCTTCCGGCAACAATCTACCGTGACTGGCCGCTCTGGCCTGGCGAAGACCGGGAGAAGGTACAACAACAGTTCAGTCTGGAAAATCCCTGGTTTAATCACAGCAAAGCCTGGATTGGCTGTATTCCGGGGAAAACCCGTCTTGCCAGTTTTTTAGTGCCCCATGCCGTTGATGGTCAATCCGCCGCGTTTTTCGGTTTTTGGGAAACCGATAATGATATGGCAAGCAACACCATGCTGTTTGGCGCTCTGGAACAATGGGCCAAGAAAAATGGCGCACACAATCTCTACGGGCCGATTAACTTTTCGACCTTCGGGCATTACCGCGTCCGGCTTGATCATTTTGATGTCCCCCCCTTTGAGCATGAACCTTACAACCCGCCTTATTACTCCCTATTATTAGAAGGATTAGGGTTCGATACTCGTTACCGTTACACCTCAATATTCGACGATACTCAGGCAGTAGCAAACAACTTTCGGCTGGACTATCAGCGCGGGCAAAAGCTCCCTGAGGCTCAGGCGACATTACTGCCTCTAACACCGGAATTATGGATACAGGAACAGGTTAGATTATATTCCTTTATCGATTCGGTCTTCGGCGAGAATTTCGCTTACACCACACCGTCATGGACAACATTTCAACAGTATTGCGGTGAGGAGTTTATTAAACCTTTTTGTCACTACCCTGCGTCATTTCTGGCTAAAACCGACAGTGGTGAGATTGCCGGGTTAATTCTTAGCTTATCCGTGAGCCAAAAAGGTCAGCCCGCTATAGGCTTGTTGAAAACCGTAGCAGTTGCGCCGCAATACCGGGGAAGTCGGCTATATCACGCGCTATATCACTCATATCAGCAAAGTGCCAGCCGCATTCATCCCTACCTGGGGGGTGCCCTGATGCGTGAAGATAATAAATCATTAAAGACCGCAGAACGGCTTTTCAATACATCCGCTGCCACCAGACACCAATATGCGCTTTATTACAGGAGGCTCGCATGACAAATATTTGTCAGTCAATTGTCGATGCGGCCCAAAAACACCCTGAGCATTTAGCCCTGCAAGCACCACACGGCAGTGGTTTAAGTTTTCGGGAATTTTTTTCTCATGCATCCCACTTCCAGCATCTGTTAACCCAAGCCGGGTTCGTGGCCGGCGATCGCTTGTTAGTGATCGTTCAGCCAGGCTTAGTACTTTACCCATTGCTTATCGCCATTCTGGGATTGGGGCTGGTTCCGGTTATGCTTGAGCGGGGACTTTCCAGAAAACAACTCCGAGAGACGCTACGGCATAGTAAATTATCGGCGGTTATCACCCAACCTGCGTTAGGAAAATTCTGGTTTCTGATCCCCGAACTGTGGCGACTGCGCCGTTTTGTCATCGAACAGCCTATCTGGGGCATGAAAGTACTGAAAGCACCCAGCCAACATTCATCAATGAATAACTTTATCTGCCGGGACTTACCACCGGATACGACGGGATTAATTACTTTTACCTCGGGTTCTACCGGTATGCCTAAAGGTGCAAACCGTACACATGACAGCCTGTTAGCACAACTTTATGCCATAAAAGCGACTTTTCCCGGGGAAAAGAGCGAGATCGACCTGCACAGTTTCCCCGTCATGGTGCTGCATTCATTGTGCTGCGGCAACAGCAGTATTCTGCCTGATTTTGACTTTGCCCATCCTGCAACGGTTGATGCGCAAAAAATCGTCGGGCAATTGCAAGATAAGGGCATCACCTGCCTCAGCGGTGCACCCGCCTATATGAGCAAAGTCACTGATTACGCCAGAAACAAGAGCTTGTCATTCCCTAATGTGCGCACTGTCATCGTGGGCGGCGCGCCTGCCAATAAGGAACTGCTTGAAAACTGCCAGGCAGTCTTCCCACATGCTCTGCGTCTGGTGGTCTATGGCTCTACCGAGGTCGAACCGATCAGTACGGTCGAAATGACAACGCAATTAAATCACTGGGCAACACATGATGGTTATCTGGTTGGGAAACCCGTCTCACAAGCGGAAATATGTATCAGAGAGATAACCGCTGATCCCCAGCAAATTACCCCACTGTCTACCGGTGATATCGGTGAAATTCTGGTTGCCGGGCCTCATGTGCTCAAAGACTATATTGATAATCCTCAAGCAACGAAAGAAAACAAACTCCCGCGTAAACAGGGAGGGATCTGGCACTGTACTGGTGATGTTGGCTGCCTGGATACCACAGGACAGCTCTGGTTGCTTGGACGGGTAAAAGACAAAGTGCAGTTAGATGATGGGCGCATTATCCATCCCTATATGGTGGAAAAAAGGATCAATGAACTGTCAAACGTCGCACGGAGCGCATTCGTGTTGCATCCTTTGGGTGGAGCCGCGCTGATATTGGAAAGTACCACCCTGCCGACAGGTTTATCCGCCATTTTAGACGAACGGGATCTCACTCTGGTCACCCGGATTTATTATGCCAATCCTATTCCCGTCGACATTCGCCATAACAGCAAAATAAACCGCATAGCACTGATAAATATGCTCAGGAAAGGCCAATTATCCTCCTTTCCATACAAGGAGAAATTATGAACAGTAACCATTTCATCATCCAGCTAAACAGAGCGGACTATATCACTATTGGCGGAGCGGTATTTAGCGCGCTCTCCGTAGCAGCCGCATTACAGCATTGGTATTATCTGGCCATTGCGTTCTTGTATCTTGCCATGCTTGGCGACGCGCTCGATGGTATTCTGGCCAGGAACTTAAATATTGTCCGCCCTTTTGGCCGTTATCTTGATGGATTTATGGATCAACTTATTTACCTGATCTCACCATCCATCATCCTATACCTTTCCGGTTATCAATCCTGGTATTCGCTGTTTATTATCTTAATGATAATCAGCGGTTGTCTGCGATTATCGGTATTTAATGAAGTCGGAAATATTCAGGATGAAGATCGGCTTTCCTATCTTGGTATGCCCGTATTCTGGAGCTTATTTATTGTCAGTGGTTACGCTTTGGTAGGTTTGGTGGCAACGCCGGGGCTGACCCATCTTTTACTGACATTAGCGCTTCTTGCATTCAGTATCGCTATGTTATGGGATCGCCCATTTTATAAATTCAAACATCTCAGTACTATCGTCAGTACAACACTTGCAGGGTTTGTTTTATTTACAGGTCTTCATTTCTGGAGTCTCTATGTTCAATAGTTTTTATCACGCGGGGATTTTACTTATCCCCGTTATCCTTGGTGGTTGTTTACACATGGTGATTGTTACGAAAAACTATTTTTCCTGCTGGGCTATCCCGGTACACCAACGCTATTTTGGTTACAACAAGACCTGGCGTGGTTTTATCGCTGTACCCATTATTACCGCGCTATTTTCACCGCTATGGTTAATACTCTGTACCGAAACACAGGACACCATTATTCCACGGACGATTGGATCCTGCTTATTTACCGGGTTCCTGGCGGGTTTAGGTTACGTTCTTTTCGAATTGCCAAACTCCTGGTTGAAAAGGAGACTTGGCGCACCACCGGGACAACATCCGAAGCAAAATAAGCAGCTGTTTATTTTATTCGATCAGCTCGATTCTGCTATTGGTATTACAATGGCCTATCTCATTTGCCTTAATCTTACTTATATTGATGCGTTTTTCATTTTCCTCTGGTTTTTAATCAGCGCTTTTATCGTTAAAAATATGTTGTTTTTACTTTCGCTGAAAAAAACGAGATTCTAGGTGGGAATACCGCAGAAAAATGGCTTCCTTAATTGGAAGCCATTTTAGGGCATACCAGATAAGTGTGCCTCTGCCTGTTATCACCAACAGGACACGCATTTTACAACATTATTTCGTAGTCAAAGATAATTCAACTCCGCATGCAGCAGCATAACGTTTAAGTGTGTGCCAGCTAGCTCTCGTTACATTCTTCTCAATCCGGGTAACTGCGGACGGGTTAATTCCCATCCGTTTAGCCACATCTACTTTTTTTAGACCTGCCTTTTCCCGCCATTCAGTGAGCTGTTCTAGCAACTCATATTCTTCTGTGGCCTCAGCATAGGCTTGCAGAGCTTCCGGTGTATTAAGAAGACGTTTTCTCACTTCCGAATGTGAGATAGGAGTTACTTTAGCCATGTGTCATATCCTCCAGTCGTTTCAGCGCTAACTCTATTTCAGGTGGTGGAGTTTTATCTCCTTTTTTCACAAAGCATCGTAAGATGTAAATCCGCTTCCCCTTTTGGAACACAAATAGCGTCCTCGCGATGTCTGAACCCGAAGCCCGTAATTCAAATAAACTATCCCGAACGGGTCTTGTTAACGGGTAGCGTAGCCCGTTGCCACGTTGCTCTAACTGGTCCAGTAATCTTGCCATCTTACCCCGAAGCGCACCCGGTAAGTCTTCTACTTCCTCAGCAGCTTCCGGATGATACAAAAGTTCAAACATCTTTCGACCTCCTTCAACTGGGTTGAAATTAACTTATACGTGAAATTTATGCAAACGATAAATTAATTTATAGAGCAAAGATTTCGGTTTTCCATACAGGAATCAGCTACAAGTACCAGAACAATCCGTTTTATTAGTGATGACTTTGATGTATCACGGATAGTACCTCATATCAGTGAAGTTGACCGCGGTCTTACAGGCACATCGCAAAGCTATCATTGATTCTGTTATGATTTTAAAAGAACCAGATGATATTTAATGGTAAGCAACTCATATTTTTCGTGCCGTTTTTTGTAAATCCAATCGTTTTTTCCATTTTCTGACTCGTATTTAAATTTTCCTATTTCCATTAAACTGATACTGACGTTTTTTCCTTTTCCTGTATTTGATTTTTTAGGTTTAAAACCAGAGAGAGTAAAAGATATACCAATGATATTAAAATCAAAACCTATTTCTTTAATCGTTTTTAATATCGTTAACCGTTTTTATCCTTTTCTCTTTATTAATCCGATTAATCAAAAGGCTTCCTGGCTTTCTTTAACGATTTATCTCTCTTTTCGAAAACCTTTTTCAACCATGTAACATCTTTTACTTAAAAAATTTTTAATGCGATTAATCGTGCTTTCAATACTTCGTGATTAATAACATCGAATCGAGAGAGAAAGTGTTTTCCAAGCCTCCTTATGGTTTATTTAAAATCAAATTAACCATACAAAATAAGTGAGATCCTGACCTAACAATACCTTGCTTCCATACGACATCAAATCCCCGACCAAAACAACATAACGTCACATTTTTCACCTTCTTAACAATTCATTAACTATTAATTCCAGCTTATGACATTGGGCTATCATGGTACCATAACTTGATTAAAGCAATCTTCCCTAAACCAAACTTTTCGAAATAAATTAAATCATTATGTTACTTAAACACCGATAAAATTTAAACCAGTGACTGTTATAAAGTGAGATTTACACATCTTTAAAATATCAATCTTGATATTTATTAAATCAACATATAAATTCCCATTAACGTTTGATCATAAAAGAGGCAAGCACACCTTGCCTCATGTATCCCTGAATAGAGTGATCCCGATATTCTCCGGGGCTGGAAAGTCATGAATACTGGACATCTTTCAATAATGCCCGGACACCAAAAGATTATGTCATTGAGGAAAAATCATGAAAACCGGACTCCGCTTTTCCTGCACTATCGGCAACCTGGTGCCCATGACTTTTGCGGTCGTCAATTTTACGTTAGATGAAGCGCTTTCATCATTATTTACCCTGTCTCTGACATTGGCGGCACCGCGTTCAGATATTGATACCGATACCCTTCTGCTCCAAACCGCACAGTTCACCGTCACCCGTGACGATAATCCGCAACGTGAAGTGAAAGGACTGGTTGAAAGTGCGGTTGTTGGGACCACAAACCGGCATCAAACTCTGTATCACCTGACCGTCAGACCAGAAATGTGGCTGCTGACACTCGATCAGGACAGCCGTATCTATCACCAACTCAGCGTTCCCGAGATTTTAAGCAGCATACTGAAACAGAAGAAACTCCGGGCCAATATGCGTTTTAATGACCCGCATTCAGTGCGGGAATACATCACCATGAAAAGGGAATCCTCCTATGATTTCTTTACCCGCCTGGCGGCGGAAGAGGGGATTTTCTTCTGGTTCGCCGATGATGGACTCCATGTGAGCGACAGCCATTTACACATGAGAGCACCGGATACGCTGATCTACAACCCGGATGTCACCAGCGCAATAGCAGAAAATGTTATCTCCAAATGGTCTCTGGGTTCCCACATGCGCCCGGAATCTATCACCCAAAAAGACCGAAATTACCACAACCCCAATTATGCCTTGCAGCATAACGCAACAGATTTTGCAGCAGAGAACAGCACGCCATTTCACATTTTCGAAAGTTACGGGCGTTTTCAGAAAGACAAAGAGGGCGTACCATTTACCCAATACCGGCTGGAAGCTTTACGTGCCGACAGCAAATCAGGGCAGGCGGACAGTAATTGTATTCGATTAATGCCGGGCAGGATCTTCACATTAACCCACCACCCGATTGACACCATGAATGACCGCTGGCAAGTCGTCTCTTCCCAGCATAAAGGGCATGTCCCTGCCGTTTTGGGTGATGGCGGAGCCGGCACCACCCTCAACTCACAGACCCGGTTTATTCCCGGCCGCAACGACTGGCGTCCACCCTACCGCTATAAACCCCTGGCTGACGGCGATGAAGTTGCCACGGTTGTCGGGCCGGGCACGGAAGAAATTTATGTGAATAAAGAGGGGGCGGTTCGCGTTCACTTCCACTGGAACCGTTACGACGCGCCTGACGACCAGGCCTCCTGCTGGGTACGGGTGGCACAAGGCTGGAATGGCAATGGATTTGGCTTTCTGGCCACACCGCGAGTCGGCCAGGAAGTGATTATCTCCTATCTCAACGGCGATATTGACCGCCCCATCATTACCGGATGTACCTATAACGCGCTTAACCGTCCGCCGCTGAATTTACCGGCGGAAAAGACCCGCACCACCTTCAGAACCAAGACCCATAAAGGTCATGGCTTTAACGAATTGCGTTTTGAGGATGAAAACGGCAGCGAGGAAGTGTTTATTCATGCTCAACGGGATATGAAGACGCAGATTCTCAGGGATAAAACCACACAGATAAACCATGACCAGAAAACAGAAGTTGAGCATAACCGTACCACCATTATTAAAAACGATGATGATGAAGCGGTGCAGGGCTTCCAGACGCTGGAAGTCAGTCAAAATCAAACGGTGACCATTAAAGGCCAGCAGGCCGTTTCCATTGGTAGAAGAGCTGAAAAACATGAGCTGGATGCAAATATTAAAAGAGGTGGGTGAAGGAATGCTGGAAGTGGTGGTGATTGTTGCCGGCGTTGCCGTTGTTATCCTTGTCACCCTTGCCGTCGCTGCTGCGCTGATTGCACTGGTGGAAATTTTAGCCGCTGCTGCCGCGGTGAGCGCCGCCGCGTTAGCTGCCATCCTGACCATATTGGCGAGTGCGACATTCGCCACTGCCTCATAATTCACGGAGAAAATGATGGAAACTGTAGATTACTTTGCCCAACTGAGATCACAACTGACCTCTTTTCTTTTTATCAATGCCGATGGGTTGACTGTTTCCCGCCTGGGTCTTTCAATTACCCTGTTTTTTAAACAGGGCTACACGCTGGAGAAAAAACAGCACATTCTGGCCTGCTATCGCCGTTTTCGTGAAGAGTTTGGTACTCAGTTGCGTTTTCATAGCCATTCACTGAAAGGGTTAAGCAAATATTCACCGGAAAATATTGTCAAAGTAGAAGAAGGCATTCTTAATCAGAAAAAAAACCAGCTTTGTGGTTGGGTCGTCAGTAATGCTAAAAATGAAAATGAGGCACCTCATTATCTGATGCGTTATCTGGACTCCCGAGAAATTGATGGTGAAGATGGTAGCTCTTACCTGAGTCTGGTGCTGCCCTGGGATTATCTGAAAGAGCAAAACGGCATGACCCGGTTTATGGCCTGGCTGGACTTTCTGTGTGAACAACTCGAACCCGACAGTGGGGACTGTGGTTACTGCCTGGTCTTACCCAAAGATTACTATGACTACTTTCCCCTGGAGTACCAGTTAGCGCAACGCTACCCCGCCTTGCAAGTGAACTCGGCAGCGCATACAGCCAAATTACAGTATGGTCATTCCATCCGAGGGATGAACTGGATCACCCTGTTGTCTAAACGCTTTGTAGGACGTCTGGGTGGGGAACATTGGATACGTAAAACACTGGCTCGTTACCCGGATGTGGTCATTAGTCCTTACTCCAATGGTCTGATGATCCGGGCGGGTCAATACCCAGATCTGACACCGCTGCCGGGCAGTGTCCCGGAGAGTTATTTCGCTATTAACCAGTTGATACGTCCGATACGAGTGATCCCCCGTGAAGGTCATTCACTGCATTTTTATGGGGCGGGTCATTTTAATTCAACTTCCACCTTGGCTTGGTATGCCCGCTATGACCGGGGCCCCCTGCATATAACCCCAGTGAGAAGCGGCGAACCGATGCTTGTCAGCGGATTCTGGCGCACCGACAGCCAGCCTGACAAGCAGTATTTCTTTGTTCAGGGCGCGACTGCCTTTGATATTCAGGGCACGGAGCCGGGAACAACGGTATGGCATCTGATACGAGAAGCAGAAAATAGGAATGAGTAAAGGATGAGAAGCAAAAAAGAGACGCGGGAAGAAGAGGACGCGCTGGAGTTCCAGTTTTTCAGTGAAATCCTCTCCGGTCTGCTCGGCAACCTGCAATCTTCCCTGCCCGGGCCAGCAGGAGTTGCCGTGGTTATCCTCGTCACCCTTGCTGTCGGGGCCGCAACGTTAGCTGCCGTCCTAGCAATATTGGCGAGTGTCACATTCGCCACTGCCTCATAATTCACGGAGAAAATGATGGAAACTGTAGATTACTTTGCCCAACTGAGATCACAACTGACCGCTTTTCTTTTTATCAATGGTGATGGACTGACCGTTTCCCGCCTGGGGCTCTCGATTACCCTGTTTTTTAAACAGGGCTACACTCAGGAGAAAAAGCAACGCATTCTGGCCTGCTACCGGCGCTTTCGCGAAGAATTTGGTACCCACCTGCGTTTTCACCGTCATGAGCTGAAAGGGTTAAAAAAATATTCACCGGAAAATATTGCCAAAGTGGAAAAAGGTATTCTTAATCAGAAAAAAAACCAGTTTTCTAGTTGGGTGGTCAGTAATGCCAAAAATGAAGATGAGGCACCTAATTATCTGATGTGTTACCTGGATTCCCGAGAAATAAGCGGTGATAACGGCAGTTCTTACCTAAGCCTGACACTTCCTTGGAATTATCTGAAAGAGCAAGAAGGAATGGTTCGCTTTATGACCTGGCTGGATTTTCTGTGTGAACAACTCGAACCGGACAGTGGGGACTGTGGCTATTGTCTGGTCTTACCCAAAGACTACTATGACTACTTTTCTCTGGAGTACCAGTTAGCGCAACGCTACCCCGCCTTGCAAGTGAACTCGGCAGTGCATACAGCCAAATTACAGTATGGTCATTCCATCCGAGGGATGAACTGGATAACCCTGTTGTCTAAACGCTTTGTAGGACGTCTGGGTGGGGAACATTGGATACGTAAAACACTGGCTCGTTACCCGGAGAGTTATTTTGCCATTAACCAACTGATACGTCCGATACGGGTGATCCCTCGTGAAGGTCATTCACTGCATTTTTATGGGGCGGGTCATTTTAATTCAACTTCCACCTTGGCTTGGTATGCCCGCTATGACCGGGGTCCCCTGCATGTAACCCCGGTGAGAAGCGGCGAACCGATGCTGGTCAGCGGATTCTGGCGCACCGACAGCCAGCCTGACAAACAGTATTTCTTTGTTCAGGGCGCGACTGCCTTTGATATTCAGGGCGCGGAGCCGGGGACAACGGTATGGCATCTGATACGAGAAGCAGAAAACATGTGGGAATAACAGATTATCCACTGCCTCATCATGAACGGAGAGCATATGGAAACTCATGATTATTTTTCCCGGCGGAGATCACAGCTGACCAGTTTTAACTTCTATGACGACTTTCCCTTAAGTGCCAGTTAGTTCAGCGTTATCCTGCCCTCAGGGCGGGATTCCACTTTACTTATTTTTCATTTCACCTTCTTTTCCCCGGCTGTTGGCCGCTTTTTGGTAAAGAGCAACGCCGGCATCGATATCATAAAAACTGACAACATGCAAAGCGGTGTGATTGGCTTCGTAAAATAATAGTGAGAAAACACATTAATCTCAATCTATTCGGATAATATTCTTTTTCCCGCTGATTTCCTTTCAACTTTCTATTAATAATTAATGGACTTCGATTAAATACAATTCACTGTCCATTTGAAAAAGATGTTTATTGAGTTTAATCCACCTTTTATATCAAAGTGTTAATCTCCTCTGCATTTGCGTTTTCAAATGATTATGACAGGTTAAATAAATGTAAAATAAGAGGAGAATGCATCGCCAATGAAAAGGGGTTTACGAGCTATTCTCATTCTGAGGGTTTTCTTATTTTTTAATTAAACATTTATTTAATGAATGGTTTTCATTGTGCCGTTTTTTGTAAATTCAATCGTTTTTTCCGTTTTCTGACTCATATTTAAATTTTACTACTTCCATTAAACTGATACTGAAGTTTTTTCCTTTATTTGATTTTCCAGGTTTAAAACCAGAGAGGATAAAAATATATTCCAATGATATTAAAATCAAAGCCTATTTCTTTAATCGTTTTTAATACGGCTAAACGTTTTTATCCTTTTCTCTCTATTAATCCGATTAATCAAAAAGTTTCCTGGCTTTCTTTAACGATTTATCTCTCTTTTCGAAAACCTTTTTCAACCATGTAACATCTTTTACTTAAAAAAATTTTTTAATGCGATTAATCGTGCTTTCAATACTTCGTGATTAATAGCATCGAATAGAAAGCTAACGTGTTTTTTAAGCTTGGTTTTGTTTATAACCAAAGTTAATAAATTTAAAATCCGTTTTTCCTGATGTTTTCTCTTCCAATATCAGTACAGTACCGAGTTTTTTACCTGCTCCTATCGGGTTTCTCGCCTTATATCCCTCCCGCACTGGACGAAGGTTTACGGCGATTTTTGCTAAATTCACCACTGCGCACTTTCCCGATCAGAATCCCCAGCAGCGTATAAACCACGCCAAGGATCAACATCATAGCGATATCTCCCAATACATTCTGTAATGGCAGCCCCATCTGGTTAACACCTGCAATCGCTTTTGTCGCCCAAGTGGATGGTAAGGCGGAAGAGATTGCCCTTACCCAATCAGGCATCGCCTGTACCGGCCAGATTGTGCCGGAAATATAGAACACAGGCGTTGTGCTAAGGGCGAGCGTCAGATAGATCATTTCCACACTGCGCATGCATTCTGTCACCAGCTTCCCCAATCCAAACACCGACAGCATAAACAGGAAAGTCAGCATTAATAACAGAGGAATAGACGCTTCCTGACGGTATCCCAATACCCACGGCCAAAGAACAAAAAATATGATGGAGAGAAAAAGCCAGATGGGTAATAGCGCCGATAATGCCCCTAAATAGACAGGTAATGGAGGTTTACCTTTCGGCGTACTGCGCATCGTAATACTGACCCGCACACAAGATATCAACAAAGAGTGTTGCAACAACATCACCAACAAACCAGGAAAGGTAATTGCAGCAAAGCTAACACCTGGGTTGAACAACCCAACAGTTTCACTACGAATTGGCATCAGTAATAGCTTTACCTGTTCAGGACTGAAACCATATTTCAGTAGTAACTTGCTGTTATATTCACTCAGCAATTGCCGGTGGGCAGAGGTTAACTCTTGCTGAATTTGCCCATTGGCAAGACGACTCGTTGCATCTCCATAAATCGGGAAGGTGATATTTTTTCCATTAAGGATATTTTTCTCCAGATCCGCCGGTATGATAATGATCGCAAAAATTTCACGTAATAGCAGATCGTGACGGGCATCAGCCAGATTGTCATAGCTGTGGACCGCAATTTTAGCCGTGGAGTTAAGCTGACGTATCAGAGCACGACTGGCGAAGCTGTGATCCTGATCGATCACAGCAACGGGCAGATCCCATACTGTTGGCCGGACATACACCAAACTCATCAGACACAGGGAAGCCAACATCAACATCCACATGGGTTTTTCCAGCATTCCCATTAACACCCGGCGAAACGTCTGCCAATACATCTGCATCATTCACCGCCTTGTGGCAGACTAAGCCGTTTCAATAACCGGTTACGCACCAGCAGGGAACAAACGAGCGGATAGATCAGTAACGAAGCACAAACAGATAAAATACCCAGCAAAGAAACCTCACGCAGAAAAATATCAAACATCGCATTCAAGGCATGGGTCAAAGGCTCAAGATTGGCAATTATCCTCGCCGGCAATATCATTGATAATTCGGGTACAGACATACCTGAAAAGGTCATCGCAATACTTACCAGCACCCCGATAAGACTATAAGCTGTCAATGCGCTATTGGTGAAAGTAAATAGCAGCAGGCCAATACTTTGAGCAGCAATCACATAGAAGAAACCTACTACCACCATATATATTGGATTACCATTCACTTTTGCATCAAATACCCCAATCAGCGCCGCCAACTCCACGATCAACAACAGAGTAAAAAACAGGGTATAAGGCGCCAGTTTTCCCAACAGGGCGAAGGTAAACGGTTTCATTGTCATCAGCGTACTGCCGCGGGACATACTGTAAATCGTGCAAGTCACAACAAAAAGCTGTAACAAATGGATAGTGGCCGCAAACTGCTGATAATAGATGTAACTACCACTGGCATTGAAAAGACTGTCATAAGCGAGTGTGACATTGGCTAACGGAGGTAACTTGCGCCCCATCTCCGTTGCCAATACGGAACGGTATTTCGCATTGATCTCCGCCATTACGCCACTGAAATCCTGAATAGAATAACTCCCGGCACCATAAAACAATGCGTTGTAATACATACGAACGGTTGGCTGGTACCCCCGGAGAGCATCAGCCTCAAAATCATTCGGGATATAAAGCAGAGAGTAATCCTTAGCGTTGCCAAGCCGTTCAAGAGATTCATGCAATCCTCCATCGTAGGATTTAATATGCGCATGAGAAGCGCCATCCAGATTACGGATCAGACTACGTGACAACGGACTATGATCATTATCCACTACCGATACCGGCAGATTGAGCAACGTCCCTTCTGAAAAGTTAGCGCTGATTAGCACAAACAGCATCAAAGGGAATAACCAACTTAGCCAGTGAAAAACTGGACTGCGGATCGTAGCCCGAATCTCTTGACTAAAAGCGCGTTCGAACCCACGCCATGCAACCTTGCCCCTCATCAGCAAGTCACCTATTTATCCCAACGCCACAAGGCGCTCATACCAGGGCGTAAGCCTTCAACCGGCTGTAAGGGGAACAAACGAACTTCAAAGGTTCTTAGGTCAAAATCACCGGTTGCACGAGTCGCGCGTTTGGTTGCGTAATCTCCCATCGGGGCGATATAACGTATTTCTGCTTCAATCTCTTTATCACCCAGCGCAGGAACACGGAGTTTGATTTTATCCCCTTTGCGCACTTTCGCCAAAATGTCTTCCCGCAAGTTATAAATAAAATAGGCTTCCGAGACACGAACTAATGTCACCAACGGGCTGTTGGCATTAAATAATTCACCCACTTCTGCCGGAATCGGCCCAACTTCACCCTCGACTGGCGCTTTAACCTGTAAATCATCTTTCTGGGTTTGTAACTCAATGAGTTGCTGTTCAGCCTGACGCAGAGCCGCCGCATATTTCTGGCGTAGCTCAATCCTGTCACCATGCATACCTTCATCTAACGCGGCTTTCGCTCCCTGCATTTTTTGATAGGAAACATCCCTGCTTCTGCGGGCGTTATCCAGTTCATTTCGTGAAACATAGCCTTTAGACGCGATGTTCTGAATACGGTTATATTCACGTACCGCATTATCATATTCAGCCTGAGCCTGTGCCAAACCCGCTTCCAGATTCCGGAGACTTTCTTCACGCGTACCATGCAGAGATTGCTCTAACTGGGCTTTAGCCTGATCACGGACAGCTTCCAATGAGGCGACTTGAGCCAGTAATTCAGGGCTTTCAAGCGTGATCAGCAGCTGACCGGTTTTGACATCATCTCCCCGCTCAACGTGGCGCGCGATCACCCGGCCTTTGGCTTTAGATGTCACAATCACTTCCGGCGCATCAACTTCACCTTGCAACAATAAATATTGGTTATGAGAACGAAATAACACAGCCATTGCTGTGAGCAAGATAACCAGTAAGATCGTAAAAAGTGTTCTTTTTTTCATTATGTCTTACACACCCAAAATTGCTCAACCTGAAACTAATAACATCTTCACATTATTCTATAGAAAATTTCTTATATATTTGTGCGTATAATTACTGGCGGAAAGAATAAGTTTTTATAATAGTGTAGTGGTTTATGATTCTTGTCAAATATTGAACTACTTGAAATAAACTTTTGATAATCTTATTTAGCTATTTCTGTAAACTAGCAACATTCGTTTATCCTTCTGGAAAACCCATGTACGAATTTAACCTTGTGTTGTTATTACTACAGCAGATGTGTGTCTATTTGGTGATCGCCTGGCAGCTAAGTAAGACACCGCTATTTATTCCACTGTTACAAGTTACGGTGCGTTTACCTCATAAATTGCTGTGCTATGTCATTTTCTCCATCTTTTCCTCCAAAGGGTACTCCCGCGGACATAAGGCGGGAGGGGAGGACGGGCTTGAAAAGCCCGAATAACTCTCAGCCACGCTGATGCTGAAGGTATTTTTTCACGACTTCCCGCGGCGCCCCACCGCACGATCCAGCGAAGTATGAGCGAGACTACAACACAGGCTTGCCGTAAGCTCCGCGCAAGTCCAAAAATTGATTACGCAGACGGCGAGAGGTCACGGCTTTCAGTGAATTGACCCGCACGGACAGTTGCACGGTTGGAGGGGACTCAATCAGCATATGGACGTGGTCGGGCTCACCGTGACTCTCTTTTAGCTCAGCACCAAAATCACGGCATACCTCACCTGCATACTGATGGAATGCCGCATAATGTCACTCACCCAGAATATTGCTACGGTATTGGGTCACAAACACAAGATGTACAGGCAAAAGAAAAGCAGCCTGCCGTGAACGGTTGATTTTGTCTTCCTGCATTGAATTTAACCAAAATTGCGGTACGATAGTGATGACATCTACTCCACACTGAGCCATCATGCGACTTCTGAAAGCCTACAAATTCAGACTGGAACCCACCGAAGAACAGTCGCAGCGTCTGCGGCAGTTATGCGGCTGTGCGCGTTTCGTCTGGAATTACGGGCTTGACGAGACGAAGCGCATTCTTGAGTCAGGCGGCAAACTTCCCTCCGCTTTTGCGCTGAACAGGATGCTCACGGTGTGGAAAAACAGACCGGAACACGCCTTTTTGCAGGAAGCCTACACGGATAACCTTCAGCACAAACTCAAAGATTTACACGGGGCGTGGAAACGTTGTTTTGATAAAAAATTGTCGGCAAAAGCGCCTGTATTTAAAAGAAAAAATGACGGACGCGATGCGATCCGCTTCATTAATTTTGAGAAATATTGTCGACTCAAACATCGTCGGGTCAAACTGCCTTCAGGTCTCGGTTGGGTTAAATTCCGGCAATCGCAGGAGGTGAACGGAAAAATTAAAAATGCCACCATCAGCCAGTCAGCGGGTAAATGGTCCATCTCATTTCAGGTCGAAATTGAGACGCCTGACCCCCAGCATGAATCCTCCTCAATGATTGGGCTGGATGCGGGGGTCACAAAACTGGCCACGCTCTCGGATGGCACAATATACGAACCTGTAAACAGTTTTAAGCGCAATCAGCGCAAGCTGGCGAGGCTTCAGCGTCAGTTAAGCCGAAAAGTTCAGTTCAGTGCCAACTGGCAGAAACAGAAGCGTAAAATCCAGCACCTACACTCACATATCGCCAATATCCGCCGCGATTACCTTCACAAGGTCAGCACGACAATCAGCAAAAACCACGCAATGAGAGTCATTGAAGACCTGAAGGTTGCCAACATGTCAAAGTCAGCAGCGGGGTCGATAAGCCATCCGGGGTGCTATGTCCGGGCAAAATCTGGCTTAAACCGTTCGATATTGGATCAGGGCTGGTACGAACTTCGCCGCCAGCTTGAGTACAAGCAACGCTGGCGGGGGGGTCAGGTATTAGCAGTCCCTCCTGCCTATACAAGCCAGCGTTGCGCCTGCTGCGGTCATACAGCGAAAGAAAACCGCCTATCACAAAGTCAATTCGAGTGCCTTAAATGCGGATATACGGAAAATGCCGATATCAACGGTGCTCGTAACATTTTAGCGGCAGGACATGCCGTGCTTGCCTGTGGAGGGAGGGTGCAGTCAGGCCGCCCGTCGAAGCAGGAACCAGACACTGAGCAATCAGTCGTCACCCACTAACGGGGATCCCCCTCCTGAGTCACGAAGTGCGAAGGGGGGAGGATGTCAAAACGCTGGTATATGTTGACCTGTCTGATCCCACTGGCTTACCTGTATGTTACGGTAAACTACGCGGCTTACTGGATGGTGAAAAATGTCTATTTCAACTCCGCAGCAAAAGGTTTCAATATCTTCAACGGGACTATTTCCATTGTGATGGTTATCCTCGGCGTCGTGATTATGGTTTCTTCTATCATGCAATGGCTGAAACTATGGCGCGCACGCAGTGCAAACAATCCGGTCGAAGTATTAAGTAACTGATTCTTCTTAGTATTAAAGACCAAAGCGGCCTCTTTATCGGGGCCGCTTTTTTACTATAAAAATGAATGCATATTTAATTCATTTATAACGGATTCTATACTCCACTTATTTTACATTTACCTAATCTACCATCATCATTTAAAAACGTGAATATAGAAAAATTAAAGACTTTATATCAAAGGTATATTTAACTCAATAAATGCAATTTTTCAGAAGAGAGTTAATTACATTTAATCGAAAATCATTAACCATTAATAGAGAGTTGAAAAGAAATCTGCGCGTAAAAAAATGTTATCCCAACAAATGGTATTAAAGCGCTTTTTCGCCGGTCATTTTACGAAGAAAACCCTAAAAATAACGCAATAAAAAAATGGATAAAACGATTAATTTAGCAGGATTTAAGCCCTGAAAAAGGGGTTGATTATCCGAAAAAACAGAAAGGGGTATTTTTATCTCATCAGGCTATTTACTTGCTGATTTACCAGGCCGGGATTCCCCTTTATGCAAGAATAAACCAATAGGCGAATATTGATAATCTTGTCCATTCAATACGGCTTTATCAATAGTTTTATAGGTATTCAGTATATTTTTTAAATTAAATGAGATTTATTTTCAAATAAAAAACCATTCTAAAAATATGAGATCTCGCTCTGATATTCATTCTTTTAAATAGTCATGGCATATTAGGTAAATGTAAAATAAGTGGGGAGTAACATCGCCGATAAATACATTAAACTGATAATTAAGTTTTCTCTCGTTTTTCTGTATTTGATTTTTTTAGGTTTAAAACCAGAGAGAGTAACAGATATATTAATGGTATTAATAACAACTTTCGTTTCTTTAATAATCTTTAATGCTTTTAAACTTTTCCGTGCTTTTTTCACTGATAATTTTTTTAATCCTGTTAAATGTTTCAATATAATCTTATGTTTTTGCTATTGGATTAATGTTGTCATTTTTCCACCTGATTAATCAATTTAAAACTCGTTTTTCCTGCTGCTTTCTCTTTCTCTTTCTCTTTCTCTTTCTCTTTCTCTTTCTCTTTCTCTTTCAGCAAAGCATCTAATCTTTTACCCATTTTAAAAATCCTTAATCACTGCTTTTTACTTTTCATGATTAAAGTTTTTACCTGTTTTTTCATGATGAACTTGCTCTTTTTTCCCAGATTTTAAAACCAGATTGACGGGTGAAAAACGGCTTTTTTAACTGCTGTTTTATCACATTCAGATAAAGCGTGTAAAATGCCGCCCGGGTTCATCATAAAACTCAGAGCATTAATGTCAGCGCGTGGATCAAGTATTTCATTGATATAGTTAAAAATAGTCATCGTTAAAATCACTTTTTTATGAAAGATGATGATCAGATCGTTTTAATGATGAAAAACTTCATAAAAAGGAAGACCCTGCGCTGAGATTTTGATAGCTTAATCATATGTTTTCCAAGCTTTAATTGATTTGTTTTTAAGTAAAACATCCATATTAAAAATGTGAGATCTCACCCGGTATAGTTATCTATATGAAATGCCAACAGCCCCCAGCAACTTTTTAAAAAAAGTCATTTTCATGGAACATTTAAACAGGTATGAAATGCTATTCCGAGAGTTCATTTCTAAAGAAATGAATACGGATCCTGCACATGACATCAACCATATTATGAGGGTAGTGCAAACGTCAAAAAGATTATGTCTGCAAGAAAAAGCAAACAGTAAAGTAATCATACCCGCAGCTTACCTGCATGATTGTTATACTCTCCCCAGAAATACCTTTCAGACATTCATCATGCAATTGTCGCCCACAGTTTCAGTGCAAATATAGTACCAACAACCTTAGAAGCGAGAATCGTTCAGGATGCAGACCGTCTAGACGCACTTGGCGCAATCGGTATCGCCCGATGCATTCAGGTTGGTATAACATTCAACAGTCAGCTGTATTCTGAAATTGATCCATTTTGCGTTGATAGAGTACCAAATGACAAAATGTATACCGTGGATCATTTTTACACCAAGCTTTTTCGGCTCTCTGAGACAATGCAAACCACAGCAGGCAAAAATGAGGCCCACAAGCGGATATCATATATGAAAGGGTACTTAGAACAGTTGAATAATGAGATTCAATAAACAACCAGAAAACCAAATGTCACTAATGTATACAGAAAAATAACGAAAAGGGAGAAAGGCTATTTCCCAACTTCTTATAGAAATCAAAGCACTGAATCAATCAGTCACCTTCTGGCACGAAACGCCAGCAGTAGGTAATAAATACAATGATAACTAAAAGGAAAAATTCGCCAAGAAGATTGAACATACCACAATCGAAACACTCGGTAGATTGAAGGGCACTGACAACAAAAACGGCTCCTGTAAAAAGGAGCCGTTTTATCATTTAAATATCAGTCAATTACTGCGCGTTGCTGTTGTTATAACGACGACGTGGAGCAGATGAACTATTCTCATCGCTACGGCCACGGAAATTGCTACGGCTTTGGCCTTCACCGCGATTTTCACCACTACGACCTTCGCCACTACGGCGTTCACCGCTGAAACGACGGCCACCACCGTTGAAATTCTCACGATCACGGCGAGGAGCATTGCCATTACTGTTCCCATTACGTGGGCCACCACGGCGTTCGCGACGTTCAAATGGTTGAGCATCACCCATTAACTGCATATTCATTGGTTTATTCAGAATACGAGTACGGGTAAAGTGAGACAGCAAGTCGCCTGGCATACCTTTTGGCAGCTCAATTGTAGAATGAGTTGCAAACAGTTTGATGTTACCAATATAACGGCTGCTGATATCGCCTTCGTTAGCAATCGCACCAACGATATGACGAACTTCAACACCATCATCACGACCCACTTCAATACGGTACAGTTCCATTTCGCCAACATCACGACGTTCACGGCGAGGACGATCACTACGTTCACCCCGCTCACCACGATCATCGAAACTATTGCGACGACGATCATCACGCTCGTTGAACTCACGACGAGGACGGCGAACCGGATCTGGTGGCAGAATCAACGGACGCTCACCTTGTGCCATTTTCAACAACGCCGCTGCCAGAGTTTCTATATCCAAATCTTCCGCAGGTTGCAATTTAGACAACAGAGCACGATACTGCTCCAGATCGCTGCTTTCCAGTTGTTGCTGCACATTGGCTGCGAATTTTTCCAGACGGCGCTGACTCAGCAACTCGGCATTCGGCAGTTCAACTTCAGGGATAGTCAACTTCATTGTACGTTCAACGTTACGTAACAGGCGGCGTTCACGGTTTTCTACAAACAGCAACGCACGGCCAGCACGTCCCGCACGACCTGTACGGCCAATACGGTGAACATAAGATTCCGCATCCATTGGAATATCATAGTTAACAACCAGACTGATACGCTCAACATCCAGACCGCGCGCTGCAACATCCGTTGCGATCAGAATATCCAAACGACCATCTTTCAGACGTTCCAGTGTCTGCTCACGCAGTGCCTGGTTCATATCACCGTTCAGGGCCGCACTATTGTAACCACTACGCTCCAGTGCTTCCGCCACTTCCAGTGTTGCATTTTTGGTACGCACGAAAATAATCGCGGCATCAAAATCTTCAGCTTCCAAGAAACGCACCAGTGCTTCATTTTTACGCATACCGTAAACAGACCAGTAGCTCTGGCTGATGTCAGGACGGGTAGTTACACTCGCCTGGATACGCACTTCCTGAGGATCGTTCATGAAACGACGAGTGATGCGGCGGATAGCTTCCGGCATCGTTGCAGAGAACAGCGCAGTTTGGTGCTCTGCCGGGATCTGGCTCATGATGTTTTCAACATCTTCGATGAATCCCATGCGCAGCATTTCGTCTGCTTCATCCAAAACTAAACCGCTCAGGTTAGAAAGATCCAGAGTACCACGCTTCAAGTGATCCAGAAGACGCCCAGGTGTACCTACAACAATCTGTGGGCCTTGGCGCAAAGCACGTAATTGAACGTCATAACGTTGCCCACCATACAGTGCAACAACATTCACGTTACGCATATGTTTAGAAAAATCTGCGCACGCTTCAGCTACCTGTACCGCCAGTTCACGAGTCGGTGCCAGCACAAGGATCTGAGGAGCTTTTAGCTCAGCATTGATATTATGCAATAAAGGCAGGCTGAATGCCGCCGTTTTGCCACTGCCGGTCTGTGCCATACCCAACACGTCACGACCATTCAGTAAATGGGGAATACATTGTTGCTGGATTGGGGATGGCTTTTCATAGCCAAGATCTTCCAGTGCAGAAAGAATAGGTGCTGATAAACCCAGATCAGCAAAAGAGATTTCAGTCTCAGTGGTCATGTAATGGTGCCTCATTAGTTATGGCGGCCAGTCTACATAACGCATTGAAAAAAATTTCGGTCATTTTCATTTAAAATGTGAACTGGCTCAAAGTATTTAATTAAACGAACAAATAAGCCCTCATCGGTCAAGATGTGGACTCTGCTAATCGATCTCGAAATGTTCGTCAGCTATTGCTGGTCCGATTCTGATAGGTCGTCTTGTTCCTGGCCTAACAGCGCCAATTCCAACAATGCATAGCGGTGCTCAACAAAGTTATGTGCATTGTTAGCCACCGTCAGCTTAAATAACGCAGATGCGCTATCCTTGTCCCCCAGACTTAGGTAATGTTTACCTAAATAGAAGTCAGTTTCACTGAGATGCTCAGCGAGCGAAGTGTTATCCGTTGCATTCTCTTTCAGGCGATCCATCAATGTATATTCACTGATTTTGCCTAAATAGAATTCAACTATATTCCAGCCCCATTGCCCCCGGTTCGCTCTTTCGTAGTGTTGCGACAAGTTTACCATCGCTCCTTTAGGATAAAATTCTTTTTCCACCAGGTACAACCACAACGAACGGAAGGGATCATTTGGATCGTCTTGATAAAACGCCTGCAGATCATCCTGCGCTAACTTATACCGGCCACCGTAATACAACGCGATGCCACGGTTCAGACGCGCGTAATTGTAAGTTGGATCAAGCTCTAATACAGAATCAAACGCTTCATAGGCGGCGTCAAAATTGCCAGCCTGCGTAAAGTAAATTCCCAGATAATTAAAAATCTCTGGAATATTAGGCCGAATAGACAAGGCAATAGAAAAATCATTCCGTGCCAAAGCTCTCAGCCCGAGACTATCATACAGCACACCCCTCTCATATAAAAGCTGTGCGTACTCATCTTCTGTCAATGATCGACTCGCAAGAATCTGTTCCATACGGGCCAGAATAACTTCCTGCTGCAATGAAGGTTGTAATGGAATAGCAAAAACTTCGTTTTTACGCCAATCCTTGCTGCTGCATCCCGCCAAAATAAGTATTGCTACAGCATAACACCAGCGCAGAAAAAAATTCATTTCCTACTCCCAAAGTCAGACATTGATTAAGAATGCCCTATCACCTATTGCATTTATTGGGCCTCCTGCCCTGAGTCTATTAAACGGCGCTTTTTTACAAGACACCGTTTATGACATCAAATTTATTCTGCTGATTGTGGTGCTGGTGGTGCTTCCTCAACAGCTGTGCCGGCTGTCGCTTCTTTGATACTCAGGCGAACACGGCCCTGGCGATCAATTTCCAGTACTTTAACTGATACTTCCTGACCAACCTGCAAATAATCAGCCACTTTCTCAACGCGCTTATCAGCAATCTGCGAAATATGTACCAGGCCTTCTTTACCACCACCGATAGCAACAAATGCGCCAAAATCAACGATACGGGTTACCTTACCGGCGTAAATACGGCCAACTTCGATCTCCGCAGTAATTTCTTCAATACGACTGATTGCATGTTTTGCTTTTTCGCCATCAGTTGCAGCAATTTTCACTGTGCCATCATCTTCGATCTCAATGGTAGTCCCAGTTTCTTCAGTCAATGCACGGATAACCGAACCACCTTTACCGATAACATCTTTGATCTTGTCTGGGTTAATCTTGATAGTGTGAATACGTGGCGCAAATTCAGAAATATCATTACGTGGGCTGTTAATTGCCTGCTCCATCACGCTCAGGATATGCAAACGCGCACCTTTTGCCTGATTCAACGCAACTTGCATAATTTCACGGGTGATACCTTCAATTTTGATATCCATTTGCAGCGCACTGACACCTTCACAACTACCCGCTACTTTGAAGTCCATGTCACCCAGATGATCTTCATCACCCAGAATATCAGACAGAACAACAAAGTTATCACCTTCTTTCACCAGACCCATTGCAATACCAGCAACAGCGGCTTTAATCGGCACACCTGCATCCATCAACGCAAGAGATGCACCACAAACAGATGCCATTGAAGATGAACCGTTAGATTCTGTAATTTCAGAAACTACACGAACTGTGTATGGGAACTCGTTAGCTTTTGGCATGACTGCCAATACACCACGTTTAGCCAAACGGCCATGACCAATTTCACGACGCTTTGGTGACCCCATCATACCTGTTTCGCCAACAGAATAGGGAGGAAAATTATAATGTAGCAAGAAGCGATCTGTACGTTCGCCCATCAGCTCATCAATGATCTGTGCATCACGCTCTGTCCCCAGAGTCGCAGTAACCAGAGCCTGAGTTTCACCGCGGGTAAACAATGCAGAACCGTGAGTACGGGGCAGAACACCAGTACGTACGTCCAACGCACGAACCATATCTTTTTCACGGCCATCAATACGTGGTTCACCGCGCAGGACACGGCTACGAACAACATGTTTCTCTAAGCTGCCCAGAATTTCATGGATTTCCGCTTCTTCCAAAGTTTCATCCTGTTCCAACAACGCAGCTGTAACTTCATCTTTGATAGCATCAACCTGAGCATAACGCTCCTGTTTCTCAGTGATACGGTAAGCATCACCCAGACGGCTTTCCGCCAATTCAGCTACACGATCATGCAACGCCTGGTTAACAGGTTCTGGCACCCAATCCCATTTCTCTTTGCCCGCTTCCGCAGCCAACGCATTAATGTTATCAATAACCACTTGCTGTTGATCATGACCGAACACTACCGCCCCCAGCATTTGCTCTTCAGTCAGCAGATCTGCTTCAGACTCCACCATCAAAACAGCACCAGCAGTACCTGAAACCACCAGATCCAAACGGCTATTTTTCAGCTCATCACTAGTTGGGTTCAGCACGTATTGATCATTAATATAACCAACGCGGGCAGCGCCAATCGGGCCATTGAATGGAATACCAGACAATGCCAGCGCAGCAGAAGCGCCAATCATTGCAACGATATCCGGGTTAATTTGTGGATTGACAGAAACCACAGTCGCTACAATCTGAATTTCGTTCAGGAAACCTTCCGGAAACAGAGGACGCAGAGGGCGATCAATCAAACGGGCTACCAACGTTTCGCCTTCTCCTGGGCGGCCTTCACGACGGAAGAAGCTGCCTGGGATACGGCCTGCGGCGTAAGTACGCTCCTGATAGTTAACCGTCAGCGGGAAAAAATCCTGACCAGCTTTTACTTTTTTCTGACCAACAACAGTGACGAATACAGCAGTGTCATCCATATTGACCATGACAGCAGCTGTGGCTTGGCGCGCCATCATACCCGTTTCGATAGTAACGGTATGTTGACCATATTGAAATTTACGAACAATCGGATTCAGCAAAATAATATCCTTTCGTTAACGTTGTCTTTTATATTCAGCAGACAACAATGAATGATCTCTTCATGCCACATCCTCGCGACTAATGACAGGTCTCACTCCTTTAAGCACTCTCATTAGCCGCGCGAACCTCTGTAACCGAAGAGCCTTACCTAAATCATCATCAGCATTCTTATGCTGCTACATATGATGATTTCTCAGAAGAAAAGGGGCCATATATGGCCCCTTTCCACTGAAACTTGCTTGATTAGCGACGCAAGCCAAGACGCCCAATCAGCGCAGTGTAACTTGTTACATTCTTACGCTTCAGATAGTCCAGCAATTTACGACGCTGAGAAACCATGCGCAGCAGACCACGACGGCTATGGTGATCCTTTTTGTGCTCTGAAAAATGGCCTTGCAGGTGGTTAATTTGTGCGGTCAGCAGAGCAATCTGCACTTCACTAGAACCACTGTCATTCGCATCACGACCAAATTCAGCAATAATTTGCGCTTTTGCTTCAGTACTTAGAGACATATTACAACTCCAAAAATACATAAATTAAAATTACAGGTGCCGATCTCTAATTCAGCCACCCAAGATATAGCTGCGCCATTCTACGCTGCAAATAAGTTAAGCGCAAGATAGCCCCAAATACCCTAATCCCGGTTTTCAACAACCAAACGGCGAGGAGCAACAAGCCCATCGTCATTGATAACAGCAATGCCAATGAATTTGCGTTCATCACCCTCAGTTACGCGCACCATACTCTCAACCAGAGCCAGAGATTTAGCACTTCGTACCGCCTGACCTTGTTTAAAATAAGCTGCAACTACCGGAAGTAAATTAACCTCTGGGAAATGAGCAACTGCACTATCCATTGGTAATAACAACGGATCAATTAATTCGCCTAAAGGTATTTCCCGATCTTCAGCCTGCTTTTGCAATTCATATAATTGCTCAAGCGTAACCATTCGATCATTTGGATAATTCGCTACCTGTAAACGACGTAAATAAATAACGTGAGCACCACAACCTAATAATTCGCCTAAATCATCAATAATAGTGCGAATATAAGTTCCTTTCGAACAGTGTATTTCTAATTCCAGTTCATCATCTTCCCAGCGGATAAACTGTAATTCATAGACCGTAATTGGCCGTGCTTCCCGTTCCACTTCAATACCTTGACGGGCATACTCATACAGTGGTTTCCCCTGATGTTTCAGTGCAGAATACATCGAAGGAATTTGCATGGTATCACCACGGAATTTAGCCAAAGCTTCATTAAGCTGAGCCTGATTTAGCCGGATTGCTCTTTCACTGATGATCTGTCCGTGTGAATCAGATGTGTCAGTACGCCGACCAAGACGGGCTATCACCCGATAACGCTTATCAGAATCAAGTAAGAACTGGGAAAACTTCGTAGCTTCACCGAGACAAACCGGCAGCATACCCGTCGCCAACGGATCCAACGCGCCAGTGTGACCAGCTTTATTGGCGTTGAAAATACGTTTTACTTTTTGCAGCGCATCATTAGAAGAAATATCCTGCGGCTTATCCAGTAACAACACGCCATGTATATCACGACCACGACGACGACGCCCCATTACTTCTCCTCTTTGTGATCCACAGAAGCCCGGCGCTGTTCATCATTCTTCACAACATTAGTGACCAAATTGGACATCCGCATCCCTTCTACCAGGGAATTATCATAGGAGAAAGTCAGTTCTGGTACGACACGTAAACGCATTGCCTTACCCAGCAGAGAACGAATAAAACCAGAAGCTTCATTCAATGCCTTAGTACCATTTTTCACCACCTCAGAATCATGTTCTTCAGTCAATACATTCAGAAAGGTAACAAATACTTTGGCATAAGCCAAATCACGGGAAACTTCAACGCCAGAAACAGTCGCCATACCGATCCGGGGATCTTTTACTTCTCTCTGTAAAATGATGGCAATCTCTTTTTGCATTTCCTGTGCAACGCGCTGAGTACGGCTGAATTCTCTTGCCATTGTTATATCTCCTGACATTTGGGGGGCATAAGCCCCCCAACAATGAAATTAACCAGCGGTAGGAATTAAGCGATAGAACGTTTAATTTCAATAACTTCAAATACTTCGATCATATCACCGACACGAACGTCGTTGTAGTTCTTAACGCCGATACCACATTCCATACCGTTACGGACTTCGTTAACGTCATCTTTAAAGCGGCGCAGGGATTCCAGTTCACCTTCGTAAATCACCACGTTATCACGCAGTACGCGGATTGGGTTATTACGCTTAATGGTACCTTCAGTCACCATACAACCTGCAATCGCACCGAATTTCGGTGATTTAAACACATCACGAACTTCTGCAAGGCCCATGATCTGCTGTTTATATTCAGGCGCCAGCATACCACTCATTGCCTGTTTAACTTCATCAATCAGGCTATAGATAACGGAGTAATAACGCAGATCCAGGTTTTCATTTTCAACGACACGGCGTGCAGAAGCATCGGCACGAACGTTGAAACCCAGAATAATTGCATTGGAAGCAGCAGCCAATGTAGCGTCAGTTTCAGTAATACCACCCACCCCAGAGCCGATGATTTTCACTTTCACTTCATTGGTAGACAGTTGTTCCAGTGCTTCGCGGATCGCTTCACATGACCCTTGAACGTCAGATTTCAGAACGATATTCAGTTCAGAAACTTCACCTTCTTCCATATTAGCAAACATGTTTTCCAGTTTAGATTTCTGCTGACGAGCCAGTTTGACTTCACGGAATTTACCCTGACGATACAGAGCCACTTCACGGGCTTTCTTCTCGTCACGTACAACAGTTGCTTCATCACCAGCTGCCGGCACGTTGGACAGACCAAGGATTTCCACTGGAATAGATGGGCCCGCGGAAAACACTTCACGGCCCAGTTCATCACGCATCGCACGAACGCGTCCATATTCAAAGCCACAAAGTACGATATCGCCTTTGTTCAAAGTCCCTTCCTGAACCAGTACTGTCGCAACCGGACCACGGCCTTTATCCAGGAACGATTCGATAACAACACCGCTTGCCATACCAGAATGGACAGCATTCAGTTCAAGAACTTCAGCCTGCAACAAGATTGCGTCCAGCAATTCATCAATTCCGATACCAGCTTTAGCAGATACATTGATAAACTGAGTTTCACCACCCCACTCTTCAGGCTGAACACCGTGCTGAGAAAGCTCAGTTTTCACGCGATCCGGATCGGCTTCTGGTTTATCAATTTTGTTAACTGCAACAACCACAGGAACATTCGCTGCTTTTGCATGCTGGATAGCTTCGATAGTCTGAGGCATTACACCATCATCGGCAGCAACAACCAGAACCACGATATCAGTAGCTTTCGCCCCACGCGCACGCATTGAAGTAAATGCAGCGTGTCCTGGAGTATCCAGGAAGGTAATCATGCCACTTTCAGTTTCAACATGGTAAGCACCGATATGCTGGGTAATACCACCCGCCTCACCAGAAGCCACCTTCGTAGAACGAATGTAATCCAACAGAGAAGTTTTACCGTGGTCAACGTGACCCATGATAGTCACAACCGGCGCACGCGATTCTGCTACAGCTTCACCGGTATCGCGGTCACTCATCAGCGCTTCTTCCAGTTCGTTCTCACGACGCAGGATGACTTTATGACCCATTTCTTCAGCAACCAGTTGTGCAGTTTCCTGATCAATCACCTGGTTGATAGTTGCCATTGCGCCCATTTTCATCATGGCTTTGATGACCTGAGAGCCTTTAACCGCCATCTTATTAGCCAGCTCTGCAACAGTAATAGTTTCACCAATTACAACATCACGGTTAACTGCAGCTACAGGCTTGTTGAAGCTCTGTTGCAATGTACTGGTTTTACGTTGCTTGCCTTTTGTACGGCCAACTGCACGGGCTTCTTCACGATCCGCTTTGGATTCAGAATGTTTATTATTTTTCTTCTGACGAGTTGTTTTACCACTGCGGCTGCGAGCACGGCGATCCCCTTCAACTTTGGCATCGTTTTCGTCTTCTGCCGCACGAGCGTGGCGGGAGGTAGTTACATGATAATCTTCGTTATCACTGGAATCTGAATCATTTGACCATTTATCCTGATTCTCCTCAGCCATACGGCGAGCCTCTTCAGCAACGCGTTTAGCTTCTTCTTCTACCTTACGGCGCACTTCTTCTTCTGCTTTGCGCTTAAGATCAGCAGCTTCTGCTTCTCGACGGGCTTTCTCATTTTGAGCTGGTTTTTGTTTATGTTCGGTATGTTGATTGGTCACTTTTTCATTTTCCGCTGCCTGGCGCTTAGCTTTTTCAGCTGCCTCACGTTTGGCTATTTCTTCTGCCTCACGTTTAGCCTGCTCTTCAACGAGTTTCTTCGCTGCTGCTTCGGCTTCGCGTTGCGCTTTTTCTTCTGCTTCGCGCCGTGCTTGCTCTTCCGCTTCACGCTTCGCCTGTTCTTCCGCTTTAGCCTGTTCAACTGCATCGCGGTTTACATATGTGCGCTTTTTGCGGACCTCGACGGCTACCGGTTTGCTTTTTCCATCGGTGCCTGAAACACTCAATGTACTACGTGTTTTACGCTGTAATGTTAATTTATCTGGTTTACCAGCTGAACCGCCTTGTTCACGGTTCAAATGCGCCAGTAAAGCTTCTTTTTCTTTCTGGGAGACAAAATCAGCTTCGGTTTTTTTAATCCCTGCATCAGCAAATTGCTGTACCAGGCGATCAACCGAAGTCTGGATCTCTTCTGCCAGTGATTTTACGGTTACATCTGTCATGCTGTTCCTTCCTGCTACAGTTTATTACGCATCATCACCAAACCAACAGATATTGCGAGCAGCCATGATGAACTCTCCTGCTTGCTCATCACTCAAACCTTCAATATCCGATAGGTCGTCGATACCCTGCTCGGCAAGATCTTCCAGCGTACAGATGCCACGGGCAGCCAGGTCAAATGCCAGAGTGCGGTTCATACCAGTCAGATTTAACAACTCTTCAGTTGGTTGCTTATCACTAAGACTCTCTTTCTGAGCCAGTTCCAAAGTAGTTAAAGCAGCTTTTGCACGTTCACGCAGGACTTCGATAGTTTCCTCATCAAGGCCATCAATTTCCAGAAGCTCCTTAATTGGCACATAAGCCAGTTCTTCCAGAGTTGAGAAACCTTCTTCGACCAGAACAGTCGCAAACTCTTCATCAATATCGAGATGCTTAGTGAATGTATCAATAGAAGCGTGAGCTTCTGCCTGATGTTTTGCTTGCAGCTCCTCGGCAGTCATGACATTTAATTCCCATTTGTCATCACCACGGTGTTTTTTCAGCAACTGCGCAGCCAGACGCACATTTTGACCATTACGGCCGATAGCCTGAGCCAAGTTGTTGCTTTCAACGGCAACATCCATCGTGCATTTGTCTTCGTCAACAACAATGGATGCAACATCAGCCGGAGCCATAGCATTAATTACGAATTGAGCTGGGTTATCATCCCACAATACGATATCAATTCGTTCGCCGCCCAGTTCACTGGAAACGGCCTGTACTCGCGCGCCACGCATACCAACACAAGCACCAACCGGATCGATACGCTTATCATTAGTTTTTACTGCGATTTTAGCGCGGGACCCCGGATCACGGGCAGCAGCTTTAATCTCAATAAGCTCCTCACCAATTTCCGGAACCTCAATACGGAACAGTTCAACCAGCATTTCCGGGCGGGAACGGCTGACAAACAGTTGCGCACCTCGTGCTTCAGGGCGAACATCATACAGTACACCACGCACGCGGTCACCTGGGCGAAAATTTTCCCTTGGTAACATGTCTTCGCGAAGGATAACTGCTTCAGCATTATTGCCCAGATCAAGCGTGATATTTTCACGATTTACTTTCTTAACGACACTGGTGATGATCTCACCTTGCTGTTCGCGAAACTGGTCAACAACCATAGCGCGTTCAGCTTCACGTACTTTCTGTACGATAACCTGTTTAGCAGTCTGCGTTGTAATACGGTCAAATGTGACTGATTCAATTTGATCTTCGGTATAGCCACCCAAATCAATTTCAGGCTCTTCGAATCTAGCCGCTTCCAACGTAATTTCACGAGTTGGCTGAGTCACGTCTTCAACAACTAACCAACGGCGGAAGGTGTCAAAATCGCCAGATTTACGATCTATACTGACACGAACATCAATATCTTGTTCATATTTTTTCTTGGTGGCTGTGGCCAGTGCTGTTTCCAGCGCCTCGAAGATTTTTTCGCGTGGAAGAGATTTTTCGTTGGAAACCGCTTCCACAACAGCCAGAATTTCTTTATTCATCCTAGTTGCCTCATCCGAACTTTAAAAGTGGGGTACCAGGTTCGCTTTCTGGATGTTGCTCAGTGCGAACACTTCATCTTTTCCATCCACCGTAACCGTGATCATTTCGCCGTCGACAGTTTTGATAATGCCCAGCCATTTCCGACGGTTTTGCATTGCTATACGTAAAACCAGACTGACTTCTTCACCAATAAAACGCTGGTAATGTTCAGCCGTGAACAATGGACGTTCTAGGCCAGGTGAAGAAATTTCTAAGTTATAAAGCACTGAGATAGGATCTTCGACATCCAATACTGCACTGACCTGGTGGCTAACATCAGCACAATCATCAACAGTGATACCATTCTCACTATCAATATAGATCCGCAGTGTAGAAACACGCGCACGAATAAACTCCAGGCCGACTAATTCAAAGCCTAAAGCTTCAACTGGTGCTGAAATCATCGCTGTTAATTTTTGTTCTAATGTGGACAAACCCACCCCCAAGACATAAAAAAAGGGCTCATTAGCCCAGTAGTTCTGTTGTCAAATAACAAAAAACCCCGAAATTCGGGGCTTTATGCAACTGGACCCTATTTGCTGCCAGTGACTTAAACCACTCACTTCACGCACCTTTCAAATCAGGATCAATACGTTAAATATTGCTGAATTATTTCATTCGAAAAAGGTACATCTTTTAAGAAGTGGTTGCGGGAGCCGGATTTGAACCGACGACCTTCGGGTTATGAGCCCGACGAGCTACCATGCTGCTCCATCCCGCGTTCGAAAACGTGGCAAATACTACGCTGATAACTGCCAAAACGCAAGCTATCTGAATTTAATGGTACCGAGGACGGGACTTGAACCCGTAAGCCCTAGTGTGGGCACTACCACCTCAAGGTAGCGTGTCTACCAATTTCACCACCTCGGCACTGATATAAGGCTATCTACTTAACCAACAACCTCATCTCAATTCTCTTTTTCGTGACGATTACTGCGGAATGTCACTATTCGGTGCTGCTGGCGCCGTCGGGATTTCTGTAGACTTCTCGACTTTAACCGGTTCACCGATATTCTCCCACTTACTGCTTATACCTGTTTGGTTACTGGTCATATTGCCAAGCACCAAACTAATAATAAAAAACAGAGTGGCAAAAAGCGCAGTCATACGGGTCATAAAGTTACCAGAACCCGATGAACCAAACAGTGTTGCAGACGCACCCGCACCAAAGGAAGCACCCATATCAGCACCTTTACCCTGCTGTAGCATAACCAAGGCAATCAGCCCGATAGCAACCAGCAAGAAAACAACTAAAAGAGCTCCATACATATGTTGTACCTGTATCCTCGTGGGGTTTACCACGATTTACGTGGTTACCTTATACCGCATCACCCACCCAAACAGATTAATCGCCTGTTGAGTGGGTGTGAATACTAACCAAACAACATCTGATACGCAAGGTTAATTTCAATAATCAGAATCACTTGAGGAAAAAAACAACAAATTAACCAGCGTGTTTCACTGCATCAGCAATGCGATGCGCCAAAGCCGTTACCTGAACATCATCTTCACCTTCCACCATGACACGAATCAATGGCTCAGTGCCCGACTTACGTAATAGTACCCGTCCACGGCCATTTAATTCAGCCTCAACAGATTTGGCGACACTGATTACATTTTCTGATTGAAGCGGATCGTGTGAACCAGAAAAACGAACATTTACCAGCACCTGCGGCAAAAGTTTCATACCACTGCATAAATCATGCAGGCTCATATGGTTACGCACCATTGCACTCAGAATCTGAAGGCCAGCAACAATACCATCACCTGTAGTTGTTTTATCAAGCAGGATAACATGACCGGAATTTTCAGCACCTAAACGCCAGCCTTCTTCCTGCAATTTTTCCAGCACATAACGGTCACCCACCTTAGCACGCAAGAATGGGATACCAAGCTGCTTCAATGCCAACTCCAATCCCATATTGCTCATCAGCGTACCCACAACACCACCACGCAGTTGCCCCTGTCTCAAGGCTTCGCGGGCAATAATATAAAGGATCTGATCGCCATCAACTTTCTGCCCCAAGTGGTCAACCATAATCACGCGGTCACCATCACCATCGAATGCCAGGCCAACATCTGCTTTCTCTTCTACAACACGTTGCTGCAACAACCGAACATCGGTAGCACCACATTTTTCGTTGATATTAATCCCGTTCGGCTCACAGCCAATCGTCACAACATTAGCCCCTAGCTCTCTGAATACATTTGGAGCAATGTGATAAGTCGCACCGTTAGCGCAGTCAAGAACAATTTTCAACCCATTGAGACTTTGTTCGCTTGGAAATGTCCCTTTACAGAACTCAATATAACGACCAGCCGCATCAACAATACGGTTTGCACGTCCTAATTCTGCGGATTCCACGCAAGTCAGTGGTTTTTCCATTTCAGCTTCAATCGCTTCTTCCACATCATCCGGCAGTTTTTTACCGTCAATAGAGAAGAATTTAATACCATTATCATAATAAGGATTATGAGAAGCAGAAATAACAATTCCAGCTTCAGCACGGAAAGTACGGGTCAGATAAGCAACAGCTGGTGTTGGCATAGGACCAGTAAATGAAGCAGACAAACCAGCCGCTGCCAAACCTGCTTCTAAAGAAGACTCCAGCATATAGCCAGAAATGCGGGTATCCTTACCGATAATGATTTTACGAGAACCATGACGAGCCAGTACCTTACCCGCAGCCCAACCGAGCTTTAACACAAAATCCGGCGTAATTGGGCTATCGCCCACTTTGCCACGGATGCCATCAGTACCAAAGTATTTGCGATTACTCATAGTTTCTTTTCTTCCTTTACTGAAAGTGTTGCTTCAACAATTCGCATTGCCTGCACGGTCTCTTTAACGTCATGTACCCGGATAATTTGCGCTCCTTGCATAGCGGCAATAACAGCGCAGGCCACGCTACCGGCAACCCTTTCTTGTGGTGGGACATGAATCAATTGACCTATCATGGACTTACGTGACATTCCTGCCAACACAGGCAAACCAAATTGATGAAATTCGTTTAAATGCGCCAGTAACTGATAATTATGCGTCAAGTCTTTGCCAAAACCGAAGCCCGGATCAAGAATAAGTTTATCTTTTGCTATCCCTGCCACCATACAACGTTCAATTTGCTCAGTAAAAAATTGTTTCACTTCGCCCAACAAATTTTCATAATGTGGCGCATCCTGCATAGTCCTCGGCTGACCTTTCATATGCATCAAACAAACAGGTAAGCCAGATTGAGCAACACTTTCCAAAGCACCAGACTCTTGCAATGAACGAATATCGTTAATCAAATGAACACCAGCTTTTGCTGATTCACTCATAACCAATGCTTTTGAGGTATCAACAGAAATCCAAATATTAAATCGTTGAGCTAAAGCTTCAATAACCGGAACAACCCGATCTACTTCTTCCTGTTCACTGACCTCATCAGCACCCGGACGGGTAGATTCTCCACCAACATCAATGATTGCAGCTCCTTCAAGAACCATCTTTTCAGCATGTCGTAAGGCCATATCCAAAGTATTATGAGCACCGCCATCAGAAAATGAATCTGGAGTAACATTCAAAATACCCATCACTTGCGGGCGGGAGAGATCGAGAACATTATCTCTGGCTATGAGTTTCATGTTGGTCTACCTTTAATATCAAAACCCCAGGACTTGCCTGGGGTTTAATGGTATATCTATCGGACTAAGGAACAATTACAGATCTTTATTTTCTGATTGTTCACCATCTTGTACCGACGTATTGACATCATCAGTTGGTTTTGCAGCCTGTGGCGATGGCGTATTACTTGCTGGTCGGCTGTTATTGTTGCTACCGTTACCATTTTCCCATCCTGCTGGCGGGCGCACATTCGTACGATTCATTAAGTCATCGATCTGAGGTGCATCAATAGTTTCGTACTTCATCAATGCGTCTTTCATCGAATGCAGAATATCAAGATTGTCCATCAGGATATGACGGGCACGTTGATAGTTATGGTCGATAATGGCCTTAACTTCCTGATCGATCAAACGAGCAGTTTCATCAGACATATGTTTAGCTTTCGCAACTGAACGCCCGAGAAACACTTCTCCTTCTTCCTCCGCATAGAGCAATGGGCCGAGTTTTTCCGAGAAACCCCACTGCGTTACCATGTTACGGGCAATTGATGTTGCAACCTTGATATCGTTAGATGCGCCAGTAGAAACACTGTCTGGACCATAAATAATCTCTTCTGCCAGACGGCCGCCGTATAAGGTTGAAATCTGGCTTTCCAGTTTCTGGCGGCTAGCGCTGATCTGATCCCCTTCCGGCAGGAAGAAAGTCACCCCCAAAGCGCGGCCACGAGGAATAATGGTAACTTTATGAACAGGATCATGCTCAGGAACCAAACGACCAATAATGGCATGGCCTGCTTCATGATAAGCAGTTGATTCTTTTTGCTCTTCCGTCATCACCATGGAACGGCGCTCCGCACCCATCATGATTTTGTCTTTCGCTTTTTCGAATTCAACCATAGAAACCACACGTCTGTTGCCACGGGCAGCAAACAAAGCAGCTTCATTCACCAAATTCGCCAAATCAGCACCAGAGAATCCCGGAGTACCGCGCGCAATGACAGAAGCATCGACATCAGTATCCAAAGGAACCCGGCGCATATGAACTTTCAGAATCTGCTCACGACCACGTACGTCTGGCAGACCGACAACAACCTGGCGGTCAAAACGCCCAGGGCGCAGTAACGCCGGATCAAGTACGTCAGGGCGGTTAGTTGCGGCAATGACGATAATACCTTCGTTACCTTCAAAGCCATCCATCTCAACCAGCATCTGGTTCAAAGTCTGCTCACGTTCATCGTGACCACCACCCAAACCGGCACCACGCTGGCGGCCTACTGCATCAATCTCGTCAATAAAAATGATACAAGGTGCCGCTTTCTTCGCCTGTTCGAACATATCACGAACACGGGATGCACCAACACCGACAAACATTTCAACAAAGTCAGAGCCGGAAATAGTAAAGAATGGCACTTTTGCCTCACCGGCAATGGCTTTTGCCAGCAAAGTCTTACCAGTACCTGGAGGCCCGACCATCAGAATACCTTTTGGGATTTTTCCACCCAATTTCTGGAAACGGCCTGGCTCACGCAGATATTCCACCAGTTCACCGACTTCTTCTTTCGCTTCGTCGCAACCAGCAACATCAGCAAAAGTGGTTTTAATCTGATCTTCTGTCAGCATTCGGGCTTTGCTTTTACCAAAAGACATTGCCCCTTTACCGCCACCGCCTTGCATCTGACGCATAAAGAAAATCCAGACCCCGATAAGCAGTAACATCGGGAACCAGGAAATGAAAATAGAAGTTAGCAGGCTTGGTTCTTCCGGCGGTTCACCAACCACTTTCACGTTCTTATTCAGTAACGTATCAAGCAGTTTTTCATCCTGTATTGGTAGGTAAGTGGTGTATCTGCTGTTATCTTTCTTACTAACATTAATTTCACGACCTGTGATACGAACTTCGCGCACCTGATCCTGGGCTAACTCATTGATGAAGGTAGAGTAATCCACCCTACGACTATTGGAATCGCTGGGACCAAAACTCTGGAATAACGACATCAGCACAACTGCGATAACTAACCAGAGAATCAGGTTTTTCGCCATGTCACTCAAGGGATTAACCTCATATTACAACTGTGTTAACAAATAGCATTCAGGGTACTATAGTTTCCGCCCTGTCGCTACAATGTATACTTCACGCGATCGTGCCCGCGAAGCGTCTGGCTTACGAATTTTCACGTTCGTAAACAGGGAGCGAATTTCCCTCAGGTATTCATCAAAGCCCTCTCCCTGAAACACTTTGACAATGAAACTCCCCCCGGGGGCCAGCACATCACGACACATATCTAACGCCAATTCAACCAGATACATGGATCGAGGAATATCGACCGCAGGTGTTCCGCTCATATTGGGTGCCATATCCGACATGACGACCTGGACTTTGTTATCACCAACTCGCTCAAGCAATGTTTTCAATACAAGTTCATCACGAAAATCGCCCTGAAGGAAATCGACTCCAACAATTGGATCCATCGGTAAAAGATCACAGGCAATCACCCGCCCATTCTCATTAATTTGACTCACTGCGTACTGAGACCATCCACCAGGGGCGGCGCCTAAATCGACAACGGTCATGCCGGGCTTAAAAATTTTGTCACTTTGTTGAATTTCATCAAGTTTAAACCAAGCGCGAGAACGAAGCCCTTTTTTCTGTGCCTGAAGAACATATTTATCACTAAAGTGTTCTTGTAACCAGCGGCTGGAGCTTGCCGAACGTTTTTTATTGGCCATTGTCCTTTCCAACTATACTAATAAAGAGCCAGATATCTATTGCTCCGCACACCAAAACCACAACACACTATTTATGGTGATAGATATGAGATGGCGGTAGAATGTCCCGTTTTCAATCCTAACTAAGCAAAAAAACAATGACTCTTAATAAAAAACAAGTGCAACACCTGAAAAGTCTAGCTCATCCGTTAAAACCTGTCGTCATGATTGGTAACAACGGCTTGACTGAGGGCGTGTTGGCTGAAATTGAACAAACACTGGCACACCATGAGCTTATCAAAGTCAAAATCGCAGGCGAAGATCGTGAAATCAAAAATTTGATCGCCAATGCAATTGTCCGCGAAACTGGTGCATATAATGTGCAAATTATCGGAAAAACACTGGTTCTTTACCGCCAATCGGAAGAACGCAGAATTATTTTACCTAAATAATCAAACCACATTTATATAAAAATGCCATGCGCATGATTATGGTAAAAAAGGCCATATCCGGCCTTTTTTACCTTCTCTACGATTTTTATGTAACTTTACCTAATAGGAATCAATAGCAACAGGCTAATTCTGAAGTTTAAATATATTCAACTTTCAGGATTTCATATTCAACTTCACCGCCTGGTGTTTTGATAATAACAGCGTCATCAGCTTCTTTACCAATCAGACCACGGGCAATCGGTGAATTCACTGAGATTAAGTTTTCTTTAATATCAGCTTCATCATCACCTACAATCCGGTAGGTCTGCTCTTCATCCGTATTTACATTCAAAGCTGTAACTGTAGCGCCAAAAATAACGCGCCCAGTCTTGGGCATTTTTGTGACATCAATCACTTGTGCATTAGAAAGTTTAGCTTCGATTTCCTGAATACGGCCTTCGCAGAAACCTTGCTGTTCACGAGCTGCATGATATTCAGCATTTTCTTTCAGATCACCATGTTCACGCGCTTCAGCAATGTCTGAAATAATTTTTGGACGGCGTACGTTCTTTAGATAATCTAACTCTTCGCGCAACTTATCCGCGCCACGTACCGTCATTGGAATCTGTTTCATTTATTAATCCTCTAAATCTTTCCTGAGCAAAAAACAAGCATCATCCTGATGTTTTCAGATAACAGCACAATGAGCACGCCTTGTCGGGCGGGCTTCCAGACAATAAACAATAATGTGAACCACCGCGCTACCCAGAGTTCACAGTCATATTCTACATATTAATATATCATTCTAACGTAGACTTGATGATGGGTCATCGTTTACTTTCCCCCTCGTTGCGTCTTAGTATTGTGGCATGTCCACATCCATATGCGAAATTTATGTCCTTCTTTAAAATTGCCAGCAAATTAGTTTGCGTTACCTGTCTGTACTTGGCTACCCCCAACGCAAACGCCACACCTGTTGAGGAATATACGCAATATCTGCCTGATGGCACTAATCTTGCATTAATCGCTCAGAAAGTTGGTGCCAGTACCCCGGTAATTGATTATCACGGGCAGCAAATGGCTCTGCCAGCAAGTACGCTGAAAGTTGTCACAGCGCTTGCAGCATTGTTACAACTAGGAAAAGACTATCGCTTTATCACCACATTGGAAAGTCATGGCAAAATTTCAAACGGTATTTTAAAAGGGAATTTGATCGCTCGTTTTGTCGGAGATCCAACACTGACCCGTCAACAACTTCGCAATATGGTTACAGTTTTGAGCCAAGCCGGCGTGAAAAAAATTGACGGTGATCTTTTAATAGATGTCTCCGCTTTTACCAGCCACGATAAGGCTCCCGGCTGGGTATGGAATGACATGACCCAATGTTTCAGTGCGCCACCTGCTGCCGCAATCGTAGATCGAAACTGTTTTTCCGTTTCACTGTATAGCGCAGAACGTCCCGGTGATACTGCATTCATCCGTGTTGCATCTTTTTATCCAGTGAATATGTTCAGTGAAGTTAAAACATTGGCAAAAGGCGCTCCTGAAAGCCAGTACTGTGAATTAGATGTCGTTCCAGGAGAACTCAATCGTTTTACACTTACCGGATGCCTTACTCAACGCAGCGAACCATTACCATTAGCTTTCGCTATTCAGAACGGAACCAGCTATGCGGGGGCAGTTCTCAAAAACGAACTGCAAATTGCGGGAATTGAAATCACAGGCAGCCTCAAACGCCAAAGCTTACCAACTGAGCCGGGTAAAGTTCTGGCTCAGAATCAATCAGCGCCATTACATGATCTGCTGAAAATAATGCTGAAAAAATCTGACAATATGATCGCGGATACCGTATTCAGGACAATAGGCCGACAACACTTTAATATACCAGGAACCTGGCGTTCAGGCTCTGATGCGGTACGGCAAGTATTGAAACAAAAAGCAGGTATCGACCTGGGAAATACCGTGATGGTAGATGGCTCAGGATTATCCCGCCATAATCTGATCACCCCAGCAACCATGATGGAAGTATTGCAGTTTATTGCTCAACATGATCAAGAATTAGATTTCATTTCCATGCTGCCATTAGCTGGTCATGACGGTACTCTAAGATACCGGGGAGGATTAGATGAAGCAGGAGTAAACAGGAAAGTTTCGGCTAAAACCGGAGCCCTGCAAGGAGTGTATAATCTGGCTGGCTTTATAACCACTGCCAGCGGTCAGCAAGTTGCCTTCGTGCAATTTATTTCTGCTTATGCTGTACCACAAAAAGATCACCGCAACCGCCGTGTTCCCTTGGTACGGTTCGAAAGCAGATTGTATAAAGATTTATACCAACACAACTAATAAAATCGGCGCCACAAATAGGTGGCGCCCTTAGCTATTAATGAAAGATCAGGAGCATCAACGTTTATAAATAACCTCAACGCCTTCATCGTCATCTTCGTCCCAATCATCATCCCAGTCATCGTCTGCTTCCGAAACTTGTTCTAGCTGCTCTTTATGGTAATCATCCCACATGAATTCAACTTTCTCTGGATGAGCTTCATCTTCTGTTGTACTCATATTACGAGGTTTGGTTTTCATAAACTCCATAATATCCCAACAAAGCTCTTTAACACCCAGACGATTTATCGCTGAGATCATATAAAAATCGCCTTCCCAACCTAATTCATCAGCGATAGCTTGCGCACGCTGTTTAGCTTCTTCTGGCTCTAACAGATCAACTTTATTGAATACCAACCAGCGTGGTTTTTCTGCCAATTTTTCGCTGTATTGCTGTAGCTCATTGACAATAATACGGGCATTTTCGACAGGATCTGATTCATCAACAGGGCAAATATCAATTAAGTGTAGCAGCACCCGACAACGTTCCAAATGTTTCAGGAAACGAATACCCAAGCCAGCACCGTCGGAAGCACCTTCAATAAGCCCTGGAATATCCGCAACCACGAAACTCTGCTCGTTATCCATCCTTACTACACCCAAGCTTGGTACCAGAGTTGTAAATGGATAATCTGCAACTTTTGGTTTAGCGGCAGAAACAGCACGGATAAATGTGGATTTACCCGCATTTGGCATCCCCAGCATACCAACATCTGCCAACAACATTAGTTCCAGCATCAATTCGCGGGTTTCACCTGAAGTCCCCATTGTTCTTTGACGAGGAGCCCGGTTAACAGAAGATTTAAAGCGGGTATTACCCAGTCCATGGAACCCACCTTTCGCTACCATCAGACGCTGTTCATGACGAATCATATCGCCCAAAACCTCACCGGTTGCCACATCGCGGATACGCGTACCAACAGGCACTTTAATCGTAATATCCTGACCACGTTTACCGGTACAATCACGGCTCTGGCCATTTTGCCCACGTTCCGCCCGGAAAGACTTTTCAAAACGATAGTCAATTAGTGTGTTGAGATTTTCATCTGCCAGCAGATAAACATCTCCACCATCTCCACCGTCACCACCGTCTGGCCCACCTTTCGGAATATATTTTTCACGACGGAAGCTGACACAACCATTGCCACCATCCCCCGCAACAACCAGTATTCTGGCTTCATCTACAAATTTCATATTTTTTCTCCGTATGATAGCCACTATAGTGCTGGACGGCTGTTTTACCCAGAGATGGCGTTTCAGAATAATAAAAAGCCCCGCAACGCATTGCAGGGCTTCTGATTCGGTTTATAACTCGAAAAACTTATTCAGCTTCGATGCTGATAAATTTGCGGTTTTTCGGGCCTTTAACTTCGAACTTAACTTTCCCGTCAGCTAATGCGAACAGGGTGTGGTCACGACCACAACCAACGTTACTGCCAGCGTGGAATTTAGTACCACGTTGACGAACAATGATGCTGCCTGCTAATACAGACTCGCCACCAAAACGTTTTACACCCAGACGTTTACTTTCAGAATCGCGGCCATTACGAGTTGAGCCGCCAGCCTTTTTGTGTGCCATTAATCTGCTCTCCTAAATCTTAAGCGATGCCAGTGATTTTAACATCAGTGAACCACTGACGGTGGCCTTGCTGCTTACGGCTGTGTTTACGACGACGAAACTTAACGATTTTAATTTTCTCGCCACGACCATGAGCAACCACTTCAGCTTTGACTTTAATGCCTTCAACTACAGGAGCGCCGATTTTGATGTCATCACCATTAGCGACCATCAGAACCTGGTCAAACTCAACAGTTTCACCTGTTGCGATGTCCAGCTTTTCCAGGCGAATTGTTTGACCTTCGCTGACTCGGTGTTGTTTACCACCACTTTGGAAAACCGCGTACATATAAACTCCGCTTTCCGCACGCCCCCTAAATATCATTCCAGAGCGCGCTATAAATATTCATAATAGGGCGCGAATTCTACGCAAAAAAGCCTAAGAAGACAAGAGCAGAATTAGAGCAGATGATAAAAAAACATAGTTTCTGAATTGTCATTTATTTGAACTGTTTTTCGAGTACAATCAAGACACAGCGATAACTATTATAATGTTAATATGAACACTGCTCTGCATTAGAACCCATAGCCGAAAAAACATGAATTTAGAATCTATTATCAAGCTAACCGCTGATGATATGGCAGCGGTAAATGAAGCCATTCTTAGCCAGTTGAATTCTGACGTTACTCTTATAAATCAACTGGGCTACTACATAATCAGTGGCGGTGGAAAACGCATCCGCCCAATCATTGCCATTCTCGCTGGCAGAGCATTAGGTTGTCAGGGTGATAAGCATATTACTGTTGCCGCTTTAATTGAATTTATCCACACAGCAACCTTGTTACATGATGATGTTGTGGATGAATCGGATATGCGACGTGGCAAAGCCACAGCCAATGCCACTTTTGGTAACGCGGCCAGTGTACTGGTTGGCGATTTTATATACACTCGCTCTTTTCAGATGATGACGACTCTTAACTCTATGCGGGTTCTTAAGCTGATGTCAGAAGCAACCAATGTTATCGCTGAAGGCGAGGTTTTACAGCTAATGAACTGCAATGACCCAGATATCTCTGAAGACGATTATATGCGCGTGATTTACAGTAAAACAGCGCGGCTGTTTGAAGTTGCCGCCCACTCTTCTGCGATTCTTTCCAACGCGACACCAAAACAGGAAGCTGCTTTACAAGATTACGGGCGTTATTTAGGCACTGCATTCCAGCTAATTGATGATTTGCTGGACTATGATGCCGATAGCGACACACTAGGCAAAAACACTGGTGATGACCTCAATGAAGGTAAACCAACATTACCATTGCTGCACGCTATGAATCATGGTAACCCAGAACAATCATCACTTATCCGTGAAGCAATTGAAAAAGGTAATGGTCGCCACTTACTCGAAACCGTACTGACAACAATGAAACAGTGCGGTTCGCTGGAATATACCCGTAAGCGAGCAGAAGAAGAAGCAGATAAAGCCATTGCTGCTTTACAGGTGCTGGGAAGCTCCCCATACAAGCAAGCACTTGTGGGGTTAGCACATATCGCCGTACAACGCCTCTCTTAATTGATAGCAGCAAAACCTGGGGTTAATCTGCCTCCAGGTTTTTCTCTACGTCTTCAACATCAATATAGCTAATAAGTTTTGCCAACCCTTCCCGAAGAATGAATTTCACAATTTTTTCCCGCTCAACTTTAGTCAGTTGATAGTAAGCTTCAACCCAGATTAAGAATGGGTCCTGCCGTTTGTTTGCGTAATCAACTGTGTTTTCCCCTACGGATAACATATTAAGTACATCTTCAGGCAAACTATTTATATGATATTCAAGAGCCTTGCCCTGAACACCCAGTTTACGTCTATATTCCCATCCTTCCCGCCTTGCCATCAGATTTATTCCCTGTGGCGAAGAAGGAAGTCCGGCAATACCAACCAGCTCTTTAGCTGAGTACCATTCTTTTTTCATACTTTTCTTCTCACTTTGCACCGGGATAATGAAGAAGAAGCCAAGTTAATTGGCATTTTTAATTTCCAAAAAAGAGTTAAATAACAGAAATTTTTTCCAAAAAGCTTCTGATACCGTCTCGTAAAATCATGGCTGTCACAGCCTGTTTCTCAGATTCTGACAACTGGTGGAAAGCCCCAACCCAAATCGATAAAGGATCTTGCTTCTGCACCTGATACTCAGAAGATGATTCATGAAGCTCCAGCGCTGCAATGGTCGTCTCTGGAAAACAGGAATAGTGATATTCGACTGCTTTGCCTTGTACTCCTTGCCTTTTCTGACATAACCACTCCTCGCGTTTTGCTCTGGCATTAACTCCTTGTGGTGATCCAGGTAACTCACCCACGCCAACCAATTCCTTGGCCGAAAACCACTCTTTTTTCATCACGTTTCTCTATTTTTGTAACCAAGTTCAAAAAAGAAGTTTTTAAGAAAAAATTTGGAAATATTTTTAGAAAAATAATGCTATTTTGTTTCTCAATAACAGGTTTCAGTTCGTTATTGCTCTCATGCAGACCTGTTATTTATACCACTAACATAGCATCAAATTTAATAAAAAAAGGATTAAAAATGATTTCAAGGAAATCTGATTGGCATCCTGCCGACATAATTGCAGCTTTACGCAAGCGGGGAACAACCTTAGCTGAGGTATCACGCAAAGCGGGACTGAGCTCATCTACACTCGCTAATGCACTGTCTCGCCCATGGCCAAAGGGAGAATGGATAATTGCGAATTATCTGGAAATACACCCTTCAGAGATTTGGCCGAGTCGTTATTTTGATCCAAATACCGGAGAGTTATTAGAAAGGAAAGTACGCGAACAAACAAATAATTAGCTAACGAATTATTTTCGTTAAATAAAAACCGCCGGTAATTCGTTATACCAGCGGTTTTTATTGTTTCATAACTATATATTTTATATTTATAAAATATACCAATTAGTTATTAATGAATTTTTCACCTAATTCTATATCTTTTCTCAATACGTCCAACATGCCTTCCAGTGCTTTTTGTTCAAAATCACTCAACTTGCCGATGTCCAGACGCTCTTCTACACCATTTTTACCCAAACGAACCGGTTGAGCGAAGAAACGCGCATATTTGCCATCACCCTCAACATAAGCACATTCCACAACATTGCTTTCGCCTTGTAAGCCACGGACCAAAGAAAGACCCAGACGAGCCGCAGCTTGTCCCATAGACAGAGTTGCAGATCCACCACCAGCTTTAGCTTCAACGACTTCAGTACCTGCATTCTGAATACGTTTAGTTAAGGCTGCTAACTCTTCATCAGTAAAGCTCACACCAGGGATTTGGGACAACAGAGGCAGGATCGTCACACCAGAGTGACCACCGATAACCGGCACTTCGATTTCCTGCGGTTTTTTACCTTTCAATTCAGCAACAAAAGTATTGGAGCGGATAATATCCAGGGTTGTTACGCCAAACAGACGGTTTTTATCATATACACCCGCTTTTTTCAGCACTTCAGCCGCAATAGCTACAGTTGTGTTGACTGGGTTAGTAATAATCCCAATCAGTGCCTTCGGACACGTTTTAGCTACTTGTTCTACCAGGTTACGAACGACACCCGCGTTCACATTAAACAGATCTGAACGATCCATACCTGGTTTACGGGCAACACCAGCAGAAATCAATACAACGTCCGCCCCTTCCAACGCTGGCGTTGCATCTTCACCAGCAAAGCCCTTAATTCTCACATCCGTTGGAATGTGGCTCAAATCAACAGCCACCCCAGGTGTCACTGGAGCGATATCATATAAAGAGAGTTCTGAACCTGAAGGAAGCTGGGTTTTTAGTAGAAGAGCAAGAGCCTGACCAATACCACCGGCTGCACCGAGAACTGCAACTTTCATCCTGATACTCCTTAAATCGTTTATACTTTAAAATGCTATGAATTCATCTGGTTACAAACCATAAATTACTACTTTCTTGAAAACAATCTGTTAACAGCCAAATTGCGGACTTACGCTCTAATCGTGGGACGTAAAAGTCGCCGTATTCTAGGCAAAATGCTTATCTGTTAATGAGATAATGGACACTATTTTGATAATTGCCTTATGATTTTATGAAATAACCCGCTAAATACCTTACACCCAACAACAACACCAAACAACATCATTTGATTAACAATATACTTACATGATAACCAACCCAAAAAAGCAAATTCTCATATTCATATTTTGTGAATTTCTATATAGCATAAGACTAATTCATGCTTTAAAAATGGTGATAAGATCATTTTTATTGCATAAAAATTCATTTATATGCATAATATAATCTTCATAGATGATTGAATATGGTGAAATATGCGTACTCCCTCTAAACAGGAAGAGTTAGTAAAAGCTTTCAAGGCGTTATTGAAAGAAGAAAAATTTAGCTCTCAAGGAGAAATCGTTACCGCCTTGCTGGAAGAAGGTTTTAAGAATATTAATCAATCCAAAGTCTCCAGAATGCTGACTAAATTTGGTGCTGTTCGCACCCGTAATGCAAAAATGGAAATGGTCTACTGCCTTCCTGCTGAGCTTGGCGTCCCTACTGCCACTAGTCCACTAAAAAACCTGGTACTGGATGTTGATCACAACCATTCAATTGTTGTCATTCGTACAAGCCCTGGTGCTGCTCAGCTTATTGCTCGCTTGTTGGATTCCCTTGGTAAAGCAGAAGGTATACTTGGCAGTATCGCGGGTGACGACACCATCTTCATCACACTTGCCAGAGGTTTCACAGCAGAACAGCTACGTGAAAAAATTCTTGAATTGTTCGAACAAGAACTTTAAATGAATCGCGCCATACTGGCGCGATTCATTTTTCCTGCCGCCATCCTCAGGACTGATAAGTTTTTTTATTCAGTTCAGATAGTAGTTTCTCATGAATACCGCTAAACCCGCCATTACTCATAACCAAAATATGATCGCCTTTCTGTGCCTTATCAACAATCATATGCACCAGCGAATCAATGTCAGCGCTCCAATACGCTGGCTGAACACAACGATCTGCAATTTCTGATACATGCCATTTAATATTAGCTGGCTGAAATAAGAACACTTCATCAGCACGCCCCAGCGCTGGCGCGATCTCATTCTTACTTACCCCCATTTTCATAGTATTTGAACGCGGTTCTAACACAGTAATAATACGGGCAGTTCCACCAACCTTACTACGCAGAGCTTCCAGTGTTGCCAGAATTGCTGTCGGGTGATGCGCAAAATCATCATAAACGGTGATGCCATTCTCCTCACCACGTAGTTCAAGGCGACGGCGGGCATTAATAAAATCGCTCAAAGCACGACAAGCATCGACTGGCTGGACACCAACATGATGTGCAGCTGCAATCGCAATCAGCCCATTACGCATATTATGTTCACCAACCAATGACCAATTCACTTCTCCAACAATTTCACCACCATAAAACACCCGATAATCACTGCTGTCTGTACTTATCTTTTTTGCCTGCCAGCGACCAGTTTCACCCACCAGCTCCAATTCACTCCAGCATCCCATAGACAAGACATGCTTCAGGTTAATATCGTTATCCGGCACAAAGATCTTGCCACTAGCCGGAATGATCCTGACAAGATGATGGAACTGTCTCTGAATAGCTGCCAGATCGCCAAAAATATCCCCATGATCAAATTCGAGATTATTCATGATCAGCGTACGTGGGCTGTAATGCACAAACTTGGATCGTTTATCAAAGAAAGCACTGTCATATTCATCGGCTTCTATCACGAAAAACGGACTTTCTCCGATCTGAGCTGATGTTTCAAAATTCCCAGGAACACCGCCAATCAAGAAACCCGGTTTATAACCACAAGCTTCCAGAATCCAAGCCAACATGCCGGCGGTTGTTGTTTTGCCATGCGTCCCTGCAACCGCCAGAACCCAACGCTCCGGCAAGACATAATCATGCAGCCATTGAGGACCAGAGGTATAAGGGAGCCCACGCTCCAGCACAGCTTCTACACAAGGATTTCCACGGCTCATGACATTACCGATGATGACCATATCTGGCACAGAATCCAATTGTGCCGGATCATATCCCTGAATCAGGCTAATCCCATGTTTTTCTAGTAAGGTACTCATTGGTGGATAAACATTGGTATCTGAGCCGGTTACCTCATGGCCGAGAGAACGTGCCAAAATTGCCAGTCCACCCATAAAAGTACCGCAGATACCAAGAATATGAATACGCATTGATTTCCCATTCCATAGCATGAAGTTAGCCACTATTCTAACCATCAAAAGCAAGATAAGAAATGGAATAGCCTATGAATCATCCCTTTCTTTGGCTAAACTGCCCGCGAAAGAGTGCAATGCACACTCTAAAACCACTATCAAATCACATTCAGGACTTTCGTCATGAAAACATTAGGCGAATTCATCGTCGAAAAGCAGCAAGATTTTTCTCATGCCACGGGTGAGCTCACCGCATTGCTTTCCGCTATTAAGCTCGGAGCAAAAATCATTCACCGTGATATCAACAAAGCCGGTTTAGTGGATATTTTAGGGACCAGCGGTGCGTCCAATATCCAAGGCGAAGTTCAGATGAAACTGGACCTGTATGCTAATGAAAAACTCAAAGCAGCATTGAAAGCACGCGGTGAAGTTGCCGGTATCGCTTCCGAGGAAGAAGACGACATCGTTATTTTCGAAGGCGACCGCGCTGAAAATGCAAAATATGTTGTTTTGATGGATCCATTAGACGGTTCTTCAAATATTGATGTAAACGTTTCCGTTGGTACTATCTTCTCTATCTACCACCGTATTACCCCAATCGGCGAACCAGTGACTGAAAAAGATTTCCTGCAACCAGGTCATCGCCAAGTCGCCGCCGGATATGTTGTCTACGGTTCTTCAACTATGTTGGTTTATACCACTGGATGTGGTGTACATGCCTTTACTTATGATCCTTCACTCGGCGTATTCTGTCTTTCTCATGAGAAAGTCCAGTTCCCACCCAAAGGCAATATGTATTCCATCAACGAAGGGAATTACATCAAATTCCCTATGGGAGTGAAGAAATACATTAAATATTGCCAGGAACAGGATGAAGCGACTCAACGTCCTTACACCACACGTTATATTGGCTCATTGGTTGCTGACTTCCATCGCAACCTGCTGAAAGGCGGAATCTACATTTATCCAAGTACCGCTAGTCATCCATCAGGAAAACTGCGACTGCTGTATGAATGCAACCCAATGGCATTTCTGGCTGAACAAGCTGGAGGTAAAGCCAGTGATGGCGCTAATCGGATTCTGGATATCATCCCGTCCAAACTGCATCAGCGCGTGCCTTTCTTTGTTGGCAGTAAATCAATGGTAGAGAAAGCCGAAAGTTTTATGGCTGAATTCCCGGATGAATAATTTCATTTATTAATGACTACTTAAGAGGCGGAACTTCCCGCCTCTTTAACATTGCCGTCAAATAATGACTTTATTATTGCTATCCTCTTTTTCCATTGACCTACAATTTCCATAGAAAAACGAGAAAAAAATATCAAATATCTTATAAAATCAATGTATTAAATTAAGCTACCAACAATACTCTTCAATTAAGCCATCAAAATCTAAAAAATTTTATGCGATCGCCACATTTTTTATATACCATTAACATGGCTACTAAATAACATTTCATAATTTTGCTACACATGGCCTTCTTCAACCCATTGTTATATATAGAATTATGAGTAGTATAAGATGTAGCGCTATTTTGGAATCTTATTTAGCACGAGAGCAACAATCGATACTATCACAGGTATCGTAAAGTAGCTTTCAAATGCAATTGAATTGATACTGAATGTCACTATACTGAGGCTTAAGCTCATGATCATTGCACCATAAATAAGAAATGAAGATGAAATAAAATTACCACTTGGATTTTCGCCTTTAATAAATCTAACAAATGCAATATGTGCCGCACCAAACGTAATACCATGTAACATTGCTGATATAAATATGATCATGAAATTGTCTGAAGCAATCATAGCTCCCCATCGAATAATTGATGCTACTGTAGCAACCAATAATAGGGATTGATAAGATATAGATTGATTGGAAGAAAGCGTTTTAAATATGCCAATTTCTGCAATAATACCAATTATGAAGATCGCCGAAATCTTTACTGAATTGAAGCCTAATCCATGAAAATACGGAGCACCAAACACATAAAAACCAGCATGTGCACCCTGAATTAAAAAGACAATGCTAAATACATAAAGGTGTATTGGTTGAAAATTAGTTAATGAAATATCATAGTATTGATTTTTTAACACTCTCATAGTCATCGTCACACCATATAAATAGCTTTCCATAATACTGATACACCTATGCCTTTTGTTTTCTTTTTGAACAACATTGGTTCTGTAGCCTATCTCATTGATTCTACAGACCACTTGGATGAAAAGGCTGTATATCTTGGTACACAAGGGCTGGTTGGAAGTGGAGCATAATTATGAAAACTTATTTATAGATACCGGCAATACAATTAGTAGTACTAAAATTTCTTTTTGATAATAAGTAAATGAGAAACTAGCAAAAATAATAGAAATAATAAAACCAAGTGAACCAAATAAACGAATCGTTTCATACTGACCACTTTTTAAATCTGAGCCAGTCAACGTTGATTCAGTTACAGGGAGACCAATCGGTAAGAAGAACGCAACAGCAATTAAACATACTATTGAGAGGTAACTGTTTGTCGATATTAATAATAAGATGCACGTTACTACTGTACCACCCGCAAGTAATATCCCAGTTCCTTTAGTACCAAAATGTTTAATCAAGTAGGGATAGAGTGTGAGCAGACCTACAGTACGTGCTAAAAATGATATGCCACTGACTATTCCTGCTATATTTGCATCTAAACCACTTTTTTCAGCAATAACAAAGTAAAAATTGAGAAAAATGGCCCACGCAAAAAAATAGGAGAAACATAATGTTTTTAATGTATTATTCAACATATATAATTATTACCTTACGGACTTGTTTATTAGTCTTACAGCAATATTACAACCATTAGGTTATGATATCGCAGAGTGGGCACAATTTACCAGCTCTATGGTTATCCAATAAGAATACTCTAGCTTATCGATAAAGTATTTTTCATCATTGGAGAAAAACAATGATATAGGTTTAATTGGTTTTACATTCAAATAATCACGAATACGTTAACCAAAAATTCAAATAGAATTCTGAATCGGAAAATGCCTATCACCTGATATTCTCAATCCCACTGTAGCACCAATACTGAATCCAACTAGTATCACCGAAGAATCGACATATTCAAGAGCACATCTTACTTTTTGTGTGTATTTTTCTATTGATGATACACTGTGAAAATATTCATACACTGCATCTTTATCATTTGGAATTTCACTTTCTCTTTCGTAAGGCGAAATAAATGAAACATCACCATCTAAACGTTTTGTAATTAATTCAACATGCTCTGAGATTCCGTAAATATCCGTTAAAAATACAAACTTCATATAATACCCTATTGCCCCAACAATAATACAACTGATGGGGTATAATTATTATTTTACCTTAATACTCATTGACTTAATACCATGGAAGGTTGGATTATGTGACCAATCAGGGCTTTGAATATTGTAGTTAGATTGAATATCTTTAAAGGCACCAAACAACCCTTCTAATATCACATTGAGCTCCATTTGTACAAACGCAGCACCAATACACGCATGATACCCACCACCAAACGCAACATGATTTAACTTTTCTTCTCTTTGAATATTAAACATGTCAGGATATTGGAAAGCTCGCGGATCGCGGTTTGCGGCCCCTAAAAACAGATAAACCGAGTCGTATTTTTTTATAGTTTCTCCGTGCAGTACGATATCCTTGGATGCATGACGAGTGACATATTGAATTGGCCCCTCAAAACGCATTGATTCCATGAGTGCATTATCAAGTAGTGAACTATCTTGTTTAAGTGCTTCCATCTGTTCAGGATGAGTAATCAGGCAATGCAACATATTTGTTAGCATAAATTGCGGAATTTTATGTCCACCGAAAATCAGATGAACAGTTTGAGCCGCTATTTCTGCATCACCTAACATCGCTCCGTCTTCAAATTTCTCAGAATTAGCCAAGCGACTGATGAGATCATTTCGAGGTATATTGCGACGAGATTTAATGGTTTCAAACAGAAAATCAAACATCTCTCTCATGCTCTTTTTAGTAATATCTGAAACTCCTTTGTCTGGTACGCTTGATACCACAAAATTTTGCATAAAATCAGCAATATCATCCGACCATTTGATGAACTTTCCTGCCTCGCTTTCATCTAGACCTAACATTTTGCACAAAATCATCGCAGGTAATGGGTGTGCAATTTCCTCTACAAAGTCAATTTCTGTGCAACCACTATCTGTAATTTTTTGGATCAGTGTATGTGTAATCTTAGCAATTTCAGGCTTGATAATTTCAAGCTCTTTTCTCATAAATGCTTGGTTCATGAACTTTCTAAGGCGTGTGTGAACTGGTCTATCGTTGTAAATCATCCAAGTTGAAATGATGTCGATAATTTCTTTAAAGTGTTCACTTTCACCTTCTTTGAGGTTATCTAATTTTTCCTGAATAAGATGGCTAGTAATCAAATCGTTTGAACGTAATAAGCTTGATACATCCTCGTATCGAGTGATAAACCATGAATTCATTTCCTTAGAAAAATATGCCGGAGCCTCATTTCTCAAACGCTCATATACTGAGTATCTGTCGTTAAGGTATGTATCTCCATACACGCTGAACTGCTCCATTTATTACTCTCCCTTTTAGTAGTATGTTAGTGTTTGTTGCTCAGTTAACGATGAAATCAAATCAACGATATTCCGGACCAATTCACTTTCTTGTCGTCTCTGCATCAATGATTCAAATAAACAAGAGAGTATTTGCCTTGAATACTCATCTTCTTTCATTGCGTATTCGTGTTCGATTAAGAATTGCTTGCTAATTATTACTGCACAGCGGGTGAAATCTTGGAAAGTACTGAGGTTAATATGACCTTTAGAGTTGAAGAAAAATTGGGTAAGTATTGTGGAGGCTATCTGAGTGGTACTCTGATTTATCATTTCGATGATGACTTTGCACACATCCAAATAATCTGTCTTTCGATATGACTCCAAAAGGCTCATACTTCCTCTCTCAGTAACCATATCTTTTATTTTAGTATCCCTATTAGACATACATTGGGGTCACTTATGGCTAAAATGATCCCTATAAACATGCGTGCAGAGCCAAGTCAACATGCTTTATTCTCAAAAGCAGCAGCTTGATAAAACAGCTTTTATTTTAGACATTGCTTGCCGAGAGGCTGAGCATGAAACAATCAAGTTTAATAGCAAAAAATATGGCTAAACAAATTCCAGTGATCGTGTATAGATAGAGAATAGTGCTCATCAGAAACTTGGGACAGGAACAACTTTATTAAAAGTGCTATCCCAATAGACTCTGATTCACTCCTATTAAAAAAATATTACTCCAAAAATTTTGGTATATACAGCATAGTTAACACATCAACCCAAATAGCCTGGAAAATCAGACTTCATCGAAAGATGAGTGAGAACCTGTGCTATCCGTTAGTGACTGCCCCACAGTCGCCAAACTCAGAGACAGCATTTACCAACAAGCTACTTGTCAGAAAAATGGAGAGTACTTTAAAAAATGTTTTGGCTATAATACTCCCCACTCTATTCTGGTTTGAAATAAAGGAAACTTTCATGAGCCTAAACTCAGTACCGGCAGGGAAAGAACTGCCTGAAGACATCTATGTCATTATTGAGATCCCTGCCAACGCAGATCCCATTAAATATGAAGTTGATAAAGAATCCGGTGCGCTGTTTGTAGACCGTTTTATGTCTACCGCAATGTTCTATCCATGTAACTATGGTTACATCAACAATACTCTGTCTCTGGATGGTGACCCAGTTGATGTTCTGGTTCCAACGCCATACCCATTACAACCAGGTGCGGTGATCCGTTGCCGTCCGGTTGGCGTTCTGAAAATGACTGATGAATCAGGTGAAGACGCAAAACTGGTTGCAGTTCCACACAGTAAACTAACCAAAGAATATGATCACATTAAGGATGTGGACGATCTGCCAGAATTACTGCGCGCTCAGATCACTCACTTCTTTGAGCGCTACAAAGATCTGGAAAAAGGTAAGTGGGTCAAAGTTGATGGTTGGGATAATGCCAAAGCGGCTAAAACAGAAATTGTCTCCTCTTTCGAACGTGCTGCTAAGAAATAATCCATCTTTACGTGCATAATTAAAAAACCTCTGTGGAACATCACCGGCAGAGGTTTTTTAATGTCATAATCCCTTTTTATCGTGATAAAAAGGGATTTTTATTTACTCTTCTGCGTGGCGCTTTAACCAGTCACCGCTTTTTATCCGCCGTAAACCGGTTACCGGAAACTGATAAAGATATATCCATGCACTACCATACGGTGTCTGAATCAACTCCCTTACATACTCCCGATAATTATCTTTCAAATCGTCTAATTCTGTCAGAATAGTTGAGTTGATGCGATATACCTCACATTCAATACTCCCGTCACCACGGATTACCGCAGGATAATGCCCAAGGTCATACAGCTCATAGCCTTCGAGCCGATGATCCCCTAACCATTGAGCATCGGTCATCCAGTGATGATTGCCCTGTTTGCGCCGTAAGCTGCCATAAACAATAATTCGCATTTTTAAAACTCAAACTGATAGAGCAAATCCAATGTCTGATCAATACCAGACACTGCTTCCAGATACAATCTAGGCATTAACCTATAGCGTAAGGTTAATGTTGCCAGTGAATCAAATATACCAACACCATACTTAACTTGCAGATCTTTTGTGATCTTGCCGCTAACAACTACCTGTGATTTATCACCAACCCCTTGAGTATCCAGTGCCAAATCGGAAACACCAAATATTTCACCGATTTTACCCACTAACTGACCACTCTGCGCAACCCCCAACCCGATCAACATTGCCGTCATCTGGGAGTTGTCCGAGCCACTGCTCTCCAACCCTTCACCACGCAACAGGTAAGAAAGCGCTTCCTGTTGTGATTTAGCAGGCTCTGAGAAAATTTCCACTTTTGGCTGATCCGCCAAACCGGTAACTCTCACCCCTGCAATAACACGGCCATCCGTTGATTCGGGGTTACGGATAGCCTCAATATTAAGCAATGGTTGATCCGGTGGACCTGAAAACATAATCATCCCTTTACGGACAATCAGATCCTGTCCATAGGCATGGAAACGGCCATCAAGAATATCAACCTGGCCATTCAAACCCAAACCCTGTTCACCCTGAACAGCTTTCAAAGCGCCTCTAAGTTTCGCTTTGAGGCCAAATGCACTGAGTCGAACATCATCGCCTATATGAATCGTCAAGTTACTTTGAATCGGGATTGACGCTTTTTTCACTTCTAACGGCTGAAGATTCTCACCTAATATAATCTCATCCGATGAAGCCTCAACAGCCGATTCGGGTAGTTCTTTAACTGTAATACGCGCCCAGGGAATATCAATGTTACCATCCAATTTCAGCAACTGAGGAGAAGCCTCAAACACCAGAGCAGGGCTGACATCAATTTTCACCATTGGTGGCAAAGTTACCCTCAACTTATCACCGTTAGCGGCAATTCTTGCATGCCACGCATCCAAATTACGCCAGTCAGCATCACCATTCAGGTTAAATTGCCCCTTCGGGGTTTTGATAACACCATCAAGATTGGAACGTATTCCATCAAAATTTACACCAAGTTGCCCTTGAGTAATATCAAATGGAATCCAATGACCCGAAGCTTGCAGTGCGCTCAGGCTTAACCGACCAAACAGTAATGGATTTTTAGCATTTCCGCCCAGACGCAGGTTAGCGTTCAAATGACCTTCTGCCTTATCCCCTTTTCCAAGAATCGGTTCGATCAACGCCAGTGAAATATCCTGAATACCTACATTGCCTGATAGTTTGCGACGCCCTTCAAGATCAGCAACCTGTACCGCACCGTTAAACTGACCATTTCCCATAATGTTAAACAGCCAATTCAGCTCTGCGGCTCCATTCTTCAAGCCTGCATTGAGTGTCAGGGTTTGAAAATCTACAGGTAATGCGATGCCATCAATCACTTGCTTAACCTGCACCGCATCACCACGCAGATTAACGTTGGCCTGAGGCAATCCACCTCCAGCACTCCATTTAACATCAGCATTACCACTGAATACACCTTTCAAATGTGTTTCAGGCCCCAATAATGATTGAATCATAGCAAGATCAAAACGATCAAGAGCAATAGATGCACTACCGTTGGCACCCGCTTCAATGGGTTTCGGTACGCAGAGCTGCGCATGTGGATTCAACCAACAATGAGTACCCACAGTGACTTTCTGCTGCTGATTGAAATAATCAATAGTAATAGCTTTGGTTAAACGCCATTCGCCAACCGGGGTATCAAAACGGGTATTATTAATATCGCCTTTCCATCGTTGTTGCTTGCGATCAAAACTACCATTAAGCGCAAGTTGACCGGCAACTGGCTCACCATCGACCTTCAGTTGCAAATTATGCTGTTTTTCATTGCCCTTAGCATTCAACGTCAAACTACGAACGATTAAATCAGCCTGTTTCAACTGACCGATTTTGATAGCAAGATCGCCCTGGATCTGCGCAGCAGAACGTACATCTCCCTTCACATTAACACTATCAATGCGCAAATCCTGCCATTTCAACCCATTAGCATTCAGATCAGCCAGAATTTGAGGCGCTTGCATATTACCACGCAGTTTCAGCGTCCCATTAACGACACCTCCAAGCCCCGGTAATAAGCCATCCAGCCTCGGTGCTCTGATATCGCCATCAAGTTGCCACTGTTTGAACAACTGTCCCTGGAGATTGATTTTATTACGCCCTAAAGCCAGCTCAAATTGAGGAATATTCCACTGACCAGCCGCATTACCCGAAATCTTACCCCTGGCTTTTATCAAGTTCTGTTTTACATTACCATCAAGTGCGATTTCTGGGATTCGGAGCTGCCAGCTACCACCGTGCAAACTGCCACGAGTCACCATTTTTCCATCTATTTCGGCTGGCCATTCCGGCCACTGTTTAGCAGTATTGATTCCAGAGAGTGTCAACACCGCATTCCAACTTACCGCCTTACTCCAATCTGCCACACCGACCAGTTCAGCCCTTCCCTGCAAGGCAGACAAGCGCAAGCGGGTCAACTTAAAGCGTTCTTCATTACCTTTAGCATCCAACACCAATAATGCCGGTGGCATTTCATTACCTTTAATGCCTGAACGCAACGACAAATCATAACCACTCGTTTTACCATTCAGGCGCATTTTTACATTATCAAGCTGATATTCAGGCTCTCCCGTCAAAGGCCAACTCAGTTGCTGGCTTTCAAGCGTCATACGCACTGGCAAACCGGCCTTAGCCAGTTCCGCCTGGGCATCAATTTTAGCTTTGACAGGGCCAGACAAATTCAGAATTAAGTTGAGTTGCTCTAGCAAGGCTCCATTAAGCTTCAAGTCAACTTTTTGCCCTTGAATCTCTTGCTGATCTATCTCACCTTTTATTGACAGCTTTACCGGCCATTGCTGTGCCAAAGTCGCGGAACCATGAACGGCTAAAGAACCTTCCGGTGCCTTTACATTCAATTTATCGAGCTGAATCTGCTGCCCCTGATTACTCAGTTGCAGTAATAAGTCATTGATTATGATATTGGTATCACCGGTCAGCCGTAATTGCTTACCACTGATCTCTTCAACAGTAATATCCAGTGGAATAGGCACTTCAGGTAACGTTGCCAGTAGCGGCTGAGAGAACACTGTTTTCAGGATTTCTCCCAACGACTTTTCCGGTTCAACTTTCCGCTTTGCTTTCTCTGCTGCTTCCGCTGTTTTCAATTGCTCAGGAGTCGTTTTTGGCAATCCCACCAGCAATCCATTGATTTTTGTTGGCTTAAGAATTAACGCCTTTTGCTGCCACTTAGCTGCGGTCCTGAATTCATCAAGGGCAAATACCCTATCATCTACAGTGACCACGGCATTTTTAATGGATAGCAAGTTAAGTAAAATCGGATACGGCGTCTCTAATTCAGTCAGAGGCTCTGATTCTGACGATGACTCTCTCGCAGGTGGCAATTGTTTGGTATTAATCACCACTTTTACGCCTTCTGTCGTCAATGCATTAATACATAACTGACTGTTTTTCAGACAAGAAAGACGCAGCGAAAGATGGAGTTGATTCACATTAACATCAACACCGGGCATCTGATACCTGACACCTTTCAGGGTCAAATCACGCCAGCCACCACTGACATTGGCAATATCCAGCCCCGGTACCCAACGGATGGCACTGTTAATCATAGTATGCAGGCCAGATTGCGTTCCTACCAATCCGGCAACAGTAATAACCAACAGCGTAATAATCAGCAAAAAAGCAATACTGACCTTCTTAATCCATCTCATAATTCAGATCCTAACCCGATGTAAAACTGGATATTACGGGATTCTGAATCCCCTATTGGCCTGGCAAGGTCAAACTTAATGGGTCCGACAGGAGAAGCCCAACGCACACCAACACCTGCGCCGGTCTTAAAATTGCTCCTTCTAACATCATTGACTGCTTCACCGGTATCGACAAAAACAGCACCCCACCAATCACCCGTTACGTTATATTGATACTCAAGCGAACCCACGATCAACATGGATGCCCCGGTCAATTTTCCTTTATCGTCTTTAGGAGAAATTTTCTGATATTGGTAACCACGGACACTGCGATCACCACCGGCAAAGAAACGTAAATCAGGAGGGACTTTCTGGAACTCATTGGTTTCTATCCAACCCAAATTACCCCGGGCAACAAAACGATGGTTATCCCAGTAAGTTCTGATCCAAACGTTTTGCGCCTGTAATACCAGGAAATCCACATCAGAGCCCCAAAGGGTATCAGAAACATCAATGGAATAACGCTGGCTATCGCCCCAATAAGGCATCGTACCCCCACGCTGACGGATACGACTCACGTTCGCTCCCGGATACAACAACATAGCAGTATTCGTGACATTGGCTTGAGTAAAGTGGCTGAGGCTCCAGCGCATATTGATCCCATACTGCCAACCAGTTGAAAGATCCCAGTTACGGGAAAGGTTCACCGTCGCGGTATCTGATACGGTATCGTTGACATCCTTACGTTTATAACCCGTCTGCAACGCATAATATTGCTCCAGCGGGTTCGTTTTCAGCGGCATTTTATAGGTAGCATCAATCACCTGTTCAGGTGCAGAAAGGTTGATACTCGTGCCAAGGCTATGCCCACGGGAATTCAGCCATGGTTTTGTCCACTTAGCTTTTACCCGTGGCCCAACATCTGTTCCATAACCCCCACCTAGTTCAACATAGTTTTTGGAACGTGGTGTTAATACCGCATCAAGAGGGAGAGTCTTATTACCACTCTTTCTGGCAGCATTAAAATCAGGTGTCACTAGTGCTGAATTAAACCAGCCAGTTTCTGCCAGCCGCCGGTTGAATTCCGCCAATTGTTCCGAGGTATAAAAATCCCCTTCTTTGAACGGCACCAAGTGACTCAGATAATCTTCACGAATTTGTGAACCACGATAATATATCTGACCAAAGTGATAACGCTCACCGCTATTAAAATTAAAATCCCAGAATGCCTCATGCCGCTCTTTAGCAACACCCAATTGGCTCTTTTTCATTACGGCGTCAAAATAACCTTTTCTAATAGCAAGCCCGGTCAGAGAACCTTTAAAGCTTTCATAGCCGCCATGATTAAGAATTGTCCCCTTTTTTGGACTTTTGCTTTTAACAAGTTTGGCATAATCTCCATCTGTTTTAGCCCCACCTTCCAAAACAACATTAACACTGGCAATCCGTATAGGTTCACCGGCGGTGACTTTTGCTGTTAATACCGGACGAGCGGGGGGCCTATTTTCCTGATAGGTAAATTCGATAATGGGTTCATAATAACCAAGGGGACGCAGACCTTCCCTAATCGCTTTATCTACACGAGAGCGGAAACGACCATCCGCCGCAACTTCGTCAGTACTGATGGTGGAAAGATGAACTCGGGCATTTTTTTCTAAACTGCCGGTTAATCCTTCTATTTTCAGGCGAAGACTAGCACTATGAGCGATGGGAGTTGCGATAGACACACAAAGAAAACATAAAATGGGGTATCTCGACACGCGAACTCCTAACCTAATCGGAATAATTTAACTATAATAAAATTAATCTTGAATAAAGCTTATAATATATACAATCTATCAATATCTGAAAACTTAATAATTACAGGAGGGAATTGTGTCAACTTCAGCTAGTGAAACCCCATCTATTGATTCTCAAAGTACATTACCAGAAAGAGCTGAACCACTTAAGATTTCACCTAACCATACTGTCACCAATCATGCAATAGAGCCTGTTCCAGCCAATATGGAAGTTGCCTATTTTGGTATGGGATGCTTCTGGGGCGTAGAACGGCTGTTTTGGCAACAATCTGATATTTACACGACCTCTGTGGGTTACAGCGGTGGTACAACACCAAATCCAACTTATGAAGAAGTCTGTAGCGGCCTGACCGGTCACGCCGAGGTTGTCAGAATTGTTTATAATCCGGCAAAAAATAGTTACGAAAACCTGTTAAAACTTTTCTGGGAAAACCACGACCCGGCTCAAGGAATGCGTCAGGGAGGGGATATTGGTACTCAGTATCGTTCCGCGATTTATACTGTGTCACCTCAGCAACATGAACTGGCATTAGCCAGCCGTGAACGCTTCCAAAAAGCCATGCAACAACAAGAAGATAACCGACCTGTTACAACCGAGATCACAGAAGCAGGGCCATTCTATTTTGCTGAAGACTATCACCAACAGTATCTGTTTAAAAATCCTGAGGGGTATTGCGGGTTAGGCGGTATTGGCATTTGCCTACCACAAATGAGCAAAAACTAGCCGACTCATCCAAACTGATGTTATAATTAACACACTAATCAATAGCTTTCTAAGTATTTATTGCAACTTTTTATTTTATATGATTTTTATTGTTTCCTCCGGTGTTCTTTCAACAATAACCTACCCAATCACCGGAGGTAAAACACGGATACCTTATGCTAAACAGTCTATTAGTGGTGCTTTTACTGTGCGCGATCAGCGCCTTTTTTTCGTTATCTGAAATTTCTCTTGCTGCCTCAAGGCGAATCAAATTAAAACTGATGACAGATGAAGGTAATGTCAACGCAGCTCATGTCCTCAAATTACAAGAATCTCCAGGGATGTTTTTTACCGTTGTGCAAATCGGCCTGAACGCAGTCGCCATTTTGGCAGGTGTTGTCGGTGAATCGGCATTCTCTCCTTCACTAAAAGCTTTTTTCATTCAATTTATGCGACCAGAATGGGCAGAACAACTCGGCTTTATCTGTTCATTCATCATTGTGACCAGTACATTTATTTTGCTTGCTGACCTGACACCAAAGCGTATCGGTATGATCAAACCAGAAGCTGTCGCGGTGAAAATCGTTAATCCAATGCGTTTCTGTCTGGCAATTTTCCGCCCATTAGTTTGGTTATTTAATGGACTGGCTGATCTTATCTTTAAGATCTTTAAAATTCCGATGGCGCGTAATGAGGACATCACATCTGACGATATTTTCGCGGTTGTGGAAGCAGGAGCTATTGCTGGTATCCTGCGTAAACAAGAGCATGAACTGATTGAAAACGTATTCGAGCTCGAATCCCGTACCGTTCCTTCTGCCATGACCTCACGGGAAAGCGTCGTCTACTTTGATAAGAATGAAAGCGAAGAAAGTATCAAACAACAGGTTTCCACCCAACCACATTCCAAGTATCTGATATGTGACGGAGATATTGATCATGTTATCGGTTATGTGGATTCCAAGGATCTGCTTAACCAAGTCCTGAGTGGCCAGAGCCTGAGCTTCAATAAAGGCGTCCAGATCCGCAACGCGCTGATCATTCCAGATACCTTAACGCTTTCAGATGCCTTGGAAAGCTTTAAAGCTGCCGGTGAAGATTTCGCTATTATCCTGAATGAATATGCGCTGGTCATGGGTGTGATTACCCTCAATGATGTTATGACTACCCTGATGGGTGATTTGGTTGGTCAGGGTCAAGAAGAGCAGATTGTCGTCCGGGACGAAAATTCATGGCTGGTTGAAGGCGGAACACCGATTGATGATGTACAGCGAGTACTGGATATTGATGATTTCCCTGATTCCAGTAACTACGAAACCATTGCAGGCTTTATGATGTTCCGATTGAGGAAAATTCCAAAACGTACTGATTCGGTCAAGTTTGCGGGTTATAAGTTTGAAGTTGTCGATATTGATAACTACAAAATCGATCAGCTATTAGTCACAAAAATCACTGACACCCTCATCACGGCTCCCGCTCATAATCCAACCATCTGTGATGATAAATAAAAACGACCTGTTTTGAACTGAGGTCGTTTAATCTTCTCATATTAAGCGCCACTTACCGTGGCGCAGATTATTCAGTATGCTGCTCGCGGCTATTCTCGTTATCTATCCTATTTCGGCCTGCAAACGTAGCACCTGCTGATTAACTTCACTCATCACACTGAAATGGCGTTTGTCTCTCACCTTCGGCGGTAAAATCTTGCCGCAGTCGAATTCAAAAGCCCCCATATCTTTAATGTATAAACGTCCACGGAATAAAGTTTTAACGTAGAGAGCAATTTTCAGTGGGTTATATCGGTGAAAAATTTTCATCTCTGCTTTTTTCCTCCTATGCTTCTTACGGTTACGTTTGGTGCACCAACTCCATACACCACACCGCTATGTAGAATAGTAGACTGAGTTTATCGGATTTTGTTCCCCTATTTTTAGTTTTATGCACTGAATTTACATAAAATGACAGATATTTAGATATGCATAATTATGTAAATTTATCTCTTACTTAATGTTAAAAAATTGATCTTCTTTAAAGAGATAAATCAACTGATAACCGCTATGCTAAAGACCCGTGCATCGTCACATTCACTTACAAAGGAAAAATTATGATCAAGAATTTTATGTTATATGCTGCGCTACTTTGTTCTCCTGTTCTGGCATTCGCTCACAACATTAACCTGGAACAAAATGTTCCTGCAGTCAGTGTTTATGATAAAGGTGAGTTGTTACTCAACAATAATAAGTTTAGCTACCAAAATTGGGATAGTGGAAAATTGATCGGAAAAGTGAGAGTCATACAACATATTGCAGGTCGTAGTGCAGCGAAAGAACTGAATGCTCCACTGATAGAAGAAATAAAACGTGCTGATTTTTCAAAAGAAAAATACCAAACAACCACCATCATCAATGTTAGTGATGCCATATTTGGTACCGGGCCATTTGTCCGCAGCAGTATTGAAGACAGTAAAAAAGAGTTTCCTTGGTCCCAGTTTATCGCTGACAGCAATGGTGTAGTCAAAAAAACCTGGCAGTTGGAACCCAAAAATTCTGCCATTATTGTCCTAGATAAAAACGGCGTAGCGAAGTTTGCCAAAGAAGGTAAGCTAAACAGCAACGAAATCAAACAGGTAATTGAATTGGTACGTAAAGAATTACAGTAATAACATCAGTGGTGATAACGACTTGCGGATATGTTTCGGTTTGCCCTTATCACCACAACCCTACTGAAAAGCAACTTATTTAACGTCAGCTTTGCTTAAGAGCAGCAATTTCAGGATCACGTAAATTCAAGCTCGGCTTGCGACAAGTCTCGTGACCACACCGACTCAACATCACATTAACATGAAATAAAAACCTTCAGGAATAATTGTAATGATTACCATTCTCACATTAATATAATACCGTGATTATTAACTTTTGATATTATAAAGCTATGTCTGACTACATTGTTGTTTCCGCTGAGCTGACGCTTGAATCGTTTTACGGCGCGCATCACGGCTGGCTGAAAAACTGGCTCACGCCCAAACTGCAATCGTCCTTTGACGCCGACGACGTAGCGCAGGATACCTTCCTGCGCGTGATAACCAATGATTCGCTACAGACAATTCGCGACCCAAAATCCTTCCTCTGCACTATCGCCAAAAGGGTGATGATCGATCTGTTTCGCCGCAACGCTCTGGAAAAAGCCTATCTGGAACTGCTTGCGCAACAGCCCGAGGCGCTTATACCTTCGCCAGAAATTCGTCAGTGTCAGCTTGAGACGCTCCAACAAATCGACCAGATGATCGATGGCCTGAGCAACAAAATACGCCAAGCGTTTTTACTGTCTCAGCTTGAAAGTCTGACCTACAGCGACATCGCTTCACGTCTTAATGTGTCTGTCAGTTCCGTGAAAAAATATATGGCCAAAGCCACCGAGCATTGCTTGTTGTTTCGCCTGGAGCATGGACTCTGATATGAATACCACATTAACCAATTCTCGTCTCCAGGCCCTAAAATCAGCATCACACTGGTATGCAATACTGAGTAGCGATCAAGCAAGCCCACGGCAAACCGAAAAATGGCAACGTTGGTACGAACAGCATCAGGATAATCAGTGGGCGTGGCAACAGGTGGAAAATCTGCGTAACCAGATGCTTGTGGTGCCAGGCAATGTGGCAAGCCGTACACTTCAGGAAACACACCTGTCACGCCGCAGAATGATGAAAAGCGTGCTGTTGCTACTAGGGGTTGGCGGTATCTGGCAACTGTGGCATTCAGAAACAGGGGAGGGTTTGCGAGCCGGTTACCGTACTGCTAAAGGGGACATTCAGCAGCATCAACTGAGCGATGGCACACTGCTTACACTCAATACTGACAGCGCAGTAGATGTCCGTTTTGACCCTCAGCAACGTCTGGTGCATCTCTGGTATGGCGAAATTGCCATCACCACCGGGCACGATGCCGGAACAAGGTTATTGCGCGTACAAACTCGCCAGGCACAGCTGACCGCGTTGGGTACCCAATTTACGGTTCGTCAGGAAGACAACACCACGCTAGTTAGCGTGCAACAGTATGCCGTAGAAGTGATACTGACCGGCACTGACCGCAAATATATTGTGCGTCAGGGTGAAAGCTTAAGATTCAGCGCCACCGATTTTAGTGAACTGACAACGGCAATCGCCGAAGACAACGCGTGGACGCAGGGTATATTAAGCTTCAGCGACAAGCCACTGAGTGAAGTGATCGCGACCCTCGCCCGCTATCGCAACGGCGTATTACGCTGTGACCCAACTGTCTCCTCACTACGGTTAAGCGGCACTTTCCCGATAAAAAATACCGATACGGTATTAACCGTCATAGAAAAAACACTTCCCGTTAAGATTCAATACATTACTCGTTACTGGGTGAATGTTCTGCCCGGATAAAAATCATTAACGTAAAAATAATCATTTTCGATTGTCCCTTTTTGCCTCTTCATTCGACTTATAAGTGAATACAGCAACAAAATGATTATGGAGACGTTATGACGCCTTTACGTGCACGGCCACTGCGCGCGTTTCACAAAACAACACCGCTGGTAATGGCGATTCATTTAAGCCTGTTACCGGTAGCTTGCCTAACCTCGGGGATCACGTATGCTTCGGTGACGCCAGCTAGCGCACACTATGACATTAATGCAGGCGAACTGGATAAAGTTCTCAATCAATATTCCACCCGCTCGGGTATTACCCTTTCGGTAGATGCCAGCTTAACGCGCGGCAAACAGAGTCGCGGTCTACATGGCGATTATTCCATCACCGATGGACTGAACACCTTACTGGCCGGTACTGATTTACAGGCGAAAACGTTGGGTGATAACACGTTCACGCTCGAACTCACGTCTGTCACACAAAAAGATTCGATGACCGTGATAGGCGACTGGCTGGGCGATGCTCGTGAAACTGACGTGTTTGAACATGCAGGCGCACGCGATGTTATCCGCCGCGAAGATTTTGCTAAAACAGGCGCAACAACAATGCGTGAAGTGCTAAACCGCATTCCTGGCGTCAGCGCACCGGAAAACAACGGTACCGGCAGCCACGACCTGGCGATGAACTTCGGCATTCGTGGCCTGAACCCGCGTCTTGCCAGCCGCTCTACGGTTCTGATGGATGGCGTTCCGGTACCCTTCGCGCCTTACGGCCAGCCACAGCTATCGTTGGCGCCAGTATCTCTCGGCAACATGGACGCAGTAGACGTAGTACGCGGCGGCGGCGCTGTGCGCTATGGACCACAAAGCGTAGGTGGTGTGGTGAATTTTGTGACTCGCGCTATCCCACAGGATTTTGGTATTGAGGCAAGCGTGGAAGGCCAGCTTGGCCCCACATCTTCACAAAATAATCCAAAAGAAACCCATAATCTGATGATTGGAGGTACGGCAAATAACGGTTTCGGCACGGCGCTTCTCTACTCCGGTACACGTGGCAGCGACTGGCGCGAACACAGCGCCACGCACATTGACGACATGATGCTCAAAAGCCGCTATGCACCCAATGAAGTGCACACCTTCAACAGCCTGCTGCAATATTATGATGGCAGTGCGGATATGCCCGGAGGTCTTTCACGCGCCAATTACGATGCCAATCGCTGGCAATCCACTCGCCCATATGATCGCTTCTGGGGCCGCCGTCAGCTCGCAAGCTTCAGCTATCAGTATCAGCCCGACCAGCAGCACAAATTCAATATTCAGAGCTTATATACCCATACCTTGCGCAGCGGTTATCTCGAGCAGGGCAAACGCATCACCCTTTCCCCACGGGAATACTGGGTGCGCAGCATCGAACCGCGCTATAGCCAGCTCTTCAATTTAGGGCCTTCAGCCCATGAAGTAGGGATTGGCTACCGTTACGTGAATGAATCCAGTCACGAAATGCGTTACTACACCGCCACCAGCAGCGGCGAATTACCCAGCACATCGAGCCCTTATGACCGTAATACCCGCTCTGGCACCGAGGCTCATGCTTGGTACATTGACGACCGCATTGATATCGGCAACTGGACCATCACTCCAGGGGTACGATTCGAACACATCAAATCCATCCAAAACAACAACCTGAAAGGCACCCGCCAAGAAGTAAGCTACAATGCGCCGCTGCCTGCACTCAACGTTCTTTATCACGTTACTGACAGCTGGAATCTTTATGCCAATACAGAAAGCTCATTCGGGACCGTACAGTACAGCCAGATTGGTAAGGCTGTGCGGAGCGGCAATGTAGAACCGGAAAAAGCGCGCACCTGGGAAGTCGGAACCCGCTACGACGACGGCGCTCTGACTGCGGAAATGGGGCTGTTCCTGATTAACTTCAACAATCAATACGACTCCAACCAGACTAACGATACTGTTACGGCACGTGGGAAAACCCGGCACACTGGGCTGGAAACTCAGGCACGTTACAATCTTTCCGAGCTTACGCCTAAATTGGAGAACATTTCGGTTTACGCCAACTACACATATGTGAACGCGGAAATTCGTGAAAAAGGCGAGACCTACGGGAATCAAGTGCCGTTCTCACCGAAACATAAAGGTACACTTGGTATGGATTACAAACCTGGCAACTGGACCTTCAACCTCAACAGCGAATTCCAATCCAGCCAGTTTGCTGATAACGCTAACACAGTACAGGAAAGTGCCGATGGCAGCACCGGCCGCATTCCGGGCTTTATGCTGTGGGATGCGCGCATGGCATATGACTTCGGCCCACAAATGGCCAATCTGACTCTAGCCTTTGGGGTGAAAAACATTTTCGACCGCGAGTATTACACCCGTTCCTATGATGATAACAATAAAGGCATCTACGCCGGGCAGCCGCGCATATTCTATATGCAAGGCTCGCTGAAGTTCTGATGCTACGTTAACCCTTTCGCCGGGCCATTGCCCGGCTTTATTATTTTGTAGTGGTCCACTAATTTAGGACACATTATTAGCCTTTTTCCAGTATTCCTCTTTCTCTACCGGGGCAGCGCCATCATTAAAAGTGGTGAGGACGAATCAAACCCTGGCTACAGTACCAGCCACCAGGCGCCCCTGATGGAACGTTGCCTGACGAGTAGGCAGACGTGCCACCGCCTCAGCAGAACAACTCGCTGTCACCAGGACAAAGTCAGCTTTATCACCCACCTGAGGCCAAATACGCTGGCCTTGGTCGTTAAGCGGCAACACACCACCGGTAGCAATAGCCATAGAGCGGGAAAGATGAAACTCATCTGAACCATGGTACAATTGCGCATACAAATTAGCTTTCTCCAACATGTCACCAGTGCCGAATGGCGACCAGTGATCAATCACACTGTCAGTACCAGTCATGATAAACACCCCTTTGGCACTGAGTTGCGGTAACGGCATCATCAGGCTGCCGATCAGTACTGTGGAGGCAATAGTGATTTGCTGTTCCACTAAACGGGAAGCAGTTTCTACCAATTTGCCCTCATCCAACGTGGTCAAAGCGAACGTATTTTCCAGAATAGAAAAGATGTATAGATGAATTTTTGACAATATTATTACCGCATTGTTACAAACTCTTCCGCCGCAGTCGGATGAATTGCAACCGTGTTATCAAAATCTTTCTTAGTTGCTCCCATCTTCAATGCAACAGCGAAACCTTGCAGTATTTCATCCATTCCGAAACCAATACCATGAATGCCAACAATCTTCTCTTCCGGCCCGACACACACCAGTTTCATCCGACATGGCTGACGATGTTGAGTGACAGCGGTATACATCGCAGTGAAAGAAGATTGATAAGTTTTCACCTGATCTTCACCAAACTGCTCTTTTGCCTGAGGTTCAGTCAGACCGACAGTACCAATCGGCGGATGGCTGAATACAACAGTTGGAATATTACTGTAATCCAGATATTCTTCCGGCTTATTATTAAACAAGCGCTCGGACAAACGACGACCTGCTGCAACCGCAACAGGCGTTAATTCCACCGCACCAGTGTTATCACCTACTGCATAAATACCTTTCACATTGGTGTTCTGGTACTTATCAACCTTGATGTAGCCTTTTTCGTTCAGCTCAACAGCAGTTACAGACAGATTCAGATTATCCGTTGCCGGTTCACGGCCAATAGCCCAGATCAAAGTATCAACGGTTTGTTCTTTGCCATTTTGCAGTTGCAAAGTCAGGCTACCATCCACATTTTTAATCACTGCTTTCGGCACAGATTCAGTATGCAAAGTGGGTCCTTCGGTATTGATAACTTCCAAAAGTGTTTCAACAATCATCGGATCGAAAGTACGCAAAGGTGCATGTTGACGCACAAACAGATGGGTTTCACTGCCAAGTGCGTGCAATACGCCAGCGATTTCCACCGCAATATAACCCGCACCAACAACCGCAACCCGTTTTGGCATCTCTCCCAGTTCAAAAAAACCATCAGAATCAATACCATATTCCGCGCCTGGTACATCAGGACGTACAGGACGCCCACCCGTCGCAATCAAAATATGATCTGCGGTTATTTTCTCTCCATTCACTTCAACGGTGTGTGCATCAACAAAATGGGCGAAACCCTGGATCACATCAACTTTATTATTACCCAAACCACGTTCATAAGATTGATGGATACGATCAATATAAGCAGTACGGCTGACAATCAGTGTCTTCCAGTCAAAGCGGTTGACAGTGGTATCAAAGCCGTAATCCGGCCCGTACTGGTGGATAGATTCAGCAATTTGCGCCGCATGCCACATCACCTTTTTCGGCACACATCCCACATTAACGCAAGTTCCCCCTAATGCTTTAGCCTCAATCAGGGCACATTTTTGCCCATACATAGCCGCACGGTTAATTGACGCAATGCCACCGCTGCCACCACCAATTGCTATATAGTTGTAATGTTTGCTCATTTGGATCGTTTCCATCTAATCAGTGTAAAGGGTCAATACCCGATAGCCTATTATGGCAAAAAGTATCAATCAGTTGTGATGGTTCTGGCTCTCACTGCCATTGCTGAAAATTATTCTGGTGCAATCCATTTAACCAATGTGTGGCCTGTTCCTTCCGGCACCAGAACTTTGTGTAACCACGGCAACACCGATTTCATCTGCTGTTCCAGCTTCCAGGGGGGATTAATTACGATCATGCCAGAAGCGGTCATCCCCCGTTGATCACTATCAGGCCGGACAGCCAGCTCAATTTGCAAAATGCGGCGAATGCCCGTTGCTTCCAGATCTCTAACCAGACGTTTGATCTGCTGGCGTAATACCACCGGATACCACAACGCATAAACACCTGTGGCAAAACGCTTATAACCTTCCTCAATTGCCTGAATAACCGCCTGATAATCAGATTTCAACTCATAAGGAGGATCAATAAGGATAAATCCACGGCGACTTTGTGGCGGCAATTGTGATTTTAATTGCTGATAACCATCTTCACGCACAACCCTAGAGCGGTTATCACGGGAGAATTCATTACGTAATAAAGGATAGTCACTCGGATGCAGTTCAGTCAGATTAAGCTTATCATTCTGCCGCAATAAATGGCGGGCGATTAGAGGCGATCCCGGATAATAACGTAAATTACTACTCTGATTCAGTGCAGTTACTGCACTCATATAAACTTTTAATTCTTGTGGTAGATCCTCACGCTGCCAGACGCGGGCAATCCCCTCCAGATACTCACCAGTACGTTCAGCGCGTTCACCACTGAGTTGATAGCGGCCAGCACCAGCATGAGTATCTAAATAGAGAAAAGGTTTTTCCTTTTCTTTAAGAGATTCAATGATCAGGCTTTGTACAGTGTGTTTCAGTACATCGGCATGATTACCGGCGTGAAAGCTGTGACGATAACTTAGCATTAGGTTTTAGATCCCAGAGCAGAGAATAGATTACTTGCCAGTATGGAATACCTGACAACTAAAAACCCATCCCAGTAGATGGGACAGATGGTAAGGCATCATTATAGCCCCATTAGCGATAAAAATGGCAGGATCCTGGATATCAAACTCAGAAAAGCAATCTTGTCATATCTATTAACGTTTAGGATAGGTAAAACATTTTGTCAGGATAAAATATGATATTTAAGAAAGTGCTGCTACCTGTGTTCTCACTGCCAATCATAAGAAATTATTATATACCGTAAATACGCAAGATTTCATGTTGATGCTTATCGAATCTCCAGCTTAGAACAAGCACTGAAAAATGTTAACATCCACTGTAACCAGGAAAAATAGCTAAAGTAAAAGCATAAAAAGATGACTGAGTGTTATCGGAAACATTTAGTAAAATCGTTAAATAATACGTGTAAAAAATAGAGAAAGAAAAAGAATAAAATAAACTGAAAGAAATTGAAGGTAGTTATTAATAATCCTTAATTTTAATAAAACAACTAAGTTTTTCAGCCAATGAAACGATATTCCATTGGCTGAATGATTATATTACCTATCAGGCAACAATAGGTGCGCGCCAATCATCTGCGCCAGAAGTACCTGCGGTTGTATGTTCCCAGTTAATCTTACGATAAGACAGAGAAACACGAACCAACTGAGTAAATTCAGATTTTGTTGAATCCTGACAATGCGGCATTTTGCAATCAATGTCGATAATAGTGGCATCTTCCAACTGAGTTGTGAAGAAATGCTCTTGTTTTCCTTCAACAGAAGTGCGGTACCATTTCAATTCCACATTCGTCAGCATTTCACCAGAAGCCAATGCGTTATAAAGCAATGGAACCGATTTATTTAATGCAACTGTAAAACGGAATGGTTTATGAGCACGCTGACCAGAAGGCTGACCTGATTGAGGATCAGTTGGTACGGTAACTACATGATCAAATGCCTGAACCAGCATTTCATCTTCGTGCCCCTGAACATAAATATTACCCACTGACTCAGCAGTGAATGAACCAGCGGTAATATTACCCTGGGTTTTTCCAGTGATGGAAATATAACACGGAGTTGGCATAAAAATATCCTTTAAGAAATTGTGTCAACATATTTAAGGTAGCGATCATATTAATTTCCATAGTAACTATTTCATTTTGAAAAAAATCACTTACAAATGTATGAACGCTGAAATGAATAATAAATACCAAACAGCTCATTTCAAAATAAAATCTAAATTGCAAAATTGTTTGCCCATCACCAGCAAACATAAATATTACAATTAATGCTATTTTAATAAAATAATATTGTTTTTTATAAATAAAAAGAATAATTAACTGATAACAATAATTCCCCTTAGCAGACAAATAACATATCCACATGAAATATAAAGATTTAAATAAAGTCAAGAAAAATTGTTTCTTGGTCAATTGAAAATTGATGAATAGATCAAAATCACCCACCTAATTAATAACGTAAATAATATTTGCAATGTGAAACTAACTCCAAGATGTAAACAGAAATACACTTGGAAACACTTTGTTACACAATGAAACAAAAAATCACTAAAAATTTATAAATACCCAGAAAAATAGCTGCTAATATTACTATATTGGGGGACTTGACAAAGAAATTGCTTAAGAAAAGATCAAAGCGTAAATTATTGCAAAATATAATAAAATCATCAAAAGGCCGAATAGAGGGGTATATCTGCCTATGTTTTATCTTTACAATAAAAAAACAAAATGCGACACTCTGCTTTGCAGAGCTGTCTATATTGATGCTATTGCTCGATGAGTAAGAATATTCTGAATCCGTATTTATCTATATACTCGTACAAGTCGGCTTACTACCCAATTCAATGCAGTCAATCCTCCGTTTCATTAAATCAGGAGGGATTTTTATGTTATCCAACACATAATAGGTAGGTATCAGGGGCAACTCTCTCATCAATATTGTTATCAAATAATTCCTAATTGCCGAAATTGTATTACCCGAAGGATTTTAATATGAGTAAAAATAGCCCAGGCAGTGTAGCACCGAAGGAAAGGATTAATATAAAATACGTTCCTAATACCGGTGATCAAGTAGCTGAAATCGAATTACCACTTAATTTACTTATTGTCGGTGATCTTAAAGGGACGAAAGAAGATACGCCAATTGAAGAACGTCAAGCTGTTTCTGTGCACAAAAATAATTTTAATTCTGTGATGAATGAAGCAAACATCAATCTCACATTTAGCGTCCCTAATCGTCTCAATGATGATAGTGGAGATGACCTGCCAATTAACCTGGAAATAAAATCACTAAACGATTTTTCACCCGATAACGTGGCAAAGAAAGTTCCTGAATTAAATAAACTTTTGGAACTGCGTGAAGCACTTGTCGCACTCAAAGGGCCGTTAGGAAATATTCCGGCGTTCCGCACCCGTTTACAAGAATTACTGGGTGATGAAAAAGTCCGCGAACAACTTCTAAAAGAGCTTGAAATCGTCAATCAAAAGTAATTGACTGAAAAGGAGTTTTTAACATGTCCTTGCATGAAGAGAGCAGTACAACATTAGCCCCAGGGTCCACCACCTCTTTGCTTGACGAGATTATGTCTCAGGCAAGAATGACGCCGGAAAATGACGGCTACCACATAGCAAAACAAGGTGTTGCGGCTTTTATCAGCAGCATTTTGGATACAGGCTCTAACGAAGAACCTATCAACAAGCTTGTCGTTGATAGAATGATTGTTGAACTTGATAAAACACTGAGCACTCAAGTCGATGAAATCATGCACGCCAAAGAGTTCCAAGAGCTGGAATCATCATGGCGTTCACTGAAATTGTTGGTTGATCGCACAGATTTCCGTGAAAACATCAAAATCAACATCATCCATGCCACCAAAGAAGAATTACTGGAAGATTTTGAATTCTCACCAGAAATCATCCAGTCAGGCTTATACAAGCATGTTTACTCAACAGGTTATGGCCAGTTTGGCGGTGAACCGGTGGCCGCAGTTATCGGTAACTACGCGTTTAGCAATAGCTCACCCGATATCAAACTGATGCAATACGTCAGCGCGGTTGGTGCAATGGCTCATGCGCCATTCCTCTCCTCTGTCGCGCCTGATTTCTTTGGCATTAGCAGCTTTACCGAACTGCCAGCAATTAAAGATCTGAAATCCGTCTTTGAAGGCCCTGCTCACACCAAATGGCGTGCTCTGCGCGAATCTGAGGATTCACGTTATCTCGGCTTGACAACACCACGATTCCTGCTGCGTCTGCCATATTCAACTATTGAAAACCCAATTAAAAACTTTAACTATCAGGAAGATGTCAGCAAAGATCACGAACATTTCCTGTGGGGCAACACTGCGTATCTGCTGGCATCCTGCCTGACTGACAGCTTCGCCAAATATCGCTGGTGCCCGAACATTATCGGCCCGCAAAGCGGCGGTACTGTCAGCGATCTACCCGTTCACCTGTTCGAAGCAATGGGACAAATCCAGGCCAAGATTCCAACAGAAGTTCTGGTTACTGATCGCCGTGAGTTCGAATTGGCTGAAGAAGGTTTTATCACCCTGACAATGCGTAAAGGCAGTGATAACGCTGCATTCTTCTCTGCCAACTCAGTTCAGAAGCCAAAAGTATTCCCGAACACCCGCGAAGGGAAAATGGCTGAAACCAACTACAAACTGGGTACTCAACTGCCCTATATGTTCATCATCAACCGTCTTGCACACTACATCAAAGTGTTGCAGCGCGAGCAGATTGGTTCCTGGAAAGAGCGTCAGGATCTGGAGCGTGAACTGAACACCTGGCTGAAACAGTACATCGCCGATCAGGAAAATCCACCAACAGATGTCCGCAGCCGTCGCCCGCTGCGTTCTGCCCAAATTCAGGTTTTGGATGTGGAAGGAGATCCAGGCTGGTATCAGGTGGCAATGCAAGTTCGCCCTCATTTCAAATACATGGGAGCCAGCTTTGAGTTGTCATTGGTAGGGCGTTTGGATAAGGAGTAATGAGTCATGGCTGCGCTGTACAGTTGGAATAGAGAGGGCTCTGCCAGCTTGTTTGAGCGTATTCAGGGGAAGAACTCCGGTTCTTCCCGCCAGTCAAGAATGCGTGAGCTACTCAACTCCATCAGACGGCACCTGAATAATGTTCTCAATACCCATCCGGGGGCTTGTCAGAGTGCGGTAGATCTTGGCGTTATTGATCTCAATGACGCCACAACCACCGCAACTGACTTTAAGCAAAGTATTGAACAGGCAATAGAACATTGCATTAGAAGTTATGAACCAAGAATATCGTCAGTCTCTGTCAGTGCAATCCACGATGATAGTGACCCGCTGCTGTTGAGTTTTCACATCAGTGCCCAGGTATCCCTGGATGATATTCATGATGTGGTTGAATTTAACATTCAACTGGATAACAACCGGCGTTATTGCCTAGAGCGGACTCAGTAAATATGTCACTTGAAAAATACTTCAGAGAGGAATTGGATTACCTGAGACAATTGGGGAAACAAGCTGCAATTGAACATCCTCACCTAGCTTCATTTCTGTCTGAACAAGGCTCTGACCCGGATGTTGAGCGTCTGTTGGAAGGATTTGCATTCCTTGCCGGTAACTTACGGGCAAAAATTGATGATCAGTTCCCCGAACTGACTCACGGGTTACTGCATATGCTATGGCCAAACTATCTACGGCCAACACCCAGCATGACGATTATCCAGTACACACCCGATGAAAGCACCGTCACAAAAGCCACGCAGATTAAGCGCGGCACGCAAATCCAGAGTTGTCCGTTAGCAAATGATGATGACGAGGAAGATGAAAATATATACTCAAGCAGTACCAACGCAAATAAAGCAGACAGAGACAACCGCTGTACTTTCACTTTATGCCGTGATGTCTGGCTGTTTCCAATGTCGATCAGGGACATTTCCGTCAATAACAGCAATGAGCAAGGTGTTATTGGTCTGAACTTTACCTCAAAGACAGAACTTAGCTTACAAGAGCTGCAACTTGATAAGCTGCGTTTTTATCTGAGCGGCGATGATTACAGCAGTACACAGCTCTATTTTTGGCTCAGTTACTACCTTGAAGACGCAAAACTTATCGTAGGCGATACCACCATTTCATTGCCGGATTTTGATGTCGTTCCGGTTGGTTTTAACCGGGAAGATGCCCTGTTGCCTTACCCAAAAAATTCTTATATGGGTTATCGCATTTTACAGGAATACTTCTGCTTTTCTGAAGGGTTTCTATTTTTTGATATCACGGGTTTCCCCAAGTTACCGGCAGATCTTAAAGCCAGTGATTTTACGCTGAATCTCTATTTTTCAGAAGCACTTCCACCGGAAGTTAAAATCCGCCAAGATACTTTCCGGCTGCATTGTGTACCGGCAATCAACCTCTTCCCAATGGATAGCGAAGCTATCCTATTGGATGGCAGCCAGGCGGAATATCCATTGAAAGCCAGCTATAGCCATCCTGATCGCTACGACATTTTTTCCATTGATAAAGTGGAAAGCAATCTGCTTGGTCCAGATGGTAAACCCGACTTCACGCGCGGTAGTGAGCGGAGCTATGTACCATTTGAAAGTTTTCATCATCAAATCGAGCATGAAAGCGAACTCAACACCCGCTATTTCCGTATCAGGGTCAAAGAATCCCCTTTCCGCAAAGGACTTGAGCACTATCTCTCTTTCGTACGTGGCGATGCATCACAGCTACTGAAACTGGAAAGGCATGAAAATGTTTCTGTCAAATTGACCTGCACCAACCGCGAACTGCCACTGCAACTACGGGTGGGTGACATTAATTACGCTTCACTGGGCAGCCCGTCATTTGCGTCGTTTCGTAATATAACCCGCCCATCCGTTCCACTTTATCCATTGATGAGCGGCGAATATCACTGGTCCCTCATATCAAATATGTCACTGAATTATATGACATTACTGAATAAGGACTCCCTGAAACAGGTACTGAGTACCTACGATCTCCCCAGCATATATAATAGGCAGTCATCACGGTCATCACAAAAACGGCTGAACGCGATTGAACGGATCGAAACGAAACCAATAGACCGCCTGTTTAAAGGACTTCCTGTACGTGGTTCGGAATCAACATTGTATATCCGGCAACAGGCTTTCAGCTCTGAAGGTGAGCTCTACCTATTCTGCAACATACTGTCACGCTTCTTCGCATTATATGCCAGCATTAATTCCTTCCACATGCTGAAAGTGATCAATTTAGATAATCAGGAATGCTATGAATGGCCGGAACAAATAGGTCAACACGCGTTGATGTAACGGGGAAAAATTCGCCAGAAAATCTGGTGCCGGATGTCTCAAAATACAATTTTTATCAATTGGTCGAGTTACTCAACCAATTGGCGGTAGCGTGGGAAAAAACGGGGCAAACCGATCGCCCTGACCGGGAAGCAATCAGTTTCAAATCCAGTGCCAGCCTGGCTTTCCCGACCAGAGATGTTGTCTCTGTGAAACGTACCGAGCAAGGTCGTTTTCAGATGGAAGTCTCTTTTCTTGGATTACATGGTAGCCAGTCACCGATGCCTGGTTACTACCTTGATTCACTGGCATGGGAAGAAGCCCAAGGCGAAAACCGGCTGACTGATTTTCTGAATATTTTCAATCACCGCTCAGTCGTCATGCTTTATCAAATCTGGCGGAAATATCGTTATTACATCTGTTTTGACAAAAACGGAATGGACGATTTTTCTCAGCGCATGTTTGCTTTGGTTGGGCTTGGCAGTGATGTGAACCGTGCTCATTTAAATATCAATCATAGCAAAATGCTGGCCTATGCCGGCCTGCTAGCCAGCCCCGGTCGATCACCAGAAGTCATACGCAGTTTGATTTCACACTGCTTTGATCTGCCGGATGTTACCGTGCATGGCTGGGAAATTAGGAAAATCGCCATTGGACCATCACAACAAAACCGTCTGGGCGGAAAATTGAAATTAAAAGGTCGGAAAAAAAAGATTGAACAGTCCATCATGGGAGAAAACTTTTTCCTCGGTTCATGGGTGAGAAGTTGCAACAGTAAATTTATGATATGTATCAATGACTTATCCCGTGAACACTTCCTGTCATTCCTACCAGACGGAAAAAATTTCCTGCCACTGGTGATGTTTATCTGCTTTGTCCTGCGCGATCAATTGGCTTGGGATCTGCGTCTTGGACTGGCCGAAAACCAAGCGGGCGGCATGGTGCTTGGTACGAAACAAAACAATAATCTAGGGTGGACCAGCTTTCTCGGCGAGCCGGAAAAGAAACCCTTTATCACAATTTCAGTTAGTGGATAAAGACGATGGAAAAACAACAGCCAACCCTTTCATTACGCGTGATCAACAGCGATCAACTGGAAAGCGGCAAATCTGCCAGTTGCCTGTTCTCCACTCAAGGCGGCACCGTCGGCAGCAGCGAAAGCCATCTTTGGTCTATTCAGGATCAGAAAGGCAATATCAATCCATCACAATTTACTATTCAGTGGCGTGATGGCGCATTTTGTCTGCAAATGATCGCCGGGCCTCTGTTTGTGAATCAATCACCACTGACCTCGGGTACCGGCTTCATCCGATTGCAACAAGGAGATGAAATTACTGTCGGCAAATTGGTGATCAAAAGCCATATCAGTTTTTCCGACGCAGATCGGATTGATCCCATGATGGTATCACCGGAATCACTCGTCTCCAGCTATAGCAATCCACTGGATGCCATGATGGAAAAAGACCCAGCCCAAGATACCACTTTCACCGATCATCGTTCTTTGGCGCCAACGATTAACCACGATTTTAGCCATGACCCACTTAAGGTTCTCGACAGCGAAAATCTGACCACACTGGACCAAACCCCAGTGAGTAATGAAATAAACCAGAGCCTGCAACAAGGCCATTACAACGCCCCATTATTCTTCTCTCCCCTCTCAGACAACAGAGGCAATGCTATGGATCGGGATTTTGTTGATTTACCGAGTATCTCTTCACCTTTAAGTGAACAATATCAGGACATGGAACAGCAGCACATCGCTATCACACCATTGATGCGAGGATTGAGCACACAATTACCTTTGCATAACAGCCAACAGGCCAACGACTTTCTGGAAGAAATGGGTAAAACCATGAAAGCGGCGATTGAAGGCTTACTGGCATTGCAACGTGCACAGCATGGTCTGCGTGATAAGCAACTACGCCCTATCGAAGACAACCCACTGCGGCTCAATATGGATTACGACACCACCATGCAGGTGATGTTCGCGGATCAAAAAAGCCCGGTACATCTCTCTGCGCCATCCGCCGTCGCTGAGAGCCTGCACAACCTGCAACTGCACTATCAGGCTAACCGGATCGCGATCACTGCCGCATTGAACACCATGTTGGATGCTTTCTCACCGGCACACCTGCTCAACCGTTTCGCTCAATACCGTCGCAGTCATGAGACGCAGGAGAAAGACGCAACCTGGGCGTGGGAAATGTACACCAGTTACTACCGCGAACTGGCTTCCAGCCGCCAGCAAGGATTCGAAAAACTGTTTAGTGAAGTCTATGAACAAGCTTATGACCGCGCTCTGCGTCAGGGTTTAGAGGATAGCCAGTAATGAAACGCTCCGGCGGTAATACCTCATGGTTCAGTAATCACACCTTATGGCTTGTATTGCTGGCAGCGCTGATGTTAAGCGGTTGCAGCGGTGCATGGCAGGCTACGAAGAAAGTCGGACAGGTTGTCTGGGACCCATCGACCCCGGTCGGTCAACCTGCGGATTTACCTTCCACCGCGGCGATCACTTTGCTGGCAGAGCCTGATATCAATCCCAACAAAAATGGCGAACCCACACCGGTTGAAATGCATCTGATCTATCTCAGTGAAGATTCCCGTCTGCTTGCCGCTGATTATGATCAGCTTGAGAGCGACAAACTGGATAAAGCGCTGGGGAAAAATTACATCGACCATCAGGATTACACCTTATTGCCGGGGCAGTACAAACCGTTGCCAGTCATCCCACTGGAAAAAAATAGCCGTTACATCGGCGTCATCGTTCGTTATGCCGATATCAATCAATCTGAATGGAAAAAAGTGATCAAAGTAAAAGACACAGGGCAGCAATACCACATCTTGGTGCACATCAGAGCGAACGAAGTTGAACTTAGAAAAGAGGAGCAATAATTATGTCAGGTAAAAATCGGGTAATTTGGCGCGAAGGATTATTTATCAAGCCACAACACTTTCAGCAGCAACAAAAACATAATGACTATCTGGCTCACAGCCGCCTGGCAACCTTAACCAGTTACGGTTACGGTTTCAGTTCCCTGACTATTGACAAGGATCTTCTCGCTCTGGGGCGTATCGGTATCACTGAAGCCAGCGGTATCATGCCGGATGGCACCGTGTTTTCTATTCCGCATCAGGATGTCACGCCTCAGCCACTTGATGTAGAGAATCTGCACGATAGCAACAGCAAAAGTATCTACCTGGCACTACCAATAGCCAACGACACCCTCAATGAAATCTCCCATTCGGAATCCGATCAGGCCGGGGCTGTACGCTACCGTGAACATACGGCGGATATCCGTGACCTGCATACTGATGGCGGTGATGTCAGCCAGCTCATGCTGGCACAACTGACACCGGTTTTGAAACAGGGCTCAGAGGATCTCAGCGCGTTCTCTTTGCTACCGTTATGCCAGATAATAGAAAAGTTGCCGACTGGGACTCTCATACTGGATGAAGAATTCGTGCCAACCTGTACATCCATCAATGTTTCCAGCCGGTTAAAAATCTACATGGATGAAGTGAATATGGCACTGATAGAACGAGGTAGATCACTCTCTGATCGGATTGGTTCACCTAGTCAGCAAGGAGTAGCTGATGTTGCTGAATTTATGATGCTCCAGTTAGTTAACCGGGTTCAGCCATGGTTTACCCACTACGCCAGACAATCCATTCTGCACCCACAAGATTTTTTCACTCAATTGATCCAAACCTGTGGTGAACTAAGAACATTCACGGCTGCATCGCGTCAGGTTGGCATTGTACCGGATTACACTCATGACAATCTCACGAAGACATTCAAGGAAACCATGATCCCCATGCGCGAAGCACTGGGTGTTGTCCTGACCCCGCGCGCGATCCCAATTAAACTACAAAATCAATCAAATGGTATCCAAGTGGCAAACATTTATGATCGTGATGTATTGACCAAAGCGGATTTCATTCTGGCAATCCGCGCACAGATGCCACAGGATCAATTACTCCGCCAATTCCCTCAGCAAACTAAAGTCACATCGTTGGAAAAAATCCGCGAAAGGGTCAGCGTCCAGTTGCCTGGCGTAGGACTGGTCGCACTTCCTGCGGCTCCACGTCAGTTGCCTTATCACGCCGGCTACACCTATTTCCGTTTTGATCAACAAGGCACGGCGTGGCAAGAGATTCTGAAAGGCACCACCATTGCCTTCCATGTCTCGGGGGACTTCCCTGGATTAGACATGCAATTCTGGGCAGTCAGCAATGGGAGTGACTAATGAAAACCGAAGCCATTAATGACAACCCGGCTCTAACGCCGGAAGTCACTGATGCTGTTTCGCATCGTCAGTATCAGTTACCGCTGCGTGGAGAAAGCTTGAACCCGATGATTGATGCCGCCACACCGCTGCTTGGCATGGTGATGCGTCTGAAAGACATGGGTGATCAACCGTTGCCGGACCAGCTTTACCAACAGGTCGTGACCGATATTCAGGCAATCGAACAATTTCTGCAAACTAAAGGTTATGAACCGGGCGCAATTGTCTCTTTCCGCTACATGCTCTGTACCTTCATTGACGAAACTGCACTGGGGCATGGCTGGAACAGCAAAAATGAGTGGTTACAACAATCACTGCTGGTGAGATTTCACAATGAAACCTGGGGTGGTGAAAAGGTCTTTCAGTTGCTGGAGCGTTTAATGGGTGAACCTAAGCGCTATCAGCATCTGCTGGAATTTATCTATCTCTGCTTCTGCCTTGGCTACCGTGGCCGCTACAAAGTGGCTTCGCAGAAAGGTGATGATTTTGAACATTTATTCCGCCGGTTACACCAACAACTGCACACACTGCGGGGAGAAGCGCCAGCAACCATTCTGCACAGTAACGCTAACAAGCGTGATGGCCGCTACCGACTGGGTAAACGTCTGACCATCAAACACCTGTTCTGGAGCGGTACTGCACTGCTCGCCGTGGTTTATGGCTTCTATGCTATCCGGCTGCACAGCCAGACCGAGAACATCTTACAACAGCTAAATAATTTACTGAGCTAGGAAAGAACCGATGATCCAGATTGATCTACCCACATTAGTTAACCGTTTAAATCCGATGACCCGGCACGCTCTGGAAACGGCGGCGGCACAGTGTGTCAGCCAGCAGCAACCTGAGATCACTGTCTCTCAGCTACTGCTGCAAATGATCAACACACCTCTCAGTGATGTCAGAGCGATCTTCAATCAAGCCGAGGTGGACAGTGACTTGCTGAAAGAACAGCTCGATCAAATGATCCCTCACCACCAAACGATGGTTCAAGCCTACCCCAACTTCTCCCCGATGCTGGTGGAGTGGTTACAGGATAGCTGGCTGTTAGCATCAACCGAAATGCAGCATCAAGAATTACGCAGCGGTGTCATGCTGATGACATTGCTGTTCAGCCCGTTGCGCTACCTGACACCGCAATCCGCTCGTCTTCTATCGGGAATAAACCGCGAATTGCTGCGTCAAAATTTCACACAATGGACTGCCGGCTCTGCCGAACAACCTATTGTGGAGAACGATAAAAACGGACAAGGCAAAACCGCCGCCAACAGTGACAGCCTGCTCGCCCGCTTTACTCAGAATATGACAGAACAGGCTCGTCAGGGAAAACTCGATCCGGTTCTGTGCCGCGACACTGAAATCGACCTGATGATCGATATTCTCTGCCGTCGCCGTAAAAATAACCCAATTGTGGTGGGTGAAGCGGGCGTGGGTAAAAGTGCACTGATTGAAGGGCTAGCTTTGCGCATTATCGACAATCAGGTACCAGAAAAATTGCGCAACAGTGAACTGATGACGCTGGATCTGGGCGCATTACAGGCGGGAGCTGCGGTAAAAGGTGAATTTGAAAAACGATTCAAAGGCATCATGAGTGAAATCAGCCAATCATCCGTACCAGTTATTTTGTTCATCGATGAAGCCCACACACTAATTGGCGCAGGCAACCAACAGGGCGGGCTGGATATCTCCAACCTGCTGAAACCCGCTCTGGCGCGTGGTGAACTAAAAACTATCGCCGCAACCACTTGGGGCGAATACAAAAAATATTTCGAAAAAGACGCGGCCCTCTCCCGCCGTTTTCAACTGGTCAAAGTGGCCGAACCGACAGCGGAAGAAGCCACTATTATTATGCGTGGCCTGCGGGCAATCTATGAACAGTCTCATGGCGTATTGATCGATGACGAAGCATTGAAAGCCTCTGCGGTATTAAGTGACCGTTACCTCTCCGGTCGCCAGTTACCGGACAAAGCGATTGACGTACTGGATACCGCGTGTGCACGTGTCGCCATCAATCTGACCTCTCCGCCGCGTCAGATTTCTGCACTGAAAAACCAGCTCCACCAGCAGCAAATGGAATCAGATGTTCTGGCAAGGGAACAACGGATGGGGTTGAACCAACATACTGACAGACTGGATGAACTACAGCAGCAACAGCAAGAAATAGCGGAAAAACTAACTGAACTGGAAACCAGTTGGCAGCAACAACAGCAACTGGTTCAGCAAATTATTGAACTGCGCCGTCAGCTGTTAACGGATGAAACAACTGATGAAACAGAAAAGAGCGCAACATCTTCAGAGGTAACAACCGAAGAGCTGATTACTAAACTGGCTGAACTTAATCAACAGCTGGAGCAGTTACAGCAACAACAGACACTGGTTTCTCCTCATGTGAATAAAGACCAGATTGCGGCGGTTATCGCTGAATGGACCGGCGTACCACTTAATCGTCTTTCACAAAGTGAACTCTCTGTTGTCACTGAACTGCCAATCCATCTGGGACAAAGCATCAAAGGGCAGGATCTCGCCATCAAATGTCTGCATCAACATCTGCTGACAGCCAGAGCCGACCTGCGTCGCCCCGGTCGCCCTCTGGGCGCCTTTCTGTTGGTAGGGCCAAGCGGTGTTGGTAAAACCGAAACCGTTTTACAAATTGCGGAATTAATGTTCGGAGGCCGTCAATACCTGACCACCATTAATATGTCTGAATTTCAGGAAAAACACACCGTTTCCCGCTTGATTGGCTCACCTCCCGGCTATGTGGGATATGGCGAAGGTGGCGTACTCACCGAAGCTATTCGCCAAAAACCTTACTCCGTTGTCCTGCTTGATGAAGTGGAAAAAGCCCATCCTGACGTACTGAACCTGTTCTATCAGGCATTCGACAAAGGTGAACTGGCCGATGGTGAAGGCCGGGTGATTGATTGCAAAAACGTGGTCTTCTTCCTGACCTCCAACCTGGGCTATCAAACCATTGTTGATAACGCTGATAAACCGGAAGAGATGAACGACCTGCTCTACCCTGAACTGGCGGCTTTCTTCAAACCGGCACTACTGGCGCGAATGGAAGTGGTGCCTTATCTGCCGTTGGGATACGACACCCTGAAAACCATTATCCAGGGCAAACTGACCCGCCTCGATAACCTATTACGCCAACGTTTCAATGCCGAAGTCACCATCAGTGACGAGGTTATTGAAGAGATACTGCAACGAGCAACCCGAGCTGAAAACGGCGCACGTATGCTGGAATCGATCATTGATGGCGCTTTGTTGCCGCCACTATCCCTGCTGCTGCTGCAAAAAATGGCTTCAGGAAAACAGATCAGTACTATCCAGCTAACCGTTGATGCACATGAATTCAACGCGGCGGTTGAGGAGATACCATGAAACAACGGCTGAAAAGCGCATTAGCGTTATTGGAAAATGACTCTATTGAGCAGCTGGTTCACCACTTTCTTCAGGTGAATCACCAACGCCAGCGTTTTGACGCCTTGCTGGTCTCTCTGCTTAACGTGAATGAAAACCGCCTTGAATGCTACCGGCTGCCAGCGCCAAACCAAATAAGCGCTCTGCAACTGGACGTCAATATTGGCGATATCAACCATCCGTTGGTACAAATCCTGTACAAAGGAACCCCCACAACCTGGGGGTCACTCAATCAAGGAGTACGGGTAGACAATCAAAACTTTCGCACCTTTGTAGAAGAGCTTCCCCACCGCTGTGGTCTGCATGCCATCCCGCTGTTTAACTGCAACGGACAAGCATGTGGTGTCATTGCTGTTTTCGCCGAAAATGTCAGTCGCTTTGCTGACGATAGCAACATGTTTTACATCTACTGCTATGTGATGCAGCACCGGCTAAAAAGATTGCAGGAATTGGAACAACTGCGTGAACAACTGCGCCAGATCCGCCAGGTCTTCCAGACCCAGCGCCAAAAAGAGAAACAGCTTGATGAATTATTGGCTTCATTGAGCACCACAGCAGAAAACAAAACATCGGCCAGCGTCTCTCACGATTACAGCAAAATTGACAACCTGCCTCAGGCAATCGAAGAGTTTGAATGTGCGGTGCTGATACAACGCCAGCATGTTTACGGCAACAACACCAAACAAATTGCTGAAAGCCTGGGAATTGCTCCCCGCACATTGACTTATAAGCTGGCGAAATACAGGTGTAAATTATGAGCTTCTTGTTACTTGTCAGTTCATTAATCGCCTCTCTGACGGGCACGCCTGATATTCAACCAGCTCAGGAAACCACAACAGAGCCTCCATTATCGGCCTTATTGCAATGTCGTTCAGAACCTTCACCGCTGATCAGACTCGATTGCTATGACCGTCTATTGGATAAAGTGGATAACATTGCCGTTATCCCGTTAGAAAAAACCGGTCCGGCCTGGAGACAGGCAATGGAACAGGAAATGAAACGAACTGATCATTCAACCGGTTTTATCACTACCCAATCCGAGGGAATACCGAACCGCGTCATACTCACCACGCCCGCGATCGGCGCACTGCCACCACGGCCGGTACTGATGCTAAGTTGTATCGATAGCATCACCCGGATACAGGTCGCCCTGGCTAAACCACAAGACAGCGGCACGGTGATGATTTCGACTGACATAACCCAATTCAGCGCCGACTGGTTCTTACGCGAAAATGGCTATCTGCTGGAATCCAGCCGTGGGCTACCAGGTATTGAACAACTTAAACGACTGATGACAGGCCACACCCTGACCATCAAAACTGACAACGGAAGTCAGATAACATTCAACATTTCTCAACTGGAACAGGCGGTGAAACCTTTACGCACCGCCTGTCGTTGGTGATCCCATGGATATCAGGAAACAATTTGACTGGCAGGCACTCCTGCTGACCCCCTTATCGGATGAACTGATTGGCAAGGAGCTGGATGAAAACGAACCCGCCTGGGAATATATTGACGGGGAAATGGTTAAGCTGGGATCACTGGCCCATTCCACCCTCGACATTGAAGAGATCCAGCGTCAGGCGCTGCAACTGTTCAGCGAAAAAAGCAAAGATTTCAGGCTGATGGTTCATTTATTGCGCACATTGCAACACAGCAGCAATCCCGCTGAACTGATACTGGCAATGGAGCTGCTGGCCGATTATATCCAGCATTACTGGCAGACCGCCTGGCCGCAAAAACCCCTGCTCAAACGTCGCCTGGCACAACAGGTCATTAAACGTTTTGACACTGCTCATGCAGGTTTCTGCGAACAGGCTAATGAAGCTCAGCGAGAAGCAGCGCAAGGCGCACTGGCCCATCTGGCGCAATGCTGGCATACCGATGAACCTGCACTGGCTAAAGAGATCGACCAGCTACGCCCCCGCTATGCCCGCAAACCCGCGCCAAAACCCGTCGCCGCACCGGTTGAATCAACAGAAACCGCCGCACAACCCGCGGGCACCTCAGCGCTGACACCGGCACCGGATATCGCGGTAGACAGCTCCAGTGAAAAAGCCTGGAAACAAACCTTACTCACCGTTGCTGATCTCCTGTGCGAACGCCAGCCCGACACCACCACGGGTTACCGTCTGCGCCGTTATGCCATCTGGCACACACTGACCACCGCACCGATGGCCAACAGTGAAGGCAAAACCCCACTGGCGCCCACTTCGGCAGACCGGACCGCGGATTATCTGGCAAAACTGCCCACGGCCGATAAATCCCTGCTGCGACAGATAGAACAGAGCCTGACCCTCGCCCCCTACTGGCTTGACGGCCACGCTATCGCGGCTCAGGCTGCCGAAAAACTCGGCTATGCCGCCGTCGCCGGGGCCATCCGTGATGAACTGAACGCCTTTCTTGACCGCCTGCCGGTTTTACAAACCCTCTATTTTTCCGACAGGAGTCCGTTTATCTCATCCTCAACCCTGAACTGGCTGCAACCGCCGGCGACGGCGGCCGTTAACGGCGGCGCAACACCGGATCAGGAAGCTATCTGGCAATGTTTCCGGCAGCACGGACTGGAGGCCGCCCTCAACGCGGCAGAACAGCACCAGCAACAACTGACCGAACCCCGGGATCAATTCTACGGTCAGCTGCTCACGGCACAGTTGCTTGAACAGGCGGGCATGACGGCCCTGGCGCAACAACATTACCGGCATCTGTTACAGGCAGGACAACACCTGTCACTCACCCATTGGGAGCCCGGCCTGCTGGCGGCACTGGCAGAAAAAGCCGCCATGACCGCCGTCTCAAAGGATACGATGACCAACAGGAGCGTTAACCCATGAACTGGCTCTCTCTTCTTCTGAAAAATATCAAAAAACCGGCGATGCCGCGCCTGCCGCCGCTCAAAGCCACCGCCTCGCTGATACTGGCCCTCCTGCCCTGTATTGCCCTCATCTGGATATGGGGGTGGGGCCCCGGCTGGCAGTTCAGACAAACCCACCCGCTGGAAAATCTCTCCGCCCGCGGGCTGGCGACTGTCATTATTATCCTGCTGGCTCTGGGCTTTATCGGGACCAAAATCTGGCGCCGTCTGCGTCAGCTCGAAAAACTCAAACTGGATGTGGCGTTAAGGGAGGTCGATCCGGTCCTGGCCGATATTACCCATCAGGACAGCTACCTCAATCACTGGAAAGCACAGTTACAGCGCCATCTCGGCACCTGGCATTACCTCTACCAGCGCCCCTGGTACCTGATGCTGGGCAATACCGGCAGCGGCAAAACCTCGCTGATTCAGGAAGGCTACAAACTGACTGACATTGCCCTCCCGGACAGCCCTAAAGGGGAAGAGGCTCACCCCCTGCACCTGCGCTGCTGGCTGGGGGAAAAAGCCGTCATCATTGACCCGGACGGCTTTCTTATCGACCAGATATCGCCGTCAGACACTGGCAAGCCCCAGTTGCCCGCCCGCCTGTGGCAATCCCTGCTCACCTGGCTGACCGAAAACCGTCAGCGCCAGCCCCTCAACGGCATTATCCTGACGGTGGACACCCATCGTTTACTGACCGACAACAAAGCGCAACGCGAACGGTATATTGCTGCGCTCCATCTGCGCCTGCAAGATCTGCGGTTAACCCTGCACAACCCCCTCCCCTGCTATCTGGTGCTGACCAAACTGGATCGGCTGCATGGATTCAGTGCGGCGTTCCAGTCGCTGGACAAGCCGCAACGCACACAGATACTGGGCGTCACCTTCAGCCTGAATGCGCAGGATGAGCACCGCTGGCGTACTGAGCTGGCGCAGTTCTGGCACCAGTGGATGCAGCAGCTCAATGCCGCGATGCCGGACATGATGCTCAACAAGGTGGATATCAACCAGCGCAGCCCGCTGTTCAGTTTCACCCGTCAGATACAGGGACTGCACAGTTACCTGATCCAGTTGCTGGAGGGTATTCTCTACAATGGCGGCCCGGCACAGCCCGGACTGCGCGGCGTTTATCTCACCTCGTCCAGACAAATCGGCCAGATGGACGACATCTTTACCCAGTCTGCCGCCGTGCAGTATCACCTGGGGCCACAGGCCTTTCCGACCTGGCCGGTGGCGGATACCGCCCCCTACTTCACCCGCTCGCTGTTTGAAGACGTGTTGCTGGCCGAGCCCAATCTGGCGGCGGAAAACCGCCTGTGGTTAAGCCGCAACCGCCGCAAACTCCTGGCCTTCTCCACCACCGGCGCCGCGGTTGCCCTGGCGCTGTGGGCAGGCTGGCACGATAACTATCAGAAGAACTATCGGGCCGGTGAAGAAGTGCTGGCACAGGCCAAAACCTTCCTGTCCATTCCCCCACCCAAAGGGGAAGACCGCAACGGGAACTTACAGTTGCCCCTGCTGAACCCTCTCCGGGAAGCGACGCTGGCCTACGGGGATTACCATCAGAAAGGGCTGTTCGCGGATATGGGACTGTACCAGGGCGCCGATGTCGGCCCGTATGTTGAAAACACCTACCTGCAACTGCTGTCCCAGCGCTTCCTGCCTGCGCTGATGAATGGCCTGCTGGATGACCTGAACCAGGCGGCCAAAGGCAGTGAAGAGAAACTCGAAGTCCTGCGCATCATGCGGATGCTGGAAGACCGCAGCGGCCGCAATAAATCACTGGTAGAACAGTACATGCGCGAACGCTGGAGTCAGGTCTTTAACGGCCAGCGTCAGGTACAGGAACAGTTGCTGACCCACCTCGACTATGCGCTGGACCACACGGACTGGCGGGCGGCGCGTGAGGCGGATAACCCGGCGGCTATCAGCAGCTTTGCCCCTTACCAACGCCCGATGATGAACGCCCAGCAAGAACTGAGCCAGCTCTCCATTTACCAGCGGGTGTACCAGACCCTGCGCATCAAAGCCCAGGACTCACTGCCGCCGCCGCTCAACCTGCGTGACCAGATTGGCCCCAGCTTTGACAGCATCTTTATCGCCAATAATGACAAACAGCTGATTATCCCGCAGTTCCTGACGATGAACGGCCTGAACAACTACTTCGTCAAACAGGACGACCCGCTGATTGACCTGACCGTGATGGACAGCTGGGTGCTGAATCTGTCGCACAACGTGCAGTACAGCGAGACCGACCGGCAAGAAATCCAGCGCCAAATCACCGAACAGTACCTGGGTGACTACACCGCCACCTGGCGCGGGGCCATGAACAATCTGGATATCCGTCATTTTACCGATATCCCGCAGGCCATCGGCGCCATTGAGCAGGTTATCAGCGGGGAACAGCCCCTCAGCCGCGCATTACAAATCCTCAGCGACAACACCCGCCTGCCGGTGATTAATCATACGCTGCCGGCCAAAGAGCAGCAACGGTTACGCGACACGCCGGATTATCGCCTGCGGGTGCGCATCAACCGGGAATTCGCCCCGGAAACCGCCGTGCTGGTGGAATACGGGGATAAAAACAGCACCCTACAGGGCGTTTATCAGAAACTGATAGAGCTGCACCGCTACCTGCTGGCGATTCAGAACGCCCCGGTACCGGGTAAAGCCGCCCTGAAAGCCGTCCAGCTGCGACTGGAACAGAACAACAGCGACCCCATTTTCGACGTGCAGCAGCTGGCGAAAACCCTGCCGGAACCGTTAAACCGCTGGGTCGGTGAACTGGCTGAACAGGCGTGGCGGGTGGTCATGATGGCCGCGGTCAGCTCGCTGGAAGTCGAATGGAGCGAAAACGTCGTCAAACAGTACCAGACCTACCTGGCCGGCCGCTATCCGTTCAACCCGGAAGCCACCCAGGATGTGCCGCTCAGTGAATTTGACCGCTTCTTCCGCCCGGGCGGCACGCTGGATGCCTTCTATCAGCAGAACCTCAAACCGTTTGTCGAGAACAACTTAATCTACGGCACCGACGGTGAACCGCTTATCCGCCCGGATGTCCTGAAACAGCTGACCCGGGCTGACCGTATCCGCGACACCTTCTTCACCGCGCAAAACGGCCTGGGCACCCAGTTTGCCATTGAACCCCTCAGCCTGACCGGCAACAAACGCCGCAGCCTGCTTAACCTCGATGGACAGTTACTCGATTACGCCCACGGCCGCGGCAGCATCGTGCACTTAATCTGGCCCAACTCCATGCGCGCCGGGGTGGAAAGTCAGCTCACCCTGATACCGGACGTCAGCGGCAAATCCCCACGCGCCGTCAGCTTCACCGGCCCGTGGGCCCAACTGCGGCTGATTAACAGCGGCAAACTGACCAACGTACGTCAGGACTCCTTTGATGTGCTGTTCAGCGTGGATGGCGGTGACATGACCTACCGTATCTACGTGGATGAATCCGACAACCCGTTTGCCGGCGGTCTGTTCAGCCAGTTCACCCTGCCTGACACCCTCTACTGATGAACATAAAAAAAGCCCTGTCCCCGCGCCGGCGGGGCTGCGTTAAGGATAAACTGCCATGCGTGAACCCCCTGAAAACCTGATTATCCGTGCCGGCGGTAACCCGATGCACCTGCCGGCGTTCACGGCAATACGCGAAGAAATCAACAAAATTAACCACCCGTCTCAGCCGGCGGTGAACTGGCCGCTGATTGAATCCCTGGCCCTGACGCTGTTTCGCACCCACGGCGTTGATTTACAGAGCGCGATTTACTACACCCTGGCCCGGATGCAACTGAGCGGCCTGGCCGGCTTTACCGAAGGCTGTGAGTTACTGGCCGGCGTGATGGTCAGCCAGTGGGATGAGTTGTGGCCGCCCCAACCCGCGGTACGCACCGACCTGCTCGACTGGTTTAACACCCGCAGCGGCCACGCCCTGCGCCAGCACGACTACACCGCCCGCGACCGGCGCCTGATTTACCGGGCCGAACGGGCCTTACAGCTGATAGTTGACCGGCTCCAGCAGTCCGATTTAAAACGCCTGCCCAAAGTCGAAAACCTGCTGTGGTTTTTCCAGAACACCGCCAAAAAACTGGAAAATACCCGTATCCTGCCCACACCGGCGCCCAGGCCTGTCCAGATGCCGCCGCTGGTTTACCTGGCTAACGCCGAGCCGGAACCGGCTGAACCGGAAACCGACGACGCCCCCGGTTACGACAGCCATCAGCCCAAAGTCCAGGTCCGTTTCCCTGAGCCGCCGCCCCGGATGAGTGCCTTACAGGGCTTTGGACTGGGCGTACTGCTGGGCGCGCTGGTCCTGACCGGCAGCTGGCTGGGGCTTTACCGACCGCTGCAACACCAGCTCACGGCCCTGACCGGTACGCCGGACGGCGCGAGACTGGCCTGGCTGTATCAGCCGGACCTGCAAAACTATGAACAGCAGCTGACCCGGTTAGCGGACACCTCCCCGCTGGTGGTGCTGCAACATGCCGAACAGCTGACCGACATGGCACAGAAAACCTGGCCGCAGGACCGCGAACAGCAGCGAGAAACCGCCCGCTGGCAACAGTTACAGGCCGTCCGGCTGGATAACGCCCCGCGACCGGGCAGCTGGCATCAGACCCGAAATCAGCTCCAGCAATTAGCCGACAAAATCCTGGCGCAGGAGCGCAACCGCGGCAGTTTCACCCTCTCCTACCTGAAAACCGCGATTTATCAGATTCAGACCAGCCACAACCGCGACGTGCCGCTGGAAGAGTTGCTGCGTCAGTTCTCCGCGGCGGTCGAACAGGGACATCCCGTCTCACCGGCGCTGAGAAAAAAGACCGACGACCGCTTTAATGCCCTGCTCAGTCGCTACTATGCGCTGCAAAAAGACGCCGGGCTGACCGCGCGCCCTGAGAAAGACCGGCCGTAACTTCAGAACCAGAAAAGGACCCCTTATATGTCATTGCAGAAAAAATCCGCCGGGCAAATCGCCCAACACCTGGCTGACCGGATGACGGCGCAACCCGCCGGCGGGTTGCAGTTCACCCTCACCGCCGGCGGCCTGCCGCCCCACACCTTTGTCGTCGCCGGGTTTTCACTCAGTGAAAGCCTGTCCACCCCGTTTACGCTGACCGTCAGCTTAGCCAGTGCCGACCCGGCGATTGATTTCGCCGCGGTCCTTGATAACAGCGCCACCCTCGCCATCCTGCGCGCAGGGAAAATCGAGCGCACCGTCACCGGCATGGTCGCCAGCTTTGTTCAGGGCAACACCGGCAAACATCAGACCCGCTATGAGATGACCCTCCGCCCCGATATGTGGCGCACCACCCTGCGCCAGAATTCACGGATTTTTCAGCAGCAGGATATCAAAACCATTCTCACCACCCTGCTCAAAGAAAGCGGCGTCCGCGATGTGGTGTTCCGCCTGCGCCATCCGCACCCGGAACGGGAATTCTGCGTCCAGTACCGGGAAACCGACTTTGACTTCCTGCACCGGCTGGCCGCCGAAGAAGGCCTGTTTTACTTCTTTGAGTTCACCGGCAACAAGAACACCCTGGTGTTCGCCGACGTGGCGGGCGCCCTCGCCAAAGGCCCGGTCCTGCCCTATCACCCGGGCGAGGCAACCCAGGCACAGCAGTTGTGCGTCACCGCGCTGACCCGGCAGGCTCAGGTCCGGCCGGCCACCGTGGAACTGAAGGATTACACCTTCAAAAACCCGGTCTGGGCCGCCGAGTTCCGCCACCATATGCGGGAACAACCTCTCCAGCACACCGGCTATGAACACTTCGATTTTCCCGGCCGTTTCAAAGACGAGCAGCACGGCGCTGATTTCACCCGCTACCGGCTGGAAGCCCTGCGCAATGACGCCCTGACCGGCCACGGCGACAGTAACCACGCCGCGATGCGGCCGGGGGTCCTGTTCACCCTCACCGGCCATCCCCGCGATGACCTGAATCAGCTCTGGCAGCTGGTCAGCGTCGCTCACAACGGCCGCCAGCCGCAGGCACTGGAACAGGCCGGCGGCGAGTCAGGCACCGTCATGAGCAACCAGTTCACCTTTATCCCGGCGCATCAGCACTGGCGTCCGAGGCCGGGGCGCAAACCGGTGATGGACGGCCCGCAGATTGCCAAAGTCGTCGGCCCGGCCGGGGAAGAAATCTTCTGCGACCAATACGGCCGTATCCGGCTGCAATTCCTGTGGGACCGGTACGGCCGGAGTGACGACCACAGCTCCTGCTGGATACGGGTAACGCAACCGTGGGCCGGCCAGGGCTGGGGCATGCTGGCTATTCCGCGTATCGGTCAGGAGGTGGTGGTGGACTTTCTCGACGGTGACCCGGACCAGCCGATTGTCACCGGCCGCACCTATCACGCCAGCAACCTCCCGCCGGGCACCTTGCCGGGCAGCAAAACCCAGATGGCTTTCCGCTCGAAAACCCACAAGGGCGACGGTTACAACGAACTGCGCTTTGAGGATGCCAAAGGCAGTGAAGCGCTCGCGTTGCATGCGCAGCGCGATATGAACACCGTGGTGCTCAATGACCGCGAAACCCGGGTCATGCACAACCACACCGAAAGCATCGGCAATGACCAGATACTTTCCGTCAGAAAAAATCGCCATAAAGAGGTGACCGGCAATGAAGTCAGCGCCATCTCCGGCCTGCGGCAAATCACCGTAGAACAAGACAGCCTGCTGAACGTGAAAAATAACATCCGGATACACTCCCGGGCCGGCGGTATCGAGATTGCGACCGCCGGCGGCAGCATCACCATCGACAGCGCCGGCAATATCAACATTCAGGGCGCCACTATCACCCTCAACGGCAAACAGGTCAATGTCAACTGACCGGTATTGCTCCATGAACAACACCTTTAACTACATGATTTCAATCAATCACGGAAAAACAGCATGACAAACACCCTGTATCAGATGCATGAAGGCACCCTGACTCTCCCGGCCAGCTGGCGGGATGAATCCATGAACGTCTTCGTGCTGCCGGATGACAGCGGCATTAATCTGGTGGTCAGCCGCACCCCCGTCCCTGCCGGTATGGATAACACCGCGTATTATGAACAGACCCTGGCACAGTTCCGCACGCACCTGCCCGGTTATCAGGAGCACCAGCGCAGCGAAATCACCCTGAGCCAGCAACCCGCCCGCCGGCTGGATTACCAGTGGACAAGCCCGGAAGGGGACATGTACCAGACCGTGGTGCTGCAAATCCGCGGCCCCCGGCTGCTGACCTTCAACCTGACCTCCCCCGCCCCCTTTGCGGACGGTCAGCGCGAGGCGTTGCTGGCCGTTATCGACAGCTTCCAGGCCGCCGGCTGATTTGACAGGAGGTGCAACATGTCACTTAGTGATGACATCGTCACCCGGATTGCCCGGGTCGGGGCGTTACATACCGCCCCGGTGGCAGCCCCACCGGGCGCGCCCGGCCCGGCAGCGGCCCGGGAGGGCGACCCGATTAAACATGCCAGCTTCCTCGGGGCGCTGGCCGGGGCCATTACCGGCGCGCTGATAAGTGCCGCGGTATTTGCCGTGGCCGCCGCGGTGGTGGTCGGCACCGGCGGATTAGCCACCGTCGCGGTCCTGGCACTCGGCACCGCCGGTACCCTGGCCCTGGGTAACGTCATCAGCGCCGCCAGTTCGGCGGTCACGAAAATGGTGGACAGTCTCGGCCCGCCCAGTGGGGTACTGCTGACCGGCTCCCCCAATGTGTTTATTGAAGGTAAAGCCGCGGCACGGGCCACCGTCGATACCGCCGGCTGCAATAAACACCCGGCACCCCCGCTGATTGCCCAGGGCAGTGAAACCGTGTTTATCAACGGCGCCCCGGCAGCCCGGACAGATGACAAACTGGCCTGCGGCGCCACCATCAAAGCCGGGGCCAAAACCGTGTTCATCGGCTCCGGTCAGGGCACCTATTTAGCCATTGCCGAAGAGTTCTCCGCCTGGGAACGGGCCCTTCTGATGGCCGTTGAGTTTCTGGCGCCGCCCTCCCGGGGGGCCATAAAAGGTCTGGGTAAACTGTTCACGCAAACCGGCCGGCAGGCCGTGCTGAACGGGGCAAAAGCCGGGGCCCGGCATGTCGGGAAAATCGCCTCGGGTAAAACGATTTCCTGCGCCAAAACCGCCTTTAAAGAAACCCGGGGGGTGAAACGTTACCGGGAAAGCACCAAAAAATTCTTCACCGGCGACCCGATTGACGTCACCACCGGCCAGCTCTTCGACCAGCGCACCGATATCACCCTCGGCCAGACCCTGCCGCTGGTGTTTCTGCGCAGCTGGGCCCCCGGGGAACAGGGCTTACTGGGGCCGGACTGGACCGACAGCTTCTCCGAATGCGCCCGGGTCACCGGTGACCGGGTAGACATCGGCACCACCGAAGGGGCGTCACTCTACTTCGCCCTGCCGCCCGCTTATACGCACAGCACCAACCCGGACCACCCGGATTTCACCCTCAGCCGCGGCGAGCAGGGCTATATCCTCCGCCACCGTGATTCCCCGGTCCGCAAGTCTTTTTCCCTGCCCGTGCCGGCTTCCGCCGATGAGCCCCAGCGCTGGCTGCTGACCGAACACCGGGATGGGTATGACAACCGGCTGCGGTTTATCTACAACGCGCAGTATCAGCTGACACAGGTGATTCACAGTGACGGACCGGTCCTGTCCCTGCGTTATAACCTGAACGGGCAACTGACCGAGATCCTCCGGACCGATGACGGCTTACAGGCGGTGATGGCGCGGTATCACTACCATGACCATGGCCGGCTGGCCGAAGCCGACAGCACCCAGCATTTTCACCTGTACTATGAATATAACGCCCAGGGCCTGATAAGCCGCTGGTCTGACGGTGACCAGACCTGGGTGGATTACCGTTATGATAAACAGGGGCGCTGTACCGACAGCGTGGGCGCCGGCGGCTTCTACCCGGTCCACCTGGACTACGCCCCCGGCCTCACCCGCGCCACGACCCCGCAGGGGCACACCACCGTCTGGCATTACAACGACCAGCAGCAGGTCACGGAAATCCACACGCCCGGCGGCAGTGTGACCCGCTATGACTATGATGACTGGGGTAATCTGGTCCAACAGGTATTACCGCAGGGGGAAACCCTGACCCTGACCTACCTGGCCGAGACCGGCCGGGTGACATCCTTCACCGATGCAACCGGCGCCCGCTGGCAATACAGCTATGATACCGACCTGCGCCTGACCGGCATGACCGACCCGCTGCACCGGACCTGGCTGCCACTGTATGATGAACAGGGCCAGCCCGCCGGATTTATTGCCCCGGATGGCCGGAAAACCACCCTGACCCGCAATGCCTTCGGGCTGGTGACCGTGGAAGAAGACACGGACGGCAACCGCCGCACCCGGGAATATGATACCCGGCAGCGACTGGTCAGGCTGTTTGATGAAGAGAACCGCACCGTCAGCCTGGGCTATGACAGCCAGGACCGGCTGCGCAGCCTGACCGCCGCCGGGGCACTGTGGCGCTGGCGTTACGACCGGCATCACCGGGTGGCCGTCAGCGACCGGCCCGACAACCACCCGGAACATTTTGACCATGACCGTCACGGCAACCTGACCCGCTGGACCGATGCGCGCGGGGTGGCCTGGCAGGTGGAATACGGCCCGTTTGACCTGCCGGTGGCCCGCCGGGACGGCGAAGGCCATCGCTGGCAGTACCGCTATGATGCCGATACCCTGCAACTGACGCAGGTGATTAACCCGATGGGGGAAACCTACAGTTACACGCTGGATGCGGAGGGCCGGGTTATCACCGAGCAGGATTACGCCGGCACCCGCTGGCACTACCGTTATGACCTGTCGGGGAACTGCATTGAAAAGCGGGACGGGGAAGAGACCGTCACCCGTTATGACTATGACGCGGCACAGCGCCTCACCGCCCTGCATACCCCGGAGGGCACCACCCGTTACCAGTATGATATCGCCGGACGGCTGCGGCGGGTTGACGCCCCGGACAGCACCTTACAGTTTGAATACGACGACCAGGACCGGATAGTGCGGGAAATCCAGCCGCACGGGGAAATTCAGCGTCACTACCCGGATAACCGCACCGTCGAACGGCAGCTGTTCACCGGAGAAACCGCACCGGCAGCCGGGCCGTCACGATTTGCCGGACAAACCCAGCCCGGACACTGGCAAAGCCGGATACAGGTTAACCGGGCCGGGGAACTGACCGGGCTGACCTTAGACAACCAGCCGCCCCTGACAGTGGCGCGGGATGAGGCGGGACGGGACACCGGTCGTTACACCGACAGCGGCTTCATTGTGCGCCAGCAGTATAACCTGATGGGGTTACTGACGGCACAGCGGGCGGGCTGCAACCCCCACCTTTTCCGGCCGGCTGAACTGGCGGAGATGAGCGAACCGGCCTATGCCCGCCTGGCGCGCCAGTATGACTATGATGCCGCGCTGAACCTGACCGCGGCCAGTGATGACGGGCAGCAGCTGCGCTACCGCCTTAACGGCAACGGCCAGGTGGTCTCGGTCAGTGACGGGCAGAACCTGCGCGAGCATTATCAATATGATGCAACGGGTTACCCCGCCCGGCGGTTCGACGGGGTGCAGGAGATTATGGGGGAAACCCTCTACCAGGCGGGTCACCGCCTGAACTGGGTGGGTTCACACCGGTTTGTTTACGACCTGGCCGGTCGCCTGAAAGAGAAACAGTTCTTAGCCGAAGGCCACCGGCTGGCGCTGACGAAATACCGCTGGAACAGCCAGAACCAGCTGACCGGCCTTATCACTCCGGACGGCCACCGGTGGGAATATCGTTATGATGCTTTTGGGCGGCGCACCGAAAAGCGCTGTATCCAGACCGGTAAGCTGACCACGTATCTGTGGGACGGCGACGTGCCGGCGGAAATCCGCGAATATCAGCACGGGCGGCTGAAAATAATCCGCCATCTGGTGTTTGACGGCTGGGAGCTGATGGCCCAGCAGACGCAGCAGTTTACCCTCAATCTGGACAACCGGGTGGACCTGGTGGTGGGGGCGATTGAGACGCAGTATGCGGTGAGTGCGCCGACCGGTGAGCCGCTGGCGCTGTTTGACCCGGCCGGCAAGCGGGTGTGGCGGCAGCCGAAACAGTCGCTGTACGGGCTGAACCTGGCGCTGCCGGAAGCCATGCCGCTGGATCCGGGCCTGCGGTTCGCGGGGCAACTGTTTGATGAGGAAAGTGGTTTATTCTATAACCGGTTCAGGTATTATTTACCGGAAGGGGGTTGTTACCTCAGCACCGATCCTTTGGGGTTAGCAGGAGGAGTAAATCCTTACAGTTACGCGCATAATCCGACGGGTTGGATCGATCCGTTAGGGCTATCGTCAAAGAAATGTGAGTTTCCATCTGGTGATCCTGCCTTAGGTCCTCATGGCAGCTTGAAAAAAGATCCTCAACCAGGGCAATCTCATCACTTAAACCAAGATGCCGCTTATAGGGGGGTAATTCCAACCAATAGTGGTGCTGCAATTAAGTTAAAAGGTAATGCTTTTACGCAACCCGGCACTCCTCATTATGAGGCTCATAAATCTCTAGAGCAGTTCTGGAATAAGTATAGAAGAGGTGGCGAGTTTACTGGGCAACGACCAACTAACATTCAATATACTCAAGCTGTCAAACATTCTTTAGAATCGGCAGGATTATCTGCTAGTCAAGTAAATCAAGCTATCAGGTATAGTATACAAAATAGGATTCAGCATGGTGCTCTTGGTGGTATGAAAGTGCCTAGAATACCAGGGAGAATAAATCAGGTGAAACCATGAAAATATCTAGTCATTCAATAAACAGGCTTTTGTCTATAGATTGGTTTTCTAATGTAGGAAATCAATTAAATATACCCGGCATTAAGATGGTAAAAAGTTCGAGTGATGCAAATCAATATATTTCTGCTCCAGAATGGGAAGATGTAACACTAGAAGCAGCCAATGATATATCTGGCTTTTTAGCAATAAATCATTCAATTGTATTCCAAAATTGGAACAATATAGCTAAAGATGCCAAAAATTTCCTTGAGAAAGAAGTAGTTAAAAAGATTCCCGATATAGATGGATTTGATACTTTAATTTTATCTCAATGCGTTAGTTGGGATATCGTCCATTACTTAATAGAAGACACATATAAGGATAAATTGAAAAAACCTCTATTCTTTGAAAAGTTAATTGAAGTATATGAAAGTGGTCACCTCCCTTGTGGCTGGGATGGGGAATGGCCTAATGGAAATCTAATAGTTTACTAATACTATTAGAAATAAAAATTGGTAAAGCCGGAAAGATCCCCGTGATCTTCCGGCCTTATTTATGATCTATCTTGGGGTATACCCACTGTACGCTAGAGCAGATTGGAGCTTAGAGATCGCATCCTTAATCTGATACGCCTCCTCGTCATTCACGGCACAGGCGCGTATCTCCGCCCAGCTCAGCCGCTTAACCAGTTGGGCTAAGGCCAGCGCTTCAAGGTGGGTTAACTGAATGTCCTGTAAATGTTCAATCGCTATCGTCATCTCATGTTCTCCCCTTAACCCGCAAAACCGGTTATCAGCGCCTGCATCTGCTGCTTAATCTCCCGCAGTTGGGCCTGTTGCCGCTGGTACTGCTGATGCTGTTGTTGCGTGGCTTCACTCTCTGGAATCAGCACCAGACAACCGTCCATCACCTTCACCGTAATCTGGCCGCCAGTATTAAATCCCGCCTGTCTCAGCCACTGCCCCTTCAGATGTATCGCCGGGGTGGCGTTGCTAACCCTGTTCCCGTTCGGCACATAGCCCACCGTGTAATAACGTTCTGTTTTCACAGCTTTATTTATCGCCGCTTCTGCTTTAGAATGCGCCTTAGCCATAATTAACTACCCTTATTAGTTGCTTGTGGTGAGCGGCACCGGGGTGTTGTAGCACCTCAGCGCCGCGTTAAATCAAGTCAGCTCAGTAACCGCTTTGCCTGATGTTTTAAAATCATGGCATCCAAAACTGAGGTCACAGAGCGTCGTTCTTCCTCATCCATCTGTTTAACCGCCTCAAACTTGAGCTTAAGTTCGTCCTGCGGCTCCCGCTCGCCCTCCTCAAATATCAGCCAGTCAGCCGAAACATTAAACGTAACAGCAATACGTTTAAGAATGTCTAAAGAGGGTTGAGCCTCACCAGATTCATAGCGACGAACTTGTGTCAGATGTATCCCCACCTTGTCAGCCATCTGGGGCTGAGTCAGTCCTTGTTGCTTACGCAGTTGCAGAAAACGGGCAGAAAAGCTCATCCAGAATGTTCCTTTATCAGTCGTGATGGCTTCCATTATCTCCCCCTGTTCCGAATAGACTTGACTAAATAACCTTTATAGGACATATAATAGTATCTATATAGAGCATTGACAAGGTTTTAAAAGGAACATTTTTATGGCACGCATCCCGGAAGCAGAATTGCAGCACCTGAAAACAGCCGTCTCCTTAGTGGCCGTGGCGGAACAACAGGGCCACAAGCTGATTAAACGCGGCAAAGATTACGTGCTGCTGTGCCCGTTCCATGAGGAGAAAACCCCGTCAATGGTCCTCAGCCCGGAAAAAAACCTCTATCACTGTTTTGGCTGCAACACTGGCGGTTCAGTGCTGGACTGGGTGATGAAAACCGAACGCCTGAGCCTGCGGCGGGCGGCAGAGCACCTGCGCGGCACGCTGGGGAATAATCCGGCTGTCGCGCCGCTGGTTCAGCCGAATGAACCCACCGTACTGGCCGAAGACGAAGCCGGACGGCAGGCGCTGCTCAGCCGGGTGGTGGAGTTTTACCATCATACGCTGCTGAACGCCACGGAAGCCGTGGCCTATCTGGAAAAACGCCGGTTACATCATCCCGAATTAGTCGCCGGTTTTAAGCCCGGCTTTGCCAACCGAACTCTGGCTTACCGGCTGCCGGAGAAACAACTGAAAACCGGGGCCGCTATCCGGGCCCGGTTGCAAGCGGTGGGCCTGATGCGAGCGTCAGGTCACGAACACTTTAGCGGCTCGCTCGTGATACCGGTACTCGACAACCACGGGCAGGTACAGGAAATCTATGGCCGGAAAATCATCCAGCGCCTGCGGGCGGGTACCCCGAAACATCTCTACCTGCCCGGCGAGCACCGCGGCGTGTGGAATGAAGCCGCCATGATAGCGTCCAAATCGCTTATCCTGTGTGAATCATTAATCGATGCCATGTCGTTCTGGGTGGCGGGATACCGTAACGTGACCGCTGCCTACGGCGTCAATGGCTTTACCCCCGACCACTGGCAGGCACTGCAACGGCATCAGGTCAGGCAGGTGCTGATTGCCTTCGATAATGACCCCGCCGGCAATGAGGCGGCGGTGAAACTGGCCGCAGACCTGACCGCCACCGGCATTACCGTGTTCCGGGTGGTGTTCCCCGAGGGCATGGATGCCAACGGCTATCTGTGTCAGGTCGCCGAGCCCGAACCGGCATTCGGGTTATTGCTGGATGGCGCGGTGCCGATGTATGACCCGGCGCAGGAAACCGATACCGAAGCACCGGTCGCACCGGCAGCGCCGCCGTCCCCGGCAACGGAACCCCCTGTTGCTTTAGCCGCTGAGCGGGCAACAAAACCGCTGTCTTTGCCCGGAGTCGTCTGGGAGACCGGGCCAAACGGCGAAATTATCATCTCACTGGGCCCGCTGCGCTGGTGTGTTCGCGGGCTGGCTCAGGTCAGAGCCGGGGCAGCAGTCATGAAAGTCAATGCGCAGGTGATTGATACCGACAGCGGCGTGATGTTCGCCGACAGCGTGGACATGATGAACGCCCGCAGCCGGGGCGGGTATGCGCGGCTGGCGGCCACCGAACTCGGGCTGGCCGAAGGTGACCTGCGCCGGGCGCTGGGACAGGTGTTGCTGGTACTGGAACAGTGTCAACAGGCCCGTGCCGGTGAACAGACAGCCACTCAATCTCAACCTGAACTCAGTGAAGCCCAACGGGCAGCGGCGCTGGCGCTGCTGCAAGACCCGCAACTGAGTGAGCGAATCACCGCTGATTTAGCCGCCTGTGGCGTGGTGGGGGAAAGCACTAACCTGCTGGCCGGTTACTTAGCCGCCGTCAGCCGCAAACTGGACCGTCCGCTGGCCGTGCTGATACAAAGCAGCAGCGCAGCCGGAAAAAGCTCACTGATGGATGCCGTCCTCAATCTGATACCGGCAGAGGAACGCCTGCAATACAGCGCCATGACCGGCCAGAGTCTGTTCTATCTGGGGGAAACCAATCTCCAACACAAGATACTCGCGATAGCCGAAGAAGAAGGGGTGCGGCAGGCCGCCTATGCGCTTAAGCTGTTACAAAGTGATGGCGAACTGACCATTGCCAGCACCGGTAAAGATGACGCCAGCGGGAATCTGGTGACCAAACAGTACACGGTGAAAGGGCCGGTGATGCTGATGCTCACCACCACCGCAATAGATGTCGATGAAGAGCTGCTAAACCGCTGTCTGGTGCTAACCGTGAACGAATCCCGGGAACAGACCGAAGCTATCCACGCCTTACAGCGCCATAAACAGACGCTGGCAGGCTTACTGGCCGAGAATGAAAAGGCGTATATCACCGACCTGCATCAAAACGCCCAGCGGCTGTTGCGCCCGCTGAATGTGGTTAACCCTTATGCCTCACAGTTAACGTTCATGAGCGATAAAACCCGCACCCGACGCGACCACATGAAATATCTCACCCTGATACAAAGTATCGCCCTGCTGCATCAGCACCAGCGCGAGGTGAAGACCGCGGAACATCGGGGCAAACGGCTTGAATATATCGAGGTGACTAAAGACGATATTAGCTTAGCAAACCGGCTGGCCCACGAGATATTAGGCCGCACACTGGATGAGATGCCGCCCCAGACCCGGAAACTGTTGCTGCTGATACAAGCCTGGGTAAAAGCCAGCGGGCAGCCGCGCCATGAGTGGCTGTTCACCCGCAAACTGTTGCGTGACGCCATCCAATGGGGCGATACCCAGCTAAAAATCCATCTGTCACGGCTGGTCGAAATGGAATACCTGCTGTTGCACCGTCGCGGACTGACGTTCGTCTATGAACTGCTGTTCGACGGTGAAGATAACGACACGGCGCACCTGTGCGGCCTGATAGCGCCCTAAAAGTCGGCGTATGATTCCATCCGGTCGGGGTTATCACTCAGACGGTCGCACGCCTGTCGGGTGCAGGTCGTGGGCTGGTCGGGCAGTATAAATCCACCCAAATGCAGGCTATACAAGGCCCCGACGCTAAACCGGTCGGGGTAAAGGAAAAAGCACTGTTCCGGCAGGCAATAAAGAAAAACCGCATCGTATCGTAGTCAATGATTACCCCATAACAACAATCCATGTACCTTACAGGAAACCCCGTCATGACTCAGACCATCGCTTCTACACGCCCCGCTCATCTCACCACATTACGCCAGCAGCTTAAAGCCTATCTGGATTGCCTGACCGCCAGACACTACAGCGTCTGGACGCTGACCGGCTATCAGGAACGGCTGTTGCCGTTCGTTAACTGGTGTGAGGCCCGGGGGGTCATGTCCGCCCCGCAAGTCAGCCCGCCGTTACTGGAAAGTTATCAGTCCTGGCTGAGAGCCTATCGTAAAGCCGACGGCAACACGCTGGCCGTGAGCACACAGTCAAAACGGCTGAGTGACCTCAGAGTCTGGTTCCGCTGGCTGCGACAACGCCAATACATCCTGTATAACCCGGCCGAGGAACTGGTGTTGCCCCGAAGAGACAAACGCCTGCCTGCTCAGGTGCTAAGCGAGGACGAAACACAGACGGTATTACAGGCCATTGATATCAACAGGCCGACCGGCTTAAGAAACCGGGCCATCCTCGAAGTGCTGTGGAGCAGCGGTATCCGGCGGATGGAACTGTCCAATCTGCGGTTAAGCGACATCGACTTCGGGCGCGGCGTACTGCTGGTGAGACAGGGCAAAGGCCGTAAAGACCGGGTGGTGCCCATCGGGGAACAGGCCCTGCACTGGTTACAACGCTACCTTGACAGCGTGCGGCCGCGACTGGCCCACCGCCATGACAGCGGCCACCTGTTTATCACCCTCAATGGCCGGCAGATGTCACGCGACAGACTCACCCAACTGACGGGCGCCAGTATTCGCCAAAAAGCGCAACTGGAGAAAGCCGGGGCCTGTCACCTGTTCCGACATTCAATGGCCACGCAAATGCTGGACAACGGGGCCGATACCCGACATATCCAGGCGATATTAGGGCATGCGAGTCTGGAAACCACGCAAATCTATACACGGGTGGCAATCGGTCACTTAAAGAAAGTGCATGAGCAGACGCACCCGGCAGAACGGAAGCCCGAACAGAAAACACCGTCAGACAACCCGCAGGCGGAGAGTGATAAGCCGGCCAACCCGAAGTTGGACTGAACGCCCTGTGTTGCCGGACAGTCTTTGATGTTAGCCGGTTCCCTGTGAGCGTGTGGGGTGCAGTGAAAGGCAGACTGCGCGCATCCCTGCGCACAGACTGCCTGCCCACCTGCTGAGTGCCGGCGGTAAATGACGGCCGCCCGGCATTAAGCCTCGTCTTCCTCTGCAACTCTCGTTGCCGGTCAGCCGCCATTCAACATAATGTGGCATTAAGCGAAATGGGCCTGCACGGCCCACAACGCTTAACGGCACATTATGTCGGCGCCGCCCACCGCAGGGCGCTGCGCGGCCACCTCAACAACGGTGAGCGGCTGGCCGCCGGGTTGAGCTTCTCAGCCCCAGAGGCGCACCGGGCTGCGCCCGCTGCTGTCAGCCGCGGTGCCAAAACCCACCGCCGCAGTCGCCGCCCTCCCTGGCGGCTCCGGGGCGAAAATCTGCCTTAAACCGTTGTCAGTCAGTCCGTTAAGGTCAACAGCCCGGAAGGCAGGCCAGCAAGCTGGCCGCGGTTTATTGCCCCCGCCCCAACCCCGCTGCACTGGCTGCGCGCGGCTCGCACTGCGCTGCGCTTCGTTGCTCGTCCCCGTGCTCGCCATCTCCGCCCCGTGCAGCCCCCAGGGGCTTCCCTGCTGAACAGCGTCACCTGCGGGCCTCGCCGGCCCGCACCCGGCCAACCCGCGTCAGCGGCGCAGACAAGCTGCCCCGCCGCCACGGGTTCCCGATAAAACCCGGTTATGGCAGGAAAAACGGGCCAAAACCCGGCGCTGACGTCGGGGAAAAAATACGCTAACATCGGCCAGGTGCCCGTCGGGGCGAGTTGGAATGCACTTTAACAAACCAGGAAAAAGCAGCAGAAAAAAAGCTGTTAAATCAGGGGGAAAAGTCCACCCGTCAGTATGATGATGCCGGGATACGCCAGACCTGTGGGACGGCGACGTGCCGGCGGAAATCCGCGAATATCAGCACGGGCGGCTGAAAATAATCCGCCATCTGGTGTTTGACGGCTGGGAGCTGATGGCCCAGCAGACGCAGCAGTTTACCCTCAATCTGGACAACCGGGTGGACCTGGTGGTGGGGGCGATTGAGACGCAGTATGCGGTGAGTGCGCCGACCGGTGAGCCGCTGGCGCTGTTTGACCCGGCCGGCAAGCGGGTGTGGCGGCAGCCGAAACAGTCGCTGTACGGGCTGAACCTGGCGCTGCCGGAAGCCATGCCGCTGGATCCGGGCCTGCGGTTCGCGGGGCAACTGTTTGATGAGGAAAGTGGTTTATTCTATAACCGGTTCAGGTATTATTTACCGGAAGGGGGTTGTTACCTCAGCACCGATCCTTTGGGGTTAGCAGGAGGAGTAAATCCTTACAGTTACGCGCATAATCCGACGGGTTGGATCGATCCGTTAGGGCTATCGTCAAAGAAATGTGAGTTTCCATCTGGTGATCCTGCCTTAGGTCCTCATGGCAGCTTGAAAAAAGATCCTCAACCAGGGCAATCTCATCACTTAAACCAAGATGCCGCTTATAGGGGGGTAATTCCAACCAATAGTGGTGCTGCAATTAAGTTAAAAGGTAATGCTTTTACGCAACCCGGCACTCCTCATTATGAGGCTCATAAATCTCTAGAGCAGTTCTGGAATAAGTATAGAAGAGGTGGCGAGTTTACTGGGCAACGACCAACTAACATTCAATATACTCAAGCTGTCAAACATTCTTTAGAATCGGCAGGATTATCTGCTAGTCAAGTAAATCAAGCTATCAGGTATAGTATACAAAATAGGATTCAGCATGGTGCTCTTGGTGGTATGAAAGTGCCTAGAATACCAGGGAGAATAAATCAGGTGAAACCATGAAAATATCTAGTCATTCAATAAACAGGCTTTTGTCTATAGATTGGTTTTCTAATGTAGGAAATCAATTAAATATACCCGGCATTAAGATGGTAAAAAGTTCGAGTGATGCAAATCAATATATTTCTGCTCCAGAATGGGAAGATGTAACACTAGAAGCAGCCAATGATATATCTGGCTTTTTAGCAATAAATCATTCAATTGTATTCCAAAATTGGAACAATATAGCTAAAGATGCCAAAAATTTCCTTGAGAAAGAAGTAGTTAAAAAGATTCCCGATATAGATGGATTTGATACTTTAATTTTATCTCAATGCGTTAGTTGGGATATCGTCCATTACTTAATAGAAGACACATATAAGGATAAATTGAAAAAACCTCTATTCTTTGAAAAGTTAATTGAAGTATATGAAAGTGGTCACCTCCCTTGTGGCTGGGATGGGGAATGGCCTAATGGAAATCTAATAGTTTACTAATACTATTAGAAATAAAAATTGGTAAAGCCGGAAAGATCCCCGTGATCTTCCGGCCTTATTTATGATCTATCTTGGGGTATACCCACTGTACGCTAGAGCAGATTGGAGCTTAGAGATCGCATCCTTAATCTGATACGCCTCCTCGTCATTCACGGCACAGGCGCGTATCTCCGCCCAGCTCAGCCGCTTAACCAGTTGGGCTAAGGCCAGCGCTTCAAGGTGGGTTAACTGAATGTCCTGTAAATGTTCAATCGCTATCGTCATCTCATGTTCTCCCCTTAACCCGCAAAACCGGTTATCAGCGCCTGCATCTGCTGCTTAATCTCCCGCAGTTGGGCCTGTTGCCGCTGGTACTGCTGATGCTGTTGTTGCGTGGCTTCACTCTCTGGAATCAGCACCAGACAACCGTCCATCACCTTCACCGTAATCTGGCCGCCAGTATTAAATCCCGCCTGTCTCAGCCACTGCCCCTTCAGATGTATCGCCGGGGTGGCGTTGCTAACCCTGTTCCCGTTCGGCACATAGCCCACCGTGTAATAACGTTCTGTTTTCACAGCTTTATTTATCGCCGCTTCTGCTTTAGAATGCGCCTTAGCCATAATTAACTACCCTTATTAGTTGCTTGTGGTGAGCGGCACCGGGGTGTTGTAGCACCTCAGCGCCGCGTTAAATCAAGTCAGCTCAGTAACCGCTTTGCCTGATGTTTTAAAATCATGGCATCCAAAACTGAGGTCACAGAGCGTCGTTCTTCCTCATCCATCTGTTTAACCGCCTCAAACTTGAGCTTAAGTTCGTCCTGCGGCTCCCGCTCGCCCTCCTCAAATATCAGCCAGTCAGCCGAAACATTAAACGTAACAGCAATACGTTTAAGAATGTCTAAAGAGGGTTGAGCCTCACCAGATTCATAGCGACGAACTTGTGTCAGATGTATCCCCACCTTGTCAGCCATCTGGGGCTGAGTCAGTCCTTGTTGCTTACGCAGTTGCAGAAAACGGGCAGAAAAGCTCATCCAGAATGTTCCTTTATCAGTCGTGATGGCTTCCATTATCTCCCCCTGTTCCGAATAGACTTGACTAAATAACCTTTATAGGACATATAATAGTATCTATATAGAGCATTGACAAGGTTTTAAAAGGAACATTTTTATGGCACGCATCCCGGAAGCAGAATTGCAGCACCTGAAAACAGCCGTCTCCTTAGTGGCCGTGGCGGAACAACAGGGCCACAAGCTGATTAAACGCGGCAAAGATTACGTGCTGCTGTGCCCGTTCCATGAGGAGAAAACCCCGTCAATGGTCCTCAGCCCGGAAAAAAACCTCTATCACTGTTTTGGCTGCAACACTGGCGGTTCAGTGCTGGACTGGGTGATGAAAACCGAACGCCTGAGCCTGCGGCGGGCGGCAGAGCACCTGCGCGGCACGCTGGGGAATAATCCGGCTGTCGCGCCGCTGGTTCAGCCGAATGAACCCACCGTACTGGCCGAAGACGAAGCCGGACGGCAGGCGCTGCTCAGCCGGGTGGTGGAGTTTTACCATCATACGCTGCTGAACGCCACGGAAGCCGTGGCCTATCTGGAAAAACGCCGGTTACATCATCCCGAATTAGTCGCCGGTTTTAAGCCCGGCTTTGCCAACCGAACTCTGGCTTACCGGCTGCCGGAGAAACAACTGAAAACCGGGGCCGCTATCCGGGCCCGGTTGCAAGCGGTGGGCCTGATGCGAGCGTCAGGTCACGAACACTTTAGCGGCTCGCTCGTGATACCGGTACTCGACAACCACGGGCAGGTACAGGAAATCTATGGCCGGAAAATCATCCAGCGCCTGCGGGCGGGTACCCCGAAACATCTCTACCTGCCCGGCGAGCACCGCGGCGTGTGGAATGAAGCCGCCATGATAGCGTCCAAATCGCTTATCCTGTGTGAATCATTAATCGATGCCATGTCGTTCTGGGTGGCGGGATACCGTAACGTGACCGCTGCCTACGGCGTCAATGGCTTTACCCCCGACCACTGGCAGGCACTGCAACGGCATCAGGTCAGGCAGGTGCTGATTGCCTTCGATAATGACCCCGCCGGCAATGAGGCGGCGGTGAAACTGGCCGCAGACCTGACCGCCACCGGCATTACCGTGTTCCGGGTGGTGTTCCCCGAGGGCATGGATGCCAACGGCTATCTGTGTCAGGTCGCCGAGCCCGAACCGGCATTCGGGTTATTGCTGGATGGCGCGGTGCCGATGTATGACCCGGCGCAGGAAACCGATACCGAAGCACCGGTCGCACCGGCAGCGCCGCCGTCCCCGGCAACGGAACCCCCTGTTGCTTTAGCCGCTGAGCGGGCAACAAAACCGCTGTCTTTGCCCGGAGTCGTCTGGGAGACCGGGCCAAACGGCGAAATTATCATCTCACTGGGCCCGCTGCGCTGGTGTGTTCGCGGGCTGGCTCAGGTCAGAGCCGGGGCAGCAGTCATGAAAGTCAATGCGCAGGTGATTGATACCGACAGCGGCGTGATGTTCGCCGACAGCGTGGACATGATGAACGCCCGCAGCCGGGGCGGGTATGCGCGGCTGGCGGCCACCGAACTCGGGCTGGCCGAAGGTGACCTGCGCCGGGCGCTGGGACAGGTGTTGCTGGTACTGGAACAGTGTCAACAGGCCCGTGCCGGTGAACAGACAGCCACTCAATCTCAACCTGAACTCAGTGAAGCCCAACGGGCAGCGGCGCTGGCGCTGCTGCAAGACCCGCAACTGAGTGAGCGAATCACCGCTGATTTAGCCGCCTGTGGCGTGGTGGGGGAAAGCACTAACCTGCTGGCCGGTTACTTAGCCGCCGTCAGCCGCAAACTGGACCGTCCGCTGGCCGTGCTGATACAAAGCAGCAGCGCAGCCGGAAAAAGCTCACTGATGGATGCCGTCCTCAATCTGATACCGGCAGAGGAACGCCTGCAATACAGCGCCATGACCGGCCAGAGTCTGTTCTATCTGGGGGAAACCAATCTCCAACACAAGATACTCGCGATAGCCGAAGAAGAAGGGGTGCGGCAGGCCGCCTATGCGCTTAAGCTGTTACAAAGTGATGGCGAACTGACCATTGCCAGCACCGGTAAAGATGACGCCAGCGGGAATCTGGTGACCAAACAGTACACGGTGAAAGGGCCGGTGATGCTGATGCTCACCACCACCGCAATAGATGTCGATGAAGAGCTGCTAAACCGCTGTCTGGTGCTAACCGTGAACGAATCCCGGGAACAGACCGAAGCTATCCACGCCTTACAGCGCCATAAACAGACGCTGGCAGGCTTACTGGCCGAGAATGAAAAGGCGTATATCACCGACCTGCATCAAAACGCCCAGCGGCTGTTGCGCCCGCTGAATGTGGTTAACCCTTATGCCTCACAGTTAACGTTCATGAGCGATAAAACCCGCACCCGACGCGACCACATGAAATATCTCACCCTGATACAAAGTATCGCCCTGCTGCATCAGCACCAGCGCGAGGTGAAGACCGCGGAACATCGGGGCAAACGGCTTGAATATATCGAGGTGACTAAAGACGATATTAGCTTAGCAAACCGGCTGGCCCACGAGATATTAGGCCGCACACTGGATGAGATGCCGCCCCAGACCCGGAAACTGTTGCTGCTGATACAAGCCTGGGTAAAAGCCAGCGGGCAGCCGCGCCATGAGTGGCTGTTCACCCGCAAACTGTTGCGTGACGCCATCCAATGGGGCGATACCCAGCTAAAAATCCATCTGTCACGGCTGGTCGAAATGGAATACCTGCTGTTGCACCGTCGCGGACTGACGTTCGTCTATGAACTGCTGTTCGACGGTGAAGATAACGACACGGCGCACCTGTGCGGCCTGATAGCGCCCTAAAAGTCGGCGTATGATTCCATCCGGTCGGGGTTATCACTCAGACGGTCGCACGCCTGTCGGGTGCAGGTCGTGGGCTGGTCGGGCAGTATAAATCCACCCAAATGCAGGCTATACAAGGCCCCGACGCTAAACCGGTCGGGGTAAAGGAAAAAGCACTGTTCCGGCAGGCAATAAAGAAAAACCGCATCGTATCGTAGTCAATGATTACCCCATAACAACAATCCATGTACCTTACAGGAAACCCCGTCATGACTCAGACCATCGCTTCTACACGCCCCGCTCATCTCACCACATTACGCCAGCAGCTTAAAGCCTATCTGGATTGCCTGACCGCCAGACACTACAGCGTCTGGACGCTGACCGGCTATCAGGAACGGCTGTTGCCGTTCGTTAACTGGTGTGAGGCCCGGGGGGTCATGTCCGCCCCGCAAGTCAGCCCGCCGTTACTGGAAAGTTATCAGTCCTGGCTGAGAGCCTATCGTAAAGCCGACGGCAACACGCTGGCCGTGAGCACACAGTCAAAACGGCTGAGTGACCTCAGAGTCTGGTTCCGCTGGCTGCGACAACGCCAATACATCCTGTATAACCCGGCCGAGGAACTGGTGTTGCCCCGAAGAGACAAACGCCTGCCTGCTCAGGTGCTAAGCGAGGACGAAACACAGACGGTATTACAGGCCATTGATATCAACAGGCCGACCGGCTTAAGAAACCGGGCCATCCTCGAAGTGCTGTGGAGCAGCGGTATCCGGCGGATGGAACTGTCCAATCTGCGGTTAAGCGACATCGACTTCGGGCGCGGCGTACTGCTGGTGAGACAGGGCAAAGGCCGTAAAGACCGGGTGGTGCCCATCGGGGAACAGGCCCTGCACTGGTTACAACGCTACCTTGACAGCGTGCGGCCGCGACTGGCCCACCGCCATGACAGCGGCCACCTGTTTATCACCCTCAATGGCCGGCAGATGTCACGCGACAGACTCACCCAACTGACGGGCGCCAGTATTCGCCAAAAAGCGCAACTGGAGAAAGCCGGGGCCTGTCACCTGTTCCGACATTCAATGGCCACGCAAATGCTGGACAACGGGGCCGATACCCGACATATCCAGGCGATATTAGGGCATGCGAGTCTGGAAACCACGCAAATCTATACACGGGTGGCAATCGGTCACTTAAAGAAAGTGCATGAGCAGACGCACCCGGCAGAACGGAAGCCCGAACAGAAAACACCGTCAGACAACCCGCAGGCGGAGAGTGATAAGCCGGCCAACCCGAAGTTGGACTGAACGCCCTGTGTTGCCGGACAGTCTTTGATGTTAGCCGGTTCCCTGTGAGCGTGTGGGGTGCAGTGAAAGGCAGACTGCGCGCATCCCTGCGCACAGACTGCCTGCCCACCTGCTGAGTGCCGGCGGTAAATGACGGCCGCCCGGCATTAAGCCTCGTCTTCCTCTGCAACTCTCGTTGCCGGTCAGCCGCCATTCAACATAATGTGGCATTATGCAAAATGGGCCTGAACGGCCCACCTCGCATAACAAACATTATGTCGGCACCGCCCACCCATGGGCGCTGCGCGGTTACCTTGGCCCCGGTGCGCGGCTGGCCGCCGGGTTGAGCTTCTCAGAGCAGTGTGGCGCACCGGGTTCGCCCGCTCACCCGCTGCTGTCAGCCCCAGAGCCAAAACCGGCCGCCGCAGTCGCCGCCGTCCGTGGCGGCTCCGGGGCGAAAATCCGCCTTAAACCGTTGTCGGTCAGTCCGTCAAGGTCAACCGCCCTGAAGGCAGGCCAGCAAGCTGGCGCAATTTATGGCCCCCGCCCAACCCTGCTGCACTGGCTGCGTCCGGCTCGCAGTCGCAGGCTCCTCGCTCGTTCCCGTACTCGCCATCTCCGCCCCGTCCGCCCCCGCGAGCGGGGGCTCCCCGCTGAAAAGCTTCACCTGCGGGCTTCGCCAGCCCGCACCCGGCCAACCCGCGTCAGCGGCGCAGACAAGCTGCACCGCCGCCACGGGTTCCCAATAAAACCCGGTTCCGGCAGGCAAAGCGGGGCGAAACCCGGCGCTGACGTCGGGGAAAAAATGCGCTAACATCGGGAAAGTGCCCGTCGGGGCCAGTTGGCATGTTCTTTAACAGGGTGGGAAAAAGCGGCGGAGAAAAAGGCTGCTAAATCAGGGGGAAAGGTCCGCTAAACTGTATGATGGCGTCGGGATAGTCCCTAAGACCCGCTCGGGCTAAATGCTGTCTTTCCTACACAAATATTTTAACCTGCCCCCTCGTTATTGAACTTTTTCCTCATAGATTGATCTCAATAACAAACACGACTTGAGGTAATCTTTATGTTTTCAACCTGCGCTGAACAATGGGCAAATGACACGTTTCAACATGCGGAATTAGGTGATAAACGCCGTACCAACCGCCTGGTGAAAGTGGCCTGTTCGTTGGCTAACCATATAGGACAATCGCTCGTGCAATCTCTTGACTCTCCTGCCGATGTTGAAGCGGCCTACCGACTGACCCGAAATTCCGCCATTGCGCCTCAGGCCATCGCCGAAGCCGGATTTACCGCCACCGTCGCTCACGCTCAACGTTATCGTTGCCTGTTAGCGCTGGAAGACACGACAACCCTGTCATTTTCCCACGCGTCGGTCGCCGATGAACTCGGCTATACCACCTCGACGGAAAAATCCCGGGGCATGCAGGTACACTCGGTGTTGTTATTTGCGCCTGAAGAACAACAGGTCGTGGGGTTGATAGAGCAACAGCGCTGGTGTCGAGATGTCAGTGATTATGGCAAAAGCCGACAACGCGACACACGCCCTTATGAAGGGAAAGAGAGTTATAAGTGGGAACGGGCCTCACAAGCCGTCGACAGCCGGTTAGGGGAGCAGATGGCCAACGTGATTTCTGTCTGTGACCGTGAAGCCGATATCATTGAATATCTGCGTTATAAAACGAGCCAAAAACACCGTTTCGTCATCCGTTCGATGCAAAACCGGCGTATTGAGGAAAGTCAGGATAAACTTTATGACTTTATCAGCCAGTTACAGAGTGCTGGAGAACGATTAGTTCAGATCAGACAGAAAGGCGGGCGTCAGGCGCGTGTCGCGCATTGTGATATCCGTTATGCCGAAGTGACGTTGAAAATCCCCGAAGGAAAAAGCGGTGAAGCGGTGCGGATATTTTATGTCGGTTGCTACGAAAAAGGTCCGGAGGATGGGCTTTGCTGGCATCTTCTGACCTCCGAACCCGTCAACAGTCAGGAAGACGCCCATAAAATATTCAGTTATTACGAGCGCCGCTGGCTGATAGAAGAATTTCACAAAGCGTGGAAAACGGGCGGCACGCAGGTAGAAGCGCTGCGTATGCAAAGCAAAGATAATCTGGAGCGGATGATAGTGCTGCTGGCCTTTATTGCGGTACGGATACACCAGCTGCGTTTTAAGGGTCTGAACAAAGAAGAAGCAGAGAAAGAGAGCTGTGAGACAGTATTAAGCCCCCTGGCGTGGAAATTACTGTGGTCAAAACAAGAAAAATGCCGTGTGCCGAAAAAAGCCCCGAGCTTGCATTGGGCCTTCATCAATCTGGGAAAACTGGCCGGCTGGTACGATTCCAAACGCACGGGTCGAGTCGGATGGGAACGACTTTGGGAAGGTTGGTTTCGGCTGCAAACCCTGATAGACGGCTATTTGCTGGCTAAATCAGTTGATTTGGAGATCTGATCAAGAGACAGGGCTAAATGGGGGTCCGAACCCGTATTCGTATGTCCATAATCCCACCGGATGGGTTGATCCTCTGGGGCTGGCAACATGCCCAGTAATCAAACAACGTGTTCTGGACAATATCGCAGCAAGTAAAGCCGCCAGAGAATCATCTAATTTCAGTAAACCTAATACAAAAACGGGTTTTGGTTATGGAGTGAATGATAAGCCCGTCAGAATATCTGGAGACTGGAGTAAACAAGACATATTTAATGGATTGCATGGAAGAACACCTAAAGGTTTAGGCTCGCCAGATCTACATCATGCTCATCAAATGCCAGGCTCTGCCATCCATGAAGTTTTACCAAACGTTCATAGAGGCAATACTGCATTACATCCAAATAAATTTAATCAGGGTGTCACACCGGCCATGCGAGATGCGGATAGGAAATTACATTGGTGGTATAGAGCAAGAGAACAAGGTGCAGAGCAAATATATCCTCATCTAATTTACGATTAATATTTTGGTACTAACATGAATACACATGAATTCTCACGAGTTGTTAATTATGTAAAAAGCATCAAACCAAATTGGTTTTTATCAGGAGATGAATATTTGGCAAGTAAGGAGGATATAGAACAAGTAGAGTTGCTTGTAGGAGGAACTTTACCAGATGAATATATTTATTTTTCAAATAATTATAATGCCGGGTATTTTGCATTCGTGAATATTTACTCTCTTAATCCTAATAGTGAGTGGTATTTACCTGTTAAGAATAAAGAATATGAAATGGTCTCAATGCCACAAGGTTTCATTGCTTTTAGTGATGATGAAACTGGTGGTTATTACGGTTTTTTAAAAGAGAAGACTCAATATAAAAATGAAGTATATTTTTTTGATTCATCAGGGGATGGAAGCATTGAATCAATAAAAGAGGATTTTTTTGAATTTGTTGTTAACAGAGGTTTCCAACCAGAACATTTTGATTTAGATGTTTTAACTCAATAATGATTTCGAATCAAAACCGGAAGATCCTTCGATATCTTCCGGTCTTCTTATGATCTACCTTGGTGAATACCCACGGTAAGCCAGAGCGGACTGGAGCTTAGAGATCGCATCCTTAATCTGATACGCTTCCTCGTCATTCACGGCACAGGCGCGTATCTCCGCCCAGTTCAGTCGTTTAACCAGTTGGGCCAAGGCCAGCGCTTCAATGTGGGTTAACTGAATGTCCTGCAAATGCTCAATCACCACTTTCATTTTATCCTCTCCCTTAGCCCGCGTTGTATTCAGCCAGCATCTCCCGCATCCGCAGCTTAATCTCATTAAGTTGGCTTTGCTGCCGCTGGTATTGCTGCTGATAGTGTTGTGTGGCTTCACTGTCAGGAATCAGAACCAGACAGCCATCCATCACCTTCACCGTAATCTGGCCGCCAGTATTAAACCCCGCCTGTCTCAGCCACAGCCCCTTCAAATGTATCGCCGGTGTGGCGTTGTTGACCTTATTCCCGTTCGGCACATAGCCCACCGTGTAATAACGTTCTGTTTTCACAGCTTTATTTACTGCCGCTTCTGCTTTAGAATGCGCCTTAGCCATAGTGACTACTCCTATTAGTTGCTGTGGTGAGCGGGTTGTCAGTGTTGGCGCACTGGCAATCCGCGTTAGCTTTATTCGTTACTCTTCTTTCTTCTTCGCTGCCTGTCTGGCTGAATCCCAACGTCGGGACTGATACTTGATAATTAAACTCTCCAGCACTTCACGAACAATACTCTGTTCATCATCAGGAAGCTGGCTGATGGCTTCAAACTGCAAGGACAGTTCATCAACTGGCACACGTTCATGTTCATCAAATAACAAAAAGTCCGTGCTGACATTCAGCGAAGTCGCGATCTTCTTCAATACATCGAGGGAAGGCTGAGCCTGCCCTGTCTCGTACTTCTTCCAGCTATTAGCATGAATCCCAATAGCATCAGCCATCGCCTGCTGAGATAAGCTACGTTGCTTACGTAAAGCAATGAGTCGTTCAGATAAGGGCATAGATAAGCACCAGTAAACCGAGTGACTCATGATTTTACCCCCTTGATTAATATCCACTTGACGATAGTACATATATATGTGCCATAATAAAACATATTAGTGGTCTTGACAAGGTTTCAAAGGAACAAACTTATGGCACGCATCCCGGAAGCAGAATTACAGCACCTGAAAGCCGCCGTCTCCTTAGTCGCCGTGGTGGAGCAACAGGGGCGACAGCTCTTTAAACGCGGCAAAGATTACGTGCTGCTGTGCCCGTTCCATCAGGAGAAAACCCCGTCAATGGTTATCTCACCGGCAAAAAATCTTTATCACTGTTTTGGCTGTGATGCCGGCTGCTCCGTGCTGGACTGGGTAATGAAAACCAAAGGCTTAAGTCTGCGCCGGGCCGTGGAACAGTTGCGCGGGATACTGGGAGATAACCCCTCGGTGGCCCCGCTGGTGAAACCGGATGAACCCGCCATGCTGGCCGATGATGACGCCGGACGGCAGGCGCTGCTCAGTCGGGTCGTCGGGTTCTACCATCATACGCTGTTGAATGCCCCCGAAGCCCTGGCTTATCTGGAAAAACGCCGGCTCAACCACCCGGAATTAGTCGCCCAGTTTAAACTGGGCTTTGCCAACCGCACGTTAGCCTATCGCCTGCCCATCAAGGCGGTGCAGGCCGGCGCACAGATCCGCGCCCGTCTTCGGGCCGTGGGGCTGATGCGCGACAGCGGGCACGAGCACTTTACCGGTTCGCTGGTGATACCGGTTATCGACCCGAACGGCCAGATCCGCGAGATCTACGGGCGCAAAATCACCGACCGTTTACGTAAAGGAACGCCGCTGCATCTGTACCTTCCCGGCGCACATGGCGGGATATGGAATGAGCCGGCGCTGATCAGTTCAGGGACGGTCATCCTCTGTGAATCCCTGATCGACGCCCTGTCGTTCTGGGTGGCCGGTCACCGCCATGTCACCGCCGCCTATGGGGTGAACGGCTTCACCGATGAGATGCGGCAGGCGTTTCGGCGGCATGGCGTTAAGCAGGTCTTGATCGCCTACGACAATGATCCGGCAGGCAATGAAGCGGCGGTAAAACTGGCCGCCGAACTGACCGCCGTCGGTATCACCGTGTTCCGGGTGGTGTTCCCCGAGGGCATGGATGCCAACGGCTATCTGTGTCAGGTCGCTGAGCCGGAACGGGCCTTCGGGTTGTTGCTCGACAGTGCCGTGCCGATGCAGGAAGCGGCAGAGGTACAGGCCACCACTGCAACAGAGCGGGCCGCACTGGCTGAACATCAGCCGGTTCCGGTGCCGGAAACAGTCAGCACATTAGCCGCCGGTATAGCCGCGTTGCCGTCAATGCCGAATGTGGTCTGGGAAACCGGCGCTAACGGCGAGATATCCCTGACGCTGGGCACACAACAGTGGGGTATCCGGGGCCTGTCACAGGTGAAAGCCGGGGCGGCGGTGATGAAAGTGAATGTTCAGGTCGTTGATACCGACAGCGGCGTGATGTTTGCCGACAGCGTGGACATGATGAGCGCCCGCAGCCGGGGCGGGTATGCGCGGCTGGCCGCCACCGAACTCGGGCTGGCCGAAGGTGACCTGCGCCGGGCACTGGGGCAGGTGTTGCTGGTACTGGAACAGTGTCAACAGGCCGGCGTCAGTGAACAAACCGAACCCCCACCGGTTCCCGAACTGAGCGAGGACCAGCGGGCTGCGGCGCTGGCGCTGCTGCAAGACCCGAAACTGAGTGAACGCATCACCGCTGACTTAGCCGCCTGTGGCGTGGTGGGCGAATCCACTAACCTGCTGGCCGGTTACTTAGCCGCCGTCAGTCGCAAGCTGGACCGTCCGCTGGCCGTGCTGATACAAAGCAGTTCGGCGGCAGGGAAAAGCAGCTTAATGGATGCGGTACTCAATCTGATACCGGAAGAAGAACGGCTGCAATACAGCGCCATGACCGGCCAGAGTCTGTTCTATCTGGGGGAAACCAATCTCCAGCATAAAATCTTAGCCATTGCCGAAGAGGAAGGCGTCAGGCAGGCCGCCTATGCGCTCAAACTGTTGCAAAGCGACGGCGAACTGACCATTGCCAGCACCGGTAAAGATGACGCCAGCGGGAATCTGGTGACCAAACAGTACACGGTAAAAGGGCCGGTGATGCTGATGCTCACCACCACCGCGATAGATGTGGATGAAGAGCTGTTAAACCGCTGTCTGGTGCTGACGGTAAACGAATCGCGGGAGCAGACCGAAGCTATCCACGCCTTGCAGCGCCATAAACAAACGCTGGAAGGTCTACTGGCCGAGAATGAAAAGGCATATATCACCGAACTGCATCAAAACGCCCAGCGGCTGTTGCGCCCGCTGAATGTGGTTAACCCTTATGCCTCACAGTTAACGTTCATGAGCGATAAAACCCGCACCCGACGCGACCACATGAAATATCTCACCCTGATACAAAGTATCGCCCTGCTGCATCAGCACCAGCGCGAGGTGAAGACCGCGGAACACCGGGGCAAACGGCTTGAATATATCGAGGTGACCAAAGACGATATTAGCTTAGCAAACCGGCTGGCCCACGAGATATTAGGCCGCACGCTGGATGAAATGTCGCCCCAGACCCGAAAACTGTTACTGCTGATACAAGCGATGGTGAAAGAGACGGCGACAGCGCAGCAACGCCCGGTGAACGCGGTCCGCTTTACCCGCCGCGATATCCGCCATTACACCCAGTGGAGCGATAACCAGTTAAAAGTCCACTGTCAGCGACTGGCCGACATGGAATATCTGTTAGTCCACGGCGGCAGTCGCGGCCATCTGTTGCAGTATGAACTGCTGTGGAACGGCGACAGCGCAGAAGAAGCCCATCTGTGCGGCCTGATTGACCTGACAGCGCCGGAAAAACCGGTAAAACCCTGAATATGACTCACGCAAGTTGGACTGACTGAACCGCAAGTTGCCCTCAAGTTGGGATCAAGTTGGGCCCAAGTTGGAGGGCGGGAAACCGGCGTCAGACCGCAGCAATACTGGGAGGAACGGCTCGCAAGTTGGGGACGGTTGAAAAACACTGTTCCGGCAATAATAAGAAAAAGCCGTCGTATCGTACTGCCAGTACATCATAGAACCCGAAAACCCGGAATACGACCGACGCAAGTTGGACTGACTGAACCGCAAGTTGCCCTCAAGTTGGGGTCAAGTTGGGCCCAAGTTGGAGGCCGGGAAATGGACGCCAGACCGCAGCAATACCGGGCTGAGCGGTCCGCAAGTTGGGGCAGACAGAAAAGGACTGTTCCGGCCACCTAAGAATCAAGCCATCGTACCGTCGTGATGTATCACACACCGATAACCATTAACCGCTGTTCCCTACAGGAAATCCCATCATGTCATCACCCGTTAAACATCAATCCAACCCCCGCTCGCTGACCCTGCGCCAGCATCTGGACGCGTATCTGGATAACCTGCTGTTGCAGGGGGCGAGTCAAAAGAGCCAGTCCGCCCGTCATGAACGGCTGTCACCGTTCGTCAACTGGTGTGAGGAACAGGGCGTAATATCCGCCGCTCAGGTCACCGAACCGTTACTGGAAAACTGGCAGCAGTATCTGGCCCGGTACCGCAAGGCCAACGGCCAGCTTTATACGCAGGACAGTCAGCGCCGACGCCTGCGGTCCTTACGCCTGTGGTTCGACTGGTTGCAGCAACAGCACGCTATCCCAACCAGCCCGGCAACAACCCTCGCCTCGCCAGACAGAAAAAAACGCCCCTCTGTCATGGAGACCCACGGTCAACCCGACGCCATCCCGGCCCGCTTCGCCACCTTACGCCAGCATCTGGCGGCCTGGCTGGAAGCCGTGCAGGGACAGGGCTTAAGCGAACGGACACAAGAGTCCTATGAAGAGCGGCTGTTGCCGTTCGTCAACTGGTGCGAAGCGCGTGGGGTGATGACCGCACCGCAGGTCAGCCTGCCGTTGCTGGAAAGTTACCAGCGCTGGCTGAGAAGCCACCGTAAAGCGGACGGCCAGCCCTACACGCCGGGCAGTCAGCGGGACCGCCTGAGTGTCTTACGTCAGTGGTTCCGCTGGCTGTTGCAACGTCACCATATCCTGTATAACCCGGTGGACAGTCTGGTGTTGCCGAAGGAAGAAAAACGGCTGCCGGCACAGGTAATGAATGAAGAGGAAACCCACACGGTCTTAGCCGCAACGGATATCAACACCCCAACCGGGCTGAGAAATCGCGCTATCCTTGAAGTACTGTGGAGTACCGGTATCCGGCGGATGGAAGTAGCCAACCTGCTGTTAAGCGAGGTGGACTTCGGGCGCGGGGTGGTGCTGGTCAGACAGGGTAAAGGCCGTAAAGATAGGGTGGTGCCCATCGGCGAACAGGCGCTGCACTGGTTAAGCCGCTGGCTCAGCGTCCGGCCCGAGTTAACGCGGCGGGGTGACAGTGGACACCTGTTTATCACCAGGAAAGGCCGGGGACTGGCAAAGGGCACGTTAACCTGGATAGCCGCCGACAGCATCCGTAAACAGGCGCAACTGACTAAACCGGGGGCCTGTCATCTGTTCCGCCACTCAATGGCAACCCAGATGCTGGAGAACGGCGCGGACACCCGGCACATCCAGGCGATACTGGGGCATGAGAAACTGGAGACGACGCAAATCTATACGCGGGTGGCCATCGGTCACTTAAAGCAAGTGCATGAGCAGACCCACCCGGCAGAACGGCAGTCAAAGCAGGCCACGCCAGACGACAAGCAGGCGGAGAGTGACAAGCCGGACAGCCCGAAGCCGGTCTGAACGTGCTGTGTTGCCGGACAATCTTAATGTTAGCCGGTTCCCTGTGAGCGTGTGGAGTGCAGTGAAAGGCAGACTGAGCGCGTCCCTGCGCACAGACTGCCTGCCGACCTTCGGCGTGCCGGCGGTAAATGGTGGCCGCCCGGCATTAAGCCGTCGCGTCCTCTGTCAGCACCGTTGCCGGTCAGCCCCCAATGAACATAATGTGGCATTAAGCGAAATGGGCCTGCACGGCCCACAACGCTTAACGGCACATTATGTCGGCGCCGCCCACCGCAGGGCGCTGCGCGGCCACCTCAACAACGGTGAGCGGCTGGCCGCCGGATTGAGCTTCTCAGCCCCAGAGGCGCACCGGGCTGCGCCCGCTGCTGTCAGTCGCGGTGCCAAAACCGGCCGCCGCAGTCGCCGCCGTCCCTGGCGGCTCCGGTGTCAACATCCGCCTTAAGCCGCTGCCGGTCAGTCCGTCAAGGTCAACAGCCCTGAAAGCAGGCCAGCGAGCTGGCCGCAGTTTATTGCCCCCGCCCCAACCCCGCTGCACTGGCTGCGCGCGGCTCGCACTGCGCTGCGCTTCGTTGCTCGTCCCCGTGCTCGCCATCTTCGCCCCGTGCAGCCCCCAGGGGCTTCCCTGCTGAACAGCGTCACCTGCGGGCCTCGCCGGCCCGCACCCGGCCAACCCGCGTCAGCGGCGCAGACAAGCTGCACCGCCGCCACGGGTTCCCAATAAAACCCGGTTCTGGCAGGCAAAGCGGGCCGAAACCCGGCGCTGACGTCGGGGGAAAAATGCGCTAACATCGGGAAAGTGCCCGTCGGGGCCAGTTGGCATGTTCTTTAACAGGGCGGGAAAAAGTGGTGGAGAAAAAGGCTGCTAAATCAGGGGGAAAGGTCCGCTAAACTGTATGATGGCGTCGGGATAGTCCCTAAGACCCTTTGGGGTTAGCCGGAGGAGTAAATCCTTACAGTTACGTGCAGAATCCGACCGGATGGGTTGATCCGCTGGGGTTAAATCCAAAAGATTTAGTGAGATATAAGCTTCGTGATACTGTGACTCCTAAACCGGGAGCAAGAGGAACAGCTATAAATAGAGCATGGGGTCAAGAAAGAACACTTGTTACTGCTGGCGGTGGTTCTCGAAATTGGACAGATGCTGAACGCCAAATTATTTTGAATACAAAAAGTAACAGAAAATTAGCCTCTATTATGTCTGAACGAGGGTATACAGGACATCATATAAATAGTGTTAAAGGTAATGGTACACTAGGCCAAGCTTGGAAAGGTGATCCTAGGAATATTGTATTCCTACAAAATGCCAATCATCCTAGTGGTGTTGATGAGCATTTATATAGTAATCAAGGGCATAGAGGTAGTTATGATACTCCTGGTAATGGGCGGCTAATTGATCGCGAAGAAACCTCTAAACAGATAGTAAAAAAATGTGGTCGTTAACTATAAAGATTTTAAGGATATGATATGAGTGAACTAGAAAGAGCCTTAATAGAATTATCTAATGTCCATGAAAAATTTAATCTTCAAGGAAAATTTGAAGGAAATAATAGTGTTGAACTCAAATGGCCCAATTCGATTGAATATTCAGAAGAAATCAATTTCTTCTTCAACAAATTTGAACCTATTAATATTAAGATAGAAATAGGAATTACACCAATAACCTTTTTTGAAGTTGAAAAAATAGAACAAGCCCAATATGGATATCGTTGGATTAAAGATTCAGCAAGTATATCAGATAACCCTAAATGGTCTAAAAATCATCTAGTATTTATGGATGATTTTGGTGGTGGAAAACCTATTATTGCTATAACAGACATTAAAGGTACTCCTATTTATGCCAATTATAGCGTTGGTGAACCATTTAAAATAGCTGATTCATTAGCTGACTTCTTTCTTTCTATAGCTAAACTAATTGAAATAGTTTATGGGAAATTTAATATTTTTGATATTGGTGATAATAATGACGATGATGAGCTTAGTTCAGAATTTATAGATATTATTACCAATGAAATTAAACCAATAATAGGCTCAAATAATTTCGAGAGTTTCTTTGATTATTTTTATGGTTAATTTTTTGTCATAAATAATAAAAAGCCGGAAAGATCCTCTGAGATCTTCCGGCTTTATTGATGATTTACCGTGGCACATACCCACAGTAAGCCAACGCAGACTGGAGCTTACCGATAGTATCCTTAATCTAATACGCTTCCTCGTCATTAACCGCACAGACGCTTAACCTGTTGTACCAAGGACAGTTAAATAAGATTTCATAATTATGCTCCACTTCCAACCAACCCTTGTGTACCAAGATATACAGCCTTTTCATCTAAGCGATCCGAAAAATCAGTGAGATAGGCTACAGAACCAACATTGTTCAAAAAGAAAACAAAAGGCACAAGTGTATCGGTATTATGGAAAGCTATTTAATTGCATTTAATCAAAAACCATTAGTAATGTTCCCTTTATTTTACATTTACCTGACCTACGATAATCATTTAAAATCGCGAATACCGAAGTGTTAAAACTTTTATATCAGGGCGGATTAAACGCAATAAATGCCACTTTTCAGAGGACAGTTGATCGCATTTAATCGAAAATCATTAACCGTTAATAGCGAGTTGAAAATAAACCTGTACGTAAAAGAATATCATCCGAAAAAATGGGTATTAAAACGCTTTCTCTCCGGTTATTTAACAGCGTCAGTAAAGATAAAAAATGGATATGATTCGCATTCATTAAACGTGATCCGATAATGATTAAACTTAACAAAAATCTGGGATTAAAAGTGATAGAAACGACGGTTAAAATTTTATACTGATTAACACTATCAGTTAAAAAAATGATTTTTAATAACAGGTTAAATTCTGCCAATAATAAAGCGCAGGGCAGGATTCATTTTGTTTACCCTGCCCTGTTTAATCCATTTATCAGTGATTCCATCCTCCCTTTATTTTACATTTACCTGATCTGTTATAATCATTTAAAAGCGCGAATATCGAAGTGTTAAAGCTTTTATATCAGGGCGGACTAAATGCAATAAATGCCGATTTTCAAAAGGAGAGTTAATGGCATTTAATCGAAAATCATTAACCGTTAATAGCAAGTTGAAAAGAAATTAGCACGTAAAAGGATATCATCCGAACAGATGGATATCAAACGCTTTATCGCCGGTTATTTAACAGCGTCAGCAAAGATAAAAAGTGGATATAATTAGTGTTTGTTAAACGTAATCCGACAATGATTAAATTGAAGAAAGCAGGGGTTAAAAGTGATAAAAACAACGGTTAAAACTTTATACCGATTAAACCTATCAGTTAAAAAATAACGTTTAATCACAGGTTAAACCCTGCCCATTATAAACGCAGGGCAGGATTCATTTTGTTTACCCTGCCCTGTTTAATCCATTTATCAGTGATTCTATACTCCCTTTATTTTACATTTACCTGATCTGTTATAATCATTTAAAAGCGCGAATATCGAAGTGTTAAAACTTTTATATCAGGGCGGATTAAGAGCCTATCCCAATAGGGTTTTGTTCCAAACTATAATCCCGCACGCAAAATGTAACATAGCTTCATAGTTTTCGACCTTCTTTTCCCATCGGATCAGTATCCGGCGAAAGCGATTCATCCAGCTATGCGTCCTCTCGACAACCCATCTTTGAGCTTTAAAGTCCGTATTCTGGCAGGCATCTGATTCTTCCTTGCGAGACTGGATGTGCGGCTCGTAGTGCCGACTCTGTAGATAGCCTCTCAGCCATTCAGCATCATATCCCTTATCCAGACACAGCCTGACCTTTTTACCGGGCTTGCCTGTCTGAAGTGCATCAAGCGTATCTGCAACCAATTTGATATCGTGCGTGTTTGCCGCGGCAACAACGAGTGAAAGAGGAAGCCCGTTAGCCTCGGTCATGAGACTGCGTTTTACGCCTTGTTTCCCCCGGTCTGTGGGGTTACGACCTGTTTTTTTGTCCCCGCTAAAGGGGATTTGGTCATGCAGCCATCCAGTGATAACCACGACCAGTCGATGATCGCGAGATGCTTGCAGGCCAGTAAACCGTTTTGCCAGAAGCGTTCAAAAACGCCGGCGTCACGCCATTCCTGAAAACGACGGTGAGCCGAACTTGACGAGCATATTCCTGTTGCATTCAGGGCGTTCCATTGGCAGCCCGTTCTGAGCACAAAGAAGATGGCATCCATAGCGGCGCGGTTATCAACCCGTTTACGATGTGTGCCCAGCGGATGCTGAGTTTTATGTTCGGGAATAAGTGGCGCCATTTTTTCCCAAAGTTCATCACTGAGCCGCCATTTGTTGTTTGCCATACTTTCTATACCTTCAGAAATTATCCGTTCTAGAATATTATACAATATGACAATTCCTTTTGGGATAGGTTCTAATACTACAGCCGTAGATACCAGAAAGTTGCATTTTCCTTGATGCTCATAACTCTGAGAAACCGCATGAATTAAGCTTTTCTATGAGTGTCTTTTCTGTTGAAAAAAGTAAGTACGGCTGTAGTACTAAATGCAACTTTTCAGAGGACAGTTAATGACATTTAATCGAAGATCATTAACCATTAATAGCGAGTTGAAAAGAAATCCGCACGTAAAAGGATATTATCCGAACAGATGGGTATCAAACGTTTTATCGTCGGTTATTTAACAACATCAGTAAAGATAAAAAGTGGATATAATTTGCGTTCGTTAAACGTAATCCGATGATGATTAAACTTAACAAAAATCAGGGGTTAAAAGTGATAAAAACGATAGTTAAAGTTTTATACCGATTAAAACTATCAGTTAAAAAATGATTTTTAATAAAAGATTAAATCCTGCCCATCATAAAACGCAGGGCTGGATCCCAATTTTTTAGCCTGACCTGTTTAATTTATTTATCAGTGATCCTATCCTCCCTTTATTTTACATTTACCTGACCTGCTTAATCATTTAAAAGTACGAATATCTAAAAATTAAATATCTTATATTAAGGCGGATTTAACGCAATAAAAAAAGGATAAAACGGTTAATTTATCAGAATTTAAGCACTGAAAAAGTGTGGTGATCAACAATTTCTGGATAATAAAATAGGCCTAAATAACGTTTCATAATTCTGCTACACATAGCCTTGCTTAACCCATTGTTATACATAGAATTATGAGTAATATAAGATGCAGCACTATTTTGGAATCTTATTTAGCAGGGTTAACCCCATAGGCGCTAACCAAGAAAATCCGTCAAGTAATTCTGTTTGATAGCGCCATTTTCTCTTCGGTAAACGTTCGGTGAACTCATCTTGCCGAACAAAAGTAAGGCATATTACCGTCAGCCGAACGTATTTTCTCTCCTGAACAGAAGTTCATTTTAATTAACCTTTATTTAAATCTAAGTTTTCGGTTTTGTCATAAATACTTAATACATCTTTCCACTTTATCCTGAACTGATTTCTTTTCTTAACTTTAGATACCCCTCCCTGATATTTTATATTAACACCTGGATCATAATATATTTTACTTGATTCAAGCGCATTTATAAATTTAGTAAGATTAGCACCTGTAGCTAATACAATTTGGGGGCCAAATTTATAGTATGGGAAGTCAGCATGTTTCATTTCATACGAAACAAAACATGTTTTAGTATGTTTCCGTTTCCAGTGGTCTAATAATTTTCCGAAATTCCAAACAGCAGCAATATTACCGCTTGTACTCCTAAGTACTAATCCACCATCAGGATCTATAATTTCTTTCTTATCAAAATCATATCCTTCAAGATATAAAGTCAGCTTCGTCTTTTCATTTAACAATCCGATTTTATGTATACTGGCAAAATCAACTCTATCCTCTTTTTTAGAGGATGCATAATCACTCATAAATTTATGTAGATTTTCTATATATTCTCCTTTATTTGGTTCTGGAGTCATTAATGTTACGACGCTTCCTGAATGTGCTTTTAATTCCCAACCAGAAAAATCAGGACCAGATCTGCCATTTGGTATAATTCCAAATAAACTTTCTAAAGTAAAACCAGCCCCATTTCTTGCTCTATATTCAATTACATTACCATTTTTATCTAATCTTTGCGATTTAATAAAACCATAAGAATAAATTTCTTTAAGACGAGCTATAAGATCAATACGGCTATCTTTAATATTAGAATAGTATTCATAAAAAACGGAGAAAACAGGATTTATTAGATTCTTATCAATTAATTTTCTGAGCTCAATGGAAAGAGTATCTTCCCAAGAACTCATATAAGCAAGAATAATGTCTTCACATATACCAAAAATTAAATAACGACTCTTATCACATCTATTTATCCTTTCTTCTTTTGTTGGTGGTTGCATTAAATGAGATGGAGCTATCGAACAACCTTTTATAATTCCCGACAGACGAATTTCTGGATATTTAGGATATAAAATAATTTGAGACCCATATGCCTGCTCTTTATAGCCGTCAGCATTTATCCAAAATAAATTTAATGCAGCCTTAAATATTGCACCTTTTTTTGACATACCAGCACTCTTCAGTTCACCAATAGGAATACCTTGTATGACAGTAAAATCAGATCCTAAATATATCTGTTGCTTAGAGTTGTCATTGTTTGAAAGTGGTTTAACTATAATTTTCTTAGCTCCTAAACCTTTCATGATAAATGATATTTTTTCTATATTTATCAGTTCATTAGCCATTTTATGCTCCATCTATTAGTTACAATCTTTCTATAGATTAACTCTATTAAAGTAAAAATAGAATGCCGCACAGAAGGATAGGTCATTTTTCAAACAAAATGAAACTTATAGATGGAGGAACTTTAGTATGTAATGTAACGATATCTTACAAAAAAGAGTTAAAAAACACTTTTAATTTAAATAACTATTCATTTTTCTGCAAAAATACTTTATGTATCCCCACTGTATCAATTTCCGCATGAGTTTCACTTGCACATAACCACTCTTCAATCCTTTCTGATAACTCATTGTCTGTCAGTTTCAAACGTCCTCTTAAAGTGCATTCCCAGACAACTAATATTTTCCAACGGTTATCTGAAAGAGAATTCATAACACACTGATCTCTTTTAATATTTTTGCCAATTTTATCTAACCAGAATTCAGTACGGGTAGCTGGAGTTTTGAAAAGATGGCAATTATGCCCATGCCAGAAACAACCATGTACGAATAAAACAGCCTGATACTCATCAATAACGAAATCAGGCTTACCAGGAAGATCACTTACCTGCATTCTATAAATTACCCCAAGATTATGAAGAATTTTAACCAGTTTTTTTTCTATGGCTGTATCACAGTTACGGATCGCTCTCATATTTTTACTACGAGTAGATGGATTGTGAACATCAGCCATAATTTATTTATGCCGCCTGATCTTTGTTTGTCTGCTGTTGTTTCACTGCTTCCGCTATATAAGGAGCTAATAATTTAGCAATAGCTGTAAATACAGGCACAACAACTGAGTTTCCAAACTGTCGATAAGCTTGTGTATCCGAGACCGGAATATGAAATGCTCCTCCCTGAGGAGACTCAAACCCCATTAGCCGTGCGCATTCTTTCGGTGTTAAACGACGTGGGCGATTTTTTTGATTATCTGGATTATCAAAATCCTGTTCCCCAAGCTCTTTATTCCATCCCCGGTCAATAAGTATTTCTGATCCATCTTTATGGTAACGTGCAGAAAGCGTGCGAGTGACGCAATTCTTATTATTGGGATCTATAAGGCCAAATCCAAAACCATTTCCTTTAGCTTGATGCTTTTTAGCATAATTATATAAATACTTCCAAAGATGGGGGGTAAGAATATATTTACTATCAACTTCCGGTTCAAGTAAATCCGCAAGTGTTGGTCGTTCTTCCGGGAAATATCGACTAATTTCCTTAAGTGTAAATCCTTGATGAATATTCAGATCTTTACGAAAACCAACTAACACAATCCGTTCCCTATGCTGAGGCAAAAAATATTTTCCATCAATAATTTTGGGATCATTCGGCCCCATGATATCCGCATCAGCAACAGCATATCCCAACTCATTCAATGTATCCATGATAATACGGAATGTCTTCCCTTTATCATGACTTTTTAAGTTTTTAACGTTTTCCAGAAGAAAAATAGCAGGTTTTTTAGCTGTAATAATTCTGGCCACATCAAAAAAAAGAGTTCCCTGTGTATCACACTCAAACCCATGAGCACGCCCAAGAGAATTCTTTTTCGAAACACCTGCTAATGAGAATGGCTGACATGGAAAACCAGCCAAAAGAACATCATGATCTGGAATTTCTTTATCAATATTTTTATAAGCTTCTTTTTCATCTATTTCTGGGTTTTCACTTAATGTTATTTCACGAATATCAGAATTAAATTTATGGTACTCTGGATCACAATACCAGTTTGCTTTATAGGTACGAACAGCATCTTTGTTCCATTCACTGGTAAAAACACACTGACCACCAATTTCTTCAAAACCTTTTCGAATTCCGCCAATCCCTGCAAAAAGATCAATGAAACGGAAATCGTATTGAAGATGATTTTTAGGTGGTTCAGGGAGCATTTTTTGGAGCATAGCAACTTCAACTTCTGTTAACAACTTTTGGACTGATTTTCCGTTAAACCAGCGATTTAAGGTTTCACGGGTCCAGTCGTTATAACTTACTTTACGCAAAAGTTCTGCAATAGTTTTTTGATCATAAGACTCAAAAAGTCTCCCCATCAGCTTTTTATCTTCTGCCAACTTTTGCTGCTGAAATAATTTTGATTTTTCATGAAGATCTTGGGCATATGAAAAAAATTCTTTCATTTTTTTTATCCGTAAAATGTTTTATTTAGTGACACATTATCACTCAATTGACCCAGAAGAAAGAACTTTGTGGATATTTATACAGTTATTTACTTTACCCAGTAATTCAATCTGACCATTTTAATAGAATTAAGACACCATTTCAGACGAAATACCCAATCCATCATCTTCGATCCAAAATAAAAATATTATTCAACCAAATATCAGTAAGTTACCAAATTTCTTATCCAACAGTATGAGATTGAAGGATTTAAACGACTGATGACAGGCCACACCCTGACCATCAAAACGCCCGCTGGCTGGCGACTGTCATTATTATCCTGCTGGCACTGGGCTTTATCGGGACCAAAATCTGGCGCCGTCTGCGTCAGCTCGAAAAACTCAAACTGGATGTGGCGTTAAGGGAGGTCGATCCGGTCCTGGCCGATATTACCCATCAGGACAGCTACCTCAATCACTGGAAAGCGCAGTTACAGCGCCATCTCGGCACCTGGCATTACCTCTACCAGCGCCCCTGGTACCTGATGCTGGGCAATACCGGCAGCGGCAAAACCTCGCTGATTCAGGAAGGCTACAAACTGACTGACATTGCCCTCCCGGACAGCCCTAAAGGGGAAGAGGCTCACCCCCTGCACCTGCGCTGCTGGCTGGGGGAAAAAGCCGTCATCATTGACCCGGACGGCTTTCTTATCGACCAGATATCGCCGTCAGACACTGGCAAGCCCCAGTTGCCCGCCCGCCTGTGGCAATCCCTGCTCACCTGGCTGACCGAAAACCGTCAGCGCCAGCCCCTCAACGGCATTATCCTGACGGTGGACACCCATCGTTTACTGACCGACAACAAAGCGCAACGCGAACGGTATATTGCTGCGCTCCATCTGCGCCTGCAAGATCTGCGGTTAACCCTGCACAACCCCCTCCCCTTCTATCTGGTGCTGACCAAACTTGATCGGCTGCATGGATTCAGTGCGGCGTTCCAGTCGCTGGACAAGCCGCAACGCACACAGATACTGGGCGTCACCTTCAGCCTGAATGCGCATGATGAGCACCGCTGGCGTACTGAGCTGGCGCAGTTCTGGCACCAGTGGATGCAGCAGCTCAATGCCGCGATGCCGGACATGATGCTCAACAAGGTGGATATCAACCAGCGCAGCCCGCTGTTCAGTTTCACCCGTCAGATACAGGGACTGCACAGTTACCTGATCCAGTTGCTGGAGGGTATTCTCTACAATGGCAGCCCGGCACAGCCCGGACTGCGCGGCGTTTATCTCACCTCGTCCAGACAAATCGGCCAGATGGACGACATCTTTACCCAGTCTGCCGCCGTGCAGTATCACCTGGGGCCACAGGCCTTTCCGACCTGGCCGGTGGCGGATACCGCCCCCTACTTCACCCGCTCGCTGTTTGAAGACGTGTTGCTGGCCGAGCCCAATCTGGCGGCGGAAAACCGCCTGTGGTTAAGCCGCAACCGCCGCAAACTCCTGGCCTTCTCCACCACCGGCGCCGCGGTCGCCCTGGCGCTGTGGGCAGGCTGGCACGATAACTATCAGAAGAACTATCGGGCCGGTGAAGAAGTGCTGGCACAGGCCAAAACCTTCCTGTCCATTCCCCCACCCAAAGGGGAAGACCGCAACGGGAACTTACAGTTGCCCCTGCTGAACCCTCTCCGGGAAGCGACGCTGGCCTACGGGGATTACCATCAGAAAGGGCTGTTCGCGGATATGGGACTGTACCAGGGCGCCGATGTCGGCCCGTATGTTGAAAACACCTACCTGCAACTGCTGTCCCAGCGCTTCCTGCCTGCGCTGATGAATGGCCTGCTGGATGACCTGAACCAGGCGGCCAAAGGCAGTGAAGAGAAACTCGAAGTCCTGCGCATCATGCGGATGCTGGAAGACCGCAGCGGCCGCAATAAATCACTGGTAGAACAGTACATGCGCGAACGCTGGAGTCAGGTCTTTAACGGCCAGCGTCAGGTACAGGAACAGTTGCTGACCCACCTCGACTATGCGCTGGACCACACGGACTGGCGGGCGGCGCGTGAGGCGGATAACCCGGCGGCTATCAGCAGCTTTGCCCCTTACCAACGCCCGATGATGAACGCCCAGCAAGAACTGAGCCAGCTCTCCATTTACCAGCGGGTGTACCAGACCCTGCGCATCAAAGCCCAGGACTCACTGCCGCCGCCGCTCAACCTGCGTGACCAGATTGGCCCCAGCTTTGACAGCATCTTTATCGCCAATAATGACAAGCAGCTGATTATCCCGCAGTTCCTGACGATGAACGGCCTGAACAACTACTTCGTCAAACAGGACGACCCGCTGATTGACCTGACCGTGATGGACAGCTGGGTGCTGAATCTGTCGCACAACGTGCAGTACAGCGAGACCGACCGGCAAGAAATCCAGCGCCAAATCACCGAACAGTACCTGGGTGACTACACCGCCACCTGGCGCGGGGCCATGAACAATCTGGATATCCGGCATTTTACCGATATCCCGCAGGCCATCAGCGCCATTGAGCAGGTTATCAGCGGGGAACAGCCCCTCAGCCGCGCATTACAAATCCTCAGCGACAACACCCGCCTGCCGGTGATTAATCATACGCTGCCGGCCAAAGAGCAGCAACGGTTACGCGACACGCCGGATTATCGCCTGCGGGTGCGCATCAACCGGGAATTCGCCCCGGAAACCGCCGTGCTGGTGGAATACGGGGATAAAAACAGCACGCTACAGGGGGTTTATCAGAAACTGACCGCGCTGCACCGCTACCTGCTGGCGATTCAGAACGCCCCGGTACCGGGTAAAGCCGCCCTGAAAGCCGTCCAGCTGCGACTGGAACAGAACAACAGCGACCCCATTTTCGACGTGCAGCAGCTGGCGAAAACCCTGCCGGAACCGTTAAACCGCTGGGTCGGTGAACTGGCTGAACAGGCGTGGCGGGTGGTCATGATGGCCGCGGTCAGCTCGCTGGAAGTCGAATGGAGCGAAAACGTCGTCAAACAGTACCAGACCTACCTGGCCGGCCGCTATCCGTTCAACCCGGAAGCCACCCAGGATGTGCCGCTCAGTGAGTTCGACCGCTTCTTCCGCCCGGGCGGCACGCTGGATGCCTTCTATCAGCAGAACCTCAAACCGTTTGTCGAGAACAACTTAATCTACGGCACCGACGGTGAACCGCTTATCCGCCCGGATGTCCTGAAACAGCTGACCCGGGCTGACCGTATCCGCGACACCTTCTTCACCGCGCAAAACGGCCTGGGCACCCAGTTTGCCATTGAACCCCTCAGCCTGACCGGCAACAAACGCCGCAGCCTGCTTAACCTCGATGGACAGTTACTCGATTACGCCCACGGCCGCGGCAGCATCGTGCACTTAATCTGGCCCAACTCCATGCGCGCCGGGGTGGAAAGTCAGCTCACCCTGATACCGGACGTCAGCGGCAAATCCCCACGCGCCGTCAGCTTCACCGGCCCGTGGGCCCAACTGCGGCTGATTAACAGCGGCAAACTGACCAACGTACGTCAGGACTCCTTTGATGTGCTGTTCAGCGTGGATGGCGGTGACATGACCTACCGTATCTACGTGGATGAATCCGACAACCCGTTTGCCGGCGGTCTGTTCAGCCAGTTCACCCTGCCTGACACCCTCTACTGATGAACATAAAAAAAGCCCTGTCCCCGCGCCGGCGGGGCTGCGTTAAGGATAAACTGCCATGCGTGAACCCCCTGAAAACCTGATTATCCGTGCCGGCGGTAACCCGATGCACCTGCCGGCGTTCACGGCAATACGCGAAGAAATCAACAAAATTAACCACCCGTCTCAGCCGGCGGTGAACTGGCCGCTGATTGAATCCCTGGCCCTGACGCTGTTTCGCACCCACGGCGTTGATTTACAGAGCGCGATTTACTACACCCTGGCCCGGATGCAACTGAGCGGCCTGGCCGGCTTTACCGAAGGCTGTGAGTTACTGGCCGGCGTGATGGTCAGCCAGTGGGATGAGTTGTGGCCGCCCCAACCCGCGGTACGCACCGACCTGCTCGACTGGTTTAACACCCGCAGCGGCCACGCCCTGCGCCAGCACGACTACACCGCCCGCGACCGGCGCCTGATTTACCGGGCCGAACGGGCCTTACAGCTGATAGTTGACCGGCTCCAGCAGTCCGATTTAAAACGCCTGCCCAAAGTCGAAAACCTGCTGTGGTTTTTCCAGAACACCGCCAAAAAACTGGAAAATACCCGTATCCTGCCCACACCGGCGCCCAGGCCTGTCCAGATGCCGCCGCTGGTTTACCTGGCTAACGCCGAGCCGGAACCGGCTGAACCGGAAACCGACGACGCCCCCGGTTACGACAGCCATCAGCCCAAAGTCCAGGTCCGTTTCCCTGAGCCGCCGCCCCGGATGAGTGCCTTACAGGGCTTTGGACTGGGCGTACTGCTGGGCGCGCTGGTCCTGACCGGCAGCTGGCTGGGGCTTTACCGACCGCTGCAACACCAGCTCACGGCCCTGACCGGTACGCCGGACGGCGCGAGACTGGCCTGGCTGTATCAGCCGGACCTGCAAAACTATGAACAGCAGCTGACCCGGTTAGCGGACACCTCCCCGCTGGTGGTGCTGCAACATGCCGAACAGCTGACCGACATGGCACAGAAAACCTGGCCGCAGGACCGCGAACAGCAGCGAGAAACCGCCCGCTGGCAACAGTTACAGGCCGTCCGGCTGGATAACGCCCCGCGACCGGGCAGCTGGCATCAGACCCGAAATCAGCTCCAGCAATTAGCCGACAAAATCCTGGCGCAGGAGCGCAACCGCGGCAGTTTCACCCTCTCCTACCTGAAAACCGCGATTTATCAGATTCAGACCAGCCACAACCGCGACGTGCCGCTGGAAGAGTTGCTGCGTCAGTTCTCCGCGGCGGTCGAACAGGGACATCCCGTCTCACCGGCGCTGAGAAAAAAGACCGACGACCGCTTTAATGCCCTGCTCAGTCGCTACTATGCGCTGCAAAAAGACGCCGGGCTGACCGCGCGCCCTGAGAAAGACCGGCCGTAACTTCAGAACCAGAAAAGGACCCCTTATATGTCATTGCAGAAAAAATCCGCCGGGCAAATCGCCCAACACCTGGCTGACCGGATGACGGCGCAACCCGCCGGCGGGTTGCAGTTCACCCTCACCGCCGGCGGCCTGCCGCCCCACACCTTTGTCGTCGCCGGGTTTTCACTCAGTGAAAGCCTGTCCACCCCGTTTACGCTGACCGTCAGCTTAGCCAGTGCCGACCCGGCGATTGATTTCGCCGCGGTCCTTGATAACAGCGCCACCCTCGCCATCCTGCGCGCAGGGAAAATCGAGCGCACCGTCACCGGCATGGTCGCCAGCTTTGTTCAGGGCAACACCGGCAAACATCAGACCCGCTATGAGATGACCCTCCGCCCCGATATGTGGCGCACCACCCTGCGCCAGAATTCACGGATTTTTCAGCAGCAGGATATCAAAACCATTCTCACCACCCTGCTCAAAGAAAGCGGCGTCCGCGATGTGGTGTTCCGCCTGCGCCATCCGCACCCGGAACGGGAATTCTGCGTCCAGTACCGGGAAACCGACTTTGACTTCCTGCACCGGCTGGCCGCCGAAGAAGGCCTGTTTTACTTCTTTGAGTTCACCGGCAACAAGAACACCCTGGTGTTCGCCGACGTGGCGGGCGCCCTCGCCAAAGGCCCGGTCCTGCCCTATCACCCGGGCGAGGCAACCCAGGCACAGCAGTTGTGCGTCACCGCGCTGACCCGGCAGGCTCAGGTCCGGCCGGCCACCGTGGAACTGAAGGATTACACCTTCAAAAACCCGGTCTGGGCCGCCGAGTTCCGCCACCATATGCGGGAACAACCTCTCCAGCACACCGGCTATGAACACTTCGATTTTCCCGGCCGTTTCAAAGACGAGCAGCACGGCGCTGATTTCACCCGCTACCGGCTGGAAGCCCTGCGCAATGACGCCCTGACCGGCCACGGCGACAGTAACCACGCCGCGATGCGGCCGGGGGTCCTGTTCACCCTCACCGGCCATCCCCGCGATGACCTGAATCAGCTCTGGCAGCTGGTCAGCGTCGCTCACAACGGCCGCCAGCCGCAGGCACTGGAACAGGCCGGCGGCGAGTCAGGCACCGTCATGAGCAACCAGTTCACCTTTATCCCGGCGCATCAGCACTGGCGTCCGAGGCCGGGGCGCAAACCGGTGATGGACGGCCCGCAGATTGCCAAAGTCGTCGGCCCGGCCGGGGAAGAAATCTTCTGCGACCAATACGGCCGTATCCGGCTGCAATTCCTGTGGGACCGGTACGGCCGGAGTGACGACCACAGCTCCTGCTGGATACGGGTAACGCAACCGTGGGCCGGCCAGGGCTGGGGCATGCTGGCTATTCCGCGTATCGGTCAGGAGGTGGTGGTGGACTTTCTCGACGGTGACCCGGACCAGCCGATTGTCACCGGCCGCACCTATCACGCCAGCAACCTCCCGCCGGGCACCTTGCCGGGCAGCAAAACCCAGATGGCTTTCCGCTCGAAAACCCACAAGGGCGACGGTTACAACGAACTGCGCTTTGAGGATGCCAAAGGCAGTGAAGCGCTCGCGTTGCATGCGCAGCGCGATATGAACACCGTGGTGCTCAATGACCGCGAAACCCGGGTCATGCACAACCACACCGAAAGCATCGGCAATGACCAGATACTTTCCGTCAGAAAAAATCGCCATAAAGAGGTGACCGGCAATGAAGTCAGCGCCATCTCCGGCCTGCGGCAAATCACCGTAGAACAAGACAGCCTGCTGAACGTGAAAAATAACATCCGGATACACTCCCGGGCCGGCGGTATCGAGATTGCGACCGCCGGCGGCAGCATCACCATCGACAGCGCCGGCAATATCAACATTCAGGGCGCCACTATCACCCTCAACGGCAAACAGGTCAATGTCAACTGACCGGTATTGCTCCATGAACAACACCTTTAACTACATGATTTCAATCAATCACGGAAAAACAGCATGACAAACACCCTGTATCAGATGCATGAAGGCACCCTGACTCTCCCGGCCAGCTGGCGGGATGAATCCATGAACGTCTTCGTGCTGCCGGATGACAGCGGCATTAATCTGGTGGTCAGCCGCACCCCCGTCCCTGCCGGTATGGATAACACCGCGTATTATGAACAGACCCTGGCACAGTTCCGCACGCACCTGCCCGGTTATCAGGAGCACCAGCGCAGCGAAATCACCCTGAGCCAGCAACCCGCCCGCCGGCTGGATTACCAGTGGACAAGCCCGGAAGGGGACATGTACCAGACCGTGGTGCTGCAAATCCGCGGCCCCCGGCTGCTGACCTTCAACCTGACCTCCCCCGCCCCCTTTGCGGACGGTCAGCGCGAGGCGTTGCTGGCCGTTATCGACAGCTTCCAGGCCGCCGGCTGATTTGACAGGAGGTGCAACATGTCACTTAGTGATGACATCGTCACCCGGATTGCCCGGGTCGGGGCGTTACATACCGCCCCGGTGGCAGCCCCACCGGGCGCGCCCGGCCCGGCAGCGGCCCGGGAGGGCGACCCGATTAAACATGCCAGCTTCCTCGGGGCGCTGGCCGGGGCCATTACCGGCGCGCTGATAAGTGCCGCGGTATTTGCCGTGGCCGCCGCGGTGGTGGTCGGCACCGGCGGATTAGCCACCGTCGCGGTCCTGGCACTCGGCACCGCCGGTACCCTGGCCCTGGGTAACGTCATCAGCGCCGCCAGTTCGGCGGTCACGAAAATGGTGGACAGTCTCGGCCCGCCCAGTGGGGTACTGCTGACCGGCTCCCCCAATGTGTTTATTGAAGGTAAAGCCGCGGCACGGGCCACCGTCGATACCGCCGGCTGCAATAAACACCCGGCACCCCCGCTGATTGCCCAGGGCAGTGAAACCGTGTTTATCAACGGCGCCCCGGCAGCCCGGACAGATGACAAACTGGCCTGCGGCGCCACCATCAAAGCCGGGGCCAAAACCGTGTTCATCGGCTCCGGTCAGGGCACCTATTTAGCCATTGCCGAAGAGTTCTCCGCCTGGGAACGGGCCCTTCTGATGGCCGTTGAGTTTCTGGCGCCGCCCTCCCGGGGGGCCATAAAAGGTCTGGGTAAACTGTTCACGCAAACCGGCCGGCAGGCCGTGCTGAACGGGGCAAAAGCCGGGGCCCGGCATGTCGGGAAAATCGCCTCGGGTAAAACGATTTCCTGCGCCAAAACCGCCTTTAAAGAAACCCGGGGGGTGAAACGTTACCGGGAAAGCACCAAAAAATTCTTCACCGGCGACCCGATTGACGTCACCACCGGCCAGCTCTTCGACCAGCGCACCGATATCACCCTCGGCCAGACCCTGCCGCTGGTGTTTCTGCGCAGCTGGGCCCCCGGGGAACAGGGCTTACTGGGGCCGGACTGGACCGACAGCTTCTCCGAATGCGCCCGGGTCACCGGTGACCGGGTAGACATCGGCACCACCGAAGGGGCGTCACTCTACTTCGCCCTGCCGCCCGCTTATACGCACAGCACCAACCCGGACCACCCGGATTTCACCCTCAGCCGCGGCGAGCAGGGCTATATCCTCCGCCACCGTGATTCCCCGGTCCGCAAGTCTTTTTCCCTGCCCGTGCCGGCTTCCGCCGATGAGCCCCAGCGCTGGCTGCTGACCGAACACCGGGATGGGTATGACAACCGGCTGCGGTTTATCTACAACGCGCAGTATCAGCTGACACAGGTGATTCACAGTGACGGACCGGTCCTGTCCCTGCGTTATAACCTGAACGGGCAACTGACCGAGATCCTCCGGACCGATGACGGCTTACAGGCGGTGATGGCGCGGTATCACTACCATGACCATGGCCGGCTGGCCGAAGCCGACAGCACCCAGCATTTTCACCTGTACTATGAATATAACGCCCAGGGCCTGATAAGCCGCTGGTCTGACGGTGACCAGACCTGGGTGGATTACCGTTATGATAAACAGGGGCGCTGTACCGACAGCGTGGGCGCCGGCGGCTTCTACCCGGTCCACCTGGACTACGCCCCCGGCCTCACCCGCGCCACGACCCCGCAGGGGCACACCACCGTCTGGCATTACAACGACCAGCAGCAGGTCACGGAAATCCACACGCCCGGCGGCAGTGTGACCCGCTATGACTATGATGACTGGGGTAATCTGGTCCAACAAGTATTACCGCAGGGGGAAACCCTGACCCTGACCTACCTGGCCGAGACCGGCCGGGTGACATCCTTCACCGATGCAACCGGCGCCCGCTGGCAATACAGCTATGATACCGACCTGCGCCTGACCGGCATGACCGACCCGCTGCACCGGACCTGGCTGCCACTGTATGATGAACAGGGCCAGCCCGCCGGATTTATTGCCCCGGATGGCCGGAAAACCACCCTGACCCGCAATGCCTTCGGGCTGGTGACCGTGGAAGAAGACACGGACGGCAACCGCCGCACCCGGGAATATGATACCCGGCAGCGACTGGTCAGGCTGTTTGACGAGGAGAACCGCACCGTCAGCCTGGGTTATGACAGCCAGGACCGGCTGCGCAGCCTGACCGCCGCCGGGGCACTGTGGCGCTGGCGTTACGACCGGCATCACCGGGTGGCCGTCAGCGACCGGCCCGACAACCACCCGGAACATTTTGACCATGACCGTCACGGCAACCTGACCCGCTGGACCGATGCGCGCGGGGTGGCCTGGCAGGTGGAATACGGCCCGTTTGACCTGCCGGTGGCCCGCCGGGACGGCGAAGGCCATCGCTGGCAGTACCGCTATGATGCCGATACCCTGCAACTGACGCAGGTGATTAACCCGATGGGGGAAACCTACAGTTACACGCTGGATGCGGAGGGCCGGATTATCACCGAGCAGGATTATGCCGGCACCCGCTGGCACTACCGTTATGACCTGTCGGGGAACTGCATTGAAAAGCGGGACGGGGAAGAGACCGTCACCCGTTATGACTATGACGCGGCACAGCGCCTCACCGCCCTGCATACCTGTCTTTCCTACACAAATATTTTAACCTGCCCCCTCGTTATTGAACTTTTTCCTCATAGATTGATCTCAATAACAAACACGACTTGAGGTAATCTTTATGTTTTCAACCTGCGCTGAACAATGGGCAAATGACACGTTTCAACATGCGGAATTAGGTGATAAACGCCGTACCAACCGCCTGGTGAAAGTGGCCTGTTCGTTGGCTAACCATATAGGACAATCGCTCGTGCAATCTCTTGACTCTCCTGCCGATGTTGAAGCGGCCTACCGACTGACCCGAAATTCCGCCATTGCGCCTCAGGCCATCGCCGAAGCCGGATTTACCGCCACCGTCGCTCACGCTCAACGTTATCGTTGCCTGTTAGCGCTGGAAGACACGACAACCCTGTCATTTTCCCACGCGTCGGTCGCCGATGAACTCGGCTATACCACCTCGACGGAAAAATCCCGGGGCATGCAGGTACACTCGGTGTTGTTATTTGCGCCTGAAGAACAACAGGTCGTGGGGTTGATAGAGCAACAGCGCTGGTGTCGAGATGTCAGTGATTATGGCAAAAGCCGACAACGCGACACACGCCCTTATGAAGGGAAAGAGAGTTATAAGTGGGAACGGGCCTCACAAGCCGTCGACAGCCGGTTAGGGGAGCAGATGGCCAACGTGATTTCTGTCTGTGACCGTGAAGCCGATATCATTGAATATCTGCGTTATAAAACGAGCCAAAAACACCGTTTCGTCATCCGTTCGATGCAAAACCGGCGTATTGAGGAAAGTCAGGATAAACTTTATGACTTTATCAGCCAGTTACAGAGTGCTGGAGAACGATTAGTTCAGATCAGACAGAAAGGCGGGCGTCAGGCGCGTGTCGCGCATTGTGATATCCGTTATGCCGAAGTGACGTTGAAAATCCCCGAAGGAAAAAGCGGTGAAGCGGTGCGGATATTTTATGTCGGTTGCTACGAAAAAGGTCCGGAGGATGGGCTTTGCTGGCATCTTCTGACCTCCGAACCCGTCAACAGTCAGGAAGACGCCCATAAAATATTCAGTTATTACGAGCGCCGCTGGCTGATAGAAGAATTTCACAAAGCGTGGAAAACGGGCGGCACGCAGGTAGAAGCGCTGCGTATGCAAAGCAAAGATAATCTGGAGCGGATGATAGTGCTGCTGGCCTTTATTGCGGTACGGATACACCAGCTGCGTTTTAAGGGTCTGAACAAAGAAGAAGCAGAGAAAGAGAGCTGTGAGACAGTATTAAGCCCCCTGGCGTGGAAATTACTGTGGTCAAAACAAGAAAAATGCCGTGTGCCGAAAAAAGCCCCGAGCTTGCATTGGGCCTTCATCAATCTGGGAAAACTGGCCGGCTGGTACGATTCCAAACGCACGGGTCGAGTCGGATGGGAACGACTTTGGGAAGGTTGGTTTCGGCTGCAAACCCTGATAGACGGCTATTTGCTGGCTAAATCAGTTGATTTGGAGATCTGATCAAGAGACAGCTGCATACCCCGGAGGGCACCACCCGTTACCAGTATGATATCGCCGGACGGCTGCGGCGGGTTGACGCCCCGGACAGCACTTTACAGTTTGAATACGACGACCAGGACCGGATAGTGCGGGAAATCCAGCCGCACGGGGAAATTCAGCGTCACTACCCGGATAACCGCACCGTCGAACGGCAGCTGTTCACCGGAGAAACCGCACCGGCAGCCGGGCCGTCACGATTTGCCGGACAAACCCAGCCCGGACACTGGCAAAGCCGGATACAGGTTAACCGGGCCGGGGAACTGACCGGGCTGACCTTAGACAACCAGCCGCCCCTGACAGTGGCGCGGGATGAGGCGGGACGGGACACCGGTCGTTACACCGACAGCGGCTTCATTGTGCGCCAGCAGTATAACCTGATGGGGTTACTGACGGCACAGCGGGCGGGCTGCAACCCCCACCTTTTCCGGCCGGCTGAACTGGCGGAGATGAGCGAACCGGCCTATGCCCGCCTGGCGCGCCGGTATGACTATGACGCCGCGCTGAACCTGACCGCGGCCAGTGATGACGGGCAGCAGCTGCGCTACCGCCTTAACGGCAACGGCCAGGTGGTCTCGGTCAGTGACGGGCAGAACCTGCGCGAGCATTATCAATATGATGCAACGGGTTACCCCGCCCGGCGGTTCGACGGGGTGCAGGAGATTATGGGGGAAACCCTCTACCAGGCGGGTCACCGCCTGAACTGGGTGGGTTCACACCGGTTTGTTTACGACCTGGCCGGTCGCCTGAAAGAGAAACAGTTCTTAGCCGAAGGCCACCGGCTGGCGCTGACGAAATACCGCTGGAACAGCCAGAACCAGCTGACCGGCCTTATCACCCCGGACGGCCACCGGTGGGAATATCGTTATGATGCTTTTGGGCGGCGCACCGAAAAGCGCTGTATCCAGACCGGTAAGCTGACCACGTATCTGTGGGACGGCGACGTGCCGGCGGAAATCCGCGAATATCAGCACGGGCGGCTGAAAATAATCCGCCATCTGGTGTTTGACGGCTGGGAGCTGATGGCCCAGCAGACGCAGCAGTTTACCCTCAATCTGGACAACCGGGTGGACCTGGTGGTGGGGGCGATTGAGACGCAGTATGCGGTGAGTGCGCCGACCGGTGAGCCGCTGGCGCTGTTTGACCCGGCCGGCAAGCGGGTGTGGCGGCAGCCGAAACAGTCGCTGTACGGGCTGAACCTGGCGCTGCCGGAAGCCATGCCGCTGGATCCGGGCCTGCGGTTCGCGGGGCAACTGTTTGATGAGGAAAGTGGTTTATTCTATAACCGGTTCAGGTATTATTTACCGGAAGGGGGTTGTTACCTCAGCACCGATCCTTTGGGGTTAGCAGGAGGAGTAAATCCTTACAGTTACGCGCATAATCCGACGGGTTGGATCGATCCGTTAGGGCTATCGTCAAAGAAATGTGAGTTTCCATCTGGTGATCCTGCCTTAGGTCCTCATGGCAGCTTGAAAAAAGATCCTCAACCAGGGCAATCTCATCACTTAAACCAAGATGCCGCTTATAGGGGGGTAATTCCAACCAATAGTGGTGCTGCAATTAAGTTAAAAGGTAATGCTTTTACGCAACCCGGCACTCCTCATTATGAGGCTCATAAATCTCTAGAGCAGTTCTGGAATAAGTATAGAAGAGGTGGCGAGTTTACTGGGCAACGACCAACTAACATTCAATATACTCAAGCTGTCAAACATTCTTTAGAATCGGCAGGATTATCTGCTAGTCAAGTAAATCAAGCTATCAGGTATAGTATACAAAATAGGATTCAGCATGGTGCTCTTGGTGGTATGAAAGTGCCTAGAATACCAGGGAGAATAAATCAGGTGAAACCATGAAAATATCTAGTCATTCAATAAACAGGCTTTTGTCTATAGATTGGTTTTCTAATGTAGGAAATCAATTAAATATACCCGGCATTAAGATGGTAAAAAGTTCGAGTGATGCAAATCAATATATTTCTGCTCCAGAATGGGAAGATGTAACACTAGAAGCAGCCAATGATATATCTGGCTTTTTAGCAATAAATCATTCAATTGTATTCCAAAATTGGAACAATATAGCTAAAGATGCCAAAAATTTCCTTGAGAAAGAAGTAGTTAAAAAGATTCCCGATATAGATGGATTTGATACTTTAATTTTATCTCAATGCGTTAGTTGGGATATCGTCCATTACTTAATAGAAGACACATATAAGGATAAATTGAAAAAACCTCTATTCTTTGAAAAGTTAATTGAAGTATATGAAAGTGGTCACCTCCCTTGTGGCTGGGATGGGGAATGGCCTAATGGAAATCTAATAGTTTACTAATACTATTAGAAATAAAAATTGGTAAAGCCGGAAAGATCCCCGTGATCTTCCGGCCTTATTTATGATCTATCTTGGGGTATACCCACTGTACGCTAGAGCAGATTGGAGCTTAGAGATCGCATCCTTAATCTGATACGCCTCCTCGTCATTCACGGCACAGGCGCGTATCTCCGCCCAGCTCAGCCGCTTAACCAGTTGGGCTAAGGCCAGCGCTTCAAGGTGGGTTAACTGAATGTCCTGTAAATGTTCAATCGCTATCGTCATCTCATGTTCTCCCCTTAACCCGCAAAACCGGTTATCAGCGCCTGCATCTGCTGCTTAATCTCCCGCAGTTGGGCCTGTTGCCGCTGGTACTGCTGATGCTGTTGTTGCGTGGCTTCACTCTCTGGAATCAGCACCAGACAACCGTCCATCACCTTCACCGTAATCTGGCCGCCAGTATTAAATCCCGCCTGTCTCAGCCACTGCCCCTTCAGATGTATCGCCGGGGTGGCGTTGCTAACCCTGTTCCCGTTCGGCACATAGCCCACCGTGTAATAACGTTCTGTTTTCACAGCTTTATTTATCGCCGCTTCTGCTTTAGAATGCGCCTTAGCCATAATTAACTACCCTTATTAGTTGCTTGTGGTGAGCGGCACCGGGGTGTTGTAGCACCTCAGCGCCGCGTTAAATCAAGTCAGCTCAGTAACCGCTTTGCCTGATGTTTTAAAATCATGGCATCCAAAACTGAGGTCACAGAGCGTCGTTCTTCCTCATCCATCTGTTTAACCGCCTCAAACTTGAGCTTAAGTTCGTCCTGCGGCTCCCGCTCGCCCTCCTCAAATATCAGCCAGTCAGCCGAAACATTAAACGTAACAGCAATACGTTTAAGAATGTCTAAAGAGGGTTGAGCCTCACCAGATTCATAGCGACGAACTTGTGTCAGATGTATCCCCACCTTGTCAGCCATCTGGGGCTGAGTCAGTCCTTGTTGCTTACGCAGTTGCAGAAAACGGGCAGAAAAGCTCATCCAGAATGTTCCTTTATCAGTCGTGATGGCTTCCATTATCTCCCCCTGTTCCGAATAGACTTGACTAAATAACCTTTATAGGACATATAATAGTATCTATATAGAGCATTGACAAGGTTTTAAAAGGAACATTTTTATGGCACGCATCCCGGAAGCAGAATTGCAGCACCTGAAAACAGCCGTCTCCTTAGTGGCCGTGGCGGAACAACAGGGCCACAAGCTGATTAAACGCGGCAAAGATTACGTGCTGCTGTGCCCGTTCCATGAGGAGAAAACCCCGTCAATGGTCCTCAGCCCGGAAAAAAACCTCTATCACTGTTTTGGCTGCAACACTGGCGGTTCAGTGCTGGACTGGGTGATGAAAACCGAACGCCTGAGCCTGCGGCGGGCGGCAGAGCACCTGCGCGGCACGCTGGGGAATAATCCGGCTGTCGCGCCGCTGGTTCAGCCGAATGAACCCACCGTACTGGCCGAAGACGAAGCCGGACGGCAGGCGCTGCTCAGCCGGGTGGTGGAGTTTTACCATCATACGCTGCTGAACGCCACGGAAGCCGTGGCCTATCTGGAAAAACGCCGGTTACATCATCCCGAATTAGTCGCCGGTTTTAAGCCCGGCTTTGCCAACCGAACTCTGGCTTACCGGCTGCCGGAGAAACAACTGAAAACCGGGGCCGCTATCCGGGCCCGGTTGCAAGCGGTGGGCCTGATGCGAGCGTCAGGTCACGAACACTTTAGCGGCTCGCTCGTGATACCGGTACTCGACAACCACGGGCAGGTACAGGAAATCTATGGCCGGAAAATCATCCAGCGCCTGCGGGCGGGTACCCCGAAACATCTCTACCTGCCCGGCGAGCACCGCGGCGTGTGGAATGAAGCCGCCATGATAGCGTCCAAATCGCTTATCCTGTGTGAATCATTAATCGATGCCATGTCGTTCTGGGTGGCGGGATACCGTAACGTGACCGCTGCCTACGGCGTCAATGGCTTTACCCCCGACCACTGGCAGGCACTGCAACGGCATCAGGTCAGGCAGGTGCTGATTGCCTTCGATAATGACCCCGCCGGCAATGAGGCGGCGGTGAAACTGGCCGCAGACCTGACCGCCACCGGCATTACCGTGTTCCGGGTGGTGTTCCCCGAGGGCATGGATGCCAACGGCTATCTGTGTCAGGTCGCCGAGCCCGAACCGGCATTCGGGTTATTGCTGGATGGCGCGGTGCCGATGTATGACCCGGCGCAGGAAACCGATACCGAAGCACCGGTCGCACCGGCAGCGCCGCCGTCCCCGGCAACGGAACCCCCTGTTGCTTTAGCCGCTGAGCGGGCAACAAAACCGCTGTCTTTGCCCGGAGTCGTCTGGGAGACCGGGCCAAACGGCGAAATTATCATCTCACTGGGCCCGCTGCGCTGGTGTGTTCGCGGGCTGGCTCAGGTCAGAGCCGGGGCAGCAGTCATGAAAGTCAATGCGCAGGTGATTGATACCGACAGCGGCGTGATGTTCGCCGACAGCGTGGACATGATGAACGCCCGCAGCCGGGGCGGGTATGCGCGGCTGGCGGCCACCGAACTCGGGCTGGCCGAAGGTGACCTGCGCCGGGCGCTGGGACAGGTGTTGCTGGTACTGGAACAGTGTCAACAGGCCCGTGCCGGTGAACAGACAGCCACTCAATCTCAACCTGAACTCAGTGAAGCCCAACGGGCAGCGGCGCTGGCGCTGCTGCAAGACCCGCAACTGAGTGAGCGAATCACCGCTGATTTAGCCGCCTGTGGCGTGGTGGGGGAAAGCACTAACCTGCTGGCCGGTTACTTAGCCGCCGTCAGCCGCAAACTGGACCGTCCGCTGGCCGTGCTGATACAAAGCAGCAGCGCAGCCGGAAAAAGCTCACTGATGGATGCCGTCCTCAATCTGATACCGGCAGAGGAACGCCTGCAATACAGCGCCATGACCGGCCAGAGTCTGTTCTATCTGGGGGAAACCAATCTCCAACACAAGATACTCGCGATAGCCGAAGAAGAAGGGGTGCGGCAGGCCGCCTATGCGCTTAAGCTGTTACAAAGTGATGGCGAACTGACCATTGCCAGCACCGGTAAAGATGACGCCAGCGGGAATCTGGTGACCAAACAGTACACGGTGAAAGGGCCGGTGATGCTGATGCTCACCACCACCGCAATAGATGTCGATGAAGAGCTGCTAAACCGCTGTCTGGTGCTAACCGTGAACGAATCCCGGGAACAGACCGAAGCTATCCACGCCTTACAGCGCCATAAACAGACGCTGGCAGGCTTACTGGCCGAGAATGAAAAGGCGTATATCACCGACCTGCATCAAAACGCCCAGCGGCTGTTGCGCCCGCTGAATGTGGTTAACCCTTATGCCTCACAGTTAACGTTCATGAGCGATAAAACCCGCACCCGACGCGACCACATGAAATATCTCACCCTGATACAAAGTATCGCCCTGCTGCATCAGCACCAGCGCGAGGTGAAGACCGCGGAACATCGGGGCAAACGGCTTGAATATATCGAGGTGACTAAAGACGATATTAGCTTAGCAAACCGGCTGGCCCACGAGATATTAGGCCGCACACTGGATGAGATGCCGCCCCAGACCCGGAAACTGTTGCTGCTGATACAAGCCTGGGTAAAAGCCAGCGGGCAGCCGCGCCATGAGTGGCTGTTCACCCGCAAACTGTTGCGTGACGCCATCCAATGGGGCGATACCCAGCTAAAAATCCATCTGTCACGGCTGGTCGAAATGGAATACCTGCTGTTGCACCGTCGCGGACTGACGTTCGTCTATGAACTGCTGTTCGACGGTGAAGATAACGACACGGCGCACCTGTGCGGCCTGATAGCGCCCTAAAAGTCGGCGTATGATTCCATCCGGTCGGGGTTATCACTCAGACGGTCGCACGCCTGTCGGGTGCAGGTCGTGGGCTGGTCGGGCAGTATAAATCCACCCAAATGCAGGCTATACAAGGCCCCGACGCTAAACCGGTCGGGGTAAAGGAAAAAGCACTGTTCCGGCAGGCAATAAAGAAAAACCGCATCGTATCGTAGTCAATGATTACCCCATAACAACAATCCATGTACCTTACAGGAAACCCCGTCATGACTCAGACCATCGCTTCTACACGCCCCGCTCATCTCACCACATTACGCCAGCAGCTTAAAGCCTATCTGGATTGCCTGACCGCCAGACACTACAGCGTCTGGACGCTGACCGGCTATCAGGAACGGCTGTTGCCGTTCGTTAACTGGTGTGAGGCCCGGGGGGTCATGTCCGCCCCGCAAGTCAGCCCGCCGTTACTGGAAAGTTATCAGTCCTGGCTGAGAGCCTATCGTAAAGCCGACGGCAACACGCTGGCCGTGAGCACACAGTCAAAACGGCTGAGTGACCTCAGAGTCTGGTTCCGCTGGCTGCGACAACGCCAATACATCCTGTATAACCCGGCCGAGGAACTGGTGTTGCCCCGAAGAGACAAACGCCTGCCTGCTCAGGTGCTAAGCGAGGACGAAACACAGACGGTATTACAGGCCATTGATATCAACAGGCCGACCGGCTTAAGAAACCGGGCCATCCTCGAAGTGCTGTGGAGCAGCGGTATCCGGCGGATGGAACTGTCCAATCTGCGGTTAAGCGACATCGACTTCGGGCGCGGCGTACTGCTGGTGAGACAGGGCAAAGGCCGTAAAGACCGGGTGGTGCCCATCGGGGAACAGGCCCTGCACTGGTTACAACGCTACCTTGACAGCGTGCGGCCGCGACTGGCCCACCGCCATGACAGCGGCCACCTGTTTATCACCCTCAATGGCCGGCAGATGTCACGCGACAGACTCACCCAACTGACGGGCGCCAGTATTCGCCAAAAAGCGCAACTGGAGAAAGCCGGGGCCTGTCACCTGTTCCGACATTCAATGGCCACGCAAATGCTGGACAACGGGGCCGATACCCGACATATCCAGGCGATATTAGGGCATGCGAGTCTGGAAACCACGCAAATCTATACACGGGTGGCAATCGGTCACTTAAAGAAAGTGCATGAGCAGACGCACCCGGCAGAACGGAAGCCCGAACAGAAAACACCGTCAGACAACCCGCAGGCGGAGAGTGATAAGCCGGCCAACCCGAAGTTGGACTGAACGCCCTGTGTTGCCGGACAGTCTTTGATGTTAGCCGGTTCCCTGTGAGCGTGTGGGGTGCAGTGAAAGGCAGACTGCGCGCATCCCTGCGCACAGACTGCCTGCCCACCTGCTGAGTGCCGGCGGTAAATGACGGCCGCCCGGCATTAAGCCTCGTCTTCCTCTGCAACTCTCGTTGCCGGTCAGCCGCCATTCAACATAATGTGGCATTAAGCGAAATGGGCCTGCACGGCCCACAACGCTTAACGGCACATTATGTCGGCGCCGCCCACCGCAGGGCGCTGCGCGGCCACCTCAACAACGGTGAGCGGCTGGCCGCCGGGTTGAGCTTCTCAGCCCCAGAGGCGCACCGGGCTGCGCCCGCTGCTGTCAGCCGCGGTGCCAAAACCCACCGCCGCAGTCGCCGCCCTCCCTGGCGGCTCCGAGGCAAAAATCTGCCTTAAACCGTTGTCAGTCAGTCCGTTAAGGTCAACAGCCCGGAAGGCAGGCCAGCAAGCTGGCCGCGGTTTATTGCCCCCGCCCCAACCCCGCTGCACTGGCTGCGCGCGGCTCGCACTGCGCTGCGCTTCGTTGCTCGTCCCCGTGCTCGCCATCTCCGCCCCGTGCAGCCCCCAGGGGCTTCCCTGCTGAACAGCGTCACCTGCGGGCCTCGCCGGCCCGCACCCGGCCAACCCGCGTCAGCGGCGCAGACAAGCTGCACCGCCGCCACGGGTTCCCAATAAAACCCGGTTCCGGCAGGCAAAGCGGGGCGAAACCCGGCGCTGACGTCGGGGAAAAAATGCGCTAACATCGGGAAAGTGCCCGTCGGGGCCAGTTGGCATGTTCTTTAACAGGGTGGGAAAAAACGGTGGAGAAAAAGGCTGCTAAATCAGGGGGAAAGGTCCGCTAAACTGTATGATGGCGTCGGGATAGTCCCTAAGACCCGATTGGCTTGGCAGGGGGTCTGAACCTGTATGCGTACGTGCCTAATCCGGTGTCGTGGATAGATCCGCTGGGTCTTGCTGGGTGTAATGCCCAATTTAATTCCAGAAAAGCGGCGCTCAGAGCTGCGAAAAAAGACGCAGGAATACCAATGGTCCAACAACCTTCACATGTCGAATTAGTTCCTTTAACGGATCGTAATGGTAGAAATATTTTAGGTGAAAATCATTTACCTATAAAAACTAGAGAGTACACATTTACTCGCCCAAATAGAGAAAATATTGTTATTCAAGATCATTCTCCAGGCCATATATATGGACCTCCAGGAACACCAGGTAATCAAGGGCCACATTTTAATGTGAGGCCAATTGGTGACACACGAAACGGTAGTGTTGCCGGAACTCTTGAACACTATTCATTTTAAGGGGAAAACATGTCTTTCTGGACTGACTTTTTAATTGATAAAAGGAAGATCTGTTCAATATACACTGATGAACTACCTTCTCTTGACTGTGTTGATATACATGAAATTCTTTTTCATAGAGATGGCCCAAAAGTAACTTTGCGATTTAACTTTAAGTTATATCCAAATAATCCACCTAAAAAATGGGTTGGACAAAATTTTAATACCGTTCAAGCTCAGTTGACTTTATTAGATATAAAGGATGTTAATTTAAAGGGTTGGACTGGAACAAGTTATATTGCAGATATAAAAATAGGTAAAAATAATGGATTAATTAATTTGAATATTGAAAGTAAAAAACTATCACTTAATATAGAATCAAGTTTTTTAGATATAACTTCAATATCTGCCTATTATATTAAATAAATGAATAAGGCCGGAAGATTCCTAAGATCTTCCGGCCTTTTCATGATCTACCGTGGTGCATACCCACGGTAAGCCAGAGCGGATTGAAGCTTAGAGATCGCATCCCTAATCTGATACGCTTCCTCGTCATTCACGGCACAGGCGCGTATCTCCGCCCAGTTCAGCCGCTTAACCAGTTGAGCCAGGGCCAGCGCTTCAAGGTGGGTTAACTGAATGTCCTGTAAATGTTCAATCGCTATTGTCATCTCATGTTCTCCCCTTAACCCGCAAAACCGGTTATCAGCGCCCGCATCTGCTGCTTAATCTCCCGCAGTTGGGCCTGTTGCCGCTGGTACTGCCGATGCTGTTGTTGGGTAGCTTCACTGTCAGGGATCAGCACCAAACAGCCATCCATCACCTTCACCGTAATCTGGCCGCCAGTATTAAACCCCGCCTGTCTCAGCCACTGCCCCTTCAGATGTATCGCCGGTGTGGCGTTGTTGACTCTGTTCCCGTTCGGCACATAGCCCACCGTGTAATAACGTTCTGTTTTCACAGCTTTATTTATCGCTGCTTCTGCTTTAGAATGCGCCTTAGCCATAGTAACTACCTCTTTTAGTTGCTTGTGGTGAGCGGCGTTGGTGTGGTCTCAACACATCAGCGCCGCGCTATTTTTATCCCTCCGGTTCATCAACGGGCAGCAATGCAGACTCCATACGTTGCTTGGCAATCATGGCATCAATGATCTTGATAACTGTTTCCTGATCTTCCTGTGCCAGTTGTTCCAGAACCTGAAAACGCCTAAATAATCGAGAGTTAGCCAACGGTGAATCTTCAACAGGATTGCCTGTCAGCAGATAATCCACCGTGACCCCTAACACATCAGCCAGCTTAACCATCATCTCAGCGGGAGGTATGTTAAGTCCGCTCTCGTACTTGTTCAGTTGTTGAAAACGGATCTCAACTTTCCCAGCCAGTTCTTTCTGAGGCCATCCCTTCTGCTTACGTAGCGCCTTGAGACGTACCCCAAATTCTTTGCGGAGTTCAGCATTTTGCATAATCAAAAACTCTGTTTGCATAGTGACTCCGTTAGTGTAAGGGCTTGTCTGAATTAGGGGTTGCAAGTAACTCCTAAAAGGATTATAAATAAATCCAATTAAGAGTCAATTTAAATCTTGACAGGATTTAGGAGTCAACAACATGGCACGGATACCCGACGCAGAATTACAGCACCTGAAAGCCGCCGTCTCCTTAGTCGCCGTGGTGGAGCAACAGGGGCGACAGCTCTTTAAACGCGGCAAAGATTACGTGCTGCTGTGCCCGTTCCATGAAGAGAAAACCCCGTCAATGGTTATCTCACCGGCAAAAAATCTTTATCACTGTTTTGGCTGTGATGCCGGCGGCTCCGTGCTGGACTGGGTAATGAAAACCAAAGGCTTAAGTCTGCGCCGGGCCGTGGAACAGTTGCGCGGGATACTGGGAGATAACCCCTCGGTGGCCCCGCTGGTGCAACCGGATGAACCCGCCATGCTGGCCGATGATGACGCCGGACGGCAGGCGCTGCTCAGTCGGGTCGTCGGGTTCTACCATCATACGCTGTTGAATGCCCCCGAAGCCCTGGATTATCTGGCAAAACGGCGGCTCAACCACCCGGAATTAGTCGCCCAGTTTAAACTGGGCTTTGCCAACCGCACGTTAGCCTATCGCCTGCCCATCAAGGCGGTGCAGGCCGGCGCACAGATCCGCGCCCGTCTTCGGGCCGTGGGGCTGATGCGCGACAGCGGGCACGAGCACTTTACCGGTTCGCTGGTGATACCGGTTATCGACCCGAACGGCCAGATCCGCGAGATCTACGGGCGCAAAATCACCGACCGTTTACGTAAAGGAACGCCGCTGCATCTGTACCTTCCCGGCGCACATGGCGGGATATGGAATGAGCCGGCGCTGATCAGTTCAGGGACGGTCATCCTCTGTGAATCCCTGATCGACGCCCTGTCGTTCTGGGTGGCCGGTCACCGCCATGTCACCGCCGCCTATGGGGTGAACGGCTTCACCGATGAGATGCGGCAGGCGTTCCGGCGGCATGGCGTTAAACAGGTCTTGATCGCCTACGACAACGATCCGGCAGGCAATGAGGCGGCGGTAAAACTGGCCGCCGAACTGACTGCCGACGGCCTCACCGTGTTCCGGGTGGGGTTCCCCGAAGGCATGGACGCCAACGGCTATCTGTGTCAGGTCGCCGAGCCGGAACGGGCCTTCGGGTTGCTGCTCGACAGTGCCGTGCCGATGCAGGCGGCGGCGGAAATACAGACAACCACCGCCACAGAGCGGGCCGCACTGGCTGAACATCAGCCGGTTCCGGTGCCGGAAACGGTCAGCACCTTAGCCGCCGGGATAGCTGCGTTGCCGTCAATGCCCAATGTGGTCTGGGAAACCGGCGCTAACGGCGAGATATCCCTCACGCTGGGCACACAACAGTGGGGTATCCGGGGCCTGTCACAGGTGAAAGCCGGGGCGGCAGTGATGAAAGTCAATGTTCAGGTGGTTGATACCGACAGCGGCGTGATGTTCGCCGACAGCGTGGACATGATGAGCGCCCGCAGCCGGAGCGGGTATGCGCGACTGGCCGCTACCGAACTGGGACTGGCCGAAGGTGACCTGCGCCGGGCACTGGGGCAGGTGTTGCTGGTACTGGAACAGTGTCAACAGGCCGGTGTCAGTGAACAAACTGAAACCCCGCCGGTTCCCGAACTGAGCGAGGACCAGCGGGCAGCGGCGCTGGCACTGCTGCAAGACCCCCAACTGAGTGAGCGCGTCACCGTTGACTTAGCCGCCTGTGGCGTGGTGGGCGAATCCACTAACCTGCTGGCCGGTTACTTAGCCGCCGTCAGTCGCAAGCTGGACCGTCCGCTGGCCGTGCTGATACAAAGCAGTTCGGCGGCAGGGAAAAGCAGCTTAATGGATGCGGTACTCAATCTGATACCGGAAGAAGAACGGCTGCAATACAGCGCCATGACCGGCCAGAGTCTGTTCTATCTGGGGGAAACCAATCTCCAGCATAAAATCTTAGCCATTGCCGAAGAGGAAGGCGTCAGGCAGGCCGCCTATGCGCTCAAACTGTTGCAAAGCGACGGCGAACTGACCATTGCCAGTACCGGTAAAGACGATGCCAGCGGGAATCTGGTCACCAAACAGTACACGGTGAAAGGGCCGGTGATGCTGATGCTCACCACCACCGCGATAGATGTCGATGAAGAGCTGTTAAACCGCTGTCTGGTGCTGACGGTAAACGAATCGCGGGAGCAGACCGAAGCTATCCACGCCTTGCAGCGCCATAAACAAACGCTGGAAGGTCTACTGGCCGAGAATGAAAAGGCATATATCACCGAACTGCATCAAAACGCCCAGCGGCTGTTGCGCCCGCTGAATGTGGTTAACCCTTATGCCTCACAGTTAACGTTCATGAGCGATAAAACCCGCACCCGACGCGACCACATGAAATATCTCACCCTGATACAAAGTATCGCCCTGCTGCATCAGCACCAGCGCGAGGTGAAGACCGCGGAACACCGGGGCAAACGGCTTGAATATATCGAGGTGACCAAAGACGATATTCGCTTAGCAAACCGGCTGGCCCACGAGATATTAGGCCGCACGCTGGATGAGATGCCGCCCCAGACAAGGAAACTGTTGCTGCTGATACAGCAAATGGTGAAAGAGACGGCGGCAGCGCAACAACGCCCGGTGAAAGATATCCGCTTTACCCGCCGGGATATCCGCAGTTATACCCACTGGAGTGACAGCCAGCTTAAACTCCACTGTCAGCGCCTGAGTGACATGGAATACCTGCTGACACACGGCGGCAGTCGCGGCCATCTGTTGCAATATGAACTGCTCTGGAATGGCGATAAAGCGGAGGAAGCCCACCTGTGCGGTCTGATTGAACCGGAAAATCAGGCTGCCAATAGTGTATATGACTCATGCAAGTCTGGCCCGGATGAAAGCAAGTCGGGGTCAAGTCTGCCCCAAGTCAGGGCCAAGTCTGGCTCGCCAAAACCGGCTGCAAGCCACAGTGACAAAGGGCTGAACGGTTCGCAAGTCGGGCGAGCCTGAAAAGGACTGTTCCGGCCCCCTAAAAATCAGGCCGTCGTACCGTACTGTCCCTTCATCAACGAACCCGAAAGCCGGATAAAGGAAAGCGTGAATATGACGGGTGCAAGTCTGGCTCAAATGAAGGCAAGTCAGGGTCAAGTCTGCCCCAAGTCGGGGTCAAGTCTGGTTCGCCAAAACCGGCTGCAAGCCGCAGTAGCAAAGGGCTGAATGACTCGCAAGTCTGGGCAGACAGAAAAGGACTGTTCCGGCCACTTAAGAATCAAGCCATCGTACCGTAGTGATGTATCACACACTGATAACACTAACCGCTGTTCTCTACAGGAAATCCCATCATGTCATCACCCGTTAAACGTCAATCTGAACCTGCCCGGCTGACCCTGCGCCAGCATCTGGAGGCGTATCTGGATAACCTGCTGTTGCAGGGGGCGAGTCAAAAGAGCCAGTCCGCCCGTCATGAACGGCTGTCGCCGTTCGTCAGCTGGTGCGAGGAACAGGGCGTAATATCCGCCGCTCAGGTCACCGGGCCGTTACTGGCAAACTGGCAGCAGTATCTGACCCAATACCGCAAGGCCAACGGCCAGCCCTACCCGCCGGACAGTCAGCGCCGACGCCTGCGGGCCTTACGCCTGTGGTTCGACTGGTTGCAGCAACAGCACGCTATCCCGACCAGCCCGGCGGCAACCCTCGCCTCACCAGACAGAAAAAAACGTCCCTCGGTGACGGAGACCCACGGTCAACCCGACGCCATCCCAGCCCGCTTCGCCACTTTACGCCAGCATCTGGCCGCCTGGCTGGAAGCCGTACGAGGACAGGGCTTAAGCGAACGGACACAAGAGTCCTATGAAGAGCGGCTGTTGCCGTTCGTCAACTGGTGCGAAGCGCGTGGCGTGATGACGGCACCGCAGGTCAGCCTGCCGTTACTGGAAAGTTACCAGCGCTGGCTGAGAAGCGCCCGTAAAGCGAACGGCCAGCCCTACAGCCCGGGCAGTCAGCGGGACCGCCTGAGTGTCTTACGTCAGTGGTTCCGCTGGCTGTTGCAACGTCACCATATCCTGTATAACCCGACGGATAACATGGTATTGCCAAGAGAAGAAAAACGGCTGCCAGCACAGGTGATGAATGAAGACGAAACCCACACGGTCTTAGCCGCAACGGATATCAACACCCCAACCGGGCTGAGAAATCGCGCTATCCTTGAAGTACTGTGGAGTACCGGTATCCGGCGGATGGAAGTAGCCAACCTGCTGTTAAGCGAGGTGGACTTCGGGCGCGGGGTGGTGCTGGTCAGACAGGGTAAAGGCCGTAAAGATAGGGTGGTGCCCATCGGCGAACAGGCGCTGCACTGGTTAAGCCGCTGGCTCAGCGTCCGGCCCGAGTTAACGCGGCGGGGTGACAGTGGACACCTGTTTATCACCAGGAAAGGCCGGGGACTGGCAAAGGGCACGTTAACCTGGATAGCCGCCGACAGCATCCGTAAACAGGCGCAACTGACTAAACCGGGGGCCTGTCATCTGTTCCGCCACTCAATGGCAACCCAGATGCTGGAGAACGGCGCGGACACCCGGCACATCCAGGCGATACTGGGGCATGAGAAACTGGAGACGACGCAAATCTATACGCGGGTGGCCATCGGTCACTTAAAGCAAGTGCATGAGCAGACCCACCCGGCAGAACGGCAGTCAAAGCAGGCAACGCCAGACGATAAGCAGGCGGAGAGTGACAAGCCGGACAGCCCGAAGCCGGTCTGAACGCGCTGTGTTGCCGGACAATCTTAATGTTAGCCGGTTCCCTGTGAGCGCGTGGGGTGCAGTGAAAGGCAGACTGCGCGCGTCCCTGCGCACAGACTGCCTGCCCACCTTCTGAGTGCCCGGCAGTAAATGCCGGCCGCCCGGCGCTGAACATCGGCGTTCTCGGTGACAATCGTTGCCGGTCAGCCGCCATTCAACATAATGTGGCATTAAGCGAAATGGGCCTGCACGGCCCACAACGCTTAACGGCACATTATGTCGGCGCCGCCCACCGCAGGGCGCTGCGCGGCCACCTCAACAACGGTGAGCGGCTGGCCGCCGGGTTGAGCTTCTCAGCCCCAGAGGCGCACCGGGCTGCGCCCGCTGCTGTCAGCCGCGGTGCCAAAACCCACCGCCGCAGTCGCCGCCCTCCCTGGCGGCTCCGAGGCAAAAATCTGCCTTAAACCGTTGTCAGTCAGTCCGTTAAGGTCAACAGCCCGGAAGGCAGGCCAGCAAGCTGGCCGCGGTTTATTGCCCCCGCCCCAACCCCGCTGCACTGGCTGCGCGCGGCTCGCACTGCGCTGCGCTTCGTTGCTCGTCCCCGTGCTCGCCATCTCCGCCCCGTGCAGCCCCCAGGGGCTTCCCTGCTGAACAGCGTCACCTGCGGGCCTCGCCGGCCCGCACCCGGCCAACCCGCGTCAGCGGCGCAGACAAGCTGCACCGCCGCCACGGGTTCCCAATAAAACCCGGTTCCGGCAGGCAAAGCGGGGCGAAACCCGGCGCTGACGTCGGGGAAAAAATGCGCTAACATCGGGAAAGTGCCCGTCGGGGCCAGTTGGCATGTTCTTTAACAGGGTGGGAAAAAACGGTGGAGAAAAAGGCTGCTAAATCAGGGGGAAAGGTCCGCTAAACTGTATGATGGCGTCGGGATAGTCCCTAAGACCCGATTGGCTTGGCAGGGGGTCTGAACCTGTATGCGTACGTGCCTAATCCGGTGTCGTGGATAGATCCGCTGGGTCTTGCTGGGTGTAATGCCCAATTTAATTCCAGAAAAGCGGCGCTCAGAGCTGCGAAAAAAGACGCAGGAATACCAATGGTCCAACAACCTTCACATGTCGAATTAGTTCCTTTAACGGATCGTAATGGTAGAAATATTTTAGGTGAAAATCATTTACCTATAAAAACTAGAGAGTACACATTTACTCGCCCAAATAGAGAAAATATTGTTATTCAAGATCATTCTCCAGGCCATATATATGGACCTCCAGGAACACCAGGTAATCAAGGGCCACATTTTAATGTGAGGCCAATTGGTGACACACGAAACGGTAGTGTTGCCGGAACTCTTGAACACTATTCATTTTAAGGGGAAAACATGTCTTTCTGGACTGACTTTTTAATTGATAAAAGGAAGATCTGTTCAATATACACTGATGAACTACCTTCTCTTGACTGTGTTGATATACATGAAATTCTTTTTCATAGAGATGGCCCAAAAGTAACTTTGCGATTTAACTTTAAGTTATATCCAAATAATCCACCTAAAAAATGGGTTGGACAAAATTTTAATACCGTTCAAGCTCAGTTGACTTTATTAGATATAAAGGATGTTAATTTAAAGGGTTGGACTGGAACAAGTTATATTGCAGATATAAAAATAGGTAAAAATAATGGATTAATTAATTTGAATATTGAAAGTAAAAAACTATCACTTAATATAGAATCAAGTTTTTTAGATATAACTTCAATATCTGCCTATTATATTAAATAAATGAATAAGGCCGGAAGATTCCTAAGATCTTCCGGCCTTTTCATGATCTACCGTGGTGCATACCCACGGTAAGCCAGAGCGGATTGAAGCTTAGAGATCGCATCCCTAATCTGATACGCTTCCTCGTCATTCACGGCACAGGCGCGTATCTCCGCCCAGTTCAGCCGCTTAACCAGTTGAGCCAGGGCCAGCGCTTCAAGGTGGGTTAACTGAATGTCCTGTAAATGTTCAATCGCTATTGTCATCTCATGTTCTCCCCTTAACCCGCAAAACCGGTTATCAGCGCCCGCATCTGCTGCTTAATCTCCCGCAGTTGGGCCTGTTGCCGCTGGTACTGCCGATGCTGTTGTTGGGTAGCTTCACTGTCAGGGATCAGCACCAAACAGCCATCCATCACCTTCACCGTAATCTGGCCGCCAGTATTAAACCCCGCCTGTCTCAGCCACTGCCCCTTCAGATGTATCGCCGGTGTGGCGTTGTTGACTCTGTTCCCGTTCGGCACATAGCCCACCGTGTAATAACGTTCTGTTTTCACAGCTTTATTTATCGCTGCTTCTGCTTTAGAATGCGCCTTAGCCATAGTAACTACCTCTTTTAGTTGCTTGTGGTGAGCGGCGTTGGTGTGGTCTCAACACATCAGCGCCGCGCTATTTTTATCCCTCCGGTTCATCAACGGGCAGCAATGCAGACTCCATACGTTGCTTGGCAATCATGGCATCAATGATCTTGATAACTGTTTCCTGATCTTCCTGTGCCAGTTGTTCCAGAACCTGAAAACGCCTAAATAATCGAGAGTTAGCCAACGGTGAATCTTCAACAGGATTGCCTGTCAGCAGATAATCCACCGTGACCCCTAACACATCAGCCAGCTTAACCATCATCTCAGCGGGAGGTATGTTAAGTCCGCTCTCGTACTTGTTCAGTTGTTGAAAACGGATCTCAACTTTCCCAGCCAGTTCTTTCTGAGGCCATCCCTTCTGCTTACGTAGCGCCTTGAGACGTACCCCAAATTCTTTGCGGAGTTCAGCATTTTGCATAATCAAAAACTCTGTTTGCATAGTGACTCCGTTAGTGTAAGGGCTTGTCTGAATTAGGGGTTGCAAGTAACTCCTAAAAGGATTATAAATAAATCCAATTAAGAGTCAATTTAAATCTTGACAGGATTTAGGAGTCAACAACATGGCACGGATACCCGACGCAGAATTACAGCACCTGAAAGCCGCTGTCTCCTTAGTGGCCGTGGTGGAGCAACAGGGGCGACAGCTCTTTAAACGCGGCAAAGATTACGTGCTGCTGTGCCCGTTCCATCAGGAGAAAACCCCGTCAATGGTTATCTCACCGGCAAAAAATCTCTATCACTGTTTTGGCTGTGACGCCGGCGGCTCCGTGCTGGACTGGGTAATGAAAACCAGGGGCTTAAGTCTGCGCCGGGCCGTGGAACAGTTGCGCGGGATACTGGGAGATAACCCCTCTGTGGCCCCGCTGGTGCAACCGGATGAACCGGCCATGCTGGCCGATAATGACGCCGGACGGCAGGCGCTGCTCAGTCGGGTCGTCGGGTTCTACCATCATACGCTGCTGAATGCCCCCGAAGCCCTGGCTTATCTGGAAAAACGCCGGCTCAACCACCCGGAATTAGTCGCCCGGTTTAAACTGGGCTTTGCCAACCGCACGTTAGCCTATCGCCTGCCCATCAAGGCCGTGCAGGCCGGCGCACAGATCCGCGCCCGTCTTCGGGCCGTGGGGATTATGCGCGACAGTGGACACGAACACTTTACCGGTTCGCTGGTGATACCGGTTATCGACCCGAACGGTCAGATCCGCGAGATCTACGGGCGCAAAATCACCGACCGCTTACGCAGCGGAACGCCACTGCATCTGTACCTTCCCGGCGCACATGGCGGGATATGGAATGAGCCGGCGCTGATCAGTTCAGGGGCGGTCATCCTCTGCGAATCGTTGATCGACGCCCTGTCATTCTGGGTGGCCGGTCACCGCCATGTCACCGCCGCGTATGGGGTGAACGGCTTCACCGATGAGATGCGGCAGGCGTTCCGGCGGCATGGCGTTAAACAGGTCTTGATCGCCTACGACAACGATCCGGCAGGCAATGAGGCGGCGGTAAAACTGGCCGCCGAACTGACTGCCGACGGCCTCACCGTGTTCCGGGTGGGGTTCCCCGAAGGCATGGACGCCAACGGCTATCTGTGTCAGGTCGCCGAGCCGGAACGGGCCTTCGGGTTGCTGCTCGACAGTGCCGTGCCGATGCAGGCGGCGGCGGAAATACAGACAACCACCGCCACAGAGCGGGCCGCACTGGCTGAACATCAGCCGGTTCCGGTGCCGGAAACGGTCAGCACCTTAGCCGCCGGGATAGCTGCGTTGCCGTCAATGCCCAATGTGGTCTGGGAAACCGGCGCTAACGGCGAGATATCCCTCACGCTGGGCACACAACAGTGGGGTATCCGGGGCCTGTCACAGGTGAAAGCCGGGGCGGCAGTGATGAAAGTCAATGTTCAGGTGGTTGATACCGACAGCGGCGTGATGTTCGCCGACAGCGTGGACATGATGAGCGCCCGCAGCCGGAGCGGGTATGCGCGACTGGCCGCTACCGAACTGGGACTGGCCGAAGGTGACCTGCGCCGGGCACTGGGGCAGGTGTTGCTGGTACTGGAACAGTGTCAACAGGCCGGTGTCAGTGAACAAACTGAAACCCCGCCGGTTCCCGAACTGAGCGAGGACCAGCGGGCAGCGGCGCTGGCACTGCTGCAAGACCCCCAACTGAGTGAGCGCGTCACCGTTGACTTAGCCGCCTGTGGCGTGGTGGGCGAATCCACTAACCTGCTGGCCGGTTACTTAGCCGCCGTCAGTCGCAAGCTGGACCGTCCGCTGGCCGTGCTGATACAAAGCAGTTCGGCGGCAGGGAAAAGCAGCTTAATGGATGCGGTACTCAATCTGATACCGGAAGAAGAACGGCTGCAATACAGCGCCATGACCGGCCAGAGTCTGTTCTATCTGGGGGAAACCAATCTCCAGCATAAAATCTTAGCCATTGCCGAAGAGGAAGGCGTCAGGCAGGCCGCCTATGCGCTCAAACTGTTGCAAAGCGACGGCGAACTGACCATTGCCAGTACCGGTAAAGACGATGCCAGCGGGAATCTGGTCACCAAACAGTACACGGTGAAAGGGCCGGTGATGCTGATGCTCACCACCACCGCGATAGATGTCGATGAAGAGCTGTTAAACCGCTGTCTGGTGCTGACGGTAAACGAATCGCGGGAGCAGACCGAAGCTATCCACGCCTTGCAGCGCCATAAACAAACGCTGGAAGGTCTACTGGCCGAGAATGAAAAGGCATATATCACCGAACTGCATCAAAACGCCCAGCGGCTGTTGCGCCCGCTGAATGTGGTTAACCCTTATGCCTCACAGTTAACGTTCATGAGCGATAAAACCCGCACCCGACGCGACCACATGAAATATCTCACCCTGATACAAAGTATCGCCCTGCTGCATCAGCACCAGCGCGAGGTGAAGACCGCGGAACACCGGGGCAAACGGCTTGAATATATCGAGGTGACCAAAGACGATATTCGCTTAGCAAACCGGCTGGCCCACGAGATATTAGGCCGCACGCTGGATGAGATGCCGCCCCAGACAAGGAAACTGTTGCTGCTGATACAGCAAATGGTGAAAGAGACGGCGGCAGCGCAACAACGCCCGGTGAAAGATATCCGCTTTACCCGCCGGGATATCCGCAGTTATACCCACTGGAGTGACAGCCAGCTTAAACTCCACTGTCAGCGCCTGAGTGACATGGAATACCTGCTGACACACGGCGGCAGTCGCGGCCATCTGTTGCAATATGAACTGCTCTGGAATGGCGATAAAGCGGAGGAAGCCCACCTGTGCGGTCTGATTGAACCGGAAAATCAGGCTGCCAATAGTGTATATGACTCATGCAAGTCTGGCCCGGATGAAAGCAAGTCGGGGTCAAGTCTGCCCCAAGTCAGGGCCAAGTCTGGCTCGCCAAAACCGGCTGCAAGCCACAGTGACAAAGGGCTGAACGGTTCGCAAGTCGGGCGAGCCTGAAAAGGACTGTTCCGGCCCCCTAAAAATCAGGCCGTCGTACCGTACTGTCCCTTCATCAACGAACCCGAAAGCCGGATAAAGGAAAGCGTGAATATGACGGGTGCAAGTCTGGCTCAAATGAAGGCAAGTCAGGGTCAAGTCTGCCCCAAGTCGGGGTCAAGTCTGGTTCGCCAAAACCGGCTGCAAGCCGCAGTAGCAAAGGGCTGAATGACTCGCAAGTCTGGGCAGACAGAAAAGGACTGTTCCGGCCACTTAAGAATCAAGCCATCGTACCGTAGTGATGTATCACACACTGATAACACTAACCGCTGTTCTCTACAGGAAATCCCATCATGTCATCACCCGTTAAACGTCAATCTGAACCTGCCCGGCTGACCCTGCGCCAGCATCTGGAGGCGTATCTGGATAACCTGCTGTTGCAGGGGGCGAGTCAAAAGAGCCAGTCCGCCCGTCATGAACGGCTGTCGCCGTTCGTCAGCTGGTGCGAGGAACAGGGCGTAATATCCGCCGCTCAGGTCACCGGGCCGTTACTGGCAAACTGGCAGCAGTATCTGACCCAATACCGCAAGGCCAACGGCCAGCCCTACCCGCCGGACAGTCAGCGCCGACGCCTGCGGGCCTTACGCCTGTGGTTCGACTGGTTGCAGCAACAGCACGCTATCCCGACCAGCCCGGCGGCAACCCTCGCCTCACCAGACAGAAAAAAACGTCCCTCGGTGACGGAGACCCACGGTCAACCCGACGCCATCCCAGCCCGCTTCGCCACTTTACGCCAGCATCTGGCCGCCTGGCTGGAAGCCGTACGAGGACAGGGCTTAAGCGAACGGACACAAGAGTCCTATGAAGAGCGGCTGTTGCCGTTCGTCAACTGGTGCGAAGCGCGTGGCGTGATGACGGCACCGCAGGTCAGCCTGCCGTTACTGGAAAGTTACCAGCGCTGGCTGAGAAGCGCCCGTAAAGCGAACGGCCAGCCCTACAGCCCGGGCAGTCAGCGGGACCGCCTGAGTGTCTTACGTCAGTGGTTCCGCTGGCTGTTGCAACGTCACCATATCCTGTATAACCCGACGGATAACATGGTATTGCCAAGAGAAGAAAAACGGCTGCCAGCACAGGTGATGAATGAAGACGAAACCCACACGGTCTTAGCCGCAACGGATATCAACACCCCAACCGGGCTGAGAAATCGCGCTATCCTTGAAGTACTGTGGAGTACCGGTATCCGGCGGATGGAAGTAGCCAACCTGCTGTTAAGCGAGGTGGACTTCGGGCGCGGGGTGGTGCTGGTCAGACAGGGTAAAGGCCGTAAAGATAGGGTGGTGCCCATCGGCGAACAGGCGCTGCACTGGTTAAGCCGCTGGCTCAGCGTCCGGCCCGAGTTAACGCGGCGGGGTGACAGTGGACACCTGTTTATCACCAGGAAAGGCCGGGGACTGGCAAAGGGCACGTTAACCTGGATAGCCGCCGACAGCATCCGTAAACAGGCGCAACTGACTAAACCGGGGGCCTGTCATCTGTTCCGCCACTCAATGGCAACCCAGATGCTGGAGAACGGCGCGGACACCCGGCACATCCAGGCGATACTGGGGCATGAGAAACTGGAGACGACGCAAATCTATACGCGGGTGGCCATCGGTCACTTAAAGCAAGTGCATGAGCAGACCCACCCGGCAGAACGGCAGTCAAAGCAGGCAACGCCAGACGATAAGCAGGCGGAGAGTGACAAGCCGGACAGCCCGAAGCCGGTCTGAACGCGCTGTGTTGCCGGACAATCTTAATGTTAGCCGGTTCCCTGTGAGCGCGTGGGGTGCAGTGAAAGGCAGACTGCGCGCGTCCCTGCGCACAGACTGCCTGCCCACCTTCTGAGTGCCCGGCAGTAAATGCCGGCCGCCCGGCGCTGAACATCGGCGTTCTCGGTGACAATCGTTGCCGGTCAGCCGCCATTCAACATAATGTGGCATTATGCAAAATGGGCCTGAACGGCCCACCTCGCATAACAAACATTATGTCGGCGCCGCCCACCCAAGGGCGCTGCGCGGCCACCTCAACAAAGGTGAGCGGCTGGCCGCCGGGTTGAGCTTCTCAGCCCCAGCGGCGCACCGGGCTGCGCCCGCTGCTGTCAGCCTCAATGCTAAAACCACCGCCGCAGTCGCCGCCGTCCCTGGCGGCTCCGGGGCGAAAATCTGCCTTAAACCGTTGTCAGTCAGTCCGTTAAGGTCAACAGCCCGGAAGGCAGGCCAGCAAGCTGGCCGCGGTTTATTGCCCCCGCCCCAACCCCGCTGCACTGGCTGCGCGCGGCTCGCACTGCGCTGCGCTTCGTTGCTCGTCCCCGTGCTCACCATCTTCGCCCCGTGCAGCCCCCAGGGGCTTCCCTGCTGAACAGCGTCACCTGCGGGCCTCGCCGGCCCGCACCCGGCCAACCCGCGTCAGCGGCGCAGACAAGCTGCCCCGCCGCCACGGGTTCCCGATAAAACCCGGTTATGGCAGGAAAAACGGGCCAAAACCCGGCGCTGACGTCGGGGAAAAAATACGCTAACATCGGCCAGGTGCCCGTCGGGGCGAGTTGGAATGCACTTTAACAAACCAGGAAAAAACAGCAGAAAAAAAGCTGTTAAATCAGGGGGAAAAGTCCACCCGTCAGTATGATGATGCCGGGATACGCCAGACCTGTGGGACGGGGATGTGCCGGCGGAAATCCGCGAATACCAGCACGGCCGGCTGAAAATGATCCGCCATCTGGTGTTTGACGGCTGGGAGCTGATGGCCCAGCAGACGCAGCAGTTTACCCTCAATCTGGACAACCGGGTGGAGCTGGTGGTGGGGGAGATTGAGACCCAGTATGCGGTGAGTGCGCCGACCGGTGAGCCGCTGGCGCTGTTTGACCCGGCCGGTAAGCGGGTGTGGCGGCAGCCGAAACAGTCGCTGTACGGGCTGAACCTGGCGCTGCCGGAAGCCATGCCGCTGGATCCGGGCCTGCGGTTCGCGGGGCAACTGTTTGATGAGGAAAGTGGTTTATTCTATAACCGGTTCAGGTATTATTTACCGGAAGGGGGTTGTTACCTCAGCACCGATCCGATTGGGCTGGCAGGGAGTCTGAATCCCTATTCGTATGTCCATAATCCGGCGAACTGGATTGATCCGCTGGGTCTTGCTGGCTGTCCAGCAGTTAAAGACTCGTTTGAGCAAGCTAGAAATAAGGCATTAAATTGGCTTACAGATAGAGAATTTAAAGCAGAGAAAGTGAATACTGGTAAGTTTGGTTCTACAAAGAACCAGCCTGTAGGAATGACTACCGCTGATGGAAAAACAGGTTTTAGAATTGAATATGATGAAAGAAGCGGTGCCCATATTAATGTCTTTAGTGGAAAAGAAAAAGGTGAACATTTCCTTTTTGATGCTACTGAGAAAACAGTCACTAAACTGCAAAAGCTATTTGATCTTCCATCAAAACCGTGGAGAGGCTCATGACTCTTGATGAAGAAATTAGAAATGAAATCAATCAACAACCTAATCCTCCAGTAATCATAGATGATTGGGAAGAAATAGCCGACTCTTTATCAGATTCTTTTAAATGGAAAGGCTCTAAGATAGATTGGTTAAAAACCAATCATCATCAAAGTTGTTTATATACGAAAGATGATGATTTGGAACTATTAATGAAGAAATTTGTTGAAGATCATTCTCTTAACAAGGTTATATATAGCAGTAAAACGATTTATTATATAAATGATTCATCTTTAGACTTTGCAATCGCTATGAATCCAGAGCAATTCCATGCTATTTCTTTGCTTGTTATTAATAATGTGCCACAACATCATTATTTTTTTGATGAAAATAAAAAATGGTGCTTTGTTATTAGCTCTGAGGGATATATAGATTTTGGATTCTCTAATTTATCCTAAAACATATGAATAAGGCCGGAAGATCCTAAGTGATCTTCCGGCCTTATTCATGATCTACCGTGGCGAATATCCACTGTACGCCAAAGCAGATTGGAGCTTAGAGATCGCATCCCTAATCTGATACGCTTCTTCGTCATTCACTGCACAACCGCTTAATCATTCGCGCCAAGGACAGTTAATTACATTTAATCGAAAATCAATAACCGTTAATAGCGAGTTAAAAAGAAATCTGTGCGTAAAAGAATATTATCCAAATAGATGGGTATCAAACATTTTCTCGTCGGTTATTTAGCAACGTCAGTAAAGATAAAAAGTGGATATGATTTGCGTTCGTTAAACGTAATCCGATAATGATTAAACTTAATAAAAAGCCGGGGTTAAAAGAGATAAAAACGACGGTTAAAACTTTATACCGATTAAAACCATCAGTTAAAAAATGATTTTTAATCACAGGTTAAATCCTGCCAATAATAAAACGCAGGGCAGAATTCACTTTATTTAATCTGCCCTGTTTAATTTATTTATCAGTGATCCTATTTTTCCTTTATTTTACATTTACCTGACCTGCTATAATCACTTAAAAGCGCGAATACCGAAGTGTCAAAGATTTCATATCAAGAGCGGATTTAACTCAATAAATGCAAGTTTTCAGAAGAAGTGTTCATTACATTAATCGAAAACCATCAACAATAATGAAAGTTCTATTAACGAGAAAGTTAAATACTTCAATAAGGCCATAAAAGCCTATAAAAGTTCTATTTCTTATTTATAACATCATGGAATACACTCTGTATGAACAGAATTCTTTATCTGAATCTGAGTGACCTGTATCCCGGTAGCATCAGCCAGCGCTTTTTGAGATAACCCTTTTTATTTATACAGAGAAAAAATTCAAATACCGACAGTCATAATATCTGCCTTTGTTAAGTAAAGTTATCCATCATTCTATATTTTTCGATCATCTTTCTGAAAACAGCTCATTCAGTCCAATTAGTCACATGAGATACGAAAATCATGACCAATGAAATCATTCTATGGTCAAAATAAACTAAACCAGTAACACGTATAAATATATCTCACCTTAGAATAATATAGATACAAACAGGAGAGTTAACTTATAATATGATATTATTTTCTGGGAATTTTAAGAGTATTCATGGTTTCCTTATTATTACCATTATCGTATAAGTGATATAAAAACGTATTTGGTGGTTGATATTGATCGGCATTCAAATTAGCATGAAACACATTTAATGATTGATGGAACATTGGCACATGATAGAAGCTGTTGTGCTTACTCAAGCCGACTACTTGACCAACAAACCTGAAACCATGCGTAAAGAGCTTGGACAATATTTCACTGGTAGTGTTGTAGCAGACTACATGGCATCGTTGCTGACTCCTGTAAAAGCCTCCTCTATTCGTATTCTTGATGCGGGGGCAGGAGCGGGTATCCTAACCATTTCTGCCGCTATGCGCTGTTTGGCTCTTGGTAGTAATCAAGTTCATGCTGTTCTTTATGAAATCGACAAAGATATTTTATCCGACCTCGAAATGAACATGCATAAGGTCGCCAAGGCTTTCAAAGAACAAGGAGGAAAATTTACCTTCAATATTCATCATGAAGACTTTGTCCTGGCAAGGCCAGATCGAACAGAAGAACCCTTCCATATTTCCTCAATCAATCCGCCTTATTTTAAATATAACTCTAAAACATCACCTTATTCAGGAGCCACTGCAGACCTATTTGCGGGTAACCCGAACATTTATGCATCTTTTATGGCAATTGTAGCGGCCTGCATGGCTGATAACGGCCAGATGATAGTCATTGTCCCACGCAGCTTCACTAATGGTTTGTACTTCAAAGGTTTTCGACAATACCTAAACCGTACCATGAGCCTTGAAAAGCTCCACATTTTCCGATCAAGGAATCAAGTATTCAAAGAACTTAACGTTCTTCAAGAAAACATCATTTGTTCCTACCGAAAAAATCAGCAAGGCAAACTTATTGATATTTGTACATCAAACGGGTACGCCGACTTTAACCAGACAGAAATAAATACCTATCCAACAAAACAAATAATAGACAGTTCTAATACGCACGAAATAATTCGTATCCCAGAATCACTGGAAGACGCGCAGATTTTGAGAAATGTAGAACTCTGGGCATCCAGCTTTCAGGATAATGGATATTTTATTTCTACTGGACCAGTAGTGGAACATCGGACAAGAGAATACATCGTTAATCCAGATAACAAAACTGGCAGCATTCCATTACTGAAAATGCACAATATCAAAGCCTTTAAGACAGAGTGGACGGGTACCAATAAGAAAGATGTTCGCTTCCTGTTACTTGATGGTCATGAAAAGCATACCTCGAAAAATCTCCCCTATGTCATCTTGAAGCGTTTCAGTTCAAAAGATGAAAAGCGTCGATTAGTGGCTGGGGTACACAACCCAGATACCATCAAAAGCAATCTAATAGCTCTGGAAAACCACTTAAATTACATTGGTCATAATGAAAGCCCTCTCAGCCAAGCCGAGGCATACGGATTGGCGTTGCTATTTAATTCAACCTTACTGGATAAGTATTTTCGGTGCATATCCGGCAGCACACAAGTGAATGCAACAGAGATCAGACTATTAAAACTCCCTACCCGCGACATAATCCAACAAATAGGACTGGCTTATCAAACAAACAAAACTATCACACAAGTACAAACCGATGCCCTGATAGAGCATTTTTTAAGAACAATAGGAACTCAATCTAAACATGAACAAAAGAGAAGAAAAACTGCAACAAGCCCAAATATTACTCAAAACACTTGGATTGCCAAAACAGCAATATAACAACCGCTCAGCATGGGTTTTCCTTGCCTTAGCAAATATTAAACCAGCAGATGATTGGAGCAATGCACAAGCGCCCATGCTCCCCACCGTAGATATTATGCAATTCATCCGGGAACATTACGGACAGGACTATAAGCCCAATTCCAGAGAAACAATACGACGCCAAACACTTCATCAATTCGAACAAGCTCGCATTATAGATCGCAACCGAGACAATTTATCCAGAGCAACCAACAGTAAGGATAACAACTACTCATTGAACCAGCCCATTCTTGAAGTATTGCGCGAGTTCCCCAATGGACAATGGCAACAAAAGATTGAGGAATACAAAGCTGACTTACAAAACCTCCAGGAACTTTACCGCCGTACCCTGGACATGCAGAAAATCCCTGTAACGCTGCCCAACGGACAGAAAATCAAGCTATCCCCAGGTAAGCATAACCAACTACATGCTGACATTGTGCATGAATTTTGCCCCCGCTTTATTGGTGCAGGTGGAGTAATACTCTACATAGGTGACACAGCTAGCAGTCGTGAAGAAGGTGGCAAATTGATGATACTGGAAGAAGCAACGTTGGTAGCATTAGGCATCCCTCCAATGTCACATGACAAGCTGCCTGATATTGTGGTTTACGACGAGAAAAGGAAATGGCTATTCCTTATCGAAGCTGTGACCAGTCACGGCCCCATATCACCAAAACGCTGGGTTGAACTAGAAAACACCTTAGCAAACTGCAAAATAGGCCGAGTTTATGTAACAGCCTTCCCAAATACGGCAGAATTTCGTAAAAATGCAGCGGATATTGCCTGGGAAACTGAGGCTTGGATTGCTGATAATCCGGATCACATGATCCACTTCAATGGTGATCGTTTCTTAGGGCCGCATCAAAAACAAAGTAACAACGATAAACAAGAGTAACGAGAATGCCTGCAAACATTCTCAATTTGCCGTCATACGCAGTTACGCATATTGGTAAAAATAAACTGGCGGGCGGCGCGGGAGGCGGATAACCCGGCGGCTATCAGCAGCTTTGCCCCTTACCAACGCCCGATGATGAACGCCCAGCAAGAACTGAGCCAGCTCTCCATTTACCAGCGGGTGTACCAGACCCTGCGCATCAAAGCCCAGGACTCACTGCCGCCGCCGCTCAACCTGCGTGACCAGATTGGCCCCGGCTTTGACAGCATCTTTATCGCCAATAATGACAAACAGCTGATTATCCCGCAGTTCCTGACGATGAACGGCCTGAACAACTACTTCGTCAAACAGGACGACCCGCTGATTGACCTGACCGTGATGGACAGCTGGGTGCTGAATCTGTCGCACAACGTGCAGTACAGCGAGACCGACCGGCAAGAAATCCAGCGCCAAATCACCGAACAGTACTTAGGTGACTACACCGCCACCTGGCGCGGGGCCATGAACAACCTGGATATCCGTCATTTTACCGATATCCCGCAGGCCATCGGCGCCATTGAGCAGGTCATCAGTGGGGAACAGCCCCTCAGCCGCGCGTTGCAAATCCTCAGCGACAACACCCGCCTGCCGGTGATTAATCATACCCCATCTTCGAAGTGCAACAGCTGGCGAAAAACCTGCCGGCGCCGTTAAACCGCTGGGTCGGTGAACTAGCTGAACAGGCGTGGCGGGTGGTCATGATGGCCGCGGTCAGTTCGCTGGAAGTCGAATGGAGCGAAAACGTCGTCAAACAGTACCAGACCTACCTGGCCGGCCGCTATCCGTTCAACCCGGAAGCCACCCAGGATGTGCCGCTCAGTGAATTTGACCGCTTCTTCCGCCCGGGCGGCACGCTGGATGCCTTCTATCAGCAGAACCTCAAACCGTTTGTCGAGAACAACTTAATCTACGGCACCGACGGTGAACCGCTTATCCGCCCGGATGTCCTGAAACAGCTGACCCGGGCTGACCGTATCCGCGACACCTTCTTCACCGCGCAAAACGGCCTGGGCACCCAGTTTGCCATTGAACCCCTCAGCCTGACCGGCAACAAACGCCGCAGCCTGCTTAACCTCGATGGACAGTTACTCGATTACGCCCACGGCCGCGGCAGCATCGTGCACTTAATCTGGCCCAACTCCATGCGCGCCGGGGTGGAAAGTCAGCTCACCCTGATACCGGACGTCAGCGGCAAATCCCCACGCGCCGTCAGCTTCACCGGCCCGTGGGCCCAACTGCGGCTGATTAACAGCGGCAAACTGACCAACGTACGTCAGGATTCCTTTGATGTGCTGTTCAGCGTGGATGGCGGTGACATGACCTACCGTATCTACGTGGATGAATCCGACAACCCGTTTGCCGGCGGCCTGTTCAGCCAGTTCACCCTGCCTGACACCCTCTACTGATGAACATAAAAAAAGCCCTGTCCCCGCGCCGGCGGGGCTGCGTTAAGGATAAACTGCCATGCGTGAACCCCCTGAAAACCTGATTATCCGTGCCGGCGGGAACCCGATGCACCTGCCGGCGTTCACGGCAATACGCGAAGAAATCAACAAAATTAACCACCCGTCTCAGCCGGCGGTGAACTGGCCGCTGATTGAATCCCTGGCCCTGACGCTGTTTCGCACCCACGGCGTTGATTTACAGAGCGCGATTTACTACACCCTGGCCCGGATGCAACTGAGCGGCCTGGCCGGCTTTACCGAAGGCTGTGAGTTACTGGCCGGCGTGATGGTCAGCCAGTGGGATGAGTTGTGGCCGCCCCAACCCGCGGTACGCACCGACCTGCTCGACTGGTTTAACACCCGCAGCGGCCACGCCCTGCGCCAGCACGACTACACCGCCCGCGACCGGCGCCTGATTTACCGGGCTGAACGGGCCTTACAGCTGATAGTTGACCGGCTCCAGCAGTCCGATTTAAAACGCCTGCCCAAAGTCGAAAACCTGCTGTGGTTTTTCCAGAACACCGCCAAAAAACTGGAAAATACCCGTATCCTGCCCACACCGGCGCCCAGGCCTGTCCAGATGCCGCCGCTGGTTTACCTGGCTAACGCCGAGCCGGAACCGGCTGAACCGGAAACCGGCGACGACCGCCATCAGCCCAAGGTCCAGGTCCGTTTCCCTGAGCCGCCGCCCCGGATGAGTGCCTTACAGGGCTTTGGACTGGGCGTCCTGCTGGGCGCGTTGATTCTGACCGGCAGCTGGCTGGGGCTTTACCGACCGCTGCAACACCAGCTCACGGCCCTGACCGGTACGCCGGACGGCGCGAGACTGGCCTGGCTGTATCAGCCGGACCTGCAAAACTATGAACAGCAGCTGACCCGGTTAGCGGACACCTCCCCGCTGGTGGTGCTGCAACATGCCGACCAGCTGACCGACATGGCACAGAAAACCTGGCCGCAGGACCGCGAACAGCAGCGTGAAACCGCCCGCTGGCAACAGTTACAGGCCGTCCGGCTGGATAACGCCCCGCGACCGGGCAGCTGGCATCAGACCCGAAATCAGCTCCAGCAATTAGCCGACAAAATCCTGGCGCAGGAGCGCAACCGCGGCAGTTTCACCCTCTCCTACCTGAAAACCGCGATTTATCAGATTCAGACCAGCCACAACCGCGACGTGCCGCTGGAAGAGTTGCTGCGTCAGTTCTCCGCGGCGGTCGAACAGGGACATCCCGTCTCACCGGCCGCACCTATCACGCCAGCAACCTCCCGCCCGGCACCTTGCCGGGCAGCAAAACCCAGATGGCCTTCCGCTCGAAAACCCACAAAGGCGAAGGCTATAACGAACTGCGCTTTGAGGATGCCAAAGGCAGTGAAGCGCTGTCGCTGCATGCGCAGAAGAACATGACCACCGTGGTGCTCAATGACCGCGAAACCCGGGTCATGCACAACCACACCGAAAGCATCGGCAATGACCAGATACTTTCCGTCAGAAAAAATCGCCATAAAGAGGTGACGGGCAATGAAGTCAGCGCCATCTCCGGCCTGCGGCAAATCACCGTGGAACAAGACAGCCTGCTGAACGTGAAAAATAACATCCAGATACACTCCCGGGCCGGCGGTATCGAGATTGCGACCGCCGGGGGCAGCATCACCATCGACAGCGCCGGCAATATCAGCATTCAGGGCGCCACTATCACCCTCAACGGCAAACAGGTCAATGTCAACTGACCGGTATTGCTCCATGAACAACACCTTTAAATACATGATTTCAATCAATCACGGAAAAACAGCATGACAAACACCCTGTATCAGATGCATGAAGGCACCCTGACTCTCCCGGCCAGCTGGCGGGATGAATCCATGAACGTCTTCGTGCTGCCGGATGACAGCGGCATTAATCTGGTGGTCAGCCGCACACCGGTCCCTGCCGGTATGGATAACACCGCTTATTATGAACAGACCCTGGCACAGTTCCGCACGCACCTGCCCGGTTATCAGGAGCACCAGCGCAGCGAAATCACCCTGAGCCAGGCGCCCGCCCGCCGGCTGGATTATCAATGGACAAGTCCGGAAGGGGACATGTACCAGACCGTGGTGCTGCAAATCCGCGGCCCCCGGCTGCTGACCTTCAACCTGACCTCCCCCGCCCCCTTTGCGGACGGTCAGCGCGAGGCGCTGCTGGCGGTTATCGACAGCTTCCAGGCCGCCGGCTGATTTGACAGGAGGTTCAACATGTCACTTGGTGATGAAATCGTCACCCGGATTGCCCGGGTCGGGGCGTTACATACCGCCCCGGTGGCAGCCCCACCGGGCGCGCCCGGCCCGGCAGCGGCCCGGGAGGGCGACCCGATTAAACATGCCAGCTTCCTCGGGGCGCTGGCCGGGGCCATTACCGGCGCGCTGATAAGTGCGGCAGTATTTGCTGTGGCGGCGGCCGTCGTTGTGGGTACCGGCGGATTAGCCACCGTTGCAGTGATTGCGCTCGGTACTGCGGGTACGCTGGCGCTGGGGACGGTCATCAGCGCCGCCAGTTCGGCCGTGACCAGGATGGTGGACAGTCTCGGCCCGCCCAGTGGGGTACTGCTGACCGGCTCCCCCAATGTGTTTATTGAAGGTAAAGCCGCGGCACGGGCCACCGTCGATACCGCCGGCTGCAATAAACACCCGGCACCCCCGCTGATTGCCCAGGGCAGTGAAACCGTGTTTATCAACGGCGCCCCGGCAGCCCGGACAGATGACAAACTGGCCTGCGGCGCCACCATCAAAGCCGGGGCCAAAACCGTGTTCATCGGCTCCGGTCAGGGCACCTATTTAGCCATTGCCGAAGAGTTCTCCGCCTGGGAACGGGCCCTTCTGATGGCCGTTGAGTTTCTGGCGCCGCCCTCCCGGGGGGCCATAAAAGGTCTGGGTAAACTGTTCACGCAAACCGGCCGGCAGGCCGTGCTGAACGGGGCAAAAGCCCTGTCTTTCCTACACAAATATTTTAACCTGCCCCCTCGTTATTGAACTTTTTCCTCATAGATTGATCTCAATAACAAACACGACTTGAGGTAATCTTTATGTTTTCAACCTGCGCTGAACAATGGGCAAATGACACGTTTCAACATGCGGAATTAGGTGATAAACGCCGTACCAACCGCCTGGTGAAAGTGGCCTGTTCGTTGGCTAACCATATAGGACAATCGCTCGTGCAATCTCTTGACTCTCCTGCCGATGTTGAAGCGGCCTACCGACTGACCCGAAATTCCGCCATTGCGCCTCAGGCCATCGCCGAAGCCGGATTTACCGCCACCGTCGCTCACGCTCAACGTTATCGTTGCCTGTTAGCGCTGGAAGACACGACAACCCTGTCATTTTCCCACGCGTCGGTCGCCGATGAACTCGGCTATACCACCTCGACGGAAAAATCCCGGGGCATGCAGGTACACTCGGTGTTGTTATTTGCGCCTGAAGAACAACAGGTCGTGGGGTTGATAGAGCAACAGCGCTGGTGTCGAGATGTCAGTGATTATGGCAAAAGCCGACAACGCGACACACGCCCTTATGAAGGGAAAGAGAGTTATAAGTGGGAACGGGCCTCACAAGCCGTCGACAGCCGGTTAGGGGAGCAGATGGCCAACGTGATTTCTGTCTGTGACCGTGAAGCCGATATCATTGAATATCTGCGTTATAAAACGAGCCAAAAACACCGTTTCGTCATCCGTTCGATGCAAAACCGGCGTATTGAGGAAAGTCAGGATAAACTTTATGACTTTATCAGCCAGTTACAGAGTGCTGGAGAACGATTAGTTCAGATCAGACAGAAAGGCGGGCGTCAGGCGCGTGTCGCGCATTGTGATATCCGTTATGCCGAAGTGACGTTGAAAATCCCCGAAGGAAAAAGCGGTGAAGCGGTGCGGATATTTTATGTCGGTTGCTACGAAAAAGGTCCGGAGGATGGGCTTTGCTGGCATCTTCTGACCTCCGAACCCGTCAACAGTCAGGAAGACGCCCATAAAATATTCAGTTATTACGAGCGCCGCTGGCTGATAGAAGAATTTCACAAAGCGTGGAAAACGGGCGGCACGCAGGTAGAAGCGCTGCGTATGCAAAGCAAAGATAATCTGGAGCGGATGATAGTGCTGCTGGCCTTTATTGCGGTACGGATACACCAGCTGCGTTTTAAGGGTCTGAACAAAGAAGAAGCAGAGAAAGAGAGCTGTGAGACAGTATTAAGCCCCCTGGCGTGGAAATTACTGTGGTCAAAACAAGAAAAATGCCGTGTGCCGAAAAAAGCCCCGAGCTTGCATTGGGCCTTCATCAATCTGGGAAAACTGGCCGGCTGGTACGATTCCAAACGCACGGGTCGAGTCGGATGGGAACGACTTTGGGAAGGTTGGTTTCGGCTGCAAACCCTGATAGACGGCTATTTGCTGGCTAAATCAGTTGATTTGGAGATCTGATCAAGAGACAGGCAAAAGCCGGGGCCCGGCATGTCGGGAAAATCGCCTCGGGTAAAACGATTTCCTGCGCCAAAACCGCCTTTAAAGAAACCCGGGGGGTGAGACGTTACCGGGAAAGCACCAAAAAATTCTTCACCGGCGACCCGATTGACGTCACCACCGGCCAGCTCTTCGACCAGCGCACCGATATCACCCTCGGCCAGACCCTGCCGCTGGTGTTTCTGCGCAGCTGGGCCCCCGGGGAACAGGGCTTACTGGGGCCGGACTGGACCGACAGCTTCTCCGAATGCGCCCGGGTCACCGGGTAGAAATCTGCATTAACACCTGATTGCATCAACGATGGTAAAAGATCTAGCGGACTAATCAGCCAAAAAGGTGATAACGGCTGAACGGGTATTTAAGCGTTAACAGAACGAGAAAATAGCCTAGAAGAGCAATGATATGAATTGATTTTAGCGTTAAATCACATTAAGTGTTATTTCAACTTTAAAATGTCACCCAATCCTGCAATATTGGAATGTCACCTTCAGGTGTTAATCTGAGATTCTGCATATTGTGTGGGAGGATGTGCGTGCTTCTTGAAACAATAAAATCCCTAGAGTGCAGCCTTCACGACGCCCGACGGCATGACAAAACATGGCTCGAGAAGATCCTCCATCCTGATTTTCACGAAATAACTCGCTCAGGTTACTTAGTTGGCCGCACTGAAACGATTGACGCCCTGATAACTGAAAATAGTACTAATTGCATCGCAAGTTCCGACTTCCAGCTGACGATAGTGGGAGAAATGAGCGTTATTCTGCTTTACAGAACTCACAATCAGGACGGTAGCCATGCAACACTGAGGTCATCAACCTGGGTATTTTCTGATGAACATAATTGGCAGCTGATCTTTCATCAGGGAACATCGTGTAGCTTATCTTCAGGAGCGTCTGGTTAGCTCGTTCTGCTCGCTCTTTGCCCGCGAACTGTTGACGCAGATGAGTTCTATGCCCAAATCATGCAATACGCGGCCAAACTGGGTTGTGCCGATATTCCTGTTTTCAGGTTGACTGCCCCTGAATATTGCGTGTTTATCGCACTCCATCACACGAAGTTTTAGCAATTCAGGCTGACGGTGGTTGCCGGGTTTTCCGCGGCAGAGACTGGCAATGCCTAAGTGTCGATAGCGGTTTACCAGACACTGAACTTGAAATTCTGTAAGTTCCAGTTGTGAAGAGGCATCGCAGACGCTTCTTTTGAATTATTTATCAAAGGTGTTAACCATTTTCTTAGGTAAAGAAGCATCCACAAAAGTCATTAGATATGTTGGTTCTCAGGTAAATGAATTTTGGGAAGAAATAGCAAATTAAATGATGTTAAGTCCGGAAAGATCTGCATGATCTTCCTACCTTCTTATAATCTATCTTGGTGAATACCCACGGTAAGCCAGTGCCGACTGGGGCTTATAGATTACATCCTTGATCCAAACAACGAGTAGTTCTGCCCTGACAGCCGGTGATCGTGGTTTTATAGAGAGCCTGAACAATCAAGCGAAAGTAGCTATAGCAACAGCGTTTACAGATACCACAGTTGAGAAGGAAAAATTTGCCTAATTGGCCTTTATAAATCAGTAAAAAAGTTGTCTATAAAAATGACTCACCGAAATGAAGTGGGCCATTTTTTTGTAAATTTTTATTCAGAAACTATTTATGAGTTTTATTTGTTAATGCTTTTATTAGTCAAATCCACCATGTTTAATTATTTTCACCGTAATTCTATATTGTTTCTATATGATCATATTAAGAAATTAATTTATCATCATGAATTTAAATAAAAAATGCAGAAACCATTGATAGGCTATTTTTTCGTACAAGTTTTTATTAGCAAAAATTAATATAATTATTAGGATAAAGCCGATCAACACATATTCAATGATTTTGAACCCATCTTTCTATATGTCCTCACTCGACTGGCTAGTCCGTTTACTCTCTCATCAGTGACTCAGCCAGGGCAAACTCATACTAATGTGAGCAAAAGTATTTTTACTACAAAGTAATTAATTTTTTATTTGATGTTGTAGATCGCATTTTGGTGATCAAAAGAGGCGCTATTATGTATTAGTAAAATCGCTTAACGGCGGATAAAGATAAAACCGCACTCTATTTGCCCGTATAACGATGAAACTTGCCATTCAATCTTAATCATTACTATTCATTCAGAGGTCTATTATGGGCAGTACCGGGAGTGTAAGTGCGTGGGATGAAGCATTATTAATTGCGGCTATTCAATATCCTGTTCCTGTGATTAAGAGACCTGAAGATATTCAGGTTCAGGTGCAGCAAATCTGTAAAACGATAGATTCAACTAAAGCCGGTTATCCTGATCTGGATTTAATTGTATTTCCTGAATATTCTGCTCAGGGGTTGAATACTAAAATCTGGACCTATGATGAAATGTTGTTATCACTGGACAGTCCAGAAGTTGATAGTTTTCGCCAAGCTTGTATTCGCAACGATATCTGGGGCGTGTTTTCGTTAATGGAGCGTAATGAAGATCCATCACAGCCACCTTATAACACGGCGATCATTATTAATAACAGTGGTGAGATTGCGCTGCATTACCGCAAGTTGCAGCCTTGGGTGCCAATTGAACCTTGGATGCCGGGCAATCTAGGCATGCCGGTCTGTGAGGGGCCTAAAGGTGCAAAATTGGCAGTGTGTGTTTGTCATGATGGAATGTTTCCTGAGCTGGCGCGCGAAGCAGCCTATAAAGGCTGTAACGTTTTTATCCGCATTTCCGGTTATTCTACTCAAGTCAACGACCAGTGGATCTGGACCAACCGCACTAATGCCTGGCAGAACTTAATGTATACCGTATCGGTTAATCTGGCAGGCTACGATGAGGTTTTTTATTATTTCGGTGAAGGTACAATTTGTAATTATGACGGTAATATTATCCAGCAAGGGCAACGTAACCCTTGGGAAATTGTTACCGCCGAGCTGTTCCCACGTCTGGCAGATAAAGCCCGTGAGAACTGGGCGTTAGAGAACAGTATTTTTAATCTCGGTTGTCGAGGTTATGTTGGTAAACCCGGTGGAGAGAGAGCTAATTATTTGACTTGGGTGCGTGATCTGGCAAATGGTGAATATAAACTGCCTTGGGATGAAAACATCCGTATTCGTGATGGTTGGAAATATTATCCAAAAGGTGTGAAATTGGGACCATTACCGAAAGTTGATAATTGACTGCTCAATCTGGTATTTTCCTGATGTGAAAGGTATTGTGGAAATATAGGATATAATGATTATCGGATTGGTCGTGATATTTTTTTCTTCATTATGTCCTATATTTATTTACCTGAATCATTTTTTAAATTTAAAATATTATAAATCTCTTATCGGATAATTATTATAAAAATTTTCTCTTTCATTATATTCTGATTGATTCAATTTATTACCACCAAGTTCAAAAAAGCTGAGTTCCGTTAATTACAGAACCCAGCCATTATTTTTCTATCACTCATTAGCAATATAATAGAAACAGTTTACCTGCCAGAATTAATCATTATCAGCATAGCTTTTTCAATGCTGAGATCAATTTTTGGATACCTAATTCAACTTTACTACGGGGGCATCCTGCATTAAAACGAAGGAAACCATTGCCAGCTTCACCATAAATTCTACCCGGCATAATAGCAACTTTCTCTTCATGGACAAGTAACTGCTGTAACTTATCATCATCAATATGCAGATTACGCAAGTCGATCCAGGCCAAATAAGTCGCCTGTGGCGGCTGCCAGTTCAGTTGTGGAAATACTGCATTCAGTTCCTGAGCAATATAATTCAAGTTACCACTCAGATAATCGCGTAATGCATCAAGCCAAGGTTGCCCTTCCCGGTAAGCCGCAATATGGGCTGATATCGAGAAAATAGCAGGAGAAGATAATCCATAACGCTGCATTAATTGATGAGAACATGCCGCACGACTATGATCATCATAAATAAAACCATAAGCCCCCGTCAGCGCAGTAAGATTAAATGTCTTAGATGCCGAAGTGATTAATGCCCAGCGAGTCGTAGCAACTTCACTCCAGGGAATATGTTTCGTTTCTCCCCTGAGTATATCCATATGAATTTCATCACTGATGACACTGACATTATAACATTGACACAATTCAGACATAGTTTTAAGTTCAGAATGACTCCAGACTTTGCCAGTTGGATTATGTGGACTGCACAGCAATAATATTTTTGTTTCCGGTTGAGATAGCAAGGCTTCAAGTTGATCCATATCACACACCCAATCATTGCCTTGTTTCTCAAATGGGCAAGAAAGTAGTTGCCGCTGGTTCCCTTGAATAATTTTATAAAAGTTATTGTAAGCAGGAGTATGGACGACAATACCTTCACCGGGTTCAGACCAGATTCGGATTAACTGTGAAACCATGTACATCACAGAAGGGCCATAAACCATCCAATTTGTATTGATTTCACAATTAAATTGTTGCTGATACCAATGACGTATAGCACCAAAAAATTCTTCATGCTGCCAGCTGCTATAACCCAATATGCCATGATCCACACGTTTCTGTAATGCCTGAATAACGCAGGGAGCAGTGGCAAAATCCATATCAGCGATAGTAAAAGGGAGGAGATCGTTAGCACCAAAAAGATCTCCAACATAGTCCCATTGAATACACCAAGTACCGCGGCGATCAATAGGGGTATCAAAGTCAAACATTATTTTCTCCCTTTAAATTAATGCATCAAGCTCATCTTTTACCGACAGAGCTTACGGCCCGATAACAATTTGTGAAGCATAATATCATCATGACTGATGGGGAAAGTATCCATCCCCAACATAATGGCTTTAACGGGTATTGTTAAATGTTATTTAATAAATAGCACCATGGATTATCTAGGGAAATCTCCTATCGTCGATATAAATTTCAGAATAAAGTCTAACATTTACCCTTTATTGGCTTAGCAGGCACATTACAACGACTTGAACAGTCATTAATAACCCCGGAATCATACATATATTAAGCAGAGAACAGGCAGAACCATAATATTAAAATTCTGCCAAAGGATAAGTGCATTTAGTTGAAGCTATTTTTATATTTTCAATAAACATCATTTTCATCTCGTCATGGAAAATCTTTCCAACTCCTATTTACAATAGTACCAATAAAGGTACAGAGGTAAGAAATTATTTTCTGTTCGAATTCTCCTATCAATTAATTTGAGTAATAATATTAATAATTCCAGTTGATTTATAAAGTGAAAAATATAAATATCTGATAGTTTCAAATTGATATTAATTATATATAGCCAAGTAATGCAGCTTTAGCTATTGCCTGAAATTTGTTTCTACAGCCAAGTTTCTTAACAATATTCATTAGGTGAAAATCAACTGTACCTTTAGTGACACAGATGGTTGCTGCAATTTCACTTGATATCATCCCATCTGCGGTATACCTTAATATTTCTAATTCTCTATTTGAAAATGAAGTTTCATCTATATAGAACGATTGCAAATATTTTGTGTTTGATGTCAAGTGTCTGATTATCCTAATATATACCCCTAAAATTTCTCCACTACATTTATACATTGTCTCGTTATCAATATGCCCGTCTTTCCCCGCAACAGAAAATATTCCGTAAGTCCCTGAAAATGCAGGCAATCTAAATGTGATCCCAGAACGAAACCCATGTTTCTGATTCACATACCAAAGTTCTTGTCCATTAGATTCTGAAAAAAAATCTAAGTCCCATACTTTTGAAAAAGAAGGTGGAACAGGCCGGAAATTTAGAACGGGATCAATCATCCAATACTTTTTTTCTATATAAATGTTTTTCCAAGATTCATGATAATTATCAAAAAAATACACTTCACGGTTAGATATAGGAAAGCGAGCCTTTAAGACAAGAGAGAACAAGCTAAACCCCGAGATTTTATTAATAATTTCACAAATTTCAGCAACAAAATGAGCATCTACATCTAATTCATGAAATTTATAGGGTGAGGTATATGTTCTATAAATATTCATTCAATGTCCTCTTGAAAATTAAGAATATTGATAGTAAATCCCAGTATTAATTATAGTAGCAAAACTCCCATTTAATAAAGAAAATAATCATTTACTGTTATACAGATGAAAGATATCTGGTAAGTCACAATGTACTATTCGTAAATAAGAGAAATTATATCAATATGATTGAAATTTTAATAATCAGACAAAACTATATATAGAAATATAATATATTCATGTGGAGAATATTAAACCATTTACAAAACAATATAAGCAACCATTCAACACATTAATCTAAAACTCTTCTATTTTATCTTTTATAACAACAAGTTAACTTAAATATTTAACTATATAAATCAACCCCTGATAAATATATCAGTAATTTTTCCGTATAAACTATGATTTATACCAGTGGATGTTTCAGTCTTAATAGTTAATTATTAAAAAAAAAGAAAATTATTATAATAATAACTAGCAATCGAAATAACCCTGCAATTTCCAATAGATAATTTAAGTATATAAAGAGGTATTATAATGAGTGAAGTAATTCAAGATCAAAACAATATTGTCACAGCCAGGAATTCTGTTATAGCCGATGTCACCTTTATTATTGATGTCGATTCAATTGTTGAATTTATTCATAATAACCAAATTAAGAATTCTCTGGACTCTAAAAATCCAATAACGATCAAGGAGTATGTATATATAGCGAGTTATACTCCCGCAGATGGAATGAGACTTAGTAGTTCATCTGGTGCTCGTATAACTGTTCCCGTTAATGCAAATATTAGATGGAGGGCTACAACTGTATCTAATAATTTCGACTATTCTATTATATTGTATAAGTTCCAAAAACTTAGTCTAGGAGAAGATGTCATCTCTCCTCCATCACAAATATGGTCACAGAACCCAACAGGTAAAAAAACGCCAATGATTCCTTCTGGAGTTAATGCGGGAGAGGATGAACCTAAACCCATTTTTGTTGAATCTCGAGATAGTTATTTTCAAGCAACGGCTCATAAGCTAGGTGTAGAACGATATACATGGTTTTTTGCCGCTTATGACGGTACAAAGCTCCTGGGTTATTATCGATACGATCCATATGTTGAAGTAACTAATAGTTAAGTATCTGTAGCTTCCTACTGGAAAATTATCAAAATAGTTTTCCAGTATTTTATCAATTTACCCAAACATATAAATAGCTTTCCATAATACTGATACACCTATGCCTTTTGTTTTCTTTTTGAACAACATTGGTTCTGTAGCCTATCTCATTGATTCTACAGACCACTTGGATGAAAAGGCTGTATATCTTGGTACACAAGGGCTGGTTGGAAGTGGAGCATAATTATGAAAACTTATTTATAATAAACACCTAACTATATAAAAACAAAACTTAATAATATTATTATCTTATAAAATAAAACTTCCAGCAACATAAGTAAAATTTATTTCCAGCCACCAATTCAACAATCTCCAAATAATTATTCTTTTCTCAATCAAAACACTCTTCTTTCTATCATCCATTTATCTAACGAAAATCACTTATAAAAACTATTACATCAGGAATTATCATTTTATAAGCCAAATAACACTGAACTAAAATTTAGTTTATTATTACTTATTTGGCTTAACCCTTCCTTTCTTTAAGAATCTTCCTAATGGCATCATCCTATTACCCATCAAAATCACTATCGGTTACTCATTCCACTTAAGTCAATTCATTAATAAGCAATAAAATAAGTATTCTTATTAACTTATTATTATCTGCATAACCAATTAATTGAAATTTATAATAGAAAATCGAGATGTAACAGAAACGCTACTCGTTAATCAGAGCATGATATAACCAAGAGTATGCTTTAATAACGAATAAGTTAGCCAATACGCATGCAATTACCTATCAGGCTAAAACCGTATATTTTTGTTTTATGGAATAAAATATCATCCTTATCGGTGAATGTATGATAAAAAGAATATCTATTTTAATATTGTGTGCTATTTCCTTTCAAATAACCGCTTCACCAGCAGAGTTAAATGATAATCTGCCGATGACTGAAGCCAGGAGAACGTTGCAAGATAGTTCCCGGGAAATTAACCAACTGATAGAACAACGCCGATATCAGCAATTAAAACAACAGGCTAATACAGTCCCTGAGTCAACGCCTGCGCCGGTACTGCCGGAATCCAGACAGTGTCTGCCGTTAACAGGTGTTTATCTGAAAGGGATCTCGCTTCTTTCTGTTCGGGAGTTAAATACTCTCAGCGCTTTGTCCCCAGAGTGTATCAGTAGTCATGATATCAATCGACTCAGCCATGAGCTGACGAAGTTGTATATCAGTAAAGGCTATGTTACCGCCCGTATTCAGTTTATTGCTCCCGATGCCAACAGAGAGTTAGGGCTAAATGTTATTGAAGGATTTATTGAGAAAATCGAAGGGGGCAATCGTTGGGTTAACAGCAGTATGTTATTCCCCGGTCTGGAAAAGCAGCCCCTGAATATCACGCAACTTGATCAGGGTTTAGATCAGGCGAACCGGTTACAGTCCAATAAAACCACTCTGGATATTTTACCGGGGACAGTTAATGGTGGCTCAGTCGTTAAACTGCATAATCAGCACAGTAAACCCTGGTTGCTGAATATCACCACTGATAATTATGGACAGAAAAGTACCGGGAAATGGCTGGCCCGTACCAATGCCAGTTTTGATAGTCCATTCGGCTTATCCGACTTTATCAGCCTAAATGTCAGTAGTACGTTGGATAGCCCATCCAATCGCTACAGCCGCGCGGCTACTCTTATCTATTCAGTGCCCTACGGCGCAGCAACATTCAGTGGATTTGGTAGTTATTCCCAATATGCCAGTCATCCCCATTTGCAAACCAAAACCGTAAAAATCTACGGGAATACTCAGCAAATTGGGATGCGTTCTGATTTTGCCTTCTATCGCAATCAATCTCAGATTAATACCGTCAGCGGGCAGCTTATTTATAAGAATTACAACAATTACATCAATGACACCAAGATCGGTGTCAGCAGCCAGACGCTGAGTGTGTTTGAACTCGGGGTCAATCATTTACACATAATCCCCACCGGTTTAATCACCCTAAATCTGAGTGTTGAACAGGGTTTGCCTTGGTTTGGCGCCCAAACCGCCACAACTTATCTTGATAGGCAATTCACCAAAGGTAAGTTGATGGTTAACCTGCATCAGCGTTTTATGCTGTTCAATTCATCTTACCAACTCAATAACCTGCTTTATGGGCAATACAACCGGCACGGCCTACCCGGCGTTGAATGGCTGAATATTACTGATCGCAACGCGGTCCGGGGGTTCAGCAAAAACACACTATCCGGGGATAACGGCTGGTATCTGCAAAATACGTTGTCCCGCAACTTCCTAATTGCTAACAGTACGTTATCTGTACGTATCGGTATTGATGCCGGCCAGGTTAAAGGCTATCGCAGCCCTCAAGGCTGGCAAAGCAGTGCGGGATTCAGTTCTGGCGCCACGCTGAGATACCAGCACATGGTATTCGATATCGAAGCCAGCCGTGGAAAATTGCTTTCCAACAGTAACGCATCCGATGAACCCGTGCAGGTTCTGACCCGTTTTTCTTACACCTTTTGATGGTTTTTAGCAGTGCCCAACGTTGTACACAGTAATATAACTAAATATAGAGAGACTCATGTATGAAAAATAAAAAATTCAGGTTATCCCCTACCGGCAAGCTTGCCGCTTCTATGGCAATCATCCTTGTTTCCTGCTCCACCGGCTTTGCCAATGAAATCGTTGGTGGTGGCGATCAGGCACATCGTCCCGATATTTTATCTATCGAAGGTAAAGCAACTGTTGTGAATATCGTGACGCCCTCCTCTTCCGGGTTGTCACATAACCAATATCTGGATTATAACGTCGGCCAGTTGGGCGCCGTCCTGAATAACGCTCTGGAGGATGGGAAATCACAATTAGCAGGCCAGCTCACCGCTAACCCCAATTTAAATGGTCAAGCCGCTAGCCTGATTCTCAATGAGGTTATCAGCAGGAACCCTTCCCTGCTATTAGGTCAGCAGGAGGTGTTTGGTATCGCAGCAGATTATGTGCTGGCAAACCCAAATGGCATTACCTGTAATGGATGTGGTTTTATTAATACTAACCGCGCTGCTCTGGTCGTTGGTAATCCATTGGTAGAACAGGGTAATTTACAAGGTTTCAGCACTTTTGATAATCAGAATAGTCTGAGAATTAAATCCGATGGCTTAATCGCCAACGCGGTTCTTGATCTTATTGCCCCTAAAATTGACAACCGGGGAACTGTCACCGCTCAAAAAGAGATTAATGCTATCAGTGGTGAAAATAAAACCTCCGCCACGGGAGAAGTGCGCGATTCTCAGCAAAAATTAACCGGGGTGTTGGATAGTTATTATCTTGGCAGTATGCAAGCCGGGCGCATTCATTTGCTGAATACCGCCAAAGGCAGCGGGGTAAATCTGCAAGGCTCTCTTACCGGGAATGACAAGATTCTTGTTGATTCTCACGGCAACCTTAATTTAGAAGCCGCACACCTGCAAGGTGGCGATGTTGAGCTTCTGGGCAACAATATTCAGGTAAAAGGTAAAGTCAGCGAATCAAAATATAGCCGTGACGGTAGTCATAATTACCAAAGCTATTTCCGCAGTTCTTATACCAATGACAGTAAAAGCAGCCAGTCACTGGCCCGTACTAAACTGGAAGGCAAAAACATCTCATTGGTTGCCAAGAACAATAACCAGATGACGGCCACAGATATAGTGGGCGACGATGTTAGTCTGAGTGGCGCTAATCTGACTTTAGACGGGCAGCAATTAATTCAATCCACTAAAAATGTCGATAACCAACGGGGTTATTCCTGGCGGCATGAGGTTACTCAGGAGAGTGAAAAACAACATCAGTCAGGGAATACGATAAAAGCCCGGCAGAATGTCAATTTAAACGCCATTGAAGGTGACGTTAAGGTCTTTGGCAGCCAAATAGATGCCAAAGATAAACTGGCTATTACAGCAAAAAAAGATGTGCAGATTGCTGGTCTGATTGAAACAGAGAAAACATCAGAAAAAGGTTACAAGAAAAATCACACAGCTAAGTTGCAAACGGGAAGTTGGGAAGAGAGTAAACAAACTCAGCGCCTGATTGCCAGTGAATTGCAAGCAGGTGGTGATCTTGATATTAAGGCCGGAGCTCAGGCCGAACTGCTTGGAACAAAGGTTCACGCAGGTCAGAAACTGACACTGGAAGCCGGTAAACAACTGCAAATCAATGTTCAGAAAATTGCTGACAGCCGTGCTGTACGTGATGATAAGCAATACTGGGGCGGTATCGGCGGCGGCGGTAATAAAGATAACAGTGAGTTAAAAGAAACCAGTCATGCGTCAGAACTGACCGCCAATGGACGTTTATTGCTGTCAGGTCAGAAGGGGATATCCATTACCGGCAGCAAAGTAAAAGCAACTCAAGGTGCTTTTGTGCATGCTAATAGTGGCAAGTTAACTATCGACAATGCTGTCAGCCATCTCAATCAGAAAATTGATGAACGAACGGGTACCGTATTCAACATCACCAACAGCTCACAAAGAACCAGTAGCAATCAACAGAAATCTCATGGCAGCGAGTTGGTTTCCGAGGCTGATCTCAAATTACTCGGCGATGAAGATCTGAATGTGGTTGGCAGTCTGGTGCAAAGTACCGGTGCCCTTAGCCTGAATACATCCGGTAATATCAACATACTCTCCTATGGCGAGCAAAAACAGGTTGATAAGCAAAACACTTCTCTGGATCTGCAAAGTCAGTTCCAGCAAAAGGGAGACAAGCAGTATCGCGCCGGCGTGGGTATTGCACATACCAGCAACGGCCAGAAAAATCAGACGACAACACAGCAAGTTTCTACGTTGAGTGGGGAGAGTATCACTATTGATACTGATAAAAACGTCACCCTCAGTGGTTCCAATCTGGTGACGACCAAAGGTGATGCTAAGATCACCGGCGCAAATGTTCATCTGTTAGCCGCGAATAATAAAAAATCTGAAGAGAAATCTCAGAGTAAAAAGCACGTTGGTGTCTATCTTACCGGAGGAATCGATAAAGTGGGCTCCGGTATTCATGGTGGCTATGAAGGTAATAACAATAATCATACCCGCACCACCGCCGTTGTTTCCGGTTCGCAGATCGCAGGTGATTTGAACATTAAAGCCAGCGGGGAATTGGTTCAGGAAGGTGCAAGCCATAAAGTCAATGGCGCTTATACTGCTGAGGCAGGCAAAGTCAGCAATCTGGCGGTATCCAATACTGAATCAAATTCCAACAGTAAATTACAGGTTGGCACGGATATTGGCGTCAATATAGATTATAGCGCTGTCACCCGTCCGGTTGAGAAAGTAGTGAAAGAGCCCGTAAAATCAGCTCTGGATGGCACATTCGCCAAGAAAGGCACACCCAATCTGGGAGCGGATATTGCAGCCAACGGCAGTAGCATCCAGACAGCCAGCAAAAAGTCCGACGCTGTTGTGACATCTGTCCAGGCCAGCAATGTGGTTATTAAAACCAATGGCGAGCTGTATGATCAGGGCACTCAATATCACGCCAGCCAGGGTAATGTCACGCTGAAAGCCGACAGCCATACCAGTGAAGCAGCACAGAATCACCGCGAAAATAGCCACAGTGAAACCAGCGGCAATGCTGACCTGCGTGTCTATACCACCACCGGCAAAGATATCTCTGCTAACGGTAAAGGCAAAGGCGGCACACAAAGCAGTCATACTTCCACAACCGAAGCAGTCACCAGCCGAATTACCGCAACAGATGATATTGATATCCATGTCGAGCGAGATGCTAAATATCAGGGTACATCTCTGAATGCCGGCGCCGGCAAAGCCAGTGTAGATGCTAAAGGTGATATCCATTTTGATAACGCCACCAACAGCACGACGAAAACAGCAACCGGTTATAACGGTGAAGCATCAGCTAAAGGAGGAACCACCCCAGAAGGCAAGAATATTCATATCGGTCTTGGCGGCGGTTACAACACTGATAGCAAAAACAGCACCGCAGCTCAGGTAAGTGAGATTGGCGGTAAGCAAGGTGTCAATCTGAGTGCGGGCAATAACCTGACACTGAAAGGTGCTGAAGTGACAGGTAAGCAGATCGATCTGAATGCCAAACAAGGAAATATCGAACTGGTATCTGCTCAGGATCGGATTAATAACGACAGTTGGGAATTGAACCTGAAAGGCAGTGGCGATAATGCAAGCTCGGTTAAAAAAGCTGAGGATGACAGTACAACCACCACCACAAAACATAACTTTGGCGGGGAAGTCAAAGCGGGTGTTGATCGCCTGCAAGCAACAACCCAGCATAATAGTCATATTAAGGGTGAAAATGTCGTTATCAACAGTGGTGGTGACACGATAGTAGGCGGAGCACGAATAGATGCTGATCAGGTAAAAGGCAATATTGGCGGTGACTTGCGTGTTGAAAGCCGAAAAGATACTGAGCATGGGTTAAATGTCGGTGTTGATGCCGGTATTAATTACACGAAAGAATCTAAAGTCAAAAGTGGTGACATCCCCAAAGATGAAGCAACTAAGGATAATGCACCTCAAGATGAAACCTCTAAAGACGATGTGTCGAAAGATGATCCATCGAAAAATACAACAGAAGAACCACAGCAGAAAGGATTACAAGAAAGACTAACCTCCGCGTTTAATAGCCTTAATAATATTAAAGGGATTAATGGTGTTACAGGTAAATTCAAAAGTAATGTCGATATTAAAGATCGGGAAACAGTCAGTGAACAATCGGTAATTTCCGGTAATCAGAGCGTTAATCTGGATGTAAAAGGAAATACACATTTGATTGGTGGTCAGATTGGTAGTGCACAAGGTAATGTCACTCTTAACACCCAAAATGTGGAACAACAATCTGTCACTGGCTATGACAATAGCAAAGGCGGCAGCCTTGTATTACCTGATTCTGTTGGCGGAATTATTAAGGAAGTCCAGGAAGATGTACTGTCCGGTAAAATACCTTTGGTGAAAACCTATAGCAATGAAACTGAAAACGGCACAATTAATGGCGAAATAATTAACCGTAAATCTCATTAATTTGTTATTAGTTAATCTGAGCTATAGTTAAGAAGGGAGCTAAATGCCTGAGGCACGATCAGAGTATTTGAAAAAATTCAGTTCGTGGAAATCCTCAGGCATGATTAATTTGTACCAACTCAGACTTGAGCTGCCTATTTTGAAGCCATAGCCTTTTGCCGTGTTGTTTGAAAATGCATTCTGGTATGGCTGCATTCCCGTCACCATCCGGTGTCCCTGAAATTCAAAGGCGTTAATTCCTTCAAAGGTTAAAAACACCCAACGTGCTGTGGGAGACTGAGTCTGCAGGTTTTTCATATCCGGGTAAAAGGCGGCGTTTTGTTTTAATCCGGTGCGGATTTTATGTTCCAGAGCGGCATAAACCATTAAACTGCACGTCATCACCATCAATAAGGCTTCTATGCGTTCTGGTTTTTTCAGATACAGGGAGGATGTCAGGAATTCCGGGCTTTTCAGGAACCGGAAGCCCCGCTCAACCTTTTGTTGGGCTTTGTAAGTGGAAAGTAATGCTTCCATATCAAGCACACCATTATCCATTTCGTTGGTGGCCAGAATAAACATCCCCACCTTGAGCCTTGCATAAGCAACTTTATCCAGCTGGCTGTAAGCCCGGCCTGAGAGCTGATAATGAACATCAGGCTGTTTATCTTCACTCGGGCGTCCACGGCCTTGATAAGTGACGACTTCCTTAGCCTCAGGCGCATCAATACGGATAAGTTGGCATTCGGATTCAAAATCACACAGGGTTTGTAAGGCATCTGCTTTGCAGGTAAACGTTTTTTTGCACAATTTTTCAAACCGTTTCAGTTCTTTTTCCGTCATCTTAAGTGTGTTTTTCTCGAAGGTCTGTCCTTCACGTTTGGCGGCAGACTCACTGCTGAGCAATAACCACCGCTGCGCCACACCCCCATAGCAGGAGCTTACCCAACATCTCGCATAACCCGTCGGTAACAGGCTGTAGCTGGCTGAGATCCACGCTCAGGAGCTGCTGTTTAGCTTCCTTGACGGTTAAAGGCACCCGGGTAATAAAGAGTTGTTTTTGTTGATGAAGAGAAGATATCGTGTCTTCGCTGTAAAGGGCGGCATCCGCGACAAAGTAACGGCTGTTTTAGGCGGCTTTCAGGCAACGAATATGTTGTTTTGTGAATTCGGCAAAGGCCCTGGCATCGTTGGTATTCCCACTTATCGCTTGCATATAAACGGGTATCCCGGCCTGAGCTCAATGCGCTGAGTGTCGTCCTCTAATGGTGACTTGTACTCGCCATCCACGTGGAAACGGGTGATATCGAGGTGCACAGAATCCGATTTTATACCTAACTTATCAATGACATGTTCAGCAAGTACCTGATAAATTTCTGAAACACCGGCTTCATATAAGGCATCCAGTGTCCGGCCAAGCACATCGTCATTCAGATGCTCTGCATCAATGCCAGGGCCAATTAAACGTTCAATCGGTTTATGCTGAAAAAAGCCGGGAAACATATGCAGTGTTCAACTGTGAAATCCCAGTCCGTTGAGGATCATCGCGAGGAAGGCATCCCCATGAGAAACGGTATGCTCCGAGTGTTTTGGGATGATGGAATCAATCATACGAGGCAAACGAACTTCATGACAAAAAGCAGCGATAATACCCAGATGATCAAGACGTTTAATGACAGGCGCTGGTGTGGACATATTGATTTTCCGGCAAATAAAAGTAATAGATCAAAACTGGAGGCCACCGTCAATCTCATCAACGCAATAAATACACAAAACAGGCGAAAGATCACACTATTTTTAAATCAGGAATTAGGTGCGGAATGACGGTTATAAAAAATAAATCATTAAATAACAAATGGTTATATTTTATTTGTTAATTATTATTAATTTAATTGTTATAATTATTGATTATATTTGTATTATTTGTTATTTTTAATAAACCATTTCTGTAGTTGAAAATATATTAGTTTATGAAACTGTTTTTTAGCATTATAAAAATAAAAGAGGGGATTGGAATTGGGCTCTGAGTTTTGCTTTGTTAAGCATGGTATTGATGTTGATAATAAATTAACAAATGATTTTGAACTTGATGAATTGTTTACTGGAACAATATTGTTTAGTAATACAACAAATATATCAAAGTTTAAAAATGAAAAGCATATTGCTTTTTTAATTGGTAATATATATAACATATCTACCATTAGATCTATTCTTGGGAAAATAGAAGGAAGATCTAATATACTAAGTGATGTTGAAGTAATATTATCAATTAGAGAAAAATTTGGCAACTCTATTATTTCTATAGCAGAAGGAGACTATTGCCTTTTTATTGAGGATAAAAAAGGTAATATAGAGATAATAACAGAGTCTAGAGGATTAAATTTAGTAAATTTAGTACAAACTGATTCTATTTGGATTACTAATAGTTTGAAAATTATTGGTAAAGTAGAAGGGGAAAAAGCTTTTGATTTTAAATCTGAAAGGGAAGTTATTCAAAAATCACTAAGGCCAGATGATTTTTCGCCAATCCGAAATGTGTCCAGATTAAAACCTGGAACAATAAATAGATTAACATTTGACTCACAAAAATATCCTCATTTAGAGATTAAATATCTTACATCTCCTGTAGATGAAAATTCTTTTGATATAAAAAAATGCGTTCTTCTTGATATAATTGATTCAGAATTAAGAAACTCTATATCTAGATTATCTAAAAATAATGAAACTATAGGTATTCCATTATCAGGAGGATTAGATTCAAGCTTGGTTACTGCTTTAGCTTCTCAATATTTTAGTAAAGTAAAAACATGGTCTATAGGAACAGAATTAAGTAATGAATTTGAATTTTCTAAAATAGTTTCTGATCATCTTGGTACAGACCATGAAATTAAGATCCTTAGTGAAGATGAAATTATATCAGGTATAGTGAAATCTATTTATCATAATGAAATATTTGATGGGTTATCTTCTGAGATCCAATCAGGGCTATTTAATATTTATGAGTTAGCAGAGGGAAAAGTTAATTCGTTGATAACAGGATATGGTTCTGACCTATTGTTTGGAGGTATATTAGAGCCTGGTAAATCCTATTCTGAACCAAACAAAATATTGTCTGAGCAGGTTTATAGAACTAAATGGACTGGAGAATTTTCAACTCATGGAGCAGTAAGTTATGGATTGAATGTTTACCACCCATTTTGGACTAATAATCTTATATCTTTATGTAATAATTTGGATCCATACTTTAAAATTAGGGATAATGAGGTAAAAAACATTTTGCGAGAGTATGCTGATAGCATAAATCTTCTTCCAAAAGAAATAGTATGGAGAAAAAAAATAGGTATCCATGAAGGATCTTCCGTTAATAAATCTTTCGCAAAAATTATCGGGACTGAAGTAAATAACTACCAAGCTAAAACAAGATTTAGTTATTCTATATATAAAGAGTTTTTAAAAGGAAATCTATTAATTGAGGAAGCAAATTCAACCAAGTTACGTGAAATTATAAAAAGGAATTAATGTGGTTATAGAAAGAGATTTTAACTCAATTAGAGTAATTATACTTAATCATACGAACAAACATAATCCATTTAACGAAAAGTTAGAAAATTCAATTAAAGAATCTTTAATTAAAGCTGAACAAGACGTGCATGTGAAAGCCATAGTTATTTATGGTGGAAAAAACCGTTCTTTTTCTTCTGGTGGAGATTTCAATGAGGTTAAAAATCTATCAGGAGAAAGTGTAGAAACTTGGATAGATCGAGTAATTGATCTATATTGTACAGTTTTGAAAGTAAATAAACCAACAGTAGCCGCAGTAGATGGTTATGCTATAGGAATGGGATTTCAATTTTCTTTAATGTTTGACCAAAGAGTTATGTCAAATGAAGCTAAATTTATAATGCCTGAATTAAAACATGGGATTGGTTGTTCTGTAGGGGCGGCTATACTTGGTTTTACACATGGTCACAATCTAATGAGAAAGATTGTATTTGAATGTGAAGAGCTTTCATCAGAAGTATGTGTTAAATACAATATTGCAAATCAAGTAACAGATAAAGAAATTCTTTTAGAAACTGCAATTGAACTTGCTAATTCACTTGCAAAGTATCCAAAAACAGCATACTCAAATACAAAAAAATTCATGAATAAAAAGTTCATTGAAATATTAGAAGAAAGTAGGAAGGAATCAAAATTAGTTCATAAAAATTCGTTTGGCTCTAGAGATTCTCAACATCATTTTAAAAAAGTACTTGGCGAAAAATATTAATAAGGATCATTAAATGAATAGTTGTTTACAGTGGTCACCAATAATGAAATCTGGCTTTGGTGCTAAAATAAGTGCAGATGACTTTTTAAAATCTTCTACCGAAGAAATTAAAAATCTCCTTATGAGACAAGGTTTTGTTGTAGTTAATAAAATTAATCTTGATGCTGATGAATTCCGTGATATATATAGTAAATATGGAACAATTGTTGAGTATGCAGATGAAAAAATAGATGTTGGCTTTGGGTATCGTGATACATTGAAACTTGAGGGAGAGAAAGGAAAAATAGTCACTGGGCGTGGACAACTTCCATTTCATGCTGATGGCGGGTTGTTATTATCTCAAGTAGATCAGGTTTTTTTATATGCTGCGGAAATAAAAAATATGAAATTTCGCGGTGCTACTACTGTTTGTGACCATGTTCTTGCATGCAAAGAAATGCCTAAGCATTTATTAAATGTTTTAGAAAATGAAACTTTTGAAGTTCGGGTATTAGAGTATGGTTACTACGTAGATGTATCTCCTACTGGATGGTTTAAAGTTCCTGTATTTACTGACCTTGGATGGGTAAGAAAAATGTTAATATATTTTCCATTCGATGAAGGGCAACCATCTAGTTGGGAACCTAGAATTGTTGGATTTACAGATGAAGAAACAAAGAGATTTTTCACAGAACTTACTCAATTTATGAAAAACCCTCGTTATTATTATAAGCACTATTGGGAAAAAGGTGACTTAGTTATAATGGATAACAGAAGAGTTATTCATGAAAGAGAGGAGTTTGATGACGATAATATCATTCGTCGTCTTTACCGTGGACAAACTGCTGATATTTAAATTATTCCTCCCCCTTCGCAGGAAGGGGTTTTTAAAAAATGCATTAATTGTTAATCATTGAAATGATAAATAATGACAAATAAAAAAGTAAATAACTCATTTAAAGATAAGTCTTTATTGTATTCTAGATACAGTATATCAACCCTTTCTTTGAAATTTTTTGTGACTTTATTATTAACAAATAAAATAACAAGAAATATATCTTTAATGATAATTAGATTCTTCTTAAGCAAGAATAATAAATTTTTTGTTGGTTTTTTAAATGGAGTTTATTTTGGTGGGGAGAATATAGGTGAGGTAAAAAATAATGTGGATTTTTTATCAAAAAATAATATTTACAGTGTATTAGATTATGCAATTGAAGGGGAAAACGATGAAGTCTTCTTTGATAATGCTATTGAGTCTACGCTAAAATTGATTGATATTGCTAGTAAAGAAAAAAACATCCCATATGTGGTGATTAAACCAACCTCGTTAGGATCTCTTCATGTTTATGAGAATAAAATAAAAAATATTAATTTTTCTGGAGAAAATGTCAATTATTGGATTAGAATACTGGAGCGTTATAATAAAATATTTTCTTACGCAGAGCTTAAATCTGTTAGGGTGATGATCGATGCAGAACAGTCTTGGATTCAAGCGGCAGTAGATAAAATCGCAATAGACAGTATGATTAAATATAATAAAACTTTCCCTGTTATAACATTGACAATACAGTCTTATAAAAAAGAATCTATTGAGATCTTGAAACTAATACATAATTTAGCCATTGATAATAATATTAAAGTTGGTGTTAAAATTGTTAGAGGGGCTTACTTGGAGGAAGAAGTAAATAATAAGGAAAGGGCCATTGGAACATTCTTTTCAAAAAAAGAAGATACTGATTTAAATTATAATTTTTTAATTGATTATATTTCAAGAGAAATAGATTGTTTTTATCCTTTTTTTGCAACTCATAATGAAAAAAGTATATCGATTATTTTAAATAAAAATGAATTAAAAAATAGATCATTTTGGGTTGGCCAATTATATGGCATTAGAGATGATATATCATCGAAGTTAGCTTTTAATGGTGTTAAAACATGCAAGTATTTACCATATGGACCAATTGATAAATCATTGCCATATTTATTAAGAAGGATTAATGAGAATGCAGTAGCAACCGATACTTTCATTAAAGAAAACAAAATAATAGCAAAAGAAATTATTTTAAGATTAAAAAGTAAATTAGGGTAATAATAGTATGTTTAAATTAAAAATAGATGACGATACTTTTAATATTTCATCGGATGAAACTATTTTAAAATGTGCTTATAAGAATGGAGTGAAATTAAAATATCATTGTGCTTCTGGGTATTGTGGTAAATGTAAAGTGAAACTTATTTCTGGCGAGGTTAACTTAGAGCACGCGGGTGGTATATCTAGAGATAAAATATCTGACGGTTATATTTTAACATGTTGTTCTTATCCTATGAGTAATATCGAGATATAGAAATGAAAAATAATATTAATTGTATCTTTTTGTTTCTGTGTATAATTATGTCTGGAAATTCATACTCATTTAATGATATTAAACTTAGCTTTGTTGAAGGAGGTGATTTCTATGTTGGTTATGTATTTGGTGTTGAAGATTATGAGAATCACTCTAATGTTAAATTAGATTCATTTTATATAATGAAAAATGAAGTAACTTATTCATTATATAAAGAAGTATATGAATGGGCAATATTAAATGGTTATGAATTTGATGATGGTTGTAATGGAGCATCTTATGAAAATTGTCTTCCATCAGAACAAGATGATGGAAGACATCCTGTGACGAATATAGAATGGTTAGATACTATTGTTTTTTCAAATGCATTAAGTGAAAAATTAAAACTCAGTCCTGTTTATTTGCAAAAGGGGAATGAGGTTATTAAGAAAAAAAATAATAAAGAAGATATTTTTATAAACACAAAAGCTAATGGTTACCGTTTGCCCACATTAAATGAATGGCATGTTGCGGCAAGAGGTGGAAAGCCTGCATTGCGATTAGGAAGATATGGATATTATCATTCTGGGAGTAATGACCCAAAAAAAGTAGCATGGTATCCTGAGCTTAATATAAATAAATTTGGCACGCAGGTAGTAGGTAGTTTATCTCCAAACGATTTAGGCTTATATGATATGAGTGGAAATGTTTCTGAGTGGGTTTATCATATTTCCGATTTTAATGGAATTAAGATGTATTATTTTTGTGGCGGTAGCTATCTTTCTCATTCGAAAACATTATCAGGTTGTGATATGCATAGCTCAAATTATTTTCTTCCAGATGTTGGATTCAGATTAGTAAGGAATTATTTTAATGAAAATTAAATATATTTTTATTTTTATTTTTATTTTTATTTTTATTTTTATTTTTATTTTTTCATTTAATGCATTTTCTTGTAATGGGAGAAAAGTAAATCTAAAAAACGGTTCTAATTTTATAGATTTGAATTCTGATGGAATAAAAGATGTGGTTTTTTATGCTGAATTTGAAAATAACACATCACATCCAAGCAATACTTTAACATTTTTTATAAAAAATGCTAAAGGGAAGTTTAATATAATTCCTCTTCCAAATGATACTGGTTTTACTTGGTTTGATTTTAAATTATCTGCATCTGAAATAAAAGTGCAAGATTACGAACTAAGAGTAAAGAATGGAGTCTATTATATTATCCTTTCAATAAAACAAAAGAAAGGAGATATATTTGAATCATCCCCTATTGAATTTATCATATATAAAATGGCATATAATGATGCAGATGCTGGTATTTCAGATTATTATTGGGCTTATTTTGATAAATTTGTAACAAAAAGAAAATATAAAAGTGTTAATGATGCAATTTCAGAATTCCATGAGGGATGTAATTTATGAAAAATATTTTTTTTATCTTCTGTTTTTTTTCTTTTTTCTGCCATTCAGAAGAATATAATATTTATGTAAATAAGGTACAAGAGGAGATTGATAAAAAAATAAATATGTGTTTAGGAGAAATTGAGTGGCCAGTTTTAAACAATGAAAATTCCATATGGGTCAATGCTAGAATGGAGTCTCTTGTTGATGCTGGATTAGTTAAGTCAAACATGAAAGGAAAGAGTAAGATATGGATTCTTTCTGAATTAGGAAAGAAAGAATTTAATATAAATGGTGATTTCTGTTACGGTAAAATGATGTTGAAAGAGATTTTAAATATCAGTTATGTAGATAAAAAAAGAGGTTTTATAGTTTTTAACTATTACATACAACAATTGCCAGATTGGGCTAATAATAAATCAATAAGATTTGCATATAGTTATTTAGATAACATTATAGCAGGAATTAATAATGAAAGTTATCAAGTCGAATTTGAAAAAACTAGTACTGGAATTATTAAAATAATAAGTGAACCTGTGCAGGTCGAAATTCTTTATTAGTTTTGATTTATTGAGATTATTATGAGATTCCTTTCTATCATACATAAATAAGATAAATTATAACTATATAGATCTTGTGAATACAAGAGAAAGGGGTTGTAAGCCGGACAATGGCATTCGGTTAAACTCTTGCCGGGGCATCAAAAGAGTTCCATCGGGTTCTGGGACGCATAGATTTTTGTGGATAGTGCCTCCCAGGACTCACCCGGTGAGTCATTCCGGCAAGTCCCTCTGAAAGAGCACAATAAAATGATTTTAAATGTTTTTTTATCCCCTGAATCAGCAAAGACAAGTGTCTTACTACGAGAAACAAACCGTTTTTGAAATTCAATTTCTGTTTATTTTCTCTGCTATCAATGCAGTCGCTATCGTTGCCTCTGTGATTAATATCATTTTCCGATATCCTTGTCAGGTTCAGTAATAATATATGCGCCTGGATTTCTTGTTTTACGCCTTTCTCACTCTGTGAATGGAAATCCTCAATGCAAAGGATTGACTTGGACAAGTTATATAACTCTTCTATATTCCATCGATGGTGATATAAATCATGAAAAGCTTCGACTTCATAATATCCTCGTTCAACAAGAGTAGTGGCAAGAATATATTCACCATTTCGATCAATATGCTTTATTAGTCTTAACGTTAAACATGGGAATTCTGAAAGAAGGTTTCTCTTTCTAAGATCTGACTTTACCGCTTCCGATGGCGTATAACTAACAATAAGATCATCTGAATTACTGTCAGAAAAATCTCTAATAGTCTTATTCCTGTTTCCCTCCTGTACTCTGAATACGGCATTCATTTTGAGCCATCTATAGCAAACAGTCGATGTCCTTTCCATGTTTCGGGATGGGTATTATCTTCCCATACAGAAACGATATTTTTGTTTATGGTTTTTATTGCATCATCAGGTAATTTCATTCTGGCTTCGCACATTGATGAAGCCGAGACGGGCTTATGCTGAGGTAACGGTATTTTTTCATGAATGTACTCAGCCCATATTTCATTAATAATATAAGAGTATCCGTGGTTATTTTTCCCTGATATGATTTTCATGAGAAATAGCACAATCAATTTTGTGTCTATTGATCTTTTTCTTTTTTCGCCGAAAATTCCGTCATCCTAAATGCAACCCCGCCACGAGGGCATCAAGGTCAATAATTTTACCCCCACTCTGGAAGGTATAATGCCCGTTCAGCAAAATATGCTGCCAGGCGACGGGGGACATTTGGGTTATCAATGCCAGTGCCTTGATGTTGTCAGTCACTCCCGGTTTACTCAGCAGTCGAGATAAAATCGCTGAGTTATGTTACACAACAGTGTATAGGCGACCACACCCTTGCCCCGGCCAAAATATTTACGCGAGTAGCGGGCTTTCACGGTCGGATGCTCAACACCGAATTTCTGCCCATCGACAGCACCGTACAGGACGTCAAGATCAAACGAATAATGCGGGAAGATCGGCAGTGTCGCAATCGCATTACTGATACAGTCAAGCGCGGCTGTAACGGTTTCAACGCTGACAGAAAATGGCACTGCTTATTAACGAAACGGAGCACATCGGCAATATCGCAGAACGGCAATTGGGAATAAAATGTTTGTTCCTGGGGTTTCCGATTATCTGCCTTTGGCCTGCGCCAATGTAATTTCTGCGTGTCCCTGTCGTACTCCAGATGCTTAAGTTGGCCTTGTTTCAGTTCGCGGTTGAAAACCCGCCATTGTTGATGTAACTCGGATGACAGCGTATCCAGCAAAACATCAAGGGGTTGTTGCAGGAAGGGAATACTCATTTGTGCCAGAACATCACGCTTTTCTTCATTCGAAACCAGTTCATCGGAAAGATGCCGGTGTTGCAGGCTGTCATCAAGATAAAATTCGCCTGACTGAAACCGTTTTCTTATCTGGCGGTACAGCCAGAACTCATAGCGGTCGGCGTACAGATGAACCGGGTTGCCCTCTGTGTCAAATATTAACAGATACGGGCGTAGTCGCTTTGGTAATGTTGCCGTCAGGCATTCGGTAAGGGGTCGTTGTGAAAGACGTTGTTTTTTGGTGAAGATACCTTTAGCCCAGATGGGGGTAGACCCAACAGTCGTGTCATCAGGTCCATGCGTTCATGGAAAATAGCCACGATCAGAGCAGGCGCTCCCTCACGCGGTAGACAGAAGACGTAATGATGTTCGTACCGCCCCATCCGTAGACCCGGAAAAAGCGCACTCATGTCTTTGAACCGACATTCCGCACCCCATTCAGGAATAAAAAGACTCATATAATTGACCCAATATCATCGCTTTGAGTCGTTCAGCAGAGATTTTCGAACATGGGTGATTTTCTTTGGTCCTATTGGCGGCAATGACACCCAAAACAGGAATTAAGTATCTATGTATGATGAATTGTTAATAATCATCTTAACGTGGCATTATGAAATCACTCATGTTTATTCAAGGTAATTGTTGAGGCTATTCATGCCAAAGGATATAGAAAAACAGGAAACAACCCAACATCAGCCGAAAAGGTTATCCAAAACGCCTTTGGAAAAGGGAATTCATCACGGTAAAAAAGCGATTTCCCTGACGGTCAGAGCAGGAAATTATATCCGCAATATTCCTATTATCGCTCACTTTATCCGTGCAACGCTGCGTTTTAATGATCGGATGGGTAATCAGTTTGGCGCGGCAATAACGTATTTTTCCTTCTTATCACTTATTCCAATCCTGATGCTCTCTTTCGCCATTGCGGGTTTTATTCTGGCCTCTAATCCTGATTTGCTGGCAAAACTGATTAATGGTATCGCCAACAGTATTAGTGATCCGACTCTTGCCAACACGCTGAAAAATAGTGTCAATACGGCAATTAAACAACGTACTACCGTGGGATTAACCGGTTTGGCAATTGCGCTGTATTCCGGTGTGAATTGGGTCAGTAATTTACGTCAGGCCATTCTTGCACAATTCCATCCTGTCTGGGTGCGAAATCAAGAAGATAATGAGAAAATCTATTTTAAATATTTTCGTGATGCTATTTCTCTGATTGGGCTATTATTAGCGCTGGTGATCACGCTATCACTGACCTCTATCGCAGGCTCCGCCCAAGCAACTATTGTTAAGATGTTAGGGTTAGATGGCATTGAATGGCTACGTCCATCCTGGGTCCTGATTGGATTAGCCATCTCTATTTCAGCCAACTATCTGCTTTTCCTATGGCTATTCTGGGTGTTACCACGCCACCAGCCAGAACGTAAAGCGCTATTGAAAGGAACATTGATGGCCGCGATAGGCTTTGAAGTGATCAAATATATTATGACCATGACGTTACCACGCCTCGCCAATTCTCCCTCTGGTGCCGCATTTGGTTCTGTTATCGGCCTGATGACATTTTTCTACCTCTTTGCCCGCTTAACGCTATTCTGCGCTGCCTGGATAGCCACCGCGGATAATAATCATAAAAATACCGAATAAATGTGCCCAGGCAGAGCGATCTGCTAATAATAACCCGATGAATAAGGAGCTGTTTATGCCGTTTGTTAATATCAGAATTACCCGTGAAGGTGCTACAGCAGAACAAAAGAAGCAATTAATTGAAGGTGCTACTCAGTTACTGGCCGATGTATTGGGAAAAAATCCGGCGACAACTTTTGTCATTATTGATGAAGTCGATACTGATAATTGGGGAATCGGCGGTAAGAATGTGACTGAACTTAGAGCTGAGGCTAAAAAGTAGCCTCCAATGATGAAGGGCGGTATTGTCCGCCCTTTTTGTTGCCTAAGAAGCTTTTGCCTCAGGCTTAGATATCGGTGGTTGTGCCGGAATATCAACCTTATCCTTATGTGGTGTCAGCGGCATAATCTGATTAAAGCTGTTTCTTAACTGGTCGACATCTATCTCCGCTTCCCCTTCCGGTTGGATCAGAATAAATGCAACCTCTTGTGAAAGGATCTGCTTCAACTCACGATTAAGCATTTCAGGGGTCAAGGAAGCTAAAAATGCTTGCCTCAAACGCTGATACTGCTCAGGGGCGATATCCACCACATTGCTCTGTTGGGACAAAAGACGCTGATTAATCAGAATATCCGTACTGGTATGACCATACATGGCAAACAACTGGCCGAGTTGTGCTTGTTTTTGCGCATATAGCTCATCAAATTGTCCCTTCGGCAATCCTTTATCGCGTAGTGTGGCCAATTCAGCCGCCAGATACTCCATTGCAGGTTTTAAATTACCGGCTGCCGTGTTGAGATTCAGGGCACAACTCGCACGATGATACTGGACTTTACAATCCAGCCCCAATTTCAACGCTTTATCATTTTTTCTTTCCAACCCAAGTTGCAGATAGCGATAAAGTGCCTCGCGGGTAATATCACTAATCCAATAGTGATTAAGTACATACGAATCATTAATCGGCTGCCAATTGAGATCCCAAATCAAGGATAAAGTATCTTCTTTCTTTTTATCGCTGATAATCCCTATGGTCTCCGGTTTCATTGGCGACAACGCGGCAATGGTGGCCGGAGTATGGCGTTTACCTTTCAATGATGAAAACGCTAGATTGATATTTTCCGGCAGAGTACGGCTATCTACATGTCCCGCAACGTATAACGTCATCATGTCAGGGGTATACCACTGCCGGTAAAACTGCTTAAGCTTCTCCAAATCAATAGGTTGAGGCGCGTTTTGTGCCGGATCGTGCCCTAACAGCGTTGAACCTTTCAAACGTCTACGCCACACGGGATCTTGTATATCTGGTGGATAGGTTGCAACGGATGTATCAGCCATTTTCATGGCATGTTGTAGAGTCTCAGGTGTAAATACCGCTTTGCCCGCTGCATCAGCCAACCAGTTCAACGCGTCTTTTAGTAGTTCAGGCCGATTATGTGGCAAGCTCAAGCTATAGAGTGTGAAATCATATGAAACAATAGCTGGAGGCAGTGGGTATTTTGGATCAATAGCACTGTTCCATAACTGCTCTAATTTGGTGGAAGATAAACTTTTGCTACTAAAAAGCACGACTTTCGGAATCAACCAGGTATAACCCGTTTGTTGGGTTTTCTCCGCCAGTGACCCTGTTTTCACGACCAGGCGCAACTGTATTCTGTCGTTAGGACGTTGTGGCGTCTGCAAAATTTGCCAGTTAAAACCGTTTTCCAATTTACCTTGTTTCCAGGCAGGGTCAGGCTGCAAGGCTTCTGCCTGCGTCTGGCCCGCAACTGCCAGCATTATCCCACCAATAAAATAACGAATTTTCGTACCCTGCATGTGAACCCCTATAAATGTCTATCCTTGGTTTTAGCCTTCGAAGGTTTAACCATTGATGACAGAATATGTTCCCTTCGACCAATAATAACGGTAGAAAAAGCAAAAACCTGAATTTTAGCAGGCGAAATCCTGTCAGGATTATAACTGAGGATTAGACCTCAAACCGCCATGAATGGTTTCATGATGACGGAGGTTTATGCTTATTAAATTGACGATTATATCCCCTGATCAGCATACCCAGTTCATCATCCTGATGGTATTTAGGGCAAGCCATTGGCTCTGATGGTTGATCGTTATTAAGATCCCGCGCAATGTCTCGTAATGGGTGCACAACAATCCGGTTGATACACCAGCTTATCGACACCGTAAGGATAAGGGCCAGTAATAAATAAGTTGTCAGCATCAGTGCCAACGTATTAATGACAAAACGATATACTCGGTTGGAATCCACTTGCAAAATCAGATGCCCTAGCGGTTTAGCATCTGTCGATACTGAACCATAAACATGAAGAGGAATACTCACTTCCACAGGTATCCCAAAAACACGTTTAGCCAGTTCGGGGATTGAGCGATGGGTAGCAAAGCTCAATCGTATCACCCGGATATCCTCCGGTAACACCACATCCGCACGTCCTAAAATACCGACAGTGCGCAGCCCTATCAGCAACTCTTTTGCTTTACTGAGATCGGAATTAAGTAGTGCTTCCGTTAACGGTGCCTGTACCTGAACTGCCGCATTATTAAGCTGGCTGACATAATCATCTTTACGTTGCTGTATAAAATGACACAATTGGATCGTAATAAAAATAGCAATGGTCACCAGCGTGACGCCGGTCACTGCGGCCATCTGTTTAATGGTTAACGAACGTTTGACGCGCAATTTCATTTTCACTTAAACCAATGCCTGTGGATATCGCAGTTATAACACGTGATCAATGGAATTGAGTATACTTGATTTTATCGCTAGCGATCCCGTTTCACTTATCCAAGTCGTTATTTTTCTGAAATAATTGCCTTTGGCAGCAATCAATGACCATCAGAAATATAAGTAAATATTTAAATGGTGATAATGACTAACCCATTATCACCAAAGATGTTTTATTGAATAATTGCTAACCAATTATTCCACCGTAACATTTTCATCCTGATCAACTGCAAAACAAGCGATCAGTTGATCACCATATTGATTCAATTTTGGCTGAAACTGAGTACAAATGCTAAGTGCCCGGCGACAACGAGCGGCAAATGCACAACCGGGCGGTGGATTCATTGGGCTTGGTAATTCGCCGGTCAATTTTATCCGTTCACGGCGTAATTCAGGATTCAGCCTTGGCGTTGCTGATAATAACGCCTGTGTATAGGGGTGACGTGGATGACTGAAAATCATCTCCTTACGGCCTTTTTCCACACAACGACCAAGGTACATCACCATCACTTCATCAGCGATATGTTCAACCACAGACAAGTCATGGGAAATAAAGACATAAGAGAGCCCCAACTCTTGTTGTAAGTCCATCATCAGATTCAACACCTGTGCCCGCACCGAGACATCCAACGCAGAAACCGGTTCGTCCGCAATCATCACATCCGGGTCCAACATTAGGCCACGAGCAATCGCAATCCGTTGGCGTTGACCACCGGAGAACATGTGCGGATAACGGCTGTAGTGTTCGGTTTTTAGCCCCACTTTTTCCATCATCTGCAACACTTTCTCTTTACGTTCCTGTGCGTTCAACTTGGTATTGATCCGCAGAGGTTCCTCTAGGATCTGCCCAACTTTCTTACGCGGATTAAGTGAACCATAAGGATTCTGAAACACAATCTGGATTTTCTGACGACGTAGCTTTTCAGAATCTTTATTGGGCACCAGCAGATCTTGCCCCTGATAATAAAGCTCCCCGTCGGTTGGCTTTTCAATCATCGTCAGCAATCGCCCCAGCGTGGATTTACCACACCCCGATTCACCAACAACTGCCAACGTTTTTCCCTTTTCCAATTCGAAAGAGACCCCATCCAACGCTTTTACCGTTCTAGCAGGTGAAAAGAGTCCCCCTTTAATCGGATAATATTTTTTCAGATCTGTCGCTTTTAATAATGGCACAGTGGATATTTTCTGCGCCGGATAAAGATACTCACTCATACTGTCGGCCTCCCCGCATCATCCAACGGTATATGGCATTTCACCTGACGTTCTCCTACCGTTCTTAATTCCGGTTCCACCTGACGACAATGGTCATTTGCATATGGACAACGTGGATTCAGTAAACACCCGATAGGCCGGTCATATTTCCCCGGCACAACACCCGGTAAAGAAGCAAGACGGGATTTATCCGTAGCAAATTCAGGTAATGCCCGGAGCAACGCCTGAGTATACGGATGACGTGGTGCCCGGAAGATTTCCGATGCCTTGGCGGATTCCACCACCTGCCCGGCATACATCACAATAATGTGATGAGCGGCCTCTGCAACCAATGCCAGGTCATGGGTGATTAATATTAGCGCCATATTTTCCCGTTGTTGCAACTCCAACAACAGTTCAATAACCTGCGCCTGAATGGTGACATCTAAAGCGGTTGTCGGTTCATCAGCAATCAGTAATTTTGGCCGGCAAGCAATCGCCATTGCGATCATGACCCGTTGACTCATACCACCCGATAATTGGTGCGGATACACATCCAGACGCGATGCAGGATCAGGGATACCGACCAAAGTCAATAGATCAATTGCCCGCTGGCGGCGAGTACGACGATTGCCACCTTGATGCACTTTCAGCGCTTCCATAATCTGAAACCCAACGGTATAACAGGGATTCAAGCTGGTCATCGGATCTTGGAAGATCATTGCCACTTCCGCACCAACCAGTTGGCGACGTTCTTGTTCGGAAATTTTGGTCAGATCACGCTGGTTAAATTCCAGTTTGTCAGCCATCACTCTACCCGGATAATCAATCAATCCCATTACAGCCAATGAACTAACCGATTTACCTGAACCCGATTCTCCAACAATCCCGACAACCTGCCCTTGCTCCACCCGGTAACTGATGCGATCAACAGCGCGGAATGGTGCCTCTTCGTCTCCGAAGTGAACTGATAATTTTTCTACATTTAACAGTGCCATTTCGCCACCTCACTACTGCTTGAGTTTAGGATCAAGTGCATCACGCAAACCGTCACCCATCAGGTTAAACGCCAACACTGTCAGCAGAATCGCCACCCCGGGGAACGTCACCACCCACCAGGCACTTTGTGCAAACTGCAATACATCAGACAGCATTGTCCCCCATTCCGGCGTGGGTGGCTGCGCCCCCATCCCCAGAAAACCCAAAGCAGCCATATCAAGAATGGCATTAGAAAAACCCAGAGAAGCCTGCACAATCAGTGGCGCCAGACAGTTAGGCAGGATATTGATAAACATCTGGCGCATGGAACCCGCTCCCGCCACCTGTGAAGCCGTCACATAGTCACGGTTAACTTCTACCAACACCGCAGCGCGAGTTAAACGGATGTAATGTGGCAGAGACACAAAGGTCAACGCCAGTGAAGCATTGACAATGGATGGCCCAAATATCGCCACCAGCACCAAAGCCAGCAACAGGCTTGGCAATGCCAGCATAATATCAACGATACGCATGATGATAATATCCACCACACCACCGAAATAACCCGCCAGCACTCCCAGAACAACCCCCATCAACAGGGATAGCACCACCACCAGACAACCTACCAGCAATGAAAGCCGAGCGCCGTACATCAGACGTGAAAGTAAATCACGCCCAACATCATCAGTACCCAGAATAAACTGCCAACTTCCCCCTTCCTGCCATGCCGGTGGCGTCAGCAAAGAATCGCGGAACTGTTCAGCCGCACCGTGTGGGGCAAGCACCCCAGCCAACAGAGCAACCAACAACATCAGCACAATATAAACCAAGCCAGCAACGGCCCCCTTATTGCGCTTAAAGTAATACCAGAACTCCTGCATCGGCGTCATAATCTTAGGCGCACTGTTTGCAGGCTCAGTCACTTGAGACATAATGTGCTCCCTATTTCTTATGCCGGATACGCGGGTTAACGATGCCGTATAACAAGTCAACTATCAGGTTAACCAAGATGATCATGATCGCCACCAGTAATACGCCTCCCTGAACCACCGGATAATCCCGGCGTTGAAGGGCATCGATCAGCCAGCGTCCAAGCCCCGGCCAAGAGAAAATAGTTTCAGTCAAGATAGCCCCCGCCAGCATAATGCCCACCTGCAAGCCGATAACGGTGACAACCGGCAGCAATGCATTGCGAAGCCCATGGACCACAATCACACGAATACGACTCAAACCTTTAGCGCGTGCAGTACGGATATAATCTTCACCTAGTACTTCCAACATAGAAGATCGGGTCATACGGACAATCACCGCCAGTGGAATCGTCCCCAAGACAACGGCAGGCAAAATGATATGCATCACCGCATCTTTAAAATCACCAGTTTCACCCCAGAATAGTGTGTCGATTAGCATAAAACCCGTTAGCGGATAACTGTCATCAAGGAAAACACTGTCGCTTATCCGACCAGATACCGGTGTCAGATCCAACTGAACAGAAACCAGCATGATCAACATGATCCCCCACCAGAAGATCGGCATAGAGTATCCGGTTAGAGAAATGCCTATCGCAGTATGATCAAAAACAGAACCTCGCTTTACTGCCGCCAGGACACCAACAGGAATACCGACAGCAATAGCGAACAACATCGCGCATATCCCCAGTTCAAGAGTTGCCTTGAAACGGGGAACAAACTCTTCCCACACAGAGATACGACTTTTCATGGAGATACCAAGATCACCATGTAACACATTACTTACATAATGAAAGTATTGCTGCCAAAGTGGTTTATCCAACCCCATTTCGGCCATTAGCTGGGCATAGCGCTCAGCCGATATTCCACGTTCCCCGGCCATAATGGTCACCGGATCGCCGGGGATCATATGGACAAAAGCAAAAGTCAGTAAAGTAATGCCAATAAACGTTGGGATTACCAACCCCAGACGTCGGAGTATGAACTGCAACATATCCCGAACTCTCTTTCTTTAAATGCCGGTTACAGCTCTCAGGCCGTTTGGCTTGATAAGGGGGAGGACTTTCCCCCTTTGGCTCACAATTTAATCAACACCTTAAGTCAGAACAGGATTATTCGAGAGACACGTTGCTGAAAATATGTCTGCCTAGAGGATCAACGACGTAACCTTTGACCTCTTTACGGATAGGTTCATACACCGTGGAATGAGCCACAATCAGGGCCGGAACCTGTTCGTGCATCACAACCTGAGCCTGTTTATAAAGCTCAACACGTTTAGCATGCTCAGCAACGATTCGGGCTGGCTGAATAACATCTTCAAACGGTTTGTAACACCATTTAGAGTAGTTGGAACCTCGCTCTTTGGCTGCACAGCTAAACAAAGTTGCGAAGAAGTTATCTGGATCACCATTGTCTCCCGTCCAACCCATCATGACAATTTGATGCTCGCCATCTTTAGCTCGCTTTAAATATTCTCCCCACTCATAGCTGACAATTTTGGCCTTAACACCAATTTTTCCCCAGTCAGCCTGGACCATTTCAGCCATACGACGGGCATTCGGGTTGTATGGACGCTGTACCGGCATTGCCCACAGATCAATGGTAAAACCACTTCCCATCCCTGCTTCTTTTAGGAGCTGTTTCGCTTTTTCTGGATCGTACTGATAATCTTTAAGATCATTGTCGTAACCCCACATGGTTGGTGGGATCAGATTTTTGGCTTTCTGACCCGCGCCCTGATAAACCGCTTCAACGATAGCGTCTTTATTGACTGCCATCGTCAACGCTTGACGAACTTTGACGTTATCCAATGGCTTTTTAGTGACGTTAAAAGCGACATAACCGACATTCAGGCCAGGCTGTTCCAGCAAAACGATATCTTTATCCTGTTTCATGCGGGCAATATCCGCCGGATTTGGATATGGCATGATCTGACATTCGTTTTTCTGCAATTTTGCATAACGAACGGATGCATCAGGAGTAATAGAGAAAACTAGCCGGTCAATTTTGGCTTTATCTCCCCAGTATTCTTTGAAGGCTTTATACAGAATGCGAGAATCTTTCTGATATTGCACCAACTGGAACGGGCCTGTACCAATCGGATTTAGATCGACTTTCTCTGGCGTACCGGCTTTCATCATCTTATCTGCATATTCTGCTGACATAATAGAAGCGAAATCCATACCTAAATCAGCCAGGAATGGTGCTTCCGGGCGGCTCAGTTCAATCCGCACAGTATAATCATCTACTTTTTCAACCTTATTGATCATCTCACTCATACCCATGCCAATGAAATATTCATAGCTGCCGCCTGACACCTTGTGGTATGGGTGGTTTGCATCTTTTTGCCGCATGAAAGTGTAGATCACATCATCAGCATTAAATTCTCGGCTTGGTTTGAAGTCTTTGCTATCGTGCCACTTAACACCTTTGCGCAGATGAAAAATGTAAACTTTACCGTCATCGCTAATATCCCATTTTTCAGCCAGGCTCGGGATAATTTCAGTTGTACCTGTTTTGAACTCAACCAAACGGTTATACAGTGGTCTGGAGCTGGCATCATAAGTTGTGCCAGCGGTGAACAGTTGTGGATTAAAGCCTTCCGGTGAGCCTTCGGAACAGTAAACCAATGTTTTTGCCTGAACGCTGGCGGTGACTGCCAATGCAACTAAGCTGACCCCTAGCTTCAATAACTTCGCCCCTTTAGAGAAAGTTGTCATTTTCTTGCACTCCATTTGTGGTGGTGTTGTGTACAGTCAGAATCTGCACTTTCTGTCAGAAACTGCGCTGTTTAGGTTTTGTTTATTATTTTCAGCTTATCAATTAAACAACTGTTGTCTCTTGCGTCAATAAGATCTCAACAGATGTCATAAACAACAGGAAAACACAAAGGAAACTAATAATTAACATAGTTAGCACAAAAACATGACAGCGAGCACATTTTATAGACAAAAAGACCATAAAAAGACCATGACTACAGGATTAATCGCTATTAACCTGTGCGCAAAAATTGTGGTTGTTTGATTAATTAGTAAACGATTATTTCAGTGAAAAAGATGATAACTGGCATAAAATGCTGTGCGCCGAATAAAGTCGGCACCTGAAAAGTAAGTCAAATAAATATAACATTAATAATATAAATAAATACAAAAACCTGTTACTAGTTTATCTACTTTTCATCGCTTCTGGTTTCATTAATGATTAACTAGTAAATTAATGACCGTTGTCATTATCAGATCGCTATTAATACTATTTACCATCGTCTTACCATCGTCACACAGGATAGCGGCGAACTATTTTGTCTATTTATACCTCATTATACCCTTTTGTCTTTTTTATCTTGCTCACTCCAAGAATAATTAATAAAGAAACTATAACCGAAGCTGCAATCAAACTTTCAACAGAAAACGCTATGCGTGAATCAAGATATTGAAAAAGAATCGTAAATACAGGTATCAGTAAAAATAATAAAGAGATATGAAGGGGAGTAATGGCATTAATTGCCTTCAGTACGAGATAGATTGGAAGTAAGTGCCCGACAGCAACAAGAATCAACATCGGAAGAATCAGATCAATATTCAAACTAAGAGAAACATCGGATAGTGAAATATAACAAAATGAAAGTATCACCATTAAGATACTTCTAACAGACAATATCTCATATGTTTGCCATTTTTCCTTGAATAATTTCTTAGAAGAAATAGTGTATAATACCGTTCCTACAGCACCAATTATCACACTAACAATACCAATAATCCTATCCTGAGTTGAGGTTGATGATAATCCACTATTTCCTAAAAATGTATTCACTAGCATCACACCTACCCCAATGAGAACTAACCAAGATATGACGACTTCTAATTTTTCTGTTTTTGCCTCATCTTTATCGATAAAAGATGAAAGGAGGATTGTTATCGCAGGGCCACAAGCCACTGAAGCGACACCCACTATTGCAGGCTCAAGAAAACGTAGCGAAATGATTAATCCCCCCCAATTTAATAGAATTGAGATATTAACAATTAACACCAATAAGGTGTTCTTGCGGACCTTCACAATTAATTGATCAATCCCTTTGAAAATACTTATCATCATAAATAATAAAGTAGATGATATAAAGCAATAAAAGATAACAATAGCTGAATTTATCGATTGTGTTAAATACGCCACAAACACATCAAATGCTGCACTGATGAGGCAAAAAATAACCCCATATATTACGCCATTATATGAAGACATATATCACCTATTATTCTATACCCGTCATCTTTCAAGTTGCCTCTTTGTTGGCTGCGCTCGCTCACCCCGGTCACATAGTTACCTATGCTCCCAGGGATTCGTTCCCTTGCCGTCGCGATGCATCTTGAAATCCATAGGGTATATATTCCTATCTTTATGTCTACTTATAGAATTTTGATATTCACACTTCGAAAATACTCGATTACCGTTTATTTTAAACTTATTAATTTCGAGTAAAACTGTGCTGCCTATGTCATTTAATTTCACATTTACATTCCATTTGATGTTCATAGAAGATAATATTCATACACCATTCTTATGTTTTTTCAAACAAGTCATTTAATGAATGAGAGATATTCCTCAGATAAACAAACCAAGTCTTATTTATCATAAAATTAATGTTATAAAGATAACATTAAATACCATTGATAGTAATTAAATGTTATTTTTACACCATGTCATCATTAGTATATACGTAACTTTTATACAGGAATTATTGGCACAAAAGATTCAACAAACCTCAAGTTAAATAGCGGAATTTGTATATGTTTTTTTAATTATTTTTTCTTTAACTATTGAATTTATCTACCAAAGCGGATAATTTTACGGGCGAATCATATCGACGTAAAGTTAAAAATACAGCATTAAACGTTGTTGTCCGAACAACCTTCTTATTAGAAAATGCAGTCTTGTCCTCAAGGGTGACGATGCATTTTTATATCCGATTTTCTTCTCACTTTTTCAACAGCAACCTGAATTGATAAAGACTCATTTAACATCAATTCGTTTATCGGCTCGAAATGTGATTTATCTAACTCTGACTTTCGATAGTTTTTGACATTTTTACGAGATTAAGTTAGATCAAATTTATGTATACCCTATGGATTTCAAGATGCATCGCGACGGCAAGGGAACGAATCCCCGGGAGCATAGATAACTATGTGACCGGGGTGAGTGAGTGCAGCCAACAAAGAGGCAGCGTGAAAGATGACGGGTATATAAATATTTCAATGGAGATGTAATAAGTCTATATAAAAATTAAACAATTTATACCAAGATTATGTAGGATTACATTAAAAAATGGAAAGTCAATGGAAATGTTATCTACTGAAAAAAAATATTTAAAAGAAACGAACAATCAAATATTACCAGTCCATTCAACATTGCTACACGAGAATTCACCATCATTTACTGTCCAAGGTGAAACCTCTCGTTGTGACCAAATTATTCAAAAAGGTGATCACGCGCTAATAGGGATAAGCCCCTTTAACTCACGTTTTTCAAAGGACTATGTAGTGGACCTTATTCAGTGGTCAAGTCATTATTTCCGACAAGTTGACATATTGTTACCTTGTGAACGTGAAGCTTCACGCCTTTTAGTTGCTAGTGGAGCTGAGAATGCTAAGAACCTATCCCAAAAGGAATTGTCATGTTGTATAATATTCTAGAACGGATAATTTCTGAAGGTATAGAGAGTATGACAAACAACAAATGGCGGCTCAGTGATGAGCTTTGGGAAAAAATGATGCCACTTATCCCCGAACATAAAACTCAGCATCCGCTAGGTACACATCGCAAACGGGTTGATAACCGCGCCGCTATGGATGCCATCTTCTTTGTGCTCAGAACAGGCTGCCAATGGAATGCCCTGAATGCAACAGGAATATGCTCGTCAAGTTCGGCTCACCGTCGTTTTCAGGAATGGCGTGACGCCGGCGTTTTTGAACGCTTCTGGCAGAACGGTTTGCTGGCCTGCAAGCACCTCGCGATCATCGACTGGTCGTGGTTATCACTGGATGGTTGCATGACCAAATCCCCTTTAGCGGGGACAAAAAAACAGGTCGTAACCCCACAGACAGAGGGAAACAAGGCGTAAAACGCAGCCTCATGACCGAGGCTAACGGGCTTCCTCTTTCACTCGTTGTTGGCGCAGCAAACACGCACGATATCAAACTGGTTGCAGATACGCTCGATGCACTTCAGACAGGCAAGCCGGGTAAAAAGGTCAGGCTGTGTCTGGATAAGGGATATGATGCTAAATGGCTGAAAGACTATCTACGAAGTCGGCATTACGAGCCGCATATTCAGTCTCGCAAGGAGGAATCAGATGCCTGCCAAAATACGGACTTTAAAGCTCAAAGATGGGTTATCGAGAGGACGCATAGCTGGATGAATCGCTTTCGTCGGATACTGATCCGATGGGAAAAGAAGGTCGAAAACTATGAAGCTATGTTACATTTTGCCTGCGGGATTATAGTCTGGAACAAAATCCTATTGGGATAGGCTCTAATACTACAGCCGTACTTATCCTGAGGGTGGGCTCCCCCCTCTGCGACGGTAGTGACACTGCTGAGCACGGTACTGGTGCCTCCGCCTCCAGAGAGACCAATGCAGAATGTGTTCAACGACATCTTGGGTTTTCCACATCAGTCGTGATAGTAGCCTGCGCAACTCCGGGACGCTCAACGCAATCAGCCCCGGCACCGTTTTTTTTCTCCTGCACCCGCAAGGCTACCAGCACCGCGTGGGCTAACAAGGACAGCGTGATGTGGCGATACCAGCCCTGCCAGCGCCGCACTTCGTATTGCGCCAGACCGCACTCCCCCTTGGTGGCTTCGAAACCCGTCTCTATCTCCCAACGCCGGCCCGCCACCTGCGCCAGCGTCTTGAGCTTCGCCTTCTTTCGTGGGGCATACACCACGTAGTAGGCTAATTCCTGTTTCTCATCACGACTGCGACGCACGAGCAGGTAGTGACCGAAACGCCGTTCTTCCCGCGTTAATTGCAGGCGCCACAGCGGGGTAAACGCCCAGTCGTATCGACGTTCGCCTTTGGCGCCGGTTCCCGCAGACCGGCACTTCCAGGCTCGGGGCGTCAGCGATTTGGCGATGGCCTGCGCACTCATGAACACCGGTCCCTTCCACCACAGCGGCTCATTCCGGGCGACGCCCAGTACAAAGGGCTGTTGGCGCGACTCCAGCCAGACCCGCAGGCGGCGGTCACCGCCATAGACACTGTCGCCCGCGACCCAGCCACAGGGGACGCCGGCATCCAGTGCCCGCTCAAGCATCCGGCGGGCCAGCTGGGGTTTCGTGGCAAACTTCACTTCCGTGGGGATACCCGCCGCCTCACGCCGTGGCGGGTCATCAACCCACTGACGGGGCAGATATAACTCCCGGTCAATGAAGGCACTGCCCCCACCGCCGGCATAGCACAGGAAGACGCCAATCTGGCTGTTCTCCACCCGTCCGGCGGTGCTGCTGTACTGGCGCTGTACGCCGGCGGAGTACTGCCCTTTCTTGATGAATCCGGTCTCATCGACAATCAGCACGCTGTTGTCATCCCGCAGGTGGCCGACAACGTAGTCACACAAGATATCGCGGGCCGCGTCGGCATCCCACAAGGCACGTTCAAGCAGATGCTGTACCCCGTCAGGCGTGGCTTCGCCCATCCACTCAGCCAGTTGCCAGCCGTTCTTGCGTTCGACGTTGCTGAGGAGTCCCTTAAGGTAGGCCAGACTGCGCTGTCGGGGTTCGGAGCGCTTGAACAGGGGAGCTAAACGGGCGTGTAATGTATCCAGCTCCTGTGTCCACAGGGTCAACGGTGTTTGCATCGAATCTTTCGCTATGTTGGCATGAGAACTTGGCGCATTATGACACAATATCTATCTACGGCTGTAGTACTAAGGCTATCAAGAAAACACAGCGCGAAATTAGACGTCTTTTATGTAACCTTGATTATGCTATTTCCACAGAAATGTTAAAAAGTAAGCAAATCAGAGTTATTCAATTTTGTGACTTTGCACTAAACCATGACTACCAATCTCTTAAAACACAAGTTGAAAACGCGTTTAATGAATCAGAATCTTTTAAAAAAATCTGCCTTAATATGGCCTTTCAAGCCATAAAAGGGAGACTAAAAGGTACCGGGCAATACTTTGGTCCAATTGACCTACAATTAGTATATAAAGCGTTACCATATATTTTCGCTGAAATTCCCTTTTACCTCGATACCCCTCGATTACTTGGGGTAAAGTATTCTACGTTACTTTATCACCGTCCTTGGCCAATCGGAAAAGGGTTGTTTAACGGCAGTTATCCTATACAAGTAGGAGATAGACAAAGTTACGGAATCGTCACTCAACCATAAAATACAAACAGTCTGATGAAATAGTAATTGTATTTAAAGTTAATAAGCTCTTAGTACCCAATATCTTTAGAAAGGAAGCAAAATAATGGCTAAATTAAGTTCTTTTAGTATTCACGATCCTAAATTCATAAAAAATCCTTATGATTTTTACGATATCTTGCATAAACAAGATTTAGTTTATTTTGAACAATCCCAAAATAGCTATTTTATTGGCAAATATGAGGATGTTGACGCTATTTTAAAATCCTCAATTTTCAATACTCAGCCATTAACTGCACTTGCCGAACCAGTTATGGGGGATCGCGTTCTTGCTCAAATGGAAGGTGAAGAGCATGCGTGTAAACGAAAACTCATAATGCAAGGACTTTCAAGAGATTATTTTAATCGCTACTACGAACCCATGATTCGAAAGATTACTGAAGATCTCTTACAACCTTATATGGAAAAAGGAAATATAGATATTGTTAATGACTTTGGCCGCGATTATGCCGTATTAGTAACATTAGGTATTCTCGGACTGCCAAGTGATAACTATCGTGATATAGCTGAATGGCACAAGGGTATCGCCAGTTTTATTACCCAGTTTGACCAAACAGAACCAGAAAAAATGCACAGTCTTGAATGTAGTCAGAAATTAATTCGCTTACTAAAGCCTATAATAGATCAGAGACGGTGTAATCCCAGTGAGGACATTATATCTATATTTTGTCAAGATACAGCGATGTCCATGAGTGAAATTACAGCACTGTGTTTAAACATTCTATTAGCTGCTATAGAACCTGCTGACAAGATATTAGCAATGATGCTTAATCACTTAATATCTAATCCAAGTATGCTTGATGCAGTGCTCAAAGATCGCAGTCTGGTTCGAGATGCATTTGAAGAAACTTTACGTCTGACATCACCGGTACAGCTAATTCCAAGAGAAGCGGGTGAAGACGTCACTATTTCTGGTATCGATATACCTAAGGGAACCTCTAAAAACTTTTCACAGCCACAAAATTGAGTAAAATGTAGGCACAGTACATCTCTGCAAGGTAGCGCTGTCATGATACCGCCTCGTTCTGCTTTAAAAAAAGACAAGCTGGCATCCGAATATCACCGTCGAAAAATCGATGAATTAGGTGATCCGCTACTTGTTCTTGATAAGTATGTTGATTTCTCGGCACTGGCTGACACCATAGACCTTGTCGCGCCACGTATTATTTCTCCCAAAGGTGGACGCCCGCCATTCCCGACTGAGGTGATGGTTCGCATCATTATCCTGAAACATTTCCATAATCTTTCCGATGAAAAGATGGAATATCAATTGCTTGACCGAATGAGCTGGCAACGTTTTTGTCGCTTGACCGATGTCATTAATATTCCAGACCGTAACACGATTTGGTGTTTCGAAAAACGGATTGGCCAGGCAGGTGCCAGAGCGTTGTTTGAAGAGGCGAAGCATCAGCTTTCGACACAGGGATTCATTCCTAGAGGGGGTCAAATCATTGATGCCACGTTGATTCCAGTTCCTAAGCAGCACAATAAGAAGGAAGAGAATGAACAAATCCGTCAGGGTAAAACCCCGGATAACTGGACAGCAAACAAACGATGCCAGAAAGACACCGAGGCAACCTGGACGAAAAAGAACGGTAAAAGTTATTTTGGCTATAAACTGACCATTAATGTCGATACAAAATATAAAGTGATCCGCCACATCGCGACAGGAACCGCAGCTGTCCATGACAGCCAGTTTTTTGAAGCCGTTTTGGATCGGTCAAATACAAGTCGGGACATTTATGCTGATAAAGGGTATGCCAGCCAGATGCGTGAACGTGAGCTGAAGGAACAGGGCTATCGTGTTCATATTCAGAGGAAAGCGTCACGCAATAAGCCCTTATCAGACTGTCAGAAAGGCCGAAATAAGAAAATAGCGAAAACCCGGGCACGAGTAGAACATATCTTTGGCTCATTCTCTCAGATGGGTGAAAAATTTATCCGAACGATAGGCCAGCTGCGAGCCACTTTTGCGATGACTCTGAAGGCAACCTGCTATAATTTACAACGTTTGGTTTATTTTGGAAAATCCGGCATTCATGCCTTTTAATTCCGGTATGTGATGAAAAAGCGATGAGTTTATTTTTTCCCCTGAAAAAGCAAGAAAAAGTCATACACAATAAGGTCATTTATTGGTGAGTGCAAAATTGATCTTATTTTTTGTATTGAGAGTTTTTAGAGGTTCCCCTAAAGGCGCTGTAATATTTTGTATGATTGGCGCAGCTAATCGCGATCCATCGGTTTTTCACAAACCAAATGAATTTGATCTATATCGAAGAAAAAATACAACTTCTCAACAGAAAACAAATCGAAAAAGACATTTAGCTTTTGGTGCAGGTACTCATGCCTGTGCTGCGGCTGCATTTTCACTTAATCAGTTGGAAGTTGCATCCAATATTATTTTGGATCGCCTGCACAATTTACGTTTTGCTAAATAACATTTCATAATTTTGCTACACATGGCCTTCTTCAACCCATTGTTATATATAGAATTATGAGTAGTATAAGATGTAGCGCTATTTTGGAATCTTATTTAGTAATGATCATTATCAAGAAACAGGAGTGTATACACGAGGACCCGCTAAACTCCTTTTGAGTTTTGATCCAATAGCATCGTCTGCTGTCAAGGAATAGTCGCCCTTATCTGAAAATCACTATGGAAGCGATGGAATATAAGGGATGCCGGAAGTGAGTATCCCTTGAAACAATCAGGAGATATATCCTATGGATTTCAAGATGCATCGCGGCGGCAAGGGAGTGAATCCCCGGGAGCATAGATAACTATGTGACCGGGGTGAGTGAGTGCAGCCAACAAAGAGGCAACTTGAAAGATAACGGGTATACCTACATTTTATTATCGAAAAGAGGAGACTCATGATGATAAGTAAAGTCAATAATAAAGTAAATTAAACGGGCTACCTGATACATTGACACCTTGATGTTCAAGGTATACGATGCCGTTATGAACAAGCCAAAGAAAACACTTAACACAGTTGGACGAGCAACAGTGGACTACACTGATCGAATGTATTGGAATGGCATCATTAAGATGAGCTTATCCAAATTTTTCATTCTCAGTGTTCTACAACAACGGCCTATGCATGGTTACGAAATTGCCCGAGAGGTTGAACATTCTACCCAAGGGTGTTGTTCACCTACCGAAGGTACAATTTATCCGGTGCTGCGTGAATTTGAGCAGGGGGAGTATGTAACGGTACACAATGAAACCGTTGCAGGCCGTGGACGCAAAGTATACACATTAACAGATAAAGGGCGGACAGCTTTTACTGTCGCTGTAGAAGCTTGGATGGAAGTCGCCGCACATATCAATCGTCAGCAATGACGATTTTTTTTGACTTAATACATTGGACATCTATGCATTGATCAGGAATATGAGGAATCTATTGTCAATCTGGCGCCAAATTACCGAAACGTAATATCAGCCTATTAATGATTTAATTTGGAGGAAATAAATATGAACGAACAATCGATTAAACAGCGAATCAAAGACATACAACACTATTATGGCAAAACCCTGTCTAGTAGAGAGGAGCTTGCTGTAAATGTATGCACAGTGGACAGCACCACTTCAGACCGAATCAAAGAAATTCTTAAGCTTATTCATCCTGATGTACAGAGGCGTTTTTATGGTTGTGGTACGCCTTTTCCTCCCTTGCTAGAAGGAACGACAGTATTAGACTTGGGATGTGGGAGTGGGCGTGATTGTTTTATTCTGTCTCATCTCGTAGGTACTGAGGGTAAAGTTGTTGGTATTGACGCAACGGCAGAACAAATCGAATTTGCCCAACGTTTTGTGGATTATCATCGTCAAATCTTTAACTATTCATCCACCAATGTGCATTTTCAGCAAGGCTATATCGAGTCACTAGAACAACTTAATTTACCACCTGAAAGTATAGACGTTATCGTTTCAAACTGTGTCATCAATCTATCTGTATCTAAAGCAAGTGTGTTGGCTGGTATGGCCCGTTTACTCAAATCGGGTGGTGAAATCTATTTTTCTGACATTTTTTTAGATAGAAGACTGGACCAATCACTGAAAAATGACCAACAGATGGTTTGTGAGTGTATCGGTGACGCATTGTACTTTGAAGATTTCATACGGCTAGCAAGAACAGCCGGTTTTAATGATGTTCGTGTCATTAATAGCAGTTTGAAATCCATCAACAATAAGGAGATTGAGGCAAAACTAGGCGGCGCAAAATTGTATTCAATGACGCTGAGGCTGTTCAAATTAGATTTAGAAGACCGTTGTGAGGATTATGGTCAAGTTGCCATTTACAAAGGCAATTTACCCGATGCACCGGATCAGTTTGTGCTTGATCGAGAACATATTTTTGAGACAGGCAGAGCAGTCCCTGTATGCCGCAATACCGCCGATATGATCACCAAAAGTCGTTACCATACATTATTTGATTTAATAGGTGATGGGAAAAAACATTATGGCCTTTTCAACGGTGGAAGGGCGAAGCATTTTGATGCTGATAGCAAAGTTATGCAAGTTTATGCACCAAGTGGCTGTGGTTGTTAGAGTAAATGCTTCCAAATAGCAAAAAGCCTTACAGCAATCACTGTAAGGCTTCTCTATTTCTTTAAGTCTGCGGCTTATTTGACAGCCCCGAACTCTAAATTGGTCGGCGAGAGAGGATTCGAACCTCCGACCCACTGGTCCCAAACCAGTTGCGCTACCAAGCTGCGCTACTCGCCGAAAACGAGACGAATCTTACTGCGCTCGCTACAGGCCGTCAATACCTTTTTGATAACCAGAGATTAGTTGCTGATAAAAACAACTGAACCTCAGTTATGTCGCACTTTCTCACGGATTTCACAGAAATACGTCATTAGGTAAAAAATAATGTTGTAGCTAAATCTGGACTTTCTTTTTTCTAACTAAGAGCCTATCTCAATAGGCGTAATTGTTGCAGGCAGTTTGAACACGGACAGCGCGGAAAAACCGGAGCGTACACGTAGTACGTGAGGATTTTGAGCACTGCCCAGGTTCAAAATGGCAAATAAAATAGCCCTATTGAAATAGGCAGTAAGTTATTTTAACCTGCTACCCAGTGCCCCTAGAAAGGTTTATTCATCAAATAGGTCAGAATGTCTTCCTGTTCGTTCAAACCTAACGACATCACCAACTACTTTGTAAATCAATAACCAATCAGGCTCAATGTGAGCATCACGAAACGCCTTCCATTCACCACGGAGAAGATGATCCTGATAGTTAGCAGGCAATGGTCTATTATCAATCAACAAACGCATTAGGACCTTAAGTTTGTTCATATCTTTGCCACGTTTTTGTGCGGATTTCACATCACGCTTAAATTGACTTGAATATCTTGGCTGACGCATCAGATACCAAGCTGATCGAATAAATCGTCAGCATCCTTTGCTTGATGAATGTCTTCACCACGATCACTCTTAGCCAAAGTTTCGGCAGTCAATTTATTAGGTACTCTCATTTCAAACGGTAATGCTTTTTCCTTCGCAACTTTAGTCAAGGTGATACGCACAAGATCAGATATGGTTAACCCCATACCAGCCAAAACTTCGGTAGCTTCTGCTTTTAATGTCTCATCGATTCTTGCCCGAACAAATGCATTTGCAGCCATAAATCCCCCTTTTAATTTATAAATAAAATGTAGCTCGAATGAGCCACAAAATCAAGGTTAGAGGTATTAAGTTCCGGCTATCGCATTTCACAACAGCCGGAATTGACTATTTCAGGTCACTATTGCAGTAACGAAATATCCGCAACTTTCAGGAACAGGTCCCGCAATTCACTTAACAAAGTTAAGCGATTCACGCGCACCTGCTGGTCTTCATCCATTACCATTACATTGTCGAAGAAAGCATCGACAACTTCACGCAGAGAAGCCAATTCAATCAGAGCTTCCTGATAGTGCCCTTCGGCAAACAAAGGCGCCAGCTTATCCTGTAAAACTATCAGATGCGTTGCCAGTTTCACCTCTTCTGGCGCTTTCAACGTAGAAACATCTACTTTCTCGTTCAATGTCTCTTCAGACTTAGCCAGAATGTTAGAAACGCGCTTATTCGCCGCGGCCAACGCTGCGGCTTCATCCAATGTACGGAAATGAGTGACCGCTTTAACACGGGCATCGAAATCAGCGGGTTGGGTTGGGCGGCGCGCCAGTACAGCCTGAATGGTATCAATGCTGTAACCCTGCTCCTGATACCAGGCACGGAAACGGCCAAGCATAAACTCAACCACGTCATCAGTAACTTTGGCATTCGTCAGCTTGTCGCCATACAGACGAACCGCTTCTTCTGTCAATGCCTGTAAATCCAATGGCAATTTTTTCTCAACGATAATACGCAAAGCCCCCAGCGCAGCACGACGCAGTGCAAACGGATCTTTATCGCCTTTCGGATGCTGACCAATGCCAAAAATACCCGCCAGAGTATCCATTTTGTCCGCAATGGCTAACGCACAGGAAATACCCGTAGAAGGCAATTCATCACCGGCAAAACGCGGCTGATACTGCTCATTCAGCGCCAGAGCAACCTCTTCCGCTTCACCGTCATGACGGGCGTAATGCATTCCCATCACACCCTGCGTATCGGTGAACTCAAATACCATGTTGGTCATCAGGTCACATTTGGACAACAGACCCGCACGGGTGGCGTGATTAATATCAGCGCCAATCTTCTCTGCAACCCAGCCAGCCAAAGCCTGAATACGATCCGTCTTATCGCGCAATGTACCAAGCTGTTTCTGGAACAGAACGGTTTCCAAACGAGGCAAGTTGTCTTCCAGACGCTGTTTACGATCCGTCTTAAAGAAGAATTCCGCATCAGCCAAACGAGGACGAACCACTTTTTCGTTACCAGAAATGATTTGTTGCGGATCAGAAGATTCAATGTTGGCAACAAAGATAAAGTTCGCCATCAACTTGCCCGCATTGTCGTAAACCGGGAAGTATTTCTGATCACCTTTCATGGTGTAAACCAGTGCTTCTGCTGGTACTTCGAGGAATTTCTCTTCAAATTTCGCTGTCAGCACAACCGGCCATTCAACCAGCGAGGTGACTTCTTCCAACAAGCTGTCACTAATATCCGCAATGCCACCCAGTTTAACCGCCGCTTGTTCCACATCCTGTTTGATGAGCGCCTTACGGGTTTCATAATCCGCGATCACTTTACCGCGTTGCTGCAAAATTGCCGGATACTGTTCCGCATTGTCAATCGTGAATTCAGGCTCACCCATAAAACGATGGCCACGAATGACGCGTGCAGATTTAATACCCAGAATTTCGCCTTCAATCAGTTCATCACCAAACAACATGGTAACGGTATGCACCGGGCGAACAAACTGAGTCTCTTTATCGCTCCAACGCATCAGTTTAGGAATTGGCAACTTACTCAGCGCGTGATTGACCATACCCGACAATAGCTCTGTTGCACGGCGGCCTTTTACCAGCGCGCGATACAGTAACCATTCGCCTTTATCTGTCACTAAACGTTCAGCCTGAGAGGCCGTGATACCACAACCACGGGCCCAACCTTCAGCTGCTTTTGTCGGTTTGCCTTCCGCATCAAATGCCTGAGCAATCGCCGGGCCACGTTTTTCCACTTCACGGTCAGCCTGCGCTTCATCCAGATTAGCTACTTTCAGCGCCAGACGGCGCGGCGCGGCAAACCAGCTCACTTCACCATGAGCCAGATTCGCGTTATCCAGTTCTGCCGCAAAATTAGCCGCAAATGCTTCAGCCAATGAACGAAGAGCCTTCGGCGGCAACTCTTCTGTGCCGATTTCCACCAGGAAAGTCTGTTGAGTCATGACAGCCTCTTAGTTCTGATTCTTTTTACACATAGGGAAACCCAGTGCCTCGCGGGAGGCATAATAAGCTTCTGCAACAGCTTTAGTCAGGGTGCGGATACGCAGGATATAGCGCTGACGTTCAGTCACCGAGATAGCTTTACGGGCATCCAATAAGTTGAATGTATGACCCGCTTTAAGAATACGTTCATAAGCCGGCAGAGGCAGCGGCGTTTCCAGCGCCATCAGATCCTGCGCTTCTTTTTCATATTGCTCGAAGCAGCTAAACAGGAAATCGACATCCGCATACTCAAAGTTATAGGCGGATTGTTCCACTTCATTTTGATGATAAATATCACCATAAGTGGTTTTACCCAGTGGGCCATCACACCAAACCAGATCAAAAACACTGTCTACGCCCTGGATATACATTGCCAGACGCTCAAGACCATAAGTAATTTCACCAGTGACTGGTTTACACTCAAGGCCACCTACCTGCTGGAAGTAAGTGAACTGAGTCACTTCCATGCCATCAAGCCACACTTCCCAACCCAAACCCCAGGCACCCAATGTCGGGTTTTCCCAGTTATCTTCAACAAAACGGATATCATGAACCGTCGGGTCTAACCCCAACTCTTTCAGAGAAGCCAGATATAATTCCTGAATATTGTCTGGTGATGGCTTAATAATGACCTGAAACTGATAGAAATGTTGCAAGCGATTCGGGTTTTCACCGTAACGGCCATCCGTCGGACGACGGGAAGGTTGCACATAAGCCGCAGCAATTGGCTCCGGGCCAAGTGCACGCAGGCAAGTAATTGGATGAGAAGTACCCGCGCCGACTTCCATGTCCAGTGGTTGGACAATGGTGCAGCCCTGGCGCGCCCAATAATCCTGTAATGTCAGGATCAGCCCCTGAAAGGTCTTGATATCAAACTTTTGCATGTTGGATCCGCACGCGATACATATGAATTTGAAAGGAAGTCGGTCAGTATACCCTTTGACCTTAAGATATACAGCCCTGAATTCGCTCTCAATTCCTCCCTGAAATAAAAAAATCTTAATCTGGCTATTTTACTTGTATGTATATACAGTTAAAGTACAGTCAATTATTAACCATCAACATCGGGAATAATCATCATGGAATTAACACGCTGTAATTGGGTGACCTCTGATCCTGAATATCTGTCTTACCATGATAATGAATGGGGAAAACCACAAAAAGATAGCCAGAAGCTGTTTGAAATGATCTGTCTGGAAGGCCAGCAATCTGGGCTGTCATGGCTGACTATCCTGAAAAAACGCGAAGGCTATCGCCAATGTTTTCATCAGTTTGATCCGGTAAAAATTGCCGTCATGGATGAAAATGATGTGGTACGGTTGATGTTTAATCCCGCTATTGTCCGCAATCGCGCCAAAATTAACGCCATTATCAATAACGCGCGAGCATATCTTAAAATGCAACAACAGGGTGAGGAATTCAGCGCCTTTATCTGGCGTTTTGTTGATAACAAACCGATTATTAATCAGTGGAAAACCATCACAGAGGTGCCGGTAAAAACAGATCTTTCAGATGAGTTATCACAAGCACTGAAAAAAAGAGGGTTCAAATTTATCGGCAGTACCACTTGCTATGCATTTATGCAGGCAACAGGCTTAGTCAATGACCATATAACTGACTGTTTATGTAGAAAATAAATTCAGTGAATTACAATAGCACCAAGATTAACGCCAATAATAAAACTGGATATTAACCAAACATTTAGCTCTTTATTTTAAATGTTAAATTAAATGCCATATTAAATAATTAATAGTCATAATTTTCCAGATTGCACCTCGATAATGCGAAGGGTATGGTGTTATTTCTTCTAATTTAAATAACACACCGACAACGAACACGGCTATGATTTTTTCTCAATTCGGTAACAAGTTTACACAAGACGCAGGTATAACCCGCCTGATGAATGACCTTAATCAAGGGTTGCGGACACCCGGTGCAATTATGCTGGGCGGTGGTAATCCGGCACATATCCCGGAAATGGATGACTATTTTCAGCAATTACTGACTGAAATGGTCGCAAGCGGCCAACTCACGGAAACACTATGCAACTATGATGGCCCTCAGGGTAAAGATACGCTAATTCGAGCATTGGCAGAGATGCTGCGCGAAAAACTTGGCTGGGAAATTGGTACACAAAATATAGCCCTGACCAATGGCAGCCAGAGCGCATTTTTCTATCTGTTTAACCTGCTGGCCGGGCGCAGTGAAGATGGTTCCACCCGTAAGGTACTATTTCCACTGACACCGGAATATATTGGTTATTCTGACTCAGGGCTGGATGAAGGCTTATTTGTTGCCAATAAACCCAATATTGAATTATTGCCAGAAGGCCAATTCAAATACCGTGTTGATTTTGACCATCTCAATATTACCGAAGATATTGGCCTGATCTGTGTTTCTCGCCCAACCAACCCAACGGGTAACGTCATCACTGACGAAGAATTGCAACGGCTAGATTATCTCGCTCAACAACACCAAATTCCACTGCTAATTGATAATGCTTACGGCGTACCCTTCCCAGGCATTATTTTTAGCGAAGCCACGCCATTATGGAATCCCAATATTATTCTGTGCATGAGCTTATCCAAATTAGGGCTGCCCGGCTCCCGCTGCGGCATCATTATTGCTAACGATAAAATCATCAATGCCGTCAGTAATATGAACGGCATCATCAGCCTCGCACCGGGCGGCGTTGGGCCAGCAATGGCGCTGGAAATGATCCGACGTAATGACCTTCTTCGCCTGTCACAGGACGTTATCCGCCCGTTCTATCAACAACGGGTTCAGGACGTCATTCATATTATCCGTCGTTACCTGCCGGCGGAACTTTGTCTGATCCATAAACCAGAAGGTGCCATTTTTCTGTGGCTGTGGTTTAAAAACCTGCCAATAACAACAGAAACGCTTTACCACAGGCTGAAAAAGCGCGGTGTACTGATGGTTCCAGGTCACTATTTCTTCCCAGGGCTCGAGCAAAACTGGCCACATGCTCACGAATGTATGCGCATGAACTACGTTCCTGATCCGGAAAGTATCGAAAAAGGGATTGCGATTCTGGCAGAAGAGATTGAACTGGCACATCAGAAAGTCGCCTGAAACCAGCAATAAAAAAGCTCCTGCATGAAAATGCGGGAGCCAAATGACAACGAGGACTTTTACATGATTATTATCAGAATTTGTAGAGTGCTTGGTGCAAAGAAGAGAAAGAAACATTCCTTGTCTGCCCCCTCTCCTTCAGCAGTATCTATTTAATCAGAAAATTCTCAATCTAATGGCTTGAATAGGCCGGTTTTTGTGCGTTTACTGATAGCTAATGCAAGAGTGCATTATGCATTAATGAGACTTTCAGCCGATATGCCAAATTGCTTTATTCTTAAAGGATGTTTGAAAAACGAGCTACACAAATCATTATGATGATTTGAGTCGTTTCTTATTCATCAGAAGAATAGGAAAAAACGTGTTACATAAAAAATTCACTATTCTCAGGTATTAATGCTATGGTCAAAGTTGCATAGCGTGATTATAGTGATGATGTAAAAGCCCTTAGCTAAAGAACTTAGGGGAATAGAAGCCACCCAAGCAACCAACGCAAGAGCGAAGTATTCCGGCTGTTTGACCATACGAGATCAATAGAACCGATGAAGAGTAATAAATTAATTCTATTTTGTGTCACATTAGGATGGCTGTTAACCAGCGGGTGCACAAGCATTATGACCCATTCAGGGCCTAGCCGTGGTTATTATTCCGGCGCTAAGACGAATATTGAAATGCTGAAAGATAATGATACCGGCTGGGTAATGAAACCATTGCTGGCTATTGATCTGCCTTTTTCTGCGCTACTGGATACCCTTTTATTACCGTATGACTATATAAAATCTGATGAGGATCAATCAGCAAGTTCACCAAAAGAACGAATCGAAAAAATAGAAAAAGCACAACGTCAAACCAAAACCAATTAATTGATAATCCGTTCCGGTTTATTTATTGCCACCAGCGGAGAGTGAACTGACGGCAAATATATTTATTTCAATCCGGTTTCCACCAGGAAAATTTGCATATAACCATCGACTTCACGCATAAATGCAATATGATGACTATCCGGTGAAATCACCACCGCTTCCGCAGCAGGCGCTTTTTCTGTACGCTTTGTCAAACGCCGCATTTGGCTATTTCGCACATCGCACAGCATCACACTGTTATCACAAATAAAAGCAACAAACTGACCGCTACTTTCCCAACTAAAAGCAGATTGGATGCCACAGTAACTCTGAGTTATTTGACGGAGCTCGCCACCATTTGGCGATATTGTCCACAATTGCACAATACCATTATCATCTTTCATTAAAAAACCAATCTGTTCACCATTCGGTGAAGCACGCAACCAGTGACGCGGGTTATTCACGACTCCCGGCCAGCGTTTGTGGCTGGTCAATGTCAAACGACGCTGCATTACACTGGCAGGCGGCGCGGGTAACGTTGTTTCCGTACCTTGCAGCGGTTTTTCCCCTGCTACCGCATAATCAGCATCCTGTTCAGGTAAATCAACGATATAGACTTCCGGTACTTTTTCCCCTGTTGCAGAAATAGTATCGCCAATAAATGCCAATGCCCAACGCTGCCAATTACCATCCGCTTTACGATATCCTGCTTGGCCTACCCAACACTCTTCATAGGCGCGGTTAATATCATCACTGCCCGGCTCCGGCTGAAAAGTAGTAGTACTAACCACAACGGAGAAATAGCTACCATCATATTCACGGGGATGGTGCTTAGGTGGTTCAACTGGTTTGAGGGGCACAGCCACGGCGATATTGCGCAAATCCAGCGCTGGATCAAGCTTATGCATAACATGGTCGTTATAAGTAAAACTTAGACGGCTACCATCCGGGCTGAATACATGAACGTGGCTGCCTCCGCGCAACGCTCCCGGGGTATAAGGGGCAGTAATATCCATTGCATCCAGCGTAACCGCTTTTCCCGGAGAATCCTCACTGACAATGACGCCCCGACGGTGATGAAAGTCATAGTGCCATTGCTCATCTGGGCATTCTGGCCCATGAATAAACGCATATCGGACAGGTTCTGTTGGGCTGACTGTCACCACGCCAACATGAGCGCCCTCCTTTGCCTGATAGATAATTTCTGTTTTTCCACTCTGTACATGAATTTTTTCTATCGTTAAACCAGTAAAAGAAGCACCATGAGGACGCACATCATAAACTAACCACTGGCTGTCTGGTGTCCAGACATTAATATTAGTAAGCTGGTGGCTACGGTTATCTAACGTGATTTGCCGTTCCTGAAAGGCCATTTTATTATCCTTGCATCAGGTTTTTTCGGATAAATAATATTAATCCGAAATGGATGGAACTAAAAAATTTCAGTCGAGACTTTACCACTTCGACATTACTCTTACTTTTTTATGCTACGTACATTTCATTTCTATGTTACTAAGTGTTCTTTATATCATCGGTATTACTGCTGAAGCGATGACCGGGGCTTTAGCTGCGGGCCGCCGTAAAATGGATATGTTCGGCGTGATTATTATTGCTTCCGTAACGGCGATTGGCGGTGGCTCCGTTCGAGATATACTACTAGGGCATTATCCCCTCGGTTGGGTTAAGCACCCTGAATATATCGTCACCGTTGCCTGTGCCGCCGTAATCACCACTTGGGTTGCGCCGATGATGAAGCATTTGCGCCGCCTGTTTCTGATCCTTGATGCCATTGGCTTGATTGTCTTCTCCATTCTTGGCGCACAGATTGCGTTGGATATGAACTATGGCCCAATCATTGCTTCCATTGCGGCGGTTATTACCGGTGTTTTCGGTGGCGTGTTACGCGATATGTTGTGTAACACCATTCCGTTGGTTTTCCAGAAAGAGATCTATGCGGGTGTCTCCTTTACCGCCGCCTGGTTATATATTGGCTTACAGCACACGCCGTTACCGCAAAACGGCATTGTTCTGATTACCCTGATCGCCGGTCTGACAGCAAGATTGGTTGCTATCCGCTACCGTCTTGGATTACCGGTCTTTAATTACGAACACTCCGATCACTGAACCATACCAACGGGGTTAACTACGACCCCGTTTTCCCGGTCAAAACCCGTTATCCTTGCCACTGACAGTTTTTCCGCGATTGCTTTAATCTGCGTGTCATTGACAAAATCAGACAACTTTTTAAATTGCCCGGTAGTAAGTTGCTGTTTTAACTGTGTTCCGGCTAATTTCTGCTCCAGTTGCTGCCAGTGATAAACATTGTCAGACAGCTTATCCATATAAGGCACTCCAATCCCTTTCATCCAGTAGGAAAAAGGCTGATTTTTTGCCTTGCTGAATTGCGAATAAACAGCCTGTGCCCGTTTATCTCCGATTCCTGGTAAGGCCGCAATTTGTTGAGCTGAAAGCGCTAACCAACCGGTTAAATCAGTGACTAACTTCTGTTCGGTCAACATTGCCCAACTACCGCTACTGACGCCTGTCATTTGCAGATTTTCACCAAGCCATTTCAATCGTGCATTAAATTGTTGTTCACAACCCACCGTTAACGTCAAACAACTTAGTGCATGATAATGCTGCTTATCCGGTGGCTGAATATCCTGACGCTCTTTGATCCGCCATACCACCTGAGCTAATTTCGGGATACCATGGCCTGCCAATGTAAGCGTCACCTGATCCCCCGGTAATACATCCAACTGTCGCCAACGACGAACAGAACCAATATTGACTCTGCTTATCTGCCGATCATCCAGTTTCACCTTATCCAGCCCAAGAACCACTGAGATTTTGCCCGTTCTGCCAATAGTAAAATTAACTTCCCTGACTTGTGTAACCTGATGGCGTAAAGGGTGTTTCCATGCCACAGCCCAACTGTTAGATCCAGACCGCCACTGGTTTCCTTTAGGTTCAATTTCCTGTTTCAGCACGATACCGTCTGTAGCAAAAGGCATGGGTTGTTCAAAATAGTGCATCCGCAGTTTCTGCACCTGCTCTGGTTCCTCTATTTTATGACTGTAGCGAAGCGCCAATGGAAACCCCATATCTGCCAGTTTGCGCAATTTACTTTCCATCTCCGCAGGGCCATCCGGCCAGCTCCAGATAAACAAACCTATTTGTTTTAATTCTGACGAATGGTCCTTACGCATCATCAAACCCGCAACCCGATTACGAGCGCCATCACTCCCCAATAATTGCTGTCTATGCTCCTCTTTATGCAGAAAGAGTTCTCCTTGCAATACCAAATCAGGTGGAGCATTTTCTATATTCTGCGGAATATCGGGAATATGTCGGCTTTTTGCTGTCCAATTTACCCCTTCGGCACCATTGCCCCGGCTGATTAATGAAACAAGTTTCCCGTTCTGATAAACCAATGTTACCGCTACACCATCAATCTTTGGCTGTAACCAGACAGGTAATCTACCGTGCAACCATCGGTTAATTTCCTGCTTGTCTTTCAGTTTACTTAATCCGGTATGAGCAACCGGATGAACAAGCTTATTATCAGGAAAAACTTCCACAGGAAAATCTGAATGGGGTGCTTGTTTCAGACAGAATTGCCAATGAGTCAGCTCCGACATTAATTGATCATAAACCTCATCATCGATCTCGCTGATCCCTTTCTGACGATAGAGCTGATCCCAGTGCGCCATCTGTTGCATCAAGCTGTTAGTTTCACGTTGTAATTTGTCCTGCGACCATTCGGGGCAATTCTTTTCTGTATTCGAAACAAAAATTTCAGCCGCAACTATCGGTGAACTGAAAACAATGAACAGAATTAATATCAATAAATTAAGCATCCGTTGCTCCTTGGCTATCCATGCATAACAACAAAATAGAGGATAAAGAGATGCTGTCCAAGGCAGAAATAATAACTTTGCGAAGCGGTTCGAAGAATAACTGCCTGAAATCCCAAGGTAGCGGACTTTTTCATACACTACACAGAGCGGATATTTATGGTGAAAACCTGATATATTTAATATTTGATTCAGGGCTGCCATCAACGATTCCCGCCCCAGAGGTTCTCATCGAAGACAGAGGTTTAATAACCGATAAACTTATCACATACGATAAGTTCAAGGGTCGATATTAAATATGCCACCCAAAATTCAGGCTCGTATCCTAAAAAGGATCTCAGACCGCTGACAAACCTCATTGAAAATAATGGGGTCTGTTCTTTTCATAATGAATCCTAATACAACCCATTTTCCTCATTGACCCGATTCAATCGCCCGTCAGGGGGTTAGACACTGTATTTGCATTTTCTGCAACCCGCGAAAATGGGCGAGAGCATAAAAAACTGTGGGGCATTTATGTGGCAAGGAAAACTGCCTGTTTTCCGTTCAGTTATTGGGTGATAAATAATAAATCGCTTTGCAATTTACTATAATTTGCTCTATAAATTACAGTAGTCTACATTGTGAAATATTCAGAAATTGCGAGGTGACAACATGGCTGAAACTATCGACCACGGCACCCTATCACATCTAGTGGAGGCCGGAGCCGTTAAAGGAGCGCACATCGTAGGCCAGCCAGGTGGCTGGGCCGTGATGGTACGCTATGGAATGCACGAGCGACCACTGGCCGCACAGCGCAGCCGCAATGTGCGGCTATTCCGCAAGTTCGAAACGCTGGTTTCCTACCTTAAAAAAATTGGCATTGCCCGCTTCGACGTGGATTCATCAAACTACGCCCCCGCTCCCCCCAATACCTCAACGCGCAGGCCAGATCGTGCCGAAGCGCTCAAGCGTACCCACGAGGCTGCTGCATATGATGCGTGGTTTCGTGAGCAGGTGCAGCAAGCCATAGATGAACCCGGACCGGGTATCCCTCACACTGATGTCAAGGCCAAATTTGCCGCCAAACGTGAAGCCTTGCGTAAACGCATTGTACAGGGTCGCGCATGAAAATCATTTGGCGAAAGATCGCGGAAGCAGATCGAGAACGTATCTTTGATTACATCGCACAAAACAACCCCAGCGCCGCGCTTGAGCTTGACGCAGACTTTGATGCTAAAATCGAACTCGCTGCGCAGCGGCCTAAACTGTACCGCCCCGGCCGTGTGCACGATACCCGTGAAATCGTCGTGCGGCCTAATTATGTGATTGTCTATCGCATCAAGGATGAAAGTGGTACGGTAGTTGTGCTGCGCGTGCTCCATGCGGCCCAGCAATGGCCCCTGGCCAAGTCAAGCGAGAGCGTTTCTGGTGGGAAAGTCTGAGGAAGAGTAGCACTTGAAGAAGATGTGACGATTAATGCTTTCGTGAATCAAGCGCTAGAAAATGAAGTCAGTAAACATCATGTAGGGCCTTAATAGCCCCATCGGATTAATGACAAAAGTGCTAACCATCGGGGGCCGGTCTTTGATCTAATAGAGGTACTGGAAAATCGATACCTCGATATACTAAAAACCCCCACACGACAACAATATGATTGACATCAACAGAACCCCACTTTTTAAATGGGGTTCGTCAGCAATCTGGATCTTGGTCTCGCTTATAAACGAATGAAAGAGGTTATAAAATGAGCAACTTAAAATCCCTAAAATCCAAAGCATTAGCTAACTCAGATGTAAAAGCTGAGTATGATGCGCTAGAGACAGAATTCGAGCTAATTAATACTTTATTACGCATGCGGCATGCTGCTGGTCTAACGCAAAACCAAGTTGCACAGCGTATGGGAACAAAAGAGGCGAATATTTCCAAGCTTGAAAAAGGAAACGGAAACCCAACACTTAAGACACTATTGAACTACGCCAGAGCTTGCAATTGTGAATTACATTTTGGCTTCAAAACAACTTAATCCAAACGATATAGAAAAGTACCTTCGGGTGTGCTTCATCAGCTTACTTTCGCCTTTACCGATGAGGATCGTCTCAACAGCACAAATGAGCATCAATTTGCTCTCTCCATTAGGTTTTGCAATGATTATCAGTTAGCCTGGGAGAAACCTCGCCATTCGAACTAAAGCACACGGTGAATACGATTAGTTAATCTATTAAGTATTAATTTATTATTGTGAACCATTAACCAAGGCTGAGCCATAATACCTCGGTTCAGCCTGTCGAGTATTCACTTGAAATCTCATCACAGCCGCTCTCTGTTATTACTAAGATTCACTTTCAAATAAAGATTAAAAGACAATGACTTTACGAAATAGTTTGGGACGTAAATCCTAAAAAAACCAAAATAACTCACTTTTTTATAAACAGAAAAGATATTAAGCCACCCCTAGTGATTTTTCTTCCTTGCTTTACAGTTAATACTTAGCATATTAAGTTACATATTTACGTATTAATAAGAGTAGCCATAAAGATGTACATCCCCCCTAAATTCTGTGGCTCAAGTCTCATAATTTCAACCCTTACCACTTATAGATAAAAAAATAATCTGAAATCAACTACCAAAAAATTAATTTAGCATTAATCTGAAGTTATCTGCCGATAACTATTTCCTATTATCTTTTTTTTAAAATAATTGCTAATCTTATTTATGTCTTCGTAGCAATAGAAATTCAGCTTAACCCGCAAGGGATAGATTTTATGGCATAGGTTCCCTGTAGGTAAAGGCAAATCCGATATAACCTTAAGTTAGGAGAGTAATATGAATCAAGACGATTTCTCCTCAAACATGAGTTCCAGCAATACTCTTACATGAACGAAACCGTGTAATAACAACCTGCACGGGTGACCCGATGCAGAGAATAATCATCTGAAAAAGGAGGGCCCTTAAAAGGCCAATACAATCTGGCCGGGACAGGGTTATCACAAAGAATGAAAATTTTTAATATGGCAACCGGGGAGCTATCCCCATCAGAGTATTATCAACCTAATCCTGCTGCACCCTCTTGGAACCCAACGTGGGCAATCAAAGCTCTCGGGCAACCGGTGATAAATGGGAAAGACAACAGGGGTAAGCCAATTCGTTACCCAGAATCACGTACCAGTACCTTATTGAATGTCTTTCCGACAGTAATAGATCGTAATTTTCCAAAGCCGAGAGTAGACGATATGACGCTGGAACAAGGCAGGTTCTGGATAAATGCACAAAACAGCATCTTCAAGGTCCCACGTGTGGTCACAGGCACGTATATCTGTAAGATGGTTGCCAAACGTAAAGATAAATCTCCAGGGAAAGCCACAGTGACCCTCTATACGGATGCTAACGTTGTAAATTATATACTCTACAGGTTCAAGGGAGACAAAAACGTTATGGAATCTAGCGTGAACGACCTGATTTACACAGTAAGCTGCCGAGGGACCGGATTTTCATGGGAGCGTAAACCCGAAGAGAAATTTGAATTGGAAAGTAAGTGGGAAAACGCGGCACTGACAATTAAAATGCAAGACACTTGCGATTGGATTTATGATGTTGCTTTCTGGACGCCACCAAGCAACAATCCAAATGGTCAGTTTAAAGACCCAGCCATCCTGAGACCTAATAGCTAACCTGGAGAAGCCAGATCCCTGTAATAACCCAGATAACCTATCTGGAATGAGAAGGCCGGTAGCAGCAATAAATAAAAATCTTTAACAGAACAACCGGGGAGTAATCCCCGGTTGGCTTCCCACTTCTCAGGCCGCCACCGTCTTTATGACGGATTTACGCTGGCCTCCGTGGGCAGAAACGACGAGTCCCGCCGCTGCGGCTTTGTATTCCAGTTTCATGAGGAAGCTATTCCAGCTCGCATCCCCGATAGCGCGGGCAAGCTGGTGATCCTTCATTATGTTGGCCGATTTCAGCGTCTCATTAATTTGAAATATTAGCTTACCTGCCCGCTGTTATTACCAAATTAAGTTACTCGTTCACGCAATAATAGTCATAAAGATGTATATCCCCGCTAAATCCCTCTGCCTAAATCTCATTATTACCACTCTTGTGATCTATCCGTGGAAAATAATCTAAAAACCACTACCAACAATCAGGTGTAGCATTAACCTAAGGTTATCAGCCGATAACTTTTTTCTATTAGATTTTTACTTAAATAATGTCTAATATTATTCATGTCAGTAAAAATTCAGTTTAACCCGCAAGGGATAGGTTTTATGGCATAGGTTCCCCTGTGGGTAAAAGGTAAATCCAATATATACCCTATGGATTTCAAGATGCATCGCTATTCTGCACGCTACCCTCTGAGTTTTTGGGATACAAATAGCCAAGGTTACATTGGCCGAGATGGTTTTCCATTCCGGCTTCAACTCAATAAACAATAGTCATATTGAATTATCTCATGTGTATCAGCCAGCAATAGCTGATAAATCTAGCGGCGATAGTAATAACAGAAAATGGTAGGCAAATATACCTAAAGGCTCGGAAAGCAACATAAAGTAATGCGGACAGTCAGTGCAAAGTGGTATTTGACTTGGGTTTCCTCCGATCAAGAGGAAGTGAATAAGAGCCGGAGTCCAGAGACTAATTGAACAAAACCTGTCATTAAGACAGATAACGTGTAGTAACGACCTGCACGGGTACCCGATGCAGAAAATAATAACCGGAAAAAGGGGAATCTCTGAAAGGTCGATGTCATTTGACCGGGACGGGATTACAGCAATAAATGAAAATTTCTCACGTAACAACTGGGGAACTATCCCCATCTGAATATCCCATGAATGCGGGTAACACATTCATCAACAGAATGAAACAGGATATTGGTCGGATAACGGCACATTACCGCCAGTGGCCGGTATGGATAATGTGCGTGTCTGTAGGGGCGCTCTTTTCCACCTCGGTATTCGCCGCTGCTACACCCAATTGGAACCCAAGTTGGGCAATCAAAGCTCTCGGGAAACCGGTGATAAATGGGCAAGACAACAACGGTAAGCCAATTCGTTACCCAGAAGTGGGTACCAGTACCTTATTGAATGTCTTTCCGATAGTAAAAAATCATAATTTTCCAAAACCGATAGGAAAAGAGATGATGCTAAAAGACGGCATGTTCTGGGTTAGAGCACAATACAGAATCTTCAAGGTGCCACATGTGGTTACAGGTAAGTATACCTGTAAGATGGTTGCCAAACGTAAAGATAGATCTCCAGGGGAAGCCACAGTGACCCTCTATACGGATGCTATCGTTGTCAATCCAGACATCTACTGGTTCAAGGGAGACAAAAACGTTATGGAATCTAACGTGAACGACCTGACTTACACAGTAAACTGCCTAGGGACCGGATTTTCATGGGAGCGTAAACCCGAAGAGAAATTTGAATTGGAAAGTAAGTGGGAAAACGGGGTACCGTCAATTGAAATGCAAGACACCTGCAATTGGATTCATAATGTTGCTTTCTGGACACCACCAGACAACAATCCGAATAATAGGTTTAAAGACCCAGCCATCCAGAAACCTACTAGTACGGGAAATACGGGCAGTACGGGCAGTGCTAACCTAGCGAAGCCAGATCCCTGTGATAACCCAGATAATCTATCCGGGGTGAGAAGGGCAGATAGCCGCAATAAATAAAAATCGTTAATAGAACAACCGGGGAGTAATCCCCGGTTGAGCACTCGAAGTACATTGGAAATAGATAACCCGTTTCCATAACGGTCAGTTTTTACGTAAACCATTTAAATATTACCATTCGAACATTAATTCCTCCAGACCTGCCGCATTCACGCTTAACCCTATTATTTATTTACTCGTTCGCGTTACTCTTTCAATACTTTCATTCGTATGATATCTCAATGTATGTGATATTTTCTTTACCGGAATACATCCGCCAGATTATCAACCAATCACTTTTTTCTACTATCTTTCTATGCAAATAACAGGTAATGTTATTCAGTGACAATATAAATCCGGCTTAACTCACAAGAGTAGGTTTTACCTTATCGGTAGAAATACCGCCAGTAAAAACTGACGGCAGTAAGAGCTAAAATCCAATGAGGTAAAGTATAGTGACAGCTTGCACGGGTACCCGGATACAGAAAATAATAATCGGAAAAAGGAGAATCTCTGAAAGGTCGATATAATTTAACCGGGAGGGGATTACAGCAATAAATGAAAACTTCTAAAGAATATTATGTTCATACGTATACACAACCTAGTCGACCTCAAATCACGAGTAACCCTCAAATCATAGACTGGGTTCCTGAAAAAGCCATTTTAGCTCTCGGAAACCCGAAGATATATGGGAAAGAGAATAACGATAAATTGGTTCGTTATCCGGAAAGTGGGACGAGTACCTTAGTCTTTCCTAAAGGTGATCCACATTTCGATTTTCCAGGGACACGTTTACCTGATACCGCAGTGTTAAAAGATATGATGTTCTGGATTAAAACGAAAAACCGAATCTTCATTGTTCCACATGTTGTTACAGGAAAGTACACTTGTGAGATAATAGCCTCCCGCAAAGATGGCCTGCCAGGAAAGGCCACCATAACACTTTATACGGATGCAATCGTTGAAAATAATGAGCCCCAATGGTTCAAAGGGGACAGTAACGTAATGGAGTCTAAGCTACTCGATCTGTGTTACGAAGTATCTTGCGAAGGAACGGGTTTTTCATGGCAGCGAAAACCTGAAGAGCAAGTTCAATTCGAAAATAACTGGGAAAATGGGGTGCCGTTAATTATAATGCAAGACAGCCAAGATATGCAAAATGTGATCTATAGCCTTGTGCTCTGGTCTGCACCCGTTGATTTAAATCCCAATTTTAAAGATCCTGCCATCCTTTTACCCAATGAATAAAATAATAACCAGCAGAAACTAAGAGCCTATCTCAATAGGCGTAATTGTTGCAGGCCATTCTTATCAATGAACAGTGAACACGGACAGCGCGGAAAAACCGGAGCGTACACGTAGTACGTGAGGATTTTGAGCACTGCCCAGGTTCGCTCTTTATGGCAAAGAAGGGCAAATAAAATAGCTCTATTGGGATAGGCAGTAAGAGTAAAGGTCATTTATCTGGGATGAAGCGATAGCAACACAATGAAAATCTTTAACCAGACAACCGGGGAACAATCCCCGGTTGAATATCCAATGAATACGGATAATATACTGAGTTATCATTCACCTTGTTTTTTATCAACCTGAAATATCACAATATTCAATTCCAGTTATTATACTGATTTTCCAATAAAAATTAAAAAAGCGATAACTTCTCACGTCAAATAAGAAGTAAATAACCAATTACTGTAACTGTTAATATTTACACTAACCATTTAATATCATTACGTCGGGTTTAACTCTTCTGAGTCACATCATTCACGTTCAATCATATTATTCGTTTACTTTTTCATGTTATCCTTTCAATACTTTCATTCGTATAACACCTCAATTTATGTGATATTTTCTTTACTGGAATACATCCACAAAATTATAAACTGATCGTGTTTTTCTATTATCTTTTTATTCAAATAACAGGTAATGCTACCCAGTGGCAATATAAATCTAGCTTAACTCGCGATAAACCGATTTTATCTTATAGGTAAAAGCAAACCCAATATTAACCTTATTTAGGAGAACCAATATGAACCAAAATGACCATCTCTCATCAAACATGGCTACCGGTGATCGTTTTACCCAGCAAAACCTAAAATCAGGCAGAGAAAGTAACTCTGGTGGCAATACCTCCATCGTCTCTATTGAATTGGCAGACGATTCGTTACCGGAAAATAACATTTCTATTAAATTGGAAACCGCCATGTTATTGCAAAATGGCAGAGTGATCACTTGGGGGAAAAAACGGTTTGATACACAGGAAGCCCCGCCACCAATTGCCGAATTTGCCGAATTGCAAGGTATCGTCAGCCTAAGCGCAACACACTCTGCATTTGCAGGCTTGCAGGCAGATGGCCGCGTGTCTACCTGGGGTATATTCATCAATGGCCTACTCCCCTCAGAATCAGTGGATAAGATGAAGAATATTGTCAGCGTGAGTTCAATTCCAATAAGAGATGTTTTCACGGGCCTACGGGCGGACGGCAGCATAGTCTCTTGGGGAGCAGTGGATTTTTTAAACACGGCTCTGCCAAGAATGTGTGGATTATCGCTACACAATATCATCAGCCTAAGCACAACAGAGCAATCTTTTGCCGCCTTACGGGCAGATGGCAGCGTCGTCTCCTGGGGATTGGATTTTTTGCCAACCCCACCCGAAATTGCCGCATTAAAGGATATTGTCAGCCTACACTCAACAAATAATACTTTCGTGGCCCTACGAGCGAACGGCAGCGTTGTCTCTTGGGGTGTGGAAATTATCCCGCCAGAAATCGCCAAATTACAAGATATCGTTAGCATAACTACCAATTATGATTATGCCGCCGCCCTACGGGCAGACCACAGCGTCGTTTCCTGGGGGGGAATAGTGGTTCCACCCGAAATTGCTGCATTAAAGGATATTGTCAGTTTAAGTGCCACACCGTATGCCTTTGCAGCCTTGCGAGCCGACCGCAGCATCGTTGCCTGGGAAGATGATATGGGCAGTGGCCTAATCCCACCCCCCGAAATTGCCGCATTAAAAGATATCGTCAGCCTACACTCAACAACAGGTTCATTATCGCGATTTACAGGCTCATTTGCAGTCCTACGGGAAAACCGCAGTGTGGTTGCCTGGGGAAACATCGACACCGGTGGAACATTACCACTTAAGATTGCTCAACTGAACGATATCGTCAGCCTGAGTGCAACATGTAGTGCTTTCGCAGCTCTGCGGGCAGATGGCAGCGTCGTTGCCTGGGGACAACCAAGTCGCGGTGGTTATGTGCCACCGGAAATTGCCAAGTTGAAGGATATCGTTAGCCTGAGCGCATCAAACTCTGCATTTGCAGCCTTGCGAGCAGATGGCCGCAGGGCAGGTTGGGGAGGAGGAGATGCCGAAGCACATGGTGAATACGATTAATCAGTAAATGTGTTTTTTAGCTGGAGAGACGCTGGCCTGAAAATTGAGTTAATCCTCATAATCTCTTCACCTGTTATGAACGGGTTAACACACTGCGTTGACCGCCAGCAAATCAAATACCGCAATACAGGTGCTTACATCCTTTAAGCAGAAACCCAGTTTGACGGGGAAGAAATAGGTTTTGCGGCACAGAATTCCTACAAATAAATCCGATACAGCCTTATCAGGAGAGCAATATGAATCAACATAACGAGTTCTCATTCAGCACAGAGACCAAAGACACTTTTCTCAAACAACGATCTGGAAGCAAAGCTATCAGCTATGATAGCAATGGCGTCATAGACTCTAATAACTCTGGAACCGCCATATTATTACAAAATGGTCATATCGTTGCCTGGGGGGATACGGACCACGGTGGCGAACTCCCACCTGAGATTGCTCAACTGAACGATATTGTCAGTTTAAGTGCAACATATGCTGCTTTCGCCGCCCTGCGAGCCGACCGCAGCGTCGTTGCTTGGGGGAGTGCGGGCTACGGTGGCAAAATCCCACCTGATATTGCTCAACTGAACGATATTGTCAGTTTAAGTTCAACATATGCTGCTTTCGCCGCCTTGCGAGCTGACCGCAGCGTCGTTACTTGGGGGAGTGCAGGCTACGGTGGCGAACTCCCACCTGATATTACTCAACTGAACGATATTGTCAGTTTAAGTTCAGCATATGATAGTTTCATCGCCTTGCGAGCCGACCGCAGCATTATTAGTTGGACCAGTAGTTATAGTTATGTCCCATCAGACATGGCTCAGCTGAATGATATTGTCAGTTTAAGTATAAATGATAATGCTCTCGCTGCCCTACGGGCAAACCGCAGCGTTGTTGCCTGGGGAGAGGGTTATAGCACTTATGTCCCATCAAAAATTGCTCAGCTGAATGATATTGTCAGTTTAAGTGCAAATGATGATGCTTTCGCTGCCCTACGGGCAAACCGCAGCGTTGTTGCCTGGGGAAGGAGTGATAGGAAGCATATCCCATCAGAAATTGCCCGGCTGAATGATATTGTCAGCCTAAGTTCGACAAATTCTGCTTTCTCGGCCTTACGGGCAAACCGTAGTGTCGTTGCTTGGGGAGATCTAGATAATGGTGGCATACTCCCACTCGATATTGCTCAACTGAACGATATCGTCGGCCTGAGTGCAACAAATTCTGCTTTCGCGGCCCTGCGGGCGGACCGTAGTGTCGTTGCCTGGGGGAAGCCAAGTACCGGTGGGTTTGTTCCACCCGAAATCGCTAAATTGCAGGATATTGTCAGCGTAGACTCATCGGGGAGCGCCTTTACGGCTTTGCGAACAAATGGCAAACGAGTTGGCTGGGGAGGCGGGGATATTAAAGCACATGGTGAATACGATTAATTGCCGATTAAGCCATACTCTTTATTGTAACCCGGTGACTGCTCCCCGCCGTAAAAAACGGCGAGGCTTCCCACTTCTCAGGCCGCAACCGTCTTTATGACGGATTTACGCTGGCCTCCGTGGGCAGAAACGACAAGTCCCGCCGCCTATAATGCTGTTATGCCCTTGCGCTGGATGTTGATCGCCGCATTGATATCGCGGTCATGTTCGACTCGACAGAAAGGGCATTGCCAGATCCGCCCGCTCATGGACTGCCGCCAGACGTAATCGGGCCTTGCCGCGGTTAGCGCTGCCCTTTTAAGACAGTAAAAACGCTCAAAATAACGCGCTTTTTCATCTCAATGCGTCGGATATTATAGTGCTTCTTAACAATTAAAACTCCTTGAGAAATTAGCCATCGGCGGAACTCACTGTATTTCATCCATGCCTCCTTTTCGACCAAACGATGGTGACACATAAAACAGCAAATACAACATTTTTGTTTCATTAAACAACAGTTGTGATAATACATAGAGCAAAATTTTAACTAAAGAAGTCAACCCTTGGCGATACAAAATATCCATTGGCAATTTTTCCCCTAAGAAAATTTCGGTGGAAATGCATCGGCAACGCGACATGTGTGAATGGGTACGTGTATACTGTTATAAGAATTTTATTCTGCCTTATTTAATTATTATCCAATCAACCAAGATACCACCATGATCCAAGGCACGTTATATATTGTCTCCGCGCCAAGCGGAGCGGGTAAATCAAGCCTGATTCAGGCTTTGTTAAAGACTCAACCTCTGTATGATACTCAGGTTTCTGTTTCCCATACCACACGTGCAATGCGTCCCGGTGAGAATCAGGGTGAACACTATTTTTTTATCACCGAAGAAGCCTTTCGCCAGATGATCGATAATAATGAATTTCTGGAACACGCCCGTGTTTTTGATAATTATTACGGTACATCCCGGAAAGTGATTGAAGAAACGCTTGCCAGTGGTGTTGATGTTTTTCTTGATATCGACTGGCAAGGAGCACAGCAGATCCGCAAACAAATGCCCTCTGCCCGCAGCATTTTTATCCTGCCGCCGTCAAAGGAAGAGCTCTGTCGCCGTCTGCGCGGTCGAGGGCAGGATAGTGAAGATATTATTGAAAAACGCATGGATCAAGCCGTTGCAGAAATGGTTCACTATAACGAGTATGATTATTTAATCGTTAATGATGATTTCAATACTGCATTGGCCGATCTGCACACCATCATCCGTTCAGAACGCCTGCATCGGGAGCGCCAGGCACAACGGCATGATGCTTTAATCAGCAAATTATTGGCAGACTGAACCAAGTTTCAGTATGATGCCCAGTCATTTCTTTACCTGTGGAGTCGCACACATATGGCACGCGTAACTGTTCAAGACGCTGTAGAAAAAATTGGTAACCGTTTTGACCTGGTGTTGGTCGCCGCTCGTCGAGCACGTCAACTGCAAACAGGTGGTAAAGATCCTCTGGTTGCTGAAGAGAACGATAAAGTCACGGTTATCGCTCTGCGTGAAGTGGAAGAGGGCCTGATCAACGGTAAAATTCTGGACGTACGTGAACGCCAGGAACAACAAGAGCAGGAAGCCGCAGAAATGCAGGCGGTTTCCGCTATCGCGGAAAGTCGTCGTTAATCTACGGTAGGTCTGCCTTGTATCTGTTCGAAAGCCTGAATCAGCTTGCCCAAAAATACCTGCCCGGGGCTCAGATTGAGCTCCTCAAGCAGGCTTACTCTGTTGCGCGGGATGCCCATGAAGGGCAAACCCGTACCAGCGGTGAGCCCTACATTACTCATCCTGTCGCAGTTGCCTGCATTTTAGCCGAGATGCGTCTCGACCATGAAACGCTGATGGCCGCCTTGTTGCATGATGTTATTGAAGACACGCCCGCCACCTTTCAGGATATCGCCCAGCCTTTCGGCCCTGTGGTTGCCGGGTTAGTCGAAGGGGTCTCCAAACTTGATAAGCTGAATTTCCGCGATAAAAAAGAGGCACAAGCGGAAAATTTCCGCAAAATGGTCATGGCAATGGTGCAGGATATCCGCGTCATTTTGATCAAACTGGCAGACCGTACCCACAATATGCGCACGCTCGGCGCGTTACGCCCAGATAAGCGCCGCCGTATCGCCCGGGAAACGTTAGAGATCTACAGCCCCTTAGCCCATCGTTTGGGTATCCATCATCTGAAAACAGAGTTAGAAGAGCTGGGGTTTGAGGCCCTTCACCCTAACCGCTACCGGGTTATCAAAGAAGTGGTAAAAGCGGCCCGGGGTAACCGTAAGGAGATGATCCAGAAAATTCTGTCTGAAATCGCAGGTAGGCTGACTGAAGCCGGCATTGAATGCAAAGTCAGCGGCAGGGAAAAACATCTCTATTCTATTTACCAGAAAATGCACCTCAAAGAGCAACGTTTTCATTCAATTATGGATATCTATGCTTTTCGGGTCATCGTTAATAATGTTGATATCTGCTATCGGGTTTTGGGGCAGATGCACAGCCTGTATAAACCCCGCCCGGGCAGAGTCAAAGATTACATTGCCATCCCTAAGGCCAATGGCTATCAATCCCTGCACACTTCCCTGATTGGCCCTCATGGGGTGCCAGTCGAGATCCAGATCCGCACCGAAGATATGGATCAAATGGCTGAAATGGGCGTCGCGGCACACTGGGCTTATAAAGAACAAGGTGAATCCGGTACCGCCGCGCAAGTTCGTGCTCAACGCTGGATGCAAAGTCTGCTGGAACTACAGCAAAGTGCCGGTAGCTCTTTTGAATTTATCGAAAGTGTTAAATCTGATCTGTTTCCTGATGAGATTTACGTTTTTACCCCAAAAGGGCGCATTGTGGAATTACCCGCCGGTGCCACCCCGGTTGATTTTGCTTACGCCGTACATACCGATATTGGTCACGCCTGCGTTGGCTCACGGGTTGATCGCCAGCCATATCCATTATCTCAGTCTCTTACCAGCGGCCAAACCGTTGAAATTATTACTGCGCCGGGTGCCCGGCCAAATGCCGCCTGGCTGAACTTTGTCGTCAGTTCAAAAGCCCGCGCTAAAATTCGTCAACTGTTGAAAAATCTTAAGCGGGAAGACTCCATTGGGCTGGGGCGTCGCCTGTTAAATCACGCGTTGGGTAGTGGGAAAAAACTGGTTGATATTCCACCGGAAAGTATCAATAAAGAATTGACGAGAATGAAACTCTCGACAATAGACGATCTGCTGGCTGAAATCGGGCTTGGCAATACCATGAGTATCGTCGTCGCCCGTAATTTGCTAGGCGCGCCGCCAGAAAATACCACAAATACCTATCACAACAATGGCGCCCGTAAATTACCCATCAAAGGCGCTGACGGTGTGCTGATTACGTTTGCCAAATGTTGCCGGCCCATCCCCGGTGACCCTATCATCGCCCATATCAGTCCCGGCAAAGGGTTGGTTATCCACCATGAGTCTTGCCGTAATATCCGTGGTTATCAGAAAGAACCCGAAAAATTTATGGCCGTCGAGTGGGATCACGAGATCAATAACGATTTCACCGCCGAAATAAAAGTGGACATGTTTAACCATCAAGGGGCGCTGGCAAATCTGACCGCCGCCATTAATGCAGCCAATTCCAATATTCAGAGTATGAATACCGAAGAGAAAGACGGCCGGGTTTACTGTGCTTTTATCCGGCTCACGACTAAAGACCGTATTCAGTTAGCGAATATTATGCGCAAAATTCGGATCATGCCGGATGTGATGCGAGTCAGTCGTAACAGAAACTAAACCGGATAGCTCGTGCAAATCAGCAGGTCAACAGCCAGCAGCGCTATCTACCGGTAATGACGTCGCCGGATATGGGGCTGGCGGCATATCATCCTGGTTATCAAAGAACAGACCAATCAATACTGAATCAACCTCATCCAGTATGCGGTCTAACCAACCCTCCCCATCCACACCAAACATCAATACCAGCCCGATAGCGATAAATAACAGTGGCAAGATCCATGTTCGGCACCAATACGCTAACAGCATACGGGGATACCGCGAGTAGCGAATTTTGTTGCCCAATAAAAACCCACAGACGGCCAACAATATGATCCCGATAACCAGTACCATCCGACTTATCAGCATCCCATAAGGCATCACACACAGAACCGATAAAACCTCATCTCCCATCATGGTCCCGCCAGACAGCCTCATGTGTGATACGACTCAGAAGATAAACGGACCACTAGCCCGCTGCAAAAACCAAGTACGCATATGATTAGCTTGTGATGATGTCCGGGAGCGCGTCGACTTCACCGTTTTCGTTACCGACGCCTGACCCTTCTGAGGCATGGGTTCAACGACGGCCGTAACAATCAGCATCTGCCGGCGACTTCCTTGCTTCTCACGAAAGAAGACTTTTTCACAGGCGATCACATCACGTCGCTCATTGTAGATATAATTCATCACATCTGTTGCCCGGCGTTCTGTCACTCGGAACACCTGGCTGATTTCACTTTTGGTAAATCCACTCCCCTTCAATAATCCCCAATACGCGACTGCCATGTACAACGGTGTATCCTTCAAATGAGACAAACAGGCTGGCAGCCGAAAATCCCCATGATTACTTTGTTTGCCGGTAATAGTCTGACCTCCAGGCAAATCGGTCTGGCTGCCGCTTATCTGAAGCAGCATTGAATCATTAACATTGATTGTCATTTTAATCTCCACTGGTGACTAACGGGTCAATTTGTTACCACATGAGAAATGAAATAGTGTGATTTATTGAGATGAAGTACCTATGGCGGCTAAGCCACCATGCCATATTTAAATACCTTGCCAGCACAGCGTTATTTCATGACTAGAGTTGCCTCCATAGACGTTTTGAACTCACCAGAAAGCTTGGGGTCTATCGCCTTCGTTTGCCAAAGCTGCACAGAAAACCTGTTGAAAGAATGATGAGAATAATACACTACATTTTTTTTAATTTTTTTCACGGCTGACTTATCATCTACATTAAAAACCAGCACACTTTTAGGGGCAGTCGCTGAACCAAATGTTACTGGCTGACCAATCTGGTTGCCGCCTACAAGCTTAGTCTGTATGCCTAGAACTCGCGGCAACACTTTTATCTCCAACGCGTTACCGAAGTCCTTACCCCCCCCAGTCTTATCATTGGTGTTCATCACTATACTTTTACCATCAACACCGAGATACTCGGTAGAAAAATTCACAATGGCTACGCCTGTATCGTCCTTATTGGGTGTATCGCATACAACACTTATCAATACATCAGCTGTCTCTACCGTTGCCCGGTGTAACTCTTTTGGGAATATCGCGTCCGACGGCTCCCGGCGAATCTCTCCTAAATCAAAATCCTCACTAGACTGACTTTCAAAAATACACTCCGGAGGGGATATCACTGTTACAGGGTCTTTGATAGTCGGAAGAATTGGTCTGGACCACCACATAAAATCCCCTCCATCAATTAAAATACCCACAGGTGCATGAACATTCTGGGTTTCGAATTCAACTTTTTCATCGGCCTTTCGCTCCCATGAAAAATTTACCCCTTGACAAGACACATCAAAAGAAAGGTCACTTAGTTCTGCCTTTGCTACACTCTCATCATCCTGATTACCAGTAGTTCTCGCCACGAGCGCTACTGGTGATTTAGAATACTTTGTCCCTGTACCATCGATATCCACCGCCATGTTTTCCTTGGGAATGGCTACTCCTGGACGACCATTTGTAAATTTGGCTTCAATTGAGCATTCGTAACGGCCTGAAACCACTCTCGGGACTTTAAAAATTTCCCCATGCCCTGCTTTGAGCCGGAACTTGACCTGATCCAACGTTTTACTACTACCCCACTGCATAGACAGTGTTGGAAACACATCTTTTAAGGTCGCTTTACCCGTTGCCGGATAAGTGATTATTCCGTCACTCCACTTTACCTTTCGAGCAGGCCCCAGAGCGTCAATGGCGCGATCAGCATTCCAATTTATTGTCGGCGCGGCGAACAGTGTGGGAGAAGAAAAGATACCCATGGATAGGCATATCATCCCCACCCATATCGGCATCGACCACCAGCGACAATGAACCACCATCCAACTCATATCCTGTTTTATCTTGTTAATAAATGTCTTATTCGTCTTCATCGGCTGCCCAACCGGGAGTAACTTCCCAGTTGTCCTGTTAGAAATTTTCATTCGTTGATACACCCCATCCCGACCAGATTACATCCGCCTTTCAGAGGGTCCTCTTCCTAATAATTATGGTTTTCCCCATTAGGTTGTCAGTGCAGAACCACAACACATTGCCTCATCTTAACGACAGGTTTCGTTCAATTGCCTCATTGGATTCCAGCGTTTATCTGCCTTCGCCTTTACCGGAGGGGGCCCCAGGTTAAATGCCACCTCGCACTGCTTGTCCGGTGTACTGCCCCACTTCACTTTCAGTACCCCGCTGGGTGGCATACCACTCAGATACACTTGTCCACCCTCCCCGACTATCGCGGCCAGATTTGTGTCTGTATCCCCTTTAAGCCCCGCCATTGCCCCAAACGGCACAGGCTTACCGTTATAGGTCAAATTCATCAGCAACTGCTGCCCAATACGCACGGGGTAATCCACCATCACAACCGCACCACTCGTCGGGAATACGTTCTTGCTACCCTGTGCCATGTCAGCCCCTTCCGGCAGCGATGACGGATCTAAACTGATACTATTACGGCTGTACGTCTGGGCATAAGGCACAACCGCATATCCCCAGCGATTAGTAGTCACCGAGCTGGAATTCATCACACGAATACCTGCAACCCCCGATGTCCGCACTAATACAGCAGCATCACCAATACGCGATGCCAAAGTAACGCCATGCTGATGTGCAATCAGCCCTCCACTAAACCCGTAGTTCACACCACGTCCCCCCCATGAATCGTAGTTGTATCCCAAGTTGGCTTGCCCAAAGGAACCAAGATATCCCATTGACACTGACCCGCTGCGCCCTCTCCCTTTATTCGCCTGACTCTGCGATACGTTCCAAGACAGACTATTATCATCCAGCACCGATCCGCCTATGCCCAACTGGTTATTACTGCGTCCCGTACTATCACGGGAAAAACTATAGTTAGCATACGCATTATTCAGCGCCGCATAGGAGCCAAACAGACTCAGTGGAACGTTTACGTTCAACGAAATTTGCCGGTTTTCAGGCCAGTCGCCGTTACCGCGCATGCGATCAATGCTGTAATTAAGCCCCCAGCCCACACGGTAGAAGGAACCATTCAATCCCATCGATAGGGTGGTGTTAGTTTTAGAGCTTCCCCAGTAGTTATCCCGCTGACCACTGAGCCACAGAGAATAGTTACCGGGCAATGACTGGCTCAGTCGCATCTGCCAACTACTGCGTCGCCGCTCAGACATCCAAGAAGGGAGTTCTCCCCAAACACTGTAGCCTTGAGTATTCGCATCCGAAAAACTCAGGTAATTACGTGTGGAATAGCGGTACGCGGTTAAATCCACCGTCGTGCCAGTGGTCAGCATGCTTTTCGAATATTTAGCGCGGTAAGATTCCCCACGCAGGATGTCAGGCGTATTTTGTAACCGGGTCCGGGAAGTCGTGATATCCGCAGATAACGCCCCCATCATGCCCAGAGAGAGCCCGGTTCCCAGCGCCGCGGATTGGTACGATTGCGCCACCAGGCCACCACCGTATAACGTGACGTTACCAGGCAGACCGTAAATCATCGAGGCCATACCAAACACCGGCTTACGTATACCGCTGCCATATCCACTACTGTAATAACGCCCGGCGGCCACTTCGTACTTGAATTGCCCCTGCCGCAACATCATAGGCAGACTGGAATAAGCCTGAGTGAACCCATGGTGAGTACCATCGGCCTCAGTTATCGTTACCTGCAAGTCGCCTCCGACACTGCTGCCCACTAAGTCTGTGATACGAAATGGACCGGGTGCCACGTTGGTTTGATAAATCACACTGCCATTCTGCGTCACCGTAATCTGAGCATTGGATTTAGCTATCCCACTGATAATCGGCGCAAAACCACTCAGCCTGCCGGGCATCATCGGGTCACTGGTGGCAAGCCCAATACCACGATAAGGAAAACCATCAAATACCTGACCTGCCACACTACCGGTCGAGGTATCCCCTATCGTCAGATCACTGCGTAACGCCACCACGTCCCGCTGCAAATAGGTTTGCTGAAAGTTCCAATGTTGCTGGGATTCGGTCGTTTTTTTCACTGCGTCATTGAATGAGTCATACCGGTTATAAGTTTGACTGCTATAAGAATAAGTAGCCGTATTACGAAGACGCCAAGCCCCCAGATTCAATCTAGAATTGAAGTTACCGAACAGACTCTGACTAGTCTGTTTATTACCAAATTGTGAGCGTTGATTCTGGCTGCCATTGATGCTGTAGTTCAGCAAAAAAGCCGGAATGCCCTCCTGCCATAACTTCGGATCAACCAGGCCATTCGTTAAAGGCTTCATCGCTATTTGGGGTACGCTCACATTCAGCCGCATCTGGGAAAAGTTCAAGCGGGCCGCCGCTTGGGGAATCAATTTACCCAACGGACTCTCTATCGGCTTATCCACCGGCAATGCTTTCAACGCTGGTATGCCGCTGATATTAACACCAGCCGCTTCCAACAAATCTGGGGTAAGTACCGGCGTCAGCTCGGCATTACCCTCGCTATGACGCTGGAACGTAATATCACGCGTATCAAAAAAAGTACCATTCACGTAGATATCAACACGGTAAGTTCCCGGCGCCTGACCTCCTACGGTCTCAAACTGTGATAAGTCTACCGGTTGACCGGAATTCGAACCAAAGCCCAATAAAGCCGGATCAAAATAATCACGCGCTGTTGCCTGAGCGCTCCATCCCGTCAGAAATACCAGCATCACCCGACAAAAAACGAGAGAACCCCCCATTTGGTGCTTTGATAGGGTAAGAGAAGTAGAAATACCTTGATTTACACAACGACAACAAGTAAACGGCCGTTTTGAACGACAACTTATTGCCGGAATCAACACTTTCATTCTTAATTACCATCTCTTATTTAACATATAGAGGTTCATTGCTCATATCTATTCTGTCGATATCTTGCAACATCGCTATTGACCACTGCCGGATACGGCAATAGATCTACTCTCTTCATCAGTGTCTAACCCAAACTCATCAATAGCACGCCACGATACAGTGACATGACTACCAGGAGACACTTTACCTGCCGGCAGCGACCAGCTCTGCTGACCAAAGGGTGGCACCATCCTAAACAAATCCTTGCCCGGTACAGCAAACGAACTTACATGCAAAGTCTGCAACGTTATCCAAAACGGTGACGGATTAGTCAGCATCACGACATCCTCTTTTACTGACGCGCTTAACTGTTTCACCGCACCGGCAACCCCCTCTTTTGGTATCCCTTCAGGACGGTAGAACAATTTCACCGCCAGAGCTGTCACCATTTTCATCTTGCCAGAGCCATCTCTAGATACTGGTAATTGTTTCTCAGAAGGCAACATATGCAGATTCAGAAAGAACAGAGATTCTCGATCTTTCGGCAAAACCCCACCAATACGAAGAATTTTCAACACCAGCCGTTCATCTGCCCCCACCTTCGCAATCGGCGGAATAACGATAAATGGTGCCTTAGCCCCCAGCGGTAAACCGGTCTCTGGGTTTAGTTCTTGTACGATTGACTGAATGAGATAATTGTTGTCGCTGTTATTAATGAGTGTCGAAGAGACTCCGTTGCTGGATGATTCAGGATAAATCACACGAGTGTCATTGAGATACAACCCCTTCAGACTCTCTGCTGCCCTGAGTGGCAATACCGGTAATATTATTGCCAGAACACATGACACAGTTATAACGATCTGTTTTATTGAAATATTACGCTCCACCATGTCATGCTCTTCCAATTTCAAAATATAAAAACATACTTAGTCGGCCCGTAACGTACCGCTCTGTAGTCTACTCACTCCACCGGCATCGGTGATCATCGACCATGTCACTTTACTTCCCGCCGTACCTGCCAAGGAAAAAGTCATCTGGCCGAAAGGGGCCAACATTGACGGGGCTTTGTTAAGATCTACTGCCTTGCCATCAAATTTCAATTGGGCAAAAGTCTGGTAATACGGTGTTGGGTTAGTCACTACGACAGTATTGCCTGCTCGTATAAATGTCAGTCGGCCATAGGCCTGCTCCGGTGTCATCGGCAGCTTATCTGGCCGGTAGATAAGTTTAATATTCATCCCCAGCGCAATAGACAGAGATGCACCAATCTCTCCTGGTTTTCCATTGCCATTGGCCTTGCTCTCATCTAGTGTTTTCTTCGCCGGAATCGCATTAATACGAAAACGAAACAGAGACTCACGATCAGCTGGGAAATCACCGCCGGTACGTATAACTCGCATCACGTTCAAGCTATTACCCTCCATACGAAACAACGGAGGCAACACGGTAAACTCCGATGAACGGGTATTTGAGTTATCTCCCGGAGTCACAGCAGCTTGTATTAGATACACCTCATCGCCTGAATTCTGCAATGACATGCTTTGCACCTTGTCGCCCTGATGATAAATAATACGTGTCTTCCTCAACATAAGACCCGCATGTGCTGGTGACGATGCCATAACCGCCCATATCGCCAGCATTCCCATGACTATCATCTTTTTCATATATCCCACTTCATCTCAGAGAATCAGATAAAATCCCTTGAATACACCCGGCTTAACACCATCTACTGATACACGAACTCAAAATGTATACTCACATTCGCTATTCCTCCGCATAATACATTGGTATCGTTACTCTCTGTTTTACACGTTGCTGGATTCTTTTCATCGCCCACACCTCCCACATACGCCCTGAACCTCCTCATTGTTCCCTCCAATTTCCCACCATTTCCTTTTACACTGTCTGAGAGGTCTACCCTATACGGGTCAGTCTCATCCCTTACCTGTACAAACTTGTTAGTTTTTTCGTCTAATATCCTAACTCCTACTCCTTTGGCAGTAGAAGAACCATCCATGAAAAGCTCCGGATCTGTTATGGCAGGCGCATCACTCCATATGTAGAAAGCGGGTTTTGATTCGCCTAGATCACAGTCACTAAACATAAAGTTCAGTTCTAAGGGATCTCTTGCGATATATTTGCTATTTCTGAGTTCACTGGCATAGACCGGAGCGAAACCATCATCATAAACCCCGGCAAAGCTGGATCCATTCACACTCAACACACAGGTCGGAGGCAATAACATGCCTCTGAAATTGATTGTACGATTCGTATCTGGATCCTTCGCCTGCACTGGAAAAGTCGTCACACAACCGATGGTCCATCCAATCAGCATCATGAAGAGCAACACATATTTTGCCCTGCTGTGATATGCCATTAATTCACTGTTTATAAGGTTGCTATTTTTCGTTTTCATCTAATTCTTTCCGCCTCTCCCAATTTTTATCATCCGTGATAAATCACACCTCACGGATAAGAATATGTAAATGTGACGTGCGCAATCAGCGTGCCGGGTTGAATAATCTTACTATCTCTTCCACGTGCGATTGCTACCATTACATACATCTCAACACTGCCCTCATCAAATTCAACCTGGAACGGGAACTCCATTTCCTGATGATTGATTGACAAGTGATCATTCAGCCCTATTTTCTTCTTCTCATTTTCTTCGATTAAAATAATAAACCCCAGCCCCTCAGAGGTACCAGAATCACCGGAACTAGGATCACTAAATATTGAACCATATTCACCGTCGATGGTATTTCCAGATACAGTGATCCTGGGTGTAAGGCCGAGACTCTCCGGATCGCCACAATTCGTTAATTTCAGCTTAAATGACTTGGGGGCTGATACATCCCCTTCATGACTAAACTCCTCCGCCGCCAGCAGGGAACCAAAATTCAGCTCCGAACCCTTCATATCACCACCACCGATCTCTATGTCACAAGGATCAGGAAAAACACTTACACGCAGTATTACGTCTACCCCACTCGTGATCGTCGGTGGGTACTTGGGCCCGGTCTTGGAGTCATCAGCCATGACGCTGCTTGCCAAGAACAGCAGAACCATTACAGAACTCCAGCAGAAGCAGCGCATCACAACCTGCAATACCGGGTTTCTACCCTTGGGCAGGAAGGTCGACGGGTCATTCAGCCTGCTTTTTTTTTGTTCTGTCGCTGTCCCAAACATCGTGCTCACCTCAAATTAACCCTATCACTCTTCTGTTAACGCGATATCACGCTGCAATGCCGATACATCAACGATAATTAAACGTAAACGTCAGTGTAGCCTTGATTTTTCCTGCCTTTTTGCAGACCGCTACCGTCTGCCCGCCTGCCAAAGCACATACCAGTGAAAATTTCACCGGCACAGTAGGCGTTTTATCGTTTACGATTGTGCCTTTATTAGCCAGATGAAACGGTTCATCGTCCTTTAAATCTGGGGACCATTCTGTTCCACTAAACTTCTTCAATTGCACAGTGATGCCCACTGCCGTTGAAGCTTCGTTTTTTTCATCTGCCCCTTTATCACGAAACAAGCTCTTATCATTCGTACCAACATGATTTCCGGTAACGGTAATCGTGGGAGTAATACTGTTGCTATTGACCACACTCGTGCAATTTCTCAGCGTAATCTGAATTTCCCTGTTAACTTTTCCTAATACCAAGTCTGCAAACTGCACTATGCCCAGCTCGATATTATTGCTGTCCACAATGACATCACACGTGCCTTGCGTAATTTCGGCCCTAAATGTGGCCCCAACAGAATTCGCTGCCCACAAGGGACCAGAAGAGAGCCACAGAACCCCACCCATGCCGATGTAATTCAGGTACCTGCGTAGATGCTGAACCCTTGAGATATCGGCTTTACTGAATTTCACCATCGAAGTTCTCTCCACCGCCGAGATCGCTAATCACCGCCCATTCCACCTTCTTTTTATTCTGACTATTCTGAGCGGGATAAACATGGGTGCTGAAAGGTGCCAACATTTGTGGATGACTGTCAGAAAACTTCACCGGCACACCATCAACTTTAATCTGGGTAAAACTGATGTGATAAGGCGAATTATTACTAACTTGAACGCCCCCGGAAGCATGGGTAAAACGCAGCGCTTTGTATGCCTGCTCTGGCGTACCCACTAACCCCGTTGGCCGATAAAATAGTTTGATGGTATTGCCGATGGCATAGACTACTCCACCCGCAATCTTGTCACCTTCAAGACGCTGCCCAGAAGGCTTACTGCTGGGAATAGCAGCAGCATTAAAATAAAAGACACTCTCCCGGTCAGTCGGCAACTTGCTGGTATCACCTAAGATGTGCAGGACATTGGTTCCTTTAGGGTCCAAACGAAATAAAGGAGGCGTGACGTAAAATGGTGTTTTACCCTTGCCATCAACGGTGCGAGTAATTTTAGTTGTCACTAGGTAAGGGATATTGGTTGTTGTATTGCGCACCGAGACTATTGTTTCAGCTTTATCCTGTGGAAAAATAATACGTGTAGCATTGATGCCAAACCCGCCTTCAGCCAGACTCTGTGGCGCGAACAAAAACGCGCTCAATACCAAGCCTTTTATTATTATGTTAGGAAGTCGGAGTTTATTAATCATTTTTTGTTTCTCATATCTTGGCTCAACCAGCCAGTAGTTGCCTAATAAAAGGCATCATCCAATCATCTAGGATTTTTCATCGAAGAAGCCTGAAGAAAGGCTCCTCAGGCTGGTTATTGAATCAACAATCATTCATACGCTATGGAAAAGTTAAGAGGAGCATGAATGTGCTGAGGAGATGGTTTATCAACCGTTGACGCCATATAAGCTTTAAAGACCACAGACTTGTTATTAAAGTCTGCCGCTTGAGGAGTTGTACCACTTGGTGAAGCTAATACGATACGGCTGTCTTTCTTAAGAAGCTCTTCCGTTCCATCAGCAGAACCATCAACCTTATAGGTTAATGCAACACCCGCATTTGGAATTTGCCCCTCCGCATTACCCTGACCATCATTAAATATGTCAGTGCTTGTTGCTATCGTAGTCCCTGACACCAGCAGCTTAAGTGATTTTTTTGCCGTAACAGTACCATCACAGCCACTGACACCAACAGTAAAAGTTTCATATCCATTAACAACACGCATGCCCGCAAATTTATCCGCACCAGTCTTGAATTCATCTGGCTTATGGTTACCCAAACTCACATCACCGTTTTTTACACCACTGGTAATGTCACATGTCACATCCGAGACAGTACCAGTAACAGTTACTGTGGCATTATGCCCCCCTTTATTCACCACCTCATCTGCCAAAGCAGCCGAAGCTGCCCCCAAAACCAACGCCGCCACGACGCTTATCTTTAATATCTTTTTCATTTCATTAATCCCGCTTAACTATAGAACAAAAATCAGACTTAACTTTACATACCATTTGCTGATTATCAGCAACACTTAGCTGTACATAAAATTGTCAATTAGGACCATTTTGACAATTGAGATACACATTAGAATTTATGTTCAAAAATTCGCCACATATAAAATAATTCAATGACCACTCACAAAATTTAAGAATATTTTATTGTTGAATCCTAAAAATAAGAGCAACAATTTCAAAAAAGGAACCTGGGAAAGGAGGTATTTTAAGGTATTGCAGGGAAAAATTAGGTTATTTTGGTATAGCTGTGTTAGAATACATAATGCTTTACAAAGATATACAATTCTGTATCTTTCTTTATTAGAAAAGTTTCAGTATAGTTTCGTGGTTGATGTATCTCAATTGTCAAAATGGTCCTAATTGTAGTGATTAACGTTTGCCTTTCACGCCCCAAACTCCTTGAAAACGTTCAGCATTACTCGCTGTATAACGTACAGTGTGACGAATGTTTTTATGTCCAAGATAATCTTGTATCAGTCGGGTATCCACTCCCCGGTCTGCAAGGGCAAAACCACAGGCATGACGCAACATATGCGGATGCGGAACGACAGCAATATTCGCCAATTGCCCTAATCGACTAATAATCTGGTAAATCCGCTGACGCGTAAGTGGCTTCCCAGAGCGTGACAAGAACAACCAATCACTATCTGCCCCCAAGAAAGTTTTGCGCACTTTGAGCCATGACTTAATCGCCCGAACTTCACGGAGCAACAGAGGATGGTTAGTACAAAATCCTCCTTTTAACCGCCGGATATACAGGCATCGCTCTTTCAATTCCATATCAGATAACCGTAAATGTCTGGCTTCGCTGACACGAAAACCATGGATAAAACTCATGTACACTAGACAATAGTTCCGCTCTGGATTAGCACCGACTTTCGCCATTTCCAGCATGCTTTCTACTTCCGACTGAGTCAGATATTTTCTTTGGCCCATGACTATTTCTCCAAACATATTGATAGCATAACCCGGCTATTATTCCCCCTGACAGAATCGTTCCCAACTTCGAGACATAAGCCAGCAACAGACAGAACCTGGGAATAAAATACACACCATTAATTTGCCCAAATGGTATGTTGTTCACCGGGGCCACAGAGGGTTATACAGATGAGAGGTAGGATTTAAACACCTTTTTTTGATTATTTTTTCATCATTACGGGAGCGTGCTGTTAAATTTGGTTGATAACCTTGATGATTACAGATGCTTACCCGCAGTGTATTGACATGATTTTCAACCAATTATTAGGAAAATATTACGTTGATTACATTAACCCGGTCTGTATTATTATGGAAAATAAGCAAGACCGGTTCGCAACTAATGAAACATGACGAACTGTCAAGCAATCAATGGAGAGAAGAAATTGTATGAAAGGCCAACTGCTTGATGCCATCCCTTTAACTTCCCTGCATGGCGTCGGAGCAAGTCAGGCAGCTAAACTGGCAAAAATGGGCCTGATCAACTTGCAGGATCTGCTATTGCACTTCCCTCTTCGTTATGAAGACCAGACCCGCCTTTATACGATTAATGATCTTTTACCGGGTATCCATGCCACAGTCACCGGTGAAATTCTCCATACCAATGTTATTTTTGGCCGCCGCCGGATGATGACCTGCCAAATCAGTGATGGCACTGGTGTACTTACACTGCGTTTTTTTAATTTCTCTGCGGCAATGAAAAACAATCTGGCAAAAGGGAAGCAGGTTGTTGCTTACGGTGAAATCAAAAGAGGTAGTCAGGGAGCGGAGATTATTCATCCTGAATATAAGATTCAAAATTATGCTGGAAATGTACGTCTTCAAGAAACATTAACGCCTATTTATCCTATGACGGAAGGTGTTCGTCAGGCGGCTCTCCGTAAGCTGATTGAGCAGGCCCTGCAATTGCTTGATACCTGTGTGATCAACGAACTCCTGCCGGGAGAGTTAAGCCGTTCTATGATCAGCCTGCCACAAGCATTACATACTCTGCACCGTCCCACACCAGATATTGTGCTGGCTGATCTGGAAACCGGCAAACACCCGGCTCACCGCCGTCTGATCCTGGAAGAACTTCTGGCTCATCATTTGAGTATGTTAGAAGTTAGAGCGGGTGCACAACACCATCATGCTCAGTCGCTGCCGACTGAAAACAAGTTAAAACAGCAATTCCTCAACCGTCTGCCATTTTCTCCAACTAATGCGCAGCAACGGGTTGTAGCGGAAATTGAGCAAGATCTGGCAAAAGATGTTCCGATGATGCGATTGATTCAGGGCGATGTAGGTTCAGGAAAAACCCTAGTTGCTGCTCTGGCTGCGTTACGGGTTATTGCTCATGGCAAACAGGTTGCCCTGATGGCACCGACTGAACTACTGGCAGAACAGCATGCAAATACCTTCCGGCAATGGCTGGAACCTTTGGGGATTCAGATCGGCTGGCTAGCCGGTAAGCAAAAGGGGAAAGCGCGTCAGAAACAACAGGAAGCCATTGCCAGCGGTCAGGTCGCCATGATTGTTGGTACGCATGCCATGTTTCAGGAACAAGTGAAGTTTTCCGGTCTGGCGCTGGTGATTATTGATGAGCAACATCGGTTTGGTGTTCATCAACGTCTGGCTTTGTGGGAAAAAGGATGTGAACAGGGTTTTCATCCCCACCAATTGATTATGACGGCAACCCCGATTCCCCGTACCTTAGCCATGACCGCTTATGCCGATCTCGATACTTCTATTATTGATGAATTGCCACCGGGAAGGACACCAGTAACCACTGTCGCGATCCCGGATACACGCCGTGAAGAGGTTATCAAACGGATCAAAAATGCCTGTCTTGATGAAAATAGACAAGTCTATTGGGTTTGTACGCTAATTGAGGATTCCGATGTGCTGGAAGCTCAAGCCGCGCAAGTCACCAATGAAGAGCTGACTCTCGCCTTGCCGGAATTAAAAGTCGGGTTGGTACATGGCCGAATGAAAGCCGCAGAAAAGCAGGCAGTGATGGAGGCTTTCAAATGTGGAGAATTACAGCTTCTGGTCGCCACAACGGTTATCGAAGTGGGCGTGGATGTGCCGAATGCCAGTTTGATGGTTATTGATAACCCGGAACGGCTCGGCTTGGCGCAACTTCATCAATTACGTGGCCGAGTTGGCCGTGGCGCTATCGCTTCTCATTGTGTTCTACTTTACAAAACGCCGCTGAGCAGTACCGCCAGAATTCGCCTGCAAGTGCTTAGAGACAGTAACGATGGTTTTGTTATCGCACAAAAAGATCTGGAAATTCGCGGCCCCGGGGAGTTATTAGGAACACGCCAAACTGGGAATGCGGAACTTAAGGTAGCTGATTTACTAAGAGATCAGGGAATGTTGCCGGAAGTTCAGCGTATTGCCCGGCATATTCACCAACACTATCCTGAACATGCCCGTGCCTTGATTGAACGCTGGTTACCGGAACGGGTACATTATGGTAATGCGTGATTGAGAACATACCCGTCATCTTTCAAGTTGCCTCTTTGTTGGCTGCACTCGCTCACCCCGGTCACATCGTTATCTATGCTCCCGGGGATTCGCTCCCTTGCCGTCGCGATCCATCTTGAAATCCATAGGGTATATATCAGAGCAGTTTTTTTGTTTTTCAACTCTGCCAAAAATAGGGATATTTGGTTTTATCCAATCATTAAGATGCTCTGCTATAGAGCTTTCTTTTAATTATTCTATTAAATTGTTAATGTATTATTGCTAAAGGAATGGAAAATAGAACTACAATTATTCCTAAATTAGCACCAGCGTTAAAATATATCCCCAGAAAATACAATAGATAAATCTATGATAGGAAATTCTCATCAATGTAATATTGAATTACTAAATTTAAATAGTACATATTTCTATTAACCCAATGAATGTAATTTTAAATATTTTCTTTTCGAAGTATAAAACCTTGATGGGGGTCACACAAATAATAGTTTTGTTGGTCTTTTTTATCCTATACTTATATTTCATTATGGTACATGTTAGGATGTTTTTAAATTAGAGCTAAATAAATCTACGTTGATATAATGGAGAGGTTAATATGATTTATGTCAAAAGTCTTTCAGAGAATATGGTTAAAGTTGCAATTAGCAAATGGAGTAGTGAAGAAGGTAATGACGAATATTTTGAAATTAATCCAGGAGAGGTGGCTCAATGGAATAGATCAGATCAGCGCGGTTTTTTAATGTCAGTAGCACGAAAAAATAGTGTTACATTGTTATATTCAATAAGATTAAACGGCTACATAATTATTTATGATAACTCAGTTGAAAATAACGGCAGCCGGATAAATTCTTTATATTCGATACCATCTGTCTAAAAAAGTTTATTATCGCATTAGTTTTTTTAATTTAATTTTTTCGTATTCCATTGAATTAAATGCAAATATTCATTATTGATATAGTGGAGGATTTATGATTTATGTTAAAAATCTCTCAACTGAACCGGTTAAAGTTTCGGTTAATAAATGTGGAGAGGAAGGTAGAGAGGAATATTTAGCTCTTGATTGTGAAGATGTCAAGGTGTGGGATCTATCCGATACGCATGGTTTTATATTGTCAGTAATACAGAGAGGTATTGAAAAATCATATTCTGCTTCTCATAACAGTTTTATTATTATTTTTGATGATTATATACAAGATAGTGGCACCAATATACCTCATCAAGAGAAATAAATGAGAGCTTGTCATCCGATTTAATTGAGTGTTAGATAAAATTAAATCACCATAATCAGGAATGGAATCTCCATTCCTGAGCTATTTATATTCAACGGTTTGCTACTTTCTCCCCTAATGCTTGTTTTTCTGCTTGATTGATAAAGATATTTCCAGCCTCTTTATAATTAATCAGTTGTTTTATCAACTTCCGCTGACAGAATTTCCAGACTGGGTGTTTAGCACCAATATTTGATGAATCAGATAATAGAAAAAAGTTATCGACTGATACCTATAGGTTAATACTAAATTGATTTTTTGGTAGTTTGTTGTTGATTATTTTTATCGATAAAGCGTAAAAATTAAAATTATGAGACTTGGGAAACAGAATTTAGGGGGGATATACATCTTTACTGCTACTTTTATTAATACGCAAACATGTAACTTAATTTACTAAGTATTAACCGTAAAGCAAAGCATAAAAATCACCAAGGATGGCGTAATATCTTTTCTGTTTATAAAAAAGTGAGTTATTTTGGTTTTTTTAAGATTTACGTTCCAAACTATTTCGTAGAGAGCGGAAGTGATGAGATTTCAAATGAATACTCGATAAGCTGAATTATTATATTTTTCTCAGCTATTGGTTAATGGACGATAATAACAAAATAATACTTAATAGATTAACTAATCATATTCACTATGCTCTTTCAGCTTAGAACCCCTTGATGATGCTCACTATCTGCTATAGTTTTATGCGCATAGATGAGGTATCTGATGAAAAGACAATGCGTCTCAACCGTAGAACGAAAACAATCCGGTAAACGTAGTACAAATGTGTATTTGACCGCTAAAGTGGTAGATGAAGCCCGTGATTTAGGGATCAACTTATCAGCGACACTAGACAAAATGTTGTCCGATGTTGTTCGCGAGAAAAGAAAACAGCTATGGAAAACTGAAAACAAAGCCGGTATCCACGTTTTCAATGAATTTGAGCGCGGTACAGGGCTATTTACCGATGATGATGAATACGGGGTTATTTGATGGCTCAGTACGCTGCTTACCGCAACAAATCCCCTAAATCGAGGGAGCAATACCCTTTCATTATCGACATTCAGAATGGCTTATTAAACGATTATGATTCACGGGTAATAATGCCAATTGCTCTGCTGTCAGATAAAAATTCACGCGTCAAAGCGTTAACGCCAGTGATTGAGATTAAAGGTGATCAATATGTCGTTATTACAAAGTCAGTGATAACGGTAGCAAAGAGCAAGTTAAAAGCTGCGGATATCGTCTGTGTTATGCCGGGTATTCACTCCGATATCATGGCAGCTTTAGCAATTGCCCCGTAAACCGTCGCCCAATCGGGCGGCGATATAAGGGGAGATAACCAGGGGTTTCCTGCGATCTGACATAGGTTTTCAACATTTCAATCGTTGCGCCACTTGCACTACATGCAAAATAAGATCGTGACCATAGTGCACTGGTTTTTGACTGACGAGATAAATGCGTATTTAAAATTCTGACATGGCGGCTGCTGATAAAAAAGCCTCTCGGATTTGTTGGATCATCGTTCCATCAAGGAGCTGACGACGATATTTTGTTGTAAAGATTAAATGGACAACTAACCTGCTGACACTGTGTCGCCGACGTAGATAATTTTTTAATTCATCATTGTGTGCACTCATTTGAAATGCGCTCTGAAAATCCCTAGAATTATAGGAGTTGTAAGCCTAGATCATCCAAAATTTTGTTGTATTAATTTCAGATTATTGACAAAGTGCTGGTTTTTTATTCAGCACTTTGTTTTAATTAAGTTTCGTTCACCAAATGGAGCTTGCCGCTATATTAAGAATACTACCTCCCCAGACTTTCCCGCCAGAAACTCTTTCACTTGACGAGCGGCACCCAAAAGTCATCTTGGTTGGCGGTTAGCTATTTTGATTACTGGTAGCTCCATGCACTTTTAGCTATAATAGCTATTCGAGCCATTTTAGACGGTAGGTGATGTATGGAAATTATTCCCGCACAACTAGCTAAGAACCAGTTTGGTGATCTGCTTATGAAAGTTCAGCGTGAGCCTGTGGAAATTAGTAAGCATGGTAAGCGTGTGGCCGTGGTTATCTCTCCTGAAGAGTATGATCAGTTCGCACAGCTCAAGTTACAGAATTTAAAAGCCGTTCTGGCTGAATCTATTGCACAAGCTGATCGTGGCGAATTACATAGTATTGATGATGTATTTGCGCCGTTGACGGTTGATGAACTTGAGGGTAAGGCTTAGGGATGAGTGTCCGGTTTACTAAGAAAGCCAGAGAGCATATTCGTGCAATCAAACTCTATTCTATGCGCCGATGGGGGGCGAATGTTGCGGAAGCTTATTCAACTTCGTTACGTGTGACTATGACGAAAATTCTTGATCGTCACCCATCCCCCGGTCGTGATCGCAGTGAGGATCTTTATTTTGGTGTGCTGAGTTTCCCCGTAGAGAGCCACATCATTTACTACCGGGAAGTTCCGACGGGTATTGAAGTGTTGGCGGTGTTGCATCAGACGCAAGATCCACATAACCATCTATAATGAAGAGCATAAAACGTGGGGCACTTTAATTTAATTCGCAATAAAATAAGCTGCTAAACTTTTTTATCAGATGCTTAAAAGGAACGCCATCATCTCAGAAGCATCTTTGCCCAAGTAGAAGCGCATCATCTTTTCGTTGAACTCATGTATTTTCGCCGCAGGTACGCTGACTCAAGCACTTCATGTCGTCAGTACCTATGATGCCAGTTCGGGGATCGCGTTATACCAACAGGCGAAAAAAGCAAAGGTAAAGAAGAGCCAGAAACCAGACAACTCATTGAATTATTTTTACTTTATTGGAATATCATCAAGGTTTACCCTGATACGTCTAGCGGGATTTTTAAGACGGTCACGTACCACTGCTAAGATGTCTGCATCTTCATCATGATCTGCCACCATAACGGAAACTTCAGCGAACGGCAGCTTTTCATTCTCTACAACATAGCGCAGAAAGAGACGCAGCGCATCGGATGGCGATAAGTTCAGTTTCTCAAATGTCTGATACGCACTTTTTTTAAGTTCTTCATCAACTCTGATCTGAATAGTACTCATAACGTTATCTCCTGTAATGACATTTGTATTGCATTCTATTGCATGACATTTGTAATGCAATAAAAATTCTTTGCTATAAGTGGAGTATAGAATCGCTGGTAGATGAATTACCACATGGCAGGGTAAACGAAGTGGAATCCCCGCCACGGACTCATAGCAGAGACCTCTTTTAGATCAAAAAACCAAGCGTTGACGATAAAAACAAAATGACTTTTTTATTGTCAAGCGTGGGGAAAGAACATGGATTGAGCGCTAGTTACCGAAGTACACATTATGGTAATGCATGATTGAATACATATCGGGACGAATCCCAAACAGGCTAGGCGCAGTGATCGCTAATTTCGTGTATTCGCCGCACGAATTTGCTCTGCTTCCGGATGACAATCCATAAGAAACATCATCATCTCAGAAGCATCTTTGCTCAAGTAGAAGCGCACCATCTTTTCGTTGAACTCATGTAGTTTTGCCGCAGGCACGCTGATTGCATCGATGCCATTCGACATCAAGATACCGTTCATCATGAAACGCGAAGTACGTTTGTTACCGTCGAAAAAGAATTGCTGTAATGCCCCAAAAAGGAAAAATGCGACCCCCTTTTCTAAAGGCTGACACTCATCCAATGCAGCCATACCGGCTTGAAAAATGCGGTTCAATTCTGGTGCATCGGGTACGGTAGGTAACGGAGTATGCCGACCATACTCACCCAAACTGACATCTGGAGTGTAATTTATCTCCTGCCCTTCTCCACGGAACTGTCCCCACTCCAAGGCTTCATTGCGGGCAACTATGCTGTGAAGTTCAGTAAATGTAGCTTTGGTCAACTCAAATTGACCTTTTTTTACCATAAATAACAGTCGCCTGGAACTTTCTGCGAGATTCAGTACTTGCTCCTGATCAGAAACTTGCCTACCACCGACAGTTACACCGTCCAACAATGTTTTCACTTCGGGGAAAGTAAAAGGATTGCCTTCAAGCACGCTGGCATCCCAAACAAATTCTGGCAACATCCGGTGAAAACGGAAGCATACCCGCTCAATAGAATAGATCGGAACAATAAGAGGAACCGCAGACCGATCCCAACGAAATCCCAGGGCGTTGAAAAGCTTCATTGTTGCTCATCCTTTTTACTATTTCGAATTCGATAAATTATAAGTAAAACACAGTAAAAGACCACCTCCCCTGACTTTCCCGCCAGAGACGATAGAGCGCAGTTTTGCAGATGCGAAGCAGTACAGGGATCAGTGGTTGGATGATTATTACTTTCGCGGTGAAAAGTCACCCAAGGCGAACTGGCAAAAGCTATGGGCGTAGGCCGGAAGACCGTCAATGAGCTGTGCGGTGGTCGGCGTGGAGTGACTGCGGAAACTGCCTTTTTACTGGCAAAGGTTTTAGGAACCACACCGGAGTTTTGGCTGACAAGCTGCAACATGCGCGGCCCTTGGTGGCCGCCTAGTTGCGAATATGATTTGCTTTGTTTCCGCTAACCTTGGTGTAGCAATCCTACCTGCCAATGTAGCGAAAATTACCCACAGCCTGGTAGCGATTCCTCTTCTGGAAACAGACGCGACACAATCACAATACTGCACCAACTGAATAGCTGGCGCAGTATCTTACTAATTTCCCCTACACCGCCGGGAATACCGGTAACAGCAGATAGAGTTTAATCACAATCGCGTTAACGATATTGATAAAGAACGCGCCGACCATCGATTAGGTAATAACCCCTGCATATATATGTCTAAATATTAGACATGAGACACATGCGGTTTAAATAACGGGGTCAATTTAGAAATATCAACCGTCTTTTCTGCTTTATCAAGGCTATAAGATTCTTGCAGTTTCAACCACAACCGTGGAGAACTACCAAGTACTTTAGATAACTTTACCGCCATTTCTGGCGTGACTGCCGCTTTACACGAAACTAAACGTTGAGCCGTAGACGGAGCAACATTTAATGCCCGCGCAAGATCACGAATTCCCAAGCCTAGCTCTTCCAAAGAATCAGCAATAATTTCGCCTGGATGAGGGGGATTGAACATTTTCATTAGTGATAATCCTCATAGTTAACGATATACGCATCACCGTCGATAAATTCGAATGTAATACGCCAGTTCCCAGAAACAGTAATTGCCCACTGCCCTCTCCTATCTCCCGTCAAAGGATGTAAGTTGTATCCAGGAAAATTGATTTCCCCTACATCCTCTGCATCGTTAATAACAGCAAGTCGTTGACGGAGTTTGTTTACATGCTGAGGGTTAATTCCAACAGAAACACCTTTTTCAAAAAACTGGCGCAGCCCCTTATGCCTGAAACTCTTTATCATTCCTTACCGCTCCTCGTTGCGCTACAAGGAACAATGTAACAAAGTGTTCCTTACGGAACAACTCCATGTCAGAGTAAACCAATTCAGGTACATCATAGATAAGGAATTGGAAAGGCTGAAACACAATCACAATACTGCACCAATTGAATAGCTGGCGCAGTATCTTGCTAATTTCCCCTACACCGCCGGGAATACCGGTAACAGCAGATAGAGCTTAATCACAATCGCGTTAACGATATCGATAAAGAACGCGCCGACCATCGGCACCACCAGAAACGCCACATGAGATGGGCCGAAGCGATCGGTAATCGCCTGCATGTTCGCAATAGCAGTCGGTGTCGCCCCTAAGCCGAAACCACAGTGACCCGCCGCCAGAACCGCAGCGTCATAGTTTTTACCCATCACACGATAGGTGACAAAAATTGCATACAACGCCATGACAACTGCCTGTATCGCAAGAATTGTCAACATTGGCAATGCCAGAGATGCCATCTGCCACAATTTCAGGCTCATCAACGCCATTGCCAGAAACAACGAAAGACTGACGTTACCCAAGACAGAAACCGCCCGATCAAATACCCGGTAAAAACCTAACGCCGACAGGCTGTTGCTGAGGATAACCCCAATAAATAACACACAGACGAATGTTGGTAATTCAAACCATGTACCTTGCAGAAGCTCAGAAATAAAATTACCTGCCATCAGACAGATAGAGATCAATGCGATAGTTTCTAACATGACCAGCGGTGTAATCATCCGGCCGGTATAAGGTTTTTCAAACGCCGTTGGCACTTCGGTATCATCTGCCTTCAACCCTGGGGTTTTTGTATTTTTCACCAAGAAACGGGCAACCGGGCCACCAATCAAACCACCCAGCACCAAACCGAAAGTCGCACAGGCCATTGCCACTTCTGTCGCATTTTCAAAACCATAACGCTCACTAAACAGTTTACCCCAAGCGGCTCCCGTACCATGACCACCAGATAAGGTAACAGATCCCGCCAGTAAGCCCATTAGTGGGTCCAGGCCCAGCAATTCAGCCAGCGCGATACCCACGGTGTTCTGCACCAACAACAAGCCAACAACAACGAAGACAAAAGTGAAAAGAACCTTACCACCCGCTTTCAGGCTGGAAAGATTCGCGTTCAAGCCGATAGTGGCGAAGAAAGTTAACATCAAGGGGTCTTTAAGAGACAAATCAAAGCTGATTTCCCAACCTGTCGTTTGCTTAAGGACTAAAAGTATAAAAGCAACTAACAAGCCACCCGCAACAGGTTCAGGAATAGTGTATTTTGCAAGAAATGGAACCGATTGTACAAGTTTACGCCCTAGTAATAGTACTAATGCGGATGCAACGAGCGTGCCATAAACATCAAGATGATACATCTATGTACCCCAGCTATATTGTTAAAATTATGTAAATTATTACGACGTTAAACTCATCCTTTAGAAAACGCCAAAAGCAGGCAACGCTGGATTAGAAAAAAAATCTGCAACAAACACAAGTTAAAACATATAAAAATGTGACCAGAGTGAATCATGACAAATAACAGAATTTTTACGCAAACGATTGCTTTTGCGCAGTTGATCATTAAAATGCGTTTTTTGTCAGTTTGGAATTTCACTCCATGTTCACTTCATCCCCTGAACAAGCTGCAACAATATCCCCGAGAAAACCAGATAGTGAATTGATTTATCACCATGCTTTTCGCGGGAAGCCCCTTTCTTTCAGGCATAGGTATCTACACATCTTCGAACTGACCTAATATGCCCGCCGCTAATCGGGTCAGTTCTTCAGGTGGATATTCCGATAGCAACATGAGTGTGTTTAAGAGGACAGATAATCCCGCAAGAAGAGTCGGAGCACTCTCTCATTTTCCCCGTTTTTGCTGTCTGCCTGAGAGCCTGCAAATCCATTGTCGGGCCCGGGTATTTTCTTCTCCCTCTGCACGTTGTCAGAACACAGGCCATGCTCGCTACCAGTAACCGGCGTAACACCGCAGGTGCTCTGCGTTACAACCACGATTCAATGTCATGACCTGCCCCTTTTATCAACTTAAAAAAGGACTCAATATTCCATCGCCAGTAATACCATCGCGCGATTTCATCACACGGGATTTCAGCACCAACATGAGTCAGTAATGTCCAGCGGGCCAGCATATTGCCTTCATCATCACTGAGTCTGACTACCACTAACCTGACACCCAATGGGGCTCCGGGCTGTGTTTTTATCCGTTTACCCTTTTGATTTACGAAGCCCCGCAAGGGGAGGCTGAAATCGCTCTGGCGACCCTCTGGGGTGAGTTGTTGGGCATTGAGCTGATTAGCCGGCATGACAGCTTCTTTGCGCTGGGTGGTCATTCGTTGCTTGGTGTGCGGATGATTGAACGTCTGCGTCATCAGGGATTAACATTGGCGGCGCGTGATTTGTTCCAGTCTCCGGTGCTGTCAGCACTGGCCCAAACGTTGGGGCGGCATCAGGCCGTGAGGATACCAGCCAATATCATTACACCGACTACGACGGCGCTGACGCCGCCGATGTTGCCGTTGATTGATTTGACTCAGGCTGACATTGACCGCATCGTCGAGCTGGTGCCAGATGGAGTTGCCAATATTCAGGATATTTATGCGTTGTCGCCGTTACAGGACGGAATCCTGTTCCACCATGTGCTGGAAAAGGAAGGCGACCCGTACCTGTTGCTTTATCCAGTTGTCTTTACCGACCGGTCTCTGCTGGACCGTTATCTGGCGGTGGTGCAACAGGTGGTTGATCGTCACGACATCCTGCGTACCGCTTTTATCTGGGAAGGATTATCAGTTCCAGCGCAGGTGGTTTGGCGTCGGGCACAGTTGCCCGTGACGGAATTGACTCTAGATCCGGCTGACGGTTCTGTCATTGACCAGTTAACCCGGCGTTTTGATTCGAGTCACCATCGTCTCGACCTAAGTCAAGCACCGCTACTACATTTTGTCATCGCTCAGGAAACTGATGGCCGCTGGTTTTTACTGGAATTGCAGCATCACTTGATCGGTGACCATGAAACAATGGAAGTGATGCACTATGAAGTACAGGCGTATTTTGCAGGACAGGAGGACTGCCTACCTACGCCGGTGCCATTCCGTAATCTGGTGGCTGAAGCTCGGCTCGGAGTGAGTCAGGCAGCACATACCCGTTTCTTTACCGATATGTTGGCGGCGGTGGATGAACCCACGTTGCTGTTCGGGTTGGCGGACGTGCATCGTGATGGATCTCAGAAAGCGGAATCCCATAGGATGTTGGCACCTGAGTTGAATGACCGTCTGCGCAATCAAGCCCGGCGTCTGAACGTCAGTCTGGCGACGTTGTGTCATCTGGCTTGGGCGCAAGTGTTATCGCGTACCTGCGGCGCATGCAGGCAGGTAAAGGCTCTGACAGTGACATGGGATTGTTTATCAATACCCTGCCGTTGCGGTTGGATATGGATGATACTCCGGTACGGGATAGTGTGCGAGAGGTACATTTGCAACTGGCCGGGTTACTGGAGCATGAGCATACCTCTCTAGCGCTAGCTCAGCGGTGTTGCCAGCGGTACACCACTTTTTAATACTCTGTTGAACTATCGGCATAATGAGCAGCTGGTGACTCTGGATGGAACGATGGTTTGGATACCGTATCAATAGCTAAACCGTAAGTTTCTGTTCAAATGCTCCCAGTGGGCAAACAACTTCGTTTCCTTCCGCGCCACCCTCGCCAGCCAGTGGCTGGCTCGTCGTCTATGGCCACGGAGACGCTTATGTTTGCGGGTCAGCCATAACACGAGTTTGCGATCGATCTGCCTCAGCGTTGGGTACAGTGCCGACTTATAAAATGCACCGTAATAATTTACCCAGCCTCTGATTTTGGCGTTAAACATATGCGCCAGATCGGAAAGTGACTTGTCACTGCGATTTTGCAGCTTCCAGCTCCTTACCTCCTGACGGATTGCTTTCCCTGCCCTGGCTCTTATCGCCGGACTGAAGTTAACGAAGGTCTTACCCCAACGATTCTTCGACAAACGGGGCCGTATGGAACAGCGGTTCCAGCACAGGTTCGAGAACCTGCTTAACAACCGTCTGGGCGATCCGGTCCGACACGGCAGGAATACCGAGCGGACGCACTCCACCATCAACTTTGGGAATTTCCACACGCCGGACCGCCGGGGGCATATAACTGCCGGAAGCCAGTCTATTCCACAGCTTGTAGAGATTGTCTGTCACATTCTCATCAAACCCGGTCAGTGTTTGTCCGTCAATGCCTGCTGCTCCGCGGTTGGCTTTCACTCGCTTATACGCTTCCCATACCTGCCGCTTACTGACAGGAAATGGCTTTGCCGATTTTGCAGCAGTCCTCCCACCCGCTTCGTCGCCGATGGTTGCTGCCCCGCTATCAGCGCAATGGGGCAAGCCCTTTGCTCTGGACCCATTACGGTCCTTCATCGCTACTACGGCTTGCTCCGCCCCTGTACTCCGCATTGGTACTCTGGCGCTCATGGGGCCTCCACTTGCGCTTCTCCCTTTGCATCGGAGTGACAGGTTCCCACGTTCCCCACAAGAGCCTGGATCGACTTCACGCCGCTTTTATGCCGGATGCCGCGCAGGCAGTAAACAGGTTGCCTCCTGCACTTATCCCACAGGAACGACTCCACTGTGGTTTTGACATCATCTATACGCTTTCGACACATCATCAACGGTTCACTTTCGTTCGTCTCTTCGATCCCTACCTGATCGGGTCACGCCCGACCTTTTCCCCTCTCGCTCACCACCACGTCTCTTAAACGCAGCAGCAGTGGGGGGTTTGGTGCCTGCGCCTGTACACCGACACCGGAGGGCCCGCCTCCATCTCTTGTGAAGCATGGCGCGCACCGGGGCTAACGCCCTATGCGCGCCTTCGTGGCACACTATCATCGGCGTACCGCTCGAACCGGACGACGGGAAATTCCCGTTCCATCCGGCATGTACACCGACGCGGTTAGCCATCGCTCAATGTAGAGCAACACCCCTCTGCAATCCGTATGCCTGCGCACCGCTCTCATCAGGAGTTCATGATCGATGTTATCGAAGAACCCCTTGATGTCCACGTCCAGCAACCAGTCAGTGCGCCAGCATGTCTTTGACCACCATCTGCGCGATGCGATCCGCTACCGTCGGTATCCCCAGTGGTCTCGTTCCCCCCGTCGCCTTTGGTATCTCAACACGCCGAACCGCTGGCGGCATATAACTGCCCGAGACCATTCTGTTCCAGAGTTTGTACAAGTTCCCCGGAGGTTCTTCTCAAATTCCTCAATCGATTGACCATCGATTCCAGCGCTGCCTTTGTTGGCTTTTACCTTCTTGTACGCTCTCCAGACAGCCTGTCTGGAAAACGCAAACGGTTTGGACTGGCTCACAGGTTCCTCCCACTTGTGCAGTTGACCCGTAATACAACCCCAACGACTGGCCCCCTTCGCTCCACGTCCATTACAGACGCCTCATCACTACTACGGAGCCATCTGCCCCTGTGCCCCGCATCGGTACTCAGGCGCTTGCCGGTTTTCTGCTTGACGCCGCTCCCTTCACATCGGGACGACAGGTTCCCACGTTCCATGCCAGAGCCTGTGTTGTGCTCATGCTGTCTATATGCCGGATGCCGCCCAGCCAGTAACCAGATAACCGCTGGACTTATCACACGCCGCTTAGAAAGCGCGTTTTTGACATCATCTTGTTCCTTTCGACACTGCATCTACAGTTCACTCTCGTTCATCTTCACAACACATACATGGCGCATCTGACTGCGCCTTTTCCCTGACGCTCACCACCACCGCTCTTAACGGCAGCAGCTCAGGGTAGTTTGAAGGCTGCGTCTGGACACCGCCTCCGAGGGGCCGACCCTCATCTCTCGCACAGCATTGCACCCTTTATTTGCCACAGGGTGCATTCGTGGCACACCTACGCCGGAATCCCAGAAAATTCCGTCACCCTAAAAGCACAAAGAAAATTAACATTTCCGATTTTCGTGGTGGGGCTCAGCGGCTTCTATCTCGACTTGAAACGACACATACCACTGACCCGCTGACTGGCTGATCGTGGCATTTTTGATTTTGCCGTTCACCTCCTGCGATTGCCGGAACTTTATCCATCCGAGCCCAGAAGGAAACCTGACTCGGCGATTTTCAAGGAGACAATATTTTTCAAAATTGACGAACCGGATTGAATCCCTGCCGTCATTTTTTCGTTTCCATACAGGCGCTTTCGCTGCCAGTGTTTTATCGAAGCAACGCCGCCATGCCCCATGTAAGTCTTTAAGTTTTTGCTGAAGGTTATCGGTGTAAGCTTCCTGTAAGAAGGCGTATTCCGGTGTTTTTTTCCACCCCGTGAGCATGCGGTTTAGTTCAAACGCGGAGGGAAGTTTTCCACCAGAATCCAGAATGTGTTTTGTTACCTCAAGTCCGTGATCCCAGACAAAACGAGCACACCCGCATAACTACCGCAAACGCGGCGACTGTTCTTCAGTTGGCTCTAGTCTGAACTTGTAGGCCTTCAGTATTAGCATTATCATTCAGTGTGTAGTAGGTTTGTTCTCTATTTTACTGTGCTTTAGGCTAACTTCAATGCAAAAATACAAAATTAATCGTTCACGACATGCCGCCTTTCTTTTGCATGTACATCTCGTGTTTGTGACCAAATACCGTAGAAAGATTCTTGGCGAGCGACACTCTGCCGCCTTTCATCAGTATGCAGGTGAAATCTGCCGTGACTTCGGCGCAGAACTTAAAGAGAGTCACGGCGATTTAGATCATGTTCATATGCTGATTGAGTATCCACCGACCGTTCAGCTATCGGTATTGGTTAACTCGCTGAAAGCAGTCACCTCCCGTCGCTTACGTAATGAGTTTCTGGACTTACGCGAAGCATACGGAAAGGCAGTTCTCTGGTCTCGCTCCTACTTTGCGGGTTCATGCGGTGGAGCACCGCTGGAAGTGGTGAAACAATACATTCAACATCAGCGTGGCTGATGATTCTACGGGCTTTTCAAGCCCGTCCAAATTCCCCTCCCGCCTGATGTCGGCGGGAGTACCCTTTGGAGGTAAAGATGGTAGTGAGAGCAACAGCCGCTAATTTTATAGTTTTCTCCTAATTGATTGAAAACGTTACTCTCTTCCGGTATTACCGCTGGTGGTTTGACAGCTATCATTCTTAATCTGTTGTTTCCACAAGAAAAATAATCTCAAAAATCGGGTATCCGTCTACAAATAATCAATCATCACGCATATATATCAATAACTTAACATGCGTGATGATGATTTATCTCCTAGCAGCTGGAAGGCCAAACAAAATCATCACCGATCCAACCATCAAGATCGTATTCACTCATACACTGTTCGGCAAATCCCTTAAATTGATCCGCTAAACCTGACTTTTGGGCAGACAATAGCAGATCGACTCTTGTCGTTTCATGGTTGCCAGCGTAATTGCGTTCATATAATTCATGCCTGCTGGCAAATTCAGTACCGATCGAATCCCAAATCAGTTTCATTAACTTTGTACGCTCAATGGCACTGTAACCGTTTGAGCCACGCATATATTTATTGAGATAAGGAGAAAGTTCCGGGTTAGCAAAATCGCTGGCATGAGAGTTAACGTAAATCAAAGCACTCCCTAAATCCTGCTCGATAATTTCTTTTACCCGTGGATAACCTACCGTCATAAACCAACGATAGGCCATCCCATAGTCAGCATTAGGTAATACGGCATCCCCACTCCATGGCTGCGGAGATTTAACCATCGCATCGCTGATAGCCCAAAACAGATTGCGCCATGCCAGTACCTCGCCAACACGTGTTTGCACACCACGAAAACCCTGCGTACCCGTAGTTTCAACGCCTTTAATAATTAATCCACACAGAAAATCAAATTTAACAGCCAACCGGGTTACGCCATGCAGCATAGCGCGAGTAAAAAAGCCGGAGTCGGAAAAAAATGACGAGACTTTATCTACATCACCATAGATAAATATGTTTTCCCAAGGGACTTTCACTTTATCCAGAATAATAATGGTATCGTTTTCATCAAAGCGGGAAGAAAGTGGGTAATCAAAAGGACTGCCCATTTTATTAGCCATCAGTGAATAAGAAGGACGGCAGACTAATTTCAGCCCCGGAGCATTCATCGGCGTTGTAAAAACTAACGCAAATTCCCGTTTCTTTATCGGTAAACCATAATGGCCAATAAAGTTATAGTGATTAATCGCCGACCCCGTAGCAACGACTTTAGCGCCGCTTACAATTAATCCATCATCACACTCTTTTTCAACGTGAATGCAAACATCACTAATTTCATCAGCGGGCAAATGGCGATCCATTGGCGGGTTAATAATCGCGTGATTCCAATAGAACACATTTTCCTGTGAGCGGGCATACCAGGCTTTCGCATTATCGGCAAATTCACCATAAGCTTCTGGGGTTGCACCCATTGTGGTCAGAAACGAAGCCTTATAGTCGGGGCTTCGACCCAGCCAACCGTAACTCATGCGAGCCCATGCAGCGATAGCATCACGATCAGCAATTAAATCCTGCTGTGAGCGCGGTACACGGAAAAAGGGGTGTGTCACACCACTACTACCTGTATCAGTCGGGGTAGTCAGTACGTCATGATGAGCAGGATCATGCAAAGCATCATAAAGTTTCGCCACCGCGCGGGCTGGATTTTGAAAAGCAGGGTGATTGGCAATATCGTTGATACGTTCACCATAAGCCCAGATTTCCCGCCCATCATTCAATCCATCCAGAAACTCCTTTCCATTAAGTGGGCGGGTTATGCGGATACTACTTTCATTCGACGATTCTTGCTTCATGCTTTCTGACATAGTAGATTCCTTACGTTATTTATTTGCTGGAAGATGAGTGAAAGTAAACAATGAAGCCTTATTTCAATCATCAGTCAAACTGAGAAAGTAATAGAAGGAATTACGAAAAAAATCATTATCCCACTTATAACCATCCATCAATACATTAATTCATTCGAATGTCATTGGCTATATTTTCATATGATAAGATATAGACTTAATAATTACACAATACAATTATTCACAAATTAAGACAAGCACCATAATACCTTAATAAAAAACAACTTATTATTAGATACAAAAACACAATGAAGTAAAAATTAATATCTGAAAATTATTTTAATACAATAAAACAACAACTAATAATTCCTTGTTTTTTTCTTACCCAACCCCATAAAATTATTATAATTCACAACTAATATAGTTATTTATTGGTATTTTTGTTTTATCGTTCAATTATGCAAGCGTTACAAATAATAATTTCTCCTTGCTCATAACTTTTATTCACTATCTCTTGAGTGAACACAAAAATTACGGCATAAAAGGAAGCTATAAGCTGATTAAACTGGAGTCTGATGATGAGATGGTTAGGAAAATTGCTGGTTACTCTGTCATTACTGCTAATACTGACAGTAGTCACTCTTTATGTCGTTATTCAGACAAACTGGGGCGCTCACCAATTGAGTCAATGGCTCAGTAATAACAGTGATTATCAGGTTCAGATTGGCAATATCGAACATCACTGGTCACAACCCGGCACCCTGACATTCAGCAATATTGCCCTTAGCAATAAACAACACTCTTTCACCTTAGAAGCTCAGGTTGCGGCATTCGATTTCAGTTGGCAGCAACTCACTTCCCCACGTCATTTCCACCGTCTGTTATTGCAACAGGGCCAATTAGCAATAAAAGGTCAGCAAAAATCCTTACCTTTTAGCGCCAATATCCTGCAACTCAATCAAATGTCTATTCAGTCAGAAAATGCAGACTGGGAGATCCAAGGGCAAAATATTACCGGCGGCATCACTCCCTGGAACCCTCAATCAGATGGATTGGCAGGGAGTGGGAAATTTCAGTTCAGTGCCGATAAGCTGAACCTAAATGATATTTCTCTTGAAAAGGTGATTATGCAAGGGAATAGCCAACAGAATACACTGATTATCAATTCATTTGGTGCAACATTGGCACACGGTTCGGTATCCGGTAATGGGCAACGTCTACCCGATGGGAGCTGGCAGTGGGATAATTTACTTATCAGTGATATTCGCTGGCAGACGTCAATGACGCTTGAAGAATTATGGCTGAAAGCCAGTAAACTCCCCGTAGTGAACATTAAAGATCTGAGCCTCACTAATACCAAGCTGGAAGGTAAAAGCTGGTCTGCTAACTATCTGGATGCCTCAGTAAAAAATGTCGGTTTAGTTAACGGGAACTGGCAAGGGAAAGAAGGAATTATTGATTTCAACGTCATGGATACTACGCTGAATGATCTTCATGTCACCGACGCTATTGGTCACCTTATTTTTGCCGGAAATGAGCTTAATATTTCCAATCTTACTGCCCGCTGGGAAAAGGGATTATTCCACATCAAAGCTCAATGGAACCACCAAACAAAGCAGTTTAAAATCGCAAATGCAACGGTTGCGGGTTTAACTTATACCTTGCCGCAAAACTGGCATCAGTTACTGAAACAATCATTGCCTGAATGGATATCCGGCTTTTCCATTAACGAGCTGACGATCAATAACAGCCTGTTGATTGATATTAATCCCGATTTTCCATTCCAACTTACCGCTCTTAATGGTTATATCCATAATGTGGAATTACTGAAAGATGGCAAATGGGGGATTTGGAGCGGATCTTCAAATCTGAGTGCCACCAGCGCGACATTCAACAAAGTTGAATTAAACCGCCCTTACCTTAAATTACACACAGAGGGAAATAAACTCATCCTAGACCAATTAGATGCCTCTGTTGATGATGGGTTACTGAAAGTTAAAGGCACAGTAGATCAACAAACACAGAAGCCATTTACTTTAGATTTTCAGGGAATGGATGCAGATTTAGCTATTTTGCATCAATGGGGTTGGGTTCCGTTGAAATTACAGGGCAAAGGCAATTTCACTCTGCGGATACAAGGCGATCTTTCTGCTGACGACGTGAAAAGTACCCTCAGTGGCACACTTGAAACTACTGATAAACAATCAGGCAAAGAAACTCAAACCATCAATAAAGGGCAGATATCTACAATGGGCTGTGAAACCTGTTCAGTTATTAAGCTATAGCCGTGTAAACACCCAATAGCCCAAAAATTGGGCTATTGGGGATGAGATCACAGCTTAAATAGTTTTGCATGACTTTCAACCCGATATAAGAAAACCTCTTGCTCAGTTCTCTTATAAATCAATAGGAAATCCGGCTTTCCATGACATTCCAGATACCCAATATAATCCCCCTTCAATGAGTGATCTTTATATTCACGGGGAAGTGGTTTTCCCGTGACAAGCAGTTTTAATACGGTATTAATAACAGAAAGAGCTGATTTATCATGCTGAAAAGGTTTTAAATCCTTTTTAAATGCGGATGAATATCGAATTTTGAGCATATTTTATTTAAAAATTTCATCCCAAAATTCATCTACGGTATCTACACTTGTACCACCACCACTTTCTAGCTCACGGATCGCCGCCTGCGTTGTGGCATTAGGAATGTGGCGTTCCTTTGTCGCTCTGGTTAATACCAGGCGGACAAAACTAGACATATCCAAACTGTTATCCTGAGCAGCTCTCACTACCGCATTTTTTAGTTCTTCAGGAACACGAACTTTTAATATAGCCGTATTCATAGTATACCCCTCTTCTGACTTTTTGCGCCCTTATCGTAGGACTATTGTGGGCACAAATCAAGATTGTCAGATTAATAAACACACAAAGTCTGTATCCTATAGCATGATGAAGGCGGATCATACCGCCCGCTCTGGGCGAGGGTCTACGGCGTTTTTCGCTAAACTATCGCCGTGTAAGCATTTGGCAGCACCATATAGGTGCCGGTAAACACGGCGCCCAGCCCATGATCACCGCTAACAGTCACTTCCAACTTCACTCTCGCTTTGCTGCCCTGAGCAAGACGAGCCAAATCGCCACTCATATTTTTAAGATCCGCAACAGATTTTGGCCTGCCAATAACAGGCTTTTTGTAACGGATATCAGCATCAGCCAGAATAATATCACCACCCAGTTGGCGTTCTTGTAACAACAACCAAATCAACCCCCAACCAGTTAGTGTTGCCAGTGAGAACAGACTGCCGGCAAAGAGAGTTTGGTGAGGATTTTGATTCCCTGCTTCCGGCATCGTGGTAATAAAACTCTGGCCGGTATATTGAGAAATCCGCACCCCCATTTTCTCACTGAGGGGAATATGTTTGTACCAAGCTTTTTGCAGTTCATTGCACCAATCTGGCCGGTGAAGAATATCATCAAGTGTCGCAACAGGTTTGATCATCAGAAAATGGCGAACCGGGGTCGTTTGCGGGCTGGTAATTGGCCCGCGATTTTCGAACCCCAGTTTACTGAAAAAATCTACCGCATGTTCACGAGCGCTGCATACTACCCGTTTCACACCTTCCTGACGGGCAACGGATTCCAGGGCCATTGCGATCAGTTTTCCTAGCCCTTTGCCTTGCACATGAGGATGTACTGCCAGAAAACGGATCGCACCTTCGCTATCCGCATTGATATATAAACGCCCTACCGCCACCGGGTTACCTTTCTCATCCACAACCATCTGGTGATGAGCCATGGTGTCATAACCATCTTTCTCAGAGCCTACAGGCAGATGCAATGGCTTACGCAACATTTCCCAACGAAATTGATAATATGCTTCCAGTTCTTGTTCTGTTTCAGGTACTCGCAGATGATACATAGAAACTGCCCCTTTCTTTTGATCATGATGTGTAATCGGGGGTAATTGCGCTTTACTGGCTGCTTTTCGTGGCTATACCTGCAACCAGAAAGTAACTGGTCCATCGTTTGTCAGACTGACTTTCATATCGGCAGCAAACCGCCCGATTTCTGTTTTTATACCACTTTGGCGGCATCGTTCAACAAAATAGCGATATAATTCATCAGCCTTATCCGGGCTTGCGCCACCAGAAAAACCAGGGCGCATTCCCTTTTGAGTATCAGCAGCCAGGGTAAACTGGGAAACAACCAGTAAACTGCCGCCAACTTGTTGGACATTCAGATTCATTTTGCCCTGCTCATCACTGAATATCCGATACCCTATCACTTTCTCACATAATCGTTTTGCCTTTTGTTGATCATCTTCTTTTTCAACACCCAGCAATACCAGCAGACCGTGACCAATTGCCCCGATCATTTCGTTCTCAACAACAACATTTGCCTGTGTTACTCGCTGGATTAACGCAATCATACTTTTCCTTAGATATTAGCATCAGTGCACTATCCCCCATTATCAGTTCAATTACTCTTCTGTTCAGAAAAACCGATTGTTTTGAAATAGTCCGGGACTGTCTGCCGGTCAATAACATGAACACTATTTATGCCTAACGCACCGGCCACCTCTACATTTTCCAGCACATCATCAAAAAATACCGCCTGATCCGGTGAGAAACCTTCTGCCTCAAGAACATATTTGAAAATATCAGGTTCAGGTTTGCGCATTGCCAAATCCTGGGACAGATAGAGGTAATCAGCCGATACCGCAATTTCCGGGTAATGATGCGGCCAATAATCCAGGTGCAAACGGTTTGTGTTGGATAACACCACAACCCGATGCCCTGCTTCACGTAATTTATTCATTATCTGAATGACTTCAGGACGAATATCAATAAAAATAGCATGCCATCCGGCAGCAAACTGTTCAAAACTGAGTGAAATATTCATTTCCTGACATAAAGTATCAGCGAACTCCAGATCAGTAATTTGACCACGCTCATGTTTTTCAAACGTTTCGCCCATAGAGAAACTTTTAGTCAACGTCGCAAGAGGTGTGCCGCTCAAATTACTCCAGACAGCTAAAACTCTTTTAAAATCAATATCAATAATCACATTACCCATATCGAAGATATATAGCATGACCACCTCCTGGTTAATTAATAACTTTTTACTTTAATCGTATTTTTAATTAGAAAACAGTACGGAAAAGTAAAAAGCGAATTACTTCACGGTATTTTTCTTATGAAACGATAAAGTAGCCTCCAGATCAAAAAAATAGAGTAAGGTGTTATTTTATGTTGTGGTTCCTCTTTTGTATTGGGCTTCTTCTGGCAGGATATTTCATATACGGCAAAATTGTCGAAAAGATATTCACCATTCGACCAGAAAGAAAAACCCCCGCGCTTTCTATGGCAGATGGTGTCGACTATGTTGCGATGTCCACCCCAAAAGTTTGGTTAATTCAGTTACTTAATATTGCCGGTGTCGGCCCTATTTTCGGCCCGATTCTTGGTGCCCTCTATGGTCCACTTGCCATGCTGTGGATCGTATTCGGCTGTATCTTTGCCGGTGCAGTACACGATTATTTCTCTGGTATGCTCAGTGTTCGTGCACGTGGAGCATCAGTACCCGTCATTGTCGGTAATGAACTGGGCAAGGCCATGAAGCATTTCATGAATATCTTTGCTGTCATTCTGCTGATGCTGGTTGGCGTAGTATTTGTTCTGAGTCCAGCAGGCTTACTGAACAACTTACTAAAAGAGTCTATCGGCTGGGATAGCATTGCTATCTGGGTTGGCGTTATCTTTGCTTACTATATTCTCGCGACACTGGTCCCTATTGATAAAATCATCGGCCGCCTCTACCCACTATTTGGTGCGTTGTTGCTGTTTATGTCTGTCGCACTGATGGTTGGTTTGTCTATGAGCGATAAGCCCTTCTACTCACAAGGATTGGATTTCACCACTAACTTTAACCCAAAAGACCTGCCTGTTTGGCCGTTGTTGTTTGTCACGATTGCCTGTGGCGCGATTTCGGGTTTCCACGCTACTCAGTCCCCGCTGATGGCGCGTTGTATGCAGAATGAGAAAAATGGCCGTTTTGTGTTCTACGGTGCAATGATTGGTGAAGGTATTATCGCACTGATCTGGTGTACGCTGGGTCTGAGCTTCTATGAAGACACTAACGCATTGCAGGCAGTGATTGATCAAGGTACTGCATCTCTGGTTGTGCATGAAGTTTCTACTTCATTGTTGGGCACTGTCGGCGGTATTCTGGCTATCCTTGGTGTGGTGATTCTGCCAATTACTTCCGGCGATACGGCATTCCGGTCTGCCCGCCTTATTATTGCTGAATTCCTGAATATTCCTCAGCAACAAATGACCAAGCGCCTGTTATTAAGTGTGCCCATGTTTATTGTCGGTTATCTGATTACCAAAACCGATTTTAATATCATCTGGCGCTACTTCGGTTGGGCGAACCAAACTACGGCAATGGTTATGTTGTGGGCTGCATCAGCCTGGCTGCTGCGCCGCGATAAATTCCACTGGATTACCACCCTGCCGGCCATGTTTATGACCGCAGTATGCTTCACCTATCTGGCATTCGCGCCAGAAGGTTTTGCTCTGGATTGGAATGTCTCTGTCATCATCGGCCTGGCGGCAATGGTGATTGTAACGATTGTCTTCTTTGCGAAAGTCCGCTCTCAATCAGCTTCTGATAATATAGAAGCCGAAGCATTAAATGAGTAAAAACTAAAGAAAACATTAATAACAACCCCTCACGGTAAAACATCGAGGGGTTTTAATTTCCACTGAGGTTAGGTTCCTTGATAATGTTAAAAACACTACAATCAGAGCAATTGGTTAAAGAAAGGATCATTTCCCCTGTCGTAAACAACTGGGAAAACTTCTTTATAAGTGATGAACACCCAACCAATGACTTCTTACCTGAAAGGGCATCCCAACACCAGCCAGAACGCGAAACGTTTTAAAGACAACACCATCAGTAATGATAATAAATGAGAAAACCTTAAAGCAGGGATGCAATTCACCTCCCATAATCATTGCCTACTTAACTATTAAATAAAAAACAGCTAATTAAAGCATAAACAGCGCTTTCAAATGGCATTACACTCATTATTCCAGGTGATGGAAAATACAATAAAAATTGACTACAATTATTATTTGCAGCACGGTACGAATAGACCAGCAGAGAGTTGACCTCATTAACGGCACCAAAGTGTTTCTTTATGGTCAACCGGTCTTTGGATGATTGATCGCTTATATCGAAGCAAGCAATATCAAGCTTGGTATTATGAATTCCTCCCCTGAAGAAGACTATCTACTCAGGTGAAGGTTTTGAATATTTTTAGCATTATAGGAGAGTGAACCATGTACATGTTTTTACCGTTTTTGATCGCATTATTTGCGGTCATAACCACCCTGGTTGGAAAGAATAAAATTAGCTATGCTTTATGGAGCCTTCTTCTGGTGACAACCATAGCCTGGTTTATTCATCATGCGACTGATTCGCTAAATCTATCTTTTTAACGGGAGACAATTTGATGAATCAGGTATTATCAACAAAACAGACGATCAGCTACGGCATGATATTCAACATCATTGGATTATTTGGTATTTGTGCCGCACTTACCGTTGCCTTCTATTATCAGCTGGTCCTTTCCGAACTCCCTTGCCCATTATGTCTGCTACAGCGGACAGGCATGATCATGATAGGATTTGGTTTCCTGTTTAATCTCCGTTTTGGTATAAAAAGCGCGCATTATGGCATTGCGCTTATCGGCAGTATCGTGACCGGAATTATTGCAATCCGACAAGTGTTTTTACATATCACACCTGGCGATATCGGTTATGGCTCTGTACTTTTTGGTATACATTTTTATACTTGGGCTCTCATCTCCTCAGTTATCGCTATTATCGCCATATCAGTCATGCTGATATTGAAAAGTCTGGAAAAAACGACCGAAGAAAAGGAAAGTAAGTCTGTTTTCGTTCAGATTATTATTGGTATATTTGTCGTATTGATTACAGCAAATTTGATCTCTACCATTTTGGAGTGTGGCGGCGGGCAATGTGATGACAACCCAACGTATTATCAATTGCTGGGTAAATAATCTCAGATATATTTAACTGAATAAATAAATCCTAAAAAACTCAGGGCGCCATTGGCGCCCTAAGCATTTGCATGGCAGGAAAGATTACGCCTCTTTACTGCGATGCGCACGACGACGGTCGTTTTCTGTCAGATGGCGTTTACGCAGGCGAATCGACACAGGAGTCACTTCTACCAGCTCGTCATCATCAATAAACTCCAGAGCCTGTTCCAAGGTTTTCTTAATATGTGGAGACAAGGTTGTCGCTTCGTCAGTACCAGACGCACGGACGTTTGTCAGTTTCTTACCTGTCAGGCAGTTAACTGTCAGGTCATTGGAACGGGAGTGAATGCCGATCACCTGGCCTTCATACACTTCCGCACCATGACCGAGGAACAACTTACCACGATCCTGCAAGCTGTAAAGCGCATAAGCAACCGCTTTACCCTGACCATTGGAAATCATGACACCGTTCTGACGGCGACCGATTTCACCTGCACGAATATCATCATAGTGGCTGAATGTTGCGTACAACAGGCCAGTACCCGAGGTCATAGTCAGGAACTCAGTCCGGAAACCAATCAAACCACGGCTTGGAATAATGTAATCAAGGCGCACACGGCCTTTACCGTCTGGCAACATATCGCGCAGATCAGCTTTACGCTCACCCAGCGCCTGCATCACATTACCCTGATGCTGCTCTTCAATATCCAGAGTCACCTGCTCGAATGGCTCTTGCTTACGGCCATCGATCTCACGGAAGATAACTTTCGGACGGGATACCGCCAGTTCAAAACCTTCACGGCGCATGTTCTCAATCAGAACAGATAAGTGCAGTTCACCACGGCCAGAAACACGGAACGCATCTGGATCTTCAGTTTCGTCGACACGCAGTGCGACGTTGTGAACCAGCTCTTTCTTCAGGCGCTCAAGGATCTGACGTGAAGTGACATATTTACCTTCACGACCACAGAAAGGAGAGGTGTTAACACAGAAGAACATGCTTACCGTCGGCTCATCAACAGCCAGTGGTGGCAGGGCTTCAACAACGCTGGTGTCACACAGGGTATCGGAGATATTCAGCTCACCTAAACCGGTAATCGCAACGATGTCACCCGCTTCCGCTTGCTCACTCTCAATACGCTCCAGGCCCAAATGGCCCAGAACTTTACCAATTTTGCCGTTCCGGGTTTTACCTTCGCTATCAACAATCGTCACGTTCTGGTTTGGTTTAACCGTACCGCGCTTAATACGACCAATACCGATAACACCAACATAGTTGTTGTAGTCCAGCTGAGAAATCTGCATCTGGAATGAACCATTAAGGTCAACTTTAGGTGGTTCTACATGATCGACAATTGCTTGATACAACGGCGTCATATCTTCGGCCATATCAGCATGATCAATGCCAGCGATTCCCATCAATGCAGATGCATAGATAATTGGGAAATCCAGTTGTTCGTCAGTCGCGCCCAGGTTCACAAACAGGTCAAACACCTGATCGACAACCCAATCAGGACGCGCGCCAGGACGGTCAACTTTGTTGATAACAACAATAGGTTTTAAACCATGAGCGAACGCTTTCTGCGTTACAAAACGGGTCTGAGGCATAGGCCCATCCATGGCATCAACCAGCAACAGTACACTGTCAACCATAGACATAACACGTTCTACTTCACCGCCGAAATCGGCATGTCCCGGAGTGTCTACGATATTAATACGGTAGTCATTCCATTTAATGGCGGTATTTTTTGCGAGGATAGTAATTCCACGCTCTTTCTCCAAGTCATTGGAGTCCATCACACGTTCTGTCGCTGTCGCACGGTCACCGAAAGTACCGGATTGTTGCAGCAGCTTGTCAACCAAGGTCGTTTTACCATGGTCAACATGCGCGATAATGGCGATATTACGCAATTTTTCGATCACAAACTTTGCCTCAGGCATTTAGAAATAGCGCGCTATTGTACACACATTGGTCGAGGGACTAAACAGGATCACAAGAATCTGTTCTTAACAACTTGATACCAATGGAAGTGTGATCCCTTTCACGCCTATAAAAGATGCACTATTGATAAAAATGCACCAACAGAGTGCAGGACAGTAACACAATCGCACCAATACAGTGCGATTTTACTGAATATTAAAGTATCTCCCCATAGGGATACCCATAACACAGTATATTGCAAGGTGTCAGAAAGTTGGCACGCTTTTCGCAATTGTTTTTCTCATCTAATAAGATTGTTTTTTACAACGACAAGTTTGCAAACGCGTAAATAGCCTTGTTAAGGTAAAACAATGTAACTGTGTTTTCTTTAAGTCTTAATCTAAAACCATTTTATCAAGACCGACACAAACCAGGAGAAACCGAGTATGTCCGCTGAACATGTTTTAACCATGATTGAAGAGCATCAGGTGAAGTTTATTGATTTACGTTTCACTGATACCAAAGGCAAAGAACAACATATGACCATTCCTGCTCATCAGGTTGATGCGGACTTCTTTGAAGATGGAAAAATGTTCGACGGATCTTCAATTCACGGTTGGAAAGGTATTAACGAATCCGACATGGTGCTGATGCCAGATCCAAATACAGCCATGCTTGATCCGTTCTTTGATGATGCCACTCTGATCCTCCGTTGCGACATTCTGGAACCCGGCACGATGCAAGGCTATGAACGTGATCCACGCTCCATCTGCAAACGCGCTGAAGATTTTTTGCGCTCAAGCGGCATTGCAGATACCGTCCTGTGTGGGCCTGAACCTGAGTTTTTCCTGTTTGACGACATACGCTTCGGCAGTTCTATGTCCGGTTCCTACTACCATATTGATGATATTGAAGCAGCATGGAACTCTGGAACTCGATACGAAGGGGGTAACAAAGGCCACCGGCCTGCGGTAAAAGGCGGTTACGCCCCGCTGCCTCCAGTTGATTCTTCTCAGGATTTACGTTCAGCCATGTGCCTGACGATGGAAGCGATGGGACTGGTTGTGGAAGCTCACCATCATGAAGTTGGCACTGCCGGTCAAAATGAAATCGCAACCCGCTTCAACACCATGACCAAAAAGGCTGACGAAACCCAGATTTACAAATACGTCGTACATAATGTGGCGCACAATTTTGGCAAAACCGCCACCTTCATGCCAAAACCACTGGTTGGTGATAACGGCTCCGGCATGCACTGTCATATGTCCCTGTCCAAAAACGGCACCAACCTGTTTGCCGGTGACAAATACGGTGGTCTGTCTGAACTGGCGCTGTTCTACATTGGCGGTATTATCAAACATGCCCGTGCACTAAACGCATTTACCAACCCGACAACCAACTCCTATAAACGTCTGGTTCCGGGCTATGAAGCACCGGTTATGCTGGCCTACTCTGCCCGTAACCGTTCTGCATCCATCCGTATTCCGGTTGTCGCCAGCACCAAGGCCCGCCGTATTGAAGTACGTTTCCCTGACCCGGCAGCTAACCCTTATTTGGCCTTTGCCGCTCAGTTGATGGCTGGCCTTGACGGTATCATCAATAAAATCCATCCGGGTGATGCGATGGATAAAAACCTGTATGACCTGCCACCGGAAGAAGCCAAAGAGATCCCAACCGTCGCGTCTTCCCTAGATGAAGCATTGGCAGCATTGGATACTGACCGCGAGTTCCTGACCCGTGGTGGTGTCTTCACCGATGACGCCATTGATGCTTATATTGAATTGAAAAACAGTGAAATGGAACGTGTCCGCCTGACACCACATCCACTGGAGTTTGAACTGTATTACAGCGTGTAATTACTAGCGCCGTTTCCGCTGATCATTTTTTGTTGCCGTGAAACCTTTAGCCCATCTTCGGATGGGCCTTTTTCCTATTCTCTGAGTTCAGGCTTTGGCTGGGTTTTACGCTCGAATATGATACAGTGCACCAAAAAGGTGCGGGAGTGTGAATGAAAACGGAAAATCTACCCGATACTGGGCAAATATTAAACTCACTGATTAACAGCGTACTGGTGCTGGATACCGATCTCGTGATCCGCTATGCCAACCATGCAGCGCTGCAACTATTAGCTCAGAGTGCCCGTAAACTATTAGGTACACCTCTTCCAGTACTGTTCAGTTACTTTTCACTGGATACAGCGCTGATGCGCTCCAGTTTAGTCAGCGGTCAGAGTTTTACGGACAACGAAGTGACGCTAGTGGTTAATAATCGCTCTCACATTATGTCGCTCAGTGCCCAACCCATTTCCGAGCAGTTCATTTTGCTGGAACTGGCGCCTATGGATAGTCAACGCCGGTTAAGCCAAGAGCAGGTACAACAAGCCCAGCAGATAGCGGCACGGGAATTGGTTCGGGGGCTGGCACATGAAATTAAAAATCCCCTCGGTGGGCTGAGGGGAGCCGCGCAATTACTTTCAAGAGCGCTGCCCAATCCTGCTTTGCAGGAATACACCCAGGTGATTATTGAACAAGCGGACCGATTGCGTCATCTGGTAGACAGATTACTTGGCCCACAACATCCGGGCGAACAAATTAAACAAAGCATTCATTATGTTGCTGAACGGGTCTATCAATTAGTCTCGCTGGAGATGCCGGATAACGTAACCCTGATAAAAGATTACGATCCGAGTCTGCCGGAACTGGCTCACTATCCTGATCAGATTGAGCAAGTGCTGCTGAACATCACTCGTAACGCCTTACAAGCTCTGGGCCCACAGGGTGGCACTATTACCCTGCGTACCCGTACCGCTTTCCAAATCACCCTGCATGGTAAGCGCTATCGTCTGGCCGCTAGAATAGATGTGGCAGACAACGGGCCGGGTATCCCGCCACAGATTCAGGACACCCTGTTTTACCCGATGGTCAGTGCTCATGAAGGCGGAACTGGTCTTGGTCTATCCATTGCCCGCAATTTGATAGATCAGCACCTTGGAAAAATAGAATTTACCAGTTGGCCGGGGCACACAGAATTTTCCATCTACTTACCGATCAAGAAATAGAGGATAGCTATGCAACGAGGAAAAATCTGGATCGTTGATGATGACAACTCAATCCGCTGGGTACTTGAACGGGCGCTAAGTAACACGGGGACGGAATGCATCAGTTTCGCAGACGCTGACAGTGTACTGACCGCACTGACCCAAAACACACCGGATGTCCTGATTTCTGATATCCGTATGCCGGGAATGAACGGCTTACACCTGCTGAATAATATCAAGCAGAGTCACCCGTTGCTGCCGGTCATCATTATGACCGCCCATTCTGATCTGGATGCCGCAGTCAGTGCCTATCAACAAGGTGCTTTTGATTACTTACCAAAACCCTTTGATATTGATGAAGCTGTCGCACTGCTGGAACGGGCACTTAGCCACTCCCGCGAACAGAATCAACCCGCTAAAAATCCACAGGTCATTACACCGGTTTCCGACATGATAGGTGAAGCGCCGGCTATGCAAGATGTTTACCGCATCATTGGCCGCCTTTCCCGCTCCTCGATCAGTGTGTTGATTAATGGCGAATCCGGCACAGGTAAAGAGCTGGTGGCCCATGCCCTGCACCGCCACAGCCCAAGAGCCCATGAACCATTTATTGCACTCAATATGGCAGCGATTCCCAACGATCTGATTGAATCAGAGTTGTTTGGTCATGAGAAAGGGGCTTTTACCGGCGCCAATCAAGTACGTCATGGCCGATTTGAACAGGCCAATCGTGGTTCGTTATTTCTTGATGAAATTGGTGATATGCCATTAGACATTCAGACCCGCCTGTTACGGGTATTGGCTGAAGGCCAGTTTTACCGGGTTGGCGGCTATGCCCCCGTGAAAGTGGATGTGCGGATTATTGCTGCGACTCATCAGGATTTAGAACGTTTAGTAGAAAAAGGCCTATTCCGTGAAGATCTGTACCACCGTTTGAATGTTATTCGTATGCAGTTACCTCCCCTGCGTGACAGAGTGGAAGATATCCCTCGTCTGACCCGTCATTTCCTGCAACAGACTGCCAAAGAGCTGGGCGTAGAAGCAAAAATTCTCCACCCCAACGCAGAAATTGCTTTAATGCGCTTATCCTGGCCGGGCAATGTTCGCCAGTTAGAAAACATCTGCCGCTGGCTGACTGTGATGGCAGCAAGCCAGGAAGTATTAGTACAAGATTTGCCATCTGAATTATTTGAAACCCATCACCCTGAAACCAGCATGGCAGTATTGACAACAACAATGCCGGAAAACTGGCCGCAGTTACTCGCTCACTGGGCAACAAATGCGTTGGAGAAAGGTCAACAGAATCTGCTATCTGAAGCCTTACCATTGCTAGAACGTACTTTACTTAACTGCGCGCTTAAACATACCCAAGGACATAAGCAGGATGCTGCACGGCTGTTGGGTTGGGGACGAAATACCATTACCCGGAAGTTAAAAGAGTTAGCAAAAACCGCCGTAAACCCTTGCCCAGTGCGGACGGGGATACCAGGAGAAAAGCCCAAAGGGCTTTAGGGCTGGCTACTGCGACGTATCCTGACTGAATTGATATCTGCCTGTAAAACAGGCTAAAATGAATACACTCTATCAATGAGCGCTGAATATGTTAAGAGCCACCAAAATACGCATCTCCCCCACATCAGAGCAGGCGGAGTATCTTAACGCCCAGTTCGGTGCGGTCCGTTTCGCGTACAACAAGGCTCTGCACATCAAAAAACACGCTTATCAGCGTTACGGCGTAAATTTAAACCCGCGTAAAGACCTGAAGCTTTTGCTGGCAGTGGCAAAAAAATCCCGTAAATATGTCTGGCTTAAAGAATATGATTCTATTACCTTGCAGCAGGCGGTGATTAACCTGAATACCGCGTTTGATAACTTCTTTAATCCGAAGTTGAAAGCGCGTTTCCCGGCATTTAAACGTAAGCACGGTAAGCAATCCAGCTATCATTGTGTCGGGGTAAAAGTGCTTGACGGTGCAATCAAAATACCGAAATTACCGCCGGTAGAAGCCCGGCTGCATCGTGAAATTAACGGGGAAGTGAAAAGCATCACAATCACTCGCACGGCAACAGGCAAGTATTACGCCTCAATACTCTGCAATGACGGCATGGAAGCGCCAGTAAAGCCATCTCTGGTAACCCGTGTAGCCGGGCTGGAGATGCGTGGCTGAACATATCCTGTAGTATTCGGTAGGACGGAATCATCAACTTTTGATACCCAAAGTACGCCAGTAGTTGACGAAACGCATTGTGCCCTTTGGGATAGTAACGCAACAAATAGGCGAGATGAGATTCTATTTCAGCCGTATATTGAGGAGACCAGTTTCGGTAACCAAAGAGCGAGAGTATTGCCTGTCGCTGACTGCGCATATATTTGCGGGAGAGTGTGCCTTTGAACAGGGCCACATCAGTATCGCTATAATAAGTGGCCACAATATACTGAACATCATGGCTGACATCATCAAGTGACAGGTTGAAAAACTGTTGTTTAGCCTTGAAATAGCCCAGTTGCAGGATGAAATGGATACGGGTCTGGGTATTACGGAACTGTTCGAGAGCAGCCCGTTCTGCCAGACTTAAGGAAAAATACAGGTTTTGTTCGTGATCATTGAATTCGGGACGGGCATAGAGTTCTTCGATTTCTGTACTGGATAATAAGTGAATACGCTTGATATTTTCCATTGTGAGTCCCGGATTCAGTGAGGCCAAACAGTCAAATCATCCCGCGTCCGCCCAGATGATTTACGGGCACCATTCGTTTGTGCAGTACACCAAATATAACGGGTTGCTGTTCATGGATTATGTAATAAATAACATGACTGACATGAGGGAAACTCAATACTTCCGCTCCCACGTCCGGCCTGCCTCTCCCCAGAGCAGGGGTAACAGCCAGCAAACGAAAGGTTTGTTGAAGTTCTGACAGGTATTTTTCCGATTGCATCTTACCCCATTGCTGTACAGTAAAACGGCGGATTTCAATAAGATCGGCCTGTGCATCAGGCGTTAAGCGGTAGTTTGGTATGTCCATTATGGTTAATGATCCCTGGAAACGTCGATAATGCCCTCAACAATACCCTGAGCCAGCATTTCCATCAGTTTGCCGAATCGGAAAAACCCGGTGTATTGCTGGCAGATATCATCCAATTGGGCAGTTGATGCACTGTCTATCACCTGTTTGAATATATCCATATAGTCGTAACACGTTTTCAGTCATTGCGCATCGCCGATTTCGGTAAGAGGAAAACGGGTAACACAGTCGTGAATATGCTTCACCCGCTGTAATTGTTCTGCACTCAGCCCGGCTACAGTCATTTTTTTCTCTTCAATATGTTAAGTTCTAATCGTACTGACCTGATCGCAGTTCATTCAAGAAGGCTTCGCCATCGGCGGTGTTACCGGTTTCAATATCAACGCAGGCCTGCGCCGCTCTTGACTGTAATAATTTTAATCGGAGTGTTTCAAGACTTTCGTACTCATCCATTGAGATAACCACCGCGACAGGTTTTCCGTTTTTATTTATTTGGATTGGGGCACGTTGTGCTTTGAGTAGCATGTCGCCAAACTGAGTTTTGGCTTTATTGGCAGAAAGAGCATCCATGACAATCCCCTCATTGAATAATGGTATGATTCAAACAATATAAACGAATCGAACGACTTGATCAAATTTAAATCTATCAAAAAGTATACTTTTTTACAGCTATTGGAAAACACTCTCAAAAGCGAAAGAGAATGGTGTCAGATTCGGGCGTCCCGCTAAATTAACAGAGACCATACGAAAGGACATTTATCTCCGCCGTCAGTCTGGAACTACGATTGGTCAGTTGGCAAAGGCGTTCAAGCTAGGAGAAGCGACAATCTACCGTGTTTTGAACACATTTAAGTGCACTGACAACTCGTAGCATTCACAAAGTTTACAGATCTGGGGGGTCTTCCACAGGACCCGTGTTAAATAACGAATGAGAAAACACCTGAATACTTATCTATTCAGATAGTATTCTTTTACGTGCAAATTTCTTTTCAACTCGCTATTAATGGTTAATGATTTTCGATTAAATGACATTAACTATCCTTATGAAAAATTGCATTTACTGAGTTAAATCTGCCATTGATATAAAAGCTTTAATACCTCTTTATTCATGATTTTAAATGATTATGGCAGGTTTAAATCAATATAAAATAAATGGAGCTTAAAACCGCTGATAAATGAATTAAATATGGTAAGGAAAACAAAGTGAAATCCCGCCCTGCCTCGTTGATAAGCGCTAATAAACTTATTAAGAGCCTGCTCAATCAGGACTATGAAACACTCAAGGCACGCAGTTCAGGAGGCTTTTTGCTAAACGTAGCAGTAGTGTTAATTACCTACTCCTTCCCCAAAAACCCATTTGAATCTACGTGCCTCAGAGCTGACTTTACTTAACTGCTTATAACCAGAATCTTAACCATAAATAGCACGAGTTTCCGTCACATTCTCACGCTTATCAGATTCAGCAACAGTAAGAAACTCACGCCATAACGTAATCAATCGCTCAAGATCAGCACGGGAAACATCAAGGTGTGTCACTAAGCGGGTGACAGAACCTACGCTCAAAATCACACCGCGTTCTTTCATCCAAGGTCCCAACTGCGCGGCTTCATGCGCTGGTATGCGTAAAAATACCATATTAGTCTGTGCCCCAGGCGCCAAAACTTCCACACCCAGCGCACTCAATTGTTCAGCAAGCCACTGGGCATTATCATGGTCCTCGCGTAACCGTTGAACATTATGCTGCAATGCATAACGCGCTGCGGCAGCTAATATTCCCGTCTGACGCATTCCACCCCCAGTCATTTTACGCCAACGCCGTGCCTGCCTGATGTATTCTGCATCACCACACAATAAAGAACCCACTGGCGCGCCCAACCCCTTGGACAGACAGATGGTCAGAGTGTCGCAATACTGAGAAAGAGTACTCAGTGGCACATCTAACGCCACAGCCGCATTGAGAATACGCGCCCCATCAACGTGCAATGCCAAGCCTTTCTCCTGCGTAAAGACTCTGGCCTGCTGCAAATATGCAAGTGGTAGTACCTTACCATCGAATGTATTTTCTATGCTGAGTAAGCGGGTCCGGGCGAAATGAACATCGTCTGGCTTGATAACACTGGCGACAACATCCAGAGGCAATGTTCCATCCGCCTCCATATCAATCGGTTGCGGCTGTATACCGCCCAATACGGCAGCACCACCCGCTTCATACAGGTAGTTATGTGCTTTCTGACCCACAATATATTCATCACCTCGCTGGCAATGGGTGAGCAACGCCACTAAATTAGCTTGTGTACCAGTAGGCAGAAACAGCGCAGCTTCCTTACCAGCCAGTACAGCGCCTTCGTGTTCAAGCTGGTTAACATTAGGATCATCACCATAAACATCATCGCCCACCTCCGCTAATGCCATGGCCTTACGCATAGCCTCGCTAGGTTGGGTAACAGTATCACTACGTAAATCAATCATAGGTGGCTCCTGTATATTATTTTGAGGAATTATTTTGCTTAAATAGCCAGAGGATAATCTTTTTCGTATCTGACAATGCCATAACTATATCCACTTATACTTTTGGTCAGATCGTCTGTACTAACTGTAAGAGATAATATAATTTTTGCCATAAATATCCCCAGTATAATTTACTGAACAGTATCAAAACATCAGCAGAGTAAAAACATGGCATAAAGCAATATCGAATTGATCTCTCAATGGCTATCAAAAGAGTTGGCAGTAACATTAAATTCGTTAAGATGGTCAGAGGATGATCCAAAACCTGCCAAGTGATATTGATATTTTCAAGATATAAGGGCAAGGACAATCACTCAGCCCTATATTAGTTGAATAATCAAATCACTCTCGAAAATTGTCGCTGGCGGACCTGCTGACGCAGGTAAATATCAAAGCACATACAGATGTTACGGATAAGCAACCGGCCCCGTGGTGTCACTCGGATCTGTTTTTTATCCATTTCCACTAGTCCATCTTCAACCAATGGTGCCAATAATTGCAAATCTTCTGCGAAGTACTTGGTAAACCTCAGATTATATTGTTGCTCAATATCAGCAAAATTTAGCCGGAAATTACAGATAAGCGCTTTAATCACATCACGACGGATACAATCATCCTGAGACAGGGTTAAACCACGCCACAGGGCATACCCCTGTTTTTTAACCTGCGCATAGTAGGTTTTTAACTCTTTCTGGTTCTGAGAATAGCTATCGCCCAACATACTAATAGCAGAAACGCCCATTCCCAGCAGGTCACACGCTTCCTGAGTGGTATAACCCTGAAAATTGCGGTGCAACCTCCCTTCCCTCTGAGCTACCGCCAATTCATCATCCGGGCGCGCAAAATGGTCCATGCCAATAAACTGGTAACCATTTCCCGTCAGTGTTGCGATGGTTTCCTGCAAAATATCTAACTTTTGTTCAGCGCTTGGTAAATCATGCTCTTTGATTTTACGTTGGGCGGCAAACAGATTCGGTAAATGAGCATAATTGAAAACACTCATTCTGTCCGGTGATAACGCTAATACTCGTTTCAAAGTGAAAGCAAAACTTTCAGGTGTCTGTTTCGGCAAGCCATAAATCAGGTCAATACTGGTGGAATTGAAACCGGTTTCACGGGCACGTGCTACCAAAGAAAAGATAAAATCTTCATCCTGTTCTCGATTAACCAGACGTTGTACTTCTTTATTAAAATCCTGCACTCCCATGCTCAGACGGTTAAAACCTTCACTGCGCAGGTGATTAATCACATCCAGTTCAATTTCACGCGGATCGATTTCAATAGAAATTTCAGCATCCGGCAAAAAATTAAAATGGTGACGCAACATTCCCATCAATTTACTGATTTGGTTTTTATCAAGATAGGTTGGCGTACCACCACCCCAATGCATCTGGCTAACGTTACGGCCAGAAAACAGTTTCGAACGCTCACAGATTTCACATTCAAGCAGTTGCAGATATTCATCTGCTTTATGCTTCTGGCGAGTCACCTGTTTGTTGCAACCACAGAAATAACAGAGCTTATGGCAAAACGGGATATGGACGTAGAGGGAAAGCGGTCGTTCAGGGTAACAGGCAGCCGCCTGCATAAATGCTGAGTTATCATACTGTTGATTGAATTCCAGCGCCGTAGGGTATGAAGTATAACGGGGGCCGGAGTAATTGTATTTCTGGATCAAAGGCAGATCCCAAACTATGGCTTGCTCAGACATGCTTATTCCTTCCGATGTTTCTGTCTACCAAAGCGCAATGCTTGCAGATGTTTGATGTGTTGCGCGGTGGTGACTCTGCGCAGCCGGGTTTTACGCCACGACAATCGCCATAGTTTACCCAATAACCACAACAGATAACATACTAACAGTGTGGTTATCAGGGTTAATCCGCCTTTAACCATGGAGGATTAAATTAATTGCCTTTCAGCAGTTGCATAATGTCATCTGGCTTCTCTTCTTTGCCTTCTTCCTCACCTAGCTCAATCCCCAACTCTTCCATCAGGGCATCAATGCGATCCAGTGTGGCGTCAACATAAACATTATCTTCTTCAGACAGTTTTTCGCCATTTTCCAGACGCTCCAACAATGCATCCAAACGATCATCGTTTTCCAGCATTGCCAGCTCTTCCTGCGGTGACAGACGTGGTTTTGTCTCAGCTTTAGCTTTGACCACTACGGGTTTCATCGGTTTCTCTCCGACAATCAGTGGAACGGGCTCTTTACTGCCAAGACGTGGATTACGCGGCTTCCTGCCTGCTTGATGTTTGTCGCTGCTTTGCTCCTTATGACGGCTACCTGCCGGATTACCACTGTGCTTTTTCTGGCGCTTACGCTCACGCCCTTCCGCATTCAATTCTTCGCGGCTCTTTCTTTTCTGTTTACCAGCAGATGCTTTCGCCGGTACTTTTTTCTTTAACTGGTTCATAGCCCGTTACTCAGTTTGGTTTATCAGGGTATTGCTGCGGCGGAATCTAGCAGAAACCACACGTATAGAAAAGCGCCACAAACAATTCTTTCTCTTAAAAATCTAGCTAAAGTCCTTTATTATTCATGATTGGTTTAACCATCAGCGAATATTCTATTAATCTTGGCTTTCAATAAATGATGAATTGATATGCTTTTTTCTGATACTTCTTCCTACAAGCCCGTCTATTTATGGGTAATTAGTTATGCTTTGTTATGGATTATAGTGGGTTATTCATTTGATCCAACTGTCCCCTATGATGCCGTCGAAGCATTGAACTGGGGTAAAAATGGAGAATGGGGCTCACCTAAAAATCCGTGGCTGGTGGGCGCAATGATGCTGCCGGCTATCCATATAAGCGGTATTTCATTAAGTCTTTACTGGTACCTCATACACTTTATCGCCATCGCTATTGGCATGCTGGGTGTATGGCATCTGGCGTTCCGGCTGACAGGGAAAAAAGAGCTGGCATGGCTTGCCATGCTGACATTGAACCTGTCCGGTATTATCAACTTTGATATTATTCCTTACAACGATAATTATCTACTGATTATGCTATGGCCGTGGACTATGCTGTTCTTCCTACGAGCGGTATATGACAATCCACGCTGGTGGATAGCATTTGCACTCAGTTCCGGGTTGGCGACGATGGGGAAATACTCTTCCCTGGCACTGGTTGGTTCGGTTTTTCTACTGACATTGTTTGTACCCAGAGTTCGTCAGTGTTACCGCCAACCAGCTCTCTATATCGCCCTGGCTATCTGGTTTATGCTGGTACTGCCTAACGTTTGGTGGCTGTGGAACAATGATTTTGCTGCTTTCAAATGGGTAGATTCACAGATTGATCGCGGTTTTAATCTGCATACGACCAGATCGTTATTATCCGTGTTTTATCCACTGATTATTGTTGGCATCATTATCTACACTCTTGGAGGCCGTATTGGCTGGCCAAAAGAGCAAGCGGTCCGACTGGCAAACATGGTTATTCTGTTGCCATTACTGATTATCTATTGCTGGTTCTCATTCAATGAGGGCGGAAGAATGACTGAATGGTTGCAGCCCTTTATGTCTGTTTCATCAGCGCTGTTAGTCGGTTCTATCACCCGTTTTCCACAAAAATCATTACTCAGTACCCTACGCGGACTGGCAGTCACCGCAGTATTGGTTTTGATGGGATATGTTTTTGTTATGGCCGCTAATGTCCGTGGCGCCGGCCATGAATTTGAAGGTATCAAAGATTTTTCCTGGCAATTGGATCAACGCTGGCATCAGCTCTATTCAACACCATTGCATTATGTCGGGGGCGAATACTTACATCAGTGGCTAACTTTCTACGCACCAAGTCAACCAGATACGATCCAACCCTGGACGTTGGAAGGGCAAGCGCCAAATGTCTATAACCGCCATGTTAAAGCAAGCGATATTGTACGTGACGGCGCTATTTTGATCGGAGGAAAGGGTAAAACCTGTGAACAGGAAGATTTTCACAGCATTTTACAAGACTGGCCCAAACTGAAAATAAACAGCACTGAGGAGTTTCTTTTCCAGCCTGAACCTGAAACGAAACCAATACCAATCTGCGTAGGTTTTGTGTCACCGGAAAAATATCAGTAGTTTTCTCTGAAATTTGAAAGCCTGATTTAACAGGCTTTCAACACTTCATACGCCTTTAGTGTGCATCAACAAACACCATTTTCAGCACAAACAATCAGGCTAGACCTACTGTTATCCCGTTTAACGCGGCTGTTTACGCCAGAACAGCACACAGCACGTCTAAGTAAAAAGCCCGCTTCGCGCTGAGGGATCCCCAGAAATCAGCGCTAATAAATCAAAACCATATTTTGGTAGATTCTGGCGAGGTATTTGAGTGTTTTATTAAGTACGATTTCAAATAATATTAGCGGGGAATGGCGTAAGACATTCTCTGCTAATGTCAGATGAGAGATAACTCTTCTTGATTTAATTCTATTTGCCTGATAATTAAGATGTATTCCTTTATTTTCGGCATAAAAACCAATCAGCCAAAGTACAACCGAACTCAGTGTAGCAAGCAGACTCAATACTGATAAACGACCAGCCCCGTGGCTATAACTTGCTCTAAGACCCAATCCAAAACGTTCACTCTTTTCATCCCTAAAATTTTGCTCTATTTGCATTCTTCGGCTGTAAATTTTCATAACCTGACGAGGTTTAAAATCATCCATACTAGTAAAAATAAGCCAAGGCTCCATTGCTGCCGAACGCCCATCTTTGACCTGAGATTTTCGCACCATTCGATATCGTGATTTTTTGAATTTTCTACCTTTATTCGGTCTTTTATGAAGATAAAAATAACCATCGCAACGTGCATATTCTGCTTTTGATAATGTACCAAACCCCAAAAACTGTGGGGTTGTAGTTGCTTTTAAAGCTTGCCGTTTAAACCAAAGCTCACCATATTTTTCAAGTCTTACATGAGGGAACTATTTGACTTAACAAAGGAATTGAGCGTCCATCACAAATTAAACTCGCACGGAGTACATGATGTTCTTGTGAGGGATATCCACTCCAATCAACAGCAATGACACACAATGAGAGTGACTCAGTCAGCATAGCAATAATATTACGAAAGATATCAGGAAGATCCCTATGAAGAGCTTCATTACCGAGTAGCCGGTCAATACGTTTAATTTTATGTTTGACGTGAGCGTTTCCTGGTAAAAAGCGCCCAATGCTGGTTAACGTAAGAGAAGCACCATTAATCAAAGCGATAGTGGCATCGATTAATGCATTCTGACGATATTTATGAAATGGTGATAAAGCATCTTTAAAGAAGTTATGACATACTTCACGTACAGGCATAGCAGTGACCTTATTGACTTGGTGGAACAATCAGTAGATCACACAACGCTATGCCTGTCTATTTTCTGGGGATCCCTCAGCGCTTCGCGGGCTTTCAGACTGTTGACAAACCCCATGTTTTAACATGACATTCTTTTTTATCGCGACCGTACGCCAATAATCAATCAGTTATACAATACTATGATTATTAAGGAAATATAAAAAACAATCCTAAAACAGGTTTTTAATCATGATCAATAATAATCGACTAAAATATCGAATGCTTCTGTAAATCCAGAAGGTGTAAATCTAACAAGCAATAATAAAATACCGAATTTATTATAATATTTTATAAGTTAACCACTGCCATATTATCTAAAAGGATTGTTTATCCTATTATTCCAACGACTTTTTATTATTTTCATATAACCACTTATTTATAAATAACTTTTCAAAATAATAGATCACTTGGAGGGAACTCAGTCCGATTTTTGCGATCTGATCAATTGCGAAAAATCCCAAACCCCAACACGGACTGAGTGATGCCTATCATAGCACCTATACCTCAAGATGAATGCCAGAAAATGAGAAAACTTATCCATAAAACCCGTGATAAGAACTATTCCCGTCGATTAACGGCGTTATTGATGCTCAATGAAGGATTGACAGTGACTTATGTCGCCAAGACCCTTCATGCCGCACGCTCTTCCGTCAATCGTTGGGTTCAGTGGTTTACATTATATGGGCTGGAAGGACTCGAAAGTTTACCCGTTGGCCGACCTGTTGTCTGGGATCTCTCCCCACTCTATAACCTCTTACTTTTCTTATTACAGCAATCCCCCCAAAAGTTAGGCTATCTCCGCTCTCGCTGGAGCCTTGAACTCATGACTCATACCCTCAATGAATTACTCAACCTCTCTCTGACGCAAAATGTCCTTTATCGTTACTTTGCTCAGGTGGGGATTGTCTGGCGTAGAGCGGCACCCACAGTGAAACAACCTGATCCCGAATACGATGAGAAAATGGCAAAGATCGCGGAAGCCAAAGCGAACATTTCAGAAAAACATCCCGTTTTTTATGAAGATGAGGTGGATATTGATTTAAACCCGAAAATCGGCGCGGACTGGTGCTTCAAAGGACAACAAAAACGGGTTATCACCCCGGGAAAAAACGAAAAACATTACCTTGCGGGCTGCCTTAATGCCCAAACAGAGCAAATCATCTATGTTAAAGGAATAAAAAAGAATTCTGATTTATTTATCAAAATGTTAGATGAACTGAATCATCAATATCCCCATGCGGAAACCCTCACATTAATCTTAGATAACTACTGTATTCATAAAAGTCAGAAGGTAAAGGACTGGCTGGCACGACATCCAAAATTTACCCTGTTGTTTTTACCGGTCTATTCACCGTGGCTAAATAAAATAGAACGGTTATGGCAATCGCTCCATGAGACAATAACGCGAAATCATTGTTGTCAATTTATGTGGCAGTTACTGAATTATGTTGATGCCTTTTTGGCATCGTTTTCATCACAGCAAAAGCCAGGAAGACAAAAAATGGGTGTAGCACAATTATGAAATCTTATTTATTTCAAGGTGAAAATATATTTCCATAATATAAAATCAGAAAAAATAAACTAACATTAAAAATCCCCCTATAATTAAAATAAGGAGATTATGCCGTAAATAAAGAAAGAATTAACACTGAGGAGCCAAAATTAATTTCTCCTTCCGCCAAAAACGGAAAATAGACACTTTCCTGCGTTGCAGAGAAAAACGGCGAACAATATAGTTTGCTGTCAATTCCAGCGTCAGGCACATCACAAAATAAATCAACGCGACAAATAAAAAGACTTCTGTCGGATAAACCATACTGCGGTTATTCACCTGAGTTGCCAGGAATGAAAGTTCAGCCACACCAACAATATAGGCCAGAGAAGTGTCTTTTATCAGAGCGATCCACTGATTAATAAAGGAAGGCACCATCATGCGTAATGCCTGTGGCAAAACAATGTACCAAAGCACCTGCCAACGGTTGAAACCTAATGATAACCCAGCCTGCCACTGACCCGCACCAATCGCAATAATTCCCGCTTTCACCCCATGAGCCAAATAAGCAGAGGTGATCAACGCCAGAGCACAAACCACTGTAGTGATTTCAGGAATTTCCATGCCAAGCATCACAGGCAGCAGAAAGTAAGTCCAGAAAATCAGCATAATGACAGGAATTGCACGGAAAAAGCCCAATACTGCGGCTAACAGGTTAACCCAGAAACCTTTCAGCATTGCCAAAGCAACACCTGCAACTGTACCCAATACAATAGAAATCGCACCAGCCATCAGGCTAATAACCAATGTCAACGCCGCGCCTTCAAGGGGGCCATCAGGGAAGGTTCCTAACAGTAGGTAGCGCCAGTTTTCTACAATGACTGAAAAATCCATTTTAATGTCCTCTTGCTATAGCTTGTTGTTGACGCCATTGTCCCCAACCTTCCATGACCGCAATCGTGGCAATATACAACACCGTCGCAACACCGAATGCTTCAAATGTTCTCAGTGTTTCAGTCTCCACCTGACGCGAAGCATATGACAGTTCAGCCACACCAATCGCCATGGTCAGCGACGAGTTTTTCACAATATTCATGTACTGTCCCAGTAATGGCGGCATTGCTATCTTCAACGCCTGCGGCAGTACGACATAACGCATTGCCTGCCAGCCGGTCAGCCCCAATGCATGAGCCGCATATTTCTGCCCACGCCCTACGCCCTGAATACCTGCCCGTAATTCTTCCGCAACAAATGGGGCTGAATAGAGGGTCAAACCGATAAATCCAGCCAGAAATTCAAATGAAGGCCATGCCAATGATAGGCCTAACAGATTGATCTCATGAGGTGTATTCAGCCATAACATCACCTCTTGCGGCAATATTTGCCCTGATGCAAAGTACCAGAAAAACAGTTGCACCAGCAGAGGCGTATTACGAAACAGGGTGGTGTAAGCCGTTACCAGCCAACGGAGAATTTTTAGTTGGCTGTCACGGGCAGCAGCCAGAACAAAGCCCAGCAATGTGGAAGCCACAACGGTACAAGCGGATATCCACAGCGTAATAAGGAAGCCCTGCCAAAGCCACGCCAGATATTGGGGAGCAAGCACGTGTTCTGTAACAAATAACTCAAACATATCTTACGATTACCAAACATTACCAATGATAAAACCCCGCAACACAAGGCGCGGGGCTGATTACCAAGGTTTGTAACTCATCAGGACTTAGCTTGCTGCTCCAAAGGCGCAAACTTAAAGTCACCTCGCGGCTGAGACGATTTGGTCTCCGGGCCAAACCAACGGTTATAAATTTTCTCTGCTTCACCCTCTTTTTCCAGCTTCAGCAGTGTTTGGTTTACCGCGTCAACCAAGCGCTCTTCCCCTTTTGCCGCAGCCACAGCCTGATATTCACGGGTGATGCTGAAAGGAGAGATCTCAAACTCCGCTTTTTGTGCTGCCGGTACGTTAGCCAGCAGGCCGACCAATTTAGCGTCATCCTGAGTGATTGCTTGTACATTGCCGTTACGCAACGCAGCAAATGCCAGAGGCGTATCGTCATAAGAGATGACTTTTGCTGTCGGATAATGCTCACGCAGAGTGATTTCCTGTACTGTTCCCTTATCAGCACCGATACGTAAGTTTTTAATGTCATCCGGAGATTTCAGAACGCCTTTACGGGCAATAAATTTTTGCCCAGTGGCAAAATAAGGGATTGAAAAATCGACTTGTTTAGCACGCTCATTCGTTACCGTAAAGTTGGCGGCAATCAGATCAATTTTCTTTGATGCCAACAGAGGTAAACGGTTTGCCGGGTTAGTCGGACGCAGTTCCAGTTTAACACCAAGGTCATTTGCAATCGCGTTTGCGATATCCACATCATAACCCACCAGTTTTTTGGTTTGCGGGTCAATAAAACCAAACGGGGGATTACTGTCAAAAACAGCGATCCGCACTGTGCCGGCTTTTTTAATATCATCCAGTTTATCGGCCTTCGCAACACCAGTAACCAGTGCTAACCCAGCCAGCAACGCCGTGACAAGAACGCGGGATTTCATTGAAAACTCCTGACGGTAATTAAATGTTTATTAATCACCACAAGCTATCAATTTCACTATAGTGCAGGAAATAATATAAAAAACTATATTTATAACTATTAAGAATTATAAGGCAAAACAATGCCGACAAAAAATGCCAGCATTGTCAGCGAGTTACTTGTTATCTTTAGTCAGCAACCTTTCCAATTCATCACCACCGACATGTCGGAAATCTTGTCCTTTGACAAAGTAGAAAATAAATTCACAGATGTTCTGGCAACGGTCGCCAATCCGTTCAATAGAACGCGCACAAAGCAGAGCTGTCAGCACACTTGGAATGGTTCTGGGATCTTCCATCATATAAGTCATCAGTTGGCGGACAATGCCTTCATACTCTTTATCCACCTTTTTATCTTCGTGATAGATACGAATAGCCTCTTCCAGATCCATGCGGGCAAAAGCATCTAAAACATCATGCAGCATCTGGATGGTATGGCAGCCAAGCGATTCCAAACTCACCAACAGTGACTGATGCTGATGTGAAAATTTCTCAAGTGCCGTCTGGCAAATTTTCTTTGCCACATCTCCGATTCTTTCCAGTTCAGCAATGGTTTTCGAGATTGACATAATCAGCCGCAGATCACTGGCCGTCGGCTGGCGCTTGGCAATGATACGAACACATGCTTCATCAATAGCAACTTCCATCATATTGACTTTATGATCGTCCTCAATCACTTCACGCGCCAGTTCCGCATCCTGATTATGCATTGAGGTAATCGCTTTGGAGAGTTGTTCCTCCACCAGCCCGCCCATCACCATCAGTTCAGTACGGATATGCTCCAGTTCAGCATTAAACTGACCTGAGATATGTTTATTGAGATTCAGATTGTCCATGTTACGCCCCGTAATCAACCATAACGACCGGTAATATAGTCTTCAGTTTGTTTCATCTTTGGTGTGGTAAACAATGTGTCTGTATCACTAAATTCAATCAATTCACCAAGGTACATGAACGCGGTATGATCTGAACAACGCGCGGCCTGCTGCATATTGTGAGTCACAATTACCACGGTATATTCAGACTTCAATTCGCTGATCAGCTCCTCAATACGACCGGTAGAAATTGGGTCAAGTGCGGAGCAAGGCTCATCCAATAATAGAACGTCCGGACGGATCGCAATGCCGCGGGCAATACATAAACGCTGCTGCTGACCACCAGACAGACTGTATCCGCTTTGATGCAATTTATCCCTGGTTTCATTCCACAATGCGGCTTTGGTCAAAGCCCACTGAATACGTTCATCCATTTCTGCTCTTGAGAGTTTCTCAAACAGACGGACACCAAAAGCGATATTGTCATAAATAGACATCGGGAATGGGGTCGGCTTCTGGAATACCATTCCCACTTTGGCACGCAGCAACGCCACATCCTGTTTATCCGTCAGGATATTATTGCCATCCAGCAAAATTTCTCCCTCTACCCGCTGCTCTCCATACAATTCATACATTTTATTGAAAGTCCGTAGCAACGTAGATTTACCGCAGCCAGACGGACCGATAAAAGCCGTTACTTTATTCTTTGCAATATTCAACGTAATGTTTTTCAGCGCGTGAAATTTGCCGTAATAAAAGTTCAGATCACGTACCTGAATTTTACTGCCAGCGATATCATTAGCCATGTTCATTTACTTCTCTCTGTTGAAAATATCAGTCAGTGCTTTTTCTTGGCAAACAGCACACGCGCTACAATGTTAATCAGCAATACACACAGGGTTATCAATAATACGCCTGCCCACGCCAGTTGTTGCCATTCGGAAAATGGACTCATCGCAAATTTAAAAATAGTGACCGGCAAGTTGGCAATTGGCTGGCTCAAATCAGTACTCCAGAACTGATTTGAAAGAGAGGTGAACAGCAACGGCGCTGTTTCCCCAGCAATTCGGGCAATTGCCAGCAACACACCGGTGATAATGCCGGATACCGAGGCTTTCAGCGTGATGGCCGAAATCATCTTCCATTTAGGCGTTCCCAAGGCATAGGCGGCTTCACGTAAGCTATCAGGAACCAGTTTCAACATGTTTTCAGTGGTTCTGATGACAATCGGCACTTGCAACAACGCTAAGGCAATCACACCAGCCCAACCGGAAAAGTGCTGCATTTTCGTTACAACGACAGTGTAAACAAACAAGCCGACGACAATAGAAGGCGCTGACAGCAAGATATCGTTGATAAAACGGATCACCTCTGCCAACCATGAACGGCGGCCATACTCGGCCAAATAGATACCCGCCATGATCCCCAATGGAGTACCGATAATCGTCGCCCATAAAATCAACAAGCCACTACCAACAATGGCATTTGCCAGGCCACCACCTTCGGTATTCGGTGGCGGTGTCATTTCCGTGAACAACGCCAGCGACATACCATCAAGGCCCTTGGTGACTGTGGAGAACAGAATCCACACCAGCCAGAACAAACCAAACAACATGGTTGCCATTGATAACAGCAGAGCGAGCCAGTTTTTCTGACGGCGCCATGCCTGCTTACGACTGCGTGCATTTTCATCAACAGGCTTTTGTCCATCCATTGTTGCCATATCAACGCCCCTCATTCTTCGCCAGACGCATGATCATTAATTTTGACAACGCCAGCACAATAAAGGTGATCACAAACAGAACCAGACCAAGTTCCATCAATGCTGAGGTATATAAGCCAGATTCAGCTTCAGCAAATTCGTTCGCCAGCGCAGAAGTAATACTGTTGCCCGGCATAAACAGTGAGAAACTGTCGAGCTGGTAAGTATTACCGATGATAAAAGTCACTGCCATTGTCTCCCCCAGCGCACGGCCAAGGCCCAGCATGACACCACCAATTACGCCATTGCGGGTGTAAGGCAACACAATGTGCCAGATAACTTCCCAGGTAGTACAGCCAATACCATAAGCGGATTCTTTCATCATGACCGGCGTTTGTTCGAACACATCACGCATAACCGAGGCAATATAAGGGATAATCATGATAGCGAGAATGACGCCTGCCGCCAAAATGCCGATACCAAAGGCAGGACCGGAGAACAGTTCACCCACAATTGGCATACCGGAAAGGACATTGCCGACTGGCTGCTGAAAATAGGTGGCAAACAGCGGCGCAAACACAAACAACCCCCACATGCCATAGACAATACTGGGAATTGCAGCCAGCAACTCAACTGCTACACCAAGCGGGCGTTTCAGCCAATTAGGCGCCAGTTCCGTCAGGAACAATGCAATCCCGAAACTGACAGGCACCGCAATGATCAAAGCAATCAACGAAGTGACCAACGTACCGTAAATAGGCACCAATGCACCAAATTGTTCTGCCGGGGCATCCCACTCTTTATGCCAGAGGAAAGAGATGCCGAACTGCTGGATACTAGGCCAGGAGGCAATAATCAACGAGATAATGATGCCTCCCAGCAAAAACAAAGTCATCAGCGCAGCTAGCCGAACTAGTGCGCTGAAAATAATATCGCCGTTTTTACTGGGTGCTTTTATTGCCGTTTTCTGTTCGGCCATAGAGCTTATTCTCATCTGGGTTAACTCCCCCTTTAACGGGGGAGAAATCAAAACTACAAACTTAATCGATACTTCAAACCGTTGCCATCAACACGATTTAATACAGAATTTTACCGCTGCTATCCTTCACATGGGTTTTCCAAGCCGCACGAACTTGCTCAACCACTTCTTTTGGCAGGGTTGCATAATCCAGATCATTCGCTTGTTTACTGCCTTTCTCGTAAGCCCAGTCAAAGAATTTCAGTATTTCTGCCCCCTTGGCGGCGTCTTTTTGCTGTTTGTGAACCAGAATAAATGTAGTGGAAGTAATCGGCCACGCGTTTTCACCTTGCTGGTGTGTCAAATCCTGAGCAAACGTTTTGTGCCATGCTGCTTTCTTCGCTGCGGCGCTGAAACTCTCTTCTGTCGGGCTGACAACATTGCCATCAGCAGAGACCAGTTTGGTATAAGCCAAATGATTCTGTTTAGCGTAGGCATATTCAACATAACCAATGGAACCCGTCAGGCGCTGAACGAATGCAGCAATGCCATCATTGCCTTTACCACCTAAACCAACAGGCCAGCTTACCGTGGAACCTGCACCGACTTTTTCTTTCCACTCGCTATTCACTTTAGAGAGATAACTGGTAAACACAAAAGAGGTGCCGGAGCCATCCGCACGACGTACCACCGCAATATCCTGCTCCGGCAGTTTCATCCCCGGATTCAATTTAGTAATCGCAGGATCATTCCACTTTTTCACTTTACCTAAATAAATATCACCCAACGTTTTACCATCCAGTGTTAATTCACCGGATTTAATACCAGGGATATTAACCGCCAGTACGACCCCGCCGATGACCGTCGGGAATTGAAACAAACCATCAGCCGCTAATTTTTCATCGGATAAAGGCGCATCGGAAGCACCGAAATCAACGGTATTTGCCAGAATTTGCTTTACGCCACCAGATGAACCGATGCCTTGATAATTGACTTTATTACCTGTCTCTTTTTGATAAGAATCTGCCCACTTGGCATACACCGGAGCGGGAAATGTCGCACCTGCCCCCGTCAAGCTGGAAGCAGCGAATACCGGCAAGGTTATCAAAGAAAACGTCGCTGCCATTATGCCGGTTACAGTGATACGCATCAGTTTCATAATCCCTCCTAATGGGACATTGAGAATCAACAAAGAAATGTGTTCGTCAGATTAAACAAGGTGCAGAAGGGAAAATAGGTCAGTTTAGTTACAGCAAAATGTCTTAATTATGACATTTTTATGACAGCGCAATGCAAACTCAGTTTGACGCTGACATAAAACTGTCATCTCCACAGGCCATGAAATTAAAGCCGGAGATTATCCTCTCAGGCCATCAAAAATTATCTTCCACAACAGGAATACAGGCACGGATAGATAATCCTCCTCTGGGGCTGGTACCAATTTCAATTTTCCCGTCATGAGCATCAATAATCCGCTGAACAATAGCCAGACCTAACCCTGTTCCACTGTTGCTGCGAGCTCTTTCACCCCGAACAAATGGCTGAAATAACCGCGGCAAATCTTCCTGTTTAATTCCTGCTCCATCATCCTCCACCTGAAACCAGGCAAATTCATGAGTCTGACCACTACTGACTCTAATCCAACCATTACCATAACGATTGGCATTAACCAGCATATTAGCCAATGCCCGTTTAATAGAAATCGGATTCGCGTTAACGGTTATTGGGGGAAGAGACAGATTATTTTCAATATCCTGCTCATAGCCATTCTCCGCGGAAATAACCTCTTTGAGAATAGAATTAAGTTCACAGAATTCCATTGGCATTTCCTGCCCGGTACGGAGATAATCAATAAATTGCGCAATAATGGCATTACATTCTTCAATATCTTTATTGATAGATTCAGACAAATAAGCATCTTCCTTGCTCATCATTTCTGTTGCCAACCGGATACGTGTCAGTGGAGTACGCAAATCATGGCTTACCCCGGCAATTAATATCGTCCGGTCACTTTCCAATAACTTTATTCCTGCGGACATTTGGTTAAATGCACGAATAGAAGCGCGAACTTCCGGCGAACCCGCTTCCCGTACCGTAGGCATCATAATACCTTTACCTGTCTGTCTGGCAGCATACTCCATTTCCAGCAAAGGCCGGTTCTGAAAACGGATATAAAGCCAGATACAACCAAACGTCAGTAATAAAATTGCCAATGTATAACGGAAAATGGGTGAGAATTGATTTTGCTCGATCTCAGTCAAAGGAACCCTGACCCAAATATCGGGAGCCAAATAAGAATTAAGCCAAAGTATAGGGCTCTCTTTGTTTATCTCCAGACGCAGATCAGCTTTGCCATCAAGGTATTGACTCATCTTCTCACTCAGGAAATCATAATGCTTGGCCCAGCGTAAACCTTGTGTCTCCGCATCAGACTCAGAATACAGCGTAATACCCAGCTCCTGATAAATCTCCTGGCGTACTACCGGTGAGATTCCGTCCTCCAGATTCAATCTTTCAGCCATTAAAGTACGAATTTCATACGCTAACACTTTATTGAACTGCTGCAAGCTTGGCATGATAACGAAATTCACAACGATCAGGTAACTGGTTACCAGACTGATAAACAGCATAGCCATGACCAGGAATAAAGTACGGGTAAAAGTGCTGCGAGAGGAGAATCGCAATCGCTTCATACACGGCTTCCATCAGGCACAAAGACATAACCCAGCCCCCAGATGGTCTGGATATAGCGCGGGTGTGCAGGATCTTCTTCAATCACACGGCGCAGACGTGAAACCAAAACATCAATAGATCGCTTCATAGTGCTGTATTCCCGGCCGAGGGCTAAACCCATCAGCTTATTACGGGACAGCGGTACACCAGGATAAGAAACCAGTACTTTCAATATGGCAAACTCACCACTAGTCAGTACCATATGTTCATCTCCCTGAAACATTTCCCGGGTGCTTAGATTAAGACTGAACTTACCAAAATTAATAATTGCATCATCCTCAGCGGGTATGCCCAGTAACTTATTCGCCTGACGACGTAATACCGCCCGGATACGCGCCAATAACTCACGAGGATTAAATGGCTTAGGAATATAATCATCAGCGCCGATCTCCAACCCGACAATACGGTCTACTTCTTCCCCTCTTGCCGTCACCATAATAATCGGCACCGGATTATTTTGTTTTCTCAGTCTTTGGCAAACAGAAAGCCCATCTTCCCCAGGTAACATTAGATCCAATACAATTAAGCTAACAGATTCCCGTGTCAATAAGCGGTCCATCTGCTCCGCATTAGCAGCACTACGTACCTGAAAACCTTGTTCTGTCAGATAACGCTCTAATAACGTTCGTAAGCGCATGTCATCATCCACCACAAGGATTTTGTTACCTTCTTGCATTATTGAACTCCAAATAAATACTACATGCTTTGCTAAATTTATCATTATGAAGAAGATTAAACCAAAGATAGAAGCCAGATATATATATTTTAAGATAATTTCTATAGGACTTATTTTCGTACGTTATTAATCTGAATGATTAATTCAGTGGTAAACCACTGACTGCCAAAATCCTGTAACTGACTGTTATATATTGATTTTTACGATAATTTCGTCACCTGTTGGTTTACTCATCAGTATTCTGGCTACCGGAGAATTAACCGAAATCCACCAGCTACCTGAATCAAATTCATCAGGCAGGCTAAACGAATAATGCTTTCCGTTTCATATCATCTTCCCATCTGATCCACGCACCAGCGTAAACTTTTCCTTCCTGACGAGGATCTGGACCAACCATTTTCAATACATCCCAATATTTGGACAAGAAACTACCCGGATAGGTTTTTCTTAATCTTTTCTTACTATAATAAACAATTTAGTTCGCTTTTTCTCCAATTGAACCCTCTGGCCTGTTTTTCATTATCAGTAAAGTAGGAAGTACGTCACATTTTCTGTCATGCAACCAATACAATTCTTCAACGCTGATACAAATAAATTTACCCAGGCAACTGAATAGCTACTCACTTTTTCGCTGGCAATGGCTAAAGGAACGACGATGATCTTGCTCCCTAAATGTAGCTCATGCGCTAACCTTGCAAAATGGGAAGAATTTATTAATTCACAATTTTCGCAGCGAAAACTTTACTCTTTAGTGGTTAAAAACTTAAATATAATTTATATTTTATGTCGCAGATGATAAATTATGTCTATTATCAATAAATATGAAAAATAATAAATGGATCACACAATTAGAATCAAAAACATGATTATTTTCATTATAAATCAATTTGTTATGTCATTTTTTGCTTGACAATGAAAAGTCGACATCATCGCAATGACATAGAGTGTTCTTTTTCGTCTTCAAGGGTTACGATATGAAACAATTACAAAAAGTAATATCTCTTACTCCATATCAACAAGATATCTTTTTTGAAAATCAGCGCAACCCACAAAGCGCTCAATACACTTTGGCACAGATACGGTACCTTTCCGGGGATATTAATCTTGATAAGCTCGTTATGGCGGCAAATAATGTTCTTAATCAGGAAATCATCGGCAAAATACAAATTTTAGAAGAAAATGAGTTATTAACCCAGCGTATCAATCATTGTATGGCTGAGGTTAAAGTCGAGATAATCAACAGCGAATATTTACAATCACAATCTCAAACTGGTGAAGACTTTATTTTGGCATGGCCGGCTAAAGTTTTCAGTTTAACCGATGTTCCTCTGTTAGAAGTCGCCATTGTTACCCCGAACCAGGCTAATTATGTTGCCCTTTTGTTACGTACCCATCATATTGTTTGCGATGGCTGGGGAATGAATTTAATCAGCACAAAAATTCTCCAGCAATATCAAAGTCCAGAACCCTTCCCTGAATATGTTAACACGCAAAAAGAGTATCTGGCAGCTATTACCCGGTCGCTAGAACATCTAAAACACCATTCCATAGTGAATGATGTCTCTGCGCTGGCGAAAACTATCGAGGGAATTGAACCCATTTTATTTACCCGTAAGAAGTCAGCCAAAAATACCCAATTTATAAAACAACAGATGACATTAACCTGTTCTCAGGTTGAAAGTGCATTATCAACTGGAATATCCCCTCTTGTTGTTATGACCACGGCACTTGCTATTTTATTATCACGGATACACAACAATTCTCATATCACTATCGGCATCCCACTATTTAACCGTCAGCAAAGTAATATCAATATCACTGGTGAATGGGCCAATACGCTGCCAATTTCCGTAACAGTTGACTCCGAGATGAGCTTGCGGGAATTAGCACAGCAAATTAAGGAAAAAATTAAATTTCTGAAACGATATGAACATGTTCCTCTGAGCCAACTGCTAAAAACACGTAATAAGGCCAGCAATATTTCCCGCCAGCTATTTGATGTCACAGTTTCCTATCTTCAGTTACAGAAAATTCCTGCGTTCGAAAAAATTGAATACTATTCAAATGCTTGTGCCAATGGTCATGAAACAGATGTTTTAGACATTTATATGATTACCAATGGTGATAACAATGATGTCGCTATCAATTTCTGGGGTGCCGCTGATGTTTTCAATACTGACTATTCATTTGAACAATTTACCGCATCACTCTCACAAATAATTTTACAAATCATCACAGCACCCGACAGTTGGGTTTCACATATTGATATCTCTCCGACAGAGGAGCAACAACAACTGCAAACCTTTGAACAGGGGCCAAACATCTCTTTCTCTGACAGAGAAACCATTTCTACCTTATTTGAAAAACAGACTGCTTTACATCCTGGGGCAATTGCCATTAAGTCGGCAAAACATGCGCCACAATCCTGGAGCTATCAACAATTACAAGCGCATACCGATCGTATCGCATCCATGTTGGTCGGGCATGGTGTGCAATCCGGAGATGTTGTTGCCGTTATAATGGAACGTAGCGAGGAAATGCTGGCTTCCATTTTTGCTACTCTGAAAGTGGGAGCAACTTACCTGCCCATTGATATTTCTTATCCTGCTGAAAGAATAGAGTATATTCTGCAAGACAGCGGCGTTTCCGTTATTCTGACAGAACACCCAATCAATGAAACACTTGCTAAACACTATCGAGTGCTAAACAGCCGGTATTCATCTGATACCGTAACATTACCGTTACTTAACCGTTCTGACCCCAATTCATTGGCTTATATCATTTATACCTCAGGTTCCACCGGGTGGCCGAAAGGAGTGATGATTGAACACAGATCAGTTGTTAACCGGCTGGAATGGATGCAGGAAAAATATCCGTTAAATGAAACCGATGTTATTTTACAAAAAACACCCATCTCATTTGACGTTTCCATATGGGAACTCTTCTGGTGGTCAATGACTGGCGCTTCTGTCGCTTTGCTGCCGCCCGGAGCACAAAAAGATCCTTTAGAGATCATTAAAGCGATTAAAGAACATGATGTAACGACAGTTCATTTTGTTCCTTCGATGCTGTTTCCTTTCCTTAATGCACTGGAAATGCAACCGGAGTTGATTACTCAGATCGGCAGTTTGCGCAGAATTTTCACCAGTGGCGAAGCATTATCCCCCGCCCGGGTAAATCAATTCAGGAGGATATTTACGCAGTTTGGCAAAAACATGCCGTTATTAGTTAATCTGTACGGGCCAACCGAAGCAACAGTCGATGTTTCCTATTATGAGATCTTTCCTAATTCAACAGAAGACATTACCCGAGTGCCAATTGGTTATCCTATCAATAATACCGCACTGCGTATTATGTCACTTCACAACACCCGGCAGCCGATTGGTGTAGCAGGGGAACTGCAAATTGGTGGCGTGGGCCTGGCTCGTGGATATCTTAACAAGCCTGAATTAACTGATGAGAAGTTTACCCGTGATATATCCGGTTTAGCAACAACAGTGCGTTGGTACCGCACCGGGGACCTGGCCAGATGGTTGCCTGATGGCAGCATCGAATATCTTGGACGTATTGATAATCAGGTGAAGATCCGCGGAAACAGGATCGAACTGGGCGAAATCCAGAACACGCTGGAGAGAATGCCAGGCATTACCAGTGCAGAAGTCCTGCCTGAGCATGATGAACAACGTGGCACCTATCTTTGCGCCTATTATGTCGCCAGTAAAAATTACACCGCTGATACGCTGCGTGACCGCCTGTTAGACTCCTTACCTGAATTTATGGTACCCGCAAAATTTATTGCTGTACCCTTTATTCCGCTGACGCCGAATGGTAAGGCGGATCGCAATGCGCTGAGTCAGCTAACGCAGGATAAAGTTCTTGAGGCGGCACATATGCCCTCGACCGAACTTGAAAAAATCCTGGTTAAAATATGGCAAAGCGTTCTGAATATCAGCAATGTTGGTATCAAGGATAGTTTCTACGCTATCGGTGGTGATTCAATCCTGATGCTGAAAATCCGTTCCGAAGCTGAAAAAGCAGGTATCAAAGTCACTCTGTCGCAGTTAACGCAATACCTGACCATTTCTGAGTTGAGCCATCAGGTTGAACTCTCACAACCTATCGCAGACACGTCGGATCTGTTGCCATTTGCCCTGATTGATGAAGCTGAAAAGGCCAGATTATCTGGTTTTGCAGATGCTTATCCGGCGACACAACTACAACTGGGTTTGATCTATCATAGCCAGCAGGCCAATGATTCAGCAAAATACAAAGATGTTTTCCGCTATACCCTTCAAGCTAAGTGGGAACCCAATCACTTCAGGAAAAGTGCGGCAATATTGATTCAAAGACACCCAGCCCTGCGTTCACATTTTAATCTGGCTGATTTTAAAGAACCTCTGCAAATTGTGAGTGAATCTATTGATATTGACTCAGTCGTTGCAATTACTGATCTCAGTGAAATTGATATTGTCTGCGCTGAATATCAAATTATCCAATATATACATCAGCAGACACGCCATCATTATCTCTTCGATCGTACCCCACTATTTAACATCAGATTATTTAAAACAGCAGAAGCGCTTGAACTCATTCTGAGTTTTCACCATGCAATCCTGGATGGCAGCAGTGTGGCTAATCTGATACGCGAATTACTGCATCACTATATTGATAGTGATGGAAATGGTATTACTGATATCCGTCTGCCGTCACCCGCATTATCTGTGCGGAATGAGCGACTATCGTTGACATCCATAGAGGACAAAATCTATTGGCAGAATGAACTTTCCGGATTATCCCGAACACAGGTCACAGGCTATAGACTCTATGATGTTCCATCTGATGAAGTTTTGATATCGAAATCAGTATCAATACCTGATGATATAGAAGAACGGCTAAAAAACTGGGTACAACAAAAACGTGTATCAACTAAATCCGTATTTTTCGCCGCGCACTGTGCCACAATTGCCTTATTTGCTGAACAGGATGAAATTGCAACAGGCTTGATTACTCATAGCCGGCCTGAGGTACAGAACTCAGAATATTTATTGGGATTATTCCTTAATACATTACCGGTTCGTTTTTCAGCAACAGGTAAAACCTGGATAGAATGTGTCAATGACGTCTTTATCACAGAGCAACGCCATTCACCACATAGAAAATACCCTCTGAATGCTATCCAGCAAGCTGCGGGTGATGGAGCAAAAATCAGCACCGCTTTTAACTATGTCTATTTCCATGCGTTAGCAGAAGTCTTTAATTCTCCCGATTTGCGTTTGATTTCATTCACGCCCTGGGAAGAAACCAACTTTGAAATCCTGGTCAACGTTATGACGGATTTTGCTACCAGCCGTAACGTATTACGCTGTGACTTTGATGGTACGGTGTTCTCATCCGTTCAGGCTGATATGTTTATTGATGCCTACTTAACCATTCTCAGAAATATTGTCAGCCGGAGTGACGAAAAAGCCTCACTTAGCACAATACCCAAAGTACCCACTCATGCTATTACTCCTTCTTCAACTTTCACATCGGTTATTGATGCGATCAGTTGGGCTGTCAGCCAGCATAAGTCGGCAATCGCGCTGAAATATGGTGATGAAAAATGGCGATTTGATGAACTTTGGCATAAATCAGCACTTATCGCTGATGCTTTAGTAAAACAAGGCGTTCGCGCAGAAACACCAATAGGAATTGCGCTGAAACGTTCGCCGGAATTGATTGCAACATTGATCGGTGTATTACGTGCAGGAGGGATCTGTTTACCGCTGGATTTAAGTTATCCAGCCCAACGTATTGAAGCAATGATTGGGCAGGTAAAACCATTGATCATTATCACCAATACAGAACAGCAGCCAGCAAGCCCTCTACTTTCCTCTACTCCATTAATTGATGTGAATAAGCTGCTTCAAGGGCCAGACTCATTAATACAACCTACTGCCGTTACTATTGCTCCTGAACAGATAGCCTATTTACTCTTCACTTCCGGCTCTACCGGTACACCAAAAGGCGTTGCCATGCCGCATCGAAGTCTGGCTAATTTAGTAAAATGGCAAAACGCAACAGCCAGTGGAATCCGGGCATCATCGACATTGCAATATGCGCCACTGAGTTTTGATGTTTCGTTCCAGGAAATTTTCTCCACATTAGCCTCGGGCGGAACATTACATCTTGTCAGCGATGAGCAGCGCAAAGATCCGACTAACCTGCTCCGATTGCTTCATCAGCACCAAATCGAGCGCATTTATCTGCCTTATGTTGCCCTGCAACAATTGGCAGAAACAGCGGATACATTGAATATTTACCCTGAAAAGCTAAAAGTGGTGATTTCATCAGGAGAGCAGTTACGGGTTACGGATGAAATCAGGAAGTTCATTGGCAAACTCGAAGATGGGCTCCTTGAAAACCAGTACGGACCAACGGAAACACACGTTATTACCTCATTTACCATGAACGGCAATACTGAAACTTTCCCGGCATTGCCACCTATCGGAACCTCAATTGACAATGCTAACGTATTGATCCTGGATGACAAATTACAGGAAGTTTTACCTGGAGTACGCGGCGAGATTTATGTCAGTGGCCCCTTATTAGCCCTGGGATATTACAATCAACCGGAACTGAGTGCTGAACGTTTTATCACACTCACAAACCCCCCGGCGAAATGGTATCGTACCGGCGATCTGGGCATCAAATTGAATAATGGCGTGATATTGTGCCTAGGACGTAAAGACTCCCAAGTTAAGGTTCGTGGTTACCGGGTCGAGCCGGCCGAAGTGGAACTCGCTATTGCCAGTACACCAGGTGCAGATAAATTCATCAAAGACGTCGCCGTTGTTGTTCAGCAACGTAACACCAATGACCGTTTCCTAGTAGCATTTCTGGTGGGAGAAAAGAGTGACAGTATAGTTGATAAGGTATCTGAGCATCTGCTTGCCACTCTGCCGCAATATATGATCCCCAGCCATATCGAATGGTTGGATTCCCTGCCTAAAACACCGAGTGGCAAAAGGGATGACCGTAAATTAAGCCAAACCGCTATCACCCGGCAACATATCGACAGTCATAATGGGAAACCTGACGATAGCTATGAGCGTATATTATGCGAACTGACCGCCGATTTATTAAAGATCTCATCAATTTCTGTACATCAGAATCTGTTCGATATGGGAGGAACCTCTCTGACAGCCATGCGTTTGGTGGTACTGGTTGAGAAACATTTTGGCGTCAATATCCCGCTATCGGTATTTATCAGTGATCCAACAATTGCTCAGTTGGCGCTGCGGGTTCGCCACAGTGATGCACAAGCGCACTTTAGCCCACTGGTGCCGATGCGTACCACCGGTAAACACCGCCCGCTATTCTTTGTCCATCCCATGGGCGGTAACATTCTGTCTTACCTGCGTTTAGTGAAGCACTTTCCAGCTGACCAGCCATTTTATGCATTGCAGGCTCATGGTGTTGACGCGGGATCAACACCTCTCGCCACGGTACAACAGCAGGCAGCTAATTATATTCAAGCTATCCGCCAGGTACAGCCACAAGGACCCTATTCACTCGGCGGCTGGTCATACGGCGGCTTTGTCGCTTTTGAAATGGCCCGGCAACTGAAAGAGTCAGGCGAAAAAACAGCTAATCTATTTGTACTGGATACGATGACGCTGAATGCACAATCACGCTGGAAAACAGATGATGATGCCTTGTTGAATTGGTTCTTCTGGGAACTGTTATGGCTTAACCAAGGGGCGGATTTACCTGAACAAATTGTTCCTGAATACATCACCACCTTACAGGAACGTTTTGAATACATTACCGAACACGCCATCGCGACCGGAGCCATTCCACAAGCGAGCTCAAGAGCTGTGGTGCAGCGACTGTTTGAAGTCTACAAGACTAACTGGCAGGCTGCAGCAGATTATTCAACTCAAAATATTGCCGATGTTGATATGACACTGTTGCATGCAACCCGGCCTTTACCAAACGTATTACGTTCGATGCATGACGCTGTTCGCAGTGAATATCGTGATCCTAAAAATGGCTGGGGTAATAAAACTACAGGTAAGTTAACTGTCATTGATATCCCTGGCGATCATCTGGAAATAATGGAAGAACCCTACGTTGCCGAGGTAGCAAAAGTGATTTTAAATGAGATGCGTATCTCCTCCTCATCTAACCGCAACATCAATTAAGAGCATAAAATGAACAAACCTTTGAAAGTCATTATCATAGGTGCAGGAATTGGTGGGTTGACGACCGCCGTCGCTCTGCAACACATCGGTTGCACCATTGAGATCTACGAACAAGCACCAGAGCTGAGGACAAGTGGTTCTGGGTTATCAGTGATGTCTAATGCCTCAGTTGCGCTTGGCGCCCTCGGCGTCAATCTTAATTTGGAGCACTTCGGTGCTCCTGTCAAAACCTTTGAAATACGTACCGCTGGCGATCGTTTATTAAGGCGACTACCTCTGGCAGAGGTTTCCGCAGAAAACGGCGCTGCCAGCGTATGTATCTCACGAAAGGCACTACAACAGGCACTATTGCAACAGTTACCTGATATTGAAGTAAAAACGTCTGCTAAGACGGTTGAAATTAATCAATCTGCCACTGGTGTGTCTGTGAAGTTTGCTGATGGCCGTGAAGCCCAGGGAGACATACTCATTGGTGCCGATGGCATTTACTCTACCGTACGAAATCTAATTCATGGTTCGGAACCTACCCGCCCTGCTGATTATATTTGCTGGCTGGCTATCACTCGTTACCGGCACCAGCAAATTACGCCAGGTTATATCGTGCATTATTGGGGAGCCGGTAAACGGATTGGTTTAATTGACATTGGCGGGGGAGAAATCTATTGGTGGGGAACGGCCAATATGAAAGACAAACAGGCGCGAACATGGCAAGGCTCCAACCAAGACGTTGCAGGTTTCTACCAGGGCTGGCCAAATATTGTCTCAGATATCATCTTAAAAACGCCTTCAACAGACATTATCACCGTTCCCGCTCAGGATCGTCCTTTTTCTCCACATTGGGGAAAAAACCGCATTACATTATTAGGCGATGCCGCGCACCCGATGCTGGCCAGCTTAGGGCAAGGCGCCGGAATGGCAATGGAGGATGCAGCCGTTCTGGCTCACGCTATCATGCAGAAAGCGGATCCTATAGCTGCGTTGCGTTTTTATGAAAAAACACGCATCCCAAGAGCAGAAATGATGGTCAATGCCTCAAGATCGATGAGTGATATTGAGCAGGAGGCGCGTTTTTTCCCTCGACTGAAACGAGATCTGTCCATGCGTTTAGCGCCTGAATCAACATTGAAACAGAATATCAAAAGCTCCCTGATATTTACCCTGGATAGTTGAGACAGTATAAAATGGCAATTTAATCTACGTCACCGAATCCAGTGCATACTGATACAGGTTCAGACCACTATTGAGATGCCTATCGTATCATCGGGCACATTCCGATGTCATCATGCTTTTAATAGAAGGTGGGAAGGTTGGTAATAAACTTGCCCTGCACCTCACTCCGGCGACCTTATAGGTAACAGGTTATTTACCTGTTACCTACCCAGCAACATTGTGACATCTAGCCTGTATGTTCCGACTGTCAAAGTAATAAAGTTATATCTCTTGAACCATATAACACTCTTTGTATTCGGGTCTGGTTTCTTGAGCTTGAAAACAGGATAAGGTATTTCCCGTAGGTACAGCTTCTTATGCTTTCACCCAATTCCCTGCGTTGCCGGTAAATCTGCGGCGCTTCACTTATCTGGCAGCATTGCTGATAAAGTTCCTCCATAAAGCTAACTGCCCTAACCGGGTTATCCTGCGCGATATAATCGCCTATCTCCTCAATATCCTGCGCCGCCAGTGGCGATATACTTAACCTCATTATTCCTGTCCGTTTGTGTTCATCCGCTGATATTTATGTTTTAACTTTCCGAACACTTCACCTGCTGCCAGACCTTCCCCACTTTCAATGCCAGCACTCACCGCTGCACGTAGCTCTGCCAGCTTCTGCGCCTGTTCATGCTCTTCCAACATGCGTAACCCAGCCCGGATCACTTCACTGACATTGTTGTAACGTCCGCTGTTGATTTGCTCACGAATAAACCCCTCGAAGTGAGGACTTAAAGCAACACTTGTAGCCATGATACTTTCTCCACTATTATCTATTACTATCTATTAGTATTTTCCTTTTTCTTATTATCGTCAAGGTGTTGTCCACACATTGGACAGGCCCAATTTCTCACTGATAAGGACATTTTTTCCATTTTGTGACCACATCCGCTACATAAATGACAGACCGCTAACAACCCGATGGGTTGTTAGCTATCCATCGTTTCCTAATCCTAACAGTTCGCTTCACTCTCAATGAGAATTTAGGGGGAAAATTCCGCAGTTTCGTTAAAGTCTACTATATAAGAATTGCCATAATTACTTATAATGATGTTTATCAATGCAATTCACTGTATCTACAACATAAAATGAAGACTAAGCTTATAACCCGAGAAGGTTACAACAAACTAAAGGAAGAATTAGATTATCTATGGCGTGAAGAACGCCCGGAAGTCACCAAAAAAGTCACTTGGGCGGCAAGTCTCGGAGACAGGAGCGAAAACGCAGATTATCAATATAACAAGAAGAGACTACGGGAGATTGATCGAAGAGTCAGATACCTAACCAAGAGTCTGGAAGAACTACGGTGTGTTGATTACTCCCCTCAACAAGATGGGCGTGTGTTTTTTGGTGCATGGGTAGAAATCGAAAATGATCAAGGAGAGATTAAACGCTTCCGTATTGTCGGGTACGACGAAATTTTTGGTCGCAAAGACTACATATCAATCGATTCTCCAATGGCCCGGGCTTTATTGAAGAAAGAGGTCGGAGACAGTGCAATCGTTTATACACCAACAGGAGAAGTTTTGTGGTACGTGAATGAGATCGAATATGTGAAATAGTCTGTATACTGTTTCAACATGACACAATTAGATTTTATTTAGTCCTGATAATAATCACGTATATAAATAAAAAATCACAAATAATTAATGTATTTTAAAGTTTACAAGGCCTGAATATAAAAAAATAAAAAATAATATTCCCCCCTTGATTTGAGCTGGACTTATGTTAGAAATATAAGCAATCAAATTATTTCAATGGGGAAATTCAAACCTACAATAAACTTTACTAACATGTGGCTCCCTTGTTTATATTTCATTATAATTAATTTCTAATTACTTATAATATAAATCTGTACTATACAGGGTGGAAATTAAATTTCATTTTTTCACTAAAACACTAACAAAACAGAATTTTCAAGATATTTACCTAGAGGATACGTTAATGAAAATAGCAGGCATAGCAGGATCACTTCCATCACGGCTTGTTACAAATCAGGAAATTATTAATTTAATTGAGGAACATTCAAAAGAAACCTTTCAGGGAGATTTACCTAAGACCTTAAAATCAATAGGAAAATTACTCAATAAAAGCGGTATAGAAACCCGATATTGGCTGGCTGAAGGTGAAAAACCCATGCAACTCATGGAAGCAACATTCGATCGCGCTTTAGAACAAGCTAATATAAGCAAAGCGGAAATCGATCTGTTGATCTACCCCAGCGTCACTCGAGGCTTCACTGAGCCGGCCAATAGTACTTTTATCGCAAAAATGCTGGGACTCAATTGCAGGAATTACGATGTCATAGACGCCTGTAATGGTTGGGTGACAGCGATGGATATTATCAATAGTAAAATGAAGGCAGGTGAAATACGCTATGCTGCTATTGTTAATATGGAGTTTGGTATGTCCGATGGTGGACCTATCTTCCCACAGAACTTTTCTTTGAATTCTTCATCAGAGCTGGCTTATAAATTTCCAAGTTTTACGATAGGAGAAGCAACAACTGTTACCATACTAAGTAATGAATCACCTGATAACTTCAAATTTTCTTATATCAACAGACCAGATTTAGGCGATCTATCTACCATTTCCTTACCTAACTGGGAACTGTTTTGTAACGATTCTGATGTTGAACGCATTTCACCTCTTGGTGGGCAATGTCGGTTTAATTCATACGCAGCTCTACTACATGAATATGGCCGGGAAGGAACAATAGGGGTATTTAATAAGCACCAAGTTTCCAACAATGATATTCACAAGATCTTTATTCACACTGGTTCACCAAAAATGTGGCACGAATTTGGACAGTCGATCGATGTTGAGAACAAAATGCATCATGTTGGACATAAAACAGGTAACATTGTTACTGCATCTATTCCTTTTGGAATCATTGATGCTGTTCACCAAGGTCTGTTGGAGAAAGAGCAGTTCTGCATGGGATGGGCAGGAAGCGGTGGAATGGTTTTTGCTGCAATGTCGTTCAAATTTTAGTACACAATTTTATTGAACCAATCAAAGCAGGTAGTAAGGTACATACAATCAGAAATATATCACCGAAGCGAATTGATATTACTATCCCTGTTTGATACATATTGAAACATTGATATTATCACAACGGGCTAAAGCTGAGATATACGCCTGCTCTGCTAATAATAAAGAAACAGTTCTGTCAGATTAAAGATACAATAAGTAAACTCCTATCCACATTGGCCTGGAGTGGATACTCATCTAGACAGATCATCAATAAAGCCGGAAGACCGCAAAGTCTTCTGGCCTGAATTAATAAAAAAACCAAATTACTCTGAACTCATATTTCATTTTAAATTCCTTTAATTAAATTATCTCCACCAATCCTAAATCTCTTTTTATTTATATCTTCCCTATCGAAACAGAACTCATTTTCATTAATATTTCGATAGTGACTTATATATTCGACAGCATTAAAAACATTCAGATAAAAGTCAAATAAACCATTATTCTCTATCATAACAGCTAATCACTTTAACTGTGTGAAATATCACCGTTCATATTTAAAATATAATAAACACTTTTATATTAACAGCATATAGAAGTGCCACAACTTTATCATCTCCCCCTAAATTTCCTCTAATGCCAGAAACGGGAAAAGTAACAATAATGGGCTACAGTTGTGATAACAGCCTGATTCACATACGAGCACAGCCTTTTCCATCAATATTTCTGTGCAAAAGCCTAGGGGCTGTTGACGTTTTGAGAGGAATTACTGAACAGCATGATGATTTGGTATAATCGTTTTCGCCAAAAAATAACCAGACCTCACCATCATGCTGCGAACTATGTTAACAGATACACAATGGAATAAGCTATCTGCATTCATGCACCATACTGGATTTATTTACCACAAAACAAAACATCGTCAGGCGCTGGAAGGCATTCTTTATCGTATGAGAACAGGCATTCCGTGGCGCGACCTGCCTTCCGAATTCGGAAAATGGAATAGCGTCTTTCAACGTTTTAACGCTTGGTCAAAAAAGGGTGTTTTGTATTTAATGTTCAATTGGCTATCTAGATATTCTGATTCAGAGTGGTTGTTCATTGACGGGAGTATTGTTCGAGCCCATCAGCATAGTGCCGGAGCGACTTCTGAAGCGGATGAAGCGATTGGTCAAAGTCGTGGAGGACGTTCAACCAAAATCCATTTGGCTGTAGACAGTTACGGTTTACCTGTCCATTTCGAACTGTCTGGTGGTCAGGTCAATGATATTGTTCATGCGGAAAGTCTTGTATCTCAGTCACCTTTATCTGATTTTGTCATTGCTGATAAGGGATATGACAGTCAGGGTTTGAGAAGTGTTATCGAAGAGCAAAAGTCAGTTCCGGTGATCCCTTATCGCAAAAATAGCCGAAAATTAGGTCAAAAAATTGACAAATGTTTATATCGTTACCGACATTTGGTGGAAAATGCCTTTGCCAGAATCAAACATTTTCGTGCGATAGCAACAAGATACGACAAACTTGAACGGAATTACGCCAGCATGTTGGCACTGGCATTTATTATAGTCTGGTTGCCAATGTGGGCTGAATAAATGATGAACTCAAAACGTCAACAGCCCCTAGAGCAAACTCACCTTCGCAGGCAATGTAGCCAATTCTTTACACGAAAAATCTAATGAAAAAATTTGATTTAATCTCAGTTGCTATAACGTAACCGACAATAAGTTCGCCAAATTATATCGTAACCCATCAGAATAAGATCGGACGTGAACTGGAAATTGTTTCTCTCAGAACGTATAAAGGGGTTTTTGTAAATATTTGAAGCCTATCCACCAGAAGAAAACACAACATGAATGAATCTTTAAGCCGAATTATTGCAAGTGAGCTACAGGCCCAGCCACAACAAGTACTTTCAGCGATGAGTCTGCTTGATGAAGGGAATACTGTCCCTTTTATTGCACGATATCGTAAAGAAGCCACCGGCGGTCTGGATGACACCCAACTTCGCCAACTTGAGAGCCGCCTTGGTTATCTGCGCGAACTGTCAGACCGCCGCCAAACCATTCTTAAATCCATTGACGAGCAAGGCAAGCTGACACCAGAACTGGCCGAAGCAATTAATGGAACCCTGAGCAAAACAGAACTGGAAGATCTTTATCTGCCATACAAACCGAAACGTCGTACCCGTGGGCAAATCGCGATTGAAGCAGGTCTTGAACCTCTGGCGAACTCTCTGTGGCAAGATCCACAACAAGAACCGGAACGGGTTGCCGCCACCTTTGTTGATGCTGATAAAGGTGTAACCGATACTAAATCCGCCCTGGATGGCGCTCGTTATATCCTGATGGAGCGTTTCGCTGAAGATGCGGCATTATTGGCAAAAGTTCGCGACTATTTATGGAAAAATGCCCATCTGGTCGCCAAAGTCGCCACAGGAAAAGAAGAAGAAGGTGCTAAATTCCGCGACTATTTTGATTACCATGAACCTATCGCACAGGTCCCCTCTCATCGCGCATTAGCCATGTTCCGTGGCCGTAATGAAGGCATACTGCAACTTTCCCTAAATGCTGATCCCCAGTTTGATGAACCACCCAAAGAGAGCTACTGCGAACAGATTATTACCCAACATCTTAATCTGCGCCTGAATAATGCACCGGCGGATAGCTGGCGCAAAGCTGTTGTAAACTGGACCTGGCGTGTCAAAGTATTACTGCATCTTGAAACGGAATTGATGAGCACTTTACGTGAAAAAGCAGAAGATGAAGCTATCAAGGTATTCGCCCGTAACCTGCAAGATCTGTTGATGGCAGCACCAGCGGGTATGCGCGCAACAATGGGGCTCGATCCGGGTCTGCGTACCGGTGTTAAAGTTGCCGTCATTGATGCAACCGGCAAACTGATTGCCACAGACACTATCTATCCGCACACCGGGCAAACTGCCAAAGCAGCCGCAAGCGTAGCCGCGTTGTGTATCAAACATCAGGTGGAATTAGTCGCTATCGGTAACGGAACCGCTTCTCGCGAAACAGAACGTTTCTTCGCAGATGTCCAAAAACAGTTCCCAGAGATAAAAGCCCAAAAAGTCATTGTCAGTGAGGCAGGAGCATCTGTTTATTCTGCATCTGAACTGGCAGCACAGGAATTTCCTGACCTAGACGTTTCACTACGCGGTGCGGTCTCTATCGCCCGCCGCCTGCAAGATCCACTGGCTGAATTAGTGAAAATCGACCCGAAATCTATCGGCGTAGGTCAATATCAACATGATGTCAGCCAGACCCAACTTGCCAAAAAACTGGACGCGGTAGTTGAGGATTGTGTAAACGCCGTCGGCGTGGATCTGAATACCGCGTCTGTTCCTCTATTAACCAGAGTTGCCGGGCTGACCCGTATGATTGCCCAGAACATCATAAACTGGCGCGATGAGAATGGCCGCTTCAATAACCGTGCACAATTACTGAAAGTCAGCCGTCTTGGGCCAAAAGCGTTTGAACAGTGCGCCGGCTTCCTGCGTATCAATCACGGTGATAACCCGCTGGATGCATCGACTGTTCACCCGGAAGCCTATCCGGTGGTTGAGAAAATTTTGGCGGCCACTGAACAAAAACTCCAGGAATTGATGGGCAATCCATCCTCACTGCGTGGATTGAAGCCTCAGGATTTCACCACAGAACAATTTGGTGTTCCAACCGTTACCGATATTCTGAAAGAACTGGAAAAACCAGGCCGTGACCCACGCCCGGAGTTTAAAACCGCGACCTTCGCTGACGGTGTGGAAACAATGAATGACCTGCGTCCAGGGATGATATTGGAAGGTGCGGTCACTAACGTGACTAACTTCGGCGCATTTGTTGACATCGGTGTTCATCAAGATGGCCTGGTGCACATCTCTTCGCTGTCAGATCGCTTTGTGGAAGATCCTCACACCGTGGTAAAAGCCGGCGATATCGTCAAAGTCAAAGTGCTGGAAGTTGACCTGAACCGTAAGCGTATCGCTCTGACCATGCGTCTTGATGAACAACCGGGAGAAACCAATTCACGCCGCAGTAGCAATACTCAAACTGACCGCCGCCCTGAACGCAATGACAAAAACCGTACAACTCCACGCGCTTCAACGCCAGCCGGAAACAGTGCCATGAGTGACGCACTGGCCGCCGCATTCGGAAAAAAACGTTGATAGTTTTATAATCGCAACAATATGCACTGCTTTGGCAGTGCATATCTCATCCCGGCTGTCAGGCAAAATCCAAATGCACTTATCCCTATCAACCCGGTTATTTACTGAACATCAATTATTGAAAATGCGATTAACATTGAAATTAATGTTGGTTATTATTCTTATTTGCAATTAATATGAATTTAGGACAAAAATCGCACTTTGTATAATGGGTACGATTATGATTGGTTCTCAATATTATTCTTACTTATACATATCCCGGAAGGTTATATGCAACTTCTTCCAGACCACAGTTACAAGATCATTGGCTTTTCTCCCAAGATCAGCCCGGCTTACCGGCAGAAATTGCTGTCATTAGGCATGTTGCCCGGTTCCTCTTTTCATGTTGTCCGCTTAGCACCTTTAGGCGATCCGATACAAATTGAAACCCGCAGGGTTAACCTGATTCTGAGAAAAAAAGACCTGGAATTTCTCACATTAGACAATGCCCAATGCAACGCATAAATCCATTGCAAGCAACAAAACTGTTACTCTTAATCTGGCGTCAAAAACATGAAAGCACTAACCATTGGCTTAATCGGCAACCCCAACGCCGGCAAAACAACATTATTTAACCAACTTACCGGCGCCCGTCAGCGTGTAGGCAACTGGGCGGGCGTCACGGTAGAACGCAAAGTTGGCCGCTTTACCACCGAGGACCATAGAATTGAGTTGGTTGACCTACCGGGAACCTACTCTCTGACCACGATTTCTGAACAAACTTCACTGGATGAGCAGATAGCTTGCCACTATATCCTGAGCGGTAATGCTGACATACTGATTAACGTCGTAGACGCTTCTAACCTTGAGCGAAATCTCTATCTCACATTACAACTGCTGGAATTAGGCATTCCCTGCATTGTTGCGCTGAATATGCTGGATATCGCTAAAAGCCAGCATATTCAAATCAATATTGCTGAGTTGGAGAAGCGCCTTGGCTGTCCGATCATTCCAATGGTTTCAACCCGTGCAACCGGACTCAATGAGCTGAAACAAGCGATTGACCGCCATAAACAGAACTCCGGGCAGTCATTGATTCGCTATCCTGATTGCTTGTTGCAAGAAGTTGATCAGTTATCTGGTGCAATTTCAGACGATTCTAATGCTCAACAACGCCGTTGGTTAGCCCTTCAGATACTTGAAGGGGACATTTACAGCCTGGAACGTTCCGGCCTTGCAACCTCAATGCTGGCTGAATCCAAAGAGCGCCTGCAACAACAGCAATACGAAGAACCTGAACTGGTTATTGCCGATGCACGCTATCAAAGTATCAACACATTATGCATGGCAGTGATCGATAGCCAAAAAGCCATGCCAAACAAACTCACCCAGGCAATGGATAACATTATCCTCAACCGCTGGTTGGGCGTACCCATTTTCCTGGCTGTCATGTATTTAATGTTCGTACTGGCGATTAATATCGGTGGTGCATTACAGCCTATTTTCGACGGTGGTTCTGTTGCTGTTTTCATTCATGGCGTTCAATGGCTTGGTCATACATTAAGTTTTCCTGAATGGCTGACTATTTTCCTCGCGCAAGGTATTGGCGGTGGTATCAACACAGTTCTGCCACTGGTACCACAAATCGGCATGATGTATTTGTTCCTCTCTTTCCTTGAGGACTCCGGTTATATGGCGCGGGCTGCATTTGTCATGGACCGTCTGATGCAGGTTCTGGGGCTGCCAGGTAAATCTTTTGTTCCGTTAATCGTTGGATTTGGTTGTAACGTACCCTCAATTATGGGTGCGAGAACACTGGATGCACCGCGTGAGCGCCTGATCACGATTATGATGGCGCCATTTATGTCTTGTGGTGCACGGCTGGCAATCTTTGCCGTTTTTGCCGCCGCATTCTTCGGTAAAAACGGTGCAACCGTTGTCTTCTCTCTTTATATATTGGGCATTATAGTCGCGATTCTGACTGGCCTGATGCTGAAATACACCATTATGCGTGGTGAAGCCTCACCATTCGTTATGGAACTTCCGGTTTACCATATTCCACATCTGAAAACCCTGCTGTTGCAAACATGGCAACGCCTGAAAGGTTTTGTTATCCGTGCAGGTAAAGTGATTATTATCGCCAGTATGTTTATCGGTGCACTCAATAGCTTCTCCTTCTCCGGTAAGGCCGTGGATAGTATCAACGAATCAGCACTGGCTTCGGTTAGCAAAATCATTACACCATTGTTACAACCAATTGGCATTCACACAGATAACTGGCAAGCAGCCGTAGGACTGATAACCGGTGCGATGGCAAAAGAAGTGGTTGTCGGGACACTGAATACCTTGTACACCGCAGAAAACATTACAAATGAGCCATTTGACGCAGATGGGTTCAACCTGCCTGGTGAACTGAAAGAGGCTGCTGGTGAAACCTGGGAGAGCCTGAAAGACACCTTTACTTTGAACGTGCTTTCCAACCCAATCGAAGCCAGTAAAGGCGACGGAGAGATGGATAGCGGTTCTATGGGAATCATGAGTACAAAATTTGGCTCCGCTATTTCAGCTTACAGCTATTTGATCTTTGTTCTGCTGTATGTGCCCTGTGTTTCTGTGATGGGCGCTATTGCCCGTGAAACAAGCCGTGGTTGGATGACATTCTCCATTCTGTGGGGGCTGAATGTGGCTTACTCAATCTCAGCCTTGTTCTATCAGATAGTGACTTTCTCACAGCATCCACAAAGCAGCCTGATCATCATTCTGGCAGTAACCCTCTTTAACGCACTGGTGTTTTCCTTCCTGCGACGCACACGCAGCCGCGTGACGATGAAACTGAGCAGCAACACTGGAAATAGTTGCCACTGCTCCAGTGGCAGCTGTCATTAGGAGCTAAGAATGATTAGCCTGTTAAAAGTAAGGGATGCAGTCGCTCTGAATGGACGGGCAGATGCCAAGCTGTTGAGCCGCCAGCTTTGTGCGTCCGTACAGATTATTGCCGCTATGCTTGAACAGCTTACAGTGATGGGCAAACTGGAAAAAGTTGATGCAACTGCCTGCCTGAGTGGCAGTTGCAAACAATGCCCTGAAACACAGAAATGTGATACGGCGGTTTATCGGATCGCCAGGGTACGTTATTAGATACTGGTGATAGCAATTGCCTGCGACATTGATTGAGGATAGCTCTAAGTGCACTATTTTACGAGTTTCGTTTGGCTCTGATCGCGGCTTTCTTTTTTTCCATTCGCAACTTTGTTTCTTGACGAGACAAAAATTGGGATTCTCCTGCCGCTAATTTTTCAAAGGCAGCATCTACTTCTGCTTTTAACCACTGCTCATGTTCACCTAATTTGCGTTGCCCTTCCGCAAGACTTTCAACAAATGCCCTACATACATCGCTGAGTGTTACACCGTCCCTCTCTGCTGATTGTTGAGCCAGCCTTTTGGTTTCATTGCTAATGCGGAATTGGATGCGGGATTCCATAAAAAACTCCTTCTAAGAATGCACTGATGTTAGCACAATTGTGATGACAAAAAGTTATTTTTCGCATCATTAGAAGAAAAAATCCAGTTCTACAATTCTAAATTTTTTCAATTTATTGAATCTGCCAAAATTTATTTTCCTATTTCCAGGAGATTACATTTAGATTCTATAGCGTATTAGCACACAAAATTACAAGATCAATTAATATACAAACATAGATCGTATTTAGAGAATTTTATGATAAAATTTATATTCAAAATGGAGGATTTATGGCATTCAAAAGTCAATTGCAAAAAAGCAAAGCCTCATCGCGAAGAGGATCATCCGCATCTATCGTAGTCTCACAAACCTACAAACAATCTACAAATTCTCAAGAATTATCCGTGAGGATTTCGTCAGACATTCTAGATAAAATTGAAACAACAATTGGCGGAAAAGTCGATGTTCTATACGATCAGGAAGAAGATTTATGGATGGTTAAGCCTTATGGAGATAATGGATTTTCCATATCAGGAAAAAAAGGAGCAGCTACTGGATTGGTTCGTTACACACTTAAGAAAGGGCATGCGAGATTCACAGAAGATCAAACACTTCTTCCAATCAAACGTGAGTGTGATGAAGACAGTCTCTTGTATGAAGATGGAGGAGTCATTTTTAAGTTGGTTATTGAAGACGAAAAAATGTAAGGAGATGCTCCATGGAAGATGATATATCTCTGGTCTGGGAGCTTAATGCTCTAAATGATCGGGAAGATATTTTTGAGTATCTATATGAATTTAGCCCGATTTCAGCAGATAGAACTGATGAAATTATTGAGTCCGTAGAGGATATTTTGATATCAAGCCCTCTTGCAGGCGTCTGTAAGGAAGGGATTCAGGGAAGATGCTTCATACTCACATCCGTTCCCTTTAACATCTATTATGACTTCGATGGAAGGGTAATCAGAATACTTCGTGTTCTACACCAGAAACAGCAGTTTCCAAAGTTAGCTGCTTCTTATTAACGCTCTGTTAATCTCAACCCGTAAAATCGAACCGCCGCATCCATGCGGCGGACGTTTTACTCATCCAAACTATGCCAATAAAAATCTGCTATCTCATCAGCCTCAAAACGCTTCTCTGCTGACCGCTCCCGCTCATCGGACAAGGCTTCCCACTTCACAGGCTGCTGCTAATGCTTAAAACTAAAAATTCTTAGTTCAAGCACATACAGGCTATTGATTTACAGGCATTTGGAAAACAAATGCTCCCCCAAGCGCGGCAGCATAGCGGCTTAAAGTATCCAGATTTGGCACACTCTTGCCATTTTCCATACGGCTGATATTTTGTTTTTGAGTGCCAATTTTCTGAGCAACATCTTGTTGAGTAAGATGTAACGCTTTACGTGCATCCTTAAGCTGTTTCATCAATGTTTTCCGGATCTGAATATCGTTATATGCTTCCAGAGTCGCAGCATCTTCTAAGAGAAGCGTTTTAGCTTCAGAAAATGGAATAATATCATAATCATTATCAGACATTGTTAAGACTCCGTTTAATCTCTTTCATTCGTTGGTTTGCCAGATCAAGCGATTTCTTCGGCGTTTTTTGGGTTTTCTTTTGCAGTATATGAACAACATAAAACTGTTGTCCAACTGCAAAAAAGAAAAATCCCCTCGCGATACCCTCAGACGCATTCACTCTTAACTCTTTAAGCCCGTTTCCAATATCTCTGACTTTAGGCTCTTTTAAGTCTGTTCCAGCAGCTTCTAATTCTTCAATGGCTTCAATCATTGAAACTTTGAGACCAACAGGTAACTTAGAAAGCTCCTTGAATGCCGCTCTTATAATGTTTGCTGAAAACATAAAATTAATCCATTTAACTTACTATAGATTAGCATGCACACCAAAAGTCATCAAAATAGATAATTTTTATGAGTGCAGCAAGCTACCTGTTTACAGGCAACAAGCCTAGATATGCGCCCAATAAAATCACTCAAAAAATTATGCCCACTAACACCCGCGACAACGTCAATTCACCGACAAGATTGGCAGGTCTTTATTTATGCATAGAAAAAATTAATTGAACCGCCGCATTCATGCGGCGGACGCTCGGCTCTTCCAAATCACGCTAATAATAAGTTTGTTATATCATCAGCCTCAAAACACTTCTTTGCTGACAAAATCAGCCAATAATTCAACAAATTCATCAGGATGAGAAATAAAAGGCGCATGGGCGGCATGACGCATCATAGCTGAAACTGAACGCGGCCATTTCTCATCAAGAATACTGATCACTTTTCTTGGCACCAAACCATCCAGATAACCGTAAATACGCAAGAACGGTATGGAAAGTTCAACCAAAGGTTCCCTTAAATCTTCAGTCCGCAAAATTTCCAAACCAACATTAAGTACTTCAACAGAAGGCATCGGCTGCGCCAATACAACGGATTTCAGTAACCGCGCATCCTGACGGGCGCTGGCTGTACCCAATGTCTGCAAAGCAAGAAAACGCTCCACTGTGCGCTGGAAATCTTCACTAAGCTGATGTTCGAAACCGCTCAAAACCTCAGGTTTGATCCCCGGCCAATCACCTTCTGCACTGAAATGTGGTGAAGACGCCACAGTAATTAATCCGGCAACCTTATCCTGATGGTCAAGCGCAATCCGGCTGGCAACCAGCCCACCCAACGACCAACCCAGCCACAACGCATTTTCAGGTGCATACCGCCAGACTTCATCCGCCATATCATCAAGGCTCATCGGACCGTATTTCTGGCTGCGGCCATAGCCCGGTAAATCCACCAGATGTAAACGAAAATGCGGAGCGCATCGCATTTCAATGGAACGCCAAACTTCCGCATTCAACCCCCACCCGTGCAGCAACACAAGATCACGCGAATCTCCCACAGAAATCTGCCAAAACAGATCAGCCATTGTTATTCTCAACTTTATTTGCCATCAAGGAAGAAGCCCATGCTAACAATGGTTGGGTACTGTTGGCTATGCCATCAACCTCTTTGGTTTCCACATCACGGAATATGCAGCTTTTGCAACAAGCGGCTAAAACGTCTGACAAATATGTGCCCACGTTGTGCACTACCCTCAGAATTAACCTCACTGCCTTGTGGACGCTGTATCAAGAATCCCCCGTTGTGGAAACATATGATCGCGGTGACAGATTATGGCCCGCCATTGAGCGGTCTTATTCGCCGCTATAAATATTACAGTACCCCACAACTCGCATCCGTTCTGGCGCGTCTGTTTCTGCTGCACTGGCAACAAGGCTACCGTGATGGACGATGGTATAAACCCAATATTCTACTCAGTGTGCCACTGCATCGGCACAGGCGCTGGAAACGGGGATTTGATCAAGGTGTATTAATCGCAAAGCAACTATCAGAATGGCTACAATGCGATTATCAGCAAAGCATTCTGCAACGGACGCGTGCTACACTACCACAAAGAAATTTATCAGCGGCACGTCGTAAAACTAATCTTAGGAAAGCGTTCCGGCTTTGTGGCTCCGTCATAGGACAACATGTAGCCATAATTGATGATGTAATTACCACCGGTGCGACGATGACCGAAATTTCCCGTTTGTTAATTCGTGCTGGCGCCCGCTCAGTGCAGGTCTGGGCGATTTGCCGAACCTTGTAGTCAAGATGAGAATGGGCGTATTATAACCAACTAAAGCAGTCAACTATTGAGCAAATGATATGATTAATATTACTGAAGCAGCGCAAACTCATTTTGCCAAATTACTGGCAAACCAAGAACCTGGTACTCAAATCCGCGTATTTGTCATCAATCCGGGTACACCTACCGCAGAATGCGGTGTGTCTTACTGCCCGCCTGACGCCGTTGAAGCAACAGATACTGAGCTGAAATTTGAGAAACTGTCCGCTTACGTTGACGAGCTGAGTGCGCCATTCCTTGAAGAAGCAGAAATCGATTTTGTCACTGATCAGTTAGGCTCTCAACTAACACTAAAAGCCCCTAACGCCAAAATGCGCAAAGTTTCTGATGATTCTCCACTGATCGAACGGGTGGAATATGTCTTACAATCACAAATTAACCCACAATTAGCGGGCCACGGTGGCCGCGTCAGCCTGATGGAAATCACTGATGAGGGCTTTGCTATCCTCCAGTTCGGCGGCGGTTGCAATGGTTGTTCAATGGTCGATGTCACCTTGAAAGAAGGGATTGAAAAAGAGTTGTTGAACATGTTCCCGGAATTAAAAGGTGTAAGAGACTTGACTGAACACCAACGTGGCGAACACTCTTATTACTGACAACTGACTTTCCCGTTCGGATAACCGTCGGGAAAATGTCACTACAATAATAATCTAATGGGATAATCTCTAAGTTCTAAGAGCAATTCAGAATATATATGGAACATTTTCAAACAATCAGCCCTGAGCAGGCTTATCAACATTGGCAAGATAAATCCGCCATTATGGTGGATATCCGCGATCCACAAAGTTTCCGGAGCGGCCATGCATCCGGGGCCTTTCATTTAACCAATGACACATTAAATGAATTTATGTTGCAGACCAATTTCGAGCAACCTGTCATGGTCATGTGTTACCACGGTCACAGCAGTCAGAGTGCCGCTCAGTATTTACTGAACATGGGTTTTGAAGCGGTTTACAGCATTAATGGCGGCTTTGAAGCCTGGCAAAGAGATTATCCTCAAGCTGTTGATTCCTTATTACATAATCCGGCATAACAACACCTCATGATCCGCGTAATAGCTATTTCAAACCCGCGCCTAGCGCAAGCTTTTATCGATTATATGGCAACCCGTCAAGTACATCTGACCATGCGTCCGGGTCACGATGGGCAGCACGTAGAACTGTGGCTGGAAGATGACACTAAACTCACCATCGTTCAACAAGAGCTTGAACAATTTACCCGTGATCCGCTGAACGAACGTTACCAGGCGGCTAGCTGGCAATCCGGCGATGTGAATCACTCATTGAAATACCATAACAACCTGAATTGGCAATATTTGAGTCGTCAGGCTGGCCCGCTGACAATGACAGTTCTGATCCTGAATATCGCCGTTTATCTCTGGATGCAATTCTCCGGGGATTATCAGGTTATGTCCTGGCTGGCCTGGCCTGACAACAGTCAACATCTGGAGCTATGGCGTTGGGTCACTCACGGTTTACTGCATTTTTCACTATTGCATATCATCTTTAATCTGATGTGGTGGTGGTATCTTGGCGGACAAACAGAAAAGCGCCTTGGTACAGGAAAACTGTTTGTTATCACTATCGTTTCTGCTGTTTTCAGTGGCTGGGGACAATCATTATTCAGTGGTTCTCATTTTGGCGGTCTCTCCGGTGTTGTTTACGCTTTAATTAGTTATGTCTGGTTAACCGGTGAACGTGCACCTGAGCGCGGCATTAGCGTCCCCCACGGTTTGATGGCTTTTTCGATCCTCTGGCTGATTATTGGCTACTTCGACACATTTGGACTCGCTATTGCCAACGCGGCCCATTTTTCCGGTTTAATTATCGGCTTACTGATGGCGCTGTGGGATAACCGTCATACCTTCAAAAATAACACTCACAACCGGCATTTTTAAGAACATTAGGGGACTATCGTGAAGCAAACTCAACGGCATGATGCAATAGTTGAGCTGGTACGTCTTCAGGGCTATGTCAGTACTGAAGAGTTGGTTGAACACTTTAATGTCAGCCCCCAGACTATCCGCCGTGATTTGAACGACCTGGCAGACAAAAACAAAATACAGCGACATCACGGCGGTGCCGCATTGCCATCAAGTTCAGTCAATACCGCTTATAATGACCGCAAAAGCATGTGGTCAGAAGAAAAAGCCCGTATTGCCCAACGTGTTGCCAGCCATATCCCGGACGGCGCAACACTGTTTATTGATATCGGCACGACGCCGGAAGCCGTCGCTCACGCACTGCTAAATCATAAAAATCTGCGGATTGTCACTAACAACCTCAACGTAGCCACCCTATTAATGACAAAGGAAGACTTCCGTTTAATCCTGGCGGGTGGAGAGATTCGTACCCGTGATGGGGGAATTATCGGTGAAGCTACACTGGATTTTATCTCCCAGTTTCGGCTCGATTACGGCATTCTCGGCATCAGTGGTATCGATATGGATGGCTCACTACTGGAGTTTGATTACCATGAAGTACGCATTAAACGCGCAATTATCGAAAATTCCCGTTGCGTCATGCTGGTGACTGACCATTCTAAATTTGGTCGCAACGCTATGGTCAATCTGGGTAACATGAATCTCATTGACTACTTATTTACTGACCAACTTCCCCCGCCAGACATCCAAAAAGTGATTGAACAACATAACGTTCAGCTTGAACTTTGCTAATCATTTTTCTCTCATTGGGGATAACTCTATCCCCAGACTCCTCTTCTTATTCCACGCAATATTATTTTTAATAGCCTTCTAATTAATGCCATATAAATCATATTGACACGATAATATTTGTTACCTATATCACGCGAATATATTTTTTCTTAGTTATATAGTTGGCTATTGGCAAATTTCTGATTACAATCGTGAGCGAAAACGAACATTAAAGAACTGTTTCGAACATTTTAGGGGGATGCATGGAAACTAAAGACTTGATTGTGATCGGTGGCGGGATCAACGGCGCCGGTATTGCGGCAGATGCCGCTGGCCGGGGACTCTCTGTTCTGCTGCTGGAAGCGCAAGACTTAGCCAAAGCCACTTCATCCGCCAGTTCAAAACTGATCCACGGTGGCCTGCGCTATCTGGAACATTATGAATTCCGTCTGGTCAGCGAAGCGCTGGCAGAACGCGAAGTTTTATTAAATCTCGCACCACACATCGCTTTCCCTATGCGTTTTCGTCTGCCGCACCAGCCGCACCTGCGCCCGGCATGGATGATCCGCATTGGTCTGTTCCTTTATGACAATTTAGGCAAACGCGTCAGCCTGCCGAGCAGTAAAGGGCTAAAATTCGGTGCTCATTCCGTTCTGAAACCAGAATTAGTCCGCGGCTTTGAATATTCTGACTGCTGGGTTGATGACGCTCGTTTAGTTGTCCTTAACGCTCAGGAAGTCAAAAAACACGGTGGAGAAGTCCGTACCCGAACAAAAGTTACCCGTGCATGGCGTGAACAAGATGGCTGGATGGTTGAAGCCGAAGATCTGCGGACAGGTAAAACCCATACCTGGCGTGCAAAAGGTCTGGTTAACGCCACCGGTCCTTGGGTTAAAGAATTCTTTGACGATGGCCTGAAACTGAAATCACCTTATGGGATTCGCCTGATCAAAGGCAGCCATATTGTGGTGCCAAGAGTGCATGATGAGCCGCAGGCTTATATTCTGCAAAACGAAGATAATCGTATTGTATTTGTGATTCCCTGGATGGATGAATTCTCCATTATCGGAACAACCGATGTGGAATATAACGGCGATCCAAAAGAGGTGAAGATCGACGATCAAGAGATAAACTATCTATTGGAAGTCTATAACAATCACTTTAAGAAGCAAATTAGCCGTGAAGATATCGTCTGGACCTATTCCGGTGTACGTCCACTGTGTGATGACGAATCTGATTCACCTCAGGCGATTACCCGTGACTACACACTCGATATTCATGATGAGCAGGGCAAAGCGCCATTGCTGTCTATATTCGGTGGTAAATTGACCACTTACCGTAAGCTGGCAGAACACGCAATGGAGAAAATGATTCAATACTATCCAAATGCCGGAGCAGCCTGGAGCAAAAATGGTCAATTACCGGGCGGTAATCTGGAAGGCTGCGACCGTGACGGTTACGCCCGCTTACTGCGTAAACGCCACAACTGGCTGCCGGAAGGCGTTGCCGTGCGCTATGCGCGTACTTACGGCAGCAACAGTGGACTGATTCTACAAGGTGCTAACAATCTGGCGGATCTCGGTAAATCCTTCGGCCAAGGTCTGTATGAAGCTGAACTTCGTTATCTGGTTAACAATGAGTGGGTTGTTGAACTGGATGATGCGATCTGGCGCCGTACCAAATTGGGTATGTGGCTGAATGAAGAGCAGAAACAGCGCATTGCAGTATGGTTAGCAGAGAACGCGAAGCTACACACCGAGATTTGATTTTTCTTCACCATGCTTTTTGCGACACCCTCTTTAGGAAGGGGAGGATGTCAAAAGAAATCACTGCTCTTTACAGTTTAGAAAACGCTATTACTGCGAGAATGTTTTTAACATTCTCGCAGTTTTTATTACGTTGAATTTGTATCCGATTTCTCTCTCTAACATTACATCAGTCTTTCCAATTCCTGATTAACACATAAATTGACCAAATATTATATATACTCAGTGTAAAATACTATCTCATGCTTTCCCTGGAGCAACTATTCACAAATATTCTAAGATTCTTATATAAACAATAACATAGACATTTCCACCAACTGTTATGGGACAGAGGATGCTCATATGAGTTTTTCTATTTACTTAAAACTAACTGGTCGTAAACAAGGGTGAATATCATCAGGGTGTTCAACATCTGACTCTATAGGAAATAGGTATCAAATTGGACATGAGGATGAAATTCAAATTTTATCTTTTTTTCATAGTTTAACGAGAGAACAAAATTCTGATCATCACCCAGTAGATTTCATAAAAATAATAGATAAATCATCTCCTCTACTTGGCATAGCTATTTCTAATAATGAAATTTTAAATGCTTTTTTTGATTTTTACAGAATTAATTCTTTTGGTGTTATGGAAAAATTCTATACCGTCGAGTTAAGAGATGCCTCTATTGTTGATATATGTGCCAATTATCCTCACAGTATAGACAGTTCAAATGCAATACCATTTGAAACTATTTCTCTAGCATATAAAAGTATAACATGGAAACATCACATAGCTGGAACTTCAGGCTACAGCATATGGGATGATAGAGTTTATTAACACTTTATCAACCAGTACTCTATCTTATTGTTGAAGTTATTCTAACTTCAACAGTTTTTTCTTTACTTTTATTGTTATGAAATATGACGCTATAAGAATAATTATCCATCCAATCATACCAAATCCTTCTGGAGTAATTATGAACCATGCTAAACAAATAGCAAACGTTATGAAAATCCCAACAAGATCTATTACAAAAGATTTAATTAAATCCATTTTTTATCACCAATTATCTCATTTTAAGTTAAAGGTAAATTAATCTTTCTATTTCATCTAAAAGCAATTTTTCATCTTCTAAGGTCATGATGTTTTTTCTATAAATATTTATTAATTTCGCCATGTATGGTTCAACTAAGAAATAAAGCATTTCTAATCCTTTTTTTCTTAAGGCTAAATATGTCACAGGCGATTCTATTTCTAATTTTCGTGCTGATCTAGCTGCTTTTTCAAAAATCCCATAAATAGCCAAGGAGTTTATTGATATGTTTGAAAATGTTGATATTTTTGCTTTTACAGATGGAATAGCATTTATCTTAATTGATATTAAACTTGTTATTGTGGTAGCAATGCTAATCTTTGTTGCTGTTTGAACTCCATATGTTGCTACTATTAGATTAAATTTATCAGATATAATTCTTTGTGTTCTCTCAGGAATCAAATCATACATTGTATTTATGATTGTAGACACAATATCATAAATGATATCACCTTTTTTTAAAAATTGTCTTAATAGCTGCGTCAATCATTCTCTGGTCTTCATGAGATATCTGCTTACCATAAATATCTTTATACAAAAAAGCTTGAGAGTTTCTTAATCTAACTAAACCTAAATAAATATCCTCCATGGTTGAATATACAATTGGCGCAGATTTTCTTATTACATTATCTATATTTTTTTCTATAACATGATCAGCCTGTTTTTTATATGACAAATAATCCATAATAGAACCCCTTAACCACCAATAGAATTATCATTGCTACATAGATATTTTCATTAATATCATGAACATGTCAATAGAAAAAGATAATAGATGTCACAGTTTCGCATAGTAAGTGCAACATAATTATTCTGCGAGTAAATAGGACCGTATTCCTTTATACATCATTCACAATCTCATTGGCTTGCTGTTTATACCCAATAGATTTCAAGTTGCAGCGCGGCGGCAAGTGAACGCAGCCAACAAAGCAGCAACTTGAAAGATGAAGGGTATATATATTATTCTGGTTATTTTATCTTATATAACACCAAGACCAGATTGGGCTATTATCAGTAAAGGACATTCAAATTAAAGCATATTTAAACAATCGAAAGTCATTAATACAAAAATTTATTTTTTGACAGAAGCATTAAAATATCAATGTTCAATCTATTTTATTAATCACTCAGAAGATAATTAAGTGGTTAATAGAGTCATTACGTACAAATAATCATGGAGGTTTTAAATCTCTTTCTTATGACGTATATGCTTATCATCCGATGCAAATAAAAGAATATTGCATATATAAACCTGTTTTACTACATACAGGAAATTAAATATCCCCCGTACTTTTCTGCCATAATTTCCATCCATATTATTTAGGCAGGACTGTAACTTACAGAATCCCCACCTAATTCAGCAAAAAGTGTTACCCCTATGATGACCTTCTGGCAGTGTACCCTTGATTAGGATGATTCGGTGTTTGTGGAAATGCCATAAGTAAGTATTGTTTATCAAGCAGTGGCTTTATATGGCGTTGCCTAAGATTTTTCGCGGAGCGATTGAGTAGCGCACTTAACACATCAATACGGATATAGTGAGAATAACAAAGTTCCGTGATAATCAGTTGCATTTGTTCCGGTTCTAATCGTCGGTTTTCATAGGCCGGTTTTGCAATTTTTTGTAATTTTTCTCTTAAATCTGATGTCATGTGCTCTAAGTTATCAATAAATGGCAGGCTAAACGAAGTAGGAATGAGGCGCCCTAACTCGTCCCGGGTGGTTTGAATACTTGAAGCCGCATGAGGCAAGTTGGACTCCTTATGAGGCAAGTTGGGCTCCTTATGAGGCAAGTTGGACTCCTTATGAGGCAAGTTGGGCTCCTTATGAGGCAAGTTGGGCTCCTTATGAGGCAAACTAGTCTCCTTTTGAGATAAGTCCAATCCATTGTTAACACTATTTATTGTTCCAGAGGAAAAAATCTCTTCTGGATTCGGTAACGGCATACCCGGTAATGTGTAGGATTTGTTGCGTTTTTCACCAGACGAAACCAGAAGCCCTTTACGTTCAAGGCGAGGAAAAGACAAAGTAACCTCCCGGGAGTGTAGAGTTGTTAGCTCACAAGCCCGTTGATGATTAATCCACCCTTCTACAGCAACTGTAGCTAAAATCACTCGATCAAGATTTTCTAATTGTTCAAATTCGCTTCCAAACCTGAGTCTCAACTGTATTAAAATATTTTCAGGGATCAAGCTAGCAGTAGGTAACTCCAACAAGGTTTGCTCTGGTATCTGGCGCTCATGTAAATTGGGTCGACGCCAGTCGGCAGAAGACCATCCACTATATATTTTAGGTAACCCTGATCCGGCCCGTTCACCTAAACCAATTAGCAAAAACATTTGATGCATGATCCTGTTCCGGCAGTCGCTATCTCCACCTTTAATTGCAAATTCAATCGGTACTCTCATTAATCCGGGATTACGAAAGCCAAACATATCAGGTCGTTTCACAACCAATATGGACACCCTGCCGGTAAAATCTGCATGCACTAATGTATTAACCAATGCTTCACGTAACGCAATATGGATTAGTGTGTCATCTTGACGCTGACCATGTTTGATCCCGAAAGGAACTTTAAGATCAGTGATTAATTTCCGGTAGACTCTACGATAGAAATCAAACAAATTCCCAGACCACGTACCATCTGGATAAATACGATCAATCCAACGTAATTCAGTCTTAGCTTCTGGCCTTTCCTGATAATCAACAAAGTAATGTGGAGCAGCCTCCATAATGGCATCCCAGTTGCCAAACATCAGAACGCCAGCAAGTGTTAAACCTTCTTGTCCAGTTGCTCGATCTTTACGCCATGCTCGTATTAAACGCAGAAATTCAGGAAGCTCATGTTCCAAGTAAGGATGGTTAGGTTTTGCACTAGCAAGTAGCTGTCGAAAAGTCTTTAGACTATCCATACTAAGGTCAGACATATCGAAGCCAGTCAAAATACGAGCATCTCGCTCGTCTTCAACCTGCTCTGCCAACCAACGTTTCACTGTCTCAACATCGCAAAGCTGATCACTTTCATTTCTTCTCTGATAGGTGCCTTTTAAAGGATCTCCTTTTATAAATACAGGTTTTTGTTTACGTAGTGCCGCTGGGATACGAACAGCAACAACATTTTTTCCCTGTAATTTTACAGACTGAACACAGCTATCAGTTAGCAAATTAATACTGACCATGGATGGATTATTAACGGTATTAAATAAATCGGATTTTATTTTCTCTACGTTTTCAACACCAACTGGCGTGAATTTACCTTTTTTTTCTTTCACACCAAGAATAACCCAACCTCCACCGCTATTCGCCATAGCACTGTAACTTGGCCAAAAATCACGGGGTAATTCGCCTTTGCCGTCTCTGCCATTGGCTAATTTGAATTCAACTTCGCTGGTTTCAACCAATGTTTGGAGATCGAGTATTTCCTGTAGGGTTACGCCCATCGAATTATTTCCTTACTGCCCGTCTATTCTGTTTCTAATCCACCAAGCTTACCAAATAGCTGAGAAAAAAACCGAAGTGCAGATCGTTGGAAGTTTAGCCACCCGCCTAGTGACTAAACATTAACCCAATCCACTGCCTCACGGGTCAGACGACCAATTTCCTGCCAATTCTGACTATCCACCAACGCTTTACTTACCATCCATGAGCCGCCACACGCCACAACACGCGGCACCGCAAGATAATCACGGACATTCTTCAGCCCGATACCTCCGGTAGGCATAATCTGGAGTTCGGTATAAGGTGCCAGTATCGCTTTAATCATCGGCAAACCACCGGAAGGTTCTGCCGGGAAGAATTTCAGCAGTTTCAGCCCCAATTCCATTGCCCCTTCAATAGCACTTGGGTTATTCACACCCGGAATAATGGAAATATTCAGTTCCTGACAAGCTTTGACAGTATTTGGATTAAAACCCGGAGAAACAATAAAAGTCGCCCCTGCTTCCTTGGCAGCAACCACTTGCTCACGATTCAGAACAGTTCCTGCGCCAATCAGCATATCCGGCCGAGCTTCTTTTAGCAGACGAATCGCGTCTGCTGCTGCCGCAGAACGGAAAGTAATTTCTGCTACCGGCAAGCCATTGTCAGCCAGCGCGTTACCCAGCGGAATAATATCTTCCGCACGATCAACCGCAATCACAGGAACAATTTTTAGCTGGCGTAACTGCTCAATCATTTGTTTCATCGCTTTTTCTCCTGCCCTTAAAAGAAGCTGTCCGTTATCGTTTTGGTGGCGCTGATTGGAATAATCGCCCCTTTATGCTGAATAACGATACCCGCAAGACCATGCCCCATTTTTATCGCTTGTTGTACTGAGCAATCGGTCAGATATCCGGCCAAAAACCCGGCGTTAAAAGCATCTCCCGCAGCCGTGGTATCGACCACTTTACCAACCGGATCGGTTGGAACCTGCTCAATCGGCATACCCTGCACCAAATTCTGATAATAGCAACCGGCTGCACCCACTTTAACAATAGCTTCTTTAACCCCTGACCGTTTGAGGCGAGTCATGATTTCTGTCACTGATTTATTACCCCACAAATTGCCTTCATCGTCATCTGTCACCAGAGCCAATGAGGTAAAAGAGAGCAATTTCTGATAACAGGCTTGGGTTTCTGCCACACTTTCCCATAATGCCGGACGGTAATTACTGTCAAAAACTATTGTTTTTCCTTGTGCAGCCAGTTCAGCTAACAGATTCAGTAATATTTCACGATCATCAGCAGGCAAAATAGCCAGGCTGATGCCACTGAGATAAATAACATCCATCTGCTGCAACGATTGAATAACAGAAAAGAAATCAGGATGGCAAACCATATAACGAGCGGCGGAATCATTACGCCAGTACAGAAAAGTGCGTTCTCCCTGCTCATCAAGCTGAATCAGATACAACCCTGGCTGATGAGCCGGATCACGCAACACCAGATGCGTATGGATGCCCTCATCTTGCCAATGTTTGATCATGCCTTCGCTGAGTGAGTCCATTCCCAGCGCAGTAACAAAATTCACAGCAATCTTTTGCTGACTTGCCCGTGCTAAGTAAACCGCACTGTTCAGTGCATCACCACCAAAAGTCTGATGCATAGTGCCAAAAGGCGCACCATTAAGCTCAATCATACATTCACCAAGGAACGCAATTTGCTTCATTGGTTTTCTCCCGGCAAGGCAAAATAACGGCGGGCATTATTAAAGCAAATATTCTCAACCATCTGCCCTAACATTGTTCTGTTGTTAGGAATTTCTCCATTTTCTGCCCATTGCCCCAGCAAGTTACAAAGAATCCGACGAAAGTATTCATGTCGTGTATATGAAAGGAAGCTACGGGAATCGGTCAACATGCCGACAAACTGACTCAACAACCCAAGTTGGGAAAGTTGTTCAAGCTGGCGCAACATGCCATCTTTTTGATCATTGAACCACCAGCCCGAACCAAACTGCACTTTACCGGCAATACCGCCCCCCTGAAAGTTGCCTGCCATCGTGGCAATCACTTCATTATCCCGTGGATTCAGGCAGTAGAGAATTGTTTTCGGCAATTCATCTGTCACATCCATACTATCCAGCAAGCGGGATAACGACCAGGCGATATTGCTATCACCAATGGAATCAAAGCCACTATCCGCACCAAGCAAACGCAACATGCGAGTATTATTGTTACGGATAGCGCCAATATGCATCTGCATGACCCAACCACGGGCCGCATATTGACGGCCAAGCCATATCAAAACCGCCGTTGTGTACTGCGCAATTTCGAGTTCAGAGAGAATATCGCCTGTCAGCCGTTTTTGCAGGATTCTATCCAATACAGCTTCATCAGGAACCGCTGTATAGCGCAGATTCTCTATGCCGTGATCAGCAGCCCGACAACCATGCGCGGCAAAATGATCAAGACAACGCTCCAGCGCGTGCAACACATCAGCAAAAGCAGAGATCGACACATTAGCCACCGCCTCAAGCTGTTTGATGTAATCCGTGAAACCCGCCAACTCGATTTTAAATACGCGGTCAGGACGCCAACTGGGTAATACTTCAATATCGAAATTGTCATCTGCGGCGATTTGACGGTGATATTCCAGAGAATCCACCGGATCATCCGTCGTTCCAACCATACGCACATTCATTTGCCGCATAATGCCACGAGTTGAAAATTCCGGTGTCGCCAGCTTTTCATTGCATTGATGCCAGATTTCATCAGCAGTTTCCGGCCCGAATAATTTCCCGGCGATACCAAACGGACGGCGTAATTCCAGATGAGTCCAGTGATAAAGCGGATTTCCCAACGTCAGTGGCACTGTTTTCACCCACGCCTGATATTTTTCATAATCACGGGTTTGTTTGCCGGTAATCAGTGATTCATCAACCCCTACGGAACGCATTGCCCGCCATTTATAGTGATCCCCTTCCAGCCAAATCTGACCGAGGTTATCAAACCGGCGATTTTCGGCAATTTCACGCGGGTTAAGATGGCAATGATAGTCATAAATCGGCATAGCAGCGGCGTGTTCATGATATAGCTGACGGGCTGTTTCATTGTTCAGAAGAAAATCTTCACACATAAAATTTTTCATGTCTTTTTCCTGCACCCAGATCAGCATGTCGCCACAGCGCGACGTGCGCCGTAGTCTAATAATTGTTGGTAAGCGTCACTCACTACCCGCACAAAATGCGGATTGTCTGACAATGGGTTGCCAAAAACAGCCAACAATGCGGGAACGACATCAACAGATAATCTATGTTGCCGATAAATAGATTTAAATTGGTCAACCAACGGATCACGTATATCAATCAATTCGCCTTGCTCATCTTTACCGCTGATATAACGCATCCAGCCAGCAATGCCCAAGGCCAGATGCCAATAATCGCTGCCATTCGCCAGATGATAAGTGACAGAATCAAGCATACGTTGGGGTAATTTCTGGCTGCCATCCATTGCTATCTGCCAAGTCTGGTGCTTAAGTCTGGAGTTACTGAAACGCTCAATAAGGCGGTGTGCATATTGGAAAAGATCCGTTCCTGCCGGCATCGTCAGAGTTGGAGCCTGCTCTTTCAGCATCAGATCCAAAACGGCTTGCCTGTAATCGGGGTTCATCATTGCGTCAGCAATATGCGCATATCCTCCCAAATAGCCCAGATAAGCCAAAAATGAGTGGCTGCCGTTGAGCATTCGCAATTTCATGGTTTCAAAAGGCAGCACATCTTTAACAAATTGTGCCCCTGCTACATCCCAATTTGGGCGGCCACTCACAAAATTATCTTCAATCACCCATTGGCGGAAAGGTTCACAGGCAATTGCGCATGGGTCATAAACACCCAGTTGTTCAGCTATTTCCTCCAGCGATTCTGGCGTAGCCGCCGGAACAATGCGGTCAACCATAGTGCATGGGAACGTCACATTCCGCTCAATCCACTGCGCCAGTTTTTTATCTCGTAAACGGGCAAAACCGATCACCGCTTCACGGGTAACTTTGCCATTCTCTCTGACGTTATCGCAGGACATCACCGTCAACGGCGATAAACCACGCTTATAGCGTAAGCGAAGCGCTTCAACAAGATATCCAATAGCCGATTTTGGTGCTGTTGGATTAACTAAATCCTGTTGAATCAACGCATTATTCACATCCAATTTGCCACTGGCAGCATCGGTACAATAGCCTTTCTCGGTAATTGTCAGCGAGATAATCGCCACCTGCGGCTGTGCCATAGTTTCCAGAATACCTTGCTGACCAACCAACCCAGGATGTAAAGCATCGATCATCGAGCCGATAATTTTCAGCTCAGTTTGTTCTGCCCCTTTTTCCGCAATGGTACACAAGCAATCTTGATCTTTAAGTTGCTGAATAAGCGTCCGACCAGAGAACAAACTAACTTCACAAATCCCCCAGTTACTGCCGGTTTTTTCCAGCATGTGATGAGTAAAAACCGCCTGATGCGCCCGATGAAAAGCGCCACATCCCAGATGAACAATGCGAGTAACCAGTTTCTGGCGATCATAAGCAGGAAAAGAAGCAACAGGACTGATTTCACCGTTGGCGATATTACGGATCATGGAATAATTCCTTTAACGACGCAGATTATCTGAATAATCAAAGCACAGTACATAGGCACCAACGGTTTCAGTACCTTATTAATGCTGACCTCACCGATAGAGCAGCCAACAAACAGCGCACTACCTACCGGCGGCGTGCAGATACCAATAGCCAGGTTGAACGTCATAATGATACCGAAGTGTACCGGGTCAACCCCCATATTCTGTGCCACCGGCAGGAAAATCGGGGTAAAAATCAGAATCGCCGGGGTCATATCCATAAAAGTGCCGACCAGCAACAAAATGAGATTAATAACCAGCAAAATAACCAGCGGATTTTCAGAAACTGCCATCAATGCATCAGCGATCAAATAGGGCAGATCCGCATTCGCCATTGCCCAAGACATTCCCATTGATGCACCAATTAGCAGCAGAACAATGGAGGTGGTCACAGCAGAATCGAGAATGATTTTTGGCAGTTTAGTGATACTGACTTCACGATAAATCAGTACTGCCAACACAAAGCTGTACAACACCGCAATCGCCGAAGCCTCTGTCGCGGTAAAAATACCGGCAATGATACCGCCCATAATGACCACAACCAGCATCAGGGAAGGCAAGGCGCGGGCCAGGGTAGTAAAAAACTCGTTCCATGTCGGCTTTGGCGATACCGGATAATTACGGCGCCTGGCAATAATTGCCGCCACAATCATCAGGGATACCCCCATCAGAATGCCGGGAATATAACCTGCCAGAAACAGGGCAGCAATGGATGTACCACCAGAAACCAGTGAATAAACAATCAAGGTATTACTGGGCGGGATCAACAAACCAGCAGGACAGGAAGCAATGTTGACAGCGGCAGAATATTCCGGCTCATAACCCTCTTTTTTCTGCATTGGCGCCATCGTTCCGCCAACTGCCGCAGCCGATGCCACCGCTGAACCTGAAATCGCCCCGAAAAATATATTCGCCATAATATTGACGTGAACCAGAGAGCCAGGCAAACGGCCACCAATGACTTTCGCCAGATTAATCAGCCGGGCAGCGATTCCACCCTGATTCATAATATTTCCCGCCAGAATAAAAAACGGGATAGCCAGTAAAGAGAAGTTATCAACACCCGCGGCCATACGTTGAGCGACAACGGTAATTGCCACCTCCATTGGAAGAGTCATCATAATGGCCAGTAATGATGACAAACTAATCGCAAAGGATACCGGGACACCAAGTGCCAGTAATACCGCGAAACTACCAAACAAAGCTAAAACCACTTGCCAATCCATAAGCTCATCCTCTTCTGTCTGGTGATGTTAATGACTTTCAGAAACCGCGGTGTCTTTACCTGAAAAATTCTGAATCAGAGAAACAATGTCTGCCAGCACATAGAAAATCATCAGCACTCCACTGATTGGCAAACATAAGTAGACATATCCCATCTGTAGCCCTAGCACCGGTGTAATTTGCCCGGTTTCAAGCGTTGAAATAGCCAGTACCGATCCGCCATACACCAGTACGACCGCAGCAAACAACGCTATCGCCGCCTGTATCACCAAACCCACAATATTTTTACCTATCCCCTTAAGTTTCATCATTAACAGGTCGATAGCTAAGTGACGGTGTTGACCTGTGGTATATGCCGCGCCAATCATGGCGACCCACATAAACAGATAACGAGCAAGCTCATCCGTTACCGTACTCGGCGTACCAAGCACATAGCGGGAAACCACCTGCCATGTGACACAAAACACCAAAAAAGTGGAAAGGCAGATGGTAAAAAATGCCAAACCTTTATTGATGCAATCCACAAGGTTTTTCATGGGGCTTTATCCTTATTGGCCTTTACGGATGCCATGTTTGGTTGACCAGATAGGGGAAAACTGCCTGACCAAAATAAGTAAAGGGAACCTTACGTCACCGGGATTATAAGATCCAGGTCAAAAAAACATCCAGTGAGCGGGATCACAAACTGATTGGTTGACCAAAAAACCGGGTTATTTTGGGATCTTGGTCAACCAAATGGTTTTTACTTTTTGACGAAAGCCAAAGTAGTGCTTATGGTTTGACCGTCAGTTCAGTTGTGCCCGTAACCTATTTACAGCAATTGGAGAACGAACAATGAACCATTCTAAGCGTGTTTTATGTACTGTCATCGGCACGATGTTCGTCTTGGGAGCATCACAAGTCATGGCAGCGACAACATTAAAACTCAGTCATAACCATAACCGCGATCACGCAGTACACAAGGCAATGACTCAGTTTGCTGATGAAGTTCGCCAAAAAACGAATGGCGATGTTCGTATTCGGATCTATCCAGATGCACAATTGGGCAACCAACGGGAATCAATGGAGCTGATGCAAAATGGCGCGCTGGATTTAGTCAAATCTAACGCTGCGGAACTGGAAGCGTTTACGCCGGCCTATTCCGCTTTTAATTTACCTTATCTATTCCGTGATAAAGCACACTACGAAAAAATCAAAAACGGAGAGATAGGTAAAGAGATCCTCGCTTCCAGCAAAAACAGCGGGTTTGTCGGTATAACCTATTATGAAGCCGGTGCACGCAGCTTTTACGCTAAAAAGCCGATTCGCACTCCTGCGGATTTAAAAGGCATGAAAATCCGTGTACAACCTAGCCCAACAGCCATCTCAATGGTGAAAAACTTGGGTGGCAATCCGACACCATTAGCTTACGGCGAACTGTATACCGCCCTGCAACAGGGTGTCGTAGATGCCGCAGAGAACAATATTCCCTCTTTCAACCTGAGCCGTCACAGTGAAGTTGCAAGATATTTCTCACTGGATAAGCACACTATGGTGCCGGATGTCCTGGTGATTTCTAATAAATCGCTAAATAAACTGTCATCAGCACAACAAAAAATCCTCATGGATGCGGCAGCCAACTCTTCCGAATATATGACGAAATTATGGCAAAAGTCAGAAGAGAAGGAGCGCCAGAACGCAGAAAAAATTGGGGTCAAGTTTGTTAATGTCGATAAAAAATCGTTTGAAGAAGCGGTCAAACCTATGTACGACGATATCAAGAAAACTGATCCGATGCTTTACCGCATGGTAGAACGCATTCGCGCAGTAAGATAATCATCCTTGGTGAAGGTCAAATGGCCTTCACCCTTAAGCGGCGTTTTTGGTTGACCAATTCCTGTTTTTGACTATGATCTATGCAATACAATAATAATTATCATAAATGGTAGTGATGTAATGAAGCATTTACTTGAGCCAAAACGCCCTTACCAAGAAGTCGGCGTTTCATTAAGGCAGATGATTGCCAACCAGCAATATCGTATCGGGGATCGTTTACCACCAGAACGAGAGCTTGCTGATTTATTAGGGGTTTCCAGAACCGTTGTCCGTGAAGCCTTAATCATGCTCGAACTGGAAAACCTGATTGAAGTTCGCAAAGGTTCCGGGATTTATATTATCAACCTCCCTCACTTGTCGTCGTCTTCATGCTCAGTCAACGCGGCAGGACCTTTTGAACTATTACAGGCTCGCCAATTGCTGGAAAGTAATATTGCTGAATTCGCCGCAATGCAAGTCACACCCAACGACATTGCGAATATGCGCCGGGCATTAAAAAGAGAGTCGGAAGATTTGGCTGCCGGTGAAGATGAATCCGGTGACAGAGAATTCCATCTGGCAATTGCGGAAGCGACACATAACAGCATGTTAGTTGAACTGCTTAAACAATCCTGGGCATGGCGGGAAAATAATCCCATGTGGCTGAAACTCCATAGCCGAATCACCGACAAAGATTACCGTAAAGAATGGCTGCATGATCATCAGATCATTTTGGCCGCCATGATCAAGAAAGATCCGGCGGCAGCCAAACAGGCAATGTGGCAACACCTGGAGAATGTGAAATTACGTTTGCTGGAATTGTCTGATATTGATGATCCCTATTTCGATGGTTATCTGTTTAATTCATATCCCTTTGAAATAGCAAAGCAGCGTAATTAATTCAGCAGGATAATTTATAAATAAGTTTTTATATCCAGTTATTCTGGTGGCTGTTTTTCATTCTGAATTTATGCAAAGGTAAATAACAATGGAACAAACCTGGCGTTGGTTCGGCCCAAATGATCCTGTTTCCTTAGATGATATCTGTCAGGCTGGTGCAACGGGTATCGTCACCGCATTACATCATATTCCTAACGGACAAGTTTGGAGCAAAGATGAAATCCTGGCCCGTAAAACCCTCATCGAAAATAAAGGGCTTATCTGGTCGGTTGTTGAAAGTGTGCCTGTTCATGAAGAAATTAAAACTCAGACAGGTCACTACCAGCAATGGATTAATAACTATAAAATTTCGCTGAAAAATCTGGCTGAATGCGGCATAGACACCATCTGTTATAACTTCATGCCGGTGCTGGACTGGACACGTACTGATCTTGAGTATCTACTCCCTAATGGCTCTAAAGCCCTGCGTTTTGATCAAATTGCCTTTGCCGCATTTGAGATCCACATCCTCAAACGCCCTGATGCAAAAGCCGATTACACAGTTGAAGAACAAGCGCAGGCAAAAGTCTATTACGACAATATGTCTGATGCTGATATTGATAAACTCACTGCTAATATCATTGCCGGTCTACCGGGTGCCGAAGAGGGCTACACACTGGAAGAGTTTCAGGCACAATTGGATCGCTACAAAGATATTAGCCGCGATAAACTGCGTGAGCATCTGTCTTATTTCCTGCACCAGATTGTTCCTGTGTGTGAAGAACAGGGTTTACGTCTGGCAATTCACCCGGATGATCCACCTCGCCCTATTCTGGGCTTACCACGTATCATTTCCACCATTGAAGATATTGAATGGCTGACAACCATTGAACCAAGCCCGGCTAACGGCATCACGATGTGCACCGGCTCCTACGGCGTTCGTGGTGATAATGATCTGATTGAGATGATTCAGCGCTACGGCAACCGGATCTATTTTACTCACCTGCGTTCTACCCAACGGGAAGAAAACAGTAAAACTTTTCATGAAGCCGCTCATCTGGCAGGTGATGTAGATATGTATAGTGTGGTTATGGAAATCCTGCGTGAAGAATATCGCCGCAAAGCAGCCGGTGATAACCGTTTAATCCCAATGCGTCCTGATCACGGCCACCAAATGATTGATGATCTGAAAAAACAGACGAACCCCGGTTATTCCTGTATTGGCCGATTAAAAGGTTTGGCAGAATTTCGCGGGCTGGAATTAGGTTTAAAACGGACGTTTTTTGAGAAAAAATAATAAGCTTGAGTAATTAACACTATTTATTAGTAACCCTAAAAAGGGTTACTTTTTATATTTATTCACATCAAGGTTATTATCAGGTTATTGAAATAAGATCTTACTTTACTATTTTAATTATTTTTCTAACGGCAGAAAACAAAAAACTCTCGGCAAGTTTTCTGTTTTCCAATAAGTAGTAACAAGTTATACCAATTTATTTTTAGCAAAAATCGCATAGCCTCTAGGTTTTGGAGTAATTTTATCTTTACGAGGTATATGAGGATTGCGGGGTGTTCTCAAGCCAACTTTTTTCCAATCTGGCCATTGTTCAACTGTTTTTCTCATTTCGGCTACATAAGCTAGAAACTCTTCTCTCTCGGTCATTTTCCTAACTCCTCTATTAAGTTATCCACGTTAATTACTGATTGCGCCTCTCTTTCTATATAGGATAATGGTAGCATCTGCATTCTGAGTTTTCCATCTCTTCTATGCCATTTAACAGCCTGACCCTCTTTATCTTTCCTCTTGATTTTATAGCCTACCCCTAGGTTTGTAGAGAATAAATTAAAGAAACAACGAGGCCCAACACCCACGAATGGTTCAAAAACTACTTTGTTACCAGAAATCTTCTCTTCAGGTGTTGAAATAGAATCAGGGTGAAAATCAAAAGCTTTACTTTTAGGATAAGGCTCAATATATACAACACGTTTTATGCCACAGGCAACGATATGTTTTGCGCAGTTATGACAAGGAAATGTAGTACAATATAATATCCCATTACAAGTACTAACATTACTTCTTGCACATGCTAGGATTGCCTCCATTTCAGCATGCACAACCCTACCATATTCGGTAATATCTTTTATCTTGCTTCTGAGGAGATACTCCTTAAACTCTTCTTTTTTCCCATCTACAATGTCTTTAAGTATATCCTCAATAATTAACCTTTTTTCTTTCGCATTTGAATCTTCACCTATTTTATAATCTCTACCATTTTCAACATCTTCAATTGAATCCTCCACATAATCAGGCCAATATAATCCTCCGCCAAATTGTGGTACATCATTAGCCCCAGTTGAAATTATGTTTTTCTCTTTCGTTAATACAGCACCAACCTGACGGGAAAGATCTCCAGACCGTAACGAAGCAGAAAAAGCCATGAACATCGCGAACTCATCAAAAGTTGGTGTGACATATGGATTACCAAAAATAAGATCCAATATTCTCCATATATTATTATCAGTTCTATTTTTATTTCCATCGTAACTTATGAAGAAGTCAGATAATTCATAAGTATCTCTAGTATGTTGCCCCCATATATTTCCCTCATTGGAATCACGATTGATCAACTTTTTAGCCCTTAACTCATCAATATCTTTATCGACAATGAGATTTCTTAATCTTTGGGATTCACTTGTATATACACCTATCAGGAAAAACCCATTTGCATAAATATTTCTTAACGCATTTACTTCATCTGGATGTTTAAGCGAATTTATAATATATGCTTTCCTATAAGACGGTATTGGTAAAAAGTGCGCCTTTTTTCTTCCTTTATTTATCTTTGCTACCGCAGCTAATGCTAATATAGAGTTATCCTGACTCACTTCCCTTAAATGATTACCTTCTGACATTAAACAACTTATTTTTTCATAGTTATCCATTATTGGTGGAATTTCTCTTAAAACTGAAATTATTTCAGAAGATATTCTTACTTCCTGTGTTTCATATCTGAACGAATTAAGCTTCTGTGTTATCGAATTTTTAATTATCTCTAAATCCGTACCCACAGCACCAACAAGCCCAATAACAACTTCAGAATCAAAGTCATAAGGCGATTCATTATTATCCGATGGATATATTTTATTGATATTAATCATGTCAAAAATTTCTGCCTATTATTGCTTTACTTTATTTATCAAAAATAATGATGAATTAACAGGTAACTATATCTATAAAAAATGGATGTTCACATTAGAATAAATATAATTTCGTGACTAAATAAAAATCTATTTTCACTATATCTTATATATCCCAGATTAAGATATTTTTTCAATATCAGGTTGGATAAATAGGAATCAATATCACATAACTCATCCTCCATAATAAATTTACATTCATTTTATTGTGATCAAGATTAAACTCTGTTTCTCACTTGTTCATCCGCCACTCCTTCCGTGTTAATAAGTCGGTTTTCTAAGTACAATTCACAAAAGTGTTTTTCCAATCATTCAATTACAACACCATATTACTGAATCTATTTATAAATACATCTGCCACCTCACTAAAAGAACAGAGCCAAAAACGATAATTATCACATCATAAATACAGATTCTCAAGCAAACTATAATATATTAGAAATCTAGATATTTACAACCACTATACTCTAATGTAGCATCGAACAAGAAGAAATATTTACAGAATGAAATCGCTAGTAAACGATAAACCTTATTATATTCAGCTATTCAACTAAAAAAGACGAATAATAAAACCATGGAAAATTATTTTGAAAGCCCTTTTAAGGGTAAAACATTAGCAGAACAAGTTACCAATCCTAATATTCAAGTTGGTCGATTCAGTTATTATTCTGGCTATTACCACGGCCACTCTTTTGATGAGTGTGCTCGCTATCTGTCACCTGATTTGGTTGACGTAGATAAGCTTATTATTGGTAGTTTTTGTTCTATCGGTACTGGAGTTGCCTTTATGATGGCTGGCAACCAAGGGCATCGGCTCGAATGGATATCTTCATTTCCGTTTTTCTATATGTCAGAAGAACCAACATTCTCTGACGCACAAGATGGTTATAAATCTATGGGTGATACCATTATTGGTCATGACGTCTGGATCGGAGCAGAAGCAATCATTATGCCCGGTGTAAAAATCGGTGACGGTGCAGTCATTGGCACTCGAGCACTAGTCACTAAAGATGTCGAGCCTTATACCATCACTGGCGGAAACCCTGCAAAAATTATCAGAAAACGTTTCTCCGACGAGCAAATCGCTATGCTGATAGAAATGCAATGGTGGAATTGGCCTTTGGAACAACTAAAAGAAGCCATGAAACTGATCACTTCTCCTGATGTGGAAGTTTTGTATCAGTGGTGGAAATCAAAGTAATTTATCTGACATTTTCTAATTTCAAATCACTGATAACAACTTACGTAACTATCTAAATTACGGAAACCATACAAGTGCTATGCAAAAAAACAGGCAAAACATAAATAATACAGTTCTGCCTGATAAATACTTTACTCAATGCCTATTTAATTTACAACTATGTCAATTAAACCCGGACAAACCCTATCTTCCAACAACGTGAATTATTGACATAAAGATGAGGTTCATTCGTATCAGAGTCCAATTCAAAATCAATAATCAACTCTGTAGCCTGAGAAAAATAACTATTCCCGTAAACCCACCGTAAGACTTCTTTTTTTCCAGGCAATACAACTGCATCAATATAAAGCTTATCACCGGAGGCTTCAATAGTGAGCATAGCTTCTGTTTCGTGACTATAATAGCGTCCTGACAATCGCTGAATATCAATATCACCTTTACCAATCATCTTTTTCAAATAAAAAACATTGCCATTTTCATCAATCTGTTCCAATGCGATAACATCATTATTTTCAATGATGGGTCTGAACCGAAATTCGCCCCTCTTCTCTTGGAATGTGCCATCAGAGTTGAAAATAATCGGATTACCCTTTTCGAATAAATTACCTAATAAATAGCAATCTTCTTTGGTAATAATATAAGGGTAAGGTTCTATTCCTCTGAATATACCAGTAATATCAATATTACTGGTCCGGCAAGGCTGCTCTTCTGGTTTAGTATCGTCAGAATTAAACAATACATCAATACACTGTTGCATAAATTGAAAAGCATTAGTATGCGTTGCAGAGGTCACAACAATACCTAATTTAGCACCAGGCAAAATACCAACTTCTGATTTGAAACCACTATAACTACCACCGTGCCGTATTATATTTTTCCCTTCACGTTGGTCAATAATAAAACCATAAGCATAATTATTAACATTGCCATTGGTTAAATCTGGCATACGAGATAACAGAGGTAATAGATCCTGAACAATGGATGGAGAATAAAACGCTCTCATCCAACGACATAAATCATTCACCGTAGAATGAAGCCCTGAACCCCCTACCACTGCATCATTAAGATCATCTCTTTTCCACCGGTTTAAATTCTCGTCATAAGCGTAGCCCATTGCCCGATCAACGATAATCCCGGTAACATCATCATAGAAAAAGGTATCTTTCATCTTTAATGGGATGAAAATATTTTCTTCTGCATATTCTCTCAACGATTTACCTGAAACCACTCGGACTATTTCCGCCAGCAAATTATAGCCAGTGTTACTATACAGAAAGTATTCCCCAGGAGTAAAATTAAGCGCTTGTTGCCGTTGAGCTAGTTTCCTCACCAACTCAATACGGCGGTGATCAAAATCTGTGTTTTTACCCGCCAAACTATAAAGCAAAAACTCATCCCGTAACCCGCTGGTATGATGAATAAGATGAGCAATGGTAATATCAGCGAAACCAGCAGGGAAATAATCTAAATATTGTCCTACTTTATCATTGACACTGAGCTTTCCTTCCTTTTCCAACAAGGCAATACAAAAAGCCGTGAATTGTTTTGAAGTACTCGCCAAATAGAATTTAGTCCTGGGATGTACAGCAACCGAATATTCAATGCTGGCTTTCCCAATATAGCGTTCATAAATGGTTTTATTTCCATGGGTAACAGCAACAGCAAGGGCCCCACCCTTTTTCTTATTTTCAATATCAACCAATTCGTTTATTTTCTTGAGAAGAAATTTAATATTATTTGTAGATATATTCGATTTCATTATTAATTTCCTTATTTTAAGGTTATACAAACAAGGTATATAAATGCAGTCTGGTAGATAATATATCGATACTATCCTGCCATAAAAACACCCTTCTCAGTTCCTATTTCATTTGTAACAATACTAATTAAACCGGAACAAACTCTATCTTCCAGCAACGTGAATTACTGATAAAAAGGTGAGGTTTGTTTGTATTAGAGTCTAATTCAAAATCAATAATGAATTCAGTGCGGGGAGAGAAATAACTATTCCCGTAGACCCGCAGTAAGACTTCTTTTTTCCCAGGATAGATAATTCCATCAATATAAATTCCATCGCCAGAAGCTGTGATAGTAAGAGTCGCCTCTGTTTCGTGGCTATAATAGCTCCCTAATAACCGCTGAATATCGATACCACCTTCATCAATCTTCTTCTCTAAATAAAAAGTATTTCTATCTTCATCAGTCTGTTCCAGCGCTATCACACGATCATTTTTAATGATAGGTTGGAATCGGTCTTTACCTCCCTCCTCTTGGAATGTACCATCATGGTTAAAGATAATCGGGTTACTTTTTTTCAATAAATCATCCAATAAATATGAATCTTCTTTGGTAATAATATAAGGATAGGGTTTCACCCCTCTAAAAATACCGGTAATATCGACATTACTGGTCCGGCAAGGCTGTTTTTCTGGTTTAGTACCGCCAAGATTAAACAATACATCAAGACATTGATCAACCAGTTTAACAACATCAATACTCATTGCAGTGGTAATAGCAACACCCAATTTAATATCAGGCAACATGTAAATATTAATTCTGAAACCAACATAGTTACCACTATGTTGAATTATCTTTTGTCCTTCACGTTGGTCCATAACAAGACCGTAGGCATAATTGCTAATATTGCCATTGGCTAAATGTGGCGTACGGGATAACTGAGGCAGTAGATCCTGAACAATAGATGGTGAATAAAACGCTCTCATCCAACGACATAAATCATTCACTGTAGAATAAACTGCTCCTGCACCGGCCACCGAATCATTGAGATCATCTCTTATCCATTGGTTCGATTCCTCTTTATAGGCATAACCCATCGCCCGATCAACGATAATCTCGGAGGCATCATCACAGATACTGGTATCTTTCATCTTTAATGGGGCAAAAACATTTTCTTCGGCATATTCTCTCAGTGATTTACCTGAAACCACCTTGACTATTTCCCCCAGCAGGTTATAGCCAGTGTTGCAATACAGATGGTATTCCCCCGGAGTAAAGTTAAGCACTTGTTGCCGTTGAATTAGCTTTCTCGCTAAATCAATATTCCGGTGGTCAAAGTTTGTATTTTTACCCGCCAGATTATAAAGCAAAAGCTCATCCCGTAACCCACTGATATGGTGGATAAGATGTGCAATGGTAATGTCAGAAAAATCTGTGGGTAAATAATCCAAATATTGTCTAACCTTATCATTGACGCAGAGCTTTCCCTCTTTTTCCAACAAAACAATGCAAAAAGCCGTAAATTGTTTTGAAGCACTTGCCAAATAGAATTTAGTTCCGGAATGAGTAGCGACTGCATGTTCAAGACTAGCTTGCCCAATATAGCGCTGATAAATTGTTTCATTTCCGTGGGTGACAGCAACCGCGAGGGCGCCACCATTTTTCTTATTTTCAATATCAACTAACTTATTTATCTCATCGATAAACAATTTAATATTATCTGTAGATATATCTGGTTCCATCATTAATTCCCTTGTCTTAAAGTTATAAAAATAGAGCATATATAGGCGGTCTGTTAGATTACGGATGCGGTCAGTACTGTAAGACGGAAATAGACAATATCCAAGCGACAATGATCATCATTTAATATATAAGGAGCAATATAAAGTGACTGAGGATGCTCATCCAGATCAATGAATTCATGCCTGAAATTACTTTAGAACTGATAATGAAATAAAGAATATGGCTGTTGCCGGGCTAATTACCGCCCGGCAACACAGCTTTATTCAGTGGAAAGAGGTATTTTCTTTGTACGAAAGACCAATATAAGTCCTGACAAGATAGCGACCATACCCAATAAACTTAACGCTGGTAATGAATTTCCCAAAAATAAATAATCCATTACGGCGGTAACACCAGGAACGAGATAAAACAGACTGGTTACATTCACCAAATTACCACTCTGAATAAGCCGGTAAAGTAATAGTTGAGCGACAACTGAAATAACTAACCCAAGCCATAATAATGAAATAATAAAACCAGGCACCAGTTGAAATTCAAAAGGCTGGAAAGGAACAAACAGCAAGCAAAGCAGTAAGCTAACACTATATTGCAGAGGTAAAACCACAGAAGGAGCTTGATGAATTCGTTTCTGTAAAATCGCGCCAGAACTCATACAAACCAATGCGGCTAAAGCAAAAGTAATACCCGCAAAGGAAAACCGGGACACCACCAGGCTTTGATACACCACCAATATCAAGCCCAATAACGCTAATAATAAACCCGCTAAACGCACAACCGAAAAACGGCGTTCGATCACCAGCAGTGTGATAATCGGTTGAATTCCCATCACTGTCGCCAAAACCCCAGGCGTGATCCCGTTATCCAAAGCAAAAAAATAACAAATAGAATAGCCACCAATTAATAAAACACCGGTACTGGCTATCTGTTTGCGTGTGCCGTGTACAGGCAGATAATGGCTATTACGCCTAAATAATAATCCCAAAAATATCAAAAAAATAAGCGCAATAGCAAAACGCATCGTAAGAATGGCGAATGCGGTACTGTGATCAAGTCCCCATCGAGAAAAAATCGCACCACTGCTCCACAATAAGACAAAAAGCAAAGTCGAGCTATAAGAGATCCATTGAGCTTTAGAAATCATAGGAATTTACACCTATCTTACATTTAACGTACCCAAAACAACGCAGCCAACCAAATCTGGCAACACTTAAATGTAAACCCTCTCTCAAAGACGGGCATATTACACAGTTATGAATAATAACGGAGGCGGTGGAGAAGCAGGAGGAGAAATGAAAGCAAAACGCATGCACACATATGCTTCGGCTAATACTAACCTGGCAGGTGAAATCAGTGTGCATGCGGGTAATAGCATAATTTTCATCTTCTAACACTTACATTAGTCGTTTCTAAATGTAGACGAATATTCCACTATGGTCAAATAGCTGTGAAAAGTTTTTAACGTCATGAACACACCTATGTCCACCAAATAAGATCACCATTTTGCTGTAATCCCATAAAACAGGTCACGAGTAAACGCCGTTCCGGTGAAAAGATAGCATTACCATTCAATACCGCATGGATTAAATTTCCATTCAGCAATAGCAAATCCCCCGCATCAATATTAATCACCATACTTGCATGATCTTCCAATAATTCAGATGGATATGGATAACCGCTGTAAGTTAAACCAACGGCACTACGTGATTGATCATCAGGCTGAATATTCCATACTTTTAATTGTCCCCCATTTTGGGGAACGTCAGCGTAAAAATTTACCGCCATAACACGATTAATTTGTTTGATCTCAAAATCACTCTGACGTGGATCACTCAACGGTGCAAGATCATCATGAGGTAATAAAAGGAATTCACCAAAGTTATTCCAATACACAATTTTTGCATTTCCCGCAGCAACACCATGATACATGGCAGGACGAATTACCGGTGAGTTATTACCACTAAAATGAGTTATTTGCTTAATGAAATGATCCATTGGATTGATTGTATCCTGAAACATCTCATTAATTGCCGAACGAAAATTTTCTGCTTCTTCTATATATTGACGGGTCTCTTTTTCAATATGAGATGCCCCAATAAAATACCCCTCAACACCATCAATACCCTCGCCGTAACGGGGAATGCGATCTGGAGAACGCCAAAAATTCTCAACTATTTTCTTTCTTTGTTCTGGTGGAAGAAAATGACGAACTCGACAAGCCGCAAGGTGACCATCCAAAAGGTCAGAAACCGCGTCCATTGATATATCGTTCGACGTTTCGTATACAATAAATTCTGATTCTGCCAGCTTTGTTCCTCTAATGCCGGATATTTCTTGCATCATAACAGACCCCCAATAGTAAATTTGTCGTGCTATCTATCAAACCTGTCGTGATTAACTGGGATTATTTTTGCTTTATAGATCTGTGCAACAGAGATCTACGTCTATGTAAAAAACCTAATATCGCAGGTACCGGACTAACAACCCTCTTCTGCGCAGCAAGCTGGGTTGAATATTTCCTGCGTAAATTAGGTAACAGTTTCCAGTGGGTGCCACCTGAGATATGATGCTCTTGATGATAGCCATCATTAAACATGAATAAATTATAGATACGTCCATAATAGCTCACTGAGTTTGCAAATCTGCTCTCCGGCTGAGCACCATAATGTTCGTAGTAGTTTTGAATATTAACCAAAACAAAGGCAAAATAGAGAGAAGGTAAATAACAAAATAAAGCCCATTTCCAAGACAGAGTGAATAAGATAATAATCCACGCCGCCTGGAACAATCTATCTAACCTCAATTGCCATAACTCTTTAACTCTATTGGTTCTGGCATTAGAAAGAAGTTTTTCATACCCATTATCAGCTTTACTAAGTGGTTTGTGCCAGATAAATAGAGACCAGCCCATACGAACAAAACTATTATAAAAGGTAGATGCTGCACCGAGGACAGAATAGTTCCAAAGAGTCGTATGCTCCCCAATTTCTTTGCCATTTATAAAGGTAGAAGAGGTATCCAAAGGTCCGCCTTCACCGACTCCCCGATCGTTATTATATTTGTGGTGATTACGAACATGGGACAGGTGATAAGACTGTACAGACTGCCCAATATTCATTGAATTCAGTATCGACACAAACATATTCATTACACGAGAAACGAACCAGGGAGTATGGGTGAAAAAATGTGATATCACTATTATGTTGTAAGTTGTCATCAATGTAAGAAGCACAATGTTGACCAACCACCCCATAATAGTGAAATGATCCCAATACATGACCAGTGTAACCGTGGCTACCGTATGCAAAATGCTTAATATAAACATAACTGCATCCCAAGCGGAATATTTCCAGATAGCCATCATTACTCTCCTAGTCAAGATAAGACTGTAAACTTCCGCGCCGCCTGACATCCACTGTTGCACAATGGAAGGAACCGCCGAAGGAGTTAAAATTCCTGAAATTACATGGAATCGGGGTAAAGCCCCAACGTTTCATCGCCGCGATCATAGGTTCATCCTGCTTTTCAACAATCACCCGCTTCTCATCCAACATCAGAATATTCATGTTGATCCATTTACTGGTCATATACAGAGGATGGTTGTCAGGAATAACCGGTTCAGGCGCATACAGCACATCCCATCCTTTAAACAGCTCAGGAACTTTTAACACCTTTTTCGGGTTAATTAATAGTTTCCCTGGCGCCATAGGAACAAATGTGGCATCAATGTGCATAGGACTATCATCATTAAATTCAAAAACATGAATACGATAATCATCACCTAAATGACGACGAAGCCATTCGATACCAAATTCATTCGTGACATGGCTTTTTTGCGCAATGATATCGCGCCCACACCGGATAAAATCCGCAGCATCAAATGTAGGTTCAAACTCGGTCACCGCAAGCGGAACACGATCCTTGCCATTAGGTTGATCCCATTCGAAATTATATTGTTCATCGATCAACTGTGGCTTTGGCCCAGAGCTCCATTTCGCGCCCTGTTTAAAGTAATCTTTAAGTAAAGTCTTATATGCCGTCGTTTCAAAATAGCGGGAGCGCCACGCCAGCGGGCATTCAATAATATCATCACCAATCACTAACAACACATCACGGGGCATTGCACAATATAGCCCGGTGCTGCTCCAACCTGGCGCACCAAATACCAGAGATTGATCCTGAGGTTCTGGCCGACGTACTGTTACCCCTTCGCTTTCAAGAATATGAACAAACTCTTCTAATTCCCTGGAAGCCGCTTCAATTTGCTCTTGTGGAAATGACCGGCCAGCATGGCGTTGAAAAGTAGCAACTTGATCTTCTGGTAGTACAGACTCCAGAGACATATGCCAGGAAGGGAATCTGGCGCCATCAACAACACCGACGATCACCTCTTCAAGAGGATCCCATTCGTTAAAAGAATTAACTGGGGAAGAAATTTTACTATCACGATCTATTAAATTTGAATCGAGCATGTCGTCTCCTGATATTTTAATACTATGTCGCCTTAAAACTGTAACAACTGTATTAATTGCGACCCTATCGCCATCAATGGTGACTTCTCAGAAAGAATTCAGTTTAAATATGAAGTAATGATTAATATGATGGCTCTACGCATCCCTACAGTTTGAAAAATTAAATGACTATGACTCTTTCAGGTTTAATAAGCCCGGAACTGAATTATAATTCTTTCATTAAAAACGGTAATACACAGTTAAAAATTTTATCTTTTCATCATAAAATATTAAATCATTGTGATAATATACAATAACAACATTATAATTCTACCGTGCTTTTACAAACCTAAAATGACGCTATAAATTTACCTGACAACAATAATATATAGACATTTAAATTTGTAAAGGCATTAGATTTAAGCACTGTGAAATAGAGCACATGTTATTGTTTGTCATATTATTATTTACTTATAAAATATTACCATGGGTAAATAAAGTAGGTTTTATTTATGAGATATTGTTGTTTTATTTCTACAATAATTAATTCCAATAGAGGAAGGTAGAGCGATAATATTATCGCTCTGCTTGTGGCTAAATATTCTTGGTAGAAAGAATATTTATGGTTTAGATAAAATTAGCTCTATTTTCTACCAGAAAGATGGCAAGTCTAATTTTTATTTGTAACAATTATTGTATTTGGAGAAACTATTTAACCAGAAAGACCAGAACTACTAGTTATAATTGACGTGATGATATTATCATTACCACTTTTTAAAATATCAAGTGTTATCGTCGCCTGATTATAATAAGCATTTACAAGAAGAACTAAAGCCCGCACATAATTATCACCTTTCAGATTAACGTCCAGAGTACAATCAGCACCTACAAATTTAAAAATAACTTTTCCATCTGATAATGTAGTACTAATTTCATCTATTGTACCGATATTATGGCCATTAACTATAGCTTGCTGTGTTTTCGTCATATCAAACTCCATAATGTCATTAAGTTATAAATAGACTTATATTACCCAAGATACAGAACAACAAACTGTTTACTTGTGGAATATAAGATAGAGGACACTTCTACTATAAAATCAGTATGCATTAATAGGTCATCTACGCATCAGATATAGTAGTTAGCATTTTTAATACTACATTAATACTTTATCTAACACATATAACTATAGATGCCATTCATACATTGTCAAATAAAGGTGATAGCTTAATTTAAAAATACGTCTACCTTGTCACAAAAAATAGAAATGCAGATCTTTCATATTAAATAACATTTCATAATTTTGCTACACATGGCCTTCTTCAACCCATTGTTATATATAGAATTATGAGTAGTATAAGATGTAGCGCTATTTTGGAATCTTATTTAAAACCTTAATGTATCATTAACTTCTTCCACATCTAACAGTTACATATATAAATGATAATAATATGGATATTTATTACCCTCCTTAAAAAGGTAAAATTATTGGTACAATCACAGAATCAAAAAATAAATTATAGAAATTATAATCGATGTATTGATCGTATAACTATATGCCGCTCTTCAGGTAATATTAATCATGACTCTCTACGTTTAGATTAAACTATACCCTTCATCTTTCAAGTTGCTGCTTTGTTGGCTGCTTTCACTTACCCCAGTCACATAGTTATCTATGCTCCCGGGGATGCGTTCACTTGCCGCCGCGCTGCGGCTTGAAATCTATTGGGTATAATAGTATGTAAAATAGAGATAGTTTAGTTTCTCTCTATATCATTATTACCACAGATAAATAAATTGCGTTTATTTATAAGATATTATTTATTTAATGCTATAACAATTAATTAAAATAGAAAAAGGCAGAACAATAATATTACCATTCTGCCTTTGGTTAAATGCATTTAGTAGAAAACATCTTTATGGTCTAAATAAAATCAGCTCTATTTGATTATATCGCTAAAACCAAATTCAGTTATTCTACAGAATATATTATTCCACGCACTCATTCAGAGATTTAATCAATACTTATTAAATCTCTACACCTACTATATATTTCAGCTTCATCAGCTTACTTTTCGCGATTTTTACCTTCACATCTAATTTTTCATGAAGAACACGTAAAAGAGACAGATAAAGCAGCACAATCTTATCTTTATCCTTATCACCATCAACCAGTAATAGATGGAAATCTTCAACCACGCCTAAAATATTCAGACTAACGATAACTGAACTGGGTGAAAGAATATCAATCCAGACCTTCTCTACTTTACCCACTTTCAGTTCATCATCTACAAGCAGCTCTTCATGTAACAGAATATCTTTCTTAATCATGATATAAACTCCGAGATTTAATGTAACTAATTGATAAATAACTTATATGGCGTCAGGATACAGACAATAAGCTATTCATTTTTGCAACATAAGATTGTGACCATTTTCACTAGAAAATAAGTGCCCATCAGGAATTTATCCAGCATTTAGATAATATATACAGCATTTTTGATGCCATATTAACGCTTTATCTAATACATATAACTATAGATGCCATTAATGTATTGTCAATAAAATACAAAAATAAATTTAATTATTTAAAATCAATATTTTATTACCAAACAAAAAATAAAAAAATATTTCACCATGAAATGAATGCAATATTTCAGTAATTTTTTCCAGCGACATAATGACAGATATCAATAATAATGAGGAATAACATGGATATTTACCCCTACTATATAAAAGATAAAATCGAGAAATGCATTTCAAAAACAACAAATAGCTCATAACATTTCAACATTATATTTTATAGAAATTACAAGCGGCCAACTAATCATGTGATGTTTTATTGGCAATATTATATATCACATCTCATTCTGTGATTATAACAAGAAGATAAAATAAAGATCATGCGATTGTTATATTATTAAATTGATTGCAGCCTATTAGTTATTATTTTGTTATTTATATCTATTTTCTCATTAAATACAATTATCTGTCGTAAGATAATTTCTTTGACTCAAAATAAATATGGAATTAACAACGAAGACAATCCCAAGATAATACTATTAAAACGTGGTATCAATATTAATTATACCACGCTTTATTACTGAACTCAGTTTGGCTTCCCTAACATGGAGACCTGACTAATCCCCTTTAAATCACAAACACTTATCCAGAAGCCCTGGATAACCAATTTCTGATGTCTTCAACAATAGGAGTAACTTGCAAAACATCCTCTCTATCTTTAAATCCATGGCTTAGTCCCGGGTATTGATAGAAGGTAATATTATCTTTCTTTAATTGCTCTTCCATTTCCATAGCTGCACTCACATTGACGGAATTATCATTCAATGTTTGAATAATCAAAATAGGTCTTTTCGTCTGACTTAATACTTTATATTGATTAATACCAAGCGAGACCTTCCACCAATTAACGCCATGATTACTCATTTCCAGCTCACCGGCATGATTACCGGCACGTATTTCTTTCTGGAACGCTCTAAATCCTTTAATAGCCTCATTAATATGTTCTGGTGGGACCTCACTCTTCATACTATGAATAACATCATCAGCGAAATATCGGCCACCCCCATTCAGCGCAATCGTTCTATCAATATAATTAACTTGTGATGTAATTAAATTGGCGACTACAGCCCCCTCACTTCCACCTAACATAATGATTTTATTATACTTACCTTGATTCTTCAGATAACCAATAATCTGAATATAATCCTTAACCCGCTGTTCTGGCGTATCTGATCTTATATAAGCCTTAGGACAATCCGAACGTTCCACCGCATCAGACCAGGGGAGAGAGGCATTAATACCATATTTCTCTACAGTCAAAACATCAGCATCCGGATAAATATCACTGAATGTCTCATTCACAAATTTATTATTAGCGATACTATTACAATCAGAACCTTGTATCAGTACCAATAAGTTTTTTCCCCCTCTTTGCTTGAGATAGTAAGTTATTTCACTACCATCATGCCGGAAAAACTGTTTATGCGTATCTGAGTAAACAGAGCTTATACAACATAAAAAAACCAGGACAGACGCCAGAATTCGCTGTCGTAAATTAAAACCGTATGCTTTCATTAATACCTCCTTTAGCTGACATATTAAAGACCACAAACTGGCAATATTGTTCCCTTCAGAAAAATTTTTAGAATTTGAAAGCAAGGTTCAGCGTTTTCTTACCCTAATCCCTAACTATAATTACTACACTATTGGCATATGAGAAAAAACAATCGCTGTGACATTCGAGATTTTTAAAATGAAAACCACTTTATCAACAAAAATCACATTACCCGATGATTATCATACCCACGATTTTTTCGCCTTTCACCAAAGGGATAAACAAAATATCGCTGAAATTGTCGAACAGAATCAGGTCAGAAAAGGGATCTGCTGGGATGGAAAACCGGCTGAATTAATCATAGCGATTGATTCGGCAATCGCACAGATACAACTCAATATTGATGGTAACACAATAACAAATGTGGACGATCGCCTGCCGGCTTTAGCCTCTCATATGTTAGGGCTTTTACAACCTGTTCATCTATTTGAGCTTTTATATAAAGAACATCCGATTATTGGTTCACTTATTTCCAGACAATCAGGTTTAAGAATTTATCAGTCAGCAACACCATTTGAAGCATTAAGCTGGGCTATTATTGGTCAACAAATCAGCGTCAGTGCTGCTATATCTATTCGCAGGCGATTTATTCAGGCAATAGGGGTTCAACATTCTTATGGGCTCTGGTGCTTCCCCAGGGCACGAGCATACTTTGACTGCTATTCATCCAAAGAAAACTCTTGCCCGATAATCATCGCACCAACCCGCTTTTTTAAGCTTGTTCCTTTGGCTCGGTGCCCCGCAATCGCATTGTTTGACCAGATTCAGGACGATACGACGGAATAAGGCCAGATTCTCAACTGCACCCTCCAGAACAATTCGTGAATCATCTTCTTTAAAGACCACATCAAGAATATAGTGCTGGATATTTTCAATCCGCCAATGCTGGCGAATATAATATCCCAGTGATTTATGCTTGGGCGAAAGGGAACTCACATAATAAGACGTGTCCACCGTTCCTTTGCCATTTTGTGTCCGGTGACGTTCTACGGCGATAATGCTACGAATGGTCGGCCATTTCTCGATTAATTCTGCCGTAAATTGGGGCTTTAACTGAAACACATAACGCTCTTCACGCCGGCCATGGGCTTCTTGCTTAACTTCCGTGATAATTTTTTCTTTACCGGCATCAAACACCGCCTGAAATTGCGATTGGACGGCTTCCCACAGATGGGGTTGATTTTTTTTCACCTGAACCACGACATGGGCTTTCTTTTCGCTGATTTTTTCCAGCGTTTGGCGCTGACAATGCAAAGCATCCAGCGTGACGATGCTGCCTTTCAGGTCAAGGATATCCAACATCTGCCGCACGATACTGATTTCCCCGTTTTTCGTGGCAGTGGCTTTCTGGCTCAGGACTAATCCTTGTTCCGTATCATATGCCGTGACCAGTTGGACGGCGTTTTGCTTTTCATTACGGTAGGCGCGTCGCAGAACTTTTCCATCGAAGGCAATGACCGGTTTCCCTGCCTGTTCACGTTGTTCATTGATCCAGTTGAGCAAAGCCTCCAACAGCGAATCAAGTTCAATAGCGCGCACAATTCTGGCAACCGTGTGTCGGCATGGTATTCCACTGAGAAAGGGGCGATATTTTTTCAGCCACGTAATTTTGGCCCGACCATAAGTTTCAATATCTTGCCAACCTTCAGCGCCAGCGAGAATGGCGCTGATGACAAGAAAAATAACATCAATCAGCTCGTATTGACGATTGATGTCAGAACGAGTTTCTTTCACAACGGTTAAATGTTCAATCAGGGTCTGGTTCGGATTCATGGGCGAGTATTAAAAAGAAAAATAAGGAGAATGAGATCATATAATTACGGTTCATTCAAGGGGGGGGGGGGTAAAAAAGTATGCTCGCGCCTTGGGTGCTTCCCAACCCCCAGACAAATAATCAACCGTTCAGAAGATGAATTGCGCCAATGTGGATTTTCTGTCAGCAAAGCCAAAGCGCTACTTCTTTTAAGCCAATTAATTGAATCTGGCGAATTAACATTAGAAATCTCTGATAGTGAACAAAATATTCAACAACTAACACACCATCTGCTGGCGATAAAAGGCATTGGTATGTGGACCATTAATTATGCCCTATTGCGGGGATTTAATTACCTGAACGGTTCATTACATGGTGATGTCGCAGTAAGACGTAATATCCAGAGGCTAATCAACCAAAATGAGAAAATTTCCGCGGAACAAGCAGAAAAATGGCTGGCAAATTTCGCTCCCTGGAAAGCCCTGTTAGCTGCACATTTATGGCGACAAGAGTCAAGTGCGGGGTATTGATGTTGGTTGTCAGTTTTTACTTGGCAGGTGTTGCTCTGCGGCTCACAGCAGATACCAAAAATTGCAAAACTGCTTCCACTTTCATGAAACCTTACTTTACTTAAACATAAATAATGATAGATATAACCGTTTAATTCAGAGGAGGAAGGCACTTTCATGAAGATTGCAACTAAAAATAAGATACGATTTAACCCTGCTTCTCCAACATTTTCTCAGAATTTGTATCAAATCTATCAGCATATGCAACAACATCAGCCTATCTTGCGGCTTGGACACACTTGGGTGCTCACTCGTTATCAGGATGTCAGCTATGCGATGAAAGAACCTCGCTTAGGTAACGCTGATATTCTACAGCATTTGCTGACTGAGCTTCAGCGCCAACAAATAATGCTAAACCAACCACTACAAAACTTATTACAGAGGTCTTTACTGTTCAAGGAGGGGAATGCCCACCATGTGCATAGGAAGGCATTACAGTCACTGTTCAGCGGCACATGCTACCAATCGCTAAAGCAACTGATTCAAGAGGAAATAATACTGGTTGTTCAAGCGCTAAAGGGGAACAGCCAATTTGATGGTATCGCGCAGTTAGCCAATCTGATTTGGCCCCGCACTTTTGCTCGTTGGCTTAACCTGACAAGTGAACAGCAGGAGATTATCGCTCAAGAAAAGCAAAGTATCCGTCTATTGTTGGACCCCAGCGAGATTACATTTGCCAGCCTGCAATCGATGATGAAGGCAATGAAAACATTAGATGATCTCTTCAACCAGTTGTTGAACATGCATTTTGCAGGCCGAGAATCGCCGTTTTTTACAGCCCTCTCATTAGGGTATCACCAAGACCATGATGCATTGAGACACTTCTTCAGTGCAGATTGCATCACGATCGTAATAGGCGGAAGTGAAACGGGCGAGGCGCTTATTGGTAACCTGATTCAGGAGGTAGCAATGGACGCAACCCTTCAACAACGTCTCCGTGAGGATCCGGCATTGATACGACTTGCCGTTCAGGAAACCATGCGCTATGAGTCACCTCTACAAATGGCGCGCCGTACTGTTCTTAAGCCTATATCGTTCCACGGTAGAACACTGGAAGAAGGGGATAGCGTATTATTGTGTATCGGGGCAGCAAATCGTGATGAACAACAATTCAATGACGCAGGACGTTTTATTATGGGAAGAAAAAACGGTCAGCGACATTTGGGATTTGGTGTTGGTATACACCAGTGTATTGGGCAATCACTGGCTCAATTTCAAGCGGAAAGTACATGTGAAGCTATGCTACGTATTTTGCCGCCATTTGTCATAGCCGCACCAGGGCAGTGGCAACAAAATAACCGAATGTTGCGAGCACTGGATGTGTTGCCGCTAACGACTTCTATTTGAAAGGATAGGTATCACTATCAGAGATATAGTTATCCATAGGCAGGAACTATCTATAGGGTGAAGCTATTATCTTGAGTTTTGCATCAGTCATCGTTCATCACGGGATATATAATGCTATAAATTGGCATAACTCAGTCCGATTGGGGTGATGTTTTCTTTATTAGCTATTGATCAGCGCTCAAACCGGATTGAGTCCTCTTAAGTGATCTATTATTTGACGCAGCTATTTAGAACGACCCGACAATATAGTTCGCCTATCCCCAGGGGGCAACCTAACGAAACATTCTCTTCTCTTCAACCCTATGTATAGACACTTCTTGATATCCAGCCTTTTTTTATCTAATTTAGCTAGATTATCTATTACTCCTGTATTATCAGGTGCAATACAAGCGAACAAGGAATCTATAACAGCATAAAAACTCCCCCTTGCAGAATCTCCTCACAATCAATACACCGTAGAAGTGCATTTTAAATGCTGAAGTACACCAATGAGCTTAAGCATGTTACTGCCAAAGACTTTTGTGAAGGAGTGGACTTACTCCAAAGCTTTGGTAAATAATTCAGTAAGATGTGCAATTTAACCCTGTGTTTAAAAGCTGCATTCCTCAAAACTGAGTTACTGTAAACGTACAAACTAGCTGCAACGAAAAGAATTTAACGGACACAACAATGGCAATCAAAAAGTCTGAACTCTATTCCTCCCTTTGGGCCTCCTGCGACGAACTGCGTGGTGGAATGGACGCCAGCCAGTACAAAGACTATGTGCTCACCCTTTTGTTCATGAAATATGTCTCTGACAAATACAAAGGCAATCCCTATGGTATGATCGTGGTGCCTAAGGGAGCCTCCTTTGACGATATGGTGGCACTGAAGGGCGATAAAGAGATCGGCGATAAGATTAATAAAATTATCAATGCACTCGCCGAAGAAAATGCTCTGAAAGGTGTTATTGATGTTGCGGACTTCAACGATGAAGACCGGCTTGGCAAAGATAAGGAAATAATCGATCGCCTGTCTAAGCTGATCGGGATTTTTGAAGGTCTTGACCTTTCAGCCAACCGTGCAGATGGCGACGATCTACTGGGCGATGCCTATGAATATCTGATGCGCCACTTCGCGACAGAATCAGGGAAAAGCAAAGGACAATTTTATACTCCGGCAGAAGTCTCACGTATTCTGGCCAAGGTTCTTGGCATCAATGCCAACACACCTCAGGATGCAACGGTCTACGATCCCACCTGTGGTTCCGGTTCTCTATTGTTAAAAGCCAGCGATGAAGCCCCCCGCGGATTGTCGATCTTCGGTCAGGAGATGGATAACGCTACCAGTGCTTTGGCACGCATGAATATGATTCTACATGACAATACCACCGCAAAAATCTGGAAGGGCAACACCATCAGCGATCCACAGTGAAAAGACGCCAACGGTAAACTCAAGACCTTTGACTTTGCGGTAGCTAACCCACCTTTCTCCAACAAAAATTGGACCAGTGGGATTAACCCAAAAGAAGATGAATTTGACCGTTTTACCTGGGGAATTCCACCGGAGAAGAACGGCGACTACACCTTTTTACTGCATATCATTAAAAGTCTGAAAAGCACTGGTAAAGGCGCGGTTATTCTGCCGCATGGCGTGCTATTCCGTGGTAATGCAGAAGCGCGTATCCGCGAAAACCTGCTTAAACAGGGCTATATCAAAGGCATCATTGGCCTGCCTGCCAACCTGTTCTACGGTACCGGTATCCCAGCCTGCATCATCGTGATTGATAAAGAGCATGCACACAGTCGCAAAAGCATTTTTATGATTGATGCCAGCAAAGGCTTTATGAAAGATGGCAACAAAAACCGTCTGCGTAGTCAGGACATTCACAAAATTGTGGATGTCTTCAATCACCAGCGAGAACTGCCACGTTTTAGCTGCATGGTGTCGTTGAGCGAGATTGCTGATAACGATTATAACCTAAATATTCCGCGTTATATCGACTCCAGCGAACCAGAAGATTTGCACGATCTCAGTGCCCATCTGCAAGGTGGAATACCAAACCGTGATATTGATGCGCTACAGCATTACTGGCAGGTATTCCCAAGCATCCGCGCTACTTTGTTTAGCGATGCCCGCGAAGGCTATAGTCAGGCGCTAATCGCTGCCAATAAGATCAAATCGACCATTCTGGAACATCAGGAGTTTAAAGATTTCGCTGCCCGCAGCCTGCTGCCTTTCAAATCCTGGATCGCTCAAGTTGCATTGCAGGAGATCCGCAAGGGCGATAATCCCAAGCAGTTGATTGATGAAACCTCTGAAGTGCTGCTAGAAAAGTACGCCAATACCGATCTGCTAGACAAATACAATGTCTATCAGATTTTGATGGACTACTGGACAGATACCATGCAAGACGATATCTATGTGCTGATACAGGATGGCTGGTGTGCAGGTAAAGTGCTGCGTGAACTGATAACGAAGAAAGGTGAAAAACTGAAGGAAGCCCCAGATTTGGTTATCAATAAAATTAAATATAAAGCAGAGCTTATCCCACCAGAGTTGATCGTCACGCATTATTTCCAGCAACAGCAGGACCACATCAACCAACTTCAAGCGGATATGGATACTGCCACACAAGAACTAGAAAGCTTTATCGAAGAGCACTCCAGTGATGACGGCTTACTGAATGATGCTCTGTACGACAAAGACAAAGTGACCAAAGCCAGCGTTGCCGCTCGCTTGAAAGTGACCGACGATCAAGAAGAAAAAGCGGTGCTTAAACAGGCTAAATCTCTGTTTGAACAGGAAGCCGATGCCAAAAAAGCGCTCAAAGAAGCACAGGACAAGCTGGATATTGCCGTGGTTAAGCGTTACCCCACTTTGACAGACGACGAAATCAAGATGTTAGTCGTACAAGATAAATGGCTGTCGACTCTGCAAGACAATATCAAAGCCGAAATTGAGCATATTATCCAACAGTTGGCTAACCGGGTTAAAGAGTTGGAAGAACGCTACGTCGAACCGCTTCCAGAGTTAACACAATCTGTTGAGACACTCAGTAGCAAAGTCGCCAAGCATCTCAAAACAATGGGGCTGACGTGGTGATAGCGGTAGATAAAGATCAAGTTGTGGAAATGAATGAGCAAAACGCACCGAAGCAGGATATTCCTGTTGGTTATAAACAAACAGAAATAGGGATGATTCCAGAGGATTGGAAGGTCATTGATTTCGGAGATTTATTTGAAACCCAATTTTCTAAGAAGGAAATCAAAGCAAATGAACTTGTATCATTTGTAGGAATGCAAGACGTCAGCGAAAATGCGCAGTTAATTAATTATTGGACTATTCCATATTCCCAATTAAAAACAGGACTCACCTATTTTGAACGAGGGGATGTACTTGTCGCGAAAATTACTCCATGTTTCGAAAATGGAAAAGGGTGTATTTCTGATAAAATAACGGAAGAAATAGGATATGGGAGTACGGAATTTCATGTTTTAAGGGCTCATGAAAAATCTGATTCTAAGTTTATCTATTATATTACAACTAAAAATAAATTTAGATTTGATTTACAATCTGAAATGATAGGGAGTGCCGGCCATCGCAGAGTGCCTCTTTCTGCAATTCATGCCTATAAAATACCTTGCCCACTGACTAAAGAAGAACAAACCGCTATCGCCAACGCCCTATCCGATGTCGATACCCTACTTAATGAACTGGAAAAACTGATCGCCAAAAAACAAGCCATCAAAACCGCTACCATGCAGCAACTGCTGACTGGTAAAACCCGTTTGCCACAGTTTGCTTTACGTGAGGATGGTACGGCTAAGGGTTATAAAGCCAGTGAGTTGGGAGAACTACCCGAAGACTGGGAGATTGTAAATTTCTCATCTATTGCAATGCTGAGAAATGACAGAATTAATCCAAAAATAAATGGTGCTGGGGATTATTGCATTGAACTTGAACACATAGGGCAAGGTACAGGCGAAATAGAAGGTTCAACAGAAACTTCTATTTCATCATCTATAAAAAACATCTTTTCCAAAGACGATATTCTTTTCGGGAAACTTAGAGCTTATTTAAAAAAATATTGGAAGGCTACACAAGATGGGGTTTGCTCAACCGAAATCTGGGTACTAAAGGCTGCCCCTCAAAAATCGACGTCTGAGTTTATTTTTCAAACAGTGCAAACTGAACGATTTATAGAGGTTGCTTCTGAGGCATATGGCACACATATGCCAAGAGCTGACTGGAAAATAGTCAAAGAATTTCAGTTAGCAATACCTTTATTACAAGAACAAACCGCCATCGCCACTATCCTTTCCGATATGGACGAGGAAATTCAATCCTTGCGGCAACGTCTGGACAAAACCCGTCAAATTAAGCAAGGGATGATGCAGGAACTGCTGACGGGGAAAACACGTCTGGTTAAGCCAACGCAGCAAAGGAATTAGGCTACTTCAAAGATGAACTGGCAGAGGCCGATCAGCAAGTAAAAGGCGTGATCATTGTACTGGAGGATGATATACGCCTGTGCCGCACATTAAACGTGGCGAATGATATTGATTTTTATCGTTACCAGGTTAGTTTCAAATTAATGAAGGATTAAGCACACAACGTAAAGGAGAGCGGTATGTCAGTGGTAGGCCAGCGTGAAAAGGTAACACAGGATCGGCTTATAGGTTTTTTCCAGCACGATCTTGGTTACCGCTATTTGGGGAATTGGCAGGACAGAGATGACAATAAAAATATCGATATTGGCCTGCTGACCAAATGGCTAAAAAAACGTGGTGTCAGTAATGCTTTAATCACCAAAACCATCCGTCAGCTGGATATCGCTGCTGCCCTGGGCGAAGGTAAGAAGCTTTATTACGCCAATAAGGATGTCTATCGCTTACTGCGTTACGGTGTAAAAGACAAAGAAGGTGCCGGAGAGCAAAATCAAACTGTCTGGCTTATCGACTGGCAAAATCCGCAAGCCAATGATTTTGCCATTGCAGAAGAAGTTTCCATCAAAGGTGAGAATAAAAAACGTCCGGATATCGTGATTTACGTCAACGGTATCGCGCTGGGTGTGCTGGAGCTAAAGCGTTCCTCAGTAAATCTGAGTAAGGGCATTCGCCAAAACCTGGATAATCAGAAAAAAGATTTTATCCGCAATTTCTTTACCACTATGCAGCTCGTTATGGCGGGTAATGACACTCAGGGATTACGTTACGGCACCATTGAAACACCGGAGAAATACTATCTTGAATGGAAAGAGGATATAGAAAATCCCTATCCATCCAAGCTGGATTTTCATTTAAGTCGTATCTGCAATAAATCACGTTTCCTACAAATTATTCATGACTTTATTGTGTTTGATGCCGGGGTGAAGAAAACCTGCCGGCACAATCAATATTTTGGTATTCAGTCAGCAAAACAGCATATCGCGCGACGCGAAGGCGGTATTATTTGGCATACCCAGGGGTCAGGCAAAAGCCTGACGATGGTCTGGCTAGCTAAATGGATCCGGGAAAACGTGCAAGATTCCAGAGTACTGATCATCACCGATCGTACTGAGCTGGATGAACAAATCGAAAAAGTATTCACCGGCGTTGAAGAAGAGATCTATCGCACCAAAAGTGGCGCTGACTTGATTGCTACACTGAATCAGCCTAACCCCTGGCTGGTCTGCTCACTGGTGCATAAATTTGGCCGCCGAAGTGATTCCGAAGACAATGCGGCTACAGAAGCATTTATTGCCGAGTTAAAACAATCTCTCACCAACGAATTCCGCCCAAAAGGTGACTTATTTATCTTCGTAGATGAATGTCATCGTACCCAATCGGGTAAATTACACGAGGCGATGAAATCCATTCTTCCGGATTCCATGTTTATCGGTTTTACCGGTACGCCACTGATGAAAAAAGATAAGAAAAAATCAGTGGAAGTATTTGGACCTTATATTCATACCTATAAATTCGATGAGGCAGTTGCCGACGGAATAGTTTTAGATCTGCGCTATGAAGCGCGGGATATTGACCAACACATCACCTCACAGAAAAAAGTCGATGACTGGTTCGAAGCCAAAACCAGTGGTTTGTCGAATCTGGCTAAAACCCAACTGAAGCAAAAATGGGGTTCAATGCAGAAACTCCTGTCCAGCAAATCACGCTTAGAGCAAATCGTTAACGATATTCTGCTGGACATGGATACTCGTCCCAGATTAATGGATGGCCGGGGTAATGCCCTGTTGGTATGTTCCAGTGTTTATCAAGCTTGCAAAGCTTATGAGATGTTGAGCAGAAGTGATCTGTCTGGAAAGGTAGCCATTGTCACCAGTTTTCAGCCAACACCATCCAGCATCAAAGGCGAAGAAACTGGCGCAGGCCTGACGGAAAAACTCTTTAAATACGATATCTATCGTAAAATGTTGGCTAACTATTTCGAACAAAGTGAGAACGAAGCTGCCAGACGTATTGAAGAGTTTGAAAAGGAAGTCAAAAAACGTTTTATCGACGAACCTGGCCAGATGCGTTTGCTGATCGTGGTGGATAAACTGCTCACCGGTTTTGATGCACCTCCAGCCACTTATTTGTATATCGACAAAAAAATGGCCGATCACAACCTGTTCCAAGCTATATGTCGCGTTAACCGTCTGGATGGTGATGATAAAGAATACGGCTATATCATCGACTACAAAGACCTGTTTCGCTCATTGGATAAAGCTATCACCGATTATACCGCCGGGGCTTTTGATGGCTATGACAAAGAAGATGTGGCTGGATTACTTAAGGACCGACTGGAGCAAGCAAGGTTTGATCTGGAAAATGCCCTAGAAATGGTCCGAAGCTTGTGCGAACCGGTGAAAGAGCCACGCCATACGCAAGACTATACCCATTATTTTTGCGGTGAATCAGGCCTGAATCAGGACGAATTAACCGAGAAGGAAGCATTACGACTGACACTGTACCAAAATGTCGCCAGATTACTTCGGGCCTTTGCCAATATTGCCAATGAGATGCCCAATGCAGGCTACTCTGCCGCAGATATTGAGAAAGTACGGGCAGAGGTGGCGCATTACGAAAAAGTGCGTGTTGAGGTGAAACTGGCCAGTGGTGATCTGCTAGATATGAAGCGCTTTGAGCCTGCTATGCGCCATCTGCTTGATATGTATATTCGCGCAGATGACAGTAAGGTGCTGATGGACTTTGAAGAATTGAGTCTGATTGAGCTTATTGTTGAGAAAGGCGCTGATGCGTTAGATGAGCTGCCTGAGGATATTCGTAACAATCAAGAATCGATGGCCGAAACCATCGAAAACAACGTGCGCAGAACCATCGTTGATGAAAACGCGGTTAACCCCAAATACTACGACAGAATGTCGGTATTGCTGAACGAGCTGATCACGCTACGTCGGCAACAGGCCATTGATTACAAAGTGTACCTCCAATACATCATAGAGCTTGCAAAACAGGTGGTTCGCCCAGGGCAAAGCAACAAGGCTTCTTATCCTCCCTCAATGGATACACAAGCAAAGCGAGCCTTTTACGATAACTTTGGTCAGGATGAAGTTCTAGCAACCAAAATCGACAGCACAATTCGTTACACCAAAAAAGCAGATTGGGTAGGGGATCGTTTTAAAGAGCGCGAAATCGCCAATGCCGTTCGCGAAGAAACAGCCAGCTATAATGTTGATATACCTAGCATCATGGAGCTGGCTAAAGCACAAAAGGATTACCATTAATGCCAACCATGCAGATTGGACCGTTCAATTTACAGTTAAATCGCAAAGCGATTAAAAATCTGCATATCAGTGTATTACCCCCTGATGGACGGGTACGCGTATCTGCGCCTGAACATATGACAGAAACCGCCATACGTATGGCGGTGATTTCACGTATCCCCTGGATTAAAAAGCAACAACGTCATTTTCTTAACCAGCCCCGACAATCCGAGCGGGAAATGGTTAGCGGTGAATCTCACTATCTCTGGGGACGTCGATACAGGTTGAGTGTACAGGAACGTATTGGCCGCCATGAAATTAACATGGCTGGAAATAACAAAATGTTAATGTACGTGAATCCAGGAACCACTTTAGAAAAAAAGACGTTAGTGTTGTCTGAGTTCTACCGTCAAGAAATCAAAATTCGAATAGAAAAGCTGTTAACACAATGGGTGTCACGAGTAGGGGTTCCACTTCCCAATTGGGGAGTAAAAAAGATGAAAACAAAATGGGGAACCTGTAACACAGAAACCAAGCGCATTTGGCTTAACCTTGAGTTGGCCAAGAAACCGCCCGAGTGTCTTGAATACATCTTGGTGCATGAGCTGGTACACCTTCTGGAGCGACATCATAACGATCATTTCCGTGCTCATATGAATCGGCTAATACCTAATTGGCGTGAACATCGGGATTTGCTCAACAATATGCCATTGGCTTTTGATAGTTGGGAATATTAAGGCATTACAACTTAATATTCCCAGCGATCTATTTCTGCCCAATCTAAGAAGCAGCTATGGGACAAATTCTGCATCAGTGCGCCATAACAACAGAGGCAATACTATACCCAATAGATTTCAAGTTGCAGCGCGGCGGCAAGTGAACGCATCCCCAGGAGCATAGATAACGATGTGACTGGGGTAAGTGAAAACAGCCAACAAAGCAGCAATTTGAAAGATGAAGGGTATATTATGATTGGTATAATTCAGCCTATTTGGTGATTTTTGACGATTGAGCCGTCTACCATTTTGAGGCATTATTCAGTAAACCCGATAAATATCACCGGATGTTACAATGCGTTTTTTTAACATCAAGGTATCATGATGGTTTTCGGAATGATGAAGGGTTCCTATGAACCTGCCGCTCATTGGCAAAAGAAAATAAATAGTACATTCTGCCCTCAATTAATGGGTCTTCTTTCATTTTTATTACAATTTTTGGATCCTCCTTCCATCCTCATTAGCGCATATTTAACAAACAAGTTTTAGCTTAGGGTAAACAATACTTCGGAACTCAACCGGAATTTTTTCTTTAATATCTGCTAATATTTTCTTGTCTGCCCCGATAACCTCTATAAGCTCATTAATAATAGATTCTAGTTTCTCCGTTCTATCCCATTGAACTTTATAAACTCCCGAATTTATCTTTTGCTCTACCCTCTGTAATTGTTTATTTTCTTTATATACATATTTCATTCTAATAATATTCATTTCGTTATCTATATTTTCTTTATAGGTGATAATCATATGAATATCATTAAATTTCTTAATGGTTTCAATGCTATCGTATTCACTCTCAAAAATAGCAGTTATGAGCTCATCAGGTTGAACACCTCTCACTAAACAAAAAGCTACCATTCTTTCTATAATCTCGTTTATTTTTAATGAGTCGCTCATCGTATCATCCTCTTAACTTCTTCAAGTATCCCCGATATTGCATCTATTGATTTTAGCAATGTTTTATTATCTCGATCCCTAACAACCCCATATATCTTAGATAATTTGCTATTAATGAAGCGAACAACAATACCATCATTAGCATCTGTTGTCTTCAGATTAGGAATATAGCGATTAAAAATATGATAGAGTTCAGAATTTTTTTCATCAATACCATTTTCAATCAGAAGATTAGCAACCTCATCCTGTACCCGAGTCATTAAGATTTGTCGTATCATTTTTCTTGCTTGTGCAGGCCGCTTTTCTATCAACTCAGGGTCTATCACTTTAGCAGCTTTCCGAGTTTCTTCTTCCGCAAGAGAATCTTTCAATTTTTCAAGTACATCGGGAGGTATTTTCACTCCTGATTGAATAATTTTATTTATATTTTCAGATACTGACTCATTTATCTCTGCTCTCTTCCTCTCAAATAATTCATTAAAATCTATATCATCAAGATACGAATCTTTATCACTAATAAAAACACCTTCACTATTCACACTAGCTAATGAATTTTCTCTCTCAATATATTCCCTATCACTGAATGTATATTCTCGGATACTTCTTCTTTTAGCTCTATCCACTTCCTTTTGAAATGCATTCCACATTGTGTTCAGTCCAATTTCTTCGTGGAATATTACTAATCCATTATTATCAATTTCAAAGGCTTTTATTTCATCATCAGGTATTGCACGTAATATTCTACCAACCACTTGTGCAAATGCATTAAGACTTCTATATGGTCTGAATATAGCCAGAATACTTAAATATTTATGATCATACCCCTCCATCAGCATATTAACTGAGATTACAACATCACATTGATGATTTTCAATATTTCTAAAAGCTCTACGCAATTCATCAGAAGCCATTTCACTATGAACAATAATAGAATTTAATCCCTTTTCTTTATACCAATGATATAAGTCTTCTGCGTGAGAAATACTACAACCTACAGCTAATATTTTATGTGGTACTTTGCTAGATAATTTTTTTAATTCATTTAATTTTGATATGCTATATTCAATAACATCTTTTGAGCACTCCTCCGATAGAGCAACACTTTTCTCTATCCACTCTTTATCTTTAAATGCTAACACTTCTTCCTTTGATAATTTAACTTCCTCGTTTTCTTTTATAGAAAAATACAGCTCATGAGCATTAACCGTCTCTTTTCTTAACCATTTTACATACTTATTTTTCATAACCTCTGAAAGAGGAGTTTCATGTATTTTTTCTCCAGGAATTTCTTGATTATCACCTCGATATGGTGTTCCTGTAACATGAAGTATTTTAGCTTCGCGGAAATATCCTAAAACCTCACGCCAACTCTGTGCAGGGGCATGGTGAGCCTCATCAATAATAATAAAATCAAAAAAATCCTGCGGAACTCTGCTTATTAAACTTGTCTCACGATTACTTGACACTCGATGTATATTAGAGTAAACAATATGACTGGCAAACAAATGCTCATCACTTATATCTTGAAGATATTCATTCACCACAGGAATATCTTTACTACTAAATATAACATCACAATTTATCCAAAAATTATCCTCTAACACTTCTTGCGTTTTTCGTATACTATCTTTAGTAACAAGCCCAGGAGTTATGATAAGAACTCTTTTATTTGATACTCCATATGGTGCAATAGAAATTAAACCGCTTTTTCCTGTACCTGTAGGTAGCACTACTAACGCTTCTTTATTATATGGCTGACTAAAATAGTCTCTAATTTTGATATATGCTTCAATTTGAGGTATTCTTAACTTCCTATTTCCCTCAATATTAACCGCTGTGTCGAAAAAATAAGACATAGATGTTCCTTTTATTCCAACAATTACATTTCAATATAACCACCATTAAATACACATTCATTTAAAATAGTCTATGTAGTATGGAAAAAATCGTGATTAATATCACAAACCTTATAACTTAGCAGCTCAATAAATTAATTTTCATCTTTTTTGCTAATTATCTCATTTACGTTATCTATTTCAATGAAAACATAATAATATCTTACAGTATATAATTTTCTGAATAATTCTATTATTTAATAAGGTGAAAGTGTAATTATAAGGACATTACATATTTATACCCGCTTAACTTGAAGATGCAGGATTCAGAACCTGGAAGTTGTCATTAATACGACACGACAAGTTGCCAGCAAGTTCCGGTAATATTTCCGTAAAAAAGCGATGTATTGCCTGCCTGAACAAGGTCGTCGAGGCGAAATAATGGTTATTTCTGACTTGTTCATTCATCACCTTCCACAGCCTTTCTATTGGGTTCAGATTCGGGCTGTATGACGGTAAGTAATGAAGGCCAATATTCATTACATAAGCCCAGTCTTTCACCAGCCTACTCCGGTGGTAACCGGCTCCGTCAAGGATAATATGAACCTTCTGACTGACCGGATAGGTTTCACGCAGGGCAATGAAAAACTCTGCTATGTGATAACTGTCGATACGGTCATACTCGCGTACTACCGTTTGACTGATATCGGCCAGATTCAGGGCTCCCATCAGGTTCAGACGGGTACGGCTTCCCGTTGTTTTCACCGCGGTTTTCTGGCCTTGGCGCATCCAGCCATAAGCCAGTTTCGTCCCCTGCGTAGGATGGACGCCATCAATGAACAGGATGGGCTCATTGTCTCCAGCTTCCTGCTTCAGTTTCCCGTAGGTTTCCATAAAGGCCCGTTGCTGCTCCGCATTGAACTTGTGTGGCACGCCGGTCGGTTAATGAGATGGTCACCCCCACCCTGTGAGAGGTACGCTAGCAGGGTATTTTATTTTAGAGGGAACCATCATGCAAAACGTTACGCTTATTGGTATCGATCTCGGTAAACATTCCTTCCATGTCCACTGTCAGGACAGGCAGGGTAACGCCCTGCTGCGTAAGAAGTTTTCCCGCACTCAGCTTATTAATTTTCTCGGTTCCTGCAAGGCTGCAACCGTAGTGATGGAGTCCTGCGGTGGGGCGCACTTTATGGCTCGCCGGATCGCTGATTTAGGCCATGAGGCAAAGCTGATTTCTCCGCAGTTCGTCCGTCCTTTTGTTAAGAGTAACAAGAACGATTTTGTCGATGCTGAAGCTATCTGCGAGGCAGCTTCCCGGCCCTCCATGCGCTTTGTGCCCCCCCGCACAGAAGACCAACAGGCGATGGCCGCCCTCCATCGCGTCAGAGACTCACTGATACGGCAACGCGTTAAAACCACCAATCAGATGCACGCTTTTTTGCTGGAGTTCGGCGTCAGTCTGCCGCGCGGTATTGCCGTGATACGACGTCTGGCCGCTGTGCTGGAAGAAAATGACTTTCCGCCTTATCTGGCAAGGGTTCTGAGCAGACTCCACAGTCATTATGTTTACCTCAGCGGAGAAATTGAGGAAGTCGATAAGGAACTGAAAACGCATCTGGCGGAAGATGAAACCGCGCAACGCCTGCTGACCATTCCTGGCGTTGGGCCGGTAACGGCGAGTCTGTTAGCCATGCGGCTGGGGGACGGTAAAAACTATGCCAGCAGCCGTGACTTTGCGGCTTCAACAGGGCTGGTTCCCCGCCAGTACAGCACGGGTGGAAAAACGACACTGATGGGCATCAGCAAGCGGGGTGATAAAAATCTGAGGCGGCTGCTGGTACAGTGTGCCAGGGTCTTTATGCAGCGGCTGGAGCATAATCCAGGGCGTCTGGCAGAGTGGGTGAACAGGCAGCTTGCCCGCCATCACTCGAACGTTGTGGCGTGCGCGCTGGCGAATAAACTGGCACGAATAGCCTGGGCCGTTACGGCACATCAGACGGTGTTCATTAAATAAAAGAGCCAACGAAAAACTGCGTTAGCTCAGTAAGTTAAGCAGTTACCATCTGGTTTTGCGACGACAGATAATTGATGACATGAACGGCATATCGGCCTGCTGATGAACCTGATATAAAAAATGGCTCTCTGAAGCCGACCGGTTTTTAAGGTTCGGCAGGCACGGAACTCATCGTGGCGCGGGCATGACTGCTCACCAGACGCCGAATAGATTTACGCAAGCCCACCATACATCAAAATTTGTGTTGCAAAAACGGGGGTGACCATAGATTTTATAACTGAATCCATTGTGGTGCAGCCATTTATTCATGCCGGGAACGGTGTAACTGATATCCCACCTTTCTTTGACAAGACGGATAACAGCCTGTGTGGTGGGCAGAAGATTCGCGGTCAGATAAGCGATAAGTTCCTGAGTCTGTGTTTCGTTGAGATGGCTCTGAGAGCCGCCATTTTCGGGCTTCAGTTTGCGGTGATTAAGGTAATCGCTGATATGACGATGAACGGTCGTTTCATGAAGACGCAGGGCCTGAGCGAATCACTGAACTCCAGCCCTCAGAGGCCAGCAGGACCGCTTTGATGCGATCACTCTCTCTCTTATCACGGCAGGTGTGATGGAGGTGTTAATGTAAAGCTGAACATATTTCCCTTATCTCTGCGCCCGGTGTCCTCCTGATACGTTATCCGGAGATAAGAATGAGCAAGATTGATATTCACAACGATAAGTTTGTAGATATGGTGCTCATTACTGAACTGACAGGGTTATCAGATAAGTGGTTTTACAAAATGGTTCAATACAGACAATTTCTTTCTCTAGTACCGCTCCTGATTTTTATTATAGCTTCCTTCCTTATTTGATTGTATAAAATTTTATACCACTGCGAACAAAATTGCAAATGAAGAATTGAAGGAATTTGAAGCCTAGCGAGGAGAAAATGTGCGATAAGTATATTTCAGGCCACTGACAAGCCTCTCTATTTCAAACGAAGCCCTATGTTGCCCAAGCCATACGCAGGCACTATAAATGGTTTATGTCACAACAGCATGAAAGAACCGCGTGTCTAAGGCAAAGGCTGATCCAATCCAAGCATTGCAAGAGTGCTCAACCAAATACTGGCGAATGAAGAGCCCAAAGTTGTTATTAATCCACGGTTTCTGACATGGAGAAGCTTGGTCGCGATTTGAAACTGTCTTCTCTCAAACATTATGTTGAGGCGACTGGCAGTAAGTTGTGTCTCGATATCGAGTTGCCCTACAAGTACGTATTACAGATTCAAAGGAAAAATGGGTAATATTGGATAAACTACAGTCATATCTATGACGGTTAGTTATGTAAAAACTTTTCAATAGATGAAACGCAATTACCGCTTCATTTATTGCGCGAGTGAGGGAAATTTATCGTGCGCGGCATCATGCTTTCTATTCGTAGCGTTTGTTTAAAGACCTTTAAAAGCAAACACGCCCACCACAAATGGCAGGCGCATTATGCCAGTAGGAAAGGATGTAGAAGTTGACTCGTAAGATTCAGCGTTTCGAAAGATTATAGCTTTGTCGTAACAGACCCGTTGCCTGTCGTGCCCGCAAAATGTCTACAGCCCGAAGATAAGGCGATTGTTCCTGCCAGCTAAATCCCCTGCGATCGATACGAACCAGTTCGTATTTTTCCACCAGAAAGTTAACGGCATCAGCCAATGTAATACCGGCGTTGATATGCTCCTGAATAACGGTTTCATCACTGAAAGGCGTGTCGTTCAGCGTCAGGCCATAGTGTTGCTCCAGCAGGCGTGTAAGTAGAGTTTGCCAGACAAGCACAGGCGGCGGGCATGGCTTCGCCACCCGCTGATTTGCAGGAAAAGTTGTCATAGGGATTCTCGTTGGGAAATTGAGTTAACGTTGAGTGGGATAGATAGCGATATAAACGTAGCCATAGCTACTGAGCGTATCCGCTTCACAGGTCAGTTCGTTGTTGTACAGCGTTATACGGTGTGCATGGCGAGGGTTAAGCTCACCAGAGAGCAGCATCAGCTCCATCTGTTTAATAAAGTGTGGAAATGCGGCATTCAGTTGGTGGCACTTTTCCTCATTGAAAGTGCCACTTATCCCGGCGCGGTCAGCTAAATAATGTAGTCGATTGCCTTCCTGTACTAACCTTGCGGTAAAGCGAGGCATTACATCGCACCGAAGCCCCCATTCAGGGTTATCGTGTTTTTCCATAGTAGGTTCCTGTTCAGAGCAGATAAGTACGTGGAGTCGGCGTTACAGCCAGCCCATCTCAGCAAAAGACAGCGTATTGCCATCACCGATAATGAAATGATCCAGTACCCGTACTTCCACCAGATTCAGGGCATTTACGATCCGGTCAGTAATAGTGCGATCTGCTTTGCTGGCATCCGTAATCCCTGACGGATGGTTATGTGCGAGGATCACCGCTGCCGCGTTATGGCGCAGTGCTGATTTCACAATTTCACGGGGATGTACTTCGGTATGGCTAATCGTGCCGAGAAATAGAGTTTCATGTTCCAGCAGGCGATGTTGATTATCGAGGTAGAGTACGACAAAGACTTCTCTCTCCTGTCGTGCCAGATGCAGTTGTAGCCAGGTTTTCGTATAACTGGCAGCAAGAAACTGCTCTCCCGGATGGCGCTGGTATTTTTCCAGCAATCGCAGCGCCCGTCGAATAATACGTTGATCATTTACCGAAAAAGCTGGAGTTAAAATTAGTCCAGACATAGTGACTCCTGAAAAGTAAAAGCCCCGCCGCAGTTTAGCGGCAGGGCATGAGATGTTTGATAATGCATACAACTAAATAACTTTTCAAAATAATAGATCACTTGGAGGGAACTCAGTCCGATTTTTGCGATCTGATCAATTGCGAAAAATCCCAAACCCCAACACGGACTGAGTGATGCCTATCATAGCACCTATACCTCAAGATGAATGCCAGAAAATGAGAAAACTTATCCATAAAACCCGTGATAAGAACTATTCCCGTCGATTAACGGCGTTATTGATGCTCAATGAAGGATTGACAGTGACTTATGTCGCCAAGACCCTTCATGCCGCACGCTCTTCCGTCAATCGTTGGGTTCAGTGGTTTACATTATATGGGCTGGAAGGACTCGAAAGTTTACCCGTTGGCCGACCTGTTGTCTGGGATCTCTCCCCACTCTATAACCTCTTACTTTTCTTATTACAGCAATCCCCCCAAAAGTTAGGCTATCTCCGCTCTCGCTGGAGCCTTGAACTCATGACTCATACCCTCAATGAATTACTCAACCTCTCTCTGACGCAAAATGTCCTTTATCGTTACTTTGCTCAGGTGGGGATTGTCTGGCGTAGAGCGGCACCCACAGTGAAACAACCTGATCCCGAATACGATGAGAAAATGGCAAAGATCGCGGAAGCCAAAGCGAACATTTCAGAAAAACATCCCGTTTTTTATGAAGATGAGGTGGATATTGATTTAAACCCGAAAATCGGCGCGGACTGGTGCTTCAAAGGACAACAAAAACGGGTTATCACCCCGGGAAAAAACGAAAAACATTACCTTGCGGGCTGCCTTAATGCCCAAACAGAGCAAATCACCTATGGGAACCTCTAAAAACTTTTCACAGCCACAAAATTGAGTAAAATGTAGGCACAGTACATCTCTGCAAGGTAGCGCTGTCATGATACCGCCTCGTTCTGCTTTAAAAAAAGACAAGCTGGCATCCGAATATCACCGTCGAAAAATCGATGAATTAGGTGATCCGCTACTTGTTCTTGATAAGTATGTTGATTTCTCGGCACTGGCTGACACCATAGACCTTGTCGCGCCACGTATTATTTCTCCCAAAGGTGGACGCCCGCCATTCCCGACTGAGGTGATGGTTCGCATCATTATCCTGAAACATTTCCATAATCTTTCCGATGAAAAGATGGAATATCAATTGCTTGACCGAATGAGCTGGCAACGTTTTTGTCGCTTGACCGATGTCATTAATATTCCAGACCGTAACACGATTTGGTGTTTCGAAAAACGGATTGGCCAGGCAGGTGCCAGAGCGTTGTTTGAAGAGGCGAAGCATCAGCTTTCGACACAGGGATTCATTCCTAGAGGGGGTCAAATCATTGATGCCACGTTGATTCCAGTTCCTAAGCAGCACAATAAGAAGGAAGAGAATGAACAAATCCGTCAGGGTAAAACCCCGGATAACTGGACAGCAAACAAACGATGCCAGAAAGACACCGAGGCAACCTGGACGAAAAAGAACGGTAAAAGTTATTTTGGCTATAAACTGACCATTAATGTCGATACAAAATATAAAGTGATCCGCCACATCGCGACAGGAACCGCAGCTGTCCATGACAGCCAGTTTTTTGAAGCCGTTTTGGATCGGTCAAATACAAGTCGGGACATTTATGCTGATAAAGGGTATGCCAGCCAGATGCGTGAACGTGAGCTGAAGGAACAGGGCTATCGTGTTCATATTCAGAGGAAAGCGTCACGCAATAAGCCCTTATCAGACTGTCAGAAAGGCCGAAATAAGAAAATAGCGAAAACCCGGGCACGAGTAGAACATATCTTTGGCTCATTCTCTCAGATGGGTGAAAAATTTATCCGAACGATAGGCCAGCTGCGAGCCACTTTTGCGATGACTCTGAAGGCAACCTGCTATAATTTACAACGTTTGGTTTATTTTGGAAAATCCGGCATTCATGCCTTTTAATTCCGGTATGTGATGAAAAAGCGATGAGTTTATTTTTTCCCCTGAAAAAGCAAGAAAAAGTCATACACAATAAGGTCATTTATTGGTGAGTGCAAAATTGATCTTATTTTTTGTATTGAGAGTTTTTAGAGGTTCCCCTATGTTAAAGGAATAAAAAAGAATTCTGATTTATTTATCAAAATGTTAGATGAACTGAATCATCAATATCCCCATGCGGAAACCCTCACATTAATCTTAGATAACTACTGTATTCATAAAAGTCAGAAGGTAAAGGACTGGCTGGCACGACATCCAAAATTTACCCTGTTGTTTTTACCGGTCTATTCACCGTGGCTAAATAAAATAGAACGGTTATGGCAATCGCTCCATGAGACAATAACGCGAAATCATTGTTGTCAATTTATGTGGCAGTTACTGAATTATGTTGATGCCTTTTTGGCATCGTTTTCATCACAGCAAAAGCCAGGAAGACAAAAAATGGGTGTAGCACAATTATGAAATCTTATTTAGATGAACCCGATAGTTAAGGAAGTTGAAAGAAACAATCTCCCATTTCACCCTGATATTAAAGACCTGTTATTTTTTAAAAATTGAATCGTCATTAGTAAAAGGATCTTCCGGCTTTGGAAAGGTTCTTAGCTTAACGCTGATAATTTGATTGTCAGCAAAGGTAATATAACGATTGCTGAAAATATCTTCAGACACTTTTTGCATGTCTACCATCTTTTTAATTTGAACAGGTTCATTTAGTACACCAACAAAGTAGCCTCCGGCTCCTCGTGTTTTTGCTTCATTGATATGTAGCATTTGTAAATATTTTCTGTACCGACCAGCTTTTCTGAATGCTTCGGCAAACCGCATATATTTAATATTCATCAGATCGAGATGATAATATTGTTCTCCACCGCCCTGCGGATATAAAGGTGTTAACAGAAAACGGTAGTTTACATCCACATCAGCAGATTCTTTTCCGTTCATTTTCTGGAATGTAATATTTTCTTCGGTAATAATTATCAGACTTATCCACGGCGGGATCTCTGGCATATACATCGGAAGTTTTCCCTGCAAATCATCTATAATAAATCTCTTTAAATTACCCTTGTTAATCCTTCTGGGCATAATGGCTTCAATAAAAGGTATCTGGCATCTGAAACCGGTGTTAACTTTTTTTGGTAAAGACGTGCCTAAAAATATTTCCTGTGCAGAATCATTTTGATTTTTTGAGGGTTCTGTTTTCTTTATGATTTTATTAACCAAGAATTCATTTGTGTAGATGCTATTATATATATTCCCATTTTCCTGAAATTGTTTTTCCAGTTCACCCAGTTGATATTCCCCCTTCATCATCCGGGATCTTATTCCTTCAAGCACCAACTTTTCTATAAATGATGACATTGATATATTTGCTTTTTTACTTTTATTTTTAATGAAATCTTCAACAGACTTTGATTTAAATTTAACAGATATTCTGTTTTTGCTTGCCATAGTGTACTCCATATTAAAGTGCATCACCTTTCGATCATACAAAAGGTGCTGCACTTTTCCATAATACCTTTCACTGTAGGTTTGCGTCGGATCAAAAAATGAGCTTTTTTACGATCAGACCTCTTCTCCATCCGTTACCGCACCTTTAATAAGTAAAAAATAACTGGCGTATTTATGCTATGCGATACCATCAACTCAGCCCTTCCTGTTCGCTTTCAGCGGCGATAACAAGGCTAACTTAAGAGTAGATTTTGTATGGAAGAAGGAAGCAGAGACACGGCAGAAAGCCCGCCGTTACTGGATATTTTGCAGAACCGCAACCCACAACCGATGATTTAACACTGCCGGTATTAATATTATGTTTATCATCCATTCATTAGATTCTACATATATTAAGGCATAAAACCAGATACGAAGATAAGTGATACTACCTTAGAGAGATTGATATCGTTCAGTAAAAAGTCACTTCAGCACTTATGGCTATGTAACCAACCACAAGGAGCTGAACCATGAAACTAAATGAACGCTATGGCAAGACCAATGCACACTATATGAAACGTCTGGAAGAGATTACCCGCTATGCAATGGAGGACTACGCAAGAGTTCTGGCATTTCGGGTGGATTTACGGCTGCCAGTTGATAATCAGCATAAGGGATATGATTCAACGGTCATTACCCGTTTTATCGCATCACTGAAAGCACAGATAGCAGCGTATCTAAATAAGCGCAGGAGAGAAGGTAAGCGTATTTATCCCTGTAAGCTGAGATATGTCTGGGTAAAGGAATTTGGCGAAGAGAAAGGCAACAAGCATTATCATATGCTCCTGCTGGTAAATCGTGAGGTATTCAGAAATACCGCGCTCACTATGGATAGGTCAGCACAATATCGGGGACTGCTGGTGGGGATGGTTGCGCGTGCATGGGCTGTAGCTCTTAAGCGTACTGGAGATATGGCAGATAAAGCGCCATTCCATTTACCGGGCGTGTCTTATGAACTGGATCGCAGGAATGGCACGAATACGGACTTTTACCGTAGCTACATTTACCACATCAGCTATCTGGCTAAGGAGTACACCAAAAACCACGATGACGGCGAACGTAACTTTGGTTGTAGTCAGGGATAGGTAAAAAAGTAATTTATTACCGGAGAAGTGATTGTAATGACGGAGTACGCAATATGCCATTAAATCAACATGTTATTGTTGCGACTCCTGTCTTTAACCCATTCAAAGACAGAAGGACAATCGTCATGAACAATCTACTGACTACCGAAACCGACTTGCTGAGCGATAAACTGGTGGATATGGTGTTTATCACCACATTTACGGGTTTAACTGACAAATGGTTCTACAAGCTGATTAAGGACGGAATGTTCCCCAGACCAATCAAACTGGGCCGCAGCTCCCGCTGGCGTAAAAGCGAGGTAAGGCAATGGCTGACAGAACGTATTGAAGAATCCCGCCATTAACACCCCTGAACCCTTCTCCACACGCTTCACCCTAAACAGCAACCAGGACAAGCGCTATGTCGGTAAACGCCTGACAGTGTTATTTTGCGCGTTATCTGCTAAGGAATGCTATTGTGATTAAATGAAAAACTTTTTGGCTGAATAGAAAATAATAAACAAAGGGGAAATGCCTGATTATTTATCAGGCACTCCCCGAGACCAAACACAGGTAAGTTTAAGAATTAAAGGTCCAGCTACCGGTGTCGGTCACAATGTCAGCTTCGATGATACGGTTGCACCTCATATATTTGAACGTAGCGACATCACCGAATTTATATTTTGCTGGCAAGGCTCTGTTACCGACGCTCTCCATTTTACAGTTTCCTCTGTTTACCCGAATGGATTTCAGCACCACGTTGTCATCAGTGATAGTGAGCTGAATAACGCCATATTTGGTATTCCATCCCTCATTACTGACTGCGCTACCAAACTGAACTTTAAACGGTGGCGTCGTGGATTGCTGTACTTGTTGTTGCTGAGAGGATGTTTGTGTATTTCCCTGCTGGCTACCCAATCCGTTAATACCTCGCTGGAGCAGGCTTTTGGATACTTTAATTGTACCCGGCTTGCATGATACGGTGCTGGTTTCCTGCCCCATTGCATTCATGGCAGTGTAATAAGCATCACCTATACCGTCATATTCTGAGTAATTGACTGCAACCGCGCCTTCGATATCTTCGTTTTCTCCACGTAGCGTATACGAAGCGGTCCCTGCGCTCGGGTTGGCAGCCACAGTCTGTTTCGCTTCGCCAGAAGGAATGTCCAGTTTAATGACTGAACCTCCTTCTTCAGAATCGCCGCCGGGCTTTTCAAAACTGATATAAACGGTATTATCGATGTGGCTGAGGGTCATTTGCTCGCCGTTATCAAGCATGCATTGCAGATCATAGACCCCTGCTGCATGAGCAGAATGTACTGCAAGTAGCGATACAAGCAATGCAGGTATGATAAGTTGTTTCATTATTGTTTTCCTTTATCCAAAAAAATGGTCCCAGGCATTACCAGCCCACTCGATAAGTCTGTCTTTACCCTTACGGGCAAGCTCTTTGACTGGCTTTGGTAACGGAACAGAATCAATAACGTCGTCAAGTATTCCGGAGATCACGCTGCCGAAACCGCCTTTTGCTTCCGTCTTTACCTCTTCGGTTTTGAACTCATCCTTAAACTGCGAAGCCGTGCTGCTTTTAGCCCGATCAGGCAAAGCGCGGATGATAGTTTCTACCAGACGAAGGATGTTGTAGCCCTCATCGGCGGAGACAGGTATCACTGGATAGTGCGTAAAGCCAAATCGTCCAGTAATGTAGGCTTCTTTCTTTTCGATGTTGATGCGCTGTGCAGGGGATGGCTGATGCAGATGAGTATCCCACTCACGGAATGGCTCAATTTTATCAACCTGGTTGAGGATGAATAAAACGCGCTCACCCCCACCGGCAGGGAGCAGGACATTGTTGTAGAAATGCTCATCCGCAGAAAAGGCCCGATCGTCTCCTTTTATCACCCAGAGGATGAGATCCAGGGAGGGAAGCAAATTGCGGTATAAATCTTCATACTCTTTATCCCGCAAGGCATTCTCACCGACACCAGGTATATCGATTATTTTTAGTGAACGTTTGCCGAAGCGTATACGCAGCTCCTGAGGCTCACGAGTACATGCCTCAACGTCGCTAACTGCACACACTTCCCCTTTAAACAGCGCATTACATACGCTGCTCTTCCCTGCGCCTGTCTTACCCATAACCCCAATAACAGGTTCATAATCGATAGCTTCGCTGATTTTGTTAAACAAACCTTCCCGCAGAGACTGAGGGAAAAGATCAAGAATATCCCTGATGTCGGGTATGTGCGGGGTACTATCAGATTTTTGCCCATTGTTACCGTTACTTTCCGGAACAATATTGCCCCACATTCCCAAAATTCCCCTTTCTCTTGTGGTGACGCCATTGGCATCAGTAATCATCCGGCCTTCGCCCTTTACCGGGTCATCCATACGAGGTCTCCTTATTTAGTTTGAAATGAACGTTGTCTGTTACTCTCTGAAGGTCTGAATAACGTCGCTGATGAAACGAAAGTGAGGGAGGGCCGAAATGAACTCTTCACTGGCAGTCAGAGCGTCAAGTTCGGGCTTTCTGCGAAAAGAAGTATCCAAAACGGATACTGCGTTAACCTCTTCCATCCGAAACACCTGTAGTCTTCTGGTGCGGGTCGCGACAAGAAACCAGCTTTTGGACTGAAATATCAGACGTCGGGGTGCCACTGCTTCGTAGCTTTTCCCATTAACGAATAATGTAACGGCCCGGTAGTCGCGGATAGCTTCGGCCAGTTGTAGAAAACTAGTCGTCTGGGTGACTGGCGATGGTAGACCACCATGTCCGATAAGACATGGCGATCCCCCGGAACTATTGGTAATCAGTCGGATCAATCTGCGGTTTTGAGCCGGAATAATCCCCGATATCCCGGAATTACGGATAAACGCAAAGGTATTGGGTAAGTGCTCCCGGCCCGTTCGGCGGGTAAGTCGGTAGCTGCCGCTGGAATGCTCAAGATCCAGATGGATCAGACGCTGCTGAAAATCCCGCTGTAGGGTGCGCTCTGAGACACCAAACTCATTAGCCAACGCTTTCAGCTCCAGAGATTCGCCAGCCAGCAACCGGCTGATAATGACCGATAGCCTGACGGACAGGCGGTCATAATGATCATGCTGTGTTTTCATTGTGAGGACAGTCCTGTACTCCCGAAATATCCAGGTATTGATATGGGAGATTATGCCGCACTGGTACGACACGTTATGTCGTACCAATATGGTGCGCAGAGAAAAAATGGTGAAGAAATAGATATTTGCTAATCTATTGAAATTTAATAAATTAATATAAATGAAACGCCAGAATACGATCTGAATATGACACGGAGTGTCGCATTTCGTGAGGGAGGGCACTGGCTATTCATGGAAATGATTTAGTTCTGAAAATCGTTATAAACCAATAAATATCCGCGCATTGATTGCGTTGCTATAGCGCCTGATGTAGGCGAACCATTTTGAGGCTTGCTTTTTGGCAGACTAAACAGCATTTATCAACAAATGGAGGTTCAGCTATGTGTTATTCACTAGAGATGAAAATGGGTACGATCAGTCTCTTTACCATATTGTATCGAAAGAAGCTGTGGAAATGGTGTTGGGTGAAGCATCTCTTCCGGGAGTAAATGTTACCAACGCCTGCTCCGAACTTCCCTTGCGCGGTAGATATCTAGGCTTAAACCCGAGGTTCTCAAACAGCAGAGTAAAAGGATCAACTTAGGTCGTTCATCGGCAAAAGCTTACCGTGCGGATACTTCTACCTAGAAGTAACATTCATTATTTACATATAAGCGACCTGAACTTCATTTTCGCCTTTGGATTGAATCTAATTATTTGATTTTTTTATGTTTTAATGTAATGAGTTAAACAATTAAGACAAAAATTATTTAGATTGTGAGAGAATAAAATTTTCTGTTATGTACAAATCCGTCTACAATGGCGGTTCGTTGAGCTAAAGTAGCGCCACCTAGCATCCATTTGATTTTATACTGTTTTCAGGCGTTACTGGGGTTGCAGCAGCACATTCCTGAGACTGATTAGAGAAAGAAACCAAGTGAAGAAAGACGAAGATAAGGATAGTTGGCCGGATTTCTATCCTTCTGATCTGGTGCTTCCTCCCAAGGATGCTACAGATGCAAATACAGAGGAGATGGTTTACCGACTGGTCAAAACGATTCCACCAACGGAGATGTGCTTTCTAGCTACTCATCAAGAGCAGCCAAACAGGCATAAGAAATGCACTACGTTGGAGCAAAAACAAGCTGTTTACGGTACCAGCGTGTGGGATAGTAAAGATCTGTTGGTTGAGGCTATGGCCTCTTTGCCCGAAGCGTTGAAACAGCGCAAGCTCGCTTGCGGTAAGTTAAATGCCGGTATGGGTAAGATGCGCAAAACGCTTGTTGCGGGACATTTCACACTGTGGCTTAAAAAGAATAGCCGCGTTCACCTGAATTTTAGTGAGGTGAAATAAATGGATATATTCGCCAGTTACCCACCATTAGGTCAGCTCAGAATAGTCAATGTCTATCTTGAGTTTGAGGGACCAAAAATTTTCTATGCCGAAAACGAAAGTGGTTCAACTTTCTTCGTTTATTGGGTAGGGGATGATGCAGATTACGAACATTGGTATGTCTTACCGTGTTCTAAAGCCAGAATCATTGCTTATGAGAAAGCAAAAATCAGCCTGCGGGATATGCTTGAATACCAAGAGCAGGAGCATTTCTGCGCGCTCTCTCTTCCATTTTCAGCGGAATTTAAGTTAATCGCAGAGTTCAAACATAAAAATAAAATAGCGGAAATTTCGCTCCCAGCTCAGGGTATTTTTGTGAAGAGAGTCGTAACCTATGCTCCTAGCTTACTGAATAACAATCTTATTCCCACACATGAGATTATCGTCTCAAAAGCAAGTAAGCAGGCGAAGAAAAACGTTTCTCTTGAACACATGAGCCAAGTGTGTGATCGCTTTAGTGAGTTGGTTTTAGGATTCAACAAAGCAAGAGGTGTAAAAGGGGGCATGCAGGCTCTAAATGCACGCTATGGCTCTTTTGCCATTTCACTCCATGCGGAAGAACTCACAAAATTTGAAGCATTCCTAGGCCAAGTATCCACGCTCATGGTGAATAAAAAGGATATTCTTCCCATATTAGAGCAAAACGACATTGATATTAAAGTGTTTCTCAATCTATTGAAAATAATAGATTTATCAAAAATAGATTTTGAGTTTCGTTCGTCCGCCTTACCGGATCAAATTATTAAGATCTATAGACTTGATGCACTATTATATTTATCCAAACTTAAAAGACGTGCATTAACCTATGTCTCATCTATAAAAGTGCCCCAAGGAAATGATATTGAAAAGGTATTTCAGTATGTAGAACTGAAATGGAAACATGAGCCAGTCACTGCTGAGAATCTGAAGGTGCAATCTCGTTTAGTGGAGTATTATCGTTATGCTGCACTTATTTTGGGGTTCTTGGAATACAATGGCGAATTGACCCCCCAAGGCGAGCGTTTGGCGCTATCTGATGAAGCAACTCGTTATCGGATTACAGCATATGCCTTTGAGGCTAGCGAGTGCGCTTGGGCATGGATGAATTATTGTGATATCACAAGCCTTGCAGATATTGATGCTAGTACAGCAATAGACTTTTTAACCCAATGTTGCCCATCTCTTTCTGGGGATACGATTTCCCGGCGAGCCAACACCCTAAAATCTTGGTGTAAACAGCTTAAGCCCCATTATATTAATCTGGGGCCAAGTGTGCAGGAAAAAAGCTGAAATTAATAGTACCGCAGAGTAAAGAGAGCCATGGCTCTCTTTACTCATTAGCGACATGCTTTGACAACTTTTGCAGTTTAAGCACGAATACATCCCAGTTATAAGAACAAATTGCCCCTAGAGAAAGGTACCCAATCCTGACACTAGACAGTTCGGAATTAATACTCGTTCCGCCGTTCAAGACCATCAATCCGCTGTAAAGCAAGCAGAAGATAAGTAAGCCAATAACGACTGATAGTACAGGTGCCATGAGATAGCCCCACAAATGATCTACGTCCAATGTTTTGGTCACCGCTGAGTATTTGTGTAGAGAGGTTATACTTAGCGTTGCCCCCCCAAGTAAAGCTCCAGCAACGGTGAATGTAGCTAGCCTGATTTCATCACTGACTACAAACTCGCCCGTCGGCTGAAGTAAGATGCGCAGAAAAGTGTAATCTCCCGACCATGCAAGAAAAAGATACCTGAGGGTGATTAAAGTACAAGCCATGATCCAAATAAAGAGAAGCAAAGAGAGAAAAAGTCGCCATCCGTTTATACTAGTTTCTTTCAGTTCATTGCTCACATTGAGTCCTCTTGAGTCTGTACAGATATTATTCACTGACAGTGAAACGTCATTTTCTACGAAATGAACATTGCGTCCTGACGATTTGATTCGCTGTCTTTGCGAGGATAATAGTTTTTGACATCAGAGTCTTGTTTTTCGGTTCGAGTTCGCAAAAGGGAACTGTCTTTCCTGGAGTCTATTTCTATTTTCTGGTTTCTGGTTTCTGGTTTCTGGTTTCTGGTTTCTGGTTTCTGGCACAAAAACTGAACCCTTAATTGTTTGTATGAATATGTAATTCTTTTCATAAATCCTGTTGTAAGCCGCACATTTTCTTTGACGATCAGGATGTGCATTTGATTACCATCGCAAAGATTGTGCTATTCGTGAAAATACCTTATGCAAGTAATTCGGAGCTTATTGAAAACAAAGCGTTATGAGATTTCGAAATAAATAGCCATCTTTACCGCTGGATGGCTATTTTATCAATTTATGCTATTTTTCTAAATGACCTTGCTATTACAGCCCCACCTTTCCCCAACTCACCAATATAATCCGCATACCATTGCATCATCTCCTTACGCCCATCAAGATACTGCGCATGGTTATACGTCCCGCGAATCGCGTTCTTATCAACGTGTGCAAGCTGCGTTTCAATCCACGCTGAGTTAAAGCCCTGCTCATGCAGAATGGTGCTCATCGTGTGGCGGAAGCCATGCCCTGTTAGTCTGCCTTTATACCCCAATAACTCAATAACCTGATTGATGCTTTCCTTGCTGATAGGCTTGCGAGGATCGTTCCTGCCGATAAAAACCAGCGGGTGATGCCTTGAGATCGGTTCAAGTTGCTTAAACAGTGCAACAACCTGCTCTGAGAGCGGCACAATGTGAGGCCGTTTCATTTTCATCACTTCTGCCGGGATCTCCCATAGTTTTGTCTCAAAATCGATATCCTCCCAGCGTGCGAAACGCAATTCTTGTGTCCGTACACCGGTTAACATAATGATCTGAGTAGCTGTCTTCGTGATGATACTGCCGGTATAACCCGCCAGGTCGTTAAGGAAGTGAGGAAGTTCATTGGCAGTAAGGAAGGGGAAATGTACTTTTTTCGGCGTAGCTAAAGCACTAGCAAGATCAGGAGCGGGGTTGTAGTCGGCCCGGCCAGTAACAATTGCATAGCGGAAGACCTCGCCACAGCGCTGACGGACCTTGCGCATTTTCTCCAGCGCTCCGCGTTTCTCCATCTTACGCAGTGCTTCCAGTAGTTCCATTGGTTTGATTTCAGCAATAGGGCGCTTGCCGATGTAGGGGAAGATATCTTTCTCAAAGGTATCGAGGATTTCATCGCGATAGCGTAATGACCAGCGATCGGCTTTCGTCTGATGCCACTCGCGAGCAACGGCCTCGAAAGTGTTTTTCAAACTCATCTGCTGCGCGATTTTTTCTTCTTTTTTTGCCTCACCCGGATCGCCGCCAGCCGCAAGTATTTTTCTGGCTTCACTGCGTTTCTCACGTGCGTCGGCCAGCGAAACATCGGGGTATACGCCAATAGAAAGCATCTTCTCTTTACCGGCGAAGCGGTACTTCATACGCCAATATTTTGAACCATTAGCGTTAATCAGCAGATACATACCGCCGCCATCAGCCAGCTTATAGGGCTTTTCTTTTGGCTTCGCAGTTTTCACTTTAACATCGGTTAGCGCCATGACATCCTCCGGCTTTTGATGAATCCATGCTCCTGGGGGGATTTCCGCCAGTAACTAACCTGATACCCCCAATGAACCCCTTGTATAACAAAGAAATCGTTAAAACCTATTGTTATATCTCACATTTTTACCATTATGGGGGTGTTAATAATTTAAGGGGAAATAACACCCCCTAATGTACCCCCAAAAATAACTTGATGCAGGTTGAAGTCGGTTGACCTCAGGATACAAAGAAAGCCTGATATATAAGGGTTGAGAAGAGGTTTTATTGACTTCGGGAGAGTTCAGTAGAGGCAAATTGGCAGAAGATCACAGGAGTCGAACCTGCCAGAGACCGCTGGCGGCCTCATCTGGATTTGAAGTCCAGCCGCCCCACCGGGGACGATGATCTTCCATATCAATACGAAAGAATTATGAAAATACGCTGATTATAGCGCGTGCTGTAAGGCTTCTGAATCGATCCGTGGAAACAATTCATCAATTTCCTAAAAAGCATTAAATTTTGTTGTTAAAAAACTCGATATTCGCGTTGAGTTTGCCGAATTTTACCTACATCTTATTAGCCGATACCCATTACGATACACTGCTCGTTCAGCCATGTATCCCAAACACAAACAGGACCCTATATGACTAATCCGTTACTCGTTCCATCAGGTTTACCAAAATTTTCCTCTATTAAACCAGAACATGTTGTTCCTGCTGTAAAAGAAGTCATTGCAAATTACCGCCAAACTGTCGAAAAAATCCTGGCCGAGAATACCGTTTTTACCTGGGATAATCTGTGTCAGCCACTGGCTGAAGCAAATGATAAACAGTCACGTGCATGGTCACCAGTCAATCATCTGAATTCGGTTAAAAACAGTCCGGAGCTGCGTGCAGTCTACGAAGAAAGTTTACCATTATTGTCTGAATTCAGTACCTGGTTAGGTCAACACAAGGGCCTGTATCAAGCATATAAGTCATTACGTGAGAGTGCTGAGTTTGAGAAACTCTCTCAACCTCAACGCAAAGCTGTCGAAAATTCACTGCGCGATTTTAAACTGTCAGGTATCGGTCTGCCTGAGGAGAAACAGAAACGTTATGGCGAGATCAGTGCGCGTTTGTCAGATTTAAGTTCTCAATTCAGCAATAACGTGCTTGATGCCACTATGGGCTGGACCAAGTTAATTACTGATGTGGAAGATCTGTCTGGTCTGCCTGAAAGTGCGATTGCCGCAGCTAAAGCTCAGGCAGAAGCGAGAGGAAAAAAAGGCTGGTTGCTGACTTTGGAAGCGCCAAGTTATCAGCCAGTTATCACCTATGCAGAAGACCGTGAATTGCGTCGGGAAATTTATCACGCTTATCAAACTCGTGCTTCTGATCAAGGCCCAAATGCCGGTAAATGGGATAACAGCGAAGTAATGGCTGAAATCCTTGCACTACGTCATGAGCAAGCCCAATTACTTGGTTTTAAAAATTATGCTGAACAATCTCTTGCAACCAAAATGGCAAAAACGCCTAAGGAAGTTTTAGATTTTCTGAATGATTTGACAAAACGCGCTCATCCGCAAGGTGAGGAAGAAGTAGATGAGTTAAAATGTTTTGCGAAATGGCATCATTGCACCCACGAGCTGGAAGCTTGGGATATGGCTTATTATGCCGAAAAACAAAAACAGTATAAGTTTTCTATTAATGACGAGCAGTTACGTCCTTACTTCCCTGAACAACGAGCTGTTGAAGGGCTATTTGAAGTTGTTCGCCGTATCTATGGCATTACAGCCAAAGAACGCCATGATGTAGAAACCTGGCACCCGAATGTCCGTTTCTTCGATCTATATGATGACAAAAATGAGCTGCACGGCAGTTTCTATATGGATCTCTATGCGCGCGAACATAAACGGGGCGGCGCCTGGATGGATGAATGTATCAGCAAGATGCGACATTCCAACGGCGAACTGCAAAAACCAGTCGCTTATCTGAACTGCAACTTCAACAAACCTGTTGGTGGTAAACCAGCCCTATTCACCCACAGTGAAGTAAACACGCTGTTCCATGAGTTCGGTCACTGTCTGCACCTGATGCTGACCCAGATTGAAACTGCTGCTGTTTCCGGTACTAATGGCGTGCCATGGGATGCGGTTGAGATGCCAAGCCAGTTCATGGAAAATTGGTGCTGGAAACCAGAAGCACTGGCATTTATTTCCGGTCACTATGAAACTAAAGAGCCTCTACCGCAATCTATGCTGGATAATCTTTTAGCAGCGAAAAACTATCAAGCTGCAATGGCTATGCTGCGTCAGCTTGAGTTTGGTCAGTTCGATTTCCGCCTGCATGTTGAGTATGATCCAGCAAAAGGTGCTCAAATCATGCAAACTCTGAAGAAAGTGAAAAAATTAGTTTCCGTAGTACCTTCACCTAAATGGGGCCGTTTCCCTCACTCATTCAGTCATATCTTCTCCGGTGGTTATGCCGCAGGTTACTACAGCTATCTGTGGGCTGAAGTGCTGGCAGCTGATGCCTTCTCACGCTTCGAAGAAGAAGGGATTTTCAACCGCGAAACTGGGCAATCTTTCCTTGATAATCTTCTGTCCCGTGGTGGTTCCGAAGATCCAATGGAACTGTTCAAACGTTTCCGTGGCCGTGAACCCAAACTGGATGCCATGCTGCGTAGTTCTGGTATCAAAGGATAATCAGGGTGGGTATCTGTTTAATCTGTGAACAAGGCGCTGATAGCAGCGCCTTATCTCAACTGGCGGAGCGCTGGCAACTGGTACATGACGAAAACGCTGTTATGGCATTGGTTCTTACACCTCAACACCTAGAACTCCGTAAAAGGGATGAGCCCAAACTGGGTGGCATCTATGTGGATTTTGTATCGGGCACAATGGCACATCGCCGCCGCTTTGGTGGCGGACGAGGTGAAGCAGTTGCTAAAGCCGTAGGAATCAAAAAAGATTATCTGCCAACCATCGTGGATGCTACCGCAGGTCTGGGACGTGACGCCTTTGTACTGGCATCACTGGGTTGTCATGTAAGAATGCTGGAACGTCATCCTGTGGTCGCAGCATTGCTGGATGATGGGCTTCAACGTGGTTATCAGGATGAAGAAATCGGCGGCTGGCTGAGAGAACGCATGACATTGCTCCATGCCTCCAGCATCACGGCTCTGACCGATATTACTCCACAGCCTGATGTGGTTTATCTTGATCCTATGTATCCGCATAAGCAGAAAAGTGCACTGGTGAAGAAAGAGATGCGAGTGTTTCAGTCTCTGGTTGGTGCTGATGAAGATGCTGATAATTTGCTATCCCCTGCACGAGCTCTAGCAAAACGCCGGGTTGTGGTGAAGAGACCTGATTACGCAGAACCCTTAGCTGGAATAGCTGCATCAGCGGCTATCACCACAAAAAACCACCGTTTTGATATCTATCCTTGTTAAAACATCAGCCGCATATTGCGGCTGATCACGTTAATTTACAGGATACCCTGAGAGAGCATAGCGTCAGCAACTTTTACAAATCCGGCAATATTCGCCCCCTGAACATAATTGGTCTGTTTGCTCTCGCCACCATACTCAACACAGGCGTGATGAATATCCAGCATGATGTGATGCAAACGTGCATCCACTTTCTCAGCCTTCCAGCCTAAACGTGCTGCATTTTGCGCCATTTCCAAACCAGATGTTGCCACGCCACCCGCGTTGGCTGCTTTACCTGGTGCGAATAGCACGCCTGCTTCAATAAAGGCTTCAGTCGCTGAAATGGTTGCTGGCATATTCGCACCTTCAGCTACAGCTTTAACGCCATTCTTGATAAGGACCTTAGCCGCATCCAAATCCAACTCGTTCTGAGTAGCGCATGGCAAAGCGATATCAACCGGCACAGACCAAGGTTGTAACCCTTTCAGGAAAGTCAGCTCCCGCTCTTTGGCATATTCTTCCACTCGACCATAGTGCTGGTTTTTAATCTCTTCAAGGTGAGCCAGTTTCTCCAGCGTGAAACCTTCTTCATCAACCACTGTGCCACCGGAATCAGAAGCGGTAACCACTTTCGCCCCCAGCGCCATGCATTTCTCAATAGTATACTGTGCAACGTTACCAGCACCGGAAACCGATACCCGCATACCATCAAAGCTCATACCATGACGTTTCAGCATGGCATTGGTGAAATAAACCAGACCATAACCAGTTGCTTCCGGGCGAATCAAACTACCGCCGAAAGAGAGACCTTTGCCAGTAAATACACAAGCAGTGTTATTAGAGAGTTTTTTCATCATCCCTGACATAAAAGCCACTTCACGGCCACCCACACCAATATCCCCCGCAGGAACGTCGGTATTGGGCCCCAGATGGCGGTACAATTCTGTCATTAACGCCTGACAGAAACGCATCACTTCGCCCTGACTTTTTCCTTTGGGATCAAAATCTGAGCCCCCTTTACCACCACCCATCGGTAAAGTCGTCAGCGCATTTTTCAAGGTTTGTTCAAAGCCAAGGAATTTCAGAATAGAGAGATTCACTGATGGATGAAAACGCATACCACCTTTATACGGACCAATAGCTGAGTTGAACTGCACCCGCCATGCACGGTTTACCTGAACCTTACCTTGATCATCTACCCAGCAAACCCGAAACTGGATAACCCTTTCCGGCTCTACCATACGCTCCAGCAAGCTTTGTTCACGGTATTTCGGGTTTTGTTCAAGGAACGGCCAAAGAGAAGTGAATACTTCCCGGACAGCCTGAAGATATTCTGGTTGATATTCATCCCTGAGTTGAATCGATCCAAGAAATGAAGACAAAGATAGTAAACAGCTCATAGTTATTCCTTATTTCTACTTTGGTTGTAATGTCTCCTCAGCAATTTTCTAATAATTATTTTTGTCGAAAATGTGAGGTAAGTTGCGTTTGCCCTTTGAATATATCACTGTTCTATATTCATCTTTCAAGAAGTTTTTTTACAGAAAGGTAAAAAAAATTTCTTGATTGCATCGGGCATAAACCAAACAACACCTCATTTCATTAAAAAAAACACCTGCATAAGCAGGCGTTTTTATCGAATAATTTTTCAGTTTATGGCTATTCATCGTCACGCAGAGGAACAATCAGCATATCAACATGAATAGTGTTAATCAGCTGACGCGCGGAGGACATCAGTTTGCTCCAAAAATCCTGATGATGACCACAAACAACCAGATCTATGTCATATTTCTTAATCGCATCAACCAATACCTGAGCCAGATCACCGCTACCGCTCAGAGTTTCCTGAATATCATAATCTGTATTTGCGGAGAGCTCTTTCAACGCATTACGAGTCTCGTCAGTAATGCGTTGCTGCATATCACCGAGATTAACATCAATCAAACCGGTGTAGAGATCGGAATAGTTAACATCAACATGGATCAGGGAAACTTTGGCATTGTACGGCCTTGCCATGGAAATGGCTTTTTGTACCAATACCTGACTTTCCGGGGATAAATCAACCGCAACAAGAATATGTTTATAAGCCATAAGCGAACTCCTTCCATAATGCCGATTAAATGAGTTGGCAGGGCAAATTGCCACTATCCTGTGTCTATTACTATAACTACTTAGAATGTCCTTAAAATGCTGTTTCGATCACAGCTCATCATTGGCTATCCAGCAAAGAACATTCACCAAACAACATATACCACAATAGCTATTCCTGCTACTTGATAGAGAACAAAATCAGGCTCTGGGTTTATGATCTTTCTTGTCCAATCCATGTTTTTCAATGCTCAAATCGAGTTTTTTACGTAGAACCCCAATAATCTGAGGTAAGTATTACTGATACGGCCCGCAAACAGAAACAAGACATCTCCAATTAATCTGTGTTCATTCATTCTAGTACTACAGCCGTACTTACTTTTTTCAACAGAAAAGACACTCATAGAAAAGCTTAATTCATGCGGTTTCTCAGAGTGGTGAGCATCAAGGAAAATGCAACTTTCTGGTATCTACGGCTGTAGTACTAGATTACCCAATGGCCCTTCCGGGAGGGGGACGAAACGTACAGACGTCTGCATCAGACTTTATGCTGCTAAAAATACATTTCAATCCCAGTAGCAATGACAAGCGAAGAATTAATAGAATATTTGTTGGTTATCGCTAATCCTAATTCACTGTAATGAAATGTAGGTTCATTTTCAGATAATTCCGGCTTGTCAGATTTGGATTGCAGATCACTATAATCTGAAAATAGACTTGTTCAATTTGTTTATTTTCATTAATGTAGATGACAATATTTTAAAGAAGAGGATTATGATAGATGTTTTAGATGAATTCTACGGAAGAAATCCGTGGGCCAGAGGATACTTTGATGATGCCACTCAAAAAGAAAGGCAGCTTATGAAGATCCAAATGGATAAACAAAATGAACTGATTATAGTTATGAATAGTGTTGCTAATAAATTTATAAAATGGAGCCTGGCTAAAGATCATTTCATCAATGAAGTTATCGCCTACTCTCAAGATATTACAGCAAAAATAAACACAGGGGAACTTTCAATACTTGAGGCAATAGGCTTATTAGAAGAGGAAATAAAATCCTTAAAAGAACAAGATAGAATGATTTCGCAAAAAAATGTAAAGCAAGCGATTGTTGTACAAAAAGAGATTATAGATAGCCCTAGAAATAGCAAAAGACGTGAATTTGATAAATTAATTATTGCAGGTGTTGGTTTCATTTCAGGGGGGCTTCAAATAGTTGGCGGGTTAACTGTTACGAGACTTTCACGTTCTGGCTATGGAGGATTATTATTAGCTCATGGATATAATAATATTATAGAAAACGGCTATTATATACTTTACCGGGAAGATTATGCCGGCCCAGTAAGATTTGTGTATCGTCAGGTTGCAAAAGAAACATTCAATATGAATGAGCAGGGTGAGATCTCACATTTTTAATAAGGTTATTTTGGTTAAATAAAAATCAGAATATGACTTTTTATAGGCATTTCTCTCATTAAAACGTTAAGATCTCTCTCTTCCATAAAAAAGCGATCCTAATAATGAGTATTTTTAATTTTATCAGCAAGATAGAAGACCCCCGTTCTGACATCAATAAAAAACATGAGCTAATGGATGTGATTTTTTTAGCCTTCTCCGCTGTATTATGCGGCGCTTCTGGCTGGAAATCGATTCAGGAATTTGGGGAGTTACAGAGCGAGTGGCTTAAACAATACACGCATTTTACTCACGGTATTCCCCGTCGTCACTGTATTGCTAATATTATCAAAATGATAGAGCAAGATGCACTGGTTGAAGCCTTTTATGCCTGGATCAACCAGCGTCGGATCAGGGCAGGAAAAAGTCTTATCGCCATTGATGGAAAAACCCTGAGAGGAACCTGTAAGGGGACATTATTTGAAGCCCTGCATGTGGTCAGTGCTTATGATGTTGAATCCGGTGTAGCCCTATACCATCAGGCAGCCGAAAGCAAAGGTCAGGAAGGTCCGGTTGCCAGACAATTGATTGAATTACTGGCGCTTGATGGCGCGATTGTCACTATGGATGCCCTGCATTGCCAGAAAGAAACCCTTGCGTTAATTACTCAGCGCGGCGGTGATTTTATTGTCGGTCTCAAAGGCAATCAAAAGACCCTCCATGAATGGGTCAAATCGTATTTTGCTTCGCATTATGAGAGTGATGAGCTTGTTGACTTTACGCAGAAAAATAGCGGTCATGGACGGACAGAATTTCGGCATGTCATGCAAATTCGTGCCGTATTGCCGGAGGTCCTTCGGCGGCAATGGCCTTCAATACAAAGTGTTATTGAAGTAGTCAGTGAACGAAGCGTAAAAGGTCAGCCTCCCCATCGTGATTCACGCTGGTATGTCAGCTCGCTACCGTTGGAGGCGGAAATCGTGGCTAAGGCAATAAGAAGGCACTGGTCGGTGGAAAACGAGCTGCATTGGGTATTAGATGTCACTTTTCGAGAAGATGCTATCTCACTCAAAGATCCTGATGGGGCTGCACAAATGGCGCTTTTTAACCGAATTGCATTAAATGTGATTAAACAGAATACCAGTATAAAAGACAGTCAGGCGGCTAAACGTCGAAGAGCCATTTGGTCAGGGGAATTCCGTAGTCAACTTATCTTTGATTAAATTAAATACAAAGTGGAATCCCGCCCTGTATGAATGAGCGTGATGCTGATGCCCTCTACGCATCTGTTGATATAGGTATATCTCTTACTGGGATGTTAACTTACCAACTTTTACCCGATCATCAGAGACTATATCGATATATAAACACAGATCTCCTATACGGATTAAAGAATCGCGGAATAAAAATGATGAGTATAGAAGAAATCATTATTGAGATTGTTAGCGATATAAGTACTGTATATGGATATATGAGGAGTAATTAATGGGATTTCTTTATATATTATTATCTTTGATAATACTAAGACCTACATATGTTTTCATAAAAAAGCTTTTAATATCAGATAATATCTATTATCATCTTTATGCTATAATATTACCATTATCTCTATCTGCTTTTCATCTTTATGTTTTTCATTTTGATTTTATCCTTTTACTAAATATAGACACAACAAATGATGATTTTCTACATTATGCTTCATTTGTTCTTGCGTATTCATGTTGTATCCCATATATCATTGCTCGTCGTAAACACAATACATGAATTATAAATAAGATAATTATCTAAGCACAACTAAGAATATTTAGTTATGCTAGGTCGTTAAATATATTAATAGTTCCTATCATCCCAAATACTATAAGCACTGGTTCCTACAATATGATGGGTCCACGTGATACTCTTGTATCGTAAAGAGAGAGTTTCCTGTGGCTCAGAACCTGTATGCGTTATATTATGTGGATGAGCAGCTGTTAAATCGGAGATAGTGGCATCAACCACTTTTATGGTGTAATACAACTCTTGAGCACCTGATTGATTTGTTCTATAACACTCAAAAATAGCATCAAGTACTTCGTTATCTGAAATGGCTAACCCTAAAAGTGGAAATGATTTATCAATAGGTTTTTTTATTACGATAGGGTGATGGCTGACATTCTGTTCTCTGCTTATCGAATGAGAAAGGCTGTATACCAATTTTGGTCTGTATGATTCACCTGGCCCTTGTTTCCTATTGAATCGATGGATGAACAACCCGCCGAAATAAGTCCTTGCTTACGACCTTTTAAAGTTAAATAAATTAAGTTTGCCATTTACATTCCTATTTAGTGTTTTCTCAATCTTCATAACACCTGAATTTGACTATTTTTCATTCTACAAAATTAAATTCCAGATTGGAAGCAGATTCATGACATTGGTACTTCCCCCCCCCTCTCTCTCATATTAACTCAGTCATAAATTTAGTTACCTGCAATGAGTTAGACATGAAAATCAGTAGAACACACAAAAAAGCCTTATTTCCCACTACATTGAACTACTCAGTGGTTACAACAACTCAGATAATGGAATTCACGATTAATTTCATTATATAAACCGTACTTATTATCAAAATATCATCACATTAAGGGATTAACGCTTCTGACTATTGCCATCTAGTATCGGCAACAATCACCACAACTTGACCGCCATTTTATGTCTTTGCCCAAATTTAAGCCACACGAAAGGGTTTTTTGTACTATCTGACTATCTTTCCTACAATAAATATAAGGTGTCACCACCTGCAATTTTGATTTTTTTCCTTTTGTGACAGCATTGGCTAACCATTCTAAGGAGGGGGATTATGTTCAGTTCGATTGCACTGTTTTGGGCGCTGTGTCTTGTCTGCATTATGAATATGATGCGCTACTTCTCTTCACTGCGGGCATTGTTGTCTATTCTTCGCCAGTCCGATCCCTTGCTTTATCAATCAGTAGACGGTAACGGTTTTTTTACTGCTCATGGACAGCTCAATAAGCAGATAAGGCTCGTGCACTATATCAATTCGCAACGTTACCTTGATCATCATGATCCAGAAGTGGTGCTTCGCTGTGAACGGCTGAGGAGGCAATTTATTCTGACGAGCGCGCTGAGTGGATTAGTTGTTGTTTGTCTGATTTCGATGTTGATTTGGTACTAAAACAAAAGGCGGTATAGTTAACCCATACCGCCTCCAAATTATTCATCAAAACAATTAAATCAGTTTCAAAGCGAACCAGTAGAAAATACCGGATAACCCGATTGAAACCGGTAGGGTCAGTATCCAGGCCAACATGATGTTCTTGATTGTTTTACCCTGAACACCACCACCATCAACCAACATCGTCCCCGCTACCGCAGAGGAAAGAACCTGTGTAGTCGAAACCGGCATCCCGGTATAACTCGCCACACCAATTGAAACAGCCGCAGTCATCTGAGCTGAAACACCCTGTGCGTAGGTCATACCTTTCTTACCAATCTTCTCACCGATAGTCACCGCAACGCGTTGCCAGCCAACCATAGTTCCCAGAGATAGTGCCAGCGCCACCGCAATGATGATCCAGATAGGTGCATACTCAACAGTATGCAATAAGTCTTTACGCAGTTTATTCAGGAAACGGGCATCTTCAGCACTGGTTTCCGGCAGTTTAGCCACAGATTCCGCAGTATCGGCAATACACATCAACATGCGGCGCATATTGTTACGCTGTTCAGGATTCAGCCCACTATAGCTCTGAATGCCCTTCAATATGCTTTCTGTCTGATTAAGAACAACTACAGCGCGAGTGCTGTCACAATGGAATCGTCCTTCCGATTCATCTTCTGCAACAGCAACCAATGGCGTCAGTTCAATGGCATGAGATAACGCGGTACCGTGCTGCTGATAATATTGTTGCAGGTGAGTAACCGCATCGTAAGTACGGGCAATGTCATAGCCATTAGCATTCATGTTTACGACAAATCCCGCCGGAGCTACGCCGATCAGCACCAGCATAATTAAACCGATGCCTTTCTGACCGTCATTCGCCCCATGAGAGAAACTTACTCCTACCGCAGACAAAATCAGCGCAGTACGCGTCCAGAAAGGTGGCTTACGCTTACCATCTTTCTTTTCACGTTCAGCGGGTGTCAGATGAATACGTTTGCGCTTCTTAGTGCTACTCCAGTAACGGCGCAGCAGAAACACGATTGCCCCGGCGATGATCAATCCGATTACAGGAGAGAGGATCAACGACAGGAAAATCTGTATCATCTTCGGCACATTCAGCGCATTAACCACAGAAGAATTGGTCACAATGGCATTGGTCAAGCCGATACCAATAATGGAACCAATCAGGGTATGAGAACTGGATGCAGGTAAACCGAAATACCAAGTACCAAGGTTCCAGACAATGGCAGCCAGCAGCATGGAAAATACCATGGCAAGACCATGAGCAGAACTGACATTGAGCAGAAGATCGGTAGGGAGTAAATGTACAATCGCGTAGGCGACACTTAATCCACCAAGAAGAACACCAAAAAAGTTAAATACCCCAGCCATGACGACTGCGAACTGTGCTCGCATAGCACGGGTATAAATAACTGTTGCTACCGCATTCGCGGTATCATGAAAGCCATTAATGGCTTCATAAAACAGCACAAACAGCAGTGCCAGTACTAACATTAGGCTGGTGTGAAAATCCAGGCCAGTAAAAAGATGTAGCATAAACGTTAAGCCAGTTAGTTGGACATGAACGCGGCGCATTATCAGTGACAAATGCTAGCGGGGAAAGTGAAATATGAACTTTTTTTGATTTCATGACAACCAGATAACAATAAGAAATGGGAATATTCCTTATATATCATAAAATTGCATATCTTTTAAAAAATTGACAATTTTAAGACAAAAAATAAGTTTACCTGACAAATTCAGGTCATACGGCGACTTTTTCCCGCAAAATTATCAAAAATGCAACACTTTAAGGGAAGTTCCCGCTAAATTATTCGGTTACAAAGAGAGAAACAGTGGAAAGATTTGATGTAGTTATTGTTGGTGCCGGCGCAGCCGGTCTGTTTTGCGCAGCTCAAACTGGGCAACGTGGTTTACGGGTGCTGGTTCTGGACAATGGCAAAAAAACCGGGCGTAAGATTTTGATGTCCGGCGGTGGGCGTTGTAACTTCACTAATATGTACACAGAACCATCAGCTTATCTTTCCGCTAATCCCCATTTCTGTAAATCTGCCCTGGCCCGCTATACACAGTGGGATTTTATTGAACTGGTTCAGCGCCATGGCATTATTTACCATGAAAAAACCCTGGGACAGCTTTTTTGCGATGATTCAGCCCAGCAGATAGTTGATATGTTGTTAAAAGAGTGTGAGGCTGGTCAAGTCACTATCCGCCTGCGCAGCGAAGTTAGCCACATAGAAAAAAAGGAGCTGGATTTCGTTATCACCGTTAATGGGAAGGAAGTAAGTACACGCTCACTGGTCATCGCTTCCGGTGGGTTATCTATGCCGGGTCTTGGCGCAACCCCTTTTGGTTATCGGATTGCAGAACAGTTTGGCCTGAAAGTCTTGCCAACCCGCGCCGCTCTCGTACCTTTTACTCTGCATAAACCACTACTGGAGCAACTTCATGTGCTTTCCGGTGTGTCCGTTCCCGCCATTGTCACCGCTAACAATGGCACGCTGTTCAAAGAAAATATCCTGTTCACCCACCGAGGACTTTCCGGCCCGGCAATCTTACAAATTTCCAGTTATTGGCAACCGGGAGAGTTTGTGAGTATTAACTTACTTCCAGATATTGATCTGGAAACGTTTCTGGAGACAGAACGGAGTACTCACCCAAACCAAAGCGTAAAGAATACCTTGGCAAAATTATTACCGAAGAGGCTGACAGAATGTCTGCAAACACTCGGCCAACTCCCGGATATTTCGCTTAAGCAGTTGAACTCAGTTCAGCAAAAACAATTGATGACAAACCTCCAGTCATGGCAAGTACAACCCAACGGTACTGAAGGCTATCGTACTGCTGAAGTGACGATGGGCGGAGTGGATACTCATCAGATTTCATCCAAAACAATGGAGGCTAATCAGGTAAAAGGACTCTATTTTATCGGTGAAGTGGTAGACGTCACTGGCTGGCTTGGTGGCTATAATTTCCAGTGGGCATGGAGTTCCGCCTGGGCGTGTGCGCAAGCGTTGTGATATAGCGACAGAATATAAGCAACACACTAACAATAAAACTTCGACTAATTGCTCACTATTCTATAATTCACTCTGTGACAAATGGTGGAGTGACTTATCTTCATCAGGAAAAGAAAACTGGAGACGCTGGAAGATTTTCAACAAACATTCAGGAAACGGTATGAATTAGATGCAGTACTACAGCCGTAGAAATAAAAAAACGACTCTACCTCACCATCATGCCAAGAACTATGTTAACAGATGAAGGATGGAATACGTTATCTATCAACACATATAAACAAGGAAGCCCCAATCTTGCATTTGCAAAACTGGGGCCTAGTATCTTTCGCTTTATGTCGGGGAACTAAGCACCATGACAAGATGGGAGAAGAACCGTCGACTAGCTACTTATTGGAAACTGGCTCATAAGTAATAAATTGTCAATATAATTTTAGATTTTTGGTTAGGAATTCAGAGCAAGAAGTGCAATCATATACATATATTACCAATTACAACAAATAGTTACTAAAAATGCCTTTTTCTTACGATTACTCAGAACCAGAACGTTTGATTAAGCCCAGCACGTTTATCTAGCCATCGAACTTCAATTATTCCCGAAAACAATGCTTAACTTTTTGGAGCATATAGCTGGAATCTAGCTGTTGTCGGTGTATTTTACCCTCTACTTCAATTGATAGAAGTTGCTTTACGTAATGCCATAAGCAATGTCGCAAAAGAAAAAATTACTTGCAATGCAGGACAACATTGGTTCGACTGTATTTCTTACACACAAGATATCAATGATCAGGGACAGCTTATTAATGCAGAACAAGTAAAAAAGTTCAAAACTAAGATTAAAAATGCAAAAAACTCGCTAGCCCCATGATATCAAGCAGGTAGAGGAAACATGTTAGAGAATGAAGCTTAAATTGCTCCGTCTATTTGTTGGTTATGCTACCGTCCAAATGCTGGTTTCATCTCCGTCTATTTATCGGTTTCTGACGTTATTACACAACAATCAAAACTTTTTGAGTGTTTATTGCCCCTCGTCTGAGCATCAGGCGCAGCCTCTGAACAATCAGTATTGAGAAATTGACATCCTCCCCCACCTTCGCACTTCGTGACTCAGGAGGGGGACCCCGTTAGTGGGTGACGACTGATTGCTCAGTGTCTGGTTCCTGCTTCGACGGGCGGCCTGACTGCACCCTCCCTCCACAGGCAAGCACGGCATGTCCTGCCGCTAAAATGTTACGAGCACCGTTGATATCGGCATTTTCCGTATATCCGCATGCAAGGCACTCGAATTGACTTTGTGATAGGCGGTTTTCTTTCGCTGTATGACCGCAGCAGGCGCAACGCTGGCTTGTATAGGCAGGAGGGACTGCTAATACCTGACCCCCCCGCCAGCGTTGCTTGTACTCAAGCTGGCGGCGAAGTTCATACCAGCCCTGATCCAATATCGAACGGTTTAAGCCAGATTTTGCCCCGACATGGCGCCCCGGATGGCTTATCGACCCCGCTGCTGACTTTGACATGTTGGCAACCTTCAGGTCTTCAATGACTATCATTGCGTGGTTTTTGCTGATTGTCGTGCTGACCTTGTGAAGGTAATCGCGGCGGATATTGGCGATATGTGAGTGTAGGAGCTGGATCTTACTCTTCTGTTTCTGCCAATTGGCACTGAACTTAACTTTTCGGCTTAACTGACGCTGAAGCCTCGCCAGCTTGCGCTGATTGCGCTTAAAACTGTTTACAGGTTCGTATATTGTGCCATCCGAGAGCGTGGCCAGTTTTGTGACCCCCGCATCCAGCCCAATCATTGAAGATGATTCATGCTGGGGGTCAGGCGTCTCAATTTCGACCTGAAATGAGATGGACAATTTACCCGCTGACTGGCTGATGGTGGCATTTTAAATTTTTCCGTTCACCTCCTGCGATTGCCGGAATTTAATCCAACCGAGACCTGAAGGCAGTTTGACCCGACGATGTTTAAGTCGACAATATTTCTCAAAATTAACGAAGCGGATCGCATCGCGTCCGTCATTTTTTCTTTTAAATACAGGCGCTCTGGCCGACAATTTTTTATCAAAACAACGTTTCCACGCCCCGTGTAAATCTTTGAGTTTGTGCTGAAGGTTATCCGTGTAGGCTTCCTGCAAAAAGGCGTGTTCCGGTCTGTTTTTCCACACCGTGAGCATCCTGTTCAGCGCAAAAGCGGAGGGAAGTTTGCCGCCTGACTCAAGAATGCGCTTCGTCTCGTCAAGCCCGTGATCCCAGACGAAACGCGCACAGCCGCATAACTGCCGCAGACGCTGTGACTGTTCTTCGGTGGGTTCCAGTCTGAATTTGTAGGCTTTCAGAAGTCGCATGATGGCTCAGTGTGGAGTAGATGTCATCACTATCGTACCGCAATTTTGGTTAAATTCAATACAGGAAGACAAAATCAACCGTTCACGGCAGGCTGCTTTTCTTTTGCCTGTACATCTTGTGTTTGTGACCCAATACCGTGGAAATATTCTGGGTGAGTGACATTATGCGGCATTCCATTAGTATGCCGGTGAGGTATGCCGTGATTTTGGTGCTGAGCTAAAAGAGAGTCACGGTGAGCCCGACCACGTCCATATGCTGATTGAGTCCCCTCCAACCGTGCAACCGTCCGTGCGGGTCAATTCACTGAAAGCCGTGACCTCTCGCCGTCTGCGTAATCAATTTTTGGACTTGCGCGGAGCTTACGGCAAGCCTGTGTTGTGGTCTCGCTCATACTTCGCTGGATCGTGCGGTGGGGTGCCGCGGGAAGTCGTGAAAAAATACCTTCAGCATCAGCGTGGCTGAGAGTTATTCGGGCTTTTCAAGCCCGTCCAAATTCCCCTCCCGCCTTATGTTGGCGGAAGTACCCTTTGGAGGAAAAGATGGCTTAATGACAGCAACGATGCAATCAAGCAGATAATATTTACAGAATACACGACTCTCGAACCTCTGATGATCTCTGCAAGCGAACCTGACAAAAGTGTGTATCTGCCAGTTCTATCCCGTTTGCAATACATCCTGTGTCTACAGGATCTTACTGATACCGGAGACCTGCAATAAGCTTATTTGGATTATACATACATATTCCTCTTCTCAGTTAATTTATACTTTTTAAATAAAAAATACAGGAATATCACTGCAAGCAGGATACTTGTTAATTTGAAAGTAAATTCGATAGAAATAAGTTTTGCAATATACCCCCCAATAATTGGCATCAAAATTGCCACTACAGATGAAATTTTCTGTATACCTCCAGTAGCTTTCCCTACATGTTCAAAACCAATAATATTTCTTACACCGTATCTGATTGCGAAAAATGTCACACCAGAAGCCGTACCAACCAGGAAAACTAATAAATAGTACGTAGCATAATGATTTGTTTTTGCGTCTAAAAAACCAAATCCCCAAAAGGCCACAAAGTTAACCATAACGGAAAATAACAAGAGATTCTTGGCTGACAATCTTTTAAGTAACCAGCCAGAAATTCGCGTTCCTACTATGCCACCCAGGGCGCGAGCATACTTTTTTACCCCCCCCCTTGAATGAACCGTAATTATATGATCTCATTCTCCTTATTTTTCTTTTTAATACTCGCCCATGAATCCGAACCAGACCCTGATTGAACATTTAACCGTTGTGAAAGAAACTCGTTCTGACATCAATCGTCAATACGAGCTGATTGATGTTATTTTTCTTGTCATCAGCGCCATTCTCGCTGGCGCTGAAGGTTGGCAAGATATTGAAACTTATGGTCGGGCCAAAATTACGTGGCTGAAAAAATATCGCCCCTTTCTCAGTGGAATACCATGCCGACACACGGTTGCCAGAATTGTGCGCGCTATTGAACTTGATTCGCTGTTGGAGGCTTTGCTCAACTGGATCAATGAACAACGTGAACAGGCAGGGAAACCGGTCATTGCCTTCGATGGAAAAGTTCTGCGACGCGCCTACCGTAATGAAAAGCAAAACGCCGTCCAACTGGTCACGGCATATGATACGGAACAAGGATTAGTCCTGAGCCAGAAAGCCACTGCCACGAAAAACGGGGAAATCAGTATCGTGCGGCAGATGTTGGATATCCTTGACCTGAAAGGCAGCATCGTCACGCTGGATGCTTTGCATTGTCAGCGCCAAACGCTGGAAAAAATCAGCGAAAAGAAAGCCCATGTCGTGGTTCAGGTGAAAAAAAATCAACCCCATCTGTGGGAAGCCGTCCAATCGCAATTTCAGGCGGTGTTTGATGCCGGTAAAGAAAAAATTATCACGGAAGTTAAGCAAGAAGCCCATGGCCGGCGTGAAGAGCGTTATGTGTTTCAGTTAAAGCCCCAATTTACGGCAGAATTAATCGAGAAATGGCCGACCATTCGTAGCATTATCGCCGTAGAACGTCACCGGACACAAAATGGCAAAGGAACGGTGGACACGTCTTATTATGTGAGTTCCCTTTCGCCCAAGCATAAATCACTGGGATATTATATTCGCCAGCATTGGCGGATTGAAAATACCCAGCACTATATTCTTGATGTGGTCTTTAAAGAAGATGATTCACGAATTGTTCTGGAGGGTGCAGTTGAGAATCTGGCCTTATTCCGTCGTATCGTCCTGAATCTGGTCAAACAATGCGATTGCGGGGCACCGAGCCAAAGGAACAAGCTTAAAAAAGCGGGTTGGTGCGATGATTATCGGGCAAGAGTTTTCTTTGGATGAATAGCAGTCAAAGTATGCTCGTGCCCTGCTATGCCCTGTCTCTTGATCAGATCTCCAAATCAACTGATTTAGCCAGCAAATAGCCGTCTATCAGGGTTTGCAGCCGAAACCAACCTTCCCAAAGTCGTTCCCATCCGACTCGACCCGTGCGTTTGGAATCGTACCAGCCGGCCAGTTTTCCCAGATTGATGAAGGCCCAATGCAAGCTCGGGGCTTTTTTCGGCACACGGCATTTTTCTTGTTTTGACCACAGTAATTTCCACGCCAGGGGGCTTAATACTGTCTCACAGCTCTCTTTCTCTGCTTCTTCTTTGTTCAGACCCTTAAAACGCAGCTGGTGTATCCGTACCGCAAGCTCGTAATAACTGAATATTTTATGGGCGTCTTCCTGACTGTTGACGGGTTCGGCGGTCAGAAGATGCCAGCAAAGCCCATCCTCCGGACCTTTTTCGTAGCAACCGACATAAAATATCCGCACCGCTTCACCGCTTTTTCCTTCGGGGATTTTCAACGTCACTTCGGCATAACGGATATCACAATGCGCGACACGCGCCTGACGCCCGCCTTTCTGTCTGATCTGAACTAATCGTTCTCCAGCACTCTGTAACTGGCTGATAAAGTCATAAAGTTTATCCTGACTTTCCTCAATACGCCGGTTTTGCATCGAACGGATGACGAAACGGTGTTTTTGGCTCGTTTTATAACGCAGATATTCAATGATATCGGCTTCACGGTCACAGACAGAAATCACGTTGGCCATCTGCTCCCCTAACCGGCTGTCGACGGCTTGTGAGGCCCGTTCCCACTTATAACTCTCTTTCCCTTCATAAGGGCGTGTGTCGCGTTGTCGGCTTTTGCCATAATCACTGACATCTCGACACCAGCGCTGTTGCTCTATCAACCCCACGACCTGTTGTTCTTCAGGCGCAAATAACAACACCGAGTGTACCTGCATGCCCCGGGATTTTTCCGTCGAGGTGGTATAGCCGAGTTCATCGGCGACCGACGCGTGGGAAAATGACAGGGTTGTCGTGTCTTCCAGCGCTAACAGGCAACGATAACGTTGAGCGTGAGCGACGGTGGCGGTAAATCCGGCTTCGGCGATGGCCTGAGGCGCAATGGCGGAATTTCGGGTCAGTCGGTAGGCTGCTTCAACATCGGCAGGAGAGTCAAGAGATTGCACGAGCGATTGTCCTATATGGTTAGCCAACGAACAGGCCACTTTCACCAGGCGGTTGGTACGGCGTTTATCACCTAATTCCGCATGTTGAAACGTGTCATTTGCCCATTGTTCAGCGCAGGTTGAAAACATAAAGATTACCTCAAGTCGTGTTTGTTATTGAGATCAATCTATGAGGAAAAAGTTCAATAACGAGGGGGCAGGTTAAAATATTTGTGTAGGAAAGACAGGCTATGCCACCGACCCCGAGAAGTGAAATTATGTAGCCTATGCTACTTTCACTTTGTCCAATCTTCTCGAAGAAGATACCAAGCATATCATTACTAAGAAAAAAGGCTAAGTTTGACAAAGTATAGGCCGAAACAAGCAAATATAAGTTCGGTTTACTTTTCAATTTCTGTATGAGTGAGAAACGCTCTACGGCAGTAGAATTTATACCTTTATTTTCATCAGGCCGAAAAGTATTATCAAAGTATGATGTCAACATGCCAACCAAGTTAAATATCATTGATAATGATAGGACAAACCATAATCCATAATACGTGTTTAAATAAACAACAAATAAGGGAATGGCTATCCTGCTAAAGTTAGTAATATATCCATAAATTTCATAAAATCTTTGAGATTCATTATCATCTACATTCAATTTTGTATTTGATATTCCAAGACCACACCGACAGGTTGTCTTAATTAATGTAATTAGATAAAGAAATATAATTGGATCAGCTACAGATAAAAAAGGCATGACAATACCATTAATAAAGAACAGTAGCATCCTCCATTTTAATATATTTCCGTTGTCAAACAGCTTGCCAAATAATCCACTAGCCACCAGAAATGGAATAGCGAAGCAAGCACCTAATATTCCCATTTCGGATGGCGTAGAATGCAGACTATATATCGCTATGATGCTTAAAATAGCGTAATCAAGATAAGTATCAAGTTCATTTACACCTATACTAATGTACTTTTTCATCGGTTATCATCCAGATTAGGATAGGCATAAACATATATTTACACCTATCTTTATTTTGTAAAAAAACATATTATCTAACGGTTGATAGTCCATAATTACTCCTTTCACAGTTTAGGTTAACATTAATTTATTTCCCGTAAGGTAAATTAAATGTAAGCAAACACATCCCTTTATGTAAATTAGTTGTTAAATTAAAAATTTTATTATTGTGAGCCAACTCATGTTTTTCTAACTTCGCAATACTCCTTATTCTTATTATTTGAAAAACCATTTAAATACATACACATAACACATGAGATATTGAATAATTTTCCCCACATTAATCTCATTGTCCACATTTATTTACATTCAGAATCAACAAATGCATTACATATCAACATATTAATAAATAATCTCATATTTTCTGTATTTGATATATCCTATATTAATTTTTTTGCTTTTATTTAATATAATTAATTAATAGTAATATCAAGTTACTACATTAGGTTTCAGACAGATACAGATAAATCTGATAAGCATTGTTTACAAGTTTCATTGTGCCTACACAATGAGCAGTGCAATAACAATGCAGTGAATAAAAGCTTAGTCTTTACATGTGGTAGCACATGATAATTAGAAGATGACTCAATTGATAGAATAAAAATGTTTGTCGCCTGATAACAGCAAATATCAACACATATAAAAATCTATGGTCACCCCCGTTTTTGCAACACAAATTTTGATGTATGGTGGGCTTGCGTAAATCTATTCGGCGTCTGGTGAGCAGTCATGCCCGCGCCACGATGAGTTCCGTGCCTGCCGAACCTTAAAAACCGGTCGGCTTCAGAGAGCCATTTTTTATATCAGGTTCATCAGCAGGCCGATATGCCGTTCATGTCATCAATTATCTGTCGTCGCAAAACCAGATGGTAACTGCTTAACTTACTGAGCTAACGCAGTTTTTCGTTGGCTCTTTTATTTAATGAACACCGTCTGATGTGCCGTAACGGCCCAGGCTATTCGTGCCAGTTTATTCGCCAGCGCGCACGCCACAACGTTCGAGTGATGGCGGGCAAGCTGCCTGTTCACCCACTCTGCCAGACGCCCTGGATTATGCTCCAGCCGCTGCATAAAGACCCTGGCACACTGTACCAGCAGCCGCCTCAGATTTTTATCACCCCGCTTGCTGATGCCCATCAGTGTCGTTTTTCCACCCGTGCTGTACTGGCGGGGAACCAGCCCTGTTGAAGCCGCAAAGTCACGGCTGCTGGCATAGTTTTTACCGTCCCCCAGCCGCATGGCTAACAGACTCGCCGTTACCGGCCCAACACCAGGAATGGTCAGCAGGCGTTGCGCGGTTTCATCTTCCGCCAGATGCGTTTTCAGTTCCTTATCGACTTCCTCAATTTCTCCGCTGAGGTAAACATAATGACTGTGGAGTCTGCTCAGAACCCTTGCCAGATAAGGCGGAAAGTCATTTTCTTCCAGCACAGCGGCCAGACGTCGTATCACGGCAATACCGCGCGGCAGACTGACGCCGAACTCCAGCAAAAAAGCGTGCATCTGATTGGTGGTTTTAACGCGTTGCCGTATCAGTGAGTCTCTGACGCGATGGAGGGCGGCCATCGCCTGTTGGTCTTCTGTGCGGGGGGGCACAAAGCGCATGGAGGGCCGGGAAGCTGCCTCGCAGATAGCTTCAGCATCGACAAAATCGTTCTTGTTACTCTTAACAAAAGGACGGACGAACTGCGGAGAAATCAGCTTTGCCTCATGGCCTAAATCAGCGATCCGGCGAGCCATAAAGTGCGCCCCACCGCAGGACTCCATCACTACGGTTGCAGCCTTGCAGGAACCGAGAAAATTAATAAGCTGAGTGCGGGAAAACTTCTTACGCAGCAGGGCGTTACCCTGCCTGTCCTGACAGTGGACATGGAAGGAATGTTTACCGAGATCGATACCAATAAGCGTAACGTTTTGCATGATGGTTCCCTCTAAAATAAAATACCCTGCTAGCGTACCTCTCACAGGGTGGGGGTGACCATCTCATTAGCCCTAATCTTGCATTCACAAAACTGGGGCCTGGTGTCTTTCACTTTATGTCGGAGAACTGAGCACCATGGCAAGATAGGAGAAGAACCGCCAACTAGCTACGCATTGGAAGCTGGCTCATAACCTGAACCGCTTTCCCACTTTTATTGAAAAAGCATTTATTATCGAGATAACGATTGCACATAGACTTGGCAGTAGCTGCATAATAAAGCCAAAAATAGTTCCCTGGCTTACCGGGGAATGATGATGAGCCTCGCCACCCATAGCAATCTGCATGAAAGCGGAATTTGTCAGGTAAGCATAAACCAGGCCGCAAATCCCCGTAACCAGCAGAAAACTTATCAGCATGGCGACCACCGCCCCCACCATCTGAGATAATCTTGTTCTGATTGAATTGATGGTGAGAGCGGTCAGGCAACCTGGAGCAAAACCCCAGCCCAATATATACCAGACAGCCATTAACCCTTTCAGCGCAGTGTTGTGCGCCATTTCCAGAATATCGGCACGCCACAATATAAGATTCAGGCATGCAGCCAGCACAGCCAGAGATACGGAAATAGCGAAGCTGTTGGGCAAACTCGATTCTTTATTCACTAAAACACCTTTAGACAGTCAAGGAATCTTGCACCTTTTATCGAGTTAAGAAGAAAACTGCCTAAAATGCCAGCAATGAGTGCAGCAGTGTATCCCTTAATAAGGAACAACAACGGCATTTCTATTGAGCCCCAATAGTTCAGCCCCACGTTGTGATCCAGCCCCCAGCAAAGTGTCTGGCAAACACTGAAAAACAGAGCGCTACTCACTGCGGTCATGATATAAGCTCCAGCGCTTCCAGGCATAAAACGGGCTGAAAGCAGATAGGTCAATCCCCCAATGGCGGCCCCCATGCCGATACCGCATAAACCAAGAGCCCATACCAAACGCCATACCAGCAAGCCATTGTCGGGAAATAAAATAAAACTCATTAAAAGAAATCCAGCCTCTGCGATAAAACCCAGAGAAATAAATAGCTTAATCGTGCGTATAGCACGTTTTTCCCCTTCTACCACCGCATATTGCGGATGTTGTTCATTCACAGTTTGATTAGACATTTTTCATCTCCTTAATGTGCGTTAAGTATCACAAAATACTGCGGAAAATAGTCTGATAGTGCTTTTTAAATCTGAATCCAAATTGTATTTCCTTCATAACTTACCTCTAATTTGTTTCAATCACTGGTTTTGCTTAATTATATGAACTATTACTGAATAAAGTCCGAATAATAGATCAAATGAATTATTTGAGAATACAAGAAAATCAACAGGTCAAAGAAAACAAACTATATATGATGTAATTACTATGGTATGAGGATGAAAACCTGTCAATGTAAAAGAATAAATAAAGAAAATAGTCCAATATATGGACTTAATATTTTGATACTTTCTCCGGCCAGCCTGACAAAGCGCTTGCGTTATTATCATATTGATCTCCAGGTATAAATAGCATGAATAAACACTGAACTTGAGTTGGCAAACAACGCCACACATATTCTGTCTTGCCAATAAGAAACAACAGATTTCATTTCTGAGCTCTTAATTCCCGGATATAACACTTAGCATCATAATTATTTCACCCTGGTTAATAACTTGCGATTTGATTATTTATCACTAAAATATAATAAATAATTCAGAGCATTTAATTTTATAATAAAAATATTCAAGTATAGGCACAATTTCAACTTTATGGATTTGACAATAGACTGATACTTAGTTATGACTTTATTTAAGAAGCAACAAGATAATTATTCAATGAACTCATTGTTATCAAGGCAGAATAATAACAACCATGATAACTAATAAAGCTCAATATTGAGATTCTATTACCCTCATATCTATAGGGAGATATATAACTGCCATGAATAAGAGCCTATCCCAATAGGATTTTGTTCCAGACTATAATCCCGCAGGCAAAATGTAACATAGCTTCATAGTTTTCGACCTTCTTTTCCCATCGGATCAGTATCCGACGAAAGCGATTCATCCAGCTATGCGTCCTCTCGATAACCCATCTTTGAGCTTTAAAGTCCGTATTTTGGCAGGCATCTGATTCCTCCTTGCGAGACTGAATATGCGGCTCGTAATGCCGACTTCGTAGATAGTCTTTCAGCCATTTAGCATCATATCCCTTATCCAGACACAGCCTGACCTTTTTACCCGGCTTGCCTGTCTGAAGTGCATCGAGCGTATCTGCAACCAGTTTGATATCGTGCGTATTTGCTGCGCCAACAACGAGTGAAAGAGGAAGCCCGTTAGCCTCGGTCATGAGGCTGCGTTTTACGCCTTGTTTCCCTCTGTCTGTGGGGTTACGACCTGTTTTTTTGTCCCCGCTAAAGGGGATTTGGTCATGCAACCATCCAGTGATAACCACGACCAGTCGATGATCGCGAGGTGCTTGCAGGCCAGCAAACCGTTCTGCCAGAAGCGTTCAAAAACGCCGGCGTCACGCCATTCCTGAAAACGACGGTGAGCCGAACTTGACGAGCATATTCCTGTTGCATTCAGGGCATTCCATTGGCAGCCTGTTCTGAGCACAAAGAAGATGGCATCCATAGCGGCGCGGTTATCAACCCGTTTGCGATGTGTACCTAGCGGATGCTGAGTTTTATGTTCGGGGATAAGTGGCATCATTTTTTCCCAAAGCTCATCACTGAGCCGCCATTTGTTGTTTGTCATACTCTCTATACCTTCAGAAATTATCCGTTCTAGAATATTATACAACATGACAATTCCTTTTGGGATAGGTTCTAATACTACAGCCGTACTTACTTTTTTCAACAGAAAAGACACTCATAGAAAAGCTTAATTCATGCGGTTTCTCAGAGTGGTGAGCATCAAGGAAAATGCAACTTTCTGGTATCTACGGCTGTAGTACTAAATCCGATCAAGAATTTAATGTTAATGAAAGTACTGTAAAGGTAGATGGAAAGGATGTCAGGTTCTTCACAGCTAAACCTCCAGGCCTGACTAAGGATAATGCCAAGAGTAATACTGTGGTGTTAGTGCATGGTACAAGCGGAAATACAACGCTGCATTTCAGTCATCTATTTCCACTACTTGCCACAAAACACGCCGTTATATCACTGGATTTTTCTCAACCAGTGAAAGCGGGCGAAATTCTTACTCCTGAACATCTTGGAAAACAGGTCGAAGCCGTTATTGAAACAGCGGCTCCAGGGGAATCTGTCACACTGATAGGTTATTCTCTAGGCTCCGTCGTTGCTGCTTCTGTCGCCGCTAAACGCCCGGATCTGGTTCGTAATTTGGTTCTACTCGCAGGATGGCTGAAAACAGATTTACAGATGGAAAGACTTGTTGCTGTCTGGCGTCATTTATATGAGACCAACTCACCGGTTATTACCGAATTTGTTATGTATTGTGCTGGTGGTGTCCCTAGTCATGTGGATATGTTTCCAGACCCACCGCCAACCGGATTTGAAAATATCAATCCGGGGGAATTCGATATATTGCAACTAGACCTTGATGCCCGAGTTGATATCACTCAGATCGCTCCTGCGATAAAAGCCACAACGCTGATTATTGGCTGTACACACGATAAAATAACACCCACCTACCATAGCAAAGCACTTCTCGGCGCAATCCCGGACGCACGCTATATAGAGATAGAAGCCGGGCACGCTGTCATTTATGAACGCCCTGCCCAGTTAATGTTAGTTATTGACCAGTTCTGCGCAGCACCTTCACTTTACCCTGCCGGGACCATTATTCCCGCTGACCAGATATAATCCCTTTTACGCTTTGGAGAGCTATTATGAATAAAAGTACACCAGACCATAATCCACAAGCAGATATATCGCAGGTCACAGATGCAGAGATTATTATCATCGGCGCAGGTTTTGCCGGCCTTGGTATGGGAGCCCAGCTTAAGCGCCGATCTCAGCACAATTTCCTCATTCTCGAACGTGCCGATGATGTAGGAGGCGCCTGGCGCGATAATACTTATCCCGGTGTAGCTTGTGACGTCCCCTCACACCTTTATTCTTACTCATTTCGCCCCAATCCTGACTGGTCTCATGTTTTTTCACCAGGGAATGAAATATTCACCTATCTTCAGGATACAGCCAGGGATGAAGGGCTACTGCCTCATATCCACTTTGGCGCCAACGTTGAAAAAGCCTATTGGGATAACCAAAAAGAGCGCTGGATAATTATCACCACCGCAGGTGTTTTCAGTGGGCGGTTCTTGATAACAGGCACCGGGCATTTAACAGATGCAAATCTTCCACAGATCGAAGGTTTGAGCAGCTTTACTGGGGAAGTTTTTCATTCAGCCTGCTGGAAACATGATGTCTCTCTTCAAGGTAAGCGGGTAGGTATTATCGGATCGGGTGCTTCAGCAACTCAGATAGTGCCTGAAGTGGCGCAAAGTGTCTCTGAACTTGTTGTTTTCCAGCGAAACCCATCCTACATCATTCCACGTCCTGACCGAAGCTATTCAGATAGTGAAAAACAGCGTTTCCGGCGCGATCCAGAGTCTATTCCCGCTCTTCGTTCAGATATATTCTGGCACTTTGAATCTCTGTATCCGGCCCGTCGTTCTATTCCGCAATATCTTGCAGAATTCAAACGCATAGCCTCAGATCATCTTAAACGACAAATCCCCGATCCGGAATTACGTGCAAAACTCACCCCCAGCTATGAAGCGGGTTGTAAAAGGCTTGTGATTGCAAGCAATTATTATCCTACGTTTCTACGAGATAACGTTAAACTCGAAGCATCAGCCTTGAAGTGCGTAGATGGACAAAATGCAGTTTCGGTGGCCGGCAACAGTTATCCACTTGATGTGTTGATCTTCTGTACTGGTTTTCAAACCACCCAGCCACCTTATGCCCGCCTGGTTCATGGCCGTGATGGTCTTAGCCTTGCGGATCAGTGGGCCCAAGGTATGGAAGCATTTGCATCAACCACTGCTACAGGTTTTCCAAACCTATTTATTATCAACGGACCGAATGCGACGCTTACTCATAACTCAATGATTTATATGATTGAGTCTCAAATAGAGTACATTCTCGGTGGTATTGAATACAGCAGGAAAAATAACAACTGCGTACTTGAGGTTTCTCCCGAAGCTCAACATCGTTATGTAACCGAATTACAAGAGCAGATTAATGGCACAGTATGGGTTGGAGATAATTGTACAAGCTGGTACCGTGATTCCCGAAATAAGCGTTTAACACTGATATGGCCTGATTTTGCTCACACCTTCAGACAGCACAATAGCAAATTTGATCCTGCTCCTTATCTGTCTCATACGACAACCGAAATCACTAATCCATAAGCTTTAAGCAGCAATTGGATATTCATTCTGTGAGACGGCAAGGGAGAGAACTTGTCTCCCTTGCCGATGCCAACAATCGCTTTAGAATGGTTTGGTCGGCAAATACTTCCCGTCAAGGGTAATCACGGCACGGGAACCGCCATTAGGATCATCAACCTTTTTGATATCAAGTTTGAAATCAATCGCGCTGATAATGCCGTCACCAAACTGCTCATGGACCAGCGCCTTTAACGTTGAACCATAAACTTGCACCATTTCGTAGAATCGATAAATAGTCGGATCAGTCGGTACACCTCCTGGGATGCTACCGCGCACAGGGATAGTTTGCAGCAGAATGAAAGCATTCTCATCAAGTTCAAGCCGGTCAACTACCATCCTCGCAGCGTCGGCAGGCAATGGATGCTGACCTAGCAGCGCAGCGGTAACGAATGCGAGACTCAGGCCAGTTCCTTGTGCGATATCTTCAAACGTCAAATTCTTGCGTGTTTTGGCGTCGATGATAGCATCGGTAAGGATCTGGCGGGGAGTTTGGGAATATTGAGATTGTATCATAATGATTTCCTTTGGATTAATGGGCTATTAAATGCCATGGTGAAACATGGATTGCGTTGCAGAAACATGCTGATGGATGAAGAATGAACGAATTTATCTATAGCGTCAAAGATCGGATTACTATCATTTCTATAGTATTTACCAATAGTTGACATGCTCGGGAAGCCCTTATAGTCTTCACTCCATCGTGGCCGATAAGACAGGTGACAGGTGACAGGTGAAGAATGAACGAACTTTTCTATAGTTTTAAAGATCGGGCATTCATTATTTCCATATTATTTTCAAATGGTTAATTGATATGCTGTTACGACATATTCGTTATTTGCTGGCAGTTTCCGAACATCAGAACTTCACTCGCGCCGCAGAGGAGCTTCACATCTCGCAGCCGACCCTATCGCAACAAATCAGGCAACTTGAGGAGTCACTGCATGTGCAGTTATTCGACCGATCAGGAAGGAGTGTACGACTCACCGACGCTGGCGAGGTGTACACAAGTTATGCCCGCCGTGCATTGCAAGATTTGAATGCTGGGCAGCGTGCGATTCACGATGTACAGGATTTAAGCCGTGGATTGCTCAGGCTCGCAATGACGCCCACCTTCACGACTTACTTCATCGGCCATTGGGTAGAGCGTTTCAACGCACACTATCCGGGAATTGCCTTGAATATCAAGGAAATGACGCAAGATCAGATAGAAGCGGCTTTAGCGGAGAACCAGCTCGATCTCGGCATCGCGTTCTCTGAGGTGCGATCCCCCGACATTGATAGCGAGCCATTGTTCATTGAAACACTCAGTCTGATCGTTGGTCAATCGCATCGATTCATCGGTCAACAAACATCATTGACAGCGAAGATGCTGGAACATGAAGGATTAGCGCTATTAAGCAAAGACTTTGCAACGCGAAGCCATATCGATTCGTACTTCCAGAAACAGGGGATCACGCCGCGCATTGCAATTGAGGCTAACTCAATTAGCGCAATCGTAGAGATTGTCCGCCGGGGGCGACTCGCGGCTTTATTACCTGATGTCATAGCCCACGAGCAGGCCGGGCTCTATTCCATTGCCATTCAACCTCCGTTGCCGCAGCGCAATGCCGTGCTGTTGTGGCGCAGCGGGGCGTATCGAAGCGCTGCGAGTCAGGCATTTGCCAATCTGATCACGCACCGTTTCGATGTACACCAGGAAAGTGATCATTTCTGATAAACAGAAAACACCGTGCGCTTGGTGGCTGCCGAATTAGGACAGCCAATCTATAAGTTTGCTTCTAATGTAATCAGATGAAAGACGCTCCTGCTCTAAACGTGAAGAGTGGAACCGGCCAGAGATGAGATCATTAAACAACCTTGCTTCATCTTCATTTAGCGATGAAGGACTGGATTCAACTGGATTTGGTTCAGGAACCATTCTATCTTCATGAACTTTAACGGTTTCAACATCCATCATCAGGGATTCAATATCCACAAACTTGTCTCTGGCGTCACTGAGAATCGACAAGCCCCAGGTATCAATATCTCCCCAATACCCTACACGCTTGCCTTTTAACCATGCCGCATCCATCCAGGCAATGTTTTTCCCTCCTCCTATCACCGCTATCGTGTCAGGCATGTCGGGCAACGCCAAACCAGACTGTAAGTTTTCGACGACTAATATATTCGATGCCGGAAGTTCGTGCTGTTTAAGTAATTCACCCGGTATTTGAAGTATCGGAATTCCACCAAGCGCGGCCATCGCAGTATGGCAAAGCGGTCTGATAGTTAACCAGCCCTTGGGATTTGTTAAACAACCCAACCAAGCAGTAAGACCACCAAATGCTGAAACGGCACCTTTGTGAATCACATCGGTCAGCTCTTCTATCAGGATTTGGTGGTTCTCAAGAAACTTAGTATCAATACCAATGAGGGGTAATGCTCTTAAATATTGTCCTTCCCCCAAACCTTGCTTTAATTGTGGGAGCAGCTTTGCCAATAATTCCGCATCTTTCAGAGAGAGTTTTTCCACAATATCTATACATTTAACCAATGCAGGATAGAGATCTTTATCAATCCGCAAGAATGGCTTCATATTTCTTTCCCATACCTTACTTCGGGAAAGGGCATCATTCCCTAAAAATTGAATCAAATGTTGCATCGATTCAATAACAACAAAAGCCGGGATTCGCTGCTCAGACAACTCCCGGAAATTTTTAGAAGACCACTCCACATGGTCTTGATAGGGAAATGATTTCCACTCATCAACAAACCGCTGAAAATGAACCATATCTGATATGGCAGAACTGCCTCTAGGGGGTTTTAAACCAACGCGAACAGGGAATGCTCTGCTGCCCAGTAATCGAGCCCTTAGTGAGGAAAGATTATCCCACTCACGTTGCCTAATGAGATTCTTAACCTGCGCCGGTAATAACCCCCAGCGCCCCCCATTCAGCTCTCTTTTCATATCAGTTTCTCAAGTTCGATACCTAAACCAGAAGCCTCAGCTGCTAACTTTTTCTCCTTCTCTTCCCCCATTCTCCGGTCAATTTCTTCCCAGGTGACTTCACATAAATGGCTGTCGTGGTTTTCCTGATCTCTTTCCGCAATGAGCAACGAGCGGGCCGATTCTCTCGCCAAATTCAGGTTTTTATAAGGTGTAATCAAATTAACGTGAATATGCAGTTCCCTAAACACCCTAAGCACACGCCGACTTACTGTTTCGGCCGTATTCGAGAACGCTTCATCCAGGAAAACAGTACAGTAGACGGGTCGATCATAGCCATTAGGCGTCAAAACATAGGCCAAACTTGCTGCGACAATAGTTGCCGCAAAAGACTCTTTTTCCCCACCGGACTTTCCACTGGATGACTCCAATACATCACGAATCTCACCCGTATTGATATCCAATTCTTCGGCATAAAATGACATCTGATAACGGGGATCAAGCAGCCTTAAACTTTCCAATGTATTTGAAGAACCTGGCGCACTTGCTTTCCCAAGGATCTCAACTACCTTAGCCAACTGACGGAACCGTGCTTCATGGTCATCACTGGTTACCTGACTAAGCACCTTACGCAGATGCTGTTCAAACTCATTAACATGCGGGAATTTCTCCCTCTTTGAACCCAGCTTTAAATGTGTACCTGATCGAAACTCTGTACGCTTGAGGACCCGGTTAATAATGTCAATCCGCTCAAGGATATCTTCCCGTTCAGATTCAAGCTTAGTTTTAATCCGCGCCAGCGACTGCGTTGCATGCTTATTCAAACGTTCAATAAACTGCTCCACAAGGTTGGGAAGCCCTTCCTCTTCCAGTTGTCGTAAATGATTAAGATAATCAGGTAAGCTGCCAATATCACTTTGCCAGTCAACCGTGAAGACTTGCCATTTATCATTAGACCTGAACGAAACCATAATGCTGATGGCTGATCTTTCCGCTCTGTCTTTATTGTTCCGCCTAGAATCTAATAGACGATCCAACTCTTCTTCAACTTTCGACACCAATTCAGCCATCCGGCTTAAATCGTTTGTATTAAGCACGCCTACCCGAATCGCAAGTAACTGCCTGGCTGAATCAGGTAATCCTTTCTCCGCTTTTGCCCGCGCTTTATTCCATTCTTCTTGTGCATTTCTCAGCGTATTTTTAACGCCACCAGAATCAGAGTTGAGTTGATTTAATGCCGATTGAATTTGAGCCAATTGCTCTTTAGCCAATTCCCAACGTTCTCTGGCCTTATCAAGATCACCGCCTGACTGTTCTAACACCTTAAGGTCAGTCTGCAAATCAGAAAACTTTTCGTGCCAGTAAGGAGCATTAATATCATCCCAACGGTAACTTTGGAGCTTCTCCCAAAGTATTTTACGATCAGAAACAGCATTCAAATCCTGACGGGCCTGGCTCACCTTTTTTCCGGTTTCCTCCAGTTTCAAACCTAAATCTTTTTTATCGTTATTAAGAATGGCTAAACGTGATTTGTTTGAAAAGCCCAGACACCAGCGTCTTCTATCATCTATCCGGTGCTGATCTTTTTTCTCAAAGCGCCCCTTATCCATGTGCATTAACCCCTGTTGTGTCATCGAAAACGGGGTTTGATCCAATTCTTCCGTATTCGAAACACATTGCAGGTCAAATCTCTGCAAGTGACGCTTGAGCCACTCCCGATAAGGGTGAGTGCGCCATACCAGCTTCCTTAAATAACCATCAGGCTTAAACTCCGCCGATTGACCCTGGTTAGTCTCAGCATTATTCACAACTTGAACACGTACATGTAAACCCGTATGCCGGGCGTTTAACCAGCGAGTCACCATCGAATAACAATGATGTGGCACAGCCAGTGTTGTTCGTAACCCGCCTAACGCCCTCTCTATCGCGCCTTGCCATATCTTTTCATGATCTTCGACGTCGATAAGCTCACCGATAAATACACATTGGTCTTTACTTAATTCTAAGGAATTAACCAGCTCATCCCGCAATTGCTGATATTTCACATCAATATTAGAATCCGGCCTTGCCTCAATTTCCCGAATTTCCTGAGAGATATCATGGATATTTGCTTGCAACTCACTGAATTTGGCACTGATGGTGGCAAACCTGTCCTGATACTCCTCTTCGTCTCGCTGAATACTGGCAAGCCTGGCTGATGCTTCGGATTGATTTTTGAGAAATACAGCCTCCTCTAATACAGAAGGAAGAGCCAGCTCGTTGGCATGAGTTTGATATTGTGATGAGTTCCTGACCACCCGATTCAATTGATCTTGGGTATGACCCATCTCTTTTCGAAGCGATTCTATTTTATCCCCGCCAAACTGAAGATATTCCTCATGTCTTCGTTCAACCAGCTTATCCGCATCGACTTTCTGCCCTTCAGCTTGCTTAATTTTGAGGGATAGTGCTTCAAGTTCAGCCTCAATATCGGCAATTTTCTCACTCCACAATTGTGCGAAGATTTCCCCAAAGTAGACCGGAAGACTATTTCTTTCGACCGTTAGCGCCTCAAATTCTTTCGTCGTTTTTTCGATAATTGAGCTGAGTTCGGGTAACCTGGATAAGTGCACCTGTTGTGCTCTTGCATCCACTAATTGACTATGAATCGCCACCAGATCAGCAAACTCTTCCACTACCTTTTTGGCATCATCTTTGACTGTACTCGGTTCAAGTACCAATTCACGAATCAACCCGGTTAAATCATCAATTTTTTTCAGGCCCAACGCCCGCGACAACAGTGCAGGCGCATTCTTATTGTCCATATACAGAAGCTTTCGGTACAACTCCTGATAATCGGAAAAATTATCATCACAGCATGTCATTGCCGGGTCATCACGGAGCCATTGCTTGAATGATCGGGCATTACCATCCCCAAAGGCATCAAGCATTTCCTTAAGAGTCAGGTCTCTCTTAGCGACAACATAAACTCGCGTCACGTCCGCCAGCACATTCGTCGATTTAGTGATCCAGAAAAGTGCCGCAAGTGTGATTTTTGAACCATCATCACCCTGATATAACGCTCTAAGCCCAGTCACCACGCCAGATTCACGCTTACTTCTGACTCTCGTACCCGCTCCATCATGAGCAGATCCAAAACTTCCCCGCATATAAGAAAGTAAAGTCCGGTCAGAACGATCACCCTGCGCCGCAGCCACATTAAAGGTTGCCTTTCCGGCAGGAAGGAGCAAAGCCATAAGACCATCAATAAACGTCGATTTTCCCGCGCCGTTATCCCCAGTGACCAAAGTTCCCATAGGATCGATCAACGCGGTATGCAAGCCGTTAAATGACCCCCAATTATAAACTGAAAGTTCGGCTAATCTGATTTGACCAACATGAAATAATGAATCAGCCGAAAGAGTTTGATCAGTCATTTTCATCTCCTGTTTCCTCCTCTTCGTCTTGATAATCAACAGCGTTGCTGCCGTTTTTATTTAGCTCAATACCCTTCTCGCCCGCCATTTTCAGGTATTCATTCAGCATATTCTCGAGAAATTCAGCACTAACTACGTAACGGATCACCGGTGTAATCTCGAAGCGATCCTCACTTCCCCGCACCGAACTCAATATTTTTTTCGTCACCATTTTCTCAAGAGCACCCTTGAGTTTTCTCCGATCAGATTTAGTACTGTTTGTCAGCGGTAAAAACGGTGTCAGATGGGATTCTATACGCTCGATATCAATGATAATCCTTTGCTCGCCGGATGTTTCCCGATCTTGGTAGTGTTTGCGCAGCACTAACAGCAACAACGTATCGTATAAAGAGAGCGTCCTTCGGCTAATCAGAGAGACAACCTCTTCACCATCTATGCCCAATGATTCAGTATCTTCCTCATTTTGAAAGCCGGCTATAAAGGCGACACCCGCTTTCTCATCTAAAACCAGCTTCAAATAGACTTCTGACAGATGTTTGCGTACAGCACATTGGTATCGACAAAGCGATTCAAACAACTTGGCTTTCTGCGAAGACAATATAACGCCCTGACGCAGCAAGCTAACCAGCACCCGGCGTGCATCAGGCGGCATACCACTGTTTGAGCTTTCAGGGTGATCATTGACTAATACATCATCAACTTCAACGGATGAACTTTTATTGGCAGCGACAGCAGATTCAACAACGGATGTGCCTGTAAGCGGGTTATACTCTAATTGAGTATGATGTTTTATCAACTGATCAAAAAACCCTGTTTGCTGCTCTTTCTGAGGATCTGAATCAGATTTCCCAAGGGTTGCGCGGGTGCCACGATCTTTATTCAACTTTTTGCCTTTATGCATTCCAACCCTCATACTATGAGACTATAGCCACTTTCTATTCACCATTACAGAACCAATTCATCCAAACTGTCTGGAAACAGGTCGGCACTCAGAAGAAAAGTGGGGATAGACACCCGCAAGCGAACGCCCTGTTTGTCACTAATTTCAATTGATTCCTTCTCTTCCAATGATGCAGCCCCGACAGATTTCGCAACCCGCAAATAGGCAACTAACTCCTCCAACCCTGAATTAAGCGGGTGATAATGTGCAATAGATGCAATCGTCATTGGACCAAACTCTTTTAACGTTACTAACGCCTTCTCAGCGATCAATCGAATTTGAACAGCATCAAGGCAATCCAGCATCTGTATACTCGGTTCTCGAGAGTTAAGCTGTTCTTCAACACCTGAGGTATCCAGCTTTTCATCGGGTGATTTAAGGAGCATGCTTTCGGGAGAGCTAATACTTGCCGCCCCAACGGGCAATGAAAGAGCTGTTGTTGTTTGCAAGTCGCAATCCGCATTCTTCAATTCAACAGCGAGTCGTTCCAATTGACCAAGCAATCTATCAACAGCACGATTTTCTTGAGCAGTGCCACTCTCTATGTAAGCACGCAAGCTCTCTTCCGTTCTTCGCCTGATTTGAAAAACTCTGTCACTCTCGCGGCTCAATTCTCGCATGAGCTGACTCAAGAATTGCCGTTGCTGGGTCGTTAAGTATTCTGCGACCGGACGATTTAAAATGCTTCGAAGCTGATCCCGCAGCTCCATAGTTCTATTTTGATCACATAACAAATCAAAAAAGCTTTCAAACGCACTACCGGCATCTGTTTTAGCCAACAACGCTTCTTTCTCTAAAACAGCAAGAAGGATATCTCCTCTGGTGGAGTCTCCCTCAATAATTTGAATACGAATTTCCTGATCCAACCGACGAATTTCATCTTCAACCCGGCGAAAATCACCCGTTAAAACAGAAGCCAACTGGTAGATTTCACGAATTCTTTCCCGCTGCTCAACCTCGGTCAGCTCGGTTACAACACCTGCCCTCAGGGCATCAATCTCTCTCTGAATTTCGGATTTTCTATCTTCCAAAAGCGTGACACGCTCATCGACATTTGGGCTAATCGCCACCGCAAAGTCCCTGACCGCTTCCTGAACAATTCGAAGATGAGACGCAGTAGTTCCTGAACTGCGCTCGTCAAGCCCCTGACTAAATCGGAGCGCAATTTCACTGGCATCCGTTTTTGTTAATGTGTCATCCATCTCACGCAACCAGCCTTCCCGAATCCATTTATTGAGATACGTGCCGGCACCTGTTTCCGTTTCCCAAAGACCAAGTTCACGACAACGTACCAACTCTGCATCGAGTGACACGCGGGCACGACTAAAAGGGACTTCACTATCCTCCGAAAATAACTCCCCCAAAAATGCCAAAATTAAAGGGGAATTATCCGCTCTTAACAGTTTCCAGGCCGCACTTTCCTGAAATAAACGGCGGTATTTTGCCTGTAACCCTTGGAAGTTCAACTTGCCTCCCTCTGTGTGATTATGAGTAAAAAGCAATTAAATGAGTACTGGCCCGTCACCACTCTTTCCAAAAAGCCACCACTAAGAATTTTGTATAATTCACAATCAAATAAAAACCATATCATCATGTTTTTTATTATGTCAACGCCTGTCATTAACTCTTGTAATTATTATGCGCTGTGATCAGAGAAAGAATTAAGATGATAAACAATGTCTCAATTATCATCAGCAAGGGAAGCGGCGGGAGTACCCCTTCGAAGTTAAAGATGGGCGGTCTGGACAGACCGCCCCGATGCAAACAGTGGAAAATTCCTGTGCGTTACTTCCTGCGGACAGGCAAACCAGTACCGCGAACGCCACCTTGTGGTAAAACCAGCACCACTACCGACCAGGCCGGCAACGTAACAGCGCCATCTTTTGCTATTTTGATACCGGCCGCCAGCGAAGTGTTGCCCAGCTCGCTTTGAATATCATTCAACTTCAATCCCTTGACATTAAGATCTTTCACCGTAGCAACCCATGGTGCAGCATTGATCATCACCACCAAGCCGTCAAACCGCAAATCACGGTCATCATCGGTGGTATTACCATCATCTATCGTCATCACCAGTAATCCAATTTGCTGATTCGGCCCGACATTACGAAAATCGACACGTTGCTTAACCGATGCACCATCACCGAGCGTCATCAGAGGTGAAAATTGACGCAGGCGCAACAGTTCCTGATAAAAAGCTGTCATCTGCAATAACTCAGTTTGGCCTGGTTTATCCACTACGTTTTTCACTCGTTCAATCAATGCATAATTTCCACCATCATTACGCAGGCCCGGCATACCAACATCATAGTTGTTGTCCTGGTAAGTGTAGCTGACACGGTTAAACCAATCGCCGGCATTATAGGAATCACGGGTAAAAGACTTAGAACGCAGTAGTTCCGATCCATGTTGGGCGAAGGCCAGTCCCTGCCCAAGGAATGTAGTAGCGAGGGATATTGCCTGCATGCGAACCCTGGTTGCCAGATCCGCCTCACGTGCCGCTTTGTAGCTGATTAGGTCCCATAACGTTTGATTATCGTGTTTGGATACATAATTGATCACCTCAATCGGATCAGCAGCATAACCGGCTATAGCCCCTTTGTAGTCAATTTCTCTGCCGGTTTTCACCGCCCCATCTTTATCGATCAACACGAAATCAGCCAGATTGCCCGCCATACCCAAACGTACCAGATCCGCCAGATGACGCACCTCATTAGCATTTAACCAAGTCTGTTCGTTAGGTAACGTTCCAGCACCATTACCCACTCCCTGGTTAATACGAATGCTGTCAGCAGAATCGAACGGTCCACCACCCTGTACTGCATCACGCAATCGATCGGAGAAAGTACCAATCCCGGTGCCCTTAAGATTAATCTGTGAAGCCATCTCGAAACGATCGTCCTGCCCGGAATTCCAACCTTCACCGAAGAAGTAGACCGATGGGTTAATCGCACGTACTTTTGCCAGCGCCGATAACATCTGTGCCTTAGGATGAAAGCCCATTAAGTCAAATCGGAATGCGTCGATCTTATAGTCCTTAACCCAGGTAACCAATGAGTCTTCGATCAGTTTAGCGAACATGCGGTGCTCTGGCGCCGTATCGTGGCAACAGGTGTTGGACTCAACATTACCACTGATTTCATTCAGGCGATGATAGTACCAAGGAACTATCTTATCCAACACGGAAGATCTGTCTGTTGGGCCCGCAGCATTGGTGTGATTGTACGCTACGTCCATGACCACATTCATTCCCAGTTGCTGTTTGATAGCCTGAATCATGGCGCGAAACTCTTTTATACGTACCGAACCTTCCGCATCTGTGGCATAAGAGCCTTCCGGTACTGAGTAATGGAACGGATCATAGCCCCAGTTGTAGGAGTCGGTTTCCGCAATCATTGCATTCAACTCTTGTACCTGCGGGTTATCGGCATTGTCACCACTCAGCAATTCCTGTAACACTTCACCTACGGTTTGTGAACTATTACAGTAATCAGCAAAGCGACTCTTTCTCACCATAGGGTTGACCTGACATAAGCGACTGAATGGGTGGTTAAGATCAGCTACTTGGTCGCTGAATTCATTAACGGAAGCCAAATCAAATACCGGCAACAGCTCCATATGAGTGACTCCGGCCTGACTCAATGCCTTAAGATGCTTGAACATATCGCTGTTGTTAGCGGTCAGAGCCAGATATTTACCACGCCAGGCTTCTGGCACCGTGCTATCTGCAACGGAGAGATCACGGACATGAGCTTCATATATGGCCATGCGCGCAATGTCCGCCGGTGTACTTTGTGAACGCGGCATAATCAAGCTATCCCAGTTTTGTGGTTTCAGTGCCTCATCATCTAGGTTGATTACCTGGCTGTATTCCGAATTGGTGGACAGGCTGTGGGAATAGGGATCGGTGACCTCATAGTGCTCCACATTGCGGGAACGTGGATGGTACACCGTTAGAGCATAGCGATAGTAAGCACCAACCAGTTCTTTATCTCCTTGCCATGACCAAGCGCCACTAGCAGGATCACGGTTCATTGGATGGTTGGCGATTATCTGTTTATCTGTATCGTAGATAACCAGCCCGACATTCTGAGCAGTAGGCGCCCACAAGCGGAAGGTCACACCTGCATCGCTGATCAGCGCACCATATTCCAACTTCTCAGCTGCATCAGCAAAACGGTCATCTAGCACTCCGACAGTTTGTACCTGAGTCGCCGATAATAACAAACCTTCTTTATTAGTCGCCAACACGACCAGATCACCGGTGAGTAATGTCTCGATATCCGTGTCTTCTGGCAGACGGAACGCTGTTAAATTCTTCAAGTGTGGAAATCGATCAGCTGTTTTCTGGCTCAGGGTAGTCGGTGTTAATGCCAGATAACTATCAGTAAAGTTTCCTTGGTCATTGGCTACGACTTTGCTCCGGCTATGATATAAACGGACATAAGGCTTATCTGCTCCGCCTGACCACAACAGTGTCTGATTGTCGACCCAATGTGCCGAAGCCTGGGAAACACCGAACACAGATTCAAAGGCTTCCGCCCGACTACTATAGATTTGATTACTGCCGGGTATCACAGAAATGGTACGGTTACTGAAATCGGAGAAGGAAATTCTTAGGTCACTGTCGATCAATTTAGTGTTGTTGCCATCACGCACGATAAAATTAATACAACCCTCGTTTTTGTTTAACGGCACAACCCAGTAAGGGCCATAACTATCGCTGCCCGTAGGAATTGCACTGAAATCATTCCAGCTCAATGAGGGAGAAGCCAAGGAATCACAGTTTTTATCGTTCCATAGATAAAGCGTGTTAGTGCTGTAGTCATGATTTGTTGTCGGACTTTGACTTAATTTAGCAATGTCCACCAGATGGATCACGGCCTGTAAATCACCAGCACGGGCGGCTTCACCCGGTATTTTGATAGGGAGATGTGCTATCGGCTCTTGCGGGGTATTGGATGAAGAACCATTGTTATCACAGCCAGCCAGTAAAACAAATGTACTGCTTAATAGGGCCCGGTAAGCCTGTTTAACGAAGTGAGCTACCATAATCAAACCTTTTAATAGTAAAAAATTAGCGACGATATTATTGTTAATTCAATGAAACGGAAATATTAAATAATGCCTAGAATAACGCAGCATCCTCCTAATTTTGATACTGATAGGGAGTAGGAGTCAGGAGGAGATACTTTTTCGTGATATCGCGCACAATAATTATGTAATAACCTTTTATTACATAAGGTTCGTTTGAGTTTATTTGTATTATGCCATCTACTACAGTGCAAAAATAATATCTGGCACATTGATTGTTATTTTTATGTACTTTCACAAACTTTATTATTTCTGCAAAAAAGCATTTATTGTGATGCAGAATTATGGACTGTTATAAATAAGATTCCAAAATAGCGCTACATCTTATACTACTCATAATTCTATATATAACAATGGGTTGAAGAAGGCCATGTGTAGCAAAATTATGAAATGTTATTTATTTTTCCTAATCCTGAATTTCTCTCTTATGTTAGATATAAGTGTAACTTGTTACAGGCTCCACACCTGTGTAAAAACATATACCAATAATATAAAAATTTATGAAATCGCTATTTTTAAATAGAGCCAAGGCTAAATAAAGCCTATTTACCACAAATAAAAACAATTAGAGACAATAAGTTAAATAAGTTTTCATAATTATGCTCCACTTCCAACCAGCCCTTGTGTACCAAGATATACAGCCTTTTCATCCAAGTGGTCTGTAGAATCAATGAGATAGGCTACAGAACCAATGTTGTTCAAAAAGAAAACAAAAGGCATAGGTGTATCAGTATTATGGAAAGCTATTTAAATTATTGTCTCTGTGCAGAGATACGACGATGAAAGATATTAAACCTAAATTCTATATTTTACATATCAACATAACGAATATTATAGTCATCAGTAGAAATATAGATTTAATTCACCATTATCGTTATCCCTACATACTTTATTAATTATTATGACTGAGACAACTCCGATGAAATTTTTTGAATTGCATCAAAAGCACACTGTTGGTCTAAAGAACCACTTGGGGCACCACCAATACCAATCGCACCAATCACTTCATCACCAGATTTAACCGGAACACCACCACCTAATAATAGGAAACCGGGGATATGCACCAGATTTTGAGCGCCAAGATTTGATTGTGCAGATTTCATTACTTCATCTGACGTTCTTTGGGTAGATAATGCAGTATAAGCTTTCATTTTGCTCGCTTCAACGGTATGTAAACCCGCTTTATCCATACTCTGAACCACTTTCACAACCCCACTTTTATCAACAACAGAAACCGTCACGTTATAATTATTCGATTTACAGGATTGAATTGCCTCAGAGGCTAATTTATTTGCTAACTCAAGCGAAATATTACGTTCAGTAATTATTGATGTAGCAAAAGCCGTTTGTGCGAATAAACCTGTCGCCAGGATAGTACAAAGAAGAGAACGTTTCATAGATAAACCTCATTAAGTTGGTAAATTATTCCCCTCTAACTTAATGAGATTTATAGACTGTATCTATTAGGTTGATTACTTATCCTGCTTAGTATAAATACTTAGCCATAAGATAATGACTTAAATAGTTCATACTCTTTTACTAATTGTGGTAAAGAGTGTATATCCAATTTATGAAATATATTAGCCCGATGAGCTTCAATTGTCCGTGGAGATAATGCCAGTTGTTGAGCAATTTGCTTACTGGTTTTACCCTCCAGGATAATTGCCATCACCTCGTTTTCACGCTCAGATAACTGGCTGAATTTAGCTTTCAACTGCTCATATATCTGACGTTGCTTAAATATTTTCTGATGAAGTGATAATGCACTTGAAACTGTTTCAATCAATAAATCTGCATCAATAGGTTTAGTTAAAAATTCAAAGGCGCCGTTTTTAAAAGCACGACGACAAATGTCAATATTTCCGTGTCCTGTCATAATAATCACCGGCAATGTATTGTTGAGCTTTAGAAGTTCATCCTGTAACGTCAATCCAGGTTTTCCCGGCATACGAATATCCAATAAAATACATCCCTGAAGCGCTGAAATATTTGTCTTATCAATTTCATCAAGAAATTCTTGAGCGCCAGGAAATGAAATTACCGACCAATTCATTGTTTCTAACAACATAGATATTGAATCACGAATCGCTTCATCATCATCAATGAGATAAATCACTGCTGCCATTACTCCTCCTTACCTTTATTGACGGGTAACCAAATAATAAAACGAGCACCACCGGTTTCGCTATTTTCGGCACGAATATCACCACCAAGTTTCTGAATTAATGTCTCCGTTAAAGTCATTCCTAATCCTATTCCCTGCTGGCGTGTTGTAAAGAATGGAATAAAGATGTTTTTCAAAACCTCATCACTTAATCCTGGTCCACTATCTGCAATCACGACTTTTATCATTTCGTCAGCGTAGGTGATATCAATGCAGATCCAATTCTGATTGTTTGTGTGATCTTGTTGCGCCTGAATTGCATTACTGATTAAATTATGGAATATCTGTTCTACCCATAATGGTTCGGCGAATATCATTGGCAAATCATCACAAATATGTTTGATGATCTTTATCTTCCCGGCTTTTATTTCATTTTCGAGCAATATTTCAACACGACCTAATATCGATAGAATATTTACAGCCTGTAATACAATACTACCCGTCGTCAACTTTTGACGGTATTGTGTTAATAAATTTGCGATGCGTTGAGTTTGCAGGATTGATGAGTCCAGTATTGAAGTGATTTTATCATATTGCTGCTTTTTCATTAGCCGCAGTGCAGTTTGATTATAACTCATAATCGCCGTCAAAGGCTGGTTTAACTCATGAACGATACCCGTTGCCACTTCATCCATGGTATTCAAACGGGTGAATTCAAAGAAATGTGCCCGTAAATCAGAAATTTGCCTTAATCTCTTATTCTTCTGAATTAAAAAGATAAAACAGATAATCACCGCCCATAAGAAACTGAGACAAGTAATATAACCCCACGGCAGTTGCAACCATTGTTGATTGTTACTGGCTTTAAGCACGAAAGGCTGAAAACGACTGGTCAGCTTTTTCTCCCAGTTCCAAAAATACTGCTCTTTCTCCGGCCCATGTGTAATCAATGGCCGGTTATTCCAATCCAGTTGTACCCAGCGAAATTGTGACAATAATGATAATTTCTTCATAAGGATATTGAGATCAATCAATAACCGGATACTGTTGTTCGTACTATTAAGCCAATATCTCCCATCTCCCTCTTCACCAGGGCTAACGCATGATCATTTTTTATCCATAAGATGACGAATTAACCGTACAAAATAAGCCACGCTTTATTCTTGTTGCAATCTTATCTGTTTACCGTTATTTATCCACAACTTCCCGTAATAATGGCCTTATTTATGACTCAGAAAGCCCTGTTTGACTACCTCGAAGCCTTACCTGACCCACGTCAACAAGCAAAATGTTCTCATGTGCTATCTGAGGTCATTTTTATGGCACTTTGTGCCATGATGTGTGGTTTTGATACCTGGTCCGAAATTGCGCTCTTTGCTCAGGAACGCGAAAAATGGTTTAAGCGTTGGTTAACCCTGGCAAATGGGGTTCCCTCACATGACACTTTTAACCGGATTTTTGCCATTATGCCAGCCAGTACCCTGCAATCATTGTTTCAGGAATGGGTGGATCATATTTTGAAAAAGGAAGGTCTTTCAGGGCAACTGGCGGTTGACGGTAAGGCGTTAAGGGCAACAGCAAAAGGTCGGGGAGCTAATCGTATCCATACCGTCAATGTCTGGTCAACTGAACTGGGACTCTGCCTTGGGCAACAAAAAGTGGAGAAAAAATCCAATGAAATAAAAGCCATTCCTGAACTTCTCCAATTATTGGCGCTGGAAGGATGTCTTGTGAGCATTGATGCTGCGGGAACGCAAACAAAAATCGCCGAGATTATTCTGGAAAAATCCGCGGATTATTTGCTGGCAGTCAAAGATAATCAGCCGACACTGGCCGCTGAAGTCAGCGCGCAATTTCACGCTTTTTGGGCGAATACGCCAAAAGATCTTGCCGGCCCCTCTTTCTACGAACAATTTGATAATCAGCATGGTCGCCAGGAACATCGCCGATGCTGGCAATTCCCTGTTGGTGAGCAGATGCCCATTTGTCAGAAATGGAAAGCAAAGACGATAATAGCAGTCCAATCTGAACGGACAGAAAAAGGACGTGGGCATGATTTTGTCCGATTTTATATCAGTAGCCAGCCAATGAATGCGGAGAAAGCCTTGCAAGCAACACGCTCTCACTGGTCGGTGGAGAATCATTTACACTGGTCACTTGATGTTGCGTTTCGAGAGGATAAACTCCAGGCCCGGATAGGATTTGCCGGTGAAAATTTAGCTGTACTCAGAAAATGGATTTTGAATATGCTGAAACAGAATAAATCCCGTAAGTTAAGCATGGAAAATAAACGCAGGCTCTGTTGTTTAAATGATGATTATTTATTCGAATCCTTGAGTTTGTTTATATAATGAGCTTTGATGCGTTAGCCCTGCCCTCTTCACTGATTACAGGGAATATTAATACATTGACTGGAATCTCCTGTAATCCGATGATTTGCGGAAAATTTTCCTGTAACTGCTCTAATCCGATATTAGCATCCATTAGCGATACAATGGCATCATGCTGTGCAAGCTTTTCACTCAATTCCCGATAAAGGATATTAAATGAAACAGTTTGTTGTTGATAATTTTGCTCTAATGAATGATTAATCATTCCCCAGGCCGTTAAGATTGTTAACACGATCCACGCAAAAAAATGCCACATATGATTACCGAAAGGATATATTTCATGATGTTAAGATGTAGTAAGAATATATAAATGAAACAACTATCAGAGCAAACAAATTCAGGGTGAATTGGATTTTAGATAACGTTTGTAATTTAGTGTCACATAAAATTCATTACAGTGTAATTATTTCATCAAAACATTCCTCAAAATAAGTAGTTGACTACGGTAATATTAAATTCCAGCTTTTTCATTTTTCCCGAGCATTTTTCAGCCATTAATAAAATAATTTCGATAAATGAATACTGGATAAGCGTTTACGGCAGTTTTTACTAAGGCTCTTAATATCATGTCAAATTTCCTGAATAATTTAAGACAATCATTTAGCAAATCGACTAAATGAGATGATTTTCGCTCCCTTAGGCATTCCTCAGCACCCGAAAAAATACTGATATTTATCAATTAGTTAAATAAAACTCCACAATTATTCCATATTTGACCAGAAAAAACACTTTACAATCGATAGTGATAATTATTATCATTCGTATCGCTTTCAGATGAACCGCCTTCAGGGTAAGGATGAAAGCACGACATTGCTCACATTGCTTCCAGTGTTTACTTTAGCCAGCCGAGTGCTGGCTTTTTTTTATTGATCAATCCGGTTATTATATTTTCAAAATATTTGAACAATTAGGTTAGGTTTTTAGACTTTTATGTTATCTCTTCTCAACTAGACTGTAAAAACCATTGAGGAGATTTGAATATGATCTATTTACGCAAAGCATCAGATCGCGGCCACGCCAATCATGGCTGGCTAGATAGCTGGCATACCTTCTCATTTGCCAACTATTACGACGCCAATTTTTTGAATTTTTCAGCGCTGAGAGTGATTAATGAAGATTTCATCGAAGCAGGTCAAGGCTTTGGTACCCATCCACATAATGATATGGAAATACTGACCTATGTACTTTCCGGTGCAGTTGAACATCAGGATAGTATGGGAAATAAAGAGCAAGTACCCGCCGGTGAATTCCAAATTATGAGTGCAGGTACCGGTATTCGTCATTCAGAATATAACCCGAACAATGATCGCCAATTGCATCTGTATCAAATCTGGATTACTCCAGACAAAACCGGCTTGGCACCGCGTTACGAACAGCGACGTTTTGATGATGTGCAAGGTCGCCAGTTAGTGCTCTCTCCCGATGCACGGGATGGCTCACTAAAAGTCTTCCAAGACATGACCTTGTGGCGCTGGGTACTGAAAAGTCATGAAACTTCCGAATATCTTACAGAGAATGGCCGTTATATCTGGATACAAGTGGTACGTGGAGAAGTAACTGTTAATGGGGTGCAAGCAATCACCAGCGATGGTCTGGCGATTAGGGATGAAACCCATCTTCAACTTAACGCCGGTGATGATAGTGAAATATTGCTGTTTGACCTTCCTGCGGCATAAATCCCCAATAAACCTCACCCATACGGATGAGGTTTATTTATACAAGAAGAAACTCACAATTACAGTTTAGGACCCGCTTTTACTAACGCTTCTCCTGCTGGGGTATCCGTGTATTTATCAAAGTTATCGACAAAACGATGTGCCAGATCTTTCGCCTTCTCTTCCCACTGAGATTTATCTGCATAAGTATCACGTGGATCAAGAATGTCGGTATCAACACCAGGCAACGCAGTCGGAACCGCCAGATCGAAGATAGGTAATGTAATGGTGTCAGCTTCCTCAATATCACCACTCAGGATGGCGTCAATGATTCCACGGGTATCCTTAATAGAGATTCGTTTACCCGTCCCATTCCAGCCAGTATTCACCAAATAAGCCTTGGCACCTGCGGCCTGCATGCGTTTTACCAAGACTTCCGCGTATTGAGTTGGATGCAGACTTAGGAAGGCGGCGCCGAAACAGGCAGAGAACGTTGGTGTTGGTTCCGTCACACCACGTTCTGTACCAGCCAGTTTTGCCGTGAAGCCAGACAAGAAGTGATATTGGGTCTGCTCCGGTGTCAGACGGGATACCGGAGGCAACACGCCAAACGCATCTGCCGTCAGAAAAATGACCTTGGTCGCGTGACCTGCTTTGGAAACCGGCTTAACAATGTTTTCAATATGATAGATAGGATAAGAAACACGGGTGTTTTCAGTTTTTGAACCATCATTGAAATCAACCGTGCCATCTGCCAGTACCGTCACATTTTCCAGCAATGCATCACGTTTAATCGCATTGTAGATATCAGGTTCTGCTTCTTTGGATAGATTGATGGTTTTCGCGTAACAGCCACCTTCAAAGTTGAATACGCCGTCATCATCCCAACCGTGTTCATCGTCACCAATCAGCTTACGTTTTGGATCAGTAGAAAGCGTGGTTTTACCTGTACCTGATAAGCCGAAGAAGACAGCAACATCGCCCTTCTCACCAACGTTGGCAGAACAATGCATTGAAGCAATGCCTTTTAATGGCAACAGGTAGTTCATCATTGAGAACATCCCTTTCTTCATTTCACCGCCGTACCAGGTACCACCGATAAGCTGCATACGCTCTGTCAGGTTGAACGCGACAAAGTTTTCAGAATTCAAACCCTGCTCTTGCCATTGTGGGTTAGTGCATTTTGCACCATTCATTACAATAAAGTCTGGTTTGAATCCGGCCAATTCTTTATCTGAGGGGCGGATAAACATGTTCTTAACGAAATGAGCCTGCCATGCAACTTCTGTAATAAAGCGGACTTTTAGGCGTGTATCTGCATTCGCACCACAAAAAGCATCGACAATAAACAAACGTTTGCCTGAAAGCTGTTGAGTAACCAGACCTTTCAGATGTGTCCATGTTTCCTGTTGCAATGGCTTGTTATCATTCTTGCCTTTTCCCTGGTCAGCCCACCATACGGTGTCACGGGTAACATCATCACGGACAATATACTTATCTTTGGGGGAACGACCAGTGAAGATCCCCGTATCGACAGCCACAGCCCCCAGGTTGGTCAAAGTGCCAATCTCGTAACCTTCCAGTGAAGGTTTGGTTTCTTCTGAAAATAACAGCTCATAGCTTGGGTTATAAACAATCTCACTAACATCATGGATTCCATAGTCCGCGAGTTCCTGCGGGGTAATGCCTTTAACACTCATGTTATTGCTCCTGGGTCCTGGATAGTCACGCTTTTTCTGTGAGCAATAATAAATAGTTATGATTAATTAACAGCGATTGTTATCAAAAAATTGAAAACCTATCATTTTTATCCACCCCAGCTTCGGCAAGAAAATACGGCTGTTTTCCTGATCCAGTTTCACGCCCTGAGGATAGCGGAAAGCATCGTTCTGACCTCGTTTCTTGAAACGGGGGAATGCTGCGCGCTTCCGGAAAAAATTTTTGTAGGCGCGTTCCAGAGCTTTTAGCGACTGCTGTGATGGCGCTTCTTTAAGCCATTGCATATCTGGCGTATCTGCATCGGATTTCCAGTCAATGAACCATGAAGCCATTTTGGTATAGGTTGTGTCCCGCCTCATGGTTCTCATTCTGGAGAGCCAGCGCACGGTTGAAAACAAAGCGACAAGCACCGGCGAAGCGCCGCATATCACGCTCCTGCTGACCATCTGGTCTTAACTGGAATTTGAAGGCTTGTCGTCGTTTCATACGCCCTATTATACTTTGGTCTATGACAAATGAAACGGATATTCGACGCGGCAGACACTGCGTATTCCTGATGCATGTGCATTGGGTATTTGTTACCAAGTGTCGGCGCAAAATCTTTGCTCTTGATGCTATCGAAAAGCGACGTGGATACTTTAGCTCTGTGTGCAACGATTTTAACGCTGAACGGGTTGAAATGGACGGCGAACGCGATTATGTTCACTTTCTGATCAATTATCCGCCTAAATTGGCAATATCAAGTCTGGTCAACAGCCTCAAGGACGTGTCCAGCCGCTTGCTGCGCCGCGATCGCCCTGATATAGCACTGCGCTATTTTTACACAGGTGTTCTGTGGAGTCCGAGTTATTTTGCGGGGAGTTGTGGCAGTGCGCCGATATCTATCATCCGGCAATACATTGAACAGCAGCAAACACCTGGGTAGAGCCCCTTATTCTCCATGCTCCATGATAGGGATCCTGCTTTATGGGATCATGAAAGGACACTACTTACTTAGAGAACTTGAACGACTTGCGCGTTTAGATTTAGGCTGTATTTTTGTCAGTCAGAGAATTACGCCCGATCATGCCAGTCTTGGGCGTTTTATTTATCAGCACCAATCCGTCCTGACGGAACCGTTTTTTAAGGCACTGACCTTATCCATTTTGCACCGTAGTCATTCGGAGGGCTCGTGCCTGGCCGGTGACGGGACAGTGATAGAGGCGGCCTGTTCTCATTACCACCTTTTAACTCAGGAGGCAATTGGAACAGGGAGCCAACGTATTACGGCGCCGACAAGAAAATCGTGAAAAAAAGGGAAGGATGCCAGCCAACTGCGTATCAATCCAACAGAACCCGAAGCCGTCGTCCAGAAACTCAAGCGGGGAAGGGGATTTTCAACTTCCTATAAACCGTCTGTTGTTGACTAAAACAGACGTATTATCGTCGCTCAAACGGTCGATCCCTCCAGTGAAACCCAAGTGATGGCCGCGTTATTGGCGCAGAATCTCACTATCTCGGGAGGTCACCCGGAAAAGCTGTTATTGGATGCCGGTTATTTCCATGACGATGTGATTGCTGAGGCGCAGAAACATCAGATCTTGCTGTTTTGTGCAGAAAATTCAGACCGACAGCGTGCACGAAAAATCTATCCCAAATCATTATTTACTTATGATGCTGAGCAAAATTGCTATATTTGTCCTGCCCATCATCAATTGTCCCTGCAAAGTACAGTGAAAGCCGCTGAAAAAACGCGGACCTATCGGGTTTATAGCGCTGACAATTGTGCCGGATGCCCGCAGAAAGCGGGCTGCACAAAGGCTAAAGGAGGAAGAAAAATAAAACGTTATCCGGAAGATGAAGGGCGGGAGACGCTTCGTTTGCATATGGCCAGACCCGAGTCAAAACAAATATTGAGTCAACGAAAGAGCCTGGTAGAACCGGTATTTTCGGCATTACGGGGAATTCAGAGACTGGAACGCTTTCGGCATAAGGGATTATCAGCGGTAAAGCTGGAGTTTTCCCTGCATGCAATGGCCTATAACTTATCAAGAGCTGTGGCTCTGATATTAGGGATTATTTTTAGCCTGTTATCCATACAAATAACAGGCTGCCCAAAGTCAGTGATTGAATTTAACTTGATGCTTGAAAAAGTGACCTTAACCTTTTGCGACATCCTCTGAGGGACGGGGTTTTACGGCGCACCGGATAAATATTAGTGTAACCGGCTCTTTTTTTCTGACCTGATTTCAACGATATCATCAGCATCAAAAATATAGTGCGTACCGCAGTATTCACACTCCATATTGATGTTGCCATCTTTCTGCAAAATATGATTAACATCCTCATCGGAAAGTGTGACTAACGTGTCAGCACAACGTTGACGAGAGCAAGTACAGCAGAATTCAACGGGTTGCGGCTCATATAATACAACATCCTCTTCATGATAAAGACGATGCAAGATCTCTTTAACTTCCAGTGAAAATAGCTCTTCACCTTTAATGGTTGCAGTAAGCTGTACCAGATGATCAAATACGTCTGCACTACCTTGCTCCGCGGCTGGCAAAATCTGTAGCAACATACCGCCGGCAGCGATCTTTCCATCCTGAACACCGGTACGGATAGACAGACGGGTTGGTAACTGTTCAGACTGTCTGAAATAATCATCCAAACATTCCGCCAGCGTTTCACCTTCCAATGCAACGACACCCTGATAGCGCTCACCATGAGTTGGTGTAATGGTAATGACCATATAGCCTGTGCCAACCATCTGCTTCAAGCTGCTATTTTCAGCAACTAATCCGTCAATACGGGCGACACCGCGCATTTGTTGCTGATGATTACCGTTAATGACAGCCAGTTTTACCGGGCCATCTCCCTGAATTTGAACAGTAATATCACCATCAAATTTCAGTGTCGCCGTTAATAAACTGGTTGCTACCAATAGCTCTCCCAATAATTGCTGTACCGGCTGCGGGTAATCATGATTTTCCAGAATATGCTGGTAAGTTTCACTGGCTAAAACCAGCTCACCACGTACAGAATAATTCTCAAACAAAAAGCGGTGTAATTGGTCTTGTTTAAACATAAGTATCTCTCACTGGAGCAGATTATTCCTGCTCACTTAATTTGGTGTTTTTGAACTTAATCAGCGTGCGTCTCTCTTTTTTATCCGGCCGGCGATCAGGATGAGGCATAGTTAATGCGTTCATTTTACGGGCTATTGCTATTTTTTCCCGGTTAGCAATACTTTCTTCAGTCTCTCGGTAAAGTTGTTGAGCTTCCGGTGCACCGCGCCGATGGCTGCTTAACGCAAGAACTTCAATAATACGTTCATCATTACTCTGACGCAGTTTAATTTCAGCTCCGGGTTCAACCACTTTACTCGGTTTACTTCGTTGACCATTATAGTGAACTTTACCACCATCTATCATTTCCCGTGCCATAGCCCGTGTTTTATAAAAGCGGGCAGCCCACAGCCATTTATCCAGACGGACAGCTTGATTGGAGTCTGAATTATCTTTCATTTTTTTCTCCCAATATCAGCTCCGGCAAAAAAGCCAAGCCTAACACACCATTGCTGATTATCGCCAATGTGTAGGTGGGAAAGCCGTATCAAAACAGCTATCGTAATACTGCCTGATTTTGCTTAGACGTTGTTTGTTTTGCCAGTTTTTCTTAACAGCTAACACCAAATTAATGACCAAAATCGCCAAAAGCACCAAGAGTAAAAGCGTTGTGCCAATACAACGGATCAGCGTCATGGAATCCAGTGAACTATGTAATACAATCCGGCGGGTTCCATTAGTATCTACGGACAATTCTGTAATAATTCCTATTGTCTCAAATGGTGTTTGCAACACCGTATCCGATAACCGCTGTAACTCACTCCATTGTTCTAACGCGCTATGGTCATAAGAAACAATTGCCGGCGTGATATATTCAACCAGCTGTTTACCTTCCTCACTGATCAGCAGAACACCGCCCGGAGAAGGGCTATTAAGCAGGATTGCTATTTTATCTATTTCCCGGTAGATAAATGACGATGTAGTCGCATCAACCAGCTTTCCCAGCGCTTCAGCCCCCGCTGGACGCAATAAAACATGGATGTCATCAAACTTGCCATCTTCTGTATTTTTTAACAAAGTTGTCCAATCATTGGCGCTACCCAGGTTAACCAAAGCATTCTTCAATCGGAAACAGTCTACTTCTTTTCCACATAATTTATTAGTTTTCAATATGATATCAGGAAAATCATCCAATAAAATCATACCAGATTTGGCAATCTCCTGAGCAAGACCTGAATTAATCACATCGCTATTTTCCTGTAGACGTAATTGCTTATTAACGGTTGCAATCAGTTTAGCCGCATTTTTTATAACTTCTGATTCTTGGATTGGCAGTGAATGAGTACTATTCCAATATATCCCTGAGCAATCGAATGGAGAAAAATAAGTGTTTCCTTTGCCGTTCATATTATTTGGCGGCATATAACACATACCAACCCCTTTTGCTTTCAGGATATCCCCGACCCGCAACGCCATCTCTTTCATCGTATTAGCATCAGTGACAACCTTCGTGCTGCTACCACGCAACCAGGCAAAACTGAGTTTCATTGGTACACTGACCGGCTGATAAAAATAGAGCAGCAGCATAATAAGCAAGCTGCCACCAATCATTATTAGATTTTTCCCATAACGGTGATAAGGATAATTTTTCTCCTCATTGTGCAAAGAGAGATAATGCCCTTGCCTGACCACCTGGCCGTTAGTGTAAATATCGATATTGGTTTTCTGATCAAGATCGCAGGTAACATAAGATTCCCAATGAGATGGGTAAATTAAATCAATCCCACCAAGAGAGATATTACTCATTTGCCCTTGTTCAAATTCTCCAAATAATCCCCACCGTTTTGGTATACCGGTAAGACAGTGAATATCCTCGCGTCTGCGTCTTGAAGACGGACAGAACAACGGCCAAAAGCTGACAGCCATTAAAGTACCAGCAATCAACATCAGCCACGGCAAAAACAGTATCGGTGAGAGTAACGCAAAGAACCAAATAAAAAACCCGAGACACAAGAATCCTCCCTCCCAAATACCCGATGAGTGATTCAACCGGTATTCTTCTGCTGTCTCTTTACGGATATTTTGTAATTTTATGCTGGTATCGCCATTTTTTTGGATCGATGCCTGCTGATGGGACATATCTGAAGCTACTGGAGCAGAAGGAAAATCCCGTTGAAAATCTTTCAGGAAGTGACCATTAATCGAAATAACAAGTGGTATTCCCGCAGTGTGAACAACATCAATAATATTTTGTTGTTTAATAAAAGGCTCAAGGAAAAATGGCAAATGAACTTCTGCCATATCAATATAATAACGCCAGCTATGTGGTTCATCTGAGGCAACAGAAAACCGGGTAATGGAATTACAGATAGTATAAACCGTGTCATTTTTGTCCGTCAGAATTAACCCGCTTGTTTTATTGATACGGTCGGTTAAAACCAGTGGCAACACCTGCTTCAGATAACATTCAATGGCCTGATATTCATCAACATGAAGTTTACGATAGGTCGGGTCAGCAACAGAAGGCAGATAACGCGCGTTATCATGCGGCTTCCATCTGAAAATCAGAAAAGAAGCCATTATAATCAGGCTAATCATCAAGATAGCCAATATAACGGCTGTTGAGTTCATTTTTTCCCCATATTCATGACAATATTTGCTATTGTTGCTTGCAAAATAGTAACCGCTCGTTCAGTTCTGAATCAGGTTATTTCTATCTGTTTTTTTAATTTATTTTACAACAAGTTATATAATCACCCGCTGAACTATCTATAACACAGATCTATCTCCAAAGAGGATAAAGATAACAGTAACAACGATGACAAGCGATAATCACTATCATTTATCAAAATAATCGGCCATATTTAGTCAAGCTCTGGAGTGTACCTAATTTCATCATAAAACCTAAGGTTAATGAAATAATTTATGACGTAATAATGCACAGACACTCAAATCAACCAAATATTAATGCCATCAGGGGCAACTATGAATGACCAGAAAAACCCTAAAATCCTGAACATAGAGAACATTGCCCATTCACGTTTATTTCATATTCAGTCAGTCGATCTCGAATTCAGTAACGGTGTAAAACGCGTTTATGAACGGATGCGTCCAGCAACCCGGGAAGCGGTTTTAATCGTCCCGGTCATTGGGGATGAATTAATACTTATCCGTGAATACGCAGTAGGTATTGAGCAATACGAATTAGGCTTTCCCAAAGGTGCTATCGACTCTGGTGAAAGTATCCTTGAAGCGGCTAACCGTGAATTGAAAGAAGAAATCGGTTTTGGCGCCAGAAAAATAGAGCAATTAGCCAAACTTACTATGGCTCCGTCCTATTTTTCCAGCAAAATGAACATTGTTATTGCGGAAAATCTCTATCCGGAAAGCCTGGAAGGGGATGAGCCTGAACCATTGCCGCAAATACGTTGGCCAATAGCCGATATGATGTCATTGCTGGATCACGCTGACTTCAACGAAGCGCGAAATGTCTGTGCCCTGTTTTTAGCGCAAAAACACTTATACCGTCGTTGAAGTTAACAGGCACAACGGATTTCCCGTTGTGCCTGGTTTATTATCAGAATAGCTCCTGACTTTCACCATTCTCGATCAACGTTGTACCAACTTCCTGCACCGCACTCTCTGTAGGCTGAGTTCCGTCAATAAAATACTCACTGCGGGTATCTCCACCTCCACCAGCAAGTTTACCTGTTTTACGATCTATCACGACGGAAACAATACCCGGAGGGGCGGCAACTTCTTTTTCAGGAACACCCTCCAGTGCAATTTTCATAAAGTCATCCCAAATTGGCTGCGCACTCTTAGCACCCGCCTCACCACCACTGGCTGCTGTACGACCAAGGCTTCTACGGTGATCGTCAAAACCAATCCAGACGGTCGTCACAATATCCGGCCCATAACCTGAAAACCAGGCATCCTTTGAACTGTTGGTTGTCCCGGTTTTACCACCAATATCACGACGTTTCAGATCACGCGAGGCACGCCACCCTGTACCGCTCCAACCTAGCTCACCAAAAATATTGGTATTCAAAGCATCATGGATCAGAAATGCTAAAGGGGTACTGATAACGTGAGGAGCATATTTTTGCCCATCTTCACTACCATCAACTACCGGAACCCTCTCTAATTCAGGCAGAGGTAATATCTCCTGCTGCCCGACCTGAGATTGAGCTACATTTTCAATCGAGTTTTCAGAAAGTTCGATTGAACGCACCGTATCACCATAAATCACCGGAATATCGCACTGTGGACACGCAATCTTAGGTTTCGCCTCAAACAGGATATCCCTATCTTCATTTTCAATTCTGGTAATGAAGTAAGGATCTATCAAATAGCCGCCATTGGACATGACCGAATACCCACGCACTATTTGCATTGGTGTAAATGATGGGGATCCCAAAGCCAGAGATTCTGTACGAACAATATTTTGTGCCGGGAAGCCAAACCGTTGCAGGTAATCAGCGGCATAATCAACCCCCATCGCACGCATTGCCCGAACCATTACGGCGTTCTTCGATTGCCCTAATCCCTGACGCAAACGAATTGGCCCCGCATACGTTGGCGGGGAATTTTTCGGGCGCCAATCAGTACCAGCGCCCGCATCCCAGCGGCTGATTGGCAGGTCATTAAGCAACGAAGCCAGCGTCAGCCCTTTATCCATCGCAGCGGTATAGAGAAACGGTTTAATATTGGAACCAATCTGACGTAATGACTGCGTAACACGGTTAAACTTACTTAAGCTGAAATCGAACCCACCCACCAGCGCTTTTACAGCGCCATCATTAGGGTCAATAGAAACCAAAGCCGCATTAACTTCCGGCATTTGTGACAACCACCAGATATCTTTTACTTTCCGAACCCAAACCTGTTCACCAGCCTGAACCACTTCATTCACACTACGTGGAACCGCACCCTGCACACTATCAGATTTGAATTTTCTGGCCCAACGGACACCCGCCATCGGCAATTCTGCACTGCTGCCATCAACCAGCATCACCGTCGCTTGATCAGCTCCCGTGCTAGTCACAACCGCCGGCATTAACGGCCCATAATTTGGCAGAGCCTTAAGCTTCTTAATAATCTGTTCCCTATCCCAGGCAGGTTCACCCACTTTCCATAACACTTCCTGCGCCCCGCGATAACCATGACGCATATCGTAATCAATGATGTTATTACGCACCGCATCCGTAGCAGCCAACTGAAGCTTGCGGGTAATCGTGGTATAAACTTTATAACCGTCGGTATAAGCATTCTCGCCATAACGCTCAATCATGTTCTGACGTACCATCTCAGCCAAATAGGGCGCAGAAAAAGCAATCTGAGGTGCATGATAATTCGCCACCAGCTTTTCACTTCTGGCTTGATTATATTGCTGCTGAGTAATATAGCCCTGATCGAGCATACGGCTCAGAACCACATTCCGGCGGTTAATCGCCCGGCCATAAGAATAAAGCGGGTTAAAAGTAGAAGGGGCTTTTGGCAGACCGGCAATCATGGCCATTTCACTCAATGTCAACTCATTGACACTCTTACCAAAATAAACCTGAGCCGCAGCCCCGACACCATAAGCCCGGTAACCGAGATAAATTTTATTGAGATAGAGTTCAAGGATCTCATCTTTATTCAGTAACTGCTCAATCCTGACAGCCAGAAAAGCTTCCTTGATTTTACGCATCAATGTTTTCTCAGGACTGAGAAAGAAATTTCTCGCCAGTTGCTGAGTAATGGTACTGGCCCCTTGAGAAGCATGGCCTGAAGTCATCGCCACAGATGCCGCCCGGATAATTCCTATAGGATCAACGCCATGATGTTCATAAAAACGACTGTCCTCCGTTGCAATAAATGCCTTCACCATAACAGGTGGAATTTCGGACAGAGTAAGAGGCATACGGCGCTTCTCACCATACTGAGCAATAAGCTCTCCATCCGCACTGAACACCTGCATTGGTGTCTGTAATCGAACATCTTTTAATGTCGCCACATCAGGTAACTGAGGCTCGATATATTTGTACATGCCAAAAATCGAGGCTGTTCCCAGAAAAATGCAACTCACGACAAAGATTAAAAAATACTTTACGAACTTCACCTGAAATTTCCCATGCCACGTTAGTTGGGTGGTTTATAAACAATCGGCGCGTAGTATAAAGGTTACACAGCACCTTGAATATGGTCTTTTATTAAAATTACTGATATGGAGATCGTCATATGTACTCACCAAAGTGGTATGTCGGCCTGGACATCCAAAATGGAGCCATTCGTGCCGTCGCAGCCATAAAACGCCGTAGTGGCTGGCAGCTTCACCACTGCTGGCAATATCTTTTATCTGATGCAGTTATGCCAGAAGGTCGTTTACAGCGGCCAGAGATATTATGCGATATATTAAATCAATGGCGCCAAAAATTACCCAAAAAAATCAGTTTCAGACTCGCCTTACCTGTACAGCAAACATTGCAGCGGAATCTGACGTTACCTTCAGATATCAATCTTAAAGAGCCGGAACAAGGCTGGTTTATCAATGCCAGCGCTGAAAAACAATTTCCCTTTAACACCCGAGAATTGGCTCTGGATTACCGTATTATCGAGCAAAACGCCTATATCAGCGCAGCCCGTCAGAAAGATCTGGATATCTGGCTACAATGCCTTGCACAAGCAGAAATCTTCCCGGACGCCATTGATATTGCCCCCTGTGCACTACGCTATATAGCGCAATATGCTGGCGTTCCGGCTGATAGCTGGCTACTGCACCGGCAACAATCCAGTTGGTTATGGGTATCTCCTGCCAATGCACCCTTTGCTTATGATTTGGTAGCAGCAAATACCGCAACTTCTCCACTACAGGTTATTAGCCAATTACCGGCCTCATCCATAACTAAAAAGAATATTTATTACAGCAGCTACCAACAGGAAACGCTGCCTGAAGGAACTTACGCCTGGGATATGCTGGCAGCATTCCGTCACTATCAACCACCGCTCCCGATTCAACTGATGGAATATGTGATAGCCGGCGGCTTGGCACTCAGACCGGATGATAAATGATGTATCAGGTTAATTTTCTGCCCTGGCGACAAACCCGGCTGAAATCCCGCTATCGTTGGTGGACGATTCTTCTCCTATTGCAATTGGCGTTGTGGCTGGCAGTGCTCGTCTGGATGTCGTTGAAACAACTGGAAACGATTAACAAGCATCAAAGACAATTGCAACAACTCAACCAGCAACAATTACATTTACAACAACAGATAACTCAGACAGAAGAGGCGTTCAATCTTCACAACAAACTGGCCTATAAATTAAAACAACAACAAACGCGGCTGAAACAGAATCAGCAACATTTGAGATTATTCAATGAATTACCTGAGTTACTACCGGAAGGAAGTTGGCTAACCGCTTTCGATGATCATGCAGGTCAATTGAAATTGGTTGCTAACAGTCTGGATTATTCCAGTATGACATCGCTGCTGGATAATCTCGAAAATAACGGACAACTATCTGAAATTCAACTGAAAAAAATGACCACCACTGAACAGCAAATCAGGCAGTTTATTATTGACGCGAACTGGCAGACGGAGATACCCGATGATAAAAAATGACTATTTATGGTGGTTTGCCAAACCCGCCTGGCTGCTCTTTATTTGGCAGCAAACTATCATCATCCTGGTCCTGATCCTGTTTTATCTTTTCTTCTGGCAAGAGAAAGCTGAACAGGAAATTGGGCTGACACAGGAAATAATTGTCCAGCAAACCAATACAAAATCAGCCAATAACCAGCTAAATCAGTTACCTCAGTTGGAAGGTATACGGCAACAGATAAACCAAATTGAAAATGAACTTAACCAGCCACCACAAAACACCGTAAAAATTACCGCAGTAAAACAACTGCAACAACCGTTGATAAATTCTGGCGGGCAAATTATTGAATGGCAACGTAAAAATGAAGGAGAAAAAACGCTCTGGCAAATAACGATTTATTTAAACTATGAACAAATGCTGGATTTTCTTGATGCATTACAGGCGTTATACCCGCCGCTGCTGATCAAACAGTTTTCTGTTTCTCCATCAGGTGAATCTCTAAATGTCAAAATGACCTTGTCAGAAACCTCATATGAGGAATTTTATGACTAAAATATTTATTCTGTTTATCATTTTCCTGCCTGCTATCTGCATTGCAGAAATAAGAAACCCTTTTGCTCCACCAATAACAGAAACAGAAGAGCAACCTATTGAGTTATTTGATCAATCAGTCAATGAAGCTGAGGTTCAGCACCTCTCAACAGCATTACAATATGCAGACGCAGAAAAAATTGCCCTTAATCTCAGACAAAATATACCCGCACTGATGACCAAAGAGGGTAAGGCTGATTTTGATCCTGAAACTAACAGCCTAATTTTACAGGATAGCGCCATTGCAATCGCTCAGATAAAAAGCTGGCTGAAAGAAATAGATACACCACAACAGCAGGTGCAGATTACCGCACATATCGTAACCAGCAGCAGGGAAGCATTGCATGAACTGGGAGTCTATTGGGGGATGCCGATAGGAGATCAACTTAATACATCAACGGGCATAAACCGCCTGAATATCAACCAAGCTGCCAACGACAACATGCACCGATTTGCGTTCAATATTGCCCGCATCCATACCCGTTTGCTGGAAATGGAACTCAGCGCCTTAGAACAGGAAAACCAACTGGATATTATCGCCAGCCCAAGACTAACCGCTTCACATCAACAGTTAGCCAGCATTAAACAAGGCTCTGATATCCCCTATGTCAGTCAGGAAAAAGAGAAAAGTACCGTGCAATTTAAAGAAGCCGTACTTGGAATGGAAGTCACACCCCATATATTGAGAAAAGATAAAATCAGACTCTCACTGAAAATCAGCCAAAACATGCCGGGAATTTCAATCAGTCAAGGTGGTGGTGAGAATTTAACCATCGACAAACAGGAAATAGTGACCCAAGTTACTGTAAAAAATGGTGAAACACTTATTCTCGGTGGAATTTTTCAACAGAAAAAAAGTGAGAAAACCCAAAAAGTACCTTATCTATCAGACATCCCTCTGATCGGTTCGTTATTTAGCCAAAAAGGTCATAAACACAGCCGACGTGAGTTGGTGATATTTATCACGCCTCAATTGATGGATATTTAATCGAATGAAAAAATATAACCACTATATCAGTGATGTCGGCAATAAAAAATTCAGCAATTAGGTATGATTATGCGCAGATTTTTTCATCTAACCCTGTTTATAGATTTGACGCTGAGTCCGATTTAGCATACAAGAGTGAGCTAATTGAATAGTCGGGTTAATATCACAATAATAACCAGAGCTTCCGTTACAAGAAGCTCATCGTTGATTTATATAGTTGCAAACTTGGCTGATGTACTGAGATAATTTTCTCACCAGTCGGCCTCCGGGAAACCTCGTTCTTCAGGACGGGAAGGAAAGGAAGTGATTTTCCCACTAACGATTAATTTTTGCATTTTTACATTTTCCTATGTAGTGTGTGACCCTATGAAACACGCATATAAAGCGCGACATATCAAAGCTGTCAGGCTGACAGTGTTAGCCTACGGAGAGAAGGTAAGCCTGGGCTCGCGTCACTGCGAGTCAGGTACGTCTCTGTGAAGTGGGAATCCTCTTCCTTTTAAGAAGAGGAGCAGTCAAGAGGGTTTCAGTTTAGGTCCCGCTGCTAATTTGATTGGCGGGGCGGGTTATCATTAACGAATAGTCTTAGTAATACCAAAAACATGGCAGAGAAACGTAATATCTTTCTGGTTGGGCCTATGGGTGCCGGCAAAAGCACTATTGGTCGTCAGTTAGCTCAGCAACTCAATATGGAGTTTTATGACTCCGATCAAGAAATTGAGCGACGTACCGGAGCTGACGTGGGCTGGGTATTCGATGTGGAAGGTGAAGAGGGCTTCCGCGAACGCGAAGAAAAAGTGATTAACGAACTCACTGAAAAACAAGGCATTGTACTGGCAACTGGCGGGGGCTCTGTTAAATCCAGAGAAACCCGTAATCGTCTGTCTGCCCGTGGGGTCGTGGTCTACTTGGAAACCACCATTGAAAAACAGTTAGCACGCACCCAGCGCGATAAAAAACGTCCTTTACTTCAAGTTGATGCACCAGCACGCGAAGTTTTAGAAAATTTAGCGAACGAACGTAATCCTCTGTATGAGGAAATAGCTGATGTCACTATCCGTACCGATGAACAAAGCGCTAAGGTTGTCGCTAACCAAATCATTGAGTTACTGGAAAAGAACTGATTCAAGTAAGTCTGTACAGCGATAAACAATAAAGGCGAAGGCTGCTATGGAAGAGATCACTGTCACTTTAGGGGAGCGTAGCTACCCAATTACTATCGCAAAAGGGTTATTTGATGCTCCTTCTGCTTTTGCACCCCTAAAAGCAGGTCAGCAGGTTATGCTGGTGACGAATCAAACCCTGGCTCCGTTGTATCTGGCAAAAGTAAAAGCCACTTTGCAGCTAGCCGGGATTCAAGTAGATGAAGTTATTCTGCCCGATGGTGAACAGTACAAATCTCTTTCCGTATTAAATGACGTATTTTCTGCTTTGCTGGAAAATAACCATAGCCGGGATACAACCCTTATCGCTCTCGGTGGCGGCGTAATCGGTGATTTAACTGGTTTTGCCGCTGCCTGTTATCAACGTGGTGTCCGTTTTATTCAGGTTCCTACCACCCTTCTTGCTCAGGTTGATTCCTCTGTAGGAGGAAAAACCGCAGTAAACCATCCTCTTGGCAAAAATATGATAGGTGCGTTCTATCAGCCTGCCTCTGTGATGGTCGATCTTAATTGCCTGCAAACACTTCCAGCCCGTGAGCTTTCTTCAGGTCTGGCTGAGGTAATTAAGTACGGTATCATTCTCGACAGCGAATTCTTTAGCTGGCTTGAAAATAATATGGATAAACTGCTCAATCTTGATGACCAGGCAATGGCTTACTGCATCCGTCGTTGCTGTGAATTGAAAGCAGAAGTTGTCGCAGCAGACGAAAAAGAATTGAGTGGCCTGCGTGCCTTGCTAAATCTTGGTCATACATTTGGTCATGCAATTGAAACAGAAATAGGATATGGCGTCTGGCTGCACGGAGAAGCTGTTGCCGCAGGAATGGTTATGGCAGCAAGAACCGCTCAACTGGCTGATAATTTCTCTGAGCAGGATACTCAACGTATTATCCGATTGCTAGAGCGGGCAAATCTACCTATACACGGGCCAAAAAACATGCCACCGGAAGCTTATCTCCCGCATATGATGCGGGATAAGAAAGTTATAGCAGGTAAATTATATCTGATTCTTCCGACAAAAATTGGCAAAGCTAATCTCCGTTCAGACATTGGACATGATTGTGTCCTTGAAGCTGTCCGCCAGTGTTTACCACCTGAAAATGTGTAATTATCAATAAATTAAATGTTTTTTTGCATACATCTGGTTGTTGTGTCATAAAATAGCTACTTTATCAGACAAATTTTCATTCATTGCTATTTAGGTCAGCCTATCGGACCGGCTTTAATTGCAATTGGCAGTATTAGCTCTGTTTGGAGGGCATATGGACGAATTCAAATCAGAAAATGAACAAAGGGCGGATAACGAGTTTAGGCCAGATACCTCAGACCGCCGTCCTTCACGATCACGCCAACCATTAAACAAACCCAAGTTTGCGGTTTCACGCCAGCAAATGATGATCGGGATTGGAATTTTGGTGCTGTTACTGCTGATTATGGCTATCAGTTCTGCTTTAAAAGCGCCAACTGAACATGAGAAACAGCAATCTCCAAATGTTGCAGAAAAAAATATTGATTTATCAGGTTCACCATCCAAAAACGATAACAATCAATCCGTCACATCGGAGAATACCACTGCAAATACAATTAACGGGCCACAGGAAATCAATATTCCTCCTGTCAGTGGTACCCCAACGCAACCTCAACAGCCCCAAGTTAACAATGGTGAAAGCCAGCGCATTGAATTACCTGGACATACTCCTGATGCACTGACTCAGCAACAAAGTAATATAAATCATGCAGTGCAGAATCTGAATCAGGCCCAGCAACCGCAGACAGTAACACCACCACCAGCGGTACAGCAGAAACCGGAAAATATCCATCCACTGAAATCAGAAACATCAGCTAAATCAAAACCATCTACAAGTCATACCAGCAACAGCAAAAATAATGTGGCCGGCAGTAATCCGCTGAAAGCCCCGGCAAATCACTACACTTTGCAATTAAGTAGCGCCAGCCGTTCAGATACACTGACTGCTTTTGCTAAAAAGAATAACCTCACACATTACAAAGTCTATGAAACTAAACGTAATGGAAAAACCTGGTTTATTTTGATTCATGGTGATTACAGTTCCGTTTCTGAAGCCAAACGGGCCGTTTCATCTCTGCCAACCGAGATTCAAGCGAAAAAACCTTGGGTTAGAACGATGCAGCAAGTGCAACAAGATCTGAGAAATTAAAACAATATTTATTAGGCGCTGATATGCTGTCCTAAACAGAGTACAATCTGCGGCTCTGGAATGATTGAGTAATTAATTGACAGCATGAAAAAAAAACGCGCTTTCTTAAAATGGGCCGGTGGAAAATACCCGTTGGTTGATGATATCAAACGTCATCTGCCAGCGGGTAATTGTCTGATAGAGCCATTTGTTGGCGCAGGTTCTGTTTTTCTGAACACAGACTATGATTCTTACATCCTCGCTGATATCAACAGTGACCTAATTAACCTGTACAACACAGTAAAATTCAGGGCTAATGAGTTTATTACTCATACACGCCCTCTGTTTACCCAGGAATACAACACCGCTGAACATTTTTATCAGTTACGGGAACAATTTAACCAAAGTACCAATCCGTTCCAGCGTAGCGTGTTATTCCTTTATCTCAATCGCCATTGTTACAACGGCCTCTGTCGTTATAATTCTCATGGTAAATTTAACGTACCGTTCGGCCGTTATAAAAAACCCTATTTTCCTGAAGACGAATTACATTGGTTTGCTGAAAAATCCCAAAATGCCACTTTTATCTGTGAGCACTATCAACACACTTTGAACAAAGCACGGGAAGGCTCGGTTATCTATTGCGACCCACCTTATGCCCCTCTGTCAGCAACAGCAAACTTTACGGCGTATCACACCAACAGTTTTAACATTGCAGATCAGGAAAATCTGGCACAGATTGCATTTAAGCTATCATCAGAACGTGCAATTCCTGTTTTGATATCCAATCACGATACGCCAATGACACGAAAATGGTACCATCAGGCTTCACTTCATATTGTCAAAGCACGTCGCACCATCAGCAGGAATATCCTTGCCCGCAGTAAAGTAGACGAACTTTTGGCCTTATATCGCTAACTTATCCCCCCTTTTGCCTCGCATTAAGGGAGATAGAAACGATTTGGAGAAGATAATGAAAGATTTTCTGATTGCCCCATCCATTTTATCTGCAAATTTTGCGCAGTTGGGTGAAGATACAGCAAAAGTACTGGCAGCAGGTGCAGACGTTGTTCACTTTGATGTGATGGACAACCATTATGTTCCTAACCTGACTATCGGCCCTATGGTCTGTCAGGCTCTACGGGATTATGGCATTACTGCGCCAATTGATGTGCATCTGATGGTAAAACCGGTTGACCGCATTATCCCGGATTTTGCCAAAGCAGGAGCAACTTACATTACCTTCCATCCAGAAACCAGTGAACATATTGATCGCAGCCTGCAACTCATCAAAGAGCATGGTTGTAAAGCCGGCTTGGTATTCAATCCTGCAACTCCACTGAGTTATCTTGATTATGTTTTGGATAAACTGGACATCATTCTGTTGATGTCGGTCAATCCTGGGTTCGGCGGCCAATCTTTCATCCCTGGAACACTGGAGAAGCTGCGCCAGGTTCGTAAAATCATTGACGAAAGTGGTTATGATATTCGTCTTGAGGTGGATGGTGGTATTAAAGCCAGCAATATCGCAGAAGCGGCGGCCGCGGGTGCAGATATGTTCGTTGCTGGTTCTGCTATTTTCAGTCAGCCAGATTACAAAACCGTCATTGATAATATGCGTAGTGAATTGTTAAAGGTATCTCATGGCAAATAAGGTATTAAAAGATATTCGTGCTATCGCCTTTGATCTGGACGGCACGCTGGTAGACAGCGCAGGTGGTTTGGCTGATGCACTGGATCAAGCTCTGTTAGCTAAAGGTTTCCCTGCTCCGGGAAAAGAACGGGTTGCTGTCTGGGTAGGTAACGGTGCGGATATTATGGTCGAACGTGCGTTGACATGGGCCAGAGTCGAATTGACCACACAACTGCATCAAGAAACCCGTGAGCTGTTTGACCATTTCTATGAAACAACGGTAACAACAGGCAGTCAGTTGTTCCCGGAAGTCAAAGTCACATTGGCCGAACTGGCAAAACACAACCTGCCAATGGGTATCATCACCAATAAGCCAACACCGTTTATTGCTCCTTTGCTGGATTCTTTAGGTATCAGTGAATACTTTTCATTGGTGTTAGGCGGTGATGATGTTAAAAAGAAAAAGCCACACCCGGCACCTATTTATCTCACAATGGGCACATTCGGACTGCATAAGGAAGAATTGCTCTTTGTCGGTGATTCCCGTAATGATATTTTAGCGGCACAAGCGGCTGGTTGCCCTTGTGTTGGTTTAACCTATGGATATAACTACGGTGAATCTATTGAATTAAGCAATCCAGACTGCATATTAACGAATTTCTCGGATCTGCTATCCACAATTGGACTCCCATCTTTGAAACTTCAGGAAGCATAATAAAATGAATGAACCCACTGTATCTGAAAAACCAAACTCCCAAAAACCTATTGTATTCAGCGGCGCGCAGCCTTCCGGTGAATTAACCATCGGTAACTACATGGGGGCGTTACGTCAGTGGGTTAAAATGCAGGAAGATTATGACTGCATCTATTGCATCGTTGACCAACATGCAATCACTGTCCGTCAGGACCCAAAAGAATTGAGAAAACGCACTCTGGATACACTGGCGCTCTACCTGGCTTGTGGCATTGATCCAGAAAAAAGCACCATTTTCGTTCAGTCCCATGTACCACAGCACACTCAATTAAGCTGGGTCCTAAACTGCTATACCTATTTCGGCGAACTCAGCCGTATGACTCAGTTCAAAGACAAATCAACCCGCCATTCCGAAAACATCAACGCAGGTCTGTTTGACTATCCGGTATTGATGGCTGCGGATATTTTGGTATATCAAACAAACCAGGTCCCGGTAGGTATTGATCAGAAACAGCATCTTGAACTGAGCCGCGATATCGCTCAACGATTTAATGCTATCTACGGCGATATCTTCACTGTGCCAGAACCATTCATCCCAACTGGTGGTGCCCGTGTTATGGCCCTTCAGGACCCAGAAAAGAAAATGTCTAAGTCAGATGATAACCGCAACAACGTTATCGCTCTGTTGGAAGACCCAAAATCAGCAGCTAAAAAGATTAAACGTGCAGTCACAGATTCAGAAGAGCCACCCCGCGTTCGTTACGATCTGGAACAAAAACCTGGGGTTTCTAACTTATTGGATATCCTCGCTGGCGTTACCGGCAAAACTATTCCTGAACTGGAAACAGAATTTGCAGGCCAGATGTATGGCCATTTAAAAGGTGCTGTGGCTGATGCAGTTTCCGGTATGCTGACTGAGTTACAAGAGCGTTTCCATCATTTCCGTAATGATGAAGCCCTGCTGAACCAGATCATGGCAGAAGGTGCAGCTAAGGCAAAAGCCCGCGCTCAGATTACGCTGGATAAAGTGTACGAAGCTGTTGGCTTTATTGCTCATCCTTAATAATTAAGAGATAAAATGTGCACGTTTACCGCGTGCACATTTCAAGGTACTAACCAACCCATTTGAAATTTTCGTCATTGTAAACTTTAGATAATGTGCTGTCGGCTGATTAGTTTTCTCCAATCCTTTAATAACACTTTATTGCATCAACGATGGTAAAAGCCTAACAGATTAATCAGCCAGAAAGATTATATCCGACATTCCGCACCCAATTCAGGAATAAAAAGACTCGTATGGTGGCTCCAATATTTTCAGCAGGGCATTTTGGTACGGTTGCATTCCCGTCACCATCCGGTGTTCTTGAAATTCAAAGGTATTAATACCTTCGAAAGTTAAAAATACCCAACGAGCGGTGGGCGATTGCGTCTGCTGCTGCTTCATATCCGGGTAGAATGCCTTGCTTTGTTTCAGACCCGTGCGAATTTTATGTTCAGCGCCGCATACACCATTAAACTACACGTCATCACCATCAATAAGGCTTCGATGCGTTCCGGTTTTTTCAGGTACATTGATGAGGTTAAGAACTCGGGACTTTTTAGGAATCGAAAACCTCGCTCAACTTTCTGCTGGGCTTTGTAATTCGCGAGCAACGCGGCCATATCCAGCGCCTTATCGTCCGCTTCATTGGTCGCCAAAATAAACATCCCCACCTTGAGTCGGGCATACACGACTTTATCCAGTTGACTGTAAGCCCGGCCTGAGAGCCGGTAATGAATCTGAGAGGGTTTATCTTTAGCCGGACGCACGCCCTTGATACGTCATGATTTCCTCCACTTGTGGGGCGTCAATACCGATAAACTGGCATTCGGAGCCAAAATCACGCAGGGCGCATAACGCATCTTCCTTGCAGGCAAACCCTTTTTTGCACAATTTTTCAAACGCTTTCAGCTCTTTTTTCGTTGATTTGAGCGTATTTTTCGTCAAAGTCTGCCCTTCACGTTGACGGGCAGCCGCACTACTCACCAGCAACCAGCGTTGCGGGACCCCGCCATAGCAGGATTCAACCCAACATCCAGCATAACCTTCGGTGAAAGGCTGTAGCTGATGGGGATCCACGTTCAAAAGCTGCTGTTTAGCTTCTTTGAGCGTTAACGGCACGCGGGTAACGAAGCGTTGTTTTTGCTTATGCAGTGAAGTTATTGCCTCTTCACTATAAAGGGCGGCATCGGCGACAAAGTAGCGGCTGTTCTGCGCGGCTTTCAGGCAACGAATATGATGTTTTGTGAATTCTGTGAACGCCCGGGTATCGTTGGTATTTCCGCTCATTGCCTGCATGTAAACGGGTATCCCGGCCTGATTTTCACAAATCAGCTCAAGGATAACCTGGTTCAGCTCAGGCCGATGGTCGCGGCTGTACCCCCGAACCCGTTCAATACGCTGCGTGTCGTCTTTCAGAGGAGACTTGGACTCGCCATCCACATGGAAACTGGAGATGTCGAGATGCACAGAATGGGGTGTTATGCCCAATTTATCAATGACCTGTTCAGCCAGTATCTGATACACTTCTGACACGCCAGCCTCATATAAAGCATCCAATGTACGACCCAGCACGTCATCATTCAGATGTACAGCATCAATACCGGGGCCAATCAAACGTTCAATCGGCTTATGCTGGAAAAAACCGGAAAACATGTGCAGTGTCCGGCTGTGAAACCCCAACCCGTTAAGGATCATCGCAAGAAAAGCCTCGCCATGAGAAACGGTGTGACCCGAATATTTTGGAATGATGGCATCAATGATACGGGGCAATCCGGCTTCATAGCAGAAAGCCGCGATGAGACCAAGGTGATCAAGACGTTTAATGGCAGGTTCTGACTTGAGCATATTCACTTTCCGGCAAATAAAAGTAATATACCCGCTTAACTTGAAGATGCAGTATTCATAACCTGGAAGTTGTCATTAATACGGCACGACAGGTTCCCGGCCAGTTCCGGTAATATTTCCGTAAAAAAGCGATGTATTGCCTGCTTGAACAAGGTCGTCGAGGCGAAATAATGGTTATTCCTGACTTGTTCATTCATCACCTTCCACAGCCTTTCTATCGGGTTCAGATTCGGGCTGTACGGTGGCAGGTAATGAAGCTCAATATTCATCACATAAGCCCAGTCTTTCACCAGCCTGCTTCGGTGGTAACCAGCTCCGTCAAGGATAATATGAACCTTCTGACTGACCGGATAGGTTTCACGCAGAGCAATGAAAAACTCTGCGATGTGATAACTGTCGATACGGTCATACTCGCGTACTACCGTTTTACTAATATCAGCCAGATTAAGGGCCCCCATCAGGTTCAGACGGGTACGGCTTCCCGTGGTTTTCACCGCGGTTTTCTGGCCTTTTCGCATCCAGCCATAAGCCAGTTTCGTCCCCTGCGTGGGATGGACGCCATCAATGAACAGGATGGGCTCATGGTCTCCGGCTTCCTGCTTGAGTTTCCCGTAGGTTTCTATAAAGGCCCGCTGCTGTTCCGCGTTGAACTTGTGTGGCACGCCGGTCGGCTTTTTATAACTGAATCCCTGGTGGTGCAGCCATTTATTCATGCCGGGAACGGTGTAACGGATATCCCACGCTTCTTTGACAAGGCGGATAACCGCCTGTGTGGTGGGCAGAAGATTTGCGGTCAGATAGGCGATAAGTTCCTGAGTCTGTGTTTCGCTGAGATGGCTCTGAGAGCCGCCATTTTCGGGCTTGATTTTACGGTGATTAAGGTAATCGCTGATATGACGATGAACGGTCGTTTCATGAAGACGCAGGGCCTGAGCGATCATGACAGAACTCCAGCCCTCAGAGGCCAGGAGGACCGCTTTGATGCGATCACACTCTCTCTTATCACGGCAGGTGTGATGGAGATGTTCAAGTTCGGCTTTTTGTTCATCGGTAATGAATATTTTCATGACAGATACCATGAACCTCATTTGGGCGAAAATCAAGCAGTTTCAATGATTACGGGTATAGATCAAAATGGGCGATCGCCGTCAATCTCATGGGAACAATAAATATGTAAAATATGCGTAAGATCACACTATTTTTAAATCAGGAATGAGGTGCGGAATGACGGTTATAACCGTTAAACAGGTATTTAAGTGTTAATAAAACGCTAAAATCACTTAAAAACAACGATATGAATTGATTTTAGCATGAGATAACATTAATGACATAAAAAGAGGAATGGTTTTAAATCAAATCGTAAAAAAACAATGCTATTAGAATGATTAAAGCCGTATAAAGCAAATTTAAACCGACGTATTTAAGGTGTTGGTTTTTCATAATAAGTACAATATAGCTACAATCACCCGGCTGACTGATAACTTCCAAACTTTAAAACCTGCATCTTCAAGTTAATTGCGTATATATTGAAAATAGCAGCATGATAAAAAAGCAGCAAGCAGATGCAATGGAGCCAACAAGGTGGGCATTACTAACTCCAGACATACACAGCGGTACTCAATGATGATTTAAAAGCCCGATTCGAGCATTGGTATCCGGGCATAAAATTATGTGAAGAAACGGATCATAATTTGACAGAGGTGGTTACCGATAAGTGCCCCTGACTTTTTTATGCTCTCCTTAACAATAGCCAATTGCCATAATTTTTTGGTAGCGTTCCGCCAGTAATGTTTCAATATCGAGCTTTTTCAATGCTGACAAATCGGCGAGTAGCTGTTGTTTTAAATTTTCACCCGCGATCAGATAATCACGATGAGCACCACCAAGTGGCTCTGGGATAATAGTATCGATAATACCAAGCTCTTTGAGTCGTTTCGCCGTCATTCCCATCACTTCAGCGGCAACCTGAGCTTTTTGGGCATCTTTCCAAAGAATAGATGCGCAACCTTCCGGTGAAATTGCCGCATAGGTACTGTATTCCAACATATTAATACAATCACCAACCCCTATCGCTAACGCACCACCAGAACAACCTTCTCCTGTGATCACACAGACGATTGGCGTTTTTAAGCAAGACATTTCCATAATGTTTCGCGCAATCGCTTCGGCTTGTCCCCGCTCCTCAGCACCAATACCTGGATAAGCACCCGCAGAATCAATAAAAGTCACCACTGGTATATGGAAACGCTCGGCCATTTTCATTAAGCGTAATGCTTTGCGATAACCCTCAGGGGAAGGCATACCAAAGTTGCGCATCACTTTTTCTTTCGTGGTACGGCCTTTTTGCTGCCCTATTACCATCACAGGTTGGCCATCAAGACGAGCTAAACCGCCAACAAGGGCTTTATCATCTGCAAATGCTCGGTCACCCGCTAGCTCTTGAAACTCAGTAAAGATCAAAGAAACATAGTCGAGGGTGTAAGGTCTCATGGGGTGTCTGGCAAGTTGGACGATTTCCCAAGCGCCAAGTTGAGAAAAAATGGTTTTCGTTAATGAAAGACATTTCTTCTCAAGTAATTTAATTTCCTCGTCGATCTTAATATCCGACAGATGGCTATTTTCTTTAAAGGTCACTAAGGCGTCGATTTTTTCATTCAATTCGACGATTGGTTTTTCAAATGCGAGAAAATGAGTAGACATAGAATCCTTAACATGGTAACCATCCCATTTTTAATGGGGGTTATTAGCAGTAGAATTTTTGTTTTGTGACAGCGTCAATTTTTGAATAGGAGTTATTCCCCCTAATCCCATGTTAGGGAGTTCGTGATTATAAGTCTATAACCATCGCGTTGTTTTATCTTAGTGACCATAGATTTTATGCTCTCGTATAGGTGTACAGAGTGAAGTTTGTTATTTAACCTAAGGTTTGATTAAGAAGGGAACTTAGTGCCTGAGGCACGATCAAAGTTTTTGTCAAAGAAAACAAAATCGTGGAGATCCTCAGGCATGTCTAATTTAGAAGAACTTTACTGCTGCGTCGATGATTTTTGCCAAAAATTTATTCCTCTCTGTGCTTTTTTTTCGTCACGCAAGGCTCAAACCTAGGGGATCGCTTTTATTGATTCAACTAAAATTGCCGTTTGTCACAACCTCCGTATTCCCCGTCATCGCGTATTTCAGGGCGTCGCACAGCGAGGGAAAACCCGTACCGGCTGGTTTTATGGCTTTAAACTTCATCGGGTTATTAATGATTGTGGTGAACTTTTGGCGGTTAAGTTGACCTCAGGAAATAAAGATGATCGTCATCCCGTCAAAGCGCGGGTACAAGGGTTAACAGGGTGTTTGTGGCGATAAAGGGTATTTGTCACAGGCCTTGTGCGATGAACTGGAAGCAGAAGGAATAACGTTAATCACTCATGTCCGTAATAACATGAAGGCAAAAGCGTTATCTCTCTGGGATAACCTGATGTTAAGAAGGCGATTTTTGATAGAAACGGTCATGGATCAACTCAAAAATATTTCTCAGATAGCGCATTCAAGACACCGCGTTAGCTCGGTTAATGAGATGGTCACCCCCACCCTGTGAGAGGTACGCTAGCAGGGTATTTTATTTTAGAGGGAACCATCATGCAAAACGTTACGCTTATTGGTATCGATCTCGGTAAACATTCCTTCCATGTCCACTGTCAGGACAGGCAGGATAACGCCCTGCTGCGTAAGAAGTTTTCCCGCACTCAGCTTATTAATTTTCTCGGTTCCTGCAAGGCTGCAACCGTAGTGATGGAGTCCTGCGGTGGGGCGCACTTTATGGCTCGCCGGATCGCTGATTTAGGCCATGAGGCAAAGCTGATTTCTCCGCAGTTCGTCCGTCCTTTTGTTAAGAGTAACAAGAACGATTTTGTCGATGCTGAAGCTATCTGCGAGGCAGCTTCCCGGCCCTCCATGCGCTTTGTGCCCCCCCGCACAGAAGACCAACAGGCGATGGCCGCCCTCCATCGCGTCAGAGACTCACTGATACGGCAACGCGTTAAAACCACCAATCAGATGCACGCTTTTTTGCTGGAGTTCGGCGTCAGTCTGCCGCGCGGTATTGCCGTGATACGACGTCTGGCCGCTGTGCTGGAAGAAAATGACTTTCCGCCTTATCTGGCAAGGGTTCTGAGCAGACTCCACAGTCATTATGTTTACCTCAGCGGAGAAATTGAGGAAGTCGATAAGGAACTGAAAACGCATCTGGCGGAAGATGAAACCGCGCAACGCCTGCTGACCATTCCTGGTGTTGGGCCGGTAACGGCGAGTCTGTTAGCCATGCGGCTGGGGGACGGTAAAAACTATGCCAGCAGCCGTGACTTTGCGGCTTCAACAGGGCTGGTTCCCCGCCAGTACAGCACGGGTGGAAAAACGACACTGATGGGCATCAGCAAGCGGGGTGATAAAAATCTGAGGCGGCTGCTGGTACAGTGTGCCAGGGTCTTTATGCAGCGGCTGGAGCATAATCCAGGGCGTCTGGCAGAGTGGGTGAACAGGCAGCTTGCCCGCCATCACTCGAACGTTGTGGCGTGCGCGCTGGCGAATAAACTGGCACGAATAGCCTGGGCCGTTACGGCACATCAGACGGTGTTCATTAAATAAAAGAGCCAACGAAAAACTGCGTTAGCTCAGTAAGTTAAGCAGTTACCATCTGGTTTTGCGACGACAGATAATTGATGACATGAACGGCATATCGGCCTGCTGATGAACCTGATATAAAAAATGGCTCTCTGAAGCCGACCGGTTTTTAAGGTTCGGCAGGCACGGAACTCATCGTGGCGCGGGCATGACTGCTCACCAGACGCCGAATAGATTTACGCAAGCCCACCATACATCAAAATTTGTGTTGCAAAAACGGGGGTGACCATAGATTTTTATTGGAAATCGTCGCTGGCTTAATTGCTTATACATTCCAACCTAAAAAACCGAGTTTGAATTTACGGGATTGTGATATCGCTATTTTTAAACGAAGCTGAGGTTAGTTACTTAATGGTGTGTACTATTCCGTTGCTTCTGAACCCCTATTATTGCTTAAAATTAGTAAAGAATTTCAAGTTGAACAGGATCACTTATTATTTTAATAACCCCAGTGTCAGATTTCTCAAATTCAATTTGATATTTTTCATTGTCAATGCCTGTGATAATATTATCTAGATAAGAATATGCGAATCTTATTGATTTGTTTTTAGCCCATTCAGGTAATAAGTGTACATAGTAGTTAAAAACTATAAATCCTCTTTTTTTATTTATGTAAGTTATATTTAGAATGTCTTTTAACATCATTCTACCGTAACAAAAATCACCATTTTTATTAAATTCTTTTTTTCCTAAATTGGTTAAGTTCCATAATTTATTTTTTCCCCTTTTAAATAAGATTCCAAAATAGCGCTACATCTTATACTACTCATAATTCTATATATAACAATGGGTTGAATAAGGCCATGTGTAGCAGAATTATGAAATGTTATTTAAAATCCAACTTCACTAATCCAGCATCAACAAGAGATTCCATGTTCGCATTAGCCCATATAGAATTTTCATTAATTGATATTGGCCATTCAGTTTCACCTAGGCATAATAATATTTTATCGTCAATTTATTTTTGTATTTTTTTCTAAACAATTCATTTTCTTCTGAATGACAAAAAAAAGATAAAAACAATAAAAAAAATAAAAAATAGTTTTTCATAAACCACACTCTATATTGTATTCTGTTATGGCATCACTGGCATTTTTATATTTTTTCTTTGTAAGATAGGATTTAGTATAATTCCAATAATAATTTGAAATGCCAGGTACTTCATTATTATACTTTATATCATATTTAATAAATTCCACTGGATATTCTCCAAACATGTCATCATCATTATTTTTTTTGTGAAAAAAAACAATATAATAAACCCCATTTTTTACTCTTAGCTGGTAATCTTGTGTTTTTATTTCAGAAGCAGATAATTTAAAATCAAACCAAGTAAAACCTGTATCATTTGGGAGCGGAACTATATTAAATTTTCCACTCTCATTTTTTATAAAAACAGTTAATGTGTTACTTGGATGAGATGTATTGTTTTCAAATTTAGCATAAAAAACCACATCTTTTTTTCCATCACCGTTCAAATCTATAAGATTGATTCCATCCTTTAGATTTACCTTATTTCCGCAATGAGAAAATGCCTTAAACGAGAAAATAAAAATAAAAATAAGGTAAAATTTATTTTTCATTTAAATAACTCCTAACTAATCTAAACCCAACATCTGGCATCATATATCCTGAACTATGGTTATCACAATTGGACAAGCTGTTTGAATGGGAAAGATAACTTCCACCACAAAAATAATACAACTTAACTTTACCAAGTTCATAACTATCATAGACCCATTCAGAAACATTTCCACTCATATCGTATAAACCTAAGTCGTTTGGAGATAACTTACCTACAACCTGTGTTCCAAAATTATTTGTATTAAACTCTGGATACCACGCCACCTTCTTAGAATCATTGCTCCCAGAGTGATAGTATCCATATCTTCCTGATCGTAAGGCAGGTTTCCCCCCCCTTGCTGCAACATGCCATTCGTTTAAGGTAGGTAAACGATAGCCATTAGCCTTTGTATTTATAAAAACCTCTAAGCTTTTGTCTTTTTTTCTAATAATTTTATTTCCTTTTTGAAAATATACTGGAGTGAGTTTTAATTTCTCACTTAATGCATTTGAAAAAAGAACAGTATCTAGCCATTTAATATTCGTCACAGGATGCCTGCCTTCATCCTGTTCAGGGGGAAGACAATCTTCATAATATGCCCCGTTACATCCATCATCAAAATCATAACCATTTAATATAGCCCATTCATATACCTCTTTATATTCTGAATAAGTAACTTCATTCTTCATGATAAATAACTTTTCAAAATAGTAGATCACTTGGAGGGAACTCAGTCCAATTTTTGCGATCTGATCAATATGCAAAAAATCCCAAGCCACTAAACAGACTGAGTTATGCCTATCATAGCACTGATACCCCACAATGAACGACGCCAGATGAAAAAAATTATCCTGCGCACCCGAGATAAAAATTATGCTCGCAGACTCATGGCCATATTGATGCTACATCAAGGCGATGTCTGTCTCACAGGTCGCCAGAACCCTTTGTGCCGGCCGTTCTTCCGTCAATCGCTGGATAATGGCGAAGGGCAGCGCCGACGCTTAAATTACTCGATCCCGAATACCCTGAAAAAATGGCGAAAATTACCGAGGCGTTGTCAACGTGCTCGGAAAAACATCCCGTTTTTTATGAAGATGAAGTCGATATTGAGCTAAATCCAAAAATCGGTGCTGACGGGTATTTAAAAGAACAGCAAAAACGTATCGTGACACCAGGAAAAAACCAAAAACATTACCTTGCGGGCTGCCTGAATGTTCAAACAGGGAAAATCACTTATGTTGGCGGATTAAATAAGGATTCTCAATTATTTATCAAGGTATTGAAAGAACTTGATCGCCAATATTGTCATGCTGAAACCCTCACGTTAATTTTGGATAATTATAGTATTCACAAAAGCCGGATGGTCAGTGATTGACTGACCCGTCATCCTAAATTTAACCTATTGTTTTTACCTGTTTATTCCCCCTGGCTGAATAAAATTGAGCGCCTGTGGCAATCCTTGCATGAAACGGTGACACGAAATCATTGCTGCCAGTATATGTGGCAGTTACTTGAAAAAGTGAAAACATTTTTGAATTCATTCTCCTACAGGGCTAACAGAGAATAAAAAGAGGGGGTGTATCATAATTATAAAAAGTTATTTATAACCATTAACAAAACCAATTTTTGCTTCTCATTTTCCATTGATAGTTTTATGATGGGCAAATTTTAAGCCATTATTAAAGGCCGTTGTTTTACCTTCTAGTTTTAATTTTAATGGCATAAGGTTTTAACGGTTGTTTTTACCACTTTTAATCACCTGATTTTTATTCGGTTTAATCGGAAGTTCTTTGTCACCCTGATACCGATGTACTATGACGATCACAATCCACTCCACTTTCATGCCTACTACGATGAACATACGGAAAACATCCTAAAAAAGCCTATTTCTTGTACAGACCAATATCTGATTCACAAAAATAAGTCATTAAAAATCAGTTAACTATAAAAAAATCATTTTTTTTCTCATATTCACTGTAAGAAATTGATGTGCGGTGCGACTAATCGAGTGAAGCAAATGCTCGTTTCAGCGAAGCAGTAATTCACCTTCTACACCAATATAAAAGGAACGTTCTATGACTAAACAAACGACAAAAGCATTACTGGCCCTGGCCTTAGGAAGCGCACTGATTACGGTAGGCACTTCAGCAATGGCGGATTCCGGCAGCAAAATGGAGAAATGCTATGGCGTTTCTCTGAAAGGGAAAAACGACTGTAAAGCAGGTGCAGGCACCACCTGTGCTGGTACCTCAAAAAAGGATTATCAGGGTAATGCCTGGAAAATGGTACCGGCGGGTTCCTGCGTAAAAATGAAGTCTCCGACCTCCCCGACTGGTTTTGGTCAACTGGACGCATTTAAAGAAGTGTAATTCTGGCATCAGGCAGGAGCTCATACGATGACAATTTCTTTACCCTCACATAGCGTCTCTCATGATGCTCCTGACTGTCTCATGCTAAATAGGCTTCCGACCAGAGCAGGGGTCGGGCTAAAGCCGGAGCATTTTCGCGCTATCCTGCGCGATAAACCCGACATTGGTTTTTTCGAAATTCACGCGGAAAATTATTTGGTTGCGGGAGGTCCGTTTCATCAAGCACTAACCGCCATTCGCCAAGATTATCCGCTCTCTATTCATGGTGTAGGCCTGTCCATCGGAGGAGAAAATCCTCTAAATCAGACCCATTTACAATGTGTTGCTGCGCTGGTTGAACGCTACCAGCCAGCCGTTTTTTCTGAACACCTTGCCTGGTCGACGCACAACGATCTATTTCTCAATGATCTGCTACCGCTGCCTTATACCGACGTCACGCTGACGCGGGTCTGCGAACACATCGATCAGGTACAGAATGCGCTGCGTCGCCCGATTCTGCTGGAAAACCCGTCCACCTACGTCGAGTTCAGTGCCTCAACCATGAGCGAGACGGACTTTATCTCCGAGGTGATACGCCGCACCGGATGCGGACTACTGCTGGACGTGAACAATCTCTATATCAGTGGCGTCAACCATAATCGCTGTCCACGGCAGATGCTATTCGAGCTTCCACTTCACCGTGTCGGTGAAATTCATCTGGCAGGCTATACGGAAAGCCGCGATGGGGCAAACGACCTGCTGTTGATTGATTCACACGACAGTCATGTGACCAAGCCTGTCTGGGATCTTTATAACGAGACCCTGCGTGAAACGGGGCCGATCGCCACCCTGCTCGAATGGGACAGCAATATCCCACCATTAGACGTGTTGCTGAACGAAGCCGGCCATGCCCAGCGTTACATTACGGAGAGCACGAAAAATGCAACAACAACTGTATCAAGCACTTCTTGATCCCGACCTCACAGTACCAGAGGGGCTGACAGTCTGGAACAATAGCGATCCAGCGGTACGTTTTGCGGTTTATCGTAATAATGTCATGGCGTCGCTGATCGACGCACTGGCCGAAAACTGCCCTGTCCTTCTCGCCCAGCTCGGAGAGTGCTTTTTTCGTGCGATGGCAGCGGAGTTTATACGTCAACAACCGCCACCCTCTCCTGTTTTGGCAAGCTATGGCGCACAATTGCCGGACTGGATTGCGACATTTCAGCCGTTGGCAGACTGGCCTTGGCTGAGCGATCTCACCCGGCTGGAAATGTTGTTTATCGAATCACTGCATGCAGCGGACCCTGCCGAACAGACGGCAGAAGCGGCCCCCGTTGACGATCCCGCACAGTTGCTGATGGCGCTCCATCCTTCGGTACGGCTCTTCAGTTCAGATTATGCCGTCTTCAGCCTATGGGCCTCACACCAACAAAGTGAAAACGAGATGCTGCTGGACCCATTCCAGCCGGAACATATGCTACTGTGCCGCGTTGACGACGACGTACGAATAATGTTGCTCAGCCGTGCGGAAATGCAGTTTATTACCATGCTCCAGTCCGGTCGATGTCTTACCGAAGCCTTAGAGATCGCCGCCGGAGAGGATGCAACTTTTGAACCTCAGTCGGTTTTACAACGCATGCAGCACTATGGACTGATCCTTTCTCTATACAGCAACACGGAGCGCTAAAATGGCATTACTCAATATAGCATTACTCAAAATGTTAGCGTTAAAAGGGCAACACATTGCGCAGGAAAATGTTATTCCCCTTCTGGCGCGCATTAGCCTTGCCGCAACATTCTGGCTGTCAGGCCAAAGCAAAGTGGTGGGATTAAACATAGATATTCTGGAGACACGCACCCCCTGGCAATTAGGGATTCCGCGCGTTACCGATAGCTCCGTGTCACTCTTTACCAGCGAGTACAAACTTCCTCTACTGCCACCCGATGTTGCTGCCGTCATGGCCGCGACCGCAGAACACTTATTTCCGCTGCTGCTGATTGTCGGATTAGCGACACGCTTCTCCGCGCTAGCATTAATGGTGATGACGCTGGTGATTCAGATATTTGTTTATCCGGATGCCTGGCCTGTTCACGCTACCTGGCTGACGGCTCAGTTGTATCTGGTGACTTATGGCGGTGGGAGGTTTTCGCTTGATCGCCTAATTTACCGCCATCGTACCTGATTCCCCCTCCCTACGTTACTTTATTTTGATTCTCATTTTCGCCACGAGCGAATGCGGAAGTGATAGTGCGCAGGTCGGCAAGCTGTTGTCTGAAGTTTCGGCACCCGTCGCATATTCTCAAATGCAGCATTAGCTGAACATGTTGAGAAAGCACGATTTTTTCATCCAGCGCCTGAGACATCAGGCGTGTAGCTTGGTAACAACTAAGCATATTTATCCTCCTGGGAAAACCAGCGTTGTGACAAACATTCACGTAAACGCATACGCGCACGCCAGAGCATCACATTCAGGTTGCTGACAGAGAGCGCCATCTCCTGACAGATCTCCTGAGTCTCAAGACCAATAAATTCGCGCATCATAAATGCCCGTGCGTTTTGCGTTGGCAACTGTGTCAGACAAAGCTCGAAAACCGTCCAAAATTGCTCCTGCTCGGCCGCCTCATCCGGTAAATGCCAGCGCTGAGGATGCTCGTTTCGTGGCCAGTGACCAGACTCATCAAACAGCGCTTCGAAATTTTGCTCATCAACATCATCAGTCAGTTGCACGCTGCTGTGCCGATAACGCATACGCAAGGCGTCCGAGATTTTGTTGCGCAGGATCGTAAACACCCAGCTTTTCCAGGCGGCTCGTCCGGCAAAGGAAGAGGCATTCTTCATCGCCCCTTCCAACGCCTCTTGAACAACGTCTTCCGCCTGATGAAAATCATTCAACTGCAAGCTAGCAAACTGCAACATCTGTTTATGCAGCATGGAAAAAAACTGCGGATCCCGCAGCAGATTATTGATATCGGACATCTTAGTTTCTATCTCAACAGGATTGTTCGGGATAACCGGGTATTACTGGCGGAATCGTTTAAATTCACTCACATGACTTAGGGACCGTTTGGGGAACGGGGACAATTCTAAATTAAATCTGTTTTTTGTACAGCAGGAGATGTGTCTTTTCCCTAGTGCCACCTATTTTTCGTTCAACTTCATAGCGTCATGGAGGAGTAAATCTGACCAGTTCTGCCGAGAGAGTGACCATGCAGATAATAGCTGCAATGGCAGAGTTTAAACAAGACTTACTGATAGAGCGCACTCATTCTGGTATTGCACGAGCTAAAGCAGTAGGAAAGTTCGGTACTTAATGAGGAACAACAACGAGTGGTGATTGAACATCTGAAAGTAGGAAGTAGTGTCAGTGCTAATGTGCACGTTCACCACGTGCACATTTTTATTATTTCCCGAACAACCTGCGATTAAAATCTTCAATCTTTCCAAACATAACCCGCTTTTGCATCGTCAGGCTCCAACTGGCGGACAGCCCAACTGCACTCATCAATCGCCGATACTGCTCTTCATCAAATGGCATATTAAAAGCAATAGCTATCGCTTCTTTAACCAAAACATCACTATTACGGGAAACAAGAACAAAAGGCTCATCCGGGCTAACATTTCCCGCTGCAATAATTCGGTAAAGCCAACCACAGCGGCCACTCTCCTGCATAATGGCAGAAAAATTACTGATACCGGAATGAGAATTGAGTTTGTAACAAGGTGAACGAGGCTGAGTTACCTGAAGCATGGCCTCTCCCCAACTGAAAATATCACCGATACAAACATTCTCTTCAGTCAACCCCGTTGTGGAAATATTTTCGCCAAACGCGGGAGCAATAAAGAAATCTTCCTGATCAGGAAATTGATGTTTCCAGAAATCGTAGTGTTCACGGGGATAATGGCAAAGCGCACGATCGGGGCCACCATGGACGCGGGTTTCGGCCTGTTCATCACCTTCCAATCCAAGAGAAGTCAGACGCAGGCTGCCATCAACCATCCGTTTGTTAATTGCACTGGCAGACAGTTTTTCTGATATTTCAATTTTGCCTGTATATACCTGCGGATAATACATAATTCACTTTCCTTTATTGAAATCAGTCCGACGATATCATCATAAACCAATACCCAATCAATAAAAATGCCGGCAGTAATATCAGCCGGCATAGCAGAAAAGAGAAAATGAGTTAGAAAATTATTTCACTTTGTCCTGATAACGTTTTGCAGCCTCATCCCAGTTAACAACGTTCCAGAACGCTTTAATGTAGTCAGGACGACGGTTTTGATACTGCAAGTAATAGGCATGTTCCCAAACATCCAGACCAGCAATTGGATAGCCAGAAGCACCGGAAATAGCTTCACCCATTAACGGGCTGTCCTGGTTAGCAGTAGATACAACCGCTAGTTTGCCATCATCTTTCAGTACCAGCCACGCCCAGCCGGAACCAAAACGAGTCGCCGCCGCCTGCTCAAATTTCTCTTTAAAAGAATCCACACTACCGAAATCACGTTCAATAGCTTCTTTTAATGGGCCTTGCAGAGTTGTCCCTAATTTCAAGCCCTTCCAGAACAGGCTATGGTTAGCGTGTCCACCAGCATTGTTACGTACAAAAGTACGTTTATCAGCAGGTATCTTATCTAATTGCTGAATCAGATCATCAACATCCAGTTTTGCCAGCTCAGGGAAGGCTTCCAGAGCGCCATTGGCATTATTAATGTAAGTCTGATGATGCTTGGTATGGTGGATTTCCATCGTCTGCTTATCAAAATGAGGTTCCAGAGCGTCATAAGAGTAAGGAAGAGAAGGTAATGAATAGCTCATATCATGTACTCCAGTCATATAAAATGATTCAAAGTCCACACCTTGTGAACAACTTGACTGCTCCTCTCCCTATAAGGAAGAGGATTCCCACTTCACAGAGACGAGCCTGACCCACTGGGACGTGAGCCAGGGCTTACCCTCTCTCCGTGGGCTAACACTGTCAGCCCGACAGCTTTGATATTTCGCGCTTTATATGCGCATTTCATGGAGTCACACACTACATAAATGCAAAAGCGAGAAAACCGCCTCCTTTTATCCCCGTCCTGAAGAACAAGGTTTCCCAGAGGCTGACCGATAATCATTATAGTTAATTAAATATTATTGGAAATGATTATCAATGCCATATTCTCACTATGGTTTTATCATACAACTGTGTTTCAGTGGCTTATCAGTCAATTTATCTATATTTAAGATTATTATTGGATTAGGATTTTAAATTACTATTTTTGGTTAGCAATTAAACCCAATTATCCCCACCACACCAAATGACAATTACGTGAAAAATATTCTTTTTATTGCGTGATCTTCCGCGCAAAAAAAAAACAAAAATTCTCCTTACACTTTAGTTAACCTTGTTTTGACATACTATTAACATTCGCAAGGAGAATATTAATATGACTCAAATAATGAAGCACTCTATTTCTGCTGTCATTGCAGAACATGCTCTGATGAATAAACAACAATATCAACAAGACTATCAATTATCGCTGCAAGATCCCGAAAGATTTTGGGGTGAGAAAGGTAACATTGTTGACTGGATTAAGCCTTACACCAAGGTAAAGAATACCTCTTTTGATCCTGGACATGTCAATATCCGTTGGTTTGAAGATGGAACACTGAATCTAAGCGCAAACTGTCTCGATCGCCATTTAAAAGAGCATGGCAATCAAACCGCTATTATCTGGGAAGGCGACGATCCAGCAGAGTCCAAAACCGTAACCTATCGTGAACTGCATCATGATGTATGCCAGTTTGCTAATGCATTGAAAAATCTTGGTATTAAAAAAGGTGATGTTGTTGCTATTTACATGCCGATGGTGCCGGAAGCGGCAATTGCCATGTTAGCATGTGCCCGCATTGGTGCTATCCATTCTGTTATTTTCGCAGGTTTTTCTCCTGATGCCGTATCCGGTCGCATCATTGATTCGAACACTAAATTGGTTATCACTGCCGATGAGGGTTTGAGAGCTGGACGTACAATTCCCCTGAAAAAGAATGTTGATGACGCATTAAGTAATCCAGCAGTTGTCAGTGTATCCAATGTTATTGTTTTTAAACGTACTGGAAATATCGGTAATTGGTACTCTGGTCGCGACCTTTGGTGGCATGAGTTGACAACAGGCGTAAGTGCTGACTGCCCGGTTGAAGAGGTGAACGCAGAAGATCCCCTGTTTATTCTCTATACTTCCGGCTCTACCGGTAAACCTAAAGGCGTGCTGCACACCACCGGTGGCTACCTTGTATATGCATCCTTAACATTTAAATATGTATTCGACTATCATCCAGGCGAAATCTATTGGTGTACAGCTGATGTGGGCTGGGTGACTGGACATAGTTATCTGCTCTACGGGCCGCTTTCCTGCGGTGCTATCACTCTGATGTTCGAAGGCGTACCAAACTATCCTGAGGTTAACCGTCTAAGTCAGGTTGTTGATAAACATCAGGTAAATATTCTGTACACGGCACCAACAGCAATTCGTGCCCTGATGGCTGAAGGTGACAAAGCTATTGAAGGAACGAAACGTACTTCTCTGCGTATTCTGGGATCTGTTGGTGAGCCAATTAACCCGGAAGCATGGGAATGGTATTACCAGAAAATTGGTAACAGTCAATGTCCGATTGTTGATACCTGGTGGCAAACAGAAACCGGCGGCTTCATGATAACGCCACTGCCAGGAGCAACTGAGCTGAAAGCAGGTTCCGCAACTCTACCTTTCTTCGGTGTTCAACCAGCCTTGGTTGATAACCTTGGTGAGCAATTAGAAGGTGCTTGTGAAGGAAACCTGGTTATTACTGATTCCTGGCCAGGACAAGCACGCTCACTGTTTGGCGATCATGACCGTTTCGAACAAACCTACTTCTCTACCTTTAAGGGTATGTACTTTAGTGGTGATGGCGCACGCCGTGATGAAGATGGCTATTATTGGATAACTGGCCGTGTTGATGATGTATTGAATATCTCCGGTCATCGTCTGGGCACGGCTGAAATTGAATCCGCTTTGGTTTCCCATCCCAAAATTGCTGAAGCTGCTGTCGTCGGTGTTCCGCATAATATCAAAGGTCAGGCAATTTATGCCTATGTCACTTTGAATCACGGCGAAGAACCTTCCCCAGAATTATACACCGAAGTTCGTAATTGGGTGCGTAAAGAAATCGGCCCGATCGCGACACCAGATATTCTGCACTGGACAGATTCTTTACCAAAAACCCGCTCAGGAAAAATTATGCGCCGCATCCTGCGTAAAATTGCTTCCGGTGATACCAGTAATCTGGGAGATACCTCAACACTGGCAGATCCAGGGGTAGTGGAAAAACTATTGGAAGAAAAACAAACAATGAGTATTTCGTGACATACCATGCCGCCGCAAGGCGGCTTAATCAACAAATATAATAAAAATATAAGAGGACATTCTGATGAATGACGCCATTTACCAAGGGATTGAGAACAATCCTCGTTTCAAAGAATTGGTTGAAAAACGAGGCCGTTTTGCATGGCTGCTATCAATAATCACATTAGTTTTGTATGTCAGCTTTATTTTCCTCATTGCATTTGCACCCGAATGGCTGGGTACCCCTCTTTATGCTGGTTCATATATTACCCGTGGGATACCCGTTGGCATTGGCTTAATTGTTATCTCATTCATCTTAACTGGCCTGTATGTCATCAGAGCTAATGGTGAATTCGATCGTCTTACCTCACAAATTCTTGACGAGGTAAAAAAATGAAGAAATTTTTGCTGATAATAATACTTCTATTTCCTAATCTCATATGGGCCGATACAATCTCTGGCTCCGTAGAAAAGCAACCCGTCAACATTCAGGCCATTATTATGTTTGTCCTGTTTGTTGGTTTCACACTCTATATTACTTACTGGGCCTCAAAGAAAACACGCTCCCGTACTGACTACTACACTGCGGGTGGGCGCATTACTGGTTTCCAAAATGGCATGGCGATTGCGGGGGATTTTATGTCCGCAGCATCATTCCTTGGTATTTCCGCTCTGGTCTATACGTCTGGTTACGACGGGCTGATTTATTCTATCGGCTTTCTAATTGGCTGGCCCATTATCCTGTTTCTGATTGCTGAACGATTAAGAAATCTTGGGCGCTACACTTTTGCAGATGTTGCTTCTTACCGGTTACAGCAACGTCCAATCCGGACTTTATCTGCCATTGGCTCACTGGTTGTTGTTGCCCTCTATCTTATTGCACAAATGGTTGGAGCAGGTAAGCTTATCGAATTACTTTTTGGCCTGAATTACCATATTGCGGTCGTATTAGTTGGTATTCTGATGGTACTTTATGTTCTGTTTGGCGGCATGCTGGCAACGACCTGGGTACAAATTATCAAAGCCATTTTATTGCTGGCTGGCGCTACCTTTATGGCTCTTATGGTCATGAAAGCGGTAAACTTCAATTTCAACACGCTGTTTAAAGAAGCTGTTGCTGTTCATTCAAGAGGTGAAGCCATCATGAGCCCAGGAGGGTTGGTATCTGATCCGATTTCCGCTCTTTCTCTTGGTCTCGCGTTGATGTTTGGTACCGCTGGTTTACCTCATATCATTATGCGTTTCTTTACTGTAAGTGATGCGAAAGAAGCACGGAAAAGCGTTTTCTATGCTACTGGCTTCATTGGTTATTTTTACATTCTGACGTTCATCATCGGTTTTGGCGCTATTTTACTGGTCAGCCCAAACCCGTCATTTAAAGATGCTACAGGTGCACTAATCGGTGGTACTAACATGGCAGCCGTTCACCTTGCAAGTGCAGTTGGGGGGGATTTGTTCCTTGGTTTTATCTCTGCTGTAGCTTTTGCCACTATTCTGGCAGTTGTAGCAGGACTGACACTGGCTGGAGCATCAGCAGTATCACACGACCTGTACGCAAACGTCATTAAGCGTGGCAAAGCCAACGAGCGCGATGAATTGAAAGTGTCAAAAATAACTGTTGTGATACTTGGGTTTGTCGCAATCGGATTAGGTGTTTTATTTGAGAATCAGAACATAGCCTTTATGGTTGGATTGGCATTCTCTATTGCTGCAAGCTGTAATTTCCCAATTATTCTTTTGTCTATGTACTGGCGCAAACTCACCACCCGCGGCGCATTAATCGGAGGTTGGCTGGGGTTAATTACAGCTGTCGTTTTGATGATTCTAGGTCCAACAATTTGGGTCGGCATTCTCGACCATGAAAAATCAATCTATCCTTATGAATATCCAGCATTATTCTCAATGATTGTCGCTTTTGCCGGTTCATGGCTATTTTCTCTTACCGATAATTCACTACAAGGTATGCAGGAAAGAGAACAATTCAGAACCCAATTTATTCGATCGCAAACCGGGCTTGGTATCGCACAAGGAAAATCACATTAGTTACGATTTTATACTCAACCTCTCCTTAGGGAGAGGTATTTTTATTAGAAAGCCATCTGAACTCAGAGCTATTTCCCAAGTTAAGTTCTTGTTTTACTCTCAGGTTAATGATTAACTTTATTATTTCAATTCGCTACTTAACACTATTAGCCTATATGAGAAATAAATTACCTATGGTAGATTCACATAATAAAGTCACAACACCAACATTAGACATAATGCAGAAAAATATGCTGATATTCAATCACGCTATTTCTCCAGCACCAGTTACTATATTATCTGTACCTATTTCACTGTCTAATATCACCTTATATCAGCTCAAAGATAAAGCTCATTATGCTTACAATATTGTATCCTTAGCTAAAGATGCAGGATTTAAGGCAACCTGGATAAGTAATCAAGGCAGATCTGGCAAAAGTAACAGCTTAATTACCGTTATCGCTAATATGGCTGATAACAAAATCCATCTTTTTTCTGATGATTACAACGCAGAGAAACCGCATGACTTAAAAATTTTCGAGAGTACCCTTCTATATGAGAAAAAGAAATACGGCTGTAGTACTAAGAAAATATCAGGCCGTTATATGCTTTTTATTTAGGAAACCACATTTAAATTAATCATCAGAAAAGAATTTCTAAGCTCAGATTTCACTGTGTAATAAGAAAAACGCCCCAAAACGCAAAAACCCCCAGCTTACGCTGAGGGTCTTCACCGAATACCAAGCCTGGCAGTTCCCTACTCTCACATGGGGAGACCCCACACTACCATCGGCGCTACGGCGTTTCACTGCTGAGTTCGGCATGGGGTCAGGTGGGACCACCGCGCTATCCCCGCCAGGCAAATTCATTTCATCCCGACCGTTATGCTCGCCCCCGTTTCCCCGGGCCGCACAACCATCAGAACCAATCTGTTCAACAAGCTGAATCTCTCTCTCATCTCTCGCACCAAAACACCTTCGGTGTTGTAAGGTTAAGCCGCTCGGTTCATTAGTACTGGTCAGCTCAATGCATCGCTGCACTTACACTCCCAGCCTATCCACGTCTTCGTCTTAAACGTTCCTTCCGTGACCTTACGTCAAGGGAAGACTCATCTCAAGGCAAGTTTCCCGCTTAGATGCTTTCAGCGGTTATCTCTTCCGCACTTAGCTACCGGGCTATGCCATTGGCATGACAACCCGTACACCAGCGGTGCGTCCACTCCGGTCCTCTCGTACTAGGAGCAGCCCCTTTCAATCTTCCTGCGCCCACGGCAGATAGGGACCGAACTGTCTCACGACGTTCTAAACCCAGCTCGCGTACCACTTTAAATGGCGAACAGCCATACCCTTGGGACCAACTTCAGCCCCAGGATGTGATGAGCCGACATCGAGGTGCCAAACACCGCCGTCGATATGAACTCTTGGGCGGTATCAGCCTGTTATCCCCGGAGTACCTTTTATCCGTTGAGCGATGGCCCTTCCATGCAGAACCACCGGATCACTAAGACCTACTTTCGTACCTGCTCGAGCCGTCACTCTCGCAGTCAAGCTGGCTTATGCCTTTGCACTAACCTCACGATGTCCGACCGTGATTAGCCAACCTTCGTGCTCCTCCGTTACGCTTTAGGAGGAGACCGCCCCAGTCAAACTACCCACCAGACACTGTCCCCGATGCGGATCACGCACCCGGGTGAGAACATCGAACATTCAAGGGTGGTATTTCAAGGATGGCTCCATGCAGACTGGCGTCCACACTTCCAAGCCTCCCACCTATCCTACACATCAAGGCTCCATGTTCAGTGTCAAGCTATAGTAAAGGTTCACGGGGTCTTTCCGTCTTGCCGCGGGTACACTGCATCTTCACAGCGAGTTCAATTTCACTGAGTCTCGGGTGGAGACAGCCTGGCCATCATTACGCCATTCGTGCAGGTCGGAACTTACCCGACAAGGAATTTCGCTACCTTAGGACCGTTATAGTTACGGCCGCCGTTTACTGGGGCTTCGATCAAGAGCGTCGCACTTACGCGCTAACCCCATCAATTAACCTTCCAGCACCGGGCAGGCGTCACACCGTATACGTCCACTTTCGTGTTTGCACAGTGCTGTGTTTTTAATAAACAGTTGCAGCCAGCTGGTCTCTGCGACTGGCTTCAGCTCCGGGCGCTCGGCCCTTCACCTACCGCCAGCGTGCCTTCTCCCGAAGTTACGGCACCATTTTGCCTAGTTCCTTCACCCGAGTTCTCTCAAGCGCCTGAGTATTCTCTACCTGACCACCTGTGTCGGTTTGGGGTACGATTCAATATGACCTGATGCTTAGAGGCTTTTCCTGGAAGCCGGGCATCAACCACTTCACCGCCGTAGCGGCTCGTCATCACGCCTCAGTGTTGCAGCAGAACGGATTTGCCTGTCCTGCCCACCTACACGCTTAAACCGGGACGACCGTCGCCCGGATGGCCTAGCCTTCTCCGTCCCCCCTTCGCAGTCACATTCAGTACAGGAATATTAACCTGTTTCCCATCGACTACGCTTTTCAGCCTCGCCTTAGGGGTCGACTCACCCTGCCCCGATTAACGTTGGACAGGAACCCTTGGTCTTCCGGCGAGCGGGTTTTTCACCCGCTTTATCGTTACTTATGTCAGCATTCGCACTTCTGATACCTCCAGCGGGCCTCACGACGCCGCCTTCGCCGGCTTACAGAACGCTCCCCTACCCAACGACACATTCATGTCGCTGCCGCAGCTTCGGTGCATGGTTTAGCCCCGTTACATCTTCCGCGCAGGCCGACTCGACCAGTGAGCTATTACGCTTTCTTTAAATGATGGCTGCTTCTAAGCCAACATCCTGGCTGTCTGAGCCTTCCCACCTCGTTTCCCACTTAACCATGACTTTGGGACCTTAGCTGGCGGTCTGGGTTGTTTCCCTCTTCACGACGGACGTTAGCACCCGCCGTGTGTCTCCCGTGATACCATTCTTCGGTATTCGCAGTTTGCATCGGGTTGGTAAGCCGGGATGGCCCCCTAGCCGAAACAGTGCTCTACCCCCGAAGATGAATTCACGAGGCGCTACCTAAATAGCTTTCGGGGAGAACCAGCTATCTCCCGGTTTGATTGGCCTTTCACCCCCAGCCACAAGTCATCCGCTAATTTTTCAACATTAGTCGGTTCGGTCCTCCAGTCAGTGTTACCTAACCTTCAACCTGCCCATGGCTAGATCACCGGGTTTCGGGTCTATACCCTGCAACTCATGCGCCCAGTTAAGACTCGGTTTCCCTGCGGCTCCCCTAAACGGTTAACCTTGCTACAGAATATAAGTCGCTGACCCATTATACAAAAGGTACGCAGTCACCCCTATTAATAGAAGCTCCCACTGCTTGTACGTACACGGTTTCAGGTTCTCTTTCACTCCCCTCGCCGGGGTTCTTTTCGCCTTTCCCTCACGGTACTGGTTCACTATCGGTCAGTCAGGAGTATTTAGCCTTGGAGGATGGGCCCCCCATATTCAGACAGGATACCACGTGTCCCGCCCTACTCGTTGAGTTCACAACTTGTGTGTTTTGGTGTACGGGACTCTCACCCTTTACTGTGCGACTTTCCAGACGCTTCCACTAACACACCCGCTGATTCAGACTCTGGGCTGCTCCCCGTTCGCTCGCCGCTACTGGGGGAATCTCGGTTGATTTCTTTTCCTCGGGGTACTGAGATGTTTCAGTTCCCCCGGTTCGCCTCGTTTGACTATGAATTCATCAAACGATAGTGCAACGGATTGCACTGGGTTTCCCCATTCGGACATCGCCGGCTATTACGCTTCATATCAGCTTACCGACGCTTTTCGCAGATTAGCACGTCCTTCATCGCCTCTGACTGCCTAGGCATCCACCGTGTACGCTTAGTCGCTTAACCTCACAACCCGAAAATGTCTCGGATTGCCGATTGTTGAGAGACTGGTCGATAATACCTCGGTGATATTATCGACGGTTTCAATTTTCAGCTTGTTCCAGATTGTTAAAGAGCATTTATCGTTAAACCGACTTCATCAGAAATCCGCTTAACGATAACACGACGACGGCTTTCACCCGTCATCACCGCAAGTGGCGTCCCCTAGGGGATTCGAACCCCTGTTACCGCCGTGAAAGGGCGGTGTCCTAGGCCTCTAGACGAAGGGGACACAATGGCCGGCTTCGCAGACGCGTCTTGCTCGACTTTCATCAGACAATCTGTGTGAGCACTGCACTCAACTGCATCTCAGGTAAGGAGGTGATCCAACCGCAGGTTCCCCTACGGTTACCTTGTTACGACTTCACCCCAGTCATGAATCACAAAGTGGTCAGCGCCCTCCAAACGGTTAAGCTACCGACTTCTTTTGCAACCCACTCCCATGGTGTGACGGGCGGTGTGTACAAGGCCCGGGAACGTATTCACCGTAGCATTCTGATCTACGATTACTAGCGATTCCGACTTCATGGAGTCGAGTTGCAGACTCCAATCCGGACTACGACAGACTTTATGTGTTCCGCTTGCTCTCGCGAGGTCGCTTCACTTTGTATCCGCCATTGTAGCACGTGTGTAGCCCTACTCGTAAGGGCCATGATGACTTGACGTCATCCCCACCTTCCTCCGGTTTATCACCGGCAGTCTCCTTTGAGTTCCCACCATTACGTGCTGGCAACAAAGGATAAGGGTTGCGCTCGTTGCGGGACTTAACCCAACATTTCACAACACGAGCTGACGACAGCCATGCAGCACCTGTCTCTCAGTTCCCGAAGGCACTTCGCTGTCTCCAGCAAATTCTGAGGATGTCAAGAGTAGGTAAGGTTCTTCGCGTTGCATCGAATTAAACCACATGCTCCACCGCTTGTGCGGGCCCCCGTCAATTCATTTGAGTTTTAACCTTGCGGCCGTACTCCCCAGGCGGTCGATTTAACGCGTTAGCTCCGGAAGCCACTCCTCTTAGGGAACAACCTCCAAATCGACATCGTTTACCGCGTGGACTACCAGGGTATCTAATCCTGTTTGCTCCCCACGCTTTCGCACCTGAGCGTCAGTCTTCGTCCAGGGGGCCGCCTTCGCCACCGGTATTCCTCCACATCTCTACGCATTTCACCGCTACACATGGAATTCTACCCCCCTCTACGAGACTCTAGCCAACCAGTCTTAGATGCCGTTCCCAGGTTAAGCCCGGGGATTTCACATCTAACTTAATTGACCGCCTGCGTGCGCTTTACGCCCAGTCATTCCGATTAACGCTTGCACCCTCCGTATTACCGCGGCTGCTGGCACGGAGTTAGCCGGTGCTTCTTCTGCGGGTAACGTCAATATACCGCTCTGTTCAAGCGATATCCTTCCTCCCCGCTGAAAGTACTTTACAACCCGAAGGCCTTCTTCATACACGCGGCATGGCTGCATCAGGCTTGCGCCCATTGTGCAATATTCCCCACTGCTGCCTCCCGTAGGAGTCTGGGCCGTGTCTCAGTCCCAGTGTGGCTGGTCATCCTCTCAGACCAGCTAGGGATCGTCGCCTAGGTAGGCCATTACCCTACCTACCAGCTAATCCCATCTGGGTTCATCCGCGGGCGTGAGGCCCTTTCAGGTCCCCCACTTTGGTCTTGCGACATTATGCGGTATTAGCCACCGTTTCCAGTGGTTATCCCCCGCCCTCGGGCAGATCCCCAGACATTACTCACCCGTCCGCCGCTCGTCAGCAAAAATGCAAGCATTTTCCTGTTACCGCTCGACTTGCATGTGTTAGGCCTGCCGCCAGCGTTCAATCTGAGCCATGATCAAACTCTTCGATTAAAAGCTTGATGCTCAAAGAAACTGACTGTTCATTCGTTATGAATTAACTGTTGTTCACTCTTTAAGACTTTAGTGTATTCTTTTGTGATACCGTCTTGTGAGTGCCCACACAGATTGTCTGATTAATTGTTAAAGAGCAGGCTGAAATAAAAAGTAATATTCTCGTTCAGCCGGGCTGCGTATACTACGCTTTTCGCCCGCAGAGTCAAGCGCTTATTTGCTTTGCTCTGCCTGGCCTCACACGTTTTGTCAGCGTTGTGTCGGTCAGTGGTGGCGCATTATAGGGAGTTCTTCGGCGCTGGCAAGCATTTATTTAAAAAAAACTGTCATTCGCATTTTTTTTCAACAAAATGTGTGTTTTTGGGTTTTTTTTACACAAAAACGGATGTCATCGACAGTAATTATTCCCAAACTAAAGTAGTATAAATGGATAAATGCGGGAAAAGGTTCAAATCTACTATGCAATTTAAAGAACAAAGAAAAGCTTCCCAGAAAAACCTTTCTTATCTTTTAGCTGAAAAAATCGGACAACAGATTTTGTCTGGTGAATATAAAACTGAAACCATCCTCCCTGGCGAAATAGAACTTGCTGAACAGTTCGACGTCAGCAGGACTTCTGTTCGCGAAGCGATAAAAATACTTGCAGCCAAAGGTATGCTATTACCTCGCCCACGTATTGGTACCCGCATCATGCCAACTATTCACTGGAATTTCCTTGATCAGGATTTATTAAAGTGGTGGATGAATCGTGATAATCTTGACCAGGTGATTGAACACTTCCATATAGTGAGATTGGCAATAGAACCACAAACTTGCTTTCTTGCTGCAAAAAATGCCACACAAGAGCAAAAGAAGCAGCTTTTACAACTCATAGATGAAATGTATCTGCTGAAAGAAAATTTCAACCGGGAAAAATGGATAGATATTGATTACCAGTTTCACCACACCATTTATAAATCCTGTGGAAATCCGTTTTTAGGTTCTTTTGCCAACTTATTTCGTCCAGTTTATCAGAACTATTTCGAAGCTATTATTTCCGACAAAGTTGTGCAACTGGAAGCTCATAAAACAATTGTTGATTCAATCATCAAAGGTGACAGTCGCAGAGCACTTCTCGCTTGCCAAAAGTTATTAACAGAGCATGAATGATCTTATATAGTAATGTGTTAGATAAATACAGCAGGACGATTAATGGTAAAAACCGCTCGTAATATGGCGGGGCTACCCTGGATTGCTGCAATAGCTTTTTTTATGCAAGCTTTAGATGCAACAATTCTCAACACAGCATTACCCGCTATTGCTGAAAGCCTCGAACACTCACCTCTGGCGATGCAATCTGCTGTTGTCAGCTATACTCTGACTGTTGCTTTACTGATTCCAGTCAGTGGCTGGCTAGCAGATTGTTTTGGTACCCGCCGGGTATTTATTTTTGCTGTATCCTTATTTTCTTTAGGCTCCCTAGCCTGTGCTTTGTCAGGTAATTTGGCTTTTCTGGTTATTTCCCGTGTAATTCAGGGAATTGGTGGTGCAATGATGATGCCGGTTGCCCGCCTTGCTTTATTACGCGCATACCCACGCAGTGAACTTTTACCCGTTATGAATTTTGTCACCATGCCAGGGTTAGTAGGGCCAATTCTTGGTCCTATGCTCGGTGGATTATTAGTCACTTATGCTACCTGGCACTGGATATTTATTATCAATATTCCAATTGGTTTATTGGGGATTATTTATGCTAAAAAACATATGCCTAATTTCACAATGCCAAAGCGTTCATTCGATTTTTTTGGTTTCATACTTTTTGGACTGAGTTTAGTCATGGTTTCCGTTAGTTTGGATTTACTAGGAGAGAGTTCGTTACCAGGATATATACCTTTCACAGTTATGGTCGGTGGTTTTATTACACTATTTGGTTACCTGATGCATGCCAAAAAACACCCTCAACCACTTATCAGTCTGAAGTTATTCCGTACTCGCACATTTTCTATCGGTATTATCGGTAATATTGCTACGCGCCTGGGAACTGGGTGTATTCCTTTTCTGATGCCTCTGATGCTACAAATTGGATTTGGTTATTCAGCAGTCATTGCAGGAATGATGATGGCACCAACAGCTATCGGTTCTATTATAGCCAAGTCTTTTGTAACAAATGTATTGACTCGCTTTAGTTATCGTAAGACTCTGGTTAGCATAACCGTCATTATCGGATTAATAATTTCTCAATTTTCACTGCAATCACCAGAAATGTCCGCCGTTCTTTTAGTTATCCCACTATTTTTACTAGGTATGGCCGTGTCCATTCAATTTACTTCAATGAATACCATTACTCTGGCTGATCTGACCGATAATAATGCCAGCTCAGGAAATAGTTTATTAGCGGTAACTCAGCAGTTGTCTATTAGCTTCGGTGTTGCAGCGAGTGCAGCTATTCTCCGTTTCTATGAGTCCATGCCTTATGGAACAACCGTTGATAACTTCCACAACACTTTTATTACAGTGGGAATAATTACTTTACTCTCGTCTTCCACCTTCCTGTTATTACATAAGGAAGATGGCGATAATATGATCAAGAAATAAGAAACAGAATACTTAAGAACGGGAAACCGAGTTACGCTCAATCAATGTTGGAGTTAATACTAACAACTTAGGATCACTCTCCGGGTTATCCATCCGATAAAGCAAAGTATCAACAGCCAGTTTTCCTAATTCATCTTTCGGCTGATGAATGGTTGTTAAAGGTGGGATCATATAAGGGGCCAGGTCGATATCATCATAACCAATGATAGAGATATCATCCGGCACGGAAAGCCCTGCTTGATAAAGAGCCTGATAAGCGCCAACAGCCATTGCATCATTGCCAGCAAAAACAGCTTCAGGTAGTTCTGGATGTTGCAGCAATTTTTGCATTGATTCAAAACCACCAGAAAATTCAAAATCACTATAAATTTCATACCCTTCAGGTATAACAAGGCCAGCGTCTGCCATTGCCTTTTTATATCCTTCCAACCGATATCTAGCAGGCGTTTTATCTTGCGGACCTGCAATACAGGCTATTTTCTTAAAACCACAGCTGATGAGGTAATTGGTAGCTATCTCCCCTCCCAACAAGGAGTTATCCTGAATAACATCGCTAATAATATCAAATGGAGACCAATCCATCATGACCATCGGTACAGGGGGATAACGGCGTAAAACATTACAAGAATTGTGCTGGTTCTCAGTACACATGATCAGCAGCCCATCTACTCGCTTTTGCAGCAACGTTTCCATGCTGTAATCCATCCGTTTGGCATCACCCTCTGTATTACACAAGATAAGGCTGTAACCACGTTCATAACAGTTTCTTTCAACCCCTCTTACAATTTCAGCATAAAAGGGGTTATTACTGGTTGTTACCAACATACCAATGGTTTTGGTCTGCTTGATTTTAAGACTTCGTGCAAGTGCTGACGGAGCATAATTTAGTTGCTCAATAGCATCATTAACTTTCTTTTTTACACCATCACTGACATAACGGTTATTGTTAATAACATGAGATACAGTTGATGTGGAGACGCCCGCAAAACGGGCAACATCTTTCATTGTAGCCACAGTCAGTCCTGTTCAGTTAAAAATGCATCAATTTCATTTCGCCACGGGACAGAAGGCTGAGCTCCCTGACGGGTTACCGCTATTGCAGCAGCAGAGTGGGCAAACCGTACCGCAGATAACATTGCCTTTCCTTCCAGCAAAGCTGTCACGAACGCGCCATTGAAAGTATCTCCCGCCGCAATAGTATCTACAACTTTAACTTTAAATCCCGGAACAATTTCTCCTTTCTGACCTTTTTCACTCAACCATACGCCACGGCTACCCAATGTGATAATGACTGTTGCAATACCTTTATCATGCAATATCTGAGCCGCTTTTTCCGCACCTAAATCATCTTTTACTGTAATTCCAGTCAGGTATTCAGCTTCAGTTTCATTCGGAGTAATGATATCCACCAGCGAGAGCAATTGATCAGATAATTTTTGTGCCGGTGCCGGATTAAGTATTACTTTCGTATCATTTTGTTTAGCTATCTCTGCGGCAAGTTGTACAGTTTCTAATGGAGACTCTAGTTGCATTAATAACGCATCCGCTTCTTCAATAATATTTTGGTAGCGATAGAAATATTTCGGTGTCAGTGCAGCATTAGCCCCCGTATTGATACCAATAACATTTTCACCTTGCTGATTAACGAAAATCAATGCTACACCGGTTGTTTCCCCTTTAATAACTTCAATGCCAGAAGTTTTAATATTATCCATTGCTAACTGCTGGCAGATACGGGAACCAATATCGTCCTCACCGACACAAGCAATAAATGTAATATCAGCACCACTGCGACCTGCTGCTACCGCCTGATTAGCACCTTTACCACCAAAAGCAATCTGGTATTGTTTCCCGATCACCGTTTCACCCGGACGAGGGAACGATTCAAGATTCAAAATATGGTCAGCATTAATGCTGCCAAGCACTGCAAGTTTTGCTGTACCCATTAAATCTATTCCTTTTCCATTATGCCGTTACCATCAATTAGCAACAGCACAGTAATACCGATTTATTTTTTAATAACCAGTTTCAGTTCTACAGGAATAACAGCATCAACTTTTTCGCCTTTCAGCACCTTGTCTGCTGTCTGAATGCCAATGATACCAATCTGGTCAGGACGCTGAGCGATTGTCGCTCCTAATTTCCCACCTTGAACAGCTTTGATACCCTCTTCCGTGCCATCAAAGCCAACAACTAATACATCTCTTTTACCTGCTATCTGTAAAGCACGCAGAGCCCCCAACGCCATCTCATCATTCTGAGCAAATACAGCTTGTATAGCCGGATGAGCTGTCAGTAAGTTCTGCATAACATTCAAACCCTTGGTACGGTCAAAATCAGCAGGCTGACTAGCCAGCATATTAAACTTATGTTCTTGTGCTACTTTATTAAATCCTTCACCACGTTCACGGGCAGCAGAAGCACCAGTAATACCTTCTAACTGAATAATGTTGGCTTCATTCCCTAATTTTTCAGCAATAAAATCACCGGCTATTTTACCACCCAAGCGGTTATCAGAAGCAATATGGCTGACAACCGTACCGTTATTCGCTATCCGATCGAGAGTAATTACCGGAATTTTCGCACTGTTAGCTATGATAATGGCATTACCTACAGCATCAGAATCAGTTGGGTTAATCAGCATTAGTTTAGTACCACGTACCGTCAAATCCTGAACATTGGCTAATTCTTTCGCTGGGTTATCTTGGGAATCCAGCACAATTAGGCTATAACCCAATTTATCCGCCTCTTTTTGAGCACTCTCTTTCATAGCGACAAAAAATGGATTATTTAGTGTAGAAATGACTAACGCGATAGTATCTTTCGCTAACGCATTTACACTTATAGTCGCGCCTAGTGCAACAGCAGATAAAATTGTGACTAATTTCTTCATTCTCATTGTTTTATTTCCTGTAGGATGAGGTTATTTACTACTTTTGTTATCAACCAGAACAGCCAACAATATTACACTTGCTTTAACAATCATCTGGTAGTTAGAAGAAATACCTAATAAATTTAAGCCATTATTTAAAAAACCGAGGATTAGCGCACCAGTCAAAGTCCCGGTAATTAATCCCTTACCACCAGCCAGACGGGTTCCGCCCAAAACGACAGCAGCAATAGCATCCAATTCATAACCACTCCCCGCCATTGGTTGAGCAGAAGAAAGACGGGCCACTTCAATAATACTCGCTAATGCCGTCAGTAAGCCGCATAAGGCGTAAACGATAATCTTAATTTTATCGACACTGATACCAGACAAACGGGTAGCCGATTCATTACCACCCAGAGCATAAATATAACGACCTAAACGGGTGTGGTGCAGGAGATACCATGCAATAACAAAAACTATTAACATCAGCCATATTGGAGTAGGAATTCCCAATGGACGACCAATACCAAACCAGCCAAACAGATCCGCATTATTACTGAATCCTGTATTTATTGGGCTACCATCAGTGTAGACGCGGGTTATTCCACGAAGTAGTAACATCATGACCAAAGTGGCAATAAAAGCCTGTACTTTACCTTTAGCAATGATTATTCCTGTACAAGCACCGATCGCAGCACCTAAAGCCAAAGCACCCACTACAGCCACCAGCGCGTTAACTTCCATACCAACCAATGAAGCTGCTACTGCGCCTGTCAATGCAAGCAATGAACCAACAGACAGATCAATACCCGATGTTAAAATAACCAATGTCATCCCAACGGCCATAATGGCATTGACTGATGTCTGTTGCAGAATATTAAACAAGTTATTTAACGTGAAAAAATTTGGGCTAAGAGAAGAAACTACGGCTATCAATACTAACAACGCAATCAATGACTTTTGCTTCAGTAACCACTCTTTAGTAAACCAACGCTTAGATGTCGGTGATATGTTCGAATTCATACTGAATTACTCCCGAATCGTTCCATATTGTTTGCCAACAGCCGCCGCCATCAAAATTTCTTGAGTTGCCTGTTCAGCAAAAAATTCTCCGCTGATATGACCTTCATACATGACCAAAATACGATCACTCATTCCTATCACTTCCGGCATTTCAGAAGAAACAAGGATGATACTCAAGCCCTCTTTTTTGAACTGATTAATGAGTTGATAAATTTCTTTTTTTGCACCGACATCGACTCCCCGAGTCGGCTCATCCAAGATAAGAATTTTTGGTCTGGTCATTAATCCACGAGCAATTGCCACTTTTTGCTGATTACCTCCAGAAAGCAGGCCTATCGTTTGCTCCATTGAAGGTGTTTTGATATTAAATAACTTGATAAAGTCATTGACTGCCTGCTGCTCTTTTTTATGGTTCAGGCTCCCTGATTTATTACTAAAATAACGTAAAGCGGTAAGAGACATATTCTCTTTAACTGACATATCCAAAACTAATCCATCACACTTCCGATCTTCTGAAATATAAACAATCCCACAAGCTAATCCGTCCTGAGGATTACGGGTTACAACAGGCGTCCCATCCAGAGTGATTTGTCCTTGAGTTTTTGGCAACGCACCATAAATCATTTTCATTAATTCAGTACGGCCAGCCCCCATTAACCCCGATATACCCAGAATTTCTCCGCTATAAAGGGAAAAGCTAACATTTGTCACACCGGGACCAGAAATTTGCTTAACTTCAAGCCGCTTCTTACCTCGAGGAAAATTTAGGCGAGGATATTGCTCTTCCAGTTTTCGCCCAACCATCATTTCAATCAGAGTCTCTTCTTTTAACTGTTTTACCGGCTTTTCACCAATAAATTGTCCATCACGGAATACCGTAACATCATCGCAAATTTCAAAAATTTCTTTCAGACGATGAGAGATATAAACAATACCGCACCCCTGCGATGTCAGTTCACGTATTACGTTAAACAATGATTCAGTTTCTGTATCAGTCAGTGCATCAGTTGGTTCATCCATAATGATAACTTTGGATTCAAAACTCAGCACCTTAGCAATCTCAATCATTTGCTGATCACCGATAGAAAGTTCAGCTACTCGCCAGTGACTGCTGTAACTTAAATTCAACTTTTTCAAAAGGCGATCGGCTTCCTGATACATTTTTTTCCAATCAATGGCACCAAATTTATTAACGAATTCACGTCCCAAGAAAATATTTTCTGCAATAGTCAGTTGGGGAATAAGATTTAATTCTTGATGGATAATCCCAATACCCGCGTCCTGAGAAGATTTAGGATCAGAAAAAATCACTTCTTTTCCCAAATAATGAATTGTGCCTGTATCTTTGGTATATATTCCGGTCAACACTTTCATCATCGTGGATTTACCTGCACCATTCTCCCCTACCAATGCCATAACTTTACCCGGATAAACACGTAGTGCCGCGCCAGATAATGCTTTAACACCAGGAAAAGATTTACTAATTCCTTTTAGTTCCAGTGCAGGTCGCATAACCACCTCAGAAAGTCACACCAGAACAAAGGATGATATTAGCATAAGGAGAATTCTCTCCAGTACGAATCATCGCTCGGCTATATTTCATCTTCTCTTTCAATATATTATGACTGATATATTCCACAATAATTGAATTCCCTTGTTGTTCCTCCAGTTCCTTAATCTGAGATAATATTAATTTATGTATCAAAGGATTATAGATAATGATCTCCTCTGCTAAAAATGCAGCTTCAACCTGCATTTCCTGTGTCACGACATTAAGAACGGATATAAAACTAGGGATCCCCTGGGTTAGCGCTAAATCAATCCGCTGGGCTGAAGAAGGAATTGGTAACCCAATGTCACCAATTGTAATCTGGTCAGTGTGCCCCAGCCGAGAAATTACGGCTGAAATTTCAGAATTAAGTAATACACCTTTTTTCATTTTTTTATTCCACTAGCGAAACGTTTCGCTATTAAAGTAATATAGAAAGTAACATTTAAAATGCAACATTAATAATACAAAAGTGTGATCGTTATCGATAACGTTTCGACAATAAAAAAACCAAAAATAAACGTTAACTTATTGAATATTTGACGCTGAATCGATTTTTAAGGTAAATATAGTATTCATCAATAAATGATGATTAAAATCTATGAAGAAAAGTGATTAGATTTTATTTATCCCAACAGATAATATTGGTACGAATTATGCAACTAGCGGAAAAAATAGCTTGTTTAAGTAACTATCTGGAGAGCGGTCTGTATGAAAGACAGCAGACGATTCGTTTATGCCTGCTAGCTGCACTGTGCGGGGAAAGTGTTTTTCTGCTTGGTCCCCCAGGGATCGCAAAAAGTCTGATAGCCCGCCGATTAAAATTTGCGTTTCGTGATGCCAGAGCATTTGAGTATCTGATGACCCGTTTCTCCACTCCCGAAGAAATTTTCGGTCCTCTTTCTATTCAGGCATTGAAAGAAGAAGGACGTTATCAGCGACTGACCACCGGCTATTTACCTGAAACTGAAATTGTCTTTCTCGATGAAATATGGAAAGCTGGCCCGGCAATTCTCAATACCTTGCTGACAGCAATTAACGAAAGAAAATTCAGGAATGGGGATACAGAAGAGAAAATTCCGATGCGATTACTGATAACAGCATCCAATGAATTACCTGAAGCAGATAGCAGCCTTGAGGCTCTTTATGACCGAATGCTAATCCGTATTTGGTTGGATAAAATTCAAGAAAAACAGAACTTCCGGGCATTACTTACTAACCAAAAAAATGAAAATGATAACCCTGTCCCAGCAAATATTCAGATAACAAGTGAAGAATTTCATCAATGGCAAAAAGAGATTAATGAAATAATCCTACCAGAGAATTGTTTTGATATTATCTATCATCTACGTCAGCAACTTGATTCTACAGAACATTCATCTTATGTTTCAGACCGACGCTGGAAGAAAGCAATTCATTTATTACAAGCCAGCGCTTTCTTCAATGGCAGAAGAGAAATATCGCCACTTGATTTAATATTGTTGAAAGATTGTCTGTGGTATGATCTTCACTCTTTCAAATTATTACCTCAATATCTGAATACTCTCATGATCGAACAAGCATATCAGCAAAGAATATCATCTCAGCAAATTGATTCACTTTATCACCAATGGATTCAAGCCCGCCAGGATAAAAACAATCAGCAGGCGTTGTACCTGGAAAAACAAACAGGTTTGTTTGGACGCAAAATACAATATTCTCTACCCGATCACATCAATGAAGAAAAATTGACTTTGTTCCTGCATACACCTCTTCATATCCATGATATTCAAGTCAATTTTATTGAAATGGAAAAAAAAATACTAAATACCTGGATAAATAAAGGTGGAAGTTTACCAGCCCGCCTAAATGGTATCGGTTTTCCACAAGATATAACCGCCGAAATTAACTCAGCACACCAACCAGAGATTTTTGATATTAGCCGTCGTTCCTCTACTTTATATTTACCCGATAGTCAGCATCAACAAAACGAAAAAAACAGCGAGTGGTTGGAAAAACTGGAAAAAATTAATCAAGATATTCACCATCAACGCCAATTATTTAGTCAGCATCAGCCATGTCTATTCATTGAAAACCATTGGTTTGCTGCAATAGAACAAAGTTTTATCCAATTGACGGATAAAATCAACCAGCTGAAAATAAAAATGAGTAGCTAACTAAATGATTAGCCTAACAACTCTTGATCTTTTATTATCAGTAAACGAAGGAAAACTGATAGAAGAAGTCATATTAACTCTTCTGGCTTCACCCCAGTTAGCTATCTTTTTTGAAAAATATCCTCGTTTAAAACGAGCACTACTGAAAGACATTCCCGGTTGGAAACAAGATTTACAACAAAGAATTAAAGAAGCAATGATTCCTGCCCCTCTGGCAGAAGAATTTCAGTTATACCAACAATTACTGTCTACCAGCACCGATAATTTTTATCTTAAACTTCCCGATATTCTGGAAATACTGAACCAAATTAAATCCCCTTTTATTGAAGAAGCACAGAAATTGGTAACCGGTACTACCGAGCATTCAAATGCATTACAAATCCTGTTTATCCAACGATGGAGACTCAATTTGATTCTGCAAACCACAACTTTCCACAAGAAATTACTGGAACAAGAAAAAGAGCAATTACTGGCAGAATTACAACAACGGCTAACATTAAGCGGTAATCTTGATCCTGTTTTCAGTGAAAATGACAGGGCGGCGGGACGGTTATGGGATATGAGTAAAAGTCAGTTAAACCATTCCCGAAATGATGAACAGTTATTGATTCGCTATAGTGAATTTCTTCAACAACAACCAGAACTGGAAAAACTGGCTCAATTACTTGGTCGTAGCCAATCTGCAAAATCAAAACAACAGGAAAGCCATCTTCTCGAACTATGTACTACTATTGAACGGACACCTGATACCGTTCCTGAACAGGTAAATGGCATAGGGCAAAGTGATGATATTTTACGCCTGTTACCAACAGAACTGGCAATATTGGGAATTGAAGATCTGGAATATGAATTTTATCGCAGATTGGTGGAAAAGCGCTTATTGACCTATCGCTTACAAGGCGATAGCTGGCAACAGAAAACAACATTACGACCAGTCACTCATTATAATCAGGAGGAAAAGCCAAGAGGACCATTTATTGTCTGTGTAGATACTTCCGGCTCTATGGGAGGATTCAATGAAAAATGCGCCAAAGCTTTTTGTCTGGCACTGTTACGCATTGCACTAGCAGATAATCGTAACTGTCACATTATATTATTTGCTACAGAAATTGTGCACTATGAACTATCTTCACCAGATGGCTTGGAGCAAGCTATTCGTTTTCTCAGCCAGACTTTTAGAGGAGGAACAGATTTAGCTTTCTGTCTGGCAAGCACAATAGAAAAAATGAAAGAGCAATGTTGGAAAGATGCTGATGCTGTTGTTATTTCAGATTTCATTGCCCAGCGTTTACCGGACTCACTAATCCATCAGATAAAAAATCTGCAACAGCATCAGCAACACCGCTTCCATGCGGTCTCCATGTCCCAATATGGTAAGCCCGGTATTATGCGGATATTCGATCATATCTGGCGTTTTGATACCGGACTTAAAAACCGTTTACTGCGAAAATGGCGTCACTGAGTTGAATCAGAGCATGCCTTCTACAGTTTCGCGTACTTCAGGTGACCATATGCTGCATTGAACCTGACCGATATGTTTCATTTGCAGCAGTAACATCACCAAGCGAGATTGACCGATACCTCCGCCAATCGACTGTGGCATATCGCCGTTGAGTAACGCTTGATGCCAATCATATTGCAAGCGCTCTTCATCACCTGTCAGCGTCAATTGGCGCTCCAGTGCTTCTGCATCAACACGGATACCCATAGAAGAGATCTCAAAAGCATCCTCCAATACAGGGTTCCAGACAATAATGTCGCCGTTCAGACCAGCAAAACCATCACTGTTTGGCGTCGTCCAGTCGTCATAATCCGGTGCACGAACATCATGTGCCTGACCATCAGATAATTTCGCACCAATACCAATGAGGAAAACAGCACCCAATTCTTTAGCAATAGCACGTTCGCGACCTTTTGCATCCAGATCCGGATAACGGCTCAGAAGTGTTTCACTGTGAACGAAGTGAATTTGATCTGGCAGGAACGGTGCCAGACCAAACTCTTTGCTGACAGCTTTTTCTGTTTCTTTTATTGCTTCGTAAATTTTGCCTACTGTCTGTTTTAGATAAGCAAGTGAACGCTGCCCATCTCCCATCACTTTTTCCCAATCCCATTGATCAACATAAACAGAGTGGATTGGTGTTAAGCGATCCTCGTCCGGACGCAATGCTTTCATGTGAGTGTAAAGCCCTTGCTCCGGCTGAAAATCAAAACGACCCAGTGTCTTACGTTTCCATTTAGCCAGTGAATGCACTACTTCGAAAGTTGAATCCGGTAACGTTTTCACTTTCACCTGAACCGCCTTTTCATGGCCGGACAAGTTATCCTGAATACCATCACCCAAACAACTTAGGATTGGCCCTTGTACTTCAATCAGACCCAGCTTGCTTTCCAGCAAGCGGGAAAAGAAAGATTTCACGAAACTAATTTGTTGCTGCTTCTCAATAAATGACTTTTTCATAATATTATTCTCAAATTTTTAGGTAGCCCTGATGTCCTGTTGAAAACATTAAGCAATAGAATGAGGTATAAATTCAATATACTTTAATAAAAATAGTCTTTATGCTTTATAAAATTCATTTTTAATATAGAAAAAATGAAAATTCGATAAAAAATGGAGCTAGAAATGGCAGAAATTTATCAGATCGATAATCTGGACCGTGACATACTTCACGCTTTAATGGACAACGCACGTACACCTTATGCCGAATTGGCAAAGAAATTTGCCGTCAGCCCAGGGACCATTCATGTTCGTGTAGAAAAAATGAAGCAAGCAGGGATCATCACCGGAACCAGAGTAGATATCAGTACTAAACAACTTGGTTATGATGTTTGTTGCTTTATTGGCATTATTCTTAAAAGCGCTAAAGATTACCCATCAGCCCTAAAAAAATTAAGTAACCTGAATGAAGTCGTTGAAGTCTACTACACAACAGGTCACTACAGCATCTTTACTAAAGTTATGTGCCGCTCAATTGAATCTCTTCAAGATGTACTTATCAACAAAATACAGACTATCGATGAGATCCAATCAACAGAAACCCTGATCTCCTTGCAAAACCCGATTATGCGAACAATCAAGCCATAAGATAAAATTTGTTATAACCACATTATCCACAGGTAGATCCCAACAGATTCACAGCGTACAATAGCCACTCTTAAAATCTGTAGGGATCACTATGGCCACTATTACCTTAATCAGCGGCAGCACTATGGGCAGTGCTGAATACGTAGCTGAACATATGGCTGAAATTCTGGAAGATGCTGGTTTTTCCACCGAAATGCTGCATGGCCCCTCTCTTGATGAACTTCCTCAGGAAGGAATTTGGTTGGTAGTCACATCCACACATGGGGCAGGGGAATTACCAGAAAATATACAACCACTGGCAGAAGAAATTTCTAAACAAAAACCTGATCTCAGCAAAGTAACATTTGGTGCTGTTGGTATTGGCAGTTCTGAATACGATACTTTCTGTGGAGCGATAAGATCGCTTGATCAATTATTGGTGGAAAATGGAGCCAAACGCCTCGGCGATCGTCTGGAAATTGATATCCAACAACATGAGATCCCCGAAGATCCCGCAGAAGAATGGGTTAAAATTTGGTCAAAGTCACTCTGATTTGAACAAAAAAACAGCGAACGATTGTGGATAACTCATATAAAAAGCCGGGGTTAACCCGTAGTTATCCATAGTATAACTATCAATGCAATTATGCATTGTGAATAACTTGCTGTTTAGATCCCAGTTTATACCGGGTAGGATCACGGATCATTCACAGTAAATGATCCTTTGCAATGTTATGATCTTTCTAAGTAAAAATAACTTATCCACAAAAGATCATGATCCTAATAAAAGATCTAATAAAGAGATCTTTAAATAAAAAAGATCTTCTTTTAATTACCGGCGATCTTGCCTACTTGGTCTATCGCCTAAACTTGAGTAGAATTCTCTTCCCTTAATGCAACACTAAGCATTCTTATAACTGAAGGTTCATCACCATGTTTTATCCAGAGCAATTTGACGTCATCATTATCGGTGGTGGTCACGCCGGTACTGAAGCTGCTATGGCAGCTGCTCGTATGGGCCGTCAAACCTTATTACTAACTCACAATATTGATACTTTGGGCCAAATGTCATGTAACCCAGCCATCGGTGGGATCGGTAAAGGACATCTGGTTAAAGAAATTGATGCTCTAGGTGGCTTAATGGCTAAAGCCACTGATCAAGCTGGTATTCAGTTTAGAACCTTAAATGCCAGTAAAGGACCCGCTGTCCGCGCAACACGTGCTCAAGCCGACAGGGTTCTTTACCGTCAAGCCATACGAACAGCATTAGAAAATCAAGCTAACTTAATGATTTTCCAACAACCCGTAGAAGATCTCATTGTTGAAAACGATACGGTCACTGGTGTAGTAACTCGTATGGGACTTAAATTCAGGGCCAAATCAATTGTTCTGACAGTAGGTACATTCCTTGACGGTAAAATCCATATCGGTCTGGAAAATTACAGTGGAGGAAGGGCTGGTGATCCTCCTGCGATCTCATTAGCACAGCGTTTACGTGATTTGCCTTTACGTGTGAACAGATTAAAAACAGGTACGCCGCCACGTATTGATGCCAGAACTATTGATTTTAGTCAGCTAACACAACAACTAGGTGATAATCCAACACCTGTATTCTCTTTTCTTGGAAATGTGGGGCAGCATCCACAACAGATGCCATGCTATATCACTCATACCAATGAAAAAACACACGATGTGATCCGCAATAATTTAGATCGCAGCCCAATGTATGCAGGGATCATTGAAGGGATCGGCCCACGTTACTGCCCTTCGATCGAAGATAAAGTCATGCGTTTTGCGGATCGCAATGCTCATCAGATCTTTCTTGAACCAGAAGGACTGACCAGTAATGAAATTTATCCAAATGGTATTTCTACCAGCTTGCCATTTGATGTACAGATGCAAATTGTTCATTCCATGAAAGGGATGGAAAATGCTTGCATTGTTCGCCCAGGTTATGCAATAGAATATGACTTCTTTGATCCAAGAGATCTGAAACAGACACTGGAAAGTAAATTCATCCACGGCTTATTCTTTGCCGGGCAAATTAATGGTACGACCGGTTATGAAGAAGCTGCCGCTCAAGGACTTTTGGCCGGGCTTAACGCAGCCCGTTACGCTTCTGAAGAAGAAGGGTGGTTCCCTCGTCGTGATCAAGCTTATATTGGTGTTCTGGTTGATGATTTATGTACTCTGGGCACTAAAGAACCATACCGTATGTTTACTTCCCGGGCTGAATATCGCCTGATGTTACGTGAAGATAATGCTGACCTTCGTCTGACAGAAAAGGGCCACGAATTAGGATTGGTGGATGATTACCGCTGGGAACATTACTGCCGTAAGGTGGAGATGATCGAGCTGGAACGCCAGCGTTTGCGTAATATTTGGATTCATCCTCATTCAAATAATCTTGGTGATATCAACAACATATTAAAAATGCCATTATCGAAAGAAGTTAATGGCGAAGATCTATTGCGTCGCCCTGAAATGAATTATGAAATACTAACTTCATTATCATTGTTTTCACCTGGTCTTAAAGAACCACAGGCAGCTGATCAGGTTGAAATTCAGGTCAAATATGAAGGGTATATTGCTCGTCAACAGGAAGAAATTGAAAAACAATTGCGTAATGAAAACACGTCATTACCGATTGATCTTGATTACCGTCAAGTTAGCGGTCTTTCTAATGAAGTTGTCGCTAAACTCAATGATCACAAGCCAAACTCAATTGGTCAGGCTTCACGCATTTCAGGGGTAACACCTGCTGCAATTTCAATTTTACTTGTATGGCTGAAAAAACAAGGCTTACTGCGCCGTAGTGCCTGAGAGGATTTTTATTGTGCTTAATAAACTGGAGTTTCTGCTGACTAAAGCAGGAATGGAGCTTTCACAACAGCAAAAACAGCAGCTCATGGCTTATGTTGATATGCTCAACAAATGGAATAAAGCCTATAATCTCACGTCTGTCCGTGAGCCAGAGCAAATGCTGGTACGTCATATTATGGATAGCATTGTTGTCAGCCCTTATCTGCAAGGTCATCGTTTTATAGACGTAGGCACAGGTCCGGGGTTGCCAGGGATCCCATTAGCTATTGTTCGTCCAGATTCTCATTTCACATTGTTGGATAGTTTAGGTAAAAGAGTCAGATTTTTACGCCAGGTTCAACATGAACTTGGTTTGGAGAATATAGAACCAGTGCAAAGCCGGGTTGAAACGTACTCTTCTGAGCCGCTTTTTGATGGTGTTATCAGCCGTGCTTTTGCCTCATTACAGGATATGGTCTCTTGGTGTTGCCATTTGCCTGAGTCTGTTCATGGACGATTCTACGCGCTTAAAGGTGTGCTCCCTGAGGAAGAATTTGCCATGTTACCTTCCGGAATTGTTGTTGATTCAGTTATTCAGTTAGATGTTCCTGAACTGGAAGGGCAACGCCATCTGGTGATCCTTAAATCAAACTAAGTTTGTTATTTGTCAATAAAGTTATAAATAATTAGTGATGTTGAGCACAATATACTGTGGTTAACATCGTCAATTATGATTTGTCTCGTTTCAGCTTTGATTTACCGCGTTATTACATAAAAATAACGTTATCTTGATATTAAGATAGTTGGGACTTTAAAAATCAGATAAAGCGTTTTTTCATCAGATTCGCTTTTTTAAAGCAGCTAAAAATTAGCTTGGTAATTTAAGTCAATAATATAATAACCTTTTCCTATTAATTTAAATTAACTTATTGATTTAATTGTTAATGTTTTCTATTTATATTCCCGGTGAATGTTAAATATAACTAACAAATGAAAATTTTATGTGATTTAAATCACATTTAAGTTTGAGAACATGAAATTATTAGAGATAAGAAATCAGCACAATAATTAGCTTACAATCTGGCGCCGAAGTAAAAAATTTAAATAATTGTTCACCTTTTCGCTACTTATGGATTGAATTCATTTTGGCTGCCCGTATAATTTGCACGTTTTTGTCACTTGACACACTTAAGCAAAGGCAGTTTTATACAACATTTAGCAAAACCTGATATGCAAGGGGAGAAAACAAAAGTCATGTCTGTATCCCTTTACAGCGGTAGAATTGCACTGAAACTGCTTTTTTTGCAGTTAATGACTTTTGTTGTTCTCAGTGTGGCTTTTTGTACCAAAAGTATAGAATGGGGCACTTCTGCTTTTGCTGGTGGATTAGCATGTTGGTTACCTAATGCCATTTTTATGCTATTTGCCGGTTTTCAGAAAGCAAAAGAAGAAGGTGTTCCTGTACGTGTTGCATGGTCTTTCGCTGTTGGCGAAGGGTTGAAGGTTATTATTGCAATAGCTGTTCTGGTTGTTGCTTTAGGTGTGTTTAAAGCGGCGTTTGCACCACTGGGTTTGACTTATTTAGCGGTGCTGGTTGTGCAGATCATCGCACCAGCTGTGATAAACGGTTAGGTTTTCAACAACAAGAGGGTAAGAGGCATCATGTCTGCATCAGGAGAAGTTTCAACTGCAAGGGACTACATAGGCCACCACCTGAATAACCTTCAGTTGGACCTACGTACCTTCGAGTTGGTCGATCCCAACTCTGGTGGTTCTGCAACGTTCTGGACGTTGAACATTGACTCGCTTTTTTTCTCAGTCGTATTAGGGATTTTATTTCTGTATGTATTCAGAAAGGTTGCGGTTAATGCCACCAGTGGCGTACCTGGCAAACTTCAGACTGCTATAGAATTAATCATGGGTTTTGTTGATAACAGTGTTCGTGATATGTATCACGGCAAGAGCAAAGTTATTGCCCCTTTGGCACTGACCGTGTTCGTCTGGGTGTTATTAATGAACGTGATGGACTTACTGCCAATCGATTTTCTCCCTTATATCGGTGAACATGTCTTCGGCTTACCTGCTCTGCGTGTTGTACCAACAGCAGATGTCAGTATTACTTTGTCGATGGCTATTGGTGTCTTTGTCCTCATCCTCTACTACAGCATTAAGATGAAAGGAGTTGGTGGTTTTACAAAAGAGCTGACTTTACAGCCTTTTAATCATCCATTGTTTATTCCAGTTAACTTAATTCTGGAAGGGGTTAGCCTGCTTTCAAAACCGGTATCACTCGGTCTGCGACTGTTTGGTAACATGTATGCAGGTGAATTGATCTTTATTCTTATAGCTGGTCTGTTACCGTGGTGGTCGCAGTGGATGCTCAGCCTGCCTTGGGCTATCTTCCACATACTGATTATTACGTTACAAGCCTTTATTTTCATGGTTCTGACGATTGTTTATTTGTCGATGGCATCTGAAGAACATTAATTTTTACCACAATAACTGTGTTTTAACTGAAACAAACTGGAGACTGTCATGGAAAACCTGAATATGGATCTGCTGTACATGGCTGCCGCTGTAATGATGGGTCTGGCGGCAATCGGTGCTGCGATCGGTATCGGCATCCTCGGAGGTAAATTTTTGGAAGGCGCTGCTCGTCAGCCGGATTTAATCCCTCTTCTGCGTACACAGTTCTTTATCGTTATGGGGTTGGTTGACGCCATTCCGATGATTGCTGTGGGCCTTGGCTTGTACGTAATGTTTGCTGTCGCGTAGTTTGCAGAAAAAATCCGAAACTACGTCAACTCATTAATTTAAAAAGAGGTATTGTGCTGTGAATCTTAATGCAACAATCCTCGGCCAGGCCATTGCGTTTGTCCTGTTTGTTATGTTCTGTATGAAGTTTGTATGGCCACCAATCATGGCGGCCATTGAAAAGCGTCAAAAAGAAATTGCTGACGGTTTATCTTCTGCGGAACGCGCCAAAAAGGACCTGGACTTAGCGCAAGCCAATGCGACCGACCAAATGAAGAAAGCGAAAGCGGAAGCTCAGGTCATCATCGAACAGGCTAATAAACAAAAAGCCCAGATCCTTGATGATGCAAAAGCGGAAGCTGAGCAGGAACGTAACAGAATCGTAGCGCAAGCTCAGGCAGAAATTGATGCCGAACGTAAGCGTGCTCGGGAAGAGTTGCGTAAGCAGGTCGCTATGTTGGCTATCATAGGTGCCGAGAAAATCATCGAACGTTCCGTGGATGAAGCTGCTAACAGCGACATCGTTGATAAACTGGTTGCTGAACTGTAAGGAGGGAGGGGCATGTCTGAATTCGCTACTGTAGCTCGCCCCTACGCCAAAGCAGCTTTTGACTTTGCTGTGGAAAAACAATCGCTAGAACAATGGCAGAATATGCTGGTGTTCACAGCTGAAGTGACTCGTAATGAGCAAGTTGGTGAGCTGCTTTCCGGTTCATTGGCATCGGAAACATTAGCCAATGCCTTTATCGCAATTTGCGGTGAACAGGTTGATGAACATGCTCAGAACTTTATTCGTGTTATGGCAGAAAACGGTCGCTTATTGGCGTTACCTGAAGTTTTGCAGCAATTTATTCAATTGCGTGCGTCACTTGAATCAACCGTTGATGTTGAAGTGATTTCTGCGGCCGAACTGAGTGAACAACAGCTGGCTAAAATTTCTGCAGCGATGGAAAAACGTCTGTCACGCAAAGTTAAGCTGAATTGCAAAATTGATAAGTCTGTTATTGCTGGTGTGGTCGTCCGCGCAGGTGATTTGGTGATCGATGGCAGTATTCGTGGCCGTTTAGATCGCTTAACAGACGTCTTGCAGTCTTAAGGGGACTGGAGCATATGCAACTGAATTCCACCGAAATCAGCGAACTGATCAAGCAGCGCATTGCTCAGTTCAATGTAGTGAGTGAAGCTCACAATGAAGGTACGATTGTATCTGTTAATGACGGTATCATTCGTATTCACGGTTTAGCCGAAGTTATGCAGGGTGAGATGATCGCACTGCCTGGCAATCGTTATGCAATCGCATTGAACCTGGAGCGCGACTCCGTAGGTGCGGTTGTGATGGGCCCGTATGCTGACTTAGCAGAAGGCATGAAGGTCAAATGTACTGGCCGTATTCTTGAAGTTCCTGTTGGTCGTGGTCTGCTTGGTCGTGTGGTAAACACGCTGGGTGAGCCAATTGATGGCAAAGGTCCTGTTGAGCATGATGGTTTCTCTGCTGTTGAAATGATTGCTCCGGGCGTTATCGACCGTCAATCCGTTGATCAGCCGGTACAGACTGGTTATAAATCTGTTGATGCCATGATCCCTATCGGTCGTGGTCAACGTGAACTGATTATCGGTGACCGTCAGACGGGTAAAACAGCACTGGCTATTGACGCAATCATTAACCAGCGTGACTCAGGCATTAAATGTGTTTATGTCGCAGTTGGTCAGAAAGCTTCTACTATTGCGAACGTTGTTCGTAAATTAGAAGAGCATGGTGCTCTTGCCAATACTATCGTCGTTGTTGCGACTGCTTCAGAATCTGCTGCATTACAATACCTAGCGCCATATTCTGGTTGTGCAATGGGCGAATATTTCCGCGATCGCGGTGAAGACGCGCTGATTGTTTACGATGATTTGTCTAAGCAGGCTGTTGCTTATCGTCAAATATCCCTGTTGCTGCGTCGTCCGCCAGGGCGTGAAGCATTCCCAGGTGACGTTTTCTATCTGCATTCCCGTTTGCTGGAGCGTGCTGCGCGTGTTAACGCTGAATATGTAGAAAAATTCACTAATGGTGAAGTGAAAGGTAAGACGGGTTCTCTGACCGCTCTGCCTATCATTGAAACTCAGGCAGGTGACGTATCAGCATTCGTACCGACAAACGTTATTTCAATTACTGATGGTCAGATCTTCCTGGAATCCAGTCTGTTCAACGCGGGTATTCGTCCGGCAGTTAACCCAGGGATCTCAGTATCCCGTGTAGGTGGTGCAGCTCAGACTAAGATCGTGAAGAAGTTGTCTGGTGGTATTCGTACTGCTTTGGCTCAGTACCGCGAACTGGCAGCGTTTTCTCAGTTTGCTTCTGACCTTGATGATGCAACCCGTAAACAGTTGGATCATGGTCAAAAAGTAACTGAGTTGCTGAAACAGAAACAGTATGCACCAATGTCTGTTGCACAGCAGTCACTGTCTCTGTTTTCTGCGGAGCGTGGTTATCTGGAAGATATCGAAATTGCTAAAGTTATTGATTTCGAGTCTGCGCTGCTTGCGTATGCCAGCCGTGAACATGCTGATCTTCTGAAAGAGATTGACCAGTCTGGTGGTTACAATGATGAGATCGAAGCAAAGCTGAACGCTCTGCTCAATTCCTTCAAAGCAACTCAGTCCTGGTAACACTATTCGGCCCGGTTTAATTAAACATGGGCCGTCTGGTTAATGAGGAGAATCAGGAATGGCCGGCGCAAAAGAGATACGTACCAAGATCGCCAGCGTGCAAAACACGCAAAAAATCACTAAAGCGATGGAGATGGTTGCAGCGTCCAAAATGCGTAAAACGCAGGATCGCATGGCGGCCAGCCGTCCTTATGCAGAAACCATACGCAGCGTGATTGGTCACCTTGCGTTAGGTAATCTGGAATATAAACATCCATACCTTGAAGAACGTGAAACCAAACGTGTCGGGTATCTGGTTGTTTCTACCGATCGTGGCTTGTGCGGTGGTTTGAACACTAATCTGTTCAAAAAACTGTTGTTAGACATGAAAGACTGGTCTGATAAAGGTGTCCAGTGTGATCTGGCGCTTATCGGCTCTAAGGCGACCTCTTTCTTTGCTTCTGTTGGGGGTAACGTTGTTGCTCAGGTAACAGGCATGGGAGATAACCCTTCACTGTCCGAATTAATCGGGCCGGTTAATATCATGTTGCGGGCATACGATGAAGGACGTCTGGATAAATTGTATGTGGTGACAAATAAGTTCATCAATACAATGTCTCAGGAACCGACTATTACTCAGTTGTTGCCTCTGCCTGCCGGAGATGATGAGACACTGAAGAAGAAATCCTGGGACTATTTATACGAACCTGATCCTAAGGCGTTGCTGGATATACTGCTGCGTCGTTATGTAGAATCGCAGGTTTATCAGGGCGTCGTTGAAAACCTGGCTAGTGAACAGGCCGCACGAATGGTGGCGATGAAAGCCGCGACTGATAATGGTGGCAGCCTGATCAAAGAGCTGCAGTTGGTTTATAACAAAGCTCGTCAGGCCAGCATAACTCAGGAGCTGACCGAGATTGTCTCGGGCGCTTCCGCGGTTTAACAGCTAGGTTTACGAATTACGTAGAGGATTCAAGATGGCTACTGGAAAGATTATCCAGGTAATCGGCGCCGTGGTGGACGTCGAATTCCCTCAAGATACCGTACCAAAAGTATACGATGCACTTGAGGTTCAAAATGGCGAAGCTAAATTGGTGCTGGAAGTACAGCAGCAGTTGGGCGGCGGCGTTGTTCGTTGTATTGCAATGGGTACTTCTGATGGCTTAAGCCGTGGTTTAAGTGTTACTGATTTAGGTCACCCAATCGAAGTTCCAGTTGGTAAGGCGACACTTGGCCGTATCATGAACGTATTGGGTGAACCAATCGACATGAAAGGTGATATAGGCGAAGAAGAGCGTTGGGCGATTCACCGCTCAGCTCCAAGCTATGAAGAGTTATCTAACTCTCAAGAGCTGCTGGAAACCGGTATCAAAGTAATGGACCTGATTTGCCCATTTGCCAAGGGTGGTAAAGTGGGTCTGTTCGGTGGTGCGGGTGTAGGTAAAACCGTAAACATGATGGAGCTGATCCGTAACATCGCGATTGAGCACTCAGGTTACTCCGTATTTGCCGGTGTAGGTGAACGTACCCGTGAAGGTAATGATTTCTACCACGAAATGACCGACTCTAACGTACTGGATAAAGTATCTCTGGTATATGGTCAGATGAATGAGCCACCAGGAAACCGTCTGCGTGTTGCGCTGACTGGTCTGACAATGGCTGAGAAGTTCCGTGATGAAGGCCGTGACGTTCTGTTGTTCGTTGATAACATTTATCGTTATACCCTGGCTGGTACTGAAGTGTCTGCATTGCTGGGCCGTATGCCGTCAGCGGTAGGTTATCAGCCAACTTTGGCGGAAGAAATGGGTGTTCTGCAAGAACGTATTACTTCCACTAAAACCGGTTCTATCACTTCTGTACAGGCTGTTTACGTACCTGCGGATGACTTGACTGACCCATCTCCAGCTACAACTTTCGCCCACTTGGACGCAACCGTAGTACTGAGTCGTCAGATTGCATCTCTGGGTATTTACCCTGCGGTGGATCCGCTGGATTCTACCAGCCGCCAGCTCGATCCATTGGTTGTTGGTCAGGAGCACTATAATGTTGCCCGTGGCGTTCAATCTATCCTGCAACGTTATCAGGAACTGAAAGACATCATCGCTATCCTGGGTATGGATGAACTGTCAGAAGACGATAAGCTGGTGGTTGCGCGTGCTCGTAAGATCCAGCGCTTCTTGTCTCAGCCGTTCTTCGTTGCAGAAGTGTTTACGGGTTCACCAGGTAAGTTCGTTTCCCTGAAAGACACTATCCGTGGCTTTAAAGGTATCCTGAACGGTGACTATGACCACCTGCCAGAACAAGCGTTCTACATGGTTGGTACCATCGAAGAAGCTGTGGAAAAAGCGAAGAAACTTTAAAACGGCTGACCGGAGGTTGACATGGCTGCGATGACTTACCATCTGAATGTTGTCAGTGCTGAGAGCCGGATGTTTGAAGGCTTGGTACAGAAAATTCAGGTGACAGGTAGTGAAGGTGAGTTGGGTATTTATCCGGGACATGCTCCACTACTTACTGCCATAAAACCTGGCATGGTACGTATTGTTAAGCAGTTCGGTGAAGAAGAGGTGATTTACCTTTCTGGTGGTATCCTTGAGGTACAACCGAGCGGCGTTATCGTACTGGCTGACACTGCGATCCGTGGTAAAGATTTGGATGAAGCTAAGGCGCTGGAATCTAAGCGTAAAGCTGAAGAACACATCCGTAATTCTCACGGTGATGTTGACTATGCTCAGGCATCAGCTGAATTGTCTAAAGCGATTGCAAAACTTCGTGTAATCGAGCTGACAAAAAAGGCGATGTAATACAGGCAGTTAAAGAAAAAAGCCAGTTAGTGAAAGCTAACTGGCTTTTTTGTATTGCGAAATATGTAGTAATTTATCTCGCAAACAGGTTTACTTTTTTCTCTTAAATTGGAGTTATCAGGTTTCTTATGTCTAACAGTGCAAAAAGTGTAGTGATCCTTGCCGCGGGTAAAGGAACCCGCATGTATTCTGATCTCCCTAAAGTACTGCACTTGCTGGCCGGTAAACCTATGGTTCAGCATGTGATTGATACTGCAATGGCGTTGGATGCTAAAAATGTTCATCTGGTTTATGGACATGGTGGTGCTCTGATGAAGCATGCTTTATCTGATCAAAAGTTGAATTGGGTGTTGCAGTCAGAGCAGTTAGGGACTGGACATGCAATGCAACAGGCTGCACCCTATTTTACTGATGATGAAGATATTCTGATACTGTATGGCGATGTGCCTCTGATTGGAGCAGATACCCTTGAACGTCTGCTGGCGGTTAAACCTGAAGGTGGTATTGGTTTACTGACAGCAATTCTGGATAATCCAACGGGTTATGGTCGCATTGTTCGTGAAAATGGAGAAGTAACCGGAATCATTGAGCAAAAAGACGCGACTGAAGATCAACGAAAAATCAATGAAATCAACACAGGTATTCTGGTCGCTAATGGTGGTGATTTAAAACGTTGGTTATCCCAATTAAATAACAACAATGCTCAAGGTGAATATTATCTTACTGATGTGATTGCTTTGGCTTATAAAGAAGGCAGGAAAATTGAAGCAGTACATCCAAGCCGCTTGAGTGAAATGGAAGGTGTGAATAATCGCCTCCAGCTTTCCGCTCTTGAGCGTATTTATCAATCTGAACAAGCAGCAAAATTATTACTGGCGGGTGTTATGCTGTTGGATCCCGCTCGTTTTGATTTACGCGGTACATTGACTCATGGCCGTGATGTGGTTATTGATACCAATGTCATTATAGAAGGTAATGTAACCCTTGGTAATAACGTGCAAATTGGCACAGGTTGCATATTAAAGAATTGTATTATCGGCGATGATTCTATTCTTAGTCCATATACCGTTGTTGAAGATTCTGAAATGGAAGCAGGCTGCACTGTTGGACCTTTTGCCCGTTTGCGTCCTGGTTCTAAACTCGCTGAAAAAGCCCATGTAGGGAATTTCGTTGAGATGAAGAAATCTTATCTAGGTAAAGGTTCTAAAGCGGGACATCTGACTTATCTTGGCGATGCTGAGATTGGACATAATGTGAATATTGGTGCAGGTACTATTACCTGTAACTACGATGGTGCTAATAAATTCAAAACCGTCATTGGCGACGATGTTTTTGTTGGTTCTGATACTCAGCTTGTTGCGCCGGTGACTGTTGCCAAAGGCGCTACAATTGGTGCGGGGACAACAGTGACAAAAAATATCGCTGAAAATGAATTGGTAGTAAGCAGAATTAAGCAAACCCATATTCAGGGTTGGAAACGCCCAGTAAAGAAAAAATAAAATAATAATCCCCACTCTACAGGCTCGGGGACCGGCAAAGCCGGAAAACAATCAGGTTCGTGACATATAAAGGGCTTTCATCAGCCCTGTTTTTAGGAATAAAACTGATGTGTGGAATTGTTGGTGCAGTAGCACAACGAGATATTGCTGAAATCTTGATTGAAGGGCTTCGTCGTTTGGAATACCGTGGTTACGACTCCGCTGGGCTGGCGGTTGTTGATAACGAAAATAATATGCTTCGCCTGCGTGAAGTCGGTAAGGTGCAAATACTTGCTGATGAGGTTGACAAGCAACCAGTCCTTGGTGGGACAGGTATTGCGCACACCCGTTGGGCTACACACGGTGAACCAAACGAGAAAAATGCTCATCCTCATATATCTGATTATATTGCTGTTGTTCACAACGGCATTATTGAAAATTACGAAGAATTGCGGACTCAGTTAATTGAACGTGGTTATCAGTTTACATCAGATACTGATACAGAAGTTATTGCCCACTTTGTTCATTGGGAGCAAAAACAGAGTGGTACCTTGCTGGAGGCTGTCCAGCGTATTATTCCCCAGCTTCGTGGTGCGTATGGTGCAGTTATCATGGATAGCCGTGATCCTGGAACAATAATAGCTGCAAGATCGGGTAGTCCTCTGGTTATTGGTTTAGGCGTTGGGGAAAACTTTCTTGCGTCTGATCAACTGGCTCTGTTGCCTGTTACCCGTCGTTTTATCTTCCTTGAAGAAGGTGATATTGCGGAAGTAACCCGCCGTACTGTGCATATTTTTAATACTCAGGGCGAACCGGTTGAACGGGAACAGATCGAATCTAATATTCAGTATGATGCTGGTGACAAAGGTGTTTACCGTCACTACATGCAAAAAGAGATCTATGAACAGCCAATGGCAATCAAAAGCACTCTGGAAGGGCGCTTAAGCCATGGGCAGGTAGATTTGTCTGAACTTGGTCCTAATGCAGCTGAATTGTTATCTAAAGTTGAACATATTCAGATTGTTGCCTGTGGTACATCCTATAATGCAGGTATGGTTTCCCGTTACTGGTTTGAAGCATTGGCGGGTATTCCTTGTGATGTGGAGATTGCTTCTGAATTCCGTTACCGTAAATCGGCACGTCGTCCGGGAAGCTTATTAATTACATTGTCTCAATCGGGTGAAACCGCAGATACACTGGCAGCACTGCGTTTATCCAAAGAGCTTCGATACCTCACATCGTTGACAGTTTGTAATGTAGCGGGTTCTTCCTTGGTGCGTGAGTCTGATTTTGCTTTGATGACCAAGGCTGGTGCAGAAATTGGTGTTGCTTCAACCAAAGCGTTCACAACTCAGTTGACAGTATTGTTGATGCTGGTGGCTTACCTTGGGCGTTTGAAAGGTGTTAATGCTGAACGGGAGCAAGAAATTGTTCATGCACTACATGCACTGCCAAGCCGCATCGAAAGCATGCTGTCGAAAGATAAAATTATCGAGGCGCTGGCAGAAGACTTTTCTGATAAGCACCACGCTCTATTTCTTGGCCGTGGTGATCAGTATCCGATTGCGGTTGAAGGGGCGCTGAAATTAAAAGAAATTTCTTACATCCATGCAGAGGCTTATGCCGCAGGCGAATTAAAACATGGCCCATTGGCACTAATTGATGCAGATATGCCTGTCATCATTGTAGCTCCAAATAATGAACTGCTGGAAAAATTGAAATCCAATATTGAGGAAGTACGTGCTCGTGGCGGATTGCTATATGTATTTGCTGATCAGGATGCGGGTTTTACAGACAGTGAAGGAATGAAGATCATCTCATTACCGCATGTTGAAGGACTGATAGCCCCAATATTTTATACCGTGCCGTTGCAACTGCTCTCTTATCATGTTGCGCTGATTAAGGGAACCGATGTTGATCAGCCTCGTAACCTGGCTAAGTCAGTGACTGTAGAATAATCGCTTTATAATAAGAAGTTAAAATAAGCCCCTGTACATTAAAAATACAGGGGCTTTTTGTGTTTAATTGAAAAAGTTTCTCATTATTTTCTTGATGATAAAAATAAATTGCGATACTGTAATGTTATATTATTACATTTGTGGTGAAGTTATGAAACCAGATATCCATCCAAACTACCGGGTAGTCGTATTTCACGATACCAGTGCTAATGCCTACTTTACAGTTGGCTCCACTATTCGTACTGAGCGGACAGTTACCTTGAATAGAGAAGAGTATCCGTATGTGACTGTTGATGTATCATCGGAATCACATCCTTTCTATACAGGTAAGCAGAAAACTTTGTCTCAAGAAGGCAGCACAGCACGATTCCAGAAAAAATTTGGGCGTTTTATTGGCAGTAAATAAATTGAAGGATCGTAGAAATGCAGGTGTTAAGTTCACTTAAAACGGCGAAAACCCGTCACCCAGATTGCAAAATCGTACGCCGTCGGGGCAGGTTGTATGTTATTTGTAAATCCAATCCGCGTTTTAAGGCAGTTCAAGGGAAGAAAAAGAAACGCTGATACTATAGTGGAACTCGCAGCTTATAACTGCGGGTTTCTTTTCTGTATTTTATTTGTAATCATCTTGAGAATAACTAATCTAACCTAAACTTTGTTTGAGAAGGGAGTTAACATCATTAAATTCCAGATGAAGAAAAGTTATATTTTACGCAAAATGAAACCTTATAAATGTTTGCTGTATAGTCTAGAATTAAACCTTCAGTTGGTTGTTATTGCTACAAATCTACCCTAAGAAATAGTTCATAATTTACTCTTATTAACGTATTTCTCTATAAACCATTATCTTGGTCATTTATTGATACCCGGATATAGCCAATCTTTGCCATGTGTGATCCTGCTTAATACCAATAAGAGATTATTTTTATAGAAATTATCACGGATTGACTAATTTTGAAAAACCTTGGTTTACAAGAAGGAGCTAAACTAGCTGCTGCTGAAGGATTATTAAACGCCGATGGTTACATAACTATTCCTATGATGGTTAATGGTGTACCAAAGAAGTGGATATTTCAGTGGATGACAGGCCCAATTTGTAATGACGAAACTATAACTTACCCAGCATTACAGTTTCCACTTGCTTTTCCTAATATGTGCTTAATGGCTCTAACTGCAACAAAAGGTAATAACACCAAATTCTCGGATCAAGTGTTTCAGGTATCCTCTTGGACTAATTCAGAAGTCAAAGTATTCCCACAATGGTTTGGTACAGGAAATCAAGGTCTATGTTCTCCACTTATCATAGCTATCGGGTATTAAAGGTAAAAGGATATATTCTATCTTTAGCAACGACTAGGAGCTTTTACCCGGATACGTTAAAAGCTGGTTATCTTTCTATGAAAATTTTGTCCTATCATGAAAAACATTCTGATGAACGAAGAATGGAATAGTTAACCAAATTGGTATTTTAAAAGTACTAGAGATTGACTGACCAATTCCACCATTACGTAACTTAAAGAAAGACCGGGGATAGAATAGTGCCCGGTCTTAATAATTCTATTTATTCTGGTATTTTCGGCCATTCAATATCAGAAACCAGTGAAATATCAACCCGACTCAGTAACACCACATACCTTTTCCAGGCAAGCAATAACGCTTTTTCTGCTTCTGAGGCCATTTCAGTTTCAATGGCATATTGCAGTAAAGCCATAGCTTCATCTGCCTGTTGACGAAGAGTAGCACGTTGTTGTTCTGCTTGTTCAATCTGACTGGCCTTTTGGGCTTCGATATCCGTTACCCATTTTTCACCATCCCATTTATCAAAATCGGTAGCGGGTTGTTTAAATGTCAGTATTTCTGGTAATTCACCTGGTTCAATAATTTCCTGCGGTTTCCCAGTTTGTGTGTTGTAAGTTATTTCTCCGCGATAATCTGGCACAATCAACCAGTTGGTTAAATCAGATGAACGGCAGGCGATATATCCCTCTTTAGTATCAGGTGGTGCATCTATGCAAGAATTAGCAGGAAGACCAACACCGACAGAAAGATATTCATCAGTGCTGCTTAAATATTCTCGTGTGCTTGCGTTGTAATTAAACACAATAATATTCCCGCTATTGATGGCAATATTATTCTTATCCAGTATAGCCTTACTCATCAGATAATCCTCACAATGTAATTAAATGCCACGTTTCTCGGGCGTGTTTCATTTCCACCATTCATCCCAATAGATTTGTTTTCCCCTAAACTGCCCCGGTAGTTAGGACCGCCTGTCATACCGCCACGCATGGGATCTGTATCCTCAAGACTAGTTTTATCACTGTTAGTGGTATAAATGCTGTGATTATGTCTTTTGAACGCATCAACTTGAATGCTCAGTAGTTGGCGACCGCGGTCAATGCCGCGCGCATCATTCCATCCTCGAATAAACTCACCTCTTAAATCGGGTAGTTTACCGTCAGGATAGGCTTCAGCTAATTTCGGATACAGAGATTTATCAAAGATTGCCCCATTACATTTCACCCATCCGTTTGGGGGGATGTCAATCGGCCAGGGAAGAGGTATTCCCACAGGGATCACTTCGAATACAGGCATGCTCATTTATGCCGCTCTTACGATATAGTTAAATGCAACGTTGCGTGGCCTTGATACTCCTATATAAGCTATTGTGGCATCCCAAGTTGTTATTGTTGTACTTACAGACCTGGCTCTTATTGAAACGGTTTTATTTTGTGGTTTATCCCACTGTAATACCGTATGATCATTCTCCGATAAGTTAACAACATCATCTTCTTTTGCCCGTAACAAATAAGACCCCTCTTGCCATACTAGTAATGAACGCGATGGATCGACCCCACGCCCATTATCCCAGCCACGGATAAATTCACCGCGTAAATCGGGTAAATTACTGCTAGGATAAACTTTCGCTAATTCCGGAAATTGTGACTTATCAAAGGCTGCACCATTACATTGCAACCAGCCGTCTGGCGGTATGGCAGTCGGCCAGGGAAGGGGGACTCCTACCGGAATTAGCCTTTCCAACAAACCAAGGTTAGTAAAAAATGCTGTAAACCCCGTCCAGTGCGGATGGGGGACAGTCACTTGCTGATGTTTGTTACCGGTAGGTGGAATAAAATGGTCACTTCCATTCAGTGAGAAATGGGGTGACTGTAAATTTTATCTGCTTCAGATTTGTTACCCATCTTGTATTAACTACGCCACCAAATATTTTTCGAATAGTTAATAAATTCACTTGCGCCTCTGGTTATATTTTGTCAGCTTTAGTGTAATTATAATCTCTGATTGACACTCCCCAAGACAGGACAATAACGATGAAAAATGTGGGTTTTATCGGCTGGCGTGGTATGGTCGGCTCAGTATTAATGCAACGTATGATTGAAGAACGGGATTTTGATATTATTCGTCCTGTATTCTTCACGACATCACAACATGGGCAGATTGCACCTGATTTTACAGGTCAACAGGGCACCTTACAGAATGCTTTCGATATTGAGGCTCTTCGTGTTCTGGACATTATTATTAGTTGCCAGGGAGGAGATTACACCAATGAGGTTTATCCGAAGTTAAGAGCAACGGGTTGGCAGGGATATTGGATTGATGCGTCGTCAGCGCTGCGTATGAATGATGATTCCATCATTATTCTTGATCCGGTCAATCATGCTCATATTCAGGAAGGTCTTAATAAAGGTATAAAAACTTTTGTTGGTGGTAATTGTACCGTTAGCTTAATGCTGATGTCTCTGGGCGGTTTGTTTGCTAATGATTTGGTTGAATGGGCTTCTGTTGCGACTTATCAGGCAGCTTCTGGTGCCGGTGCCCGTCATATGCGCGAATTACTGGTTCAGATGGGCTCTTTGCACACTCAGGTAGCGAAAGAGTTGCAAGATCCGGCATCTGCTATCCTGGATATTGAAAGAAAGGTAACAGATTTCACCCGTAACGGTTCTTTACCAACAGACCAATTTGGCGTACCACTGGCAGGTAGTTTGATCCCATGGATTGATAAACAGCTTGATAACGGTCAGAGCCGTGAAGAGTGGAAAGGGCAGGCAGAAACCAACAAGATCCTCAATACTGGTAATAATCTTATTACCGTTGATGGTTTGTGTGTACGTATTGGCGCTTTACGTTGCCACAGTCAGGCATTTACTCTGAAATTGAAAAGAGACATTCCGATTCCTGAAATTGAGCAATTACTGGCTGCGCATAATGACTGGGTAAGAGTGATCCCAAATGATCGTGAGCTGAGTATGCGAGAATTGACCCCGGCAGCGGTAACAGGTACGTTGAATACTCCTGTGGGGCGTTTACGCAAGCTGAATATGGGCCCGGAATATTTATCTGCTTTTACAGTAGGTGACCAATTGCTGTGGGGAGCAGCAGAGCCTCTGCGTCGTATGCTACGTATCTTAGCTTAATCGTTTTAATCTATTTATTTATGTAAAAATCCACTCGTTATTCGGGTGGATTTCTCTATATAGCATTTATACCCTTCATCTTTCAAGTTGCTGCTTTGTTGGCTGCGTTCACTTACCCCAGTCGCATAGTTATCTATGTTCCTGGGGATGCGTTCACTTGCCGCCGCGCTGCAACTTGAAATCTATTGGGTATAATGGTTCTGTTGATTGTTTCTTTATTGGTTTATTTTTGTTATATTCCATAAATTATATTTATGATTTGTGTCTGCCTAGTAAATCATTTTTATGGAGATGATGGGAATGGAACAAGATAAATTACTGAGTTTAAAAGTAAGAGAATTAAGAGAGTTGGCAAGAACGTTATCTTTTCGCTATATCAGTCATAGTAAAATCAAAATAGATTTTAATTCAGATGTAAATCTTTTTATAGAGGATATATTGGGACGGGTTCGTGTTCATTGTTTATCTTCAAGTGGTGCAATTGAATTAATCCAATTTGAAATAGATCACCTGAAAGAGCAAGCTTTCTATTTAACAGCGAATAGAGTAAAGCAATATGCAATAATTGAAAGGGAAAAAGAGAAATCAAGTTATACTAATCTTATATTAAAACAGATCGGATTTGTTGGTGGTGGTACTCAGATTCTTGCGGGTTACACAGTCTGCAAGGCTTCTTTAGGGTTAGCATGTGCTTCATTCGGTGCTCCATTAATGGCTCATGGGTACAATAATGTTGTTGAAAATGGATATTATCTATTGTACAGAGAAAATATTAATGGTGGTGTCAGAGAAGGATACAGATATATTGCTAACAAAATCGGTTTAAGTGATAAAGATGCAGATATTGCTTATGCAACTGTTGATTTGGCTCTTTCAGGTTATGGCGCTTTTAGAAAAGTCTTGAAGCCAAGAGAAAAGTCATGGAAGTTATTCAGAAATATAGATAATGATTTTATCAGAGGGTGGAGAGAAATGGGAACTGTGAGCTTAACTACAGAAGGTATCGTTGATAGTTCTACAATTTTGAGTATTTATCAGTTACAAGAGGATAAATAATGAATTATATCGATGTTACAATTTCCACTCAATCTACTTGGCAGGATATTTTTCTGTACTATCTTTTATCATTAGCGCTTTTGTTTTTTCTTTTTTTCATGAAAATTACCATAGAGAAAAGAAGAAATTATATTCTCTCTGTTCTTGGTTTTTTTATTATAATAATGTTTGGTTCAATTCAATTGTTTATTGTTAAATATGGTGGTTATCATGAGATTATATCAATGTTTATTAATTTAAATAGTGAGGTAATTAGAGTGGGTAGTGTGATTTTTTCTATTTTATATGCTTGCATGTTACCAAGAAAATATTGAAATTAGTTTTAGATTAGATGATTATGAAATGAATTTGTTAATGGATAGGATAAGCTTATAATAACTATCTAATTACTGAAAAAATCATAATATGCTTGTTGAGTATTTGTTGATTAAGATAGGAAAAAATATGGATTATATCGATGTTATAATTTCTACCAAGCCCACTTGGTGGGATATTTCTCTTTATTACATTATGTCTTTAGTTGTTTTTATCTCATTTTATTTTATAAAAAAGATTGTGGATAAAAAACGTAATTATATTTTGTCTGTTTTTGTTTCTATTTTAATAATTATATTTGGTTATATACAACTATTTGTTGTTGGCCTTAATGAACACCATGATTTTATATCGAAATTCATTAATTTAAATAGTGAAGAGATTAAAATAGGAAGTATGATATTCTCTGTTTTATATGCTTTGGTCCTACCGAGAAAAGTTCGTTAATGAAACAAGGCGTGAAGTTAAAACGCCTTGTTTTGCTCTTTTAATAAATCCTATCATCCCAAATACTATAACCACCAGTACCTGCGATAAGGTGATTCCAGGTAATATTTGTATATTTTAATGAAATACTTTCCTGTGGTGGGAGCTCATTATGATTCAACGAATGCGGATGTAAAACACTTATTTCAGTGATTGTGGCACCAGTGATCTTTATATTGTAATAACGTTCTTGAGCACCATTTGAGTTAGTTCGGTAAAAATCAATAGAGCATTCAAGAGACTCATTATCAGAAATAGCAACACCAAGTAATGGTGATGATTTGTCGATGGGTTTTTGGATAACAATGGGTTGATGATCGACGTTTTGAGCCCGTGTTATCGCATGGCTTAAGCTATAAACTAATATCTGATCAAAGTGGTTTGCTTGATATTTATTACCAATAGAATCAACAGAAGAACATCCAGCTGATATTAACCCTTGTTTTTTTCCCTTTACCGTCATGTAAATCATGTCAGCCATATTATATCCTTAGATTATATTTAAGTGATGTTTTACAGAAACATTAGATAAATTACACTTTATTGGTGATAAATAACAGATAAAAAAACGCTCATAGAGAATAAATATGAGCGCTTTTGGAATTGTTAATAATATTAATTAGATATCAATATTGGCTGCTTTCAGGGCATTCTCTTCAATAAATGCACGGCGAGGTTCAACTGCATCACCCATTAGGGTTGTAAACAGTTGATCAGTGGCAATAGCATCTTTTACTGTCACACGCATCATACGGCGGGTTTCTGGGTTCATGGTTGTTTCCCATAACTGCTCAGGGTTCATTTCTCCCAGACCTTTGTAACGCTGTATGGACAGGCCACGACGTGATTCTTTGGTTAGCCAGTTCAGAGCCTGCTCAAAATCAGAGACAGGTTGGCGGCGTTCACCCCGCTCAATATAAGCGTCTTCTTCGATCAAATTGGCAAGTTTATCGCCCAATTGGGTAATACGGTGATATTCACCACCGTGGACAAAATCGAAGTCCAGTAGATAGTCAGTATCAACACCATGTGTACGAACACACAGAACGGGTTCATACATTTGGCGCTCACGATTTTCATGGAGGCGATAGCTGTAACTGCTACTGTTTTGTTCACGGTCATTCAGACGAGTAACCAGCGTTTTAATCCATTCTTCAACTTTGGTTTTATCAGACAGCTCTTCTTCAGTTAGCTTTGGATGATAAATCAGATTGTTCAACAGACTTAGTGGATACAGGCGTTCCATACGTTTAATGATTTTCTGCACACTATTGAATTCTGTCACCAGTTTTTCCAGTGGTTCCCCTTTCAGGGCGGGTGCGTGTTTGTTGGTGTAAAGTGATGCGCCATCCAACGCAATGGACAGTTGGTACTCATCCATTGCTTCATCATCTTTAATATATTGTTCTTGCTTGCCTTTTTTCACTTTATACAGTGGCGGTTGCGCAATAAATACATGACCACGTTCAATGATTTCTGGCATTTGACGGTAGAAGAAAGTCAGCAACAGAGTACGGATATGAGAACCGTCGACATCCGCATCTGTCATGATAATAATACTGTGATAACGCAGCTTATCCGGGTTGTATTCGTCACGGCCAATACCGCAGCCCAACGCAGTGATCAGGGTTGCGACTTCCTGAGAAGAGAGCATTTTGTCGAAACGCGCTTTCTCAACGTTCAGGATTTTACCTTTCAGTGGCAAAATTGCCTGATTTTTACGATTACGTCCCTGTTTTGCGGAACCTCCCGCAGAATCCCCTTCCACTAAGTAGAGTTCGGACAGTGCCGGATCACGCTCCTGGCAATCTGCTAGTTTGCCGGGCAAACCAGCCAGATCAAGAGCCCCTTTGCGGCGTGTCATTTCGCGTGCTTTACGGGCTGCTTCGCGGGCGCGGGCAGCATCGATAATTTTACCGACGACGGTTTTAGCGTCATTCGGGTTTTCCAGCAGGTATTCCACCAGCTTCTCGTTCATCAGTGTTTCAACCGCCGTTTTCACCTCGGAAGAAACCAGTTTGTCTTTGGTCTGAGAAGAGAATTTTGGATCAGGTACTTTAACGGAAATAACGGCGACTAAGCCTTCACGGGCATCATCACCGGTGGCGCTGACTTTAGATTTCTTGTTGTACCCTTCTTTGTCCATATAGCTGTTGAGGGTACGGGTCATCGCGGTACGGAAACCCACTAAGTGAGTACCACCGTCACGTTGCGGGATGTTGTTGGTAAAGCAGTAAATATTTTCCTGGAAACCATCGTTCCATTGCAATGCGACTTCAACACCGATGCTATCTTTTTCTGTAGAGAAATAGAAAACATTGGGATGGATTGGTGTTTTGTTTTTATTTAAGAATTCGACAAACGCCTTAATACCACCTTCATAATGGAAATGGTCTTCAATATTGGTGCGTTTATCAAGCAGGCGGATAGATACACCTGAGTTCAGAAAGGACAATTCACGCAGACGTTTAGCCAGAATGTCGTGCTGGAATTCAGTGTTGTCACGGAAAGTATCCATGCTTGGCCAGAAGCGGACACGGGTACCTGTCTGTTCGGTTTCACCGACAACTTTTAGTGGGTTTTGCGGCACACCAAGGTGATAAGTCTGTTCATGAACTTTGCCGTCACGGCGGATAATCAGTTCCAGCTTTTCAGACAAGGCGTTAACAACAGAAACCCCTACACCGTGCAGACCGCCGGAAACTTTATAAGAGTTATCGTCGAATTTACCCCCCGCATGCAGCACAGTCATAATAACTTCAGCTGCTGAAACACCTTCTTCTTCGTGTATACCGGTAGGAATACCGCGGCCATCATCCTGTACAGAGACAGAGTTATCGGCATGGATAGTGACGATAACTTCACTACAGTGGCCTGCGAGGGCTTCGTCGATAGCGTTGTCGACAACCTCGAAGACCATGTGGTGTAAGCCGGTACCATCGTCTGTATCACCGATATACATGCCCGGACGTTTACGAACCGCATCCAGCCCTTTTAATACCTTGATACTTGAGGAGTCATATGTATTCGACATCAACGTTTCTCGCTCATTTTTAATCCTGTGGTTGAACCTCTATTTTGCCATTTTCCACGCGAAACATCCTGCTATTTCCATCAAGCATATCTGTTACCTGACCGGGACTTATCGCACTGACGAAGACCTGGGCTTGCGTGGATTTTAGACGTTCGGCCAATAACTGACGGCGGCCGGCATCCAATTCGGAGGCAAAATCATCAAGCAGATACAGACATTGTTGTCCGCTCTGTCGGGTGAAATATTCACCCTGTGCTAGTCGCAGTGCACACATCAGCAATTTTAATTGACCGCGGGATAGCATATCTTCTACTGGCGTTCCTTCTGCACGGATGCGCAGATCCGCCTTATGCGGGCCAGAAGCCGTGTAGGTTAACGCTCTGTCACGCTCAAACTGGCGCTCCAGTAATTCAGCATAATCACTCTCTTTGTCCCATCCCTGTTGGAAAGAGAAACTCAATATAAATTCAGGTAAGAACTGTTTACAGGTATCAGCAATATCCTGAGTGATGTTTGTAACATATTCAGCTCGCCACTGGTTTATCTGATTAGCCAGGGGCGCCAATTCTTGATCCCAGGGCCGTATCTGGCTGTAGCGGGTAACTTGTCGCAGTGCTGCATTGCGTTGTTTAAGCAGCCGTTTCAAGTTTGCCCATGCAGAAAAAAAACGTGGCTCATTGTGGAAACAACCCCAGTCAATAAAGGCTCGGCGATACTTTGGCCCGCCATTTAACAGGGTGAATCCTTCTGGGGTAATAAGCTGCATAGGCAGCATCTTGGCTAGTTCTGAAATTTTACCACCATCATTGCCATCAATTCTGACTTTGCTATCGCCATGACGGTTTTTGCTCAGACCGATAGACAATTCCCGCTCATTCTTCTGTTGTCCTAGTCGTCCATGCAAAACAAATTCATCACAGTTATGGCGGATGACGCGCCCAGCTTGAATGCTGCGAAAAGAGCGCCCGTGACCCAGAGTATAAATCGCTTCCAGTACACTGGTTTTACCGCTGCCATTAGAGCCAACCAGAAAGTTAAATCCGGTAGCCAGAGGCAAATCTGCGGCGGCGATATTACGAAAATCGCGGATAAGTAAACGCGTAAGAGTCATATACCTGAAATGTAAATCCTGTTACAGGCGCATTGGCATCACGACATAAGCCGCATTGTGGCTGGCACAGTCTTCTATCTGAACACTGGAAATAGCGTCGGTCAGTAGTAAACGAACCTCTTCACATCTTAATGTGTTGAGTACGTCCAGAACATAACTGACATTAAAGCCTATTTCCATTTCAGTACCTTGATAGCTGACATCGACAATCTCTTCGGCTTCTTCCTGTTCAGGGTTATTTGCTGTGATTTTTAGCTGGTTCTCACTAAAATAGAGGCGAACTCCGCGGAATTTCTCATTAGAGAGAATTGCCGCACGTGAAAAAGCCTGTTTCAGCATATCGCAACTGGCTTCCAGGGTTTTATCCGGGCTTTTTGGTAATACGCGGCGATAATCAGGGAAACGCCCATCTACCAGTTTAGAGGTGAAAATAAAGTCGCCAACGTGGGCACGAATATTGTTACTGCCGATTTGTAACTGTAACGGCGTATCGCCACCATCCAGCAATCTCATCAGCTCAATAACGCCTTTACGTGGCACGATCACCGAATGGGAAGGCAGATTTTGACCTATTCCCATAGAGCAGACGGCCAGACGGTGACCATCCGTTGCCACTGTCCGTAGTTCTTCGCCTTCGGTTTCAAACAACATACCGTTGAGGTAATAGCGGACATCCTGATGGGCCATTGAGAATTGCGTCGATTCAATAAGACGTTTCAGTGTGGCTTGTGGCAGCGAAAATTCTACTTCACTTTGCCAGTCATCAAGATTTGGAAAATCAGCAGCGGGCAATGTAGAAAGCGAAAAACGGCTGCGGCCTGAGCGTACCAGCAGGCGGTCTCCATCCAGTTCCACACTGATTTCGGCACCATCCGGCAAACCGCGCCAGATATCAAAGAATTTACGTGCCGGTACAGTGGTTGCACCTCCTTCGTGTGGCAATGAAAGCGCGACACGCGCCATCATTTCCATTTCTAAATCTGTGCCGGTCAGCAATAGAGAACCTTCCGTGACCTGTAGTAATAAATTACCCAGAATCGGCAGAGTAGGGCGCCCACCCAGTGGGCTACTGACCTGTTGCAGTGGTTTTAACAATTGCTCACGTTCGATGATAAATTTCATAGCGCTAGGAAGACAATGTTCTGATTAAGTTAGAAAAATCCTCTTTGATGTCATGACTTTCTTCGCGCAGTTGCTCGATTTTACGGCAAGCGTGCAGCACGGTTGTATGGTCACGTCCACCAAAGGCATCCCCGATTTCAGGCAAGCTGTGATTGGTTAACTCTTTTGCCAGCGCCATTGCCATTTGCCTTGGTCGGGCAACGGAACGGGAGCGCCGTTTGGAAAGCAAATCGGCCACCTTGATTTTATAATACTCAGCGACTGTTTTCTGAATATTATCAATGGTAACCAGTTTTTCTTGCAGTGCTAACAAGTCACGTAATGCTTCACGTACAAAATCAATAGTAATCGCCCGGCCGGTAAAATTGGCATTCGCTATTACCCTGTTCAATGCGCCTTCAAGCTCGCGAACATTAGAACGCAGGCGTTTGGCGATAAAGAAAGCGACTTCTCCTGGCAACTGGATTTCGTTTTCGTCCGCTTTTTTCATCAAAATAGCGACACGGGTTTCCAGTTCCGGTGGTTCAATAGCAACGGTTAGCCCCCAGCCAAAACGGGATTTTAACCGATCTTCTACCCCATTGATCTCTTTTGGATAGCGATCTGATGTCAGAATAATCTGTTGATTACCTTCCAATAATGCGTTGAACGTATGAAAGAACTCTTCCTGAGAGCGCTCTTTATTGGCAAAAAACTGAATATCATCGATCAGTAATGCATCGACAGAGCGGTAATAGCGTTTGAACTCTTCTATTGCGTTGTTTTGTAATGCTTTGACCATATCCTGAACAAAACGTTCAGAATGCATATAAACCACCTTGGCGTTGGCCTTACGTGCCATAATACTGTTACCTACGGCATGTAATAAGTGGGTTTTACCCAAACCTGTACCGCCATAAAGGAATAGTGGATTGTAGGCGCCTCCGGGGTTATCGGCTACCTGTCTTGCGGCAGCGCGGGCAAGTTGGTTGGATTTACCTTCAACAAAGTTATCAAAAGTATGTTTGGGATTAACATTAGAGCGATAAGACAGCTCTGGTTGTACCGCAGTGTTATCCCAACTGGGACGTACTGATGCGTTCTGTGGTGCAGGTGTAACCGGTGTATGAGCAACAACCCTCTGTGGTGGGTTGTTGTTTTGGGAAACAGGTTTATTGCCAACTTCGAAACGTAATAACGGTACTTCTGCTCCACAAAAGTCATTCAACAACCCATTGATATTGTTGATATACTTTTCTCTTACCCAATCCAGAACAAACCGATTTGGGGCATAAAGTGCCAGAGTGTTACCACTTAGCTCTGCCTGAAGGGGGCGTATCCACATACTGAATTCTGTGGCAGGTAATTCATCCTGCAATCGGGCAAGACATTGCTGCCAAAGCGAAAGTGACACGGCGGACTCCCCTAAAACAAGGCCAATTAACAATTAAAGAAATCGGAGTGGTTAGCTCATTAAAATTGGGTACAAAACAACAATTCCTTCAGGACAAGGAAGGATCAATTGTCATGTTTATGGCGATTTTTAATGTCATCGCTCACCCATGATCCGCAGATAAGATCCAGATCATGACTTGGGATCATAGCGCAAAAGACGATATAGATCTTCATTCTTTTACACAGTTTAAGCGCTTTTTATCCACAGGATAAAATCGCCTGTGAAGTAAGGGCCTGTAAAAGGTGCTTTAAGAAAACCGGCCTATGATCATAATAGAAAATGAAGATCAGCGGGTGATCATTGCGCTTTGCTCAACAGTCCGTATAATATTGCACCCTGCGTGCAATGCTAGGGGTTTTTTGCCGGGTAGTAGCTGGTGAGGGGTTCCGGTGTAAGCACGGGCAGGTTGTTGGTAAACATTCAACTCAGTAGAAAAGCCGGCCGGCTTGTGTCATGTCAATTGACTCATAGCTGTACATTTTATTACAATCCCGCTTCTTTATATTGATGTTGCGATTGAGGCATCGGTGTCTACTTCTCACTGGTTGCCAACGCGTTTACTGAATCAGTAATAATTTTAAGTTAGGTAGAAATCGCTATGAAACGCACTTTCCAACCGTCCGTACTGAAGCGTAACCGTTCTCACGGCTTCCGCGCTCGTATGGCCACCAAAAATGGTCGTCAGGTTCTGGCTCGCCGTCGTGCAAAAGGCCGTGCTCGTCTGACCGTTTCTAAGTAATAAAGCTAACCATCTAGTGGTTACGCTCGCTTTTCCGAGGGAGTTACGCTTGTTAACTCCCAAGCATTTCACATATGTTTTCCAGCAACCCCAACGGGCAAGTTCACCAGAGATTACTATCCTTGGTCGCCTTAATGAGCTGGGGCATCCCCGTATCGGTCTTACTATAGCCAAAAAAAATGTTAAACGTGCTCATGAGCGTAACCGGATTAAGCGGTTGGCCCGTGAAAGTTTTCGTTTGAACCAACATAATTTGCCTCCTATGGATTTTGTGGTATTGGTTAAGAAAGGGGTTGCTGAGCTTGATAACCGTGAGTTAACGGAAGCTTTGGGTAAACTATGGCGTCGTCACTGTCGCTTGGCTCGCGCCTCCTGATTGCATTAATTCGGGGATACCAGTTAGTGATAAGTCCACTGCTGGGACCTCGTTGTCGTTTCAATCCTACGTGCTCTCAATATGGAATTGAGGCGCTATGCAGGTTTGGGATGATAAAAGGCGGTTGGTTAGCGGTGAAACGCATATTAAAATGCCACCCTTTACACGAAGGTGGTGATGATCCTGTCCCACCTGAAAAAAACAACGATAACAGAGAACACTAACGATGGATTCGCAACGTAATCTTCTTCTCATCGCTTTGCTGTTCGTTTCTTTCTTGGTCTGGCAAGCATGGGAAGCAGATAAAAATCCGCAACCAGCTACAGTACAGGCCACGCAACAAACGGATATGCCTAGCAGCAGTGAGAATCAGGCAGTGCCAGGCAGTGGAAAAGGTAAACTGATCACGGTTAAAACTGATGTGCTCTCTTTGACCATCAATACTCGTGGCGGTGATATTGAAGAGGCTGACCTGTTAGCCCATCCTGATACCCTGGGTTCAAGCAACCCATTCAAATTACTGGAAACAACATCTGCTTTCACTTATCAGGCACAAAGTGGATTGACTGGTAAAGATGGCCCGGATAACCCGGCAAATAGTGAGCGCCCGCTGTATACCGCAGCACAGGATAGCTATGTATTGGCTGATGGGCAGGATGAATTACGTATCCCAATGAATTTCGTCGCTAAAGATGGCGTTGTTTATGTCAAAACGTTTATTTTGAAACGTGGTACATACGCGATTAGTGTGGATTACCGCATTCATAACACGACAGAAAACCCGTTGCAGATGACCTTTTTTGGTCAACTGAAACAGAGTGTTGAATTGCCGAAACATCGTGATACCGGCAGCAATAACTTTGCATTGCATACTTACCGTGGTGCGGCTTACTCTTCAGACGAAACTAAATATAAAAAATACAGCTTTAGCGATATTGAAAGTGAACCGTTATCTGTCACCACCAAAGGTGGTTGGATTGCAATGTTGCAGCAATATTTTGCTACGGCATGGGTTCCCGCGGCTAATGAAACCAGCACCTTCTATACTGCCGCGTTAGGTAAAGAGATGGCTGCGATTGGTTATAAAAGTGCACCAATCTCTGTTGCGGCTAATAGTGAAAAAACGATCTCTTCTACGCTGTGGATTGGCCCAGAAATTCAAGATGAAATGGCCGCTGTAGCACCTCATCTGGATCTGTCAGTGGACTATGGCTGGTTGTGGTTTATTTCTCAGCCGTTATTTAAGCTGTTGAAATTCCTGCATGGTTTCATCGGTAACTGGGGTTTCTCCATTATCGTTATTACCTTTATCGTGCGTGGTATCATGTACCCGCTGACCAAAGCGCAATACACTTCAATGGCGAAAATGCGCCTGTTGCAGCCTAAATTAGCGGCTATGCGTGAGCGTATTGGTGATGATAAACAGCGTATGAGTCAGGAAATGATGGCGTTGTATAAAGCAGAGAAAGTGAACCCACTGGGTGGTTGTTTGCCTCTGTTGATCCAGATGCCAATCTTCCTTGCTCTGTATTACATGCTGATGGGTTCTGTTGAATTGCGTCATGCGTCTTTCGCTGGCTGGATTAATGACTTGTCTGCACAAGATCCTTATTACATCCTGCCATTGTTGATGGGTGTGACGATGTTCGTCATCCAAAAAATGTCTCCGACAACCATCACTGACCCAATGCAGCAGAAGATTATGACCTACATGCCTGTCATGTTTACCATATTCTTCCTGTGGTTCCCGTCAGGTTTGGTTCTGTACTATATCGTCAGCAACCTGGTGACCATTATTCAGCAGCAACTGATTTATCGTGGGCTGGAAAAACGTGGTCTGCATAGCCGTGAGAAAAAGCCGGCGAAATAAAGTATAACTTCAGTCAGAATGCGTTCTGGCAGTTATAATAGAAAAGGCGGTCATTGGCCGCCTTAACTATTTGAGTTAAAAAGCAAAAGAGAGATAACCATGAATACCACTGATACGATTGTCGCTCAGGCTACCCCACCAGGAAGAGGCGGTGTTGGCATTTTACGCGTTTCCGGCCAGAAAGCAGTACAAGTGGCTGAGGTGGTATTAGGGAAATTACCCAAACCCCGTTATGCAGATTATCTGCCATTTCGTGATGCAGATGGCAGTGTGCTTGACCAGGGGATTGCTCTTTATTTCCCTGGTCCCAATTCCTTTACCGGGGAAGATGTACTGGAGCTTCAAGGGCATGGTGGGCCGGTTATTCTCGATTTATTGCTGAAACGTATTCTGACTTTGCCTGGTGTGCGAATTGCTAATCCTGGTGAATTTTCTGAACGTGCTTTTCTTAATGACAAACTGGATTTGGCTCAGGCGGAGGCCATTGCTGACCTGATTGATGCCAGTTCGGAGCAGGCTGCCCGTTCAGCGATGAATTCCTTACAGGGTGCCTTTTCTGCTCAGATTCATCAGATGGTGGAAGCACTTACTCACTTGCGAATCTATGTGGAAGCCGCTATTGATTTTCCAGATGAAGAGATCGACTTTCTTTCTGATGGAAAAATCGAAGCCAATCTGGATAAAGTGATGGCTGAACTTGAGCGTGTACGTTCTCAGGCTCGTCAGGGTAGCCTTTTGCGTGAGGGGATGAAAGTGGTTATCGCGGGTCGTCCTAATGCAGGGAAATCCAGTCTGCTTAATGCACTGGCAGGCCGTGAAGCGGCAATTGTGACAGATATTGCGGGCACGACTCGTGATGTGCTGCGTGAACATATCCATATTGACGGTATGCCGTTACATATCATTGATACTGCGGGGCTGCGTGAAGCCAGTGACGAAGTGGAACGTATTGGTATTGAGCGGGCATGGCAGGAGATTGAACAGGCTGATCGCGTACTGTTTATGGTGGACAGTACGACAACTGATGCGGTTGAACCGGTGGAAATCTGGCCTGAATTTATGGCTCGTTTGCCTGAATCACTTCCTATCACCGTCGTTCGTAATAAAACGGATATGACAGATGAAAAGGTGGATATTACTAAAGTAAGTGGTTACTCACTAATCCGTCTTTCTGCCCGTAGTGGTGAAGGAATAGATTTACTGCGCGATCATCTGAAAGAAACGATGGGTTTCAACAGCAATACGGAAGGTGGTTTTCTGGCCCGCCGTCGCCATTTACAGGCATTAAATACGGCGGCAGAGCATCTGCAACAAGGCCATGAACAGCTGGTGGTTGCCCGTTCAGGTGAATTGCTGGCGGAAGAGCTACGTTTGGCACAACAGGCACTGAGTGAGATCACCGGTGAGTTTACTTCTGATGATCTGTTGGGCAGGATTTTTTCGAGTTTTTGTATTGGGAAGTGAATTGGTAAAATCAGTTTAACGGTTTCAGCGTGTATCTACTGAGATAAATTTATCATTGGAAGATGACCGCACAGTGTCAGACCAAGTGTGGAAAGAGGAGTGGTAATGCTGATGAAGCACAGAAATAGTTATCCCCCAAAGAATATCATTCTGGGGGATAAGGGAATATTAACGACCCAATGCTTTGTTTATTAACCTAGTGGCAATATTACAACCATTGGGTTTTGATATTTCTGAGTGTGCACAATCTACCAACTCTACGGTTATTCTGTCGGAGCATTTTAGCTTGTCGATAAAGTATTTTTCATCGTTGGAGAAAAACAATGATGTCGATTTTATTGGTTTCACATCCAGGTAATCGCGGATACGTGAACCAAAGATGCAGATAAAATGCTGCACTGGTAAATCTCTGTCATTAGAAAGTCGCCATGCTACTGTCGCGCCGATACTGAATCCAACCAGTATCACTGGAGAATTGATGCGTGTAAGGGCGTCTCTTACTTTGCATGTATATTCATCTATTGATGAAACGTTATGAAAATATTCGTACATCGCTTCTTGATTATTTGGAGTTTCATTTTCTTTTTCGTAAGGGGAAATGAATGATCCATCACCACCTAAACGTTTTGCAATTAATTTTATGTGCTCTGAAACTCCATGAATATCCGTTAAAAATATAAATTTCATTTAATTCTCATTAGATTAATGATGTAGAAGACTAAGGTGTACGATTTAATCATATAACTAAGTTAATGTTGTATAATTTATTGAATAATAAGTTATTGTAGTCAATTTTATGTTAATATACCATTTCTTGTTGACTTCGTTGTTATGAAGTTAATTGAATCGAGTTTTCATTATCTCTTTACTTAATTCATTATAGGTGGAAAAATTTTTTATATAATTTAAAGTTATTAATCATTATTACCTTAATAACATCTGGTTTATTGATTGCTTGGTTATGAGGTTCTTGCTGTTATGTTTAACTATGAGATTTTTATAAATTTTACAGATTATATTTACCGGAAATCCTACTTTGAAAGCACAAATTATTATTCAGTCCGCAGCACAACGACCTGATTTAAAAGATGCCGCTGATGAAATTATTTATCATAACTGGCCTTTGTTTATGCAGAATTCTCCAATGGGATATGAGTATTGGGACGAATTATTTAAGCCAGACTTTAGCCATTTTCAACAATTTGCTATTTTACAGCAAGGGGAAAAACAGCGGTTAATTGGTGTTGCTAATTCAGTGCCTTTCCCTTGGGAAGGCGGTTCATTGGAACAGCTGCCGGATAGTGGCTGGGATGAAGTTTTACGTCTAGGTATGCTTGCCCGTGGAAAGACCGGTACGAAAATGTTGTCGGCATTATCAGTAACGGTATCTCCTGAATTTCGGGGTAAGAATTTACCGGCATTGCTTATTGGTGGTTTAAAGCAAGTGGCTGTTGAGGTCGGGTTGAAAGGGTTGGTTGTTCCTGTCAGACCAACGTTGAGGAAGTGCTATCCATTACAGGATTTTACACAATACTGTGAATGGAAAAATGACAAAAATGAACCTTTTGATCCTTGGATTCGGACACATTGGCGGTTGGGAGCGAGAATTATTCAACCTGCCATGCGTTCAATGTATATATACGCTACTCTTGATAAATGGCAGGAATGGACAGAAATGAAATTCCCGCAAAGTGGGCAGTATGTTATTCCTGGTGGTTTAGTCCCGCTGGTAGTGGATATACAACAGCAAACAGGTTATTACATTGAACCTAACTTATGGATGTTTTACAGCCTGAATGATTAATCTATTAACCGCTCAGGATGAGTATAAACCGTTGCCCTGCCGGGTTTGCAAAAACCAACCAGTGTCAGATTACATCGTTCAGCGACTTCTACAGCCAGTGAAGTCGCTGCTGAAACGGCAAGCAAAATTTCAACACCACAAGCGGCAGATTTTTGTACCATTTCATAGCTGGCACGGCTGGATACCAGAATAGCGCCTTGCTGCCAGCCTGTTTTTGCTTTCATTCCCAGCATCTTGTCCAACGCCACGTGACGGCCTACATCCTCACACCCCCCCAATAACTCACCTTCTGGATTGATCCAGCTTGCCGCATGAGTACAACCTGTCAGTGCGCCAATATCCTGAACATTGGTCAATTGGGAGAGAGCATAGTCAAGATGGCTTAATGAAAAGGTTTGAGTGAAAGGTAATGGGGCAATCGGGCGGAAAATGTCAGAAAGTTGTTCTGTACCGCAGATCCCGCAGCCCGTCCGTCCGGCCATATTGCGCCTGCGCTCTTTCAAACCAACAAAACGGCGACCGGAAAGTTCTATTTGTAACTCAATTCCGCCATGACAATTGACGAGAATATCAATGCCACGAATTTCTTGTTGAGATTCAATAATGCCTTCAGAAAGCGAAAACCCAACAGCGAAATATTCGAGATCTTTAGGGCTGGCCATCATTACGACATGTGAGATACCGTTGTAGACCAAAGCCACAGGAACTTCTTCTGCAACCCAATCGGCTTTGAGTGTATTGAGCTGATGCTTTTGTTGCACATTTGTTTGTTTTGCACCCTCAATTGCATCAAGTTGTAACAACTTCCCTGATCTTGTGTTATGCATATGCATTAGACGAAATACCTAATAGTGTTACTACATAATAATTATGTGGAAAAAAGAGTCTATACTATTTATCAGGCAATGAATCTGATCCCGCTATGGAAAGTGATTAATAAATAGAGAACACATTCAAGATCTTTCCCATGAGGGAATGGATGTATGTTTAGAACAATGTGAGTGAGGAGATTCCCCATGCAAGTCAGCAGAAGGCAGTTCTTTAAGATCTGCGCTGGTGGTATGGCGGGTACGACGGTAGCAGCGTTGGGCTTTGCTCCAGCGGCAGCGCTTGCACAGACACGGCACTATAAATTGCTGCGTGCGCGTGAGACCCGGAATACTTGTACGTACTGCTCTGTCGGTTGTGGACTGTTGATGTACAGCCTTGGCGATGGCGCAAAAAATGCGAAAGAAAGTATTTTCCATATTGAGGGTGATCCTGATCATCCGGTGAATCGAGGCGCACTTTGTCCTAAAGGAGCAGGTCTGATTGACTTTATCCATAGCGAAAGTCGTCTGAAATATCCAGAATACCGTGCTGCTGGTTCCGACAAATGGCAACGTATCTCTTGGGATGAGGCATTTGATCGCATCGCTAAGTTAATGAAAGCCGATCGTGATGCTAATTTTGTTAAAACCAACAAAGAGGGTGTCACAGTCAACCGGTGGCTGACAACGGGGATGCTATGTGCATCCGCTTCCAGTAATGAAACAGGCTATTTGACTCAAAAGTTTAGTCGTGCTCTCGGTATGCTTGCCGTAGACAACCAGGCGCGTGTCTGACACGGACCAACGGTAGCAAGTCTTGCTCCAACATTTGGTCGCGGTGCGATGACCAACCACTGGGTTGATATTAAGAACGCGAATCTGATTGTCGTGATGGGAGGTAATGCAGCTGAAGCCCATCCGGTAGGATTCCGTTGGGCAATGGAAGCGAAAATCCATAATAACGCCAGGTTAATCGTGATCGATCCACGTTTTACCCGTACAGCATCTGTAGCGGATTTCTATACGCCAATCCGTTCCGGTACCGATATTGCCTTTTTGTCAGGTGTGATTTTATACCTGTTAACCAACAATAAGATTAATCGCGAATATGTTGAGGCGTACACCAACGCCAGTTTTATCGTGCGTGAAGATTACTCGTTCGATGATGGTTTATTCAGCGGTTATGATGCAGAAAACCGCAAATACGACAAAACCAGTTGGAACTATGCTCTGGATGAAAACGGTTTTGCTAAACGTGATATCACACTAAGTCATCCACGCTGTGTATGGAATCTGCTAAAAGAGCACGTTAGCCGCTATACGCCTGATGTCGTCAGTGATATTTGCGGCACGCCAAAAGACGATTTCCTGAAAGTTTGTGAATATATTGCAGAGACTTGCGTTAAAGACAAGACTGCTTCCTTTTTGTACGCACTGGGCTGGACTCAACACTCAGTTGGTGCACAGAACATCCGTACTATGGCAATGATCCAACTGTTGCTAGGCAACATGGGTATGGCTGGTGGTGGTGTTAACGCATTGCGTGGTCACTCGAATATTCAGGGATTGACTGATTTGGGGCTATTGTCGCAGAGCTTGCCGGGATACCTGACACTACCGTCAGAGAAACAGGCCGATTTGCAAACTTATTTACAGGCAAATACACCGAAACCCTTGTTGCCAGGTCAGGTTAACTACTGGGGTAATTATCCGAAATTCTTTATCAGTCTGATGAAGAGCTTCTATGGTGATAACGCTCGTCAGGATAACAATTGGGGTTTTGACTGGTTGCCTAAGTGGGACAAAAGTTATGACGTCCTGCAATTTTTCGAAATGATGTCGAAAGGTGAGGTGAATGGCTATATTTGCCAGGGTTTTAACCCGGTTGCTTCATTCCCGGATAAAAACAAAGTGGTTGATGCATTGTCGAAATTGAAATTCCTGATCACCATTGATCCGCTTAATACTGAAACGTCAACTTTCTGGCAGAACCACGGTGAATTTAACGAAGTTGATTCATCCAAAATTCAGACAGAAGTTTTCCGCTTACCGTGTTGCTGTTTCGCAGAAGAAAACGGTTCAATTGTTAATTCTGGCCGCTGGTTGCAATGGCACTGGAAAGGGGCTGATGCTCCAGGGGAAGCTATCGGTGATGGCGAAATCCTCTCTGGTATCTTCAAACGTATGCGGGATATGTATCGTGCAGAAGGTGGAATATTACCAGAGCAGGTGCTGAATATGACCTGGGATTACTTCAACCCGGATAGTCCCACTTCGGAAGAGGTGGCTCAGGAGAGTAATGGTCGGGCACTGGTTGATCTGATTGATGCTGATGGCAACGTTATGGTAAAGCAAGGCCAGCAATTGACCTCTTTTGCTCAACTACGTGATGACGGCACTACTGCCAGTGGTTGTTGGATCTTTGCTGGAAGCTGGACGCCAGAAGGTAACCAGATGGCCCGTCGTGATAATTCTGATCCGTCAGGTTTGGGTAATACGCTAGGTTGGGCCTGGGCGTGGCCGCTAAACCGTCGTATTTTGTATAACCGAGCATCGGCTGATCCGCAGGGTAAGCCGTGGGATCCGAAACGTCAGTTATTGGCGTGGAGTGGAACTAAGTGGGGTGGGGCTGATATTCCTGATTACAGTGTGGCTGCACCGGAAACCGATGTTGGTCCGTTTATCATGCAGCCTGAAGGCGTGGGGCGTCTGTTTGCTATTGATAAGATGGCGGAAGGTCCGTTTCCTGAACACTACGAACCCTTTGAAACGCCGTTGGGTACCAATCCGCTGCATCCGAATGTGGTATCCAATCCGGCTGCCCGTGTGTTCAAAAGTGACTTTGAGGCTATGGGTAAGGCAGATAAATTCCCCTATGTGGGAACCACTTACCGTCTGACAGAACATTTTCACTACTGGACAAAACATGCATTACTGAACTCGATTATCCAACCTGAGCAGTTTGTGGAAATCGGTGAAAGACTGGCAGAGAAGAAAGGTATCAAGCACGGTGATACTGTCAAAGTCAGTTCGAACCGTGGTTACATTAAGGCAAAAGCGGTTGTCACCAAGCGTATTCGTACTCTGAATGTACACGGACGTGAAGTGGATACTATCGGTATTCCCATTCACTGGGGCTTTGAAGGGGCCGCTAAAAAAGGCTTTATTGCTAATACGCTGACACCATTTGTTGGTGATGCGAACACACAAACGCCTGAATTCAAAGCGTTTCTGGTTAATGTGGAAAAGGTATAAGGGGAAAAATTATGTCATTGCAAACTCAAGACATTATTCGTCGCTCCGCCACTCACATGCTTATGCGGCATTTTGGTAGGGTAATTATATCCTGCCTATTGTTAATTAAGTTTTAATAATGCAGGAAGTTATTAAATATTAAAATAAAAATGGTATCAAATATTTCGATACCATTTATTATATATAAATTCTTAAAAACACAATATCCATATTATTATCTTTAAAGGTGTCCTGACTGACTTGTAATTTATTTTACATCCAGTTCGATAATTGAATATAACTCATTTATATTTTTAGAACCTATCCCAATAGGGTTTTGTTCCAAACTATAATCCCGCACGCAAAATGTAACATAGCTTCATAGTTTTCGACCTTCTTTTCCCATCGGATCAGTATCCGGCGAAAGCGATTCATCCAGCTATGCGTCCTCTCGACAACCCATCTTTGAGCTTTAAAGTCCGTATTCTGGCAGGCATCTGATTCTTCCTTGCGAGACTGGATGTGCGGCTCGTAGTGCCGACTCTGTAGATAGCCTCTCAGCCATTCAGCATCATATCCCTTATCCAGACACAGCCTGACCTTTTTACCGGGCTTGCCTGTCTGAAGTGCATCAAGCGTATCTGCAACCAATTTGATATCGTGCGTGTTTGCCGCGGCAACAACGAGTGAAAGAGGAAGCCCGTTAGCCTCGGTCATGAGACTGCGTTTTACGCCTTGTTTCCCCCGGTCCGTGGGGTTACGACCTGTTTTTTTGTCCCCGCTAAAGGGGATTTGGTCATGCAGCCATCCAGTGATAACCACGACCAGTCGATGATCGCGAGATGCTTGCAGGCCAGTAAACCGTTTTGCCAGAAGCGTTCAAAAACGCCGGCGTCACGCCATTCCTGAAAACGACGGTGAGCCGAACTTGACGAGCATATTCCTGTTGCATTCAGGGCGTTCCATTGGCAGCCCGTTCTGAGCACAAAGAAGATGGCATCCATAGCGGCGCGGTTATCAACCCGTTTACGATGTGTGCCCAGCGGATGCTGAGTTTTATGTTCGGGAATAAGTGGCGCCATTTTTCCCCAAAGTTCATCACTGAGCCGCCATTTGTTGTTTGCCATACTCTCTATACCTTCAGAAATTATCCGTTCTAGAATATTATACAATATGACAATTCCTTTTGGGATAGGCTCTTAGTGTTTTTAAATAACGAGCCCTGCTTGGTCAGCCAAATATTCGAATTCAGCCAAGTAACGCTCTTTTCCTGATAACAGCACATCCATTGCGATGTCCGTAGATTTCATTCTTTAAGCCCCATCTTTAAAGTGAACTGAAAATCCTGTATCAATAAAAGCATAAATTGCGGCTGATTTTCTATATGATGTAATAAGTTCGACTAGCATTGAGTTATCCTTTATATCTTCATTTCTCAAAAATACAATATCTATATAATCATCTTTAGAAATAATTCTTAGTGCCTATTGTTTATTTTACCCCTAGTTTGATGATTGAAGATAATTCATCTATACTTTTGGTTTCTTGAATGATAAGCCCAGCTTGGTTAGCCAAATATTCGAATTCAGTTAAGTTGCGTTCTTTCCCTAAGTATAGTATCTCCATGAATAGATCGAGAGATTTAACCATTGGAGATAGTGGTGATTTAATTACGGATATCAATAGTATGGTGGCGTTATCATCCATCGCTTTTCGACAATTCTTTAAGATTGATATTGCATCATTATCAGACCAATTATGGAGAACATTTTTGAGAATATATAAATCATAACCAGATGGAACTGACTTTAGAAAGTCTCCATCTATAAAATCCATATCTTCAGAAACAGGAACCTCGTTGTATCTATCCAATACGGCGTAATGTTTTCCTTTTACCTTTTCACTAATTTTTACCAGAAGATTTCCTTCTCCTCCTCCAAGATCTAATATTCTGTTGTGCTGATTAAAATCATAAACATCGAATAACTTTCCAATCATTGTATTAGAGAGACTTGACATTAAAGAATCAAAAGCTGATTTGATAAATTCATTATTATTCAGGTGGTTAAAGAATGGCTTGCCATGCACCATTTCGAATGCTGTTTTACCATTATTTTCAAGTAAAGATTTTGGATACATTAACCAAGCGTTCCAGTAATCTGATCTAATTTCCCACTTTATCAATAGTGATTCCATACTCTCTGGATCTGCAAGTGCACTGCATTCATCAGAAAGCGTGACTCTCTCGTTGTTGCTAACCAATACGCCTATTTCAATTAAGAAATCACATAATCGACTAAGCCGGGAATGATCAATGCCAGATTGACGGGAAAGCTCTCTGATATTGACATAGGCTCCATCTTTAAAATGAAGAGATAATCCTGTATCAACAAGAGCATAAATTGCAGCTGATTTTCTATATGACGTAATAAGTTCAATTAGCATTGAGTTATCCTTTATATTATGAAGAATTTAAATTTATTATCAAAATATAATTATGATTGAGTAGATGTATTGACACTCTATTTAAATCAAAATGTAACTATTAGCTTTGTTATATTTTCATGTAAATATTTAATTCACTCTGCTTCAGAACTTTTAGGCATCAGTCGTCGATCATCAGGCTAGACTATATTAAATATGATAAAAAAAAATGATGAAGATCACAATTAACTCTTTGTAGGGTTTTTAAGAATTAGATAGGAGAGAATAACGTAGTATCGATATTTTTACCTAAACAATGCTAGCCCGCGGTTTAATTCTAACTATTGTTGTTTATGTTTATGGGACATTCTGGGTGAAAGGATCTTCTCCGGGAATTAGGTCTATTTTATTGTTAATATTAAAGTTGAGTTCAGATTTTATTTTAATATCCATATGTCACGGCGATGTAAAATAAAGATTGGCATCAAAGATTATGATGCCAATTTTATATATAAATTTTTTAATAATGCAATATCCATATAATTATATTTGGAAGTAATCCGTAACTACCTATAATTTACTTTACCTTTAGTTCAATAGTTGAAAATGTTTCATCTATATCTTTAGTATCTTTAATGGTGAGCCCTGCTTGATTAGCCAAATCTTCGACTTCAGTCAAATAACGCTCTTTCGATAAAAATAGCATATCCATTAATATGCTCATAGAGTTAGCTATTGGGGATTGTGGTTTTTTCATCACGCTTATCAGTAAGACAGTTGCATCATCACCCATTGCTTTTCGGCAATTCTTTAAGATTGATATTACGCCATCATCATTCCAATTATGGATAATATTCATTAAGATATATAAATCATAACCTGATGGAATTGATTTCATAAAATCTCCATTTATGAAATCTATATCTTCTGAAACAGGAAGTTCATTATATCTATCCAATACAGCATAATGTTTCCCTTTTACTTTCTCATTAATTCTTTCCAGAAGATGTCCTTTTGCACCTCCAACATCTAACATTCTGTTATATTTATTAAAATCATAAACATTAAGCAAATTTTGAATTAATGTATTAGAGTTTTTTGTCATTAAAGCATCGAAATCTTCTCTGAGCGATTTATTATTCGCTAGATGTTCAAAAATTGGCTTTCCATATACCATTTCAAATGCTGATTTACCATTGTTTTCACGTAGAGATTTTGAATACATTACCCAAGAGTTCCAATGTTCTTGGTTAGTTTCATATTTTATCAATAGTGATTCTATACTCTCTGGATCTGCAAGTGCACTGCATTCATCAGAAAGTGTTATTCCGTGATTGTTGCTAATCAATACGCCTATTTCAATTAAGTAATCACATAATTGATTAAGGCGAGAATTGTCAATGCCGGATTTACGGGAAAGCTCATCTATATCTACGCAGGCCCCATCTTTAAAATGAACAGATAATCCTGTATCAACAAGAGCGTAAATTGCGGCTGTTTTTCTATGTGATGTAATCAGGTCGATTAGCATTGAGTTATCCTTTATGTGATTATTTTATAAATAAAGTATTTTATCTAAAGTTTAGGAAATATCATTATGACTAATTAGAACTCTTTGGAACATACTTTAACCTAAATGTAATTATTAACTTTGCTATTTTTTTCCTTATTAGGTAATGAGGTTTTAATTCGGCTTGCTTCCCAATTGGTTAACTCAATTTGGTTGATCATGGTTAATTTATCCAATATCAAGATAGCATAACATTTGGGATGTCAGAATTACATGAACAGAGCAGTAAATCAACAATGCATTATTAAAGTATTGCATCCATCGCCTTAATTACTCATTTTTAGGAGTAAGTGATTAAATAACGTTTCATAATTCTGCCACACATGGACTTCTTCAACCCATTGTTATACATAGAATTATGAGTAGTATAAGATGTAGCGCCATTTTGGAATCTTATTTAACTAAAGATTATATTAAATCGAATAAAAATAAATGACGAAGATCACAATTAACTATTTTTGTTTTTACAATCAAATAGTAGGAAATAACATAGTGGGATGTTTCTTTATAAATTAATTTATGGAAAAAATTAATAATTATAAAACCTGAAAAATTATAGGTGTTTTTTGAATATATTGGTTGCTATTGAGTACACAACTCCCTATATCATTACCTAAATTTTTACTGTAATTTTCTAATTCTCTCTGTGGCTCAGAGCCCGCTTTTGATCTATGCTGAGTACTAAAAACAGGCTTAAGATTATTATTAGCCTAAAAGCCGTAAAGCAGATAACAGGAAGATAGAGCTTAATGAGTATTCGCATCGTTCCTAAAGAACAATTGAGCAAAGATCGTACCAATGAAAAAGCAGCAGATTATATCCCGCCACTGCTTTTTGCTAATCTGAAAAATCTCTATCAGCGCCGGGCTGAACGTTTGCAACAACTGGCAGAAGATAACCCATTTGCTGACTATCTTAACTTTGCAGCAGAAGTTGCTCAGGCTCAACAAAAAGTATTACATGACAATCCATTGAAAATGGAGATAGTGGATATTCTGGAAAAATCTGCCGCTGAAGGCAAACCACCTCTGGATTGCAAAACATTTCCACGCACGAAGCATTGGCAAAAACTGTTTCACTCTCTGATAGCAGAATTACTGCCGGATGCACCGGAACACGTCAGTGTTGCTCTGGATAATCTGGAAAAAGCGTCAGAGCAGGAGCTGGAACAGATGGCTGATGCTTTGCTGAAAAATGAATTCAGTAAAGTCAGTTCTGAAAAATCCCCCTTTATCTGGGCTGCACTTTCCCTGTATTGGGCACAAATGGCAAATCAAATTCCAGGAAAGGCGAGGGCAGAATATGGTGAGCATCGTCAGTTTTGCCCGGTTTGCAGCAGTATTCCCGTCGCCAGTGTTGTTCAGATTGGCACAACCAACGGGCTGCGTTACCTGCATTGCAGCTTGTGTGAAAGTGAATGGCATATGGTACGGGTGAAATGCAGTAACTGTGAACAGACCCGCGATCTGAGTTATTGGTCATTAAAGAGTGAGCAAGCCGCAGTGAAAGCGGAAAGTTGCGGTGATTGTGGCAGTTATCTGAAAATCCTCTATCAGGAAAAGGATCCAAAAGTTGAGGCGATTGCTGATGATTTGGCTTCACTGATCCTTGATGCCAAAATGGAAGAGGAAGGTTTTGCCCGCAGTAGCATCAATCCATTCTTGTTTTCAAATGAGTAAGTGTTAATTGACGGAATTGCCATGACACAAAAACCGTGCCCGCTATACAGTCAGATCCCCGCTATTGATCGCCTGTTGCATGAGCCACAGATAGCACCGTTCGTGGAACAATATGGACAGACGTTAATCACTGCGACATTAAGAAGAATGCAGGAGCAGGTTAGAATAAATATCAAGCAGTATCAGGAATTGCCTGATTGGTGTGATAACTGGGCTGTGGCACTTGGTCAGCGACTGGAGCGGAAGCAAGCCTTGGCTTTAAAGCCGGTGTTTAATCTTAGTGGCACTGTGCTTCATACCAATCTTGGCCGGGCATTACTGGCCGAACCGGCTATTGAAGCGGTAACACAAGTGATGCGTTCACCGGTAACGTTAGAATATTCTCTCAATGGCGCTGGGCGTGGGCACCGTGATCGCGCTTTGGCGAATTTACTGTGTGAATTAACGGGGTCGGAAGATGCCTGTATCGTTAATAACAATGCAGCGGCGGTGTTGTTATTGTTGGCAACGGTGGCGTCAGGTAAGCAAGTTGTCGTTTCCCGTGGTGAGCTAGTGGAAATTGGTGGCGCATTCCGTATTCCTGATGTGATGGTTCAGGCAGGATGCCAGTTGGTTGAAGTCGGTACGACTAACCGCACTCACCTGAGAGATTATCAGCAGGCTATCAATGAAGAGACTGCCCTTCTGATGAAGGTGCATACCAGTAATTACAGCATCGAAGGTTTTACTGCGGAAGTCTCTGTTAGTGAGCTAGCCGCTTTGGGGGTGAAATCTCAAATTCCTACAGCAATTGATCTGGGTAGTGGCTCCATGATTAATATGGCGCAATATGGGTTGCCGGCTGAACCTATGCCCCGGGATTATCTGGACCAAGGCATCGATTTGGTTACTTTCTCTGGTGATAAATTATTGGGGGGGCCACAAGCTGGAATTATTCTCGGTAAAAAACAATGGATAGAAGCTATCCAGCATCATCCACTGAAACGTGCTTTGCGGGCAGACAAAATGACTTTAGCAGCTCTGGAAGCGACTTTACGGTTGTATCAGCGCCCTGAACAACTCTGCCGGCAGTTGCCAACGTTGCGTTTGTTAACCCGCCAACAGCAAGAAATGCATGATATGGCACAACAGCTATTGCCTGAGATTCAGGCATATTATGGTGACCGGTTTATTGTTCGTAGTGAGCCATGTTATTCACAGATTGGCAGTGGTTCGCTGCCGATTGATCGTTTGCCTAGTTGGGCTTTAACTTTCGCTGCCGCTGATGGTCAAGGGAGTACACTGGAACAGCTGGCCCGCTGTTGGCGTGGATTGGCGAAACCCGTTATTGGCCGTATCTCTGGAGGGCGCTTGTGGCTCGATTTACGTTGCCTTGAAGATGGAAAGGAATTATTGCAGGCACTATTACTATAATCTTCTGGAACTACCATAATTTTCTAAAACTACTATGATTTTTGCCACAGCAGGTCATGTTGACCATGGTAAAACCACACTGATTCAAGCTATTACCGGTGTTAATACGGCACATTTGCCGGAAGAGAAAAAACGGGGTATGACCATCGATCTCGGTTATGCCTATTGGCCGCAGTCGGATGGATCTTCGATTGGTTTTGTGGATGTGCCTGGACATGAGAAATTCCTCGCCAATATGCTGGCTGGGGTCGGTGGTATCGATCATGTTTTGTTAGTGGTCGCCTGTGATGATGGGGTAATGGCTCAGACTAGAGAACATTTAGTTATTCTGCGTTTGATTGGCTGCCCGGTGGTGATCGTTGCGCTCACTAAAACAGATCGGGTGGAACCGCAACGAATAATTGACGTTCGCCAACAGATTGAATATGAGCTGGTAACTCAAGGTTGGATTGGTTCCCCTCTGTTTGTCACGGCTGCCACTGAGGAAGAAAGTGTTGTCCCTCTGAGGCAACATCTGTTGCAGTTACATCAGCAAAATAAGCAGCATGAAAAATTACATCAGCGTTTTCGTTTGGCAATCGATCGCGCTTTCAGTGTAAAAGGCGTGGGTCTGGTGGTGACGGGAACGGCATTGGCCGGCCAGGTTAGTGCAGGAGATATTCTCTGGCTGACCGGTAGTGATAAACAAATCAGAGTGCGTGGCCTGCACGCTCAGAATCAACAGACAAGTATGGCTCAGGCCGGGCAGCGTATTGCACTGAATATCATCGGTGATGTGAGTAAAGAACAGGTTTCTCGCGGTGACTGGCTACTTTCCCAAAAACCTTTTGAAAATGTGGAGAGGGTACTGGTGGAAGTGGAAACTGATGAACCTTTGCGAAATTGGCAATCTCTGCATATTCATCATGCCGCTAGCCATATAACGGGTCGGATTTCATTACTGAATCAGCCTTCTGATACGCCTCGTCTGGCTGAATTAGTGCTTGATAGCCCATTATGGTTGGTTGAGCATGACCGGCTGATATTGCGTGATATCAGTGCCAGAAAAACACTTGCTGGGGCACGGGTGATAAACCTCAATTCTCCCCGCCGTGGTAAGCGCCAGCCAGAATTTTTGCATTGGCTCACCCAGCTTGCCAAAACATCGGACCATGCGGCTAACTTAACACTCCATTTGCTGCGAGGTGCACTTTCTCTCAGCCATTTTTCCTGGGCGCGCCAGTTAACGGAAGCGGATCTCCATCAGTTACTGGCTGATATGGATGTGATTATTGCCGATGGTATGGTGTTATCACAGAGCAATGCCAGATTGGCGGAACAGAAATTGTTACAGGTTTTGGCTAAATACCACCAGCAACATGCTGATCAACTGGGTTTGGGAAGGGCTCGTCTGAAACGGATGGCGCTGCCAGCGCTGAATGAAGCGCTGGTTTATACTCTGATAGATCTCTTGCTCAGGGATGGGCAATTAAAACAGTCACATGGTTGGTTATATCTTCCTGAGCAGGGTTTGGCTTTCAGTGATGAACAGGCAAAACTGTGGCAACGAGTAGCCCCCTATTTTACAGATGATCCCTGGTGGGTACGTGACTTGGCTTCTGATTTAAAGGAAGAAGAGGCGACAATTCGCAGTTTGTTGAAAAAATCAGCTCAATTGGGACATATTACCGCCATTGTTCCGGATCGCTATTACTGTAGCCAACGAATTCAGCAGTTCGCGGAACTTATCCGCAAGTTTAATCAAAATCATGGTGCGATTACTGCCGCCGATTTTCGTGATGAATTAGGTATTGGCCGTAAATTGGCTATTCAGATCCTGGAATTCTTTGATCACAGTGGTTTTACCCGCCGTCAGGCTGAATCACATATTCTTAGGGATAATGGATTGTTCTGATAATTTCTTGCCTAGAATATGGGCAATTTCAGCAGAATTACAGTTTTGTTTCTGTTGATTTAACCAGCCTGTGTTATTTTTGCTAACTGTTATCGGCGTGAGCTTTCTATTAACGGGATTTGGTACGGTATGAAAAGAAAGATAATATCGGGTGTTTATCTGGCATTATTGTTTATTGCAACTTTAATACTGGTTTTTGAAAAAAGTGAAGAGATTTACCCGGCGCTGATAGCTGTCGGTGTGTTTGGTGTGATATTTGGTCTGGTGTTTTTTGTGTCAGCTCGGTTGCTGTTTTCTGCCGCCTTTACCGGAACACTGTTTATTATCTTTAAATTCCTTAATCAGATAAAGGTTCATTACTACAAAGAACAGTTGATGTTCTCTGACCTTAACCTGATGTTTGATCCTTCTAATCAGGAAACATTGCGACACTATTGGCTGGCTGGCCTGGGAATTGTCGCTATGCTTATCTGGTTGATGTTTAATATGACTCTGAGCTGGAAAAAATCATCACCTTTACGTAGTTTCAAATGGTGGCGTACTGCCAGCCTGGTGCTGGTTGCGTTCTGTACATGGGAAGTGAGCGTTACTGCCAACGCGTTTAGAGATCAATGGGAATCTTCACTGCCAAAAGGGCGTGGTACAGTGACCAATATGGTGATGTCAGCTAAAGATGCCAAACATCGTGTGCCTCAGTTTGGGCAATCATCCGATTATTTCCTGCAACAGGCTAAGAATGTCACGCTGCCTGTGCCTCAGTCAGAAATCAAACCCGATGTGGTGTTGTTATTGCAGGAGTCTACTGTTACTCCGCATATCTATCAGTTGCCTGATGATGCCCATCTGCCGGATCTTTATATGTTCCAGCGGGATCTCGGGGTCAGCGCACAAAGTCCAATGCGGGTACAAACTTTCGGTGGGGGTACCTGGTTATCTGAATTCTCTGCCCTGACGGGGTTGAATACCGATGATTTTGGCTCGCGCAAAAATGCTGTTTTTTATTTTATCGTTGATCACCTGAAATACAGCTTATTCCGTGAGATGAAACAGCATGGCTATTACACTGTTGTTCTGACACCATTTAATAAATCCTCCTATCATTCTGGTCATGCTTATCAGACACTGGGTGTTGACCGTATTATCCAGCCGCAGGAGTTAGGGTATCCCGCCAGCCCTGATGAAAATCTGTGGACCATCTCTACACAAGAGATGTTGAGTTATGTGAAAGAAATTCTGGCACAGGAAACCGATAAGCCGTTGTTTATTTTCTCACTGACTATGTATGAACATGGCCCATATGATGAAGATCATTCAGATGATTACGGACTTTCCGGGCATGTGAAAAATTCACAGGCGGTTGGTAAATTCAGTCACTATATGGAGAAAATCAAGGCTTCTGACCCGGCAATCAAAGATTTCAGTGAGTTTGTCGCTAAACGGGAAAAGCCTACCATTTTTCTCTATTTTGGTGATCATCAACCCAATATTGAACTAGGTCAGTACAATAGCGTATTTTCAAATCCGGGTTATATCACTCAGTTCACTATGCGGGATAACCTAAAACAGGGAAACCCTGTCCAGACTAATGAGCTGACGGATATTTCATTCCTTGGTGGAATGATTATGGAGAGGGCTAAATTGGATGCTTCACCTTTTTACCGGGCGAATATGACGATGCGTCACCTTTGTCGGGGGGCGCTGGATGATTGTCAGGATAAAGCGCTGGTGGATAGTTACAAACACTATATTTATCAGCAACTAGAAGTGGCAAGTAAAAAGTAAGCCATAAAATAATAAGTGGGTGGGTGCCATATGAATATGGCGCTTGCCGCACTTCAGATGTTGGTAAACACTCTCCAATTTCAACTTTCTGCAACTGTTTTTCAATTTCACTCTCAATCATTTTTCTTATCGGGCTGTTGGCATACCTATGTCAGACGTGTCAGAGGCGAGCAACAACGGATGAAGTAATCAGTCTGGCCCGATCTGATAGGGAGCAGTCACATTGATATCACATAATTATACAGGCCGACTTTTATTGAGGCTGATTGATGTTAAAGTATAAATATTTCTTATGCATTTGATTCGGATATTAAGGATGACTAAATCCGTATCAGATACCACTCTAGGTTATTTCTATGGCTATGGTCAGGCAATTGGTGATGCAACAGGTATGTCTTCTGAACGATGGATCTTGCAATAAGTGGCTGCATTTTGGCTGGATAAACTGAAAGAACTTTATGACTTTATTGGTGCCAGAATGGACATCATTGGAGTCTGTTCCTTGTGCTCTGGTCATGGTGGATTGAGTTGATGGTCATTCGGTTCGGTGTGTGATTTTTTGCGCCAACCTCGGGGGAGATGCGGATGCCATCGGTACCATGGCCGGGGCCATTTCTGGGAAGCGATCTTTATCTGCCGTAAATAGGATTATCAACAGTGGATTTATTGATGGTCTGTTGATGTGGATCCCAGCTCTGGATTATTTGCCTCTTTCTTTGTCAGTCTGATGGAATTATGGCTTATATTTGACCAGTAAAAGGAGGGACTAATGGGGGATTTACTGCCGATTACTGTAATTGGCGCTGCCGCAGGAGATATTGTTCTCAGCTTACCAAGGCTTCCTCGCAGTGGTGAAGACCAGGAAGCCAAAGAGATTGATCAACAGATCGGCGGTTCAGGTTTTAATGTTGCCCGGGCTTTGGCTCGCCTGCAAATCCCGGTGGTTAATGGTATACCCGTTGGTAACGGGTACTGGGGGAAGCGGATAACTAAAGAGATGCAGGCTCTTGGGCTTGAGGTTACATTAACCAACTCATTGCTTGATAATGGCTGGTGTCTGGCAATGGTTGAACCGGATGGTGAAAGAAGTTTTGTCTCTGTTAGTGGTTGTGAGGTTGACTGGAGTTCGGCAATGCTCTCGGCTATTGCTTTGCCGGAAAAGGGGTATATCTACTCCAGTGGTTATGTCATGGTGAGCAAAACAACAGCGATTTTGTGTGACTGGTTATTGGCATCACCACCTGGGCAGACATTATTGCTGGATTTTGGTCCCCGTTTACCCAATATAGATTCTGCTTTCATTGATGCATTGCCTGTTGGCCGAACTATTTTGACACTGAATCGTGATGAAATGACTATGTTGTGTGGGGAAGGTGATCCTGTCGTTCAGGCCAGCAATTATTCCAACAAAAGAAAAATCACTATTATCTGTCGGTTAGGTTTACAGGGTACATGGATATGTTTGCCTGATCGTGACCCAGAATATGTTGCTGCCTATAAAGTGAAAGTGGTGGATACCATCGGTGCGGGTGACGCTCATAGTAGTGGTATGCTGGCTGGTTTATCACAGGGAATGTCGCTGAAAGATGCTGTTGAACTTGGCAATCGCGTTGCTGCCATTGTTGTCAGTCGTTCTGGTGCTGCGGGTGCGCCGACCATAAAAGAACTAAAGGAATTTGTGTTTGAATAATTATCAATCAAATACAAGGGATTTAGGTTTCTAAAGGTGTGATTAAAATGAATGCATTACATACAGGTTGGAAACGAAAAATAACTCTTTTTTTATTAGCTGAGACAATTTCTCTGCTTGGTTCTTCTATTGTCCAATTCTCGATTGTCTGGTATATCACCTTAAATACTTCATCAGGAGAAATGCTGGCTATCGCGGTACTCTGCGCATTTCTTCCACAGGTATTAATCTCTTTATTTGCCGGTGTTTGGGCTGATACCTACAACCGTAAGTTACTCTGTATTGCCTCTGATGCGCTGATTGCATTAGTGACCCTTGGTTTGGCGATCTCTTTTATGCTTGGGTTTAAGAGTATTGAGCTGCTATTTGTGGCACTGATTATCCGCTCGTTTGGTACGGGTATTCAGGCTCCGGCGGCTAGTGCTATCATTCCACAACTGGTCCCGAAAGAGAAACTGTTGCGGGTTAATGGTCTTAATACTTCTCTGAATTCACTGACGATGCTGGCTTCTCCAGCCATTAGTGGTTTTTTGTATTCTCAGACTTCGATTGAGAATATTCTTTTAGTGGATGTTGCTACTGCTGTTATTGGTATCAGTATTGTTGCATTTATTCCTATTGCCAAAATAGCTTCTGATTCCATACCGGATAATAAATTTCAGGCGATGCTAGCGGGTTTTCGCTATCTGCAAGAGAATAAGCTAATCAGAAATATTTTGATTTTTCTGATTTGTGTTTGCTTCCTGATTAGTCCGGCTGCTTTTTTGACACCTCTATTGGTTAACAGGACATTTGGTGAAGAGTCATGGCGTTTAGCCGTTAACGAAATGACATTTAGTGCCGGAGCATTGTTAGGTGGATTGCTGATCTCTTTTTGGAGTGAATATAAAAATAAACTGCGTATAACGGGAATAGCTTGCACACTGTTCGGTATATTTATGATTGCTCTTGGCAATGCATATTGGTTTCCATTGTATCTGGCATTAAACATCTCTTTGGGCGCGATAACGCCTTGTTTTAACGCACCAATGATCTCTGTTATGCAGGAAAAAGTTGAGCCGGAGATGATGGGGCGAGTATTTAGTTTGGTTCAAATTGCTATGTCCTGCTCTCTGCCGTTAGGTATGGTGATATTTGGTCCAATTGCTGACTATATTAATATTCAACTCCTTTTAATGATATCCGGTGTATTGATATTACTGACTGGCGGGATATTTTTTATGTTTAACGGAGAAGAGAATATAGAAAGTAGCAGAGCAGTTTAATAAAGCTGGTATTGCCAAAGACATCGTGTTCATTGTTTGCTTTGTGCAATACCCGGTACTTGTTTGAAGAGAAAAAAATGGAAAACACAACAGATAATCATTCACAGTTTATTATCTATCAAACCGAAGATGGGGAAACCCGATTGGATGTTCGTTTTCAGGATGAAACAGTTTGGCTGACGCAAGCATTGATGGCGGAGTTGTTTCAGACAAGTCCAGAAAATGTGCAAATGCATTTGAAACATATATTTACAGAAGGAGAGCTTGAGCAAAATTCAACAACTAAGGATTTCTTAGTAGTTCGAAAAGAAGGCTTAAGGCGAGTTAGAAGAAGTCTTAAACATTATAATCTGGATGCTATTATCTCAGTTGGTTATCGGGTGCAGAGCCATACCGCAACACGTTTTCGCCAATGGGCAACCCGTCGTTTGCGGGAATATATTGTCAAAGGCTTTGTGCTGGATGATGAACGTCTGAAAAACCCGGATCAGCCATTTGATTACTTTGAAGAGCTGACTCGACGTATTCAAGATATTCGTACCAGCGAAAAACGTTTCTATCAAAAAATCACTGATATTTATGCGACCAGTGTGGATTATGATCCAACACAGGCCATCAGCATTAACTTCTTTAAAACAGTACAGAACAAAATTCATTGGGCAATTACAGGGCAGACCGCAGCGGAAATCATTCATCAACGTGTTGATAGCCGTCTCCCTAATATGGGATTGACGAACTGGCGTGGTACTAAAGTTCGTAAAAGTGATGTAGTGAATGCTAAAAACTATCTGACAGAAGAAGAGTTACAAGCATTGAATAATCTAATAGAGCAATATTTGGTATTTGCGGAAGGACAGGCCATGCGTCGAATTCCTATGCATATGGCTGATTGGGTGAAGAAGTTAGATGGATTTTTAACATTGAATGATCGGGATGTGCTTAATCATGCTGGTAAGATATCGCATCTAATGGCGAAGGAACTGGCTGAGTTTGAATATGATAAATTTCATCAGCAATGGTTAATAACAGAGGCAATAACTGCGGATGAACAGGACTTATCCAGTTTAAATAGCCAATTTGCAAAAATTACAGATAAGAAAGAGCGCCCCGGTAACAATTAATTCCAATATGAATAATATTATGGAAAAGCATATTGTTGTGCTTAAACAACATGAATATGAATGCAATAGTGCCGATTGTATCGACGTTTGTTGATGACACGTCGATATTCTCTTATTTTTTCGACCCATGGTTTTTATATGTCGACATCATCGACATATTGCTAAAATGTGTCGAAATTTCTCAATTTTATCGACATAAAATCTTTACGTGTCGATGTCATCAACATATACTCGCAACGTATCGAAAAAAATAGGAAATGTAAACATGACATGGCAGCCAGATGCGCCTTTTAATGCTATTCCCTTATTGCCGCCAACCATAAAGGTGATGGAGTCCATTGCGGTACTAAAAGCCTGTATACCTGCCAGAGCTGCACTGGCTGAGCTTAAGCAAGCCGGTAAATTGTTGCCTAATCAGGGTTTGCTCATTAATTTATTGCCACTACTGGAAGCAAAAGACAGCTCAGAAATCGAGAATATTGTCACTACTTCAGACAAATTGTTCCAATATGCACAAGAAGACAGTCTGGCTGATCCTGCGACTAAAGAAGCACTACGCTACCGTACTGCACTTTATGAAGGGTTCATACAATTAACTCGGCGACCACTATGTATGAATACAGCCATTGAAGTTTGTAGCCGACTAAAAGCTGCTGATATGAATATTCGTAAAATTCCCGGTACAACGCTTAGTAATCAGGCAACTGGTGAAATTATTTATACGCCACCAGTGGGTGAGGTTCACATCCGCGATTTACTCAGCAATTGGGAGCAGTTTCTACATGCGGAAGATTGCATCGATCCGCTAATCAAGATGGCTATTGCTCACTACCAGTTTGAAGCTATTCATCCATTTACCGATGGCAATGGGCGTACTGGCCGTATCATTAATATCCTCTATCTCATTGAACAGCAGCTTTTGACGTTGCCAATTCTCTATTTAAGCCGATACATCGTACAACATAAAAGTGATTATTATCAGTTGCTCACTCAAGTCACTGTCGCTGGAAAATGGGAAGAGTGGGTAATCTATATGTTGACTGCGGTAGAGCAAACTGCGAAATGGACCACTGATAAAATCGCCGTAGTAAGAGTTCTGATTGAACACACCAGCGAGTATATAAAACAGAGTCTGCCTAAAATTTACAGCCATGAGTTGGTGCAGGTGATATTTGAACAACCTTACTGCCGCATTAGTAATTTGGTTGAGCGTGACATCGCTAAGCGTCAAACTGCCTCGGTGTACTTAAAACAGTTGGTCGACATTGGGGTATTACAAGAGAAAACTGTTGGTAAAGAGAAACTGTTTGTCCATCCAAAGCTGATGCACTTGATAACGCAGGACAATAATGATTTTACGTATTATGTAAATAGCTAATAGATATAAAAATGCGTGGGTAAAACGAAAAGAATTTTAATTATGAACAGTTTCGATGGCTCCTAAAAAAATGTATGTATTCACAATGTTTTTACTATTCGGTGCTATGAAAAAATAAAACTGGGGCAGTTGAAATTCAGATACTCGGTTTTGGTTACAATCAAGGCTTAGTCGCTAACAGTTCATAATTTAGTAGTTTTTTGGGTGTAAAACTTTGGCAATCAATGACAGATAATATTCCAACCTACCGGTAATACCGTAGTGGCAAATTTCTACCCTTTTATTTGAATTGAAAGCCAGTAAAAACAGTATCTATACTGGCTTCGTGTAGTGATGTGGAATGCTATGAAAACTTACTCAATATTCTGAATCTGCTCCCGCATCTGCTCAATCAGCACCTTCAATTCAATAGCGGAATTGGTGATATCGGCATTAATAGATTTAGATGCCAGAGTATTAGACTCGCGGTTAAATTCCTGCATCATAAAATCCAGACGACGGCCGACGGCTTCTTTTTTCTTCAGAATATTGTGGGTTTCTTTAACATGGGCATCAAGGCGATCTAATTCTTCCGCCACATCAAGGCGTTGAGCCAACAGGACCAGCTCTTGTTCAAGACGGTTATTTTCGAGCTGTACCTGAGCTTCTTCCAGTTTAGTTTGCAGGCGTTCCCGCTGCCATTGCATGATTTCAGGCATTTGCTGGCGAACTTTACTGACTTCTTCGGTGACAGCGTCCAGACGCTGTTCAATCATGGTTTTAAGTGCAGTACCTTCGGTTTCACGGCTTTGAATAAAAGCATCCAGTGTTTTCTCCAGCTCTTCCAGCAGTTGGGTACTGATAGCATCCAAATCCTGCTCTTCCGCGGCCATGACACCTGGCCAGCGGAGGATATCAACAGGATTGATTTTACCTTCATTACTCTGTTGTTTAACCCAATTCGCCGCATTTACCAGCTGTTTCGCTAAAGTTTCATTTAGAATGAGTTCGCCTTGAGTGCGTGAGTCCAGTTCGAAACGCAGGTTGCACTCAACTTTTCCGCGAGTCAGACGGGAACGAATGCGTTCACGGATCACTGGTTCCAAGCTTCTGAATTGTTCTGGCAGGCGGATATAAGTCTCTAAATAACGCTGATTAACGGAGCGCAGTTCCCAAGCCGCATTGCCCCATTCACTTTTGATATCTCGCCGTGCAAAAGCCGTCATACTACGAATCATGATTCGTTCTCATTTAAATAAAAGATTAAGGGATTATAACGCTCGTTGTAGATGCAGGATAGGCATTAGCCCTGTTAGGCCGTATAATGCGCCCCCAATAATGATTTAACAACGGAGATAACACTATGCGCCCAGCAGGAAGAGCGGCAGAGCAAGTGCGGCCTATCACTATAACCCGTAATTACACTAAGCATGCGGAAGGTTCGGTTCTGGTGGAGTTTGGGGATACCAAAGTGTTATGTAATGCATCCGTTGAAGAAGGGGTTCCCCGTTTCCTGAAAGGCCAGGGACAAGGTTGGGTTACAGCTGAATATGGCATGTTGCCGCGCTCTACTCATACCCGAAATGCCCGTGAAGCAGCCAGAGGAAAACAGGGGGGGCGTACTATGGAAATCCAGCGTTTAATCGCCCGTTCACTGCGTGCTGCTGTTGATCTGAAAAAACTGGGTGAATACACCATTACCCTGGATTGTGATGTGATTCAGGCTGATGGCGGTACCCGTACAGCTGCTATAACGGGTGCTTGTGTAGCGCTGGTTGATGCGCTGAATAAAATAGTTGCAGCGGGTAAGCTAAAAGAAAGTCCGCTGAAATCAATGGTTGCTGCGGTCTCTGTCGGTATTGTGGGTGGTGAAGGCCGTTGCGATCTGGAATATGTTGAAGATTCAGCAGCAGAAACTGATATGAACGTTGTGATGATGGAAGATGGCCGGATGATTGAAGTGCAAGGCACCGCGGAAGGCGAGCCGTTTAGTCATGATGAGTTGTTGTCCTTGTTGTCCCTTGCCAAGGGGGGATTAGAGGACATTTTTGAAGCGCAGAGAAACGCGTTAAAACAATAAGTTGATCAGGCGACGTATTAGTCGCCTTTTTTGTGCCTGTTGTATGGCGGATAACCATAGCTAAGAGAGAGGAGAGACACCAATGAAAGCCTATCAGCGCGAATTTATTGAGCTTGCGCTAAAAAAACAGGTACTGAAGTTTGGGGAATTTACCCTGAAATCAGGACGTAAAAGCCCGTATTTTTTTAATGCCGGGCTGTTTAATACCGGGCGTGATTTGGCGTTAATCGGGCGTTTTTATGCGGCAGCATTGTTGGATAGCGGTACTCAGTGTGATTTGTTGTTCGGACCAGCTTATAAGGGGATTCCAATCGCAACAACAACGGCGGTTGCATTGGCAGATCATCATGATATTGATATGCCATATTGTTTTAATCGCAAGGAAGCTAAAGATCATGGTGAAGGTGGCACTTTGGTCGGTAGTCCACTTAAAGGAAATGTTGTTCTGGTTGATGATGTTATTACCGCAGGCACAGCTATCCGTGAATCCATGGAAATTATCAAGCAGCATAATGCGACGCTTGCCGGTGTGATGATTTGTCTTGATCGCCAGGAACGAGGGAAGGGTGAAATCTCAGCAATTCAGGAAATTGAAAGAGATTATGGTTGCAGTGTGTTTTCCATTATTACCCTGAATGATTTGATTAGTTATTTAGATAGTCAGCCAGAGATGAAAGATCACTTGGATGCAGTGAAGGCATATCGTGAGCAGTACGGTATCTGACAGGTAAGCTTTAAAAAAAAGCCCTCGCCCAATAACGGGCGGGGTGAGTAGTAGTAGAATAGCTTATTGTAACTGAGCTAATAACAATGGCCAGCGTGCTTCAAATTCCTGTGTTGGACGATAGTGGAATTCTGAGCGAACAAAGCGTGATAGCATTCCTTCACAAAACGCCAGTAACTGAGAAGCTAATAACGACTCATCATAACTGAAACCTTGCCCATCACGTAATTTTTTCTCTTTCAAAACTTGACGGATCTGTACTTCAATTCGTTCAAATAATTGATTTATACGCCCTTGCAGCCGATTTTGTTCAAACATCAGAGCATGGCCTGTCATGATACGGGTCAGACCTGGGTTTTTTTCTGAGAAGCACAGAATCAGAACCAATATCAGGCGGATACGAGTAATGGTGTCTTTTTCGTCTTGCAGAATCAGGTTAATTCGTGAAATTAATGTGTCTTCAATAAACTCGATCAAGCTGTCAAACATCCGGGTTTTACTGGGAAAATGCCGGTACAGTGCAGCTTCGGAAACGCCTACGTTGGCAGCCAGTTTAGCGGTAGTTATCCGCTGGCTGCCATCACTGGATTGCAACATATGCGCAAGGGCCTGCAAAATCTCCTCGCGCCTGTTTCTTTTCTTCGTATTTTCGTTTTCTGCCATGTCTGACAAGACCTCTGCTAAGAACAGTAAAATAAACAAATCAGCAATTCTTTGCCCAAGGGTATTTTGAGCAAAGAATATGATAATTGGTTAATGATATTAGGTTTTACAGAGATTTATTGGCGACCGGAATGACCAAAACCACCGTTGCCTCTTTCGCTGGTTTCAAAATCTTCCACCAGATTGAATTCAGCCTGAACGACGGGTACAAAAACCATCTGAGCGATACGTTCGCCTGGCTCGATAGTGAAAGTTTTATCACCACGGTTCCAGACCGAAACCATCAGCTGACCTTGGTAATCAGAATCAATCAAACCAACCAGATTACCCAGAACGACGCCATGTTTATGTCCAAGGCCTGAACGGGGCAGAATAACCGCTGCCAGTTGCTCATCGCCAATATGAATAGCAAGCCCGGTTGGAAGAAGTTCAGTTTGTCCTGGAGCTAGTTCTACCGCGTTGTCGAGGCAAGCCCGCAAATCTAAACCTGCGGAACCGGGAGTCGCGTAAGTTGGCAGAGGAAATTCCTGCCCAATACGTGGATCAAGGATTTTAACGTCGATTTTTTTCATCATAGCGTCTGACTATCTCATCTAATAAATGGTGGCTGAGTAATAACTTATTACTATGAGGTAAGCGGATATCCCCCTCATGCCAGAACAAATGTAGTGCATTAGTATCACTGTTAAAGCCGTGACCAGTAAGGGATACATCATTCGCACAAATCAGATCCAAATGTTTTTGGTCCAGTTTTTTACGTGCGTATTCTTCCACATTCTGGGTTTCAGCCGCAAATCCAACAACAAAAGGGCGATTTTCTTGCATTGTGGCTACATTGGCAACAATGTCCGGGTTTTTAATCAGAGTAAAAGTAATTTCTTCCCCCTGTTTTTTAATTTTTTCTGGGGCAATTTGTTTAGCGCGGTAATCTGCAACCGCAGCACAACCAATAAAAATGTCCTGTGAACCGGCTACTGCCTGTACTTGTTCATTCATTTCCAAGGCGCTGGTTACGTCGATTCGTTTGATACCCGGTGGGGTCGGTAAATTGACGGGGCCTGTGATAAGGGTGACTTCTGCGCCACGTGCCGCTGCGGCTTGGGCGATGGCAAACCCCATTTTGCCGGAGCTGTGATTGCTGATAAAACGGACAGGATCCAGTGCTTCACGGGTTGGTCCGGCGGTAATAGCAAGTTTTAGGTGAGCTAAATCGTGGCTTGCTTGAAAATGTTTTTCAGCCAGTTCAACAATCGCCATTGGCTCCAGCATTCTTCCAAGGCCAACGTCACCGCAAGCCTGATTGCCACTGTCCGGACCCCACAGGAAAACCCCTCGCTCTTCAAGAATCTTGAGATTGTGTTGTGTTGCTTGAGCACGAAACATTTGTTGATTCATTGCAGGTAACACGGCAATGGGTGCCGCGGAAGCCAGACAGACAGTTGTCACCAGATCATTTGTCATACCAACTACCAGACGAGCCAGTAAATCAGCCGTAGCTGGGGCGAGAATAATGAGATCAGCCCATTTGCCAAGTTCTATATGCCCCATAGCAGCTTCCGCGGCCGGATCTAACAGGTTGTCGGAGACGGGGTAACCGGAAACTGCCTGCAACGTCAGTGGGGTAATAAACACTTCTGCTGCCGGTGTCATCACTACACGTACCTGTGCGCCGCGACCACGCAGGCGGCGTACCAGTTCGGGTGTTTTGTAAGCGGCGATCCCTCCGCTAATACCGAGCACAATCTGTTTGCCGGAAAGTCCTGCCATCGTGGTTGTCCGAATATTAAGTTGCAAGGGTTCTGGATTTTATCACAAGAGATTACAGAGTTGAGGATAGTCTGAACTTTGATAGTGAAAAAGGGTAAGTTTGCGAGCGGCTACGCAGCTTATGAATATGACGTTCGTCCTTATTGTTAAGGCATGGAATACTGTTTGTATCAGATGAAACAGGGGCAGGGAGATGAATATATGGAAGTTGGCATTGCTGAAAATACAGAAGAAATATATTCAAATTTAGCTCCCAGAGAAAAATTACTGGCATATGGTTCAGTTTCTCTAACGGATGTGGAGCTACTGGCTATTTTTCTGCGTACCGGGACCAGAGGGATTCCAGTTTTACGGATGGCTGAATTTTTGCTGAAAGAATTTGGCTCTCTGTACCATTTACTCTCTGCTGATTATGACACTTTCTGTTCTCATAAAGGGATGGGATTAGCCAAATATGCACAATTGCAGGCTATTGCAGAATTGGCAAAGCGTTTTTTCTCCAGTCAGTTCGTTCATGAAGATATTATGAGCAGCCCAAGTGTGACCCAAGAGTATTTGCAAAACTTGTTATCAGGGCGTGACAGGGAAGTATTTGTTGTGTTGTTTCTCAATAATCAAAATAAGGTCATCTGTCATGAGGAGATGTTTAAAGGCACAATCAATAAAGTTGAAGTTCATCCTCGTGAAATTGTCAGATCGGCGATAAAGGTAAATGCTTCATCTATTATTTTGGCGCATAATCACCCATCTGGTCATGCGGAGCCTAGCTTGGCGGATAAAATTGTTACAGACAAAGTCATTGATGCCTGCAATTTGGTTGGTGTACAAGTGCTGGATCATCTGGTTATTGGTCGGCAATGTTGTGTCTCATTTGCTGAACGAGGCTGGATTTAGCCAACTTTTTCAAGCTCCTTGGGGATCTTTAGTTGTGCGGGACTTGAGCGTCAGCGATTGAGGGCGTATACTACGCCACCTTTGAGGATCTTTGGTTTGGCGAGAAGAGCCTATCTCAGCACATTTTCTGAGTAAGTGTGAGTCTTTTCAGTAGAATTTGCTGAGATGGGCTCCTAAGCCTGACGAGGCGGCCATACCCAATACAAAGCTCGAGCTGATTTGATTTTTGGAGAATAGACATGTCCCGAGTCTGCCAAGTTACTGGCAAACGCCCGATGAGTGGTAACAACCGCTCTCACGCATTGAATGCGACTAAGCGTCGTTTTCTGCCTAACCTGCATTCCCACCGTTTCTGGGTTGAGTCCGAGAAGCGCTTTGTAACTCTGCGTGTATCTGCTAAAGGTATGCGTGTGATTGATAAGAAGGGTATCGATGCAGTTTTGGCTGAACTTCGTACCCGTGGTGAGAAGTACTAAGGAGCTGAAAAATGGCTAAAGGTATTCGCGATAAAATCAAGCTGGTTTCTTCAGCTGGTACTGGTCACTTCTATACCACTACGAAGAACAAGCGCACTATGCCTGAGAAACTGGAAATGAAAAAGTTTGATCCAGTTGTTCGTCAGCATGTAATGTACAAAGAAGCTAAGATTAAATAACTTTGGCTGATTTGATAAAAAACCCGGCTTAGGCCGGGTTTTTTGTTGCCTATAGATTTTATAGTCGATATTCACTCATTCTTCTCAACGTTTCATATATATCCGGTTATTCATAGACGTAAGATGCTGTTTCGCTATACTAACGTCTTCCGGCAGGCTGGATATGGAGCCGAAATGGCTAAAGAAAAACTGAATATTTTACATACAGAATCTTCTTGTGGTTGGGGAGGTCAGGAAATTCGTATTCTGACGGAATCCCAGGGAATGATAAAACGTGGGCACAAGGTGGTTATTGTTTGCTGTCCAAATTCTAACATCTACCGTGAAGCAAAATCTTATGGTGTGCCAGTTGTAGCCTTGCCTATTGAGAAAAAACGGCGGTCCAGCTTTCTTGCTATGCGTAACTGGTTGAAAAAAGAAGGCCGTCAGTTTGACGTTATTAATACCCATAGCTCGACAGATTCATGGTTGGTTGCTTTGGCTTGTGCAACGTTAAGGTATATGCCGCCGATGATCAGAACCCGGCATGTCTCAACCCAGGTTTCTAATTCAATGACAACCCGTTGGTTGTATCTGAAAGCATGCCGGCATATTGCGACTACAGGTGAAAAACTACGCCAGCATTTGCATGCCAATAATCGTTATCCATTACAACATATGACATCGGTACCCACCGGTATCAACTTGGATCGTTTTCGGCCGGAAGATAAGAAGGTTTGCCGTCAGCGGATTGGTATTAAGGATAAACCGACATTAGGTGTCGTTGCGACGATGAGAACCTGGAAAGGGCATCGTTATCTGTTAGAAAGTTGGAAAGTTCTGCACCAGAAATATCCTGACTGGCAGCTTTTGTTTGTTGGTGATGGTCCACAACGTAAGTCACTGGAACCGTTGGTGAAGCGAGAAGGTTTGTCGGATAGTGTCATTTTTTTAGGTAACCGTCAGGATGTTCCTGATTGCCTGAATGCGATGGATTTATTTGCATTACCTTCTTTTGGTAATGAAGGCGTGCCACAAGGGATTATGCAGGCAATGGCGTGTGGGATACCTGTTGTATCAACCTCGGTTGGCGCGATTACCGAGGCAGTAGTTGATGGTGAAACGGGTTATATCGTGGAACCCAGAAACGTAGAGCTATTGACAGAAAGTTTAGCGTTGTTGATTCATAATAATGAACTGCGCTTGCAATTCAGTCATTCTTCATTAGAGCGGGCAATTGCTTTATTTGGAATGGATAATATGCTGGATAAAATGGAAAAGATCTTTTTTCACAGCATTAAAGGTAAAAAGCATTAACATTCTTTAAGATTATTCTCGGTGCTATCCTTTGATTTATGGTTCTGGACGAAAAATAACTTGTTGATATTAAATGGCTATAAAGTTGATTGTAGTTTAATTATCCTATCCCGAACGATAGCATACAAAAAAGCTTTGTTGTATATTTTGTTGAATTTTATAGCAGATTAATCAGATAATTGTCTTATGCAAATCCAAAATATTCTGGTCATTGTCATAGCGCGTTTCGGTGATACCTTACTGGTGACACCGGTACTTCGTGCTTTAAAGCAGAAATGGCCTGGTGCGAATATTGATGTTATGGCGCATAAAAGAACCAAACAGATCCTTGAAAATATAAGTGATATCAATAGATTGACTGCTTTTTCAAAAGGTAAAGCAAAGTGGTGTGGTTGGTTTACCGGTAGACATTATGATTTGGCTTTAGTATATAGCGACGATAAGCCATTATTACAGTATGCAAAACGCAAATCACGTTTAACAGTTTCATTTTCAGATGAATCTTCGTTGCAATCGGGTTGGATGGCAGTGAAAAAGCCAGAAGTATTGATGCCAGCTCAGCAGGAGCGGGCGATGCTGGCTAATGCGGTAGATGTTGAGGTGAGTGATTGGCGGTTGAATTATTGTGTTAGTGAAGGGGAACTCCGTTTTGCCGATGATTTTATGCGGCAGCATCATTTGAATAATAAGATCCTGATTGGTTTTCAGTTACAAAGCTTCCCGGCAAAAGCTTATCGTGACTGGCCGGTTGAACATTTTTATAAATTAGCGCAATGCATTTATCGCGGTTATCCACATTCGCATATTATGTTATTAGGCAGCACTGATGGTGAAATTGTGGCTCAATCATTGGCAGAAAGACTCGGTGCTGAAAAATGTACTTCGCTGGTAGGGAGACTGACAATGCGACAAAATGCGGCAATGATGAGCAAACTTGATTTGTACGTTGGCGTTGATACTGGGCCGACACATTTAGCAGGCGCATTAGGTATCCCGATGGTTGCGATGTATCACAGTTTTCATCCGGGCCGTTTTTTAGCGCCTCAACAGCATGCACATTTGGTAGTGATTGAGCATCCTGTTCATTATATGCAAGCCACACGTGAAGATCCGATGTCTGCTATATCTGTTGAACAAGTCTGGCAGGCAACTCAGAAATTATTGGCAACCAGGTCAGCAGGGTAATAGACAGATGAAAATAGGTTTAATTGATGTCACTGTGACTATGTCTTACGGTGGAATTCAGACGGCAGTCTGGGAACTTGCGAAAGCGTTGACTGATGCTGGTCATGAGATACATATTTTGGGGGGGACGGGTGATGTCCGGCCAGAGCTAAATGGGAGAACAATACAGATTCATACTTTTCCATTCACTCCCAGAGAGAAAGTGATTAATATCGGCCGGCGTTTTCAGCGTATTATTGAGCGCTACTCGTTTGCCCGCCATGCCCGTAATACGGTTATTACTGAAGATTTTGATTGGATTATTCTGACTAAACCATTTGATTTTCTCTGGCCACGAATGATGCCAAAAGGGAGTCGTACTAAGTTTTGTTATATGAGCGGTGGTACCAGTTTCTTCAAGGGTGACAGAACGCTGAGTAAACGAATTTCAGCCTGGGTGGCATGCAGTCATTTTAATGCCTGGCAGATTCAGCACCATTTTAAACAATTCCCAAAGGTTATTTACAACGGAGTTGATATTAATAAATTCAGGCCGACTGACTCTTCTGTCAGAACTCGTCTTGGAATCAGTGATAAAACATTTTTACTGACCTTTGCCGGGCGTTTGGTTGGTTGGAAAGGTATGCATGTGGCGGTTGATGCAATGGCTCAGCTACAGGATAAAGATGTTAAATTACTGATTATCGGAGCGGGTGAAGACCTGAAACGTCTGGAAAAACGGGTTGCGGTACTGCGATTGGAAAAGCAGGTAATTTTTCACCCACCTGTAGGACATGATCAATTGCCTGAATATTATGTTGCTGGTGATGCGGGGATCTTCCCAAGTATTGGTGATGAAGCGTTTGGAATAACGATCGCGGAAGCTATGGCGTGTGGCAGACCTGTTATTGCCAGTTATATCGGAGGCATACCGGAAGTTGTCGGTAACGAGAATAAGTCAGGTATTTTGGTCACGCCAGGGGATGCTTCAGCCATTGTCGATGCAGTTAATTTTTTATTGTCTCAGCCAGACAGAGGGCAAAGAATGGGAAAAGAAGCCCGCCAGCGGATTGAAACAATGTATACCTGGGAACATTCAGCAAATCGTTTACTGAAAGCAATAAACAATGAAGATTGCCTATATTGATCCTTATCCGGTTCCTGACTATCGGGTTGCATCATTACAAATTTTGCAGAATGTTGATGCGTTTGCTCGACAGGGGGCTGATGTATATCTGGTTACGCCTGAAGGTAAAAATACCGCAGAGGAGATTCTTGGACGCTCATTATCATCATCGGCTAAATTGATATCATTACGCAATATCCGGCGTAAATGGTACTTTCCGTTGAATACCCAAAAGATGTTCTATTTTCAGGTTTCCAGTTGGTTGAAAAAGAACAGGGTAGATGCCGTTTTTACCCGTAATTTGAAAATGGCGAAGTATCTCTTATGTAAACATCCAGAAATTCCTCTTTTTTTCGAAAGTCATGAGGTTTTTGCTCAGTCGTTTAAAGAGTCACATGATTTGAGTAAAAATAAAGATCAGCATAAATATGAGAAGTTAAGAGAAACTGAACATCTTGTTTATAGTCAGTCCAGGGTTGTTTTTGTTCTGACGTCGCTACTGCGTGATGACATTATCAATGAATATCATGTCGATACATCTATTGTTGTTACGCCAGATGGTGTAGATATGCTGGCAGTAGAGTCGATATCATCAAATAAACTCGCATCAACTAACCACAAATTACCAACCCAAATTCTTTATCTGGGAAGTTTGCATCGTTGGAAGGGGGTTCCGACGGCGATTAAGGCGATGAGTCATCTTGAAGATGCAGTACTGAATATTGCGGGTGGTGAACCAGAACAGATTCAACAGTTACGGCAGATTGCTCAGCAGATTGGTGTTTGTGACCGAGTCAATTTTCTTGGGTTTATTCAGCCTAAATTGCGTTTCCAGATAATTGCAGATAATGATATTTGTCTGTTGCCATTAACTAAAACCAGTATTGGTAGCCGCTATACCTCACCACTGAAGCTATTTGAGTATATGGCGATGGGGAAACCTGTGGTTATTTCCGATTTTCCTTCTATTCGTGATGTGGTTGATGAAAACGCGGTCAGTTTTGCTGACAGTGAGAATGCGGAAAGTTTTGCTCAGCAAATCCAGTTATTGAGAGACAACTCAGAGAGAGTTAAAGCGCAAGTCGGTTATGCAAAAATGCTGGTAACAGAGCATCTTAACTGGGATAGACGGGCCAGGCTTATTATGCAGACGATATCAAAGGATATTTCTGCATAATAATCGGTGTAGAGATAGGCGATATACAGCCACTGATGATATAGCTGGGATATTTTGCTAGTCACTTTTCTTTTTATACAGCGCAATCATCAAGCCAAATAAAATACCTATTTCATTGATATAGGTATTTTCAAAGGCGCCACGGACAATAAATAGCCCGATAAACCCGGTCAGTAGAATAATGCCTGCCTGCTTTATCCTTCCGCTGTTACGGGTGATAATATGACTACCGGTGTACAGCGCTGAGATAGTCATCAATAAAGTTGTGATTAGGCCGATGATTCCACCTGCAAACCAGAGCGCCAGAAAGATATTATGGGGGCCGATAGACGTGCGAAATATCCAGTCTGGATAGTCATTAACTCGTTCATTGTAGACCTTATGGTAGACTTTATTGCCATAACCGTAACCTTTAATTGGATTTTCTAGAATTAAAGCAAAAGCAGCTCCTTGGGTGCCGTTGGTATAGCGGTGGCTACTATCTGTTTGGGTAAGTTTAAATAGTAATTTGGTATTTGCATTATCTGTCATAGTGAGGTGGCTAACTCCGGCCAAAAGACTAAGGCTTAAACCTGCCACTATAATTAGTTTCCATTCCCGGTTAATAGTGATGATAAAGGTCGTTATAACAACAGCAGCTACCCAGGCACCACGGGTTAAGGTGCCTAACAACAGAAACAGGCTGATAGCCGAAGCAACAGCCAATATCAGCCAGCTAACTAAGGTGTGCTTTTTCCACAATGCCCAGGTGCAAAGTAATATTGGGAAATAGAAAATAAAACCGTAAGAAAATTCCCGGTGGTTGTAGTCGGTAAAAGGCATTTCACCCCGATTGTAGTTAATAATGTATCTACCGATATCAGTCAGGCATATTGCCAGCATCCCAATGGCGAATGAGAACAGAATCATCTTGGCAATGCTTTCTTTATTCTCTTTGTACAATACAACCGGAAAAGTAAAACTGAACAGCAGCAATCCATTTAGAATAGGTTTATTCATCTCTTGAAAACTCAATGCGGGATCGACTGAAATCGCGATTGAATAGAACATTGCTAAGATGAACAGCAAAATAGATAGGAATAGCGAATTACGCATAGAGTGCATTACCTGACGAAAATCTGTTACCAGATAGGTCAGCGCGGTAATGCCAATCAGGATAATAACCAGGTTTTTATATCTTGTTATATCAGGCAGATAAACAAGGGCTATATAAATCCCAATAAGGGATAAATTCCATAATGATTTTTTATTACAATTTCTAAGATTAAACATATTCATCAATCTGTTTTCATTTCGGTTGAACTTGGTTGGAAATGATACATGAAAAGATTATCTTAATCTGCTGAGATGCAATAGAGTTGAAACAAACAGACATAATACAGGAGTTATTATCATGCCAGAACTACCAGAGGTAGAAACCAGCCGGAGAGGGATAGAACCACATCTGGTAGGGAACGTGATCCAACATGCGCTAGTCCGGAATGGGAGGTTACGTTGGCCGGTAGCGGAAGAAATTATGAAGCTGAGTGATCAGCTTGTGCTCAGTGTTCAACGCCGGGCCAAATATTTGCTGATTGAATTGGCAGATGGTTGGATTATTGTCCATTTGGGCATGTCGGGCAGTTTGCGGATCTTGTTGGAGGAACGCCCTGCGGAGAAACATGATCATGTGGATTTAGTCATGGCAGACGGCAAGGTTTTGCGTTATACCGACCCAAGACGGTTTGGAGCGTGGCTATGGAGTGATGATCTCAATCAGTGTTCAGTATTAACGCATTTGGGGCCTGAACCACTTTCTAATGATTTTAACGGTGCTTATCTCTACACTCGATCAAATAGTAAAAGAACATTGATTAAGCCTTGGTTAATGGATAATAAACTGGTTGTCGGTGTCGGTAATATCTATGCGAATGAAGCGTTGTTTACTGCTCATATTCGGCCTGATCGCCCGGCACATACGTTGACTGAGCGTGAGGCGGATTTATTGGCAGAAACGATTAAAAAGGTCCTGCAACGATCTATTGAGCAGGGAGGGACAACACTCAGGGATTTCCTGCAATCTGATGGTAAACCGGGGTATTTTGCTCAGGAACTGTTTGTGTATGGCAGGGCAGGAGAGCCATGCCGGATTTGTGGTGAGAAAATAGAGAGTATTAAACTTGGGCAGCGCAGTACTTTCTTTTGTCGTCGCTGTCAGTCTTAGTTGATACCGGAAACTTGGGGAGGCGTAGCATAGGGAGAGATCCTACTGTGCGTCGCTCCCAGTAAGCTCAGTAAATTACTTGCCGAGTTTTTTTAGCATGGCTTGTGCAACAGGTTCTGGCAGAAATGATGAGATATCGCCATCGTGGCGGGCGACATCTTTAATCAAGGATGAAGATACAAACGAGAGATTTTGTGATGGCAATAAAAAGACACTTTCTAACTCAGGCATAAAGTGGCGGTTCATATTGGCGAGCTGCCATTCATACTCAAAATCAGATACTGAACGAAGACCACGGATAAGAACATTGACCTGTTGTTTTTTGGCGAAATTAGCCATCAGCTCACAAAAACCGACCACTTCTACATTATCCAGATGTGAGGTCACCTCTTTCGCCAGGGTAATGCGCTCATCCAGAGTAAACATTGGGTTCTTTCTGGCGCTATTGGCGATAGCAAATAAGACGTGGTCAAACATATTTGCAGCGCGGGTAACGATGTCAATATGCCCATAGGTAACAGGATCAAATGTTCCGGGATAAATAGCTTTGGTTGTCATCAATTTTTACCCTTTTGCAATCTCTTTTCCCACAACGCAACATACTTATTAAACGTATATTGAGCGTTAACGATAGCCAGCACTAATCCCTGTTTACCATCAAGAAAGCCAGCACGCAACAGCCAAGTTTTAAAGAAAGCCCCAAAAGTATGACTGAAAATCGAAAAATAACTGCACTGTTTACCTTGTTCATAACGCTGTTTTGCCCATGCTTTAGCGTAATTCAGCTGTTTTGTCTGAAACTCAATCAGATTACGGCAAGTAAGATGGCGTAAATCCCCTTTCAAAATAACAATTGGAACTCCATGAGATTCAAGGGATTCATGAACCTGATTATCATTATATTGATAACGATTGCGGGCGTAGAGGCGAATAACTCGATCCGGGTACCAGCCGCTGTGTTGCATAAAGCGGCCAAGAAACAGATTCCGGCGGGCGCAACTATAGACCTTGTTGTCATCAGCATGTGCCAGAACCTGCTCTATGGATACTCTCAGTTCTGGCGTCACACGCTCATCGGTATCAATCATAAAAATATAATCGCCAGAAGCATATTGCTGAGCCAGTTGACGCTGACGACCAAACCCCGGCCAGTGAATATTAGAGAATACTTTTGCCCCCATTGCCTGTGCTATCTGGCAGGTATCGTCTGAACTGCCAGAATCAAGCACGATGATCTCATCAGCCCAACTGATTGAGGCCAGGCAATCTGCTATCAGATCCGCTGAGTTCTTAGCAATCATTACAACGGAAAGGCGCTTTCTCTCATTCATTTAGTGACTCCGGGATGGGAGGTAGGGTTCCAGTAATTTAAGCAGACGCTGAAGCGCTCCCTGATTTTCATGTAATACTTCCGCTGCGTGGCGGCCATAATACAGGCGATAATCTTCGTCAGTCAGTAAGCTATTGATTTCGGTGAACAAAGACTGGCTATCCGTAACGGTAATCAGACCATTAGCCTGATCCAGTTTGGCGCAGATATCTTTAAAGTTAAAGGTATGTGGGCCCATCAACACTGGAATGGCATGAGCTGCGGCTTCCAGTGGGTTATGCCCACCGCGTTCAACCAGGCTGCCACCAACAAAAGCCAGATCAGCAATACCATAGAGCAGCATTAGCTCACCCATAGTATCGCCGATAACAACCTGAATATTGGCGTCAGGAATTTTATCGGAGCTGCGAAGGATATAACTTAGCCCGGCTTTCTTTGTTAATTCTTCAGCTTTAGCAAAACGTTCAGGATGGCGTGGCACCAGGATCAGCAGCAGATTTGGACATTGTTTTAGTAACTTGCAATGAGCATCCAGAATAATGCTCTCTTCTCCATCATGAGTACTGGTCGCTATCCAGACAGGACGGCGAGCAGCCCATTGGCGTCGTAATGTTACGGCCTTAGCGGCCAATTCAGGTGTTACTGAGATATCGAATTTCAAACTACCGGTGACAGCCAGTTGAGAGCGCCGCAAACCCAGTTCAATAAAACGTTCGCTATCTTCCTGATTCTGCGCCGCAATCAGGGTAATTTTTCGTAAAATTATTTTTACGAAATTACCGACTTTCTGGTATCCCGCTGCTGAACGTGCAGATAAACGGGCATTGGCAATAACCAGAGGAATGTTACGTCGATGGAGTTGAAAAATCAGATTAGGCCAAAGTTCTGTTTCCATAATGATGACTAACTTTGGATTAACTTGATTGAGAAAACGCTCCATGGAGCCGGGAAGATCGTATGGCAAATAGACGTGATTGACATCATTTCCCAACGCGGAGAGGACTCTTTCTGAACCCGTTGGTGTCATCGTCGTCACCGTAATCGGTAAAAAAGGGTAATGATGGCGTAAAGCTCTAACTAAAGGGATTGCAGCCAATGTCTCACCGACGGACACTGAGTGAAGCAGAATGCCCCCAGCGGCAACTTTACCGGCACAGAAACCATAACGTTCACCCCAACGTTTACGGTAAGCAGGAGCCTTGCGGCTGCGAAGTAATAAGCGCAACCAAATCAGAGGTTGGATAAGGTAGAGAAGTACCTGATATAAACGCAGTAACATTCTATCAAATTCATTTATATAAATTAGCGCCAATAGTACCACACTGCTTCAAAGAAAGTATGAAAATGCGTATGGCTTCTAGAATCTGAACAGAATAGGAACGGTAAATTAGGTTTTTGGGGTAAAATTGTGCTTCTATTATATATAAAAGTAGCAGGAGTTTCTTGCAGCTTCCGAACATATAGAGACAGCTTTTTCCTTATTATCTGTATCTTTATACTGGGAATGCCATGAGTAAATTACCAACTCAATTTAGCCGTATTCTGATAATAAAGTTACGACATCATGGTGATGTGCTATTAGTGACACCTGTTATTAATACTCTGAAGGATAATTATCCCTCAGTAGAAATTGATGTTTTACTCTACAAAGAAACAGAACCGATACTGGCTAATTTTTCTTCTGTGGCGAATATATTTTCTATGGACAGGCAATGGAAGAAGCAAGGCGCTAGAGCACATTTTAGTCATGAATGGAGACTACTTAAACAATTAAGGAATCGTAAATATGACATAGTTATTAATCTCTCTGATCAATGGTATAGTGCGTTTGTGACACGATTTACCAGAGCAAAAGTACGTATTGGGTTTGATTTAGCAAAACGACGAAGCCTGTTTTGGAAAAAATGTTTCACAAATCTAGTGCCGACAGAGCATAGTGAATTTTTGCATGTTGTTGAGCAAAATTTGTCAACTCTTTCGCTGTTAAATCTTCCATCGACCAGTACTAAAGTGACAATGAGTTACCGTCAGGAGGATAGAGACGCTGTCCGGGCACTTCTTGAGCAGCACGGGGTGAGTCAAAAATATATTGTGGTGCAGCCAACATCCCGCTGGTTTTTCAAATGTTGGGATGAGAAAAAGATGGGTGAAACGATTAGTGCGTTACAGTCTGATGGTTGGACAATTGTTGTTACCTCCGGGCCAGATCGTAAGGAAGAAGATATGGTCGAGACTATTTTATCAAGCTGCCCAAAAGAAAGCGTTATTTCTTTTGCTGGCCTATTAACCTTGCCTCAACTTGCAGCGCTGATTGATGAAGCTAATTTATTCATAGGGGTAGACTCTATTTCTATGCATATGGCCGCAGCATTGAAAACACCTTGTATTGCTTTATTTGGGCCATCAAAGTTAGTATTCTGGCACCCATGGGAAGCGAAGGGTGAAGTAATTTGGGCTGGTGATTATGGTGATTTACCTGATCCTGATGATGTTGATACTAAAACGGGCATACGTTATCTGAATGTCATTCCCAGTGATGTAGTTATTGCTGCTGCCCGGAGAAATTTATTATGAAATCAGTACGTCTTGCTATTGTTCGGCAGAAATATCGCCCGGATGGTGGTGCAGAACGTTTTGTCTCCCGCGCCTTAGAAGCTTTAGGTAATGAAAATCTGGAGCTTAATGTTATTACTCGTTCTTGGCAGGGAGACATTAGCCCTGACTGGTATGTTCATTTAGCAAATCCTCATAAATGGGGAAGAATCAGCCGTGAGAGAGGATTTGCTAAAGCGGCCAGAGCAGTATGGGAAAAAGAGCAATTTGATCTTGTTCAAAGTCACGAACGCATTGCTGGTTGCGATATTTACCGTGCGGGTGATGGTGTTCATCAGCGGTGGTTGCAGCAGCGTGCCCGGGTTTTATCCTCTTGGAGAGGCAAATTACTTTTTGCGAGTCGTTACCATCGTTATGTTATGGATGCTGAGCAAAAAATGTATTCGGCGCCAGAACTAAAAATGGTTATTTGTAACTCGGAAATGGTAAAACGGGAAGTCATGGCGGATTTTGGCCTTTCGGAGAAAAAAATATCGGTTATTTATAATGCGATAGACCATAAGCAATTTTTTCCGGCAATAGAATCTCAGAGAATGTTGTTAAGGAAAGAATATGATCTTCCCCAACAGGCGAAATGTTTCGTTTATGTCGGTTCCGGGTTTGAGCGAAAGGGGCTAAGAGTAGCGATTCAAGCAGTGAGTGCTACTGATGCATATTTAATTGTTGTGGGTCAGGATAAAGAAGAGAAGAAATATAAGCAATTAGCCAATTCTCTGGGGTGCAATGAGCGAATCAGATTTATGGGCATTCAGAAAAAGACACTGCCTTTTTATCAGATTGCAGATGGCTTATTGTTGCCTACCTTATATGATCCATTCCCAAATGTGATATTGGAGGCAATGGCTTGTGGGCTTCCGGTCATAACTAGTACAACATGCGGTGGTGCTGAATTTGTTACCTCTGGAAGTAACGGGTTTATATGTGATGCTTTGAATATCCGGGATATTACAGAAGCGATTCAAAATACGCCTTCTGATCATTTGAATAATAAAATGTCGGAATTAGCGAGAACTAAGGTACTGCCTTATACACCGGAACATTTATCACAACAGCTGATTGGACTATACGAAAGGGTGCTCTCATCATGAAAGGACACATATTATTTATCATTGATGGATTACCTGGTGGAGGTGCAGAAAATGTCACTATCCGGCTTTGTGATGGTCTGCAACAGAAAGGGTATGATATTACGCTGCTTTCTCTGGCGGAAAAATGTGAGTATTTAGTGCCTGGTGGTATTGAACTGATTATTGATGCTGACGAGTACAATGGGCCTTTCAGAAGACAGACTGAGATTTGCCGTAGGGCTAAATCTATGGATAAGGTTTTAGAAAAAATATTTCTTCGGAAGGGAATCCCCTCATTGATTGTATCAAATTTGCATAAAACCGATCGCATTGTCGTGAAATCAAAGGTACTGGCGGGATTAAATGTGTGGTTTTGTATTCATGGTGTGTTCTCGAGTTCGTACCTTGGCAATAAAAGCGGATTACCCCGTTGGATCAAGAAACAGAAAATTAAATGGACATATAATAACCGAAATCTAATTTGTGTATCTGATGCCGTTGGGAAAGATTTAGCCATTAATCTGTCACTCATGTCTAAGAAAATGGTGACAATTTATAATCCTTTCAACATTCCTGACATTAAAGAAAAATCTTTGCAAAATAATCCTTATTCGGATGAAACGTATTTATTACATGTTGGCCGATTTCATCAGGTTAAGCGGCATGATCGTTTATTAGAGGCTTTTGCGAAAGCAGCTCTGCCATGTAAGTTATTGATTGTTGGACATGGCGATGAGTCTATTACTCAACAGATAAAACAAAAGATTGTGGATTTAAACTTACAATCTAAAGTCATCCTAACCGGATTCCTCGAAAACCCATTACCTGTTATTCGTGGAGCTAAAGCGGTTGTCTTGAGTTCTGACAGTGAAGGGCTGGGTAATGTACTGATTGAATCATTGATTTGCGATACTCCAATTATCAGTGTGGCATGTCCGGGTGGTGTGAATGAAATTATGGTCGGTGAATTGGAAAAATATAAATCAGAACTGACAGTTGACTCACTTGCAGAAAAAATGAGGTTTGTTTATCAGGAATCTCCTGCCATCACAGAGGATATGTATAAGAAGTTTGATTTAGATATTGTTTTGGCAAAATATTTATCTTTGTAAAGCTGAATAAGCTAACTCATTGTTTACTATGAGTAAATAAAGTTGCACATAGCTACTCTTTTAGCGATAAGTTAATTGCGCTGTATCGCTGACCTGCGTACCATAACGCCATTATTTTGGGTCTGTTTTGGGCACATCTCTAATGACTTTACCCGCATTTATTATTACGATTGATACTGAAGGTGATGACCTGTGGCAAAACCACAGTCAGATTTCGACAGAAAATACGCGTTATTTACCAAGATTTCAGAGTCTATGCGAACGTTTTGGTTTTAAACCAGTTTGGTTGACGAACTATGAGATGGCTATGGATGATTTATACATTGACTTTGCTAAAGATGTTATTGCCAGAGGTCAAGGTGAAATAGGTATGCATTTACATGCCTGGAATAATCCACCTCTTGCTCCTCTTACCGACGATGATATGCGCTATAAACCTTATCTGATTGAATTTCCAAAAGAACAAGTCAGAGCCAAAGTTAGTCTAATGACTCAGTTATTAGAAGATAAACTGCAAACTAAAATGTTAAGCCATCGGGCGGGTCGTTGGGCATTTAATGAATATTATGCTGAATTGTTGGTGGAATATGGCTATCAAGTCGATTGTTCGGTAACGCCGCGGGTTAATTGGCGTTTCACAAAAGGTGATCCTAATGGTAACGGTGGAACTGATTATAGCCACTTTCCATCTTATGCCTATTTTATGGATTTGCAGGATATCTCCAAAGAAGGCGGTTCTTCTTTGCTGGAAGTACCAATGAGCATCCAATATAAGCACTCGCCGTTGATGAATTCCCTGAAACAGAAATACGATAATTTGCGCGGAAAGCCGCGTTCTCCTTCTGTTAACTGGTTACGGCCAAAAGGTGGTAATCTGGAGCAAATGAAGAAAGTTATTCAGCAAACATTGGCAGAAGGCTGTGATTATGTTGAATTTATGCTGCATTCATCTGAATTTATGCCTGGTGGTAGCCCGACATTTAAAAATGAAGAACAAATTGAGAGTCTTTATCAGGATTTGGAGGGATTATTTAACTATTTGAAATCGCGGGTTCAAGGGATGACATTGGCTGAATATTACCAGTTAAAGAAGTCGTAATAATTGAAAAAATAAAACTGACAGGATTAATTGATGCTACTAAATTTTGGTTGGAAATTAGGTTCCTTTGATGATTATCAAGAGGCTTATAATTTATACGGGGGAAGTGTGATCACTTCTCCAAAAATCTTGGAATTTTTCCATAAGCGTTTTCAGCTAAATGAGAAATTCTATATAAAAAGAGATGGTTCAGGGAATATCATTGGTGGTATCTGTAGCTGGAGAGATCGCTACCTCGCTGGTGAGCAGAAAATTGTCATTAAAGAAGGAATTAATAAGTATCCACTTAATTTTGATGAGATAATATTGCCGATTAGAACGGATGTTAGATCTATTATTCCATTTAAATCAAAGTTTATGTCGTCGAAAAATAAAGTTAATACTATTAACTGTTCGGAAAAATTAAATTCTAAAAGACAGATCTGTCTGGTTAAGGATATCTCTAGAAAAACAAGAGAAACAAGAAATAGAGAGTTGAATCGTTTTATAAAAAGTGGGGGGAGTGTTGTTAATGTTGATCATTATGATGCGAAAGAATTAACAGATATTTATGATTATCTCTATTTTAAACGCAGGAATGAACATGCATATAAAAATGAAATGCAGGAAATTCTTGAAGAAATACCCGCTATAAATTTTGGTAATATTTTATGGTTAGAAGGAAATCCTTGCGCAATGCAATTTATTGTTAAAAAACAATGTGAAAAATGGATTTGCTATGACTATGTTAATAGCGGAATGGATTTGAGCTATCCAAATCTATCGCTAGGAACGGTTTCTACATGGGTTAATGTTAAGGATGCTATTGAATACAGCCGTGAAAATAATTTGGAGATGAGATTTAGTTTCGGGCGGCCAACATTTGAATATAAAAATAGGTGGTGCAATAGAGACAACTTACAAAGAGTGATTTTTCCTTAATCGAATAATGGAGCATTAGCACAGGATATGAAAACTTTTATTATTAATCTTAAACATTCTACAGAGAGAAGGAAAAGAATAGCAGAACAATGTATTAAACTAAACTTAGATTATGAATTTATTGAGGCTGTTGATGGCCGCCTGTTATCACAGGAGGAGTTACAGAGGCAAACAAGAGAATTAAGTGATGCTATAACGCCTGGTGAGATTGGGTGTGCTTTAAGTCATATAAAAATCTACAGGAATATCGTTGAAAATAATATTCCTATGGCATTAATATTAGAGGATGATGTTATCTTAAATGAACGTTTGCCTGAATTCTTAAATGAAATTCAGCAAGAAAAGATAATAGCCCCTTCTGCTATTCTTTTGAGTGAAGCCAGTCAATATTTTGAACATTCTAAATATAATCTTTCTTGTGGTGTGGATATTAAATCGGTATTAGACGCCACATTAGCTTGTGGTTATATATTGAATAATCAGGCAGCTAAAAACCTCATTGCTTTCCTTTATCCTGTATGGTTGGTTGCAGATCGCTGGGAATTTTTCAGGGAAAATGGCGTTATAAAATTATGTTGTACAGTGCCCGCTTTGGTTACAGAAAGTGAGGATGCTGTTAATACAACCATATCGGGGCGGGATAGTGAGCATAATATTAAGGCAGGAAAAATTTGGAAAGAAATAAGGAAAAGAAGGCCCTTTTCTGTAAAGATTAAAAATATATTATGGAAAATCTTTGTTAGAAAAATATATAAAATTAAAAAAGATTGAATACTGGTTAAAGGGTGCATTTAGCCAGTATTTTGAAATTAATTTTATATTTTTTGCCGGAGATAGGAGAGTACTTTCGATGGCGTAATACTTTTGATATTTCCATCCTCGGCTTTCAAGGACATCTGTTCCTTACCGTATCCTCCGATCAGGCCCGGATCGGTTGGGCCAAACAGCGTAATATTAGGGCGATCCAGTGCGGCGGTGAGGTGGCTCAGGCCAGTATCAACAGAGACAACGGCTTGTGCTCCAGCTAATTCCTGAGCGACTTGTGCCAAAGTCAGTTTTGGCAGAACTTCCACATGAGGGAGATCTTCCGCCAGCCTCAATGCACGTTGGTGCTCATGTTCTGCTCCCCAGGGAAGTTTAATTCGCATGCCAGTCGGCTGAATTTCAGCAATAAGCTGACGCCAATGGCTTTCCGGCCAGTGTTTTTCATCACGGGTAGTGGCATGGAGAAAAACCAGATAATCACCTTGATTTTCTGATTGCTGCTTTAAAAAGTGACGGGCAATACCATAATCGCCCAGCTCTGCGGGTTTAGCATAACCCAGGCTGACAGCAAACAGCTCGCGGATACGTTCTACGGCATGTTGCTGCTTACTGACTGCATGGCGGCAATCATAAAAAAAACTTGCTAATGGCTCACGGATACTTTTACGGTCGTAACCATGTTTAGGGCCATGAGCTAATCGAGTGACCAGAAATGCACTCTTTAATAACCCCTGAGCATCAATAATGACATCATAATGATGTAATTTTAGTTTTTCTTTAAATAAACGGCGTTCTGCGCGGATCTCTTTACCAAACCAGTTCTTACGCCAGCGGCGAATAGCAACAGGAATAACTTGATCAACTACACTGTGCCAGCCGGGAATTTGTGCGAATCCTTCTTCTACCACCCAGTCAAAACGGACACCAGGCAGGTTTTTTTCTGCATCAGTCAGTGCGGGGAGAGAGTGGAGTACATCTCCCATGGAAGAAGTCTTAACCAGTAAAACCCGCATTAATCCTGGTTCTCCGCTTGTAATAATTTATCCAGAGAAGCCATAACCTGCTCTGGTTTAATATCAATCAGACTCTGATGATAGCCGTGTGCACTGTCACCTTTTCTGACCTTATGATAGCCAGTGATAAGGCGGATAACTTCTGCTTTATCAGACAATGGTGGAGTAAAATCTGGGCTGCTTGGGCCGTAGAGTGCAACGAGAGGGCGATTGAGTGCCGCGGCGACATGCATCAAACCGGAATCGTTGGTCACAATAGCATCACAGGCTGCGATAATATTGACCGCCTGCTCAAGAGATGTTTGTCCGGCAAGATTGATACAGTATTCACGGGTTTCTTCTGTCAGTGACTTGCGGATATCTTCTCCACCTTCATGATCTTTGGCGGAACCAAACAGCAGAATTTGATATCCCTTTTTAGTGATAAGCTGTTGAGCCAACGCGGCATAATGATAGTGCGGCCAACGTTTTGCCGGACCGAACTCTGCTCCGGGACAGAAACCGATAATCGGCCGGTGATCAGAAATATTGAATGCTGCGGTAGATTCAGCAACATCTTCATCACTGACAGCCAACTGAGGCCACAGTAATGGTTGAGGAAGCTCCGTAGCGCTACTGAGTTTTGCATCGTAAGCCAATGCGACATAACGTTGAACCATTAATGGGAAAGCTTCTTTATTCAGTATACGAATATCATTGAGCAATCCATATCTCATTTCACCGCGCCAGCCGGTGCGCAGAGGAATATTGGCGAAGAAAGGCACCAATGCAGATTTAAAAGAGTTTGGCAGCACATAAGCGCGGTCATATTTATGTTCACGCAGTACGACGCCAAGACGACGGCGCTCTCCCAATGCCAGTGCTCCATGGCCTAATGGCATTGCCAGCGTCTGATTGACTTCCGGCATTTTTGCCAGTAGCGGACGGCACCAGGCTGGAGCCATTACATCAATTTCTGCATTAGGATGCAGGGCCTTTAATGTTCGGTAAAGGCTCTGCGACATCATCATGTCACCCACCCACGAAGGGCCGATCACCAATATTTTCATAGCGAGTAGATTATTTATCCTGATTAAGCCAATGCATATATTCCGCTACTCCTTCGGCGACTGTTTTGAATGGTTTATCATAACCAGCCGCACGAAGTTTAGTCATATCCGCTTGAGTAAAGCTCTGATAACGACCTTTTAAATTTTCAGGGAAATCAATGTATTCAACAGTGGGTGATTTATCTTTATGAAATTCAACAACCGCATCGGCAACCGCCTGGAAAGATTCAGCGCGGCCTGTTCCACAGTTATAAATACCGGAAACGCCGTTTTTCCAGAACCACAGATTAACCGCAGCGGCATCACCAACATAGATAAAATCACGTTGAAAGCCTTCACTGCCAGCAAATAGTTTGGGGTTTTGCCCCTGATTGATTTGATTGTTCAGATGGAATGCAACACTGGCCATACTGCCTTTGTGCCCTTCGCGTGGTCCGTACACATTGAAATAACGGAAACCACAAATCTGTGAATCAGCGTGAGGCAAGAGCTCCCGGACATACTGGTCGAACAGGAACTTAGAGTAGCCGTAAACATTGAGAGGTTTTTCATATTGACGCTCCTCAATAAAATTATCACTGCGGCCACCATAGGTTGCTGCGGAAGAGGCGTACAAGAAAGGAATTCCACGTTCAAGGCAATAGTGCAGCAATTCTTTTGAATATTGATAGTTATTATCCATCATATACTTACCATCCCACTCGGTTGTGGATGAGCAGGCGCCTTCATGGAAAACAGCGTCAATATCACCTAAATCATCACCGGCCAGGATACTAACAATAAACTCTTCCTTGTCCATGTAATCAGCAATATCCAGGTCAGCCAGATTGGCGAACTTAGTACCATCTTTCAGATTATCTACGACCAGAATATCTTTATATCCTTCGTCATTTAGTGCTTTGACAATATTGCTGCCAATAAATCCAGCACCGCCAGTGACAATGATCATCAGACTTACCTCTATCAATCGGGTTAATGAAGCAAATTGCTTCTATAATAACATCTAACATCTATGACGACAGCAGCTTAAGCAGGGGAATATACTGAAATATTATGGTCATTCAGATTGCATGACGTGACGGATACAGCAAAGTTAATATTAACTGCCTGATAGAGTCGTCAGTTGCCTGATCAATGAGTAAAATATGTAACGACCCTTCACTTAAATCAGGAGAAAATAAATGTCAGCATCATTTTATCAGCAAATTAATGAACAATTAGAGCAAGCCCATTCGGAAGGGTTATTCAAAAATGAGCGCATCATCACTTCTGCCCAAAATGCTGACATTGCTGTAGCCGATGGCAGCCATGTTATTAACTTCTGCGCAAATAACTACTTAGGTTTGGCTAATCACCCTGATCTTATTGTTGCCGCTAAAACGGGAATGGATAGCCACGGTTTTGGTATGGCATCTGTTCGCTTTATTTGTGGGACTCAGGATACTCATAAAGCGCTGGAGAAAAAACTGGCGGAATTTTTGGGCATGGAAGATGTCATTCTTTATTCTTCTTGTTTTGATGCCAATGGCGGTTTATTTGAAACGCTGTTTGGGCCGGAAGATGCCATTATCTCGGATGCTCTTAACCACGCTTCTATTATTGATGGTGTCCGCTTATGTAAAGCGAAGCGTTATCGCTATGCTAATAATGATATGCAGGAACTGAGAGCACAATTGGAGCAAGCAAAAGCAGATAACGCGCGTCATATTGTGATTGCAACAGATGGTGTGTTCTCAATGGATGGTGTCATTGCTGACCTGAAATCTATCTGTGATCTGGCGGATGAATTTGGTGCAATGGTGATGGTGGATGACTCCCATGCCGTAGGTTTTGTTGGTGCACATGGTCGGGGTACTCACGAATATTGTGACGTCATGGATCGTATTGACATCATTACCGGCACATTAGGTAAAGCGCTGGGTGGTGCTTCCGGTGGCTATACTGCGGCGCGTAAAGAAGTTGTTGAGTGGCTGCGCCAGCGCTCACGTCCATATCTGTTCTCCAACTCACTGGCTCCGGCGATTGTCGCGGCATCCATTAAAGTGCTGGATATGCTGAAAGAGGGTGATGCGTTACGTGATCGCTTGTGGAAGAACGCCAACCTGTTCCGTGAAAAAATGACCGCGGCAGGTTTCACTCTGGCAGGTGCTGATCACGCGATCATTCCGGTCATGTTAGGCGATGCAAAATTGGCACAGGAATTTGCCGCAGAATTACTGAAAGAAGGCATTTACGTCACCGGTTTCTTCTATCCGGTAGTCCCTAAAAATCAGGCCCGTATCCGCACGCAAATGTCAGCGGCACATACGGAAGAGCAAATTGAACGCGTGGTTGAGGCGTTCACGCGAATTGGTAAGCAATTAAAAGTAATTGCATAAGGCATCTCTATGAAAGCATTGTCAAAGTTAAAAGCAGAAGAAGGCATCTGGATGACCGATGTGCCCGAGCCGGAATTGGGGCACAATGATGTGATGATCAAAATCCGTAAAACGGCGATTTGTGGTACGGATGTGCACATCTATAACTGGGATGACTGGTCGCAAAAAACAATTCCTGTACCCATGGTTGTTGGTCATGAATATGTGGGTGAAGTTGTTGCTATTGGTCAGGAAGTGAAAGGTTTTAAAATTGGTGACCGGGTGTCTGGCGAAGGGCATATCACTTGTGGTCACTGCCGTAACTGTCGTGGTGGCCGTACTCACTTATGCCGTAATACCATCGGTGTCGGGGTAAACCGCCCGGGTTGTTTTGCTCAATATCTGGTTATCCCTGCGTTTAATGCGTTTAAAATCCCAGATAACATCTCTGATGAACTGGCTTCTATTTTTGACCCATTTGGCAATGCTGTTCATACCGCACTTTCCTTTGATCTGGTTGGTGAAGATGTGCTGGTTTCCGGTGCAGGCCCAATTGGTATTATGGCTGCGGCAGTGTGTAAACATGTTGGTGCGCGCCATGTTGTTATTACCGACGTTAACGAATATCGCCTTGAACTGGCACGTAAAATGGGGGTTACCCGTGCGGTCAATGTCAGCAAGGAAAATCTGACCGATGTCATGGCAGAGTTAGGCATGACTGAAGGTTTTGATGTTGGTTTGGAAATGTCCGGCGCACCGGCGGCGTTTCGTACCTTATTAAATACCATGAATCACGGTGGCCGTGTTGCACTGTTGGGTATTCCACCATCAGATATGGCAATCGACTGGAATCAGGTGATTTTCAAGGGCTTGTTTATTAAAGGTATTTATGGCCGTGAAATGTTTGAAACCTGGTACAAAATGGCGACATTGATTCAATCTGGTTTGGATCTGACCCCGATTATCACTCACCGGTTCTCTATTGATGACTTCCAGCAAGGCTTTGACACCATGCGTTCAGGGCAGTCTGGTAAAGTTATTCTGAGCTGGGATTAATCATTAAATTACCACTAAGATTAACAGGCGCTTGCAGTTTTTTGGGCGCCTGTTTTATTAGTCATTTTTTCGGATAACTTTTTATTCTGTTCTACCCTGTGATTTATCGCCAGCCAGTTTCCGGATATGTTGGCTCATTGTATTCACAACAGGATTATCAACCAGAGTATTGCTAATGACCGCCAGATAGTCTTGGCTGGTAACCGTAGTTGGCACCTCTTTTATTTCACACTGCTTGCCCCATTTACGGTGATTGTCACCAACAGGTGTGCCACTTAACAACCTACTCGGGCTGACCAATTCAATATCAGCGGGAAGCGTTGGCAGCATCTGTTGTAATGCGCGAATAGTTGTCGGATGAGGATGGCCGATAGCAATAGCTGAACCATTCTTACGGGCAATGGAAATCGCACGGTTTAACTGATAGCGGGTTTCCGCTTCTGATTGCACATTATCAAGAAAAATATTGCGGCGGATAACGCGAACATGAGTGCCTTGTGCTGCCTTTGTTGCTTGAGTATTTCCAATCGTCACACTATCGAGAAAATAAAGCTCATAGCGGGACAGCGAACGCATAACCTTCTGCATTCCTGGCAAGCTTGAAGTCATAGCGCTGCCCATATGGTTATTTATTCCTACCGCATAAGGGACCTTCTGTATTGCGCGCTGAATAATGCGATCAATCTCTTCACTGCTCATTGTTGGCTGGAGAGTATCCGGTTCTAACCGTTGCTTACTTAAAGGTGCCATTGGCAGGTGGATTAAAATCTCCCGTCCTTGTTTATGTGCTTTTTCAGCCATTTCCCTGCCGTGGGGAGAATCCGGCAGAATGGCGATAGAAACCGCAACAGGCATCTGCAATATTTTGTTTTCATTATGAGGACGATAGCCAAAGTCATCGATAACAATTGCCAGACGGGCAGCACTGGCTTGCAGGCTCAAGAGTAACAGGACGATAGTGCCAATGAGTTTTGTAAACTTGTGTTGTCTCACCTGATCATCTCCCAAGCCAAGGTTGTGGGTTTACCGCTCTACCCTGACGGCGGATTTCAAAATACAGGGCGGGTTGTTCCTGACCGCCACTGTTACCGACCAGGGCGATGGGTTGCCCGGCACGAACTTGCTGGCCGACACTGACCAGAGCGCTCTGATTATAGCCATAAAGGCTCATATCACCTTTACCGTGCTCTATAACGACAACCAGCCCATAGCCTTGCAACCAGTCAGCCAACAGTACCCGGCCATCGGATATCGCTTTGACCTCAGTGCCTTCTGTGGCAGAAATCACCATGCCTTTCCAGCGCAATTCGCCTTGCAGTGCTTCGCCAAACTCATGTATTACCTTGCCACGGACAGGCCAGATCGCCTGACCAGCCGGACGGCCAAGGCCACCCGTCCGTGCCATTAATGCGCGTTCATCTTCAGTGGGTTTATAGCTGGAACCTTTTTTCTGCGCTTGTTTCTGTTTCGCCGCAATTTGAGCACGGACACGCGCAGCTTCTCTGGCTTCCCGTTCAGCACGTGCTTTCGCTTCCCGTTCTGCCTTAGCAATTTTATCCCGCAGGCGGGTTTCATTTTGTTTTAGTTCAGCGAGACTTTTCTGGTCTTTCTTCAGGGAAGATTCCAGTTCAGTCAAGGTTTTCTGCCGGGCGCTGCGGGCCACTTCCATCTGCTGCTTTTGTTGTTGTTGTTCCGTCAGAACTTGTTTCTGCTCTTCCTGTTTTTGCTGCTCAAGTTTTTTTTGTTCAGTTAAATCAACGGTAGTTTGCTCAAGCTTAACAATAGTATCCTGGCGGGCTTGATTAAGGTAACTATAGTAAGCGAGGATGCGCTCCCCCCTCTTGCCTTCCTCACCTCTGAACATGAGCTCAAGCCCTTGATGCTGTCCTTGACGAAAAGCGGCATCCAATTGACGTGCCAGCATATCCTGTTGTGCTGTCTGTTGTTTTGCCAGTTTCTTGATATTGGCATTAAGCGCGGTAATCTCTTTATTCAGCTTACTGAGCTGAGCTTGGGTACTGTGCAGAGAGAGACCAACTTTAGAAATTATATTTTCCTGATCTTTCAGTTGACTTAACAACGTACTGCGTTTTTGCTGCTGTTGTTGCACGCTCTTCTCTTTCTCTGCAATGTCTTGCTGAAGATTTTTAAGCTGATTTTTATTCTCGATAATCTGATTGGCAAAGGTATGAAAGCTGAAAACAGCGGACAGGAAAGCACAGAACAATAAGGCACGAATTCTATTCTGCCATGAGTTCTGATTGAACCGATAATTACGGCCAGGTATTTCCTTGTTATTTGCCATTTCTATAAATATACCTTACGACTGTATAGCATCAGATTATTTCATGTTGAACAATTGGTTACCAGATACTGCGCTGATTTTTTACACTTCCGGATAATATTGTTTCAACATTGAAATCAGATAATAACTGGGCACATTAGCCACTTTAGCCTATTTATTGCTTAAATTCCTGTATTCATTCAGTGTGGCAGAGAATCTTCTGATCGTGTACTTAACGTGTTCCATTTCCAGCGTATTTTTATTTTTTCTCGAAACTCTCCGCAAAATTTGCATTGAGCTTATGCTATTTGGCTGTAATTGACGCAACACAAAGGTATACTCTGAAGACTTAGATATTTGTTAATAACCAACGGGAGTTTTTGCCCCCCATGCTGCAAGAAATCATGCAATTTATTAATCAGCACATGACCTTAAGCCTCATCTGGATTGCGCTGCTGGTTGCCGTTATTGTGACTACGATGAAAAGTCTCTTCTCTAAAACCAAAGAGATAACCCGTGCACAAGCGATTAATCTGATCAATAAAGAAGAAGCCATCGTCGTGGACTTACGTTCCCGTGAAGATTTCCGCAAAGGGCATATCATTGGTTCAATAAACCTGACTCCATCTGAAATTAAAGACAACAACTTGGCTGAGTTGGAAAAACATAAAAAGCAGCCAGTGATTGTTGTTTCAGCGAATGGCACTGAATCGCGTACTCCGGCTGAGAACCTTCTCCGTGCTGGTTTTGAACGCGTATGTTCCCTGAAAGAAGGTCTGGCGGGTTGGACAGGCGAAAACTTACCATTGGCGCGTGGTAAAAAGTAATCATTTTGGGTGTGAGTGGCGACATTCACGTAAAAAACTTAATAAGGACATCTAAAGGTAACAATTATTATGTCAGAACAAAACAATACAGAAATGGCTTTCCAGATCCAACGTATCTACACCAAAGATATCTCTTTTGAAGCACCAAATGCACCGCAGGTGTTCCAACAGGAATGGCAGCCGGAAGTAAAGCTCGATCTGGATACGGCTTCCAGTGAATTGGCACAGGGGGTTTATGAAGTTGTTCTGCGTGTAACTGTGACGGCAGCGCTGGGCGAAGAGACAGCATTCCTGTGTGAAATACAGCAAGGCGGTATTTTCTCTATTGAAGGTATCGAAGGAACTCAGCTGGCTCATTGCTTGGGTGCATATTGCCCGAATATCCTGTTCCCATATGCCCGTGAATGCATCACCAGCTTGGTGAGCCGTGGTACCTTCCCACAACTCAACCTGGCTCCGGTAAACTTTGATGCTCTGTTCATGAACTACCTGCAACAGCAGGCAGAGCAACCTCAAAATGATGAACAAGCTCAACAGGAAGCTTAATGAATAGTACTGTTTCTATGACAGTTATCGGTGCCGGTTCATACGGCACCGCATTAGCCATTACGTTGGCACGTAATGGTCATGATGTTGTGCTTTGGGGACATGACTCAAAGCATATCCGGGCATTGCAACAGACACGTTGTAATCAGAAATTTCTGCCGGATGTCTCCTTCCCTGACAGTTTATTGCTTGAAACAGACCTGACAAAAGCACTGACAGCAAGCCGCAACATTCTTGTTGTGGTTCCCAGCCATGTGTTTGGTGAGGTGTTAAAGCAGGTAAAACCCCATCTGCTGCCTGATTCGCGAATCGTTTGGGCAACTAAAGGTCTGGAAGCTGATACTGGTCGATTATTGCAGGATGTGGCCCGTGAGATATTAGGCGACGAAATACCGTTGGCGGTGCTTTCTGGCCCAACCTTTGCGAAAGAATTAGCGGCTGGTTTACCTACAGCAATAGCGATTTCAGCCACTGAATCTGCTTTTAGTGATGAACTTCAGCAACTATTCCACTGTGGCAAAAGTTTCCGTGTTTATAAAAATCCTGATTTTATTGGCGTTCAACTTGGTGGTGCCGTAAAAAACGTAATTGCTATAGGTGCGGGGATATCTGATGGCATGGGGTTTGGCGCTAATGCCCGTACTGCGCTGATTACCCGTGGATTAACAGAAATGAGTCGTCTTGGTACTGCTCTTGGCGCTGATCCTTCAACCTTTATGGGCATGGCGGGATTGGGAGATTTGGTCTTAACTTGTACAGATAACCAATCACGTAACCGTCGCTTTGGCATGATGCTGGGGCAGGGAATTAGCGTTGAAGAAGCTCAGTGCCAGATTGGGCAGGTTGTTGAAGGTTACCGCAATACCAAAGAAGTGCGCGCATTGGCCGAACGTGCCGGTGTAGAAATGCCGATTGCAGAACAAATCTATCAAATACTGTATTGCAATAAAAATGTGATAGAAGCTGCTCAAGCATTATTAGGAAGAGCCAGAAAGGACGAGAGCGATAATATACGCTCTTGAATCAGAAAAAATCTAATAATAAAGATAGGTTCTAACTGTGAGAGTAAAAAATATGTCGCTAGAAGAATTGGACGAAGTTTGGAAAAACATAAGAACAGAAGCGAGAGCACTGGCTGAATGTGAACCGATGTTAGCCAGTTTTTTTCATGCGACATTACTCAAGCATGAAAATCTTGGTAGTGCTCTAAGTTATATGCTGGCGAATAAACTGGCTACACCGATTATGCCGGCTATTGCCGTCAGAGAGATCGTAGAAGAGGCTTATAGCTCAGATCAGAAAATGATAGTCTCTGCTGCCCGCGACATCATAGCGGTGCGTTTACGTGATCCTGCGGTAGATAAATACTCAACGCCTCTGCTTTACCTCAAAGGATTCCATGCCTTGCAAGCCTATCGTATTGCCCATTGGATATGGGGAGAAGGGCGTAAGGCATTGGCTATTTACCTGCAAAACCAAATCTCAATGTCTTTCAGTGTTGATATTCACCCGGCGGCCAAGATTGGTTGTGGCATCATGCTTGACCACGCTACCGGCATTGTGATTGGTGAAACGGCGGTGGTGGAGAATGACGTTTCTATCCTGCAATCCGTCACCCTTGGTGGTACAGGCAAAACAGGTGGCGATCGTCATCCGAAAGTCAGAGAAGGGGTGATGATTGGCGCGGGTTCAACAATACTTGGCAATATCGAAATTGGTCGTGGGGCAAAAATTGGTGCCGGTTCGGTAGTCCTTCGTTCGGTTCCACCACACACAACCGCTGCTGGGGTGCCAGCCCGTATTGTCGGTAAACCTGAAAGCGAAAAACCATCATTGGATATGAACCAGCATTTTAATGGTATCAACAATGGCTTTGAATATGGTGATGGGATTTGATTTTGTGAATAACCGCGTTTGAGAAATATCGTTCACAAAACTGGATAGTCAAAAATGCCGTGGTCTTTTAATTGATTAGATGCACGGCATTAACTTTAATCAATGACAATTACTCTTTCAATAAAGCACCTGAATAACCCAATTGCCGCCAGGCTTCAAAAACCACAACAGCAACTGAGTTAGAAAGATTCATACTCCGGCTGTCTGCCAGCATCGGAATGCGGATTTTTTGTTGGGGTGGCATATTATCCAGAACATAAGGTGGTAACCCTCGGGTTTCCGGCCCGAACATCAAATAATCACCATCCTGATAACTTACCGCACTGTGTGCCGGAGTTCCTTTCGTGGTGAGTGCGAATAGCTGGGCAGAAGATTCTCCTGTTAACCCTTCATTCCCCAAAAAGGCGTAATAATCATGATGCTGTTTGATATTGGCAAACTCATGATAATCCAGCCCGGCCCGACGCAGCCGTTTATCATCCCAAGTAAAACCCAGAGGCTGAATCAGATGTAATTGAAAGCCAGTATTGGCACAAAGACGAATAATATTACCGGTATTAGGCGGGATTTCAGGTTCAAATAAGACGATGTTTAGCATATGCCCCCCAGAAACGAGGGGCACAGATTAGCAGAAATTGAGTAGGGATGCAGGGGGATTTCATCTCTGGTTTATCTGTTGGAACATCTTTCAGAAATTACTCATCACTTGGCCACATTCATTTGCTTGTGGCTACAATATGGCTATTATATAGACAAACATTGAGGGAGGTTTCTTATGGCTGATACCGTTGTACGTGCCCGTATTAATCCTAAATCCAAAGCGGCGGCGATGGCTAATGCGAAAGCGATGGGGCTGAATCTTTCCACTATAATTCGTATGGTGGTTAATCGTTTGGCTGTTGAGCCAGAATTACCTGATGAGTTGTTGCAACTTAATCAGGAGACATTACAGGCTATTCGAGATCTGGAAAATGGCGTAGGTGTTCACCGAGTTGATACGATAGATGAACTAAAGCGTGATCTTGGATGGTAAATAAAGCTCAATTGAAAACCATTGAGCTTTTACAGACTGGTGAACCTTTACCAGAGCGTTACCGTGAACATTCATTAGCAGGCCAATATATTGGCTACCTTGAATGCCACGGAGCGCCTGATATTTTGCTTATTTATCAGCGTAAAAATACTGAATTGAAACTATATCGAGTAGGTAGTCATTCAGATTTATTCTGAATCTTACTTCCTTTGAGGTTCCAAACAGAATAAACATACACCTCAATGAGAGCAAAAACCATTGGGATTATTCTTCTGCCAGTTCCAGCTATCACGCATCATATCGTCAATATTACGTGTTGCTTGCCAGCCAAGAGTATTGCGAGCTCTGGATGGATCAGACCAACATTCAGCAATATCTCCAGGGCGTCTGTCTGTGATCTTGTATGGAATTGCTTTACCTGCTGCTTTTTCGAAAGCATGAAGTAGCTCAAGTACAGAATAACCAGTCCCAGTCCCTAAGTTGAATACCTCATAAGATTGTTGTTTAGCCAAAAAATCAATTGCAGCAATATGGCCTTCAGCTAAATCCATCACATGAATATAGTCACGAACACCGGTACCATCTTTGGTTGGATAATAGTTGCCATAAATGGATAAACATTCCAGACGACCAATCGCGACCTGAGTGATATAAGGCAACAGGTTATTAGGAATACCATTAGGATCTTCGCCAATCATACCTGATTGATGAGCACCAACAGGGTTGAAATATCTCAGGCTAGTGATTTTGAAACTTGGCTCGGCTGCGGCAAAGTCTTCCAGAATCTGCTCAACCATTAGTTTGGAGGTGCCATAAGGGTTGGTTGTACCACCTACTTTGGCATTTTCAATTAGCGGGACAAATTCAGGATCACCGTAGACTGTCGCCGATGAGCTGAAAATCAGTTGATGTACACCGTTGGCACGCATCGCTTGTAACAGAACTAGGGTGCCAGTAACATTGTTTTGATAATATTCAAGTGGCTTTCTGGTGGATTCACCAACGGCTTTTAATCCGGCAAAGTGGATAACGGTTTCAATTTTATTTTCTTGGAAGATTTGATTCAGTAAATCTAAGTTAAGTACATCACCTTGATAGAATTTCACGGATTTACCAGTAAGTTTTTCAACTCTACTGAGAGATTCTGATGATGAGTTACAGAGATTATCGATAACAACAACATCAGAGCCTTTTTCTAAAAGGGCTAATACTGTATGGGAGCCTATATAGCCAGTTCCACCGGTGATTAGGATTGGCACTGGTTCTTCCTTAATTGTATTATTGTTGGTTTTTAAGTTCTGATCTAACAATGTTTGCAATACTTTGTTGCAAACAGTAATAAGGAGTGAATATTTTTTCTTTTGGTTTACAGTTGCAACCTGAAAACTCAGTTCATCAGACACACTTCGCCCTGAGAATATCCATAATACTACAGGCGTAGAAACTAGGAATTTGCATTTTTCGTAATGCCTCATGACGCTGAGAAATCGCATGAATTAAGCTCTTCTATTAGTAGTGGTTTTTCTATTGAAAAAAGAAATACTGTAGTGCTAAAAGCTGTATTAGGTTGTGAATGTATTGATGACAAGGATAAACTTGTACCCACTACACGATAGAAATACCTTATATATATCTCGAAAAAAATAATTCCATAAGAAGTATAGTTTGGACAAACGAAATATTTTCTATCCATAGAGCTGTTGAATTAGTGTTAATCTTTATAATATCCATCATCGTTTTTCCCTATTCTTTTTTAAAAGAAAGATATATTTTCAAGAAGGTGAAATATGTAACAAAAAAACAAAGGCATGTATAAATTATTGCCTCCAGAGGGTTTTTTACAGAGAAGGTGAGTCCAATCAACGAAAAAAAAGATGCTATTGTTATCTTCAATATTTGTTCCGTACCACATAGTAAAATGGAATTTTTTCCAAGAATTAATATTGGCCTAATATTTAACTTAGAAGCCAATGCTATGCTTGGAATAAATAAAACAATTGTCATAATAAAATAACATGCATATCTTCCCTGTGATGATGAAAATGAATTAAATAAACTATATCCACCATAAAAATAAGAGTAAATAAAAAATAAAAAAGAAATGGTAATCAAGATATAATTACGTAGCCTTATTAAGACTGTTGAGTCATCAAGCCAGTTATTTATTAATTTTTTAGCTATTAATGCACCAAATGCGTAATATGGCAAATAATAAAATGCACTATCAATATTAAAAAATAAAGAAGGTATTTCATTCCACCACATTCCAATATTTATATATATATAAAAAGAAATAATAAAAATTAAAACATTACTTTTTAATACTCTAAAGAGAAAGGATTGATATAGAACAACCAAAAATAAACAAGGTAAAAACCAAAGAGAACCTGCAGGAATATTATTTCTGACACCAAGCAAACATAATTTAACCATCTCAAAAACTTCATGAGGGCTGGCACTATTTTGGATTGATATAATAATTACAGAAATAAAAGAAAAAATAAAATAAGGAATTAAAATTCCTTTGAAAGACTTATAAACTGAATTCATTAATTTTCTATTATTTTCCGTACTTGAAAAAAACAGTCCTGATATAAAAAAGAATAGAGGAACATGGAAAGAAAAAACAAAAGGATAAATATTTCCTGCTGATTGACCTAAGTGCCCAATATATATATAAAACATGCCTAAAAATTTTAATGAATCAACCCAATCGATTCGTTTATTGAGATGCATGGCTAATCCTTATTAAAAATATTATCTTGATTATTCAAATAAGCAGTGTTTATAAGTATGTGTTTGTTTTATGATTCAAATCAAAAGATAGCCCATCTTTCTGATGTATTATCTATAGGGAACCTCTAAAAACTTTTCACAGCCACAAAATTGAGTAAAATGTAGGCACAGTACATCTCTGCAAGGTAGCGCTGTCATGATACCGCCTCGTTCTGCTTTAAAAAAAGACAAGCTGGCATCCGAATATCACCGTCGAAAAATCGATGAATTAGGTGATCCGCTACTTGTTCTTGATAAGTATGTTGATTTCTCGGCACTGGCTGACACCATAGACCTTGTCGCGCCACGTATTATTTCTCCCAAAGGTGGACGCCCGCCATTCCCGACTGAGGTGATGGTTCGCATCATTATCCTGAAACATTTCCATAATCTTTCCGATGAAAAGATGGAATATCAATTGCTTGACCGAATGAGCTGGCAACGTTTTTGTCGCTTGACCGATGTCATTAATATTCCAGACCGTAACACGATTTGGTGTTTCGAAAAACGGATTGGCCAGGCAGGTGCCAGAGCGTTGTTTGAAGAGGCGAAGCATCAGCTTTCGACACAGGGATTCATTCCTAGAGGGGGTCAAATCATTGATGCCACGTTGATTCCAGTTCCTAAGCAGCACAATAAGAAGGAAGAGAATGAACAAATCCGTCAGGGTAAAACCCCGGATAACTGGACAGCAAACAAACGATGCCAGAAAGACACCGAGGCAACCTGGACGAAAAAGAACGGTAAAAGTTATTTTGGCTATAAACTGACCATTAATGTCGATACAAAATATAAAGTGATCCGCCACATCGCGACAGGAACCGCAGCTGTCCATGACAGCCAGTTTTTTGAAGCCGTTTTGGATCGGTCAAATACAAGTCGGGACATTTATGCTGATAAAGGGTATGCCAGCCAGATGCGTGAACGTGAGCTGAAGGAACAGGGCTATCGTGTTCATATTCAGAGGAAAGCGTCACGCAATAAGCCCTTATCAGACTGTCAGAAAGGCCGAAATAAGAAAATAGCGAAAACCCGGGCACGAGTAGAACATATCTTTGGCTCATTCTCTCAGATGGGTGAAAAATTTATCCGAACGATAGGCCAGCTGCGAGCCACTTTTGCGATGACTCTGAAGGCAACCTGCTATAATTTACAACGTTTGGTTTATTTTGGAAAATCCGGCATTCATGCCTTTTAATTCCGGTATGTGATGAAAAAGCGATGAGTTTATTTTTTCCCCTGAAAAAGCAAGAAAAAGTCATACACAATAAGGTCATTTATTGGTGAGTGCAAAATTGATCTTATTTTTTGTATTGAGAGTTTTTAGAGGTTCCCTATAGCATGTTCTATGAGTTTTGATATAACTCTCAACATCAACAACATTAAATAACCTTTGACACAATTCGTTATGGCTCATGTAAATGTTCTTGTACTAATGCAACCGCTTGTTTTGTATTGCTTCAGAGACAAAGAGATCTAAATAATCGTCTGAAAAGACAAAAAACTCCATTAGATTAATTTATAACACTATGAGTTTTTCACTTCTGCAAGTTGTTTACATATGTTACTGGTAGCCGATGTAACTGAGAACCGGTCATGTAATAACATCCATGCATTATTACCCAATCCTCTGCGATAATCTTTATTTGACAACAATAACTCAGCAGCACTTACTAACTTATCGTCTTCACCATTAATTAGTACCATTCCAGCATTAGCACCATTTATTACATCAGCTAAATCATTATCAGGATTAATACTCCCTAGGATAGGGACTTTATTAACCATATAACCCAGAATTTTACCTGGAAAGTTATGTGTTTTGTGAGAACGAGCTAAACTAAAGAGGCCCACATCAACTTCACATAATATATTTTTAAATTCTTCCTGTGCGACTGATGGTAAGTAAGTGGTGTTATTAAGATTAAATTTTGCAATCGTATTCTTAACTAAATCAACCTCATCTCCCTGTCCAATAAATAAAAAGTGGGCTTCCTTTCTATTTTTCAGTGCTTTAGCTAGACGCAAAAGATTATCCATATCTTGAGCTCGTCCAATATTACCACCATAAAAAAAGATCACTTTACCCGTTAATCCTAATTGATGGCGAATACCTTGATAAGATAACGGAAGCTGGGCCGGAACTGGTTTTGCCCAATTATAAAGAACGTCTACATGATTATGCCATTTATGTTGACAGAAAAACTCCAGATTCTTTTGAGACATTAAGCCAATAAAATCTGCAGCTTTATAATTAATATTTTCAAAAAATCTAAAGTACTTTGCTATTATAGATTTTTCTCTGAGCATGCCTTCGTCTATAACCCACTGCGGAAATATATCACGTAAAATAAGATACGATGGACAATTCCACAATGATTTTATCTTATTTACTAGTGGCCCAAAAAAAATAGAAGGAGAATAATAAATTACCCCATCAATCCTTTTAGATGCTAGCATATCCTTCAAATACCACCATGCACGAACAGACAAAAGCGATTCATTGAACGCTCTAACAACTTTGGATACATCTTTGATTCTTCCACCAGGAAACCGGAAAACTTGAATTCCATCAATAATGTCAGCCACTAAATGAGAGGATTTGTTATCCCCCTTTAAAGTAATAACGATAGGTTCATGCCCCTGGCACGCAAGCTCAAGAGCAAGTTCATGCATCATCTTGGCTGCAACTCGTGTGCTATGTGGCAAATAATCATCAACGATGAGTGCAAGCCGCATCAATACTCTCTCCAAACTACTCGTTTCACATAATCCGTATAACTGTGAATTATCCTAACCACTTTATCAGACACATTTGGCATGTTGTAGTCACTTACTTGACGCAACAAACGTTCATTTATCCTAGGCTGGCTGTCGAGGATAACCAATGCCTGCATGATTCTCTCAACCTCAAGACCAACCATCATCACCGCAGCTTCCTCCATACCTTCTGGTCGCTCATGTGCTTCACGCAAGTTAAGAGCCGGAAAATTGAGAATGGAGGATTCTTCGTTGATTGTCCCGCTGTCAGAGAGGACTGCTTTTGCTGTGAGTTGAAGTTTATTATAATCGGTAAACCCTAGCGGCTTGAGTAAGTGCACATGTTCGTTAAATTTGGCCCCTGCAGCGTCTACCCTTTTTTTAGTTCTAGGATGAGTTGAAACGATAACAGGCATATCGTAAGTCTCGGCAATAGTATTAAGCACCCGAACTAACTTGCTAAAGTTTTTATCAGAATCAATGTTTTCTTCTCTATGCGCACTGACAACAAAAAACTGTCCCACCTGTAAGTTCAGACGCTCCAATATATCTGATGACTCAATGCCGGCTCGATAGTACATCAGAACTTCATTCATCGGGCTTCCTGTCTTGATCACCATATCGGATGGCAATCCTTCACGCAGTAAATATTCCCGTGCGATTGAGCTATAAGTCAGATTAATATCAGCAGTATGATCAACTATTCGTCTGTTGATCTCTTCTGGCACACGCATGTCGAAACAACGATTACCAGCTTCCATATGAAATGTAGGGATCTTACGGCGTTTAGCAGGTAAAACAGACATACAACTGTTGGTGTCTCCCAGTACCAACATGGCATCGGGTTTTTCTTGTTCCAGCACACCATCCACTGCGATGATCACTTTACCAATAGTTTCGGCACCACTTACCCCCGCAGCATTCAGGAAATAATCAGGTTTGCGAATACCCAAGTCATCAAAAAAAATTTGGTTAAGCTCGTAATCATAATTTTGGCCTGTGTGTACAAAAATATGTTCACAATATTCATCCAGGCGGGCTATTACGCGGGAAAGACGTATAATTTCTGGCCGGGTTCCCACGATTGTCATTATTTTCAACTTTTTCATACTTACACCATATGTGCTACTGTGTCAGGACGCTCTTTATCAAAATTCTCATTGGCCCATAGCATCACTATAAGCTCATCATTTCCGACATTAGTAACATCATGTGACCAACCCGGAACTGTCTCTACAACCTCAGGGCTTTCACCTGATGTATATATTTCAAAAGTTTCATTTGTTACGATATGACGAAAGCCAAATCTAGCTTTACCTCTAATCACCAAAAATTTTTCACTCTTCACATGATGATAATGACCACCACGAATAACACCTGGATAAGCAGTAAAAAAAGAGAATTGACCAGAATCTTGGGTCTTTAGCATTTCAACAAAACATCCTCTGGCATCTTCGTGTTTTGCCAGAGAATAACTGAAATTATCAGGAGACATATAACTGATATAGGTTGCATAAAGCGCCCGAATAAATCCACCACCGACCCGCTCAGTTATTAACGATTCACGACTATCACGAAACTGATACAAATACTCAGCAATGACCCCAAGAGTAACCTTATAGATAGGATCCAATTCAATATGAATATGGTCTACCGGTCTATTCAACAAAACATCTACAAATGATGCTACAACTGTATCTATGTGAGCCAAGTTCAATTCAGTATCTGGGTCATTTATTGTAATTGGCAAACCACGACAAATATTATGGCAAAATGTAGCAACAACTGAGTTGTAGTTAGGTTTACACCATTTGCCAAATACATTAGGTAACCGATAAATGTAAATAGTATTACTTGTATCCATATAGAGGTTAAGTAAATGCATTTCCGCGCGTAACTTACTTCTACCGTAAGGGTTAGGTTGCTCAGCCTGAATAGACGAAGTCAAAACTATCGGTATATTTCTATTATATTTCTTTATTAAAGAGCAAAGTTGTTCCGTTAAATCTGCGTTTCCAGCAAAAAAATCACTTTCATTTTTTGGGCGATTTTCGCCAGCCAAGTGAAAAATAAAATCAGCTTGCCTAATTAATTCATCAAGACAGTCGAGATTGTGACTACGATTAAATTTTAGGGTCTCAATATCCGATAGTTCTGATAAACTGATACATAGATTTTTTCCAATGAATCCATCAGAACCAGTAACCAATACCTTCATAGATCAGGCCTCAGCTATCGCAGTTTCGCCACGGACAATTTTCTTAATAAAATCGAGTTTGAGTAGCAACTTTTTCATACCCTCAACATCGAGTCTCTGAGTGTTATGTGAGTTATAGTCTTCCAGCTCGCTAATGGTCTTATCTCCTTGGTCAAAATATTTTCCATAATTCAAATCCCGATTATCTGGCAGAATCCTGTAATAATTATCCATATCAATCGCACCAGCCATCTCTTCACGGCTTAATAGAACTTCATATAATTTTTCACCATGACGAGTACCAATGACATCAACCGGATAATCTGACTTTTGTAATAATTCGAGAATAGCCTTGGTTAATACGTCAATAGTAGCAGCAGGTGCTTTCTGAACAAATATATCCCCATTATCACCATGCTTAAATGCATACAATACTAAGTCCACAGCATCTTCTAATGTCATCATAAACCGAGTCATGTTAAGGTCTGTAACTGTGATAGGTTTTTCCGACTGTATAAGATCGATAAACAGCGGGATTACAGAACCTCGAGAAGCCATAACATTGCCATAACGCGTACCACATATTACTGTTTTGCTCGAATCCAGATTTCTTGATTTGGCAACCATGACTTTTTCCATCATGGCCTTAGAAATCCCCATTGCATTGATAGGATAAACAGCTTTATCTGTACTGAGACATACGACCTTAGAAACATTATTGGCGATGGCAGCTTCAAGAACATTTTCTGTACCAATAACATTAGTTTTAACCGCCTCCATTGGATAAAATTCACAAGACGGAACTTGTTTTAAGGCAGCAGCATGATAGATATAATCCACACCTCTGGTCGCATTCAGAATACTGAGATAATCCCTAACATCGCCTATGTAGAACTTAATTTTAGGACTATTATAGAGCTTGCGCATGTCATCCTGTTTCTTCTCATCTCGACTAAAGATTCGAATTTCACGCAGATCTGAATTCAGGAATCGCCTTAATACAGCATTGCCAAAAGAACCTGTACCGCCAGTAATTAATAAAGTCTTACCAGAAAACATTATACATCCTTAGATATTAAATTTTTGAAACAGATAATCCTGAATAACAGATCTCATCTTTCTGTAAGTTTGTAGGATAATTAATGAGTACAGCACGATACTTCCCCTTAAATACAAAAAGGCTACCCGCTGCAGCACCTACAACTCCGCATGTTTTCACTAGTTCAATGATATCCTGATGAGACCCAGCTCCTCCCAAAAAAGTCAAGGGAACATTGAGGGACGAACGCATTTGTTGTGCAAACTCCAAATCATAACCCTTCATCTCACCGTCACGCTCAACGGAGTTAATAACAATCTCGCCAGCACCAGCTTCCTGTAAAATTTTTGCAAATGAGATGGGTTCAATTTTGTGAGTTTTCTTGGCATTACAAGTACAGATTTCATAGCCTTTTTGAAAGAAACCTGATTTTTTTCTTACATCCAGTACTGCGACTACACTTTGTCGTCCAATCGCATCAGAAATCTTCTTAAGCAAGGAAGGATCGGAAACAGCCGCTGAACTAATTGAAACTTTCTCTACCCCTAAATCTATAATTCTTGATGCTTGCTCTGCAGTCGTAATTCCTCCACCATAACATAGAGGCATACGACATTCCGCAGCCAACTTGGCAATCAGCTCATAATTAGGCTCGACTCCGTTCACACTTGCATCAATGTCAAGCACAATGAGTTCGTCGGCTTCTTTCTCGTTGAAGATTTTAACAGCATTAATCGGATCACCGACATACTTGGGAGACTTAAAACCCAGTGTCTTAACTAGACCACCTTTATGTACTAACAAACAGGGGATGATTCTTGGTCGCAGCATTTCTACAATTCCGAAAAATTCTTAAGCAACTGAGCACCGAAACGATGGCTTTTTTCTGGGTGGCACTGTACACCATGAATGTTGCCAGAAGAGATTATACAATCAAAATCAAAACCATATCGTGCTGAAGCAGCAACATGTGAGGGGTTATCGCACTCAAAATAATAAGAATGCAAAAAATAAAACCGTGGAGACGATTCGAAGTTTTTAAACAAATGCCCTTCTGATTTGACTATTAGATCGTTCCATCCCATATGAGGCATTGGAAGAGACGCAGCTTGTGGATTAGAAGCAAAAGAACGGACCTGTCCTGGAATCCAATTAAGGCCTTGCAGTTTTCCCTCATCACTGCGTCCAGCAAGCATTTGCATACCGACACATATTCCGAGAACAGGGAGCTTTTTGCCTAACACAAGCTCCTCTAGAGCAGGACGCATGCCAGACTTATTAAACATCTCCATGGCATGATCAAAAGCACCCACCCCTGGGAGAATCAAATGAGTCGCATCCTGCAAATTAACCGCAGAATGAGCTCGTTCAGCTAATATACCAAGACGTTTGAACATATTCATAAACGCTTGAATATTACCCACGCCATAGTCAACGATACGGATCATCTAAAATACCTTCTCTCCAAGCCTAACCAACGCATTAGGTTAGCCCCCAAACCAATCAGCCAACGCTTATTGCGATAGTCTCGGTAGGTTTTCTTAGGTAATTCAAAAATCTGTTGCAATTCATCAACAGTCAGATCCAGTTTATGCGCAACGAACTCAAACTCTTGTCGCAAGAAATGTTCATCCATCTCAGGACGAGATATCCGCTCCAGAGCTTCATCCCGAGTCATCTGCCCAGTCAAAATCAAACTGGAGAAGTGGGCACGTCGTTTATGGTAACCAAAACGGCGTGGCAACCAATAATCCTCATAGAAACGAGTAAAACGTGATTCATGATGTTTATGCTGAAAACGCTGCCAACCAAAACGTTGTTCAAGCTCATCCTCAGCTTGTTTTTTGGTGAAGGGAACAAGATTAAGTGGATGATGCACCTTCATACCTAATATCTTCTGGTAGAACACTTTGTAAACCAGAATGTCGGTTAAAGGAAAAGATTCAAGTGGTATTTTTCCAAACTGACGATGAATATCGTTAAACAACCAGGTATCAATACCTAGGTACCCTCCCCACTCTTCCGGCTCACGGCAGCATTCGGTAGAGAAATTAGAACCGGTAATAATGTGTTTAATGCCATACTGGCGGGCAAATTTGTATAATCCAGAGAAGAAGGCTGCATCCTGTACCAGATCCTGATCGGGAATGCCAGAGTGTAGGAATGCCACCTGAAGATCTTTCATCTCTTCCCAGTTCACCACTTCAGTGTAGAGTTCCAAACCAAGCCCATCGATCAATTTCTCAATGTTACCAACTGCCTGATCGGTATTCCAGCCTGCATCCACATGAAATAAAAGAGGTTTTAGCCCCATTTTTTCCTTGGCTACGTAGGCAGCATAAGAGCTATCAAGCCCCCCAGAAAGGCCAATAATACAGTCGAAGTCATGTCCTTTACTATCAGCCTTGATACGCTCAGCCATGGACATTAGCTCAGAGTAGCCTTTTTCATCAGTATGCCAGTTTGGCAGAATGGTCAATTCATAGTTATTGCAATAGTCACAACACCCGTGATCATCGAAGGTAATATTCGGATCAGAGGTGTCCATTATGCAATGGGAGCAGATTTTGTATTCATTTTCGCTCATTATTTTTCACTTCTTTCTCAATTAAATTTACAATATTTAAACATGCGCTTTCAGAGATCGTAGAAAGATCATGAAATAAAACCTTAGTTCCTATATTTTCGTATTCATACGCTAGAGTAGATGCATAAGAAACAACTAAATCCACATCGGGAAAAAATTGAGAGTCATTAATAAAGATCCAATCCATACCCTTTGCGTTTCTTGAAGCTGGTGCCTTAGGATGCTCTTTATAATAAGCAATAATATTTAGTTCTGATAAAGAATAGTAAATTTTTACTTGTATATCTTCGCAATGGGAGTGCCCGATAAACAAAATGCTGAATTTATCATTATAGATTTTCGTTGTATTTAATTTCATTCCCATACAGCGTTTTATAATTTCTCTGTCCTTTCTATTTCTAATAATTTTATTAAGAAAAATTTTTGACTCAATCTCATCATAAGTTACCAACTCAGAAACTGAGTGCAAGCGAGTGTAAAGCTTAAAATGAGCGTTTTCAGGTAATAAGAGTCCTTTGAGAGAGCCATGCTGTATCAGTGTCAAGTTTGTTTTTTTGCTAAGACACAATCTATCCATCAAAACCGCCCAACGATCAAAATGCTCCGTTGTAATAAATTCTCCATTAAGTTTATCGAGTGCTAACCTAGTACAGAACCATTTGGATGCAGTATAAGTTTGTAAAATCCATTTTATGTTTAATGGATTGCTAATAAAAACCGGTAAAGTTGCAGCAGACAGAATATAAGCTTTAAAGTAATCAGAAAATGTTAGTATTTTTTTTATAGAGACATAATTTATATTATCAAGTTTCCTGAATTGTATCCAAGGTAATGTTACTAATGTAATATTTGAAAAAGGTTCATACATACTTTGTATAGATTCAACACTCTTAGAACAAAAAACAATATAATACTTTTTAGAAACGTCATTTATCCCTCCCTGTTCTGGTAATTCCTGTGGTACTATACATTTTTCCTTTAGAAGTAGACAGCGTAATATATCAAAAAGATAAAATATTAAAGCACCACCAAATACCCATAGTAAAAATCCAACCCAGAAAAAAAAGTGCATTAAAACTCTATTTCTTAACCACATTGTAATCCATTTACTAATTCTGGGAATGTATGGTAATCGATTATAATATGCTCGTCTTAGTCTATTATCTATTGCTATTTCGTTTTTAGTGGCTGCTATATATTCGTGAATAAAGGTTCTAAATCTAGACATTTATTGCTACCTTTCCAAATTTTATATGATTAACCTCGTTCCCTTTTTTCTTAAAAAGAAAATAACCTATTGAAATAAAAAATATCTGATTCATAGGAAATGAATTAATAAAAGATCCAGAGAGCCCAGAAATAATTAAATAATAAAAAACAATTTTCCAGGCACTAATATCTTTGGAAGGTTTCCTCCAGTGCATGTATGATTTTACATGTAAGAATATAAAACAGAAAAATAAAAATACAAAACCAACTAAACCAAACATGTTTAAAATAACGAGATAGACATTATCTTGTATGAATTTTATTCTTTTATCTGTAAAATCCGGGAGAAGTAAATCAATATCTAAACTAGAAATGTAATAGATAAAATTTTGCACTCTAATGTCTGCAGTATAAATATCTAATCCTCTATGTTGGTTTTCAATATCACCATTAATAACAATCCCATATCCCAATAACTGAAAAAACAAGAAAAATATTCCTAAAACGAAAAGGAATGGTATATATCCTCTTATATTTTGACTAGCCTTATCCTTCATAAATAACGAAAGAAAAAATATAATAAATAATGATACCCACGCAGTTCTTGAACCACTAGCAACTAGGGTAAAGGTAGAAAGACCAAGTGATAATAGTGTAATTATACTTTTATTTATTCCTATTGAGAATATTAATAAGATGATAGCACCTGCATACAATCCACTATTGTTTGGGTTAAATAATGAAGAAATAGAACGAATACCTCCTGTGGCACGCCAGTAAGAAGACATCTGATCATAAAATACTGTTATTTCAAGTATAGAGAAAAAACCAATAAGAATACCACTAAATATGAAAATACGATTAATGCTATCAATTCTCTCATAAAAAAGAGGAAGTAAAAGACAGAATGAGCACATACTCCCTATTATTAGCATTGTTGTCGAAAATAATGTTATATGCTCATTAGAAATGATGAATGAAAAAAGAGAAAAAGAGTAAAAGAGTAAAGATAAAAGAATTAATTTATAACTGCGAGATATAAAACAAAGAAATAAAGATATTAAGAAACATACTATGTACTTGACCAACTTATGCAATAAATTTTCTTCTACGAATGTTCTTGTTATTCCTGTAAGTAAGGCATCCACATAATAAACTGAAGATATAATGATCCAGGAGCATACTATGAAATAAAGAAAATTTTTAACGTTTATTCTCATTCTATAGCCTTATTCTCTTTATTTATATTCATAAAGCACCACTTGATATAATAAACTAGGGAGTAAAATTTCAATAACCTAAAAATTAATCGACTTAATTGCATGATAATAAAAAAAACCTTTCCAAGCAAGCAGAAAAATAAAACTGATTGTCATGGATAAAGGAATAAGCATTACGTTTCCTATTTGAATTGATGCCCAAGATAGCAAAATAAATACAATTAATGCTACAACCTGACTATATATGATATGCTTATCTTCTCTCAATGCATATAGCCCCATATGAGGTATTAGACTAAAACAAAACACGATTGTAGCAAGAAGCAAAGCACCTAACATGTTCACATGCTCTAAATAAGCTGTATCAGAAAGCCATCCTAGTAGAATATTACCAAGTAACCAACAAGACAATGATAATATAAGGGTGGTCACTATAACTTTCAGTGAAAATGCCCACATCTCTTTTTTAAATTCATCTATTCTACCTGCTCCAGCCAAAGATGTAAGCTTAGGAAATGAGAAAGTAATAACGATAGTATCAAGAAAAGATTGTACTGCAGATGCCATATTCGCAAATAATACGTAGACCCCTAACCACTCCAGTCCTGCTATTGATTCAATAAAGAATCGGTCAAAAGTGAAGATTCCCCGTATTGCGACAGAAGCAATTAACATAGGAAATGCAAGCAATACTCCTTTTCTAATCCAATACCAATCGATATTTCTAAAAACTGAAATCTTATCGTAGCGATATATGTACACTCCCCCAATCAAACATGCCAAAAGTGTTCCTACTAGCCACATCGATAAGATTGTCTCAAGACAACGATAATCAGGGAAAAACCACATAGTCACAATAACAATCCAACACCATAGTCCTTGCCGTATAAACAGAATAAAACTTGCCAATAGTTGACTCTGAGCAGATATCAAGATTCGATTTATTTCCTGGGCTATGTGCTCAAATAAGAGAATTGAACAAAACCACCAGATGTATCGATATGGCAACACGTTAAAATAAAATATTATTAATATAAAAGGAATAGATACACCATATACTATTAAGTAATACACAAATTGATCGCGTATCATTCCTAGCCATTCACTTTTTGGCTGAGTGATCATCTCTCTAGTACTATAAGTATAGAATTCAGAACCAACAATAAATATTGTATACCCGATTACTGCACTAATTAATCCATAAAGACCAAGCTCTGAAATAGATAGTAACTTTGCCAGCAATATAATCAGTAAAAATTTACTAAAAAGTGTTAGTGTTCTTAGAGATATACTTAGTATATAATACAATTCAGTTTTCACCTATAATTTAATCTATATCTACTGTGAAAATATACTTAGATAAAAGCCAACCTACTTTCAATAGGAGCTCATTCCAGCTACGGGTTCCTTCCACTATCCAGCTATGTGCTTTAAATTCACTGTTCCCCCTGGCCGAATCACACTCCTCCTTTCTGGATTGAATATATCATGTTTCTTTAACAACAATTTCAGCCATCCCTAGGGCCGGGGTTCCCAGTCTGGTAGTCTGTAAGGCGACAGAACACCCTCTACCAATCTGATATCATGAGTATTGGCACATCAACCGCCAAAGCAAGCAGTAAACCTTTTCCGTCCGTGAGTAAACTGTATTTTACTCCATGTTTACCCCAGTCTGTCGGGTTTTCACCCGTTTTTTTGTCCCAGCTAGTGGGGCTTTCATTTGGCAACCATTTAACACCAGCATGACCAATTGATGATCCTCTCACTAGCCGAGTAATCCATATTTGCCAAAAATATTCGTATATCCTTGCAGCGACTCGTTTCTGAAAACGCTGATGGGCAGAACTTGAGGAACGAATTACGGTGGCATTGCGCAAATTCCACTGGCAGCTGGTTCTTAATACAAAGAAGATGACATTCACCGCTGCGCGGTTATTGACTCGGCACCGGTGACGTCCGAGAGAATGATAGGGTTGATGAATTAGGAAGCATAGGTTCTATTTTTGCCCAAAGTTCGTCGGAGATGAGCCAGGGATTATGAGGTGTTTCTTTCATGGTCAAATAAAAGTAAAAATTGATGATAGCCTATTATATACAATTCCTATTGGGATAGATTATTAAGAATAATAAAATGAATTACTAAATAAAAGGAGTAAGAATCAAAATTAAAAATACCTTTGTTATTAAAAACCTCCTTATTACAGTAATAAATACCAAAACAATTACTAATATAAATGCTGCTATTGCTCTCAAAACCATTAAAAAAACAGGAGTATATATACTGGAACCTTTTTATGTTCATTCTTTTCTTATAGCAATATTACAGATCATAAAATTTCTTATAATGCTTCGGATCATTCCATAGGAATTCTTTGATTATCTTAATTGCCATCCTTAAGGAATCTTTCTTCAAATATGGATTAATTGATGACGTAATAATATTTAGGAGTTCGGGCGATTGACTTTGATATATTGCATTTATAATGTCATCTTTGTTGCATTTAACATCGATTACAGAGCACCCTCGCACTCTCCCCTTTTGTCTATCTCCAATATTTATTGTAGGGATTTTTAATGTCGGTACTTCTATCAATCCAGACGAAGAATTACCAATAAGTCCTTTTGAATGAATATTCAATGCTAAATATTCTTCTGGAGCTACGGATTTTAAATATCGAGAGTTTGTTATTTTACAAAATTTAACAATCTCAGTAGAGATCTCATTTGAGCCAGTATCAGAATTAGAGCCAATAAAAATGAAACCATATCTTTCAGTAAACTCAATTAGAGCTGATAACAACTCCATCACTTGGTCTATTAACGGTATAGTTGTAAGCGTCTCTGGATGAAATACCACCATAAAATAAGGCTTGTTAAGACTGCCAAATTTATCTTCCAATTCATCTTTCGATGGTAAGGACATTGATAAGCTATTTTCTGCTCCTAATGCTCCAATATTAAACACTGTACTAGGGTGCTCTCCCATTTGAATGATTCTGTTTCTATACTCTTCAGTTGAGGCAAGGTGCAGTCTGCTCATTTTTGTTATAGCATGGCGAATGAATTCATCATAATTCCCTAATGTTTGTTCACCACCATGTAGATGGATAATTGGTAAATTATGCATTGCAGCAGCAATGGCCACAGAAAATATTTCATATCGATCACCTAATAACATTACGGCATCATAATGATGAGTATGAAAATACTTACCAAACTCTTCCTGACATATTGACATTGCTTTTAAAATAGCAGCGTTATTTTCAGTATTGATGTTTATGTCAATCAACTTTTCTATTTCGAAGCCGTCATTTTTTATAACCTTATAAGTTAAACCATAATTTTCGTCACAATGCATTCCTGTAGCGATAATACTCAACTCAATATCAGCGTCCTCCCTCATTTTTATGAGGAGACGTTTCATTATTCCATATTCTGCTCTGGAACCAGTGACATATAATACTTTTTTCATACAATATATTTCTCTAACTCTTTTTCTAACTGTTCGTAACCTGTTTGAGTCAAATGCAAGCCATCATAAGTATAATATTGGTTTAAATTTTTATATTTATCATAAAATTCTTCACTTAATTCAATAAAAACAGCATCCTTAAGATTATTCTTCAGATATTCATTTAATTCTCTTATGACCTGGTTACTTCTATCTATTCTTCCTCTGACTGGAGGTACTGAAATTAAGTATATTTTTATCATAGGACTATTTGTCTTTATATAGTCTGATATTTCATGAATCCAATTAAGAGTATCTCTACATTTCCAGTTATCAAGCACAATGTCATTTGTTCCTGAAAATATAAACACATAATCACCAAAATTTTTAATTAATTTTTTATTAATGATATAGTCGAGGTATTCCTTTGTATTTATACCGGCGATTCCTAGGTTATTTATCTTAAGATAACTTAGTTTTTCTATAGGCCAATAATCGAAGATAGAATGTCCTATAAAAGTTATTGGACAATGATGCTGCTGCATCAAGTGTTTCTTTTCTTCAATTCGATCACGAATTTTTTTTTGAAGAGTTTCGTTTTTTTTAGATTGAGTCGCTATTGCGATAGCAAATTCAAAATCTAATTTATCATCAATGTCAACTGAATCTTTCTTACTCATAATATAAGCAAAACTATCTTTTCCAAAAAATTGTTTTTTCTCTAAATAGTTACTTTTATTTGCTATAAAGATAGCGCCGTTAGGCGTGTATTCTTTTCTATTCTGACGCCGATAATTACTATAATCAGACTCAAAAAACTTTAAACTTAAGTCATTATCGATGGGTTTAATCAAGTCTGAGCTTTTTTCACTTTCTTTAACTGAAACAAGGAAATTTGCTTTTTGATTATTCTCAAAAAAATTTATTGCTTCTTTTATATGTGTATCATTTCTAAAAGGTGACGTTGGTTGCAGAAGTACAAAATAATCAAAATCATTTATTTTACTTAGAACGTCTTCTATCACCATATAGGTTGTTGCTGTATCAGAAGATAATTCTTCACTGCGAATAATAACCTCTGCACCATATTTTTCTGCTATATCTTTATACTCATAAGAATCAGTTGAAACGATAACTCTATCAAATATTGCTGAATTTATTGCAGCTTCAATGGTATAAGCTATCAAAGGCTTATCTAATAGCATTAAAATATTTTTGTTACGTAAACCTTTAGAACCAGAACGAGCAGGGATAATTGCAATTTTCTTTTGCATATTTCTATACCTCTTGTGCACTAAACCCTGTATGTTCAATTAACTCATCTTCGCTAAAATCTTTTTCTGCAACTTCTCCTAAGATATCGTACCAAAACATTGGGCTAATCCCATTCCCTGGCCTCTTAGTTGTTATATTATCCACTGTAAATACTTCACCTTTCTTTATTGCTGATTTAGCAACAATAGATTTTCTAGCGACAATTTTATTTTTTCTTTCTGAATTTGTTACTATTTTATCAAATGTACCCAATGCTTTTTCTACTGCTCTAATTCCGTCACAGAGTAATTTCAATTCATCAGGTGTTACCGACGCTTTATGATCCGGCCCTGAAAAATTTTTATTTAATGTGAAATGTTTTTCTATAAATGTTATTCCATATGGAACGGCAGCTATACCCGCAAAATAACCAGGAGAATGATCAGAAAACCCTATTTTATAACCTCTAAAAGTTTCCTTTAAACCAGAGATAGCGTTTAGATTTACATCTTCAAAAGGAGTTGGATATTCAGTATTACAATGAAGTATAGTTATATCCTCTTTATGAATTCCATTATTAGTTAGAACTGCCAATGCCATTTTGATTTCGTCAATGACTGCCATTCCGGTTGAAATAACTATTTGTTTTTGACGAATCGGTAGCCTAGCTATTTTCTCCAAGTACGGTAGGTTTAATAGTTCACCAGAGGGTATCTTCCACATTTTCTGATTTCTGCTATGTAGAAAATCAATTGAGTCAAAGTCGAAAGGCGTAGAAAAGACATCTAGTCCTACTTCTTTTGCGTACTCTTCTAATTTAATGAACTCATCATATGGTAGTTCTAATTTTCGCGTCATTTCTAATTGCGATTCATCACTACCGGTGACTTTTATTTGATACTCGGCTTTCGGCGCAAATTTTGAAATTAACTGGTCTGCTTTAAATGTTTGAAACTTTACTGCATTAACCCCTGCTTTTTTTGCTTCATCTACCATTTTTTTTGCAAGTGAAAAGTCACCATTATGATTACATCCAATTTCTGCAACAATATAAATATTATTCATCATTTATTTCTCTAATTAATCTTGTTGGTGAACCTGCTACAACGACATTATTCGGTATATGCCTTATAACCACAGAACCAGATCCTATTACTGAGTTATTGCCAATAGTTATTTGTCCATTAACAACTGTACAACTTCCTATGAATGTTTTAGTACCAACAGTTACATCACCATTAAGTACTACATTAGTTGAAATATTACAGCAGCAACCAATACTATTTCCATGCTCAATTAGTGATCTAGTATTAATAACCACACCATCACCAATACAAGTATCGGGATTGATAATACACATCTTACCTATGTATACCCCTATCCCCAATTTTGTGCTACTAGAAACAATCGCTGTTGGATCTATGATATTTATGAGACTTAGTCCTTTACTCATAATCAAATTAAAAAAATGGAGCCTAATTTTAGGATCTCCTATCCCTATAAAATAATTATAATTCATGGACTCATCTACTTTATTTATATCATTACCTAAAATGGGGTACCCTTGATGACTTCCAACTTTGAAAGTATCTATAAAACCAATGAGTTCGTATTTTTTCCTATCTAAGCTGTCTATTATTGATTTAGAAAATCCACCAGCTCCGATTATTATTAGTTTCTTTTTAATCATAGATGATATTCTTATAGCATTGCTGCTTTTTTTAAATGCCTGAAAGGAACGGCAGGAAGGATGGGTGGAACCGTATGACCAACTTTAGCCCATTTAGTCCTGTGAGGGATTCAAGTAAAAGAGTTTTGCTTATCTGGTGACTATTTTTAGTAATTAGCTTGGTCCCCAAGCCATGCATATTTGGTCAGATAACATTCTTTCTTACCGGTTTTTCACGCTATTCCTACCAGTTGGCCGACATACACTAAGCTCACTAGAATGAATAGCACTGCCAGTCTGTTATGGTTCTTTTTCCAGATCCCGGTAGCGGGTCGGGAAATATTATGAAGCGTATCCTGCAAGGACTTTAGTAAGATGACGTGCACTCATTGCTGCTTTTCAACCCCGTTTGAAATGTTTGAGTGTTATTTAGCAAGTTAACTGCATATACTACCAGATGGCAATTCTGCGGCATTTCTTCGCTGAATACGACAATCATCCTCTTTAACATTTCCACACCTAAATAGCTTTCCATAATACCGATACATTTGTGCCTTTTGTTTTCTTTTTTGAACAATGTTGGTTCTGTAGCCTATCTCACTAATTTTACGGATCGCTTAGATGAAAAGACTGTATGTCTTGGTACACAAAGGTTGGTTGGAAGTGGAGCATAATTATGAAATCTTATTTAGTCTCCAATGCAATTTATTCTCAATATACCAATGCTCTCTGACAGCTCTGGTAAACTGTTCTGTACTGAGTTTTACTGAGCTATAGTATACTCTCTTCCTTGATGTTGAATTTCCCTCTCTGAGAGAGACAACAGCTCTTATGGTTTTTAACTCTGGTCATTCAAATGAAAAAAAAGCGGGAATTTCACTGGCAGCAAATAGTCAGCCTCTTTATCGATAATCTCTTGAGCAATATTTCTCTGACAATCTATTGTATCTATCAGATTCCACTTTATTCATAATTTAATCAAAGATAAGTTCGTTGCGAAATTCTCTTGACCATGTACGTAGTTCTCCGGCGTTTTGATGCCTGACTGTCTTTAAGTCTCGTTAATGCAATCCGATTAAATAATGTCATATGTGCAGCCTTATCAGGATCTTTAGGGATAATTTATCTTCCCTAAAAGTGACATCCAGCAACCAATGAAGTTTATTTTCAATCCCCCAGTGCTGTTTGATCGTTTTTGTTGCTGCTTCAGCATCCAGCGGTAATGAGCTGACATACCAAGTTGCTCTGTGCGACCATTCCCTTATTTTCGCAGTAAATTCAATTGATTAATCGTTATTGTGATGGCTTGCAAAATGAGATTTAACAAACTTATGAAACTGTTTTTGATTGCCTTTTATTGTGAGTTTCTGTCTGACAATGCAGAACATCCAGAGTGACGATAGCCCCATCAAGGGCAAGTGATTCAATGAGTTTGGCTTTTACCTTAGTTTTCTATCGTCTGTTGGTATAACGCGATACCAGAACCGGCATCATAGGTGTTGACGACATGAAGTGCTTGAACCACTGTGCCTTTATCATAAAATAATTATACTATATTTTGATTTGATTAATATTTAAGGGTATGCCTAAAAAATGATTTTTTAATTAAATAGATACGTGATTTATTTAAACCATTTATTATTTTTTGCATCTCTATGTTTAGGTAGATCGTTGGTATCAAGCCTTGGGATTAATAATCTATGATTGGAATTAATATTGGCGATATCTACTTGTGTAGTAAATGCTATTTTGCATCCCATTTTTCCTAACTTATTAACTACATTATCACTAGAAGACCCATATGGATAGCATGCAGTCCAATTTTGATTATCTGCGCCTATTGTGTTAAGGAAATGTAGAGATAATTCTATTTCTTGGTTAAGTTCACTGTCAGTTAATTTATTCCACCAGTAGTGATCATATCCGTGAGCTCCTACATGCATCCCGTCATTAATCATATGTTCTAATTGAAATTTATTCATGTATAGTTCTTTGCTGAACGATTTTTCATCAATTTCAACATAATATTTGAAGAGATGATCGCAAATTCTATTTCTGATAGGCTCTGGTAGTGCGACTTGTAATAACCTTTTTATAAAAATAGTATTTGCAGAGTCGAATCTATTGGCAATAGCTAGTTCGGAGTAGTATTCGTCAAAATTTTTTATATTATGATTTTTCCTCTCTTTCTCTAATAGAATTTTTATATGATTTATAATCTTGGAAAGATCTTTACAAGAGGAAAGAATGAAATGAAGCTTATTAACATCAAGGATTATATTTTCAGTTATAGCTTTAGCAGGAGCATAGAAGCATCCTTGAATATTATTCTTTTTAAGGACTGGATAAACATTAATAAAGTGGTCACTATAGGCATCATCAAAGGTTAGTAAAATTGCGTGATTTGGTAGTTTTTCTCCGCTTTCAAAAGAATGAATAGCTTGTTCTATAGTAATAGGAGTATAGTTCTTTTTTATATATGCAACTTGCTCTAAAAACAAGTCAAATTCTAATCCTTTTATTCCAGGGTAACGGGAATCATGAATTCTTCTTACATAGTGGTACATAACGACAGTTAGGTCACTCATCATACATCCTTTTTATAAAGAGTTGGTCTATCAAGATCAGCATCTTGTTTAGTAATGTGTAATTTTCCAGTATCAAGAAGGATATTAATGTTTTTACTAGACCATAAAATTAAAGACGTAGTTGCTGGTTCTCTAACTTCTATAGGATGGAATAAATGAGGAAATTTAAAAAAATCATCGTCTAATGTTGAGAACCACCCATTACATTTTAATTCTGAAACTAGAGATGAATTTGTTGCATATATGTCAATAGCATCTGCTGCATTGATTTTAGCTATGTCAGCTATAAATGAAATGCCAGCAGAATAAGCTTGTTTATCGCCAAAAATATCTAAGCAATGAGCCATAATAAGGCCATCTATATTACGATCTATCCGATAGGCAACAAAGCATTTTGTTTTATTTTCGGCTTCTATGATAACATATTCATATTTGAAATATGGGTGTTCATTATATCGCCAATATATGTCATCGTGAGTTCTGGAAAACGAATTATAGTTTTTGGAGAATTCTTTATATAAATTATTTATATCATCTTTAGAGAAATCAAGTATGTTATAGTTTACTTTTTTTAATTGTCCTTTTGCATATTTTTTCGCGAGAGGATCAATTGTAGTCAGTGAGGAAATATTATCCCAGCTTATAACATGAACATATCTTGGAATTGATTTTATATATTTAAATCCGTTTCTAATATATACAGGCAATGCAGTTTGAGATATTCCCATTCCAATCATAACTGAATATTTATTTTTTAAATATTCAATCATTTTAGGCCCACACCCTTTATTACGATGAGATTCAGCAATAACCCAAGTCGTTAATTCAGCCCCTTTTTCTATAGCTCCATCAAGGACAAAATCCCGTTCATTTAATCCCATTATGCCAACGACTTTATCATAATCTATCGCAACACAACAGTTATCGATGCTCTTATTACATGGATTATTAATGAATTGCCAAATGTAAAAATCTTCATTAGTCAATATAATTGGCCTTGACCAATGCTTTTTGTAGAAATCGCAAATCATTTTTATTGTAATATTTAATTCACTGGCACTTCCGATAACAACAGCCATAATTTAAATTCCATATAATCTATTAATGTTAATTCTAGCTAGATTGATAGTATATTGTTCCTATCCCAATGGATTTTATTCTAGACAATTAATCCACATGCCAAGTGTAGCATTGCTTTATAATTTTCTAGGTGTTTAGCTCCAACATTTGATGGTACGATAATTTCCATTCAGTCGAAGGAGCAGTTACGGGACAGATTTTACACCGGTGTGCCACAACGACTGAGGCAATGCGTCGAGCAATACAAAGTAGTCTAGAAAGTCTAAAAGTCCTTGTTGAACGCTATCATATTAGTCCGAAGACTGTGGCTGAATGGGAAAAATGGGCGTCAGTAAATGACTTACCTACAGGCCCCTTGTGCCAAAATCGACGGTACTGTCTGAAGCAGAAGAAGCCAGTATTGTTGAATTCTGAAAGTGAGCATTGCTGCCTTTAGATGATTGTTTATATGCTTTGCCGCTATCAATTAAACATTTAACTCGTTCCTCATTGCACCGCTGCCTTCAGCGCTATGGCATTTCCAGATTGCTGGAAATGAAGGGAAATAAACTAAACCCGTGGCACAAAAAAATTCAAACGTTGTCCTATCGGGTATTTTTATATCGATATCGCTGAAGTTCGAACTGTTGAGGGAAAATTGAATCTCTTTGTCGCAATGGATAGAACCAGTAAGTTTGTTTATGTTGAATTGAAAGCCAAGGCCGGAAAATTAAATGCTGCCCAATTTCTAGAGAACTTACTCAAAATAATCCCTTATCACATTCATACTATTCTGACAGATAACGGATGCCAATTTACCAACCCGGAAAAAGATATCTATGCCTAAATGAATATCTTTGACAGGGCATGTAAACCCAACGCGATAGAGCACCGTTTGACAAAAATCAAATCCCCTTGGACTAATGGGTGGGGGGAACGTATGAACCGGACCCTCAAAGAAGCAACTGTCAAACGTTACCACTATGATACACATCAACAATTAGAAATTCATTTGGGTGACTTTGTATTGGTATACAATTTTGCAAGACGGTTAAAGACCCTTGGGGGTTAACACCCTATGAATATATTTGCAAACAATAGACTCTTGAACCAGAAAGATTCACTATGAACCCTATCCATCAAATGTTGGGACTAAACACCTAGTTTCTTCTCTCAGCGCATCAGTATTCGCCGAAAGCGATTCATCCAGCTAATCAGCTATGCGTCTTTTCCTACATCCAACGATGTGCTTTAAATTCGTTACCCTGCTTTTCTTCATAACTTTTTTGCTCAAAGTTCGTCAGGTATTGGTCATTGGCTACAAGATGTTTTTTCATAATTCAATAAAATCGTGCCTAACAATATATACCCGCTTAACTTGAAGATGCAGTATTCATAACCTGGAAGTTGTCATTAATACGGCACGACAGGTTCCCGGCCAGTTCCGGTAATATTTCCGTAAAAAAGCGATGTATTGCCTGCTTGAACAAGGTCGTCGAGGCGAAATACACCTATTGTTATAGGGTATAATCTGGTGCCGGAACCACCGGCTAGAATGATGCCTTTCATATTAATTTGGCCAATCTATTTATATTATTACTGATTTAGGTTAATTGTATGGTTAGCCATTAAATGAGGTTATTTAATGATTTTTGCTTAAGCATGTAGGAATTTTCTTATATATACAGATGAAAAACCTGAGTCAGTATGTTAATAACCATTAAATAAAGCTACCGCACTAGGTTGTTGGCTCCCAGAACGCCTATAGGATTCTATAATCTTATCTATTGTGTTGATTTTCCAGTACTTTTGTCTGTCGTAACAAAAAGTAATGGGGGATAAGATTTTGTAACTATTTTGGGGGAGAGTAAACTGTAAGCTTCCCCGGGTCAAGCTTAATACGCTGCTTGTTTAATTAATTGATAAAATAAGGCTGCTAATCAGGGGTTTTGATGGTTTTTTGTTGGAATCGTTCCTGTGATTGGATTTGAGGTTATTTACTGGGTGAGAGTCAAGTTCGGTAGACTTAAGAAGGATTCAGTTAGCTGTTTAATTAAATAAAGGTGTGAAAATGTTATTTTTTCTGATCAGTGGGGTTATTTTGAAGGGTCTTAGATAATACAATATTTTTATTGAGTTCTTTCTCATATATTATAAAACCTATGTTTCTCCTGTGTTTTTAGAGTATAGCCATTCAGATCGGTACATTAAGAAGGCATTTCCTCCATTCAATGTTGTCCACAATGATAGTCCGCTATTTATACTTCCTATTTTCTAGAATATTGGTTAACTTTAACCCCATTACATTGTGAAGAAATTCTTTATAATTGCACTCACTTGAGGTCCAATATTAATTTTTTGATATTACGGGGATTGATGGCGGTTAAGAATGATCCTAAAGAAACACCTATACACAGGATTAATAATTTTATGGAGATGGATTCATTTAGAAGGAAGTAGGCAAAGAATATTGCCCAAACGGTGTAGGTGATGTTTAAAGCCATCGCTCGAATAGGTTGGAGTATGCTGATTGCTCGATAGTAGAAGAGGTATGATACGGTCGTTGTCAGTGAAGTTATTAGTAGCAGGCTGGATAGTGTGAAACTTGAGAAGATATCTATTACATTAGGCAGAGAGAATATGAAGGCTATGATAAGGATAATATAACCTACCGAAGAGGAGAGTTGTCTTATAAAATAGGCGATGTCAGCAGGTATATTGTTGTTCATTCCGTAGGAGCTGATAACAACTTCAGATCCCCAGCCCAGTGCACAGATAAAGGCAAACAGGAATCCTGTCCAATTAGATATTGTTTGCGTTGTTGTTGAATAGCCTAGTATTATGGTGCATACAACGGTTAATATTAAACCTAATGTTCCTATAAGGTGAATTCTGTCTTTAAATAGACAGAATGATATTAGAGAACCAATGGCAGGATAAGTTGCAGCGATAATTGCTGTATAGCCAACACCAATATGTTGAATGGCCAGGATATAACAAGACATGCCTATTGGGCCACCCAACATAGCTGCCAGTACGATTATCCAATATTTTTTATTCTTAGTGATGGCGATTATTACCCGATATTTATTCTGATATAGCAGATATATAAACATGTATACACATGAAATTAGGTCATTCAGGAAGGCAATAATGATAGGAATAATAAAGTAAGAGGAAAGAGTGTTGTTTTTTAATAAAATAGCTAAAAGAACACCGGTGAGTCCCCAAAAAACACCAGAGAACAGTCCATAGGCATTTGCTGTTATTTTACGGTTGGTAACCATAGCTATTTTGATACTTTTTCATAAAGTTATAGGCTCGTACTAAGAGGTCAATTCCATAATTTTTATTTTCCTTTTTTGAGAGAAAAACTGAAGGAAGTATAATGCATATGATATATCTAATAATGAGATTCTATTGGATTGTTATTTTAATTTTTTGAATTATATGATTTTTAATGACTCGTATATTAAAAATTTCATAGGGTTGTTGTTTATCCAGATAACCAATATAACTTTCAGCTGAATTCATTGAGTCTCCTCACAGATGCAGTGTGTGAGCTGGTATAGCCATTTCCTTCAGTGATTAATATGGTTATATCATATCTCTTTAGCCGGTTAGAAAGCGTAGATATTATTTTAAAAGATCGTAAATACAATCTTCTTTGGGATGAAACTCAATAGGGGAGTTGATAAGAATCTTTCTAATGTTTTCGAAATCATAATTTTCACAAGATATTTTTAAGTCATTTAATAATGAGTTTAATTTATCCCAAGGTAAAAATACTTCATTTGCTGTCATTATTCTAGGATGGTTGGTGCCAGAAACGTTATCACCAATGAGTAGCTCTTCATAAAGCTTTTCGCCTGGCCTTAATCCGGTAATTTTGATTTCTATATCACCATGAGGATTGGTTTTATCTTTAACTGTCAAGCCGGAGAGGTTAATCATTTTTCGGGCAAGGTCATAAATTTTTACTGACTCGCCCATGTCCAGAACAAAGACGTCGCCATTGTTGCCCATCGCGCCTGCCTGGATAACTAATTGGGCGGCTTCCGGGATGGTCATGAAGTAACGTGTGATATCTTTGTGAGTTAGTGTTATTGGTCCACCATTTGCCATTTGTTGCTCGAAAAGGGGTACTACTGAGCCAGATGAGCCAAGAACGTTGCCGAAACGAACCATCGAAAATTTTGTATGGCTGTTTTCTTTAGCAAAGGCTTGCAGTATAAGTTCTGCGAATCTTTTTGTTGCCCCCATTGTGTTTGTCGGGCGAACGGCTTTGTCGGTAGAGATTAATACAAATTTTTCAACTTTTTGTTTAATTGCTGCTTGTGCAAGTGAGAGTGTGCCAAAAATATTATTATTTATACCCTCCAGTGTGTTCATTTCTACCAGTGGGACGTGTTTATATGCAGCAGCATGGTATATTGTGTTAATGTTGAATTTGTTTATTATTTTATTTATTTTATCTGAGTCTTTTATATCACCTAAAATCGGAATGATATTTATATTGAGATCTCTTTCCAGATTTATTTTTTGCAGCTCCATTTCTATTGAGTAAAGGCAGTACTCTGTTAGCTCAAATAATATTATCTGAGATGGTGACTGATTGATGATTTGTCTGCACAGTTCAGATCCTATTGAACCGCCAGCGCCTGTAATAAGGACGTTTTTATTTCTGATGTTTTTACTGAGTAAGTCTTGTAATGGGTTAACTTGTTCTCTTCCTAGCAGATCATTAATGGAAACCCGCTTTAGTGAGTTTATTTGGGCTTTTCCTTCAACCAGATCGTTGAAGCTTGGGATTGTGAGTATTTCACAATGCTCTTTTTGTAGTCTCTCAATTATTTTTTTTCTATTGGATATTGAAGCACTGGGTATAGCGAGTAATATCTTCTTGATATTATATTTCTCTACCAGAAAATTTATTTTTTCTGGAGAGAAGACGTAAACCCCATGAATAGATAAATTATGTAATTTAGTATTGTCATCAACAAAGGCAATTGGGTTGAATTCTCTATGCATTGTCAATATGGGTAAAAGTTGCCGACCAGATTCTCCTGCGCCATAGATAATTACTGGGGTTCCTTTATATTTTAATAGATTACGCAGTGTTCTATATAAGAACCTTGTGCCACAGAGTGATATAACCAAAAAAGAAAAATAAATAATAGGTACAGTTCTGGGTAAGAATGCCTGTTGATATAAGGAGAATGCTGTTAAGAATAGAGTCGATGATAATGAGCCAATAATAGCCCATTTCAATATACTCATATTAACGTATTTCAATATCGATCTATAAAAGCCAATTCTTAAGAAAATAAATAGCGTGCAAGGTACTGTGAATATAATCGTTATCCAATGTTGTAAGCTGTAGAGCGGTACTTCTCTGTCAAGACGTAGCCACATACTTAGCCAGTATGAAATACTGATTATAAATATATCTACTATCAGAAGAACGAGAGTCTTTATTAGTCTATCTGGGCCAAAAACTATTCTTTTATTCATAATTTTAAATTACCTAAAAACTAATTTGTAAATTGTTTTAAAAATAATCTTCAGGTCATGGAAAAATGACTTGTCATCAACATATTCTAAGTAGTATTTGGCTTTTATAGGCATCACAATATCAATATAGGCTTGATGAGGATTTGCATATTTATCTAATATTTGATTTTCATCAATCATTTCTATAGAAGCCAAATCTGTTATTCCAGGTTTGACAGATAATATTTTGTTTCTTACGTCATCTGGGTATTTATCCATAAATTGTGGTACTTCTGGCCTTGGCCCGACTAAACTCATTTTTCCTTGAATAACATCAATGAGTTGAGCTAGTTCATCAAGTTTGTATTTGCGTATAAATTTTCCAGAGTTCGTAATACGTAGATCATGACCTACAGTGAGTTGACCTTTTTGTTCTGAACCGGTAGTCATACTTCTAAATTTGTGAATATAAAAATCTTTATTATATTGACCTACGCGCTTTTGCCGGAAAAAAATAGGCCCTTCCGAGTCTATTTTTATCCAAATGGCAATCGCGATTAAGATAGGAGAAAGGATGATTAGCCCAATTGAAGATGCAGTGAAGTCAAAAACTATTTTTATAGTTGAATAAGTTATTTTCATTTATTCAAGAATCCCTTTAATTGTCTTGATAACGTAGATCTGGTCTTCTTGGGTCATTTTTGTGTATAAAGGAATGGATACAATTCTTTTAAAATTTTCTTCTGCTACTGGGAAGTTATTTTTATCAAGAGAATAGGTGTTTTTCCATATGGGTTGTTTATGTAGTGGGATAAAATGGACAGAACAACCTATATTTTTTTCTGCCATTTTTATTATAAAGTCGTCTCTTGATATCTTAACTTCATCATTTAGTCTGATAGTATATAAATGCCAGGCGTGCTGGCTATTAGGCTCTTTAGGTTTAGTCGGTAAAATAATGGGTAAGTCTTTTAATTCACTATCGTAAAATTTAGCCATCTCTTCTCTTTTCTTCTGAAAAGAGTCTATTTTCTGTAATTGATGAATACCAATGGCCGCACAAATATCTGGCATATTATATTTATAGCCTGGTTCAATCACTTCGTAGTACCAGGCTGGTGTTTTAGATTGATATCTGTCAAAAGCATCTTTGCTAATGCCGTGCAAACGCATGACTTTTGCTCTTTTTATAATGTCTGGATTTCGGGTTACTAGCATCCCGCCTTCAGCCGTTGTCATGGTTTTATTGGCGTAGAAACTAAATACGGTTACATCGGTGTCCAGAGTGCCAATTTTTTTTCCTTTGTATAAGGTTGGGAGTGAATGAGCTGCATCTTCAACTATTCGTAGATTGAATTCTTTAGCTATAGCAATGATTTCATCCATATCACAGGATAAACCTGCAAAGTGTACTGGTATAATCGCTTTAGTTTTGGATGTGATTGCTTTTCTTATTGCTACTGGATCAATATTCAGGCTGTTAGGTAAAGAATCAACAAAAATAGGGTGAGCGCCCAGATAACGGACAACTTCTGCTGTTGCAGTAAAGGTGTAGGTAGGGACGATGATTTCATCACCAGGTTGGATACCAATGGCTTCTAACGCTAAATGTAATCCAGCCGTTGCTGAACTTACCGCGATTGCTTCAACATCAGAATTTAAATACAGAGCAAAATCTTGTTCAAATCTTCTGGCTTTAGGTCCGGTAGTTATCCAACCTGTTCTAAGTGAATCAATGACTTCATCAATTTCTTCTTGGCCGAGTTCTGGGAGTGCAAAAGGGAGAAAAAAAGAGCTCATGATATAATCCTTATCTTTTATTTTTTACGTGGAATTTCTTATTGAATATAATTTTCATTATTCCAATGAGATACCCTGATCCATAAGATAAATGTATGCACAGAAATATTAATGGTAAGAAAATATAATTTTTTTTATTTTTAATATGGGCTTTTATTGACACCAATAAAGCCAGGGATAAATAGATAAAAATACAACTTATATATAGATATGAAAATATTGGGTTAATGAATGAGAGGATTAGTCCCAGGATTAACCCTAAGACAAAAGTCGGTGGTATTAATTGTCGAAATGATGTTGTTGTTTTTAATTTCAAATTGACTAATGGTTTAAACAAACCGTATTGATAGAACATAGAGCAAGTTTTTTTAATTGAATCTCTGGGGTAATAATCAACAATAATATCTGGGGCAAGATATATATTACCTCCATGTTTTATAATTCTGTTGTTGAATTCATCATCTTGGTTTCTAATTAAATCCTCATCAAATAGACCTATTTTATCGAATATATTTCTTTTGAAAAAACCAAAAGGTACTGTATCAACTTTTTTTATGTTATTGACACCAATTCGAAAATGGGAATTACCCATGCCAAAGTGACTACTTAAGGCATATGCAATAGTATGGGCAATAATTGTAGGATTACATGGTTTTGTACTAAGAACTCCACCTATATTATCAATATCAAATTGTTTTGATAAACTATATAGTTTGGATAAGTAGTTGCTAGGATAGTTAGAATGCGCATCGATTCTGGCTATATATTCTCCTGATGAATTTTTTATACCAATATTCAGTGCAGCAGGGACATGTTTTTCAGGGTTGTATAGTAGTTTTATGAATTCATATTTCTCAATATAACTTTGAATGACTTTTAAAGTGTTGTCTGAGCTACAGCCATCTATAAAGATAATCTCTAATTGCTCGGTAGGATAATCTTGTTTTAGAAGTGATTCGATACATCCTTTTATATATTTCTCTTCATTTAATATAGGGCAAATTACTGATATATTTATCATGATTGAATAATAACCTCTATTTGGACAGTAATGATAGTTATTTAAGTATAATTTCTATATCTTGTTCAAATCTTCTGGCTTTGGGCCGGTAATTATCCAACCAGTTTTAAGTCAATCAGTAATTTTTTCTATTTTAGATTGTCCAATTTCAGGTAACGCTAAAGGAAGGCATCTGTTATTTATGATTTATCATTGCTTTTAGGAATTTATTTGATAAAGCATTATATGTGTGGTTTTTTGATATGTATTTTTTACCGTTATTTCTTAATTCAATTTTCTTTTCCTTTGAGAGTTTATTTAATTTAAGTAATCCATTTGCAATAGCTTGGGGAGATTCAGGTGGGATAGATAATCCGCAATTTGCATCAGTAACAATGTCATTACCCGTTTCAACAGAATGTAATACTATGCATCCTGCCATCATATAATCTATTAGTTTATTCGGTGAAATCCCAAATCGATATATAGGTTTTCTATGCCAGCCTATATAAGCAATATCGAATAATGGGAGCAGAGCAGGGATCTGTGTTTTCGGTATTGGATCGCTAAAGGTAATGTTTCTCAAATTAAGTAAATTAGCTTGTTTTACTAGATTTTCTTTTTCCAGCCCAGAACCTACCAGCAGAAAATGAAAGTTTTGTTTTTCTAATAATTTTGCAGCATCAATAAGGTAGTGCATGGCATTGGGTTTTCCAAGCGATCCGGCATAACCTACAATGATTTTATTTTCTGTTCTACAGTAGTCTACTACCTCTCTGATATGAGGTGAAATGGGATCGATATTTTCAGTTTGCCAATCATTTTCGACTATGCCATTAGGTATAATATGCAATTTTTTCAGGTCTAAACCATGCTCTTTCATATGAGCATGTACATTAGGGAGTATTGAAATTACCGTATCTGAGTGGCGATAAGCATAATTTTCAGCAAATTGACATAATCTTATGAAAGGATGTTTTGGGGACATGCCGCCTATTTCGATAGGAGATAGAGGCCATAAATCGTGAACTTCATAAACTAATTTAGCTTTAGCCTTTTTTGCCAGGCGTTTTGCGACCCAAATGTCCAAGGGGTAAGTACTTGATGCAATAACGATATCGGGTTTATTCTCTTTTATTATATTATTTGTATCGAACCATATCTGCTTTAAGAAAGAGAATATATTTTTTACCCGGTCTAATCCATTATTGTGGTAATTAGGGGTCGGATACCAGATAAACTTCAATCCACAAAGATTTTCGGTGGTTTTTTTATTATCTGTTAGTTTGGGTTGTTTTGTACGAACATGAGAGTAAGAAGCTGCAAGTATGGTAATATTATGTCCAGATTTAAGCCACTCTTGGCCTAGATAATATGGTCGAAATTCCATACCAAGATCTGGCGAACCGGCATAATGGTTTATGTAGACTATATTCATAATGACTTTTCTAATTCGTCAGCAATTTTTATAGCAGCAACGCCGCCACCATATATAGATTGGACAGAGTGTATATTAGTATTAATCATATTATGAACTGATTGGATTATTTTTTTATTCTCAGCATCTGATAATTTGTTTACACCTGTTTCAATTAATTCTACCCATTCAGTTTGATCTCTAACTGTTACACACGGTTTTCTAAAGAAAAAAGCTTCCTTTTGTAGTCCTCCACTATCTGTAATAACCAGATCTGTATTTTTAAGTAGCCATAACATTTCTAAATATCCAACCGGTTCGATTAAGTGAACATCTAAATGTAAATGATATTTTTCCAACATTTTTTTAGTTCTTGGGTGAAGAGGAAGGACAACAGGGTAAATTGTTTTATGTATATAATTTAATGCGTCTACTATTTCGGTTAATCGTTTTTGATTATCTGTATTTTCAGCACGATGTAGTGTTGTTAATATAAAGTGTTGTGTGGGAATGAGTTCATCAGGTTTTTTTGCCATTCGGCTAAAATATAAAGCAGCATCTTCCATAACATCACCCACTTTTTTTATATTAACCGGTTTTGAACAGAAGCCTTCTCGTTGTAGGTTATTAATTGCTGTCTCTGTGGGACAGAAAAGAATCGAGCTAACATTATCTGTTAATATTCTATTGATCTCTTCTGGCATATTCATATTAAAGCTACGTAAACCGGCTTCAATATGGATAACTGGAATATGTAATTTGGATGCAGATAATGCGCCAGCTAAAGTAGAGTTCGTATCACCATATACCATGACCGCATCGGGTTTTTCTGTGATAAGTACCTTTTCAATTTCAATTAACATTTTCCCTGTCATTTCACCGTGCGAGCCACCATGAATATTAAGCGTGTAATCAGGTTTAGGAATTTTTAATTGATTGAAAAATATATCAGACATATTAGTATCAAAATGCTGACCGGTATGAATGATAATTTCTTCGAGTTTATTATGATTTTGTAAGGCGCGAGACACCGGGCTTGCTTTTATGAATTGTGGTCTTGCTCCTAATACTGTTATTATTTTCTTCATATTTATTAACTTCCGAATTGTTGATAGAATTTAATAAGTTTATTCTGTTCAATATCCCAATTGTATTTTTTATTTACTGCCAAAAAACCGTTATTGCCCATTCTTTCGGCTATATCATAGTTATTCGATAAATAATCTATCGCATCAGCTAATTCTTTAGGATTTAATGGATCGATACAAATTCCACAGTTGTTTTCTACAATAATATCTTTCCATAATTTGAAATTTGAAGCGATGACAGGAATTCCTGCACTCATATATTCGAACATTTTATTTGGTTGGGCATCGATATGATTGGGTAATGGGTGAAATAGAACAATCCCAGCAATAGATTTAGATAAAAGTTCTTTTGTTTCTATTCGATTTAAAAAGCCAAGCTCATCTATTTTATGCCAATTCTCCATGTTTTTTATTTTATTTTCTAAATCTTTTTCAGAGAAACTACCCGCTAATTTAATTTTTGTGTCAGTCTTCAGGTAAGATATTGATTCAACCATTTCTTCTATGCATCTAATGGCAGATATGCCTCCTACATAGCATACTTGTTTTTCTTTCTTATCCCAGTTATTGCTATTATTACTTAGTTCGCCTAATATCGGGTAATTATTAATGTCTATTGTGTTTTTATTTAACTTTAAGTATTTATCTCTTATTGCGGGTGTAGCAGTAATAATTCCATTAAATTTAGGGATAGCATACTTTTCATAGAGCGAGAATGTTTTAGAAATAATCGTTTTTGCTAATTTATTTAAATAAGGTTTACTAAGAATTTGTTTGGGGACATCTTCATGGGCGTCAAAGATAACTGTTTTACCTTTCTTTTTAAGTCGTAATCCTATAGGTATTAATTCCGGATCATGGAAATGATATAGGTCAGAATCTAATTCTAATGCTTTTTTATAAACTCTCTGCGTTGTTTTAAAGATTCTATTTAATCGGCCTGGCAGCATACCCACGTCAATGATAGTTATGTTATTCTTTACTTCATTACCTTTACCATCTGCAACAATAAGAGATACTTCATGTTCTCTTTGTAAAGCAGAGCATTCTTTTAGAAAAATACGTATATCGAAACGTGGATGTGCCGATGTCATATGTGTGATTTTCATAGGGAGTTCTTGTTATTTTTCGTAGGAAATAAGAATAATAGTACGCTTAATATCAGCAGCCCATATGTCAGTAGTAGTGCTGTAATTGCCGTGTTTGATACCGTGTATACGAACGGTAAATATAATGTTGTTGAAAATTCAAATGGAACTTTTTTTGAACTCAGGTTCATTGCTAAGATGAGCATGTTAAATATAAAGAAATTTATTATTAAGCCAACGATACCATATCTGGCTATACCGTCCCCAATAAAGCCTGTATTAGCAGAGCCTATGGTGCCATAATATACCTGAGAGATTATCTTTGGAGCATCGTTAGTGAATTCCCTATTATTATTGAATGTATAATCATAAAAATAGAAGGTATTTAATGTTGGTGTGAAGAATATTCTGCGTAACCAGTGTATAAGTGGGTCATAGAAATCGAAAATAAAATACAGTAATCCGGCAGCAAGGAATGAGTATAGGATTATATTTATCACAGAGTTACTTATGTTTCTTTTTCCTTTGATATAGAAGAATAGAGTTATAACAGTGATATTCATGAAGGCTATACTTTTTAATCCTGAAGAGCAATATATTAAATAGGAAATCATAATGCTTATTGCAATAAGCAGATATTTAACAAAGCCTTTTACATAAAATGAAGCTAATAATAATAATGGTGAAATTACGTATCCCCCACTTGTTATAACATACATGGTTAATAATGATGTATTTTCTTTAAAGTTCTCTCTTACTGAATAAACTTTAAATATATTAGGTGGTATTAAACTGAATGCCGGGTTAGTAATAACAAAGAATAAAACAATAATACCGCATCCTATGATAATTGTTTTATATAAATCCCAGGGGATTTGTAGTTTTGGTAACGTAATTCTATTTATTATTCGAAAGAATAATATAGACAATAAAAATAATATATTTATTGCGGATATGAAAATCACTGAGTATATAGAAGCTGAATTAATTAGAGGGAATATAATTGATATTGGTATAATGTAAATTATATATATTAACCATAAAAAAACCATAATTGGATTTTTTTGGTTATTAAGTAAGGCTAATGGTAATAATGATATCCAGCAGAATAAGATACTTAAGTGACCTTGTGGGTTGATATTATAGCCTCTTACCTCTTGGAATGTATCTAATATAAGCACGGAATTTAGATATATAATTACCTGATATAGGAATATTTTTAGTATTATTTTGATTTTATTTTGCATTTTTTCTAATAAAAAAATAAATGGTTGATAATACTAATATAGATAGTAAGTACATAATGATAAACTGATAGTATGCCCAACTAATAGGCCCATGCTTTATGTAATAATATCCTATATTAGAGACGGATCTATTCCAATTGTTATATAAGTTTATTATTTCTTTATTTTTAAAATTTTGATTTCTATCTATAAGATCTTTTAGAAGAAGGGTCTGTATTCTATGATATTTCATATTCGCCGGATTACCAACTAAATCATAGCTGGACCATTCATTTTTTATGTTGAACTTAAATATATTGCTACTGATTGATTTATATAAATTTTCGGATATTCTTTTACTCTTATCTATATTGAGATAATTTTCGAAGGATTCAATACCATAAGTAGAGTAAATCATTCCGTTTAATACAAAGGCTAATTTGTCTGAACTTGCTTTAGGATCAACATATTCTTCGATCCAGGGCATATTATCTAAAATTGTCAGGCTACCTCCTTGATTGGCCGGAGTTAGCGATGATTTGTATAGTAAATGGGCGGTTAATAGATATTTATCATCACCAAAATAGTCATAAGCTCTTAATAAGAGAGTAATTGCATATGCATCTGTTAATCCGGACCACCAGGGAGCAGAGAGTTTATTATTTTCATATCCTTTATATGGCCAATCAAAATTATATAGGTAATGATTCTCACCGTGGAATAACTTGATATTATTTAATAGCCAATCGGCTGAGAATTTAAAATTAGAAATTAATTCCTCTTTATTGAATTTAGGGGGTGGTACATTCCATCCTGATAAGGATGAATCCGTTCTCCATAATATATTGGTATTGTCTTTCTCTAAACTTAAGGATGAGTATATTATTCCATAGTGAACGACATAAAACGGGGATAGAAATGGCTTAGGGATACGTGGTGAATGTGATAATGGAAAACCATTGCTATTAAATTCACGTTGGGTAAATTTCCCTTTCATGACTAGGTTTCTAACATTACTGTTGAATTCATCTAGCTCATAAGCATATTTATTGAATGTATAACTGACGATTATTACGATAATTATATATGGAATTATTTTCATTATATTTTTTGTTTTTTTCATTCTAATCCTCTTTTCCGCATAAAAGATAATCTTAAGATATAAGCTGTACTCATTAGATAAAGACTGAAGCTTGTGAGTGAAAATAATAAAAGGGTGAGGTAAATATCCCCTAATAAATATCCGATGAGAAGGGCTGTAAATCTTAATATAATAGATGTTGATTGAATAAATAAATTGCTCTTCTGGTGTTCATAAATGGATAAATATATCGATAAAGATGAATATATTATTTGCCCAGATAAATGAGGTGTTAAGCATAATAGATATTTACCTGATTCATACCATTCTTCACCAAAAATAAACGTTATGATTGGTATACCAACCAAGTATGTAACTGTAGCAAATAAGATAGAAATTAGCGTGAGGTAATAGAATGTTTTTTTAATTTTTAAGAAAGATGATGCAGGCGTACCTTTTAAATAGCCTTGTAATATAGACGAAACTGTTTGGTTTAGCAGTGTAATCGGTGCACCTGATATTTTAGATGCGATTAAATAAAATCCTGCGGGTTTTAGTCCGTATGCAGACATTATAAACAATTGAGGTAGTTCATTACTAACAGTGTTAATTAAACTGGCAGGGAAGTCATAAACTGGAAATTTATAATATTTCTTAGCGAGAAGTTTTATTTTTCTAAACTCGTTTTTCCTTATTACCAGGCGATATTGGGATTTTTTACGTAAAAATAGGACGCCTAATGATTGGCCTAATATCTGCCCTAAGATAAGACTGCTTGCTCCCAAACTAGCTATGCCCCCAATTATTTGAATACTAATCATAGTGACTGTTTGAGCTATTTTAGTAATAGAGAATTCACGGTATTGTCTTTTTCTTATGCTGTTGAAGCTCATTGCTCTATAAAACCCGTAAGTAATAATACCTAGAGGTATATAGTATATGTGGTTTCCTATAATTATTTTTTCTGGGATATGAAATATTGCAAAAATAGTGATTATTATAAAGCTAATGATGATTGAAATTATGCAAGATAATGTGACTAATGAATTAATTTCACGTTCTTTTTCTGATGCGCTTATTGAAAATTCATAACGGAGGCAAGCACCTACTGCCAAAATACTTAAAATGGATGAAAGTGAAGCATAAATTCCTAATTCTTCAGGTGAGAATAATCTTGTTAGTACAGGTGTTGATAGCAGTAATAATATCTGGCTTAATAATGACGAGAGTAATAAGCCAGATAAATTCTTTATAAACTTATTATTCATAGAGTTAAATTGAGCTGGAGATTTTGTTAATTAAATCTATGGATAAATAAGGATGCATAGGCAAACTAATCACTTCCTGGGCTATTTCGTCACCGACAGGTAGAGCAATATTGCTGGCAACCGCGGGTTGTTTATTCAAGGGAATGGGGTAATGCACTGCGGTTGGAATGCCCTGTTCTTTTAGTCTGCGTTGCAATTCATCGCGGTTTTTAACCCGGATAGTATATTGAGCATAAGCAGAAAGATTGTGTGGCTCTATATATGGCGTGGTTATGATGCCGATGGCATTCAACGCCTGATTATAGTTTGCAGCAACACGCTGACGCATTGCCATTTCTTCCTCAAAGATGTCCAGTTTGGGCAGCAGAATGGCCGCTTGCAGGGTATCTAAACGGCTATTAATACCTATTCTGATATGATGGTATCGTCTGTCTTGGCCATGACGGGCAATTTGACGGATAATTTTCGCCAGTTCTTCATCGTGGGTGAAAATAGCCCCGCCATCACCGTAGCAACCTAAGGGCTTGCTGGGGAAGAAGCTGGTGCACGAGATAGTCGTTAAATTGCAGGAGCGCTTCTCTTTATAAATTGCGCCAAAACTTTGGGCCGCGTCTTCTATTACGATCAGGTTATGTTTTTCGGCGATGGCATTAATTTCGTCAAAATCGGCACATTGGCCGAATAAAGAAACTGGAATAATCGCTTTGGTTTTCGACGTAATAGCGGCTTCCAGCAGGGCCGGATCTAAATTATAGGTTGTGGGCTTGACGTCAACATAGACCGGAATGCCACCCAGCAGCGCAACGGTTTCAGCGGTGGCGATATAGGTAAATCCGGGGGTGATAACTTCGTCGCCGGGTTTGAGGCCAATCGCCATTAAGGCAATTTGCAGGGCATCGGTGCCGTTCGCACAGGTAATACAATATTTGGCCCCCGTGTAGGCCATCAGCTTTTCTTCTAATTCTGCTACTTCGGGCCCTAAAATATATTTTCCGTGGGTGAGGACTTTCTGGATATTCGCGTCAATTTTATCTTTAATTCTGCTTTGTTGTGCCGCGAGGTCGGTGAATTGCATTTTTCTTTACCTTTTATACTTTAATTCGGGTCACGGTATGATGGTTGAGTTGATAAATATGTTGAGTGTGCGGGCAGGTTGTTATGGCTTGTCCGTGCAGCGGTAAATCTAATTGTTCACCAAATTCACTCATCCAGCCAATATGTTTGGCCGGCACGCCGACCATCAGGGCATAATCCGGCACATCTTTATTCACGACCGCGCCGGCGCCAATAAAGGCATAGGCGCCAATGGTGGTACCACAGATAATTGTGCAGTTGGCGCCTAGCGTGGCGCCTGTTTTCACCCGGGTCGTTTTATATTCACTTTTTCTTTCAATCAATGAACGTGGATTATAAACATTGGTAAATACCATGCTCGGGCCACAAAATACCCCCTCTTCTAAATGAACGTTGTCATAAACAGAGACGTTATTTTGTATTTTGCAGTGATTGCCGATGGTGACTTGGTTACCAATAAAGACATTTTGTCCTAAAGAGCAGCCTTCACCAATTTGGGCGCCGGAACAGACATGCGTAAAATGCCAAATGCGGCTGTTTTTCCCGATTTGGGCCCCTTCATCAACGATGGCACTGGGATGTATCATTACGTGTTCGGTTGACATGATATCTTTTCCCTTTATTTAATACGTTAAAGGTAAAGAAATGGTTTTATTATCTCGGGCTGAGAGATAGGCAGCGATAAGCAGTTCTAATGATTTTAATCCTTCCCGGCCATCCGTGATGGGATTAGCTTCGCCTTTCATGACATCAATGACATTTTTATAATAAAGTGGGTGACCAAAGCCATAAACGGAAGTGGTTTCATAATTTGCTTCTTTGATTTGCCGGTCATACTCTTTTTCGTCGGAAAAATGCCATTCCTGGATTTCATTGACGGCCAACCCCCCCACCCGGACGGTGCCTTTTTCACCCAGAATGGTGATAGAGCCTTCAAGGTTTTGAGGGTAAGTGCACAGGGTGACGGCCATCGAGCCTAAGGTCCCGTCTCGCCAGCGGATGTTCAGTACCCCGGTATCTTCCGTTTCGATATCCAGGTGTGTTGATGTCATGGCCTGCACATCTTTGACCGGGCCGATCAGCCATTCAATTAAGTCAACATAGTGGCTCGCCTGATTCATGAAGGCGCCGCCATCAAATTCCCATGTGCCCCGCCAGGCGGCTTGATCGTAATATTCTTGCGGACGGGTCCAGAAAACATTGAGGTGAACCAGATGGATTTTGCCAAACCGTTTTTCACTGACCGCGCGTTTCAGTAATTGTAATGTGGCGTTTAAGCGATTTTGTTTGACGACAAACAGGCGTTTTCCGGCTTTATCGGCAGCTTTGACCATGTTTTCGCCATCGGCCAGTCGCGTCGCCATCGGCTTTTCGGTGACGACATGAAAGCCTTTATTAAAGCAGGCAATGGCTTGTTCGGGATGCAGGCCGGAGGGGGTGGTCAGGATAATGATATCGGCGGTGATATTATCCAGCATGGTATTGAGGTCGTTAAAACCCGGGACGCCGGTTTTTTCTATCGTCGCTGTTAATACCGCTTGATCGTTATCACAGATTGCCACTAATTCAGCGTTTTCCTGATGTGTTTCCAGAGCATTAAAATGATTTTTAGCAATTCTTCCACAACCCACTAAAGCGAATTTTATTTTTCTGTCTTTAATTATGTTAAGCATGGTTTGTCCTGGATTAAGCTTTGATAACGTTTTGGTGATTTGGAGAATATTTACCGCGGGTATCAACGACTAATTTTGCGTTATTGATGATGAATTCATAATTAAATTTGTCGTGATCGGTGGCTAAAATAACGCAGTCAAATTCTTTGAGATTCTTTTCAGTGATAGGCTGGCTGATTAAGTTAAAATGGTGTTCACGCATTTTAGGAAATACCGGGACGTGAGGATCAGAATATTCAATATTGGCGCCTAAATTTTGGAGTTTTTCCATGATATGTACCGAGGGACTTTCTCGCATGTCATCAACATTCTTTTTATAGGCGATACCTAAGATTAGGATGCGGCTATTATTAATGGATTTATTCGCTTTATTCAGGGCTAAGACGGTTTTGTTGACAACATAATCGGGCATGGATGAGTTGACTTCACCGGAGAGTTCAATAAAACGGGTATTGATACCGTATTCTCTGGCTTTCCAGGTTAAATAGAAGGGGTCAATCGGGATGCAGTGACCGCCTAATCCCGGGCCGGGGTAATAGGGGACAAAGCCGAAAGGTTTGGTTGCAGCGGCTTTAATCACTTCATGGATATCAATGCCCATTTTGTCGGCAACCAGTTTCATTTCGTTGACTAAACCAATGTTGACCGCCCGGTGTATATTCTCCAGCAGTTTAGTCATCTCGGCCGCTTTGGTTGAACTGACGGGGACGACCTGGTCAATCGCAGGTTGGTAAACGGCAAGCCCGGCTTTTAAACAGTTTTCAGTATGGCCGCCAATGACTTTAGGGATGGTTCGGGTTTCGAAATCAGGGTTGCCGGGATCTTCGCGTTCGGGTGAATAGACCAGGAAGAAGTCTTCCCCTACTTTTAACCCGTTTTCTTCCACCCGGGGTAATAACTCTTCTTCGGTGGTGCCGGGGTAAGTGGTGCTTTCTAAGGAGAGGAGTTGGCCGGCTCTTAAATGGGGTTTTATCATCTCCGTGGTGTTAATCACGAAACTGATATCAGGTTCACGGTATTTATTTAACGGTGTGGGAACACAAAGAATAATCGCATCACATTCGGCTATTTTGGCGAAATCTGTTGTGGCTTCGAAACCGGAATGGATGGCCTGATTAATTTTGGTTGCGGGAATATGTTCGATATAACTTTGGCCTTGATTTAATTTATCTGTTTTTTCTTTATCAATATCAAACCCAATCACTTTAAAGCCAATATCGTTATATCTCAGCATTAGCGGTAAGCCAACATAGCCAAGACCAACAATGGCAATAATGGCTGTTTTATTATCAAATTTATCGGTGAGAATGTTTAGTGATGACATATTTTGCCTTTAATATTATGACCTGAAAATGTACTTGTGAAAATAAATAACATTTCGCAGTTTTTAATTAGGGTGCTATTTATTTTCATAAGTGCTATTTGGCAGATGAAACTTTAACAGGCTATTTTTAAATAGTTTGTGTAAGGTCTATTGTTGAAATAATAAATAGTGAAATAATAATAAAGCTACCGCACTAGGTTATTGGTTCCCAGAAATCCATATAGTTCTATAAATTCATTTAATATTTTGATTTTAAAATGCTTTTTTTAGTTACCTGTCGCAATAAAAAGAAACAAAATATAAGATTTTTTAATGATTAATGAAAAGAGTAAACTGTCAGCCCTTCCGGGTCAAGCCTGACAGAATACTTGTTTGATGAATTGATAGAATAAGGTTAGGTGATCTTGATATTTGTATTACCGCCCATGAAGCGGCAGCCAGATGACCAGACGTAAGCCGCCTAATGGGCTGTCTTCAGCACGTACCCAGCCGCGGTGCTGGCTAACGGCGGTTTCAACAATCGCCAGACCAAGGCCTGTGCCGCCTGATTCCCGGTCGCGGGCTTCGTCTGTACGGTAGAAAGGACGGAATATATGTTCGCGGTCTTCCGGGTTGACTCCTGGGCCATCATCATCAACGGTAATGGTGATCCCTTGATGATCCGCATGGAATGTGACCGCAATATGGTGGTGGGAGTAGCGTAAGGCATTACGCACGATATTTTCAAAAGCACTGCCAAGTGCTAATGGGTTGCAGTAAATGGTCCAGGAACCCGGTGGTAAGGTTGCTTCAAGGGTTTTATCCATTTGTTCAGCTTCGAAGATGGCGTTATCAAGAATATCGTTCCATAAATCGGTTATTTTGATATTTTCCCGCAGGAGTTCGTTTTTATGCTGGCTGCGGGAGAGCACTAACAGATCGTTAATCATGCTGTCCAGCCGTTGGGCTTCTGTCTCGATTCTTTCCAATTCTTTGCTTTCACCATGACGGCGGCGAAGTAATGCCGTTGCGAGTTGCAGACGGGTAAGAGGCGTGCGCAGTTCATGGGAGATGTCGGAGATGAGCCGTTGTTGTGCTGTGACCATTCTCTTCAATACGCTGATCATTTGGTTGAAGCTGTTACCCGCAGCCAGAAACTCTTGTGGCCCAGCTTCCAGTTCGGGATGTTGACGTAAATTACCTTTCGCAACATCGTCGGCGGCATTTTTTAATTTACGGGCAGGTTTGGCTAAACTCCATGCCAGCCATAATAGTAATGGCGCACTGATTAACATGGTAGCCGTTAATAATAATAGTGGCCGGTCAAACATCAGGTTAATAAAGTCTGATTGCGGGCTGTTCGCCGGGCGAACTAAATAAAGTTGATAATGATCTTCCCCATCCCGAATAGAAAATGGCCCTAACATCTCAGAACGGCCATATTTTTTCTTTTTCGGATGATCCGCATTATCTGATTGTCCGATAAAGTTGCGGACAACTTGCATTTCGCTTCTTTGGGCGCCAATAACCCGCCCTTCACTGGTCACCAATATCAGGCGCTGTCCTGGTGGTGCCCATTTTTCAATTGCGCGAAATAAACGGCGCCACCAAAGTAAATCATTAGCCGGGTCTTGAGCTAATTCTGCTTCAATATGTTGTTCCAGCATGACGCCCTGCCGGTATTCATTTTCCAGCAGGGAGGTTAGTTGCCTGGAATCCAGTTTCGGCACCATTAAGACCAACATCAGGACTAATGCCAGGGTAAACCAGAAAATGGCGAAGATGCGTGCTGTTAGACTGTTTATCATGTTGCGGAAATCATTAAATATCCGCGACCACGTAATGTCTTAAACCATTGCAGGCCATCTTCCCGTTCAGGTAATTTACGGCGCAGGTTGGAAATATGCATATCAATTGCCCGGTCAAACGGGGTCAGTCGTTTACCTAATACTTCCTGGCTCAGGAGTTCGCGGGAAACAACTTGACCTAAGTGTTGAGTCAATAAATAGAGTAAGGTGAATTCAGTCCCGGTTAAATCCAGTATTTGGTTTGCGAAGCTGGCTTCCTGCCGGCCAGGGTTCAAGTGTAGTTTATCAATCTGAAGAGAGGGAGGGCCATTTTCTGCCTGTTGCTGTTCACTCCAGTTTGAACGGCGAAGGATAGCGCGTATACGTGCTACCAACTCACGATCGTTAAATGGTTTGGCGAGATAGTCATCTGCACCTAATTCCAGCCCCAGCACGCGATCTAAATCGCTTCCACGTGCTGTCAGCATAATAACCGGGGTTTGATGGCCTAGCCTGAGTTCTTTCAGTGTTACAATGCCATTTTTACGCGGCATCATAATGTCGAGTAATAGCAGATCAATTGAATCGTCAAGGAATTTTAATGCCTGCTCTCCATCATGAGCGATAACAACGTTAAATCCTTCCATTTCAAGTAATTCTTTTAATAGTGATGTCAGTTCTCGGTCATCATCAACTAATAGGATTTTATGCATCGATTACTTCCTCCAAGAGCAAAAATACGATAACAAACTTTGCTATTCCACGACTTTACGTTCTTTTACAAGCTCTGACGCTAGTTTGCAGCCGCGTAGGTATAGTTGTCCACAATTTGAAGCGAATAGCATCGTTCGGGGAAACGAGGAGTTGTTTAATGCGTAACATAGCAGCGTTAGTTTTAGCGTCAATATTTGTTCTTGGCTCAACAGTATCTTTAGCTGAAACAGCAAGTATAGTGCACGCTGCTACGATACCCGGTAATTGTGCACCTTGTGGTTATAAAAGCGAGGGAAACCATCATTACCGTAATAATGACATCGGTGATAGCGACCATATGTTTAATGGTATCACTTTAACTGAGCAACAGCGTCAGCAATTGCGTGATTTGGTGGGGCAAAAGCATCAACAGCGTTCATCAATGTCTATGAGTCGCGCAGAACGTGAAGAGATGCGTAAGCTGGTTACCGCGAAAGATTTTGATGAAGCGGCAGTAAAGGCCCAGGTTGAAAAGATGGTTAAATATAATGTTGAACGTCAGGTAGAAATGGCCCGTATTCATCATCAGATGTACCAATTGCTGACTCCTGAGCAGCAGGTGCAATTGGAGCAACATCATCAGCAGCATGTGTCTCAGTTACCAAACTGATTTGTAATACCCATAGCAGTAAATAGTAGCAAACGAAATTTTTCCTTGCCATAGACACCATCCCTGTCTTTCAGGCCCTTTTTAGGGCCTTTTTTTTCAGTCACTTACAACGCATTTCTTTGTAAAACAACAACATAAAAAAGTATGAAGGGGTTAGAAAGTATACGAAAGTTTTTGAGTGTGGACGCTTGTTGGACGTTCGCCACACTCTCTAGCTTTATTCTACTTCTATCCCACCCTTAAGAGGGTTTAATGTAATGGCATGTTGCAGATAGTCCGGGGCAAGGTGTGCATAGACCATTGTTTGGATTATGCTGGCGTGCCCTAATATCTGTTGTAATGCAATTATATTCCCTCCATTCATCATGAAGTGGCTGGCAAAAGTGTGTCTGAGGACATGAGTTGCTTGCCCTTTAGGTAAGTCGGGCTTTACTACATGTAAGATCTTGCAGAAATTTATGTAGTCAACATTGAACATCTTGCCCATTTTCTTTTTGCCGCGAATTTCTTTCTCTAATTTGTCAGAAATGGGAACGATGCGTTGATCTCCATTTTTGGTATTTAGAAAAATTACACGGCCTTTTAATACCTGTTGAGCTGCCAGACTTTCCGCTTCCCCCCAGCGAGCGCCAGTGCTAAGGCAAAGTAAAGCCAGCTTTTTTTCCTCTTTATTTAGAGAATTAAGCAGTAGTTCTATCTCTGGTGTTGTGAGATAGGTCATAGCAACATTTTTCTCGCTTAATGGTTCTAATCCTTGTAGAGGATTTGTGCCAGTAAATTCCTCAATTTTTATTAAGGTCGAGAACATACCGGATAGTCTGTACATATCTCGATTTACAGTTTTCGCGCTTATTCCATCAGCCAGCCGTTTTCCCCGATGTTCCATGATGACTCTCTTTGTGAGGTGACCTATTGTGGGGTTGTTAAGCTGCCTCATTGTTTTGGTGAGATGTCGCTTCTCTATTGCTCCATTGTCTGTGTTTTGTCCGTAATATAGCCACCAAATATTGATGAAATCACTAAGTTGTGTCTTATCATTCGTGGTGGATGGTTCACTATTGCTAGCCTGTGTGAGCGTGTAACGTTCAAAGGCAACTGCTTCACTTTTTCTATTAAATTTCCTACGGAGTCTTGTTCCTGTGCTGCCGTAGGGTCTTACATCCACTTCGTAGCGTCCATCATTGAGCTTCTTATAGGGGAGAAGTGGATTTATGTTCCTGAGTTTAATCGTGCTATGCGCGAGGCATTCTACAACCGGCCAAAAGAACAGCGTGACGCGTGGCTATTGTGGATTGGGCTATAAGGTGCGTGTTATGACTCAGATCCCAACACCAGAGGAATACAAAAAGGGGCGGGTAAAATTTGGAAAATTACTTATTCGGCCTTTACGCAAGAACGCCGTAGTCCACATTACCCAATATCAGGTCAGTGATGGTGAATACTCTTATGGTCAATTCGATTCAAAAGAGCAGGCCATCAGTTTTGCAAGGCAGCTTTATGGGAGAAAAATAAATGAACGAGTTAACGAAAATTAGGCATAAATATAAATTAACTGGCGATGATTTCAAAAAAACGGATCATTACAGATATTTCGTAATTTCGGTAATTGGTTTGGCAACTGTGATATTAACCCCGTTATTAGTTTTTATTTACAGGTGATGAAATGGCAAATACAGAACCGTGCCGTGCTGTTGTCTTAACACTGGATGAAAAAATCGATGGCCTCAATAAAGCCTCTGAGGTGCGTAATCGGCATTTTTGTGATGATAAAGAAAATAATAACAAATTGGCCGATTTCATGGAAACTATGCGTGATCGCACAAATAACCGCGTTAGAAATAATGAACGGGTTTTGCATTTAATTTTTCACTTGGCAGGTTTTGATAAAGAGCGTTATCACGTCAAGTTTAAGGAATTAACAATAGAGGAACAGCGTTCATTAATATTGGCAATTAATCAACTTCGGGCAGTGGCGTCTATATTGCCAGATAAATTGGCATTGCCAAAACCAACCCAGTATTAATTTAAAGCATAATTTAAGAAATTAATGCGTGAATTCGCAGGAGTTTTTATTGCCTAAAAATAGGAAATAAAAAATGAATATAGAGCAATTAATTAAAAAGAATAGAGAAGACGAGCGCAAGATATTAGCCGAACGTTCTTCTTCACGTCTGTTAAAAATCGCGGCGCATATTGTGGCAAAGAAATTAGATTATGCCGCTTCATCTGCATTATTGAACAGTGAAGCTGAGAAAATAGAACACGAAGCACGGGATCTGGAGAGTGTCTAGGGAAATCGACTGTGCTTGCCAACATGCTGAGAAAACGCTAAATAAGATTCCAAAATAGCGCTACATCTTATACTACTCATAATTCTATATATAACAATGGGTTGAAGAAGGCCATGTGTAGCAAAATTATGAAATGTTATTTAGAGCACAGAATATCAGAGCATATAAACCGCTCTGTTGGTGTCTCTGCATTTGAATGTGAAGAGTGCGACCAACCTATCCCCGTAGAGCGCCGGATGAGTATCGCTGGAGTCATCCGCTGCGTCGCATGTCAGGAAGTTTTTGAACTGAAACAGAAGCATTATCGGAGTATATGAATTGATGAATAAAACTATTTTGAAATGGGCAGGTTCCAAAGTTCGCATTATGGATAAATTGCTGCCCTATTTGCCAGCAGGTCAACGATTGGTTGAACCATTCGCAGGTTCATGTTCTGTAATGATGAATACGCAATATGATGCGTATTTAATTGCGGATGCTAACAGCGACTTAATTGATATGTATCAGTGCATCAAAGAGAATTGTGATGGATTTATAAATTCTGCGCAAGACTGGTTTTCGTATTTTAATATCGAGCATGGGTTTTATTGTCTGAGAGCTTTATTTAATTCTGATGATGAAAAGTATAAATCGCAGATATGGCACGCATCAGTATTTTTATTTCTAAACCGGCATTGCTTTAATGGCCTGTGTCGTTATAACTCAAAAGGTGAATTCAATGTGCCTTTTGGGAATTGTAAAAAACCTTACTTTCCCGAAGTAGAAATATTGGCGTTTGCTGAGAAATCCAAGATTGCCTCTATTCATTGTGCTGATTGGCGCGAAATACTGCAACTGGTTGATTTTGGGGATGTGGTTTATTGCGATCCGCCTTATTTCACCAAAGGCGTTAATTTCACGCAGTATTGCAAAAATGGCTTTCTTCATAATGACCATCAGGAGCTTGCTACCTCTCTGAAACAGCTCAATGAATTATTGGGCGTTCCTGTCACAGTTTCCAACTCCATTGAAGCCAAAGAACTTTATGCCGATTTGGGGTTCACTATCCATGAAATCGAAGCACCACGCACCATTGCCGCCAATGGCAATCGTCAGCCAGTAATAGAAATTATTGCGACGCTAGAGGCGAGTGCATGAGTGAGTTAATCGACTTGTTGCAGGAGCACAACAGCGATTACCAGCAGTCAAAACGCCTGCAATATGAGATGTTCAAGCCCGGTTTGCCCGGCGAGTCAACGTTAGCTGAACAGATCATGTGGCAGGTAAACCCTGATGATTATGACTGGCGTCATAAAATTATCGGTGATATGCCCGATTTTTTGGCGCTCTATTTTGCTGCCCGGTACAAAAAAATATTTACCCAATCGGGGGGTAATCGCCGCCGTGCTAATACGTTTTTGCGTCAGTTTGGCGAGAACGTATTACCACGGCTGAATAAAGTCACTGAACGCTATCAATTCAAGAATCAGGTATCCGGCGTTACCCCATTCCCTTTTATTGAGCAGTTAGAGCGATTGGTTACGTTGGAGCGTAAGGATATAAAACAGCTTGCTTGGGGAATTTCCCATTTTATGGTCGAGAACTACGAAAACACATCGGCTCAGTATGTCAATCAACAACCTGCGAGTGAGCAAGACGCTAGAAAACGTTTGATCCGTATCTATGAGTTACTGGCAAAACTGACTCAACAAGCCGGCACAACAGCCCCTTACTGGCAGCAGTTCACCAAAGGCAGGGAAGGTGCCACAGTCGATCAATTGTGTGCCGGCCTCCTGCGCATGATGTCGGATAAATGGTGGTATGCCCGCTTGAAAAGAATGCGTGATATTCGCGCCGAGCATATGGCTATTGCGGTAGGTCAAGTGCAGAAATCGGCATCTCCCTACGTTTCCCGTAGTACGCTGCGTGAATGGTTGGAACAGAAGCGCCGCAATTGGGATTTTATCAAACAGTTTGATGTTGAGAATGAACAGGGCGACAGGGTACCGCTGGAAGATATGGTACTCGGTAGTGTGGCTAATCCCGCCGTCCGCCGTAGTGAATTGATGGTGAGAATGCGCGGTTTTGAAAATCTGGCTGACGAACTCGGCTATGCCGGTGAGTTTTATACCATCACCGCGCCATCAAAGTATCACGCTGTCCACAGTGTCGGTGGCTTTGTTTCAAATTGGAACGGGGCCAGTCCCCGTGATACACAAAAATATCTGTGCAACGTCTGGGCGAAAATCAGGGCGGCTTATTCCCGTGCGGGGATCAGCGCCTTCGGTTTTCGTGTAGTTGAACCTCACCATGATGGCACGCCGCATTGGCACATGTTGCTGTTTATGCGTCCTGAACATGTCGATGAAATGCGTGACATCATGTGTTATTACGCCCGGTTGGAAGATTCAGAAGAATTACAGGGGCAGAAAGCACTAAAAGCACGATTCCATGTGAAGCCCATCGATAAGGCGAAAGGTTCGGCTACGGGCTATATCGCTAAGTACATTTCCAAGAATATCGACGGTTACGCGCTAGATGGCGAAAAGGATGGGGAAACAGGCCAACTTCTTAAGGATATGTCACGGTCTGTTGCTGCCTGGGCCAGTCGTTGGCGTATCCGGCAGTTTCAGCAGATCGGCGGTGCTCCTGTTTCCGTCTGGCGAGAATTGCGTCGTTTGAGTGGTGATGAGCAAATTTTGCCTGATGCAGATATGGATAATGTTCGATTTGCTGCGGATGTGGGGGACTGGTTCGCCTATACCGAGTTCCAGGGTGGGCCTCTGGTTGCACGGAAAGATTTAACCGTGCGGTTGTCCTATGAAATCACTGAACAGGGCAATGCTTACGGCGAAAATGTGTTGCGTATTTCCGGTGTCTACTCGCCCCGTTTGGGCGATTCCTCTTCTTTTATTACCCGTACTGTTAAATGGAACATTGTTCCTAAATTTAACGCTGATGTTAAAGGCGTGGGTTTGGGGTTTTCTGGCGGCTTTGCCGCCTCTTGCTGCGGCTGGCTTCATAGGTCGGGCGGTTGCCGCTGGCGGTGGTAGAACGGCGGATAGCCATAAAACTTTGTGCAATGTCGGTCTGGCCGGCGTCAAACTCCAGCCGACGATGGTTGATAATGTCCCATGCCTTAAGTACCAGCGCGTTTTTAACGGCGGGGTTATAGACAAATTCCCGCACGGACGGGAAAAATTCTTTGACGTTTTGGTAAACCCCATGCCCGACGCCGGTCGAGTCAATGCCGATATATTCGACGTTGTACTGTTCCGTCAGTCGTTTGATGGCGTCAGACTGAGCGCGAAAGTTCATGCCACGCCACTGATGACGTTCAAGGATGCGGAATTTGCCACCCGGTACTCGCGGTGGAGCGACTACGACACAACCGGCACTGTCGCCATTCTCGCCACCTTTGGCGGGATCATAACCGATCCAGACAGGGTGATAACCATAGGGGCGTAGCATCAGGGGTTGCACATCGTCCCAGATTTCCCAGCTATCGACCATGCAACCCTGCATCAGTTGCAGTGAGAAAATGGATTCGATATCGTCCATAAATTCACACATCAGCAGGTTCTGGTACTCGTCCGGGCTATATTCCAGCCGTAACTGGTCAATATCAAACAGGTTACAGCCGCCTCTGACTGCATCTTCAACCGTGACAATCTGCCGCCACTGACCATCGGCACATCGTAGGCCGCTGGCTAATGCTTGATGGCTAATATCAATGTCAATGCGATTGGCCTTGGCGCGGCCACGGTTAAACAGTTTACCTGACCAGTACGGGTACGCGCTGTGGGTTAAGCTGGACGGTGTAGAAAAGTAAGTCTGGTGCCATTTTTTGTGCATCGCCATACCGGATGCTACCTTACGCAGTTCCTGAAACTTCGGAATCCAGAAATATTCATCCAGATAGAGATTGCCGTGATAGCTTTGCGCGGTGCGGGCATTGGTACCGAGAAAATACAGGGTGGCACCATTATTCAGGGTGATCGGATCGCCTTTTAGTTCGGCGTCCACTTCCCGCGCCATTTCCAGGATATACTGCTTGAATACGTGGGCCTGCGCTTTACTGGCAGAGAGAAATATCTGATTGCGTCCGGTAGTCAACGCATCGATCAGGGCTTCACGGGCAAAAAAGAATGTCGCACCAATTTGGCGGGATTTCAGGATATTGCGGATACGATGCGCTAATCCGGCGTGATACCAATCATGTTGATAATCGAATAGGGTCGAGCGGAAAATGTCTTCCAGCTTTTTGACTTGTTCTTCACTGAACACGTTCTTTTCCGGTGGCCGGCGCTCACCTTTGTTGCGGTTAGCAATTTTGGGGTTCAGATCGGCTTCATTACCGCCGCGGCTGTATTTCCTGATCCGCGCTTGTCGTTCTAACTGACGGTGCAGCAGGTCAATTTCCTTAAAGTCCTTGCCTTCTTTTTGCTCCTTGGCGATAAGCTGACATAACCGTGCTTCAAGAGATAACTCGACTCGTTCAAACGAGGTCACCTCATCCCATTTGTCGCGACGTTTCCAGCTATGGATAGTTGATGCTTTCTCGTTGAGCATTTCCGCAATCCGTGCGATCCGGTACCCGTTAAAATACAGGTGCATTGCGTGCTTACGGGGATCAAAATCGGGCGTTGTTTTCATGCCACCAGACTACAGACCCGTCCGTCATTTCTCTGTGTCTGGCCTGTGTGCCAGCCCAGACACAACCGCATTTTATTGTTTCCTCGACATGACGATACAAACTAGTAGGCCATGACTGATTCATTGATAATCGGGGGCTTACAATGCCGAAGAAATCCAAACCCTTTCGAATCTGTGTGGAAGGTGCAACCACAGACGGGCGCAAGGTTCAGCGCGAATGGCTGACACAGATTGCCGCCAACTATGACCCGCAGACCTACGGTGCGCGTATCAACATGGAACATTACAATTTTTCGTGGAGTCCGCGCTTTGGCGATGTGGAATCGGTTTTTACCGAAGAAATCAAGGACGGTGCGCTGGCGGGCAAGCTGGGGCTGTATGGGATACTTTTACCCACCGATGATCTGGTGGAAATGAACCGTAAGCGTCAAAAGGTTTACACCTCCGCCGAAATCAACCTGGATTTTGCTGACTTCGGCGGGGCGTATCTGGTGGGATTGGCCGTTACTGACAGTCCGGCGAGCCTTGGCACTGAAATGTTGCAGTTTAGCGCTAATGCGACCAATAACCCGCTGAATTCACGCAAGCAGCACCCGAACAATGTTTTTACTGCCGCGGAAGAAACTTTGCTCGAATTTATTGATTTGTCAGAGGAAACCGAAAAAATCTCTCTCTTTTCCTGTGTACAGACGTTCTTCCAGAAAAAGCAGCAGAGTGATGATACTCGTTTTACCGATATCCATCGGGCCGTCGAACTGTGTGCCCAAGAGCAGCAGGCCACGGTGGAAACCGTAAACACACTTTCTCAACAAATAGGCAAAATAGCTGCTATCAAACAGAAGCAGACCGAACTTGAAACCCAGCTTAGTGACTTAAAAACTCAGTTGAGTCAGCAAGACAGCCAGAAAACACACCGACCTGTTTCGCTGGGATCGCCGAACGCCGACACTCCAGTCAGTAAACATCTGACTAATTGTTAATGGAACAACCCCATGAAGAACGAAACTCGATTTAAATTTAACGCCTTTCTGATGCGTCTGGGTGAAATTTACGGTGTGGACGCCACGGCATTTACAGGCAAGGTAGAAGTCAATCCATCCGTTGCCCAGACGTTGGAAGATGAAATCCAGCAAAGTGCCGATTTTCTGCAAAAAATTAACATGGTTCCCGTCAGCGAGCAGTCGGGCGAAGCGATTGGGCTAGGTATCGGTTCAACTATTGCAGGGACGACAGACACCGACAGTAAGGAGCGAGAAACTTCCGATCCGACCCGATTCAACGCTATTGAATACAAATGCGAACAAACCAACTTTGATACTAGCATTCCTTACAAAAAACTAGACTTGTGGGCGAAATTTCAAGATTTCCAGTTACGTATCCGTAACGTCATTATCCGTCGTCAGGCATTGGACCGCATTATGATCGGCTGGAATGGGGTTAAACGCGCCAAAACTTCAAACCGCGTTCAATATCCACTATTGCAAGATGTAAATATCGGCTGGTTGGAAAAAATCCGACAGGATGCACCGGATCATGTCATGAGCAATATCACTGACGAAGCCGGTAAGGTTATATCTGAAACCATCCGTGTAGGAGATGGGGGAGATTTTAATAATCTTGACGCATTGGTGATAGATACCGCCAACAATGCTATCGACCCAGAATATCAGGATGATACGGAACTGGTGGTCATCTGTGGCCGTGAACTGCTGGCTGACAAATATTTCCCGTTGGTCAATCAGTCGCAGCCCAACACCGAAAAAATGGCGGCAGATGTGATTATCAGCCAGAAACGTATCGGTAATTTGCCCGCAGTGCGTGTACCGTATTTCCCGCCCAAAGCATTGCTAATTAGCCGTCTGGATAATCTGTCTATCTATTATCAGGAAGGCACCCGCCGACGTTCTGTACTGGATAACCCCAAACGTGATCGCATTGAAAACTACGAATCAGTCAATGAGGCGTATGTCGTTGAAGACTATCGCGGTGTGGCTCTGATTGAAAATATTGAGATGTTGACAGCCAGCAAAAAAGCAGCGTTGCCGCAGCCAGATAATGGCGCATCTGAGCACAACGCCGACACTGAGGAACCATAATGGCTAGCCCGTGGCAGCGTCACCGAATGCGATTACAGGCGACCGAGGCCGCTCAACTGAGTAGTCCCGCGCTGCAAAATCACGGTGGTTATAACCAGATGCTGCTGATGCTGGAGCAAGACCGCCGTCACCTTAAAAAAATCCAGTCTATGGAGCGCAAAGCGCAGCACAAAAGGCAGATCTTGCCTAAATATGCGCCGTGGATTACTGGGGTATTACACAGGGGGATAGGTCATCAAGATGATGTGCTGATGTATGTCCTGCTGTGGCGCATTGATGCAGGTGATTATGATGGTGCGCTGGATATCGCCGAGTACGCGTTACAGCACCGACTCGCTATGCCCGAAAATCATGAGCGGACAACGGGCTGTGCCGTTACAGAAGAGATCGCCGAAGCAGCCCAGCGTTGCTATACCGCTAAATCTCCGATGCCTCTTGCCACGCTGGAACGGGCGACCAATCTCACCCACGATCAGGATATGCCCGATAAGGTGAGGGCGGAGTTATATAAATGGCTCGGTTACAGCCAGCGGGATAACAACCAGCCGCAGCCTGCTTATTGTTCACTGAGCAGGGCTTTAGAACTGAATAATCATGTTGGCGTGAAAAAAGACTTAGAGCAACTTGCCAGAGCGCTCCGCAGTCAGAAACACGACAACACATAACCGAACGTGCCAACGCGCCGGGGCGGCACGGGGTGGCGAAGTCTCAACGCCCTGTTCACCGCCCACCTATTCAGGGGGCAATATGGACTTTATTTCAACCGCACCGGCAACGGATAAACAGGCCACCATGACCAGTGTCCCGTTTTTTCCTGTTATCGAGATCAGTCGCTACCGTGACGAGATGCGCACAGATGGTACGGTCACTGCGCCGAGATTACATCAAGCAATTTCCAACGCCATTGTTGAGGTGAATCGCGAGCTGAACCATTGGCGGCAGATCCATATCGATGAGGGATACTCATCACTGACCGACATTCCCGCCGATACTCTCAATGGCGAGAGTGAGTTGGTTTATCTCTATCGTCGAGCGGTGTTTTGCCTGACCAAGGCGAACCTGATCGAACGTTACCGCGATATCGACACTACTCAGACCGGCAGCAAAAAGGCTGAGGCAATGGAAATCACCATTGATGACCTGTGGCGGGATGCGCAATGGGCGATGTGTCGGATACAGGGGCGGGATCATGTCATTGTGGCGCTGATCTAATGCGGGTAAGGGCACAACAGTATGACACCGTGGATTCCTTATGCTGGCGTCACTATGGACGAACACAGGGAGTCACCGAACGGGTATTAGCAGCCAATCCCGGTTTGGCCGATGTTGGGGCCATCCTGCCGCAGGGTACCGAGATTGAACTGCCTGAAATCACGCCTGCTGCTGTAACGCCCGTCATTCAATTATGGGATTAGAAAATGAACAAACAACCGGATTTATGGGCCGATTTATTGAATGGCCTGAGAAATTCATGGCCGCAGATATCCGGCTCCTTACTGGCTGTACTGATCTGTTATGGTCGCCTGATTTATGACGGCGTAGAACGGAAAAAACGCTGGGTTGAACCGTTGCTATGTGGCGCGTTGTCGTGGGGTGTTTCCAGCGGGTTGGAACTGTTTGGCATTCCCGGCAGTGTTTCACCGGCTTTGGGGGGTGCCATTGGTTTTATTGGTGTTGAAAAACTGCGTGAATTTGCCCTTCGCGCAATCAATAAACGTTTGGGAGACAAATCACATGACTAGAGGTGTTCGCAACCATAATCCGGGCAATATCCGCCACGGCGATAAATGGCTGGGATTACACGACACACAAACAGACCCGTCATTTTGTCAATTTGTATCACCAGAATACGGCATACGGGCCATTATCAAGATTATCCGCAATTATGAACGAAAATACGGATTGAACAGTATCCGGCAGATAATTTCTCGTTGGGCACCCCCGAATGAAAATGATACCGAAAATTACATTGCATATATGAGCCGGACGGTGGGTATTCCCTGTAACGTGGTGATTGATGTTGATAATCCGGTGATCATGACTCGATTGGTTTGCGCCATCATTCAAATGGAGAACGGACAGCAACCATATGCCGATATGATCATTAAACGGGCGTTTGCGCTGTTATGAGGTTTAATCTGCACATATTCACCTTGAGTACGCTGGTGGCAGTGTCTGGCCTGCTCTGGTTCTATTACGGTGAGTATCAGCAAAAAAGCGATGAATACCAAACGCTGAACCAGCGGTATGAGCAACAGCAAACCATTACCGATAACGCATTCCAGACCATCACGATAATCAATGATATCTCACGGGTTAATAACGAAAATCGGAAGCGATCAGCCGTGGATGCTGCACAAATTCAGGCGGCTATCAACACTGTTGTTGTCGGTAATGATTGCGCCCGTCGTGCTGCTCCTGATAGGGCTGTTGTCCGGTTGCAGCAGCACGCGAACCGAATACGTTCAGGTACCGTTGATGCCGATTCCGATGCATCTGCTCGCTGACTGTCTGCCCCCGGTCATATCCGACACAATGACATGGGGTGATAGCTTGTTGCTGAATGCACAGTTACTGGCGGTTATTGAACAGTGCAATCTGGATAAACAGGCCATTCGACAAATAGAACAGATTAGATAGGTGACACATGAATAAGCCTAACGCTTTGCGGAAAGTCCTGACAGAAAAGATCCCCTACTTGCGCGACAACCCTGAATACCTGCATTTGTTTGTTGAAGATGGCGTCGTTTTGGCGACAATGGCACTCTCCTTGTCTTACGAATATGAATACACGCTAAACCTGATTATTGAAGCCTATCCCGATGATCAGGATGTGCTCATGGTGGTTATCGTGCACTGGATACGCGAGCACCAGCCAGATATTTTCGCTCATCCTGACAATCGCCGCAGCGGCTTTACTTTTGACGTGAATATTCTCAATGATGACACCGCTGATATCAGTATCGATCTGAAACTGACCGAGCGTGTACTGGTCACCCAGCAAGGGCAGGTTAGCACGGTGTGCGCCGTTCCTGAGCCTGAAAACCCGTTTGACAGGTGGTGAGATGAACGGTGACGCATTGCAGCCTTTGGATACCGCACTAACCGCCCTGTTGAATCAACTTTCTCCCGCCAGTCGAAAGCAGCTAGCCCGTGATATCGCACGGGACTTACGACAGAGCCAAATGCAACGTATCCGATCCCAGCGTAACCCTGACGGCAGCCGTTTTACCCAACGCAAGGCACAAACCCGCACTGTACAGCATGGTATAAAATTTATCTGGCGCGGTGAACCTCGCACCTTGAAAAATTGGCAAATCCGCAAGGGCAAGAAGGGTGAAACGATTACCGGTTATGATGCTGAGCGTAAAGGGCAGCGTACTTTTTACAAACGCGATATCCAACGTTTTCTGGACGTCAAAACCGACCGGATAAGTACCCGAAAATCCAATAAAAAGTCCCGCATGTTTAAGAAACTGGCTACTGCGCGTTACTTACGTCTGTCCGCCAGTGAGCGGGAAGCCATTATCTTTTTCGCATCGAAAGTCACTGCGGTTGCTCGTGTGCATCAGTTCGGATTAAAGGAACGTATGAGAGGGAAAAACATTGAAGCCAAATATCCATCGCGGCGACTTTTGGGACTGACACAGAGCGATATTCAACATATCGAAGACCAGATATTTTCCCATCTCATCCACGGATGTGTGCCAGTCAGTACACAAACCTCATGACGTGCAGGTGAGGGTTTGGGGTGACATTGTTGTCTGCATGAACACACAATTAACTGAACTGTTGCGCCGATTGCGCAATCTGATCCGAATCGGCGTCATTACCCAGGTAGATACTACACGGGGCATGTGCCGGGTTATGACAGGCAATCTTGAAACCGACTGGTTGCACTGGTTGACATCCAGAGCGGGAAGTTCCCGAACATGGTGGGCGCCCAGTATTGATGAACAGGTTTTATTGCTATCCCTTGGTGGTGACTTGACCACAGCTTTTATACTGCCTGCGATTTTTTCTGATGAGTTTCCGGCCCCTTCGGCATCACCGGAAGCGGTGTGTATCGCTTTTCCTGATGGTGCCGTGATGGAATATGAACCGCAGACCAGCACCTTAACTGTCACAGGTATTAAGACTGCCATGATCACCGCGTCGGCCTCCGTACATGTTACTGCACCAGAAATCACTTGTGTGGCCGGCAATCAGATCACATTGGATACACCCACCGTCATTTGCACCCACCATCTGACTACGGGCAGTCTGGAAGTGCGAAAAAGCGGCACTATGCGCGGCAATATCGTCCATGTAGGGGGTGAATTCAGTTCTAACGGGATTGTGGTGGATTCGCACCGACACCACGGTGTGCGCTCCGGTGACAGTACATCGGGAGTCCCCATATCATGATGTACCTTGGTATGAATCGACAGACGGGTGAGGCTATCAGCGATATCGCCCATGTTCGCCAGTCAGTTAGCGATATCTTGCTAACGCCGATGGGTAGCCGTATTACTCGCCGCCAATATGGTTCGTTGTTATCCGAACTGATTGATGCGCCCCAAAATCCTGCTTTACGTCTGCAAATTATGGCTGCGTGCTATACCGCCATCCAGCGATGGGAACCCCGCATTACCCTGACCGCTATCACTATCAATCAGGGTGAAGCCGGATACATGACTGTTGATATCAGCGGCCAATATCGGCTATCCAATGTCCCGGTTGCTTTTTCTGTGCCTGTGGGGTGACCATGCCGCCCATCGACCTTAGTCAGTTACCGCCGCCGGAGGTTGTCGAACTATTGGATTTCGAAACCCTGCTGGCTGAGCGAAAAGAAAAACTGATTTCACTGTATCCGCCAGAGCATCGCGATGCTATCACCCGTACGTTGGCGCTGGAATCCGAACCCATCACCAAACTGTTGCAGGAAAACGCCTATCGGGAATTGCTCTTGCGTCAGCGCATCAATGAAGCAGCGCGGGCGGCGATGGTGGCGTATGCCATAGGCAGCGATTTAGACCAACTGGGGGCGAATAACAATGTGCAGCGTTTGGTATTACAGCCCGCTGATAATCTCGCCATACCGCCGATCTCTGCGGTGCTGGAATCTGACGCTGATTTTCGGGTATGCATTCCGCAAGCGTTCGAGGGGTTAAGCGTCGCTGGCCCGGTGGCGTCCTATGAATACCATGCGCGCAGTGCTGACGGGCGGGTTGCCGATGCGTCGGTGATCAGCCCAGCGCCTGCCTGTGTCACCGTCAGTATCTTGTCACGTGAGGGGAGCGGTGCGGCCAGTGATGAATTGATTGCGGTCGTGAATACTGCTCTGAATGATGAGGACGTTCGCCCCGTGGCTGATCGCCTGACCGTACAGTCTGTGGAGATTGTCGATTATCAAATTGATGCCGTGCTGTACCTGTATCCAACCCCGGAATATGAGCCGATATTGCAGGCTGTGCGTGAAAGACTGGCGCGTTACACTGCCGAGCAACACCGGATTGGTCGCGATATCGTGCGCAGTGCCATTTTTGCTGTCTTGCATATGCCAGGTGTTCAGCGTGTTCACCTGAAAGCTCCGGCGCAGGATGTGATTCTGGATAAAACTCAAGCAAGTTTTTGCACACGTGCGCAGGTAGTGATTGGGGGAGCGGATGAATAACCGCTTGTTACCAGTCGGATCATCACTGCTGGAAGTAGCCGCCGCTGAAGCCCTCGCTAGTCTGTCAGCTGTGCCGGTTCTCCTTCGTGACTTGTGGAGTCCTGAGCGGTGTCCAGTGAAATTGCTCCCCTATCTGGCGTGGGCGTGGTCAGTTGATCGCTGGGATATGGATTGGTCGGAGAGTACTAAACGCGAGTCAATTAAGGCGTCGATGTTTGTTCATCAGCATAAGGGAACAATAGGCGCTATCCGCCGTGTGGTGGAACCATTCGGTTATCTCATCCGTGTTATCGAATGGTGGCAAACTAATGATGCCCCCGGCACTTTCCGGTTGGATATTGGTGTCATGGAAAACGGTATCACAGCGGAAACTTATCAAGAACTAGAGCGGTTGATTTTTGATGCTAAACCCGCTTCACGGCATTTGGTCGGTATGTCTATTCAGTTGGAGACCGGAGGCGAAAATTATTGCGCAGTCACCAGTTACAGCGGTGATGTATTAACCGTTTACCCCTATATCCCGGAATTAATCACTGTCACTGGCTCTGATGTAGTAGGGGCTGGAGTGCATATTATTGATGATGTGAGGATTGAGTCATGAGGACCAAATATTTTGCCCTGTTAACTCAATTGGGCGCGGATAAGCTGGCAAATGCCGCCGCGTTGGGTACCAAGATTGAAATCACCCATATGGCTGTTGGTGATGGTGGCGGAAGCTTGCCGACACCAGATACTGCACAGACTAAACTGGTTAACGAACGCCGTCGTGCGGCGATTAATGAGCTAAATGTTGATCCCAAGAATACTAACCAGATTATTGCCGAGCAGGTAATCCCCGAAAACGAGGGCGGTTGGTGGATACGGGAAATTGGCCTGTTTGATAAAGACGGCATTTTGATTGCCGTCGGAAACTGCGCGGAGACTTACAAACCGCAGTTACAGGAAGGCGCTGGGCGTACACAGACTATTCGTATGGTCTTGATTGTCAGCAGCACTGACACAGTAACATTGAAAGTTGATCCCTCCGTGGTGCTGGCAACGCGGGAATATGTGGACGAGTCGATTCAAACTCATGTGAAGAACCCTAACCACCCTGACGCTACGCTAAAAGATAAAGGTGTCGTTGTTTTGAGCAGCGCGGTAGACAGCAGCAGTGAAACCTACGCGGCAACCCCGAAGGCGGTTAAGGCGGCGTATGACTTGGCAAATGTCGCGGACAATAACGCTAATGGCCGTGTGCCTGCTAGTCGTAAGGTGAACGGGAAGGTGCTTTCCTCTGATATTTCACTGAATGCGGGGGATATTGGGGCGTATACCAAAGGGGAAATCGATTCTCGTGTGAATGAAGTCAACATACTGGCAAACACGGCAAACCAGAATGCGACTGATGCTAATGACAATGCTAATAGTCGATTGTCCAGGAAGGGGAACGGCGCTGACATTCCTGACAAAAATGCTTTTGTGAAAAACCTCAATTTGTTGGAAACGGTGGTATTGGCTAAAGGAGCAGTACCGAGCAACCGGAAAATCAACGGTAAGGCGTTGACCGGGGATCTGAGTTTAAGTGCTGGGGATGTGGGGAGTTATGCTAAATCTGAGAGTGATAATATTTTCTTGCATATTTCTAGCGATAAGAGCGCCACTGTTGGTAGTTTACTGATTGATAGCAAAACGCCCTTTCCTGAATTGCGTTTCAAATCGAAAGATGGGTATGTGGTAGGAATTAACGGCTCAGAAGGAAAATTGTTGCATATCTATTCCAACGATCCGAGCAATCGGCGGCGTTACAATATATTAACTCCAGAGCGAAGCGGTACCCTTGCGCTACAAAATGCAGCGATAAAATCTGAAAATGGTTGGTGGCAATGCGGGGATACGGGAATAATGATTCAATGGGTTAAAGTTGCATCCAGTCAACAATCATGGGTAAAAGTTAATTATCCAATTTCTTTTAAAAATAAGTTTTTTGGCTATATTGCCAGTATGTCGAGTATCAATACATCAACGGGTCACACATTAGTACGTAATGCAACACTATCGACATTTGAATATCAAGCTGGCACTCCTAACAATAATGAGAATCCAGACAGAGTTGTACATATATTATTTTGGGGGGTATAAATGGTTTATTTCTCCAGAAAAGAATGCGCTTTTTATAATGAAGCTTATAAAGAATGCGTTGAAATAACAGCAGAAAAACACAATGAATTACTCGCCGGGCAATCGCGCGGTTTATCAATTGTCAGTAGTAAAGAGGGTTATCCAGTACTCATTGAACGTGCTCCGTCCGTTTATCATAAATATGATGGTGAAAAATGGATAATATCAGAAAGTGGTAAGGTACAACTTAGGCAGGAACAGCAGCAACAAGCAGAACATAAGAAACAGCAACTTATGCTCACGGTAGGTAAACAGATAGCCCCGTTACAAGATGCGGTAGATTTGGGGATGGCGAGTGATGAGGAAAAATCGCTGTTAGCCGCTTTGAAAAAATATCGGGTATTACTGAACCGCGTTGATGTTAATTTAGTACCAGATATTCATTGGCCTGAAAAACCCAGAGTAATAGAATAAGGGTTGCAATAAACTAGCTCCAATAGTTAGACAGTCTAAGCAGCTAACATGGCCTAGGTTCGATATTGTACCGAACTTAGACCATTTGGTTGGGAATTAATCACATTGAGGAATTATTTCGGCTAACTCGTTCAATAGGTTGTCCATTCTCATCAAAATATCGGCTTGGCCAAATTTCTGAGGGATGTACTCCGAGATTGTTAGCAATAATCCATTCTCCTTTAGGCCAAGGTCGTGATAGAGCATTAGTTAACGTAGATGAACTAAGTCCCTCCTTACGTGATACTGCTGCTAAGGTAGTGCCGAGCTTACGTAAGGCAGCGATAATGTCGGCGGTATGCCAATCTTTTTTATTCATTTCCTTTATATCTCCATATAACAAACGCAATGAATTATCCTGTTTTGGGATATTTAAGTAAATGATTGATATTCGATTTTGGGATATTAATCAAGGTTAAAGAAATGGCATCGATTTATTCATATGAATATCAACTGGTTATAAACGCTCTTCGTAAGGCTAGGATAGAAAAAGGTATTACTCAAAAGAGCTTGGCTCAAGCCTTAGATCGACCTCAATCATTTATTGCTAAAATTGAAAATGGTGAAAGAAGGTTGGATGTGGTTGAATTTGTGCATATAGCACATTTGCTATCTGTCGATCATGGACTAATTTTAGGAAAAATACTGTTCAAAAAACTACCTAACAAGTTAAAACGATCAGAGCTTATAAAATAAAAAATCCCATTTTGGTATAAATCAACAATCGATTGATATTTAATCCTAAATGTTTAGTAGGATTGAATATATGGTTTCAATTTACTCTGATGAATATCAAGTAGTTATCAAAGCACTCCGTGAGGCTCGTATAGCAAAGGGAGTCACTCAAGAGAATTTAGCTCAAGCGCTAGATCGCCCTCAATCGTTTATTGCGAAAGTTGAGAATGGTGAAAGAAGATTGGATGTTGTGGAATTTGTTCATATAGCACATTTGTTATCATTAGAGCCAAGTGTTCTCATAAAAAGAATCCCAAGAAGATATTCCTCAATATGCTGATAACTTTCTATCTATACCAGTTTCATCAGATAGCGTAGCTAAAGAGGGATTCACATAGTTAATCATGTGGTAGAACAATTAGGGTTTTAATATCCCTGAAATTGTTTTTTATACTCCGTGTTGTGCAGTGTCTATACACGTTTTACTCGGCTAACACTACAATTGGGGCTATCTGCGCTCCTTTTGCGCAGATAAACGTTCCGCTCTAGGTTGGCGTGGGTGCTGGTTTATGAGGTCATGAGGTCGACTTTTTCAGCTATATGGATTAAGCGGATTTTGCGTAAAGAACTACGGGAACGAGGTATTGAACCGAAAGGTTGAATCTTGTGAAATGCCAAGAAGCACCCATTCTAGGTGCCTCTTGTTTTGAATTGCTCTAACACCTTTATGTGTGGGTCTTAGCCTACCGTAATCTGAACAGGTTTTCCTATACGGGTTAACATATTAACCAATGCGTCAATGGTGAATTTACTTACCTTTTTATTCACAACATCAGATACTCTTGGTCGAGAAATGTGCAACACCGTTGCTACTTCAGTTTGTTTCATTTTTTTATCTGCAATCCATAAAGTAATTTCTTCCATTAACCGTTCTTTGATTTGCAATGTGTTTTCTATTTCTCGTAAAGAGGTTGCATGAAGTTGCTGAGCCTCTTGCTCAGTAAAACCTAACTCAGAAAATATATTATGCCCGGCTGGAGTTACCCTACGAATTTCAGTGTCAATTTTAGTGGTCATTTGATATTTCTCCGCTGCTGGATAACTGCGTTGTATCGTACTTTAGCGATATCCTTATCATGTTTACTCGTTTGTTGAGTTTTTTTCTGAAAACTATGCAATACATAAATAGCTTCATCGAATTTAGCAACATACATAATACGATAAATACCTGTATTGTCTCTTAGCCGTATTTCTTTTACGCCAGAACCGATGTCAGAAAAGGGTTTCCAATCTTCAGGATCTATTCCATGCTGTATTCTATGAAGCTGATAGCCTGCGTCTTTACGTGCATCTGTAGGGAAGGCTAACAAATCTTCATAAGAAGAGCCAATCCAGGCAATTTCTTTCTCTGTACCGCTCCTGATTTTCGTCATAGTTTCCCTTCCTTACCTGATTGTATAAAATTTTATACAATTCTGTGCAAAGTTACAAGAATTGTCGCTTCATTTATCGTGCGCGGCATGAGTCTTTTGATTACTCAAGGATGAACATCTCTAATACTCTTTTTATATCCTCCACTTTGTGCTATCCCTGATACTTACCCAATCAACTGAATTTTATTGTCACAGCGATCACCATAGCGAAATCATCATTACGGGAGTCTTTCGCTATGGCACAAGATTATCATCATGGTGTCCGCGTGCAGGAAATCAACGAGGGCACGCGCACTATTACCACTGTCAGCACTGCTATTGTCGGGCTAGTCTGCACAGCGGATGATGCTGACACCAAAACTTTTCCCTTGAACATGCCAGTCTTGTTAACCGACGTTCTGACTGCCAGTAGTAAGGCTGGAAAAACGGGCACACTGTCCCATGCTCTGCGAGCGATTGCCGACCAGTCCAAACCCGTGACTGTTGTTGTGCGTGTGGCTCAAAGGGGAAACCGAAGTCGAAACCACGTCGAATATCATTGGCGGTGTTACCGACGAAGGTAAAAAAATGGGAATGCAGGCGCTGCCTGCGGCACAAGGTCAGCTCGGTGTTAAACCACGCATTCTAGGTATACCCGGTCACGATACCCAACCTGTTGCGGCGGCTCTCGCGGGTATTGCCCAGAAATTGCGGGCAATGGCTTATGTCAACGCCTATGGCTGCAAGACCATCTCAGAGGCTATCAACTACCGCAACAACTTTAACCAGCGCGAACTGATGTTGATTTGGCCGGACTTCCTCAGTTGGGATACGGTCAAAAATAGCGAGTCTATTGCATACGCAACTGCTCGTGCGTTGGGCCTGCGTGCCAAAATCGACGAGGAAACTGGCTGGCATAAAACCCTGTCCAACGTTGGTGTTAATGGTGTGACAGGGATTTCTGCCGATGTTTTTTGGGATTTGCAAGATGTTGCCACCGATGCCAACCTACTTAACCAGAGCGCCGTTACGACCTTGATCCGCAAGGACGGTTTTCGCTTCTGGGGTTCCCGCACCTGTTCGGATGATCCACTGTTTCAGTTCGAAAGTTACACACGCACGGCGCAGGTACTGGCCGACACGATGGCTGATGCGCATATGTGGGCGATTGACAAGCCACTGACACCTTCACTGGTACGCGACATTATCGAAGGTATTAATGCCAAGCTGCGTGAACTGAAATCCAATGGTTACCTGATTGACGGCCAGTGTTGGTATGACGAAAGCGCTAACACCAAGGACACCCTGAAAGCGGGCAAGCTGTTCATCGATTACAACTACACGCCGATCCCGCCATTGGAAAACCTGCTGTTGCACCAGCGAATCACTGACCAGTACCTGATGAATTTCGCAAACAGCATTAACAGCTAAGGGGCTACTCATGGCATTACCTCGTAAACTCAAATATCTGAATTTATTCAATGATGGCAATAATTACATCGGTGTTGTGGAAGAAATGACGCTTCCTAAACTGAGCCGTAAGCTCGAAGCCTATCGCGGCGGTGGCATGAATGGTACCGCCTCGGTGGACTTGGGGCTGGATGATGGCGCACTGGATACCGAATTTACCTTGGTCGGCGTGGAAGCCCAACTTTACCGCCAATGGGGCATTGAGAAAGTGGACGGTGTTTCTCTGCGCTTTAACGGCTCCTTTCAGCGTGATGATACCAGGGAAGTGATTGCGGTCGAAGTCGTGATGCGTGGCCGCTTTTCGGAGTTTGACCACGGCAGCTATAAACAGGGCGATAACAGCCAGACCAAAGTCAGCGCCAAAAACACCTACTTCAAACTGACGTGGGACGGAGAAGTCCTGATCGAAATCGACACCGTTAATATGGTGGAAATCGTTGGTGGTGCTGACCGTCTGGAAGCCCACCGACGCGCCATCGGTTTGTAACAATTGAACGCTTATCATCTATAAATCACCATAGGAACATTCACCATGATTGAACAAACCCCTGTTGCCCAGCAGGAACACGCTACAGTGACACTGGAAGAACCTATTACTCGTGGTGCAACCACTATCAGCGACGTCGTTGTGCGTAAGCCCAACAGTGGCGCACTGCGTGGTGCTCGTTTGCAGGCCCTGATGGAAATGGACGTCGATTCTATGATGTTGGTTTTGCCTCGTGTCACCGCGCCAGCACTGACTAAAAATGATTTGTTGCTGATGTCGCCCGGCGATCTGATTAACCTCTGCATTGAGGTGGTTAATTTTTTGTTGCCGAAGTCGGTGAAGTCCGATTTCCAGCATCAATAACCGTTGATGAACTGGTGGCAGATATTGCCACCGTGTTTCATTGGCCGCCTGCTGTGACAACTGAGATGGGCCTACCTGAATTGTTGGCATGGCGTTACCGGGCCATGAAACGGAATGGGGCCGATAATGAGTGACCGAAACTTACGCCTGCAAGTTATCCTGAATGCCGTTGATAAAATTACCCGTCCTTTCAAGAGTGCGCAGGCTTCTAACAAACGGCTGGCTGAAGCCCTTCGCCAGTCGCGCCAGCAACTCCGGGAACTGAACCAGCAGGCCGGACGGATTGATGGTTTTCGCAAGACCAAGCGCCAACTGACTGAAACCCGGCAGGCTTACCGCAGTGCCACCGAACGAGTAGCGGCACTGACCCGTGAAATCAACGCCAGCCAAAACCCGACACAGGCCCAAATCAACCAGCTACAGCGGGCAAAAAACGCAGCCAGGCAGTTCGAGGAAAAAAATCAATCCCTGAGTCAGTCCCTGCAACGTCAGCGTGATGCCTTGCGCGCCAGCGGTATCTCAACTAACCAGCTTGGACAGGCGCAGAGACGGATAAACGCGGACATCAACCACACAACCAGTATGCTCCAGCAACAGGAGCAGCAGCTTGGGCGTCTGAGGCAGCAGGAACAACGGTTGGCGAATGCCCGCTCTCGCTACCAAAAAATGAAAGATGTGCGTAACCAAATGACGGCAACCGGTGTTGCGGCAACGGCAGCGGGTGTTGGTGCGCTCTATGGCGCTAAACGGGTGATGATGCCGGGTTATGACTTTGACGTGGGGATGTCTAAGGTGCAGTCACTGACCCGTCTGGATAAGCATTCTCCCGAACTAAAAAAATTGCAGGAGCAGGCGCGGCACTTAGGCGCGACAACGGCATTCACCGCCAATCAGGTCGCGCAGGGACAGAGTTTTTATGCAATGGCCGGCTTTACTCCAGACCAGATACGATCAGCCATGCCTGGTACATTGGCGATGTCATTGGCGGGTGATACCGATTTGGCCGCTACGGCGGACATTGGTTCCAATATCCTGACGGGTTTTAAGCTGAAATCCGAAGAAATGGAACGGGTGAGTGACGTACTAGTGGGTGCCTTTACTCGTTCTAACACTAATCTGATGATGCTGGGTGACACCATGAAGTATGTTGCCCCTGTAGCGGCAGGCTTAGGGGTTGATATTGAAACCGCCGCTGCGGCGACGGGTAAACTCGGTGATGCCGGTATTCAGGGTAGTATGGCGGGTACCTCCCTAAGATCCATTTTAGGACGACTGGCTGAACCGCCCGCCACCGCAGCGAAAGCGTTGGCAAAACTGAACATTCAGACTAAGGATGCCAAGGGTAATCTCCGCGCCTTGCCGGATATCCTGACTGAGCTGGACAAGAAAACGACTAAAATGGGTAACGCTCAGCGTGCCGGCATTTTCAAAGCTATTGCCGGGGAGGAAGCCTTTTCCGCTCTGTCGGTATTGGCTGAAAGAGCCGGTACGGGGGAATTGCAGAAACTCATCAAAGAATTGAAGAACGCCCAAGGTGAGGCTAAGAAAGTCGCTGATACTATGACTAATAACCTTGACGGCGACCTGAAAAGTCTGTCATCGGCGTGGGAAGATATCGGTATTCAAATCTTTGGCGGTGTGAACAGTCCCTTGCGTGGGATCACCCAGCGTATCACCAAAATTATCAGTAAAACGGGTGAGTGGATGAAGGCCAACCCTGAACTGACCAAAACGTTAACGATGGTGAGTATCGGGCTGGGTATTATGTTGACGGTTTTTGGTGCGGTTACGCTGGCATTGGTTGCCCTGTTGGGACCACTGGCAATCGTTAAATTTGGCCTGTCAGTGTTGGGTATCAAGGGAGCAGGTTCAATGCTGCGTCTTGGTAACGTGTTTTCCTATATTGGGAAAATGGCGATGTGGCTGGGGCATGTTATGTGGACAAATCCCATTTTAGCGGTTATCGGTTTGATTGCTGTGGGCGCTTATTTGATCTGGCAATATTGGGATAAACTCGGCCCGTGGTTCCAGAACTTATGGAACAACATTTCGAACTCTGTTTCCACCACATGGGAAAACATCAAACAGCGGGCATTAGCCAAATGGAATGAGCTGGTCGCTGACACGAAAAAAATTCCGTCCGAATTTAAGAAGATTGGCGGTGAGTTTGTCGAAAATCTTAAGGCAGGCATTGAGGAAAAATGGGAATCCCTGAAAAAGAAATTCTCCGAACTGGGCAAGATGGTTAAAGACGCCTTGACTCCTGACTTTATGCAGGAAGAAAACCAAGATCCCAGGCAAAAGGCGGCATTGAATGCTTATAAGGAGGCTACCAGTCCGATTAGCGGCATACTGGCGGGTGGATTCGATAAAGGTGGTTACATCCCGACGGGCAAGATTGGTATCGTGGGCGAATATGGCCCGGAGATCATTAACGGTCCTGCTCGTGTCACTAGTCGCCGTCAAACGGCTGCATTGGCGACAATCGCGGCCCTATCTGTAGGGGCAGTCTCGCCAGTCAGCGCCCAAAATGCTCCGTTGCATCCATACAGTTTGCCCGCGTCACAGTATCAGACATCGGTTGTTTCAGTTGCTAACCAGATCCAGGACAACAGACGATCTGTTTATGAAATTCATATACACGCCGTCCCTGCACAATCCGCACAGGATATTGCGCAGGCGGTGGCACGTGAACTGGATCGCCGCGAGCAACAACAACGCGCCCGCGCCCGTAGCTCATTTTCTGATAGCGAGGACTTTTATTCATGATGGCCGCACTCGGCTTATTTGTCTTTATGCTGAAAACCACGCCATACCAGAGCCTGCAACACCAACAATCATGGCGCTATGGATTTAACAATCGGGTAGGTGCTTGTCCGACATGTCAGTTTATGGGACCGAACAACGATACTATCACGCTGTCCGGTGCCCTGTACCCTGAAATCACCGGAGGCCGGTTGTCCTTGCTGGCTCTGCAATTGATGGCTGAGAGTGGCAAGGCATGGTCATTTCTGGATGGTAGCGGCACGATTTACGGCATGTTTATCATTGCAAGCATCGACCAGACCAAAAGTGAATTTTTTACCGACGGTACCGCCCGTAAAATTGACTTTACCGTCACGTTGCGCCGTGTGGATGACAATTTAGGGGAGATGTTCGGCGACCTTCGCACCCAAATGACTGACTTGAAAACTCGTGTCACACACAAATTGGGTGGGCTATTTTCATGATTTCTTTACCTGATATGCTAAAACTAGATTGGGTAACCGGCAAAACTAATACACCTGTGTATGTTCTCAGTGCTGGTGACAAAAATGTCAATGCCCGCATTCAGTCACGGTTGATTTCCCTGAATCTAACCGACAATCGGGGTTTTGAGGCTGACCAGTTGGATATTGAACTGGATGATAGCGATGGTCTGTTATCTCTGCCGCGTCGTGGGACGGAGTTATCTCTGCATCTGGGCTGGCAGGGGGAACCACTGATCCACAAAGGCAAATTTATTGTGGATGAAATCGAATACAGTGGTGTGCCGGACAAGATAATCATTCGTGCCCGCAGTGCAGATTTTCGGGCGACGCTTAATATCAATCGCGAGGTGGCTTATCACCAGAAAAAGATCAGCGATATTGTACACACTATTGCCGTGCGTAACGATTTGACGCCGAAAGTGGACAAAATGCTAGCCAGCATCACCCTCAGTCATATTGACCAGACCAACGAATCCGACGGCAATTTTCTAACCCGGTTGGCAAAACAGGAGGGTGCCATTGCCACTATCAAGAATGGCTATTTGCTTTTTATCCGACAGGGGCAGAACAAAGCTGCCAGCGGGCAGTCCCTGCCTTCGGTTATCATTACCCGGCAGTCTGGAGACGGTCACCGTTTTTCACTGGCTGACCGGGGCGCTTACACCGGCGTTTCCGCCAGTTGGCTTAATACTCGTAATCCGAGGAAAAAAGAGAACATCACTGTCAAACGCAAGCGAAGTAAGACTAATCCGCAGCAAGAAAAGAAAAAACAGGACCATTATCTGGTTGGCAGTGAGGGTAACGTTTTTGTGATGAAGCACATCTATGCTAACAAGGCCAATGCCGAACGTGCAGCTGAAGCAGAATGGGAGAAAATTCAGCGTGGTGTGGCGTCATTCTCTATTCGACTGGCGAAGGGAAGGCCAGAGCTGTTCCCTGAAATGAAAGTCAGGGGGAGTGGCTTCAAGACCGAAATCGACGCGGCAGACTGGACGCTGGTAACTGTCACACACACACACCCTGAATGACAGTGGATTAACGTCATCCTTGCAATTGGAAGTGAAAATTTCTGATTCAGATATGATATAGTTGCTTTAGTGCCAGTTTCAGCTATGGCAACCTGTTTGTTGAGGTACTCGCGTTATGATGAGATGCCCCTTATGCGGTCATGCCGCCCACACCCGTAGCAGTTTTGAACACACGCCCCAAACTAAGGAACGTTACAACCAGTGCCAGAATATTAATTGTGGCTCAACGTTTGTTAGTTATGAAACCTTTGTGCGGTTCGTCACCAAGCCGACATTGATTGAAGCAGTTCCGCCGCATCCTGATAGTGGACAGCAGACCGTGCTGGTATTCTGATCGAATAGTTGTCGATGAGTAAATAATTAAAAAAAGCGTTCCATTATTCATCGTGGTGCGCTTTTTTTATGTGAAAAATATTTTTTCTGAGGGGCTTCGGTGTGGTGGGGAAAGGATTTATCCCATAGTCGCCTTAAACTATATTCAATTTTCAGGCGCGTGTCTGTAATTCACTAAAATCTGATGAATAGCCAAAACAACATCAGAAAAATCATCATCTACGATATAAAAATAGCATTCAGGAACGTTTAACACCTTGGAGAACGCACACATTGTTTCAAAGGTTGGCTGATGAGTTCCATTTTCATACTGTGACACTCTCGCTCGTGCTGACTTTTCATCTATGCCAGCCGCAATTCCGAGTTTTTCTTGCGTGATATTTGCACGTAAACGAGCTGCTTTTAAACGTTTGTTAATCATAAAGTTAACCGTCAGTTATTAGACATGTAGCTGACGATATATTTAACACTTCTTAGTACTTTTTTTGTCAAAACTTACTTAACAATAGTCTTAATGTTTAATTTGTTATTTATGATAATTAAAGATTTAATTGCTATATATTTTATTTAATCTGGTTTGTTTTTGCAAAAATGGCTTGTGTATAAATTTTTTGGCAAGGTGAAGTGGCATGAAGATTAGTTACCAAAAACGAATACTTTTGATACTTGAGCACGTTATTTTAGCTATGAACATGTAAAGTCAAATCATTAACGATAGTCACATATATTTTCTTTAAGAATGTTGACGGAATGTTTAGCATCTCTTAACATGAATCGTGTTAAGGAATTCTTAGCAGAAAAATTAAAGGAATCGAAAGGAAGACTATCATGAATAAAACAATCTCTGGTGACTGGCATCCAGCAGATATTATTGCAGCTCTAAAGAAACAGGGAACAAATCTTTCAGCCGTATCACGTAAAGCGGGATTAGCGTCATCCACATTAAGTAACGCACTATATCGCCCGTGGCCAAAAGGAGAAAATCTGATTGCTACCGAACTGGGGTTACATCCATCTGATATTTGGCCATCGCGTGGAAGGTAGAAAAGGGTGAACTCAAGCCAATGGCGCTGGGTACGGTTAGCGCCATTATTGGGTGTCAGTGCTATCTTAAACAGTATTCAATTTTTAGAAGTGTGTTTGTAATTCACTAAAATCTGATGAATAGACAAAACAACATCAGAAAAATCATCATCTACAATATAAAAATAGCATTCAGGAACGTTTAATACCTTGGAAAACGCACACATTGTTTCAAAGGTTGGCTGATGAGTTCCATTTTCATACTGTGATACTCTCGCTCGTGCTGACTTTTCATCTATGCCAGCCGCAATCCCTAGTTTTTCTTGCGTGATCTTTGCACGCAAACGAGCGGCTTTTAAGCGTTTGTTAATCATAAAATTAACCGTCAGTTATTAAAGGTGTAGTTGACGATATATGTAACATTTCTTAATGTTTTTTTTGTCAAAACTTACTTAACAAAAATCATTTAGCTATTAAAGAATATTATAGTGTTTGGTAACTTTGCTAAAGAATTTGCTAGGTAAGTACCAATTACGCACATTTAAGGGACATCTCAGGATTCGGAAAATAAAGCACGTTAATTCGGCAACAGTGGTCGTAGTGGTCTATGCTGTTGCGCCAGAGGTAATCCCCAGCTAGGTTGATATGCTCCTACCCCAGCGATAACAGATACTGCAATAGTGACTTATCGAGGGTACTTTCCTGTTCGGCCTTGATAAATGAAGATGGTTCAACCGTAAAGGTGGTCGTCGCCAACTGACGTGGAAAAAGCTGAATCTGATCCTGAAAATGATGGGTTATCCAACGAAATGGAAAACCCGATCAATATTCAGGGCTCGCTGAATATGTGTGGGGGTTCTGATCTGTTGGGAGCCGGATGCGGTAGTTCCGCACGTCCGGTTCTAAGGAGGGGTCCGTCCGGGTAACCGGCGGGTCTACTCAACTCAAGCCCCAATTAACAAACTTAAGAAGCGAAAAACGACGTCATTGTTTGACATCATAATGGGACCAAAATAGAATGATATCATCAAATGACGTCAATGGGATGAATGATGATTAAGGTTAAAGAGCTGAGCTCAAAGCACCGCAAGACCCTTGCGGATGTGCTGACCATCCCGCCGAAATCCGGCATAAAATGGGATGATGTAGTCAGCCTGATTAACAAACTGGGGGGGAAGATCAAGAACGGCAATGGATCACGCCGGAAGTTTATCCTCATGGGCTCAGTCTATCAGACTCATCAACCTCATCCTGGTAACGTAATGGATAAAGGCGCAGTAAATGGCCTTCGTGAGTGGTTCGAAAATGTAATAGGGGTCGAACATGATTAAAAGCAACAACATTATGACTATCGACGGCCATCCCGCTTCTGTTATCTACGAAGCAGAAATTAGGGCCTTTCGCGGCAAGTTTCTGGATGTCACTGGATATTGTGATTTCGTATCAAACAGTATTGACGGGCTTGAAAAAGAGGGACAAATTTCACTGGCTGAATATATAGAAACGTGCGAGGAAGAGGGAATTAACCCATTCAAGGAAGAGGGCAAGCTAAAATCTTTTACTCTTCGTTATCCTGGCTGGCTGGAAGCTCGCTTGACTGCGGCGACGATATCACACGCAGTCTCAAAGAACCAGTTCATAGTTCAGCTGCTTGAGCGGGAACTTCAATAAAATAGATAATGCCGGACAGTGACAAAACTTGTTTTTATTGCTGTTTGGGGTTGTTGGGGTCTACTCAACCACCCCAGCGATAACAGATACTGCAATAGTGACTTATCGAGGATACTTTCCTGTTCGGCCTTGATAAATGAAAAAGCCTACAGTATGTGGGATTGATAGATCTGTTAAGGTGATGGTTAAATTTTAATTAAGTATTTCTTATGAAAGTAATTTGTGGTGAAAGCCCCGTTTAAGGGGCTTTGTCGTCAATGTGGACATTGGGTGGACGATGATAGAAAAAGTATATTTATTTTCAATATGTTATGGGTTGTATGTGGACACCAGCATGTTAGATACCATAATGCCCGGATGAGAAACAATAGCCTGTCTCGTTAGTGATAATCCTCCAAGTTTAAAGTATAAGCATCACCATTTTTAAATTCGAACATGATGTGCCAGTTAGTTCTGATAGTTAACAGCGATTTATGATTTTCATATCGAAGATCATCGTTATTACAAATCAGGCTGCAATTCAGACCTGCTAACTATAATTTCCCATAAGTAGCATGTTATGATAGGCTATCTTTATCGAACACTAGTAACGAACTATTGACCGTTAAAATTGTTCGTTTATACTGTTAGATTACTGACTGAGTAACGGCCTAATTATGAATTTGATTAATGACTACACGCTTAGAAATCAAAGAAAAAACAAGAAAATAAATGATGTACTTTGTTTTCTCAAATCAGAAACGTTCACTACAGCGGATGTTTTAAAAGGTGTGTTAAAGTTCAAAACAATCAGCCCTGTTTATACTCTGTTGAGGAAACTAGTAGCCGAAGGTGTAATTTGTGTATATTCCTGTGATCTTGGTACGGGCAAAATCAACATATACGGTTTGACCCCACATGGGGCAGGGCTTGCTATGGATGAGAACGATAATATTGCAGACATTCGTATATTCCATCCATCTAAGACCACAATCTCAGTTCTTAGGCATAAGCTTGACATACAGTTGATTCGAATAATTGTTGAGACTAAGGGGCATCAATGGTTATCGATATATAGTACTAAAAAGAAAAAGCCTGAAACTCCTGATGGTTATATTATTACATCTAAATCCATCAATAAAATTGCGGTTAAAGTTGAACGTACAATTAAGAGCCTTGAACACTATCGTAAGATATTGGGACAATACATCGAACAGCAGCAAAGCAAACAATTTGACCAAGTATATTACTTATTACTTGATGTTAATTTAAAAAATAGAGTTGAGAAGATTTACAAATCTATTAACAGTGTGATAGTTGGGAATGAGACTATCACGATTGATGATCAGACATGGAATTTTATTAAATTTTTTACATATGAGGAGTTGAAAAACACCTTATAAATAGAAAGCAGGCGAGGGACACAACGCGGGCAAGCGCTGTGCCCTCTGATCACATAAACAGCACTTTGAGGAAGTGTTTATATGACTATTAAAAATAGTACCATAACTGGACGGGAATTAGCAGAGTTAATCGAGCGAGTTATAGAAGTTGCGGAAGCATTCGACATATTTTTCTGTCTTTTTCCAGATGAAGAAGATTTTGTTCAGTCTTCCCAGCTTTTACTTTTGCCACTTAGTCGTTGTCTCATTGATGTCGCTAGTAAACTACACGAATTGTCAGTTGATGGCGAGCTTATTTTGATGGGAAAATTATCAAGCCGTACATAATCGTATAAGGCGGATATAGACTACTAAATCAAAAACCCCTCAGACATATATGAGGGGTTTTAAGCCCTTTGCGGGAGAAATTTTTAACAAAGCCCTCATGGGGAATAATCATACTTTAGTTGATAGAATCCCAAAAGTCAACTTTCAGATTTACTCATGAGACCTGATGCGCCGATGATTTTGATTATTGCACGTTGTATCTTTTCAACATCTTCACGCGTCAAATATTGCTGAAATGTTTGTTTATTATCTCTTAATTTAAAGAGTCTGTTTGTGTTTACTATCTGCATATGATGAACTAACGCCCAGCGTCTACGGCGATCATAAAAATTAGTTATTTGAAAAATAGATTGATCTAATTCGACATGATAACCGCGAGCAATACCATCGTTGTTCAAAGTTGAAGAAATCGGAACAACGAGATAACCATTGCTACACAAACGGGCATTCATGATTACAACCATTCTTTTTTTTACCATCTCAGGTGGGATGCGACCATTAAAATGGTCTGGTTGTGCCGGTAAACCAAAGTCACATTCTAATATTTCACCGATACGCGGGCGATATCTAATAGCCATTTAATTAATCAGCCCTCTAAAATAATAGTTCCTACCCTAGTATATGTGTTAGGTCAGATATCTAACAGTGTAAACGAACAATTTTAACGGTCAATAGTTCGTTACTAGTGTTCGATGAAGATATCCTATCATAACATGCTACTTATGGGAAATTATAGTTGATAGATATTTTTATTGACTGCAATTCAGATTATTGACGATGTGCTTGTTTTTCATCCGGTACTATGTTCAATAGTGAACTGGGGTAGGAGAAAAGGATGGCTAGCTTTCATCAGCCAAAGTTAAAGTTTACGGTCCGGCCCACACTTAATGGGGTGGAAGCCCCAAAAAATCAGGGCTTATGTCGATGTGGTCAAGGTGTGGACACTTACTTAAATAAATCCTTTTATTACAATGTGTTATGTTTGGAAAACAAACACCATCCCTGTCTTTTTCCCCGCCTTTTGGCGGGATTTCTTTATCTGGCTAAGATTAATTCACTTTAAAATCAACCAGATAAAAATTTTATAAGCAACTGTAAGTAGCACGGAAATTCTTAAGTGTGGACACTTTTGAGTGCTACGGTTGCTTGTTATTGCTAAATTTCTATGCCTCCATTCAGTGGATTTAATGTAATGGCATGTTGCAAGATAGTCTGGGGCAAGGTGTGCATAGACCATTGTTTGGATTATGCTGGCGTGCCCTAATATCTGTTGTAATGCAATTATATTCCCTCTATTCATCATGAAGTGACTGGCAAAAGTGTGTCTGAGGATATGAGTTGCTTGGCCTTTAGGTAAGTCGGGCTTTACTACATGTAACCTGAGGTTTGCTTAAGAAGGGAACTAAGTGCCTGAGGCACGATCAAAGTTTTTGCTAGATAAAACAAAATCGTGGAGATCCTCAGGCATGTCTAATTTAGAAGAACTTTACTGCTGCGTCGATGACTTTTGCCAAAAATTTATTCCTCTCTGGCATCAACAGTTAATTGAAAATGGCTTGCTCAAACGTCGCCGCGAAGCTTCCCTTTCTCTCAGTGAAGTCATGACGCTCCTCATTTTATTCCATATGAGCCATTATCGTGATTTTAAAACGTTTTATATTCAGCATGTCAAACACTATCTTAAGGCCGATTTTCCCAAGTTGGTCAGCTACACCCGGATGTTAACCTTGAAGCAAAGGGCGCTCATTCCCCTCTGTGCTGTGCTTTTCTTTCGTCACGCAAGGCGGAAACCCAGGGGCTCGCTTTTATTGATTCAACTAAAATTGCCGTTTGTCACAACCTCCGTATTCCCCGTCATCGCGTATTTCAGGGCGTCGCACAGCGGGGGAAAACCAGTACCGGCTGGTTTTATGGCTTTAAACTTCATCGGGTTATCAATGATTGTGGTGAACTTTTGGCGGTTAAGTTGACCTCAGGAAATAAAGATGATCGTCATCCCGTCAAAGCGCGGGTACAAGGGTTAACAGGGTGTTTGTATGGCGTTTGTCACAGGCCTTGTGCGATGAACTGGAAGCAGAAGGAATAACGTTAATCACTCATGTCCGTAGTAACATGAAGGCAAAAGCGTTATCTCTCTGGGATAAGCTGTTGTTAAGAAGGCAATTTTTGATATAAAGTGTGCCGCAGGCATATAAACTGGCAACATAGGGAACGCAGCCAGTATGTAGCATAAGCTCAGGAGGAGAGGGTGGCAGGCCCACCGAAGTCCGCTGTCGGAAGCCGGCTTCAAACCCCCTCAAGCGGCTGCCGTAAAGAGCGGTGGTCGTGAGCGTTGAGGTCAAAGCGCGAACAATAGTTCGGCAGGTAGGGTACAAAGAGACGAGTAAAACCGAACCCATGTGGACGCGTCGTAAAGAAGAGATTTGACATCAAAACCGGGGGCGTTTCTATCTTCCGGGATAAATCTGTGAGTGAATTCCGAATGCTGCGCAGGTGGTGTCTGGCGTAGAGTGGGCGTGACTTTGTATCGGGCTTTTTCTGGGAACTGCGGGAACCCGTCATCACGATGTCAAGGGAGAAATGCAAGTCACTAAATTGACAAGTATGAGAGTACCGATGGGTGATAGGGGGGCGGAGTGACTCGTAGTAGTGAGGAAATATTTGTAATGAATGTGGAGCGAAGGGGTCACGTCAGGCAGCCTTACCCGGTATCCAACTGTCAGGCAGGAGGAGATACGGAGGTTAAGGCAAAACCGTTTGTCATTGAGAAAAGGGCTGTGTACCGAGCTTGGTTATTGGTTAAAACCAATCAAGGTGGGGCAGGCGTGGAGGGTCAAACCCTCGCGGATTTTGAATCCAATCTGAAAGATAATCTGTACAAACTCTGGAACCGCTTATCATCGGGCAGTTATTATCCGCCCCCGGTGAAAGGTGTCGCTATTCCCAAGAAGTCGGGAGGTGAACGTCTGCTGGGTATTCCCACGGTTGCGGATCGCGTGGCGCAAATGGTGGTCAGGCTTCATTTCGAACCGCTTGTTGAGCCTCATTTTCTGCCGGATTCTTATGGCTACCGACCGAATAAATCGGCAATTGAAGCCATCAGAGTAACAAGGCAGCGATGCTGGCAGCAAGATTGGATATTGGAGTTCGATATCAAGGGCTTGTTTGACAATATTCCTCATGATTTACTCATGAAATCCGTGAGGAAACACACAAACAGACCGTGGATCTGTCTGTACATCGAACGCTGGCTAACTGCACCGATGAAATGCCATGGTGAGGTGTTATTCCGGGAGAAAGGCACCCCACAGGGAGGAGTTATCAGCCCGGTGCTGGCAAATCTGTTCCTGCATTATGTGTTCGACAAGTGGATGCAAAAGCATCATCCCCGGCTGAAGTGGTGTCGTTATGCTGATGATGGTCTGGTTCACTGTCAGAATGAAGCTCAGGCCAGAGAAATACGGAAAATACTGGAGCGACGTTTCAGTGAGTGTGGACTGGAACTGCACCCGGACAAAACCCGGATTGCCTACTGCAAGGATGGGGACCGAAAGGGCAGGTATGAACACATCAGTTTCGATTTCCTTGGATACACATTCAGGCCAAGATGGGTGAAGAACCGCAAAAGGCCATGAGATTCAAAATTCGCAAGTTGAGGATCCGAATGCGGACAGAACTGAACTTAACACAGATGGCAAACTGGCTAAATCCCATGATAAGTGGATGGTTGAGCTATTATGGTCAATTTTGTCGTTCAGAGCTGTATAAGGTATTCAGGCAACTCAACAAAGCATTAGTGCGCTGGGCCAGACGAAAGTACAAGGCACTGAGCAGGCATAAAACCCAGGCTTCAAAACGGCTTCAAAGGATTGCAAAGCAGCATCAGGGGTTGTTTGCCCATTGGCGGGCAGGAATGACAGGCACGTTTGCTTGATGGGAGCGGTATGAGTCGAGAGGCTCACGTACCGTTCTGCGAGAGGCTGCGGGGGCAGTTCCCGCGGTCTACTCAACCGGTCGTGGATCAGCTCAAAAATATTTCTCAGATAGCGCATTCAAGACACCGCAGTCAGCTCGGTTAATGAGATGGTCACCCCCACCCTGTGAGAGGTACGCTAGCAGGGTATTTTATTTTAGAGGGAACCATCATGCAAAACGTTACGCTTATTGGTATCGATCTCGGTAAACATTCCTTCCATGTCCACTGTCAGGACAGGCAGGGTAACGCCCTGCTGCGTAAGAAGTTTTCCCGCACTCAGCTTATTAATTTTCTCGGTTCCTGCAAGGCTGCAACCGTAGTGATGGAGTCCTGCGGTGGGGCGCACTTTATGGCTCGCCGGATCGCTGATTTAGGCCATGAGGCAAAGCTGATTTCTCCGCAGTTCGTCCGTCCTTTTGTTAAGAGTAACAAGAACGATTTTGTCGATGCTGAAGCTATCTGCGAGGCAGCTTCCCGGCCCTCCATGCGCTTTGTGCCCCCCCGCACAGAAGACCAACAGGCGATGGCCGCCCTCCATCGCGTCAGAGACTCACTGATACGGCAACGCGTTAAAACCACCAATCAGATGCACGCTTTTTTGCTGGAGTTCGGCGTCAGTCTGCCGCGCGGTATTGCCGTGATACGACGTCTGGCCGCTGTGCTGGAAGAAAATGACTTTCCGCCTTATCTGGCAAGGGTTCTGAGCAGACTCCACAGTCATTATGTTTACCTCAGCGGAGAAATTGAGGAAGTCGATAAGGAACTGAAAACGCATCTGGTGGAAGATGAAACCGCGCAACGCCTGCTGACCATTCCTGGCGTTGGGCCGGTAACGGCGAGTCTGTTAGCCATGCGGCTGGGGGACGGTAAAAACTATGCCAGCAGCCGTGACTTTGCGGCTTCAACAGGGCTGGTTCCCCGCCAGTACAGCACGGGTGGAAAAACGACACTGATGGGCATCAGCAAGCGGGGTGATAAAAATCTGAGGCGGCTGCTGGTACAGTGTGCCAGGGTCTTTATGCAGCGGCTGGAGCATAATCCAGGGCGTCTGGCAGAGTGGGTGAACAGGCAGCTTGCCCGCCATCACTCGAACGTTGTGGCGTACGCGCTGGCGAATAAACTGGCACGAATAGCCTGGGCCGTTACGGCACATCAGACGGTGTTCATTAAATAAAAGAGCCAACGAAAAACTGCGTTAGCTCAGTAAGTTAAGCAGTTACCATCTGGTTTTGCGACGACAGATAATTGATGACATGAACGGCATATCGGCCTGCTGATGAACCTGATATAAAAAATGGCTCTCTGAAGCCGACCGGTTTTTAAGGTTCGGCAGGCACGGAACTCATCGTGGCGCGGGCATGACTGCTCACCAGACGCCGAATAGATTTACGCAAGCCCACCATACATCAAAATTTGTGTTGCAAAAACGGGGGTGACCATAGATTTTATTGGAAATCGTCGCTGGCTTAATTGCTTATACATTCCAACCTAAAAAAACCGAGCTTGAATTTACGGGATTGTGATATCGCTATTTTTAAACGAAGCTGAGGTTAATGTAGGTGAGCAGTCGTTCAAGTTATGGACGGATGGAAGTTTTATTCCGATAGAGACGGAATGTCAGAAAGAAGCACGTCGCGATTTGTTGTGGCAACGGATTAAGAATATTGGTGAAATGAGGAAAAACCTATCGTGAATATGCGTTTCGGCTCGGTTTGTTCCGGTATTGAAGCAGCCAGTGTGGCATGGGAACCGCTGGGTATGTCTCCGGCATGGTTCAGTGAAATCGAAAAATTCCCCAGCGCGGTACTGCAATATCACTGGCCTTATGTCCGAAATCTGACCCGCTTTCAAAGCGGGTTATTGCTATGTGTCGATGCTAGAGATTATTAGCGCAAGGGCTAACTTAGCTCTTGCGCCAATTTAGCTCAAGGGCTATTATTTAGGCATCAATAGGGGATTGTCGAATGTTTGAAATTAAGTTTCATGATGCTTTTAAGGAAGAATTAAAATCACTGCCTGACTCGCTGGAATTGCGCATGGTCGCGTTAATTAAGCGTTTGAGGGAAAACCCAACCAGCCTGAGAGAGCCGCATTCAAAACCGATAGAGGGATATAAAGGGCTGTTTGAGCTGAGAGCAAAAGCCAAAGACGGAATAGCCAGAAGTTTTTTTTGTTATGCCACAGGGAAGAAAATCTATCTGTTACGATGTTTTGTGAAAAAAACTAATGCCACTCCCCTGAATGAACTCAGGATAGCGATTGCGCGAAAAAATGAACTGACAGAACCATCAAGAGATTAAGAGGAAATATGATGCGTGATGATTTAGACCTCTACATTGAGGAAAGAACCAAAGAAAACCCCCGATTTAAAGCCACGTTAGCGGAAGAGGAGAAAGAGCTTGAGTTAGCGATTGAGATGCAGAATATGCTGACTGAATGGCGGAAACATGCTGGGCTGACCAGCGCTCAGGTTGCTGAAAAAATGGGTATCAAACCACCGACTGTATCAAAAATAGAAAGAAATATCGTTAAGGCATCCATTGATACACTCAGTCGCTATGCGCGTGCCTGTGGTGTTAACGATATCAAAATATCCTTATCATTAACAAAGTGATCGTTTTTTATTCTTTTGTTGCGGTTGGCAATTTTGAGGTTCAGATCGGTTTCATTACCGCTGCTGCTGTATTTCCTGATCCGCGCCTGTCGTTCTAACTGACGGTGCAGCAGGTCAATTTCCTTAAAGTCTTTGCCTTCTTTTTGCTCCTTGGCGATAAGCTGACATAGCCGTGCTTCAAGGGACAATTCGATTCGTTCAAACGGGGTCACCTCATCCCATTGCAGGCATGGGCATAAAGGCTCGTAACAGCCCAGATGAGAGTTATAGAAAACTCGTTGTCCCTCATTTTCCTTTCATCATTCTCTACCGTTACGATGAAGATATAGAAAATATAAAAATTCTCAGAATATTGCACACCTCCAGAAGAATAACCGGGCTTTTTTAAGTAAAAAAGTTTGAGGTGAATCTAAAGAATATTCCAGCCAGATAACTGGGAGCATTTCTTTGTCTGACAGTAAACTGAGTTATAAAAAAGCCCCCCGGCATGCGAAGGGCTTTTTTTGTATGTCGATGTGGTCAAGGTGTGGACACTTATTTAAATAAATCATTTTATTACAATGTGTTATGTTTGAAAAGCAAACACCAATACTGTCTCTTTGCCGTATTTTTTTATGCCAGAACCGATGTCAGAAAAGGGTTTCCAGTCTTCAGGATCTATTCCATGTTGTATTCTATGAAGCTGATAGCCTGCGTCTTTACGTGTGTTTGTAGGGAAGACTAACCTTGGCACTCATCCAACCAACTGAATTTTATTGTCACAGTGAGCACCATAGCGAAATCACCATTTTCGCTATGGCACAAGACTATCATCATGGCGTCCGCGTGCTGGAAATCAACAAGGGCACGCGCTGCCAGCACTGCCATTGTCGGGTTAGTCTGTACAGTGGATGATGCTGACATCAAAACCTTTCCCTCCTCCCTCCGGCAGGTTTTTTTATTGTTGTTATTCTAACCAATCCTGTTTATCTTATTTCATTTAACTTAAGTGGATTTGATTGTTCATTTGTTTTTTGGAAGGGAAATGATATGTCTGGTAATGAGGTAAAAGATAGGCGCCCGATCAAAACACGTAATGCAATATGGGTCGGGAAAACGGCTAAGTGGCTGCAATATAGAGGGGTGACACCAAATGGCATATCTGTTGCCAGTGTTGTTTTTGCTGTATTAGCTGGGTTGTGTTTTGCGGTTTGTTTTTTGGTCAAACCTTTCTGGCTGACTTCAATTTTATTGATTTCTGGAGCGCTATTCATTCAAGCCAGGCTGATGTGTAATTTATTAGATGGGATGGTTGCTGTTGAAGGAGGATTGAAGACGGCCGCCGGCGCTGTTTTTAATGATCTTCCCGATCGTATCGCGGATTCTTTTATTTTAATTGGATTGGGATGTGGTTTAACACTTTTTCCATTTGCGATTTCTCTTGGCTGTATTGCTGCATTATTGGCTGTTTTAACGGCTTATATTCGTTTATTAGGTGGTACTTGTGGTTTGCCTCAGCGTTTCCTTGGCCCAATGGCGAAACAACACCGGATGGCGTTAATGACTGTTGGTTCGATTGTCGCGGCTTTTTTATCTCAGTTATGGGGCCAGTATCTTTTGTTGGCGGTATTAGTCGTTGTTACGTTGGGTTGTCTCTGGACATGTATTCGGCGAACCCGAGTCATATTGGATGAATTACGGGAGAAGGATGCTTGTAATGAATAGATCACAAGAAGTGACATTGGTAAGTAAAGGAATGGGCTCTTTTCTGTCTGGGCTTTGCCGTTTATTAACCGGGGTGAGGATTCGTTGGATTGGGTGTAAGCCATCGGTTGCTTCCCGGATTTATTATGCCAATCACACTAGCCATCTGGATGGGTTGGTTATTTGGGCCGGATTTCCCCGGGTATTACGCTATCGGGTGCATCCGGTCGCTGCCCGTGATTATTGGAGTAAGACGGGTTTACGTAGGTATTTTATCAATAAGGTTTTTCGATCTGTCCTGATTGATCGCAAAGGGGAGGATGGTTTAAAGGAAAATACCCTTACGCCAATGGAGGACGTGTTAAAACGCGGGGAGTCTTTAATTTTATTCCCGGAAGGGACGCGAGGAAGTGGCGAACAAATCAATAAATTCAAAGGTGGTCTGTATTATTTAGCTAAGAAATACCCTGATGTTGAGCTTATTCCTGTGTATCTGGAAAATTTAAACAGGGTTTTGCCAAAAGGGTCAGCACTTGTTGTTCCGGTTATTTGTTCGGCGACATTTGGCCGGCCTTTGGAGAAATTAGGTGAGAAAGAGGAAAAAGCGGATTTTCTACAGCGGGCTCGTCTGGCATTGGAGGCGTTAATACTATGACCATGCTGAATAATAAGTTGCTTTTGTTGTTGGGTGGCATGTTTGTGCCGTTAATTGTTGCCAGTATTGTTGGAGGGATATTGGCGTCTAAATATTCAGGGGAAAGTAATCCGACAATCGAGAATCTGAATGCTCGCATCCGCGGTTGGTGGGGGATGTGCATTATTTGTGTGTTGTCTGTCATTATTGGGCCAATCGGTTCAGTTTTATTATTTGCAAGTATGTCATTTTTTGCTTTACGGGAATTTTTCACTTTGACACCAACACGACGAAGTGATCATGAAACCATGTTCTGGTGTTTTTTTATTTTCATGCCATTACAATACATTGCCGTTGGTATTCAATGGTATGGCGTGTTTTCTATTTTCATTCCTGTTTATGTTTTTCTGTTTTTACCTGCCCGTATTGCATTGGCTGGAGATACGACGAACTTTCTGGAGCGGACAGCTAAAATACAGTGGGGGATGTTAGTTGCTGTATTCTGTATTAGCCATGCGCCTGCTTTATTGATGTTGGATATTCCAGGTTATGAAGGGGAGAATGTCGAATTATTGCTGTTTTTAATGATTGTGGTGCAGATGTCGGATGTTTTGCAGTATGTGTTTGGTAAATTGTTTGGCAAACATCCGATTGTGCCTAAGTTAAGCCCGAATAAAACCGTTGAAGGTTTTGCCGGCGGTATTTTGGCTTCCGTTTTATTGGGAATGTCACTTTACTGGGTAACGCCATTTTCTCCGTGGGAGGCGGGTTTGATGTCGCTGGCGATTACGTTGATGGGCTTTATTGGTGGTTTGTGTATGTCAGCGATAAAACGCGATAGTGGCATCAAAGATTTTGGTGAAATGATTGAAGGTCATGGCGGCATGTTAGATAGAATTGATTCTTTATGTTTTGCTGCACCGGTATTTTTTCACCTGACACGTTATTTCTATACATAGTCGGAAAGATTTTAACGCACGAATGAGGGTTACAGGTGATTGATCAGTACTGTGGCATGAAGTACCGCAGTGCTGGACTCTGCTTTTATTGTTGATAAGGTGTATGTCTGATGAGCGTAAAGAGTCGTAGGAGCTGTAATTAAATTATTTTCAGTTAAATTGATCTCAAAAAGGGATCCATTGTTAATGCAGACTTGGTTTTTTACCGTATTATACGCAGAGTTGAATCAATTCAGCATTATTGTATTGAGCGATAACAGGTCACAAAGGCAGATTTCTGTTTCAGGCAAAGTGATAGCATACGAAGTCCGCCGTTAGCGGGTTTGCAATTATTACATCTACAAGTTTAGAGGTCATCATGATCAACGAGATCAAAAGAATCGGTGTCTTAACGAGTGGCGGTGATGCGCCGGGTATGAATGCGGCTATTCGTGGTGTAGTTCGTGCAGGATTAACCGAAGGGTTAGAGGTTTTCGGTATTTATGATGGCTATCTTGGCTTGTATGAAAACCGTATGAAGAAACTTGACCGTTTCAGTGTATCCGACATGATTAACCGCGGTGGTACTTTTCTGGGTTCAGCCCGTTTCCCTGAATTCAGGGATGAGGAAGTTCGTGCTATCGCTATTGAGAACATGAGAAAGATCGGGCTTGATGCACTGGTGGTTATTGGCGGTGATGGTTCTTATCTTGGGGCGAAGAAACTGACCGAAGCCGGTTTTCCATGTATCGGTCTGCCGGGTACCATTGATAATGATGTGGCGGGTACGGACTATACCATCGGCTATTTCACCGCGCTGGAAACGGTTGTTGAAGCCATTGACCGCCTGCGTGATACTTCAACTTCCCACAAACGTATTTCCATTGTTGAAGTGATGGGGCGTTATTGTGGTGATCTTACTCTGTCAGCCGCTATTGCGGGAGGTTGTGAGTTTATCGTTCTGCCTGAAGTCTCATTTAGTCGTGATGAACTGGTGGCTGAGATTAAAGCGGGTATCGATAAAGGTAAACGCCATGCGATCGTTGCGATTACTGAGCATGTTTGTGATGTCTATGAACTTGCGAGGCATATCGAAAAAGAGACTCATCATGAAACCCGTGCAACCGTCTTAGGCCATATTCAGCGTGGTGGTTCTCCGGTCGCTTATGACCGTATTCTGGCTTCCCGTATGGGGGCATATTCCATTCAATTGCTGTTGGAAGGCTATGGTGGCCGTTGTGTTGGTATCCAGAACGAGAAACTTGTTCATCATGACATCATTGATGCAGTGCAGAATATGAAACGTGTGTTTAAACAGGATTGGCTGGAAACTGCGAAAAAGCTGTACTGATCACGTCAATACAAGCAAATCTGAATCTGTTGCAGCCTCTTTGGAGGCTGTAATTTCTCCTTAGTATATTCCTCTTGCATATAAGTAAATGTTTTTAATTATTTCTGAGTGATAACGCTTTCTGTCAGCCTTGAATTTCATAATAGTTAAAACAGTTTGTGGAGAGATTCAAATGAGAGTCAGATGGCGTGTGGCATTGGCGTTACTGTTGATGACCGGTAGCAGTGTGTGGGCAAAGAATCTTCAGCTTCTTAATGTATCCTATGATCCAACCAGAGAGTTATATCAACAATATAATCAGGCTTTCAGTGATTACTGGCAGCAGAAGACTGGGGATAAAGTGACAATCCGGCAATCTCATGGCGGTTCCGGCAAGCAGGCAACGTCTGTCATCAATGGCCTTGAGGCGGATGTGGTAACACTGGCTCTGGCCTATGATGTGGATGCCATTGCCGAGCGTGGCCGGATAGATAAAGGATGGATTAAGCGTTTACCGGATAATTCTGCCCCCTATACTTCAACAATTGTTTTTCTGGTGCGGAAGGGCAATCCAAAACAAATTAAAGACTGGCCGGATTTAATTCGCCCTGGTGTAGCTGTTGTGACGCCAAATCCAAAAACATCGGGTGGAGCACGTTGGAATTATCTGGCTGCTTGGGGTTATGGGTTGGCGCATAACAATCAGGATCAGAGTAAAGCCAAAGCGTTTGTTAAAGCGCTTTATCAGAATGTTGAAGTGCTGGATTCCGGCGCCAGAGGAGCGACCAATACTTTTGTCGAGCGTGGAATTGGTGATGTTTTAATTGCCTGGGAGAATGAAGCGTTATTGGCTATCCATGAGCTTGATAAAGATAAATTCGAAATTGTGACACCCAGCGTTTCAATCCTTGCTGAACCGACGGTTTCTGTCGTTGATAAGGTGGTTGATAAACGTGGCAGCCGTCAGTTGGCAACGGAATACCTGCAATACCTTTACTCTCCTGCTGGGCAGGAGATAGCGGCTAAAAACTATTATCGTCCACGTGATAAAGCGATTGCCGATAAATACCGGTCTATTTTCCCTGAGTTGAAATTATTTACTGTTGACAAGGTATTCGATGGCTGGGGAAATGCGCAAAAAGTGCATTTTGTAACTGGCGGTGTATTTGATGAGATTATTCAGCGTCAAAAATGAATAGCCGCCGTAGGTGTACGGCGGACAATTATCACTAAAATTTGATCAGGCTCTTTTCGCTGCGATGGCGGCTTTTACGATAACAGCAAAAGCGTCAGCTTTCAGGGAGGCACCGCCAACCAGTGCACCGTCAATATCCGGCTGGGTGAATAATTCAGCCGCGTTACCTGCGTTCACAGAACCACCGTACTGGATAATCACTTGCTCTGCGATTGCCGCGTCTCTCTTTGCAATGTGGTCACGAATAAATTTGTGCACAGCCTGAGCTTGCGCTGGTGTTGCTGATTTACCGGTACCAATCGCCCAAACAGGTTCGTAAGCGATTACCGCATCTTGGAAGGCTTCTACACCTAATGTGTTCAGGACAGCATCAATTTGTCTTGCGCATACTGTTTCAGTTTGGCCGGCTTCATTTTCCTGTTCAGTTTCACCGATACACAGAACCGGGATCAGACCTTGTTCTTTAAGAACGGCAAATTTCTTCGCAATGAATTCGTCACTTTCTTTGTGGTAAGTACGGCGTTCAGAGTGGCCGATGATAATGTATTCTGCGTCAATGTCTTTCAGCATTTCAGCGGAAGTTTCACCGGTAAATGCGCCAGACAGGTTGACGTCAACATCTTGTGCGCCCAGAGCAATGTGGCTGCCAACCAGCGCTTGTTTAGCCTGAGAGAGATAAAGTGCTGGTGGCGCGATAGCGACTTCACAGCCAGCAATATGGTTCAGTTCTTTACGCAGGCCAGTGATAAGCTCGTTGACCATATGGGTGCTGCCATTCAATTTCCAGTTACCCATAACTAATGGATGTCGCATGTTTTTTCCTCCAACCAGAGAATTTTTAAGTAGTGGATTGAATGAAATTCATTCTTGGGATCAAGTCGTTAGATCAGTGGTCCACAGTATAGTGGTCATTGCAAACAATAGCTTTGCTTTTTATCACTAATTTTGATTAGTTTTCTGGTCCAGATAGCGATAGCTTAATCGGTTCAATTGCGAAAGTAAGCGTTTTTTTGCTGCCGTTTACCACAATATAGCGAATGGCACCGATGTTATGGCTGAAAAATGGCAATTTTTTGCTGTTTTTCAGCAAATTATCAATATTCTCTTTGCTTTGATCCTGTGAAAGGGTCGGATTAAAGTGGCGCATCAACGCTATCATGTACTGCTCTGTTAAAATTTGATTTTTCTGAGTTTCTGTTTCATTTTCTGATGGCAGTAATGTCAGTTGCAGACTTTTGATTTTTTCACTTCCCCGTTCCAGTACTGCCGAAGAGTAAAGTTTCTCATTGATTTTGCTGGCTGCTCGTGTCAGAGGCAGATAAATGTCTTTGCCGGTAATGACCCGGTACTCGTGTAGTGGCAATGCCGGGTTGCGGCGATTATATTTTTCACGAAACCGCGGAATGGTTTCATCAAAAGAGGGGGCGTTTGGCAGAAGGTAGGCCGCTTGTGCGATGGGGACAGTTGTTTTGGATTTATCGGCATGGGTTACCAACGGTAAGCCCGCGCTGTTTGCCATTAACGTTATCGCCAGAAATTTATTAATGTCCATTTTCATGTTGCCGCTCGCTTGGGTTAAACTGCACCGAAAAACAGAATACACGATTGGAAAAGAATAGATGACATTACAACAATGGGGTTTTTCATTTAAAGGGCGAATTGGGCGACGGGAATTCTGGATTGGCATCGGTGTTTGTCTGGCCTTGATGTTTGTTATCTTGACTATTCAGGGAATGAGCTCTTTGACCATGCACTATGCTGTTTTTGCGCTGGCTTTGGTGATGTATCCTGCGGCGGCAATGATGGCGAAGCGTTTGCATGATCGCAATAAGCGGGGAGGCTGGTCGCTGCTTTTATTGCTGGCATGGTTGCTGATTGCCGCTGATTGGGGCGGCATGGAACCATTCTGGCAATGGGGGATTGGCCGTTTTATCCCCACATTAATTATCGTTATGATGGTGCTTGATTGCGGTGTATTCCGTGGCACGGATGGGCCAAACCGGTTTGGTGAAGGGGCAGAAAAAGTGGATTTTATTTCTGCCGAAGATGATTGAAATTACCAGTATTGCTCGCTGGTGATATGCCCTGGTTTGCGGCGCAGGTGTTTTGCCATTCCACGCTGTTCTTTTAGCAGTTGTTGGGTATCTTTCACCATTTGGGGATTACCGCATAGCATTATATGGCTGTTGTCGCTGTTCATCGGCAGCCCGACAGCCGCCTCAAGTTCGCCATTTTCAATCAATGCCGGGATACGGCCAGTCAATGAGCCAGGATTTTGTTCGCGGCTGACGATCGTCTGAATTCTTAATTTGCCGTTGAAGCGCTGAACTAATTGCTCCATTAAGGGCAGGTAGCTTAAATCTTGTGTTAGCCTGACTGCATGCACCAATACGATGTTCTCGAATCTGTCCAGATAATCCCCTTGCTGAAGGATTGACAGATAAGGGCCAATGGCTGTCCCCGTTGAAAGCATCCATAATGTTTTGCAATCCGGTATCTCATCAAGGATAAAAAATCCGGCGGCTTGTTCTGTAACCAATAGATCATCACCGGGTTGCAGGGCTGCTAACCGTGGGCTGAGTTTGCCTTCTGGAACTGTCACTAAATAGAATTCAAGATTATTATCTGTCGGCGCATTAACGTAAGAGTAGGCCCGTTGAACCCGCTCGTCCTCTATTTCCAGCGCCAGTTTCGCAAATTGACCTGCGGTAAACTCTTCAACCGGTGCATGCATCCTGATGCTGAATAAGGTATCCGTCCAGTGAATAACTTGTGTAACTTTTCCTGTAATCCAGTTTGCCATTGGAATTAATCTCCTATCCTGAAACCCCGGAACAGTTTGTTTTTATGCCGTGATTTTAGTCTATCGATATAAATATCATTATCGATTCTGTGTCATAGGGGAATGAATTTGTTTTTCTTAATATCGGGTTTGAATAGTCGAGGTTATCTTAATAGCCGATAATAATTTTAGTATAAAATTCATAAAGATAATAGTTTACCATGCTATAGATCTTATCTATAAATATGGAGATAAATTATCAAAGGAATATTCTGATTCTATCTACGAGATAATAGAAAGTTTGTCGAAATTAGGCTTTACGTTAGATCTTAATGTTCGATTTAGCTTTAAAAGAAAATTTCTGAAGATAGGAAAGAAATAGAATTTCAAAGGGTGGAAAATTCCACCCTTTCTTTATCTTTCTATCAGCAAATCTTAGCTTTTATCTTCCCAGTCTTGCGCGCGGGCAACTGCTTTTTTCCAACCATTGTATTTGTAATTACGCTCGGTGGTTTCAATACCCGGACGGAATTCTTTCTCAATGGTGGCTTTGCTTTTCACTTCATCCAGATCTTGCCAGTAGCCTACTGCTAATCCTGCGAGGAATGCGGCTCCCAATGCGGTGCTTTCACGCACTACAGGGCGTTCTACGCGAGTACCTAGGATATCTGACTGGAATTGCATCAGGAAGTTATTGGCAACGGCACCGCCATCTACACGCAGTGCTTGCAATCGGGTACCTGCATCCGCTTGCATGGCATCCAGTACATCACGGGTCTGATAGGCAATGGATTCCAGCGTTGCACGAATAATGTGATTACTGTTTGTTCCTCGGGTCAGGCCGAAAATGGCGCCGCGGGCGTAAGGGTCCCAGTAGGGCGCGCCAAGACCGGTAAACGCGGGAACCACATACACGCCGTTACTGTTTTTAACTTTGGTGGCAAAGTATTCGGAGTCAGCAGCATCTGCAATGAGTTTCAGTTCATCACGCAGCCACTGAATAGAAGCGCCGCCAACGAAAACCGCACCTTCAAGCGCATAGTTCACTTCACCGCGGGGACCACAGGCAATGGTTGTCAGCAAGCCGTGATTGGAGCGTACGGCATCGTTACCTGTGTTCATCAGCAGGAAACAGCCTGTTCCGTAGGTGTTTTTCGCCATACCGGGTTGGACACAAAGCTGGCCATACAGAGCTGCCTGTTGGTCACCGGCAATGCCGGCGATAGGGATCCGGGTGCCGCCTTTACCGCCAATGTTGGTTTGACCATAAATCTCAGAAGATGAATGAGTAGTGGGTAGCATGGCTCGTGGGATTTGTAACTCATCAAGAATATGTTGATCCCACTCCAGATTGTGAATATTGAACAGCATCGTACGGGACGCGTTGGTGTAGTCCGTAACGTGGACACGGCCCTGGGTCATTTTCCATACCAGCCAGGTGTCTACAGTACCAAACAGTAACTCGCCTTTTTCTGCCCGCTTACGCGCACCTTCAACATGATCCAGAATCCATTTTACTTTGGTGCCAGAGAAGTAAGGGTCAACGACCAATCCTGTGTTCTGGCGAATATATTCTTCCAGGCCTTCTTTTTGTTTCAGTTTGGTACAGGCATCTGCGGTACGACGACATTGCCAAACAATGGCATTGTAGATTGGTTTACCGGTTTCCTTTTCCCAAATAATTGTTGTTTCACGTTGGTTGGTAATGCCAATGCCGGCAATCTGATCAGAACTAATATCCGCTTTCGCTAATACTTCTACCAGCGTTGAGCTTTGGGTTGCCCAGATTTCCATAGGATCATGTTCGACCCAGCCCGGTTTAGGATAAATTTGAGTAAATTCTCTTTGGGAAATAGAGATAATATTGGCGTCGTGATCAAGAATGACTGCCCGGGAACTGGTTGTTCCCTGATCAAGAGCGACAATATATTTTTTCTCAATCATATTTTTTGTTGTCATGATAATAACCTGTTCTGGTAATGCTCTACTTTAGGCTTTCTTTTTGCTCTGGTCTTTAGTCTTGTTGGTATCCGATGGCAAATGGCGACCAATAAGTTTGCGGTAGCCGAATGCTCCTATAATACCGCCGATAATCGGTGCGGTCAGAGTAACCAGACAGTAAGGGATTTCACGTCCACCAGTCAGAGCGATATCTCCCCAACCTGCCAGATAAGCAATTAGTTTAGGGCTAAAGTCACGGGCCGGGTTTAGGGCGAAACCGGTTAATGGGCCAAATGCGCCACCAATAACGGCAATCAGAATACCAATCAGTAACGGAGCCAGAGGCCCGCGTGGAACACCGTTACCATCGTCAGTGAGTGACAGAATCAGACACAGCAGCGCTGCGGCAATGATGACTTCTACCATAAATGCTTGAGAAATAGATAGCGATGCCATCGGGTAAGTGGAGAATACACCTGCTGTAAACAGGCTTTCAGGGGTGCCGCGAACAATATTATGTACTTGCTCGTAATCAAGGAATACGCTGTAGTACATCATATAGATGATAGCAGCAGCGACAAAACCACCGATCATTTGGGCAATAATAAAAGGAACGACTTTTTTGCCCTCGAAACGGGCAAACAGCCAGAAGGCAATTGTCACCGCCGGGTTAAGGTGACCACCGGAAACACCTGCGGTGAGATAAACTGCCAATGCGACACCCATCCCCCAAATGATACTGATTTCCCACAAGCCCAGTTGTGCGCCGGCAATTCGGGCAGCGGCAACACAACCTACGCCAAAGAAAACCAATAGTGCGGTACCAAGAAACTCAGCGATACATTGTCCGGTTAATGTCGTGCTAGTGGTTTGGCTCATATGTTCTATCCTACGAAGAAGATTTTGGAGTGGTAATTATTATTTTCGCCTTTCAGCATTGAAAGGAAGGTTTTGTAAATTTATCGTTAATGCGCGGAAACGAGAAATAGCGAAATTGAAATGTGTGTGTTGTGTCAACAAAATGAGCGGTTCCGCATTTTTTTGGCATCTTGCTAAAAATTAAAGTGTGAGACACTTTGTAGTTTTTATTTGATAGTTATTTTTCATGTGTTGGGGATGTTGCTAGACAGGGACGCTTTGGCTACATACAATCAGACGATTGCTTATAAGGGGGAACCGAGAATGTCATTTGAAGTTTTTGAAAAGCTGGAAGCTAAGGTTCAGCAGGCGATTGATACTATTACCCTGCTACAAATGGAAATTGAAGAATTAAAAGAAAAGAATAAGTCTTTGTCTCAGGAAATTGAAACCGCAGCCAACAGCCGCGAGTCTCTGGTTCATGAGAATGAGCAATTAAAACAAGAGCAGCAAGTATGGCAGGAGCGTTTGCGTGCCTTGTTAGGCAAAATGGAAGATGTCCAGTAGTTACAAATTGTCGGCAGACAAAAAAGGGCGATCCCAAAAATCGCCCTTGATCTTATACGCTGTCGTTAGATGCTCACTTCATCTTCACTGTTATCAAGTGCCAGTGGCTCTTCAGATAGAATGATGCCCGTATTGTCAGCATACAGATAATCGCCGGAGAAGAAGGTTACACCACCGAAATTTACCCGGATATCGCTTGCACCGGTTCCTTCATCACGACAGCCAGCAGGAATGGCCGCTATAGCCTGAATACCAAGGTCAAGCTCTGCCAGCTGGTCAACTTGACGTACTGCACCGTAAACGACAATGCCCTCCCATCCATTTTGCACAGCGAGTTGCGCCAGTTCTGCGTCAATCAATGCCTGACGTACAGAACCACCACCATCTATCAGTAAAATACGGCCGTGACCGTTGTCTTCAAGCAGGTCGTAAATTAACCCGTTGTCTTCAAAACATTTGACTGTGATGATTTGACCACCAAATGAAGTACGCCCACCAAAATTGGAGAACATAGGCTCTACCACATTTACTTCTTCTTGATAGATGTCACAAAGCGCGGAAGTATCATATTTCATAGGATTTACGTCTGGTTAAGGTATGGAACAGTAAGTATATCCCTTTCAGGTTGATGTTAGCAAAATCATCAATAATTAAGAACAAGTCCAGCCGAAAACAGAATGTTAGTCAGTAATGCCGCTTTAACCATATGTTCCAGCATTGGGCGCATGCCTTCTGGTGTGGGTTCGTTGAGCACATACCACATGTGTTTGAGCAACAAAGGCAATGCGAGCAGGAACAGCCAACCGGACCAGCCTGGCAGATTTTGTATGGTAAACAAGACCAGGCAGAGGGTGGCTCCGATGATGAGACAGGCATGATAATAGCGGGCTTTTTGGGGGCCGAGACGGACAGCAAGGGTGTTTTTGCCATTCCGTTTGTCATCTTCAATATCACGCAAATTATTAATATTTAAAACAGCAGCGGAAAGAAGACCACAGGCAGTTGCCGGCAGCATGACAATTGAGTCAAAAAACCCTGCTTGAAGATAATAAGCCCCGGCAACACTTAACCAGCCAAAGAATATCAGTACGGAAATATCGCCAAGTCCTATATAGCCATAGGGTTTTGCGCCGACTGTATAGGTAATTGCAGCAACAATTGCCAACAGACCAAGGACCAGAAAACCTAATATGTCCCTAGGTTCTTCACAGGCAACGGCAATGAGGGCAATTCCAGACAGGCAAGCCAACAGCACCGTAATCTTCAGCGCTTTTTTCATCTGCGAGGCGGTGATAACGCCTTTTTGCATACCGCGCAGTGGCCCGATACGTTTTTCAGTATCACTTCCTTTGACAACATCGCCGTAATCATTGGCGAGATTGGACAGAATTTGTAACATAGCCGCTGTTAACAGAGCCAGTAAGGCGACAGGCAGCTTGAAATGTCCTGTCCAGACCGCAAGGGCGGAGCCGGTAATAATGGCTGCGAGGGCGAGTGGCAGCGTTTTAGGGCGTAAACTCTCCAGCCATGCTTGAGTTTGACTGACGGAAGTTGGTGAGTTCATTTCTACGTTAACTTACTCCTTTAAATATTATAAAAAATAAATGGGAGGCGAGCCTCCCATCAATAATTATAGCGGATAAGAAACCGTATATTCCGATTATAGGATAAATCGGCTCAGATCTTCATCTGCAACCAGCTCATCTAAATGTTCTTTGACGTAATTGGCATCGATATCAACTGATTGACCAGGACGTTCGCTGGCGTCAAAAGAGATATCTTCCATCAGTCGCTCAAGAACAGTATGCAAGCGACGGGCACCGATATTTTCGGTTGATTCGTTTACCTGCCATGCCGATTCAGCGATTTTGCGGATGCCATCAGCGGTGAAGCTGATGTTCATTCCTTCTGTTGCCATCAGCGCTTTGTACTGTTCCGTCAGGGATGCATTAGGTTCAGTCAGAATACGTTCAAAATCTTCTGTGGTTAATGCCTGTAATTCCACACGGATTGGCAGACGCCCTTGTAATTCAGGGATCAGATCAGAAGGGCTGGAAACCTGGAATGCGCCGGAGGCGATAAACAGGATATGGTCTGTTTTTACCATACCGTGTTTGGTGGATACCGTACAGCCTTCCACCAGTGGCAACAGGTCACGCTGAACACCTTCACGGGAAACGTCAGGGCCTGAAGTCTGGCCGCGTTTACAGATTTTGTCGATTTCATCAATGAAGACGATACCGTGTTGTTCAACCGAATCAATGGCCTGTTGTTTCAATTCTTCCGGGTTAACCAGTTTAGCGGCTTCTTCTTCCACTAGCAGTTTGAAAGCATCTTTGATTTTCAGCTTACGGGATTTATGTTTTTGACCGGCAAGGTTCTGGAACATGGATTGCAACTGGTTAGTCATCTCTTCCATGCCAGGAGGTGCCATGATCTCTACGCCCACCGGTGTGGTGGCAACATCGATCTCGATTTCTTTATCATCAAGCTGACCTTCACGTAACTTCTTACGGAATGCCTGACGAGCGGCTGAGGGTTCAGATTGTGTCTCCGCTTGTCCCCAGTTATTTTTTGCTGGTGGGATCAAGACATCCAGAATGCGCTCTTCTGCCAGTTCTTCAGCCCGGTAACGATTTTTTTCAATGGATTGCAGACGAACCATTTTAACCGCAGCATCGGTCAGATCACGGATGATAGAATCGACTTCTTTACCAACATAGCCAACTTCGGTGAATTTTGTCGCTTCAACTTTGATGAATGGCGCGTTTGCCAGTTTTGCCAGCCGCCGGGCGATTTCGGTTTTACCGACACCTGTTGGGCCAATCATCAGAATATTTTTAGGCGTCACTTCATAACGCAGCATTTCATTCAGCTGCATACGACGCCAGCGGTTACGGAGTGCGATAGCTACAGCGCGTTTCGCTTTGTCCTGACCAATGATGTGGTTGTCAAGTTCGCTGACAATTTCGCGTGGAGTCATTTCAGACATACTATCTACCCTTACGCTTTTGAAGGAAGTTCTTCGAAGTTGTGATTATGGTTGGTGTAAATACAGATATCACCGGCAATTGTCAGTGCTTTCTCTGCAATTTCTCTGGCACTGAGATCGGTATTTTCCAGCATTGCTCGTGCAGCAGACTGCGCGTATGGGCCACCGGAACCAATGGCAATCAGGTCATTTTCCGGCTGAATGACATCGCCGTTACCTGTAATGATCAGGGAGGTATTTTCATCTGCGACTGCCAGCAATGCTTCCAGTTTGCGTAGCATGCGGTCGGTCCGCCAGTCTTTGGCAAGTTCAACGGCTGCCTTGGTCAGATGTCCTTGATGTATTTCAAGTTTACGTTCAAACAGTTCAAACAGAGTAAAAGCGTCTGCTGTACCGCCAGCAAAACCCGCGATTACTTTGTCATTATAGAGGCGGCGAACTTTGCGGACATTGCCTTTCATGACGGTATTACCCATCGTTGCCTGTCCATCACCACCGATTACAACTTGGCCGTTACGGCGAACACTTACGATTGTAGTCACGAATAAGCCCTTGGTTACAAAAATAAATAAATGTGACGCACGGTACTTTCGACAGTGTATATGGCTATCGAAAATACCGTGTGCACGGTGCTAGCAGTATAAATGGGGGAGAATTATCATTTTTCAACCCCCAGCAACACGGAGAATACAACCGGGTACGCCAGCGCCTTTCAGGCGTTCCTGCATTTTTCCTGCGGTGCTTTTGCTGTAAGGGCCAAGAACGACACGATGCCAGCCGTCTCCCGTTGTGATTTGGCTTTCAATACCCGCAAATGCCAGGTTGGCGCGTACTGACTCAGCTTGGTCCATATTGCGGAATGAACCACATTGCAAAATTATACGTTGTGCATTTTCTGCTGGTTTAGGTTTGCTGGGTTCAGCCGGTGACGGTGTTTGTGGCTGAACTGGCTGAGTCTGCATTTGTTGTTGTGGCAATGTTTGCTGAGGTTGTGGTCTTGTTTCCAATGGTTGTTGCGTTTCTGCTGATGGTTTGATGATCACTTGTGAACGCGGTACTTGAACGCCATTGTATGGGACTTCTGGTAATGAAGTCGCTGGTTGACGCATATCTGCCTGCATTTGTTCAAGCAACTGCCGTTGTTCTGCCGTCAGCGGAATGCGTGATTTTGTCTGCTCGCCGGATGATGGCTCACGTGGCGTCGCGATACCAACAGGACGATTTTCCAATTCTTTGATATAGCGCCAGCGCTCTTCTGGTTTTGGCGGTAAGCCATTATTTTGCTGAGGATGTTTTGGTAGTACGTCTGGCGCGCTTTCTTGTCCATTGTGGGTAATAAAATAAAGGCCGCCAATAAAGATAACGACCAATGCTACCGCGATTGCCAGAGTGGTTTTTGGCAGCCCCTGGGACGGGTATTTTTTCTTATCGGTGTTTTTACGGCGGGCGTTTGAACGCCCGCGACTCACATAATCTCGTTGTGCCACTGTCTAATTCGCTGAGTTATTTAAATAAAAGGAAATAAACGACATGTTACTTAACCTGGAGTTATTTGCCTAGCTTTTAGGCGAACAGGTGCTTTGCCGGATGATTAATTCAGATTCCAGTAATTGAGAACCGCCAGATGTTGTATGGCCCTGGATTTGATCCAACAACAACAACATTGCTTTTTGACCAATCTCATAACGGGGTTGTCCAACGGTTGTTAATGGCGGATCGCTGTACATGGCCAGGCTTAAGTTATCAAACCCAATGATTGATAAATCTTGCGGTATTCTTAAGCCCATTCTTTTAGCCTGCCACATAACGCCAATCGCCATCACATCGCTGTGGCAGAAAATAGCTGTTGGGGGTTCTGGCAGAGACATCAGCTGCTCGGTCAGCTTTGCGCCGCTTTCATGGGTAAAGTTACCTTGGACGATATAATCTTCACGGATTGTCCCTCCAGAACGACGCAACGCCTGAATATATCCCTGAAGGCGGTAGCGGCAAAGCAGGATATCGTCCGGCCCGGAGATACAGGCAATGTGCTTATGCCCAAGTGTTTGCAGGTAATGAGTGGCATTGAATGCTGCGGTCAGGTTATCAATATGAATAGTCGGCAGTTCCAGCTCTGGCGCAAATTCGTTTGCCATGACCATGGGCGGCAAGTTTTTTTGTTCTTCTTTGCTGGCGTCAAATGGAATATTGGAGCCAAGCAGCAACAGGCCATCAATTTGTTTGGTGACAATCAAGTTAAGAAATGTGTGTAGCTGTTTTTGCTGATGTTGACAATCACCGATTAAAACCAGATAACCCTGTTGCGTTGCTGTCTCTTCAATACCGCAAATCACATCAGTGAAAAAAGGGTCACTGATATTCGGCACTATGACTAAAACCGTTTTCGACTCGCTGCGTTTAAGATTACGGGATAAATTATTTGGGTAATAACCCACAGCCAGTACAGCTTGTTCCACTTTTTGTCGTGTCTGGGAAGAAACCTTTTCTGGATTCATGAGTGTTCTTGATACTGTTGCGGTAGAAACGCCAGCCACTTCAGCGACATCTTTCATCGTTGCAGAGGTGCCATTCTTTTTCTGCTCCAAAACTCACTCCTCATTTCCTGACTGATTAGTTAAACGATTGTCATTTTCTGGTTGCCGGGAGACCGTCAGTGGCCTTAGGAAAGTCACGACATTTTGGTTTAAGGTGATGACAATGTTATTAAGGGACCATTCTAAACAGTTTGGCAAATTCGTTTGTTCTTTAGTTTGCAAAAAAGTGTGATATGAATCATTTATTCGATATGGCTCGCAAATTAGTGGATAATTTTTTATTAATTGAGGATGACTTAGTTGATTTTACTCATTCGTTAATAGAAGTATGCTTAATCTGATAACGTTATATGTTTTAAAATAAAGATGATTAATCACTAACCATCCGTTGGGTCAACATCAATATTCCATTTCACTTTCCGGGTTTGCGGCAGAGTCATTATTTGTGGATAAACCATCATCATGATTTTTTGTAAAAAAATTCTGGATGGATGTTGAATCAATAATTGCCAGCGATAACGTCCACCTCTTTTTGCCTTTAATGCGGGAACTGGCCCCATTATCCATAAGTTATCATCACGCAGAGGATGATTTTCAAAAAGCAGGCGCAATTGCTGTAAAAAAGCGGGTGCTTGCTGATTATCGTGATCTTCTGACCGCAAGATAATGTGGCTGGTAAATGGCGGCAAAAATACACTTTGGCGTTCATCCATCGCCTGAGTTGCGAAGGCGTCGTAACCTTTATTCAGCAGAATTTGCAGTAACGGATGGTCAGGATGATGAGTTTGGAGAACCACTTCTCCCTGTTTACCTGCCCGGCCGGCACGACCAGAAACTTGCGTATAAAGCTGTGCGAAGCGTTCTGCTGCCCGGAAATCGGCTGAGAACAGGGCACCATCAACATCCAGCAAAGCGACCAGAGTGACATCGGGGAAATGGTGGCCTTTTGCCAGCATTTGGGTACCAATCAGTATACGGGCGCCACCGGCATGAATGTCGGCCAGTTGTTGTTCCAGTGTTCCTTTGCGGCTGGTGGTATCCCGGTCAATGCGGGTAACCGGTACATCAGGAAACAGCGCTGTAATACCGTCTTCAAGCTGTTCTGTGCCAAGGCCAACAGGTTGAAGATGGGTAGAGCCGCATTGTGGACACTGGCGGGGAACCGGGCGTTGGCTGTCACAATGATGGCAACGCAACTGACGATGGTGCTGATGCAAGGTGTAATAATGGTCACAGCGTTGGCATTCTGCAATCCAGCCACATTCATGGCAGAGCAGAGTAGGTGAGAAACCGCGGCGGTTGAGAAACAGCATTACCTGATTATCTGCTTGCAGGTGTTCTTCAATGCGCTTTATCAGTGGTTGAGATAATCCGACTTTGAGTGGCAAGCCTTTTAAATCCAACAGGTGTTGAGTTGCTGGCTGGGCATAACCTGCTCGTTTGGATAATGTTAGCTGGCGGTATTTGCCCTGTTGCACATTATAAAGTGTCTCCAGTGCCGGAGTCGCAGAACCCATAATCACTGGGATATTCTCTTTCTTTGCCCTGAATACCGCTAAATCCCGGGCATGGTAACGCCAGCCCTCCTGTTGTTTGTAAGAGCTGTCGTGCTCTTCATCAATAATGATGACGCCAAGGCAGGCAAAGGGGGTAAATAAAGCTGAACGTGTACCGATGACGATTGCATTCTCACCACGTTGTGCCCGTAACCATACAGCAAGGCGTTCACTGTCATTCAGGGCTGAATGAAGAACATCAACCGGAGCATTGAAGCGTTCTCTGAAACGACGGATTGTTTGTGGTGTCAGGCCAATTTCCGGTACAAGTATTAGTGCTTGTTTACCTTGCGCCAGAATATTTTCCAGCACACTGAGATAAACTTCCGTTTTACCTGATCCGGTAATGCCGGCCAGTAACCAGGGAGAAAATTGCTGGTCCTCCGCACGGATAGCACCAACTGCTGTGGCTTGTTCTGTATTCAATTTCAGGCGTTCGCCGGTGACTTGGAAGTGATTTCGCCAGTTCTGAGATTCAGGTTGCACTGGGTATAAATCAATAAGTAACTTCTTTTTGAGTGACTGGAAGGCGCTTTCGCTTAATTCCAGTTCTGTAATCTGATGGCGATATATTGCTTTTCGGCGCAGTGCTGCCAGCACTTGTTGCTGTTTTGGTGAACGTTTCAATTGCGCCAAGGGTATTTCAGCTCCCGCCGGAGTCAGTTGCCATTGCCAGAGCGGGGAGGATTCAGAGGACTTTCCTTGACGAAGCAGTGTCGGCAATGCATGGAACAGTACTTCTCCGATGGGATAATGGTAATAGCTGGATGCCCAAAGTAGTAATTGCCAGAGATCTTCTGAAAATAGGGAATGAGTGTCGAGAATAGATTCAATCGATTTCAGTTGTTCCGTTGGAATATCACTGCTGTCAGTTGTTCCGGTGACGATACCAATTGTCTTGCGGTTACTAAAAGAGACGGCCACCCGCATCCCTGCAACGGGTACTTGGTTCTCTGCGGGCAACAGATAATCAAAAGAGCGGGCAAGAGGGATAGGCAGGGCAACCTGAACGACGGTCATAAAATTATTCCGGGCGATCAATAAATAAAGTAAAAATTGGCTATAGAGTATCATAGACAATCAGCGGATTTCATTGCGGGATAGGCAGATATTCTGTATGATCCGCCGCCTTTGGTACAAAAGATACCAAACTTATTTTATCAACACGACGTGTGGTGTCTGGCGGCAACAGGGCTGGATAGCGACACGGCCTTAACAGAGGTTATCCCATGAAAAAAGATATTCATCCTAAATATGAAGAAGTTACTGCAACTTGTTCTTGCGGTAATGTAATGCAGATCAAATCTACCGTTAATCGCGCTCTGAATCTGGACGTATGTGGCCAATGCCACCCATTCTATACTGGTAAACAACGTGATGTTGCTACCGGTGGTCGTGTTGATCGCTTCAACAAACGTTTCAACGTTCCAGGTGTTGGCAAGTAATTGCCAAATTGTGTCTGCTTATAAAGCAGATCAACTGGTACGAACAAACGCCCGATGTTTTGCATCGGGCGTTTTGTATTTAAATCGGTCATTTTGTATTTTAATTAGTAAAAACCCCCTGAATTTTGCAGGAGGTTTCGTTATGCCACTATCAATATTCCCAGGTATCGGGATCAATGCCTAATTCCCGCATGATCCCTTTGGCAGCCTCTGGGATTTCGTCATTACGCTCTTTGCGTAAATCAGCGTCATCGGGCAGTGGTTGCCCGGTAAATGCATGCAGGAATGCTTCACACAGCAATTCACTGTTAGTCGCGTGACGCAGGTTATTTACCTGGCGGCGGGTGCGCTCATCAGTGAGGATCCTCAACACTTTCAAAGGAATTGAAACTGTGATTTTCTTCACCTGTTCGCTTTTTTTGCCATGTTCAGCATAAGGGCTGACATATTCACCGTTCCACTCAGCCATGGGGTACCTTAAATAGTCGTGAAGTCATAAAAGTAAGCCGGATAACAGAACCCGCTTTCGTTGCAAAATATTGCCATTTTATCGTGATTTCCTTATCAATTATACAGTTATAGTATATGCGATAAACTAATGACTACTAATAATAAAAGCAGCATAGTTGTAATGGATAATTATCCCATTACTTAATCTAACCGTAAAGAGGTTTGGATGTCTAGATGTATTGACGTCTATTGTGGTGGCGGGTATTCTTCCCTGACTCGAATTTATGACAGGCAGTGGTGACTGATATGACACGCAAACAGGCAACAATAGCAGTTCGCAGTGGGCTGAATAATGATGAGCAGTATGGTTGTGTTGTTCCGCCTATTTATCTTTCCAGTACATATAATTTTACTGATTTTAATCAGCCGAGAACACATGATTATTCCCGGAGGGGTAATCCAGGCCGCGATATGGTGCAGAGGGTATTGGCTGAACTGGAGGGGGGAGTAGGTGCTGTTATGACCAGCAGCGGCATGTCAGCGATTCACCTGTTATGCACGGTTTTTCTTAAGCCGGGCGATCTGTTGGTTGCTCCCCATGACTGTTATGGCGGCAGCTACCGCTTGTTTGACAGCCAGAGTAAACGCGGTGCTTATGAAGTGGCTTTTGTTGATCAGAGTGATGAACAGGCGTTAAAACAGGTATTGTCCAGAAAGCCAAAGTTGGTATTAATTGAAACACCAAGTAATCCTTTATTGCGTATCGTGGATATTGCCCATATATGCCAGCTTTCCCATGATGTCGGTGCGACAGTGATTGTTGATAACACTTTTCTGAGTCCTGTATTACAAAAACCGCTGGCATTGGGGGCAGATCTGGCTGTTCATTCCTGTACTAAGTATCTTAATGGACATTCTGATGTTATTGCCGGAGCCATTATTGCAAAGGATGAAGATATCGCGACGGAGCTTGCCTGGTGGGCGAATAATATTGGTGTGACCGGTGCGGCGTTTGATAGTTATCTTCTGTTGCGTGGGATGCGTACTTTATCGCCACGGATCCTTTTACAGCAAAATAATGCGCGGGAGATTGTGAATTATCTTCAACAGCAACCGTTAGTGAAGAAACTTTTTTATCCTGCTTTGAAAGATCATCCAGGGCATGAAATTGCCTGTAAGCAACAGTCCGGTTTTGGCGCAATGATAAGTTTTGAGTTAGATGGCAATGAATCGGCAATACTCTGTTTTCTGTCTAAGTTGAAATTATTTACTTTGGCGGAATCATTGGGAGGCGTGGAAACGTTGATTTCCCATACTGCTACTATGACTCATGCGGGAATGTCAGCACAGGCAAGGGCAGAAGCGGGTATTACGGATTCATTGTTGCGTGTTTCTGTGGGTATTGAAGATAGTCAGGATTTAATCGCTGATTTGGAAAATGCATTTCAGGCAGTAGTAAAGGAGTGACCATGAGTGCACTGGCAGTAGCAGGGGCGGAAAATGGCCGCCAATTACATAAGTTTGGAGGTAGCAGCCTCGCGGATGTGAAATGTTATCAACGGGTAGCCAAGATTATGGCTAATTACAGCCAACCTGGTGATTTGATGGTGGTATCCGCGGCAGGCAGCACAACCAACCAGTTAATTAACTGGCTTAAACTCAGCCAGAATGACCGTATTTCTGCCCATCAGGTACAGCAGGTTTTGCGCCGTTATCAGCAGGATCTTATCAGAGGCTTGCTGCCTGAAACTGTTGCTGAGGAATTGGTGAAGCATTTTATTGCTGATCTTGAAAGGTTAAGTGCATTACTGGATAAGCCGGTCAGTGATGTGACTTATGCCGAAGTTGTTGGTCATGGAGAGATCTGGTCTGCACGTTTGATGTCAGCGGTACTTGAAGCTCAGGGCATCGCCAGTGACTGGGTGGATGCCCGTCAGTTTTTACGCGCTGAACGGACGGCTCAACCTCAAGTTGATGTTGACCTTTCTCAGCCATTACTGAGTCAGCTATTAACTCAAAATCTTAATAAGCGGCTGGTTGTAACGGGTTTTATCTCCAGTAATCATGATGGAGAAACGGTTTTACTGGGGCGAAATGGCAGTGACTATTCTGCAACGCAGGTTGGTGCTCTGGCAGGGGCTAAACGGGTAACCATCTGGAGTGATGTCGCTGGTGTTTACAGCGCCGATCCGAGAAAAGTAAAAGACGCCTGTCTGTTACCTTTATTACGTCTGGATGAAGCGAGTGAGCTTGCTCGTCTTGCAGCACCTGTGCTGCATACCCGTACCTTACAGCCTGTTTCCGTCAGTGATATTGATTTACTGCTGCGTTGCAGCTATCAGCCGGAGCAGGGCTCCACCCGTATTGAAAGGGTGTTGGCTTCCGGGACTGGGGCAAAAATTGTCACCAGCCATGATGAAGTTTGTCTGATTGAATTGCATGTGGCTGCCCATAATGATTTCAAACAGATATACAAAGATATTGATCTGTTGTTAAAGCGGGGACAAATCCGCCCACTGGCAGCCGGTATCCATCCGGACTGTAACCTGATTCAGCTCTGTTACACCTCCGAAGTGGTGAATAGTGCACTGGAGGTTTTGGAAGATGCTGCGCTGCCGGGGAAACTTTCCCTGAGAGAAGGATTGGCGTTGGTGGCGCTGGTTGGGGCGGGTGTCTGTAAGAATCCATTGCATTGCCATCGTTTTTATCAGCAGCTTAAAGATCAGCCGGTAGAATTTATCTGGCACGCGGAGGATGGTATCAGTCTTGTCGCTGTGCTGCGGACCAATCAGACTGAACATGTGATTCAGGGGCTGCATCAGTGTTTGTTCCGTGCTGAAAAGCGAATTGGCCTGATTTTGTTTGGTAAAGGAAATATCGGCTCCCGTTGGTTGGAGCTATTCGCCCGTGAGCAGAAAAATATTTCTGCCCGCAGTGATTTTGAATTTATTCTGGCGGGTGTAGCGGATAGTCGCCGGAGTTTGCTTGACTATCAGGGGATTGATGCCAGCCGGGCATTAGCTTTCTTTGATGCTGAAGCGACAGAGCATGATGTCGATGAGTTGTTCCTGTGGATGCGGGCGCACCCTTATGACGATCTGGTGATCCTGGATGTGACTGCCAGTGAAGAACTGGCACGATGTTACAGTGATTTTGCCAGTTATGGTTTCCATGTTATCAGTGCCAATAAAATTGCCGGTGCTTCCAGTAGTAATGATTATCGTCTTATTCGTGACGCATTTGCCAAAACCGGTCGTCACTGGTTTTACAATGCAACCGTTGGCGCAGGCTTACCGATCAACCATACAGTGAGAGATTTACGCGAGAGTGGCGATACCATTTTATCCATAAGTGGTATTTTCTCCGGTACGTTATCTTGGCTGTTTCTGCAATTTGATGGTTCAGTGCCATTCAGTGATTTGGTTGAACAGGCGTGGCAGCAGGGACTGACAGAACCTGATCCACGAATTGATCTGTCTGGTCAGGATGTCATGCGTAAACTAATTATCCTTGCCCGTGAAGCTGGCTATGAGATTGAGCCAGAGCAGGTGCGTGTTGAGTCATTAGTGCCGAAAGAAGCGAAATCAGGTTCTATTGAGCAGTTCTTTGATAACAGCGGTGTTATCAATGAGCAAATGGTACAGCGATTGGCTGCGGCACAGGAAATGGGCATGGTATTGCGCTATGTCGCCCGTTTTGATGCGAATGGTAAGGCTAAAGTCGGTGTTGAGGCGGTACGTCCCGATCACCCATTGGCTTCCTTGTTACCGTGCGACAATGTATTTGCGATTGAGAGTCGTTGGTATCGTGATAATCCGCTGGTGATCCGTGGGCCGGGTGCCGGTCGTGATGTTACAGCAGGCGCGATTCAGTCTGATCTTAACCGTTTGTCACAACTGCTTTAGGTTGCAAAATCCCCACTTGTTTGCTGATGCAATTTCCTTCGCTTGATATTTGAGGTAACGAGGGGAAGGGTGTTCTGGTAAAGACACCCTTCTTCATCGCTGCCTTGGGTATCTTGATTTGCCAACTCGATATAAACAAAGCCAAATATTCTCTGATGAATTTTTTTCCGATTCAGGATGAATATTACTCACTCTCTTAACTCAAACTTATTGTTGACTAAAAAATCCCAATCCTTCATCTTATTTAGACGTCTAAACGTATAGGTGGTTAGGCGTTTAGATGTTTAAATAAACGTAACTGGCAAATTATAAGACAGGAAATTATTCCGCTTGTTAACGAGGTACAGGGTATGAGTTTTTTTCACGCTAATCAGCGAGAAGCGCTGAATCAGAATCTGGCTGAATTGGAAGGACAGATCCGTGTTTCATTTGAATTCTTTCCACCGCGTACAGCTGAGATGGAAAAAACCCTGTGGAAATCCATTGGTCGCTTGAGCACTCTCAAGCCTAAATTTGTTTCTGTTACTTATGGGGCTAACTCTGGTGAACGTGACCGTACCCATAGCATTATCAAAGGAATAAAAGAGAAAACCGGTCTTGAGGCTGCTCCGCACCTTACCTGTATTGATGCCAGCCGCGATGAATTGTGCGAAATCGCCCGTGATTATTGGAATAATGGAATTCGTCATATTGTGGCTTTGCGGGGTGATTTACCTGATAACAGTGAAAAACCCAAAATGTATGGGGCTGATCTGGTTGAATTACTGAAGAAAGAAGCTGATTTTGATATTTCAGTGGCTGCTTACCCTGAAGTTCATCCTGAAGCGAAAAATTCTCAGGCTGATCTGATTTGCCTGAAACGAAAGATTGATGCGGGTGCGAACCGCGCGATTACTCAATTCTTCTTTGATGTTGAAAGTTATCTGCGTTTTCGTGACCGCTGTGTTGCCGCCGGAATTGATGTGGAAATCGTACCGGGTATTCTGCCGGTATCCAACTTCCGTCAGCTGAAACGTTTTGCGACAATGACCAATGTTCGTATTCCAAGCTGGATGACCAGAATGTTTGAGGGGTTGGATGATGATCCTGAGAGCTCTAATCTGGTTGGCGCTTCTATCGCAATGGATATGGTGAAAATTTTAAGTCGTGAAGGTGTGAAAGATTTTCACTTTTATACCTTAAACCGTGCGGAACTGAGTTATGCAATTTGTCATACTCTGGGTGTTCGTCCTTAATCATTGGCTCTTATTAAGAAATGTCGCTTAGTAAGAGCATATTTTTTTCTGCTGTATTGATATGAATGGTAAATTCTTATTATATTTGTGAATATTAAGGCTAACATATTTTTGATATTTAATTTTATAGGGTTGAAATAATAAAATGGTTTTAATGTTAGTAAATAATTCATTGTTATAAATTAAATTGTTAAATATAAACTATAGTAAACGATTACTATGGTTATCATGATTTCCATAATATCTTTTCACACGATTATCACTCTTTCATAGACAGGGGTTTTATGGATAATATTTTTTTATATGTAAAAAATGTTTGTTTATTATCTTGTGATTGTCGCTAAATACTGATTTAAGGTAAAAAACCTCACAATAACGAGAGGCTTTTTATTTTATAACTGAGAAATTTAACTGGGAACTCTTTATAACCGCTCTTGGGCTGGTAACCATTGGTTGGATTAGGCGCCTAACTTCCGCTATCCCGTTCATACGCCTTTTAAAGTTATATACACTCTATATTTACACATATATCGTAAAATATTCTTGATCATTTCTGGCTAAATAGCTACATGGACACCGATCCAATGTAAACATGGTTTTTTATTTTTTCTGACAATATGGTCGCGAACATATATTTGGCTTCAAAGAGCTCCAATATGAGCAGTCAATTGGCCCATACGAAAACAAGGCACCGGATAACGCGGTGATTTGTGCTGGGTACGCTCGTTTTCCTATAGATACAGTAAATTAACGTACACAGTGTTTTGCTGTATGAAATTTAAATAAGCAAGTTTGAGTATTGAGTCGGTAACGAAAATCTTCTGATACCTAAAATAGACAAAAATCGGGTCACTTTTTTACATAAGCAGGGCAGGAAAAATACTAAGATGCTTCTAATTAATTCAACTTAATTTTGGAAAAGATAATGCCAATCTCACCCATTAGCGGCCATATGCCACTTAGCCAAATGCAGGCTCCTCAGCACGCTGCCGCCTCTCCTCTACTCGAACAGGGCAATCGTTTGTTTGAACAGTCTGTTCGACGCGGTCCTCTGCATTTCCAGAGTTCGGATCTCAAACAGTTGATTACCGAACTGCGCCAGTTGCAGAGTGCCCCCAGTAGTGTGCAGGCCCAACGGGTACAGGATGCTATCCAGCACTGGGAGAACCACCATCCCAAAGAGGTGGAGGCCCGGGGCACCCGTCTCACCGAACTCAAACAGGCCCTGGCGGAACAGGGTGCTATGGTGCGTGCCCACCAGCCAAATGTGGTCGCACCCGGTATCAAAGCCGTGTTACAACAGGCCATGCCAACCTTGGAGAAGATGGGAACCTATGCATGCACCGATGCAGGCACCTTCGTTAGCAAGCAGAATCCCCAATATCAGCAAATCATGGAGAGGTTACGGTTATTCAATGATAATCCTGAGCGCCAGAAGGTCAACAGCCAAGCCAACATGATGTCCAACATGGCAGCCATCGCCGCCAAGCGAGGCAACGTCAGCCTCAACCAGTTGCAATCCATCGCCCGCCATGTCGCTCAGGCCCAGGCTGGCTGCTGCACTACCCTGGCCTACTCTGCGGCAGCCGAATTGATGAAGCACAATCAAGACGACCAGCAGCGCATTGAGGTAGTCGCTCATCGTGGCTCCAAGGGGCATACCCAGACCCACTGCTTCGTGGTAGTCGGGCGCGATCCCAACAGTGAGCTCAGCAAACCAGAAACTTGGGGTTCTCAGGCACGCGTCATCGATCCTTGGGCCGCGACCATAGGTGGTGAGCTGCAAGGTACACCAAGTAAGCCTCCAATCGCCAACCTGTGGCCGCCGACTGAATCCGTGTTTGACAACCATAAAGAGTAATCATGTTCAATCTCCTATTATCGGATCTGTGCCGGCTCCTTGGTCAGACTGAGGAGTCCCTGCACCCGGAGGGGCTTGATCTGCCGCTAGGCCCTTTTAGCTTGCATATCCGTCAACGTGATGAGCTGGTGACTTTGTTTATTCCGCTGGGTGATGTTCAACCCCGCTCTTTGGCTACATTAACCGACTGGCCGCCATTACAATTGAGTCGCAGCAGTGAGGGGGAGACCTTGCTTTGGAGCCGTGAATGGTTGGAGAGGCTGGATGCCGAGTTGTTAGCCAGCTTGGTCGGGCGAATGTTACAGCAAGCTAGGGACCTTACGGCTACGGCTCCCACCACTGAAAGCCAAGGATGGCCGCCATTAGGCATTCAAGGGACCTCGTGGCACAAAGTTTAGCAAAAATCGCTGTAAACCTTCGCCTAATGCGGGCGGGAATATCAGGCGAAAAAACCGAAAGGCTTGATTACGATGAGAATTAATGCCAGAGTCAGTTACCTCTATGCCAGCGCGCGCAATCGCTCAGTGTTGTGGTCAACAGCTCAACATCATTTTTGATATCTCTGATAATGGCTACAGCCGAGGTTTCTCTGACAGAAATAGGTGGTGTTAAATAAGCCGATTTCACCAGCGTGATGCGTAATGGTAAAAAGATGCTCAAGGTGCTTGAATCTGTCATATAGCAGGAAACTATCGGCGTCGATACTTGCGCATAAAAATGAATAAGGGCGGTTTCCCGGCCCTTACAGATTTAAGTGAGTTTCAGCAGTTCAGGTCAACGAATGTTGATCTGAACTGATTCGATGTTCTGAGGTAAGTTAGTGGAAGTGTTCTGGTATCTGAAGAGACCATTCTGGTTGCCGTCAAGGTTATATTCCTTAAGGAAGCCAACCACAGTTTGACCCGCAGTGCACGGCCAAGTGTAATACCCGTTTGTAATGCAAACTGGTGTATCGGCGTACATCGCTGATTTGGGCAGTAGATTGCCGTTCATCCAAGCAAAAGGGCTATATCCGTAGCCAATTTCCAGAACGGCGGCGCGGAGCTGCTGTCCTCCGTGATCGCAGGTTGTTGCAAGCACGTTGGAAGTGTATTCCCATCCGCAATTCGTCGAGCCAACGGCATAGACCCACATATCGCTTAGCGGAGGTGCGGGGGCGTCAACAGGCTCAGAATTAATGTTGGGATCCTGCTTTTCGGCCCGGATGGGGCTATCAGCGTTAGGCAGAAGCTGGGATTGTGCTATCAGGACTTTTTGAGAAGCAGGAACTTCCGGCAGTTGCTCTGTTTGGGCATAGGCATTAACACCAAACAAGGAAGCAAGAGACAACAAAATGGCAAGTTTATTTTTTTTCACAATTGAATCCTCTTAGAAATGGAAAAGCACAATTCTAGGGAAATGAGCAAAAATCACATTATCAAATTTTATTTATATAATGTTCGATATTTAATCTGTTATTGTCGCTGTTTTTGTTTATTTCATTGCTGAATAGGGGCGGGTAAATTATAAGGAATTGCTCTTCAAATACGTTTCACCTAGCGAGAAATTGCTTCTTCATTTGTTTGCATCCATATTTATTGTTTCCTACTGACAGCGACTAACCTGTATTTGGATGCCGAGTTGTTGGACAGCTTGGTCGGGCGAGTGTTACAGCAAGTCAACTAAGGGATTGATTAATCAGGCGTATTATTGCAAATCATGAGCGATATTCTTTTGCACATTCGTTATACCATTCTCTGATTAATGACTTTATTACTGGGTATAGGCTCTCTTACAGGGGGCCTTACGGAAATAATTTGTGAGAAATTCACAGGAGTAAACTTTTAAATTAATTTTATATAATTGTTTAATTACGATGAAAAAGGGCGGTTTCCCGCCCTTTACAGATTTAAGTAGTAGGTCAACGAATGTTGATCTGTGTTGATATAGTATTATGAGGCCAATTAGTGGAAGTGTTCTGGTATCTGAAGAGACCATTCTGGTAGCCGTCGAGGCTGTATTCCTTAAGGGAGCCAACCACAATTTGGCCCGCAGCGCATGGCCAAGTGTAGTATCCGCCTGTAATACAAACTGGTGTAGAAGAGTACATCGAGCCTGGCAATGTAACGCCGTTCATCCCAGCAATGGGGTTGAATCCGTAGCCAATTTCCAGAACGGCGGCGCGGAGCAGGTTCCCTCCGTGATCGCAGTTCGTCACCGGTAAGTTGGAAGTGTATTCCCATCCGCAAGTCGTCGAACCAACGGCATAGACCCACATATTGGTTAGCGGAGGTGCGGGGATGTAAGCTATCTCAGACTTAATGTCGAGCGCCTTCTCGTCGGCACGGATGGGGCTCTCAGGGTTAGGCAGCAGCTGGGATTGCGCTGTCAGGGCATTTTTAGCAGCAGGGGCTTCCTGTGGTTTCTCTGTTTGGGCATAGGCATTAACGCCAAACAGGGAAGCAAGAGATAACAAAATGGCAAGTTTATTTTTCTTCATGATTGAACCCTCTTAGAAATGGAAAGGCACAATTCTAGGGAAGTAAGTAAAAATCACATTATCAAATTTTATTTATGTAATGAGTGGGGTTTAGGCTGCTCTTGTCGTGTTTTTGTTTAGTGGAACAGGGGTGGTAAATTATTAGGGAATTGCTCTCCAAACACGTTTCATCTGGCGAGAAATGACTTCCTTTTCGTTTGCATCCATATTTAGCCGAGTTTCGCAAACGGTAAATGTGGGAAAATCGTGATACCATTGAGCACATCTTGTACGGGGTTATATGGAGATAAAAGATACCCGTACTGTGCTCAATAATATCACTACTGTCGTGCGGAGATTGCTTCTTACTGACAGCGACTAACCTGTATTTCGCATTCCTGCCGCTACACCCGCTATTGTGACCATCAGCGCCTGTTCAAGCTGTGGATCAGGGTGTTGCTGCTGACGGGAACGTAGCAGAAGTTCTGCCTGCAAAACGTTTAATGGATCGGTATAAACATTACGCAGGGCGATTGATTCTGCAATCCACGGTAAATCTGCCATCAGATGTTCATCTTTGGAAATGGTTAATACTGTTTTAATATCTGCTGAAAGTTGCTCACGCAGTTGCTGACCTAACGGCCACAAACTCTTCTCTACCAAGCGGTGATCATAATATTCCGCCAGCCATAGGTCCGCTTTAGCGAAAACCATCTCCAGCATACCAATGCGAGTTGTAAAGAAGGGCCAATCGCGGCACATTTCTGCCAATACATCCTGTTTACCATCATTCACGACTGTTTGTAATGCAGCACCTGCGCCTAACCAGGCCGGCAACATCAGACGGTTCTGTGTCCAGGCAAAAATCCACGGGATAGCGCGCAAACTTTCCACACCCCCTGTCGGGCGGCGTTTGGCCGGGCGAGAACCCAAAGGTAGTTTAGCCAATTCCAGCTCTGGCGTTGCAGCACGGAAATAAGGCACAAAATCAGGTTGTTCACGCACATAATCACGATACATCTTGCAAGAAACATCAGACAAGGTATCCATTATCTGATGCCATTCCGGCTTAGGTTCCGGTGGTGGTAGCAGGTTAGCTTCCAGAATTGCGCTGGCATACAACGCTAAGCTACTGATAGTGACCTGTGGCAGACCGAATTTGAAGCGAATCATTTCACCCTGTTCAGTGACACGTAGCCCACCTTTCAGGCTTCCCGGTGGTTGGGAAAGCAGCGCTGCATGTGCTGGTGCGCCGCCACGGCCAATGGTACCGCCGCGACCGTGGAACAAAGTCAGCGTGACGCCTTCTTTTTCACAGGCTTTGATTAGTGCATCTTGTGCGCGGTATTGCGCCCATCCCGCTGCCATCACCCCGGCATCTTTTGCCGAGTCAGAGTAGCCAATCATCACCATCTGTTTGTCCTGAATCAGCGAGCGATACCATTGAATATTCATCAATTGTTGAATGACATTCTCGGCGTTGTTCAGGTCATCAAGGGTTTCGAACAGCGGGGCAACTGGTAAGGTGAACGGACAACCGGCTTCTTTCAACAGCAGGTGAACCGCTAATACATCAGAAGGCACTTTAGCCATTGAGATAACGTAAGCAGCGATGGCGTCTTGAGGTGATTCTGCAATCACTTTACAGGTTTTGAAAACTTCTTGAGTTTCAGCGCTTGGTTGCCAGTTGTGTGGGATCAGTGGGCGTTTGGAATTCAGTTCATGCAGCAGGAAAGCTTGTTTCTCTTCTTCCGACCAGCTTTCGTAGTTGCCTAATTCCAGGTATTGCGTCAATTCAGACATGGCGGTTGTATGGCGGCTGCTTTCCTGACGGACATCAATGCGTACCAGTGACAGGCCGAAGCAACGAATACGGCGCAAGATATCCAATAATTGGCCGTTGGCGATGATTTCCATGCCACAGGTTTTCAATGATTGATAACAGGCGTAAAGAGGCTGCCAGAGCTGTTCATTATCCATCAGCAGATCAGTGGGTGGCAGAACTTGCTCCCCTTTCAGCCGCTTCTCTAAATATTCCAATGTATTGCTGAGCTGTGTTCGCAGTTTTTTGGCAATTTCCCGGTAAGGTTCCAGAATTTCATCACCACCTGCCAGTTTGCGAACTTCTGATGTGCATTCGGACATGGATAATTCAGAAACCAGAACCTGAATATCTTTCAGGAACAGATCGGCTGCTTTCCAGCGGCTAAGTAGTAATACATGGTGAGTAACTTCAGCTGTGACATTCGGGTTGCCGTCGCGGTCTCCACCCATCCAGGAAGTAAAACGGATGGGAACAGCTTCGACCGGCAAGCTGTAATCAATTGACTCTTCCAACTGTTCATTGAATTCCCGCAGGAATGCCGGTACACCATCCCATAAGCTGTTTTCCACCATAGCGAAGCCCCATTTAGCTTCATCAATGGGAGTCGGGCGGATTTTACGGATTTCATCGGTATGCCATGACTGGGCAACTAACTGGCGCAGGCGGCGCATAATGTTATTACGCTCATAATCCGCCAGATCATCGTGATCTAATTGTGACAGGCAGGTGTTAACGGCTACCAGTTTGTGAATCAAGGTACGACGCGCGATTTCAGTTGGATGGGCAGTGAGGACCAGTTCGATAGACAGCTCATTCACCGCTTTTTTTAGATCGTCGTTACTGAAATTTTTTTCTTTTAACTGGGTGAATAACTTCGCCAAAGCAACCGGGTTGCTGGCAGCTTCACCATGTGGAGATATGCTGTGATATTGTTCTGCGACGTTTGTCAGGTTGAGAAATTGATTGAAAGCGCGGGCAACCGGCAACAGTTCATCATTGGATAAGTTCTGCAATGTGGACAATAGTTGCTGACGGTGTGCTTCATTGCCGGCACGGGATGATTTGGATAATTTGCGGATAGTTTCAACTTTATCGAGAATATCTTCTCCTAAAGCTTCTTTGATCGTATCTCCCAGCAGCTTACCTAGCATGCTGACATTACTGCGCATTGCGGAATATTGTTGATTCATGTGACTCTTGGCCTTTATAACTGGCAGAATGTTGATTCTGTTCCTGTAGAAAAATTTTATTAAAGTGGCGGGAAATTGTTTTTTGTGGCGCCACAGTGTTGCATTTACCCTAAGCCCTCATATTCATATCAGAAAATAATCAGTTTGGGCGAAATTTCTAAAATTTAATGGCGGGCTGTTTTCTATAAGTATTACTTATTATCTGCGCTGTGTTTATGTGCAAGGTACTTGGGAAAGGTTTGTTTATTTCTTGTTCTGATGCTTGAGTCCCCCCTGATTTTTGGGGGGGGGATAAGTTGAAACAATTAATTATTGCTCAGACAAAAATGATCTATTAACTGAGAGATTATCTTTCTGGTAGGTTCAATAAATGACATATCAATAAACTCATCCGGCTGATGTGCCTGTTCAATCGAACCTGGGCCAAGTACCAACGTTGGGCATAATTCCTGAATAAATGGCGCTTCAGTACAGTAATTCACGGTTTCAGCCTTGCGTCCCAGCAGTTTTTCTATTACATCAACCATCTTGTGGTCTGTTGGGCATTTATATCCGGGAATGGGTGGATGTAATTCATTGATGGTCAGACGGCCAGGCCAACGCTGTTTTACCGGTTCCAGAGCCTCATTTAACAGCCCGTTCAGATCCTGTAATGTCAGCCCCGGTAATGGGCGAATATCCATATGCAATTCACAATGTGAGCAAATCCGATTTACCGCATCACCGCCATGAATATAGCCGAAGTTCATGGTCGGGTATGGAATAGCAAACGCCGGATTGTTGTAACGCTCTTTTAACGTGTCGCGTAATTCAATCAGATGACCAATAGATTCATGCAGTAAATCAATGGCGTTGACACCACGGGCGGGATCACTGGAATGCCCTGACTGGCCGACAATGCGGATAGCGTTCGATAAATGCCCTTTGTGTGCACAGATAGGCCGCAATGCCGTCGGCTCACCGATAATCGCGAAATCCGGCCGGATTGTTGTACTTGCTGCAAAATAACGGGCACCTGCCATTGTTGTCTCTTCATCCGCGGTAGCCAGAATGTACAGCGGACGGGTTATTTTGCTGACATCAATATCCCGCAAGGCATCAATGATAAAGGCGAAGAAGCCTTTCATGTCAGCCGTACCTAAACCATATAGTTTGTTATCACGTTCTGTCAGGGTGAAGGGATCTTTACTCCAGCGCCCTTCGTCAAAAGGGACGGTGTCGGTATGCCCACATAGCAGTAATCCACCTGAACCACTCCCCAGAGTTGCCAGTAAATTATATTTCCCACGGACTTTGGGTACCGGTTGTATTTCAATCTCGAAACCAATTTCCTTTAACCAGCTTGCCAGTAGGTTGATTAAAGACTCATTACTTTGATCGATACTGATATCGGTGGCGCTGATTGAGGGAGTAGCGATTAACTGCCGAAATAGCTCAATAAATGGAGGTAATTTAATATTCACTGTTGACAGCCTTTATTCATGATAGTATCAATATTCATGCATTTTTTTTGAATAAAAATACATTATCCCGTTTAAATACTGAGCACAAGGCAAAGATATCCCATGTTGAATACGCTGGTTGTTGGTGCAAGTGGTTATACCGGAGCAGAACTGGCAGCATATCTGCATCGTCACCCACATATAAATCTGATTAGGCTAATGGTTTCTGCCCAGAGCGTTGATGCAGATAAATGCTTCTCAGATTTACATCCACAGTATAAAAGCATCGTTGATCTACCGCTGCAACCGTTGACTGACATTACTGATGCTGCTAAAGGGATTGATGTGGTTTTCCTTGCCACCGCCCATGAGGTCAGTCATGACATTGCGCCGGTATTTCTGGCAGCAGGTTGCGTTGTGTTCGATTTGTCCGGTGCCTATCGCGTACAAGATGCTCAGATTTATCAACAATACTACGGATTCAAACATAAGCATACTCAATGGTTAACACAAGCTGTATATGGACTTGCCGAATGGCAGACTGAAGAAATTAAACAGGCCCAGTTGGTTGCTGTCCCAGGCTGTTATCCAACGGTTTCTCAACTCGCGCTAAAGCCGCTACTGGAAAAGGGTTTGCTGGATACCGGTCACTGGCCGGTGATTAATGCGACCAGCGGCGTGAGTGGTGCAGGTCGGAAGGCCAGTATGACCAACAGTTTCTGCGAAGTTAGCCTGCAACCTTATGGGATATTTACTCATCGTCACCTACCAGAGATTGAGGAACATCTGGGGACCAGGGTGATTTTTACTCCGCATCTTGGTAATTTTGCGCGGGGTATTCTTGCCACGATTACCTGTAAATTGAAGTCGGGTGTTACCGCAGAACAGATAAGTGAAGCTTATCAACAGGCGTATAAAGATAAGCCTCTGGTGCGTCTCTACAGCAAAGGGTTGCCAGCTCTGAAATCGGTTGTTGGATTACCGTTCTGTGATATTGGTTTTGTTGTACAGGGTGATCACCTGATTATTGTGGGTACTGAGGATAATCTTTTGAAAGGCGCGGCAGCTCAGGCAGTTCAGTGTATGAATATTCGTTTTGGGTTTGAAGAAACCCAAGCATTACTTTAATTATTGGCGTGAGGGAGTAAAGCAGATGGAACCTTTAGTCATAAAGTTAGGTGGAGTGTTACTGGACAATGAAGAAGCACTGGAACGCGTGTTTACTGCATTACAGGAATATCGGCAAACACATAAACGCCAGTTGGTGATTGTGCATGGTGGTGGTTGTCTGGTAGATGAACTGATGCAGAAGTTGCAACTGCCGGTAGTGAAGGAGCAAGGATTACGGGTAACACCCGTTAATCAGATAGGGATTATTACCGGTGCATTGGCAGGTATCGCTAATAAAACTTTGTTGTCGTGGGCGACTAAGTATCAGCTTGCATCAGTTGGATTATATTTAGGAGATGGTAATGTGGTCACGGTTTCCCAACTGAGTGAAGAGTTGGGGCATGTGGGGAAAGCGATGCCGGGTGATACTAAGTTGCTAAGAATTTTACTGGATGCTGGTTATATACCCATTATTAGCTCAATTGGTGTAACTGATAAAGGGGAGCTGATGAATGTGAATGCTGATCAGGCGGCAACGGCGATAGCTCAAACTTTGGGGGCTGATCTGGTATTGCTCTCTGATGTTAGCGGCATTTTGGATGGTAAAGGGCAGAAGATCCCTGATATGACCGCTCAGAAAGCTGAACAACTTATTGTGCAGGGCATCATTACTGACGGCATGATCGTGAAGGTGAATGCAGCTTTGGATGCAGCTAAAACATTAGGCCGCCCGGTAGATATCGCCAGTTGGCGTCATGCGGATCAACTGACCGCCCTATTTAACGGTGTTCCCGTCGGTACTCGTATTCTGGCTTAAATCAAGTTTGATTAATTTTCGGCAATGAACAACAACGGAATTTCAAAGGGTAACTTCATGCATACTAAAGATATTAAAAAAATAGTTCTCGCTTATTCTGGTGGTCTGGATACTTCTGCCATTATTCCCTGGCTGAAAGAGCATTATGACAACTGTGAAGTTGTTGCATTTGTCGCCGATGTGGGGCAAAGCCGTGAAGATCTGGAAGGCGTGGAACAAAAAGCTTTGCGTTCTGGCGCATCAGAATGTCACGTTGTGGATCTGCGTGAGGAATTCATTAAAGATTATGTTTATCCAGTACTGAAAACCGGTGCCTTGTATGAAGGCAGCTATTTGCTGGGAACTTCAATGGCGCGACCAATTATTGCTAAAGCACAGGTTGAACTGGCACTGAAAGTGGGAGCAGATGCACTTGCTCATGGCGCGACAGGTAAGGGTAACGATCAGGTTCGGTTTGAAAGTACTTATACCGCGTTAGCGCCTCATCTGAAAGTGGTAGCTCCGTGGAGAGAGTGGGATTTACGTTCCCGCGAAGCGTTGTTGGATTATCTGAAAGCACGGGATATCCCAACGACGGCAACACTGGAGAAAATTTACAGCCGTGATGAGAATGCATGGCACATCTCTACAGAAGGTGGCGTGCTGGAAAGCACCTGGAATGCATCTAATAAAGATTGTTGGGTGTGGACAGTGGAGCCAGAAGAAGCACCAGATGAAGCTGAACTGGTAAGCATCACTATTGAAAAAGGCGAAGTTGTTGGGATTAATGGTAAGGTGATGTCGCCATATCAATGCCTTGAAGCGTTGAATGTGTTGGGGGCAAAACACGGTATTGGCCGGATTGATATTGTGGAAAACCGGCTGGTGGGAATGAAATCCCGTGGTTGTTATGAAACACCGGGAGGAACCATCATGATGGCCGCATTGCGTGGTGTCGAACAACTGGTGCTGGACCGCGATAGCTTTAAATGGCGCCAGCAACTTGGGCTGGAAATGTCCTATATCGTTTATGACGGACGTTGGTTCGCGCCGCTGCGTCAGTCTATTCAGGCAGCGGCTGAGACGTTGGCTGCGGATGTCCGTGGTGAAGTGGTACTGAAACTCTATAAAGGCCAGGTGACAGCAATCCAGAAGAGATCAACAAACAGCCTTTATTCTGAAGCGTTTGCAACGTTTGGTGAAGATGAGGTTTACGATCACAGCCATGCAGAAGGGTTTATCCGTCTGTATTCTCTCTCTTCACGTATTCGGGCATTAAATAGTAAAGAGTAATTTTATCGTTCGTGGCAACGGGGATAATGACCAGATTGTGAATCCGTTCCTGGATTGGCTTTTCTGGCCCATTATCTCCACTTAATGCATGAAATGACGGCTTATAAAAGGCAATCACGCACTCAGGCATCAAATAATCAGGAATAAAAATATGGCACTTTGGGGCGGGCGTTTCAGTCAGGAAGCCGATCAACGGTTCAAACAATTTAACGATTCACTTCGCTTTGATTACCGACTGGCGGAGCAGGACATTACAGGTTCGGTTGCATGGTCGAAAGCGCTGGTGACTGTTGGGGTGCTGACGGCTAAGGAGCAACAAAAGCTGGAGATGGCATTAAATGAATTGCTGAGTGAGGTTCAAGCTAGTCCACAAGCTATCCTGCAAAGTGATGCGGAAGATATTCATAGTTGGGTGGAAGGACAGTTGATCAGCAAAGTCGGTGATCTGGGTAAGAAGCTTCATACAGGTCGTAGCCGTAATGATCAGGTGGCAACAGATCTCAAACTTTGGTGTAAAGAGTATATTACTTATATTCATCAGGCAATTGTGGAATTACAGCAGGCATTGGTTATTACCGCAGAGAATAATCAGGATGCGGTTATGCCGGGTTATACCCATTTGCAAAGAGCACAGCCTGTTACATTTGCTCATTGGTGCCTGGCTTATGTAGAAATGTTGGCTCGTGATGAAAGTCGGTTACAGGATACTTTAAGACGGCTGGATACCAGTCCGCTTGGATGCGGTGCATTGGCTGGAACCGCTTATGATATTGACCGCGAGCAATTGGCGTCATGGCTGGGTTTCGCTTCCGCGACTCGTAACAGTCTGGATAGCGTTTCAGATCGTGACCATGTACTGGAATTGCTGTCTGACGCTAGCATCAGCATGATCCACCTTTCCCGTTTTGCTGAAGACCTGATTTTCTTTAACAGTGGTGAAGCGGGCTTTGTTGAACTGTCAGATCGGGTGACTTCGGGTTCTTCCCTGATGCCACAGAAGAAAAACCCGGATGCGCTGGAGTTAATCCGCGGGAAATGTGGTCGGGTGCAGGGAGCATTGACCGGTATGATGATGACCCTGAAAGGCTTGCCTCTGGCCTATAATAAAGATATGCAGGAGGATAAAGAAGGGTTGTTCGATACGCTGGACACTTGGATCGATTGCTTGCATATGGCCGCGTTGGTACTGGATGGTATTCAAGTCAGGCGTTCACGTTGTGAAGAAGCGGCTAAACAGGGTTATGCCAACGCAACTGAATTGGCTGATTATCTGGTCGCAAAAGGTGTTCCATTCCGTGAAGCTCACCATATTGTCGGGGAAACCGTGATTATGGCGCTTGCTCAGGGTAAGGCGCTGGAAGAGCTGTCATTGGCAGAGTTGCAGAAATTTAGCAGCACAATTACTGAAGATGTATACGATATTTTGTCTCTGCAATCTTGTCTGGATAAGCGTCTTGCAAAAGGTGGTGTATCGCGGAAACAGGTCATGAAAGCGATTATAGATGCTAAACAGAGACTAAAGTTTAAGTAAGTCATCGTTAGGGGGTATTAATATCCCCTGTAAAATAAATGAGATCTTTACATATAAGTTTTTAAGGATTATCTGATAGTCTTCTCCTCACATTGATATAATTGTCTATTGGTAGTTTCTATCATTTATATTCAATATGTTGAGGTGGGAATGAATATCCGCGATCTGGAATATCTTGTGGCTCTTGCGGAGCATCGGCACTTTCGCCATGCTGCCGATTCATGCCACGTCAGCCAGCCTACGTTAAGCGGGCAAATTCGTAAGCTTGAGGATGATCTGGGTGTCATGCTGTTAGAACGCACCAGTCGTAAGGTTTTGTTCACGCAACAAGGGATGTTATTAGTGGAACAGGCCAGAACGGTTCTCCGTGAGGTTAGGATCCTACAGGAAATGGCATCACTTCAGGGGGAAAATATGTCTGGCCCTCTGCATATTGGTTTGATCCCAACAATTGGCCCATATTTGTTACCTCATATTATTCCTGAACTTCATAGTTTGTTTCCTAAGTTGGAAATGTATTTGCATGAAGCTCAGACGCAAAGTTTGTTAGCCCAGTTGGAGAGTGGCAAATTGGATTGTGCGATTCTGGCAATGATTAAGGAGACAGAAGCTTTCATCGAAGTGCCGTTATTTGAAGAATCAATGAAACTGGCAATCTATGATGACCATCCCTGGGCAGATAGAGAAAAAATTGTGATGGATGAATTGGCAGGTGAGAAGCTGCTGATGCTGGAGGATGGTCATTGCTTACGTGATCAGGCCATGGGTTTCTGTTTTCAAGCCGGAGCGAAGGAAGATACACATTTCCGTGCAACCAGTTTGGAAACTCTGCGTAATATGGTTGCTGCCGGTAGTGGAATCACTTTATTGCCTGATCTGGCAGTTCCGCAGGAGAGAAAACGTGATGGTGTCTGTTATCTGAGGTGTGGCAACCCTGAACCTAAGCGGTCTGTTATTTTGATTTATCGGCCTGGTTCACCTCTGCGTGGTCGCTATGAGCAACTGGCAGAGGTTATCAGCGCTAAAATGGGGCGCTATTACGGGCATTCAAAATAGTCGGTTCAGGCCATTCAGGGCCGCGACACGATAGGCTTCAGCCATAGTTGGATAGTTGAAGGTAGTATTGACGAAATATTCGATAGTATTACTTTCACCTTTTTGTTCCATAATAGCCTGGCCGATATGAATGATTTCAGCAGCACGCTCCCCGAAGCAGTGAATACCAAGAATCTCTTTGGTTTCCCTGTGGAACAGTATTTTCAGGCTTCCGACATTCATCCCCGCAATTTGTGCGCGTGCAAGATGTTTAAACTGCGCGCGCCCAACTTCATAAGGCACTTTCATTGCTGTTAATTGTTGTTCGGTTTTACCCACAGAGCTTATTTCTGGAATGGTATAGATGCCCGTTGGAATATCTTCAATCAGATGAACTTCGGCGCTTCCTTTAGTCATCGCTTGCGCGGCAATTCGGCCCTGATCATAAGCAGCGGATGCCAGGCTTGGATAACCGATAACATCTCCTACGGCGTAGATATTTTCGTTGCTGGTTTGATAGATCTTATTGACTTTCAGTAACCCGCGGCCATCGGCTTCCAGACCAATGTTTTTCAGCCCAAGCGTATCGGTATTGCCTGTTCGGCCGTTAGCATAAAGCAGACAGTCGGCTTTGACTTTTTTACCGGATTTGAGGTGAACGATAACACCATCATCAACACCTTCAATTTTAGAATATTCTTCATTGTGGCGGATCACGACACCACTATTCCAAAAATGGTAGGAAAGGGCATCTGACATCTCTTGATCAAGGAAAGCCAGTAAGTGGTTACGGGTATTGATTAAATCAACTTTCACGCCTAATCCGCGGAAAATTGACGCATATTCACAACCAATCACCCCGGCACCATAAATAATCACATGCCGTGGTTCGTGATCCAGTTTCAGAATGGAATCGCTGTTATAAATACGGGAATGGGTGAAATCAACATCTGGCGGACAATATGGGCGGGAGCCGGTCGCGATAATAATCTTATCTGCACTTAAGATATCGTAGTTATCATCGGCATAGCGCACACTCACCCGGTGGTCATCAATAAATGTTGCTTCCCCGGAGAACATACGGCACCCATTGCGCTCATAAAATCCCTGGCGCATTTTAGTTTGCTGATTAATGACAATTTCAGCGCGGCGTAAGATTTCAGCAAATGAAGAGCGAAGAATGCGGGAATTATCACTGTACAGCGGGTTTTGGTTAAATTCGATAATACGGCTGACGGCATGGCGGAGGGCTTTGGACGGGATAGTACCCCAGTGAGTACAACCACCGCCGACGTTGTTATAGCGTTCAATAACGGCAACGCTTTTACCCTGTTTCACCAATCCCATTGCTGCTCCTTCTCCACCGGGGCCGGAGCCAATGACAATGGCGTCAAAATGAATATGTTGCATAGAGGAAAGACCTGTTTTTACACAAAATTACAACGCCATATTAACATTGGTTGAGTTAATAACCCAATCGTCATAAGGATTTTATGTCACAGTTTAATGATGAAACAAATCCGTATCAGTGACATGATAAGAGCATGATTATAAAATTTGGTCTATTTCTTCACTATATTTAGACAGAGATATCAGGATTCGTGTGAGTAACATTACTGGCGTCAGAGCGAAACAGAAAGAAAGAACCCGCCGTTCACTGATTGAGGCGGCATTCAGTCAACTGAGTGCTGAACGGAGTTTTACCAGTCTTAGCTTGCGTGAGGTGGCTCGTGAAGCAGGTATTGCGCCAACTTCATTTTATCGCCATTTCCGTGATGTTGATGAATTAGGGCTGACTATGGTGGATGAGAGTGGCTTGATGCTACGTCAGTTAATGAGACAAGCCCGGCAACGTATTGCTAAAGGTGGCAGTGTCATCCGTACATCTGTTTCAACTTTTATGGAATTTATTGGTAATAATCCAAATGCATTCCGCTTATTATTACGTGAACGCTCAGGTACCTCTGCTGAATTCCGTGCCGCTGTCGCACGGGAAATCCAACATTTTATTGCTGAGTTGGCAGACTATTTAGAGCAGGAAAGCCGTATGCCGAGACATTTTACTGAAGTACAGGCAGAGGCAATGGTAACAATAGTATTCAGTGCAGGTGCAGAAGCATTGGATATTGATTTGGAGAAAAGACAGCGTTTGGAAGAACGTTTAGTCTTGCAACTACGGATGATTGCTAAAGGTGCATATTATTGGTATCGCAGAGAAATAAATCCACCGGACCCTAAACTTAAATAACTATGAAGAAGGAGAACGAAATGATGGAACAATACCGCCAGGACAAAAGTACATTGTTACTCGCTTTTATTGTCGGATTAGCAACTAATGGAACGTTTTCAGCAGTTTTTAACTCAGTTGTTTCTTTTTCAGTTTTCCCATTGATAACACTGGTGTTATCAATTTATTGTCTCCATCAGCGCTATTTGAATCACTCAATGCCTGATGGGGTGCCTAAGCTGGTTGTCGCTTGCTTCCTCTTGGGATTATTTAGTTATAGTGCGATTATCAGGGTGGAATACCCTGAAATTGGTTCTAATTTTCTCCCCGCGGTAATAGGGACTATACTGGTGTTCTGGATTTACAGAAAAATAAAAGTCCGTAAAGACCAGGCAATTGCAGAAAACAGCCATTAATTGATGAAAAACGCCGGAGAGATAACTATCTGCGGCGTTTTTGTTTTGTATGCTTAAAGTATCAGTTTAATTTTTCCAGAAGTACGCCGCATTCCATATGGTGTGTATAAGGGAACTGATCAAACAGAGCCAGACGGCTGATTTTATGCGTTTGGGTTAATGTTTCCAGATTATGACAAAGGGTTTCCGGGTTGCAGGAAATATAAAGAACCCGCGGATATGCCTGGACCATCTCAACCGTTTTTTCATCAAGGCCGCTACGTGGTGGATCGACAAAAATAGTTTCACATTGATAGCTTTTTAAATCGATTCCCTGTAGGCGATTAAATTCGCGTTCGCCGTTCATTGCTTGAGTGAATTCTTCAGCCGACATTCGGATAATTTGCACGTTATCAATATTATTGGCCGCGATATTGTATTGAGCCGCAGCAACGGATGGCTTGGCAATTTCTGTCGCCAATACTCTTTCAAAATTTTGAGCTAATGCTAGAGAAAAGTTACCATTTCCGCAATAAAGTTCAAGTAAATCGCCTTGTGAACCTTTGGTAATATCAATCGCCCATTCGAGCATGTGAATATTGACGCTGGCATTTGGCTGGGTGAAACTGTTTTCTACCTGACGATAGATCATATTCCGACCTGCAATAGGTAAAACCTCATCAATGTAATCATGGTTCAATACGATTTTGGTTTTAGCTGCCCTGCCAATTAGCTCAACGTCAAACCCTTTATTTCTTAACTCTTCACGTAGCTTTAATGCCTGTTGTGTCCATTCATCACTCAATTTTTTGTGATAAAGCAGAGAAATAAGGATTTTGTTGCTGCGAGTAGACAGATAATCAATCTGAAATAGCTTATGGCGCAGGATATGTTCGGATTTAATGGCGTCAATTAACACTGCCATCATGTTGTTGATTAATTTACTGGCGACAGGAAATTGTACAATGCGAATACGCTGTTTTGTCTGTTGATCAAACATAATATGGTACAAATCATCCTGCTCATGCCAGATTCGGAATTCTGCACGCATTCTGTAATGAGATACTGGTGAGCGGAAAACCTCTGGCTCCGGAGTTTGGAAAGGCGCCATCATGCTTTTTAAACGGCTTACTTTCTCTGCAAGTTGTTGCTCATAGCTTTCCGTTGGCAGGAGATTTTGCATTATGTTTGTTCTCTTATATCTGTAGTAAGAAAAATTTTCGTGCGAAATTGTAGGGAAAGAGCAAAGGATGTCCAGTTTTCTTATTACTCATTCATAATCCTGTCTATGCTTATATTCTAAACAGGTCTGATCCTTCATCGTAGCATGGAGTTTTGGCCTTCTAACAATCATTGTTGGATGTTTTCTCTATATGATAAATAAAAACCGGTTTTTATTATCCGCAATTTCAGTTGCAGTGATTTCTGGTTGGAATTCTGTTGCTGTTGCGGAAGAACAGCAGGATTCATTGGTTGTTACGGCAAGTCGGTTTAAACAGCCTGTTTCAAGCATACTGGCTCCTCATACCGTTGTAACACGAGATGAAATTGAGCGTTGGCAGTCAAATAGCGTAGCCGATATTTTACGCCGCTTGCCCGGTGTTGATATTGCGCTGCATGGTGGTATTGGGCAGTTAAGTTCTCTGTTTATCCGTGGTACTAACTCTAGTCATGTATTGGTGCTGGTGGATGGAATACGTCTGAATCAAGCTGGTATCAGTGGCTCCTCTGATTTAAGCCAAATACCTGTATCGTTAATTCAGAAGATTGAATATATCCGTGGGCCACGTTCTGCGGTTTATGGTTCTGATGCGATTGGCGGCGTTATCAATATCATAACGAACAGAGAGAAACTGGGAACCAGTCTAAATGTAGGTATTGGCTCACACGGTTACCAGATTTATGATGGCGCAACCCAGCAAAGATTAGCTGAAAACACCTCACTGACAGCAGCAGCCAGCTATACCTATACTAAGGGATTTGATGTAGTTGCTGCGGGTAATACCGGTAGTTTCAGGCAGCCTGATCGTGATGGTTTTATGAGTAAAATGCTCTGGTTGGGAGTTGATCAGAAATTTAATGAGCAATTCAGCGGATTTGCCCGTGCTTATGGCTATGACAATAGAACATCTTATGATGCGGATATTAACTGGAGTTATCCATATGCCAGGCCAGATACTCGTGAACTTTATAGCCGTCACTATGACGCAGGGATCCAATTTAACCAAGGGATTTACTCGTCCCAATTAATTGCAAGTTATAGTCATATAAAAGACTACAACTTTGATCCTAAGTATGGGCGTTATGACAAATCCGCGACTCTTGGTGATTCTGAACAATATAACTTGCAATGGGGAAATACCTTTCAGTTATATCAGGGAATGATGAGTGCTGGTGTTGACTTCCAAAAACAGTCCATTGACGCTGGAACAAGTTATATTCCAACGGGTGAAACAGTACGTAATACAGGGATATATCTGACAGCACAGCAGCAATTAAATGATTTTATCCTGGAAGGCGCGATTCGGTCGGATAAACATTCAGAAGCTGGCTGGAATACTACATGGCAAACCAGTGTAGGCTGGGAGTTTATTGAAGGTTATCGTTTGATTACTTCTTATGGTACGGCGTTTAAAGCGCCGACTCTTAGCCAGATGTATGGTTCTTGGGGAGGTAATCGAGATTTGAAACCTGAAGAAAGTAAACAATGGGAAGGGGGTATAGAAGGCGTAACAGGTTTGTTGAATTGGCGTCTTTCTGTATATCGTAATGACATTGAACAATTGATCGATTATACAAATAGTCGCTACTACAATATTGGCAAAGCAAAAATTAAAGGTGTTGAATGGACTGGTTCAATAGATGCTGGAATATTCCAGCATCTATTGACATTGCAATATATCGATCCACGTAATGGTGAAACTAATGAGATTTTAACTCGCCGTGCGAAGCAGCAAGTGAAATATCAACTTGACTGGCAGCTATATGATTTTGATTGGGGATTAACCTATCAATATCTTGGGCGGCGTTATGATAAAGATTCCAGTACATATCCTGCTCGAGAAGTAAAATTAGGCGGAGTTAGCTTTTGGGATTTAACTGTTTCATATCCGGTCACTGTTCATCTGACAATTCGTGGTAGAATAGCCAACCTGCTTGATAAAGATTACGAGACAGTTTATGGCTATCGCACTCCAGGACGTGAATACTACCTCACTGGGAGCTATAACTTCTGATTTGAATAAACCTGTCCGCCCGACAGTTTTAGTTTTTGACTCGGGTGTCGGTGGTTTATCCGTTTACCAAGAGATCCGGCAATTGTTGCCGGATCTCCACTATATATACGTATTTGATAATGAAGCATTCCCTTATGGTGAAAAATCGGAAGAGTTTATTATTGAACGAGTCGTTAAAATTGTTGATGCCGTTCAACAAAAACACTCTCTGGCAATAGTCGTTATTGCATGTAACACCGCAAGTACCGTCAGTTTGCCAGCTTTGCGCGAACGGTTCCATTTCCCGGTGGTTGGTGTGGTTCCAGCGATAAAGCCCGCAGCGAAGTTAACTCGTAATGGCATTGTTGGGCTATTGGCGACGAGAGCAACAGTTAACCGATCCTATACAAAAGAACTTATCGAAAGATTTGCGATAGATTGCAGAATTGAATCTATAGGTTCTGCTGAGTTGGTAGAATTAGCTGAAGCTAAACTGCATGGTGGCAAGGTATCTTCCGATGCTTTAAAAAAGATACTGAAACCTTGGCTCAGAATGAAAGAACCACCTGATACGGTAGTCTTGGGTTGTACTCATTTTCCATTATTGGCAGAAGAATTAGTTCAGGTACTGCCTGATGGTACACGCTTAATTGATTCCGGTGCCGCTATTGCCAGAAGGACAGCTTGGTTGGTTAAACATCAGGAGAATCTTGTTTGTACTTCAGCAGATAGCCTTGCTTATTGTATAAAAATGAATGCTGATACTGATGAATTAATCTCTGTTTTGCAGGAATATGGGTTCTCAAAACTGGAGAAATTGATAACTTAAGTTAAATTTGGTGTAATAAGCAGCAGTCGTTAACTTTTTTCAAAATAATTATTGCCAGCGCCGAAGAACTCCCTATAATGCGCCACCACTGACCGACACAACGCTGACAAAACGTGTGAGGCCAGGCAGAGCAAAGCAAATAAGCGCTTGACTCTGCGGGCGAAAAGCGTAGTATACGCAGCCCGGCTGAACGAGAATATTACTTTTTATTTCAGCCTGCTCTTTAACAATTAATCAGACAATCTGTGTGGGCACTCACAAGACGGTATCACAAAAGAATACACTAAAGTCTTAAAGAGTGAACAACAGTTAATTCATAACGAATGAACAGTCAGTTTCTTTGAGCATCAAGCTTTTAATCGAAGAGTTTGATCATGGCTCAGATTGAACGCTGGCGGCAGGCCTAACACATGCAAGTCGAGCGGTAACAGGAAAATGCTTGCATTTTTGCTGACGAGCGGCGGACGGGTGAGTAATGTCTGGGGATCTGCCCGAGGGCGGGGGATAACCACTGGAAACGGTGGCTAATACCGCATAATGTCGCAAGACCAAAGTGGGGGACCTGAAAGGGCCTCACGCCCGCGGATGAACCCAGATGGGATTAGCTGGTAGGTAGGGTAATGGCCTACCTAGGCGACGATCCCTAGCTGGTCTGAGAGGATGACCAGCCACACTGGGACTGAGACACGGCCCAGACTCCTACGGGAGGCAGCAGTGGGGAATATTGCACAATGGGCGCAAGCCTGATGCAGCCATGCCGCGTGTATGAAGAAGGCCTTCGGGTTGTAAAGTACTTTCAGCGGGGAGGAAGGATATCGCTTGAACAGAGCGGTATGTTGACGTTACCCGCAGAAGAAGCACCGGCTAACTCCGTGCCAGCAGCCGCGGTAATACGGAGGGTGCAAGCGTTAATCGGAATGACTGGGCGTAAAGCGCACGCAGGCGGTCAATTAAGTTAGATGTGAAATCCCCGGGCTTAACCTGGGAACGGCATCTAAGACTGGTTGGCTAGAGTCTCGTAGAGGGGGGTAGAATTCCATGTGTAGCGGTGAAATGCGTAGAGATGTGGAGGAATACCGGTGGCGAAGGCGGCCCCCTGGACGAAGACTGACGCTCAGGTGCGAAAGCGTGGGGAGCAAACAGGATTAGATACCCTGGTAGTCCACGCGGTAAACGATGTCGATTTGGAGGTTGTTCCCTAAGAGGAGTGGCTTCCGGAGCTAACGCGTTAAATCGACCGCCTGGGGAGTACGGCCGCAAGGTTAAAACTCAAATGAATTGACGGGGGCCCGCACAAGCGGTGGAGCATGTGGTTTAATTCGATGCAACGCGAAGAACCTTACCTACTCTTGACATCCTCAGAATTTGCTGGAGACAGCGAAGTGCCTTCGGGAACTGAGAGACAGGTGCTGCATGGCTGTCGTCAGCTCGTGTTGTGAAATGTTGGGTTAAGTCCCGCAACGAGCGCAACCCTTATCCTTTGTTGCCAGCACGTAATGGTGGGAACTCAAAGGAGACTGCCGGTGATAAACCGGAGGAAGGTGGGGATGACGTCAAGTCATCATGGCCCTTACGAGTAGGGCTACACACGTGCTACAATGGCGGATACAAAGTGAAGCGACCTCGCGAGAGCAAGCGGAACACATAAAGTCTGTCGTAGTCCGGATTGGAGTCTGCAACTCGACTCCATGAAGTCGGAATCGCTAGTAATCGTAGATCAGAATGCTACGGTGAATACGTTCCCGGGCCTTGTACACACCGCCCGTCACACCATGGGAGTGGGTTGCAAAAGAAGTCGGTAGCTTAACCGTTTGGAGGGCGCTGACCACTTTGTGATTCATGACTGGGGTGAAGTCGTAACAAGGTAACCGTAGGGGAACCTGCGGTTGGATCACCTCCTTACCTGAGATGCAGTTGAGTGCAGTGCTCACACAGATTGTCTGATGAAAGTCGAGCAAGACGCGTCTGCGAAGCCGGCCATTGTGTCCCCTTCGTCTAGAGGCCTAGGACACCGCCCTTTCACGGCGGTAACAGGGGTTCGAATCCCCTAGGGGACGCCACTTGCGGTGATGACGGGTGAAAGCCGTCGTCGTGTTATCGTTAAGCGGATTTCTGATGAAGTCGGTTTAACGATAAATGCTCTTTAACAATCTGGAACAAGCTGAAAATTGAAACCGTCGATAATATCACCGAGGTATTATTGACCAGTCTCTCAACAATCGGCAATCCGAGACATTTTCGGGTTGTGAGGTTAAGCGACTAAGCGTACACGGTGGATGCCTAGGCAGTCAGAGGCGATGAAGGACGTGCTAATCTGCGAAAAGCGTCGGTAAGCTGATATGAAGCGTAATAGCCGGCGATGTCCGAATGGGGAAACCCAGTGCAATCCGTTGCACTATCGTTTGATGAATTCATAGTCAAACGAGGCGAACCGGGGGAACTGAAACATCTCAGTACCCCGAGGAAAAGAAATCAACCGAGATTCCCCCAGTAGCGGCGAGCGAACGGGGAGCAGCCCAGAGTCTGAATCAGCGGGTGTGTTAGTGGAAGCGTCTGGAAAGTCGCACAGTAAAGGGTGAGAGTCCCGTACACCAAAACACACAAGTTGTGAACTCAACGAGTAGGGCGGGACACGTGGTATCCTGTCTGAATATGGGGGGCCCATCCTCCAAGGCTAAATACTCCTGACTGACCGATAGTGAACCAGTACCGTGAGGGAAAGGCGAAAAGAACCCCGGCGAGGGGAGTGAAAGAGAACCTGAAACCGTGTACGTACAAGCAGTGGGAGCTTCTATTAATAGGGGTGACTGCGTACCTTTTGTATAATGGGTCAGCGACTTATATTCTGTAGCAAGGTTAACCGTTTAGGGGAGCCGCAGGGAAACCGAGTCTTAACTGGGCGCATAAGTTGCAGGGTATAGACCCGAAACCCGGTGATCTAGCCATGGGCAGGTTGAAGGTTAGGTAACACTGACTGGAGGACCGAACCGACTAATGTTGAAAAATTAGCGGATGACTTGTGGCTGGGGGTGAAAGGCCAATCAAACCGGGAGATAGCTGGTTCTCCCCGAAAGCTATTTAGGTAGCGCCTCGTGAATTCATCTTCGGGGGTAGAGCACTGTTTCGGCTAGGGGGCCATCCCGGCTTACCAACCCGATGCAAACTGCGAATACCGAAGAATGGTATCACGGGAGACACACGGCGGGTGCTAACGTCCGTCGTGAAGAGGGAAACAACCCAGACCGCCAGCTAAGGTCCCAAAGTCATGGTTAAGTGGGAAACGAGGTGGGAAGGCTCAGACAGCCAGGATGTTGGCTTAGAAGCAGCCATCATTTAAAGAAAGCGTAATAGCTCACTGGTCGAGTCGGCCTGCGCGGAAGATGTAACGGGGCTAAACCATGCACCGAAGCTGCGGCAGCGACATGAATGTGTCGTTGGGTAGGGGAGCGTTCTGTAAGCCGGCGAAGGCGGCGTCGTGAGGCCCGCTGGAGGTATCAGAAGTGCGAATGCTGACATAAGTAACGATAAAGCGGGTGAAAAACCCGCTCGCCGGAAGACCAAGGGTTCCTGTCCAACGTTAATCGGGGCAGGGTGAGTCGACCCCTAAGGCGAGGCTGAAAAGCGTAGTCGATGGGAAACAGGTTAATATTCCTGTACTGAATGTGACTGCGAAGGGGGGACGGAGAAGGCTAGGCCATCCGGGCGACGGTCGTCCCGGTTTAAGCGTGTAGGTGGGCAGGACAGGCAAATCCGTTCTGCTGCAACACTGAGGCGTGATGACGAGCCGCTACGGCGGTGAAGTGGTTGATGCCCGGCTTCCAGGAAAAGCCTCTAAGCATCAGGTCATATTGAATCGTACCCCAAACCGACACAGGTGGTCAGGTAGAGAATACTCAGGCGCTTGAGAGAACTCGGGTGAAGGAACTAGGCAAAATGGTGCCGTAACTTCGGGAGAAGGCACGCTGGCGGTAGGTGAAGGGCCGAGCGCCCGGAGCTGAAGCCAGTCGCAGAGACCAGCTGGCTGCAACTGTTTATTAAAAACACAGCACTGTGCAAACACGAAAGTGGACGTATACGGTGTGACGCCTGCCCGGTGCTGGAAGGTTAATTGATGGGGTTAGCGCGTAAGTGCGACGCTCTTGATCGAAGCCCCAGTAAACGGCGGCCGTAACTATAACGGTCCTAAGGTAGCGAAATTCCTTGTCGGGTAAGTTCCGACCTGCACGAATGGCGTAATGATGGCCAGGCTGTCTCCACCCGAGACTCAGTGAAATTGAACTCGCTGTGAAGATGCAGTGTACCCGCGGCAAGACGGAAAGACCCCGTGAACCTTTACTATAGCTTGACACTGAACATGGAGCCTTGATGTGTAGGATAGGTGGGAGGCCTGGAAGTGTGGACGCCAGTCTGCATGGAGCCATCCTTGAAATACCACCCTTGAATGTTCGATGTTCTCACCCGGGTGCGTGATCCGCATCGGGGACAGTGTCTGGTGGGTAGTTTGACTGGGGCGGTCTCCTCCTAAAGCGTAACGGAGGAGCACGAAGGTTGGCTAATCACGGTCGGACATCGTGAGGTTAGTGCAAAGGCATAAGCCAGCTTGACTGCGAGAGTGACGGCTCGAGCAGGTACGAAAGTAGGTCTTAGTGATCCGGTGGTTCTGCATGGAAGGGCCATCGCTCAACGGATAAAAGGTACTCCGGGGATAACAGGCTGATACCGCCCAAGAGTTCATATCGACGGCGGTGTTTGGCACCTCGATGTCGGCTCATCACATCCTGGGGCTGAAGTTGGTCCCAAGGGTATGGCTGTTCGCCATTTAAAGTGGTACGCGAGCTGGGTTTAGAACGTCGTGAGACAGTTCGGTCCCTATCTGCCGTGGGCGCAGGAAGATTGAAAGGGGCTGCTCCTAGTACGAGAGGACCGGAGTGGACGCACCACTGGTGTACGGGTTGTCATGCCAATGGCATAGCCCGGTAGCTAAGTGCGGAAGAGATAACCGCTGAAAGCATCTAAGCGGGAAACTTGCCTTGAGATGAGTCTTCCCTTGACGTAAGGTCACGGAAGGAACGTTTAAGACGAAGACGTGGATAGGCTGGGTGTGTAAGTGCAGCGATGCATTGAGCTGACCAGTACTAATGAACCGAGCGGCTTAACCTTACAACACCGAAGGTGTTTTGGTGCGAGAGATGAGAGAGAGATTCAGCTTGTTGAACAGATTGGTTCTGATGGTTGTGCGGCCCGGGGAAACGGGGGCGAGCATAACGGTCGGGATGAAATGAATTTGCCTGGCGGGGATAGCGCGGTGGTCCCACCTGACCCCATGCCGAACTCAGCAGTGAAACGCCGTAGCGCCGATGGTAGTGTGGGGTCTCCCCATGTGAGAGTAGGGAACTGCCAGGCTTTAATTTTTTTGGGTTTGCGTTAATATTGACTGCGAGCCACTATTGCTGATATGGCTCAGTTGGTAGAGCACACCCTTGGTAAGGGTGAGGTCCCCAGTTCGAATCTGGGTATCAGCACCATGATAATATATAAAGAATTTGTCTGGCGGCGATAGCGCGGTGGTCCCACCTGATCCCATGCCGAATTCAGCAGTGAAACGCCGTAGCGCCGATGGTAGTGTGGGGTCTCCCCATGTGAGAGTAGGGAACTGCCAGACTTTGTTTTAAGACAAAAAGGTCACCCAAAAGGGTGGCCTTTTTGCATTTAGCGAAAAAACTAACTTCGTTTTCCAACTGTTTTCCATGTCTATAGGCTGATAAACTACTTATTAAATAGCTTTATTGAGTATTGAGTAAATGCTTTCCCTTAAAGAGTTTAATACTTTTGGGTTATCAGCCCATGCTAAATGTTTAGATATAGCTGAATCTGCTGAATCTTTATTAGCTTTATGGCAGAAAGCCAAAAGCCAAAAACAACCTGTACTGCTGCTTGGTGGGGGTAGTAATGTTTTATTTACTGAAGATTTTGAAGGAACTGTGATTCTGAATAGAATCATGGGGATTCAATACCAGGAAACTGATGAATCATGGCGTCTACATGTAGGAGCGGGAGAAAATTGGCACGAGTTAGTCTGTTATTCTCTTAAAAATCAGATTTATGGGTTAGAGAATCTGGCGTTAATTCCAGGTTGCGCTGGTGCGGCACCGATTCAAAATATTGGCGCATATGGTATTGAATTTAGAGATGTATGTGAGTACGTAGATGTCCTGAATCTGGAAACTGGAGAACAAACGCGTCTTAGTGTTGATGAATGTCAGTTTGGGTATCGAGATAGTGTTTTCAAGCATAAATATCAAGAAAGTTATTTTATTATCTCTGTAGGCTTACTGTTGAAGAAGAATTGGCAGCCGATGTTGAGTTATGGTGATTTGACTAGGTTGTCGAGAGGTAGTGTAACTCCTCAGCAGATCTTTGATTCAGTATGTACAATGCGCACCAGTAAATTACCTGATCCTGCAATAACAGGAAACGCAGGTAGTTTCTTTAAAAATCCAATTGTCAGTGCGGAAGTTGCGGTAAAAATTAAAGAAAGTTACCCTGATAGCCCCCAGTATCCTCATGCTAATGGGATGTTCAAATTAGCGGCAGGTTGGCTCATTGAACGGTGTAATTTAAAAGGTTATCGCATCGGTGGTGCATCTGTGCATCTTAGGCAAGCTCTAGTATTGATAAATCAGGGAAATGCGACAGGTAAGGATATAATCGCATTGGCTGCCTATATTCGCCAGCAAGTGATAAGTAAGTTTGGTGTATTACTTGAACCTGAGGTGCGTTTTATTGGTTCTAAAGGCGAAATTGATGCTGTGGAATGTATTTCATGAAAGATATAACTGTACCATTACAATTGATTAAAATTTTGTCTGATGGTGAAGTCCATTCTGGCCAACAACTGGGGCAAGATTTAGGGATGAGTAGGGCTGGAATTAATAAGCATATACAGACAATTCGTGAATGGGGAATTGAACTGGAAACTGCTCCTGGCAAAGGTTATAGCCTCATGTCACCTATGCAGCTACTTGATGAATGCACTATTTTGCAATATTTACCTCAGGATCGTATAGCTGTTTTGCCAGTTATTGATTCGACTAATCAGTATCTACTTGAACGTTTATCTGAGTTAAAGTCAGGGGATGCCTGTGTTGCAGAATACCAGTATGCTGGCAGAGGGAGGCGTGGACGGAAATGGATTTCGCCCTTTGGTAAGAATCTTTACTTATCTATGTATTGGCGTCTTGAACAAGGACCAGCTGCGGCAATCGGATTGAGTCTGGTTGTCGGTATTGTTATTGCTGAAGTATTGCATCGATTTGGCGCTGATAGAATTAGGGTAAAATGGCCAAATGATTTATATCTTGATGACAAGAAGTTAGCAGGAATTTTAGTCGAATTAATGGGAAAAACGGGTGATGCTGCTCAGGTTGTGATCGGTGCAGGTATAAATATTGCGATGGATCATAAGGACGAAGAATCTATTAATCAGCAATGGGTTAATTTGCAGCAGGCTGGAATTGAAATTGATCGTAATAAATTGGCTGTAGAAATAATACTTGATCTGAGGAAAGCTCTGATGCAGTTTGAAAATGAAGGTTTGTCTTCATTTATCTCCCGGTGGTTTGAGTTAGATAATTTTATGGATAGGCCAGTAAAATTAATTCTTGGTAGTCAGGAAGTTTATGGCATAGCGAGAGGTATTAATCAGCAAGGTGCTTTGTTACTTGATCAGAATGGTGTAATCACGCCATATATCGGTGGTGAGATTTCTTTGAGAGGTTGTTAAGAACAACCGGAAGAGAGATATCTTCCGGGTTCGGAAACTATTTTTACTTACGTAACCTTACGCTTTCAATAGTGTGATTCGTGCCTTTTGTCATGATTAGGCTTGCTCGTTCTCGCGTTGGTAGAATATTTTGTTGCAAGTTTAAGCCATTGATCTCTTGCCAGATATCAGATGCAATGTTTATGGCCTCTTCTTCTGATAACTTGGAATAACTGTGGAAATAAGAATCTGGATCTGAAAAGGCGCCCTGACGAAATTTTAGGAACCGACTGATATACCAACTTTGGAGTAATTTTTCTGGTGCATCGACGTAGATAGAGAAGTCGACAAAATCAGAGACAAATACATGGTGCGGGTCATGGGGATAATCCATACCGCTTTGTAATACATTCAGACCTTCCAGAATCAAAATATCTGGTTGTTCAATGAACTTTTGTTCATTTGGTACGATATCATAGGTAAGGTGAGAGTAAACTGGCGCAGATACTTGTTTGGAGCCTGATTTAATATCAGATACAAATTTTACTAGGCTATGCATATCATATGATTGTGGGAACCCTTTCTTTTTCATCAATCCACGTTCATTTAGCACGCTGTTAGAATGTAGAAAGCCATCTGTAGTAATTAATTCTACACTTCTGTGTTCAGGCCAACGACTCAGCAGTGCTTGTAATAGACGTGCAGTAGTACTTTTGCCAACAGCAACACTGCCAGCAATGCCTATGACATAAGGGACCTTTTGTCCATCAGTGCCTAGGAATTGTTCGAGCACTGCTTGGCGACGTAAATTTGAGCTGATGTAAAAATTAAGTAAACGAGATAAAGGAAGGTAAATCTCAACAACTTCTTCTAAAGAAATTTCTTCATTGATCCCTTTTAAATCAATTAATTCTTCTTTTGTTAATGTCAGTGGAACTGAATCACGTAAGGTTGCCCATTGTTCACGATTGAATTGCAAATATGGAGTAGCCAAAAAAGGTTCTTTTTTATTCATAAACCAACATCTGCCTGTTTGTGCAGGTTGAACAGGTTGTAATAAACAACCTGTACCCGACAAAAAATAAATTGCATCATATCGACTGAGGAGCAACAGGCGTAGGCTTTTTTGTATTTTTGGCGGTTTTTTTTGATAAGAAATGCAGAATTGTAAAAAATTGAGTTGTTTTATTTACTGCCAGCTTAGGTTGTTTGTTTAATAATGGAAATTTGACTGACGGCAAATGAAGTAATTTATCGAGTTTTATAGAGGATTATAATCAGTTCCTTAATAGTTATAGATAATTTTTTGTTTGTTATTTGATCTGAATCTATTGAAAAAAGCAGCTGATTAGATAAGAATGAGCGTTTTATGACCGAATGATCAGGTTGAGGCAATTTTTTTGTTGCATAGAGTGTTCACACTGCCTAGAATGCGCAGCACTTGATGCCGGCATAGCTCAGTTGGTAGAGCAACTGACTTGTAATCAGTAGGTCCCGAGTTCGACTCTTGGTGCCGGCACCATTAAAAATTTGGATAGGGTGGGGTTCCCGAGCGGCCAAAGGGAGCAGACTGTAAATCTGCCGTCACAGACTTCGAAGGTTCGAATCCTTCCCCCACCACCAAACAATCAGATTTAGTCTTGAGTGTTCTGCTCGAGTAGTTACTCCAAGCGAAGCACATTGAGATACATGTACAGCTGATTAAAGTCAGGTAGCCGAGTTCAATGCGGGCATCGTATAATGGCTATTACCTCAGCCTTCCAAGCTGATGATGCGGGTTCGATTCCCGCTGCCCGCTCCAAGATGTGCTGATATAGCTCAGTTGGTAGAGCACACCCTTGGTAAGGGTGAGGTCGGCAGTTCGAATCTGCCTATCAGCACCACTTCCTTATGTCCTTGTCTCCTGATTTTCGTCCTGTAAGCAATATTCAACAAGCAACAGCTTGGTTGATGTGGTGAAACCACCGATTCCGTGTCTTAGAGGGACAATCTAATGTCTAAAGAAAAGTTTGAACGTAAAAAACCGCACGTTAACGTTGGTACTATCGGCCACGTTGACCATGGTAAAACTACCCTGACTGCTGCCATCACTACTGTACTGGCTAAAACCTACGGTGGTAACGCTCGTGCATTCGACCAGATCGATAACGCGCCGGAAGAAAAAGCGCGTGGTATCACCATCTCTACTTCTCACGTAGAATACGATACCCCAAGCCGTCACTATGCGCACGTTGACTGCCCAGGCCACGCCGACTACGTGAAAAACATGATCACCGGTGCTGCCCAGATGGACGGCGCGATCCTGGTAGTTGCAGCAACTGATGGTCCAATGCCACAGACTCGTGAGCACATCCTGTTAGGCCGTCAGGTAGGCGTTCCTTACATCATCGTGTTCCTGAACAAATGTGACATGGTAGACGACGAAGAGCTGCTGGAACTGGTTGAGATGGAAGTGCGTGAGCTGCTGTCTCAGTACGATTTCCCAGGCGACGACACGCCGGTAATCCGTGGTTCTGCCCTGAAAGCACTGGAAGGTGACGCAGAGTGGGAAGCGAAAATCATTGAACTGGCTGATGCCCTGGATAGCTACATTCCAGAGCCAGAGCGTGCTATTGACCAGCCATTCTTGCTGCCAATTGAAGACGTATTCTCTATTTCAGGCCGTGGTACTGTCGTTACCGGTCGTGTAGAGCGCGGTATCGTTAAAGTGGGTGAAGAAGTTGAAATCGTGGGTATCAAAAATACTGCGAAAACAACTTGTACCGGCGTAGAAATGTTCCGTAAACTGCTGGACGAAGGCCGTGCGGGTGAGAACGTGGGTGTTCTGCTGCGTGGTACTAAACGTGACGAAATCGAACGTGGTCAGGTACTGGCAAAACCAGGTTCAATCAAGCCACACACCACTTTCGAATCAGAAGTTTATATTCTGAGCAAAGACGAAGGCGGCCGTCATACTCCGTTCTTCAAAGGCTACCGTCCACAGTTCTACTTCCGTACAACTGACGTGACCGGTACTATCGAACTGCCAGAAGGCGTAGAAATGGTGATGCCAGGTGATAACGTTCAGATGGTTGTTACCCTGATTGCACCAATCGCGATGGACCAGGGTTTGCGCTTCGCAATCCGTGAAGGTGGCCGTACAGTAGGTGCTGGTGTTGTTGCTAAAGTCATTGCTTAATAGCTTGATCATATATTTAGTCCTAGAACAAGCTTGAACTCCGGTTTACTTTAGAATAGACACCTGGTGTACTACATCAGGTGTCTGTCGGTTGATATCTTTAAATATATCTTTTCCTTGAATTGCCTACATGAATCATCTTGGGGTACTTCTAGTCTCTGGTTTTTGACTGTGACACTTTGTAGTTTGTCCTTGGAGGCATTATCCGCCTGTGCTACCAGGATGCTCTGGGTACATCTATACTTATCACCCATTCATTATTGAATATGTTAACGTTTATTCTTATGCCAAGTCCATTCCCATACAACTAAGCATGTGAATCCTGCAATATCGTAAAACAAATGATCTCTCTCCTTCCTTCCAATCATCAGCTCTAGAACAAGTTGTTGGTATAGGAAATAGTGTAGTTGCTGTGTCTTTAATATGTGGTTGGTTTAGCTAAATTTTATTTAGGATGGGATAAGTTTAATAAAGATACCAGTAGTGATAAAAGACTTGCCCATCAGAATATTATGAGGATGAGTGAACCACTTCCATCTGATGAAGGTGAAAGGAAATTTGGAAGAGCTGGATCAGAGAATTAAAATACGAATGATTATTGAAATGATACTCATTATTATTTAATATAAGCTATAATATGTGCCAGAGAGTGCTATTTATGTATGTTTGCCTATGTAATGCGGTGAGTGACAGAACAATACGTAACGCGGTGCGTCAGCATCATATTCACTCTATCAGAGAACTAAAACGTATTGTGCCTGTAGGCCGTGATTGTGGTAAATGCATACGCCAAGCTAGAGAGCTAATTAATGAGGAAATTGCACAACTGCCTAAGATAGATAACGTTGCTTGATAAAAAATAAGGTAAGTTTACTACTACTCTGCTAAATAGGTACTACACTTTAAGTACTGGAAGCGGAGGAGTAGGCTATGAAAGGTGATATAAAAATAATTGTTCATTTGAACAAACTTCTTGGAAATGAGCTTGTTGCAATTAATCAGTATTTTCTGCACGCCCGGATGTTCAAAAACTGGGGCCTTACCCGGCTTAATGATAAGGAATATCATGAATCTATCGATGAAATGAAACATGCTGATAGGTACATTGAACGTATCCTTTTTCTTGAGGGAATTCCTAATTTGCAGGATTTAGGAAAACTTAACATCGGAGAAGATATTGAAGAAATGCTCAAATCCGACTTGCAACTCGAATTGCAAGGAACTAAGGATTTGAGAGAAGCTATCGCTTATGCTGATTCGATTCATGACTATGTTAGCCGTGATTTGATGATCGATATCTTAGATGAAGAAGAAGAGCACATAGATTGGTTGGAAACTCAGTTTGAATTAATTGAACGCATGGGGATTCAAAATTATACCCAGGCACAGATCCTTGAAGGAGAATAGCCCTGGAAAAATGCCCTATCTACTAAAGCTAGGGCATCTTATTTTGTACTCATTTTATCGCATTATTGCACTCCGAACAGATTTTCATCTGTATCTTGCTTTGCTAATTGATTTACGTATAATACGCGAACTTACTTTGAGTAAGTCTGATTTGTAGTCAGTAAGTAAATGTGCAGTGTTTTTTCTGCCATTTAAAAATACTCCCGATATGGGGGTTATATATTGAACGATTACACTCTCCCATCAATCGAAATGGGTACGAGGAGTAATTATTTACGTTTATAAAATAGTTGGAGCTCTGGTCTCATGCAGAACCAAAGAATCCGTATCCGCCTGAAAGCATTTGATCATCGTTTGATCGATCAATCAACTGCGGAAATTGTCGAGACCGCTAAGCGCACTGGTGCGCAGGTTCGTGGTCCGATCCCGCTGCCGACTCGTAAAGAGCGTTTTACCGTTCTGATTTCTCCGCATGTTAATAAAGATGCGCGTGATCAGTACGAAATTCGCACTCATAAGCGTCTGGTTGACATCGTTGAGCCAACCGAGAAAACCGTTGATGCTCTGATGCGTCTGGATCTGGCTGCCGGTGTAGACGTGCAGATCAGCCTGGGTTAATCAGGTCATTGAACGATTGAGAGGTTGAAACAATGATTGGTTTAGTCGGTAAAAAAGTGGGTATGACTCGTATCTTCACTGAAGATGGCGTTTCAATCCCTGTAACTGTTATCGAAATTGAAGATAACCGTGTTACTCAGGTTAAAGATCTGAATAGCGACGGTTATCGTGCAATTCAGGTTACTACTGGTAGCAAAAAAGCTAACCGTGTAAACAAACCTGAAGCAGGTCATTTCGCTAAAGCTGGCGTTGAAGCTGGCCGTATCCTGCGTGAATTCCGTCTGTCTGAAGACGAAGAATATGCTGTAGGTCAAAGTATTAGCGTTGAAGTTTTCGCTGACGTTAAGAAAGTCGATGTTACTGGTACATCTAAAGGTAAAGGTTTTGCTGGCACTGTTAAGCGCTGGAACTTCCGTACCCAAGATGCTAGCCACGGTAACTCTTTGTCTCACCGTGTTCCGGGTTCTATTGGTCAGAACCAAACTCCGGGCAAGGTATTTAAAGGCAAGAAAATGGCAGGCCAACTGGGTAATGAGCGTGTAACCGTTCAAAGCCTGGATGTAGTACGTGTTGACGCTGAGCGCAACCTGCTGCTGGTCAAAGGTGCTGTTCCAGGTGCAACTGGTGGCAACCTGATCGTAAAACCGGCTGTCAAGGCGTAACGTCGAGGAGATAGGAATGGAATTGGTAATGAAAGACGCGCAAGGCGCGCTGACTGTTTCCGAAACTACCTTCGGGCGTGATTTCAATGAAGCGCTTGTGCATCAAGTAGTTGTTGCTTACGCAGCTGGTGCACGTCAAGGTACTCGTGCTCAGAAAACCCGTGCTGAAGTTTCTGGTTCAGGTAAAAAACCATGGCGTCAGAAAGGCACTGGTCGTGCACGCTCTGGTTCTATTAAGAGCCCAATTTGGCGCTCTGGTGGTGTAACTTTCGCAGCTAAGCCACAGGACCACAGTCAAAAAGTTAATAAGAAAATGTACCGCGGTGCTCTGAAAAGCATCCTGTCTGAACTGGTACGTCAAGATCGTCTGATCGTTGTCGAGAGTTTTTCTGTAGAAGCGCCTAAAACTAAGCTTCTGGTTCAGAAACTGAAAGAAATGGCTCTGGAAGATGTGCTGATTATCACTGGTGAAGTTGATGAGAACTTGTTCTTAGCAGCTCGCAACCTGTACAAGGTTGACGTTCGTGATGCAGCTGGTATCGATCCAGTTAGTTTGATCGCCTTCGATAAAGTGGTTATGACTGCTGACGCTGTGAAGCAAGTTGAGGAGATGCTGGCATGATCCGTGAAGAACGTCTGCTAAAAGTACTGCGCGCGCCGCACGTATCTGAAAAAGCTTCTACAGCGATGGAAAAAAGCAATACCATCGTTCTCAAAGTTGCAAAAGACGCGACTAAAGCAGAAATTAAAGCTGCTGTGCAGAAATTGTTTGAAGTCGAAGTTGAAGGTGTTAACACTTTGCTGGTTAAAGGCAAAACTAAACGCCACGGTCAGCGTATTGGTCGTCGTAGCGACTGGAAAAAAGCTTATGTCACTCTGAAGGAAGGCCAGAATATGGACTTCATCGGTGGTGCAGAGTAAGTCGGAGGAGTAAAGAACAATGGCAATTGTTAAATGTAAACCTACGTCTCCGGGCCGTCGCCACGTTGTTAAAGTGGTTAACCCTGAGCTGCATAAGGGTAAACCTTATGCTCCGTTGCTGGAAAAAAGCAGCAAAACCGGTGGTCGTAACAACAATGGCCGTATTACCACTCGTCACATCGGTGGTGGCCACAAACAGCACTATCGTTTGATTGACTTCAAGCGTAACAAAGATGGTATCCCTGCTGTAGTTGAGCGTTTGGAATATGATCCAAACCGTTCAGCAAACATCGCCCTGGTTCTGTATAAAGACGGTGAACGTCGTTATATTCTTGCACCTAAAGGCCTGAAAGCTGGTGATCAGATCCAATCTGGTGCTGATGCAGCTATCAAAGCTGGTAATGCATTGCCAATGCGTAATATCCCGGTTGGTTCTACTGTACACAACGTAGAGATGAAGCCGGGTAAAGGCGGTCAGTTGGCTCGTTCCGCTGGTGCATATGTTCAGATCGTTGCTCGTGATGGTTCTTATGTAACCTTGCGTTTGCGTTCTGGTGAAATGCGTAAAGTTCTGTCTGACTGCCGCGCTACTTTAGGTGAAGTTGGTAACGCAGAGCATATGCTACGCGTTCTGGGTAAAGCTGGTGCAAGTCGCTGGCGTGGCATTCGTCCTACCGTTCGTGGTACGGCGATGAACCCAGTAGATCACCCACATGGTGGTGGTGAAGGTCGTAACTTTGGTAAACATCCTGTAACTCCTTGGGGTGTTCAAACTAAAGGTAAGAAGACCCGTAGTAATAAACGTACTGATCAGTTCATTGTACGTCGCCGTACTAAAAAATAATTAGAGGATAAGCCATGCCACGTTCTCTCAAGAAAGGTCCATTTATTGACCTGCACTTGCTGAAGAAGGTAGAGAAAGCGGTGGAAAGCGGAGACAAAAAGCCTATTAAGACTTGGTCCCGTCGTTCAACGATCTTTCCTAACATGATCGGTTTGACCATCGCTGTCCATAATGGTCGTCAGCATGTACCAGTTTTTGTTTCCGACGAAATGGTTGGTCACAAACTAGGTGAATTTGCGCCGACTCGTACTTATCGCGGCCATGCGGCCGATAAAAAGGCTAAAAAGCGCTAAGGTAGGAGGAAGAGATGGAAACTATCGCTAAACATCGCCACGCTCGTTCTTCTGCTCAGAAGGTTCGCCTTGTAGCTGACCTGATTCGCGGTAAGAAAGTGTCGCAAGCTCTGGAAACTTTGGCCTATACCAACAAGAAAGCTGCTGGTTTAGTGAAGAAGGTACTTGAGTCTGCTATTGCTAATGCAGAACACAACGATGGTGCTGACATTGATGATCTGAAAGTCACGAAGATTTTCGTAGACGAAGGCCCTACCATGAAGCGCATTATGCCTCGTGCGAAAGGTCGTGCAGATCGCATCCTGAAGCGCAGCAGCCACATTACTGTGGTTGTGTCCGATCGCTGAGACTCTGGAGACTAGCAATGGGTCAGAAAGTACATCCTAATGGTATTCGCCTAGGTATCGTCAAACCTTGGAACTCTACCTGGTATGCGAATACCAAAGAATTCGCTGACAACCTGGACAGCGATTTTAAAGTGCGCCAGTACTTGAACAAAGAACTGGCAAAAGCGTCTATTTCACGCATTGTTATTGAACGTCCTGCTAAAAGCATCCGTGTAACTATTCACACTGCTCGCCCAGGTATCGTAATCGGTAAGAAAGGTGAAGACGTAGAAAAATTGCGTAAAACTGTAGCGGAAATCGCTGGTGTGCCTGCGCAAATTAATATCTCTGAAGTGCGTAAGCCTGAGCTGGACGCTAAACTGGTTGCTGATAGTATCACTTCGCAGCTGGAACGTCGTGTTATGTTCCGCCGTGCTATGAAGCGCGCAGTTCAGAATGCAATGCGTTTGGGTGCTAAAGGCATTAAAGTGGAAGTCAGTGGCCGTTTGGGCGGTGCTGAAATTGCGCGTACTGAATGGTATCGTGAAGGTCGTGTACCATTGCACACACTGCGTGCAGACATCGACTATAATACTTCAGAAGCGCACACCACTTATGGTGTACTCGGCGTTAAGGTGTGGATCTTCAAAGGTGAGATCTTGGGTGGTATGGCTGCTGTTGAACAGGCGGAAAAACCGGCTGCGCAACCTAAAAAGCAGCAGCGTAAAGGCCGCAAGTAAGGAGAGTCGCTGATGTTACAACCAAAGCGTACGAAATTCCGTAAAGTGCATAAAGGCCGTAACCGTGGCCTGGCAGCAGGTGCGGATGTTAGCTTCGGCACTTTCGGTCTGAAAGCTGTGGGCCGTGGTCGTCTGACTGCACGTCAGATTGAAGCGGCACGTCGTGCTATGACCCGTGCAATTAAACGTCAAGGTAAAATCTGGATCCGTGTATTCCCAGACAAACCTATCACTGAAAAGCCACTCGAAGTGCGTATGGGTAAAGGTAAAGGTAACGTAGAATATTGGGTTGCCTTGATCCAGCCCGGTAAAGTCCTTTATGAAATGGACGGTGTGCCTGAAGAGCTGGCTCGTGAAGCATTCAAGCTGGCAGCAGCGAAACTGCCTATCAAAACCACCTTTGTAACTAAGACGGTGATGTAATGAAAGCACAAGAGCTGCGCGAAAAAAGCGTTGAAGAGCTGAACACTGAGCTGCTGAACCTGCTGCGTGAACAATTTAACCTGCGTATGCAGGCAGCAAGTGGCCAGCTACAACAGTCTCATCTGTTGAAACAAGTGCGTCGTGATATCGCACGCGTTAAGACTTTACTGACTGAGAAGGCGGGTGCGTAATGACCGATAAAATCCGTACTCTGCAAGGTCGTGTTGTTAGTGACAAGATGGAAAAATCTATTGTTGTTGCTATTGAACGTAAGGTGAAACATCCTCTGTATGGTAAGTTCATCAAGCGTACGACTAAACTGCACGTACATGACGAGAACAATGAATGTGGAATCGGTGATGTAGTGGAAATCCGCGAAACCCGTCCATTGTCCAAAACTAAATCTTGGACCTTAGTTCGCGTTGTAGAGAAAGCGATTCTGTAAGCTGACTCGAATAGAGTAAACGGCTCAGATTATGGGCCGTTTATTTTTTCTATCCATATTTGAGATGTGGTGTTATAATGCCGCGCCCTCATGGTATGGGGTATTTGAACGGCCTCTTCATAATAATGAAGTGGGCTCAGTAGTAGTTGACATTTAGCGGAGCACTAAAATGATCCAAGAACAGACTATGCTGAACGTGGCCGACAACTCCGGTGCACGTCGCGTAATGTGTATCAAGGTTCTGGGTGGCTCGCACCGTCGCTACGCACATGTCGGCGACATCATCAAAATCACCATCAAGGAAGCAATTCCTCGCGGTAAAGTGAAAAAAGGTGATGTCCTGAAAGCGGTAGTGGTGCGCACCAAGAAGGGTGTTCGTCGCCCTGACGGTTCTGTCATTCGCTTCGATGGCAATGCTTGTGTGTTGTTAAACAACACGAGTGAGCAAGTTATCGGTACGCGTATTTTTGGGCCGGTAACTCGTGAACTTCGTAATGAAAAGTTCATGAAAATTATCTCCCTGGCACCAGAAGTACTCTAAGGAGCGGACAATGGCAGCGAAAATCCGTCGTGATGACGAAGTTATCGTGCTGACTGGCAAAGATAAAGGTAAGCGCGGTAAAGTAAAACAGGTTCTTCCTACTGGGAAGGTCATTGTTGAAGGTATTAACTTGGTTAAAAAACATCAGAAGCCTGTTCCGGCGCTGAATCAACCAGGTGGCATCGTTGAAAAAGAAGCTGCAATTCAAGTTTCAAACGTTGCAATCTTCAATGTGGCAACCAGCAAGGCTGACCGTGTAGGTTTTAGATTTGAAGACGGTAAAAAAGTTCGTTTCTTTAAATCTAATAGCGAAACTATCAAGTAATTTGGAGTAATACGATGGCGAAACTGCATGATTACTACAAAGACGAGGTAGTCCAAAAACTGATGGCTCAGTTTGACTACAATTCTGTCATGCAAGTCCCTCGGGTCGAGAAGATCACCCTGAACATGGGTGTTGGTGAAGCGATCGCTGATAAGAAACTGCTGGATAATGCAGCAGCGGATCTAACAGCAATCTCTGGTCAAAAACCACTGATCACCAAAGCACGCAAATCAGTTGCAGGCTTCAAAATCCGTCAGGGCTATCCAATCGGCTGTAAAGTAACCCTGCGTGGTGAACGCATGTGGGAGTTTCTTGAGCGCCTGATTTCTATTGCTGTACCTCGTATCCGTGACTTCCGTGGCTTGTCCGCTAAGTCATTTGATGGTCGTGGCAATTACAGCATGGGTGTACGTGAGCAAATCATCTTCCCTGAAATCGATTACGATAAAGTGGATCGTGTTCGTGGCTTAGATATTACTATCACCACAACTGCGAAATCTGATGATGAAGGCCGCGCACTGTTGGCTGCTTTTAACTTCCCGTTCCGCAAGTAAGGCAGGGTATTCATGGCTAAGCAATCAATGAAAGCACGTGATGTAAAACGTGTGAAATTAGCTGAAAAATTCTTCACTAAACGTGTAGAACTGAAAGCTATCATTTCTGATGTGAATGCATCTGATGAAGAGCGTTGGAATGCTGTTCTTAAGCTGCAAACACTGCCACGTGATTCCAGCCCTTCTCGTCAGCGTAATCGCTGCCGCCAAACTGGGCGTCCGCATGGATTTTTGCGGAAGTTTGGGTTGAGCCGTATTAAAGTCCGTGAAGCCGCTATGCGCGGTGAAATTCCGGGCCTTAAGAAGGCTAGCTGGTAATTGTCACCAATTGAATCACGGGAGTAAAGACAGATGAGCATGCAAGATCCCATCGCGGATATGCTGACCCGTATCCGTAACGGTCAGGCCGCGAATAAAGTTGCGGTCACCATGCCTTCCTCCAAGCTGAAAGTGGCAATTGCCAAAGTGCTGAAGGAAGAAGGTTATATTGAAGATTATAAAATTGAAGGCGACACCAAGCCAGAACTGGAATTAGTATTGAAGTACTTCCAGGGTAAGGCTGTCGTAGAAAGTATTCAGCGTGTAAGCCGTCCAAGTCTGCGCATCTATAAGAAAAAAGATGAGCTGCCACAAGTTATGGCTGGTTTAGGTATTGCTGTTGTTTCTACCTCTAAAGGTGTAATGACTGATCGTGCAGCTCGCCAAGCAGGTCTTGGTGGCGAGATTCTCTGCTACGTAGCTTAATTCGGGAGGAAAGAATGTCTCGTGTTGCAAAAGCACCCGTCGTCATTCCTGCCGGCGTAGAGGTAAAACTCAACGGTCAGGTTATTTCGATTAAGGGTAAAAACGGCGAGCTGAGTCGTACAATCCACAGCGCAGTTGAAGTTAAACATGCAGATAGCCAACTAACCTTCGCTCCACGCGATGGTTATGTTGATGGTTGGGCACAGGCAGGTACGACTCGTTCTTTGCTAAATGCTATGGTTATTGGTGTTACCGAAGGCTTCACTAAGAAGCTTCAACTGGTAGGTGTTGGTTATCGTGCAGCAGTCAAAGGCAATGTTGTTAACATGTCTCTGGGCTTCTCGCATCCAGTTGACCACGAATTGCCAGTAGGCATTACTGCAGAATGTCCGTCACAAACTGAAATCGTACTGAAAGGTGCTGATAAGCAGGTAATCGGTCAGGTTGCGGCAGAATTGCGTGCCTATCGTCGTCCTGAGCCTTATAAAGGTAAGGGTGTTCGTTACGCCGACGAAGTCGTGCGTATCAAAGAGGCTAAGAAGAAGTAAGGTAACACTATGGATAAGAAAGCAGCTCGTATCCGTCGTGCGACCCGCGCACGCCGCAAGCTCCAGGAACTGGGTGCAACTCGCCTGGTGGTACATCGTACCCCACGCCATATTTATGCGCAGGTTATCGCACCAAACGGTTCTGAAACTTTGGTGGCAGCTTCTACTACAGAAAAAGCTATCAATGAGCAACTGAAATACACTGGAAATAAAGAAGCAGCAGCAGTAGTTGGTAAAGCAATTGCTGAACGTGCACTGGAGAAAGGTATCAAAGATGTATCCTTTGACCGTTCTGGTTTCCAATATCATGGTCGAGTCCAGGCACTGGCAGATGCTGCCCGTGAAGCTGGCCTTCAGTTCTAAGGTAGAGGTGTAAGATGGCTCACATCGAAAAACAAGCTGGCGAACTGCAGGAAAAGCTGATCGCGGTAAACCGCGTATCTAAAACCGTAAAAGGTGGCCGGATTTTCAGCTTTACCGCACTGACTGTTGTAGGTGATGGTAATGGTCGCGTTGGTTTTGGCTACGGCAAAGCACGCGAAGTTCCGGCAGCAATCCAGAAAGCGATGGAAAAAGCCCGTCGCAATATGAAAACCGTCGCACTAAACAGCGGCACTCTGCATCACCCAGTGAAAGGTACACACACCGGCTCCCGTGTGTTCATGCAACCTGCTCACGAAGGTACTGGTATCATCGCAGGCGGTGCTATGCGTGCTGTTTTGGAAGTGGCTGGTGTTCGTAACGTACTGGCTAAAACCTATGGTTCCACTAACCCTATTAATGTGGTTCGTGCAACTCTGGATGCTTTAGACAGCATGAAGTCTCCAGAAATGGTCGCAGCTAAGCGTGGTAAATCCGTCGAAGAAATTCTGGGGTAATGGCCATGGCTAAGACTATTAAAGTAACACAAATTCGCAGTTCAATCGGCCGCCTGCCTAAACATAAGGCAACTTTGGTTGGTTTAGGTCTGCGTCGTATCGGTCATACAGTAGAGCGTGAAGATACTCCTGCTATACGTGGTATGATCAACTTGGTTTCCTATATGGTTAAAGTTGAGGAGTAACAGATGCGCTTAAATACTCTGTCTCCGGCTGAAGGTGCCAAGCATGCGCCTAAACGTGTAGGTCGTGGTATTGGTTCTGGCTTGGGTAAAACTGGTGGCCGTGGTCACAAAGGTCAGAAATCTCGTTCTGGCGGTGGCGTACGTCGCGGTTTTGAAGGTGGTCAGATGCCTTTATACCGTCGTTTGCCAAAATTTGGCTTCACTTCACGTAAGGCAATGATTACAGCAGAAGTTCGTCTGTCTGATTTTGCCGCTGTTGAAGGCGATGTTATCGATCTGAACGCACTGAAAGCCGCTAATATCGTTGGCACTCAAATTGAATTCGCAAAAGTTATGCTTTCTGGCGAAATCAATCGCGCAGTAACTGTGCGTGGCCTTCGTGTTACTAAGGGCGCTCGTGCGGCAATTGAAGCTGCTGGCGGTAAAATTGAGGAATAAGTAACAGATGGCTAAACAACCAGGATTAGATTTTCAAAGCGCTAAAGGTGGACTGGGCGAGCTGAAACGCAGACTGTTGTTTGTTATTGGAGCGCTGATTGTTTTCCGTATTGGTTCTTTTATTCCTATCCCTGGTATTGATGCCACTGTGCTTGCCAAATTGCTCGAACAGCAAAGGGGCACCATCATTGAAATGTTTAACATGTTCTCTGGTGGTGCTTTAAGCCGTGCTTCTATCTTTGCACTGGGGATAATGCCGTATATTTCTGCGTCTATTATTATTCAGTTGTTGACGGTGGTTCACCCAACGTTGGCAGAGATTAAGAAGGAAGGGGAAGCTGGTCGTCGTAAGATTAGCCAGTATACTCGCTATGGTACTTTAGTGCTGGCTATATTCCAGTCAATCGGTATTGCTACTGGTTTGCCGAATATGCCAGGAATGCAAGGGCTGGTGATTAACCCAGGATTTGCTTTCTACTTCACGGCTGTTGTGAGCCTGGTTACTGGGACTATGTTCCTGATGTGGTTGGGTGAACAGATTACTGAGCGTGGTATTGGCAACGGTATCTCTATCATAATCTTTGCTGGTATTGTTGCGGGTTTGCCGCCGGCCATCGGCCATACCATTGAGCAAGCTCGGCAAGGCGATCTGCACTTCCTCCTGTTGCTGTTGGTTGCAGTATTAGTGTTTGCAGTAACTTTCTTCGTTGTTTTCATGGAACGTGGTCAACGACGTATCGTTGTTAACTATGCGAAACGTCAACAAGGTCGCCGAGTTTATGCTGCACAGAGCACACATTTACCGTTGAAAGTGAATATGGCTGGGGTTATCCCTGCAATTTTCGCTTCCAGCATTATTCTGTTCCCTGGTACCATAGCTTCTTGGTTTGGGGGCGGAACTGGTTGGAACTGGCTGACTACTATTTCAATGTATTTGCAGCCTGGGCAACCGCTTTATGTGTTACTCTACGCGTCTGCAATCATCTTCTTCTGTTTCTTTTATACAGCGTTGGTTTTTAACCCGAGAGAAACAGCAGATAACCTGAAGAAGTCCGGTGCATTTGTACCAGGGATTCGTCCGGGAGAGCAAACGGCCAAGTACATTGATAAGGTAATGACACGCCTGACTTTAGTTGGTGCGATGTATATTACTTTTATCTGCTTAATCCCGGAGTTCATGCGTGACGCGATGAAGGTACCATTTTATTTTGGCGGTACTTCGCTACTTATCGTAGTTGTGGTCATCATGGACTTTATGGCTCAAGTGCAAACTCTGATGATGTCAAGTCAGTATGAGTCTGCATTGAAGAAGGCAAACCTTAAAGGTTATAACCGCTGATTGGTTTGCTTGAGAAGTTACGGAGAGTAAAAATGAAAGTTCGTGCTTCCGTCAAGAAATTATGTCGCAACTGCAAAATCGTTAAGCGTAACGGTGTCGTTCGTGTGATTTGTAGTGCAGAGCCTAAGCATAAACAACGCCAAGGCTGATAAAATAGCATATTTTTCTTGCAAAGTCGGTTTGAGCTGGCTAAATTAGCCAGCCAATCTTTTTATATCACAGCAACATTGTTTGAGTATCCTGAAAACGGGCTTTTCAGAATAGTGTTGCCGTAAATAATTGTAGGAGTGCATAGTGGCCCGTATAGCAGGCATTAACATTCCTGATCAGAAGCATACCGTAATCGCTTTAACATCGATCTACGGAATCGGCAAAACTCGCTCCCAAGCCATTTGTGCTGCAGCGGGTATTGCTGAACATGTTAAGATCAGTGAGCTGTCTGAAGAGCAAATTGACAAGCTGCGTGACGAAGTTGCCAAATACGTTGTAGAAGGTGATCTGCGTCGTGAAGTAACCCTGAGCATCAAACGTCTGATGGATCTTGGTACTTATCGTGGTTTACGTCACCGTCGTGGTCTACCGGTTCGCGGTCAGCGTACGAAGACCAATGCACGTACCCGTAAGGGTCCACGTAAGCCGATCAAGAAATAATCGGGGTATTGTATAATGGCAAAAGCACCTATTCGTGCACGTAAGCGTGTAAGAAAGCAAGTCTCTGACGGTGTGGCTCATATCCATGCTTCTTTCAACAACACCATCGTGACCATTACTGACCGTCAGGGTAATGCTCTGGGTTGGGCAACTGCGGGTGGTTCCGGTTTCCGTGGTTCTCGTAAATCTACTCCGTTTGCGGCTCAGGTTGCAGCAGAGCGCTGTGCTGAAGCAGTGAAAGAATACGGAATTAAGAACCTGGAAGTTATGGTTAAAGGACCTGGTCCTGGCCGCGAGTCAACTATCCGAGCGTTAAATGCGGCAGGTTTCCGCATCACTAACATTACTGATGTGACTCCAATCCCTCATAACGGTTGTCGTCCACCTAAAAAACGTCGCGTTTAATAGCGTTTACTTTTTTAGGTTTGTTGGAGAAAGAAAATGGCAAGATATTTGGGTCCTAAGCTCAAGCTGAGCCGTCGCGAGGGTACAGACCTATTCCTGAAGTCTGGCGTTCGCGCGATTGACACCAAGTGTAAATTGGAACAACCACCTGGACAGCATGGCGCACGTAAACCGCGTCTGTCTGACTACGGTGTACAGTTACGTGAAAAACAAAAAGTTCGCCGTATTTACGGTGTTCTAGAACGTCAATTCCGTAATTATTATAAAGAAGCAACTCGTCTGAAAGGCAATACAGGTGAGAACCTGTTGAGTTTGCTGGAAGGTCGTCTGGATAACGTTGTTTACCGTATGGGGTTTGGAGCGACTCGTGCTGAATCACGCCAAATGGTAAGCCATAAGGCTATCATGGTAAATGGTCGCGTTGTTAACATCGCTTCTTATCAGGTATCCCCGAATGACGTAGTCAGCGTTCGCGAAAAATCGAAAAAGCAGTCTCGTATCAAGGCGGCTTTAGAGCTGGCTGAGCAGCGTGAGAAACCAACTTGGTTGGAGGTTGATGCTGCGAAGATGGAAGGTGTGTTCAAACGTACTCCAGAACGTACCGATCTGTCCGCTGACATTAACGAACACCTGATCGTCGAGCTTTACTCTAAGTAAAGCTTAGCACCAAAGAGAGGACACAATGCAGGGTTCTGTGACAGAGTTTCTAAAACCGCGCCTGGTTGATATCGAGCAAGTCAGTTCGACGCACGCCAAGGTGACCCTTGAGCCTTTAGAGCGTGGCTTTGGTCATACTCTAGGCAACGCACTGCGCCGTATTCTGCTTTCGTCTATGCCGGGTTGTGCGGTGACTGAGGTTGAGATTGATGGTGTACTGCATGAGTACAGCACCAAAGAAGGTGTACAGGAAGATATCCTGGAGATTCTCCTCAACCTGAAAGGGCTGGCGGTAAGAGTTCAGGGCAAAGATGAAGTTATTCTTACCTTGAATAAGTCTGGCATTGGCCCTGTGACTGCAGCCGACATTATCCATGACGGAGATGTCGAAATCGTCAAGCCGCAACATGTAATCTGCCACCTGACTGACGAAACTGCTTCTATAAGCATGCGGATTAAAGTTCAGCGTGGTCGGGGTTATGTGCCGGCTTCTGCCCGGATTCATTCGGAAGAAGATGAGCGCCCTATTGGTCGTTTGTTAGTAGACGCTTGTTATAGCCCAGTAGAGCGTATTGCCTACAATGTTGAAGCAGCGCGTGTAGAACAACGTACCGATTTGGACAAGTTGGTTATCGAGATGGAAACTAACGGTACAATCGATCCTGAAGAGGCGATTCGCCGTGCAGCTACTATTTTGGCTGAACAGCTGGAAGCTTTTGTTGATTTACGTGATGTACGTCAGCCAGAAGTAAAAGAGGAGAAGCCAGAGTTTGATCCGATCCTGCTGCGCCCTGTTGACGATCTGGAATTGACTGTCCGCTCTGCTAACTGTCTTAAGGCAGAAGCTATCCACTACATCGGTGATTTGGTACAGCGTACCGAGGTTGAGTTGCTTAAGACACCTAACCTGGGTAAAAAATCTCTCACAGAGATCAAAGACGTACTGGCTTCACGTGGCTTATCTCTAGGCATGCGCTTGGAAAACTGGCCACCAGCAAGTATTGCTGATGAATAACTAGATCACAGGTTAAGGTTTTACTGAGAAGGATAAGGTCATGCGCCATCGTAAGAGTGGTCGTCAATTGAACCGCAACAGCAGCCATCGCCAAGCTATGTTCCGCAACATGGCAGGTTCCTTGGTTCGTCATGAAATCATCAAGACGACTCTGCCTAAAGCGAAAGAACTGCGTCGCGTCGTTGAGCCGCTGATTACTCTTGCCAAGACCGACAGCGTAGCTAATCGTCGTCTGGCATTCGCCCGTACTCGTGATAACGAAATTGTGGCAAAACTGTTTAATGAGCTGGGCCCGCGCTTTGCGAGCCGCGCAGGTGGTTACACTCGTATTCTTAAGTGTGGCTTCCGTGCTGGTGACAATGCTCCGATGGCATACATCGAGCTCGTTGACCGTGCTGTTGAGCCTCAAACAGAAGTTGCGACTGCAGAGTAATCTGTAGGGGCATATAAAAGAACCGGGTTTATCCCGGTTTTTTTACATCTGTATATCTGAATTTCTCACTTATTTTTTTCCATCCTGCTATGCTGATATCTCAAACAGCGTGTTTATTGTAGGAGATATGAAGATGTATCGTATTGGTCAACTGGCTAAATTAGCGAATGTAACCCCTGATACAGTGCGTTTCTATGAAAAACAAGGAATGATGGAACATCAGAACCGTACCGAGGGGGGATATAGGCTTTATACAGAGCAAGATCTACAGCGCCTTCGGTTTATACGTTATGCCAAGCAGCTGGGATTTACATTGGAAGCTATCACAGAATTATTGTCTATTCGTGTAGATCCAGATCATCATACTTGTGAAGAGTCGAAGCAAATTGTAGATTCTAGGTTGATGGAAGTAGAAGAAAAACTTCTTGAAATGCTAAAAATGCGTGATTCACTTAAGATGTTAAGTGATGCTTGCTGTGGGAGCTCTCACATAAGTACTTATTGTTCTATTCTTGAAACTTTAGAACAAGGAGCTTCAAATAAGGAATAAGTAATTTTTCTTTATTATGGATGATTCAGAGAGTACAATTGCTATGTTTTTAGGTCAATTAATATGATAGAGGAATATGATGATTACATATCACCATAAAAAAGGCGTGATAAAGGATAATGCTATTGAAGCTCTACTACGTGATCCATTATTCAAACAGCGAATTGAGAAAAATAAAAAAGGGAAAGGAAGCTACCAGAGGAAAGGAAAGCATAACAAGGCGAGTAACTGGGAGGCCAGCGGTAAGGGATCATTAGATTTATTACCACTGGCCTTTTAGTTTTGATAGGTTTATTTTTACTCTTTCAGTGAACTAAGGCTTCCATTAATTATTTTTCTTTAATAATTGAGGGAGCTTGGCATAGACTCAATTTCTTTTTTACTATATGACTTATTTATTAGTTTTATTGTGCAAACAATATCCAGTTACGGCCCGATATTTTTCAAGGTTATATCAATGATAATGTTAGCAGCTGGATTGGTAAAATTTCTTGTCATGGTAAATTTACAAACTGCTTTAAAAAGCTCACCATGTTCTTTTAATCGTCAGGTTAATTAAAAGGTGTCAAGTTGTATCAGTTATTGTGTTTGAATTATATGACTGATAGATAATTATTTTTTTGATTCCTAAAGGAAAAAAGGGCTTGGTTGGAATAGTCTTTCTACTTCGGGAACAAATTTCTTATCTGTAATAAACATAACTACATGATCTCCTTGTTCGATTACACTGTAATCATGAGCAATAATTACTTCGTCACCACGGGCTATTGCTCCAATTGTAGTACCTGGTGGCAATTTAATATCACCTACAGCTCGGCCGACAACCTTTGAAGTGTTTTCATCTCCATGAGCAATTGCTTCGATAGCTTCCGCTACTCCACGACGTAATGAGGAAACGCTTACGATATCTGCTTTACGAACATGACCTAGTAGAGCTGAAATAGTTGCTTGTTGTGGAGAGATTGCAATATCAATGACACCTCCTTGTACTAAATCTACATATGCACTACGCTGAATAAGAACCATGGCTTTTTTGGCTCCCATGCGTTTGGCAAGCATTGCCGACATGATATTTGCTTCGTCATCGTTGGTTAGGGTAATGAATACATCTACCTGTTCTATATGTTCTTCAGCTAATAGCTCTTGGTCAGATGCATCCCCATAGAAAACAATGGTGTCGTGTAATAATTCGGCTAGTTCTGTGGCTCTTTGCTGATTTCGTTCAATTAATTTAACCCTGTAATCTTTTTCGAGACGTAGGGCAAGTCCGGAACCAATATTACCACCACCAACGATCATAATACGCTTGTAAGGCTTTTCTAAGCGTTGAAGTTCGCTCATTACAGCACGAATATGTTGTGATGCAGCCACAAAAAAAACCTCGTCACCAGCTTCAATAATTGTAGAGCCTTGTGGTCTTATAGGCCGATCCTGGCGAAATATGGCAGCAACTCTGGTATTAATATGTGGCATGTGTTCACGAAGTGAAGAAAGTGCATTTCCTACAAGTGAACCTCCGTAATAAGCTTTTACTGCAACAATACTTACTCTACCTTCGGCAAAGTTAACAACCTGCAAAGCGCCAGGATACTGAATTAGTTTATAAATATAATCTATGACGAGTTGTTCAGGTGAAATAAGATAATCAATAGGAATGTCGTTAGGGAGAAAAAGTCTATCTGATTCACGGATATACTCTGCTGCGCGTATTCGTGCAACTTTATTTGGTGTATTAAATAAGGAGTAAGCAATTTGGCATGCAATCATGTTAGTTTCGTCAGAATTAGTTACAGCAACTAACATATCAGCATCTTCAGCACCAGCTTCTCTTAATACTTTGGGATGAGAACCATGACCATTGACTACCCTGAGGTCGAATTTATCCTGTAGCTGGTGCAGGCGGTTGGGATCTGTGTCGACTATAGTGATATCGTTATTTTCACCTACTAGATTTTCAGCTAATGTACCGCCAACTTGACCTGCACCAAGAATAATTATTTTCATAGTATTCTCTAACTTGTTAGAAACAGATAATTATCTTTATAAATTGTGGAGATATATTACTGTTTAATTAATCGAGCGTAAAAGAAACCATCACCACCATTGAATTCAGGTATTATTTGTTTTCCTGGGTTATCGCTTGTATCTGTTCCCGATAGTTTTGCATCTGGATGGCGTTTTAAAAACGAGCTGATTTGCTGACTATTTTCATCTGGTAAAATAGAACAGGTTGCATATACTAATGTCCCGCCTTTCTTTAAATATGGCCAGATTGCATCAATAATCTCAGATTGTAATTGAACTAATTGAGCAATATCTTCTTCGCGGCGTAACCATTTGATATCAGGGTGGCGACGGATTACTCCTGTTGCTGAACAAGGTGCATCCAGAAGGATACGATCGAATTGCTGGCCTTCTGCCCAATATTCAGGGTGGCGTCCATCACCGGTTTTTACTGTTGCATGGCAATTAAGGCGCTGGAGATTTTCTTTTACTCGTTTGATCCTGTGTTCATCAATATCTATAGCTAATACTTGGGCTTTTGGCGCTATTTCGAGGATGTGTGTTGTTTTCCCTCCTGGTGCGGCACAAAGATCGAGAATTTTCTCTCCATTGATTGGCTGTAATAACTCGGCACACCCTTGTGCGGATACATCTTGAACAGTTATCCAACCTTTATCAAATCCAGGTAATATTGTTACTGGGCAGGGGAAAATTACACGGATAGCAGAAGGTAATTCGATAGCTGGTTCTGCATCAATTCCGGCTTTATGGAGAAGAGAAAGATATTCATCTCGACTATGGTATATTCGATTAACTCGCAACCACATGGGTGGTTTCTTATTGTTATTTTCAATAAGTTGCTGCCATTCTTGCGGGTAGGCTTTTTGGATTTTAGCTAATAACCATTTAGGATGTAAGTGATTGCTGGGACTATTTTGTGAACGCTCCACTAATTGCAGTTGTTGCCTCTGAAACTGGCGAAGGACACCATTAATCAACCCTTTTAGCTGAGGATATTTCAGAGTTACGGCTCCATTTACTGTTTCAGCAAGTGCTGCATGAGCTGGGATACGGGTATAGGTAAGTTGGTATATGCCAACCATAAGCAGGTAATGAAGAATACGTTGCTTACCTTTTAATGGTTTTTCCATTAATTGGCTTATTATCCATTCTAATTGAGGTAATACACGTAATACCCCGAAAGATAGCTCCTGTAACAAAGATTTATCTTTATCAGTTATATTTCGTTGAAGTTCAGGCAATATCGTACTGAGAGATTGCCCTTGGTCCAGAACTTGATTGATTGCTTTTGCGGCGATACTTCGTAGATTATATGTATTTTTCATAGTTAAAAAGGCTGACAAAAGTCAGCATTAAGAGAAAGTTTATGAGAGAGAGTTTACATAGAATAGTATTCAGTTGATTTTATTACCTGGCGTAAACCACTCACGTTTGGAGTTAAGTAGATCTGCGGCTGACATTGCTTTTTTACCAGCAGGTTGTAATTGCGTGATATTCAGAATTCCATCGGCAGTGGCAATATGAATACCTTTTTTGTCTGCTTTTAAGACAGTTCCTGGTTCTACTGAAATTTGTTCTTCGATGGCTTCTGCTTTCCAGATTTTAACAGGTTGCCCTTCCATCTCGAAAAAGCTCATGGGCCAAGGATTAAATGCACGAATACAACGCTCAAGATGGGTTGCAGATAGTTTCCAATTTATTTTGGCTTCTTCTTTGCTTAGTTTTTCAGCATAGGTAACCAACTTTTCACTTTGCGTTTCAGGCTGGCTTTTACCTGATGTTATTAATGATAATGTTTTAAGCAGTGCATCTGGCCCAATATTGGTCAGTTTTTCGTATAAACTAGCACTAGTATCTTCAAGTGTAATAGGACAGCTTGCTTTATATAGCATATCGCCAGTATCAAGGCCTATATCCATTTGCATGATCGTTACGCCTGTTTCCGTGTCACCGGCCCAAAGTGAACGTTGAATTGGCGCTGCACCACGCCAACGTGGTAATAGAGAGCCGTGTACGTTCAGACAACCTAATCTTGGAATATCTAAAACAGCCTGAGGGAGGATTAATCCATAGGCTACAACTATGAGAACATCAGGTTGTTGTTTAAGAAGCCATTGTTGGTTTTCTTCTGAACGTAAAGTGGTTGGTTGAAAAACGGTAATGTTATGTTCTTCTGCCAGTGCTTTTACAGGACTGGGTGTCAGTTTTTTACCTCTTCCAGCTGGTCTGTCTGGTTGCGTTAGAACGCCAACGACCTCATGCTGAGACGTTAATAAAACCTCTAAATGGCGTGCCGCAAAGTCAGGCGTTCCGGCAAAAACAATACGTAAAGAATCAGACACGTTTATTTCCTGTATTAATATAATTTATTTGATTCGGGCTTTTTGTTTATCCAGCTTTTCTACTTTCTGGCGTATACGCTGGCGTTTCAGTGGAGATAAGTAATCCACAAAAAGCTTACCAATTAAATGGTCCATCTCGTGCTGAATACAAATAGCTAGTAAGCCATCAGCTTGTAATTCAAATGATTGACCATTGTAATCTAAGGCTCTGATTTTGACTTTTTCAGCTCGTGGCACTAGTGCTCGCTGTTCAGGAATAGACAAACAGCCTTCTTCAATCCCAGTATTACCACTTTTCTCCAGTAACTCTGGATTTATCAGCACAAGGCGTTCATTCCGAGTTTCCGATACGTCAATAACGACAATACGCTGATGAATATCAACTTGTGTTGCTGCCAGGCCAATGCCTTCCTCTGCGTACATAGTTTCAAACATATCATCAATGATACGTTGAATCTCCGCATTAACTTCTTTAACAGGCGTTGCAATAGTGCGAAGCCGCTCGTCTGGGTAATGTAATACTTGTAATACTGACATATATGTTTAGATCTGTGTCCAAAATGTGAATGGTATTTTATCTCTATTCTAGACATTTCCCGTTTAGATTGACAGTATTGATTGCTAATTGAGCAGTTTGGTTTTGTCTGTCAATCTCAGTCAGGATGACAATATGGAAGCTATGGAAATATGGTTGCGAATGAAGGTGGTCTCTCATTTAGCAACAGAAAAAGCAGCAAATATTACAGAGAAATTATTGCATGCGGGGAATCGTTATCTCACCGTACTTAAGGATAGTGGGTTAACGTCAGCACAATGTTTACAATTTACTAAAGCGAATAAAACTTTGCTAGCTTCATGCTTAAAATGGCTGGAACAGCCGGAACGTCATTTATTGACATATTCTCATCCTTTGTATCCACCGTTATTAAAGCAAATACATACCCCGCCTCTTGCGCTTTTTGTGTCAGGGAAATTAGATCTTCTTTTAAAGAAGCAGGTGGCGATGGTTGGGAGCAGGGCAGCAAGCTATTATGGCGAGAAATGGGGAAAAATTTTTGCAGGTGAATTGGTTGGACATGGGTTAGTTATTACTAGTGGTTTAGCTATTGGTATTGATGGTATTTGTCACCGATCTGCGCTGGATAGTGGTGGTCAAACAATAGCTGTATTAGGTAGCGGTCTTGGTCAGATTTATCCTTATAGACACGGGTTATTAGCAAAGCAAATAGAGGAGGAGGGAGCCCTTGTTTCTGAATTTTTTCCAGATACTCCTCCACGCGCAAAAAATTTCCCTAAAAGAAATAGGATTATCAGTGGATTAAGTTCGGCCGTTATTGTTGTAGAAGCGAGTCAAAACAGCGGTTCATTAATTACAGCTCGTTGTGCTCTTGAACAGGGAAGGGATGTATTTGCATTACCAGGGTTTTTGGGGAGCTCAGTCAGTGAAGGGAATCACTGGTTGATAAAACAGGGAGCATATCTGGCTACAAATGTAATGGATATTGTGGAACATGTTTACAGTTCACTACAATGGTTACATATGGAAAGAACGAAGGAAGAAGTAAAACCCCAGTTTGAGCAAACTGAGTTGCCATTTGCTGATGTGCTGGTTAACTTAGGTGATGGAATAACGCCAGTTGATATTATTGTGCAACGCTCTGCATTACCTATAGCTGAGGTAATGACAAAGCTCCTTGAACTAGAATTATTAGGTAAGGTGGCTGTGGTTGCTGGTGGTTATGTTCGCGTGAGTTAGTTAACTGAATACTCAAGGTCTTGCTTAGCGTCATATAAGTATAAATTTCAAGTGAAAATGATATGGCAAAAATGGTTCCTTTCTCCACTAATGAAACTGAATATTGTCCTGAATGTGGCTCTGTTTTGGTTATCCGTAATAGCATTCATGGCCCATTTCTTGGATGTTCTAGTTATCCATCATGTCAATATATTCGCTCATTAAAAGGGCAAAGTAACGGCCATGTGGTAAAAGAACTTAAAGGGCAGTTATGTCCTGTATGTGGAGCTAATTTAGTTTTACGTCAAGGGCGTTATGGAATGTTCATTGGTTGTAGTCGTTATCCTGAATGCGAACATACGGCACTGATTGATAAACCGGATGAAACGTCGATAGCCTGCCCACAATGCAAACAAGGGCAACTACTCCAAAGAAAATCACGTTTCGGAAAAATTTTTCACGCGTGTAACCGTTACCCCAACTGCCAGTTTGTATTAAATAATAAGCCAGTTGTTGGTGAATGTGTGTTTTGTTTTTATCCGTTATTGATGGAGAAACGCACACCACAAGGTACAAAGTTGTTTTGTGCTAGTAAGTTGTGTGGAAAACAGCAAATAAATTGAACTGAGTAATCAAATGAGTAATGAAGCATCACCTGCATTTGAAAATGTATTAACTGCGTTAAAAGCAGAAAAAGTTATTGCTTATCCAACTGAAGCTGTTTTTGGGCTTGGATGTGATCCTGATAGCGAAAAAGCGGTAAATGAGCTGCTTACATTAAAGAAGCGCCCGTGGCAAAAAGGGTTGATTCTTATTGCAGATAATTATAGACAATTGCAGCCATATCTTGATGATAAACTTCTAACAGAAGAACAAAAAGAAGTTATATTTGCTTATTGGCCAGGGCCTGTAACTTGGGTGATCCCTGCAAAAGCCAGTACATCTAAATGGTTGACTGGGCAATTTTCCACTTTGGCTGTCAGAGTTAGTGATCATCCTTTGGTGAAACAGCTATGTACTTTTTATGGAAAACCATTGGTATCGACTAGTGCAAATTTAAATGGTCTTGAACCATGCCGAACAGCAGAAGAAGTCAGACAACAGTTTGGGGATAAACTTTCTGTGTTAGATGGTGATGTTGGAGGGCGGAAAAATCCTTCAGAAATTCGGGATGCTTTAACTGGTGAGCTTTATCGTCAAGGGTAGAATAAATATGAATCAATTCGCTGTCTTTGGTAATCCTGTTACACACAGTAAATCACCCCGTATCCATCAGTTATTTGCTGATCAAACAGGTATTGCTCATTGTTATGGGAAGATTTTAGCGCCAATGGATAAATTTGAAGAGACATTGAATATATTTCTTCAACAGGGGGGGATAGGAGCCAATGTTACTGTGCCATTTAAAGAGCAGGCATTTATCAGGGCGAACGAGTTGACTGAGCGAGCAAGACTCAGTGGTGCAGTCAATACCTTGAAATTAATAGGTAATAATCAATTACTTGGTGATAACACGGATGGTATAGGATTGTTAGCGGATTTGATACGGCTTGAGTTTATTACTCAGGGGCAGCATATTTTAATAATTGGGGCTGGTGGTGGTGCCAGAGGTGTTTTATCTCCATTATTAGAATTTGGTTGTGATATTACAATTACAAACCGAACGTTCAGTCGTACCATCCAGATTGCTAATAATTTTTCGTCAATAGGTAACATTTGGCCCGTTGAGATGAAAACACTTAATAGCCCTGAGTTTGATCTTATTATCAATGCGACTGCATCCGGTATCAATGGTGAGATTCCTGCGATATCTCCATTAATATTTAATGAAAATTGTGTCTGTTATGACATGTTTTATCAGGCTAATTTGACGCCTTTCATTTCCTTTGCCAAAGAACATGGTGTTTCTCGTTATGCTGATGGATTAGGAATGTTAGTAGGACAAGCCGCTCATTCATTTAAATTATGGCATGGTGTACTGCCAGAAATTGCACCTGTGTTGTTAACATTGGAACAGGAGTTACATTCGTGAATCAATCTATCCAATTTCCTGATAGAGAAAAGTGGGATGAACAACAGCAGATAGTCATTTTTCCCGCGTTGGTAAATGGATCATTGGTTCACTGTGCTATGAGGGCTAGGGATCTTTTATACCGTTATGGGGAAGATCATCATCCATTAAATCTTTTCCGACAAAATCGTTGGGATCTTGAAGAGGAATTCGAATCGTTAATCATTAACGGGGATGATGATCATTTAGGACGTTATATATTACCTTCTTGCAGGTAGTCATTTTTCCAGCAAACATAATTGCTTGCTGAATAACATAGTATTTCTAATTCTTCAGGTTTTAGTTTTCTGATCCGACGGGCAGGGCTACCGACATAAAGGTATCCGCTTTCTAATATTTTTCCTGGAGCGATCAAGCTACCCGCTCCAATAATAACGTCATCTTCAATAACTGAACCATCAAGTAGGATGGAGCCCATACCGATGAGCACTCGATTACCAATAGTACAACCATGGAGTATAGCTTTATGCCCTATGGTGACATCATTCCCAACAATTAAAGGAAAACCATCGGGATTATCAACAGATTTGTGTGTCACATGTAATACAGAGCCATCTTGGATGTTAGTACGTGTGCCAATAGATACGTAATTAACGTCGCCACGGATGACAACTAAAGGCCATATGCTGACATCATCAGCAAGTCTGACATCACCAATGATCACACTAGACGGATCTAACATAACTTTCTGACCAATTTTAGGTTGAGTACCAAGATAACTGCGCAACACTCCAGACATATATACCTCTAATGAAGAAATGAAGATCTCTTATCCTTTAACGGGATCCTAGTGAGGAAGACACTAGTATGCAATGGAAAAAACTTATTGATCTTGGCTATTGTCGCCTAAATTCAATTCAAAAAGATCAATAAGTAACCTGTTGGCGATAAATCTAAAAAAAAGTGTTGTGTAAAAATCTGGGTTCCCTATAATGCGCCACCACTGACCGACACAACGCTGATAAAACGTGTGAGGCCAGGCAGAGCAAAGCAAATAAGCGCTTGACTCTGCGGGCGAAAAGCGTAGTATACGCAGCCCGGCTGAACGAGAATATTACTTTTTGTTTCAGCCTGCTCTTTAACAATTAATCAGACAATCTGTGTGGGCACTCACAAGACGGTATCACAAAAAAATACACTAAAGTCTTAAAGAGTGAACAACAGTTAATTCATAACGAATGAACAGTCAGTTTCTTTGAGCATCAAGCTTTTAATCGAAGAGTTTGATCATGGCTCAGATTGAACGCTGGCGGCAGGCCTAACACATGCAAGTCGAGCGGTAACAGGAAAATGCTTGCATTTTTGCTGACGAGCGGCGGACGGGTGAGTAATGTCTGGGGATCTGCCCGAGGGCGGGGGATAACCACTGGAAACGGTGGCTAATACCGCATAATGTTGCAAGACCAAAGTGGGGGACCTGAAAGGGCCTCACGCCCGCGGATGAACCCAGATGGGATTAGCTGGTAGGTAGGGTAATGGCCTACCTAGGCGACGATCCCTAGCTGGTCTGAGAGGATGACCAGCCACACTGGGACTGAGACACGGCCCAGACTCCTACGGGAGGCAGCAGTGGGGAATATTGCACAATGGGCGCAAGCCTGATGCAGCCATGCCGCGTGTATGAAGAAGGCCTTCGGGTTGTAAAGTACTTTCAGCGGGGAGGAAGGATATCGCTTGAACAGAGCGGTATGTTGACGTTACCCGCAGAAGAAGCACCGGCTAACTCCGTGCCAGCAGCCGCGGTAATACGGAGGGTGCAAGCGTTAATCGGAATGACTGGGCGTAAAGCGCACGCAGGCGGTCAATTAAGTTAGATGTGAAATCCCCGGGCTTAACCTGGGAACGGCATCTAAGACTGGTTGGCTGGAGTCTCGTAGAGGGGGGTAGAATTCCATGTGTAGCGGTGAAATGCGTAGAGATGTGGAGGAATACCGGTGGCGAAGGCGGCCCCCTGGACGAAGACTGACGCTCAGGTGCGAAAGCGTGGGGAGCAAACAGGATTAGATACCCTGGTAGTCCACGCGGTAAACGATGTCGATTTGGAGGTTGTTCCCTAAGAGGAGTGGCTTCCGGAGCTAACGCGTTAAATCGACCGCCTGGGGAGTACGGCCGCAAGGTTAAAACTCAAATGAATTGACGGGGGCCCGCACAAGCGGTGGAGCATGTGGTTTAATTCGATGCAACGCGAAGAACCTTACCTACTCTTGACATCCTCAGAATTTGCTGGAGACAGCGAAGTGCCTTCGGGAACTGAGAGACAGGTGCTGCATGGCTGTCGTCAGCTCGTGTTGTGAAATGTTGGGTTAAGTCCCGCAACGAGCGCAACCCTTATCCTTTGTTGCCAGCACGTAATGGTGGGAACTCAAAGGAGACTGCCGGTGATAAACCGGAGGAAGGTGGGGATGACGTCAAGTCATCATGGCCCTTACGAGTAGGGCTACACACGTGCTACAATGGCGGATACAAAGTGAAGCGACCTCGCGAGAGCAAGCGGAACACATAAAGTCTGTCGTAGTCCGGATTGGAGTCTGCAACTCGACTCCATGAAGTCGGAATCGCTAGTAATCGTAGATCAGAATGCTACGGTGAATACGTTCCCGGGCCTTGTACACACCGCCCGTCACACCATGGGAGTGGGTTGCAAAAGAAGTCGGTAGCTTAACCGTTTGGAGGGCGCTGACCACTTTGTGATTCATGACTGGGGTGAAGTCGTAACAAGGTAACCGTAGGGGAACCTGCGGTTGGATCACCTCCTTACCTGAGATGCAGTTGAGTGCAGTGCTCACACAGATTGTCTGATGAAAGTCGAGCAAGACGCGTCTGCGAAGCCGGCCATTGTGTCCCCTTCGTCTAGAGGCCTAGGACACCGCCCTTTCACGGCGGTAACAGGGGTTCGAATCCCCTAGGGGACGCCACTTGCGGTGATGACGGGTGAAAGCCGTCGTCGTGTTATCGTTAAGCGGATTTCTGATGAAGTCGGTTTAACGATAAATGCTCTTTAACAATCTGGAACAAGCTGAAAATTGAAACCGTCGATAATATCACCGAGGTATTATTGACCAGTCTCTCAACAATCGGCAATCCGAGACATTTTCGGGTTGTGAGGTTAAGCGACTAAGCGTACACGGTGGATGCCTAGGCAGTCAGAGGCGATGAAGGACGTGCTAATCTGCGAAAAGCGTCGGTAAGCTGATATGAAGCGTAATAGCCGGCGATGTCCGAATGGGGAAACCCAGTGCAATCCGTTGCACTATCGTTTGATGAATTCATAGTCAAACGAGGCGAACCGGGGGAACTGAAACATCTCAGTACCCCGAGGAAAAGAAATCAACCGAGATTCCCCCAGTAGCGGCGAGCGAACGGGGAGCAGCCCAGAGTCTGAATCAGCGGGTGTGTTAGTGGAAGCGTCTGGAAAGTCGCACAGTAAAGGGTGAGAGTCCCGTACACCAAAACACACAAGTTGTGAACTCAACGAGTAGGGCGGGACACGTGGTATCCTGTCTGAATATGGGGGGCCCATCCTCCAAGGCTAAATACTCCTGACTGACCGATAGTGAACCAGTACCGTGAGGGAAAGGCGAAAAGAACCCCGGCGAGGGGAGTGAAAGAGAACCTGAAACCGTGTACGTACAAGCAGTGGGAGCTTCTATTAATAGGGGTGACTGCGTACCTTTTGTATAATGGGTCAGCGACTTATATTCTGTAGCAAGGTTAACCGTTTAGGGGAGCCGCAGGGAAACCGAGTCTTAACTGGGCGCATGAGTTGCAGGGTATAGACCCGAAACCCGGTGATCTAGCCATGGGCAGGTTGAAGGTTAGGTAACACTGACTGGAGGACCGAACCGACTAATGTTGAAAAATTAGCGGATGACTTGTGGCTGGGGGTGAAAGGCCAATCAAACCGGGAGATAGCTGGTTCTCCCCGAAAGCTATTTAGGTAGCGCCTCGTGAATTCATCTTCGGGGGTAGAGCACTGTTTCGGCTAGGGGGCCATCCCGGCTTACCAACCCGATGCAAACTGCGAATACCGAAGAATGGTATCACGGGAGACACACGGCGGGTGCTAACGTCCGTCGTGAAGAGGGAAACAACCCAGACCGCCAGCTAAGGTCCCAAAGTCATGGTTAAGTGGGAAACGAGGTGGGAAGGCTCAGACAGCCAGGATGTTGGCTTAGAAGCAGCCATCATTTAAAGAAAGCGTAATAGCTCACTGGTCGAGTCGGCCTGCGCGGAAGATGTAACGGGGCTAAACCATGCACCGAAGCTGCGGCAGCGACATGAATGTGTCGTTGGGTAGGGGAGCGTTCTGTAAGCCGGCGAAGGCGGCGTCGTGAGGCCCGCTGGAGGTATCAGAAGTGCGAATGCTGACATAAGTAACGATAAAGCGGGTGAAAAACCCGCTCGCCGGAAGACCAAGGGTTCCTGTCCAACGTTAATCGGGGCAGGGTGAGTCGACCCCTAAGGCGAGGCTGAAAAGCGTAGTCGATGGGAAACAGGTTAATATTCCTGTACTGAATGTGACTGCGAAGGGGGGACGGAGAAGGCTAGGCCATCCGGGCGACGGTCGTCCCGGTTTAAGCGTGTAGGTGGGCAGGACAGGCAAATCCGTTCTGCTGCAACACTGAGGCGTGATGACGAGCCGCTACGGCGGTGAAGTGGTTGATGCCCGGCTTCCAGGAAAAGCCTCTAAGCATCAGGTCATATTGAATCGTACCCCAAACCGACACAGGTGGTCAGGTAGAGAATACTCAGGCGCTTGAGAGAACTCGGGTGAAGGAACTAGGCAAAATGGTGCCGTAACTTCGGGAGAAGGCACGCTGGCGGTAGGTGAAGGGCCGAGCGCCCGGAGCTGAAGCCAGTCGCAGAGACCAGCTGGCTGCAACTGTTTATTAAAAACACAGCACTGTGCAAACACGAAAGTGGACGTATACGGTGTGACGCCTGCCCGGTGCTGGAAGGTTAATTGATGGGGTTAGCGCGTAAGTGCGACGCTCTTGATCGAAGCCCCAGTAAACGGCGGCCGTAACTATAACGGTCCTAAGGTAGCGAAATTCCTTGTCGGGTAAGTTCCGACCTGCACGAATGGCGTAATGATGGCCAGGCTGTCTCCACCCGAGACTCAGTGAAATTGAACTCGCTGTGAAGATGCAGTGTACCCGCGGCAAGACGGAAAGACCCCGTGAACCTTTACTATAGCTTGACACTGAACATGGAGCCTTGATGTGTAGGATAGGTGGGAGGCTTGGAAGTGTGGACGCCAGTCTGCATGGAGCCATCCTTGAAATACCACCCTTGAATGTTCGATGTTCTCACCCGGGTGCGTGATCCGCATCGGGGACAGTGTCTGGTGGGTAGTTTGACTGGGGCGGTCTCCTCCTAAAGCGTAACGGAGGAGCACGAAGGTTGGCTAATCACGGTCGGACATCGTGAGGTTAGTGCAAAGGCATAAGCCAGCTTGACTGCGAGAGTGACGGCTCGAGCAGGTACGAAAGTAGGTCTTAGTGATCCGGTGGTTCTGCATGGAAGGGCCATCGCTCAACGGATAAAAGGTACTCCGGGGATAACAGGCTGATACCGCCCAAGAGTTCATATCGACGGCGGTGTTTGGCACCTCGATGTCGGCTCATCACATCCTGGGGCTGAAGTTGGTCCCAAGGGTATGGCTGTTCGCCATTTAAAGTGGTACGCGAGCTGGGTTTAGAACGTCGTGAGACAGTTCGGTCCCTATCTGCCGTGGGCGCAGGAAGATTGAAAGGGGCTGCTCCTAGTACGAGAGGACCGGAGTGGACGCACCACTGGTGTACGGGTTGTCATGCCAATGGCATAGCCCGGTAGCTAAGTGCGGAAGAGATAACCGCTGAAAGCATCTAAGCGGGAAACTTGCCTTGAGATGAGTCTTCCCTTGACGTAAGGTCACGGAAGGAACGTTTAAGACGAAGACGTGGATAGGCTGGGTGTGTAAGTGCAGCGATGCATTGAGCTGACCAGTACTAATGAACCGAGCGGCTTAACCTTACAACACCGAAGGTGTTTTAGTGCGAGAGATGAGAGAGAGATTCAGCTTGTTGAACAGATTGGTTCTGATGGTTGTGCGGCCCGGGGAAACGGGGGCGAGCATAACGGTCGGGATGAAATGAATTTGCCTGGCGGGGATAGCGCGGTGGTCCCACCTGACCCCATGCCGAACTCAGCAGTGAAACGCCGTAGCGCCGATGGTAGTGTGGGGTCTCCCCATGTGAGAGTAGGGAACTGCCAGGCTTTAATTTAGCTTTGTGTGATGAAGAATGACACAGAGTGTTGTGGGTAGAAAGTCGGACAAAATTGCAGAGAGTGATTTTGAACGTCGCGGAAAGCGACGGTCCGAAGGATGAATGGCAGAAGGTCCGTTCGTAGACTACCCTGATTGGTGTTGAGATTTTATGTTGTGGTAGCAACATAGAGAACAAGAAATTCGGTGGTGCGGTAGTTCAGTTGGTTAGAATACCGGCCTGTCACGCCGGGGGTCGCGGGTTCGAGCCCCGTCCGCACCGCCACCTTATTTAGGGGCGTAGTTCAATTGGTAGAGCACCGGTCTCCAAAACCGGGTGTTGGGAGTTCGAGTCTCTCCGCCCCTGCCAGTTATAAACTAAGTAATAACTAAGGTAGTTCGCAATATTGATAACCCAGCTATTTAGCTGGGTTTTTTCTTATCTGTACTGTACATAATGAATACATATCACTTTGGTAGATATTATTTTTTGACCGTGATAATTAAGGGGTGACTCAGAGTAGAAAGTCTTCTGGGTATCTGGCAAGGGAAATATTAGTTAGACACAATATATTGATTTAACGAACAAAAAATTATTTAAACTTAATATCTTTATTGTCACTTTTACATACAGAGAAAGCATCTCTTGACTGATCAATTAAAGGGTGTTGCTAAATAACGTTTCATAATTCTGCTACACATGGCCGTCTTCAAATCATTGTTATATATAGAATTATGAGTAGTATAAGATGTAGCACTATTTTGGGATCTTATTTAGTTTATTATCTTAATTTTGACTTGAATGTTGGATTCGTATCTAAAAGTAAACTATAACAGCATATTCTTTATTGTCTTTGAGATTTAGTGTTCAAGCATCTTTTTCATGAATTAATTCACTGGCATGTAGATTCAGACTCTTTTTGGGGTTAGAAGGCGTAGGTGATCAATGCATCTACCGCCTCTAATAGGAAACTGATCGGGCTACGATGTTTTAAGTATTCTATGTGAGAAATATTGCTTAACGTAATAAACATCGTTTCAATTAGGTAATATTTTTTCAGTATTATCCGCTTCCATAGTAATGAAACTTTTCCTTTATCTATTTATGGATATTTATTATTAGTGTGACTTCTTACATATTTCATCAATAAATAGGTCTTACATGGTGATAAATAGAGGGATAGCTAACTATAAAAAACTGTGAAAGATGTAATATTTCGAGATTTTGTTTATAAGAGAGAAGCTAGGCGGTTGATGCATCTGAATCTATTCTCAATTTATTACTGATACTATTAGTGTACAAATTGCTGACAAAAATTATCGACTTTGCTGTAAAATTTTTCTGAGTTAATTATGTTTAAAGTATTTGTGTCAATTAAGTCTTAGTGAACACTCTAATCGTGACAGTTTTCTTATTAAATGAAGTTCGGTTTAAAGTTTAAAACAAAATTTACCTAAGTCGAATGGCAAGGTAAGAGTATTGAGTATCCAGACGATGAGGGTAGGTTCGTTTAGTCAGTTATTCAAAATCATCTTACCCTTCTTCACTGTGGTTTTGGGTTTTCTGATTCAAGTCACAGTCTTAAATTATGACATAGTGCGTAAGTAAGTGAAGATTATTTGGCAAACAGGTGGATATGTGGAAGGATGGCGAAAGTAATCCCGCCTCCTGCGCGATCTAAAATTTTGTTCCCTCTTACTATTTTCGTTTCTGTTTCCGTGTAACACTCCTATCTGGGAATCTTGTAGAACATAGATCCACTAATTGAATGAGTTGCATAAAATGCTTCTTAATCTCTTGTAGAAGTATTGATGACAGGTATTTTTAATAGCTGCTGAATCAATGCTTGTTGATCGTTGTTCTGTAACCATATAGCGTATAATGGGCGTTCAATTAGTTCAGTATTTGGGTAAGAGACAAGTTCTGAATATTCGTTTTGCCAGTGTATTGGTAGGAAGGCGGCTCCTTTGACACTATTGAGCAGTTGGCGAGCTATATGTGCTGAAGTGGTTGTGATTATGGGCAATTGTTCACTTTTTAAAATCTGTTGTTCTTGGTGATGGAAATCAGCTCCCCATTCTAATTTGATGTAGTTTTCAACTTGGTATTTCAGATTTTCTTCTGTCGTTAATAATTTCAGGCAAATATTCCCTAATAACAAGCTTTGGAATTCATCCATTTTAGGTGGTTCAGTCGTTATTAGTAGATCTAACTCACGCGAATGAAGTTGTTTAACAAGGGATTGCCGCGTAGAAACCCGGGATTCTAATCTTAGTTCCTGATGTCTTTTATAGAAATCTTGTAACCAAGGAGTTAAATACGCTTCCCATAATGATGCGGTAGCGCCAATTGTCAATTCAGTATGTTGAGATGCATGTGTTATCTCTTTTTTAGCCAACTGCCAGGTATTCATCAGTGATTCTGCATACGGCACAAGGCGTTCGCCAGCGGCCGTAAGACGGATGTTATTGCGATGACGCGTGAAAAGATTAGCACCTAATTGGTTTTCTAATTGGCGTATGCGAAAGCTGACTGCTGATTGTGTCAGGTATAGTGATTCGGCTGCCCGGCCAAAGTGACGAGTTTTACTGACCTCCAGAAAGGTTTTCAGTAATTCGGTGTCCACATGTTTCTCCAATAATTTTTATCGTTAAGATTTAAATGTTTTGTTTTACAGAACGCCAGGCCTATCTAATACTCCGCGCCATAATTAGCATGATAGTAACAGTAATAGAATTAGGAGTGTGTCAGATGGCCGAAAGCTTCATCACGACTAATCGTTTTTTTGATAACAAACATTATCCTCGCGGGTTTTCCCGCCATGGCGATTTCACCATTAAAGAGGCGCAATTGCTAGAGCGTCATGGTCATGCGTTCAATGAGTTAGATCTCGGTAAACGTGAGCCTCAAACAGAAATAGAAAAACTGTTTGTTGCTGTTTGCCGGGGTGAACGTCAGCCTGTGACGATGGAAGAAAAAGTATGGACCAAATATTTGGTAAGGATTAGTCGTCCAAAACGTTTTCATACCCTGTCAGGTGGTAAGCCTCAGGTTGATTCTTCTGATGACTATACCGACACTGATGATTAATATCATCACAAGTGATGAGTGCAGGGGCTTTGCCCCTTTTTTTATTTTTAACCTGATTGTTTTTGTAACTGTATTAATAGCCTGTCCATACTACGGTAGCTTAAGGCTTCCATAATGTGTGGTTTTTCTATCTCTTTTTTTCCTTCTAAGTCGGCGAGTGTCCGGGATGTCCTCAGAATTCGATGCCATGCCCGGATGGAAAGCCCTAACTTTGTTAGTGTTTCTTCCAGAAACACGGCATCGTTAGGTTTGAGCTTACAAAATGCTTCGGTCTCTTTACTGTTCAGATGAGCATTAATTTTTCCACAGCGTTTCAATTGTATTTCTCGCGCTGTCAGTACTCTTAATTTTACATTTTTGCTGCTTTCGCTTGATCTAACTGGGCTACTCAATGTTCCAATGGGTAACAGAGGAACTTCAATTGAGAGATCAAAGCGATCTAAAAAAGGCCCGGAAAGTTTTGCCAGGTATCGAAGTATTTGCTGAGGATTACTTCGATTATGAATTCCTTGATGATGGCCTGTAGGGCTGGGATTCATTGCTGCTATTAATTGAACCTGAGCAGGAAAACAAACTTTTGCCCTGGCTCTGGATATGATTATTTCCCCTGACTCCAGTGGTTCTCTGAGGGCATCAAGGACTCTGCGTTCAAATTCAGGAAGTTCATCCAGAAACAGCACACCGTTGTGAGCAAGTGATATTTCACCGGGTTTAGGAAGTCCACCACCGCCAACCAGCGCTGCCATTGAAGAGCTGTGATGAGGCGCTCTGAATGGGCGTGTATGCCATTGTTCCGGTGGAAGGTAGGTATCTACCAGGCTATTGATAGCGGCAACCTCAAGGGCTTCTTTGTTTGTTAATGGCGGTAATAAACTGCATAGGCGGCTTGCCAGCATCGTTTTTCCTGTCCCAGGTGGGCCAAGTAGTAAAAGATTATGTCCGCCTGCTGCTGCGATTTCCAGTGTGCGTTTTGCTTGTTCCTGACCAATAATATCCTGAAGATCCGGTTGTGATTGTTCTGTTGAAAATTCATGCCGGATTGTTGTTGTCAGCAGTTGTTTTTCTCCTTGAAGAAAGTGGCAGATATGCAAGAGGTGTTCTGCCATTAACGTTGCATCCTGAGATAAGATTGCCAGCTCTGTTCCGTTTTCTGTCGATAGAATAAGTTGCCTGCCTGCTTCTCCCGCGCTTAGTGCAGCTGGAATTGCGCCATTAACTCTCCGTAAGCCCCCGGATAGCGCGAGTTCACCAAGAAATTCATAACGGTTCAGTTTATCGGCAGGTATTTGTTCTGAAGCTGCCAGAATAGCGATAGCAATCGGCAAATCATAACGGCCACCTTCTTTGGGGAGGTCTGCTGGTGCAAGATTGACAGTGATTCTTTTAGGCGGATAGGTAAACCCGCTGTTGATCAATGCGCTTCTGACACGATCTCTTGCTTCTTTTACGGCTGTTTCAGGCAAACCAACCAGAGTTAATCCAGGTAAGCCATTACTAATATGCGCTTCAACAGTAACAATGGGGGCATGAATACCTATAGTCGCTCTGGTATAAATAACAGCGAGGGCCATCTTATTCTCCTTAGTAAGAAAACGCATATGATGGGCTGAATTGAGATAATAAATAGTGTCTTATTATTTTTTTGCGAGACGGCTCTAAGAAATATTCTACGAGGTGGCTAAAATAATTGTTTTCTTAAATTTTCGTTAGATGATTTTTATTTCAATTAATTGATATTTATTTGTTTTATATCCGTAAATTTAATCATGTAATTTATTTTTCATATTGTTTTCATGATGGTTTTTTATTATTTTTTTTCGATGTTTTGATATTGGTTCTTTCATTTATTTTGAATTCAAGTTTATATATGTTTTCACAGTAAGTTAAATTAGTGTTTTATATATTTTTGCTTTATTTATTAACTGAGGTTTTTGTCACCTAGGTGATTAATAATAAGATATTTACTTGGCTTTAGCTGAATGAGTTGTTTTATTTGTTATTTATTAATGTGATATATTGTTTTTATATAATAATCTGGATTTTATCACCTAAATTTAATTTATTTATGGGAAAATAATCCAATTTGTAATTATCTAATTGAAAATAAAAAATATTTTTTCATGCTGAGGAATAAAACAAAATAAAAGTTGTCAAGCTATGAAGAACGTGATAACTCTTAATATAGATTAAACAAACGAGTTAAAACGACCAAGATTATGAACATATTCGTCCAAGTGATTAGCCTAGTTATCGTCAGCGTGGTGGTGATTATTATCCCACCGTGCGGGGCTGCACTTAGACGAAGAAAGGCTTAGACGAACAGCCAGATCTCTCGAAGACCCCCGCACCGAAAGGCGCGGGGGTTTTTTTTCGGCAAGCAAAAATCAGTCAGAGACAAAAACATACAACAGAACAAAATTTTGTCTCACAGGGTAAACACAGGGGATATGAAAAATGAACGGGGCGCAGTGGGTTGTAAAAGCATTACGAACGCAGGGTATTGATCAGGTTTTCGGCTACCCTGGTGGTGCAATCATGCCGGTTTACGATGCTTTGTACGATGGTGGCGTGGAGCACTTACTTTGTCGGCATGAACAGGGCGCTGTTATGGCTGCAATTGGTTATGCGAGAGCCAGTGGTAAGCCGGGAGTCTGTATTGCCACATCCGGACCGGGAGCAACAAACTTAATCACTGGATTGGCTGATGCGTTGTTAGATTCTATTCCTGTTGTCGCTATCACTGGTCAGGTTAGTTCTGAATTGATTGGAACTGATGCCTTTCAGGAAGTCGATGTTTTAGGTCTCTCCCTTGCTTGCACTAAACACAGCTTCTTAGTGGACTCCCTGGAAAATTTACCTCAAATTATGGCTGAAGCCTTTTCTATTGCGACCAGTGGTCGACCTGGCCCGGTGTTGGTTGATATTCCTAAAGATATTCAGCTGAAAGAGGGGAATTTAACCCCACATCTGGTTCCTGTTGAGCAAGAGATATCCTGCACTGAAAATGAATTAGAACAAGCCCGGAAGATGATTGCGGCTGCGGTAAAGCCAGTGCTGTATGTTGGTGGCGGAGTCGGTATGTCTCAGTCAGTTTCTGTTCTGCGTAATTTTGTTGCGGAAACAGGTATGCCGGTTGTTTCCACGTTGAAAGGTTTGGGTGCTGCTGATACTGAACATCCATGTTATCTGGGAATGCTTGGGATGCATGGTACGAAAGCTGCAAATTTTGCTGTTCAGGCATGTGATTTGCTGATTGCCGCAGGTGCCCGTTTTGATGATCGCGTGACTGGCAAACTCAATACCTTTGCGCCGAATGCAAAAGTTATTCATCTGGATATCGATCCGGTAGAGCTGGGGAAATTACGTCAGGCTCATGTGTCATTGCTGGGGGATTTAAAAGCGTTGTTGCCTCGTTTACAGCAACCATTATCAATTATGTCTTGGCAGCAGGAAGTTAAGCGACTGAAAGCTGAATATCCTTGGTGCTACGGCCATCAGGGTGAGGCTATCTATGCACCGTTGTTATTGAAGCAGGTTTCAGATCGTAAAACATTAAACACGGTTGTTACCACCGATGTTGGACAGCATCAGATGTGGACAGCTCAACATATGACTTTTGATGGGCCTGAAAATTTTATTACATCCAGTGGGCTGGGATCGATGGGATTTGGTATCCCTGCTGCGATTGGTGCTCAAATTGCCCGACCAGAGGATATGGTGATCTGTGTATCCGGTGATGGCTCTTTCATGATGAATGTTCAGGAATTGGGGACAATTAAACGTAAACAGTTACCAGTAAAAATTTTACTGTTGGATAACCAGCGGCTGGGAATGGTGCGGCAATGGCAGGAACTGTTTTTTGATAAACGATATAGCGAAACAACATTAACGGATAACCCTGATTTTGTCGCATTAGCGAAAGCTTTTGATATTCCTGGGCAACATATCACTGATAAATCACAGATTGATGAAGCTTTGGATGCGTTATTCAACAGTAAGGGACCGTATTTATTACAGGTATCCATTGAGGAATTAGAAAACGTTTGGCCGTTGGTCCCTCCCGGTGCAAGCAATGAAACTATGTTGGAGAAATCATTATGATGCAGCATCAACTTGCAATCCAGGCTCGTTCCTGCCCTGAAATATTAGAACGTATCTTACGAGTAGCGCGTCATCGTGGATTTCAGATATGTTCAATGAATATGGACCAAACAATGGATGGCTATAATGTTAATATCGAATTAATTGTTGCCAGCCAAAGATCTGTTAATTTGTTGTCTTCACAATTGACTAAATTAGTGGATGTCGCTGGTGTCAAGATTCTGCAACCGAAATCACAATTAATACGTGCATAACGTAGAAATAAAGGAATAAGAGAATGACGAAGCAATCCGATTACATTTGGTTCAATGGCGAGATGGTTCCTTGGGCAGATGCTAAAGTTCACGTAATGTCACATGCTTTACATTACGGTACGTCGGTTTTTGAGGGAGTTCGCTGCTATGATTCTTATAAAGGGCCAGTTGTTTTCCGCCATCGTGAGCATATGCAGCGTTTACATGATTCTGCAAAGATTTACCGTATGCCCGTGAGTCAGAGTGTTGATGAATTGATGGAAGCGTGCCGGGCAACGCTTCGTAAAAATAATTTAGTCAGTGCTTATATACGTCCACTGGTCTTTATTGGGGATGTTGGAATGGGGGTTAATCCACCCGCCGGTTATAAAACTGATGTCATTATTGCTGCTTTCCCGTGGGGAGCTTATTTGGGCGAAGATGCACTGGATCAAGGAATTGATGCTATGGTTTCTTCATGGAACCGTGCGGCGCCAAATACAATACCAACGGCTGCCAAAGCGGGTGGTAACTACCTGTCTTCTCTTTTGGTTGGTAGTGAGGCCCGCCGTCATGGGTATCAGGAAGGTATTGCTCTGGATGTTTATGGTTATATCTCTGAAGGAGCGGGTGAAAATCTGTTTGAAGTAAAAGATGGTGTATTGTTCACTCCACCCTTTACCTCAGCTTCATTACCAGGAATTACCCGTGATGCCATTATCAAACTAGCGAAAGATTTAGGGCTGGAAGTTCGTGAACAGGTATTGTCGCGTGAATCTCTGTATCTGGCGGATGAAGTTTTTATGTCTGGTACAGCGGCTGAAATCACACCTGTTCGCAGTGTTGATGATATTCAGGTTGGTATTGGTAAATGTGGGCCAGTCACCAAGAAGATTCAGCAAGCATTCTTTGGTTTGTTTGATGGCACAACAGAAGATAAATGGGGCTGGTTAGATCCAGTAAATCCTTAATAAAACTATAAATAATTTAACGGGCGGTTCGTTCCCCGCCTGTTTTGATAACACGGGAGTGAAGAATAATGCCTAAGTACCGTTCTGCCACCACGACCCATGGCCGCAATATGGCTGGGGCCCGCGCTTTATGGCGTGCGACAGGGATGACCGATGCAGATTTCGGTAAACCAATTATTGCGGTAGTTAACTCATTTACTCAATTTGTTCCGGGGCATGTTCATTTGCGGGACTTAGGTAAATTGGTTGCCGAGCAGATTGAAGCATCAGGTGGTGTTGCAAAAGAGTTCAATACAATAGCGGTGGATGATGGTATCGCAATGGGGCATGGCGGTATGCTCTATTCTCTGCCATCACGCGAATTGATCGCTGATTCTGTCGAATATATGGTGAATGCTCACTGTGCTGATGCCATAGTGTGTATTTCTAACTGTGACAAAATCACACCAGGTATGTTGATGGCAGCCCTACGCTTGAATATCCCTGCGATTTTTGTTTCCGGTGGCCCCATGGAAGCCGGTAAAACCAAATTGTCGGATCAGATTATCAAATTGGATTTGATCGATGCCATGATTCAAGGCGCAAACCCTAATGTCAGTGACGAGGATAGTCATCAGATTGAGCGTTCAGCTTGCCCAACCTGTGGTTCCTGTTCTGGGATGTTTACTGCTAACTCTATGAATTGTTTGACAGAAGCTCTGGGTCTGTCTCAGCCGGGGAACGGTTCGTTACTGGCGACTCATGCGGATCGTAAGGTGCTATTTCTGAACGCGGGCAAACGTATTGTTGAGCTGACTAAGCGCTACTATGAACAAGATGATGACAGCGCTCTGCCGCGTAATATCGCAACGAAAGCTGCATTTGAAAATGCGATGATGCTGGATATTGCCATGGGCGGTTCAACAAATACTGTACTTCACTTACTGGCTGCGGCACAGGAAGGGGAGGTCGATTTCACTATGGCGGATATTGACCGTCTGTCTCGTCAAATTCCTCATTTGTGTAAAGTTGCCCCAAGCACACAAAAATACCATATGGAAGATGTCCATCGTGCTGGTGGTGTGATGGGTATTTTAGGTGAGCTGGATAGAGCTGGTCTGTTGAATCGTCAGGTTAAAAATGTTTTGGGGTTGGATTTGCTGCAAACGCTTGAGCAGTATGATGTGATGCTGACGGCAGATGAATCGGTAAAGAAAATGTATTCAGCAGGCCCCGCGGGTATTCGTACTACTCAGGCATTTTCACAGAATTGCCGTTGGCCTTCTTTGGATATTGACCGTGTAGAAGGTTGTATCCGTGACCTCAAACATGCATACAGTCAGGATGGTGGCCTTGCAGTTTTGTTTGGCAATTTGGCTATAGATGGCTGTATTGTAAAAACCGCAGGTGTTGATGAGAACAGTTTGACATTTCGTGGGTCAGCTAAAGTTTATGAAAGTCAGGAAGATGCGGTTGATGCGATCCTGGGTGGCAGAGTCGTTGCTGGTGATGTGGTCGTCATTCGTTACGAAGGGCCAAAAGGTGGGCCGGGAATGCAGGAGATGCTGTATCCGACAACGTATCTGAAATCCATGGGATTGGGTAAAAGCTGTGCATTGATTACAGATGGCCGTTTCTCCGGTGGTACCTCTGGTTTATCGATAGGCCACGTTTCGCCAGAAGCCGCTAATGGTGGCTTGATCGGTTTGGTTCAAGATGGCGATATCATTGATATTGATATTCCACTGCGGAAAATCCAACTTGATGTGGATGAAAAGATACTTGCTGCCCGTAAAACGGTGGAACTTACCCGCGGAGATAATGCGTGGACGCCGAAATCCCGTGAACGTCAGGTATCTTTTGCCCTGAGAGCTTATGCTTCATTGGCGACCAGTGCAGATAAAGGGGCTGTCCGCGATAAATCTAAGTTAGGGGGATAATTGTATGGTTGCATTTCGTCCCTTAACTTCCGCACCAAATGGTGCCGAGTACCTGAAAGCGGCGTTAAGTGCGCCTGTTTATGAGGTTGCTCAGGTGACGCCTTTAGAGGAAATGAAGAAAATTTCTACCCGTTTGGAAAATACTATTTTGGTAAAACGGGAAGACCGGCAGCCTGTTCACAGTTTCAAGCTCCGTGGCGCTTACACGATGATTGCGGGTTTGACTGAGGAACAAAAAAGCCGGGGGGTGATTACGGCATCAGCTGGTAACCATGCTCAGGGGGTTGCGCTTTCCGCCAATCGACTGGGAATTAACTCTCTGATTGTTATGCCGGTTGCCACTGCGGATATCAAGGTCGATGCAGTCCGTAGTTTCGGTGGCGAAGTTCTGCTATACGGCACCAATTTTGATGAAGCTAAAGCTCAAGCAATAGAAATGGCACAGCAGGAAGGTTATACCTTTGTTCCACCGTTTGATCATCCCGATGTCATCGCAGGTCAGGCGACACTGGCGATGGAACTTCTGCAACAAGATGTACATCTGGATCGAATCTTTGTGCCTGTTGGCGGCGGCGGTTTGGTTGCTGGAGTTGCTGTGTTGATTAAGCAACTGATGCCAGAAATTAAGATTATTGGGGTGGAAGCGGAAGATTCAGCTTGTCTGAAAGCAGCGATGGAAGCCGGGCATCCGGTAAATTTACCAAGAGTTGGCCTGTTTGCCGAAGGTGTTGCTGTTAAGCGTATCGGTAATGAAACTTTTCGTTTGTGTCAGCAATATGTGGATGATGTTATCACGGTGGACAGTGATGCCATTTGTGCTGCGGTAAAAGATCTGTTTGAAGATGTGCGTGCGATTGCTGAACCATCCGGAGCATTGGCACTGGCTGGATTGAAAAAGTATGTTCAGCAGCATCAGATCAAAGGTGAGCGGCTGGCACACATTCTTTCCGGTGCTAACGTAAATTTCCACGGGTTACGTTATGTTTCTGAGCGCTGTGAATTGGGTGAGCAACGGGAAGCACTGTTGGCTGTGACTATTCCCGAACAAAAGGGGAGTTTTCTGCGTTTTTGTCAGAAATTGGGCGATCGGGCGGTAACAGAGTTTAATTACCGCTATACGGATGCGGATCCTGAACAAGCTTGTCTTTTCGTTGGTGTCCGATTGAGTCGTGGTGAGGTGGAGAGACGGGAAATCATTGAGGAATTGCGTACCGCAGGATATCAGGTTGCAGATCTTTCAGATGATGAAATGGCGAAATTACATGTCCGCTATATGGTTGGTGGTCGTCCATCTAAGCCATTGAGTGAGCGTTTGTATAGTTTTGAATTCCCTGAATCACCGGGAGCCTTGCTGAAGTTCCTGCAAACATTGGGAACTTACTGGAAGATTACATTATTTCATTACCGCAATCATGGTACCGATTATGGTCGGGTGTTAGCGGCATTTGAATTGTCAGGAACAGAAGTGCGTTTTAAGCGTCACCTTGACGCGTTGGGCTATGGGTATCACGATGAGACAGATACTCCTGCGTTTAAGTTCTTTTTAATGTGTCAGTCATCTGAAACAGCTGGATGATGATAAGCATTTTGACGATGAAAAAACATGTTTCATAGAACAACAAAATAGCGCCTTGAAAGGTGCTATTTTGACAAGGTTTTGTATTCTCTGAGGTTTCACTGGAAATAGCCCTGGATTCTTTGACTATGGTTATTAGTGCTGATGAGGTAGTCATCCAGTTTATTTTATTTATCATAATGTTACTTCTTTGCTCCAACCGTAGGTTTTGCCAGCCAGATAAAGAACAGCAAAATCAGAAAAATAAACCCAAATAGCCAATAAATCTCGTTGGCGGCAATAATCAATCCCTGATTAGTGACTTCACGTGCCAGAGAGCTACCGACTTGAGCTTGTGACATCCCTAATTGTTCCATTTTCTGATAGGCTTGTTGGGCAATAGGGTTATGGGCGGTTATCGATTCAGTTAACTGAACGTGGTGGACAGCTTCACGGCGGGACCACATGGTCGTCGTAATTGAAGTACCCACAGATGTTGCCAGAGTGCGTAAAAAGTTGAACAAGCTACCCGCGGAGGCGATTTTATCCGGTTCAACGTCGGATAATATAATGGCTGTTAGCGGCATAATTAAACAGGCAATAGCAAAGCCTTGAATAAATTGTGGCCAGGCAGCGGTGGCAAAGTCCATTGACAGCTCGAAGGTATGAGCTCGCCAAAAAAAGCACAGGGCAAAAACGATAAAGCTGAACATAACCAAATAACGCATATCGATTTTTGAACTGAAACGGCCAATGAGTGGAGCAAGTATTATGGGAACCATCCCTAATGGGGCCATAACTAACCCTGCCCAGGTGGCAGTATAACCAAAGACCATTTGTAATAACTGAGGTTGCAGAACGAGAGTGCCGATGTGAAGTAAAAAGGCCAAACTGATACATAAAGTACCAATAGTAAAATTACGTGATTTAAAGAGTGATAAATCAATGATCGGATCATCGTCGGTCAGTTCCCAAATGATCAGGAAAGTCACGGCAATAGCTGCGATAATCGCTAATACAATAATTTCTGTTGAGTTGAACCAGTCAAGTTCTTTTCCTCGATCAAGCAATAACTGAAAACAACCGACGCCGATAACTAATAAAATAAGCCCTACGGCATCAATTGGCCTGACCTTTGTTTCAGTTTCCCGATCTTTTAACAACATCCAAGTGATAGCGATGGCGGCAAAGCCTACCGGGACGTTGATTAGAAATATCCATCCCCAATGATAGCTGTCACTGATCCAACCGCCGAGTATTGGACCACAAACCGGAGCGACAACGATAGTCATTGACCACAATGCCAGTGCCATATTGCGTTTTAACGGAGGATAGTTGTTTAGTAACAAACTTTGCGAAAGAGGCATGATTGGTCCGGCTGAGATGCCTTGTAGAATGCGGGAAATGATCAGCATTTCCAGGCTATTGGAGATACCACACAGCCAAGAGGTTATGACAAACAATAGCATTGATATTAAGAAGACCCGGACTTCCCCAAACCGTTTAGCTAACCAGCCTGTTAATGGAATAGAAATCGCGTTAGCAACAGCGAATGAAGTAATTACCCAAGTGCCTTGCGATACTGAGGAACCCAAGTCTCCGGCAATTGTTGATATTGCAACGTTAGCAATGGTCAGATCCAATATTTGTAAAAAAGCGGCTAATGCTAAAGCCAGGGTTAGCCAGCCAAGTTTGGCTCCTGATAATGGCTCTTTTAGCATGTTAACCTCACTCATCTTTACTGTTGTTAGCTTGAATGATTTCGTTAATTAGCCGATCAATTTCTCCGGTGTTGTAAGACAAGGAGCTGGTTTCATAAACAATGCCTTTACGGGGGGTATCGGAAAGGACCAAACCATCTTGATTTCTGGTATCGACAGTGGCGTGCATGGATAAACCAATTCGTAAAGGATGATCAATAAGTTGTTGTGCTTCCAGTTCAACACGGACAGGCAAACGTTGAACCACTTTGATCCAGTTACCGGTGGCGTTTTGTGCCGGCAGTAAAGAAAATGCACTGCCGGTCCCCATATCAAGACCAACAATTCGGCCTCGATAAATGACATCATTGCCATAGAAATCGCTAATCAGAGTTACCGGCTGACCAATACGCACATTGGCGAGTTGAACCTCTTTGAAGTTAGCTTCGACCCAGAGTTGATCTGCCGGTACGATAACCATCAGCGGGGCGCCGCTTTTTATTTGTGAGCCGACCTGAACACTGCGGCGTGAAACGTAACCAGTCACCGGCGCGACAATCTGAGTGCGCTGTAAGGTTAACCATGCATCTCGGAGCTGGGAAGCGGCGAGTTTAATAGCTGGCTGTTGTTCCAATGGGGTGTCTATAACTAACGCTTTGTTGGCATAATATTGTTGTTGGGCGACATTCAGCTCAGATTTTGCCATTTGAACACTATTACGGGAATGAATCAGATTTTCTTTGGCAATAGCACCGGTGAGCCCCAGATGTTCACGTCGTTTTAAATCATCCTGAGCCTGCTGTAGCGCAGTCTGTTTTAGTTCAATATTAGCCAGCAGCTTTTCATTATCGATGATGGTTTGGTGAGTTTGTCTGACACTATTAGCCAATATATTTTTCGCCCGTTCAAAAGCATGTTCTGCATCAACAGAGTCTAAACGTAGCAGAACGTCTCCTTGCTGAACGAAATCTGTATTATCGGCATGGATAGACGTTACGCTACCGGTGATTTGAGCCATCACTTGCACCTGATTACCGACAACGTAGGCATCATCAGTAGTTTGATGATAGCGTAGTGCAACAAACCAGTAGGCAAAGTAACCTAATCCGGCAAAAACAAATAAGAGAGTTGTGAGGATCAATGCTAGCTTTCGCTTTGATTTTTTCTCATTAAGCGGAGGTGATTGTACTGGAACTGATTCTATTTCTTCGGCCATGTTCCTCTCCCATAACTGTGATCAAAAATAAATTAGACTATTAATGTGTTTATGCTTGATTAAACACCTTGGAGTTGACTACAAGGTCAAGATCTTCTCGTCTTGATAAAATGAAAATGGGTAATATTTAGCACTTAATGCCACAAGTATTATTAGTATTAAAATTATTTATTATCGTTATTAACATTTATCAGAGCGACTGGATTGGCTATCTGGTAATGATTAACGGCATTTTTTAAGTACCCAGATAAATATCTGGGTACAAATAACCACAGGATATGGATCATTGATATTCTGCTTAACTGGTCAGGCCGTCATTCCGCCATCAATGACGAATGTTTGCCCGGTAATGTAGCGTCCTCCGGGGCTGAGGAGGAAATTGATAGTCATAGCAATATCTTCCACTGAGCCCAAGCGACCCAATGGGATGTTAGATAACAGTTTTTTCCTGTGTGGTGCTGGAATATGATTCAGCATTTCAGTATCAATCAAGCCTGGTGCAACGGTATTGACCCGAACATTAAATCGGCCAACTTCAACAGCTAATGAGCGGGTAATACCGATCATTGCGGCTTTGGTTGCTGCGTAGTTAACTTGCCCTGAGTTAGCTTTAAATGCGGTGACCGAGCTCATGTGGATAATGCAGCCTTCTCCAGCCATAATCATTTCAGGGAGAAAAGTGTGATTGACTAAATAAACAGAAGAAAGATTGGTGGAAATCACGTTGTGCCACTCTTCTTCTTTCATGTTTATCAGCAACGCATCTTGTGTAATTCCGGCGTTATTGATGATTGCATAGGGAGAACCATGCCGTGAGATAAGTTCTGCCGACAGGGTTGAGACTTCTTTCGCGTTTGAGACATCACATTGATGGCCTTCACAACTGTGACCTTGCTGCTTAATTTCCTGACAAAGTGTTTGCGCTTCATCTATGCTTGATTTGTAGGTAAAAACCATATGGTAGTTTTGCGCAGCTAGCATTTTTACTATGCCTTTGCCAATGCCACGTGATCCTCCTGAAACAAAAACCCAAGGTGCGTTGATATTCATTAAATTATTCCTCTAAATTTTTATGCCATCCGTTTGTCCGTACAGAATTCATCAAACCTTAGTTGGCAACCTGCTTTCTTTTTGTTGTTCCCATCAGACTCATTTCAACAACTAAAGAGATTTCTCCATTCAGCCAGATCGGAATTTCCAACGTACCGTATAACGAACCATCAACGTCGAATGTATCCTTAGGTAGGATCGTATATTCGATGCTTGGCATTTCATCCGGGATTTGGCGATTGAGCAGGGTTGGAGAAAAACTCACTGTATGCATAACATGCAACACGATAAGGTCTTTGAGGCATATTTCATCATGTCCCTGTTTGCCGAAATAGGTTTTAAATTCCGTGGCTAGTGCCGTTTTTGCACTTTGCTGCATGAAAAGATAAAAAATCAGGGCATCAAGAAAAATCCAGAACTCATTGACTTCGGGGAAGGTGTTTTTGAATTCAATAGATTTTTTTATTGTCTCTTGTATAGGAACTTGACACTGTGGTTTTTCAGGAAATCGGGTTTTTTTCGAAAAATCGAAACGACTATAATGACCAACCAAAGGTTTCAGGCTTGTTGTTTCATCTTGCAGATTAAAGGTTGTTTTCCCATTCGGGTCAGTGTGCTTAGTTTTGACGCAATAGCAGGCATCCAGAGGCACTGGATTTCGCAAATTAACGTGCCACTGTCTGCCCATTCCCTCGTTTGATTGTGACAAGTAATCGTATCCGCTTTTGAGAGGGATCATTGCCAGCATACCGTGTACGGCAATACCGCCTAATCCGACTTCTTTTGCGATTTTTTCATCAAAATGGATGGGGTTATAATCTCCAGAGAATTTAGCCCATTGACTGAGATCTTTTTTACTGAATTGAACGTTCATCTGTCGGCTTTCCTGAAAATAAGTGCACAGTTTGTGCCACCGAATCCATAGTTAACATTTAAAGCAATATCAATAACTTGGTTAGTTCGGTGGGTGTTGGGGACGTAATCCAGATCGCAGAGTGGATCAGGATTATTCAAGTGCATAGTCGCGGGAATAGTTGCGGTTTCCATTGCTTTAATACAGAAAATGGACTCAATTGCTCCTGCTCCGGCAATAAGATGGCCTGTGTAGGATTTTGTACTGGAAGTAGGAATACGGTAGGCGTGTTCTCCCAGGCTCATTTTTAAAACATCGGTTTCGTTAATGTCGTTTAACGGGGTTGATGTGCCGTGGGCATTGATATAGTGAATATCTGACGCGGAGAGTTTGGCCTGTTCCAGTGCTGCCTGAATTGCCATAACCCGTCCTTGGCAATCTGGTGCCGGTGCTGTCATATCTGATGCGTCAGAGTAATTTCCATAACCGACGACTTCCGCCAGTATTTTGGCTCCTCTGGCAACAGCACTGTCATAATCTTCAAGACATAATATTGCTGCACCTTCTGACATCACAAAGCCACTACGATCTTTGCTGAATGGACAGCAAGCTTTTTCGACAGATTCCTGTTCTTTGCTCAGTGCACCAAGGATATCAATGCTCCAGACGATGAATGGATCTCTGATACTTTCACCGCCCCCTGCCAGCATCATTTTAGTGCGTCCGCTACGGATAAGTTCAAAAGCATCACCTATTGCCATACTGCCTGTTGCACAAGCTGCCACCGGGGTATTCTGATATCCCCGTAGATTCCAGTTCATTGAAATAGCCGCCGTACCTACGCTATGCATAGACATAATATTTGTCATGGGTGAGGCAATACCTTGGTCAGCGTAGGAATTGCTGTTTTCGACGGTTGCATCTTCTCCTCCCCAGCCAGTACCAAAAATGACACCTCGTTCAAAAGGGGAATAGCTTTCATCAAGAGCGGTTTTATCGTGACCAAATGCTATTTTGATTGCTTCATCCGCAGCAATCAGTCCAAGTTTGCTGAATTTGGGAAGGTTCTTTAGCAGCTTTTTGGAAAACCGTGATACATCAGGAGAAAAAGGTATGTTGCCGAAGAATTTTGCTACGACAGCAGTATCTGGGTGAACTTCCTTTTTGTAGCCTACACGATAGTTTAGGATTGCATCCCAAATTTCCTGGGTATTTTGCCCAAGAGAACAGATAGAGCCATAGCCTGTGATGGCAACGCGGCGGTAGCCAGTTTGAAAATTCATGAAACATTATCTCCAAAGGTAAGTTCCTGGTGACATGCTTTATTTTTTAATACAACCAAATAATGGGGTTGGTAGATAAAAGCATCACAAAAATGAATGTTAGCCATGCTGTGATATGTCATAGACAGCTAACATCCAAATACATTAATAATGATTATTTTGTTAATTCACGGACATAATTGACAAAATCACCGATTGTCGTTGTTTCATTTCGCTGGAATTTATCGAAGTTCAGCTGAATACCCATTTCTCTTTTTAAAGCAACCTGAATAGAGACAAAATCCAGACTTACCAGGTGAATATCATCAAGCAGGGTGTCAAGGGTGATATCCTCTGGTTCAATATCAGTTAATTCAGTAATTTGAGATTGCAGTAATTCAAACAGTTTCATATTAATATCCCCTTAAAATATAAAGAAATGTTGGCGGAGCTTAAGTGCAGTAATATAGGTATTAATGGTTAATAAATAAGTTATTCCTGCTACACCGTCTTTTAAATACAGTTTTGCTGTTATTCCTGGGTGTTTAACGGTTTCCCCGAAATTTTCAGCAAGTTATAAGTTTCTTGTTTAATCGCGCTAGCCAGCATCTCAATATCATTTTGGCTTGTGGTATATCCAAAACTGATACGTACTGCACTATCGATACGATCATTAGGTAGCCCCATCGCCGCCAGAACATGAGAACGTTGTGTTGATTTGTTATTGCTACAGGCTGATCCTAAAGATAAAGAGACTCCGTGACATAAATCCAGTCTGCTGGCTAATGATTCAGCACGGACGCCAGGGAAACTTAAATTTAGTGTCCAGGGGGCCTGAAATGCTGGGTTTGTATTGCCATTAATTAGGTAGCTAACATGGTGCTGCTCTAGCAGAGATAGCAAGGTTTCTCTGAGCGTTTTGCAGGTATTGAAATGTTCTTGCAATCCATTCAGTGATTCTTTAGCTGCCGCCGCCAGTCCTGCAAGGCCCAGAGTGTTTTCAGTGCCGCTGCGTATTCCTTGTTCTTGTCCGCCACCGTGCAGCAAGGGGTTCAATTGAATACCTGGTGCATGATAGAGCCCACCAATACCTTTAGGGCCATTAAATTTATGGCCGGAGAAAGAGGCAGTCGTTATGCCAGAAAGCGTGTCACAGCTAAAAGGAAGTTTACCAATAGCCTGTACTGCATCTATGTGTAAATAGATACCAGCCTCTTTTGCTAAAGAGGCGACAGCTTCATAGGGCTGTATCACTCCGGTTTCGTTGTTAATCGCCATCAATGTGATCAGGCGTGTTTGTGGCCGCAGGTTTTCCCGGATGCTTTGTACACTTATCCGCCCCTGATTATCAGGATCGATCAGCGTCAGTTGGAGCCCGCGTTGTTGGTACCAGAGTAACGGCGCCAGAACAGACGGATGCTCAATAGAAGAGCTAATAACATGATATGCAGACAGATCCGAACCGGAAAACGTTGCTAACAGGCTGGACAATGCCTGGTTATTACTTTCGGTTCCTCCTGATGTAAACAGGATTTGTTCAGGTACAGTGCCCATTAATGATGCCATAGATCTCCTGGCGTCAGTGAGCAAATTTTTAGCCATGTCGCTTAAGCTGTAGTGGCTGGACGGATTAGCAAAAACAGACAAAGCATCTTTAATCGCCAACTGGGCTTTAACACTTAGCGGTGTCGTGGCGTTGTAGTCGAAGTATAGGCTTGTCATATTTTTCCCTTTAACTGCTCAAATAGCTTATGCAGCATATCAAGACAGTGTTGCTGGGCGGGTTCTAACTCGCCTAATAACGCATCAATTCCTTCAGGTGATAATGCGTTCAATTCTTCGAGAGTCTTACCTTTAACGTGGCGACAAAACTGGTTCGACATTGCCAGGGATGCTGTGCATCCCCATGCGCGGAAACAGGCATTATTTACCCGCCCTTGACTATCCAGTGTCAGGTCGATATCAACCTTGTCACCACAGACAGGATTGCCTAACGCCAGTTTAATTGCGGGGCTGGATAACGTCCCCTGGCAGTCAGGATTGCAAAAGTTGTCAATAATGATGTTGTTAAACATAATTCCACCTTGCTATTTATACAGCGGGTGTAGTTGGGGCAGCTTCATCATCTGACATTTTTCTCTCAAGGTTGACTGCACAACAACCAAACTCTTTAGCGGCGGCAGTACGCATAATAAACTGAATCCGCTGAGAATTACGCCAGGATTTGTTAGGATCGGTACGCAAGTAGACCAAATCTTCTGTCAGTAACATACCTGGGGTGGAAACAGAAAGTGGATCCAGGATCACCAATTGCCCTGTTTCACCATCAGGTAGTTCGCGTGATAAATCATTAGGATCACGGACGGAGAAATGAATATAAGGAGGAACATGCTTATGATTATATTCATCTTCTATGGCGAGAACGTTTGCTTCAACCAGACCATACATATCACGTGTTCGGGATACGGGAATTCCCATCCATTCTTCGATATCTGCATTGAGTTCACTGCGGGAGATCATATCCCCGGAAAAACGCTTCCAGCCGCCCATAGTGATCACCATGCTATCGCTATCTAAAGTGAGTTTGGTGTTATTCTCTTTTAAGAACGTGATAAAACGATGAATCATGAATGGAGGGCCGATTAAATGCCGGGTAAATTTACCTTTCCATTGGATTAATTGATTCAGCGAATCTTCCGGGGAAAAACGATCCTGATTAATCATATAGCGTCGGGTATCTAATAAACCTGTCAGGAAATTAAAGATCTTGACCAGCGCCATTTCTGGAATATCTTCTGTTGAAGGGCATAAGCATAGGCCTGCACCACCAGATAATTTGAACATGCTGCGATAATTAGAATAAACAGCCAATACTGTGTGGTCCATCGTATCGTGGCAACGGCGATAAACACTGGGAATTCCGCTCGTGCCGGTAGAACGCATTTCATGTTCGATTTCAGAGAGTGGTTTGCTTAATAAGCGATGACTTTCGGCTGATTTATAAGTTGCAACAGGTATCAGTGGGATGCGAACTAAATCATTATAACCCTGGATATCTTCTGGCTTAATACCTTGTTTTTCACAAATATCTCTATAGTAAAGGTTATTGTGATAATGAAAATGAAACGCATCTTTAAGTAGACAGGTTTTTAACTCTTGCTGCTCTTCTTTGGGCAGCTTATAGAGAAAGTCGACATCTGCCATTAACCATTTCAGCGGATTGCCTCCACGGGATTTTATACCATCATATATACTTTTGATATTTTCCATTTTTTCATCTCCGGTAGGGTAAAGAGTCGATAAACTCATCTTTGTTTATTATAAGTTATAGCAATAAAGCATAAGTTACGTAGGAAAAAAGGATAGTGATTAATAATTCCATTTTATTGAATAAATTGGCTATATTATTGTTCTGATTATTATATGGATCTGTCAATATTGTTAAAATTATGATAAAAATAGCTGATTTATTCAAAATGCTCACTTCAATACGAATATGACCAGTTAATTCAAGTGGTTTTTTCAATTGTGTTTTATATTTTTGTGAAGTCCGTTGTTTTTTGATCTATTGAATGTTTTTTTATAAGTTTTTTCATTGTCCTAAGATTGAGATAGTGATAAAAATAAAATATAGATAAATTCCGAATTAAAAACGAGTACGCATGATGAAAATGGATTGCTTAATTGTGGGTGCCGGTCAAGCCGGATTAAGTTTAGCTGCTATTCTCACGGCTAAGAATATTAATGTCTGCATATTAGAGCGAGAGGCGCGTATTGGTGATGTGTGGCGCAGACGCCCTGATAATATGTTGTTATTCACTTCACGTGGTATGACTCAGCTTCATGGCTTGCCGTTTCCTGGAATTGAAGATGGTTATCCGGATAAGCATGAAGTTGCTGATTACCTTGAGCGTTATGCTTCACACCATAACCTGACGATACATACTCAAACTGAAGTGGTTGAAGTGAAGCATGATAAAAGTGGCTATAGCGTTAAAACAAAAGATGGGAAAGTATTTAACGCACCTTGTCTGGTTAATGCAACAGGAGCTAATCAATTAGCTGATATTCCGGTACTTTCTGTACAACTGTCTACTGATATACAGCAAATTGGGGCGGATCAGTATAAGGAACCTAAACAAATTAAAGCAGGCAGCAGAGTCGCTGTTGTTGGTGATGGTGCCAGTGGTCGCCAGATTGCCAAAGATTTAGCGGCGACAGCGAAGGTGACGTTATTTTGTGGCTCTTACCGTCCTCTCTTACCTAATAGAATAATGGGCAAAGATATCTTTTGGTGGTTAAGTAAAAGCGGTCTGTTGTTTGCCAATTATTACAGTCTGGTAGGGAAAATTATGCGGCGGCGTAATCCCATTCCTTGTGGAGAGCTGAAAAACCACCGGTTAGCCGCTTTTGGTATAAAAATAGCGAATAGATTAGTTGATATAAAAGATAATAAGTTATGTGATTTGTCTGGCAATCAATATGAGGTCGATACTGTTATCTGGTGTTTGGGGTATAAAGATAATACGGTGTGGTTAACTCTTCCCGGTGTTGCGGATGTCAACGGATTCGTTTGTAAAAATGGGCATGAAGAAGGTGGGAAAACACCTTACCCTGGGTTATTTATCGTCGGGCGGAAATGGTTGAGTAGCCGTGGTTCTGAGCTTATGTTAGGTGCTTATAAAGACACAAGCCGAGTAGCTAAATGGGTAGAAAATTATCTAAAAGAGCATGTATCATTAAAATGAATAATTAATATAGGATAGTGATATTCCACTCTGTATGTTTTATTTGTTGTGAATTCATGGGTTATTGGGTGGTATGGATATGTTGTTATTCTGAATTCTGTATCATTACTAAGATTGCATAATATTGAGAATAGAATGATACAGAATCGCTAACATATTGGATTTGATAATGATAACTATAAATAGAATTTATTTATTTTAGATAATTTATCAAAAATACTATTTATTCATGATTTAGATATTCTGTCTTGGAAAATTTAAACCTGCTAACGCTGATGAAAAATTGGATTGTTTTTGTTGTGATTGTTGCGTTCTATTCATACTGGCATTTTTTAATTCAGAAGGCCTTAACCCATATAGCATCATACAGGTACGACTGAAATGTGCACTGTCGGAAAATCCGCTATTACAAGCTAATAACGTCAGTGAGTCCGATAAATGTATCTCATTAATAGCATGATGCAGACGTTTCCATAATAGATAACTGCGGAAATTAGTCCCCATTTTTTCCCGAAATAGATGTAAGAACCGACTTTCTGATAAATAGAGCTGATCTGATATTTCACGGGAAGATATACATTTAACGGGTAATTCAGTGATAAGAGAGGCAGCTTTCATGATCCGTTTATCCTGATAACAGTGACAGTCTTCTATTTCACCTAATAGGTTGTTTAGGATAAAAATATCTGGAGCGGTTTCTGATTGTAAACAATTAATAAAATAATTTGCTATCAAATCGGATGATTCTTGACTTAAATATATTATATCTGAACCCATCATCTGATGTGATAATAGATGGTATAGGGGATTGGCTGGATCTATCAGTAAATTAAAACAGGGTTGTCCTTCTGAATGTAATTTATGTTTAATATTAGAAGAAATAATGAATCCATGCGCTTGTTTCGATTCATTTTCAGTGTCAATTCTCATCAGTGAATTATGTGGCGATACACTTAATTGTATGCAAGGATGGTGATGCCACTCTGTTTTCATATTATAAGAGAAAACGAGATCTTGTAGGTGGAATTTATAGAATTTAATAAAATATGGTGCTTTGTCTATTTTATGTAACATAATATTTTCCTTTATTAAATCATTTTGTGTGTTTGAATTAATTGTTTTATATAATTATGATAAATTAATGATATTATTTTTCAATTAAATTAAATCTTAAGTGATTATTATTGGTAACTATATCATGAAAATATTGTTAAATGCTTTCTGTGAAATTTAAAATACCTCCTGTAATATCAAGTAAGAAATTATTTCATTATTATAAGATATTATTATGACATAGAAAAAGAATCACTTTCCACTGTGTTTTCAGACGGTGGAATATTCAATGTTGTTGTTTTTACTAGCCAATTTCAACAACGCCTGAATTTCTCAGAGTTAAATGGCTATTATTCAATTGATATAATTAAAAGTATTTTCTTTAGTAACATAATTAATGACCAAAAATTTAATCAGGGACTAATGTTTTCATATAATTATTATTGATTACTTATAACTTATATTAAACATATTATCATGAAAACAATATGGTTATTTTTTTATGTTCTTTGTGAATTATGTCACATGAATCATAAGTATATTGGAATAATGCCAAAAGTGAGTGATATCAGACTTGTAATGAACAAGAACACCTGCTAACGCAGTTCCTTATAACAACCCCCAAAATGCTTTAATCAAGGGTTCATTCAGCCGTTTTCTCTGTACACATATACCTAATTCGAACGGATCCACCAGAGAAATATTGTCCAGTAACGATATGCGATTGCGTACTGGTTCAGGACTGTTCTCTACCACTACGTTGGGAATTAATGCAACGCCACAACCTAATGCAACCATAGAAACAATGGCTTCGTGACCGGACACTGTAGCGTAAATCAATGGGTTGTTAATTTTATGGTGGCGAAACCAGAACTCAATGCGCTTACGTGAAGGGCCGTGCTCCGGCAAAATAAAGGGAATGTTATTCCAGTCGGGGCACTCTTGTGTGGCGAGTGCCCGTACAGTACAGGGAAGGGAAGGCGAGATCAGTACCAACGGTACTTCACCGATTTTGGTGAAACTGACATTATCTGGCAATTTTTCCGGCTTACCGGCGATTCCTAAATCGGCATCATTAGACTGTATCTTATTGACTGCATCTGCGGCATCACCGGTAGTGAGTTTGATTTCAACCAGAGGATGCTCTGCGCGGAAACGATCAAGGATCTGTGGTAAGTGGCTGTAAGCCGCAGTCACTGAGCAAAACAGGCGTAATTCGCCACTTAGGGAAGGGCTTTGCTGATTCAATGAGTGCTGTAGCTGCTGATATTGCAATAGTGTCTGTTGGGAGAACTGTTTAAATTGCTCGCCGGCAAATGTCAGCTTTACGGTGCGATTATCCCGTAAGAATAATGGATGCCCCAATATATCTTCAATACGCTGGATTTGGCGGGATAGTGTGGATGGACTGACGTGCATTGCTTTTGCTGTGCGGCCAAAATGGCAGCTTTCAGCCAGATGCAGAAACAGTTTGAGATCACGTATATCCATAGTCCATTCTCCTTTTCCTGCCCTATAATCAGTATTGCATAAAATGCAATGCGGTATTGTTAATATATCAATTTAAGCAATGCCTTTCATGTCATATATTAAAAATATACAAACACCTCATGGGGTGGGGAAATTTAAAAAATAGTCGCAGCGCTTGATTGCTGAACACAACATGATAACGGAGTCACTAATGGCTAATTATTTTAATACACTGAATTTGCGTCAGCAGTTGGCGCAGTTAGGTAAATGTCGTTTTATGGCGCGGGAAGAGTTTGTTGATGAGGCAGGATATTTAAAAGGTAAAAAAGTGGTCATCGTTGGTTGCGGTGCGCAGGGGCTGAATCAAGGTCTGAACATGCGTGACTCCGGTTTGGATATCGCTTATGCCTTGCGTAAAGAGGCTATTGAAGAAAAACGGGTTTCGTGGCGTAAAGCAACCGAAAATGGTTTTCAGGTTGGTACTTATGAAGAGCTGATTCCGCAGGCTGATTTGGTTGTCAACCTGACGCCGGATAAACAACACTCTTCTGTTGTTTGCGCAGTTCAGCCGCTGATGAAAGAAGGTGCTGCGCTGGGTTACTCTCATGGTTTCAATATCGTTGAAGTTGGTGAGCAGATCCGTAAAGACATCACCGTTGTGATGGCAGCGCCTAAGTGCCCTGGCACTGAAGTTCGTGAAGAATACAAACGTGGTTTTGGTGTTCCTACCTTGATCGCGGTTCACCCGGAAAACGATCCGAAAGGTGAAGGGATGGCGATCGCTAAGGCATGGGCAGCGGCAACAGGTGGTCATCGTGCAGGCGTTCTGGAATCGTCTTTCGTTGCTGAAGTGAAATCTGATTTGATGGGTGAACAAACCATTCTGTGCGGTATGCTACAGGCAGGCTCATTGCTGTGTTATGACCAGCTGGTGGCGGAAGGTGCGGAACCGGGCTATGCCGGAAAGCTGATCCAGTTTGGTTGGGAAACCATCACGGAAGCACTGAAGCAAGGTGGTATTACCCTGATGATGGATCGTTTGTCTAATCCGGCAAAACTGCGTGCATATGCTCTGTCTGAGCAGTTGAAAGAGATCATGACGCCACTGTTCCAGAAACATATGGATGATATCATTTCTGGTGAATTTTCTTCCGGTATGATGGCTGACTGGGCCAATGATGATAAGAATTTGTTAGATTGGCGTGAGGAAACGGGTAACACTGCGTTTGAGAATTCACCTGAATATGATGGCAAAATCAGTGAACAGGAATACTTTGATCATGGCGTTTTGATGGTTGCTATGGTGAAAGCCGGGGTTGAACTGGCATTCGAAATTATGGTGAATACCGGTATCATTGCTGAATCTGCATATTATGAATCTCTACATGAATTGCCGCTGATTGCTAATACAATCTCTCGTAAGCGTCTGTATGAAATGAACGTGGTTATTTCTGATACCGCCGAATATGGTAACTATTTGTTCTCTCATGTTGCGGTTCCATTGCTGAAAGAGAAGTTTATAGGTTCACTACAGGCAGGTGATTTAGGTAAGTCTGTTACGGATAGTGGTATTGATAATGCCCAGTTGCGTGATGTTAACGAGGCTATCCGTAACCACCCAATTGAAGTCGTTGGCCGTATATTACGTGGCTATATGACAGATATGAAGCGTATTTCTGTTGGTGGTTAATATCAGATTTTAGTTAAGGATAGGGGGGCGAAATAAAATTCGTCCCTTGAAATTTAATATTATCAACCTGTAGGGCTTCTTTTCCTTAATTAAAGAAAACGGCGTTTCCTCTCCCTCTTTCTGCTACAATTCCAGCCTCGAAGCACTGTCCTGATATAACTCATTAAACATCATGCGATTAAATCCCAGCCAACAACAAGCAGTTGAATTTGTTACCGGTCCTTGTCTGGTCTTGGCGGGGGCGGGTTCCGGCAAAACTAGAGTGATCACGAATAAGATTGCCCATCTTATCCGTATTTGTGGTTATCAGCCTCGTCATATCACTGCTGTTACTTTTACTAATAAAGCCGCTCGGGAAATGAAAGAGCGTATAGCACAAACTTTGGGACGCAAAGAGGCTAAGGGGTTAATGATCTCTACTTTCCATACGCTGGGATTGGAAATCATTAAGCGCGAGTACAAAGCATTGGGAATGAAAAGCAATTTCTCATTGTTTGATGATCAGGACCAGATGGCTCTACTGAAAGATTTGACAGCCGATTTACTGGAAGGAGATAAAGATTTACTACAAAAATTGATCTCTTCCATTTCAAACTGGAAAAATGATCTGCTTTCTCCTCAACAAGCTACGGCATTAGCTCGTTCTGCTCAAGAGCATCAGTTTGCTGAATGTTATCGCCGTTATGATTTGCACCTGGCGAGCTGTAATGTATTGGATTTTGACGATCTGATTACCAAACCGACATTGCTGATGCAGCGTGATGAAGAGGTAAGGGAACGTTGGCAAAACCGTATCCGTTATTTGTTGGTAGATGAATATCAGGACACCAATACCAGTCAATATCAACTGGTTAAATTGCTGGTGGGACAAAGGGCCCGTTTTACGGTGGTGGGTGATGATGACCAGTCGATCTATTCATGGCGCGGCGCAAGACCACAAAATCTGGTGTTACTGAAAGAGGATTTTCCGAAGCTTAATGTGATCAAACTAGAGCAAAACTACCGTTCTTCCGGTTGTATTCTGAAAGCGGCTAATATTTTGATTGCAAATAATCCTCATGTGTTTGAAAAGCGCCTTTTTTCTGAACTGGGTTATGGTGATCCGCTGAAAGTCATTATGGCTAATAATGAAGAGCATGAAGCGGAAAAAGTTGTCGGGGAACTGATTGCACATCACTTTATCAATAAAACCCAATATAAAGACTACGCTATTCTCTATCGGGGAAATCATCAATCCCGGGTGTTTGAAAAAATGCTGATGCAAAACCGCATTCCTTACCGGATTTCTGGCGGTACTTCTTTCTTTGCTCGCCCTGAAATTAAAGATCTGCTGGCTTATCTGCGGGTGCTGACTAATCCTGAGGATGACAGCGCATTCCTGCGGATTGTTAATACGCCAAGACGTGAAATTGGTGCGGCTACAATTCAAAAATTGAGTGAGTGGGCGAACCAGCGTAATAAAAGCCTCTATCAGGCGAGCTTTGATCTTGGTTTGGAACAAAGCCTGACTGGCCGTGGGTTGGCGGCACTACAGCGTTTTACTCATTGGATGGATGAGATAGCCTGTCAGGTTGAGCAGGAACCTTTGCTGGCGGTGCGTGATTTGCTGCATGGTATGGATTATGAAAGCTGGCTGTACGAAACATCACCGAGCCCGAAAGCCGCTGAAATGCGGATGAAAAATATTAATCAGCTATTTACTTGGATGAGTGAAATGCTGGAGGGTGATGAATTGAACGAACCAATGACTTTATCTCAGGTAGTCACGCGTTTCACATTGCGGGATATGCTGGAGCGGGGAGAAGAGGGTGAAGAGTTTGATCAGGTGCAATTGATGACTCTGCATGCCTCTAAAGGATTAGAGTTTCCCTATGTGTTTTTGGTCGGTATGGAAGAAGGGCTATTACCTCATCAGAGCAGTATTGATGAAGAAAATATTGATGAAGAACGACGATTGGCTTATGTGGGAATCACTCGCGCTCAACGGGAGTTATTTTTTACTTTATGTAAAGAGCGTCGCCAATATGGTGAATTAATCCGTCCTGAACCAAGCCGTTTTTTACATGAGTTGCCACAGGATGATTTACATTGGCCGCAAGATAAAAAGATAGTTACTGCTGAAGAGAGAATGCAAAAAGGGCAGTCGCGCATTGCGGATATTAAGTCGCGTTTAGGTCTTGGGCAAAAAAATAAGCAGTAATATAGATTAAAGATTCCCTGTATCAGAGAGATACAGGGAAAATGATTGAGTTTCTTAGCTAATCTGTTCTTCCAAAACAAGTGACCATTGAACATGACTTTGCCACTGAATTTCCTGCTGTAAAGATTCCGCCCGCAGAGGGTGTTGAATTAGCCAGTCATGAGGCAGCGTTACCATCAGCGTTTCACCAATCACTTTTAAACCCAGAGCAGCTGGGAGTGTGTTATCTCGGCGACGGCTGGTGAATATGATAGCCAACCGCAGCAGGCGGCATAAACGTTGAACTTGTTTCAGAGGCAAAGTGTTTTGTTGACTGAAGGAAATCAAATCAATCGTGCCACTTTGGTTCTTCAGCAGTGTGGCTAATAGTTTTTTCTGTGCAGGAGTATAGCCAGGGAGATCGAGGTAATTGATAAGATAGGCTGCGTGTGAGGGGGCTTGATGGAAATCAACACTCAACCCAATTTCATGTATCAGGCAAGCGCTTTGTAATAATTCATGACATCGGCTATCCAGCTCCCAAGGTTTAGCAATTTGTTGTAAGAAGTGCTCAGCCAATTGTTTGACCCGTTGAGATTGTTCAGCATCCAACTGAAAACGACGTTGTATATTACGTAGGGTTCTGGTGTGAATATCTTGTTCTATCGGCAAATCCAGCATGCCGTAGACAAGGCCTTCTCGTAAAGCGCCGCCCGCAAGGATCATACTTTCAATATTTAATGCCTGAAAAATAGCTATCAAGATAGCCAGACCACTAGGGAAAACCAGAGCCCGCTCCAGCGTCAATCCCTCTATTTCCAGCTCTTCCAGCTTACCGCATTCAATTGCTTTATGTTTGAGTCCCTGGAGTTTTGGCAAAGTGATCAGCTCATCCATACCCTGAGCAATCATGATTTCTTGCAGAGCCTGAACGGTGCCGGAGGCTCCGACACAGATTTGCCAGCCTTGTTCGATAAGCTTTGGAGCAATAGCTTTCAGCGTTTCATGTGCGGCCGCTTCGGCTTTGGCGAAATTTTCTTCCGTTAGGCTGCGGTCATGAAAGTAGCATTCAAGCCAGGTAACACAGCCCATACTCAGGCTGGATAACTGGGTGGCTTTTGCCCTATTCCCAGTGACCAGTTCTGTACTTGCCCCGCCAATATCTACGACTAAACGTTTTTCAGGGCCACCGGTTGTGTGGGCAACACCTTGATAAATAAGCCGAGCTTCATCTTCGCCGCTGATTACTGTAACCGGGCAACCAAGGATTTCTGATGCTTTTTTCACAAATTCACCTGAATTTCCGGCGATACGCAAAGTTGCTGTAGCAACAACGCGGATTTGTGATGGTGGTATATCCTGTAAGCGTTCAGAAAAAACCCTGAGACATTGCCAACCTCTCTCCATTGCTTGTTGAGATAGGTGGTTATTTTTATCCAGTCCCGTGGCCAGTCTTACTTTACGTTTGATTCGTGTCAGTATTTGAATACTGCCGGATATTTCACGCACAACCAGCATATGGAAACTGTTTGAACCCAAGTCGATAGCCGCATAGAGCGAAGAAGAACTCAGCATCATTTAATTCAGCCTGAACGTTTACGGTTATTACGTGGTGTATTATTGCGATGCGATAAAGTATTACGGCGCTGATGGTGCCCTGAACGCGAACGGTGGCGGCGTTTAGGAACCGGTAAATCTTTCAGCAATGCATGACTGTTATATTTGCTGACAGGGATATGGTGCTGAATATAATCTTCAATCGCTGGCAGGTTCAGAGCATATTCTTCACAGGCCAGGCTGATTGAGTGGCCACTTTCACCTGCACGACCAGTACGACCAATGCGGTGAACATAATCCTCGCAGTCATCTGGTAAGTCATAGTTAAAAACATGGGTTACGGAAGGAATATGCAATCCGCGGGCTGCTACATCCGTTGCAACTAAAATATCAATGTTGCCGTTGCTGAATTCTTCCAGAATGCGTAATCTTTTTTTCTGTGCCACATCACCGGTTAGCAGACCAACTCGATGCCCGTCAGCAGCCAGATGAGCCCAGATATCTTCACAACGATGTTTTGTGTTGGCGAAAATAATGCAGCGATCAGGCCACTCTTCTTCCAATAACGTTTGAAGCAGACGCATCTTTTCTTCATTAGAGGGATAAAACAGCTCTTCGCGGATGCGGTGCCCTGTTTTTTGTAACGGTTCCACCTCTACATATTCTGCATGGTTCATTTGCTCAAATGCCAGTTCCCGGACCCGGTAAGAGAGCGTGGCAGAAAACAGCAGGTTCATGCGCTCATTTGCAGGAGGCATCCGGCGGAATAGCCAGCGAATATCTTTGATAAAACCCAGATCGTACATACGATCAGCTTCATCAAGAACGACAACTTGAATTGCATTCAGGTTGATATGCTCTTGTTTGGCATAGTCAATCAAACGTCCGGTCGTGCCGATAAGAATGTCAACACCGGATTCCAGCACTTTCAGCTGCTTGTCGTAACCATCACCGCCATAGGCAAGACCCATCTTTAATCCCGTTGCCTGTGCTAGATCTTCTGCATCAGAGTAAATCTGTACAGCCAGTTCGCGGGTAGGAGCCATAATCAGCGCTCTTGGCTGATTGGTCTGACGCTCCTTCGCTGCGGGATGAGTCAGTAAATAATGAAAAGCAGACGCCAAAAATGCTAACGTCTTCCCAGTACCTGTTTGCGCTTGCCCCGCGACATCACGACCTTCGACAGTGAAAGGCAATGTCAGTGCTTGTATCGGCGTACAATTAGAAAAACCCTTGTTATCAAGAGCTTCTATGACCTTGGGGTGCAAGGCGAAGTCGGAAAACTTCTTTTCTGTCAAGTGTGTTTTACTCATAGTGTGGTAGAATATCAGTTAACCATTGTTTTACGAAAGTGTATCCACGGAAATAAAGGCAAGCTTATGTCAGTAATGTTACACTAGCATGGTAAAAAATTATTCTTTGGAGTAAAAAATGAGCGATAAAATTATTCATTTGAGTGATGCTGGCTTTGATACTGATGTGCTTAACGCCGCTGGTCCGGTTCTTGTCGATTTTTGGGCAGCATGGTGTGGACCATGTAAAATGATTGCACCTATCTTAGATGAAATCGCCCCAGAATATTCAGGTAGACTGACGATTGCTAAACTGAACATTGATGACAATCCGGCAACTGCTCCTAAGTATGGTATCCGTGGTATTCCTACACTGTTACTGTTTAAAGACGGTCAGGTTGCCGCTACCAAAGTGGGAGCACTGTCAAAAACTCAATTGAAAGAATTTTTGGATGCTAATCTCTGATTGAAGTAAGATCACATTAATACCGGACGTTTAGCTTATGCTATTATTTATTTCATTGACCGCTAGACGTCCGTAAAGAAGCGTGATAAGTTAGCGCCACTGCTTGTATCACATACATCTGTTAGAAGTATGTTGCATACTGAACAATCTGTAGTGTCTGATAAGTCTGTTATCTCTGGATAGTCTAAAGTATCCGATGGGTTATACGGGAGTAATCTGGCGTATAGCTCGTTACGTTGAGATAGTTTTTATAGAAATCAGTAATGTTTCAGCATTATCTCAACAGCGTTTTTGACAGCCTGTCAGTCTTATTTGAGCTCAATCTTAGTACTTCAAATTACTACCTTTTTATATGAATAATGTATTAAAGGTCTTATTTGTTTTTTGTACAAAATAAACAGGCACCGATGACGCTGCCATACTATTCACGTTCATAGTTCGAGATATACCCCGAGTTTAAGAACCCACCATTATGAATCTTACCGAATTAAAGAATACGCCGGTATCTGAACTGATTACACTCGGCGAAAAGATGGGGCTGGAAAGTCTGGCCCGTATGCGTAAACAAGATATTATCTTCTCTATCCTTAAGCAGCATGCGAAAAGTGGAGAAGATATCTTCGGTGACGGTGTGCTGGAGATATTGCAGGATGGATTTGGATTTCTCCGTTCAGCAGACAGCTCCTACCTTGCCGGTCCCGATGATATCTACGTTTCTCCCAGCCAAATTCGCCGTTTTAACCTCCGTACCGGTGACACAATTTCAGGTAAAATCCGCCCACCTAAAGAAGGTGAACGCTATTTTGCACTGTTGAAAGTTAACGAAGTTAACTTTGATAAACCAGAAAATGCCCGTAGTAAAATCCTTTTTGAAAACTTAACTCCTCTGCATGCTAATAATCGCTTGCGTATGGAGCGTGGTAATGGTTCCACTGAGGATCTGACAGCCCGTGTTCTGGATCTGGCTGCACCGATTGGCCGTGGACAACGTGGTCTTATCGTAGCGCCACCAAAAGCGGGTAAGACCATGTTGCTGCAAAATATTGCTGCTAACATTGCTCACAATCATCCAGATTGTGTATTGATGGTACTTCTGATTGATGAACGTCCGGAAGAAGTAACTGAAATGCAACGTCTGGTGAAAGGTGAAGTTATTGCTTCTACTTTTGATGAGCCCGCTTCCCGTCACGTTCAGGTGGCAGAAATGGTCATTGAGAAAGCAAAACGTCTGGTTGAACATAAAAAAGACGTTATTATTCTGCTTGATTCTATTACCCGCTTGGCTCGTGCTTATAACACGGTTGTCCCTGCATCCGGCAAGGTACTGACCGGTGGTGTAGATGCTAACGCGTTACATCGTCCAAAACGTTTCTTCGGTGCTGCACGTAATGTGGAAGAGGGTGGAAGCCTGACTATTATTGCGACTGCGTTGGTGGATACGGGCTCCAAGATGGATGAAGTGATTTACGAAGAGTTCAAAGGCACTGGTAACATGGAACTGCTCCTCTCCCGTAAAATTGCTGAAAAACGTGTCTTCCCGGCTATCGATTACAACCGTTCTGGTACACGTAAAGAAAATCTACTCACCACGACCGAAGAGTTACAGAAAATGTGGATTCTGCGCAAAATTATTCACCCGATGGGAGAAATTGATGCGATGGAATTCCTTATCAATAAGTTGGCTATGAGCAAAACAAACGACGATTTCTTTGACATGATGAAACGTTCGTAGTTTCTACCTCATTTTACGATGATTTTAATAAGCGCCACGATTTCGTGGCGTTTTTTGCATCCACGCTTATAGTATTGTAAATATGGTATGTATTTTGCAAATATTTCACATACTGCCATCTATTTAAAATTAAGTGTCACAAAAATGATATAAGGCCATTAATTTTTCCATAATAAAGCAGTGTCTTCGCAAGCTGGAGTGCCTGTGGGATTGGATTTTGGTTGATAAATAACCAGGGTGTCTTTATTTTTACAGAGAGTTGTTATCGTGAATATTTTCAGCATGGATATCGAAGTTTTTTGCGTTTTTCTGTTCTCGTTTGCGTTTTTGTTTATAGCGCGCAAAGTAGCAAAGAAAATCGGTCTCGTTGATAAACCTAATTATCGTAAGTGTCATCAGGGATTGGTGCCTCTGGTTGGAGGGGTATCAGTATTTACCGGGGTTTGTTTTGCTTTTGTTATCACTAAAGAATTTATTCCTCACAAGTGGTTATATTTGGTTTGTGCTGGTGTGCTGGTATTTATCGGTGCATTGGATGACCGTTTTGACATCAGCGTTAAGATCCGGGCAACTATCCAGGCTCTGGTTGGTATTGCGATGATGTATTTTGCCGGCTTGAAATTAAATAGTCTTGGTTATGCTTTTGGCCCCTGGGACATGACACTTGGGCCGTTCAGTTATGTTGTGACTTTATTTGCTGTCTGGGCTGCCATCAATGCATTCAATATGGTTGATGGAATAGATGGATTGTTAGGTGGGTTATCCTGCGTCTCTTTCGGTGCCTTGGGAATTTTACTGTATCAAAGTGGTAACACCGCACTGGCATTATGGTGTTTTGCATTTATTGCTGCCATTCTCCCTTATATTATTTTTAATCTTGGTTTATTAAGCCAGCGTTTCAAAGTGTTTATGGGGGACGCAGGCAGTACATTGATTGGTTTTACAATTATCTGGTTGCTTATTGAATCTACTCAAGGGAATGAGCATCCGGTTAATCCAGTGACTGCATTATGGATTATTGCCATTCCATTAATGGATATGGTTGCCATTATGTACCGTCGGTTACGTAAAGGGATGAGCCCATTTTCTCCTGACAGACAACATATTCATCATCTGATTATGCGGGCTGGGTTCTCATCACGTCAGGCATTTATCTTGATTACTGTTGCCGCAGCTTTATTCGCTGCTATTGGAATTATCGGGGAATGGTTGGAGTTTGTGCCTGAATGGGTAATGTTGGCACTTTTTTTGCTTGCATTTATGTTGTATGGCTATTGCATAAAGCACGCATGGCGGGTGGCTCGTTTCATCAAACGGCAAAAACGTCGTATGCGTCGTTCAGTTAACCATTAACATCTATCTAACAGAGGTTCTGTGCAGTGATAAAATCAGAAACGTCTATTCAGGGTGAACAAGTTCTGGAGCATGAGCTGGATATCAGAGCCTTATGCAGTGCTCTATGGCGCGGGAAGATATGGATTATCGTACTGGCAGTTATTTTCGCTGCTATAGCTCTTGGTGTGACATATCTGATGCAACAAAAATGGAGTGCAATGGCAACCACTGACCTGCCTACCACTAGTCATTTGGGGAGCTATTATTCTCAGCAGCAGTTTTTGCGCAATCTGGATACTCACATTAACATTTCACCGGAAACCCAGTTACCGTCCATTCCTGAAGAAGCTTATAAGGAATTCGTTACTCAGGTCGCGGCATATGATACTCGCCGTGAATTCTGGTTAAAATCTGATTATTACAAGCAGCATCGGGAAGGCAATGCCAGAGTTGATGCGGGCTTATTAGATGAGTTAGTCAACAATATTCAGTTCATTCCTCATGATGATAAAAAAGTGTTGAATGACAGTATTAAACTGACAGCAGAGTCCTCTGCACAAGCAAATCAACTCTTGCGCCAGTACATTGCTTTTGCTAACAGTCGCGCTAGCACTCATTTGAATGATGAAGTAAAAGGTGCATGGGCTACTCGTACCCAATCTATGAATGCATTGGTTAAGCGCCAGGAAATGGTCGCTAAAGCGGTTTATAACCGCGAAATGAATGTGTTACAGCAATCACTGAAAGTTGCAGAAAAACAAGGGATTCAGCGTAATCAAACTGATACTCCGATGGATCAATTGCCTGACTCAAAAATGTTTATGTTAGGTGCGCCGTTGTTACAGGCTCAGCTTGAAACTCTGGAAGCGACAGGCCCCGACTATGATATGGATTATGACCAGAATATTGCAATGTTAGCGACGTTAAATGTTGGCCCGACATTACAGGATCAATTCCAGACTTACCGCTATTTGAGAACACCAGAGGAACCTGTTACCAGAGACAGTCCTCGCAGAGTGTTTTTGATGATCATGTGGGGCACAGTTGGTGCCTTGGTTGGTGCCGGCGTGGCATTGGTACGGCGTTCACGTAAATAATCAAATATAACTGCTTCTCAGAGATATTTTCTGCAATTCCGGAAGCAGGAGTAAATAGCATCAAAGAGTATTTTTTGCAGGAATGTCTGCAACTTACTGACTAATAAGAGAGTCACTGTGAAAGTGTTGACTGTGTTTGGTACCCGGCCGGAAGCTATCAAGATGGCTCCGCTGGTACACGCATTGGCAAGGGATGAAGCCTTCGAAGCAAAAGTATGTGTCACCGCCCAACACCGGGAAATGTTGGATCAGGTGTTACATCTTTTTGAGATCACTCCCGATTTTGATCTCAATATTATGAAATCAGGGCAAGATTTAACGGATATTACATGTCGTATTCTGGAAGGATTGAAGCCCGTTTTGACAGAATTTAAGCCTGATGTTGTATTAGTTCACGGAGATACCACAACAACTATGGCAACCAGTTTGGCTGCATTCTATCAGCGTATCCCTGTTGGTCATATTGAAGCTGGACTAAGAACCGGAGATCTCTATTCCCCTTGGCCGGAAGAGGCAAACCGTAAGATTGCCGGGCATCTGGCAATGTATCATTTTGCTCCGACGGAAAACTCCCGTAAGAATTTACAGAAAGAATCAATTGCAGATAATCGGGTTTTTGTCACTGGTAATACGGTGATCGATGCGTTGCTGTGGGTACGCGATCGAATAATGAATGATGAAGCTATGCGGAATAAGCTGGCGAAACATTACCCGTTTATTGAGACTAATAAAAAAATGATCTTGGTTACGGGTCATCGTCGTGAAAGTTTTGGTGGTGGATTTGTGCGAATTTGTGAAGCATTGGCACAAATAGCCCGCGCCCATCCAGAAGTGCAGGTAGTCTATCCGGTCCATTTAAACCCGAATGTCAGTGAGCCGGTAAAGCGTATTTTGCATAATATTGATAACATTATTCTCATCGAACCACAGGACTATTTACCATTCGTTTATTTGATGAACCATGCCTATATGATCCTGACAGATTCTGGTGGTATTCAGGAAGAAGCACCTTCTTTAGGAAAACCTGTGCTGGTGATGCGTAATACTACTGAACGGCCGGAGGCGGTTGATGCGGGAACGGTACGTCTGGTAGGGACAGAAACAAGCACTATTGTGGAGGAGGTGACTCGATTGTTGACAGACGATGCTGCCTATCAGCAAATGAGCCGCGCTCATAATCCTTACGGGGATGGCGATGCCTGTCAACGTATTCTCGACGCTTTGAAAAAAATCAGGTGACACTATGAGTTTTGAAACTATATCAGTTATCGGTCTTGGCTATATTGGTTTGCCAACTGCGGCAGCATTTGCATCCCATAATAAGAAAGTTATCGGGGTAGATGTTAACCAGCATGCGGTAGAAACGATTAATCGTGGTGCAATTCATATTGTGGAACCGGATCTGGACAAAGTGGTGAAAATTGCTGTGGAAGGTGGTTACCTGAGAGCAGTGGTTTCTCCGTTACCCGCAGATGCTTTTCTGATAGCTGTTCCAACTCCTTTTAAAGGTGATCATGAACCGGATATGAAATATGTCCGTTCCGCCGCTGAATCTGTGGCGCAGGTTTTAAAAAAAGGCGATCTGGTTATTCTGGAATCTACTTCACCCGTGGGGGCGACAGAACAGATGGCAGAATGGTTAGCGACAGCGCGCCCTGATCTGACTTTTCCACAACAGGTGGGAGAGGAATCTGATATTGATATCGCTTACTGCCCTGAACGTGTATTACCTGGACAGGTTATGGTCGAGTTGATTAATAATGACCGCGTTATTGGCGGTATGACGTCAAAATCTTCGGCCAGAGCCAGTGAATTGTATAAAATCTTCCTTGAAGGTGAATGTGTTATCACTAACTCAAGAACAGCAGAAATGTGTAAGCTGACAGAAAACAGTTTCCGGGATGTGAACATTGCATTCGCCAACGAACTTTCTCTGATTTGTGCTGAACAAGGCATCAATGTGTGGGAACTTATCAGTCTGGCAAACCGTCATCCCCGTGTAAATATTCTTCAGCCCGGCCCTGGAGTGGGGGGGCATTGTATTGCTGTTGACCCGTGGTTCATTGTTTCCCAAAACCCAGAACAGTCACGTCTTATCCATACAGCACGTTTGGTTAATGATGGCAAGCCATTGTGGGTTGTGGATCAAGTAAAAGCAGCTGTTGCGGATTGTCTGGCTGAAAGTGGAAAGCGTGCAAGTGAAGTGAAAATCGCCTGCTTTGGCCTGGCATTTAAACCAAATATTGATGATTTACGTGAGAGTCCTGCGGTACATATCACTCGTATGATTGCTCAATGGCATGCAGGTGAGACATTGGCTGTAGAGCCTAATGTTCATGAATTACCCGTTTCCTTGAAAGGAATGACTCAATTGATTAACCTGGAAAAAGCTTTGGAAGAAGCTGATATCTTGTTGATGCTGGTGGATCATAATCAGTTTAAAGCGGTAAATGGTTGTGAAATTAAACAGAAATGGATTGTGGATACAAAAGGAGTCTGGCGTTGAGACGTATTCTAATCACAGGTGGAGCCGGTTTTATTGGCTCCGCTGTTGTGCGGCATATCATTGATAATACAGAAGACAGCGTGGTTGTAGTTGATAGCCTGACTTATGCTGGTAATCTGGAGTCTCTTGACTCTGTTGCGGATAGCACACGTTATGCGTTTGAACAGATTGATATCTGCCAGCGTGAAGCACTGGATCGGGTTTTTGAGCAGTATCAGCCGGATTGTGTGATGCATCTGGCGGCAGAAAGCCATGTGGATCGCTCTATTGATGGCCCTGCGGCATTTGTCGAAACCAACATTGTTGGTACCTATACTTTATTGGAAGCTGCCCGGGCTTTTTGGCAGAAACTGAGTAAAGAGAAACAAACTGCTTTTCGTTTTCATCATATTTCAACGGATGAAGTGTATGGTGATTTGCATGGTGAGGATGGTTTTTTTACCGAAACGACACCTTATGCGCCAAGCAGTCCATATTCAGCGTCCAAGGCATCCAGTGACCATTTGGTAAGAGCATGGCATCGTACTTATGGTTTACCAGCAATTATTACCAATTGTTCAAATAACTATGGTCCTTACCACTTCCCGGAAAAATTGATCCCATTAATAATTTTGAATGCATTAGCAGGCAAATCTTTGCCGGTATATGGCGAAGGGAAGCAAATTCGTGATTGGTTGTACGTGGAAGATCACGCCAGAGCGCTTTATTTGGTTGTAACAGAAGCTGAACCGGGTAAAACCTATAATATTGGCGGTCATAATGAACGTAAAAATATTGATGTAGTTTGTGCCATTTGTGAACTTTTGGAAGAGTTTTGCCCTGAGAAACCAGCAGGTACTGCTTATTATCGTGACTTGATTACTCATGTCGTAGATCGTCCTGGCCATGATATGCGTTATGCCATTGACGCTGCGAAAATTGAGCGTGAGCTGGGTTGGAAACCACAGGAAACCTTCGAATCAGGGATTCGCAAAACAGTTCAATGGTATCTGGAAAATGAAAATTGGTGGCGTAGGGTTCAGGATGGATCTTATGCTGGTGAACGCCTTGGGTTGGGTGAAAACTAAGCTACTCTGGAGGAAACATGAAAGGTATTATTCTGGCAGGGGGCTCAGGTACCCGGTTGAATCCGATAACACGGGGTGTTTCTAAACAACTACTGCCAATTTATGATAAGCCGATGATTTACTATCCTTTGTCAGTACTGATGCTGGCAGGGATACGTGATGTTCTGATTATCTCCACGCCAGAAGATTTACCTTCTTTCCGCCGACTGTTTGGTAATGGTGACGAATTTGGTATTCGTTTGAGTTATAAAGAACAGCCATCACCAGATGGTTTAGCTCAGGCTTTTTTGATTGGTGAAGAGTTTATTAACGGGGAACCCAGTTGTCTGGTATTGGGAGATAATATCTACTTCGGACAAGCGTTTAGCCCAAAACTGAAGAAAGTTGTTTCCCGTAGAAAAGGGGCGACCATTTTTGGTTATCAGGTGATGGATCCTGAGCGATTTGGTGTGGTGGAGTTTGATGACGAGTTCCACGTTCTTTCCATTGAGGAAAAACCAGAAAAACCAAAATCAAACTGGGCGGTAACCGGTCTTTATTTCTATGATAATCAGGTTGTGGATTTTGCCCGGCAGGTAAAACCTTCTGCACGGGGTGAGTTGGAAATTACCAGTATTAACCAGATGTATTTGGAACGTGGTGAGTTGAATGTTGAACTGTTAGGGCGTGGTTTTGCCTGGCTGGATACGGGTACCCATGACAGCTTGATTGAGGCTAGCACTTTTGTGCAGACTGTTGAGAAACGTCAGGGTTTTAAAATCGCTTGTCTTGAAGAAATTGCTTGGCGTAATGGTTGGTTGGATGATGAGCAGTTAAGAAAGACAGCAAAATCCTTATCGAAAACTGGCTACGGTCAATATCTGCTGGATCTCCTTCATGTCCGTTCGCGCCAGTATTGAACTATTAGAGTGGGATAGCCACTACTTCGGGTTGTCTACTGCTCGTCTTGATTTTACACCTGATGCCAGGTTGTTAACTTTACCTCAGTTAGAACAGTATGCTTTGGTGCAGGCCAAAGTGCCCGCACAGCGATTAGATCTTATTGATGGGTTATCCGCGTTGGGTTTTTCGCTGGTGGAGGGGGAAGTTGATCTTTCCTTAAGGATTGGCATAGAAAATGCTTATATTACTTGCAGTAACAACTCTTCTGAGAATGTGCTGATCCCGGCGGAACAGCGGGATATCCCGATGCTGAAAGAGGTAGCTGCCAAAATATTTTCTTTAAGCCGTTTCCGTGCCCCGTGGTATCAGCCGCAGGATAGTGGCCGTTTCTATGCTACCTGGGTTGAGAAAGCGGTATTAGGGACATTTGATCATCAATGTTTACTGGTAAACGGAGATAACGGGCAACCCGCAGGGTTTGTTACTTTGCGGGATTTAGGGAATCGTGAGGCTCGTATGGGGTTGCTGGCAGTATTTCCAGGAAATACCGGCCATGGAATTGGTTCAAAATTAATGTCGGTGGCGCAACAGTGGTGTCAACACCATCAAATACAGCAATTAAGAATTGCGACACAAACCAGCAATATCGCTGCTTTGCGCCTTTATACACGCAGTGGTGCGTTTATTGAAAACACTGCTTATTGGTTATATAGGGGACGAAATGATTCCATTTAACAGACCACCAGTAGTCGGCACTGAATTAGATTACATGAAGCAGGCAATGGAGAGCGGTAAGCTTTGTGGGGACGGTGGTTTTACCAAACGTTGTGAAGAGTGGATGGAACAACATTTCGGCTGTCCGAAAGTGTTGCTGACGCCATCTTGCACAGCTTCTCTGGAAATGGCAGCTATTTTGCTGAATATTCAGCCCGGTGATGAAGTGATCATGCCGAGCTTCACTTTCGTTTCCAGTTCTAACGCGTTTGTACTGCGTGGGGCAACCGTTGTTTTTGTGGATATCCGTCCAGATACCATGAATATTGATGAAACCAAGATCGCAGCTGCCATTACAGCTAAAACACGAGTGATTGTTCCGGTTCATTACGCTGGTGTGGCTTGTGAAATGGATACCATCATGGCCTTGGCAGAGAAATATAATCTGTTTGTCGTGGAAGATGCAGCCCAGGGGGTAATGTCTACTTATAAGGGGCGCGCACTGGGAACTATCGGACACATTGGTTGCTACAGTTTCCATGAAACCAAAAACTACTCTTCTGGTGGTGAAGGCGGTGCAGCACTTATCAATGACGGATCCCTGATCTCCCGTGCGGAAATCGTCCGTGAAAAAGGAACTAATCGTAGCCAGTTTTTCCGTGGTCAAGTTGATAAATACACTTGGCGCGATATTGGTTCCAGTTATCTGATGTCAGATCTTCAAGCTGCTTATTTGTGGGCACAACTCGAAGAAGCTAAGAAAATCAATGAACGTCGTCTTGCCTTGTGGGATACCTATTATCAGGCATTAAAACCGTTGGCTGATGCGGGTTACCTGACATTACCTGTAGTACCGGAAGGATTAGAACATAATGCTCATATGTTCTATATCAAACTGAAAGATGTTGAAGAACGTTCTGCATTCAATAGCTATATGAAAGATGCTGGCGTACTGACGGTATTTCATTATGTTTCTCTGCATACCAGCCCGGGCGGTAAAAAATTTGGCCGTTTCCACGGAGAAGATCGCTTCACTACCAGTGAAAGTGACCGTTTGGTACGTTTGCCAATGTTTTACAACATAACAGATGCTGAACAGCAAAGTGTTATCGAACATATTAGGGAATACTTCGCCTGATATGTCATTGGCTAAAGCATCAATATGGACTGCAAGCTCTACATTGATAAAAATCAGTGTGGGGCTTTTAATCGTTAAATTATTGGCTGTTGCTTTCGGCCCCAGTGGGGTTGGGCAGGCGGGTAATTTCCGTCAGCTTATTACTGTCCTTGGGGTGTTGGCTGGCGCCGGTATTTTTAATGGTGTGACTAAATATGTTGCTGAGTATCAGCAGCAACCAGAAAGGTTGCGTGCGGTACTGGGCACTTCTTCTACCATTATTCTCGGGTTTTCCGCTCTGTTGGCCGTGATTTTTCTGTTGTTTAGCGGGCCTATCAGTATTGGGTTATTTGGTCATAGGGATTATGAACCCGTTGTGCAAGCGATCGCATTTATTCAAATGGGAATTGCCTGTGCCAACTATTTTCTGGCTATTTTGAAAGGATACCGGGATGCTCAGGGGAATGCGCTGGCGGTTATTCTTGGTAGTTTGATAGGAGTGATTGCCTATTATCTCTGTTTCACCCTTGGTGGTTATGAAGGTGCTTTGGCTGGTCTGGCCTTAGTGCCGGCACTGATAATATTTCCAGCGGGATTGATGCTTTTGCGTCGCAAAGAGGTTTCATTCTCATATTTTAAGCCCATGTGGGATAAGGTACTGGCTAGCGAGCTTGGTAAATTTACCCTTATGGCTCTGTTGACTTCCATTACCTTACCGGTTGCTTATATTATGATGCGAAACCTGCTGGCAGCGCATTATAGCTGGGATGATGTGGGTATTTGGCAAGGTGTAAGCAGTATTTCCGATGCTTACCTGCAATTTATCACAGCTTCTTTCAGTGTTTATTTGTTGCCAACGCTTTCACGATTGCAGAGTAAGGGTGAAATATCAAATGAGATAGTTAAGGCGCTGAAATTTGTTTTGCCTGCTGTGGCATTTGCAAGTTTTACCGTATGGTTGTTGCGCGATTTTGCTATCTGGTTGCTATTTTCTGACAAATTTACTGCTATGCGTGATTTGTTTGCTTGGCAATTGATTGGTGATGTATTGAAAGTGGGCGCTTATGTTTTTGGTTATCTGGTGATTGCCAAAGCGGCGTTGCGTTTTTATGTGCTGACTGAAGTCAGCCAGTTTTTGCTGCTTACTGGTTTTGCCCACTGGCTGATTCCTGCTAATGGAGCGTTAGGTGCAGCGCAAGCTTATATGGCAACTTATGTTGTTTATTTCACCCTTTGTTGTGGTGCATTTCTTATTTATTGCAGGCGAGCATGACAACCCTCATTCACGTTCTGGGATCTGATATCCCCCATCATAATCGAACGGTATTGCGCTTTTTTAATGACGTTTTAGCGCAAGAAATGGGTTTTTCAGCTAAACCAAAGTTTATGGTAGTGGCTAGGGATCGAGTTTCATTGGATGATTGCCCGGCATTAGATATGGCATTTTTCGACAGTAAAAAATCTCTGTCTCGAGCTGTTGTTGCTAAAGCGCAGTCAGACAGGGATTGCCGATTTTTTTTTCATGGACAATTTAATGCGGGTTTGTGGTTAGCATTGTTATCAGGAAAAATAAAACGCAATCAATTCTGGTGGCATGCTTGGGGTGCTGATCTTTATGAAGACTCTTGTCAGTTAAAATTCCGTCTGTTTTATTTTCTGCGTCGTCTGGCGCAGCGTCGGGTAGGGCATGTATTTGCGGTTCGTGGTGATCTCTATTTTTATTCTCAACATCATCCGAAAGTACCAACGTCATTACTCTATTTCCCAACCAGAATGGACCCGGCCTTGACGATTGCAGAAAAATCTCCTTCTGATGATGACAAGATGACAATTTTGTTGGGGAACTCCGGTGATCGATCAAACCGTCATATTACTGCACTGAAAGCTATTCATAAGCAGTTTGGTGATAAGGTACAAATAGTCATCCCAATGGGTTATCCGGAAAATAATCAGGCTTATATTGAGCAGGTTGAACAGTCTGCTTTATCGCTGTTCCGACCGGAAAATTTAAGAATTCTTAAGAAAAATCTGGCGTTTGATGATTATTTGGCATTGTTGCGTCGTTGTGATTTAGGGTATTTCATTTTTAACCGCCAACAGGGGATTGGAACAATTTGTCTGTTGATCCAATTTGGTGTGCCGCTTGTGCTTAGTCGTCAGAATCTTTTTTGGCAGGATTTAACAGAACAGCAGGTTCCGGTATTTTTCTTCGGTGCTCCTTTAGATAACCAACTAATTACAGAAGCACAACGGCAGATGCTTTCCTTAGATAGAAATACGATAACTTTCTTCAGCCCAAATTTTGTTGATGGCTGGCGGCAAGCGCTGGTAAAAGCGGCAGGAGAACAGCAATGACTTTAACGCAATTTGGCGGATTATTTGTTGTTTATCTGATATCACTGGTTTTTATCCTGACGCTGACTTATCAGGAATTCCGGCGTGTACGCTTTAATTTTAATGTGTTCTTCTCATTGCTTTATTTGCTGACATTTTATTTTGGTTTCCCTCTGACATGCTTGTTGGTTTTTCAATTCGATGTTGAGGTGGTACCTGTAGACTCCTTATTACATGCTCTGCTGGCTTCAACTTGTTTTTATGGAATTTATTACGTCAGTTATAAAACCCGGTTAAGAAAGCCGTCTATGCAGCTTAAAACACCCGTATTCACCATGAACCGAGTAGAAACTAACTTCACATGGTTATTGCTGGTATTGGTTGCGGTTGTGACCGTTGGGCTGTTCTTTATGCAAAACGGTTTTCTATTGTTTAAATTACAGTCGTACAGTCAGATTTTTTCCAGTCAGGTTTCCGGTGTTGCCCTGAAACGGTTCTTTTACTTCTTTATTCCTGCCATGTTAGTGGTCTATTTCCTGAAACCGACACAATTACGCTGGTTGTTTTTTCTGATGAGCACGGTTGCTTTTGGGATTCTGACTTATGTCATCGTTGGGGGAACAAGGGCTAATATTATTATTGCGTTTGCGTTATTCCTGTTTATCGGCATTGTTCGTGGTTGGATAACCTTGTGGATGCTGATGACTGCGGGAGCAATGGGAATTGTTGGCATGTTCTGGTTGGCGCTCAAACGTTATAGTTTGGATGTCAGTGGTGCAGAAGCGTTTTATACCTTCCTCTACCTCACTAGAGATACTTTCTCGCCGTGGGAAAATCTTGCGTTACTGCTGAATAACTATGACAAAATCGATTTTCAGGGGCTGGCGCCGGTTATCCGTGATTTCTATGTTTTTATTCCAAGCTGGCTCTGGCCTGGGCGCCCTGATGCAGTGTTGAATTCTGCGAATTACTTCACCTGGGAGGTGCTGGATAACCACTCTGGTCTGGCAATCTCCCCGACTTTGATAGGTTCTCTGGTGGTTATGGGCGGAGTGCTATTTATTCCGGTTGGTGCGATTGTTGTTGGGTTGATAATTAAGTGGTTTGACTGGATTTATGAGTTAGGTAAACAGGAGACTAATCGTTATAAAGCCGCTATTTTACAGGCATTCTGCTTTGGCGCGATCTTCAACATGATAGTACTGGCTCGTGAAGGATTGGATTCATTTGTTTCCCGTGTGGTATTTTTCTGTATTATTTTTGGTTTGTGTTTGGTGGTTGCTAAGTTGTTGTATTGGCTACTTGAGAGTGCAGGGCTTATTAGAAAATACCTGACCAGCAACCTGGCCGTATCGCAAAAACGTCCGTTGCAATGTAAGGAAAGAAAATGGAGCTAAACAATATCTCCAAATATAGTATTCGTGGTTTGAATATTTGGGGCTTCCGCGATATGGCACACTTTCTTGACCATATTTTCCAACGCGGGGAGGTAAAAACCGGTACTCTGGTTGCGGTTAATGCGGAAAAAGTTCTGACGGCAGAGGAAGATAAAGCGTTGAGTACACTGCTGGGCGAAGCAGAGTATCTGTATGCCGATGGTATCAGCATTGTACGTGCTATCCGCCGTAAATACCCTGATGCTGAAGTTTCCCGCGTAGCCGGTGCTGATCTGTGGGAAGCCATCATGGAGCGTGCTGGCAAAGAAGGCACCCCCGTTTTTCTGGTTGGCGGTAAACCAGAGATATTAGAACAGACGGAAAACAAACTGCGGACTCAGTGGAACGTCAATATCGTTGGCAGTCGGAATGGTTATTTCACGCCAGAAGAGCGTAATGTTGTTTTTGAGCGGATTCATGCCAGTGGGGCAGCCATTGTGACAGTTGCAATGGGGTCGCCTAAGCAAGAAATTTTCATGCGTGACTGCCGTAAAATTCATTGCGATGCTCTCTATATGGGAGTTGGTGGTACTTATGACGTATTCACCGGCCACGTAAAACGTGCGCCAAAAGTATGGCAGAACCTCGGGCTTGAGTGGTTTTATCGTTTGTTATCACAACCAAGCCGTATCCGTCGTCAGTTTAAGCTACTGAAGTTTCTGGGATATTACTACCGCAATCGTCTGTAGATAGTTGCCTGCCTGTCGTATAACAATTTGCGGCAGGCTATCAAAAAATTCGTTTCACAACGTCTATATAACCGTTTGATCCTGCCGGGCTTTTGTCATCTGTACTAATTATTAGGTAATTTTTTATTCCACTGAGCGGAAAAACGTGTTTTGATCCCTGCCATTTTTATGGCTGGTCAAAACCAGTCTTGTATATTTTGACTATTTGCACATTAAAACACATAACAATGGACAGGGAATTTATGGCAGATCAACAACAGGGCCTGCAACGAGGTTTAGAAGCCCGTCATATCGAGCTAATCGCATTAGGTGGAACTATTGGTGTCGGTCTGTTTATGGGCTCAGCCAGCACGTTGAAATGGGCTGGCCCTTCTGTTTTGCTGGCTTACATTATTGCCGGAATTTTTGTTTTCTTCATTATGCGATCCATGGGTGAAATGCTGTTTCTTGAGCCTGTCACGGGTTCTTTCGCTTCTTTTGGTCATAAATATCTCAGCCCATATTGGGGATGCCTGACCGCTTGGGGTTATTGGTTTATGTGGGTGGCAGTAGGGATATCAGAAATAACAGCTATCGGTGTTTATGCTGAGTTCTGGTTTCCCGAGCTTCCTCAATGGGTATCAGCATTGATTGCGGTGGCATTAGTCGCTTTAGCGAACCTCGCGGCAGTACGTCTTTATGGTGAATTGGAATTTTGGTTTGCCATGATTAAAGTGACCACAATTATCGTCATGATCCTGATTGGCCTGGGATTGATATTTTTTGGTATTGGTAATCAATGGCAACCTATTGGATTGGATAATCTGACTGCCCATGGCGGTTTCTTTGCTGGTGGTTGGCAAGGGTTTCTGTTTGCGCTTTGTATTGTTGTTGCATCTTATCAGGGAGTGGAACTGGTAGGCATCACTGCGGGTGAAGCTAAAAATCCACAGGTTACGTTGAAAAAAGCGATTAACAATATTCTCTGGCGTATCCTGATTTTCTACGTGGGTGCGATCTTTATTGTCGTTACCTTGTTTCCGTGGATAGAAGTTGGTTCACAGGGCAGCCCGTTTGTGATGACCTTTACCAAAGTGGGTATCACTTCAGCGGCAGCTGTGATTAACTTTGTTGTATTGACCGCTGCACTTTCTGGTTGTAACAGTGGTATGTACAGCGGTGGACGGATGCTCTATGCATTGGCGCAAAATCGTCAGTTACCTTCATCGCTGACAAAATTGTCAAAGAATGGTGTGCCGGTAATCGGTATTGCCATTACAATTCTGTGCTTGCTGATAGGTTCCAGTTTGAATTACCTGATCCCAAATCCACAGGCAGTTTTTGTTTATGTTTACAGTGCCAGTGTCCTGCCGGGAATGGTTCCGTGGTTTGTTATTCTGGTGAGCCAGTTGCGTTTTCGTCAGTACCATCAAGAGGCTCTGAAGCAACATAGTTTTAAATCTATCCTGTTCCCCTATGTGAATTATCTGACACTGGCATTTTTATGCTGTGTGTTGATAGGCATGGCAATTAACCCGGATACTCGTTTCTCATTGCTGGTAGGTGGAGGTTTTCTGCTGATAGTGTCGCTGATTTATTGGTTAGTGAGGTTTTTTAGCAGTCAAAAACTAAAACCCTGATAGACTGATTTGTTATCACTGCGGTAGTGGGTAGGGGAAATAAGAGCGGGCTTTATCAACGAAGTGAGCAAGGTGTAATCAAACGCATCATTTCTTAAAAAAAGCACTGGACAGTATATCATTAAATCCGTACTATCCCCATCCGCAACGGCGTTAAGCGCCCGTAGCTCAGCTGGATAGAGCGCTGCCCTCCGGAGGCAGAGGTCTCAGGTTCGAATCCTGTCGGGCGCGCCATTGATTTGCGTGCAAGAGCTGCGGTGTATTTCCGCTGTTTGTAAGTTGTATCTAGTAGTAAAATAGCTGTTATGGTGGCTATAGCTCAGTTGGTAGAGCCCTGGATTGTGATTCCAGTTGTCGTGGGTTCGAGTCCCATTAGCCACCCCATCTTTTTTATGACACGCGAGGGTGGCGGAATTGGTAGACGCGCTAGCTTCAGGTGTTAGTGTCCTTACGGACGTGGGGGTTCAAGTCCCCCCCTTCGCACCATAAAAAAGAAAAGAATTTCGGCGAGTAGCGCAGCTTGGTAGCGCAACTGGTTTGGGACCAGTGGGTCGGAGGTTCGAATCCTCTCTCGCCGACCAAATTTTGAAGGACCCTGCATTGCAGGGTTTTTTGCTTTTCCCCTTCCTATTTTCTGTTTCCCCTTCTGTCCATTACTTGCAGTGTATACTTTATTTGATTTAAGTTCAGTGAATTGTCTTTTAGACATTAGCTACTTGTTTTATATAATAATTTTTTATCTTGTTGTATTTTGACGACGATTGACATATTAGCTGTCTCAAATAAGAGACTTTTAACATATTGAATTAAAATAAAAAATAATAAATGTATTATACGTTGTCTCAAATAAGAGACAGTCAATGACGTAGATTTTGTGATGATTTGCTTTCTCGTTGTAATAAATAGAGAAATAACCGATGAGGCTAAGCGACTTATCATCTGGATAAAAGTTGGCATGTTAAATGCATTACTACAAATGTAGATGCTCATCCTATTTCTTATGACAGCACATGCTTCATAAACCCAGGGATGATGCAGAGCTGATTATCGGTGCCTATTGTCCATGTCACAGATGAGTAAGATATAGCCATCTTTTCATCGCCGATCGGACTTAACGTTGAGTGAGGCACTATCCGTCTGTAGACCTGATTGTATTTGTACACCTATCTTTATTTCTAGGATAGGTGTTTTTTTGCCTATCGTTAGGGATATCTCTGATAGATTTATATACTGTTTAGATATTAATATTTAATATAAGCAAAACGGGAAATATGACTATTGGTTTCTGCTATAAAACTGACTTAGTTATAGTACTTCGTCCTAACTTATTTAAAGGAAATATAGATGTCAAAGATGATCGGATGCCTTGGTTGTGGTCAAATGTTGCATGAATCTGCGCAATCATGCCCGCATTGTGGTGCGGTGATAAAGGCATATTCTTCTGGCAGTAAAAGCAGAATTGTTGCTGCGTTACTGGCATTTTTTCTTGGCGGTTTTGGTGCTCATAAATTTTATCTGGGTAAAATCGGCATGGGGATTTTATATCTGTTATTTTGCTGGACATTTATCCCTTCGTTTATCTCATTTATTGAATTTATTATTTATCTTTGCACTTCTGATGAAAATTTTGCCAGAAAATATGGCTAGAAAAATGCCCTCGTATGGGGGCATTTTTAATCAATGGCATGAATAACGTGTAAAGGAATGTTGATCGATAGATCATAAAACTCTGGTGTCAAATGTTAGCTGACACTATTCATTACATCACTCTCGCGTTTCAAAGTTAGCACCAATCCCTCACGGCGAACCTGTGCCGCTTCTTCCGGTTTGTGTAACTTATCCAATGCATCTGCTAACCAGGCATAATCATGGGCATCTGGCCGCTGATCTAATGCGGCTTTAAAATCTTTTGTTGCTTTTTCCCATTCTCCATGACGCAAAGCAACCTGTCCAAGAGTACTGTTTAGCAGAGGGGTTGCGCCATGTTGCTTTAACTGATGGTCCAGCGCTTTTTGTACTGGCTTTGGATCTTCACTTTTTAACCGCGGAATCAACAACAATAAACGTTCATCGTATTGACGTTTTAAACTTTCAAGGATGATTTTTTGTGCAGTTTCATGATCATCACATTCAATCAAATGCTCAGATATCGCAACCTGCAAAACCACATCATGGCGAATTTTACGGCTTTGATCATGCCACCAGCGTTTTAAACCTTCGCTGCCTTGTTCTGCCATATATTGATTCATCAGACCGATATAGGCTTGTTGACGCAGCTTATGAATTTGCGATTCATCATGCAGATGGATTTTCTCCATTGTTGGCAGTATATCAATCAGTGACTGGTAAGCTCCCGATCTTGTATAAGCCTGTTCAGCCAGGCGTAAAACTTCTGGATGGCGTGAAGCTTGATTCAGAAGTTTGTCTATACCGTGGCGAGCTGCATGAATTTCACCTTGTACCAGTTGAATACGTACACGGGTAATATCCACAGGTAACTGATTATTGTCTGCGACTTCTGCCGCACGTTCCAGATACTGATTGGTACGGAATTCATCTCCACGTTGTTGAGCTGCTTCGGCTGCCAGCAAGTAGTTGACTACAGGTTGTTCTGCATGATCAGCATTACGGGTCAGTAATTGCTCAACTTGTTTAAAATCGCCTTCGGCCAGTTTAATTAGCGCTTCTTTTGTCTGAGCATGAGCGCGGTGGCGTTTACGTCCGAGGAACCAACCACGGGTACGGGAACCTGTACGCATGACTCTGCGGTAGCACCAGCCAAGGAAGCAGAGCACCATTTGTAACAGAACAAATATAATGAACAGGCTGGTAACACTGGTTTCAATATTGTACTTATCAGTCTGAATCAGAACATATCCCTGATGACCCGCAACTATTGGGCCAAGCACAATACCAATAATCAGTACAACAAACAGTAACAAAACTTTCAGCATAACTTAGCCTTCCTGGTGGGTTTCAGAGGACTGGGACAGCAAGTTGCGAACCCGGGTTTGCATCAGTTTTTCCAGTAAAGGCTGACTTGAAAGATGATCGGGTATCGTCATGGAAACAGGTTGCTGACTGAGTGAATCAATTTCTTCCAGAAATGCTTTGGTATTTGGATCGTTGATATCAAAGTAAGCTCTGACCCAGGTTGAAACCGTTTCCAGTGACTGTTTAAAAACTTCACCCTGATGACGCGGTATTGCTTGAGCGGCAATCAACAGACGGGCACGGATGTTCTCCCGTAGATAAATATCCTGATTTGGCGCCAGTAATGGTTCTGCTGTAGTATCGCGGCGACGGATAGTAATAAAATTATCCATAAAACTGTTCCAGCTTTTATTCAGATTCTGACGCCATTCAGATAATGTGCTGGTTAATTCATCATTGTCTGCATCCATAGGTGAACCATCAATTGTGTTGTCAGCCAGACGCAGATTATCTACCTGGTTAGAGAGTTGGTTAACCCGCAGGATGGCGCCATCAAAATCAACCTGATTGATGGCAGATAATGCGCTGATGTCCTGTGTAATTGCACGACGGATTTCAATCAGGCTTGGATCATTCATCTCAGCGAGACTGGCATCTGCATTTTTCAGGAGGGCTGCGGCGGTGACGACATCTTGATCATTCCATAATTTCCGTCCAGCCATTTTGACCAAAAAGTCAGCTTGCGCCAATAGCCAGCTTTTTATGTCAGAACTGGATAACGAAGAGATTCTGGCTTGTAACTCTTGCAGGCGATTATCCAGTTGATCATTTTGTGCTGCTTGTGCGGCAAAATGGTTTAAAGATTGCGATTGTTCTTTGAACAGAATTTCAATACGTTGTTTATCTTGTGATTGCTGTTGTTTTAATGATTCCAATTGTTGGCGTAGTTCATGGTTTTCCACGCGGAGTAAATGGCTTTGTTGTTGTCCGTAGTAATAAAGACCGCCACCGATTGCCAGAATAATTGCAATAGTAATGATACTTCTCAGTGTGCCAGAACGTTCTTGTTTTTGAGGCGCTGTTTCAGGCTGTTGCGAGTTTTCAACCGTATTTATTGTTTTTTTAACCGTCTCGGCGGACTGTTTTTGTTCCGTCATAGTGGGCATCCCATGTCAGTTTATTCTAGTGCCTGAATTAAGGCATCGTTGTCTGCACTTTTTGCAACTTTAACATCTTGCCAGCCCAGGCTCTGGGCGATGTGTGCGAGACGCTCGCTTACCACAACAAGGCGGCAATTTAATAACCACCCATTCCGATCACTTTCGGGTATTAAGTTATATAACAGTTGCAGTATTTCGCCACTGGTTACAATTAAAGTCTGTACTCCATATTTTTGCCAATAGGCGCTGAATTCTGCTGCCGGATAGTCTACTGGTTGGCGAAGATAGCATTCACAATAACTAACTGAGGCCCCTCTTTCTGTCAACGTGCGGGCAATAACCTCACGTCCTCCATTTCCTCTGAGCAGCAAAGCCTGTTTATTTTCAACCTGATGTAATGATGGTAGTTCCAGCAGGATTTCGCTGGTTTCACCCTCTGATGACCAGATGATATTTATATCAGTCAGTTGATGAAAGGCCAGTGCGGTTGATCTGCCAATAGAATAATAAATCAGCTTGTCAGGCCATGACAGATTAATTTTATTTAACTGTGAATTTGCATAATGAACTGCATTTTTTGACAACAGAAATACCATATCACCGGCATTCAGTTGATTGACCTTCTTAGCTAACTGTGGCAGCTCTGAGCCTGGGTGAATATTGATTAAAGGTGCGCTGAAAGCAGTTTTTCCCGCTGCCTGTAACTTTCTGACTAATTCCTCTCCGACAGGATAAGGCCGTGTCACCAGAATACTCATGTGGGAGGATTTCCTTGATAAACGTCGGCCAGAATTGCTCTCGCTCCCCGTTCCAGCAACTCTTCTGCCAGCTCAACTCCTGCCTGGCTGGCATCTTTTGGTAAGGTTGTTCTCTCACCACGAATAATAACGCTGCCATCCGGCGCTCCAACTAATGCCCGTAGCCAGATTTTTCCATCCTGCCAGATGGCATAGCTGCCTATTGGTACTTGGCAACCGCCTTCCAGGCGGGTATTCATCGCCCGTTCGGCAAGAACACAGATTTCTGTATCATAATGATTTAATGGTGCCAGCAGAGCTTGTGTTTGCTGGTCGTCAAGGCGGCATTCAATCCCCACGGCTCCTTGACCAACGGCAGGTAATGATTGTTCTACAAACAATGGCGTACGGATACGTTCATGCAGTTTTAACCTTTTCAATCCTGCAACAGCGAGAATGATGGCATCGTAATGACCATTATCCAGCTTATTCAGGCGGGTGCCGACATTACCCCGAAGGTCACGGATAATCAGGTCGGGACGTAATTCACGGAGTTGACACTGACGGCGTAAACTAGATGTGCCAACAATGCTGCCTATTGGTAGTTCATCAAGAGAGTTATATTTGGCAGAAACAAAAGCATCGCGCGGATCATCACGTTCACAAATAGTGACTAAGCCAAGTCCTTCAGGAAAAGAGATCGGTACATCTTTCATTGAATGAACCGCGATATCGGCCCGGTCTTCAAGCAGAGCCAGCTCTAATTCTTTGACAAATAGCCCCTTGCCGCCCACTTTTGCCAGAGGGGTGTCCAGAATGATATCGCCTTGGGTTACCATCGGAACCAGTTGAACTTCCAGGTCTGGGTGATGTTGCTGTAATTTTTGTTGAACATAAAGTGCCTGCCACATAGCCAGAGGGCTTTGACGGGTTGCGATACGGATGTTTTTTGTTGACATGGATGTTTGTATTTCTCAGGCTTTTCAGCCGTCATATAAATGAAAAACTAGCACTCGTTTTAACACTTCAGCAGCTTTTTTTCCAGTTAAGGGCTGAGAAGAAAATATGCAGATTAGATTAAGGCATAAAATAAATTTTAATTTTTAAATTATTTTATATCGATATAAGTAGATTAATTTAAATATGAGTTAACTTTTCCAGTAAATTATTTCTGTAATTAGAGAATCTTGAATGAAAAGAATGACTAATTAAAATATAGCTAATGGGTAATTTTTATGAGGCTACTGATAAAAAAACATTAGATACATTACTTGAAAAATGAGCAGAGAAAATTTCCTTCATAAAAGAAAGTATAAAAAGTGTGGTTTTTCTGATTATTCATATATATAACAATATGTTATTTAGTTTTTCAACGGGTGTCACATCGCAATTCAATTGCTTTACTGACTTTACGGTTTATCTACAAGATGTTAAATTGATCACGTTTCCGGTAATAAATTGGTAAAAATCATTCTAAATAATTCCATTAAGTTATAACAGCCGGAAGCGGGGGATTTATCTGGGCACTGGAACTCAATCGGGCGAGACGTCTTGTACCTTTATATCGAAACACTGAAGCAGAGACTGGATGCGATAAACCAACTCAGGTTAGAACGCGCCTCCACCGCCATGAGTGCGGAATTTAAACAGGTATACAGTTTACTGCCAGTATTATTGCATTATCATCATCCGATGATGCCAGGTTACATTAATGGTAATGTTCCCTACGGTGTATGTTTTTTCGTGCATGATGAATCACAAAAATCTTATCTTGATGATTTAGAAAGTAAATTAGAACACGCCATAGAACAGCCTGCCAATGGTCAGCTTCCTATTACCGGTATTTACTCAATGGGGAGTACTTCGTCAATCGGGCAAAGCAGTTGTTCTGATTTGGATATTTGGGTATGTCATCAGTCATGGCTTGATAATGATGAGCGCCTCCTGCTGCAACGTAAGTGTACGCTTATTGAACAATGGGCGTCAGCGCTTGGCATCGAAGTCAATTTTTTTCTTATTGATGAAAACCGCTTCCGCCATAATGCCAGTGGGAGTCTTGGCGGTGAGGATTGCGGTTCTACTCAGCATATTCTGTTACTTGATGAATTTTACCGTACTGCTGTGCGTATGGCAGGTAAGCGTTTGTTATGGGAAATGGTGCCTGTAGAAGAAGAGCGCCATTATGACGAATATGTTTTATCTCTTTATGCGCAAGGTGTTTTGACGCCAAATGAGTGGCTTGATCTCGGTGGATTAGGTGAACTGTCTGCTGAAGAATACTTTGGTGCTAGCTTATGGCAACTCTACAAAAGTATCGACTCACCTTATAAAGCCGTATTGAAAAGCTTGTTGCTGGAGGCATATTCCTGGGAATATCCCAATGGTAAGTTACTGGCAATGGAGATGAAACAGCGTCTGCATGCGGGTGAAATAGTTTCATTTGGCCTTGATGCATACAGCATGATGCTTGAGCGTGTTACCCGCTATCTGATAGAAATTAATGATACGACTCGCTTAGATTTAATACGTCGATGCTTCTATTTAAAAGTTTGTGAAAAGCTCTCTCTAAACCAGGATGATGAAGGTTGTACCGGTTGGCGACGTCAGGTTTTGACTCAGTTGGTATATGAGTGGAAGTGGGATACAGAGCGGTTGGGAATTTTGGATAACCGCAACTCATGGAAAATTGCACAGGTTCGTGATGCCCATAATGAACTGCTTGATACCATGATGCAGAGTTACCGTAACCTTATCCGTTTTGCCCGCCGTAATAATCTGAGTGTCAGTGCCAGCCCACAGGATATTGGTGTGCTGACCCGTAAACTCTACGCTGCATTTGAAGCGTTGCCGGGTAAGGTGACGCTGGTTAATCCACAGATTTCACCGGACCTGTCAGAGAAACATTTAACATTTATTTATGTGCCTCAAGGACGAGCAAATCGCAGCGGCTGGTATCTTTACAATCAGGCACCGATAATTGAATCAATTATCGGCCATCAGCCTCTGGAATATAATCGTTACCTCAATAAACTGGTGTCGTGGACCTATTTTAACGGCTTATTGACAGAAAAGTCCTGTATTCATATTCATAATGGTGAAGCCCAGTGTGATGAACTGAAGTTGCATGAATTGATTAACGATATTTCCCTTCATTTTCCTATCCGTTTGCCCGCACCGACACCAAAAGCGCTCTATAGTCCGTGTGAAATCCGCCACTTGGCGATTATTGTTAATCTGGAGAAAGATCCGACCGCGGCGTTTTCTAATCAAGTTGTGCATTTTGATTTCCGTAAGCTTGATGTATTCAGTTTCGGAGAATCGCAACAGTGTTTGGTGGGAAGCATCGACTTGCTTTACCGCAATTCATGGAATGAAGTGAGAACGTTACATTTTAGTGGCGAGCAATCTGTTTTGGAAGCATTGAAAACCATATTGGGTAAAATGCATCAAGATGCTGCACCGCCGGCGGCTGTTGAAGTATTCTGTTACAGCGATCATTTACGCGGGCTTATCCGAACCCGAATCCAGCAACTGGTATCTGAATGTATTGAGTTGCGTTTATCCAGCAATCGCCAGGATCCGGGCCGTTTTAAAGCACTGCGCATTGCGGGTCAGACTTGGGGGCTTTTCTTTGAACGGCTTAACGTATCTGTGCAGAAATTGGAGAATGCCGTAGAATTCTACGGGGCAATTTCGAATAACAAATTGCATGGGTTGCCGGTGAAAATTAATACCAAAGAGACACATTTGCCTGCTGTGGTTGATGGCTTTGCCAGCGAGGGTATCATCCAATTTTTCTTCGAAAACACTCAAGATAATAAGAGCTTTAATATTTATATCTTGGATGAAACCAATCGGGTGGAAATTTACTCTCATTGTGAGGGGAGTAAGGAAGAGCTGGTGCGCGACGTCAGTCGGTTTTACTCTTCATCGCATGATCGGTTTACTTACGGATCAAGTTTTATCAACTTTAACCTGCCACAGTTTTATCAAATTGTGCAAATGGAGGACCAAATTCAGGTTATTCCATTCAGTGGATCCTCTTTTTCACATTTGTGTGTGACTAATGATGGGGAAACTGGCGGAGAAGAGCAGCCGGAACTTTATCGTTCTGTGTCGCATTACTGATTTACCCCGCTGCGCGGGGTAGGTTCAATCAATAAAAATTGAACAGTTCACCACTCTGTTCTGTGATGGATCGCGCCAACATGGTCAGGAAATTGCCATTGCTACGGTCACAAATCCACTGACCCTCTTTATAGTCAAAATGGTAACCACCGTTTTTGGTTGCCAGCCAGATTTGATGGAAAGGTTCCTGACGATTGATAATAATTTTGCTGTCATTATCAAAGCTCAGGGTCATGACACCGCCATTGGTTTCACAGTCGATATCAGCATTGCCATCATAATTATCCAGTTGCTCTTCGATATAAAGCATCAGTTGGTCAGCTAACTGATGAAATTCACTGTCGTTCATCTTCAATTCCTATTTGCTTTTCGGGGCCTAACTGCGATTATAGAGAATATTGACGTATGAATTACAGGCATTAATGCAATGAAGAAAAAATTACGCGGGTTTCTGGCTATTATAACTTTATTTATACTTTCCGGCTGTGGACTAAAAGGCCCGCTCTATTTTCCTCCAGAACAACCATCGGCAGAGAAGACGACGACCATGGCTCAGACTCCCGTGAAGACTGTGCAACAAGGGCAGAAAGTGGATAGCACCGCTCAGAAATAAGCGAAATAAGCTGGTAGTTCGTGCTGCGGCTTACGGTGGAGCATTATATGCAGTTCTCCAAAATGCATGGTCTTGGTAATGACTTTATGGTCGTTGATGCTGTGACCCAAAATGTTTATTTCTCACCAGAACTGATCTGCCGTTTGGCTGACAGGCATACTGGTGTGGGCTTCGATCAGCTGTTAGTTGTTGAAGCACCTTATGATCCGGATTTGGATTTTCACTATCGCATTTTTAATGCTGATGGCAGTGAAGTGGCACAGTGTGGCAATGGGGCGCGTTGTTTTGCCCGTTTTGTCCGCCTTAAGGGATTGATTAATAAGCGTGATATTAAAGTTAGTACTCAGTCGGGACGTATGGTATTGAGTATTACCAATGATGATCAGGTTTGCGTGAATATGGGGGAACCTGAATTTGAGCCACATCTTGTGCCATTTCGCGCGTTAAAGGCAGAAAAAACCTATATTTTAAGAGTGGTAGAAAGAACGGTTCTTTGTGGTGTGATTTCCATGGGGAATCCTCATTGTGTGATTCAGGTGGCAGATGTGGAAACTGCTGAAGTGGAAATTCTGGGGCCAGCTCTGGAAAGCCATGAAAGATTTCCTGAACGGGCTAATATTGGTTTCATGCAAATTTTAAACCGTGGTCATATTTGCTTACGGGTTTATGAACGTGGTGTTGGGGAAACTCAGGCTTGTGGCAGTGGTGCTTGTGCAGCGGTAGCCGTCGGCATTCAACAGCAACTGCTCGACAGTCATGTTCAGGTAGACTTGCCGGGAGGTTCACTGTTTATCTGTTGGGAAGGGCCGGGCAAACCTCTCTATATGACTGGGCCGGCGACGCATGTTTATGATGGCACAATTCATCTGTAATCGATTTTGTTTTGAACTGCGGGGCATCGGAAGATGGAGAAAAAAGAAGAGCAGTTAAACATCGCTGGTACACTCAATGATCAAACTGTTGTGGATTATTTGTTGGAAAACCCCAATTTCTTTATCCGCAATGCACGTGTCGTTGAACAGATACGGGTTCCTCACCCGATAAGAGAGACGGTTTCTCTGGTTGAATGGTATATGAATCGCCAGAGAACACACATTACTTATCTGGAAGAAAATATAACCCTGCTAATGGAACAGGCTAGAGTGAATGAGCAACTTTTCGAGCAGTTGCTTAAACTGCTTGTTGATTTAGCGGCGGCAGAGAGTTTGCAAGATATGCTTAGTCGATTGAATTCATGGGCTAAGAATCTGGGGTTAAATAGCGCTAATATCCGTCTTTTCAGTGATAAATGGCATATTGGTGCACCGCTTAATGCGTCTGATTTAGCGCTTTCCCGCAATGCTTTTGAGCCAATCCGTATTCATCGTTTTGGTAATAGTGACCACTATCTCGGTATGTTGAACGGGCCGGAAATTTTATTGTTGTTACCACAGGTTCGTCATGTCGGTTCGGTTGCTATATCTCTGCTGGGAACTCGGGGAGAGCTGGGTATGATGATATTTAACAGTCGTAATTATCAGCATTATCAAGACGGCATGGGAACTGACATACTTGATCATCTGGCTAAATTACTGCCGGATATACTGTCTCGTTGGATTAAACAGATATGACGCAGGGAATTGAGCTGTTACTGGAGCCGGTTGAGGCATTTTTGCGGTATCTCAGGGTCGAGCGCCGGCTAAGTCCGGTGACTATCACTAATTACCGTCGCCAGCTTTCGACATTAGCTGGGATGGTTTTAGAAATAGGTATCAGGCAATGGAAAGATCTTGATCCTGCGAAAATCAGAATGTTGGTAACACGTAGCCGTCGTGCTGGCTTACAGTCGGCTAACCTGGCTTTGCGCTTATCTTCTCTGCGTAGTTTCCTTGATTGGCAGGTAACTCAGGGCGAGATTGCTGTTAATCCGGCAAAGACCATCAGTACGCCGGGAACCAAGCGACATTTACCGAAAAATATTGATGTGGATGAAGTGGATCAACTGCTGAACATCAATTTCAATGATCCATTATCAGCGCGTGACCGGACGATGCTTGAAGTAATGTATGGTGCTGGATTGCGTTTGTCAGAGCTGGTGGGCCTTGATTGCCAGCATCTGGATCTTGAAAGCGGGGAAGTATGGGTTTCAGGTAAAGGCAGTAAAGAGCGGAAGATCCCTTTGGGGCAGACTGCTGTTGAATGGCTTAATCGCTGGCTGGAGATGCGGGAACTGTTCGAACCGGAGGATAATGCGGTTTTTATTTCAAACAGCGGACGGCGGATATCAACCCGTAATGTACAGAAGCGATTTGCGCAGTGGGGAATTCGTCAAGGGATGAGCAGCCATATTCATCCGCATAAATTGCGCCACTCTTTTGCCACACACATTCTGGAATCCAGTGGTGATTTGCGTGCAGTTCAGGAACTGCTTGGTCACGCCAGTTTATCCAGCACACAAATCTATACCCATCTGGATTTCCAGCATTTGGCAAAAGTGTATGATGTGGCCCATCCCAGAGCCAAACGGGGGAAATCGTAATGCGTTTTTACCGGCCTCTTGCGCCAGTCTCAGCAATGACATTTGATCTGGATGATACCCTTTATGACAATCGTCCAGTGCTAGATAAGACGGAAGAAGAGGTGCTGAATTTTATACGGCAATATGATCCTAAGTTCAGTCACCTTGATCGTCAGGATCTGTATGCTTTCCGTGAAGTGATATTTGAGCAAGATCCTGAAATCTGCCATGACATGACCTTGTGGCGTTGGCAGTCTGCAAAGCTGATGTTTTGCCATTATGGTTTTAGTCGTGAAGATGCCTGCCGGGGCGCGGATGATATCATGGCCCATTTCTCCCACTGGCGTAGCCGGATTGATGTGCCGGAATCAACACATAAAACCCTTGCTGCGCTTGCTGAACAGATGCCATTGGTCGCCATTACCAACGGTAATGCGGAACCGGCGGCCTGTGGTCTTGCTCCTTATTTCAAATTTGTGCTGAAAGCTGGCCCTGATGGGCGCGCAAAACCTCATAGTGATATGTACCGTCTGGCAGCAGAGCGCTTGGGTTTACCACTTGGAAAAATTTTGCATATTGGTGATGATCTGAATACTGATGTGGAAGGGGCACTTCGTAGTGGTATGCAGGCTTGCTGGATGAATACAGAAAATAAAAAACTATTACAGACGATTGAGAGCCGCCTGTTGCCGCACATTGAGATTTACAATTTGGCTTCTTTGACAGCATTGATATAATCATGAAATTATTCTGTATAAAAACACAGCAGGCTGTGGTCGCTGTTTAATCAATTGATGGTAACTATGGACATCTCCTATCTGCTCGAAAGTCTGAATGACAAACAACGTGAAGCCGTAGCTGCTCCGCGGACAAACATGTTGGTGCTGGCCGGAGCAGGGAGTGGTAAAACCCGGGTTCTGGTACACCGGATTGCCTGGTTGTTGTCGGTGGAGAATGCTTCGCCATTTTCCATCATGGCCGTGACCTTTACCAATAAGGCGGCTGCGGAAATGCGCCACCGGATTGAAAACCTGATTGGTACTAGCCAGGGTGGAATGTGGATTGGTACGTTTCACGGTCTGGCTCATCGTTTGCTACGGGCGCATCATTTGGATGCCAATTTGCCGCAGGATTTTCAGATTCTTGATAGCGAAGATCAGCATCGTCTGCTCAAACGCATTATCAAGGCGATGAATCTGGATGATAAACAATGGCCGGCTCGTCAGGGTATGTGGTACATCAATGGTAAAAAAGATGAAGGGTTACGGCCACAGCATATTGAAAGTTATGGCAACCCTGTTGAGGCGACGTGGCAGAAAATTTATCAGGCTTACCAAGAGGCGTGTGATCGCGCGGGATTGGTAGACTTTGCAGAGCTGCTGCTGCGAGCTCATGAACTGTGGCTGAATAAACCGCAGATCCTGCAACATTACCGTGGCCGCTTTACCAATATTCTGGTAGACGAGTTTCAGGACACCAACAGCATTCAATATGCCTGGATCCACCTGTTGGCGGGGGAAACGGGTAAAGTGATGATTGTCGGGGATGATGATCAATCTATTTATGGCTGGCGTGGGGCACAGGTTGAGAATATTCAGCGTTTCCTGAAAGACTTCTCCGGCGCAGAAACTATCCGTTTGGAGCAAAATTACCGTTCCACCAGTAATATTCTGAAAGTTGCCAATACACTGATTGCCAATAACAGTGATCGCCTGGGCAAGAATTTGTGGACTGACGGTGTAGAAGGTGAACCGATTTCCCTGTATTGTGCATTTAATGAGCTTGATGAAGCCCGTTATGTGGTTAGTCGGATTAAAAGCTGGCTTGAAAATGGCGGTGCACTGAAAAGCTGCGCCATACTTTACCGCAGCAATGCCCAGTCCCGTGTACTGGAAGAAGCGTTGTTACAGGCATCAATGCCGTATCGTATTTATGGTGGTCAGCGGTTCTTTGAACGTCAGGAAATTAAAGATGCGTTAGCTTACCTGCGCTTGATTGCTAACCGTAATGATGATGCGGCGTTTGAACGGGTGGTGAATACACCTACCCGTGGCATCGGTGACAGAACGTTGGATATAGTGCGCCAGGCTGCCCGTGAACGGCAGGAGACGTTGTGGGAGTGCTGTCAAATATTGCTTCAGGAGAAAGTGCTGGCGGGTCGGGCCGCTTCTTCCTTACAGCGTTTTATTGAACTGATAGAAGCACTATCGACAGAAACTGGTGATATGCCGTTACATGTGCAGACTGACAGAGTTATCCGCGATTCTGGCCTGCGTGCGATGTACCAGCAGGAAAAAGGTGAAAAAGCCCAGGCACGTATTGAAAACCTTGAGGAACTCGTCACTGCGACCCGCCAGTTCAGTTATCAGGATGAGGACGAAGATCTGATGCCATTACAGGCATTTCTTTCTCATGCAGCGCTAGAATCTGGAGAAGGTCAGGCTGATGCTTATCAGGATTCTGTGCAACTGATGACATTGCATTCAGCCAAAGGGTTGGAATTCCCACAGGTATTTATTGTTGGAATGGAAGAAGGCATGTTCCCAAGTCAGATGTCGATTGAAGAAGGCGGGCGTCTGGAAGAGGAGCGTCGACTGGCTTATGTTGGCCTGACACGTGCAATGGACAAGCTGACAATCACTTATGCAGAAAGCCGCCGTTTATATGGTAAAGAAGTTTATCATCGGCCATCTCGCTTTATTAGGGAACTGCCGCCAGAATGTATTGAAGAAGTCCGGTTACGTGCGACAGTATCTCGTCCAGTCAACCATAGTCGGTTAGGTACGCCAGTCAGTGCCAATGATAGCGGTTATGCCCTTGGACAACGTGTTCGTCATCCTAAATTTGGTGAAGGAACCATTGTCAATATGGAGGGGAGTGGTGAACATAGCCGGCTGCAAATTGCGTTTCATGGGGAAGGGATTAAGTGGCTGGTTGCTGCTTATGCCCGGCTTGAAACGGTCTGAAAATAATATCCAGGTTGAATGTTGACAGGCTTTTTCCTCTAAGCGTAACATTCGCGCCTTACGATCACGTAGGGAGTAAAGGAGACTTATGATACATGCTGAGCGCATTTAAGTTAGAGAATAATCGCCTGCTCCGTCTTGAGTTTGAAGAGGGAGAAAAGTTATCTGACTCCTTGTGGGTAGATTTGGTCGAACCGGAAGAGCAAGATCGGCTTCAAGTTCAAAATGAATTGGGCCAAATTCTGGCAACCCGACCGGAATTGGATGACATTGAGGCGTCGGCGCGTTTTTTTGAAGATGAAGACGGGATACACGTTCACTCGTTCTTCTACTTTGAAGACGCGGAAGACCATGCTGGCAACGCAACCGTTGCATTTACCATTCGTGATGGTCGTCTCTATACATTGCGAGAGCGTGAACTCCCTGCATTCCGATTGTACCGTATGCGTGCCCGTAATCAGACATTGGTTGATGGTAATGCCTATGAAGTACTGATGGATCTGTTTGAAACCAAAATCGAACAGTTGGCTGATGTTATCGAAAATATTTACAGTGTTCTGGAATCCCTGAGCCGGGTCATTATGGAAGGGAAGCAGGGGGATGAGTTTGATATCGCTCTGTCCAGCCTTGCTGAACAGGAAGATATCGGCTGGAAGGTACGTTTGTGTCTTATGGATACACAGCGGGCGCTCAACTTTCTGGTGCGGCGTGCCCGTCTGCCGGGAGACCAGCTTGAGCAGGCCCGTGAAATTCTGCGGGATATCGAATCTCTGCTGCCACACAATGAATCCCTGTTTCAGAAAGTTAACTTCTTGATGCAGGCTGCAATGGGTTTTATCAATATCGAACAGAGCCGGATTATCAAAATCTTCTCGGTGGTATCTGTGGTATTCCTGCCCCCAACGCTGGTGGCTTCCAGTTATGGTATGAATTTTGAATTTATGCCGGAGCTTCATTGGTCGTTCGGTTATCCGGGTGCGATCGGGCTGATGATCGCGGCGGGTCTTGCGCCGTATCTTTACTTTAAGCGGAAGAATTGGTTGTAATATATAGTAAAAGTTATCACTGGTCGCGTTACTTCCGTGGGTAAAGTTTTACACATGATTGCACGCAGAAACTAGCTTATTGATAAGTCCTGAATTCTGTAATCCATAGAATTTAGGACTTTTTCATTTTTCACCTTCTGCTACGGTTTATTCAGATAGCTCTATTGAATGCCAGCAGTCTCAAATACGTAGATTAATCTGAACTTCGCTTGCCTGCGACACCAATAAATTCCCGCTGGTAGATGTGACGGTAATCCCGGACGATGAAATCCTGACGCATAAACGGGTCGCGCTACTGGAAATGGTGCAAAAGCATATCCGGCAGCGAGATATGGCGGAGCTGCTGCAAGAGTTGGTCATACTGCTGGCGTATAATTACTATACGGATGAACAGTTAAAAAGCGTGTTAAACTACTTATTACAGGCGGGAGATACCGCCGATCCAGAGGGTTTTATCCGGCGACAGGCAGAACAGTCCCCGAAGTATAAGTATCGACCGTGAAAGGTGATGAAAATCACCGGACTGAGCTTGAACAAATGTCTGACAAACTTACTGTTGATACGTTATCGGCATAAAAATACTTGAGTTAATGCACGAAACGCATAGAATCAGCACATTTACATTCCAAGCGATAAGACCGAGTCTGAATCTACGTGCTTCTGAAATCTTTGTTCTTAAGCAGAGCTGAGGTTAAGTAGCCTAAGGTGCCTTAGGTATGCGTTTTTGACTGAACATGTAATTAATGGAGATACTAAGGCATGATTAATTTACTCTATATCTTACTTTCATTGTGTACTCCTTTTATCATAAAAATTGCTGTCCCTAATTGAGCGCGTTTTTCCCCTAAACGTTCAAAACCAAGAGCAATATAAAACCCTTCGGCTTGAGGATTAGCCAGCACCCGCAATGATGTTCCTCCTTCTGTATGAACGTTATTCAGTACTGTTTTCAATAACTGTCTGCCAACACCTTGATGCCAGACAGTGGGTTCAACAAATAATCCATCAAGTTCAGCATCTCCATCAGATTGTGGTAATACAACACTGAAACCCAAAATGACGCCAGCTTGTTCCGCAATATAAACATACCCCACTTCAATATGTTCTATCGGGAGTTCTATCGTGTGGGGATTGGCTAATAATAATTCCCGATCTTCTTCCCACATGAGAGATGCACGTAACTGGAGTGCTTCAAGGGCAGCTTGTTCTGCAATTTCAGCCAGTCTGATGGTTATTTCCATGTCGTAAACTGATTCTGTTATTTTTTCGACCTGCGCTGTGTATAAAGCGCATCCAGTGTAAACAGCACTAATGCTGCCCAGATAAAGCCAAAAGTAATCAGGCGGTCTGTACCTATTTGCTCGCCATAGACCAGTATTGCCAGTAAGAACATCAACGTTGGGCCGACATACTGGAAGAAACCCAGCGTAGATAGACGCAAATGGGCAGCGGCTTCCGTGTATAACAGTAATGGAACCGTGGTGATAATGCCTGCGGCAACCAGCAGTAAATTCAGTGTCGTTGAGTTGGTGCTTAAATCGCTGGTTGGGGTGTTGGCAAACCCAAACAGGTAAATAGCTGCAACCGGCAGTAACCACAGTGTTTCAATCGTCATACCCGTTTGAGCATCAACATTCATCTTCTTACGAAGCAGGGCATACAGAGCGAAAGTGACGGCCAGACTTAACCCAATAATGGGGACAGAACCAAATTGCCATAACTGGATTAACACGCCAGTGAAGGCCAGCGCAACGGCAGCCCACTGCATCCGGCGGAAACGTTCACTCAGAAACAGCATACCAAACAAAACGTTAACCAGTGGACTAATGAAATAACCCAGGCTGGCTTCCAGCATATGACCGTGGTTCACTGCCCAGATATAAATCAGCCAGTTACAGGCAACAATGGTCGCCGTCACTGCCAGTAGCAGTACTTTTTTAGGTTGACGAAAAACGTTGGATACCTGTGACCAGTGACGCGTCACGGTTAGCAGCAGCAACATAAAGAAAAATGACCAGATAATACGATGCGTCAGGATTTCGTCGGCAGGTACTTGCTGAATGTACTTAAAATAAACTGGGGCGATTCCCCAAATAAAGCAGGCACCGAAGGCGTACAGAACGCCTTTGGTAGTTTGTGGCTTATTCATGTTGTCCTAATGTAAATAAAAAGGTGTAAAGAGTGTAATGGATTTCTGCCCGTTAACATGAAAATAATATGTCACCGGGCTGAATATTACGCAAGGGATTAATATCTAAAATGATATGACTAACCGACCAGGTAAGTCGCTGTTACACTGGCGATATGTGCTCTCTGCTCATTATGCAGTTCAGCTCTGGCGACAGAAACTTTATTTCCATTGCGGATAATACTGCTGGTGGCCGTAAACACTTCACCACGGCCAGGACGTAGATAATCCACCCGCAAATCAATCGTTCCCATTGTAGATAATCGCTTTTCTAATTCTTCTCGTGGAATGGGTGTTATACGGGCTAAGGCATTACCGACACAGACCAATCCGGCACAGACATCCAGCACTGATGCAATCACACCGCCATGTAAAATCTTCTGTGCGGTATTTCCTACCAGCTTACTTTGATTATGGAACTGTATTTCTGCGTAATCCTGTTCAAACCGGAGCAGCTCAAGCCCTAATATCTGGTTAAAAGGCATATGGTAAATAAAAAAATTACCAATTAGCTGGCGGGCTTCCTCCAGAGTCACTTGCGTTATCGACATTTAATTTATCCCCAAATAAAAGTACGTGTTATTAATACCACTTTATATAGTTAATGAATTGTTAATGTTATGCTTTTATTGCCAACCTTACCAGTTTGCGAGGCGTCTCGAGAAACAATCTGAGCAAAATTAAAGTTCGAGTGTAAAATAATCTGTGTTGCCTTTTTGACGCTTTATAAATAACAACCGTGTTTATCATGTAGCGGGCTTGTTGTTGCAGTAATTATTGCGAGAGTAAGATAACATAATGCCAGATGCTTAAGGCGTCTGCGATTTTTTAATGGTCGAGGAAAAGCGTGTCTACCGCAGAAGTCATCAATACGATATCACTGGCAGAGCAAGTATTGCGGGAAACCTTTGGTTATCAGCAATTCCGTCCTGGTCAGCAACAAGTCATCAATACCATTCTTGAGGGGCGTGATTGTCTGGTCATTATGCCGACGGGTGGTGGCAAATCATTGTGTTACCAAATTCCGGCACTGGTGCAGGAAGGATTAACCTTGGTTGTTTCTCCCTTGATCTCTTTAATGAAAGATCAGGTGGATCAACTAAGGGCGAATGGTGTCGCGGCTGATTGTCTGAATTCAACTCAGGCCCGTGAAGAGCAGATGGATGTGATCCGGCGTTGCCGTCAGGGCATGATCAAATTGCTGTATATCGCTCCTGAACGCTTAATGATGGATAACTTCCTTGAACAGCTTTTGGAATGGCGACCTGCTATGTTGGCTGTGGATGAAGCCCATTGTATTTCACAATGGGGCCATGATTTCCGGCCTGAATACCGGGCGCTGGGACAGCTCAGGCAACGCTTTCCAACATTACCTGTCATTGCGTTGACGGCGACCGCTGATGAAACTACCCGCAATGATATTGCCCGGTTACTGAATCTCGATAATCCGCTTATTCATATCAGCAGTTTTGATCGCCCCAATATCCGTTATACCTTGATAGAAAAATACAAGCCATTAGATCAATTATGGTTATTTATCCGTGGTCAGAAAGGTAAAAGCGGCATCATTTACTGCAATAGCCGCAATAAAGTTGAAGAGATATCTGAACGTTTACAAAAACGTGGCTTGAGTGTTGCACCATACCATGCCGGGTTAGATAATAGCCAACGCGCCCGGGTACAGGATGCATTTCAACGTGATGATTTACAGGTTGTGGTAGCGACCGTGGCATTTGGCATGGGTATTAATAAACCCAATGTTCGGTTCGTGGTTCACTTTAATATTCCACGTAATATCGAATCCTATTATCAGGAAACAGGGCGTGCCGGACGTGATGGTTTACCTGCGGAAGCGGTGCTGTTCTATGATCCGGCTGATATGGTATGGCTTCGCCGCTGTCTGGAAGAGAAAACCGCTGACACACAGCAAGATATTGAACGACATAAGCTTAATGCGATGGGAGCCTTTGCCGAAGCGCAAACTTGCCGCCGCCTAGTGTTATTGAACTATTTTGGTGAAAGCCAACAAACCGCCTGCGGCAACTGTGACATCTGCCTTGATCCACCGAAAAATTATGATGGCTTGGTGGATGCACAAAAAGCGCTCTCCTGTGTTTACCGGGTTGGTCAGCGTTTTGGTATCGGTTATATTGTTGAAGTGCTCAGAGGCGCGAATAATCAGCGTATCCGCGATATAAGGCATGATCGTTTACCGGTTTACGGCATTGGTAAAGATCAAAGCCAGGAGCACTGGGTTAGCGTGTTGAGGCAGCTTATTCACTTAGGCTTTATCAGTCAAAACATTGCCAATTATTCAGCATTACAATTAACAGAAGCTGCGCGGCCAGTATTACGTGGTGAAGTTCCGCTGAAACTGGCTGTTCCACGGATACAGAACCTGAAAGGGCGTAGCCAGCAAAGTAAATCATATAGTGGCGATTATGATCGCAAATTGTTTGCCAAGCTGCGTAAATTACGGAAATCTATTGCTGACGAAGATAATATCCCGCCTTTTGTTGTATTTAACGATGTTACGCTGATTGAAATGTCAGAGCAATGCCCGGTTACGGCTGAAGAAATGTTATTAATCAACGGGGTAGGACAACGAAAACTAGAACGTTTTGGTAGCGTTTTTATGGCTTTGATCTGTAAACATCTGGAGGAGTGTGAATAGCTTGGAGATGATTTATGAAGCCCGAAATGTTGAAAGAGAGCTGGCTTAATCGTGAGATACAGTTTTCTGCTTTTGCTAACTTGTAGGCAACGTGAGCAGCAGCCAGTTAGCCAAAACTAGACTGGCAAAGAGCGTGTTAGACGCGGGCTGGGCGATGCTCAAAACACAACTGAAATATGAAGCGATTGCGCGGTCAGTGGTGTTTGATATTGTAAACGAAAACTACTCCACCCAGACCTGCTTGTGACTTTTTTGACCAGAATTGATTCAATTATTAGGAACGATAACTATGTATCACATTGTTGCTTCAGATTTAGACGGTACTTTGCTGTCTCCTGATCACAAATTAACGTCTTACACCAAGGAAACTCTTAATCTACTTACAAACAAAGGCATCCATTTTATTTTTGCTACCGGCCGTCATCACGTGGATGTTTCCCAAATCCGCGATGGGCTTGGTATTGATGCCTATATGATCACCTCCAATGGAGCCAGGGTACATAATACCGCGGGTGAACTGGTTTTCAGCCACAATGTTGATCCTGATATTGTGCATGACTTGTGTCTGATGGAGTTTGATAACCCTGATATTCTGACCAATTATTACCGTCATGATGATTGGTATATGAATCGTGAAAGCCCTGAGCAGGACGAATTTTTCCAGGAGTCAATATTTCATTATCGGCTTTTTGAGCGTGATAATTTTAAGACTGATGGTGTGTGTAAAGTTTATTTTACCTGTGAAGATCATGATCTATTGCTCATATTGGAGGAGGCAATCAACGCACGTTGGGGCGACAGGGTGAATGTCAGTTTCTCGTTACGTAATTGTCTGGAGGTCATGGCTGGTGGCGTTTCCAAAGGTCATGCCCTTGAACAGGTAGCTAAATCTATGGGCTATAAACTCAGTGATTGCATAGCTTTTGGTGATGGAATGAACGATATGGAAATGCTGACGATGGCTGGTAAGGGCTGCATTATGCGGGATGCTCACCAACGCCTGAGAGATATTTTGCCGGATATGGATGTGATTGGTTCAAATGCAGATGATGCTGTTTCCCGCTATTTATGCAAAATGTATCAGGTTTGATTGCTCAGTTATAATTGAGCGCTATTGGCGCTCAGATGACTGACGAAGTGCTGGTTATTTATCCGGCACTTTGTGTTAATTAAGTTCCGTTCACTAAACGGAGCTTGCCGCCATGTTAAGAATACCCCTCTAAAAACTTTTCTTTTTGAAAAGGATTCGCTTGAAAATCTTATTTTTCATAATCATCTGGTTCGTAAAATCAATACCGCCATTGATTTCGGATTTATCCGTGAGGCTATTGCTTTGAGACAAAATCAGTGTGGTTTTAAAATCTGAAAAAAGGGCTAGTGTATTACGAATAAACAGGTAAAAACTTTAATTATTAAAGGTAAAACAGAAATGATTAAGGATTTTTTTAAGTAGGTAAAAAATTCGGTGATATACTGACATTGAAAGAGAAAACATCAGGAAAAACGGATTTTAAATATATTAACAAGGTGACAAAATGACAGAATTAACCAAAGAACAAGAATATGAGATTGTATCAAAATATTTAACAGGATTAACCACGTTAAGAAAATTTGCTCAAACAAAAGATTTTGATTGGCTGGAAGACGTTTACCAAAAACTAGAGGTAATCGTTGACGAAAGCCGGGAATCCTCTAGATTAGCCAGATTAGAAATAGAAGAAAAAGAACAAAAACGTTTAGAAATATTAAAAATTATTGAAGAAATGGGCTTTGATATTAATACCATTAACATACCTATTACCCTCTTTGGTTTTAAACCTAAAAAATCAAATACAGGAAAAGGAAAAACGAGAAAACCGAAGTATCAGTTTAATGAAAATGGGGAGATTAAATACTGGTCAGGAAATGGAAAAAGACCATTAGGTTTACAAAAACTGCTTAATGAAGGCCATTTATTAGATGAGTTTTTAATTAAAAAATAAGAAAATCCTCGGAGTGAAAATTGCTGTACTCACTGCTCATCTTTTAACATTTCTTGATTTCTCTTTTTGCTTGCATTTCCCTTTTGGGGAGATTGCAAGCTTCTTTTTATCGGTGATTAATTCAGTTATCTATCAGCCAAGAGTTAAAAAATAGGTTTCCGATTAATGCCGGATTTTTAAGGGGTATAAAATGACTAGAAGCAGGTTATTCCCTGCTATTTTTAATTTATTTATCAGCGATTATATACTCGGTTTATTTTGCATTTACATAATCTGCTATGATTATTTAAGAGAGTGAATACAGAGATATTAAGGATTTTGTATAAATGGTGGGTTTAAATAAATGCGACTTTTCAGAAAGAGAATTAATTTCATTTAATCAAAAATCATTAACCATTAATAGAAAGTTGAAAATAAATCAGTATGCAGAAGGATAGTATTTTACTAGGCTGGCATTTAGGTGATTTTTCGTCATTATTGTATGGATAAAACTATAAAAATAATGTAATAGAAAAATGGATGAAACGGTTAATTTAACAGGATTTAAGCCTTGAAAAAGGAGGTGATTATCCGAGAAAACAAACAGGGATGTTTTTATCTCATCAGGCCATTTATTTACTGATTTATGAAGACAAAATAAAGTCAGGGACAGATGAAAACCGCTTAGGATTGCCAATAAACCTTATCGTAAACAATATGACGGTGATGAAAAAAGGGAAAAACAGAGTCAGTAGAAATAAAAAACAGGTATGATTAGCTTTCGTTAAAGATAAAGCACGATATTCGATGATGGTTAAATTTCATAAAAAGCAGGCGTTAAAAATGGTAAAAATAACAGTGAAAACTTTACCCTGATTAAAATCATAAGTTAAAATAATGACTTTTAATAACGTTTAAAGCTTGTGCATCATATATTTACCTAACCTGCCATAATAATTTAAAAGTACGAATGCAGAGGTAGTAAAGATTTTATATAAAAGGGCGGATCTAAATAAATTCAACTTTTCAGAATGAGAGTTAATCTAATCGAAAACCATCAACCATTAATAGCGAGTTGAAAAGAAATCAGTACGTAAAAGAATATTATCCGAATAGATGGGTATTTAAGGGCTTTCTCGTTGTTATTTTATGAAGAAAACCCTAAAAATAATGCAATAAAAAATGGATAAAACAGTTAATTGAGCAGGATTTAAGTTCTGAAAAAGGAGGTGATTATTTGGAAAAACAAAATGGTATTTTCTGCTGTCGGTTTTTCTCCCCATAAATAGCGCAAAGGAGCAATAACATTGTCTGATTGTTGATAATACCAATATAGCTTGCTGCGATAAGGGTTTATTTCTCTCCCTTCTGTCGTGACTATTTCCAGTGTAGCTGTATTGCCATTCAGAGTCAGTTTAGCCTGTTCTTGTGCTACCTCAAATATGGCATCACGAACAGTATCTCGCGTATACTGGCGACGGTTAATGGTGACAGGGATAATTTGTGCTCCGAGATAGTATATTTCATTTTCTTTAACGAAAAGTCTATATATTTCTGAAATACCCATCTGGAAGGCAGGTAAGGTAAATTGATAGGTAGTTTTTCTATATTCTCTGTGTATTTTAAGTTGTGGCTGAATAAACAGATTTAAAAACTCTTGGTTTTCGATAACGAAATGATTTTGGGTGTCATTGTTCATTTCTCTGGCTATTTCTAATTGCAATGAAATTTCAGGTCTTCTTTCATCCCCCCAAAAAGCATATTTATTTGCCGCCCCCCAAAAACAGTTATTCAGTACTTTCTCCAAATCTGACCAGGCACTGTTGGCTTGAACAATGCTGCCACCGATAAGCAAACTGGCCCCGACGACTATTGCAGTGAGTACGCCGCCGGTCAGGAAGGTGCCTGCCGCCGCTCCGATTAGGACTGCTGTTGTTAAGATGGTAGAACCTGTCCCTATTGCTACCAGGCTATAACCTTCTACGTTATTACCCACTCTGAAAGCATTACTGGCATCATAGAAGGAGACCAGCGCCCCTAAATAGCCTGCGACAGTGCCGGCAACCCGGGAGAACTGATTGACTACAGCCACATTGACGGCAGGTACTTTTATGTTGCTCATCAGCACCTTGACTATTGGGGAATTCACTTTACTTGCCAGCGTCGAACCGAGGGAAGTCAAATCGGCACTCATACCAATCACCGCGGTACTAAAGCGCAGCAGACTCATATAGGAAGGTCCGGGTTGTAACGGGTTGTTGCGGGCATATTCTGTCTGCATCGCCACATCCGCCAGGGTAAAGGCATTCAGAAACAGGCTGACGCCGGTCAGTGAGGAGTCAAACAGTAAGCCAATGGACGGTTTACCGGCCCCGTCTAAGGTAAAAAGCTGAACCGGCGAGTCTGCAAGGGTCTTAACTTCCGGCAAGGTTATCACCGGTTTGTCGCCGAGTGATCCCAGACGTTTGCTCCAGTTAATGATCCGCTCCCCAATAGCCTGTGTCCGCACTGCCGGGTCAGGAAGGTGACGATGGGCTTTTGATTCCAGCCGTTTAAGCACTTCCTGATAACTCTGTTCACTGAGCGCCACCCGGCCATCCGGTTCAATTACCACGCCCAGTGTGGAGAGCAGGGCGGGAACAAATTGTTGGGTTATCCGGTCAATGGCTTGCTGGGGAAGTTGCCGGACGTAATTTGCCCCCTGATGAATCGCCTGACCGGGATCAGCACAGACGGTGGCCAAAAATGTCCCCATGCCCAGCAGAATATTATCGACGCCGCGAATAAACTGGCTCTTAAGCATCGGTGATTTGACTTTGTCGTTATTCAGCACGGTGATAACACTGCCGGTAATGGTGCGCCAGAAGTTGCCATCGCCGTTGCTGTCCGACTCTTTGGCGGCAAGTTTTGCCAAAACCTGCTGGCCGGGCCGGGAAGATTGCAGGTTGCCGAGCAGACCGGAGAGGATTTCACTGAAAAACTGGAACTCCTGCGCGTCCTCTTCTTCCAGGGTCTCTTTTTCATCGACTGTTTCTCATTCTTTACTCATTCCTATTTTCTGCTTCTCGTATCAGATGCCATACCGTTGTTCCCGGTTCCGCGCCCTGAATATCAAAGGCAGTCGCGCCCTGAACAAAGAAATACTGTTTGTCAGGCTGGCTGTCGGTTCGCCAGAATCCGCTGACAAGCATCGGTTCGCCGCTTCTCACCGGGGTTATATGCAGAGGGCCCCGGTCATAGCGGGCATACCAGGCCAGTGTGGAAATATCATCGAAATGACCGGCACCATAAAAATGCAGTGAATGACCTTCACGAGGGATCACTCGTATCGGGCGTATCAGCTGATTAATGGCAAAATAACTCTCCGGGACACTGCCCGACAGTGGTGTCAGATCTGGGTATTGACCCGCCCGTATCATCAGGCCATTGGAGTAAGGACTAATGACCACATCTGGGTAACGAGCCAGTGTTTTGCGTATCCAGACTTCGCCGCCCAGACGTCCGACAAAGCGTTTGGACAGCAGGGTGATCCAGTTAATGCCACGGATGGAATGACCATACTGTAATTTGGCTGTATGCACTGCGGAGTTCACTTGCAGGGAAGGGTAACGTTGCGCCAGTTGGTACTCTAAAGGAAAGTAGTCATAGTAATCTTTGGGCAGGACCAGACAGTAGCCACAGTCTCCACTGTCGGGTTCGAGCTGTTCACACAGAAAGTCCAGCCATGCCATAAAACGAACCATGCCGTCTGGTTCTTTCAGATAATCCCAGGGCAGCACCAGACTCAGGTAGGAGCTACTATCGTCACCATCATCCTCATCGGAATCCAGGTAACGCATCAGATAATTAGGTGCTTCATCTTCATTTTTAGCATTACTAACGACCCAGCCACAGAGCTGGTTTTTTTTCCTGGCGAGAATGCCTTCCTCTATCTTAATAATATTTTCCGGTGAATATTTGCTTAACCCTTTCAGTGAATGGCTATGAAAACGCAGCTGAGTGCCAAACTCTTCGCGAAAGCGGCGATAGCAGGCCAGAATGCGTTGCTTTTTCTCCTGAGTGTAGCCCTGTTTAAAAAACAGGGTAATCGAGAGTCCCAGGCGGGAAACGGTCAGTCCATCACCATTGATAAAAAGAAAAGAGGTCAGTTGTGATCTCAGTTGGGCAAAGTAATCTACAGTTTCCATCATTTTCTCCGTGAATTATGAGGCAGTGGCGAATGTCACACTCGCCAATATGGCCAGGACGGCAGCTAACGCGGCGGCGCTCACCGCGGCGGCAGCGGCTAAAATTTCCACCAGTGCAATCAGCGCAGCAGCGACGGCAAGGGTGACAAGGATAACAACGGCAACGCCGGCAACAATCACAACCACTTCCAGCATGCCTTCACCCACCTCTTTTAATATTTGCATCCAGCTCATGTTTTTCAGCTCTTCCAGGGTGATATCTGAGCCCTGTTGCACGGTTTGCCACTGGACTTTTATCTCACTCTCCGTCCAGGTCACGATTTTCCCCGTTTGTTCACTGACCCAAGAAAACGCGTAGCTGACCTGATGGCTTATCGGGTCAATAATCTCTTCACATACCCATTTACCGGCTTGATTGAACCCGATACCAAACTGGGCAAGGAGCTGACGGGTACTGTCGCGGACATAATTCAACCCATTTTCAGCCAGCCCGGCCACCTCCTGCCCGAGGACAACCCAGTCTTCATAGCTGGGTAAAAACGACCAGCGGGAAGTGCTGAGAAGCGGTGGATTTTTTGTCAGGGGTTGCGGAATAGTGCCCGGCACGCCCTCTTCTGGAGGAATGGGTAAAGCTTCCTCATCAGGAGGCGAACTGGGCGGTAGGGGAGCCAGTGGTATCGGATTTTTATAGTGTTGTGAACCGGGTTGATAGTGTTCTCGCCACGCTTCATCATACTGTTTTTGTTCCTCGGTGCGGTTATCGCTGACACGCATTACACCAAAGCGGTCTTCGGTCGCAATCTGGATATAATCTATTTCTTGATCTTCGGCGAGTTTATCCCCCGGAAATTTTACCTCAATCAACATTTTCAGATTATCAGGGTGTACAGAACCATCAAAGTAAGTGGCATTTCTGCCCGGCCAGCGGAGAGCCTCCTCTTTAACCAGAATAATATCGGGCCGACGGATACTAACAACCCCAAATTTCTCCGCGTCTTCGGCAGAAGGTCGGGCAAACGGATTACTGGATTGCGGTAAATTATCACCATAACGTTGCTTAGAGTCTTGACTGGTCGCCAGCATGGGTAAGGGGACATCTTGCTCTCCTCGGATAGCAAACACCACTTCCGCTTTATAGGGCCACAGAAAGTCATGTTTAAGTTCCTCAACCTTAATCAATCCACTCATAATGACTTGATTAAGAAAGCGAATAGCACCCAGCCGGGTGATAATCATTGCCGGCAGACGCAAGGCATATTCGGCTTTTCTCGCCAGATAACAGGGATCTTCATCGGCGGGAAAGATGCCTATTTCCATCGTACAGTTAATTGAGGTCACTGCCGGGCACATCTTGCCGCTGTTGGATATTGCCATACTTATTTCTCCGTAAATTCCATAACATGTTCTACCGGTGTGTTATCACTGGCCTGATATAAGGTTTGCTTCGGTTTCGGTGGGGTTTCCGGTGAATTCAGTTGCAGATTTTCTTCTGCCTCACTCTGTACGGTTACAGTTCTGCCCAGCGTGTCAGTTTTACCGGAAAGGGTCTGACCGCCAGCGGTGGTAATGGTATAGCGGGTATGCGCCAGTGGTTTACCGCTTTGCTCGCTTCGAAGGGTATAGCGGGCGGAGTAGTCAAACAGCGCATCGGCGGATTTCTTACCGGTGATATGGTCAGACATGGTGATACTGACCCCTTCGATACGGATATTCCCCATCGGATCAATGACTATCTGCCCGCTTGCGTTCCCAATCGTAATTTGCCCGCTTTCCGAGTGCACCGTGATATGTTTACCCACGGTAATTTGCTGGTTATCGGTGATGTTAAATTGATGGCTTTTACCAATTGAAATGGCTTGCTGACCTTTAATGGTCACCGTTTGATTTTGACCGACTTCAAGCGTCTGTAAGCCCTGCACCGCTTCATCATCATCGTTTTTAATAATGGTGGTACGGTTATGTTCAACTTCTGTTTTCTGGTCATGGTTTATCTGTGTGGTTTTATCCCTGAGAACCTGCGTCTTCATATCCCGTTGAGCATGAATAAACACTTCCTCGCTGCCGTTTTCATCCTCAAAACGCAATTCGTTGAAGCCATGACCTTTATGGGTTTTGGTTCTGAAGGTGGTGCGGGTCTTTTCCGCCGGTAAATTCAGCGGCGGACGGTTAAGCGCGTTATAGGTACATCCGGTAATGATGGGGCGGTCAATATCGCCGTTGAGATAGGCGATAATCACTTCCTGGCCGACTCGCGGTGTGGCCAGAAAGCCAAATCCGTTGCCATTCCAGCCTTGTGCCACCCGTACCCAGCAGGAGGCCTGGTCGTCAGGCGCGTCGTAACGGTTCCAGTGGAAGTGAACGCGAACCGCCCCCTCTTTATTCACATAAATTTCTTCCGTGCCCGGCCCGACAACCGTGGCAACTTCATCGCCGTCAGCCAGGGGTTTATAGCGGTAGGGTGGACGCCAGTCGTTGCGGCCGGGAATAAACCGGGTCTGTGAGTTGAGGGTGGTGCCGGCTCCGCCATCACCCAAAACGGCAGGGACATGCCCTTTATGCTGGGAAGAGACGACTTGCCAGCGGTCATTCATGGTGTCAATCGGGTGGTGGGTTAATGTGAAGATCCTGCCCGGCATTAATCGAATACAATTACTGTCCGCCTGCCCTGATTTGCTGTCGGCACGTAAAGCTTCCAGCCGGTATTGGGTAAATGGTACGCCCTCTTTGTCTTTCTGAAAACGCCCGTAACTTTCGAAAATGTGAAATGGCGTGCTGTTCTCTGCTGCAAAATCTGTTGCGTTATGCTGCAAGGCATAATTGGGGTTGTGGTAATTTCGGTCTTTTTGGGTGATAGATTCCGGGCGCATGTGGGAACCCAGAGACCATTTGGAGATAACATTTTCTGCTATTGCGCTGGTGACATCCGGGTTGTAGATCAGCGTATCCGGTGCTCTCATGTGTAAATGGCTGTCGCTCACATGGAGTCCATCATCGGCGAACCAGAAGAAAATCCCCTCTTCCGCCGCCAGGCGGGTAAAGAAATCATAGGAGGATTCCCTTTTCATGGTGATGTATTCCCGCACTGAATGCGGGTCATTAAAACGCATATTGGCCCGGAGTTTCTTCTGTTTCAATATGCTGTGTAAAATCTCGGGAACGCTGAGTTGGTGATAGATACGGCTGTCCTGATCGAGTGTCAGCAGCCACATTTCTGGTCTGACGGTCAGGTGATACAGAGTTTGATGCCGGTTTGTGGTCCCAACAACCGCACTTTCAACCAGTCCTTTCACTTCACGTTGCGGATTATCGTCACGGGTGACGGTGAACTGTGCGGTTTGGAGCAGAAGGGTATCGGTATCAATATCTGAACGCGGTGCCGCCAATGTCAGAGACAGGGTAAATAATGATGAAAGCGCTTCATCTAACGTAAAATTGACAACCGCAAAAGTCAAGTCATGGGCGCCAGGTTGCCGATAGTGCAGGAAAAGCGGAGTCCGGTTTTCATGATTTTTCCTCATTATGTTACATGAGCTTCTGGTGCCCAGGCATATTGTAAAATTCCCAGTATTCACCGGTGTCGTCATTGATGACGGTTAATGTGTGAAGGCTTGTTTCGACCAGGCAGAGGGAAAAAGCAATATGTTGTCGCTGGGTTCGGCAAAATGGTGGGCTGTCAGTTGCGCGCTGTCGATAAGGGGAACACGGTGGTCAGATCCATCAGAGATTTCCTCTGGTTCAGATTGGAGTTTAATTCTGTCAATACTAAAGGTTTCATCTGCTGCCAATACATAACGCGATTTGCCTTTTTCAAATGCTATCGGTTTTGTTCTGGTCGACACTAAGTTGATAACCGGTACGCAGTGGGGAATAAATGCGGGGGTAATGTCCTCAATGGGAATGTTGCAGTCGAATTCCAAGATAAGGGTAAATTGCTTATCTTCTCCCAAAGGGAGCTCAGAGATCTCCTCCGATAAGTCAAATGACATAAAGTCATTAACGTGTGGCAGATAGAGGTATTCGTATAACACCTGCAACGGCCAGAAATAGTCATGGGGTCTTGGCAGTACCAAATTTTCCTTCATACGTGGAGCGCTCTCGATAGACAGCCACATCTCTTTCTCTGCCAGGGATGTTTTCAGATAAGTCTCGTCCAGCGACTGATCCAGGTATTTCGTCAGTAAAGACGCCAGTTTTTGATCTTCTCCCAGAAAAAGTATGACGGGCCCGGTCTTCCAGTGGGGCGTTTGCCCATGATATTGAAAGGTCAGCGATATCAGGCTTTTGTTTTCGCTGTGTGTCAGCGTTTTATGGATCAAGGTGACCGGCTCAATGCTGATATCTTGGGTGGTTCTGAACGTCATTGCTGGGTTATGTTGTCTGGTGGAAATTTGACTGCCTTTGGCGATATGTGTGGCTTCAGTCATGCTGCCCGGTTGAATAGCTAACTGGATAACGCTGGTTGAAGGGATAGGGTGTAACGGTATCGGCCAGACCTTTCGTAAAAGAGGGTAAACCACTTCAGGGAAACCATCGTCAATTTTTTGCTGAAGACCCGCAGTCAGAAGCGCAAAACCTTCCAGTACCCGGAGAATATCCGGGTCACCAGATTCGGCGGTAAATGGAGCCAGGTGTGGATGCTCTTGTGCCGCGTGATGCATATCCTGCTTTATTTGAGAGAGTGCTCTTCGGTAGAAGTCTTCAAAATTTTTCATATTTACGCTTGTCTCTTTTGTATTCAAATATTAATGTTAATTTATGTTTCAATCTAATCAATATCAAGGTTGATATTTTAAAGATGTGTAAATATCACTTTAAAACAGTCAATAATGTAAATTTTATAGGTGTTTAAGTAACATGATGATTTAATTTATTTCAAAGAGTTTGATTTAGGGAGGTTTTCCTTAATTAAGTTGTGGCGCGATGATAGTCAGATGTCATAAGCTGAAATTAATATTTAACTCATCGTTAAGAGGGTAAAAGATGTTACGTTCCATTATTTTAGTTGGAGATTCGACTTCGCATGGCGGCAAGGTGCTGGCAGGTGATGGCGGTTTTGATGTGTTAGGGAAGAAAGCGGCCCGGGTTGGGGATCCGGTATCCTGTCCAAAATGTGGTGGTAATCAAACCATCGTGGAAGGGACGCCGGGCATAGTCAGCTCTAATGGGCAAATGTACGCACTGGAGGGGATGAAAACCTCTTGTGGGGCGACATTGATGGCTTCGCAAAGTCTATTTCAGGCATAGGATGGCGGTAAAAGGTAATACTTTGCCTGAAATAGAGTGAGTTGATTCAAATACGGAGGCTCAGTTCTTCATTCTCTTTTTATAAACTACCCGGTTGGCGTGGTGGGTTTCGGCCTGACATATTGGTCGTCGCGCTGCGGATGTTTTGACTCAATACTCCTTATCATTAAGGCGGTCCAGTATTTCCACGTGTTTAATGGTTTCTGAATCCTTAATATCTGGTGGTACTGCCAGAAGTTCTTTTTCCCAACGGGCCAGCCGTTTGGCTGGCAGTGGGTGGATAGTGGGAAACCATTTTTTGAGTAAATTTTTGAGTTGTTGCTTCATAGAGTACGTTCTCCGTCAAAACTGCCTTTAATGGTATTTTCTGCTGTCGGTTCTTCTCCCTGGAAATAGCGCATAGGGGCAATAACATTTGTCGATTGTTCATAGTACCAGTACAGCTCGCTACTGCGGGAATAAACGCCCATTGTTTCAGGGACTACTACTTCCAGTGTTGCTGTATCGCCATTCAGGGTCAATTTGGCCTGTTCCTGAGCTTCCCTGAATTTGGTATTACGGAAGGTATCAGGGATATATTTGCGGCGGTTAATTTCAATATAATTGATTTTTCCTTCCCGGTAGTGGGGAGTTCTGAATGGAGTCACAAAGATCCCGCGAATAAACTGGCTTGCAAGCATCGGTGATTTGACTTTGTCGTTATTCAGCACGGTGATAACACTGCCGGTAATGGTGCGCCAGAAGTTGCCATCCCCGTTGCTGTCCGACTCTTTGGCGGCAAGTTTTGCCAAAACCTGTTGGCCGGGTAGGGAGGATTGCAGATTGCCGAGCAGACCGGAGAGGATTTCACTGAAAAACTGGAATTCCAGCGCGTCCTCTTCTTCCAGTGTCTCTTTTTCATCGACTGTTTCTCATTCTTTACTCATTCCTATTTTCTGCTTCTCGTATCAGATGCCATACCGTTGTTCCCGGTTCCGCGCCCTGAATATCAAAGGCAGTCGCGCCCTGAACAAAGAAATACTGTTTGTCAGGCTGGCTGTCGGTTCGCCAGAATCCGCTGACCAGCATCGGTTCGCCGCTTCTCACCGGGGTTATATGCAAAGGGCCACGGTCATAGCGGGCATACCAGGCTTGTGTGGAAGCTGTCGTAAAATGACCCTCTCCATAAAAATGCAGAGAATGACCTTCACGGGGGATCACTCGTATCGGGCGTATCAGCTGGTTAATGGCAAAATAACTCTCCGGAACACTGCCCGGCAGCGGTGTCAGATCTGGGTATTGACCCACCCGTATCATCAGACCATTGGAGTAAGGACTAATGACCACATCCGGGTAACGAGCCAGTGTTTTACGTATCCAATGTTCCCCCCCCAGACGTCCTACAAAGCGTTTGGACAGCAGGGTGATCCAGTTAATACTACGGATGGAATGTTCATACTGTAATACCGCAGTATGAACCGCCGAGTTCACTTGCAAGGAAGGGTAACGTTGCGCTAACTGGTACTCCAAGGGAAAGTAGTCATGGTAATCTCTAGGGATGACCAGGCTGTAGCCACAGTCCCCACTGTCGGGTTCGAGCTGTTCACACAGAAAATCCAGCCATGCTATAAAACGAACCATGCCGTCTTGCTCTTTCAGATAATCCCAGGGCAGTGTCAGGCTTAGGTAAGAGCTACTGTCATCACCATCAGCTTCATCGGAATCTAGGTAACGCATCAGATAATGAGGGGCTTCATAAATATTTTTAGCGTCACTGACTACCCAGCTAGAGGGCTGATTCTTTTTCTGATTAAGAATACTTTCTTCCACCTTAGCAATATTTTCCGGTGAATATTTTTTTAACCCCTTCAGCTCATGAGCATGAAAACGTAGATGAGTACCAAACTCCTCCCGAAAGCGCCGGTAGCAGGCCAGAATGCGTTGCTTTTTCTCCAGCGTGTAGCCCTGTTTAAAAAACAGGGTAATTGAGAGACCCAGGCGGGAAACGGTCAGTTCATCACCATTAATAAAAAGGAAAGAGGGCAGTTGTGATCTCAACTGGGAAAAGTAATCTAATGTTTCCATCATGTTCTCCGTGAATTATGAGGCGGTGGCGAATGTGACACTCGCCAATATTGCCAGGACGGCAGCTAACGCTGCGGCGCTGACTGCGGCGGCGGCAGCTAAAATTTCCACCAGTGCAATCAGCGCCGCAGCAACGACAAGGGTGACAAGGATAACAACCGCAACGCCGGCAATAATGACAACCACTTCCAGCATTCCCTCACCCACCTCTTTTAATATTTGCAGCCAGCTCATGTTTTTGAGCTCTTCCAGGGTGATATCTGAGCCCTGTTGCACGGTTTGCCACCGGGCTTTTATCTCACTCTCCGTCCAGGTTACGATTTTCCCCGTTTGTTCACTGACCCAGGAAAAAGCGTAACTGGCCTGATGGGTTATCGGGTCAATGATCTCTTCACATACCCATTTACCGGCTTCATTGAACCATGCCCCAAACTGGGCAAGGAGTTCACGGGTACTGTTACGGATGTAATCTAACCCCTGTTCTGTCAGGCCAGAGACTTCCTGCCCGAGAATGACCCAGTCTTCATAGCTGGGTAAAAAAGACCAGGGGGCGGTACTGACAAGCGGCAGGTTTTTTGTCAGCGGTTGCGGAATAGTCCCCGGCACGCCCTCTTCGGGAGGCGTGGGAGCAGGTAAGGCGTCATCATCAGAAGGTGAACTGGGCGGCAGGGGGGCCAGTGGTATCGGATTTTTGTAGTGTTGTGAACTGGGTTGATAATGTTTTCGCCACGCTTCATCATACTGTTTTTGCTCCTCGGTGCGGTTATCGATGACACGCATTACACCAAAGCGGTCTTCGGTCGCAATCTGGATATAATCTTGTTCCTGATTGTCAGAGAGAACATCCCCCGGAAATTTTACTTCAATCAACATCTTCAGATTATCGGGATGCACGGAACCATCAAAATAGGTGGCATTTCTGCCCGGCCAGCGGAGAGCCTCCTCTTTAACCAGAATAATATCGGGGCGTCGAATACGCTTAACACCAAATTTTTTCACATCGGTGGCAGAAGGCCGGGTAAACGGGTTACTGGATTGTGGTAAATTATCACCATAATGCTGCTTAGAGTCTTGACTGGTTGCTAGCATGGGCAGAGGAACATCCTTCTTCCCTCGGATGGCAAACACTACTTCTGCTTTATAGGACCATAAAAAGTTATGTTTAAGCTCTTCAACCTTAATCAACCCACTCATAATGATTTGATTAAGAAAACGAATGGTGCCTTGCTTAGTGACAATCATTGCCGGCAGCCGCAGGGCGTATTCGGCTTTTTCTGCCAGGTAGCAGGGGTCTTCATCGGCGGGAAAAACCCCTATTTCCATCGTGCAATTAATTGAGGTGACGGCCGGACATAAGTTGCCGCTGTTGGATATTGTCATACTTATTTCTCCTTAAACTCCATAACATACTCTACCGGTGTGTTACCACTGACCCGGTATAAGGTTTTCTTCGGTTTCGGTGGGGCTTCTGGCGGATCCAGTTGCAGATTTTCTTCAGCCGCACTCTGAACGGTTACGGTTCTGCCCAGCGCGTCGGTTTTACCGGAGAGGACCTGCCCGCCGGCGGTGGTGATGGTATAGAGGGTATTCACCAACGGCTTACCGGTCTGCTCACTTCGCAGGGTATAGCGGGCGGAGTAGTCAAACAGCGCATCGGCGGATTTCTTACCGGTGATATGGTCAGCCATAGTGATACTGACCCCTTCGATACGGATATTCCCCATCGGATCAATGACTATCTGCCCGCCTGCGTTCCCAATCGTGATTTGCCCGCTTTCCGAGTGCACCGTGATATGTTTACCCACGGTAATTTGCTGGTTATCGGTGACGTTAAATTGATGGCTTTTACCAATTGAAATGGCTTGCTGACCTTTAATGGTCACCGTTTGATTTTGACCGACTTCCAGCGTCTGTAAGCCCTGCACGGCTTCATCATCATCGTTTTTAATTATGGTGGTACGGTTATGTTCGACTTCTGTTTTTTGATCATGCTTTATCTGTGTGGTTTTATCCCTGAGAACCTGCGTATTCATATCCCGTTGAGCATGAATAAACACTTCCTCGCTGCCGTTTTCATCCTCAAAACGCAATTCGTTGAAGCCATGACCTTTATGGGTTTTGGTTCTGAAGGTGGTGCGGGTCTTTTCCGCCGGTAAATTCAGCGGCGGACGGTTAAGCGCGTTATAGGTACATCCGGTAATGATGGGGCGGTCAATATCGCCGTTGAGATAGGCGATAATCACTTCCTGGCCGACTCGCGGTGTGGCCAGAAAGCCAAATCCATTGCCATTCCAGCCTTGTGCCACCCGTACCCAGCAGGAGGCCTGGTCGTCAGGCGCGTCGTAACGGTTCCAGTGGAAGTGAACGCGAACCGCCCCCTCTTTATTCACATAAATTTCTTCCGTGCCCGGCCCGACAACCGTGGCAACTTCATCGCCGTCAGCCAGGGGTTTATAGCGGTAGGGCGGACGCCAGTCGTTGCGGCCGGGAATAAACCGGGTCTGTGAGTTGAGGGTGGTGCCGGCTCCGCCATCACCCAAAACGGCGGGCACATGCCCTTTATGCTGGGAAGAGACGACTTGCCAGCGGTCATTCATGGTGTCAATCGGGTGGTGGGTTAATGTGAAGATCCTGCCCGGCATTAATCGAATGCAGTTGCTGTCCGCCTGCCCTGATTTGCTGTCGGCACGTAAAGCTTCCAGCCGGTACTGGGTAAATGGCATGCCCTCTTTGTTTTTCAGAAAACGCCCGTAACTTTCGAAAATGTGAAATGGCGTGCTGTTCTCTGCTGCAAAATCTGTTGCGTTATGCTGCAAGGCATAATTGGGGTTGTGGTAATTTCGGTCTTTTTGGGTGATAGATTCCGGGCGCATGTGGGAACCCAGAGACCATTTGGAGATAACATTTTCTGCTATTGCGCTGGTGACATCCGGGTTGTAGATCAGCGTATCCGGTGCTCTCATGTGTAAATGGCTGTCGCTCACATGGAGTCCATCATCGGCGAACCAGAAGAAAATCCCCTCTTCCGCCGCCAGGCGGGTAAAGAAATCATAGGAGGATTCCCTTTTCATGGTGATGTATTCCCGCACTGAATGCGGGTCATTAAAACGCATATTGGCCCGGAGTTTCTTCTGTTTCAGTATGCTGCTTAAAATCTCGGGAACGCTGAGTTGGTGATAGATACGGCTGTCCTGATCGAGTGTCAGCAGCCACATTTCTGGTCTGACGGTCAGGTGATACAGAGTTTGATGCCGGTTTGTGGTCCCAACAACCGCACTTTCAACCAGTCCTTTCACTTCACGTTGCGGATTATCGTCACGGGTGACGGTGAACTGTGCGGTTTGGAGCAGAAGGGTATCCGTATCAATATCTGAACGCGGTGCCGCCAATGTCAGAGACAGGGTAAATAATGATGAAAGCGCTTCATCTAACGTAAAATTGACGACCGCAAAAGTCATGGGCACCAGGTTGCCGATAGTGCAGGAAAAGCGGAGTCCGGTTTTCATGATTTTTCCTCATTATGTTACATGAGCTTCTGGTGCCCAGGCATATTGTAAAATTCCCAGTATTCACCGGTGTCGTCATTGATGACGGTTAATGTGTGAAGGCTTGTTTCGACCAGGCAGAGGGAAAAAGCAATATGTTGTCGCTGGGTTCGGCAAAATGGTGGGCTGTCAGTTGCGCGCTGTCGATAAGGGGAACACGGTGGTCAGATCCATCAGAGATTTCCTCTGGTTCAGATTGGAGTTTAATTCTGTCAATACTAAAGATTTCATCTGCTGCCAATACATAACGCGATTTGCCTTTTTCAAATGCTATCGGTTTTGTTCTGGTCGACACTAAGTTGATAACCGGTACGCAGTGGGGAATAAATGCGGGGGTAATGTCCTCAATGGGAATGTTGCAGTCGAATTCCAAGATAAGGGTAAATTGCTTATCTTCTCCCAAAGGGAGCTCAGAGATCTCCTCCGATAAGTCAAATGACATAAAGTCATTAACGTGTGGCAGATAGAGGTATTCGTATAACACCTGCAACGGCCAGAAATAGTCATGGGGTCTTGGCAGTACCAAATTTTCCTTCATACGTGGAGCGCTCTCGATAGACAGCCACATCTCTTTCTCTGCCAGGGATGTTTTCAGATAAGTCTCGTCCAGCGACTGATCCAGGTATTTCGTCAGTAAAGACGCCAGTTTTTGATCTTCTCCCAGAAAAAGTATGACGGGCCCGGTCTTCCAGTGGGGCGTTTGCCCATGATATTGAAAGGTCAGCGATATCAGGCTTTTGTTTTCGCTGTGTGTCAGCGTTTTATGGATCAAGGTGACCGGCTCAATGCTGATATCTTGGGTGGTTCTGAACGTCATTGCTGGGTTATGTTGTCTGGTGGAAATTTGACTGCCTTTGGCGATATGTGTGGCTTCAGTCATGCTGCCCGGTTGAATAGCTAACTGGATAACGCTGGTTGAAGGGATAGGGTGTAACGGTATCGGCCAGACCTTTCGTAAAAGAGGGTAAACCACTTCAGGGAAACCATCGTCAATTTTTTGCTGAAGACCCGCAGTCAGAAGCGCAAAACCTTCCAGTACCCGGAGAATATCCGGGTCACCAGATTCGGCGGTAAATGGAGCCAGGTGTGGATGCTCTTGTGCCGCGTGATGCATATCCTGCTTTATTTGAGAGAGTGCTCTTCGGTAGAAGTCTTCAAAATTTTTCATATTTACGCTTGTCTCTTTTGTATTCAAATATTAATGTTAATTTATGTTTCAATCTAATCAATATCAAGGTTGATATTTTAAAGATGTGTAAATATCACTTTAAAACAGTCAATAATGTAAATTTTATAGGTGTTTAAGTAACATGATGATTTAATTTATTTCAAAGAGTTTGATTTAGGGAGGTTTTCCTTAATTAAGTTGTGGCGCGATGATAGTCAGATGTCATAAGCTGAAATTAATATTTAACTCATCGTTAAGAGGGTAAAAGATGTTACGTTCCATTATTTTAGTTGGAGATTCGACTTCGCATGGCGGCAAGGTGCTGGCAGGTGATGGCGGTTTTGATGTGTTAGGGAAGAAAGCGGCCCGGGTTGGGGATCCGGTATCCTGTCCAAAATGTGGTGGTAATCAAACCATCGTGGAAGGGACGCCGGGCATAGTCAGCTCTAATGGGCAAATGTACGCACTGGAGGGGATGAAAACCTCTTGTGGGGCGACATTGATGGCTTCGCAAAGTCTATTTCAGGCATAGGATGGCGGTAAAAGGTAATACTTTGCCTGAAATAGAGTGAGTTGATTCAAATACGGAGGCTCGGTTCTTCATTCTCTTTTTATAAACTACCCGGTTGGCGTGGTGGGTTTCGGCCTGACATATTGGTCGTCGCGCTGCGGATGTTTTGACCAATTATATCAATGCTAGCCTGAAATGGCGGGAATGGCAGAGTAATACCATGCTTGTGAAATTCTTGCAGAATAAGCTGGTGGACTTCATGGCGGACAGGCATCCGGTGCCCCATTTCAGCGGCATAAATACGTAATTCAAATATCTGAATGCCATGCTGGAGATCAACCAGATACACTTCAGGTGCCGGGTTATCCAGGATCAGAGAGCTGTGTTTGGCCGCATTTAACAGGATTTGGGTGATTTTTTCGCTGTTATTCTCTGCCGGAGCAGGAATTGTCAGTACGACACGGGTGATGGTGTCTGACAATGACCAGTTAATAAACTGCTCAGTGATAAAGGCTTTGTTAGGAACAATAATTTCTTTCCGGTCCCAATCTGAAAGCGTCGTTGCCCGTGTATTGATCTTGGTGATGCTGCCAGTCAGATTGCGGATGGTGACGGTATCACCGATACGGATGGGCTTTTCAAACAGGATCATCAGGCCAGAAACGATGTTGGCGAAGATTTCTTGTAAGCCAAAACCAAGCCCAACCCCCAGTGCGGCAACAAGCCATTGCAGTTTTGACCATTCAATGCCAATCAGCGAGAAACCTACCAGACCACCGATCAGCGTAATGGTGTATTTGGTTAGTGTGGTAATGGCAAAGCCGGTACCTGGGGCCAGTTCCAGATGCTGCAATAAGGCCAGCTCAAGCAGGGCAGGCAGGTTACGCACTAGCTGAGTTGTGATAATAATCACCAGTATGGCGATTAATACCGAGCCCATTGTGATGGGTTGAACTGTTTCTACATTGTTTATCGTTGTGGTGACATCCCACAGGCGGATATTTTCCAGGAATGAGAAAGCTGAATGGAGTTCTGACCAGAGCAAAATCAGTGAAACCAATGCAAACATGGTCAGAATTGAGCGTACCAATCCCAGGGATTGAGCACTGATTGCATCCAGGTCAATAATGGGTTCGTCAACTTCAATGGAACCTTCGATGCTGCTTGAACTCGTTGAATCATCTTCGCCTTTGGCGCGTTGAGCCAGAATTTCCGCCCGCCGCTGTTTTGCCCGTTCAAAAGCAATCCGGCGCCGCTGAATCAGCATCCAGCGCCGGATAATATGGTAAATAACCAGCAGGAAGAACCAGATAGCAACAGAAGTCTCCAAACGTCCCAGTAATGCCTGCGATGTACTGAAATAGCCCAGTATGGAAGCCAGAGCCGCGATTATCGGCGCAGAGAGTAAAATCCACCAGAGAGCAGTATTGACAACGTTTTCACCGGAGCCATTTTTATCCAGATAGAGCGGGACTCTTGCCCGTTTCAGGCTGCTGGTAATCAAGCTTAAGGAGACGCACAGTATCAGGAAACAGAGCCTGCCAAGTGTGGAGGCAAATTCTCGATCACTGTAATGTTCGAAAGTGATTAATGCCATCACCAATGGCACGATGGCAAAGATAGAGAGCTGGTAGAATCGCAATGCGCGTTTGACTCGTTCTTCCGGCCAGCGAAAATGGGCAATGAATAATCCATTTGGGTGTGCAAATGTCGCACTCAGCATAAAGATCCATAATACGGGAGTCGTTGCACTGACGCCATATCCAATGGCGATCGCCATTGGATACTGCCAGGCGCTTTGCAGCCCATAGCCGATCGCAGACCAGAGCATTGGCAAAGGTAACGCAACAATGACCGACCAGAATACGGTACGCAAAGTAAGGGAGAAGTGATCATATGTTACTTTGCCGATGCGGTTACTCGCGCGCTCAAGAAATGCGTGATAGTGGCGGAGAGAACCGACGCTGAATATGACAAGAAATAGTGCACCAAGCAGATATAGCAGCGTATCCTGAGTGGTCAGCATGACTATCAGGGCCCCACTTAACTGAGAGAAAGTATCCAGTGATAATAAGCGGGTCAGATCCTGCACAACACTAATAGGGTAATCGAGCGAAACAGGATTAACATCTGCGACCCAGAACAGATAACGGTGGGTGGCTTCCTTTACTTCTGTCAGTGCATCGTTTAGCTGGTTGGTAGCGACTTTCAGTTTGGTTAGTTCAAGAATCTCACTGTCATAACCAGATAATAGTGAATTGAGTAATTCTTTGCGGGTACGAATCAGGGAATCGTAAATCCGCTCTTGTTCGGCCGTCAGTGCAACGTTGTTTGCTTGAGCGGGTTTTATTTCTTTCTGTAACTGTTCCAGCATATCTTCGTATTTCAGCCGATCGACCCTGAATTTGATAATATTCCGGTCAAGTTGCTGAGGTTTAGACATGTCGGGCAAACGGGCAAGCTGAGTTCGAAGGGCTTCTCCTAGCGTTGTGGAGCCTCCAAGCCATTGGGCCTGTTCACGAATGGTACTCAATGCTTGCCGGACTTGAATAGTATCACTGGCGGCCTGGCGTTGCTTTGAGCCGATGGTATTCATTCGTTGCGCTTGCTGATTTAACTCCTGAGATAAATGACGGTTCAGTTGTAATTCATCAAGCAGAAATTTTGGTAGCTGACCACTCTGTTCTGCCAGCATTTCTGTATGTTCCAGAGCTAATTCTGCTTTTTGCTGGCGTTGTGCGTTAAGTTGGCTGCGGAGTTGTTGCAGCTCAAGATCAAGTCGCTGATAACGCTTTTTGAACAGATCAACTCGCATACGGGAAATTTCCTGCCGGTTATTGGCAGAAAGTTGAGCTATTTCCAGTTCATTAACTGTAGCTTTGTGAGCATTTACTTCGGCTTGAGCTAAAGCAAATTGGGCTTCTCCTAACGGAGTGGATGGTGTTTCTAATGATTGAAGGCGAGAGGATGCTTCAGTCAGAAGACGTCGTGCTTCTGATTGTTGTTGGGGTAATAATCCAAGGGAGTCGCTGATTTCCCGTCCTTTGTCCTGCTCCTGCTGTAATTGTCCACCTTGGTCCAGTAACCGGCTGCTGATCTGAATAATCTGCTGTTCAAGATTTGCGATTGGCTGGTTTGCAGGAATCTGGCGGGGAGTATCACTTTCAGCAAGTAACTTTTGACGAAGCTCTCTGGTTATTTTTGGGAAATCATCAATGGTAGCCTGATATTTCTGTGTTCTGTCGTTAGCAGATTTAGTATCAGCAATCCAATTGAGCGCTCCTTGGAGCGCCTGAGCAACTTCTGCATCCTGCGGATTTTTACTGGATTCAATTTGTTGCAGTTCTTGTTTGAGCTGGTTTTCATCAAGTTGAGTAGCAGCAAAAACCGGACTAATAATGAGCAGGCTAAGCAATAAGCTGACAATCAGGCGCACGATAGAGGACTCTCCTTGGAAGGGGATTAGCTTATGTTATCAGTAGGTTCTTCAGGCATTATCGCTTGGGCTAATAGTTCACCCATGCGGGTTGCTGAACCACTGCTTAAGTTCCCGGCTAGCTGCACCTGATTTGCTGCGAACAGGTTAATAACGGTAGAACCTAGTTTGAAGCGGCCCATTTCCTCACCTTTCTTCAAAGAGACGGCGCCAGTTGTACCGGCTTCAGGGTAAGTCCAGCGTTTGATAATACCTTCCCGTGGTGGCGTAACCGTCCCACACCAGGCCATTTCAATACTGCCGACGATAGTTGCACCAACCAGAATCTGTATCATTGGCCCAAATTGAGTATCAAACAGGCAGATGACTCTTTCATTACGGGCGAACAGGTTTGGCACGTTGGCGGCAGTCAACGGATTGACAGAGAACAGATCGCCTGGGACATAGATCATCTCTTTCAGCAATCCATCGCAGGGCATATGTACACGGTGATAATCCTTTGGTGATAAGTAAGTCGTTACAAACTGCCCATCACGGAATATCTCTGCCAACTGATGATTGCCGGCTAGCAGAGCTTCAAGGGTGTAGTGGTGCCCTTTGGCCTGAAGTATCTGGTCTGTCCGGATATTACCTAACTGACTGATAATACCATCAGCAGGCAGTGCTAATTGATGTTCTTCGCTGACAACCGGGCGAACATCCTCTTTTAATGGGCGGATAAAGAATTCGTTGAATGTTGTATAGGCAGAAAACTCAGGCACCTTCGCTTCATTCATATCCACTTTATAAACACGGGCAAACGCCTTAATTGCCAATTGAGTCAGCCAGCCAGCCTTTTTATTTGCAAACCAGCCTGCCAGATTCGTAATTCCTTGTTTAGGCAATAAATGATGCAACCTGATTTTAATGTTATCCAGCACGTCAACCTCTTGGATGTTATTTTATCGGCAAATTAGATAAAAGGGGACTATTGTACCCGTCCTTTTATTTAATGTCAGTTATACCCTTCATCTTTCAAGTTGCTGCTTTGTTGGCTGCGTTCACTTACCCCAGTCACATCGTTATCTATGCTCCTGGGGATGCGTTCACTTGCCGCCGCGCTGCAACTTGAAATCTATTGGGTATAGCTATCGTTATCTGTAAACGTCTTACGTGGTTTAATTTGGTCCATGCTGTCGAGAATACGGTGATAATTTTCAAAGCGTTCTTCAGTTATTTTGCTATCTTCTACTGCTTTCCGTAACGCACATTCTGGATCATCCCGATGTTTACAATCGCGGAATTTACAGTTTCCCAGATAATCGCGGAATTCGACGAAACCCTGAGTTATCTGTTCTGGTGTTAAATGCCATAGGCCAAATTCTCGGACACCTGGAGAATCAATCACATCACCGCCATGTGGAAAATGATAAAGGCGGGATGCCGTGGTGGTGTGTTGACCTAAACCGGAAACTTCTGAAACCTGATTGACCAGAATTTTTTCTTCATCTTCCGGCAGGAGCGTGTTCAGCAAACTGGATTTACCCACTCCAGACTGACCGGCGAAGATACTGATTCTGTCTGCGAGCATCTTTAGTAATTCTTCCATACCTTCGCCAGTATGGCTTGATAACTTTAATACTCTGTAACCAATATTATGGTATGTGGACATGACTTCATCGACCCATTCACGGCTTTCTTCGTCCAACAGGTCAATTTTATTCAGCACAATCAATGGCTCAATGCCCAGTGTTTCACAGGCAACAAGGTAGCGATCGATAATATTGAGTGAAAGTTCAGGGAGAATGGCTGACACAATAACTATCTGGTCAATGTTGGCGGCAATAGGTTTAACGCCATCATAGTAGTCAGGGCGTGTCAGTACAGAAGTCCGCTCGTGAACCGCTTCAACAATGCCATTGACTTTAACATCTGTTTGCGTTTGCAGCGAAGGACGCCATACCACCCGATCACCTGTGACTAATGAGCGGATCGTTCTGCGGATATTACAACGTTGTATAGAACCGTCTGCTGCCTCTACATCAGCATGTTGGCCGAAACGGCTGATAACCAGCCCCTCCTGAGGTTCACCTAACTGGCTATCATCCATTTCAGGTTTATTATCCTGTTTTTTCAGTCTGCGCTGATGATTTGCCTGTACCCGCCGTTGCTGGCCTTTGGATAATTTATTCTTAGCCACCGAACCTCACTTGTTCCATATTTATCGCTGCTATTTTCTAAAAGCGCTATGATACACCATCCATCTTTACCTCCAAAGGGTACTCCCGCCGACATCAGGCGGGAGGGGAATTTGGACGGGCTTGAAAAGCCCGTAGAATCATCAGCCACGCTGATGTTGAATGTATTGTTTCACCACTTCCAGCGGTGCTCCACCGCATGAACCCGCAAAGTAGGAACGGGACCAGAGAACTGCCTTTCTGTATGCTCCGCGTAAGTTCAGAAACTCATTACGTCAGCGACGGGAAAGGCTGAATGTCGTGAATAATTAATTTTGTATTTTTGCATTGAAGTTAGCCGAAGGCACAGTAAAATAGAGAATAAACCGACCACACACTGAATGATAATGCTAATACTGAAAGCCTACAAGTTCAGACTAGAGCCAACTGAAGAACAGTCGCCGCGTTTGCGACAGTTATGCGGGTGTGCTCGTTTTGTCTGGGATCACGGCCTTGAGGTAACAAAACACATTCTGGATTCCGGCGGAAAACTTCCCTCTGCGTTTGAACTAAACCGCATGCTCACGGGGTGGAAAAAAACACCGGAATACGCCTTCTTACAGGAAGCTTACACCGATAACCTTCAACCGCAGGAGGTGAACGGCAAAATCAAAAATGCCACGATCAGCCAGTCAGCGGGTCAGTGGTATGTGTCGTTTCAAGTCGAGATAGAAGCCGCTGAGCCCCACCACGAAAATAAGCAAAAACCACGCGATGATCGTGATTGAAGATTTGAAGGTCGGTAACATGTCGAAGTCAGCGAAAGGCACGGCAGAACAGCCCGGAAGGAACGTTGGGGCTAAAACAGGCTTAAATCGCGCGATACTGGATCAGGGCTGGTATGAAATGCGCCGTCAGCTAGAATATAAGCAGCGCTGGCGCGGCGGTCAGGTACTGGCAGTCCCTCCGGCATACACCAGCCAGCGGTGCGCATGTTGCGGTCATACAGCAAAAGAGAACCGATTGTCACAGAGTAAATTCGTGTGCCAGGTGTGTGGATATACCGCGAACGCAGATGTAAACGGCGCTCGTAACATGTTAGCGGCAGGGCATGCCGTGCTTGCCTGTGGAGGGACGGAGCAATCAGGCCGCCCGTTGAAGCAGGAACCAGACGCAGAGCGATCAGCCGTCGCCCACTAACGGGGATCCCCCTCTTGAGTCACGAAGTGCGAAAGTGGGGGAGGATGTCAATAATAAGAACTATCTCTCCAACCTAGGATATAACATGTCAAAAAGTGAGCACAATCTTATCTGGATAGATCTGGAAATGACGGGTTTAGATCCAGAGCGGGATCGCATTATTGAAATTGCGACAATTGTCACTGATGCAAATTTGAATATTCTGGCTGAAGGGCCGGTCATTGCGATTTATCAGTCTGATGAGCAACTTGCTCTGATGGATGAATGGAATGTGCGTACCCATACTGGCAGTGGGTTGGTTGAACGTGTTAAAGCAAGCAAAATAGATGATCGTGCGGCAGAGAAGGCGACGATTGAATTTTTGGAAGAGTGGGTTCCCGCGGGGGCTTCACCTATTTGTGGTAATAGTGTTGGTCAGGATCGGCGTTTCCTATTCCGTTATATGCCGGAGCTGGAAGCCTATTTTCACTACCGTTATCTGGATGTCAGTACATTGAAAGAATTAGCCCGTCGTTGGAAACCGGAAATCCTGGCGGGATTAAAAAAGCAGAGTACTCATCAGGCACTGGATGATATTCGCGAATCAGTGGCTGAATTAGCTTATTATCGAGAACATTTTATTCAATCGGAATAAGAAAGTTTTATTTTGTCCTCTGCTGGCTATGATAACGTAAGCTCAGTGTGACGATTATTAATCTGCATTGGTGTTTATTAAATCGCCATTTGACCGAAAAGTTTGTTTTTTTGCGTTGAAGGGGCTTGCGAGTGCAGCGATTTTTCGTATAATGCGCTCCCCGTACCGATGAAGAATTTTATCAGGTATGGCATACTGAAAGATATGCGGGAATAGCTCAGTTGGTAGAGCACGACCTTGCCAAGGTCGGGGTCGCGAGTTCGAGTCTCGTTTCCCGCTCCAAATTTCGATTTGTAATCAGTATGTTATTTCAGGCTATCATTAGCCAAGTCAGTGACGCGGGAATAGCTCAGTTGGTAGAGCACAACCTTGCCAAGGTTGGGGTCGCGAGTTCGAGTCTCGTTTCCCGCTCCAAAGTTTTAAGTCGGTTATGTTGTTTCAGACTATAATTAGTCAGTAATGCGGGAATAGCTCAGTTGGTAGAGCACGACCTTGCCAAGGTCGGGGTCGCGAGTTCGAGTCTCGTTTCCCGCTCCAATCCTCATTTTCATGCCGGTAATCCAGAAGTGTTCTTTTCCTTTATCGATCCTATTTTCACGCAATAGAACCCGTTGCATGATGTTGTAAACATCGTCTGGGTTATTGATAAACTTTTTATCTTTACTTGTGGATTTAAAGGTAATTGAATGCTATTAACACCTACCGGGAAAATCTAACCACTCAGCAACTGCTCCAATACATAATCGGCTTTCCCAGGACTGTCATTTTCGACAATATAATCGTAAATATCCTCTAAATCCGCTTCGGCGTCTTTAGTTAATACCTCCTTTATATGACATCAGGTGAACTTCTCTTTATTCTTTAAACGGTGAATTACATCCTTTACCGGTGTGATTTCACCTGTTTTAACCTGCTGTTGTCCTAAAGCCAAAATCTTTAACAATGCTATGGTTTCCTTTGTCTGCTCATAAGAGGCAATATCCTGAATGACCGCTTTCGCTTCACCATTTTGCGTAATAATCATCGGTGAGCGGGACTCTGCCAGTGTCGTCATCACCGCAGCTGCATTGGTTTTAAGGTAGCTGATTGGTTTAATCTGTTCTGAATAACGCGTAGAATCCCTCACATCGAATAAGACTAAATATAGACTATAAAAAGTCAATAAATTGATTGTAAAATGACTGAACCAATTAAGCAAATGCAGCTTTTTTTGAAAAGCAGAACAAACAAGTCTACGGATATGAAGCAAAGTAGGAAAAATTATTATTTTTTAGTTAGTTACCGTGAGTTGCATTTTTCCGCTCCAATTTTTGATTTGCAGATGCTCATCTGGGGTTCTTATATTCATGGCGTTTTGTGCTAAAAAATTCCGAATGTATGATGTTTGTCCGTTAAGAGTTATTGCTTGGTTATAGGTTCTCTGTCTTTCTTTGGCACAGGACACACAGGAAGGGGAAAGGCATGATCCTTTAACTCCGAAAGTTTTTTCAACTTCTGCTTGCCAAACTTTTGAGGGTGGTACATAATGCACTCCTTTCAACGATGATCTATTTAAAAATATCTGTTGAATCAATAAGTTAAGTGGGATTCAAACGATTTGCTTCCCTCTCCAAGTTTCTTCCCCAATGATAATACTCGCTTATTTTGGTTCGATTTTTGGGCTATAGGGTTCGGTGTTGGTTTCTATTTTTTATCCACAGAATAGAAAGTGATTTCCTGGTAAATAAGTACGACACCTTAAAATTACCACACAGACTTATCCACAGGCTGTTTCTTTCAGATTTTCCTGATCTTACATTTTATAAAATCAATGTTTCTCCTATAAGTTATTGATAGTTTTTCGGAATAGTCCTTCATTAAGAAATACCATATTGATCACTTGCGCTTTTTTTGAGCATTGATCAGCAAGGAATTTTTATTTTATTCACAGGAAAATTATTTGAATTTTTTTATACACTGCCAGGATGGTTAATAATTAAGCATCTCTGGGTAAGCCTTTGGTTATCGCTCGGATAAGCCGTTTTTGTTGAGAAGTTTGTACATTGACAGTATTGGTTGCCCGGCGAGTCATTTGTTGGTCAATAGCCCAATGAATATGTTCATCAAGCATTGTGTTTAATCCTAGTTTCTGTTGCAGAGATAGAACGATGTTGTCTTGATATGGTGCGTTTCCCAAGGCAACCGCAATATTGCGTAACCAGCGTAAATGCCCGATACGGCGGATTGCAGAACCTTCTGTTATTCGCAGGAATTTTTCTTCACTCCAATTGAATAAATCTAATAATTCCGGCGTATGTAATGTTGCCCGGGGGCTGAAATCACCTTCATCTGTTAGTTGGGAAAAGCGGTTCCACGGACAAATAATCTGGCAGTCATCACAACCATAAATGCGGTTTCCCATCAGTGGGCGAAACTCTTCAGGAATAACACCTTCCAATTCAATCGTGAGATAAGAAATGCAACGGCGGGCATCAATGGTATAAGGAGCAATAATTGCACCTGTTGGGCAGGTTGTCATACAGGCCACACAGCGGCCACATTGTTCTTCCTGTAGCGTGTCTACAGGTAGGGGAAGATTTATCAGTAGTTCACCAAGAAAGAACCATGAGCCAGCTTCTCTATTAAGGATAAGCGAGTGTTTACCAACCCAGCCTAATCCGGCCTTAGCAGCTAGTGGGCGTTCCATTATTGGTGCAGAATCAACAAAAGGCCGGAAATTAAGGATGCCTTGATATTCGAAGTCATGGCAATAGTCTTGAATTTGTTCACCCAGTTTCTTCAGACGTTGGCGCAGTAGTTTGTGATAATCTCTTCCCAAAGCGTAACGGCTTATATAACCGAGTGTAGAATCACTGAGTGTGCTGGCAAAAGAGGCTTTGGCAGGGAGATAATTCATTCTTACACTAATGATGCGCAATGTTCCTGGCAGCAGTTCATTTGGGCGGGTACGCATCATACCGTGGCGTTTCATCCATGCCATTTCACCGTGATACTGTTTATCCAGCCATTCCTGGAGCTTCGGCTCTTCTGCTGATAAATCAATATCACAAATGCCAACTTGCTGAAAACCAAGAGAGAGGCCCCATTGTTTGATGCTTGTGACCAAGAGATTGAGATCGAGAGAAGTTGCCATGGCGGAAATTAGTTTATGCTGCAAGGAGTCGCAGTATAGCATAATCTGTTGCAGGCCAAAAATAGTGAGTTCAGCGGTGAAACTGAGCAGAAGATGTTAAATGTTGATAATAGAGTTGTGTTAGGGTTATTGTTTTAGCTGACGAATTAATAAAACAGCAGATATTATTCGATGAAAGAACTTGTTTTATCACTTCAAGATGAAGAAGCGACGGTTTCCCTTGGAGGCGCGGTTGCGGCTGCCTGTAATCATGGCAGTGTAATTTATTTATATGGTGATTTAGGTGCCGGTAAGACGACATTCAGCCGTGGTTTTTTGCAGTCCCTGGGCCATCAAGGGCATGTAAAAAGCCCAACCTACACTTTGGTTGAACCTTACGCTTTAACGCCGAGGCCGGTTTACCATTTTGATCTTTACCGGTTGGCTGATCCGGAAGAGCTGGAGTTTATGGGAGTTCGTGATTATTTCCATCAGGATGCTATTTGTTTGGTGGAATGGCCTCAGCAAGGAGAAGGTGTATTGCCGGATGCGGATATTAAATTACATTTGAGTTACCAGCCCGAAGGGCGACAGGCACATTTTATTGCTTTGTCTGAATATGGTGAGAGCCTGTTAGATAATTTGAAATATTTATGAGGGATCACCCGACCATGATGCACCCTTTAGTTGCAAAAATGATAAAGAAATGGCAAATCAGTTTTATGATAATTTGCTGGCTGTTTATCATGATGAGCAGTTTAGTGGTGGTAACAGCGACAGCGGCGACTTTATCCAATATCCACGTGAGTAATAGTGTCAGTGAATCCAAAGTGACGATGGTTTTTTCAGGTAGTCGCCCTGATTACAGCTTTTTCCCATTGCATTCACCGGAACGTTTAGTGGTAGATATTCACCAGTCAGGAAATATTATTGGCTTGCCAATGAATTTGCCGGGACTGGATTTAGTGAAGAAAATTCGCGCCAGTCAGGCACCTGATGCACAAAAAAAACGTATTGTGTTTGAACTAAATAAAAAAGTTAAAGTCAACTCTATAGTGCAGCAGTCGGGTAGTGAATATCGGGTTATTTTTACCTTGCGGGCTTCTGGTGCTCCTGTCAGTAATCTTGTTTTCAGAGAAAGTTCACAAGGGGCAGCCAGTAAATCAGCCATTACTGATAATAAACCAGCGGCGACAAAAAAGGCGACGCCACAAATTACTCCCAAGGGGAGTCTGCGGGTTGTTGTTGCGATTGATGCGGGACATGGCGGACAAGACCCTGGTGCGATCGGGCAACATGGACTGAAAGAGAAGAATGTCACTATTAGTGTTGCGCGTAAATTGGAAGCGCTATTGCGCAATGATCCTATGTTCAAACCCGTTTTGACCCGCAGTGGAGACTATTTTATTTCTGTTGCAGGTCGTTCTGAGGTTGCGCGTAAGCATAGCGCGAATATGCTGGTTTCTATTCATGCTGACGCTGCGCCCAATCGCAGTGCGCGTGGTGCTTCTGTCTGGGTACTGTCAAACAAGCGAGCAAACAGCGAATTGGGTAATTGGCTTGAGCAGCATGAGAAACAGTCTGAATTACTGGGCGGTGCAGGCGATGCACTGGCAAATGGTGCAGATCCTTATCTAAGCCAGGCGGTACTGGATTTACAATTCGGTCACTCTCAACGGGTGGGTTATAACGTTGCAGTACAGGTTTTGAATGAGTTGCGCAAAGTTGGTTCATTACATAAACGTTCGCCAGAACATGCCAGTTTGGGTGTGCTACGCTCACCGGATATCCCTTCAATTTTGGTAGAAACTGGATTTATCAGTAACTCATCTGAAGAAGTATTGCTTGGTTCCAGTGATTTTCAGGATAAGCTGGCAAGCGCTATCCATCAAGGATTGCGCAACTATTTTCTGGCGCATCCATTACAGGCTGCACCTAAAGCAGCCAGGAAGTAAGGGTTAAATATGGCGATCAAGATTTTACCTCCTCAATTGGCAAACCAAATTGCTGCTGGCGAAGTAGTAGAACGTCCTGCATCAGTAGTCAAGGAGTTGATGGAGAATAGTCTTGATGCTGGAGCCAGCCGCATTGATATTGAAATTGAACGCGGTGGAGTAAAACTTATCCGTGTCCGTGATAATGGTTGTGGAATCAATCATCAGGATCTTGCTTTGGCACTGGCTCGTCATGCCACCAGTAAGATTGCCACACTGGATGATCTGGAAGCGATTATCAGTATGGGATTCCGCGGAGAGGCGCTGGCCAGTATCAGCTCAGTTTCGCGTCTGACATTGACTTCCCGTACTGAAGGGCAGAATGAAGCCTGGCAAGCATACGCTGAAGGACGGGATATGGAAGTCACCGTGAAGCCAGCTGCTCATCCGGTAGGCAGTACGGTTGAAGTGTTAGATCTGTTTTATAACACACCTGCGCGACGTAAATTTCTGCGAACAGAAAAAACGGAATTTGGTCATATTGATGAGGTTGTCAGACGCATTGCGCTGGCGCGTCTGGATGTATCAATCAATTTGCATCATAACGGCAAGTTGGTTCGCCAGTACCGGCCGGCAAAAGAGGAATCACAGTATGAACGACGTTTGGCTTCTATTTGTGGTACCGCTTTTATGCAGCAGGCGCTTGCTCTTTCCTGGCAGCATGGAGATTTATCCATCAAGGGATGGGTTGCGGATCCGATGAATGCGACGGTCAGTGGAGATATTCAATATTGCTATGTTAACGGACGTATGATGCGTGATCGCTTAATTAATCATGCTATCCGTCAGGCTTATCAAGATTTGATCAAGGGAGAACAGCAGCCGGCTTTTGTTTTGTATCTGGAAGTTGATCCGCATCAGGTGGATGTTAATGTACATCCGGCGAAGCATGAAGTTCGCTTCCATCAGGCCCGCCTGGTACACGATTTTATCTATCAGGGGGTCACTGCCGTATTAAAACAGCGTGGAAGCGGCGTTGAGCTGGATATAGCATGTTGTGAACCTGCGCCGGTCTGGGAGCCGGAAAACCGCCCATCAGCAGGAGAAAATCATTTTTCCCGGCAAAATAACACCGCATCTGCGGCAACTTCATCACCAAAAGAGACTTTATCAGGTAAGAGTAATACGGGTTTTTCCCGCAGTGGTGAAAACCGTCAGTATCATGGAGACAATTATCAAAAACCTCAGGGCGAGCTGTATCAGAAGCTGATGCAATCTGTGCCGGAACCCGAAGAGAAAAGAGAGCTGTTCCCGGCAAGAATCGCTCCTGTTATGGCGGCAAAAGTGACGCCTGTTCCTGTTCAGGTTAAAAATAACAGTCATAGTTTTGGTAAAGTGTTGAGCATATATCCGCCATGTTACGCTCTGATTGAATCTCCGTTAGGTATTGGGCTGTTATCTTTGCCGGTCGCTGAACGCTGGTTAAAACAAGTGCAGTTGACACCAACGGAGCAAGGACTAAAACCACAACCACTTTTGATCCCGCTGAAACTGGCTCTCAGTAAGGAAGAAGCTAGTGCTTTAAATTGTTATAGTGACTTATTAGGCTCTTTTGGTATCGAAGCGTCTGTATCTCATGGAAAAGCAACACTACGTGCTGTATCGTTACCATTGCGCCAGCAAAATTTGCCCAAATTAATTCCTGAATTGTTAAACTATTTGGCTCAGCAGCCATCAATATTGGCAGAACAGATTGTAACTTGGCTTGTTCGTCATATTGGCAGTGAGCATGAAACATGGAATGTTGCTCAGGCAATACAGTTATTGGCTGATGTTGAGCGGCTTTGCCCACAACTGGTAAAATCTCCACCAGATGGGCTATTACAATTAATTGATTTACAAGCAGTGGTGGCATCCCTTACTCATGAGTGATCAGAAAACTCAGCATCTGCCAGCGGCAATCTTTGTTATGGGGCCGACGGCCTCAGGCAAAACCGCCTTATCTATCGCTTTGCGCCAGCATCTTCCTGTGGAACTGATAAGCGTTGATTCTGCGCTGATTTATCGTGGAATGAATATTGGTACAGCTAAACCAACAACAGAAGAGCAAGCGTTGGCGCCTCATCGTTTGATCGATATTCTTGACCCTTCTCAGCCTTATTCTGCGGCTGATTTCCGTCAGGATGCGTTGAGGGAAATGACGGAAATTACCGCTTCTGGGCGTATTCCTCTGTTAGTTGGCGGAACTATGCTCTATTTTAAGGCATTACTTGAAGGTTTATCCCCTTTGCCTTCTGCTGATCCGGTTATTCGGGCGCAAATAGAGCAGCAGGCAGCAGAGCAAGGATGGAATGCATTGCATCAGCAGCTACAGAAAGTTGATCCAGTGGCGGCGTTAAGAATTCATCCCAATGATCCACAGAGGCTTTCCCGGGCACTGGAAGTTTTTCTGATTTCAGGTAAAACTCTCACTGAGATGACGAGATTGTCAGGAGAAGTGCTTCCTTACCGTGTCCATCAATTTGCTATTGCGCCGGCAAAGCGTGAGATCCTTCATCAACGTATTGAAGCGCGTTTTCATCAAATGCTTGAATCAGGATTTGAAGAAGAAGTTAAAGCACTTTATGCTCGTAATGATTTGCATGTGGATTTACCTTCTATTCGTTGCGTTGGTTATCGCCAGATGTGGTCCTATCTTTCTGGCGAGATTAACTACGATGAAATGGTTTATCGCGGTATTTGTGCAACACGCCAATTGGCAAAGCGTCAAATAACTTGGCTCAGAGGTTGGGAGTCGGTTCATTGGTTGGAGAGTTCTCAACCTGAACAGGCTTTAAGCACAGTTATGCAGGTTGTTAGTGCATAGGTTTATTGATTGTGTACAATTGATGAGTACCAAAGCGCAATTTTTGAGTAGTTCATTTTTTCGAACCTCCAGGTTCTTAGTTAAAAACAACAAAATAAGGAAAATATAGAATGGCTAAGGGGCAATCTTTGCAAGATCCGTTCCTGAACGCGTTACGGCGTGAAAGGGTCCCGGTTTCTATTTATTTGGTCAACGGCATCAAATTGCAGGGTCAGATTGAATCTTTTGACCAGTTTGTCATTTTACTGAAAAATACGGTTAGCCAGATGGTTTATAAACACGCTATCTCGACTGTCGTACCTTCCCGCCCAGTTTCTCATCACAGTAGCAATACGGGTGTAGGGGCAAGTGTAGGTAATTACCACTCTGGTGGAGCTTCCGCTCCGGCAGTACAACAGGAAAGTGATGGCGCTGAATAAGCTTGAGAACGGTAACAAAATGAAGAAAAACATAGGTAGGGAGACTTTACCTATGTTTTTTCCTATAGTTTTTTACTCAGCCTGAGAGGTCTCACCTTTGTTTGAGCGTTATGAAGGCGGTGAACGAGCCGTTGTGGTGCACATTTTCTTCTCGCAGGATAAAGACACAGACAATCTCAGTGAGTTTGAATCACTGGTAACTTCTGCTGGTGTGGTTCCTGTTCAAATTGTCACAGGGAGCAGAAAAGCACCTCATCCGAAATATTTTGTCGGAGAAGGTAAGGCTGAGGAGATTGCTGAGGCTGTACAGGCTAGTGGTGCTGATGTTGTGCTGTTTAATCATACTCTTAGCCCTGCGCAAGAGCGTAACCTTGAACGGCTCTGTCAGTGTCGGGTGATCGATCGCACTGGTGTGATTCTGGATATTTTTGCTCAACGGGCACGGACTCACGAAGGGAAGTTGCAGGTGGAGCTGGCGCAGTTACGCCATCTTTCTACCCGTCTTGTCCGGGGATGGACTCACCTTGAACGTCAAAAAGGTGGGATTGGTCTAAGGGGGCCGGGGGAAACTCAGCTTGAGACAGACCGGCGTTTACTGCGGGATAGGATCCGCCAGATTCTGGGCCGCCTTAGTCGGGTTGAGAGGCAGCGTGAACAGGGGCGTCAGGCGCGGAATAAGGCGGATATACCGACGATTTCTCTGGTGGGATATACCAACGCTGGGAAATCAAGCTTATTTAACCGTATGACTTCCGCTGAGGTTTACACGGCTGATCAGCTGTTTGCAACACTGGATCCAACGTTGCGGCGGATTGGAGTTGATGATGTTGGCACGGCAGTGTTGGCTGATACTGTTGGTTTTATCCGTCATTTGCCTCATGATCTGGTTGCGGCATTTAAAGCGACATTGCAGGAAACCCGGCAGGCAACACTATTGCTGCATGTTGTTGATGCTGCGGATAGTCGCCTGGACGAAAATATTACTGCGGTTGACAGTGTACTGGAAGAAATTGAAGCTCATGAAATTCCGGTACTGCTGGTGATGAATAAGATTGATATGCTGGGGGACTTCATCCCGCGTATTGATCGCAACGAAGATAACTTACCGGTCAGAGTTTGGTTGTCGGCGCAAACCGGTGAAGGTATCCCGTTGTTGTTACAAGCGTTAACGGAGCGCCTTTCGGGTGAAATCGCACACTACGAATTGCGCTTGCCGCCAGAAGCGGGTCGTTTACGCAGCCGCTTCTATCAACTTCAGGCAATAGAGAAAGAGTGGATAGAAGAGGACGGCAACGTTGGTATTGAAGTGAGAATGCCAATTGTTGACTGGCGCCGTCTGTGCAAACAAGAACAGGATTTGTTTGATTATATCGTCTGATGTGCTTGTCAGATGAATATCTGAAAACTTGTGTGATTGAGAGTTGGTTTGTTTACAAGCAGCTCTTGGCCTGAAAACCAATCATAAAAGAATGGAGCGAAAACATGGCGTGGAATCAGCCCGGAAACAACGGACAAGACCGCGACCCGTGGGGGAGCAGCAATAATAATAGCGGCAACTCCGGCGGGAACAAAGGTAGTCGAAACCGTGGGGCATCTGATCTCGACGATCTGTTCCGTAAGCTGAGCAGTAAACTCGGTGGTTTCGGTGGGAATAAGGGCGGTAATGGCTCTGATCAGGGGGCAAAATTTGGCGGGCGTATTGTTAGCCTTGCTGTTGTCGCGATCATCGTGATCTGGGCCGCCAGTGGTTTCTATACGATTAAAGAAACAGAACGTGGCGTTGTCACCCGTTTGGGTAAATTGAGCCATATCGTGCAGCCAGGTCTGAACTGGAAACCAACGTTCATTGATGAAGTGGTTCCGGTCAACGTGGAATCTGTTCGTGAACTGGCGGCATCCGGTGTGATGCTGACTTCCGATGAAAACGTTGTTCGCGTGGAAATGAACGTTCAGTACCGTGTGACGAATCCAGCCGCTTATCTCTATAGCGTAACAAGCCCTGATAACAGCCTGCGTCAGGCAACTGACAGCGCGGTTCGCGGTGTTATCGGCAAATACACTATGGATAAAATCTTGACTGAAGGCCGTACTATTGTACGTAGCGATACCCAGAAGGTACTGGAAGAAACGATTCGTCCATACAAAATGGGTATTACTTTGCTGGATGTTAACTTCCAGACTGCCCGTCCACCGGAAGAAGTAAAAGCGTCATTTGACGATGCGATTGCTGCCCGGGAAAATGAACAGCAGTACATTCGTGAGGCGGAAGCTTACGCTAATGAAGTTCAACCGCGTGCAAATGGTCAGGCTCAACGATTAATCGAAGATGCTAAGGCTTATAAAGCGCGTGTGGTATTGGAAGCGCAGGGTGAAGTGGCGAGTTTTGCCAAGATGCTGCCTGAATATAAGGCAGCACCGGAAATTACCCGTGAGCGTCTGTATATTGAAACTATGGAAAAAGTACTGAGTAATACCCGCAAAGTTATTGCTAATGAGAACAGTAATAACCTGATGGTCCTGCCATTGGAGCAAATGTTCCGTAGCGATGCAGCCAGTGGTAAAACAGCCGTGGAAAGTCAGCTTGGTAATACAACTGTTTCCAGCCCGCGGGTTACTCGCCCGACAGAACCCTTAAGTTCAAACCGGACAGTAGATTACAACCGTACAGATAATCTGCGTAACGATACTGTCAGAGTAGGGAGACAATAATCATGCGTAAGTCATTCATCGTTATTATTGTTGCTGTATTGGTGGCTTTGTATACTTCAGTGTTTGTTGTGCATGAAGGACAGCGCGGTATTGTTCTGCGTTTCAGTAAGGTTGCCCGTGACGCGGAAAATAAACCGATTGTTTATGCACCGGGTTTGCACTTTAAAGTGCCATTCATTGAAACAGTGAAAACACTTGATGCCCGTATCCAGACTATGGATATTCAGGCGGACCGTTTCCTGACCAGTGAAAATAAAGACCTGATTGTTGATTCTTACCTGAAATGGCGCATTATCGATTTCAGCCGTTACTATCTGGCTACCGGTAATGGTGATATTTCTCAGGCTGAAGTTCTGTTGAAACGTAAGTTCAGTGACCGTTTGCGTTCTGAGATTGGTCGTCTGGATGTTCGCGGCATTGTGACTGATTCCCGTGGTAAACTGACTACCGATGTTCGTGACGCCCTGAACAAAGGTACGACTGACGGCGAAGCAGTGGCTACCAGTGAAGCCGATGATGCGATTGCCTCAGCGGCGGCTCGTGTAGAGAAAGAAACAGCGAGTAAACAACTGGCCATTAATCCGAACAGTATGGCTGCTCTGGGGATTGAGGTTGTTGATGTGCGTATCAAACAGATTAACCTGCCACTGGAAGTTTCAGAAGCTATCTTCCAGCGTATGCGTGCAGAGCGTGAAGCAGTAGCCCGTCGTCACCGCTCTCAGGGTCAGGAAGAGGCAGAAAAATTGCGTGCAACAGCAGATAAACAAGTGACTGAAACATTGGCGAAAGCGGAGCGTGAAGCCCGTACTTTGCGCGGTTCCGGTGATGCAGAAGCTGCTAAACTGTTTGCTGATGCATTCAGCAAAGATCCTGACTTCTATGCCTTTATCCGTAGCTTACGTGCTTACGAGAAGAGCTTCAGTGAAGATGGGAAAGATGTTCTGGTGTTAAGCCCGGATACTGATTTCTTTCGTTATATGAAAGCACCTGAAAAACGAGCAGTTCAGCATTGATAGATTTTTGAATATTTAAGTAAGGCCCGCATCAGGCGGGCCTTGTCGTGTCAGGTGGTCAACAAAAATAACAGATGTGATAAAAATTACTGAAAGGTGTGGAATGAGATGTTAGAATCCATTTTTAAGCAACCGAGTGAATTTTGAAATGGGTAAGAACGTTGTCGTATTGGGCACCCAATGGGGTGACGAGGGCAAGGGCAAGATCGTCGACTTGCTGACTGAACGAGCTAAGTATGTTGTTCGTTATCAAGGGGGCCATAATGCTGGTCATACACTGGTTATCAACGGTGAAAAAACCGTTCTCCACTTAATCCCGTCGGGGATCCTGCGTGAAAATGTTATCAGCATCATCGCAAACGGAGTTGTATTAGCACCGGACGCGCTGATGAAAGAGATAAACGCGTTAGAGTCCCGGGGTGTTCCTGTCCGCGAGCGTTTGCTCATTTCAGAAGCTTGTCCGCTTATTCTTCCGTACCATGTTGCGTTAGATAATGCCCGTGAAAAAGCACGTGGCGCAAAAGCAATTGGTACAACCGGCCGCGGTATCGGCCCTGCGTATGAAGACAAAGTTGCACGTCGTGGTCTGCGCGTTGGTGATTTGTTTGATAAAGAAGTATTTGCGGCCAAGCTGAAAGAAATTATCGAATATCATAACTTCCAACTGGTTAACTATTACCAGGAACCGGCGGTTGATTACCAGAAAACTCTGGACGAAATCATGGCTGTTGCCGATATTCTGACGGGTATGGTTGTTGACGTTTCTGACTTGTTGTATAAAGCAACTCAGAAAGGTGAGCTGGTTATGTTCGAAGGCGCACAAGGCACGCTGTTGGATATCGACCACGGTACCTATCCATACGTGACCTCTTCCAACACCACGGCGGGTGGCGTTGCAACAGGTTCCGGTTTAGGTCCACGCTATGTTGATTATGTTTTGGGGATTATCAAGGCTTACTCCACTCGTGTTGGTGCTGGCCCATTCCCAACTGAGTTGTTTGATGAAACTGGCAATTACCTGCGTGAAAAAGGTCAGGAATTCGGTGCGACTACGGGGCGTAGCCGTCGTACTGGCTGGCTGGATATCATTGCTATTCGCCGTGCAGTACAAATCAACTCACTGTCTGGTTTCTGTATGACCAAACTGGACGTACTGGATGGTTTGAAAGAAGTAAAAATTTGCGTTGGTTACCGGATGCCTGATGGTCGAGTGGTTGAGACAACACCTCTGGCTGCGGATGACTGGGAAGGTATTGAACCTGTTTATGAGACTATGCTTGGCTGGGATGAAAGTACTTTTGGTGTGAAAGAGCACAGCAAATTGCCTCAGGCGGCACTGAATTATATCAAACGTGTAGAAGAGCTGACCGGTGTTCCGGTTGATATTATTTCTACAGGCCCGGATCGTTCAGAAACTATGATTCTACGTGATCCGTTTGATGCTTGATTGTGTCACATAATCAGGTAAAGCCGGGCTTTTCAGTCCGGTTTTTTGCTATCTATTATGGTCTTTTTTGCTAACTACCAGATGATTAACATGATTTCGGCCAATTCAAGGTATATAAATTGAACAAATACTTATTTTTTTAATTTGTTCTCGGATATATTAGCTTATATCTCATTATCCAGAGGTTGATGTGCAGTTAACGAGTTTTACAGATTATGGCTTGCGCGCGCTAATTTATATGGCTGCTTTACCGCAAAACCGGATGACCAGTATTTCTGAAGTCACTCGTGTTTATGGTGTTTCTCGTAACCACATGGTAAAAATTATTAACCAGTTGAGCCACTTAGGATTAGTGGATGCTGTTCGTGGTAAAAACGGTGGCATTCGTCTGGGTAAGTCAGCAAAGGATATTAGAATTGGTGATGTCGTTCGTGCTCTCGAACCATTATCATTGGTTAATTGTAGCCAGGAATCTTGCCATATTACCTCTGCATGTCGCCTGAAAGTGGTATTAAATCAGGCAATAGAAACATTTTTGAATGAACTGGATAAACATACTTTAGCTGATATGGTTGAAGATAATATCCCCCTTTATAAGCTGCTTCTGACCGAATGAAGAAATGGCGCAAACAGCCTGCTGATGACAACGGAGGAACCGCCATGTCACAAGATCCTTTTTTGGAACGTGAAGCAGAAAAATACGAATCTCCTATTCCAAGCCGCGAATACATCTTAGACATTATTTCTAAACACACTGCACCGGTAAGTCGCCAGGAACTGGCACAAGAGCTGAATCTGACTAACGATGAGGAGCTTGAAGCGTTACGTCGTCGTTTACGGGCGATGGAGCGTGATGGTCAACTGCTTTTCACGCGCCGTCAATGTTACGCCTTGCCGGAAAAACTGGATTTATTGAAAGGTACCGTCATTGGCCACAGAGATGGTTATGGGTTCCTGCGGGTAGAAGGCCGTAAAGACGATTTTTATCTCTCTGCCGAGCAGTTAAAAATGGCTATTCATGGTGATGTCGTACTGGCGCAGCCACTACCTTCTGATCGCAAAGGGCGTAGTGAAGCGCGTATTGTCCGTGTGTTGGTACCCAAGACCAGCCAGATTGTTGGCCGCTATTTTATTGATTCCGGTATGGGTTTTGTTGTGCCGGATGATAGTCGTTTGAGCTTTGATATCCTGATCCCGAAAGATGAAAATAGTGGTGCCCGCATGGGGAACGTCGTCGTCGTTGAGTTGACTACACGTCCAGCGCGCCGTACAAAAGCTGTTGGTAAAATAGTTGAAGTGCTGGGTGAAAAGATGGGAACGAACATGGCCGTGGAAATTGCCCTGCGTACTCATGAAATTCCGCACAGTTGGCCGCCACAGGTGGAAAACCAAGTGGCTTCCCTGGATGAGCAGGTGCCAGAATCTGCAAAAAAAGACCGCGTTGATCTGCGTGCTCTGCCATTGGTGACAATTGATGGTGAGGATGCCCGTGACTTTGATGATGCCGTTTATTGTGAAAGAAAACGAAGCGGCGGCTGGCGTTTATGGGTTGCTATTGCTGATGTCAGTTACTATGTCCGCCCACAAACAGCATTGGATACAGAAGCCCGCAACCGGAGTAATTCAGTTTACTTTCCGTCTCAGGTTGTTCCTATGTTACCTGAAGTGCTTTCCAATGGCCTTTGTTCTCTGAATCCACAGGTTGACCGCCTTTGTATGGTGTGTGAGATGACGGTTTCAGAGCAGGGAAAATTGTCATCCTATAAATTTTACGAAGCAGTCATGAATTCTCACGCCCGTCTGACCTATACCAAAGTATGGCGTATGTTGCAGGGTGATGAAGAGCTGCGTGAGCACTATAAACCGCTGGTTCAGCATATTGAACATTTACATGAGCTTTATCAGGCGTTGGAAAATGCCCGTGAACAGCGTGGTGCCATCTCCTTTGAATCAGAAGAGGCGAAGTTTATCTTTAACGCTGAACGCCGTATTGAGCGAATTGAACCGGTTGCCCGCAATGATGCTCATAAACTGATTGAAGAGTGCATGATTCTGGCGAATATTGCGGCTGCGCGTTTCGTGGAGAAAAACGGCGAACCGGTGCTTTACCGCATTCATGATCGGCCAAAAGACGAGAGCATTGTTAATCTGCGCTCTGTTTTTGGTGAATTGGGGTTAACTCTGCCGGGTGGTATGCAACCAACACCAAAGGATTATGCGCAACTTATGCAGCAAGTGGCTGAACGCCCGGATCGTGAGTTATTGCAAACCATGTTGCTGCGTTCAATGAAACAGGCAATTTATGATCCGGAAAACCGTGGTCATTTCGGTCTTTCATTGCATTCTTATGCGCATTTTACCTCACCTATCCGCCGTTATCCTGATTTGGTGCTGCATCGGGCGATTAAATATCTGCTGGCGAAACAACAAGGTGTTGTTGAGCAATGTGGGACACTGACCGGTGGATGGCACAGCGATATGGAGCATATGCTGCAACTGGGCCAACATTGCTCTATGACAGAGCGCCGTGCCGATGAAGCCACGAGAGATGTTGCCGATTGGCTTAAGTGTGACTTTATGCAGGATCAGGTGGGCAATGCCTTTACTGGAATTATCACTAGTGTGACCGGTTTCGGCTTCTTTGTTCGTCTGAATGATCTGTTTATTGACGGTCTGGTACATGTTTCCACATTGAATAATGATTATTATCATTTCGATAATGTTGGTCAGCGTTTAATTGGTGAATTTTCGGGTAAAACGTTCCGGCTGGGAGATGAAGTTGAAATCCGTGTGGAAGCTGTTCATATGGATGAGCGTAATATTGATTTTAAACTGCTCTCCGTTAGCCGGGAAGCCCGAAATGTCGGCAAGACAGCGCGTGACAGGGCGAGAAAAGCAGAGCCTGGCCGTAAAAATAGTAAGAAAGAGCGTAGTTATAGCAAACAGGCTAACGTTGAACCTGATGGTGCTTTCCATAAAAAGAAATCTGTGGATAAGCCTAAAGGAGATAAGAAAAAGGGTAAGAACCTTTCAGCCAAAACACAGAAAATTGCTGCTAAATTCAAAGCTAAGCGGGCTAAGAAAAGCGCAGATAAATAATCAAAGGTCTATCCTGTTTTTTCAGGGTAGCCTGAATATTTTAGTCTCTTGAATACATTGAGCCTGATGGATGGGTTCATGGTATGTCAGTGCTGTATGACAGTGAAAATAAGAAGATTATGAGTGAAATTATCTACGGCATTCATGCCGTTAAGGCTTTACTGGAGCGCGATCCTCAGCGTTTTATGGAAGTTTATGTATTGAAAGGACGCGAAGACCGCCGTCTGACACCACTGATTAATGAACTGGAAAATATCGGGATGACTATCCAACTGGCAAATCGTCAGTGGTTGGATAATCAGACGGAAGGTGCTGTGCATCAGGGGATTGTTGCTAAAGTAAAGCCAGGTCGTCAGTATCAGGAAAATGACCTGCCAGATTTGCTGGCACAAATAGAAACTCCTTTCTTGCTGGTGCTTGATGGTGTGACAGATCCACATAATCTGGGGGCTTGCCTGCGCAGTGCTGATGCAGCAGGTGTACATGCTGTTATTGTACCTCGTGACCGTTCCGCCCAGCTTAATGCCACTGCGAAGAAAGTGGCATGTGGAGCTGCGGAGAGCGTACCACTTGTTCATGTCACCAACCTTGCCCGTACTTTGCGTTTGTTACAGGAACACAATATTTGGGTGGTGGGTACAGCAGGAGAAGCTGACCATACGCTACATCAGAGTAAACTAACCGGCCCTATGGCGCTGGTGATGGGGGCTGAAGGGGAAGGTATGCGTCGTCTGACCCGTGAACACTGCGATGAATTGATTAGTATTCCAATGGCGGGTTCAGTTTCATCCCTGAATGTGTCTGTTGCAACGGGTATTTGCCTGTTTGAAGCAGTGCGTCAGCGGAGTTTGCAGTAACCCATAACATAAAGCGTTACCCGCTCCTTGAGTTTTTTATATGGGGCGGGTATAGTTACGCGTCAATTTTTCAGCCGCACTTAAACAAGTTCCTTGCCTCCATGGGCCGCGGTTGACCCTGACAGGAGGCTGAATAATCCGTAAGGAGCAATTCTAATGCGTCATTACGAAATCGTTTTTATGGTCCATCCTGACCAAAGCGAACAGGTTCCGGGCATGATCGAGCGTTACAGTGCGACTATCGCTAACGCGCAAGGTCAGATCCACCGTCTGGAAGACTGGGGCCGCCGTCAACTGGCTTATCCAATCAACAAACTGCACAAAGCTCATTACGTTCTGCTGAACGTCGAAGCGCCGCAGGAAGTGATTGATGAGTTGGAAACTAACTTCCGCTTCAACGATGCCGTTATCCGCAGCATGATTATGCGCGTTAAGCACGCGGTAACTGAAGCATCTCCAATGGTTAAAGCCAAAGATGAGCGTCGCAGCCGCGATTACTCTATGGAAGACGCCGGCGTTGATGCTGAAGAAACTGGGGATTCTGAAGAGTAATAACTGTGACAACTAATCGTTTGGTGCTTTCTGGCACAGTGTGCAAAGCCCCCATTCGAAAAGTCAGTCCTGCCGGCATTCCTCATTGCCAGTTTGTACTTGAGCATCGCTCACAGCAGCAGGAAGCCGGTCTGAGCAGGCAAGCATGGTGCAGAATGCCCGTTATTGCCAGCGGACAATTGTTACAAGTTTTAACTCACAGTATAACGGTCGGCAGTCGATTAACCGTTTCAGGATTCATTAGTTGCCATCAAGGTCGCAATGGTCTTAACAAACTGGTTCTTCATGCCGAGCAGATTGAATTGATAGATTCTGGAGACTAGCCAAATGGCACGTTATTTCCGTCGTCGCAAGTTCTGCCGTTTCACCGCGGAAGGCGTTCAAGAGATTGATTATAAAGACATCGCTACGCTGAAAAACTACATCACCGAGAGCGGTAAAATTGTACCAAGCCGTATTACTGGCACCCGTGCAAAATACCAGCGTCAGCTCGCTCGTGCTATCAAGCGCGCGCGCTACCTGTCTTTGTTGCCTTACACTGATCGTCATCAGTAATTGGCACAGTCCATTAACGACTCTGAGAGGATAAGGTAATGCAAATTATTCTGCTTGATAAAGTAGCAAACCTGGGTAGCCTGGGTGATCAAGTTAACGTTAAACCGGGTTATGCCCGTAACTACTTAGTACCACAGGGCAAAGCTGTTCCTGCGACTAAGAAAAACATCGAATTCTTCGAAGCTCGTCGCGCTGAACTGGAAGCTAAACTGGCTGACGTTCTGGCAGTGGCGCAAGCTCGTGCTGAGAAAATCAGCGCACTGGGTTCCGTTACTATCGCTTCTAAAGCGGGTGACGAAGGTAAACTGTTCGGCTCTATCGGTACCCGCGATATTGCTGATGCAGTGACTGCCGCAGGTGTTGAAGTATCTAAAAGTGAAGTTCGTCTGCCTAACGGTGTTCTGCGTACTACTGGTGAACATGAAGTTAACTTCCAGGTACACAGCGACGTATTCGCGAAATTGAACGTTAACATTGTTGCTGAAGCTTAATCTCTGATTAACTGATGCTAACAAGTAAAAAACGCTGGCAATGCCGGCGTTTTTTATTGTTTCAACTCACTATTATCTCGTTAGTCTATAAAATTTCTGTGGGTAACTTATATTGAATTGAATATTAATCCGACTTATTTTCTATTTGTTATTTTTAACTTATCAAAGCAGAGTTTTTATTGCGTATTTCTCTGTAATTCTGTCTTTTAGTTTGTTTTTATTATCATTGATTTTTGGTTTTTTATAGTATAAATGTCACCAATTATCATATTATTATCTATAAATAATTGGTTTCGTGTTTTTTATTATCTAATAATATAGCATTGCTAATCCCGTTGTGATGGGGGATCTTTTATCAGATATTCTTAACTATTCTTTCATAAATCTGGTTAATTACAGATATTATTATTTCATAATAATTTAAAAATATATTTTTATATAATTACAAATATTATATTTATAATGGTGGTTTATCTGATGTTATATAAGAATATGGGAAATTAATGATATATATTCTTATTATTAAACAATAAGATCAAAAATTTATATGGAGTTTTCTTTATATAACTGTCAGAGTTGACAGTAGACTTTTAGGTGTAAATTTATAATTATCAGTTGTGTTGATTACTCATTGTGTGAGAACACAAGTAAATGAGCTTATTTTTAATAGGAGTTAGATTCTTTCTAAGAATTATTCATAAAATAGGTAATTTCATCAATAGATTAATAGATATATTAGATATAAAAGTACTTTATTTATTTGTTAATAAAAATACCTCGTCATCACTGTATGTTCTTCACATTGACCAAAAAATGAGAGATAAAACGGATATGAAGCTAGGTAAAAATATATTACAAACTATAGGTAATACCCCTGTGGTTATGTTGGATGGCAAATATACTAAAGGTGTTAATGTTTTTCTTAAAATGGAGAATATTAACCCCGGTGGAAGTATTAAAGACCGTATTGCAGTCGCTATGCTGGAAAGGGCGGAAGCCCAGGGAGAATTGAGGCCAGGAATGGTGGTTATTGAACCATCATCGGGTAATACTGCTATTGGTTTGGCAATGGCGTGTGCTGTTAAGGGTTACCGATTTATTGCTGTTTTAGACCGCATGGTGCCGATAGCGAAACGCGATAAAATCAGAGCATTTGGTGCAGAAATTATTTTCCTGCCAGAATTTGAAGCCGGAGTGGATACTGTCAAATATCGTATTGATTTAACCAAAGAGATCATAAAAGCCTATCCGAATGCGTTCAGTCCCATGCAATTTGAGAACCAGGTTAATCCTGATGAACATTATCATTCCACAGGGCGTGAGTTGTATGAAACCTTTGGCGATAATTTGACGGCTTGTTTTTCTACGGCAGGAAGTTGTGGAACCCTCACAGGGATTTCCCGTTATCTGAAAGAAAAAAATCCACAAGTACGAATTTATGGTGTTGAACCTGTTGGATCGATTATTTTTGGTGGAGAGCCAGGAAAATATCTGGTGCAGGGAGCTGGGTTGGCATTTACACCAACTATTCTCGATTGCAGCAATATCGATTTTACTTTGAAAGTGGCAGATATTGACGCATTTCGTATGGCAAGAAAATTAGCCAGAAATGAAGGTATTCTGATTGGTGGGACGGGAGCCTGTGCGGTTAGTGCGGCACTGGATCGCTTGGATGATTTTAAACCTGGAGATAATATCGTTGTCATTATTCCTGATAGTGGAGAGCGTTATATAGACACGATTTATAACAATACCTGGCTATTTGAAAATAATTTCTCAGAACTCATTGAAGAAAGTACGACAGAATCTGGGTTAGAAGAAATTATTATAAGTATGGGGTGCACGCTAAATGAATTCTGATAGTGTTTTGGTGATTTACTATAATCGTCGTTATAATCCTCTTATAATACGAAGTCTTAAATCTGAGTTTAAAGAGGTTATTGCTCTTTATATTGATGAGGGACAAGTAAGAGATATTGAAGATATTGAATTGGAATGCATGGTTGCCGGTGCCGATAAATTTATTTATAAAGATTATCGAATGCAGTTTGCTGAAAATTTTCTTTCAAAAGCAATAAAAGCCAACGCTATTTATCAAAATGGTTATTATCTCAGTGCCGCACTTTCCCGGCCTGCAATTGCTGAAGCCGCCGTTGAAGTAGCCAACGAGCTAAATATTAATTATATTGCACATCAATTCAGAGGTAATGATCAAGCCAGAATGGATATGAATATAGAAATTCTGAACAAAATTCCTATTTCTTCATTGAGAGATTTTAAATACGATGAAAATATCGTAAATAATTATGCTGCCCAATATGGTATTCCTCAAGAGTTTGGTTGTAATAATCCCTATTCTACCAGTGAAAATATATGGGGATTGAGTATCGAATGCGGTCCATTGGAAGAACCAGAAACATTGGTTCCTGAGGATGTCAAAGAGAAGTTATTTGAGCGGGCACTATTGGCCACTGAGCCAATATCTTTGTCATTAGGTTTTGAAAATGGTATACCTCTATTGCTTGACGGCGAAAAGAAATCATTAAATAAAATCATTGAAATATTAAATGAAATTGGTAAAAATTTATCAATTGGTATTTTTGATATTGTTGAAGATGGCATTGTAGGTTTGAAAACGCGAGCAATTTATCAATCACCTGCTGCACACATCTTAATTACCGCTCATCGTGATTTGGAACTCTACTGTAGTAATCGTAATGAAAACTGGTTTAAAGAAATAATTGATAAAAAATGGGCTGAACTGGTTTATTCCGGACTTTGGTATGATCCCTTATCTACTCATTTGAACGAATTTATTGATAGTATGAATCAGCATGTCAATGGTGAGGTCAAACTTGAATTAGGTTATAAATATATTAATGTTTGCTCCCGTTCTTCAAAGAGCAGCATTTATGATCATAATTTGGCGATATATAACTGTGGACATTTATATAGTCAAAGTGATGCAGAGGGATTCGCAAAAATATTTAATATTCATACTAATCAAAGTGTTAAGTCCAGAATGAGGAAAATATTATGATTAAAGAATTATTAATGTGTAAACCTGATTTTTACGATATCGAATACGTTATTAATGACTGGATGGATCCTAATAACAAAGTGAATAAGAAATTAGCACAACAACAGTGGGATTTTCTTTATGAGCGACTGACTGAAAGAGGTATTAGTATTCGCACTATCGATCCTGTTAATGGTTTGCCTGATATGACGTTTTCAGGAGATTGTGGCATGGTGCATAATAATAAGTTTCTTGCCAGTAATTTCCGGCACGCTGAACGTCAGGGAGAAAGTCAGTATTATATAGATTATCTGGAAGAACTGGGTTATGAGATACATCGTGTTGATGAAGATATCTTTTTTGAAGGGCTTGGAGATGTTATCTATTGGGATAATGACATCATATTTGGTTATGGTCCTCGCTCAGATAAAGAAGCAATAAAGACAATTCAGAAAGTATATCCAGAACTTAAAGTCAAAGGTGAACTGCATATTCAGGATAACACTTTCTTCCATGTGGCTTTGGCATTTTCATTTATTGACAAAGATACTGTTATTTATTATCCGGAGGCATTTACTAAAGAAAGTCAGGATTATATTTCTAAAACCTTTGAACGAAGGATCCCAATATCAGAGCATGATGCCAAAGAGTTATTTGTCTGTAATAATATCCCAATAGGAAAAGATATTTTAATGCATGATTGTTCTATTGAGGTTGAACGACAATTAAATAATTATGGTTATCATGTTGTTAAATGTAATATGGGTGAATTCTTAAAGAGTGGTGGTAGCTTGCGCTGCCTGGTATTAAAAATAAACTAACTATAATGAGAGGATAATAAGTCATGTATATCTTAGGTATAAATTCTGTTTATCATGAATCAGCAGTTTGTTTATTAAAGGATGGAGAAACTATTTTTTCCATTGAAGAAGAGCGGCTAAATAGAAAGAAACACGGAAAGCCGGCAAATATTGATAATCCTGATGAACTGCCATTGGCTTCAATTGAAGTCGCATTAGACTTTGCTGGTATTAAATTGGAAGACGTGAGTCATATAGGGTTTTCTATCGATCCGATAGAACGAAGAAAGTCAGTCTTTATTGATGAAATTAAGAATGAAGGCAGTTGGGGAAGTCTTTCGGGTGAGTCAATTTTCTATCGTAAAACGACTTCAGTGCCCGAAATTTTGCAGTCGATGGGATTTCGTGGTCAATTTCATTGGGTACCTCATCATACAGCTCATGCGGCATCGGCTTATTTTGTCTCGTCATTTGATAAAGCATTAACGTTATCACTTGATGGTGTAGGAGAGGATAATACCGCTGGAATATATTTGGGCGATGGCAATAGCCTGAAAAAAATTAAAACTATTGAATACCCTAATTCAATCGGTTTTATGTGGGAGAAATTGGCAGAGTTCTTGGGTTTCTCTGTATACGATGCTTGCAAAGTAATGGGAATGTCTGCTTATGGCACGCATGAAGGTTTTATGCCGGCATTCAAACAATTAGTCAAGATTTATGATAAAGGTGAGTTTACTATCGATAATACTATTCTCAATTTCCGCAGTGAAGATTTTTCTAAATTGGAATCTCTGTTTGGCATTGAGAAAAGAGTTCCTGGTGGAGAAGTTGCACAGGAATATTATGATATTGCCGCCTCTCTTCAGGAAATAACTGATGAGATAGTTTTAAATATGGCTCGTTATCATTTACAGGAAACAGCAACGAATAAGCTCTGTCTTGCTGGTGGCGTTGCATTAAATTGCATAACAAATAAACGGTTGTATGAAGAGTTGGATATTGAAGATATCTTTGTACAACCTGCCGCGCATGATGCGGGTACTGCTACAGGTGCTGCGTTATTTATTTGGCATCAGATTCTTGGAAATGAGCAACGCTATCCTCTGCCTCATACTTATTGGGGGGGTGAATATAGTGATGATGATTACCAACGTAGTTTGAGTGAGTATGGCTTGGATTGGACATATGAAGAAAATATTCATGAGGTCGTCGCAGGCTTACTGGCTGAAAATAATGTGATTGGTTGGTTCCAGGGGCGGATGGAATTTGGGCCGCGGGCACTGGGTAATCGTAGTTTGTTGGCAGACCCGAGAAATAAAGATATCCGGGACTTAATGAATCGTAAAGTTAAGCATCGTGAAATGTTCAGGCCATTTGCGCCGAGTGTATTGCGTCAGCATGTTGCTGATTGGTTCCATGTTCGGAAAGAATTACCTGAAGCTGCAAAATATATGCTGTTGGCGATGGATGCTATAGTCGATAAAGCATCGCAAATTCCAGCAGTCGTTCACGCAGATGGCACTGCCAGAGTTCAGGTGGTAGATAGTGAATCAAATTCAGGTTATGCTCGGTTGATTGAGGAATTTTATCGGAAAACAGGTGTTCCTTTGTTGCTGAATACCTCTTATAACGATAGTGAACCGATTGTTTGTTCTCCTGAGGACGCTATTAAAACTTTCATGAAAACAAATATTGATTATTTAGTTTTGGGGAATTATTTGATTAAATCGATTCATTAAATTTTGCGTAGTAAAAGTCTATCCCAGTAGGCGTAATTGATAAAGTCAGTTTGAGTATTGCCCAGACTCAATTTGATAAATAAAATAGCCTAATGGGATAGACAATAAGGTTGAGGTAATACTAATGATACACAGGATCATACTGGCTCGCTTTTTTTCTGTTTTTTCAGAGGCATTTGTTATGTTTGCTGTGCCTGTATTAGTGTATACCTCAACTAATAGCGCTTCACTTGCATCTTTTGCTTTTGGGCTTGAACGGTTATTCAGAGTCATTTCACTCCCTATTTCTGGTTGGATGGGTGACAGGATGCATACGTTGGTTATGTTATTCCTGAGTGACATTCTACGTTCATTGGTTTGTTTATTCCTTTTTATTCTTTCATTTATATATTCCGATAATAATATTGTATATATCATTATTCCTCTTTCATGTGTTTTATCTTTTTTTAGTGGTGCGGGATATGTCAACCTTGAAGGTTTCGTCTCTAAAAACATTAATGCAATAGAGTTACCTTCTGTTAACTCTCGTTTGCAATTTGTTGAACAGTTTACCTATATCGCAGCCCCAGCGGTTGTTGGTGTGCTGGTTTATAAATTCAGTGTTTATGCCGTATTTGCATTTGCTTTTTTTCCTTTCCTAATTAGCAGCTTCATATGGTTTCAGCTACAAAGGAAAAATCAGATTGCAGAACATGCGAATAGAGAAGGTTATAATCTGCCTGCGATTTTTAAATTCCTGATGGGAAACCCGTCGCTGCTACGGGTTATTAGCCTGACATTTCTGATGAATGTGATGCAAGGGGCTATCTTATCAACGGCTGTTTATGTTATTACCAGTATTTTTTCGCAACCGCAGGAGAGTTATGCCCTGCTTTTGGCTTATGCAGGGGTGGTGAATTGTTGTGTCTTCTTTGTTGCTCCGAAATTATGCCGTATTTTTGATGTGCGTATCGTTGGTGTGACGGCTTTTCTTATTGCGTTATGTGGTCTGACATTATTCGCTACCGGTCCGTTATTCGTTATTTATACGTTGGGTTTCTTGCTGGTTATTGGTTCGGAAGGTTGTTTCAATCTTTTTTCCCGCTCTTACCGGGCAAGTCTTATTCCGAAGAAGAATTTTTCTCAGTATCTCGGTGTTGTGCTTGTTTTGAATCAGGTAGCGACACCTTTAACCAGTTTCATTTGTGCTAATTTACTGAACTATTTTTCCTACAATAGTATCTATTTGATATTTTCTGTATTTGTTTTATTGATGTTCGTCATTATTAATCCTTATCGTTCGCTTAAATTCAATTTGCATAATAGTTAATAATGGAGGAAATATGAGTTCGAAAAAATACTTGTTAGTACTTGATTATCTTCCGGCAAGACTGAATGAAATCGTTAATATTCGTGACTATATTCAGTATAATTATTCCCTTGAATTAGTGATTATTAGTGATATGTTGTCCGGTGAAGAGAAAGATATCACCCCATTTGTCTATCATATACCTGTACGGACAGAAAATTATGTTGATAAAGTAATAGGTGTTCTTTCTGAACTTGATATGACATGTGCCGCTATTCTTCCCTTTATGGATGCGGTGTCCGGGTATGCTGCTGTTATAGCGAAGAAACTGAATGTTTATGGTGATGATCCTGAATTAAGTTTCGCGGGTATTGAGAAATTTCAGTTCCGTCAACAAGAAACCCGTATATCGCCATTGCTTGGGGCCCAGCATATTAAAACCCCGCGATACAGTTTCATTAATGATATTAATGAACTGGAGGCGTTTTATGATTCTGTTCCGTATGGTGTGGTTATTAAACCTAATTGTGGCCGGGCAAATTTCGGTGTGGTAGCGATTAAAGATAGGAATAAAATTCCAACTGCTTTTGCTCAATCTGTTGCGCAGTCTGGTGGCAACCCAATTCTTGCAGAAGAACTTATTACTTTCGATACAGAATATTCGTACGATGGTATTGGTTGTATGGCTTTTTTAACGCAAAAAGTCTCTCAGAAAGGTGAATATCCTGTTGAAATAGGGCAAATAGTGCCCGCGCAATGTGATGGAAGAAATGCTATTGCATTACATAAAGCAGGGCAAGCAATTAACCTGATTTCAGGGCAGACTCTCGGCGCATTCCATAATGAGATTAAGCAAGATAGTAAAACGGGAGAAACTTTCTTGGTTGAAACTAACCGTAGACCAGCAGGTATGCGTATTTGGGATATGGCGAATCGGGTATATGGTATAAGTTTGCAGGAAATTTGGGTTGATCACTTAGTTAAAGGATTTAGTGATCGAACGATATTACCCGAAGCGAAGGGGAGAGCATTCTTGATTAATTTGCTGGCGGGTAAAGATGGAAAAATTAATGATAAATTTAGTAAAGCAGCAGTAAATAGATTATTGTTAGTATCTATTGATAATATTTTGAGAAAATTACATTATGATATTATTTCAATAAAAATTAATTTAGACAAAAATTCGCTGGTTTACGAAACACCAAAGAGCAATAATGATTTCTGTGGTTATGTTTGTGTGCATATTAATGACGAGCATATCAAATGTGAATCCCTGATGAATGAAATTAATGATGCCTGGAGAGATATTTTGAAAAATTATATTTTATAATTTCATATAATTAGAGCCTCGTTTTGGCTCTAATTGTTATATGATCAAGTTATATGCTATTGCTTTAGCAACCGCTGCGACTTTATTGGGAACAACTAATTTCTCCATAATATTATTGATATGGAAATTAACTGTTCTTGTTGAAATTTCCAGTATATTGGCTATTTCAGCAGAGGTTTTTCCTTCACAAGTCCACCTTATTACCTCGACTTCTCTTGTGGACAGTGTTGGGATGATTATTTTATCCTCTTTATTCTTCAAGTTATTGAACGTTTCCACGCATTCATTTGCTAATATACCTAACATGCCTGCTTTATTAAGTATCTCATTGTGAGAAATGGCACCTTCTTTTCTGGCGACTGAAAAAATTGATCTTTCTCCATGAGAACCTTTTATTTTAATTGAGAGACTATTTTTAACTTCATTTATATTTGATTTTTCAATCATAAAATCAGTGTTTTTTGATGTTTTTTCATTGCAAATTGAAGGTATGGAGAAAGTATAATCGCCGTTCATTAATTGGTCGCTGTCGTGATTATTATTTTGGTTATAATTGTTTGCAGTTTCTATATTTAAATTGGTTATTAAAACATATTTTTTTGTCGTGAATGGATATTTTTCTTCCTGATAAATTGAGTAAAATTCAAAATCCAGATAATTTATCGCGTTTAACAATTTCTTTTCTAATTCCGGCATGGTCTTGGATTTCTGAATTTCTGATAAAATCTCATTAAATGACGTATTCATAAGATTTTCCTCATTGTATAATATTAGCAGTAGAATTAATTCTATATCAATAATATTTTATTTATATAATCAATTGGAAGTAAAAATATTTTAAAAGAATTTATTTGTATTATAACCTTTAAGAAATGAATATGCCACTTAGAGTTATACCGATTATTGAGTCTTATATATTGCGGCGAGACGTATCCTCCAGTGATATCTTCAGTTTACCCTGTTACATCGCACTGTTATGCTTGCAGGCCTAATTTAATTTGATCACAGGTATTTTCATGGCAAAACTTTCTTTTGACTCTATCGAAGCACAAGCAAGTTATGGGGTTGGCTTACAAGTCGGTCAGCAATTACTGGAATCTGGTCTGCAAGATCTGGAGCCTGAAGCATTGCTGGCAGGGTTATGTGATGCGCTGGAAAGTCGTTCTCCAGCGGTGCCGGTTGATTTACTGCATCGTGCTTTACGTGAGATGCATGAGCGTGCAGACGGTGTGCGTCGTGAACGCCAGCAGGCTATGGCAGAAGAGGGTCAGAAGTTTCTGGCAGAAAACGCCCAGCGCGATGGTATCAGTACGACAGAATCTGGTTTACAGTTCTCTGTACTAAAACAGGGTGATGGTGCAATTCCGGCTCGTACTGACCGGGTTCGTGTTCACTATACTGGTCGTCTGATTGATGGCACTGTGTTTGACAGTTCAGTACAGCGTGGCGAACCTACCGAATTCCCAGTGAATGGTGTGATTGCCGGATGGATCGAAGCATTGACCCTGATGCCTGTCGGTTCTAAATGGGAACTTTATATCCCATATGATTTGGCTTATGGTGAGCGGGGTGCCGGTGCATCGATTCCCCCATATAGTGCACTGATTTTTGAAGTGGAATTACTGGATATTCTGTAATTTTATCCAGAAATATGATTAAAAATAGCCGGTATATCCGGCTGTTTTTGTTTTGGTGATGGCATTAAAATTCTTACAATTCCGGCAGAAGATCGATTGATAATATAGTCTAAAATGATAACAGATAACTAACCGTAGAGGTGTATGATGCTAGAACAAGTCTGCCAACTGGCCCAGGAAGCTGGCGCGGTTATTATGACAATTTATCAGGATGAACATCCCCTGAAAGTTGATCATAAACAGGATGATTCACCGATTACTATTGCTGATATTGCGGCTCATAAAATAATTAAAGCCGGATTATCCCGTATCGCACCGGAAATTCCATTGTTGTCGGAAGAAGAGCCGCCAGCCTGGGAGGAGAGGCGTAATTGGAAGCGTTATTGGTTAGTTGACCCTTTGGATGGAACCAAGGAGTTTATTAATCGTAACGGTGAATTTACGGTTAATATCGCTCTGATTGATGGGGGAATTCCTGTGATGGGAGTGGTGTACGCTCCTGTGCAGGATACGCTTTATTTTGGGCAAGGACGGCAGGCATGGAAAAAAACCTGTGGTGGTCAATGTTTGCCGATTAAAATTCGTGATGCTAATCCCCCAATGGTGGTCGTCAGCCGCTCTCATATGGATACAGAATTGGAGGATTATCTCAATCAGTTAGGTGAACATCAGACGGTTTCTGTCGGTTCTTCATTGAAGTTCTGCCTGGTGGCCGAAGGAAAGGCGCAACTTTATCCCCGTTTCGGGCCAACTAATATCTGGGATACCGCAGCAGGTCATGCTATAGCAATTGCGGCCGGTGCTCATGTGACAAACTGGAAAGGCCAGACTCTGGATTATACGCCTCGTGAATCATTCCTGAATCCAGGATTTAGAGTAACAATTTTTTAGCAAATAACGTCAATTTTGCTTAAGAGCAGTAATTTCAGAATCACGTAAATTCAAGCTCGGCTTTTTTGGTTGGAAGGTATATACCCAATAGATTTCAAGTTGCAGCGCGGCGGCAAGTGAACGCAGCCAACAAAGCAGCAACTTGAAAGATGGAGGGTATAAACAATTAATCCCGACACAATCTCTAAAATACAGATGTATTAAGTTTGATCGTGATGCAATGAAAAGAATCAGGCGACGTATTGATGAATTTATCCAGCGTGGGAATACTGCTGATTTTGCAACCATTCCACAATAAAATCAGCCACCTGTTCAGGCTGATTGATACTGAGTTGTGGCAAAGTGGTCTCCAATTTTTCATCACTGGCAACAGCAATCACATATTTATCAAGAAGATCGCTTAATGGGCGGTTAAGAATACGACGGTATAGTGCGATCTTATTGATTGGTTCACTCTTGAAGCCCTCGACCAGAATTAGATCCAGTGAATCTGGATCAAAGCGACTGGCAAGATAGCTCAAATCTAATTCCTGTGAATCTGGCGTTTCTGTCATTAATGCCCAGCGTTGTTGGCTGGCGACCAGCGTTTGCTCTGCGCCAGCTTTGCGCAGTATATAACTGTCTTTGCCCGGTTTATCTACATCCATATCATGATGAGTGTGTTTTATCAGACCAACCCGGATTTGCCGTTGGCGTAATAATGGGATTACTTTTTTGAGAAGCGTGGTTTTTCCTGTACTGCTGTATGCTGTGATGCCAAGTAGTGGAAGAGGTCTTGTACTCATTTTCTGGTCTCCTGCATATATTCCCAATTCCGGCAATCCTCTGGTGTGTTCAGATTGGTAAAAGTAGCTGGATTATCGTCAAACTGAACAGCTATTGCGCCGATCTTATGCATAAACAGCATCAGTTTGCGATCACCATCAGCCAGATAATTTTCCAATTGACGGAACAGACTACAGTGCAGTAAAGCGAGAGTAGGGTGAGCGCGGTTGCCATCATCTGCATAGGCGGCTAATGCTTGCTGCTTGCCCTGCCATAAACGAGTGACTAAATCGGGGGGGAAGCCCGGTACATCACAAGGAACAAACACAACCCAATCGTGGCTGGCTGATTTTAGGGTTGCCAGCATTCCAGACAGTGGCCCAGAGAAGTCTGGTGTTAAATCAGGAACAACTTGATCACAACTTTGTCGGTAGATATCCAGATTACGGTTGGCGTTGATGATTAATTCATCTACCTGTGGCAACAGCTTATTCGCAATATGCTGGTATAGCGGTATCTTATTTAAGAGAATTAGCCCCTTATCATGGCCGCCCATGCGGGTAGCACGGCCTCCTGCGAGGATCGCACCGCTTATTTTTGGTTGCATAATGTTCAATCTATCAACTAAGACGGTTATTGTCCGCTAATATAACCTTTTTTTGCTTGGTTATTTGGGCTTCATCAAACGTTTTTCAGATAAGATCACCGGATAACTCGCTGATAAAATAACAATCTTTACGCTTATTGACAGAGCAATTCTTTCTCTGTGCGGCTATCCCTGTTAATTTGTATAGGCTTTTGTTTATAAGGAATTTGGTATGAAATATCACCGGCTGAATTTTTGCAGAAGTTGGCGCGTTATTGTGCGCCCGTGGCGTTATTACAAATTAATCAAGAGAATAGAATGTGCTAACAAACCAGTCTGCTTTTAATTTCCGGGAATTAACACCGGATTTGATTATGGATGCATTGGTGCAGACCGGACTGTACATAGATTCCGGGCTGACAGAATTAAACAGTTATGAGAACCGTGTTTATCAGTTTACAGATGAAGACCGCAAACGTTATGTCGTGAAATTTTATCGGCCACAGCGCTGGGATCGGCAACAGATTCAGGAAGAGCATAATTTTTCCCTGGCGCTGCAACAGGCTGATTTGCCGGTAGCCGCGCCTCTGGTGTTTGATCAGCAAACTTTACTGACTTTTAAGGATTTCTTTTTTGCTGTTTTCCCAAGTATCGGGGGCCGCCAATATGAATCCGATAATCTCTTTCAGTTAGAAGATGTAGGGCGCTTGTTAGGTAGAATTCATCAGATTGGTCGTCGACAAAAATTCACCTCTCGTCCAACTATTGGGTTAAATGAGTATTTGCACCAGCCGCGACAGTTTTTGGCTGCATGTGAGTTAGTTCCTTCAGTACAGAAAGTGCAATTTTTGGCTGTATTGGATGATCTGATAAACGCTGTAGAATCCAATTGGCGCGATGATTGGCAAATATTGAGGCTTCATGGTGACTGCCACCCAGGTAATATTCTGTGGCGTGACGGGGCCTGGTTTGTTGATCTTGATGATGCGCGTAATGGTCCGGCAGTTCAGGACTTATGGATGTTGCTTCATGGCTCCCGTCAAGAACAGTTATTACAGTTGGATACTCTGTTGGAAGCCTATGGTGAGTTTACGGATTTTGACCCTAGAGAGTTGTCATTAATAGAACCATTGCGTGCTATGCGGATGGTCTATTATTTGGCATGGGTTGCCCGACGTTGGCAGGATCCTGCTTTTCCCAGAGCGTTTCCCTGGATGACAGATGCCGATTTTTGGTTAAAACAGACGTCACTTTTTGCTGGGCAGATTAAGTTGTTACAAGAACCCCCTTTGCAGCTTAACCCAATGTATTAATGTTTATCATGGAGATATTTATGAAAAAGTTTTGGTTAGCTTTAGTCGGAATGGTAATGGTATTTGGTGCCTCTGCTGCCAGTTTTACCGAAGGAACACAGTATGTTGAACTGAAATCACCCGTGGCAAATCAACCTCAGGTGCTGGAGTTCTTCTCATTCTATTGCCCTCATTGTTATCAGTTTGAAGAGAGTTTTAAAGTTCCCCAGACTGTGAAACAAAATTTACCGGAGGGAACGAATTTTGTTCGTTATCATGTGGAGTTCCTGGGGCCACTGGGTAAAGATTTGACTGTGGCCTGGGCAGTGGCAATGGCGATGGGTGTTGAAGATAAAGTGACTCCGCTACTGTTTGAGGGCCTTCAGAAAACACAGACTATTAATACCCCGGCCGATATTCGTAATACCTTTATCAAAGCTGGAGTAACCGGTGAAGATTATGATGCTGCAATGAACAGTTTTGTTGTGAAATCTTTAGTTGTTAAGCAGCAAAAAGCCGCTCAGGACTTGCAACTGCGTGGTGTACCAGCAATGTTTGTTAACGGCAAATATATGGTGAGAAATAATGGTATTGATGCAACTTCTGCTGATACCTATGCGAAATCATATTCAGACGTTGTTAACTTCCTGTTAAAGCAGAAGTAAGGTTGGCTATTGAAATAGAATAAAATGAGCATGTGCCGGAGTGAGAAGCTTTGGCACAATGCGTGCCAGAAAGAATTTTTTGTAAGGCAAACTCCGGTTATATCCACAACTCTGTGATCTATAAGGTAATATGACAGTTTAATGACTAGGATTATAAGTCATTGATTTTTACCCACCGTTGATAAATCTTTTTTATCAACGGTCTATGCTTGAATAAAACCCGTAATATCTATACACAAAGTTATCCACAGAATTTAGAGCAGAGTGTGAATATCTGGATCTGGCTTCAGCAAAGAAAATTCACACAAAATTCGTTTCCTGCTGCTCGCTGTGGCATCCTATTCCTATTACACCCGTAACAGATAATGAAGAAGACTTATGGCTCAGATAGCAGACAATCCCCTGATTTTGGTTGATGGTTCCTCATACCTTTATCGTGCTTATCATGCTTTTCCTCCGCTGACCAACAGCGCTGGAGAACCGACCGGAGCCATGTATGGCGTATTGAATATGCTGCGCAGTTTGGTAATGCAGTACAAACCGAGCCATGTGGCGGTAGTATTCGATGCTAAAGGTAAAACTTTCCGTGATGAATTGTTTGCTGAGTATAAGTCTCATCGTCCTCCTATGCCGGATGACCTGCGTGCGCAGGTAGAGCCGTTACATCAGATGGTAGAAGCTATGGGGTTGCCGTTGCTGGTGGTTCAGGGAGTAGAAGCCGATGATGTTATCGGGACTCTGGCGTTACAGGCGGAAAAAGAGGGGCGTGCGGTACTTATCAGCACTGGCGATAAAGATATGGCGCAACTGGTAACGCCAAATATCACGCTTATCAATACAATGAATAATACCATTCTGGGGCCGGAAGACGTGGTTGAGAAGTATGGTGTGTCGCCAAATCTGATCATCGATTTTCTGGCACTGATGGGCGATTCTTCCGATAATATTCCTGGCGTGCCTGGAGTAGGGGAGAAAACGGCTCTGGGATTGCTGCAAGGAATTGGCGGCATGGACGATATCTTTGCCAATCTGGATAAAATTGCGGGGTTGAGCTTCCGTGGCGCAAAAACGCTGGCGGATAAGATGGAGCAACATAAAGATGTAGCTTATCTCTCCTATAAATTGGCAACGATTAAAACAGATGTTGAGTTGGATAAAACCTGTGTTGCTTTGTCAGTCAAAGAGCCTGATACAGAGAAACTGCATGAATTGTTCTCCCGTTATGAATTTAAACGCTGGTTGAGTGATTTGGCAAATGGTGATTGGTTGGTTGCTAAGGGCAAAAAACCGACATCCACGGGTAATGATGAATCATCTCCGGCTGAGGATAAATCTGTTTCGGCAACACTTTCTTCTGATAATTATCAGACTATTCTCGATCAGAAAAGCTTCGATGAGTGGATTGAGAAGCTGAAAAAATCGCCGGTTTTTGCTTTTGATACTGAAACTGATAGCCTTGATACTCTGACAGCTAATCTGGTGGGGATGTCATTCGCAGTGACTGCCGGAGACGCGGCTTATCTGCCTCTGGGGCATGATTATCTGGATGCACCAGAGCAGCTTGACCGAGATGCGGTACTGGCGGCATTAAAACCGCTGCTTGAAGATAGTAACTTGCTGAAAATTGGTCAGAATATTAAGTTCGATCGTGGGGTTCTGGCTCGCTATGACATTGAACTGCAAGGCATTGCTTACGATACCATGTTGGAATCTTACGTGCTCAATAGCGTTGCAGGCATGGGGCGGCATGATATGGATAGTTTGGCTGAACGTCATTTGAATCATAAGACCACGACTTTTGAAGAGATCGCGGGTAAAGGCAAAAATCAGCTTACTTTTAATCAGGTTCCAGTGGAACAGGCTGCAATGTATGCCGCAGAAGATGCAGATGTCACTTTGTTGCTGCATCAGGTTATGTGGCCGCAACTGGAGAAAGCGCCTGCTCTGGAAAAAGTATTCTTGAAAATAGAAATGCCATTGGTGATGGTACTTTCTCGCATGGAACGTACCGGTGTACTGATTGATTCAAATATTCTGGCTGAGCATTCAAAAGAAATTACTGCTCGTTTAGGTGAATTGGAAAAAGAAGCACATGAACTGGCAGGTGAGGCTTTCAACTTGGCTTCGCCAAAACAGCTACAGGCGATATTGTTTGAAAAATTGCAGCTGCCGGTAATAAAAAAGACGCCGGGCGGGGCACCATCCACCAATGAAGAAGTGTTGGAAGAGTTGGCGGATAACCATGTGTTGCCGAAAGTGATTTTGGAGCATCGTGGCTTGGCAAAACTGAAATCCACTTACACAGATAAGCTGCCGCAGATGGTTCATCCGCTGACCAAACGAGTTCATACTTCCTATCATCAGGCGGTAACAGCGACTGGCCGTCTCTCTTCGCGTGATCCCAATCTGCAAAATATTCCTGTCCGTAATGACGAGGGCCGTCGCATTCGTCAAGCATTTGTGGCACCTGAAGGTTACCGGATTATGGCTGCTGACTACTCTCAGATTGAGCTGCGGATTATGGCCCATTTATCTCAGGATCAAGGGTTGTTGAAGGCTTTTGCCGAAGGGCAAGATATTCACCGGGCAACGGCGGCAGAAGTATTTGGTTTGCCACTGGAACAAGTAACCAGCGAACAACGCCGTAGTGCCAAAGCGATTAACTTTGGTTTGATCTACGGTATGAGTGCATTTGGCCTTTCCCGTCAGTTGGGTATTCCACGTGGTGAAGCTCAGCGTTATATGGATCTCTATTTTGAGCGCTACCCAGGCGTATTGGCGTATATGGAGCGTACCCGTAAGCAAGCGGAAGAGCAGGGTTATGTTGAAACCTTGGATGGTCGTCGTCTTTATTTGCCAGATATCAAATCCCGTAATGGTATGCGCCGTAAGGCGGCAGAGCGTGAAGCCATTAACGCACCAATGCAGGGAACTGCTGCGGATATTATTAAAAAAGCGATGATTGCGGTGGATGATTGGATTATCAGTGAAGATCCGAAGGTTCGTATGATCATGCAGGTTCACGATGAGCTAGTATTTGAGGTTCATGAGTCAGAACTTGAACATGCAGAACAGAAAATTCGTGAATTGATGGAGAAAAGTTTGGTGCTTGATGTTCCTTTGAAAGTGGATGTGGGTATCGGTGACAACTGGGATCAGGCACACTAATATGCCAGCTTAATAAGCGACAGGCTGAACTGAGGTATTTGGTTCAGCCTTTTTTAATCTGTTGAGTGTCCAATGGCCCTGTTAATCATAGTCACCATATGTTCTGGTCTCCCCGCCTTCCCAAGCAGTGACATAGCGGTTGCTCTGGCACTTGATACCAAGGTGCTATTTAATTTGTTGTGCCATCCGATGCATATTAGATCCAGATCGCATAAATATGTAATTAAACTACATTTGGCGGCGATAAAATAATCAAATCCTTAAGCTGAATCGAGATAATCATTGAAAATAAATTACAAAAAGGCTTTTTCTGAGAAATAAAATAGGGTAGAGTTATTGGCGTAGGGTACAGAGGTAAGATGTTCTATCTTTCAGACCTTTTACTTCACGTAATCGGATTTAGCTGAATATTAGCTGCCCCAGTCAGTTTTGACTGGGGCATTTTTTTCGTCTGAATTCAGTGGATGGGGATAACAAAAGCGGTATTAGCTATTGTTTTCAATTTGAACGGTTGGTTGACTGAACCACGTATCCAGTTTTTGTTGTAATTTATCGATCCCGATTTTTTTTAGGGCGGAGAAGTATTCCACTTGAATATCTCCATTGAGAGTTGCTAATTCTTCACGTACTTTATTCAACTGGCTTTTACGGGCACCAGATGCCAGTTTATCGGCTTTAGTTAGTAACACAATAACCGGTACATGCATTGCCACTGCCCATTGGATCATCTGTTGATCGAGATCTTTCAATGGATGACGGATATCCATCAGTACCACCAGCCCAATCAGGCACTCACGCTTTTGCAGATATTCACCCAATGCTTTCTGCCATTTACGCTTCATCTCTTCTGGTACTTCGGCATAGCCATAGCCGGGTAAGTCAACCAGGTGAATACCTTCTTCTACTTCGAATAAATTGATGAGTTGTGTTCGGCCTGGCGTTTTGCTGGTACGGGCGAGGCTTTTCTGTTTCGTCAGGGCATTTAGCGCGCTGGATTTACCCGCGTTTGAACGACCGGCAAATGCGACTTCAATGCCCAGTTCTTGAGGCAGATGGCGAATATCAGGTGCGCTCGTGATAAAACGGGTCATATGATAGTTGTGGTTTTTGATGGTCAAAATGGTTATCTCCCTGAGAAATGCACTGAATATATGCCAAAGGAGATTATACCGATAGCCACTGTTGGTTGACAGGATTAAAAATAATGACATATTTCTGATGGGTTAAGCCAAACTTGCTATTTTGCCGTCAATTACTGCCTTATTTGTGAAATAAAATCTGATCTATTGTGAGAGGATAAATTTTTATCCAAAGCACCAACCGATTGATAGCGTAAATGTAAGTAAATATTGAGCACTATGCTGAGGAGATTATTAGAATTGATTTCAGCTTGTGTTGTTGACCTTAATATATAGGAATCCAGAATGTTTAAACGTATTTTAGTGACGCTTGTAACTGCATGTTCTCTGAGCGCAATGGCGCCTTTGGCTCTGGCTGCGGGTGAAACCCATGTGAAGCTGACGACAACAGAGGGTAATATTGAACTGGAATTAAATAGCCAGAAAGCGCCGATTACAACCAAAAACTTTATTGAATACGTCAATGAGGGTTATTATAACAACACAATTTTTCATCGGGTAATCCCTGGATTTATGGTTCAGGGGGGCGGTTTTACCAAAGACTTGCAGCAGAAAGCGACTAAAGAAGCCATTAAAAATGAAGCGGATAATGGGCTGCGTAATTTACGCGGAACGATTTCTATGGCGCGTACCGCTGATAAAGACAGTGCTACTAGTCAATTCTTTATCAACGTAGCGGATAATGCTTTCCTTGATCATGGTCAGCGTGACTTTGGCTATGCAGTATTTGGTAAAGTCGTAAAAGGTATGGATGTTGTAGATAAAATTTCTCAAGTAAAAACTGAAAATGTTGGCCCATATCAGAATGTACCGGTGAAACCTGTGGTTATCCTGTCTGCTAAGATTATTCCTTAACTTTTTTCTGAGACATTAATGATCAACTGCGATTATGGCAGTTTCTGGTCTCTTGGTGAATTTTCATCTGATTAACAATTTGGGCCTTCATTTAATGTAGGCCCGTTTTACCGTTATTCATACAGCTTCTTGGTGAATTCTTTATTTTCTTCGGTTCGTGGATAATATCTGTCTTTGTAACACTTCTTCTCTTTACTCTCACAGTGCACACCATTACTTAAAGTGTAGGATGAAAAGTCAAAATCTTTCCCGTCACCAATATCTGCTTTCAGGCGTTCTGAGGCTTTTTTTCCTAAATACCTTTCGGTGAGTTTTAGCGATAAGCCTTGCTGATCAGCGCAGTATTCTCCTTTTTTATCACAAATAACCCCTTTTTCCGGGAAGAAAATATTTGCAGCTTTAGTTACAGCCAGCGTGGGGAAGGACAGCAAAAAAAGAGATGCTATAATCAATTTTGTCTTCATAACAATTACCTTACTTATTGAATATCAAAAAGAGCCTATGTTTTGTAGCGGTATGAGAGTAAGTTGGTTGAGGAAAAAGTAGCCATTGATTTTGTTACACTATGCTGCAAGTGCTTATGTGCTATGATAGCCGCCCCGTTGTCGTTAGGCCGTTTTACCTGAAATCATGTTGTTCATGATAAACAAATTGCAGGATTGGCAGGACAACAAATACAGCGATAAAAATGGGTAGGATAGACTCCTATGTTATTAATAATAGATAACTATGATTCTTTTACGTATAACTTATATCAATATTTTTGTGAATTGGGAACAGATGTTTTAGTCAAGCGCAATGATGAATTACAGCTTGAAGATATTGAGCGATTGGCGCCTACACATCTGGTTATTTCCCCAGGCCCTTGTACCCCAAATGAAGCAGGAATTTCTCTGGCTGCGATTTCTCATTTTGCGGATAAATTGCCGATTCTGGGTGTTTGCCTTGGGCATCAGGCAATTGGGCAGGCATTCGGCGCCAGTGTAGTAAAAGCCAGGGAAGTGATGCATGGGAAAACTTCTGCTATTCATCATAATCAGCAAGGTGTGTTCAAAGGGCTTAACCGGCCATTAACGGTTACCCGTTACCATTCATTGGTGATTGCCGCAGAGACTTTACCCGCCGCATTTGAAGTTACTGCATGGAGTCAGCATAACGGCAATGTAGATGAGATCATGGGAATTCGTCATCGTACTTTGCCCCTGGAAGGTGTGCAGTTCCACCCTGAAAGTATTCTCAGCGAGCAAGGGCATCAGCTACTGAGTAACTTCCTTAGATATTAACCGGATACCAATAATTTCTTCATTTATTCATCTTTTTCATTTGCCCATCTTTGATTTTTTATGCATATTCAGTGATTATAATTTCATTTTTGAATGGCGTATATATAAAAAACAGGTGGGAAAATGATGGAGCATGCCGCAGTAAACAGAAATACATACGATCAAGTCATGTTGCCAATTTATTCACCGGCACAGTTTATACCGGTGAAAGGGCAAGGCAGCCGTGTATGGGATCAGCAAGGGAAAGAGTATATTGATTTTGCCGGTGGTATTGCTGTTATGGCTTTGGGGCATTGTCACCCTGAGTTAGTGGATGTTTTAAAGCAGCAAGGGGAGAAACTTTGGCATATCAGTAATATTTTCACCAATGAACCAGCTTTGATACTCTCGCAGAAACTGATTGATGCAACTTTTGCGGAGCGGGTATTTTTTGCCAACTCTGGAGCGGAAGCGAATGAAGCTGCCTTTAAGCTGGCGCGTCATTATGCCATTACCCGTTACCATTCATATAAAACCAAAATCATCGCATTCCATCAGGGGTTTCATGGTCGTACCCTGTTTACGGTCTCTGTTGGTGGTCAACCAAAATACGCTGATGGTTTTGGGCCAAAACCCGCAGATATTATTCATGTGCCTTTTAATGACTTAGATGCAGTAAAGGCGGTCATGGATGACCATACTTGTGCTGTTGTATTAGAACCTGTTCAGGGAGAAGGGGGAGTCACGCCGGCGACACCTGCATTTATTCATGGATTGCGTGAACTTTGCGATAAGCATCAGGTATTGTTGGTATTTGATGAAGTACAAAGTGGAATGGGCCGTACCGGTAAGTTATTTTCTTATATGTATTATGATGTTGTGCCGGACATTATCACCACAGCGAAGGCACTGGGAGGTGGTTTCCCTGTCAGTGCTATGCTGACTACAGCGAATATCGCTTCGGTGATGGCACCGGGAACTCACGGCACAACTTATGGTGGTAATCCGCTGGCTTGTGCGGTTGCAAATGCTGCTTTTGACATTATCAATACGCCAGAGGTCTTGGATGGTGTTGAAAAACGTCATCATTTGATTGTGAATTTTCTGAATGATATCAATCAGAAATATTCGATATTTGGTGAAATCCGTGGCAAGGGATTGCTGATTGGTGCGGAACTAAAAGCGCAGTATCAGGGAAAATCTAAAGAGATCCTGCAACTGGCGGCTGAAAATGGTCTGATGTTATTGAGTGCCGGTAGTGATGTACTGCGTTTCACGCCTTCGCTGATTATCAGTGAGGAGGAGATAGCCCAGGGGATGGAACGGCTGGAGAAGGCAATTAGCCAGTTGGTGTAAATAAGTGTGAGAAAAATCAGCGCAATATAATGCGCTGATTAATTAGGAATTAACGTGTACCGTAAACAACAATGGTTTTGCCGTGTGCGGAGATCAGGTTTTGATCTTCCAGCATTTTTAGAATACGGCCAACCGTTTCACGGGAACAGCCAACAATCTGACCAATTTCCTGACGAGTGATTTTGATTTGCATTCCGTCCGGGTGGGTCATTGCATCGGGTTGTTTCGCCAGATTCAGTAAAGTCTGAGCAATCCGGCCGGTTACATCCAGGAAAGCCAGGTTACCGACTTTCTCAGAAGTTGTTTGCAAACGGCTTGCCATTTGGGCAGATAAGCGCATTAAAATATCTGGGTTTACCTGAATCAGTTGACGGAATTTTTTATAGGAAATTTCCGCTACTTCACAGGCGCTTTTGGCCCGTACCCAAGCTGTACGCTCTTGTCCTTCTTCAAATAATCCAAGCTCGCCAATGAAATCTCCTTGGTTTAAATAGGAGAGGATCATCTCTTTTCCTTCTTCATCTTTAATCAAAACCGCAACAGAACCTTTTACGATGTAGTAAAGCGTCTCTGCTTTTTCGCCTTGATGAATAAGCGTGCTTTTGGATGGATATTTATGAATATGGCAGTGTGACAAAAACCATTCAAGAGTGGGGTCTGTTTGTGGCTTGCCGAGAACCATTCGCTTCATCCTCTGTTGTTATCGCTGCCTAAATAACACGAGAACCTAAAAGTTTCTCGTTAGGTTAGGCTGGCTTAAAGACACTAGCTTAACATATTAGTTTGCTGAAAAACCGACAGGTGAGGGTTTTATATAGGTTATCTGAAATTTGAAACTTGAGTATTGATCTTAACCCACATATACCCAGACCTGCTTCTGTTTTTAACACAGGAAAAGGCTTCTGTCTTGTCTTGTATTGTTTCAGCATAATAAACCGCTCATTAGATTGCCAGTTTAATACTGAAAGAGTAGGCTTTGATGCAAAAAATGACTTATAGAGGTACTTATGCACGCGCGGGTAAAATGGGTTGAAGGGTTGTCTCTTTTGGGGGAGTCATCTTCGGGCCATCAGATCATGATGGATGGAAATGCCGGCGATAAGGCACCAAGCCCAATGGAAATGGTATTAATGGCAGTTGGCGGTTGCAGCACGATTGATGTTATTTCTATTTTGCAGAAAGGCAGATATGACATAAAAGATTGTGAAGTGAAATTAACTTCCCGCCGTCGTGAAGAGGCGCCACGCTTGTTTACTTCCATTAATCTGCATTTTATTGTTACCGGCAAGGATTTATCAGATAAAGCAGTTGAGCGTGCAGTCACGCTTTCCGCAGAGAAATATTGTTCGGTTTCATTGATGTTGGCGAAAACAGTTGAAATCACCCACAGTTTTGAAATTAAAGAGATAGATTAAAAAATTATTTCCTGATTAAAGATAACAACAGGTAACTAATATCAGTTACCTGTTTTTTAACTGAATAAATTAAGAGGTGGATTCAAACGCAGGGTTTTCTAAATTAATCCCAGGCTTTGATCAACAAATCTTTTCTCCTTCGAGTAATCGCTGTACCAATGGTGTCATAATTAATTCCATTGCCAGTCCCATTTTTCCGCCGGGAACCACAATGGTATTAATACTTGAAACGAACGAACCTTGTAACATTGATAACAAGTACGGGAAATCAATTTGAGTGAGATCACGGAAACGGATGACGATAAAACTTTCATCCAAGGATGGAATGGCTTTGGCTGAAAATGGATTGGATGTATCAACAGTAGGGACGCGCTGGAAGTTGATATGTGTCCGGGAAAATTGGGGGGTAATGTAGTTAATATAATCATCCATAGAACGAACAACGGAATCCATCACGGCTTCCTGTGAGTGTCCCCGTTCTCCGGTATCGCGGATAAGTTTCTGTATCCATTCAAGGTTGACAATTGGCACCACCCCCACAAGTAGATCGACATGACTGGCAACATTATGTTGTGGTGTTACCACGCCACCGTGCAGACCTTCATAAAACAGCACATCGGTCTGCTTTGGTAAGGCTTCCCACGGAGTAAATGTACCGGGGAGCTGGTTGTAAGGAACCGCATCATCATAGGTGTGAAGGTACTTACGGCAACGGCCTTCACCAGCTTCACCATAGTCAATCATGGTTTTTTCCAGCATGCCAAAATCATTGGCTTCTGGCCCAAAATAACTGATATGTCTGCCTTGCTCCTTGGCTTTACGGATTGCCGCGTCCATTTCAGGGCGGGTATAGCGATGGAAACTATCCCCCTCTATCTGTGCTGCGCTGATGTTAAGTTGCTGGAAAATCTTACGGAAAGCTAAACTGGTTGTTGTTGTTCCGGCACCGCTGGAACCGGTAATCGCAATAATCGGATGTTTGGCAGACATAAGCAGTAAACTCCATAATGTTAAGAATGGAACATTTTTTTTGGCATAATATTGATGCTCTCATGCAGTTCAGACCACACCAGCATAACATCCCCCTGCTCCAACTGACGACGTATGTCAGCGACTTTCTGCTCAAGGGATTTTTCATATTCACCGTAATCAGTGCCTTCCCGCAGGATAAAGCTCTCTATCAAATTTAGCAGAGTTTCTGGCTCCAGCTGTTGCCATGGAATAATCATCATTGTTGCTCCAGATAAGATGACAGCCAGCCTGGAATACGTTGTTCCAGCCACATTTGTGGTTTTTTGAGTGAACCACTGACAAAGCCGACATGTCCACCATGTTCTGTCAATTGGTATTCAATATTTTTGGGTAAGGTGTTGAGATCAGGGATGACTTCTGGTGCCATAAAGGGATCGTCTTTGGCATGAATAATTAACAGTGGCACCGTAATGTCAGACAGGCGTGGCAGAGCGCTGCACTGGTGGTAGTAGTCCGCTGCATCTCTAAAACGGTGGATTTTTGCGGTTACAATTTCATCAAATTCACGAATATGTTTCAATCCTTTTACTTGGGACAGATTGATAGGCAGAGAACCTGGGTAGCGTAGCAATTTGCGGGTAACATTACGTTTCAGATTGTTAAGCAAATAGCGCTCGTAAACCTGAGAAAATCCTTTTTCTATCCGGCTGGAACAGGCTTCTAACATCAGAGGGGCAGAAACAATAACTGCCGCATTGAGCTGGGCTTGTGTTTTTTCTTCTGCTAGATAGCAGGCCAGCATATTACCGCCGACTGAATAACCCACGGCTGAGGTTGGCGCATCACCGTAGGTCTGTTTTAACCAGTTCAGAAAATAACGGGCATCTCCTGTTTCGCCAGAATGATAGAGACGTTTTTGGCGGTTCGGTTCACCACTGCATCCGCGGAAATGCATGACAACACCAAGCCAGCCTTTTTTCTGACAGATACGAAGCAAACCGTGAGCATAAGGGCTGTGGAAACTGCCTTCCAGACCATGAAACAGGATCAACCGTGGCTTATGTGCTGCGGTTGCTGGATCTTCACTCCATGCCAGGTCAACAAAATCGTTATCTGGCAAATTAAGTCGTTGCCAGTAGGGTTGCAGTTCAGGATACCGCCGCACCAGACGCGGGAGTAGTGTCTGCAAATGCGGATTACTGGCTCCGGTTAGAGGACGAAAGATATCGGACATAATGGTTTCGGGTTAAATGATTAGTTATCTTGTACGGTAAATAACATACTGATATTTTCTGTGAAAGGGAAACTCAATTATTCAGGATGAAAGGAACCATTCATGACAGCAAGCCTGATTTTTTCATTAATAACTTTTTTGTTTATTTCTGCGATTACCCCAGGTCCAAACAATATGTTACTGACCTCATCGGGCGCTAACTTTGGTTTTATCCGTTCTTTGGGATTGATATTTGGCATTCTTCTGGGAATGCAGACGATTTTATATCTGTCTGCTTTCGGTGTGGCGGCATTACTGCTGGTTTATCCTACTATTCACACGATAATGAAAATAGCGGGTAGTCTCTATTTACTGTGGTTAGCATGGAAAACGGCAACAGCCAGTTATCGGCGTCTGGATACTAAAGGCAGCGCTGTCATAAAGCCAGTGCGGTGGTATCAGGGCTGGTTACTACAATTCTTGAATCCGAAAGCCTGGCTGATGGGATTAGGATCGGTTGGCAGTTACAGTATTGCAGGTGAACAGTATCTCTATTCTATCATCATTATTAGTGTCGCAACGATATTGATAAGTTTTTTGAGTAGTATCGTGTGGACTGGTTTTGGTTCGTTGATTGGAACATTACTTCGTAGTCGCAATGCCTGGTTTATTTTCAATATCATGATGGGAATATTAACGGTAACCTGTGTGCCATTGATCTGGATTGGATAATTTAACTCATTAATTTCATTTTGGTTATTAAGTCAAATCGACATTTTTATTGCCGAACAGCAGCGTCAGGACAAAACCGCTGATATAAGCAACCGCCAATCCCGCGGCATAAACTGCCATCCCAATAAAAATGCCGCTGTTGGAGGTCATCAGTGGCAATGCGACCAATCCAGATGGACCGAAAACCGTATTTAATCCAACAGGTAAACCTAAATAAGCCACCAGACCGATAAAGAACCCCCCGGTGGCCCCGCCCAGACAAGCGGTGATAAAAGGTTTGATGCGTGGCAAGGTTACTCCGTAAATCAAGGGTTCACCGATACCGAGAAAGCCTGGAATAATGGCGCCTTTTATCTGAGTACGCAGCAGAGAATCTTTATTCGCTTTGACATACAGCGCCAGTGTTGCACCAACTTGTCCGCCCCCAGCCATAGCGAGGATTGGGAACAGAGAGTTAAAGCCTTGTGCGTCCATTAGCGCGAAATAGACCGGGACGAATCCCTGATGTACACCAAACATAACGGCGAGCAGAAATAGTCCTGCCAATATCGTAGTACCAAAAGGATTGCCGTTAAGATTAAGGAATAACCATGACATGCCGCTAAACAGATAGCTTCCCAACGGCATGATAATAATAAAGGTGATTGCTCCCATGATCAGCAGGGTAATCGCTGAAGTGAGGATTATATCCAGATTGTCCGGAATGATCTTACGAACTTGCCGTTCTACCCATGCCCCCAGAATCGCGGCGATAAGAACACCGATAATATTGCCGCGTGGATCGATACTGTAACCAAAGAAAGTGGAGATACCGGAGTAGAAACCGCTGGTGGCATCCGGGTTATAGCCCAGTACAAACAGCGAGGCGATAATCGCGCCGTTTATACCGGAACCACCAAAGGCTTTTTGCGCGTTATAGCCAATCAGGATACTCAAAAAGCTGAACATTCCTTTACTGAATACTTTCATATAACCGATGATTTCAATTAATACGGTATTAGGATGTTCAGCACCCTGAATGGCGATCTGTTCAAGTAAAGTGGCAAAGCCCAGTAATAGACCAACGGCAATAAAGCCGGGGATCAGCGGTGTAAAAATAGTAGCAAATTTTGTCAGGAATTTATGTACCGCACTAACCTGCTTCTCTTTAAGCTGTTTTTTATTGGCGGAGGCTATATGGGTTAAATCAGTGTCGTTCCGTGCCGGTTGTTCTGTATGGGCAGAAGAATCCAGCAATTGATTCATTATTTCAGCCGCAGCTTGGGCTTTTCCCGGTCCAAGGACAATCTGCAATTGGTTATCACTTTCAATAATACCCAGCACATTGGGGATCTGTTTCAGTGCGGCTTTATCCACCTGAGTATTATCATGCAGTGTCAGCCGTAGGCGGGTCATACAGTTACCACATTGAGCCACATTACCCGCATTGCCGATAGCTGTAAGGATCTGAACAATTAATGCTTGATTAATTTTAGCCATCTTATTTATTCCTTCTCAGAAAGGAAAAGATTACCGAATTGTTGAGATTGCCGGGCGAATAAAACCGTGATTCTTTTCCAGTAACGCTTTTGCCTGTTGAGCATCTATTCCTGCCAGAATCATCACAATGGCTGTTTTGCAATGTCCATCACATGCAGCCAGTGCTTGTTCAGCTTGTGCACGGTCACATTCTGTGGCGGCCATAACGATATTTTTCTGCCTTTCAACCAGTTTGGCATTTGTCGCTTCTATGTCCACCATCAGATTGCCATAAACCTTTCCTGTGCGGATCATGGCGCCGGTAGTGAGCATATTGAGGATCAGTTTTTGTGCTGTACCTGCTTTCATACGTGATGAACCGGTGACAATTTCCGGCCCAACGACGGGTGTCATGGCAATATCGGCTGCTTGTGTCATCGGGCTGTCAGGATTACAACTGATACAGGCGACGGTGGCACCCACTGATTTCGCATACTCCATAGCACCCAGAACATAAGGTGTACGGCCACTGGCGGCAATACCAACCAATACATCTTTAGAGTTAAAGTTTAGCGCTTGAAGATCATTTGTGCCTAATTGCCGGTTATCTTCTGCATTTTCAACGGCCCTCAAGATGGCTTGATGCCCTCCTGCAATCAAGCCAACCACCTGTTCCGGTCTGGAGCCATAAGTGGGTGGGCATTCACTGGCATCCAGGATCCCTAACCGGCCGGATGTACCGGCACCAATATAGATTAAACGGCCTCCCTGATGGAAAGCTTCGGCAATTTTATCTACCGTTGCAGCGATTTGCGGCAACGTTTGCTCTACCGCCAGTGCGACTTTTTTGTCTTCATCATTAATGATCTGTAGCATCTCAAGGGTAGGCAGAGTGTCAATGCAGGCACTGGCTGGGTTGCAGCTTTCTGTCACCATACTGTTGAGATTGATTTTCATATTACTTTCCTAACGGAATATTTTTGAAATGATAAATAATTATTTACTCTTCTTTGTCATAAAGCGCAAATTTGGTCGGTATTTCGATAAAAGCGATGGCTTTGTTAAGTGAATGTATTTTATCGGTTATAGAACAAAGTGCTGTGAATAGGTTTGATAAAATTTTTGTTTTTTTATATAAGTGAGAAACGTAAATGCTAAGCATATATATTACATATGCTTAGCTTGTTTTCAATAAATTCTATCATCCCATATACTATAGGCTGATGTGCCTGCCGTTACGTGATTCCAGGTTATGGATCTGTATTTGAGAAGGACTTTTTCATACGGCATCATTTCATTATTATTTATTGAATGCGGATAGGTGCAAGAAACGTCAACAATGCTTGCTTCTGTTAATTTGACCTCATAGAAAAGTTCTAACTTCCCTGCGGTGTTTGTTCTATAAAAGAGAAAAACCGCATGCAGTAGTTCGTTTGAAGAGATTGCCATTGATAATAATGGAGATGATTTATCTATTGGCTTAATGAACTGCAATGGGTGATGATCTACATTTTGTTCGCGAGTGATCATGTGACTTAAACTCAATACCTGTATTTGATCTTCGTGCCCCTTTTGATATCGGTTGCCTATAGAGTCCAGCGTTGAACAACCAGCAGAAATTAAACCTTGTTGCCTACCGTTTAGCGACAAATAAATTATATGTGACATAAGTAATTACCATACCAATTATTTATTTAATTTACCTAAGCTGTGTTCTTAGGCAGTGGAATTATAACCATAACATTAAAATATAGAAAAATTAATAGTTCAATATCGAATTTTTTCCATAAGTATCTAACAATTTATTTATTTAAAAAATAATAATTTTATTTGAAGCGCTACTCTTTAAAAACGCTTTGCTATTATATAATCGATGTGGTTATTTTCTATATAATGATGTTATACTCTAATTTTAATTGTGAATGGGTTTAGTCGTATGGACGATAGAGATAGAGAACAGTTATTACAACAACTAAGTGATGCGTTAGAGAATAGCTCGTTAGTTTCAGAGGAGAAACTGGCATTGATGATGATGCTATGTTTTCAGCTGTTATCGTCAACTCAAGCCAGTGCGATTGATATGAAGATTTCAGATGGTCGTGTTCTCTCACTTAAATTGGAAATGCCGTCTGTTAAACACTAATGTGGCGATTTTTAACTAATTCATTTTTTAGGGAGATAAAAAATGGCAGACTATATTGAACATTATATAAAAATGAAACTTGAGGCCGACCGAATTCTGGCTTTAAGGCTAGAAAAGGCCGTTGATGGAGTAAGAGAAGTCGCAGAAGATACAGTAAATACAATGGAGGGTGGGTTCAATCGATTAGTCAGGCGTGGGTCATATTTCTTCGATGATTATCGTGATGTAAATGAACAAATAAATAGTGAGGATGGAAGGTTTGTTTCAGCTCTATGGGGTGTAACTAAAGGACGAAATCCTATAAAGGAAATAACGGAAGTGTTTTCTAAAGAATTATTAAAGAATCAAAGTGATGAAGCTAAAAAAAGGATATATACTAAATTAGTAGAGAAATTATTGGAGATTTCATCAACATTCGTAGCATCTAGAACTACAAAAAATTCTATATCTACTGCGGTAGCTGAGATTATATATCAATCTTTAATTATGAATGTGATTATAAGAGAAGGCATTAGAAGATATGGTAATATTATTTTGACGGCTTTTCAATCATATGGTCTCTTTGAGAAAGCTGCTGTGTCAGCAGATAAGTTAAAAAGAGAGCACCCGTATTTTTACTGGGCTTTGTACAGCAAGAAACTGGAAATGTTGTATTTTTTAGTTGAACCCGCATTGTCAAAAGGCGTTGGCCTTATTGGAACAAAAAGCAGTGAAGACGATGTTGTTTCTACAATTGTTAAAGTAGTTAGTGTGTGAGAGTGAATATGAGTAAGAAACTTTTTAGCAAAGAGTGGTTCAAAGAGCTTTTTTTCATATGGTTTAAAGATCTTTTGTGGGAGGTCATTCCTTTTGGGATTATTGTTGTTTGGGCATTTGTAGCTAATATCTTTTTTCCAGATATATGGTTTAGTTTAACTTTGGTTGGTATTTTTATTGTTTTTGTTGCTATGTGGTTTATTGGTAAGCATTACTAAGCATAATGAGTTCTTTGTTTAAATTACCTAAGCTGTGTGCTTAGTGGTGGAATTGTAACCTTAACATTAAAATATAAAAAAATTAATAGTTCAATATTGAATTTTTTCCATAAGTATCTAACAATTTATTTATTTATTTATTTATTTATTTATTTATTTATTTATTTATTTATTTATTTATTTATTTATTTATTTATTTATTTATTTATTTATTTAAAAAATAATATCTTTATTTGAAGCGCTACTCTTTACAAACGCTTTGCTATTATATAATCGATGTGGTTATTTTCTATATAATGGTGTTATACTCTAATTTTAATTGTGAATGGGTTTAGACGTATGGACGATAGAGATAGAGAGCAGTTATTACAACAACTCAATGATGCATTAGAGAGTAGTTCATTAGTTTCAGAGGAGAAACTGGCATTGATGATGATGCTATGTTTTCAGCTGTTATCGTCAATTGAAGCTGATCTAATTAATATGAGAGTTTCGGATGGTCGTACTCTTTCACTCAAACTAGAAACGCCATCCGTTAAACACTAGTGTGGCGATTTTTGACTAATTCATTTTTTAGGGAGATAAAAAATGGCAAACTATATTGAACATTACATAAAAATGACACAAGAGGCCAACCGAGTGTTGGCTCTAAAGGCAGAGGAGATAGGTAGTGAGCTAAGAGATGTAGCAGAAGATACAGTAGATCTGATAGAGAGAGGGGCAACGCGAGCAATTTGGAGAACATCATATTTCTTTGATGGCTATGAAGATGTAAATACTAAAATAAATAGTGAAGATAAGAGAATGATTTTGACTATATGGAATATAGTCAACGGAACGAATTTTAGTTTCATAAAGGAAGTGGCAAAGGTATTTACTGACGAGTTATTAAAGAACCAGAATGAGGAAGCGAAAAAAATAATATATCTTAAGTTATTAAAGGTTTTTGCTAATTTATCAACATCTAAAGCTACAAAATACTCTATATCTATTGTGATAGCAGATGCTATATATCTTTCTTTAATTCGTAATGTTGTTATAAGGAACGCTATTCGAAAATTTGCAAATGGTGCTTTATTTGCTTTTCAATCATATGGTTACTTTGATAAAGCTACTGTATCAGCCGATAAACTAAAAAGAGAGTGTCCACCTTTTTACTGGGCGTTATACAACCTGAAATTGGAAATGTTGTATTTTATATTTGAACCTGTATTGTCAAAGGGTGTTAGCCTTATTGGGAAAAAGTGTAGCGAAGATGATATTGTTTCTGAGATTATTGGAATAATTAATCATGAATAAAGTAAAAAAGATTTTTAGCAGAGAGTGGTTTAAGGATCTTTTTCTAATATGGTTTAAGGATCTTTTGTGGTCAACTATACCTGTAATAATTATTTTTGTTTGGTCAATGATGGCTGTAGTCTTTTTTCCAGATATATGGGGATGGTTAGCATTGTTTGGTGTTGTTGTTGTTTTTATTTGTCTTTTTGTTTTTTCATATATAAGTGAGAAGCGTATAAATGATAAGCGTAAAAGCTAAGGCATATATATGCTTAGCTTGGCTTATTTTTAATAAATTCTGTCATCCCATATGCTATAGGCTGATGTGCTTGCTGTTACGTGATTCCAGGATATAGATCTGTATTTGAGAAGGACTTTTTCATACAGCATCATTTCATTATTATTTATCGAATTCGGGTAGGTGCAGGAAACGTCAACAATGCTCGCTTCTGTTAATTTGACCTCATAGAAAAGTTCTAACTTCCCTGCGGTGTTTGTTCTATAAAAGAGAAAAACCTGGAGGGGTATATGGGGGATTTCCTAAGAGGTAATGTTGGGGTTGATCAATTAAAACCTCAGCATGAGTTCTTTGATGCGATTGGTCTTGAGAAGCAGTTAAGAGAGAATACAACGTATATTGCACTGTTGTCATTAGAAGAAGCGAAAAGTGCTTTGCAGGATATTGTCTCTCTAAAACCTAAAAGTCCATTTATGAAGAAGGTGTTCTCAGTTGCCGATCCAATAGCGTCATATGCAGGTAATATGCATGATGCTTTTGACTTTACAAATGTAGTAAGAGAATTTAAACAATTAGGGATTACAGCGACAGAGTATGTTGGTAAATATGGTAAAAAATATATTAAAATATCAGGCTATGCCGGGGTTAGAAAAATCATCACTGCATCAAGATACAGTGCTTCTAATATGAAGATGATATCTATGGGGATTGGGCAACAAGGAATAAATAGTGGCATAGTTAAGGGAATGAAATTCTGTATATTATTTTCTCTGGCTTATCGGACTGTTGAATATATCTTTAAGGATGAATACACGCTGGCTGACTTCTTAGGGAATATTGCTGTAGAGCTGGCTAAAACAGCAGTGGCAGCTTTTGCTTCTTGGGTGACGGGGGCTTTTCTTTCATCTGCCTTGGTAGCAGGTGCCAGCATCATTGTCGTAGCTGGTATAATTGTTGGGGTTGGTTTAGTTGTTGCCATAGTGTTAAATTATATAGATGATAGGTATGGAATAAGCAAGAAGGTCATTGATTTAATGAAAGAGGCTTATAATAGAAAGAGAACCCCTGTAGCTGATATAAATAAATTTCTTCATGATTGGGGGAGATATGGTCGTGGATAAAAAAAGAAAAATAATGAATATAATTGGGGTGCTTTTTATATTGTCTTTGATGTCTTTTGGGGTGTTTGTTGTTGTTGATAGTCTATATTCATTGATTACAATGGCTGAGATGATCTTTTTTTCCAATGGAATAATAATTGCGTTTTTTTTCTTCCCATTGATTTTTTATTTTTTAAGTTTTATTATTTATTTTAATTTGACAGCGCGTACTCCAAAGTATCACGATATCTGTGTTAATTGTCTTGGTATGATAGCTATTGTTGCATTTTTCTTGAGTTTTCCTACCGCTTTTTATGTGAATTATAAACTAGAGAGTGAGAATTATTTAATATGCCCAAAGATATCATGGTCGTCACCGAATAAATATGTAAAAGATATTAAGCTATGTAATTAACCTGAGTTCGGATTAATTAATGTATGAGTAAAAAAATTTTTAGTAAGGAATGGTTCAAAGATCTTTTTTTTATATGGATTAAAGATCTTTTGTGGAACACAATTCCTTTTATCTTGATTATCGCTTGGTCAGCTATGGCCGCAGCCTGTTTTCCAGATATATGGGGGCGATTAACATTATTGAGTATTGTTGTTGTTACGGCTTTTGTTTTTTGGTGTATTAGTAAGAGGAGATAAATATATTTATATATGTTTAGCTTGTTTTATTGCAATAACTAATAATTAGCATTTGAGAATGGGTGTGAGATAAGGAAATTTTTAGTAAGGAGTGGTTCAAGGAGCTTTTTTAATATGGTTTAAGGAATCTTTTATGGGAGTTAATTATTTTTTGGATTATTGTTATTTGAGCATTAATTTACTCAAAAAAGAAATGGAGAGGAAACTAAGAATAAGAATACCAAGGGATAATTTCAATCAATTTATTCAAACTTGAGCGTTATGGTAAATAAGAAAATATTATACATATAACCGGCGATCTTGCTCTTTTTATTTAAAAATAGCATGCGTCAGGTAAATTGCACTATCCTGCATAGCAGGAATTACATATCACAGGATGGCTGGTAATTGATATAGAAAAATTTTAAAAAATGAAAAAAATTATCATTTTCTAATGCATTTTATTTAATTGGATTACTTACTTGTTTATCTGGGAAACATGGGTAAATCGTTATGGGAAATATCGTGATATATATCGCCGACTTTTTTAGAACAAATTAATTGATCATCGTATAGTTGTTGTTTAATCTTTGTTTAATTAATTTAAGTGCAAATAATTTAGTTTATTTATGAAATAGTAACGTAAAGAAAGTATATGAGATAAACCTGAGTGGTGAAAATGTGGATATACGTAATCTAAAAGCTTTTATCGTGTTAGCTGAAACACTTAATTATCATAAGGCCTCTCAAATATTAAATATTTCACAACCTGCGTTGACAAAGAAAATTAATGCACTGGAAGCATTATTCGGAGCTCTACTTTTCTCCAGAGGGCCAAATGGGACCAGGCTAACTGATTTTGGGCAAAAAACATTAGAGAATGCTCAGAAATTACTGGGGCATTTTGAGCAGTTTCAGATTCAGGTTCACCATGATTTGCAAGGCGACTCACCAAATTATCTTTATGTGAGTTCCTGTTTTTCTATTTATGATTCTGGGAAAATGAAAGAGCCGCTTTTTTTAGGTAAACAGGAAAAAACCGTGCTTGTGCTAATTACAGGTTTGCCATTCGAGCAGCAGATGAGTTTGTTAAATTCTGGTCTATTGCATATTGCTATTGTTCCTTTGCCGTTAACCTCATCACTGATGCCTAAGAGGATTTTTACTGAAAAACTCGTTTATCTTTTTAAAAAAGGCAATGATTGGACTCAGAATTTTGCTGAATTAAATGCTGAAATAGCCTCCTTATATCACCTTATTGATACTGATGAGAATGATATGTCTCTTGATTTTACCGACGGCATCAATACATTTTCTATTTATGATAATAAGAGTATGAATTTAATGTTAAAAACTAATGATATTATGGTAATGACTGAATTGATAATAAAACATAATGGTTTTTCTTTAGTTCCGCAGAAAGTGGTTCGTTCAATTTCATCACAATATATTGATTTAATTGAAATTTTAGAAACTGATATGGAGATTGATTTTGGTGTCTTATGGAGTCCAGTTATAGACTGTGATTTGATAAATGCAGCGGAACTATTTTCTTCATTAGTTGATAATATGTGAATCAGAAAAACAGGGGTGGATTCGATTAATAAATGCAATTTTAGATGAAAATAAATTTCATATGATTTTTTGAATTAAAATTAAAATTAAAATTAAAATTAAAATTTTACGATAATAATATTCATTTTTGCGGATGGGTTGATAATATGAATAAGATTTTTTGGTGTAAATATTATTAAAATAAAGCGGATTGTTTTCTCCGCTTTATTTTTTTAATGTCATTTATGAAAGTATTTACCCTTCAAACTCTTTCGTCATTTGCTCTAGTTGCTCCTGAATTTCCATCCACGCTAATTCAACTTCTTCCAGTTTTGATTTGGTTTGATTTTGTTTTTGCAGATATTCAGTCAATTCGGCTTTACGGCTATTATCGTAGACAGCACTGTCTGACAGCTGTTTTTCTAATACGGTCAGTTCGTTACCCAGTTTATCCATCTGTTTTTCCAGATTGGTCAGCTGTTTGCGCAATGGCTGCGTTTGGTTACGGAAGTCAGCTTGACGCCGTTTTTGATCTTTTCTTTCCTGAGCGCTTTGACCGGAAGATTCTTTTTCCTTATCGTTGTTCTCACGTAATTGCTGATTTTGTTGACGCTGCTGATCTGTCAGCCATTGTTGATAATCTTCCAAATCGCCATTGAAAGATTCTACCCGGCCATCGTGAACCAAATACAACTCATCGGTTGTTGAACGCAGTAGATGCCTGTCATGGGAAACCACAACCAATGCACCATCAAAATCGATCAGCGCTTCTGTCAGGGCCTGACGCATATCCAGGTCGAGGTGGTTGGTTGGCTCATCAAGCAACAGAAGATTAGGGCGTTGCCAAACCATCAATGCTAAAACCAGACGTGCTTTTTCTCCCCCGGAGAAACGTCCGCTTGGGTCAGTGACTTGATCACCTTTGAAACCAAAACCCCCCAGATAATCCCTGAGTTGCTGCTCTGTTTCCTGTGGCGCAAGGCGTGCTATATGCTGTAATGGTGATTCATCAGCACGCAGATATTCCAACTGATGCTGGGCGAAATATCCCAGTTTGATCCCTTTGGCTAGTTCCACGTCTCCACTCTGGGATTGCAGCTCACCAGCCAGTAATTTGATCAACGTGGATTTACCGGCGCCGTTACGACCAAGCAGGCCAATGCGGGAGCCGGGAACTAAATTCAGTTTGATGGAGTTCAAAACCGTCCGTTCGCCATAGCCTGCGCTGACTTTTTCCATTTTCAGCAGTGGATTTGGCAGACTTTCCGGTTTACGGAAACTGAAATGGAACGGGTTATCAACATGGGCAGGCGCTATCAACTCCATCCGCTCCAGCATCTTGATACGGCTCTGAGCTTGTTTGGCTTTACTGGCCTTGGCCCGGAAACGGTCAATATAACTTTGCAGATGTGCCACTTTCTCCTGCTGACTTTTATAAAGTGCTTGTTGTTGCGCCAGTTTGGTTGCGCGCTGACGTTCGAAAGAGGAGTAGTTGCCACTGTATTCAAACAGTGATTGTTGTTCGATATGAAGGATTTTATCGGCAATCGGGTCCAGAAAATCCCGGTCATGGGAGATAAGGATTAATGTACCGGGGTAGTTTTTCAGCCATCTTTCCAGCCAGATCACCGCATCCAGATCAAGATGGTTGGTTGGTTCGTCAAGTAACAACAAATCAGAACGGCAGAGCAAGGCTTGCGCCAGATTGAGGCGCATACGCCATCCACCGGAAAACGCACGTACTGGTTGATTCAGTTGATCCTGAGAAAAGCCTAGACCGTGAAGTAAACTTGATGCTCTTGAACGGATGGTCCAGGCTTGAATCGTGTCCAGTTGGTTGTGTAGATGAGCGATCAAATTACCGTCATTTTTTTCATTGGCTAATTGTAGTTGCCGTTCCAGTTGACGGAATTCACGATCACCATCAATGACATATTCCAGAGCAGGTATTTCCAGTGCCGGTGTTTCTTGATTCACCCAAGCCAGCGCCCAGTTAGCGGGAAAAGTGAATGTTCCTGCTTCAGCCTGAAGTTCATTTTTTAATAGTGCAAGTAAGGTAGATTTACCACAGCCATTTTTCCCTACCAGACCAACTTTCTGTCCGGGATTGATAGTGGCGCTGGCATTATCCAGCAAGACACGGATTCCGCGACGAATTTGTAATGAAGAGAAAACAATCATAGGTGTCGTTTGTATAGAGTATGTTAAATTATTAGAAAGTAATGGGACAATAAGCGCCCTGATTTTGTCACTTTGTATGCATGGTAACGGAAAATACGTGTCCTGACACGTTCTTGAGGAGGGAACGATGTTACAGCCGCCTAAAGTCCTGCTGCTGTATGCCCATCCTGAGCCACAGGATTCAGTAGCAAATCGCGTTTTGTTGCAACCTGTGCTGGATTTAGAGCATGTTACGGTTCACGACTTATATAGAGCTTATCCAGATTTTTTTATTGATGTTCACCATGAGCAACAACTGCTTCGTGAACATCAGGTGGTTGTCTTTCAATATCCATTATATACCTACAGTTGTCCGGCTTTATTAAAGGAGTGGATGGATCGCGTGCTGACGCGGGGGTTTGCCAGTGGTACCACCGGGTTGGCATTACAGGGGAAATATTGGCGTTCAGTGATCACAACCGGAGAACCGGAAGGCGCTTTTCGGGCTGATGGTTATAACTTCTATCCGATGGAAGAGATTCTTCGCCCTTTTGAACTGACAGCATCCATGTGCCGTATGCATTGGTTATCACCGATCATTATTTATTGGGCACGTCGTCAAAAACCTGAGCTTCTTGCCATCCATGCTAATGCTTATCGTGAGTGGCTTAAATCGCCATTATCATTAGGAGGGCTATAGCTATGGAGCATTCAGCGCAACTCAGCGCCGGGGTATTGTTTTTATTTGCTGCGGTAGTGGCAGTGCCTATCGCACAGAAATTCAGGATTGGGGCAGTATTAGGTTATTTGTTTGCCGGGATTGTCCTTGGCCCGTGGGGGCTCAGTTTTATCAGGGATGTTGATGATATTCTTCATTTCTCTGAACTGGGGATCGTTTTCCTGATGTTTATCATCGGTCTTGAACTTAACCCTTCTAAACTCTGGCAACTCAGGCGATCGATTTTTGGTGTCGGTGCAGCCCAGGTTATTTTCACCGCAGGTGTGCTGGCTGGGCTGTTATATCTGACAGATTTTTCGTGGCAGGCGGCGGTTATCGGTGGTATCGGGATGGCGATGTCCTCAACAGCAATGGCTCTGCAACTGATGAAAGAGAAGGGGATGAACCGCAATGAAGGCGGGCAGCTTGGTTTCTCTGTTTTGCTGTTTCAGGATATGGCTGTGATCCCAGCTTTGGCATTGATCCCGCTTCTGGCAGGTGAAACAGCATCCAGTGACTGGTATCGGATAGCGTTAAAAATAGCCGCTTTTGCCATCATGTTGCTGGGTGGCCGTTATCTGTTACGTCCGTTGTTTCGTTTGGTCGTCAGAGCTGGAGTACGTGAGGTGTTTACTGCGGCGGCATTATTGGTAGTGCTCAGTTCGGCGCTGTTTATGGAAGCGCTGGGTTTTTCTATGGCACTGGGAACCTTTATCGCCGGGGTATTGCTGGCAGATAGTGAATATCGCCATGAGCTGGAAATCTCCATAGAACCGTTCAAGGGATTACTGCTAGGACTGTTTTTTATTTCGGTAGGTATGTCCCTGAATCTGGGGGTGCTACTGATACATTTGTCCGATGTATTACTTGGCGTATTGGCTTTGGTCATGGTGAAAGGCGTTGTTCTTTATCTCATCGCATGGATTGCGGGTTTACGGGGTTCATCCTGCTTGCAATTTTCCGGTGTTCTCAGCCAGGGCGGGGAATTTGCCTTTGTTCTGTTTTCTGCCGCACTAGGCCAAAATGTACTCAATAGCGGACAGATGGCTTTGTTACTGGTTGTGGTGACGATATCAATGATGACAACGCCGCTTGTGATGCAGTTGATAGATGCTATTTTGGCACGTCGTTATAATGCCCTGGATGAGACGGAAGAACAGCCATTTGTGGAAGATAACGACCCACAAGTGATTTTAGTTGGTTTTGGCCGGTTTGGGCAGGTAATAGGCCGTCTTCTGATGGTGAATAAAATCCACATAACAGTGCTGGAGCGTGATGTCAGTGTTGTGAGTACCATGCGGCGTTATGGCTACAAAGTTTATTATGGTGATGCGGTTGAATTGGAATTGCTGCGTTCGGCAGGGGCGGATAAAGCTAAAGCGATTGTTATTACCTGTAATGAGCCGGAAGATACCATGATGATCGTTCATTTATGCCAAAAACATTTCCCGAATCTGCATATTATGGCGCGGGCCAGAGGACGCCTGGAAGCGCATGAACTGCTACAGAATGGTGTAGAAAATTTCACCCGCGAAACTTTCTCCAGCGCATTGGAATTGGGCCGTAAGACGCTGGTCGGACTGGGAATGCACCCGCATAAGGCTTATCGTGCAAAACATCATTTTCAGCGGTTGGATATGCGAATGCTGAGAGAATTGATGCCACAGCTACAGGGTGATGTGGCTCACATATCCCGTATAAAAGAGGCACGACGGGAATTGGAAGAGTTGTTCGAACGGGAAATGCTGAATGAGCGTCTTCAACCGGATGGTTGGAATGAACACGAACATATGAATAGTCGCGGAGCAAATGATGACAGTAAGTCGTAAAAGATTTATTGCTGGTGCTGTCTGCCCTGAATGTCACTCTCAGGATACGCTGGCAATGTGGCGGGAAGATCAGGTGGATGTGGTGGAATGTGTCCATTGTGATTATCAACAACGCCAAACTGATGAGAAAGTGGCCTCTCATGTGAGAAAACAGGAGCAGGTTATTGGTATTTTTACACCACAATAATTGTGTGAATTTTAATGTGGGTGGGTACAGAGGCTTAGAATTCCGCTACAATCGGTAAAAATTTTTAGACCCACGGGTAGGAGATGTCATGAAAGTAGCAAAAGACTTGGTAGTCAGCCTGGCTTATCAGGTAAGAACGGAAGATGGTGTTTTAGTTGATGAGTCACCGGTGAGTGCGCCGTTGGACTATCTGCATGGCCGTGGTTCATTGATCAGCGGTTTGGAAAAAGCGCTGGAAGGCCGTGAGGCTGGTGAGAATTTTGATGTCAGCGTACAGGCTGATGATGCCTATGGTCAGTATGATGACAATTTGGTTCAGCGTGTGCCAAAAGATGTATTTGTTGGTGTTGATGAATTGGAAGTTGGCATGCGTTTCCTGGCTGATACCGACATGGGACCGGTACCCGTAGAAATCACTGCGGTTGAAGATGAGCACGTTGTGGTTGATGGTAACCATATGCTGGCTGGTCAGAATCTGAAATTCAATGTTGAAGTTATTGCTATCCGCGAAGCGACCGAAGAAGAACTGGCTCATGGTCATGTTCACGGCGCGCATGGTCACGAACATGGTGAAGGTGGTTGCTGTGGTGGTCACGGCCATGACGATGGTCATCATCATCACCATAATGAAGGGAATGGGTGCTGCGGCGGCGGTAGCTGCCATTGATAGATTAAAGCGGGTTATCAGGCTTTAATCTTCAAAAAAGCGGGGCAAGCTTGGGAGAGTCGGTTTCTCTTACTTGCCCTGTGTATTGTGACTGGTTGTTTTTTTACTTAGTTAAAATCAGTAATGAGGTGGTGGCGTTTCTTCAGACTGTGAAGCGACCATTGATGGTTGAGTGGCTTTCAATCGTTCTGTCATCAACCGCAAATGCTCCCTTAACTTAGCCATCTCCATTTGCTGCTCAGTAACCACCTCGTTCAACTCTTCGATAGTTATTTCCTGAAAGGCAACTCGGCTTTCCAAATGCTCAAGCCGTTGCTCAAATTCTGACAGATCCATGATTTTCTCCCGTTTCAGGTCGTGTATGACTTGTGTTAGACACCTCATATTAATTAAGAGTAACCTATTATGCCCAGAATATTCTGTGAAATAGGGTTGTTATGAAACCTCTTTTCATTCATGTTGTCTTAACAGTTTTGGGGCACTAAAAAGCAGCAAATATTGTGTTGTGCTCCTGTAGACAGTTATAGTGACTTGATTGCATAACTTTTGCTGACGGTAAATATCCCCCAAAGCTATTGGAGAAACAGATGAAATTATTGTTTAAAGTTACCTTGCTTGCTGCCACATTGGCGATGGCTTTCAGCGCTCCTCAGGCGTTGGCTGCTAAAGCGGATAGTCAGAGCAGTACAGAATTGAATAGCGCATTTAAAACAGAAGATCAGCAAAATTCTTATGCTCTGGGCGCATCTTTAGGGCGTTATATGGAAAACACCCTAAAAGAGCAGAAATCTCTGGGTATCCCATTGGATAAAGATCAATTGTTGGCGGGTGTACAGGATGCCTTTAATAACAAGAGCAAACTGAATGACAGCGAAATTGAAAATACTTTGCGTGCATTTGAAGGCAAAGTGAAGTCTGCGGCTGAAGCTAAGATGGAAAAAGAAGCCAGCGATAATGAAGCTAAGGGTGCTAAATATCGTGAAGCTTTTGCTAAGGAAAAAGGCGTCATTAAGAGCAAAACCGGCCTTTTGTATAAAATAGAAAAGGAAGGGAGTGGTAAAAAGCCTGCGGCAAGTGACACTGTCATCGTAAACTATAAGGGAGCGTTGATTGACGGTAAAGAGTTCGACAGTTCATATAAACGTAATGAACCACTTTCTATTCGTCTGGACGGTGTTATCCCTGGTTGGACAGAAGGTTTGCAAAATGTGAAAAAAGGCGGAAAAATCAAACTGGTTATTCCACCAGAGCTGGCCTATGGTAAGGCTGGTGTTCCAGGCATTCCTGCAAACTCTACATTAGTGTTTGATATTGAGCTGCTGGATGTGAAAGCGGATACCAAAGCTAAGTAAGCTATTCACTAAGTATCTTTGATGAATGTGGATAAAACCGTTGGTAGAGATTCTGTCAACGGTTTTTTGTTACTGAAAGCTGTGATATAGGCCAAATGTCTGAATAGCTATGGCTTGACGATGATGTAATGTGGTTTTAACGTCAATATTTGATGTGAATGAAAAGATCTTTGGCTGAGATCTCTGTTAAGCTGCAATAGTTGAATTTTCACAAGAAATTTTTATACGTTTATCACGTTGTGTTTTTAGCAAGACCTTGTCTGCGTTTGAAGGATGGTGTATTTAATGTCTAACCCGTTATTATCTGGTGATATCAATGATATCGATTTATTGGAAAACCAACCGTTTACTGAAACGGATCGCGAAATTTTAAAATCTTATGAAGCCGCAGTTGATGGCTTGGCTATGCTGATTGGTGGGCATTGCGAGATTGTCCTTCATTCACTGGAAGATCTTAAATGTTCAGCGGTCAGAATAGCTAATGGAGAACATACAGGTCGTAAAATAGGTTCACCTATCACTGATCTTGCGTTGCGTATGTTACATGACATTACAGATGAAGACTGTAGTGTATCCAAAGCCTATTTTACCCGAGCGAAAAGCGGCTCATTGATGAAGTCAGTCACTATTGCGATCCGCAACCGGAATCGCAGAGTGATCGGCCTCTTGTGCATTAATATGAATCTTGATGTCCCTTTCTCTGAAATAATTCAGACATTTATTCCAGAGGAAACCCATGACGTTGCACCAACAAATGTAAACTTTGCATCATCCGTGGATGATTTGGTTGCGCAAACGCTGGAATATACTATTGAAGAAGTTAATATTGATCGCAATGTATCTAATAATGCAAAGAATAGACAGGTGGTTCTGAATCTCTATGAGAAAGGCATTTTTGATATTAAAGACGCAATTAATCAGGTTGCTGAGCGTTTAAATATTTCTAAACATACTGTTTACCTCTATATTCGCCAGTTTAAAAATGGGGAATGCTTAGGGCCCGAACGGTAATGTCTTCGCTGTCTTATTGTCTGCTGGTAACGGGGCCTGCGTATGGTACCCAGCAAGCCAGCAGTGCTTACCAGTTCGCGCAAACTTTGATTGCGATGGGACATAAACTGAATACCGTATTTTTTTATCGGGAAGGGGTTTATAACGGTAATCAATTGACCACGCCAGCCAGTGATGAGTTTAATTTGGTTAACGCGTGGCAGATGATGGCAACAGAGCATCGGTTTGGCATACATATTTGTATTGCCGCCGCTCTTCGCCGTGGTGTCCTTGATACGCAGCAGGCGAATGAATTGAATTTACCTGTTGCAAACCTGGCTGAAGGGTTTGAATTAAGTGGATTGGGAACGCTCGCTGAAGCCATGTTGACTTGTGATCGTGTGGTGCAATTCTGAGAGGCAAAAATGAAAAGAATTGCTTTTGTCTTTACAAAAGCACCTCATGGTGATTCTAGCGGCAGAGAAGGTTTAGATGCATTATTGGCAACCTCGGCATTAACAGAAGAGATTGGTGTATTTTTTATTTCTGATGGTGTGCTGCAACTCCTGCCGGATCAGCAACCTGACAGGATTCTCGCCAGAAACTATATTGCTACGTTTAAAGTCTTGCCTCTGTACGATATTGAAAAATATTATTTGTGCCAGGAAGACCTTATCATGCGTGGGTTAAGCGCAGTCCGCAGTTGTATTCTGGATGTGGAAGTGATACCCGCAAAAGCGATTCGTGAAAAACTGGCTGGCTATGATGTGGTGCTGACATTCTGAGCGATTGGAAGGACGATGATATGCTATATACTGTTGGCCGATCCCCTTATCAATGTGATTTCAATGTGATATTCAATCTGCTTACCAGTGGTGATGACATATTGTTTATTCAGGATGGTGTACTGGCAGGCATTGATGGTAATTGCTATCTTCCGGCTTTAATTAGTCATGGCGTTACATTGTATGTTCTGAAAGAAGATATTGAGGCGCGGGGATTGACAGGTCAGATTTCGGACAAAGTGCAAGTTATCGACTATACTGACTTTGTTAACCTGACGGTAAAACACCATCAACAATTCGCCTGGTAGTCAGAGAAAATGTATATTTCTTGACACCCCGGCGAGTCAGCCATAAAATTCCGCGTCCTCGTGTTTTGCCGTCAGGGCAGACAAGAGATTTTATCCGTGTTTACGAAGCAAAAAAACCAGGAGTTTTTTTAATAATGGCAACTATTAACCAGCTGGTGCGCAAACCCCGCAGCATGAAGGTTGCAAAAAGCAACGTTCCTGCTCTGGAGGCTTGCCCACAGAAGCGTGGCGTATGTACTCGCGTATATACCACCACTCCTAAAAAACCAAACTCCGCACTGCGTAAAGTATGCCGTGTGCGTTTGACTAACGGTTACGAAGTTTCTTCCTACATCGGTGGTGAAGGCCACAACTTGCAGGAACACTCCGTAATTTTGATCCGTGGCGGTCGTGTTAAAGACTTGCCAGGTGTGCGTTACCACACTGTGCGTGGTGCACTGGACTGTTCCGGTGTTAAAGACCGTAAACAAGGTCGTTCTAAGTACGGTGCGAAGAAGCCAAAGGCTTAATGGTTCTCCGTTAAGTAAGGCCAAACATTTTCACTTTAATGTCAAAATAAACTCGTAGAGTTTTGGACAACCCTGAATTCGAAACGGAGTATTTCCATGCCACGTCGTCGTGTAATTGGTCAGCGTAAAATTTTGCCAGATCCAAAGTTCGGATCTGAATTACTGGCCAAATTTGTCAATATCCTGATGGTAGATGGTAAAAAATCTACTGCGGAAGCAATTGTATATAGTGCGCTTGAGACCCTGGCTCAGCGTTCTGGTAAAGAACATCTGGAAGCGTTTGAACTCGCACTGGATAACGTGCGTCCAACCGTGGAAGTTAAATCTCGTCGTGTTGGTGGTTCTACTTATCAGGTTCCAGTTGAAGTTCGTCCGGTTCGTCGTAATGCTCTGGCAATGCGCTGGATCGTTGAAGCTGCTCGTAAACGCGGTGATAAGTCTATGGCCCTGCGCCTGGCGAACGAACTATCTGACGCAGCCGAGAATAAAGGCTCTGCTGTTAAGAAACGTGAAGACGTTCACCGTATGGCAGAAGCTAACAAGGCGTTCGCACACTACCGTTGGTAATTCCATCGTAGTGATGATGCCCTGGGTGGCAGCTCTGCCACCCAGATTTAAATTGAACGTCCTAGGAATAGAGGAATCAAATGGCTCGTACAACACCCATTGCACGCTACCGTAACATCGGTATCAGTGCACACATCGACGCCGGTAAAACCACCACTACCGAACGTATTCTGTTCTACACTGGTGTAAACCATAAGATCGGTGAAGTTCATGATGGCGCTGCTACTATGGACTGGATGGAACAGGAGCAGGAGCGTGGTATTACCATCACCTCCGCAGCAACAACTGCTTTCTGGTCAGGTATGGCTAAGCAGTTTGACGCGCACCGTATCAATATCATTGACACCCCAGGGCACGTTGACTTCACTATCGAAGTAGAACGTTCCATGCGTGTTCTTGACGGTGCGGTCATGGTTTATTGTGCGGTTGGTGGTGTTCAGCCACAGTCTGAAACCGTATGGCGTCAGGCGAATAAATATAAAGTTCCACGTATTGCGTTCGTTAACAAAATGGACCGTATGGGAGCGAATTTCTTACGCGTTGTTGAGCAGATCAAAACTCGTTTGGCTGCAAACCCAGTACCTCTGCAATTGGCAATTGGTGCAGAAGATGGCTTCACCGGTGTTGTTGACCTGGTGAAAATGAAAGCTATCAACTGGAACGAGGAAGATCAGGGAACTTCCTTCACTTATGAAGATGTTCCGGCTGATATGCAGGATCTGGCTGAAGAATGGCGTAACAACTTGGTTGAAGCCGCTGCGGAAGCATCAGAAGAGCTGATGGAAAAATACCTCGGCGGTGAAGAGCTGACTGAAGAAGAGATCAAAGCTGGCCTGCGTCATCGTGTTCTGACTAACGAAATCATCCTGGTTACCTGTGGTTCTGCATTTAAGAACAAAGGTGTTCAGGCAATGCTGGATGCCGTTATTGAGTACCTGCCGGCACCAACTGACGTTGAATCTATTAAAGGTCTTCTGCCAGATGGTAAAGATACCCCGGCAGAGCGTCATTCTGACGATAACGAACCGTTCTCGGCACTGGCGTTTAAAATCGCTACTGACCCATTCGTTGGTAACCTGACCTTCTTCCGTGTCTACTCTGGCGTGGTTAATTCCGGTGATACCGTTCTTAACCCAGTGAAAGACAAAAAAGAGCGTTTTGGCCGTATCGTTCAGATGCATGCTAACAAGCGTGAAGAAATCAAAGAAGTTCGCGCAGGCGACATCGCAGCTGCGATCGGTCTGAAAGACGTGACTACCGGTGATACTCTGTGTGATATCAGTTCTCCAATCATTCTGGAGCGTATGGAATTCCCAGAGCCGGTAATCTCTGTTGCGATTGAGCCAAAAACTAAAGCCGACCAGGAAAAAATGGGTATCGCTTTAGGTCGTCTGGCTCAGGAAGACCCATCATTCCGCGTGTCTACCGATGAAGAATCCGGCCAGACTATTATCGCGGGCATGGGTGAGCTTCACCTGGACGTTCTGGTTGACCGTATGCGTCGTGAGTTCAAAGTTGAAGCGAACGTCGGTAAACCTCAGGTTGCTTACCGTGAAACCATCCGTACTACTGTTGAACAAGAAGGTAAATTTGTTCGTCAGTCTGGTGGTCGTGGTCAGTTTGGTCACGTATGGCTGCGTATTGAGCCAATGGAAGCAGGTGGCCCAGGCTACCAATTCGCTAACGAAATTGTTGGCGGTGTTGTTCCTAAAGAATATATCCCCGCGGTAGATAAGGGTATTCAGGAGCAAATGAAAAATGGTGTTCTGGCCGGTTACCCGATTGTTGACGTTAAAGTGGCATTGTTCGATGGTTCTTACCACGAAGTTGACTCCTCTGAAATGGCGTTCAAAATCGCAGGTTCTATGGGCTTCAAAGAAGGCTTCATGAAAGCGAAACCAGTTCTGCTGGAACCTATCATGAAAGTTGAAGTTGAAACTCCAGAAGACTATATGGGTGACGTTATCGGTGACCTGAACCGTCGCCGTGGTATGATTGACGGTATGGAAGATCTTGCTACCGGTAAAATCGTACGTGCTCAGGTACCATTATCTGAAATGTTTGGTTATGCTACTGACCTGCGTTCTCAGACCCAAGGTCGTGCTTCTTACTCCATGGAGTTCCTGAAGTACAATGAAGCGCCGAGCAACGTCGCTCAGGCTATTATCGAAGCTCGTAAAGCCAAATAAGCTTTTCGGGTTTAATATCTAGATTTAGCTCCCTCCCCATATAACGAGGGAGCGATATTAAGGAATAGAGTCGTGTCTAAAGAAAAATTTGAACGTAAAAAACCGCACGTTAACGTTGGTACTATCGGCCACGTTGACCATGGTAAAACTACCCTGACTGCTGCCATCACTACTGTACTGGCTAAAACCTACGGTGGTAACGCTCGTGCATTCGACCAGATCGATAACGCGCCGGAAGAAAAAGCGCGTGGTATCACCATCTCTACTTCTCACGTAGAATACGATACCCCAAGCCGTCACTATGCGCACGTTGACTGCCCAGGCCACGCCGACTACGTGAAAAACATGATCACCGGTGCTGCCCAGATGGACGGCGCGATCCTGGTAGTTGCAGCAACTGATGGTCCAATGCCACAGACTCGTGAGCACATCCTGTTAGGCCGTCAGGTAGGCGTTCCTTACATCATCGTGTTCCTGAACAAATGTGACATGGTAGACGACGAAGAGCTGCTGGAACTGGTTGAGATGGAAGTGCGTGAGCTGCTGTCTCAGTACGATTTCCCAGGCGACGACACGCCGGTAATCCGTGGTTCTGCCCTGAAAGCACTGGAAGGTGACGCAGAGTGGGAAGCGAAAATCATTGAACTGGCTGATGCCCTGGATAGCTACATTCCAGAGCCAGAGCGTGCTATTGACCAGCCATTCCTGCTGCCAATCGAAGACGTATTCTCTATTTCAGGCCGTGGTACTGTCGTTACCGGTCGTGTAGAGCGCGGTATCGTTAAAGTGGGTGAAGAAGTTGAAATCGTGGGTATCAAAGATACTGCGAAAACAACTTGTACCGGCGTAGAAATGTTCCGCAAACTGCTGGACGAAGGCCGTGCGGGTGAGAACGTGGGTGTTCTGCTGCGTGGTACTAAACGTGATGAAATCGAACGTGGTCAGGTACTGGCAAAACCAGGTTCAATCAAGCCACACACCACTTTCGAATCAGAAGTTTATATTCTGAGCAAAGACGAAGGCGGCCGTCATACTCCGTTCTTCAAAGGCTACCGTCCACAGTTCTACTTCCGTACAACTGACGTGACCGGTACTATCGAACTGCCAGAAGGCGTAGAAATGGTGATGCCAGGTGATAACGTTCAGATGGTCGTTACCCTGATTGCACCAATCGCGATGGACCAGGGTCTGCGCTTCGCAATCCGTGAAGGTGGCCGTACAGTAGGTGCTGGTGTTGTTGCTAAAGTTATCGCATAATTTTTTGATGTGATTACTCTAAAAGGGCATCAACTGATGCCCTTTTTGTACGTTGTTTTATAAGAACCTATCTCATCAATAGTTGTTTTTAATTATTGGTGAGATAGGCTCTGATACAACGAATTGGCTATATATCTCTCAGATATACAATGTCATACTGAATTATGGCGCCAAGTCAGATACAATCACTCAAATTTTTTGGTTCGGTCTGATTTGTTTTGCTCTTGCGAGGCAAGCTGGCTATCTATTTAAATCATAGTTACAGGTTGGTTTATGAGTGCGAATAGCGATGCTCAAGAAAGCAGGCGCGGTCTTGAGGTAATGAAATGGCTATTAGTGGCAGCTTTATTAACGGCTGCTATCGTTGGTAACTACCTTTATCGGGAGTATAGCCTTCCTTTGCGCGCGATAGCGGTTGTTGTTATTGTTGCTCTTGCGGGAGCGGTTGCGCTCTGGACAGCTAAAGGTAAAACCACACTGGCTTTTGCCCGTGAAGCTCGCGTTGAAATGCGCAAAGTCATTTGGCCAACTCGCCAGGAAGCGTTGCACACAACTTTGATTGTGGCGGCAGTGACTGCATTGATGTCTTTGATCCTCTGGGGTCTTGACGGCATCCTGGTGCGTTTAGTTTCATTTATTACAGGCCTGAGGTTCTAAGATGTCGGATTCCCCAAAAAAACGTTGGTATGTCATACAGGCATTCTCCGGGTTTGAAGGTCGTGTTGCACAATCTTTACGTGAACATATCAAACTGCATGATATGGAAGATTCTTTTGGCGAAGTGATGGTGCCAACAGAGGAAGTTGTCGAGATTCGTAGCGGCCAGCGTCGCAAAAGTGAACGCAAATTCTTCCCTGGGTATGTACTGGTACAAATGATTATGAACGATGCAACATGGCATCTTGTTCGCAGCGTACCGCGTGTCATGGGTTTTATCGGTGGCACATCTGACCGCCCGGCACCAATCAGTGATAAAGAAGTTGATGCGATTATGAATCGTCTTCAGCAGGTTGGTGATAAACCACGGCCAAAAACATTGTTCGAACCAGGCGAAATGGTCCGTGTCAGCGATGGTCCATTTGCAGACTTCAATGGTGTTGTGGAAGAAGTCGACTACGAGAAAAGCCGCTTGAAGGTATCGGTTTCTATCTTTGGTCGTGCTACACCAGTTGAGCTGGATTTCAGTCAGGTAGAGAAAGCTTGATTTTTTAGGCATATCTTTTGCTGGCTTGCAATAGGCGTGAAATTAACATACAATTTCGCGCCTTTTGTTTTTAGTGGTCTGGCCCGAGAAGGCGGGACTGAAATGACAGGGGAGCCTTTTGAACAAGGCGATATCACCCACACAGAGGAAATTATCAATGGCTAAGAAAGTACAAGCCTATGTCAAGTTGCAAGTTGCAGCTGGTATGGCTAACCCAAGCCCTCCAGTAGGTCCTGCTTTAGGTCAGCAGGGTGTTAACATCATGGAATTCTGTAAGGCGTTCAATGCTAAAACTGATAGCATTGAAAAAGGCTTGCCAATTCCTGTTGTGATCACTGTTTATTCCGATCGCTCGTTCACTTTCGTTACCAAAACCCCACCAGCCGCTGTTCTGCTGAAAAAAGCCGCTGGTGTTAAATCAGGTTCCGGCAAACCGAATAAAGATAAAGTTGGTAAAGTAACCAGCGCGCAGATTCGTGAAATTGCTGAAACTAAAGCTGCGGATATGACTGGTGCTGACGTTGACGCAATGATGCGTTCAATTGAAGGTACTGCTCGTTCCATGGGCCTGGTAGTGGAGGGTTAATCGATGGCTAAACTGACCAAGCGCATGCGCACAATTCGTGAAAAAGTTGATGCAACTAAACAGTATGACATTAACGAAGCCGTTGTTCTTCTGAAAGAGCTGGCAACTGCTAAATTCGTAGAAAGCGTTGACGTTGCTGTTAATCTCGGCATCGACGCTCGTAAATCTGACCAGAACGTACGTGGTGCAACTGTATTGCCTCACGGTACTGGCCGTTCCGTTCGCGTAGCTGTATTTACCCAGGGTGCAAACGCTGAAGCTGCTAAAGCAGCTGGCGCTGAACTGGTGGGTATGGAAGACCTGGCTGAACAGGTTAAAAAAGGCGAAATGGACTTTGACGTTGTTATCGCATCGCCAGATGCAATGCGCGTTGTTGGCCAATTAGGTCAAATCCTGGGCCCACGTGGTCTGATGCCAAACCCTAAAGTAGGTACTGTAACACCTAACGTCGCTGAAGCTGTTCAGAATGCTAAAGCAGGCCAAGTTCGTTACCGTAACGATAAAAACGGCATTATCCACACCACCATTGGTAAAGTTGACTTCGACGCTGACAAGCTGAAAGAAAACCTGGAAGCTCTGCTGGTTGCGCTGAAAAAAGCAAAACCATCTTCTGCTAAAGGTATTTTCATTAAGAAAGTTAGCTTGTCCACTACTATGGGCGCAGGTGTAGCGATTGACCAGGCTGGTCTGAGCGCTTCAGTTTAATTTGAACTGAATGTGATTATCGCTTTACCTTGGCGTCAGATTTGTCTAAAATTTGGCGCCTTATGTTTGGCTGATAGATTATTTATTAGCTAAACAAACAATTTTTCGGTTGGAGCTTGGCCTAATCCAAGCCCCGTCCAAGACCGCAGGTGTAAGTGATTACTTAATATCCCTGCGTAGACGGTGACAGAGCCAAATGAAATTTATTTCTGGATTCTGCTCACCGTGTTTTAGAGCTCAGACACCTTGTTGGTGTTATGAGTGATGTGAGTTCCGGGTTCTTCCCGGTTAATCCAGGAGCAAGAAGCTAATGGCACTAAATCTTCAAGACAAACAAGCGATTGTTGCTGAAGTCAGCGAAGTAGCCAAAGGCGCGCTGTCTGCGGTTGTTGCGGATTCCCGTGGCGTTACTGTAGGTAAAATGACTGAACTGCGTAAAGCAGGTCGCGAAGCTGGCGTTTATATCCGTGTTGTTCGTAACACACTGATCCGCCGTGCTGTTGAAGGTACTGCATATGAGTGCCTGAAAGAAGCGTTTATTGGTCCAACCTTGATTGCTTTCTCTAACGAACATCCGGGCGCAGCTGCTCGTCTGTTCAAAGAGTTCGCGAAAGCGAATCCAGCATTCGAGATTAAAGCAGCAGCCTTTGAAGGTGAGTTTATTTCCGCGGCCAATATTGACCGTCTGGCGACACTCCCAACTTACGAAGAAGCAATCGCACGCCTGATGTCAACCATGAAAGAAGCCGTTGCAGGCAAACTGGTTCGTACACTGGCAGCGTTACGCGAGCAGAGAGAAGCAGTTTAATTGCCAATTTCCTTCGTTGCTTTTTAACGTATAAATTATTTCTGAATTTTAGGAACACTTGTTATGTCTATCACTAAAGAACAAATTCTGGACACAGTTGCAACAATGTCCGTCATGGATGTTGTTGAACTGATCTCTGCAATGGAAGAAAAATTCGGCGTTTCTGCTGCTGCGGCTGTAGCTGTAGTTGCCGGTGCTGCTGAAGCTGTTGAAGAGCAAACCGAGTTTGACGTTGTTCTGTCTTCTATCGGCGGTAACAAAGTTGCTGTTATCAAGGCAGTACGTGGCGCAACTGGTCTGGGTCTGAAAGAAGCGAAAGACCTGGTTGAAAGCGCTCCAGCTGTACTGAAAGAAGCTATCAGCAAAGATGACGCTGAAGCACTGAAAAAATCTCTGGAAGAAGCTGGTGCTTCTGTTGAGATTAAGTAAGTTCAGTTTTGAGTTAGCAGCCTGACTTTAAAGGCTGACGGCTGGTGATTTATTGATCACCAGCCTTTTTGCGCTGTAGGGCATTAGCAGCATTTCCACTGTTTGACTGTTAATTAACCCCCAAATACTTTTTCCTATTGACGACTTAATATACTGCGTTCTCAGCTACGATCCACTCGGGTAGCTCGGTAGTAAGGTAGCGCAATGAAATGATTTAAGAGTAATAGTAATGGGTATTACAGAAAATAATTCAATTTTCTGTTCGAAAAAACAGTGTCGTAAAGAGCTGTCCTTTAGGGCGGACAGAGTGGGTCACTGATCAGCGAGCTGAGGAACCCTATGGTTTACTCCTATACCGAGAAAAAACGTATTCGTAAGGATTTTGGTAAGCGTCCACAAGTTTTGGATGTACCTTATCTCCTTTCTATCCAACTTGACTCGTTCCAGAAATTTATCGAGCAAGATCCAGAAGGCCAGAATGGTTTAGAAGCGGCATTCCGTTCTGTATTCCCAATTCAGAGCTACAGTGGCAGTTCGGAGCTGCAATACGTTAGCTACCGTCTTGGTGAGCCAGTGTTTGATGTTAAAGAGTGCCAGATTCGTGGTGTCACTTATTCTGCACCTCTGCGCGTTAAACTGCGTCTGGTCATCTATGAACGTGAAGCACCGGAAGGCACGGTCAAAGACATCAAAGAACAAGAAGTCTACATGGGTGAAATTCCACTCATGACTGACAACGGTACTTTTGTTATCAATGGTACTGAGAGGGTTATTGTCTCCCAGTTACATCGTAGTCCTGGTGTATTCTTTGACAGCGATAAGGGTAAAACTCACTCATCCGGTAAAGTGCTGTATAACGCACGTATTATCCCTTACCGTGGTTCTTGGTTAGATTTCGAATTCGATCCAAAAGATAACCTGTTTGTACGTATTGACCGTCGCCGTAAATTGCCGGCAACGATTATTCTGCGTGCAATGGATTACAGCACTGAAAACATCCTGAATCTGTTCTTCAGTAAGACTGTTTTCGAAATTCGTGACAACAAACTCCAGATGACACTGGTGCCAGAGCGTCTGCGTGGTGAAACGGCTTCTTTTGATATTGAAGCAAACGGCAAAGTTTATGTTGAAAAAGGCCGTCGTATTACCGCACGTCATATCCGCCAGTTAGAAAAAGACGAAGTGAACCGTATTGAGGTTCCGGTTGAATACATCGCGGGTAAAGTTGTTGCAAGAGATTACATTGATGTCAACACAGGTGAAATTATCTGTGCGGCTAACATGGAACTCTCTTTGGATCTGCTGGCACGTTTGAGCCAGGCTGGTCATAAATCTATCGAAACCCTGTTTACCAACGACTTGGATCACGGTGCATATATCTCCGAGACTCTTCGTGTTGACCCAACCAATGATCGTTTGAGCGCTTTGGTTGAGATTTATCGCATGATGCGTCCTGGTGAGCCGCCAACGCGTGAAGCAGCAGAAAATCTGTTTGAAAATCTGTTCTTCTCAGAAGATCGTTATGATCTTTCTGCGGTTGGCCGTATGAAATTCAACCGTTCGCTAAGCCGTGAAGAAGTTGAAGGCTCTGGTATCCTGAGTAAAGATGACATCATTGATGTTATGAAGAAACTCATTGATATCCGTAACGGTAAAGGCGAAGTCGACGATATTGACCACTTAGGCAACCGTCGTATCCGCTCTGTGGGTGAAATGGCGGAAAACCAATTCCGTGTTGGTCTGGTACGTGTTGAGCGTGCGGTTAAAGAGCGTCTGTCTCTGGGTGATCTGGATACCCTGATGCCTCAGGACATGATCAACGCCAAGCCGATTTCAGCCGCGGTGAAAGAATTCTTTGGTTCCAGCCAGCTGTCTCAGTTTATGGACCAAAACAACCCGCTTTCTGAAATCACTCACAAGCGCCGTATTTCTGCATTAGGCCCAGGTGGTTTGACCCGTGAGCGTGCGGGCTTCGAAGTGCGTGACGTACATCCAACTCACTATGGCCGTGTATGTCCAATTGAAACCCCGGAAGGTCCGAACATCGGTCTGATTAACTCATTGTCTGTTTATGCGCAGACTAACGAGTATGGTTTCCTTGAAACCCCATACCGTCTGGTTCGTGATGGTGTTGTAACTGATGAAATTCATTACTTGTCTGCGATTGAAGAAGGTAACTTCGTTATCGCACAGGCAAACACCGTATTGGACGATGAAGGTCACTTCGTTGAAGATTTGATAACCTGCCGTAACTATGGCGAATCCAGTTTATTCAACCGTGAACAGGTTGAATATATGGACGTTTCCACTCAACAGGTGGTTTCCGTCGGTGCTTCCTTGATCCCATTCCTGGAACACGATGACGCAAACCGTGCATTGATGGGTGCAAACATGCAACGTCAGGCTGTTCCTACACTGCGCGCTGACAAGCCGCTGGTAGGTACAGGTATGGAACGTGCTGTAGCGGTTGACTCAGGTGTAACTTCCGTTGCTAAACGTGGCGGCGTGGTTCAGTACGTTGATGCATCCCGTATCGTTATCAAAGTAAACGAAGACGAAATGTATCCGGGTGAAGCAGGTATCGATATCTATAACCTGACTAAATACACCCGTTCTAACCAGAACACCTGCATTAACCAAATGCCATGTGTTTCTCTGGGCGAACCCGTAGAACGCGGTGACGTACTGGCTGACGGTCCATCCACTGACTTGGGTGAATTGGCGTTAGGTCAGAACATGCGCGTAGCGTTCATGCCGTGGAATGGTTATAACTTTGAGGACTCCATCCTAGTTTCTGAGCGTGTCGTTCAGGAAGATCGCTTTACAACCATTCATATCCAGGAACTGGCTTGTGTGTCTCGTGATACCAAATTAGGGCCTGAAGAGATCACAGCTGACATTCCTAACGTGGGTGAAGCTGCACTCTCCAAACTGGATGAATCCGGTATTGTTTATATTGGTGCAGAAGTTACCGGCGGTGACATTCTGGTGGGTAAAGTGACACCTAAAGGTGAAACTCAGCTGACGCCGGAAGAAAAACTGCTGCGTGCTATCTTCGGTGAAAAAGCGTCTGATGTTAAAGACTCTTCTCTGCGCGTACCAAATGGCGTATCCGGTACGGTTATCGATGTACAGGTATTTACCCGCGACGGCGTCGAAAAAGATAAGCGTGCTCTGGAAATCGAAGAGATGCAACTGCGTCAGGCTAAGAAAGACCTGACAGAAGAGTTGCGAATCTTTGAAGCTGGCTTGTTTGCCCGTATCCGTTCTGTCCTGATTTCTGGCGGCATCGAAGCTGAGAAATTGGATAAGCTGCCTCGTGAGCGTTGGTTAGAACTGGGTCTGGCTGATGAAGAAAAACAGAATCAGTTGGAACAGTTGGCTGAACAGTATGACGAACTGAAAACTGAGTTCGAGAAAAAACTGGACGCTAAACGTCGTAAGATCACTCAGGGTGATGACTTAGCACCGGGTGTGCTGAAAATCGTTAAAGTTTATCTGGCGGTTAAGCGTCAGATTCAGCCTGGTGATAAGATGGCGGGTCGCCACGGTAACAAGGGTGTTATCTCCAAGATCAATCCGATCGAAGATATGCCTTACGATGAAAACGGTACGCCGGTAGATATCGTACTGAACCCACTGGGCGTACCATCACGTATGAACATTGGTCAGATCCTGGAAACTCACCTGGGGATGGCTGCGAAAGGTATTGGTGACAAGATTAACGCGATGCTGAAACAGCAGCAGGAAGTCGCCAAACTGCGTGAATTTATCCAGAAAGCTTATGACCTGGGTGATGAAACCCGTCAGAAAGTTGATCTGAACACTTTCTCTGATGAAGAAGTTATGCGTCTGGCAGAAAACCTGAAAAAAGGTATGCCAATTGCAACACCAGTATTTGATGGTGCGAAAGAGAAAGAAATTAAAGAGCTGCTGAAACTGGGTGACTTGCCGACTTCTGGGCAAATTACTCTGTTTGATGGTCGTACTGGTGAGCAATTCGAACGTCAGGTTACAGTTGGCTACATGTATATGCTGAAACTGAATCACCTGGTGGATGACAAAATGCATGCTCGTTCAACTGGTTCGTACAGCCTGGTTACTCAGCAACCGTTGGGTGGTAAGGCGCAGTTCGGTGGTCAACGCTTCGGTGAGATGGAAGTGTGGGCATTGGAAGCATATGGTGCCGCGTACACCTTGCAGGAAATGCTCACCGTCAAGTCCGACGATGTTAACGGCCGTACCAAGATGTATAAAAACATCGTGGATGGCAACCACCAGATGGAACCAGGAATGCCGGAATCCTTCAACGTACTGTTGAAAGAGATCCGCTCTCTGGGTATTAACATCGAGCTGGAAGACGAATAAACCGTATTCCCGCTGGTACTGCCCTGAATGGATATGACGGGCAGTTTACCAGCCAGTGGTTGCACTGGTCATAGGGGAGAGCGGCATGGGCCGCTCTCCTGACAGGTCTAACTCCGACAGGAGCCATTTCGTGAAAGACTTATTGAAGTTTCTGAAAGCGCAAACTAAGACCGAAGAGTTTGATGCGATCAAAATTGCTCTGGCCTCACCAGATATGATCCGCTCGTGGTCATTCGGTGAAGTGAAAAAGCCGGAAACGATTAACTACCGTACGTTCAAACCTGAGCGTGACGGCCTTTTCTGTGCCCGTATTTTCGGGCCGGTAAAAGACTATGAGTGCTTGTGTGGTAAATACAAGCGCTTAAAACACCGTGGTGTGATTTGTGAGAAGTGTGGCGTAGAAGTTACCCAGACTAAAGTTCGTCGTGAGCGTATGGGTCACATCGAGCTGGCTTCTCCAACGGCACACATTTGGTTCCTGAAATCATTGCCATCCCGCATCGGTTTGTTGCTGGATATGCCACTGCGTGATATTGAGCGCGTACTGTACTTCGAATCCTATGTGGTTGTAGAAGGCGGTATGACCAGCTTGGAGCGCAGTCAAATCCTGACAGAAGAACAATATCTGGATGCACTGGAAGAGTTCGGTGATGAATTTGATGCGAAGATGGGTGCGGAAGCTATCCAGTCTTTGCTAAAAAATCTCGATCTGGAAAATGAGTGTGAAACTCTGCGTGAAGAGTTAAATGAAACTAACTCTGAAACTAAACGTAAGAAGTTGACCAAGCGTATTAAGCTGTTGGAAGCCTTTATTCAGTCCGGTAACAAGCCCGAATGGATGGTTCTGACCGTTCTGCCAGTTCTGCCACCTGATTTACGTCCACTGGTTCCATTGGATGGCGGCCGTTTTGCAACGTCGGATCTGAACGATCTGTATCGTCGTGTTATTAACCGTAACAACCGTTTGAAACGCCTGCTGGATCTGGCTGCGCCGGATATCATCGTTCGCAACGAAAAACGTATGTTGCAGGAAGCAGTCGATGCTCTGTTAGATAACGGTCGTCGCGGTCGTGCAATTACCGGTTCTAACAAACGTCCTCTGAAATCCCTGGCTGACATGATCAAGGGTAAACAGGGTCGTTTCCGTCAGAACCTGCTGGGTAAACGTGTTGACTACTCAGGCCGTTCTGTCATCACCGTAGGCCCTTACCTGCGTCTGCATCAGTGTGGTCTGCCTAAGAAGATGGCGCTGGAACTGTTCAAGCCATTCATCTATGGCAAGCTGGAACTGCGTGGTTTAGCGACTACGATTAAAGCAGCCAAAAAGATGGTTGAGCGTGAAGAGGCGGTGGTATGGGATATCCTGGATGAAGTGATTCGTGAACACCCGGTTCTGCTGAACCGTGCACCAACACTTCACCGTTTGGGTATTCAGGCATTCGAACCGGTTCTGATCGAAGGTAAAGCGATTCAGTTGCACCCATTGGTGTGTGCGGCATATAACGCCGACTTCGACGGTGACCAGATGGCTGTTCACGTACCGCTGACTCTGGAAGCCCAGCTGGAAGCGCGTGCATTGATGATGTCGACCAACAACATCCTGTCTCCTGCAAGTGGTGAGCCGATTATCGTGCCATCTCAGGACGTTGTTCTGGGTCTGTATTACATGACTCGTGACTGTGTTAACGCTAAAGGCGAAGGCATGGTGCTGACCGGGCCTAAAGAAGCAGAACGCGTATACCGCGCAGGTCTGGCTTCTCTGCATGCCCGTGTTAAAGTTCGTATCTCAGAAGAAGTGAGAGATGGCGAGGGTAATATCACCACCAGCACGGGTCTGGTTGATACGACTATTGGTCGGGCAATCCTGTGGATGATCGTCCCAAGAGGTCTGCCTTACTCTTTGGTTAACCAGCCACTGGGTAAAAAAGCTATCTCCAGAATGCTCAATACTTGCTACCGTGTGATGGGCCTGAAGCCAACGGTTATCTTCGCTGACCAGATCATGTACACCGGTTTTGCCTACGCTGCACGTTCAGGTGCATCTGTTGGTATTGATGACATGGTTATCCCAGAGAAAAAAGCTGGGATCATTATGGAAGCAGAAGCAGAAGTTGCTGAAATTCAGGAACAGTTCCAATCTGGTCTGGTAACAGCTGGCGAACGTTATAACAAGGTTATCGATATCTGGGCCGCAGCAAACGAGCGTGTTGCTAAGGCGATGATGGAAAACCTGTCCACTGAGACAGTCATTAACCGTAACGGCGAAGAGGAACAACAAGTCTCTTTCAACAGCATCTTTATGATGGCTGATTCCGGTGCGCGTGGTTCTGCCGCTCAGATCCGTCAGTTGGCGGGGATGCGTGGCCTGATGGCTAAACCAGACGGTTCCATTATCGAAACACCAATCACCGCGAACTTCCGTGAAGGCTTGAACGTACTCCAGTACTTCATCTCAACCCACGGTGCCCGTAAAGGTTTGGCGGATACCGCATTGAAAACGGCGAACTCTGGTTATCTGACCCGTCGTCTGGTTGACGTGGCACAGGATCTGGTTGTTACAGAAGACGACTGTGGTACGCACGAAGGTATTCTGATGACGCCGGTTATTGAAGGTGGTGATGTTAAAGAGCCACTGCGTGAGCGTGTACTGGGTCGTGTAACGGCAGAAGATGTTCTGAAGCCGGGTACGGCTGACATTCTGGTTTCACGTAACACCTTGCTGAACGAGAAATGGTGTGATCTGTTAGAAGAGAGCTCTGTTGACAGCATTAAAGTACGTTCCGTTGTAAGTTGTGAAACTGACTTTGGTGTTTGTGCGAACTGTTATGGCCGTGACCTTGCCCGCGGACACATCATCAATAAAGGCGAAGCTGTTGGTGTTATTGCAGCGCAATCAATCGGGGAGCCGGGTACACAGCTGACGATGCGTACGTTCCACATCGGTGGTGCGGCATCTCGTGCGGCAGCGGAATCTAGCATTCAGGTTCGTAACAAAGGTAGCCTGAAACTGTTTAACGCGAAATCCGTTACCAACTCCGCAGGTAAGCTGGTGATTACTTCCCGTAACACCGAACTGTGCCTGATCGACGAATTTGGCCGTACTAAAGAAAGCTATAAAGTGCCTTACGGTGCGGTATTGGGTAAAGGTGATGGCGAAGCAGTTAACGGCGGCGAAACCGTTGCTAACTGGGATCCACATACCATGCCAGTAGTCAGTGAAGTATCCGGTATCATCCGTTTCGCTGACATGGTAGATGGCCAGACCATTACCCGTCAGACGGATGAGTTGACAGGTCTGTCTTCACTGGTTGTTCTGGATAGTGCAGAGCGTACCGGTAGTGGTAAAGACTTGCGTCCGGCACTGAAAATCGTTGATGCCAAGGGTGACGATGTATTGATCCCAGGTACTGATATGCCTGCTCAATATTTCCTGCCAGGCAAAGCAATTGTTCAGTTAGACGATGGTGTCAGCATCTCTGCGGGTGATACGTTAGCGCGTATTCCTCAGGAATCCGGCGGTACGAAAGATATTACCGGTGGTCTGCCACGCGTAGCCGACCTGTTCGAAGCGCGTCGTCCGAAAGAGCCTGCAATCCTGGCCGAAGTCAGTGGTATCGTCTCCTTTGGTAAAGAAACCAAGGGCAAACGCCGTCTGGTTATCTCCCCATTAGATGGTGGTGATGCTTACGAAGAGATGATCCCTAAATGGCGTCAGCTCAACGTATTCGAAGGTGAAGTTGTTGAGCGCGGTGATGTGATCTCCGATGGTCCAGAGTCTCCACATGACATCTTGCGTTTGCGTGGCGTTCATGCGGTTACCCGTTACATCACCAACGAAGTTCAGGAAGTTTACCGCCTGCAAGGGGTTAAGATTAACGATAAACACATTGAGGTTATCGTTCGTCAGATGCTGCGTAAAGCAACCATCGAAAATGCAGGTAGTTCTGAATTCCTGGAAGGCGAACAGGTTGAATATGCCCGCGTTAAAGTGGCAAACCGTAAGCTGGAACAGGAGGGTAAAGTCCCTGCAATTTATGGACGTGATCTGTTGGGTATCACTAAAGCGTCTCTGGCAACTGAATCCTTCATCTCTGCGGCATCGTTCCAGGAAACGACCCGCGTGCTGACTGAGGCTGCGGTTGCGGGTAAACGTGATGAACTGCGTGGCTTGAAAGAAAACGTCATCGTTGGTCGTCTGATCCCAGCGGGTACGGGTTATGCTTACCATCAGGATCGTATGCGTCGTCGTCAGTTGAATGAGTCTTCTGAAGCACCACAAGTGAGTGTAGATGAAGCAACTGCAAACCTGGCAGAACTATTGAATGCCGGTTTTGGCGGCGATAAGAAGTAATTCTTAGAACACGCTAGCTAACTAAATGCCCTCCTTTTGAGAGGGCATTTCAACTTATTGATAACGTGCCAATTTTTTACTTGGCGCTCTGTTTTAATCGAGTTCCATTCACAAAATGGAACTTGCCTCCACGTTAAGAATCCTCTCCTCAAATTTTTCTTTCCGAAAAGAGTTAACTTGAAGACCTTGTTCTTTACAATCATCTGGCATGTAAAAAAGTCGATGCGGACATTGATCTTGAAGAGAGCCGCGAGGACTACCGGAGCGTTTGTGGTTAAACGGAAAATCCGTAGTGGGTACCGTCGGGTAACTCGATATCGAGACGCAGCTTGCTACCCGTTGCCTCAACGTAACGTTTGAGGGAAGACAGTTTCAAGTCGCGGCCAAGCTTCTCCATGTCAGAAACCGTGGGTTGCTTGATACCAAGAGCCAGAGCTATTTCGCCTTGGGTCTTCTGTACCCGCTCACGAAGTTCTGCCAGATGGATGTTTAGCAACATTTCTGTTGCCGCAGCTTGTGCATTGGCAACAACTTCGGGCTTTTCATTTGCTAATATTTGATCAAGAGTTCTTGCCATAGTGTTTATTCCTTTTTAACTTTTCCAGATGTGCCGTGAACTCACGGTCAGCAATCGGAATCATCGTTTCATAAAACCGTTTCTCGTTTCCGGCTTTGTTACCGGCGTAAAGCAAAATTCCTCTCCGCTTGGGGTCGAACGCAAAGAATGCTCGGAGCGGGTCGCCTTTGCTTTGGACACGTAATTCTTTCATTGTTGCTGTGGCATGAACCGTTCACAGTATCTGCGTATGGCCTGGGCAACATAGGGCCTCTTTCCCGAAGTGCTATTATTGAAGCTAGCATATTGGCCCTGTCGGTGTCATCCAAAGCATCGAACCATGCATCAAAGGTGTCCGTTGTCCGTCGTTTCGATAGTCCACATGACTATTCTTTACTCAATATAGGTCAAGTGCTATATAGATGGAAATCCATGGTCAAGAAATCTAGTCAGAAGTGACATTTCATTAAAATGCAATTTTCCTCTTGATGAAAATTATCCTTTGGGTTAATTTTTTGCATTAGGAGGAAATCAGAGTGTTTATAGTTAAATACCATGATGAGGCCGAACAAGAAATTAAGTCCTTGCCAGCAAAAGTAGGGGTAAAACTTGTAAGGTTGATTGGAAAGCTGGAAAAAGATCCTCGCTCACTACGTGAACCTGACACAAAACATTTGGGAAATGGTCTTTACGAAATTCGAACAATGGGGGGAGATATAGCACGCGGGTTATGGGTATATCAGACAGGAAAGCAAATATATATGCTGCGAGTTTATATAAAGAAGACACAAAAAATCGCCCAAAGTGAGATAACTTTAGCATTTCGCAGATTGGAGGAAATGAAACATGAAGAAATATAAGACACATTCAGAGATTCTGGCCGAAATGATGAAAGACTCTGAATTTAAAGCCGCTTACGAAGCTGAAGAACGTAAAGAAAGATTGCAAGAAACACTTGCAGAGTGGCGTAAGTTTGCTGGACTTACTCGCTCGCAAGTCGCGGAAAGAATGGGGGTTACGCCGCCAACGGTGACGAAAATGGAAAATAATGTAACAAAAGCTAGTATAGAAACATTAGTGCGCTATGCGCAAGCCTGTGGTATCCAGAACCCACAAATTACGTTGTAATTCTCTGTGCTACGGGGTTAGCATTACTAACCCTTCCTTTCATACTTTGACTCTATTAATGAAATTCTTGTAAAAGCAAGAGGTAAAATAATCGTGTGAATTAATTCCCCACCCATCTTGGAAAACTGAGTATGATCACACTTGATGAATTACTTGAAAAACGCAGCCCTGAAAGCCGCCGTAGGATTGCTAAGAAAGTTGATGAAATGAAACGGGAGATAGGGCTTTATCAGATCCGCGAGGCCCGTGCTGTTTCACAAACAGAGCTGACCCTGGAGTCACTGTTAGTTGGGAGCCCTAAAGAATGTTTCATGGTAACAGACGAGGGTAAAGAATGGATCGACGTTAATCCTGTTGGTAAGGAAGTAATTTGATGTACGTACCAGAGAAAAGGAGACATTGTTTCATTAGACTTTGATTCGAGCGTGGGAAAGGAAATCATGAAGTGCCGCCCTGCGTTCGTGATCTCTCGCAAGATGTTTAACGAACACACCGGATTTGCTATTGTGGCCCCAACCACCAGTTAACATCCAGTTCCCTCAGCAGGGTATCGACGAACTCAAAGCGGCGAAACTTGTCATTTCTGCCCAGTCAGACTTGTCAAGCATGAGAGCGACAGCCAATGACGTGGGAATCTTCGCATTCAGCAGGGTGGGGAATAGTCACAGGATAGTTGATCGTACAGTGATTCAAGCAGCGCTCATTCGCATCGGAATATACATTGATGATTAAGTATTCCATAAATTTGGTACCGGCAAAATCACCTTGGCTATGTAAGGGATATTATTCTGTATGCAGAAATAGCTCATCGTATTTAATTCAGGGGGCTAGTCAATATAATTATTTCATTTAAAGTCCCATCACATAGAATTTATGAAAGATTATTCTCTTTAAAGTCCCTATTTTTATCCGTATTCTTGCATGATTGATGAAGACTTAAATTTAATTTTTCAGGATAAATAATCTCGGTTTTTTCTGCTGTGGATATTTAAATTATGATACAGGTCATAAAATACAATATTTCATGATTCATATACTCGTAAATGAATATAAACTAAAAATGAGAAGCCATTGGCGCCAATATAAAATAATGGGGCAAAATAATGGAGAATGGAGTAAACCTGAATTATGAAGATATAACGGAAGAGAATTATATCTTAATAAATAATTTTTATAAGCGTGATATAGGGAGCTTGGATTATTTCATTTGGAAAAATATGAAAGAAAAGAAGTATAATCTTTCTAGTGAGATAAAAGCATTTTTTTATAAAAGAAACGATATATGCTTGTCAATTATTATAACAAGAAAGTGTGAATTCACTCTTAAACACAGACGAGTATCCATTAATATGCTTAGCGATTTTGGGATAGATGAAAGTATAAAATCACCAACTTTGATAATAGAAAGTGCCAAACAAACACATCGTAATGATGTAGATGCGACGGTTTGTTACTCAGATGAAAGAAAGATCAAATGTTATTCAAAAATTTTCGAAAAATACATCTGTAGTAGAGTGAACGTTTTTGATTTTACAGAAGTAGTAGTAGAAGAATGTACTAAAGTCAATGTAGACCTGAGAGATTTTAATGAAATAGATAATATTAATAAAATCAATTTCTTCGGCAGGAAAGTAAATAATAATTGGATCGCTTACGCAAAGCAGTGCCCTCGCTATAGAGATATTAAGTTATTAACTGTTGGAGAAGAAGTAGCGATATTAGGTTTTGATGATATTACTGTAGAAGTGATAGGTTTGTCAGGCACAGCTCCCCATATAATCATGTCTATAATTGATTCTTGTCTTGCTATTAGGGGGAAATGCAGAATAATCTTACCAAATCCTATTTATTCTGAACTACAAAGTAAACTGAGAAAACATAGTATTATAAATAAGTTTAGCATGATGATTGCCTGGCATACCGAAGAAGATTTCAATTTGTGTCATGAAGATATATTTATCAGTAGAATCGACAAACGATAAGAGGAGTTTAAAATGGGCTGTATTTTTTGCCACCCCGAATCTTCCTTTGCAAAAGATAAAATACTTTTACAAGGAAAATATTTCTATGCGTTCGTACCTAAAGGCCAGATAATTGAGGGCTATATAATAATTGCCATCAACAAATGTGATACTGATTTAGGGGGATACCGGTGCTTTGCAGAAATATACGATGATGAAGCAATAAAAGAACTGGAACAGTTTAAGAATATAATAAATGATTTTTATCGCGAATATTACAATATAAGTAATCCTCTTTGTTATGAAAATGGACGAGCTGGTGGTTGTATCGTCATGGATCCAAATCAAAGGTACTGTTATCATGCACATTTATGTTGTTTCCCTACTGAGATTGATCTTCATAATAAATTAAAGAATCAATTTAAAATGCATACAATAGACTCATTAGATGAACTGAAAATGTTCGGTGAGTCTGGCCCCTATATCTATGTTGAAGATAGTGGTAATAAATATATTTTTACGATAGGTGAATCAGATTTCATTGAGAGAGGAATGATAAGAACAGTATTGGCAAATAGTTTAAATATGCCAGAAAGGTCCGATTGGAGAGCTAATGAAGGAATAAAAGAGATGGATGCGACTGCTAAAAAATTCAAATTATATATTAATAATCATATGGAGATTGGATAATGTTATATGCAGATGCAGCTTCTACCTCATGGCCAAAGTCACAAGAAGTGAAAGACATAATAAATATGTATTTAGACACTCTTGGGGTAACTCCAGGGCGCTCTTTATCGCAACAATCTAAAAAGGTTACAGAACTCATGGAAGAGTGCCGATATGAATTAATCGAACAAGCAAAATTAAATGGTCATGGGACAGTCATTTTTAACTCAGGAGCAACGTACTCACTCAATGAATGTATAAAAGGTACTCTTAAGCCGGGTGATAATGTCATTACTACCCATTTAGAACATAATTCCGTACTTAGACCCATAAACCATTTAAAAGATATTGGGGTAAGTAGTCAATTGATCGATGTGACAGATGGTGAAATTGATATGTCGCATTTAGAGCTTTTATTAAGGAATAAGAAAACTAAGCTACTAGTCGTTCATAGTTGCTCGAATACTATTGGTACATTTTGTAATATAGATGAGGTAGGAAAACTGGCACATTTATACGGAGCAATGGTTTTAGTTGATGGTTCACAATCTTTTGGTTCACAATTAATTGATTTATCGAAAGGTAATATTGATTACCTTGTTTTTAGCGGGCACAAAAGCTTAGGAGGAGTATCAGGTATTGGGGGATATTTTATTCTTGATAATGGATTTTTTCATAATGAATTAATCCAGGGTGGGACAGGTGTATTATCAAGATTAACAACACAACCAGCTGGAATACCATACAAATATGAATCAGGAACACAAAACACTATTGGCATACTTTCATTGCTTGCGTCTATAAGACGTTTAAAAAAAATTGGGATAGAGAACATTCAAAATCAACTGCAAACTCTGCGAATAAGTCTTATAGATGAATTATCACAATTAAATAAAGTCAAGCTAATCTGTAAATATAACGTTGGCTTACCAATAATTCTTCTTACAGTGGAAGGTTATCATCCTGGAGAAGTCTCTTATATACTAGAAAACAAATACAATATTATTACACGTCCCGGATTACAATGCGCACCGTTAGCCCATAAAAAATTTGGCACTTATCCTGATGGTGCTGTTCGGGTTAGTCTTGATACGTCGCATACAACGGAAGATATTTTAAAAATAAAATTGGCTTTAGCTGAAATCACTGAGGAAAGTTATGAAGGAAGTACTTATAGTTAATGAGAATATATATGAATATGCCTAACAAGAATGAGCGTTATCTAATCGATTTAATTAATGGTAAATTGAATTATATACATATTGATAGAAACGGAGATTTTAATAATACAAAAATAGATTGGAAAAATTCTGTAATTTTATCTGGTTCTTTCAATCCACTTCATAAAGGACATGAAGAATTAAAAGAAATCGCTACAACGATGACTAAAAGAAAACCGTATTATGAACTGTCAATCAAGAATGCGGTAAAACTTACAATTTCAACCGATGAAATTTTCAAGAGGATAAGGCAATTCAAGGAAAAAGGTGATATCGTTTTAAGTGACGCTAAATTTTTTATTGAGAAATCATATATTTACCAAGGGGCAATTTTCGTAATTGGAGCTGATTTATGTCAAGAAATTAATAACCCTATTTATTATGGAGGTGAAGAAGGATTAAAAAAATCTCTTATGACAATTAAGAATAATGATTGTGGATTTCTTGTGGCTGGACGTTTTTTTAATAATAAATATCATGCAGTTGATGATTTGTTAAATATTAGAAGGGAACATCGTTTTTTATTTGAATCTATTCCAGAAAGTCTATTTCGCTTAGATATATCATCAACAGAAATAAGGTTAATGAATAAAGAAAAGGGTATGGATTATGAATAAAGAAAATAACAAAAATCTGCTGGATAATGAAGTTAATTTAAACTCAACATATTTAACCAAAGAGATTCAGAGAAGATTAAAACAAGCTTCATTTATATTTAATCCTGGCGATATAACTTTAAATTCTCAGCTAGATAGTTCACAAATTAAATTATTTTCTGAGATATGTGCGTTCTTGGAACAGGACGGTAATTTAGATATTCTTGCCTCTTGCATACACGATTTATGGTGTGCAAAATATTTAATCGATAATAGAACTGCTACGCAAGATTCAATAACAAAACTTGAAATTGAGTACAACTTACAAGTCAATTTTTTAAAACCTTATCAGGCATTCACAGAAAAAGAGAAGAAGTTTGAAAAAAGGTTAATCAAGAGTGACTTGAGTATTATATTGGAAGTGATGAAAAGTATTTATTTATACGATGACAATATTGCATCCGGCAATTTTAATTATGAGATGTTACTTTCTACAAACGATGCCATTTTTTCAGATTTAATGACAATATTAGGCCATAGTGACAGTATAATAAAAATTGCAGCAGAAAAAATTCATGCCAGTTGGTTTTATATAATGAAAGAATTTTATGCCGATGATGAAAGAGTCCAATCCAAAGAAAGGCTAAATACTAATAACTCAGATTTTATAAAAAACAGGGATGGGATACGCATTGATTTAGCCGCTATTTATATTGTACTCATGGAAATAAAATATAACAGCCTTTGCATGGAGATTTAAAATGATGTATTTATTTCTATCCCCCCATTTAGATGATGTGGCTTTAAGCGCTGGTGGTTTAATACATAAATTAGTTTCAGAAAATCAAAAGGTGGTTGTTTTAACATTTTTTACTGAATATGATAAAAATCTTACATCTCATTACTTACACTCTGCGCATAATGATAATATGAATTCATTTATAAAGTTTTATTCAAAGCGAGTTAATGAGGATATTGCTTTTTGCAATAAATTATCAGCGATTCCAATACATGGTAAAATTTTAGATTGCATTTACAGAACCGATCAATACGGTGAACCTATGTATAAAAATTCTGCCGTAATTTATAGTGGCCTAGTACATAAATCAGATTATGCATTCGATATGGCTCAAGATCTCATCGACAAAACATTGTTAAATTATCAACCTGATTATATATATGCTCCTTTGGGAATAGGTCGACATGTAGACCACATCATAATAAATAATCTTGTACATAGTATAAAAGGTTCACGTAAGTTAAAAATATTACTTTATGAAGATTTTCCCTATGTTTTAGGTGAATACCCTATTATTAATCCCGATGGTTTGGAACATGCTTTATTAAGAAATAATAAATTTGATAAGCGTGCCATATTGGTGGATATTGATTTAAAAGAAAAAATGCAAAACATCCTCTTTTATGAGTCTCAATTAGAACCTCTATTTGGAAATGAATCAAATCTTTTAATTTCATTGGGGAAATATCATCACTCTATTAATAAAACCAAAATCCAAGAACGTTTTTGGTTAATTCAGTAAAGGATTAATAATGAAAAATATATTTATAATATACCATGATCTTTTCTTGAATGGATATGGTGGGGTAGAAACGGTATGTTCAAATTTAATAAATTTGATAGACTGTGCCAATATTGGAATTAATTTCATATTTATATCCATAAATGAGATAAACAGAATTGAAAGTCGTGCTTGGTTATCCAATGCTCAGTATATCTCTTTAACGTCAAGTAGTGATAAATCTCACCAAGATATTGCGTGTGAATTATCCTTGATATTAGAAAAATTTCGCCCGGATATTTTAATCAGTTTGGACACAACATCCTGTAATATTACTCGACTTTCCTGTGAAAGAATTAATTTCCCGGCAAAAATTTATTCTTGGCTGCATACCTCCATTAGGAATCCTACCCCACAGAAAATTAAAGATTTATGCTGTGCCGACGAGCACCTTGTAATCAGTTCTGGTTTACGAGATCAAATGTTATCCTTTGGGATAAAAATAGAGAAGCTTCATCTTATTTTCAATCCTATCAAAATGAATTCCTTTATAATCCCTCAACCAAAACACATAGCTAGATTTTTATATGTTGGAAGAATTCTTGCCTATAAGTCAAAAAATTTAACTGAATTATTTTTAGCGCTTTCTCAATTACATGGTCATTGGAAATTACATATGGTAGGTTCTGGTGATGATGAGGGTTATTTAAAAGAATTATCTTCACAACTCAATATAAATAACAATATTATTTGGCACGGTTGGAAAGATCAGCCTTGGGAATTTGTAATGAGTAGCATAAAAGAAGTATCAGCTTTTATTTTAACATCAAAGTATGAAGGTTTTGGTATGGTATTAGCTGAAGCAATATCTTATGGTATCTATTGTATAAGTTCAGATTGTAAGTGTGGCCCGAATGATATTATCAACGATTTAAATGGCGAACTTTATAAATCAGGTAGTATTTTTGAGTTGTCTAAAAAATTACAACTCATTATTGATGAATATAAAATAAGAGATCATTACGCAATAAAAAATTCTATTGCCTTTCTTTATGAAGATAATTTCCTGTTAAGAATAACTAAAGCTTTATCCCTCCACCGATAAGTATCTCCGGTCGTAAAATATTATGAGAGTTAAACTTGATGCCCTCCTATTCGGACAGGGCGGGATTCCACTTTGTATTTAATTTAATCAAAGATAAGTTGACTACGGAATTCCCCTGACCAAATGGCTCTTCGACGTTTAGCCGCCTGACTGTCTTTTATACTGGTATTCTGTTTAATCACATTTAATGCAATTCGGTTAAAAAGCGCCATTTGTGCAGCCCCATCAGGATCTTTGAGTGAGATAGCATCTTCTCGAAAAGTGACATCTAATACCCAATGCAGCTCGTTTTCCACCGACCAGTGCCTTCTTATTGCCTTAGCCACGATTTCCGCCTCCAACGGTAGCGAGCTGACATACCAGCGTGAATCACGATGGGGAGGCTGACCTTTTACGCTTCGTTCACTGACTACTTCAATAACACTTTGTATTGAAGGCCATTGCCGCCGAAGGACCTCCGGCAATACGGCACGAATTTGCATGACATGCCGAAATTCTGTCCGTCCATGACCGCTATTTTTCTGCGTAAAGTCAACAAGCTCATCACTCTCATAATGCGAAGCAAAATACGATTTGACCCATTCATGGAGGGTCTTTTGATTGCCTTTGAGACCGACAATAAAATCACCGCCGCGCTGAGTAATTAACGCAAGGGTTTCTTTCTGGCAATGCAGGGCATCCATAGTGACAATCGCGCCATCAAGCGCCAGTAATTCAATCAATTGTCTGGCAACCGGACCTTCCTGACCTTTGCTTTCGGCTGCCTGATGGTATAGGGCTACACCGGATTCAACATCATAAGCACTGACCACATGCAGGGCTTCAAATAATGTCCCCTTACAGGTTCCTCTCAGGGTTTTTCCATCAATGGCGATAAGACTTTTTCCTGCCCTGACCCGACGCTGGTTGATCCAGGCATAAAAGGCTTCAACCAGTGCATCTTGCTCTATCATTTTGATAATATTAGCAATACAGTGACGACGGGGAATACCGTGAGTAAAATGCGTGTATTGTTTAAGCCACTCGCTCTGTAACTCCCCAAATTCCTGAATCGATTTCCAGCCAGAAGCGCCGCATAATACAGCGGAGAAGGCTAAAAAAATCACATCCATTAGCTCATGTTTTTTATTGATGTCAGAACGGGGGTCTTCTATCTTGCTGATAAAATTAAAAATACTCATTATTAGGATCGCTTTTTTATGGAAGAGAGAGATCTTAACGTTTTAATGAGAGAAATGCCTATAAAAAGTCATATTCTGATTTTTATTTAACCAAAATAACCTTATTAAAAATGTGAGATCTCACCCTGCCTATTCGGAGAGCATTTGTTTTGCATTAAACAAACTAATAGTGCATTTACCCTATAGCCAACATAGGTAAATGGTTTATCTCTTGTTTTTGATACTGTTAATAAACGTTTCTCGTGCAGTTGAAGATCCCAGGCGTTCTGCTTCATCAAGCAGATTCAGCGCCTTATCAATATTGCCATTATTAATTTCTTTTTTAATTGCATCACTGAAATAGCGTTCGGTGTCACTCAGGACTGGTTTAGTTTTCAGTGGCGTGTGCTGTGTTGCGGTAGCTTGTGTTGACCCTACAACGACTGGCTCCGGTGCCGGGCCTGATAAGACTTGACCAATAGTGATGTTGCCGGCGTTTTGTTCCGATTTCACTTTCAGCTTCAACGTGCCGGTTTCTGTATGGCGGGCAACGGGATCTGGAATGGCAGGAACGGCGTTGCCGACTCCTTGAGCATAAGCTTTGGCTGGATCAATCATTTGTGTCGATTTTTGCAAATCGGTACGAGTGGTGTAAACCAGTACATAAATTTGCTGCTGCCCCAATGCTGGCGTCAGCTTTAATGTGCCTTCCAACCGATCTGTGGACATAACCCCTGGACGTTCATACGGAAAATAGTCACTTGGATAAAATGCAGCGGGGCGTAATCCCTGATCAAGCACCAGAACATTCGGTGCGTAAACTTGTTTATCTTGTACTAAACTGCTCAACATAATATCCAGTGAGCCCCGGTTTGCCGGAATTGCGAACGCAGCTATCGGCCCTTGGATATTTCCTTCATTAAGGTGCTGGGATGTGGCATTAAGGATAATGGTCTGTGTACCGCTGGTGCTAATCGGCTGCCAGTTTAGTTTTTGCAGTGCTGCTGTTGAGAGGGAAGGTGCAACAATATCCTGAATCGTGGTTGCCTTAGTTGTTGTAGTGATAGGTGTTGCGTAGCTTATCAGAGGAGCTGTGCTACAAAGTAAGGCACTGAGACAAAATGAGATAAGTTTGGTTTTCATTTCTTACCCTTGTTCGGTTGAAAAAAAGAGACTGATATCCACGGGCAAAAGGCATATCAGTCCAAGGCGCTAAAAGTGGCTAAATAATCCGGTTGATTTAAAACCAGCAGTTTTTAATGGCATTACCACCAGGCTTCGAATTGTGCACCAAAGGTGAATTCATCATCGTTGCCACGGCTGAATTTATGTGTTGCTGTATCGCTGTAAGCCATGCCATCGATGTAGCCGTCGTTTTTATTCGCATTACCCCATTTTTCATCCCATTTGGCATAGGTGACGAACAGACGGATAGCTGGACGGGACCAAATGCTGTCACCAGCCTGCCATTGTTGGGCTAGGGTGATTTTGTATTGATCGTTAGTGTCACTGGTACGCTGGGATTTGACATTATCATAGCCAATGTCCATCAGGGTACTCATTGTTGGTGTCCATTTGTACATTGGACGTACACCAACGGTATACCATGTGTTGCCGTTGTTGTTATCACGGTCAGTATCTTGATACATCGCCACGTACATGAGATCCCATTTTTCCGCGAGATTAATCGCACCGTGATTCAGGATACGTAGCATATGACCATCATTGTTTACGCTGGCGCCTTCAGAGCGACCACTATTGGAGGAGGTCATGGAATCTGTCGCGTACTGTACGACAAATTTGTTGAAGCCTCCGAACATGCTTTGAGTATGTTCTGCGGTAAACATGAAACCATCTTTGGACGCGTTTCGGTCAAGGTGGTAGCCATCCCGTGCATTGGCACGGCCATAGTCAAAACCAAGTTCCAGACTACCGCCTGGGTTAACTTCTAAGCCGGACAGACGCATGTCGTAGACATCGTTAGAAGTAGAAATTTCATGGCTCCGGCCGGCAATCCAGCCATGGGAACCGCCAGACTCGGTGTTACGGGTGACGGCCAAAGAGAGTTTGCTAAAGCCCAGATCGATATCTTGCATACCCGCACCTGGGCCTGAGATATCCCAGTAATAAAAGTCGATCATATGCACGTCGTGGCGCTGGTAGAAGCGTTTACCGGCCCATAGCGTTGAACCTGGTAACCAGTCGATAATGTTCTTCGCTTGGACATTCACTTCACGGAAAGCGGGATTGGTGGATTCCCAATCTTTCTCTTGCGCTACAGAATAGGCTACGTTGGTATCGAGGTAGAAGCTCTTATCGCCGTCTTTCCATAGCTCCTGACCCAATTTAAGTTCAGCATAGGTTTCACATTCATTACCTAAACGATATTTGCTCTGCGCACCGGTGCTTTGGAAACACTGTTGCTCGCCACCGCTGCCGGCCCAGCCAATACCGGAACGGGCATAGCCGTGGAATTCTACGGCTGATGCCTGCATGGACAGTAATCCAGCCATAACCGTTAATGATAAAGGTAATATACGCATTGATTTCATCAATTATTCTCCTGTTGTTTTTTAATTGGCTCAGGCTCAAACACCGGGTTCTTTATGCAAACGCTGGCATGCTGTTCCATCTTCCCGGAATAAATGGCAGCGGTGGGGAGGTAATCCGATGGTGAAGGAGGCCCCTTCTTCCACGAGCACAACATCAGGCTGGCGATAAACCAGATTTTGACGAATAGCCGGGATTTCAATGTGAACCTGGGTTTCATTTCCCAGTTGTTCAACAACCTGAACTATGCCTTCCAGCGTGACATCTGCGATATCACTCGGAAGGAGGTGTTCTGGGCGTATTCCCAGAGATACATTGCTGCCTACTTTTACCCCTTGGCTTTCTACGGGCAACCAGATTTGCTGGCGATTGGGCAGGGTAATTTGCACTTGATCGACGGCGATGGCTGTTACTTTAACCGGCAGGAAATTCATTTTGGGTGAGCCAATAAAGCTGGCAACAAAACGATTAACGGGATAGTGGTAAAGCTCAAGTGGTTTGCCTATCTGGGCAACATCCCCGCCATCCAGCACCACGATTCTGTCGGCCAGCGTCATTGCTTCAACCTGATCGTGGGTGACATAAATCATCGTACGTTGCAGGCGTTTGTGCAGGCGTGAAATTTCAATGCGCATTTGGACGCGCAGTGCAGCGTCCAGATTGGAAAGTGGTTCATCCAATAGAAAAACATTTGGTTCAGCGACCAGAGTACGGCCAATGGCGACACGCTGGCGCTGCCCACCTGATAGTGCTTTGGGGCGGCGATCAAGCAGATGAGCGAGTTGAAGCATCTCTGCAACTTGCTTCACGCGCTGCTGAATGTCACTTTTTTTGGCACCGGCCAGCTTCATACCAAACGACATATTGTCTGCAACAGACAGGTGGGGGTACAGTGCATAGGACTGAAAAACCATCCCAACGCCACGTTTGGCGGGTGGTACATCGTTTATACGTATATTGTTGATCAGCAAATCACCAGAAGTAATATCTTCCAGACCTGCAATCATCCTTAATAGTGTCGATTTTCCACATCCTGATGGACCGACAAAAACCACGAATTCTCCTTCCTGTATCTCAAGGTTGATGTTCTTAGAAATAATAGTTTCACCATAAGCCTTAGATACATTACGTAGTGTGACGCTCGACATGTGTTCTCCCGGACTATCACCGCAATCTACGGTGAAAAACGATAAGCCAGAGTGTGTTTAAGATAGTGGGTGAGTAAATCCTCCATGCCCAAGTTTTTTATGGGGGAGGAGTCAGGAGGATGAGATAAGAGTTGTCGAGGCGGTTAGGTATGAGCTGCTGGATAAAGTGTGATCTTTACCACAAAAAAAGATGCTTCTTTTTGTGGTCAACAACACGGTTCCTCTGTTTTTGTAATGCAGATCACACCCATCTCAATTGGGGAGTAGAGCGGGGGAGGATGAGTATTTTTATTGTCGGTTGCACACTAGCTTCACACTCTCCGCCAATGTAACAAAACAGTTCACCCTGAACCTATTCAAACTATAAGTAAAGGACGGAATGATGACAAAAACAAACTTGAAAATGGGCGCCCGTACCCTGGCGCTTTCTGTTTTAGCCACTCTTGTGCTTTCTGCCTCTGCTTTGGCAAAAATTGAGGAAGGTAAGCTAGTTATCTGGATCAACGGCGACAAAGGCTACAACGGCCTGGCGCAAGTCGGTGAGAAATTTGAAAAAGATACAGGTGTCAATGTGACTGTTGAACATCCGGACAAGCTTGCAGAGAAATATTCGCAGGTTGCAGCAACCGGTGATGGGCCAGATATTATTTTTTGGGCTCATGACCGCTTTGGGGGTTATGCACAGTCTGGTCTGGTGGCGGAAATTACGCCGGATCAAAACTTTAAGGACAAACTGTTTCCGTTCACTTGGGATGCTGTGCGCTACGACGGTAAATTGGTGGGTTATCCTATTGCGGTTGAAGCCCTCTCCCTTATTTACAATAAAGACCTTGTGAAGACACCGCCCAAAACTTGGGAAGAGATCCCTGCTCTGGATAAGGAACTGAAGAGTAAGGGCAAAAGCGCCATTATGTTTAATTTGCAAGAGCCTTATTTCTCCTGGCCGCTGATTGCTGCTGATGGAGGATATGCTTTCAAAATGGAAAATGGCGCATATGATGCCAAGAACGTCGGGGTTAATAATGCGGGTTCTAAAGCAGGGCTGAATTTTATTATCGATTTGGTAAAAAATAAGCATTTGAATGCGGATACCGACTATTCCATTGCCGAAGCGGCGTTCAACAAAGGTGAAACGGCTATGACCATTAATGGCCCGTGGTCGTGGGCCAACATCGACAAGGGCAGGATAAATTACGGCGTGACGTTGTTGCCGACGTTTAAAGGTCATCCGTCCAAGCCGTTTGTCGGCGTATTGACGGCAGGTATTAATGCCGCTAGCCCGAATAAAGAGCTGGCGAAGGAGTTCTTGGAAAACTATTTGCTGACCAACGATGGTCTGGCAATGGTGAATAAGGATAAACCGCTGGGAGCCGTGGCGCTGAAATCCTATCACGATATTCTGGCTAAGGACCCGCGTATTTCTGCCACGATGGAAAATGCTCAAACAGGTGAAATCATGCCGAACATCTCGCAAATGAGCAGCTTTTGGTATGCCATGCGTAACGCTGTTGTTAATGCGTTGACCGGCCGTCAGACTATTGATGCCGCACTGAGTGACGCAGAAGCCCGTATGACCAAGTAGCCTGTAGACACCCTTTTCTGAAGGGTGTCTCTTTCCCGTAACGACTAAGGATGTTACTTGCGGAAGGTTGCTCAAACTATCAGCAAAGCTGTTACAGTCGTAGTAAAAGGAATAAGAGCATTATGTCAGCGACGCTCAAAAAAACATCATGGTGGCAGTATTCTGCTCTGAAATGGCTTGCAGTGAGCCTGTGTATACTCTTTACCGGTTATCTGGTGGTATTGATGTACTCACAGGGAGAGTATCTGTTCGCAATGCTGACGTTGGTATTGTTGGGTACCGGAATTTATGTTTTCGCCAACCGCAATACTTATGCCTGGCGCTATGCCTATCCGGGCATCGCGGGAATGGGGCTGTTTGTGCTGTTTCCGCTCATTTGCACCATTGCCATTGCCTTTACCAACTATAGCAGTACTAATCAACTGACTTTTGAACGTGCGCAATCTGTCCTGATGAGCCGTCAGTATCAGTCAGGGCAAACATTCACTTTCAGGCTCTATCCAAAATCTGATCTATGGGTTCTGGCATTGGATGCGCCGGGCCAGACTAAGCAACTGGTATCAGCGCCGTTTTCTCTGTCAGTAACGGAAGAAACGACTTTACGTTTGTATGAACAGGATACCGCTCAGAGCGGTGAAGCGGCGACATTGCGCGTTATTACCCAGAATCGACAAGCGCTGAATCAGTTGGTTGCTGTTTTACCGGATGGTCAGTTGCTGAGAATGAGTTCGCTTCGTCAATTCTCTGGTGTACATCCTCAATACTCTCTTGGGGATGATGGCGAGACTCTTACTAACAATCAAACAGGCACGCTTTACCGTCCTAATACCGATACCGGTTTCTATCAGTCTGTTAATGCTGAGGGACAATGGGGAAATGAGACGTTAACGCCGGGATTTACTGTTTCCATTGGCTGGAAAAATTTCCTGCGTGTGATACAGGATGAAGGTATTCAGAAGCCGTTTCTCTCTATTTTTGTTTGGACGGTTGTGTTTGCTCTGTTCACTGTGGTGTTGACTGTTGCTGTCGGCATGGTTCTGGCCTGTGTCGTGCAGTGGGAAGCACTAAAAGGCCGGGCTGTTTATCGCGTGTTGTTAATCTTGCCGTATGCCGTGCCATCGTTTATTTCTATTTTGATTTTCAAGGGCTTATTTAACCAGAGTTTTGGCGAGATTAACTTGTTGCTCAACGGTTTGTTCGGTCTTAAGCCCGCCTGGTTTACCGATCCGACATTGGCGCGAACTATGCTGATTGTGGTAAATACCTGGTTGGGGTATCCCTATATGATGATTCTCTGCATGGGGTTGTTGAAGGCAATACCGGATGATCTGTATGAGGCATCGGCGATGGATGGTGCCGGTCCGTTTCAGAACTTTTTTAAGATTACCTTCCCGTTACTGATTAAACCGTTGATGCCGCTGATGATTGCCAGTTTCGCTTTTAACTTCAACAACTTTGTTCTTATTCAGTTGTTGACTTATGGCCGGCCGGATCATATTGGCACTACGACGCCGGCGGGCTATACCGATTTACTGGTGAGCTATACCTATCGTATTGCTTTCGAAGGGGGTGGTGGTCAGGATTTTGGCCTAGCTGCGGCGATTGCCACTGTTATCTTTTTGCTGGTTGGCGCACTGGCTATTATTAATCTAAAAACCACCCGCATTAAATTTGACTAAGGAGGGAATGCAATGGCGATGGTTCAATCCAAATCGCAGAAATGGCGTTTGTTGGCGACACATGTGTTGATGTTAACCTTTATTGCCATAATTTTGTTCCCGATGCTGATGGTTATTACTATCTCCCTTAGGCCGGGGAATTTTGCCACTGGTAGTTTGATCCCGGAAAGTATCTCTTGGGAGCACTGGAAATTGTCGCTCGGCTTTAGTGTGGTATCACCGGATGGGCGCGTCACTCCGCCACCTTTCCCGGTTATGCTATGGCTTTGGAACTCTGTTAAGGTTGCCTTTATTACCGCTGTAGGTATCGTTACGTTATCAACCACCTGCGCTTATGCTTTTGCCCGTATGCGTTTTCGCGGTAAAAGTACTTTGCTGAAAGGCATGCTGATTTTTCAGATGTTTCCGGCGGTTCTTTCCTTAGTGGCGTTATATGCCTTGTTTGACCGGTTGGGGGAGTACTTACCGTTTATGGGCCTCAATACCCACGGCGGCGTTATCTTTGCCTATCTGGGTGGCATTGCGTTGCATGTCTGGACGATTAAAGGTTATTTCGAAACCATTGACGGCTCTCTGGAAGAGGCTGCTGCGCTTGATGGCGCGACACCGTGGCAGGCCTTTCGTATGGTCTTGTTACCGCTCTCCGTACCGATTCTGGCCGTAGTGTTCATTCTTTCTTTCATTGGTGTGATTACGGAAGTGCCTGTTGCCTCACTGCTGTTGCGGGATGTGAACAATTACACTCTGGCTGTGGGTATGCAGCAGTACCTTAATCCACAGAACTATCTTTGGGGTGATTTTGCCGCCGCCGCTGTGCTTTCTGCGCTCCCTATAACCATTGTCTTCCTGGTTGCCCAGCGTTGGTTGGTCAGTGGTTTGACAGCGGGAGGAGTAAAAGGCTGATTATGGTAATTATATAATGCAATGTCAGATCGTGGAATCAAATATTAAACGATAACGTTGATATTGAGATGTATGTAATATGTGGTTTATATGTGTTTTATATATAAACCACATAATAAGATGGTTCGACTGCAACTCAAAAAAGAGTATGTATCATTGTCTGGAGTGTATAGTGAATAATATTTACATAAAAACTCCCTCCGAAGTAGATTTGATGAGGCAATCGGGTAAGCTACTTGCACAATTTTTTGAGATGCTTAATCTATTTATTAAACTTGGAGTTACCACGATGGATATTAATGATAAGGCTGAGGACTTTATTATTAATATCTTAGCAAAAACCTCCGTAAACCCTTGCCCAGTGCGGGCGGGGGTATAAGGCGAAAAGCCCAAAGGGCTTTAAGGCGGGCTACTGCGACGTATCCTGACTGAATTGATATCTGCCGGTAAAACAGGAATCCGAAGTTGCGCGCCCAATTTCCCACGTTCAAACGCAAACAGGGCAAGCGATCGAGCTATCACTGTGTTGGGGTGAAAGTGCTGGAGGGTGCGGTGAAGCTCCCGAAATTGTCACCGATAAAGGCGCGCATACACCGAGAAATTGAAGGGGAAGTGAAGAGCATTACGCTGTTCCGAACCGCCACGGGAAAATATTTCGCCGCTATCGCAAACAAAAGGGCAGTGCTAACCGCGGGAAGGCCCGATTACGTCTGGCGGCAGTCCATGAGCGGGTAGCCAATGCCCGCGCCGATTTTCAACACAAACTCTCTCGGACAATGGTTGACGAAAACCAAGCGCTCATTGTTGAGACACTAAAATCGGCCAACATGATGAAGAATCACCGCATTGCCCGTGCTATCGGGGATGCGGGCTGGCATGGTTTCATCAAGAAACGGGAATACAAAGCCGCAGCAGCGGGCGTCCATCTGGTCAAACGGGATCGGTGGTTCGGCAGTTCGAAAACCTGTCATTGCTGCGGTCACAAAATGCCGGAAATGCCGCTGCATAAGCGGCTCTGGCAATGCCCTTTCTGTCGAGTCGAACATGATCGCGATATCAATGCGGCGCTCAACATCCAGCGCAAGGGCATAACAGCATTACAGGCGGCGGGACTCGTCGTTTCTGCCCACGGAGGCCAGTGTAAATCCGTCATAAAGACGGTTGCGGCCTGAGAAGTGGGAAGCCTCGCCGTTTTTTACGGCGGGGAGCAGTCACTTACAAATAATGGGTATGAAGTTCTCACACTGAGAAATGAGGAGTAGCTGTTGTTACCCCCCTGTCTGATACGAGCCGTTCTTTGTAAATCCCTTTAATTTGGGGGTATTAAAGGGAATTCACAGAAATATCAGTTACTGCTGGTGGTGAACCTGACGGTTTAACTGCCATGACAGTAAATCAGTAAATACCTGCCAGCGATGAAACTGTTTAGTCTGCTCTGCTGTCATTGGCTGTGGTTCACCTAATAGTAATCCCGTTTGGTTTGCCCATGGTCGAAATTCACCTTTGCCGATCATGATATAGGCACCTTGCGGTGTAATAGTCACTTCTGGGTTATATCCCTGACACCAGATAGGGTCCAGATGTTCAGTCAGCAAATTACAGCCGGTACGGTAATAAGTCGTATTTGATAGGCTTAAATGATAGAGAGTTGGCCAGATATCTTTATGGCTGCCGACTCTGGTCGCATCAAAAGTCGTGTTATAGCGATAATCAGGCGGCACGTAGAGATAAAGTGGTACGCCGTGACCAATTGCCAGTTCATGGGCATCTGGATAACTGATGCCCCGCATATTATGGTCACCGGTTGCTGCAATAATAGTATGGGAAGCCAGTGACTGAGATTTTACCCAACTGATAAACTGCCCCAACTGATCGTTGGTATAACGCAGAGTATGGAAGACCTCCTGTAACTCATCACCGCTAGCCAGACGGCTTAGGCGTTGTTTCTCTGCATCGTTTAGCTTAATGTTGGTTTTCTGATAGCCTTGTGGTGACTTATACGGTGGGTGATGGGTAGTGGACAACGACAGAATCAGAACATGTTCTCTGTTCTTCTCTGCCTGAGCCAGGCGTTCTTCAATATAATGGAACATAAACTCATCAGGTACACCCCAAGTACCGAATTTTGCTTCCGGGTAGCGTTTTTTCAGCCCATTCTGATCGATAAATTCACTGACGCCCAGATTTGGTAGGAACTGATTCAAGTTACGCCATGCTCCGTTACCTGATGTGACGAAGATAATCTTGTAACCATTCGCCAGATAGGGTTTAAACATATTGCTGGTGAAATCGAGATTTTGGGCAGTGGACTGGCTGATTGCGCTGTTTGGGCTACGGACCAGGAAGCGGCTCAAACTGTCGATGGTGCCATCCCCTTCAGAAACAAAACGTTCAAAACGCCAGTCGTTTTGCCAGTGCTGGCGTAGGGCACCAAAAACATCAAGGTTTGGGCGATCCAGACTTTGCAGGTGATAGCCCATGCTCTCCATCACGTTAAATATTACATGGGGTGGTTTTTTCTGAGCGACAGGATTATCGGCGGTTTTAGCCATAAACGGCGACAGGCTAGCCGGCGTTGGATTATCCAGAAATTGGCTTAATAGCGTGCTACCTTGTTCATCTGTTGCCTCTGGGAAGTAGCTGTTTTTGTAATGATCATTAAAGGCCCAGTTCAATGCCATTGGACCGTTAGGCGTCAGCATATTAAGTATTTTAACTTCTGAAACTTGTGTATTGGACTGACGCAGTGGAAAGGTCCCTATGGAGCCGCGCATTCCAACGAAGCAGACAGCCAAAATAGCCAGCGTCACTACAACAGAAACCGGCAGGTTGGTTTTGCGCGCTGTACGTAAGGTAAGGCGGCGTTGCCAGCGGAGACAAAGCCAGAAAACAAAAGCGGTGAACAGAACTAAACAGAGCAAACCACGGATAATGGGATAGTCACTCCACAGGGTATGCAATACGGCTTTCGTATCGTCTTCCACTAAACCGAAAATGAAAATATCGATCGACCGTTCATAAGTGGCATAGTAATAAACATTGGCTACAGTTAAAGCCCCAACCAGTGTATTGAGTATTGCAGCCAGCCACGGATAGAAACGCTGCCATATGCTGAAACTGTTTTTGTTAATGGCAAATAAGCCCGCAATCAGCAGACAGGGAACAAATAGCAGACTGGCAATACGGATATCAAACAGCCCGCCAATCCAGAACATTCGTTCTACATCTTGAATGGCGTCAGCAAGGAGCTGGTGACTGCCATAAGTGAGGAGAAGATAGATTCTTCCCGCCATTTGTATTGATACAGCCAGCAGCCAGGGAAGTAAAAGAGCGATAAAAGCCTGTTTAAATCTGGGAAACCACATAATGCCTTCTTAAATTAGAATGGATTAGTAAGATTAATTTGGTATTTTATGGGTAAGGATCCTAGCTTATTCAGTAAATGATTGCCTATCTTATGTTAGATTATTTTATTAGACATTTTTTGCAGTAAACAGCAGATCTGACCAAGGTCCAGATAAAATTGATTGAGAAAGGATGGCTTAGACTATAAGCCATCCTTTAGGTTGCTGACAAAACCATTTTAAAAATAGGTATTTTCGCATCATCAAGAATTTCAGATAGCGTGTTGTCGCCTGATTAGTTTTCTCTTGTCTAATAACGGCTTATTGCATCAACGATGATAAAAGGTCTGGCAGATTAATCAGCCAGAAAAGTGATAACGGTTGGACAGGTATTTAAGCGTTAACAGAGCGCGAAAATGGTTTAGAAAGTAACGATATGAATTGATTTTAGCGTTAAATCACATTAAAGGCATAAAAAGAGGCATAGTTTAAATCAAATCGCAGACGAAACTGATTGAAGCAGTGTAAATTAAGTTTACTCTGGCGTATTTAAGGCATTGCAGTTTTACATAATAAATTGCAAAATAATTACACTGTAAGTAACCCGATTCATATTCTGTTAAGTCATTTATTTAATAACTTTTTTATGGGAGATTATTTAAATAACATTTCATAATTTTGCTACACATGGCCTTCTTCAACCCATTGTTATATATAGAATTATGAGTAGTATAAGATGTAGCGCTATTTTGGAATCTTATTTAATTTATTTATGATAAAGTTTATTACCAGTTGAAAACTTTATTAAAGTTGTTCCCTTTGGAAAAATAGATTTTATGATTAAGTTATTCATATTTGTCTTTTTTCCGGGAATATGAGCATTAATAAAGTTTTCGTTTTTCACTGATAATTTTATGATGGGCAGGTTTTAAGCTGTTATTAAAAGTCATTTTTTTAACTTTTGGTTTTAATCGGTATAAGGTTTTAACAATTGCTTTTACCTTTTTTGACGCCTAGTGGGGGATTCCATTTTGTTTATAATTTATCCAGGTATGGTTGAGCTGCTAAAATGAGGAACTAACCAGCCCTGATGGTATACAGAAGTATTGTTAGCGCAACACTTGCGTACTTATATCTGTACAAGTACAGTTATGGGTACAACATTGTGAGGTAATAACTATGAATACGATGAGTTATTCAGCATTCCGGGCTAACTTGGCTAGAACCCTGGATAAAGTGAATGATGACCACAAGCCCGTTATCATCACTCGCCAGAACGGTAAACCAGCTGTCGTTATTAGCCTGGAAGATTTCCAGTCTTACGAAGAGACGGCCTACTTGATGGCCAGCACCAAAAATGCTGCTCGTTTGAACCAGGCTATCGCGGAAGTGGAGGCCGGTAAAACCGTTGAGAAAGGATTATTGGAAGAATGATTTTATCTTGGGCGGAAATGGCATGGGAGGATTATCTGCATTGGCAACAGACCGATAAAAAAATCTTAAAGCGCGTAAATACGTTAATTAAAGATATTAAACGGCAGCCCTTTGGTGGGCTTGGTGATCCAGAGCCACTAAAGCATAATTGGTCGGGATATTGGTCCAGGCGGATTGATCGAGAACATCGCCTAGTTTACAAGGTGACAGACGAAACAATCATTATTGTGCAATGCCGTTACCACTACTAATAAAGCCTTATTGATGTTCCTTGCTGTGCGACATCAGAAAATGTCTTGGTGAAAACTCAACAGTGATAATCGAGGAGCTAAAAGTCAGCAATCTTAAGGATGGTTTAGATTATAAACCATCCTTGAAAATCATAATTTCATTAAATTATTAAATGGGAAAGGATAGCGCTTTCAGAGAGGAGAACCCGATGTTACGGCGTTCAGCCCTCGGTTGCCCCTGCTTTTTTACGGCATGTATTCAAATCATTTAGTAATTGGTTTACATGATCATCACTGAACATAGTTTCCAGTGTGGTATTTAATTTACGTCGCCAGTTGGGATATTCCATCGTAGTACCTGGAATATTGACGGGTTTATCCATATCCAGCCAGTCTTCGGGTTGCAGCCCCAGCAGTGCGCAGTTGCTGTGGGCAATATAGCGATGTAACCCTTGGTTTATCTCGGGTGACATTGCTACTTCTTTTGCCGTGTGGCCGATATGTTCTGGAATACAGCCGTAGCGATGTAATCCCTCTAATAACTCTTGTTTGCTTGCCTGACGTTCGGTATATAACTTTTGAAGAAGATCTTTATCAGGATATAGCCTGAGTGAGTCCCCAAGTGTCAAATCGGTACTTTGCCAGAATCCGCGCAAAGTAGGCAAATCATGGGTGGTTATCGTTGCCATTGCTTGTACTGGGTAATCATCCGGTGCACGGACTTCCCCCTGTTCATTGCGCTCAAAGTAGAGCACTTTATAAGAATAGACGCCATTATCGCGCAGTTTATCTACGATCTCTTCCGGTACGATACCCAAGTCTTCACCAATGACCAAGCAGCGATGGCGTTGACTTTCCAGTGCCAGAATTGCCAGCAGATCATCAACTGGGTAGTGTACATATGCCCCTTTGTCGGCGGTTTCGCCATAGGGGATCCACCAGAGCCTGAGCATCGACATAACGTGGTCAATGCGTAGGGCGCCGCAATAGGTCATATTTGTGCGCAGCAGCTCAATGAATGGTTGGTAAGCCTGGGTTTGCAAAACATGAGGATTCATTGGTGGCAGGCCCCAGTTTTGACCCAATGGCCCCAGAGCATCCGGTGGCGCTCCCACAGATGCTTTGGTGCAGTAGACAGCCCGGTTGCACCAGGTTTCCGATCCTCCTTCGGCTACGCCAACGGCTAAATCTCGGTAAAGCCCAATGGGCATTTCACTGGTTTGACTTTGGGCAAAGCAGTCTGCAAGTTGAGTATGGGCCAGCCACTGTAGCCAGAGGAAGAATTCCACTTCCTGCGGGTGAGACTGGCAAAATGTTTGTACGGCTTCGCCGTATGGATTGCTATATTCTTCCGGCCATACAGGCCAACCCCAACAGCTGCTATTTTTAGCGTATAGCAGACAGTGCAGAGCGTCATAGACGGCTTGATAGTAGAGGCATTCACCACCTTGAATGACAAATTGGTGAAAAGATACCTGTTGGGAGTCAGTTGCTGAACGGGTATTGAACTGTTGATATGCCAGACGCAGTGCTGCCATTTTCAACGCCATAACTGTGGTGTAATCCACCCATTTTGTGCTGCGGGCATGTTGTAACATGCGCTGAGTCGTCTGTGATTGCCACCAACTCTGCGCTTCTTCATTGTGTTTGAAATCCTCAATCTGATTAACATCAATGTAAACCACATTAAGCCAGTTGCGTGACGAGGGGCTATAGGGGCTGGCGCTTTCTGGCATAGCTGGATGCAGCGCATGCAATGGATTCAATCCGATAAAGGAACCCCCGCGCGCCGCTATCTCTTGCAGCATGTATTTCAGATCGCCAAAATCTCCGATTCCCCAATTGTTTTCTGAACGCAGTGTATAAAGTTGCACACAGGCGCCCCAAAGTTTTTCCCCCTTTAACAGCGCATTTGGCTCATAGCAGCGTTTGGGCGTGACGATAATTTGCATAGACCAGCATTGGCTGCCTTGCGTCAGAGTAAGGCGATGATATCCCTGAGCAAGGGTATCAGGAAAAGTCAGTTGATGGCTGCCATGCCCCTGAAACTCCTCTCCTTGTTCCGTTCGTATCTGCCATTGGTAATTCCTATCGTCTTCCAGGGTGATAGTGAAGCGCTGCCCTTGAGTAAAAACTTTTACCGCCGGTACGGGGGAAACCGGCTCGCTGGCCGGTTTGTTTACATTTATGGCATCTAACAGGCGGTGTCTGGTGTCTGCTGGAATCGCCTGTGGTTTTCCATAAGCATTGATATAGCTGGCAACAATGCCAGCCTCGGTCGCTAAATGATCGAGGCTTTTATCCTCCATGATTTTTCCTTATCTCTTTGCTTGCCAGATACGTTGTTGATAATCTCGGATTGTCCGGTCAGAGCTGAACATACCCATGCGGGCGGTATTCAGAATGGCGCTGCGTGTCCAGCCTTGAGTATCACGGTACAAGGCATCGATCCGCTTATGGGCATTGCAATAGGAGGCAAAATCAGCCAGTACCAGATAAGGGTCACCACCTTCAATCAAGCTGTGCAGCAGCATGTCAAATGCCCGCTTATCACTGTAGCTGAATTCGCCGCTGGCCAGTGCCTTGAGTATGTTGTCCAGATGTTTATCTTCCTTGAGTAACGTCAATGGATCATAACCGGCAGCTTTCAAAGCTTTTACTTCTTCGACGGTGTGTCCGAAGATGAAAATGTTGTCGTCTCCCACTTGCTCGGCAATTTCGACATTCGCTCCGTCTAATGTTCCGATAGTCAGAGCGCCATTCAGTGCGAGTTTCATGTTTCCTGTACCGGAAGCTTCCTTACCGGCAGTGGAGATTTGTTCTGAAACATCGGCCGCCGGGATCATGAGTTCTGCGACAGAAACTTTGTAATCGGGAATAAAAGCGATCTTGATGCGATCACGAACAATAGGATCATTATTGATTTTTTCGGCGGCCTGATTGATCGCAGAGATAATGTTTTTTGCCAGATAGTAGCCTGGTGCTGCTTTCGCACCAAACAGGAATACGCGTGGAACAATATCCAGCGCCGGATTTTCCTGAATTTGTTTATAAAGCGATAGGATGTGCAGCAGGTTCAGGTGCTGACGTTTATATTCGTGCAAGCGTTTAATTTGCACATCGAAAATGGCGCTTGGATCCAGTTTAAGTCCCATTATTTTATTCACATAATTGGACAGGAGGATTTTGTTGCCCTGTTTGACAGCCCGATACTCTTCGCAGAAAGCAGCGTCATCTGCATAAGGTTCAAGCACGTTAAGTGCATCAAGATCGTTAATCCATTCACGGTTGAGCGTCCGGTCGATCAACCCTGACAGTGCTGGATTACACTGTTTGATCCAGCGACGTGGTGTAACACCGTTCGTCACGTTATGGAATTTGTTCGGCCACAGTTGGTGATATTCTGGGAAAAGATCCTTAACGATCAGTTCTGAGTGCAGTGCTGCTACCCCGTTCACGGCAAAGCCGGCGACGACGCAAAGATTCGCCATCCGCACCTGATGGTTATAATGTACCGCCAATTTTTCCCATACGGCTTGATCGCCCGGCCAGGTTTTCTCCACCAGATTTTTGAAACGGCGGTTAATTTCTTGAATGATGTTGTAATGGCGTGGCAACAGGTGGCTTACCAGATGTTCATCCCAGCATTCCAGCCCTTCCGGCATCAGCGTGTGGTTAGTATAGGCGAAAGTATGGCTGGTTATCTCCCATGCTGCTTCCCAGCTCATTTGGTGTTTATCCAGCAGAATGCGCATCATTTCAGGAATGGCAATAGTTGGATGGGTATCGTTAAGCTGGATAACCTCATACTTCGGCAGATCTTCTATTTTGCGTCCTGCCAGATGATGGCGACGCAGGATATCCGCCACAGAACAGGCACATTGGAAATATTGTTGCATCAGACGCAGGCGTTTGCCTTCCTGGTGATTATCATTCGGATAGAGAACTTTCGTCAGCTTATCTGCTTCAACACCTTGCTGTTCTGCCGCCAGGAACTGACCATCGTTGAATTTGTTGAGATCAAATGGATCAGCATGTGTTGCTTGCCACAGGCGCAGTGGTTGGGTAACACCGTTGTGATAACCAATAATCGGTAGATCCCAGGCTTCCCCAATCAATGTAAATTCAGGTGCCCAGGTTTCGCGCCCATCGTCTGTCATTAAGACTTCGCCACCAAAATTAACTTCAACATCCAACTGAGCATTGTGGCGGAACCAGGGATAGGATTCTCGCCCCCAATTGTCCGGCTTTTCAATTTGCTGTCCCTGATTAAAAGACTGGCGGAACAGGCCGTATTGATAATTCAGGCCATAGCCGGTTGCTGATTGACCAACGGTTGCCATAGAGTCGAGAAAACAGGCTGCAAGCCGTCCGAGGCCGCCGTTGCCTAAAGCGGGGTCCGTTTCTTGCTCCAGCAGATCGCTAAGAATGATATTTTCTTCCGCCAGGTAAGTTTGAACGTCTTGGTACCAGCCAAGGTTAAGCAGATTGTTTGCAGTCAAACGGCCAATCAGAAACTCCATAGAGATATAGTTCACATGGCGTTGTTGTTGGTCGGAAGGAGCAGTGATCACAGGGCTTGAGGGCAGTAGTTCTGACAGGGCCGCACTGACAGCTTGCCACCACTGATGCTGAGTCATTTCCTGGGCTGATCCGAGGCCAAAGCGCTGCCATTGACGCGTCAGCGCAGCTTGAAACTGGGCTTTATCTAATCTGGTCTGTTGCATGGAGTCTTCATCCTGTAGCTGAAAAAGGAAAATTTAGACGCTATGCTGAATGCTCTCAGAGCCTAAAACATCATCCTAGAGAGGTATTAGTCAGGGTGGAGTAAAAGGGCGTAGTCGATAATCCTATTTGGCATCATTTGCGATTTATTAAGTCCATTTTTTCCTGGAGATTAATGGAGTGGTTTGCGGTCGGCTTCCATAATTTATCGATGGAAAATGGAATTTGCTGTTCAAGAATGTGATAGGGTGCGCAACTTAATACAATGAGGTTCGCAAACAGGTTTGCAAAGGCTGTGTATTTCACTAAATTTGGTTGGGCTTATTAATGACATTATTACGGGCCGTGATATAAATTATCTAATAACATCACATAGGGTTCCGGCGCAGGTTTTATTTATCGCTTCTTATGGGCACGGAAATCAATGCTTATCCCATCAAAACTGAGTCGTCCTGTTCGTCTGAATAATACGGTTTGGCGTAAACGCCTGTTGATCAGACTGAATGAGTCGTCTAACTATCGTCTTGTTCTGATAACCAGCCCTGCTGGTTACGGTAAAACCACATTGGTATCTCAGTGGGCGGCCGGGCAAGATAATCTGGGATGGTATTCTTTGGATGAAAGCGACAATCAGCCGGAGCGTTTCGCCAGCTATCTTATCGCGGCGTTGCAGCAGGCCACACAAGGGCATTGCGCCAAAAGTGAAGTGTTGGCCCAAAAACACCAATATGCCAATTTACCCGCACTCTTTGCTCAACTGTTTATTGAACTCAATGAATGGCGACGACCGATTTTCCTGGTGATTGATGATTATCACCTGATTATGAATAATATTATTCATGAGGCTATGCGGTTTTTCCTGCGTCACCAGCCTGAGAATCTTACTTTAACGATTTTATCACGCAATTTGCCTTCTCTTGGGGTTGCCAATCTGCGTGTGCGTGAGCAATTGCTGGAAATCGATAGTCAGCAACTGGCTTTTGATCATCAGGAAACCCAGCAATTTTTTGACAAACGTTTAACTCCATCGCTTGAAGCCGACGATTGTAAACGTCTGTGCAACGAAGTGGCTGGCTGGGCAACGGCGCTTCAACTGATTGCGCTTTCAGCGCGGCAGTCGTGTGATGCTGCTGAACTGTCGGCTAAACGCTTATCGGGAATTAACGCCAGCCATCTTTCCGACTATTTGGTGGATGAAGTATTGAATCAGGTGGATAAATCAACCCGTGAATTTTTGTTGCGCAGCTCTATCTTGCGCTCCATGAATGATGGTTTGATTGTTCGTCTTACCGGTGAAGAGAATGGGCAGCAACGTCTCGAAGAAACCGAACGTCAGGGGCTGTTTATCCAACGGATGGATGACTCTGGCGAATGGTTTCGCTTTCATCCTCTTTTTGCCTCATTTTTACGTCAACGCTGTCAGTGGGAAATGGCGTTGCAATTGCCGGAGTTGCATCGTGCTGCCGCAGAAGGCTGGTTGGTTCAGGGATATCCGGGGGAGGCTATTCATCATGCGCTGGCTGCGGGCGATACTGCCATGTTACGTGATATTCTGTTGCAACATGCTTGGGCATTGTTTAACCACAGTGAGCTATCTCTGCTGGAAGAGTGCATGAATGCGCTGCCTTATGAGCAATTGTTGGAGAGTCCGCGTCTGGTGTTGCTTCAGGCCTGGCTGGCTCAAAGTCAGCATCGCTACTCGGAGGTAAATACACTGTTGAGCCAGGCGGAACAAGCACTGCATCAGAAACAGATTGCTATTGAGCCGGATTTATTGGCTGAGTTTGATGCTTTACGGGCTCAAGTCGCTATGAACAGCGGCAAGCCGGAGATGGCTGATAAGCTGGCGAAGAAAGCTTTGGCGGCACTGTTGCCGCAGAATGAATACAGTCGTATTGTCGCAACTTCCGTGGAAGGTGAAGTCTTACATTGTAAAGGCGAGCTGGCTGATGCATTGACGCGGATGCAACAAACTGAGCAGCTTGCGCGCCGTTTCCAAGTTCATCACTATGCGTTATGGGCATTGTTGCAGCAAAGCGAGATTTTACTGGCCCAAGGGTATTTGCAGACCGCCTATGAAACGCAGAACAAGGCGTTTGAATTGATCCGTGAACAGCATCTGGAGCAGCTTCCGATGCATGAATTCCTTTTGCGCATCCGCTCACAGCTTTTGTGGTGCTGGTCCCGTCTTGATGAAGCAGAAGAGGCCGCGCGGCGTGGCTTGGAGGTGTTATCGAACTTCCAACCTCAGCAGCAGTTGCAGTGCCTGACACAGTTGGCTAAATGTTCTTTAACCAGGGGAGATATTGATAATGCCCGCCGTTATTTGGCACGCTGTGAAAACTTATTGAATAATGGGCAATATCACAGAGACTGGCGAACCAATACTGACAAACTGAGAGTCATCATTTGGCAGAATATGGAAGAGAAAAGCGCGGCTGTTCGATGGTTGGCGCAGACCGAGCGACCAGACAGCGTCGATAATCATTTTAATCAGGGCCAGTGGCGTAATATCGCCCGCGCTCAGATCCTTCTCGGCCTGTATGATGAGGCGGAATCTATTTTGGATATGCTGAATCAACATGCGAGAGAATTGCAATTAATAAGCGATCTGAACCGTAATCTACTGTTATGTAACTTGCTTTACTGGCATATAGGACATAAAAGCGAAGCGCAGAATGTGCTTATCGAGGCATTGGCTCTGGCTAACCGCACCGGATTTATCAGCCATTTCGTGATTGAAGGTGAGTTGATGGCCCAGCAACTGCGTCAGCTTATCCAGCTGAATACTTTGTCTGAACTGGAGTTGCACCGAGCACAGCGCATTTTACGTGATATCAATCGTCAGCATCGTCATAAATTCGCTCATTTTGACGAAAGTTTCGTCACACAGTTGCTGACACATCCTGATGTTCCGGAGCTTATTCGCAATAGTCCACTGACGCAGCGTGAGTGGCAGGTGCTGGGACTGATTTATTCAGGCTACAGCAATGATCAGATTGCCGCAGAGCTGGATGTAGCAACGACAACCATTAAGACTCATATCCGGAATTTGTATCAGAAACTGGGGATTGCGAATCGTCAGGAGGCGATTCAGCAGGCACAACAACTGATGCAGATGATGGGGTTGGGTGTGTGACTTCTAGTGAGCAAAGCCATTGTTCTGAGCAGTGATACCGAACGATGGCTTTGCGTGACAGATTTTAAGATTTTAGCGAGACAATCCGTCCTTTCAAGCTGCGACTGAGTAAGTGTGCTGACAGGGTTAGCACGGTACCCAGTAGCATCACCAGCATCAATGATTGTTTGGGTGGAAATGGTAACGCCATAGCGCCCAGAGAGATAATAGAGCCAACAGCCATCTGGACGAACCCTATCAATGCGGAAGCGACGCCTGCTTCTTCAGAATAAGGTTCCAGAGCATAACTGGTAGCGGGCCCCATAACAAACGCCAAACCTGCACAAGCGAAGGCAACCGGTAACATATAACTTAGCCAGTGTTGGTTGGCTACGTTTGGCAGCAGATGTATTCCTGAGAACAGTGATAGGCAGCCCAGTGCCATCAGAATTGTCCCAAACAGCAAGCAGAAAGGGCGACCCGTTCGATGAAGGACTTTATTGGCGAGCAGGAAGGCGATCATAGTCCAGAGCCCGTTGCCGCCAAAAATCAATGAAAATACCAGTGGTGAAATATGGCCTTCGGTCATTAACACAGTTGGCGCAAATGAAACATAAGTAATCATTATTGCCATGATGCCAGCGTTAACCAGTGCAAAATGCATAAACCGGGCATTGCTGAGAATCTGATAATACTGTTTCAGCGGCAATCCATGAATGGGTTTAGTGTTTGCGGGGCGCGTTTCTGGCAGCCAAATGGCAATGATAAGCAGCACAATAACTGCGTAGCAGACCAAGAACCAGAATGGCGCCCGCCAGTTAAACATTTCAGCCAAAAGACCACCCAGTAACGGAGCGAGAGCAGGAACAATATTCAGTGTACTGTTAAGAAAACCGTAGGCTTTAGCTGCCTCGTCACCATTCAGGCGGTCGCGTACACCGCTGATGCAGACGACACTGGTACAGCAAACAGCACATCCTTGAATGATCCGTGCCGCGACAAAAATTTCGGAATTGGTTGAAAGTGCTGCGATCATAGAACCAATGATGTACAAAATGATCCCCATTAAGGCAACCGGTCGACGGCCAAATTTGTCCACCAATGGTCCGGCGATTAATTGCCCCAGTCCCATGATGAGCAGAAATAAAGAGATAGTCGATTGAATGACCTCATTATTAACTTGAAAATCTTCAGCAATGGCGGGAATTGTAGGTAAAAACAGATCGATACCCAGTGGTCCGAAAAGCACCAAACTAAGTAACAGAAAAATGTAATTTCGCATATTTATTCTTTTAGTATTTCAATAAATTGTGATGGTTTTATTCGTAAATCGGCACAGTGGCATTGAGTTTCCAGCATAATTAAAGATTTTGTGTATGCCAGAGAGCCTATTAGCGGGTTATTTCAAACTAGCGATAGGTTTATTTAAATATCGTGCACAACCGAACTCTTTACTGCTTTTTCAAACCTGAACTTTATACGAGCTGCTTAACTGTGTAAACCGGCTAGGCTGCTTCAGCACTTTTTTAAGGTATGTCAGATTATTAGCAGCCCTTATCCTAAAGTGTTCTATTTGAAATTATTTCATTAATAAATAGTTACTTTATTTTTTCATTTCTTTGGTAACTCATTCTCAATAAAAAAGTATATCGTTTCTGACACATCAGAAATAATCAAGATGGTCACCTATCATAAAGGAAATAGTCATAGGGCTATACAAATATTCTTATGGTTATCGCTTGAGGCAGAGTTGCAAGATTTTCTGACAGTTCTACAGGATTTTAAACAGAATTACCTGTACTAGCCATATTTACTAGCAATTCTGTATGTAATTAACAATGCATTCAAAATAATAATGTATTTTATACAAAATACTTTAATTTTTTAAATGTTTTTGGGGTTATTATCTGTTTTTTATTGATATAAATTAATTTTTAGTAAATATTCTCTTACCTGTTCGCGATTATTGTGTTTTCTTGTAGTTAGAAATGGTTAATTAAGGTGATAAGATTATGGAAAATGGACAACGGTTTGAAGATATGCTTTCTCGCTTTGTTGGGAACGGTCCTTATTTAGAAATAGATGGTGAAAAGTATATTGACGCGGCTTCGGGAACATTTAACCTTCCACTGGGGTACACTAATCGCAGAATAGCAGAAAAATTAAAACAGCAAATCGACAGATGTACACATTTGAGTTCAGCTTATACTCATGAAATGTCTCAATATATTCTGAATAAATTAGTTAAACATACCCCTGAAGGAATTAATAGAATATGGTTGCGGGATGTTTCCGGCTCCGGGGCGGTTGAATGCGCCATTCGTATTGCTCAAAAAGCAACAGGGCGGTCAGGGGTTATCTCTTTCTTTCTGGCTCATCATGGTCAGTCTTTAGCTACAGCGCAAATTTCGGGTAATGCTTTTAGAATTAAAGATTTTCATGTCAATATTGATGGCTCTTTAAAAGTGCCGACTCCTGCCAGCGTCATGTCTGAATTGGAACCGGGCACAGAACAAAATCAGTATTTTGATCTGGAACAATTTATTCAATTGGGATCAAATGACAATATTGCCTGCCTAATCATTGAGCCTATTCAAGGAAATGGTGGAAATATCGTTTTCCCTGTTGATTTTTACCGTAAGATTAGAGATATCTGTCATAAACATGACATTATCATTATTGCAGATGAAGTGCAGACAGGATTTGGACGCACAGGAACATTCTTCGCATCAACCGGTTACGCCAAAGAATTAGAACCGGATATTATTGTTTTCGCTAAAGGCGCTGGTGGCATAGGTATCCCTACCGGTGGTGTATTGATGCGTAGTTCATTGGATGTATTAGAGTCTTTCGAACATTCCAGCACATCAGGCGCTAACCCTCTTTCACTCACAGCTCTCAACGAAATTATCGATATTATCGAAGATGAACATGTTCTGGAGAATGTGCAGAGTAACGAAGCTTATTTGCGTAATGGCTTATTAACATTACAGCGTAAATATCCAGAAATTACCGGTGTCAGAGGCGTCGGTTACATGTTTGGTTTTGATACGCCATCACCGGAATTTGCTGCAAAAGCGATTGCGACTGCGAACAATCATAATTTGATCATCCGGGGCTCTCGTTATGGGAAAGGCCGTGCACTCAAAGTTCGTCCTCCATTGATTTGCACTAAGGAACATTTAAGCGAGATTTTGCATAAATTGGATCTAACTTTTGCTGATCTGACTTTAGATATGCTGGATAACAAGGAGGTAGCATAATGAAAGCACTTAAATTTAATCAGGTATGGGATGTTCAAATTCGGGATGTTGAGCCGTTACATTGTGTTGAGTCTGATGATGTGGTGGTTGATATTGCGGTTTGTGGTGTCTGTGGTACGGATGTTGGGATTATCACGGGTTCTTACCCTGTTGCGATTCCGGGGACGACGCTCGGTCATGAAACAACGGGTGTTGTCACTCAAATAGGAAGAAGTGTTACGCGTTTTAACGTGGGTGACCGCGTGGTGATCAACCCAACTTATTCCTGTGGGCATTGTCGGATGTGCCAGACGGGAAGCCCAAATCATTGTGAAAAAAAATTGGGAACCGAAGCTGGGGTTTCCTATGACGGGGCATTTGCTGAACAGTATCTGGCTAAAGAGAGTTCACTGATAAAACTGGATGATCATGTCAGCATGGAAGAGGCGTCACTGACCGAGCCGCTTAGTTGTACATTGACCGGTGTCGATAAGCTGGGTATCACTCATACTAATATTCGCGCAGCAGTGGCTGGCGCAGGTCCAATGGGTATGCTCTACATTTGGGCTTTACATGCCAGAGGCGTCAAGGCTTTCATGGTCGAGAAAAACGAGAGCCGTGTTCAGTTTGCCAGAGAAAATCTGCCGCCGGAATGTGAGCTGTATACTGATTTTGATGAGGCTTTAACGCAGAAATATGGCGATAAATCGGCACTTATCGATCTATGTGTAGATACCACCGGCCAGTTAACCGAGTACATTTTCGAACATCTGGCTCCTGGCGGAAAATTGCTGAATGTTGCGCTTAAAGATAAACATGCCAACCTTGATATTCTTAAGATTGCGGATAAGAGTCTTTCAGTCATTGGTTCTATTGACTCTCTGAATAACAGCTTTGAACGTGCTTATACCATGATCCGGGATGGTGTGATTCCGGTGGGTCGTCTGGTCAGTCAGATCTTTGATTTTAATGATTACTTGCAGGCTTTTCTCACTGTGGGTTGCGATATTGCGGGTAAAACCCAAAAACCGCTCTATACTCCAAATTGTAAAGTACTGATCCGCATTTCCGATCTCAAGTAATGGAGTTTTTCACATGGACAAATTTAATGTGATTTTTGATATTGATGGGGTCATTGTCGACAGTGAGCAATTGCACTTTGATGTTCTTTGTGATTTGGCCCCTGACTACACACATCATGTACAACCGCAGCAACTTATCGGTCTGAGTTTGAAAGAGACGCTGGATTATATTGGGGTTCCAGATCAGCGGCAGCAAGAGATCACGGCTAAAATTGTCTCTGTTTACAAAGATAAGCTGTCTCAAAGTTACCTTCGCCCAGGGGTTGCCGGGCTGATAGCGGCTTTACAACAGCACAGCATCTCTTTTGGTTTTGTCTCTACTGCGCCGCGTGAAGTGTGTTTGGCTAATATTGGATTATTGGGATTGAGCGAAAGCCCAGCTTTGATCTCTGGTGACGATGTTGTAAGAACGAAACCTAATCCCGATCCCTATCTTGCCATGTTGGAATTGAAGTCTATGGATGTTCATCAAACATTGGTAATTGAAGATACAGATTTGGGGATTACAGCAGCAATACAGGCAGGTATTCCCTATGTGTATGCCTGGCCTCATGCGTTATCCGTTGCAGAACAGTATCAACAGGCAACCCGTATTATCGGAGCGCTGACAGATATTCCGCAATTTTCCAGGATTAATTTTGCATAATTTAATGCCCTCCGTTAGTTATATCGGGGGGCGTTTTTATTTATATAGAAGGAGTATGAGTTGTCTGATCTGAATATGGTCTCTTTGGTAAAACAACCCATCATGGCGACGCGCGTCGCTTTTTTTATTGCCGGCTTTAGTCTTGCAAGTTGGGCTCCTCTCATTCCTTTAGCGAAAGAACGGCTACAACTTGATAATGGCGCGATGGGGCTCTTGATGCTGGCATTCGGTATTGGTTCTTTCATCATGATGCCGATGGCAGGAATGTTGGCCGCACGTTTTGGATGCCGGCAAGTTTTCACTTTATGTGCCTTGTTAGTGCTGGTTATGTTGCCAGGACTCAGCGTATTACCTACACCACTGACACTGGCCTGTGCTTTATTTATCTTTGGTGCAGGTATTGGTGCGATGGATGTTGTAGTAAATATCCACGCTGTTATGGTCGAAAAAATGGCTCAGCGGCCAATTATGTCTGGCTTTCACGCGTTATTCAGTCTGGGGGGAATAGCTGGTGCAGGTTCGGTCAGTGCGTTATTGTCTCTGGGAATATCACCTTTTCAGGTGATGATCATGGTGGTGCTACTTATTATCCTGTTGCTGTTGCCTGCATGGAGTGGGTTGTTAAATGAAGCAGAATCGGGTAATACGCCGTTTTTTGCTGTTCCCCGTGGAGTTGTTGTTTTATTGGGCTTTCTCTGTTTTGTTGCCTATATTATGGAAGGCTCAATGCTGGATTGGAGCGGTATATTATTAACCAGCGTACATAACATCAGCAGTCATCAGGCTGGAATCGGTTACACTCTTTTTGCTATTGCTATGACATCTGGCCGCTTTTTGGGGGATAAGATCATTGCCCTTTATGGGCACCGGCGGGTTTTTATCAGTAGTGCCTTATTGGCGACCTCTGGATTTATCCTTATTTACTCAGCATCAACAGCAATAATATTAGGACTTTCCTTCCTGATGGTTGGCGCAGGTCTCTCTAATATAGCACCTATGCTTTTTACCGCTTCCGGCCAACAGAAAATTATGCCTGACTCGCTGGCAGTTGCGGCGGTTTCTACAATGGGATATTCAGGGATATTACTTGGGCCTGCAATTATCGGAGGATTAGCACATGTTGTGACATTACATGGTGCTTTTGCTTGTGTTGCTTTACTCTCTGTTTCCTTACTTGCAGGATATAAATTTATTAATCCAAGCGGAAGATAATAGAGGAGCTCCTATGAGTTTGTCACAATATGATTGGCTGAATGAACCATCTGATTGGCAAGCTGGAAATGACTGGCTTAATGTCACCACAGATCATAAAACCGATTTTTGGCAACAAACATGGTATGGTTTTCAACGTCATAGTGGCCATGTTTTTGGGCGTTATGTTGAGGATAATTTTACCTTTCAACTCTGCATTGAAGGATGCTTTGAGCATTTATACGATCAAGCAGGAATCATGCTATTAGTGGATGAAAAATATTGGTTGAAAGGGGGAGTTGAATATTCTGACGGGCAGGCCACTATTGGTAGTGTACTCACACGTCACCATTCTGATTGGTCTATGGGAATATTTCCAGGTAATCCAAGTAAATTCTGGTTACGTCTGACTTGTGAAGAAGGGTATTTAAGGCTTCAATATTCTACTGATGGTTTACGGTGGCCGCTATTAAGGTTATCTCCTTTTCTTGAGGATAAACAACGCGTCTTTGTTGGCGCAATGTGTTGTTCTCCAGAACGTCAAGGGTTACAGGTGAAATTTTCTGATTTCAGACTTACACCGCCAATAAAAAAACCATTGCATGATTTAAGTTAAGCAGGGTTATTTTCGGAGAATTACGTTTACTGAGATAGGCTTTAAAACACCCGGAGCAATGAGCTTCGGGTGTTAAGATGTCTAGTTATATCAAAGTTAGATGTTTAGGCTTTTTCTAAAATAAAACCAGTAAAATCAGCAGTTGCTCCACTTGGTCTGCGGCCAATTTGGTCTTTTAGCAAGTAAACGCGTAAAAGTCCTTCTTCATCTGTACTTAATTCGATAGAACCTGTTGTAAACTCGGTGCTGCTCACAGCAAAAGAATCCGGGCCTGATGTGCGATTCTGTAAACCAAAATAAGCTGGTGATGATTCTGCTGATAAGCGAGCGGTACCAGTCAGTTTATATTTAGTGTTAGGCTCTAATCCTTCTATAATTTGATCAATGACGCCAGAACCAGTAACGCTTTGGATTCTGAGAAAGTTAATTCCATTCTCAGATAAGATTTTTACCGTTTCAGGAACTGGGATTCTCCAGCCGTGATATCCTTCATTAAATGAGCCGTTAACCAGTTCTTTATGCGAGTTTTTCTTATTACCAGAATAATCTTCGTTATTCAGTATTTCATTCATATTCATAATTGATCCTTTTCAAATAAATAACAATAAATTTGATTTTTATTAACAACTTTGTTTTTCGGTGGGAACTTTATCAATAGTAGTAGAGAATATTCAATTGTATTTTTTGTTGATGGAGAGTTGTAATTTGTGTCAATTAATAAAAATAAATAGATGTAATGATCAATATATACAGTGCGTATACCTATTACCTCACTTAATATTAGATTGTATATTCATCATAAATATCAATTGCAATTTTTTTACTTTTATGCTTTATTTCCTTAATAAAATATTCTATTTGTTTAATTCTTTTGGATTTTTCTCTTATTAGAGTGAATATTGTTCTGTTTTCTCTTTAATGAAATTAAAAATAGGTTGTAATATCTGAAATGTTATGAAAATAAATTATCTTTAATTCTGTTATATCAATGATTTCCCGATTTTGTTTATTTACTTTACTTTATTTCCTGAAAAATTCATAAGCCATTTAATAAAAAAGCGTTATAGATCATTAACCAAGTATTATCATAAGGAGTCCTTTCCTTACGATAAACCCTTGTTGAATTATCGGCCTAAATAACCATCCCAGTCTTTCCAGACAGGTTGTAACCCCGCTTTAATCAATACATTCGCGACCTGATAAACGGAGCGGTTATCATGCGGAATAAATTGTTCTAGTTCTTCATGGCTATTGTCTGCATAACCACCGGGTTGGGTTTTTGAACCTGCGCTGACATTATTGATTGCCAGTGGTATTACGTGATTGCGAAAGAAGGGAGATTCCCGGGTAGAAATAGAAAGTTCTACATCTGGAGCAAACAGACGAAAAGCACAAATCAGTTGTACCAGCTCTGCTTCACTCATTAATGATGCAGGTTCAATACCTCCGGCACAAGGCCGTAAACGTGGGAATGAAATTGAATAACGGCTTTGCCAATATGTACGTTGTAAAAAGAATAAATGTTCAGCCACCATATAACAATCTGTCCGCCAGTGATTGGATAGGCCAATTAATGCTCCTAAACCGATTTTATCGATTTTTGCCCGGCCAAGGCGATCCGGTGTTTCTAGTCGCCAGTGAAAATCTTGTTTCTTACCCCGTAGATGATGCAGCCGATAAGTTGGTTCATGATAGGTTTCTTGATAAACCATCACACCATCCAGCCCTAACGTTTTGAGTTCTGAATACTCTTCCTGAGTCATTGGCTGGACTTCCATCATTATGGAACTGAAATGTTGACGGATAAGTGGCAGATAACGGCGGAAATAATCCATACCTACTTTACTCTGATGTTCTCCCGTGACTAATAGCAGATTGTTAAAGCCCAGAGCTTTAATCGCCTGACATTCTGCAATAATTTCATCTTTATTTAGTGTCTTGCGCTTGATGTGGTTACTCATTGAGAATCCACAATAGGTGCAATCATTGGCGCATAAATTTGAGAGATAAAGCGGTACATAAAAACCAACGGTATTACCGAAGCGTTGACGAGTCAATTTCTGTGCCCGTTGCGCCAGCGGTTCTATATAGGGTTTCGCCGCTGGTGAAAGCAGTGCCATAAAATCATCCAGATTTAATTTGTTGCTGCTCAATGCCCGTTCGACATCCTGCGAAGTTTTGCTGTTAATACGAAGAGTAATGTCATCCCAACTCAGTTGCCGCCAGTGATAACCAAAACTGTTGTTCAAAAGATGATTAGCCATTAGAACGTTCCCAGAAAATCAGTCAATGGGCTGGATGCAACAGCATGTTGTTTTGGACTTGCCAGACCAGCCTGATGGGATAATTCACCTGCTTCAATTGCCATTCTAAATGCCTGTGCCATTTTTACTGGGTTACGCGCGACGGCAATAGCGGTATTGACCAATACGGCATCAGCCCCTAGTTCGATTGCTTCCAGTGCATGGCTCGGTGCGCCGATGCCCGCATCGACAACCACCGGCACTTGTGCTTGCTCAATAATAATTTGCAGGAAATCCCGGGTTAGCAGCCCCTGATTAGAGCCAATCGGCGCGCCCAAAGGCATGACTGCCGCGCAGCCCACTTCTTCCAGACGTTTACACAAAACAGGATCCGCACTGCAATAAGGCAGAACGACAAATCCGTCTTTGACCAGCATTTCAGCGCCTTTAAGCGTTTCGACCGGATCGGGTAGCAAGTATTTCACATCAGGATGGATCTCCAGTTTGATCCAATTTGTTGCCAATGCTTCACGGGCCAGACGGGCCGCGAACAGAGCCTCTTCTGCGGTTTTGGCTCCAGAAGTATTTGGCAGCAATTTGACGCCAAGTTTTTGTAATGGCGCCAGGATAGCGTCATTGCCTCCCTGCAAATCAATGCGTTTCATCGCCATCGTGACAAGCTGACTGCCAGAGGCCGCTATAGCCTGAATCATTAAATCTGAATTAGCGAATTTGCCTGTACCAGTAAACAAACGGGAATTAAAAGTAGTATCAGCGATCTTTAACATATCAACCTCCGGCAATAGCCTGAAACAACAGGATATTGTCCCCGTCATTAACTTGGTGCGTACTCCAGTTCGAACGCGGAATAATGGTTTGATTAATGGCCAATGCAGTTCCCGGTTGCGCTCGTTCAAGTTGTTCCAGTAATTGCTGTAGAGCCAGAGGAGCGGTAAGCTCCATCAACTGGTCATTTATAGTAATTTTCATGCCATATCTCCGCAGATTGGGCATTGCCGCGATTGACTGAGCTGTAGCGTGCTCCAGCTTTGCTGCTTACCATCAAACAGCCGAAGTTTGCCGCTCAACGGAGAGGGAAGTCCGGTTAACATTTTGATGGCTTCCAATGCCTGCAATGTGCCGATGATGCCGACTACCGGACCTAATACACCCGCAGTTCGGCAATTGCGCTGTGGTTCTTCCTGATCGGGGTAGAGACAGGTATAGCAGCCGTGAGGATAAGGGGGTTCAAGCACCATAAGCTGACCGCTGAACCCGACGGCACTGCCGCTGATTAAGGGTTTTCGTGTTGCTACACAAGCCGCATTGATAGCATGGCGGGTTGCCATGTTGTCACAGCAATCAAGAACCAGATCGACCTGTTTTACGATTTTTTTCAGCGATTCCACGTCTTGACGTTTATTAAGAACAGTTATTTTTACCAGTGGATTAAGTGCATTGAGCTGATTAGCTGCAAGTTCAGCTTTTGCCGAAGGAATATCCTCTGTGCGGTAAAGGATTTGTCGTTGTAAATTGGAGATGTGCAGTTGGTCATCATCAGCGAGATAAATTGTTCCCACACCCGCCGCGGCGAGATAGAGAGACGCAGGGGCACCCAGCCCTCCCAGACCGACAATCAGTACGCGGCTGGTTTTCAGTTTTTCCTGCCCTTCAGGGCCGATATCTTCTAGCAACAGTTGTCGGCTGTAACGCATAAATTCTTGATCATTCAGCATAAGAACCTCTCTATCCCTTCAACTCAATGCCTTCAACCAGATGAAGCAACTGTGCGGTTGCCTGACGCCAATCCTTTGCTTTGGTAATCGCACTGACCAGTGCCACACTGCCAACTCCCGTAGCAATAACATCCGGTATGCGTTCGAGAGAGATGCCTCCGATAGCGACAGTAGGGTAATCTGGTGTGTTTTCTACCTGTTGTTTTAGTGCTTCTAGCCCTTGCGGAGAAGAGGGCATTGCTTTGGTAGTCGTCGGGAAAATATGGCCGAGGGCGATATAAGATGGACGTAAAGATTTTGCCCGTGTCAATTCTTGTTCATTGTGAGTGGAAATGCCTAACCGCAATCCGGCTTCCTGGATTGCATTCAGATCGGTGTTATCTAAATCTTCCTGCCCCAGATGAACACCGTAAGCACCATGTCTGATCGCCAGTCGCCAGTAATCGTTAATAAACAAACGGGCGTTATATTGGTGGCCCAACGTGATGGCCTGCTTAATTTCTCCCTCGACCTGATCTTCTGGCAGGTCTTTGATTCGTAACTGGATGGTGGTGATTCCTGCCTTTAACAGGCGGGAAATCCACTCCAGTGAATCCACGACTGGATACAGCCCCAATCTGTGTTCAGTCGGGGCAAATGGGGCATTAGGCAGATTACTCATGAGATACGCCCTCCGCACTGTGATACAGCTCGCTACCGCGGGCGCGGAATTCTTCTGACATCTGTTCCATACCGGCGGCATAATCGCGTACTTCCTGAGAGATCTTCATTGAGCAGAATTTAGGCCCGCACATAGAACAGAAATGCGCAATTTTGCCGGAGGCTTGTGGCAGAGTTTCATCGTGATAGGTTCGTGCGGTATCGGGATCGAGCGCCAAATTAAACTGATCTTCCCAACGGAATTCGAATCTTGCTTTTGACATAGCGTTATCACGGATTTGTGCGCCTGGATGGCCTTTGGCGAGATCGGCGGCATGAGCAGCAATTTTGTAAGTGATCAGCCCTTGCTTAACATCATCTTTGTTTGGCAGACCAAGATGTTCTTTCGGCGTCACATAACAGAGCATAGCGCAACCAAACCAGCCAATCATTGCGGCACCAATACCCGAAGTGAAATGGTCATAACCTGGCGCAATATCTGTCGTCAGTGGGCCAAGGGTATAGAAAGGGGCTTCGTGGCAGTGCTCCAATTCTTCTGTCATATTGCGGCGAATCATCTGCATGGGCACATGTCCGGGGCCTTCGATCATCACCTGAACATCATATTCCCAAGCAATTTTGGTCAGTTCGCCTAATGTGTGCAGTTCTGCAAACTGGGCTTCATCATTGGCATCTTGAATAGAACCGGGGCGCAGGCCATCCCCTAATGATAGGGAAACATCATAAGCGGCACAGATTTCACAAATCTCGCGGAAATGTTGGTAGAGGAAGTTTTCCTGATGATGAGACAGACACCATTTCGCCATAATTGAGCCACCGCGGGAGACAATCCCAGTGAGGCGTTTGGCTGTCATCGGTACATAGCGCAGCAGAACGCCTGCGTGAATAGTGAAGTAATCCACCCCTTGTTCCGCTTGTTCCAGCAAGGTATCACGGAACATTTCCCAAGTGAGGTTTTCCGCTACACCATTAACTTTTTCCAGGGCCTGATAAATGGGGACGGTACCGATAGGAACCGGGCTGTTACGTAAGATCCATTCGCGGGTTTCGTGGATATAACGGCCAGTAGAGAGATCCATTACCGTATCCGCTCCCCAGCGGGTAGACCAGATTAGCTTTTCCACTTCCTCTTCAATGGAAGAAGTGACGGAAGAGTTACCGATATTGGCGTTAACTTTCACCAGAAAATTACGACCAATAATCATCGGCTCTGATTCAGGATGATTGATATTGGCCGGAATAATTGCCCGACCCGCCGCGACTTCCTGACGGACAAATTCTGGTGTGATATTTTCTGGCAACTGAGCGCCGAAGCCTTGTCCGGCATGTTGTTGGCGTAACACATCACCGCGGATACGTTCACGCCCCATATTTTCCCGTAGTGCAATAAATTCCATTTCCGGCGTGATGATGCCTTTACGGGCATAGTGCAATTGAGTCACGCGTTTGCCTTTATTGGCTTTTAATGGATGAGGGCGGTTATTGAAACGTAAATGATCGAGGCCAGCATCCGCCAGACGTTGCTGAGTAAAATCAGAGCTGAGGGTAGTAACGGGTTCTGTATCTTGACGTTCGTCGATCCATTGCCGGCGCAGTTTAGTTAACCCAACATGCACATCTAGCATGGAATCAGGATCGCCATAAGCGCCGGAAGTATCATAAACAGGGATAGCTTCGTTTTCCTCATATTGAGGTTTTTCTTTAGTTCCGCCGATCAAAGTAGGTGATAACTGAATTTCCCGCATTGGGACTTGGATATCGTCACGTGAGCCTTGGAGATAAATTCGTCGTGAGTTAGGGAATGAGACTCCCTGAATAGAATTAATAAATTCCTGAGCGGCATCACGTTGAGCTTTACGTGGACGTGCCGGGCTGGGTTTTGGCGAAATATCAGTTGCAGGGATAACAATATTATTAGACATAGCAAATTCCTAACCGTGTTATTGGGAAAGTTGCTTGTCTGGAGCTCGCAGGGAGTAATATCTTGATGGCTGAATGGACTCTTAGAAAACCTGGTGAGCCGACAACGCTTGATTACTCTTGTTCCCTTCGCGGGTCTTAACCCGATCAGGTTCCGCGGATCCCGAATTAACGGTCTCAGCCTGTGCATGCTGCGATAAAACAGCTTACGCTAGGCACTCCGACAAGAAAGTAAACATTAGTATAGAAGGGATTATGAAAACTACAACCCTTGATAAATGAAAGTATTTACAATGACCAGGTTAATTGTTTCCAGCCATGTTGTTCTGCTTGAGCTTGCAAATGGGTATCGGCATTGACAGTAATCACCTCATCGGCAAACTGACACATCGGCAGATCATTAATCGAATCACTGTAAAAACGGATAGTTTCAGGATGACTATTTTGTTGTTTCAGCCACTGTTTCATTCGTTTTACTTTACCTTCACGAAAAGTGGCAATACCGTCTATTTTGCTGGTATAACAGCCGTTTTCTATTACCATATCAATGCCCAGCGCAGTGTGAATACCAAATTCGGCAGCAATCTTTTTCACAATAAAAGAGACGGTGGCTGAGATAATCATGACTGGAACCTGTTGCTGTTGATACTTTTCAAGCAGAGCTTTGGCTTGTGGATAAAACCGTGGTCTGATTTTCTCTTTAACAAATTCGGTGAGCCAGACATCAACCTGCTCTAGCGGAACCTGATGCAATGTTTGCAGGCTAAATGCCAGATAGTCATTCATATTTAATATACCCGCATTGTAATCAGCCATCATTTTTTCATCTGCTTCGATAAAACTGGGATCAGTAATTATGCCTTTTTCCCATAAGAATTCTGTCCATATAGCGCTGGAATCTCCGGAGATTAAGGTGTCATCCAGATCAAACACGGCAAGCAGTTGTGGCATGATGTTGTGTTCCTCAAGTCAAAGCACGTTGATAGCTGAGAATAATGCTTGTAATACTGTGTAGTGACTAATAACAATATACCCTTCATCTTTCAAGTTGCTGCTTTGTTGGCTGCTTTCACTCACCCCAGTCACATCGTTATCTATGCTCCTGGGGATGCGTTCACTTGCCGCCGCGCTGCAACTTGAAATCTATTGGGTATAAAAGCACGTTTTTCTGACTAGAAAGTGTATGATTTATACAGATATTAATCGTAATTATGATGTCATGATGATGCAACAACAAATTACAGGAACAGAACGTGGCTGGTGGATTATCAGCTATGAAAATCGTATTTGGCTCCCGGAAGGGGAATTACCTTTTGGAATTGCTGTCCAATGGTCATTGCAAGGAAAAATAGCGTGGCCTATTGGTGAATGGCAGGGTGAGAAAGTTTGGCTTATTTGTCAGAAAATGACTTCAGATATGGTTTCGCTGCGGCAAATTATTTCAAGTGATAGTGGGCTGTTTCAGTTAGCTGGCCGTGGAGTGCAGTTGGCGGAGTTTTATCGCTCTCATCGGTATTGTGGTTATTGCGGTAGTGAAATGTATCATAGTGTCAGTGAATGGGCTTGTTTGTGCCATCACTGTCATGAACGTTATTATCCTCAGATTGCGCCTTGCATTATTGTCGGTATTCGTCGCAATGATCAGATTCTGCTGGCGCAGCATCAGCACCATCGTGGAGGAGTGTACACAGTACTGGCAGGATTTGTTGAAGTCGGTGAAACACTTGAAGAAGCGGTATCCCGTGAAGTAATGGAAGAGAGTAATATTAAAATCTGCAACTTACGTTATGTGGCTTCTCAGCCGTGGCCTTTTCCTCATTCATTGATGATGGCATTTCTGGCTGATTATGACAGCGGTGAAATCCGTCATGATCCGAAAGAGCTGATTAGCGCAGACTGGTATCTCTATGATCAACTGCCATTGATCCCGCCAGCCAATACGATAGCCCGCCGGTTGATTGAAGACACGGTTGTTTTATGCCGAAATGCGTAATGTACTGTTTGGCTTGATTCAGCGGGAGAGATTTGTCTGTCATGTTACAATGGCAGCAAATTATTGCAGCCAGATAATATTGCGGCCAATAAATAAATGGAGTCTGTTATGAATGAGTTGAAAAACGACCGCTATTTGCGAGCTTTACTACGCCAACCCGTTGATGTTACACCTGTATGGATGATGCGTCAGGCTGGTCGCTATTTGCCGGAATATAAGGCTACCCGTACCGAGGCAGGTGATTTTATCTCTCTATGTAAGAACACTGAACTTGCTTGCGAAGTCACCTTACAGCCTTTGTGGCGTTATCCATTGGATGCGGCGATTCTCTTCTCTGATATTCTCACTATTCCTGATGCAATGGGGTTGGGACTCTATTTTGAGGCAGGCGAAGGCCCGCGTTTTAAATCCCCTATTTTGAGTCGTGCTGATGTAGAAAAACTACCGGTTCCTGATCCTGAAATGGAACTGGGTTATGTGATGGATGCAGTGCGTACCATCCGTAAGGCGCTGGTGGGTCAGGTTCCTTTGATTGGCTTTTCCGGTAGCCCGTGGACACTGGCGACTTATATGGTGGAAGGCGGTAGTAGTAAGGCATTCACTAAAATTAAAAAAATGATGTATGCCGAACCAGCCGTCATGCACTTATTACTGGGTAAACTGGCAGACAGTGTTATTCTTTACCTTAATGCCCAGATTAAGGCGGGCGCTCAGTCCGTGATGATTTTCGATACTTGGGGAGGCGTGCTGACGGGGCGGGATTATCGCGAGTTTTCCCTGCGTTATATGCACAAAATTGTTGATGGCCTGATCCGTGAAAATGAAGGTCGCCGTGTGCCGGTAACATTGTTTACTAAAGGCGGTGGGCAATGGCTGGAAGCAATGGCTGAAACGGGTTGTGATGCCCTTGGTCTGGACTGGACGACAGATATTGCCGATGCACGCCGTCGTGTAGGGAATAAAGTGGCTTTGCAGGGCAACATGGATCCATCTATGTTATATGCCTCTCCAGAGCGGATTGAGCAGGAAGTTTCGACAATTTTGCAAGGTTTTGGTGTGGGTTCTGGTCATGTTTTTAACCTTGGTCATGGTATCCATCAAGATGTATCGCCGGAACATGCTGGTGTATTTGTTGAAGCGGTACATAAACTTTCAGCTAAATATCATCAGTAAGAATATGATTAACACGAAAGCATTACGTCAGGAACAAATAGAAAAGGCTCAACAAGTCATCCATTATGATGATTTTTCTTCACCAAAATTGATTGCTGGGGCTGATGTGGGCTTTGAACAGCAGGGAACGGTTACCCGCGCAGCTATCGCTGTTCTCTCTTATCCTGCCCTTGAACTGGTGGAGTATCAGATAGCCCGAATTGAAACTGCACTTCCTTATATCCCTGGTTTACTCTCTTTTCGTGAATACCCTGCATTGATGGCTGCTTGGCAGTTGCTGAAACACACACCTGATCTGGTCATGGTGGATGGTCATGGTATTGCTCATCCACGTCGTTTAGGTGTTGCCAGCCATTTTGGTTTATTGGCGAATGTACCGACGATTGGTGTGGCAAAACGTCGTTTATGTGGTGAAAGTGAACCATTGGGTGAGCAACCCGGCAGTTGCCAGCCTTTGATTGATAAAGAGGAACAGATTGGTTGGGTATGGCGGAGTAAAAAACGTTGTAATCCATTGTATATTTCTACAGGACACAGAATCAGTCTTGATAGTGCATTGCTATGGGTAGAGCGTTGTGTGAGAGGTTATCGTCTACCTGAAACTACCCGCTGGGCGGATGGTATCGCCTCAAATAGGGCGTTTTTTGAACAAATAATGCAGAAAAATCCTTAAATTCGGTGTAAGCGTGTGGATCTTCTTGAATTTCAGGTAAACTGCGAAGCAAATTATGCATTAATGAGTAAGAGCTAATGTTACGAAACCCGATACATTTACGGCTGGAAAAACTTGAAAGCTGGCAGCATCTGACTTTCATGGCGAGTTTATGCGAACGGATGTATCCAAATTACCAGATGTTCTGTCGTCAGACAGCGTTCGCAGAACCTGCTCTTTACCGCCGTATCTTGGATTTGGTGTGGGAAATATTAGTTGTAAAAGATGCCAAGGTTAATTTTGATAATCAGCTGGAAAAGTTGGAACAAATTATTCCGTCAGCAGATGATTACGATATTTACGGTGTGTACCCGGCAATTGATGCGTGTATTGCGTTAGGGGAAATTATTCATGCCCGTCTGAGTGGTGAGACATTGGAGCATACAATTGCAGTGAGTGAAATTTCAATTCGCACCGTTGCTATGCTTGAAATGACCCACGCCGGGAAAGAAATGACCGATGAAGAATTAAAAGTATTACCTGCCATTGAACAAGAGTGGGACATTCAATGGGAAATTTATCGCTTATTGGCCGGCTGTGAAGAGCGGGATATTGAGTTGATTAAAGGATTGAAAGCTGACCTCCGGGAGTCAGGAATTAGCAACATTGGCATAAATTTAACGCAGTAAAGTGAAAAAACGTGATTTAATGCTTTAAATGCCATGTTCAAAGGCTTCACTTTTGCCCCCACTCTGTTCTACATTTGGGGGGTGAAAAGAAGTGGCTATCGGTGCGTGTATGCAGGGGTGCTGTCATTCGGCATATCCGTCGCACTCGATGCTTTGCAAACGATAAACACACTGTAAGGATAATCTATGAATAAGACTGAATTAGTTGATGCAATCGCAGAAAGCGCAGACCTGACCAAAGCTCAGGCGAAAGCTGCTCTGGAATCAACTTTGAATGCAATTACTGAATCCCTGAAAGAAGGTGATTCAGTACAGCTGGTGGGCTTTGGTACTTTCAAAGTTAACCATCGCGCAGAGCGTACTGGCCGTAACCCTCAAACCGGTAAAGAAATTACAATCGCTGCTGCGAACGTACCTGCTTTCTCTGCTGGCAAGGCACTGAAAGACGCAGTTAAATAATTTCATTGCAAAAAAGAAAAGATAGAAGGGGTATTTATCCCCTTTTGTTGGTTCGTCAGGGGCTGATGACACTAGGATTCGTCTTCGCGCTCAGCGCCTGTACCAATCAACCAAAAGAACCTTCTTTTAGTGCAAGTGGATTCATCGCAGATGATGGCGTTGTCCGCTTGTGGCGCCTCAACGATCAAAATAGTAAGCCTCTGGTGCTAATGAGTGTTTACAGCCCTTACCGTAATGGCAATACCATCGTGACTTTTTATGAATATAAACAGGGCGATTTACGCCAAATTCGTCGTGAAATTCTGAATGATGAAAATCCATTGGCGGAACAACTTCGTTTAGATAAATCCGGTGATGTGATTTTTATGCAAAAGCAGTCAAAAACGCGGCGTGAACCACTTTCCAGTGATGATATTGTTCGCATGCAGTTTGACGCTAAACGGGCTCTTGAGTTAAGTGATGCGCTGATCGTGGGAAATGTGCGTTTGATGCAAGGACATTGGCATAACGGAAAAGTCACTACTTGTGCGGGTGACACGATTTCCGTCGAGTTTGAACCCTACGCGAGGTCATGGCTTGAACAGCGCGAAAAAAGAAGCTACGGTCAATTAACAATTGCCTGGTTGGAAGCTTCGGCTGGCCGCGAATTACTGCTGGTAGCCAATAACGACTTCTGCCGTTGGGAACCGACGAAGGACAGCCTCTGACCTCCGTCAGTTTTGTGATTACTTCAGCCGGTTAATTGCCCGGTATCCAATATCCTTGCGGTAAAAATAGCCACTCCATTCAATCTTTTCTGCTTGCTGGTAAGCATTTTTCTGTGTATCGGCAATGGTTTCTCCCAAGGCGGTAACACACAGAACACGGCCACCTGCGGTAATAACATCACCGTTTTTCAGCGCTGTACCTGCATGAAAAACCTTGATGCTTTCATTTTCTCGTTGGGGCAAGCCATGAATAATGTCCCCTTTGTGATAATCGGCAGGATATCCGCCGGCAGCCAGCACTACACCCAGAGCAGGGCGTTCGTCCCAATCAGAAGTTTTACCAGTAAGCTCGCCTTTTGCACCGGCCAGACAAAGTTCAACTAAATCGGAACGCATACGCATCATGATTGGCTGAGTTTCCGGATCACCAAAGCGACAGTTAAATTCAATCACTTTCGGTTCGCCATTCTGGTTGATCATCAACCCGGCATAAAGAAAACCGGTATAGACATGACCTTCAGCAGCCATACCATTAACCGTAGGATAAATAATTTCTTCCATAATACGCTGGTGGATTGCATCGGTGACGACCGGAGCGGGTGAATAGGCCCCCATTCCCCCAGTGTTCGGGCCGGTGTCACCGTCACCTACGCGCTTATGATCCTGGCTGGTAGCCATAGGAACAACATTCTTGCCATCGACCATAACGATAAAACTCGCTTCTTCGCCAGTTAAAAACTCTTCAATAACAATCCGATGGCCTGCATCACCAAATGCATTTCCGGCCAGCATATCTTTTATAGCGGACTGGGCTTCTTCCTGTGTCATCGCAACAATTACACCTTTACCCGCAGCCAACCCGTCCGCTTTTATGACAATAGGTACGCCGACTGTATCCAGATAGGCGAGAGCCGGTTCGATTTCTGTAAAATTTTGATAAGCCGCCGTTGGGATTTGATGGCGTGCCAGAAAATCTTTGGTGAATGCTTTTGAACCTTCTAATTGAGCGGCTGCCTGAGTTGGACCAAAGATAGTCAACCCCGCTTTTTGGAATGCATCGACAATACCAATGACCAATGGCGCTTCAGGGCCAACGATAGTCAGCCCGATATTATGGCTTTGTGCAAATGCTAACAGGCTATTGATATCTGTCGCTGAGATATCAATATTTTCCAGATTGCTTTCCAGAGCGGTTCCTGCATTTCCTGGAGCAACATAGACTTTATCAGCCAAAGGAGACTGAGCTGCTTTCCATGCCAGAGCGTGCTCGCGTCCACCGCTACCAATAATTAAAATATTCATTCAGTTCACTCCTGCTATTGATTAGTGGCGGAAATGGCGCATGCCAGTAAAAATCATGGCGAGACTATGTTCATCAGCAGCTGCAATGATTTCGTCATCACGGATAGAACCGCCTGGTTGGATAACACAGCTCACTCCGACAGCCGCTGCCGCATCAATGCCGTCACGGAATGGGAAAAATGCGTCAGAAGCCATTGCACACCCCTGAACCTCCAAACCTTCGTCGGCGGCTTTAATTCCAGCAATTTTTGCAGAATAAACGCGGCTCATTTGACCTGCACCGATACCGATGGTCATATCATTTTTTGCATAAACAATTGCATTTGATTTGACAAATTTAGCAACTTTCCAACAGAACAGGGCATCTTTCATTTCTTGTTCCGTGGGTTGACGTTTGGAAACTACACGTAAGCTATCTGTAGTTACCATGCCAAGATCGCGATCTTGGACCAGCAGGCCGCCATTAACACGTTTGAAATCAAGACCAGCAACGCGGGTTTCCCATTTGTCACTGACCAGAACACGGACATTTTGCTTGGTAGCCAAAATGGGTAATGCATCTTCATTTATTGAAGGGGCGATAATTACCTCAACGAATTGGCGATCGATAATGGCTTGTGCAGTTTTAGTATCAAGTTCGCGGTTAAACGCGATAATACCGCCGAAAGCTGAAGTAGGGTCTGTTTTGAATGCGTGATCATAGGCTTCGTGAATATCTTTACCTATTGCTACGCCGCATGGGTTAGCGTGCTTAACGATAACACATGCAGGTTCTAAGAATTCCTTAACACATTCCAAAGCTGCATCTGTATCAGCAATGTTATTATAGGAAAGCGCTTTACCTTGTAATTGAGTTGCCGTTGCGATGGACGCTTCAGAGATATTCTCTTCTATATAGAAAGCAGCGTCCTGATGACTGTTCTCGCCATAACGCATATCCTGCTTTTTAGTGAAATTTAGATTCAGGGTACGAGGGAAACGTCCTGATGGTTGAGTGACGTCACCGTAATAAGGCGGAACCAGTTTGCCAAAATAGTTAGCAATCATACTGTCATAAGCAGCGGTGTGTTCAAATGCCTTAATTGCTAAATCAAAACGGGTCGATTGTGTCAGTGAATCTTGATTGTTATCCATCTCTTCAATGATTCTTTCATAATCATTACTATTAACTACGATCGCGACATCTTTGTGGTTCTTAGCAGCAGAGCGAACCATTGTTGGTCCGCCGATATCAATGTTTTCAACAGCATCTTCCAAAGTGCAATCTGGTTTAGCAACGGTTTGTGCGAATGGATATAGATTCACAACCACCATATCAATTGGTGAGATTTGGTGTTGTTCCATAATCTCATCATCTTGCCCGCGGCGACCAAGGATTCCGCCATGCACTTTGGGATGCAGGGTCTTAACGCGTCCATCCATCATTTCAGGAAAGCCGGTGTAATTTGAAACTTCAGTAACCTTCAGACCAGAGTCAGCCAGTAAACGGGCTGTGCCGCCAGTAGAAAGTAATTCAACACCGCGTTGAGATAAGGCTTTTGCAAATTCAACAATCCCTGATTTATCGGAAACACTGAGCAGGGCACGACGGATTGGACGAAGCTGTTGCATTGGTTTGATCCCTTGGATTTTATAAGGCAATAACATGTTATTGGGAAGAACCCACTATTATCAGGACATAAAAAATGGGCACTGCAATAACATTTCAGAACAGTCAGCTAAAATCACGCAATGATTTTAGCCACCGAATTGTAACGAAAACGTTTGCGTGATGCTCGATAAATTTTAACCCAACTAACCATTTGTGGATAAGTCTGTTGGTAAATGAGTATAAAGTGGGGTTTTGCTGTGGGATTAATCAAACGATCAATTTTCTTTAAAATAATTATTGCCAGCGCCGAAGAACTCCCTATAATGCGCCACCACTGACCGACACAACGCTGACAAAACGTGTGAGGCCAGGCAGAACAAAGCAAATAAGCGCTTGACTCTGCGGGCGAAAAGCGTAGTATACGCAGCCCGGCTGAACGAGAATATTACTTTTTATTTCAGCCTGCTCTTTAACAATTAATCAGACAATCTGTGTGGGCACTCACAAGACGGTATCACAAAAAAATACACTAAAGTCTTAAAGAGTGAACAACAGTTAATTCATAACGAATGAACAGTCAGTTTCTTTGAGCATCAAGCTTTTAATCGAAGAGTTTGATCATGGCTCAGATTGAACGCTGGCGGCAGGCCTAACACATGCAAGTCGAGCGGTAACAGGAAAATGCTTGCATTTTTGCTGACGAGCGGCGGACGGGTGAGTAATGTCTGGGGATCTGCCCGAGGGCGGGGGATAACCACTGGAAACGGTGGCTAATACCGCATAATGTCGCAAGACCAAAGTGGGGGACCTGAAAGGGCCTCACGCCCGCGGATGAACCCAGATGGGATTAGCTGGTAGGTAGGGTAATGGCCTACCTAGGCGACGATCCCTAGCTGGTCTGAGAGGATGACCAGCCACACTGGGACTGAGACACGGCCCAGACTCCTACGGGAGGCAGCAGTGGGGAATATTGCACAATGGGCGCAAGCCTGATGCAGCCATGCCGCGTGTATGAAGAAGGCCTTCGGGTTGTAAAGTACTTTCAGCGGGGAGGAAGGATATCGCTTGAACAGAGCGGTATGTTGACGTTACCCGCAGAAGAAGCACCGGCTAACTCCGTGCCAGCAGCCGCGGTAATACGGAGGGTGCAAGCGTTAATCGGAATGACTGGGCGTAAAGCGCACGCAGGCGGTCAATTAAGTTAGATGTGAAATCCCCGGGCTTAACCTGGGAACGGCATCTAAGACTGGTTGGCTAGAGTCTCGTAGAGGGGGGTAGAATTCCATGTGTAGCGGTGAAATGCGTAGAGATGTGGAGGAATACCGGTGGCGAAGGCGGCCCCCTGGACGAAGACTGACGCTCAGGTGCGAAAGCGTGGGGAGCAAACAGGATTAGATACCCTGGTAGTCCACGCGGTAAACGATGTCGATTTGGAGGTTGTTCCCTAAGAGGAGTGGCTTCCGGAGCTAACGCGTTAAATCGACCGCCTGGGGAGTACGGCCGCAAGGTTAAAACTCAAATGAATTGACGGGGGCCCGCACAAGCGGTGGAGCATGTGGTTTAATTCGATGCAACGCGAAGAACCTTACCTACTCTTGACATCCTCAGAATTTGCTGGAGACAGCGAAGTGCCTTCGGGAACTGAGAGACAGGTGCTGCATGGCTGTCGTCAGCTCGTGTTGTGAAATGTTGGGTTAAGTCCCGCAACGAGCGCAACCCTTATCCTTTGTTGCCAGCACGTAATGGTGGGAACTCAAAGGAGACTGCCGGTGATAAACCGGAGGAAGGTGGGGATGACGTCAAGTCATCATGGCCCTTACGAGTAGGGCTACACACGTGCTACAATGGCGGATACAAAGTGAAGCGACCTCGCGAGAGCAAGCGGAACACATAAAGTCTGTCGTAGTCCGGATTGGAGTCTGCAACTCGACTCCATGAAGTCGGAATCGCTAGTAATCGTAGATCAGAATGCTACGGTGAATACGTTCCCGGGCCTTGTACACACCGCCCGTCACACCATGGGAGTGGGTTGCAAAAGAAGTCGGTAGCTTAACCGTTTGGAGGGCGCTGACCACTTTGTGATTCATGACTGGGGTGAAGTCGTAACAAGGTAACCGTAGGGGAACCTGCGGTTGGATCACCTCCTTACCTGAGATGCAGTTGAGTGCAGTGCTCACACAGATTGTCTGATGAAAGAACAGAGTAAATTATCGTAACAGGCTTGTAGCTCAGGTGGTTAGAGCGCACCCCTGATAAGGGTGAGGTCGGTGGTTCAAGTCCACTCAGGCCTACCAAACGCGTTTCCTCTTTGCCATTTTCGAATGCTGCATGACTTATGTGCACGCGCACACTGCGTGATCCGCGTTGAAACTGGCTGCGATGAAAAAGTTTGTATAAAACTGGCGATAATGAATTTGTATGGGGCTATAGCTCAGCTGGGAGAGCGCCTGCCTTGCACGCAGGAGGTCAGCGGTTCGATCCCGCTTAGCTCCACCATACTAATAATAGTTCAGAGCATATTGGCGACAGTATGCTGCGAATTATTTTGCTCTTTAACAATCTGGAACAAGCTGAAAATTGAAACCGTCGATAATATCACCGAGGTATTATTGACCAGTCTCTCAACAATCGGCAATCCGAGACATTTTCGGGTTGTGAGGTTAAGCGACTAAGCGTACACGGTGGATGCCTAGGCAGTCAGAGGCGATGAAGGACGTGCTAATCTGCGAAAAGCGTCGGTAAGCTGATATGAAGCGTAATAGCCGGCGATGTCCGAATGGGGAAACCCAGTGCAATCCGTTGCACTATCGTTTGATGAATTCATAGTCAAACGAGGCGAACCGGGGGAACTGAAACATCTCAGTACCCCGAGGAAAAGAAATCAACCGAGATTCCCCCAGTAGCGGCGAGCGAACGGGGAGCAGCCCAGAGTCTGAATCAGCGGGTGTGTTAGTGGAAGCGTCTGGAAAGTCGCACAGTAAAGGGTGAGAGTCCCGTACACCAAAACACACAAGTTGTGAACTCAACGAGTAGGGCGGGACACGTGGTATCCTGTCTGAATATGGGGGGCCCATCCTCCAAGGCTAAATACTCCTGACTGACCGATAGTGAACCAGTACCGTGAGGGAAAGGCGAAAAGAACCCCGGCGAGGGGAGTGAAAGAGAACCTGAAACCGTGTACGTACAAGCAGTGGGAGCTTCTATTAATAGGGGTGACTGCGTACCTTTTGTATAATGGGTCAGCGACTTATATTCTGTAGCAAGGTTAACCGTTTAGGGGAGCCGCAGGGAAACCGAGTCTTAACTGGGCGCATGAGTTGCAGGGTATAGACCCGAAACCCGGTGATCTAGCCATGGGCAGGTTGAAGGTTAGGTAACACTGACTGGAGGACCGAACCGACTAATGTTGAAAAATTAGCGGATGACTTGTGGCTGGGGGTGAAAGGCCAATCAAACCGGGAGATAGCTGGTTCTCCCCGAAAGCTATTTAGGTAGCGCCTCGTGAATTCATCTTCGGGGGTAGAGCACTGTTTCGGCTAGGGGGCCATCCCGGCTTACCAACCCGATGCAAACTGCGAATACCGAAGAATGGTATCACGGGAGACACACGGCGGGTGCTAACGTCCGTCGTGAAGAGGGAAACAACCCAGACCGCCAGCTAAGGTCCCAAAGTCATGGTTAAGTGGGAAACGAGGTGGGAAGGCTCAGACAGCCAGGATGTTGGCTTAGAAGCAGCCATCATTTAAAGAAAGCGTAATAGCTCACTGGTCGAGTCGGCCTGCGCGGAAGATGTAACGGGGCTAAACCATGCACCGAAGCTGCGGCAGCGACATGAATGTGTCGTTGGGTAGGGGAGCGTTCTGTAAGCCGGCGAAGGCGGCGTCGTGAGGCCCGCTGGAGGTATCAGAAGTGCGAATGCTGACATAAGTAACGATAAAGCGGGTGAAAAACCCGCTCGCCGGAAGACCAAGGGTTCCTGTCCAACGTTAATCGGGGCAGGGTGAGTCGACCCCTAAGGCGAGGCTGAAAAGCGTAGTCGATGGGAAACAGGTTAATATTCCTGTACTGAATGTGACTGCGAAGGGGGGACGGAGAAGGCTAGGCCATCCGGGCGACGGTCGTCCCGGTTTAAGCGTGTAGGTGGGCAGGACAGGCAAATCCGTTCTGCTGCAACACTGAGGCGTGATGACGAGCCGCTACGGCGGTGAAGTGGTTGATGCCCGGCTTCCAGGAAAAGCCTCTAAGCATCAGGTCATATTGAATCGTACCCCAAACCGACACAGGTGGTCAGGTAGAGAATACTCAGGCGCTTGAGAGAACTCGGGTGAAGGAACTAGGCAAAATGGTGCCGTAACTTCGGGAGAAGGCACGCTGGCGGTAGGTGAAGGGCCGAGCGCCCGGAGCTGAAGCCAGTCGCAGAGACCAGCTGGCTGCAACTGTTTATTAAAAACACAGCACTGTGCAAACACGAAAGTGGACGTATACGGTGTGACGCCTGCCCGGTGCTGGAAGGTTAATTGATGGGGTTAGCGCGTAAGTGCGACGCTCTTGATCGAAGCCCCAGTAAACGGCGGCCGTAACTATAACGGTCCTAAGGTAGCGAAATTCCTTGTCGGGTAAGTTCCGACCTGCACGAATGGCGTAATGATGGCCAGGCTGTCTCCACCCGAGACTCAGTGAAATTGAACTCGCTGTGAAGATGCAGTGTACCCGCGGCAAGACGGAAAGACCCCGTGAACCTTTACTATAGCTTGACACTGAACATGGAGCCTTGATGTGTAGGATAGGTGGGAGGCTTGGAAGTGTGGACGCCAGTCTGCATGGAGCCATCCTTGAAATACCACCCTTGAATGTTCGATGTTCTCACCCGGGTGCGTGATCCGCATCGGGGACAGTGTCTGGTGGGTAGTTTGACTGGGGCGGTCTCCTCCTAAAGCGTAACGGAGGAGCACGAAGGTTGGCTAATCACGGTCGGACATCGTGAGGTTAGTGCAAAGGCATAAGCCAGCTTGACTGCGAGAGTGACGGCTCGAGCAGGTACGAAAGTAGGTCTTAGTGATCCGGTGGTTCTGCATGGAAGGGCCATCGCTCAACGGATAAAAGGTACTCCGGGGATAACAGGCTGATACCGCCCAAGAGTTCATATCGACGGCGGTGTTTGGCACCTCGATGTCGGCTCATCACATCCTGGGGCTGAAGTTGGTCCCAAGGGTATGGCTGTTCGCCATTTAAAGTGGTACGCGAGCTGGGTTTAGAACGTCGTGAGACAGTTCGGTCCCTATCTGCCGTGGGCGCAGGAAGATTGAAAGGGGCTGCTCCTAGTACGAGAGGACCGGAGTGGACGCACCACTGGTGTACGGGTTGTCATGCCAATGGCATAGCCCGGTAGCTAAGTGCGGAAGAGATAACCGCTGAAAGCATCTAAGCGGGAAACTTGCCTTGAGATGAGTCTTCCCTTGACGTAAGGTCACGGAAGGAACGTTTAAGACGAAGACGTGGATAGGCTGGGTGTGTAAGTGCAGCGATGCATTGAGCTGACCAGTACTAATGAACCGAGCGGCTTAACCTTACAACACCGAAGGTGTTTTAGTGCGAGAGATGAGAGAGAGATTCAGCTTGTTGAACAGATTGGTTCTGATGGTTGTGCGGCCCGGGGAAACGGGGGCGAGCATAACGGTCGGGATGAAATGAATTTGCCTGGCGGGGATAGCGCGGTGGTCCCACCTGACCCCATGCCGAACTCAGCAGTGAAACGCCGTAGCGCCGATGGTAGTGTGGGGTCTCCCCATGTGAGAGTAGGGAACTGCCAGGCTTGGTATTCGGTGAAGACCCTCAGCGTAAGCTGGGGGTTTTTGCGTTTTGGGGGATGATTTTATCGGCTGATTTACCTATTTACCTGCTTCGTCCGATATTCATTTCCTTTAAGAAACCAGGGTGAGATCTCACATTTTTAGAATGAATATTTTATTTAAAAATAAATCACATTTAATTTTAAAAACAGACTGAATGGATATCAAAGACTATTGATAAAGCCGTATTGAGTGGGAGAGATTATATCAATATCTTATTTATTGGTTGTTTTTTTCACAAAATGGAATCCCGTCCCATCTATAAAGTTTACTAGTAATTCTGAGCAGGTTTTATAGGTCATCACTCTTTGTTTTGTCTTCATAAATCAGCAATTAAATAACCTGATGATATAAAAATACCTATTCTTGTTTGTTCGTATAATCATCTTTTTTAGGGTTTAAATCCTGCCAAATTAACCATTTTATCCCTTTTTTATTTAGTTCGAATATCTGTTTCAGAGGAAGCTACATGTATTTCGGTGCTGGAGGTAAATCTGATAGTTTAGCAATAAGAATAATTTATTAATTATCTTGTTTGTTTCGTAGGGTATATTATTTTTAGTATTTATGGCTTGCTAGATAACTTCTTAAATCTTGTCTTTTTGTATTTATTTTCTTAATTTTTAAGTAAATTAACCTTATTATCTTTTTATATAAAAATGAAATTTAAATTGTTTTCTGTTTAAAATATTAAAAATTTATTAACTATTGTCATGTTGGATATCGTAGTATGAACAAAATGAAATAATTTCAGCTTACTTGTAAAGCCTCGACATTCAGCTAATACTTAGTTAGATTTAGCTATCTAGAAGTCTAAACATGCAAACGGATAAAAAATCGAGGTTATAGCATGCCAATTTGTATACCGGATGAATTACCTGCTGTGAATTTCTTACGAGACGAAAATGTGTTCGTGATGACATCTACCCGTGCAAATATTCAAAATATACGTCCGCTAAAGGTATTGCTGCTTAACCTGATGCCAAAGAAGATTGAGACAGAAAATCAATTTTTACGATTGCTATCCAACACACCTTTACAGGTAGATATTCAGTTACTCAGAGTAGATAACCGGAAGTGTAGAAATACGCCTATCGAGCATTTGAATAACTTTTATTGTGATTTCGAGCAGATAAAACACCAGAATTTTGATGGTTTAATTGTCACTGGTGCTCCATTGGGGTTAGTTGAATTTGGCGATGTGGCATATTGGGGACAGATTGAAAGAATAATTAGTTGGGCAAAGGAGCATGTAACTTCTACTTTATTTATCTGTTGGGCGGTACAAGCGGCTTTGAATATTTTGTATGGTTTGCCGAAGCTTACCAGAGAAGTAAAATTATCAGGTGTTTATTATCATACTACTCTGGATCCTCTGGCACTATTGACCCGAGGGTTTGATGAATCTTTTTTTGCTCCCCATTCCCGCTATGCGGACTTTCCTGAGCAGGTTATTCGTGAACATACCGATCTGGATATTCTTTCCAGCTCTGAAGATGCAGGCGTGTATTTGCTGGCGAGTAAAGATAAACGCATGGTGTTTGTAACGGGTCATCCTGAATATGATGCCGGAACACTGGCTGGTGAATATTTACGTGATTTAGCGGCAGGTCTGGATCCAAAGATCCCAATAAATTATTTTCCAGATAATAATCCAGAAAAAAAACCATTGGCATCATGGCGCAGCCACGGGCATTTATTGTTTTCTAACTGGCTGAATTACTATGTGTACCAGATTACGCCATATGATCTTACCTACATGAATCCAACACTGGACTAATATCTCCATAAATGGCTGAATCTCAGCCATTCCATTCCCCAGATTTTTTTCTGATCTTCTGTCAAAACATCGCACTTTTTGTAGTTTATCTTATATAACAAAAACTTAATAAAATCATTATGTGATTTATGGAATCGATTTCTCTAATTATGTATAGGTAATTTATCATTTAACTCATTGTTTTTACTTTAATAAAATTAATTTTTTTAAAAAATGGAAATCGTTTTTGATTTATTTTAAATATCGATTACTCTTATTCAGGTGTGCTTTAAAATGAGGATGAGTGAATGACGCAGCAAACTTTAGCGACTGAATTATCGTTTATTAAGCGATTTGGAGCGGCAGAGCAGGAGATTTTGACGCCTGAAGCGGTAGATTTTCTGGCAAATCTGGTGGTTCAGTTTACTGATACACGGAAAAAACTATTAGCGGATCGGGATGTTTGGCAGAAGAAAATTGATGGCGGCGAATTGCCTGATTTTATTTCGGAAACCAGTTCCATTCGAGAAGGTGAATGGAAAATTCAAAATATTCCATTCGATCTCCGTGACCGCAGAGTAGAAATCACTGGACCAGTAGAACGGAAAATGGTTATCAACGCTTTGAATGCGAATGTAAAAGTTTTCATGGCCGATTTCGAAGATTCCTTAGCACCGGTCTGGGATAAGGTTATTGAGGGGCAAATCAATTTACGTGATGCTGTTAATGGTACAATTTCTTACGTCAATGAGCAGGGTAAACAGTACCAGTTACAATCAGATCCGGCTGTTTTGATCGCACGGGTAAGAGGGCTTCATTTACCGGAAAAACATGTTCTCTATCAGGATGAACCCATTGCCGGCGGATTGTTTGATTTCGCGCTCTATTTTTACCACAACTATCAGCAATTGCTGGCAAAAGGGAGTGGCCCTTATTTCTATTTACCCAAAATTCAGTCTTACCACGAAGCGCTTTGGTGGAGTGATGTGTTCAGTTTTGCAGAAGATCGCTTTGATTTGCCGAGAGGTACAATCAAAGCAACAGTATTGATTGAAACTCTGCCCGCTGTATTTCAGATGGATGAGATTCTTTACCATCTTCGTCACCATATCGTTGGTCTTAACTGTGGTCGCTGGGATTACATTTTCAGCTATATCAAAACACTGAAAAATCATAGTGATCGGGTTTTACCTGATCGTCAATCTGTCACGATGGATCAACCTTTCCTGAGTGCTTATTCCCGTTTACTGATTAAAACCTGTCATAAACGTGGAGCATTTGCGATGGGGGGAATGGCCGCCTTTATTCCAAGCAAAGATTCTGAACACAACAAATGGGTGTTAGATAAAGTCCGGGCGGATAAAGAGTTGGAAGCGCGTAATGGTCATGATGGTACATGGGTTGCTCATCCTGGTCTTGCCGATACGGTAATGGAGATTTTCGATAAGGCATTGGGAGAACAGCAAAACCAGTTAGTGATTTCCCGCGGGGAAGATGCGCCTATCACGGCTGTGCAATTGCTGGAACCTTGTCCTGGAGAGCGTACTGAAGAAGGGATGCGCGCTAATATTCGCGTAGCAGTTCAATACATTGAAGCCTGGATTTCAGGAAATGGGTGCGTGCCTATCTACGGCTTGATGGAGGATGCTGCGACCGCAGAAATTTCCCGGACATCCATTTGGCAATGGATTCATCATGAAAAATCATTATCCAACGGTAAAAAAGTAACAAAAAGCTTATTCAGACAAATGCTGGAAGAGGAGATGGAGGTCATTAAGCAAGAAGTTGGAGAAACACGTTTCAGCCAAGGGCGATTTAACGATGCGGCCAAGTTGATGGAGCGCATTACGACTCAGGATGAGCTGATAGATTTCCTGACACTGCCGGGATATCAATTGCTCGATTAAGCAACGAATAATAATAAACCACCATTATCCGATTAATTTAATAAAAGATAGGAAGTAGAAGTCATGACAATCTCCAGAACTCAACAAATCGCTCAACTGGAACAGGAATGGAAAAGTGCTCGCTGGAATGGAATTATCCGCCCGTACAGTGCGGAAGATGTGGTCAAATTGCGTGGCTCGGTTAATCCCGAACATACATTGGCACAGCTTGGCGCCAAAAAACTGTGGGAACTGCTGCATGGCAAAGCAAAGAAGGGTTATGTGAATTCATTGGGTGCATTAACCGGCGGACAGGCATTACAGCAGGCAAAAGCGGGTATTGAGGCGATTTATCTTTCTGGCTGGCAGGTTGCGGCTGATGCTAACACGGCATCCAGTATGTATCCTGATCAATCCCTCTATCCGGTGGATTCGGTTCCAGCGGTAGTCAAACGTATTAACAACAGTTTCCGCCGTGCAGATCAGATTCAGTGGGCAAATGGCATTGGTATTGATAGCCCGGAATATACCGATTATTTTCTGCCAATTGTGGCGGATGCGGAAGCAGGATTTGGTGGTGTTCTGAATGCTTTTGAATTGATGAAAGCCATGATTGAGGCTGGTGCTGCCGCTGTTCACTTTGAAGATCAACTTGCTGCGGTGAAAAAATGTGGTCATATGGGCGGTAAAGTTCTGGTTCCGACACAAGAGGCTATTCAAAAATTGGTTGCTGCGCGTCTGGCAGCGGATGTGTCTGGCGTGCCGACACTGCTCATTGCCCGTACAGATGCCGATGCAGCTGATTTGCTGACTTCTGATTGTGACGCTTATGACAGTGAGTTTATTACTGGCAAGCGGACTTATGAAGGATTCTTCCGTACCAAAGCAGGTATCGATCAGGCGATTAGTCGTGGTTTGGCTTATGCGCCGTATGCTGACTTGGTGTGGTGTGAGACATCAACACCGGATATCGAAATGGCCCGCAGTTTTGCCGAGGCGATTCACGCCAAATATCCCGGTAAATTATTGGCTTACAACTGTTCTCCATCATTCAATTGGAAAAAGAATTTGGATGATAAGACCATTGCGCGTTTCCAGGCTGAACTGTCAGCAATGGGCTATAAATTCCAATTTATTACTCTGGCGGGCATCCACAGTATGTGGTTCAACATGTTCGACCTGGCACATGCTTACGCGCAGGGCGAAGGTATGAAACATTATGTGGAGAAGGTACAGGAAAAAGAATTCGAATCCATTGAACGTGGTTATACCTTCTCTTCCCATCAGCAGGAAGTGGGTACAGGCTATTTCGATAAAGTGACCACGATTATTCAGGGTGGGACATCATCTGTCACTGCATTGACTGGTTCTACGGAAGAAGAGCAGTTCTGATTGTTGTGTTTCTTATTCTATTCAGCCTGCTTATTGCAGGCTGAATATATTGAGGAGTTGCGATGGGGATAGATTCAGCACATCTGATAGCACAAACGATTTTACAAGGATTCGATGCACAGTATGGTCGCTTTTTGGAGGTGACTTCAGGTGCACAGCAACGGTTTGAACAGGCCGATTGGCGCGCCGTTCAGCAAGCCATGAAAAAGCGCATCAATCTTTATGATCACCATGTTGGGTTGGTCGTTGAGCAGCTTAAATGCATACATGGTGCTTTCGGGTATGATGAAGAGTACATTGCCGAAGTGAAGGCGGTTTATACCAGTTTATTACCGGATTATCCCCGGTTTGAAATTGCCGAGAGTTTTTTTAATTCTGTTTATTGCCGTTTGTTTGAGCATCGTAACCTGACGCCGGATAAGTTATTTATTTTTACCTCCCAGCCTGCCCGCAGATTTCGGGATATTCCCCGGCCGTTATCCCGTGACTTTTTCCCTGATGGCAATCTTGCCTCAATGCTACGGACAATACTTAATGATCTGCCGCTGCGTTTGTACTGGGAAGATCTGGAGAGGGATATTCGTTACATCACGGATTATCTGCAACGAACATTTCCAGCCGGGGAATTATTACAGGCGACTTTTCAGATAGTGAATGAACTGTTTTATCGTAATAAAGCAGCCTGGCTAGTGGGTAAAATCCGTATTGAAAATCAGGTTTATCCTTTCTTATTGCCAATCCATCATAACGAATCCGGTGGGATTTTTATTGATACCTGTTTGACCGATCAGGCTGATGCCAGCATTGTATTCGGTTTTGCTCGTTCCTATTTTATGGTTTATGCGCCTTTACCTGCGGCTTTGGTTGAGTGGCTGAGAGAAATTCTGCCGGCCAAATCGACCTCTGAGCTTTATATGGCAATTGGCTGTCAGAAGCATGGTAAGACAGAATATTACCGGGAATATCTGGCATTCATTACCTTCTCCAAAGAGCAATTTATGATTGCTCCCGGTGTTAAAGGTATGGTGATGTTGGTGTTTACTTCCCCTTCACTTGATAGAGTATTCAAGGTTATTAAAGATAAATTTGCGCCACAGAAAGAGGTGACTCAGGAGCGGGTACAAGAGTGTTACCGGTTGGTCAAAGAGCATGACCGTGTGGGGAGAATGGCTGACACACAGGAATTCGAAAATTTCGTTGTTGATAAGGTCCGTATCAGTCCTGAGCTAATGGCAGAGTTGCAGAAAGAAATACCGGAAAAGTTGGAAGATTTGGGGGATAAGATCCTTATCAAGCATTTGTATATGGAACGCCGGATGACACCGTTGAATATCTATATGGAACAGGTGGATGAACAGAAACTGAAAGATGCGATTGAAGAATATGGCAATGCGATTAAACAACTTGCTGCGGCGAACATTTTCCCTGGAGATATGTTGTTCAAAAACTTTGGTGTGACACGGCATGGACGTGTGGTGTTCTACGACTATGATGAAATCTGTTATATGACGGAAGTTAACTTCCGCGATATACCGCCGCCGCGTTATCCAGAAGATGAATTTGCCAGTGAACCTTGGTACAGTGTGGCGCTAAATGATGTTTTTCCTGAGGAATTCCGGCACTTTCTTTGTACTGACAGTCGCATTCGCCGCTATTTTGAAGAGATGCATAGTGATTTGTTCAAAGCAGATTATTGGCGAGCGCTACAGGAACGGATTAAAGATGGTCATGTGGAAGATGTGTTTGCATATCGCCGCAAACAGCGGTTTAGCCAACGCACCGAGATAGGAACCTGTTCTATTTCCAACGTTTCAGCTTGATTTTGAGGGGGAATTGGTAGTTGCCGTTGGCAACCGCCGTTTTCATCAGTAGTTGATATTATTATGTGAATCTACCTAGCAGATAATCAGAAATTAAGATTTAAGGATAAATGGCAACCCTGGATTCCCCAAAAAAATCAAGCAGCCAATTTTTTTTGGGGAAATTCAGCGTTTATCGATTACCTTGGTTGTTCAGGCCAATCAATATCGTTCTCCTGTGAAATATCTACCCGATTAAGCATTACTCTATATTCTTTCCATGCCGATAAAGTTATTTTCTCTTCTTCAGTAGCAATATCTAGATCAACAGCATCTTGCAATGGTGCGATTTGTTTTATTGCCTCAGCCACTAATTGCTGCTTTTGGAATTGAGCATATTGTTGTAATTCATCTTTTTTGAGGGGAGGAATATCAGCCCATTCTGGCAAGCCATTTTTACCTGCTATACGGTATTTTCCCTCTGGCGCGTTATTAGCGGCATATTCATAATAAATATCACTATTGATTTCCATAATATCATCCGGCAATGAACCAGCAGCAATATAATTCTCTTTCAACTCTATTGGGTAGAATGCATTGGTTTTTGCACTGTAATAATACATAACTAATATCCTATCAAATCAATAGAAATAGTATTTGGTGGAATCCCTGTGTTCAGATCCCGACTTTCTTCATATTCTCCTTGAGAAACAACATTAGCATCTTGGCTAGCAGAAAAAGCTTTAAATTCATTTTTATTACTCATAATTTCTCCTTAAGGAAAAAATAATATTTTCATTAAGTAAGATTTTGAGTTAATTGATATTAAAATAAAACATCTGTCCTATCATCGAATATCATTTTGATATTGCATTTCAATAATAGTCTCTTTCTGATAAAGAACGATGAAAATTTTTTATAACTTGTAGCGATTAACTATTTTCTTATAGTTAATGAGATAATAGATCAACACCTGAAACCAAATTTTGAATTTTTAGATGAACCTCTCACAACAAAAAATTACCGGATACAACAAGCTTTGTAAGCTCATAAAAACATGTTTAAGTATTTATTAGCTTGAATTATCCAGAATTTGTCTATCCTTATATATGTGGACAAAATTTATTGTCAATATTTACAAGCCTACTTTAAGTAAGGGAGAATTGTATGCCATCAAGAAGAGACGTCATGGTTGGAGGATTAAGTCTTGCTGCTGCCGGTATCCTATCTACGGTATCTTCAGCTAATGCTGCAACTGCTAACATAAAACTGCAAGGAGCTTATAAAACAGGTAGCGTAGAAAAAGCCCTTGATATTATTAATCTTTATGATTTGGAAGAAGAAGCACGTAAACTGATTCCTGCCCCTCAATTTGGCTATATTAGCAGTGGTTCAGGTGATGAATGGACGCTACGTGAAAATACCAGAGCCTTTGACGATTACCAAATTATTCCCCGCTATCTTGCGGGGATAAAAGAACCTGACACAACAACCGAATTACTCGGCAGTAAAGTGGATATACCTATTTTCATTCCACCGATGGCGGCACACGGATTGGCTCATATCTCTGCTGAATTGGGAACAGCAAGAGGCGCCGCCGCTGCCGGTGCCCTGTTTACTGCACAAACTCTGTCTAATTCATCTCTCGAAGAGATAGCAAAAGTGAGTAACGGCCCCAAATGGTTCCAAATTTATTTTACCAAAGATATGGGTATTAACCGTGAACTAATACGCCGGGCTAAAGCTATGGGAGCAACCGCCATCGTATTTACGGTTGATTTAGAGTGGAGCGGTAATAGGGAAACTGATAGACGTAATAAATTTACCTACCCACGTTCACTTCCATTTCCTAATATTCCTGGTTCTCCCGTTGGTACACCATTATCAGAGATTACAGCGCTATTTAAACGTGATCTTGATTTTAAGGATCTAGAGTTTCTTGCCAAAGAATCAGGTCTTCCAATCATCGTAAAAGGTATTCAATCTGCCGAAAATGCTAAAGAATGTGTTGACCACGGGGCAGCAGCTATTCAAGTCTCTAACCACGGTGGCCGGCAATTAGATACTGTCCCGGCAGCAATCAAGTCATTACCAGGCATTGTTGAAGCCGTTGGGCGTCATATTCCAGTCTATTTAGATGGCGGTATCCGTCGCGGTATTCATGTGTTTAAAGCTCTTGCATTAGGTGCCAAAGCTGTCGCTATCGGCAGACCAATTTTATATGGACTGGCATTGGGCGGAGCACCAGGCGTGACTTCCGTTTTAAACCTGCTTAAGGATGAGTTGAAACTTAGCATGAAGTTGGCGGGGTGCGCAGCTATTAAAGATATTGAGAGAAAGTTTATCAGTTTAATTTAACTCATTAACTGATAACGTAAATATCAGCCCCATTTCATTTAAAATAGGTGATTTCAGGAAATGGGGTAAATTCTGTTAACCACGGTGGTTTTTATAATTTAACCGGTAAAATAGAATTCTCACTTTCCCCCTGAAGTATTCTTCAAGGGGAAATGTTTAATATAAATATTAATGAAGTATACGAGACGTTGACGACTCCGTGAGATCAATTTCATACCTTTGTTGTTCTTCCATTCTACTGCGTAAAACATCTTCTACTAATGCAGAAAAACCTGTCATCATTTGCCGTTCCATAATAACGCCTTTTGGCTCAGGCCACGGCAGGCTGGCAATTGGCCAGTCACAATATAATTTATAATAATTAAACTGATCCAGCCGTTCTTTACTCTTGTCAAAATCATTACTCCAGTAGGCATTACCCAACCGGAAGTTTGTATGAAATTCATCAAAGCTGCCAAAGATTTCATAAATATAATCAGCGGTTTTCAGCATATTTTTCCATGCCACTTCTTCACTGATATAACCAGCACAAAAACAGTTACGGCTTAAAACAATTGCAAGCCATAAATCAAATCCCCATACCAATGCAGGTGGGCGCCTATTAACAGTTTGAGAACATTTACGAATAGAATCAGGTGTTACTTCAATTAATTTGGCAAGAACTTTAAACATTTTGCCATCACTAAGCGCAGCATCAACAGCAAAATGTTTTGAATGCACCCCACCCCACAAATCAGTTAACATTTTCATATAACCTTCTTCATCAATAATTCCCCAGTCACTGTATAGTTGGGATTGATGTTCCTGAGTAGGTGATAATGGGAGCAGGCAGTAACGATAGTTATCATGAGCAACCCGTGACTGCAAAGGATAATGCTCCAGAGTTTCACTCCAAAAACCGAACCAATAATCACTCACAATATTTAACCGCAATGCCTGACGTTTTTCTTCAGGTAAAAAAGATAAACCTGCTTGTTGGTAATAACGCCGTTGTTCCCATTCAGGACGTTTAACAATCCGATAAATAATAACTGAGAGTAACATTACTACAAATAATGCTACACTGACTACTTGTGCCAGAAGTAAATAGTCTGTAGCAGGGACAGATACATTATCCATTATAAATAAAACAATTGCCACAAATAATACAATCCCCATAAAAACTGCAATTACAAATAAAATATTAATCAACGCGTATAATGAACTCAGAAAAGGTAACTTTCTTTTTTCACAGATAATATTCTTTATTACCTGATAGCCTTTAGCAGGAAACTGCCTATAATGAGGCTGATTTTGTAAAAGTTCTTTCATCACAAATGATTCCTTTCCGAAAATTATATACCATATATGATAATTCTTATCTGTATTATCACAAACCTCGAGAAAACATTATTTTTGCTGCTAAGTATCAATTTAACCAAATTAACTCTATCAGGGGACAAGCACAATGAACTTTTGTGGAGAATATTTTCTATCGCAGAAACATGATAACATCCTAATATTGTTATCATGCTGGCTGTAAGGGGCGCAATGAAACTGATTAACCAAAAAAAGTTACTGGAACAAGCCGAAGCTATTTGCCTGGCACGGGGAGTTCGCTTTACTCCGCAGCGGTTTGAAGTTTTGCGTCTGATTTCAGAGCAACCCGGCGCAATCAGCGCTTATGATTTACTGGATTTATTGCGGGAAGCAGAACCACAGGCTAAACCACCAACCATATACCGGGCACTGGAATTTCTGCTGGAACAGGGATTTATTCATAAAATAGAATCCACCAACAGTTATGTGCTGTGCCACCATATCGAACAACCAAGCCATACCTCAGCAATGTTTATTTGCGACCGCTGTGGTTCTGTTACAGAACGGAATAGTGGAACCGTTGAATCCGCTATTCAACAGTTAGCAAAAACTGCCGGATTCAGTTTACGCCATACCGTCATTGAAGCGCATGGTTTATGTTCCTCTTGTGCAGAGATTGAATCCTGTACTGAGCGGGATGAATGTCAGCACGACCACAGTATTGAGGTAAAGAAGAAATAGAGAACCTGTAAATAGCGGCAGGCAACCGCAGAATCACGTTCAAGATAATCATATTGATAAACCAATAACATGATTCTGCCGGAATATTGCAACTCTTTGACAATCACCAAAAAACAACGATTCGATATTTTACTATCAAAACCCATCACCGTTACGAATCACCCCGACGGCTAATCCTTCTATTGTCAGGCTCCGTTCACACAGATCCACCACGATTGGCTTAAACTCAGGGTTTTCTGCCGACAATTCAACTTTATTTCCAGTCTGTTTAAAACGTTTTACAGTTACTTCATCTTCAATACGGGCAACAATAACCTGTCCATTACGAACATCCTGTGTTTTATGCACAGCCAACAGATCACCATCCATAATCCCAATATCTTTCATGGACATACCGCTGACTCTCAACAGGAAATCCGCACTTGGCTTAAACAGTGCAGGATCAATCCGATAATGACTTTCAATGTGCTCCTGTGCCAACAGTGGCTCACCTGCGGCTACACGACCAATCAACGGTAAACCAGATTCTTCTAGCAGCAAACGGATACCCCTGGATGCCCCGGCAACAATCTCTATCACCCCTTTGCGAGCCAATGCTTTTAAATGCTCTTCAGCCGCATTAGGTGAACGGAAACCAAGACGTGATGCAATTTCAGCACGCGTCGGTGGCATACCCGTTTGCGAAATGTGGTCACGCACCAAGTCATAAACCTGCTGCTGTCTTACGGTAAGTGCTTTCATTTCGCCCCCTGTGTGTTTATACAGTCAAACTGTGAGTATATACAGGTAAATAGCGATTGGGAACCTGCCAAGGCAGAAAATCAGCCCAATATAGTATAATGACTCATTATTAAACTAAATCAGGTCACAAAATAGCGCCAGAGAATGGTACTCCAGACGATTAACGACAGTATCATCGTCAGAAAGACCGCCGCTGATCCCATATCTTTTGCCCGACCGGACAGTTCATGAAATTCATTGCTAATACGATCAACGATAGTTTCAATAGCACTGTTCAGGATCTCCACAATCACCACCAGCATCACTGAACCAATCAGTAAAATGCGTTCAATTGCGCTGATATCCAGATAAAATGCAACAATTACCGCTAATATAGATATGATTATTTCCTGTCGGAAAGCCGCTTCATTTTGCCACGCAGCCCTGAGACCTTTCATCGAATATACGGTTGCTTTGATGATACGGGTCAGTCCCTTGGATTGATTTGCCATAAGTTATTCACACCAAATATGGGGTTATTTATCACTTTTAACTTTTATTCTCGTCTTAACATAACAGATCTCAACACCTGTTTCTGGTATGCTTGCGACATATTGCTAACAGGAGGCTTCAAGTTATTTATGTCAGGTTGGCGTAAAATATATTATAAATTATTGAATTTACCACTAAAAATACTGGTAAAGAGCAAACTTATCCCTACAGATCCCATTACCGAATTACGGCTCGATACGACACGCCCTATTCTATACGTATTGCCGTATCATTCCAAAGCAGACTTACTGACATTACGTCAGCAATGTCTTGAGCAGGATCTGCCGGACCCTTTAAACTCACTGGAGATAGGTGATACTGAGCTTCCGGGCTATGTATTTATCGACAATGGCCCACGCGTATTCCGCTATTGCGCGCCAAAGCAGGAATCCGTAAAAATTTTCCATGCTTATCTGGATCTGCATCGTAATAATCCAAACCTGGATATTCAAATGCTGCCAGTTTCTGTCATGTTTGGTCGTTCCCCTGGACGTGAAGGGCACAGCACCCCACATCTGCGGCTACTTAATGGTATCCAGAAATTCTTCGCCATTCTCTGGCTGGGCCGGGACAGTTTTGTCCGTTTTTCAAACACAGTATCTCTGCGTTATATGGCAACTGAGCATGGCACAGACAAGACAATTGCTCATAAGCTGGCTCGCGTGGCACGAATGCACTATTCACGCCAACGCCTGGCGGCTGTTGGTCCACGCCTGCCTGTTCGTCAGGAGCTGTTTAATAAGCTGCTGGCTTCAAAAGCAATAGAAAAAGCCGTCACTGATGAGGCCCGCAGTAAGAAGATCTCCCATGAGAAAGCGCAACAGAATGCTATTAACATGATGGAAGAGATTGCCGCGAATTTCTCTTATGAAGCGGTACGGTTGTCAGATCGTGTACTTGGTTGGACTTGGAACCGTCTGTACCAAGGGATCAATGTTCACAATGCTGAACGCATCCGTCGTCTGGCGCAAGATGGTCACGAACTGGTTTATGCGCCCTGCCACCGTAGTCATATGGATTATCTGCTGCTCTCCTATGTGCTTTACCATCAGGGTTTGGTGCCGCCCCATATCGCCGCAGGCATTAACCTGAATTTCTGGCCGGCAGGGCCGATATTCCGCCGCCTTGGTGCATTTTTCATCCGCCGCACTTTTAAAGGTAATAAACTCTACTCCACGATATTTCGTGAATATCTGGGGGAGTTATTTGCACGCGGTTATTCTGTTGAATACTTTATGGAAGGTGGTCGTTCCCGGACAGGTCGTTTGCTTGATCCCAAAACGGGCACCCTGACCATGACGTTACAAGCAATGTTGAGAGGTGAATCACGCCCAATCACTATCGTGCCAATTTATATCGGTTACGAACATGTGATGGAAGTTGCCACCTATGCCAAAGAGCTGCGGGGAGCAACCAAAGAGAAAGAGAGTTTTTTCCAGATGATACGCGGTTTGCGTAAGCTTCGTAATCTGGGGCAAGGCTATGTAAACTTTGGTGAACCTATCCCGTTGATCCAGTATCTTAATCACCATGTTCCTGACTGGCGTGATTCTATTGACCCAATAGAGTTTCACCGTCCCGAATGGGTTACCCCGACAGTCAGTAAGCTGGCCGGGAAAATTATGGTGAACATCAATAATGCCGCGGCTGCTAACGCAATCAACCTGTGTTCAACTGCCCTGCTGTCATCACGTCAGCGAGCACTTACTCGTGAGCAACTGCTTGAGCAACTGGACTGTTATATACAGCTCATGCGCAACGCGCCTTATACAACCGATGTTACTGTGCCAAAGAAAACCGCAGAAGAGTTGTTAGAACACGCTCTGCAAATGGATAAGTTCGAGGTAGACAAAGACAGTATGGGCGACATCATTATCCTGCCGCGTGAGCGTGCAGTTCTGATGACCTACTACCGCAACAATATCCAGCATTTATTGGTACTGCCATCACTGATTGCCTGCATCGTTATTGATCATCGCCGTATCAGCCGTGAAGCGTTACTAAGTCAGGTAGAAATCATTTATCCTCTGCTCAAAGCAGAACTGTTTATACGTTATAGCAAAGCAGATCTGCGGGAAGTGGTTAATATCCTGGTTAATGAGCTTACCCGCCAGAGCCTTATCTGCAACAAAGAGCAAGGTATGCTGGTGTTGAATCCAGCGCGTATTCGCCCATTGCAATTGCTGGCAGCCGGTGTCCGCGAAACACTACAACGTTATGCCATCACCCTCTCTTTACTGAATGCCAACCCGGATATCAGCCGGGGCGCGCTGGAAAAAGAGAGCCGAATATTGGCACAGCGTCTGTCGGTATTGCATGGCATTAATGCACCTGAATTTTTCGATAAGGCGGTATTCACCACATCAGTAAATACACTGCGTGAAGAAGGGTATATCAGTGATAGTGGTGATGTGATTACAGCAAATACTCAGGAGCTGTATCAGGTATTGAGTGAGCTGATGTCACCTGAAATCCGTCTGACTATTGAGAGTGTCAGTTTGCCGGCTGAACACAACGATGCAGAAGAGACAACTAAAGAAGTGTAATTTTTAACATCCGGGTGATAATGGGTTTTCCCCATTATCACCCGATATATCAAACGTAACTGAAGAAAATACCCAAAAATAACACCACACCAACATAGTTATTATTGAGGAATGCCTGGAAACAAAGTTCTCTTTCCCGACCTGCAATCAGTTTCTGCTGATAAATAAATAAGGCACCGGCAAGCAATAATGACCAATAGTAGATGCCGCCCAGATTCATCATATAACCCACCAACAGCAAAACCAGCAACATAGCAAGTTGTAGTAAACCAATAATCAGTTTATCGAAACGACCAAACAGGATAGCAGTAGACTTAACACCAATTTTCAGATCATCGTTACGATCGACCATGGCATACTGCGTATCATAAATAACCGACCACAAGATGTTAACCAGAAATAACAGCCAGCATTCTAATGGTAAGGACTCACTAACCGCAGCGAATCCCATTGGGATAGACCAGCCATAAGCTGCTCCCAATACAAACTGAGGAAGATGACTGAACCGTTTAACAAAGGGATAAAACCAGGCCAGCGCCAACCCAACGACTGACAACCAAATAGTCATCTTATTAAGCGCCAGAACTAGCCCGAAAGAAATCAGCGCCAGTACGACAAACAGGATCTTACTCTCTTTCTCGCTGATAGCACCACTGGGCAGGGGACGTGCCTTTGTACGTTCGACATAACCATCAAATTTTCTGTCAGCAAAATCATTAATGACACATCCTGTTGCACGCATCAGAAACACACCGGCAGTAAAGACCAACAATATGTGCATATCCGGAATACCTTTCCCGGCAATCCATAAAGCCCAAAATGTTGGCCATAACAACAATAACGAACCTATGGGTCTGTCAATACGCACTAAACGGCAATAGGCCTGCCATTTACTTTGCGTCATACTTCCCGCCACTTCTGTTTCCCCCTTGTTTGAATTTTATTTTTTGTATACAGGTGATTCAGGCAAGAAGACTTCCGTTAATAATAATGGTTTGCTTGATAACCTCAGCAATGATCGCCTTGCCCAACGTTTCCCCTGTTGCCCTACATGAATATAATCCCGTGTTAATTTATTGCTACTAAAAAGATATCGCCCAAGTGGGACTGTTCCTAAATCAACCAGACTTTCATCAGGACCGGTTAATGTTGCTTCAGGAATTAATGTTCTTCCCAATAACCAAGGAATATTATCACCGTATAACACGACCTCACGCAGCCAGTATCTCTGACAAGTTGGCAAATGCTCACTTTCATCGAAAAGTTCTTTCACTGTGATAAAAGACTCTCTGAATGGTATAACATGAACATGGTCACAGTATTGTTCAAAACGGTGGGTCATTGACCCCAACTCCATCAGCCAGTCTGAAATCTCATCAGGCAAGCCGGATGAATCCACCGAAACCCACTGAATAGGCGCCGTTGTTAAGATCGAGTCAGTTAACATGCGATTTTCCATTAGGACAAATTTCTTTTATCCGGTCGTACAATTGATGGGCACTGAGAATACCACGTTGTAGGTATATAGAATAAAAAGTTATGACAAATTCTGTAAATAATGCTTGCCAAAAATAAGCGAATTATGATCAACATAATTCGCTTATACAAATTAAGTCCCTGATTCAGAATAAGTGATTAACGCCATGCTTTAAAGCGGTTAATCAACCCATTTGTCGAGCTATCGTGATCGGCAACCTCTTCACCATCCTCAAGTTCTGGCAAAATACGATTAGCCAGTTGTTTACCCAGCTCAACTCCCCATTGGTCAAAAGTGAAAATGTTGAGAATCGCCCCTTGTACAAATATTTTGTGCTCATACATGGCAATCAACGTACCCAAACTGAATGGGGTAATTTCACGCAACAAAATGGAATTCGTCGGACGGTTTCCTTCAAACACTTTAAATGGTGCAACATGCCCGACTTCAACCGCAGTTTTACCACTGGCGGCAAATTCAGCATCCACTTGCCCATGGGTTTTACCGAATGCCAACGCTTCTGTCTGAGCGAAGAAGTTGGATAACAATTTGTTGTGATGGTCACTCAATGGGTTATGGCTGATCGCCGGAGCAATAAAATCGCAAGGGATCAGTTTAGTGCCCTGGTGAATAAGCTGATAGAAAGCATGCTGACCATTGGTTCCCGGCTCTCCCCAGATGATCGGACCGGTTTGGTAATCCACTGGGCAGCCATTGCGGTCAATATATTTACCATTGGACTCCATATTGCCCTGCTGGAAGTATGCTGCAAAGCGATGTAGGTACTGATCGTATGGCAGAATCGCTTCAGTTTCCGCGCCAAAGAAATTGTTGTACCAGATGCCAATCAGCGCCAGTAATACGGGGATATTCTGCTCAAACTGGGTATGGGCAAAATGCTGATCCATTGCGTGTGCGCCACTGAGCAGTTGTTCAAAATTATCAAACCCAATAGAGAGCGCAATAGACAAGCCAATCGCCGACCATAATGAATAACGACCACCCACCCAATCCCAGAACTCAAACATGTTTTGGGTATCAATACCGAATTTCTTAACTTCCTGCTCATTGGTGGAAAGCGCAGCGAAATGCTTCGCAACATGCACTTCATCACCGGCAGTTTTCAGAAACCAGTCACGGGCAGAGTGAGCATTGGTCATTGTTTCCTGAGTAGTGAACGTCTTGGAAGCAATCAGAAAGAGCGTCGTTTCCGGGTTAAGCGCTTTCAGGGTCTCCGCGATATGGGTCCCATCAACATTAGAAACGAAATGCATATTCAAATGATTTTTATAGGGTTTCAGCGCTTCAGTCACCATATAAGGGCCGAGATCGGAACCACCGATACCGATATTCACAACATCAGTCATCGCTTTACCGGTATAGCCTTTCCACTCACCATTAATCACGCGCTGACTGAAATTTTTCATTTTTGCCAACACAGCATTAACCTGCTGCATAACATCTTCCCCATCAACAATAATCGGGGTATTGCTGCGATTACGCAGAGCAATATGCAGTACAGCGCGATCTTCAGTACGGTTAATTTTCTCACCGGAGAACATGCTGCGAATAGCCCCGGCGACATCCGTCTCTTTCGCCAGCGCCTGTAACTTTTCCAATGTCTCAGTTGTGATGCGGTTTTTTGAAAAATCCACCAGCATCTGGTTATCAAACATCGCGGAGAACTTAGCAAAACGATCTTTGTCCTGTTCAAACAACTCACGTATGTGAATACTTTTTATCTGCGCAAAATGCTGTTCTAATGCCTTCCAGGCTGAGGTTTGACTAGGATTGATATTTTTCATGGCTATGCTCTCTATCAATTGACTGTAAATAATTGGAGGTAAAGAAAGATTGTAACCCGTAATTCTGTGATTGAAGCCCCCTTTCCTTTAATCGATGATATTGGTCAAAACAATTAAGTTTTTCTAGCTCTATTTACTAAGGTGTATAAAAAATAGTTATTCTTCTCTGCTATCCTCAATTTCTTTTATGATTCTCCTATCATCATGAAAGATATTGATATAACCCTTCACTACATTGACTCAAACCGGTTAACCCGATATTTCTAAAATTCCATCCAGTCAACATAAGGTTATCGCAATGAGTTCTGTTTCATCCCTTTTCCCAGAAACCGGCGGGTATGTCGTCGCAAAATTTGGTGGTACCAGCGTGGCAAATTTCGATGCCATGAATAGCAGTGCAGATATCGTACTGGCAAATAAAGAAGTTCGTATCGTTGTACTGTCTGCTTCTGCTGGTATGACTAACCTATTAATTGCGCTGGCGGAAGGCTGCGATGCGGATAAACGGGCTGACTATCTGAAACAGATCCAAACCATTCAAGATGCGATTGCTGATCGTTTGCACATATCTGATGTTATTCGTCAGGAAATCAACCGCTTGCTGGAAAATATTAAAACGCTTTCTGAAACAGCATCGCTGACAACTTCGGATGTACTGACAGATGAAATAGTCAGCCACGGAGAGCTGATGTCTACGCTGTTGTTTACTGAGTTGCTTCGCCAGCGTGGTACCGATGCCGAATGGTTTGATATTCGCAAAATTATGCGTACCGATGATCACTTTGGTCGTGCAGAACCAAACAACACACAGCTTAGAATACTGGCAACTGAACATCTCTTACCTCATCTGAAAAATACTCTGATTGTCACTCAAGGTTTTATTGGCCGTGAAGAGAAAGGCTGTACCACCACACTGGGACGTGGTGGCAGTGACTATACTGCGGCACTGTTGGGAGAAGCCCTCAACCTGAAGCGTGTTGATATCTGGACAGATGTTCCGGGGATTTACACTACTGACCCACGAGTCGTTCCGGCTGCCCAACGAATTGATAAAATTGCCTTTGATGAAGCGGCTGAGATGGCAACATTTGGTGCTAAAGTCCTGCACCCGGCAACGCTGTTTCCGGCTATTCGCTGTGGTATTCCAGTATTTGTTGGTTCCAGTAAAAATCCCCAGGCTGGCGGTACACTGGTTTGCGATACGACGGAAGCGCCACCCCGGTTCCGTGCTATCACCCTGCGCCGGCAACAAACATTACTGACATTGCACAGCCTGAAAATGTTACACGCACAGGGATTTTTGGTTGAAATATTTACCATCCTGTCACGTCATAACATCTCCGTGGATTTGATCACCACGTCTGAAGTGAATGTGGCATTAACACTTGATACTACCGGTTCCACCAGCACAAATGGCAGTTTGCTGACCAATGCACTGATGACTGAGCTTTCAACGCTGTGCAGGGTTGACGTGGAAGAAGATTTGGCGCTGGTGGCGATTATTGGTAATCAACTTTCTCAAACCAGTGGATTAGGAAAACAGGTTTTTAGTGCGCTGGAAAGATTCAATCTCCGTATGATCAGTCACGGCGCCAGCAACCATAACTTGTGCCTGCTTGTCCAAGGCAACGACGCAGAACAAATTGTTCAAACGCTTCATCAGTGTTTGTTTGAATAAAGCCTATCAATAAGCAGGTGATCATTCCGGCATTTTCAACACCATTCTGATCACCTGTTGTTCAACGTTAAAAGAAGACTTTTTTACAACATCAAATACTATTGGTCGTCCGCAATGTTGACCATAATGCTTTCATGGCTTTTCCCTTGGGGAAAGCGATATATTCCGGTTCAATTAACGACGGCCGCCAGCTCATTTTATATTGACGTTGCGAAGCGGCAGGATAAACAATGCCGCCTTTTGATGACAACCATTTGGCAACTTTATGAAAGATTGCCGAATCATTGAAGTTCCTCTCCTTACCAAACTCCACCAATGGGGTGAAACCTAAATGAAGGTAGGAAACTGTCCCCTCTTCCAGGAAGTCATTAATCGCGGTTTCATTAATAAACTGCATAGTGCCGTCGGGTATATCCGGTTTCTTTCGGGATAGATTATGAAACCACCCCGATGTCTCCCCCCAAGTGTAACTATAGACGATATATGCCTGAATCTGTTCTCCCCGAGTTGCAATATAGACTCTGTGCTCACCTGAATTCACTTCCACGGTGTTGAAATCAATCACCAGTTTTTTCAGGGCTTTCGCATGTTTTTCTTTCAACCAAAGCTGATTAATCTGTTCTAGTTGTGGTTTTAGCCGATAATATTCCTCTTGCGAGCTTATCTCTCGAACAGAAATTCCTGCCCTTCTGGATTTGCTGATTTTATTTCTAAGCTGCTGAAACCGCTTGCCTGTCATGCTATATCCATTAAGGCTCAGTGAATAACTGGCCCCAAGCTGGTTCACAGAAAAGCCATTATTCTTCAATAACACAAAGTCACTCTCATCACCGTGTAGAAAAACCGGGAAAGCCCGTTTTTCTCTGATGAAATTGAGAAATAACTGTAAAAGTGCAGCACGTTCTTCGTCAGGCGCCAAGATGCCACCCACACACATATGTAGGTTTTTGTCCTGGAAGAAACCAATCGCTCCCTTCTGATTCGTAAACCACTGTGTTTCACTATTGAACAACAGACTACTCAACGGGTGCTTTGCATAGCAGAGCACTTTTCTAAGATGACTGTTGCCAAGAACATCCTGAGCGTTCCCGGTGGTAATAACCTGGGGAACATCAGGCAACATACTCATAACGTTCACCTTGATTCTTCGGGGCATACTGGACTGGGATGAACCCATGCTTCCTGGCGATATCCCGGATGGCTAATGCGTCATTGTAATCAATAGACTTGCCGATGCTTTGATGAACACTCACCTGCTCAAGCGCCACAGCGATGGTTTCCGACAAGCAAGCCAGATTGACTCCCGCCGGGACATCGATCAGATTGCAATCGCTGTAAGTGACTTTCTCAGGCTGATAGACTAAACCGCCTTCATAAACGTGATGGTTACCGTCACGAATGAAATCGAATGGTCTGGCCGCATCAAAAATAATCGCGGAATCTTTCAAGTAACGCGTATTCAAGAAAGGCTTGCCTTCACTGGTTGCTGATACGATAAAGTCAGCCTGACTCAAAGATTGTTCATAATTCTCTATCGCTTCTAAACCAAAGGTGCCAATGACTTCAAGAACTTGCTGATGTAACAGACAGGCATCGGTGACACCGGGATTTTGTTTAAAAAGCCATTTTCTCATCTTATCCATGACAGAATCCGGCTGGATAATATCGTGAGTTTTTAACACCGTGGAGAGAAGCGCCTTGGTCAGTTCAGAAAGCAAAATGCGTGCTTTATTGGGTCGGCTAACCAGGATAATCCGACCAAAGTTATGGGCTAAACCGGTAACAGAAAGCCTGCCTACAGAACCTCTGGCTCCCACGACCGCCAACGTTTGCTGGGACGCATTTTCAGCCAACATTGAACGAATACCCTCAACCACCGCCATTGCCGTCAGAGAATTGCCGTTAGTCACTATCCGACCCTGCCGATTATTCACCAAGCTGTTACCACCATTAGTAATCACTGATGTATAAGCGCCTAATCCGACTATTTCAGCACCATTTTTCTCTGCTATATCAAAATACTCCTTCATCAACACCGTCCGTTCTTTCACCGACAATGCCATCATATCTTCGGGGCTGATAGGTGAGAAAAGAAGCATACCATTAGCGTATGCCGTTGAGCTTTCGACACCAAACTCAACCGCGATATCAGGATTGAAATCAATCGCAGAAACCTCCGTGATCCAGTTACCGAGCTGTTTCTGTTGCTCCGGTGTGTAATTCTCCTTTATTGACAGACAATAGGAATGCGCAAGCTCATTGACTGAAGTGGTATGAATCAGGAAAGCGAATTTCTTACCTTCAATCAATTGCGGCACAGGCGTTTTAATCTGAGCAACATTGCTGTTTCTTGAAATTGGATAACTGACCGACGGTGGCGGAAGATCCGCAACAGACAGGTCTATCAAGTGTGAAAACAGAATGTCATATCGCCCATTCTGGACCAGTTTACAGACCTCATCAAAAGCCGTGAAAAACGCTTTAATATCTTCTTTGGCAACGTTAAGCGGCGGCTCAAAACGTACAGAACAAGGACGGGACATCAATGGCATGGTGAAAATGCCATAGTGTTTCAATAAGAAACTACAAATAATGTAAGCCAGACCACCGCTTCGTTGGCTGAAATTGATAAATATGTTGGAAACAGCTTTACTGTCCTGTATTTCCAGACCTCGCATCAAGCCGGCACCTTGCCAGTAAAAAAGTGTCGGGTATTTAGCGGCCAATTGTTCAAGACATTCATCAACATAATTGCTGACTTCCTGAACATGCGTTAACGCCTTACCACTATCTTTCGCCAGATGCTGGATGACGGCAATCCCCATTGTCGCTGCCAGAACATTATTGGCAAACGTGGAGCTGTGTTTCTTATCGAACTCGGAAACATAAAGTTCATCTGAATATAACATTGCACCAATAGGCGAGATACCCGCACCCAACGCCTTAGAAAACAGGATCACATCCGGTTTCAGGGAGTAGAGCGTGGCCGCACAGAATGCCCCCAACCTGCCGATGCCAGTCTGAACTTCATCAAATACTGACAACGTGCCATTAGCCTTACACAGTTGCAAAATACTGGAGAGCGTATCCGATGGAATCACTTTCATTCCACCTTCTCCCTGTACCGGTTCAACGATAAATGCGGCAAATTCCCGGCTTTCCAGCTTTGTTTTTATTTCATCCAGGTTTTCGCTATCAACATGTTCATACAGCTTATCATCGTAAATGAAATCAGCTTTAAACCGATTTGAGCCGGTAGCGGATAATGCCGAGTAGGTTTTACCGTGGAAACTGCGATTCAGACTCAAAATACTTTTTCTGCCGGTTACCAGGCGTGCAAACTTAATTGCCGCTTCTACCGTCTCAGCACCACTGTTAGTAAAAGTACAGTGGGTGTATTTCTCCTTGTCTATTTGTTCTGCCAGCATTTCAGCCAATAACCGTACCTTTTTGTGAATATTGGGCTGAAAGAAGATAGGTTCTTTATTTTCAATGAACTTGCTGACTTCGGTGATAGCGAAATCAGGATTATGCCCAAATGGCAATGCACCATATTGAGCCAAAAAGTCTTTAACAACCCGGCCATCCGATAATGTAAGCCGGTTATTTTCAGCAGACTTAATATCCAGTTCAAGGCCCACAGAGTTTAATAAACTCTCACGATATTGATTAACAAACATAGTTCTCTCTCTTTTTTTAGGTGCACAAAGTCATGCTGTAAACAGCATGGGAAAATTCTTGAGTTATAAATAAGGGATCTAAAAAATCATTAAGCTGGCTGCATTATTTGGTTAATCATCTGGAATTCTCCTACAGGATGAAATTTGAATAACTGTACAGCGGAATAGAAACTCATAATTTCTGGTGTTGTCATCACCTTAATTCCACCGCAACATCGGAATATGAAATTGGCGGTTTCTTCAAGGATCTTTTCCAAGGTATAACGTAACGCGAGGATCTTATAGACGGCGTTTGCATCCTGACTAGCATAGAAAGCTATCGTCAGCATCTGATCGAGAATAACATTAATCTTATAATCAGCTTGGGTCAGGGAATATTTAATGGACTGCTGTTCTGCCACTTTCTCAGGAATAAAACGAGCAAGCCCACCCAAAACACCAGAGTAAGTATTAGCGGCAAAATAATTAAATAGCGATAAACCGTAGGAAAGAACTGCTTGCTGCTCAAGTCCTTTATAATGAGAAAGACGTTTTGATGAAACTTCAGTATCCGAAAATTTGACTTCTTGATTATCACTTTCAGTAAAAATCCCTAACCGCCAGAAAGGAATAACCTTAATACTCTGCACCGATTTAGAAACCAACACGACTCTCATTTCATTGTCATTATCTATATCGCAAACCGATAATACGTAATAATCCGCAATCGAAGACAGAGAACAGGGTTTCTTCGAACCATTAACCAATAGTTTTCCTCCTTTAGAATGCATTTTAAGTGATGGCATAAAAATATTCGCTCCAGGCAGCCCCTCAGCAAAAGCAGAAGCAACCAACGCTTTTGAAGTCATCACTTTATTCAATAATGTGTTGTTATCTTCGAATAAATCGGGAAACTTACTGCAAGCCAGTACAATATGATTATGCATGGTTAAGGCAATACCGACAGAGGGAAGCCATGAAGAGACTTCACGAATAGTCTTACCCACCTGATTAAGCCCCTCGATGCTGGATTGAGCCACCAAGCGTAGGCATTGTGAAGCGGCTTCAGAATCCAATAACAATCTCTTCAACCTATCAGGCGTCAAATGCTGATATTTCCCGCTGTTTTTCCTGAGCTCTTCAACAATATCTGTCATTTTCAACTCTCCTTTGCTTATTCAAACAACCCACTGAATAAGCCTGATATCTACACTAAACCCATGTACTCAAGGCGGGATTGTTGCATCTGTTCAACCAAAGAATGAGACAGCTCAAGGCGAGATTCCACGGTAGAATCGGACAACAACATCCCAGGCGCCAACTCATAGCCTTCAATAAAGCGCAAATTGCTCTGCATACCCCGCTGATAGAACATTTCACGCTCCACAAACAGGTCATCAACAGAGACCTGATTCCATAACGCCAATCCTTCTTCTATACACTCAAAAGCTGGTTGCTTTAGAGAGCTGTCATTTTCGAGTGCCATTTTGACAATGTTTGCACACACGGTCAGATGCCTTAATTCATCGGCGTTAGCTCTGGCCTGAGTCTCGGCGGCTACAATATCAAAAGGACGCCATTTGATCTCACTGAGTTCTGAAGTTGGTGCCAGCACCCCTTCCAGAACAACAGTAATGATCAGCACACCTGCGATATAGTCATTTTTCAATACCACCCACTTGTCAAAATAGGTTCTCAATGTTTCCAGCATATGGGTCATTTTTCCCCATAAGAGGCTTTCCATTTTTCCAGCCACATTGGCGATATCCGCAAAACCTATTCTAACCAGATGTTCCCTGAATAATTTGGCATGTCTGCCTTCGTCAAATATCTGGGTTAGCATATAATCAAAGTTGATATTGTCAGGTGCCTTATCTGCAAGCAGCAGTAATGCCTTAGTCGCTTCATATTCTGAAATCGATTTAAAAGAAAGCTCCCTAATCAGAGACTCCCGCAAATCACCCGGTAAATAGGTTAGTTTAGGATCATTGGCATGATTGGTTTTTTGTCTTTTTTCAACCTCTACCTGTTCAGTAAACCATTCGTCCAATCCCCAATCTTTTGCCTGCATTTCTATTTCCGATGCTTGTTTAATTAAGCCCATGATATAAATTCCTATTCAGATAAAATTATCTCTCTGTAATGCTTCATTTTAATGAACGGTTGGCTGTTTAAATACATTAATAAATAATTTAGGAAAATTTCCCAGTACACCTCGATCCAGGCAAATATGGACAAATAACGCAATAACACTGTAATTATCCTGAAATAACAAGAGCCAGAGCAAAGTAATCATACTAAGCGTGAATAAATTGTGGCAAATATTATAAACAGTATAAAAAACAGGTGGCGGAACCTCTTTCTTATTCAGCAAGCTCCAGATCCGTCCTGGGTAATAGCCGATAATATCAATCATAAAGAATAACACAATAAATTGCCACCAATTGATATAACTCTCAAGCTGCCAGGTCAGAAATAAACTGATAAAAAACAACCCCAGAAACTCCCAACGCAGAATTTTCAATGTATTAATCATTTCTATTCTCCATCATTTCTCTCTTCATGATCGCAATAATCTCTTCTGGCTGTTTAATCCAGGCACTATGAGGATTCCCCTTAAGAGACGAGGTTATTTCACTAACTTTTGCGTTAGATATAAGACTTGCTAATGATTTGGCAGATTTTAATGGCGCCCAATTATCTTCTTTAAAACAAATATAAACCGCTTTGGATAAATTCTTATTCCTTTTACCTTTATAAGCACTGATATGGTTATAATTCCCTGTCCAGACAGTTCTGGACCAGTCCCGCATCAACCCCTTAGCTTCTCTTATACCAAAACCAATCTTTTTCCCAGGGAGATAACCATATAACGCAGTCAGAATGTTAAAAATAACAGCAGCTTTTATCATCTGTATCCGCCCCATTCCCTGCCAATTCTTATACCACACACTCCCGGTTGCCACACAAAACAGAGAAAAAGGCCGGTCAGTTGAGCAGGCAAAAAGCGTCGCAATATGCCCTCCAAGGCTGTGACCAAATACAATAGGAATTTCCTTGCTATTTAATTGAATAGCCTTGTCCAACATTGTGGGAAGATAATCCCGCAGCAGATCGGAATAGTTATAATCATTTTCCCTGCTGGGTTTAGGTTGGTTGTCTCCATAACCTGGCATATCAGCAGTCACAACCTGAAAACCCTCTTTTGCCAGTTGTTGTATCAGAGTTTCATATTTCCTGATTTCCACACCAATAGCCGGTAACAATACAATAACCCTGCCATTACTATCTCCCTGATAAACCTTATAATTACAGAGAAAATTGCCAGCCACTTTAAAATTATTATTTTTCATATCTACAGTGTCCCCATTAACTACATCACACTCCGGTGACTGACATTGGCGATAAAGCAGCCAAAAAATTCGTGTTTTAAAGGCGATAAATATCAATCAGTTATCTATATTTACCTTTTCGGGCTATCGGTGGTTTTTAAATTTATTATTACCCAATAAAAAGCCCCTTATACTTTCTTAGTTACAGGCTATCGATAAATCAAGAAACATATATTATTTTCAAAATTATTTGCTGGAAGAATTATTTTACACTTCATACACGGACTTAATTACAAGAATGAATTATATCATAAATATATTAACAAAATTAATTGCCAAGCAGTAATAATATCAATCCTGAATATATTAAATACATAAAACAACTCCCACAGAACAATTATGGTTATATATAAAAACAATCGATTAATAATGGAGATAGATGACTTTAATTGCAGAAATACATAAAAGCAAATTAACTTTATTCATGTAAAAATTAAATAATATATTCGTAAATTATTTCATCATATTATCTTTACTAAATCAATTTAATATTTTCACCAAAATAAATTATTAATTTTTTATATTATCTCTTAATAACACTTACACAATGGAATTATTAAATATCATAAATTATTATTTATCTACTATTTAATTCATCAAATTAATCAATCATTCTGATATCTTATTTTTTGACTGGTTTTAATTACAACCATCAATTTTACGGGATTAAAAACTATCTTATTCGGCGTTATTGTAAATAAATAGTGAACACAGGCAGCGCACAGAAATCAGATCTATACATAGTACGTAAGAAGTGACAGATAACATTCTCCACACATCGGATGAGTGTTTTTCAGGTTTATCGTTCATAATTGAAAATGAAAATGAATTCCATCTTATGATTCAGAGGGCATTTCAATGAGCACTGCCGTTACCAGTAAAAAAACAAAACGAACTAAGATTACGACGAATAATGCTGCTGCTAACGGGCAGGTACAGTCATTAAGTCGTGGGCTTAATCTTTTGGAATCTATTTCCGAGTCACCCGGCGGTATCGCGCTGACTGATTTAGCACAACAAGCCGGATTACCCAACTCCACCACTCACCGCCTTTTGACCACCTTGCAACAGCACGGTTTTGTTCGTCAGGTTGGCGATTTAGGGTTGTGGGTTATCGGTTCACACACGTTTATTGTCGGCAGCAGTTTCTTACAGAGCCGAAATCTATTGGCACTTATTCACCCTATCCTTCGCCGCCTGATGGAAGATTCCGGTGAAACCGTCAATCTGGCTATTCTTGATCACAGTGAATATGAAGCGGTTATTGTCGATCAGGTGCAGTGTAATGCCCTGATGAGAATGTCCGCACCTATTGGCGGCAAATTGCCTATGCATGCTTCCGGGGCAGGAAAAGCATTCCTTTCAACACTATCAGATAACCAACGGGTTCAGTTACTGCATAAAAAAGGGCTTCATGCTTACACGCAACATACCAAGACAACCCCTTCAGGTTTAAAAGAAAATCTGGAACAAGCACGCAAACAAGGGTATTCATTCGATGATGAAGAACATGCTTTGGGTCTGCGCTGTATTGCCGCTTGTATTTATGATGAGCATCACGAAGCCTTCGCTGCTATTTCTATTTCCGGTCCTGTATCTCGGATCACCGATGATCGCGTCACTGAACTTGGCGCCTTGGTTATCCGTGCAGCAAAAGAGATCAGTAAAGAATATGGTGGAATTCGTTAACTCTTTTTCCTGATAATCATAGCTTTCACAGGGCATTGGTTTTGTTATGCCCTGTCTTTTCAGGCCAATAAATTCAACTTAATTTATAATATTCCTGAAAATATTATCGCTAATATAACAGAATAATAAAGAAATGATTTAAATAAGATTCCAAAATAGCGCTACATCTTATACTACTCATAATTCTATATATAACAATGGGTTGAAGAAGGCCATGTGTAGCAAAATTATGAAATGTTATTTAACGAAGCTGGAAACAGTATTACAGAGAAATTACTTCAAGAATCCGAAAATAATAATATTTTCGGATTCTTATATATAAAAGGTTTAGTTAATAGAGCATTAACCGATTAGAATCATGCTTTTGATAAATTCCAAGTTTATGCCGGCAATGAAGGACATGCCTTCATTGCTGGGCATTATTTGCTGGTTCGCCACAGCTTAGATGACAGGCAGGAACGGGCTTACTATGTGTGTGCTGAGAGAAGAGGCTTGCCTCAATACACGGGTTGTAGTGGTCTACTATAGATTCAACCAATCAGGTTTAATCATATGGGGTTTGCAATGGCTGGCGCAAAGTAGGTTATTTCCCCGCAACCAGCCTTTTCCTGACATGCTACACTCCCCTTCCTCTTTCAAGGTTTAAATCCATTACTGGATAAGGATAAGTCAGGCTTGCAATAGGCACTTTAACAGCCTATGGTTATCATAAAGTAATCTGGTAACTACTTGTTTTAAAAAGAAAAACGTCGAAACTAGAACGGAATGTCATCATCAAAATCCATCGGTGGCTCATTGTTTTGTGGAGCAAAGGACTGAGCCGGACGGGAAGCGGTACCACCACCGCTGAACTGCTGAGATTGTTGTGGTTGTGATTGTGGCTGCTGTGGTTGTCCCCAGCTACCGCCTTGCGATTGGTTATCCTGAAAGCCGCTCGCACGCCCACCTAGCATTTGCATGGTACCACCCATGTTTACCACCACTTCAGTGGTGTAACGATCCTGGCCGTTCTGATCCTGCCATTTACGGGTTTGCAGAGCGCCTTCGATATAAACCTGTGAACCTTTACGCAGGTATTCACCCGCGACTTCCGCCAGTTTGCCGAATAAAACAACCCGGTGCCATTCAGTCTTCTCTTTCATCTCACCGGTTTGTTTATCGCGCCAGCTTTCAGAAGTCGCCAGAGTAATGTTAGTCACTGCGCCACCGTTTGGCATATAGCGGACTTCTGGGTCCTGCCCCAGGTTGCCAATTAAAATAACTTTGTTTATGCCTCTGCTGGCCATTGGGAATACTCCTGATGAAATGAATTTCTACAATTATAAGCAATGCAGTTTAACATGCGATGCTAAAAATGAAACACAGCCACATTAGAACGGACTTTGCGAAGCTCACCGTACTTTATATGTACTTATTACATTATTTCACTTAACTACTGTATATCTAATCAGTCAACTCTGTGTAATAATAACGCACTTATTATTAGTTATGCACGTACGAATAATCTGGGAAATGGTTCATGGATAACATCGAAGTTCAGGGCGCACGCACCCATAATCTCAAAAATATCAATCTGATAATTCCCCGAGACAAGCTGATAGTTATCACGGGTTTGTCCGGCTCAGGTAAGTCTTCTCTGGCATTCGATACACTTTATGCAGAAGGGCAGCGTCGCTATGTTGAGTCGCTTTCAGCTTATGCGCGCCAGTTTCTGTCACTGATGGAGAAACCAGATGTTGATCATATCGAAGGGCTATCCCCGGCTATTTCCATTGAACAAAAATCCACTTCCCATAACCCACGTTCAACCGTGGGAACAATTACTGAAATTCATGATTATCTGCGTTTGCTGTTTGCCCGTGTAGGTGAACCACGTTGTCCTGATCACGATGTTCCACTCGCAGCACAGACTGTCAGCCAGATGGTAGATAATGTTCTGGCACTGCCGGAAGGGAATCGCCTGATGTTGTTGGCACCAATCGTCAAAGAGCGCAAAGGGGAACACACTAAGCTGCTGGATAATCTGGCAGCTCAAGGGTATATCCGCGCACGCATTGATGGTGAAGTCTGTGATCTGTCCGATCCCCCCAAACTGGAATTACAGAAGAAACATACCATTGAGGTGGTTATTGATCGCTTTAAAGTTCGCACCGATCTGGCACAACGTCTGGCTGAATCTTTTGAAACAGCGCTGGAGCTTTCAGGTGGAACAGCCATTGTCGCCGATCTGGATGATAATAAGGCTGAAGAACTGATTTTCTCCGCTAACTTTGCATGTCCTGCATGTGGCTATAGCATGAGTGAGCTGGAACCTCGCCTGTTTTCTTTTAACAACCCAGCCGGTGCCTGCCCAACTTGTGATGGTTTAGGCATTCAGCAATTTTTTGATCCTGACAGAGTTATCCAGAATGGTGATATCTCTCTGGTAGGGGGGGCAATTCGGGGCTGGGATCGCCGTAATTTTTACTATTTCCAGATGCTGTGTTCATTGGCAAACCATTATAAATTTGATATTGAAGCACCTTTCAATTCCCTGAGTGCCAGTATTCAGAAAGTGGTGTTATACGGTTCCGGTAAACAATCCATTGAATTTAAATACACCAATGACCGTGGCGATACCACGGTGCGCAACCACCCGTTTGAGGGGGTACTGCATAATATGGAACGCCGCTATAAAGAGACAGAATCTACTGCCGTTCGTGAGGAACTGGCGAAATATATCAGCAACCGCTCATGTATTTCCTGTCACGGAACCCGTTTACGCAAAGAAGCCCGTTATGTATTTATTGAGAATACAACTTTACCGGAAATCTCGGATTTCAGTATCGGCCATGCAATGGATTTCTTCCAAAATATCAAGCTCAGTGGTCAGCGCGCACAAATTGCCGAAAAAGTATTGAAAGAGATCCGTGACCGCTTGAAATTTCTGGTTAATGTTGGTCTGAATTATTTAACGCTCTCCCGTTCTGCCGAAACCCTGTCCGGTGGCGAAGCTCAGCGTATCCGTCTTGCCAGCCAGATTGGCGCAGGTTTGGTGGGAGTAATGTATGTACTTGATGAACCGTCTATTGGGTTACATCAGCGGGATAATGAACGTCTGCTGGAAACGCTGATCCACTTGCGAAATCTGGGGAATACTGTGATTGTGGTTGAGCATGATGAGGATGCAATCCGCGCTGCCGACCATATTATTGATATCGGCCCCGGCGCTGGTGTGCATGGTGGCGAAATCGTCGCGGAAGGTACAGTTAAAGATATCATGATTAGCAAAGATTCACTGACAGGTAAATTCCTGAGTGGTGAACGGCAAATTGCAATCCCAGAGCAGCGTATTCCGGCTGATCCGAAAAAAGTACTGAAGCTGATTGGCGCGAAAGGTAATAACCTGAAAAATGTGACGTTCAGCCTACCGGTCGGGTTATTTACTTGTATTACCGGGGTCTCCGGCTCCGGTAAATCGACGCTAATAAATGATACCCTGTTCCCCATTGCACAACGCCAATTGAATGGCGCGACCAATATCAATCCTGCGCCTTATATTGATATTCAAGGATTGGAGCATTTCGATAAAGTCATTGATATTGACCAGAGTCCGATTGGCCGAACTCCTCGCTCTAACCCCGCAACTTACACCGGTGTATTCACGCCAGTCCGTGAGTTGTTTGCAGGCGTACCTGAATCCCGCGCCCGTGGTTATACACCTGGACGATTCAGCTTTAACGTTAAAGGTGGACGCTGTGAAGCTTGTCAGGGTGATGGCGTTATTAAGGTAGAAATGCACTTTCTGCCTGATATTTATGTCCCTTGTGATCAGTGTAAAGGTAAGCGTTATAACCGCGAAACACTGGAAGTAAAATATAAAGGCAAGAATATCAATGAAGTCCTGAATATGACGATCGAAGAAGCCCGTGAATTCTTTGATGCTGTTCCTGCTCTGGCCCGCAAATTGCAAACACTGATAGATGTCGGTCTTTCTTATATCCGTTTGGGGCAATCAGCAACGACGTTGTCAGGTGGTGAAGCACAGCGGGTAAAACTGGCGCGTGAGCTATCTAAACGTGGAACTGGACAGACGTTATATATTCTTGATGAACCAACAACCGGTCTGCATTTTGCTGATATTCAGCAATTATTGGCGGTTTTGCATCAGTTACGCGATCAAGGAAATACCATTGTGGTTATTGAGCATAATCTTGATGTGATTAAAACCGCTGACTGGATCGTGGATCTTGGTCCTGAAGGAGGAAGCGGTGGTGGTGAAATTCTGATTTCTGGTACGCCAGAAGAGGTATCCGAATGTGAGAAATCACATACTGCGCGTTTCCTGAAACCGATATTGAAGAAAAAAGTCTAATTCACAAATGGGGCTCAGTTGAGCCCCATTGCAGATTATTGACAAAGTGCTGGTTTTTTATCCGGCATTTTGTTTTAATTAAGTTCCGTTCACTCAACGGAGCTTGCCACCATGTTAAGACCCCCCCCTCTCCAGACTTTCCCGCCAGAAACGCTCTCGCTTGACGAGCTGGTCCCTAAAAATCATTTGGTCCGTCAAGTCGATGCTGCCATTGATTTCGAATTTATCCGCGAATTAGTCGCCCCGTTGTATTGCCACAATAATGGCCGTCCTGCTATCGATCCGGTCATGCTGATTAAAATGATGTTACTCGGCTACTTGTTTGGCGTCCCCAGTGAACGCCGTCTGGTTCAGGAAATTCAGGTTAATGTGGCTTACCGCTGGTTTCTGCGCCTCGGACTGACAGAGAAGGTCCCTGATGCCTCAACCCTGAGTCAGAACCGCCGCCGCCGTTTCAATCATACCGCGGTCTTCCAGCAGATTTTTGACCACATTGTTGAACAGGCGATGGCCAAAGGATTCGTGGGCGGACGCGTACTCTATACCGACAGCACCCACCTGAAAGCCAGTGCCAATCCGCATAAATCGGAGAATGTCATGCGGCCGGTTCCCCCCGGCGCCTATTTTGATGCACTGGATAAAGCCGTCACTGAAGACCGGGCGGCAGCCGGAAAAAAAGCCTGAAGCCAGCCCTAAAGGAACGGCAGAGAAAGACGAAGGTCAGTACCACTGATCCGGAAAGCGGGTTTATGCACCGGACCAACAAACCCAGGGGGTTCTTTTACCTTGACCACCGTACCGTGGATGGGCAAGTCGGTATTATCACCGATACCTACGCCACACCGGGTAATGTCCACGATAGCCAGCCTTTTATCAAGCGCTTGACGCGTCAGTTAGAGCGTTTTGCCCTCAATCCCCTCGCGGTTGGGTTGGATGCGGGCTATTTTACGGCCCCGGTTTGTTACTTAACGGAACAGTTAGGTGTCATGCCGATAATCGGTTACCGCCGTCCGAATAAGGGGTCGAACGTCTTCCAGAAAAAACATTTTACCTATGACAAGCAGGAGGACTGCTATGTGTGCCCTCAGGGCGAAAAGTTGATTTATAAAACAACCAGCCGAGAGGGATACCGGCATTATCAGGCCGCGGCGAATATCTGCCAGTATTGCCCGAAACGCGCGTCCTGTACGCAGGCCAAAGGGGGCAAAAAGATAACCCGTCATGTCTGGGAGGACAGTAAAGAGCAGGCCAGGGAAAACCGGCTAACGGAGTGGGGTAAAAAAACCTACAAGCGGCGAAAGGAGACGATAGAGCGTAGTTTTGCAGATGCGAAGCAACATCACGGGCACCGCTATGCCCGTTTCCGTGGGTTGCAAAAAGTGCAAATACAGTGTCTTTTGGCAGCCACAGCCCAAAATATCAAGAAGATAGCCTTGCTGGTCGCAATGCTTTGTTGTTTTTATCTCTGGAGAGCGAGCATTTCATTGCAGGAGAAGCGAAAATAACGCCTTGTCGGGCGATTAAATTGGCTTAATGAGGAAAATGGATGGCATTATGATTCACAATGAAAGGAACAAATCCCGTTATTTTCAACGAGGTTTGTCAGCGGTCTGAAATGGGGCTCAGTTGAGCCCCATTGTTTTCTACCAGTAACTTTTCCAAACTCACCTCACCTACGGTTTTCCCAATAACAACAAGCAATTTTCGCCGCCAGTTCAGCGTTATTAAGTATCAACTGAATATTGGCAGACAGACTATCTCCCCCGGTCAACTCAACCACTCGAGCCAACAAAAACGGCGTACATTCCTTTCCACTCACTCCCTGTTCAATGGATTCGCGCACCGCCTGTTCAATAGCGGCATTAATCTCCGCTTCCGGCATGGCATATTGCTCAGGGATCGGGTTAGCAATCACTAATCCCCCCTGTAATCCGGTATCCCATTTTATCACCATTGCTTGGGCTATCTGTTCTGGAGAATCCAGGCGAATATTGACAGAAAATGGACTGGTACGGCAGAAAAATGCCGGCAAAGAGTGGGTCTGATAGCCAATTAACGGTACACCGTGAGTTTCAAGATATTCTGTTGTCAGGCCAAGATCCAGAATGGATTTAGCACCCGCACAGACTACCGCAACACTGGTTTTCGCCAACTCCTGCAAGTCGGCTGAAATATCAAAAGTATGCTCTGCTCCACGATGCACACCACCAATGCCACCGGTAGCAAAAATTTTAATCCCCACCATTTCTGCAATAATCATGGTAGAGGCAACGGTGGTCGCACCATTTTTTCCGGCAGCTACCACAAATGGTAAATCACGACGACTGACTTTAGTAACCTTGTAGCCTTCACGGCCCAAAAGTTCTATTTCTTCATGGGACAAACCGGCTTTCATGCGTCCATTGATAACGGCTATTGTTGCAGGAATAGCGCCATTTTCCCTGATTTTTTGTTCAACCTGTAGCGCAATTTCTACATTTTGCGGATAAGGCATCCCTTGAGCAATAATCGTAGATTCCAACGCTACGACGGGTTGGTTATCCGCTAAAGCTTCTGCAACTTCCGGGGAAATATCCAGATATTCATTTCCAATAGCGTGATTTTTCATGATTGTAATTCCAATAGTTTTCGGACACTGCCATTTGACAGGTTTGGATTATTGGTAAATTCACAAGATAATGTAAGGGCAGAACACCCTTGAGCAAAACGAACACTCTCTGCCAGCGTCATATCTTCCAGCCAACAGTTCACCAGTCCGGCCATCATCGCGTCGCCAGCGCCTGTTACATTAACAACCTTGACACTGATAGGATGTGACCAACCTGCCATACCATCACTTTCACTAAAGTAAACACCTTCTACGCCCATACTAAGCACTAAACGCTGCACACCTTGATCGTGAAACCACCGTGCCACATCGGGAACATCAGTAGGTTGGGTGATTTTCATACCACTCAATATTTCCGCCTCCAGGCAGTTAGGTTTTAAGGTGTGAATATGAGAAAGCCAGTTTTTAATTTTAGACGCTTTAAATGCAGATACGGTATCTACAAACACGGGTACTGTTCCGGCGTTAGTGAACAACCAGGTCAATGCTTCTTCGGATAAATTGCAGTCAACTACCAGTACTCCGGCGTGTTGAATAAGATCACAATGGCTTACCAACAACGATGGAGTCAGTTTTTCCAGAATATGCATATCGTTGATGGCAACCAACATCTCACCACCATCATCTAATAAAGAGATATACGTCGAGGTATTCTCACCATAAAGCTTATAACAGCAATCGACGTTAACACCCGCGCGTTTGGCCTGATCTAATAAAGTACTGCCATAGAAATCATCACCAACAACAGAAATAAGATGACATTCTTTACTCAATAGCGCGATATTTTGAGCAATGTTTCTGCCTACACCACCAGGTATGCATTTCACTTTTCCTGGGTTAGAATCTTCATAAATTAATTTAGCAGATGCATAACCACAAACGTCCATATTAATAGAGCCAATAGTTACCACATAATTATGATCAGATAAAATATAACCTTTCCCCTTTATATATCCCTTATTCATTAAATTCATAATATGACCAGCGACACCAGAGCGACTTATACCTAAAATATCGGCAATCGCTTGCTGAGGGATCAATGGATCTCGTCTCAGAAGGTGCAATATTTGTTTTTCCCTGTTCGTCATTTTTGGGCACTTGTTTGTTTTTAAACATACGTTTGTTTTATGTGCGGAATGTAAAACAGTAAAGAGGGATTTTTTAGTTTTATGATGAAGTTGGGAGAACGATCGTAAGAATGGATTGCTGAGTTTTAACCCTGTTTTATGTGATCTCCATCAAATTAAACCCTGCCGAAAAAAGTTTATCTCAGTACATTGATAATGAATCAGCCTCTTACTCTGGAAATAGATTTAATAAAACAAAGTAATAAGAAAAATCTTATCTAAACCTAACAAATGTTTGGGTATACCTTGAAATAGTCAGGATCATTTTTTACCATTTGAAACACGTTTCATGAAAATTTGATTTGTTTCACATTAAAAAACATATTCCATAGCCGGAATTATCCGCGAACAAGCTATATACTCTGCGACTAGAACAATTCCCACGTTAAACTTCATCCTATTAAAGAAAAAATAAAAATACTTATAACTCTATTACACTTATAAACAAAAATGTTTATAAAACCCTTGCGTCTATAACCAAAAATGTTTATATTTGTTTTCAAGTTAAACAAACAGGAGGAGGCAGTGAAGCAAAGCGAGTTTCGCCGGTGGCTTAAAGCTCAAGGAGCAGAATTTAAAGATGGGACTAATCATCTGAAAGTTTTCTTGAACGGTAAGCAAACCACGATGCCAAGGCACCCTAGTAAAGAAATCCCAGAACCACTAAGGAAAGCAATATTAAAACAGCTAGGCATCAAATAACAAACCGGCCCTAAGGGGCAGGTTACTCGCATAACTTCACTGAGTAAAAATATGCGATACCCAGTAAAATTCGAACATGACGAAACAGGTTGGGCTGTGATGTTCCCAGATATCCCTGAAGCCTTAACAGGTGGAGATACCAGAGAAGAAGCGTTAGCTATGGCGCGGGATGCTCTGGTTACTGCATTTGATTTCTACTTTGAAGACCGGCGCAAAATACCAGCACCGTCGCTTGAAGGAGAAGCTTTTGTCGAAGTACCGGCTAGTATAGCGGCTAAAGTTTTGCTGTTGAATACGATGCTTCAAACAAGAACAAGCAATGCGGAGCTTGCACGGTTACTAGGCACCCGACCGCAAGAAATCCAACGTATAGTGTCATTAGGTCATAGTACTAAAATTGACACTATAGCGAATGCGTTAAATGCCTTAGGAAAGCATCTGGAACTTATTGCCATTTAAACATCACGATAGAATAACCTTAAACCTCGCCGCAGCGAGGTTTAAGTGAATAACTAAATTACGGCCTCATTACCATTTATCTCGGTAGTCAAATGATATTTGATACCAATATTTATCTGTTTCAATTTTATTTTTAAAATATGGCCCAAGTGTTGGCACCCACTCTTTTTTCACATCGAACCCACCATTATTAATATTATCTTCAATAGGAAGCCCTAGTTTTTCTATTACTGAACCATCATCGCCCAGATCTCCAGAATATTCCTCGCCAATAAACTCTTCCGTTTTTCTATCATACCATGCAATGTTTAATTTTAATCCCATAACTCACCTCATAAAAATTTTTTAATACTACGTTCTGGATCAGCAGCAGCTAATTGTTTACCTGTTTTATGATCAAAAACACCTATATGTTGGCCATCACTAGCCCTGTAACCTTCAAGTTCACCATGCCGAGAATCCCATTCGTAAATTTTACGGCCTTTTTCACCAATCCATCGTTTACGCTTTCCACCCCCATTCTGCTTTGGCGTTTTTTGGGGACCTCTTCTTAATTCACCTAGCCCCTTAATTTCTTCAGTCTTCGGAGCTGGATAATAATCATGACCGGCCTCTTTAACACCTTTACGCTTTTTCCTGTTTTCTTCTTTTACCTTATCCCGATGCTTCTCAGCCTCAATTTTTGCCTGTTCCGCTTTTTTACGGTTTTCCATTGCAATGTTAAATTCATTTTGCGCTGGATTTATTTTCTTCCAAGCGTCTAACAACCGACGACCAAAACGTTCATAGTATATCGCTTTTAAAAGTGCTGCACTCGTTTGTATTTGAGCTTCTTGAGGATCTTTAATACCCTGCAATTTCTTAAAATTTGAAAGCGTCATAGCAGATATGTATGCTTTTATTCCTTCTTTTAAAAGAATATCCAAACCTTTTTTATTATCCGTTTTTATCTCTACTTTAAGTTTCTTCCCATCTATCTCAATATCCTTTGTATAAACAAGTGGATTTTTTACAGGATCTGCCAGCGCTTTACCTTCCGGCGTATTTTTTACTTGATTTAATACCTTTAGCTTTTCCTGATAAATTTTATCAAGCGGTTTGAATACTTGTTCTGCTTCATAAAGCCGCCGCTCCGCTGCTTCAACAGGATGCGCTTTCTCCCACTTTTCTTGTCGTTGCTTCGCCTCTGCCGCTTGTTTTTTAGCTTCCGCCGTACTCAATACTGTCGTCACCGAAACATACACCGGCTCTGCATTTGACCCCGCTGGAAAATGGACGATAGCATCCACTGTATTTTTAACCGGTGCTGGTGTATATGGTTTAACCGGCACATCAGCTACTGGTGTTACCTCTTTTCTACTAAATATATTTCTTCTTGGAGGATCACTTATTCTGATATGCACTGGAGGCATACTCGGAACAACTTTTGCGGTGAAGACATTCTGCCGGTTAGTTTTTACCGCTTTAACCACAGGAACACTCACAGTTCTAGCTGGCGTTTTAACAATTGCCAATGTCTGCTTATCTTTCTCAATGACATCCTGTACTTGAATATCAGTAACCACGCTGGACATTGTGGCTAACTGGGATACAGGCGTTTTTGTGACCTGGACTGGCTTGTATTGCTTGAATAATCATCCTCTGCCGTTCTGCTTTAAACTTTTCATCTTCAGGTATTCCCAAGTCACCAGGCCACATAGCTCCTACTGCCACACCAGCAAAACGTCCCACATAAGGTGCGGCGTCTAATGCAACACTGCCCAATCGGGTTAATGTCGAACTCACAGCACTGGCTATCTGTTTTCGAAATAATGTAAATCCCCACAGCCCATCAATTACAGAAATGTTCATCGGTTGAGCGCCAATAGCTGCTGATGCTTGCGCTTCTGGAAACAAGGATAAATTTATTCCCCCATCTTTTTTTCCTGTACGGTCAACCCGTTCATGATCTCCTGAGTTTCCACTGCCACCTCCCCATCCTCGATCAGACTTGCGGTCTGATGTCACCGTCATTGTGTCATGATTGGCTAGAGCCTCTCCATCTCCTCCTTTACTGCCTACGCTCTCTATCGTCTGCATATCACGGTCATGGCCCTTTCTATCTCCCTCATTCATCTCATTCTCCTCTTTCATTAAATAAAAAGCACACAGAATTACTGTATATACAGACAGTAGATTAGAACAAAAACAGATTTATCTCAAGTAAGAATGATTATCATTATTTATGAAATAATAAACACCATTTAAGATTAGTGAAACTCGTTACTAGTTTGACTAATAATTGCAGGCCGAAAAAACATCACAATAAAAACATTAAAAATCAATAAAGTAATTGAAGTCGGAGAGAGAAAAAAGCGCACCATACATAGTGCGCTTCTAAGAGGGATGTACTGCTATTTTACGAACCTGCCAATTATTATCATCAATAACAGATCATTTACATTAAAATTTATTACTTATTTACCGTCGCAAATGTTTCAGCAATACGTTCAACGTTGTGGTAATTAACCCCAGCCATACAGACACGGCCATTACCGACCAAGTAAACAGCAAACTCTTTGCGCAGGCGATCCACTTGCTGCTGACTAAAGCCGGTATAACTAAACATGCCGCGCTGTTTCAGCAAGTGATCAAAATTTTTCTCTGGCAATGCGGTTTTCAGGGCATCCACCAGCACCGTGCGCATTTCCAGAATACGTATGCGCATATGTTCAACTTCTCCCAGCCACTGTGCCTTTAAAGCCGGATCAGTCAGTACCTTAGCCACAACTTGTGCACCAAAATTTGGTGGACTGGAATAAATACGGCGTACACCAGCCTTCAACTGTCCAAACACCCGATCTTTGGTCTGGGTATCATCACAAACAACAGACAAACCACCAACGCGTTCACCGTACATAGAAAATATCTTGGAGAAGGAGTTGCTTATCAGGAAAGGCAAACCGGCTGTCGCCATAGCGCGAATGGCATAAGCATCTGCTTCCATGCCATCTGCAAACCCCTGATACGCAATATCAAGAAATGGCAAAAGTTCCCTTTCTTCAACAATCTGAACAACCTGATCCCATTGATCATCTGTCAGATCCGATCCCGTTGGGTTATGGCAACAAGGATGCATCAAAACTATGCTTTTTGCCGGCAATTTTTTGAATGTTTCCAGCATTTCACTGAATTTTACCCCTTTGGTCTGTTCATCAAAATAAGGGTAATAGTTCACCTTCACACCTGCGCCAGTAAAAATAGCCGCGTGGTTTTCCCAGGTTGGATCACTGCACCACACTTCTGAATCAGGAAAATACCGATGCAGAAAATCAGCACCAACTTTCAGACCGCCAGAACCACCTAACGCTTGAATTGTTGCCACCCGCTGTTGTTGCAACATGGGGTGATCTTTACCAAATAGCAGTTCCTGAACAGCAAGACGATATGATTGCAGCCCTTCCATTGGCAGATAAAGAGAGGCAGTTTGTGACATCGCACGAAGTTGCTCTTCGGCGGTAGCCACAGCTTGCAATTGCGGAGTTACACCTTGCTCATCGTAATACAGCCCAATGCTCAGATTAATTTTTTCCGCACGAGGATCTTTTTTAAATTCTTCAGCCAGCGAAAGAATAGGATCACCGGCATAAGCATCAACATTCTGGAACATCAGGCTATACTCCTTGTCAATCAGTTATTCAACAAACAATATAGCCTATAGCATCATTCGTCCAGATATTCCATTGCAACTCGGGAAGTGAGTTTAGTCATTAGCTCGTAAGTAATGATACCCGTGCATTCAGCAACCCGTTCCACTGGCAGTACATCCCCCCAGAGAACCACTTCATCACCGACTTTATCTGTAGCATCCGGCCCCAAATCAATAGATATCATATCCATTGAAACACGGCCAACAATCGGCACTTCACGCCCATTAACAAGTATTGGCGTTCCTGAGGGAGCACTGCGCGGATAGCCATCGCCATAACCAATAGCCACAACACCAAGCCAGGTATCCCGCTCACTGACCCAAGTTCCACCATAACCGACTGACTCACTGGCTTTGTGTTTACGAACCGCAATCAAACTCGATTTTAATGTCATCGCTGGGATCAGGTTAAAATCCGCCGCTGTTTTATCTGGCAATGGCGATACTCCATACATCATAATCCCAGGGCGCACCCAGTTCTGATGGGCTTCCGGCCACAACAGGATCCCCCCCGACGCATCAATAGACTTTTCTCCCGGTTTGTTAGCACAGAAAGCCTGAAAACAAGCTATCTGCTGGCGGGTTGTGTCTACGGTGGGTTCATCAGCCCTGCTGAAATGGCTGACAATATTGACGGGCTGCCGCACATTTTGGCAACGACTTAACCGTTCATAGAAAGCTTCCGCATCTTCTGGCCGAACACCAAGACGGTGCATTCCACTATCCAGTTTCATCCATACTTTTATCGGATGAGATAATTCAGCCTGCTCCAGTGCTTCCAATTGCTCAACGCTGTGCACTACCGTCTCAATATGGTTGGCTACCAGTACAGGCAGGTCAGCCACATCAAAAAATCCTTCCAATAACAGAATCGGTTTGACGATACCACCATGGCGTAACGTCAAGGCTTCACCAATTCGAGCTACACCGAAACAATCGGCGTCTTCCAGCGTATGTGCTGTTTCCAGTAAACCGTGGCCATAAGCGTTTGCTTTCACAACTGCAATAAGATTGCTTTTAGGGGCGAGAGCCCTTACCCGTTGCAGGTTATGTCGCAGAGCGCGGCGGTCAATAACTGCGGTTGCCGCTTTCATTTTATTCCTTTATTGATTAATTCTCTGGTGGTTAATACTTATTCGTCGTTATAATTCGGTCCGGCATAGTTATCAAACCGCGACCACTGACCATTAAACGTCAGGCGAACTGTACCGATTGGACCGTTACGTTGCTTACCAAGAATGATTTCAGCCACACCTTTCATGTCGCTGCTCTCATGGTAAACCTCGTCACGATAGATAAACATAATCAGGTCGGCATCCTGCTCAATAGAGCCGGATTCACGTAAATCAGAGTTAACCGGGCGCTTATCTGCCCGTTGTTCAAGGCTACGGTTGAGCTGAGAAAGTGCAACTACCGGCACCTGAAGTTCTTTAGCCAACGCTTTGAGTGAACGGGAAATTTCTGCAATTTCTAAAGTACGGTTATCAGATAAAGACGGAACCCGCATTAATTGCAGGTAGTCGATCATAATGAGGCTCAATCCGCCATTTTCCCGGAAAACACGCCGGGCACGGGAACGCACTTCGGTCGGCGTCAGGCCGGAAGAGTCATCAATATACATATTACGTTTTTCCAGCAATATCCCCATCGTACTGGAGATCCGCGCCCAATCCTCATCATCAAGTTGACCTGTACGGATACGAGTTTGATCCACTCGTGAAAGGGATGCCAACATACGCATCATGATCTGGTTGCCAGGCATCTCAAGACTGAAGATCAGAACAGGTTTGTCCTGCATCATGGCGGCGTTTTCACACAGGTTCATGGCGAAAGTGGTTTTCCCCATAGAAGGACGAGCGGCTACGATGATCAGATCTGATTTTTGTAACCCTGCGGTTTTCTTATCCAGATCCTGATAACCGGTAGAAACACCCGTTACGCCATCATGAGGACGCTGATAGAGTTGCTCAATACGCTCGACGGTTTCCTCAAGGATCCGTTCTATCCCTTTCGGTCCTTCATCTTTACTGGCACGGTTTTCTGCGATCTGGAATACCCGCGATTCAGCAAGATCCAATAATTCTTCGCTGCACCTTCCCTGAGGATCGTAACCTGCATCCGCAATTTCATTTGCTACGGCGATCATATCGCGGACAACAGCACGTTCGCGGACAATATCCGCATAAGCATTAATGTTAGCCGCACTTGGCGTATTTTTGGATAATTCGGCCAGATAAGCAAAACCGCCTACATTGCTCAGATCCCCACTCTGCTCAAGAGATTCAGATAACGTAATCAGGTCGATGGGGTTGCCCATCTCCAGCAACCGCTGCATTTCAGAAAAAATACGTCGGTGTGGGCGGCTGAAAAAATCATTGCTGGTGACTCGTTCGGAAACATTATCCCAACGCTCGTTATCCAGCATTAAACCACCTAACACGGATTGCTCCGCTTCCAAAGAGTGTGGCGGAAGCTTCAGCCCTTCCATTTGACGATCTTTAGGTTCAGCCATTTTGTTGTGAGTTGATTTTTTTCCCGCCATGAATCCCGCAATAATCTACTGATAAACCTGTAACGACGCACGAGTATACGCTATGAAGTGCCTTGAGTAATTACATATAGTTTGTAATTATTCCTGACACATTAAAGCCCGTTTACAATCAGTTCAACGACTACGTGAAAACATTCTCCCTACATTTACGAGGTTGAGTCATGGCAAAGCATATCGAATTTTCCGCAACCGGCGGCCCTGAAGTCCTGAAATATTGTGAATTCACACCCGCAGCACTTGCTAAAGATGAAGTACAAGTAGAAAACAGAGCTATTGGAATCAACTATATTGATACTTATATCCGTAGCGGGCTATATCCACCGGCGTACCTGCCAAGCGGTCTGGGTACGGAGGCCGCAGGCGTAGTCAGCAAAGTGGGTTCCGCCGTAACCTCTATAAAAGTGGGTGACCGTGTGGTCTATGCGCAATCAACTTTGGGCGCTTACAGTGAAGTGCATAATGTCCCGGAAAGTAAAGTCGCTGTTCTGCCGGATGCCATCTCCTTCGAGCAAGCTGCCGCTTCTTTTTTGAAAGGGTTAACGGTTTACTATCTTCTGCGCCGTACCTACAAGATTCAACCAGACGAACCCTTTTTGTTTCATGCCGCTGCTGGTGGCGTTGGACTGATTGCTTGCCAATGGGCAAAAGCCTTGGGTGCAAAACTTATCGGAACTGTTGGCTCCGATGAGAAAGTTCAACGCGCTAAAGATGCTGGTGCATGGCAAGTTATTAACTATAACCGTGAAAATGTTGTTGAGCGAGTTTATGAAATAACCAACGGTGAAAAAGTGGGTGTAGTTTATGACTCCGTAGGTAAATCCACCTGGCTAAACTCACTGGATTGCCTGAAACGCCACGGTTTGATGGTTAGTTTTGGTAATGCATCTGGGCCAGTTACGGGTGTCGATTTGGGGATTTTAAATCAGAAGGGCTCACTGTTTGTTACCCGCCCTTCTATCGCCGGCTATATTTCGACCCGCGAAGAGTTAGATGAGGCCAGTAAAGAGCTATTCGATCTGATTACCCGCGGCAAAATTAATGTAGATGTCCCAAAAAACCAGAAATTCCCACTAAATGAAGTGATAAGAGCGCACCAAACGTTGGAAAGCCGAGCTACTCAAGGATCAAGTTTACTGATCCCTTAACGGTAAAACGAGCGGATATTACATCCGCTCAGTTACCATTGCTAACGCCTGTTCCACAACGGAAATATCTGCCCCCAGTTTATGAGCATTTTCACTCAGATGACGACGCCACTGACGCGCGCCCGGAATCCCCTGAAAAATGCCTAAAATATGGCGGGTGATATGACCCAGATATGTTCCTTTTGAAAGCTCTTGCTCTATATAAGGATAGAGCGCTCTGACGGCTTCAACTGAATTGACCACCGGAATCGAAGAATCAAATAATTCATGATCAACATGTGCCAGAATAGACGGATTCTGGTACGCCTCACGCCCGACCATAACACCATCCACATGTTGCAGATGCTGTTTTGCTTCTTCCAGCGATTTAATCCCACCATTGATAGCAATTGTTAGTTGAGGAAAATCTTTTTTCAGTTGATAAACCCGCGGGTAATCCAATGGTGGAATCTCACGGTTTTCTTTTGGGCTTAAACCAGAAAGCCAGGCTTTGCGTGCATGAATGGTAAATATATTGCAGCCACTGCGTTGTACAACCGTATCAATAAAATCGCACAGGAATTCGTAACTATCCTGCTCATCGATACCAATACGGGTTTTAACCGTGATCGGCACACTGGCCACATCCTGCATTGCTTTAACACAATCCGCTACCAGTTCAGCTTCGCCCATCAGGCAAGCGCCAAAACGACCGTTTTGTACCCGGTCAGAAGGACAACCCACATTCAGGTTAATTTCATCATAGCCACGTTCCTGAGCGATTTGAGCACAATGCGCCAACGCTTGTGGATCACTTCCACCCAGTTGTAATGCTATTGGGTTTTCTTCTTTGTTGTATGCCAGATAATCGCCTTTACCATGAATAATTGCCCCGGTTGTCACCATTTCTGTATATAACAGCGTTTGCTTAGTCAATAGACGATGAAAATAACGGCAATGACGATCTGTCCAGTCGAGCATCGGGGCAACGGAGAAGCGGCCTTGCCATAATCTATGCGGAGATTCTTGTATTCCTATGTTTTCTATGTATTTTTCAGTTTCTTTATTTTCGTGCATTTTAAAGACATTTTAGGTTATTTTCGATTTACCGGTGCACCATCCAGTACACTTATACAATGGTGTACTGTACTGACGCATGAGAGGTGAAGAACGGCCTATTATAACATAGTGAAACGTCCTCGCGCCGATGGCGTTATTAGGTATCGTTGTACAGTAGGAATAAAGGAAGGTGGTAAGTATATATATTTTTTTGTTTCTACGGCTGTAGTACCTAATCTACGGGGTTGTGTTTGAAATAAGCTAACCATTCAAGGGGCTTTACCACAACTGCTGGAACGTCATCCACATGACATCGGCGTTTCAGCTCTGCCCCTTGACTATTTTGGATTTAAATTCGGTTAAGATGCTCTGTTATTGTGATATTTTTTAATTTTTTTCAACGCCATTTGCCTTTTTAATGGTGATAAGTAATCAATAAAAATCTTGCCATGGAGATGATCAATTTCATGTTGCATCACAATAGCCAGGAAATCTTCACTCTCCACCGTGATTGCCTCACCATGCCGGTTTAACGCTTCAACTTTCACTTTTTCAAATCTTTCCACATCAGCGTAATATCCTGGGACAGACAAACATCCTTCTTGCCCCATGACACTGCGTTCTTTCTCAACGATCTTTGGGTTGACCAGAATCAAGGGCTGATCTCGATTCGTTGAAATGTCAATGATCACCACCGCTTCTTTTCGTCCAACTTGCGGTGCGGCCAAACCGATTCCATTATCCGTGCTATACATGGTATCAAGCATATCATCGATAAGACCTTGGATCTCTTCAACATTTGCAACTTCAACACACTTTTGCCTCAGTCGTTCATCTGGAATAGTCAATATTTTTAATGTTGCCATGACAAATGATTCTCTCTATTCGGGCAGCCTGTCGTTGCTTTCAATCGGCTTTAAACCGTACTATAGCGCTACTGCTCAAGCTGCTTTGTTCTTAGATTTATATAGTTAGTACACTTCTCATTCTGAATTCAGTGGTAACTATGCCTTAAGCGATATGTTTTCTATGATAGAAATTAACCGATATCATATCATCCAGTACACCTTTGAAGCTGTTAAATAGCACTATTGACATCCTCCCCTACCTTCGCACTTCGTGACTCAGGAGGGGGATCCCCGTTAGTGGGTGACGACTGATTGCTCAGTGTCTGGTTCCTGCTTCGACGGGCGGCCTGACTGCACCCTCCCTCCACAGGCAAGCACGGCATGTCCTGCCGCTAAAATGTTACGAGCACCGTTGATATCGGCATTTTCCGTATATCCGCATTTAAGGCACTCGAATTGACTTTGTGATAGGCGGTTTTCTTTCGCTGTATGACCGCAGCAGGCGCAACGCTGGCTTGTATAGGCAGGAGGGACTGCTAATACCTGACCCCCCCGCCAGCGTTGCTTGTACTCAAGCTGGCGGCGAAGTTCGTACCAGCCCTGATCCAATATCGAACGGTTTAAGCCAGATTTTGCCCGGACATAGCGCCCCGGATGGCTTATCGACCCCGCTGCTGACTTTGACATGTTGGCAACCTTCAGGTCTTCAATGACTCTCATTGCGTGGTTTTTGCTGATTGTCGTACTGACCTTGTGAAGGTAATCGCGGCGGATATTGGCGATATGTGAGTGCAGGTGCTGGATTTTACGCTTCTGATCGAATCACGTCCGTCATTTTTTCTTTTAAATACAGGCGCTCTGGCCGACAATTTTTTATCAAAACAACGTTTCCACGCCCCGTGTAAATCTTTGAGTTTTTGCTGAAGGTTATCCGTGTAAGCTTCCTGCAAAAAGGCGTGTTCCGGTATTTGTTTCCACACTGTGAGCATCCTGTTCAGCTCAAAAGCGGAGGGAAGTTTGCCGCCTGACTCAAGAATGCGCTTCGTCTCGTCAAGCCCGTGATCCCAGACGAAACGAGCACAGCCGCATAACTGCCGCAGACGCTGCGACTGTTCTTCGGTGGGTTCCAGTCTGAATTTGTAGGCTTTCAGAAGTCGCATGATGGCTCAGTGTGGAGTAGATGTCATCACTATCGTACCGCAATTTTGGTTAAATTCAATGCAGGAAGACAAAATCAACCGTTCACGGCAGGCTGCTTTTCTTTTGCCTGTACATCTTGTGTTTGTGACCCAATACCGTGGAAATATTCTGGGTGAGTGACATTATGCGGCATTCCATTAGTATGCCGGTGAGGTATGCCGTGATTTTGGTGCTGAGCTAAAAGAGAGTCACGGTGAGCCCGACCACGTCCATATGCTGATTGAGTCCCCTCCAACCGTGCAGCTGTCCGTGCGGGTCAATTCACTGAAAGCCGTGACCTCTCGCCGTCTGCGTAATCAATTTTTGGACTTGCGCGGAGCTTACGGCAAGCCTGTGTTGTGGTCTCGCTCATACTTCGCTGGATCGTGCGGTGGGGTGCCGCGGGAAGTCGTGAAAAAATACATTCAGCATCAGCGTGGCTGAGAGTTATTCGGGCTTTTCAAGCCCGTCCAAATTCCCCTCCCGCCTTATGTCGGCGGGAGTACCCTTTGGAGGAAAAGATGGCATATCACTTGAATAAAGCCGCCGAAATGATGTAAGACTAATAAAGTTATCTAAAATCTCATTATTAATCAAAGGAGTAGTAATAAACGCTATTGAGATTTTATTTTCAGTTACCGTTTCATAAAACCGGTTTTTATGAAAAAGTGTTTCAGAATCAACGATGCACATTGAAGCACCATACGATAACGCTACCCACAATTCAAAAACAAATGCATCAAATGAAATAGAAGAAAATTGAGCGATACAGTCCTGTTCCGTCACATCGACAAACGTATTTACAAAATTCACAATATTTATCTGAGACAATAAAATTAATTTTCTTGGGGATATTTAGCAACTAAATCAGACTGAGCATTAAGTTATCTATAAGTCAATCTTCGTTCGCCATTTTTAATTGTAATTAAGTCAGGAGGTTTATTAACAGAGTCAAAGAACTATTCAATAAATAGCTTTCCATAATACTGATACACCTATGCCTTTTGTTTTCTTTTTGAACAACATTGGTTCTGTAGCCTATCTCATTGATTCTACAGACCACTTGGATGAAAAGGCTGTATATCTTGGTACACAAGGGCTGGTTGGAAGTGGAGCATAATTATGAAAACTTATTTATATCCGTAATAAGATCCATAGAAACAAATAAACGATTAGCTAATAGATATTAAATATATGAGAATTATTAACTTATTGTTATAAATAAGATTTCGAAATAGTAGATCACTTGAAGGGAACTCAGTCCGATCTTTACTAAAGAGTAAGGCGCAACTATTATTTCAATTTCACTTTTTCAAGCGCAGCAAAAATTTGCTGTTTATCCGAATCCTTTAAGTTATTTTGCTGAATATTCGCCATAAACATTTCCTTGTCAGAAGCGTCTATCTTTTCTCCGTCTTTTAGCAGAATAGCAATCTGTTGGAGAATTTTAGTACTTAACCCGCTAATTTTAATACGAACATCATCTAACGGTTTTGGCTGCCAGCCATTTTCAGGAATTGACAACCAATCGGCCCGATAACGATATTGAATCGCCTTCGCGGCACCCATCTGGATTTTAATAAATGGCCTGACTGACTCTCCGCTTAATCCAAAAGACTCGGCTTCATTTATTGATTTGGCAAGCACCTTATCTTCCTGAGCCATAACCTCAACAGGTAAATGGTTTTCAGCCTTATATCCTGCCACATCTTTCATGTAAGAAAGACGCTGATTAATTAACTGGGCTACCGTCGTCTTTGTTTCCGTTGCCTGAGCCGACATGGAGGCCATTATGCTCATAATCAATGCAAAACCAGAAATAAAACCAATTATCTTTGCTTTTTTTGACCGTTTCATCTTTTCACCTCGGAATTTATTCCAAACAACTAATCAACATGTTAAATGAATTATAGACTTATAATTTTGAAGTTGCCTTTCGATAAGTGTCAGATAAAAGCTCGATTTTTTTGATTCCTTCCACAGTTAGTTCATTGTTCAGCGACGAGCGCTTTTCGGTCTAAAAGCAGCAACTACTTTATCATCGGTTTCGACATATGGGCCATCCAGCAATTGGATACAATATGGCACGCTGGCAAAAATGCCGGATACCAGAACATTGCTATTTTTGTCTTTTAAACCTTCCAACGTTTCTGCTATTGCTTTTGGTTGTCCTGGTAAGTTCAAAATAAGAGCCTGTTTGCGGATAACGCCAACCTGGCGGGATAGGATTGCTGTTGGAACAAATTTCAGGCTGATCTGACGCATCTGTTCGCCATAGCCTGGCATTTCACGATCTGCAACAGCCAATGTTGCATCAGGAGTCACATCACGGCGTGCGGGGCCGGTTCCACCGGTAGTCAAAACCAGATGACAGCCGATTTCATCCACCAGCTCGCACAGGGTTTGTTCAATGATAATCTGCTCATCAGGGATTAGACGAGTTTCTATACTGAAAGGTGTTGTAATAGCACTTTTTAACCACTTTTCCAGTGCCGGAATCCCTTTGTCCTGATAAACACCGCTTGATGCACGATCAGAGACGGATACCAGGCCAATGCGCAATTCATTCATACAAACCTCAATAATACATAATTAACTAACAGCAAAAAGGCAGCTAATTATGCCGCCTTTAAAGCAAAAAAAATAGTTTATAACCTGTAATTACAGCAGATCAGCGATCATCTTCTCAAGTTTGCCCTGATCTACAGCAAATTTACGGATACCATCCGCCAGTTTTTCTGTAGCCATTGCATCCTGATGATGTCCCCAATAGAACTGAGCTTCATTCAGTGGTGCCGGGCGCGCTTTAATTTCACCGCTATAACCCAGCTTGCATTCAACCTCACCCTGAGTTTCAGACAGCTCTTTCAGCAGCGCAGGTGCAATCGTTAAACGGTCACAACCCGCCAATTCCAGGATCTCACCGGAGTTACGGAAACTTGCGCCCATCACAACAGTGTCATAGCCATGTTCTTTATAATATTGATAGATTTCCGTCACAGAAACTACGCCCGGATCTTCGTGTGGAGCGTACTCTTTCTGATCGCTGTTCGCTTTATACCAGTCGAGGATACGGCCAACAAATGGAGAAATCAGGTAAACACCCGCTTCCGCACAAGCTCGGGCCTGGGCGAAAGAGAACAGCAGAGTCAGATTACAGTTAATACCCTCTTTTTCTAACTGTTCAGCCGCACGGATACCTTGCCAGGTTGAAGCGAGTTTGATCAGAATACGATCATTGCTGATACCCGCCTCGTTATACAGCTTAATCAGGTGCTTAGCTTTAGCTACGCTAGCTTCGGTGTCATAAGACAGACGGGCATCCACTTCTGTAGAGATACGGCCAGGGATCAGTTTCAGAATTTCCAGGCCAATATTTACAGCCAGTTTATCGCTGGCATCCACAATCTGCTGCTCACGGGAATCACTTTGTTCACGCGCCCACGCAATGGCTTCATCAATGAGTTTGCGATATTCAGGGATCTGTGCAGCGTTAAGGATCAGAGATGGGTTAGTTGTAGCATCTTGTGGCTGATAAAGTTTCATCGCCGTAATATCCCCGGTATCTGCTACTACTGTTGTCAGTTTACGCAGGGAGGTTAATTTATCGGTCATTTTGTCATATCTCATCGTTATGCGTGAAATTGAGGCATTGTTACTGAGCCATCCATTGATAATAACATGCTAAGACCTTGCTGCAAGGCGGTAAAAGCGATCATTAACAGTCAATTGATTCGCAAATGTTTTTAATCTTAAATCTCCTAAACCTGCCCTGTCCTCAAGATCGCCTAATACCAATAAGCATCCTTATGCCAATAAAGTCAGGGGATCTCCCAGATTCAGTAAATTGAATCCATTATCAAAAATTTAATTTAAAACGCATTACTTTAATATTAATTTGTTCTCAACTTCAGCACTTATTTTCTTTGAAACGAAAACTGAGCTGAGAGAACAAATTGCAAAAAAAACAAATAAAGCACTACTTCCTAACAAAGGGATTAACCATATTACGATAATACCAAAGACTGACTGGTAACTTCTTGAAATCGCATCTGAAGAAGATATTATTCTCGCAAGATATTTTTCTGGAGTCAGCTCTTGCCCTGATGTATAAAGAGATATTCTTAAAGAAGAAAGGCCCATAAAGATAAGCATAGTTCCCAAAGTATAATATAACAGGACAATTCTTGACAAAGGCATGGCCCAAAAAATACATCCAACAGCAATAAAAATAGAGCCAAAAAAGAAAGATTGTTTCAACTTATTTATATTAAAATAGGAGCCTGATAAATAAGATCCTAATAACATTGAAACAGAAGCTAAAAAGGAAAAATAAGCAACCAAATCAGAAAAAGAAAACGAATATAATCCACTAAATAAAGAGACAATTGTTGTATAGTTAGAAGTCATTATATAGGTTGAAATCACTTGGTATGACACCATTGCAGTTAAAATACTTATCCTAAATAACAATATATTTCTCTGAACATTGTTCTTGATAATATATTCTAAACCACCATATTTCATAGAAATATCTTTTTCCTTTATTTTAGTTCCCCAATCGACGATAAAAAAGAGAAATATAATTGATAAAATAAAGCACATTGATTCAATAATAAATAAGGATCGTATTGAAATCATATTTATCAAAAAACCTGCTATCAATGGAGAAGATATAGAGAGCAACCCATAATAGAATTGTTGCTTTGATATATACCCGCTTAACTTGAAGATGCAGTATTCATAACCTGGAAGTTGTCATTAATACGGCACGACAGGTTCCCGGCCAGTTCCGGTAATATTTCCGTAAAAAAGCGATGTATTGCCTGCTTGAACAAGGTCGTCGAGGCGAAATAATGGTTATTCCTGACTTGTTCATTCATCACCTTCCACAGCCTTTCTATCGGGTTCAGATTCGGGCTGTACGGTGGCAGGTAATGAAGCTCAATATTCATCACATAAGCCCAGTCTTTCACCAGCCTGCTTCGGTGGTAACCAGCTCCGTCAAGGATAATATGAACCTTCTGACTGACCGGATAGGTTTCACGCAGAGCAATGAAAAACTCTGCGATGTGATAACTGTCGATACGGTCATACTCGCGTACTACCGTTTTACTAATATCAGCCAGATTAAGGGCCCCCATCAGGTTCAGACGGGTACGGCTTCCCGTGGTTTTCACCGCGGTTTTCTGGCCTTTTCGCATCCAGCCATAAGCCAGTTTCGTCCCCTGAGTGGGATGGACGCCATCAATGAACAGGATGGGCTCATGGTCTCCGGCTTCCTGCTTGAGTTTCCCGTAGGTTTCTATAAAGGCCCGCTGCTGTTCCGCGTTGAACTTGTGTGGCACGCCGGTCGGCTTTTTATAACTGAATCCCTGGTGGTGCAGCCATTTATTCATGCCGGGAACGGTGTAACGGATATCCCACGCTTCTTTGACAAGGCGGATAACCGCCTGTGTGGTGGGCAGAAGATTTGCGGTCAGATAGGCGATAAGTTCCTGAGTCTGTGTTTCGCTGAGATGGCTCTGAGAGCCGCCATTTTCGGGCTTGATTTTACGGTGATTAAGGTAATCGCTGATATGACGATGAACGGTCGTTTCATGAAGACGCAGGGCCTGAGCGATCATGACAGAACTCCAGCCCTCAGAGGCCAGGAGGACCGCTTTGATGCGATCACACTCTCTCTTATCACGGCAGGTGTGATGGAGATGTTCAAGTTCGGCTTTTTGTTCATCGGTAATGAATATTTTCATGACAGATACCATGAACCTCATTTGGGCGAAAATCAAGCAGTTTCAATGATTACGGGTATAAAAGCAACTCTTTCTTCTGAGCTGACAAATACCTGGTATGCCACTGACCTTATCGATATATTCAAACCTGAAAAAAATGATAGAAGAAAAGATATGAAAAATAATAAATATATATTATTGACAAATACAGCAAGAAATATTGTTACTGCCCGGAAGAAATCCGAAGAAATACAAATAGCCCGCATACTAAACCGAGCAGTTAGCCCTCCAATAACCACAAAAACTAATATACTCGCTGTTAAATAAGATTCCAAAATAGCGCTACATCTTATACTACTCATAATTCTATATATAACAATGGGTTGAAGAAGGCCATGTGTAGCAAAATTATGAAATGTTATTTAACCTTACAGATACCATTAAAGACGTATCTATCTCCGACTTGGTAATTGAATATGCAAGTGAAAGAAGCGCTATTTCACTTATTCCTGTACCAAAGATAGATATTATATCAGAGGATAATAGCTTATTTTTATTCTCCATATCTTATCCCATTTATATTTTATTTATCCAATCGATTTCATTAGTGGTATTTCCCCTATTTCAATCAAATAAGAACAATGATTACAAACGTGCCTAAATTTCCTATTGTCAAAATTATCCCCGTAAGCATGCGTATATGTAATTCCACAATTATCGCATACATCATATTTAGGATTTTCTATATCATAATTCTTATATAACCGCTCAAGTGCCTCAAAAAAATTGAATCCAAGCCCCGGCCAAATTCCCGATAATAAATCAGCTATAAAATAATTTATATCTCTATTATGATCTCCTCTATCCTAATATGTAGGATAGCCCTGCTTTGAGTGGTGTTCAGGAGCCACAATCTTAAGATATAGCGTTAATTATTTTTTAGTTATTGTCCATAATGGTGATAGGCTGAAATAGCTTTTGAGCTGTTGATTGCATCTCTATTCCTCCAATTTATAAAAAACAAATTTGCAAGAAGTGCTCTCACCTTTAGAATAATTACACTATTACAATCCAAGAAAAATCGATCAAACTCACAAAAATTAATATTTAAATAACCCATAAAACTTTATTTATATTTATATATAAAATTAAATTAAAATATACCACGATAAATTATTTAGATATTATTCTCATTAAAGGTAATATCGATCAATAAAATGGAGTATAAAATTATCAGCTTGTTACCCATAGATATTAAATACACAGTTTCCGCTATCATTGTTATTCATTCTTTATTATCCTATCTTTTGTTAAATTAACTTAATCTGAACAATCGGGACAATATTATGCTTATTACTATTTCACCTGCTAAAACCCTTGATTATGAAAGCCTGCTTGCCACGGAAAAATACAGCCAGCCAGAATTACTCGATCAGTCAAAGCAGTTAATCAGTATCTGTCGAGAACTGACGCCTGCTCAAATTGCCAGCCTGATGGGTATCAGCGATAAACTTGCCGGTCTGAATGCCGCCCGTTTTGGCGAATGGCACGCTGATTTCACACCAGAAAATGCACGTCAGGCTATTCTGGCATTTAAAGGTGATGTTTATACTGGTATGCAGGCTGAAGCTTTTTCCGATAGGGAGTTTGATTTTGCTCAGGTTCATCTGCGGATCCTATCTGGTCTTTACGGCGTGCTTCGTCCTTTAGATCTGATGCAACCTTACCGACTGGAAATGGGGATCAAACTGGAAAATAAACGCGGTAAAGATCTCTATTCTTTCTGGGGAGATCTGATCACTGAAAAGCTTAATGAAGCCCTAGAGCAGCAAGGCGATAATATATTGGTTAATCTGGCTTCCGATGAATACTTCAAATCCGTTAATATGAAAAAATTAGCCGGTAAAATTATCAAACCCGTATTCCTTGATGAGAAAAACGGTAAATATAAAATCATCAGCTTTTATGCGAAAAAAGCCCGTGGGCTGATGAGCCGGTTTATTATTCAAAATCAGCTAACCCAAGTTGACCATCTGGTGGAGTTTAATCTGGATGGCTACGCATTCGATGAGTCGTTATCCAAAGGGAACGAGTTGGTATTTAAACGCCCGGAGCAACATTAAAACTTTTATTATTGATATAAACGCCGCATGATCTGTGCGGCGCTTATTTTCTTAATTAACCCGAATTCTGGATAAGAAATTGACATGAAGCCTGTTCCAGGAGCAGTGTTTCGGTGCATGCCGAAACAGTTCCGGGGAGGAACAGGCTATGAACAACTTAGTTGAAATTTTCTGTGATGTCGATGATTTTTGCCGTTTTTTCATCCCTCAATGGGAACTATTTTGTCTTGATAGCGAGCATCGTTTACGCCGCCGACAAGGTCACATGTATCCCAGTGAAATCATGACCATTTTGGTCCTTTTTCATCTGTTACATTACCGGGATTTTAAACATTTTTATCTGGAACACATTTGGAAATATCACCACCACGATTTTCCCACCTTGCTCAGCTATTCCCGTTTTGTCAGTGTGGCCCCTTCCGTTTTGGCGCCACTATGCAGCTATCTGACTCAATTAAAAGGAAAACCCACAGGCATTGCTTTTATTGATTCCACGAGTTTGAGTGTCTGCCATAACATTCGCATTCCTCGGCATCAGGTCTTTGCCGGGATAGCAAAGCGCGGAAAAAATTCAATGGGATGATGTGATGGACGTCCCCTTTTTCAGCGGTAAACAGTGCCATCTTTTTTTTCGATGCACTGAATTTCAGGAGAACAGCTCATGAATACGATCAAAGTGGTTGGCATTGACCTTGCCAAAAATGTTTTTCAGGTCTGCGTCTGGATGGCGGACGGTTCCGTTGCCTCTAACCGAAAGATTTCACGGCAAAAACTCCTTGATGTTGTGCGGACTTTCCCGCCATCAACCGTCATTGCCATGGAAGCCTGTGCCACTTCTCATTATTGGGGGAGAACGTTACAGGCGATGGGCTATACCGTCAGGCTCGTCCCCACCCAGCACGTCAAAGCCTTTAGCCATCATCAAAAGAACGATGCCAATGATGCGTTGGCTATCTGCGAGACTGCCTGTCGTCCGGGTATCCATTTTGTCCCGGTTAAAACAGTGGAACAGCAGGATATTAAAGCACTGCGTAGCGCCCGACAGCTCATGGTGGAGCAACGCACCGCGCTTGCCAATCAACTCCGGGCGTTCCTCGCTGAGCAGGGCGTGATTATTCCCGTTGGCATTCAGTCACTTCAACACCATTTACCTGATGTTCTGGAAGATGAGAACAATGCCTTGTCTTCTGCCCTGCGACGTTTACTTTATACCTCGCGGGAAGATTTATGTGCCCTGAACCTGCGTATCCATGATATGGATAAAGAAATTGTGGCACTGTCTCGCCAGCAACCGGGTTATGACCCTCTGCTCACTATTCCCTGTGTCGGTCCCCTTATTGCGGCTGCTTTCGTGAGTGACGTCAGCGCATCTCAATTTGCCAATGGCCGACAACTGTTTAGTCCCCCGGCAACACAGTTCAGGCGGGAAAAATCGTCTCTCTTCCCTGAGCAAACAGGGTAATCGTCATCTCCGAACGTTAATTATTCATGGTGCCCGCGCCATGATGCGCGGCGTACAAAAACGGGATGACCCTTTAGGCGAGTGGCTAAGAACCCTGATTACCCGATGTGGGGCCATGAAAGCCGTGGTTGCTTTAGCCAACAAGCTGACCCGAATTATCTGGCGTGTTCTGACGGATAAGGTTGATTATAATATGAAGAAGGCTTTTGCTATCAATTAATTGAATTGAGTGAATCGAAATAGACGTTTTAACCGAGTTTGTAAACACTGATGAAAAAACGGTTATCGGCCCTGCGATAACCTGAGTAAAACCGAGGTCGTTACATACCGATGACGGATGATAAGGAAACAGGGTGCGGATGACATCATGGCGCGAGCAAATAAGCCCTTTATGACGCCGGATATATGGTCGTAAACCGTATCAATTTAGTGCTTGCATAATCGGGGCGTCCATATATGGTTTTACGGTTTCAAATTACACCGGGTTATCAATCACCAGGGTGAAATTCTCGCGCTTAAAGTCACTGCCAGTAATGTGGATACTCGGGAACCTGTTCGCGAATTAACAACAGAATTAACGGGTTCGCTTTACGGCCATAAAGGTTATCTCAGTCAGGAACTGGCAGACGATTTAGGCAAAACCGATGTCACTTTCGTCACCCAAAAGCGCCGAAATATGAAAGCACGCCTGCTGGCTGAATGGGATAAAATAATGTTATCGAGGCGTTTTATCATCGAACCGATTAATGGGCAATTAAAAACCGTTTCTCAAATAGAGCATTCTCGCCACCGAAGTATAAAAGGATTTATGTTGACCGTTTTAGGCGGTTTGATTGCTTATTGCCTTAAATGGAAGATGCCATCACTGAAAGTTTTCTATTCGGAAGACGATTTTTCAGTGACGGCTTAAACAGAATTCGGGTTAATTACTCAGGTGCTCTTTCCATCAGGAAAGCTCGCAATTCAGCAAAATTTGCGGGCAAATAATGGGACAACAACGCTAAATCAGCCCGTTCTGCCAGCGTTTCAGGCAATGGTAATTCCTCACCCAGAATTTGCTCCACATTCTCTTTAAATTTCGCCGGGTGAGCCGTACCGAGAAACAACCCGTACTCATTTTCCTGTAACTGATCACGCAGGACACGGTAAGCAATGGCAGCATGAGGTTCAGAGATATAACCCAATTTAGCCAGCACCTTAATTGTCTCTTTAGTCACTTCATCACTGACTACACCATAGCCCAATTCACTTAACGGCCAAGATCTACGATAAAACAATTCTTCAATACGCGGCCAGTTGTTTGGCTGACTAACATCCATTGCATTGGAAAGCGTGGCAACTGTCTGATGAGGCGTCCATTTTCCATCGGTCAAATAACGTGGAACTGTATCGTTAACATTCGTCGCAGCAATAAAGCGTTTTACCGGCAGCCCCATTGATTTCGCCAATAAACCTGCGGTCAAATCACCAAAATTCCCACTTGGTACAGAGATAACCAGTTGTTTACGCTTATCTTCTGGTAATTGAGCAACCGCCTCAAAGTAATAGCAAATTTGCGCCAACAAGCGGCTGATGTTAATTGAGTTAGCTGAATTGAGATACAGAGCCTGTTTTAATTCATTATCATCAAACGCCTGCTTAACCAGTGCCTGGCAATCATCGAAATCACCATCAATTGCCACCGTATGAATATTACCGCCCAATGTACAGAACAGTTTTTCCTGTAACGGACTGATTTTTCCCTGTGGATACAGGATCACCACCTGTACATTGTTCAACCCATAAAAGGCGTGTGCTACCGCTGCACCAGTATCGCCGGAAGTCGCGGTCAAGATAGTCACAGGCTGCTCATCAGCAACCTGTGCCAGCATTTGCGCCATAAAACGACCACCAAAATCTTTAAATGCCAGAGTCGGGCCGTGGAACAATTCCAGTGTTGCAACATCATCTTCCACTTTTGCCACAGGTGCCGGAAAAGTAAAAGCACTCTTAACCCGTGTCGCCAGTTGTTCTGGCGGAATCTCATCACCAATAAACGCCGAAAGAATATGGCTGCTGCGGGTAACAAAATCCAGTTTCAGTAATTGAGCAATTTCTTCACGGTTAAATTCTGGTAAATCTTGCGGAAAGAAAAGCCCTTGCTGTTTGCCTAACCCCTGCTTTACCGCCTGTGCAAAACTTACCTGCTCGCTGTTGTCTTTTAAGTTATACAGTTTCATTCGTTCCGTTACCCTATCTGTCGTGCGCCTGCGAGATCCAGACGGCAAATGTGTACAAAACCTTCATCATTCTGAACATAATGCTGTTGCAGCCACTGAGCCATTTTCTCTGCGGTAGTCATACCATTACAAATGGAAAACAACGTCGGGCCAGAACCAGAAATACCACAGGTCAACGCACCTATCGCTTTTGCTGCCTCACGAGCCTTGGCAAAACCCGGGAGCAGTTGCGTCCGATACGGTTCAGCAACCACATCTTTCATCAATCTGGCTGCCAATTCTGGCTGCCGTGTATGGCAGGCATGAATAAAACCAGCCAGAAAACGTCCGTGGTCGATAACATCCTGTTTCGAATATTTTGCTGGTAAAATGGCTCTGGCTTCCGCAGTGGAAACTTTGATGCCCGGATAGGCCATCACCCATAGCCACTCATCAAATGACGGCACCGGCTGACAGATAATGTCTTCCTGTTCCATAATCAATTGCAAGCCACCGAGGTAGCATGGAGCGACATTATCATAGTGAATGCTGCCGGAAATGCGCCCTTCCAGTTGCCCCATCATTTCCAGTAATTGGTGTTCACTGAATGGACGCCCCGTAAATTCGTTCAGCGCCATCAAACCCGCCACAACAGAACAAGCACTGGAGCCAAGACCAGAACCAATTGGCATATTCTTTTCCAGCGTCATCTCCACGGGTAATTGTTTACCTAAATGCTGGCAGAACAGCTGCCAGCACTGATAAACGATATTGTACTCCGGCTCCGCAGGTAACTTTCCGACAAACCGCCCTTCATTACGCAAACTAAAACTCTCCGCGGCCCGGACAGTAACACAGTCACCTAACAAAGTACCATCAACCGGAGAGACCGCAGCTCCCAGTACATCAAACCCAACACTGACGTTCCCGATAGATGCGGGTGCATAGACTTTAACCACAATTAAACTCCCTGTTTCCAGGATAAAGTACGCAGCATATCTGCAAAAACACCTGCGGCAGTGACATCATTACCTGCCCCGTAGCCCCGCAGCACCAACGGTATTGGTTGGTAGTAACGTGTGTAGAATGCCAGCGCATTTTCGCCATTTTTGACTTTATAAAGTGGATCATTGCCATCTACTGCGGAGATTTTCACCCTGCACCGGCCATGTTCAATCATGCCAACATAGCGCAACACTTTTCCTTGTTCCTTCGCTTCTGCCACACGCTGGCTGAAAACGTGATCAAGAAGGGGCAAATGCTCAAGAAAAGTATCCACACTACCGCTACTATCAAAAGAGACTGGCAGTACAGGTTCCACATCAATATCCTCCAGTTCAAGTTCATAACCTGATTCACGGGCGAGGATCAACAGCTTACGGGCAACATCCATACCGGAGAGATCATCACGAGGATCCGGTTCGGTATAGCCTTTCTCTTTCGCCAGTAAAGTCGCCTGAGATAATGACATTCCTTCATCCAACATACCAAAAATGAAAGAGAGAGAGCCGGAAAGAATACCGTTGAACTGCACCAATTCATCACCCGCGTTAAGCAGGTTTTGTAAGTTCTCAATAACCGGTAAACCCGCACCCACATTGGTGTCATACAGAAATTTACGTTTAGATTTCTCTGCTGCCTTACGGATCTGACGATAATAAGCCATTGACGAAGTATTGGCTTTTTTATTCGGCGTTACCACGTTGAAACCATCACTCAGGAAACTGGCATATTGGTCAGCAATTTGCTGACTGGAGGTACAATCTACTATCACCGGATTAAGCAAATGGTACTCTTTCTCCAGGCGGATCAGACGGCTTAGACTAAATGGTTCTTTAGCCTCTGATAAACACAGCTGCCAGTTATCAAGACAAATACCTCTCATTTCCGTCATCATGGCTCGTGAATTGGCGATACCACATACCCGTAAATCAATGTGCTTTTGCTTCAGCCAGGTTTGCTGACGACGGATCTGCTCAAGCAAAACGCTGCCAACCCCACCAACACCAACAACAAAGAGCTCGATCACCTGATCGGTATTAAATAACATCTGATGGCATAGACGAACCGCTGTCGTTGCCATTTCATTGTCGATAACCGCGGAGATAGAACGTTCAGAAGATCCCTGTGCGATAGCGACAATATTGATATTACCGCGAGCCAGTGCGGAGAAGAAACGGGCAGAGATGCCACGCAAGGTACGCATACCATCACCCACAACAGAGATAATGGAAAGATTTTCCATCACATCCAGAGGATCAAGAACGCCATCTTTCAGTTCGAGATAGAATTCTTCACTCAACGCCTGACGAGCACGTTCCAATTCACGTTGAGGGACACAGAAGCTGATGCTGTATTCTGAAGATGACTGAGTAATCAGCACGACAGAGATCCCTTTGCGGGACATGACAGCAAATACCCTTGCGGCCATACCAACCATCCCCTTCATACCAGGGCCTGATACGTTGATCATTGCCATATTGCTCAGGTTGGTAATCCCTTTCACCGGCGTACTTTCATCTTTTTGCCCGTCACCAATAAGTGTTCCCGGCGCATCTGGATTGGCGGTATTTTTAATCAAACAAGGGATCTGGAATTGAGCAATCGGGGCGATAGTCCGTGGATGAAGCACTTTAGCACCGAAATAGGAGAGTTCCATCGCTTCCTGATAGGACATGCCTTTTAATAGCCGTGCATCCGGTACAATTCTGGGATCACAGGTATAAACGCCATCCACATCCGTCCAGATTTCGCAGCATTCAGCCCGCAAACAAGCAGCCAAGACAGCAGCAGAATAGTCAGAACCATTTCGCCCCAGGACAACCAACTCCCCTTTATCATTGCCGGCAGTAAATCCAGCCATCAGGACAATATGGTCATCAGGAATATTCAGAGAAGAAATGCGCTTGGTAGACTCATTAATATCTACCGTAGACTCAAGGTAATGACCTTGTGCCAACAGATTTTTTACCGGATCAATTACCGTGACTTTGTGACCACGTGCCTGCAATACAGACTCCATGATTGCGATAGAGAGTTTTTCACCACGGCAAATCAGGGAAGCGTTAATGCTGTCCGGGCATTGACCCAGTAATGCAATACCATGCAGAACCTGCTTCAATTGAGCAAATTCTTGCTCCACCACCATTTTTAACCGCTCATAATCAAAACCAGATTGTGCTTGCGCTAACCCCTGCAATAAATCAGCAAAGATCCGCTCTGCATCGTGCATATGGGTAATAACATCTTGTCCAGCCACAGTTTTTTCGATCATCGCCACTAAATGGTTGGTAATTTTTGCCGGGGCGGAAAGCACTAACGCAACTCCTCCCTGAGAAAGTTTTTTCTCTGCAATATCGGCGACGCTCTGCACACGCAGGCAATTAGCGACCGAAGTTCCTCCAAATTTAAGCACTCGCATTAACATTTTTCTCCTGATTTCGCGCCAAAAAAAAGCCCGCATCTGATTTGGATGCGGGCTTTTCTCTCTATCTTTAATATATGCGTCAGCCCGCCCCGTAACTTGTAGTTCCGGTGGTGATAATAATTGTCGTTTTCAGGCTGATAGTTTGCATAGGTTCCTGTCTGTCATTTAATTGGTTTGACCCTATACTGGTTAAATGAATTCTTTCACAAAGTCAAACATTTTATCTAAATAATCTTATATTTTTAATATTTTTTCCATTGGAATAATTCATTTCATAGTCATCAATACCAACAAATATATCTTACTGGACGTAATATTTTAGTTATTAAATCTATTTTTAACAAAATTAACAATATGTTTTATCTTTTAGTAAAAATCAGTTATTTTTGTTTGCCAACAATCTTATTGTGGATTATTTTTTGCACAATAACACTCCACGTGTTAACAGGAATTTGTCATTTGCCTGACATAGTACAAAGTATAAAATAACAAATATAAATAATATTAACGTGCTACAATCAATTTTGATGTACGTCAATAAAAGGTAGTTTTTTTAGATGGTAAATGCATTGCAAGCTGTTATATTGCTGTTAATAGACTAACATAACACTGTTTAGCTAGTTTTTTCGGGTATATGCCCACAAAGGAAAAACAACTTTTACTTTCAGTGTAAAACATATCAATAAATGTTATTACTGACTTAAGCTATAATTTCAGTGATGACAAACAATAACCAGTAAATATCCTGAGATAAGAGTAGTTTGAGTCATTCTGATTTTATTTTAAGCGATTCTAGGTAGCAACCATGCAAACCCCGCACATTTTGATTGTTGAAGACGAAATTGTCACTCGCAATACCCTAAAAAGCATTTTCGAAGCTGAAGGGTATATCGTTTATGAAGCCACCGATGGTTCAGAAATGCACCATATTCTGTCAGACAGTGACATTAACCTGGTGATTATGGATATTAATCTTCCAGGCAAAAATGGCTTGTTACTTGCCCGCGAATTGCGTGAGCAAGCGAATGTTGCTTTGATGTTCCTGACCGGCCGTGATAATGAGGTAGACAAGATCCTTGGGTTGGAAATTGGTGCGGATGATTACATCACCAAACCCTTTAACCCACGTGAATTAACTATTCGGGCCCGCAACCTGCTTTCCCGTACCATGAATCTGAGTACTGTCACCGAGGAGCGACGCCAGGTTGAGAGCTACAAATTCAATGGCTGGGAATTGGATATCAATAGCCGTTCTCTGATCAGCCCAGCTGGTGAGCAATACAAATTGCCACGCAGTGAGTTCCGCGCCATGCTTCATTTCTGTGAAAATCCGGGCAAGATCCAGACTCGCGCAGAATTACTGAAAAAGATGACAGGCCGTGAACTGAAACCTCATGACCGGACTGTTGATGTGACTATCCGGCGTATTCGTAAACATTTCGAATCTAATCCAGATACGATGGAAATTATTGCCACCATTCATGGTGAAGGTTATCGTTTCTGCGGTGATTTAGAAGCGTAGTGTGAATCATCGATATATCTAAAATAGATAACAGGATGGGATATCCATGAGGAACCCCATCCTGCCTCTCAGTTTTCCGCAACTTTCCACGGCATAATGGGTACAGCACTGATCGCATTCTTCGGTGAACCATCAATCATTTTGTCAGAATAGGTCAGATAGACTAATGCATTACGGTTTACATCGTAAAAACGAACAACCTGAAGTTTTTTAAACACCAGTGAAGTGCGTTTTTGGAAAACAATCTGGCCCTTCTTACCGCTCTTTTTAATCTTGTCTGTCAGTTCAATGGATCCGACTTGCTGGCAGGAAATAGCCGCATCAGCGGTATCTTCTGCAAGCCCCAATCCCCCTTTTATTCCACCTGTTTTTGCTCTGCTCAGGTAACAAGTCACATTTTTAACATCTGGATCATCAAACGCTTCCACCACAATTTTGTGATCTGGCCCGATAAATTTAAAAACAGTGTCTACCGAGCCAATTTCTTCAGCCTGAGTAGCCAGAGGTACGAACAACAATGTAGTTGCTACTAATATCTTTATGATTTTTAACATATATAATCTCATACCTTAATTAATTAAGCCTAAAATTTCACTACACTAATACCAAACAGGGTGGTAATACCACCAACAATAATAGTTAATTATTAATATAATTTCACAAAGTAATGAGTGAAATAATAATACGAATAAGTATCCTATTGTAAATAGAAGACTTGTCTTACACTTAGTGTTTATATCCAGTAGAGTTATTGTTGAATGCTACTCTTGTCAATAAATTATGAACACGAACAGCACGTAGAAACCAGAACGTACACAATACATGTGAATGATTCGTTTCACTTAACTTGCGGGCTTGTTCAAATAGCAAACAAAATAGCCTAATGGTATAGGCTCTTATATTATTCTTTCTGGTCTTAATGACTAAGGAGATGTATGGATCAAACCAGCATCATTCGTGATTTATTACGTTGGCTAGATAATCATCTGGATCAACCGCTATCACTCAACAATGTTGCGGCCAAAGCAGGTTATTCTAAATGGCACCTGCAACGTATGTTTAAAGATGTTACCGGCCAAGCTATTGGCTCCTATATCCGTGCCAGAAGGTTATCGCGGGCAGCTGTTGCTTTGCGTTTAACCAGCCGTCCCATTCTGGATATTGCTTTACAGTACCGGTTTGACTCCCAACAAACTTTCACTCGTGCATTTAAAAAACAATTTAATAAAACTCCGGCACTTTATCGGCTCAGTGAGGAATGGTGCGCAGCCGGCATTTGCCCCCCCATATTGCTGGATAAGCGGCATATTCCCGAAGCAACATATATCACGCTGGAGGAACAGCCACTGGTTGGTATAGAACAGACCTGTTCCTATACGCTGGAACAGTGGTCCAGTTCTTGTACTGAAATGCGCCATAATTTCTGGACATACTATCTGCAAAATGCAGAAGTGTTACCGCCTGTGCTTTATGGCCTTCACCACGCTATTCTCAACCCAGAAAAAGAAGATGAGCAGACGGTATTCTACACGACAGCGGTAGAACCCAAATATGCGCAGTTTGATGTAGCAGGTAGCCAACCTGTTACATTGCCAGCTGGAGAGTATGTCTCATTCAGTTACTATGGCACCAAAGATGGCTTACAGGATTTCCTGTTCACCGTCTATGGTATTTGCTTGCCAATGCTAAACCTGACACGCAGGAAAGGATACGATATCGAACGCTATTATCTCACCAATATCAATGAACGGGAAAAGGAAGCAGCGAATCATATCATCGAATTTCAGTATCTCATTCCTATCCAGCACTAACGCTGTAATTCATCCAATGCGGGCATATCAAGATGTGTGATATCGCCTGCCGTTTCCACAATCCAGCCTGATGCCAGCCACGGGCTGTGCTGATAATCTACTCTGGACAGAGAGCAATTACGCAAACGAAGACGACGTTCAGCATGTGCGGGTAATCCCAATATCGTGCTAACTAAGCATCCCAAAGCGATTCCATGACTGACCAGTAACGGCCGGCTACCACTAGGCAGGTGACGGCAAGTCTCCAGTGCGGCTCTCATACGCACAGAGAGCTCCTCCATAGATTCACCTTCAGGGATGCGCCCGCCGGGCGTACCATCAAGGACTTTCTTACGCCAACTTTCTTCTTCTGAAGTCAGTGAGTCAATATTTCTGCGTTCAAGCACTCCCATGTGCAATTCCCGCAAACGTGGCTCCAGAATAACTTCACAACCGCAAACCTCAGCAATGATTTCCGCGGTACGACATGTGCGCCCGAGATCACTGGTAATAATATGGGTAATCTTTTCAGATTTTACTCTTTTCGCCACTAATCTGGCCTGATATTCGCCTGTTTCGGTTAAAGGGCTGTCAGATTGTCCTTGGATACGACGTTCCGCATTCCATTCGGACTCCCCATGACGAACAAGATATACCTGTAACATTTTCATTTTCCGTTATACTGCGTAAATATTAGTTCAAAGGATAACTTATCTATTATGTATCACGTTATTGCTGCAACCACCAACCCCGCCAAAATTAAAGCCATCAGTCTCGCATTTGATGACGTTTTTGGACCTGGTGCTTACCGGATCGAAGATATCAATGTAGACAGCAGTGTCCCACAACAACCCATGGGTAACACAGAAACCCGTACCGGTGCCCGTCAGCGTGTGATGGCTGCCAGGCAGGTCCGTCCCGAAGCAGACTTCTGGGTAGGTGTGGAAGCAGGTATTGAAGATGATATGACATTTGCCTGGATGGTAGTGGAATATCAGCAAATTCGCGGAGAATCCCGCTCTGCCAGCCTGATGCTGCCAGAGAAAATTCTTGATGGTATCCGCGAGGGTCGTGAATTAGGCCACGAAATGGCTTACCTCACCGGCGTTGATAACATCAAACAGAAAGGCGGTGCTATTGGCTTTTTCACTAATGGCATCCTGACTCGTACCAGTGTGTACCATCAAGCCCTGATACTCGCTTTAGTGCCTGTCCATCATGAAATTTATAAAGAGCTGAATGCCCGTTAAACAGGCATTCACCCTAGGCCGCAGTCGGCGGCCTGTCATTTCAGCAATTGCTCTTCTAACCACGCCTTCACATCGTCTGAAGCAAACTTCAGGCTATTAGAACCACGTGTGATAGTCGCAATTCCAACCCCAAGTTCATTTTTCAGCTCACGTTGGCTCATTTGCCCACTCATCAATTCTTTGATAATCCGTACTCTTGTAGCCAGTGCTGCCCGCTCATCAGGCGTCAATAATAACTGCAAAACCGGATGTTGCAGATCTTGCGCAAAAGCCTGTTGGAGTAACGTCACAAAGCGTTGCCAATCTTCATTATCTTGTGGCGAAAGTGCCGGGTCTGTCAGATGATTTGGAGTCATAATTAATCAGTTGTCATACTATTTAACTAGTACAATAGCATAACATAGTTTGCCATAAATCAGTATCGCCTTTGCCATTCTGCGTTAGTCAACACCTTTGATGACTTACCGATAAAGTTACTGTAGAAAACATCATAAGCCAAAACATTTTTGACATAACTGCGCGTTTCGGCAAATGGAATGCTTTCAATAAAGGCTATCGCGTCCAACCGTCCACCACTGTCAGATAACCAACGATCAACACGGGCCGGACCTGCATTATAAGCGGCACTGGCAAGTATCCGGTTATGACCAAAACGCTGATAAACCGATTCGAGATAAGCCGTACCAATTTCGATATTCGTCAGTGGATTCATCAACTGGCTACTGTTTACATACCCCTGAATATCATTTTGCTTAACCGTATCCGCCGCCGTTCCCGGCATCACCTGCATCAAACCCATTGCACCGACTGGAGAACTGGCTTGCGGATTCCAGGCGCTTTCCTGACGGGCTATCGCCATCGCATAACTTTGAGAAATTCCCTTACCTGACGTGAAACGACTGAACTCTTGCTGCCATGCCAACGGAAAACGTTCTTCAAGATAATCCCACATTTTTCCGGTTATTGTCGCCTGTACACTAAGAGTCGCCCATTTTTGATTAAAAGCATAACGTGCCAACTGCTGTTGTTTTGATTGATTCTGGCTAGCAACCAAATAACTCCACTCTATGCGGGCAAGATTATCCATTTGCCAATATATCAGTTCCCTTACTCTCTGCACTTCGGACATCGAAGCAATAGTCGCATCTGGCTTTTCTGCGGTATTAATCGTCAGTGGATAACGGATATTCAGTCTTTGCGCAGCAACCATTGGGTAAAAGCCGCGACCTTCTGTCAACTTACGCAGTATCGCCTCACCTTCGCTTTTATTACCCTGCGCCAATAAAAGATTAGCCCGCCAATAACGCCATTCCTCTTTGTTCTGGTTCGCTAACGGTAGCAATTTGATCCACTGAGCCAAACCAGGCTCATCTGCATGACCCAACGCCAGACGAACACGACGCTCAAGCAGTGAAACAGATTGGCTATCGCGGATCACATCATCGCGCCACTTCTCTTGCTCATCGTTCACATCACCCATTAACTGCCAGGCAACAATATCTTTTAACCGCTGACGCTCGCTGTCATTCATCTTTTGTGCTCTGGCAATTGATGGAATGATCGCTCTTGCCTGATCCGGATCTTGACGAGCAAGGAGTGAGAAAGCCGTTAAAGTAGCGACACGGGTGAAATCAGTCGGCCCGGTATTATCAGCAAAAACAGATACGGTAGCAGGATCATCCTGCAACTTAATCAGGCCATCACTGATACTTTTGTATCCCAGCGGCAATCGTTTAGCGAGGTAACTGACCAGCGAAGTATTCCCCGCTTTTAATGCGAGACTAATACGCTGTAATATCAGTTCCGCCGATAAGTAGCCTGCTTGCTGCCAGACATCAAATAATTTATCGCAACTGGCAGGTAAAGAGCGACCATTCAACCAAATGTCTTTCGCTCCCTGCCAGGCAACCTGCTTTTCACCTGTCGTCCATTTGGCAAAATAGTAATTACAACGGCTTGTAATCGATTTCGGTGCTGTAGGGCTAAATGCCAGCAGCCCACGCCAGTCTTCACGATGTGCAAGCTCATTGATAAAACGGGATGATAAAGAGCGTGCTGGTGGCAGATTGGGGTGACTATCAATAAAGCCACGGATCTGTTCTGGTGTCACCAGCGCCAAATCCTGAGTCAGTTCCCGGTATTTAAGATAAGGATAAAGCGGGTAGTCTTTCAATGTTGGCATCAGTCTTGCCACCTCAGCCATATCACTGGCATCCCACGCTTGCTTAATTTGCTGATATCGCTGTCGCTGATCATCCAGAGAATCAGCGTTTGCTGCGACAGACATAAAAACCAACCCTATAACCATCGCAAAGTGTTGCCATTTAGCCATTACCACACGCTCCTCCCGGAGATCAAATTGAATAGGTTAATATTACAAATGTATACACATCATAATAATATAATCACCGCCACTTACCACATTAATTCACTCCATGATGAAATATTTAACCGTATATACTAAACAGGTAAGTTTTTTATCCAAAAAATTGATCCATCTTAACAAACTCGCCCCAGAGCCATCCTATTCCGGCAATTGGGTTATAGAGTTTATTAACTTAAATCGGGTAAACTGTGACAAATCGTGTTCAGATGAACATAAATAACCTAACTGGATATAATCAGATACCAACACGCCCTGTTCATGCGATTGACTTCGCAAAACAGGCATTATCATTATAACAATCAGAGATAGCGAGGCTTATAGCAACGTGGCTCAATATGTTTACAGCATGCATCGGGTTGGCAAAATTGTCCCCCCGAAGCGTCATATTCTAAAAAATATCTTCCTGAGTTTCTTTCCGGGAGCCAAAATTGGTGTTCTTGGCCTTAACGGCGCGGGTAAATCAACCTTACTGCGGATCATGGCCGGTATTGATAAAGATATCGAAGGCGAAGCCCGCCCACAGCCGGGAATTAAAATTGGCTATCTACCACAGGAGCCAAAATTAAACCTTGAGCACACTGTCCGCGAAGCAGTGGAGGAAGCGGTTAGCGAAGTGAAACACGCGCTGACCCGTCTGGATGAAGTCTACGCAGCCTATGCTGATCCTGACGCTGATTTTGACAAACTGGCGAAAGAGCAAGGTGAGCTGGAAGCGATTATCCAGTCCCACGATGGTCATAATCTTGACAACCAGCTTGAGCGCGCAGCTGACGCGCTGCGTCTGCCGCCGTGGGATGCAAAAATTGAGCATTTGTCCGGGGGGGAACGCCGTCGTGTAGCAATCTGCCGTTTACTGCTGGAAAAACCAGATATGCTGCTGCTGGATGAACCGACAAACCACCTTGACGCCGAATCCGTCGCCTGGCTAGAGCGCTTCCTGCACAGTTACGAAGGTACTGTTGTTGCAATTACGCATGACCGTTACTTCCTTGATAACGTTGCCGGCTGGATTCTGGAACTTGACCGTGGTGAAGGTATTCCATGGGAGGGTAACTACTCTTCATGGCTGGAGCAGAAAGACGCCCGCTTGGCTCAGGAAGCATCAACAGAAGCCGCCCGCCGTAAATCTATTGAGAAAGAGCTGGAATGGGTTCGCCAAAATCCAAAAGGCCGTCAGGCAAAAGGTAAAGCACGTCTGGCCAGATTTGAAGAATTAAACAACGTTGAATACCAGAAACGTAACGAAACCAGCGAACTGTTTATCCCACCTGGGCCACGCTTGGGCGACAAAGTTCTGGAAGTGGAAAATCTGACCAAATCCTATGGCGACCGGGTGCTTATCGACAATCTGAACTTCTCTCTGCCAAAAGGGGCCATTGTCGGGATTATCGGGCCTAATGGCGCAGGTAAATCCACCTTATTCCGTATGCTTGCTAACCAGGAACAACCTGATTCCGGTACTATCACATTAGGTGAAACCGTCAAACTGGCTTCTGTAGATCAGTTCCGTGACAATATGGATGATAAGAAAACCGTCTGGGAAGAGATTTCCGGTGGTCAGGATATCATGCGTATCGGCAACTTCGAGCTGCCAAGCCGCGCTTATGTTGGTCGTTTCAACTTCAAAGGTGTTGATCAGGGTAAACGTGTCGGTGAACTGTCTGGTGGTGAAAGAGGCCGGCTACATTTGGCTAAACTGCTGCAAGTTGGCGGTAACATGCTGCTACTCGACGAACCAACCAACGACCTGGATATTGAAACCCTGCGCGCACTGGAAAACGCCCTATTGGAGTTCCCAGGTTGTGCAATGGTTATTTCCCATGATCGTTGGTTCCTTGACCGTATCGCAACCCACATCATTGATTATCAGGATGAGGGTAAAGTGACTTTCTTTGAAGGTAACTTTAGTGAATACGAAGACTATAAAAAGCGGACTCTTGGAGCCGAAGCGCTAGAACCGCATCGCATTAAATATAAGAGAATCAGCAAATAATCATATTGAAAATGGCCTGATAACAGGCCATTTCCCTCTCAATTATTTGCATATAAGCTCGTAGTTTTATTCATTATGTTATGTGTTAGATAAGTATCATGGATAATTTTTCCTTCTTTCAACGTAATAATACGATCTGCATGCCTAATAAGCCTATTATCCTGTGAAGCCACAATAACCGTTCCTCTTTGGTTATGAGCAATAAAACTTAAGATATCAATAGCTACCTGACAGTCATAATTATCAAGATAACTGGTTGGCTCGTCAGCAAACAAATACAAGGGGCTTTTCACAATAGCTCTGGCTATTGCTACCCGTTGTTTTTCATTATCACGTAATTCATTGGGATATATATCTTTCTTGTGTTTCAGACCAACAATATTGAGTGCCTTAGTTGCCCTGATCATGGCTTCCTGATGAGAAGCTGTGATTCCACAGGACAGAGATAATAGCAAATTATCCAGGACCGTAAGTTCATTAGATAAATTAATTCTTTGAAAGATAAAACCACAATTCATCAAATGAAATCTATCTAATTCGCTGTTATTCAGTTTACCCAATTCTTTGTCAGCAATTAATATTTTTCCTCTATCAAGACGCAATAACCCAGAAATCGTTGCCAGGAAAGTACTTTTTCCCGAACGAAGATCCCCAGTAACTAAAGTAAATTCACCTGGAAAAATAGAAAGAGTGATGTCTGAAATCATTTTCTGGTTAGCTTTACTGTTAGAAAAACCATATGAAATATCAATGGCTTCAATCGTAGCAATTTGATTCAAATTCATTATCTCAGCATAATAGTGTAAGAAATCTGGCATTATCAGTAACACTTGCAGCCAGAGCAATCCGCAAAAATACAGATATTCATCATTATAAGATTACACAAACGAGGGGAAATCATATAAGAAATATCTCAACTAAAAGTATATCAATATTTCTACCAGTGACTATTTCAAATGGCTATCTGTATGCTAAAATTAAAATTTTACTAAACAAGATCAACCCATTCTTATCAACCACTCATTAACAATAGGCCATTATCTTGTTAGTTAAAATAAAAAAATAACATCAGAAAAATAATTTTTTATATATAAAAACACCTTAAAATCATAACAATAAGTTAAAGTTAATATTTAATTCCCATATAACAACGATATATCAAACATCTAAATTTTTAATAAAAAAACCAACCTTATCTTATTCGAAAATAAATCACAAACATAAAAATTTTTATTTATAAATCAACATGGAAGTATTTAATTATTAATTTTGTTTTTATTCAAGAAATAAATAATCAATAGAAGTATCAAAAATGTTAATAGCCATTATATATTTTATTACTTATAAGTAATAAAAACATCCAACCACAATTCATATTGTGGTTAGATATACATTGAATATATTTATTAATTTATCATATAAAATATTATATATGAATCTAATTATAAACGATTCAACTAACGTGTTGCTTAGGATTAACAGCTAAAAGTTGCTGAATTAGCTCTATACAGTGCAGAAAACGTTGATCATAGTCTGGTGAATTTACATTTATATATTCAATATTGTTGTCTTTCAGCATATCTTCCAACAATTGCTGGAACGCTTTACGATCCTGCTCGCTGCCAAGGCTACGCAAACCATCAGAAACCCAAGGTGTGTTGTTTTCCAATAAAATGACCAAATCAAATCGGTATTCATCAATCAATGCCTGAACAAACGGGTGTTCACGTCCTTCATACCGCTTACAGAATGCTTGGGTAGTCACGAAATCAGTATCGACAAATGCAACTTTATTCGCATATTTTACTGCGAAGTCAATATATTGAGCCTGCCCCAATGCAATTTTGTCATAGTCTGAATATTGCAGCGCCATCTCATCGCCTCCCAGATGAGAAAAAACATAATCACGACCATATTCCCAGGCACTGGTAGTATTAAAAATATTTGCCAATTTATTAACCAATGTGGATTTGCCACTGGATTCTCCACCGAGAATCGCCACAGTACGCACAAAGAAAGGTTTTACTTCCGTAGGGATATATTCCCAATGACGGAATGGATCTTGACGAATGTGCCGGCCACTGATCTTCATAAATGAGCGCTGTGGATCGATAAGAATAGTCTCAATTCCCAATTGCTCTTTATAACGGGGAGCATCCTGAGCTTCACTGGAATAAATATAACTTGGATTAATCCCTTTTTTTGACATAAAGGCTTTCATGCCTTTACTCCACACATCCCAACCATGTGGATATGGCTCAATTCCCTGTTCATCAAAAGAGTGAATATGAATGTTTTTCTGATATTTAAACGTCTGAAGTAACCAGCGCAGACGATCACTGACCGTCGGTTGCTGCGACATGGAGCTGCTTATAAACAACTCCCTGTCTCTGGGCTCATCATGGCAAAGAATGATATGCAACTCATCCACCTGACTACAAGCCCGTTGAATTAGATAGATATGCCCGGTATGCAATGGATAGAACTTACCGAATATCACCCCAACCGTTTTATTCTGCACAGGATATTGCATCCCTAAATAGTTATGGAGAGATGCCAGTTTTTGCGCGCTGGGACTTTTGATTTTGTCATTAATTAACTGGCTGAGATAACCTTTGGTCATACCGCTTGCATCAGCAACTTGTTGCAACGTACAACCCGTTTGTTTAATCGCTTCTTTAAGGTAGTCAAATTGACCCATATCTCCTCCTGTTTAATCAAGATCTTCCATAACAGATAACGCATCTGGCAGCTTTTTCACACCAAAAACTTTCATCCCCGGCAGCTCTTTTTTCGGCATATTGGCATAAGGCACTATCGCCCGTTTGAAACCATGTTTAGCCGCTTCTGATATCCTTTCCTGCCCACTGGGTACAGGACGGATTTCACCGGCCAACCCCACCTCACCAAATACAACCAAATCACGCGGCAGAGGCCGATCGCGAAAACTGGAGACTAAAGAGAGAAGTAAAGCGAGATCCGCGCTGGTTTCCGCGACCTTAACCCCACCAACCACATTGACAAACACATCCTGATCGGACATTTGCAAGCCACCGTGACGATGAAGAACCGCCAACAAAATAGCCAACCGGTTTTGCTCCAAACCCACCGCCACCCGCCGTGGATTGGTCATCATCGAATGGTCCACCAGCGCTTGAATCTCCACCAGTAGAGGACGGGTTCCCTCCCACACCACCATGACGGAGCTACCCGCAGTGATTTCATCACCACGGCTAAGGAAAATCGCTGATGGGTTACTGACTTCGCGCAATCCCTGCTCTGTCATAGCGAACACCCCAAGCTCATTGACAGCACCAAAACGGTTTTTATGACTGCGTAAAGTACGAAAGCGGGAATCAGCTTCTCCGTCAAGCATCACTGAACAGTCAATACAGTGTTCCAACACCTTCGGCCCCGCCAGCGAGCCATCCTTGGTTACATGGCCTACCATAACAATGGCAACACCGCGGGTTTTGGCAAACCGGGTAAGATAAGCGGCGGTTTCTCTGACCTGAGCGACACTCCCCGGAGAAGATTGAATATCCGCCATATGCATCACCTGGATGGAGTCAATCACCATCAGTTTTGGCTGCTCCTGCCCCGCAATCAGACAAATCTGCTCAATACTTGTTTCTGACAGCATATTCAGATTATCAACCGGCAACCCCAACCGGTGCGCACGCATCGCAACCTGCTGTAATGACTCCTCTCCGGTGACATATAAGGTTTTCATCTGTGCGGACAGCTGACACATCGTCTGCAACAATAAGGTACTTTTCCCTGCGCCGGGATTCCCGCCAATCAGAATCGCGCTACCGGGTACAACACCACCGCCAAGAACCCGATCGAACTCTTTAAATCCAGTGGAAAAACGGGGAAGCTCTTCCAGACTAATCTCTGATAATTTCTGAACCCTGCTGACACCAGCATCTCCTGCATAACCACTGAACCTGTCATTACGAGAGGAAGGTGCTGCGGCTAAACGCACCTCAGTAATGGTATTCCAGGCATGACATGCACTACATTGCCCCTGCCAGCGCGGATAATCCGCCCCACACTCATTACAGACAAACGCCCGTTTTGCTGCTTTTGCCACTCTGTACTCCCTAAAACAACTTTAATTAACGTTCTTCGTGTTTAAGACCGCCACTTAACACACACAATACTCCCATTAGATCAGCATGACGAATTGTCACTTTCGACTGTGCATAAACTTTCGGTTTAGCATGATAAGCAATACCCAGACCTGCTTTGCGAATCATTTTTAGGTCATTGGCGCCGTCACCAATAGCGACGGTTTGTTCCAACGGGATATCCAATTTTTTCGCCAGCTTCATCAATGTGGCAGCCTTATATTTAGCATCAACAATGGGCCCGATAACCTTACCAGTTACCTTGCTGTTTTTGACTTCTAATTGGTTTGCTACCGCAGCAACTAAACGTAAATTCTGGCGCAAATGGTCAGCAAAATAGGTAAACCCCCCCGATGCGATTGCGACATGCCAATCAAAAGATTGTAACTTACGCACCAAACTGGTCAGCCCCGGCATAAGCGGCAAATCTTGTGCAACTTGTCGCAAAATGTCAGCATCAGCCCCTGCAAGTTGAGCAACCCGCTCCCGCAGGCTATCAGAAAAATCCAGTTCCCCTTGCATTGCCCGCTCGGTAATTTCAGCTACTTTGTCACCTACACCGGCCAAACGGGCAATTTCATCAATACATTCAATTTGAATCGCCGTTGAATCCATATCCATCACCAGCAAACCTGGTGAGCGCAACCGTGGGATCTGCCCCAAAGGAACCACATCCAGCCGGCACTCATCTGCCAGCCTCTTAATACGCGAAGTCAAACTTCCGGCAATACGTACCACCTGATAATCATCAATACGCCATGAAGAGACGATGACAATAGCAGCGCCAAGCCGGTGCTGAAAATTACTGATACGTTGTTTATTCAAGCCACGGCCATATATCAACCAGCCACTGTCACCAGCCCGGTAATCCAATGGCATAACCTCCTCCCCACTTAACGAAAGTGGTAATCCCGGCCACTTATGGACCTCTTCCGGCAAATAGCGATAAGCCAGGTTATTAGACATTAATCCCTACTCCTGTAATCCCACATGACTCTGGCAGCAAAAAATTGCATTTCAAACTATCCTCCCTATATTGCATCTGGCAACATTGAGTTGACCAACGCCTGGAAGAAATAACTATGACCAAAGCTAAATTAAAATTCCGACTGCATAAAACAGCTATTATATTGATTTGTATTGCTTTATTAGTATTTCTAATGCAGGGCGTTTCTTATTTTAGCCGTTCTCACCAACAGGCCCAGATGGATCAATTTGAGGAATTGGCGAAAACCCTAGCAAAACAAGTCGCATTCAGCTTATCCGATTATATGGAGAGTGGCAGCAAAGATCTTAATAATGAACAGATACTGGCTAATTTGCACTACCTGACCAAAAACAGCCGCATACTTGACGCCAGTGTCTATCTTAACAATGGGACACAAGTTGCCCATAGCGGAGAAAATGTATCGGTGCGGGATCGCTTATCTTTGGATGGTAAAAAAGCGGGCAGCTATTTTAACCACCAGATAGTTGTTCCCATTCCAGGAAAAGAAGAACCAAAAGGTTTTCTGCGCTTGACACTGGACACACACAAATTAGCGACAGAGTCCAAACAGGTGGACAACACCACCAACCTGCTCAGGATCATGATCTTACTGGCTCTAGCAATTGGTTTTATTTTGGCACATAACCTGTTGCAATTAACACCCAGCCGCTGGCAACAGTCGCCTTATTTGTTGACGGCCAATAGCAAATCAAACGAGAAAAACGAGCAAGAAGAATAAGTTAAAATATCTGACTACCATCTCTCAACCAGTAATAGCTTATTTTTCGGCATATTTGCCGAAAAATAAGCACCCTGCAATGATAATAAAAATAAAATCCCTCATTACTTAATACCTAAAAGAAATAATTCCTTAAGTTATTTTAACTATAATTACATAATAATACCCATAGTGATATATATCACATATTTATCAATAAATAAGATTAAATTATAAATACATATATTATTCACATAATTAATTGATTAACAGCACATCTCGCATTCTTCCTTACTTTTTAATAAAAACATAACTTATTGTTTTTATTAAAAACAAAAATAAACCCATACGACAAATTCATATAAATTAAGTAAACTTTACATATTTAACCCGAATTCTGTTTAAGCCGTCACTGAAAAATCGTCTTCCGAATAGAAAACTTTCAGTGATGGCTTCTTCCATTTAAGACAATAAGCAATCAAACCGCCTAAAACGGTCAACATAAATCCTTTTATACTTCGATGGCGAGAATGCTCTATTTGAGAAACGGCTTTTAATTGCCCATTAATCGTTTCGATGATGAAACGCTTTGATAACATTATCTTATCCCACTCAGCCAGCCGCTGTGCTTTCATATTTTGGCGCTTTTGGGTGACGAAAGTGACACCGGTTTTGCCTAAATCGTCTACCAGTTCCTGACTGAGATAACCTTTATCGCCGTAAAGCGAACCGGTTCCCGCTCATCCACATTACCGGCAGTGATTGTAAGCGCCAGAATTTCCCCCTGGTGATTGACAACCAGGTGTAATTTGAAACCATAAAACCATCCTATTGAATTTTTTCCGCGCTTTGCTATCCCGGCAAAGACCTTATGCCGAGGAATGCGAATGTTATGGCAGACACTCAAACTCGTAGAATCAATAAAAACAATGCCTGTGGGTTTTCCTTTTAATTGAGTCAGATAGCTGCATAGTGGCACCAAAACGGAAGGGGCCACACTGACAAAACGGGAATAGCTGAGCAAGGTGGGAAAATCGTTGTGGTGATATTTCCAAATGTGTTCTGGATAAAAATGTTTAAAATCCCGGTAATGTGACAGATGAAAAAGGATCAAAATGGTCATGATTTCACTGGGATACATGTGACCTTGCCGGCGGCGTAAACGATGCCCGCTATCGAGACAAAATTGTTCCCATTGAGGGATGAAAAAACGGCAAAAATCATCGATTTCACAGAAAATTTCAACTAAGTTGTCCATAGCCTGTTCCTCCCCGGAGGAGCTGTTTCGGCCTGCACCAAAACATTGCTCCTGGAACAGGCTTCATGTCAATTTCTTATCCAGAATTCGGGTTATTTTATTTAAAAATAAATCACATTTAATTCAAAAAACATACTGAATGGCTATCAAAGGCTATTGATAAAACCGTATTGAATGGGAGAGATTATTAATATCTCTTTATTGGCTGCTTTTTGCATAAAATGTAACCCCGTCTCGCCGATAAGGTTTACTAACCAATCCTGAGCGGTTTTTATAGGCCATCCTCTTTTATTTTGTCTTCATAAATCAGCCAGTAAATAGCCTGATGATATAAAAATATCCCTTTCTGTTTTTTCCGATAATCCCCTATCTTTTAGGACTTAAATCCTGCCAAATTAACGGTTTTATCCCTTTTTTATTGAATTATTTTTATAGTATTCTTCGTAAAATAACCGGCGAGAAAGCGCTTAAATATCCATCTATTCTGATAATATTTTTTAAGTACGAATTTTTTTCAACTCTCTATTAATGGTTAATTATTTTCGATTAAATGCAATTAACTCTCTTGCTAAAAAGTGGCCTTTATTGAGTTAAATCCGCCCTTAATATAAAAGCTTTAATACTTCTGTATTCACGTTTTTAAATAAATATGACGGGCTAGGTAAATCTACACTTCTAAACGTCTATATCTCTTTACATCCAAAATAAAATTAACATATGCCATTTGGCTATATATGGTTGCTATTCATTCTTTCAAAGAAACATATCTACAGAGTTATCCTTTATAACTATCTGAATATAACGGATTATCTGGAGATGATATGACCACGTCACGCTCTGTTCTCGATATGATTGGCAATACCCCATTACTGGAGTTAACGCATCTGAATACCGGTCCGTGTCGATTATTTATTAAGTTGGAAAATCAAAACCCCGGTGGTTCTATTAAAGACCGCGTTGCACTCTCAATGATCGAGCAGGCGGAAAAACAGGGGCTGCTTCAACCTGGTGGGACGATTATCGAAGCCACTGCCGGCAATACCGGTATCGGGTTAGCCCTGGTCGCCTCCCTGAAAGGTTATAAGCTGATTCTGGTCGTTCCAGATAAGATGAGCCGGGAGAAGGTGTTTCACCTGCGTGCACTAGGTACCGATGTGCGTCTGACCCGTTCTGATGTCAGCAAAGGCCATCCAGAATATTATCAGGATTATGCCCTGCGTCTGGCTCAAGAGATTCCCGGCGCTTATTATATCGATCAGTTCAATAATCCGGCTAATTCAGCGGCTCACACCGCTACCACCGGCCCGGAAATCTGGCAGCAAATGGATCACAACGTTGATGCAGTGGTGATCGGTGTCGGTTCCGGCGGTACGCTGGGCGGTTTGAGCAACTATTTTGCTCAAGTCTCACCAGAAACTGAGTTTGTATTGGCAGATCCAAACGGTTCTATCCTGGTGGACTATATCGAACACGGTAAATATGGCGAAGCCGGGAGCTGGCAGGTGGAAGGTATCGGCGAAGATTTTGTTCCTCCTCTCGGCGATTTCAGCCGGGTGCACCATGCATATCGTGTCAATGATGCAGAAGCTTTCTCCAGCGCACGCGATCTACTGCTAAAGGAAGGTGTTCTGGCCGGCTCTTCCAGTGGCACGCTGCTGGCTGCCGCACTGCGCTACTGCCGCTCGCAAACCACACCGAAACGCGTGGTTACACTGGCCTGTGACAGCGGAAATAAGTATCTGTCAAAGATGTTTAACGATTACTGGATGCTGGAGCAAGGATTCCAATCGCGTATGCCACAGCACGATCTGAGCGACTATATCACTTACCGCTATCAGGATGGCGCTACGGTTTTTGTGTCGCCGGAAGATACATTGAAAACCGCTCATACCCGCATGCGCCTGTATGAGATTTCTCAGTTGCCAGTGCTGAAAGATGAACAAGTGGTAGGCATTATTGATGAGTGGGATTTGATGCACACAGTACAGGCTAATCCACTCAATTTTACCCTGCCCGTTAGCCACGCGATGACTCATCAAGTGAAGACGCTGGATAAAAACGCTTCTTTACAACAATTGATGGCAACTTTCGATGCCGGGCATGTCGCGCTGATCGTCGATAATGGCTGTTTCCTTGGGCTGGTGACTCGTACAGATGTGCTGAACGCATGGCGTCAGCAACTTAATTGATCTTTTTGCAGGAATAATTCTATGACCAAGTTTGATACCAAAACTGTTCACGCCGGCTATACACCCGATCATACCGGCGCGGTAATGCCGGCGATTTATGCAACTTCAACTTATGCCCAGTCAGCTCCCGGCCAGCACACTGGTTATGAATATTCCCGCAGTGGCAACCCGACGCGTGATGCGCTGGAAAGTGCTATAGCCGAACTGGAAAACGGCAGCCGGGGATATGCGTTCAGTTCAGGTCTGGCTGCCAGTTCCACGGTGCTGGAGCTGCTGGATAAAGACAGCCATTTGGTGGCAGTAGATGATCTGTACGGTGGTACCTATCGGCTGCTAGAAAAAGTGCGTAGTCGTAGCGCCGGTTTGCGTGTCACTTATGTTGAAGCGCATGACATTGCTGGCCTTGAAGCCGCAATTCGTCCCGATACAAAAATGATCTGGGTGGAGACACCCACTAATCCACTGCTGAAACTGGCCGATCTGGCTGCTATCGCGCAAATAGCACAACGACACGGTATCATCAGCGTGGCAGATAATACTTTCGCCTCCCCGTATATTCAGCGGCCGCTTGATCTGGGATTTGATATCGTGGTGCACTCAGCGACTAAGTATCTTAATGGTCATTCCGATGTCATCGCAGGGCTGGCAGTCGTCGGCAAGGATGCAGACCTGGCAGAAAAACTCGGTTTTCTGCAAAACTCTGTAGGTGGCGTGCTCGATCCATTTAGCAGTTTCTTGGTACTACGCGGAATGCGTACGCTTGCTCTGCGTATGCAGCGTCACATCGACAGTGCGGAAAAGATCGCACACTGGCTGGCTCAACAACCACAGATCGAAACTGTTTTTTATCCCGGTCTCCCTTCCCATCCGCAGCATGAGCTGGCAAAGCGCCAGATGAAGGGCTTTGGTGGTATGATTTCTATCCATTTAAAGGGTGATGATGATTATGCCCGTCGGCTGATTCAAGAGTTGAAATTATTTACACTGGCGGAAAGTTTGGGAGGAGTGGAAAGCCTGATAGGTCAACCATTTAGTATGACTCACGCTTCTATTCCGTTAGAAAAGCGTCTTGCTTCCGGGATTACTCCGCAGTTAGTGCGGATTTCAGTGGGTATCGAAGATGCGGAGGATCTCATCGCAGATTTGGCTCAGGCGTTAGAAAAAGCAGCTCAATAAAAGAGAGAAAAAGAGAAATGCCAGTCAATCGCTTAACTGACTGGCATTAGGTGACTGAAAATAAAGAGCAGGGGTTATTTATCACCCAACAGAACAGATTCCAGCGCGATTTCAATCATTTCATTAAACGTCGTCTGACGTTCTTCTGCAATAACGTGTTCACCGGTACGAATATGATCAGAAACGGTACAGATAGTCAGTGCTTTTGCGCCATATTCAGCTGCAACACTGTAGATACCTGCCGCTTCCATTTCTACACCCAAAATACCGTACTTTTCCATTACATCGTACATTTGTGTATCAGGTGTATAGAACAGTTCAATGGAGAAGATGTTGCCTACATGCGCTTTAATGTTTTTTGCTTTAGCAGCATCAACCGCATTACGGACCAGATCGAAATCAGCAATCGCGGCAAAGTCATGATCTTTAAAACGTATACGGTTAACTTTGGAATCAGTACATGCACCCATGCCAATAACCACATCACGCAATTTAATGTCGTGACGTACTGAACCGCAGGAACCCACACGGATAAGGACTTTAACGCCAAAATCGGCAATTAGTTCTTTCGCATAGATAGAGCAGGATGGAATTCCCATACCATGTCCCATCACGGAAATCGGGCGGCCTTTATAAGTCCCGGTGAAACCCAACATGCCGCGAACATTATTTACCTGCCGAACATTTTCCAGAAAAGTTTCAGCAATGTATTTTGCACGTAATGGATCGCCAGGCATCAGAACAACATCTGCAAAATCGCCCATCTCGGCATTAATATGGGGAGTGGCCATAATTAAATTCCTTGTTTCTTATTTACTGGTTATTTTGGTGGTATATGGCTGCCCGCAAGCAGCCAGTAATCGGGATTAGAGCATGGGTTTGCCGTATTCCATTGGCGACAGATCAAAATATTTAGCCACTGTCTGTCCAATATCAGCAAAAGTTTCACGGTGACCCAGTGAGCCGGGTTTCACTTTTGGCCCATAAATCAGAACCGGAATGTGCTCACGAGTATGGTCAGTACCAGGCCATGTTGGGTCACAACCGTGGTCTGCGGTCAGGATCAGGATGTCATCTTCTTTCACCTGTTTCAGCATTTCAGGCAAACGGCGGTCAAACAGCTCTAATGCAGCAGCATAACCCGGAACGTCACGGCGATGACCGTAAGCAGAGTCGAAATCAACAAAGTTAGTGAAGACGATGGTGTTGTCACCCGCTTTTTCCATCTCAACCAGAGTTGCGTCAAACAGTGCGTCAATACCGGTCGCTTTCACTTTTTGCGTGATACCGACGTTTGCGTAAATATCCGCGATCTTGCCGATAGAAACAACTTCGCCATTTTTCTCATCAACCAATTTTTTCAGTATAGTTGGAGCCGGTGGCTCTACAGCCAGATCATGACGATTACCGGTACGCTCGAAATGACCTGCTTTCTCACCAACAAATGGGCGGGCAATAACGCGACCGATATTATAATCACCGTCAGTCAGCTCTTCACGGGCAATTTCACACAGTTCGTACAGGCGATCCAAACCGAAAGTCTCTTCGTGGCAAGCAATCTGGAATACCGAGTCAGCCGAGGTATAGAAAATCGGTTTACCCGTTTTCATATGCTCTTCACCCAGTTTATCCAGAATGACGGTACCGGAAGAGTGGCAGTTACCCAGATAACCCGGCAGGTTTGCGCGCGCTACCAGTTTATCCAACAATGCCTGTGGGAAGCTGTTTTCTTCATCTTTGAAGTAACCCCAGTCAAACAGAACCGGTACACCGGCAATTTCCCAGTGACCTGATGGTGTGTCTTTACCGGAAGAGAGTTCGCTGGCATAACCGTAAACACCGATGATGTCTGCGTCTTTGTCCAGACCTACAGGGAAAGTTCCACAAGACTCCTCCGCTGCTTTACCCAAACCTAAACGGCTTAAGTTCGGCAAGTTCAGAGGCCCTTTACGGCCAACATCGGCATCACCACGGGCACAGACTTCTGCAATGTGTCCCAAGGTGTTAGATCCTTTATCACCAAATTTTTCGGCATCTTCACTGGCACCAATGCCAAAAGAATCCAATACCATGATGAATGTACGTTTCATAATTTTCTCCTGCGTCAAGTCACGCTAACAATGCGGAAATGCCACCGTTATTTAATAATAAGTATGGTTATTACTCGCTGATTTGGCGATAAACCATTGGTGTGGCTGGTTTGGCTTCCACGCCCAGAACGATAGCTTTACGTATTGCCTCCGCCGCTTCCTGCCATTCGTTTTCATTGTTGGCATGAATAATAGCTAAGGGGGTATCTGCATTCACTTCTGAACCCAGAGCAACGATATTACTCAGCCCCACACTGTAATCTATAAGATCTGCTGCCTTACGGCGTCCCCCACCAAGGGAAACTACAGACATGCCCAAAGCACGGGTATTCATATCTGTGATAAATCCATGCTGTCCAGCCAATACAGGTTGGCTAAAAACAGCGGTTGGCAAATAACGGTCATAACGCTCAACGAAATCAACCGGGCCTTTTTGTGCAGCGACCATGCGACCAAAGATTTCTGCTGCTTTACCGTTATCTAATACCGACTGGAGTTTATTGCGGGCGTCTTCACGGTCTGTTGCCAGATTACCGGATACCAGCATTTCAACACACAGTGCCATTGTAACTTCGAGTAAACGTGGATTGCGATATTCACCCGTCAGAAAGCGAACGGCTTCACGAACTTCAAGTGCGTTACCCGCACTGGATGCTAGAACCTGATTCATATCCGTCAACAGCGCAGTCGTTTTACAACCCGCACCGTTAGCTACGCTAACAATAGATTCCGCCAGTTGTTCCGACTCTTTATAAGTCGGCATAAACGCACCAGAGCCAACTTTGACATCCATCACCAATGCATCCAAACCTTCAGCCAGTTTTTTGCCGAGGATAGACGCGGTGATCAAGGGGATAGAATCCACCGTCGCGGTAATATCCCGAGTTGCATAGAAGCGTTTGTCTGCCGGTGCCAGCGAATTGGTCTGGCCGATAATCGCTACGCCAACGTCATGAATAATGTTACGGAAGCGGCTGTCATCAGGAAAAATATCAAATCCTGGGATCGCTTCCAGTTTGTCCAGCGTACCACCGGTATGACCCAAACCACGGCCGGAGATCATCGGAACATAACCACCACAAGCCGCCACCATTGGGCCAAGCATCAGGGATGTGACATCACCGACACCGCCGGTTGAATGTTTATCCACAATCGGGCCATTCAGATTCAAGCTTTGCCAGTTCAACACCGTACCGGAATCACGCATAGCCAGAGTCAGAGCCACCCGCTCCCCCATTATCATATCGTGGAAGTAGATAGCCATCGCCAGCGCAGCAATCTGCCCTTCAGAAACGGTATTGTCACGCACGCCATTGATGAAGAAGCGGATCTCTTCTTCACTCAGTGGATGCCCATCACGTTTTTTACGGATAATTTCCTGTGCCAGAAACAAAGCATTCTCCTCATCTTGATTAAAATCGGGAAAGGTTCAGCTATTACGCACCAACGGGTACGGTGTATGATTATCCGTAATTGCTGCTTTGTTTTTGCCCCTGATGACCCAGAGTGTTCAGCAAACTTCCCAACAAGCTGGAAGCACCAAAACGGAAATGGCGGGCATCAACCCATTTATCACCCATAATGCGATCAGCCAATGCCAGATATTGTGCTGCTTCTTCCGCGGTACGCACGCCACCCGCTGGTTTGAAACCAACGGTTTCACCCACTCCCATCTCATGAATAACCTTAATCATGATTTCAGCACTTGCCAGTGTGGCGTTAACGGGTACTTTGCCGGTGGACGTTTTGATAAAATCGGCGCCTGCTTTAATTGAAATTTCAGCCGCCTTACGGATCAGAGATGCTTCTTTCAGTTCACCTGTTTCGATAATGACTTTTAGCAAAACACCCGCTTCCGCACAGGCTTCTTTACAGGCTTTAACCATATCAAAGCCAATTTGTTCATTACCGGCCATCAATGCGCGGTATGGGAAAACCACGTCAACATCATCAGCACCATAAGCAATCGCCGCCCAGGTTTCAGCTACAGCGATCTCAATATCGTCATTACCGTGTGGGAAGTTTGTCACTGTTGCAATGCGGATTTCAGGGGTGCCCTGTTCACGCAATACTTTACGCGCCAGAGGAATAAAACGCGGGTAGATACAGATAGCCGCCGTGTTACCCGCCGGGCTTTTCGCCTGATGACAAAGTGCCGTCACTTTTCCATCTGTATCATCATCATTAAGTGTCGTTAAATCCATCAAACTCAGCGCACGCTGCGCTGCTGCGGTTAAATCGGTCATAAAACTCTCCAACGTTATTATCGCGGCCGGCTTTACGCCAGAACCACACATTTTTTTAAACGATTGTTTGTTGGCGAGCGGACTTGGTTCCTTGAAGATGTAGCCGTGGGATGCCTACCGCGACAGTTGAACTCCTTTTCACCGCACTATGCTCTCTTCGGTTTATGGTCCTTAATGCGAGCCTCGCCTTTATCCATAAAATATTGGCATAATATTATTTGAACATTTAAACGCTCAAAAAATCGTGCCAAATATCACATTAATACAATGTAATTTGCAAGATAACAATTTTATATGTGATGAAAATCACATTAAATTGGTGTGCTATCCGGTTTATCTGCCAATCACACCTTCCTGTCATCAAATAGTACACGATAAAAAATATAACTCATTGCCAAACAAAGGGGGATGGCAGGCAATGTTTTTCATCATGGGTTAATTGGAAGGAAAATGGATTGCAGGCGGGATTATCCCACCTGCATATTGCAACAAAGTTACAGCGCCAGGAAGAAACCGGCAATAGTTGCACTCATCAGGTTGGATAATGTACCTGCTATTACTGCTTTCATCCCCAGACGAGCGACATCCCCGCGACGATTTGGCGCCATACCGCCCAAACCACCCAGCAGGATAGCGACAGAAGAAAGGTTAGCAAAGCCACACAGTGCAAAGGAGATGATGGCTTTGGTGTGATCTGACAGAACCTGTAAACCCGCAGCCGCAACCGCATCATCCGGTTGCAAATATGGGCCGAAGTTCATAAAGGCAACGAATTCGTTCACAACCAGTTTTTGACCGATAAAGGAACCGGCAACGGTTGCTTCATGCCATGGAACACCAATCAGGTAAGCAATAGGCGCACAAACCCAGCCCAGCACCAATTCAAGTGAAAGTTGTGGGTAATGAAACCAGCCGCCAATACCACCAAGAATACCGTTCACTAACGCAATCAAGGCAACAAACGCCAGTAACATTGCACCGACGTTCAGCGCTAATTGCATACCAGCAGCGGCGCCAGAAGCAGCGGCATCGATAATGTTAGCAGGACGTTCTGATTCAGCGACCAGTGACATCGCATCAACAGTGTCTTGCGACTTTTCAGTTTCAGGCACCATCAGTTTAGCGAATAACAGACCACCTGGGGCTGCCATAAAGGAAGCCGCAATCAGATATTCCAACGGTACGCCCATTGATGCATAACCAGCCAGTACAGAACCCGCGACAGATGCCAGACCACCACACATAACCGCAAACAGTTCAGACTGGGTCATCGTGGCGATATAAGGGCGAACAACCAGTGGCGCTTCAGTTTGACCTACGAAAATATTTGCTGTTGCTGACAACGATTCGGTACGTGAAGTTCCGAGAACTTTTTGCAGGCCGCCACCCAATACTTTGATAACGAGCTGCATAACACCGATGTAGTACAAAACAGCAATCAGTGAAGAGAAGAAAACGATAATCGGCAGTACACGCAAGGCGAAAACAAAACCACCACCCCCAAACAGTTCAAACATTTTGGGGGAAACTAATCCACCAAAAATAAAATCCATTCCTTGCTGACCATACTGGATAACACTGGAAACTCCCTCAGACATACCCATTAATATTATCTTGCCTGCGGGAACATAAAGTACAAAAGCGCCGATAGCGACCTGAATCAAAAAAGCACCAAGGACGGTACGAAGTTTAATAGCGCGATAGTTACTGGAAAAGAGTACTGCGATCAAGATCAGCACTACCATCCCGACCAGGCTCATAAAGAGTTGCATTGGAAGAATCCCTGTTCACTTAATAATAAATTAAATATGTCAGTAAGTATGTAAATGTTTACTGACACTGTTTCGGCGCTGATTATACTCAGTCATCGGAATGAACAAGCTATCTACATCACAAATACCCACCGAAAAAAGCAATGGAAAAACGATAAATGTGATGTAAATCACACAAAATTGCGGAAATAATCTGCAATAAGATAATCTAGCCGTCAGGACGGCAAAATAATAAACAATTAAGAGATGATTATCAGGTAAGCGCAGTTAAAGTTTTATGATATACCACTTAACTATTCAACCCAAATAACTCAACACTGTTACTATAAAGTTGGGCGGCGATTTCGTCAGGAGATTCACGGCGAAGCTCACATAATGAAGCAAAAACCCCGGTAACTCTTTCCGGTCGGTTAGGTTCTCCCTGAAACCCGAAAAGTGGCATATCCGGTGCGTCTGTTTCCAGTACAAGAGAAGTTAAAGGAAGTTCAGCGACTGCGCGACGGGTTTTCTGCGCTCTTTCATAAGTAATGGTTCCCCCTACCCCGATGTAGTATCCCAAACGGATAAAAGCCTCTGCCTGAGATAAACTACCGGCGAATCCATGTACCACGCCGGTACGGGGAAGGTCGATTCTTCTCAGGATCGCGGCCAGTTGATCATGGCTTTTTCTGGAATGAAGTATGACAGGTAATTCACACTGTTTTGCCAGCCGCAATTGAGCACACAGCAACTCTTTCTGTTTTTCAAACTGAGGTTCAGCCATATAGAGATCAAGGCCAATCTCTCCGACAGCCACCCGCTTTTCATTTTTCTGTTTCAGTAATCGCGCCAGATCGGCAAGATGCGATTCCTGATGTCCATTGATATAAAGAGGATGCAAACCCAACGCCGCATAAATCTCCGGATAAACGCGAGCCAGTTCAGATACCCGTTGCAAATTTTTCCCACTCACCGCGGGAACAATAATTTTATCCACACCATCCTGTGCCGCCCGTTGTAGGCTCTGCCGTTCGTCATCACGAAACGGGGGAAAATCAAAATGGCAGTGGGTATCAATGAACATAAAACTATCCGTTATTCATCTGTTCTGGCGATTCCGCCAATGCAGTTGATGGTTTAACCAAAATGCTATTTTCTCCACTCCGGCGCAAGACATGACGGCTCAAACGATAATTTTTACGCTCCGCCATACCAAACTTATCACCAACAAAGGCATGACCAACCGTCGCCAGAAAATAGCGACCGCAACGACGCCCAAGATGATAATCCTTATTCAGTGCCGGCAAACGGCTGCCTAATGCACTGGCAGTTAATGGCGCAGGCGGGTAGATTTCAAAGATTTGTACATCATCAGGTGGATTCTCAATAAATTTCTGTGTGCGGTAATAGCTTTTCGCATGTTGTTGTAACATCCGTACCATCTTGTGCAAGCTGCTATCCCCCAACCAGCGTTCCATCCGTTTCATCCAATCGGGCGTGTAATAGAGCTGTGAAGGAACAGTGCGGATCACTACTATCGTATCAGCACCACGGCGATACGCCTCTTCCACTGGAATGGCGTCACTGATACCACCATCATAATAAACGACATCATCAATCGTCACACCATTGCGATAAAGCCCAGGAATAGCACTTGATGCCTTAATCACTTCCAGCCAATTCTTACCATCAGGATGAAAATAGGTTGGTTCAAAATTATCTGCACGACACGCGCACATATAAAATTCACATCCTGCCTCAAATTTGCGTAAAGCGGCGGGGATATCCAAGGGAAGTTCCTGAGAAACGGTCTGTAAAAACCAGTCTAAATCAACTAAATGACCACCACGAACAAAACGCAGAGGGTTAAAGAAATCAGGTCTGGTCGTATAACGGCTGATAGCCCGCCGGGCATATCCGCGCTGCCCACAAATATAGGCTGAAAGGTTCTGAGCACCCGCCGAAGTACCAAGCAATAGATCAAACGGGTTAAATCCAACACGCATAAATTCATCCAGCACACCAGCGGTAAAAATGCCGCGCTGCCCCCCGCCCTCACAAACAAGAGCAACCTTTCCAGATTTAATATGTGATTTATATTTATGGGATAATAGATCAATATTTCCCAAAGTTATCGGTATACGTTTCCCCACACAGTCCCCCAAGAAAATAAATGACGGATAGAGAGCATAACTTGGGAAGTTATTATCCGTCATTATATTATGGTGCTACGTAGTCAATATTTTGATAAAAACCCCTGGTGAGGGCGCATATCCGATTAGTACAAAACAAAATTATTTGAATGGAAAACAACCACCAAATTAGAAAAACATATTATTTTTTTATGGTCAGACCGTTTTGAATAGATTTGACCCCTTTCACTTTAGAGATAACATCCAGCACTTTTCTGGATTGCTGCTCGCTTTTCACAAAACCAGAAATATAAACAACTCCTTTTTCTGTTTTTACCGCGATGCCGGTGCTGTTGATACCTTTTTCCGCCAACAACTCACTTTTAATCTTCGCTGTGATAGCACTATCATCCATGTAACCATCGACGCTTTTCATGGAGTCATCAATTTTCTGACCAGCACTGTCGAGTGCTTGTGTCGCTTTATTTTTAAAAGACTCTTCCGCCAGCACACTACTGCTGATCAGGGCTGTACCCAAAACAACAGCCATCAATGTGTGAGTCAATTTAACATTCTTCATCTTATACCTTCCTTTTGTCGGTTAGATTTCTGAATCTATAAAGCCATGCAAACTGTCTTTGTATAAAGTAACCTAAACAGAATCCGCATTAGAATTAAAAATAGGTTATTACCTCCAATAGCTAAGTTAAATTGGAAAATAAAAACATCAATACAGCGAAAGACCAAGAAATAATAACAGGAAAATTAAGCAAAGAGCTATAAAATAAGACGAATCTTACCGACTAAAATTATAAATTATTCTTGTGTTACATATATTTTTGTAAAGAAAAAGGCTAACCTATTGTTAGCCTTATAAAATATTAATGTTCCCGTGTCTTGCGGAAATTGACGTCAGGATAACGTTCGCTGGTAAGATTCAGGTTAACCATAGTGGGTGCAATATAAGTCAGATTATCACCCCCATCAAGCGCCAGGTTTTGTTCATTCTTACGCTTAAACTCTTCCAGTTTTTTCGCGTCATAGCACTCAACCCAACGAGCCGTTGAAACGTTTACCGGTTCATATAAGGCTTCAACGTTGTATTCACTTTTCAAACGGGCAACAACCACATCAAACTGTAGAATACCTACCGCTCCCACAATCAAATCGTTATTTGCCAGTGGACGGAATACCTGTACCGCGCCTTCCTCAGAGAGTTGAACCAATCCTTTCAGTAACTGTTTCTGTTTCAGGGGATCGCGCAGGCGGATACGACGGAATAATTCCGGAGCAAAGTTAGGAATACCGGTAAATTTCAGATCTTCCCCTTGAGTAAAGGTATCACCAATCTGGATTGTGCCGTGGTTATGCAGACCGATAATATCTCCCGGGTAGGCATGATCCACATGAGAGCGATCACCTGCCATAAATGTCAGCGCATCAGAAATCACCACATCTTTCTTCGTTCTTACCTGACGCAGCTTCATGCCTTTTTCATATTTACCTGACACCACACGCATGAAAGCCACGCGGTCACGGTGTTTAGGGTCCATATTGGCCTGGATCTTAAAGATAAATCCGGTGAATTTATCTTCTTGAGCGGAGACTTCGCGCGCATCAGTCTGACGAGGCATCGGCGCAGGCGCCCATTTAACCAAACCATCCAGCATATGGTTAACACCGAAGTTACCCAATGCGGTACCGAAAAATACCGGTGTCAGTTCACCTTGTAAAAATGCCTGATGATCAAATTCATGGGAAGCCCCCTGAACCAGCTCCAGTTCCTGACGCAATTGTTCAGCCAGATCTTCACCAATCGCTGCATCCAGTTCAGGGTTATTCAGCCCCTTGATAGTGCGAACTTCCTGAATAGTATGACCCTTTCCGGTCTGATACAGATAAGTTTCATCAAGATAGAGGTGATAAACCCCTTTGAAATATTTACCACAGCCAATCGGCCAGGTGATTGGGGAACAAGCGATATTCAACTCATTTTCTACTTCATCCATCAGTTCTATTGGATCACGGATATCGCGATCAAGCTTGTTCATGAACGTCAGAATTGGAGTATCGCGCAGACGGGTCACTTCCATCAGTTTACGTGTACGATCTTCAACCCCTTTAGCGGCATCAATGACCATCAAACAACAGTCAACAGCCGTCAATGTACGGTAAGTATCTTCGGAGAAGTCTTCATGTCCCGGCGTATCAAGCAGGTTAACCAGACAATCTCTGTAAGGAAACTGCATCACAGACGTGGTAATGGAGATACCGCGTTGCTTTTCCATTTCCATCCAGTCGGATTTGGCGTGCTGATTTGAACCACGGCCTTTTACCGTACCGGCTTTCTGAATCGCTTGTCCGAACAGCAACACTTTTTCAGTAATAGTTGTTTTCCCTGCGTCAGGGTGAGAAATGATCGCAAAAGTTCGCCGTTTAGCGACTTCCTGCTGAAAAGGGGAATTTGACATCAATAACAATCTTCTGCTTTGTAAACGGGCTTGTACTCAACATTAGACGCTTCCCCGCAAGGAAAACAGCTGCCAAACCCGTGGGTGAATGAAAAATTGGCGCTCATTTTCGCTGAAATTGGTGCTATAAACAATCAATCAATTTTATCGCACTTATTACGCAAATAACGGCAACGCCATGATGATGGCATCTTCTTTACCTGTCGCAGCAGGATAGTAATTCTTACGGACAGTAACTTGATTAAATCCTGACTGTTCATACAGCCTAATAGCAGAGCAATTCGATTGTCTTACTTCAAGCCATAAAGTATTAATCCCCTTCCCAGGCAAAATTGCTATTAAATACGCCAATAATGCTTTACCGTAGCCTTGACCTTGATAGTCGGGATGAATCGCAATATTAAATAGGGTTGCTTCATCTAATATCAATTGGGTTACAGCAAAACCAATAAGCTGTTCATTAATCACTATTTTATAATTCAGATACCGCTCACCCTGATTACTGAAAAATGTTTTTTCACTCCACGGAAACGCATGACTGGCTTTTTCAACCAGAAAAGCGGATGGGAGATCAGCGGGAGTTAATAGAGAAATGTTGTTCATGTTGCGAAATCTGCCGCCAAAGGGAACGTTTTGCCTTCCCATCACAATATAAATCATTTAATGCAGGGCTTCTCAAAGAAATTCCCTGCCATGATAGTGTAGTATCCACCCCCAACAGCCAATATGGACACTTAACCTGTTCCGGTAACATCGCAATATTATCCGATGTAATGCAGTAAACAGAGGATTTATCCAGCCCCATAGCTGTGAAAATATCTATTAATAATGAATTAGTTAAATCAATTTGGTCATTAGTAATAATCAGCAGACGGGTGGTATCGGGTAAGTGGACTGCTAACTCACCTTGCAAAACCGCCGGGTTACGCAAGCTCCATTGGGTAATCCCCAATTGAGCTAATAACCTGTTGCGCCGGGTTACCATACTTTATTCACCTGCTGTAAAAAATAATCAGTAACATGTTATCAGAGGCCACTATCTGCGCCAATATTGGGCTTTAGATTTACCCGTCCCTGATACTTGGCACAGAACATGAAGAACATTAAAGGAGCTATAGACAAATGTCTGCGTTAACCCCCGCCAGTGAAGTTATTTTGCGTCACAGTGAGCAATTTGGTTTTCATCACCTGCTCTTCGCCGGTGATATCCAGGACACACTGGCAACCCAAATTGATGCTGCAAGTGCGCGAGTACATACTAATCAGTATCATCACTGGCAATCACTGATCCGTACTCTGGGCGATAATGCCTTGTTCAGTCTGGTAGCAGAAAAGGGATTTACCCAGAGTTGTGACACCCTAATCTACTATTGGCCTAAAAGTAAGCAGGAAGCTCGCTTTCAGTTACGCAGCCTGTTTTCTGTTCTGCCAAAAGGTATTGATATTTTTGTTGTCGGCGAAAACCGTAGCGGAGTACGCAGTGTAGACAAATTGATGGAAGGCATGGCCACTTTCCGGAAAATAGACACTGCCCGCCGTTGCAGCCTGTTTTATGGACAGCTGGAACACGAAGTACTGTTTGATCAGGAAAATTGGTGGAACAGTTATCAGGTGGAAAACGTGACTGTGAATACTTTACCAGGCGTATTCAGCCAGGATGAACTGGATATTGGTAGCCGTTTACTCCTCTCCACGTTTGACAAACCTCTCTCTGGCAACTTACTGGATATCGCAAGTGGCGCCGGTGTTTTGGCCGCTGTATTGGGTAAGAAAAACCCTGAGTTAGCGCTTACTCTCAGTGATGTCAATGCAGCGGCTATCGCCTCCAGTAAAGCGACGTTAAAAGCTAATAAACTGGAAGGTCGTGTTGTAGTCAGCAACGTCTATTCCAACATTGAAGATAAATTCAACTGGATTATCTCTAATCCCCCTTTCCATGACGGGCTGAAAACCAATTTACAAGCAGCGGATGACCTGATCCGTCAAGCGCCTAACTACCTTAAACCCGGAGGCAAACTGCGGATTGTCGCCAACGCTTTCCTGCCTTATCCCGATTTACTGGATAAAACTTTTGGCAATCATGAAGTCATTGCTCAGACAGGTAAATTTAAAGTTTATCAAGCAACGAAAAGATTCTGATTTATTCAGCCTGTCCTTGGCCCATGGACAGGCTGTTTTAACAAAATCGTAAAGAGCGATGATTTTTACGGCAATCATACAATGCTGTAATAAATAATGATTGACGTAGGCTGCAAAACCTCTAGAATTCGCCCCCATGCTATCAAGCGACTAGCTGATAGTGTCTGAATTTGCGAGGGTGGCGGAATTGGTAGACGCGCTAGCTTCAGGTGTTAGTGTCCTTACGGACGTGGGGGTTCAAGTCCCCCCCTTCGCACCAAATCAGACAACCGCTGATTAAATTCGGCAACAAGAAATGACAGTACCTGCGAGGGTGGCGGAATTGGTAGACGCGCTAGCTTCAGGTGTTAGTGTCCTTACGGACGTGAGGGTTCAAGTCCCTCCTTTCGCACCAATCTGTTCATTTTCCGCAGCAATCTTCCTTCGCACCTATTTTTTCTTCAACAAAACATCAAAAACAGCCAAACCGGTGCGCTCCAGCTAATAAGACACATAACACAGCAAACCCCGATGGTATTAACAGAAAATGGCGTGACTTCTGGTTCAGCAACATGAATAAAGTCAACAGCATCGCGACAACAACCCCAATTTTAAGCTGCTCAACCCCAGGATTGGCGATGACGAATAGCATTCCGGCCAGACTGGATAACCCCATTCCCCACAAACTGGTGATACCCTGCCAGAAAAATGATCTTTCTCTATCTTTAACCCTGATCATAACTTGCACCAATCTAAATGATAATGATTACCAATATCATATATGAAAAAGTGTGAAGTACAAGTTAGTTGCAATAAATGGGGTAGCAATTACGCCGCATGATAGGCAAGATCATTTAACACAACTCATATCTCTTTCCCTTAAATCCAGCTTCGGGTACTCCAATCGGCTATGCGTGAGCCCGGCTCTTATCATCATTTGTAGATAGCCCAATGCAACTGCTGAAGGGTCAATTACTTGGATTGGCATTCCTACTGTCTCCATTTCTCTGGACAGGTACTTCGCCATTCCCATCATCCCGGTACAACCTAAGACGATGGCTGTTACACGGTCTTCACTCACCATCTTTTTAATCTGAGCAAGTAGCACCTCTTCTAGCTTTCCTGGTGCTTGGTGCAATTCGTCAATAGGTTGATTAATACTACGAATACAGGCCAACTGCTGGTGAATACCAGCCAGAGTCGCAAGGTCTCTAATCAAACATGCGCAGGACTGGGTAATTGTAATAATTCCCCAACGCTTCGAAATCATTCCAGCACTTAACGCAGCAGGCTCAAATCCACCAACGATAGGAATATCAACTAGCTCTCTTGCAACAGAAATAGCTGGATCGCTTACACAGCTAACGAAGACGCCATCATATCCTTCCTTTTCAGACTCGACGATTTTGCTGACAATATCAGGGGTTGAACACATTTCATCGTAACGGGACTCGATCGAAGGTGAACCAAAATCTAAATTAACAACGGTAACAGATACATCCGGTGCAATATAGGGAGCAATATCCTCTTGTACTGCTGAATTATATTTTGATGTCAACAGAGGAACAATAATTTTAATTCTCATAAACGACCTCAATAAAATAAATATCAATAAATAATTCGTATCATTAGCAAGATAATTTAATTAGCTAACATGTGGCCTATCGTCAATGTCTCTACTTACATCACTATTTCTCAAATCAATTAAAACGAATAATGAAAATAACAGCCCCACAGTGATTATCGATGATACTGTGATTGCTGAATTAAATAATTTTCCAGTGAATACCCACCCAGAAATAAAGACACTGAGACTGAAAAAAATAAGCCGAAAAAAAGTTAATAGAGAAGAGGCTGCGCCAACTAATTTAGGATACAACGCTAAAGAACGAGAGAACACCATACTATATTGAAAAGCGGAACCAATACAAATAACGGCCATTGATAGCGTAAAAGGTATTGCAGATTTAGGATAAAGATGACTAAATGTAATTAATAAACTGCAACCTATCAAACAGATTACAATACTTAGATAAATACAATTAACTGAGCCAATATTTCTATTCAAAGCACCTGAATAGAATCCAGCTACCGCTAAACATATTCCTAATATCGCTTGATGTACTGCGAATACGTAGTAACTCATTCCCATTTTATCTATATATAAGAAAGGGACAACAGATACATAGGCAATACATGCAGACACTAATAATCCAGGAGTGGAAGCATAGATTAAAAAACGCATATTGAATATAAGTTGATGATAATCTCTGACGACTTCACTTACACTCAATTTTGTCGTATTACGATTTGTTTCAGGAATGATGAACACCGCTATCAGAGAAAGAAAGCTCAGTAAAGCTATTAAGTGGTAGATAGACCTCCAACTGTAATGCTCAACAATAAGGGAACCCGCAATAGGCGCTATAATGAGGGCCATTGAAATTGCTGAGTTAAGAATACCAAAAACCTGTACTGACTGCTCATCTTTATAGGTATCAGAACAAATGATGAACCCTACAACCCAAATAGCACTGCACCCTGCTCCTTGGATAAACCTAAATAAATACAATTGACTAAGATCACCCACCGTCGAACAACCTACGCTACCAATAAAGAATAGAGCGGCTCCGATTAAAATTATCTTTCTTCGCCCGTATGACTCTGAAAGTGGACCAAATATAGGCGTGAATATACACAATCCCAAGAAGTTTACGATTAGAGTCAATTGCACTGACGATTCAGTGGTAGAAAAGAACTCCAGCATTTGAGGAAATGCCGGTAAAGTGATGTCAACTTCTATAAATGATGGCACCATCCCAACAATAAGTACTATCGGTAGTAGCCTCAACATTAATGGCGGCATAAATAAATTCACCTCTGATTATTGTTAATCTTATGTAATATAAACACAAAGAGCTGCCATCAAACAATATCTATAAACTAGATTTATTAAATGGATGGCAGACATAAAAATCTAAGTCATTGTAAATAATAAACTTTCAATGAGAATAATTCACCAAAAACTGGGAATATTTCTGTCTTTAAACCCTTATTATATCGAGAGGATATGTTCAACACTTCCTTTTCTTCATCCTGTGCCAATTTAGGCCATTCTAAGGTAATTGTATTGAATCCCGGCTTAGTAAGAGAACCCGGAATTATTAGCCTGTGATGGGACCATGCCGATGATGGCTCTATTTTTGCAAGCAGCTCACCGTTAATTAAAATCCTGACTTTACTTTCTTCTATATATTTCTTAACTCTGCTTGTAATCTCCATATTTAGATCATGATTACCGCTGGTAATCAGCGTAAATGATGATGTCGGCCACCATGATTTAAAGTACGGCAGGCTTCTCCGTGTATTGACCTCAGGATCTATGGAAACTCTAATGACAGCACTCACTCGATCAATATATTGCGGTTCTGTCAAATCTATGCCGTGTTTAAGTTGGTCGATGTAGCTCTTTTGATAAAACTCTTTTAAAGCCTTACCATTACGGCCGTGCTTATCAAATATTTCACAAATTGCGTCAATAGTTTGCGCATCTGCACCGGGCGACGTTTGAGCCACTGGAAAATCGAGTGGAGAATTGACAAGTTCAAGTAGCTTTTGTCCTGCTCGACTTAGGCTAAATCCCGCACCTTTCTCACAACTTCTGGCTTTAACATAAAGCTCCATAACATCTAATATTTTCGCTGAGTATTGAACGGCTTTTTCAAATAATTTAACGATTCGCTCTCTTTCTACCACTTCATTAAGCGGTCGATTTATATGGCTGTTATATAAAGCGATGTAAAAATAAGAAACAGCTAAATCATATGAGGATACGTCCAATTCAATAGTTTTTCTTGCCATGACCTCCCAGTTTGCATCTGGCTTATCTTTTCCATAATTCATTAGCCATTCTGCTATAGGAGCCATCGCAATTTTGAAACCTTCTGGTGTCATATGGCAGTAATCAACAAAAAGTGAATCATCCAGCACACTCGTGCCTAAATACTTAGAGAAGTAATATTCCAGATCAATAATTTTAATGCCAACGTTTTGTTGGATAATACGCTCTTTAACAAATGATGGAGTACCTGGAAATGATGTCACAATATCATACATCAACGAATAACTGCATTCTGCATCCAGGTATGACTTAGCTTCTTCAGCACGATTTAATGCAATCAAGCTATTAGCCACAATACGATTGGAAGTGGCTGCAATACCGCCATCAATATCGATCATATTTAGGCCCAATGCCAAAGCCTCAACATATTGCCGGTTCATGATTGCTTGTGACGCATTTCGGTATAATTCATACCATTCAGCGGTTTTGCCATGACCCAACCAATGAAGTGGTGTTTTACGCTCCCAATCTGCGTAATTTGATGCAGGTAAAGCAAAAATAAATTCAGCACTGCTTTCTCTAGATATCACCTCTATTTTGTTTATTAATATTTCTGCATTCTCTTCTAACTTTTCCCTATATTCAACCGCAATGCCATTGGGACCTGAGTTTGCCAGCACATTGGCATAATTTTTTCGTCTTTCCAAAGGTGCATCATGCTCAAACAATACATCTGAAAACCAGTTATTACCCGCAAGGATAATCACATAGTCCGGTTGTAATTGTAAGCTCGCCTTACAAGTCTCCAATAGCCCACCGGCATTCATGCAGCTTCTTGCAAGATCGATGATTTCCCATTCGATATTGGAATGCTGGTTAAGTAAGTGAGCTAATGTTTTAGCTGGTGTAGTGTGGGGTGAGAAAAACATGCCGAGTGCAGCAGACTCGCCGATAAGACATACCCTTTTCACCCCTGCTACCTTACCCACCATCAGTTTCTGCCGTGAACTCTCCCAAAAAATAGAATCAGACTGTTCACGTCTTATAAAAGTAATTTCACCATCAATTTTCGCTGGATGCCATGTACCAATAGCAGTATATCCGTCAATATTTTCACTGCATGGAGGAATATTATTGAAAAATATCTCATCATTATTATTTTGATCTTGATTCATCAAATAAATCTGAGTTAATCGCATGATTTCAAAGGAGCTTTCTTTATCATCAAGAAGAAACGTAGCTAATTTCTCAGTATTGATGTTAGATTTATTCATATTATTTTCCTAAACAATTAAGTTTATTTTAGATAAAGGTATAGATAGCTTCTACAGATTGCCCGGTGAATAGATCATGCGGCGGTTTAATTAAGCTAAACTCTCTTTCGGCCATATTAGAAAATGCTTCAGAAAGCATAGAACGATCAATAATAAAATCTTCCAATACCAAAACATCAATTCCTGAATTGCCGAAACACCTTATCGCATCAAGTGGAGTACAAACGATTGGCTCTCCTCTAACATTAAATGAAGTGTTCACTAATATTGGGCAATTCGTTGCGTTATAAAACGCTTTCAAGAGAGAATGAAACTTTGGATTAATATCAGCAGTGACGGTTTGCGGTCGGCAAGAACCATCAACATGAGTGATTGCGGGTAAACTTAAATCTGACGTTACCTGACAAGTTTCAAGCATGAATGGAGTTGGGATTGATAATTCAATATGGTTCGCCGCTTCCTCTTCCAGGATGGCTGGCGCAAATGGCCTAAAACCTTCTCTCTTTTTAACCAATGCATTTAGCCGATCTCGCATGGCAGGATCTCTTGGATCCGCAATAATACTTCGTGCCCCTAAAGCACGTGGACCGAACTCCATTCGACCTTGAAACCAACCAATAACTTTTCCATTTATCAGCATTTCGACAATAACTTGTTCAAAACCCTCTCTATTTCCCCGAAAATCTAAAGCTTCAATTTCCATTGAAGTTAGCATTTCCAATATCTTTTCATTATCAAACTTCGGGCCGAGATAAGGGTTTGTAAATGGCTGGTAACTGTGTCGTTTTCCGGTCATCTCAATATGAGCCAATGCAGCCGCACCCAAGGCGGAACCTGAATCTCCAGCTGCGGGAGGAATAAAAATATGATTAAATAAGCCTGTTTTACGAATGGCATGTGTCGCGACACAATTTAGTGCCACACCGCCTGATAAGCATAGGTTTGTCGAATCGACTTTTTCACGCAAATCGTGAACTTGCTTGATAAGAATTTCTTCCAGGACAACCTGCAAACTTTTAGCTAAATCCATATGATGTTGCAACATCACCGATTCTTGCTCTCTTGGAAGAAAGCCAATCAAGTCAATAAATGCATCCGTGTACATTCTGTTCATCTGGCTAAAATTAAAGAATTTCATGTTCAGCTTAAAACTGAACTTCTTCTCCATACTGAACATTTCTCGCAACTTATCGGTATATATCGGCTTACCATAAGGAGCCAATCCCATGACTTTATATTCACCACTGAGTACTTTGAATCCCAGATAGTTAGTCATGGCGCTATAAAAGAGGCCAACTGAATTTGGATATTCAATTTTCTCGAACAAATCAATATTATCGCCTTGGGCATATCCAAAAGTAGATGTCTCCCATTCACCCACACCATCGGAAGTTAATATAGCGGCGTCAGTAAAGCCAGAAAATAGATAGCTCCCGGCGGCATGTGCCATATGATGATCATAAAATTTGATCTCTTTCTCATACCCCAATATTTCAGTGATATCACGAAATGGCTTGTGACAATCCAACCAATGAAGACCGTTGGTCGCAGAAAGGTTAAAACTGGAGGCGAGTTGCCGGGATAGCTTTTTATAAGGATTTTCATAATAAGCAACGCAGTCAATATCAGTAATATTAATCCCTCCCTCTTCTAAACAATATCTGAAGGCTCTAACCGGTAGTCTGGAATCATTTTTGAATCTAGAAAATCGTTCTTCTGAAACAGCAGCTATCAGTTGACCATCACTGATCAGAGCACAAGAAGAATCATGAAAATTTGCAGAAATACCAATTATATTCATAGCGTCATACCCTATTTTTGCTAGAGATTATTTTAATAAAACCGCTGTCTTATATCTTTTTTCATTTATAAAGTTAAATCATTGGCGACATATTTGTTGCATCCTCCTATCTTTATTAATAAAAATAAGAGCATGTAACAATATATTGTAAAAATCATATAAAATCAGCTAACGCTATTAATGATTTTTATCCATCAATTTATTTATTATCGCAGAAATAGCGTCAATATTAGGTTGGAACATCATCGACATATGATGACCATCAATATCCTCAATGATGAGATCACCAGAAATATGTTGGCTCCAACCCAAACATCTTTCTTTAACCTCATTAGGAGATACCAACATCTCCTCCATATGTGAACTATCCTTAGCCCGGAAGAGAATAGTGTCAATGTTTACAGTATCAGCTGTGTATTTTGATGACACTTTGGAATTGATCAGGCAAGTGTCAATCATGCGTTCAAGCATAGCTACATCAGCATCCGGAGCAAATCCACCATGTTCTTTGATGATATTTAATACAGCATGAAGTATCTCGTTATTGGTCAGTTTACTCATGCTTTTTAAATCAACATCAATATGCATGCCAAATTGCCCAATAATTTCCTCCAGGCAAAGATTAAGAATTTTCACCATATTTAATTCTTTATGAACTTTACCGGGTGCCGCACTATCAAACAGAAATAGCTTAGACACTTCATGACCACTTGATTCAAGTTGCTTTGCCATCTCAAAAGCTATTATTCCACCAAAAGACCACCCTCCAAGCACAAAAGGGCCCTGTTCTTGAACTTTTAGCATTTCATCAATATACATTGAAGCCAGCACTTCAACAGTATCTATTGGTTCATGTATCCATTGCTTGTTAAGTGAGGGTGATTGGAAAGCATAAAGCGGATTAGCTAGCATTGTGGCTAATGGGATATAGCACATTGCGCTGCCACTCAGAGGATGAACGATAAATACAGGTTTATCATTAGACTTATTTTTAGGAGGGCGTTCAGAATTCTGTGTCACGTTAATTGAGCGGTTATAACGTTATCACATTATCCAAACGCCCTTCAAAGTAAATATAGAGTTGCGACAGCGTTAGATTCCAGCTCTGTATTGGCATTGTCCATTTTTCCTGTGCATTGAGAAGCCCCAGATAAAGCAGTTTCATCAGACTGTTTTCATTCGGGAACGCCCCTTTAGTTTTTGTCAGTTTCCTGAACTGACGGTGGACTGACTCGATGGCATTGGTTGTGTAAATGACCTTGCGGATGCCCGCCGGATAGCGGAAATAACCCGACAGGTTACCCCACTTACGACGCCAGCTCTGGATGACTACCGGATACTGTTGACTCCATTTCGCATCCAGTTCGTCCAGCGCGCTTTCTGCTGCGTCTTTTGAGACCGCACGATACACGGGTTTCAGATCAGCCATGAAGGCTTTGTGGTGCTTTGAAGCCACGTATTTGATGGAGTTACGGATCTGGTGAATGACGCACAGCTGCACCTCCGTTTGCGGGTATATGCTGTTGATCGCTTCCGGGAAACCCGTCAGGCCATCAACGCAGGCGATGAGAATATCTTTCAGTCCACGGTTTTGCAGGTCTGTCAGCACGGATAGCCAGAAGTTTGCGCCTTCGTTTTCAGACAGATACAACCCAAGGATTTCCTTTTTTCCCTCAAGATTGAGCGCCAGTACGGTATAGACAGCCTTACTCACGTAACGACCCTCCTCACGGATTTTGTAATGGATGGCGTCCAGCCAGATAAAGGGATAAATGGCTTCCAGCGGGCGCTGCTGCCACTGTTTTAACTCGGGAATGACCTTGTCTGTCACAGCGCTGATGGTGGCACTAGAGACGCTGAAGGCGTACAGGTCTTCAATTTCCCGGCTGATATCGGTGTAGCTCATCCCGAGGGCAAACAGGCGGATAATCTTCCGCTCTATCTCGTCTGATAACGTGGTCTGGTGCTTCTTAACCAGTTGGGGCTCAAAAGTCCCATTACGATCCCGTGGTGTAGCCAGTTCAAAGTTACCGGTCGGGGCTTTGATGGTCTTTTTGGTGGAACCATTCTTCCGGTTGGCCTCAAGGTCATTAGCCAGATAGGAGTCAAGTTCGGCAACCAGAGCGGCTTCAGTAAGTTGCTTAATCAATGGGGTCAGGATGCCATTCTTACCGGTCAGTGCCTGACCCTCCTGAAGCGCTTTCAGGGCTTTGTCGAAATCGAAAGATTGAGTCATTTATCATTCCTTTTTGAGATATATTACTGGAATGACACAGAATTTCTAACACTCCCATTTTTAGTGAGAGATATCAAAGTACGACTTGTATTATCTACATCATTTCCCTTTATTTTTAATGCCAGTGATTCAATATTTCCTCCATCATATAAAGTATCTAAAGATAAATGCTTGCCAAATTTTTTATTAATCTCAGAAATCAAACGGACCGCCCGGAGGGAATCACCTCCATTTTCAAAGAAGTTCATATCTAATGTTGGATTATGAAACCCGACAATTTCTTCCCAAATAAGGCAGAGTGACAGCTCTACATGGTCTCGGGGATAACGTAAACAGCTACCTTCACTGTCTGGTTCTATTTTAATCTGATTTAGCTTATTTCTGTCTATTTTACCATTATTATTCAATGGTAAGACATTTAGAACCTTGATCATTGAGGGAACCATATAAGCTGGCAGATTTTCAACCAAGTATTTTCTTATGATACTTATTGGTACACTGCGATGTCCTTTGTAAAATTCGATAAATGCTATTAGTCGTTTATTTCCAGGTGATTCTTCCTGAACTAAAACAATAGCAGCCTTTATCAAGGGATGCTTTATTAACGTACCTTCTATTTCTCCAATTTCTATTCTAAATCCTCGGATCTTAACTTGATGATCAATTCTGCCCATAAATTCTAGATTACCATCAGCTAAATATCTAACAACGTCTCCGGTACGATAGAGTTTATCAAATCGTTTGTCAGAACCTAACTTGTTTTTTAAGAAGTGGCGTTCCGTTAGTTTTGGATTCTTCCTATAACCTTTTGACACTCCTGCGCCACCAATATATAACTCACCTTTGGCTCCCATTGGGAGAATTTTTTGCTCACTATTTAAAACATAAAATTGCGTATTCGTAATCGGCTTACCAATTGGAACCCTCTTCGCGTCTTTAACAAGCTTTTTAACATCAAACCATGCAGATGAACATGTCACTTCTGTCGGGCCATAAGCATTAATAAAACCTCTTGGTGGCGCTTTACTTTCCAAAACAGATCGTGCTTTTGTCGGATCGAGCGCTTCACCACCAACAACGAGTAACTTAATTCCACCAAAACTTTCCGGCAACTCGGTGGCAATTGTGTGATAAAGCGCTGTAGGAAGATAAAGCATAGTGACTTTTTGTTGCTTGATGAAAGCAGCAAACTCCTGAGGGATCAGCTTCGTAGAATCGGGAACAACAGTAATAGATGCGCCATGCAATAACGGTGTCCAAATTTCCCATGTGGAAATATCAAACGCAAAGTTATTAACTTTTGCAAAAATGTCTTCTTTATCACATTGCATATGATTAGTGTTACAAACTAGAGCGGCGACATTGTAGTGTTGAGTCTGGACTCCTTTCGGGATACCTGTAGATCCTGATGTAAAAATCATATACAGGATATTATCGGAAGGAATGGAATGTGAAGGGGCTGTTTCCTTGTACTCTTTAAACAACTGCTGCTCTTCGTCAAGCAATATTAGATTAATACCACAATGTGCAACTGTTTTAGCTAAAGTTAATTGAGTTAAAATAGCAACTGAGTCACTATTTTTCACTATAAAATCGATTCTAGCGGCTGGAAGAGTAGGATCTAATGGTACATATCCTGCGCCCGCCTTCACAATACCTAATAAACCGACGAACATTTCGATAGATGGCTGAACACACAATCCAACCAAATTACCTGGATTGACACCAGAATGATTTAAATAGTGTGCCAACCTATTAGCCCTTTTATTTAACTCTTCATATGTTAAATATTTATCTGCAAATTTAACTGCAATGTTATTAGGATATAATTTAACCTGCTCTTCAAAGATCTCATGCAAGGCTTTATCTGTTGCTATAGGTCCCCTTACATTATTCAACTCTTTAACGAGCTTATTTTTTTCCTTATTATCAACTAATTCAATATAGTCGATGTTTTGATCTGGATTAACTAAAATATAATCAATCACTTTCATATAGTAACGAAAAATTCGATTTACTGTATCTTCATCAAAAAGGTCTACCTTATACTCAATATACCCATTAATCGAACTTACATCAGAAAATAAGGCCAAACTAAAGTCGAACTGAGCGTAACCTGGATCCAATAATAACCATTTCTGCTCTGTACCATCAATATTAAGATAACTCCTTTTCCCATTATAAAGAGAAAAGAAAGTATTAAATAATGGGTTTTTATTTTTCTTACGGCCAGAGCATATTTCTGAAACGACTTCATCAAAGGGGATATCAGAATGTTCAAATATATCGGCTAATTTATTTCTTATTGATTCAATATAATTGAGAATGGTCGTCTGTTTAAAGTCATTATGTCTTGTCACAACGACATTGGCGAAATTTCCTATGGTATTCTCGATAGCACTATGATGTCGTCCAGCCACAACAGTACCAATAGTGAAATCATCTTCACCGCTGATAATATGAATAAGAACCGAGAAGGCTGTAATCATAATCTCAAATTGGGTGAATCCATTGTTTTTCGAAAAAGCATTAAGCTGAGTTACAACTTTTTCCGGTAATTTAAAATAGCATCGACAACCTTTATCACTGACATTAATCGGTGAAGCATTCCTTAGCGTGATATCAACTTCAGAAGGCGCACCTTCTAACTCATTACGCCAAAAATCTAATTTTTTAATACGCTTTGATTCATCCATAAAGATGTTATACCAGCGCATATAATCAATAGGTTGTATCTCAATCACAGGCAGAAAAATATTTCTTTCATTTAAATAGTAAGAATAGAGATTGCTAAGTTCATTGACAAATATATTTGCAGAAGAGGTTCCATCAGAAATAATATGATGGAAATTCCAAAAGAAAATATACTCATCATTATTAATCATCAGTAACACTCTGAATAGACAATCTTTTTCTAAATTAAATGGCCTGGCCGACTCCTCCTCTATAATTTTTTTATATTCTTCTGAAAACTTTTGTTCGGAAATATTATTAAAGTATAAGACCCTAGGTTTAAATTCTGAAATTGGTGAAATTTTTTGATAAGGAACACCATCTAGTGCATAGAATGTTGTTCTCAAAGATTCATGGCGTTTAAAAATATCACTCAATGCTTTCTCTAAACTATTCAAGCAAACCTTTCCCAATAACCGAACAGCTTCAGGGCAGTTATAAGCGGAAGACTGCGGATTGAGCAGGTAAAGATACCATAGATTTTCCTGCGTTCCTGATAAAGGAATCAACCCCTCCCTTGAAGTTGAGGTCGGTTTTTCTATATAGATACTTGTCCCTTTCTCTTCAATAATTTTAGCCAATCCTTGTATTGTTGAATTTCCCAAGAAATCACTCATTTTAATATCTACTGAAATAATTTCTCTTAACTGAGTAATTACTTTTACAGCCGTCAGAGAATGACCACCAATTTCAAAGAAGTCTGTATGCTCATCATTTACCTGTTTACCAAGCACTTCTTGCCATATATAGTGAACTTTGCCTATCGTTGAAGAAGTATCAATTTTTGAAGTTTCTATTTTATGCGAATCAACAATGTCTGGCAGAGCACGAATATTTAACTTACCTGTTGAAGTTAAAGGGAGAGCTTTTAGCTCTACAAATAAACTTGGCACCATCTCCTTTGGTAAATGTTTTTTTGCAAATTGTCTAAGCTCATTTTTATCAACTGCCACGTCTTCAAATGGAACATAGTAAGCAACCAAGAACTGATTTACTTTATCTTGATCATTGCTTCTTAATGTGACTCTGAGTTGCATGATAGATACGTGGCTTTCTAATACGTTTTCTATCTCTCCCGGCTCTACCCTGACACCATTGATCTTAATTTGCTGGTCAATTCTCCCTAAAAATTCCAGTCCACCTCCAGATATAAAGCGGGCTTTATCACCACTTTTGTACATGAATGAGTCTTCATCCTCTGTAAACGGATTTCTAATAAACCGGGACTCAGTCAACTGCGGTCTTAACAAGTACCCATTCGCAAGAGGCTTCCCTGCAATATACATTTCGCCAGGTACACCAATGGGAACTTGCTGCATATCATGGTCAAGTATGAATATCTGCCTATGTGGGCAAGGGAGACCAATATAAGTAGATGGTTGTTGTTCATCTATTTTGCATTGCCAATAACTGGTATCAATAACTGCCTCAGTTGGCCCGTAAAAGTGATATAGGTTTACTTTTATCTTTGAATGTATCACTTCCCTTACGTTATTAGGCAGCAATTCTCCACCAGTAATAATGCAGGTTAAAGAACTACATTTCTCAATATCTTTCTCATTGAGCAGCAGACCAAGCTGAGTAGGGGGAATTTGAAGGTGAGTGACATTGTACTTAATCACCGTATCCACAACTTCTTTTGGATCCCAATTAAATTCATTGTCACCGTTAACAACCAATGCACAACCCGCAGAGAATGCGCCAAAAAACTCCCATATAGCAACATCAAAATTCGGTGCCGCCGAATATAACAATCTATCACTTTCACAAAGGTTTAAAATTGCCCGACGGTTTTCGAGTTGCAAACAAAGTGCGTTATGGTTCACCATTACACCTTTAGGTTCTCCAGTAGAGCCAGAGGTAAACGAAATATAGGCAATGGAATCGGGTGTAGCCTGGCTATTCATTGTGATAGAACTTAAGTTGCCAGATTTTAATTCGCTATCAATTTCAATAACGTATTCGCCAAACTCTTTTGCAATATTTGCAAGTGAACTCTCACTAATGATAATTGAACAATCAGTGTTAGAAACTATCTTTCTATTTCTCACCACAGGATGCCTTACATTAAGCACGACAAAAGTGGCTCCCATCTTAGCGATAGCCAATAAACTGGCTATTAAATAGGAAGTTCTCCCCATACAAAGGCATATAACATCACAAGCCTTTACGCCGGCGTCTCGCATAATAGCCACTATCTGATTCGTTTTTTTCTCTAATTGCTGATATGTAAGATTTTCATCAGAGCCAGCTAATGCTATACCTTGAGGATTTAATTCCAAGCATTGATGAAATAAATCAGATAATGTTTTATCCTTACTTTTAGAAATATTATTTGTCTCACTATATTTCTTAATTTCTTCCTTTTCGTTATCAGGGATGATGGGTAAATTTGCCACTGACCTATTTAGAGTTTGAATTGATTCAATTAATTCAATTAAATTGCCTGCTCGTCGTTTAATCGTATCTTGGCTAAAAGCATTAGAATGAATCCATGTAATTGAGTAATCATTATTTTTCTCTTCGAGAACAATACAAATGTCAACACCATTTAGATCTTTATATTGAGGAAAAAGTCCAATGCAAAAACAAACTGTGGTTGTAGCCAATCTCAGTAATAGGGAATGACTCTCTGACTTCCCTATTACATCCACAATCGCTTCACTCGGAGTTGACCACTGCTTTATTTTACCGCTTAGAGTAACTAAGTTATTTTCAATTGAATCGTTAGGCTTATATTGGTAGGTAAAAAGGCATGTCGAATTTTCCTTAGCATCGAAGATGAGTATCGATATAGATTCTTGATTAGAAATTCTGGCCAAAAATACAAAAAGCGAAGTCAGTATTACTTCTGCTGTAGATCTCTTATTCAATTTAGCTATCTTTTTAACTTCAATTTTTGTTTGCTCTTTAAGTAAGGTAGTCGTCCTGCTTCTCGTCAATGTAACTGCTGAGGATAGCATTGAATCTTTTATAATATTTACTAATGGCGCTCTATTTTCTTCGATATCATTATGAAATTTTGTAGCTTCATCAATCAATAGACTTTCTTCATTATTGAAATACTCCTTTGAAAGAAATGGATCAATATTACTTAAATCTGTAGCGATTGTCTCGTCTAACGAGCCGATCTCAAAACTATAGTTATCAATCTTCTCTGAAATACATTTTATCTGACTCTTAGAGTTTGTTCGACTTAAGTTAATTTTGGCTGAGGTAAATTCTTTATCATAATTATCCTTTATCCAATCAATGATAGTGTCTTGCCTTGAAGGGTATCGATGCTCTATGCATGCATGTAAAATAGCCCAAGCTGCAACTCGGCCAATATAATAATAGGCCGCTTCAATCCCATTCTCTTTAGTTTTGCACAAGCTTGTGATTTCATTTATTGATGAATACAGACGGCTCCAAATTTCTTCAGCCCCAAGTTTTCCAACAAAATAAAATTCAGTTTCCAAATCTTTAGTCGTTAATGTTGCCCCCAGTTCCATTAACAATGTTTCAGTTGGTCCCTCACCTATTCTCAAAAATCGGCTATCTCTAAGTAAGCCAGATGCTACATTTCTTTCATCTAACCCTCGCGCTCCCATCAATTGAACTAAATTATCCGTAGCTTTCCAGGCAAACTCAGACCCTAGGACTTTCGCAGTAATACATAGGCCAGCAGGAACAAATACACCGTGATCTAAATCATCGCATACTTGATCAGATAATGTCTCCACACTTGTTATCGCATGAATTAACCAACTCAATTGCAATTCTGTAACTGGATTATTTATCAGCAACCCTGTACTAATTTGACGCTGAGAAGCAAATCTATACATCAATTGGGCACAACGTTTCATTACTCCAATTGTTAGTGAGCTAGCTAGTGCACGCCCAGAAAATAAACTGCTCTCGGCAACTTGCATTCCTTTTCCCAATTCACCTAATAACTGAGTATTTTTCACAACAACATTATTAAAAGTGACAGTACGTAAACCGAGACCTTGAACACCCAGGTTATTCTGTTCATCACCAACGTCTATACCAGGAGCAGACGCTGGAATTGCAAAGCAACTAATTCCTGATTCACAGTCGAACTGGTGTTTTGCGAATACAATAAACACGCCAGCAAGAGAAGCCCCACCTAACCAACATTTACTACCATTGAGTACCCATGAATCTTTATCGCATTTTGCCAGGGTTGATTCTATACCTCGTGGATTCGAACCCGCAGCGGGTTCACTAAGTGCAAAGCATCCAATCATCTCACCAGTTGACATTTTCGAGAGATATTCCTGCCTTATCTCTCGACTGGCATGTTTGAGTATTGAATGACTACATGAGTGCTGGAGTATGATGAAAGCCGCAAGAGTAATATCTATAGCCGCTAACTGCTCAATGACTTGAGAAGTTTCTGATACAGGAATATCGATGCCGTTGAATTCTGCTGGAATTTGCATCCCAAAAAGTCCAAGCTTCCCTGACTGATAAATAAACCACTTCGATATTTCTTTACTTTTGATTAGCTTATAATCTGATTTAGCAGTTAATTTTAGCCAGTTTAATAGTTTTTTCGTTTTAGGGTCAATCTGAACTCTATTACTATCTTGGCATTTTTCATTGATATCTTTTTCTACCAAAATATCTTTTGGAGATCTCAATTCAATAATATCTTCTCTTACTTTCATTTTTCACCTAACTCCTATTAGTACTTTTTCCCGAAAAACGGATATGAGAAAATTGGCAAATTATCAAAGGGTTATAAAAATTTAATAATCAGGAGAATCTCCAACATAATAGATTGTGAAAGAGTGTCATTTCCTCTATCCCAAGCAGCGTTATTTTGATTACTTTATATAGTGTGATTTTTATTTCAATTATCTGGGTGAATGATAAATCCCATCTCTTCCATCAGAGGGATCATTTGCCATTCAAATATTTCAACTCCAGAAAAATCTAATGTTCTCACATCTATGTTAGAAATCTCTGCATTTCTCAGATCAGCTTTAAATATTGACATCCCATCATACCGTGATGGAGAAAAAATGGTATTGGTTAAGTTTGCACCTTCAAGGTTTACTCTTGACAATACGACTGAAACTAAATTGCTTCCTGACAAATCGCACTTTTTAAGATATACCCCTTCAAAGTCTGAATACTTAAAATTCGATTTTATTAATGTTGCTGAACTGAATATCACTTTTCGACTGACTATTTTCGTAAAGTCAGCAAGTTCAAAATGACACCCCTGAGCCTGACATCTATCTATTGTTATATCGAATAACTCAGAACGATAAAAATTACTTGTTGAAATGTCACAACAAACAAACTTCGAATGGCATAATTTTGCACTATGAAAATCACAGCCTTTTTGACTCTCTTTATTATAAAATAATGTATTCTCAAATTCACCATTTGAAATATTCGTTTCACTAAAGTCGCAGTTAAATATTTGACAATTTTTTAACCGCAAACCCTTTAAATCTGCACTTGAAAATTTCGAATCAGTGATAACACAGTTTTTAAATATCAAGTCTGGTTGATACTCATTACTCCAATCCAACTTATTAAATTTTCTACCTTCAATGACACCGGTTGTTTCCGAAATATCCAACGTATATTCAAACATATTAAAACTTCTCAAATGCGATGATTCATAATGATTAATACACTCCCCAGGCCATAAACTGCATGACAAAAGCAAGTTTTGATAAATGATTTTCCAATGAAATCCTCAACCCCGTATCCATTATCTTATCACCCTTCTCAATTATCTATATATACATCAATTTGAGAGGGATGTATTGAATAAATTGAAGGAACTCATAAATACCACAGCTCACCACCATTCTCCTGATACTGTATTTTGTACCAAACGAAAGTGAGTAAATCAATTCACCATAAAATAAAAAAGTCCTAAAAAATCGAGCTTATGATACCCCGGCTAATACACAGCCAACCTAGCAAGAATTAATAACGACTAAATACACTGTGAAGTGGCTAAACACATTGGGCTGTATAACTAATGAGAACTTATCTGACACTTTGCCTTTCTCTTGGTAAGCTACCGCCCTTAGATTACCGACACTCTAAATGCCGTATAAAGACTTTATTAATGACTTTTTAATATTATTCAGGCTATCTGGATAATTAAACTTAATCTTAATTAATATTATTTTTCAGCAAGATTTTACACTTGCTTAATACAACTAGGCGCCAGTTTTTTTATCTATTATCAGTTTCTATCTTCTGAATTATGTAGATATTGCAAATACTCATGACATGTTGGTAAGCCACTTACCATTTTTTTGGCTTTAACATGATGTTGTAATAATATTTCATCCGCTTTATCAGGTATCATTAATGATAATGCTGGTTTGCTAGTTAATGAGCCTGAACTCAACCCTAAGATCATTGTATTCCACGAATATTCTTCAAAGCCGTGATAGAAAGGATAGATAGTCTCTTTATCCAATAAATGATCCTTAGCTAACATTATTTTTTTTAAGAGCTCTTTAGGTAATTCAATATTTTTCCATTCTTTCCAGTATAAAGTATCATTACGCTGTGCCAGCGAAAAATGAAGCAGCAGAAACTCTTTAACACCATCAACGACGCGATTAACTCGTGTGTTATATTCTTCAATTAGTAGTTCATTACTGCTACTTCTTGGAAAGAATCTAACGAGTTGTTCAATTCCATGTTGAATGAAAAAAATTCCAGTTGATTCTAAAGGTTCAACAAATGCGCTTGATAATCCAATAGCGACACAATTCTTCACCCAAGAACGGTTACTACGACCAATTCTCATTCTAATATGATTTGCCGCACAATCTGCGTTTTCATATGGAATTGATCTTCTTAGTTCAGCTTCGGCTTCTTCAGGGCTTTGATATTCATCACAATATACATACCCATAACCATTTCTTTTATATAAAGGGATTGTCCAACGCCATCCATTAGACATAGTACGAGCGGTTGTATACGGTTCAATATCACGAGTGTCCTCTCTGGATACTCTTAATGCTACTGCGCGGTTGTTTTTCAATACATCAGAGAAACTAACAAATGGTTCATTCAATGCTTGGTTAATTAATAATCCTTTGAATCCGGTACAATCAATATAGAGATCAGCCTTAAGTTTTCCACGTATTTTTGTTTCCAGATGCCCAATGTTTCCGTTCTCATCAATTTCTACATGGGTAACATCATCTTCTATATGGCTAACACCTCGATTCATTGCATAACGTTTGAGAAAATTCGCAACTTCGTCTGCATCAAAATGATAGGCATATGGGAACTGAGCCCGCTGTTCTGCTAATGTTGATTGACCAAGCGATTTATCAGAAGATTGAGCAAAAAGCGAACCATCTAGTCTTCTAGGAGATCGTTTAGCCTCACAAAGGTGAGGTGTCAAAAAAGTCGCATAATCAAAACCTTGGTTTGTCGTACTTTTTCTTAACCACCATTCAGAAATGGGAAAGCCTTTAACTGTTTCCCAACGTTCAAAGGGGTGATAGAAATGATTATCTTGACCATCCCAATTCTCGAATCTAATCCCTAATTTATAACTTCCCGCACATTTAGCTAACCATTCACTTTCATCTAAACCAAGATAATCAAAGTAATGACGGACTGTACTGAATGTTGCCTCTCCCACACCTATTTTTTTTACTCTCTTCGATTCCAAAACTGTAATATCGACATTTTGAGCGAATGCTTTCGATAAATAAGCCGCCGTCATCCAACCAGCTGTACCACCACCAACTATTAATACTGATTTTATCATGTTACCTCTACTTATTAAGATATTCAGATAAAAGCATACGGAAGAATAATAAATTCAATTAGTTGAATTTATATCCACGATTAATTTAGCAAAAGAATCACATTTGCTTCTGATTTTACATAAATTTTTAATTTATTATTTATACATGAAAAATCCTTTTTTATACGATTATTTTATTGGACAATATCAGCCTCGTACCAAAAATGTAAACCTTGTTGAGCTAATTTTGTGATCGTTATTGGAACAAAACATTATAAATCATGATCATTTCTCTCTTCACTTTACATTAAAAGCAAAAATAATCTTCTTCAACAAATTAATATTAATCTATTATTTATCAATAGACTAATAATCACATAAAGAATTAGTTAAATGAATTTCTGCGCGGAATAGGGCTCAGATCAATATTAAGTGGGCATTTAAGCAATCTAATTTACCGAATGAATCATTGCCGAATGCACAAGTAAACCCGCTAGCAGGTTGTATCGGTTTAATCGTAATACTCCGGCGCTTTACAAAATGTTGGCCAGGCATCCGGATCATGCCCCGTTACCACAATCGCATTCGTACGCTCGGCTAAATGCCGTAACTTTTGTACTGAATGTACGGTTTCAATGGTAGAGGTGAGGAACCCTGGCAATGCACGTTCTTCCCAATGATCGAGAGTGTAAGCAGCATCAATCGTTAACAACAGGCTGCCACTGTTCGGCAGAGTGACCAGCAGTGATTGGTGTCCCGGTGAATGCCCCGGAGTAAATACCGTTTTTAGAATGCCGTCTCCGTAGATATCGAACAAATCATTGCGTTCCCCATCCAGAAATTCCCACTTCAATCCCGGACGATCAAAATCCTTACGAATGTAACCACCGACAGCAAACCAATCCGGCGTGTAGGCATATTCATATTCACGTCGCTGTACGATATGCGTCGCATTAGGGAAACGTCCTATTGCACCTGTGTGATCGAGATGAAGATGGGATTGCACCACATAGCGGATATCTGCGGGATCGATACCCAACTTTTTCACTTGTGCTACACAGCCTTCATCTTCACGCATTACCGGCTGGTAGGTTTTTGTGATAGCTCCCCAATAGCCTTCAGGGTTAGTTGCAATTTCAACCGCATTACCGCCGTCAATCAGCGTATGACCTTTAGGATGAGTGAGTAAAAAAAACGGAACTGGAATTTCATAATCGGCGCCATTCCCCTGATTCATCTTAATATTGTGAACCTTACATTTGATGGATCCGGTTTGCAGCATATACAGGCGAATATCTGACATAATGATGTTAACCTTTTTATCGGATTTGTAGGGTATTTGGGGTTATGAGACTTGTAAACAGGTCTACCCGCTAATCAGAAAATCTGACTAACGGGCAGGATTTTAAAAAACTTATTCTCAACTTTTACCACTCAACACATCATCTGGCAAAAATTACTTCAACTCCATCGCATCACGTATGGTGAAATGCAGGTCTGTCTGGTCAGTCAGACCAACAACATTGGCGGCCTGAGGACCATAAGCAGCAACCCTAAGTTGAGTACCCGTATGTTCCTGATCTTTACCCTCAGAGTTACTGTAGCTAACCGCCATTATTGAACCATCTTTGGTAATTAATGCCTGAGTTAATCCCGGAGATTTCACATCAGCTTCTATAATTTGGCTAGAGTGGGCATGATCGGCTGTAACAATAACCAATGTATCACCATGTTCACGGGCATATTTCAGACCAACTTGAACTGCTTGATCCAATACGACTGTTTCACCAATCTGTCCACAAGGGTTAGCTTTGTGATCCTGTTTATCGATAGAAGCGCTCTCCACTTGCAGGAAAAAGCCATTCTTATTCACTTTCAGTAGATCAATCGCCTTCTGCGTCATCTGTGCCAACGTTGGCGCATTAGGATTCCGTTTGGAGTTAACTTTACAGCTCACTGGCGGGTTATCAATATTACCGTGGTAAACCGCTTTAGGTCCTTCCCAGGCAATATCCATATTTTTTTCATGGAACAGACCCAACAGCGGTTTTTTCTGGTTTGCTTCCGTAATTGCATTCAGAGAGTTAACATCGCTTACCAACTGATAACCCTGTTCCCGTGCCTGCTCTTCCAGAGTTTTACCCTTTCCAGCGCCGGCAACCGATTTCTGGGCGAAAATTCTGGCGCCTCCGCCCAATGTTAGATCTGCACGGGCCACCAACAGTTGCTCGGTGATGGAACCGCGTCCACCATTTTCCAGTGCATTAGTCGGGCATTTTTCAGTTGTTTCTTTTGGGCCATAACACTTACGACCGGTCACATGGGCATAAAGTGCCGCCGGTGTTGCATCCTGAATTGCCGCCGTTGTTACATTACCTGTCGCTTTGCCATTCATTTTTGCCAACTCAAGCAAGGTTTGATGATCTTTACCAAATACATCAACACCCAGCGCGCCATTATAGGTTTTTATACCGGAAGCCCAGGCTGTGGCAGAAGCGGCTGAGTCAGTCACATAATTGGGTTTCTGGGTCTTTTTATCAAGAGAATAGTGAGTATATTGACCGGTGAATGGTAAGGCATCAATCCCTTTGAAAAATCCACCGGCACCTTCTGCATAGTTACGGGCGATAGTAATTTCAGAATCTCCCATACCATCACCAATAAACAAAATAACATTCTTGGCTTTATTGTTATTAATTGCCGCTTTTAATGCCTCAGTTTGATTGTGACCCATACGGCGAGCACCACCAAATTCCGTAATATTACCTTTTACCGCCCGACCTTCCGCCATAATTTGATTAGCCTCCTGCTCACCTGCCGCCAATACAGGCAGACTGACACTTGAAATTAAGGCCGATATCATCGCTACAACCAAACTTTTCGTATATTTTTGAGACATAGGATTTCCTTGAGAAAATCAATTGAAGTAAAAATCATCATCAGACAAAAAGATACTAAATAAACTATGTGACAATTATGTGAAGAAAATAGATCCAATTTACCATTTTGCTACCAACGACTGTGTTCCATGATAAAGCGTCTCACACCATGAGACATAATTGTGACCACTGGAGACTTCACTGGATTCAACCGGATAACCCTTCTGCAATAACGTTTTTTTCATGCGACGGTTATTATGCAGAATACCTTCCAGTTCACCCCGGTTGACTTCAAACAAGCCCGCCTGTAAATAGAAACGAAGCGGTTTTTTCTCTGCTTTAGCAAACTCACGGATCAGCCATTCAGGCTCTTCTCCCTGAGGCGCCCACCGACATACTAAGGACATTACCGAACAACTCAGGGTGGTTAAATGCAACCCATGAAGATGCCAGTCCACCATAGCTGGAGCCTGAAATGATGGTACGTTCCGCCGGAGCTTCAATCCCCTGAGCAGCCAGCCACGGCATCAGTTCGCTAGCCATAAATTCAGCAAAATCAGGGTTGGGTGGTAACTCTTGGCCCCGGCGTGCGTTATCCAGACTATCGACAAACACCACATACATTGGTGGAATTTTTCCTTCTTCAATCAGGGAATCAAAAAATCTATCGATATGGTACTGTTTACGGTAAATCTTCCCGTCAAACAGTACCAATATGGCAGGCTGTTTCATCGGCATAACCGATTGATATATCGCAATTTCCCGACTATTGCCCAGAATTCTACTCTGAAACTGGTGAACCTTAACATCACCATGAAAAGGTAATTGCCTGAATCTCTCTACGTCACACAGAGTTGGCCTTAATGCTAGCAATGAATCATGATTGAACACATCTTCCGACACCGTCGGCACCACATTTTTATTCAACGGATCAGCCTGAGCAGTGACCAGAATCGCTCTACGTTGCTCGTCAGCAGTGCCTTCTAGCTGTGGCAAATCCGGCGCTAATTTATATTGCGTCAAGGTATCCGACGGAACGATATAGCTGCGAAACCAAACATCAGTCCCTGCCAGATGCGACATAGGATCATGATCGTTACTCGGTGCGCCAAGAATAAAAACATTCGCTTTTGCCCCACGCCACAAGAAAGTTACCCGTTTGTTTTTACCATCATAATCCTCAATCAGTGGTGTACCGTGATGGGCCATTTCCCGCCAGAAGGTATGAGTTCCTTTCCCTTTTGCGACTTCAGCCTGGAGTTGTTTCAGGCGCGGGCTTGCTGGTTGCTGTCCATAATCATTATCCCAGGGAATATAACGTGGAAATGACAATGTGAGTTGCCACGGCGCGCCAGCCTTCCCCTTGGCCGACAACCGGTATTTTCCTGCCTGAGGAACGGTAAATCCAATTGACTGCCGGGCATCCGCCGGATTATCGGTAAAAAGCGTACGAATATGTTGTTGATTCCCCTTCTGAACCACCAATTTCTCTATGCCCAGCCCTGATCCGCGCACATAATGTTTAGCCTGAATTTTAAATTCAATACAAGCCATTCCCTGAGAATCGAAACTTCCCGTTATTTCTTGTTGATCTTGCTGGAATTTTATTTGGTAACACTGAGATGCAAATACATTAAAAGAAGCCATAAGAGCACATATCATTATCTTTATTTTCATTCTTTTCTCTTTATTGATTTTCAGTTAGAAACATTCAACCATTTTTCCGCGACAAATCATGCACCAAATTGTTATTTAATAATAATAACAATTACTATTATCAATAGAATAAATTGTGTGCTAATTTTCCATGCAGAGATAAATGTGTGAAAACATTTCAAAGAAATTACTCCCTAACAGAATAAAACAATTTATGGTTGAAAATAAAAAGGACTCAATGCATTAATATAATCTTGCGAATACCTGCACATTAAAATATTAAGTTATTCATTTGCGATAAAGAAACGGAATATACTCTATTCCGCCTCTGAAAATGTAACAAAGATAAAATTTTTTAACTACTCACTAAATTAAACTTAGTCAAACAGTATGATTATCAACTGCAAAATTTAATTAACCGAAATAGAATCCAAAATTTCTTTACTCATACTCTTAGCTAAATTCCAATCATATCGCCCATAAAGGCGAGACAGAGCAACAAAATGGGCTCCAGAATAGAACATTTCATACTGAATATGACGTGAGGCAAATTCAGAGCCAACAGCATCCCAGACTAATTTCAACAATTTTACTCGTTCAATGGGTTCCATTAAGGTTGAATATTGCGTTTTTTCTATTAAACAACGGATCTCTGGGTTTGCTAAGTCAACATAACTTGACGGTAACATAATCACACCACCTCCCGAGAGTTTTCTGATGTTTTCTATCACCTTGGGATAAATTGACTGAGCAACGACCTGACAAGCATATAATTGTAATTGATTAGGAATATAATACCCATTGTGTCGATCTGGGTTATGAAATAAACCACGGAAAAGCCCTTCAATATTAGTAGCGTAGCAAGCAAGCTCTGCTAACGACTCGCGAACAGCAGGAAACTCATTAACTCCGGTGGCTTCAGTAAGCGCGTGGGCTAAACCAGCCAAAAAATGCAGTTTAACGGCGTACCGGGCTAGACTTTGACCATCCCCTAAAACTTCGGCGGCAGTTGATTCGAATTGACGACGACACATGTCAATATTTTTATACCCGCTTAACTTGAAGATGCAGTATTCATAACCTGGAAGTTGTCATTAATACGGCACGACAGGTTCCCGGCCAGTTCCGGTAATATTTCCGTAAAAAAGCGATGTATTGCCTGCTTGAACAAGGTCGTCGAGGCGAAATAATGGTTATTCCTGACTTGTTCATTCATCACCTTCCACAGCCTTTCTATCGGGTTCAGATTCGGGCTGTACGGTGGCAGGTAATGAAGCTCAATATTCATCACATAAGCCCAGTCTTTCACCAGCCTGCTTCGGTGGTAACCAGCTCCGTCAAGGATAATATGAACCTTCTGACTGACCGGATAGGTTTCACGCAGAGCAATGAAAAACTCTGCGATGTGATAACTGTCGATACGGTCATACTCGCGTACTACCGTTTTACTAATATCAGCCAGATTAAGGGCCCCCATCAGGTTCAGACGGGTACGGCTTCCCGTGGTTTTCACCGCGGTTTTCTGGCCTTTTCGCATCCAGCCATAAGCCAGTTTCGTCCCCTGAGTGGGATGGACGCCATCAATGAACAGGATGGGCTCATGGTCTCCGGCTTCCTGCTTGAGTTTCCCGTAGGTTTCTATAAAGGCCCGCTGCTGTTCCGCGTTGAACTTGTGTGGCACGCCGGTCGGCTTTTTATAACTGAATCCCTGGTGGTGCAGCCATTTATTCATGCCGGGAACGGTGTAACGGATATCCCACGCTTCTTTGACAAGGCGGATAACCGCCTGTGTGGTGGGCAGAAGATTTGCGGTCAGATAGGCGATAAGTTCCTGAGTCTGTGTTTCGCTGAGATGGCTCTGAGAGCCGCCATTTTCGGGCTTGATTTTACGGTGATTAAGGTAATCGCTGATATGACGATGAACGGTCGTTTCATGAAGACGCAGGGCCTGAGCGATCATGACAGAACTCCAGCCCTCAGAGGCCAGGAGGACCGCTTTGATGCGATCACACTCTCTCTTATCACGGCAGGTGTGATGGAGATGTTCAAGTTCGGCTTTTTGTTCATCGGTAATGAATATTTTCATGACAGATACCATGAACCTCATTTGGGCGAAAATCAAGCAGTTTCAATGATTACGGGTATATAAACAAAAACTCTTTCCCACGGAACGAGAACATCGTCGAAATAAATGACTGCATCATTTTCGTCAAATTGATGCGCTAAAGGGGAATCAAATTTATTGCTCCCTATTTCATAGGATTTTCTGGAAAGAATTTTTATTCCTTTAGTATTCAAAGGCAATGCAAAAGACAAAGCATATTTATTATCAGCTGATTCTTTGAGTGGATTGAATACACTAACAAAAACTTCTTCTGCAAGAATTGCGGCTGTCCCTAACATCTTCGTCCCCCGAACAATGATTCCCTGGGGTTTTTCCTCCAGCACCCCGAGAGAATGAAATAAATTTTTTGTATGCTCACTCGGTGTTTTAGATCGATCACCTTGTGGATTAACTAATGTGAAAGCCAGATAAAGATCTTTGTCACGGGCATATAAGTAGTAGTTTTTTAACGCCTCTGCCCTGTCTCTGGAATATTCCTCAAATACTTCCAGGTGAGTTATCATACCGGTCATAACTGAAGCAACATGATCTGGGCTCCTGCCTAACCAGCCACCACTCCGGGTTGCCAAGGCATACGCAGCATTGCCTCTGGCAATCAATTTCTCCCGGGTATCCGGAAGTTCCCAATATAAACCCACATTCTTGCCGCCAGGTGTTTCGAATCTCATCTGATCAGCATGTTCCGCCTGGTAATCATAAAGTGAAGCTGCGGTCCTGATTACATTCCGAAAAGCAGGGTGATCTACATGATTAGTCACCTTTTCTCCATTAAGAGCCTATCCCAATAGGATTTTGTTCCAGACTATAATCCCGCAGGCAAAATGTAACATAGCTTCATAGTTTTCGACCTTCTTTTCCCATCGGATCAGTATCCGACGAAAGCGATTCATCCAGCTATGCGTCCTCTCGATAACCCATCTTTGAGCTTTAAAGTCCGTATTTTGGCAGGCATCTGATTCCTCCTTGCGAGACTGAATATGCGGCTCGTAATGCCGACTTCGTAGATAGTCTTTCAGCCATTTAGCATCATATCCCTTATCCAGACACAGCCTGACCTTTTTACCCGGCTTGCCTGTCTGAAGTGCATCGAGCGTATCTGCAACCAGTTTGATATCGTGCGTGTTTGCTGCGCCAACAACGAGTGAAAGAGGAAGCCCGTTAGCCTCGGTCATGAGGCTGCGTTTTACGCCTTGTTTCCCTCTGTCTGTGGGGTTACGACCTGTTTTTTTGTCCCCGCTAAAGGGGATTTGGTCATGCAACCATCCAGTGATAACCACGACCAGTCGATGATCGCGAGGTGCTTGCAGGCCAGCAAACCGTTCTGCCAGAAGCGTTCAAAAACGCCGGCGTCACGCCATTCCTGAAAACGACGGTGAGCCGAACTTGACGAGCATATTCCTGTTGCATTCAGGGCATTCCATTGGCAGCCTGTTCTGAGCACAAAGAAGATGGCATCCATAGCGGCGCGGTTATCAACCCGTTTGCGATGTGTACCTAGCGGATGCTGAGTTTTATGTTCGGGGATAAGTGGCATCATTTTTTCCCAAAGCTCATCACTGAGCCGCCATTTGTTGTTTGTCATACTCTCTATACCTTCAGAAATTATCCGTTCTAGAATATTATACAACATGACAATTCCTTTTGGGATAGGTTCTTAAATTGTGCAAATCTTTTATTGCTGAAGGAGGAGCATTAGTATAATTGCGCAAGTCTCTAATATCTTTTGCCAATAAATCTCTAGCCGATCCCGTATATGGTCCTTTCATTGTAGGAATCAGTTTATGTTCTCCTCTAGGGAGAGCTATTGATGGAGCTACTTTAGGATCATAACCAGTAATTACTTGCCCCGCAGGATGTTTTTGAGCCGCATGGTGGATATCTAATTTATCACCCACCTTAGAACGTCTCTGTAAATCATAGAATGTACTAACTTCATATTTTTGTGTTGGACAACCCGCCAACCCGAACGGGTCGATCCAATTGACCGGATCGTGGACATAACTGCACGCCAGGATAGATCATCAGAAGGCCGGAAGATCTTGAAATATCTTTCCGGCTTTGAGTTGTATTAGACTTTTCTTATTTTTTGGTAAAAATAAGCAACATCAATTAAGGTTGATATCACCCCATTTTCATCAGGCCAATCCATAATAAATCTTGGATATGATGGCTTGTAAACTTGGGGATTCATAACCCTTATCATTTCCTCTAACTCTTTTTTTACTTGAGTTAATGCACTAATAGATAATGGTGCATTCTTTCCACTTTGATGTAGTTCAATTGTATCCTGAACTAATTGAAGAGCATCAATCAAAAATGTTTTGCCAGAAGTTTTCATTTCATTAGAGATCCATATTTCCACGGCTCAAGTACAAATATTTGCTCTGCACCGCCAGTATATTGAGGGCCGAAATCATATTGTGGTGCTGCTTTACCTTTTATGATTGTCGTTCCCGGTTTTATTTGAAACTGTTGAATCCCTGTCATTCCATTCCAATCAGGCGGTAATGCCAACCCACTTCTATTCGTTTGTGGAGTGAACGTTTCAAATACATACTGCCCTTCAGGTCTGGCTCTTTTTCCAAAATCATGGAAGCGTGCACCATAAAGGCTATCACCTGCTTTATGTACAGACATTCCTGACAGTTCAAATGAGTCAATGATCTGCTTTCTTTGACTTCTGCCGACTCCCATAGATTGCAAATATTCAGATGCATCTCTAACTCCTTGATATGGGTGCGGAGGTTTCCCTTTATTCCCCGGACAGCCAGTTAACCCGAACGGGTCTTAGGGACTATCCCGACGCCATCATACAGTTTAGCGGACCTTTCCCCCTGATTTAGCAGCCTTTTTCTCCACCGCTTTTTCCCACCCTGTTAAAGAACATGCCAACTGGCCCCGACGGGCACTTTCCCGATGTTAGCGCATTTTTTCCCCGACGTCAGCGCCGGGTTTCGCCCCGCTTTGCCTGCCGGAACCGGGTTTTATTGGGAACCCGTGGCGGCGGTGCAGCTTGTCTGCGCCGCTGACGCGGGTTGGCCGGGTGCGGGCTGGCGAAGCCCGCAGGTGAAGCTTTTCAGCGGGGAGCCCCCGCTCGCGGGGGCGGACGGGGCGGAGATGGCGAGTACGGGAACGAGCGAGGAGCCTGCGACTGCGAGCCGGACGCAGCCAGTGCAGCAGGGTTGGGCGGGGGCCATAAATTGCGCCAGCTTGCTGGCCTGCCTTCAGGGCGGTTGACCTTGACGGACTGACCGACAACGGTTTAAGGCGGATTTTCGCCCCGGAGCCGCCACGGACGGCGGCGACTGCGGCGGCGGGTTTGGGCACCGCGGCTGACAGCAGCGGGCGCAGCCCGGTGCGCCTCTGGGGCTGAGAAGCTCAACCCGGCGGCCAGCCGCGCACCGGGGCCAAGGTAACCGCGCAGCGCCCATGGGTGGGCGGTGCCGACATAATGTGCCGTTAAGCGTTGTGGGCCGTGTAGGCCCATTTCGCTTAATGCCACATTATGTTGAATGGCGGCTGACCGGCAACGATTGTCACCGCGAACGCCGGAGTTTAGCGCCGGGCGGACGTCATTTACCGCCGGGCACGCCGTAGGTAGGGAGGCAGTCTGTGCGCAGGGACGCGCGCAGTCTGCCTTTCACTGCACCCCACGCGCTCACAGGGAACCGGCTAACATTAAGATTGTCCGGCAACACAGCACGTTCAGACCGGCTTCGGGCTGTCCGGCTTGTCACTCTCCGCCTGCTTGTCGTCTGGCGTGGCCTGCTTTGACTGCCGTTCTGCCGGGTGGGTCTGCTCATGCACTTCCTTTAAGTGACCGATAGCCACCCGGGTATAGATTTGGGTGGTTTCCAGCTTCTCATGCCCCAGTATCGCCTGGATATGCCGGGTGTCCGCGCCGTTCTCCAGCATCTGGGTTGCCATTGAGTGGCGGAACAGATGACAGGCCCCCGGTTTAGCCAGTTGCGCCTGTTTACGGATGCTGTCGGCGGCTATCTGGGTTAACGTGCCTCTGGCCAGTCCCCGGCCTTTCTTGGTGATAAACAGGTGACCGCTGTCCTCCCGCCGCGTTAACTCGGGCCGGACACTGAGCCAGCGGCTTAACCAGTGCAGCGCCTGTTCGCCGATGGGCACCACCCGGTCTTTACCGCCTTTACCCTGTCTGACCATCACCACCCCGCGCCCGAAGTCCACCTCGCTTAACAGCAGGTTGGCTACTTCCATCCGCCGGATACCGGTACTCCACAGTACTTCAAGGATAGCGCGATTTCTCAGCCCGGTTGGGGTGTTGATATCCGTTGCGGCTAAGACCGTGTGGGTTTCGTCTTCATTCATCACCTGCGCCGGCAGCCGTTTTTCTTCTCTTGGCAATACCATGTTATCCGTCGGGTTATACAGGATATGGTGACGTTGCAACAGCCAGCGGAACCACTGACGTAAGACACTCAGGCGGTCCCGCTGACTGCCCGGCGTGTAGGGCTGGCCGTCCGCTTTACGGTGGCTTCTCAGCCAGCGCTGGTAACTTTCCAGCAACGGCAGGCTGACCTGCGGTGCGGTCATCACCCCACGCGCTTCGCACCAGTTGACGAACGGCAACAGCCGTTCTTCATAGGACTCTTGGGTCCGTTCGCTTAAGCCCTGTCCCTGCACGGCTTCCAGCCAGGCCGCCAGATGCTGGCGTAAGGTGGCGAAGCGGGCCGGGATGGCGTCGGGTTGACCGTGGGTCTCCATGACAGAGGGGCGTTTTTTTCTGTCTGGCGAGGCGAGGGTTGTTGCCGGGCTGGTTGGGATAGCGTGCTGTTGCTGCAACCAGTCGAACCACAGGCGTAAGGACCGCAGGCGTCGGCGCTGACTGTCCTGCGTATAAAGCTGGCCGTTGGCCTTGCGGTACCGGGCCAGATACTGCTGCCAGTTTTCCAGTAACGGTTCGGTGACCTGAGCGGCGGATATTACGCCCTGTTCCTCACACCAGTTGACGAACGGTGACAGCCGTTCATGACGGGCGGACTGGCTCTTTTGACTCGCCCCCTGCAACAGCAGGTTATCCAGATACGCGTCCAGATGCTGGCGCAGGGTCAGCGAGCGGGGGTTGGATTGATGTTTAACGGGTGATGACATGATGGGATTTCCTGTAGGGAACAGCGGTTAATGGTTATCGGTGTGTGATACATCACGACGGTACGATGGCTTGATTCTTAGGTGGCCGGAACAGTCCTTTTCTGTCTGCCCCAACTTGCGGACCGCTCAGCCCGGTATTGCTGCGGTCTGGCGTCCATTTCCCGGCCTCCAACTTGGGCCCAACTTGACCCCAACTTGAGGGCAACTTGCGGTTCAGTCAGTCCAACTTGCGTCGGTCGTATTCCGGGTTTTCGGGTTCTATGATGTACTGGCAGTACGATACGACGGCTTTTTCTTATTATTGCCGGAACAGTGTTTTTCAACCGTCCCCAACTTGCGAGCCGTTCCTCCCAGTATTGCTGCGGTCTGACGCCGGTTTCCCGCCCTCCAACTTGGGCCCAACTTGATCCCAACTTGAGGGCAACTTGCGGTTCAGTCAGTCCAACTTGCGTGAGTCATATTCAGGGTTTTACCGGTTTTTCCGGCGCTGTCAGGTCAATCAGGCCGCACAGATGGGCTTCTTCTGCGCTGTCGCCGTTCCACAGCAGTTCATACTGCAACAGATGGCCGCGACTGCCGCCGTGGACTAACAGATATTCCATGTCGGCCAGTCGCTGACAGTGGACTTTTAACTGGTTATCGCTCCACTGGGTGTAATGGCGGATATCGCGGCGGGTAAAGCGGACCGCGTTCACCGGGCGTTGCTGCGCTGTCGCCGTCTCTTTCACCATCGCTTGTATCAGCAGTAACAGTTTTCGGGTCTGGGGCGACATTTCATCCAGCGTGCGGCCTAATATCTCGTGGGCCAGCCGGTTTGCTAAGCTAATATCGTCTTTGGTCACCTCGATATATTCAAGCCGTTTGCCCCGGTGTTCCGCGGTCTTCACCTCGCGCTGGTGCTGATGCAGCAGGGCGATACTTTGTATCAGGGTGAGATATTTCATGTGGTCGCGTCGGGTGCGGGTTTTATCGCTCATGAACGTTAACTGTGAGGCATAAGGGTTAACCACATTCAGCGGGCGCAACAGCCGCTGGGCGTTTTGATGCAGTTCGGTGATATATGCCTTTTCATTCTCGGCCAGTAGACCTTCCAGCGTTTGTTTATGGCGCTGCAAGGCGTGGATAGCTTCGGTCTGCTCCCGCGATTCGTTTACCGTCAGCACCAGACAGCGGTTTAACAGCTCTTCATCGACATCTATCGCGGTGGTGGTGAGCATCAGCATCACCGGCCCTTTCACCGTGTACTGTTTGGTGACCAGATTCCCGCTGGCATCGTCTTTACCGGTACTGGCAATGGTCAGTTCGCCGTCGCTTTGCAACAGTTTGAGCGCATAGGCGGCCTGCCTGACGCCTTCCTCTTCGGCAATGGCTAAGATTTTATGCTGGAGATTGGTTTCCCCCAGATAGAACAGACTCTGGCCGGTCATGGCGCTGTATTGCAGCCGTTCTTCTTCCGGTATCAGATTGAGTACCGCATCCATTAAGCTGCTTTTCCCTGCCGCCGAACTGCTTTGTATCAGCACGGCCAGCGGACGGTCCAGCTTGCGACTGACGGCGGCTAAGTAACCGGCCAGCAGGTTAGTGGATTCGCCCACCACGCCACAGGCGGCTAAGTCAGCGGTGATGCGTTCACTCAGTTTCGGGTCTTGCAGCAGCGCCAGCGCCGCAGCCCGCTGGTCCTCGCTCAGTTCGGGAACCGGTGGGGGTTCGGTTTGTTCACTGACGCCGGCCTGTTGACACTGTTCCAGTACCAGCAACACCTGCCCCAGTGCCCGGCGCAGGTCACCTTCGGCCAGCCCGAGTTCGGTGGCGGCCAGCCGCGCATACCCGCCCCGGCTGCGGGCGCTCATCATGTCCACGCTGTCGGCAAACATCACGCCGCTGTCGGTATCAACGACCTGAACATTCACTTTCATCACCGCCGCCCCGGCTTTCACCTGTGACAGGCCCCGGATACCCCACTGTTGTGTGCCCAGCGTCAGGGATATCTCGCCGTTAGCGCCGGTTTCCCAGACCACATTCGGCATTGACGGCAACGCGGCTATCCCGGCGGCTAAGGTGCTGACCGTTTCCGGCACCGGAACCGGCTGATGTTCAGCCAGTGCGGCCCGCTCTGTTGCGGTGGTGGCCTGTACCTCTGCCGCTTCCTGCATCGGCATGGCACTGTCCAGCAGCAACCCGAAGGCCCGTTCCGGCTCAGCGACCTGACACAGATAGCCGTTGGCATCCATGCCCTCGGGGAACACCACCCGGAACACGGTGATACCGACGGCGGTGAGTTCGGCGGCCAGTTTTACCGCCGCTTCATTGCCTGCCGGATCATTGTCGTAGGCGATCAAGACCTGCTTAACGCCATGCCGCCGAAACGCCTGCCGCATCTCATCGGTGAAGCCGTTCACCCCATAGGCGGCGGTGACATGGCGGTGACCGGCCACCCAGAACGACAGGGCGTCGATCAGGGATTCACAGAGGATGACCGTCCCTGAACTGATCAGCGCCGGCTCATTCCATATCCCGCCATGTGCGCCGGGAAGGTACAGATGCAGCGGCGTTCCTTTACGTAAACGGTCGGTGATTTTGCGCCCGTAGATCTCGCGGATCTGGCCGTTCGGGTCGATAACCGGTATCACCAGCGAACCGGTAAAGTGCTCGTGCCCGCTGTCGCGCATCAGCCCCACGGCCCGAAGACGGGCGCGGATCTGTGCGCCGGCCTGCACCGCCTTGATGGGCAGGCGATAGGCTAACGTGCGGTTGGCAAAGCCCAGTTTAAACTGGGCGACTAATTCCGGGTGGTTGAGCCGCCGTTTTGCCAGATAATCCAGGGCTTCGGGGGCATTCAACAGCGTATGATGGTAGAACCCGACGACCCGACTGAGCAGCGCCTGCCGTCCGGCGTCATCATCGGCCAGCATGGCGGGTTCATCCGGTTGCACCAGCGGGGCCACCGAGGGGTTATCTCCCAGTATCCCGCGCAACTGTTCCACGGCCCGGCGCAGACTTAAGCCTTTGGTTTTCATTACCCAGTCCAGCACGGAGCCGCCGGCATCACAGCCAAAACAGTGATAAAGATTTTTTGCCGGTGAGATAACCATTGACGGGGTTTTCTCTTCATGGAACGGGCACAGCAGCACGTAATCTTTGCCGCGTTTAAAGAGCTGTCGCCCCTGTTGCTCCACCACGGCGACTAAGGAGACGGCGGCTTTCAGGTGCTGTAATTCTGCGTCGGGTATCCGTGCCATGTTGTTGACTCCTAAATCCTGTCAAGATTTAAATTGACTCTTAATTGGATTTATTTATAATCCTTTTAGGAGTTACTTGCAACCCCTAATTCAGACAAGCCCTTACACTAACGGAGTCACTATGCAAACAGAGTTTTTGATTATGCAAAATGCTGAACTCCGCAAAGAATTTGGGGTACGTCTCAAGGCGCTACGTAAGCAGAAGGGATGGCCTCAGAAAGAACTGGCTGGGAAAGTTGAGATCCGTTTTCAACAACTGAACAAGTACGAGAGCGGACTTAACATACCTCCCGCTGAGATGATGGTTAAGCTGGCTGATGTGTTAGGGGTCACTGTAGATTATCTGCTGACAGGCAATCCTGTTGAGGATTCACCGTTGGCTAACTCTCGATTATTTAGGCGTTTTCAGGTTCTGGAGCAACTGGCACAGGAAGATCAGGAAACAATTATCAAGATCATTGATGCCATGATCGCCAAGCAGCGTATGGAGTCGGCACTGTTGCCCGTTGATGAACCGGAGGGATAAAAATAGCGCGGCGCTGATGTGTTGAGACCACACCAACGCCGCTCACCACAAGCAACTAAAAGAGGTAGTTACTATGGCTAAGGCGCATTCTAGGCAAAACCGTGCCGTAAATAAAGCAACAAAAACAGAGCGTTTTTATACCGTGGGATATGTGCCGCAAAATGACAAGGCCAAAGCACCGCCTGCGATCCACCTGAAAGGGCAGTGGCTTAAGGCCGCCGGGTTCGATAAAGGTTGCACCCTGACCGTCAAAATTATGGATGGTTGTCTGGTGCTGATCCCTGACAGTGACGACACCCGCACCATCAAGCAACAGTACCAGCGCCAGCAAGACCAGCTTAGTGAAATTAAGCTGAGGATGCGGGAACTGATTGGCGATTATAAAGTACGCTGATATATACGGGTATTTGCCACGGTAATAACAATAAAGCCGGGGATTATAGAGGTCTCTCCGGCTTCTAATAATAGAACATCAAACGAACTCTAATATTTCGTAAGAGATTATTATTTTTTCAAGCAATTAATCTCCAGGCTTTATCCAATATTTTATTTTTTCCATTTCTCTCTCAATATCATCCATGTCATCCTCACCAATACCATTATTAAATTTTTCTGACATGATGGCTCTGATTTTCGCTAATCGATAAGTTATTTCTTTCTCATCAATAAAGCGAGTTGTTTCAGAACAATATTCTGCTTTTCTTTCATTACTGATATGTCCATCTGTCTCATCATAATAGTAACGAGCTATATTCCTTAAGGAAATGAGAATATACTCTACTTCTGATAAAATGTTTATAGCATCCGTTCCAGGTAACATTATTACTTCATTATCTTTAAGCATATTATTTCCTTTGAACTACTTTTGGATTTTTAAGTATAACATCGCCTTTAATCGTAAGTTCATCCGTATGATAACGGGGATTACGAACCCATTCTAATTTATCATTAGGTACATCTGTCTCAACATAATCACGACCTTTTCCCCTACCTATTTGATATTTATTTTCAGCTTCAACCTGATTTAGCGGTTTATTTTTTGCGGGTTCAACATAGACTCGATTGTTGTCTTGAGCCTTAATAACACCACTTTCTTCAATAGCTTTCGAACCTTTTCGATTTGTATAATGGCGTACCCTAGTACAATCCTCTTTAGCCAATCCCCACGGATCGATCCACATCATCGGATTAGGGGCATACGTGTATAAGTTCAGCCCGCCCCGTAACCCGATCGGGTCGGGCGTTATGAACCGACCTATTTCAGGGGCATAAAATCGATAAGTATTAAAATGCAGCCCCGTCTCTTTGTCAAAGTATTGTCCTGCATAGCGCAGGTTTTGTCGGAAGCCAAAGCCCTTCGATGACAGGGCTGGATCAGTGAAGTAAGCCAGCGGCGGGCCATCCAGTTCACCAAAAACGTTATATTTCCCCGCCCACGCAATTTTGCCGTCCTCGTCCGTCACTTCCAGCGGCGCTCCGTTGATATCGGTGTGATACCAGAAGTAATCGTGTATGGTTCCTCTCGTGACGATGCTGGCCAGCGGGGTGTAGCTGTCATGGGATTCGTAACAGTAGGTCTGCATTTCGCCGCTTTTCCCATCACGCTCCTGCAACAGTCGCAGACCATGCCAGACAAAATCGGTTTGTTCATAACGCGCCAGTCCATCAATCCCGATCTTCACCACCTTGCGGATACGCCGCCCAAGGGCATCATAATGATAACGCGCCGTGGTGTTGCCGATTACCGCCACGGTCAGGCGGTTGTCGCCATCATAGCGGTAATCCTGGGTTTCGCGCATTCTGCCCTCCCGGCGGGTTATGTTGCCGTGTGGGTCATGTTCATAGCGCCATTCTCGCCAGTGGTTCAGGCGGTCGCCCTGCGGCTCCATCGCCTTAGAAAATCCCCGCTCTTCCGCCTCACGCTTGAGTATCGCCTGCGGTTGCTCCAGCAGGTTATCCGCCCGGTCATACCACAACATATCATTATAAGCGCTGCCCCAATGCGTCACTTTTTTCAGGCGGCTTTCGGAGTCATAAAGATATTCGATCGTGCCCCGGTAATGATCTTCCATCACCTGCAATTCGTCCTGGGGATCGTAGAGCCACGCCCGCCACGGCTTACCCTCGCTGAGATAGGGCAGTGGCTCGGCATCGGCCTGTGTCAACGGCAGGCTGTACTGGCGGGTACAGCGCCCCAGGGGATCATAATCGCGCAGCTGAAACAGCCCGCCCTGCGTACGCCGTGTTTCTCGATGCAGCCGGTCGCGCTCAAATTCAGTAATGAGTTTCTGTTCATGCCGGATCGCACTCAGATGGCCGGAACCGTAGTAAAGCCAGCTTAAAGTGCCGCCCTGCGGCAATGTGAGAGCGGTCAGGTTATCCAGTTCGTCATAGCTGAACTGGAGGCAGTCGTCGCCGGTCTGCTCCCGAATGACCCGCCCCTGCGCGTCATAGCCAAAACGCACGGTGTTGGGCTCTATTCCCAGTTGTTTACCGTTGTCGTTCGGTTCACGACTGGCCTCCAGTAGCCTGCCCATGTTGTCCCACCGGTACTGATAAGTGTCCGTGTAGGTTTCCCGCTGAATCAACTGACCGGCCGCATCATAATGCTGGTGTACCCGACGTTCCGGGTACTGGAACACGCGGTCACCCATGCGCCGTTCGGTGCTCAACAAGCCCGCCGCGTTGTATTCGTACCGGATTAAGGTGTCGTCGGGACGGATTTCTTCGATTAAGCGCCCTTCGGCATCACGATTCAGCAAATAGCGGCCATCGTTGGCATTCTCAATTTTCACCAGATGCCCTTCAGGGCTGTACTGATAGCGAATTTGACGTTGCAGACGGTCTGTCGCACAGACCACCTGACCTGATGCATTGTATTCCCAGAAGCGGGGCGCATTCTCATTGCGCTGGTGATGGATAAGCTGACCCGCGCTGTCCCATGCCATGTGTTCCGTGGAGTCATCAGGATAGGTGATGAGGATTAACTGGCCGTTATCGTTATAGTCATAACTGACCGTTTCCATTAGCGCGTTGGTAAAGCGGCTCAGTCGGTTCTCATCGTCGTAGCGCCATGTACTGCTTTGGTCGGAACAGTCGGTGTGGCGAATCAACTGCCCCTGACCATTCCACATAAAACGGCTTTCCCCGCCTTTGGCATCCGTGACTTTGTAGGGACGTACCGTATTATTAAAGCCGTAGTGATAACAGGTGGTTTGCTTCAGTGGCGAGGTTTCACTCACCAGCCGCCCAAATTCATCGTAAGCCAATGCCGTTTCGGTGCCATCCGGCCAGAAGATAAAGGTGAGCCGGTCGGTATCATTCTGGTACTGCCAGCCGGTCTGGTTGCCGTTAGCATCAGTGAAACTTAGCTGGCGGCCGTGTTTGTCCCATTCACTCAGGCGGGTGTGGCCGTCCGCATCGGTGTAGCCGTTCGGCAGGCCAAATTCATCCCACAGAATATGGTGCTCCGTGCCGTTGCGGTCGAGGCAGTGAATGATGTGGTGCGCGTCGTTGAGGCGCCAAACCGTGCGGGTGCCGTCGTGCCAGTGTGCCGTGCGGGTGGCGTTCTCATTATCGTATTCCAGCCGATAGCCCGCCCCTTCACTGGTTTGCTGAGCAACCACACGCCACAGCTCTTCTTCAGTCTGCTCCCACTTATAATCACAGCGCAGGCCGCGCACGTCCTGATGCCATGCCATCACGCCGTGCTCTGTCCAGCCGAATTGTCGCTGGAGAGCGTCGTTACGATGGCTGACCCCCGTCAGTTGGGTGTTTTCATTATAATGGTAGCGGCAAAGCTGAATACGATGGCCGTCGTGCAGTTCGCGCCAGACGGCGGTAAGACGGGAGACAGTTTGGTTATCGTTTTCCATCATCACGTAATCGCAGTGCAGGTTAAGCCCGCCACTGCCCGTGATAGTGACCAGCTGATGCTGTTCGTTGTAATGGAAGCGCTGTTCGTTGCCGACATTATCGCGGATGTGGCTCAGGCAGCTGATGCCCTCGTCATCGAACACAGCATAGTGATAAACCAATTCGCCTGCGTCACGGATTTCCCAAGTGTTTTCCGGCGTGTGTACCAGGTTGCTTTGGGCATCAGGGCAGAAACAGCTATGTCCTGCCGGCACATCAGGAAATGGCACGATATCCCCGGCAGGAGAACGCCAAAGTAATCCGCCTTCCACGCGCGTGAGATGGCTTTCCCAGAACAGGTTCCAGCCCTGACCCAGTACACTGTCATACTGATAACGGCTCAGGTAGCTACGCTGCCAGTAGAGCGGCAGTTCAGCGTCAAAAACGAAGTCCAGCTCATCCTCATCGTTCAGGAATTTCTGACCGGCAATGACTTCCACCGGGTTCATAAGAATCCCCGCGACAGGAATAGCCACGGCAAGCGCCCCCAGCCGACAGGTGATTTTGCGGATTTTATCCGCGCCCGGTACCTTGCTGAACAGCTTCTGCAACGCTCCGGGGCCTTTAGCTGCTGCACCACCAAAACTGATTAACCCGGACGCAAACATTGTTAAATCGGAAACGGTATACGCCCATTTGGGGATTTCCGGCGCAATGTTTGCCGTCTGCGCCGTCCCGCCGCCGATGAAGACATTAGACGAACCGGTCATTACTGCCGCATCACAGACCGTTTTGTCTCCCACCCGCACCGCCGGATAGCCATTGATGAAAACGGAAGCAGAGCCTTCCGCCATCTGGCGAAGGCCATCCTCTTTACTGCACTCCACCTGACTCCGTGTCGCGATGGCGGCGGGTTTGCCGTTGATAAAGACATTGGGGGAGCCCCGGGTGATTTCCCCGCAGGGACTTCGCGACGAGGCCCCCGCAGAAACGCAGGCGTCACGCGCCATGTCGCCTAAATATCCTGCCGCCATGCCCACCACAATGGCGGCGCCTATCAGCAAAACGCCCACCCCGATACAGGATGTGGCCAATCCGGCGACAAAGAGGGCCCCCGTGAGCATGCCCCCGGCGGCTGAAATTAATGAACCGATGACGGTGCCTGCAACCAATCCCGCCATGGCGCTGGAATGGCCTATCGTGTCTCCGAGCCGTGCGGCTTCTGGCATCGCGCCCCCTCCCTAGAAGTGGAAACTGTTCAGGCAGTCATCCAGCCACTGCCGTTGAGCATCAGTGAACGCCTGTTGGGATGACAGGGTGAAAATCAGCGTTTTTTTCTCATCCAGCAGGAATACCGCCTGATATTGATAAACTTGCTGCCCCTTTTTGGGCCGATAACGGGAGAGCAGTGCCGTGCCTTGCAGCAGGTTATCGCCCAGCGTCGCGGGCTGTTCTTCCAATAATTGCCAGTCGCGCAGACCGTTTTTCAGCAGACCTTTCTGACGGGTGAGGTAACTGGAGAGATCTTCGCCTTCGACTAACTGATCACGCGAGATATTCAGCGCGGGTGCATCGGGAGCGATAATGATGTTTACGGTCTGTTCCTGATAGCCTTCCGGCAACGAAATGCTGCCTTCAGTGAACCGACAACGTGGGCGATTGTCCATTTTTCTTTAGTCTTATTTAATCATTAAGTGATGTTATTAATACATTAAGCATGCTTGTCCGGTGAGGTGAGTTAGCCGAATGCTGATGAAGTAACAACGTTGGCATCAGCACCGTTAATCCACCGCCGTCGCAGACAACCTAAATTGATAACACCGACTGAACAGAGTAGAGAGGTATCCTCTTCTCAGTCATTAATAAAGATACAGAATCAATAATATTATCCGCTTAATATTCAGGCAAAAGGTTATAACAAAAAATCGGCGATGTCTTGATGATTAGGCGAATTAATCCCCCATGAATTTAATAAAACGTGATTTACATCACAAAATAATGCCAATAATCTCGCTGAAAATCCGTCTTAATGAATTAAGTAACTAAAATTTTATTAACTAAATTTCCCTTACTCGGTTTATAGACTTTGCATTAACCACCAGAAAGACTTAACTCTATATTTTTTATGATATTGAAAAAAATCAGGGATCATGGGCTATCTCATTAACCTCAGCTCAATCTGAACCAAATAAGCTTTTTATTCAACTCACAGGAGAAACCAATGTGGATATGGGAACAACCGAACTGGCTTAAATTCCATTGGAATGCCGACACAATTGTGCCATTACTGCGAGATGCGCATTTTACCCAAGGGTTGTGTAGGCAAATCCGATGATGAAGATGCCAAGCAAGCAACACTTGATAGCCTTCATCCAGCATACTCTATTCAAGCGAAATTGAAGGAGAAAGATTAAATGCGGCTTCTATACGTTCGTCATTGGCAAACAGATTAGGCATTACGGAAGAAAAACCTTATCCAACAATAGAAAAGAGTGACGGCTTTACAGTAGTCGCCCTTGATGTGATAGAAAATAGTGACTCCGATCTCACCCTTGATAGCCCCTTTTACCGCTCAGGGGCCGTCCTTTCCTAATTCAGAAATAAAATCAATAACGGACCATAACCGATTTCAGTTCAGTATAGTGCTCAATAAAAGCACTGCCGAATTCACGGCCAATACCTGAAGATTTCGTACCACCGAACGGTAATGCCGGATCAAGGAATGTATGCATATTGACCCAAACAGTCCCGGCTTCAATACGCGGGATCATACGCATAGCTTTGCTCAGCTCATTGGTCCACAAACTCGCCGCTAAACCAAACGGCGTGCTGTTCATCAACCCAATCAGCTCTTCCTCATCGTTATAACTGAGGAAAGTGCCTACAGGACCAAATGTCTCTTCCTTCATCAACGAATCTTCCGGGCTGTTAGCACGAATAACGGTTGGTGCTACAAAGCAACCAGGCCCTTCCAGAGCATAACCGCCATAAACAATTTCACTGCCTTCCTGACGGGCTTTATCAAACAGGGACAGTATCTTGTTATAGTGCTCTTTGTTCGCCAGCGGTCCCATTTCCGTTGATTCATCCAGCGGAGAACCAATGTTCATTGCAGCAAGTCTTTCAGACAACAATTTCAGCACTTCATCCATGCGGCCGGCAGGAATATAGAAACGTTCAGCCGCAGCACAAATTTGCCCTTGATTGAGATAACCCGCTTCCAGAACACCATCAACAATCTTTTCAGCAGACATATCTGGCAAAAACGCCGCACCGTTTTTGCCACCAAGCTCCAACGTAACGCGAGTCAATCCCTGTTCCATCGCTGATTTACCCACAGCAATACCGGTTGGCACAGAGCCGGTGAAAGTCACTTTGGCACACAATGGATGATTTATCAGCGCAGGACCTAATACCGAGCCTGAACCATTAACCACATTGATGACACCATCAGGAATACCCGCTTCTTTTGCCAATTCAGCCACCCTGAGCATTGTCAGTGGGGTGTATTCGCTTGGTTTCAACACAATGGTACAACCACAGGTCAGTGCAGCCGCCATTTTCCAGATGGCAACAATGATGGAGAAATTCCACGGAATGATCCCTGCCACAACACCAATCGGCTCACGGCGGGTAAACGCCGTATATTGTTCACCTTTAAAAGAGGGCAAAGAAACATTCAGCGTTTCACCGCTGATCTTACTTGACCATCCGGCAAAATAACGCAGGAACTGAACAGAAGAATCAATTTCCAGCATGCGGGACAATTGGATAGTTTTACCAGAGCAAACACTTTCCAATTGCGCCAGTTCTTCCCGATGTGCCAGTAATAAATCTGCCAGACGATTCAGGCAGTTACCACGCTCCATAGGTGAAGTTTGCGCCCACACACCATGAAATGCAGCATGTGCCGCTTGCATAGCCGCATTGACTTCCGCTTCACCGCCTTGATTCACTGCCGCAATAACTTCATCAGTCGCAGGGTTCACCACGGGAAATGTTTCATTCCCCTGACCATCGACTAACTGACCATGAATATAATGACCATGATTGCGTTGCAGAAAGGCCGTAACCTGCTGTAACAGGGTTATATCACTCATTACTTAACTTACCTCTGATCAAACGGGTGCTTTTTAACCTTTAACACAAGCCAGATAATGTTTCACAAAACGGTCTGCGGTCACTTCCCACAGCACTTCAGTTCCTTTCGCGGCAAACCAGGAATCCCCCGGATGATATTCAACTGTCTCACCAGTTTTCACATCGGTCAGTTTTACCGAGCCTTCCGAGACGGTTGCGTGCTCATCAAACGGATACACCATACTGAATTTTCCACGGGTACAGGCGAAAATGCCGCAAGTCAGGTTATCAGTCGGTTCACCAAATATCATTGCAACACTGGCCTGCGGATCACCTTCCACAACGGTAGAACCCAGATTGCTTACGCTACCAATGTCCAACAGTTCAGGCAGTGATTTGTTCAGTAAAAGTGATTTAATCATGATGTTCTCGCTTCAAATAAAAGAATTTATAAATCGTTCAGTGAATGCTATTGATACCGAAAATCTCGATAACTTAACGGCGGCCTTTCCAGTACCCTGACGTTTGATGCCAAATCTTGCCCGCCGACACCATCAGATGTCTCAACGTATCTTTGCCAATAATGTTCGCATGAGGAATTGAGCTCATCAGGTTATAACGCTCAGATCCTTCACTTATCCCCTCCGCCAGGACCTTACAAACGATATGGCTTGGCGTTACGCCAAAGCCGGAATATCCCTGCACGTAGAACACATTATTATGCTGCGGCAAAGAGCCGATTTGCGGGAACAGGTTGGCGCTGCAACACAATGGTCCTCCCCATGCCAATTCAATTTTCACATCTTTCAGATAAGGGAAAACCTTCAGCATCAAATGACGGTTCCAGGCTTTCAGATCTGATGGAATGTGTTCAATTAAAGGTGTTGTACTGCCGAACAACAGGCGGTTTTCGTTAGTCACCCGGTAGTAATCGATAACCGGACGAATATCACTGTATGCACCACGGATCGGGCTGATTTTTTTGATCAAATCATCCGATAATTCTTCCGTCATTAGCTGGAAGGCATAAGTGTTAATGGTCTTCTTGTAGATGTACGGCTCAAGGCCATTGAGGAAACCGTTACAAGCCCACAGCATTTTATTGGCGCGAACAGATCCCATCGAGGTACGAACTGTCACCCTAGAACCATATTCAACATTCAGCACCTGGCTGTTTTCAAAGATTTTTACGCCAAGTTCTGTCGCGGCTTTAGCTTCACCCAATAACAGGTTCAGGGAGTGAACATGCCCGCCGCCCATATGCTTCAACGCACAGGTATAGACATCAGAACCCACAACCTTTTTCACATCAGAGCCGGTATACAGCTCAATTTCTTCATCAGGAGAAACCGCCTGGAAATCTTTCAGCCAGCCACGTAACGTTTTCTCCTGCCGCTTATTGAAGCCAAGATAACCATAACCACGGCAGAGATCGGCATCAATGTTATATTTCTCAATACGATCACGAATAATACCCGCGCCGAGGTTGCTGATCTTAAAGATCGTCTCCAGCCCTTTTTCACCAACATGCCGCTTGATCACTTCCAGATCATGACCAATACCCGCCATAACCTGACCACCATTACGGCCAGTACCACCATAGCCAAGATGACGCCCTTCCAGAATAGCAATATTGGTGATGCCTTTTTCCGCCAGTTCAAGCGCGGTATTGATACCGGAAAATCCACCGCCGATAATGACAACATCCACATCCAGATCTTCTTTTAATATCGGAAAACGAAGATCATATTTCTTGGTCGTTGCATAATAAGTTAATGAATCAACATTATTGTTCATGTGATACTCCAATTAGCATCTGACATAATCACCGGATTATCTGTAGTGCGAAGTCACATCACCATGTCCCTTTAGGGATATTTGCAACACTGTATTAACAATTGTGACTCAAGCGAAATAACGCACAGGAGGCGTCAAAAACAAGCTAAACAGCTCTGCTTGTGATCTGATTTGCAGTTTTTGATAAATATTTTTCCGGTGGTTTTTCACTGTTCCAGTACTGATAAACAGTTTCTCAGCAATCTGTGGAGATCCTTTACCTTGCAATATCAATTCAACAATCTCACATTCTCTTGGCGTCAAAGCATAACGAGCCTGGGTATCTAGACAAACCATGTCGGCAGAAGAGGCTTGCTGCATCATTCCACCATGTAACCGGGCGACACTGCGAATAATTTCCAGCGCTGTTCTCAGGTTTTTCTGGTGCTGTTTTTGTATGAAAAATGGCTGATTTTCATTACCAAAAAACAGGCCAAGCTGCCTTTGAGGAGAGAGTTTCAGCAAAACGCCCGCTTCATCCCGCCAGCCGGTTTTACGATAAAAATTCAGATAGTAATCAGTATGATAAAATCCAGTAGGAACGAGTTCCCGTAAGGTAAGCAGATCAGTCTCAGCACCCTTTACCAAAGCCTGATAGAAAGGATCTTGCAGATAAGCACCCTGTTGATAAATCTGGTTTACCGCATCGCTGTTCTTCTTCTCTGCTTTACTTAAACAACGCGGAGGCGCGCCTTGCTCGAAGGCATAGACAATGGCGTTATCAAAGGGAATAAATTGTTCCAACCAGTTAAGTAGATTAGGATAAAATTCACTGGTTGCCACAGATTCAATTACTGCTGACAATCTATCCACATGAATATCCATTCCAGCCCTCGCAATTATTAAGAAATTAACAATAAATCCGAAGTAGATATTGCCCGCCAATTCCATAGCGAAACTATATAAGAATCACACTTAAACTGGTTATACAACTCAATTGTTGTTTATATGCCAATAAAATCACAATTATGAAGCATTTTATTAATTATTTATGAGAACCCTCACGCAGACCTAAGATCTCATCACGGAATAGATTTTTTAACTGGATTATTCTCATTTTTTATATCACTTTTTCTAGTAAGGAGTAAAAATGACCACCAAGAAAATTATTCTTGATTGCGATCCGGGACATGATGACGCGATTGCGATGTTACTGGCACATGGCAATCCTGATATTGAGCTATTAGCCGTCACCACTGTTGCCGGTAATCAGACATTGGATAAAGTCACTCGCAACGCGCTGGCGATAGCGCATATTGCCGGTATTAACGGGGTGCCCTTTGCCGCAGGCTGTCATCGCCCATTGGTCCGTGATCTCGAAACTGCACCGGATATTCACGGCGAATCGGGTCTGGGAGGCGTGAAACTCCCGAAACACTCACGGACGCTTGATCCCCGTCACGCGACGGATCTGATCATTGATACCATCATGTCTCATCCCCCCAAAACAGTAACACTGGTTCCTGTCGGCAGTCTGACCAATATTGCTCTCGCTGTCCGTAAAGCACCACAGATCGTCGAGCGGGTAAAAGAAGTTGTCTTAATGGGAGGCGGATATCACACGGCTAACAGAAGTGCAGTTGCAGAATTCAATATCAAAGTTGATCCAGAAGCAGCACATATTGTTTTCAATGAAAAATGGCCGCTGACAATGGTTGGCCTGGATCTGACACATCAGGCACGAGCCACACCAGAAATCACGAAGGCGATTTCACGTATCAATACCAACGCTTCCCGGTTTGTCGTGGACATGCTGGAGTTCTACGGCAAAAGTTATCAGGAGAGACACGGCTTCAATTGCCCTCCAATACATGATCCTTGTGCTGTCGCTTATGTAATCGACCCTACGGTGATGACGACACAAAAAGTGCCGGTCAATATTGAACTGAACGGCACTTTAACCGTCGGTATGACCGTGGTGGATTTCCGTCTTCCGCTACCAGAAGATTGCCACACCCAAGTTGCAGTCAAATTGGATCAACAGCGATTCTGGCAATTGATCATTGATGCGTTGAGCAACATTGGCGATACCTGCAATTAAGGTGGAAAATCATTTCAGGTATAAGATCATAATTAAAGCCGTTATTTAATACTAAACGGCTTTCAACGCTACCTTAAAACCGTGAATATCGGTGAGCCAGACGCCATAATCTAAATCCACGAGCATTTTTCCAGATCATGAATACCACGTTCAAACAATTCAAGAACGATTTGTTGCTTGATAGCGGAATATTCCATCTCATTAATCGTGTTCACCATCACCAAGCTGGAATCCACAGCACCGTATTCGTGACTATACAGTAACTGGCTGAATTTTATGTCAACCAAGTATAATGATGTGGTTGTTTACCTTTGGTTGTAGTAAAAAAGCGGATAATAATATTCGAAACAAAGTTAACCTGTATTGGCAACACGCGCTTATCCCACGTCATGCCGCTACATCTTATTTACTTCCATTGCACCATGTTGAACTTTTACTGAACCATAGACTTTCATCTTCCACACCACAGAAAAGGAATCCAATCCTATGAAAAAACAGGGCAAAATAACCTGCCGGGCACTTATTACCGCTGGTTTGCTGACACTGCTCACCGGCTGTAGTCATATAGAAAAACGCCATATTCCCGAAGAAAATAAGCCGGTACTCTCTGCTAAACTAAATATCCATCAACCTACCACGATCATAGTTCCTGTCACGATCTCCGGTAAAAAATATCAATTTCTGCTGGATACCGGGGCCAGTTATACCTTCATCGACAATGAACTGGCTAAAACACTGACCCAAATCACGCCAGAATCAAACATACCGGTGACATTCCACCATATGTTATCCGATGGATTAATTACAACCAGTGAAAAGCGATTACACAAAGATGAGCTGACATTATGGCAACCCCTTGCTATTACCATTGGTAATTATAGCGTGCCGGCTTCTGATCCCTGGATTGGCATTGATATGAATCTTTTCAATCAATCCATTGGTCAGAAGCTGGATGGCATCCTTGGAATTGATACTTTCCGCCAATTAAACTGGGAGGTGAATAATTTGAACCATACCCTGACAGTATGGCGCCATGCACCTTCAATCCTGAATTATCAGCAATGTGAACCTTACAGTGACAGCTATGGGAAATCTCCTGCAATCCAGGTTTCTAATGTCATTTTCAACATAGATACCGGAGCTGATTATAGCTATGTTTCTCAAGAATTTATTGAATATCTGAAAAAAGATCATAAAGATAAAATTTCTGAAGAAACCAATGTTAAATACGCCTCCGCCAGCGGGCTTGCTAGTGGGAAAGAGTACCTGATTGACGGCTTTTATTTACAACAACTGCCTGTTGGTCGTCTGAGAGTCAGCGAAAATAAAAACGACCAATATTATCTTGGTATGAGCTTCCTCTCTCGTTTTGATGACTATCTATTTATCCCCAATAAAATGTTACTCTGTTTTAACGCCAAGAACTTCACTCGTTATGACAGTAAATTACTGCGCACGATTGCAGTTCGTTATTTTAATAATAAAGTAGAGATATTTTACAACGAGCCAAAAGATATTGAAAAATTTGGATTAAAAAACGGTGATGTTGTGTTGGAAGTTAACAGCCAGAAAGTCCTCCCTGAGGATATAACCTATCTTCGCAATCAATTATCAGAAACACCATCGGGTAAACTGACAATAAGAATTGAGCGGAATGGCACCCAACAAGTCATTAATATTTAATCACGCCATTTATAAAGGGAGAACTTGATTCTCCCTTTATAAACTATTCCTCAGTTGATTGTTTATTCTGGCTTCCTGATTTATACCTTTATGCAATTTAAGTGACATTTCCTCAATCGCACTTACCGGTCATTGTTAACCTATTTGCTCAATTTCATTGAGGGTTGACACTGTAATTCACTCTAACAAAAAACAAATAAGAAAATGCCTAAGAAATCAGGGGAAAGGTACGGCTAGCTTTTTAGTTTTGTACTGAAATCAAACAACTCTGTCAACTCAATCTGCAAACCACTTGCAATGATATTGATGATTTCAAGCGTAGGATTTCTGATCCCCCGCTCAATGCCACTGATATAGGTACGGTCAATTCCACATTTATCGGCAAAGGCTTCCTGAGACATTCCAGACGATTGTCTGAGATGCCTAACTCTTTGTCCAAACAGGGATTTTACAGCATTTGGCTTTTTCATCTAATAAGTATCGAATTATGTTACTTATCAGACCACGGACTATAAGTCACTTTTCTCGGTAAGTTATGTTATCATATGTGACTTATAGTCTACTATGTAACGATTTATCTTTTCATATCAAAGTTATCCGTAACGTGGAGGATTAAGGATGAAAAATCAGGACTGGCACCCAGCAGACATTATCGCAGCACTAAAAAAACGAGGAACATCGTTAGCAGCAGTTTCAAGAAAGGCAGGATTAGCCTCATCGACCCTTGCCAATACCTTGCAACGCCGTTGGCCCAAAGGGCAGCGGCTCATTGCAGATGCTTTAGATTGCGATCCTGCCGAGATATGGCCTTCGAGGTACACAAGGTAAGTGGCTGTAGAGCAAAATGGCGTAGCTCATCAACGAGATGAGCTACTTCAACATGTTTTATGTCACTCGTTGAGATAATGATGAATATGTCAAAAAAATAAAATCTTCCAGAAGGAAATGATGAAACAAAAAGGTAATAAAATGATGTGAGAATAAAACCAGTTAACTCTTTTATTCCGCACTAAAATCAAACAGATCTTTCAACTCGATCTGCAAACCATTTGCGATGACATTGATAACTTCAAGCGTGGGATTCCTGACTCCACGTTCAATACCGCTGATATAAGTACGATCAAGCCCACATTTATCAGCAAAAGCTTCCTGAGACATACCAGATGTTACTCTGATATATCTAACTCTTTGTCCAAAAATTGATTTTATTGTATTAGGCTTTTTCATCCGATAAGTATCGAACGATGTTACTTATCAAACCACGGACTATGAGTCACGCTTTCCTATAAGTCGTGCCACTAATATGATTTACAGGGCATCATTGGTCATTGTGCTACCAAAGAGGATTTGACAAAGAAGAAATGATGGGTTTATTTGTTATTGTATTGTAAACGTTACCATTTGGTTGGGATGCAATTTAGAGTCACAAGGTCATCATTAAATACAACTCTTGATACTTGCTTTTATTCGTATGCGTGATTGATATCTCAGATTGGTATTGAGGCCCATTGTTACACTGCGGTCAGTCCAAGTATTAACAAATATTTTCACAAATGATGTTGGAAAATATAAATAAAGTCGAGACTGTTATGTCTAAGATTGAATTTAATCCTGTTGAACATCCCCATCGTCGTTATAATCCTCTAACCGGACAATGGGTTTTGGTCTCTCCCCATCGGGTGAAGCGGCCGTGGAGTGGGCAAGATGAGCCGTCATTAATAGACGATATCCCAAACTATGATGAGCAATGTTTCCTTTGTCCATCAAACGTGCGTATTTCCGGTGAGCAAAATCCTGCTTATCAAGCAACGTTTGTTTTCAATAATGATTTTTCGGCTTTAATACCAGATTCGCCTGATGTACCACAATCGCATCACCCTCTATTTAAAACGCAAGGAGTACGGGGATTAAGCCGAGTGATCTGTTTTTCTCCTGATCATGGTAAAACATTGCCTGAATTGTCTGTTGAACAAATTCGTCAATTAATTGAGACCTGGAATGAACAAATTGAAATATTGGGTAAAGAGTATCTCTGGGTGCAATTATTTGAGAATAAGGGAGAAACAATGGGGTGTTCTCAGCCTCACCCGCATGGGCAAATCTGGGCAAATAGTTTTTTGCCAAATGAAATTGAGCGTAAAGATAAACAGTTGCGAGCCTATTACCAGGAACATAATTCTAACTTACTGGTGGATTATGCTCAGGCTGAATTAGCTGATGGTGAGCGAGTCGTGGTTAATACCATGCATTGGTTAGCGGTTGTGCCTTATTGGGCAGCATGGCCCTATGAAACCATGTTGTTACCTAAAGTTCATGTTCGTCGTATGAATGAATTAACAGATGAACAACGGGGTGATTTAGCGGTCGCACTTAAAAAGCTCACCAGTCGTTATGACAATTTATTTCAAAGTTCTTTTCCTTATTCTATGGGCTGGCATTTTGCCCCGTTTTTTGAACAAGATACAGATATTGAACATTGGCAATTACACGCACTTTTCTATCCGCCATTATTGCGGTCTGCTACCGTGCGAAAATTCATGGTGGGCTATGAAATGTTTGCTGAAACGCAGCGTGATTTAACCGCAGAGCAAGCAGCTCAAATTCTGCGTGCTTTGGGTGATGTGCATTATAAAGAGCAAAAGTGATTATACCCGGTGGCGATATTTCATTGAAAGTATCGTGCGGTTAACGCTATATTTGAGAATAACGTGATGAAAACTTTAATTAATTGCGCTAAAGATATTTTTAATTCAGTATTCCATTATACACCGACGCATATTATTCAAGCGCCAGGTCGGGTTAATTTGATTGGAGAACATACTGATTATAATGATGGCTTCGTATTACCATGTGCTATTAATTACCAAGTTGTGGTTGCTGCGGCGAAACGGCAGGACAATATTATTCGTATTGTTTCAGTTGATTATGGTAATCAATTAGATGAATTTGATATCAGTCAACCTATTATATTTCACGAAAGTAAAATGTGGGTGAATTATATTCGAGGGGTTGTGAAGTATCTGCTCCGTCGTGGGTATGCATTTAAAGGGGCAGATATTGTAGTGACTGGAAATATACCGCAGGGCGCGGGATTAAGCTCATCGGCCGCATTGGAAACGGCTATTGGTCAAACATTTAAAACCCTTTACCACTTAACCATTAGTCAAACAGAAATTGCGTTAAATGGACAGCAAGCAGAAAATGAATTTGTGGGCTGTCATTGCGGCATTATGGATCAATTAATTTCAGCAGAAGGGAAAAATAATTATGCGTTATTAATTGATTGCCGATATTTAACTATTCAGGCTGTGTCTATGCCAAAAGATATAGCAGTTATTATTATTAACTCGAATAAGAAACGGGAATTGGTTGGCAGTGAATACAATATTCGCCGGACTCAATGTGAGCAAGCAGCGGCATTATTTGGTGTTAAAGCTTTGCGTGATGTGACAATAGATGAGTTTGAAAAGCGTATTTCTGAGCTTGATGGGGTAGTCGCTAAACGTGCACGCCATGTGATCACAGAAAATGAGCGTACACTTTTGGCAGCAAAAGCGTTAATGGCAGGAGGTGATATGCCATTAATAGCAGAACTCATGACACAATCACATCAGTCAATGCGTGATGACTTTGAAATTACTGTATTTGAAATTGATATCTTGGTTGATATTGTGAAGCAAGTTATCGGTAAACAGGGTGGGGTAAGAATGACAGGAGGGGGATTTGGCGGTTGTGTGGTTGCTTTAGTGCCACAAGCGTGGGTTGATGCTGTTAAGGCCGCGGTAGAACAGCACTATTTTGCATCGACAGGTCTGAAAGAAACCATTTATGTGTGTCAGGCTACGGATGGTGCGAGTCTGGTTGAAACCCTATAGAGGTCGGCTTGGAGAGCGGAAATTATTGTACGTTAAGCCTGTTTTTTTGTACTTTTCGACCTTGGCCGGACGTAGACGACGGAACTTCCCTGACGCAGGTTTACGATTGCTTTGCCAGATATAATCGCCTGTCAGATTGATATGCTCCCAACCTAACGGAGAAAGATGGGATAACAGTTGATCATTGATCTCGATACCTTTGCGCTTCAGGGAATCGACAGTTCTTTCCATGTAGACCGTATTCCACAGTGTGATCGCAGCAGTGAGCAACGTCAGCCCACTGGCATGGTAACTCTGATTTTCCAGTCCCCTGTCCCTGATTTCCGTCCAGCCTATGCATAAAGACAGCACGGGCAAGCGCATTTCGGGCCTCACCTTTATTCAGGCCAGCTTGCACCCGGCGGTGTAGCGCCGGATCGCGAAACCAGTCCAGCATGAATAATGTTCTTTCTATTCTGCCGATTTCCCTCAATGCCTTTGCCAGGCCATTCTGCTTTGGATAGTTGGCCAGCTTCTTCTGCATCAGGGATGCAGTAACTGTCCCTTGTCTGATCGACGTGGCCAGACGAAGCACATCAGTCCAGTGCGACTCGATTTCTTTCAGATTAAGGCTGTATGAGACCCTTGTTGAGAAAATGAAGGCTTAAAAATGCTCTGTCAGGTCGAAGTCAGAGATCTCACACACTACTAAATATCACACTTGGCTACCCCGCCAAAAGCTATGTTAAGTTTTCTGATCGAAGATAATACCTGCTCTGGTGATTGCTCTCGCTTTGCAATTGTCAGTTCACTGAAGTTAAGATGGTTAACATTGCAATCAAGGATAGCACAAGGGCTTCCAGAAATACTTGAGCTCAGAATGAACCCAGCAACTGACGCCCTTTTTGGCGCGCCGTTTAGGTAACACAATTCGTCGGATAGATTGGAGGCCTGATCTCGTATTCCGAATACTAGGCCTTTTTTGTATCCGGTTATGCTTTCAGGAGCACTTTTAGAGCTGGTTTTAAGGCTTGGGTCTCCCAGAATCATGACCTTGCCCACTTCCAATCCCCAAGCAGGAAGAACTCTGTTTAATTCCCGAACGGTCTGGCCTACGGTCATCCCTGCTCCCATAAGTCCGTGAAACACCAAATTCTCTTCGATACGACCATCCTTTAGAAAAGGACTTGCAACATACACTGCTGCATTACCCTCTAGGAATCTCTGCGAGATTGTATACGAGTCATCTCCATCGAATATCCCATCTTTACCGACCTTAAGTGTAAGGCATGCGTTGGCGAAAAAGACACGCCCTGGTATTACATTGGCGGTTAACCGCTTCAAATCGGGAAGAAAACAATCGTTGTTTACCATGCAAGTCGGTAGTCGTTTCCCACATACAGAAGGTGACTGAACAGTTATTCGTCCACAAATAAGTTCATTACTGCTGAGGCGAATGTAATCTTCGCTGGTGTGTCCGATAACACTCACAATAGTTTCAGTTCCACAGATAAAATCAGACCAATTGGTGAGTTCTTCACTATCTGCAGGTAAAATCTTCTGCCCAGCAGCCTGACGCATTTCTGTGCCATTATGAACGGGGGCAAAGCAGATATCTTCACCTTCTTGCATACAACTATAAGCAACTGTCTTCGCGAGGATAAATGTCCCTAGTTCTAAAGAACTTGCAACAATGAATCCAGTTAAGTCGTTGAGTAATGACAAATCTTTCATTGATGCTTTTTTATCAATAGAAACTACCACGAGATGATCGTGTGTAGCTAAATGATTGTTACGCCATTTTGCTATTTCGTCCCAGGACGCGAAGCTGCGCATAGAAGCAGATCGTAGACTTTGAAAACCCTTCGCAAGAACTAAGGCAGATTGATCGCAGGACAGATACGCAACTGTTAACTTCTCAGTGTTGTGCCATCCGCATGGCTCATTGAGGTTTATGTTAAAGTTGGTTGGTGTGGCCATAGGAGCATCTTCAGCGAACAAGATATCGTTCCTCAGAATGACATAGAATGACAAGCGAGGTCATTGCTATATCCCCCGCTTTATCATCGCATACGTCATAGGACCCCCAAAGGGGAGTTGGTATGCTGCTGTCACCTCGAATCCCAAACGCTCATAGATCTTTACGTTTTTGTCATCGGAAGTTTCAAGAAATACAGGGAATCCCTCACGCTCGGCTCTCTCAAGGCCGGGTTCAATAACAGCACGGCCTAACCCTTTCCCCTGGTAATCTGGATCCACTGCTACTGCACCTAGGAACCAGCATGGAAAATTGGGTCGTTCTTTAGCCATGATAGATTCAGACGCCCGCATTACCTTTTCTCTCTTTCCTGCTATTTTTCCGAATTCGATAGATAGAGGAACAAAAGTTGCCTCTGCGTCTTCAATATCGGGTGCCGTCCATATTGATACAGCGGCTCCATCATCGGCAGCCCATACGTGACCTACTGTCATACCTACCTTTCTAAGAAAAGTCTCTTGATAGCGCCGTACTCGTTGCTGGTGATCATCTTCAGCGAGGAAATGCCGCATTAAGGAGTATCCATCGAAAGCGCGTGTCAGCGTCTGTACACAACGCACCAATTGTATTTCTGATATTTCTTTAGATTCCCGGACGATCATGTTCATTTACTCTCCAAATATATCAATTACATGTTTGTGCAGAGTCTGACTGGTGGACACGATTCCCACTCCTTTGTTCGTTAGAACAGATTGACCCATTAGGTCGGTGCATATTCCACCAGCTTCTTCGACGATTGGGACGAGTGCCGCTACATCCTAAGGAGCTACAATTGGCTCTATGGCAACATCTAATATTCCTTCGGCAACTAAGCAGTGCTGCAAGAAATCACCAACATTGCAACTCGCTGTGCTAAATTAAGAATTCAAAATTGTAGGTCATTACATAATGCCTTGTGCCGCAAGGGCTGAGAGCTCTTCATAGTAGAAGCATGAATTGGTGCGGCCTACCGAGTATCAAGCTTCAATTGTTCAAATATCAATCAAGCGAACAAACTGTAGCACTATTATGAAAGGTTATTTAATAAAATAAATTTTATCAGTAAATAAATTTACCACCTTAAAAGAATTATTAAATAATAAATTAAATTCACAATAGTTTTTTCGTTAAAAAGTAATAAATAGTTTATATGGACACCGACTCAATTCAAGTGGGTGAATAAAATTTTCTGACAACGTAGTCGCAAACATATATCCGGCTTCAATGAACCCGGATGAAAATCCGCACTCTCTGCCCTCATTATTTCAACAGTCTCGATAGACTGGGCTATTTACCAGGTTCACAGAGAGTCGGTTTTACCTGTCAGTACATCAACTTATGGACTTCTATTACATATTGACATCATACTGATAACTCATCGTAGTTCATAAAGCGACAGTTGATTAACCAGAGCCCACGCAATTCGAGCATTTTTATTTGCCAGAGCCACCGCTACTTTATTGAATCCACTGCGGGTTATCACGCCTTTTAACCCGCGTTGTAACCCATTACATTCTCCTATAGGTAATGAAATGGCAGGTGCTTTAAGATGGCAATACGCTCTACTGGACTGAAAGCAGGAATGGAAGAACCTTCCCGCTTCCAACCTGCGATTTATGACTGTTTTATCTCGCCGATAGGCAGAATAGTGCGGCCATACTGTTCATTCAGTACTTCCGCCATTGCCAGATAAAATGCGGTGGCGCCACAAATTATTCCTTCATAACCGGCAATCGTCAGAAGGGCAGTGTTTCCGGTAAAGTTGCCAATGGTTAACAAAGCGAATAACAGTGTCAGGCCACCAAAGATAAACTGGAGTACGCGGTTAGTTTTGAAGGTGCCAAAGAACATAAACAGAGTAAAAACACCCCACAAACCAAGGTATACCGCCAAATACTGACTGCTGGTGGTTTCTGCCAGTCCTATTTTTGGCAGAAACAATAACCCGACCAGACTGAGCCAAAACAGCCCATAAGAGGTGAAAGCCGTTGCGGCAAAAGTATTGCCTTTCTTATATTCAAAAAGCCCCGCCAGTATTTGGGCCAGACCACCATAAAAAATGCCCATGCTCAGGATAACTGATGCCAGTGGAAAGAAACCTGCGTTGTGCAGGTTAAGCAGAATGGTTGTCATGCCGAAACCCATCAACCCTAAAGGGCCGGGATTTGCCAACTGATTAGTGCTCATAAGTCCTCTGAAAAAATCGTGTAGAAAGTAATAAATAGCAAAGGGGGCGAATCATAATGATCTGTCAGCAAGGAAACAATGACCTGTGAAATAATAAAAAGGTTTTTTTTCACTTCCCCCCTTGATGATGGTTTTAACGGCCCCATCTTATAATCAACCGCAGTTGCTAATCGCTGTCCTATACAGCTGATGTATATAAGCAAAAGTGAGGAATTGCATAGAGGCAATAAAAATAGGTGCCGTTGAAAAGCAGATAACCATCCTCATATTGATTAGCAACTTGACTGATTACGAATTTCTTGTGGAGGCGTTTAGATGGGTAAAATTATTGGTATCGACCTGGGAACTACCAACTCTTGTGTAGCTATTATGGATGGCACGACAGCTCGTGTACTGGAAAACAGCGAAGGTGATCGTACAACTCCTTCCATTATTGCATATACCCAGGATGGTGAAACTCTGGTTGGTCAACCGGCTAAACGTCAGGCTGTTACTAACCCGCAAAATACGCTGTTTGCTATTAAACGTCTGATTGGTCGTCGTTTCCAGGACGAAGAAGCACAACGTGACGTAGCTATCATGCCATATAAAATCATTGCGGCAGATAACGGTGACGCATGGCTGGAAGTGAAAGACCAGAAAATGGCTCCTCCTCAGGTTTCCGCTGAAGTTCTGAAGAAAATGAAGAAAACAGCTGAAGACTACCTAGGTGAGCCGGTAACTGAAGCAGTCATCACTGTGCCTGCCTATTTCAACGATGCTCAACGTCAGGCAACAAAAGACGCAGGCCGTATCGCAGGTTTGGAAGTAAAACGTATTATCAACGAACCAACCGCGGCTGCACTGGCTTACGGCTTGGACAGAGAAGTGGGTAACCGTACTATCGCGGTTTATGACCTTGGTGGTGGTACTTTCGATATTTCTATTATCGAAATTGATGAAGTTGATGGCGAAAAAACCTATGAAGTTCTTGCAACCAACGGTGATACTCACTTGGGTGGTGAAGACTTCGACAGCCGTATGATCAACTATCTGGTTGACGAATTTAAGAAAGATCAGGGGATTGATCTGCGTAATGATCCATTGGCAATGCAACGTCTGAAAGAAGCGGCGGAAAAAGCAAAAATTGAGCTTTCCTCTGCACAGCAGACTGATGTTAACCTGCCGTACATCACTGCGGATGCTACGGGTCCTAAGCACATGAACATCAAAGTGACCCGTGCGAAACTGGAATCACTGGTAGAAGACCTGATTAAGCGCTCTATGGAGCCTGTACGGGTTGCATTGCAAGATGCTGGTCTGTCTGTTTCTGATGTGCAAGATGTGATTCTGGTGGGTGGTCAGACCCGTATGCCAATGGTGCAGAAAGTGGTTGCTGACTTCTTCGGTAAAGAACCACGTAAAGATGTGAACCCTGATGAAGCGGTAGCGATGGGTGCTGCGGTACAGGGCGGTGTTCTGGCTGGTGATGTGAAAGACGTATTGCTTCTGGACGTAACGCCTCTGTCTCTGGGTATCGAAACGATGGGCGGCGTGATGACTTCCCTCATTACGAAAAACACCACTATCCCAACTAAACACAGCCAGGTGTTCTCTACGGCAGAAGATAACCAGTCTGCGGTAACTATCCATGTGTTGCAGGGTGAACGTAAACGTTCCAGCGATAACAAATCTTTGGGTCAGTTCAATCTGGATGGTATTCAGCCGGCACCTCGTGGTATGCCTCAGATCGAAGTCACTTTTGACATTGATGCCGACGGTATTCTGCACGTATCTGCTAAAGATAAAAACAGCGGCCGTGAACAACAGATCACTATCAAGGCCTCTTCTGGTTTGAATGAGGAAGAGATTCAACAGATGGTTCGTGATGCAGAAGCTAACGCTGAATCTGATCGTAAGTTTGAAGAGTTGGTACAGACGCGTAACCAGGCAGATCAACTTGTTCATGGTACTCGTAAACAAGTAGAGGAAGCGGGTGACAAGCTGCCAGCAGAAGATAAAACAGCTATTGAAAGCGCGGTAACTGCATTGGAAACTGCGGTTAAAGGCGAAGACAAAGCTGATATCGAAGCGAAAATTCAGGCTCTGGTTCAGGCTTCCGCTAAACTGTTGGAAATTGCTCAACAGCAGGCTCAGGCTGGTGCAGCAGACGCGGGTGACAGCGCGAAAAAAGATGACAACGTTGTAGATGCTGAATTCGAAGAAGTTAAAGACAAAAAATAATTGCCCTTAGCGGGCGCAGTAACAGTGATGACAACTGTTGCTGATTAACCGGCACGGGCGTTGAGGGAACTCTGCGCCCGTGCGCGCATGTTAAGGGTAAAATAAGAGATGGCAAAAAGAGATTGTTACGAAGTTTTGGGGGTCTCCAAAACAGCCGACGAAAAAGAGATTAAAAAAGCCTATAAACGGCTGGCAATGAAATATCATCCTGATCGTAATCAGGGCGATAAAGACGCGGAAGGCAAATTCAAAGAAGTTAAAGAAGCCTATGAAATTCTGACTGACGATCAGAAACGGGCTGCTTATGACCAATATGGTCATGCTGCTTTTGAGCAAGGTGGCATGGGCGGTGGCGGTGCTGATTTCAGTGATATCTTTGGTGACGTTTTCGGTGATATCTTCGGTGGTGGTCGTCGTCAGCAGCGTCCAAGCCGCGGTGCAGATTTGCGTTACAGCATGGAACTGACACTGGAAGAAGCGGTTCGTGGTGTGACCAAAGAGATCCGTATCCCGACACTGGAAACCTGTGATGCCTGTCATGGCAGTGGTGCTAAAGCCGGTACCAGCCCTGTCACCTGTTCAACCTGTCAGGGTTCTGGTCAGGTTCATATGCGTCAGGGTTTCTTCACCGTTCAGCAACCTTGCCCACATTGTCATGGTCGTGGTCAGATCATTAAAGATTCTTGTAACAAGTGTCATGGTCATGGGCGTGTTGAAAAATATAAAACACTGTCTGTTAAGATCCCGGCAGGTGTGGATACCGGTGACCGTATTCGCCTGAGTGGTGAAGGTGAAGCTGGCGGTAAGGGCGCACCGGCAGGTGATTTGTATGTTCAGGTACAGGTGAAAAAGCACCATATTTTCGAGCGTGAAGAAAATAATCTCTATTGTGAAGTGCCAGTTAACTTTGCAATGGCGGCATTGGGTGGCGAAATCGAAGTCCCAACCCTTGATGGCCGTGTGAAACTGAAAATACCTGCTGAAACCCAGACAGGTAAAATGTTCCGCATGAAAGGCAAAGGTGTTAAATCTGTCCGTGGTGGCGTTCAGGGTGATTTACTGTGTCGGGTGGTAGTAGAAACTCCGGTTAAATTGAACGAGAAACAGAAAGAATTATTACGTGAATTGGGAGAGTCTTTAGGTGGTACTAGTGGCGAAAACAACAGCCCACGTTCTAAAAGCTTCTTCGATGGTGTGAAGAAATTTTTTGATGATTTAACCAAATAACTGCACATATCTTCATAATAGAGCTGTGTTTATAAACAAAGTTCAGATTACTGATAAAGTCCTCGTTTTCACGCGAGGACTTTTTGTTCTGACTGAGAATTATAAGCTAAAGGTAATTTGCGTGAGTAAATTATAAGCATCGTCCTCTCTCGGTGTTACTGAGGGGTGATGAGTATAGGATAAGCTGTTGGTCCAATAGATCCCGTTGTAGACACGATACGAATATGACGCGGAAGCGGTTGCACTATAACTTTCAGCAAATTGACCATTGCGGGCGAAGTAATCTTTTGCGTCATCACTAAACTTATTATACGACAAACCAAAAGTAAGCATATCGGTCGGACGTGAATCGAATGGACCAATGCTGAACAACGATAACGAAACATCGGTATTAAACAGGTTACGATCCTTTGGTGCATAGTTGGTTTTGCCATCAATATACCAGCCGCGGAAAGGCATTGACGCATCCGGTTTGGTTATCTGGCGGGTAACCGCGATATAATGAGAGTAGGTATGATCTTCATATTCTGAGTTATTATAGTTAAAATAAGGTGTTTTATTAAACACCGAGCCGCCTCGAATCCAGATCATGTTTTCCGTTTCATTGGCATTAACACGATAACCTAATTCATTGATGACTAACGTACCCGCACTGGGAAGTTTCCAGCGCAGACCATAAGTATTGTATTTTGAGTCCGCTCTTAAACCTTCCGAGCTTTGACTTCTGGCAACGCCAATATGGTCATACCAACGTTTATTTTCCGATAAAAACCGAATATCTATTGATGGACTCGGTTTTGTACTGGGCAGACCGGCCTGGGACAACATCACACTGGTTGGCCCCAGCGCAGATGACGCTGTACTGCTACCGAAAAACAATCCATAGAAATGAGAGAGCAGTGTTGTGTAGCCGTAATTCAATATCACCCGATCATTAAATAAAGGTTGGTTAATAGAAAAAGCGGAGATAAAAGGATGCCCATCTTGACCATTATTTTTAAAGTTATTGTAGGCATAGTTTAGACCTACACGTAATTGTGCCTTATCAGTGAAACCAATCCGCGATAAATCATAGGTCAGTTCTGTAATAAACATATTACCGGTGGTTAAGCGTTGGCCTACATAGTTAGGATTAGAGGTATTTTTCCAGTTTCTTGAAACATCATAGGTTAGATTTGTTAACATCTGGATATTTGCATAAAAACCATGATCTGCCATCTCTTTTCTGAGACCGCCCCATTCAGGAAATACGGTATCGCAGGTGGATGAAACCGAGGGTGTTTCTGGACCTCTTGGTAAAAGGGCATCATATGAACTACAGTCACTTTTTGTCGCTGCCACTGTATTGCTATGAAGAAGAATAAGCGACAACGTTAATAAAAGAAATTTATTGGCTATTTTCATTTTTTGCCTCCGGGGCTTTGAGAATATTGCCGTGACTGCTTATAACATCTTTATACCAGCTAAAACTTTTTTTACGCCGCCGTTCCAGTGTGCCATTGCCTTGGTCGTCACGATCGACATAAATAAACCCGTATCGTTTTGACATTTCTGCTGTAGAGGCGCTGACCAAATCTATTGGCCCCCATGAGGTATATCCTAATAACTGAACACCATCTTCAATGGCTTCCCGTACCTGGAATAAATGATCGTTGAGATATTGAATACGATAATCATCAATAATAGTGCCATCGTCTTGAATAATATCTCTGGCACCCAAACCGTTTTCTACAATAAACAGTGGCTTCTGGTAACGGTCATATAGCATATTAAGCAGATAACGAAGGCCCTGAGGATCTATTTGCCATCCCCATTCTGAACTGGATAGATAAGGATTTTTCACCGGATTAATCAGATTTCCTGCATTTTTGGTTATTTCCGGATCTGTCGTTGCACAACAGCTCATGTAGTAACTGAAAGAAAGGAAATCGACGGTTTCTTTGAGTATTTGTGTATCTTCATCTGTTATATCAAGCGTAATATTCTGCTCTTTAAACAGGCGTGTCATATAGGATGGATAATATCCACGAGCCTGTACATCAAAAAAGAACAGCCATTCTCTATTCTTTTTCAATGATTCTAATACATCATCAGGATGACAAGTTAATGGGTAGTGAGATATTGCCGCGACCATATTACCAATTTTAGCATCGGGAATAATTTCATGGCAGGCTTTAACCGCTTTGGCACTGGCAACGAGCTGATGGTGTAGCGCCTGATAAATATCCTGAATTTTACTGTTTTCTGATAAGCCTGAGCCAGTAAAGCAAGAAAATAAGGACATGTTAATTTCATTGAATGTCAGCCAATATTTTACTTTATGTTTGTAACGCTCAAAGACAGTTCTGGCATAACGGTCAAAAAATTTAATTACCTTACGATTTCCCCAACCGCCGTATTTTTTTACTAAACCATAAGGCATTTCAAAATGAGAAAGCGTAATTAATGGCTGAATATGATATTTTCTCATTTCGTCAAAAAGGCGATCATAAAAGGCCAGGCCATTTTCGTTCGGTGTTTCCTCATCTCCTTCGGGAAATATACGTGTCCAGGCGATAGAGGTTCTCAGGCATTTAAATCCCATTTCAGCAAACAGCGCAATATCGTCAGGATAACGATGGTAAAAATCAATACCAATATCCTTGATATGGAAATCACCCAAATTGCGTTCTATACTGGGGCAAATAACGCCGTGAGGTTGTATATCTGAGGTTGATAACCCTTTTCCACCTGTTTGATAAGCGCCTTCGACCTGATTTGCAGCTAATGCGCCTCCCCAAAGGAAGTCTGCTGGAAATTGTTTTTTCATGGTTTTCCTCTCTTTTATTACTCGTTAAACTTGGAAGATATTGTCTTAATACGGCACGTTTTATCAGCGTTTAAATCAATTTGTTGTGCGGGATATGCTTTAGTCTCTGACGGTACACCGAATAAATAGGTTGCAATACAGGAGAAAATGAATGAACCCAGTGAACCTAAAATTACACTCCAGAAAGCGTTGTCTATTCCAGCCGGGGAAATAAATGAGGTAAATGCAAAGACACCCATACCGCCGAAGTTATGTGCTGTCCCAGAATAGAAGCCGACAACAGCACCACCAAGTGCACCACCAATACAACCGATAATAAATGGACGTTTCAGTGGCAGTGTCACACCATAAATAGACGGCTCAGTAATGCCAAACAGACTGGATATCAGTGCAGTTCCTGATAACGTTTTCATATTTTTATCGCGTGTACGTAAAAATACGCCCAGTGTTGCACCTGCCTGACCAAATATTGCCGGCTGGAGCAGTGGGGAGAGCATATCTTTTCCCTGTGTCATCATGTTATTGATTATTATTGGGATGAGTCCCCAGTGCAGACCGAAAATGACACAAATTTGCCATATTGCTCCCATCAGGATCCCTGCAATGACTGGGTTTAATTGATAGAAAAAGAGATATCCTGCCGCCAGACCATTACTGAGTTCTGTTGCTACAGGGCCAATGACCAGAAAAGTCAAAGGAACGGTAATCAACAGGCACAGGAAAGGCGTAATAAATACTTTGAAAGAGGAATGAAACCAATTATTGAGTTTCTTCTCCAGAAAGCAGCTAAACCATGCTGATAAAATGATAGGAACAACTGTCGAGCTGTAATTAATGAAAGTAATGGGAATACCCAGGAAATTTAAGTGAATGTCTGGCGTTGCTTGCGAAAGCTTAAATGCTTCTGTCATGGTTGGATAAGTTAATACCGCCCCAATAACCATAGTAATAAAAGGGTTTCCGCCAAACCGCTTACCGGCGGTATACCCTAATAAAATAGGCATGAAATAAAGCATTGCATCGCCGGTAGCGAATAAAATTTTATAGGTACCACTGTCTATACTCATCCAATTAAACACGTTGGATAAAGCGATTATTCCTTTAATCAATCCGGCAGCAACTAGCACACCCAATAGGGGTGTAAAAATACTGGAGATAATATCAATTGCTCCATCGAAAATACGTTTTAAACCTTTTGTATTCTCTTTTTTTACCCCTTGCTGTGAGGTTACACTTTGTTTATTCTCGGCTTTTTCCTCATTATCCTGTAAGTATTTATTGTTAATATCATCGTAGACATCGCCTACATGGCTACCAATAACCACCTGATATTGCCCACCACTCTCTACTACGGTGATAATTCCTGCCGTCTGCTTGAGTAATTCGCTGTTCGCTAAACTTCTATCTTTAAGTTTAAATCGTAAACGTGTAGCACAATGGACAAGGCTGGAGATATTCCCTTTCCCGCCGATTGTGCTGACTATCTGATCAGCCAGATTTTCGTACCTCATTAGACTTCCCCTTCTTTGAATTAAGTTGAAAACAGCGAAAAGCCGAATTTAAGTCAAAAAAAAACCTAACCCACCATCTAATAGCCCTGGAATAGGGGCATTGCAGATAATGGATTAGGTTTTGCCCGACATCAGTCACAACTAAGTCGGTAACAAGCCTAGATCAATATTTAGAAATTAGTTATTCCTTATGATACTTGCAAGTCATTAAGCGTAATTTTGGCAAAAAATGTGATACTTATCATAAATGTTTCAAGTAAACTGCGCCTGTTGTTGTGTTATTGACTTTATAAAAATTATACCTTAGCCTGAAAGATGGAATATCTATATGAATTAGTGAACAAGAGTGTCAATGGCTAGGACTGACTAGATCAGGCACAACCAAGTCACAGATATATTTTACCTATTCTATAGGTTAGGGTTGATAATAGTTTATCCTTAAGGTATACCTTTTGTTAACGATAATAAAACTCATAAATAATAATGTTGTTCTTGCTATTGATGAGAATAATAATGAGATGATTCTCATGGACAAGGGGATAGGATTTAATAGGAAGAAAGGGGACAGGCTGCATATTCAAGATGTTGCAAAGGTTTTTACTGTCGAAAAACACTGTAAAATAAATCAGATCCTTTCTACTATCCCTGTTTCAGTTATAGAGCTAACTGAGAAAGTTATCACATTAGGTAAAGATTTTCTTGCCAAGCCTCTTAACGATTCATTACTCATTACTTTGTCAGAACATTTAAACTTCGCATTTGAGCGTGTGCGCAAAGGGTATCAGATTGGTAATGTCTTGCAGTGGGAGATTCCTCATCTTTATCCGTTAGAATATGAAATCGGTAAACAGGCGCTTATTCATATTAATAACCAGATTGAAACGCCATTACCGCCGATAGAAGCCTCATTGATTGCCTTGCATTTCGTTAATGCTCAATATGAAGGGCAAACGATGGGTGATACATTAAAATTAACGAATTTAATTAATAAAACCGTTAAGCTTATTCACTACTATTTTCATGTTAACCTTGATTCAACGTCAGTAAATTATTCTCGTTTTATTACTCATCTGCGCTATTTCTTAATCAGACAAAATAAAAATGAGCATTCGTCTGCTATTGAAATGGATTTTTCATTGCAAGAATTGATAGAGGAAAAGTATTTCAAAAGTTACAACTGTGCAGTGAAATTAATAAAGTATCTGCGAGAAAAATATCAGTGGAAAGTTCCCGATGATGAACTGATTTATTTGGTGATTCATATAGAACGGGTGGTTAATGATAGTTATAAGGCCAGAGATTTATAGCAAGTGAATCGTCAAACAGGTTTGTAGATAGGTATTAATTTAAATAATATAAGATAAATAGATTTATGTGGTTTTGATTTTTTTGACAATAGATTAGGTGTGGGTGGTAGAAATGAATTATAAAGAATTTTCGAAAGATATTATTATATTTCTTGGGGGAGCGGGAAATATAAATAAAATTTGGCATTGTGTTACCAGATTACGTTTTAATGTTGTAGATGATAGTAAAGTAGATATTGCCGCGATAAAGAAAATGCAGGGGGTTATGGGGGCGCGTTTTCATAGTGGACAGTTGCAAATAATTATTGGTAATAGAGTTATTGAAATATTTAGTGAAATAATTAAGCAATTAAAAGAAAGTGAAGGCGGCTATGATGACCAGAACAAAAGCCGGGTAAGTCATGTTTTTGATATAATTTCAGGTATATTTGTTCCCATATTGCCGGTAATAGTCGGCGCTGGATTACTGAAAGGCGGATTGATTTTTTTCTATATGATGAACTGGGTTTCAGCGGAGAGTAATGAGTATAAATTATTATATATTCTTTCTGATGCACCTCTGTATTTTTTACCTGTTCTTCTTGCCTTTTCGGCGGCAAAAAAATTTAAAACTAACGAATTTATTGCGGCAACGTTAGCATGCATTTTAATTTATCCAACATTATCTGATCTTATAGGCGCATCCGGCAGTGGATATCTCAATGTATTTGGTATCTCTGTTCCAGCTATTCATTATAGCTACACTGCCATTCCAATTATTTTAGGTGTTTGGTTGCTTAGTTATATCCATAAATGGATAGACAGACTTATTCCGACAGTATTAAAGATAATATTTACGCCATTATTAGTCTTATTGATTTCTGTGCCAATTTTATTAATTATTGCTGCGCCATTGGGAAATACAATTGGCTTGTATCTTGAGAAGGTGATTTTAGAGTTATTTTCTGTAGTTGGACCATTTGCGGGATTATTACTGGGAGGGCTGATACCTGTTTTGGTAATTACTGGGATACATTATGCTTTTTTACCGAGTGTTTTTGCTAACTTTAAATCCCTCGGATATGATTTTATGTTGTTACCAATCAGCTTCGTCAGTAATATTGCACAAGCCGGTGCTACATTGGCGGTTGCAATTAAAATTAAAGATAGGCAGATGAAATCATTAGCTTATTCAGCCTCATTCTCTGCTTTTTTAGGGATCACTGAGCCTGCAATGTATGGTATTACTCTTAAATTAAGAAAATCTTTTTATGCTTCATTAATTGGTGGAGCAGTTGGTGGGGCTATTGTGGGTATTTTTTCGGTAAAAATATTTGCTTTTAGCATACCAGGATTGGTATCACTCCCTTTTTATATGCAAAAAGGGAGCAATAATTTCCTTTTTATTTTATTTGGGATTTGCAGTAGTTTCTTAGTTGCGTTTATACTCACGTTATTAATGAAATTAGAATCTAATACTGAGTCTATGGTATTAGCAAAAGCATACTCTTCGAAAACGAAAAAATTTATATTACTTTCTCCTATGACAGGTGAAATTAAACCTCTCTCAAGCGTACCTGATGACACTTTTTCTGAAAAAATTATTGGTGATGGTGTTGCTATTATTCCTACCGAAGGGGTGGTGAAAGCGCCTTTTAATGGTAAGGTTTCAATGATTACTCCAACTGGACATGCTATTGGTTTAATTTCCGAACAAGGCGTTGAATTGTTGATTCATATTGGTGTTGAAACTGTAGATTTGCAAGGAAAGGGATTTAATTTGCAAGTTATGGAAGGCCAGACTGTGGTTGCTGGTGACATATTAGTTAATTTTGATATCTCTTTTCTTCAGGAGAATCGAACTCAATTAATATCACCAATTATTATCACCAATAGCGAAGAGTATTGTGAAATAGTTCCTGATAAGAAAAAGTCGGTTATAGCGGTTAAGGATTCTTTGCTAATTATTAATAAGTGTTGATTCTTTAAATTGTTTATATATTTTAATGATTTTCTTGATATATTTTACATAATATGAATTCATGTTGAATACGAATGTGTTACGATGAAAAACATAAGGTAGCGGAATGGCTGCAGCTTGGCATTCCTGATAAGGAAGAACGATAAATCTTAATAAAATGACTACTGTTGAACTCGAAAAAATCCATGCTGAAATAGCAAAATTAATGGTGGAAACAACAAAGATCAACCGTGAGGCCATATGGTATCCGATTGTCGTCGCCTCCGACCTTATTGGTGCGGTAGCTACCATCACAACTCTATTGCTCAAATTCATTTAACAGCTCCCTCTGGTTGATAATCTACTTTTATTGAGATGTAGATCATCAATAGATCGGTTATAGCGAATTATTCTGGCTATAAAATCGATTTTTTTCGAAGTTATAGTTGGAGTACTATTTATAACCCGATCAATTTCAGAGGTTAATCATCGTGACTGCAATTATTCGTCAATTCCTGAAATTAGAAGCGGCTGGCGGGCTTCTTCTTATCATTGCGGCCATTATTGCGCTGATAATGGCAAACTCGCCATTACAGGATATTTATCAGCAATTTCTTAACATTCCGGTAGCAGTGCAATTTTCTGCACTGGAGGTAAATAAGCCTTTATTATTGTGGGTTAATGACGGCTTGATGGCTGTCTTCTTTTTGATTGTTGGTTTGGAAGTTAAGCGTGAACTGCTGGAAGGTTCTTTGGCGGGGCGTGATAAAGCGGTATTTCCAGTGATAGCGGCTATGGGTGGTATGGTCGCTCCGGCATTGATCTATCTGCTATTTAATGGCAGTGATGAGTTTACCCGTCAGGGATGGGCTATTCCTGCGGCAACAGATATCGCATTTGCTCTGGGTGTGATGGCGCTATTGGCTAAACGGGTACCAACAGAACTTAAGGTTTTTCTGCTGGCATTAGCGATTATTGATGATCTGGGTGTTATTGTGATCATCGCTCTGTTTTATACCAAAACAGTTTCCCTTGTCGCGCTTGGATTATCGGCAGCAATGATTGCTGCGTTGACTTGGATGAATTGGCGTGGTGTCGAAAAAACATCGGCTTATTTGGCTATTGGTGCAATTCTTTGGGTCTGTATTCTGAAATCGGGTGTTCATGCAACGCTGGCCGGCGTCATCGTTGGTTTTCTTATTCCTCTGCGTTGCCGGAGTGGTCATTCTCCCTCTGAATCACTTGAACATGGATTACATCCTTGGGTGGCGTATCTTATTTTGCCGTTATTTGCATTTGCCAATGCTGGTGTGATCCTGAGTGGAGTTACACTGAATGGTTTGACTGATATGTTACCGCTGGGCATTGCGACGGCTCTGTTTCTTGGTAAGCCATTGGGAATTTTCCTGTTCAGCTATATTTCCATCAAGATAGGATTTGCTAAATTGCCACAACAGATTAGTCTTAAACAGATATTTGCTGTTTCGGTCCTTTGTGGGATTGGCTTTACCATGTCCATCTTTATTTCAGGATTGGCTTTTGAAGGGGCAGGTGAATCTTTCAGTACCTATTCCCGTCTGGGAATTCTGATTGGCTCAACAACTGCCGCGCTAATTGGTTATGGCTTGTTGCGAATGGTCTTACCAAAGAAAAAGTGATGGCAGAGCGGTGATAAATTAATTAATTTAGCCTGATAGTTTCAGAAAGAATTTCCGAACTGACTCTCATTTTTGTACTCGTAGTACAACAAAAAATTGTACCGCGGATATTTTATGTAGCGAAAAAACAGGAAATCGCCGTATAACGGTAAATTAGGAATGTATGGCTGGCGTTGGTTACCAGACGAAAGCGATACACAAGGAAAAACATATGCGGGTGTCACATCTGAATTTTAATCATCTCTATTATTTCTGGCATGTTTGCAAGGAAGGATCTGTGGTTGGGGCGGCAGAAGCGCTTTATCTGACGCCGCAGACGATTACAGGGCAAATAAAAGCACTGGAGGAGCGTTTAGGCGGAAAACTGTTCAAACGCCAAGGACGGGGTCTGGTGCCATCAGAACTGGGACAGCTTATCTTCCGCTATGCGGATAAGATGTTTATGCTGAGTCAGGAGATGCTGGATATTGTTAACTACAGCCGTGAATCCAACCTGTTGTTTGATGTTGGTGTTGCTGATGCATTATCCAAACGTCTGGTTAGTCAGGTATTGGAAACAGCGGTGGTGGAACATGAGCAGATCCATCTGCGCTGTTTTGAATCAACCCATGAATTGCTGCTTGAGCAACTTAGTCAGCACAAACTCGATATGATACTGTCTGATTGCCCGGTGGATTCTTCCCAGCAGGAAGGGCTGTTCTCGGTAAAACTGGGTGAATGCAATGTCAGTTTCTTCTGCCGGCAACCTGTTCCGCAAAAGCCTTTCCCAGAATGTTTAGAGGAACGTCGCCTGTTGGTGCCAGGACGTCGCTCTATGTTAGGGCGTAAACTGTTGACTTGGATCCGTAATAAAAATCTTCAGGTTGAAGTTCTGGGTGAATTTGATGATGCCGCATTAATGAAAGCGTTTGGTATGTATCATAATGCGATTTTCGTTGCGCCGTCTTTGTATACCAATGATATTTTTGCTGACAATGATATTGCTGAAATTGGCCGGCTGGATGCAGTGCAGGAAGAGTATTATGTGATTTTTGCTGAACGAATGATTCAACATCCGGCGGTTCAGCGCGTGTGTAATAAAGATTTTTCCGCGTTGTTTAATGTGCCATCTAAGAAGCGGACTTAAAAAATAGTTGATAATAATTGTAAACAACAAAAAAACCGGCGAAAGCCGGTTTTTCAGTAATCTAAACGCAAATTATTACATTGCGTTGATTTGAGCTGCCAGATTAGATTTATGACGTGCTGCTTTATTTTTGTGGATCAGACCTTTACAGGCGTGACGATCGACAATAGGTTGCATGTCATTAAATGCTTTCTGCGCAGATTCTTTATCGCCAGCGGCGATAGCAGCATAGACCTTCTTGATGAAGGTACGCACCATAGAACGGCGGCTAGCGTTGTGCTGACGACGTTTTTCAGACTGAATGGCGCGTTTCTTAGCTGATTTGATATTAGCCAAGGTCCAACTCCCAAATATATTCTATCGAGGACAATTCAAAGGCCGAGGAATATGCCTGTTCAGCCTTCTTTTGTCAATGGATTTGTGCAAATAAGCGCCGTTGTACCGCGGCACTTGTTACGTTGTGATGGCGCAGGATTTTATCAGCTTAGTTAGCTGGAATACAGTCTTTCACAATAAAAATCTCATTGAATAGTCCTGATGAGAAATAAAATAAATATTTTTCGGGATTCCTGCCCGTTTTTGTTGTATGAATCAGGGTTATTAATTTTAGCCATCTTATGATGGTGGGTTAACCTTGCGCTTTGTACAAGGTATAATTTGGCAATTTCCAGGGTATTGAGCCAGCTATGGAGCTAATTCGCGGTATAAGTAATATCCGGGCGCGTCACCATGGTTGCGTGCTGACGATTGGTAATTTTGATGGTGTCCACAGAGGCCATCAGGTACTACTGAAGCACTTAAAACGCGAAGGGCAGCGTCTGGGTTTACCGGTAACGGTTATGATTTTTGAACCACAACCCTTGGAAGTTTTTGCCAGGGATAATGCTCCAGCCCGTCTGACGAGATTGAGGGATAAAGCTAAATATCTCGCCCGGTATGGAGTGGATTATTTATTATGTGTGAAATTTGACAGGAATTTTGCGGCAAATACGCCAGAAGCCTTTGTTTCGCGGTTGCTCGTGGAAAAATTGGGTGTTAAGTTTCTGGCGGTAGGAGATGACTTTCGTTTTGGCAAATCCCGCAGTGGTGACTTTGCTTTTCTACAGCAAGCCGGTGAAACATACGGTTTTGACGTGACCAACAGCGAAAGTTTTTGTGACAGTGGTTTGCGGATCAGCAGCACCGCTATCCGTCAGGCACTGCAAGATGATGATTTGGTATTAGCTGAAACATTATTGGGACATCCATATAGTATTTGTGGCCGGGTCGTTCATGGTAGACGGCTGGGGAGTACTATTGGCTTTCCAACAGCTAATTTGCCATTAAAACGTTTAGTCGCTCCTGTACAAGGCGTTTATGTCGTTGAAGTCTATGGCTTGGGAGATAAGCCTTTACCGGGTGTTGCCAATATTGGTACACGTCCAACCGTCTCTGGTCAGGACCAACAACTTGAAGTACATCTGATTGATACCCAAATGGATCTGTATGGGCATCATATTGATGTGGTGTTACGCAAAAAACTGCGTAATGAGCAGCGGTTTGCTTCCCTTGATGCACTCAAGCAGCAAATTGCTAATGATTTGGTCGCTGCGAAGGAATTTTTTAAACAGCTGCCAGTGTCATGTATCTAGCGGAAAATTGGAATTGAGAATCGAATGAGTGACTATAAAAATACCCTGAACCTACCAGAAACAGGGTTTCCAATGCGCGGAGACTTAGCAAAGCGCGAACCAGACATGCTAAAACGTTGGTACAAAGATGAGTTGTATCAGGTAATTCGTAAAGCAAAAGCCGGTAAAAAAACATTTATTCTGCATGACGGCCCTCCTTATGCGAACGGCAGCATTCATATTGGTCACTCAGTCAATAAGATTCTCAAAGATATTATTATTAAATCCAAAGGGATGGCGGGATATGATTCGCCATATGTACCCGGTTGGGATTGCCATGGTTTACCCATTGAGCTTAAGGTTGAGCAGATTATTGGTAAGCCGGGAGAAAAATTTTCCGCTGCTGAATTCCGTGCCGAGTGCCGCAAATATGCCAAAGAGCAGATAGAAGGTCAGAAGGAAGACTTTATCCGTCTGGGCGTATTAGGTGACTGGGATCGCCCATACCTGACGATGGACTTTAAGACTGAAGCCAACGTTATTCGTGCACTGAGCCGTATTATTGCCAATGGACATTTGTTAAAAGGCGCTAAACCTGTTCACTGGTGTACTGATTGTGGTTCATCATTGGCTGAAGCGGAAGTTGAGTATTACGACAAAACGTCTCCATCTATTGACGTGCGTTTTGATGCTGTTGATACGGCAGCTGTTTACGAGAAATTTGGCGTGCAGGCATCAGATCAACCCGTTTCTCTGGTGATTTGGACAACCACGCCGTGGACGTTACCGGCTAACCGCGCGATCGCTTTGCATGCTGAATTTGACTATCAATTAGTACAGATTGATGGTGAATGTTTGATCCTGGCTGCTGATTTGGTCGAAAGTGTGATGCAGCGCGCGGGTGTGGCGTCGTGGACTGTGCTGGGGCATTGTGCGGGTTCTGCGTTGGAACTGTTGCGCTTCAAACATCCATTTATGGGTTTCGATTCACCGGTTGTACTGGGCGAACACGTTACATTGGATGCGGGTACCGGCGCTGTCCATACTGCGCCAGGTCATGGCCCGGACGATTTTGTTATTGGTCAGAAATATGGTTTGGAAGTCGCAAATCCGGTTGGTCCGAATGGCTGCTATCTGCCGGGGACTTATCCTTCTCTGGATGGCGTGTTTGTCTTTAAGGCGAACGATATTATTTTGAATATCCTGAGTGAAAACAATGCACTGCTGCACCTGGAAAAATTACAGCACAGCTATCCTTGTTGCTGGCGTCACAAGGCGCCAATCATTTTCCGTGCCACGCCGCAGTGGTTTGTCAGCATGGATCAAAATGGTCTGCGCAAGCAATCGCTGAAAGAGATCAACGGTGTTCAGTGGATCCCTGGCTGGGGGCAGGCCCGTATTGAAGCAATGGTTGAGAACCGTCCTGACTGGTGTATTTCACGTCAACGTACTTGGGGCACCCCGATGTCCCTGTTTGTCCATAAAGAGACGGAAGAACTTCATCCACGCACTGTCGAGTTGATGGAAGAAGTTGCCAAACGTGTTGAAGTGGATGGTATTCAGGCGTGGTGGGATCTGGATCCAGCAGAACTGCTGGGTGATGATGCGGCTAACTATGTCAAAATCTTTGATACTCTGGATGTCTGGTTCGATTCTGGATCAACTCATTCATCGGTTGTTGATGCTCGTTCTGAATTTCAGGGCAACTCTGCGGATATCTATCTGGAAGGTTCAGATCAGCATCGTGGCTGGTTTATGTCTTCCCTGATGATCTCAACCGCAATGAAAGGCAAAGCGCCTTACCGTCAGGTACTGACACACGGTTTCACTGTGGATGGTCAGGGCCGTAAGATGTCTAAGTCTATCGGCAACACTATCAGTCCGCAGGATGTGATGAATAAATTAGGGGCGGATATTCTGCGTCTGTGGGTTGCCTCTACCGATTACTCTGGTGAAATTGCGGTATCAGATGAAATTCTGAAACGTTCTGCTGATGCATATCGCCGTATCCGTAACACAGCGCGTTTCCTGCTGGCAAACCTGAATGGTTTTGATCCTGAACAACATAGGGTTAAACCAGAAGAGATGGCGGTGCTGGATCGCTGGGCTGTGGGCCGTGCTCAGGCAGCTCAGGCAGATATTGCAAAATGCTACGATGAATATGATTTCCACTCTGTTGTTCAGCGCTTAATGCAGTTCTGTTCTGTGGAAATGGGTTCGTTCTATCTCGATATCATTAAAGACCGCCAGTATACCGCTAAGGGAGATAGTCTGGCCCGTCGCAGTTGCCAGACTGCGCTGTATCATATTGCAGAAGCACTGGTTCGTTGGATGGCGCCTATTCTCTCCTTCACAGCGGATGAAGTCTGGAATGAATTGCCTGGTAAACGTGCTCAGTATGTCTTTACCGAAGAGTGGTATGACGGCTTGTTTGGTCTGGCCGCAGGCGAACAAATGAATGATACTTTCTGGGCTGATTTACTGGCTGTCCGTGGTGAAGTCAACAAAGTGCTGGAGCAGGCACGTGCAGATAAACATATTCGCAGCTCTTTGGAAGCCGCCGTCACTCTGTATGCAAATAATGAACTGGCTGATAAATTGAACCGCCTGGGAGATGAATTGCGTTTTGTTCTGCTGACATCTCAGGTTTCTGTTGCAGCTTATGAACAGGCGGGTGACGATGCGCAGCAAAGCGAAATCGACAGCCTGAAAATTACTTTCCGTAAAGCGGATGGTGAAAAATGTCCTCGTTGCTGGCATTACGCTAAAGATGTGGGATTGGTGGCGGAGCACGCAGAACTTTGTGGCCGCTGTGTAACTAATGTTGCCGGTAACGGCGAAGAGCGTAAGTTTGCCTGATGAATAGACCCATTTGCTCCACTGGCCTTCGCTGGCTTTGGTTAGTTGCCGTGGTATTGATTCTGGATCTGGGGAGTAAACAGTTAGTGCTGAAACACTTTTATCTGTATGAATCCGTTCCATTAATACCTTATTTCAACCTGACTTATGCCCAGAATCTGGGGGCGGCTTTCAGTTTCCTTGCGGATAAAGACGGCTGGCAGCGTTGGTTGTTTGCATTAATTGCCGTTGCTATTTCAGTCGTATTGATAGTGATGATGTATCGTTCCAGTGCAAAGAAGAAACTGAGTAATATCGCTTATGCCCTGATTATTGGTGGAGCATTGGGTAATCTGTTTGACCGGTTGGTTCATGGTTTTGTCATCGATTTTATTGATTTTTATGTCGGTGACTGGCACTTTCCAACCTTTAATATCGCCGATATGGCGATATGCATCGGGGCTGCATTGGTTATCATTGATAGCTTTTTAAGCCCGGATGAAAAGACAATTAAAGCAGGATAAAAGCCTATTTTAGTAGGCGTTATTGTTCAGGCGGTTGTTGTGAATGAATAGTGAACTTAGGCAGTGTCCAGGTTCGCTTTTTACGACAAAGAGCCGCAAATAAAATAGGTTCTGAGTAATATGTCAAAGCAGGTACATGCAGATAGTGCGGTTTTGCTGCATTTCACTTTAAAACTGCAAGATGGTTCTATAGCCGATTCCACCCACCATCAGGGCAAACCTGCATTATTCCGTTTAGGTGATGGAACCCTTTCTTCGCCTTTGGAGCAGCAGCTTACCGGTCTGAAAAAGGGAGATAGACACACATTTACTCTGGCTGGTGAGGCCGTATTTGGTAAACCGAATCCTGATCTGATCCAATATTTTACTCCGCGTGATTTTACCGAAACGGGTATTCCTGAAATTGGAACTATAATGTTATTTACGGCAATGAATGGCAGTGAAATGCCAGGCATCGTAAAAGAAGTGGCAGAGGAGTCCGTCACTGTTGATTTCAACCACCCGTTAGCCTATCAGAACATCACATTTGAGATTGAAGTGTTGGAAATTGATCCACAGTTGGAGGAAAACCATGCAGATATTGCTGGCTAACCCTCGTGGTTTTTGTGCTGGTGTTGACCGGGCCATCAGTATTGTAGAACGTGCTCTGGAATTATATGGTGCACCGATCTATGTTCGCCATGAGGTTGTACATAACCGCTATGTTGTGGATAACCTGCGCAAGCGGGGCGCTATCTTTATTGAAGACATTGCAGAAGTACCCGATGATGCGATTCTGATTTTTTCTGCTCACGGTGTTTCACAGGCGATCCGTGCGGAAGCCCGTTCCCGCAATCTGACGATGCTGTTCGACGCAACTTGTCCCTTGGTAACTAAAGTCCATATGGAAGTGGCCAGAGCCAGTCGCAAAGGCAAAGAAGCTATTCTGATCGGTCACGCTGGGCATCCTGAAGTTGAAGGGACAATGGGTCAGTACAATAATGCTGATGGTGGAATGTATCTGGTTGAATCTCCTGAAGATGTGTGGAATCTGAAAGTCAAAGATGAAGATAACTTGTGTTTTATGACTCAAACTACGTTATCTGTTGATGACACTTCAGAAGTGATTGATGCGCTTAATGAGCGATTCCCCAACATTGTCGGTCCCCGTAAAGATGATATCTGCTATGCGACGACTAACCGCCAGGAAGCGGTACGGGATCTGGCATCTGATGCTGATGTTGTATTGGTTGTTGGTTCGAAGAATTCATCTAACTCTAACCGCCTTGCAGAGTTAGCTCAGCGTGTTGGTAAACCTGCTTACCTGATAGATTCTGCTGATGATATTAAAAAAGAATGGATAACGGGCGTTTCTCTGGTTGGGGTGACTGCGGGAGCTTCGGCACCGGATATCTTAGTTCAGCAAGTCATTGAGCGGCTGAAAAATCTTGGGGCTGATTCTGTCGAAGAATTACATGGCAGGGAAGAGAATATTGTTTTCGAAGTGCCGAAAGAGTTACGTGTTGAAGTTAAGCAGATTAGTTAAGTAATTTAAAGTACTGCGCCAGATTAAGAGTGAGGTTGCTCGTAATCTATTGATTTAAAAAATTCATCTGACTGATCGCCTGTATTAAATCAGGAAAGGGACTAATTCACAGTGAGGGCTTATGGCTAATACAGAAATTCGTGTTGCTATTGTTGGTGCTGGTGGGCGTATGGGGCGTCAGTTAATACAGGCTATCCATCAATTGAGTGGAGTCGCTCTCGGTGCCGTGTTAGAACGCTCAGGCTCTTCTCTGATTGGCGTGGATGCCGGAGAATTGGCGGGTATCGGTAATACAGGTGTTACTGTTTATGATGACCTGAAAAATGTTGTTGATAATTTTGATGTTCTTATCGATTTTACCCGCCCGGAAGGCACACTTGCCCATCTTGAAATTTGTCGTCAGAACGGTAAAGCGATGGTTATCGGTACCACAGGCTTTGATGATGCAGGTAAGCAGGCGATTGAAGATGCTTCCACGGATATCCCGATAGTATTTGCTGCAAATTTCAGTGTTGGTGTGAATCTGGTGCTTAAATTACTGGAAAAAGCGGCGAAAGTGATGGGCGAGTATACTGATATCGAGATTATCGAAGCACATCACCGTCATAAAGTGGATGCACCATCAGGAACGGCGTTAGCGATGGGAGAATCTATTGCCCATGCTTTAGGTCGGGATCTTAAAGAGTGTGCTGTCTATGCCCGTGAAGGTTATACCGGTGAACGTGATCCGAAAAGTATTGGTTTTGCGACTGTCCGTGCCGGGGATATCGTTGGTGAACATACCGCTATATTTGCAGATATGGGTGAGAGAATTGAGATAACTCATAAGGCTTCCAGCCGGATGACATTTGCAAATGGGGCGGTAAAGTCAGCATTATGGTTATGTGGTAAAAATAGTGGTCTTTTTGATATGAAAGACGTTTTAAATCTCGATTTTATTTAAAATTTTATTTTTATAACTAATTGATATCGCATAATTAAATTATCTATTATGCGATTTTTGATTGCTTGATATGATTTAATTAATTTTTTGTGGATTTTGTTTATTTTTCTCTCTTTTTTACCTTTGTTTTCCAGTTTTTTTCTCTTTTTTATGGTTATTTTCAATTCTTCATCTGAAAATTAAATCTTCTATGCTGGTAATCGTTTTCTAAACTAACTTTGTCTCTATTTTTGGCCTTATTTTATCAGTTTATCCAGTGAAGTACGCAAAAAAATAATAAAAGTAACATTTTTTGTAGACAACTATCCCTCTCATCATTAGAATGCGCGCAATTTGCCAAAATTTTGCCTAAAAAGCAGCTTTGGCATTGATTTTGACGAACAAATCTGAATTAATATGCACTAATTGTGATTTATTATTCTCTGGAGGGTGTTTTGATTAAGTCAGCTATATTGGTTCTGGAAGACGGAACCCAATTCCATGGTCGCGCCATCGGTGTTGAAGGGGCGGCAGTTGGGGAAGTGGTTTTCAATACCTCAATGACCGGATATCAAGAAATTCTCACAGACCCTTCTTATTCCCGCCAAATTGTCACTCTTACTTATCCCCATATTGGTAATGTCGGTGTTAACTCAGTTGATAAAGAATCACTAAAAGTTCAAGCCCAAGGGCTGGTAATTCGTGATCTGCCGTTATTGACCAGTAACTTCCGTAGCGAAGAAACGCTTTCTGATTACCTTAAACGCCATAATATTGTTGCGATAGCGGATATCGATACCCGTAAACTGACCCGCTTGTTAAGGGAAAAAGGTTCACAGAATGGTTGTATTATAGCAGGTAAGCAGATTAACGCTCAGGTTGCACTGGAAAAAGCACAAGCGTTCCCAGGGCTGGAAGGGATGGATTTGGCAAAAGAGGTGACAACGGAGCAGGTTTATCCGTGGTTACAGGGGAGCTGGACTCTGGCAGATGGATTACCGGAAGAGAAGCAAGAACAGGAGCTGCCTTATCATGTTGTTGCTTATGACTTTGGTGCAAAACGCAATATTTTGCGGATGCTGGTAGATCGTGGTTGTCGCTTGACAGTGGTTCCCGCTCAGACACCGGCTGAGGATGTATTGAAGCTGAATCCAGATGGTATTTTCTTGTCCAATGGTCCGGGCGACCCGGCACCTTGTGGCTATGCGATTGAAACAATTAAAATTCTCCTTGAGACAAATATTCCGATCTTTGGTATTTGCCTTGGGCACCAATTGCTGGCATTGGCCAGTGGCACCGAGACAATGAAAATGAAATTCGGCCATCACGGCGGCAACCATCCGGTAAAAGATCTTGATCGTAATATTGTGATGATTACTGCACAGAACCACGGTTTTGCTGTGGATGAAAAGTCATTGCCGGCAAATGTGCGTGTGACCCATAAATCCCTGTTTGATGGTACGTTACAGGGAATTCATCGCACAGATAAACCAGCCTTCAGCTTCCAGGGGCACCCGGAAGCCAGCCCTGGCCCGCATGAAACTGCGTCACTGTTCGATCACTTTATTGAGCTGATTAAACAGTATTGTCAGCAAAATAATCGTCATAACACCAAGTAATCAGGAGAAAATAAAATGGCAAAACGTACTGATATTAAAAGTATCCTGATCTTGGGGGCTGGCCCCATTGTTATCGGCCAAGCTTGTGAGTTCGACTACTCAGGTGCACAGGCTTGTAAAGCGTTACGAGAAGAAGGTTATCGTGTTGTGCTGGTGAACTCAAACCCGGCCACCATCATGACTGATCCAGAAATGGCGGATGCCACTTATATTGAGCCGATCCACTGGGAAGTGGTACGTAAAATCATTGAAAAAGAGCGTCCTGATGCGGTTTTGCCAACCATGGGTGGACAAACTGCGCTGAACTGTGCGTTGGAACTGGAACGTCAAGGGGTTTTGAAAGAATTTGGCGTGACTATGATTGGCGCAACCGCAGATGCGATTGATAAAGCGGAAGATCGTCGCCGTTTCGATATGGCAATGAAAAAGATAGGCTTGGAAACCCCGCGTTCTGGTATTGCCCATTCAATGGAAGAAGCGCTGGCCGTTGCAGATAAAGTCGGTTTTCCTTGTATTATCCGTCCTTCCTTTACTATGGGAGGAAGTGGTGGCGGTATCGCTTATAACCGCGAAGAATTTGAAGAAATTTGTGAGCGTGGTTTAGATCTTTCTCCAACCAACGAGCTATTGATTGATGAATCTTTGATTGGCTGGAAAGAGTATGAAATGGAGGTGGTGCGTGATAAAAATGATAACTGTATCATCGTCTGCTCGATTGAAAACTTCGATGCTATGGGGATTCACACTGGCGATTCCATCACCGTCGCACCGGCACAAACGCTGACCGATAAAGAATACCAAATCATGCGTAACGCTTCGATGGCGGTATTGCGTGAAATCGGTGTGGAAACCGGCGGTTCTAACGTACAGTTTGCGGTGAACCCGAAAAATGGCCGTTTGGTTATCATCGAAATGAACCCACGCGTTTCCCGCTCTTCTGCGTTGGCTTCGAAAGCGACAGGTTTCCCAATTGCTAAAATTGCCGCCAAATTGGCAGTAGGTTATACCCTTGATGAACTGATGAATGATATCACTGGTGGTCGCACGCCAGCTTCCTTTGAACCTTCTATTGATTACGTAGTGACTAAAATTCCTCGTTTCAATTTCGAGAAATTTGCCGGTGCCAATGATCGTCTGACGACTCAGATGAAATCTGTTGGTGAGGTGATGGCGATTGGTCGTACTCAGCAGGAATCCCTGCAAAAAGCGTTGCGTGGTTTGGAAGTGGGAGCAACTGGCTTTGATCCGAAAGTCAGTCTGGATGATCCACAGGCATTGACCAAAATACGCCGTGAATTGAAAGATGCTGGTGCGGAGCGTATCTGGTATATCGCTGATGCTTTCCGCGCCGGTATGTCGGTTGACGGTGTTTTCAATCTGACTGATATTGACCGCTGGTTCTTGGTGCAAATTGAAGAATTGGTGCGACTGGAAGAGCAAGTGGCTGAACAGGGAATTAACAGCTTGACTGTCGATTTCCTGCGTTGTTTGAAACGCAAAGGCTTTGCTGACGCACGTCTGGCGCAACTGGTCGGTGTGGCGGAAAAAGAGATCCGCAAATTGCGTCACAAATATAATCTGTATCCGGTTTACAAACGGGTTGATACCTGTGCGGCGGAATTTGCGACTGATACCGCATACATGTATTCCACTTATGAGGATGAGTGTGAAGCCAATCCGAATCATGACAAGCCAAAAATCATGGTGTTGGGCGGTGGTCCTAATCGTATTGGACAAGGGATCGAGTTTGACTACTGTTGTGTTCATGCATCACTGGCACTGCGTGAAGATGGTTATGAAACCATTATGGTGAACTGTAACCCGGAAACAGTTTCAACAGATTACGATACTTCGGATCGCCTCTATTTCGAACCGGTGACTTTGGAAGATGTGCTTGAAATTGTGCGTGTTGAGCAGCCAAAAGGGGTGATTGTTCAGTATGGTGGGCAGACTCCGTTGAAATTGGCCCGTGAACTGGAAACCGCAGGTGTGCCAATTATTGGTACCAGCCCGGATGCAATTGATCGTGCTGAAGATCGTGAGCGTTTCAAACAGGCGGTAAACCGTCTTGGTTTGAAACAGCCAGAAAATGCCACTGTGGCGACGATTGAACGAGCGGTTGAGAAAGGAAATGCGCTGGGTTATCCACTGGTGGTTCGTCCATCTTATGTTCTGGGTGGCCGTGCGATGGAAATTGTATATGACGAAGCTGACTTGCGCCGTTATTTCCAGACGGCGGTTAGTGTATCTAATGATGCCCCGGTACTGCTTGATCGTTTCCTTGATGATGCGATAGAAGTGGATGTTGATGCTATCTGTGACGGTGAACGGGTGCTGATTGGTGGCATTATGGAACATATTGAGCAGGCAGGTGTTCACTCCGGTGACTCCGCCTGTTCACTGCCGGCTTACACATTGAGTCAGGAAATTCAGGATGTCATGCGTCAGCAGGTAGAAAAACTGGCGTTTGAGTTGTGTGTCTGTGGCTTGATGAATGTCCAGTTTGCTGTCAAGAATGACGAGGTTTACCTGATTGAAGTCAACCCTCGCGCGGCTCGTACTGTGCCATTTGTTTCTAAAGCTACTGGTTTGCCACTGGCGAAAGTTGCGGCTCGTGTGATGGTGGGCCAGTCTCTGGCTGAACAGGGTGCAACTCAGGAGATCATCCCGCCATACTACTCGGTGAAAGAGGTTGTACTGCCTTTCAACAAATTCCCAGGTGTGGATCCGATTCTTGGGCCTGAAATGCGCTCAACCGGGGAAGTGATGGGGGTTGGCCGTACTTTTGCGGAAGCTTTCTCAAAAGCACTGTTGGGATGTGACTCCAGAATGCAACAGAGTGGCAGAGCACTTTTGTCGGTGCGTGATGGCGATAAAGGCCGGGTCGTAGATTTGGCCGCTAAGTTGCTTAAGCAGGGCTTTGAATTGGATGCGACTCACGGTACGGCAGTTGTACTGGGTGAAGCAGGTATCAATCCGCGCCTGGTGAACAAAGTTCACGAAGGGCGTCCACATATTCAGGATAGAATCAAAAATGGTGAGTATAGCTATATTGTGAACACTACCGCTGGTCGTCAGGCGATTGAGGATTCCAAGCTTATTCGCCGTAGTGCACTGCAATATAAAGTGCATTATGACACCACATTGAATGGCGGGTTTGCTACAACAATGGCACTGAGTGCAGATCCAACCGAGCAGGTAATTTCTGTACAGGAAATGCATGCGGAGATTAATAGCTAGTCCGTATTCTGATTAATTGAAGTAATAAAAAGGTGCGCTCGATTAAGCGCACTTTTTTATGTTCATTGAAAATTTAAAGGGAGGGAATGAACTTCTGTTATCCCAGTGCCACTTTGACACCTAAACCAATCAAAACAACGCCAAGCAGTTTATCAATAATCTTTTGAGTTTTAACTAATCCGCGGCGTACTGGTGCACTCTGGATCAATATGACCAGTAATGGCCAATAGATTACCGCCAGGCTCCAGATAATAAAGGCATACCACAGTTTCTCATTAACACCAGAATTGACATTCAGCACCTGAGTAAATATTGCCAGGAAGAATAAGGTTGCTTTTGGATTCAGCAGATTACATAAAAATCCCTGCATAAACGCTTTTTTAAAAGTAACAATTTGTCGTGTTTGGTCATCAAGAGTGACGGTATTTCCTCCGCGGGAAAGCAGGCTATTGATCCCGATCCAAATAAGATAAGCAGCTCCGGCATATTTCATCAGATTAAACAGCCACGGAGTGGTGGTGATAAGAATAGCCAGCCCGGCGACACAATAAATCATATGACAGGCGATAGCGGCAATTAATCCCAGCACTGTCATCATTGCGGCAGAGCGTTGATAACGTATGGCATTTTTGACTACCAGAAAGAAATCGGGACCGGGAGAGAGCATGCCCAAAGTTGAGATGGTGATGACGACCAGTGATGTTTCCAGCATAATGTACCCTATAGTTAATATTAGATTTGTTATTATTTTGATCAATAAATGTCTTAAACGACAAATCAAGTATAAATGAATTTTTTGTACTTAAGGAAGCGTTGATCCTATCGACTGGGTACATCCCTTTCCGTATAGTGTCACCAATTTTTATACTATTTGCCTATAAGGTGACTCAATGAATATCAGCTTGATCGCTGCTTTAGCTATGGATCGGGTTATCGGCATGGAGAATGCAATGCCGTGGCATTTGCCGGGGGATTTGGCCTGGTTTAAACGTAATACATTGAATAAACCAGTCATTATGGGGCGAGTAACTTATGAATCCATAGGTCGCCCATTGCCGGGGCGGCTCAATATTGTATTGAGTCATCAACCGGGTAATGATGAACGTGTAACTTGGGTAAGTTCAGTTGATGAAGCACTGGCAGTAGCTGGTGATGCAGAAGAGATTATGGTGATGGGGGGCGGCAAAATTTATGACCAGTTCATCTCACTGGCTAGCCGTATGTACCTGACTCATATTGATGCAGAAGTGATAGGTGATACTCATTTCCCTGATTATGAGCCAGATGAGTGGGATTCTGAATTTACTGAATACCATGATGCAGATGGATTAAATTCTCACAGCTACTGTTTTGAGATTCTACAACGCCGTATCTAATTGATAAAACACGCCGATGAAGCTTTCTTCACGGCGTGTCTGGCTTTAGTGCTGTTTTACGGCTGACAGGGATGGCTGGGTAAAATATTGCTTATCTTCCCAATGTAGCATTGTTAGCTCACCTCCCCAGCAGCAACCTGTATCCAATGCATAAAATCTTTCTGATGTTCCCTGACCTTCCAGTGATGCCCAGTGACCGAAAACAATAGAGTATTCTGCTGGGATCTGCTGTGGCAGCTCAAACCAGGGCTTTAACGGTGCGGGAGCACTTTCGGGTTTATCTTTGCAAAGCATATCCAACTGACCATTTGGAAAACAGTAACGCATACGTGTTAATGCATTGGTACTGAAACGTAAGCGTGTCAGTCCAGAAAGTTCCGGCGACCAGTTATTCGGCATATCCCCATACATTGAATTGAGAAACAGGGGATAGCTACTACTATTGAGCATGACTTCAACTTCGCCAGCGCATATTTTAGCGGTTTCCAGATCCCATTGGGGCGTAATACCCGCATGTGTCATGATCAGTTTCAGATCATCGTCGCACTGTAATAGCGGTTGTTTGCGTAGCCAATTAATTAATTCGTCTGCATCTGGAGCGGACAGTAATTCATTAATTTTATCTTTAGGTTTATTGCGGCTGATCCCGGCATAAACGCCTAATAAATGAAGATCATGATTGCCTAATACTATTTTTGCGGCTGAGCCTAATTGTTTAACATACCGCAAAACTTCAAGAGAATCTGGGCCACGGGCAACTAAATCTCCTGTCAGCCATAATGTATCCTTTTTGGGATCAAAATTGACTTTAGTTAATAAAATTCGTAATTCATGATAACAGCCATGAATATCACCGATCAGATAGGTAGACATAATTAATTAATCAGAGTTGGGATAGCCAGACGGAAAACCGGAATGGCAACGCGGAATGGATCACCATTGTGATCGACCATTTCATAATGGCCTTGCATCGTGCCTAAAGGCGTTTCCAGTATAGCGCCACTGGTGTAACGGTATTCTGTACCTGGCAGGATTATTGGTTGCTCACCAACAACGCCTTCCCCCTGAACTTCAGTCTGGTGACCGTCGCTGTTGGTAATTAGCCAATAACGGTTGATCAACTGAACCGGTTCGCGCCCAAGATTACGGATAGTGACTGTATAGGCAAAAACGAAACGCTGTTGCTCGGGATACGATTGGCTCTCTACATAAACACTTTGTACCTGAATAGAAACTCTGGGCGCATTAATCATGGTTGACTCCTGTTATGATTGCATTTCAGGTTGTGCCGATAACCAGTTTGCCATTTTGCAGTATTGCTCAACAGAAATATTCTCTGCGCGTGTACCTGGATCGATACCCAGTTCTGTGAGCTGTTCTACAGTGAAAAGATCACCGAGGCTGTTACGGATAGTTTTACGCCGTTGGTTGAAAGCCTGAGTAGTGATCCGGCTTAGCATACGAATATTTTTGACCGGATGAGGTATGCTTTTGTGCGGTATCAGGCGTACAATTGCTGAATCGACTTTAGGTGCGGGAGTAAACGCGGTTGGCGGTACTTCCAGCACGGGGATAACCTGACAATAATATTGGGCCATGACACTCAAACGTCCGAAAGCTTTGCTGCCGGGGCCTGCTGCCAAGCGGTTTACTACCTCTTTTTGCAACATAAAATGCATATCAGCAATAGCATCAGTATAGTTGAAAAGGTGAAACATTAACGGTGTGGAAATATTATAAGGTAAATTACCAAAGACCCGCAGCGGTAGCTCTCTTTGCTGAGATAATTCGCTAAAATTAACGGTCATTGCATCTTGCTGGATAATGGTCAGCTTATCTTTTAGTTGCGGATGAACTTGCAGACGTGCAGCTAAATCGCGGTCGAGTTCAACCACGGTCATTTTATCCATGCGCTCACCAACCGGTTCTGTCAATGCGCCAAGACCGGGGCCAATTTCCAGCACTGCTTGACCTGGTTTTGGGTTGATAGCGGTAACAATACTATCAATGACAAATTGATCGGTTAAAAAGTTTTGCCCGAAGCGTTTACGGGCAAAGTGCCCTTGGTGGACTCTATTATTCATTACTGTTTTGTATCATTTTAATTGCTAAATTCAATGCGGTGATAAAGCTTCCCACATCAGCTTGACCTGTGCCAGCCAGTTCCAATGCTGTGCCATGATCGACAGAAGTACGGATAAACGGCAGGCCCAACGTAATATTCACTGCTCTGCCAAAACCTTGGTATTTTAACACGGGTAATCCCTGATCGTGATACATTGAGAGAACGGCGTCGGCATGTTGAAGATATTTAGGCTGGAACAGGGTATCTGCCGGCAAAGGCCCCTCTAATACTAAGCCTTCTGCTCTCAGACTTTCTAACACGGGAATAATGACATCAATCTCTTCCCGCCCCATATGGCCGCCTTCTCCGGCATGGGGATTCAGACCACAAACATAAATACAGGGTTTTGCCAGGCCAAACTTTGTTTTTAAGTCATGGTTAAGGATCGTGATAACTTCCCGCAGGTTATCGGAAGTGATGGATTTTGGCACATCAACAATGGGCAGATGAGTTGTTGCCAGAGCAACCCGAAGTTCCTCTGTCGCAAGCATCATAACAACCCGCTGACATCCACTGCGATCAGCAAAGAATTCGGTATGGCCAATAAAAGGCACGCCGGCGTCATTGATATTCCCTTTATGAACCGGTCCTGTGACTAACGCTGAAAATTCCCCGTTCAGGCAACCGTCACAGGCTCTTGCCAGAGTTTCAGTCACATATTTGCCGTTTTCCTGCTTCAACTCACCGGCGATTGCCGGTACATGAAGAGGAACTGGCAGTATGGTCAATGTTCCGGCTGCTTGAGGTTTGGGTGTTTTATCCGGAGAATATTCCAATAATTGCAAAGGTAAATTGAGTTGTTTGGCCCTGTCCAGAAGCAAATTGGGGTCTGCGCAGGCGACCAGCGGTATTGGCCAGCTTTGTTGGGCAAGAGCGACAGTCAAATCAGGCCCAACCCCGGCCGGTTCGCCGGGGGTAATAACAATAGGTTTATTGTTGTGCATCGCTGCCATCTAAAATTTTCACATAAGCTGAGGCGCGTTGTTCCTGCATCCAGCTTTGTGCTTCTTCGGTGAATTTACGGTTGAATAACATACGGTAAGCACGATCTTTCTGAGCAACATCTGTTCTATCGACCTTACGGGTGTCCAGCAATTGAATCAGATGCCAGCCAAAAGAGGAATGAACCGGTTGGCTTACCTCACCTTTATTCAGTCGCATTAACGCATCACGGAAGGCGGGATCATAGATATCAGGTGTTGTCCAGCCGAGATCACCACCACGCAGGGCTGAACCGGGATCTTCTGAAAACTCTTTCGCGGCATCAGCGAAATCCGTTTTTCCGCTGCGAATATCACCGGCGATTTGCTGCAACTTGGTGCGTGCCTGATCATCGGTCATAACGGGCGAAGTTTTCAGTAGAATATGACGGGCATGAACTTCAGTGACTGCGATTGTTGCGTTACCGCCACGGATATCATTGACTTTGAGAATATGGAACCCAACACCAGAACGGATTGGGCCAACGACCGCGCCTTTCGGGGCTGATTGCAGTTGCTCGGCAAACAGGGTTGGCAGTTCCTGAAGCTTACTCCAACCCATATTACCGCCTTTCAGGGCTTGTGGATCAGCGGAATAGGCGATAGCCAGTTTACCGAAGTCAACGCCATGCTTAAGTTCAGCCATAATTTTCTGTACTACAGCCGTGGCTTTTTCCATTTGTGCCTGGTCAGGGTTTTCTGGTAGTGGGATCAGAATGTGGCTGATATTCAGTTCAGTATCATAGGCATTCTGGTTACCAATTTGTTTCGCTAAGGCGTCAATTTCCTGAGGCAAAATGGTGACACGACGGCGAACTTCATTGTTGCGCACTTCTGCAATGATCATCTCCTTACGGATCTGATTACGATAAGTATCGAAATTCATCCCGTCAGCAGCGATACGGAGTTTCATTTGATCCACGGTTATGTGGTTCTGGGCTGCAATATTTGCAATTGTGGAATCCAGAGCCTGATCAGGAATGGTGATCCCCATCTGCTTTGCCATTTGTAGCAGGATATTATCCATAATCAGACGCTCAACGATCTGATTACGCAACCTTTTCTCGTCCGGTATTTGCTGGCCTGCACGTTGTGCATCCAGTTTAACGGAGTGTAAGAGGTTGCTGATGTCACTTTCCAGTACTACCCCGTTATTGACAACCGCAGCGATTTTATCCATTTGCTGAGGTGCAGCGAAGGCGGTACTCACTGAAAACATCAATCCGAGAATGAGAGTTCTCCAGTTCTTCATACTTTTCCCATCATATGTAGGTTCCGCAATAGCGGACTTATATTGTTTAATATCAAAGCGTTATTAGCATCAGAATGCACGCTGGTATGGCATGATGCCAGACTGCAACATTTTCTTGCTACCCAGACTATGATTGTTACTTAAGCCTCGGAGTTCAAAGTTAAATGACCATTTGTTGTCATATTCACTATTGTCGTCTTTCCAGCCAACGATTTTACGCTCATAACCGACGTTAACCGCCCAGCAGCAAGTGTTGTATTGCAAGCCCACTAACTGACTCGCAGGTTGCTGCTCTTTGGTATCATAGTAATAAGCGCCAACCAAAGCCCAGCGATCACTTAACGGCCAGCTTGCAACCAGACCAAGTTGAGAAATCCCTTGCTGGAAAGCCGGGGCACTTTTAGCTGTGGCCTGGATATAATCCCTGTCAACAAAACGATAGTTCAACTGCACGAGCCGGTCTTCATCACGGCGGTATTCCAGTACGGCATTCCCCATCGTTACGCTGCCCAGACGGGTATCGTACTGCATACCGCCTTTCAAGCCCCAGGAATCATTAATTTTCCAGTAAGTATCACCAGCCCAGGTCATCATACCTGTTCTGTCTTTACTGTTAATGATATTTTCCTCACCGGTGCGTGGACGTTCAAAGTAATAGATTTGACCTAACGACAGGTTAAAACGTTCAACCAAACCCTCATCATAAATGCGGGTAGTGAGGCCGGTAGTCACTTGATTAGCGGATGAAATACGGTCCAGACCACCATAAAAGCGCTCACGGAATAGGCCGGTATAGTCAGTTTGCAGTAAAGATGAATCGAAGTTATTGATATTATCCTGGTTTTTGTATGGCACATACAGATACTGAATCTGTGGTTCCAATGTTTGGGTGTAATCGCTGTTCAGGTACGTTGATCGCTCAAACACCATTTTGGCTTCACTTTTGAACTGCGGCAGAACCCGGTTAACCGATTCTTTATATTCAGAATTTTCAAGAGCTTTGGGAATATCTTGCTGATAGTGAGTCGCCATCAGCTTAACTTCATTATTTATACTGGCCCAGCCATTGGAAAGTGGCAGGTTAATGGAGGGTTCCAGATGCCAGCGGGTTGCTTCCGGGTTCTCTTTACCTACACTGGTAAATTTTACCGCCTGACCATAGACCTTAAGATCAAATGGGCCCAGGTCATTTTTGTAATAGTTCAGATCTAACTGGGGTTCAGCTCTGTAGGCTTTTCTATTGGTATCTTGAGAAAAAATCTGGAATTGTTTAGTAGATAAGGTGGCATTCCAGTTTTGTTGAGCATATCCCAGGCTGAATTTCTGTGTGGCATAGCCGTCGGTGGTGGAACCATATTGAGAACTGAAGTCAGAAAAATATTCAGGATCACTGACTTTGGTATAGTCGATATTAAAGCGCCATACCTGATTCATCACACCACTGTGTCCCCAGTAAAATAACCAACGATTATCACTCTCTCTGGCGGTACGTGTTCTTGCATTTTTATCTTGGACATACTGATCGTCATTATTCAGCCAGTCGAACACAAGTGTACCTGTACCTGCTTTCGTTAAATAACGGAATTCATTATCCAGTTTTAAACCGCGTCTACTGATATAATGCGGCGTAATCGTGGCATCATAATTCGGTGCGATATTCCAGTAATAGGGCAAAAGAAATTCAAAGCCGTCATTTTTGGAATAGCTGGCGTTAGGAATAAGGAAACCGGAGCGGCGTTTAGTGCCGATCGGTAATTGAAGATACGGACTGTAAAATACCGGAACATTCGCCACTCTGAAACGGGCATTCCATATTTCAGCCACTTCTTCTTCACGGTCGAGAATGACTTCGGAGCCAACAACGCTCCAGCTATCATTACCCGGCAGGCAGGAAGTAAAAGTACCGTTATCCAGAATGGCATAACGGTTTTCACCACGCAGTTTCATTTTATCTGCGATGCCGCGTCCTTGACGCCCGACCATCTGATAATCGCTTTGATCCATATCTGTATCTTTATTATTTAAATTAGACCAAGCGCGTGGACCTTTCAGAATAATTTGGGGATCGTCATAATGAACATTGCCCGTTGCAGTAACAGTCCTTAGCGGGACTTCATCTTCTGTTTGATCAAGTTGTACCTTATCGGCGGTCAGCGTTTTATTACCCTGTTTAATATGGACATTACCGCTGAACTTAGCAGAGCGCGGATAATCTGCGCGTGAGTCATCTGCCAGGATATTGATAGGGAGTTGATTTTGATCGCCGTTAATTATTGGCTGATCGTAAACAGGTATACCTAGCATACATTGTGCTGCGAGATCAGCATGTACATGCTGACTATAAAGTGCGGCCCATACCGTTGTGGCCAGCAAAGTTGGATAACATTTCTTCATAGATATTTATGCGGTTCCGTCATCAGTGGCATTATGCCGGCAAACCTCAAGAGACTAGCGCACTCAATGAATATGCGCCAGCGTAAAGTCATACCTTTACTTATCTTGCCGTTAGGCACGGAGCTGAATGAATAGTATGATAATGCAAAACTACACTCAGAGCATTGATGAATTGAGGAGTATATGCATTATTGGGGAAAATTGCTTGGGCTGATCTTTGGTGTCATGTCTGGAGCAGGCTTCTGGGGTATTGTCATTGGCCTGTTTATTGGTCATATGTTTGATAGGGCCAGTGTGCGGAGAAACCAAGGTTTTTTTGCGAATAATCAGTCCCGCCAGATGCTGTTTTTCAGTAGTACCTTTCAGGTGATGGGGCATATTACTAAATCAAAAGGACGGGTGACTGAAACAGATATCCAACTTGCCAGTCAGTTAATGGACCGAATGCAACTTCACGGGCAAGCCAGGACTGCGGCCCAGCACGCTTTTCGTGAGGGTAAAGAGCTGAATTTTCCTTTGCGTGAGACATTGAGACAATTGCGTCGTGCTTGCTTTGGCCGATCTGACTTAATTCGGATGTTTTTGGAGATTCAGTTACAGGCTGCATTTTCTGATGGCCAACTGCACCCAAATGAGAGGAACGTGCTGTTTATCATTGCTGATGAACTTAGGATCTCCCGTAGCCAGTTTGAACAATTCCTTGCCATGATGGAAGGTGGCCGCAATTTCGGTGGTGGTGGAGAATGGCAGCGGCAGTATGGTAGCTACCAGAGAGCGCCTCAGGGGCCAACACTGGCGGACGCTTGCAAGGTGCTGGGTGTGTGTGAAAATGATGACGTGACAACAATTAAACGTGCCTATCGTAAACTAATGAGTGAACATCATCCTGATAAGTTGGTGGCAAAAGGTTTACCACCAGAAATGATGGAGATTGCTAAACAAAAAGCCCAGTCAATTCAGGCTGCTTATGATTTGATAAAAAAAGAGAAAAGCTTTAAGTGAACTATTTTTTCTTTTTAAAAACAATTTATTAACATATAGGGGAATAAAATCCCCTACTGTTATTGAGTTTATCTTTTATTCCTTTAAAATATTAGAGAATTTTATATATTTTTTACTTTAAATACATGAGGAATGAAAAAATGGCAAGTATCCGTATTCTTTCGGGTTATTTTGGCTTGGCCTTGTGCCTGATATTGGCTTCATTGAATTCGGTTACCGTATTTGTCTATTAATTAAAAATCGGCTTTACACTGAAAATGCATTGGGGTCCCATAGGCTGGATGGGTGATATAGAGCTCCTGTGCATGTAATTGCAGGCGAGGTGCCATTGCTCTTGCCTGCTGATGAGCGTAAAACCGATCTCCCAGAATAGGGTGCTCAAGTGCCAGCATGTGTACCCTGAGCTGATGTGAACGACCTGTTATCGGTGAAAGTTTTACCCGGGTTGCTTCATCTTCGTAAGCGAGTACTTCGTATTCAGTTTGAGCTGATTTTCCGGTTTCAAAACAAACTTTCTGCTTTGGTCTGTTCGGCCAGTCACAAATCAATGGTAGATCGACAATGCCGGTTTCTGGTTCCAGACGTCCCCAAATCCGTGCAATATAGGTTTTTTTCGGTTCCCGTTCACGGAACTGGCGTTTCAATTCACGTTCCGCATCTTTGAGCAATGCAACCACCATTACGCCGCTGGTTGCCATATCCAGCCGGTGAACAGATTCCGCTGTCGGAAACTGCTGCTGTATCCGCGTCATAATGCTGTCTTTATGTTCTTCTGCCCGGCCAGGAACAGAGAGTAGCCCACTGGGTTTATTGACCACTATGATGTGTTGATCCTGATAGAGCACATGTAACCAGGGGTCGGTGGGAGGGTTATAAGCTTCCATTGAGGCTCCGGTAGCAGAATATCAAGGGAGGAGCAGGAATGGGGGGTTTGGTGAGGAACACCCCATCCCGGTCCAGCCTCCGGGTATTTCTAATACTTACTGATGTGTAACAACAACAAGGCGGATAGCATCCAGACGCCAGCTTGCTTGATTCAGGTTAAGCAGTAACTGTTGGCGATTGGATTCAATCGCTTCCAACTCATCATCACGAATATTCGGATTGACTGCCTTCAGTGCTTCCAGACGGGAAAGTTCAGCCGTGAGTTTTTCATCAGCTTCCTGTTTAGCTTGTTCAATCAATGATTGAGCCTGTGTTTCTATCAAACCTTCTGCCTGTTGTAAAATAGCGTGAACTTCTTTTTGTACCGCATTAACCAGTTTACTCGCAGTATGACGATTGACTGCGTTAAGCTGGCGGTTAAAGCTTTCAAATTCCACCTGACCAGCCAGATTGTTGCCTTTCAAATCCATCAGTATCCGCAATGGTGTTGGCGGCAGGAAACGGGTCAATTGCAGATGTTTTGGCGCTTGTGCTTCAACCACATAAATCAGCTCTACCAGCAGGGTTCCAACGGGTAATGCTTTATTTTTCAAAAGAGAGACGGCACAGCTGCCGGTATCACCGGAAAGGATCAGGTCCAACCCATTACGGATAATCGGGTGTTCCCAACTGATAAACTGGGCATCCTCACGGGATAGCGCTTGTTCACGATCGAATGTGATAGTACAGCCATCTTGTGGCAGTCCTGGGAAATCCGGAACCAGCATATGATCGGAGGGTGTCAGCACTATCATGTTATCGCTGCGATCTTCCTGATTGATACCAACGATATCAAACAAGTTGAGAGAGAAATTCACCAGTTCAATATCATCATCATACTTTGCAATTTTTTCTGCTAACTGTAAGCCATGTTCTCCGCCATTGGAGTTCATTTCCAGCAGCCGGTCGCGGCCTTGCTCCAGTTGTGATTTGAGCTGCTCATGTTGTTGGCGGCATTGCTCAATAAACTCACCAAATTTATCCTGTTCGTTCGGTTTGGCCAGATAGTTCAGCAGAGTTTCATAATAGTTATCGTAGATAGTACGGCCTGTTGGGCAGGTGTGTTCGAATGCATCCAGACCTTCGTGATACCACCGGATCAGGACGGCCTGTGCGGTATTTTCCAGATAGGGCACACTGATTTGGATATCACGGCTTTGGCCGATACGATCCAGACGTCCGATACGTTGCTCCAGTAAATCCGGGTTGAATGGCAAATCGAACATGACTAACTGGTTGGCAAACTGGAAGTTACGGCCTTCTGAGCCAATTTCGGAGCACAGCAACACTTGTGCCCCCTCTTCTTCAGAAGCAAAGTAGGCTGCGGCGCGGTCACGTTCAACCAGTGATAATCCTTCATGGAAAACGGCGCCGCGAATGCCTTCGCGTTCACGCAGTACCTGTTCCAGGTGCAGAGCTGTGGTTGCTTTAGCACAAATTACCAGCACTTTTTCATCGCGGTTTGCGGTCAGGAAACCAAGTAACCATTCTACGCGGGGATCAAAATTCCACCATGTGGCGTTTTCGCCTTCAAATTCCTGATAAATCTGCTCTGGGTAAAGCATATCCCTTGCGCGTGATTCCAGCGATTTTTTAGCGCCCATAATATCGGAGACTTTAATGGCTGTCTGATATTGGGTTGGTAGAGGTAACTTAATCTGATGCAGTTCCCGATGAGGAAAGCCTTTCACGCCATTACGGGTATTACGGAACAGAATACGGCTGGTGCCGTGGCGATCCATCAGCATGGAAATCAGTTCACGGCGTGCGGTTTCACTTTCATCACTATTACTGTTGGCTGCTTTCAGCAGAGGCTCAATATCCTGTTCACTAATCAGCTCACTCATCAGATTTAATTGATTATTGTTAAGTTGTTCGCCAGATAACAGCAGAGTTACGGCATCGGCAACCGGGCGGTAGTTTTGTTGTTCGTCAATAAAAGCCTGATAATCATGAAAACGGTTTGGATCAAGCAGGCGCAGGCGGGCAAAATGACTTTCCTGTCCTAACTGCTCCGGTGTTGCAGTCAGCAGCAATACACCCGGGATCTGTTCAGCCAATTCTTCAATAACCTGGTATTCTCGACTTGGTGCATCTTCACTCCAGGCCAGGTGGTGAGCTTCATCCACCACCATCAGATCCCAATTGGCTTCAAGCATATGCTCAAAACGTTGTTTATTACGGCGGACAAAATCCAGTGAACAAAGTATCAGTTGTTCTGTTTCAAATGGATTATCGCTGTCATGCCGGGCTTCGGTATAGCGACTGTCATCAAACAGGGCAAAACGCAGATTGAAACGGCGCAGCATCTCTACCAGCCATTGATGTTGAAGGCTTTCCGGCACAATAATCAGAACACGTTCAGCACGGCCTGCTAACAGTTGCTGGTGGATGATCATCCCAGCTTCGATGGTTTTACCCAAGCCGACTTCATCAGCCAACAATACCCTTGGCGCGTGGCGTTTGCCTACTTCATTAGCGATATGAAGCTGATGGGGGATCAGGCTTGCGCGGATACCCCGCAGACCACTTTCAGCCAGTTTAAATTGTTCGCTTTGATATTTACGGGCGCGAAAGCGCAAGGCAAAACGATCCATGCGGTCAATCTGACCGGCAAACAAGCGATCCTGTGGCTTGTTGAAGGTGAGTTTGCTGTCGAGGAACACTTCGCGCAGACTGACATTTTCTTGCAGAGTATCAAGACGTGTACCTGTATAAATAATCAGGCCATTCTCTTGCTGGACTTCATCCACTTTGAGTTGCCAGCCTTCATGGCTGGTGACAACATCCCCCGAGTTAAACATAACGCGGGTAATAGGAGAATCATTGCGTGCGTAAAGGCGGTTTTCACCGCTGGCAGGAAAAAGCAAAGTGACCATTCGTGCGTCCAATGCAACAACGGTTCCTAATCCAAGTTCGCTTTCTGTATCGCTGATCCAGCGTTGACCGAGGGTAAATGGCATAAATTTTGACTCAGTTTCTGTTAGATAAATGTTATTTATAGGTGAAGGACGACAGCTTTTATTTGATCTAACGAAGATAATGGGCAGATAGCAAGATGCTCCATAAATCCCCTAATCATTCGTTAAAGGGGCGATATGTTAATGGAAGCAAAGCCGGTCGTCACCTGCAAAAAATAGTAACCAGCCAAATAGTAATCAGCCAAAAGGCATTACTATTTGCCCGGTGAGCAAAGTTATAAAATCATCCTGTAAAAATGGCAGAATAGCATCAGCGATAGGCTGAAGTTGCTTGTTGATATAGTGATCATAGTCCAGTGGTGAATGCAGATTTTCCAGTGGTTCCGGCCCGGATTGTGTCATGACATAGCTTATCCAACCGCCATTTTGGTATTGCAAGGGCCGGTTATGTTGCAGATTGTATTCATCTGCCAGCCTTGCTGCCCTCACATGGGGTGGTACATTGCGCTGATAGTCAGACAACTTACGGCCCAACCTTTTACGGTAGGTGAGTTTATCATCAAATTTTCCTTTTAGGGTACTGGTAACATAACCACGGATAAACTCCTGATAAGGCTGCTTATGAAAAATCAGTGAATACAGTTGCTTCTGGAAATCTTGCGCCAGAGGTGTCCAGTCAGTGCGTACCGTTTCCAGACCTTTATAGACCATGCGGTCACCACTCAGACCGGCATAACGCTTTTTACTGCCTTGTTCAGCTCCACGGATGGTTGGCATCAGAAAGCGGCGATAGTGAGTTTCAAATTCCAACTCAAGGGTGCTTTTAAGCCCAAAGTGTTCTTGCAGGTGCTTTTGCCACCATTGGTTAACAAATCGTGCAAGTTCTTTACCGATGCTGAGAGCCAGTTCTTCTTCATGTGCCTGTTTCAGCCATATAAAGATGGAATCTGTATCACCGTAGATAACTTGATAGTTTTGAGATTCAATCAGCTTTCTGGTCTGGAGCATAATTTCGTGGCCGCGCATAGTAATGGAAGACGTCAGGCGCGGGTCGAAGAAACGACAGCCCTCTGCCCCAAGAACACCGTAGAAAGCGTTCATGATGATCTTCAATGCTTGTGACAATGGGGCGTTATGCTGTTTTTTTGCTGCGTCACGTTCATACCAGATTTGCGTCACGATATCAGGCAAACAGTGCTGAGTACGGGAAAAGAAGGCATTGCGAAAACCGGGAACTGCATGCTTGCTGTCCGGCTGTGCCAGACCTTCCACCATACCGACAGGATCGATAAGAAAAGTGCGGATAATTGAGGGATACAGACTTTTATAATCCAGCACCAGTACTGAATCATACAAGCCGGGGCGAGAATCCATCACGAAACCGCCGGGGCTGTTATCTTCGGGCTTCCCGCCTGGATTTGGGGCAACATAACCGATGCGGTGCATTTTTGGCATGTAAAGATGGGTGAAAGCGGTGACTGAACCGCCACTGCGATCTACGGCGAGACCGGTAACTGTTGCCCTTTCCAACAGAAACCCCATCAAGTGGGTTTTATCGAAAATCCGGTTTACCAGAATACAGTCTTGCAAATTATATTGTGCCAGTGCGGGCTTATCTTGCTGGAATCGACGGTCAATCTCATCCATACGCTGATAGGGTGTATCAATGGCTTTGCCTTCGCCCAATAGTTCTTGCGAGACATATTCCAGACTGAAAGAAGGAAAATTCCAGGTAGCGGTTTTCAGTGCTTCAATACCATCAATAATCAATCGACCGGCGGTGGAAGCGAAAAAGTGCCCCGGTTTAAAGCCGTGCTCCCGCCACTCCAGTAACCCTCCGGCCCGTCCAAATTTCAGTGGAACGCCGTAGCGTTCAGCATGTTTTTGTAAAATCCGCAGATCGAACTGAATCAGGTTCCAGCCAATAATGGCGTCAGGGTCATATTTTTCCAGCCACTCGTTAAGTCTTTCCACCATTTGCGGACGACTTGCTACATATTCCAAATCGAAATTTACCGGGTGCTTATTACCGTTAGCAGGGCCAAGCATAAATACTTTTTGCTGATCACATCCTGCTAATCCAATGGAATACAGTTCTCCATGCTGGCTGGTTTCAATATCCAGGGATACCCATTTCAATGTTGGGCGATAAGCTGGGTTGGGTTTCATCTGATAGCCGCCATTAGGTGCCTGACTGAACCAGATGGGAGCAGTGATAAAACGTTCCATCATAAACCTGTCTGGTGGACGGATATCTGCTTCATAAACCTGAATTCCCTGTTGCTGTAGCACTTTCTCAATCCGTTGTAATTGGCGATATTGCTGGCAATAAAGCGCGGCAACAGGCTGGCGATTGAAATCTTTTAATGAAAGTGGGCGGAGATGGTAGTTGCGCTCTTGCGCCAGAATTTTTTCCACCTGCGGCATATTGGCTTGCGGGATAAAAGCAACAGCTTGTTGGTGAAGAATTTTTATATGACGTGGCCCTTGATCTGTCACCAGCCAGTATTCCACCTCAATACCCGAGGGAGTATCCCGCCAGTGGCGTGTCAGTATAAAACCTTGTTCAGCATGATTCTGTTGCATATAGAGACTGGCACTTATATTTGTTGAAAATAACTACAATTATAGCATTGGATAATGGTTATTTATACAGTTGTCTAATCTCACTATATCGTGATGTGGTGTATAAATGATAATCGAGGCCTTGCCGAAATTATCTCTTTATTGCAAAGAACGGAAAATAAAATATCCCTAATGAGATAGACAGGTATTATTGAATATATCTGTAAGAGTATAGTAATATAAAACGTATTGTATTCGTTCTTAGCAATACGTTTTTAATATTATATAGCTTTATTCTTAAGTGTATTTCTATAATTCCATACTACCAAGAATTAAAGTTACAGTAATGATGGATAATAATGTAGTCCATGTGATAATAGATGCCATTGCCTCATGGTCGCCGCCCATTTGTCTGGCTAATATATAGGCATTGCCGGCACAAGGCACGGCGGAATATAGAATAGCAATATTCGCAGGCACGCCTGACGAACCTAAATATTTAATTATCAAGATAGTGATAAGTGGCATGACAACCAGCTTGAGTATTGTTGCATAGGAGATCGAAAGTAGCTTTTTTATATGCATACTGATGATCAATCCGGCACCTACAGACATTAAGCTTAATGGTGTGGCTGCATTGGATAGATAGATAAAAAGTTGCTTAATTGAACCAGTAATATGAATGTTAAAGAAGTTTAGTAACACACCAATGATTGCGCCAATGATAAGTGGATTTTTAGCTAACGCAAAAATAGCACTACTGAGGTTTTTTTTACTTCCACTACCATAATGATTCATTACCAGTACGCTCATAATATTCGTGATAATTATCATATAGGCTACAAAAAAACCAGATAATGCAACGCCCTCACTGCCGAATAGTGATTGTGAAAGTGCTATAAAAACATAGGAATTATATCTAACCCCACCTTGAAATATAGAAGTAAATAGAGCTGGTGTAGTATTAAAGAAAAATCGACCGGAGAAAATAATAATAGCGATTATTATTGTGGAACTTATCGTTGATACTATTGGATAGAAGTTATCAGAACCAGAAAAATTAGCTTCACTAATATCTAAAATTAATAAACAAGGAAAAAATAGATAGTAAACAAATTTATCTGAAAAGTGCCAGAAATTAGAAACATCTTTTATATATTTTTTAGATAAGAAACCAAGAATAATTAGCAGGAATATAGGCAGAATTGAAAAGAAAACATTTAGCATCTGAAGATCCTTCTAAATAGAAAAAACTCTATTTTCTATTTGGTTTAAATATCTGTGATTCCAAAGATTTGGTGATATAAATACACGTTGCAACCAACGTAATGGTGTTCCTATATTATCGAATGTTGGCATGAATTTATCTCTTGAATGCAAAGTGAATCTGTTGTCTATATATACTAAATCTCCAGGGTTAATATGTATTCCTACTGAATTTTCTTTAATTAAGCTGTAGAATTTTTCCAGAGCAATTTCAGCTTTAGTTGTACTTGCTGTTATCATACCGGGATAAAATACAGCGCTGATGTCGGGTAATATATGATTTTCTGATATCAGCGGGACAAGATGGGTCTCTTCTTTCTCAATTAATGTGGATTGTTTCCAGCGGTAAGGTAATTTAATGCTGTACAAGGGGGGTGCTAATGTTTCTATATCTTCTTTCTTTAATTGAGCAATGGATAAACGTGAATCGGATATCCGTGTCAGAGGGCCATTGGGATCATTCCTGATTCCTGTAAGCAGTAAACCTAGGGGCGAAACATTATATTGTTCTAAATGTTTTAAAGCTGCATTTTCAATATGAAAGTCAAGTTCAACATCAAACCCTAAGCCCGTATATTCATTTTTCGATTCATGAGTTGGAATCAGGTTATTAATTAATTCTTTACCTTCAAAAAACATCGAATAGGGTTCACCAATGAGTGACGCTATACCTGTTAAAAGATTTTCACTAATATTTCCTGATTTTGCTGAGGGAGTATATTGGTTTGGTGATGGAGAGAAGAATATTTCACAGTCTATTGGCGTATTCTTTAAAATTATATATGGCCTGGGATTTATAGATGCCCGCTGTTTATTCAGGGCTGATATTATCCTTACAGGTAAAAAAGACATCATTGCAGATCTTACTGCGTGAATATATAAATCACCCCCGGTGGGGTCATAACCAATTTTATTTAATGCTAAAAAGAGGTCATGTTTTTCTTGTGTGGTTAATTGAAATAAATTCTGATAATCCATTTATCATTCTCTTTGAAAAATAATAATGTTAAATAACCTCAAAAGCAGGAATATGTTACATATATTATTCAGTTTTAAAACCAAAATTAATAGATAGTGTGATGTGAATCACCTTAAATCAAATGATTAAATTTGGTTTTTTTGTAACTATTAAGATGCGATAGCATTATATTTATAATAGATAATGATTCTGGTAACTTGAACGTCTAAGATTTAAGTTAAATACATTAATGTACATTAATAAAGTAATAGATTAATTTACGATTATAGATTAATTATTCTGTTAAATGTGGTAAATTTAAGTCATTTATAGGGAATTTTTAATAAAATTAAAATGCGGATTAAACTTATAAAACCGCCAGGTTAGACACCATTACGCTTATCCCGTCTAGCAATAAAGCATAAATCTAGCGTAGTAAGTATAGAACCAATAAAGAACAAAAACAGCGGCAAAAACGAAGTAAATCACAGATCTGATTTTGTTTTTTTTAAATAAAACGAATGATTTGTAAAAACATGCAATATAAAAAGGAATAAGTGGAGTTAAAATAAATAAAGAATTTATTATATCAATACCGCCCTCTTTATATTGCCAAAGTTCACAATCAACATAACCAAAATCGAAATAAGGCTCCTGAATATCAAAGGCAAATCCGTTAATAATAAGAAAAGATAATAATGACAATACTACAAATGTTATGATGTCTGTAAACTTTATTTTCATTTTTATCTCTTTAATAAATTATCTATATGATCTAATCGATTAGATATAACTTCTCCGTATGAAACCCATTAATCTTCAGCTAGTTTTCTTTTGATTTGTAAATTGCTTTAACAAAATCGTCTTTTTTCCTCCCCAAAATAGCGGCCTCAGAAACAGTACCGGCAACCAATGCATTTGTTGATCCGTCATAATGAATATTGCCATCAACAACTAATAAAGAGCGGTTAGCTATATGGGCGGCATCATCCAGATTATGTGAAACCATCAGCAAGGTAAGCTGGCGTTCATTGCAAATTTGTTCCAGCAATACCAGCATTTCATTACGCAGTGCTGGATCAAGAGCAGAAAAGGGCTCATCAAGTAACAGAATTGGCTGCTGGCGTACTAAACAACGCGCTAATGCTGCCCGTTGTCGTTGTCCACCAGAAAGTTGAGCAGGCAAACGAGTAAGGCAATCTTCCAAAGAAACCTGGGAAACTATTTGCTGTAACGTCTGTTGCTGTTTGCTATTAAGGCGTAAGCCGGGATGTAATCCCAACCCAATATTCTGTTCAATCGTCAGATGAGAGAAAAGGTTATTTTCTTGAAATAACATGGATACCGGGCGTTGAGAAGGCGGCGTATTGGTATGATTTTCCCCGTTCAGCCATATAGAGCCTTTTTCTGCTGTTTGAAAACCGGCGATCAAATTCAATAATGTACTTTTACCTGCTCCACTGGGGCCAAGAACGGCGATACGCTCCCCAGCCTGAATCTGTAAGTCAAAAAGCATCACCAGATGTTCATAGGTGTAAGTCAGATTCTCAAGTTTAAGCATGACGTCGTCCCGGTAAGCGTTCAAGTAAACTAAACAGCATAAAGCACAACAATAACAGCAATAAGGCGGTGACTGCGCCATCTTGACTACGGTAAGCCCCTATTTGCTGGTACAGATAGAAAGGAAGTGTACGGAAATCTTCATTACCAAACAGCGCGACAACACCAAAATCCCCAATCGAAAGGACACAAGCAAAAGCCAGAGCTTGCGCCAGCGGGATTTTCAGTGCTTTTAATTCAATCCAACACAGTCGGTTAATACCTTGAATATTTAGGGATCTGCACAGCGGATTATAGCGGGCTGCTAGATCTTTCATTGGATTATCCAGAACTTTCAATGCATAAGGAATTGCCATCAGTGCGTTGGTTAAAATCACCAGACCATAGGGTGAGCGGGGCAAGCCGATGGTGTCGTTAAGGAGTAGAAAGAAACCGGTTGCCAGCACGATGCCGGGCATAGCCAGGATCAACAAACCGCTTATTTCCATCGCTTGTCCCCAGCGGGGTGAATAACACAGGTACAGCTCGCGGCTGCTCCACAGCAGCAGCATCGTGAACAAAACGCACAGTAATCCGGCACCTAAAGCAATCACAACGGATGTGATAAATGCCTGCCACAATACAGGCTGGCACAATACGTTAAATAACCCGCTGTTCAGACCATCCACAACAACAGCCAACAATGGGGGAACCAGCAGTAACAATGCTGCGATAATTAACATGCTGTCACAGATTTTTCTCAGCAAAGTATCCTGTGGATTACGCCACTGCTGTTGATTGCTATAGCCGATGGATAGAGCACTGTTAAGTTTCTGACTAAGAAGAACAAGACCAAGACAGCAAGTCAGCTGAATCAAAGCCAGTAACGCGGCACGGCTGAGATCGTAGTCATAGCTTAACGCCTGATAGATTGCCAGCTCGACAGTCGTTGCCGCAGGCCCGCCACCTAAAGCCAGCACTGTGGCAAAACTGGCGAAGCAGAGCATAAAAATCAGCGCGCCGGTTGGCAGGATTTGGCGGCGCAGGTAAGGCCATTCAACAAAACGAAAATGTTGCCATTCATTCATGCCTAACTGTGCGGCTAACTGCCGTTGTTCCACCGCAATGTTTTCCAGTGATTGCAGTAACAGCCGTGTTGCCAGTGGCATATTAAAGAAGATATGCGCCAGCAAAATTCCCTGTAAACCGTAAGGTGTGAAATGGTAATTAATACCGGCCCATTCACAGAACTGCGCCAGCCAGCCGACTCTGCCATAGACAGTCAGAATGCCAAACAGAGCGACCAGTACAGGCAAAACCAGCGTCATAGCACACAGGCGCAGAAACAAGGTTCGGCCCGGAAAATGACGGCGGTAGAGTGCTCGGGAAAGAAAAATAGCGGGTGTAACAGAAAACAGAGCCGATAAAAAAGCTTGCCAGAATGTAAAACGCACCACATGCCACAAATAGCGATCTTCTGTCAGCAAATACCAGTCGCCTTCAGGCGCGTTAAACCAAAGTGTACCGAATGCCAGTAAAGCGACCAATAGCAAAAGACCGGAGGCAATCGCCCCCGGCAACAGCCATCCGGCTATCAGCGGCTGACAGCGCTTTGCCATGCACGAATCCATTTATTACGGTGTTTTGCGACGTCTTCCGCGCGGTACTGTAACGATTTTTCTGGTATTGAAAGCTGTGAATAAACTTCTGGTAGTTGGATATCAATCACCGGATACATCCAGTTAGTGGTTGGAATTTCCTGTTGGAAAGCCGGAGTTAATATAAACTGCATAAATTTCTGGGCAAGTTCCGGTTGCTTGCTGGAGGCCAGTTGGGCGGCAACTTCGACTTGCAGGTAATGACCTTCACTAAACGTTGCCGCAGCATAATAGTCTTTCTTCTCAGACAAAATGTGATAGCCCGGTGAAGAGGTATAGCTCAGGACCAAATCGCCTTCGCCTTTTAGGAACAGACCATAAGCTTCACTCCAGCCTTTGGTGACTGTCAGTGTTTTCTTTGCCAGTTTTTGCCAGGCTTGTGGGGCATCATCACCATAAATTTTCTGCATCCACAACAGCAAACCTTGTCCTGGTGTGCTGGTACGGGGATCTTGATAGATCACTTTCCAGTTATTGTGACTGTTGATCAGTTCATCCATGCTCTTTGGCGGATTTGGCAACGTATTTTTGTTGTAAATGAAGGCAAAGTAACCATAGTCATAAGGAATAAATACGTTGTTATTCCATGGCACAGGCAGTTTCAGTTTGTGAGTATCCACTTGGCTTTCAGTGAACAGACCGGTTTGTTGGGCCGCTTGAATCAAGTTGTTATCCAGACCAAGGATAATATCGGCAGTCGTGCGCTTTCCCTCCATTCTGAGGCGGTTGAGCAGAGACACACCATCTTCCAGAGCAACAAATTTCAGTTCACAGTCACATTCAGCTTCAAATGCTTTCTTAATCGCAGGCCCTGGTCCCCATTCGGTGGCAAAAGAATCATAGGTGTAGACAGTTAATATCGGCTTTGCCTGTGCAACTTGACTCAATAACAAAGCAGAGGCTGACAGTATCGTCAGTACGATTAATTTGGAAAATAACGTCTTAAACACTTTGCTCTCCTTAATTTAAGAGGATTGGCAAAGGATCTGAGGGTGCGCTAAACGGAAAGATAATTTCTGTGAAACAATTAGCAGCTCAAATCCCTACGCCGGTATTAGCCGGATCAGGTTCGGCGGGTTACTCTCAGCAAGACTGTTTTAAACAGCCAGCACCCCGTTGAGATGGCGCTATTGTAGAGATTTAGCTAGCGACTGCAAAGTCCAATGATAGAGGTTTACCACTTGAGGGTAGTGTGAAACAATTAGTCATCTTTCAAATTTAGTTTATTGAGGTAGTCTGGTGATCGATGATGATGGCTACCGCCCGAATGTAGGAATTGTAATTTGTAATCGACAAGGCCAGGTTTTGTGGGCCCGGCGTTATGGGCAACATTCCTGGCAATTCCCTCAGGGGGGGATTAATCCGGGGGAATCACCAGAGCAGGCTATGTACCGGGAACTGTATGAAGAAGTTGGTTTAGGTCGGAAAGATGTACGCGTTCTGGCCTCTACTCGTAATTGGTTACGTTACAAATTACCCAAGCGTTTGGTGCGTTGGGATACAAGACCTGTCTGTATTGGCCAAAAGCAGCGGTGGTTTTTATTACAACTGCTTTGTAATGAAGAAGATATTAATGTGCAGCACAGTAATACCCCGGAGTTTGATGGCTGGCGCTGGGTCAGCTATTGGTATCCTGTCCGGCAGGTTGTCTCTTTTAAGCGCGATGTTTACCGGCGTGTGATGAAGGAATTTGCTTCGGTTGTGATGCCAATGCAAGAAAGCATATCGTTGTCGCGTTCTTCATATTCTTATCGTCGCAAAAGAAGTTAGGTTAGCTCCATGCTTATGCGCTTACGGGAAATTGTTGAAAAAGTTGCTATGGCAACCAATCTGGCCGAAGCGCTTGAGCTATTGGTGAATGAGACCTGCTTGGCGATGAGCACCGATGTGTGCTCTATCTATCTTGCTGATCATCAACGGCAGTGTTATTACCTGATGGCAACCCGAGGATTGAGGAAACCCCGGGGAGGAATTATCAGCCTGGCATTTGGTGAGGGAGTGGTTGGACAAGTTGGTCAATTATCTGAACTGATTAATTTGGCGGATGTACGCAGTCATCCAAGTTTCAAATATCTGCCTCAGGTTAAGGAAGATAACTTCCGCGCTTTTTTGGGAGTTCCCGTTATTTATCGCCGTCAGTTGCAAGGCGTTCTGGTCGTTCAACAGCAGGAACAACGCTTGTTTAATGAGACCGAAGAATCCTTTATGGTGACGCTTGCGACACAACTGGCTGTGATTCTTGCTCAGGCTCAGACCAAGGGGTTGTTTGGTCACTACCGGCAGACTCGAATTAAAGCGTTGGCAATTTCCAGTGGCATCGTCATGGCCCAGGGTTGGCAGGATTGTTCCCAGCCTTCACTTGAACAAATTTTTGAAGCATCAACCCTTGATCATGCTGCGGAACGCTCTCGTCTGATTCAGGCACTTGAAGATACGATGGCGGAATGCCGGCGGCTCAGTAAGCGTTTTACTACCGGCTCTCAAAAAGAGAGTGCCGCGATTTTTGATCTCTATTCCTACCTTTTGAATGACCCTCAACTGAAACAAGATCTGTTTTCTTGTATTGAGCAGGGATTTGTCGCGCAATGGGCGGTTAAACAAGTTATTGAGAAATACGCAGAGCAATTCGCCAGCTTACAGGACGCCTATATGCGGGAAAGGGCATCGGATCTGCGGGCACTTGGGCAACGATTACTGTTTCATCTGGATGATTCACCGACAGTTAGCCATCAGTGGCCTGAATGGTTTATTCTGGTTGCTGATGAACTGAGTGCTAACCTATTGGCAGAAATGCCGCAGGAAAGATTAGCAGGGGTTATTGTTCGTGATGGCGCGACGCATTCACACTCTGCCATATTGGTTCGTGCGATGGGTATCCCGGCTATTATGGGGGCTGATATCCAGCCGGAACTTCTGCACAATCGTATGCTGATTCTTGATGGTTTCCGCGGAGAAGTTTTTATTGAACCTGAACCGTTAATTTCTCAGGAATATAAACAGATCATCGAAGAAGAAAAAGCACTTAGCAAACTGGCTGAAGGGGATGTTGATCAGGAAGCGCGGCTCAAAAGTGGTGAGCGTATTCTTGTTCAACTTAATGCGGGTCTGAGCCTGAAATATGAGTTACATATAGGCAATAATATTGATGGTGTTGGCCTCTATCGAACCGAAATACCCTTTATGCTGCACTGTGGTTTCCCTTCAGAAGATGAACAAAAAGCCCGTTATCAGGAGATGCTGCAATTATTTCCTGATAAACCGGTGGTATTACGTACACTTGATATTGGTGCGGATAAACAACTGCCTTACATGCCTATCAGCGAAGAGAACCCTTGTTTGGGGTGGCGTGGTATACGGGTGACATTGGACCAACCGGAAATTTTTCTTATTCAGCTTAGGGCTATGCTCAGAGCGAATGTTAATAGCGGTAATTTGAAAATTCTGCTGCCAATGGTCACCAGCATGGAAGAGATTGATGAAGCTAAGAGGTTGATAGACAGAGCGAAAGAGGAAGTTGAGCAAATTCTGGCGCATCAGATACCTATGCCGCAGCTTGGCGTGATGATAGAAGTTCCTTCGGTTATTTTTCTCTTGCCACAACTGAAGAGCAGAGTCGATTTTGTTTCTATTGGAACCAATGACCTGACACAGTATCTGTTGGCTGTGGATCGGAACAACACCCATGTCGCTTCCCTTTATGATTGTCTACATCCGGCTGTGATTCGGGCATTAAAACTGGTATTTGAAAATAGCCGGCAAGCAGGTCTTGCTATCAGTATTTGTGGTGAAATGGCGGGTTCTCCTATGGGTGCTCTGCTATTAATTGGCCTTGGCTATCGCAGCCTGAGTATGAGTGGTTGTAGTGTGCCAAGGATTAAATATTTATTACGTCATCTGGAGATGGTTCAGGTTGAGCAGTTAATGACCGAAGTACTACAGGCTGAAACCAGCCTAAGAGTAAAGGAGCTGTCAGCAACGTTTATGGAGCGGCATGGGATTGGCGGTTTGGTCAGAGGCGGAATTTAATCCGCTTAACGGCCTGTGCTATGATCCGCAATCATTTGCCTTAGGGTATTCATTTTAAATATTAAGTGGGGAACGATGAGTAACAGTTACCTGGCATTTCCTAATATTGACCCGGTTATTTTTTCAATAGGCCCCATATCCCTTCATTGGTATGGTTTTATGTACCTGGTGGGGTTTGTATTCGCCATGTGGCTGGCGACACGCAGGGCTGCGAAACCCAATAGTGGTTGGGCAAAAAATGAAGTAGAGAACTTGCTCTATGCGGGATTTGTTGGCGTCTTTGTTGGTGGCCGTCTTGGCTACGTACTGTTTTATAATCTCCCTGCCTTTCTCGATAACCCGCTTTATTTGTTTAAAGTTTGGGATGGAGGAATGTCTTTCCACGGTGGTTTGATGGGTGTTATCTGCGCAATGTGGTTATTTGGCCGCAGAACTAAACGCCACTTCTTAAAAGTTGCTGACTTCATTGCACCGTTAGTCCCTTTTGGCTTAGGAATGGGGAGAATCGGTAACTTTATTAACGGTGAATTGTGGGGGCGTGTCACATTGGATACACCGTGGGCTATGTTGTTTCCAAGCTCCCGTAGTGAAGATATTGCACTGGCAGCAACTGATCCTTCACTGTTATCAATACTTGAACAATATGGCGTTCTTCCCCGTCACCCTTCACAACTCTACGAAATGGCGTTAGAGGGGATCGTCCTGTTTATTATTTTAAATTTATATATCCGTAAACCTCGTCCAATGGGCAGTGTTTCCGGCCTGTTCTTAATTGGCTACGGTGTTTTCAGGATAATAGTGGAATTCTTCCGTCAACCGGATGCACAACTGGGTTTATTCGATGGAATCAGCATGGGACAGATTCTTTCTGTTCCAATGATCCTGGCGGGAGTTTTAATGATGATATGGGCATACAAACACCAAGGTAATAAGGTACAAGAGGTAAAATGAAACAGTATCTGGACTTAATGAAAAGAGTGCTTGAAGAAGGCACTCCGAAAGCAGACCGCACCGGGACGGGGACTGTCTCCATTTTCGGGCATCAGATGCGTTTCAATTTGCAGGATGGTTTCCCACTGGTGACAACTAAACGTTGTCATATCCGCTCAATTATTCATGAGCTTCTTTGGTTCCTGAATGGTGATACGAATATCAAATACCTGCATGAAAATAGTGTCACTATTTGGGATGAATGGGCGGATGAAAACGGCGATTTGGGGCCTGTGTATGGTAAACAATGGCGTGCATGGGGAACAGCGGATGGCCGCCAGATCGACCAACTGAAAACAGTGCTGGAACAGCTTAAAAGCGATCAGGATTCACGCAGGATCATTGTATCGGCCTGGAACGTTGGTGAACTGGATAAAATGGCATTAGCGCCATGCCATGCTTTCTTCCAGTTTTATGTTGCGGATGGCAAACTTTCCTGCCAGCTTTACCAGCGTTCCTGTGATGTATTCCTTGGTTTGCCGTTCAATATTGCCAGCTATGCATTGTTGGTTCATATGCTGGCACAGCAGTGTGATCTGGCAGTGGGCGATTTTGTCTGGACTGGTGGTGACACGCATCTTTATAACAACCATATGGAACAGACACAGTTACAGCTTAGTCGCGAACCGCGTCCACTGCCAAAATTGATCATAAAGCGTAAACCGGAATCACTTTTTGATTATAAATTTGATGATTTTGAAATTGTCGATTATGACCCGTATCCAGGAATAAAGGCACCGGTTGCTATTTAGTTATTCGGTTATTAGCAACAAATCTGGGGGGGGGGGAGACAATTTATTATAAATTGTCTCCCTTTTGATTTTGATGATATAAATACAGACACGCAGAAGTAGAGAAAAAAGACCATAAATACTATTTCTCAGAAAAAAGTCAGAGATCTGCCCAACAACCCTGAATATTTCGAGAGTAGTCTGTTTGTCACTAATAACGAGGTATCTAAATTGATTATTCAACCAGTAGCGGAAAGTGAGAGAGAACTGGCCGATAGAAACACGGAACAACAGGCGATAGCGTTGCTCAAAATCACAATGTTGTCTAAGAAAGACATTATAGAAGGTAGAAAAATAACCCCTGAAGAAGCACTTTGCAGACGCAGGGAACGTCGGGTGTAACATATAAAGTTTAAAAAAATCCTTTTGTTACTCAATTAATTGAGGGAACAGATAAAGCTAATCGATAAAAACTGCACTAGAAACCTTAAAACGTGTATTTAAGGCTTTTATATGGGTTACTATCAGCGACCTAGTTCCACCCAGGATTGTGATACGAGGGAGGTTTTCCCGATTTCGTTTTTAGGGTCGGCTTGTTTAAAGCCGTGTTGATCCATCAGAACCCGCAAGGTTGCAACCCCGTAGGGATATTTTTAATAGCCTGATTAAATTCTGCAAATTCAGGGGCGGTATCTTCATAACGTTCAATTACTGTAGCTAGAATCTCAATTAGCCCTTTGTTGTTGTCGTAATCTTTGAAAAGCTCATCAGTTAAATCCAGCGCTTCTTTATATTGTTCTACGGTATCGATGTAGGCCAGCCAAGGGATCTCTGAAAACAGAGCGCTAGCCCGTTCTTGAACGACTGCAAAATTGATCATTCTCTGGTTTCTCCATTAGTAGTCGGTTCGTTTATCGTATTCTGCGTGGGATACGATATGTGAAGAGTTTTTTTTGATTATATTGATGAAACTTCTTCCTTATAGCCATATAAGCTTACAATGCATGACAATAATAATAAACAAAAACGTCTATCCTTATTGATTTTTGCGAGGCTCTACGCAATTTAAATGTAACAATAATATATTGTTATTTTTTTATTGATGCACTCTCACATAAAATTCAATTATGTGTTTATTCTGTTTTTAAAATAAATAGAATGTCTTACGAAAGGATGTAAGGAATTTTTAATGGAAGATAACATTAATATAATTGGCAGTTATAATATTGATAATCAATTAGGTTTTTCCTTATTGGAATTGATGATTGTTATTGTTTTAATTTCAATATTTTCTTTATGGGGGATACAGGAATGGGGTGATCATCAGGAAAGAGCCAGGTTACAGGAGTCAGTACAGAAGGTATTGACATTTATCGCCAGGCAACAATCTATGGCAAATTATCTGAATAAAGAGGTGGTGTTGTGGTTGAAAACGGGAAAAGAGTGGTGTATGGCGCTTTCTAGATCTGCACTTGCTGATTGTGATTTAGAGAATGTTGAGGGTATAAAATCATCCTATCAGGATGTTGTTATAAGTTCAGCAACTAAGGAACAGATAGAGTTTCATGGAATAAGAAACACGATGATGCCAGCGAGTTTTATCTTGGCTAATTCCGCAGGTGAAATATCAGTTATTTTTTCTTCACGAGGAAGAGTAAGATCATGTAGTAATAATAAGTTTAATAGTATCCCAGCGTGTGGTTAATTATGCTTTTTTTTATAAAATAAGTGATACTCTATTGTAATAATGGAACATAAAAACCAATCTGGAATGACATTGTTAGAAGTGATTGCGGCAATGGCTATTGGCACTATTATCTTACTGGCGATTGCTAAAAGTTACCCGGTTCTAACCAGACAAATAATGGAGTTATATCAGCGATATCGTTTAGGGTATTTCGCTAAACAAACATTGCATATTATGGAAAAAGATATTCGCCGTGCAGGATATTGCCAGCATTATTGCGATGGAAAGCCAATATTAATTAGTAATAGAAGTGATGAAAGTGAGGATTCATGCCTGATTATTGCATACGATCTTAATGTAAATAACCAATGGGAGCCACCAGAACACAGTGAATCAGAATTCTTTGGTTATCGTCTTAGCAATAAGTCAGTGGAATGGAAAAGAGGTGCGGATAGCTGTCAGGGAAATGGCTGGGAAAGGCTATTTGACCCAAATGAGATAGTGGTAGATTCATTTAAAGCAGAAAAATTACCAACAAAAGATGGTTTAGTTTTTATCAAATTGACGCTTATTGCACATTGGTTTAAATATCCATCAATAAACTACCAATATCAGGCAGTAATACGTTTGCGCAATATCAGGGGATAAGTACCGTGACTGAGCATTCTCCAAATGTCTGCCTGCAATTTCAGCAAGGAAATGTATTGTTGATTTCAGTGCTGATGTTGCTGGCTGTGAGCCTTATGATGCTGAAAGCTTTACATCATCATCTGGATAACGCATTAATCATGATGGTTGATGAACGCAGATATTTAAAAGCTTTTCAGCAAGCAGAATCTGCATTGGCATGGGGAATGGCTCAGTCATGGCTACTTTATAGTGATAAAACAGAAGAGTGGTATTGCCTGCAACAGCAGGAGTTCCATCTAACAAGTTGTTTAAAAAGGTATTCAAGTAATTTTTTTCTGCTGAAAGGTGTGGCAGAAATGGCATCTGGGCAATCTGTCGGACTGTATCAATGGATGAAATTAATCTCTTCTGGTGGAAGTGATTCTCTTATTCCGGTAGAAAGCGGTTGGTTGGATTTCTGTCCCGAGGCAGATACGGGGTTTTGTTTATGAAGCCAGATATTTTTCATGCTAATCAATCAGGGATGAGTTTGCCCGAAGTTATGGTTGCCGTTATGGTCTTTTCTGTCTCTTTACTGGGATTAATGCGTTATCATCAGGCGCTATTATTTGGATTCCAGCAACATTGGCAACAAGCAAAGGCGGACAAATTATCTTATGGATACCTGGAACAATATGAGTTAATTGCAGGTCAAAGTGCTTTAGCAGAATTAACACCGCCACCGGGATGGCACGCTGAATTTCAGACGACATATCAGCTACCTGATTGTTATCAGCTTACAGTTATAGTGACAACGCCTTATAATCAGCAAAGTAAAGCAAGCCGGTGGATTTGTTCAAACGGGAGTCCTGATGTTCAAGGTTTATCATTCTAATCAGTTGGATCTTCTTAAAGAGCTGATAACAATACTTATCGGAGATAATCCACTGACTGATCCGTTTGAGCAGGAAGTCATTCTGGTACAAAGCCCAGGAATGTCACAGTGGCTGCAAATCCAACTGGCTGAAAGCATTGGCATATCAGCCAATATTTCGTTTCCGCTTCCGGCTACTTTTATCTGGGATATGTTTACCAAAGTATTGCCTGATATCCCTAAAGAAAGCGCTTTTAGTAAAGATGCCATGACATGGAAACTGATGGCGTTATTGCCTCAATTATTGCCAGAAGCGGAATTTGTCGCACTCAGGCACTATCTTGATCAGGATTTTGATAAACGGAAAATTCATCAATTGGCCGGGCGGGTTGCTGACCTGTTTGACCAATATCTTGTTTATCGTCCGCAATGGCTGGAAAACTGGCAGCAAGGGCAGCTTATTGATGGTTTGAGTGATAATCAGTTGTGGCAGAAGAGATTGTGGCTGGAATTAACGGAATATACCCACCAGCTACAACAACCTCAATGGCATCGGGCTAACTTGTATCGCCGTTTTATTTCAATATTGGAAAACAGTGCTGAACTTTCAGCTTGTTTACCGAAACGGGTATTTATCTGTGGTATTTCTGCTTTGCCGCCTGTTTATTTACAAGCCTTACAGGCACTGGGACAGCATATTGATATTCACCTGATGTTTACCAATCCATGTAAATATTACTGGGGAGATATTCAGAATTATGCTTTTCTGGCAAAACTGAGTAGTCGTAAACCGCGTCACTATAAAAATAAGCAGGAATTGGAATATTTCAAAGATCCTGGCAATGCTCAATCACTGTTTAACGATGAAGGTGAACAGGATATTAGTAATCCCTTGCTGGCGTCATGGGGGCGATTGGGGCGTGATAACCTTTATTTATTGTCGCAGCTTGAGCAAAGTTCGGATGTTCATGCTTTTGTCGAATTAGAACAAGACAACATGTTACATCAGTTGCAAAGGGATATTCTCTATCTGGAGGATCATGCTCAAATTGGCTCAACAAAAGAAACATTTGAAAATAGCCTGCAAAAACGGTTGGTTAATCCTTCGGATCGTTCTTTGTCTTTCCATGTTTGCCATAGCCCTCAACGGGAAGTGGAAGTTTTACAGGATCAGCTTTTAAGGTTATTGGAAGATAATCCATCACTGACGCCAAGGGATATTATTGTGATGGTCGCAGATATCGACAGTTATACTCCTTATGTTCAGGCGGTATTTGGTAATGTCTCTGCTGAACGTTATATTCCATTCGCAATTTCTGATCGCAAAGCCCGTCAAGCACATTCAATTTTACAGGTATTTATTACACTGCTTGATTTACCTCAAAGCCGTTTTACAACTGAGCAGGTTTTAGCATTGCTGGAAGTTCCAGCACTGGCGAATAAATTTGAGATTCATGAAGATGGTTTACGTTTATTAAGGCGTTGGGTTGAAGAATCCGGTGTTCGCTGGGGGCTGGATGACGACAATGTGGAAGAGTTGTCCTTGCCGGTGACAGGCCAGCATACATGGCGTTTTGGACTGACCAGAATGTTGTTGGGTTATGCCATGGATAGTCGGTCAGGTCCTTGGAAAGAGGTATTGCCTTATGATGAATCCAGCGGCTTAGCGGCGGAGCTTGCCGGTCAATTAGCTGAGTTTTTAATGCAATTGAGCTACTGGCGCAAAATTCTGGGTGAGAGCCAGACGTTAATGGGGTGGTTACCTGTCTGTCAGCAATTGCTAGAGGCATTTTTTATCGCAGACAGTGAAACTGAATTAGTACTGGCAATGATAGAACAGCAGTGGCAGAAAGTGATAGGCAATGGTTTGAATGCCCACTATCAGGAAATCGTGCCACTGGTTTTGTTACGGGATGAATTGGCTCTCCGGTTTGATGATGAAAAAATAAGTCAGCGTTTTCTCGCTGGGTCTGTCAATTTTTGTACCTTGATGCCGATGCGTTCTATCCCCTTTAAAGTTGTCTGTTTATTAGGAATGAATGACGGTATTTATCCCCGTTCAATTCCACCGCTTGGGTTTGACCTGATGGCAGAAAAAAGCCAAAGGGGAGACAGAAAACGGCGGGATGATGATCGCTATTTATTCCTTGAAGCGCTGATATCCGCTGAACAGTTTCTTTATATCAGTTACATTGGTAAATCCATTCGTGATGATACGGAATGCAATCCTTCAGTGCTGGTCAATGAATTGCTGGATTATGTTTGCCAGAGTTTCTGCTTGCCAGGCAATGAAAAACTGAACGTTGATGAAAGTGCCGCTAATATCAGAAAACATCTGTTGTCTCTTCATACCCGGGTTCCATTTGCGCCGGAGAACTTTATACCGGGCAGTTACCAACAAAGTTATGCAGAAGAGTGGCTACCGGCAGCGACTGAGCAAGGTGCTGCATATTCTGAATTTTGTCAGCCTGTCGAAACGGAACACATTCAGGACATTACACTTGATGATTTAATCCGCTTTTACCGTCATCCCGTTCGGTTTTTTTTCCAGCGTTGTCTGAAAATAAATTTTGTTATTGAAGAAACAGAGTTACCTGAGGAAGAACCTTTTGTTTTGGATAACCTTCAGCGTTATCAATTTAATCAGCTATTGTTGAATACCCTCATTGAACAACAATCTCCTGAGCCGCTATTCAACCGACTTCGTGCTGCTGGAGGGCTGCCTTTTGGTGCTTTTGGTGAAGTTTATTGGTTGAAGCAGCAAAAAGAGATGCAACCGCTGGCGGATAAAATTCGCGAACAGCAAATGGAGACTTTCTCTGTCGATTTACATCATGATTTAGGGCAAGTCATTCTGACAGGGCGAATTAATAAGGTGCAGCCGGATGGTTTGCTGCGTTGGCGGCCAGCTGGTCTGACAGCAAATGATGGTATGCAGTTGTGGATTGAACATCTGGCTTACTGTCTTGCGGGTGGTAAGGGAGAAAGCCGCAGTTATGGACGCGATAACTGCGAATGGTGTTTTGCCCCGGTACCGTCAGAACAAGCGGAAGATTACCTGAAGCAATTGGTTGAAGGTTATCAGCGCGGAAGATCAACGCCTTTGCCCTTGTTTTGTAAAAGTGGTTGGGTGTGGCTTTCAACATGTATGAATAAAGAAACGGGTGAGATTGATTGCAGTGATGAAATTCAATCAAAAGCCGAAAGCCAGTTACTGAAAGTATGGATTGGGGATCAAGGACGCAGAGGGGAAGGTGATGATCCTTATGTTCAGCGGGCTTTCAGGCAAGCTGATAAATCATTTTTAGCAAAACTTAAACAGGAAGCGCTCAGTTATTTGTTACCGATAGCGCGATATCAGAACACATAGGGAGAATATCCGATAATGTATAAACATCTTGTCCGTATGCTTGCTGTGATGTTCCTGCTTTTTTGGGGAACGGCAGGTTATGCGCAAACACAACAGTGGCAGCCACTGCAAGAGACAGTTTATAAAAGCGAAAATGATCACCGTCAGTATCAGGGAATCAAATTGGCAAACAATATGACGGTTTTGCTGGTGTCTGATGAGAAGGCGACAAAATCTCTGGCAGCGGTATCGATTCCGGTTGGGAGTATGGAAAACCCTGACAGCCAGCTTGGGCTTGCACATTATCTGGAACATATGGTTCTGATGGGATCTGCGCGCTACCCACAGTCGGGGAGTTTATCTGAGTTTTTGCAAAAGCACGGCGGTAGCTATAATGCCAGCACCGCCTCTTACCGTACGGCTTTCTACCTTGAGGTAGAAAATGAAGCGTTAGCTGATGCAACAGATCGTCTGGCTGATGCACTGGCTGAACCGCTGCTTGACCCGGTAAACGCAGATCGGGAGCGAAACGCGGTCAATGCGGAACTGACAATGGCGCGTTCTCGCGATGGGATGCGGGGTGCTCAAATACGATCAGAAACCCTGAATCCTAAGCATCCAAATGCCCGTTTTTCTGGTGGTAATCTGGAAACGCTGAAAGATAAACCGGGCAGTAAATTACAGACAGAACTGGTGGATTTCTATCAGCACTATTATTCAGCCAATCTGATGAAAGGTGTCATTTACGGTAATCAGCCTATTGATAAACTGGCTCAAATTGCAGTTAATACTTTTGGCCGGATACCGGACAGAAAAGCGAGTGTGCCGGCGATTACCGTCCCGGCAGTAACGGAAAAAGAGAAAGGAATTATTATCCATTATGTTCCTGCTCAACCGCAAAAAGCGTTACAACTGGAGTTCAGTATTGACAATAACAGTGCTGATTTTCGCAGTAAAACGGATGAATATCTCGGTTATATGATAGGTAACCGCAGTTTGAATACATTATCAGACTGGCTGCAATCCCAGGGGTTGGCTGAAAGTATCAACGCAGGGGCGGCACCGATGATTGACCGCAACAAAGGCATCTTTTTTATCTATGTGACGTTGACAGACAAAGGACTTGAGCAGCGTGATCAGGTTGTTGCGGCTATTTTTGCTTATATTAATTTGTTAAAACAAAAAGGCATTCAGAAAAGCTATTTTGATGAGATCGCTAAGGTTTTGAAGCTCTCTTTCCAATATGGCTCTATCGTTCGTGATATGCATTATATCGAATGGTTATCGGATGCTATGTTGCGAGTTCCTGTTGCCAATGTACTGAATTCCGGCTATGTGGCTGATGATTATAATCCGAAAGCAATTGCCAGCCGGCTTGCTGAGTTGACGCCTGAAAACGCCCGTATCTGGTATATCAGCCCAAAAGAGCCGCACAATAAACAGGCTTATTTTGTCCAGGCACCTTATCAGGTTGATCGAATTACATCACAGCAGCAGTCAAAATGGCAGCAGTTAGAGGAACAGATGAACTTTTCTCTGCCGGAGCCAAATCCCTATATTCCTAACGATTTGAAACTGATAAAAGCAGATAAAAGTCAGAAGCATCCTGAGATGATTCTTGAACAGCAGAATCTCCGTTTATTCTATATGCCGAGCCAATATTTTGCTGATGAGCCTAAAGCCAGCATCCTTCTTGATTTGCGCCATGCAGAAAGTCTGAATAGTGCCCGCAAGCAGGTAACTAGCTCTTTGCTTGATTATTTGGCAGGGCTTTCCCTTGACCAGCTTGGTTATCAGGCTTCCGTTGCAGGAATGAGTATCTCCAGTGGCGCATCGCAAGGATTGCAATTAGGCGTCAGTGGCTACACTCAGAATCTGCCGCAACTCTTAACCTCTTTAATCAGTAATTACACGGCGTTTACGCCAACCGAGAGTCAACTGGAACAAGCTAAATCCTGGTATCGTGAACAGATCGAGGTTTCTAATAACGGTAAAGCTTATGAAATGGCTATGCAGCCATTGAAGCGCCTTTCTGGGGTGCCTTACACTGAACAATCTGTTCGATTGAAAGAGCTGGAAACCATCACTGTTCAGGAGATTGTTGAGTATCGTTATGAGATGATCAAAAACGCTGCTTTGCAGATGATGATCATTGGAAACCTGACCGAACAGCAGAGCAAAGTGATTGCTGAATCTGCCCATCATCAACTGGCGAATCAAGGAAGTCACTGGTGGAGTGGGAATAAGGTGGTGATTGATAAAAATTACCCGGTTAATTTCCAGCGTGCTGGCAGCAGCACCGACGGTGCTTTAGCCGAAGTTTATATTCCGACTGGGTATGACCGTATAGAAGGTTATGTTTATTCCAGCTTGTTAAGCAATATGCTTCAGCCTTGGTTCTATGAGCAGCTAAGAACAAAGGAACAATTGGGGTATGCGGTGTTTGCCTTCAATACCAGTGTTGGGGAACAGTGGGGGTTGGGTTTCCTGCTGCAAAGTAACAGTAAACAACCAAAATACTTGAATCAGCGTTATCTGGATTTCTATCAGAAAGCAGCGGATAAACTGAAAACGATGTCTCAAACTGATTTTGAGCAGTATAAAAATGCGCTGATTAATGAACGGCAGCAGCCGCCACAAACTTTCTATGCTGAAGTTGCCCGTTTCTCCGGTGATTTTAGCCGCAATAACGTTAGTTTTGATAGCCGAGATAAAATGCTTGAGGCACTAAAGAAAACCACACAGAAGCAACTGATTAATTTCTATCGGGATGCGGTAATCAAACATCGCGGACTGTCATTTATTTCCCAAGTGATTGGCAAATTAGCAAACCCGGATGGGTATGCGAAATTGAAAGGTTGGAAAACTTATCATAATGTCACTGAACTTCAGAAACAGTTACCTGTTGAGGTAAGAACTCAGTGAGTACAGAGATATCTGTCCATCGGCTTAATGCATTAACTCTGCCGCTGAATGGTCAGCGGCTGATCGAAGCTTCTGCCGGGACGGGTAAAACCTACACCATTGGCATTTTATATCTCCGTTTGCTACTTGGATTGGGGAAAAATGCTGCTTTTCCACGGCCTTTAAGCGTGGAGGAAGTTCTGGTGGTGACGTTTACTGAAGCAGCAACAGATGAGCTGCGTGGCCGAATCCGTGAAAATATTCATAAACTTCGCCTGGCTTGTATTCGAAGCGAAGTAGAAGGCGCAGAACCTGACTATCAACAGCTATTGGATGAAATTCCGGATAAAGAGCAAGCGGCTATTTGGTTGCTGGCCGCAGAACGGCAGATGGACGAAGCCGCGATTTATACCATTCATGGTTTCTGTCAGAGAATGTTGGCGCATAATGCTTTTGAATCTGGGATTTTGTTTGAACAGACATTAATTCAGGATCAACATCCATTGGAAAAACAAGGGTGTGCTGATTTCTGGCGGCGTTACTGCTATCCATTGCCGTTGTCAATGGCAATGGTCATCAGCCAGGAATGGAGTGGGCCGGAAGCGCTGTTAGCTGAATTACACCCTTATTTACAAGGGGATATGCCACATATTGTTGATGCGCCAGACAGTGATGAAACGCTGTTAAGCCGTCATGAGAAAATTATCCAGCTGATCAGTGGTGTTAAATGCCAATGGAATGAAATTGCTGGAGAATTACATGATTTGATCGCGGGTTCCGGTGTAGATAAAAGGAGTTATAGTAGTAAGCACTTACCTAATTGGCTGAACAGAGTCACTGATTGGGCTCAGGAGCCTACAGAGGATTACCAGTTGCCAAAAGAGTTGGAGAAATTTCGGCAGTCGGTATTAGTAGAAAAGACAAAAAAAGGAGACGTCCCTGAACACTCACTTTTTGTGGTTATTGACGATTTATATCAGCAACCACTAACTTTACGTGATTTGATTATCTCCAGAGCGATTATTGAGATTCGTCAGTCAATCCAGCAGGAAAAGTCAATGCGCGGTCAGATGGGATTTGATGATTTACTAACCCGTCTTGATGATGCTTTGAAAGGCCCAGGCAGTGATTTGCTTGCTCAAACTATCCGCCAGCGCTATCCGGTTGCGTTGATTGATGAGTTTCAGGATACCGATCCACAGCAATACTGGATTTTCCATACCATCTATGGCGATCAGCCTGAAAATGGGTTGCTATTTATCGGCGACCCTAAGCAGGCTATTTATGCATTTCGTGGTGCAGATATTTTCACTTATATTCGTGCCCGCTCTCAAGTAAGTGCTCACTATACTTTGGAGACAAACTGGCGCTCGGCCTACTCAATGGTACAGGCAGTAAACAAGCTGTTTATGTGTTCAGAAAATCCATTTTTGTTTGAACAAATCCCTTTTATTGAGGTTTCCGCGGCAGAGAAAAACCGAGGGCTTTCTTTTAGTTATGACGGTCAAGAGCAGGCAGCGTTAAATTTCTGGTTACAGCCAGGAGAGGGTATTTCTACCGGAGATTATGAACAAACGATGTCACGGCTTTGCGCTGCGCAAATTCGTGATTGGTTGCAGGCTGGTAGTGAAGGACGTGCTCTGTTGCATAAGGGCGATGATTCCCGGCCTGTGGCTGCTGCCGACATTACTGTTTTGGTGCGTAGCAGAAAGGAAGCCATACTGATCCGTAATGCGCTTAACTTGTTATCTATTCCTTCTGTATTTCTTTCTAACCGGGAAAGTGTATTTGATACCGCAGAAGCAAAGGATATTCTTTGGCTACTGCAAGCCGTGTTGTCGCCAGAGAAAGAACGCGTTCTGAGAAGTGCGCTTGCCAGTGGTCTGTTTGGTTTGACTGCTCGTCAGATAGACAAGCTGAATCATGATGAAAAGGCGTGGGATCAGTTAGTTGATGAATTTGATGGTTATTTCCGCCTGTGGCAACGCCGTGGTGTGTTACCGATGTTACGGGCGGTAATAGCAAACCATCATATTGCTGAAAATTTGCTTGTCAGTTATGAGGGTGAACGGCGTTTGATGGATGTGATGCATATTAGTGAGTTATTACAGGAGATATCTCTACAACTCGACAGTGAACATGCGGTTACTCGTTGGCTGGCTCAACAAATATCTCATCCTGATCCACAGTCGGAAAATCAGCAGATGCGGCTGGAAAGTGATCGCCATTTGGTACAAATCTGTACTATTCATAAATCTAAAGGATTGGAATATCCGCTGGTATGGTTGCCATTTGTCTGTAATTTCAGGGCGCAGAAACAGGCGATATATCATGATCGTACAAATTTTGATGCTTGCCTTGATATTTTCCCTGATGAGGAAACGATCAAATTGGCGGAAGAAGAAAGGCTGGCAGAAGATTTGCGTTTGCTTTATGTCGCATTGACACGCTCTGTTTACCATTGCAGTGTCGGTGTGGCTCCACTGATAAAAGGCAATAAGAAAAAGGCCGGGGATACTGATCTGCATCAGTGTGCTCTGGGTTACCTGCTCCAAAAGGGAGTTAAAGGTGATGCTGATTTTTTGGCGAAATGTCTTAAAGAATTAAATGGAGATGGGATTATTGTCTCCTCAATCAGTGATACTGATGATAGTCCATGGAAATCACAAAGCCAAAATGATTTATTGCTGTTGGCAAGGCAGTTTAATCGCAGGATTCAGGATGATTGGCGGATCACCAGTTATTCTGGTCTACAAAACTCTGCTGTTCATTATGGCAATACTTCTCCCCGTATTGTTGGGGAAGAGACTATTGAGGTCATTGTTCAGTCTATCGCGCCAAAGTTGGATGTTGATGCCAGTGGTGAAAAACAAATAGCAGAACAACCTGAAATGACACCACATACGTTTCCACGGGGAGCCTCTGCGGGGACTTTTTTGCACTCTATTCTGGAAGCGCTTGATTTCAGCCAATTGCCTGATGAGAAATGGTTGGCAGAACAACTGAAATCAGCCGGGTTTGATGAACACTGGAGTGGGGTATTACAACAGTGGATGGCAGATATTTTTACCACTCCATTGAATGATGAAGGTATACAGCTTGCAGAAATTCCGCTTCATCACCAACAGGATGAAATGCAGTTTTATCTGCCGGTTGAACAGCTTTTGCAATCTCAGGAACTGGATGCGGTGATGCGTCGTTACGACCCTGTTTCTGCCCGCTGTTCTCAACTGGAATTTCAGCAGGTGAAAGGGATGCTGAAAGGGTTTATTGATTTGGTCTTCTGTTGGCAAGGCCGGTTTTATGTACTGGATTACAAATCAAACTGGTTGGGCGAGGGGAGTCAGGCTTATACCCGTGAAACGATGGAAACAGCCATGATTGAGCATCGTTATGATCTGCAATATCAGATTTATACACTGGCACTGCATCGTTACCTGCGTCACAGGTTGGCTAATTATGATTACCAGCAACATTTTGGCGGTGTGATTTATCTGTTCCTGAGGGGAATAGATAAACAACAACCGGGGAATGGTATTTTCAGTTGTTGCCCTGCGGCTGAGTTTGTGGATGCTTTGGATCTGCTTTTCCGTGGTCATGAACAGCCTGAGAAAGAGAAAAATTGATGATTTCGTTATTACGACAGGCAGTAGATCTCCGGCTCCTGCGCTCATTGGATTTACAGTTTGCTCATACATTGATTGAGGATGAAGATCCTGTTCTGTTGTTGGTAATGGCGTTGTTGAGTGTTGAAACAGGTACCGGCCACGTTTGCTTGCCTGTTAACCGAATAACACCTGAACATTTTTTTGATGGGCGACATCGTGAATTTGCGGAGCAGTTATGGCAGATTGCGGGAAGACCTGATAAGCAGAGTTTACTGGCGGCACTGGAAAATTGTGCTGCCGTCAGTAGTGGTTTTCAACCAACGCCTGTTGTGCTTTCTCATGATCGACTCTATTTGCAGAGGATGTGGCAAAGTGAGTGCCAAGTGGCCGCTTTTTTCTCCGCTAATCAATCAACCGATGGTATTCAGGAAGAGCAGCTGAGAACCATTCTGGATGAATTATTCATACTGTCTGATGAAACAGTGGATTGGCAACGGGTGGTTGCCGCTGTAGCGGTGACTAGCAGAGTTTCGGTTATCTCTGGTGGGCCGGGAACCGGAAAAACGACAACGGTTGCTAAGTTATTGGCTGCCTTAATTAAACTTAATCCGGATAAAAAGCAGGTTATCCAACTGGCGGCTCCGACGGGAAAAGCGGCTGCCAGATTGACTGAATCTCTTAACAGTGCTGTTAGAAAATTGCCTCTGACAGAGAAACAGTTTGAATCTATGCCAGATCAGGCGCAGACGATTCATCGGTTGTTGGGAGCTCAACCTGATAGCCAGCGATTGCGTTATGACCGGGATAACCCATTGAATCTGGATGTGCTGGTGGTGGATGAAGCTTCAATGGTGGATTTACCCATGATAGCCAGGTTGATTGATGCATTGCCACCCAAGGCGAAAATCGTTCTGCTGGGTGACCGTGATCAATTGGCGTCAGTGGAAGCTGGAGCTGTATTGGGCGATATTTGCCGTTTTGCTGAATTGGGATACAGCGCTGTAAGAGCAAAACAGCTAAGTCGGTTGACGGGATGCCATTTGGTTGCAGGCGATCAGGAAAATGCGCCAGAGGTTCGCGATCGTCTGTGCCTGTTGCGTAAAAGCTACCGCTTTGATGCAAATTCGGGAATTGGGCAACTTGCCGCGGCAGTTAATCAGGGAAAGAGTCGGGAAGCGCTGTCTATTCTGCAACAGCCATTGGATGATATCTGTTTCTACCCATTGTCTGGGGATGAAGATTATCAGCGGTTGCTGACAGAAACGGTATCGGGTTACCACTCTTATTTGCAACTGGTGGCAAAGCAGGCACCTGCAAAAGAGATTCTGGCTGAATTTAACCGCTATCGTCTGCTGTGTGCACTCAGAGAAGGGCCATTCGGTGTCAGTGGGCTTAACGAGCGAATAGAACAGCTATTGCATCGTCAGGGACTGATCCGTCGCCCTGCCGGGGTTTTCAGCCGTGGTTATGCAGGCAGGCCAATCATGATTGCCCGTAATGACAGCACACTGGGACTGTTTAATGGCGATATCGGCATTATGCTCAGGGATGAAAATAATGAGTTGCGTGCGTATTTTCAACTGCCTGATGGGCAGATTAAAGGGATTCAGCCGAGTCGTTTGCCACAGCATGAAACCGCGTATGTGATGACAGTACATAAATCCCAGGGCTCGGAATTTGAGCATACGGCTCTGGTATTGCCAACGCAGTTTGTACCGGTTGTCAGCCGTGAACTGGTTTATACGGCGATAACCCGCGCCAGAGAAAAGCTGACCCTTTATGCATATGAGGCGGTATTGCGTCAGGCTATCCAGACGCCGACTCAAAGGCGAAGCGGGCTGGCTGAACGGCTTAGTCAGCAAGTGGATTAGCGAGAAACATCGGTTTTTTGTGACAGTTTTAGAGTGGAGCGGGGAGTAGCCACTGTTTCTATTGTTAGAAAAAATGAGTCGAAGTGATGGCTGCACGTTTATTATCAGTAAATTTGAGTTTGATTTATTGGATATAATAGCGTCAGGCTGATGATATTAACAATACGCCGTATCTATATATTTCTCTATTTTCATCATTATTGTGTATTTATACTGGATAATAATGAAATGCTTGAAATATATTGAGTGGGCAAATAATTATTTTATATTGCCTAGATTTACTCTTTACTATAAAAAACAGTAAATAAAATAGCCTAATATCAATAGGGATTTAAGTATTTGAGCATGTTCTGTGTTTTGGCAAGGGCTCAGTTTGTGTCTTAGAGCTGAATAATTTAACCGCCTTAACAAATTTGGATAATAGTTAATCTTAATTAAAACAATAAGTTGAATTAAAAATTGAGGTGTGTTATTTTCTTCACAATGACAATAATGCAAGTGGTTATCATTTGCATTTGCATTTTTTTTTAGTTGTTTATATAATTCCTCAAGTTTTTTACTAATGGATGGTAAAAGCGTTTTTGCCGGTATTACTGAATGCCTATACCAGCTTCTTCTTGGAGATTAGCTATCTATGTTAAAGCATAGCGTAACCACTATTGCTGTGTTATCTGTTTTTTATTCTCATCAGAGTTTGGCAAATAAAAATAGCAAAACTGATTCGTTGGATACTGTTGTTGTAACTGCGGAGAAAGTTTCTGCGGATCAGCAAAAAACAGCAATAAGTATGACGGCATTATCTGACTTTGATATTGAGCGGAAAGGGATTGAAAACTTTTATGAAGTTGTTTCAGAAGTTCCCAATTTATATATGATAAAAGCAGGTAACCCATCTGATGCTGGGTTTATTTCATTGCGGGGTGTGACGCCTGGAATGGAAGGAGAACAAGCGGTCGGTTTCTTTACTGATGGTGTGTATAGCAGTTCATTTGATACCGAATTACTGGATATTGAACGCGTTGAAGTATTACGTGGCCCACAGGCAACATTATATGGCCGAAATACTGAAGCGGGGGTTATTAATATCATTACCAAAGATCCCGATCCGGTAACGGAACGGAAACTTGGTTTCTCATATGGTAATTATAATCGTTTGCAGACTACTGCTATTTTAGGTGGTGGTATTGATGAATATGGCGATTGGTCTTACCGTACAGCATTACGTTATTTGAATAGCGATGGCTATTTTAAACGAGATTATGATAATAAAAAGAATATAAATGATGTTAATGATTTTAACGGCAGATTTAAGATCCGCTGGCAGCCATCAGATGGGCCGTGGGATATTATTACTACATTTGATGCACAAAACCGCAGAAACGGAAACGCCTCATTTGCACCGCTCGATAAAATCAAGAGAGGGACAAAATCGATAGATTCTGATTATGCAGGTAAATCAGACGCTAATATTTATAAAGGATCTATTAAAGCGGTCTATCAATGGGATCGTATGGATCTGACTTCAATTAGTGCATATACTTCAGAAGATAAAAAAGATTATCAGGATCTCGATTTTACTCGTAAATCACATTCAAAATTATTCATTGACCGCAAACAAAATTATTTCTCGCAGGAATTACGTCTTAACTCCAAAAATACCGGGCCATTTAACTGGCTGGTTGGTATGTATTACTTTAATCAGGATGATAAATTAGATATTGATTACAGGATGTTACAGTTTGGTTATCAGGTTAAGAATACCAACGTTAAGACCAATAATTATGCTCTGTTTGGTAATACCAGTTATTATCTGACGGATAATGTAGAGCTGGTTGCTGGGCTGCGTTATGACTATGAGAAAAAGAATCTGAAATTCGGAAAAACAGAAAATTTCTCAGGAATAACCAGAGAAAATCTGACTGATAACCTCTCTTTTGATGCCTGGTTACCAAAAGCTGGGGTCAATTATTATGCTACGGATAATGCTATGTTATATGCCAGTATTGCCCGTGGTTATAAAAGTGGAGGGTTTAACAGTTTGGCGCCTAAGGAGCAGCGCCGTTTTGATGCTGAATACACAACCAACTATGAGATTGGTCTGAAATCAGAATGGTTGGATAAGACCGTGCGCTGGAATACCGCATTATTTTGGATTGACTTTACGGATCAGCAGGTTGAAAAGCAATTTTATCCAGAATCCGTTACCCAGAATGCAGGGAAATCAATCAGTAGAGGGCTTGAATCGGAAATCTCCTGGAGAGTGATTAAGGGGCTGACATTATCTGCTAATGCAGGTTTCAATGATGCTCATTTTACTGAGTTTAAAGACAGTATTTATGACAAAAGTGGAAAAGTTGTAGGTGTTACCGATTATAAAGATAAACGCCCGGCAAATACACCAAACTACACCTATGGCGTTGGTGTAGATTATAGTTTCCTGAACGGATATTTTATCCGTGCGGATTATAATATTGCTGGTAAAGTTTATTTTGATAATGCTAATTCTCAGAAGCAATCTAATTATGGCTTGTTGAATCTTCGGGCTGGATATGAAACACCAGATTACGATATTACATTCTGGGCGAAGAATTTGTTAAATGAGACTTATGTTACTCGTGCATTCCCAATGCGTGACCCAATGACCGGAGAGAACGGTTGGTATGGTCGTGCAGGAGAGCCTTTAACTTATGGTGCGACAGTCAATATTAAGTTCTGATAAATAGTAAACTGAATGATTATACAGACCACCACAACAATCCCTGTTGTGGTGGTTTATAAGAGCAGTTAAATTCATTAACTACTCTTATATGCTATGCATTATTTATAAATTTTTCACTGCCTGCTATTACTACCATTTTAAATGATAGTAATAATTATAAGGAATTAAGGTATGAATGATAAGAATAATTTATCAGGATGGGTAAGAGATACTCTTTATTTATATGCAAATAAACAACCTAACGAAACGGTTTTAAGATATTGCCTTAAGGATAATACACAAGAATTTAACTATAAAGATATTATCTGTCTCAGTAGCTATATTGCACGCCATATAAGTTACCGCGAAAATGCTAAAGCGATTATTCTGATACCGGGTAATGCTCAGTTTATTTTGGGGTTTTTAGCTTGTATCATCCGTGGTGTTACGGCTGTTCCGGTTAACTTACCTGCCAGTCATCGTCTTGGACGAGTAGCGGATACAATTAATTATATCTTTGCAGATTGTCAGCCAGAATATATTATTACTTTAAAAAGCTCGGTTGATGAAATTGAGAAGCGGCAATGGCATATAGGTCGTCAGGTTATTGTACTAGATGATATTCTTACGGAGAATGATATATTAGAAATACCATCAGCTAATGAATATAAAGAGCTAATGTGTCCGAATGATGGCCCGGTATTTCTTCAATATTCTTCTGGTTCTACCGGTAAGCCGAAAGCTGTCTGCAATTTTGATGCAAATATGCAGGCCCAACATGAGATATTGCTTGAATTACATCGTGATTGCCAGCCACGAATTATTACGGCCAATTGGATACCGTTTTATCATGATATGGGCATGTTTTGCGGACTATTGACGCCACTATTATCTGGCGGTTGTTGCAACTTTATTTCTCCCAGCCATTTCACGGCTGATCCTGCCCGCTGGCTAAAGCTGATTACTGATTATTCAGCAAATTCCACAGCCGCACCAGATTTCGCTTGGCAACTGTGCATTGATAGTATCACTCAAGAGCAGGCGACAGAATTCGATCTCTCTTCGCTTAAAATGGTATTGAATGCCGCAGAACCTATCCGGGCTGAAACTATGCCGCGGTTTGCCCGCCACTTTTCCGTATCAGGTTTTAACCCTTTGAGCTTTGTGCCCGCTTATGGTATGGCGGAAGCAACACTTGTCATCAGCCGCAAACCCGCCGGGATGCCATTCATTAGCCAGTGTTTTGATGCGGATAGACTTGCTTCCGGTTACGCTGTTCCTGCGGAAAATGGCCGTGAACTGGTGAGTTCAGGGCAGGTTGTCAGTGGATGGAAACTGCGGATTGTTGATCCTGAAACCGGTGAAATATTACCGGAAGGGCGGGTGGGTGAAATTTGGGTTGATGGTGATTCCAAAGCGCCTGGTTATTGGCAGAAACCCGAACTTAGCCAACAGACTTTTATGGCTTGTCTTAATCAGTCTATAGATAAAAGCCATTATTTGCGGACGGGTGATTTAGCCTTTATCTGGCAGGGGGAGCTTTATATCTGTGGTCGACATAAAGATCTTATTATTGTCGCCGGCGAAAATTACATGCCAAATGATATTGAAGCCAGTATCGAGATGGGATGTGAAGACGTAAAAATTGGTGGAGCTTGTGCTTGCCAGCAGGTAGAAAGCGGTGAGTTGTTTGTCTTTGCCGAAGTTTATCGCCACCTTGAAGGGACTAAATTACAGGTCATTGCCCAGCAGATTGCAGCCAGAGTCGCATCGGATTTTCAGCTTTCACTGGCGAATGTGGTGTTATTGCCTCATGGAGCATTAAAGAAAACTTCCAGTGGAAAAATCCGGCGCAAACAAATGTTGGCTGATTTTGAGAATAGCCAACTAAAAGTGCTCTTTGCTTTGCCGTGTGATATTGACAAAAAAGAAGCTTCTTCCTTACCTGGTTGGCTTTATCAGCTTCTTTGCAGTTTGCTTCATTTAGATAACCCAGATCCTGCCTGTGGTTTTGCTGAATTGGGATTAACCAGCCTGTTAGCAGTTCGCTATTGCCAGCAAATAAATAAAATCTGGTGTTGTAATCTAACCCCAGCTGATTTATTTGCTTACCCAACTATTACTCAGTTGGCTAAATATATTGATAAATTATCAGATGAAAAAATCACGGTATCTGCCACAAAATCTGAATCAACCAGAAATGAACAGATTGCAATTATTGCGATAAGTTGTCGCTTACCGGGGCAAACAAGTAACAAATGGCAACAATATGGGCAATGGTTGGCTAAAAGCGAGTTAGCTGTCAGGCCCGGCAATTCAGCGCTTCGTCAGTTTGCGCTTCCTATTGGCGCTCTGGAAGGTATTGATCAATTTGATGCCCGTTTCTTCAACATTTCAGGCCGGGAAGCCGTATTACTTGATCCTCAGCAGAGGCTATTGCTTGAATTAAGTTGGCATCTGTTCGAACAGGCAGGATGGTTGCCGGAGCAACTGAAACAATCGGACACGGGTTTCTTTATCGGTCAGAGCGGCAGTGAGTTTGGTCAGCAATTACTGAAACTGAATAATCCTGAATATGCCAAAAGTTATTTGGCTACTGGGATTAATACAAGTGCAAGTTCTGGCCGATTAGCGAAGTTCTATGGAACAACCGGTCCTGCACTCACTATTGATACGGCTTGCTCTTCTTCTCTGGTGGCATTGGATACGGCGATTCGCAGCTTACAGCAAGGGCAATGCCACGCTGCTGTTGCCGGTGGCGTTAACATTTTACTGTCACCGCAGATTGAACAGACATTGATAAACGCCGGCATGTTATCGCCTAAGGGCCGATGCGCTACGCTGAGTGAAGACGCGGATGGCTATGTCAGAGGTGAAGGTGCGGCATTACTATTACTAAAACCTTATCAACAGGCTCTGGATGATGGTGATCCGGTGTTGGCCGTGATTGAATCCAGTTGTGTCGCTCAGGATGGTGAAAGTAGCAGCTTGACTGCTCCGAATCCACAAGCCCAGTCAGCAATGCTTAAGCGGTTGTTGGAACAGGCTGATATTGCGCCTGATGATATTGATTTGCTGGAGATGCATGGCACGGGTACAGCCTTAGGTGATCCGATTGAATTACAGGCTATTGACAGTGTTTATGGCAAACGACACCAGCCGTTGCCGTTGGCCGCCTGTAAAGCACAGATTGGTCATTTGGAAGCCGCCGCGGGTGTGGCCTCTGTGGTTCGGGCTGTGGCGCAGATACAACAGCAACAACTGTTTGGTCATCCAACGCTGGCCTCGTTCAGCGCTAAATTGTCAGCGTTAATGCCACGTTATCGCTACAGTAAACAGACTGAATCTCATCAAATAGAACGAGTTGCAATCAGCTCATTCAGTTTTACCGGCACAATGGCGGGTTTAGTGCTGAGTAAAGCAAACTTATCTGACCCCACTATTCCTGTGCCATTTGTTGAAAATGGTTTATTGCCGCTTTCAGCCTGTAGTGCATCAGCATTGCAACAGATGGCTAATCAACTGGCGGATTTGCTAGAAAATCATCAGGAACAAGCTGGCGAACTGCTCAACGGTTGGTTGAAGAAACGTCATCATCATTTTGGCTGGCGGGTGCTAATCAGCTATCAGAATTTAGCCACGCTGATTGCGTCTTTACGCCATGTTGAGCCAATTCAAGTTGATCGTATAAAAATGTTAGAGAAGGGGAGTGATCCTTGTGATTGGTTACAAGGGCAATCCTATAACTGGGTTAAATATGCTGGAAACATGCCGGTTAGCCGATTTGCACTAGCACAACTTCCTCTCTATCCATTTAATCGTGAGAGTTACTGGCCGGAAGAACTGCGTTTAGTTGAACAGGAAACACAGGAGCAATCCGAGTCTTGTTCAGGTCATACTGGCTTTGATTTCGTTATCAATTGGGTAGCGGACGTGCTGGGAACTGAGCCTAACGCATTAGCAATGGATGATAATTTGCTTAATTTGGGCATTGATTCATTGCAGATGTTGGATCTGGTGGATGAATGCAAAAAACAGCATGTCATTCTGTCATTATCTTCCTTATTCGAACAGCCAACATTAGCCGCATGGCAACAGTGTTGGTTTTCTGCTGCTCAACCTGAAAATGTCTCAAAAGAGTCAGAACAGCCGGTTATAAAATGGAATGGCGAGCCTTTTGAACTCACTTCGGTTCAGCAAGCCTACTGGACGGGGCGGCAAAAAGAGCAGACGTTGGGCGGAATCGCTTGTCAGGTCTATCTGGAACTGGATTGTCCGCTACTGAAGAACAGTGATATTGAATGGGCAGTGAATCAATTACATCAGCGCCATGATATGTTGCGGATGCGTATTACCGGTGATGGTAAAGGGGAAATTACGGCTTACCAGCCGGTATCCATTGAATCTTATGACTGGCAACAACTTTCACCGAGTTTATTGGAAGAGAAAAGATTCACGCTCAGGAAACGTCTGGAAACTAAAGTTGCAGATCTGACAATTGATAGCGGATTTGGCGTGATGGTAAGCCATACCGTAAATAGCAGTCGCTTACATATTAATATTGATATGGTGATGGCGGATGCTATGAGCCTTCAGATTTTGTTGAGAGAGCTCAGTCAGCTTATTTTGATGCCGGGTGTGCTTCTTCCTCAATTAAATTACAGCTTCCCGCAATATCTGTGTGAACAGGCCGCTGATAGTCAGTTAATCGACAATCGTCAATACTGGCAAAAAAGATTGGTTGAGCAGTTCCCTTTTGCGCCTCAGTTACCACTGGCAGTTAAACCGGAACATATTGATAAGCCTGATTTCCATCATCGTCAGTGGAGTCTGGAACAACAGCGTTGGTTATCATTGAAGGAACTTGCCCGCAGCAATGGTATAACTCCTTCAATGTTGCTGGCGAATTGCTTTGCTGAAACATTGCGTGGTTGGGCTGAATCGCCGGATTTCACACTGAATCTGACGATTTTCAACCGTCGCGGAGAGCATCCTCAACTGCCTGATTTAGTTGCGGATTTCACAACATTACTGTTGCTGGCTTGTCATACGCAGGCGGGGAACAGCATCTTAGAGAACAGCCGGGCTCTTAATCGCCAGTTTATGTCAGATCTGGATCATGTGGATTACAGCGCGATACAGGTTATGCGGGACTGGTCGCAGATGTGCGGGCATCAAGTTCTTATGCCGGTGGTATTCACCAGTAATCTTGGCCGTGATTTGCTTAACGGTAATGAGCTGGGAGAGCTGAATTATCTGGTATCCCAGACGCCACAAGTCTGGATTGACTGCCAGGTGATGGAACATCAAGGCGAGTTATTAGTCAGCTGGGATTGTGTCGATGGGTTATTCCCTCAAGGCATGCTTGATCAAATGTTTAGTTTTATGACTCATCTGATCAGCGCAATTACAGATGACCCTCAACTCCTCTCAAAGCCGGTTTCGCATTATGTCACGCCGGAAATTATTGAACAGCGTACAGAGCCTAAAGATCGTGATGGTATGCTTTTTACGCCACGTTTGCTGCATCGTCGTTTTTATGAGATTGCCGCATTGTGGGCAGATTCACCAGCAGTTATCACGCCTCATCAGCGACTAAGTTATGGCGAACTTGAACAGGGTGTACTGGAACTGGCTTACAGGCTGAAAGAGCAAAAAGTAAAAGCCGGAGATAATCTGGCATTACTGTTGCCAAAAGGTACAGAGCAAGTTGTTGCTGTTTTGGCTTGCTTGAGTGTTGGGGCGGTATATGTTCCGTTGGATGTCGCGCAGCAATCAGCCCGTTTACAGACCATCATCAGTCAGGCGGATATTTCGTTGATTATTACAAACAACGAATATCAGGAGCCTATTAGTGGTTGGTTTGATGCGGTTCTGAATATTGAGCAGACAGGTGACTCGCGACTGCCATTATCACAGGTGGTTTATGGGGAACCGGAACTTTCTGCTTATATCATCTTCACTTCTGGTTCTACCGGTACACCTAAAGGTGTGGTGGTATCTCATCAGGCTGCCGCTAATACAATTGATGATATTAATCGCCGTTATGGTCAGCGGAAAAAAACACGGGTATATGCCCTGTCGGCACTGAATTTTGATTTGTCGGTATATGACATTTTTGGCCCTCTTGCGTCAGGAGGTTCCTTGGTTATGCCTGAGGTAGGCCATGAGCGGGAAGCAAAACAGTGGCTGGAACAGCTGCATCAGGAACAGGTAACAGTCTGGAACAGTGTCCCGGCGCTGTTTGATATGTTGCTGGTGGCGGCTGAAAGTGATCCCCGTGGTTTGCCTGAGTCATTGCAACAGGTGTTGTTATCCGGTGACTGGGTTGGCCTGGATCTGCTTCCCCGTTTGCGTGAAGTCGGAAGCCAGGCTCAATTAACGGCAATGGGGGGAGCAACGGAAGCAGCAATTTGGTCTAACGCGATTGATGTCGATGTTATCCCGTCAGAATGGCGCTCAATTCCTTACGGTTATCCGCTCTCTAATCAGCATTACCGAGTCATGGATTCACAACAGCGGGATTGCCCTGATTGGGTCGCCGGAGAGTTGTGGATTGGCGGGGAAGGCGTAGCGCTGGGCTATTATGGCGACCGGGAAAAAACAGATACTCAGTTTGTTCTGCATCAAGGGCAGCGTTATTACCGGACGGGAGATTATGGGCGCTTCTGGCAGGGTGGATGCCTTGAGTTTCTTGGCCGCAAAGATAGCCAGATTAAACTGAATGGTTACAGGATTGAACTGGGTGAAATTGAGACTGTGGCTTTACGTCACCCTGCAATCAGTAAAGCCGTTGCATTGTGTTTATCTGAACCACAAAAACATCTGAGATTATTCGTTGAAGGTCAGGTTATCACGGGTGATTCTTCAACATTAGCTGATGATATATTGCCTGAAATGCCATCATTTGTTCAGGCGGAAAGCCGTCAGGATGATGAACAGCATATCGCTTTGTCGCTGTTGCAAAAGATATTGATTGATTCTTTGCAATTGACACTCACTCAACCACAGAGTGCAGAAATACTATATCAACAGGCAGGGGTGATACCTCGTTATCAACCACTATTTATTCAGTGGTTGAAGTGGTTGACGCATCAGGGATGGTTATCTGAAAGTGAAAAAGGCTGGCAGTTGAATCAAGGGTGGCAACCAGATAGCAAGCCGGTTCTGGCATCACGAATGGACGGAATTTATCAGGCGCTTAATGGGGGTTGTGACTGGATTGCTCAGGTTATTCAGGGGAAACAGAACCCACTGATGCTTATCGACGATCCTGTATTGTCACCGGAAGTTCTGGTTGTTGGTTCACCGGAAACTGAAGCGGTCATTACCCTTATTGCGGATCAAATCCATCAGTTATCCTCAATATTGCAGCGGCCTGTCAGGGTTGCAGAGCTGAATGGCCGTAGTGGTCTGTTTGCAGGCAAGTTACTCGGTCTATTATCAGATTTAGAGATTGAATATTGCTTGGTTGAACAGGCCGGTTCACTGCGTGAACTGGCGAAATATCGTCTGTCAGGTTATCCGCATCAGAGCCAGGTTTGTACAGTGCAAGAAGCGGCACATTATAGTGCCGATTTGGTCATCAGTAATAATGCACTGCATCGTTATGCCGATATCCGTCAGGGAATCTCTGATCTGCAAGTATTGGCATCTTCTGGCAGTGGCGTATTGGTGTTTGAAAGCCAATATCTCAGCCCACTGGCACAATTAACGGTGTTACTGCTGCAAGATGAAAACGGTTTTACTGATCTGCGACAAGGCCAGCAAGATCCGCTACTGGATAAGAAACGTTGGCAACAGCAGTTGTTGCAAGGTGATTTACCCGTGCAGTCTGTGACGGTAATGGGTGAAAACTCCATGCTATTGATGTGCAAAAACTGTAGTGGCAACGTTATAGTTAATCGCCACGAACTGACGCAGCATCTGACAGATTATCTTCCAGCTTATATGTTGCCGCAGTATTTGCATGTTTTAGATAAATTACCATTGAGCGCTAATGGAAAAATAGATCGCAAAGCACTTGAGCAATTAACTGTAGACGGGGCAGAGCAGGAAATTCCGCAATCTGCACAAGGCGTCGAATTGTCAGGAAAAGCCGAATATTTGGTGGCTAAGATCTGGCAACAGGTATTGGGCACAGAGCCAATGGCTGACAGTAATTTCTTCCTGCTTGGTGGTGATAGTTTACATGCTACCCGTATTGTTGTGGCGTTGGAATCAGCAGGGGCTGTAGATGTCACACTGGCTCAGGTGTTCTCCTCCCCGGTGTTGCGTGATTTTGCTCGATTGATGACTTTTGCTGAACTGCCAAAAACAAAAGTGATGCAGCTGCAACATCAGGAAAGTGAACGTTATCAGCCATTCCCGCCTACAGATGTACAACGTGCCTATCTGATGGGGCGTCAGGCTGGTTTCCGTCTCGGTGGTGTTGCCACTCATTATTATAACGAATACGAAGGTCAGCCTTTTGATGCAATGCGGTTAGAACAGGCTTTATCCGCATTGATTGCCCGTCATGATGCATTGAGAATTGTCTTTGACGAGCAAGGAATGCAACGGGTGTTGCCACAGCAGCCAAAACCTGCACTAGACGTGATCCACTGTTCTGATCAGCAATGGTCAGAAGAAACCAGTAAATTGCGGGAAAGTTTATCTCACCGGGTACTTGATCCGACACAATGGCCGCTGTTCCATGTGACGCTGATTCAGTCAGATAATGGGCGTAATCGCCTGTATATCGGGTTGGATAACTTGATCCTTGACGGCTTGAGTATGCGTATTTTCTTCACCGAACTTGAGCAGCTTTATCAGCAACCGGAAGGGGTATTGCCATCCGTTGGGATTGGTTTCCGTGATTATCTCACCACGGTGATTTCTGATGAAGAGAAGAGCCGTAAATCGGCAAATTACTGGCAAGAGCGGCTGGCAGAATTACCTGAAGCGCCAAAGCTGCCACTGATTTGTGATCCGCAGTCATTGGGGACTCCCCGGTTTAAACGTTGGCAATCTGTTTTGCCACGGCAGCAGTGGCAAACTCTGACAGAAAAAGCCCGGCATTATCAAGTGACGCCTTCTTGTTTGTTGCTGACTTGTTATGCACAGGTGCTGGCGAAATGGTCAGAATCGGCTTCATTGAGTATCAATGTGACGTTGTTTGATCGTCAGCCATTACATCCTGATATCAACCATATTCTGGGGGATTTCACTTCGCTTCTGTTACTGGAATGTCACCATTTAGCCGATGAAAACTGGCTTAACAGAGCACAGCGGTTACAGCAACAGCTTTGGCAAGATCTGGCTCATACTGATGTTTCGGCTGTATGGGTTATCCGTGAATTGAATAAACAACGGCAAGTTACCGATTTGGCTATGCCCGTCGTGTTTACCAGTGCGTTAGGGGCAGCAGTCATGCCTTATCAAGAGAGTGCACAACCGTTCCCGCCGGCTATCTGGGGAATTTCTCAGACTCCTCAGGTTTGGATCGATCATCAGGTATATGAGCAGGATGGAGAATTACGTTTCAACTGGGATGTGGTTGATGGTCTGTTCCCGCAAGGTATGATTGATACGATGTTCAGCGCATATTGTGATTTGCTGACGCAGTTAAGTGTGACCCCGGACTGGCGTACTCAGGTGAATGTAGCGCTGCCGAGACAACAGCAGCAATGTCGTCAACGGGTTAATGATACGCATCAGGAATTGAGTTTTGCACCAATGCATCAGCGTGTTGGGCAGGCGATGACACAGTTTGCGGATCGAACAGCGATTATTGATGGTGAGCAGCAGGTCAGTTATCAACAGTTAGAACAACATGTGCAACGATTGGCTCAGGTTTTGGTTGAACAAGGCGTTTGTGCGGGTGATTGTGTTGGTGTTGCGTTACCAAGGGGTTATCAACAAGTCGTCGCAGTACTGGCTGTTCAGTGGTTGGGTGCGGCTTATGTTCCAATCTCTGTCGAGTGGCCTGTGCTGCGCCGGGAACAGGTTGCCCAGCAGGCGGGGTTGATTCGTGTTGTAGCGGATAGCCACTTGCAATGGACGGAATCTGTCGCAATTGTTGATATTAACCAGTCACCGCTGACAACAACGGCGATTCAACCCTGGCATTCACAATCTCAGGATTTGGCTTACATTATTTTCACTTCTGGCAGCACTGGCGTACCAAAAGGCGTAGCGATAAGTCATGGGGCTGCGGTCAATACTATTGAAGCAATCAATCGGCAGCATTGTGTTGGTAAACAGGACAAAGTTCTGGCGCTGTCTGCACTGCATTTCGATCTTTCTGTGTGGGATATTTTTGGTGTGCTGTCAGCGGGCGGGACTTTGGTCACGGTACCTGAAACCTATTCTAAGGATGCTGCACATTGGTTGACTTTGATAAAACAGCACCAGATAACGCTATGGAACAGTGTGCCAGCCCTACTGGAAATGGCGCTGTTACTGAGTGAAAACGGTGAACAGACCGATGCCCTTACCAGTTTGCGTTTGGTCATGCTCTCCGGTGACTGGATTAACCTTGCATTGCCTGAGCGTTTGAAGCGTTGGGTACCACAGGTGCGATTGGTTTCTATGGGAGGGGCGACCGAAGCGGCCATTTGGTCGAATTACTGGTTAGTGGACGAGCTTGATCCTGAATGGAATTCTATTCCTTATGGATTACCGCTGCCGAATCAGCGTTTCCGGGTAGTCAATGAACTAACAGAGGATTGTCCTGATTGGGTTGCTGGTGAACTGTGGATTGGTGGTCATGGTGTGGCGCTGGGTTACTTCGGTGATGATGAGCGCACTGCCAATCAGTTTATTTCCTGGCAAGGCGAGCGTTGGTATCGTACCGGTGATATGGGGCGCTATCACCCAACAGGCGTACTGGAATTCCTGGGACGGCGTGATCAGCAGGTTAAAATTTCCGGCTACCGTATTGAGCTGGGTGAGATCGTACAGGCTCTGAAAAATTGTGACGGTATTGAAGATGCGTTGGTATTTGTTAATCAACGCGGCAAGCGTCCGTCCCTCTCAGCTTGCGTCTTGGCATCGCAAGAGCCGGATTGGTCGCTGTTGCGGCAACAACTGTCGGCACAATTACCAGAATATGCGGTTCCGGTTGAGTTTGGTTGGCTGTCTTGCTGGCCGTTGACAGACAACGGTAAGCTGGATCGTAAAATGATTGAGCAACAACCACGGAATGTTGTCAGTCAGGTTATGGACACGTTGCCGGAAAGCCCATTGGAAAAACAACTGGCAGATGTGCTGTTGCCATTGCTCAATCTGACGCAACTCAGCGTTCATGACAATTTCTTTGCCCTTGGCGGCGACTCCTTTATTGCAACCCGTTTCACTTCTGAACTGAGGCGGCGTCATAACATTGATTTACCACTCTGGCAGGTTTTTAACCTGCAAACCATTGCACGTATGGCACAACAACTACAATCCACTCCCGCAGAGGAAGCGGAAATGATTTTTGAGGAAGGTTCTTTATGAATAGCCAGGAAACTATACAGAAAAAAACAGTACAGCTATCAGCTTCACAACAAGCTGTTCAGCTTTTACTGCAACTTGAACAACAACAGGCTAAATTCTGGCTGGAAGGTGATGCGTTGAAGTTTCGCGCACCTGAGGGAGTGATGAGTCATCACGTTATTGCTCAGTTGAAGAATTTGAAACCACAAATTATTGCGTTAATACAGGAGTGGCAGGAACCACAGAATTTTGTGGTAAACCCGGCGCAGAAGCATTTGCCTTTTGCTTTAAGTGATGTGCAGTCAGCTTATTTTGTCGGGCGTCATGCAATGTTCGATTATGGTGGTGTGGGTTGTCACGGCTATTTTGAGATTCTGACTGAACATTGGGACGTTAAACGTCTTGAACAGGTATGGAATCAGCTGATCCAACGCCACGATATGTTGCGGGCAGTATTCACTGTTCAGGGGCAGCAACAGATTTTGCCGGAAGTGGATCGTTTTACTATTGATTGCGATTCCTCTTCGCAGGAAGAACTTCGGCAAACCATGTCTCACCGGGTTTATCAGACAGATTGTTGGCCTCTATTTGATCTGAAAGTCAGTCAGGCGGCAGGGAAATCCTGCCTTCATTTCAGTATTGATTTGCTGATTGCGGATTTTCTCAGTGTACAAATTTTGCTGGCAGAACTGTTAAAAGGTTATCAAGAGCCTCAGACAGAACTTGCTCCATTGCAGGCCAGTTTCCGTGATGTGATGGAGTTTGAGCGCCGCCACCACCATCAGCGCAGTTATGCCAGCGCGCGTGAATATTGGTTGAAACGTCTGCCTGAGTTGCCGGCCAGCCCACAATTACCTCACCTTCCAGTACAAAGTGGCGTTGTTCCTCGTTTCAGTCGTTACGATTTGCAACTCACTACTAAGCAGTGGGAGCAATTGCAACAACATTGTCGTTTGCAGGGCGTCTCTCCTTCTGCACTGCTTTTGGCGCTATTTAGTGAAACACTTGTTCGCTGGTCAGAAACGAAATCTTTTTGCCTCAATCTGACAGTAATGAACCGCCGTGATCTTCATGAAGATATTCACCGGATGGTTGGGGATTTTACCAGCGTTAGCCTATTGCACGCGGATATCAGTCAGCCCCTCTCATTGCTGGAACGGGTGAAAAATCTACAGACGCAACTGTGGCAGGATTTGGAACATAACGCATTCAGCGGTATTGAGGTGATGCGTGAGCTGGCGCGACAGAGGGGAGCAGAAGCTGCGAGAATGCCGATAGTATTTACCAGTGCATTAGTTGGCGAGGGTAAAGAGCAGGCGCAGGACATTATCAGCCAATTACCGATGGATATTGAGATTGGCTATGGTATCAGTCAGACCCCACAAGTATGGATTGATTGCCAAGTGATGGCTCGTAACGGAGGGTTATTGATCAACTGGGATATCATGGAGGGAGTATTCCCGGTAGATCTGATCCGCGATATGTTCAGTTGCTTTACTGGCGCGATATATCAGGTATTGGAACAGGTTGATGTGTGGGGTCAGGCACTCGTCATTAATCTGCCGGAGTACCAGCAAAAAACACGGCAACAGGTTAATGCAACTGAGGCAGTGATTAAATCGGCGCTATTACATCAGGGTATCTTGGAACAGGCCGGTAAAACGCCTGATACATTGGCATTGATTGATGCGTGTGGGCCGATGACCTATCAACAGATGGTAACACGCGCCACAAAATTGGCTGCCTTTTTGCCTCAAGGTGGACATAGCGCGGTATTGATGGAAAAAAGTGCGGAGCAGGTTATTGCGGCCTTGGCGATTCTAATCGCTGATGGTGCTTATCTGCCACTTGATATTTCACAGCCGTTGCCACGGATATTGCAAATTCTGACTGATGCACAGGTTAGTGCAGTATTGACCGATAATGAAGTTTTAGCTCAACAGTTACGGGAACAGGGATTTAATGCTGCCAGCATCGGGAATGTGTCAGAACTGGCAACCCTTTCTGCTGTGTCAGTGAAGCAAAATGATCCGCATAATCTGGCTTATATTATTTATACCTCTGGGAGTACCGGGCAGCCGAAAGGCGTGATGATAAGCCATGATGCGGCGCTGAATACCATCAGCGATATCAATCGCCGTATGAATGTCACATCGACTGACCGCATGTTGGCACTGGCGAGGCTGAGTTTTGACCTTTCTGTCTACGATATTTTTGGTGTACTTAGCGCAGGTGGCGCGCTGATATTGCCGCAGGAACAGGATTTACAAAACCCTGCACAATGGGCACGGCTAATTGATAAGCATCAGGTTACGTTGTGGAACTCTGTCCCGGCGCAAATGACGATGCTGACCCGCTATCTGTCTGAAGGTGGGAAGGAATCCATTGGTAGCTTGCGTTGTGTGATGATGTCTGGTGACTGGATCCCGCTTAATTTGCCAACCGCTATTTATCAGCATGCGCCAGATGCTTATCAGTTCAGCCTGGGTGGGGCGACTGAAGCGGCTATTTGGTCAAATATCTGGCCGATAGAACCCGCAAAAACCTATCACAACAGCATTCCTTATGGCACGCCATTGGCTAATCAGCAGTTCCGTATTTTGGATCTCCGTGGGGAACCTTGTCCTGATTGGGTTGCGGGAGAACTTTGGATTGGTGGCCGTGGTGTTGCTCAGGGCTATTGGCAGGATGAAGAAAAAACCCGCCATCACTTTATCACTGACAGCCAGGGACAACGCTGGTATCGCACAGGAGACCGAGGGCGTTATACCATCAATGGCGTTATTGAGTTTCTTGGACGCTGTGATAATCAGGTAAAAATTCGTGGTTATCGGGTGGAAACGGGTGAGATAGAAGCCGTGTTGGAACGACATAATAGTGTGGCTCAGGCTGCGGTTGTCGTAAAAGGGGATAAACATAATCAGGAATTACACGCTTTTGTGGAAGCGGCGACAGAAAATTCTTTGGAACGGGCAGAAAAGCTGTATCAGCGCTATGAGATTGCATTACAAAAAGTACGCTCAGTTGCCAGCGATATTGAAGCAACGATAGATAAGCAAAAGGTAGAAAAGCTGGTTTGGTTCCTTGATCGTGTGGCTCTGTTGCATATGGCGGGTGCGTTGGTAGATGTCGGTGCTTTACAGGCAGGAAAGCCCGCTACCCTCGACTCTGTGATGGAAAACGGCAGTATTGCGGCAGAAAACCGGCAATTAACACGCCGGTGGCTGAGAGCGTTGGTTCAGCATCAGCTAATTCAGCAACAAGGTGAGTATTACCAGCTCAATGCTGATGTTTCAGAGTATGAAATCAAGCAGTGTTGGCAACAATGTTATGACTTGATGTCAGCATTGGATGATGACCAGGGCTTGCTTACCTATCTGGAACGCAGTAGCCAGTGTCTGCCAGAATTGTTGCAGGGCAAAGAAGATCCGCTGAATTTGTTGTTCCCTGATGGCAAGCTGGATGTGGCGACCAAAACTTACCAAAACAATCTGATCAGTAAAATGATGAATCGCTTGTTGCTGGCTGCGGCTGAACAAAAAGCGGCTCAGATTAACTATGAAGAAGGGCGTTGCCTGCGGGTATTGGAAATTGGGGCTGGTGTGGGCGGCACCAGTAACGTGTTGATCCCGAAACTGGCAGACTGGAAAGTCGAATATACCTTTACCGATGTTTCGCCATTCTTCCTGAATGAGGCCAGATTACGTTATCAGCAGTTTGATTTTGTTCGTTACCGGTTGTTTGATTTTAATCGTACACCGGTAGAACAAGGGTTGGATTGTGGTCAGTTTGACATGATTGTCTCTTCTAATGTTCTGCACAATGCGGTTATTGCCCGTCAGGGATTAGAGCATCTGCGCCAGTTACTGGCACCGGATGGATGGCTGTTGGTTATTGAAGCGACCCGGGATAATTACCAGTTAATGACTTCTATGGAATTTAAGCATGGTCTGAGTGATTTTGCCGATGAACGGCTGGAGCTGGATTCGCCGTTTATGCCGCAGAAAAACTGGCTTAATGCCATGAACGATGTGGGGGCGGAGACGTTATGGGCTTATCCGCCCGCAGAAGATGCGCTTTATCAGCTGGGGCAGAGTTTTATTTTGGCGCAATTTAATCTCAACCGTAGACCATGCAGCAGCACAGAATTGTTGGCGTCATTAAAACAACAACTGCCTGCTTATATGGTACCTGCTCGCCTTACCGTACTTGATCGCCTGCCGGTGACAGCTAATGGCAAAGTTGATCGTAAAGGTATGCCGGATTTACCGGAGCATAGCAGGAATGAACCAGTAGCAGAAAGCAACAGCAGTGACGAACTGGAACAGACCTTACTGACGTTGTGCCGGGAACTGCTTGGGCATAATAATATTGGTCTTGATGATGATTTCTTCGCCAGCGGCGGTGACTCATTATTAATAACGCAGTGGGTGAGCCGGATTCGTCAGGAGCTTGGGGAAAATAACGTTCCGTGGGAAGGCAGTTTGCGTCAGGTGCTACAGCAGCCAACCGTTCGTGCATTGGCGGCATTTTTGCGTACACAGTCAGTGCAGGATAAGAGAGCATCAGATAACCATGCTTGTCTGACGTTGTTGAAGGAAGGTCATGGTGATCCGGTCGTTATTCTGCATGAAGGCAGTGGTACGGTATTGCCTTGCCTGCCTTTGACTGAAAAACTTTCCGGGCCGGTTTATGCCTTGAGTGTGGTAGATACAGAAGCTTTCCTGCAAATTCCATCTGAGCAGTTAATCTCTCAACTGGCACGGCATTATCTGCGTGATATTCAATCTTTGCCTGGCAATTGCCATTTATTTGGTTACTGCATGGGGGGGTTATTGGCTTTTGAAATGGCGCGTCAGGCGATGGAAAATCAGACACCTGTTGCTTCAGTCACGATTGCCAGCAGTTATCAGATCCCTTACCTGATTGATGATCCATTGATGATAGATATGGCGATTATCTGGGGATTGTCAGTGGAGTGTCCGTGGCCGTTGCCTCAGGAACAACTGGAAACCGTCTATGAAGCTTTGCTGGCGGAAAAACCAGAGGTAATTGATCGTCATTCCGTCGCTGAATATGCCCGTGCTCGCGGAATGGATGCCTTTGCCGATGCTTATATGGCGGTGGTAGATATCCCGGAAGATCAGCGTTTACAGCAATTAGTCAGCGCTATTCGTAAAAATGAGATTGCTGAGAAAGAGTTGATCCGGATGTGTTCTGTTTTCCGTCACAGCATTCGGGGTGTTTGCCGTTATCAGCCAGACTATTTTGCCGGTGATCTGACGTTTGCCTGCCAAAATAGTGATACTTATTTGCTGCCTGCGCTCCAGCAGGACATGAAAGAATTCTGGCAGCAATATTGTCTTGGGAACGTGAATTATCTTTCACTGAATGGTGACCATTTTGACTGTATTAAATCAGATAATGTGATGCCATTGGTAAACCATCTTGAGCAGAGCAAAGCGCAGGTAAGCTAAATGAATTGGGATAGGAAAATTCTGGTAATAGGCGCTACGGGCGCAGTAGGCCGTTCTGTCGTTGCCGCATTAAACCAATTGGGTTATCAGGTGTCGGGTGCCGGGCGTCGTCCCTGTGCTGAATTAACTGATTATCATCAGATAGATTTATTTGATGAAAAAGCACTGACTGAACTTTGTCAGCCATTTTCTTTGATCATTAATGCCGCAGGTCCTGCTTCGCAAATTCAGGACAGAATTGCCAGAGCAGCATTGGCTTCGGCAACGCACTATCTGGATGTTGCGGGAGAACCGGTTGTCTGGCGGCAATTAGCCTCAGATGAGAAATTAGCGCCTTTATTACAGAAATCAGCTTGTGTCTTGGGCGCGGGATATGTTCCGGGATTTGCCTCGATTTTACCTTTTTTAGCCGCGAACCGGCTGAAAACAATGGGTAAAGTGCGGTCATATATTGGCGGAATAGAACCTTTTACGGTGACTTCCGCCATTGATTTTATTGATAGCCTGAATGAACAGAATGGTAAAGCAGGTCATATCTTATCTGGAGGAACGCTACAACGGGCAGCAATAGAAAAAAATGTTCAGCCTGAAACCGCTAACAGGGCATTTGATGCCCTGCCATATCTCAGTTTTGAGTTGGAAAGAGTTGCCCGTCAACTCAATCTGGTTGATTTCGCTGCATTTAATTTACTGGCAGATCGTCAGCTATTGCTGACAGATCAATTTAATGGTGAGCAGGGAATTAAACAGCTGATCAGCCAGAGTGAAGAACTAACGCATCATTATGGTCAACAGCAACATATCTTGCTGGAAGCAGAAGGCGTACTGGTGGGGCAACCCGTTACTCTCATTGCCAGAGGGCGTTTTACTGATAGTTACCGTTTTACCGGAGTCGTTGCTGCATTGGCGGCGGATATGATGCTCAAAACACCACAATCAGGGTTGAAATGGCTATCTGATTTAGCTGATGCAGAGCAGTTATTGTCAGGGCTTGAGCACATGGGGGCCTTTGAATACTGGCAGATAGAGATGAAACAGCGTCAAAGTGCAGATTATGTTGAGGGGGAACTATGAGTCGTCCATTACGTGTTGTCGTCTGTGGTACGCTGTTCGGTCAGGTTTATTTGTCAGCATTTAAAACACATTTTCCCGGTTTTGAATTGGCGGGCATTATTGCCCGTGGCAGTGAGCGCTCGCAGCGGCTGGCGGCTGAATATCAGGTACCTTTGTATGAACAAGTTTCCCAGTTGCCGGATGATATTGACATTGCTTGTGTCGTGGTACGTTCTGCCATTGTCGGTGGCGCGGGCAGTGAACTGACAAAACAATTGTTGAGCAGAGGCATTCATGTTTTACAGGAACATCCGGTTTATCAGCGTGATGTGGCGGAATGTTTGAAACTGGCTCGCCAGAATAATTGCTGTTACTCAGTCAATACGCACTATCCGAATGTTCCGGCAGTACGGCAATTTACTGATTATTTGCAACAGGCTATGCAACATCAGCAACCTTTATTTATTGAAGCCACCTGTGGCGTTCAAGTGATTTGCGGTTTACTGGATATTCTGGGACGCGCATTAGGAAAATTCACGCCTTTTGCTTTTGGCGATGCGCATCACTGGGATAAACAATTACTGATGCAGGCCACCAGTTATCCGCCTTATACCACGATTCAAGGGGTTATTATGGGAATTCCTTTAACCCTGAATTTGCAGAATCAGCTTGATCCCGGCGATCCGGATAACCATTTCCACATTATGCAACGTATATGTGTCGGTCTGCCCAGTGGTAATTTGTTGTTGGTGAATACACATGGTCCGGTGTTGTGGAATTCACGTTTCCATATACCACGCCAACGTACAACCAGTGGGGTAAGGGAGCCTCTATTACCACAACAGGCGGCTCATTACTTTAAACCGCCAACGGCCGTTTCGTTGTATGACTGTTGCCCAAGTCTGGAACAGATCACTAATCAGCACTGGCCTGAGGCTATTCGTCATGCTTTGCGGCAATTTGCCATACAGATGGAACGGCCTGATCCCCGCATGGCGCAATATTTACTGACAATGGCTTCTGTTTGGAAAACCTTAATGAGTAAGGTTGGTAATCCCGAAAGTTTGCATGTGCCTGATCCTGTTCCACCTCAACCGGAGATCAGTGAATTTCTGAAACAACAGGAGGATGTTCACTATGTTTGATAACGTATCGTTTGACAGGGCAATGCGACTGATAAAGCCGGGAACCGGTAGCCAACTGATCTGTTTTCATTATGCCGGGGGCAGAGCAGAATATTTTATCCCCTGGCGTGACGGAATTTCAAAAGATACTGCGGTTTATGCCGTTCAATTACCAGGACATGGCTCGCGGATTAGCGAGCCGTTGCAAACTTGTATTCATCAGTTGGCAGACAGCTTGGTCGGGGCCTTGAATATTTTACCTTTACGTCCGACTTATTTTTTCGGGCATAGCATGGGCGCTGCGCTGGCATTTGAGGTGGCATTGCGTATGCAACAACAGGGTAGAAAAATCTGTGCATTATTTGTTTCTGCCCGTCTGCCGCCACACAAAAATAGTGGTAATGATTATCACCGTCGGGATGAGCAGCAATTGCTGAATAAAATTACTTCTCTGGGCGGTTCTGCGATTGATTATCAGACAATGCCTGAATTGAAGGCGTTGTTAATGCCCATTTTCCGTGCGGATTTTCAGGCTATCGAAACGTATCAACGCCGTTGCCAGCAACAACTTGATTGCCCGGTATTTGCTTGTGCCGGCGAACGCGATACGGAAGTTTCTCCGGAAGAGATGGCGCAGTGGCAGTGGATAACTAAAGGGAAATTTGAACTGAAGGTGTTTGATGGCGGGCATTTTTACCTCAATGATCAATCTTCAGCTTTATTTGACTATATCAATAGTCATATTGATGCGTTATGGCATCATTCGCGCAATCAATAAATTTAGGAAATATCATGAAATATAATCATAACCTTGTTGGTTTATTTGGCCTTTATTGCGCGCAAGGTGCCCCTTTGGGGTTGGCAATTTTTGCTTTGCCGGGGATCTTACGGCAACAAGGGGCTGATATGCAGTTTATCGGCCTTATTGGTTTATGCATGTTACCCTGGGCATTCAAATTTATCTGGGCTTCTTTCATTGAAAACCATAAACCGTGGGGATTTGGCAAACTTTCTGCCGGATTAGCCTGGATTCAACTGTTTAAAATACTTTCATTGCTTGCTATCGCTTCTCTGTGGTTTTTTAGTCCACAAACTGATGTCATCGGTTTGCTGATCATACTCACATTCATCAATCTTCTTTATGCCAGCCAGGATGTTGCGGTTGATGCTCTGGCAGTGCGCACTTTTGCCGGCAGTCGTCATGTCAAAGTGAATGTCGGTCAAGTTGCTGGGTTTAGTTTGGGGATGCTGGTTGGTGGTATTCTCAGCCTTTATATTTTCAGCTCTGTGGGTTGGCACAACATGGTGCTGTTCTTTTTACTGGTTCAGATAGTTTGCCATATTCCATTTATGCTTAATAAGGATAAATTCAATATCGATCAGCAGCTTCCCGTTAAACCGGGCAGTGCTTCCATCTGGAAAATATTCCGTCGTCAGGGAAGTTTGCCGGTTATTCTGATGGCATTGTTGTTTAAGTTTGCCAGCACACTTGGCGCTGGATTGATATCGCCTCTGCTCGTAGACATGGGCGTTAATCTGGAACTTATTGCTCTGATTTCCGGTAGTGTGTTAATTATCAGTTATATTACCGGAGCGCTGGCTGCGGGTTTTCTTCATCGCTGGTTTTCCAGCCCGACTTTGGCATTAAGTGGGCTGATTGCCAGTGCGTTATGTTGGTTAGGACTGGCGATTTCACTCACGGTATCATCAACAGATCCCACCATGGTCTTTATCTTCTTTATGTTGGAAGGTTTCTTCTTCAATCTGAGCTGCGTCTCTTTCTTCTCTTGTTTCATGTGCTGGAGCGAAGGTGATAGCAAACAGGATGCTATTCAGCCAGGAACCAATTTTACCTTGCTGCAATGTTGTGAAGTGCTCGGCAGCAGTGCGGCAATGGTCATTGCCGGAACGCTGGCACACTATTGGGGATTCACCCATGCTTTCTATGCGGCGGTTGCAGGAAGTGTGACCACAATTATTATTGTGACCGTTTGTTTCCGTCTGTCTTCGTCTATGATTAACCGTCCGTCTGTTCAGCTTCAGCGAGTTGAGGTACAACAATGAAATCAGATGACAGCGCTTTTTCTTGGTTGATGAAACTGATCGGGACTCAAAAGAAAAGAGTGATCGCTTCCATGACCTTAGCCGTTATCTACTCTTTATTGGCGTTGGTGCCTTATGTGTTGATCTATCGCCTGATAGATACTTTTCTGCATCAGCCTGATGCGGCTGCATCACAGGTATGGTGGCTGGTCGGCCTGGCAGTCATGGCGTTGGCTGGCAAGATTATATTGCAACTATTTTCCGGTTTGCTATCGCATAAAGCGGCTTTCCAGCTTCTGTTTGAATTACGCCGTAAAGTGATTGCGCGAGTGGGTGATTTGCCGTTGGGGGCGTCTAATCGTCATACCTCTGCAACAATGAAGAAAATCATCTCAGATGATATTGGTAGAATTGAAACATTCATTGCTCACCATTTACCGGATATCGCTGCTGCTATTGTCTCACCGCTGGCAGCGGCTACATTGCTGTTTTTCTTTGACTGGAGGCTGGCGTTATTGGCGTTGATCCCTTTACCGGTAGCCATTGCCATGCAGTGCTGGATTTTCAAGGGGTTTGATTCGCGTATCAGAGCTTATCATCAGGTTGTCGCAGATTTGCATACCAGCGTAGTGGATTTTGTGAAAAGTATGCCACTGGTCAAAGCTTTCAATATGACAGTAGATTCCCATCAGCGGTATGCCAATGCCGTGGAACAACATCATCGGTTAGTCACAGGGTGGCTTGTCGATACCCGAACGCCCGCGGCATTGTTTAAGCTGGCGTTGGATTTGGGATTGTTATGTATTATGCCCGTTGGTATCTGGCTGTATGCCCAAGGGGATGTGGCGCTGGCGACATTATTTATCTTCATGCTGTTGGGAATTGGCTTGATGGAGCCACTCTACAACCTGCTGCAATTTGCGGGTATGTTCAGCGAAATGTTAAAAGGTGTGGAAAATATCCGTGATTTTTCTGAGCAGCCCCGGCAGTGTGAAGGGGCTGTTCCACAGCCAATTAAGGGGAGTGATATCTGTTTTGAAGATGTCACATTCCGCCATAATAATGCGGTTATTCCTACGGTAGATGCTCTCTCTTTTATCGCGCGGCAAGGGGAAATTACCGCGATTGTCGGCCCTTCTGGGGCAGGGAAAACAACCGCCGCTCAACTTATTCCCCGGTTATATGAGTATCAGCAAGGCTGTATTTCGATTGGGGGAAGCGATATTACCGCAATGCCTTTGGATCAATTAATGTCGCTGGTTAGTTTTGTCTTTCAGGATGTATTTATCTTTGAAGACACCATTATGAATAACATCAGAATGGGGAATCAGGATATTTCGGAATCGCAGATTATTGCTGCGGCTAAAGCGGCTTGTGTTGATGAATTTGTTCGTGAATTGCCGCAAGGATATCAAACAGTAGTTCAGCAGGGCTCGCTCAGTGGCGGGCAGGCTCAACGGATCTCTATTGCCAGAGCGATAGCAAAAGATTCTCCGGTTTTAATTCTGGATGAAGCGACCGCTTATGCGGATGCGAAAAATGAAGTGAAAATCCAGCAGGCGCTATCCCATTTGATGAAAGGTCGCACGGTGCTGGTGATTGCTCATCGGCTGAATACACTGGTCAATGTTAATAAAATCATTGTGATGGATAATGGAGGTAAAGTGGCGGAAGGAACACATCAGCAACTTTTGCAGGGGTGCCAACTTTATCAGAATATGTGGGATGCTCATCAAGCGGCAAAAAGCTGGCATGTGGCTATGCGTAATCAGGAGGTTTCACATGTTTAAGGCGTTTAACCTTTCCCGTCTGGTTGGAAAACCACTGAAAGGGCTTTCCGGTATGGTGGCTCTCTCCATACTGGATGCTTTTTTGGCATCAGCGCCTTATGCATTTCTTTACTACATCATTCTCGACATGCTCTCTGATATGCCCGATAGGGTGTATCAGTTTAAACTGGTTGGCGGTTGTGCGGCTCTGATGTTGGTTCGGGTATTACTTGCTCGTACACTTTATTACAATATTGCACTGATTGGTTTCGATGCAGGGCGTACATTACGTAAAAACCTGGGAGAACATTTACGCCGTATGCCGATGGGTTTTTTCCAACGGACGGATATGAGTAGTGTAAATAATACATTGCTGAAAGATATTGATATGATTGAACATATCTTCACGCACTTGTATGCGCCAATAATTGCAACGGCTTCCGTACTCTGTTTCTTTTCTATCGGATTATTATTAAAAGATTGGCGTATGGCACTGGCTATGCTTTCAACTTTACCTCTGGCGGTGTGTGCTTATTTACTGATGCGACAATATGCGCGCCGCTGGCAAAGTTGGATGCAGCAATTACTGTTCAAACTTAATGATGCTTTGATGGAGTATATTGATGGCCTGAAAGTATTGAAATCTTATCGAATGCTTGGTCAGGCTTTTGGCCGTTTGAATAATGTACTCACTACGACTTATCAGCAATCGTTAACGGCTGAAAAAGCGGGCGTCTGGCCGATATACAGTTTTAATTTGCTGGTGGAATGCGGATTTATCGTGTTATTGATCGCACTGACTTGGGGGTGGTTGGGGCACACCTTGTCATTAGCGGAGGTACTGGTATTTCTTATTGCTGCGGTACGTTTTTTCCGGCCATTATTAAATATGTCAATGTTTCTGGCTGAGTTGAATTATTTTAGCCTGGCCTCAGAACGGGTTAAAAAAGTATTTGAATTGCCTGAATTGTCGCAGGGAAATACCCGACCGCAGCTCAATAATATGACGCTTGAATTAGATAATGTGCATTTTGCGTATCCCGATAAACCAGAAATTTTTCGAGGAATAAATCTAACTATTGAAGCGAATAAAGTAACCGCTTTGGTTGGGGCATCTGGTTCAGGAAAATCAACGCTGGCTGCACTAATAGCCCGTTTTTGGCAACTTTCTAAAGGAAGTATTTGTGTAGGCAGCGGCAACCAGAAAGTCGATATTGCTTCGATGGAGGTGGAATATTGGCAGCAATATATCAGTGTGGTATTCCAGAGTAATTATATGCTCAATGATACGATTGGTAATAACCTGCGAATTGCTTGCCCTGATGCCAGTGATGAAGAATTATTGCGTGTCTGCTGTCTGGCAAGATTGGATAGTTTGCTGAATAAATTGCCTGATGGATTGAATACGGAAATCGGCGCTGATGGGATACACCTTTCTGGCGGAGAATTGCAACGGCTTTCTATCGCAAGGGCATTACTCAAAAATGCGCCTCTGATTATTTTAGATGAAGCAACAGCTTCGCTTGATCCGGAAAATGAAAGAGATATCCAATTAGCGATGCAGTCATTGATAGCCAATAAAACCGTGCTGGTTATTGCGCATAAATTGTCATCCATTGAATATGCAGACAAAATTGTGGTGATGAATAATGGTGAAATTGCGGAGCAAGGACAACACCAGCAATTATTGGAAAATCGAGGTCTTTACCACGATCTTTGGACATTACAGCAATCAGCACAAAACTGGCGGTTAGCCTGAAATAGTGAATGATTAATATTCCCTGTGGGCAGATAATAAATGGCCCACAGAATATTGCTCTTGTCTGTGTACTGTTATTTTTGAGAGATAAGTCAGTAATTCTACGGAATAAAAATTACAGTAAAAGGTGAAGTTTTAACGCCATATCAAGTCACCTATTATTAATGGTAATAAGGCGTTGTTAAATGAATTTATCGATTTATTTAAACATCATTTAAATAGGTATGGTGAATAGGGTTAAGCAAAAATCTAAAATCATATGATGAACTTATTTTAACCCAAGATTTGGGAAGCAAAAAAACTATCTTGCTCGCTCATTCATCACGATCAAATTTCTGCAGGTGCAGAAATTGAAGAGGCCTGTAATATTGCAGTGCTTATGGAACGAGCAGCTAAACTACAGTTAATAGCGATGTCTGTAGGAAAAATCCAACCGGTGGATGAACATCTTGCTTATGAATGGATCGCTCGTCCGGTTTGCCATAATGCTGCCTTCAACTATTATACTCGATGAATCCTTCACAGCATTCATCTTGCCTTGAGTAATATTCCACGCGCTGTATCCGAGAAACCGATACGGCGTTCAATCATTCCTGCGATTAACAGAGCTTTTCTTTCATCTCCTTTTTTGCAGATTATCTGCACTGATTGAGGTAGGCCAACATGATTCAATCCTGTCGGAATAGCCACTGCGCATAAATCGGCAAAATTAACAAAGCGCGTAAAGTCATTTGGCGGTGTGTGTTTCTCGTTTTCCTCTAGGGGCCATGCCGGTTCTGGTGTCGTTGGGATGACAAGTGCGTCAACTTTACGGAACCATTGAGAGAACGCTTGCCGTATCTGGTGGCAATAGAGTGATGCACGCAAATATTCGGTTTCTTTTACCTCATTTCCGCGTTCCAGTTTCATTATAACTTTCTCGCCAAGCCCACTCCCAGGTTTGCATAAATATCCATAGTTGTGCCAGGCCTCAAAGGCCGTAATCTGGCTATTAGCCTTCATACATTGAGACAAAGAAATGGGAAGAGAGATTCTTAATATTTGAAACTCCTCTAATGGCAACAGGTTTAACAGCGCTTGGTAATGAAGCGCACTTTCCTCACACAAAGACATTCTTTCCTGAAGCGGTAATAAAGCAATTTTTACAGGTTCAGATATTTCTTTTAATGTTTCCTGCGGATATAAATGGTTATAAATGAGCTCAACGTCGATAGTTTCCTTGGCAATGATGCCGACAGTATCCATTGTCTGGCTCAAAGGCAACACGCCTTTGAGGGATAATTGTCCAGAGGAAGGGCGAAAGCCACATACTCCGCACCATGCAGCTGGTATCCTCACAGAACCGCCGGTATCAGTTGCCAGCGCGACTGGGATTAGACCTGCGGCAACTGCCACTGCGGAACCATTGCTGGAGCCGCCAGCAGCGATCCTTAGATCTGGTTTCCAAGGATTAAGTGGGGTGGGGCCAGTTTCTACTATCCCTGCCGCCCCCATACCCAGTTCAACAGCCCGATGCTTTCCAATCAGGATCATACCGTAATCCTGAAGCGCTCTAACTACGGGGGCGGTGGTTTGCGCCCTTTTCGTAAAGCACTTAGTTCCTCCACTCGTTACTGTTCCTTCAACGTCAAAGAAATCTTTGACCGCTATCGGAATACCGTGCAAAGGTCCGCAATAACGCCCTGCTGTTATCTCCCGCTCTGCCTGTCGTGCAGAATGTCGGGACTCAGCGTCATAAACTTCAACGAAAGCGTGCAACTCACCATCCAAACGCGCAATGCGCTCAAGATAAGCTTCTACCACATCAACAGGGGAAATTTCGCCCTTACTGATCAATTGCCCTAGTTTCATCACAGGGAAATGGACAAGTTCGTCTTTCATTTTTCTGGCCTGGCAGAAAGCGATGACTGGTATTCATCAATATCGTTTTTTACATTGAAAATATTGATCAGTACAATAGAAAAAGTTGCACAAGCAATTGTAATTACAGCATATTTCATATGGGGGACAAATAACGCTTTGTTGCTGATAATTTGCCCAAACACGGCGACAGCAAATGCAGATCCTAGCTGGCCCGTCGCCCTGGATATGCCAGAAGCCACCCCTGTATATTGCCGAGGGGTGCTTTGCATAAATAAAGAGGTAGACATAGGAGATCCCAATCCACCACCGAAACCAATCAAGATAAGAGGAATAATAATATACAGATAATCCATGGTGTATTGGGTAATTAGTAATCCGATAAACCCCACTAGTCTAATTAGTGCGCCGGCGATCATCATGTGGTTGATCTGGTAACGGTGCGCAAACCAGCCTGACACTTTATTTCCTAAGATTACACTAATGGATAAAGGCAATAAGACTACACCTGTTTGTACTGCGCTAAGATGCTGAATATCCTGAAACCAGAATGTTAAAATGAATAGGGAGCCGAAAAAAGAGAATGAGCCAGCAAAGAATATCCAAGAAATAGCGCTGAAGTTTGGGCGTTTGAAAAGCTCCAGCGGTAACATTGGTGCAACGACTTTTTTTTCTACTAGTAAAAATGCTGTGAGTAAAACCGCAGACGTTATCAGTAGCACTATAGCGCTATTATCACTTTGTGCTGAGTCGGTCAATCTAATTACACCTGAGATAAAACAAAATAACGTTAGGAAGAAAAGTATTTGTCCTTTTATGTCAAGGACTGTTTTTTTATGTTCCTGCTCTTGCGATTGTACAAAAGTAGTCAGCAACATCCCTATAAGACACAACGGAACATTGACAAGGAATATAGCCCGCCAGGAAAAATATTCGGTCAACCAGCCTCCAACGATAGGCCCAAGCACCAGAGCAATACCTCCCCAACTTGCCCAGCTAGCGATAGCGCGAGTCCGTTCCGTTTTTTCTGTATATGTATGAGTGATCAATGAGAGCGAAGCGGGAACCAGAATCGCGGCAGAAATGCCTTGTAGCACCCGTCCCAGAAGTAACATAGATGCACTATGGGAAAAGCCACATATTGCAGAAGCCAAAGTAAAAAGACCAAGCCCCACCAGATAAACACGTTTTGAACCGTACCTGTCGCAAAAGGCTCCCCCTGAAAGGAGAAGGCTGGCAAATAGAAGCAGATAAGAGTTCACGACCCACTGCAGAGCTGAAACCTCCAACTCCATACTCTCTTTTATTGTTGGTAGTGCTACATTAACAATTGAGGAATCCAAGATAACCAGTATGTAACTGATATTTGCCGCTAATAATACCCTTCGTTGGTTTTTTTTCACGTCATACATATATTCGCTTCTCCGTAACAAGATCACGCTTATTATTGATCCAGGCCTGCTGCGATGTCTGTCCTGTAATGCATACCGTCGAAATGCACCTTCCGGGCGATTTCATACAGATGTTCACGCGCCTCGTTGAAAGATATACCGGTGGAGCTTATTGCAATGACCCTTCCACTATTACTTATCAATTTATTATTTTCGGATATGACAGAGGAATGGAAAATATGTGTTCCTTCAGGGCAAGCGGGTAAAGTGATTTCATCACCTTTGCGTTCTGTAAAAGGATATCCTTCTGAAGATATCTGCAAGGCAACCGCCACACGATCACTCCAGCGTACATGCGCTAAATCGAGCCTTTGTTTTAGGGCCAGGACGAAAATTTCATGCAGGGGACTTTCTAATCGCTCAAGAATGGTGAAGATTTCAGGATTACCAAGCCGACAGTTAATCTCCAACAGCAGGGGAGTTCCTTGCTTATCGATCATGACACCGAAATAGAGAAAACCGCGATAGTCAATTCCTTCTGCTGCCAACGCTGAAATACAAGGCTCGACAATCCGATTGAGAATGACATCATGTTGGTCGGGGGTCAGCACAGGTGAATATGCCCCCATACCGCCTGTATTGGGTCCTTTATCCCCATTGAGCAATTTTTTGTAGTCCCGGCTTTCCGCCAGCGGTAAGGCATGTTTGCCATCAAACAAAATAGTATAGGATATCTCCTCACCTTCAATAAATTGTTCTATCAGGACAGGCGAATCGGATTTGGGTGAAAAATGGTTGAGGGTTACCTCAACCTCATCCCTGTCATTAGCAATTACCACTCCAGTTCCACCATGCACCATTCCGTCCGCTTTGATGACTATAGGCAAGGATAAAGTTGCCGCAAACTCTCGAGCTTCTTCTGCTGTCCGACAAAGCGCGCTATGTGGTGTAGGTATTTGATACTTAACCATCAGCTGTTTGGAAAACGATTTTGACCACTCAAGCTTGGAGGATTCCCGCGAAGGGGCAATAATAGGTAATCCAAGTAGATGAAAATGGTCAGCCACCCCAGCAGCCAAAGTCTGAGTGGGAGTAATCAGAGTAAAGTCTACCGCTAGTTCCCGAGCCGCACGAGCCAGTCCTTCAACATCTCCAGACGCCACAGGAATATTATCCATACGCGCTTCGTTTGCCGTAGCTGGATTGCCTGGTGCCAAAAAGACTTTTTCCACTGTAGGAGAGTGTAAGAGTTTCCAGGCAAGCGCCTGAGCACCCGCACCTGATCCAGCAATAAGTATTTTCATCGTCAATTTCTCTCAAAAAAGAAGGCCATACAGAAATAACATCATGCTTGCCATCGAATGGTATCGTTTAACCAGTCGGTGAATTGCCGGATATGTTCGTTTAATTCTGCGTCACTACTTCCAGTAATCATCGCGCTGACCACATCATCGGTGTATGTAGTGGCTTGCTCATAGGTCTGGCCCACTCTGCCTGACAAACAAAGTGTATACACCCAGTCAAAAGGAATTACGTTGGGTAAGGTAAGCAGGCGCGCCGTACGTACCGGAACACGAATAGATGCGGCGTATTCTCGCGGTGAAGCACGGATATTCAGCGCATTAGCCATGCCGGCGCAACTCTGAATCCAGGCTTTATGGATATTGATACCCCAGGTATGTTCAATCAATTCTCCCGTCAAGGAACCTGCAGTACGGGCTGCGATTTCACACAACAGCAACCTGTCATCGGCGGTATGAAAGATTTCGGCATGGAATCCCAGTGCCGGTGTTGGAGGCAGGGCTTCAATGGTGCGACGGGTAAATGTGACTAGCCTTTTCGCCAGCAGGGTGTCAGGTTCAATTGTACGGCTGCCGAAAATCCCCGCATGCTGATAATCTAGCGCGTTATTGATATAAGCGCAGGGTGCGAAGAAAGCTTCACCATTTTCGTTTATCACTCCATTGACGTGATACATATTGCCCGCAATAAATTTTTCGATCATCCATCCATCGACAGTTTTATCGCGGAAGAAATCCACAATATCGCTAAGATTGCGGGCAACCATCACATCTTTGGAACTACAGCCGTCTATCGGTTTTATAACGTTGGGGAAATCATACTGTTCACAAAATGAAAGCACATCAGACCAGCTCGTCAGACGTTTGTAAGGAGCAACTTCCATGCCTGCATGTTGCAGATAGTCCTTCATTAAAACTTTGTCCCGATAGGCGCAGGCGCTTGCCACACTCTGTCCGGGAATATCCAGATATTCACGTAGTTGCGCGGCACGAATAAGGTCAAATTCAGAGTGAGGAAGTACACGGCTAAATGTTGCGCTCCGGGCTAGTTCTGTAGCGATCGCCAGCACATTCTCTCCGGCATCAAGACTGTCTAACTGTCGAACGTAACGATAGTGATGCTGAAAAGGGAATTGTGGCGCGGCGCTAATAAGCCACAAGTCCTCTCCGCATTCTTGCAGCCAGTCTGCAAAGTTGATCTTAATACTTCTTCCGAAACATAAAATGGCCATGGTTTCCTCACGATTCATTTGACAGAAGTTTTCATAATGTCCAACATGGCGAAGTCGTTCCACCAAGTGCCATTATCTACGACGATGGCATCAAGATGGCTCTGTTGGGCACAACAGTCCTGTATACGCAAAAATTCATGCCACTCATCACTGTTCCTATGCATTGGCGCGGGAGTATCGTCTTCAATAAAAAGTGGTATTAAGTGGGCTGAAACAATTTGCTGTGGCAAACAGCGGGTGACAACGACGGCTGAAAACCGCGAGTTTTCCGGTAACAGAAAACCCGTTTCCCCCGTCCTCTCTCCTTCCGATACACATGGTTGATCGAAAACTGCATTACCAAGCCCATAGCAGGTCAACATCTTTTTTTGCCACTGAAATCCGCGTACAGTGTGATGATGATGTCCAATAATTAAATCAACCCCAGTATCCGCCATGCGGCTGGCTAGCTCTCTTTCAAAGTCAGTAATGACATACTCTCGACAATGATCCCCCCAGTGAACTGCTGCGATAACAAAATCAACTTGCGAACGGGCTTGTGCTACAGTTTCCGAAAAGTGCAGCCAGTCGTGTTCATTAATTAGTGTCAGTACTTCAGGAATAGCGCCTGGAACCACCGCCCCAGAAAATGGGGGAGAGTAATAATCTTTGGAACGCAATGCTGCCACACCGCCCTGCACGGTATTCGCTTCCGTCCCCGTTCGGTAAACACCTGTAACCCCGATTACCGCTAGCTTTACCCCTTTACAATCAATGTATGCTGGACGCAACGCATCTTTGTACGACATCCCCGCGCCAGTGGTTTGCACACCCGCAGCATGTAGTGCTTTCAGGGTATCCTTAAGGCCTATAATACCGGAATCCATAGCATGGTTATTGGCAAGCGATAGCACATTGAAGGGGATAACGCCCTGCACATTCTCGACCGCAGAGATTGTCATCCCACGTCGTCCAGGAATCGGTTTGGGCCGGTTTGTCAGCACACCTTCATAATTACCGATAATTACATCTGCCTTATTGAACAAAGGAGCCAGAAGATTAAAGGCTGATTGCGGCTCCTTTCGGTTAATAAGCACATCACCGAGAGATGCTATGATAATTTCTGACATAAATTTTCCCGCTCCTATGTGCAAGGGGATGGTGTCTTAGAGTTTCTTTTGCATAAAAATTCTGGCATTACCCGTAGGCTGACAAGGTACTTCTCCGAAGATGGTGTAACCATGTTTGAGGTAAAAATTCGGGGCCTGAATAGACATCGTGAACAACATAGCTGTATGGCATCCGCGAAGACGGGCTTTTTCTTCAGCGCGTCTCAGCAATTCGCTACCTGTCCCCCTACGCCTTAGTGAGACCGGCAGAAAGAAATAGTTAATAAAAAGAACACCGAGAGAAGTGCGTCCTACCAGTCCTCCGATAACTTCACCGTCTTGATCGCGGATATAAAAATCCAACGGCTGATTATCAGCTTTACCGGTTTGCTCCACGTTCCAGTGATCCAGTAAATCACTTATCCTGGCGCGAGCCAGACTGTCACTTTTATCAGAATCGGTGATGGTAAATCCTGTAGGTAAAATGGCTTGATTCATAAAATTATCCTTACTGACCGGGGCTGTAGCCTGCTCCGGTCGAATGCATCAACTGACTGTATTGCTGATATGTTTTTCCACAAATAGCTGCTCATAGTCGTGGCCGCGTGCTCTTAGTGCAGACACGACGGGCCTCCCTTCTGATAGTTCGAGCCAGATCCGTAATAAATGGCGCTGATGATTTTCATCGTCCTGAAACTCCGTGCGCGAATGAAGAGTGGTGTAATTATTGAGAAAAAGGATTTCTCCAGGCTCAAGCATAAATTCAAGTCTGAACTCTGGACGGTTGCAAATGTCGTAAAAAGCGGTTAATCCTGCGTCAATAGGAGCTGGTAATGGCTCCCCTTGAAGCTTCGCTGCTGCGCGAATATAAGCGCCAAGGCACATTGAACTCACTCTTCCGGACATGCGCGAAAAGACTGGGATTTTGTAAGAAGTGAAAGGACGATCGCTTACCGCGCGTTCTGCCGTCGCGTAAAAATATCCCTCAAACAGGGCATCCAGTAGCTCAGGTTTCTCGCGAACCAGTTGGTTGTAAACGGCTAACCCGCTAACTACTTGGTTTAAGCCACCTGACGCACTGCCGCTTAGACACATCAGCCCCACAATTTCAAAAGCATCAGAGTGAAATCCAAGTTCCCGATTAGACATATATCCTCGATTGTTCGGATTGACCTTTTCATTTCTAACGTGGCCAATTCGATCCCCTTGAGCATTTTGTACTACTGGGCGCCCCAACCCTATTCCAATCCCCCAAAACAACTGGCTCAAGGCATAATCAGAAAATGTGTCCCGAGGGAAACCTTTCAGCACTACCACTCCTCGCCCTTGTTGCAGGTGATACCGGACAGTGGATACCAGTGCATCCAGCTCAGGACAATGGAAATCAGCATTGGTTAAATCTTCATATGACCGGTCTTTTAGGGATGCCAGATGTTGTTTAATCGCTTCCAGTTGGCTATCGGTAACCTCCAAGGCCACATCATTTTTGCTTTTGAGTTGAATTGAGCCCCACACAGCAGGATCATCATCTATAAGTCTGTATGATTCGGACATTAGTGTCTCCTCAGGATGCGCAAAGTTCACATTCAGGATGCTGCGGTTTATCGATAACCGTGGTTTCTAGCGTAGTGAACGAGACGGTTATCAGTTTCCCAGCTGAGATCATAGGCCAACCCACCAGTTTCCTGACGATGTCGGCCGACATCATACCGCCAACAATCATAGCTGAGTGGCTGAATGCTGATGTCGCTGGTATCAGGTCATGCTTTTCACGCCAAGCGCGCATCTCGTAATGATGCGGGTTATTTGTCTGTGACCATTTTTCATCACAACGGAAACAACTGCTCTTCCCAGGATATTTTGTCCAGAACATCCCCATTCCTGCCGAGACGCTGTTAAATACGCCGGGCACACTGGTGGTGAAACAGGCATCGCTAATCCAGCGATCGGCTGCAATTACCGGTCGATCAATAGCAGCGACGACAATATCCGGTTGAAATTGTTCGATTAATTTTCGGACATTCGGCGTATCGGTTATGCGTTTAAAGACAGTGTTGATGGTCACATCCGAATTAACCTCGGTGAGTCGGGTTTTAAGGCCATCAACTTTTCGCGTTCCCACATCATTAACGGTATAGAGCTGCCTATTGAGGTTGCTCAGCTCTATTTCATCGAAATCAACCAGCGTGATCGTACCGCAGCCAGCCATTGCCAGTGCGGTGGCGGTACAACTGCCCAGCCCTCCACAGCCCAGCAGCAGGACATGTCCCTTGAGCAGTCTCTGCTGATATTCTGCCGGGGTCATGCCAGTGTCGCTTAGTGCAGCGAAACCGTTCAGATTGCGTGAGTAACGCTCTGTTTGGTCCGGACGGAGAGATTGATAGTCAAAATAACTTTCATCCTGAACCAGATTCTGCGTTTGAAGTTCTTCCACCAACTTCCGTAGATCAGGCTCTTCAACCCGGAGCCCTTTATCCGCTAGCACCTGCAAAATATCACTGATAGATTGTTGTCCTTTCATCGTGTTGAGCGCTGCAATCTTCCAGCCGTAGGGATCAGAAATAATCAAACTTGCCTCACCTTGGCGAGTACCGCGATGAATTGCGATGTCATTATTCCCTACCGGAACTGCAATTACAGTGGGTTGAAGACGTGGTTGGGATGCTAAAACGAATCTGGTCATTATTTACCCTCCTTAACTATCACGACAGGTAGAAGTATGCCTCTGCGGCCCACATTCATGACTGGGTCAAAACTGGCCCTTGCTTGGAAGCCGGCAAATTTGCCACCATAGACATAAGTATCCACACCTGACCACATGGAGTCCGTCACACCGATATCCGGATGCACCGCCGAAATAACACGGCCCCGGATGTAGCGTTGGATTATCCATGTTTCGTTGCTAGCAACCGCATGGCGGAGGCTTTCCACCCATTCCTGAGCCGAAGTAAATGGTCCCACCAGTAGTCCTTCCCCGCGTGTGGCGTTGGACGGTTTAAGGACAAGTTGTTCTCTCTCTTCAATGGCCCAACTGAGAAGGTCGATTTGTTCGTCTTGCGGTGATGTTGTATGCCCGTTGCGTAATACGCGAGTCCACGGAATATGCTTCAGGCAAAACGCTTTATCATCTTCGGAGAGAAATGAAAGCATTTCTGGATCGCTAAGGACCGCCATGATGGCTTTGTCCGCTAGCGGCCATTGGCAAATTAGGGGATTAATAAAAGTGACTTCACCTTGGGCGGCTGCGGTAAGATATTCATCGACTTCGGGTTCATCAATCAAGTCGCGCAGGTCAAGTTTGTTATAAGCCACGTCAATGACTCGTCCATCTGAATCAACCAGAGTGTTGTTATGGCGTCGTAAAAGCGAGGCATCGATAACCTCGGTGGGGATGCCAAGCCGATTGAGGCCTTCTGCCATCCAGGACACTTCATTCTTAAAACGTCCTTTGTAAGTCACAATGGCTCCGCGTTGGGCAGGTTCACCGGTACGTTCCTGATGCGTTGTCAATAGTTCTTTAAGAAACAAATCAGTATCACTGACAAAGGGCTGGAAATCCACACAGGTATCTACGTCTTTCAATAGCGGGTTTGATACACCAGCCCATATAGCTCCGGCAAGGCCATTTTGGATAACCCCACCTGGGCAATCCGTATTAGTCTCGAGAATCTGATATACGCCATCGTCATCAAATAACCCATCGAGCCTAAAAATTCTGACCAGTGGTGTATGACTCGGCAGGTTAAATAAATAATGTTCGCTCTTTTTATAGACTGGAAAGTAATCTCTGATACAGGGGCTTTTTATCCAAGCACGAGCAAAGTGCTCGAAAATATCTGTAAAGCGCTCGCCAATATTAGCAAGGTCTTGAACCACTACTTGGGATAATATTAATGGGCGAATAGAAACGGGATAGCTTTTTCCTTCAAAGTTCAGCCCATTTTCCCCTAGCTTTCGGCTCAGTAATTGCTGTGCCTCAAATAAAGTTGATTTTTCCGCCTCATTTAAACTAGATAATTTTCTCTCGATCAATGCATTGTCAATTAGAAACAAATTATCCTGAATAGTTAATGCTGAAATATTCATTTTTACCCTGCCATTTGTCAGTGGAAAGATGCGTGGTCTACAGCCTTTTCAAGTAAAAGCAACCCTTGTTCGAGCGTGCTTAATTCAATGGTCAGGGGAGGCAATAATTTAATGGTTCGATTCTGCGGACCACAAGTTTCTATAATTAATCCGAGTTGACTGGCTTCCCTTTTTATTACTGATGCTTGGTGCGTGTTGTGGCATTCAATACCCCACATCATTCCCTTGCCGCGAATGTCACAAATTAACTGAACATGGCGCTGCGCCAGTTCTTTCAGAAAATCAGATATAAGTATTGATTTTTTTTCAAGCCCTTGAAGGAATCCCTGATCCTGCCAGTAATCAAGCGCCTTTGTTGCACCAATAAAGGCCAGGTTATTACCTCGGAACGTGCCGTTATGCTCACCTGGCTGCCAGATGTCTAGTTCAGGCTTTAGTAACACTAAAGACATTGGTAGTCCATATCCTGAAAGAGATTTTGCAAGGCAAATAATGTCAGGTTTTAATCCCGCTTCTTCAAAACTAAAAAAGGAGCCAGTGCGACCGCAACCTGTCTGAATATCATCGACAATCAAAATGATATTATTTTCCTCCGCCATTTTTGCCACTCCGCGTAGCCATTCCACACTGGCAATATTTACACCACCTTCACCCTGAATAGTTTCGAGAATAATGGCGGCTGGAAGATCGATGCCTGAACCCGGTGAAAACAGCATTTTTTCAAGTACATCAAGCGATGCTAAATCTTGACCAAGAAAATTATCGTAGGGAAGACGAATAATATTATTAAGCGGTACGCCCGCCGCGTTGCGCTTATTTTCTCTGGCCGTTGCGGCCAATGCACCCAATGACATACCGTGAAACGCGTTAGTGAAGGCAACTATGTCGCTGCGTCCGGTGGCTTTACGGGCAATTTTCATTGCTGCCTCTACAGCGTTGGTTCCCGTTGGCCCAGTAAACTGGAAACGATAATGTAAGTTACGAGGTTTAAGAATATGATGATTAAAATTTTCAATAAATGATTTTTTAGCGTCAGTATATAAATCAAGGGAATGTGTTATGCCGTCCTGCTGTATGTAATCAAGTAACGATTTTTTAAGCAACGGATTGTTGTGACCATAATTCAGAGAGCCAGCACCAGATAAGAAATCAATCCATGATTCTCCTTGGTTATCGATTAATAATGCATTACTTGCTGTGTTGAAAATGGTAGGGTAATCGCGGCAATAACTCCGTACATTTGACTCATAATTTTCAAAGGTGCGGAAACTATTAGAGTCAGAAGTCATCTCTGTCTGAACTTTTTTGTAAATTGCATCAAACATATGACAACGCAGCAGTATGGTGTTGCGCCCAACTTCTTTAACACGTTGCGTCAGTTCAGGATTATTTTCTGTAAGCTTCTTGAGTATATGCATCATTGTAATAGCATGATCTTCATGCAGTCGGAAAAACTCAAGGCCTTGTTCATCAATGCCCAAATGGATAAGTGCATCCAGCACTGGTTTATAAATAAGAGGAGCGATGGCTTCGACTCCAAGACAGAATGCAGCTAGCCCTTCGGCAACCGAGTCAGAGCGACAATAATTCAATACTGATGAAGCAAAATATTCGGTTTCTGCAAGTGCCGGTACACTGGTGGGTTGACCGCTAACTGCCTGTAATGAACGCTGAAAAAGTTCGGCATGTGTCATTTTTCCGTCGCCGTCAACGCCTATTTCTTCAAGTAGATTTTCCATTAAATGCCGGGCATCACTGAGGTTATCAGTATGGCTAACCAAATGGTTAACCAAGGCGTATAAAAACCGAGTAAAGTTACGGGAATAATGGTGATGTTGAATCAGAAAATAACGCATGCCGTTTAAAGTTAATCGCTCTTCACGCATGGCAACCAGGAGAGGGTGATACACCAGCTTATTTAATGCATCTATATCAAGCCAGTCATCCCAGAGTCCTCCTCCGGTTAACCGCGTAATATCACCTTTTTCGAGTAAAGACAGAGTTTCATTTGCTACACTCACCGCTATTCTCCTGTTTTTGAAATAGGACTCATCTCTGCCGTGAGAAGAATGATTAATCACTGATTTACACTAAATAACATTTCATAATTTTGCTACACATGGCCTTCTTCAACCCATTGTTATATATAGAATTATGAGTAGTATAAGATGTAGCGCTATTTTGGAATCTTATTTAGAAAATATATTCCCGAAAACACTTGAGTAGTGCCTTGAAACAAACTTCTCCTGTTACAAAATAACCCAAATTGTAAATGTCTAGTCTTCATCTGTAGTCGCTCCTAGGGATCGTCTCGTACAGCATCGCTTCATTCACGTTTACAGCACATTTACAAAACATTTCATTTATGGACGTTAATCTATACGAAATTGTATTGCAATTGAATTATTGATGGTAAAATAGTATAAAAATTTATATATTTGAATTTAAAGGATTAAATTTAAACATAAGTGTGAAGTAGCGCAAAAAATGACATGGCAATGCCGGTAGTGATACGATTTTGTACCGATTTTGAGCTGGGTTAGTGCTCGTGTCTGTTTTAGACGAAAGAGGATTCTGGAGCTGATAGGTGGAAATGTGACTTTTAAATCGACCCACCCTCAGAATAAATTAGGGCTTTATCGGCAACCCATGCGGATTGAATGGGGGCCTAGTCATCAGGAAACTTCCCGCTTAATGCCGGAAATCTGAGAGGAACCACGCTTCATCTCTACAATTTCAGAACAGAGCTGATGGTTAAGTGGTTGGGATACGTTCATTACATTTGCAGAAGAGTTCAGGCTAAAATAGCCATTCTAATGAAACCAAGATAAAAACTATAAAGCCGAAAAACAAAATGTTCAAAATGTAAAATAAATCTCTTTTTAAAAAATTAAAAACTTTTATTTAAAACTGTGCTTTAAGCAATCAAATGAATGAAATCGTGCCCTAGCGTTTGATGAGCAGGCTTTAAACTGTTATTAAAATTCATTGTGTTAATTTATGGTTTTAATCGGTATAAAGTTTTCACCGTTGTTTTTACCGCTTTTAATACCTGCTTTTTATCTTTACTGACTCTGTTTTCTCGGATAATCTCCCCTTTTTTTCAGAACTTAAATCCCGCCAAATTAACCGTTTTATTCTTTTTTTATTATGGTGTTTTTAGGGTTTTCTCCGTAAAATAACCGGCGAGAAAGCGCTTTAATACCCATTTGTTCGGATCATATTATTTTACGTGCTGATTCCTTTTTAATTCGTTATTAATAGTTGATAATTTTCGATTAAATGCAATTAATTCTCCTGCTGAAAAGTTGTATTTATTGAATTAAATCCGCCTTTGGTATAAAAGCTTTAATACCTCTGTATTCGTTCTTTTAAATGATTATGGTAAGTTAGGTAAATGTAAAATAAGTGGAGTATAGAATCGCTGATAAATGAATACCACATGACAGGATAAACAAAGTGGAATCCTGCCATGTGATATTCATAGGAATACTAATATGGATTTTCTAAAAATCTTGGTTCAAAATTGCTATATAACGGTTATAAGCATACACGCGATTGCGTTTTTGGCCGGTAAGTTCAGAGACCAATAGGAGATCAGCCTGAGATAAGCGTTCCATAACTTTGCCAATTGTTGCCGGTGCCAGCCCTGTCAGTTGCACCAATTTATTAATGTTGACGATAGGATGCTCAAATAACGCATCCAATATCTGGCTTGCTGAGTTCTCCATACGCCCTAATGGCTGCAACAGTTTTTTGTGTTCACGGTGTAACTGATAAAGTTGTTGGGCGGTGTTGACCGCTTGTGTCGCTGTAGCCGCAACAGCATCAACAAAAAATAGTAACCACGCTTCCCAATCACCAGTTATGCGGACTTGTTGCAGACGTTCATAGTAGATTTGTCTATGTTTTTTAAAAAAGACGGATAGATACAGAAGAGGCTGACTCAGAACCTTTGCTTCCACCAAAATTAAGGGAATTAATAAGCGTCCTAACCGACCATTACCATCCATAAATGGATGGATAGTTTCAAACTGAACATGAGCTAAAGCTGCTTTTATCAATGGATCTGTCGGCTCAGGAACATCGTTAATAAACTTCTCCAATGCGGCCCAACAATCGGCTAATTCGTTAGCAGGAGGCGGGATAAAAGTAGCTTCATCAGCACGATGACCACCGATCCACACTTGGTTTTGACGGAACTCTCCAGGTCCACGGCTTATACCTCTCCCTGATGTCATTAAAGCTGTATGTAGTTCTTTGATTAAACGAAAAGTGATGGGATAGGACTCTTGAATACGTTGTACACCTAATGATAAAGCATTAACGTAACAAGATACCTCTTGTACATCATCCATTGGCACACCAGGCATCCCTTCCATTTCAAACAACATTAGATCGCTGAGGGACGATTGAGTACCTTCAATTTGAGAGGACATAACTGCTTCTTTGCGGACGTAACTGTAAAGAAACAGATGCTCGTCTGGTAATAACGTACTGATCGCATCTAGTCGACCCAGTGCCAACATGGCCTCATTGATCCGTCGTTGCAATTTGCTATTAATATCAAGCGGCGGTACCGGTGGTAGAGGATGAGGTACAAAAGCCTGGCAGGCGACACCGCCAGTAATACTTGGGACATAGTGACCTGTAGATCCGCGTTGCAAGGTTTTTTACTCCTCATTCCATAGCCTAAAGTTAAAATAAGACTGCACGTTATTTTAACTTTAGGCTGAAAATAAAATAAGGAAAAGTGTTATTTTAACTTTGGCAGGAATGTCTTAAGAACGTGTATAGATTTTAGTCAGAGAAAAAGAAAATCGAGCCCAGTTTAGGCGATCTGATCGATCGCCAGAAAGGACGTTTTACCCAATGAGATTGAATTATTTTTTAGCATTAATCAGCTCATTACTGTGGTTCCAAATTCAACATAAGAATCTTAGAGCGGCGTTGGTAGTTGTATAGCACTTGTTTCTGAATCGGTAGCATTGAGATTTCCGCCGGTTCAAAACCCCGTTCCTGGAACCAGTGAATGCTGCGGGTAGTCAGGACAAAAAGTTTTTCCAGCCCGAGCTGTTTAGCGTGATCCGAAATGCGATTCATGAGTTCTTCACCTCTTAAAGAGCTCCGGTATTTAGGATGAACCGCTAAACAAGCCATCTCTCCAATTTTCTCATCAGGATAGGGGTAAAGCGCGGCACAAGCGATAGTCAGGTTGTCGCGTTCGATAATGATGAATTGATCAATTTCTCTCTCAAGTTGTTCTCTTGAACGGCGAACTAAAATACCTTGCTGTTCCAGCGGACGAATAAGTTCGAGAATACCTCCGATGTCATTGATATTCGCTCTGCGTATTTGTTCCGCGCTCTCCATGACGATTTGAGTACCAATACCATCACGGGAAAATAGTTCTTGAACCAGAGAGCCATCTGCCTGATAACTCAATAAGTGGCTGCGGTGAACGCCACGACGGCAAGCTTTTATGGCACTCCGTAAAAAACAGGCTGTACCTGAATAGTAATCACCTTCAGCTTCCAGTTCTTTAATGAGATCCGGCGCCTGATTAAGAAAAATTTCAGATAGAATTTTTCCGTCTTTGCCCTGTACGCCTTGAGTAGAGCAGAAACCTATCAATTTTTCAGCCTGTAGTTTGATCGCTAATTGAGTAGCAACTTCTTCAAATGCCAGATTAAAACTCTCGCCGGTAACGGAAACTGCAACAGGACCAATGAGCACTATTGCGCCATTGTCTAACTGACGATTTATGGCAGCCTCATCAATACGGCGAATTTTTCCACTGTGGCAATAATCCACGCCATCATCAACACCAAGAGGTTGAGCAATAACAAAGTTACCGCTGACAACATTAATATTTGCGCCTTGCAATGGAGTATTATTTAGGCTCATAGAAAGACGTGCAGTAATATCCAGTTGCAATAAGCCAGCAGATTGTTTGACGAATCCCAATGTCTTATTATCGGTAACGCGGGTGTGTTTGTGGTAAACCGGTTCATAATGATGGGTTGCAAGGTTTTCTTCAATTTGAGGTCTGGCGCCATAAACGACTATCAGTCGGATGCCCAAACTATGCAGTAATCCGATGTCGTTGATGATGTTAGGGAAGTTCTCGTGAGCAATAGCCTCTCCGCCAAGCATGATAACAAACGTTTTGCCACGGTGTGCATTGATGTATGGAACCGAGTGGCGAAATCCCTCAACTAATTCGGTGCTGCGTTCTTTCATAAAAGACTCTCGATTGAATTTTTATTCGTAATTTATGTATTTTTATTCCTTTTGAAAGAAAATGGCAAGAGGCAATTAAAACAAAAACATTGCGATATATATGTGGACGTGAATAATTTGCCAAATATAAAATGCTTATTACTGATGACAGCATAATGTTGGTTGGTTAGCGTTTTTCACTTGGTTGTTTCCATAGTTGAATGTCACCCTGAATATTTGTATTTTATGAATGGAATAAATAGTAGATGAGTCATTCAGATTTTAATCTGTCACGGCGTCGCTTGTTGCAGGGAGCCGCAGCAATGTGGTTGCTTAGTGTCAGCCAGGTGGGTTACGCAGCGTCATCAAGAATTATTGCGGTTCGTATTTGGCCTGCATCCAGTTATACCCGTGTGACGCTTGAGTCCAATATTCCACTCAAATATCGCCAGTTCGTGCTGACCAATCCAAACAGAATTGTTGTTGATCTTGAAGGTGTGCAATTAAATCATACCCTAAAAGGTATGGGGGAGCAGATTCAATCCCGCGATCCTTATCTTAAACTGGTCAGGGCGGGGCAGTTTGATCCTAAAACGGTCCGTCTGGTGTTTGAAGTTAAACAATCGGTCAGCCCACATATGTTTACTTTGAAACCCGTGGCGGAATTTAAGCACCGTTTGGTTTTGGATATTTATCCCGTAGCGGGAGCGAATAAGGATGATGATCCATTACTTGCTCTGCTTGAAGAGTACAATAAAGGTAATTTGGCTGAGGATTTACCGGCGGAAATACCGAAGTCAGGCAAAGCAGGTAAAGACAGGCCGATTGTTATCATGCTCGATCCTGGACATGGTGGAGAAGATCCTGGCGCTATCGGCAAATATAAAACCCGTGAGAAAGATGTTGTTCTGCAAATCGCCCGTCGATTGCGAACTATTATTCAGCGTGAACCGGGTATGAAAGTGTATATGACTCGTAATGAAGATGTGTTTATCCCGCTAAAAGTCCGGGTGGCAAAAGCACGTAAGATGCGGGCTGATTTATTTGTTTCTATTCATGCTGATGCCTTTTCTAACCGGGCTGCACATGGCTCTTCGGTTTTTGCGCTTTCTACTAAAGGCGCAACTAGTAATACCGCACGTTTTCTGGCCCAAACGCAAAATGAAGCCGATCAGATTGGTGGTGTAAGTAAAAGTGGTGATAAGTATCTGGATCATACCATGTTTGATTTGCTACAAACTGCGACCATCAATGACAGCCTTAAATTTGGCAGTGAAGTGCTCAAGCGCATGGGTAAGGTGAATAAACTGCATAAGAATCGGGTGGATCAGGCTGGGTTTGCGGTACTGAAAGCACCGGATATCCCATCTATTCTGGTAGAAACTGCGTTTATCAGTAACCTGGAAGAGGAACGAAAACTGAAAACAGCGCGCTTCCAGCAGCAGGTAGCGGAGTCCATTTTCGCCGGTATCAAAGCGTATTTTAGTAACGGTGGCAATGTAAACTTATCGTAGCCCTGTTAGTGGGTAGTGATGGGTTGAACTGCCAGGCGTAAGCCCATGACACGCAGGATTGCGCTTAGATTTCTGACCTCCGGGTTGCCTTCGGCCGACAAGGTGCGATAGAGTTGGTTCGGATTCAATTCGGCTTCCTTGGCCACGTTACGAATGCCGCCGAAGGCTTTGGTCATTTGGCGAAGAGCGATCAGTAGCTCGGCTTGTTCTCCATCCTCAAGGATGCTGTTTAGTAGCTCGATTGCGTAAGCTGGATCTTTGCGGAACACTTCGGCCATTGCGTCGTCGTGTGATCTGTCTTTCATTACTCGCTCTCCTATTTGTTTCTGTTTTTCCATTCGCGCCTCGGGCTATGCCCGCGTCCTGCTTGCGTTTATCGCCGCCGCAAAGCAGCAGAACGATAGTTAAGCCAGTATTCGTAATTGAACTGAGCACAGATAGGCAAATATGGTGGAGGTAAAACCATCCAGAAGTTGTTTTTGGAGTTTGTATGCTGAAACGCATCAAGAATTGGTTGCGGGGGCCGGATTTGAACCGACGACCTTCGGGTTATGAGCCCGACGAGCTACCAAGCTGCTCCACCCCGCGTCCGTTTTAATACTGTCCGTTTAAATAATCTGAGTTGCAAAAATTGGTTGCGGGAGCCGGATTCGAACCGACGACCTTCGGGTTATGAGCCCGACGAGCTACCAGGCTGCTCCATCCCGCGTCCGTTAAGAGCCTATTTTTTGTTTTCCTGCATTATTAATGCCTGCTGCAATAGGTTCCTCATTCGCAAATATCGAACTATTTCATTGTGTTGGTTGCGGGGGCCGGATTTGAACCGACGACCTTCGGGTTATGAGCCCGACGAGCTACCAGGCTGCTCCACCCCGCGTCCGATGGGGGCACTATACTCAGGATCAGATCCGTTGCAAGTTTTTTTATTAAAAATTGTTTGTTTCATTACTTTTTTGATTGGTTACTCTGCATGTTGGTGTTTTTATATTCGTTTTTGTCGCTGTTTCGTTAAGTTATTTTTTTGTAGTAAGTTTCATTATTTTTGTTGGTTTGGTATTGTTCGCCGTTAGGCAATGTCGGCAAGAGAGAAGGCAGCAATGACATTCTGGAGTAAGTATTTTCTATGTGGGATCGTGATTTCACTGTTAGTTGGATGTCATTCCCGTCCAACAGCTCAGGGCCAACAATATAAAGATGGTCATATCACTCAGGATTTATTGCTGGTTAATCAACCCAATGCTCAGGGCAGGCCGGTTAATGCTAAAGATTTTTCAGAGCAGGTTATGCTTATCAGTCAGTCTGCTCCCCGCCTGTATAATCGTAATAGCTCAACTTTTGATGCAGTCCAGAATTGGGTGCTGGCTGGTGGTGCAACCAGTAAATTAAATCTGTTTAATTTACGCGCTTACCAGATGGAAGGTGTGGATAATTACGGTAATGTCCAATTCACAGGTTATTATACGCCGGTGCTACAGGCTCGCCGCGTTAAACAGGGGGAATTTAGATATCCCTTGTACCGTATGCCGTCTAAAAGCAGATATCATCTACCAAGCCGGGCGGCAATATACAATGGCGCCCTCAGTTCCAGCCTGATCATTGGCTACAGTAATTCTCTGATTGATAATTTTATTATGGAAGTGCAGGGCAGTGGTTATGTCGATTTTGGTGACGGCGAGCCGCTGACCTTTTTGGGTTATGCGGGTAAGAATGGACAGGCTTATCGGAGTATTGGCAGGCTGTTGGTTGAACGCGGAGAAATTGCGCAGAAAGATATATCTATGCTGGCGATTCGCAAATGGGCTGAATCACACAGTGAGGCAGAGGTTCGTAAGCTGCTGGAGCAGAATCCATCATTTGTCTTTTTTAAACCTGAAGTTTATGCCTCAGTGCGGGGAGCGAGTAGCGTTCCTTTGATTGCAAAAGCCGCTGTGGCCGCTGATAAAATGCTTGTTCCACCAGGAACAACATTGCTGGCGGAGATACCTTTGCTGGATAACGAGGGTAAATTTACCGGTCAGTACCAGATGCGCTTGATGATTGCACTGGATGTCGGCGGCGCAATAAAGGGACATCATTTTGATATCTATCATGGTATTGGTGATGAGGCTGGTATCGCGGCGGGTTTCTATAACCACTACGGCCGGGTTTGGGTGCTGAAAGAAGAGCAGCCTGCTATGCTAATGGTAAATCAGTAATTCCTTTCCATAAATTTTATAACAGGTTTTCAGGATTGATATTCAGTGATGCAAACTTCTCTTTCTGATGCATATATGCAGCGCTTTGCGGGTACAGCCCGTTTATATGGTCAAAAAGCGCTTTCTTTGTTTTCTTATTCCCATGTTTGTGTCGTGGGTATCGGTGGGGTGGGTTCTTGGGCCGCCGAGGCGTTGGCTCGTACAGGAATAGGCGCGATCACCCTGATTGATATGGATGATGTCTGTATCACCAATACCAACCGCCAGTTACATGCTTTAAAACAGCATATTGGACAACCAAAAACGGAAGTGATTGCTGAACGTATTCTGGCGATTAATCCTGAGTGTAAAGTCACTTGTATTGATGATTTTCTCACGCCGGATAATGTTGAAGAGATGATGGCGGGTGGATTCAGTTATGTCATTGATGCGATCGATAGTGTCAGGCCAAAAGCGGCGTTGTTGGCTTATTGTCGTCGCTATAAAATTCCATTGGTAACAACCGGTGGGGCGGGTGGGCAGCTTGACCCTACACAAATTCAGGTTGTTGATTTGGCGAAAACGATTCAGGACCCTTTAGCGGCTAAACTGCGGGAAAGGCTGAAATCTGATTATCACGTTGTGAAGAATGGTAAAGGCAAGTTGGGAATTGATTGTGTGTTCTCAACTGAGCAGCTGGTTTATCCACAGAGTGATGGTTCTGTTTGTGCCGCTAAAAGTACCGCGGAGGGGACGAAACGCATGGATTGCTCATCGGGTTTTGGTGCCGCAACAATGGTCACGGCGACATTCGGATTTGTTGCGGTTTCCCATGCACTGAAAAAGATGGTTGCTAAAGCGCAACGTCAGGGCATGCTTTAGTATAATTTTTTGCGGCGTCTTGCACGGTATGGATCAGCGATTTCATGCCGTTCAACCGTGAGCCGCTTAACTGTTGCTCCAGCCCAAGTTGGTGGAGCAGCGCTAACAGGTTAGTTTCCAAAACTTGTTCCGGTGTTTTTCCTTCCACCACGGTCAATATCACCGCCAGCAAGCCTTTGACAATGCGGCCTTCGCTATCGCCATAAAAATGCAGATAACCATCTGACAATAATTGATGTCCTAACCAAACCCGGTTTTCACAGCCAGACATTTCAATATCCTGTTGTTTCAAGTTGTCAGGTAGTGCAGGCAGTTTCTTGGCCAGCAGGATTAACTGGCGATAGCGATCTTCCCATTGGTGGCATTGGTTAAAGGTTTCAACTAGCTGTTGCTGGCTAATTTCTTTGCCAAATGGATGTGGTGCGGTCAGGTTTTCTGCGGCTTGAGCCATATTTTATTCATCCTGTAATAGAGAAAGGCCAAATTTCACGGCCTGAACTAAAGAATCGGCATCCTGCTGATTGTTATAAGGCATAAAAGAAGCTCGCAAACAACCGTTGATACCTAAAGCTTCGATCAGTGGTTGAGCGCAATGTTGACCGGAGCGTAAGGCGATATTTTGTTCTGCCAAAATAGCCGCCAGATCACTGTGATGAATGCCGGCAAAATTAAAAGCCAACAGGCTAGAACCGGTGATGCGATAACTGATAAATCCGGGTAAAGCGGAAAGTTGTTGTTCGGTGTAATCAGCGAGTGTGACGGCATGGGCTTCCGCTTTGACGATATCAATGTCTTTTAGCCATTCCAGCGTGGCAGAAAAACCAATAACACCTGCAACATTCGGTGTCCCCGCTTCAAACCTGAATGGTACAGCTTCCGGTGTGAAACCGCTGAATGAGGCGTGGGTAAGCATTTTTCCTCCGCCTTGCCAGGGAGACATCGCATTAAGTAACTCACTTTTGCCGTAAAGTACACCAACACCATTTGAACTATAGAGCTTATGAGCGGAAAACGCATAGAAATCGATGTTTGATTGCTGAACATCAACGGGATTGTGAACAACTCCCTGAGCACCATCAACAACGACCAAACAACCATGTTGGTACGCTATTTTTGTTATTGCAGTCAGATCAACAGCTCCACCGGTCACATTGGACATTTGGCTGATTGCGATTAATCGGCTGCGTTTGTTCAGAAGTTCAGGCAGCATATTGATATCCGGCAATTTGCCGTTGCCTAAAGGCCATTTAATCACTCTGGCACCGGTTTGTTCCGCCAGCATTAACCAAGGGATCAGGTTGGAATGGTGTTCCTGCTCACTAACGATAATTTCATCACCGGGCTGGAGATGGTGACGGAAATAATTTTGGGCAACCAGATTGATAGATTCTGTTGTGCCTTTTGTCCAGATAATATTTTCGGCTTTTGGGGCATTGATGAGGTCAGCAACCTGTTGCCGGGCATTTTCATAGCGAGATGTGATTTCCAGCGCTGTGTGGTGTTGGCTGCGATGTACGGTAGTACTACTGTATTGATAATAATCCAGAGTTACCTTTATCATGGTTTGAGGTTTCAAGGCAGTTGCTGCACTATCCAGGAATACAGTTTGTTGTTGCAGGGCTGGGAATTGCCGGCGGAACTGTTCTGGTTCGAACTTTTTCATAGTGTTTTTTCGGTTTCTTGGTTATTGATTGGATTATTCTGTTGGTGATGAACCGCTTGCTTCTGGCTGAAAATGGATAGATTGTTACATTGAATAATATTGCCATGTTCCCGCTATTATGACAAAAAAAGCACCGCAATCGCGGTGCATTAAAAATTACTATGGACAGACAGGGTAAATGTACAGGAAGTGAAAAAAAACAGTAGCTTAAGCTACATAGTCTGGTTTTCCAGACAACTTGCAAACACAACATCACAACCACAAAGCCAAAAGTTTCATAGTGTTAAAACTAATTCACTTTTCGTTCCGGCTTAGGAAGTGGCGCCACTATAGGGATTTACTGGTGTATCCTCAATGGACAATTTATAATGATTCGGATTACAAAAACTAATAACTAAATATAATGAGTTACCGGTATCACCAACATTGCATAAGGGCTCACATGTCCAAACGTTTACCACCACTGAATGCGTTGCGGGTTTTTGATGCTGCGGCGCGTCATTTGAGTTTTACTAAGGCAGCTGAAGAGTTATTTGTGACGCAGGCCGCAGTTAGCCATCAGATGAAAAGTCTGGAGGATTTCCTTGGGTTGAAGTTGTTTCGTCGTCGCAACCGATCATTATTGTTGACTGAAGAGGGGCAAAGCTACTATCTGGATATTAAAGAAATATTCACATCAATAAATGAAGCAACGCGTAAACTTCAGGCACGAAGTGCTAAAGGTGCTTTGACTGTCAGTCTTTCACCCAGTTTTGCTATTCAGTGGCTGGTTCCAAGGTTATCTAGCTTTAATTTAGCTTATCCGGGAATTGATGTCAGGATACAGGCGGTAGACAGAGAAGAAGATAAGCTCGCCGATGATGTTGATGTTGCTATATTTTATGGTCGTGGAAACTGGCCGGGGTTGCGAACGGATCGTCTTTATGCGGAATATTTACTCCCCGTTTGCGCACCTTCGTTACTGACCGGGGAAAACCCGCTGAAAACTCCCGCAGATTTGGCGCACCATATGTTGTTACACGATTCTTCCCGCCGTGACTGGCAGGCTTATATACGCCAGCTTGATATGCAGCAGCAGATAAATGTTCAGCAAGGGCCAATATTCAGCCATAGTGCAATGGTGATCCAGGCCGCGGTTCATGGTCAGGGGATTGCATTGGCAAATAATGTTATGGCTCGGACTGAAATTGATGCCGGGCGTTTAGTGTGTCCATTTAATGATGTATTAGTGAGTAAGAATGCATTTTACCTTGTCTGCCATGACAATCAGGCTGAGTTGGGGAAAATCGCAGCATTCCGGCAATGGGTATTGGCACAGGCAGCCAGTGAGCAGGAGAAACTGGGCTTTATTACCAATGAATAAGAAAAGAATAAGGTATTCGGGCTGTAAGAACTCTCAGATATAATGTGAAAAAGGAAGATAACAGTGAATAGTCGTTTAATGCTTATCTTTGCTGGCTTCAGTGGTTTTTTCTATGTGGCGTTTGGTGCTATTGGGTCGCATTTCTTATCCCCGATGATGGCAAAATATCAGATAAGTTGGATTGATCTCGGCCTGCAATATCAAGGTATCCACACTTTGGCAATGATGGTGATGTCTGCCATGTTGATGCGTAGGGTTATTCTCTGGTTTTACTGGAGTGGTGTCTTTTTCGCGGTAGGCATTTTATTGTTTAGTGGCAGTCTCTATTGTATGGCCTTATTGCAGGCTAAATTTTTTACTTATATTACCCCAGTTGGAGGGCTCAGCTTTCTGATCGGCTGGCTCTTCGTGTTAATTGGCGCTTTGCGTCTAAGGAAATCGGCGCTTCGCCATGAATAAAATTGCTTTATATTGCCGCCCTGGTTTTGAAAAAGAGTGTGCAGCAGAAATCACCGATAAAGCGGGTCAAAAAGAGATTTACGGTTTTGCCCGGGTAAAAGATAACAGTGGTTATGTCCTGTTTGAGTGTTATCAACATGAAGACGCGGATCGGCTTATTCGTGAGATACCATTCCGCGAGTTGATTTTTGCCCGTCAAATGTTGGTCGTGGGTGAATTATTGCGGGATTTATCTCCTGAAGATCGGATAAGCCCGATTATTGGTATGTTACAGGGCGTCATGGAGCGTGCAGGTGAGTTGCGGGTTGAAGTGCCTGATACCAACGAAAGCAAAGAGTTACTGAAATTTTGCCGGAAATTCACTGTTCCGCTGCGTAATGCGATGCGTCAGGAAAAGATCTTGCTGATTAGAGAAAACGCTAATCGCCCGGTAATACACGTTTTCTTTATTGCTCCGGGTTGTTGTTATGTTGGTTATTCTTACAGTAATAATAATTCACCATTTTATATGGGCATTCCCCGGCTGAAATTTCCTTCAGATGCACCAAGTCGCTCAACATTGAAACTGGAAGAAGCTTTTCATGTTTTCATTCCTTATGACGAATGGGAAGAGCGTTTGGCGAGTGGTTTATATGCGGTTGATTTGGGCGCATGTCCTGGGGGCTGGACTTATCAACTGGTGAAACGCAGTATGATGGTTCATGCTGTAGATAATGGCCCGATGTCGGAAAGTTTGATGGATACGGGGCAGGTTAAACATCACAAAGTTGATGGTTTTAAATTTGTACCTTCGACAAAAAATATTTATTGGTTGGTGTGTGATATGGTGGAAAAACCAGCAAAAGTAACTCAGCTAATGGCAGATTGGCTGGTTAATGGCTGGTGCCGGGAAGCTATTTTTAATCTTAAATTACCGATGAAAAAGCGTTATGAAGAAGTGGCGCATAATTTGCAGAAAATGCATTTGCAATTAAAGGAAAATGGTATAAATGCGCAAATTCAAGCAAAGCATCTTTATCATGACAGAGAAGAAATAACTGTTCATGTCCGCCGTATTTGGTCTGCTTATGCAGCCAACCGGGATGATTATTGATTCACTTATGTTCATCCGCATTCCGGAATAAATTCCGAAAATAAAGCTTCCCAAATCCAAATCGCCTCAGAATATCTGAGGCGATTTCATTTTTCAGTATTAGTTGACATTATTGTATTTTATTTCTCATTTTTATGTGAAATAAAAATATGCATTAAAATGATTTATCCCATTTATTCAACAAATAAACTATTACACCATATTCTATGGTGAGGTCATCATGATTTAATGCAATAATTAATATTGTGTGATTTTTGTCTGGTAAATGTTGGTTTTTTGCTTGACTTAAGCTAAATAATAAATCCAATATATTATTGTGATTTTTAATGATATATTGGTTGAATATGAAATAGTTAAATGCGTTAAGGTCGTAAATTATAATGGATTTTTTCTTGTTTTTTATTCGGTTATAATCTTGGTTTATTTTATGAATATATATCAATTGAGTGTCTATTTTATATTGGTTAATTAGGGTGTTTTATTGAGATATTTTCTTTCTGTTAAATAGTCGTTGCGATAGGTATTCAGATAAATATAATACTCTTTCAATTCATATTGCAAAATGTTACTTGTTGGTTTCTATATTTTATTTTTAATTTTCTTCAATCAACTATATTGATGTCTCTATCTGTTATTTGGGAATTATAAATATAGTTTAATTGTATTTTGATGAAACTCTTAAGAGTAAGTAAGTAAATAATTAATTATCTTATTATATATAATTTATTTACTGATTTCTCAGAGTTGTTGTTACCTTGATTAATAATAACGTATAGGTTTTGTATGGATATTACCTAACTCAATTTACTTTCAGGTTCCCCAGAACGCCTAATATTGCAAGCAGATTGAGTTTTTTATCTGGTATTTGGTCTGTTTATTTGGTTGACGGTGATAATTGCTAATTATAATTATTTATAAGAATTATATAAAATTTTTAAATTTTACTTTGTGGACAATTAAATAATAGATAATTTAGTTATAATAAAATATCAATAAGAAATTAGCGGTGTTTTTTTTGTCTTAAATAGTTATGTGATATAAAACAATCGCTTATTTGTTTTATGTTATTTTTATCACGTTTATATTAAAAAAATATGTTAATTGCTTTTTACATAATTAACTTTAGTGTTACGTTGTTGTGAAAGGGATTTTCATTGTTATTTGTATGGCCTGGAGGGCCTATTGTTCTCAGGTTTTATTGACTTGTATTTAATTAAATAAAAATTCTAAGTCCTGCATTTATGGAGAGATATATGTCTTTAAAGAAGAAAATTTCATACTCGGAACTTATCGGATCAGCAAAGGCAAATGAGCTTCAGACACAGTTACAGGCTTATGTACCAGGTAAGGATCCTAATATTGTTGTTGAGCATGAGCCAAGTAAAAATGCTGCAAAAGAATTAATTCGAGGTGATTATCGCTGGGGGCATCAGGGCGACGATAAGTCTGAAACTTTCCAATTAACTTATAGTTTCCTGGAGAGTGAACCGGATAATATGCCTTGGCATATTACTGGGTTTTCAGCATTTAATGAAGAACAAAGAACTGCTGCGAAACTGTCAATACAATCTTGGACTGATGTCGCTAATATTAATTTCACTGAAACAACTGATTCGGATAAGGCGCACATTACCTTTGGTTTCTTTGACGCTAGTTTGACGGGGAGCTATGCGTTTGCTTATCTTCCCAGCCCTGAATCGAAACAATCAGGAACCTGGTATAACCTGAAAAGCCGCACTTTCTCAGAAAATGATATTGGCGTAAACGGTTATGGCCGTCAGACTTTTACTCATGAAATCGGCCATACATTGGGGTTAGAGCATCCCGCTGCATATAATGCGTCTGATAAGGAAAGACCGACTTATAAGAAGAGCGCCACGTATTTTGAAGATAGCCGCGCTTATACGGTCATGAGTTATTTCGGTGAAAAAAATACCGGACAAGACTTTAAAGGTATTTATTCTTCCGCACCATTACTTAACGATATTTCTGCCATTCAGGAAGTGTATGGCGCTAATAATACAACCCGTACAGATGACACTGTATATGGTTTTAATTCCAACACTGATCGTGACTTCTTTACTGCAAAAGATGAGAACAGCAAATTGTTGTTCACTGCTTGGGATGCCGGTGGTAATGACACATTTGATTTCTCTGGTTTTACTCAGGATCAGCGCATCAACCTGAATGAAGCTTCCTTCTCGGATGTCGGTGGCCTGAAAGGAAACGTCTCTATTGCCCGTGGCGTAACAATTGAAAATGCGATTGGCGGCAGTGGTAATGACATTCTGATCGGGAACGACGCCGACAATACTCTTAAGGGCGGTGCCGGTGATGACATCATCTACGGCGGTCTGGGCGCAGATCAGCTTTGGGGCGGGGAAGGCAAAGATACCTTTGTCTACCTGAGCGCTAAAGAATCACCCCCTCTTGAGCGTGATTGGATCCATGACTTCGTTTCCGGTGAGGACAAGATTGATGTGTCGTTGTTCGATCTGGGTGAAGCAGGGAAAGGTGGCGTTAAGTTTGTCAGGGAGTTCACTGGCGCAGTCGGAGAAGCAGTGCTTCGCTATGATACGGTTAACAAGGTGAATGATTTCGCTATTAATTTGGGCGATAAATTCTCCTACGATGATTTTTGGGTAAAGATTGTCGGAGAGCCGATATTAGAGTCTGATTTTATCCTTGCATAACACAACAACACAACCGCATCTGACTGGATGCGGTTATGAGTTTGGAGGCGGAATGAGTTGTTCAGCCTGGTATCTGAAATTTGTGCTCTTTGTTTCTCTTGTATTCAGTGTTATCGGAGGAAGTATGGCAAGTAGTCTTCATCTCCCATACGCCAGTGAATTAAAAGGCGTGTGGCAACTGTCGGATGAACATCAGCAATGTGATGTCTCATTGACTGACCAACCATTACCTGAGGGGTCAATTTGGTCACTTAACGGTGATAGCGCCTGCTTGACGGATATGTTTGGCGAGGTACCTGCCGGGTGGCGGCCTACTCCTGATGGCATCACGATTACCGATGAGCAGGGCAGTGGTTTGGCTTTCTTCGCTCAGGAGTCGGATGGCTGGTTTGCCCGCTTTGCTGGTGGCCGGGAATTGATGATGAAGCCCAAAGCATAAGAAAAGTGGATAGGGCGGGAAACGTTAGCGTCAGATGGCGATTTTTTTAGAAAGATAAAAAAATATATCAAACAGTGATTAAGGAAATACTGTGAAATTACATCTCCCGAAGGATGAAATTACTGATGTCATTCGTGCCCGTAGCCGGGTGTTCTGGACTATCGGGTTGTTCACTGCCTTTATTAACCTGCTGATGTTGGTTCCATCTGTTTATATGTTGCAGGTTTATGACAGAGTGTTGCCATCGGGCAATGAAATCACTTTGCTGATGTTGACTCTGATTACTCTTGGCATGTTTACCATGATGGGTATGCTGGAATACATCCGCAGCATGATTGTCATTCGTATTGGTAGTCAGCTTGATATGAAGCTGAATAATCGTGTTTATACCGCATCTTATGAATCAAATCTGAAAAATGGCACAACAGATGCGGGTCAGATGCTCAATGATTTGGCAAATATCCGTCAGTTTTTGACCGGAAATGCCTTGTTTGCCTTCTTTGATGCCCCCTGGTTTCCAATCTATCTGCTGGTTATTTTTCTTTTTAACCCTTGGCTTGGTTTGTTGGCATTGGTAGGTGCTCTGGTATTAATTGCCCTTGCTGCGCTGAACCAATGGTTATCAAGTCAGCCTTTGTCCGAAGCAAGTCAACTCTCTCTGCGTTCAGCCAGCCTTGCCAGCACTAACTTACGTAACGCAGAAGTGATAGAAGCGTTAGGCATGTTGCCGGTGCTTCGCCGGAGATGGTTTGGGTTGCATGAACGTTTTCTGAATTTCCAGCGCATTGCCAGTGAACGGGCTTCTGTGATTAATTCAGTTACTAAAACTGTGCGTATGGCATTACAGTCGCTGATCCTCGGATTAGGGGGCTGGTTGGCGATTGGCGGGCATATCACGCCGGGAATGATGATTGCGGCTTCAATTCTGATGGGGCGTGCGCTTTCACCGATTGAACAACTTATTCAAGCCTGGAAAGGCTGGAGTGGCGCCCGTCTATCATGGCAACGGTTAACAAACCTGTTGGAACAACAACCGGAACGGAAACCGGGAATGTCATTACCCGCACCAAAAGGCAATTTGGCTGTAGATAAAGTTTCCGCCGCGCCTCCGGGAAGAAACAGCAAATTTGTTTTACAGGATGTCAGCTTTACGCTGGATGCGGGGGATGTGCTGGGATTAATTGGCCCCAGCGCTTCCGGGAAATCGACCCTTGCCAGGTTACTTGTCGGCATATGGCCTGCACAGGAAGGTGTTGTACGCCTGGATAATGCCGATATTTATCAATGGAATAAAGACGAATTGGGTTCCTCAATAGGCTATTTGCCGCAAGATATTGAGCTGTTTGGCGGCACTATTGCTGAGAACATTGCCCGCTTTAATGAAGTGGAGCCGGAAAAGGTTGTTAAGGCGGCACAGAAGGCGGGTGTTCATGAGCTGGTATTGGCTCTTGATAAGGGTTATGACACGGTTATTGGCGCCGGAGGGGTTGGGTTATCTGGTGGGCAGAAGCAGCGAATTGGTCTTGCCCGTGCGTTATATGATGAGCCGTCATTGGTGGTTTTGGATGAACCTAATTCCAGCCTGGATGAAGCAGGGGAAAGAGCACTGAATGAGGCTATTGCCCAACTGAAAGCGCAAGGAAAAACAGTGATTGTGATTACTCATCGCATGTCATTGTTGTCACAGACAAACAAAATATTGTTGCTGGTTCAGGGAAAAATGAAGATGTTTGGTTCATCTCAGCAGGTGATAGCGGCTTTATCGCAACAAAATCAGGAACATTCTGCGGCCAAGGCAGTAGCACAGGCATCATAAGTAAATAGGCATTCAATCATAATAATATTAAATAGCTGAGACGGAGATTTCTGTCCGGGAGTGGATATGTCTGATCAGGTTACGCCGGTAAGAGATGGAAAGGGATTGTTGCCTCTGGAAGAAAGGCATTTTTTACGACTAGGATGGTTAGTGATTGGAGTGGGGATCCTGGGGTTTCTTATTTGGGCAGCATTGGCGCCGTTGGATAAAGGGGTTGCTTCTTCAGGCGTGGTGGTGGTGGATGGCAACCGTAAAACCGTTCAGGCCCCGGCAAGCGGTATTATCAGCCAGATTAAGGTTGTTGAAGGCGAAACAATCAAAGCGGGTCAGACACTGGTTCAGCTCAGTCAGGTGCAGGCAAAAGCCCAAGTCGATGCGATTCAGGATCAACTGTATACCACGCTGGCAACGGAAGCCCGTTTATTAGCGGAACAGCATGGTGATGAAACTCTGATTTTCCCTGAAATATTACAGCAATTACAATCTGAACCCCGGGTGAAAGAGATCATCGTACTGCAAAAACAACTGTTTGCATCACGTCGTGAAATGCTGCAAAGCGACTTGGAAGGGCTGGAACAATCTGCCGAAGGCACAAATTTTCAGATTAAAGGGCTGAAATCTTCTCTTGTCAGCAAGCGAGTGCAGCAGGTGGCGCTTAAGGAACAGATAACTAATCTTAAATCTTTAGCGGATGAGGGCTATTTCCCGCGTAACCGTTATCTGGAGCTGTTGCGTGAGCAGGCTGAACTCAACAGCGGCATAGCGGAAATGGTAGGACGTGCTGGTCAGCTTGAAAAACAGTTACAGGAAACACAGCAGCGTATTATTCAGCGCAAAGCAGACTATCAGCGGGAAGTTCGCACTCAATTGGCGGAGGTGCAGGGTGCTGCCAGCGAATACAGAAATAAGCTGGATACCGCACAGTTCGAACTTACCCATACCTCAATTGTCGCGCCAGTTGATGGCACAGTTGTCGGATTAAATGTTTTTACGCAAGGTGGTGTTGTTGCTCCCGGCGAAAAACTGATGGAAATCCTGCCGGATCAGATGGCGCTTGAAGTAGAAACCCGTGTTGCGGTTAATTTGGCGGATAAAATCAGTAAAGGGATGGATGTGGATCTGATGTTCACGGCTTTTAACCAGAACCGGACGCCGAAAATTGAAGGAAAAGTGGTCATGGTTTCCGCAGACAGGTTGGTAGATCCTGCAACCAGCCAACCTTATTATCAGATGAGAGCCGTTGTTTCTCCTGAAGGGATGGAAAAACTGAAAGGGTTGGATATCAGGCCAGGGATGCCGGTTGAGGTCTTTGTCAAAACGGGTTCCCGCTCCCTGTTTAGTTATCTGTTTAAGCCATTGGTGGATCGGGCTTCAACATCGTTGATAGAGGAGTAATTATGAAATTGAATCATGCTTCTTTATCTGTGGGTTTGCTTATTCTTTTCAGCGTCAGTTTATTCTCTTTTCCTGCATGGTCGCTAAGTTTGACAGAGGCTTATGCGCTGGCATTAGAAAATGATCCTACTTTTCTTGCTGCAATAAAAGAGAAGGAGGGGGGGGCTGAGTACGAAAAAATTGGCAGAGCAGAATTGTTACCTAAAGTGATGATGTCTTATCAGAATTCACCGAAGAACTGGCAACATACGGAATATCCTGCTGGTTATGATCGCCGGGGAAATAGGATCACTGAAACCCGGGATCGCCAATATCGCAGTTATAACGCAGCGATTGTGATAACTCAGCCATTGATGGATTTTGAAATATTGGCGCGTTATAAAGCCAGTCAGGCTCACACCTTGATGAGTAATGAACGTTTTCGGGCAGATTTTCAGCAGCTGGCTGTCCGGGTCGTGAATGCTTACGTGGATGTGGCTTATGCGCAGGATCAGATTGATTTAGTCGTACGGCAGAAAATGGCTTATGAAAAACAACTGGAACTGAATAAGAAATTGTTTACTTCTGGTGAGGGGACTCGTACTGATGTGGTGGAAACACAATCCCGTTACAGTCAGTCTGTTGCAGATGAGATAGCGGCCAACGACGATTTGGATGCGGCAATCCGCAGTTTGCAACTGATTGTCGGTGTTCCTCTGCCTGTTGATTTACCGGTACAGCGATTATCGAGTAAAAAACAATTTCAGATATCGAAGTTGTCGCCTGGCCGTTATGAGGAATGGGAAAAATTGGCATTAGCTAACAATCCGGCTCTGGCTGCCTCCCGTCAGGAAGTGAAAGCGGCGTATTATGAGGTGCAACGTAACCAGGCCGGTTATTTACCCAGGCTGGAACTTTACGCCTCCCATTCTGAAAACGAATCCAGCAGCGATAATACGGTAGATCAAAAATATCGAACCGATACCATTGGCTTGCGGATGAGCATGAATATCTATAATGGTGGCGGGACGTCTGCCGCTGTGCGTCAGGCAGCGGCACAATACGGCAGAACTAAATATGATCTTGATGCTCAGGCGGGAGAAATCCTTAATGCATTACGACGCAACTATAATCAGTACCTGAATAGCGAAAAACGGATTAATGCTTATGAAATAGCCGTTGAATCAGCCAGCTTGCAGGTAGATGCGACCAGCAAAAGTGTTGCTCTCGGACAGCGGGTTAATGTGGATGTCCTGAATGCTGAGCAACAGTTATATACTGCCCGGCGTGATCTTTCTCAGGCAAAATATAACTATATTAAAGCCTGGATCGGCCTGCTTAATGAGGCCGGAGAATTAAAAGGCGAACATCTGGATAAAATAGCCGGTTATTTTCGCTAGTTTGCCGTTGTCAGCCGGAGTTGTTGCAGATTGCCAGTTAAAGCCAGATCGGTACGTAATGACGCAACTTCCCGGCTGATAAAAGCGATTTCTTTATTTGGTTCCAGTTTGTTGCGCCATTTATCGGGCTGTTGATCGAGGTTCTGGAAAAGGTTATCCAGTGTACCGGCCTGTTGCAGTAAAGTGGCTGCGGTTTTAGGGCCGATTCCCTGGATTCCAGGGATCTTACTGCTACTGATACCCGCCAGGCCCCAGTAATCAGGCAACTGCTCCGGTAAAACGCCAAATTCTTGTTGAACAAATGGCATATCCAACCAGCGTTTCTGGAAGTAGTCCCGGATACGGATATTCGGTGAAAGTAACTGGCAATAACCTTTATCGGTAGAAACAATTGTCACACTGTGACCAGAGGAAGCGATTTTTACTGACAGCGTTGCTGCCAGATCATCGGCTTCATGCCCTTGCGCGTGCCAGCAGGCAACCCCTTGTTGCTCAAATGACGCTCTGATCTGCGGCATTTCTTGTTTCAAATTATCGGGCATTGGTGAACGGCCAGCTTTATAGTCAGGCAATATTTGGTGGCGCCAGCTATTACTGCGGTCTGTTTCATCGAATACGGCAACAGCATGTGTGGGATTGGTATGTTGGATCAACTGCCTTAACGCATGTTCACAAGCGGGAATGCATGGGCTACCCTGCACAGCGTGAATACGGCGGATAAGGTTAAGGGCATCAACAATCAGAAGGTGTATCATATTAGGTCACTATTCAGCAGAGTTATGCTCCATCCGTGGAGCAGACATCATTTTTCTTGGGTAATTCTAGCGGATAATTTCGTAGCAGGGCTCGTAGGCTGTGCCACCGGGTAGTTTCATTCGGTGTTGTCCCACAAAGTTTTTCAACAGATTATCCATACGGCGCATTATTTCAGCATCACCGTGGATTTTGAATGGGCCATGTTTTTCAATCAGTTGAATACCAATCTCTTTCACGTTGCCTGCAACAATCCCAGAGAAAGCACGACGTAGCGATGCCGCCAGTTTTTCGGGTGACTGATCGGGATAGAGATTGAGATTAACCATGTTTTCATGTACTGGCTCGAATGGTTGTTGCAGATCATGGTTGATCTTTATTGACCAATTAAAGCTGTATGCATCACCGGTACTGTGTCGGTTCTCTCTCACTAATGGCATCGCTTTTTTCATTACCTGGGCAACTTCCGGCGCATTATCAATAATAATGTGATAATAGCGTCGTGCTTCTTTTCCTAATGTGTGAATAATAAATTCATCCATGACCTGGAAATAGTCCGCACTCTCCTTCGGGCCGGTCAGAATCAATGGCAGCACTTGCCCCTGATTTTCCGGGTTCATCAGAATGCCGAGCAGATAGAGTAATTCTTCTGCTGTGCCGACGCCGCCTGGGAAAATAATGATGCCGTGAGCAATACGAACAAAAGCTTCCAGACGTTTTTCTATGTCTGGCATGATAACCAGTTCATTCACGAGTGGGTTAGGGGGTTCGGCTGCAATGATGGAGGGTTCAGTGATACCGATAAAGCGGCTATTTTTGTAATTCTGTTGGGCATGTCCTACAGCCGCGCCTTTCATCGGTGCTTCCATTGCACCAGGGCCGCAGCCGGTACAGATGTTGAGTCTACGTAACCCAAGCTGATTACCGACTTTTCGGCCATATTGATACTCTTGCTTACTGATTGAGTGGCCTCCCCAACAGACGATCATATTGGGCTCTTCATTGGTATGCAGTGCTCTGGCGTTGCGCAGAATAGAGAATATTCTGTTGGTGATATGTGCACCATTTTCCAGATCGAGATGATGCTGTTGTTCTGAATCGGTAATCTGAGCATGAACAAATAGGATATCCCGAAGTACTGCGAATAAATTAGCTTGTAGTGAATGGATAATTTTTCCGTCAACAAATGCATCTTCTGGTGGGTTCACCAGTTCCAGTTTTACCCCGCGCTCACGGCGCAATACGTTAATTTCAAAATCTGTGTATTTAGAGAGCAGCTCTTTACTATTATCGGTTTGGCTACCTGAATTGAGTACAGCCAGTGAGCAGTTACGGAACAGGCGATACAGATCACTTTTTGCAGTACTCTTTAGCATATCTACTTCAAGTTGAGATAATAAATCCATTGAGCCGAGTGGGTTGATATGTGTGATCAAGAATGACTCCTTATATACCGTGTATAAGTTACATATCAATATCACTAAACTGAATGTATTACATTGCCTATTTCAGCTTATTTTGTACAAACGGCACTCAGAAAAGTGATTTATTGACGTGCCAGTCTGCCTGTCGTTGGAATAAAGTCTTCATTATTTGTGCGCCATGGATTGATATCTAATCCTCCGCGTCGGGTATAACGCGCATAGACTGAGAGCTTTTCTGGGACACATAGCTGTCGTAAGTCATTGAAAATACGCTCAACACATTGCTCGTGAAATTCATTATGATGCCGAAATGATATCAGGTAACGTAACAACGCCTCCCGATTGATTTTTGGTCCTTTATAGCGAATTTGGAGAGATCCCCAATCAGGTTGATGGGTAATCAGGCAGTTGGATTTCAACAGATGGCTAACCAAAACTTCTTCCACCAGTGGGCCTTGTGCTGCACCTTGCAGATAATCACGATTGAAATTATATTCAGTCACTTCAATATCCTGATTGTCAATACATTCACCGGTAAAAGCGGAGATGGGTTGATTACTGAAATGATCCAAATGATGAAGTGTCACTTCTACATGACCTTCAGCACAAGCGGCCAGATCGCGCTGTAGTGTTTCTTCGACAGTTTGCCAGTTTTCAAAGTGGGTCTGATTAAAGCTGTTCAGATAGAGTTTAAAACTTTTAGATTCAATCAGGTTTTTACTTGTTGCATTTAAGCTGACATGCCCGACCGCAACTTGTGGCAGACCACGGCTATTCAGCCATGACAGTTCATATAGTGTCCAGATATCAGCACCGTGAAACGGTAAATTATCAGGGAAAATTTTCAGCGGTTCACGGTTCATATTGCGGGGCACCGTTTGCAATAAGCTGGCATCATATTGGTCACGATAGAAAGTGGTTTTACCCAGTGTAAGTTGTTCAAGAGCTTGGTGATTCTGATATAACGACATGTTATTCCTTAAAATCTGATGGTAGTAATAGTAGTCATCGTTCAAGTGTAGCAAGTTACGGTGTTTGTCAGAATTTTATTTGTTCGCCTATTTTATTAATCAGCCTTGGGGAACTCCTGTTTTTAGGTTATTGACCAACCCATTTAAAAACATTCCCAAATACATAAGCAGAATGCCACACACCTGCTGGATTGGGGATGTAATACCATTAAGAAACGGAAAGTACTTTTATTGATATAAAAAAGAGTATTTCCATCCTTATCGCCACTTCCTAGCATTTAATACATCGCATTCCCCATTATCAGGATTAAACAACCCGATCTTGATCACATTTCATACTATCCATTCAGACAGACGATTAATCACGCATTAGAATAGTTTGCTTATGTCACTATCAAATTATCAATATTTTCTATGGAAAGATTCCCGTTTTATCACCAAAGCCAAATTAACTTAAGAAAAGAGAAAGTACGATGGATCAACGCAACACCCCGGTGGTCAGGGCCACGAGTTATCTTTTAATTTACCTGACCGCCGTCTATCCCCTTCATCCGGCTATAGCCGCCGGAATAACGCCGGATAATAGCCACACACAGGTACAAAATCAGGGTAATGTCCCGGTTGTCAATATCGCCACCCCGAATGGCGCAGGGATATCCCACAACACCTATCAAGAGTTCAATGTCGCCACTCAGGGCGCCGTACTCAATAACGCCACTCAGGCGGCCCAATCACAGCTGGCCGGGCAACTTAACGCGAATCCTAATCTGAAAGATAAAGCAGCAGAACTGATTATCAATGAAGTCACCGGCAACGGGCGCTCTGAGCTGCAAGGTCAGCTGGAAATTGTCGGCAATAAAGCCAACGTAATGATTGCTAACCCCAACGGCATTACCTGTGATGGTTGTGGTTTTATCAATACTGCCGGTGCCACCCTGACCACCGGGAAACCCCAGTTTGACAAACAAGGTGCGCTGGAAGCGTTAGAAGTTAAACAAGGCCAGATCACCATTGGCGGCAAAGGGCTGGATGGCAAGGCGACGGATTATGTCGATATCATCAGCCGGGCAACGGAGTTAAACGGGAAAATTCAGGCCAACAATCTCTCTCTGACGCAGGGCGCCAACCGCATCAACCAGAAAGACGGCACGGTTAACCCTATCGCCGGAGACGGTGCTAAACCGCAATTAGCCGTTGATACCAAAGCGCTGGGCGGCATGTATGCCAATAAAATCCGGCTGGTGGCTACCGAAGCGGGGGTGGGGGTGAATCTCACCCACCTGACCGCCACTCAGGACGATATCCGTTTGACCGCGGAGGGTAAAATTATCCTGGGGCAAGTACAAGCCGGGACAGACATCAGCATCAACAGCAAGGCCATTGAAACAACAGCACAAAGCCATGTGCAAGCGGGTCAGCATCTAACGTTAACCACCGACACCCTCCACAATCAGGGCCAAATCCGGGCGGGCGGGGATGTCACCCTTAAAGCGGCCAAACTGGATAACATCAACGCAACCGGGCAAAGTCACCCGGTGATTACCGCCGGTAAAAACAACCGCATTATCGCTAATGAGATAAACAATGTTGGCGAGTTAAGCGCGGCGCAAGACCTCACCCTGACCGGCAACAATTTTTCAACGCAAGCGATAAAAGACCGTCAGGGGAATAGCCTCGGTAAACTCAGTGCCGGTGGCGATCTGACGGCGACATTTAAACAGGTATTTCGTTTTGATGTGGATAAGGACCCGTTTAAAGCAGGCAAGAAACCCACAGGTCCGGCGTTAATCAGCGGGAAAAACATTGCGCTTACCGCCAATGACTTAGTTAATTCTGCGTCAATGCAGGCCGAACAAAACGTCACTATTAATGCAGAAACCGTCTATTTAGGCCGCGGGACTTTAACCGCCGGGAACCATGTCCTGCTGGATGGCCGGTCACATCTTAATATGCATGGCTACGATATTGCCGGGCGGGATGTGACCTTGCTTGCCAGCCGGGGGCTGCTCTCTCTGGTCTCCGGAGACGACGATACCCCGGAAGGCATACCGGCATTCACCACGCTTTCTGCGGATAACATGCTGCGCATTATCGCCGAGGGTCATATCAATCTTTCAAATATTCTGATCAATAAGGCGAAAAATGTCTTCCTGGCGGCCAATGGGATGATTGAAATGGCTGCCTATGCGGATTTTGATGATGAGGAGAACAGCACTGGGGGGATTCGACTCGATGATGAAACTAAACAAGCCCTCATCAACCAGCGTCTACACACGCTCAGTCACCTGGAAGCGGATGAAAATATTGAGGTTCATGCGGGAAAAGTGATTGATCTGCGCACCCTGTCGTTGACGGCGGGGAAAGATATCACCCTGACCAGTGGTGATACGCTCGATATCAGCACGGAAGACGCCTATGAATATGAAAATGGCGATAAAAAATATATTATCGATGAGGAAGACGAACCTTCCGCCGCCCCATTTCCCTTCCCGATAATAAAAAGCACCCTCACGGCCGGTAACCATTTAACCCTGAATGCCGGCGGTCAGATTGTAGATACTGACGCCACGTTGTTAGCCAAAGGGACAACGGCAATCACCCAGCACAACCCCGAATTGCACTCAGCTAAAGGGCGGTATAACTCAGTTGAAGGCAAGTATACGCCGGTGACGACGGCGCTGATTGACCGTGCGTTAAGCGGTGCGCCTCAACTGACCCTCAATCTCGCCGAAGTCGAAGGGGAAGTGCCCGGGATCCAACTGGCGGATAAACAAACGCGCATCACCTCGAAAAACAATCACCCGATTATTCACATTGCGGCCCCGAATACCCGGGGCGTTTCACATAACCGTTATCAGGCGTTTAATATCGGGACCTCAGGACTGGTATTGAATAACGCGACCCACGAGACTCAGTCTCTGCTGGCGGGGCACATTGGCGCGAATCTGAACTTCACCGGTCAACCGGCGGAACTGATTATCAATGAAGTGGTGGGGACCTTAGCCTCAAATCTGCAAGGGCTGTTGGAAGTGGCGGGGCAAAAAGCCCCGGTTTTCATCGTCAACCCGAATGGCATGACCTGCAATGGCTGTGGCTTTGTGAATACCCCGGCGGTCACCTTATCCACCGGTAAACCGGTGTTTGATAAAGATGGCGCGTTAGCGGCTCTGGAAGTGAAAAAAGGCGCCATCACCCTGGGTGAAAAGGGACTGGATGCCACGGCGCAAGATTCTATCGATATCATCAGCCGGACCACTCAGCTTAACGGTAAACTCCAGGCGAAGAACCTGACATTGACACAAGGCCCCAATCAGGTTGATTTACAGCGTGGTGCCCTTGTCCCTATTGCAAAGGAAGGTTATACCCCCTGGAAAGCGATAGATACCGGGTCATTGGGAGGAATGTTTGCCAATAAAATCCATCTGGTGAGTACCGAGCCGGGTAAGGCGGTCAATCTGACTAATCTGACGGCAACGCAAGGCGACATCAATTTGACCGCGGAGGGTCAGGTTATTTTGGGGGATGTGCAGGCCAAAACGGACATCAACATGCGCGGTAAAGGCATTGACATGGCGAAACAGAGTCATATGCAAGCCGGTCAACATCTGATATTGACAACCGATATATTGCAGAATCAGGGACGAACTCATGCCGACGGTGATGTCACCATGAAAGCGAAAGCCTTGTCTTTAGAGGGGGGAAATGTCACCGCCGGGAACCAGGTTCTGCTACAGGGAGAGAACAGTTTTACGGTGCGTGGCACGGATATCTCAGGTCTTGACATTACCTTGATTGCCAACGGTTATCATACTTCTGTTTCACCGGGTGACACGCCGGAAAGCACACCGGCATTACCGATTATTTCTGCGGTTAATACGTTGCGTATTCTGTCTGAACAGGGAATATCGCTTTCAGATACGCTAATTAACCGGGCGAAAAATATCTTTGTGGCGAGTAATGAGCAGATTGATATTAATCAGCGTTTGGCCGCGGATGAGAATATTGAGCTTCACGCGGGTGGGGGGATAAATTTAGCGGGTATTTCCCTGACCGCCGGGAAAGATATTACCCTAACGAGTGGTAACTCGCTTGATGTGGGTAACGTCACCGCCGGCAACAATTTAACCCTGATTGCCGGCAGCAATATGACGGAGACAACATTATCGGCAGAAGGGGCGACCGCAGTCGCCCAAAATAGCGCCGTGTTGCGCTTAGCTGGCGGGAGATATACCCCAGTGACTTCGGCACTGATTGATCTTGCATTAGGCAATGTCCCCCAACTGACCATCAATATTCCAGAAATAGCCGGTGGAATACCCGGGATTCAACTGGCGGATAAACGCGCGCGGATTGCCGTGAGAAATAACCTGCCTGTTATCCATATTGCGGCCCCGAATTCCCGAGGTGTTTCACATAACCGTTATCAGGAATTTAATGTTGGTACTTCGGGATTGGTATTGAATAACGCTACCCATGATACGCAGTCTCTACTGGCGGGACAAATTGAGGCAAACCCTCACTTCAACGGTCAATCGGCTGAGTTGATTATTAATGAAGTGGTGGGGACTTTAGCCTCAAATCTACAGGGCCTGTTGGAAGTCGTGGGGCAAAAAGCCCCTGTCTTCATCGCTAACCCGAATGGCATAACCTGTCATGGCTGTGGCTTTATTAATACCCCGGTAGTCACCTTATCGACCGGGAAACCGGTATTTGATAAAGACGGCGCGTTAGCGGCTTTAGACGTGAAAAAAGGCACCATAACCTTTGATGGAAAGGGGCTGGATGCAACGGCGCAGGATGATGTCGATATTATCAGCCGGGTTACGATACTTAACGGCAAAGTGCAGGCGAAAAACCTGACATTGACACAAGGGCCCAATTGGGTTGATTTCAAACACGGGACCCTTGTTCCGATGACAGGATACGGTTTCGCTCCTTGGAAAGCGATTGATACCGGGTTATTGGGGGGAATGTATGCCAATAAAATCCGTCTGGTGAGTACCGAGCCGGGCAAGGCTGTCAATCTGACCAACCTGAACGCAACGCAAGGTGACATTCGTTTGACCGCTGATGGAGAGATGATTTTGGGCAATATACAGGCCAAAACGGATATCACCGTTAGCAGTAAAGGCATTAAAACGGCGGAACAGAGTCATATGCAGGCAGGGAAAGATATCACGCTTGCCGCGAACACGTTGAACAACATCGGTAAGATTATCGCAGAAGGTGATATGCGGTTGTTTATCGACCGTTTATATAATCAGAATAAGGGCTTGATTCAGGCAAATAATCATCTCTGGTTGCAAAAAGATGCGAGCGGTAACTTAAGCACTGGGATTAACAACACTTCATCGACGTTGAAAACCAATAATGGTGATATCGTTATTCGCACTAAAGCATTAAATAATGCCTGGGATGCCAACGTCGCTGCGGGAATGAACGCTTATATCAATGCGACAAAGCTGGATAACAGTCAAAGCCAGTTTCATGCGAAGAAAAATCTTATCTTAACCGGTCACGACTTTAACAACGGGATGGACGGTAAACTTTCAGCCGCTCTGAATGTGGTGGCTGACTTTATTCATCAATTCAGCGGGAGCGCATTAATCTCAGCTAAAAATATTCTGCTTCATGCCGGTGACATTACCGGCATGGGGCACCTCGAGGCGGAAAATGACCTGTCCGTTATCGGCGAATGTCAAATTGATGTTAATGACAGCAAACTGGTGGCAAAGAAAAATCTGACCCTGATGGCAGGCAAAGATATCGCCGTCTATCAAGCCGGGCTGACAGGAGAAAATGTTGTGCTGCTTGCGCGTGAAGGTGACATTCGGATGGGCATTGGCGGCTTGCATATTTCAGCTGATAACCAGGTGCAGATGATCGCGGGTAACAGCCTGAATCTCCAGGGAACATTGGCGGCAAAGAAAAATCTGACCCTCACGGCGGGTAAAGATATCACCGCCTATGACGCCGGGCTGACAGGGGAAAATGTCGAACTGCTCGCGCGTGAAGGCGACATTCAGATGAGAGGTGACGGCGTAAGTATTTCGGCCAGTAACCAGATGCAGATGTTTGCCGGCAACGCACTGGATCTCTACGGTATTGTGTTAGATAAAGCCGATAATATGACGTTAAACGCAGGTCATAAAATTAGTGCTGACCGGGCTAAATTGACGGCAAAGAAAAACCTGACACTGACAGCGGGCAAAGGTATCACCGCCTATGACGCCGGGCTGACAGGGGAAAATGTTGAGCTGTTCGCCCGCGACGGCGACATCCAAATGGGCAGAAACGGCGCAAGTATTTCGGCCAGCAACAACGTGCACCTGTTTGCGAGTCAAGAACTGGATCTTCAGGGGATATTGTTAGATAAATCGACTCACCTGACGTTAAATGCGGGGCATAAAATTAATGCCCGCCGGGCTAAACTGGCGGCAAAGAAAAACCTGACCCTCATCGCCGGCCATGATATTGCCGCGGATCACGCTGAGTTGACAGGGGAAAATGTTGAATTACTCGTGCATGAAGGCGATATCCGGATGGGAAGGGATCAGCTTTATTCATGGTCTGGCCTGTCGGCCAAAAATCATTTACGGATTTCAGCGGGCCACGATCTGGATCTCTACGGCACCTCATTCGATCAATCACGCCATCTGACATTCAGTGCCGGTCGTAACCTGAATGCCAGCCAGAGTCAATTAAACGTGGCGGGCAATATTCATCTGTTTGCCGGCAATGACTTAATGTTGCGGTGGGCCCGTCTCAATGCCGGGCAACAAGTCACATTAAGCGCCGGTCACGATATCGATATGTCCCGTCCCCCCACGTCAGAAAGCCTGTTGCGGGTCGCCGATTTAGCGGGATCCCGCACCCAAATCACCGCGGGTGATCAGCTGCAACTCAGTGCGGGGGGCGATATCGTGGGCAGGATGGCCCGATTAACCTCAACGCAGGGGAGCGTGTTGGTTAACGCCAGTGGGGATTTCATTTTCTCCGCCCAGAAATATTCGCCTGTTAACGATGAAGATCAACACTCCCTGTATGCCACCGGCGCCATCAACGCCGCCCGCAATCTCACACTAACGGCGGCTGGCAACCTGTTGACATACGGCACAAATTTGACATCCGGCAGTGATATGCGGCTTTCCGCAGGGGGAAATGTGCGTTTTGAATCGTTGCCTGAATTTATTCGGGAGGGGAACAGTGGACGCTTTACGCAACACGCCAGTCAGTTGAAGAGTGGCGGCGCGTTAACGCTCTACGCCCAGGGCAGTATTCTATTCCAGGCCACGGAACTTATCGCTCAAGGCGTGATGGATATCACGGCAACAGGCGGTTTTCTCTATGCGCAAGCCATGGAGGAGGTTTACCGATGGGAAGAAGAGAAAAAAAGCTGTAACCGCGTTTTGGGCATTAAATCCTGTAAAGTTTTTGGCTCCAGGACGGAAACCCGCAGAAAAGAGCGTTCAACCAATAAAGTCACCGAATTTACCGCCGGCGGGGATATCAACCTGAGGGCAAAAGATGACGTGACCCTGGAAGCGAGCCGGATAGACACCCAGAAAAACGCGAAAATCACCAGCCAGACGGGGAAAGTGAACTTCCGGGCGATGCCCAATACCGCTGTTGAGCAGACCCTTACAACGTCAAATGGTTTTTTCATCACGCACCACGATAAAGGCCACAGTGAAAAGCGCTGGGTCATCCCATCGGTGCAGGTTGGCGGAACCCTGACGGTGGAAGCGGCGGACGGCATCAGTGCGGATGTAAAGGTGAAAGCGGGGCAATTACTGGAAGACGCGTTAATGGAACTTGGTAACACCCCGGGAACCGAATGGTTGAAAAATCTGCAAGACCGCAACGATGTCCAGTGGAACAGAGTTAAGGACGCTTACAGTCGTTGGGACAAAAAAAGCACCCGCTTAAACCCTGTCGCGGGGGCCGTGATAGCGATTGCTGTTGCGGCGGTAACCGCAGGCTCTGGCCTGGCGGCCTGGGCGGGAAATAGTGCTGTGGGTGCAACCGGCGTCACCGGGGCTACGGCGAGCGCGGTCTATGGGGCGGCTTATGGCGGAATGATCGGGTTGACCTCTCAGGCGGCGGTGGCTTTAGTCGAAAATAAAGGGGATCTCACTAAGACACTGGAAACCTTAGCGCAGCGCGATTCTGTCAAATCCCTGGTGACCCAAATAGCGGTGGGTGGCGCATTAGGGGGATTGGACCATGCGATGGGATGGGGAAAACTGGCCGAAGGAAAAGCCGTTGTCGATCCCCTAAAAGCGCAACTGCCCTTATTGAGTCACCCTGACTGGAGCCAGGTGGCCCAACGTATGGCGGCACAATCCGTCGTGAGTTCAACACTGGGCACGGCCATCAATGGCGGCAGATTTACGGATAATCTGCAAACCGCGTTATTAAGTAATATCGGTAACCAGATCAATGCGGAAGGAGCCGGGCTGATTGGGGATAACGGGGAAATTCTGGGTGTGCCCGGTAAAGCGATTAGCCATGCAGCGGTGTCTGCCCTGGCGGCGGAAATCGCGGGCGGTGATGCCAAAGGGGCGGCTGTGGGGGCGTTGGCTGCGGAATTAGCGGCGATAACAATGGAAAGCCGGCTATTTGAACCGTCATACAAGAATGAAGCCGAGCGGCAAATTCATAAGCTTCAGGAAGCGCTTACGGGTAATGAAACTAAGACCCAGACAGCCAAATTGATCGGAGCGTTGTCAGGTGCCCTGATTAGTCATACACCCGAAGGCGCTTACAGTGCGGCTAACAGCGCAGAGCTTGTCTATCGTAACAACATGACTGAGCATATGCTGCATCAGTTATCGGTTGATAATCAAAAAGATATCCTGGCGGCAGAGAAAGGGGATAAATCGGCGGCAGAACGCATTATTGCGCGACGGGATGCCGCGATAACGGTGACCGCAGTGGCCGCAGGCGGCTATGCGCTGGCTTATGGCGGTTATATACTGGTGGCTGGGTCGGCTGAAATGGCAGCGGCAGGGCGTATTGCACTTGAAGGGTGTAAAACTAATCCGGCTTTGTGCTTGAATAACGTGGGCATTTTTGTTGCGGATGCCATTGCGCCGGAAGCGGCTGTGGGCACGGGCGTTTTAGCGACCGGAGCCGTAAAAGTATTAGGTAATACCCAAGAAGGTGCGAAGAATCTGGCAGGAGAATTGAGTCATGCCTCAAAACCACTGTTAAGCAATGCTAAACCTGATACCCATGCTGTAACTCGCTTGATTGAAAAAGAAAAGTTATATATAGAGCGCAACTCGGCAACAGCGACGGAAGCTGCGGCGGTAAAAACAGAAACTGTAGCGGTTAATACTGCCAAGAGTGTTACAAAAGGGACGAAGAGTACCATAAATGAGAGTGTACGCATCAATGCAAGCAATCTTAAATTAACTAAAACCGTCGAAAATCACCTCATTGATATTAATAAAGCTGGGGATAGAGTTAGACCTTATGGTAATTCAAGAGCATTGATACAAGAAATTATGGACTCTAAACTACCCTCCACAGATCCACGAGGTGTTCTGGGGGCATTAAGATGGGATGTCCTTGGAATGATGAATGGTAGTAAGGGAACCTACGAGTTAGTTGTGGATCCCAACACTAATACTGTGCTTCATTTTTTATTTAAAAGTGGTCAATAATGCAAAACATGAATTTCTTATGGAAACCTTGTATCAAACCTCTACAGGGCAAACTTATCTATCGAGAGTCTGAATATTCGATAGATTTTATTGATTATTCTGATGTTGAGATTGCAAAGAAAATAGGTAATCAAGGATGTACATCTTTAACCATTGGGACACTTCAAATTGAAGTTGGGATTGAGTCGGGTAAATTACTTTACCCGTGGGGTTTATATCCATTGCAACATTGTGAATCAAAAGAACTATTAATTCCTACAATGTTACCTGGTGAGATCTTCGTTTATCTTAATAATACTAAGTTAATTCAAGGTGTTGCTATGGACATTCCAAACATAAACTTATGGCCTGCATTTAAGGATCCATCTACAGAATGGATATGTATCGGTGATGATGAATTGATTATTGGAATAACTGTTATTCAATTTGCTGATAATGTAGCAATGGCACTTAGAAATGATTCACTAGTATCCTTATGGATTAAACCTGTATCTGAAGAGTGAATAATAATACCTGAGTCCGGAACTCCACCGGATTCAGGCCATTTAACCTTGGATGCTTTGGCCGATGAATTAGCTGCAATAACACCGGATAAAACATTCAACAACTTAATGAAAACTCAGGCAGTAAAACCATTCAATATAGAACAGGTGCCGTTATAACTGATTGACTGGTTGCATCCTATTTGGAATCCATTGATAAATGGAATCGATAAAAGACAAGATTGAGTAATATTACTCTCCAGTTGAAAACTGCAATCCTCGGAATGAGAATCGTTTTACAGATTTATCATCTTTTTAACATGATGCAGTTTCTCTTTTTACTTGTTTTCCCTTTTGGCGATCGGTAAGCTGTTTTCTTTTCGGTGATTAGTTAGCTGACGATAAAAGAATAGGTATCCATTAATGCCAGATTTTGAAAAGGGATAGAGTCACTAAAAACGGCTTATTCCCTGTTATGTTTAATATATTCATCGACGATGCTATCTTCCTCTTATGTTACATTTACCTGCCCTGCCATAACCATTTAAAAGCACGAAAACAGATGTATTAAGGCTTTTATATAAAAGACGGGTTTAAACATAAGTGATGTTTTTTAAAGGAATATTTATTATATTTAATCGAAGTCTATTAACCATTAACTGAAAAATTGAAAAGAAATCAGCAAAAAAAGATATTATCAGGAAAAAGTAAATGGGTATCTTTATACCACCAAGCTATTTATGGATTGATTTACGAAGATAAAAGACTTATAAAAACTGTTCATAATTGCCAGTAAAACAACGTCAGTAAAGATAAAAAGCGAATATAATTAACGTTAGTTAAACGTAAAACACAATATACCATGATGATTAAACTTAATAAAAAGCAGTAAAAACAATGACTAAAACCTTATTATATAAGTTAAAACCAGAGGTTAAAAAATGGCTTTTAATAGCAATTTAAAACCTTCCTATCATAAATACATAAGTGAAAATGAAAAAAGAATCGGATTTATTAATGTTTTATATACCACGCAAAAAAGATAAATAAAAACAGGAATCGGTTAATCAGACAATCTATTTTCAAAAAGGAACCGACTTTAATAACGTTTTCAACCGGTGAATAAACTTTTTAATAAACCAGTTAAATAATTATTCAAAAAAACAGGAATAACAAAATCTGCAAATAAATAACTTAACCGAATACGAGCTGAATTACTTACAGCGTTATTGTATTGAATTTGTTATGCAACACTGCGATACATTAAATACATCTGTTTAAACTTATTTTACACGATTTTATCTCGTTTGATAGCATTGCTTTCTTACCGTTTGATTTAAGTCATGCCTCTTTTTATACCTTTAATGTGATTTAACACCAAAATAAATCCATGCTGTTGTTTTTTCCAAACTATTTTTCGTAATCCATTAACACTTAAATACCCATTTTATCATGGCTAATTAATCCGTCCGACTTTTCTCTATTGTTGATATAATAAGGTGTTATTAAATTAGTTGACCGATTTATTTAAACATCATTTAAGTAGATGTCGATCGGCAAGCTGCTTTTTTCGGTGATTAGTTAGCTAAGGGTAAAAAGTAGACGCTCATTAATACCAGATTTTGAAAAGGGATAGAGTCACTAAAAACGGCTTATTCCCTGTTATGTTTAATGTATTCATCGACGATGCTATCTTCCGCTTATGTTACATTTACCTGTCCTGCCATAACCATTTAAAAGCACGAAAATAGATGTATTAAGGCTTTTATATAAAAGACGAATTTAAACATAAATGATATTTTTTAAAGGAATAGTTATTATATTTAATCGAAGTCTATTAACCATTAACTGAAAAATTGAAAAAAATCAGCAAAAAAAGATATTATCAGGAAAAAGTAAATGGGTATCTTTATACCACCAAGCTATTTATGGATTGATTTACGAAGATAAAAGACTTATAAAAACTGTTCATAATTGCCAGTAAAACAACGTCAGTAAAGATAAAAAGCGAATATAATTAACGTTAGTTAAACGTAAAACACAATATACCATGATGATTAAACTTAATAAAAAGCAGTAAAAACAATGACTAAAACCTTATTATATAAGTTAAAACCAGAGGTTAAAAAATGGCTTTTAATAACAGTTTAAAACCTTCCTATCATAAATACATAAGTGAAAATGAAAAAAGAATCGGATTTATTAATGTTTTATATACCACGCAAAAAAGATAAATAAAAACAGGAATCGGTTAATCAGACAATCTATTTTCAAAAAGGAACCGACTTTAATAACGTTTTCAACCGGTGAATAAACTTTTTAATAAACCAGTTAAATAATTATTCAAAAAAACAGGAATAACAAAATCCGCAAATAAATAACTTAACCGAATACGAGCTGGATAACTTACAGCGTTGTTATGTGGAGTTTGTTATGCAACACTGCGATACATTAAATACATCCGTTAAAACTTGTTTTACACTATTTTATCCCGTTTAATAGCATTGCTTTTCTACCGTTTGATTTAAATCACGCTTCTTTTTATATCTTAAATATGACTTAACGCTAAAATCAATTCATGTCGTTATTTTTCCAAGATTTTTTCAAATTTTAAATCTTACCGAATTAATCTTTTTATCCATTTTTAATTGAGCTATTTCTTTATGGCTTACTTCGTAAAATAACGGCTAGAAAGCTTTTGAATACCCATTTGTTAAGATAATATTCTTTTATGTACTGATTTATTTTCAATTCTCTGTTAATGGTATTAAATATCACACTCATTTATTTAATGCTTTTTGAGCTTTTTCTTGATTTTTTATGCTAATTTACTTAATACGGTTAATCCTGTTAAATGTTTTAATATATCTCATGTTTTTGTTATCGGATTAATGTTGTTATTTTGCCTTATTAATCAATTAAAAGCGGATTTTAAGTTTTTTAATAAGGTGATAAAACAACAGAGTTAACCCAATAATAAGAATATGAGGTTATATCAAAACATTTAACCGAATTACTATTTAAAAACGAGAGCATAGAGATTAAGAGTCTATCCCAATAGGGTTTTGTTCCAGACTATAATCCCACATGCAAAATGTAACATAGCTTCATAGTTTTCGACCTTCTTTTCCCATCGGATCAGTATCCGGCGAAAGCGATTCATCCAGCTATGAGTTCTCTCGACAACCCATCTTTGAGCTTTAAAGTCCGTATTTTGACAGGCATCTGATTCTTCCTTACCTGACCCTAATGGCAGGCAACGGTATCACTGCCTATGACGCTGAACTGACAGGCGAAAATGTTGCGCTGCTCGCACGTGAAGGCGACATTCAGATGAGAGGTGACAGCGCAAGTATTTCGGCCAGCAACAACGTGCACCTGTTTGCGAGTCAAGAACTGGATCTCCAGGGGATATTGTTAAATAAATCAATCCACCTGACGTTAAATGCGGGGCATAAAATTAATGCCCGCCGGGCTAAATTGGCGGCACAGAAAAACCTGACCCTCATTGCCGGCCACGATATTGCCGCGGATCACGCCGAGTTGACAGGGGAAAATGTTGAACTGCTGGTGAGTGAAGGCGATATCCGGATGGGAAGGGATCAGCTTTATTCATGGTCTGGCCTGTCGGCCAAAAATCATTTACGGATTTCAGCGGGCCACGATCTGGATCTCTACGGCACCTCATTCGATCAATCACGCCATCTGACATTCAGTGCCGGTCGTAACCTGAATGCCAGCCAGAGTCAATTAAACGTGGCGGGCAATATTCATCTGTTTGCCGGCAATGACTTAATGTTGCGGCGAGCCCGTCTCAATGCCGGGCAACAAGTCACATTAAGCGCCGGTCACGATATCGATATGTCCCGTCCCCCCACGTCAGAAAGCCTGTTGCGTGTCGCCGATTTAGCGGGATCCCGCACCCAAATCACCGCGGGTGATCAGCTGCAACTCAGTGCGGGGGGTGATATCGTGGGCAGGATGGCCCGATTAACCTCAACGCAGGGGAGCGTGTTGGTTAATGCCAGTGGGGATTTCATTTTCTCTGCCCAGAAATATTCGCCTGTTAACGATGAAGATCAACACTCCCTGTATGCCACCGGCACCATCAACGCCGCCCGCAATCTCACACTAACGGCGGCTGGCAACCTGTTGACATACGGCACGAGCTTGACATCCGGCAGTGATATGCGGCTTTCCGCCGGGGGGAATGTGCGTTTTGAATCATTGCCTGAATTTATTCGGGAAGGGAACAGTGGACGCTTTACGCAACACGCCAGTCAGTTGAAGAGTGGCGGCGCATTAACACTTCACGCTCAGGGTAGTATTCTATTCCAGGCCACGGAACTTATCGCTCAAGGCGTGATGGATATCACGGAAACAGGCGGTTTTCTCTATGCGCAAGCCATGGAGGAGGTTTACCGATGGGAAGAAGAGAAAAAAAGCTGTAACCGTGTTTTGGGCATTAAATCCTGTAAAGTTTTTGGCTCCAGGACGGAAACCCGCAGAAAAGAGCGTTCAACCAATAAAGTCACCGAATTTACCGCCGGCGGGGATATCAACCTGAGGGCAAAAGATGACGTGACCCTGGAAGTGAGCCGGATAGACACCCAGAAAAACGCGAAAATCACCAGCCAGACGGGGAAAGTGAACTTCCGGGCGATGCCCAATACCGCTTTTGAACAGACCCTCACGACGTCAAATGGTTTTTTCATCACGCACCACGATAAAGGCCACAGTGAAAAGCGCTGGGTCATCCCATCGGTGCAGGTTGGCGGTACCCTGACGGTGGAAGCGGCGGACGGCATCAGTGCGGATGTAAAGGTGAAAGCGGGGCAATTACTGGAAGACGCGTTAATGGAACTTGGTAACACCCCGGGAACCGAATGGTTGAAAAATCTGCAAGACCGCAACGATGTCCAGTGGAACAGAGTTAAGGACGCTTACAGTCGTTGGGACAAAAAAAGCACCCGCTTAAACCCTGTCGCGGGGGCCGTGATAGCGATTGCTGTTGCGGCGGTAACCGCAGGCTCTGGCCTGGCGGCCTGGGCGGGAAATAGTGCTGTGGGTGCAACCGGCGTCACCGGGGCTACGGCGAGCGCGGTCTATGGGGCGGCTTATGGCGGAATGATCGGGTTGACCTCTCAGGCGGCGGTGGCTTTAGTCGAAAATAAAGGGGATCTCACTAAGACACTGGAAACCTTAGCGCAGCGCGATTCTGTCAAATCCCTGGTGACCCAAATAGCGGTGGGTGGCGCATTAGGGGGATTGGACCATGCGATGGGATGGGGAAAACTGGCCGAAGGAAAAGCCGTTGTCGATCCCCTAAAAGCGCAACTGCCCTTATTGAGTCACCCTGACTGGAGCCAGGTGGCCCAACGTATGGCGGCACAATCCGTCGTGAGTTCAACACTGGGCACGGCCATCAATGGCGGCAGATTTACGGATAATCTGCAAACCGCGTTATTAAGTAATATCGGTAACCAGATCAATGCGGAAGGAGCCGGGCTGATTGGGGATAACGGGGAAATTCTGGGTGTGCCCGGTAAAGCGATTAGCCATGCAGCGGTGTCTGCCCTGGCGGCGGAAATCGCGGGCGGTGATGCCAAAGGGGCGGCTGTGGGGGCGTTGGCTGCGGAATTAGCGGCGATAACAATGGAAAGCCGGCTATTTGAACCGTCATACAAGAATGAAGCCGAGCGGCAAATTCATAAGCTTCAGGAAGCGCTTACGGGTAATGAAACTAAGACCCAGACAGCCAAATTGATCGGAGCGTTGTCAGGTGCCCTGATTAGTCATACACCCGAAGGCGCTTACAGTGCGGCTAACAGCGCAGAGCTTGTCTATCGTAACAACATGACTGAGCATATGCTGCATCAGTTATCGGTTGATAATCAAAAAGATATCCTGGCGGCAGAGAAAGGGGATAAATCGGCGGCAGAACGCATTATTGCGCGACGGGATGCCGCGATAACGGTGACCGCAGTGGCCGCAGGCGGCTATGCGCTGGCTTATGGCGGTTATATACTGGTGGCTGGGTCGGCTGAAATGGCAGCGGCAGGGCGTATTGCACTTGAAGGGTGTAAAACTAATCCGGCTTTGTGCTTGAATAACGTGGGCATTTTTGTTGCGGATGCCATTGCGCCGGAAGCGGCTGTTGGAACTGGCGTTTTGGCTGCTGGCACGGTAAAGGTATTAGGTAACACCCAAGAAAGTGTAAAGAATTTAGCAGAAGAATTGAGTCATGCCTCAAAACCGTTGTTAAGTAATGCTAAACCTGATACCCATGCCGTAACTCGCTTGATTGAAAAAGCATCTACAAAAGAAACCATAACCCCAAAAGTTACTGCTAAATTAGAAGTGAATGGAAGAATATTTACTGATACGAATCAAACGGCAAGAGCTTCTGAACAGGCAAATGCGAAACAAGGAACTCTAATTACCGATAGAATTTCGGCAAAAGAAATAGCTAAAGGTAAAGAATTACCAAACGGTAATATGGCAACTGCTCATGCAGAAATCGGCACTATTCAACAAGCCTATAATGCAGGTGTTTCAAAAGGTGCTGATTTGAAAATAACAGTGGTAGGAAAAGATGTTTGCGGTTATTGCAGAGGTGATATTGCAGCAGCAGCCGAGGTTGCCGGTGCAAAATCAGTTACTGTCAACGCTGTAGACGATATAACTGGTTTACCAAAAAAATATATTTGGCAATCAGGAATGAAATCCTTACGGGAGGTTAAATGAATCTAGATATGGTTATTGGGGGATTTAGTCTTACATATTTGGGAGAGAGAGAACAGCTCTCCCCAGTTATAAAACCTTCTGAACAGGACCTATACCGACTGTTAGAATACATGCAAGATAGAACTGGTGTATTGACTATAAGAAACAATTCTGCTGATGAATCAGGCCCTTATCAATTATCCTTGTATTCACAAGATAATAATTACCTACTATTATTAAGTGAATTTGATATAGATGGTGAACATAATGTAAGAACACCAAATAATGATAATGCCTCTGGAAATTACATTGATATTTTGGGTGAAATGCATAGTGATAAAACCTTAGTTCAAAGTTTCGATTTTATATATTGCGTATTCAAAGAATTTTTTAACACAGGTAATGTATCAAAAGAACTTCTCAATTAAACAACAGCCCCGGCCCCGCTCTGGGGCTGTTTTACCCTACTCTGTCAGCACCAGCTTTCAAGGATATAATACTTTATCCAGTCAATAGCGACTCTGGGTTAAACGGCTCAATACTCATCCCCTCCAGACAACATGACTGAGCATATGCTGCATCAGTTATCGGTTGATAATCAAAAAGATATCCTGGCGGCAGAGAAAGGGGATAAATCGGCGGCAGAACGCATTATTGCGCGACGGGATGCCGCGATAACGGTGACCGCAGTGGCCGCAGGCGGCTATGCGCTGGCTTATGGCGGTTATATACTAGTGGCTGGGTCGGCTGAAATGGCAGCGGCAGGGCGTATTGCACTTGAAGGGTGTAAAACTAATCCGGCTTTGTGCTTGAATAACGTGGGCATTTTTGTTGCGGATGCCATTGCGCCGGAAGCGGCTGTGGGCACGGGCGTTTTAGCGACCGGAGCCGTAAAAGTATTAGGTAATACCCAAGAAGGTGCGAAGAATCTGGCAGGAGAATTGAGTCATGCCTCAAAACCACTGTTAAGCAATGCTAAACCTGATACCCATGCTGTAACTTGCTTGATTGAAAATGAGAAGTTGTATGCTGGAAAGGGAACGACACAGGTTGATAAGACAGCAAATACAGGTACACTAAATTTGCCAGCTGTCCGTCAAGGTAAAGTTAGTTATGAACCTGGTGCGACTCCAAATGCTGATGAAATTAGGGCTGGTCAGAAATTTGCTGATTTAGGTTATCATGTGACTTATAAAAAAGAAGTTAATCAGCATAAAGTAAAAACTCAGGATCTTTGGGTTGAAGGGATCGGTAAAGTTGATGTTTATACTCCTAATTCTAAAACAATGACTGAAAAATCAATACTAAGGATGATAGAGGCAAAAAATAAACAAACTAATTCTATTATTATTCAAGCTGATTTATCAGCCAAAGATATACAAAGTGTAGTTGCCAGAACTTGGGGTAAACCAACGGCAAATAATATTAATACTCTGTTCTTTCAGAATTCTAAAGGACAGATTGTTAGATATGATAGACCTAATATAAGGAATAAATAATGCCTAAATTTACTTGTAAATGTGGTCATGTAATGAATTTATCTAACGAAGATAATGATTACGAATATTCTTTTATTGCTGAAAAGATTATTAACGAAATTATATGGATATTAGAAACTAATAATAATGTTATTGATTCGGATGACTTTATATCAAAAATTGACTCTAAACGAACTAGTGTCCTAACTTGTCATGAGTGCGGGCGATTTTGGTTAGAGAATGAAGGCGGCTCTTATAACGCTTACATCAAAGAAAGCGAGTAATATCATAAAAACGCCCAGTTTATCTGGGCATTAAACATGGTCTTATCCTTCTAACCACTCAGGTGTTATACGTTGCAGTGCCTGAGTGGCTTCTTTGATCCGCTGTTCAATTTGTTTAAGCTGCATCTGGCAGGAGAATTGAGTCATGCCTCAAAACCACTGTTAAGCAATGCTAAACCTGATACCCATGCTGTAACTCGCTTGATGGAAAATGAGAAGTTGTATGCTGGAAAGGGGACTAGTGGGGTTGTACAGGTCGAAAATAAATTAGTTCCTGATAATTTGTCTTCACAAATAGCAGAGCATAACAGCCAAATTGGAGTATTAAATCGAAAACAAGGGACTATTTCCGGTGCTCATAACCAGGACTCATTTTTAGAGTCAGTTGAAATGACTGGCGCTAAAGTAAACCTTACGATTACTGATAAAGGTTATCCTGGATTAATTGAGTATAAATATCAAATTCCTGCGATTAATAATAAGGGACAGCAGATAGGTTTTAAAGCTGAACAAACAAAAACAACCTATGTTTCTGAAATATTGTCGGATTCCAGAGTTATAAATATGTCGAATAAAGCATCTCAACAGGCTGAGAACTATTTCAAAGTAAACCCTGAACATAGACAGTATTCTGTTAAAGTTGATGGTTATTGGTTCCAAGTAACCCGAGATGCGAAAACAGGACAAATTAATAATGCATTTATTACAATGCCACCAAGAGGTTCAAAATGAATAAGGAGCAAATAAGTTGGCTGATGACCACCAAAGACTATTTATATCAGGATCATGGAAGAGATCTATATGATGTTATTTATGCCACATTATCAGAAGATAAAATGAGTTATAAATTATTTTTAAAAATGGCTAGCGAAGGCCATGGATTTTCTCCTTCTGAAGGTTTTAGTTATGCGTTAGATCAAGATTGGGATATTCCAGAAGAATTTAATGAAGTCACTTTTTTTCTAGGTGAATATGAAAGTTTATCCATATCTCCTAATCATTTTGTTCAACTAATGCAATATATTACAGACGCCTATATTCAGGCTTATCCAAATGATAAAGCATCTGTAGAATTGTATATGGAACAGCTAAGAGAACGTTATCCCTGATAATAATAATATCCCAATTTAACTTAAGTGACCCCAAAAAGTTGGACAGGTTACATTAAGCGGCTAATAATACCTGAGTCTGGAACTCCACCGGATTCAGGCCATTTAACCTTGGATGTTTTGGCCGCTGAATTAGCTGTAATAACACCGGATAAAACATTCAACAACTCAATAAAAACTCAGGCAGTAAAGCCATTCAATATAGAACAGGTGCCGTTATAACTGATTGACTGGATACATCCTATTTGGAATCCATTGATAAATGGAATCGATAAAAGACAAGATTGAGTAGTATTACTCTCCAGTTGAAAACTGCAATCCTCGGAATGGTAATCGCTTTACAGATTTATCATCTTTTTAACATAATGCAGTTTCTCTTTTTACTTGTTTTCCCTTTTGGCGATCGGTAAGCTGTTTTCTTTTCGGTGATTAGTTAGCTGACGATAAAAGAATAGGTATCCATTAATACCAGATTTTGAAAAGGTACAGAATCACTAAAAACGGCTTATTTCCTGTTATGTTTAATGTATTCATCGAAAATGTTATCTTCCAGTTATTTTACATTTAACTTCCCTGTCATGACTATTTAAAAGAATGAAAACAGAGATATTAAAGATTTTATATAAAAGACAGCTTTAACTATAAGTGAAAACTTTAAAAGGATGTTAATTAAGTTTAATCGAAGTCCATTAACTATCACCATTAACAGCGAGTTGAAAATAAATCAGCGAGAAAAAGAATATTATCTTAAGAACCTGATGTGAATGTGATTTTTAGTCGTTTCTTTATAATAAATGGATAAAACGGTTAATCTGGCAGGATTTAAACGCTTAAAAAAGATGTTGATTATCCGAAAAAGCATAAAAGAGTATCTTTATACCATCAGACTATTTACAGGTTGATTTATGAAGATAAAATAAAGGATTATGATTTATAAAAACTGCTCATAACTGCCAGTAAAACAGTGTTAGCAAAGATAAAATCAAGTATAATCAACGTTGATTAAACGTAAAACACAATATACCATGATGATTAAACTTAATAAAAAGCAAATGTTAAAAGCAGTAAAAACAACAGCTAAAACCTTATTATATCGATTAAAATAAAAGATTAAAAAATGGACTTCAATAACAGTTTAAAACTTTTTAATTATAAAAACATCGGTAAAAGACAATTGGGATTATTAATGATTATATACCAAGTAAAAAAGTGTAAATAAGAATTTTAAATAGATTTATTAGATAATGTATTTTTAAAAATGAACCAGATTTAATAACTTTTTTAACCTGTAAATAAACTTTTTATCAGCCAGTTAAATAACCGAAAATGAAAAAATGAGTAAAAAAATACGCAAATATATTATTTAAATCACGGTCTCTTAAATCGCCCATTTAACCTTATTTTACACTGTTTTTTCCTATTCAACAGCATTGCTTTTATACGGTTTTATTTAAGTCATTAATCTTTTTATTACCTTTAATGTGAATCTACCCTGGATAATTAATTCCCCAGACTTTTTACTATTATTAATTTTATAAGATATTATGAAATTAATTTACCGATTTATCTAAACATCATTTAAATAAATATGATTGAATGGAGTTAAATGAAAATATAAAATCACATGACGAGCCTATATTAATGAAACCAAGATAAAAAGCGTAAAAAAAGATATCCTAAATATAAAATAAATCTATTTTTTAAAATTTAAACACTTTTTATTTAAATCTATGCCTTAAGCCATTAAAAGCGCGTAAAATTTTGCAGACTTTTAGTCAACCAGTCTATTTAAAAACACCGCCAAACAATCAAATCACGCTTGAAAACTGACGTCGCTACTCGCTCACCGGGCAACAAATGCGCTGGAGAATAGTCAGCAAGATATCGCACGCCTGCTGGATTTGGGACACAATACCATTAAGTAACTTAAAGAGTTGTTATTGATGTATAAAAGATTACCTTCATCCTTATCACCGTTTTACAGCATTTAATATATCGCATTGCCCATTGTCAGGATTAAAGATCCAGATCTTGATCACATTTCACACTATCCATTCAGACAATAAATTAATGCCACATTAGAATAGTTTAATAATGTCATTATCAGATTGTTAATTATTGTCTATGGGAAAATTACCGTTTTATCACCGCAGCCTGACCGGGCTTATCCTGCTGGTCATCTCCGCACTGGCACCGGCGGCAATTCCTGTCAGCTCGGCGGATCAAGAAACCATCACACAACAACAAAAAGCCTTGTTGCAGCAAGCCCAACGACAGCGGGAAGCGCTGCGTCACAATATCACCGTATCCCCATCCCCCGTTTTAACGCCGGATGCAGCTGAATCTGTTTGCCACACCATTCAACAGATTGAATTTGTGGGTGCAGAAAGCCTGTCAAGGTCAGTCAAACAGAACTTGACTCACTCTTACTTATCTCATTGTTTAACTTTGCAGCAGATTAATGAGCTGGTGCGTAAAGTATCGAATGCCTATATCGAACGGGGTTATGTCACATCCCGCTCTGACCTCAGAGCGCAGGATTTATCCTCCGGTACCCTCATGATTACCGTGAATGAAGGCAAAATTGAGTCAATCAGCCTTGATGATGAAACACCATGTTCACTCAAAATGGCCTTTCCGGGCATGATTGGCAAGACACTCAATCTGCGGGATATTGAACAAGGCATGGAACGCCTGAACCGCCTGCCCTCACAACAGGTCGCCATTGATATTCAGCCAGGAAAACAACCCGGTTATTCTGCGGTTATCTTAAAACGAACCTCGACGCGCTTACCGATCAGTGCCAGCTTGGGTGCGGATAACAGTGGTCAGAAAAGTACCGGCACCGGGCAAATCAATGCCAGTGTAAACCTGGATAATCCATTACATCTCGCTGATCAGTGGTCATTGTCTGCCAGCCATAACAGTGATTTTCGCAATAACCATCAAAACCGAAGCCTCACTTCTAATGTAATGATCCCTTATGGCTACTGGCTGTTCAGTTATCAGTACGCGTGGAATGACTCTTTTCAGAATATTCCGGCTGACTCGCAGGCCTATCGCTACGAAGGCGCCAGCCAGACGCACCAGCTGGCAATAAACCGGGCGTTATACCGTGATGGCGAACAGAAGCTGGCGCTGGATCTGGGATTGACGCGCCGCCAGACGACCAATTTGCTGGCGGGAGAGAAATTATCCATCAGCAGCCCGACGTTAAGCGCTATTAACCTTGGCATTAACTACAGTTCAGTACTGGCAGGTGGCTATATCACGTTTAACCCGGCAATCAGCCACGGTTTACCGGTGTTCAGTGCGACAAAAGAGGATCCCCATTTCCCGGATGCACCACGGAGCCAATTCCGTAAATTTAGCCTGAGTGCCAGCTATTTTATGCCAGTCACGGATTCCATTTATTACCTCTCATCCCTTTACGGCCAGACCACGCCCGACAACCTTTACGCCAGCGAACGCCTCTCGCTGGGAGGACAATATTCCGTCAGGGGATTTAAAGAGCAATCTCTCACCGGCAATCGCGGCGGATATTGGCGCAATGAGCTGAACTGGCGAATTTCAGAGTTTCCTGTACTGGGTGAACTCGCCTTAACCGGTGCGCTGGATACGGGTTGGTTACGAGGAAAAGCAGGACAAATTGATGGCGGTAATGTCACCGGCACCACACTTGGTCTCTCACTAACGCACCGCCGATTCAATCAGGCGATAACTGTTGGCAAACCACTCACTTACCCTAACTACCTGAAACCGGATCACTGGGTGGTTTACTGGTCTGCATCACTGATTTTGTAACAACGCAAGACATAACTTATTGAAACAAAACATTTCCATTGCAATAAAATAAGGACTGATACATGAGTCAACGTAGCACCCCTTTAACAAGGGCCACGAGTTATCTTTTAATTTACCTGACCGTCGTTTATCCCCTTCATCCGGCTATAGCCGCCGGGATAACGCCGGATAATCACCAAACACAGGTACAAAATCAGGGTAATGTCCCGGTTGTGAATATCGCCACACCGAATGAGGCGGGGATATCCCATAACACCTATCAAGCGTTTAACGTTGCCACTCAAGGCGCCATACTCAATAACGCTACCCAAACGGCTCAATCACAACTGGCCGGGCAACTTAACGCCAACCCGAACCTGAAAGGCAAAGCAGCTGAACTGATTATTAATGAAGTCACCGGCAACGGACGCTCTGAGCTGCAAGGTCAGTTAGAAATTGTCGGCAATAAAGCCAATGTGATGATTGCCAACCCCAATGGCATTACCTGTGATGGCTGTGGTTTTATCAATACTGCCAGTGCAACCCTGACCACCGGGAAACCCCAGTTTGACAAACAGGGTGCACTGGAAGTGTTAGAAGTTAAACAAGGCTAGATTACCATTGGCGGCAAAGGGCTGGATGGCAAGGCAACGGATTATGTCGATATTATCAGCCGGGCGACGGAATTAAATGGAAAAATTCAGGCCAACACCCTGTCGCTGACGCAGGGCACCAACCGCATCAGTTTAAAAGACGGCACGGTCAACCCGCTCGCCGGAGAAGGCGCTAAACCGCAATTAGCCATTGATACCAAAGCGCTGGGCGGCATGTATGCCAATAAAATCCGGCTGGTTGCCACTGAGGATGGCGTTGGGGTTAATCTGAAAGAGTTAACCAGCGACCAGCGTGATATTACTTTAAACGTTAATGCTGACCTCTCAGGCGGCGGTCGCTCTGGTGGATAATCAGGGAGACTTATCCAAAACGATGTGATGGACACCCCTTTTTCTCCACCGAATACTCTGACATTTTTATATCCAGTGAAGTTAGTTTCAGGAATACATCACATCACTACAGGTTCGATTTATGAAGATAAAACAAACGAGGCTGATTTATTAAAACTACTCAGGATTGCCAGTAAAACAGTGTCAGCAAAGATAAAATCAAGTATAATCAACGTTGATAAAACGTAAAACATAATATACCATGATGATTAAACTTAATAAAAAGCAAATGTTAAAAGCAGTAAAAACAACAGATAAAACCTTTTTATACCAGTTAAAATCAGAGGTTAAAAAAATGGTTTTTAATAACAGTTTAAAACCTGCTTATCATAAATCTATCAATGAAAATAAGAAAAAGAATTGTCTTTATTAATGCTTATATATCCCGTAAAAAGGGATATATAAAAATATTAATCGGTTAATCAGACAACCTATTTTCCAAAAGGAACCGACTTTAATAGCGTTTTCAATTGGGAATAAATTTTTCATCAGCCAGTTAAATAATTACTCATGAAAAATAGGAATAACAAAATTCGCAAATAAATGATTTAATCGAATACGAACCGGGTGATTTTTAGCGTTATTATGTAACACCGCGATATCTTAAATACGCTCGTTTAAACTTGATTTACACTGCTTTCATCCACCAATAGCATTGATTTTCTGCGGTTTGATTTAAGCTATGCCTCTTTTTATGCCTTTAATGTGATTTAACTAAAACCGTGATAAAGGACTTTTTACGATGGCGAGAATCCCTCTCTGGGGATTAACGTTTTAACTGTGTAGGTACCTTAGTCACTCGCAGTAAAGCAAAACCATCTTACCCTTTTTCTCCTACTGTCTGAAACGTTGTAGCAATCAGGTGATCGTTATTTTTGATTGCATCCAGCGTCTGGCGAATACCCTCTGCGTGGGGATCATGTTACTCATCAATAATCGCGCCACCACGTACAATGTTAGCCACAAATATTCTGGGTCAGTTTGGTGATGTGTAGATATCTATAGCCTTTAGGCAGGGGAACAGTCAGAATATTTGGTTTACAATAACATTAAGCACACCCTAACAGTTACTGGTTGAAAATAATATGATTTCTAATGTTACAGAGGCGTTGGCTGATTTTACCCGTCGTTATGTTGATTTATGGCAAAAGGAAACCGGGGCCTCACCTGCCAGCAGTGAGCTTTATGGTGTGCCATCACCTTGCATTACCCATACTGGTAATGACATGGTTTACTGGCTTCCGCAGCCTTTTCCTTCAGAAGATAAGCTGAATAGAGTTGAAGTTGCACTGGATATCCAATTACAGCCAGCGATTCATGATTTTTATACATCGCAATTGGCCGGTGATATGACGGTAATGTTTGAAGGCCAGCAGTTTAGTTTGATTCAGGTCTGGAGTGAGGATGACTTTATCCGTTTACAGGAGAACCTGATAGGGCATTTGGTGACGCAAAAGCGGCTGAAACTATCACCAACAGCATTTATCGCTACTATGGATTCGGATATGAGTATCATTTCTCTATGTAATTTGACCGGTGAAGTGATTCTGGAGCAGTTTGGCAGTAACAAACGAACTCGCCTATTTACCGACTTAGTTGAGTTTCTTGGTGCAATCGAACCCGCCTTCATTCGGTAGTCCCGGATTTTTAACTCTGAATTTGTGAGATATCTCTTACACTTTATGTAAGAGATGTCATTGTTTACTTTGGTAAATTTAACATCAGTTTATTATTTTTATTTTATTTCAATAGCCTATAAATAATTACAGATTTAATTTCCTTTACTGACTTACCGGTTCCATTTGTATAGCTTGTTTCATACAGCGAATTAATTCATTCTGTCTCTCGCAGGAAAGGAATCATTGCGCATAACTTCTCAAGGACAAATAGGGTGATGATGGTCAGGATGACTGATGCAATGCATAACAGGATTGTATGCAATATAAATAAAAATGATGGGTAAGGGATAACCAATTAAGGATAATCTGTCAGGGAGTGAGCAGGGAGCAAACTATTAGCCGGACTGCTATAAAAGCACAATTTAAAGGGAGCGCTGGTTCGCTCCCTTCTCTTTATTTGATTGATGGAAAAAGCAAATTTTCAGCTTAAGGGCTATCAATGATATTCTTATGAGCTTGGTAGCTTTGAATAAATATTTATCAGACTGAAAATATGAGTATTGAAGAACAAATTCTGCAAAAATTACAACTAATTGAACACGCCATGAGGGAAATTGACCTATGGCAAAGTCATCCCCCTAAAGCGGAAGCTTTCGAAAGTGTTGAACCATTTTCAATTGATACGATGCTGGCTGAAGAGTGGTTGCAGTGGGTATTAATTCCGGGAATGTATACGTTGCTGGAACAGGGCGCAAAGTTACCTGCGGCATTCGCTATCGCTCCTTATTTTGAAGAATCCTATAAAGAAGAGGCTACCGGGCGTTGTCAGCAACTGCTTGAACATCTTCGCGCATTGGATCGCTTATTTATTCAGGATAACTTCTGATATGTTGGAAGTGTTATATCAGGATGAGTATATTGTGGCGGTTAATAAACCGGCTGGTTGGTTAGTTCATCGTAGTTGGTTGGCTCGCCACGAAACACGCTTTGTTATGCAGACATTGCGTGATCAGATTGGTCAGCATGTTTTCCCTGTACATCGTCTGGACAGGCCGACATCAGGCGTATTGTTAATGGCGCTGTCCAGTGATGTTGCCCGTCAGCTTTCTCAACAGTTTGAATATCATCAGTTGCAAAAAATTTATCATGCTGTCGTGCGTGGCTATGTGCTGGAACCCGATATTATCGATTATGCCTTGGTTGAAGAGCTGGATAAAATTGCCGATAAATTTGCAGACAGTGATAAAGAGGCTCAACCCAGTGTGACTTATTACCGACCACTGGCGAAAGTAGAATGTCCGGTAGAGATTGGCCGTTATCCTACATCACGTTTTAGTCTGCTGGAACTGACGCCGAAAACAGGCCGGAAACATCAATTGAGACGGCATATGGCACATATTCGTCATCCAATTATTGGTGATACGACACATGGTGATTTACGGCAAAACAGAGGGATTATCACTCATTACCAAACCAGCCGGTTGATGCTGCATGCCAGTCTGCTTGAATTGAATCATCCTGTGACCGGTGAGAAGTTATCTCTTACGGCAAAATGGGATGCGTCGTGGCAATATCTGATGCAACAATTTGGCTGGCAAGGCATTATCCCTGATTTGGAATATGACAATAATTAGGACTAAGAAAGAATACCTGTTTGCCTTGTCTCTTGATTTAATTAAGAGACAAAGGCAAGAATAAATAAAATATTATAAATGGAAGTTTTTAATATATAATATTATTGGTTTCTACTGGTTAATATTATTGTTTTTTTGGAATTAATCATTGAACGAAAAATAGTTGAGGTGACTACTGAAGAAATTAATAATATTGTGAATCCAGCGACTATTTCTTCAATTTCAGCACCTAAGTAAATAGTATAAAATAATCATAGTAATAAATATATAAACACCTGATTGCATACCCAAGGTATAAAGAGAATTTTTAGAATATAAACCCAGGTAAGAGAAAAAAACAGGTTGCATCAGTGTATTAGCTAAAAATACCAGGATCGTAAATAACAAATAGAATATACCCGAGCCCATGATAATGCCAAGTAAACAGAATCCAAGGGCAAATAACTGAATGATATTACCTACTATGATTTTTTTTCTGAAAGGTACTGGTTTCATCACTTTAATGATCGCAATTGCACAAGGGAACCATATAATCAACAATATAGTATACATATGAACCATATTAATATGTTGGAAATATTTTGTCCTGACTGCTGGCATAATCATTAAGGATAGAAAAAAGCAAACATTTATTATAACCAGACTAAGAAAGGCAAAGAAAACACCTAATTTATTTCTTATAATCATAGAGTCTTTAATATCTTGTTTTGGTTTTCTTAACGTATTATTCTTATGACTGGCAAAATAAATAATTAAAGAAATGGAATAAATAAATGCAGCAAAGAAATCTGCTGATGTACGGGAATTCAAGCTGAGGAGGGAGAAAATAACCGGGATTAAAAATGGCAGACTTAATAATGCAAGGCTTAAAATAGAGAAATTATTATTCGTTTTATTTTCATTTCCTTCGGTTATAAGAATATTTCTTCCCATTATGACAATAAATCCACTTATTACTCCCCATAATATTCTATGCAGAGCATCCAGCCAAATAGGAATAAATATTTTTTCTCCTGAAAAGAGAATGCAATTGACAGTTGCTAATAATAAGAATAATCCAAAGAGATTATTTCTGAAAGAAAGAGTATTAATTTTTTGGATGACAAAGGATATTGTTATACATCCCAGAGAGAGTCCTAATAAATAGGAAAAAACAGGAATATAAGCATTTAAAACTATGCTTCCATCTTTAAGTACGGTATCTACCCAGATCATTAGACCAGATGAGCCGGTGATGTTTGCGGCACTTAATAACACACTAAGCACGACAGCCCTATTATTAGACATGGTGATCATCATCCTTATGCAGTATTGACTTCTGTCATTCTAGTAATTTCATTCTACTATTATTTTCATTGAAATAGAGTATAAGTAATTTTTAATACCAATGAAAATATTATCAGTTAAAATTTTCCCAAAAAGTAATGTTAATATTAAATTATTATTGGCTGAATAACTGAGTTTAATACCACTTTATTTTGCTACTTAATGGTGGTTTTTATAGGGAGTTTAAGTTATCCATTTGAATTATATTTAATTTTGCAGGAGTTGTTAAAGATACAATGTTGGCGATTACCTGTTACCGTTTTATGTAGAATAGCCACTGTCATTGATCAGTGCATCTGTCCGTAATTAGCCTGACAGATATACCCTTCATCTTTCAAGTTGCTGCTTTGTTGGCTGCGTTCACTTACCCCAGTCACATAGTTATCTATGCTCCTGGGGATGCGTTCACTTGCCGCCGCGCTGCAACTTGAAATCTATTGGGTATATATTATTAGTCATTAGTGCTGATGAGATATTGTTTACATGACAGAGGGCGCTCAACAGTGGCAACATTTGATCGGTACGACGACTTAGTTGGTAAAGTAATTATCCCTGATTTGGAAAGGGTTGAATTTTCTGTGCTTGCCAGCGAGGATAATTAATAGTTCCTTTAAAAAGAGATAATAGGCGATGGCGAAGATTGGTATTTTTGTTGGTACTGTTTACGGTAATGCCTTGGCAGTTGCAGAAGAAGCATTGCTAATTCTTGAACAACAAGGCCATGAGATAGAAGTATTTGAAGAGGGGGAGTTGGAACAGTGGCAATCCTATCTGAATCAGGTAATTTTAGTTATCACTTCAACGACTGGACAAGGGGATTTGCCTGATAATATTCAGCCGCTTTATTGTGCTTTGCGAGATGAATTAGGTTATCAGCCGGAATTACGCTATGGCGTTATCGCTTTGGGTGATGGCAGTTACGAGAATTTTTGTGGTGGTGGTCGTACTTTTGATGAGCTGTTACACGAGCAGGGAGCAATAAGAATCGGTGAGGTTCTTCTGGTGGATGCAATGGAAGAAGCTGAACCGGAAGTTTTTGCTCAGTCCTGGATCAAACAGTGGGGCGAATTAGTTGGCTAATCTTAATGCACCGCTTATACCAGGTAGGATATAAGCGGTGTAGTTATAAGGAACTGCCATTATTTGCGGGTCAGTTTTTCCAGATCGGCTTCAATTTCGGCAATTTTATTGGCAACAACGTGTTCAAGATGGCGCAGGTCATCAAGGATTTTATGTTTCAAATCGACGTCTGCCTGATCACGTTTGCAAATTTGATCCAACTCTTCAATTACATAACGTAGGTTAGTATTGATTTCGTTGATCTCTTTGTATCCTTGCTCTGCATTGTCTGAAGCAACCGTTTTGCGTTGACGTGGATATTTGAATTTCACGCTTTTAGCAAAGAATTCTCCTTTATCTTTGCGAAAATAGATTTTCAGGATGTCGTTGTTAGCTTCCTGACGCAGACTGTAGCGGTCAATTTCTTCGGGATATGTGATCCCCAGACTCTTTAAGTTATCGTACATGGCACCACCTTAAGGGTATTTTTCCCAGTAGGTTATTAATGCGTCATTTTGAATTTGGCTCATGCTTAAACTCCTTATGTACTCTGTGTACGCTCGGGGTTGTGCACATTGTCCACGTTCAAACTACCTATATTAATAACACTTACTGAGGTCGGTAATGATGATAAAAAGCAAAAAAATAGCGGACTTATTATCCGCTATTTTAAAGTTTAATCTATCGCTCTTAAGAGTTCATTAATGCCCACTTTTGCCCGTGTTTTGGCATCCACTTTTTTCACAATGACAGCACAATACAAACTGTAGCTGCCATCTTTCGATGGAAGGTTGCCAGAGACAACGACAGAGCCGGCAGGGACTCGGCCATAATGGATTTCGCCTGTTTCACGATCGTAGATTTTGGTGCTTTGACCGATATAGACGCCCATTGAAATCACAGAACCTTCTTCGACAATGACACCTTCTACGATCTCAGAACGGGCACCGATAAAGCAGTTATCTTCAATAATGGTCGGGTTGGCCTGCAATGGTTCCAGCACGCCACCGATACCGACGCCGCCGGATAAATGGACGTTTTTACCAATTTGGGCACAGGAGCCGACAGTTGCCCAGGTATCTATCATTGTTCCTTCATCAACATAGGCGCCGATGTTGACATACGAAGGCATCAGCACACAGTTGCGGGCGATAAAGGCTCCCTGGCGCGCTGCCGCAGGAGGAACCACGCGAAAACCCTCTTTTTCAAACCTCGCTTGATCGTAGTCAGCGAATTTCATCGGGACTTTATCGAAATAACGGCTTTCGGCGCCATCCATGACCTGATTTTCATTAATACGGAAAGAGAGCAGTACCGCCATTTTCAGCCATTGATGTGTGACCCACTGACCGTCAATTTTCTCTGCAACACGCAGTTTTCCACTATCCAGCAGATTGATGACCTGAGTAACGGCATCACGTGTTTCACTGTTGACTGTTGCTGGAGTAATAGTTGCGCGATTTTCAAAAGCACTTTCAATAATGGATTTTAATTGCTGCATTACATCTGTTTCCTTGGTTATCAGCCGAATCATGGGGGCTTGTATTCAGTTATATTTTATCCTTTGGATTTAGGGTTTCTGTCAACCTTTCTGACAATTCTTCTCTGACTTTTTTATCTAATGCTTTATGGTCCTTATCCGCCAGCACAAAAAAATCTTCGACACGTTCGCCGATCGTAGTGATGTGCGCACCATGCAGTGAAACCTCCATTTCGGTAAAAATATTGCCGACTCTGGCCAGTAATCCTGGTTGATCCAGCGCGAATAGCTCCATATAGGTTCGCCGTTCATTGTGGGTAGGCAGGAAGATCACTTTTGTTGGTACATTGAAGTGACGCAGTTTGGTTGGCAATCTTCGTGCTTTGGGTGTTTTGGTATAAGGATCCAGAACGACCCGCAAAAGTGCGTTATGTATTATTTCGTGACGATCCAGTGCTAAAGGATGACCATTGGGTTCCAGTACCACAAAAGTGTCCATCGTCATGTCATCACGATTGGTAAATATCTGAGCGTTATGAACGCTGAGATTGCGTCTGTCCAGTTCGCCGACAACCGCTGCAAATAGGGAAGGACGGTCTGGGCTCCAGATAAAAATCTCGGTACCGCCGCGAGTTGGCCTTGTACTGATCAGTATCAGCGGATCTTGAGAATCATGTGCCACCAGATGGCGGGCGTGCCATGCCAGTTGCCTTGGGGTATGGCGAAGGAAATAATCTGCATGACAACGGCTCCAAAGCTGATGCAGTTTCTGCTCGTTAATATTGTCCTGGCGCAGAAGCGCAAGAGCCTGAAAGCGGTTATGATGGATGCGCTCCCGCATATCCGGTGTATTTCCCTGGCGCAATTGGCTCTCTGTAGAGAAATAGAGTTCCCGTAATAAGCTCTGCTTCCAACTATTCCACAGGTTGACGTTGGTTGCGCAGATATCCGCGACTGTCAGGCAAATGAGATAATGTAACCGGGTTTCATTGAGTATTTCATGGGCAAATTGTTTAATGACTTCCGGATCCTGGATATCTCGCCGTTGAGCCGTGACTGACATTAATAGATGATGACGAACCAGCCAGGTCACCAAGTCAGCTTCTCGTGAGTTAAGTCCATGTTGCAGTGAAAATGCCAGCGCATCTTCAGCGCCAAGTTCAGAATGATCACCATTACGCCCTTTGGCGATATCGTGAAACAGCGCAGCAAGGCGCAGGATCTCAAGCTGAGGTAAACGCGGGTATAGTTCAACGCAGAGCGGATGGGCTGCACGGTTGTTCTCATCAGCAAAACTTTCCAGTTTTCTCAGCACGCGGATTGTATGCTCATCGACGGTGTATGCGTGAAACAGATCAAATTGCATCTGGCCGACAATATTGCCCCAAAGTGGTGTATAAGCGCCAAGAACACTGTGGCGGTGCATGGGGACAAATGCGCTTTCAATTGCCCTTGGGTGACGCAGGATATCCATAAAGATTTTGCGGGCTTCGGGTAATTCACACAATGGCTGATTTAAATTGCGGCGGGCATAACGGAGCTGGCGTAACGTAGTAGAATAGATGCCCTGAACTTCGGCATGTTCAGCCATGCGATAAAACATCCGCATAATCGCTGTAGGATCTTTGATAAACAGTGTCTCATCGACCAGATCAATTAATTGTCCACGTAGCTGGAATTCTCTATCCAGTGGGCGGGATTTTTCTCTGGTTTCCAGCGCCAGTATAGCTTCGTCAAACAGTTGCAGCAGCATATTGTTGAGTTCGCTGACGCGGCGTGTCATTCGGTAGAAATCTTTCATCATCCGCTCTATCGGCTGATTACGTTCTCCTTGATAGCCCAGTAACTGAGCAATGCTGAATTGGCGATCAAACAACAGGCGATTATCATAACGATTAACGACCAGATGAAGGGCAAAGCGGATACGCCAAAGAAAGCTTTGGCACTCATTCAATTCGTTACGTTCTTCCGCTGTCAGGAAGCCGAAATCGACCATTTCATCTATTGAGGTTGCTCCAAAATGGCGGCGGGCAACCCACAGCAAGGTATGGATATCCCGTAACCCTCCGGGGCTGCTTTTGATATCAGGTTCCAGATTGTAACTGGTGCTGTGATAGCGCTGGTGGCGTTCATGCTGTTCGACAATTTTGGCATCAAAGAATTCAGTGGAAGGCCAGAAACCATCACTGAAGGTATGTCGCTGTAATCGAAGAAAAAGTGACAGCTCGCCGCAGATTAACCGTGATTCGATTAAATTTGTCGCAACAGTCAGGTCTGACAGCCCTTCCAGCAAACATTCTTCGAATGTACGAACACTATGGCCTACTTCCAGCCGGATATCCCACAGCAGGGTGATAAATTGTCCAATATTCTGAGCTTGATGTTGTGTAAGAGGTTGCTCACTGAGTATCAGTACATCAATATCAGATAGCGGGTGCAGTTCCCGTCGGCCATATCCGCCGACCGCAATCAATGAAAGTGATGAAATTTTATCAAACCCATAAACATTCCATAACTGCTTTAGTAACTGATCTATGTAATTACTGCGGGCAGAAATCAAGGCTTCTGCGGAAATTCCTGCTTTAAATGCATGTTCGAGCCAAAGTTGAAATTCTTCAAGGTGTTGTTTCAACACCGGGTAGTGAAGATCATCACAGGAAAAATCAGCTGGGGAAAGTGGCGGGACAGGAGCCTGAATTGTGGCGATATCTGCTGGCATAAGTATCAACCCGTGAGAAAGGCGAATCATAACGGCCAGATTACTGAGAAAATATCGTGTTGAACAGGAGATATTGCCAGAGAAAGAGATTGGAAGCCCTGTATGGTTTCAGTAAGGCTTCACAATTTAGCGTTTAACTTATTCATTGACCAGGACGGCGGAAAGAACGGGTTCCTCTTCTTTACGCAGGGTCATGATTTCACAGCCGTTATCAGTCACAACAATCGTGTGTTCATATTGAGCAGACAAACTGCGGTCTTTGGTTTTGACTGTCCAGCCATCTTTCATGGTACGGATGCGGTAATCGCCAGTGTTAACCATAGGTTCAATAGTGAAAGCCATCCCTTTTTGCAGTACAACACCGCCATCATCTGCATCATAGTGGAGTACTTGAGGTTCCTCATGGAAGACCGCACCGATGCCGTGACCACAATATTCACGGACCACAGAAAAATTCTTGGCTTCAACAAACTGTTGAATGGCTTTACCAAGAGTGCGCAGGCGAATACCTGGTTTTACCATTTTCAGTGCCAGATAGAGGCTTTCCTGAGTGATGCGGCATAGACGCTCACCCTGAATGGTTGGCTTACCGACAATAAACATTTTTGAGGTATCGCCGTGAAAGCCCTCTTTTATGACAGTCACATCAATATTAACGATGTCACCATTTTTCAGAGCCTTATCATCGTTTGGGATACCGTGACAAACGACGTCATTAACAGAAATACAGACAGATTTTGGGAAACCGTGATAACCAAGACAAGCTGAAACAGCCTGTTGTTTATTGGTGATGTGATCGTGACAGATGCGATCCAATTCACCTGTTGTCACTCCGGGTTTGACGTAAGGTTCAATGATTTCCAGTACTTCCGCCGCCAGGCGGCCGGCGACGCGCATTTTTTCAATATCTTCAGAGGTTTTAATTGAGATTGCCATGAAAACTTGTCCATTCAAAGCCAGCAAATCTGCTGGTTGTATGATTATCAATAGGGAAGAAATTATTGAACCAATGGTATCAGCCTACAGAATATCTGCCAATAACCGTTGGTAGCCATATTTCCCCATTTCCCCCGTTACTTGTATTTATTAGGAATATCCGTCATAACTGCGTTTTTCTTTCCACATTGTGCTATCAGAAAATGACAACAAAAGTTGGTGTCTTAAGCTGGTTTATGATATAAAGCGCGCCGGCGTTCTGTGTATTTGTTTCTAAGGCAAAACACCAGAGGCGTTAAATATACTCACTGTGTAAATAACACACACGGGTCGGCACATACACCGGGGTGCTCTCATGCAGAACATGCAGCTAAAGAGTCGGTGTTATGGGGCTCGTGGAGGCATAACCCCAACTTAATATTTTACAGAGGTTTACAATGGCAACTGTTTCCATGCGCGATATGCTGCAAGCGGGCGTTCACTTCGGTCACCAGACTCGTTACTGGAACCCAAAAATGAAACCATTCATCTTTGGTGCTCGTAACAAAGTGCATATCATCAACCTGGAAAAAACTGTTCCAATGTTCAACGACGCGTTAGCTGAGCTGAACAAAATTGCTTCACGCAAAGGCAAAATCCTGTTTGTTGGTACTAAGCGTGCTGCAAGCGAAGCGATTAAAGAATCAGCCCTTAGCTGTGATCAATTCTTCGTTAATCACCGTTGGTTAGGCGGTATGCTGACTAACTGGAAAACCGTTCGCCAGTCCATCAAGCGTTTGAAAGATTTAGAAGCACAGTCTCAGGACGGTACTTTTGACAAACTGACCAAGAAAGAAGCGTTAATTCGTTCTCGTGAACTTGGTAAGTTAGAAAACAGCCTGGGCGGTATCAAAGATATGGGCGGCTTACCTGACGCTCTGTTTGTTATCGATGCTGAACATGAACACATTGCTATCAAAGAAGCGAACAATCTGGGTATCCCAGTATTTGCTGTTGTTGATACTAACTCTGATCCAGATGGTGTTGATTTCATCATCCCTGGTAACGATGACGCAATCCGTGCAGTAAAACTGTATTTGGGTGCTGTTGCTACCGCTGTTCGTGAAGGTCGTTCTCAAGATCTGGCTGTTCAGGCAGAAGAAAGCTTTGTAGAAGCTGAATAATAAGGCAAGCTCATTGTTGAGCCCTTATTAACCAGGTATTGAAATATATTGGTTAGGGGGGCCTGTTATGGCCCCCTTTTACGTATCTGATATAAGAACTATCCATGTGGAATATTATCTTCCTGCGGGATACATCGAGGAATAAAACAAATGTCTGGAATTACCGCTGCTTTGGTAAAAGAACTGCGTGAGCGTACTGGCGCAGGTATGATGGAATGTAAAAAAGCGCTGGTTGAAGCGAATGGCGACATCGAGTTAGCCATTGACAACATGCGCAAATCAGGTCAGGCGAAAGCGGCTAAGAAAGCTGGCCGTGTTGCTGCTGAAGGTATCATCCTGGTGGAAGTGGCTGCTGATGGTAAATTCGGTGCTTTGGTTGAGCTGAACTGTGAAACTGACTTCGTTGCTAAAGATGCAGGTTTCATCGCTTTCGGTAAAGAAGTGATGGCAGCAGTATTGGCTGATAAAGTCTCTGACATTGAAATTCTGAAAGCTAAGTTCGAAGAACAGCGTACTACACTGGTTGCTAAAATCGGTGAAAACATCAACATTCGTCGCGTTTCTGTATTAGAAAGTGAACAACTGGGTACTTACCTGCATGGTGCGCGTATCGGTGTTCTGGTTGCAGCTGAAGGTGCTAATGAAGAGCTGATTAAGCATGTGGCTATGCACATTGCCGCAAGCAAACCAGAATATGTTAACCCAAGTGATGTACCTGCTGAAGTTGTTGAGCGTGAGCACCAAATCCAGCTCGATATCGCAATGCAGTCTGGTAAGCCACGCGAAATCGCAGAGAAAATGGTTTCTGGCCGTATGAACAAATTCACCGGCGAGATCTCTCTGACTGGTCAGCATTTCGTGATGGACCCAAGCAAAACGGTTGGCGATCTGCTGAAAGAGAACAATGCTAAAGTGACCAACTTCATCCGTTATGAAGTTGGTGAAGGTATTGAGAAAGTTGAGGCTGACTTCGCAGCAGAAGTTGCTGCAATGAGTAAACAGTCTTAATTTCTATAAACAGAGCCGCCAAATGGCGGTTCTGTTTTATCTAATCTAAACCGTCTATTCCAGTAGGCGTTGAGTTTTTGCATCTGGTCAGAGTGGTCTGGATGTATGTAAATCCCCAATATACTTTTCTGCTTTAGGACAGAACATCATGGCAACCAATGCAAAACCCGTATATCAGCGTATCCTGCTTAAGCTCAGCGGCGAAGCCCTGCAAGGTGCAGAAGGTTTTGGTATAGATGCCAGCGTCTTAGACCGCATGGCTCAAGAGATCAAAGAACTGGTTGAGTTAGGCATACAAGTCGGTGTCGTCATTGGCGGGGGTAACCTGTTTCGTGGTGCTGGTTTGGCTGAAGCAGGAATGAACCGTGTAGTAGGCGACCACATGGGCATGTTGGCAACAGTGATGAATGGTCTGGCAATGCGGGATGCATTACACCGCGCCTATGTGAACGCCCGTTTAATGTCTGCCATTCCTTTAAATGGCGTTTGCGATAACTATAGTTGGGCAGAAGCGATTAGTTTGTTACGTCATGGTCGGGTTGTTATTTTCTCTGCGGGTACTGGCAATCCGTTCTTTACTACAGATTCGGCAGCATGTTTGCGTGGTATTGAGATTGAAGCAGATGTTGTGCTAAAAGCGACTAAAGTAGATGGTGTTTACTCTGCTGATCCGGCTAAAGATGCGGAAGCGGTATTGTTCGATAGGCTGTCTTATCAGCAGGTATTAGAGCGTGAATTAAAAGTCATGGATTTGGCGGCATTTACTCTGGCTCGTGATCATAGCTTACCAATTCGTGTATTTAATATGAATAAACCGGGTGCGCTGCGTCGTGTGGTAATGGGTGAAAATGAAGGTACCCTGATTTTCCACGAATAATGTTCAGAGACACCCGAGATGTTTGGCGGTATGATTAGTCGCCTGATACGTCAAATGTAATAAACATGGTCATAATGACTTATGGCTTGAAAAACAACCAGTTCCCAAGGGTTTGTAACGTGATTAATGAAATCAAAAAAGACGCACAAGACCGTATGGAAAAAAGCGTCGAAGCACTTAAAAACCAAATCAGTAAGGTTCGCACTGGCCGTGCTTCACCAAGTCTGTTGGACGGTATCACTGTTGAGTATTATGGTGCGCCTACACCTCTGCGTCAGATTGCTAACGTTATTGCTGAGGATGCACGTACTCTGGCTATCACGGTATTTGATCGTACTATGACTCCGGCGATTGAAAAGGCAATCATGGCTTCTGATTTAGGTCTGAATCCCTCTTCTGCGGGTACAACAATCCGTGTTCCTTTGCCCCCATTGACAGAAGAACGTCGTAAAGATCTGATTAAAGTGGTTCGTGGTGAAGCTGAACAAGGGCGTGTTTCTGTGCGTAATATCCGTCGTGATGCTAACGATAAAATCAAAGCTTTGCTGAAAGATAAAGAGATCAGTGAAGATGATGAACGTCGTGCACAGGATGATATTCAGAAGTTGACCGATAATTTCATCAAAAAAGTTGATGAAGCTTTAGCCAAGAAAGAAGAAGAACTGATGGAGTTCTAATCTCTTTCATGAGATACATTAAGCGTCGCTATCGTGCGGCGCTATTTTTTATCCGGCATTTCTCTGAGGTCATGGGCATTCATAGCCAGGCAAATCAGACAAGTATCAATACACATCAAACAGAGCAATTCAGAGTATCAGTATGAAAAGGTTGACCATCCTTGGTTCCACAGGTTCTATAGGCAAAAGTACACTTGCTGTAGTTCGCAATCATCCTGATAAATTTGAAATAACGGCGCTTGCCGCCGGGAAGAATGTTCAGGTTATGGCTGAACAATGTCTGGAATTTCAGCCTCAATATGCTGCGATGGCGGATGAAGTTTCCGCAAAAGAGCTTAGACAGCTGCTTATTGAACAAGGTTGTAAGACCGAAGTACTTTTCGGCGAACAGGCTGCATGTGATCTGGCTGCTTTGAATGATGTTGATCAGGTAATGTCTGCGATTGTCGGTGTTGCGGGTTTACTGCCAACACTGTCTGCTATCCGGGCGGGTAAACAGATTTTACTTGCGAATAAAGAATCCCTGATCACCAGCGGCCGGTTTTTTATGGATGCCGTGGTGAGGCATAATGCTCAATTGCTACCCATTGACAGCGAGCATAACGCTATTTTCCAGAGTTTACCTGAGGTAATACAACAGAACCTTGGGTACGGGGATCTGAAACAACACGGGGTTGCTAATATCATTTTGACAGGTTCGGGTGGGCCTTTTCGCCATACCCCTTTGGAACAGTTGGCTTTTATGACACCGGACCAGGCTTGCGCTCACCCGAATTGGTCGATGGGGCGCAAGATTTCTGTAGATTCTGCGACAATGATGAATAAAGGGCTGGAATACATTGAGGCGTGTTGTTTGTTCAATGCATCTGCTGCGGAAATGGAAGTGGTGATCCATCCTCAGTCTGTCATTCACTCAATGGTCCGTTATCAGGATGGTAGCGTTATCGCTCAACTAGGAACACCGGACATGTGTACGCCGATTGCCTATGCAATGGCATACCCAAATCGTATTGCTTCCGGTGTTGAACCTCTTGATTTTTGCTCTTTAGGCACTCTGACTTTTTCGAAGCCAGATTATGAACGGTATCCCTGTTTGAAGCTGGCTATTGAAGCTTGCCACGAAGGTCAGGCTGCAACTACAGTGCTGAATGCAGCGAATGAAGAAATCGTTAAAGTTTTTTTACAAAATGGAATCTCTTTCACAGATATTGCTATTATAAACCGGCAGGTTGTAGAAAAATTAAATTTACCGGAACCTCAGAGCATTGAAGAAGTCTTACAGATTGATCAGCTCGCAAGAGATTCAGCTATAAAGACTATCAGCTCATTTATTAGATAGTATTGCTTTGGCAAATGGGTATTTGTTCGCATTTTTACCTGATGGTATAGTTTTCGTATAACTGTTGGTTGGTATAATTAACAGTTCAGATTTTGGAGGATTTTCTTTCAGATAATTAGATCCTTACCCAAGTCGTGATACAAGACACGGCTTTTTTATGTTTGGATGCTTGAATTTGCAAAAGAATTACCCTAACCAGTAAAGGATTAATTGAGTGATATTATCCAGCGATCATCATCAGAACGATTTGTCGTCATTATTACCTAAACACGTTGCCATTATTATGGATGGTAACGGCCGTTGGGCAAAGAAACGTGGGAAATTAAGAGTCTTTGGCCATCGTGCAGGGATTAAGGCGGTACGGAGTGCGGTGAGTTTCTCTGCTAAACACAAAATTGAGTCGTTGACTCTGTACGCTTTCAGCAGTGAAAACTGGAACCGGCCGGAGCAGGAAGTCAGCTCTTTAATGGAGTTGTTTATTTTTGCACTAGATAGCGAAATCAAAAGCTTACATAAACATAATATTAGATTATCTGTTATTGGTGATATCTGCCGGTTCAGTGAGCGTTTACAGGAGCGTATCTGCCGCTCGGTTAAGTTGACTGCTAATAATACTGGTCTGCAACTTAATATTGCTGCAAATTATGGTGGTCGTTGGGATATAGTTCAAAGTGTTCAGAAAATTGCCCGGCAGATTAAGGATAACTCCCTTGAACCACAGGATATTACTGAGGAATTAGTCAATAATTACATTAATCTGAACCAGCAACCTCAAGTTGATTTGGTCATCAGAACCGGTGGTGAACATCGTATCAGTAATTTTCTGTTATGGCAGATAGCTTATGCAGAATTCTATTTTACCGATATACTCTGGCCTGATTTTAATGAAACCGTTTTTGAAGGTGCAATTAATGCCTTTGCGAAAAGAGAACGCCGGTTTGGCGGAACAATACCAGACGATGCCGATGTGGGATCATAGGAGGAGCTCTTGCTGAAGTACCGCCTTATAACGGCTGTGATATTAATCCCTCTTGTGATTGCCGCTTTGTTCTTGCTGCCGCCAGACGCTTTCGGGCTGGTTATTATAGCTGTTTCAGTCCTTGCTGCATGGGAATGGGGGCAATTCGCCAGCTTATTTAGCCAAAAGAAACGGGTTATTCTGGCTGTTCTGTTCGCTATCGGTTTATTGGCCTTACAGTATACTCTGCCAGATTTCACTGATCTGATTAAACAACAGCAAATTACCTTTATCCTGTGGATGGGGATGATTTGGTGGATCGTTGCGACTCTTCTGGTGATTACCTATCCCTCTTCCGCTTTAATCTGGAAGAAATCCATGTTATTGCGCCTCTTGTTTGGCGTCCTGACATTAGTGCCGTTTTACTGTGGAATGATGGTCTTACGGACTCAGGGATATGATGACAATTCATATCACGGTGCATGGTGGTTGCTGTATGTCATGTTATTGGTATGGGGAGCTGATTCTGGTGCTTATCTATTCGGACGTACTTTAGGTAAACACAAAATGGCGCCAAAAGTCTCGCCAGGGAAAACGCTGGAAGGATTAGTTGGTGGTTTAATAACTGCGGCTATTATTTCATGGTTATTTGGTAAATATGCTCCAGTACCAGTAATGCCTGAAAAACTCATGTTGTGTTCTGCCATTGTCGTTATCGCTTCTGTATTTGGTGATTTGACTGAGAGTATGTTCAAACGTGAATCTGGTATTAAAGACAGCAGTCAGTTAATTCCGGGACATGGCGGTGTGATGGATCGTATCGATAGCCTGACTGCGGCGATCCCTGTCTTTGCCGGCCTGATATTGTTGGTATTTTGATTTCTCTGTTTGACGGCGTTTAAAGGAATATGATGGGAATTCTCTGGAATCTGGCGGCTTTTATTATTGCGCTGGGTATATTGATCACTGTGCATGAGTTCGGTCATTTTTGGGTGGCCAGAAAGTGTGGTATTCATGTTGAACGTTTCTCCATTGGTTTTGGTAAAGCGCTATGGCGGCGTACGGATCGTCAGGGAACTGAATATGTCATAGCCCTTATTCCACTAGGGGGCTATGTGAAAATGCTTGATGAGCGTGTTTCACCTGTTTCTCCTGAACACCGTCATATGGCATTCAATAATAAAACTATTGGTCAGCGTGCTGCGGTTGTCAGTGCCGGGCCAATTGCTAACTTTTTACTGGCGGTTGTGGTTTATTGGTTGGTGTTTATTCTTGGTGTGCCGGCAATACGCCCTGTCGTTGCAGATATCAAACCAGATTCTATTGCTGCGCAAGCAAATATTTCATCAGGAATGGAACTAAAATCTGTAGATGGTATCGAAACGCCTGACTGGAATTCAGTTCGTTTTGCTCTGATAAGTAAGATAGGTGATGAGAACATGACTGTTCAGGTCATACCTCCAGGTTCATCGCATCCGGTAGAGAAAATTCTGGATTTGCGGCAATGGCGCTTTAACCCCGATAAACAGGATCCCGTGTTGTCATTGGGGATTATGCCTGTCAGCCCTCGTTTGGATTCTCTGCTGGAGAATGTGGCTCCTGGTACCGCAGCGGAAAAGGCCGGTTTACAAAAGGGGGATAGGATAGTTAAAGTTAATGGTCAGGAAATAGATGCTTGGCATACTTTTACATCCTTTGTCAGTAATAATCCGAATGTCCCACTGGAACTTTCAGTGGATAGGGCTGGTCATATTATTTCTCTTTCTATAACGCCGGAAGTAAGGCAGCAAGCCAGGGGTAAGGAGGTTGGCTTTGCCGGTGTGGAACTGCGGGTTATTCCATTAGCAGACGAATATAAAATGGTTCAGCAATACGGGCCTTTCTCTGCCATTTATCAGGCAGGAGACAAGACCTGGCAGCTGATGCGGCTAACTGTCAATATGATGGGTAAGCTAATCGTTGGTGATGTGAAAGTTAACAACTTGAGTGGGCCTATCTCTATTGCCAAAGGGGCAGGGGTGTCGGCTGATTCAGGCTTGGTGTATTATTTGATGTTTTTGGCGCTAATAAGTGTCAATCTTGGGATCATTAACCTGGTTCCATTACCTGTGTTAGATGGTGGACACTTGCTCTTCTTGATTATCGAAAAGATAAAAGGTGGGCCGGTTTCCGAGCGTGTACAAGACTTCAGCTATCGCATCGGTGCCATAGTATTGGTGTTATTGATGGGGCTTGCACTTTTCAATGATTTCTCCCGCTTTTAAAGCGGAAGACTGGTTAGGAAGACGCATTACAACGATGGCGATGAAAAAGTTACTCATAGCGTCGCTGCTGTTTGGCAGCGCCACTGCGTACGGTGCAGACGGGTTCGTAGTTCGGGACATTCACTTTGAAGGTCTTCAACGCGTTGCCGTAGGTGCAGCATTACTGAACATGCCAGTTCGCGTAGGTGATACGGTCAGCGATGAAGATATCGGTCGTACCATTCATGCACTATTTGCTACTGGTAACTTTGAAGACGTTCGTGTCCTGCGTGATGGCAATACACTTATTGTTCAGGTAAAAGAACGGCCGACTATTGCCAGCATTACTTTCTCCGGCAATAAATCGGTGAAAGATGACATGCTGAAACAGAACCTTGAGGCATCTCGTGTTCGGGTTGGTGAAGCACTTGACCGCACTATGTTATCTAATATCGAAAAAGGGTTGGAGGATTTCTATTACAGTGTGGGTAAATACAACGCCAGTGTAAAAGCGGTTGTTACGCCACTGCCACGCAATCGTGTCGATTTAAAACTGGTTTTCGCTGAAGGTGTTTCGGCAAAAATTCAGCAGATTAACATCGTAGGTAACAAATCATTTTCTTCTGATGAGTTATTGAATCGTTTCCAACTTAGAGATGATGTGCCATGGTGGAATCTGACTGCTGATCAGAAATATCAGAAACAAAAACTGGCTGGTGACCTTGAAGTGTTGCGCAGTTTTTATCTTGATCGCGGTTATGCCCGTTTTAACATTGATTCGACTCAGGTCAGTTTGACGCCGGATAAAAAAGGTATTTATGTCACGTTGAATATTACTGAGGGAGATCAATACAAAATATCTGGTATTGACCTGAACGGTAATATGGCGGGTTATCAGTCACAAATCACTAAACTGGCTAACATTGAGCCTGGTTCTCTGTATAACGGGACTCAGGTGACTAAAATGGAAAGTGAAATCAAAAATTTGCTTGGCCGTTATGGTTATGCTTACCCACGGGTGATGACTCAACCTGAAATCAATGATCAGGACAAAACAGTAAAACTGCATGTCAATATTGATGCAGGTAACCGTTTCTATGTTCGTAAAATCCGTTTCTCTGGTAATGACACCAGTAAAGATTCCGTTTTGCGTCGTGAAATGCGTCAGATGGAAGGAGCATGGCTGGGGAGTGATCTGGTTGAATTGGGTAAAGAACGTCTTAACCGCTTGGGTTATTTCGAAACTGTAGATGTTGAAACTCAGCGTATACCCGGCAGCCCTGATCAGGTAGATATCGTTTATAAAGTTAAAGAGCGTAATACTGGTTCTCTGAACTTTGGGATTGGTTTCGGTACTGAGAGCGGCGTCAGTTTCCAGATTGGTGCTCAGCAGGATAACTGGTTGGGAACAGGTAACTCTGTTGGGGTTAATGCCAGTAAGAATGACTATTCAACTTATGCAGAAGTCTCTTTCACTGATCCTTATTTTACGGTTAATGGGGTGAGTCTCGGTGGTCGGGTATTCTATAACGATTTCAGAGCTGATGATGCTGATTTGTCCGGTTATACCAACCAAAGCTATGGTATAGATGGTTTCCTTGGTTTCCCGATTAATGAAAATAACTCCTTACGTTTTGGGTTGGGCTATATTCATAACTCTCTATCCGAGATGCTCCCTCAGGCAGCAATGTGGCGTTATCTGAGGTCTATGGGTGAGAATCCAAGTCTTGAAAGTAAAGCTGACTTTAAAGCGGATGATTTCTCTCTGAATGTAGGTTGGACGTACAACAACCTTGACCGTGGTTTCTTCCCAACATCGGGTGTGAAATCGACTCTGAACGGTAAAGTAACCATCCCTGGCTCGGATAACGAATTCTATAAAGTGACTTTTGATACGTCTGCGTACTACCCAATTAATGATGCGCGTACTTGGGTGATTTTGGGGCGCGGTCGTTTAGGCTATGGTGATGGGGTCGGCGGTAAAGAGTTACCATTCTATGAGAACTTCTATGCAGGTGGCGCCAGTTCAGTTCGTGGTTTCCGTTCCAACAATATCGGTCCTAAGGCTATTTACTTGAATAAGGACGGGAGTCCTAAGGAAAATAGCCCATCCCGTGATGCTGTGGGGGGGAACGCAATGGCAGTCGCCAGCCTTGAGTTGATCACACCAACGCCATTCCTTGATGGTAAATACTCGAATTCTGTCCGAACTTCATTCTTTATTGATTCAGGTACAGTTTGGGATACTGACTGGAGTGATTCTGCTGTAATGAAAGCCAAAGGAATACCTGATTACAGTAAACCAGGTAATATCCGTGTTTCAGCGGGTATTGCATTGCAATGGATATCTCCTTTGGGACCGCTGGTGTTCTCTTATGCTAAGCCGATCAAAGACTACGAAGGTGATAGATCAGAACAATTCCAATTTAATATTGGTAAAACCTGGTGATAATGCGTTTTTATCTTATTATTGATAAAACAGATTATTGATAAAGCAAGCTTTGAAATCATTGGTTTCAGGGCATTAACGAAGTTTTCCAACATGTTACAGATAGCGTGGTTTAAGGAGTTTATAGTGAAGAAATTGTTGTGTGCAGCAAGCCTCGGTATTGCATTAGCTTTCTCTGCTGGTGCTCAGGCAGCAGACAAAATTGCCGTTGTAAATGTCGGTGAGATTTTCCAGCAGTTGCCTGCCCGTGAAGCTGTTGCGAAACAGTTGGAAAATGAGTTTAAAAGCCGCGCATCTGAGCTGCAAAGAATGGAAGCTGATTTGCAGACCAAAATTCAGAAATTACAGCGTGATGGTTCTACCATGAAATCCAGCGAGCGCGCTAATCTGGAAAAAGACGTTATGGCTAAACGTGAAGAGTTCGGTAAAAAAGCCCAGGCTTTTGAGCAAGATAATCGTCGTCGCCAAATGGAAGAACGCAATAAAATTCTGAGCCGTATCCAGGACGCAATCAAAGTAGTTGCAGGTAAAGAAGGCTATGACGTTGTGGTTGATGCGAATGCTGTTGCTTATTCAGTATCTGGCAAAGACATTACGGCAAGTGTATTGAAACAGGTTAAATAATAGATGCCTTCAATTCGATTAGCTGATTTAGCTCAGCAGTTGAATGCACAATTACATGGTGATGGCGATGTGGTCATCACCAGTATTGCCCCAATGCATTCGGCTAATAACGAACAGATCACTTTTTTGTCTGACAGCCGTTACCGTGAACGTTTAGGTGAATGTCAGGCTGCCGCTGTCGTTCTCCGCGAGTCAGATCTTCCTTATTGTAATGTTCCGGCATTGATTGTTGCCAATCCTTATCTGGCCTATGCCTATATGGCCCAGATTATGGATACAACACCGGTTCCCGCACAGGATATTCACCCTTCTGCGGTGATTTCACCTCAGGCAATACTGGGTAATAATGTTTCCGTTGGCGCTAATGCTGTTATCGAATCCGGCGTTGTTCTTGGTGACAATGTTGTGATCGGTGCTGGTTGCTTTATTGGCAAAAATACGCATATTGGCGAGGGAAGCCGCCTTTGGGCAAATGTCTCTGTTTATCATGATATTGAAATTGGTGAGCAGTGTTTGATTCAGTCAGGGGCCGTTATCGGATCTGATGGCTTTGGCTATGCGAATGATCGCGGTAATTGGGTTAAAATCCCTCAATTAGGTTCAGTCATTATTGGTGACCGGGTTGAGATTGGCGCCTGCACAACTATCGATCGGGGTGCTTTGGACAATACCATTATCGGTAATGGCGTCATTATCGATAACCAGTGTCAGATTGCCCATAATGTTATCATTGGTGATAACACAGCAGTTGCTGGCGGTGTGATCATGGCTGGTAGTCTGAAAATTGGTCGTTATTGTATGATTGGTGGTGCCAGTGTCATTAATGGGCATATGGAAATCTGTGATAAGGTAACAGTCACGGGGATGAGTATGGTGATGCGCCCAATCACTGAACCTGGTGTATACTCCTCTGGCATTCCATTACAACCAAATAAAGTTTGGCGTAAGACAGCAGCTTTAGTCATGAATATCAATGAAATGAATAAACGTCTTAAGTCACTGGAGAGTAAGCTGGAAGGCAAAAAAGAGTAATTGCACTATATTTTTGGTTGTGTTTTATTTTTGCGGCCTGCCTGGGAACTCTGGATTTAGGGTTTAAGCGGGCCGTGTCGTTAATACAATTAGTCCTTTTTAGACAGGAAGAGTATTTAGATGAGTGATAATCATACTCTGCACATTGAAGAAATTTTAGATCTGCTTCCGCATCGTTATCCGTTTTTATTGGTGGATCGCGTTCTTGATTTTGAGGAAGGTAAATTCCTACGTGCAGTTAAAAATGTATCTTTTAACGAACCCTTCTTTCAGGGGCATTTTCCAGGCAAACCTATCTTCCCTGGTGTTCTGATCCTTGAAGCTATGGCACAGGCCACCGGAATTCTGGCATTTAAGAGTGTAGGTAAACTGGAGCCAAATGAACTCTATTATTTTGCTGCTATTGATGGTGCCCGTTTTAAACGCCCGGTAGTGCCTGGGGACCAAATGATTTTAGAAGTTGAATTTATTAAAGAGCGTCGAGGGGTTGCTCGTTGTAGAGGCGTAGCAAAAGTCGATGGAGAAGTGGTTTGCGAAGCAGAAATGATGTGCGCTCGCCGTCGTGAGGTCTAGTCTATGATTGATGAAACCGCTTATATACATCCTAGCGCTATTGTAGAAGATGGCGCGGTTATTGATGCCAATGTTCGTATTGGCCCATTTTGTTGCATTGGTTCTCAGGTTGAAATTGGCGAAGGTACAGAGTTGAAATCTCATGTTGTTGTCAATGGAATAACTAAAATCGGCCGTGATAATCAGATTTTTCAGTTTGCCTCAATTGGGGAAATGAATCAGGACCTGAAATATCACGGTGAACCAACCAGAGTTGAAATTGGTGATCGTAACCGTATCCGCGAAAGTGTGACCATTCATCGTGGAACTGAGCAAGGTGGTGGTTTAACTAAAATCGGCAATGATAATTTGTTGATGATTAATGCTCATATCGCTCATGACTGTATTATCGGTGATCGTTGTGTCATTGCTAATAATGGTACTTTGGGAGGGCATGTTATTCTGGGAGATTATGTCATCATCGGTGGTATGAGCGCGATTCATCAGTTTTGTCAAATTGGCTCTCATGCTATGGTGGGTGGTTGCTCCGGTGTGGTACAGGATATTCCTCCATATGTTATTGCTCAGGGTAATCATGCAACACCTTTTGGCATTAATATTGAAGGTTTGAAACGTCGTGGCTTTGATAAAGATTCATTACATTTAATTAGAAATGCATACAAGTTATTGTATCGTAACGGGAAAACTTTAGAAGAAGCACAGCAGGAAATTGCTAAGTTGGCTGAAGATAATCAGCATGTAAAAATCTTCAGCGATTTTCTGGCAAATTCTACCCGTGGCATTATCCGTTAAGTAGATGAAGGATACTCCTTTGGCTACCATTTCTTCTATTGATAGTCTACACCCGCTGACGATTGGATTAGTCGCCGGAGAAACCTCCGGTGATATCCTTGGAGCAGGTTTAATCCGTGCATTAAAAGCCAAAATACCCAATGCCTGTTTTGTTGGTGTTGCGGGTCCTCTTATGCAGGCTGAAGGTTGTGAAGCCTGGTATGAGATGGAAGAGCTGGCGGTAATGGGGGTTGTCGAAGTTCTTGAACGTCTTCCTCGTTTGCTGAAAATCCGTAAGGATCTGACAACCCGTTTCACAGAGCTGAAACCTGATGTGTTTGTGGGCATTGATGCGCCGGATTTCAATATTACATTGGAAGGCCGGTTAAAACAGCAGGGCATCCGTACTATTCATTATGTCAGCCCGTCGGTATGGGCCTGGCGTCAAAAGCGCGTTTTCAAAATTGGTAAAGCCACAGATATGGTTCTGGCCTTCTTACCTTTTGAAAAAGCGTTTTACGATAAGTTTAATGTTCCTTGCCGGTTTATTGGGCATACAATGGCGGATGCCATGCCGTTACAGCCGGATAAAGCGGCAGCACGTGAGCTATTAGGTATCCCGCAAGAGGCCGTTTGTCTGGCTTTGTTGCCAGGGAGCCGCCATTCTGAAGTTGAGATGCTGGGTGCTGATTTTCTTAAAACTGCTCAGTTATTGCGGCAAAAAATGCCAGATTTGTATGTGTTTGTGCCGTTAGTGAATGCTAAACGGCGTGAACAATTCGAGCGAATCAAACAGGAAACTACGCCAGATCTGAATGTCCACCTTGTGGATGGCAAAGCGCGTGAAATTATGATCGCAAGTGATGCTGCACTTTTGGCATCTGGCACGGCTGCTCTGGAATGTATGCTGGCAAAATGCCCGATGGTCGTAGGTTACCGGATGAAACCCTTTACTTTCTGGCTGGCAAAACGTCTTGTAAAAACACCTTATGTTTCATTGCCGAACTTGCTATCTGCTAAAGAGCTGGTTAAAGAATTATTGCAGGAAAAGTGTCAGCCGCAGAAACTTGCAGATGAATTGTTGTCATTACTGCAAGGTAGTGAAAAAGTTGAAGCATTGAAACAGACATTTTTACATCTGCACGAAAGCATCCGCTGTAATGCTGATGAACAAGCTGCACAAGCTGTGCTGGAATTAGCAGGAAAATGATGGAATTTATATATCCTCAGGCAAATCTGATTGCCGGAGTTGATGAAGTTGGCCGAGGCCCATTAGTAGGCGCAGTTGTGACCGCGGCTGTTATTTTAGATCCATCCAAGCCGATCGCCGGGCTGGCTGATTCTAAAAAACTCAGTGAGAAACGCCGTGAAGCATTGTATCTGGAGATTACAGAAAAAGCGTTGTGTTGGAGCCTGGGGCGCGCAGAGCCAGAAGAAATTGATCAACTGAATATCTTGCACGCAACGATGCTTGCGATGCAAAGGGCTGTGGCTGGCTTGTCTATTTCGCCTGAATATGTGCTGATTGATGGTAATCGTTGCCCTAAATTGTCAATGCCTGCACAAGCGGTGATAAAAGGCGATGGGCTGGTCGCTGAAATCAGTGCGGCTTCTATCGTGGCGAAAGTGACTAGAGATCGGGAAATGGCTGAACTTGACCAATTATTTCCTGAATATGGATTTGCTAAACATAAAGGCTACCCAACGGCATTTCATTTAGAAAAGCTGGCTCTGTTGGGAGCGACAAAACATCATCGTAAAAGCTTTGCGCCGGTTAAAAGAGCAATTGGCCTGTAAGTTAACTTGTTGACTGAATACAGCTATTCTTCAAATCAATATCATCTGGACAAACACATGGCCGAACCCCGTTTTGTACACTTACGTGTCCACAGCGACTATTCAATGATTGATGGCTTAGCCAAAACCAGCCCTTTAGTGAAAAAGGTTGCTCAATTAGGTATGCCAGCTTTTGCGATCACTGATTTTACTAACCTGTGTGGGCTGGTGAGATTTTACGGCAGTGCTCATGGGGCGGGAATAAAACCGATTATTGGTGCTGATTTCTATATGGAAAGCGAGTTGCTCGGTGATGAGTACGCTAACCTGACCATTCTTGCGCGCAATAATACTGGCTATCATAACCTGACGTTACTGATATCAGAGGCTTATCAGAAGGGATATGGTACTGTTGGCCCGACAATTAAACAGGAATGGCTGATAAACCATAAAGAAGGGTTGATCCTGCTCTCTGGTGGCCGTATGGGAGATGTTGGCAAATTCCTGTTACGTGGTAATCAGGTTATGGTAGACCAATGCCTTGAGTTTTATCAGGAGCATTTCCCCGATTGTTATTATCTGGAGCTAATTCGTACTGGCCGTGCAGATGAAGAAAGTTATCTTCATGCAGCGGTTGCACTGGCGACAGAAAAGAACTTGCCTGTTGTTGCGACTAATGATGTGTGTTTCATCGACAGTGAAGATTTTGATGCTCATGAGATCCGCGTGGCGATTCATGATGGCTATACATTAGCTGATCCAAAACGCCCGAAAAATTACAGTCCTCAGCAATATCTACGTAGTGAACAGGAGATGTGTGAACTATTCGCTGATATTCCCGAAGCGCTGGAAAACAGTGTAGAAATTGCTAAGCGTTGTAATGTCACTATCCGCCTTGGTGAGTATTTCCTGCCGCAATTCCCGACGGGAGAAATGAGCACTGAAGATTATCTGGTCGATAGATCTAAACAAGGGTTAGAAGAGCGTTTGGCATTTCTCTACCCGGATCCTGAAGTACGGGCAGAAAAGCGTCCTGAATATGATGAGCGACTTGATGTTGAACTTCGGGTTATCAACCAGATGGGATTCCCCGGCTACTTCCTGATCGTGATGGAATTTATTCAGTGGTCGAAAGACAATGGTGTTCCTGTTGGTCCAGGGCGTGGATCTGGTGCCGGTTCTTTGGTGGCTTATGCTCTGAAAATAACTGATCTCGATCCTTTGGAATTTGATTTGCTGTTTGAACGGTTCCTTAATCCTGAACGTGTTTCCATGCCTGATTTTGACGTCGATTTCTGTATGGAAAAACGTGATCTGGTGATTGATCATGTGGCTGATATATATGGTCGTGATGCTGTATCTCAGATCATCACATTCGGTACGATGGCAGCGAAAGCCGTCATCCGGGATGTTGGCCGCGTGCTGGGGCATCCATACGGGTTTGTTGACAGAATTTCTAAATTGATACCGCTTGATCCCGGTATGACACTGGAAAAGGCATTTATCGCAGAGCCACAACTTCCTGAAATTTATGAAGCGGATGAGGAAGTTAAAGCGCTGATAGATATGGCGCGTAAACTGGAAGGTGTTACCCGTAACGCGGGGAAACACGCCGGAGGGGTCGTTATCGCCCCAACTAAGATCACGGATTTCGCGCCTCTCTACTGTGACCCGGAAGGTTTGAACCCGGTTACTCAGTTTGATAAAAACGATGTGGAATATGCTGGGTTGGTGAAATTCGACTTCCTCGGACTGAGGACGTTGACTATCATCAATTGGGCGTTGGAAATGATCAACGCACGCAGAGCGAAGAAAGATCTAGACCCAATTGATATCGCAGCGATTCCGCTGAACGACGCCAAGAGCTTCGATATGCTGCAACGCGCTGAAACAACAGCGGTATTCCAGCTCGAATCCCGTGGTATGAAGGATCTTATCAAACGCCTGCGTCCCGACTGTTTCGAAGATATGATTGCGCTTGTGGCACTGTTTCGCCCAGGCCCTTTGCAATCAGGCATGGTGGACAACTTCATTGACCGCAAACATGGTCGGGAAGAGATTTCATACCCAGATGTACAATGGCAGCACGAATCTTTACAACCTGTTTTGGAGCCAACCTACGGCATTATCCTTTATCAGGAACAAGTGATGCAGATTGCTCAGGTGCTGGCGGGATATACTCTCGGTGGTGCAGATATGCTCCGACGGGCAATGGGCAAGAAAAAGCCGGAGGAGATGGCGAAGCAGCGTTCCGTATTTGAGGATGGAGCCAAAAAACTCGGCATTGATGGCGAACTATCAATGAAAATCTTTGACCTGGTAGAGAAATTTGCTGGTTATGGATTTAACAAATCTCACTCCGCTGCGTATGCATTGGTCTCTTATCAGACTTTATGGTTGAAAGCACATTATCCGGCTGAATTTATGGCTGCGGTAATGACTGCTGATATGGATAATACAGAAAAAGTCGTTGGGCTGATTGATGAATGCTGGCGCATGGGGCTGAAAATATTACCACCTGATATTAATAGCGGCCTGTACCATTTCCATGTTAATGATGACGGGGAGATCGTATATGGTATCGGAGCAATTAAAGGGGTAGGTGAGGGGCCGATTGAAGCGATCATCGAAGCTCGTCAGAAAGGCGGCTATTTTAGAGAACTGTTTGATTTATGTGCTCGCGTTGACACTAAGAAATTAAATCGTCGGGTGATGGAAAAGCTGATCATGTCAGGGGCGTTTGACCGTCTGGGGCCGCACCGTGCGGCACTGATGTCCTCTCTGGAAGATGCCCTGAAAGCGGCAGATCAACACGCTAAAGCAGAAGCTATTGGTCAGACTGATATGTTTGGTGTATTAGCTGACGCGCCGGAAGAAGTTGAACGTTCTTATGCCAATATTGCTCAATGGCCGGAACAGGTTGTCCTTGATGGTGAACGGGAAACGTTGGGGCTCTATTTAACTGGGCACCCAATCACACGTTATTTAAAAGAAATTGAGCGCTATACTAATGGATTACGGTTAAAAGATGTGAATCCGACACCGCGTGGTCAAGTAACGACTGTGATAGGTTTAGTGCTGGCGTCCAAAGTGATTATAACTAAACGGGGTAACCGGATTGGTATTTGTACATTGGACGACCGTTCAGGACGTCTGGAAGTCATGCTATTTTCCGATGCCCTGGAGAAATACCGGCATTTGTTGGAACAGGACCGGATATTGATAGCTACGGGGCAGGTCAGTTTTGATGACTTCAACGGTGGTCTTAAAATGACAGCCCGTGAATTAATGGATATTAGTGAAGCGCGTGAAAAATATGCGCGTGGGCTTGCTATCTCGCTGTTAGACAGGCAAATTGATGATCAATTGTTGAATCGTCTTCGTGGTGCCTTGGAACCACATCGTTCTGGAACGATACCGGTTCATCTTTATTACCAGAGGGAAGACGCCCGCGCCCGTTTAAGATTTGGCGCGACATGGAGGGTAACGCCAACGGATAACCTTCTGACAGATTTGCGAACTCTGCTGGGTAATGAGCAGGTAGAATTAGAATTTGACTAAAATAGGAATGTTATGAGTCTGAATTTTCTTGAATTTGAACAGCCGATTGCCGAGCTGGAAGCGAAAATTGATTCGCTAACCGCAGTTAGCCGTCAAGATGAAAAATTAGATATAAATCTGGATGAAGAAGTACAACGTTTGCGGGAAAAAAGTCTGGAATTGACTCGCAAAATCTTTTCAGATTTAGGTGCTTGGCAAATTGCTCAACTTGCCCGTCATCCACGCCGTCCTTATACATTGGACTATATTCAGCATATTTTTACTGATTTTGAAGAGCTGGCGGGTGATCGCGCTTACGCTGATGACAAAGCAATTGTTGGTGGTTTAGCTCGTATTGATGGGCGTCCGGTGATGATTATTGGTCATCAAAAAGGCCGTGAAACAAAAGAAAAAATCCGCCGTAATTTTGGTATGCCAGCGCCGGAAGGCTATCGTAAGGCTCTGCGTCTGATGGAAATGGCGGAACGTTTTAAACTGCCAATTATCACTTTCATTGATACTCCTGGCGCATATCCTGGCGTTGGCGCGGAAGAGCGTGGTCAGTCTGAGGCTATTGCCCGCAATTTGCGTGAAATGTCCCGTTTGTCTGTGCCTGTTATTTGTACCGTGATTGGTGAAGGCGGTTCCGGTGGTGCGCTGGCAATCGGTGTCGGTGATAAAGTGAATATGCTGCAATACAGTACTTATTCTGTTATCTCCCCGGAAGGCTGTGCTTCAATTCTGTGGAAAAGTGCGGAAAAAGCGCCTCTGGCGGCAGAAGCAATGGGGATCATTGCTCCTCGCTTAAAAGAGCTGGAATTAATCGATACCGTGATCCCAGAGCCATTAGGTGGTGCGCATCGTAATTACGAAGCAATATCAGCATCACTAAAAGCTCAGTTATTGGCTGATCTGGCAGCTCTTGATCATTTGGCACCTGAAGAATTGGTGAACCGTCGTTATCAGCGCCTGATGCAATATGGTTATTGTTGAGATCTGAACTAATTGCTTAAGTAAAGGATGGACGTGACTGGAATTGATAAATTTCAGCCACGTCCATCCTTTACTGTTTCGAAGTAGTAGAAAATATTATCTGGGGAGCAGTGGTTCTTAGTTTAATGACGCAGATGATAATGAATTCATGATTGTTGCAAATTAAGGAACTCTTGAGTCTGTAATGACAAAAATTGATGAGCGACTATTTTTCACTTTAGCTAAACAGTTTGGTGAACATAAGAAAATCCTGGTTGGATTCAGTGGTGGTCTTGATTCTTCAGTTTTGCTGCATTTGTTAGTCGATTGGCGTAATCAGCACAATCAGGAAGTTCAGCTGAGGGCAATGCATATTCACCACGGTTTAAATCCAAAAGCAGATCAATGGGTTGAATATTGTCAACAGATCTGTGATGACTGGCAAGTGGAATTTTGTTTTGAAAGAGTAACGATAGATGCCCGTGAAAAGGGCATTGAAGCTGCTGCCCGTGATGCCAGATATCAGATGTTCGAGTGTGAATTACAAAAAGATGAAATTTTGGTAACTGCTCAACATCTTGATGATCAGGCGGAGACTTTTTTGCTGGCACTAAAGCGTGGTAGCGGTCCGGCTGGCCTTGCTTCTATGCCTCCGGTTGCCGAGTTTGCTGATACATTATTGTTTCGCCCACTGCTTGGTTATAGCCGGAGTGAGTTGGAAATATATGCCAGTGAACATCGTCTGAGTTGGATCGAAGACGACAGTAATCAGGATGATCGTTATGACAGGAATTTTCTGCGCTTACATGTTATGCCGTTACTGAATCAACGCTGGCCGCATTTCCCACAATCTGTTGCTCGTAGCGCAAGTTTATGTGGTGAGCAGGAGCAGCTTCTGGATGAGTTGTTGAATGAATCTCTGAAAGAGCTAGTAACTCAGGATGGCGCTTTAGGTATTTCACCTTTGGAAGTGTGCTCGGAAGCTAAACGAAATGCTTTGTTACGCCGTTGGTTTAGTTACCATGACATGAAAATGCCCTCACGGGAGCAGCTTCACAGGCTTTGGTATGAGGTGGCTCTTGCTCGCACTGATGCTGAGCCCCAGCTACAATTTGGTCAATATAATGTACGGCGTTATAAGCAAAAACTTTGGTTGGTTCCTCAATTGCAATCTTTGAGAGACACTATTCTTGAGTGGGATATTTGTAATCCGTTGGTATTACCGGATCGCCTGGGAGAACTGAATATTTCTGATCGTGGTATTCAAGTAAGGGCCCCGGCTAATAATGAGCGGGTGACTATCCGCTTTGGTGTTCAGGGAATGATGAGTATTGTGGGTCGTCAACACTCTCGGCACAGTAAAAAATTGTGGCAGGAGTTTGGGGTTGCTCCATGGCTTAGAGAGCGAATTCCATTGCTTTATTACAATGAACAACTAATAGCTGCATTAGGTATTTTTATCACCAAAGAAAGCGAAGCGGCAGAAGGGCAGAGAATATTGACAATTAACTGGAATAAAACGTTGTTAAAATAAAGCGTTATAAGCCGCCATAGGCGGCTCAGATTATTGACAAAGTGCTGGTTTTTTACCCGGTGCTTTGTTTTAATTAACCCGAATTCTGTTTAAGCTGTCACTGAGAAATCATCTTCCGAGTAAGAAACATTCAGTGACGGTTTCTTCAATTTGAGACAGTAAGCAATCAGGCCCTAAGACCGTTAACAGAAATCCGTTTATACTCCGGTGGTGTGAATGTTCTCTCTGAGAAATCGTTTTTAATTGTCCGTTAATCGGTTGAGTAGACCGCGGGAACTGCCCCCGCAGCCTCTCGCAGAACGGTACGTGAGCCTCTCGACTCATACCGCTCCCATCAAGCAAACGTGCCTGTCATTCCTGCCCGCCAATGGGCAAACAACCCCTGATGCTGCTTTGCAATCCTTTGAAGCCGTTTTGAAGCCTGGGTTTTATGCCTGCTCAGTGCCTTGTACTTTCGTCTGGCCCAGCGCACTAATGCTTTGTTGAGTTGCCTGAATACCTTATACAGCTCTGAACGACAAAATTGACCATAATAGCTCAACCATCCACTTATCATGGGATTTAGCCAGTTTGCCATCTGTGTTAAGTTCAGTTCTGTCCGCATTCGGATCCTCAACTTGCGAATTTTGAATCTCATGGCCTTTTGCGGTTCTTCACCCATCTTGGCCTGAATGTGTATCCAAGGAAATCGAAACTGATGTGTTCATACCTGCCCTTTCGGTCCCCATCCTTGCAGTAGGCAATCCGGGTTTTGTCCGGGTGCAGTTCCAGTCCACACTCACTGAAACGTCGCTCCAGTATTTTCCGTATTTCTCTGGCCTGAGCTTCATTCTGACAGTGAACCAGACCATCATCAGCATAACGACACCACTTCAGCCGGGGATGATGCTTTTGCATCCACTTGTCGAACACATAATGCAGGAACAGATTTGCCAGCACCGGGCTGATAACTCCTCCCTGTGGGGTGCCTTTCTCCCGGAATAACACCTCACCATGGCATTTCATCGGTGCAGTTAGCCAGCGTTCGATGTACAGACAGATCCACGGTCTGTTTGTGTGTTTCCTCACGGATTTCATGAGTAAATCATGAGGAATATTGTCAAACAAGCCCTTGATATCGAACTCCAATATCCAATCTTGCTGCCAGCATCGCTGCCTTGTTACTCTGATGGCTTCAATTGCCGATTTATTCGGTCGGTAGCCATAAGAATCCGGCAGAAAATGAGGCTCAACAAGCGGTTCGAAATGAAGCCTGACCACCATTTGCGCCACGCGATCCGCAACCGTGGGAATACCCAGCAGACGTTCACCTCCCGACTTCTTGGGAATAGCGACACCTTTCACCGGGGGCAGATAATAACTGCCCGATGATAAGCGGTTCCAGAGTTTGTACAGATTATCTTTCAGATTGGATTCAAAATCCGCGAGGGTTTGACCCTCCACGCCTGCCGCACCTTGATTGGTTTTAACCAATAACCCGGCACGATACACATCCCTTTTCTCAATGACAAACGGTTTTGCCTTAACCTCCGTATCTCCTCCTGCCTGACAGTATCTTATCCCACTCAGCAAGTAGGCGAACTTTCATGTTACAGCGCTTTTTCGTGATAAAAGTGACGCCGGTTTTGACCGGATCATCTGCGAGTTCCTGGCTTAGATAACCTTTATCACCGTAAAGAGACCCCCGTTAATTCGCGAACAGGTTCTCGATCATCCACATTACCTGCCGTCACTTTAATCGATATGATTTCACCTTGGTGATTAACAATCAAATGTAGCTTGAAACCATCCCATTGAGGTTTTTCCTCGTTGTGCCACGCCATCAAAAACTTTATGACGAGGAATACGGATGTTATGGCAAACACGTAAGCTCGTGGAATCAATAAAAGCTATTCCTGTGGGTTTCCCTTTTAATTGTGTCAGACAGCTGCACAGAGAAGCCAAAACAGAAGGCGCCACACTGACAAAATGGGAGTAACTGAGCAAGGTTGGAAAATCGTTATTTGGCATTGAGAATGATTTCTGAATGTGGGACGGACATGACAAAATGGCCAACCGTGAAACATTTTACTTCTTGGCCTACACTGTGCCCCGGCTCCAAGATCAGTGGAGGTAAAAAGCTGTCATCACATTCACGCAAAAGCAATAATCGTATTGTCGCGCACTTACGTTTAGCCGCCACGACGGTAGGACGCTCTTCTACAGCATTAGGGGCATTTTATCGTCGTTTATTGGCCCGAATTGGTAAGGCAAAAGCAGTAACGGCAACCGCCAGAAAAATCGCCGTCCTTTTTTACAATGCAATGCGTTATGGCATGCAATATCAAGATCCGGGAGAAGAGCAATATGAAAAAGCGTATCGTGACCGTGTGATAAGGAACTTAAAGCGACGGACTGAAGAATTTGGCTGGGAATTACACCCAAAATCCGAATGTGTTTCTTAGGAAAGCTACCGCTCTCTTGATGTCGGACGAACTCGAACATACTCGCTGATAGACCCGTTAAGAGAGCATGAAGCGGTGGAATGGGTCTGTGACGTGTTTGATGTTGCCGCCAGCAGTTATTACGAACACAAGCATTGCAGCAGGCTGATTAATGTTGAACGGTTAGAGCAGCGCAGTAAAATCAACGCGTTATTTAAAGCAAGCCGCCACTCAGCGGGTAGCAAAACTTGACTGGACATGATGCGTGCTCTGGGGTATCAGATGGGGCGTTTCAAGATCAGAAGCCTGATGAAAGAAGCCGGGATAGTCAGCAAGCAGCCTGGCCCACACCGTTATAAAACAGCCCGGATTGAACGGTTGGATATCCCGAATCATCTCAATAGGGAATTTGACGTTAGTGCGCCAGATAGCGTCTGGTGCGGTGATATTACCTCTATCTGGGCAGAAGGCGGCTGGCATTATCGGCAAAGCCCGATGCGGATTTAGTGGTTAAAGCACTGGACATGGCATACGAGCAACGCGGCAGACCGCAAAACGTGATGTTCCATTCAGACCAGGGTAGCCAGTATGCCAGCCGTTCATTCCGGCAAAGGCTGTGGCGTTATCGCATGACGCAAAGTATGAGCCGCCGTGGCAATTGCTGGGATAATGCCCCAATGGAAAGGCTGTTTAGAAACTTGAAATCAGAATGGGTGCCTGTAACCGGTTATATGACCAGAGCAGAAGCCCAGCGGGATATGAGTTTTTACCTGATGGATTATTACAACTGGAGCCAGCCACATCAGTTCAACGAGGATGTGCCACCGGCAAAAGCTGAGGCTCTCTCTAATTTACTGTCCGGAATTAGTTGACCACTACAGTGTCCATATAGCTATTTAGGACAAATAAACCTAACAGAAACTAATAAATACAACATCTCTGTTAGGTTAACGGTTATAATAAATAATATACTACTAACCTAAAAGAGGCGTTGCTAATACTGTAATCGGGGTATCCTGTCGTGGTGTTATTTGAGTGGTTGACGAACTAATACCTTCAACGCCAAATTCAGCCATAGAGTTAATCATTTTATGAATTTCTTGTTGTGTAGAGGTATTAATATCTTCCTTTGTTAACTTAGGATGAGATTTAAACCATACATCAACAATATCCGTTGTTTTACCATTATTCCAGGTAACTTTAGAGATTTCATTCTGTATAAATAAGATTCCAAAATGGCGCTACATCTTATACTACTCATAATTCTATGTATAACAATGGGTTGAAGAAGTCCATGTGTGGCAGAATTATGAAACGTTATTTATTACCAGATTTATCGATATAGAATTCCTCTTGGTATTTTAAATTAATCTCCTTAATTCCTACATCAGGTAAACTCATCAACTCATTTTTATCTACAATGCCATTACTGTTTTCATCCTTCCATATTTTTAATTTACTCCATTCTTTATCACACTTTGATATGATGGAATCATTATTGGAGTCCAGTTCTGATAATGCTTCAAATCCATTTTTAAAATTATTTTCTCCATTAATTTCACTATAATTTCCAAAAAGCTTTCCTCCAGACTCTATCTTTCCATCATTATTTTTATCATAAACTAAAAAACCATCGTTCTTATCAATCCAGCCAATGGAATCACTAATTCCGTCATTATTCATATCAAAATATATTTCTCCTTCTGGTATAGTTCCCACTCCATCACCATTTAAATCAATAACTAATGGTGAAAGATTAGAGTCATTATTCATATAGGTCCATTGATCACCCCACTCATCTGCAGTGTTATAATTTTTCTCTATCATTTGTGCAAGACTTCTATAATTTCCACTGGGAGTAAAATTAGGTAACAACGAATTACCCATATTAAAGCCAACATAATTAAGGCATGTTTTAACAAAAGTAATGCAATTATTAGTAAAAAGATTATAGTTCTTGGAAAATCCAGGAAACTCTCCTAAGGGTACTTTATTAATACAATCTATCAGAGCAGACATCCTTGGGTTTATCAGTTCTGTGGTATAACTTTTTACCGTACTTTTATCGTATAAAGCACTATCATTTAAACTGATATTATCATACCCTCCTACTTTTAAAGAGTCGCCAGTTGACCATCCAACATCAGTTTTTTGTCCACTTGATGTCTCTATTGTCATCCAGATATGCCCCGTGAGTGAAGTCCCCGTGGTTCCATCTGGATTATTTAGTTTTGTTCCTGGTTTCGCAACATGTACGGTGACATAATTACCATCTGTTCTGTAATAAGATGGAGTAAATTTTATTATTTTATCCATATATTTTTCCTTTATTTATATTCGTATTTTGACTCGGAATGCTTTAACCAATACAAATCACTCATTGCCTGCTTATTTCCTAAATCAGCAGATTTTTTAAGTAATCCCAATGCTTTTTCTCTGTTTTTTTCTACCCCTAATCCATATAAATATAATCTGGACAAATTGTGTAAAGATGTTTTATTATTATCTAACTTGATTGCTTCATTATAATATTGCAAGGCTTTTTGATAATCTTGTCTCACCCCCTGCCCCAGGGCACGAGCATACTTTGACTGCTATTCATCCAAAGAAAACTCTTGCCCGATAATCATCGCACCAACCCGCTTTTTTAAGCTTGTTCCTTTGGCTCGGTGCCCCGCAATCGCATTGTTTGACCAGATTCAGGACGATACGACGGAATAAGGCCAGATTCTCAACTGCACCCTCCAGAACAATTCGTGAATCATCTTCTTTAAAGACCACATCAAGAATATAGTGCTGGGTATTTTCAATCCGCCAATGCTGGCGAATATAATATCCCAGTGATTTATGCTTGGGCGAAAGGGAACTCACATAATAAGACGTGTCCACCGTTCCTTTGCCATTTTGTGTCCGGTGACGTTCTACGGCGATAATGCTACGAATGGTCGGCCATTTCTCGATTAATTCTGCCGTAAATTGGGGCCTTAACTGAAACACATAACGCTCTTCACGCCGGCCATGGGCTTCTTGCTTAACTTCCGTGATAATTTTTTCTTTACCGGCATCAAACACCGCCTGAAATTGCGATTGGACGGCTTCCCACAGATGGGGTTGATTTTTTTTCACCTGAACCACGACATGGGCTTTCTTTTCGCTGATTTTTTCCAGCGTTTGGCGCTGACAATGCAAAGCATCCAGCGTGACGATGCTGCCTTTCAGGTCAAGGATATCCAACATCTGCCGCACGATACTGATTTCCCCGTTTTTCGTGGCAGTGGCTTTCTGGCTCAGGACTAATCCTTGTTCCGTATCATATGCCGTGACCAGTTGGACGGCGTTTTGCTTTTCATTACGGTAGGCGCGTCGCAGAACTTTTCCATCGAAGGCAATGACCGGTTTCCCTGCCTGTTCACGTTGTTCATTGATCCAGTTGAGCAAAGCCTCCAACAGCGAATCAAGTTCAATAGCGCGCACAATTCTGGCAACCGTGTGTCGGCATGGTATTCCACTGAGAAAGGGGCGATATTTTTTCAGCCACGTAATTTTGGCCCGACCATAAGTTTCAATATCTTGCCAACCTTCAGCGCCAGCGAGAATGGCGCTGATGACAAGAAAAATAACATCAATCAGCTCGTATTGACGATTGATGTCAGAACGAGTTTCTTTCACAACGGTTAAATGTTCAATCAGGGTCTGGTTCGGATTCATGGGCGAGTATTAAAAAGAAAAATAAGGAGAATGAGATCATATAATTACGGTTCATTCAAGGGGGGGGGTAAAAAAGTATGCTCGCGCCCTGGGGTATCATACCCTTTAGACAATTGCATAATAAAATCATGGGTACCAGCCTGTTTACAAGCTTGAATAATCAGTTCTAAAGATGCAGATGGCTGGGTTAGCGTAATATTTTCTTTTATTGTTCGGTTAAACAGTACATTTTCTTGTTGTACGACACCAATATGACGCCGCAACCAAGTTGGCTCAGCTAATGCTAAATCCAACTCATCAAGCATGATTCTTCCTTTTTCAGAAATGTAAAAGCGTTGAATGAGCTTAGTTAAAGTACTTTTTCCCGAACCGGAACGACCAACTACACCAATAACTTCTCCGGCCTTAATATTTAGAGATAAGTTATTTATGTCCCATTTTCCATCCGCTTGGTAGCGAAAACAAACATCTTCAAATGTGACTTCACCGCGTAGTGAAGATAAATTCACACTACTTTCAGAATGCTCTATAGGAGTATTTAAATAACATTTCATAATTTTGCTACACATGGCCTTCTTCAACCCATTGTTATATATAGAATTATGAGTAGTATAAGATGTAGCGCTATTTTGGAATCTTATTTAAAATATCACCTAATCGTGCAACAGAAATCCCCGTTTGTTGAAAATCTTGCCATAATTGAGCTCAGCGAATAATAGGAGCAGTAACCTGAGAAGCTAACATATTGAAAGCAATAAGCTGCCCAACAGTTATTTCACTATTAATCACTAAATGAGCACCAAACCATAAAATTAAAATAGAAACTATTTTTTGAATTAATTGGACACCTTGTTGCCCCAATATTGCTAAACGGGTAACTTTCATGGCTGAGCCAACATATGCTGGCAATAATTCATGCCAGCGATTTATGATTTGCCGCTCAACTCCTAATGATTTTAATGTTGAAACTGTGTTTACCGTTTCAACTAAGAAAGCTTGATTATCAGCATTTCTAGAAAATTGATTATCTAATCTCCTTCTTAAAATAGGACTAATAATTACAGATAGAACAATATAGAACGGGAGAGAAATTAAAATAATTATGGTTAAAGAAGGGCAGTAATACCCAGGGCAAGAGCATGAATGTTCATTTCTTGCCCAATACCTGAAAGCCTGCAATTAAAACTTTGTCCAAATACTCACTGCTCATATTGGCCATGTTTGCTTTGCGTCGCATGCTGGCTTTTACACTGGTTTCTGCACGCAGCATATTAAGCGAGAAGTGCCGCATACCCGCTAATATCTCAGCAGCATTCCCGCGACGAATGGCACACGCATCTTCATTCATTGATACGTCAAGCACCCAATGGACGCAATTTTCGATACCCCAATGGCCCCGTACCGCCTCCCTAAAACGGTCTGATTCAAGTTCCGCAGAGCTGATATAATAATGATAATCCAGTGATTCTTTTTTTCTCGCTTTATCAAGGCGATATCGTATTGCCACACCAATGCTTTTTAAGCCTTCCCATTCCGGAAATTGCGAGGCAAGTTCGCCCGCCGGTAATACATGATATTCACGTAATTCAATTCGCCCATGCCCTTGTTCTATACAGACATTTTCTGATTGGCTGACGGCAGTGACTTGCGCTGACAGTGTTTGTTTAACTGCGCGATGTAACGTTTCCTGGTTATTTTTTACCGCCAGCAGATAATCACCCCCCTGGGCGATAATTTTTTTAGCAATTTTAGTCTGGCATCCCATCGCATCAAGGGTGACCAAACAACTTTTGATGTCCAGTAAATCAATTAACTTCGGGATCGCAGTGATTTCATTAGATTTTTTTTCAGTTTTTAACTGTCCCATGACAACGCCATTGGCCGTAGCAAATGCGCTCACCATATGGATAGCCGATAATCGTTTATGCCAATGCCCGGTTCCCCGTAATGCCTTGCCATCAATCGCGATGATTTCACCCTCGGTACGTTTGCTTACCGCCTGCGTCCAGCGAATAAAGCAGTGTTGAAACTGGACAGGGTCAAGGCGGGAAATGATACGCGCTATTGTATCATGTACAGGTAAGCCGGTTTGAAAAAATCCCTTTTCCTGAAGCCAGTTAATGCGCATATTCCCAAAGTCTTCGATATCTTCCCAACCTTCAGCGCCCGTCAAGACGGCACACATTGTCAGAAAAAGCACATCAAACAGAGGATAGCTGATTTTGGCAGACTGGCGGGGATCTTTGATTTCACCGAAATGTTGAGAAAAAGCATCAAGTTCCATTAGGGTACTCCCGAAAAAAGGAGTATAAGATCACAATTGAATTCGTGGGTCAAATGGATTAATTTTGATTAAATAACGTTCGTGATCTCACCCTGCAGTAATACCACATCACGATAATAAATAGAAAAGAAAATATACAATCTAAAAGAGATGTGAACGCCTGCCCAGTTAAAAATTGGCGAATATTTTCTTGTTCTTTTATCCTAGCTATTATATCTCCTACTCGTCTGACTTCAAAATAGCGAATAGGAAGGTTTATTATATGACTCAACAACTTTGAGCCTAATTCAATGTCTATTTTATTCGTCGTATGTGAAAAAAGATAAGTTCTTAATCCAGTTAAAATGACATCAAAGAGAACAACAACGATAAAAGCAATAATATCTAAAGTATTATAGTATTATAACTTTGATGAACAAGAACTTTATCCATCACCACCTGGAAAAAAAGAGGTGTTACTAATGAAAAGACCTGAAGAAAAATGGATAATACTAAAATTTCGATGAATATATGGCGATACTTGACAATAGAAGGAATAAACCAAGTAAAATCAAAACGTTGCAATTTATCAGAGACTGATTTCTTTGAAGAAACGAGAATCAGTTGACCAGAATAAATAGCATCGAACTCATTTTCGTTAATAATACGATTGTTTTTTTCTTTTATATCATAGATAAGATATTTATTGTCTTCTACTTTCAGTAAAATAAACGACGATTCTTCTTCACCTAAGACTAGAGATGGTAAAGGAATAAATTTAAGTCTATCAATTGGTTTCTTAACTAATTTAGCACGGAGTGAATGTTCTTTAGCTGCCAATAACCACTGAGTGACACCAAAGTATCCATTTTTATCAGAAAATTGATGTTTTATTGCGGAGCTATCCAAATTAATACCATGATACCCTGCAATCAAAACTAGCCCTGTTACCAACGATTGAGACAATCTGACCCTCATCCTGAATAATTAATTCTAATTCTCATAATTATATATAAGATAATCTTCATAATCAATGGAAAGTTATTAATTCATCAAATTTTATTACCATTTAGATCGGTATCTGAGTCAGGGCTAACGCATCAAAACTCATTATATAAACAAACCCAAGGATTCGAATAAATAATCATCATTTAAACAAAAGAGCCTGCGTTTATTTTCCATACTTAAATTGCGGGATTCATTCTGTTTCAGCATGTTCAAAATCCATTTTCTTAGTACAGCTAAATTTTCACCGGCAAATCCCATCCGGGCCTGGAGTTTATCTTCTCGAAACGTAACATCAAGTAACCAGTGTAAATGATTCTCGAGATCGTGTCGCTTGCAAGGCTTTCTCCGCATTCATTGGTTGGCTACTGATATAGAATCGGACAAAATCATGCCCACGTCTTTTTTCTGTCCGTTCAGATTGGACTGCTATTATCGTCTTTGCTTTCCATTTCTGACAAATGGGCATCTGCTCACCAACAGGGAATTGCCAGTATCGGCGATGTTTCCGGCGGCCATGCTGATTATTAAATTGTTCGCAGAAAGATGGTCCGGCAATATCTTTTGGCGTACTCGCCCAAAAAGCGTGAAATTGCGCGCTGACTTCAGCAGCCAGTGTCGGCTGATTATCTTTTACTGACAGCAAATAATCCGCGGATTTTTTCAGGATAATATCGGCGATTTTTGTTTGCGTTCCCACAGCATCAATGCTCACAAAACATCCTTCCAGCACCAATAATTGGAGAGGTTCAGGAATGCAGGTTATTGACAAAACGCTGGTTTTTTATCCGGTACTTTGTTTTAATTAAGTTCCGTTCATTCAACGGAGCTTGCCACCATATTAAGAACATCCCCTCTCTAGACTTTCCCGCCAGAAACGTTCTCTCTTGACGAGCTGGTCCCTAAAAATCATTTGGTCCATCAAGTCGATGCCGCCATTGATTTCGAATTTATCCGCGAATTAGTCGCCCCGTTGTATTGCCACAATAATGGCCGTCCTGCTATCGATCCGGTCATGCTGATTAAAATGATGTTACTCGGCTACTTGTTTGGCGTCCCCAGTGAACGCCGTCTGGTTCAGGAAATTCAGGTTAATGTGGCTTACCGCTGGTTTCTGCGCCTCGGACTGACAGAGAAGGTCCCTGATGCCTCAACCCTGAGTCAGAACCGCCGCCGCCGTTTCAATCATACCGCGGTCTTCCAGCAGATTTTTGACCACATTGTTGAACAGGCGATGGTCAAAGGATTCGTGGGCGGACACGTACTCTATACCGACAGCACCCACCTGAAAGCCAGCGCCAATCCGCATAAATCGGAGAATGTCATGCGGCCGGTTTCCCCCGGCGCCTATTGTGATGCACTGGATAAAGCCGTCACTGAAGACCGGGCGGCGGCCGGAAAAAAAGCCTGAAGCCAGCCCTAAAGGAACGGCAGAGAAAGACGAAGGTCATACCACCGACCCGGAAAGCGGGTTTATGCACCGCCTGCACTCACGCGAAAGGCGGAAAAATGATAACCCGCCATATCTGGGAGGTCAGTAAAGAGCAGGCCAGAGAAAACCGATTACCCCCGTGGGGAAAAAAGCGCTACAAACGACGAAAGGAGACGATAGAACGCAGTTTTGCGGATGCGAAGCAGCATCATGGTCACCGTTATGCCCGTTTCCGTGGGTTGCTGAAAAGTTCAGATACAACGTCTACTGGCGGCAACAGCCCAAAATATCAAGAAGATAGCATTGCTGGTCGCGATGCTTTGTTGTTTTTATCTCTGGAGAGCGGGCATTTCATTGCAGGAGAAGCGAAAATAACGCCTTGTCGGGCGATTAAACCAGCTTAGTGAGGAAAATGGATGGCATTATGATTCATAATGAAAGGAACAAACCCCGTTATTTTCAACGAGGTTTGTCAGCGGTCTGGCCGCCAGAGGCGGCTGTTTCTTGTTTCTTATCAGGATTCGGAATGTTCAACAATAACAGTACCGATTTCAGGGTGACTGAAACTGGCGATATGATCCAACCGCAGTTCTCGGGGATTATCTGCTGCTTCGATTATCAGGTATTCAACTTTCTTTCTCAAAATCAAATCACAGGCTTTCCCTTCAATAACTTCACCACCTCGTAATTTTATGTGTAGATGGAGCTGATGTTGGCAAGCCAATTCAAGGTTGTCATAGTCGTCACAGTTAATTGGTTGATATTCAATATTTATAGACATATTTGCTCACCACTATGGTTAGTGGCGGTTATTGCCGCCTGTGGTTGTTAAAAATTGTAACTCAAAAGCACTATTAATGACTATAGCACAGGAAATCAATCGTGATTAATGAATAACTTTGGCTGTTCTCTCTGAACGGTAAATAAATAAAAGTCTTATTTCACAGTAAGTTCCTGACAAAAGTATTAAAATCGGCTCATATCATTTCGCTACTATTGGGTAACATCCTTAAAAAGGACGGTATTTGCGCTATTAAGCTGCAATAATCTTATATTCTTTGTGTTACTAATTAAGATGAGTCACAGAGCTCATTATACTGTTTGGAGATAAATGTGAATAAAAAACTTTTAACAGCGTTAGTTGCTGTGGGCGTATCTGCTTTGGTGGGATGTCAAGGTAACTTGGTACAGCAAACGAGTTCACAGCCAATGGATCAGACTTTTCATGGTGTTCTTCCTTGTGCTGATTGTTCTGGTATTGATACCACACTGTTATTGGATGATGATGGTACTTATATTCTGGAACAAACTTATCTTGGTTCTCGTGATGGTGATCAGTCATTCTTTGAATCCGGTCAATGGGCGAAAGATGGAGAAAAAATCCGTCTGGCAAAATCAGATGACCAGAAATATTACTATTTGCCGAAAGATGGAAATCTGGTAATGCTGGATATGGAAGGCAACACAATTGAATCGTCATTCAACTATGAGCTGAAACGGGTAAAACCAGAAAAACTGGCGGGTGAATACAGTTACATAGCTGATGCCGCTTCATTCACCGATTGTAGTACAGGTAAGCGTTATGACGTGCCGGAAAGTTTGGATTTGGAGCAAGGCTATCATCAAGCTGGCGTAGAAGGTGGAACGCCGGTTTATGTTGAAGTTGAAGGCTATTATAGCGTGAGCCCTTCAATGGAGGATGGGCTATTTAATTCTGCCTTGGTTCAGACAGGTAAAATTCATTTCGATAAATCGAAATCTTGTAATATGAAGAAATAATTCTAGCTTCAGTATGAATGGTGATAATGGGCCAGAAGAGTAAAACGAGTTCACTGACTGCGTCTTTGTGGTCTGACCATTATCACCATACCGCTCAATGAGTTATTGTAATAACCCTAATTAACAACCAAGTTGTTGCTTCAGATAATCAGCAACATCGTCTAGCTTCAGTATCTGTTTTTCATCATTGCGACGATATTTATATTCTACTTCGCCATTATCAAGATTGCGGTCACCGATAACGATAGTGTGTGGCACGCCAATAAGCTCCATATCAGCAAACATCACGCCTGGGCGTTCTTTACGATCATCGAAAATAACATCAATACCGCTGGTGCGCAGATCGGCATACAGTTTCTCTGCAACTTCCTTAACACGATATGACTTATGCATATTCATTGGCAGAATAGCGACCTGGAATGGTGCAATTGCATCAGGCCAGATGATACCGCGGTCATCGTGATTTTGTTCAATCGCTGCGGCGACAATACGGGTAACGCCAATACCATAACAACCCATAGTGACAATCTGATTGTGGCCGTCTTCGCCTTGAACGGTTGCTTTCATTGCATCAGAATACTTGGTGCCAAGTTGGAAGATATGACCAACTTCAATGCCACGTTTGATGAGCAGCGATCCTTTGCCATCTGGGCTGGCATCACCTTCAACAACATTACGGATATCAGCGACTGCTGGTATTGGTAAATCACGTTCCCAGTTGATACCGAAATAGTGTTTGTCATCAATGTTGGCACCTGCGCCAAAGTCATTCATCACCGCCACACTGCGGTCAATAATAACAGGTATTGGCAGATTGACAGGTCCCAGTGAGCCTGGGCCGGCACCTACAATTGCACGAATCTCTTCTTCGGTAGCAAAAGTCAGAGGGCTGGCAACCAAAGATAATTTCTCTGCTTTGATTTCATTAAGTTCATGGTCGCCGCGGACCAATAAGGCGATCAATTTATGGCCCGTATTTTCTGCTGCATGAACCATCAGAGTCTTAACCGTTTTTTCAACTGGCAGATTGAATTGTTCAACCAGTTCAGCAATTGTTTTTGCATTTGGGGTGTCTACCAGATGCATCTCTTCTGTTGGTGTTGCACGATCATAAGCAGGAGCGACGGCTTCGGCCAATTCAATATTAGCTGCATAATTGGATTCAGTGGAGAAAACGATATCATCTTCTCCACTGGCAGCCAGAACCTGAAATTCATGAGAAGCACTACCGCCGATAGAACCGGTGTCTGCCAGAACAGCACGGAAATCCAAACCAATACGGGTAAAGATTTTGCTGTAGGCTTTGTACATATTGTCGTAAGTTTCTTGTAGTGACTCTTGGGTAGCGTGGAAAGAGTAAGCATCTTTCATTAAGAATTCCCGGGAGCGCATTACACCAAAGCGAGGGCGAACTTCGTCCCGGAATTTAGTCTGGATCTGGAATAAAGTCAGCGGTAACTGTTTGTATGAGCTGACTTCATTACGGATCAGATCAGTAACGACTTCCTCGTGAGTTGGACCCAGCACAAAAGGGCGATCCCCCCGGTCAGCAAAACGCAGTAATTCTGGGCCGTACTGTTCCCAGCGACCACTTTCCTGCCATAAATCTGCCGGCTGTACGACGGGCATAGATATTTCAATTGCTCCGGCATTGTTCATCTCTTCACGAACAATTTTCTCAACTTTTTTTAGTACGCGGACACCTGTAGGCATCCAATTATACAGACCTGAAGCGAGCTTACGGATCATGCCCGCACGAAGCATCAGTTTATGACTGACAACCTCTGCATCGGCAGGAGTCTCTTTTAATGTAGAGAGCAGATATTGGCTAGTGCGCATTGTTAGGGTTCCATTAGAGCAGCAAATTGCTTCTGACTGGCAGAAATTTGCCAGCTAATAAAAAACGAAAATAAGTCTTTAGTCTACCAGCGAGTTTAAGATGTCAAAAGGGCATATACTGATTTTTAAAGGGGTTCAATGGAAAACACTTTAGTCAGTGTGCCACAGATTCTCCAGCGTACATTAAAATTCAGTAAATGAACGGCATATTCTCGATTTTCCTGTTCTCCTCTCCGATAAGCAGGACGAGGGTCTTGAGCCAAGACCTGACTGATAAAACGGCGTAAATCCGGGTAAGTGCCCTGAACTGAGATGAGCTGTTGTTCGGCGGCAGGTAAAAATATCACTTCCATACCGGCGGAAGGTGCTTCTTGAGCAAAACCTGCTACAGCGTGTGGCTGACATTCAGCGAAAGGCAGATAAGGCTTGATATCAATAACCGGTGTGCCATCAACTAAATCCAGGCTGCCCAATTCCAGAGTAACACTGCTTTTTCTGTATTCAATTCCTTTAAGTTCAATCAGAGACATACCAATTGGATTCGGTCTGAAAGTTGAACGGGTTGCGAATACGCCCATTTTTGCATTGCCGCCTAAACGGGGAGGACGCACCATTGGTTTCCAGCCGCCATCCATTGTTTGGTGGAAAATAAAAATAACCCACAGATGACTAAATTGTTCCAAACCACGAACTGCATCTGGTTGATTATAGGGTGGAAGAAGTACCAATTGCCCTCCGCCATCTTCAATAAGACCTGGTTGGCGTGGAACGGCAAATTTTTCTTTATAAGGGGAGTGGATAACCCCTATTTGTGTGAAATTAAAATCGGTCATTGAGTAATAAGCAGAGCTGAACCTTCACATATTGCTATCTGGTAGCATCCTTGACCTGATAACATCTCGCACTGATGTAATAAAACTGCGTTAGCATTCAAATGAGCGGCCTTCGTTATCATCTGGTTACGTGCTACGGCGATATTAGCTGGTGGATCCTGTAAAGAACCACGGCATGATTGACCAGAAACAATTCCTAAATCTTTAAATGCGGCATTTATTAACTCTTCACTCTTGGTATACAACTTTACGGATGAAGAAAGATTCTTTTTTTCTTCGGTTAATGCTTGTTTGTGCCTCATATCCGATAACTGAGAAGAGTCAGTAAATGCTGTTTGTTGCATTGAACATCCTGTTATGAATAGAGCTAACAAAGAGATAAACAGCTTACGCATTAATAGATCCTCGAATTTTTACTGTCAGAGTTAAGAGAATAGAATCAGGTTAACAAAAAAATATCGAAAACATGATGCCATAACAAATCAGGCGGACAACCTGTCCGCCTGATTTGTCTAATATCGATGAGTGTAATATGAAAGATTACCAGCCTTTCACCGCACCACCGTTAAAAATTTTATTGGCAGCTTCATCAACTTCATCGGATTGATATGCTTTAACGAATTTCTTAACGTTTTCAGCGTCCTTATTATCTTCACGGCTAACCAGCAGGTTTACATATGGAGAATCTTTATTTTCGACAAATAAACCGTCTTTTGCCGGAGTCAGGCCGATTTGGCTGGCATATGTCGTATTAATGATTGCCAGAGCAATTTTTTGATCGTCCAATGAACGTGGTAATTGTGGTGCTTCCAGCTCAACCAATTTTAGATTTTTAGGATTTTCAGCAATGTCCAGTGTTGTTGGTAATAATCCTATGTTATCTTTCAGTTTGATTAAGTTTTGTTTCTGTAACAGTAATAAAGAACGGCCTAAGTTCGTTGGATCATTTGGTAACGCAATTTGAGAACCATCCTGTAATTCATCCAGGGATTTAATTTTCTTGGAATAACCCGCAATTGGATAAATAAAAGAGTTGCCAACAGTGACCAATTTGTAACCACGATCTTTGATTTGTTGATCCATGTAAGGTTTGTGCTGGTATGCATTCAGATCAATATCACCTTTACTCAGAGCCTCGTTTGGCAATACAAAATCATTAAAAGTGACCAGTTCTACATCAAGACCATATTGATCTTTGGCTACTTTTTTCGCAATTTCAGCAACTTCTTGTTCTGCACCAACGATAACGCCTACTTTAATATGGTTTGGATCTTGTTTTTCCTGCCCGCAACCAGCCAGAATTAATGAACCTAAAAGAGCACTGATAGTTGCGATGGTTCTTAATTTAACAGACATACTTTACCCCTATTGAATACTGATTTATTAGCACCGATATCGGTGCTGTTTTAAAATAATTTTATTATTTGCGTGTTGTGGCTTTAACTAAACGGTCACCACTTAATTGAATTAAGTAAACTAAAATAACCAGTAACACTAATACGGTGTTCATTACTGTTGCATTATAGCCGATATAACCATATTGGTAGCCAATCTGGCCTAATCCACCCGCACCTACAGCACCTCCCATTGCGGAATAACCTACTAACGTAATCAGGGTAATTGTAGCTGCATTAAGCAAACCTGGTAACGCTTCAGGTAACAGAATTTTCTTCACAATCTGGAACGGAGTCGCTCCCATTGCGCGAGCTGCTTCAATTAATCCTGATGGAATTTCCAGTAAAGCATTTTCCACCATACGGGCGATAAATGGTGCGGCACCTATGGTTAATGGAACAATGGCGGCCTGTAAACCGATAGATGTTCCAACAATTAATCTGGTAAAAGGAATCATCCATACCAGTAAAATAATAAATGGGATAGAACGGAAAACATTCACTATCGCTGAAAGAAAACGATAGAGTTTACTGTTTTCCATAATCTGACCAGGGCGGGTGACATATAACAAGACACCTATCGGCAGCCCAATAATAAAGCCAAAGAAACCAGAAACAAAAGTCATTACCAGAGTTTCCCAGACGCCTTTAGCTAGCAATAAGATCATTCCTTCAGACATAACCGAGAACCTCTACTTTCACATGATGGTCTTGTAAAAATTTAATTGTTGACTCAACACCGCCATTTTCACCGTGTAATTCCGCTAACATCACACCAAATTTTACTCCACCGGCATAATCAATTTGGGAACTTAATATATTCATATCAATATCAAAACGACGTACTGCCATCGAAATCAGAGGTGCGTCTACAGACTGACCGGTGAACTCCAGTTTCAATAATGGGCTAAGATCTGGGGCTGGGGTGCTTTGCATTTTTTGCACATAATCTTCAGGGATATCCAAATGCAAAGTTGACTGGATAAATGCCTGAGCGATAGGTGTTTTGGGATGAGAAAACACTTCACTGACAATATCCTGTTCAATCAACTGCCCACCGCTGATAACTGCAACCTGGTCACATATACGTTTGACGACATCCATTTCATGTGTAATTAACAAAATAGTCAGACCCAGACGGCGATTAATATCTTTCAATAATTCCAGAATAGACCGGGTTGTTGCTGGATCCAGAGCACTGGTTGCTTCATCACATAAAAGTACTTTAGGTGAATTAGCTAAGGCACGGGCAATAGCAACACGTTGTTTCTGTCCACCAGAGAGATTTGCCGGGTAAGCATCGTGTTTATCTGCAAGGCCAACAAGTTCTAATAACTCATCTACCCGTTTTTTTATTTCCGTCTTTGGAACATTATCTAATTCTAAAGGTAAGGATATGTTGCCAAAAACTGTTCTCGAAGATAGCAAATTAAAGTGTTGGAAAATCATGCCAATACGGCGACGCGCATGGGTCAAATCACTATCAGATAGGATAGTCAAATCCTGGCCATCAACCAGTATTTGCCCGGAAGTTGGACGCTCAAGCATATTCACACAGCGAATCAACGTACTTTTGCCCGCACCGGATGAACCGATGACACCGTAAATTTGTCCTTGCGGAACATGCAGACTGATATCTGAAAGTGCGTTGATAGAGCGGGCACCCTGCTGGAATATTTTATTGATATGAAATAGTTTTATCATTTTTATTCTTATAAAAATTCGAAAATTGGTAGTTTGAACATTTTGAGAAAACAAACTACTAAGTTAAATCGGATGTTAAGGTGTCTAGACGTCCAAGTCAACTGGGAATAAATTAATTGCTGCATTCTCATTCATGGCTAAATCATGCGATACTGAGAACTTCTTACATTGCTTGGAGCAATCGGGTGACACAAGGTATTCCTGCCGTATTTTTAGATCGTGACGGAACAATAAATATCGATCATGGTTATGTACACGAAGTAGATGATTTTCAATTTATCGATGGTGCCATTGAAACCATGATTGAATTGAAAAAAATGGGGTATGCACTGGTATTAGTCACAAACCAGTCAGGTATTGCCCGCGGCATTTTCAATGAAGAACAATTCTTGCAATTGACAGAATGGATGGATTGGTCACTGGCAGATCGCGGTGTAGATTTGGATGGCATTTATTATTGTCCCCATCATCCAGATGCGACTGAAGAACAATATAAGAAGAGTTGTGATTGTCGTAAACCACAACCAGGTATGCTGCTGGATGCACAGAAGGAGCTTGGCATTGATATGGCTGCTTCTTATATGGTTGGTGACAAACTGGAAGATATGCAAGCGGCGGTGATGGCGAAAGTTGGTACTAGGGTATTAGTTCGTACAGGCAAACCAATTACAAATGAAGCAGAACAAGCGGCTGATTTGATAATAAATAGCCTTGCAGACTTGCCTAAAGCGATTAAAAGCATCAGGAAGTAGGCTTTTTTGTTCTTTATATCATCGTCTTGTTGAAAAAGTGTGCGGGCGAAAGTTTTTTTTAAATAAACGCTTGCCAGCGCCGAAGAACTCCCTATAATGCGCCACCACTGACCGACACAACGCTGACAAAACGTGTGAGGCCAGGCAGAACAAAGCAAATAAGCGCTTGACTCTGCGGGCGAAAAGCGTAGTATACGCAGCCCGGCTGAACGAGAATATTACTTTTTATTTCAGCCTGCTCTTTAACAATTAATCAGACAATCTGTGTGGGCACTCACAAGACGGTATCACAAAAGAATACACTAAAGTCTTAAAGAGTGAACAACAGTTAATTCATAACGAATGAACAGTCAGTTTCTTTGAGCATCAAGCTTTTAATCGAAGAGTTTGATCATGGCTCAGATTGAACGCTGGCGGCAGGCCTAACACATGCAAGTCGAGCGGTAACAGGAAAATGCTTGCATTTTTGCTGACGAGCGGCGGACGGGTGAGTAATGTCTGGGGATCTGCCCGAGGGTGGGGGATAACCACTGGAAACGGTGGCTAATACCGCATAATGTCGCAAGACCAAAGTGGGGGACCTGAAAGGGCCTCACGCCCGCGGATGAACCCAGATGGGATTAGCTGGTAGGTAGGGTAATGGCCTACCTAGGCGACGATCCCTAGCTGGTCTGAGAGGATGACCAGCCACACTGGGACTGAGACACGGCCCAGACTCCTACGGGAGGCAGCAGTGGGGAATATTGCACAATGGGCGCAAGCCTGATGCAGCCATGCCGCGTGTATGAAGAAGGCCTTCGGGTTGTAAAGTACTTTCAGCGGGGAGGAAGGATACCGCTTGAACAGAGCGGTATGTTGACGTTACCCGCAGAAGAAGCACCGGCTAACTCCGTGCCAGCAGCCGCGGTAATACGGAGGGTGCAAGCGTTAATCGGAATGACTGGGCGTAAAGCGCACGCAGGCGGTCAATTAAGTTAGATGTGAAATCCCCGGGCTTAACCTGGGAACGGCATCTAAGACTGGTTGGCTAGAGTCTCGTAGAGGGGGGTAGAATTCCATGTGTAGCGGTGAAATGCGTAGAGATGTGGAGGAATACCGGTGGCGAAGGCGGCCCCCTGGACGAAGACTGACGCTCAGGTGCGAAAGCGTGGGGAGCAAACAGGATTAGATACCCTGGTAGTCCACGCGGTAAACGATGTCGATTTGGAGGTTGTTCCCTAAGAGGAGTGGCTTCCGGAGCTAACGCGTTAAATCGACCGCCTGGGGAGTACGGCCGCAAGGTTAAAACTCAAATGAATTGACGGGGGCCCGCACAAGCGGTGGAGCATGTGGTTTAATTCGATGCAACGCGAAGAACCTTACCTACTCTTGACATCCTCAGAATTTGCTGGAGACAGCGAAGTGCCTTCGGGAACTGAGAGACAGGTGCTGCATGGCTGTCGTCAGCTCGTGTTGTGAAATGTTGGGTTAAGTCCCGCAACGAGCGCAACCCTTATCCTTTGTTGCCAGCACGTAATGGTGGGAACTCAAAGGAGACTGCCGGTGATAAACCGGAGGAAGGTGGGGATGACGTCAAGTCATCATGGCCCTTACGAGTAGGGCTACACACGTGCTACAATGGCGGATACAAAGTGAAGCGACCTCGCGAGAGCAAGCGGAACACATAAAGTCTGTCGTAGTCCGGATTGGAGTCTGCAACTCGACTCCATGAAGTCGGAATCGCTAGTAATCGTAGATCAGAATGCTACGGTGAATACGTTCCCGGGCCTTGTACACACCGCCCGTCACACCATGGGAGTGGGTTGCAAAAGAAGTCGGTAGCTTAACCGTTTGGAGGGCGCTGACCACTTTGTGATTCATGACTGGGGTGAAGTCGTAACAAGGTAACCGTAGGGGAACCTGCGGTTGGATCACCTCCTTACCTGAGATGCGGTTGAGTGCAGTGCTCACACAGATTGTCTGATGAAAGTCGAGCAAGACGCGTCTGCGAAGCCGGCCATTGTGTCCCCTTCGTCTAGAGGCCTAGGACACCGCCCTTTCACGGCGGTAACAGGGGTTCGAATCCCCTAGGGGACGCCACTTGCGGTGATGACGGGTGAAAGCCGTCGTCGTGTTATCGTTAAGCGGATTTCTGATGAAGTCGGTTTAACGATAAATGCTCTTTAACAATCTGGAACAAGCTGAAAATTGAAACCGTCGATAATATCACCGAGGTATTATTGACCAGTCTCTCAACAATCGGCAATCCGAGACATTTTCGGGTTGTGAGGTTAAGCGACTAAGCGTACACGGTGGATGCCTAGGCAGTCAGAGGCGATGAAGGACGTGCTAATCTGCGAAAAGCGTCGGTAAGCTGATATGAAGCGTAATAGCCGGCGATGTCCGAATGGGGAAACCCAGTGCAATCCGTTGCACTATCGTTTGATGAATTCATAGTCAAACGAGGCGAACCGGGGGAACTGAAACATCTCAGTACCCCGAGGAAAAGAAATCAACCGAGATTCCCCCAGTAGCGGCGAGCGAACGGGGAGCAGCCCAGAGTCTGAATCAGCGGGTGTGTTAGTGGAAGCGTCTGGAAAGTCGCACAGTAAAGGGTGAGAGTCCCGTACACCAAAACACACAAGTTGTGAACTCAACGAGTAGGGCGGGACACGTGGTATCCTGTCTGAATATGGGGGGCCCATCCTCCAAGGCTAAATACTCCTGACTGACCGATAGTGAACCAGTACCGTGAGGGAAAGGCGAAAAGAACCCCGGCGAGGGGAGTGAAAGAGAACCTGAAACCGTGTACGTACAAGCAGTGGGAGCTTCTATTAATAGGGGTGACTGCGTACCTTTTGTATAATGGGTCAGCGACTTATATTCTGTAGCAAGGTTAACCGTTTAGGGGAGCCGCAGGGAAACCGAGTCTTAACTGGGCGCATAAGTTGCAGGGTATAGACCCGAAACCCGGTGATCTAGCCATGGGCAGGTTGAAGGTTAGGTAACACTGACTGGAGGACCGAACCGACTAATGTTGAAAAATTAGCGGATGACTTGTGGCTGGGGGTGAAAGGCCAATCAAACCGGGAGATAGCTGGTTCTCCCCGAAAGCTATTTAGGTAGCGCCTCGTGAATTCATCTTCGGGGGTAGAGCACTGTTTCGGCTAGGGGGCCATCCCGGCTTACCAACCCGATGCAAACTGCGAATACCGAAGAATGGTATCACGGGAGACACACGGCGGGTGCTAACGTCCGTCGTGAAGAGGGAAACAACCCAGACCGCCAGCTAAGGTCCCAAAGTCATGGTTAAGTGGGAAACGAGGTGGGAAGGCTCAGACAGCCAGGATGTTGGCTTAGAAGCAGCCATCATTTAAAGAAAGCGTAATAGCTCACTGGTCGAGTCGGCCTGCGCGGAAGATGTAACGGGGCTAAACCATGCACCGAAGCTGCGGCAGCGACATGAATGTGTCGTTGGGTAGGGGAGCGTTCTGTAAGCCGGCGAAGGCGGCGTCGTGAGGCCCGCTGGAGGTATCAGAAGTGCGAATGCTGACATAAGTAACGATAAAGCGGGTGAAAAACCCGCTCGCCGGAAGACCAAGGGTTCCTGTCCAACGTTAATCGGGGCAGGGTGAGTCGACCCCTAAGGCGAGGCTGAAAAGCGTAGTCGATGGGAAACAGGTTAATATTCCTGTACTGAATGTGACTGCGAAGGGGGGACGGAGAAGGCTAGGCCATCCGGGCGACGGTCGTCCCGGTTTAAGCGTGTAGGTGGGCAGGACAGGCAAATCCGTTCTGCTGCAACACTGAGGCGTGATGACGAGCCGCTACGGCGGTGAAGTGGTTGATGCCCGGCTTCCAGGAAAAGCCTCTAAGCATCAGGTCATATTGAATCGTACCCCAAACCGACACAGGTGGTCAGGTAGAGAATACTCAGGCGCTTGAGAGAACTCGGGTGAAGGAACTAGGCAAAATGGTGCCGTAACTTCGGGAGAAGGCACGCTGGCGGTAGGTGAAGGGCCGAGCGCCCGGAGCTGAAGCCAGTCGCAGAGACCAGCTGGCTGCAACTGTTTATTAAAAACACAGCACTGTGCAAACACGAAAGTGGACGTATACGGTGTGACGCCTGCCCGGTGCTGGAAGGTTAATTGATGGGGTTAGCACGTCAGTGCGACGCTCTTGATCGAAGCCCCAGTAAACGGCGGCCGTAACTATAACGGTCCTAAGGTAGCGAAATTCCTTGTCGGGTAAGTTCCGACCTGCACGAATGGCGTAATGATGGCCAGGCTGTCTCCACCCGAGACTCAGTGAAATTGAACTCGCTGTGAAGATGCAGTGTACCCGCGGCAAGACGGAAAGACCCCGTGAACCTTTACTATAGCTTGACACTGAACATGGAGCCTTGATGTGTAGGATAGGTGGGAGGCCTGGAAGTGTGGACGCCAGTCTGCATGGAGCCATCCTTGAAATACCACCCTTGAATGTTCGATGTTCTCACCCGGGTGCGTGATCCGCATCGGGGACAGTGTCTGGTGGGTAGTTTGACTGGGGCGGTCTCCTCCTAAAGCGTAACGGAGGAGCACGAAGGTTGGCTAATCACGGTCGGACATCGTGAGGTTAGTGCAAAGGCATAAGCCAGCTTGACTGCGAGAGTGACGGCTCGAGCAGGTACGAAAGTAGGTCTTAGTGATCCGGTGGTTCTGCATGGAAGGGCCATCGCTCAACGGATAAAAGGTACTCCGGGGATAACAGGCTGATACCGCCCAAGAGTTCATATCGACGGCGGTGTTTGGCACCTCGATGTCGGCTCATCACATCCTGGGGCTGAAGTTGGTCCCAAGGGTATGGCTGTTCGCCATTTAAAGTGGTACGCGAGCTGGGTTTAGAACGTCGTGAGACAGTTCGGTCCCTATCTGCCGTGGGCGCAGGAAGATTGAAAGGGGCTGCTCCTAGTACGAGAGGACCGGAGTGGACGCACCGCTGGTGTACGGGTTGTCATGCCAATGGCATAGCCCGGTAGCTAAGTGCGGAAGAGATAACCGCTGAAAGCATCTAAGCGGGAAACTTGCCTTGAGATGAGTCTTCCCTTGACGTAAGGTCACGGAAGGAACGTTTAAGACGAAGACGTGGATAGGCTGGGTGTGTAAGTGCAGCGATGCATTGAGCTGACCAGTACTAATGAACCGAGCGGCTTAACCTTACAACACCGAAGGTGTTTTGGGGCGAGAGAAGAGAGAATTTTTGGCTTGTTTGAGAGATTGATTCGGATGGTTATGTGTCGAGAAGGCAGATAACGGTCGGGATGAAATGAATTTGCCTGGCGGGGATAGCGCGGTGGTCCCACCTGACCCCATGCCGAACTCAGCAGTGAAACGCCGTAGCGCCGATGGTAGTGTGGGGTCTCCCCATGTGAGAGTAGGGAACTGCCAGGCTTTAATTTAGCTTTGTGTGATGAAGAATGACACAGAGTGTTGTGGGTAGAAAGTCGGACAAAATTGCAGAGAGTGATTTTGAACGTCGCGGAAAGCGACGGTCCGAAGGATGAATGGCAGAAGGTCCGTTCGTAGACTACCCTGATTGGTGTTGAGATTTTATGTTGTGGTAGCAACATAGAGAACAAGAAATTCGGTGGTGCGGTAGTTCAGTTGGTTAGAATACCGGCCTGTCACGCCGGGGGTCGCGGGTTCGAGCCCCGTCCGCACCGCCACTTAATTTCCAGAGAAACCCTGAGAGAAATCTCAGGGTTTTTTTCTGTTTAATAAATATTAAAATCAATAATTCCCTCATTATATTTGATAGAATCAGAAAGTTTTAATATTACTTTCTGCATTGAAGAGGTTTTTCACGTGGTAAAGAAAACCTATGCAATAAGATATGTCGCTGGGCAACCTGTTGAACGTGTCTTTCCGATGTCAACCTATCAGCTTGGAAAGTCATTACCTGTAGGTATCCCTTTGATTACTGATACAAATGAGCTTAGGGTTGTTGTATGGAATATTTATAAACAGCAGCGTCCTTCATGGCGAAAGGTTTTGAAGGAACTTACTGATGCAAGCCAGTTAATTTTATTGCAAGAAGCGCAGACAACCCCTGATTTAGTTGAATTTGCTACTTCAAATTATCTGACAGCTGATCAAGTTCCCGCATTTTTATTGCCTCAACATCCCTCTGGTGTAATGACGCTAGCAGCTTCTCACCCTATCTATTGTTGCCCATTGAGAGAGAAAGAGCCTCTTTTACGTTTATCTAAATCAGCTCTTATCACGGTTTACTCTTTACAGGATAATCGCCAGTTGATGGTTATTAATGTACATGCGATAAATTTCAGCTTTGGTGTGGATGTATATAGCCGTCAGCTGAATAATATTGGTGCTCATATTCGTTTACATAATGGCCCGGTAATTATGGCTGGTGACTTTAATGCATGGAGTAAGCAACGATTAAATGCTCTTAAGCGTTTTACCGGACATTTACATCTTAAAGAAGTATCTTTTGCTGATGACTGTCGAACAATTGTATTTGGAAGACCTTTAGATTTTATTTTTTATCGAGAGTTAAATGTAGCTAATGCTATTGTTATGCCTACAGATGCTTCTGATCATAATCCTCTTATTGCAAATTTTTATTAATATTTTATTTTAAAAGTATGTTTATCTATTTTTTATAAAAGATTATCATTTGATTTTTAATTTAACTTGTTGAAAGTAAACGAAATTAATTTTTTGTTATGTGTAAGTTGATTTATATTTAAAAAATAAAAAATTATTCTTATTAAAGTAATATATAATCATTACAATTTAGAAAACAAAATGCAATGATATAAATAGATTGAAATTATTTAATTTACACTGCTTAACAAAATAATATTGAAATATTAATTATATCATATTCAGATAAATGAAAATAAATGCCAGATTATTCTGGCATTTATCAGGATGAATTATTTAATTTGATGAGTTTGGGAAGTGTTTTTCTTTATGCTCAAGAAATAGGTAATTGACAATAAAGCTACCCATGCAACTCCCACAATTAATGCAATACGGGTTTTTTCAAAATAGCCCAGTAATACAATAACGAATACCATAAAGATAATTGTTAATATTGGTGCTATTGGCCACATAGGAACAGGGAATTTTAGTGTTTTAACTTCTTCTTTACTCATTTTGCGGCGCATAGCAACCTGAGAAAGCAGGATCATCAGCCATACCCACACAGTGGCAAATGTTGCGATAGAAGCAATGATAACGAAAATTTCATTGGGAAGCAGATAGTTAAGAACAACGCCAATCAGCAGGACGGCTGACATAACGACCACCGTCATCCACGGTACACCATTACGGCTCAGCTTGGTGAATGATTTAGGCGCCTGTCCTTCTTGGGCCATGCCATACATCATGCGGCCGGCACCAAAAATATCGCTGTTAATCGCAGAAACTGCGGCAGTAATAACCACAATGTTGAGAATATTAGCCGCAGAATTGATACCTAAGCTGGAAAAAATCTGTACGAATGGACTTCCTTCCTGACCAATTTGATTCCACGGATAGATACACATCAGAATAAACAGGGTCAATACGTAGAACAGTAAAATACGGAAAGGAACAGCATTGATTGCCTTTGGAATAGTTTTTTCAGGATTTTTAGCTTCGCTGGCAGTGATGCCAATAACTTCAATACCACCAAAAGCAAACATCACAATGGCAAGTGAAGCTATTACACCACTGATGCCATTAGGCATAAAACCGCCATATTCCCATAAACTGGAAATACCGGTTACATGGTCTGTTTCCTGACCGAATCCATATATCATGATAGCCATGCCGCCGATAATCATAGCAATAATTGCGGTAACTTTCACAATAGACAGCCAGAATTCCATTTCACCAAAAATCTTCACATGGCAAAGATTAATTGCGCCAATGAAGCAGACAATACTCAGCACCCAGATCCACTGTTCCACATGAGGAAACCAGAGCTTCATATAAAAGCCGAATGCAGTAACGTCAGCCAGGCAGACAATCAGCATTTCAAATATATAATTCCATCCGGTTAGAAATCCGGCCAAAGGGCCGAGGTAATAGCTGGCATAGTGTGAAAAAGAACCGGTTACTGGGTGGTGAACAGCCATTTCACCTAATGCACGCATCACCATAAATACGGCGGCCCCGCCGATTAAATAGGCGAGTAATACGGCTGGGCCTGCTTGCTGGATAGCAGCTGCGGAGCCATAGAACAGCCCTGTGCCTATAGCGGAGCCTAATGCCATAAAGCGGATGTGCCGCCCGGTTAGACCCCGTTTCAGCTGAGTTTCATTATTCTGCATTATTTATTCCTGTCACTTTCTCAGGCTAGATATATTTTAAGCACACAATGCCCCGACAAGCTTTATAATTAGCCGAGCGAAGCAAACCCTGTACCTTACCATAAAGATTGATGTCCGCGGGATAGATATCTGTAATAATGCGCTCCTATCTAATGAAACCAGAGATTTTTATGTTTTACCCGATTAACGAAATATTCCAGACATTGCAGGGAGAAGGTTTTTTTACGGGAGTCCCGGCAATTTTTATTCGTCTGCAAGGGTGTCCGGTCGGTTGTAGCTGGTGTGATACTAAACACACTTGGGAGAAAGAAGCCGCAAAGCAACGAATGCTGGAGTCAATCTTACTGAAGACGCGTGAAAGCGATGAATGGGGTGAAGCATCACCTAAGCAAATTGCAGCACTGTTTGTTCAACAGGGATATACCGCGCGTCATGTTGTTATTACTGGTGGTGAGCCTTGCCTTTATGATCTTACTCCTCTGACTGAAGAGTTCGAAAGCCTTGGCTATCAATGCCAGATAGAAACCAGTGGTACGTATTATGTTAAATGTTCTTCTGCCACTTGGGTGACAGTTTCGCCAAAAGTTAAAATGCGTGGTGGTTATCAGGTATTGCAGCAAGCTTTGCAGAGAGCTAATGAAATAAAACATCCAGTTGCACGTGAAAGAGACATTGAAGCACTGGATGAGTTATTAGCGGCATTGGATGACAACTCATCGCGTATTATTGCATTGCAACCGATTAGCCAGAAAGAAGACGCTACCCGTTTATGTATTGAAACTTGTATTGCGCGCAATTGGCGGCTTTCTATGCAAACACATAAGTATTTGAATATTGCCTGAGAGATTACTGCACTGGAGGTTTCCTGGTGCAGTAATTTGTTTCACTTTCCGCGGAAAATACATCCTGCGTTACAGGTTTCTTTCACCATAACGGCACTGAGTTGTGGAATTGAGGGTTCAACCTTAGCCCAAATCCAGGCTGCCAGTACTTCGCTGGTTGGGTTTTCCAGTCCAGGGATATCATTCAGGTAGTGGTGATCTAACTGTTCCCAAACGGGTTTAAATACAGTTTTTAGATCAGCAAAGTCCATAATCCAACCACTATGAGGATCGACCTCCCCGGTAATTTCCAGCCGAACCATAAATGAGTGCCCATGTAGGCGCCCGCATTTATGGCCTTCTGGAACATGTGGCAGGTGGTGGGCGGCTTCAAACTGAAAATCTTTAAAAATTGTTGTATTCATAGTGGTTCTCCCTGACTTCAAAAAACCCGCTATTCTACCCGATCTTCTGAATTAAACCCGGTTTTTTCCTTTTTTTGCAATTGCCCTTATTAACAGTTTTATAGATATATTAAATCTGTAAATATGGTTAGGCGTTTTGGTTATTTGATATTGCGATAGTTTCTTTAAATAGTGACAAGTTGCTGAGATAACCTTACTAAATACCCTATTTATTTTCTTTACTAAAGATAACAGACATTGGTAATCGTAAAGGGCAGCACAGGATAATGAGCATAAAACCACCTTCAATTTCACTTCTGCCGGTTTCGCCTGAACAGCTGGCGCGTTTGCAATCGGCAATTGGGGATTTTTCACCGAATCAGTTAGCCTGGCTGTCTGGTTATTTTTGGGGAATGATGAATCAACAGCCAAAGGTTCAGTCCGTGGCTCCAGTGATTCCGGCACAGGAGACGATTACATTAATTTCAGCTTCACAAACAGGTAATGCCCGTCGTTTAGCTGAACAGCTTCGTGATGATCTGTTGGCAGAGAAACTCAATGTTAATCTGTTCAATGCCGGTGATTATAAATTCAAACAAATTGCTCAAGAGAAAATGCTCATCATTGTCGCTTCTACGCAAGGTGAAGGAGAACCAGCCGAAGAAGCGATTGCATTATATAAATATCTTTATTCTAAAAAGGCGCCGAAGCTGAGTGATACTGAGTTTGCTGTTTTTGGTCTGGGTGATACTTCTTATGAAAAATTCTGTCAGGTAGGAAAAGATTTTGATAATCGTCTGAATGAATTGGGAGCTCAACGGCTTCTGGATCGTGTCGATGGTGATGTGGAATATCAGGAGGCTGCGGCTCAGTGGTGTAAGCGATTAACTGAAATCCTGAAACAGCGTATTCCTATGCGGACAAATACGGCGGTTACTTCTGTACAGAGCGAATCGGTACATGAAGTTTTTTCAACTCCTTATACTAAGCAGGCGCCATTGACAGCGGCCTTAGCAACCTGTCAGAAAATAACGGGCCGTGGTTCTGATAAAGATGTTCGCCATATTGAAATTGATCTGGGAGATTCAGGTCTGCGCTATCAACCGGGTGATGCTTTGGGTATCTGGTTTAAAAATGATCCAGCTCTGGTGGATGAATTGTTGAATCTACTCTGGTTGGAAGGAACAGAACAGGTTGAGGTTAATGGTCAGAAATTACCATTAAGGGAAGCACTGATCAGCCATATTGAACTAACCCAAAACACTAGCTTGATTGTAGAAAAATATGCTGTGCTGGCAAAAAATGAAAAATTACTGTCTCTGATTGCCGATAAACAGGCATTACAGCAATACGCTCACAATAAACCTATTGCTGATATGGTAAGAGAGGCTGCTTCTCAGCCAGAAGCTCAACAGTTTATTGATTTATTGCGGCCTCTAACGCCAAGGCTTTATTCAATTTCCTCCTCTCAGGCTGAAGTAGAAAATGAAGTTCATATTACAGTCGGTGTTGTTCGTTATGAAATTGATGGCCGGGCTCGCACTGGTGGTGCATCCGGTTATTTGGCAGATCGCTTACAGGAAGAGGGCGATATTCGTATTTTTATCGAGCATAACGACAATTTCCGCTTGCCTGCCAATCCGCAAACACCTGTCATTATGATTGGGCCGGGAACCGGAATAGCTCCATTCCGGGCATTTATGCAGCAAAGAGATGCAGATGGCGCTGAGGGGAAAAATTGGCTGTTCTTTGGTAATCCACATTTTACGGAAGATTTTCTCTATCAAGTGGAGTGGCAGCGTTATGTCAAAGATGGCCTGTTGACTCGTATTGATCTGGCGTGGTCCCGCGATCAGCAGCATAAAGTTTATGTTCAGGATAAATTGCGTGAACAGGGCGAAGAAGTATGGCGTTGGATCAAGGAAGGGGCACATCTGTATGTATGTGGTGATGCAAACCGCATGGCGAAAGATGTGGAGCGTGCATTGCTGGATATTATTTCTGAGTATGGTGGCATGGATACCGAACAGGCAGATGAATTCTTAAGTGAACTGCGCCTTGAGCGCCGTTATCAGAGGGATGTGTACTAATGAGTGATAAACAACATGGTCCTTTGATTGTCGAAGGTAAACTGGCTGATAGTGAGCGCATGAAGCAGGCGAGTAACTTCCTGCGAGGTACAATCAGTGAAGATTTAACCAATGGCTTAACGGGAGGTTTTGCAGGGGACAATTTCCTGCTAATTCGCTTTCATGGCATGTATCAACAGGATGATCGTGATATCCGTGCTGAACGGGCAGAGCAAAAACTGGAGCCACGCCATGCGATGATGTTGCGCTGTCGTCTGCCGGGCGGTGTTATTACGTCGCAACAATGGCTGGGTATTGATAAGTTTGCTGAAGAGAACACTCTGTATGGCAGTATCCGGTTGACTAACCGTCAGACATTTCAATTTCATGGCATTTTGAAAGGGGATGTAAAACCTGCACATCAATTACTGAATCAGGTTGGTCTGGATTCGCTTGCGACAGCGAATGACGTTAACCGAAATGTGCTTTGTACTTCGAATCCTATTCAATCCGAGCTGCATCAGCAAGCCTACGAATGGGCGAAGAAAATTTCAGAACATTTGCTGCCACGCACCCGAGCTTACGCTGAACTCTGGTTGGATGAGGAAAAAGTTGCAACTACTGATGAAGAGCCGATTCTTGGTGCGACTTATTTGCCTCGTAAATTTAAAACTACGGTTGTTATCCCTCCGCAGAATGATGTTGATCTACATGCCAACGATCTGAACTTTATTGCTATTGCAGAAGCTGGCAAGTTGGTTGGTTTTAACGTGCTGGTGGGGGGGGGGTTGGCAATGACTCACGGTGATAAAAATACGTATCCACGTATGGCGAGTGAATTTGGTTATATTCCGCTTGAGCATACATTGGCGATTGCTGAATCTGTAGTGACCACTCAGCGTGACTGGGGGAACCGGACCGAGCGTAAAAACGCCAAAACCAAATATACGTTGGAGCGGGTTGGTGTTGACACCTTTAAAGAGGAAGTGGAAAAACGCGCAGGCGTGAAATTTGAAGCAATCCGGCCTTATGAATTTACTGGTCGTGGTGATCAAATTGGCTGGTTGAAAGGAATCGATGATAAATGGCATTTGACGCTGTTTATTGAGAATGGCCGCCTTTTGGACTATCCTGGCAGGCCACTGAAAAGTGGTGTTGCCGAAATTGCAAAAATCCACAAAGGGGATTTTCGCCTGACAGCCAACCAAAACTTAATCATTGCTGGTATTCCTGAAGGTGAAAAACAACGAATTGAAACTATCGCTCGAGAACATGGGCTGATTGATAATAAAACCACAGTCCAGCGTGAAAACTCAATGGCCTGTGTCTCTTTCCCAACCTGCCCGTTAGCAATGGCTGAAGCTGAACGATTCTTACCGGAGTTTGTCACTTACGTTGAACAACTGATGAATAAACATGGTATTGGTGATGAACATATTGTCTTGCGGGTGACAGGTTGCCCAAATGGCTGTGGTAGAGCTATGTTGGCGGAAGTGGGGCTGGTGGGTAAAGCGCTTGATCGTTATAACCTTCATCTTGGCGGTAACCGGATCGGTACCCGTATTCCTCGAATGTATAAAGAAAATATCAGTTCTGAAGCGATCTTATCCATCATGGATGAACTTATCGGGCGTTGGGCGGCAGGGCGGCAACCAAATGAGGGCTTTGGCGATTTCCTGATCCGTACCGATATTATCAAACCGGTACTGGATTCTGCCCGCGATTTTTATGATTGGCAGGAGGCGGTATGAGCCAACTCAGCTTATCACAATTGGTTGGAGTGGAGACAGAACAGCAGGAGACATCACTGGTTGAAATTAATCAGCGACTTGAAATTATGGATGCTCATCAGCGGGTAAATTGGGCATTGGAGAATTTGCTGGGGGAGTTTGTTCTTTCTTCCAGTTTTGGCATTCAGGCGGCGGTATGTCTTCATTTAGTGACACAGGAATACCCGGATATTCCTGTCATCCTTACCGATACTGGCTATTTATTCCCTGAAACTTATCAATTCATAGATAAATTAACAACGCAGCTGAAACTGAATCTGCAAGTATTCAGTGCTGAACACTCTCCAGCCTGGCAAGAAGCTCGTTATGGAAAATTGTGGGAACAAGGTGTAGAGGGAATAGAACGTTACAATCAGATTAATAAAGTCGAGCCAATGAATCGTGCTTTAAAAAATCTGAATGCGCAAAGCTGGTTTGCTGGTTTACGTCGCCAGCAATCTGAAAGCCGATCAAAATTACCGGTTTTGTCTATACAGCGTGGTGTATTTAAGATCTTGCCGATTATCGACTGGGATAATAGACGTGTGTATCAATATCTTACAAAGCATGGTTTGGAATATCATCCATTATGGGAACAGGGTTATCTCTCTGTTGGCGATACCCATACAACCCAAAAATGGGAACCGGGCATGAGTGAAGAACAAACCCGTTTCTTTGGATTAAAGCGAGAATGTGGGTTACATGAAAATTAAAAAATGGATATTTCCTGAGTGGATTGATGATAAAGCCTTCGCTTTGTTTTATGGCGGGGACAGGCGTGGTTGCTTCCGCAGCCGGGTCGCATAGTTGACAAACAATCCCTTCCACTTATCTACTTAATTATCACCTTACAATTTACTAAATCTGTTAGCTTTCTTGCAGATTTAGTTGATTAATTTGCACAACCTGCCATTCCTGCACATCATGAAACTTATTGTATTTATAATGACTTCTTAATAAAAACTATGATTAAAGTTGCACTTATTGACGACCATGTAGTCGTCCGTTCCGGTTTTGCCCAATTACTAACGCTTGAGCATGATCTTGAGATTGTCGGACAATACGCCAGTGCCAGCGAAGCTTGGCTGGATTTACTCAGAAACCCTATTGATGTGGCAGTGATGGATATCGCTATGCCGGATGAGAGTGGTTTGTATCTGCTCACTCGGTTACGGCAAAAACGGCCTGATTTTCGCACCATTATTCTCAGCATTTATGACACCACCGCATTTGTACAAAGCGCGTTGGATGCCGGAGCCTGCGGTTATCTCACCAAACGATGCGGCCCGGAAGAATTAGTACAGGCAGTACGCTCGGTACATAAAGGCGGTTTTTATCTGTGTGCTGATGCCCTGAAAGCCCTGCGTCAAACACCACAAGAAGTTAAAGCACTGCAAGCTCTAACGCCCAGAGAACGGGAAATATTTGATTTGCTCATCAATGGCATCACTGTTAAAGCTATCGCCGAACAACTTAATCTCAGCCATAAAACTGTTCATGTTCATCGTGCCAATATTCTTGGCAAATTGCAGTGCGAGAGCACGATCGAGCTGGTTCATTATGCCCTGCAACATCAGATTCTGACAGGTAACGTATGAACGGAGGAACACGATTTGGCCTGTTATCACTATTCCTGCTGATTTTTTATTCGTTGAGCTGGCTTGCTCTGTGGACCATCAGCTTCTACCTGAATGACAATGGGCAACAGGCTGCACTGCTGCTGCCACAAGGGTTACGGTTGGCGCTGCTTGTTCTGCTGGGACGTCGCTACCTGCCAACCCTGTTAGCAACCGAGGTTATCATCTTGCTATGGCTCGATAGCGAGCAGCTTATTACTAACAATATTATTCTGTTATCGCCATTTCTCAGCCTGATGCCTACCTTTATGGTACAGCGGATCTGGTGGCGCTATACTTTATATTGGCAACGGCTCTCTATTTTGCTGGCAGCCGTAGCCGCCAATAGTGTGTTACAGGCTGTTTGCCTGGGATTTTTTCTGACTGCCAGCGCCAGCCATCTGTTTCTTACCTCTTTGACCGGCGGTGTTTTACTATCGCCTTTTGTTTACCTGATCTATGAATATCTGCGTCAGCAGCATCTGAGAAATATGCTGGAACCTGACCATCCGGATCCACAGTTACGTACTTCACTGCTGATGTGGTGCTGTCTGTTCTGCTTTCTGGGATTGAGTGCTCAGATCTTTATGTCACCGGAAATTGAGAGGCTTTTGGTAGCCCTGGTATTTATTCCCAATGTATTTATGGCCTATCGCTATGGCTGGCAAGGTGGCGTATTGGCAGCTTTACTGGGCAGTCTGATGATAACGTCAGCCCGGCAATTCAGTGGCGCTTTTAACGATTTACGCGAATTGGAGATGTTCCTGACCATTCAGGCGCTATTAGGAATAGGGCTTGGAATAGCCATCAGCCGTCAACAGCAACTCGCTGAAAACCTGCAACGCTACCGTGAATTATTGGAGAAGGAGTTAACCGCCCGCCATATTCTAATGCAGAAACTGGTTCACACAGAAGAAGATATCTGCAAAAGTATTGCCCGCGAGTTACATGACGAAATTGGGCAAAATATTACTGCTATCCAAATTCAGGCAACACTGGTAAAACGCACTGCCACTACCCCGGCAATAGCAACGATCGCAGAGCAAATCAATCATCTTGCCCAACAAATCCATCAATCTACTCGTCAATTACTGCGCCAATTGCGACCACCGGTTCTGGAAGAGATGTCTTTAGAAAAAGCGCTCCACCATTTAATCAATGAGTTTGCTTTTAAGCAGCAGGGTATTGATTGCCAGTTGAATTATCAACTTCCCCAAAATCCAGCGAATGAAACAGTGGTCTTTACCCTTTATCGCTTGGTTCAGGAGTTACTGAACAATACCAGCAAACATGCCAAAGCGACCCGCATCAATATCACGCTGCGGCAATGCAGGGATGTGATCGAACTCAGAATCAGTGATAACGGCATTGGTATCACTGAAGATAAAAGGAAAGGCGGATTTGGCCTCCAGGGGATTGAAGAGCGCATCCGGGCGTTAGGCGGAGACTGGCAGTTAAACAACGATAACGGCACTCGGATAATTGTTAACCTGCCCACAAATTCTGATGAAAATCAAGCATAACTAAGAATGATTCCTAATTACCTAAAACCTTATCCCATCCATTTTCATTAATGTTTCTTTACATTCCTTTTTCATGGAGGAGTCGCATATGCAAACCACCAGCCAGGAACAAGTTTCACAACGTTATCGCTACTGGCGCAGCCGTTTGCTGATTTCCATGATTATTGGTTATGCTGCATTTTATCTGACACGAAAAAGCTTCAACTTTGTTATGCCGGTCATGCAGTTGGAGCTGGGGCTGGATAAAGGGGATATTGGCTGGATAACCAGTCTGTTTTACCTGGCTTACGGCGGCTCAAAATTTGTCTCCGGTGTATTTCATGATCGCACCGGCTATCGCTGGTTTATGGGTGCCGGATTAGTGATGACGGGCGTGCTGAACATTATTTTCGCTTTTTGTTCATCATTTCCTGCACTACTGCTTATCTGGACACTGAACGGCTTCTTTCAGGGGTGGGGATGGCCGCCCTGCGCCAGGTTACTGACACACTGGTACTCCTGCAATGAACGGGGTTTCTGGTGGGGATGCTGGAATATCTCCATCAATATTGTTGGTGTCACTATCCCGATGCTGTCAGCTTTTTTGGCGACGACTTACGGCTGGCAAGCAGCACTGATGATGCCGGGAATTATCGGCATTTTACTGGGCATTTGGCTCTGCCATCAGTTATGCGACATACCACAAAGGCAAAGTTTACCCAGTGTGGGGCACTGGCGACAGGATTCACTGGAGCTTCAACACGAGCAGTTATCGCCACCCATGCCGATGATGCAGATACTGCGGGACACGATTCTGATTAACAGAACTATCTGGTTATTAGGGCTCTCCTACATTCTGGTCTACCTCATCAGAATGGCGATTAATGACTGGGGAAATCTGTGGCTGTCAGAAACACATGGTACCAATCTGCTCAGTGCCAACGCCACACTCTCGCTGTTTGAGCTGGGCGGTTTGACAGGCGCACTTTTTTCCGGTTGGGGATCTGATTTACTGTTCCGCGGTCAACGTGCCCCGATGATTTTACTGTTTGCTCTGGGGGTGTTTATCTCTGTCACCGCATTGTGGCTAATGCCCATTCATCACTATGTGCTGTTGGCAGTCTGTTTTTTCAGTATCGGTTTTTTTGTATTTGGCCCGCAAATGCTGATTGGGCTGGCGGCAACAGAATATTGCCATAAACAAGCCGCCGGAACAGTCACTGGTTATCTGGGGTTGTACGCCTACCTGGGCGCTGCAATGGCAGGCTGGCCGCTAAGTCAGGTCGTTGCACATTATGGCTGGTCAGGGATGTTTGCCCTGCTCACCATCGCAGCCGCCATGATGGGTTTGCTGTTGATGCCACTGTTAATGGCAGACGTCAGTAAAAGGGAACATATGGCAGGAGTAGCATCGCTACTTTTCAATGATAAGAAGTTCTGAATGCAAAGGACAAAATAATGAAACTGAAACCTCTCTCTACACTTATCGCCGCGGGCCTGGTCGTTGCTGCATTTACCCACAGTGCTCAGGCCGCCGGCCGTTTGATCGTTTATTGCAGTGCGACTAACGCCTTGTGTGAAGCCGAAACCAGAGCATTCGGTGAAAAATATAATGTAAAAACTACGTTTGTCCGTAACGGTTCAGGCAGTACTCTGGCGAAAATTGAAGCGGAAAAACGCAATCCACAAGCTGACGTCTGGTACGGCGGCACGCTGGATCCACACTCTCAGGCGGGAGAGATGGATCTGCTGGCCCCATATAAATCCCCAAATCTTACGCAGATCATGCCACAGTTCCGTGATCCGGCCAAACGTAAGGGCAACTACACTTCTGCGGTTTACGTCGGAATTCTTGGCTATGGCGTCAATACCGAACGTCTGAAAGAGAAAAATATCCCTGTTCCAACCTGCTGGAAAGATCTGACCAAACCGATTTATAAAGGTGAAATTCAGATTGCGGACCCTCAAAGTTCAGGCACCGCTTACACTGCACTGGCAACTTTTGTCCAGTTATGGGGCAAAGATCAGGCATTTGATTACCTGAAAAAGCTGAACGCCAACATTTCCCAGTACACCAAATCCGGTGTCGCACCAGCACGTAACGCCGCCCGTGGTGAATCCGCCATCGGCATCGGCTTCCTGCATGATTACTCTCTGGAAGTGGAAAATGGTGCACCATTGAAACTTATCGCACCATGTGAAAGCACCGGTTATGAAATCGGCGGCGTCAGTATCATCAAAAATGCCCGCAATATGGACAACGCTAAACTGTTTATTGACTGGGCGCTGTCCAAAGAAGCACAAGAACTGAGCTGGAAGAAAGGTAAAGCCTATCAGATCTTGACCAATACCACGGCAAAAGCGTCTCCTCTGGCACTTAAATTGTCCGATCTGAAGCTGATCAATTACAACATGGATAAATTTGGCGCCAATGATATGCGTAAAGCACTCATCACCGAATGGGTGACAGATGTGAAGATGGCTAAATAAAGTCTATCAAGGGCGGATAACACCGCCCTTAGAAACTATCTATCGGGCTATCTTGTTTTCCCGTACTCATAACGTCCCAAGGATAGATTCTTACTGTTGTTGCCTCACGATAATAATAAAAGAGGGAAATTATGTCTTACACTCTTACTTTGCCTACCAGACAGAAGCGGGATGCTGTGTTCTGGTGGATTGCCCTGACATGGCTGGCTTTCGCCCTTTTGCCATCCTGGAGCCTGGACTACGGCCTTTTCGACTCCACTCAAGATGAAATTTTCACCGCCTATGGCTGGAACGGATTAAACGTCAGTTTATCGTGGTTCCTACTCCCATCGGCGCTGTTACTGCGCCCACTTACACCAGCAAACCGCAATCAGCGTAACCGGCACTATTTTGATGCGGGTTACGCCTTATTATGCGCCTTGTTTGTCATTATCAGTGCAGCCATTATCGGCCGTGGACTGGGCTACTCGACGATTATTCTGTTTATCTCACTGAGCGCAATTATTACCCTCGCTCTGACCCGCCTTGAATGGCTGGGTGGTGATCGTTTTGTTATCGGCTCACTGGTTGCGGTTATTGTCCTGATCGGGGCATTTATCCTTTATCCAAGTATCGCCATCTTTATACCGATGTTTACGGATGATGCCGGTCAATTTGCTCCGTTTGCCTTTATCTCGATCTTGGGACAGGCACATATTATTCAGGTTATCACTAACTCCATTCTGCTCTCGCTAGCCGTGGGTGTAGGCTGTACCTTCTTCGGATTGGTTCTGGCAATTTATACCGCCAGAATCGCCCGCCGCTCCGCCATTATTGGCCGGGTATTCTCTATTTTACCTATCGTCACACCACCGTTTGTTGTCGGCTTAGGCGTCACACTAATGATGGGCCGTTCCGGTTATATTACTGAGTTTATGGCGACCTGGTTTGGTCTCACCAATACTAACTGGCTGTATGGTTTTACCGGTATCTGGCTGGCTCAGGTACTGGCCTTTACGCCAATGGCGTTTATGATCCTTGATGGCGCCATTAAAACTATCCATCCTTCACTGGAAGAAGCCGCCTATACTCTGCGCGCCAATCGCTATCAAACTTTCTTCCATGTTTTTATTCCGCTGTTGAAACCTGCACTGGCAAACGCTTTCCTGATCGTGATTGTTCAATCGCTGGCGGATTTCAGTAACCCACTGGTACTGGGTGGTAGCTTTGATGTACTGGCGACCCAGATTTATTTTTATATCACCGGTTCCCAACTTGATTATCAAGCAGCCAGTACGCTGGGCGCTTCGCTTCTGGTTTTCTCTCTGCTGATATTCTGCGTTCAGTATATGTGGATTGGTAAACGCTCCTATGTCACGGTTTCCGGTAAATCCTATCGTGGTGATGTACAGCCGCTGCCGATTTCTCTGGTTTGGGGTGTCTGTGCCATTTTGTTTATCTGGGTTGTGTTCAACGTTCTGTTGTACGGCAGCATTTTCTACGGCAGTTTCACCGTAAACTGGGGAGTGGATTACACACTGACACTGGATAACTTTATCAAGCTGTTTGGTCAGGGGATGCATGATGGTGCATGGCCTTCATTACTGGATACACTGCTCTACGCCGGTATCGCCGCCCCCATCACCGCTATCTTTGGTCTGCTTATCGCTTATATCGTTGTACGTCAGGAATTCCGTGGTAAGAAAACGATCGAATTTACCACTATGCTGTGCTTTGCCGTACCGGGTACCGTTGCCGGGGTTTCCTATATTTTGGCTTTCAATGATTCACCTTTTTACCTCACTGGCACCGCGGCTATCGTGATTATCTCTATGACTATGAGAAACGTACCGGTAGGTATCCGCGCAGGAATTGCCGGCCTTGGGCAGATTGATAAATCACTGGATGAAGCTTCGTTGAGCTTGCGCGCCGGATCGATGAGAACCATCTTCCATATTCTGTTGCCGTTATTGCGCCCGGCAATCTTGTCTGCCCTGATTTACAGCTTCGTTCGCGCCATTACTACCGTCAGCGCTATTGTATTTCTGGTGACACCCGAAACCCGCGTAGCGACTGCTTATATCCTGAACCGGGTGGAAGATGGTGAGTATGGTGTCGCTATCGCTTACGGCTCTATTCTGATTGTGGTCATGCTGGCCATTATTTTCTTATTTGACTATCTGATTGGCGAAGCACGGGTTTCCCGTTCCAAAGCCAAAAATGCACAGTAATCACGGAGTGACGACATGGCACAACAAAATTTTGTCGAACTGAAAAATGTAACCAAACGGTTCGGTAGCAACACCGTGATCGATAATCTGGATTTGTCTATCCCACAAGGGCATATGGTAACGCTGTTAGGGCCATCCGGCTGTGGTAAAACCACCGTATTGCGTCTGGTTGCCGGGCTGGAAAAACCCAGCGAAGGTAAAATTTTCATTGATGGTGAAGACGTTACAGATCGTTCTATTCAGCAGAGGGATATCTGTATGGTATTCCAATCCTACGCCCTGTTTCCGCATATGTCGCTGGGAGAAAACATTGGTTATGGACTGAAAATGCTGGGGCGACCTAAAGCAGAGGTACGCGCGCGGGTTAAAGAAGCATTGGAACTGGTAGACTTGGCTGGTTTTGAAGATCGTTATGTAGATCAGATCTCTGGTGGTCAACAGCAACGTGTTGCACTTGCCCGCGCTCTGATCCTTAAGCCAAAAGTCCTGCTTTTTGATGAGCCGCTCAGTAACCTCGATGCTAATCTGCGCCGTAGTATGCGTGAAAAGATCCGTGAATTGCAGCAACAATTCAATATCACCTCGTTATATGTCACTCATGATCAGAGTGAAGCATTTGCGGTTTCCGATACCGTATTGGTGATGAACAAAGGCAAAATCATGCAAATTGGCGCGCCACAAACGCTCTATCGCCAACCTGCATCTGAGTTTATGGCGAGCTTTATGGGGGATGCCAATATCTTCCCTGCCACTTTGGGTTCTGATTATGTGGAAATTTTCCACTATCGCCTGCCACGGCCAGAAAACTTTACCACCAACCGTCAATCGGTAACGGTTGGTGTCAGGCCAGAAGCCATTACCCTAAGCCGTCATGGAAATGCGAGCCAGCGTTGTACCATTAGTCATGTGGCTTATATGGGTCCACAATATGAAGTCACAGTAAACTGGCAAGATCAAACTCTGCTGCTACAGATTAATGCGACCCAATTACAGCCTAATGTTGGCGATAATTATTATCTGGAGATTCATCCATTTGGGATGTTTATTTTGGCAGAGAAAAGCAAAAGTTAATTTGATTTAAAAAGCGTACTTTTTGTTAAAGATATGAATTTTTACTTTAAATTTAACCTGTTACACGGAAAATAGTGAATAATTTAGAAATTTTCAGTCATTTGTTGAGGAAAGTCAGAGGATGTATGGGAGCTTGTTCTCCATCTCCAGGAAATAAACCCGGTTTGGCTAAAATGGAGCGATATTAATCGCACTTATTTAGATTATACGTTAGTTCATAAGAAAAAATGCTTGCCTTGCCCCAACTATTATAGCTGGGGCAAGGAATTACATATCCATCATCATAAAATCGCCATAGTCAGTCACTAATTTATTAGCTATTTATGATTGTCAATAATATTAAAATATAACTTTTTCAGGAGGTAAAAACCAATGGCAAATAATCATGTGTCCATTCCTATCTTCGTAGAAACAAAAGAAGAAAACTGCTTTAATGTGGAATTTATAAAAATCTTGGAGTATTCAACATCAATATTAAACACATTCTTAACTATGCCATTCATTCTAATACTACCTAATGGCGCAGGTTGACCATATTTATCCAGCAATGTTATTGAGCTATTACCATTTGCTCCTTAATTGACAAGGAGTCGACCACTTTCCAGCTTGATACAGTGATCGGCTAAGTGAAAGAAACGATCGTCGTGGGTGATAGCGAGTACTGCTTTACCGCGCGCAGCCAACTCGGGTAATAGCTCCTGATAGAACACCGTCTTAAACAGCGGATCCTGATCAGCGGCCCATTCATCAAACAGATAGAATGGCCGATCTTCCAAATAGGCAACCACTAGAGCAAGACGTTTTCGTTGTCCCAGTGACAAATCGCGAGTTGAGAAACATCCATTTTCAATCTTTACCTTGTGATCCAAATGTAGTTTAGTGAGCAATTCATTAGCACGTGAATCCAATGTCGAATCGGTATCGCTCAAACCCATCAATGTTTCGAAGAGATAGAAATCGGAGAAAACCGCCGAGAATAGTTGACGATAGTTGGCTCTGTTGTTGTCAGTGATCACATGTCCATCAACGGTAATTGTGCCGTTTTCTGGTGTGTAGAGTCCGACCAACAACTTAGCGAGAGTCGTTTTGCCACTGCCGTTACCGCCAATTAAAAAAGTAATTTCCCCTCGTTTTAGTTTCATATCGATTGGACCAAGTTGAAATACCTTATCTTCCTTCTCTCGATAATAACTGTGGGTAAGGCCAGACAGGCGCAGTAAAGTAGCTTCACCGAATTCATTAGCAGAAATCTGCTGTGTAAATTGGTCTTGCTCATTCAGCTCTGATAATACATTTCCAATGCGATTCAGCGATACACGCGCCGCATTCAGTGCTGGAATACTGTTTAACAAACCGTCTAATGGCATCAACATAAACAGAAATATAATCACATAACCAGCGAGTGTCGTTACTTCGAGGCCCGGTATTACCGTCGGGGCAAATATAACCAGCCCCAGAAACATATAGAATAAAAAGAGTATCCAGCCAGCACCGAAGGCATAAACACCGAAAGCACGGGTGCGATGCTGGCGTACTGCGTCAATTTCATGACCAAGGGAGTTAGTGAAGAAAGCCTGAGTACGTGAGAAGTGTAACTTTAACTCTTTTGCGCCAGAGAATAATGCGTTGAAATGGCTGAATAGGCGATCTTGTGCTTTGCCCGCTGCGTTGAATGAGTTGATAGCTTTAGTTCCGCCGAGGCTATAACCGAGTGAACCAATGATGACTATAGCCAGCGCTAAGAAAAATACGGGCCACGACAACCAGGCCAGATAACCCAGGCAGCCCAATACAATTGAACCTTGCATCACGATATTGGGCAGAGTGAAGAATAACAGTGATACATTGGTTGCATCGTCAGTGATGATGGATTGAGCGCGAGAGGCGCCAAGCACCTCAATCTGACGGAATGGTGCACGGGTAACACGTTCTGAGATGAGTTCGCGCATCTTTGCCATCGTATTCTGGCTCAGTTTAGCGAAAATCACGCCACTAAGTATGCGGCAGGCAATGGCTAGCACAGCCAGAATACCGAAATACCAAGCGAGCGAGGAATAGCTATCGTTGGCGGTTGTCACTGCTTTATTGATTAATGTGATCAAAGAAACGCTGGAAATACCATTAGCAATGCTGGCAAAAACGGCAATGGCAAGTGCCCAGCGTGAACGGTATAACAGTGAGAGTAAGATCCGATAGGTCGGTTGTTTAATTTTCGAAGTGTTCATTTATAATCCATAAATTCTGTACATAATCTGGCGTTAAACATAATGTATTTATCCCTTCTGGCGGGTGGCACACTAAACCTTGTCTAATCCAAGGAAGCAAATTTCCACACCACTACACTGAAAGCCAGATAGATAAAGGATGATAAAATGCCAGCCCCGCAAGGCTGGCTTAAGGTAACAAAATCGGGTTATTCTACTTCATGAACAAACCCTCGAAATTAGAGCTCACATAATCCAATTTTTCCCACAGTAAAGTGGCAAGTTGATTAACGTGTGGGCTAGACAGCATGGTCATGTGATTACCAGGTGCGATTATCGTACTTAGCTGAGTAACATGCCTACGCCACATTTTCTCGTGATTTGCTGTTTTATCAGCATCTCCTTCTTTAGCGTTAATCAGATAAACAAGGCCCTTATAGCTGGTATGTGGTGTATAACTCGTGTTCAGATTGGCTTGCATAACTTGGACAACACCTTGCAACAGAGATGTACTCACATTCTCTGGGAAAATGCCCGCATTCACCAAGGCTCGAAGCAGGGAGCGAATCTGTTCATCCGGTTCTTGGTTTTCGAAGTCTTGTCTGGTAAACGGTAATGGTTGAGTCAATATCATGTTGTAGATATCGATCAACTTCATTAACGTTTCAATCCGGCCGACAGCTTTAGGAACACTATCCTGCGGATCAGGAGCACTGGTATCAACGAGTATGAGATCAGTGACCTTTTCTCCCAGAGCCTGTAGTTGCAACGCGATCTCAAAGGCTATCCAACCACCGAAGGAATGCCCTAGCAGGTGATAGGGGCCATGAGGCTGTGTTTGACGAATGGCCTGAATATAAGCGTGAGCCGTACTTTCAACGCTAATATAAGGAGGAAGGTGCGCATCTATCAGACCGCGAGACTGCAAAGCGTGTACAGGTAGCTTCGGTGGAAGGGACAATGACAACTCGATGAAACCGGAAGCGCTGGCACCTGCTCCAGGAATACAGAAAAGTGGCGGAATAGACTTGGCCCCATTTTGGATGATGATATTCGGGGTGTAGGTTGTGGGCAACAAGTGCTCAGTGATCAAATCAGCCACTTGGTTGAGCAAAGGCTGTTGCATGATGGAGTTATGAGTCCCACCAATAGGATGGAGTACGGAATTCTCTCCAACGATATTGCGCCAGCCACGCCAAGAGTCATACTCAGCAGGTAAATTATCTGCTGTATAGAGATGGATGGGTAAAGATGAAGCGGAAGCAATATATTTTCGACCAAATTGTAAAATGGCTCTCTGGGTATAAATACGAAAGAGGATATCTTCTTTTGTAATACCGGTTGGTAGCCATTGGTGTTCTTCACAAAAGGTAAGGAGTTGGTCCATTTCATTGAAGTCATAAAGCTTATCCAAATCATGTTTATCAATAACGTCTATATGATCACGCAGATATTCAATAATCGTATTGATATCTTCCTGCGTATCATTTACAGATTTATTGGCATCAATATTATGTCCACTTTCAGTATCAATTTTGAGTCCACTTAAATTGTAGGAATCGATCATACCAAGGTACTTGACTTCTTCACCGCTGCTAATCAGTTGCAAGGCCATCTCGTAAACAATGACGCCCCCGATTGACCAACCTGCGAGATGATAAGGGCCGTGAGGTTGAACTCGACGAATGGCTTGAACATGGTAAGCGGCAAGTTCTTCAATGGAAGTCGGAGGCTTCTCCAGTGTGTGGAGGCCAAGTGCCTGTAACCCATATACGGGCAGTTCCGACGGTAGCAAAGTCGCCAGTAGTGAATAAACCAGCGGGTCACCTGTGGTCTCGTGTACCAGGAATAATGGCGATAGACTGCCTTTGGGGCTTAACGGCACAGGATTTGCATCAAAAGGTGAACTTAGTTTGTTTGACTTGTCGTTAATAACCAGCGCCAAATCACATAATGTTGGATGAGAGAATAAAGTAGCCAACGACACTTCCATGCCTTGTTCACTTATGTAGTTCAGCAATTGCACAGCTAACAACGAATGACCACCTAACTCAAAGAAATTGTCATGACGCCCGACACGCGCCAGCCCCAACAGGTCTTGCCAGATCTGCGCCAGTCTCGTTTCAACCTCACCCTGCGCAGGCGCATAGCCCCGTGACACAATGGCCAACTGATCAGGGGCAGGCAGCGCCTTGCGGTCCAACTTGCCGTTCGGGGTCAGCGGGAAGGCCTCCAGCATCACGAAGGCACTGGGCAGCATATAATCGGCCAGATGTTGCACCAGTTGCTGACGTAAATCCGCCGGCACCAGTGCAACACCGGATTGCGGCCGGACATAGGCCACCAGACGTTTGTCACCGGGGATATCTTCACGGGCGATAACGGTCGCTTCCTCCACCCCCGGACACTGGGTCAGGCGCGCTTCTATTTCCCCCAGTTCAATACGGAAGCCACGCAGCTTGACCTGAAAGTCGTTACGGCCCAGATATTCGATACAGCCGTCAGACAGCCAGCGGCCAAGGTCACCGGTTTTATACAGGCGGGCATCCGGGGCGCGGGAGAACGGGTCAGGGATAAAGCGTTCCGCTGTCAATGCCGGGCGGTTCAGGTAACCGCGGGCCACACCGGCACCGCCGATATAAAGCTCGCCGGTCACGCCGACTGGCACCGGCTGACCGTGAGAGTCGAGAAGATAGGCACGCAGATCGGGTAATGGCTGGCCAATCAGGCTACCCCGTCCGCCGGTGATAGCCTCCTCGGTGAGTTCCTGATAGGTGGCATGGACGGTGATCTCGGTGATGCCGTACATATTCACCAGCCGGGTCTGGCGGACAGGGTTATTGGCGATCCACGGCGCCAGCGACGGTAATTCCAGCGCCTCCCCGCCGAAGATAATGCAGCGCAGGGCATGTGCGGTGTCATCCTGGACGGGGATAAGTTGACGGAAAGCACTCGGTGTCTGATTCAGCACCGTCACGCGTTCGTGGCACAACAGAGCATAAAATGCCTGTGGCGAACGGGCACAGGCTGCCGGTACGATAACCAGCCGGCCACCGTAAGCTAAGGCTCCCCACAGCTCCCATACCGAGAAATCAAAAGCGAAAGAGTGGAACAAGGTCCAGACGTCGTTGCGATTGAACTGGAAATAACCCTGTGTGGCTGCCAACAGGCGAATGATGTTCGCGTGTTCCACCATCACCCCTTTGGGCTGGCCGGTGGAGCCGGAGGTGTAAATCACATAGGCCAGGTGGTGTGAAGTCAGTCCCCGTGCCCGGCTGTCTGGGTTGCTGTCCGGCACCCCGTCAAGGACAGATGGCGAGCAGGCATCAAGCACCACGGTAGGCAGGTGACTGTCCAGGGTTTCCAGCAAGGCAGTCTGGGTAAGCAGGGCCACCGGCGCCGCATCACTGAGCATGTAGGCCAGCCGTTTGGCCGGGTAGGCCGGGTCAAGCGGCAGATAAGCCGCCCCGGCCTTCAGAATGCCCAGCAAACCCACCACCATATCCAGACTGCGTTCAACGCAGATAGCGACCCGGTCATCCGGCTGTACGCCCAGGGCCAGCAAATGATGAGCCAGCCGGTTGGCGCGGCGGTTTAGTTCGTCATAGCTGAGGGACTGTGCTTCAAACACCACGGCGGTAGCGTCAGGCACCCGCTTAGCCTGTTGTTCAAACAGTTCATGGATCAGGGCGGTTTGCGGGAAGTCGGTTTGGGGGGCGTTGAAATTCATCAAAAGTTGCTGACGTTCAGCAGTAGGCAGAACTGGCAGGCTCAAAACAAGTCGCTGAGGTTCGTTATCCAGAGTTTCAACCAGGCCGCTGATAGCTGTAATCAGGTAGTTAGCCAGTCGGGAGGGATCAATCCCCGAGATGCTTTGGGTTACTAGGCTGAAGTCTTCCCCTAAGTCATCCACTGAGAGGGTCAATGGATAGTTTGTGCGTTCTTCTGCTGTCAGCATACGCATGCCTCTCCAAACTCTATCATCGGCCGCCCCTGAATGGCTATGCCGGTAATTGAGCAGGGTACTAAATAATGGCATCGGTGGTGTCACACCGCTACAGCGAAGGGCCAGCGCCAGAGGGGCTTGCTCATGATCTAGTAACGCCATTAGGTCATGGTAAGTGGTCTGCACCACTTCCAGTACACTGATGCCAGCAAGGGATATCCGCACTGGCAGCGTATTGATAAACATTCCCATTACCTGATCAGCACCGGCATAGCCTTGCAACCGGCCGAGCAGCACAGAGCCGAAGACCACATCATCACGACCGCTGGTCTGTGCCAGCACTTGAGCCCAGGCAACATGGAACAGCACACTTGGGTTGATTCCCAGGCGACGAGCTTGACTGCGGATCTCCCGTGCCAGCGTGATATCCAGCTTCAAATAGGCTTCAACCACATCTTTACCGTCACCCTGCACATTAAGTAGACCAAAAGGTGCTGTTGGTGCATCAATATCGGCGAGCCGGGCATGGAAATAGTCTTCATGCACGGAGGCCGGCACGCTCAGCGTCTGGGCAATAAAGTTGCGATACGGCAGTGGTACAGGGAGAACCTCTGCACGTCCCTGCAACAGCAAGTTGATTTCAGAGACGATAAGTTCCAGTGTCATATGATCGCTGATCAGATGATGGAAACTCAGTGCCAGCAGCCACTCGCAGTTGGCAGGGTCATGGGCGATGTCAGCGGCAAACAACGGTGCCTGATTCAGGTTTAGCCGGCGTTGACGCGGGTCGGTGTAGGCCTGCAACTGGGCCAACACATTGTTCTCTGAAGTGGGCACAAAGGTATTCACTGGTAGTGGGGCCTGACGCCAAACTACTTGAACAGGCTGCGTTAATCCCTGCCAGCAAATAGCGGTACGCAAGATATCGTGGCGGCTGATCACCTGTTGCAAGGCACCAAGGAAAGCGTCAAGGCGCTCAGAGGTATCAAAGGCCACTAGGCTGCATAACAGATAAGTGTCCCCTTGCTCCTGCAACCGATGGTGGAACAGAATGCCTTCCTGCAACGGGGCTAGCGGGTAGATATCCTGCACATTGGCCGTACCGCCGGGAACGGTGTCGATAATGATATCGATTTCCGCTTGAGACAGCGTCACCAGCGGCAGTAGGTCGGGGGTGAGGGTAGTGCAATCTTCGGTAATGCGATTAGGCGGTACGACGAAGACAGGTTTACCCTGATGTGCTTGTATCATTTGAGCCATCTCGGTGAGTACTGGTGTGGAGAAAACGCTACGCACATCAAGCAACCAGCCAGCATTACGCAATCGTTCAATCAGGCTGACGGCCATCAGTGAATGACCTCCGAGTTCGAAAAAGTGATCATGACGGCTGACGCGTTCCAGCCCCAGCAAATCTTGCCAGATCTGCGCCAGTGCGGTTTCCAATGTACCTTCTGGTGCTTCATAGACACGTGTTGCTACAGCAGAGTGGTCAGGTGCTGGCAGAACTTGACGATCGAGTTTGCCGTTAGGCGTCAGCGGGAAGGTCTCCAACATCACAAATGCGCTGGGGATCATGTACTCAGCCAATTGCTGCGCAAGCTGTTGGCGCAGTTCTGCCGGCACCAGTTCAACGCCGGACTGAGGCCGGAGATAGGCCACCAGACGTTTGTCTCCCGAAATATCTTCACGAACAATGACAATGGCTTCGCTTACGCCAGGACACTGAATAAGTTGTGCCTCAATTTCACCGAGTTCAATCCGGAAGCCGCGCAACTTGACCTGAAAATCGTTACGGCCGTGATATTCGATGTTGCCATCGGGCAACCAACGTCCAAGGTCACCCGTTTTGTACATACGTGAGCCGGGTGTAGTTGAGAATGGGTCGGTAATAAATCGTTTTGCCGTCAGTTCTGGACGATTAAGATAACCGCGAGTAACACCAGCCCCGCCGATATAGATTTCACCAGCCACGCCAATCGGCACAACCTGATCCTGCGTATCCAGAATATAGATTCGAGTATTAGCGATTGGCTGGCCGATAGGGATGTTGAACAAGTCGTGGGACATGACCTGATAAACCGAGGCCCATACTGTAGTTTCTGTCGGTCCATACTCGTTATAGAGAGCAATAGGTAACTCTAACTGTTCAATTCGAGTATAAAGTTCAGGCAGGCAGCGTTCACCTGCCACAATAAGGGCTCGGAGGGATGCCATATCTTCTTTATTAGCGAGTTGCAACAGACTGAGGGCCAAAGATGGCACACATAATAGGCAACTGATGTCATTCTGGCGTAGAGCCTGCAAAATGGCTGTAGGGTTAACAGTAATCGCTTGTTCTGGAAGACATAAACATCCTCCGCGCGTGAGTGTACTGAAGATACTGGCGAGGGAACTGTCAAATGCGATTGAAGACAAGAGTAAAAACCGTTCGAAATGCGGATACGTCAATTGTCGAGCATAAGTGGATGCAACGATATTCCTGTGTTCAACCATTACCCCTTTAGGGTGGCCCGTAGAACCAGAGGTGTAGATGACATACGCCAAGTGGTGTGAGGTTAATCCCAGTGTATGAGTATCAGGATTACTCTCTGCGTAAGCGCCAAAAACGGAGATGTCGAGCAGCACAGTAGGCAGGCTGCTGCCCAACGTTTCGCTCAGGACTGATTGGGTAAGTAGAACAACCGGCTCAGCATCGTTGAGTATATAGGCCAGCCGTTCGGCTGGGTAGGCCGGATCCAATGGTACATAGGCCGCACCCGCCTTGAGAATGCTCAGTAAGCCCACGATCATCTCCAGGCTACGTTCAACGCAGATGGCGACCCGGTCATCCGGCTGTACGCCCAAGGTAAGCAGATGATGGGCCAGTTGGTTGGCACGGCGGTTCAGTTCACTGTAGCTGATGGAGAATTCTTTGAACACCACGGCGGTAGCGTCAGGAGCGAGCTCTGCCTGTTGCTCAAACAACTCATGGATCAAAGCCTTCCGTGGGAAGTCGACCTCAGTGGTATTGAAGTCCACCAGTAGCTGTTGCCGTTCTGCGGCAGGTAAGATCGGCAGACTCAGAACAGAACGCTGAGGTTCAATTGCCAAGGCATCAACCAAGCCACTGATAGCTGTAGTCAAGTAGTTGGCGACCCGAGCGGAATCAATTCCCGCCACAGCCTGAACCACCAGATTAAAACCCTCCCCCAAGTCATCCACAGAAAGAGAGAGCGGATAGTTGGTGCGATCTTCGGTAGTTAGCAAGCGCATGCCGTTCCAGACCACATTAGCCGCTTCTGGCTGGCTATGGCGATAATTGAGTAAGGCACTGAACAATGGCATCGGTGAAATTACCCCACTACAGCGCTGAGCCAACGCCAGGGGAGCCTGTTCATGCTCCAGAAGAGTCATTAGGTCACGATAGGTGGCCTGCACCACTTCCAGCACACTGAGACCGACAAGGGATACTCGCAGCGGCAGGGTATTGATAAACATTCCCATTACGCGGTCGGCCCCGGCAGAGCCTTGCAGGCGGCCCAACAGCACCGTGCCGAAAACCACATCGTCACGGCCACTGGTTTGTGCCAACACCTGAGCCCAGGCAACATGGAACAGTACACTCGGGCTGATACCCAAATGACGGGACTGGTTGCGGATCGCCTGTGCCAGCGTGGTATCCAGCGGCAAACGGGCTTCGGCAATATCTTCTCCGTCATTCTGCATATTAAGCAGGCCGAAAGGGGCTGTAGGGGCATCAACATCAGCGAGCCGAACGCGGAAATAGTCCTCATGCACCGAGGCCGGTACGCTCAGGGTTTGGGCGATAAAGTTACGGTAAGGCAGAGGATTGGATAGTTCCTCTGTATGCCCTTGTAACAGCAGGCAGATTTCATCAACGATAAGTGCCAGAGTCATATGATCACCGACCAAATGGTGGAAGCTCAATGCCAGCAACCACTCATGGTTAGCTGGGTCATGGGCGATATCGGCAGCGAACAGAGGTGCTTGGCTTAGATCGAGCCGACGCCGACGTGGGTTGGTGTGGGTCTGTAGCTGGGTCAGCACATTGTTTGCCGAGGCCGGCACAAAGGTGTTCACCGACAGGGATGCCTGACGCCAGACCACTTGTACGGGCTGGGTCAGTCCCTGCCAGCAGATGGCAGTACGCAGAATATCGTGGCGGTCGATCACCTGTTGCAGTGCGTCAAGGAAAGCATCAAGACGTGCACGGGTGTTGAAGGTTATCAGACTGCATAACAGATAGGTATCTCCTTGCTCCTGCATTCGGTGATGGAACAAAATACCTTCCTGCAACGGAGCGAGAGGATAGATATCTTGTACATTAACCGCACCGCCGACCACCGTCTCAACGATCGAGTCGATTTCCGTCTGGGACAGCGTCACCAACGGCAATAAGTCTGGAGTGAGGACGGTGCAATCTTCGGTAATGCGATTAGGCGGTACGACGAAGACAGGTTTACCTTGATGTGCTTGTATCGCCTGAGCCATGTCGGTGAGTACGGGAGCGGAGAAAACACTGCGCACATCAAGCGCCTGACCTAGACCGCGCAACCGTTCAATCAGGCTGACAGCCATCAGCGAGTTACCACCGATCTCAAAGAAGTGATCGTGACGCCCGATACGCTCCAAGCCCAGCAACTCCTGCCAAATTTGCGCCAGTATTGTTTCCAGTTCACCGACGGGTTCCTCATAGTCACGGGTGACTACCGCTGATTGGTCAGGAGCCGGCAGTGCTTGGCGATCAAGCTTGCCATTAGGCGTGAACGGGAAGGTTTTCAGTGTCACAAAGGCGCTGGGTAGCATGTATTCGGCCAGGTGCTGTGCCAGTTGCCGGCGCAGTTCAGCCGGCACCAGTTCAACGCCGGACATAGGCCGGACATAGGCCACCAGACGTTTGTCACCGGGGATATCTTCGCGGGCGATAACGATCGTCTCACGCACTCCTGGACACTGAGAGAGACACGCTTCGATTTCACTGAGTTCGATACGGAAGCCGCGCAACTTGACTTGAAAATCGTTGCGACCAAAGTATTCGATATTGCCATCAGGGAGCCAGCAGCCGAGATCACCCGTCTTGTATAGACGGGCATCTGGAACTGTTGAGAATAGGTCGGGAATAAATCGTTCTGCCGTCAGTACTGGACGATTAAGATAACCGCGGGCAACCCCGACTCCACCAATATGGATCTCACCGACAACACCGACTGGCACGGGCTGACCCTGTGTATCCAGAATATAGATTTGGGTATTGGCGATAGGCTGGCCGATAGGAGGCACTTTCTCATCTTGGGCATTGCATAGGTAGAAAGTTGCACAGATGGTACTTTCCGTTGGGCCATAGGCATTGATCATGCGTCGCCCTATTGCCCAGCGTTTGATCAGCGTTGGAGGGCAAATCTCGCCACCGACGACCAGAGTCTGTAGTGTCTCCGGTATTGTATCCAATGCAGCTAATGCCGTCGGCGTCAGAAGCATATGAGTAATGGCATTTTCTTTCAGGGTATGGAACAGCTCAGAACCAGGCAGGAGCTTTGTACGTTGAGTGAGTTGGAGGCGAGCCCCTGTCAGGAGAGTCATACAACATTCCTGCATGCAGACATCGAAACTGAAAGAAGCAAACTGTAATATGCAACTATTGGCTGTAATGTTAAGCGCCTTTATCTGCGCATTAACCAGATTACACAGGCTGCGGTGTTCAACCATCACCCCTTTAGGTTGCCCGGTGGAGCCAGAGGTATAAATCACATAGGCCAGATGGCGTGAAGTTAGCCCCAGCGCCTGAGCATTGAGGTTTTCTTCCGGCTCTTTATCGAAAACAGATAATTCTTGGTTATCAAGTACTACAGTAGGTAGATTACAGCCCAGTACCTCAACCAGTGTAGACTGGGTGAGCAGCGCCACTGGGGTCGCATCATCAAGCATATAGGCCAACCGTTCTGTAGGATAGGTCGGATCCAGTGGTACATAGGTGCCGCCAGATTTAAGAATAGCCAGCAGTCCTACCACCATCTCCAGACTGCGCTCAACGCAGATAGCTACTCGATCATCAGGCTGAACCCCCAGCGCAAGCAGGTAATGGGCCAGACGATTGGCACGACGGTTCAGTTCAGCATAGCTAAGCGACAGACCTTCAAACACCACGGCGATGGTGTCAGGAGTACGCTTAACTTGTTGCTCAAACAGCTCATGGATCAGGGTCGCCTGCGGGAAGTCTGCTTGTGTGGCATTGAAATCCACTAATAGCTGCTGACGTTCAGCGGCAGGCAGGATCGGCAGGCTCAGAATGGGGCGCTGGGGTTCAGTTGCCAATGCTTCAACCAGCCCACTGATCGCAGTGATCAAGTAGTTTATCAACCGTAAAGGTTCAACGCCCGCAACAGCTTGGGCAAGCAGGCTGAAATCTTCCCCTAGATCATCTACTGAGAGGGTCAACGGATAGTTGGTACGTATTTTTTCGTTCAACATGCGCATACCATCCCAGACCTTATTAGCCGTACCTGACTGGCTATGACGATAGTTAAGCAGGGCGCTGAAGAGTGGTAGTGGCGGGTTCACACCGCTGCAACGCTGTGCCAGCGTCAGGGGCGCCTGTTCATGCTCCAGTAGTGTCATCAGATCGTGGTAGGTGGTGCGCACGACTTCCAATACACTGCGATCAGCAAGGGGAACCCGCACTGGCAGAGTATTGATAAACATCCCCATCACCTGATCGGCGCCATCTGAGCCTTGCAGACGGCCAAGCAGCACAGTGCCGAAGACCACATCGTCATGGCCGCTGGTCTGTGCTAACAACTGAGCCCAGGCAACGTGGAACAGTACGCCAGGATTGATACCGAGACGGCGGGCCTGCATGCGGATCGCCTGCGCCAGCGTGGTATCCAGCAGCAAACGGGCTTCGGTCACATCCTCGCCGTCGCCCTGTATATTAAGCAGGCCAAAAGGCGTTGTTGGAGCATCAACATCAGCAAGTCGGGCGCGGAAATAGTCCTCATGCACAGAGACCGGCACGCTCAGAGTTTGGGCGATAAAGTTACGGTAAGGCAGAGGGGTCGGTAGGGTTTCTGTCTGCCCCTGTAACAACTGAATAATTTCGGCAATGATAAGCCCTAACGTCATATGGTCACAGACTAAATGATGAAGACTTAGGGCCAACAGCCATTCATTACTGGTTGGATCGTGAGCCATGTCAGCAGCAAACAGCGGCGCCCGGCTAAGATCGATCTGGCGTTGACGCGGATCGGTATGCGCCTGCAATTGGGCCAGCACATTTTCTGCGGAAGCGGGCACAAAAGTGGCCACTGACAGTGGCGCCTGACGCCAGACCACCTGCACAGGCTGTGTCAATCCCTGCCAGCAGACAGCGGTACGCAGGATATCATGGCGGTCTATCACCCGTTGCAGCGCCCCAAGGAAAGCCTCAAGGCGTTCCTGGGTATCAAAGGCGATGACATGGTGCAACAGATAAGCATCGCCTTGCTCTTGCAACCGATGGTGGAACAGAATGCCCTCCTGTAGCGGTGCCAGCGGATAGATATCCTGCACATTGCCTGCCCCGCCCGCCACGGAGTCGGCAATGGCATCAATTTCCGCCTGAGACAGCGTGACCAGCGGTAACATCTCAGGCGTGAGCACGGTGCTGCCGTCAGGGATCCGGTTGGGCGGCACAATAAAAGCCGCTTCCCCCTGCTCCGTCCGGATAGCTTGCGCCATGTCGGTCAATACGGGCGCGGAGAAGACACTGCGCACATCAAGCAGCCAGCCGGCATTGCGCAGTTGTTCAATCAGGCTGACCGCCATCAGCGAGTGGCCGCCGAGTTCGAAGAAGTGGTCGTGCCGGCTGATGCGTGCCAGCCCCAGCAGGTTTTGCCAAATCTGCGCCAGCGTGGTTTCCCGTTCACCCACAGGGGCTTCATAGTCACGGGTGACGGCTGCTGACTGGTCAGGCGCGGGCAGCGCCTTGCGGTCCAGCTTGCCGTTCGGGGTCAGCGGGAAAGCCGCCAGCATCACAAAGGCACTGGGCAGCATGTAGTCGGTCAGGTGCTGTGCCAGTTGCGGGCGTAAATCCGCCGGCACCAGTGCAGCACCCGCCTGCGGCCGGACATAGGCCACTAACCGTTTGTCACCCGGGATATCTTCGCGGGCGATAACGACCGCTTCCTCCACTCCCGGACACTGGGTCAGGCGCGCTTCTATTTCCCCCAGCTCAATACGGAAGCCACGCAGCTTGACCTGAAAGTCGTTACGGCCCAGGTATTCGATACTGCCGTCGGGTAGCCAGCGGCCGAGGTCGCCGGTTTTATACAGGCGGGCATCCGGGGCGCGGGAGAACGGGTCCGGGATAAAACGTTCCGCTGTCAGTGCCGGACGGTTCAGGTAACCGCGGGCCACCCCTACCCCACCGATATGGATTTCACCGGCCACACCGAGCGGCACGGGCTGACCCTGTGTATCCAGAATATAGAGTTGGGTATTGGCAATCGGGCGGCCAATGGGGACAAAGTGGCGTTTATCCTCGCGCTGACAGGCCCAATAGGTGACATCAATCGCGGCTTCGGTTGGGCCATACAGGTTGTGCAATTCGGCCTCAAAGTGGGAGAAAAAGCGCTGTTGCAGCTCTGGCGGCAAGGCCTCACCACTGCAAATCACCCGTTTGAGGGAGGCGCAGGTGTGCTCCGGCGAAACCCTCTGCACAAACTGCTGTAACATGGAAGGCACAAAGTGCAATGTGGTAATACCGGCGGTCTCAATCAACCGGGCCAAATACCCCGCGTCTTTGTGGCCTTCGGGGCGGGCCATCACCAGACGAGCCCCCCAGAGCAGGGGCCAGAAGAATTCCCAGACGGACACATCGAAACTGAACGGGGTTTTCTGCAAGACACGGTCATCGGGCGTCAGGCGATAGGCAGCCTGCATCCAGACCAGACGGTTACACAGGGCCCGGTGGCTGTTCATCACCCCTTTGGGCTGGCCGGTAGAGCCGGAGGTATAAATCACATAGGCCAGATGCTGTGAAGTCAGTCCCCGTGCCCGGCTGTTGGGGTTGCTGTCCGGCGTCCCGTCAAAGACAGACGGTGAGCGGGCATCTAGCACCACGGTAGGCAGGCTGCTGTCCAGTATTTCAACCCGCGCGGACTGAGTCAGCAAAGCCACGGGTGCCGCATCACTGAGCATATAGGCCAGCCGTTCGGCCGGATAAGCCGGATCGAGCGGCAGATAGGCACCGCCGGCCTTAAGGATGGCCAATAATCCCACCACCATCTCCAGACTGCGCTCGGCGCAGATGGCGACCCGGTCATCCGGCTGTACGCCGAGGGCCAGCAGGTGATGGGCCAGCCGGTTGGCGCGGCGGTTCAGTTCGTCATAGCTGAGAGCGTGTTCTTCAAACACCACAGCAATGGCATCCGGGGTACGTGCCGCCTGTTGTTCGAACAATTCATGGATCAGGGCGGCCTGTGGGAAATCCGCCTGTGTGGCGTTGAAATCCATCAGTTGCTGACGTTCAGCAGTAGGCAGAACCGGTAGGCTCAAAATAGATTGCTGGGGTTCAGTTGCCAGAGCTTCAATCAGGCCGCTGATGGCCGTAACCAAATAGTTTGCGACCCGGGTGGGGTCAATCCCTGAAATAGCCTGAGCCACTAGATTGAAGCCTTCCCCTAAATTATCCACCGAGAGGGTCAACGGGTAATTAGTACGCTCCTCTGTCGCCAACAAGCGCATACCATCCCAGGTTGTATCGTCTGCGTCTGACTGGGTATGGCGGTAGTTAAGCAGAGCGCTGAACAATGGCATCGGTGGCGTCACACCACTGCAACGCTGGGCCAGCGCCAGAGGGGCCTGTTCATGTTCCAGCAGTGTCGTGAGGTCACGATAGGTGGACTGCACCACTTCCAGTACACTGCGACCGGCAAGGGATATCCGCAATGGCAGGGTATTGATAAACAACCCCATTACCCGATCGGCACCGGCAGAGCCTTGCAGACGGCCCAACAGTACGGTGCCGAAGACCACATCATCACGGCCGCTGGTTTGCGCCAACACCTGCGCCCAGGCAACATGGAACATTACACTTGGGCTGATACCCAGACGGCGGGCCTGGTTGCGGATCGCCCGGGCGAGTGTGGTATCTAGAGGTATATGAATTTCGGACACATCCTCACCGTCGCCTTGCACATTAAGCAGACCAAAGGGAGCAGTTGGTTCATCGATATCGGCGAGCTGCGTACGGAAGTAATCCTCATGCACAGAAACCGGTACGCTCAGAGTTTGAGCGATAAAGTTGCGGTATGGCAGCGAATTAGGCAGTTCTCCCGTACGCCCCTGCAACAACAGGCGGATTTCGGCGATGATAAGTTCCAGTGTCATATGATCGCCGATCAGATGGTGGAAGCCCAAAGCTAACAACCACTCATGGCTGGTCGGATCATAGGCAATATCGGCAGTGAGCAGCGGTGCCTGACTGAGATCGTACCGACGCTGGCGTGGGTTGGTGTGGGCTTGTAGCTGGGCCAGCACATTGTTTGCCGAGACCGGCACAAAGGTGTTCACTGACAGGGATGCCTGACGCCAGACCACTTGTACGGGCTGGGTCAGTCCCTGCCAACAGATGGCAGTACGCAGGATATCGTGGCGGTCGATCACCTGTTGCAGGGCACTAAGGAAAGCGTCGAGACGTGTACGGTTATCAAAAGCTACCAAGCTGTTTAACAGATAGGTATCCCCATGTTCCTGCAAGCGATGGTGGAACAAGATGCCTTCCTGCAACGGGGCAAGCGGGTAGATATCCTGCACATTAGTCGCCCCGCCGGGAACGGTGTCGATAATGGTATCGAGCTCAGTCTGGGATAGTTTCACCAACGGTAACAGATCCGGGGTGAGAGTAGTGCAATCTTCGGTAATGCGATTAGGTGGTACGACGAAGACCGGTTTACCCTGATGTGTTTGTATCATCTGAGCCATCTCGGCGAGCACGGGTGTAGAGAAAACACTACGGACATCAAGCAACCAGCCAGCGCCACGCAATCGCTCAATCAGACTGACCGCCATCAGTGAATGGCCGCCGAGTTCGAAGAAATGATCATGACGGCCAACACGCTCCAAGCCCAGCAGCTCCTGCCAAATCTGCACCAGCAGGGTTTCCAGTTCGCCTTCAGGTACTTCATAACCACGCGTTGCCACGGCAGACTGCTCAGGGTCGGGTAGCGCCTTACGGTCAAGTTTACCGTTAGGGGTCAGCGGGAAAGTTTCCAGCGTCACAAAGGCGCTGGGCAGCATATAATCGGCCAGATGCTGTGCCAGTTGCTGACGCAGTTCGGCCGGCACCAATTCAACGCCGGACTGAGGCCGGAGATAGGCCACCAGACGTTTTTCTCCGGCAATGTCTTCGCGGGCGATAACAACAGCTTCGCGTACTCCAGAGCATTGGGCGAGGCGTGCCTCGATTTCACCGAGCTCAATCCGGAAACCACGCAGCTTGACCTGAAAATCGTTACGGCCAAGGTACTCGATATTGCCATCCGGCAGCCAGCAGCCGAGATCACCCGTTTTGTACAGTCGGGCATCTGGTGTTGTTGAGAAGAGATCAGGAATAAAACGCTCTGCTGTCAGTGCCGGGCGGTTGAGGTAACCGCGGGCCACACCGGCACCACCAATATAGATCTCACCGGCCACACCAAGGGGCACCGGCTGGCCTTGTGCATCCAGAATATAAATCCGGGTGTTGGCGATCGGTTGACCAATAGGGAGCGCATTTTCATTACGGACATCACATAGATAGAGAGTTGCACAGACGGTACTTTCTGTTGGCCCATAGGCATTAATCATCCGTCGCCCCGCTGCCCACCGTTTGACCAGCGCGGGCGGACAAGTTTCACCTGCCAAAACTAAAGTTGTCAAGTTGGGCAGGTCAGCATCAGGCGTTAAGGCACTGGCTGCAACAGGAGGAAGGGTCACATGGGTGATCGCCTGAGTTTGCAGAGTCTTGAGCAGAGCTTCACCGGGTAACAAGGCTTCGCGGGATGCCAGAACAAGGCAGGCACCTTGACACAGTGTAGTAGCAATTTCAGAGATACAGGCATCAAAGCTGAAAGAAGCGAATTGCAATAACCGACTGTCAGCTGTGATATGAAATGCTTCAATTTGTGTGTTAATCAAGTTACTCAGGCCGCGATGTTCAACCATGACCCCTTTGGGCTGACCGGTGGAGCCGGAGGTGTAGATAACATACGCCAAATGATGTGGAGTCAACCCCCGCGCCTGGGTATCAGGGTTATTGTCCGCACAGGTATCGAAGGCTTGGGTATCCAGCAGCACAGCAGGCAGGGAACTGTCCAGTTTCTTAACCAGTGACGTCTGGGTAAGCAGGACCACCGGCGCCGCATCTGCCAGCATATAGGTCAGCCGTTCGGTCGGGTAAGCTGGGTCGAGGGGCACATAGGCGCCGCCAGCTTTAAGGGTTCCCAGCAGTCCCACCACCATCGCTGGACTGCGTTCAACACAGATAGCGACCCGGTCATCAAGCTGTACGTCCAGTGCAATTAAATGATGCGCCAGCTGGTTGGCGTAGCGGTTCAGTTCACCATAGCTGAGTGACTGCCCTTCAAATAGCACGGCGGTGGCATCCGGGGTGCGTGCGGCCTGTTGCTCAAACAACTCATGGATCAGGGCCGCTTGCGGGAAGTCACGCTCAGTGGCATTGAAGTCCGCCAGTAATTGCTGACGTTCAGCGGCAGGCAACACATCCACCGCCAGGGCCGGTGAATGCGGTGCATCCGCCAATACCGCAACCAGTTGTTCCAGTGCCCTGATCAAATAGGCATTGATCCTCTTCGGATCGACAGTGCTGACAGTTTGAGCGGATAACATAAAATCCTTACCATCATCATCAATCGAGATCCCCACGGGATAATTGGTGCGTTCCCGGCCAGCCAGACTGGTTATACCAAACTGCGACAGGTTAAGCGTGCCGCTGTCCTTGTCACTCACATGCCGGCAATTGAGCAAGGCACTGAACAACGGCATATTACCGAGCCCGCTATAGCGCTGCACCAGGGACAAGGGGGTCTGTTCATAACGCAATAAATTAGCGCATGTGTCAGTGACTGTCTTGACGAGTTCCTCAACGCTGATCCCTTTGAGTTTCAGCCTGACCGGCAGGGTATTGATAAACATCCCCAACGCGCCCGCACTGCCCGCCATGCCCGACATACGGCCTGATAAGGTGGTACCGAATACAATATCGTCACGCCCGCTGGTTCGGGCAACGACCAGTGCCCAACCCGCATGGAACAACGCCGCGGGGCTGGTGCCCAGCCTGCGAGCCGTTTCACGGAGGGCGCGGGATAAGCCGGCATTAAGGGGCTGTTGGGCTTCGGCCGTATGTTCGCCCTCTTCCTGAACGCTAATCAGGCCAAAAGGGGCCGTCACTTCATCGAGATCCGCCAGATAATCCGGGAAGAAGGTTTCTGCGGCCTGAATATGGCTTTCCTGACGGGCATAAGCCACAAAGTTGCGATAAGGCACCGATGGCGGTAAATCGGCACTTTTGCCCAGTAAGAATGCCGCCGTTTCCGCGAGAACCTGCCGTAATGAGAGGTTATCATCGATAATATGATGAAATTGGAGCAAGACGTACAGCCTGGCTGAATGTGGGTCAGCAGCGGTTTGTAAGCGTATCAGCGGCGCCTGAGATAAATCCATAGGCAGGTGTGACAACCCCATGCGGGCTTGCAGACTGGCAGTCACGTCATCACTGTCCTTCAGGATCAGGCGATGAACAGGTAATGGAGCGTATCGGTGCACAACCTGAACCGGCTGGGACAATCCGGTCCAGTGGATGGCGGTGCGCAGGATATCGTGCCGGCCGACGACCGCTTGTAATGCAGCCGTGAATGCATCAAGGTCTGCCTGACTGTCGATACATAACAGCGACGAGATAACATAGGGATCTTTGGCCGGATTCAGCAAATGGTGGAACAGGATACCTTCCTGCAACGGGGCCAGCGGATAGATATCCTGCACATTGGCCGCTCCGCCGGAAGTCCGGTTGACGATAGTGTCGATTTCCGTCTGGGACAGGGTGACCAGCGGCAGCATTTCAGGGGTGAGCACGATACTGCCATCAGGAATACGGTTGGGCGGCACGACAAAGGCCGGGACATCACCCGGGGATATTTGAATTGCCCGGGCCAGATCGGCCAGGATCGGTGCAGTGAATACCGTACGGACGTCCAGTTCCCAGCCCCGCTGGCGAAGCCGTTCGATCACACTAACCACCAGCAGCGAGTGGCCGCCGAGTTCGAAGAAGTGATCATGGCGCCCGACACGCGCCAATCCCAGCAGGTCTTGCCAGATCTGTGCTAGTCCCGTTTCAACCTCACCCTGCGCAGGCGCATAGCCCCGTGACACAATGGCCAACTGATCAGGGGCAGGCAGCGCCTTGCGGTCCAACTTGCCGTTCGGGGTCAGCGGGAAGGCCTCCAGCATCACGAAGGCACTGGGCAGCATATAATCGGCCAGATGTTGCACCAGTTGCTGACGTAAATCCGCCGGCACCAGTGCAACACCGGATTGCGGCCGGACATAGGCCACCAGACGTTTGTCACCGGGGATATCTTCACGGGCGATAACGGTCGCTTCCTCCACCCCCGGACACTGGGTCAGGCGCGCTTCTATTTCCCCCAGTTCAATACGGAAGCCACGCAGCTTGACCTGAAAGTCGTTACGGCCCAGATATTCGATACAGCCGTCAGACAGCCAGCGGCTAAGGTCACCGGTTTTATACAGGCGGGCATCCGGGGCGCGGGAGAACGGGTCAGGGATAAAGCGTTCCGCTGTCAATGCCGGGCGGTTCAGGTAACCGCGGGCCACACCGGCACCGCCGATATAAAGCTCGCCGGTCACGCCGATTGGCACCGGCTGACCGTGAGAGTCGAGAAGATAGGCACGCAGATCGGGTAATGGCTGGCCAATCAGGCTACCCCGTCCGCCGGTGATAGCCTCCTCGGTGAGTTCCTGATAGGTGGCATGGACGGTGATCTCGGTGATGCCGTACATATTCACCAGCCGGGTCTGGCGGACAGGGTTATTGGCGATCCACGGCGCCAGCGACGGTAATTCCAGCGCCTCCCCGCCGAAGATAATGCAGCGCAGGGCATGTGCGGTGTCATCCTGGACGGGGATAAGTTGACGGAAAGCACTCGGTGTCTGATTCAGCACCGTCACGCGTTCGTGGCACAATAGAGCATAAAATGCCTGTGGCGAACGGGCACAGGCTGCCGGTACGATAACCAGCCGGCCACCGTAAGCTAAGGCTCCCCACAACTCCCATACCGAGAAATCAAAAGCGAAAGAGTGGAACAAGGTCCAGACGTCGTTGCGATTGAACTGGAAATAACCCTGTGTGGCTGCCAACAGGCGAATGATGTTCGCGTGTTCCACCATCACCCCTTTGGGCTGGCCGGTGGAGCCGGAGGTGTAAATCACATAGGCCAGGTGGTGTGAAGTCAGTCCCCGTGCCCGGCTGTCTGGGTTGCTGTCCGGCGCTCCGTCAAGGACGGACGACGAGCTGACATCCAGCACCACGGTAGGCAGGTGACTGTCCAGGGTTTCCAGCAAGGCAGTCTGGGTAAGCAGGGCCACCGGCGCCGCATCACTGAGCATGTAGGCCAGCCGTTCGGCCGGGTAGGCCGGGTCAAGCGGCAGATAAGCCGCCCCGGCCTTCAGAATGCCCAGCAAACCCACCACCATATCCAGACTGCGTTCAACGCAGATAGCGACCCGGTCATCCGGCTGTACGCCCAGGGCCAGCAAATGATGAGCCAGCCGGTTGGCGCGGCGGTTTAGTTCGTCATAGCTGAGGGACTGTGTTTCAAACACCACGGCGGTAGCGTCAGGCACCCGCTTAGCCTGTTGTTCAAACAGTTCATGGATCAAGGCGGTCTGCGGGAAGTCGGTTTGGGGGGCGTTGAAGTCTGCCAGTAGTTGCTGCTGCTCTGTGACAGACAGCATCGGCAGGGACGGGATAGCGTGCGTGACATCGGTTGCCATCGCCGTCAGGACATTTTTGAGGTAACCGACTATGCGAACCACGGTCTCCTGATCAAACAAATCGGTCGCATATTCCAGCCCCCCCACTAAACCGGCGTCGGTTTCAGTCAGCGACAGCGTCAGGTCAAATTGGCTACTGCGCTGCGGTTGCTCAACGAGGGAGAGAGCCAGCCCGGGCAACTTCAGTGCCTGAGCCGGGGTGTTGTTTAGCGCCAGCATGACCTGAAAAACAGGGCTGTAACTCAAACTGCGGGCTGGCTGCAATGCTTCTACTACCTGCTCGAAAGGCAGGTCCTGATGAGTATAGGCCGCCAGTGTGCGTTCGCGAACCTGAGCAAGCAGTTCCGTCACCGTGTGGCACTGACCGGGTTCGATACGCAAGGCCAGCGTATTGGCGAAGAAACCAACCAAACCTTCCAGCTCGCTGCGTGTCCGGTTGGCCACAGGGGTACCGATGACGATATCGTCTTGGCTACTGAGGCGAGTAAGGACAACAGCCCAAGCCGCGAGCAAGGTCATAAACAGGGTTGTGCCCTGACGTTGACCCAGTGCCTTAAGGGAAGTGAGGATTTCAGCATCCAGATGGAAAGGCACCCGGCTGCCGGCATAGCTCTGTACCGACGGGCGTGGGCGATCCGTGGGCAATTCCAGCAAGGCGGGCGCGCCCTGCAATTGGGCACACCAGAAATCACGTTGTTCGGTAAGGCGGTCGCCCTGCAACTCATCGCGCTGCCAGACGGCATAGTCGGCATACTGGATGGGCAAAGGTGGTAAAACTGCATCCTGACCCGCAAGAGCGGCTTGATAAAGCGCCGCCAGCTCGCGGACCATGATGCCGATGGACCAGCCGTCGGAGATGATATGGTGCTGGGTAAACAGCAGCATATGCTCCTCATCGGCCAGTTGCAGCAATTGACCGCGGATCAGCGGGCCTTGAGTGAGATCAAATGGCGCACAGGCCTCATATTCGGTGAGTTCGGCAACACGATTGGCACGCGCCGTCTCGCTCAGGGAACGCAAGTCCAGACAGGGAAGTTCAAAACCACTGTCTGCGGGGGCAATCTGCTGGCAGGGTTGACCATCAACCAGCGTAAAATGGGTACGCAGGCTCTCTTGGCGAGCGACAAGGTTATCGAGCGCTGCGGAGAGGGCCTGAGGGTCAAGCTGACCGGAAAGTCGTAGTACCATAGGCATATGGTAAGCTTGACTGGCGGCAGGATCGAATTGGCCGAGGAACCACAGCCGCTGTTGAGCAAAAGACAACGGTAAAGACATATGGCGATCTGCTTTCCCTATCGGTAGATGCAAAGAGTGATCCTCGCGTTTTTTTAATTGCTCCTTAAGCTTTTTCTCTAAAACGGCACGCTTTAGCATCTCAATGTTTATGTTAGCTTTGGTCATTAATTAGTATCTCCATCTAAAATCGCCATTAACTCTTCTATCGACATTGAATCAAGATCGCTTTTTACTGATTCAATATCATTTCCCCATGCAGAACTCATTTGAGCAGAGAGAATTACCTCAGCTAATTCTGATAATTTTGGGAATTGGAAAATTGAGACTATGGGTATATCGATTAAAAATTCAGTTTGTATACGCGTTATCAATTGCACGACCATGAGCGAATGACCACCTATCTCGAAGAAGTGATCATGTCGGCCGACGCGCTCCAGTCCCAGCAAGTCTTGCCAAATTTGAGCCAGCGTAGTTTCCATTTCACCAATAGGAACCTCATAACCACGTACAGCCACAGCAGATTGTTCAGGGGCAGGCAGCGACTTGCGGTCAAGTTTACCGTTAGGGGTCAGCGGGAAGCTTTCCAGCGTCACAAAGGCACTGGGCAACATATACTCGGCCAGATGCTGTACAAGCTGCTGACGCAGTTCAGCCGGCACGAGCTCAGCATCAGGCTGAGGGAGAAGATAGGCCACCAGACGAGTATCGCCTGGGATGTCTTCGCGGGCGATGACAACAGCTTCACGTACTCCAGAGCATTGGGCGAGGCGTGCCTCGATTTCGCCGAGTTCGATGCGGAAACCGCGCAGCTTGACCTGAAAATCGTTGCGGCCCAGGTACTCGATATTGCCATCCGGCAGCCAGCGACCGAGGTCGCCCGTCTTGTACAAACGGGCATCCGGTTCTGCTGAGAAGGAGTCAGGAATAAAACGCTCTGCTGTCAGTGCCGGCTGGTTGAGGTAACCGCGGGCCACACCAACCCCACCAATATGGATTTCACCGGCCACACCAAGGGGCACGGGCTGACCCTGTGTATCCAGAATATAGATTTGGGTATTGGCGATAGGGTGACCAATGTAAGAGGAAGTTCGAGTCAAGCCATTTAACGCAGACCAGACTGTCGTTTCCGTTGGCCCATACAGATTCCAGAGCGTAGGAACCTGTTGGAGCAACTGTGTTGCTAGTTTTTCAGGTAATGCTTCCCCACCACACAGCACCTTAAACTTGGTTGGCAGAGAGAAAGTCGGCATTTGCAATAACATACGCCATGTCGAAGGCGTTGCTTGCATGAAGGATACATTATGATGCGCAATTAAGGCGGCCAGTTGCTGTGCATTCGTTGCTTGTGCCTGTGTCGCCAATATGATCCGAGCTCCGGCTAATAACGGCAGGAATAGTTCTAAAATGGAAATATCGAAAGAAAGAGAGGTAATACCCAGTAAAACATCCTCCTCCGTAATACCAGGTTCCTTGCTCATCGAACACAAGAAATTAACAATATTACTGTGTTCAATCATCACACCCTTTGGTTTCCCTGTTGAGCCCGAGGTATAAATCACATACGCCAAATGACGTGAGGTCAGTCCCAGTACCTGAGCCGCAAGGTTTTCTGCCGGCCCATTATCCAGAACTGATGAGCCACGAGCATCAAGCACGATGGTAGGCAGGTGACTGTCCAGGGTTTCCAGCAGACCAGTTTGGGTAAGCAACGCCACGGGAGCGGCATCTTCCAGCATATAAGTCAGGCGTTCGGCCGGATAAGCGGGATCGAGTGGCACATAGGCAGCACCCGCTTTGAGGATACCCAATAATCCCACCATCATTTCCAGGCTGCGTTCAATACAGATGGCGACTCGATCGTCCGGGCGTATACCCAGAGCAAGCAGATGATGAGCTAATCGATTAGCACGGCAGTTCAGTTCGTTGTAGCTGAGAGTGATTTCCTCAAACACCACAGCGGTGGCATCTGGAGTACGTACTACCTGTTGCTCAAACAATTCATGGAGCAAAACCTCTCTAGGGAAGTCTGCCTCGGTATTATTGAAGTCCACCAGTATTTGCTGACGTTCGGTAGCAGGCAGGATCGGCAGGTCCAAAATAGATTGTTGGGATTCAGTTGCCAGTGCTTCAATCAGACCGCTGATGGCCATAACCAAATAGTTTGCAATCCGAGTGGGGCTAATTCCTGAAATAGTCTGAGCCACTAGATTGAAGCCTTCCCCTAAATCATCTACCGAGAGGATCAACGGGTAATTAGTACGCTCCTCTGTCGCCAACAAACGCATGCCATCCCAAGCTGTATCGTCTGCGTCTGGCTGGCTATGGCGGTAGTTAAGCAGAGCGCTAAATAATGGCATGGGAGGCGTCACACCACTGCAACGCTGGGCCAGCGCCAGAGGGGCCTGTTCATGCTCCAGCAATGTTGTGAGGTTACGGTAGGTGGTCTGTACCACTTCCAGTACACTGCGATTAGCAAGGGATACCCGCAATGGCAGGGTATTAATAAACATCCCCATTACCCGATCAGCGCCGACAGAGCCTTGCAGACGGCCCAGCAGTACGGAGCCGAAGACCACATCGTCACAGCCGCTGGTCTGCGCCAACACCTGCGCCCAGGCAACATGAAATATCACACTTGGGCTGATACCCAGATGGCGGGCTTGATTGCGGATCGTTTGGGCCAGCTTGGTATCCAGCAACAAACGGGCTTCGGTAATATCCCCGCCGTCACCTTGCACATTAAGCAAACCAAGAGGCGCTGTTGGGGTATCGACATCGGCGAGCTGGGCACGGAAGTAGCCCTCATGCACAGAAACCGGCACGCTCCGTGTTTGGGCGATAAAGTTGCGGTATGGCAGCGAGTTGGGCAGTTCTCCTATACGCCCTTGCAATAGTAAGCGAATTTCATCAACGATAAGTGTCAGCGTCATATGATCGCCGATCAAATGATGGAAACTCAGCGCCAACAGCCATTCGTGACTGGCCGGATCATGGGCAATATCGGCGGTGAGCAGCGGTGCCTGACTAAGATTAAGCCGGCGCTGTCGTGGATCAATATGGTCTTGTAGCTGGGCCAGCACATTGTTTTCTGAGGTCGGCACAAAGGTGTTCACTGACAATGGTGCCTGTCGCCAGACCACCTGTACGGGCAGGGTTAGTCCCTGCCAGCAGATGGCGGTACGCAGGATGTCGTGGCGGTCGATCACGTGTTGCAGGGCGCTAAGGAAGGCGTCAAGACGTGTACGGCTATCAAAAGCCACCAAGCTGTTTAACAGATAGGTATCCCCTTGTTCCTGCAAGCGATGGTGGAACAGAATGCCTTCCTGCAACGGGGCAAGCGGATAGATATCCTGAACATTGGCAGCACCACCGGGAACGGTGTCGATAATGGTATCGAGCTCAGTCTGGGACAGTGCCACCAGTGGCAACAGATCGGGTGTAAGGACAACACAATCTTTGCTAATGCGATTAGGGGGAACTATGAAGGCAGGCATCTCTTGAAGGGCCTGAATAGCCAGAGCCATCTCGGAAAGGATCGGTGCCGAGAAGATGCTGCGGACATCAAGTGTCTGCCCCAAAACGCGCAGTCGTTCAATCAAGCTGACCGCCATCAGTGAATGGCCGCCGAGTTCGAAGAAATGATCATGACGGCCAACACGCTCCAAGCCCAGTAGCTCCTGCCAAATCTGTGCCAGCAGGGTTTCCAGTTCGCCCTCAGGTGTTTCATAACCACGCGTTGCCACGGCAAACTGCTTAGGGATGGGCAGCACCTTACGGTCAAGTTTACCGTTAGGGGTCAGCGGGAAGCTTTCCAGCGTCACAAAAGCGCTGGGCAGCATGTAATCGGTTAAATGTTGAGCCAGTTGCTGGCGCAATTCAGCTGGCACTAGTTCAACGCCGGACTGCGATCGGAGATAGGCCACCAGGCGTTTTTCTCCGGCAATGTCTTCGCGGGCGATAACAATAGCTTCGCGTACTCCAGAGCATTGGACGAGACGTGACTCGATTTCACCGAGCTCAATCCGGAAACCACGCAGCTTGACCTGAAAATCGTTGCGGCCCAGGTACTCGATATTGCCATCCGGCAGCCAGCGACCGAGGTCGCCCGTCTTGTACAGACGGGCATCGGGTTCTGCTGAGAAGGAGTCAGGAATAAAACGCTCTGCTGTCAGTGCCGGACGGTTGAGGTAACCGCGGGCCACACCGGCACCACCAATATAGATCTCACCGGCCACACCAAAGGGCACTGGTTGGCCTTGCGCATCCAGAATATAAATCCGGGTGTTGGCGATCGGTTGTCCGATGGGAACGTTGTCGGTGATATTATCCTGATTATGAGTATCAAACGTGATGCAACCCACCACTGTTTCGGTTGGGCCATACTCGTTAACAATACGTGACTCAGGAGATAACTCACGCCAAAGTGCTACGATTGAACGGGTTAGTGCCTCCCCGCCGACGATGAAACAGTGTGCAGGGCAGATCCATTTTGCAGCCAGTAATTCCTGACCAATTGCGGCGAGATGAGAGGGTGTTATTTTAACCAGAGTCGCGGACTCCATAGATGTGGATAACAGTGAGGGCGCCAATTCCGTAAGTTCCTGACCTTCACGGATAAGGCGTATTTTGCCCCCACAAAGCAGAGGCAAGTAAATACTGGTGACTGTTGCATCAAAGGCAAAAGATGATGACACGATGCTATCTATCTGTCCGGCAGTAACATAATGACTGAGAGCCCACTGTAGGTAATTTCTAAACCCGTGGTGTTCAGCCATAACTCCTTTGGGCTGACCGGTGGAGCCGGAGGTGTAAATCACATACGCCAGATGGTGTGGCGTATGTGCCCGGACAGCCGGATTATTGTCCGCACAAGTATTGCAGGCCGGGGTATCCAGCAGCACCGTCGGCAGACCGCTGCCCAATTTTTCAGCCAGTGATGTCTGGGTAAGCAGGACCACCGGCGCCGCATCTGCCAGCATATAGGCCAGCCGTTCGGTCGGGTAAGCTGGGTCGAGGGGCACATAGGCGCCGCCAGCTTTAAGGGTTCCCAGCAGTCCCACCACCATCGCTGGACTGCGTTCAACACAGATAGCGACCCGGTCATCAAGCTGTACGCCCAGTGCAATTAAATGATGCGCCAGCTGATTGGCACAGCGGTTCAGTTCACCATAGCTGAGTGACTGCCCTTCAAATAGCACGGCGGTGGCATCCGGGGTGCGTGCGGCCTGTTGCTCAAACAACTCATGGATCAGGGCCGCTTGCGGGAAGTCACGCTCAGTGGCATTGAAGTCCGCCAGTAATTGCTGACGTTCAGCGGCAGGCAACACATCCACCGCCAGGGCCGGTGAATGCGGTGCATCCGCCAATACCGCAACCAGTTGTTCCAGTGCCCTGATCAAATAGGCATTGATCCTCTTCGGATCGACAGTGCTGACAGTTTGAGCGGATAACATAAAATCCTTACCATCATCATCAATCGAGATCCCCACGGGATAATTGGTGCGTTCCCGGCCAGCCAGACTGGTTATACCAAACTGCGACAGGTTAAGCGTGCCGCTGTCCTTGTCACTCACATGCCGGCAATTGAGCAAGGCACTGAACAACGGCATATTACCGAGCCCGCTATAGCGCTGCACCAGGGACAAGGGGGTCTGTTCATAACGCAATAAATTAGCGCATATGTCAGTGACTGCCTTGATGAGGGCCTCAGCGCTGATCCCTTTGAGTTTCAGCCTGACCGGCAGGGTATTGATAAACATCCCCAACGCGCCCGCACTGCCCGCCATGCCCGACATACGGCCTGATAAGGTGGTGCCGAATACAATATCGTCACGCCCGCTGGTCCGGGCGACGACCAGTGCCCAACCCGCATGGAACAACGCCGCGGGGCTGGTGCCCAGCCTGCGGGCCGTTTCACGGAGGGCGCGTGATAAGCCGGCATTAAGGGGCTGTTGGGCTTCGGCCGTATGTTCGCCCCCTTCCTGAACATTGATCAGGCCAAAAGGGGCTGTCACTTCATCAAGATCCGCCAGATAGTCCGGGAAGAAGGTTTCTGCGGCCTGAATATGGCTTTCCTGACGGGTATAAGCCACAAAGTTACGATAAGGCACCGATGGCGGTAAATCGGCACTTTTGCCCAGTAAGAATGCCGCCGTTTCCGCGAGAACCTGCCGTAATGAGAGGTTATCATCGATAATATGATGAAATTGGAGCAAGACGTACAGCCTGGCTGAATGTGGTTCAGCAGCGGTTTGTAAGCGTATCAGCGGTGCCTGAGATAAATCCAGCTGCCCGTGTGACAACTCCATGCGGGCTTGCAAACTGGCGGCCATATCATCACAGTTCTTTAGGATCAGGCGATGAACCGGCAAGGGGGCGTGCCGGTGTATAACCTGAACCGGCTGGGATAACCCGGCCCAGTGGACGGCGGTGCGCAGGATATCGTGCCGGTCGATGACCGCTTGTAATGCAGCCGTGAAAGCGTCAAGGTTTGTCTGGCTATCGACACATAACAGCGACGAGATAACATAGGGATCTTTGTGCGGATCAAGTCGATGATGGAACAGGATACCTTCCTGCAACGGAGCCAGCGGATAGATATCCTGCACATTGGTCACTCCGCCGGGCACCCGGTTGACGATGGTGTCGATTTCGGCTTGGGACAGGGTGACCAGCGGTAACATCTCCGGCGTGAGCGCGGTGTTGCCGTCAGGAATACGGTTGGGCGGCACGACAAAGGCCGGGACATCACCCGGAGATACCTGAATCGCCCGGGCCAGATCGGCCAGGATCGGTGCGGTGAATACCGTACGGACATCCAGTTCCCAGCCCCGCTGGTGCAGCCGTTCGATTACACTGACCACCAGCAGCGAGTGGCCGCCGAGTTCGAAGAAGTGATCATAACGCCCGACACGCGCCAATCCCAGCAAGTCTTGCCAGATCTGCGCCAGCCCCGTTTCAACCTCACCCTGCGCAGGCGCATAGCCCCGTGACACAATGGCCGACTGATCGGGAGCAGGCAACGCCCTGCGATCGAGCTTGCCGTTCGGGGTCAACGGGAAAGCCGCCAGCATCACAAAGGCACTGGGCAGCATGTAGTCGGTCAGGTGCTGTGCCAGTTGCGGGCGTAAATCCGCCGGCACCAGTGCAGCACCCGCCTGCGGCCGGACATAGGCCACTAACCGTTTGTCACCCGGGATATCTTCACGGGCGATAACGACCGCTTCCTCCACTCCCGGACACTGGGTCAGGCGCGCTTCTATTTCCCCCAGCTCAATACGGAAGCCACGCAGCTTGACCTGAAAGTCGTTACGGCCCAGGTATTCGATACTGCCGTCGGGTAGCCAGCGGCCGAGGTCGCCGGTTTTATACAGGCGGGCATCCGGGGCGCGGGAGAATGGGTCCGGGATAAAACGTTCCGCTGTCAGTGCCGGACGGTTCAGGTAACCGCGGGCCACCCCTACCCCACCGATATGGATTTCACCGGCCACACCGAGCGGCACGGGCTGACCCTGGGTATCCAGAATATAGAGTTGGGTATTGGCAATCGGGCGGCCAATGGGGACAAAGTGGCGTTTATCCTCGCGCTGACAGGCCCAATAGGTGACATCAATCGCGGCTTCGGTTGGGCCATACAGGTTGTGCAATTCGGCCTCAAAGTGGGAGAAAAAGCGCTGTTGCAGCTCTGGCGGCAAGGCCTCACCACTGCAAATCACCCGTTTGAGGGAGGCGCAGGTGTGCTCCGGCGAAACCCTCTGCACAAACTGCTGTAACATGGAAGGCACAAAGTGCAATGTGGTAATACCGGCGGTCTCAATCAACCGGGCCAAATACCCCGCGTCTTTGTGGCCTTCGGGGCGGGCCATCACCAGACGAGCCCCCCAGAGCAGGGGCCAGAAGAATTCCCAGACGGACACATCGAAACTGAACGGGGTTTTCTGCAAGACACGGTCATCGGGCGTCAGGCGATAGGCAGCCTGCATCCAGACCAGACGGTTACACAGGGCCCGGTGGCTGTTCATCACCCCTTTGGGCTGGCCGGTAGAGCCGGAGGTATAAATCACATAGGCCAGATGCTGTGAAGTCAGTCCCCGTGCCCGGCTGTTGGGGTTGCTGTCCGGCGTCCCGTCAAAGACAGACGGCGAGCGGGCATCTAGCACCACGGTAGGCAGGCTGCTGTCCAGTATTTCAACCCGCGCGGACTGAGTCAGCAAAGCCACGGGTGCCGCATCACTGAGCATATAGGCCAGCCGTTCGGCCGGATAAGCCGGATCGAGCGGCAGATAGGCACCGCCGGCCTTAAGGATGGCCAATAATCCCACCACCATCTCCAGACTGCGCTCGGCGCAGATGGCGACCCGGTCATCCGGCTGTACGCCGAGGGTCAGCAGGTGATGGGCCAGCCGGTTGGCGCGGCGGTTCAGTTCGTCATAGCTGAGAGCGTGTTCTTCAAACACCACAGCAATGGCATCCGGGGTACGTGCCGCCTGTTGTTCGAACAATTCATGGATCAGGGCGGCCTGTGGGAAATCCGCCTGTGTGGCGTTGAAATCCATCAGCAGTTGTTGCTGCTCTGTGACCGGTAGTATAGGCAGAGATGAAAGCGCTTGCGTCACATCCGCGACCATTGCTGTCAGCACGTTCTCAAGGTAACCCGCTATGCGAACCACGGTCTCCCGCTCAAACAGGTCGGTCGCATATTCCAGCCCCCCCACTAAACCGGCGTCGGTTTCAGTCAGCGACAGCGTCAGATCAAATTGGCTGCTGCGCTGCGGTTGCTCAACGAGGGCGAGTGCCAGACCGGGCAACTTCAACGCCTGAGCCGGGGTGTTGTTCAGCGCCAGCATGACCTGGAAAACAGGGCTGTAACTCAGGCTGCGGGCCGGCTGCAATGCATCTACCACCTGTTCGAAAGGCAGGTCCTGATGGGCATAGGCCGCCAGTGTGCGTTCGCGAACCTGAGCAAGCAGTTCCGCCACCGTGTGGCACTGACCGGGTTCGATACGCAAAGCCAGCATATTGACGAAAAAACCAATTAATGCTTCGGTTTCGCTGTTCTGGCGGTTGGCCACGGGGGTACCGATGACGATATCGTCCTGACCGCTGAGGCGGGCAAGTACAACAGTCCAGGCCGCGAGCAGGGTCATAAACAGGGTCGTGCCCTGACGTTGCCCCAGTGCCTTGAGGGAAGTGAGGACTTCAGCATCCAGATGGAAAGGCACCCGGCTGCCGGCATAACGCTGTACTGACGGGCGTGGGCGGTCCGTGGGCAATTCCAGCAAGGCGGGCGCGCCCTGCAATCGGGCACACCAGAAATCACGTTGTTCGGTAAGGCGGTCTCCCTGCAACTCATTGCGCTGCCAGACGGCATAGTCGGCATACTGGATAGGCAGAGGCGGTAAAGCGGCATCCTGACCCGCAAGAGCGGCCTGATAAAGCGTCGCCAGCTCACGGACCATGATGCCGGTGGACCAGCCGTCGGAGATGATATGATGCTGGGTAAACAGCAGCACATGCTCCTCATCGGCCAAGTGCAGCAATTGACCGCGGATCAGCGGGCCCTGAGTGAGATCGAAGGGCGTATAGGCCTCATATTCGGTGAGTTCGGCAACGCGCTTGGCACGGGCTGTTGCGTTCAGGGAACGTAGATCCAGACAGGAGAGTGAAAAGCCGATGTCTGTAGGCGCTATCTGCTGGCAGGGCTGACCGTCAACCAGCGTAAAGTGGGTACGCAGGCTCGCTTGGCGGGCGACAAGGCTATCGAGTGCCGCGGTGAGGGCCTGCGGGTCAAGCTGACCGGAAAGCTGCAATACCGCGGGAATATGGTAGGCCTGGCTGGCAGCGGAATCGAGTTGGCCGAGGAACCACAATCGCTGCTGGGCAAAAGAGAGTGGCAGAGGCAAGCTGTGATCGGCCGCAGGGATAACAGCCCGGGCGGTGACTGAGGCAGCAGTGAGTGCCCGGGCGAGGTCAATCAGGACAGGCTGGGCAAAAAGCTGAGCCAGCGGCAGATCCAAAGCTAACTCTTGGCGTACACGTGTCGTGCATTGAACTGCGAGTAATGAATGCCCGCCGAGTTTGAAGAAATGGTCATAACGCCCGACACACGCCAGCCCCAGCAGGTCTTGCCAGATCTGGGCGAGCGTTGTTTCCAGTTTGCCAACGGGCGCCTCATAGGCATGCATTGCCACGGCAGACTGGTCGGGTGCTGGCAGTGATTTGCGGTCGAGTTTGCCATTGGGCGTGAGCGGGAAGCTCTCCAGCATCACAAAGGCACTGGGCAGCATATAGTCGGCCAGATGCTGTGCCAATTGCCGGCGTAAATCCGCCGGCACTAATTCAACGCCGGACTGAGGCCGGAGATAGGCCACCAGACGGGTGTCGCCCGGAATATCTTCGCGGGCGACGACAACGGCTTCTTCTACACCCGGATACTGAACAAGTTGGGTTTCGATTTCACCCGGCTCAATGCGGAAGCCGCGCAGCTTGACCTGAAAATCGTTACGGCCGAGGTATTCGATATTGCCGTCCGGCAACCAGCGGCCGAGGTCGCCGGTTTTATACAGCCGGGCACCAGATACGGTTGAGAACGGGTCGGGAATAAAGCGTTCTGCTGTCAACTCTGGGCGGTTAAGGTAGCCGCGGGCCACACCGGTGCCGCCAATATAGATCTCACCGATAACACCGAGAGGTACGGGTTCACCTTGTACATCCAGAATATAGATTTGGGTATTGGCGATTGGCCGACCGATGCTAGGCTGCGACAGCGATAAATTAACCGGACAGATACTAGCATCTACCGTACATTCTGTTGGTCCATAGACGTTGATGAAGCGGGTGGTTTTTATATGTTGCAATTTGGACCACACTAAAGGAGGAATGCTATCACCACCGATCAGTGCCAGCTTGGGTTGATAACCGGAGGTTGTTCCCAAACCTGCTTCTAGTAGCCATTGCAATTGGATCGGTGTGCAGTCAAACATATCCACAGCATGCCGTGCAAAATAGCGCCAAAGTGTCTGACCATCGGTACGAAGGGCTTCAGGGACGATGACCAATGTATGGCCAGAAAGCAACTGGAGCCAGCTTTTCACCGATGCGTCGAATACAATACTGGCATTCATTGCTATGCGGCACGGTTGCTTGAGGGCAAATGCTATATTTAATCCTGTGTAAAGATTGATAACATTCCTGTGTTCCACCATTACCCCTTTGGGTCGCCCTGTAGAACCAGAGGTATAAATCACATAGGCCAGATGGCGTGAAGTTAGCCCCAGCGTCTGAATATCAAGATTATTTTCCAGTTTCTCATCAAAGATAGATGGCAACTGGGCATCAAGTAATATACTGGGCAGATTGCTGTCCAGCATTTCAACCAGTGTGGATTGAGTGAGCAGGGCCACTGGTGCGGCATCGTCGAGCATGTAAGCCAGCCGCTCGGCCGGATAGGTCGGATCCAGTGGTACGTAAGCGCCGCCAGCCTTGAGAATAGCCAGTAGCCCCACCATCATCTCCAGGCTACGTTCAACACAGATAGCCACCCGATCATCCGGGCGTACACCTATGGCGAGCAGATGATGAGCCAGGCAATTGGCACGGCGATTCAGTTCACTGTAACTGAGAGACTGTTCTTCAAACACCACGGCGATAGCGTCTGGGGTGCACACCACTTGTTGTTCAAACAGTTCATGGATCAGAGCTTCCCGTGGGAAGTCAGTCTCTGTGTCATTGAAATCCACTAGTAACTGCTTGCGCTCAGTAGCAGGCAGGATTGATAGATTCAAAGCAAGCTGCTGGGGTTCATTCGTCAGGGCTTCAACCAAGCCACTGATGGCTGTGACCAGATAACCCGCTACCCGGACGGGATCGACTGCTGCGACAGTTTTGACTACCAGACTGAAATCTTCCCCAAAGTCATCGACCGAGAGGGTCAGCGGGTAGTTAGTGCGCTCTTCTGCCGCCAACAGACGCATGCCGTCCCAAGTTGTATCGTCTGCGTCTGGCTGGCTATGGCGGTAATTGAGTAGAGCGCTGAACAATGGCATCGGCGGTGTCACACTGCTACAACGTTGGGCTAGTGCTAAAGGAGCCTGCTCATGTTCAAGCAGTGCCGTCAAATCATGGTAGGTGGCCTGCACCACTTCCAGTACACTGCGGCCAGCAAGGGACACTCGTACTGGCAGGGTATTGATAAACATTCCCATCACCCGATCGGCCCCGGCAGAGCCTTGCAGACGACCCAGCAGCACGGAACCAAAGACTACATCATCACGGCCGCTAGTCTGCGCCAGCACCTGTGCCCAGGCAACATGGAACAACACACCCGGTGTGATACCCAGACGGCAGGACTGACTGCGGATTGCCTGTGCCAGTGCATGATCTAGAGGAAGATGCGTTTCGGTTATGCCTTCACCATCGCCCTGTACGTTAAGTAGGCTGAAAGGGGCTGTTGGTGTATCGATATCGGCCAGTCGGGCGCGGAAATATGCCTCATGTGCTGAAAGCGGCACGCTCAGAGTCTGGGCAATAAAGTTGCGGTAAGGTAACGGGGTTGGCAAGGTTTCTGCTTGTTCCTGCAACAATAAGCGGACTTCGTCAGCGATAAGCTCCATCGTTATATGATCGCCGATCAAATGATGGAAATTTAGGGCCAATAGCCACTCATTGCTGACTGGATCGAGTGCAATATCAGCGGTGAACAGAGGTGCCTGACTCAAGTTAAGCCGACGTAGGTTGGTGTGCGCCTGTAACTGAGCCAACACATTATCTGAGGAGGTCGGGACAAAAGTGGTGACCGACAACGGAGCCTGACGCCAGACCACCTGAACAGGCTGCGTCAGTCCTTGCCAACAGACGGCTGTGCGCAAGATATCGTGGCGATTAATCACTTGTTGCAAGGCATCAAGGAAAGCGTCGAGACGAGTACGGCTATCAAAGGCAATCAGACTATTTAACAAGTAGACATCACCTTGCTCCTGTAGCTGGTGATGGAACAGAATACCTTCCTGTAACGGAGCAAGCGGATAGATATCCTGCACATTGGCGGCACCGCCAACCACAGTCTTGACAACCGTGTCGATTTCCGCCTGAGATAATGCTATCAGTGGCAGCATGTCTGGCGTAATGGTGTCACAATCAGTACTAATGAGGTTGGGTGGTACATTCAGTGCAGTATTTCCAGCTACTTCTGTTGTCAGGCGAGCAGCCATCGCCGTCAGGGTCGGTGATGCGAAGACAGCGCTAACATCAAGGGTCAGATCACGTTGGCGTAGTTGTTCAATCAAGCTGACGACTAGCAGTGAATGTCCCCCCAGCTCAAAGAAATTGTCGTGACGTCCAACCTGCTCCAGCCCCAGCAAAGTTTGCCAGATAGCTGCCAGTTGCTGTTCCATTTCACTCTGAGGTGTCTGATATTCGCGGCTGGCAATGGCGGTCTGATCCGGAGCCGGTAGTGCCTTGCGATCTAGTTTTCCGTTCGGAGTCAGCGGGAAGGTCTCCAGCATCACAAAGGCGCTGGGGAGCATATAATCCGCCAGGCGGGTACTCAGCTGTTCGCGCAGGTTGATGGCATCCAGCGTGATGTCAGGCTGTGGCACGAGATACGCGACCAAATGTTTTTCGCCATTATCTTCTTCACGTGCGATAACTACAGCATCCTTAACACCCGCGCAACCGGCCAATTGTGTCTCTATTTCCCCCAGTTCAATGCGGAATCCACGGATCTTGACTTGGAAGTCATTGCGACCGAGATAGACGATCGTACCATTTGGCTGCCAGCACCCCAGATCGCCGGTCTTATACATTCTGGCATTCGGTTGAGAACTGAATGGGTCGGAGACAAAACGTTCAGCGGTAAGCTCAGGGCGATTCAGATAGCCACGGGCAACTCCCGCACCGGCAATATAGATTTCTCCAGTGACGCCGAGTGGCACAGGTTGTCCTTGTGTATCGAGAATATAAATGCGGGTATTGGTAATCGGGCGACCAATTGACAGCGTTTCTGTTGCGTCCAGTACCTCGCCACCCTCCAAGGCCAGCGAAGTGGTGATAACGGTGGTTTCGGTTGGCCCGTAAGTATCGACCCAGCGGCAGTGCTGAGTTTCAGGCATGGATTGCCAGTCGATAAGATGACGGTATTCGGCTTTCTCACCACCAACCGTGATTGAGCGCAGAGAAGGACTGATATCACAGCGGCCAGCTTTCATCTCCTGTACCCACTGGTGCCAAAAGGCAGTCGGTAGATCTACCACACTGATGGCCTGTTCTTGCAAGAAATGGCTAAAGGCGGTGTCTGGTATCCGAATATGCGCTGGGCGCAGAATTAAGGTGGCACCGACAGTCAGTGTTGGAAAAATTTCAGACACAGCTGTATCAAAGGCAATCGTGGCAAATTGCAGGATACGATCAGTGGATTTGAGTTCACTGATCTGGCATTGGGCATGAGTAAAATTCACCACGTTACGGTGCTCGATCATCACGCCTTTAGGCAACCCAGTAGAGCCAGAAGTATAGATAACATAAGCCAAATGGTGCGCTTGTAATCCCTGTTGTACCGGATCAGGATTGGCAACAGATTGTTGAGCAACCGTGTTCAAGTGTTTGACATTGTCCAGTAACCAGACAGGGATATCGGCTATCGGTAAATGCGTCCGTAAATGCTGCTGGGTGAGTAGTAATTTTGGTGCACTGTCAGATAAGACATGCGTCAGCCGTTCGCTAGGGTATGCGGGATCGAGCGGAACATAACCCGCCCCGGCTTTTAATATGCCTAGTATGCCAATCACCATATCCAGACTGCGTTCAACACAAATTGCAACGCGATCATCGGAACGTACACCAAACTCAATCAGGGCGTGTGCCAGTTGGTTAGCGCGCTGGTTCAGTTCGGCATAACTCAATGACAAACCTTCAAACACTACGGCGATGGCGTCAGGGGTACGTTTAACCTGTTGTTCGAACAGTTCATGGATCAGGGCTGCCTGCGGGAAGTCCGCTTGTGTGGCATTGAAATCGACCAAAAGCTGCTGACGCTCAGCGGCAGGCAGGATCGGCAGGCTCAGAATAGGCTGCTGTGGCTCGGTTTTCAGCACTTCAATCAGGCGGCTGATGGTTGTAGCTAAATAATCCACCACTCGGACGGGATCAACGCCTGCAACGCTCTGGGTTATCAAATTGAAATCCTCCCCCAGATCATCTACCGAGAGGGTCAACGGATAGTTAGTGCGTTCTTCTGTGGTCAATATACGCATACCGTCCCAAACCTTATTAGCCGTACCTGGCTGGCTATGGCGGTAGTTAAGCAGGGTGCTAAAGAGCGGTAGCGGTGGGTTCACGCCGCTACAGCCCTGTGCCAGCGTCAGGGGGGCTTGTTCATGCTCCAACAGCGCGGTCAGATCGCGATAGGTGGCACGCACAACTTCCAGTACACTGCGATTAGCAAGGGATACCCGCATTGGCAGGGTATTGATAAACATCCCCATCACTTGATCAGCGCCGGCTGAGCCTTGCAGACGGCCAAGCAGCACAGTCCCGAAGACTACGTCGTCACGGTCGCTGGTTTGTGCCAGCACCTGAGCCCAGGCGACGTGGAATAAAACACTTGGGCTGATACCCAGACGGCGAGCCTGCATACGTATTGCTTGCGCTAGTGTGGTATCCAATAGCAAATGGGCCTCAGTCATATCCTCACCGTTACCCTGTACATTAAGCAAGCCAAAGGGGGCTGTTGGGGCATCGACATCAGCGAGTCGGGCGCGGAAATAGTTCTCATGCACGGAGGCTGGCACGCTCAGGATTTGAGCGATAAAGTCGCGGTAAGGTAGTGCAGCAGGTAGGGCAGCAGGTAGGGCTTCTGTCTGCCCCTGCAACAGCAAACGAACCTCGGCGACAATAAGCTCCAGCGTCATATGATCGCCAATTAGATGATGGAAGTTCAGGGCCAACAGCCATTCACTACTGGCAGGAGCTTGAACAATATTGGTGGTAATTAACGGGGCTTGACTCAAATCAATATGACACCGACACGGATCGGTGTGCGCCTGCAATTGGGCCAGCACATTTTCTGCGGAAGCGGGCACAAAAGTGGCCACTGACAGTGGCGCCTGACGCCAGACCACCTGCACAGGCTGTGTCAATCCCTGCCAGCAGACAGCGGTACGCAGGATATCATGGCGGTCTATCACCCGTTGCAGCGCCCAAAGGAAAGCCTCAAGGCGTTCCTGGGTATCAAAGGCGATGACATGGTGCAACAGATAAGCATCGCCTTGCTCTTGCAACCGATGGTGGAACAGAATGCCCTCCTGTAGCGGTGCCAGCGGATAGATATCCTGCACATTGCCTGCCCCGCCCGCCACGGAGTCGGCAATGGCATCAATTTCCGCCTGAGACAGCGTGACCAGCGGTAACATCTCAGGCGTGAGCACGGTGCTGCCGTCAGGGATCCGGTTGGGCGGCACAATAAAAGCCGCTTCCCCCTGCTCCGTCCGGATAGCCTGCGCCATGTCGGTCAATACGGGCGCGGAGAAGACACTGCGCACATCAAGCAGCCAGCCGGCATTGCGCAGTTGTTCAATCAGGCTGACCGCCATCAGCGAGTGGCCGCCGAGTTCGAAGAAGTGGTCGTGCCGGCTGATGCGTGCCAGCCCCAGCAGGTTTTGCCAAATCTGCGCCAGCGTGGTTTCCCGTTCACCCACAGGGGCTTCATAGTCACGGGTGACGGCTGCTGACTGGTCAGGCGCGGGCAGCGCCTTGCGGTCCAGCTTGCCGTTCGGGGTCAGCGGGAAAGCCGCCAGCATCACAAAGGCACTGGGCAGCATGTAGTCGGTCAGGTGCTGTGCCAGTTGCGGGCGTAAATCCGCCGGCACCAGTGCAGCACCCGCCTGCGGCCGGACATAGGCCACTAACCGTTTGTCACCCGGGATATCTTCGCGGGCGATAACGACCGCTTCCTCCACTCCCGGACACTGGGTCAGGCGCGCTTCTATTTCCCCCAGCTCAATACGGAAGCCACGCAGCTTGACCTGAAAGTCGTTACGGCCCAGGTATTCGATACTGCCGTCGGGTAGCCAGCGGCCGAGGTCGCCGGTTTTATACAGGCGGGCATCCGGGGCGCGGGAGAACGGGTCCGGGATAAAACGTTCCGCTGTCAGTGCCGGACGGTTCAGGTAACCGCGGGCCACCCCTACCCCACCGATATGGATTTCACCGGCCACACCGAGCGGCACGGGCTGACCCTGTGTATCCAGAATATAGAGTTGGGTATTGGCAATCGGGCGGCCAATGGGGACAAAGTGGCGTTTATCCTCGCGCTGACAGGCCCAATAGGTGACATCAATCGCGGCTTCGGTTGGGCCATACAGGTTGTGCAATTCGGCCTCAAAGTGGGAGAAAAAGCGCTGTTGCAGCTCTGGCGGCAAGGCCTCACCACTGCAAATCACCCGTTTGAGGGAGGCGCAGGTGTGCTCCGGCGAAACCCTCTGCACAAACTGCTGTAACATGGAAGGCACAAAGTGCAATGTGGTAATACCGGCGGTCTCAATCAACCGGGCCAAATACCCCGCGTCTTTGTGGCCTTCGGGGCGGGCCATCACCAGACGAGCCCCCCAGAGCAGGGGCCAGAAGAATTCCCAGACGGACACATCGAAACTGAACGGGGTTTTCTGCAAGACACGGTCATCGGGCGTCAGGCGATAGGCAGCCTGCATCCAGACCAGACGGTTACACAGGGCCCGGTGGCTGTTCATCACCCCTTTGGGCTGGCCGGTAGAGCCGGAGGTATAAATCACATAGGCCAGATGCTGTGAAGTCAGTCCCCGTGCCCGGCTGTTGGGGTTGCTGTCCGGCGTCCCGTCAAAGACAGACGGTGAGCGGGCATCTAGCACCACGGTAGGCAGGCTGCTGTCCAGTATTTCAACCCGCGCGGACTGAGTCAGCAAAGCCACGGGTGCCGCATCACTGAGCATATAGGCCAGCCGTTCGGCCGGATAAGCCGGATCGAGCGGCAGATAGGCACCGCCGGCCTTAAGGATGGCCAATAATCCCACCACCATCTCCAGACTGCGCTCGGCGCAGATGGCGACCCGGTCATCCGGCTGTACGCCGAGGGTCAGCAGGTGATGGGCCAGCCGGTTGGCGCGGCGGTTCAGTTCGTCATAGCTGAGAGCGTGTTCTTCAAACACCACAGCAATGGCATCCGGGGTACGTGCCGCCTGTTGTTCGAACAATTCATGGATCAGGGCGGCCTGTGGGAAATCCGCCTGTGTGGCGTTGAAATCCATCAGCAGTTGTTGCTGCTCTGTGACCGGTAGTATAGGCAGAGATGAAAGCGCTTGCGTCACATCCGCGACCATTGCTGTCAGCACGTTCTCAAGGTAACCCGCTATGCGAACCACGGTCTCCCGCTCAAACAGGTCGGTCGCATATTCCAGCCCCCCCACTAAACCGGCGTCGGTTTCAGTCAGCGACAGAGTCAGATCAAATTGGCTGCTGCGCTGCGGTTGCTCAACGAGGGCGAGTGCCAGACCGGGCAACTTCAACGCCTGAGCCGGGGTGTTGTTCAGCGCCAGCATGACCTGGAAAACAGGGCTGTAACTCAGGCTGCGGGCCGGCTGCAATGCATCTACCACCTGTTCGAAAGGCAGGTCCTGATGGGCATAGGCCGCCAGTGTGCGTTCGCGAACCTGAGCAAGCAGTTCCGCCACCGTGTGGCACTGACCGGGTTCGATACGCAAAGCCAGCATATTGACGAAAAAACCAATTAATGCTTCGGTTTCGCTGTTCTGGCGGTTGGCCACGGGGGTACCGATGACGATATCGTCCTGACCGCTGAGGCGGGCAAGTACAACAGTCCAGGCCGCGAGCAGGGTCATAAACAGGGTCGTGCCCTGACGTTGCCCCAGTGCCTTGAGGGAAGTGAGGACTTCAGCATCCAGATGGAAAGGCACCCGGCTGCCGGCATAACGCTGTACTGACGGGCGTGGGCGGTCCGTGGGCAATTCCAGCAAGGCGGGCGCGCCCTGCAATCGGGCACACCAGAAATCACGTTGTTCGGTAAGGCGGTCTCCCTGCAACTCATTGCGCTGCCAGACGGCATAGTCGGCATACTGGATAGGCAGAGGCGGTAAAGCGGCATCCTGACCCGCAAGAGCGGCCTGATAAAGCGTCGCCAGCTCACGGACCATGATGCCGGTGGACCAGCCGTCGGAGATGATATGATGCTGAGTAAACAGCAGCACATGCTCCTCATCGGCCAAGTGCAGCAATTGACCGCGGATCAGCGGGCCCTGAGTGAGATCGAAGGGCGTATAGGCCTCATATTCGGTGAGTTCGGCAACGCGCTTGGCACGGGCCGTTGCGTTCAGGGAACGTAGATCCGGACAGGAGAGTGAAAAGCCGATGTCTGTAGGCGCTATCTGCTGGCAGGGCTGACCGTCAACCAGCGTAAAGTGGGTACGCAGGCTCGCTTGGCGGGCGACAAGGCTATCGAGTGCCGCAGTGAGGGCCTGCGGGTCAAGCTGACCGGAAAGCTGCAATACCGCGGGAATATGGTAGGCCTGGCTGGCAGCGGAATCGAGTTGGCCGAGGAACCACAATCGCTGCTGGGCAAAAGAGAGTGGCAGAGGCAAGCTGTGATCGGCCGCAGGGATAACAGCCCGGGCGGTGACTGAGGCAGCAGTGAGTGCCCGGGCGAGGTCAATCAGGACAGGCTGGGCAAAAAGCTGAGCCAGCGGCAGATCCAAAGCTAACTCTTGGCGTACACGTGTCGTGCATTGAACTGCGAGTAATGAATGCCCGCCGAGTTTGAAGAAATGGTCATAACGCCCGACACACGCCAGCCCCAGCAGGTCTTGCCAGATCTGGGCGAGCGTTGTTTCCAGTTTGCCAACGGGCGCTTCATAGGCATGCATTGCCACGGCAGACTGGTCGGGTGCTGGCAGTGATTTGCGGTCGAGTTTGCCATTGGGCGTGAGCGGGAAGCTCTCCAGCATCACAAAGGCACTGGGCAGCATATAGTCGGCCAGATGCTGTGCCAATTGCCGGCGTAAATCCGCCGGCACTAATTCAACGCCGGACTGAGGCCGGAGATAGGCCACCAGACGGGTGTCGCCCGGAATATCTTCGCGGGCGACGACAACGGCTTCTTCTACACCCGGATACTGAACAAGTTGGGTTTCGATTTCACCCGGCTCAATGCGGAAGCCGCGCAGCTTGACCTGAAAATCGTTACGGCCGAGGTATTCGATATTGCCGTCCGGCAACCAGCGGCCGAGGTCGCCGGTTTTATACAGCCGGGCACCAGATACGGTTGAGAACGGGTCGGGAATAAAGCGTTCTGCTGTCAACTCTGGGCGGTTAAGGTAGCCGCGGGCCACACCGGTGCCGCCAATATAGATCTCACCGATAACACCGAGAGGTACGGGTTCACCTTGTACATCCAGAATATAGATTTGGGTATTGGCGATTGGGCGGCCAATAGGAACATTGCGAGTGAAACTATTCAGCTCATAGGCATCAAACGTGATGCAACCCACCACGGTTTCGGTTGGGCCGTACTCATTGACAATGCGTGATTCAGGAGAAAGTTCACGCCAAAGTGCTACGGTTGAACTAGAGAGAGGCTCTCCCCCCACAATGAAATAGTGCGCAGGACAAGTTTGTTTTGCCGTCAGCAATTCCTGACCAACCACAGCAAAATGGGTTGGGGTGATCTTGACCAGAGTAGTGGCATCCATAGATAACAGGGTGGGTATCAACTCGATCAATTCTTGTCCGTCACGGAGCAGTTGTATTCTACCGCCACAAAGCAGGGGCAGGTAAATACTGGTGACAGTCGCATCAAAGGCCACCGGTGATGACACAATACTGTTTAGTCGATTTGCATTAGCATAGTGTCTAAGAGCCCACTGTAGGTAATTTCTGAATCCGCCATGCTCAACCATAACTCCTTTGGGTTGCCCGGTGGAACCTGAGGTATAGATCACATACGCCAGACTGTGTGAGGTCAATCCCAATGCCCGAACATCGGGGTTTTCTGCTGACGCTTTATCAAAAATAGATAGTTGTTGGACATCAAGCACTACAGTAGGCAGGTTGCTGCCCAGTGTTTCCCTCAGGGCTGCTTGAGTAAGTAGTGCGACTGGCGCCGCATCATCCAGCATATAGGCCAGTCGTTCGGCCGGATAGGTTGGATCCAGTGGTACATAGGCACCACCAGCCTTGAGAATAGCCAATAACCCCACCACCATCTCTGGACTGCGTTCAGCACAGATGGCCACCCGGTCATCAGGTTTTACCCCCAACGCAAGCAAGTCGTGGGCTAGACAATTAGCACGGCAGTTAAGTTCCTTGTAGCTGAGAGCGCGTCCTTCGAACACCACAGCAATGGCGTCAGGAGTGTGTTCAGCCTGTTGTTCAAACAATTGGTGTACCAGTGCGTTTTGTGGAAAGTCAGTTTTGGTCGCATTGAAATCCATCAGCAATTGCTGACGCTCATTGGCGGACAAGATTGGCAGGCGACAAATAGGCTGCTGAGGGTCAGTAGCCAAGGTTTCGATCAGATTACCCATGACTGTGGTCAAGTAACCTGCTATTCGAGCGGGATCGATCTCCGCAACGCTTTGAACCAACAGACTAAAATCTTCACCTAGATCATCTACCGAGAGAGTGAGCGGATAGTTGTTACGTTCTATTGTGGTTAGCAAGCGGGTACCGTCCGAGGTAATATTATCTATGTTTGATTGATTATGACGGTAGTTGAGTAAAGTGTTGAACAGCGGTAATGGCGGGGTAACACCACTACAGCGTTGGGCTAATGCCAGCGGAGCCTGCTCATGTTCCAACAGCATCGCTAGATCACGGTAGGTGGTCTGCACCATTTCCAATACACTGTGATTAGCAAGGGATACCCGCACCGGTAGGGTATTGATAAACATTCCCATGACTCGATCAGACCCAGCGTAACCTCGCAGGCGACCCAGCAGCACGGAACCGAAAACCACATCATCACAGCCGCTGGTCTGTGCTAATACTTGCGCCCAGGCAACATGGAATAGTACCCCTGCACTGACTCCTAAGTGGCGGGCCTGAGTACGGATCGCTCGTGCCAGAGTGCTGTCCAGCAATAAATGGGCTTCGATAATATCGTGAGCACCATTCTGTACATTAAACAGACCAAATGGTGTCGTTGGTGTATCAATATCGGCGAGTCGGGCACGAAAATAGTCTTCATGAACTGAAGACGGTACATTCAAGGTCTGGGCAATGAAGTTACAGTATGGTAGCGGATTAGGCAGTTCGTCAGTGAGTCCTTGCAGTAATAGATGGATTTCACTGGCGATAAGTTCCAGTGTCATATGGTCGCAGACCAAATGATGGTAACTCAGCGCCAGCAGCCACTCGTGACTGACCGGATCATGAGCGATATCGGCGCTCAGTAACGGTGCCTGACTTAGATCAAATCGGCGTTGACGTGGGTCGGTGTGGGTCTGTAACTGGGCTTGCACATTGTCTGCTGAGATAGGCACGAAAGTCATCACTGATAGCGAGGCTTGTCGCCAGACCACTTGTACGGGTTGGGTCAGTCCCTGCCAGCAGATAGCGGTACGCAGGATATCGTGGCGATCAATGACTTTTTGCAAAGCATCAAGGAAGGTATCAAGACGCTGACGGTTATCAAAAGCAATCAGACTATTTAACAGGTATGTATCGCCTTGCTCCTGTAGGCGGTGATGGAACAGTATGCCTTCCTGTAGCGGTGCGAGCGGATAGATATCCTGCACATTGGCCGCGCCGCCAACTACAGTTTTTGTAATCGTGTCGATTTCTGCTTGAGATAATGTTACTAAGGGCAACAAGTCGGGAGTAATAGCGGTGCAGTTTTTAGGAATACGGTTGGGTGGCACAATAAAAACAGAGTTATCTTGATTTATCTGGATAGCCTGAGCCATGTCAGCAAGCACGGGTGCGGAAAAAACGCCGCGAACATCAAGCAGCCATCCATCATTACGCAGTCGTTCAATCAGGCTGACCGCCATCAGTGAATGACCACCGAGTTCAAAGAAATGATCTTGACGGCCAACACATTTCAATCCCAGTAAGTCTTGCCAAAGCTCAGCCAGTTTTGTTTCCCGTTCCCCACTGGGGGCTTCATAGCTACGCGTTATTACTGCTGATTGATCAGGTGCTGGTAGTGCTTTACGATCGAGTTTACCGTTGAGAGTCAGCGGGAAAGTTTCCAATATCACGAATGCACTGGGCAGCATATATTCAGCTAATTGCAAAACAAGTTGCTGACGTAGCTCAGCCGGGACAAGCTTAATACCGGGCTGAGGCTGAATATAGGCAACCAGCCGTGTATTATTGGGGGTATCTTCACGAGAAATGACAATAGCCTCCCGCACTCCCGGACATTGAATGAGATGGGCTTCGATTTCACCCAGTTCAATGCGGAATCCACGTAATTTGATCTGAAAATCATTACGGCCGATGTACTCAATATTACCGTCAGGTAACCAGCGTCCAAGGTCACCGGTTTTGTACATGCGGGCATCAGGATCTGAGGTAAACGGATCAGTCAAGAAACGCTCGATAGTCAATTCAGGGCGGTTCAGATAACCCCGGGCCACCCCGGCACCCGCAATATAAATTTCGCCGGTTACACCAAAAGGCACGGGTTGGCCTTGTGTATCTAGAATATAGATTTGGGTATTGGCGATAGGGCGACCAATAGAGGGTTGTGATAACGTGATATCAATCGGGCAGACAGTGGCATCTACCGTACATTCTGTTGGCCCGTATAGGTTAAGAAATCGGGAAGTCGTGATTTGTTGCAATCTGGACCAAACTAAAGGTGAAATGGCATCACCACCAATCAACACGAGCTTAGGCTGATAATCAGAAGAAGAGCCTAAACCAGCATTCAGTAACCATTGCAATTGGACTGGCGTGCAGTCGAAGACATCCACTGCTTGACTGGCAAAATATTGCCATAGCATGTCCCCATCTGGGCGCATGTTCTCAGGGACAATAACTAACGTGTGGCCTGACAACACTTGGATCCAATTTTGTACTGAAGCATCAAATACCAGACTGGCATTTACGGCTACACGATATGGCTGTTCTGTGTTATTCAATCCAGTATGAAGACCTAGTCCAGTATAAAGATTAATAACATTCCTGTGTGTTACCATGACTCCTTTAGGTTGCCCGGTAGAGCCGGAGGTATAAATCACATAAGCCAGATGGTTTGAGGTCAGTTTTTGGGCCTGAGTATTGGGATTTTCTGCCGATTTTTTATCAAAGGCGGACAAGACCGGGGTATCAAATACCACGGTAGGCAGATGGCTATTCAGTTTTTCAATGAGTGAAGACTGAGTCAGCAGAGCCACTGGTTCCACATCATCCAGCATATAGGTCAGTCGCTCAGACGGATAGGTCGGATCGAGGGGCACATAGGCGCCGCCAGCCTTGAGAATAGCCAGCAGCCCCACTATCATATCCAGACTACGTTCAACACAAATAGCGACCCGCTCATCGGGCTGTACGCCTAAAGAAATCAGATAATGCGCTAAACGATTGGCCCGATGATTCAGTTCATTGTAGTTAATTGATTGTGTTTCAAATACCACGGCAATGGCATCAGGAGTGCGTTCAACCTGTTGCTCAAACAGCTGATGTATCAGTGTGTTTTGTGGAAAATCAACTTTGGTTGCGTTGAAATCCATCAATAATTGCTGACGCTCCCACGAAGGTAAGAGAGGGGCATTCCCAATCGGCCTATCTAAAGAAGTTATGGCGGCTTCTACTAATAGGGCTAAACGAGCCTGGAGGGCAATGACTTCTTCGTGATTCAGGTAATTAGTATTGTAATTGAATTCGATTGTGACAGGCTGGCTTACCTTTTCAAGGTGGGTAAATGTGTATTGGTATATAGCTATTGCAAGGGGGAACATTGCACCACGATGTGACGCTTTAAGCGTTGTGACAGCTTGTTGCATATTAAAATTGGTGTTGAACAACTCAAGCGACAGTGTGATATCAAAAAGTTGGGCACGTCCTGTTTTCTGTTTTATCTGTGTATGCTGGTTAATTTCTGTAATGGGTAGCCGCTGATACTTATAGCAACGACGTAACTCTGCTGCGACCTTGTGCATAACATCAAGGAAAGAGTCTTTAGAGTGAATAGTCACTCCAATGGGAATGACTGACGAAAATGTCCCTAGGGTACATTTCTGTTTCGCATTTTTGCGATTGTGCACTGGAATGCCAATAACAATCTCTTCTGTGTTTGTACTGCGTGCGAAATAGCAAGCCAGAACGGCATACATAAAATGGAGGATAGAGAATCCATGAGCGGCCACTGTATCTTCAATCTGTTGAAAAAGTGTTGCGTCCAGCTGCCAAAGAACGGGTTTTGCCGGCGAGTGAGTGACAGATGTGCCTGGATTTGAGGGCGGAATTAGGGCTGGAGGCAGTTTTTCATAGCGTTCCAGCCAAAATTGCAGGTCGCGCGCGTGTAATTTGGAGTCAAGATAGGTACGATCTTCAACAATAAAGTCAAGGTAGGAAGGAGCAACGTCTGCTAATGTATCCCCTTTGACCAAACGATTGTAATTATCTGCAAGATCTTTGATAACCAGCCTCAAACCCAGACCATCTGAGATCAAATGATGACAGCAAAATTGCCAGTACCAGCGTGTATCACTGACTCGCAGCAACTCAGAACGCCACAGCTCCCCATACAAATGGAACGGGCGTATAAAAGTAGCGTGCACTTGCTGTGTGGCTTGGGCTTCTGCATCAGCATAGTGTGAAAAATCGTGCACAGCTAAAGATACGGAGGAAGTATCGACGAGTTTTTGGCGAGGTAATCCGTGGGTATCCACAAGCCGTAAGCGCAATGTGTCATGGCGAGAAACAACGGCTTCAAGAGCCTGAGTGAACAATACTTCATCCAGATCTCCATCAATACAGACCAATGTACTAATGTTGTAATTGGGGGAGTCAGGATGAAGAATTTGGTCAAGCCAAATGACTTGTTGAGTAGAACTAAGTGATAGTTCATGAGAAGAAGTAAGAGGATTTTCTAATGATAGGTTGTGGCTATGTGGCGTATTCATTTTATAATTCCAAAGTGTCAAGTCTTGAATCCCTATCAACCAAACATCGTTCTAATTTCTAATTGGGCACAACATTTGATAACAGACACTAATATAGTGATACGTTTATATGCTTAATTAAGATAAAAGAATGATATAGAAATAATTCGATTGATATTTGTCACGGAGATGGATAATTAAGTTTATTATTAAAACATGATGAGACGGAATATCACTTGATATGAATCGCCCTGATTTTCCAACAAGTGATGAAACATAATTCCATCCTGCAACGGCGAAAGCCCATAAATATCCTGAACGTTCTGGATCTCTCCCATTATCTGGTTGATATTTCGTCAATGTCAGACTGATTTATTTCAGTCAGTAGCAACATTTCTGGTGTAATGCGTTCGATATCCTCGGTAATTTGTTGCCAAAGTTTTTGCAGGAGAGTAGAAAACAGTGGGAAAACATCCAAACATTTAATTTCATCCATAATATATCCCATTGAGGATTAGCTATTAATGATTTCGTCTCATTATAGAACTTGAAGGAATTCTTTATTATTGCAGGTGATAAACTAACTTAAAATTTCTTTCACTATTTTAAATGCGTTCAAAATTGAATTTTTCAGCTTTAACAAGCACAACATCGATATGTAAACTAATTGTATAGTTTTATTATTTTCTGGATAAATTTTCTCTGCCTTTATGATTTCCTTACTCTGTAAAAAAAGCCTATTTACGTTCTCATTAAAACTATTTCTTCTGTTTACTACTTTTCGTACTTTTAATTTTCTTTTCTAAGTTACTTCCCACGCTACCGCCCTCCTGGTTCTTTAGGATAAATCTTGTCAATATTAAAATCGAAAAAATCAACACTACAATAAATTAAAAAATTATAGTAATTTATTAATATTAAATATATATCATGTCAATTGAAATTATAATGTTCTTTGATTTTGATACTGTTTTTCTCATTAAAATATTTCAAAACAAATAAATAGACTCAGTTTATTAAATTGTTATTTTGGTTTAATTATTACATGTATTTATTTTTTAATTTTAACAAAATATTAATATTTGTTTTATTATGATTAATATTGTAAACAACCAGTAAGCTTGAGGTAACTTCGGCCAGAAACGGGTCGAGTTAGCTTTTGATCCACTCTGCCCAGGCAGTGCACTTTCAACTTGTCATTCCAATGAAGGTGTCAGACCTTCCATTACCGTATTAAAATTATCTTTATCAAGCTTATGTTGAGTATTCATGGCTCCTTTATATATGACAGGAAGTGTAAACTTACGTTAAACCACACCAAACCTGATTAAATAACCGAACAAGATGAAACAGACGAAGAGAACAATTAACGTCTATTTATAGCAATCTGATATGCTGTGACACATTTAATGATATTTAAAACCCACCGTGGGTCGGCTGGTAAATAAGTTCTCACGCATATTGATTTAATGCAACACTTTACTGGATTAAATATAATATCGAAAATCTTTAAAATTAATTTAACTGATTGTATTTAAAGGTTAAATTAAAAATTTCGAATTGTAATTAAAGTGTATTTTCGTACTTGTCCTATTTTTCAAACTATTATTTTGAGCAGTAAAATTCTGATTAGTCAGAAAAACTAAAATATAGGTGTAATTAAAGGACTAATTATGATTTTCATCATGATTAATCTGAAATAGTTATATTAGTTATCGATTTGTTAGATTTTAAAGTGTTTATTGCAACCACAAATCAATATATTCTTAACATTGTGTTTTTTATTTAGTATTTTTTTTAATATTTTGCTTTCTATAGGCGGGAATTTTAATCATGAAAGATAAGTACAATGATGTCATTTCATCAAATTAATTTTAATGGAAATGCAGAATGGTTATGAACAAACCTTAGTCATAAAGGAGATAAATTCAATAAGTAACAAATGCTCATTTGGCATACAGCGGTGAAACTTAATCACCTGATTTAACAACCCTGTTTATTCTTTCAGCATAAACAGGGATACTTTGCATAAGAATAATCATAAGTTATATGAAATCTATGCAAAATATCCGCCCCGTTTAACACTGAGTTATTAAATGGCTTATCAGAAACAACTAGAGCTCAGAATCTCTATGCGCCTGATTAATAATGGCTTTTGCCATCCATTTAGTGATTTCAATAACCTGCTCGTCATCCATATTCCAAATATCTTTCATTACCAGAAAGACTTCAGAGCCATAAATCAGAGAAAAAGAACGAATAACATTTTCCAAAGTCTCCGGTGGAAAATGCCCTTTTAGTGGTTCAACCACCATTGCAAGGATCTCCTTACGATGCCCGCGTACCAGTTTCTTTTCCTGCTTATCCGCGGATAAATCGCGCCCATGAGCCCATTGCTGTAAAGAAACCAACAGAGCCGCCCGCAATGCACCTTCATGTTGAAACATTCGGGGATAGGCAAAATCCAACAGCTCAATAATCCGCTCTTCGGTTTTTTCACTGGAAGGTTTCCAGGTGAGAATTGGCCCAAGGCTGGCACCAACAATTGCGTCAATTAAATCGCTTTGGGTCGGAAAATAGCGGTATGCCGTTGCTCTGGAAACACCAGCATACTGCGCCAATTCGGAAACCGAAGGTATCGCTCTCTGCTCAAAAAGTTCCAGTGCAGCATTTATCAACAATGCATACGTTTTTTTCCGGGTCCCGGTAAAGTGAGGTTTAGTATTCGAATCCATCATTGCCACAACTCTTTCACAATAAAAATCTCTAGATAAAGCTTATGGTTAAAATTCTTTTTCGCTATCGTCACTCTACTTAACTATCTACAAAACACCCAAATTGATTCAATTTATTTATGGGTAAAATGAGATGATAGTCTCAATTTGGTAATATAATAGTGATACTAGAGTCTCATCTTGTCTATAATCTATCCATGAGTTAGTAGTCAGCACCAGGGAAGTATTCATAATTATAATGAAAAAAAGCCAAGGCTATGTCTATATCGCCACTATTTTTGATACCAAGAGCGCAGAAATCTTCTACGTCAGGGATCTGATAGAAAAAGCTGGCCTTGCTGTTCGTACTGTGGATTTAACTACTAAATCTGGCCCGCTCGAAAGAGGTGCGGACATCACTGCATTAACAGTAGCAGAGCATCATCCACAAGGCAAAGATGCCGTTTTCTGTGGTGATCGGGGGAAAGCAATTTCCGCAATGTCAGCCGCTTTTAATATTTTTTTATCAAGACAAACTGATGTTTTAGCGATTCTAGGTCTGGGGGGATCCTGCGGGACAGCACTGATTACACCCGCAATGCAATCTTTGCCTGTAGGTATACCAAAACTGATGGTTTCTACTATGGCCTCCGGTGATGTTTCAGGTTATGTTGGTGTCAGTGATATTGCCATGCTCTATTCAGTCACTGATGTATCTGGTCTTAACCGTATCTCCCGTCAGGTATTGAAAAATGCGGCTAACCAAATTGCAGGTGCAGTTTATTTCTACCAAGAGAACAATGTTGAAGATAAGCCAGCTATCGGTCTGACAATGTTTGGTGTCACAACACCTTGCATACAGTTACTGACCAAAGAGCTGGATAATCAGTATGATTGTCTGGTTTTCCATGCAACCGGCAGCGGCGGCAAAACAATGGAAAAACTGGCTGAAAGCCGTCTGCTGAATAGCCTGTTGGATATCACTACAACCGAAGTCTGTGATTATCTGTTTGGTGGTGTTCTGGCCTGTGATGCAGACCGTTTGGGTGCGATAGCCCGGACACAAATACCTTATATTGGCTCTTGCGGCGCGTTGGATATGGTAAATTTCGGGCATCTGAATACTATCCCGGAACGCTACAAATACCGGCAATTTTACCGCCACAATTCTCAGGTAACATTAATGCGCACCGTACCAGAAGAGAACCGTCAAATGGGGATTTGGATTGCTGAAAAGCTTAATCTGTGCGAAGGAAAAGTAAAATTTATTATTCCTGAAGGCGGTTTTTCCGCTCTGGACATTGAAGGTGGCCCCTTCTGGAATCCTGATGCGACTCAGGCCTTTATTAACGCTTTTGAGTCTGCATTTATAGAAACGAAAAACAGACAACTAATTAAAAGCCCTCATCACGTGAATTCACCTGAATTCTGCCAACAGGTGATTAGCGAATACCAGCAGATGATGATGGCTTAAGTTGTGATTCAACACAAACAACCACTGAAGCAGGAGCAAGTATTAATGGGTCTGACCAGCAACGATAATACCGGTTCAGAAGCAGTACTGACACTGAAAGATTGTATACAACTAATTAATGACTAGGCAAAAAGTTGTCAAAACAGTGCATTCTGATGCTATTGTTCTATTAGTCACAACTTCTTACGGTACATCTGTCGGGATGTTGTACTAAATAAGGCAGTCAGGTGCTCGTGTTCTAAAGGGAAGCCATAAGAACTTCCTGTTAATAACCTTGCTGTAAGATGTTGGGAGTTAACAAACTAAATTAAAACATAAATACACCTGCTTTGTTTTCTTCCTTTTCGGAGCTTATCTCCGTCAACACCAGGCTCCTGCGGCACCCACCGCAGGAGTTTTTTTATGAATAAACGGGCAGCAGATTAAAACTTGATAAGATATGAGCAGTGACATTCAATACGCCAAACAGCAAAATCAAGCCGATCATCGCATTGCCACCCCAAACCCGATAGGCTGGGCTACCAAACCGTTTACGGGATGCTCTGGCGAGTAAAGCGGGAACGATAGCAGCCCAAACTGTCGCAGCAAGGCCAGCGAAGCCAATCGCATAGATAAAACCATTCGGGTAAATCATCCCACCAACCATTGGCGGAAAAAACGTCACCAGTGCGGTTTTAAAACGTCCCAGTTTGGTATCATCAAATTTGAACAAGTCAGCCAAGTAATCGAACAGTCCCAGCGTGACACCAAGAAATGAGCTGGCAACGGCAAAGTTAGAAAAAAGTGTCAGCAATAAATTTAGTGTTGAACTATTTAAGCCTCCACTTAATGACTGAACCAGAACATCAATATTTCCCCCTTGTTCCGCAATTTTAATAAAACTTGACCGGGGAATATTTCCCATTGTTCCAATCAACCAGACCAGATAAAGAACTAACGCCATTAACGTCCCAATAAACAGACATTTCTTTATTTTTTGTGGTTCTTTTCCATAATATTTCATCAGGCTAGGAACATTGCCATGATATCCAAAAGAAGCCAGACAGAAAGGTAAGGTTGCTAATACATAAGGCCAATAAGTCGGATTAATCTCAGCGGTATTAAATAAAACAGCAGGTTTAACGTTATAAATCAAGCCTCCAAAAGTCATAAAGAAAGTTAATATTTTGGCACCAAGAATAATAGAGGTTATCCGGCTGACCGCCTTCGTACTTAACCAGACAATAAACGCAACGGCAAAAGCAAACAAAAAACCGGCAAGTCGCGGCGAAAAATCTATCGACATTTCCTGCATGACATGCTGAATAATCGATCCACTGGCAGAAATATAAGCATAAGTCAGTATATATAAAACAAAAGCAATCGTAATACCATTAATGATATTCCAGCCATCGCCTAAAAGATCTTTTGTTATAGTCCCGAAACTTGAGCCAACCCGATAATTAAGATTGGCCTCCAATATCATTAACCCTGAGTGCAGCATGCAAAACCAGGTAAACACCAAAGCAGCGATTGACCAGTAAAACCATGCTCCTGACATTACAACAGGTAAGGAAAACATGCCTGCGCCAATAATCGTTCCGCCAATGATCATTGCGCCGCCAAGTAAAGAGGGAGACGATTTTTTTATCGGTAAAGTAGCCATGTGCGTGATCCTCGCGTGGCTTTATAATATACGAAATAAAATTTGGGATGCTTTCAGATAGAAGCACCCCGTTTTTTATTATTTAACTGGCTTTAATCTTGCAACAAAATGCCGTAATACTGAAGGCTCATAAGTAAACGTTAATCCTCTAATTTGAGTTGCTCTCTCTTTCAGCGAAATAAAAGCCTCAGCAATATAATCCATATGATCATTGGTATATACCCGGCGAGGAATAGTTAAACGCAACAGTTCCATTGGTGATTCTTTTTGCTTTCCTGTTTTCGGATCACGACCTAACAATAAAGAGCCAATTTCGACACTTCTTATTCCCGCATCCAGATACAGTTCATTATTCAATGCGTGAGCAGGAAACTGCTCCCCTGGAATATGCGGCAATAATAATTTAGCATCAACGAATACAGCATGGCCACCAGTTGGGTACTGAATCGGAATACCTGCATCCCTTAATCTGTTACCTAAATAAGCCACCTGATTAATACGATATGCCAGATAATCTTCATTCATACCCTCTTCAAGACCAATTGCCAGAGCCTCCATATCGCGCCCGGCAAGACCACCGTAAGTGACAAACCCTTCCATTGGCACACAGCGGGTACGCACTTCGTTAAATAGATCTTCATCATCACGGAAACAGCAAAGACCACCAATATTGACCATCGGGTCTTTTTTAGCTGACATTGTCAGCATATCACCATATTGATACATCTCCCTGACAATCTCTTTGACTGATTTATTCTCATAGCCTTTTTCTCTTTGCTTAATAAACCAGGCATTTTCACAAAAACGGGCGGAATCAATCACCACAGGAATATCGTATTGCTTCGCAATCTCATACACAGACTTCATATTAGCGATAGAGACAGGTTGACCACCAGAACTATTACAAGTCACAGTGGTGATAATTGCCACAATATTATCAGCACCCTGTTCGGCAATCGTTTTTTTCAATTCATCAATATCAAAATCGCCTTTCCAATCGTAATACGTCGTTGTATCAAAGGCTTTTGGCGTAACAACGTTAATCGCTTTCGCACCATTTAATTCAACATGGGCAGCCGTGGTATCAAAATGGAAATTAGAAATGAAGACCGGATGTGTTGCGCCCCCTTGCGCTTTTTTGCGGGCAATTAATGATGGGAATAAAATTTGTTCTGCGCCACGACCTTGATGAGTTGGAATAGTATATTGATAGCCAATCAGCGCATTAACTTTATCACATAAATGATAATAGTTACGGGAACCCGCATAAGCCTCATCACCCATCATCATTCCCGCCCACTGTCGATCACTCATTGCACCTGTACCGGAATCTGTCAGCAAATCAATATAAACAGCGTCACTTGGTAACAGGAATGGATTATATCCAGCTTCTTCTAATGCTTTTTCACGTTCCGCACGCGTAGTCATACGGATATTTTCTACCATTTTAATACGGAAAGGTTCTGGAATACGTTTCATGAATATTTTATCCAATAATTGTCTATACTACGTAATTCAGGAAAAATCCTGAAAAATACACAAAAATACGCCACAATAAATGCAGTGATTAAAAATAAAGATTTAATTAAAGATACAATTAGAGGAATTAATTAGGGAAATAGTTAGAAATACGGTGATCGACATTAAACCATGCCTGTATATTACAAGAACAAATAAGATGATAATGTAAAGATATAGAAGTCATATAATGAATTTATTCCACAGTTAAAACCCGTCACTAAGATATAGATAATATTTAAATTATCTGTGACCAATCACGCAAAAAATAAAAATCATAAAAAATAGAAATTTATATACACTCAAGTAAATCGATTATATACCTAAGAAAAAACCGTTAATAAACATCGTATAAAAATCAATGAAAAAAATATAACAACACAATTAAACCAAATCAATAAAACAACACATTAAAATAATAAGAATATTTTTATAAAAATAAAAACCATACAGAAATCAAAGAAACCTCATCCTTCAAGGTTGGTAAGAAAATAAAACATTTTTCTTACTAATGATTAATTTCTGCATTTCTTATATGGCAATTACTACGAAAAACAGAGCTGTTCATAGAGTGAAAAATACTTATATAATAGAAAAAATATCGCAGAGCTAAAGAATAACGTATGAGCCAACATAAACCCTATTGGAATCGTATGGTCCCAGAACTGACCGTCACTGATTTTTCTCGATCTCTGGATTTTTATCAAAGAATCCTCGGCTTCCGATTACTTATTCGCCGAGATGCCCCAGATTTCGCCTATCTAGAATTAGGCGAAGCACAGCTAATGCTTGAAGCACTACATGATGATGGCTGGAATATTGCCTCACTAAATTATCCTCTGGGAAGAGGTGTGAATTTTCAAATTGAAGTTGATGATTTAACTCCTCTGCTTAACAACTTAAAAGCTAATGGCATAAAACTATACCGAGAAGTTAAAGACAATCATTACCGTATTGATGAAATACTGGCCTGCCAAAGAGAATTCCTAGTGCAAGATCCCGATGGCTATCTGCTACGTTTCAGCCAATTCATGGAAAACATAACGACATATTGAACGGTATATTCTTTTATGCCTGACCGTTCCTTCACTTTTTTTGACGCATAAATACTATTATGACGCTGAAAAACATAAACAATATACCAATAAACACATTTCTTGTTATTGGTTAATTATAGTTAAGTTTAGTAAGTCGTTTTAATTACCTAAATCTAAAACCAACTAATGTAGATTATTTTCATTAGCTTAAATAAGATACCTAGAGTTTAATTTATTTATAAAAACCCGCCCTTATTAAAGGGCGGAATAGAAATAGAATTCTGCATAACACAATAGCTGTGCCATCTGAAAATCAATTAATCCAAGCCTAGATTAATTATTTATTCTTAAATACAACAGGGGTTGATTGATCAGGAGTAAAATTATTAGGACTATCAGAACCAATAAGACATGTCGTAGTGTGGGATGAAAAAATAACACATTTTATTGCGCATATAGGGAAATGTGGCTTTAATACACAAGCATAGATAGAGGCAGAAAAAGTAGAAAAAAAAGTCAACATCAAAATTGTCATTATTAACCGACGCTGTAATCTATTTATCATCATATCACCTCGTTAAATGGTATATTTTTATTTCCATATATTTTACTCCTGTAACTGATTATAGAACAAGATTTAACCAAATAAGTTCTTTTATCTTTTCGTTGATGAGTCATTTAAGTTTTAATGAGGAAATAAAGTTATTTAGATAAATTAAACTTTAAATATCAACCAAACGCAAAAATATAGGCATTATTGGGAAAATTTATCCAAACATAAAAAATAATAATCTCTAACTGTACCAATCTATATATTAGCATTAATTATATGAAAAAATTACCAAGACAATTAAATAAAACATGTAGAATTTTCCACTCCCTCTATTGTCAGATAATGATCTACTTGATACAGCACCGAAATTATTCACGAATCGACCTGATATCTCAGCAGTCAGGTGCCATAACCAACATTCAGATACAGACAAATTGAAAAATAGCATTCACCTTTTTATTCTTATCCTCTCTCTGTTAACAGATGAATAAACCATGTACAATGCATGAATATTTTCTGAGTACGCCGCATCTCAAGAAACTATTTATTTTACCTTTTTTAATAAGCAGGTTTTTCAAATGCATCAAACTGATGTTACGGAGCGTTCGCTCTTTTCTCTAAGCTGGCCGATTTTTATTGATATTCTCCTCCATCTGGCCACTTTATTAATTAACACTTATATGGTGAGCCATGTTTCTACTTCTTACCTGGCTGCTATGGCTGTAGGTAATCAGGTCTTTGACCTGTTTATCACTATTTTCAGCTTTATCAGTGTCGGTTGCAGTGTTGTTATTGCGCAATACATTGGTGCCGGCAAACAGGGTAAGGCCAGTCAGGCGATCCATATTGCTATCGCATTCAACTTTTTACTTGGGTTTAGTTGTGCGCTGGTTACCATCTTCTTCGGCTATAAGATCTTGCATATCATGAATATGCCAGAACACCTGATGAAAGATGGTTTCGGCTATCTGCACATTCTGGGGATCTGCCTGATCCCGGAAGCCATTTCGATTATCCTGGCGACTTGTTTACGGGTTTATGGAAAATCCAAGCCGGCAATGTATGTCACGCTGATTGCTAACTTGCTGACGGTGCTGGGTAATATGATCGTCCTGTATGGTTTCTTTGGATTGCCTCAATATGGTCTGGAAGGTGTTGCCTGGTCTACCGTCTTTGGCCGGATTGTTGCTGTTATCCTGTTATTCTGTCTGCTAAGTTATGGCCTGCGGATTAAATTTAAACTGACAGGTTTCCTGCTCTGGTCAAAAAGTATATTGGGCAAAATTTTACATATCGGTTTACCCGCTGCGGGCGAAAACATGGTGTGGGTCCTGCAATATATGGCTGCCATAGCATTCATTGGATTGATGGGTGAAATTCCACTGGCAGCACAAACACTCTATTTCCAACTATCACTATTTGTCATGTTGTTTGGTATTGCCACCAGCATCGGTAATGAAATTATGGTTGGCCATCTGGTCGGTGCCAAACGGTTTGAAGATGCTTATATTCGTGGCTTTAATAGCCTGAAAATTGGCTGTATCGTGACTGTGGGTGTTGTCGCTGCCTTCTGGCTGTTCAGAGTACCGATTCTGCATTTCCTGACACAAGATGAATCCATCATCAAACTACTGTTGCCATTATTCTTGCTGTCTGTTTTTCTGGAGCCAGTCCGTACCGCCAATATTATTATGGTGAACGCATTGCGCGCTTCCGGTGATGCCCGTTTCCCGCTATATACTGCAATGTTCTTTATGTGGTGTGTTGCTATTCCAGTAGGGTATTTCCTTGGCATCAAGATGGAAATGGGGATCTTAGGTATTTGGATCGGTTTCTTCTGTGATGAATGGCTACGTGGATTAGTTAATACTTGGCGTTGGAAATCTAAAAAATGGCAAACAAAGCGATTAGATCTTTAATCAACAGATTGTTGATGATTGAAATATTCGCCTAATCCCAACACTGAGGTTCCCTTTATCGGGAGCCTCAGTGTTGTATCTCTCCCAATTGATGATCTTATACCCTCTGTATATATGAAAGACACCTTTCCTATACTTGAATAAATAATGATAAAAGATATTGACCAGGAGGGTAATGTTTAATAATCCCCTTAAATACATTGATTTTTGATTATTTCGTTTACAATCAAGGTAACACAATTAATTAGCAAAAACCGCCGTAAACCCTTGCCCAGTGCGAGGGTGTCGCAAAAGTTAACCCTTATCAGCTAATATCAGTTAAGCTCTGGGTTAATATTCTAAACGAGACCTTATATGACTAAATTCCTACGGCAACTGACACCTTCCGTTCATACCGGGCGTCAGTTTGTCACCGCTCAGCACCTCACTGTACTGAAGGGAACTCTTTCCCTCCATGACTATTTGAAGCCAGTGGGGGAACGCACTGCATTTATTGTCTCCGATATCCTTGATGAGCAGGATTGGGCCCCTTTCGAACGCGATTACGCCTCATCCGGTAGAGCACCGTATTCCCCACGTTCCATGATGGGCATTCTGCTTGATGGGCTCATGAAAGGGAGCCGTTCTCTCAGAGGACTTGAACGGCTGGCACGTCTGGATTTGGGATGTCTCTTTGTCAGTCATGGCATGACACCTGAGCACGCCAGCCTTGGACGTTTCATCTATCAACATCAATCCACGCTGACGGGCTCGTTTTTTGAAGGGGGAGCTTCATCCGTATTACATCACAGTCAATCCGGTTGTACGCAGGCGAAAAAGGGCAGAAAAATTAAACGTTACCGGGAAGATGAAGCGCGGGATAAACTGCGTTCACGTATGACCAAACCGGAGTCAAAGCGGATATTGAGTCAACGAAAAGTCATGGTAGAACCGGTATTTTCTGCCTTACGGGGTATCCAGGGACTGGAGCGTTTTCGGCGCAGAGGTTTATCGGCAGTCAGAGTGGAATTTACCTTGCACGCCATAGCGTATAACTTATCAAAGGCCGTTGCCCTGATATTATGGGCTATTTTTAGCCTGTCTGGGTTGTCAGTTCCAATAACAGGCGATAAATCTCTGTGGGTTTATTGTCAATGCTGGCCTTTTGCGACACCCTCTTTAGGCGGGGAGCAGTCACAAACATAATACGCTTTATGATACTATGGATAATGATAACCTCAGGTAGTTTATAACTCATCAATGCAGTGGGTTCTCCGCGATACCCAGGAATGTTTTGAATGAAAAACGAGCCGGGCTATGAAAGCAATTTCGCCTGATTCGTCAAGGCGTTATTGCATCAGAAGTAAAGCAATGTCGTCATTCAAAAAAATAAGGAGAAGACCGATGCAAGTTAGCAGAAGAGCTTTCTTCAAGATCTGCGCAGGTGGTATGGCGGGAACAACAGTCGCCGCGCTAGGATTTGCTCCTGCCATTGCGCTGGCTGAAACTCGTCAGTACAAATTACTGCGCTCGCGTGAAATTCGTAATAACTGCACTTATTGTTCCGTTGGCTGTGGCATTCTGATGTACAGCCTGGGTGATGGTGCGAAAAACGTTAAAGAAAGCATTTTTCATATCGAAGGTGATCCGGATCATCCGGTCAGCCGGGGTTCTCTGTGCCCGAAAGGGGCTGGAGTGCTCGATTATATTCGCAGTAAAAACCGCCTTCATTATCCCGAATACCGCGCTCCGGGTTCTGATAAATGGCAACGCATCAGTTGGGATCAAGCGATTGAACGTATTGCCCGTCTGATGAAAGATGACCGTGATGCCAACTTTGTTGAGAAGAATGAAAACAATGTCACTGTCAACCGCTGGCTGACAACGGGTATGCTCTGCTCCTCCGCTGCCAGTAACGAAACCGGTATTCTCGATCAGAAATTCACCCGCGCAATGGGCATGATCGCCATTGATTGTCAGGCGCGCCTCTGCCACGGCCCGACGGTATCGGCCCTGGGGCCAACATTTGGCCGTGGTGCTATGACCAACAACTGGGTCGATATCAAAAACGCTAACGTTGTTTTGATCATGGGCGGAAACGCCGCTGAAGCGCATCCGGTAGGTTTTAAATGGGTGATTGAAGCAAAAATCAAAAACAATGCTCAAGTGATTGTGGTTGATCCGCGTTTCAATCGCAGTGCCGCCGTAGCTGATTTTTACGCACCGATCCGTGCTGGCTCAGATACTGCGTTCTTACTGGGTGTGATCCGCTATTTGATGCTCAACAACAAAATCCAGTCTGAGTATGTTAAGGCTTACACCAATGCGGGTTTGATTGTTCGTGAAGATTATCAGTTTACAGACGGTTTATTCAGCGGCTTTGATCAAGCCACCAAAAGCTATGACAGATCTTCATGGCATTACGAAACCGATGAACAAGGTTATGCCAAACGGGATGACACCTTGTCTCATCCACGCTGTGTATGGAACTTGTTGAAAAATCACGTTGAACGTTATACCCCGGAACAGGTTTCTAATCTGTGTGGGACTTCAAAAGAGGATTTCCTCTATATCTGTTCTCAACTGGCAAGTACCTCGGTCACTAACCGCACTGCAACCATTCTCTATGCACTGGGCTGGACTCACCACACCGGTGGTGCTCAGATTATTCGTGCCGCTGCAATGGTTCAGTTACTGTTAGGTAACGTGGGAATGCCGGGCGGCGGTGTTAACGCATTGCGCGGTCACTCCAATATTCAGGGCTACAGTGACCTTGGTTTGTTGTCGCTTAACCTGCCCGGTTATCTGCCTCTGCCGAGCGAAAAACAGGAGAACCTGGCAACCTATCTGGCGCAAACCACACCGAAAACCCTGGTACCAAATCAGGTTAATTACTGGAAAAATACACCAAACTTCTTTATCAGCTTGTTAAAAGGTTTCTGGGGCGAACACGCCACAGCAGAAAATGACTGGGGTTACGACTGGCTGCCTAAATGGGATAAAAGCTACGATATCCTGACTCAGGCCGAATTAATGACTCAAGGCAAAATGAACGGCTACATCGTTCAGGGTTTTAATCCGCTGGCGGCGTTCCCGGATAAAAATAAATCAAGCAGAGCACTATCAAAACTGAAATATCTGGTGGTGATCGATCCACTGGTCACAGAATCATCTAACTTCTGGCAGCACCACGGTGAGATGAATGATGTGAGTCCGGCTGATATTCAAACCGAAGTTTTCCGCCTGCCCTCTTCCTGTTTTGCCGAGGAAAATGGATCGATTGCTAACTCAGGTCGCTGGCTGCAATGGCACTGGGCAGGTGCTCATCCACCGGGAGAAGCCCTGCACGACGGTAAAATTCTTGGCAAGCTGCTGATGCGTCTGCGTGAACTCTACCGTGAAGAAGGTGGTGCTTATGCCGATCCTATTATGAATCTGTCGTGGGATTACCAAAATCCTGAAGATCCGGCACCGGAAGAGATTGCCCGTGAAGCTAACGGTAAGGCATTAGCGGATATTAAAGACGAAAACGGCAATATCATGCTGAAAAAAGGTCAGCAACTTTCCGGTTTCTCTCAACTGAGAGATGATGGTTCCACATCCAGTTTCTGTTGGGTCTACACCGGTTGCTGGACCGAACAAGGCAATCAGATGGCCCGCCGTGATAACTCAGATCCATCTGGTTTGGGCTGTACTCCGGGCTGGGCGTGGTCATGGCCACAAAACCGCCGGGTGCTCTACAACCGCGCGTCGGTTGATCCACAAGGCAAACCGTGGGATCCGAACCGTGAGCTGATCAAATGGGATGGCAGCAAATGGCGTGGCTTTGATGTTGTTGATTACAGCAATGCCGCGCCGGGAACTCATGTCGGGCCGTTTATCATGCAGCCAGAAGGGGTAGCCCGCCTGTTTTCCATTGATAAAATGGCTGACGGGCCATTCCCTGAACATTACGAGCCGATTGAATCACCTATCGGTACCAATCCACTCCATCCGAATGTGATCTCCAACCCGGTTGCCCGCATCTTTCATGCCGATGTTGCTTATATGGGAGAAGCAAATGAATTCCCTTATGTCGCAACAACTTATTCCATTACCGAACTGTTCCGTCACTGGACAAAACACGCTCAGCTTAATGCCGTGGTTCAGCCCGAACAATTTATTGAAATCGGTGAAAAGCTGGCGGCAGAAAAAGGCATTATTCAGGGAGATGAAGTCAAAGTTTCTTCCAAACGCGGTTTTATCAAAGCCAAAGCGGTTGTCACCAAACGAATTCAGCAACTGACCATTAACGGTAAGCAAGTTGAAACCATTGGTATTCCTTGCCATTGGGGTTTCACCGGGGCTGCCCGGAAAGGTTTTCTGGCAAACACTCTCACACCTTCCGTGGGTGATGCCAACGCGCATACACCAGAATACAAAGCGTTTCTGGTGAATGTGGAAAAGGTCTAACAGGAGCGAATTATGGCAATGCAATCTCAAGACATTATTCGTAAATCCGCCACCCATTCCTTTACTCCGGCACCTCGCGTGCGTGATCATCAGGAACAAGTGGCAAAATTGATCGATGTCACCACCTGTATTGGCTGTAAAGCCTGTCAGGTGGCCTGTTCAGAATGGAACGATATCCGTGACGAAGTGGGTTTTAACGTCGGTGTTTATGATAATCCAACCGATCTGACCGCTAAATCATGGACCGTGATGCGGTTCTCTGAAGTGGAAGAGCACGGCAAACTGGAGTGGCTTATCCGCAAGGATGGCTGTATGCACTGCGCTGATCCGGGCTGCCTGAAAGCATGTCCGTCAGAAGGTGCGATTATCCAGTATGCAAACGGCATTGTGGACTTCCAGTCAGAGCACTGTATCGGCTGTGGTTATTGTATCGCGGGTTGCCCGTTCAACGTGCCGCGGATCAATAAAGAAGACAACCGGGCATATAAATGTACCCTGTGTGTTGACCGTGTTGGTGTCGGCCAGGAGCCTGCCTGCGTGAAAACCTGTCCGACCGGGGCAATCCATTTCGGTACCAAAGAAGAGATGAAAAATCTGGCGTCCGAACGGGTAACTGAACTGCAAGGCCGTGGTTATCAGAACGCCGGGTTATACGATCCCGCAGGTGTTGGTGGCACGCACGTTATGTACGTCCTGCATCATGCGGATAAACCGCAGCTTTATCACGGCTTGCCGGATAATCCGACCATCAGCCCAACCGTGACTTTCTGGAAAGGTATCTGGAAACCACTGGCAGCGGTGGGTTTTGCCGCGACATTTGCCGCCAGCCTCTTCCACTATGTCGGCATTGGTCCAAACCGCACCAGCGAAGAAGACGAAGAACATGCCCGTCAGGATGATGAGTCACCGGCAAAATCAGCTAATCGGGAGGAGTTGTGATGAAAAAGAAAGATACGATTCTCCGCCACTCACCGATTGAGCGGGTGAATCACTGGTCAGTGGTGCTCTGTTTTTTATTTACGGCTATCAGTGGGTTGGGGTTCTTCTTCCCATCCTTTAACTGGTTGATGAATATTTTCGGCACACCTCAGTTAGCGCGGATATTACACCCATTTATCGGCTCAATGATGTTTTTCTTGTTTATCTTTATGTTTTTCAGATACTTCAAACATAACTTTATCGACAAAGAAGATATTGTCTGGCTGAAAAACATCCATAAGGTCCTGAGAAATGAAGAAGCCGGCGATATCGGCCAATATAACCTGGGTCAAAAAGGCATTTATTGGTCTATCAGTGGCTGCCTGATCTTACTGGCTATCAGCGGTGTGATTATCTGGCGTCCCTATTTTGCCGACTTTTTCTCTATCTCACTGATCCGGCTTGCACTTCTGGTGCACTCTCTGGCCGGAGTTGGTCTGATCCTGCTGATTATGATACATGCCTATGCCGCATTTTGGGTAAAAGGCTCTATCCGATCGATGGTGGAAGGCTGGGTAACCCGTGGCTGGGCAAAGAAACATCATCCTCGCTGGTATAGAGAAATTCGTCAAAAAGAGCAGCAGGAAGAGAAAAACTCCTAGCCCATTTTCCTGCTGAATTTACCTGAACCATGCCATATGAATAACTGACAGAGATATTCCGGCATGGTTCTTTATTTGCAACAATACCCGATATTGATAGTGAAATATTTTGATATTTTATGTTTAATTGACATAAATCATCATTTTATTCTGTTATCCCTGTTTAAACTATCTAATGTGAAAGCCACTTACAATTATTTTTATAATTGTTGGTTTTTTTACTCAATTTTCTTCTTTTCTCTGTTTATAACAGAATAAAAAGAAATTAAAATTAGTTAATTGCAATACTTCACTATGATTTATCAATTTATGTCATTAAAAAGTAATTTCTATTTTTCACTTAATACCTGATCGATTATTCTGTAACGTGAAAATGTTATCCCGTTACCTTCTTACTGACGAATCAATTTGCATAGTGAAATACACTGACTATATACGAATCTCAAAAAATAGGGTTGTTGCATTATCATGCTGCATCTCTTCCCTATAACACTTACATTTTTAACGGAAATAATAAGCGAGAGCCATTATGGAAACGGCAAAAAACAACCCTATCATGGTCGCAGATTCTCCTGCGGCAAAGCGGGCAAACATGACTGAAAGTGAATGGCGGGAAGCTATCAAGTTCGACAATCTTGATGTTGGCTGGGTCATCATGAGTATCGGCATGGCAATCGGCGCCGGTATTGTCTTCCTGCCAGTTCAGGTTGGTTTAATGGGATTGTGGGTTTTCCTGCTATCCTCGGTGATCGGTTATCCGGCGATGTACCTGTTCCAACGTCTGTTTATCAACACGCTGGCAGAATCCCCCGAATGTAAAGATTATCCCAGCGTTATCAGCGGTTATCTCGGTAAAAACTGGGGCATTCTGCTGGGTGCACTCTATTTTGTGATGCTGGTCATTTGGATGTTTGTTTACTCAACAGCCATCACCAATGACAGCGCTTCCTATCTGCAAACTTTCGGTGTCACTGAAGGTTTGTTGTCCGACAATCCTCTCTACGGACTGGTACTGATTTGTATTCTGGTTGCGCTTTCATCCAGTGGTGAGCGACTCCTGTTTAAATTATCCAGCTTTATGGTGCTGTCTAAACTGCTTGTCGTCGCGGTACTTGGTTTATCCATGATAGGCATGTGGCACTTATATAATATCGGCGCGCTGCCACCGGCAGGAACGCTGATAAAACAGGCGATCATTACGCTGCCATTTACCCTGACTTCCATTCTGTTTATTCAAACCTTAAGCCCGATGGTTATCTCTTATCGCCATCATGAGAAAAATCGTGAAGTCGCCCGCTACAAGGCATTAAGAGCGATGAATATCGCCTTTGGCGTCCTGTTTTGTACGGTCTTCTTCTATGCAGTTTCATTCACCTTAGCAATGGGACATGATGAAGCGGTTCAAGCTTATGAACAAAATATCTCTGCTCTGGCGATTGCGGCAAAATTCTTTCCCGGGGGTTGGGTAACGGTTATCAGTGTCTTACTGAATATCTTTGCTGTGATGACCGCCTTCTTTGGCGTTTATCTTGGCTTCCGTGAAGCAACCCAAGGCATAGTGATGAATATTCTGGCGCGTATCATGCCAACAGAAAGAATCAATAAAAACTGGGTGCAAAAAGGCATCATGATTTTCGCTATTCTGCTGGCTTGGGGAGCGATTATTCTGAATGCACCGGTACTGAGTTTTACTTCAATCTGTAGCCCAATATTCGGTATGGTCGGTTGCCTGATCCCCGCTTATTTGGTCTACAAAGTGCCAACGTTGCACAAATATAAAGGAATATCTCTGGTCCTGATTATCTTTACCGGATTCCTATTGTGTATCTCACCACTGCTGGCATTTTCCTGAATTAAAAAAATATTAATTGGGTAAATCGCAGTCTGATAACAGACTGCATTTACTCAATTAATGAAATTATACATTCAGAATTATATTAATATGAATGATGAAACAGGCAGTTATCATAATATATATGAATGCAAAAAAAACAACCAAACAGCATTAAATCATTTAAATTTATGTATTGTAAGTCAATATTGTAATTTATTTAATATAAATAATTATATATAAAGAATTTTACCTAAAAAACAGAATTAATTTATTTTTAGGTGATCGGAATATTGGCTAATAATAACCAATCTCCCTACTTAAAATAACAGCAAAGTTGATTATCTGCACATTTAAACCGAATCTTAATTCCCCATTTATAAACCAACCCTTATTAAGTAAATTATTAATTAAATATGAGATTCAGTGACTGAATAAAATCATCTAATTTATTAAATTCCTTATGGCTATATTGAGAAATTTTTTCTTTTCATTACTATGAGCTTATGAACGATTAACTTAAACCATTAAATTAATCCGTTCATTTTCAAAGAACCAAGAAAAATTTCTGTTAATTAAGTTATAATCTATAATTAAATTAATCACATATTGTTATTAGTTTATAAATTATATATTTGGGATTATTTAGGTGCATCCAATGATAAGTAAGGAAACATTTGAGGTCTTCCCCTCTGTTGATATTGTTGACGGCATAGCTATGACATCGAATTCTGCGATTCGATTAACCCGCGGTGAAAGTTCAACATTACGTAGACCTTTAGGTACCCCGGTAGAGGTCGCTCTGGCCTGGCAAAATGCTGGGGCAAAATGGATACATGTTGTTGATCTTGATGCTGCATCAGGGCGAGGCTCAAACAGCCATTTGATTGCTGATGTTATCGCCGCAGTTGATATCCATGTCCAGGTCTGTGGCGGGATCAGAGACGAGGCGATTTTGAGCAAAGTATTAGCAACCGGATGCCAACGGGTTAATTTGGGAACCGCCGCATTAGAAAAACCAGATTGGTGTGCCCGGGCTATTGCAGAACATGGCGATAAAATCGCAATTGCCTTAGACGTAAGAAGCACATCAGAAGGTTATCAACTGGCAACTCACGGGTGGAATGTAAACAATGGCAATCTCTGGGATGTACTTGAACGCCTTGATAGACAAGGTTGTCAGCGCTACGTCGTGACCGATGTTGAGCGGGGCGGCATGATGAGTTCACCAAACTTGACCCTATTACGTGAAGTCTGTGCGCAAACTTCATCACCCGTGATTGCCGGCGGCGGGGTATCAAGCATAGATGATCTGCGTGCTTTAGCGGACATGTACACTCTGGGTGTTGAAGGTGCAATTCTTGGTCAGGCTTTACATATCGGTAAAGTTTCTCTCGAAGATGCCCTTGCCGCAACGCAATCGCCGAGGGGTTGAATATGTCCGAGACGTTTTCTTTATCTCTTGATTTGGATCTTCGCACTACTGGTTTATTGGGGGAGTTACGCGGCATACCTGAAGCAGGCTATTTAGCGAAAGAAGTGGTATCGCTTCCGGGCTTACTCACAGAGACACCGGAATTCGTCGGTTCCCGCGGCGTTGCCTATTACGAACAAAAATCTTGCCGGGAACTATTGGCTACAGCGAAAGATTACGCGGAGCACATCACTCAACTCCAATGTACAGATGAGCTGTGCGCCACCTCATCAAAATACATATTAGCCGATCATATCCTGGCAAAGTTGCTCAGAATTATTGATAGCTTATTAAGCTCTCCGAAAATTGTTAACGAAGATATCGTACCGTTTATCGATGGGGTCAAAGAGTGCGCTAAAGTCGTCAGTTCAACACTGACAGGCACGGCATTCAGTTTTTCATCCTCTTCGATCCGTGACCTGAAATTGCCGTTTTCTTCGGAACACAAAGTGCCCAGACCGTATATTGAAGGGGATAATCACCTGTTAACCTTAGCCGCGGCACAAATTGATGCATACCCAAACTCCCCGGTTGTTGGCATTATGTTGGGAGGAGCGGCGGCGGCGGCAGTAACCGCGGCAGCATGGGGCAGCGATCTCAATTTAGTGAAAGTTTCACGCTACGACGATGCATCTAATAAGAGCAATCGCCTGTGGGGACATGACATTCCGTCTGGGCAAACAGTGACGATTATTGATGATAATTGTGGAACAGGCGATAGCTTACGTCAGGCGATCGACCTGGTGATAGCGGAAACCGGGCAACGTCCGAAAGCACGAGCCGTCGAACTGCACTGGGAAAAACTGTTACGCACCCGTATTTATGGGCATCCTGATCGTGTATTCAGCCCCGAAACTTTAGATGTATTGACACCCTGGTGTTTTAGACATCATCGGGTACTAAACAGTTTGGTTAACCAGCTCTTAACTGATGGTAAATACGCTCATACAACCACTGCGGATTGGGTCGCCTATTCATACAGTTTGTTATCTGTCCTTCATGACACCCTGGCAGATTCAACATGGGCAACAAAATTATTGCATTTTCTATCAAATCTGAAATCACAAATACCTCTGAATTGTGAGCAGCCAATAGATGCATTTAAGACCCTGGCACATCAATGCCCTGAATGTTCTGCTCGGAAAATTAGTTTAGAAAAGGGAAATAATTGATTATGACAACAGCACATATTATTTGGGATTGGAATGGAACATTGCTTAATGATGTCAATGTTTCATTAAGTGCAACCAATTTTGCGCTCGCGGAAATTGGCATTGAACCTCTGACCTTAGAACAATATCGGGAATATTATTGTGTTCCAGTGCAAATTTTCTATAAACAAGTGATTGGGCGTGAACCATCATCTTCTGAATGGTCAGTGATCGGGAAAACGTTTAATTTTCATTATCGGCCAGGGATTCAGAAAGCTAGCTTAACTGAAGGCGTGAGCCAACTCCTTGCTTCCCGGTATCAAACAGGGGCAACTCAATCATTATGTTCACTGATGCAACATGATGAGTTAGTACCTATGCTCGATAATCATGGTATTGGCAAATTTTTTACCCAGGTAGATGGCAGAAATACGCCACTGTTAACAACCGGCAAATCAGAGCAATTGGCAGGTCATCTAAAAAAACTCAATGTTTCTCCTGAACAAAGTGTGGTTATTGGTGATGCTACTGATGACGCAATTGCGGCATTAGCGACAGGTACCCATGCCATTCTTTATACCGGGGGAACCCACAGCCGTATAAGTCTTGAAACCGCAGGTGTTCCCGTTGTTGATACCTTAAGAGAAGCGTTATTAATAGCAGATTCTCTGGTATATAAACAATAAAAAGGAATTTATTAAAAATAACTGCCCCAAATAACCATAATAAGAAGAAATCTGTTTGGTCATTTAAAAAGAAATGATTAATAACAACATGTGAATAGCCATTTAACATATCAGGTTAAAATGGGCCACTTTGTATTTTTCAAATAAATGATTAAAGATAAAGTTTAACTATTATCTATGCTCACTCCATAAATAAAAGGAATAAATTTATGTTAATTTCTGTCGTTGGACTCCAATTCGGAGATGAAGGAAAAGGGAAATTTGTTGACTATTTATCCGTTAATACCAATAACGTCGCCAGATTTAATGGCGGAGCAAATGCCGGTCATAGTGTACAATGTGGGAATATAAGAGGATCATTTTCTCAATTGCCCTCATCACTGAATGAAAAAAATTTGTATATATGTCAAGGCGCTTTAATCAGCTTGCCGATACTCATTAGAGAGATTGATTTTATACAAAAAGAGAACATTAACTCTAATATATTTATCGATCCCCGATGCCATATCGTTTTGCCATTACATGCCGAACTAAATAAAGCATCAGAGAAATATAAAGGTAAAAATAAAATAGGATCGGTTGGTGTAGGCGTCGGTGCCTGCGTTGAAGACAAATCTAATCGTCATGGTATCCGGCTTATTGATACCTTAGATAAAGAGAAATTAAGAACAAAATTAGAGTTTCTTTGGGGTATCAGGGAAAAACAGATTAATTATGTTTTTAATGAAGAAACCACATTAGATTTTGAAGAGATGCTAGAGAAAACGCATCAATATGGCAACAGAATAGAACCTTATTTCACATTCACTAATGAAGTCATCGGTGATTTGCTGAATTCTGGAGAAGATGTTTTACTTGAAACATCACAAGCCACTTTCTTAGATAATAGTTTTGGTACCTATCCTTATACCGTGGCATATCAGACATTAGTTCAAACTTGTTTTGCTATGATAGGTATCCCGGCGCAGAAAATACATATTGTCGGTGTGATGAAATCCTATATGATTCGCGTAGGCAACGGACCATTCCCCACAGAGTTATCCGACGAGAAAGCTGACTATATTCGGGAGCGTGGAAACGAATATGGTACTGTTTCAAAAAGACCAAGACGTTGTGGCTGGTTGGATTTATCTCTGATTAAACATGCGGTAAAACTCAATGGGGTCACAGAACTGGCAATCACGAATGTTGATGTTCTTGCTGGCTTACACGAAATAAAAGCGGCTATTGCCTATGAAATTGACGATGAAATCGTGAGTTGTGATAACGCATTATTACAGTTAGACAGAGCAAAACCTATCTATAAAACCTTTAAATGTTGGGGAGAGCTTAACGGATCATATACACACTTGACAGAGCTTCCCACCGAATTGATTAACTTCTTGTCTTTTATTCAAGACTATGCTGGAGTTCCTATCAAGTATATCTCATATGGACCAGATAGAAATCAGACATTAGTCATTCAATAATAAGAGCGGGAAAGATAATGATTCATTATGTAACTGGATTTATGTTTTCTAAAGATAAAAAACATGTCTCTTTAATCTCAAAACTACAACCCAGTTGGCAAACAGGGAAACTTAACGGGATTGGCGGTAAAATAGAGGCAGGTGAAAGCCCTCAACAGGCAATGGCAAGAGAATTCGCTGAAGAAGCAGGAATTGAAACGCGCCCTGAAGAATGGCGACTATTTACCGTCTTAACTCGCCCTGACGTTTATCGGGTAAATTTTCTCTATATGTGTGACGATCAGGTTTATTCTGCAAGATCTATTGAAAAAGAGATCGTCAATATCTATGAAACAAATGCATTACCCGATAATGTTATCTATAACTTACGTTGGTTAATTCCGATGGCTGCCGATGAGCATTTACGTTTCGATAAAGAAGTAGAAATAACCGAAATGCGGGGTTAGATATACCCAATAGATTTCAAGTTACAAAACAAAAGATCCAATAACACCAACAACAATTACACCCTAAGACACTGGGAGCCTTACAAGAAGCCAAAGAACTGGAAATAAAAGTAAAACATCGCTATCACTCTGTAGAAGTCATGCTCAAGGGACTGAGTGATAAGCAATAAAGGTAAGATTAATAGACAAGAATGAACTATTCATTTGTCGTAATAATATCGCTGACAGTGAAACCATTAAAGTGACCGTTCCGTCGGTCACGAAACTCAGTCATCAACTGGTTTATAGATCCCCCGATTGGAGTCGAGATCAGTTAACATCCAAATTTACCCAATGTGGCCTCCGCAATAGGAATATATTGGTCTGTTAATTTATTGATGCTGTTATTGGTTGCAGGATAACAACAATCAAGGAAAAACCAGTTTATCGGTGTCTCCAATATTGAAGCAATCTGCACTAGATGGGATAAATTAATGCGGTTTATCCCTCTTTCATAACGTGAAAGTTGTTGCTGACTAATACCTATTTTTTCCGCCAATTTTACGGCGGTCATGCCCAACTCTTTCCTTCTTTTTTGAATACGCTTCCCTACTAATAGATGATCTTGTTTCATTTTCATCCCAGCCTTTAAATTAAAAAAACACCTTTTTATGGCATCGCCAAAATTATTGTCCCTGATCCTGAGAAAGGTCCTGCCTCTACTCTGCCATTTTTTTGTAAAATTGATTTCACTGTAATGGGTACATTTCCTCCAGCCGGTACAAACACAGAAACGCCGTCTTCACCTTTTCTATCATTTAATAGCAGTTTAGCTTTCAAGCTACCATCATTTCTCAAAGGTACAAATTCCCCATTAAGGCCCGTCGCTATCACGATAATCTTTATATCTACATTGCAGGTCACATTGATATTTCCCGTTTTGGTTGCATTTTCTAGTTCTGCCTCATCAATACTACCGTAATCAAGCTCAACTGAGCCTTCACTGACCTGACAAAAGCCTATCGGCGGTGGTGCAACGCCACATAAAGATCCAGGCAACAATCTTCCATGAAAGCCATTTTGATCGGTTTCGTAAAATAGCCCGACACATTCCTGATGAGACCGAATAGCAGGACCAAAATGTTTTGCAACTCCGGTGATCGGAAAACTGGTATATTTCAATATCTCCGCCTGTACTTGTTTCATTGTCTTAAATCTTTCCACGCGAGTATTAAATATCCTATAGGGCTGCCCTGAATAACCATCAGCAAAATGGCGATGGTTAACCGATATCCAACATGCAGAATAACCATAACAAGGATTTGGCGTAAAATCGTTTTCCTGGTCCCAACGTTCAATTACAAAAGTATAATAGGCATTTGTAGGAACACCCTCGGATTTAGTGATATATGAAAATATTGATGCCGCAGCACCTGATGAGAACAGCGATAAAAATACCAGACAAGCAGAGAATAATTTTTTCATTTACTTACCTAATAAAATAAAACCAAAACTATTCGATTAGTCATAGTTGAGATTAAATGTCGCAATAGCATGAAACGCGCCCCGTTTAATCGTCTGGTTAGCCAGCGCCGTTGGTTCAGCCTGCACATACGCTTTCAGGATAATCACGTTTTCGCTCTCTTTTAGCGGATAGGCATCTCCGTCTTTATTCAACGGTAACCGTTTGCCTTCAGCCGTTTCGATACCAATGGCAATTCCGGAAGCCTGACTACCCGCGCTTAATGCTAATAAACCCGGCAATTGTCTGTTTTCTACCCCACTGAATGTCAGTTTGATAGATTTCCCCACACTCATATCACAGCCAGACAGCCGGAGCTGAAAAGGTTCACTATTGGTCCGGCCATGCAGATACAAATATTTTTCAGCAATCGTGCCCAAATCAAGCCGGATATCTTCATCACCCGGTTTAATTGTGCAGGGTTCTTCAACCAATGCGCCGTAAAAACGCATATTATCCGCAGCCTGTACCACCTGATTGCAATAAACCGCAGTAGCAACAATCATAAAACCAACGCGCAACACGAATAACTTGAAATAATTCATTGGCTTTCCTTTCACTGGTATTCCGCCAGTAATGTCGCCGTCACTTCAAATATCCCTTCCGGTAACGTGCTTCCCGGATTTTTCACTGGCACAGCCTGTATCACCGGCAGTTTCTGTGATGTCACCGGAATACGCTTGTTAAGGATGAATGCTTTACCATCCAAAGTCAGACGAATACCTAAATTGGTGATATTCGTTTTCAAGGCAGCAGCATCAAATGAAGTCTGTGGGCCAATCACCGTCAATCCTAAACTCCAGCCTGAAACATTAGGCGCACACACCAATTGATAATTTACTGGCTGGGTATAATTCACCCCATCCACCTTATGTATTCCAACGTTATGACCAAAATAGATGTCAATCATATTACCGTCATTAATGACGCAAGGAGGCGGTTCAAGCAGTGTGCCATGAAACCACATATTATCTGCCGCTTGCCCCGGTATCACGCTGATCAATCCCAGGCAAACCGTCCAGAAAGCACGATAAATCAAATTCTTCATCAGTGTCTCCTGTTCATTGGTATTCAACCATCATCGTGGCAGCTGCGCCAAAACCACCGCCTTTCAATACCGCAGTCATATTTTTTACTGGCACCGCATGTAACTCAGGAAAATCCGGGTAGGTAAATTTCATCCAGTCATTGACGGGTAATTTCTGTCCGTTATGAATAACCGCAATACCAAGCCCGGTATGATTGGTTTGTAACACTGCTCGGTCAAAACTGGCGGTGTTACCCGATATCATCATCTTCATCGCATTGGCCGGCATTTTTTCACATTTCACTGTGTACTTAACCGGCTTCATGTAATTAACCCCATTGATACGGGTAATCATCACTTCACCAAAATCCACATCAATAGTATTGCCATTATTAATTACACAAGGTGGAGGAGCGATAACGACACCATATATATTGACCGGCGTTTTACCCGAAAGACTATTAAACGGCGTTGCTGCGACGTTTACCCTTTTTGTCGGTAAATCAGCCTGAGCACCGGGACTCAGCAAACAACCCAGCAGTAATACAATCAATTTTTTTCGCCCGCAGTACGGCTTTTTTATTCGCAGAGGCTTAGTCATAATTCACCCTAAAATCCACCACGGCCCAGTAATGCCCGATCCCCAATGTTCCCGACGTTCGCACCGGCGTCAGTAAGATCGCCAGTGCCAGTGCTCGACCTGCCCGTTTTATATTCATCGTCGCTCCTCGCGGCTTCGCCCGTCACGACGAACGTTCAGCCACCTGACACTGGTTTCCTGCACAGCTAAACGTCAGTTGCGGCCGGCCACCAAAATCATTGATATAGGTCAGTACCGGCGCACTTCCCAAAGCCCCCGCACTCCCACTCAGCACCGCACTGCTTTTTGGCGCCACCATCAACGGCTTAAAATCCGCCACGCTCTTCCCTTTAAGCTGATTCGACGCATCCACCACGGTGATGTAATACGGAGTCGGGTTGTTCACCTGATATTGATCCCCCTGACGTGTCAGCGTCATCTTCTCCTGCCACGGGTTATCCAGATCAGTGCGACTGGCAAAAATCGCCTTCGGCCGATAGAACAGCTTTATCCGAGTTTGCAGCGCAATTTGCAATGTGTTCGGTTTCTTGCTGCGCGGCGGAATTTCACGCAAATTAAAATAGAACAGGCTTTCCCGATCCTGTGGCAACTGTGCTATTGCTGGCAGTGACTGTATTTTCACCTGGCTTTTCTCCCCCGGCTCCACTCGTTGCACCGGCGGTGTCACCACTAACGGACCATTGATTTTGTTACCCTGCTCATCTTCTATCCAGCCTTGAGCCAGATACGGCAACTCTTTGTTCTGGTTGCTGATATCCATACTGGTGGATTTATCCTCACCGTTAAACACTATCCGGGTACGATCCAGTGCAATGGCCGCCATTGACTCACTGACCACTGACAAACTCAGGGCGGCGATCGTTACTGCGTTCATTGTTTTCTTCAATTTCATGCTCAATTACTCATTCTCAGAATATGTCATTTCAGCGTCATTACGGGTCACCACGATAAGTTCCGGTGACAGCAACAAGGTTTTCACGCTGCCTGTCAGTTGAAACTATGGCTGTTTATTACCGCTGGCCAACTGGCAGAGCAGTAATAACGAGGCCATCTCTTCAACTATTGGTAATTCATGCGGCAGTTCAATCACACACTGCAACTCCCCATCCCAGCGTACATCCAGTTTCTCCCCCGGATTTATCCCGCTCAGGTAGGTATTCCCACCATCATTGACGATACCGATCTCCCGTTTATCCTTATTCAATACGGTGGCCCCAAACGGAGGTGTACTCCCATCCGATAAACGGATCATGCTCATCGCTTTCTCACCGGATATCACCTGAAATTTACGGTAACCAATCGCCCCTTCCGTTAGCGTCGCTTGTTGTACCGACCGTATTGCCTCCACATTGTCCGGCAATTTATTCAAATCAATACTCGCACTGTTGCGGTAATAGTTGTTTACATCAGAGATCACCGCCTTACCGAACATATTGGTATGGGTAATCGCACCGAAGCCTTTCACCGGGACACCCCCTACACCATCGGTATCTACCATCAGACGCGTCGTACCCGGCGTATTGATGCGATGCAGTGCCGCACCTTCTGATGTGACAGTCATCCCACCCTGGACAGCAAGCGCCGCCGAGGTATAACGCCCATCCTGATAACTCGCACTTGTCGTCAGTTGGGCAAGATCACCGTAATGTGTTAAATAGCCGTTGGCCGCTGCTTTGCCGTCAATACTGGTGCCCGCCGCCAAACGATAGCTGCTGTTTTCATTAATCCGGTCGTAATAACCTACCGTATTGGAATTACCTTTGCGGTTGACCATTGCGTTATAACTGATCGTTCCTGAATTCCCCCACGGCAGGGATAACGTCAGGTACATACCATCGTCATTCTTACCTTCATATTTATTACGATAAGCGGACAGGTTCAGGTTAATGTTCTTAATGGTTCCAATACCGAAATAGCGTGATACCGATATGTTGTAGCGATCATTGTTCGACTGGTTCCAGTAAGTCTGGTGGCTGTAGTTCAGATAAGTACTGATCCCTAAATTCGTGAACTGTTTATTCAACATAATGGTATAAAGTTCTTTACTGCTCTCCGCATCCCCGTCGTGATAACGGCGATCCAAATACTGGCTCATGCTCATGAAGTCACGTTCCGAGAAGCGATAACCTGCAAACGTCACCTGACTGTCATATTCCTCAAAACGCTTGGAATAACTGAGACGATAGGAGCCGCCGGTCAAAGTTTTACCCTCATCCGGTAAGCGGGCACGGGATTCTGTCACATCAAACGACAACGCGCCGAAAGCCATCAGATCACGCCCTATTCCCAACGACAGCGCGTTGTAATCTCCGGCCCCCAATAGCCCTCCATACAGTGACCAACCGTTGTTTATCCCCCAGGAAAATTCCCCCAGCCCAAAACCATTCCCCTCACTGCGGTGCTTCCAATTGGTCGGCTTACCCGCCGCCAGTTTGTACTGCACTCGGCCCGGACGGGTCAGGTAAGGAATGCTCGCTGTATCGACCTGAAACTCCTGTATACCACCATCCTGTTCTTCTACCCGTACATCCAGTTTGCCGCTGACCGCATCATTGATGTCCTGAATACGGAATGGGCCGGGCGCAACCTGGGTCTCATATAACACCCGGCCCTGCTGACGAATGGTCACTCTGGCATTGGTTTTCGCCACGCCAGTCACCTCCGGCGCATAACCACGCAGGTTTGGTGGTAACATATTGTCATCCGTCACCAGACTCGCCCCGGTAAAACGAAAGCTGTCAAAAATACCTGAATTGAGATAATCCTCACCCAGTGTCAGTTTGGCCTGCCAATGCGGTATCGCCCGGTACATGTAGTAACGGCTCCAATCCCAGTTTCTTTCTGTACTCCCTTCCCGGCCAGTGGTGTGGTTATATTGTGACTGCCAATCTGCCCGCAAACGCCATGCCCCAAAGTTTATTCCGGTTGTGCCGTTGGCGCTGATATTATGATTCTCATTTCCCTTCGCCGGCTTAGATACCTGAGCGTTGACGTTATAATCAAACATCATTCCCAAAATCCCTTCATCCCAACGTGATGGCGGGTCCCAATCTGATGAGCTGTATTCAAGATAAGCTTGCGGCACACTCAGATATAACGTATCGCTGCCCAAATCGCCGCGCACCATCATTCCTGGCAGCGTTTTAGTTTCCAGACACTGATTATTGTTCCACCAGCTAATCTTTGATTCCCATTCCGCCCGCAGTCCCAACTGCTTCACCATATCAGGCGGCAGACAGGCCACACTGCCCTTCGGATCATCCGGTGGTGCCATAAAAGTCACCGGCATCTCAGACAGCTCGCTTTTATTCAGGCGTATCATCATCTGGTAATCCCCCGGCATAATATAACCAGCACGGGAAAACTCTTTTAAATCAATCCGCGAACGATCCTGAACATCCAATACGTCGGTATTAAATTCAATTTCTTCTTCCGCATACGCAACATGAGTACCAACCAAGGCAAGCAGTACCAAAACAGTAAAAGGTTTCAGGACACACCGAACCGGGACCACCCTGTCATATTCAGCGGTCAAACCAAAAAACAAAGCCATAACATTCTCTGATCGATGATTAGTGATAATCCAGCCTGAACCGGACAGTGGTTCGATACTGCCCCGCCTGCAATAACTGGTGATTACCCACCAATCGCATCGCGTAACTAAGAGTCATATTCCCTTCCTGTAAATCCCCCACAGGCAATGGCGTTCCCGGATATGCCTGATTGCCGTATATGTCAGTAATTTGCAACGCGACACCTTGTGTTACACCATCCAATCGAAAATTGTTCCCATCCGGCACGCCGTCAAACGTCATCTGAAAGTGACGCCAGTCAGGCTTATCCAATGTGGCAGAGGTCAGTACGCAATTAATCAAGCGGATGGAAAAGGGGCGCACAGGCCCCTGCCCATCATGTACTATCCGGCTTACCGGAATCGTAGCTAACTCAATCGTCTGGTCACGGCTACCTGCGTCAATCGCACAGGCTGTATCAATAATGGCGCCTTGCATGCTAACGCGACCATGCCCTTGTGTTCCTCGTGTAGCAGTCGCTTCAGCGCCGACAGCAATGCAGGAAAACGTTAGCAGGCAGGGCACCACAACAACGGCAGAATATCGGCTCATGACTTCTCTCCGGCCAAACTCATTCAAAATCTTTGATTAGGAAACACCTGCCTTCCTGTAGGCGTTTCCATGCATGAAAGAGTTATTGATAAGTCAGTTGGAAATTGGCAATGCCGGTGAAATCTCCCGGAACAACTGCATCAGGCCCGGTATCACCCTGAAGATAAGCAGCGAAGTTCAGATCATTACTACCATCATGCAGTGCTACGGCAGGAGAAGGGGTACCCAGTTTAATCTTATTGCCGCCCCCATCGGTGATCGCAATGCCTGCGCCTTTAGCCGATCCTTCAATGCCCAGCAGACCTTCACCGCCAGTGATACTGGATTTGGCGCCGATAAACGTGGTTGTTACTGTATTTATCGTTTCAGTTGTGCAGTTCTCTAAAGAAATTTTGAATGACTTAGAAGAAGAACGACCGCCGTTTTTCAAAGAAACGTTAGAGATAGAACCCAGTGGTACAACCTGATCAACTGTTTCAGGGGTGATGGAACAAGGTGCATCAATGATAGAACCCGTAAAAGTTACCGTTCCGTGACCTTGGCTAGGATTAGCCGCATTTACAGAACTCGCGACCAAAACCATGCCCAATCCCAGAGCCATAACCAATTTATTCAATTTCATGTGAATTAATTCCTTGAATTTAAGGATAAAATACCCATAACCATAAAAAAATAGCAGCGCAGGATTCCCGATCCATGCACCCGATATCCGGCACAAAATAGGGTTTCAAAATTTCGGATTAATATTTTTTAAAACCAAACAAAATGCACCAAACTGTAAATATATTCCTACAAAACCACCTCTTAAGTCAAATTTATTGTAATTCCAGATTGCCAATATTTAACTATTTATAATATATAGATTTTCTTGGATATACTTTACTATTTCTCGTAACTAATATTAATTAGATTGTAAAATCTCAGTCAATTCATCTGAATTCAATCAAATATTAATTAATTACTTAGATTATTAATTTAAAATAATACTAAATTTAAAATTTTTACTCCGAATTATTATGCCTTATTAGTATTTTTAACCAAATAAAACAGTTTGGTGCATTCTGTTTAGTTTCTTTTTGTTGTCTAATAATTTCCAAATATATAATTACAAAGTTTACAAGCTGATATTTTCTATTAAAAAATGACTATTTGTGACTATCTGAAAATGGTATTTATAGATTTTGTCCTAAATAAATAGAATTGCCAGCTAATAATTTTATAAAAGCTCTATTAATTGATATATTCCGGTAGATTAATATTATTTTCTGCCGATAACTATCTGCTCTGATTTCACAGGAACTATTTTCATGAAGAAGCGTAAATTCTTAACCAGACATGAAATTAATGCGATTTTAGAAAAAGCACGTCAAGGTCGTCATGCTGAGAGAGATTACTGCATGATACTCATGTGCTTCATTCATGGGTTTCGAGTCAGTGAGCTATGTAATCTAATGCTATCAGACCTTGATCTTAACTCAGGAATTATTCATGTAAGACGACTAAAAGGAGGATTATCAACAACGCACCCACTGGTGCCAGAAGAAATTAATGCTTTAAATCAATGGTTTAATGTCAGGCGACAGTGGAGGGAATCAGATACATCGTGGGTCTTTTTATCACAAAAATCAGGCGCTATTTCACGCCAGCAAGTTTATGGTTTATTAAAGCGTTATGGCAGGCAAGCATTAGTTAATATTTCACCTCACCCACATATGTTAAGACATGCCTGCGGTTATGCTCTCGCTGATCTCGGAAGAGATACACGCCTTATTCAGGATTATCTCGGCCACCGGAATATATCCCATACCGTTATTTATACAGCAAGCAATGTAAAACGGTTTTCCAGAATATGGGAAACACCTTCAAAAGGTCTCGACTAATCTCAATATCTCTTTTTATAAAAAATCCTCATCCATGTATGTACTGATGAGGGTTTTTCATTCGCTAAAATAATTATTAATATCATACGATGTGGCTTATTATTTCTTGTGATTAATTTTAAATTAAATTTTTCGGAAATAAACACATTGCGTTATTAAATAAAAATTTGAATTTAGCATATAAATAAGATTCCAAAATAGCGCTACATCTTATACTACTCATAATTCTATATATAACAATGGGTTGAAGAAGGCCATGTGTAGCAAAATTATGAAATGTTATTTATATCTAGATCTATAATCTACCTCAGTCATTTGAAAAGTAGATAGCTCATCAACTGCAATAATAACAGTTCCCTACAAACGCTCCCAAAGAGATAAAGCATAGGAATTGCCAAGCACTGATAACGCAAGAAAAATTGGTTCAGGTCATGGTACTAACAAAATGTGGATGATGGTAAGAGGGTTTTTTCTCCCTGAATTTTCTTCAAGGAAAAAACCCGCTCACCTCATTTAATTTTACGCAACACTAAAATAATCAATAAAATAACTATCACACCAATTATTGTTTAAAATAATTAACAGATAGATTAATGACTATTTTTCGCCGAGACGAATTGTGTATCGACGAGGTCTTCATTCAATTCATCATAATCTTTAACTTCATTTTTAAATGTAATAATCTTATCTTGCCCACTGCATTGGCTATTAGATATCATATTACAATCATCTGGGATATTTTTTTCCTTTGTTCCAAGCCATTGAGAAAATAAAGTTAGAAAATGTAATCCACTTCTTTGCGCCGTTATTTTTTCACGATGAGAATAATCGCTTCCGGTAAGAAAAAAAGGTACCTGAAAACTCTGTTTATTCTTGTCATTATGTGTCAGACTTTCCTGCTCGGTTCCTTCATTAACATGAGAAAGACCGTGATCTGAAAAATACATCATAGTCCATTTTAAATGATTATCATTCGCCTCAGAAACAATTTCAGAAAGAAGCTTGTCTGTATTAGCGATACTTTTTATATAACAGGAAATTTCTTTCGATTGTAAAAACAGATCATATTCTCCATTAGTTCTGACACACGCCTGTGGATGAGAACCCATCAGATGAATAACAATAAGCTTTTTCTTCTTTTCTGACATTAACGCCTTTTTAATATAAGGCATCAATTTATCATCAGGTAAATAAAGCCTGTCATCAGAACTGCCGCTTTTCAGAAAATTAAAACTATCTGCCTGCTTCCCAATTAAAGCGATCGGAGAATCAAAAGCACTCTTCATACCCTGGTTAGATATCCAATAAGTATAAAATCCCGCTTTTTTCGCCAACGTTATGACACTGTTGTTTAAATTGATAATATTATTGTCTTTTAGAGCAAGTGAGTTCGTCAAAGACAGCTGGGTAGATGCTGATGATGAGATATAATTTGTAAATATCTTGCCATTGGCTTTGTCCAGCCACGGCGTATTATTATAAGGAAAACCATACGCATTCATAAAATCTTTTCTAACACTTTCACCAATTACCATTATATATGTTTCATATTTATCCTCTTCTACCACCGGCTGCCATGAATCCTTCTGTTTTATTATTTCAGCAAATTTCACCCTTTCTGAATTAACTTCATTGTAGCTTTCCCCCAGATCGCTAAAAAATCTAACTTCAGGTAAGCCAGAGGCTAATATATTAAAGTCAGGATCGAAATTAGATTTTATATATCCTCTCACCGGTGACCAAAAAGCTGACAATACAAAAAACAGAGATAGAAATATTACATTATTTCTCTTCAAAGTTACTTTTAGCTTGAGAGACAAAAACATTAAAATAATTATTGCCAACGCAACTAAATAGGTAAGCAAAGGAAGCCCACTGATAAATTCAATAGCTTCATTTTTGTTGGTATAAATTAAAGATCCTACTGAATTAATATCAGGATAACCATAAGTCAACCCTACTGGAGAATAAACCACACCAGTTAATCCAATAGCAAGTATAAAGATACAATATATAGAGAAGCTAAAATTAGACAACAATATTAGAATCGAAAAAGCACTGAATACATATATAAACTTTAACTGATACCCAAGGCTTAAATGGGCTAAGGTGAGAAAGATAAATAAGCACACCAAAGTGAACGTTTCTCGAAATTTTTTACTTAACAACATAACTAACTCGTTTCCTTAATTTATAGAGAAGACACCCCAAAATTTATAATCTTCTCTTATCAATACAAAACTAAAACATCTGTGGTTGCTCAACCCCAGCTTGAATGCAATCAGTTGCGCTAAACGTTCTGTTCGACACGATTATATTCCACATATCATCTATTCTTTATGCAACTCTAAACGACGTTACTCAGATTTTTACACGAAATAGTAAAGCGAATGCCTAAAAAACACCTTATCATCTCTCTGTCACTTGGTTAAGCATTTCACTTAGTTAGGATATTAGATTGTCAGTTATTGATCTGCAATATTTGATTAAAAATCTGTAAATAAGGCGCGTTTTCCTGTTAAGAATAAAAATTCTGGGATACGCTGATCGTACTCATTATCTGTGAGCTATAATTATGCTCTGGAGTGTGTTATGAGAACAACTGCAAGTAGTAGAAAAAAGGGGCAAACGTCTACCGTAGCATTGATTTAATTGAAGAAGCTAAGGCATTGCATATGAATCTATCAGCAACACTAAAACAAGCCTTAGCAAACGCTGTAAGTGAACGTAAACGCCAAAAATGGATTGAAGAGAACAAAACCGGGATTGAAGCACTGAATGGCTTTATAAACGAAGCTGGATTATTTTCAGACGATGAAAGATTCAGGGTTTCCTGATGGCTCAATTTTCAATTTATAAACATGCCGTTAGCTGCCAAGAGTAAGGCTAATTCACAAATTAATACCAATATTAACGATAAACGGTAAAGAATATGTCATTCTTTCAAATATGATTTCATCTACCGATGTTAAGAATTTGAAAAAAGATGATATTGTCTGGAAGCACCGCAAATACGAGATGATATATTTTCAGCTATAGATATGCTAATAGCAGGAATATAAAATCGCATTTCTCATTCGTTATTAATAAGTGTGACAGCATTACATTGACGTTAGTCATTGTAAATCAAAAGATTGTAATTAACCGAAAAAAAGTGTCAAAATAAAAGATAGATAATGTACTTAACCCATAAGATCTAAAAGCCCTAGCGTTCACCATCACAAAATTGCCACTATAATAGCAAAAAGTGGCAAAAATACCCTATTTTTGCTATTATAGTAGCAATATTTCCGATTCAATAGGTGCTGAAATGCTATCACTAAATACCCCATACGACACTCAGATTGCGTTTAAGACATATCTGAAGAAAGTTCGCAAAAACCGTAAGTTATCCGTTGAGGCACTAGCACAACATTCCGGTGTACCCAACAGTACGATTCGAAAATTTGAAGCAACAGGTAATATTTCTTTAAGACAATTCTTAATGCTTTATGATGCACTGTGCAATCTCAATGATATTCATCAGATAACCAAAATAAAACACCATCCCCAAAGTATCGAAGAGGTATTAAAACATGCTTAATATCTCTTTACTGGTAAAGCGCAGATTCAGTAATGGAAACGTTGAGAACGTCGGTAAATTAGCTGAAAACAGCAGCGGAGTTTACTTTCAATACGATGATAATTATTTATCAGCACATAAATGCTCTATTGCTCCATTTAATCTCGAGTTCGATGATTCATTGCAAAAAGCACCACATCAACCTCACTACGGATTACATGGCGTTTTTGGTGATAGCTTGCCCGATGGATGGGGATTATATTTGATGGATCGAGTTTTCCGCCAAAATGGTTATGTTCCCCAAAATATCACAGCATTGGAAAGACTGGCGTTTATCGGAAATCGTGGCCTTGGCGCTTTATCCTATGAGCCTGAAATACAAATTGAAAACAGAGACAAATATCAAGATATAGAACTCATTACATTAGGTAAAGAAGCCATTAAAGAATTTGAAGGAACGGAATCTCACCTAATAGCACACCTAATGAACGCAGGGAGTTCGGGTGGTGCAAGACCAAAACTTAATGTAACCAAACTGGCAAATGGGACTTTTACCACAAAACAAGATGCTATTGGCGAAAAACTGATTATCAAATTGACCTCAGAGAAATTTGCGCTAGGGCATCATGAAAGCCTTATTGAATATACCTATATGAAAATAGCAGAACGCGTAAATATTGAAGTTTCCGATTTTGAGTTATTTGATGCCGGGAATGGGCAATATTGGTTACAGCAATCCCGTTTTGACTGTGTAGGTGAACAAGGGCGTTTTCATATGATTTCTGCTTGTGGGTTACTGGATGCTCCTTTCAGGGAACCTTCGCTGGATTATATCGAATTGATCAAAGCGACCCGAATGTTATGTAATACTGATGAAGCCAAGAAACTTCTCTACAGAGCCATATTTAACTATCTGATGATAAACCAAGATGATCATGCAAAGAACTTCGCTTTCCTGGCCGATGACAATGATAACTGGCGTATCTCTCCTTTCTACGACATTATGTATAGTCCATCACGTTATAATGAACATATGACAGCTTTCAATGGCTATGGCTCGAAAATAACAAAACAGACAATGGAATTAATGGCAGGTCAGGCCGGGTTATCAGGCGCAAAAGCGATGATGAATATAGCTGCTGAAATTTATGACATAGCTAAAGATTTTCATATAGAAGCGGAACATGTTGGTATTCCAGCAATTTTAGCCAGAGAAATTCAACGAAATATTGACAACAGATGGAACACGTTGAAAGAATAATCCCATAACTATTAGGAGAATCAGTAATGAACGAAAAATTCTATCAATTAAAAATTACTCTCACAGACTCACAACCTGCTATTTGGCGGCAATTTGTTGTTCCTGCCTCTATCTCACTTGATAGGCTGCATGATGTCATACAAATTGTGATGGGATGGCAAGATAGCCATCTGCATGAATTTCATATTGGCAAACTGCGACTAACAGAAATGCCAGAAGACCCATCGAATGGAAAGGAAGAATGTGCATATCGCCTGATTGACCTGATTAAACAAAAAGGGAGATCTTTTAGCTATATCTATGATTTTGGCGATAGTTGGGAACACGAAATTATTTTAGAAAACAATCATTATCCTGAAAGTGATCTTCCGCTGCCTTTTTACTGTCTGGATGGCGCCCGCGCATGCCCCCCTGAAGATACCGGAGGTATTTATGGTTATGAAAACTTAATAGAAATACTTAATGATCCTGACCATGAAGAATATGAAGAAACGCTGCAATGGATAAATGAATCGCTTGGTTTGTCTGAAAATGAACATTTCGACCCAGAGCAATTCTATCCGGACAATATTAATGCCTTTTTAGCGCTCTATTATCGCTGGTCACGAGACCGTAACCATCCCTTATGGAACCACGAAGCCCAGGGCAACCGCATGAATGATTAAATATCACTCACATTAGCAAAACCCGCCTGTAATACTCGCTCCAAAAATTGGGTTTTCATCCATATTCGTCTACGCTTCGCTTTAATGCTTAATTGACTCGTTTCTTTTTTCAGCATGTTTAACGAAATACGTCGTAATATCGCGATGTTTTCCGCCGCATTTTCACGGTAAATTTGACAATCATCTTCCTTAAACGTCACATCAAGCACCCAGTGAAGATTATTCTCTATTTGCCAATGGCTGCGTACTGCCTGAGAAAATTGTTCTTCTGTCAGTCTGGCTGAACTGATGTAGTAACGGTACTCCAGACTGGGCAATTTGCCGTTTTCTTGCCTGTATCCGATTGTGACACCCAGTGTTTTTAATCCCGTCCATTCCGGAAAATCGGTTTTGAATGTATCGGCATTCAGCACATGGCTTTCTCTGATTTCCAGACGACCATGACCCTGTTCTATCAACGCTTTTTCGGTTGTTAAGGGCAAAACGCGCTGGGCTTCCAGGGCTTTTTGAATGGCACGATGGAGACGTTTTTGGTTGTCTTTCACACTTAATAAATAATCCGCGCCGGCATCAATAATCTCCTGAGCGATCTGCGTTTGGCATCCCATCGCATCAATGGAAATCAGCGCGCCTTTCAGTTCCAACAACTTAATGAGTTCCGGGATTGCGGTAATTTCATTAGATTTTTTCTGGGTTTTAACCTGGCCGATGACCATTTTATTGGCTGTCGCATAAGCACTCACAAGGTGGAGAGCCGAACCGCGTTCTCCCGGGGCATAGGCACCCCGTAAGACTTTACCATCAATCGCCACTAATTCTCCCTGAGTAACCTGATGAACCGAACGCATCCAGTTGATAAAACACAGATTAAATTGTTCCGGATTAATCCGTGAGAGAAGCCGGGCAATCGTATCATCAACAGGGATCCCCGCCTTGAACATATTATGTTCAAGAAACCATTCATGGTGGCCTTCAATATACTCTTGGATCTCACTCCAACCATCTGCGCCGCCCAGAACAGCGCACAATGAGGCAAATAAAATATCGAATAAAGGGTAGGCGACTTTAGCGCTTTGACGGGGATCTTGAATGTCTGAGAAATGTTCAGTAAAAATATCAAAGCACATGGTTTTTGCTCTCAAAAAGAGAGTATGAGATCATAACTATTACCGTCGGTCAAATCTGATTTTTTTAACAAAATATTCACGATCTTGCCCTGCCACGAAGCCTAATCATAGGGTAAATCTATCATTACAGAGAAAAGTTTCAGATGAATCACTACTACAGACATTGGTGCTTAATTTGAGCTTATTTTTCTCAAGGAATGGGTGATACATAATTCAGTATTGAGTGCAGTTTCAGTGGTGTTTTCAGATTGCCCCCAGTCAAACTGCACCGGCACTTTACACAACATCACGCTTTCCATAGCGACCTGAAGAAATATATCGTCATTCCTCTTGTTTAGGCCGCGCAATTGCATCCCGGCAACGATTAATGCATGTCCAGAACAGCAATAATATTGCTGCAATGAAAATATAATTGGAATAAACCAATGATTGCGGCCAAAGTGCGATACACATCCCATAAACACCCAGCAAGAAAGCCCGATCGCTTTTCCCTAATGGCCCTTTATAACTGCGCACACCTGTCAGAGTCTGCGCAACAACACCACAAAACTCAGTAGATATGGCAAATATCACGGTAAAAATAACTAACCAAAGGGATGTATTAGCCAAAAGAGCAAATGGTAAATATAACGCAAAATCAGACACGATATCGCCCATTTCATTTAATACAGCGCCCAGTCGGGATTGCTGATTAAATTCTCTTGCCAACATGCCATCAATAGCATTAAGTGCCATGCGAAGAAACAGAAAAAGAGGCAAGAGAAGGAAAAGATGCGGATAAGGAAAGAATGCCAAAATTCCACCTACAATCACCGAAGCTATCATTGCACACAGCGTCACCTGATTGGCAGTAATACCACGTTGATAAAGGCGTATCACCCAAGGTCTGAGTAAGTTTTGAAACTTCGGTTTTATATCATATAACGTCATAATTCACCTATCGTTAAAATTACTTGAGTAATAGTGTATACCCAATAGATTTCAAGTTGCGGCGCGGTGGCAAGTGAACGTAACCAAACAAAGCAGCAACTTGAAAGATGAAGGGTATATAAGTAACCAATAACTTTCACTGTTTTTACTATCATCATTAAAGATAAATCAGATTCATCAAAATACAATAAAAGAGGCTCAATTGAATCAACAAGATGTTTTTATATAGCGTGAATTGCTTTTTTCTGAATAGGTTATTATTATCATTTTTACATTTCATCATATTTACGATAAAGGAGTCCATATGAACCATGGATGACGAGTTCCCCGAATCAACGGAGATGAACCATAAATGAAGTCATAATTCGATTGACTTCAAATACTGTTCCTCGTGTCCACGGGGATGAGAATTTATTGGCATCTTTTTTTTCTTTTTCTTAAAAGCCGGCGTTGCTTTCGTCGTCAATTGCGTTCTGTACGGCAACTAATCTCAGGTTATCTGTATTTCTCTCCACGGGAATGAATGAGATAATTCCGGGATCCCCATTACCAGGATAATTTCCACGACTGTTGGCGTTCGCCGGCTATTGCGTGTCAAGATAGTGGACAACTTTCACGACTGTTTTTATTGTCATCAGTAAAGCGTAATATCCTTATCCCCGGTATTTAATGAAGATGCGCTATGAGTGAAACAGTTAAATAGATGACGTTATGAGTTATCATCACAGATTGAGGTAAATATATTTTTTTGATTAAAAATCAATGTATTATTCTGTCGCAATGATAATAGGGAGGAATGTAAATGAATTAGCGGCTGTTTTATCTATCGTGGATTATTTTTCTGAAAAAATGGTATGTCACTATCCGTTTTATCGTTTATTAGATTGAAGATAATCGAATTTATACTGCGTCAGTAATGCTTTCTTACCGTTTGTAACCATTTCTTACAAATTTATATTTTTGTAAATTTATAAAAAATCCTTGCTTTCTGATGAAAGTTTAATAACTATTACTTTAAGTTCCATCATACAAGCAGTATGAAAGGAATTTCAACTTCTGTTCCCTTTATTCAAAGGGATTAATTGATGGGGATACATTACTGTCTTCCTGTCGTTCAATTTGTTATTACTCACTGCATAGAGCTGTACTTTATGTCTGTGGTAATCGGATTTTTGCTACCTTATTTTTAGGGTGGTGGGATCAATTATTTCAATTCCCGGTGGGGGATCAAACCATTGCTGAGGGCGCTTCGACTGCGAGTGGGACCCATCAACAGGGGCTCGCGCTGGAGGGCATGAAAACCTCTTGTGGCGCCACGTTGATCGCGTCACAGTCACTTTTTCAGGTAAAAATCTCATAGGGCAGATGTAATGAATAAAAGAGAATCACTGCTCCTGCAAGAGCTCAACTATATGCGACAATTGGCGCAGGAAGCCGTAAAGGAACACCCTCATCTGGCTGGTTTTTTTATCCGAAGGGGCGGGTGATCCGGATGCTGAACGAGCAATACAGGTCTATGCCCTGTTAGCTTCCCGTCTTCGCTACAAAATTGAGGATGATTTTCCTGAGGTGACGCTAAATATGTTGACGCATATTTGGCCACAAGCGTTGCGTCCGTTACTGCCGACGAGTCTCGTTCAATTTTCACCGCAAGAAGGGAATCACCTGGGGGCGACAACGCTGCCGGCGGGGACGTCGGTTTTTGCCGGCGAAATTAGCTTTGTGGCTTGATGTTCATCTCTGTGATATCCAGTTACGGACGCAGGATAAAGCTATCACGCTTGATGGCGGCTACCCGGTACCGGCCTTGTGGGGGACAGAGCGGCGGGTTGACATTCTTCCGACCAAGAAAACCCTGCCGTTTTCCATTCTGCAACTGATGATGGAATATTACTATATGCCTCATGTGCGTGATTTTGTGACGATTAATATCAAGAATGAACGTCCGTTGGTGAGGTTGAATGATGACCGGACATTCGAGCTGATTTTGCGGTTTAAAGGCAGTCTGGAACTGACTGATATTGCCCAAACCTTTTTGTTGGATTGCGTGCCGGTCAGACAACTGGAGCAGATGACCAGTGCGGCCATCCCGATAAACAACGGCATCAGCCGTTATGAAATCTCATTAAAGCCGACGCATTCAGGAGCATATTAACGGTATCGTCCGACTGGATAACATTCCGATAGATCGCCTCGACAAAGGGGTTCCTGTGCGGGGTCACCAGCTTATCCTGACCCTGAACCCGGATTGTTTTGCCAATCAGGGGGAGATGTATCAGTTCAGCCTGGTGGTGACATGCCTGCTGACAGTTTTCATCAGCATGGGCGCTTTTTTGATGATGAAGGTGATTATGGTCAGACGGGAGAAGTCTTGTGGGACTTTCAAGAGATGATGTTCGGACTGCGTCCCTATATATAATGTTATAAAGAAGGAAATCATATCGATGAGCAAATTAGGCCCATTTGATCATATTGACTGTAGAAAAATTCTGAAAAACTGGGTGGAATTTCAGTTGATGGATGAACAGGGGAAACCCCTGATCAATATGCCTTACCGTTTGAAAGTTTGGGAGAATCCTCTGATGGGACGTCAAGGTGTTACCGATGGCAATGGATTATTCCGGGAAGAGGATATGCCACCCCATCCGATAACACTGTATATCGGTGCCCAACCCTTGGCCGATGAGATGGAACAGCGGCCATTGCGGGAAATACGCGGTGAAGCGGCGTCGGTGGTGAAGCCCAAAGCAGAAGCCGAAGGCCACCAATATCATTATGTGACTATCGGGCAGATTAGTGATGGGTTGCCGGTGATTGAGGATTGGAATGACCCTAAAAAAATTCCGCCTCCCTATCATTTCCCAGACCCGGAGCCTAAAGGGTTTTATTCCCGCCAATTAAACTGTCGGCATGTTCTGGAAATATGCCCGTTTCGGGCTTGGGTCTTGCAGCTACATCATCAAAAAGAGTATTCCATTGTTAATGCGTATAACCAGTGTTTGATGAGTGTGTTGGCTTATGCCGGCGGGGATGTTGATACTGAAGGCTCGGTGACTCACTTTTTTAATCGGCAGATGGTGGATGTTTCGAAGCGGCCTTATCAGGTGGAAAAAGCATCGGCCACGCCTGTGGTTTATGATGTGCCGTTCAGTAAACGTTATTCCCGGGTAGAGTTTATTGATTCAAAAACGGCAGATAAACAGGGTGATACCCGACTGTTTTATGTAGCCAGCAACAGTGATGTTCTTGTCAGCTGGCGGGGTACAATTAGTCTGGATAATTACCTGACCGATATCACCTTTCAGCCGTTAAGTTTGAGCTGTGACGATGAGAAAGCTCTGTGCAGCGGGTTTATTCACAGTGGCAAAGTGCATAAAGGATTCTGGGAGGCATTCAACTTGGTTGAACGGTTAACAGTCCCCAGTGAGACAACCAAAGAAATATTCAGTGATATCTTAGAGTTGGTGAAAAACAAACGGTTATTTATTTGCGGCCACAGCTTGGGAGGAGCATTGGCATTACTGCACAGTGCACAACTGAAAGAATATAATCCTTGTCTTTACAGCTATGGGATGCCGAGAACATTAACCCATAGTGCAGTAGAAGAATTGTCTGCCATTATCCACTATCGTCATGTTAATGAAGATGACGTCATTCCTGCTGTGCCATTTGAGCAGGATATGGATAATGGTTTTTTCCATTACTGGGTGCCGGCGGGGTACGAGTGGGAAATCATGAAACTGGTGTCTCCGTCACCGATTGTTAAAGCCATTAAACAAGCGACTGCCAGTCAAGAAATCTATTGGCATCATGGTAAAGTTGTTCATTTTTTTCAAGCCAACAGTTGCCCGGAATGGCTGATTTCCGCCAGGAATATCCCCTTTATAACGGGTGTGACTGAAGAAGTATTGAATAACACCACCAAGCTCTATTTAATTCCTGACTTAAACCCGGAAACAGAAAAGGATTTTTCTCTGGCCGGTGAGCAGCAAAATGCGTTGTTTAATCAGCTCAGTCAACAAGAAAAAGACAAACTGTTTGTTGAAAACAGAGGTGCTGATTTAAAAGGGGGATTTGGCTTTTCTAATCATAGCTCGTATAAATATGCGGGTTATATAGATAAGCGCCTCAGAGAGTTATGCGAACCGGATAAGATTACGGTCTATCAGGACAGTCAGCGTCAATTTAAGGCGACAATGGATAATGATAAGATGCTTATCCCTGACAACATTTACTATCGTAATCTCTATTTTCTGGATATGGACAAACAGTTAATAAAATCACTGACCGTCAGCCAACAGGAAGAACAAGGCACACTGGCCTTACAACATTACTGCGATAAGAAGGAACTATCAGTATGAAAATATTGAAAATAACGTTGCTCTTATTATTTCTCTATTTTATTTACTGGGCGTTAGGCGATACCTTTTTTAACTGGCTTTTTCCCTTTTCATCTGCCGGAAAGGGGCCGTCAATTACCGTGGAGGGCGTCGCGCCGAAATATACCAAACCCTATGTATATGCGCAGTATATCTCAAAAGATTGTCTTAGATATCAGTTTGATGCAGGTATGTCGCCTTATAAGGTGCCAACTTATAACGGATTGCGCCTGGATGTGAAGGCAGACCCACAAACCGGTTATTTTCAGGCGAAATTACCTTTTAGTGGCGGGGGCTGGTGTAAATGGAAAATCAATCAAGCTTCTGTGGCAGTGGGGTATGCCGATGTCCACCATCTGGTGAAAGATGCGGTGCCCTATGGAGGAACGGGTTTCACTGCATTTATTAACGATGCTGCCCAGACGAATATTAGTGAAACCGCGGCATTAAATACTATTGATTTTAGCCCCATCATTTACCCTGTTTTAGAGATGGTTGAAAGATTGCCTAAAAGAGTATCCTTACAGGGTGAAGTATCAAATACGCATTCCTTTCGGCTGAAATTAACTCCAGGAGCCGAGTGGAAAATTACCTTTAAGCCCAGACTGGATGAAACCAAAATGGCGAAGGTGACTGTGACTAATGGAAGTGAGTGGGTTGAATATCCTGGTGGAAAGATTGATAACGATACTCGAATAGTCGATTTTCGGTATATGTATATGAAGTAACGCTATCAGAGGAGTCTGGAAAATAAAGCCATGTTTCTAAAGTCATATCACCAGTTTGCTTAAATGCCAACACGAGAACACTGTATTCTAAAGGAATCCGTTAGTATGAAAATATTGAAAATAACGTTGCTCTTATTATTTCTCTATTTTATTTACTGGGCGTTGGGCGATACCTTTTTTAACTGGCTTTTTCCTTTTTCATCTGTCGGAAAGGGGCCGTTAATTACCGTGGAAGGCGTAGCGCCGAAATATACCAAACCGTATGTGTCCGCGCAGTATATATCAAAAGATTGTCTTAGATATCAGTTTCATTCTGATATGTCACCTTATAAAGGTACCGACTTACCATGTTTTAAGTCTGGATGTAAAAGCTGATCCACAAACCGGTTATTTTCAGGCAAAGTTACCCTTTAATGGTGGGGGCTGGTGCAAATGGAAAATCAATCAAGCCTTTGTAACAGTCGGTTATACCGATGTCACCCGCTTGGTAAAAGATGCGGTTCAGGATGAAGGCGCTGAAGGGACCGGTTTAACGGCATTTATTAACGATGCGGCCCAGATATATCTTGACGAAACTGCAACATTGAATGTTATAGATTACCACCCGGTTATTTACCCTATTTTGGAAATGGTTAACAAATTTCCCAAAAGACTCTACTTGCGAGGTGAGAAACCAATGCGTCCATTTAGATTGATGTTAACTCCAGGAGCGGAATGGAAAATTATCTATAAGCCTAAACTGGATGAGACTAAGATGCCGAAAGTGATTATCCCGTCGGGTAAAGCACCTGCGAGGGTTGAATACCCGGATGGAAGCATTGATTGGAATAATAGCTGATGCCCGGTAAAATCTTTGACCTCAACGAGCATCCGATTGATGCCATGAACACCCGCTGGCAAATCGTGACCATTCATCATTACGGCAAATGTCCGCAGGCACTGGAAGAAACCCGTGGCGGATCAGGAAGTTATCTGCATAACGAATTCAGTTTTATTTCCGGTTATAAGGACTGGCGAGCGCTGTATCGCTACAAGCCACTGGCAGATGGTGATGAAGTGGCAACCGTGGTGGGCCCGGCAGGGGAAGAGATTTATGTCAACAAAGACGGTTGTATTCGCGTCCATTTTCACTGGGATCGTTATAATAAAGCCGATGAAAACGCGTCTTGTTGGGTACGGTTCGCACAGGGTTGGAATGGCAGCGGTTACGGTTTTATGGCGGTTCCTCGTATCGGTCAGGAAGTGATCGTCTCCTATCTGAACGGCGATATTGATCGGCCGATTGTCACCGGTTGCACCTACAACGGTTTAAACCGGGCCACCGCTGAATTTACCCGCCGAGAAAACCCGCACCACGTTTAAAACCCGGACCCACAAAGGTGACGGTTTTAACGAATTGCGGTTTGAGGATGCCAAAGACCAGGAAGAGATTTACCTGCACGGACAGAAAGATCTGACCGCCCATATTCAGCATGATACCTACTGGCATATTAAACACGACCATAAACAGCGGATCGATAATAACCGTTACAGTGAAATCCGCGCTGATGACCACCGGAAAATCGCCGGCTCCGGTAAATACAGTACCGAGGGGGATGTATCGCACCGTATCACCGGCAGTCAGCATTTACAGACCGGGGAAGCGTTAGTCGCTGAAAGCGGTCAGGAAACGCACCTGAAAAGTTGCAGCTAGGCGGCAAGTGAACGCCTCCCCAGGAGCATAGATAACTCTGTGACTGGGGTAAGTGAACGCAGCCAACAAAGCAGCAACTTGAAAGATGAAGGGTATAAATCATAACAGACGGTAGGGTGAGTATATTATCGATTAATGATCAATATGTTGAGTTTGATATTGTCATGATGATAATTTGGTGAAAGATGGGTGAATTAGAGACTTTTTTGTTTATATAGATTGTTTTTCTGATCAGTTGGTCGATTTAAAGATATCTGTTCTTCGCTAAATATAAACCTGAATCCTTTTTATATTTATAGCGCATTGTTATCAATTTATTTTTGTAAATTTTCAAAAAAGTTCTTGCACTCTGATGATGATTTAATAATTTTTGTCTAAACTTTATTATGTTGCCGATATGAAAGAATATCATCAGATACCTTTGTCGTTATCAACAGGGATTAACTGATTGGTGTTTGTTTCTTTTGCTTTCCACCTATCCAGCTGCTTGTGTGGGATATATTTCACGATCGGTAATGAGATATTCACTTTATTTACTTGATATGAGTATTCGTCAGTTTTAAATGGCAAAGTCTTATGGGATTTTCATCGCGATATGTCTGGGCTGTATTCATGTTAACAGAAGGAAATAAAACCAATGGGTATATCAGATCCGCGTTTGTGTTTCGATTGTAAGCGGTTTTTAAAAAACTGGGTAGAATTTCAGTTGGTGGATGAACAGGATAAGCTGCTGGTCAACCAGTCTTATCGTCTTATCAGTCACGGAACCCCAGGTTATGTGCGCCAGGGGGTAACCGATGGTTTCGGTGTGCTTAGAGAAGAGACGCTGTTACCCCATCCGGTAACACTGTATATCGCTGCTCAATCGCTGGCTGACGAGATGGAACAGCGCCCGTTGCGGGAAATCCGCGGTGAAGAGGCTTCGGTGGTGAAGCCAAAAGCAGAAGCGGAAGGTCATCAATATTGCTATGTGACTATCGGGCAGATTAGTGATGGGTTGCCGGTGATTAAGGAATGGGATCCCAAAGATATTCCACCTCCCTATCATTTCCCGAACCCGGAGCCAAAAGGCTATCAGGTCCATCCGTTAAATCAGCAGAGAGATCTGACCGCCCACATTCAGCATGATACCTACTGGCATATAGTAAAACCCTGAGCGATAACAGTTGGAGCTGGGCTTACCGCAGTGAGGATTTATGGGCAACACAGCTTAATCACTGGCGTTCACGTCAGCAGGTGATATTACAGGAGAAGCAGGTACTCTTGCGCAGTATGGATACGCGTATTCTCAGTCAGTTATTACCGGCAATGATTGTCAGCGATTGGTCGGGATTTCTAACGCCGGTGAGTGAATTAATGATCGACGCACCTGAGCCACAGATTTATTACCGCCCTGAGAATTACGGTCAAGGTGGGAATGAACGGCCTTTCGTCCTGGATAGTCATTTATCGTATGCCTGGCTTCATTCCGATTACGCCCTGCAAGGGAAAGCCTTTATGATCAGTTGTGATTTATAGGAAGATCACGGTGAATTAGCTAAAAAACTGAATGAATCAGAGGAGCGGTTAGTAGAACGGATTATTAATTGGTTGAAAGTGCGTTTAGAAAACGGCGATGACATTAGCAACCTGACCAGTGTGGATTATTTGCAGACGTTTAATGAACAACATACAACCACTCTATCCCCGTAAGCACAGGGAATACTTCATATTCATTATCTAACTCTTTTCTATTATCGGTTTATCCCCGTAAGCACGGGGAACCTTTTTACTCTGCTACCACCACAAAACCTGAATCAGGTTAATCCCCGTAGACACGAGGAATTCTGGTACTATTGCGGGAATTTTCCTCCCCGATGACGGTCCATCCCCTCAAGTTACGGGGAACACAGTTATAACAGACGAAGATGATTCTGTATTTAGCGGTTTATCCCCATATAAACAGGGAACACGTATGTTTCCGCTCACTTAATCGCTAACTGTTCGGTTTATCCCAGTAAGTACAGGGAACATTTTTTCAAACCAGATATACAACAGTATCAGTTCGGTTCATCCCCGTACACGGGGAATACTTTACTTAACTGCTTTTAACATAACATTCTCCCGCAGACAGAAGAAACACCGATTACCGCTAATTACGTCCCTGTGTTACTTCGGGTTTATCCCCGATGGTACAGGGAACTCATTCCTGGCTTTATCCTATTAGGAGCACTGCTAGGTTCATCCCCGTAATTACAGGGAACATTTAGTAAATTTACTAAAGCATCACTCATGACGCGGTTTATCCCCGTCAGTACAGGGAACATGTAAATTCGCTCATTGATAAGATTTATCGAGTTTGGTTCATCCCCGTAGGCACAAGGAACATTCACCAACACGGCCTCTTATTGGTTAATTATAGCGTTTTATCCGATGAAGCAAAGGAAACATATTGTTCCTGGTTCAAATGCCTACCAAAATTCGGGTTTATCCCCACAGATGTGAGGAACACAGTAATTATTTTATCAATACTTTTTAGAGTAGTGACTGCACCCAACGCAATAGAATATCGCGGTACGAATACATTAGTTAGTAATCTCGCCTTTTACTCTGCTTTCAAAACATAACGCGAACATCTAATAACACAAATAAGCCATCTTCAACAATCAATACCCTGAAGGCGATTATATTACGATCCCCAACAGAAATAAATTTAAATGAAGTCAGTGCCATTATACTGTTCTGATTAACATCAATCCGCATCCCATAGCTTTAGATCGACCAAAACCTTTTGTATATTGTGCCAAGAATAAATCACCATTGGTAATCGTCAGAAGTCCCTGGAAATCGACACTGGAGAATTGGATTTTTTGTCCCTTCCTTTTTACGCTTCGATGCTGAGTATAACCTTCAATATTCAGTAAATCATCAAACTGAATACCCCATTGCTGCATACGACGATTATCCAGGAGCCAATTACGGGCAGCATCTTCCATCAGGGTCTTTATTTTTCCCTGTTCAGTTTCACCTTGCCGTCTTGCCTGAAACTTGGCATGCATTAAGACATCATGACGCCGGCGTTTTCCAGAAGGATCGGTAACACAGATTGTTGGATTAACACGTAATTTGAAAGCTAAACGCTGTCCCTCGCGCAATAGAGGGTAAAATGATTTCGTTTCAACATCAAATAACGGTGACTGCGTTTGGGGTGATGTTTTAGATAAAGCATAGAATACAGGTAATCCCATTATTCCGATTTCTTGCCGGAATAGAAATTGACGCTGTACGTCTTCCGTAAACAATTTCCATAGCAATTGATGAGAGGTATAAACTCCATTCGCGCCAAGCTTCGCCAATATGTTTGCAGTCTGGCCTGATTGCCGAAGTGTAATTTTAGACAAATACATTAACACCCTCCTCGACAGAAAGTTGATACATAGTACGTTGCCTGAATTGCCAACGTCCTCGGTTGATCGGCTCATCCCAAGGATGGCTTATTAAAATATTTGAAGCGATAATTTCATCTTTTTTTCCTTCCCAAAAATAAGTAACAAGACCATTTGCTCCCAGCCATAACTTATCTTCCTTATCAGAATGAATCAGTGGTGGAAAAGAGGTATCCAACGCCGATTTTAATGTCGATCTCCCTGTTAATGTAGGGCAGAGAGGTAAAGCAGGTGGACAAGATTTACGTCCAAGATGCAGGATAAATACCGGTTTAAGTAAAGCATCCCGTAATTGTTCTAGCGTAAAAGCAGCTCGCCGGGTTAATGCAATGGCAACGATCCAAATACCATCACAGCGATAGTCACGATTAGATAATATGGTATTCAGTTTATCTGAACTTAATTCGCTTTTACGGCTCTGGTGAATTACATTATTCTCGTGCGTTGGTACCTGCGTCGTATGGTAATCACGCATTAAAGAACTGGGAACAATTTGCTTAATTGCAATCAACACACTTTTTTGTAATTTTGCTAATTCAGACTCATTATCTCGTCGAATGCCTAATGCGGCCCCTAATAACCCCAAAATCGCAGATCGGCTAGGATATGATTCCGTTGGCCTTTCCCCGCCAACCGCAGGTTGACCCCAACTTGCCATCGGGCCATATAATCGAAAGACTAAATATGCTTTCATTCTGCCCCCATTACTGTGCAATAAATTCAAGCAGCTCTGTCAAACTTCCTTCCCCTGTGAATGTATTGAATTTATAGCGGGCATCGGCACATGCACCGTAAACCTGATCAATATTGTGCATTTGGCTTTCTAATGCTCGAATTGCCGATGGGCCTTGGTCACTGTCATGAATCGGTTTTAAAAATGCGACAGATAAAGAACGTGGTTGTTGTTCGCCTTTTTCAGCGAGGGCAAAATTGGCATAAGCACGGGAAGCAAAACTACTTTGTTTACCCGTCGGTGAGATTTTCACCGCCGCTTCTGTCAATGCTTTAATTGCTTTATTAGCAAGCGCTTTATTACCATCCAAATTCTCTATTAATTGCGTTTTATTAATGCAGATATAACTGTAGAACAACGCTGCCGCAAAACCCGATTCCCCGATATGGGCCGAACCCGTGTCTTCTTTACCATCATTTAAATCATCTACTGCCGTAAAATAATCATCTTCAACGACAACACTGTGCACACTAATCGCATGAGCAACCTGGCAAGCGGCTTCGACGTTAAATGCAGGGCTTGAAGCTAACATTCGACCAAACAACGCAATATCTACAGCGGTTTGTTCAGCTTTTAACAAATTAAGCTCTTCCGATGTTGGCGCCCGGCCTTCTTCTGCCAGTACAGCGACCAGCGACATGACAGACCGCTGCTCTGCCGGGCTGATATGTGCCAATTGTTCAGTCTCTAAAGCATCTTTTTTAGTTTTGCCAAAAACACCGGCAATATTTGCAGCCAATGCTTTAGCTGATTTCTCTTTCACGCCGGCACTGATCAAAGCTTCAAATACCTTGATACCGAAGCGCTTTGTGCGAATACCAATATTCTCCGATAACGCTTGCTCAAATAATTCAGAGGTACGCCAGTGGCGTTTCAAACTTTGAGAACTCACACGTAAACGTTCAAAACCACCCATTTTCGCTGTTTTAGGTCGGCCTAAATCATCACGATTAAGATTGGATGGTGCATAGGAGGTTAATAGGTGTAATTGAATAAACTGACTCATAGTCATTCTCCTAAATTCATTAATAAGAATCTGATAAATCAACCCATTTACTACTGGCGGCACAGTAATAATCCATCACCCACTTTACATTGATACGCTTATCTGCTTTACAGGGTCGTAATTGTCCATATTCAGCAAACCATTCCTCAATATCCTGAGCTAAAGCCAGAACAGAAATATTGCCTTTTACTTGCTGTAGGATCCGACGTAATCGATGTAATAACTCGTTCGGTGTTTTCGCATTTTGTAATTGTGAAAAACGCAATTCACTGACAATCGGTTTATTCCCCCCTCCTTTCTTACCCGCCGCTACTGCCAATTTAATACCATTATTGTTTCTGACATAAACTAATACCGCCGCCATCGTGGCCCAATATTCTATTTTTATCGGATTATCGGATAAGCTAATTTCGTCAGGTAAACTGAGCCATAAAGCCCGAAAACCTTCAGTTAACATCGCCATCTCAACATTTTCACAGCGCTTTAACTGGGCTTTATACGTAGAAGGAGACGGAATAATATCTTTCTCTTTTAACTGTTTTGGTGACAGAGATATACTTTGCCACCAACGCAATAATATAATTTCAGTTTTACTGTCCATTACACCTCCTCTTTGCCAGAATTAATATGATTATTGGTAATAAATGTTTTGATCTCTCTTAAAGCTTTTTGCCCATATAACCCCATGATTAAGTGCTGACGCGCTCTTATACGTTTCGCCATTGAACGCTCATTACCAAGTTCAGATAAAGCAGCATGTTCATCAAATAAATCCAGACAGAGATGACGCAAGGTATTGAGCCAATGTTTGGCCTGTTCCGGGGTAAGGAAAGGATCATTCGAACGTGCATTGTCGATAATTTGATGAATCACTGAAAAAAATAACGATTCGCTTTGTTGCCAAAAAGCAAGGTCAATAAAAGAAGTGTCTCCTTTTACCTCTGCGGGCTTTTCAAACCAGGCAGCTTTTATTTGGTTTCGGCATAACCAAATTATAGTAGTTGCCAGCTTTTGTAGATCTTTAACTTGGCACAGAATATCTTCCTGCTGTTCAGGTAAGATAAAAAACAGCGGCATGATAACGGAATACCAGCAACGTGCTTTCATATTATCCATATCGTAGCCAAACACCCACAAATAAGGCATGGTACTTTGAAGTTCAGCAAAATCACGACATAAAGAATAAAAATGGCTCACTACCGGTGCACAGATTTGCCCTCTTTCATGACTGCTAAATACCAAAGTATCCCAAATTTTGTAGGTCACGCCTCCCGGCTGGCCTTTAACAGATAAATGTTCCGTTGCTTTTGAGTCCCATTTATAGGGTGTTAATGGGTGAAACCAATTACCTGAATAATTGCCACCATAATTCTGTGTGCGATATTCAGAAACAGTTAATGCAGAGCGCTTGCCTGAAATTTTACAAACCTGTTCCTTCTCTTCCACCACAAGACGTATACGTCTTGGCATTGCCCAATACATATGCAAGGGATGAACATCTGAAAAATAAATTTCCGTCCCTTCCTTAACACTTGCTTTTGTTGGCGCTAACCAGGGAAAAACCTGAGCACTGGTTAAATCAGGTTCTGAATAACGCCATTCATTTCGGTTAATGACGTTTAACCATAGTTTTTGCCATAGTGTCGCATCAGCCTGGCCCAGCAGCACTAACGTGGTTAATGGCCCTCCCCCCCGCAACCCGACCCGATGTCCCACACCACCTGATGGCGCGTTAATTTGTAAGGTAAAAAGCGCCAAAGCGGCCATTTCAAGAGACATTACATCACCAATGCCACGTTTAATGAAATGATCAGTATTCAGCCTTAAGCCATTGGCTCCTGGTGCTTCAATTAACAGTCCAGCGACAGTGGTTGATTTTACCTTTTGCAGAGGATCAAAATCCTGCATAAAAAGGGGCCCTGTACCGGTAATATTGAAAGCATGTTCAGCTTTGGCAAAAGCTTGTTGTAATGTTTTCTTGTCAGGCGATGTTTTATACAGGGAATGCCATTGATATTGATCTTCCGGCGCAAAAACAGTTTGCAATAAGCCAATAGCGAATTGACAAGCCGCTCCCTGAAAATCAGCTCTCGGTAAAGCAAAGTCCATAACATCATGGTCACATATCGCATTAATGGACAGTACTTTTTCACTACCATCACGTAATCGGAAAGGCAACCACGGGTCCTGAACTAAGTTCATAACACCTCCTGCTTTTATTTTTCACGAAAGCCCATTGTTGAAGAATAAGTAAAGTTTGGGTCCTGTTCTGGCAACCAAGGTTGCAAGTATCTAATTTGGTGATATCTCTGTTGTAATGCATTGAGAGCGGGAATTAATTTCCTTGGAATTGGCGCTAATTTATCCGCATACTTATTTTTAGATAATGTAACCGTACTCAATGACACTGAAAATTCGGCGGAATTTACCCAGGGTACAAGTTGTCCTGAATCAGTCTTTTTCAGTAATAACACCTCAACGGTTTCAATATCACTGTAGCGGGTATGAATATCGGCATCGTCTTCATACCAATTATCAGCACTTCGATCACAATAACCATATAACTGCCACTGCAACCAATAAGACTTCGCTTTGGCTTCCTGACTTCGTTCCTCATCAATTAATACATTTTCCTGGCGCTTTAACTTTTCAGGCGCTTGCTCATAAGCATGACCATAAACCGCATCAATTAACTCACGGGTTTCCGCAGGCATACGTATTGCACCCAGTTTTCTCAATACACGCATGCTTAACCACAAACGTGCAGGCGAACGATAAACATATTGTGTGCTACGGAAATTATGGCTTAACCAATCTGATTCGGGTTGCTCCTTCCAATCAGGCGCATGGATAAAGAGTATTGGCGCAGAACGTGAATCTTTAATTCCATTTTGATAAATGCCATCACTATCACGAGTATGACGTTGCAAACGCCCTGCTCGCTGAATCAGATCATCAATAGGACAAATATCTGAAATCATCACATCGGCATCAGCATCCAAACTTTGCTGGAATACGGGTGTAGCAATTAACGCTTTACCGCGGCGTATCTCACTATGACTATTTTTACCAAAAATAGTCATTATATGATTTTCAATTTCTTTCCGGTGTTGCAATACAAACCGGCTATGAAATAACAGACAACGTTCAGGTTCAGTGAGCAAGCTTTGCAGCGTCTGATAAGCCTCAATAGCATCGTCTACTGTATTTCGGATCCAAACGACACATTGCCCTTGTACAATCGCAGCCAATACTTTTTCAACACAACAGACAAAGCTATTTAAGAAATCAACCTTGACTTCCCGGCTAACATCTTTTCGACTTGATAACGGTTGTTCAATAACGGGCGATATGGCATTCAAGCTTATTTTTGTCGCTAAAGGAAAATCCGTTTTTTGTAATAATTGTGAGCTCAATCCACCGGCGTTCAACCAAATATCCGTTAAACGTTGACGCTGTTTCAGGGTCAGTGTCGCTGTCAGCAAAATAGCTGAACCACCTTGATAGAGATGCAGAGCTAATAAATTTTCCAATAAATTAAACATAAATTCATCAGCAGCATAAACTTCATCAACAATTAATACCTTACGATTAAGCCCAAATAATCTCAGGGCCTGATAACGTCTGGGCAATACAGCTAATAAAGCCTGATCAATAGCGCCTATTCCAACAGGCGCTAACAATGCTTTCTTGCGTGGATCCGCCAGCCATTGATTGCATTGTGCTGAAGTGGTGATATCTGTTTCACCATAACTTCTGTCTGGGTGACCTAACGCCAGAATGGCTTCATGAAATTGAGCATTCATCTCTCGTGCACCATGAGACAAAATAATACCTGGTTTATTGCCATCGTCTGTTGATAGCATTTGCTGATAATATTCAGCAATCCGGTGAAACATTGCGTTGGAAGACGTCATGTCAGGCAAACCGAAATAAAAACCATCGGCTGCTTTTCTTCGCATTAAACGATGTGTTAGCGCTAATGCCGCCTCTGTTTTTCCTGCCCCGGTAACATCTTCTAAAATAAAGAGTTGAGGAGAATCATCTACAGGTATTGATTCAGCCCACTTCTGCAATGGCGTCGCAGCAAAACCGTAATAGTCCTGAATAGAAATAAATGGCTTTACTCTCGGCACCTTGCCTAAATCTGTCGCCATCACCGCTTTTTTTGCCATGGCTTTAGCATGTTGCCAATAATCTGCTAATGGCATAGGTTCAGATTGATATACAAAATAGCGATTATCAGAACCAATCCAATCCGCCAATATCGCAATACCAGCAAACTGCCAGCTCACTTGCTCTAATCGCCGTCGCCATTCTTTGGATTGTAATTTTTCAATAGGAAACTCAGGTTGGAGTAATTCAATTAAATGGTGAACAAAGAGTGTGGCGGCATTGAGATTATGAGGTTCAGTAAAATATTCGATAGCTTTATAGTCTGTTTTATCTATTGGCTGACCATGATGTCCTAATACACAGTCCATCAGCACCATTAAGGTATCGAAAATCTCTTGCTGTTCTCTCCGTTTAATATCCTCAATATTAATCAGCTTTTTAAGCAACTTCGGTTTGATATTTTCCCAAAAATACAGCCCCATACGGTCATGACAAAAATAACGTCCATCATAGCCTTTACAGCAATAAGGTTGATACAGACCGACTGACTGACTGGAAAATAATTTTTGAAAAGCAGATGCAAATTTACCAATATCATGCAACGTCAGTACAAAAGAGACAATACCTTGTAACTGCTTTGTCGATAACGCTAAAAAATTAGTGAGATCTTTAATCAGCGATCTTTCTAAAGAAAGTAACTGCATGCCGACAGCCGCGACATCCAAGCAATGATAAGGAAGTAGATGATAATTTGTACTTTCAGCTTCTGATGTTCGCTTCGCCTTACCCCAATATTGAAAATAAATTGGTATTTCCATTTAAAATCCTTACTTAAACATTTCTTTTGCCTACTTTTAGAACATAATGCGAAAATTTAGATCAAAAAAATACTACTTTCTGTTTTTTTAGGATAATCCCGTATAAAGATGCCTTATTTAAACAGATAAACTTCAAGTTCATCTTTGTTAAGCACAAACCAGAATTAAAGCGACATCGTATTGCAAGGAACAACTTGATAACGTGACTAACTTTATCCATCCATTTGATAAATAAAGATAACTAGGTGAAAGATTTGTACCGTTTCATCAAGGATTCATTTACGCTGGCAACCCTGCATATATTAATGTCTGACCAAGTTGAGATGAAAATACTGATGGGTGTTTAGCGATGTCAATACAATCATACGCGAATCGCATTCAGTCTTTAGCGGTACAAGCTTAAATCCTGATGCGATAACATAGTGAAGGGGCTAATTTACGAATAAAAACAACTTAATAGAATGATTAATATAAATATTTTCACAGACGAACGACTAATTTAATTAAGTTAACGAAAAGATTATCTGTGTTTTCCCTCCCATTCTCCAAAGCTGATTACGAATTGGAACTGACAGATAATGAGTTACATTGGGTTTATACGATTCCAGAAATTCTCGTTGATAACCAACTGGCACCCTGGCTTTCATAGGTTGATCAATATAACGGAGAACATCCTTACTATCTTCAGACAATGGAATATAGCTCGGGAAATCGCCGGATCTTTCTGTTACCTGCTTTAATGTTTCTCGCTCAGAAATAACATAGCGACGACCCCGTCCTTCTCCTAAAGCGTGTACTTTCCCATCTTCAACAAGCTGTCCTAGCCAACGCTGGATAGTCCTTCTGGGAATAGAAGGATGCTCCGCTAATAAATCCGAAACAGACATAGGCTGTGATGCAGCACACAAGGTCTTATGAATATTAGTAATTGAACTCATAGTAAATGACAAATTTCAGTAAGAATATGGCGCAATTCAAAATAATTTAACTATTTCAAATGGATAGAGTCATATTTTGTACCCACATTGTTAATATTCTCGTAAGCTAATAATGCTCGTTGAATATATTTAAGGATATTTATCTAAGAGTAAGTACGAACACCCAAGCCATATTATAGAAATGGATCAATAGTATTGCTCTCACAACAGCTTTTCCGCGTTACCGGTTCATCACGCTTTATCGCAAGAAATATACGAAATATCTATCTACAATACGGAGTCGCATTGACTTTATGAACAGCAAAACTCAATATCCATCAACTTTAGGGCAAAATACAAACTATACGTTTTTATTTATCCTTTCAGTCACCGTATTCTTCGTCGGCGCGACCGAATTCATGTTATCGTCTATGCTTACCCCTCTGGCAGCAGCCTTCGGAACGACTACCGTCGGAGCATCCTGGCTAGTGTCTGGTTATGCATTTTCCTATGCTCTGGCAGCCCCGGTACTCGGATATTTTTCAGATCGTGTTAATCGGAGCAGATTGCTTCTGGGTTCCTTATTGTTTTTCGCCGTAGATGGTCTCGCTATCATTCTTGCACCCACTCTTGAAATCGCAATCGCACTGCGGATTTTTGGCGGTATAGCATCAGCGGTCATCATACCGACAGTATTTGCCTTGATCGCCGATATTGTTCCTTATAACCGCCAGGCTGGAGCAATGGGAGTTGTTATGCTTGGCATGACTTTCGGTATTGCATTTGGTCCAGCCTTAGCGGGAATACTTACTGACCTCATTAGTTGGCAAGCACCCTTTTTATTTAGCTCGCTTGGCTGCACCGTCACATTTATCGCAGGGTTTTACTGTCTTCCGATGCAAATGGCGTCAAAAGAACTTATAAACCGGCAATTAGTCTGGTTTCGGCAATGGTCGGTTGTCAGGCCACTCATTGCAAAAGGGGCCTGGAATGGTGCCGGTGTCTCTGCTTTTCTTCTGTCGGGAGAAGTTTTACGTCAACAGTACGGATTTGGTCCAACCGAAATCGGCTTGACCGTTATAGCCTTTGGCGTCGGTCTGGGAATAGGGAATATCTCATCTGGTGGGCTTCGCAAACTTTGCGGTCGAGAAGAAGCGATTTTAGTCGTTGTCAGTCTGCTACTAACTGGTGTGATCTCAGTTTTCATGCTCGTTCCAATTACGCTCTTCGGCTCATTGGGGTGTTTGATATTTTGGGGAATCGCGCTTGGTGCTGGAGCACCTTCAAGTACAGTGGTTTTGGTGACAAGAGCAAGCGCTAATAAAGGTATGGTTCTAGCCTTTGCAGAAACGTTTAATAATCTGGGCATTTTGAGCTTGGTACCGTTAGCAATGATAGGACTGGCAAAGGGAGGTCCCCCCGCAGCCATGATGGTGTTATCGGTGGGATTGGTTATCGGTCTTACATTGACAATATTAGATTTCTGGCTGACTCGTTCCAAAAGTTCAGCAAGCTCTTCGATATAAATGCCTTGCCCTCTGGCTTTATTTCCCCACCCAATACATTAGGTGGGGAATATTATTCGTTGTCGCGCTCAGAGGACATCAATTAAATTTTCAGTTATAGCCAGAAGAACCAGGCAAACAACGAAATGATAGCGATACAGGCAATATTCAGAACCATACCGACTCTCACCATTTCAACCTGTTTGATATAACCGGAGCCGAAAACAATGGCGTTAGGCGGTGTTGCCACCGGTAACATGAAGGCACAAGAGGCACCGAAACCGATAATCAGTGTCAGAGTCATTACCGGCATACCCAATGCTTCCGCAACCGTTGCAAATACTGGTACCAGCAGAGCTGCACTTGCTGTATTACTGGTGAATTCAGTCAAGAAAATGATAAACGCTGCCACCGCAACAATAATCACAAACCAGTGGCTTGCACCGAAAGTAGCAGCCATACCGTTTGCCATGATCTCACTGGCGCCTGAGTTTTTCAGAATGGCGCTTAACGTCAGACCACCACCGAACAACATCAACACACCCCATTCGGTGTTATTCTGAATTTGGGACCAACTCGCTACACCGGTTATACCAATCAAAATAGCAGCACCAATTGCAATAATGGTATCCAGATCTTTCACGCCACCCAAAGCAGAACTAATCACAGAGCTAAAGATCCAGCAGAACACAGCTGACAGAAAAATCAGCATGGTAATCAGACGCTTACCTGTCCAATCCAGTTCTTCCAGCTTCATGTCGAATTTATGATTCAAATTCGGACGCAGCATCAGATACATTAAGCCGATCATCATTGGCATCAGAATAACAACCAGTGGAATACCAAATTTCATCCAATTGAAAAAATCGATACCCAGTTGAGCGGCAGCAATCGCATTCGGCGGGCTACCAACCAGCGTACCTAAACCACCAATACTTGCACTGTAAGCAACCCCCAACAATACAAATACAAAAGTATGACGCTCAGTGCGTACATCCAGATTAGACAAAATACCCAATACCAATGGCAACATCATCGCGGCGGTCGCTGTATTGCTGATCCACATAGAAAGACCGGCAGTAACACCAAACAGCAACATTACAGCGATAGAAAAACGTCCACGGGCAATCATCAGCAGACGATTAGCAATCAGTCGATCCAATCCTTGTATATGCAATGCCGTTGCCAGTGCAAAACCGCCAAAAAACAGGAAGATGATAGGATTAGCAAAAGATTTCAATGCGTCTCCTGTATTCATCAATCCCATGCCAACCGCCAAAAATGGAATACATAACGCAGTAATAGTGACGTGAATAGCTTCAGTAAGCCACAGCACGCCAACAAATACCATCAGTGACAAACCCGCATTAGCTTTTTCATCAAACGGCAGGACATTGAGCAGAATAAACAGCAATACAATATCAGCAGCCAGAATGATTAAGCCTTTTTTATTTGAGAAATTTGACTTAATGGCTGGGGTTAAAGATTCAGAAGCATCCATGGTGACTCCATTAGCGCCGGTGATATCTTATCCACCATTGCTACAATTGTTAAAAAAATACAAGGCGTGTGAATATAAGGAGTCTTTTCTGGGAAGAAAACGCAGTTCTTTGAATTTTGGGATCTAAGACGTTGGAATTGACCAATTAAATCATAAAAGACGGTATTTTATACAATTTTTTGTTTTTATATCACACTATTTACGTCTTTTTAGGTATAGGAGGTCGCTGCATTTTATGCAAGCTTGCAGGCATAAAAAAACAGGAGAGTTTTACCCCTCCTGTTAATATCAGTAATTTCTAGCTTTGATTACCGATTAAGCTTGGCCTTTTACTTCTTTCAGACCATAGAAAGGAGCACGGTTACCCAAAGCTTCTTCAATACGGATCAGTTGGTTGTATTTAGCAACGCGATCAGAACGGCTCATAGAACCGGTTTTGATCTGACCTGCTGCTGTACCTACTGCCAAATCAGCAATGGTCGCATCTTCAGTTTCACCGGAACGATGAGAGATTACCGCGGTGTAACCAGCATCTTTTGCCATTTTGATCGCTGCCAGAGTTTCCGTTAGAGAACCGATCTGGTTGAATTTAATCAGAATGGAGTTAGCGATACCTTTCTCAATACCTTCTTTCAGGATTTTAGTATTGGTAACGAACAGGTCGTCACCAACCAACTGAATTTTCTCACCCAACACTTTAGTCTGGTAAGCGAAACCGTCCCAGTCAGATTCATTCAAGCCATCTTCGATAGATACGATTGGGTATTTTCTGGTCAAATCTTCCAGGTAATGAGTGAATTCCTGAGAAGTGAAAGTCTTACCTTCACCTTTTAGTTCATAGTTACCTGTTTCTGAGTTGTAGAATTCAGAAGCGGCACAATCCATCGCCAGAGTGATATCTCTACCCAAAACATAGCCTGCCTGTTCTACCGCTTCTTTGATCGCAGCCAATGCAGCAGCGTTGGATTCCAGGTTAGGCGCATAACCACCTTCATCACCAACGGCAGTACTCATCCCTTTCGCTTTCAGAACTTTAGCCAGGTTGTGGAACACTTCAGAACCGATACGAACCGCTTCTTTCAGCGTTTTGGCGCCAATCGGCTGAATCATAAATTCCTGGATATCAACGTTGTTATCCGCGTGTTCACCACCATTGATAATGTTCATCATCGGCAACGGCATAGAGAATTTACCTGGCGTGCCATTCAATTCAGCAATGTGCTCGTACAATGGCATACCTTTCGCCGCTGCCGCTGCTTTAGCGTTAGCCAAAGAAACCGCCAGAATCGCGTTAGCACCGAATTTAGATTTGTTTTCAGTACCATCCAGGGTGATCATGATTCTATCGATGTTAGCCTGATCTTTAGCATCCTGACCGATAACTGCCTGGGCAATGGGTCCATTTACTGCATCAACAGCTTTCAGTACACCTTTACCCATAAAACGGGATTTGTCACCGTCACGCAGTTCCAACGCTTCGCGGGAGCCGGTAGATGCACCAGATGGCGCAGCCGCTAAACCAACAAAGCCCCCTTCCAGATGCACTTCTGCTTCTACGGTTGGGTTACCACGGGAGTCAATGATTTCACGACCGATCACTTTAACGATTTTGGACATTAGGTTTTCCTCAGTACAAGTTACATTTCAGGTAAATGACGGAACACTCATCCCGCCACTTACTGCACATCTTATTTGAGCTGGCCTTTCTGGTATTTACCGGCTGCTTTAACAAAACCGGCAAACAGCGGATGGCCATCACGAGGAGTGGAAGTAAATTCTGGGTGGAACTGACAAGCCACGAACCAAGGATGGTCTGGAATCTCAATAATTTCCACTAATTTATTGTCTACTGAACGACCTGCTACCCGCAGACCGGCATCTTCAATACGTTTCAACAACAAATTATTAACTTCATAACGATGCCGATGGCGTTCAACAATTGTATCTGCCCCATACAAGGTACGTACCAGGCTGTCTTTTGTCAGGTGGCATGGCTGACCACCCACACGCATCGTTCCACCGAGATCACTCTCTTCGCTACGCACTTCTAAATTACCGTCCTCATCACGCCATTCGGTGATTAGGCCGACAACCGGGAACCGGCAATCAGGTTCGAATTCTGTTGAGCTGGCTTTTTCCAGGCCCGCAACATGGCGTGAGAACTCAATCAATGCCACCTGCATACCGAGACAGATCCCCAGATAAGGGATTTTATTTTCACGGGCATAGCGGGCTGTCATGATTTTTCCTTCCACACCACGACCACCGAAACCACCAGGAACCAGAATCGCATCCAACCCCTTCAGTAATTCAACGCCACGGGTTTCAATATCCTGGGAATCAATCAGCTTAATGTTAACCGTCAGACGATTTTTCAATCCGCCGTGCTTCAACGCTTCAATCACAGATTTGTATGCATCAGGCAGTTCAATATACTTACCCACCATGCCAATAGTGATTTCACCAGAAGGATTCGCTTCTTCGTAAATGACCTGTTCCCATTCGGACAAATTCGCTTCCGGGCAATCAAGGCTGAATCGTTTACAAATATAATCATCTAAACCCTGAGATTTCAATAGCCCTGGAATTTTATAAATGGAATCAACATCTTTCAGGGAGATAACCGCTTTCTCCGGCACATTACAGAAAAGGGCAATTTTTGCCCGCTCATTAGCAGGAATGACGCGATCTGAACGACAAATCAGAATATCCGGCTGAATACCGATAGAAAGCAGCTCTTTTACTGAATGCTGAGTTGGCTTGGTTTTTACTTCCCCAGCCGCTGCCAGGTAAGGAACAAGAGTCAGGTGCAGATATAATGTGTGCTCACGGCCAACTTCTACTGCCATTTGACGAATCGCTTCAAGGAATGGCAATGATTCGATATCACCGACAGTACCACCGACTTCCACCAGCACCACATCATGACCTTCACCACCGCTGATGATGCGGTCTTTAATTTCATTGGTGATGTGAGGAATAACCTGAACGGTCGCTCCCAGATAGTCGCCACGACGCTCTTTACGCAAAACTTCGGAATAAACCCGACCAGTGGTGAAATTATTACGGCGAGTCATTTTAGTGCGGATGAAACGCTCATAGTGACCTAAATCGAGATCAGTTTCAGCGCCGTCTTCAGTAACGAAAACTTCCCCATGCTGGATTGGGCTCATCGTCCCCGGATCGACGTTGATGTACGGATCCAGTTTCATAATAGTGACATTGAGTCCACGGGCTTCGAGTATAGCGGCCAAAGAGGCTGCGGCAATGCCTTTACCCAGAGAGGATACGACCCCGCCGGTCACAAAAATATAATTAGTTTTCATGCTGAACCTGAAAGTTTAGGTTTAAAGATGATGGATATAACAGGACGGGAAAGCAGTATACCCGAACCTTAAATGCGCTACAAATAATCTGCACGCAATAAAAGGTATTTTTTCCCCCTCACAGCATTTTCAATCCAGACATGAATACATACACAAACTTCATTTTTCATGAAGCCAATCGTTATTGTCTCTTCTCAATGTCAAACGATTTTATTGCCTAAAGATAAAGAATTTTTAAATCTTTAATTCTTTACATATCAGCCATATTGTATTTAACCAATTGATTTTATTATAATTAATATTGCCAAGGTTGCACATTTATGGGTACACTTTATGTGTAAATTACCAATTTGGTATTTCGAAAAAGTCTTGGAGGTTTCTATGTTTTGCGAAGAAAAAGTAGCTCAAATGGCTGCCTATCTGCTGCATAAGCGCGGCGGGCGCATGGCATATCTGAAACTTATGAAGTTGCTTTATCTGGCAGACAGGGTGTCTATGAATAACTATGGCTACCCTATCACTGGTGATCGAATGGTATCTATGCCTAAGGGGCCGGTTTTATCGCAAACCTTGAATTTAATCACTGGAGATTACGCCAGTGATGAATTTGGATGGGGGGCGTGGATTAAAAGTGAAAAGAATTATGAAATTTCACTCAGACGGAAAAATGTAACAAGGGATGATTTTGAATCTCTTTCTGATGCTGAATTAGGGGTTCTGGATGCCATTTGGAGACAGTTCGGTCACATGAGCCGCTTTGATATTGTGGAGTATACCCATAAACATTGTACTGAGTGGCAGGATCCGGGAGGCAGTTCTTATCCTATTTCACCGAGCTCTATTTTTATTGCTGTAGGTAAATCACCTGAAGTTGCTGAGAAATTGGCGCGAGAGTTAATAGAAAGGCAACAACTGGACTGTTTTCTTCAAGGGTTACGGTGATGTCGGATGGGATTTTAAGGAAAGGATAAAACAGCAGTTAAGAAAAACCGTTTCTCACCTGTCAATATGGTTTTAAAATCTGGAAAAAAGAACAAGCTCATCATGAAAAAAACAGGTAAAAACTTTAATCATGAAAAGTAAAAAGCAGTGATTAAAGATTTTTTAAAAGCAGGTAAAAGATTCGATGCTCTGCTGATATAGAAAGAGAAAGCAGCAGGAAAAACGGGTTTTAAATTGATTAACAAGGTGGCAAAATGACAACGTTAATCCAATAACAAGAACATTAAAGAAACGAGCGTTGTTTTTAATATCATTAACACATCTGTCACTCTCTCTGGTTTTAAACCTAAAAAATCAAATACAGAAAAACGAGAAAACTTAATTATCAGTTTAATAAAAATGGGGAAACTAAATAGAGATCAGAAAACGAAAAAAACCATTAAATCGACAAAAACTGCTCTTTAAAGCCACGTATTAAATAAACCTACCAAGCGGATTTAACTCAATAAATGCATCTTGGATTCACACAAAAGGATATATCTGAATAGACGGGTATTAAAGCGCTTTCTTACCGTTATTTTACGAAGTAAACCATAAAAAATAGCGCAATAAAAAAATGGATAAAGCAGTTAATTTGACAGGGTTTAAATCCTGAAAAAAGCGTGATTATCCGAAAAAACATAAAGGAGTATTTTTATATCATCAGGATTTACTGGCTGATTTATAAAGATAAAAATCGAGTATAATTAATGTTTTTTAAACATAAAACACGATATACCATGATAACTAAGCTTAATAAAAAGCAGGCGAAAAAGTGGTAAAAACCACCGTTAAAACCTCATACCGATTAAATCCAGGAGTTAAGATAATGATTTTTAATCATAGTTTAAAACCTGCCCTGTATAAAGCCATCAGTGAAAAATGAGAAACAAAATTGACTTTATTAATGCTTATATTTCCTGGAGAAAAAGGATAAATAAAAATATGAATAGGTTAATCAGACAATCTATTTCCCAAAATGAATCTGCTTTAATAAAGTTTTCAACCAAGGAATAACTTTTTTATAAACCAATTAAATCATCAATCATGAAAAATCCGAATAACAAAACCCTCAAATAAACGATTTAACAGCATACAAATCGGGTTGCTTTCAACGTTATAATGTTGAATTTATTATGCAAAACCGCGTACAATTATAGTACAGTAGTCTATTTTATTCCCCATGACGCATTATTTTATTACCATTTATTTTATAGGTGGTAAAATTTAACTCCTGTAAAAAGCTGTCATCATGTGAACTAAAAATAACAATTTTTTCTTCTGCGAGAGAAGTCATTAATGCTATTAAAAATGTTATAGAATCTGAGTCAAGGCCATTTGTTGGTTCATCAAAAATATAAACATCTGCTTCCGTAATAAAAGCCGACGTCAATAAAAATTTCTTTTTTGTCCCAAGTGACATTTTTCCATATTCAATACCAGAATATTTAGATATGCCAAAACCATTTAAATAGTAGTCTAATTGATGTTTTAAATTACTTTTCCGATAACGTTTTCCTAGCTCTATCACATCCATTCCAGTAATAAAGTTATAAAAATCAACATTATCTGAGATGTAAAAACCATGCCTTTGTAAACTAAATCGATATGTTTTCTCCTTTCTTATAAAATTAACCATTCCTTTTTTAACCTTATTTACACCAGCAATACTTGAAAGAAAAGCCGTTTTACCCGCACCGTTAATTCCCGCAATACGGTTTAGCCCGACATAAAAATTACAATTAACTCCTGAAAAAATAGTCTTATCATTGATAATAACTTCCAGTTCAATAACTTCAAGCATAAATAACTCCGAAAAAATATGTAAAAAAGAAAATAACACAAAGAATAATAAGTTTCGTGTACTGTGTTCTTAATAGAGAAATAAATGACAAAATAACTGAAAGAAAAACATAAGATATAAACATAATAACAGGGAATGATTTAACAACCAGAAAACAAAAAGTAAAAGTTAAAAAGGAAAATAAAAACAAAGAAATAAAATAATTATAAAACAAAATTTTCCGCATAGACAAAAAATTAGATAAATATGAAAGATAATTCATTTCAATATATGAAAAACTATAGAACAACAACATGCATATATATGTAACAACACTGAAGTATATTAATAATATATAATCAACCTTGGCTGGAATTTGAGAAAAAGCACTTTCACATAATATATATAAGATTATAACGAATAATAACATAATAAGTGAAGATGTTTTATTTTTATGAAAATAATATCGGAGATTTATAATATAAGGTAATGAAAAAAATCCTGATGAAAATAACTTCTTGCTTTGATTAATAGTGTAACATGACGGAGGGTTTAAATATAATCTAAATGCCATCAATAAAATAGCTAACGTGAAAATAAAATTATATAATATTCCATTTCTGAATGATGCAGATAAAATAAAGAATGCAACAACAAAGACAAAACATAAGAAATTTAACTCAGATAAGCAAAATCCAATTACAGCAAAAGAAATAATCAAAAACAACATAGATGAAAAATAATACAAATAATTAACATTTCCAGAGAAAAAACCCAAGAAAAAGAAAATAATCATCGGAAAAGCACTGTAAATAAAAAAAACGACACTACAAAGAAATAATGTTTTTTTATCTACCAAAGAAACAACAAATGAATTTTTTCTTGCCGTAGGGAAAAATCTTATGTTAACCAAATAAAATAACATATAAATTATTAACGATATCGAAGAGAAATAAAATGACTTTATGTAACTCCCTGGCGTAACAATATTCGAAGACAAAATAATTAAGATTTCAATTATACCACTGGATTTTGCCGGGAGTAATAAAAAACAGAGAAATAAAATGACATTTTTATTCCCGGAAGCAAATTTTTTTATCCTTCCTTTATACTCTAATGCATCAGCAATTATTAAATTCATACACCCCTCTAAAACCAAAATCTAAACAACGTCCTTTGCGAATCCTTTGGAAATCTCGTCCTAGAATGTAAATACAAATAGTTACTAAACACAATATATTGGTTTTTCCTTAAATGCAATCGACATTGATTTTCCTTTTGATGTATAAATATATTGATATCCATAAGCATTGGGTAAACCTCCTCCGTACATTTAAAATTATTGAGTAATGGTGAGAATGATATTCCAATATTACTCTCTATTCTTGAGAATATTATTTTTTGAAAAAATTTATTATCGGAAAAGCGAGCAAGACATTCATCACGAAATAATAGAATAGCCACCCCAGAAACACTTAATTCCTTCTTAGACGAAACTAAGGAAAATTTATGCTGAATAAATTTTCCTCTCAAAAAACTAAAAATTTCAGCTTTCAGGCTATTCCTTCAACTTATTGTTTCTTAACCTGTTGCCACATTTGTTCCATCTCTTCCAATGTTGCCGCTTCCAACGTCAGGCCTTTGCTCAGGATCAGCTTTTCCACGCCTTTAAAACGACGTTCAAACTTATTACATGCTTTTTGCAATGCCATTTCAGGTTTGTACCCCAAATGGCGTGACAAATTCACAACAGCAAACAGCAAGTCACCAACCTCTTCTTCCAGATGCTGCTCATCAACAACTGCCTGACGAGCCTCATCCATCACCTCGTCGATCTCTTCATAAACTTTGTCTAATACCGGCCCCAGAGTATCCCAGTCAAAACCGACGGCAGCACAACGTTTCTGCATTTTATACGCTTTCATTAACGCCGGCAGAGTTGCCGGAATGTCGTTAAGGAGCGAATGAAGATCTTTTTGTGCTCTTTCCTGCGCTTTGCGTTTTTCCCAGCCACTGATAGCCACGTCACTACTGATATTCTGCTGCTGACCGAAAATATGCGGATGGCGACGCTCCAGCTTGTCGCTAATGGCATTGCAAATGTCATCAAAATCAAATAACTGCTGCTCTTTGCCCATTTCAGCATAGAACACCACCTGAAATAGTAGATCGCCCAGTTCTTCTTTCAGATCAGAAAAATCGCCACGCTCAATGGCATCAATGACTTCATAAGTCTCTTCCAATGTATAAGGTGCGATCGTTTTGAATGTCTGTTCTTTATCCCAGGGACATCCCTGTTGAGGATGGCGCAACTGCGCCATAATCCCCAGTAACCGTTCTATAGCGGGTGATTTCATCTTTTATCCAAATTTTCCTGCGATCAGTTGCCATGAAGGCGTTTGGCTTCAATAACATCCGGTAATTGATTGGTTTTCGCCAATATCCGTCCCAGCACTTGCAGGTTATAGATCTCAATATTCATATCAATGGTGGCAATCTGCTGCTTTACATCACTGCGGCTGCTCACCCCAAGCACGTTCACCTTTTCATTCGCCAGGATCGTAGTGATATCACGCAGTAATCCACTGCGATCATTCGCTATCACACGCACAATCAGTGAGTAACCACTGGAATAGCTTTCTCCCCAAACTGCATCCACCACCCTTTCAGGGGCACTTGCCTGCAAATCCGCCAGTTGTTCACAATCAGCCCAGTGGATGGAAATTCCCCGGCCACGGGTGATAAAGCCGACAATCTCATCCCCCGGAATTGGCTGGCAGCAACGGGCAATGTGATGCATCAGGTTACCAACACCTTCTACCACAATCCGTCCGTTATCTTTAGCAGAACTACGCTGCGGATGGGATTTGCTCTCCAGATTGCGAAGCGCTTCCCGATCTGCATCCTCCGCCGTGGTTTTATTGAGTTTGCTTTGCAGAAAATTAGTCAACTGGTTGATACGGATGTCACCAACGCCAATTCCCGCCAGCACTTCATCAAGGGTATGAACGTTATAACGCGCAATTAGCAGCTTTTCCGCTTCTTTCAGGCTGATATCTAAGTGGGCCAGTTCGTTATCCAACATCTGACGGCCCGCAATGATATTCTTATCCCGATCCTGTTTACGGAACCAGTTATGAATTTTCGCCCGGCCACGGCTGGTGGTGACATACCCCAGGTTTGGATTCAGCCAGTCACGGCTTGGGTTCGGCTGTTTCTGCGTGATGATGTCAATCTGATCGCCCATCTGCAATTGATAGCTAAATGGCACAATTCGACCGCTGATTTTCGCCCCAATGCAACGATGCCCTACATCGCTGTGAATATGGTAGGCAAAATCCAGTGGCGTAGAGCCGGCAGGCAGATCAATAACATCCCCTTTCGGCGTAAATACATATACCCGATCATCAAACACTTGGCTGCGAACCTCATCCAGCATCTCGCCGGAATCGGCCATCTCTTCCTGCCATGCGATCAGTTTACGCAACCATGCAATACGTCCTTCATACCCCGCTCGACCAACCGCCGCCGCACCCTCTTTATATTTCCAGTGTGCGGCTATTCCCAATTCCGCATCTTCATGCATCTGACGGGTGCGGATCTGAATTTCCAGTGTTTTACCACCCGGCCCAAGCACTACGGTATGAATGGATTGGTAACCATTAGGCTTCGGGTTAGCAACATAATCATCGAATTCATCGGGCAAATGACGATAGTGAGTATGTACTATCCCCAGCGCCGCATAACAATCCTGTAAACGTTCAACCACAATCCGCACAGCCCGGACATCAAACAATTCATCAAATGCCAGTGATTTTTTCTGCATTTTGCGCCAGATGCTGTAGATATGTTTAGGTCGTCCGTATATTTCAGTTGCTACGCTCTCTTTGAGCATATATTTACGTAATGTGCTGACAAAGTGATCAATATACTGTTCACGATCAATCCGGCGCTCATGCAGTAAGTTAGCAATTTTTTTATATTCATCGGGATGGAGATAACGGAAACAGTAATCCTCAAGTTCCCATTTGAGTTGACCAATCCCCAGGCGGTTAGCGAGTGGCGCATAAATATTGGAACACTCTTTAGCAACCAGTACTCGCTCATCTTCAGTCGCCTCTTTCACTATCCGCAGATGGGCAATCCGTTCCGCCAGCTTGATAACAACGCAGCGAAAATCTTCGACCATTGCCAGCAGCATCCGGCGGACGTTATCAACCTGCACAGAGCAGGTCGAATCATTATGCGTGGCTTTCAACTGACGAATAGCGTCCATATCCATGACGCCTTTCACCAGATTGATAATCGCACTGCCAAACACCTCTGTGACGGTTTCACTGTCGAGCAATTTGGCGTCAACCAGCGGAAACAGTAGCGCAGCGCGCATACTGTCATTATCCATACTCAGCGTAGAAAGGATCTCAACCATTTCTACGCCACGCCATAACAGAAGTTCTGAATCAGGATGATTTTGCGCTTTTTCGTGACAATAACGCCAGGTTTCGGCTAATTTCTCACCCAATTGAAGATTCGCTATATTTAAACTGGCGATCCACTTATTTACTGCAAACTCTCCCGCAGGGGTTAAATGAGCACTTCTTACCGCAACCATAATCTCTCCTGACTACTTCACAGCCTCTACCCAACCGCAAACTGGCGGCTGAATAGCGCCATTGACTCCAGATGACCTGTATGCGGAAACATATCCAGCATCCGCACACTGATAATATGATAGCCAGCCTCAAGCAGAATCTTACTGTCCCGCGCCAATGTTGTTGGATTGCAAGAGACGTAGACCACTTTTTCAGGGGCCAGCTCGACGATGTGTGACATGACTCCTGCCGCACCATTGACGATGTATATCCGCTTCCAGGTTTTCATGGAAGAAAGATATGTTATCCAAATTATTTAATCTGGCATTATATTGCCCATTCGCTACCAGCGTGGCAACCCCTTCTACTCCGACCACCGCCTGCACTATCCGGCCAATAGGTAAGGTAAAATTTCCCATACCGCAGAACAGATCGAGCACTCGGTCATTCGGTTGTAAATCAAGCCACGCTATCGCCTGAGCAACCATTTGTTGATTTACCGAATCATTAACCTGAATAAAGTCTCTTGGACTGAAAACCAGTTTCAGGCCACCGACCTGATACCAAGGTTCCGGCTGTTCATTCAGTGACTCAATTGAAGTTTCATCTGCCGCCAGATAGACAGCCACATTGTGTTGCACAGAAAATGTGCATAACTTTTCTTTATCTTCCCCTTTCAGAGGGTCAAGGTGGCGCAATATCATTAATGGGCCGTTATCTGCCAGCACCAATTCCACATGCCCCAACCGTTTAACCGCTTTCAGATCATTCAGACACTGAGATAGCGGCTGCAATAACCGTTCCAATTCAGGTTGTAAAACAGGGCATGTTTTTATCGCAACTAATTCATTGGATTGATTCTGACGAAATCCCATCACCAGTTGACGTTGCTTTATCTGATAATGTAAACCAAGCCTTGCCCGGCGCCGGTAACCATATTCAGGGCTGAGAATCACCGGCCTGGCAGAGACAGTTATGCCGGTTTCCCGCCGGATAAGATGTTCCAAAACATTAGCTTTATTCTCACGCTGTAAATCAGGCGCAACATGTTGTTGCTGACAACCGCCACATATTCCAAAATACGGGCAGCAGGGATTTACACGATATGGACTGTCAGATAGACGCTTAACCAACTTTGCTTTGGCAAACTGGCGCTTCTCTTCCGTTAGTTGTACCTGTGCCTGTTCACCGGGCAATAATCCGGTGACAAAAATGGTTTTACCCTGATAACGAGCTACGCCCTGCCCCTGGGCATCCAGATTATCAGCAGTAACTGTGATGATATGCCGGTTTACTGTTCGGCGATTGGGGGAATAAAATTGCACCATGATTCTTACGGACTATGAATTATTAAGTTCTTATTTTCCCATAATGGGCGCTTATGACCAAATATAGCTTACGCATTCGCATGATGAGCCTGATCCTGGTGCCGATTTTACTGGTTGGCATGTTTTTCAGTATATCGTTTCTCTGTTATCACTATCGTGAACTAAAAAACCAAATTGTTCGATCCGGGGTCAGTATTATTGAACCGCTTTCGATTGCCAGTGAAATCGGGATAAACCTGAATAACCGTGAACGCGTCAACTCATTGATAACCCGGCTTCATCGCAGAAACTCTGAGATAGTCCGGGCGATTGCCATTTTTAATGATGATAATCAACTATTTGATATATCAAACTATAAATACAATCCAGCTCAACTACAGATCGCACCAGGTACGCCACTTCCAACAACCCTGACAAAAATGGAAGTCAAAAATAGTATTATTTTACGCATACCGATTATCTCAGAGCACCATTTATCTCAGAATCAACAGAATGCGGATACCCCATCCCTACATCCGATTGGTTATATCGCTATTGATCTTGATTTACAGTCAGCTCACTTACAGCAATATAAAGAGATAGTTATCTTTATATTGCTATTACTGATTTGCCTTGGCTGGGCATCACTGTTTGCCTACCATTTGGTGCGCAAAATCACAAAACCTATCAGCGATATGGTCAGTACAGTTGATAGCATTCGCCGGGGGCAGCTAAACAGTCGTGTCAACGGGAAATATTTTGGTGAATTGGATACGCTGAAAAATGGCATTAATGCCATGGCAAAGTCGCTTTCCTGCTATAAAGAAGAGATGCAGAACGATATTGATCAGGCAACTTCGGATCTGCGGGAAACGATGGAACAGTTCGAAATTCAGAACGTTGAACTGGCAATAGCGAAAAAACGCGCTCAGGAAGCCGCCAGAATAAAAACAGAATTTCTGGCAAATATGTCCCATGAATTACGTACACCGCTCAACGGCGTCATTGGTTTTACCCGCCAAACACTGAAAACCTCTCTGACAATACAGCAAGCTGAATATCTGCATATTATTGAACGTTCTGCCAATCATCTGCTGAATATTATCAATGACATATTGGATTTTTCCCGGCTTGAAGCGGATAAGCTGATACTGGAAAATATTCCATTTCTTCTACAGGATACGATTGATGAAGTCATGGTTTTATTGACACCCAGCGCCAAAAATAAAGGCATTCAACTAACGCACAACGTTGATTCTCAAATACCGAATCTGGTCATAGGCGACCCTACGCGTCTTCAGCAAATACTCACCAATATCATCGGTAACGCCATTAAATTCACTGAACAAGGTTTTGTGGAAATAAAAATCAATCTGATACAACAGCAATCCCATAAAATCAATTTAGAGATCACGGTCAGAGATACCGGCATCGGTATCAACCCTGAACAGCAACCCCATCTGTTTCAAGCTTTTCATCAGGCCGATGCCAGTATTTCCCGCCGTTATGGTGGTACCGGCCTTGGTCTGGTGATTACCCGGAAACTGATCCGCGAAATGGGCGGCAATATCAGTTTTACCAGCGAGCCGAAAAAAGGTTCCGTTTTTCGTTTTGATTTGTGGCTGGGAAAAGATGATTTCATTCTAACCGGCTCTGTTGTACCACAAAAAACGATTATCCCATCCCCGCGTTTACCCATGGCGGTCATGGCCGTTGATGATAATTCAGCCAATCTCAAATTAATCGGCTCGTTACTGAAAGACATCGTAGAAAAAACAGTGACATGCAGTAATGGAGAAGACGCTTTACAATCGGCAAAATCTCACCATTTTGATGTCATTCTGATGGATATCCATATGCCGGATATGGATGGCATCTGTACTGCTGAACGCATCCACCAGCTACCACAACACCGTAATACCCCCATTATCGCCGTCACAGCCTATACCTGCCGGCCAAAGAACGATACAGATCAATCGCCATTTGAAGATTTTCTGACCAAACCCTTGGATGAAAATGGTTTGAGAACGGCGCTAAACCGTCATATTAAAACAGCGGAATCACGACATGTTAATTGGCAGTTAGCGCTGCAACAAGCAGAGGAAAAAGAATGGATAGCGATAAGCATGATAAAAATGCTGGTGGATTCTCTGCCGGATATAAAAGCAATCACAGAAAAAGTTTTATCCGGGGACATTGTTGACGATTATCAGCAGCAAATCCATAAGTTGCATGGTAGTTGCTGTTACAGCGGCGTGCCACAACTTAAAGCACTCTGCCAATTAATTGAACAACAATTACAAAAAAACACTCCATTAACCGATATAGAACCTGAATTGCTGGAGCTGACAGATGAAATTGACAATGTACTTGCCGCTGCCCAAAAGCTATTGAGTAACGGCCCAAATATCAGTGACACACAATAAATTTACGATACTCTTCGTAAGCATAATTATCTGTCATGCCACTGATGTAATCCTGAATAAGACGGGCGCGGTAGTAGAATTCCATCAGGTCTTTTTCAGATTCATCAGTGGCGATCATTCCTTCTACCGCTTCGTTATAAGCCAGGCGATGTTTGGTGGAAAGTTTGTGCAGCAACCGGGTTTCAATAAAATAATCTTTATGAAAATTGTTCTGGTTTAATTCCATAAAACTCTGGCGGGACATCTTCAATAACGGCCAATAAAAATCCAATAACCCATTGATAATTTTATACCCTTTCAATTCCAACTCTTCAATTTCCGGGTGATTAAACACTCTTTTACAGGCAATGTTTTTCAACGTTTTAAGCAACCGATGCTCCTCGCTTTTATCTTCAAGTAACGCTTGATTAAATGAACCCTCAAAAACGGCAGGCAGATGATCAATAAAACGACGGGCAGTGTAAGGTACCAACCTGCCGGTAATATAGACCCGCAAATACATAAAAAATTGGTCCTGCTGACTTCGACGTAATTCATTGCCACTCGTTCTCTTATGAGCTTTTCTGATCGTAGCGTCGAACAGATCGCCAGACCGATGGCCACCGTTTTCTTCCCACTCCCGTTCCAAATATTCCATCAAGGTATCTACGCCAAAAATATCTTTTTCAACCGCATCATCCAGATCTGCAATGCAATAAGAGATATCATCTGCGGCTTCCATAATATAAGTCAGTGGGAAACGACAGAATTCCCCCATTTTAAGCTCGCGGCGCAATTCACGGACAAAATTCTCTTCCGACCAATAAAAACCCGGTTTTTTCATCAGGTAATTAAATTGATCCAGCGCCTTTTCAAGACGAAAGGCAGGACAGGTATATTTTAGAATGCAACCAATCTGAGCATAAGTCAGATTGAATTTTAACAGGCTGTGTACCATACGGATAGCCTGAGCATTCCCTTCAAACTGACATAAATCTTTACGTAACTGGCGACGGAAAAGATCTTTTTTCACCTCCCCGCACAAATGCAATGCCGGTATTTCACATTGATCTTTTCGCTCAATATTTTCCAGGGCAAAATTAAGATCGAGCTTTCTGGCAAACCAATCTTTAATTGCCGCTTCACCAAAATGACCAAAAGGTGGATTACCAATATCGTGCATTAAACAAGCCATTTCAATCAGGCTCTCAAATGACAACAGCCGTTTGTCCAGCCGATATTGAACCAGCAAATTACGCGTTTTCAGTTCATTGATAATCGTTTTCGAAATATAGCGGCCAATCTGTTGCACTTCCAATGAATGCGTCAGACGACTGCGGACAGCGGCATTATTTTCCAGAGGAAAAACCTGTGTTTTCTGCTGTAAACGACGAATAGCCGCTGAATTCATAATCCGCCCGCGATCACTTTCAAACTGGCGAATAACTTGTTCTTCATCATTAGGATCAACATCATAATGGCTGTATTTACGTTGATAATTAAGCTTCTGACTAAAGTCTATCCCGGACATTTATCCCCCGATTTGTGAGATAGCGCTGTTTTACATCACAGATTATCTGATTGTTCTGCATTAAATGTTAAACTCAGGAACTGAATGATTTTATATGATTAATTAATCAACAGCGAGTATGACACAATGAAAGTAGGCGTGATAGGTGCTATGGAGCAAGAAGTGACTTTACTGCGCGATCAAATTGAAGATCGCCAGACACTGTCACGGGGTGGCTGCGAAATCTATACCGGTAAGCTAAACGGCGTGGAGATCGCACTGTTAAAATCCGGTATTGGTAAAGTTTCTGCTGCAATTGGTACGACTTTACTGCTTGAATATTGTCAGCCTGATGTGATTATCAACACAGGCTCCGCAGGTGGCCTTGATCCGGAATTGCAAATCGGTGATATCGTGGTATCCAGCGAAGTTCGCTATCATGATGCTGATGTCACCGCTTTTGGCTATGAGCCTGGTCAAATGGCGCAATGCCCCTCTGCGTTCCTGGCGGATAACCAGCTGATCGCACTGGCAGAGAAATGTATTCGTTCACTGGATTTGAATGCAATACGTGGGCTGATTTGCAGCGGTGATGCATTTATTAACGGTGCGGAACCCCTAGCCCGTATCCGGGCGACTTTCCCACAGGTTACAGCAGTAGAAATGGAAGCGGCAGCGATAGGGCACGTCTGCCACCAATACAACACACCGTTTGTTGTGGTACGTGCAATCTCTGACGTGGCAGATAAAGAATCTCATCTCAGTTTTGATGAATTTCTTTCTGTGGCGGCCCGCCAATCCACATTAATGGTCAATGCAATGCTGGCAACACTGAGTCACGATAAATAGTATTTTATTGACAGAATCACGCCCTGATTAATACTTTCACAAGATATCAAGGGCGTGTCTGCTCCGCCTGAAACATTCACAATGTTTATATATTAAAAGGCATACCTTCATGAGATGGATAAAAAGCGCAGGTTCAGTTTGGTTATCGCTTTTACTGTTTCTCAGTGGTTTCAGTCATTATTTGTCTGCCACGCCTTTACGGGTCATCAGCTTATCCCCGTCAACCACAGAATTAGCCTATGTTGCCGGGTTAGGCGACAATCTGATCGCTGCCAGCGCTTATTCTGATTATCCACCTCAAGCCAGTAAACTTGAGCAAGTCGCTAACTGGCAAGGCATTAATCTGGAACGTATTGTCACACTGAAACCCGATATAATTCTGGCATGGCGTGGTGGTAATCCCCAACGGCCATTGGAACAACTCGCCTCTTTTGGTATTAAAATCTTTTATTCCGATCCCAAAACCACTGAACAGATAGCTCAGGATTTGGAACGACTGGCCGAATACAGCCCCCATCCTGAGCAGGCAAAAAAATCCGCAACTGAACTTCGTCAACGGTTTGCCGCTCTGAAACAAAAATATGCCTCAACCACACCAAAACCTGTCTTTTTACAATTCGGCACTCAGTCTCTGTTTACTGCCTCAGGACAGACACTGCAAAGTGAAGTGCTTTCAATCTGTGGCGGCAGGAATATTTTCGCTGACAGCCCCGTTCCCTGGCCGCAGGTAAGCCGTGAGCAAGTACTCACTCGGAAACCTGAGACGATTGTTATCAGTGGCGGGCCGGAACAAGCCAAATTAATTGAAAATTTCTGGCATCCTCAATTGAGGGCCAAAGTGATTACATTGCATGAAGATTGGTTTCATCGCGCAGGGCCTCGTATCGTGCTGGCTGCTGAACAACTATGCCAGCAATTGAACGATAAGGGGTCCAGATAAAGCAAAATGGGATTGCAGGCATATCCCGAAATTGACATCCTCCCCCACCTTCGCACTTCGTGACTCAGGAGGGGGGATCCCCGTTAGTGGGTGACGACTGATTGCTCAGTGTCTGGTTCCTGATTCGACGGGCGGCCTGACTGCACCCTCCCTCCACAGGCAAGCACGGCATGTCCTGCCGCTAAAATGTTACGAGCACCGTTGATATCGGCATTTTCCGTATATCCGCATGCAAGGCACTCGAATTGACTTTGTGATAGGCGGTTTTCTTTCGCTGTATGACCGCAGCAGGCGCAACGCTGGCTTGTATAGGCATAATACCTGACCCCCCCGCCAGCGTTGCTTGTACTCAAGCTGGCGGCGAAGTTCGTACCAGCCCTGATCCAATATCGAACGGTTTAAGCCAGATTTTGCCTCGACATTACGCCCCGGATGGCTTATCGACCCCGCTGCTGACTTTGACATGTTGGCAACCTTCAGGTCTTCAATGACTCTCATTGCGTGGTTTTTGCTGATTGTCGTGCTGACCTTGTGAAGGTAATCGCGGCGGATATTGGCGATATGTGAGTGCAGGTGCTGGATTTTACGCTTCTGTTTCTGCCAGTTGGCACTGAACTTAACTTTTCGACTCAACTGACGCTGAAGCCTCGCCAGCTTGCGCTGATTGCGCTTAAAACTGTTTACAGGTTCGTATATTGTGCCATCAGAGAGCGTGGCCAGTTTTGTGACTCCCGCATCCAGCCCAATCAACAACGTTTCCACGCCCCGTGTAAATCTTTGAGTTTCTGCTGAAGGTTATCCGTGTAGGCTTCCTGCAAAAAGGCGTGTTCCGGTCTGTTTTTCCACACCGTGAGCATCCTGTTCAGCTCAAAAGCGGAGGGAAGTTTGCCGCCTGACTCAAGAATGCGCTTCGTCTCGTCAAGCCCGTAATTCCAGACGAAACGCGCACAGCCGCATAACTGCCGCAGACGCTGCGACTGTTCTTCGGTGGGTTCCAGTCTGAATTTGTAGGCTTTCAGAAGTCGCATGATGGCTCAGTGTGGAGTAGATGTCATCACTATCGTACCGCAATTTTGGTTAAATTCAATGGAAGACAAAATCAACCGTTCACGGCAGGCTGCTTTTCTTTTGCCTGTACATCTTGTGTTTGTGACCCAATACCGTAGCAATATTCTGGGTGAGTGACATTATGCGGCATTCCATCAGGATGCCGGTGAGGTATGCCGGGATTTTGGCGCTGAGCTAAAAGAGAGTCACGGTGAGCCCGACCACGTCCATATGTGGATTGAGTCCCCTCCAACCGTGCAACTGTCCGTGCGGGTCAATTCACTGAAAGCCGTGACCTCTCGCCGTCTGCGTAATCAATTTTTGGACTTGCGCGGAGCTTACGGCAAGCCTGTGTTGTAGTCTCGCTCATACTTCGCTGGAGCGTGCGGTGGGACGCCGCGGGAAGTCGTGAAAAAATACCTTCAGTATCAGCGTGGCTGAGAGTTATTCGGGCTTTTCAAGCCCGTCCAAATTCCCCTCCCGCCTTATGTCGGCGGGAGGGGAATTTGGAGGAAAAGATGGGTCATATCGTTCACAGACCCATTGCGGGAAACAACCTGGAATCAGATACTGAAAGAAGAACCACAACCGCAGGTTGTCTTAGCATTAGGGTTGGTGACGATAAAGCGTGAACCTTCCAGACCTTCGGTGTAATCAACACAACCGCCAACCAAATATTGCAGACTCATCGGATCAACAACCAATTCGACACCCTGCTTCTCAATGGTCATATCGCCTTCATTGATCTGATCATCAAAGGTAAAACCATACTGGAAACCACTGCACCCCCCCCCTGTGATATAAACCCGTAAACGCAGGTTTGGATTTTCTTCATCCGAAACCAAGATTTTCACTTTACTGGCGGCAGCATCAGTAAACTGCAAAGGTAATGCTATATCATCGCTCATCATTTTTTACTCCAGACCGGAACTCGGCAAAGAAATTCACAAGAAAACAGAAATTTGCCGATTTATTAATAATTCGAATTATCTAATACCTGGTTAGTTCGTTCAAGTTTTGTCATTTCAGCAACTCATGAATAGCTAACAAATTGTCTGAGCATCTTTTAACATTGAGGTTAGCCCTTGATGAATCAGCGAATCCAAAACGTGCCAGTGAAAAGAGGCAAGTGAGATCACCAGTTACAGCCGCCAACAGATATGCAGAATTCAGACGATATCAATAAGCACCTTCTGGACTCTGAATGAAGTATAGTTCAATCATCAGTCAATCAATTCACTATAAAAAGGAAAATTTATTGATTTATCATGATTATTAGTTACTTTATTAAGTATTTATTAAAGTCACCATGCGGAGTTCTTATGCAAAAAATATTATCACTTATGCTGGCCGTCACACTTGCAGGCTGCGTAGCTCACAGCAAGCAAGTCGATATGGATAGTTATACCTCGAAGAAAATTGATGACATCATAGAAAATCAGGTAAAACCGGGAAATAAAGGCAATCCCGGTGAAATGATAAAAAATATCTCTTATCAGTTTCTCAATACGCCTTATGTCGCAAACAAACTGGTCGGTTCCCCAACTGAACCTGAAAAATTAGTTATAGATTTTAGCGGACTGGACTGTTTTACTTTTCTTGATTACGTAGAATCGTTAAGGAAATCAAATGACCAACAGGATTTTATCAAGAATCTCATCCAGACAAGGTATATCGACGGAAAAATCAGTTTCTTGCAAAGAAAACATTTCTTCACGGACTGGTCAATCAGAGAAAAATTAAATGCCAAAGATGTGACGGATGAAATAAGTCCTTCTTATATAAAAATCACAAAAAGTCTGAATAGAAAAGCGGATGGCGGCGAATATATCCCCGGACTTAGTGTTATCAACCGAGATATTAAATATATTCCAGGTAATAAGGTGAATGATTCCGTGATTAAACGCTTAAAGACGGGAGATTATATAGGAATATATACACATCTTGCCGGGCTAGATGTCACGCATACCGGGATTTTTATTATGACAGATAATGGCCCAATGTTTAGAAATGCGTCTTCACTTGCAGCCAATAAAAAAGTGGTCGATTCTCCCTTCCTTGATTACGTAAAGAATAAACCCGGAATTATCGTTCTAAGACCATTATAATCAGTGAAGCAAGCGATAAACCCACTTAAAGATACATTCAGGAGCTTTTAATGAGCCAATCCGAAATCCTCTATTCTCAGGCCGAACAGCTTATTCCCGGCGGTGTTAACTCCCCGGTACGTGCATTTAATGGCGTTGGCGGTACGCCTCTGTTTATCAAACACGCTAACGGCGCCTATCTCTATGATGTTGATGGCAAAGCCTATATTGATTACGTCGGCTCCTGGGGGCCCATGGTATTGGGGCATAACCACAGCGCTATCCGTAATGCAGTCATCAAAGCCGCCGAACAAGGGTTAAGTTTTGGTGCTCCCACTGCTGCTGAAGTAGAAATGGCTCAATTAGTGACTGAACTGGTGCCATCAATGGATATGGTGCGCATGGTCAACTCAGGCACAGAGGCGACCATGAGTGCTATCCGTCTGGCTCGTGGATATACCAACCGCGATAAGATCATCAAATTCGAAGGCTGTTATCACGGCCATGCTGATTGCCTGCTGGTAAAAGCCGGTTCTGGCGCGCTGACTATCGGCCAGCCAAACTCTCCGGGGGTTCCGGTTGATTTCGTCAAACATACACTCTCCTGTACCTATAACGATTTGAACTCAGTGCGGAAAGCATTTGAACAATATCCTGAAGAGATAGCCTGTATTATTGTCGAACCCGTTGCCGGTAATATGAACTGCGTGCCGCCACTGCCGGAATTTCTACCCGGCCTGCGCGCACTGTGTGATGAATTCGGCGCTCTGCTGATTATCGATGAAGTGATGACAGGTTTCCGCGTCGCTTTATCCGGCGCGCAATCTTATTACAATGTAGAGCCTGACCTGACTTGCCTTGGCAAAATTATTGGTGGCGGTATGCCCGTTGGCGCTTTCGGTGGACGCTATGAAGTGATGGAGAAATTAGCGCCAACCGGCCCGGTTTATCAGGCTGGAACCTTGTCCGGCAATCCAATCGCTATGGCTGCGGGTCTTGCCTGCCTGAACGAAGTTTCTCAACCCGGTGTACATCAGCGTCTGACTGAACTGACAGATAATTTGGCTGCTGGCCTGACTAAAGCAGCAAAAGCAGCTGGCATTCCGCTGGTGGTTAACCACGTCGGCGGTATGTTTGGTATTTTCTTTACTGATGCGGAAACAGTCAGTTGCTATCAAGATGTGATGAATTGCGATATTGAGCGTTTCAAACGTTTCTTCCATCTTATGCTTGACGAGGGTGTTTATTTGGCACCTTCCGCATTTGAAGCGGGTTTTATGTCTATCGCGCACACGGATGAAGATATTCAGCGTACTGTTGACGCCGCCACCCGCTGCTTTGCAAAACTGAAATAATTTCTTCGCTATCAAATTATAGCGCCGTATTTTAAGGGTATTTGTCACAGATCTTGTGCGATGAACTGAAAGCAGAAGGAATAACATTAATCACCCATGCCCGTAGTAATATGAAGGCAAAAACATTACCTCTCTGGGATAAGCTGATGTTAAGAAGGCGATTTTTGATAGAAACGGTCGTGGATCAACTCAAAAATATTTCTCAGATAGCGCATTCAAGATACCGCAGTTAGCTCGGTTTTTTATTGGGAATCGTCACTGGCCTAATTGCTTATACATTCCAACCCAAAAAACCGAGCTTGAATTTACGGGATTGTGATATCGCTATTTTTAAACGAAACCGAGGTTCATTAAAACAAAGTACCGGATAAAAAACAGCACCTTGTGAATAATCAATCTGAAGAAAGCCCGCTCTGCGGACTTTCTTCCTTAAAGGTAGAAAACTACGCGCTTACCTGTTGGAAGAGTCACATCAAGGCTTAATTCACCGCCCAATGCTTTCACATAGCGCTTAAGTGTTGATAGCCTTGGATCATTGTCAGCTTGTTCCATACGAGCAACGGAAGGCTGTTTGACCCCCATAATAGCGGCCAATTCTGTTTGTGAAATTTTTAGCTCATCACGCAGTTGGCTAAGGGCGATCTGGATACTGGCTTCTTCAATCCGTTCCGCAACTCGTGCCTGCATTTCAGGACTTTCTTTAGCCAACAGTTCTCTGTAAGTAGCCATGATTACTTCTCCAGTTTCGCAAGATGTTTACGGTACTCGGAATCAGCTATCCGAATCATATCCTTATAGAAACGTTTCTCATTTAATCCCGTTTTATCGCCAGCACACAAAATAATTGCGCACCGGATAGGATCAAACGCAAAAAACGCTCTGATAGGATTACCAGCATGTTGTACACGCAGCTCCTTCATGTTAGGGAAATCAGAACCACTCAATGTATCAACATATGGTCTGCCAAGTTTTGGGCCGAACTTTTCCAATACCCCCATAGCTTCATAGACTGACTCCCTTAGAGCATCTTCCTGAGCCAAGAACCACTCATCAAAGCACTCCGTCGTTATGACTTCCCACATATCGACTCCATAGCCTACTTGTTATAATCAAAAATATAACTTATTCACTATAATTTCAACCATAGCGGCATGATTTTATGTTCTCTTTTCAACCAAAAAAACCGAGTTTGAATTTACGGGGGTCTGAACTCGCTCTTCTTAAGCAAAGTTGAGGTTAGTTAATAATAGGTAAAATAACCTAATAGATTCTATAGAGTAAACCAACCCTGTTAGGCAACTGCCGGATTTATTCTGCTAAACAGTCCAATCTTCAATGTGTAATCCTTGTACATATTGAAAAGCATGATCATTTGTAACCAATACCATCTTCATATTTATCGCGTGCACTGCAATGAGTAAATCAAGCGGTGTTAATATTCTGCCTTGTCTCTCCATCTCAGTTCTGGCCGTACCATAACACTCGGCAATAGAACTATCCCAAGGTAAGACATCAACACGCCTGAGAAATTCTCTTACTGCCGTATGAAGCCGCTTTGCTTCTGGGCGACGCGCCAATCCGAACAATAATTCTCCTTTTGTGATAGCTGAAATACAGAGTGATGACATCGGTACAGATAAAACATGCTGTACAACTGAATGGTGCTCTCTGATTAAATGCCCTATCACATTTATATCAAGCATATAGCGCTTCATTCTTCCCATCCCTCGAACGGATCACGAGATTGCTCTTGCTCGCGCCGTTCTTCTTTGCCCAGAAAATCATTAGGGATATTTGTACCCTTTAATGCTGCAAAAAACCCATCCCAGTCGTGTGGCTTACGGGACAGTATTACATCTCCGGTCTCAGGGTCCTTCCGAATAAAAACCTCATCAGAATCAAACCGATAAGCCGCTGGCAGACGCACCGCTTGACTCCTCCCATTCATAAACAACTTAGCTACATGTCCCATAAAACCTCCTGATATTGATTGGTATATATCAAAGCATATGACAGATATTGATACATATCAAGATATAGACCAAACATGATGCTATAAAGCTATCGATTTAACGGTAAGTTATAAACCCGTTGCCCTTCAAAAAAACACCCTGTTTCATTTGACCAGTACAAAGGATACGAGTATATATTTTTCATAAATTTTATTTATGTATATGTATTTTCAGACTCATATTCATTTATTGAGTAGATATTCTGGCTTTATTAAGAAGTTGAGTTTTCTTTCTATGCTTTTGTTTTACATCACAATTTACTAAACCAGAAAATATGAAGGAGAGAGGATGAGCAACGTTATCAAAGAAATAAGTGATGCTAATATTGCATATGCAGCAACTTTTGGTGATGATAAAAAAAACCTTGGTTTACCTGCTGTCAGACGATTTGCCATATTAACTTGTATGGATGCCAGGTTAGACCCGGCAAAATTTGCAGGTTTATCTGAAGGTGATGCCCATATTATTCGTAACGCGGGCGGAAGAGCCAGTGATGATGCCATTCGTTCACTTATCATTTCTTACAAACTTTTCGGAACAAAAGAGTTGTTTGTCATTCATCATACTCATTGTGGGATGGAGCTTTTTACAGACAATATCATGGGCGATCTACTGGAAAGTGTAATCATGACGGATGAGGGATTTAAAGATGTCGGCACCAGCACCGGCTCACCTGAGGGAAAATATATCAAATGGCTTACCATTGACAATCAAGTTAATAGCTTAGTTGAAGATATTCATCGTATTCGTAATCACCCCCTTGTACCTGCAAGTATCGCCATATATGGGTACATCTATGATGTGAAGTCAGGAAAATTAATTGAGATTCCTGAAGCAACAAGCATTGTAAATACAGAGTCTTGACTTGAACTTGTTGGTATACCCGTAATCATTGAAGATGCTTGATTTACGATGAGCTTATTTAAATCTATCTGGCGTCAATGTGGACAAGGATGTCCGAGCCGTCGAAAAACGGTTAGAGCAAATGTAATGGATTGAAGAAAGAGTCAACAAGACACCTATAAATATGCAAAAATAAAGTGCTGACCAAAAGATCAGCACCTTGTCATTAATCTGAATCAGACGTTAATCATTGACCAAACATCTCCCGCAACCAGCCCGGCGCTTGTTCTTGTTGCTGAACAGGCTCTGATGTTGCTGCTTGCTGACACAGACTCTGTGGATCATAAGTCCAGACAGGCAATGTTCTCCAGCCACTGCCACCGCTACAATTAAAGCTGCCATCTTGATTAACTGCCATATCGACAATTCCCTCCGGCGGAATGTTGTTCAGCACCAGCGGTGTCTGATTTTCCAGATAACGGCGATACACATTTAACGCACCAGTGGAGCCGGTCAGATTAGTCGGATCGTTGTTATCCCGGCCAACCCATGAAATCACCACTTCTTTGCCATCAACCCCGGCAAACCAGCTATCACGCAGATCATTGGTTGTACCGGTTTTACCTGCCAGATTATAACGGCCAAATTTACCGGCCAGAGAACGGGAAGTCCCATTCGTCACAGCCTGCTGCATACCATACAGCGTCAGGTAAGCCGCCTGAGCCGGTACAGTTCGTTCAGCCTGTGGGTAACTCTGATATATCACAGCGCCATCTTCTGCAATGACAGAACGTAACGCAGAAAGCGTTGCGCGATTGCCGCCACTGGCCATCGTCTGATATTCCTGAGCGACTTCCAGCGGCGTCAGGCTGAGAGAACCCAGTAACATCGCCGGAACCTGCTGGATAACGTCTGCTGGAACGCCAAGCCGGATCAGTGTGTTGCTTACATGATCAAGACCAACAGACAATCCAAGATTTACCGTTGGAATATTCAGTGATCTAGCCAGTGCATCCACCAACATGACTCGTCCACGGAAACGGCGGTCATAGTTTCTCGGCTCCCAAACCTTACTGTTCGGCTGTTTCACGGAAAGGGGTTCATCCGCCAGCCAGGTATTCAATCGATACTGATCAGGTTCACTCAGTGCAGCCAGATAAGTAGAGGGTTTTGCTAAAGAACCAATTGAACGGCGCGCCATCATGGCCCGGTTAAATCCGGCATACTGTGGTCGAGAACCGCCGACCATCGCCCTGATTTCACCACTAATGCGATCGACAACCACCATTGCCCCTTCAAGATCAGCGATTTTGCGGGTTTTTCTCAGGTTAGCAATTCCCTCTTCCACTGCGTTTTCAGCCGCATCCTGGGATACCGGATCAAGCGTCGTAAAGATTTTTACGCCAGATAAATCATTAACTTTATCACCCAGCTTATCCTGCAATTCCTGACGAACCCGCTGCATAAACGCAGGTTGTGGCGTGATGACACCACTTTTCGGTTTTACCCCCAGTGGACGGGCGCTCAGTAGTTTATACAGGTCCTCATCAATAATTTGCTGATTTTGTAAAAGTTTAAGCACCACATTACGGCGCTCAAGAGCCAGTTTAGGATTACGCCACGGGTTATAGAGTGAAGCACCTTTCATCATGCCGACCAGCAACGCCTGCTGATCCAAACTCAGTTCATCCACTGGGCGGCCAAAATAATAAAGGCTCGCCAACGGAAATCCTCGGATCTCTTCATCACCACTTTGCCCCAGATGAACTTCGTTCAGATACAATTCGAGAATACGATCTTTGCTATAGCGGTAATCCATCAAAACCGCCATGTAAGCTTCATTCGCTTTACGTACCAATGTACGTTCATTGGTCAAAAACAAGTTTTTGACCAATTGTTGCGTCAGGGTACTTCCCCCCTGAACGGTACGCCCCGCCGTCAGGTTAGCCAGCATCGCACGCCCGATAGAAAGGATACTGATACCATCATGTTGATAGAAATGACGGTCTTCTGTCGCCAGCAAGGTATTGACCAGTAACTCCGGGAAACCTGAGCGCGGTACAAACAACCGCTGCTCACCATTGGGTGACTGCAACATGGTAATTAGTTTAGGATCAAGACGGAAGAAACCAAATTGACGTTGGTTTTCTATATTTTCTATCCCTGCCAAACGGTTATCACTGAAAGTCAACAGCGCGTGGATCTGCCCTTCTTTACTATCAGGGAAATCAAATGGACGGCGCAGCATTTCAATTGTTTCGCCTCTGACAGAAAACTCCCCAGGACGGGTAATTTTCGTCACCTGACGATACTGCATTCCTTCCAGCAGATGTACCATCTCTTTTTTACTGTAGTTCATGCCCGGTTCAAGGTTGACCATCCGGCCATAAACTGCCGCAGGCAGATCCCAGACTTTTCCGTCAATACGGTCACGGATTTTACCATCCAGATAAACACCATACCCCCCCAATAACACAGCAAAAACAATAAATATTTTGAATAACAGCCAGAACCAACGCCACTTTTTCTTAGGTGGACGGGAATACGTTCCTCTTTTTGTCATGGGTTGATCCTCTTCATCATCGTAGCCATCATCATCATAATCATCATCCAACAAATGCCGTCTTTTCGATGGCGGTTCACGGCGGGATACCGGTTTTTTGCCTTTACGTCCGATTGGTCGACGATCTTCACCAGACATTACAAAACTCTCCAAAGCCATTCAAATGCTGAATAATGGGTATTCATATCTTTTTTAATGAATTTATTCGCCTGCAAGAAAGTTCTTAAATTTCTACTGCGAATATTTTTTTACCCGCCGGGTTGGTGCCGTATTTGCCGGATCATCCGGCCACAGATGTCTTGGGTAGCGCCCTTTCATTTCTTTTTGCACTTCCCGGTATGCTCCCTGCCAAAAAGCAGCCAAATCTTGCGTGATCTGCAATGGCCGCTGGGCCGGCGATAATAATTCAAGCACCAATGCTACCCGCCCTTTTGCCAACGATGGACTTTGCTGCTCACCATACATTTCCTGCATCCGCACTGATAACACAGGTGGTTTATCACTGAAATAATTGATTGCTATCCGGCTGCCGGTAGGAACAGTGTAATAAATGGGCAGCTCATTATCCAGACATTGGCGCTGTTGCCAATCCAATAAACCTGCCAATGCCGGCAACAAATCAATCTGTTTCAAACCTTTCAAATCACGCACATCAATAAGAAACGGCATTAACCAATGATCAAGAGAATCCATCAACGAATTATTATCTACCGCAGGCCACTGTATTTCAGGCAACCATTTAGCCGCACATTGAATACGGGTGCATAATTGCATAGCCTCAGGTGACCAATTCAGCGCTTGTAATCCTTCACTTCGTAACCAGTTTAGTAGGGCCTGTTGTAATTGTTCAGCTGAAGGTTTTGCCAATAGTTGCGCTTTTACTGCCAGGCTCCCACATTGTAGCCGTTTCCATGCCCGCAATGTTCCTTTATTGTCATCCCATTCAACGACATGCTGTTCACAGAATAAATCCGGTTGTTGCTGTACCAATTGTTCAATATCCAACGGACAAGCCAACAAAATGCGGGCATCAGGACTCCTGCTATTTTGTAATAGCGAAGGCACCACCAGCCAGGATTCATCGGATAACTTTTCTTCATAATCAATCATCGCCCCCAGACCATTAGCCAATTGAAAACGACCATGCTTATCCCGGTTTTTGGCTATTCTGTCAGGGAATCCCTGAACCAATAACATTGCAGCTGATCCACGGGCTGGCTCTCCAAAAGCACCTCCCATATTTCTAACCAACTGTTTTGCCCGCCGTAACCACTGAGGCTGGCGCTGTTCAACCCAATAAGTGATATCCGGCTGACCATCACGAGGCGGTTCTTCCAGAATCGCGGTCAGCATAGCGGCGGTCGCCAATGCATCGGCTCCCTGTTCCAAACCGGCACATAACATCGCGGCAAGGCGTGGATCACTGCCGGACTCCGCCATTTTTCTACCCTTGGGCGTCAGCTGATTGTGATGGCTTACCGCGCCTAACTGTAATAAAAGCGATTTGGCTACCGCCAACGACGCCACCGGAGGCATATCCAGCCAATGTAATTGGGAAGTGTCACGACATCCCCACTGCAATAAGGAGAGCCATAAGCTACTGAGATCAGTATTCAAGATTTCAGGTTCACTGTGCTCTGCTGCTCTTTCTGCCTGTTCCTGACTAAACAGATGCCAGCAAATTCCGGCTTCCAACCGCCCTGCGCGGCCAGCCCGTTGTATCATAGAAGCCTGACTGATGCGTTGAGTGATCAAGCGGGTTAGTCCATTTCTGGGTTCAAAACGTGTTGTACGCTCAAGACCGCTATCAACCACCAACCGGATACCCTCAATTGTCAGGCTGGTTTCTGCAATGTTAGTCGCCAGAACGACTTTACGGCGTCCAAACGGTGAAGGTTCGATCGCTTTTTGCTGTTCAGCCAATGATAAAGCACCATATAACGGACAAAGATCGGTATCGGCAGAAACTTTTCCTCTAAGCAGTCCAAATATCCGTTGAATTTCTCCACTCCCCGGCAGAAACAACAGTACAGAACCTTGCTCTTGCTGGAGTAACCGTAATACAACAGTGGCTACACTCTGTTCAAAAGGCTGGTGAGCAGGTAAAGGATGATAATTTCTGGTGACAGGAAAGCTACGCCCTTCAGAAATAATCACCGGCGCATCAGGTAATAAAGAAGAGAGCCGCTGATTATCCAACGTAGCCGACATGATCAAAATCCGCAGATCATCCCGCAACCCTGCCTGTACATCCAACAACAATGCCAGCGCTAAATCAGCCTGTAAGCTGCGCTCATGGAATTCATCCAGAATCACCAGTGAAACACCTTCCAGCATCGGATCTTGCTGTAACATACGGGTTAAAATACCTTCTGTTACCACTTCAAGACGGGTAGCCATGCTCACTTTCGTTTCTGAGCGCATACGATAACCCACGGTCTGACCAGTATTTTCATTCAGTTGAACCGCAAGACGATTGGCAACGCTGCGAGTGGCAATCCGCCGTGGTTCTAACATAATAATACGTCCGGAAAAATCCGCTCTTTTCAGAATTTCCAGTGGCAAACCCGTAGATTTCCCGGCACCGGCAGGCGCATGAAGCAGCACCTGCGGTGAGCTTTTCAGCGCACTCAGGACAGACTCAACGACCTCATATACAGGCAATAAAGACACAAACACTCCATTAAAGAAAGTTAACTTTCAGCGGCCAACATTGTAGCATTGCCTGCTTCAATCTTATGCCATCAGTCATTAAGGAGTTTTTATGGAATTCCATCCTCCCTTACAATCCGCCACCCTGATTCGTCGTTATAAACGCTTCCTGGCTGATGTCATGACACCGGAAGGTGAAACACTGACTATCCACTGCGCCAACACGGGTGCGATGACTGGCTGTGCCACGCCAGGAGATACCGTTTGGTACTCCACATCTGACAATCCAAAACGTAAATATCCCAACAGTTGGGAATTGACCGAAACGCAGGATGGTCACTGGATTTGTGTCAATACGCTCAGAGCAAACGATTTAGTGGCCGAGGCGATTCAACAAAATGTCATTTCAGAATTTTCTGAATACAAAAAAATAAGCCGGGAAGTAAAATATGGCGAAGAGAGCAGCCGGATAGATCTGTTGTTGCAGGCAGAACAACAAGTTAACTGCTATATCGAAGTGAAATCCGTGACGCTTCTCCAGGAAAATTGTGGCTATTTCCCCGATGCTGTTACTACCCGCGGGCAGAAACACTTACGGGAACTACAACACATAACGGAACAAGGACAAAGAGCCGTTTTATTTTTTGCAGTTTTGCATTCTGGCATCAGGCAAGTCGCGGCGGCTGCGCATATTGACCATAATTATTCATCTCTTTTGGAACAAGCGCGAAATTCTGGAGTCGAAGTTATCTGTTATCAGGCAAGCATTACAGAAAAAGGGATGGTTTTAGGCGATAAGTTAACTTTTGTACTAAGTCGTTAATTTATTAATTGACCTAATATTTACAGTTAAGTTGTACAGGGTGTAAAGTCATTCACTGCGTTTGTCTTCACACCATTGTGAAACTAATGGCAGGAACAATTGCCAACCCATGCTCCATCTGCTATTTATAGCGGCCTGTTTTTTTCCCCGCTAGGGGTTTGTTTGATAGTGCGTGTGTTAGGAGAAGTATTATGCAAGAAGGGCAAAAACGTAAAACCTCGTCCTTAAGCATTCTCGCCATCGCTGGGGTAGAACCTTACCAAGAGAAGCCAGGTGAAGAATACATGAACGATGCCCAGTTGGCGCATTTCAAGCTAATTCTTGAAGCATGGCGCAATCAGCTCAGGGATGAAGTAGATCGTACTGTATCTCATATGCAAGATGAGGCAGCGAACTTCCCAGACCCAGTTGACCGTGCAGCGCAGGAAGAAGAGTTCAGTCTTGAATTACGTAACCGTGATCGTGAACGTAAATTGATTAAGAAGATCGAGAAAACACTGAAAAAAGTCGAAGACGATGATTTCGGTTTTTGTGAATCCTGTGGCGTTGAGATAGGCATCCGTCGTTTGGAAGCACGTCCAACCGCAGATTTGTGTATTGATTGTAAAACCTTGGCCGAAATCCGTGAAAAGCAGATGGCAGGCTAATTAATGGTGTTTTGATACGGCGCCTTAACGGCGCCGTACGAACAACCCTCGCTGATCCCTATATGATAAAACCTGAACGTCCCCGCGCTTATATTGGGCGTTTCGCCCCGTCACCTTCTGGTGATCTTCATTTTGGTTCATTAATCACCGCAATTGGCAGCTATTTGCAAGCCAGGGCTTGTCAGGGAAAGTGGCTGATACGAATTGACGACATTGATCCACCGAGGGAGGTTCCCGGTGCCGCCAGCCGTATTCTCCACGCGCTTGAACATTATGGGTTACATTGGGATGATGAGATTCTCTATCAATCTCAGCGCCATGAGGCTTACCGTCATATACTTAATCAGTTGCAACAGCAGGGCTTAAGCTATTATTGCACCTGCACCCGTCAACGTATTCAGCAAGTTAATGGTTTTTATGACAGAAACTGCCGTGAATTAAATCTGCCTGTCAATCACGCAGCAATCCGGCTAAAACAAAGCAACCCTGTTTATGGTTTTAAAGATAAGTTGCAGGGATACCTGAACGCTGATCCTGCCATGGCTGAAGAAGATTTTATTATTCATCGTCGTGATGGCCTATTTGCCTATAATTTAGTGGTCGTTATTGATGATGATTACCAAGGTGTGACTGAGGTAGTCAGAGGCGCTGATTTAATTGAGCCAACTGTCCGCCAGATTGCACTTTATCAGCAATTAAATCTCGGACTACCCGATTACATTCACCTGCCACTGGTTCTGAATAAGGACGGCAACAAACTTTCCAAACAGAATCACGCCCAGCCAATCCCACTGGATGATCCCCGGCCGTTATTGATTGAAGCATTATCTTTCCTTAATCAGCCTGTCATAAAAAACTGGCAAGATCTTTCCCGCGATCAATTGTTGCAAAAAGCAACAGCACATTGGGATCTGGACCGAATTCCACGGCAAGGTAAAATATACAGGTAACGTGAATAAAGTTAAGGTTAGTCATAACAACCATTCTCAAAAAATACACAGTAGGCTATGATTAGCTGCTGTTTTTTATTCGTTTTATATGATTAGTTACTTATCGAGGTGTACCATTTTTAACCGAGTAGCAAATTTCTGCCGTAATTTATTGATCCGCGAGGGGAAAATTGACCGCGAGCTACAGGCAGCCAGTGAAAGGCCAGTCACCGTATCTGACCATTCTACTCAGGAAGAGTATGTAACTCTTCACTCTAATCACCAATCCCCCCTTCAATCCTCATCCAAAGTGAAAACACAAAGGAAGGTTGAACAGGAGAATCTTCATTTGGATTTACCAATAACGGTAATTCCACGGGAGCAGCACAATATTTCCCGCAAAGATATCAGTGAAAATGCCCTGAAAGTGCTTTACCGTTTAAATAAATCCGGCTTTGAAGCTTATCTGGTCGGCGGTGGTGTCCGTGACTTACTCCTTGGCACACAACCGAAAGATTTTGATATTGCAACCAATGCAACACCAGAACAAGTTCGTAAATTATTTCGCAACTGCCGTTTGGTTGGACGCCGATTTCGTTTAGCCCATATTATGTTTGGCCCGGAAGTCATTGAAGTCGCAACATTCCGTGGACCACATGAACAGGCTGATTCTGATGATAAAAATCAATCACAACAGGCTCAGAGTGGTATGTTGTTACGGGATAACATCTTCGGTTCAATTGAAGAAGATGCTATGCGCCGTGATTTCACCATTAACAGCCTCTATTATGGCATCAACGATTTCTCTCTGCGTGATTATGCCGGTGGCCTTAATGATCTGGAAACGGGTGTTATCCGTTTAATTGGCGATCCAGAAACCCGTTATCGGGAAGATCCGGTAAGAATGCTGCGTGCAGTTCGTTTCGCCAGCAAACTGGATATGACAATCAGCGAAGATACCGCCGAGCCTATTTCCCGTCTGGCTTTTCTGCTGAGTAATATTCCACCAGCCCGTCTGTTTGAAGAGTCGTTAAAACTGTTGCAAACAGGTCAAGGTTACAGCACTTATAAACTTCTGCGCGAATACCGCCTGTTTCAACCGCTCTTCCCATTGGTTCAACGCTATTTCACCGAAAATAACGATTCACCTATGGAACGTATGCTCAATCAGGTTTTGAAGAATACCGACTATCGGTTACAAAATGATAAACGGGTTAACCCGGCGTTTCTGTTCGCTGCTATGCTTTGGTATCCATTGGTTGAGCATGCGGAAAAGCTGTCTCAGGAAAGCGGTCTGGCTTACTACGACTCCTTCGCCCTAGCGATGAATGATATTCTGGACGAACAATGCCACTCTATCGCCATTCCCAAGCGCCTGACAACCATCATGCGTGATATCTGGCAATTACAGTTACGTCTGCCGCGCCGCCATGGTAGACGGGCAAACAAACTGATGGAACACCCTAAATTCCGTGCCGCCTATGATCTGCTGGAACTGCGTGCCAATGTCGAAAGCCGCAATGAGCTAAAAGACCTTGCTCATTGGTGGGGAGAATTCCAGCAAGCCAATGCATCACAACAACGGAGTATGATTTCTGAGCTGGGTAGCGATATTGTCCGTCGTCGTACACGACCACGTCGCCACTATAAACCAAGACTGAGCAGGGACAACTGATCATCATGACCCGTGTTTATATCGCTGTCGGCAGCAACCTGGCAGAACCTGTGCAGCAAGTAAAAAATGCACTTGCTGCATTAAAAGATTTACCGGAAACAGAGTTTATTGCCAGCTCTTCATGGTATCGAACCAAACCGATGGGACCACAAAATCAGCCTGACTTTCTGAATGTGGCGGTGGCACTGGAAACCACTCTGGCACCGGAAGAGCTGCTCAATCACACTCAGGCGATTGAACTGGCTCAGGGACGAGTAAGAAAAGATGAACGCTGGGGGCCAAGGACACTTGATCTGGATATCATGCTATTTGGTGATCAGGTGATTAATACCGAACGCTTAACTGTCCCTCACTACGGACTGAAGCAGCGCGAATTCATGCTCTACCCGTTGGCTGAAATCGCCCCTGACCTGATATTTCCTGATGGGGAAGCTTTATCTGAAAGACTGAAACATATCCCGGAAAACGGCCAGCTACTCTGGCAGCTGTCACAGCCCTCAGATCCTAATCATTGCAGATAAGGATCTCAGTTCAGTCCGTGGCCGATTTCTGTACATAACAAGAAAAATTGCAGGAGGAAGATAGATAATGAAACCCATCACCATGACTGATCTGAATCAGCTCAAAAAAGAAAAACGTAAATTCGCCACGATTACCGCTTACGACTCCAGCTTTGCCCAGCTATTTGCCGGGCAAGGTATTAATGTCATGCTGGTTGGTGACTCACTGGGTATGACATTACAAGGGGCTGATACCACCATCCCAGTGACAGTCGAAGATATTGTCTACCACACTCGTTGCGTCCGTGCTGGTGCACCCTATACTTTTCTTATCGCTGATATGCCTTTCATGAGTTACGCCACACCGGAGCAGAGTTGTGAGAACGCAGCCAAACTTATGCGTGCCGGAGCTAACATGGTGAAAATTGAGGGCGGCAGCTGGCTGAACGATACCATTAAGATGCTTACCGAACGTTCCGTACCTGTTTGCGCTCATTTGGGGCTAACGCCTCAGTCTGTTCATGTTCTTGGGGGTTATAAAGTCCAGGGACGTGATGAAAAATCGGCTAATCAGCTGATAAAAGATGCGATGACACTGGAACAGGCGGGCATACAATTGTTGGTACTGGAGTGTGTCCCTACTGAATTAGCTAAACGTATTACCGATGAACTACAAATCCCGGTGATTGGTATTGGTGCCGGTAATGTGACTGACGGACAAGTTTTGGTGATGCATGACGCCCTGGGAATTACCGCCAGACCACCTAAATTTGCGAAAAACTTCCTTGAAGAAGCAGGAAATATGCGTGATGCCATCCGCCTGTATAAAGAGCAGGTAGAAAGTGGCGCCTACCCTGGTAAAGAACACTCATTCAATTAATAAATTACCCTTGTTAGCCCGAAGACTTTGAACACATTAAGGAGTATTAAGCAATGCTGATTGTCGAAACAGTGCCGATTCTACGCCGTGAAATCCGCCGCTGGCGTCAGGAAGGGAAACGCATTGCATTGGTGCCAACAATGGGTAACCTGCACGATGGTCACATGACGTTAGTTGATGAGGCCAAAGGGCAGGCAGATATTGTCATTGTCAGTATCTTCGTTAACCCGATGCAGTTTAATCGTCAGGATGATCTGGCAAGATATCCGCGCACCTTACAAAAAGATTGTGAGAAACTTCACCAACATGGTGTCGATCTAATCTTTGCCCCTTCCGATAAAGAAATATACCCTAATGGTATGAAGCATCAGACGTATGTTGAAGTTCCTGAACTTTCTACCATACTGGAAGGTGCCAGCCGTCCCGGTCATTTCCGCGGTGTTTCAACCGTGGTGAGCAAACTGTTCAATCTGGTGCAACCGGATTTAACCTATTTTGGCGAGAAAGATTTTCAGCAATTACAACTTATCCGCAAAATGATTGCTGATCTGGCTTATGATATTACTTTGGTTTCAGTGCCGACGGTACGCGATAAAAATGGCCTGGCGCTGAGTTCGCGTAATAACAATTTAACAGCCGATGAACATAGAATTGCGCCAGAACTCAGCAAGATCATGAAATCTATCGCTGAAAAAATGGCTCAGGGTGAACGCCACACGGAACAATTGCTCGCTCAAGCTTCCGAACAGCTACGTGAAGCGGGTTTTATGCCTGATGAGTTGTTTATCCGTGATGCTGAAACTCTGGCACCGTTGAATACCGAAAGTAAAAATGCGGTTATTCTGATGGCCGCCTGGTTAGGACAAACCCGATTGATCGATAATCATCAGGTCGATTTAACTCAATAACAGTCTGTTCTGTCAGACGTTATTGACGTAGAAAAATAAAATAACAGGTTCTAATTTGTCATCAAATCAGGAGAAAACCATGTTGCGCACTATGCTACAAGGGAAATTGCACCGGGTGAAAGTCACTCAGGCAGATCTGCATTATGAAGGTTCCTGTGCAATTGATCAGAACTTTATGGATGCAGCCGGTATTCTGGAATATGAAGCCATTGATATCTATAACGTGGATAACGGCGAACGTTTTTCCACTTATGCTATTGCCGCTGAACGTGGTTCCAGAATCATTTCAGTCAACGGAGCAGCGGCTCACCGTGCTGAGGTAGGTCATAAGTTAATTATCTGCTCATATATACAAATTTCTGACCAAGACGCCCGTCATCATAAGCCTAATATGGCTTACTTTGACGGTGATAATATGATGAGCCGTATTGCCAAAGCCGTTCCGGTTCAAGTGGCCTGAATGCAAACCATATGATCAATAATGGGTAGGTTGTGAAGACAGTATAAATATACTTCCCCTACCCATCACCACCACTTAATCACAAAATAATTTACAAATTAAGTCCTCAATCCCCGGCCTGTTTCAATCAAATACCAGGCGACAAAATAAAAAACCGCAATAAACGCAGTCAAAACACCCAACGTTATTGTTAGAGAAACATCGGTAATTCCTAGGAAACCATAACGGAAACCACTAATCATATAAACGATCGGGTTCAATTTGGAGACAGCTTGCCAAAATGGCGGTAATAATGTCAGCGAATAAAATACCCCGCCAAGATAAGTCAGAGGCGTTAATACGAAGGTCGGAATAATGCTGATATCATCAAATGTCTTAGCGAAAATCGAATTCAGCAAACCACCCAGCGAGAACAGAATTGATGTCATCAGTAAAGTGACAACAATCATCCACCATGCATGAATATGAAGCGGAACAAAAAACAGAGAAACCAGTGTCACCAGAATACCGACGCAAACACCACGGGCAACACCGCCACCCACAAAACCCGCAATAACGATGTGTGTCGGAACCGGCGCTACCAGTAGTTCCTCAATACTGCGCTGGAATTTCGCCCCAAAGAAAGAAGAAGAAACATTGGCATAAGAGTTAGTAATCACTGCCATCATAATCAGGCCAGGGACAATAAACTGCATATAATCCACACCGCCCATTTGCCCAATCCGCGAACCGATCAAACTACCGAAAATAATAAAATAGAGTGACATGGTGATAACCGGCGGTAATAAAGTCTGTACCCAGATACGACCAAAACGGGTAATTTCTTTAATCCAGAGCGTTTTTAGCGCCACCCAGTACAACTGAATCATTTACGGTCTCCTTGCTTGTTGTTCATCAAACTGACAAACAACTCTTCCAGACGGTTCGCTTTATTACGCATACTCGGGATCTGAATACCCTGAGCATTTAACTGGGTAAACACACCATTTAACCCCTGTTCACGCTGAACATCGACTTCCAGGGTCGATGTGTCTATCACCCGGTAGTTATATCCGGCAAGTTCAGGCTCTGGGCTTTTCGTCGCCAAATCGAAGAAAAATGTTTCAGACTCCACCTGACTGAGTAAATTTTTCATACTGGTGTTTTCCACCAGCTTACCATGCTGAATAATACCAATATTACGGCACAACATTTCTGCCTCTTCCAGATAGTGGGTAGTCAGAATGATCGTTGTTCCCTGTGCATTCAACTCTTTCAAAAAATTCCACATAGAGCGGCGCAGCTCAATATCAACTCCCGCTGTTGGTTCATCAAGGATTAATAATTTAGGCTGATGCATCAAAGCTCGTACAATCATCAGGCGCCGTTTCATCCCACCAGACAAGTGGATCGCTCGTTGATCGCGTTTTTCCCACAGATCTAATTGTGACAGATAAGTTTTCGCTCTGGCTTGAGCCACTTTTCGCGGTACACCATAGTAACCCGCCTGATTGAGAACAATCTGCAACACCGTCTCAAACGGGTTAAAGTTAAACTCCTGCGGAACAAGACCTAACTGGCGTTTGGCATTGACAATATCCGTATCAATATCGTAGCCAAACACCTTAACCTTACCGCTGCTTTTGTTCACCAAAGAGCTGATAATACCGATTGTGGTGGACTTCCCTGCACCGTTCGGACCCAATAACGCGTAGAAATCTCCTGCTTCTACATTCAGGTCAATCCCACTCAGCGCCTTAACATCACCAGCGTAGGTCTTGGTAAGCTGCGTTAACTCCAATGCATAAGTCATAAATTAAAAAACACCTTTATCATCTGGCCGCCTTTGCGTGCACTATGAAAATATAATGCGCCTTTCCTGACTGGTTTTCTTTGCAAAAACAGTAGAAAGTTGAAAAACAAACAGCAACAAAATATTAAAATTTCAATTGATGTTGTATATGATTCTATCTTAAATAAACGTTATCAGGCTATTAACCATGATGAAAAAAATAGAAGAGCTGCTTGCCAATAACAAGCAGTGGTCAGAATCGGTTAACGAAGAAAATCCAAAATTTTTCAAAGAATTAGCAAAAACTCAGAAACCCCATTTCTTATGGATTGGTTGTTCAGACAGCAGAGTACCAGCAGAAAAACTGATTGATGCCGCTCCCGGTGACTTGTTTGTTCACAGAAATGTGGCAAACCTGGTTATTCATACTGACTTAAATTGTCTTTCTGTCATTCAATACGCAGTAGACGTACTGGAAGTTGAACATATTATTATCTGCGGCCATTACGGCTGTGGTGGTATCGAAGCCGCAATTGACGGCACCGAGCTGGGATTGATTAACAACTGGCTGCTGCATATCCGCGATCTCTGGTATAAACATAGCTCTATGCTGGGTGAATTACCGCCCAATGAACGTCTGAACCGTCTGTGTGAAATCAACGTTGTCGAGCAAGTCTATAACCTTGGTCACTCAACTATTATGCAAGCAGCATGGAAACGGGGACAGAAAGTGGTGATCCACGGCTGGGTTTACGGTATCCATAATGGTCAATTGCAGGATCTTGAAGTGACGGCTGACAGTCGTGAAAAACTGGAACTTGCCTATCGCCAGACCGTATCCAAGCTGACGAATAAGAAGTAAGTTTTCAGGTAACTAACAAAAATACGCTGTAGAAAAGGTTATATTTAACCTCTTCTACAGCGTAATTAAACGAAGATTCATATATACCCGTCATCTTTCAAGTTGCCTCTTTGTTGGCTGCACTCACTCACCCCGGTCACATAGTTATCTATGCTCCCGGGGATTCACTCCCTTGCCGCCGCGATGCATCTTGAAATCCATAGGGTATAGATTTTCATTTTATTAAATCGCCACTTATTTAAATCTCAATTATCTATTTCAATTTCTTTATTTTACGAATGTATGTATATGGTAATAAAAAGAACGTTTTTATGGGAGATCGAATCGCATTACCTGTAATAACAATGTTGACACTTAGGTAAAACCACTCTAAAGTGTCAACAATGTGATAACCGTTACTTGCGAGGAAAGTTCTATGCTTACTCATGTCAGAAAAATTGGAAACTCTGTTGGTACTATTATTCCAGCTCAACTATTGAAATCCCTCCACCTGAAAGAGGGTGACCAATTATCAATTGTCGAAGAACAAGGGAAAATCGTGATCTCTGCGGTAAACCGTCGTCCCAAGTACAAATTAGCCGATCTACTTGCTCTATGTGACTCAGAAGCACCAATGCCTGAAATCTTAAAAGAATGGGATACCAGTAAACCTGTAGGAAATGAAGTGTAATGGCAATATTTCAACGAGGGGATATTGTTGAAGCTTGCTTAAACCCAATCGCTGGTCAAGAGCTGCGAGGTGACAAAAGGCCATGCTTAGTAATAAGTCCATACAATTTTAACAAATTAGGTTTAACAATTATTATTCCTATAACACAAGGAGGAAATTATGCTAGGTTTGCAGGTTTTGCCGTGACACTGATGGGCACTGGAACACAGACTCAAGGAGTTCTATTAGCGAATGGCATTCGTTCCATCGATCTAAATGCAAGACAAGCAAGAAAAATTGAAGAGGCACCGACGTTTGTAGTTAATGAAATTTTAGCCATGGTGTCCAGCATATTGGAATAAATTCTGCTATTAACCAGGGATATCTGCTGATATGGTTCTACGACTGGAAGCCATATTAAGTGCCATGCCGAAATGCAGATAGGGGCGCAGCCCTATATATCATCCCTGAATCACGAAACAAAAACGGCAACCCGCAAGCTGCCGTTTTCAGATTCTGTAAAAATTACTCTTCCAACAAAATCACATGGCCGATATAAGGCAAATGGCGATAATGCTGCGCATAATCAATACCATAACCCACAACAAATTTATCCTCAATTGAGTAACCAATCCACTCAACCGGAACATCAACTTCACGGCGGGAAGGTTTATCAAGCAAAGTACAAATTGCCAGTGATTTTGGCTCACGCAGTGCCAGAATTTCACGCACTTTATTCAGAGTATTACCTGAATCAATAATGTCTTCCACAATCAGCACATGTTTGCCACGAATATCTTCATCCAGATCTTTAAGGATTTTCACATCGCGGGTGGAATTCATACCGCTGCCATAACTGGAAGCCGTCATAAAATCCACTTCATGAGGAACCTGAATTTCACGGCACAAATCAGCCATAAAAATAAATGAGCCTCTCAATAACCCGACCATAACCAGTTCGCTGCCACTGTCACGATAGTGTTCAGTGATCTGTTTTCCCAACTCAGCGATACGTTGCTTAACCTCCTGTTCGGAGATCATAACTTCTACAGTGTGTTTCATTATAAATATAACCAATTGTTTTTAAAAATAATAATCATGATAAAGCGCGGTGAAAATCATGATTATTAGTATGCCGATTGATACGCCGTTCTTTTGAACGGATAAGATACAGCTAACCGACAAATCGTTCTAGTGATTCTAATATCTTGCGTTTCTGTCCACGTTTCATCGTTGGGGAATACTTAACTGCCTTATAAACTTCACTCATACAATAATCAGCGATTTTACCCTTAACAATATTATGATAATCTGTGCTGATCCTTCCCTTAATATCGTTAATATCAAATGCCGCATGAGCATCTATACAATTAACAAACGAATCCCATTGCAAAAATTTATGGTCTTTCTGAGGCAGATCGACTTGACATCGAAGAAGCTCCTGCCGTAATTGGATAAATTCGCTGATTTTAGAATTAATTATCAGAACAAGCAGCGGCTCACAGCAGCAAACCAACAGATATTTTAACTTTGGCGGCCTTGTAAAAGGGCAGTGAAGATAAAGAACATCTCCTATAGCCAAACTCTGCCGGGCTAAAAAATCTGCCCTAAAAGATGCAGGAAATTTGTCACCAAGATTAGTCATCAGCTACTCAGAGAAATTCAGATAAGCAACTAATTTGTCACCATCTTTGCAACTGGCCGCTATCACTTCCAATGGAATCTCACCATTCTGGTCAGCAGCCATCCAAACGCTATCGTGACTGATATCACGTATTTCTTTAAAAGAAAGATTCCCATACTTCTCAATTGCTTCATTTATGCAATCAATATCTGAATCACTGAATACATCCTCATCGAAATTACGTAAAGCACGTACTTGATGATTTCCATTACTGCCTTCTACTGACAGAGATGACCGAATAACATCAACATCACACCCATTCGGGATAAAACGTCCATCACCTCTGGCTATCTTTATAATATCGTAAACATTTTCTGCAACAGGGCCATCTTTCATCGCAAGATAATTGTCACCGGTAATAAGCCGGCCATAACGCTCTAAATGGAGTCTGTCAGCAAAATACAAAATTTTACCCACATGATAAATGTCAGAGATTGGCGTTGTAGAGGCAACGTACAGAATAGCCTCTATAGCCTTTTCTGAATCAAACCTTACACTAAGCATCTCGGCACCTTCATTTAAACAGGACAAATAACACACAAAAGTCTGCGTCTATTTTAGTGCCTACAACAATCACTGTACAACGCTTTGTGGTGTTCTATTGATGCCGACCGCCACCATGACCTACAAAACACGATAAAGCCAAATCAGAGACAATGTGAGCAAGATTATTTAGTGACTGCTCCCCGCCGTAAAGCCAGTAGCGGTTTGAGGTCTCTGCGCGGATTTAAACTCACGCCGTGACGTTTGTAAGCCTGCTTTTTGAGGTGCAGAACCTTGTTGTACGCAAAACGGACCGCCCCGAACTGGCCGTTAAGATACTCTGCCTGTTCTGGTGTGGGGTAAATGCGGACTTTGGTCGCTCTTAACATATTCAATGCTCATGGATAGAGTGCATTGATTTTAGCCTGTGACAGGAAGAAATCAATTGAATATTCACCCTGAATCCCCCGCGGGATTTCTCCGCAAAAGGCATCGCGTCAGCAAATGGGTTGTGCATTTGATATTCACGACACAGTCCCGTCGAAAGCGCTTTGATGGACGGATGATAAACCCGTTACGTGATGCATTCAGTTCGGCGGTGGCAAAGCTGGAATGTGAAATTGTTGAGAGGGACGGCGAGCGTGCTCATGTGCATTTGAGGGTAGCCTGAAAGCCCTTTGGGCTTTTCGCCTGATATCCCCGCCCGCACTAATGGATGTTTAGCTCCCGCCGTATGATTGAACTGAACCAACACTTCACTCTCCTTACCTTCCACATGAACAATGTCTTTCCAACCACTGCCTCAGGAAAATATTACGCCAGCGTACTATTTGATGATGCGAAAGAAAATCCCACCCCCGACACCATCAGTACAGACAGAAGCGTGGGAATTGATTTGGGTCTGTCACATGCCTTCATCTTATCGACGGGTATAAAGAAAATAATCCCCGGTTTCTCAATTCAGGAATACCCCGTTTGCGAGTGGCCCAGCGAAAATTATCCCGGCATATCAATGATGTGTCGTGGGGTAATTTTTTGCGAATATTGCAATACAAAAGTGAATGGAACGGTAAAAACGTTATCCGCGTAGAGAGATTTTTTGCCAGTTCTAAATTATGTAGCGGCTGTGGTCACAAAATGGAAAAAATGCCCTTATCAGTGAGAAATTGGGCCTGTCCAATGTGTGGACAAAACCATGACAGAGACATCAACGCCGCCATCAATATTTGCCATCAAGGATTAGCTGATACGCTAGGGCATAGCGGTTATGTAAAGAGTTCCCTTGCAATAACGCCTGTCAGCGCAGGTAATTGCAACGAAAGCTATTAGCTGTTGCTAATAGGGGTCATAAGAAGCCCCCACTCGAGTCACTGGTGACTGAGTGGTGGGAGCAAGTCACTAAAATCACGTCGTTGCCTATTAACCTTCTGATTAAACCGGCGAAAAATAATACATAACAGCAACGTAAAGGTTACCCCTACAGGAAGGTCAAGCGATGAAAATGTGATTAAAAAAATAAATTTTACCGGACAAAGATATTAATATGTTAACGTAACCTGACATGAATTCATTATAATAATACAAATGCGAAAATTAGCCTTATTGACTTACCTATTAGTTCTTTTCGGTTTTTCCTACCCCGCAAAAGCGCTGACAGAAAATGAAGCTGAAGATCTGGCAGATCTGACAGCGGTGTTTATCTATCTGAAATATGACTGTGGTTACAGCCAAATCCCTGATCGGGAAATTAAGCGGGCCATTATCTATTTCGCTCAACGTAATAAGTGGGATTTGACCAATTATAACAGCCAATTGATGGACAGACTCAATGAAGAAAGCTACCAGGATCTGAAAGGTATTTACCTCTCCAATGCGATAAAGTGCCATGCCCTCGCCAGAGATTCATTAAGCTTATTTGCCTACGTTAAATAGTCCTTATCCTCATACTCCTTAAGAGGTAAATTTCACCGTGCAACTGTGAAAATTGTTGGCTATTATGTGAGCCCAATTTTCACGGCCATCACAGTGGAGGAAAGCCGCAGCATGTCACAAAAAGAAACTTGGTACGAAACCCTGCACGCCAATTTTGGTCAGTATTTTTCGGTCGATAACGTGCTTTATCACGATAAAACTGAGCATCAGGATTTGATTATCTTTGAAAATGCGGAGTTAGGCCGCATCATGGCGCTGGATGGCACAGTACAAACGACTGAACGTGATGAATTTATCTACCACGAAATGATGGCTCATGTTCCTCTGTTCGCCCACGGGAACGCCAAACGCGTGCTGATTATCGGCGGTGGTGATGGCGGTATGCTGCGCGAAGTCTGTCGTCATCAATACCTTGAAAGCGTTACTATGGTTGAAATTGATGCTGGCGTAGTTGAATTCTGCCGCCAATATCTGCCTAATCATAATGCCGGTGCTTATGATGATCCGCGCTTCAACCTGGTCATTGTCGATGGTGTTAATTTCGTTAGCACAACCGATCAGAAATTCGATGTCATTATCTCTGACTGCACTGATCCGATCGGACCTGGTGAAGGATTATTCACATCCGAATTCTATCAAGGTTGCCGACGTTGTCTGAATGAAGGTGGCATTTTTGTTGCCCAGAATGGCGTCTGTTTCCTACAACAGGATGAAGCGGTAACCAGCCATAAAAAATTGAGCAGCTATTTTGCCGACAGCAGTTTCTATCAGGCTGCTATTCCAACCTATTACGGCGGAATAATGACCTTTGCATGGGCAAGTCAGAACCGAGCATTACGTCATGTGGATCTAGCAACACTGCAACAGCGTTTTAATGCCGCAGGCTTTACCTGCCGCTACTACAACCCAGCCATTCACGCAGGTAGTTTTGCTCTACCGCAATATCTGCTGGATGCCCTATCCGAGAACCCATAATCACCCATTAGCCAGGAGGTGAAATAAATTGCACAAGCTGAAATTGCACGGCTTTAATAACCTGACAAAAAGCCTGAGTTTTTGTATTTATGATATCTGCTATGCAAAAAGCCAAGCCGATAGGGATAGTTATATCGCCTATATTGACGAACAATATAACGCTAATCGTTTAACGGAAATTCTCAGCGAAACCTGTTCGATCATTGGTGCAAATATTCTGAATATTGCCCGCCAGGACTATGAGCCACAAGGAGCAAGTGTCACTATTCTCGTCAGTGAAGAGCCGATGGACCCAAAGGATGTAGACAACACTGAAAATCCCGGTCCATTACCCGATTCTGTCGTTACTCATTTGGATAAAAGTCATATCTGTGTCCACACTTACCCAGAGAGTCATCCGGGCGGCGGCATATGCACTTTCAGAGCTGATATTGAAGTATCAACCTGCGGTGTTATTTCACCTCTCAAAGCGCTGAACTATCTGATCCACGAATTGGAATCGGATATTGTCACGATGGATTACCGCGTCCGTGGTTTCACCAGAGATGTGAATGGCGTGAAGCACTATATTGATCATGAGATCAATTCTATTCAGAATTATATGACTGAAGAAGTGCAATCGCAATATTACATGATGGATGTTAATATTTATCAGGAAAATCTATTTCATACAAAAATGATGTTGAAAAGATTTGACCTGAATGATTACTTATTTAATGCCACACCAGAGCAATTAAGTGAAACTGAAAAACTGGAAATTACCCATTTCTTAAAAAAAGAGATACAAGAAATTTATTACGGCCGTAATTTACCCACTGTTTAACTTTCACTAACTTATTATTTAGCTGGCAGATACCTATATTTACAGGTATCTGCCAGATCAATTTCTAACTGTATTAACAAATTATCCCAATTTACATGACTAATGCAGTACTCATTGTAATTTCAGCACCGTAAATGGTTTTAAGATAATTAAGAGCATCTTCCTGATCGACACCGGGAAAAATACACACAGCATCTGACAAGACTTTGATTCGATAACCGCGTATAAACGCGCCATAAGCGGTATGTCTGACACAACAATGGGTATGTTGGCCGGTTAACACCACTTCCGTCACACCATATGCTTTAAAAACCTCTTCCAGATCGGTTCCATCAAAAGCCCCATAAAATCGCTTAGGCAAAACAATTTCACGATCTGCGCCAACAGGAGCCAATGCTTCAATAACATTAGCACCTGGCGTTCCGGCCATTGCATGTCTGCCCCAGATGCTCATTTCTCGATCATCAACTCGATGAGCGTCATTAGCATAAACCACCAGCCAATCCGGTTGACGCCGGGCATGATCAATTAGCCGTTTAATTACCGGTACGATCTTCATCGCATCCGACTCATTGGCGAGTGCTCCTGTGACAAAATCGTTCAGCATGTCAATTACGATCAACGCTTTCATTAGTTTTGCCTTTTCAGTTTATTCGTACAAAAACAATTATATTTAAATATAAGCATTTTAGAGATAATGAAATCATGTTTTTCAATTAGTGTGATCTGATCCTCTGAAATTCGCCTAAATACAACAATAAAAAAATACCGTTACAATAGTTTCCTAAATAATAACTGCCCTGAATAAATAGTTTATCCAAGGCAGTTTAATAACACGGTGATTATTTCGATGGGGTCAAAGAAAAGGTCAGTGTTTCTAACGGTTGAAGGGTAATCAACGCCGTTTTATTGATAAACTTCGGCAGCGAGTTGTTCTCGCCATAATCGATATTAACGTCATATACCGAAGGTTGATTATCCGGTAACTCAAGATCACTTTGCAGATCCAAATAATATTGTTTCACTTCATCAGCAGGATTGCGCAAAGTAATAATCGACTTTTTCGGACTCCAGGCTCCCCAACCATACACCGCTAGATCGGTGGGATCTTTACCAATCCAATGGGTATCAAACAGTACATCTTTATTTTTCTCTGACCATTTCGCCGCGTTTGCCAGCGTATCCCAATCCTCTGTGGTCAACAGTTCAGGCGTAACATACATCTCCTGTAACTGAGTGCCGCTGCCAAAATAGCTCCAAACCTGATCGGCAAAATCTTTAGGTGACTGTTTATCCAGATGCTTAGCCTGTTTAGCATAAACAATGCCATGCAGCATCAACGAATTCAGTGGGAACAGCGGCCCCTTTCTGACGACATTACGATAAGTTTCTGCATCACGATAGGTAAGCCACTGCTGCACTTTGGAACCTGTACCGTGAAACTCCACATCATAGCCGCCACGCCAAATAGAATCGGCGAAAAATAGCCAAGAAGGCGTGGCTTTGGTGCCTGTGGTCAAGTTGATAAACAGATCATTGCCTGTACTGCGCATATCTTCAATCAGATGGATAGCGGCATCAAAATCACTGGTGAATGAACTCCCCTTAATCACACGATCAGCATTGCCGGTGCCATCCAGCTTAAACATGGATACATTTTGTTGTTGAATCAGGTTGAGTACCCGGTTATGGAAATTAGCGTAGTAATTAGGGCCTGAGAGCGCAAATCTGCCATCTATCACTTCATAACCAAACTCCTCCGCATGAGAAACACGCTGCTCACCCGGTTTACCATAACCGCCCCAAGGAGAAAGCCAAATACCTAAACGAGCACGATATTGATCTGCTTCCTGTTTAAGATTTTTGAATTCATGGGGAAATGCCTGACTAAAACCCCAATCTCCTTTGAGGTTATCCCAACCATCATCAAACAGATAACCACCCAACTTCACACTGCGCTTAGTCACCAGCTCCTGCCCGAACTGCTTGATACGGGTCAACGCCTCTTGTTCGGTATAAGGCGTGAAGAAACCAATATCGTACCAAGAGTTGTAATGTAGGTAAGGACTATATTTACGCGGACGCGCATTGTTCAAAAACTCATTGACGTTGCGCCGCAATTGCCCTTCCTGATAAACACCAATATACGTCTTATAACTTAACGTTTTCCCCGGCTCTAACGGGATAGAGAGCGCAATTTTTTGCGAAGCGCTCCCTTTATAAGCCTCAGTGGTAATCAATGGATTTCCGGGAACAATAAAGAAGCTATCGCTGACAATCGGTGAACTGACGATAGAGCCATGAACAAAAGGGGTTTTAGTGCGAAATGGCATCAACGAGACAGAGCTGAGTTCCAACGGGTTTTCCTGCGGTGTAATAGTGATTTCAAACGAGCCGTACTTATCTTTATCCTCCACAGTAATGATATTTTTTACCTGAATGTCGCCATGTTTCAGGGAGACAACAATACGATTGCGCTTTTTGCTAATGTCAGTAATCTGAAAATCTTTAGCCGTGAGCTTTTCTCCCGATTTCAACGTGATTTCAAACAGATTATCAATGATGATTTGATCGTGGTTTGTTGGATTTTCAAATTTTAATTGCGTCACTTTACCGTGTTCGTCGCTAACTGTTGCATGGTAATTATTACCGTCCAACAGCCAGCTATCTGCCCAGACTGGGGTGTTATACAACATGGAACTCGCTAATAAACTTAACGTGATTTTATTTAACGTTCTTATTTTCACAGCAGTTTCCTTAATAGTCAGGATGAAAAAACAGAACCTTCACGAATACAGCTTACCTGCACTGCCACAAATCCGGATTTTTTCTTCTACTACTGCCTGCATAGCCTGTTTTCCCGGCGCGATATATTTACGTGGATCATTCGCATCTGGGTGCTGAATGAAATAACGCTTTACCGCATCAGCAAAAGCAATTTTCAGATCGGTCGCCACATTGACTTTGCATACACCAAGACCAATCGCCTGCTGTATCATCACTTCAGGAATACCCGATGCACCATGTAGCACCAACGGAATATCCACCTGTTCACAGATTGCCGCTAGCCGATCAAAATCCAAATGCGGTTCACCATGATACAAACCATGCGCAGAACCAATCGCTACCGCCAGAGAATCAATACCGGTACGGGCAACAAAGGCTTTTGCTGCCAGCGGATCGGTAAAAAAACTATCGGCACTGGAGACCTGCAAATCATCTTCCTGCCCGCCTAGCCGCCCCAATTCCGCCTCAACGCTAACATCGTAACGATGGCAAAATCGTACCACCTCAGCCACCTTACGAATATTCTCTTCAAAGGGTAAATGCGAGCCATCAATCATTACCGAGCGCACACCTGCGGTCACTTTATGACTGATATCCTCCAGTTCCTCATGATGATCGAGATGCAACGCCAGCGGCAGATTGTGGCGACGAGCAGCATCCTGACAGATTGAAACTAGGTAGTCAGTCCCCGCATAACTGAAAGTACTCGGCGTACCTGCCAAAATAACCGGTGATGCCAAGCGGGCAGCGGTTTCCGCTACCACCTGGACAGTTTCCAGATTATGGACGTTGAAAGCAGGAACCGCATAGCCTTCACGCAGGGCCTTTTTCAACATTTGACGACTGGAGATCAGATACATATAAGCTCCTCAAATGCCATCCAGATTCGGGCTGTCATACCCTCGTTTCTGCTGTTCGTGCCACAGGCTGGTTAATCCCCGCCGCCCACACTCCAGCGCCGTATCACGAAATGTTTCCAGCGTCATACCTTCACGGTCCAGCATCATTTCTACCACCAACTGCATATTAGTCCCGGTGATAACTTCATAACGTGGATTGGCTATCGCCAATTGCGCCGCCTGCCGAAACGGTGATCCCCCCAGCAAATCACTGAGAATAATCACACCATCGCCGCTATCACAGGCGGAGCAAGCCACCTCCAGCAATAGCAACAATTTTTCAGTACTGATCCCTTCAGGAAAATCGACAGCACAACATTGGGGCTGCTGCCCTACGACCTGCTCGACCGCCTGCAACAAACCACTGGCAAAATGCCCATGACCGGTGATTACAATACCTAACATGCCATCTCCTCAGTGCGCTTATTAAAGAAAACCAACAAATTTACCCACAATGCCGATCACCACCGTCAAGCCGATCAACTTGACCGGCGAAAATCCTTTTTTCATCAGCCAAAACACCAGCAGGGTGAAACATAACGGCAATAAATTAGGCATCAGTTTATCCAGCACATCCTTTTGCAACGCCACACTGGCTTTACCGGCGTTGACCACCACCGGTGTCGAAAGATGAACATAGGAAGCCACCAATGCTCCTATCACCGTCATTCCCACGATTGATGCTGCATGGGAGATCTTTTTGGTATGTTTTTTTAGCAATACCAGCGCACTGGTTCCGGTACGATAACCATAATGCGCCAGACCAAAACGCAAGCCAAAATGTACGATATTGAACAGTAACAGGAATACGAGGGGGCCAAACAGGCTGCCCTGTAGCGCCAGAGATGCCCCAATCCCAGCGCAAATGGGTAACAGCGTCAGCCAAAACAACGCATCGCCAATCCCGCCCAGCGGCCCCATCAACGCGACTTTCACAGCACGAATAGTCGAAATTTTCTCTTTATTCCGTTCCATTGCCAGCACCAACCCAGACAGGAAGGTGACATCAAACGGATGCACATTGATAAATTCCATGTGCATCTTCATAGAATTCGCCAGATCTTGCGGATCCTTATGGATCTTACGCAGCCCAGGGATCAAGGTGTACAACCAGCCTCCCGCCTGCATACGTTCATAGTTAAATGATGCCTGTAACAACAGGGAGCGCCACGCCATACGATTCAGATCGCGGTTAGTCAGCTCTTCACCCGGCGTACTGTCCTGATAATCATCCTGCTCAACCTGACTGGTTGCCAGTGCCTGCGCCATCCTTTTCTCAGCTTTAGCTGCCATAGCAGCATCGGTGTCGTTAAATGCCATCTTCCATCTCCTGAGACTGGGTGGTAGGTGCGCCGCGTTCAGCCGCATCTTCTATACGGGAACGGTTAAAGAAATCGATTAATGCGATCGCCAATGCGCCAAGTGCTACAGCGATAATCGGCATATTAAGGAACGTGACCGAAATAAAGCCCAGAATGAAATAGGCTATATAGGTCTTTTTCATCATGATTTTCATCAGCATGGAAAAACCGATGGCAGGCATCATTCCGCCGGCAACGGCCAACCCATCCAACAACCACTGCGGCGCTTTCTGCACCATGACGCTGGCAGCATCGGCGCCAAAATAGACTGGCAAGAACGCCACAATAAAGTAGAAGCAAAACAGAATGGTGATACCCAGATAGTTCACACGTTCCACACCGCGCCAATTCAGCTTTTTCACCATCTGATCGCATTTATGCATCATGGGTGAGAACAGGGTAAACAGCAGCGTAATACAGCCTTGTACCGCAATGGAAAATGGCACCGCTATACCAATCGCCACCTTAGGATCGGCCTGAGTCAAAATAGCAAATGCGGTGCCAATCACACCGCCAATCACCACATTTGGCGGTTGAGCGCCAGCCAGCGGCACCATTCCCATCCAGACCAGCTCCAGTGTCCCCCCCACCAGCAACCCCGTCTGTACATCCCCTAGAATCAACCCGACCAGCGGGCCAATCACCACAGGGCGGTGAAAATGGGTCAATCCATCAAACAGATCCACTCCCGCCAACCCGGCCAGTAATCCAATCAATATCGCATCAATCAGCATAACTCACCTCTTTAGAACAACAGTTTATCGATAAGCTCTCCCGCTTCATCCGGTACCCGCCGTATCTCGCAGGTAACACCCAGTTGCTCTAGTTCACGAAACACCTCTACGTCACTATCATCAACCGAAACAGTCTTATGGATCTGGCGCTTCCCTTCAGCAAAATGCATATTGCCCACGTTAACAAATCGGATCGGCACTCCACCCTTTACCAGCGTCAGTACATCTTGCGGTGTTTTACAGACGATAAAAATTTTCTGACGTTCAGCCGCTTTATGGATCACATCAATGGTTTTTTGCAGAGTGAAATAACGGGTCTGAATCCCATCGGAAACCACCATATCCATCAGGTTTTGCTGCATCAAATCACCGGCAACTTGATCGTTAGCTACCAATACCAAATTGGCCCCCAGTGAATTGGTCCAGGTCACACCTACCTGACCATGCACTAACCGGTTATCAATTCGGGTCATTAAAATATTCGGTATCGACATAATCACTCCTGCTTACATGCTGTTCTTTGTGAGTAAGATGAGAGATAAGGATAAATTTCCACCCCCTTCACCACACGGTTGACCTCCCCTGTTGGGCATGGATTGTCCGGCGCTATCCCCAACGCTAGAGAGGTTTCAAACGCTAACATCTGCAAAAACATCAGATAGGGAAAAAGCAGCCAGATATCATCTTGTTCACTGTTAATGGCTGTAAATCCTTCCCCCGGCGTGCCACTCAGAGCAACAACCTGACGCGCCAGACCGTCATGATTCAACTCATGCCACAAATCGAGATCATAACGACGACGATATTTATCAGCAGAAAGCATCATGACCACCAGCGTATCGCGTTCGATCATAAACTTCGGCCCATGACGCACTCCCATCGACGAATCGTAACGGGTGGCAATATACCCAGCAGTCAGCTCCAGCATCTTGAGCGCCCCTTCTTCGGCGACACCAGTAAAACAGCTGGAACCCAAACACATCATGCGCTTAAAGCCGCTGCGAGCCAGTCGCTTAGTCTGTACCTGCCACTGTCTCCACTCGCGCTCGCACAACGCAGCCATCGCCATCAGTGGCACACCACTCTGCTCCAGTGTTAACGGCCCTAACAGCAACGCTGTCGCCAGCGTCATACAACTGAAACTGGAAGTCATGGCAAAACTCTGGTCATGAGAACCCTGCGGCATATTCAATGAGCAGACATGAGCGCGTCCTTCAGCATAACGTGCCAGTGCACCATCAGGATTGCAGGTCAACATCAGGTGATAACAGCGTGGCAGTATCTGATCTGCCAGTTTTACCGCTGCCACGCTCTCTGGGCTATTGCCGGATCGCCCATAAGAAATCAGCAACGTTGAACGTGTTGGATCGAGGTATTGCAAAGGAGAAGGCACAATATCCGTGGTACTGTACGCAACCACATTCAGCCCACACTGCTCACGCAACCAGGGGGCCAGCGCTCGCCCGACAAACGCGGATGAACCTGCGCCACACAGCACTATCTGTAACTCCGGGTCAGACAACAAAGGCAGCAAAAAGGGTCGCCACAACGCTTCCTCACGTTGCAGGTTTTGATATAACTGACGCCAAAGCGCAGGCTGTTGGTGAATCTCTCTGGCAGTATGCAACGCGTGATGCTCACGCAGCCAGGCTTCGGTATAGAAAAACAGCTCATTCATACGAAAGCTCCTTGTACCTCAGACTCACAAGCCTGAGCATAGCTCAAGAGCACAGAACGAATCTTATCCAACACCCAGGCATGCGGGTCATTTTCCAACCTTCCCGCGTTAACTGCCTGCGCCTGTTCTGGCAGGTACTGACTCAATAGTGAAAGAGAAACCGGATGACGGCGCAGATTATCCATCAAAGTACTCACGGCCTGTTGTACCTGCGGATGCGGCCAGTAATAACGCACGCGATCGCTCAAACTGTATTGACGATCAATAAACTGCTGATGCGGTGTACCATGGTAATAGCGGTTCCAGTATTCTGGCTGTTCAAGCATGACCTGTTCCAGTGTGGCGCACAGATTCGCTGCTGTCTGATCCCCATTCCATTCACCATCAATTTTATCGAGTGCGAAAAGCGCCTCACGCAGAGCAAAAGTCAAAGCAGGACCGACTTTCAGAATAGCGAAATGATCACGAACCAATTCACGGTAAGCCAGTGCAGTTTGATAATCAGTAGAATGCGCTTCATAGACCAAGTAAGGCTGAGATTCGATATATTGACTCAATGCCGCCGCACGTTCCGATTGATAATGTTCGACATCATGGTGATCGAACTCCACCCCCGGCTGCACCACCAGCGCAATCACCCGCGGCCATACCTGTTCCAGCCTGGCCAATTGCCAGGCTTGTTGATGTACATTCAACGTTGTGGCTGCTGCCTGAGGTGTCGTGACCTGCATCCCTTCCAACGCTTCTTTAGCGCCGCCCGGTACCGGCACTTCGGTACCAATCACATAAACCGGTGGTTCTCCCCCCACCTGCTGCCAGCAACGTTCTGCCACTTGGCACAAACGAGCCGCACGTACCGCAATCTCATTATCACCAAGCGGTGTTGGATCATCGGCGCAAGACATAGAGCAATCGAGGTGGATCTTACGAAATCCTGCGGCCACATAATCGTGTATCAACGTTTCAGCCAATTTCATCGCCTCTGCTGCGGAGCGATCCTGCCAGGCGTTCGGCCCAAGATGATCACCGCCCAACCAAACACGATCACGCGGCAAGCCGATAAGATCAGCCTGTCGCCAAACTGCATCACGGAACTGAGCGGGCTGCATACCGGTATAACCACCAAACTGATTAACCTGATTAGACGTTGCTTCAATCAGTATCGGCGTCTTACGCTCTTTAGCGACGCGCAAAGCACTTTCCAATACCCAAGGATGGGCGGAACAGACCGAATAGATCCCCACCGCTTCACCTGATTTATGGCGACGAATAAGTTGTAATAGTGACTGCATGGTGTCTCCCATGCGGGCAAGAACCCGTTTATCAACTCTTAGGCAGGTTCTAATCTCTGTAAGAGTTATTCGTCGGCAATAACCACATCTACGCCGAGTTCAGTTAATGCCCGCCTGTAGTTATCGGGGATCCGGCTGTCAGTAATCAGCCGATGAATCTGTCCAGCCTGACGGATCATACAAAAGCTTCTGCGCCCAAATTTACTGGCATCCGCCACAGCGATAATTTCATGCGCCACCTCACACATTACGCGATTAAGGTGAGCTTCGCCGGGATGGGGCGTGGTAATCCCTGCTTCCAAATCAAACCCATCGACACCAAGAAACAGAGTATTAAAGCGATACTGACGCAATTGCTGTTCCGCCGCCGGACCATAAAGCGAGTAGGAGTTCTGACGCACACTCCCGCCAAGCACCATCACTTCCATCTGATCAAATCCCGCCAGTTCATAGGCGATATTCAACGCGTTAGTCATTACCACCAAATCACGCCGCTCCTTAAGATATGGCACGATTTGCGTAGTCGTGGAGCCGGAATCAAGGATCAGGGCATCACCATCCTTAACAAACTGTGCCGCCCTGGCCGCAATACGTGATTTCACATCACGATTCAGCCGGCCTTTATCTTGCAGGGGGCGATCAAAGGCGAATTGTTGATTCAACATGGCGCCGCCATAAGAACGCAGCGCACAACCTTTTTGCTCCAGATAACGCAGGTCATTACGGATAGTGACGCTGGAAACCCCAAAACGGGAACTCAAATGCTCAACACGTACACTGCCCTCATGGCACAGCAGGTCAATAATCTGTTCACGTCTTTTCACAGTGTCCATTGCCATTCCGTTATGCTCCTCAGATTTCAGCAACAAGTTCACGTCGCCTGTGATGAATTGCTTTCCCTCTCTTTCGGTTAAATTACAACAAAAGCAATGAAATGAAATTGTGATCGGTGTTGCAGTCTATTATATAGGCAAAATTAGGTTAAAAAGGTTTCGATTGAAAACGAAACGAAAGAGAATACTAAGTTCTATCGTTACTTATGCTTACCCCAAAATAAGCTTTCATCCGCTTTTTTAGTAGAAATTGATATAAAGAAACGAAAGCTCTTGGTTTTCAATCAACAACCGCAAAGTTTTATTTTGTTAGGTGATAGAGATCACAAATTTTGTGATTGGGTGTGAAAAGACTGATAAAATCCAGAATTGAACGCTCTTACTGTAATAAAAGGACACCCCACATGACAAAACGATTTTCGGTGCTGACTGGCGGGCTGCTGCTCGCCGCTTCTCTCGGCGCTCAGGCTTCGAATACACCCGATCAGTCCCATCTGACAAATACTGTTGATAAGACCATACACTCCCTGATGCAGGAATATGACATTCCAGGAATGGCGATTGCGGTAACTTTCCGCGGTCAGCATTTCTTCTATCAATACGGTGACGCGTCAAAAGAGAACAACACGCCGGTCACCAAAGAGACGATCTTTGAATTAGGCTCAGTCAGCAAAACCTTTACCGCCAGCCTGATTTCTTGGGCGCAAGTGACGGGAGCCATTTCCCTCTCCGATAAGGCCAGCCAGCATTTTCAACCACTTGCAGGCAGCGCTTTTGACAACATAAGCCTGCTGAATATTGCCACCTACACCGCGGGCGGCCTGCCGTTACAGTTCCCTGACGAGATCGACAGCAATAGCAAAATGGTGAACTGGTATCAGCACTGGCAGCCGAAGTATGCGCCCGGAACCTACCGCCAATACTCCAATCCCAGCATTGGCCTGGCGGGCTATATCGCTGCCCAACGTATTGGAAAACCTTACTCAATACTGGTGGCAAACCAGATTCTTTCACCGCTTGGTCTGCATCATGCCCGGTTTAACGTGCCCGCGCAGGATATGAAAAATTATGCCTGGGGTTATTCAAAAGAAAATAAACCGATTCGCGTAAACCCCGGCGTACTGGATGAGGAAGCCTACGGCCTGAAAGCCAGTGCGCAGGATATGATCAGCTTCGTTGATGCGAATATCGATCCTTCCCGCATAGGTGATAGCAAGCTGGCACAGGCCATTCGGGCAACCCATACCGGCTATTACCGGGTGGGGGAAATGACGCAAGGACTGGGCTGGGAGCTTTATCACTGGCCCGTTACCCTTGAGCAGGTACTGAGCGGCAACTCGGCGCAGATCGCTTATCAAGCCAACAAAACCACGGAACTATCGCCGCCGGAGCCGCCAACAGAGGCGCTTTTTATCAATAAAACCGGCGCAACCAATGGCTTCGGCGCGTATGTCGCGTTTGTGCCGCAAGAGCAAATGGGCATTGTGCTGCTAGCCAACAAAAACTACCCCAACGAGGCGCGCATCAAAGCAGCCTGGCAAATCCTCAATGCGCTGAAATAACGCGCAGTTGCGTTAGATACAGTATCTATTCGCAGCAACAACGCCTCCCACAGGAGGCGTTGTCCATGACATATCCAGTCATTAAGCAAGACCAGCGGTCACTGCCTCCATACGGTGACCTTAATCCCATGACCAAGAAAAGCTATATTCCATTACAGAACAATAAATTCCTTTTTGTCATTTCATAACCTTACCACCGACTCATATATTCATTCGAAACAGTTTCATTACTTATAAATATTTCACTGGATACAAAGGGCAATTGTGGATTACTTACCGATATTTGTTGAGTTAAAAGGGCGGCTTGTATTACTTGTCGGTGGTGGAGATGTGGCCGCACGTAAGGCGACTCTACTACTACGGGCAGGTGCATTATTACAGGTTGTAACGCCTGAATTATGTTCTGAATTACAACAGCGTTATCAAGCCGGTGAACTGGAATGGTATAAGAGAGAATTCCAGCCTGAATATCTTGATGGCATTTTTCTGGTGATTGCGGCGACTGATGATCACATTCTAAATCATCGGGTTTTTACCGAGGCGGATAAGCGCGGTATTTTGGTCAATGTCGTTGATGATCAATCCCATTGCTCATTTATTTTTCCATCAATTATTGATCGTTCTCCTGTTTTAGTGGCGATTTCATCGGCAGGAAAAGCGCCGGTATTGGCGCGTTTAATACGGGAAAAACTGGAAGCGTTATTGCCTTCCAGTCTTGGCGCAATGGCGAAAATTGCCGGGAATTGGCGTGAGCGGGTGAAACAGCGATTAACTTCCATGCGCCAGCGTCGTTCTTTTTGGGAACAGGCTTTTAATGGCTGTTTCGCTATGTTGGTTGCAAATGGTCAGATCCAACAGGCGGAAGAGCAGCTTGAGCAACAACTGGAACAGCCTGATTCACCGGGAGAATTGGCTCTGGTCGGTGCAGGTCCAGGCGATCCGGGATTACTGACATTGCGAGGATTACAGGTTATTCAGCAGGCTGATGTGGTGCTTTATGATCATCTGGTCAGCAGTGAAGTGCTGGATCTGGTTCGCCGGGATGCAGATAAAATTTGCGTTGGCAAAAGAGCCGGTAATCACTCTGTTTCTCAGGAAGAAACTAACCAATTGATAGTGAAATTTGCCAGACAAGGGAAAAAAGTGGTTCGCCTTAAAGGCGGTGATCCCTTTATTTTTGGCCGTGGTGGTGAGGAGTTACAGGTTGCGGCATCAGCAGGTATTCCTTTTCAAGTCGTACCGGGAATTACCGCCGCTATTGGAGCGACTGCTTACGCGGGAATTCCGCTGACTCACCGGGAACACTCGCAGAGTATCACTTTTATTACAGGCCATTGCCGGGAAAATGGTAATGACCTGGATTGGCAGGCTTTGGCCAAAGGCAATCAGACTTTGGCGATTTATATGGGGACGGTGAAATCTGCCTTGATAAGTCATCAATTAATTTTACATGGGCGGGCAAAAGATACACCCGTAGCTGTTATCGGTTGTGGTACTCGTCCAGAGCAGCAAGTGTTGACTGGAACTTTGCTGGAACTGGAACAGTTGGCACAGCAGGCACCGTCACCGGCGTTACTGGTAGTGGGGGAGGTAGCCCAACTCCACCATCAGATAGCCTGGTTTGGGCAACAACCTATTGCCAGGATAAGCCGTCCGGCAGTAGTCGATTTTGCATAAGGAGTGGTAATGGACGAGAAAAGATTGACCCACTTGCAGCAACTTGAAGCTGAAAGTATCCATATTATACGGGAAGTGGCCGCAGAGTTTGAAAACCCAGTGATGCTTTACTCTATTGGTAAAGATTCTTCGGTCATGCTTCATCTTGCGCGCAAGGCGTTCTATCCGGGAACCTTACCATTTCCTTTGCTGCACGTGGATACGGGCTGGAAATTCCGCGAAATGTACGAGTTTCGTGATCGTACCGCCAAGCATTACGGTTTTGAACTTCTGGTATATCGCAACCCGCAAGGGGAAGCGATAGGAATAAACCCATTTGTGCATGGTAGCGCCAAACATACCGATATCATGAAAACGGAAGGGTTAAAACAGGCACTGGATAAATATGGTTTTGATGCGGCTTTCGGTGGTGCCCGGCGTGATGAAGAAAAATCACGAGCTAAAGAGCGTATTTATTCATTCCGCGATCGCTCACATCGTTGGGATCCTAAAAACCAGCGTCCTGAATTGTGGTGTAATTACAACGGTCAGATTAACAAAGGTGAAAGCATTCGCGTATTCCCGCTTTCCAACTGGACTGAACTGGATGTTTGGCAATACATCTACCTGGAACAAATTGATATCGTTCCTCTCTATTTTGCTAAACCACGTCCGATAATAGAGCGTGATGGCACGTTGATTATGGTTGATGACGATCGGATCGATTTGAAACCTGGCGAAGTTATCAGTCAACGCAAAGTTCGTTTCCGTACTCTTGGTTGCTGGCCGCTGACGGGGGCCGTGAGATCTGATGCTGAAACATTGCCGGAAATTATTGAAGAGATGCTGATATCCACGACAAGTGAGCGGCAAGGGCGGCTGATTGACAGTGATCAATCTGCTTCTATGGAACTGAAAAAACGTCAGGGTTATTTCTAAGGAGAACAACCATGTCCGCACTTGCACAAAATGAAGCTATTGCTGATCAAATTAAACAACAGGGAGGTGTAGAAGCCTATCTGCATGCTCAACAGGATAAGGGACTACTGCGTTTCTTAACCTGTGGCAGCGTGGATGATGGCAAAAGTACCCTGATTGGCCGTCTGTTACATGATACCCGTCAGATCTACGAAGATCAGCTTTCAACATTGCAGAATGACAGTAAACGAATCGGTACTCAGGGTGAAAAATTGGATTTGGCTTTGCTGGTGGATGGTCTCGCCGCAGAGCGCGAACAAGGCATCACCATTGATGTCGCTTACCGCTATTTTTCCACCGAAAAACGCAAATTTATTATTGCCGACACGCCGGGACATGAACAGTACACGCGTAATATGGCGACAGGTGCATCGACCTGTGATCTTTCGATTCTGCTGATTGATGCCCGTAAAGGTGTTCAGGAGCAGACCCGTCGTCACAGTTTTATCAGTACCTTGCTGGGGATCCGCCACTTGGTGGTTGCTGTAAATAAAATGGATCTGATGGGATACAGGCAGCAGGTTTTTGACCTGATCAAACAAGATTATTTGAACTTTGCCGCTCAGTTGCCGACAGATTTGAAAATTTATTTTGTTCCGATCTCTGCACTTGATGGCGATAACATTGTCACCAGAAGTACCAATATGGTCTGGTATGAAGGACCTGCGTTGTTAGATATTCTTGAAACCGCAGATGTAAAGAAAGAAGCTTCGAAGCAGTTACTGCGCTTCCCGGTACAGTATGTCAGCCGGCCTGATCTCGATTTTCGTGGTTACAGCGGCACACTTTCATCTGGGATTTTACGCAAAGGGCAGAAAATTAAAGTCATGCCATCTGGTGTAACCTCGCAAGTAGAGCGGATCGTAACTTTTGATGGTGATTTGGATTTTGCTGTCCCCGGTGAAGCAATTACCGTGGTGCTGAAAGATGAAATTGATATCAGCCGGGGAGATCTCCTGATTTCTGCTGATGATGAGATGACGGTTACCCGGCATGCTTTGGTGGATGTTGTGTGGATGTCTGAACAGCCTTTGGTGCAGGGACAAAATCTTGATATCAAAGTGGCAGGTAAAAAGAGCCGTGGGAAAGTTGAGAATATCCAGTATCAGGTGGATATTACGAATCTGACACAACGGGTGGCTGTTGATTTACCATTGAATGCCATCGGATCAGTGGAGTTTTCTTTTGAAGAACCATTAATGCTCGATAGTTATCAGCAAAATAGTGACACTGGCGGCATTATCTTTATTGATCGGCTGACTAATGTCACGGTTGGTGCTGGTTTGGTACGTGAAATTCAGACAGGTGTTTATGAAGGGCCAAAAGAATTCAGCGAATTTGAACTGGAGTTGAACCGGTTGATTCGCCGCCATTTCCCCCATTGGGGGGCCAGAGATTTACTGGGAGGTAAATAAATTGGCAGAAGGAATTGAAAATTTGGCGTCAGAAAATGTTGTCTGGCATAGATATCAACTGACCAGAGAGCGACGGGAAGCTGAAAATGGGCATCCCGCATTGGTTATTTGGTTCACTGGCTTATCTAGTTCAGGTAAATCCACGGTGGCTGGGGCTTTAGAACAGGCCCTGTTTCAACGGGGAATAAAAACGTATCTGCTTGATGGTGATAACTTGCGTCATGGCCTTTGCAGCGATTTGGGTTTCTCAGAACAGGACAGACAGGAGAATATCCGCCGTGTGGGTGAAGTTGCTAATCTGATGGTAGATGCGGGTTTAGTTGTACTGACCGCTTTTATTTCTCCTCATAAAGCAGAGAGGCAAAAAGTTCGTGAATTGCTGGAACCAGGGCAATTTATTGAAGTTTTTGTCGATACACCATTGGAAATTTGCGAATCCCGTGATCCTAAAGGATTGTACAAAAAAGCCCGTGCGGGTGAAATCCGTCATTTCACGGGGATTGATTCAGCCTATGAGATTCCCGATAACCCAGAAATTTATCTTTCAGGTCAACAACCTATTGAAGCATTAGTGGGAAAGTTGCTGGCGGAATTGAAAAAGAACGGCATGATACGTTCAGGGATTAATGACCTATAACATCAATATAAGCACCTTATTGAATCTTCAGTGATGTGCTTATGTCATGACTTTATCCTCAACTATTTTTCCCCCATCCTGTTTTGTGATAGTAGCGTCACTCTTTGAGTTATGGGATGATTGACAGATATTTCAGGGGGCGGAAATGGGTAAGCTGACGCTACTATTAGTGGTTTTACTCGGATGGTTACAGTATTCACTGTGGCTTGGTAAAAACGGTATTCATGATTATGTACGGGTTAAGAATGATGTTGTTATGGAAGAGAGCAAAAACAGCAAACTTAAAGTGCGTAACGATCAGTTATCGGCGGAAATTGACGATCTTACCGGCGGGCAGGAAGCCATTGAAGAGCGCTCCCGTAATGAATTGGGTATGATCAAACCAGGTGAAACTTTCTATCGTTTAGTCACTGATAAATCTAAAGAAAATACTTCACGTCCCTCGACTCCAAATAATACTCAATAATTAAAATGAACGATCTATTATTGCATTCCTGTGCTGATATTATTGCTTTGGTACCCGCAGCGGGCATTGGTAGCCGAATGAATTCGGATTGCCCAAAGCAATATCTGTCTATTGCCGGAAAAACTGTTATTGAACACACTCTGGCTGCACTACTTGGTGATCCCCGTATTCAACGCGTTGTGGTTGTTTTAAATCCGGCTGATACACAGTTTCAATCTCTTGAGGTTGCATCAGATCCACGTATTACGACGGTAATCGGTGGGAAGCAGCGAGCAGATTCTGTATTGGCTGGTTTAAATTATCTGGCTAATTTGTCCGGGAATGATAATCGCTGGGTTTTAGTACATGATGCGGCCCGCCCTTGTTTACACCGTGACGATCTTGAACGTTTGCTACAATTAGCAGAAGTGGATGAACAGGGAAATATGGCATGTGGTGGTATTCTGGCATCTCCGGTCAGCGATACGATGAAACGTGGACGTGTTGGTCAGGTTATTGACCATACAGTAGAGCGCCAAGATCTCTGGCATGCGCTAACACCGCAGTTTTTTCCACTGATGTTACTGAGGGATAGCTTATCAAAAGCACTGTCACAACACGCTAATATCACTGACGAAGCTTCTGCACTGGAATATTGTGGCTATCAACCGGTATTGGTTAACGGGCGTTCGGACAATATAAAAATCACGTGCCCCGAGGATTTGGCATTGGCAGAATTTTATCTGTCCAGAAAATAAAGGAACAGACATCATGAGAATCGGACACGGTTTCGATGTGCATAAATTTGGTGGTGAAGGGCCGATTATTATCGGTGGTGTCCGTATCCCTTATGAACAAGGGCTATTGGCGCACTCTGATGGTGATGTTGCTCTCCATGCAGCGACTGACGCCTTGTTAGGGGCGGCGGCATTGGGTGATATTGGGAAATTGTTCCCGGATACTGATCCGGCATTTAAAGGTGTGGATAGCCGTAAGTTATTGCGTGAAGCTTATCGTCGTATCAGAGAAAAGGGTTATCGGATCGGTAATTTGGATATTACGATTATTGCTCAGGCACCAAAAATGCTGCCGCATGTCCCGCAAATGAGAGTCAATCTGGCGGAAGATCTGCAATGCCACATTGATGATATCAATGTTAAAGCCACAACGACCGAAAAATTGGGATTTGTTGGACGTAAAGAAGGTATTGCTTGCGAAGCGGTGTCTTTGCTAGTTAAGGAATAATTGATGGTATTAGCTGAATTAAATTGGCTGTATGGGCAACCGGAAGCGACGGGGATATTAAAAGCTTCACCGGATGATTTTATTGTCCGTGAAGATTTAGGTTTTTCTCCTGACGGGGAAGGTGAGCATTTGATGGTGCATATCCGTAAAACGGGTTGTAATACTCAATTTATTGCAGAGAACCTCGCCCGTTTCGCTGGTATACCGCCTAGATCGGTCAGTTATGCAGGTTTAAAAGACCGCAACGCAGTGACAGAACAATGGTTTTGCTTACACTTACCCGGTAAACAGGATCCTGATTTTGCATCGTTTCAGCTTGAAGGATGTGAGGTTCTGGCGACAGATCGTCAGAAACGTAAACTGCGCATTGGAGCACTGAAAGGAAATTCATTTACTCTGATCTTGCGGGAGATCAGTCATCATCAATTTGTTGAAAACCGATTACAACTGATTCAACAAGGTGGGGTTGCTAACTATTTTGGTGAACAGCGTTTTGGGCGGGATGGACAGAATTTGGTTCAGGCGCAACGCTGGGCGAATAATGAAATCCGGGTAAAAGAGAGAAATAAACGCAGCTTTTATCTTTCAGCCAGTCGCAGCGCTATGTTTAATGCGGTGGCGAGTGCGCGGATTGCTCTTGAACAACAGCGGCAGGTCATTAATGGTGACGCCTTACAATTAACGGGGCGTGGTAGTTGGTTTGTTGCTGACGAAGCAGAGTTGCCTTTATTGCAGCAACGGGTCATTGATGGAGAGCTACAGATAACCGCGCCACTGCCTGGCAGTGGTGAATTGGGAACACTGCATCAATCTGCGGATTTTGAACGGCAATATTTGCAGCCTTATGAATCATTGTGGGAGCTTATCAAACGGGAAAGAGTGGATTGTGTCCGTAGGGCTATTCTGGTTCGGCCTCAGGATCTGTGTTGGGAATGGCCGGATAATAGCACGGTAAAGATCAGTTTCTGGTTGCCTGCCGGCAGTTTTGCTACCAGTGTGGTCAGGGAAATCATCAATCAGGATCAAAATAATGTTACGAATATTGCTGAGTAATGATGACGGTGTCACTGCACCAGGTATTCAGGTTTTAGCGACAGCATTGCGGGAAAGCTATCATGTACAGATTGTTGCGCCTGATCGTAACCGGAGTGGCGCATCTAATGCACTGACACTTGATCGTTCATTAAGAATTCATACGCTGGAGAATGGGGATATCTCGGTGCTGGATGGCACACCAACAGATTGTGTTTATCTCGGTGTTAATCGTTTAGTCCTTCCGCGCCCGGAAATTGTTGTTTCTGGTATTAACTGTGGCCCCAACCTTGGGGATGATGTGATTTACTCAGGTACTGTTGCTGCCGCGATGGAAGGCCGCCACTTGGGTTTGCCGGCATTGGCCATTTCACTTGATGGCCAATCGCATTACGAAACGGCGGCAGAAATCACACGTCGTTTGCTACAAATGTTACAAACAACACCTTTGAGAGCGGGTAATATTCTGAATGTGAATGTGCCTGATCTGCCACTTGATCAAATTAAAGGTTTTCGGGTGACGCGTTGTGGTAGTCGTCATGCCGCGGAGGAGGTTTACTCCATGCAAGATCCGAAAGGAAACATGCTTTACTGGTTGGGTCCACCGGGAGATAAACATGATGCGGGGCCTGAAACAGATTTTGCAGCTGTAGAACAGGGATATGTCTCTATTACGCCATTGCAGGTCGATCTGACTGCGTATAAAGCGCAGGAGTTAGTCAAAGACTGGTTAGCTAAAGCTGAGGTTGATGGAGAATGCTAAGTCGGGCAATGAAAAATTTGCTGACACAATTACGCCAGCAGGGAATAGAAGATGAACGTTTACTGGCAGCCATTTCCGCTGTGCCCAGGGAGCGTTTTGTCGATGAAGCATTGGCACATAAAGCGTATGAAAATACGGCTTTGCCTATTGGTTATGGACAAACAATTTCTCAGCCTTACATTGTCGCCCGTATGACTGAACTGCTTCAGTTAACACCTAATGCTAAAGTACTGGAAATTGGTACAGGCTCTGGTTATCAGACGGCGATATTAGCTCATTTGGTCAAACATGTTTTTTCGGTAGAACGGATAAAAGGTTTGCAGTGGCAGGCTAAACGCAGATTGAAACAGCTTGATTTACATAATGTCTCAACCCGTCATGGGGATGGTTGGCAAGGATGGCCATCGCGTGGGTTATTTGATGCTATTATCGTGACCGCGGCTCCTCCATATATTCCACAAGAACTGATGCTCCAGCTTGCTGATGGTGGTGTTATGGTTTTGCCCGTTGGTGAACACACACAAATTCTTAAATCTGTGAAACGTCATGGCAATGGTTTTCATAGTGAAGTGATCGAAGCTGTACGTTTTGTGCCTCTTGTGCAAGGGGAACTGGCTTAAATTCGTAGTCTATTGTAACTATTTTTCAATTAATGGTTATATTCGCTTTAATAAGCAAAATTATTTTCGTTTTGAAATTTTTGTGGTTATGTATAACCTTTAAGAGTTATTGATTTTTACGCTTATTATTTGCCGTTATGGGGGAAGAAAGTATGAATTCGGGAAGCCCAATGAAAAAAATACAGCGGATTGTAATTTGTTCATTAATGGGAGTCTGGTTAGTCGGTTGTACAAATCCACCAACTCGCCCAGCGCCTATCACCAGTATTAATCAGGAGCAAAGCAGGGGTATCAGTCGTCCAGTAATCTCTTCAGACAGCTCTGCTATATCTACACCAATATCTACACCAATGCCATCTTCACCTTCATCAATTAGTGCTAGCGGCAGCAATTCACAAGGGAGAATTATTTATAACCGTGATTATGAAAGTATTCCTAAAGGTAGCTATAACGGCAACACTTATACCGTAAGGCACGGTGATACTCTGTTTTATATTGCGTGGATCACGGGGAGTGATTTTCGTGATCTTGCGAGCAAAAATAATATTTCAGAACCTTATAGCCTGACGGTGGGACAGACTTTGAGGACCGGCAGCGGCGGGATGTTAACCACTTATAGCCATAATCAAATTCAAACAACGCTGGTTGATTCTCAATCAACTAATGCGTATCCTGCAAATTCCGGAAAACAGAAGAGTGTAAAAATGTTGCCACAGGCAACTACGTCAACCGTAAACAATACGTATGTAAAATCACCGACGACAACCGCAAGCAGTGGAAACAGTGCTGTCAGCAGTTGGATGTGGCCAGCTGAAGGCAAAGTGATTGAAAATTTCTCTGATACCCAAGGGGGTAACAAAGGGATTGATATTGCCGGCAGCAGTGGTCAGTCAGTATTCGCAACAGCAGGTGGTCGAGTTGTCTACGCCGGAAGCGCCTTACGTGGATATGGAAATCTGATAATTATAAAACATAACGATGACTACCTGAGTGCCTATGCTCATAACGATACAATGTTGGTTCGTGAGCAACAGGACATCAAGGCGGGGCAAAAAATTGCCACTATGGGTAGCACGGGTACCAGCTCTGTAAGATTACACTTTGAAATTCGTTACAAGGGAAAATCCGTAAACCCGCTGCGTTATCTTCCGCAGCGATAAACTGGGCAGAATGCTGAATTCTGCCTGCATTATCATGGGTAGGGGCAGCTTATGAGCCAAAATACGCTGAAAGTTAACGAGTTGTATGATGATGCGGATTTAGATGAAAGTGGTATTGAAACTGACGACTTCAATGAGAAATTATTGAAGAATGGTGAGGATGACCTGACTGATCTTGAGAATGATTTAGATGTATTGCAGGGTATGAACCAGCGGGTTCTTGATGCGACACAGCTTTATCTCGGCGAGATTGGTTTTTCTCCTTTGTTAACCGCGGAAGAAGAGGTTTTTTTCGCCAGGCGGGCATTACGTGGTGATGTTCTGGCCCGCCAGAGAATGATCGAGAGTAACCTGCGGTTGGTTGTTAAAATTTCCCGTCGTTACAGCAACAGGGGGTTAGCGCTTCTTGATTTGATTGAAGAAGGCAATCTTGGTCTTATCCGTGCTGTTGAAAAATTTGACCCGGAGCGTGGGTTCAGGTTTTCTACCTATGCGACATGGTGGATTCGGCAAACTATTGAACGGGCGATTATGAATCAAACCCGTACCATTCGGTTGCCAATCCATATTGTTAAAGAACTTAATGTCTACTTGCGTACAGCAAGAGAACTTGCCCATAAATTGGATCATGAACCTAGCCCAGAAGAGATAGCAGAGCAACTGGATAAACCGGTTGATGATGTAAGCCGTATGCTGCGATTGAATGAACGTATCATTTCGGTTGATACACCCATTAGCAGCGATTCCGATAAAGCGCTATTGGATGTTTTATCGGATGAGAATGAAAGCGGACCGGAGGGAACAACACAGGAAGACGATATGAAAAAGAGTATCGTCAAATGGCTGTTTGAGTTGAATTCGAAACAACGTGAAGTATTAGCGCGTCGTTTTGGTCTTTTGGGGTATGAGGCTGAAACGCTGGAAGATGTAGGAAAAGAGATCGGCTTAACAAGGGAAAGAGTGCGTCAGATCCAAGTTGAAGGTTTGCGGCGTTTGAAAGATATTATGCAAACCCAGGGTTTGAATATTGAAGCCTTGTTCCGTACTTAGCAAAAACCGCCGTAAACCCTTGCCCAGTGCGAGGGTGTCGCAAAAGGTCATGTTATCCATTAAAATCTGCGCTCTTCCTTTAGGCGCAGCTCTTTTATGACCTTATTCATTCGAAAACGGGAACCGTCTGCTTACACCAAACGTCAGTTTGTCAAAGCTCAGCACTTACCTGTATTGGATGGCTCCCTTTCCCTTTCTGATTATCTCAGGCAAATGGGGGAGCGTTGCGCATTTATTGTTGCTGACATTCTTGATGAGCAAGATTGGGGCCCCTTTGAACGCCATTATGCTTCGACAGGGAGAGCCCCTTATTCTCCACGCTCCATGATGGGGATCCTGCTTTATGGGATCATGAAAGGACACTGCTCGCTCAGAGAACTTGAACGACTTGCGCGTTTAGATTTAGGCTGTATTTTTGTCAGCCAGGGAATTACGCCCGATCATGCCAGTCTTGGGCGTTTTATTTATCAGCACCAATCCGTCCTGACGGGACCGTTTTTTAAGGCACTGACCTTATCCATTTTGCACCGCAGTCGTTCGGACGGCTCGTGCCTGGCCGGTGACGGGACAGTGATAGAGGCGGCCTGTTCTCATTACCACCTTTTAACTCAGGAAGCGATTTCACGTGAAAAAAATACTCTCACGGCTACCCCTGCCACAGCGCAGACAGAAAAACGCATAAAGCAATTGGAACAGGGAGCCAACGTATTACGGCGCCGACAAGAAAATCGCGAAAAAAAAGGGAAGGATGCCAGCCAACTGCGTATCAATCCAACAGAACCCGAAGCCGTCGTCCAGAAACTCAAGCGGGGAAGAGGATTTTCAACTTCCTATAAACCGTCTGTTTTAGTTAACAACAGACGAATTATCGTCGCTCAAACGGTCGACCCCTCCAGTGAAACCCAAGTGATGGCCGCGTTATTGGCGCAGAATCTCACTATCTCGGGAGGTCACCCGGAAAAGCTGTTATTGGATGCCGGTTATTTCCATGACGATGTGATTGCTGAGGCGAAGAAACATCAGATCTGGCTGTTTTGTGCAGAAAATTCAGACCGACAGCGTGCCCGAAAAATCTATCCTAAATCCTTATTTACTTATGATGCTGAGCAAGATTGCTATATTTGTCCTGCTCATCACCAATTGTCCCTGCAAAGTACAGTGAAAGCCACTGAAAAAACGCGGACCTATCGGGTTTATCGCGCTGACAATTGTGCCGGATGCCCGAAGAAAGCGGGCTGCACAAAGGCTAAAGGAGGAAGAAAAATAAAACGTTATCCGGAAGATGAAGAGCGGGAGACACTTCGTTTGCATATGGCCCGACCGGAGTCAAAACAGATATTGAGTCAACGGAAGAGCCTGGTAGAACCGGTATTTTCGGCATTACGGGGAATTCAGAGACTGGAACGCTTTCGGCGTAAGGGATTGTCAGCGGTAAAGCTGGAGTTTTCCCTGCATGCAATGGCCTATAACTTATCAAGAGCGGTGGCTCTGATATTAGGGATTATTTTTAGCCTGTTATCCATACAAATAACAGGCTGCCCAAAGTCAGTGATTGAATTTAACTTGATGCTTGAAAAAGTGACCTCAACCCTTTTGCGACACCCTCAGTGCGGGCGGGGATATAAGGCGAAAAGCCCAAAGGGCTTTAAGGCGGGCTACTGCGACGTCTCCTGACTGAATTAATATCTGCCGGTAAAACAGGCTAAAATGAATGCACTTTATCAATGAGTGTTGAATATGTTAAGAGCGACCAAAGTCCGCCTCTACCCCACACCCGAACAGGCCGAGTATCTTAATGGCCAGTTCGGTGCGGTCCGTTTTGCGTACAACAAGGCGCTGTACATCAAAAAGCATACTTACAAACGTCACGGCGTAAGTTTAAATCCGCGCAAAGACCTCAAACCGTTACTGGCGGTCGCGAAGAAATCCCGCAAGTATGCCTGGCTCAAGACATATGACGCCATCGCGTTACAGCAGGCGGTGATCAATCTGCATACCGCATTTGATAATTTCTTCAATCCGAAGTTGCGCGCCCAATTTCCCACGTTCAAACGCAAACAGGGCAGGCAATCCAGCTACCATTGTGTTGGGGTGAAAGTGCTGGAGGGCGCAGTGAAGATCCCGAAATTGTCACCGATAGAAGCGTGCATACACAGAAAAATTGAAGGGGAGGTGAAGAGCATTACGCTCTCTCGCACCGCCACGGGAAAATATTTCGCCGCTATCCTGTGTGACGATGGTCGGGATGCGCCGGAAAAGCCGGGCGTTATCACCCGCGTGACCGGTTGCGATATGGGTTTGTCCCACTATCTTATCCAGTCGACCGGAGAGAAGGTCAATAACCCGCGTCACCTTATCAACGCCACCCGTAACCTGCGTCGAAAGCAGAAATCGCTGTCCCGCAAACAAAAGGGCAGCGCTAACCGTAGCAAGGCCCGATTACGTCTGGCGGCAGTCCATGAGCGGATAGCCAATGCCCGCGCCGATTTTCAACACAAACTCTCCCGAACAATGGTTGACGAAAACCAAGCGATAATTGTTGAGACGCTGAAATCGGCCAGCATGATGAAGAATCACCACCTTGCCCGCGCTATCGGGGATGCGGGCTGGAATAGTTTCCTGATGAAATTGGAATACAAAGCCGCAGCAGCGGGGGTCCACCTGGTGAAACTGGATCAGTGGTTCGCCAGTTCGAAAACCTGTCATTGTTGCGGTCACAAAGTGCCGGAAATGCCGCTGCATAAGCGGATCTGGTCATGCGCTTTCTGCCGAGTCGAACATGACCGCGATATCAATGCGGCGCTCAACATCCAGAGCAAGGGCACGAGAGAATTACAGGCGGCGGGGCTCGTCGTCTCTGCCCACGGAGGCCAGCGTAAATCCGTCATAAAGACGGTTGCGGCCTGAGAAGTGGGAAGCCTCGCCGTTTTTTACGGCGGGGAGCAGTCACCCCTATTTGATTAAATAATTTGCATTATAAACAGGGATATCAGCAGAACCACGCCATTAAAGGGGCCATATGAAACCCCAACAGTATGATTCTGCTGATGTCATATCTTTATCAAGCTGATAAGTTTGCCTTTTTAATCTTTACCTGCTCAACCATCAGCCGGAACACCACTGTGGAATTTAAAATCGTTATCTGGATTTTGAATCAACTCAGCTTCAACACGACCAAAATAGTTAACCCGCCCGGTAATTCCCTGAATTACGCAAACCCGCATGGAAAAGCGATGCGCTCTGGTCGCCATCATACTTTGCAGGTAGTGTGGACGGTGCTTCTCTTGAAGTTGTTAAGCAATATATTGAGCAGAAGAGCCGCCCTCATTGAGCGCCCTTGCAGGCGCTTCGCTCTGCCTCCCCTACCACTTTCTTACACCATATCTTTCAGCCGATAAATCCATTCCAATGCCTGACGGGGAGTCAGAGAGTCTGGATTGAGATTTTCCAATGCTTCAACCGCCGGTGAGGTTTCTTCTGTTAACAGCGCAAGTTGCGGTGTATCCACATGACTTGCAGTTGCATGGTTAGACAGAGATTCCAGCTCTTTAAGTTTCTGGCGTGCCCGTTTAATCACTTCACGTGGCACGCCTGCGAGGGAAGCAACTGCCAACCCATAACTCTTACTGGCTGCACCATCTTGTACGCTGTGCATAAATGCGATGGTATCCCCATGTTCTACCGCATCCAGATGAATATTAACTACACCTTCGAGTTTTTCCGGCAACGTGGTCAGCTCAAAATAGTGAGTGGCAAACAGAGTCATTGCTTTAATGCGGTTTGCCAGATTTTCTGCACATGCCCATGCCAGAGAAAGACCATCGTAGGTTGACGTCCCTCTGCCAATTTCATCCATCAATACCAGGCTTTGCTCGGTCGCATTGTGCAGGATATTGGCAGTTTCCGTCATTTCCACCATAAAGGTTGAACGGCCAGATGCCAGATCATCGGAAGCGCCTACACGGGTAAATATGCGATCAACCGGGCCGATTACCGCTTTTTCAGCAGGCACAAAGCTGCCGATATAAGCCAGAAGTGTAATGAGGGCTGCCTGACGCATATAGGTACTTTTACCGCCCATATTTGGACCGGTAATAATCAACAAACGTCGCTGTGAGGATAAAGAGAGCGGGTTGGAGATAAATGGCTCACGCAAAACTTGCTCAACAACCGGATGGCGTCCAGCGGTGATTTGAATACCTGGTTTATCGTTTAGTGTTGGGCAGACATAATTCAGGGTTTCAGCCCGTTCTGCCAGGTTTGCCAATACATCAAGTTCAGCCAGTGCTTCGGCGCTGGTTTGTAATTCGGCCAAGTGAGGCAGTAACAGATCGAATAATTCCTCGTACAGGGCTTTTTCTATTGACAGAGACTTCCCTTTAGAAGTCAGAACCTTATCTTCATATTCTTTTAGTTCAGGGATGATATAACGTTCAGCATTTTTCAGTGTCTGGCGGCGGACATAATGAATGGGCACCAGATGACTCTGTCCACGACTGACTTGAATATAGTAGCCATGAACACCATTAAAGCCGACTTTCAGAGTATCAATGCCCAATTTTTCACGTTCGCGGATTTCCAGTTGTTCCAGATAGTTACTGGCGCCATCAGCCAATGCACGCCACTCATCCAGCTCGCTGTTATAGCCGGGCGCGATCACGCCACCATCCCGAACCAATACCGGTGGTGTTTCTACAATCGCTTTTTCAAGCAATTCCTGTAGCTCATCAAATTGACCAATGTTTTTCTGTAATTGTTTGATATACCGGGAATCCGAAGAATCCATAATCTGATGAATATCAGGCAATTGCTGGAATGCATGGCGCATTCTTGCCAGATCCCGTGGCCGGGCAGAGCGTAGAGCCAGGCGGGCCAATACACGTTCCAGATCACCGACTTGCAGTAAAAATGGCTGCAACTCCAATCCAATTTCCTGCAAGGTAGCAATGGCCTGCTGACGGTTCTCCAATATCTGGCGATCCCTGACAGGGGCGTGCAACCAGCGCTTCAACATTCGGCTACCCATTGGGGTAATACACAGATCAAGAACGGAGGCGAGGGTATTATCTGTACCGCCAGACAGATTTTGTGTCAGCTCCAGATTACGGCGGGTTGCCGCATCCATAATAACCGTATCTTGCTGACGTTCCACTGTGATGCCACGGATGTGAGGCAAAGCTGTACGCTGAGTATCTTTGACGTATTGCAACAGACAACCCGCGGCACGCAGAGCGAGAGTTGCTTTTTCCACACCAAAACCGACCAGATCACGGGTACCAAATTGCAGATTAAGTTGCTGCTTTGCTGTATCCAGTTCAAATTCCCATAAAGGGCGGCGGCGCAGGCCATGATAATTTTCAATCAAAGCCATGTGCTCAAAACTTTCAGGATAGAGCAATTCAACAGGACGGCTACGTTGCAATTCGGCTGACATCGTTTCCTGTTCTGCCGTTTCGGATATTTGGAAGCGACCGGATGTTAAATCCAGCGTGGCATAGCCAAATCCCTGATTATCGTGCCAGATGGCTGCGAGCAGGTTATCTTGCCGTTCCTGCAATAAAGCTTCATCTGTCACGGTACCGGGGGTAACGATGCGAACGACTTTACGCTCAACCGGGCCTTTGCTGGTGGCTGGATCACCAACTTGCTCACAGATAGCGACTGACTCGCCTAATTGAACTAGTTTAGCTAAATAGTTTTCTACTGCATGATGTGGCACGCCCGCCATTGGAATAGGGTTACCAGCCGATTGACCTCGCTTGGTCAGCGAAATATCCAGTAGTTTTGCGGCTTTTTTAGCATCGTCATAAAAAAGTTCATAGAAATCCCCCATTCTATAAAACAGCAGGATATCGGGATGCTGTGCTTTAAGACGGAGATATTGCTGCATCATGGGCGTGTGGGTGTCGAAAGTTTCTGTGTTAATCATGCAGTTGTCTTACGTTAAATTTGTGAATTAATTCTTTTGTTATGGTATCGCACCAAGCTTTAAACTTACACAAGTAAAATCTGGAAGTAATTCGCAAATTGGACTGGATAAATTGTAAGGATCTGAATAGATCGGAAATTAAGGGCCGATATTTTGCGGCGGTGCTACAAAATTAAAAGCAAAATCCTCGTTACGTACCACTGGCCCGATGCAATTCAGTGGATGTTTTCCTTAAATGCATCGGGCCAGAAGATTATGCACGTCCTGTGCAAAGCTGGCTTTTTCCAGATTATTTGATCGCTGAAGCGTCGATCAAGGTAGTGCCACCGAGGAGAGCCCAGGTGGTCCACGATGATGTGGTTGATGAAGTGGTTTGCCAGAGGTGCCAGAGTGCACTGTCAAGGCCAAGTACAAAGACCTCAATCCGACCATCCGAGTTCTTTGTCACCGTTGGAGCGCTGGCAATAATGCCTGTGAATGAGGTCCAGTTAGACCACGGACCGTTGTGGGAGACCGTTTGCCAGGTGCGCCAGAGAGTGTTATCAGCGCCGCGCGCAAAGACCTCAAGCCGGCCATTAGCATTCTTCACCACCGCCGGGGCGCTGGTGATCACACCATCCATAGACTGCCAGTTAGACCACGAAACAGAGTCGGAGGCGATCTGGGAGATATGCCGGAGTGTGTTATCGGCACCACGGGCAAAGACCTCAAGCCGCCCGTCGAAAGTGTCGATTACCACGGGATCACTGGTGATTACACCTTGTAGTGACTGCCAATTTGACCATTGCCCGGTATGGGCAGCCGTTTGCCAGATGTGCCAAAGGGTATTATCAGCACCGCGCGCAAAGACCTCAAGCCGGCCATCGAAGTTAATATGTACCGCTGGGTTACTGGTTATCGTACCTCCCAAAGACTTCCAGCTCGACCATGTATTGGAGTGGGGGGCAGTCTGTGAGATGTGCCAAAGTGCGTTATCGGCACCGCGTGCGAAAACCTCAAGCCGGCCATTGGCGTTGGCATATACCGCCGGGTTGCTGGTGATTGAGCCACCTAAAGATTGCCAGCCTGACCAAGTGGCATTAGGAGCGGTCTGCCGGTTATTCCATAGCGCATTATCCATGCCACGTGCGAATACTTGCAATCGACAGTCTGAATTGATGAAAACGGCGGGTTTGCTGGTTACCTGTCCGCTAAATGAGCTCCAGCCGGACCAGGGAGAGTTTATCTGTGGCGTCGTTTGCCCATTGTGACACACTGCCTTGTCAGGACCTACACCGAAAACCTCAAGCCGACCATCGGAGGTGTTTGCCACTGAGACAATTCCAGACAACGCGATTGCAGAATTCTGGTTGGATATTTCTACTTCATCTGCAACATGTGACTTGATATTATCTAGACCCGATGTTTTAATAGGTTCTTGTTTCATATACATATCCTCTTTAAAAATAACTTTTCAGATTCACCAAATAGTAATTTAATAAGCAAGATATTCGATTTTTAGATTAATATTATTTTTACCCCCCTCCTTTATTATGTTATTAACGGAATAAATAATTTATATTTTACTTGATGCTGATTCCTGAACAATAGAGAGTTAAATAAATTATATACTATAAATCTCCATGTGTTGATATATATTTTTATATACAATAATTTAAACGTGATTAATTAAATGTAAACTGTTTTTATTTTAATATTACCTTGTGTTTTTATTCTGAATGTATTTATGTCGTAGTTGTTTTATTTTTGTTGCAAATAAAATCATTTGTCTAAATATTCAATAATTTTTTAATTTTTTATCTGAAATTATTATGTTATCTATAAGGGGATTAATATCCCGATTAAATTCTTGGAGATGAAATGTGGTTATTTAGTGGGTTTGTTTGAAATAATAATTATTAATAATTTGATTATAAAAACTTAAATAAATTAATTGATTTTTTGTTCTATAAAATTACACAGGTAAAATTTGGAAGCAATTCGAAAATTGGCTTGGGTAAATTATAAGAATCTGAATGGAACAGAAATAAGGATCAATATTTTGCGATTGCGTTGCTACCATTCTTACTACGTACCACTGACCCGATGCGACTCAGTGAATGTTTTCCTTTAATACATCGGGCCAGAAAATTACGTATGTGTATGTATTGTGCGAAGCCGGTTTTTCCAGATTATTTGATTGCTGAAGCGTCGATCAACGTGCCGCCGAGAGATGTCCAAGTGGACCACGATGGTGTACCTTGCTTGATATGCCAGAGTGCGTTATCACTGCCGCGTGCAAAGACTTCAAGCTGGCCGTCAGCGTTTTTCGCCACCACTGGTGCACTGGTAATCACGCCATTCAATGAAGCCCAGTCAGACCATGAACCAGATGTTGTCGTCTGCCAGATGTGCTGGAGTGTGTTATCGGCACCACGCGCAAAGACTTCAAGCCGTCCATCGGCGTTGATATGTACCGCTGGGTTACTGGTGATCGCACCAGACAGTGACCGCCAGTTTGTCCAACCTGAATTGGGAGCGACCTGCCAGATGTGCCAGAGAGCGTTACCAGAGCCACGTGCAAAGACCTCAAGCCGACCATCAGTGTTGCTAATCACCACCGGGTTGCTGGTTATCACGCCACTAAGTGACTGCCAGTTTGTCCAGGGATAGGTATGAGAAGCCGTTTGCCTGATGTACCAGAGAGCATAATCGTTGCTGCGCGCAAAGACTTCAAGCCGACCATCGGCGTTGACATGTACCGTTGGATCACTGGTGAGCACGCCATTTAGTGATTGCCAACCAGACCACAGACCGGAATCGGGAGCTGTTTGCCAGATGTGCCAGAGAGCATTATCAGAGCCGCGCGCAAAGACCTCAAGCCGGCCATCAGAGTGGGCATATATCACCGGGTTGCTGGTGATCGCACCTCCCAAAGACTGCCAGCCTGACCAACCGGAATTAGGAGCGATTTGCCTGTTGTGCCATAGCGTATTATCTGTGCCACGTACAAATACTTCCGGTCGGCCGTCTGAATTAATGTAAACGGCGGGTTTGCTGACCACTTCCCCATTAAGCGAGTTCCAACCTGACCAGGAGGTGCTGGTGTTTGGCGCCGTTTGCCAATTGTGCAACACTGTATTGTCGGTGCCCACACCGAAAACCTCGAGCCTGCCATCGGCGTTGCCTGCTACTGAGAAAATTTCGGATAACGCCATCCAGGTGCTTTCGTTGGATATTTTGATTTCGTCTGCAACATATGACTCGGTATTATCTGGACCTGATGTATTAATAGATTCTTTTTTCATGTATATATCCTTTTTAGGAATAGTTTTTTAGACTTAATAACATAGTTATGTAATAAGCAATATATTTAATTTTTATATTAATATTCTTGCTTGTGTTTTTTATTAAAAAAGAAATGGTGGATATTTTATTTGATGCTGATTTCTGATCTTTAAGGTGTCAGGTAAATGTGATGTTACATTATAAAACCCCATGCGTTTATATATATTTTACATACGGCAATTAAAAAACAATAGATTATAAGTGAATTATTTTTCTGTTTTAAAGTTTCATTTTTTTATATTTGAAAATATATTTTTTCATGGTTGTTTTAATTTCATTCAATACATCTGACAACCAAGGGGTTACTCTGTTAGATATTGCTTTCCAAACATATTCAACCAAGAATCTATTTTAGGTGCCACTGGCCCGATGCGATTTAGTGAATGTTTTCCTTGTGCGTCAGGCCAGAAGGTTATGCTTCTCTTATGCGAAGCTGGTTTTTTATCGATTATTTGATCGCTGAAGCGTCTATCAACGTGCCGCCGAGAGATGCCCAAACAGACCACGATGGTGTACCTTGCTTGATATGCCAGAGTGCGTTATCACCGCCGCGTGCAAAGACTTCAAGCTGGCCGTCAGCGTTCTTCGCCACCTCTGGTGCGCTGGTAATTACGCCACCCAATGAGGCCCAACTAGACCATGGGCCAGTGTGCGCTGTTGTTTGCCAGATATGCCAGAGTGCGTTATCGTCGCCGCGAGCAAAGACCTCAAGCCGGCCGTCGGCGTTGGCATATACCGCTGGGTTGCTGGTGATCCGACCTCCCAGTGACTGCCAGGCTGACCACGGTCCAGCATGGGGAACAGTTTGCCGGATGTGCCAGAGAGCATTATCGCCGCCGCGCACAAAAACCTCGAGCCGACCATCAGAGTTGCCGACTACCACTGGATCACTAGTGATCCCGCCACCCAGAGAGTGCCAGCTCGACCACGGACCGGCATGGGGTACGGTTTGTGAGATGTGCCAGAGAGCGTTATCGGCACCGCGAGCAAAGACCTCAAGCCGGCCATCGGAGTTGATATGTACCGCTGGGTTGCTGGTGATCGTACCACCCAGAGAGTGCCAGCTCGACCACGAACTGGAATGGGGTACGGTTTGTGAGATGTGCCAGAGAGCGTTATCGCCGCCGCGCACAAAGACTTCAAGCCGGCCATCGGAGTTGACATATACTGCCGGGTTGCTGGTGATCCCACCACCCAGTGACTGCCAGCCTGACCAACCCGCATTAGGGGCGGTTTGCGAGTTATGCCATAGCGCATTATCTGTGCCACGTACGAATACTTCCAATCGACCGTCCACATTGAGGTAAACAGCGGGCTTACTGGTGACTCCTCCACCAAGTGAGCTCCAGCCGGACCAGGAAGAGTCGGTGTTTGGTACTGTTTGCCGATTACGCCACACTGCGTTGTCAGTACCTATCCCGAAAACCTCGAGCCGACCATAGGCGCTGCCTGTCACTGAGACAATTCCGGATAATGCGGTTACATAATTTGGGGTATTATCTAAATTTAATGTATCAACAGAGTCTATTTTCATATGTATGCCTTATTAAAAAATTAATTTTTCAGGTTAACTTGATAGTAATTTAATGAACGAGATATTTAATTTTGTAGATTGATATTCTCATTTATGCATATTGTTTTTTATTAAGAAGAGAAATGATTAATACTTTATTTGAAGCTAATTTTTAATTTATTAAGTGTCCAACAAACGTGATTCTATTTTATAAAACCCTATGTGTTAATATGTATTTTTGCATACGATCATCTAAGAATGATTAATTACACATAAACTATTTCTTATTTGAAAGTCACCCTGTATTTCTATTAATATTATATTCATATCACGATTATTTTGTTTTTATTCGAAATAAAAACTGTCAGGTACAGGAAATGGCTAATGAAGTTGGTAGCCTTGGCAAACCGGTAGGAGAGTAATTTTCTCCATATTGATAAAAGAATTCTGATACATGTTTAAATTAAATTGAAACTGTTAATGGTGAAATGTAATTATTTGGTGAGTTTATTTGAAACTATATTTACTAATAATTCAATCATAACAATTTAAATAAACTAATTACTTATACGCTTTATAAACTTATAGATGGAATTTTAAATTAAATTGTAAGTTCGGTTTTGATTTTCAAATCGGAAGAGATCTGCAAACTTGGTTGTAATCAATAGAGTTAAATTGTGAGGATCTGAATAAGCTGGCCGATGCGGGGCTGTGAATGTTTTCTTTATGCATCAGGCCAGAAGGTTACGTTCGTCTTGTGCAAAGCCGGATTCTTACAGATTATTTGATTGCTGAAGCATTGATCAAAGAACCGCCGAGGCATGTCCAAGTGGTCCACGATTGTGTGGATGGTTCGGTTTGCCGGATGATCCAGAGTCCGTTATTAGTACCGCGTACAAAGACGTCAAACTGGCCGGTAGCGCTCTTCGTCACCACTGGGGCGCTGGTAATCTCGCCACCTAATGAGGACCAGTTAGACCAAGAACCAGAGCGTTTTACTGTCTGCCAGAGGTGCCAGAGAGCGTTATCGGCGCCGCGCGCAAAGACCTCAAGCCGGCCATCAGAGTTGACATTTACCTCTGGGTCGCTGGTGAGCTCGCCACCTAATGAGCTCCAGTTAGACCACGGACCCGCGTATTCCTTTTGCCAGAGGTGCCAGAGAGCGTTATCGGTGCCGCGCGCAAAAACCTCAAGCCGACCATCATAGTTGCTGAATACCACTGGATCGCTGGTAATCTCGCCACCTAATGAGCTCCATGTTGACCACGAGCCAGAGTGTCCCGTTTGCTGGATGTACCAGAGTGCGTTATCGGAACCGCGTGCAAAGACCTTAAGCTGGCCATCGGAGTTGAATACTGCTGGGTTGCTGGTGATCACGCCACCTAGCGACTCCCAGTCTGACCAATGATTGTGATGGGCAACTGTTTGCCGGATGCGCCAGAGAGCATTATTGGAGCCGCGCGCGAAGACTTCAAGCCGATCATCAGAGTTAATACATACCGCCGGGTCGCTGGTCATCCAGCCACCTAAAGAATTCCAGCCTGACCAACCGGAATTGGGAGCGAACTGCCAGTTATGCCATAGCGCATTATCCGCGGCACGTACGAATACTTCCAATCGACCGTCTGAACTGAGGTAAACGGTGGGTTTGCTGGTCGCTTTTCCTTGAAGCGAGCTCCAACCGTATACGGTGGTGCCTGTATGTGATACCGTTTGCCAATTGTGCCATACGGCATTGTCAGGACCCACTCCGAAAACCTCGAGCCGATTATCGGCGTTTTTTCCCACCGAGACAATTCCGGATAACGCGGTCATGGAATTCCGGGCATTATTTAAATTTAATGTTTCAGCAGAATTTATTTTCATATGTATACCTCATAAAAGAATAATCTTTCAGATTCATCAAATGGTAATTTAATAAGTAAGATTTTGATCAGTAGAGCGTCAAGAAAATATAATTATATATTATAAACACCCATTTGTTGATATGTATTTTTACATTGGAACATTCTAAAGTAATTAATTGAAGATGAACTATTTTTATTTGAAAGTCACCCTGTATTTCTATTAATAATATATTTATACCCGTTATCTTTCAAGTTGCCTCTTTGTTGGTTGCACTCGCTCACCCCGGTCACATAGTTCGCTATGCTCCCGGGGATTCGCTCCCTTGCTGTCGCGATGCATCTTGAAATCTATAGGGTATATATCATGGTTATTCTGTTTTTATTCGAAATAAGAGTTGTCAGATACAGGAAACGGCTAATTAGGAGGGGGAATTTATCCAATCAGGGAAGAATGGTTTTCCTATATTGATAAAAAAATTTTGATACATATTAAAATTAAGCGGGAATTGTTAATGTCAAAACGAAATTATTTGGTAGATTTATTTGAAATTATATTTATTAATGGCTTGATAATAACAACTTAAATAAACTAATTACTTGTGCGTTCTATAATCTTATATAGGTAGAATTTGGATTTAATTTGTAAATTTGGTTTTGATTTTCAAATTTATTGCTATGTAGTCCTTTAAAAACTTAGTAAAACTTTTATTCTATTAAGATATTTATAAATAAGCCACTTGTGTGTGTTTTCCGTATTTTCGGGAATGGACCTTATCTTTTATGTATTAAGGATAGAATCGAAAAGTGTTCCCTGTGTTCACGGGGATAAATAGGGTTCTGTCAGAAAAAGGCATATCAGCTCAGTGATATGCCTTTATTTTAACTAATTGATTTAAAAGTAAGTTGTGATCCCGGCACGGAATGTCCTTCCCGGCGATGGAATATAACCTAGGCTGAGAGGCTGGATATAATATTTGTCGAAGATATTATCCACACCAAACTCAAACTCGACATGTTTATTCATTCGGGCGGTCAGAGAGATATCTGCCACCGTTGCGGGTCGCCAAATAATGGGGGCCAGCAGGGGAGCGGAACCTTGCTCCGGTTTTGCTGCGGGTACAGATCGTTGACCATAATGTGAGACTCTTGCATTGATGGACATTTTGTCATCTAGAAATTTTCGTGTCAGATCGAGTGATACAGCATATTTAGGCGGAATATGGTTAGTGGCATAATCCGAAGGGAGGCTGCGAGCGACACAACCTTCATTTTCAGTACAGAATCTGACTTTCGTATAGTAATTCATAGATAAACGCGCATCAAAATGATCACTGTGGTAAACACTTGCTAATTCTAATCCTGCGAATTTCGCGGCTTTAATATTGCTGATATACATACTCCAGTAATCATCCATCCATGACCGGTTGATATAGTCTTTCACCCGATTATCGAAGTAGGATATTTTGATATCGAAACTGTCATTGTCAGCAATCACACCCGGGAAACGTGATGTCAGCCCGAATTCTATATTTTTTGAAATTTCAGGTTTTATATAATCGTCAACACTCATCATGTAGCCACGAATACCTTCAACCATTGATGGAAAGCGTGGCGCATAGGTATATTTGGCGTGTAGCGCAGTTTCATTATTCAGTTCAAATTTAGCGCCTGCCCAGTAACCATGAGCGTGATCCTGCTTGTTGTTTACTTTTCCTGAGGCCAGTTTCCGACGAAGAGAAGGTACTGGACTATAATCTTCGACTTGATAGGATTTGTAATCCCATCCACCCATTAAGGTAAGGCGTCCAGTAAGCATATAGCTGCCGTTTAGGAAAAGATGGCCTTCCTTACGCTCTCCTTCCCGATTAACGGCATACTCCCATTTTCCTTCGCTTGGGCCTGTGCGTTCACGAATAAAGCTGGCCCCGTAATTCAACTCAATATCTTGCATTGAAAGCTCAAATAATGAGGTGTTACTCAGATTCATCCCTACTGTACGCATGAATTTTTTATCGCCGAGGGTATTATTTGAAGTTCGGGGGCGATCGTTAACTCGTGTCTGCCACACGCCTATGTCCAAATTAATCCAAGGATTTGATGACGGCTCCCATTTATAATTGAGGCTGTGTCTGTTCATGTTGAGCCGTGTCAGTGGACCCTGATCTAAGATCATGAATGTTTGGCTCAGGTTTGCCATATCCGCGACATAAGATTCTCCGTAGAGATTTTGATAATGGCTAACGATAGCGGAGATTTCATGACCATCACCAAAACGAATTTTTCCTTTACCCAGTAACGATTGACTATCTTCAGAAGTGTTAGGAACGGCATCTCCCATTGCATACAGCGAATAACCTGCCATCTGTTCACTGAATTGTGGAATGAGGCAATCCTGCGGATCGCTTTGACACAGGTAACCCGGCATCCCACGTTCCCTGGCTCCTGGCCCGTGTTTACCCGAATGGTAATTACCACGTTTGCGCTGAGAAGCACCAAACAGCAATTCATAGGAAGGTTCGGCCACTGCGAAAACAATACTCCCGGTTCGATTCCTGGCATCAAAGAGAGAGGTTTTTGATGGGGATGGCCAGTCATTACGTTGATAATCGTCAGGATTAGAATGGTTGTTCAATAGACTTCCCTTTAGACGAAGTCCGATTTTTTGCCCATCAAGCAGGATATCGCTGGCTTCGATGGTTTTTATCTCCACGACACCCCCAATGGCTCCCATACCGCCTTTTCCTGTCGGGCCTTTGCTGATGTCTACCCGGCCAATGAAATCGGGATCAATGAAGGAACGATTGGAGACACCCTGATAACCACGATACAGGGCAGTCTGGTTAGATGCGCCATCAACAGTGGTTAAGACCCGGCCTTGTCCTTGCAGGCCCCGTATATTCACATCCAGGCTGCCTGAACTGCGTGCTTCACCAGACAATACGCCTGGGGTTGTTTTAAATATATCAACAGGGTGGATTACACCAAATTTTTCGATATCTTTACCTTTGATGGTGGTGCTATCGAAACGTAATGGCTCATTACCTGAGTACCCGCGACTGCCTGTTACCGCAAGGGGGCTCAGTGTTATTGCACCTTTTTTGGTCATATTTTTTACTATTTTTACTAACGTATAACTGCCATTGGTGCGTTGGGACAGTTGTAAATGGCTGCCTGTGAGCAGTTGTACCAAACCTTCATGGGCGGTAAAGCTGCCGTTTAGTGAAGGTGCTGTCAGTCCATTGGTTAAATTCGGGTCAAAGGAGAACGCCGTACCTGTTTGAGCCGCAAAACGGGACAAAGAATTTCCCAATGCCCCCGACGGAATATTGACGGAATAAACGGTCTCGGGTTGTGTAGCCGCATAAATAGGCTGTACCGACAGCAGCATCAATGGAAGTAACAATGTAGTTAAGGACTTTTTCTGCCGGCGTGGTTGTGATCCCTGACAGTTAACATGATATGGCATAAGCAATTTCTCCATCGCTTTTTAAGCTTCTTTTGTCTCTATGCCGTATGAGATTGAAAAAAGTGTCAGTAAAAATAATTATTTTTATTAATTGGGTGGATAGAGGGTAATCCAGTAGCGAGTCAGGCTGCGCATTGAGAGCGGATAGGTCTGTAATAGCATACGCAGTGCCAAATCCGTATCCCGTATAGGAAAGGCGCCAGAAACCCGCAGATTTGCCACTGCATCATCACAACGGATCACACCGGAGCGATAGCGATTCAGGTCAGCAATCACCGTTGCCAGCGGCAAATTATCAGCCACTATCATACCTTGTAACCAACTTAGTGATATTGCTGATCTGAGATGCGGTGGGGAAACGGCAAACGGAGTGAAATGTGTTGCTTCTCCGGCATACAATATTTGTGGTGAACCATTATCTGGAATAATACGAACTGCCCCTTCTGCTATTTTCACCTGAGTGTGGGAGGCTTGCTGGCGGACGCTGAATTTTGTACCCAACGCCACAATAGTGCCTTGTTTGGTTCGTACTTTAAATGGGCGTACCGGCTGGTGGCTATCTTTATGGGTTTCAATATACATTTCCCCCAATTTTAAATGAACAAGCCGCTGGGTATCGTCGTAATAAACATCCGCTGAACTTTGTGTGTTTAACGTTAGCTGACCGCTGTCTGGCAATGACCAGCGCTGTATTTGTCCTGTAGCGGTGTGATAATCGCCAGTTAGAAGCTTAAATTGATCGGATTGCCAGAAGAACGATGCTCCAGTCGGTATTAACAACATAAGAGAGAGTTTTCTGATGACTTCGCGGCGGGCAAGGGGACGTTTATTGCTCAACAAAGGTGATGCGATATGAGGCGGCAGGTGATGTAACCGTGCTAACAGGCATTGCGCACGCTCCCAAGCTTGGGCATGTTCTGGGCTTTGTGCACACCAGGCGGCACAGGCATCCCGGTCAGCTTCGCTGACGTGACTGTCATTTAGAATGGTCAGCCATTCTGCGGCTTCTGCAAGTATCGTTTCAGAGGTTGTACTTAATGAGTGAGATGTATTGGTGGAAGCCATATATCAATCTCTCTATGCCATCGCTATCAGGCACTGATAAAAACCTTGTTTCATATAGCGTTTTACCGTAGATAGTGAAATATTCATGTGATTTGCAATATCTTCATATTTCATTCCCTCTATCTGGGAGAGCAAAAAGGCAGTCTGCACTGGCGTGGGGAGTTGACTAAGCATCATATCAATTTCTTGAAGCGTTTCGAGGATAATAAGTCTCTGCTCTGGTGCAGGAATAAGCTGCTCGGGCAGGCTGGCGAGCAGATCCAGATAGGATTGTTCAAGTGATCGACGGCGATACCAGTTAATCATCAACCCCTTAGCGATAGTGACGATATAGGCACGAGGTTCATTTAACTGCTGTGGCAGAGGCGAGCGAAGTAATTTAACAAAAGTATCTTGAGCCAGGTCTGCGGCGGTTTCATCGCAGTGAAGACGATGCTTAAGCCAACGGAATAGCCAATCATGATTGTGGACGTACATCCACTGGATCTTTTGAGTATCTAAAGCATTAACGGTCATTTTCATGCCATTTTACAATGTAAATGCAAATCATTATCACTTTTGGTATGTTACAGGTAATTACTCTCCGTTACCAATAAATAATTTTCGGGGATACGTTGATCAGATTGGTTTTTTATTTGTCATTAGCAAGGCTAAATTATACAAGCTTTAAATATGCGATCGAGAATTTAAGAATAGGTACTCTTTTATAGTGTGACAGAATTATTTTGCATCAATATATTACAATGGCTAATATATTAAGTACTTAAATAGAATGTAATATGGAGAAAGTTACAGTAGAAAATATAATTTCCCCGTATAATCTTGGGAAATTATTCTAATCTATTGGTTGGATATTGATATTTATGTTTAGTAATGCATTTTACTTCTTCTTTTAATTCTGAGAATTTTTTAATCTGTGTTCAGGCGACATCGAAAAAACGATGAGATTTACGTTGACGGATATGAGAAACTGTTTTTCTATGCTCCTCTTTGCAATATGGAGCGTCGAATAGGATATATACCCGTAATCATTGAAGATGCTTGATTTTATACGAAATGGAGATCATTATTCTTGCCATGAAAATATTTATCACATCAGAACAAAAAATCAAACTTGAACGTCTTCACGACACAACTCGTGATGGTCAGGTACGTGATAGAATAAAAGCTATCCTTCTGGCTTCTGAAGGGGGGGAGTTCCGTGATGATAGCCCAGGTATTGCGGCTCCATCAGACCACCGTTGACCGCTATATCAGCGATTACCTCAATCAAGGTAAACTTAAATCTGATAATGGGGGTCTGATAGTTTACTTTCTTGAAAGCAAACTGATTTTTTAATCAACCACTTATCTCAAAATCTTTTCCATCACACACATGAAATCGTGGCCTATGTTACTCAGCTCTGGAATATTACCTTTAGCATTCCAGGCATGAATAAATGGCTACACTGTCAGGGTTTTTCTTATAAAAATCTATGGTCACCCCCGTTTTTGCAACACAAATTTTGATGTATGGTGGGCTTGCGTAAATCTATTCGGCGTCTGGTGAGCAGTCATGCCCGCGCCACGATGAGTTCCGTGCCTGCCGAACCTTAAAAACCGGTCGGCTTCAGAGAGCCATTTTTTATATCAGGTTCATCAGCAGGCCGATATGCCGTTCATGTCATCAATTATCTGTCGTCGCAAAACCAGATGGTAACTGCTTAACTTACTGAGCTAACGCAGTTTTTCGTTGGCTCTTTTATTTAATGAACACCGTCTGATGTGCCGTAACGGCCCAGGCTATTCGTGCCAGTTTATTCGCCAGTGCGCACGCCACAACGTTCGAGTGATGGCGGGCAAGCTGCCTGTTCACCCACTCTGCCAGACGCCCTGGATTATGCTCCAGCCGCTGCATAAAGACCCTGGCACACTGTACCAGCAGCCGCCTCAGATTTTTATCACCCCGCTTGCTGATGCCCATCAGTGTCGTTTTTCCACCCGTGCTGTACTGGCGGGGAACCAGCCCTGTTGAAGCCGCAAAGTCACGGCTGCTGGCATAGTTTTTACCGTCCCCCAGCCGCATGGCTAACAGACTCGCCGTTACCGGCCCAACGCCAGGAATGGTCAGCAGGCGTTGCGCGGTTTCATCTTCCACCAGATGCGTTTTCAGTTCCTTATCGACTTCCTCAATTTCTCCGCTGAGGTAAACATAATGACTGTGGAGTCTGCTCAGAACCCTTGCCAGATAAGGCGGAAAGTCATTTTCTTCCAGCACAGCGGCCAGACGTCGTATCACGGCAATACCGCGCGGCAGACTGACGCCGAACTCCAGCAAAAAAGCGTGCATCTGATTGGTGGTTTTAACGCGTTGCCGTATCAGTGAGTCTCTGACGCGATGGAGGGCGGCCATCGCCTGTTGGTCTTCTGTGCGGGGGGGCACAAAGCGCATGGAGGGCCGGGAAGCTGCCTCGCAGATAGCTTCAGCATCGACAAAATCGTTCTTGTTACTCTTAACAAAAGGACGGACGAACTGCGGAGAAATCAGCTTTGCCTCATGGCCTAAATCAGCGATCCGGCGAGCCATAAAGTGCGCCCCACCGCAGGACTCCATCACTACGGTTGCAGCCTTGCAGGAACCGAGAAAATTAATAAGCTGAGTGCGGGAAAACTTCTTACGCAGCAGGGCGTTACCCTGCCTGTCCTGACAGTGGACATGGAAGGAATGTTTACCGAGATCGATACCAATAAGCGTAACGTTTTGCATGATGGTTCCCTCTAAAATAAAATACCCTGCTAGCGTACCTCTCACAGGGTGGGGGTGACCATCTCATTAACCTTGTAGTGTCCCTCATAAATTCGATGCAGAAAAACAGAGACAATTTATTGAATATTATGAAAATCTTAAAGTCACAGCGAAAGACGAACCCATCCTTTTTCTTGACGCTGTTCACCCGACTCAAGGTACCAAACTCAGTTAGGATTGGATGCAAAAAGGCGAGAAAAAAACAGTAAAAACAACAGGAAGCCGAACAATTCATCTTATTGTGGATGGGGCGGGTTACAACAAAACTTTTGGTGTAAGTTTAAAAAAATTTTGACTGTTATAATGTTGGAAACATAGTGTCTTAACATCGTGTTTGATAGGAAAAAATAATGCCGAAACTAATTTATTATGTCGCTGCGACAATAGACGGTTATATTGCTAATAATAGCCACGGTCTGGATTGGTTGGATGAGTTTGAGCTTGGAGATGACGCAACACCTTATGATGATTTTTACCAAGGTATTGGTGCTGTGATTATGGGTTCAGGAACATACGAATGGATAATGGCAAATTCATCGGATGATTGGCCATACAAAAATATTCCCGCATTTGTTCTTTCTCATCGGACATTGCCAAAGCATGAAGGGCTGAATATTACCATAACCAATAAAGCAGCAGGAGATATTGCTGCTGTGGCGAAGAAAGCGGCTAATGGTAAAAATGTCTGGTTAGTGGGAGGCGGTAAAACGGCTGCGTATTTTGCTGAGGCTGGTGAATTACAGCAAGTATTCTTGACCACGATTCCGGTATTTTTAGGAGTAGGTATTGAAGTTCTTCCTGTGAGTGAAAAATTGAGTGTTACACCTAAAACTCAACGTTTTTTACGTAGCGGTGCCATTGAAATCCTGTTGGATGTAAATATAGGTTAAGCTTGTAATGATAATTAGCAAAAACCGCCGTAAACCCTTGCCCAGTGCGGGCGGGGATATCAGGCGAAAAGCCCAAAGGGCTTTCAGATTATTGACAAAGTGCTGGTTTTTTATCCGGCATTTTGTTTTAATTAAGTTCCGTTCACTCAACGGAGCTTGCCACCATGTTAAGACCCCCCCTCTCCAGACTTTCCCGCCAGAAACGCTCTCGCTTGACGAGCTGGTCCCTAAAAATCATTTGGTCCGTCAAGTCGATGCTGCCATTGATTTCGAATTTATCCGCGAATTAGTCGCCCCGTTGTATTGCCACAATAATGGCCGTCCTGCTATCGATCCGGTCATGCTGATTAAAATGATGTTACTCGGCTACTTGTTTGGCGTCCCCAGTGAACGCCGTCTGGTTCAGGAAATTCAGGTTAATGTGGCTTACCGCTGGTTTCTGCGCCTCGGACTGACAGAGAAGGTCCCTGATGCCTCAACCCTGAGTCAGAACCGCCGCCGCCGTTTCAATCATACCGCGGTCTTCCAGCAGATTTTTGACCACATTGTTGAACAGGCGATGGCCAAAGGATTCGTGGGCGGACGCGTACTCTATACCGACAGCACCCACCTGAAAGCCAGTGCCAATCCGCATAAATCGGAGAATGTCATGCGGCCGGTTCCCCCCGGCGCCTATTTTGATGCACTGGATAAAGCCGTCACTGAAGACCGGGCGGCAGCCGGAAAAAAAGCCTGAAGCCAGCCCTAAAGGAACGGCAGAGAAAGACGAAGGTCAGTACCACTGATCCGGAAAGCGGGTTTATGCACCGGACCAACAAACCCAGGGGGTTCTTTTACCTTGACCACCGTACCGTGGATGGGCAAGTCGGTATTATCACCGATACCTACGCCACACCGGGTAATGTCCACGATAGCCAGCCTTTTATCAAGCGCTTGACGCGTCAGTTAGAGCGTTTTGCCCTCAATCCCCTCGCGGTTGGGTTGGATGCGGGCTATTTTACGGCCCCGGTTTGTTACTTAACGGAACAGTTAGGTGTCATGCCGATAATCGGTTACCGCCGTCCGAATAAGGGGTCGAACGTCTTCCAGAAAAAACATTTTACCTATGACAAGCAGGAGGACTGCTATGTGTGCCCTCAGGGCGAAAAGTTGATTTATAAAACAACCAGCCGAGAGGGATACCGGCATTATCAGGCCGCGGCGAATATCTGCCAGTATTGCCCGAAACGCGCGTCCTGTACGCAGGCCAAAGGGGGCAAAAAGATAACCCGTCATGTCTGGGAGGACAGTAAAGAGCAGGCCAGGGAAAACCGGCTAACGGAGTGGGGTAAAAAAACCTACAAGCGGCGAAAGGAGACGATAGAGCGTAGTTTTGCAGATGCGAAGCAACATCACGGGCACCGCTATGCCCGTTTCCGTGGGTTGCAAAAAGTGCAAATACAGTGTCTTTTGGCAGCCACAGCCCAAAATATCAAGAAGATAGCCTTGCTGGTCGCAATGCTTTGTTGTTTTTATCTCTGGAGAGCGAGCATTTCATTGCAGGAGAAGCGAAAATAACGCCTTGTCGGGCGATTAAATTGGCTTAATGAGGAAAATGGATGGCATTATGATTCACAATGAAAGGAACAAATCCCGTTATTTTCAACGAGGTTTGTCAGCGGTCTGAAAGCCCAAAGGGCTTTAAGGCGGGCTACTGCGACGTCTCCTGACTGAATTGATATCTGCCGGTAAAACAGGCTAAAATGAATGCACTTTATCAATGAGTGTTGAATATGTTAAGAGCGACCAAAGTCCGCCTCTACCCCACACCCGAACAGGCCGAGTATCTTAATGGCCAGTTCGGTGCGGTCCGTTTTGCGTACAACAAGGCGCTGTACATCAAAAAGCATACTTACAAACGTCACGGCGTAAGTTTAAATCCGCGCAAAGACCTCAAACCGTTACTGGCGGTCGCGAAGAAATCCCGCAAGTATGCCTGGCTCAAGACATATGACGCCATCGCGTTACAGCAGGCGGTGATCAATCTGCATACCGCATTTGATAATTTCTTCAATCCGAAGTTGCGCGCCCAATTTCCCACGTTCAAACGCAAACAGGGCAGGCAATCCAGTTACCATTGTGTTGGGGTGAAAGTGCTGGAGGGCGCAGTGAAGATCCCGAAATTGTCACCGATAGAAGCGTGCATACACAGAAAAATTGAAGGGGAGGTGAAGAGCATTACGCTCTCTCGCACCGCCACGGGAAAATATTTCGCCGCTATCCTGTGTGACGATGGTCGGGATGCGCCGGAAAAGCCGGGCGTTATCACCCGCGTGACCGGTTGCGATATGGGTTTGTCCCACTATCTTATCGAGTCGACCGGAGAGAAGGTCAATAACCCGCGTCACCTTATCAACGCCACCCGTAACCTGCGTCGAAAGCAGAAATCGCTGTCCCGCAAACAAAAGGGCAGTGCTAACCGCGGCAAGGCCCGATTACGTCTGGCGGCAGTCCATGAGCGGGTAGCCAATGCCCGCACCGATTTTCAACACAAACTCTCTCGGACAATGGTTGACGAAAACCAAGCGCTCATTGTTGAGACACTAAAATCGGCCAACATGATGAAGAATCACCGCATTGCCCGCGCTATCGGGGATGCGGGCTGGCATGGTTTCATCAAGAAACTGGAATACAAAGCCGCAGCAGCGGGCGTCCATCTGGTCAAACTGGATCAGTGGTTCGCCAGTTCGAAAACCTGTCATTGCTGCGGTTACAAAATGCCGGAAATGCCGCTGCATAAGCGGATCTGGCAATGCCCTTTCTGCCGAGTCGAACATGATCGCGATATCAATGCGGCGCTCAACATCCAGAGCAAGGGCACGAGAGAATTACAGGCGGCGGGGCTCGTCGTCTCTGCCCACGGAGGCCAGCGTAAATCCGTCATAAAGACGGTTGCGGCCTGAGAAGTGGGAAGCCTCGCCGTTTTTTACGGCGGGGAGCAGTCACCTTTGTATGTCTGGGTTGTACTTGCATGCAAAGCTACTCTGTTTTCGAGTAAACAGATCCAATTCTATGGATAGTATGCTTGGCATTTGCCTGCCCACATTATCGTGTGGAATTTGTCGCTTGTTATGAATTCAATTACTTATATTCATAAGACTTTGTGTACTTATTGAGAAATTACGGCGATTGCTTGATTGTTCCTATCTCTATTGAATACTATTTTCAGTAATAGATTTAGCTAAAACCATATTTTTTAATCTGGATTTTTGTTAATTATAACGCGGCGACTTCATATATCTGGTGAGGGATCTCGGGTTCCTCTTTGGTCCAGGGCGCGAGCATACTTTTTTACCCCCCCCCCTTGAATGAACCGTAATTATATGATCTTATTCTCCTTATTTTTCTTTTTAATACTCGCCCATGAATCCGAACCAGACCCTGATTGAACATTTAACCGTTGTGAAAGAAACTCGTTCTGACATCAATCGTCAATACGAGCTGATTGATGTTATTTTTCTTGTCATCAGCGCCATTCTCGCTGGCGCTGAAGGTTGGCAAGATATTGAAACTTATGGTCGGGCCAAAATTACGTGGCTGAAAAAATATCGCCCCTTTCTCAGTGGAATACCATGCCGACACACGGTTGCCAGAATTGTGCGCGCTATTGAACTTGATTCGCTGTTGGAGGCTTTGCTCAACTGGATCAATGAACAACGTGAACAGGCAGGGAAACCGGTCATTGCCTTCGATGGAAAAGTTCTGCGACGCGCCTACCGTAATGAAAAGCAAAACGCCGTCCAACTGGTCACGGCATATGATACGGAACAAGGATTAGTCCTGAGCCAGAAAGCCACTGCCACGAAAAACGGGGAAATCAGTATCGTGCGGCAGATGTTGGATATCCTTGACCTGAAAGGCAGCATCGTCACGCTGGATGCTTTGCATTGTCAGCGCCAAACGCTGGAAAAAATCAGCGAAAAGAAAGCCCATGTCGTGGTTCAGGTGAAAAAAAATCAACCCCATCTGTGGGAAGCCGTCCAATCGCAATTTCAGGCGGTGTTTGATGCCGGTAAAGAAAAAATTATCACGGAAGTTAAGCAAGAAGCCCATGGCCGGCGTGAAGAGCGTTATGTGTTTCAGTTAAAGCCCCAATTTACGGCAGAATTAATCGAGAAATGGCCGACCATTCGTAGCATTATCGCCGTAGAACGTCACCGGACACAAAATGGCAAAGGAACGGTGGACACGTCTTATTATGTGAGTTCCCTTTCGCCCAAGCATAAATCACTGGGATATTATATTCGCCAGCATTGGCGGATTGAAAATACCCAGCACTATATTCTTGATGTGGTCTTTAAAGAAGATGATTCACGAATTGTTCTGGAGGGTGCAGTTGAGAATCTGGCCTTATTCCGTCGTATCGTCCTGAATCTGGTCAAACAATGCGATTGCGGGGCACCGAGCCAAAGGAACAAGCTTAAAAAAGCGGGTTGGTGCGATGATTATCGGGCAAGAGTTTTCTTTGGATGAATAGCAGTCAAAGTATGCTCGTGCCCTGCTCTTTGGTCTGGTGTCAGACCGCTCCTATGCTGCGTTTCGATGCCCCATATAAAGAAGAAAAAATGGCAGCGATCAGTCAAGTGTTACACAAGTACAATATCCGATATGTTATAACAATATATAGATATAACGAAGAAAAGATAAATAGAACCCTTTACTGAAGGTTCATATAATTCCATAAAAATATTATCTAATGATCACATAAATCATTAGATAATGAGTAACTACTATACAAATCCCTAAAAATTGTTCGACCGTAATGCTAATTTAATAAAAAATAGCCAATAAGTTTATTATATCTTGGTGGAATATAAAGATCATAGCCATTTTCTTTACAAAGTAATCTTAACTCCATAACTGATCCAACAGAAAGTTTCTCATAGATAAATTCAAAATATTTCTCCACAGTACGGCATGAAATACCCATTTCGACGGCTATATCTTTATTACTGAGACCGCAGCAAAACAGAAAAATAACCACCCACTCTTTCGCTCTTAATATATTATTTGGCGGCTTAAGCTTAACAGGGGTAAACATATGATGTTTAATATAATGAGCCATCGCAAAATATTCTATTTCTCTTGCATGGGAAACGACACCAATACATTGATTATTTTCATCCATTAATGGGAATTTATTATAAAAATAAGCTCTAAATAGTTCACCTTTTCCAAAAGGGTAAATCCCTATAGATGAGATTCGCTGCATCTGTGTTAAAACCTTACGGTCGTGCTCTTCAAACAAATCGGCAAGATGATGAAACGGTGTCAATAATTCTTTTTCAGAATACCCAATAACATCAAAACCTTTAGGGAGTTTGTTAACTTTAATAAATGCTCTGTTCGCATAAATTAAACGGAATTCTCTATCTTTTACAAACCACAGTTCAGAGCTTCTATCCCACATATTTGTTAACTGATGCGTAATTAAAGGAAAATTTTTGCATCTCGATTGATTCATATAAAGCAGTCCTTAAAAACATTATGTTTCATTAAATTATTTAATGTATAAGTGCATGTTCTTGCTGGTAATAATGATCCCAATTTATCATAAATAAAAAATAATTGAAAATACGGTATAATAGAAGGCAAAAATAAACATAACCGATAAGGATTACGCGTTATATTCCTTCTGCATTGGTCAATTAGGCATTCAAGATAAGATTACTTCATGTTAATACGATAGACAGAGTAACCTAAGAATACAAGACGCTAATATAATAAGAATTTTTCGGGCACATAGCGATCAAAATTATTGACTCGACAGTACTCTTCTAATTGAAGACGGGAGTTAATGTTTATTTTATGATATATCCTGATCATATGGTTTTCAATTGCACTAGAGTTAAGATTCAATATTGTACCAATCTGCTTTCTTGTGTATTTCTGTAAAAAAAAGAAAATAATATCCCACTCACGTTCAGTAAAAAAATCTGTCGGAGGTTGGAACAGAATGGATGGGGGGAGTTTATCATAATATTGATACAGATAGGATAATGAATAGTCTTTGGCTTTCCATGCATGAAAAAGGAGCCCAATGCATTCATTTTTATCATCATATATTGGAAATTTTTCCAAAAAGTAAGATGACAGAATTTTTTCTTTCCCAAAAACATGAGTTTCAAGTGAGCATATTTTTTTATTTTTTTCCATCACTTTTTTATCATGTTCAATAAATTCTTTTGCAAACTCAGCGCCATCCCAAGGGAGTTCATCATCATAAAGCCCCTCAAAATCAAATGAGTCAGGGAAATTCTTAATAGAATTTAATGCTAAGTTACCGTAAATAAAACATGAAGAACTATCTTTTATTCCCCACGGTTCATTGCTTAATTCCATTGTATTGATAATCTGAGGCGATATCATATAGTTCTTCTTCATAAAAAGCCCGCTATAAAGGGTTAAATAAACATTCTGCTTTCTGGGTGCACAAATCTTTCTGGTACATAGAGATCAAAATCATTAAGGCGACAATATTCTTCCAATTGATAACAGGAGTTAACGCCGATCTTTTTGTATATCCGGAATATATGGGCTTCAACAGTGCGATAGGAAATATTCAATATCTTCCCGATTTGTTTACTGGTGTATTTATGTAAGGAGAGAAAAATAACATCCCATTCCCGTTGTGTAAATAAATCAGTTGGCGGCTGAAACATAATGGAGGCAGGAAGTTTTCCATGATACAGACGAGTCAATGAGAAATCCTGAGCTTTCCATACATGAATAAGGATCCCAATGCATTCATTTTTATCATCATAAATTGGAAATTTTTCCTGGAAATAAGATGACAGAATTTTTTCTTTCCCAAAAACATGAGTTTCAAGTGAACATATTCTTTTATTTTTTTCCATCACTTTTTTATCATGTGCAACAAATTCTTTTGCAAATTCAGCGCCATTCCAGGGGAGTTCATCATCATAAAGCCCCTCAAAATCAAATGAGTCTGAGAAATTCTTGAGAGACTTTAAGGCCAGATTACCATAAATGAAGCATGAATTTTTGTCTTTGATTCCCCATGGATCATTATTTATTCCCATAGTATTGACTATTTGCGATGAAATAGTTATCTGATTAGTGTCTTTCATAGTAAAATCCTATTGTACAGTTATGTTAGTGATAAATTTATAATCCCCTACTACCGATAGTAACAAACTTTTCAGGAACATAACGATCTAAGTTATTTTCTTTGCAGAAATCTTTCAATTCTATATGCCGTGGCAGATTAAATTTTTGGTAAATTGACTGAATATGGTTAATGGCGTCTTCTGTACTTAACATTAATTCTTTGCTGATGCCTTCTTCATCCAGTGAGCGCAAGGTCAAAAAGAGCACTTCCCACTCTGTTTGCGTCAGTATGTCATTAGGCGGTGTGAATTCCAGCGCCGCCGGAGAGGTTCTTTCATAGTAGTAAGCAGTAGAAAAATTTTGAACTTTGGACAGATGAAAAATGATACCGATGCAGTGACCATTTTCATCACAAAGTGGGTATTTATCACAGCGGTAGGTTTGCTTGATGTTATTTTTTCCAAACAGGTGAGTTTCAAGTGACGTAACTGTTTGCATAGTTTGAATAACTTTTTGATCTTGATGACAGAATTCTTCTTCATGTTCTGCGGTAGATGAGGGTAATTCTCCCGCTGAAAGCCCCGTAATATCGAAATCTTCAGGCAAGTTGAGCAATTGATAGAAAGCCGGATTAGCATAGATAAACCTTGATTGCAGATCTTTAGCTCCCCAAGGCTCATGACTTTTTTCCCACATATGAATTAATTGCGGATCGATATTATTCGGCTGATTGGCTTTCTTATTTGACATAGAAAATCCTTACTTAATTAAATAATATATTCTTTGAAGGAAAGATTAGGTCACAATAATTTATTCGTCAAAAAATACGATGATTTTATTCTATTTATAAAATAAAAGATGATATTGTTTCACAATGAAACTTCTTATTATGGTGACATATGGTTATATTTTCACATGTAAACTAATTTCATTGTCTATCCGATTGTTCATAAATAACACTTTTGCGCAAAATTTCACCGAGATTTTTTAATTATGCAATACCAATCCTGCCTGCTCGCATATATTATATGGGCATGGTAGGCTTACGTGTTCTGATAAGAACCATAAATGATTATTTATAGGTAGACAATATTGAATAAAAAAGAAGATGTAAAGCCAAAACCACTTTTTTTCTCAAATTTGCGAGAAACTACTCAATGACAGATTCATACGAAGAAAAAACCACTCAAAAAGGTAAAAAAAATAATAAGCCAGATCGCATGATCATTGACGATAGGGTCACCCATTTTGGTCAACGTTTACGTGAAGCTATGCAAAATGAATCCACCGCCAAATTTGCCCGGCGTTGTGGTCTGTCCGATAAAGCGATATGGAACTATTTGGACGGTTTAACTTACCCATCGATTGATAAAGTAGCTGCACTTGCACACGCCAGCAATACGTCAATAGAATGGTTAATTTTAGGGATCCTTGATGATAGAATCACTCATTTTGGTCGGCGTTTACGTGAAGCCATGCAAGATGAGCCCACCGCCACATTTGCCCGACGTTGTGGTCTGTCAGAAACAGCAATCTGGAGCTACTTAAACGGTTTAACTTACCCATCAATTGATAAAGTGGCTGCACTTGCACACGCCAGCAATACGTCAATTGAGTGGTTAATTCTAGGCTTAGACACATCGGGTTCAACTTCATACACAGATGCTAATAAATTCAAACAAAAATTAGACACGATGACTCCGGAAGATATAAAGTTATTATTGAGCAAAATTTTCGACGTGATATCAACATATAAGTAACATTGCACCAGGCACAAACTTTCTCTGTACTCAATCCCTCTTTAGGGGATTTTTAGGCGCTGAATAAATACCATTTCTAACAATCACCTTAAAAAAGGGCCTTGACATCCTCCCCTACCTGAAAGGAAGGGGCTTCCCGCGAAAAGCATGGTGAGATAACGACCGCGTCTTTCATCCAGCCCATCAAGGCGGGCCGCTAATCGTTGCAGACGCGATTGAGCCAGGTGGTAATTTTCCAGTTCAGAGACAGGTAACGCTGTAGCTTTACGTTGCTGTTGCCACTGTTTCTCCATCTCTCGCACCGTTTGGCTGGCCATAATGTTCGCAGTTGGTGTAATAGCTGCACCCCATACGTCAATCGCCATAACACAGGCAAGGTATCCAAACTTGCCAGTTGCGACCGGCTGGCTGCCAGCGTTTTCTCCTGCAACTGATTCAACAACACGGCATTGTCTGGGTGACGTAACTCGGCAAGTTGCGCTGGGAGCAAGGTCCGCGGCAAAGGCTGCGTGGTCACTTGCAATGTCTGCGCCAGCGGCGGCGCTTGTCGCATACCTTTCACCCACCAAACACTGGTCACTGCCAACGCACACAACGCGACACCCGCGACAAAACCGTGCCAGACTTTCCAACGGGGCACAGGTAAAACTCGGACCACGTTGACTTGGGGTTGTACACGGGCGGCAGTTTCACGCACCATATATATCCGTTAGGGCTGAGCAGGTTCCAGAGGCGTCAAAATAGCATTGTCCCCAAGTTGTGCTGAGGAAACAGAGACAGGCATCCCCCCCTTTTCCTGAGCCACTCTCTCTAAGCGCCGGGCATTGTTGTGAAGCTGCACACGGAGGCTATCGAGTTGGCTGACATGTTTCAGCTCCAGACGTTGCAACTCTTCACACAACTGTTCAAGGGTCTTTTCTGTACGGTAAATCAGCGGCAAATCGATGCAGGCGAAGACACAAGCCCGCAACGTTTGCTGCAACCGTGCAACCAGCCAGGCGAAAATTTTAACCCGCGCCTGTGTCGCTTGAGGCCAGAATTGCGACCATTGATGGGCCACTAACCCCTCAATCAGTGCCAATCCTTCATGAATACCCGCTAGTCCAGCCCGTTGCGCACGGGCCAGTGTATACCAGGCGGCACTTTGCAGTTCTACACCGTTGACCTGAAATAACGTCAAACAAAGCTGTTCAACTCTGGCCCAATCAACGTCAGGCCGTGCCGGATGGCTCAGTTTGCTCATTTCTGCTTTTAATGCACAGAATTCAGGTCGTGTACGGGGGTCACCCCCGGTATAAACAGTATTTTCAGTCATCACTTTCCTTATAGCCTCATCAAAGATTAATCTATCCGCCCTTGCTGGCGCAGATGGCGGATCAAGACTTTCCCTTCCGGGACAAATTCCGTGTCAAAATGCACCCGCCCCACCCCTTTCAGTTCGGCGTGGATGTGATAACGCAAATGCGCCGGTTCGATCTCCGGCAATAACGTGACACTGACCTGCTTCAGGCGGGGTTCATAGGTCAACAGCGTGTGTTCAATCGTCGAGATCAAACGCTGTGACGACGCGGGTAATCCTTGCAGGATAGTACTGAGATCAGGCAGGCCATAATCCGGCAGATGGGTCAGTGAACCCGCCCGGCAATTGAGGATACACTGCATATTGTCCAGTACCGATAAAATCACCTGGTTTTCTTCGCTGACCTGATGCAAATCCAAACCGCCGCTAAAGTTGCCGAAAAGGCATTCATGCAGAGAAGGCTTGTTGATTTTCTTTTTCATCAACTCACTCCTTTTCAGGCAATAGAGTCAAGCCACCGGCATTCAATTCAATCGTGCGGGGCTTATCCGGTAACAGCGCATTGCGCTTGATGAGGGTGCGCCAGGTCGCCCCGGTTAAATCGGGTCGTCTGAACAGCCCCACCACCGCAACATATTTCGCCTGTGCCGCCATCGGCATATTGAGAGCGGCATGTCCCCCCGGTTTGACCACCACCTCGCCGCTCGCCAGACAATCGGTGCCGAGTACACGGTCACCGTTCTCCAGCAAATCTGCGTAATCCGCTTTTTCCAGCGCGTTGTTATCCCGCAACTGATAAACCCGGACCAGCGCAGGGACAGACAGGGCAACATTTTCCCCGCTATCCGTGTTGACCGCTGCCCGGGGCGTAAAATCCAGCCGCAATGTTTTCACCTGTCGATGAAAAAGGGCATGTGTAACGGATACCGTGCCCTCCGTTACCGTCTGAGTCAGACCGCAGCCGGTCAACAGTAAGGTTATTGCCGCTATCATCGGCACGGCTTTATATAAAGGCATAGTTAACATCGTGTCCTCCTGTGTTTTGATGATTATTCGGCGGTAGCCCCTGATAATCCCCCAGATCCACCGTCATTTTGTCAGGTACCGCTCCCCGATTATCTTCAGCCTTCAGCCCTAACACCCCAGTCAGCCCCAGTTGAACCGGCTTCTCGCTGCCCAACACCGGCACCGGTAATATTCGGGTCTGAAGGGTCAATTGCAGCCGGGCCCGGTACCGCCAGCCCAGATAAACGCGCAACAACACGAATAAATCCGTCTGCAATTGCCCGCCCGGCAGCCAGCCCCGCGCTTCCTCCGGGCAATCCGTGTGCAACGCCAGCAATAACTGACTGTTGATATCCGTGCCGATCCTGCCTAGCACGGTACGTTGCGACAGGGAAATCGGCTGCGAGTCTGAAAAACCGGCCGGTTGCATCAGATGGATCTGCCGCGGGCAGGATGGCGTCACCACGACACGGGTCTGCGGCGCCAGCAACGTCACCAGCGCCGATACCCCTTCCGCCGTCCGGGTCGGCAGACGCATTACACTGAGCAACGCCAGAAAACGGGAGGCCGGCGTGGTAATCTGCTGCTGACTGCCCGGGATACCCAAGCCAATCAGCCCCAGTAAACACTGAGATGTTTGGTCGCTGCCCCCGGCGGCAAACGTCGCCGGGTAGGAGTATTTACGCCAGATACGGTAAAACTGAGTGAATATCCGGTGATTAAACATATCCAGAAAGGCTTCAACCGCGTCATGTCCTTCCCGGTGTTGGGCGATATCATTCAGGTAAGCGGTCGGCAACGGGGAATCCACGCCGTACAGCCCCATAAAGGTGGTTCTGGCCGTCGGTGGACGATCCGGATGACGACTGTCCGTTTCTATCGTTTTCAGTTCACTGATAGGGAACCCCATCCCCGGATGGGGCCGGAAACGTATCACGTCATCGGCGGGATTATCCGTACTGCCCAGGGGGTGCCGATCCGGGACCGTGCGCTCAATGGCCTGACAGAACTGATAGAAATTGAGCGTCGAAATATCGGCTTTCAGTACGGACATTAGCCGGGAATGCACTGACTGTGTTTCTCTTGCCATAACAAACGTTCCCCTGTGGGTTGTAAGATCAGCGTCAGCCGGTTAAACAAATGGATATCGGTGTACAAGGCAAAAAAGCGACTGAGCATCTCCCCGAACAGACAGATATCCCCGGCCCCTGAAAAGCCATTGCTGTCCAGCGTGACTTCGATATGCACCCCCCGTTGCAGGCATCCCTGCTCAAACCGTTCGATAAGCCCATGTTTCACCGCCACAATGGCTGCCAGACGGCGCGCGTTCATGTCATCGTCGGTCCAGTCGTACAGCGCCAGCGTACCGCGCAACACTTCCGGGTTATCCATCAAACTGAGGAAATGGGAGCCGAGATGACTGAGTACCCGCCAGTGAAAGCGATCCCGGTTTGGCGGATAACATGGCAATGTCGGTTCACACAGATTACGCACGGTCAGTCCCGCCAACGGGGGAGACACCGCCGTATCCAACAGCGTCTCCTGCAATGCCCGGCGAGGCAGTTGCCCATTAGTGCCGGTCATCGTGAGTGACAGATTTTCTTCTTCACGCGATCCCGCATTATTATCAACCGCCTCCCCGCCCAGAATCAGCCAGGTGTCGTACAAACCCGACGGCCCTCGTTTCACCCGGGTATGGTAGTAACGCTCCGGCGCGTCATGGCGCAGCATACCGCCTTTGTGGCGGAAACTACTGAAGGGCACATACGACTGGTGCTCACTGCGTTTTGAGGAGACCACCGCATCCACCGAATAAATCTCGGTATGCCCGTCCTGAAGGCGCATCGGGTGCAGCAAATACTCCGTTTTCAACGGCGACAGCGGCAACGGATCGGATTCCAGCGGAAACAGATTAATCACCGGGGCGCAATGCAAACGGATATGCTCCGCAGAAAACGGCCACTCACCAGGCCAGCTTTCACGCAGCACCACATCCAGCTCAAACCACGGCGTTCTGTCGGGGATCGTCAGCTTTTCCAGCCCACAAAGCGCAACAAACATGAATTTCTCGCGGAAGGTAAAATACTCCAGCAGCAGCTGATAACCACTGAACGCACTGTCCCCTTTCGGCCACAGCCTTTCCTCATCGCCAAATCCCCGCGGCGAGAATCCCCCGTCAAACGGCTGGCGGTCAGGCTGGTCGGGCAGGCGTAAATAAAGCTGTTGCGTCTGAAGGGTCAATGCCCGATGTAATGCACAGGCCAGCGGGCTGTCCGCACTCAGGTACAGTGGCAAACAACTCAAATCAATCTGGCGCCAGTCCACCAAAGTTCCGCACTCAAACCGCAAGCGAATGACAGAACGGCCATCCGGTTCAGCCTTAAGGGCGGCGTCAGTCAGCATCATAGGCAACAATTGAACCGCCTGGGTGGTGGTATAGCGACACCGGGTCTGTTGTGGGCCGATCGGTTGCGAAAGCACCTCAAAGCCCTTTTTCACCTGCACCGGATTTTTCAGCTGTTTCAACTGTGCCCAATCCGCGCCCAGTTCCACAATGGACAGTGAAGGGATCGTGCGCAGGTAATGCGGCCACAACAAACTGACCAGCCCTTCCGTCAACTCCGGCAAGTCATCATCCAGCTTCTCGCGCAGGCGGCCCATCAGAAAGGCAAAGCCTTCAAACAGACGCTCCACATAGGGGTCACGTGTGCCGACTCTATCCAGATTGAGCATGGCCGCCCGGTCAGGATAGGCTTTTGCAAACTCTCTGCCCGCTTCACGCAGGTAGCGCATTTCTGCCTCGTAGTAGCGCAGGATTAAATCATCCATCGGATTGTCCTCAAATAAAGGGTTCAGAATAAATACAGTGAAGAGGGTAAAACGGGTCGGACAGGGATAAGATTGCCCTGCCGTGTTCCAAGGGCAATCAGCTACACAGCACCGCCGCCCTGACCGGATCAATCGCCACCAATCCGGCCAGCAATGTTTCCCTGCGTTGTGCCGTCAGCGCTTTATCCTGCTCGCCCCGCTGCGCTTTCATCCGCAACAACTTAAGTTGCCGGGCTTTCACTTCAAACATCAGCGCCGGTTCCCAATCACTCAGACCCAACGGTTCGTCGGTGTCCAGCTCCGCAAGCAGATGCAACGCCATCTCATTTTTGCCGTACTGCTCTGCCACCCGCGCCATCAACAAGCGCTGGAGCCAGCGGGGACGCACCCCCATGATCCCCGGCAATTGCCCCAGCCAACGCAACGCAGCCTCAATACCTTCACTGTCCGCCAGTTGTAACGCCTCCGCTTCCAGCGCCAGAATGTCATTCTCACCCTGTGCCGGAGGGGCGTCCGGTAACCCGTGGTCCTGGGCCGCCATCACGTCCCGCGCTATCCACTGACCGGTCACCTCATCCGCAAACGGTGTTCCGTCGTTATAAGCCAAATTCTCCAGCCCCGGCAGGCGCCCAAGCAGGATGCTCAGATCCTGTTTCACAATATCCGCCCAACTTTCATCAGGATGGCCCAATTTGCTTAATGTCTGACAGAGATACCACTGTAAATCGAGCCAAAAGTGGTTAACCCCTTCCGCAAACATCCGGTCAACCTGCGCCAACAACTCACGCCAACTTTGTTGCCGGTAGAGCCGTTTCAACTGCGCCCGGTATTCAGTACGAGGCGGCACCAAACGGGTTAGTCCAGTGGTATCCTGTGGCGGTAACTGATGGACGGTATCCCAACGCAGACTTTTCATCAGGCGATGACTGGATAACCACCCTTGCGGTTGATCACGCAGATAACGCGCCAGTTCACGCGCCTGTTCCAGCAAATCACGCCCGGACTGCACGGGCCGCACGACGAGTGACGGCACGTCACCGTTCGCCGAATCGGTCTGTGCGATAGTTTGCGGCACCACAGCGTCAACACCGCCCGATTGGGCCAGACGTGTTTCCAGTGGTCCCGCCAGCCCGGCGAGGGTGGGACGAGCCGCCTCGTCCCAGTCGGCAAACACGTGTTCCAGTAACGCCAGCGCGGCCAGCACACGTTCAAAATCGGCGCGATTCACTTCCGGGTAGCGGGATAAACTGGCCTGAATTTTGCTCCCAGTCAGCCACACCAGCGCGGCCTGACGGCTGCCTGCCCGATGGGGTAGCAAGGTTTCGCCAAAACGGTCCGCCAGCGCGGCTAACAACGTCAACCCCTCAGCCAGACCGTTTTCACCCTCCTGATGCAGACGCGCCCAGACGTAATAGGTCACCACGCGAACATCTTTGCAGTGGGTCATCAGCAGTTTTTCCGCCAATTGACAGATAAGGGCCGTATCAATGCCACTGAGTTTATTGACCTCTTCGCGCATGCGCTGAAAATCATCGTGATGAACCGGATCCTCCCCGGTCGGCGCCTCCGCGCTAATGGGCAACAACCACGTCGTCCACCGTTCAGTCTGCTCTCGGGCGAGGGCCAACACATCACGCTCACCCAGACAGGTTGTTATCAATCGTTGCAACATGATCCCTCCGTCAGGTCATCGTCATCGACCGGTGAGATGACCTGGTCATCACCCGGTGTCGTGTCAAAAATCGCTTTCGGCAGCGTAAATCCCCGCAGTTTCAATAACGCCAGCGGCCCGCTGCCCATTTCCGTGCGTAATATCCAGGTCACCGGTAAACCGTCCGGCATCATCAATGTCAGCCGGTAACGGCTTTCATCCAGCTTTTCCGCCTTCGCCTGTTCCAGCCAGCGAATGAGCCCCCAGGTTCCCGGATAATCACCAAACAGCCGCGCCCCGGCATTGACGCTGGTCCAGGTCAGCATCACCCCCGGTTTATAGGTCTCCCCCGGCCAGCGAAAACGCTGCCAGCTTTCCATTTGGTTGAAGTAACGCAATTTCTGCCCGTCTATCGTCAGGTCGGTTTCCACCACATCCCGTGCAGCTCGCGCACGCAGTTCAAACCGCAGCCCCTGACTGCCGTCCGCAAACAGCACATCCGATAACTGACTGAGCTGATTTACCGCTTTCAGGAAACGCGGATTAACCTGCAACCCCTGACTGTTCACCCTGTCCGGCACCCAGCGGTTACCCTCTTTATGCAGCACCCCGCCTAACTGGCGCGTCAAAAACTGCTCAATGCGCCCGGTGTCCGGGCGGATAAACTGCCCCAACATCGGCAATGAAATGTCACTCTCCCCACCGGCAAACGGGTAACGACCGGCAAAGGCGGTATTCCAGTTAGCCACTATTGCCGTCCGCCACTGGGCATTCAGGCTGGCCGCAGACGGTTTCAGTATCCCCTGCCACGCCTGGTTTAATGGCTGCACGAACATCGTCTGACCAAAACCGCGCCATTGGTCACCCAAACTGGCGGCCATCAGATTGCCGTAGCCTTGCGTTTCGGTCAGGTCGGTGCTTTTGCCCTGAAACACCGTCTGGGCCAGCCTGCCCGCCATCTCCGAGGGGTCGTCACTGTTGTCCATCTGTTGCAGTTTCAGCCGCACCTGCGTGACTCGGGTCAGGAAGGTTTGCAGGTTGAGGTTGCTGTCCGCCGTGATTACATCCGATGCCTTATTTCTCCCCATCAGCGCCAGTAACGGACCGAAGGTGCGGTCCATCGGCCCGCTCAGTTCGGGGGCTTGCGGGTTAATCACCGGCACCGCCGTTTTATTCAGCAACGTCTTCGTGGATTTCACCAGTGACGCCGATAGTGTCGGGCCTTGCTGGCCGGTCTGCCCCTGATACGCTACGGTGTTCATTAACGCTATCAGCGGGGACTGACGCCCGTCCGCCATCAGGGTTAACTGGTCTGTCACTTCGGACAGATTACGCGCTTTATTCCAGCGCAGACTGTTGAGAAAATCCTGCCAGGCCCCGGCGAAATCAGTAAAGTAACGGGCGGTCAGGCGGGCTTTCAGCTCTGCCGGTGACACCGCAGCCGGGACGGCCTGACGGTTATCACTCAGTACCCAGTCAATCGCTTCCTTACGAGAGGCCACCGCGTTATCCATCGCTTTCTGTATCTGCCCTTCCCACGCCTGACGGGTAAACATCCCCGGCACCACCCGCGTGGTGGTAAACAGCTGCTCCGCCTCGGTGTCGCCGGTCATCTGCCTTAAGGTCAGGTCGGCATAATCCTGCTCCACCGATTGCAGCATCTGCTGGTAGAGCGTGGCTTCTGCATTGTGCTGCCCCATCTGCGCCAGCAATATCCGGCGCACCTGACTGACCAACGCCGTGTCCGGCGTAATCCGCCATTCAGGATGGGCGGGCAGATTTTCTGCATAAAAATCCCACAAATCCGACGCGGCACTCAGCCAGACGCCGGGGGCAATACCGGCCCGATCCGGTTCGTTTTCACTGAGGACGCGGGTTAAAAACGCGGCATCCGCTTTTTGTGGGTACGCCATCATCAGATAGGCTTTGAGTTGGTTGTGCGCGGCTTTCGCCCGGAAGGCTCGTTGCGGGCTGCCCGGCGGCAAATTCACCAGGGCGCTCAATTTTTGGTGCAGTATCGCCGCGGCTTTATCCCGTATCAGGCGGTTATTTATCTGGGTGTAGTACGGCAGCACCGCCGTCAATAACGGCTGATTTTGATTCAGCCCGAAACGCTGATACCAGGGCGCACCGTGTTCGGCCCGATATTGTAACCGGCCCATTTCATCGCGCAGAGCCTTAAACGCCATCAACTGGGCGTCGGACGCCTCAGGACGGGCTTGCAAATCAGTCACCGCCGCGTTGACTGCCATTATCTGGTCGCGGTTGGTGAAAAAGGAGAGCACACTGCCTGCTCCCCATAATAAGGCCAGGGCCATCAGGCCGTTATAAACGTTGCGCCGCTGGATCCATCCGACCCGTCTGCCATGCCAGTGCAGACTGTCATCTAATACCCCCTGCCAGGCAGCATCGGGCAACCAGCTTTGCGGTCCTGCATCCGGGGTCGCTTCCAACGGCAGACTGAACATCAGGCCACGCAGCGACACGACCTGAGCGTACTCCGCCAGCCACGGCGTCAATACCTTGCGCCAGTGGTCAATGCCTTTTTTCTCCAGCGTGGAGGCTAGCCGATACAAAAAATCATGGGCATTCTTGGGCAACAGTTGCTGCATCCCCCGCTTGCGTATCGGGTCAATCAACTGTTGCAGCTGGGTTTCCACAATCTCGGGGGTACAGCGTTCAGGAAAAAAGCCCCCCACTGCCTGAGTCACCCGTCCTTCTTGTGACCAGATACTGTGGCACACCTGCCACAAATAGACAGGTGCCTGCCAGCGTAACTGTTGGGCCTGTTTCTGCAACATCCGCAGGGCTTTATCCATCCAGCCCGGTTGGGCGCTTTGTTGTTCGGTCAGCGCCCAGACGATACCGTTGAGCGGACGGAAACGGCGCAAGCGACGCAGGGCCGCCAGTTGCGCGGCATCGGGTTCAGTTTGCAAACTGCCGCCCCACAGCAGGAGCGTACGATGGCCCTCCTGCCAGTGTTGGGTGGTCAGCCCCGGCGCGATGGCTTCCACCTGTTCAGGTTCGCCCACCAACAACAAGATACGGACTTTATACCACCAGAACATCCCGTAACGACGGTACAGGCGATCGCCTAAATCACCATAATTATACGGTTTGCTGACGGGAAAAAGTGGCCGGGTATCCGGCTTCGTGTCAGTCACTTTGTTTTTGACAAACAACGTAACCGTGATAAAACCCAGCATACTCACCACCACCATGAGCACCCAGGCTATTCCACAAACCCGTAACAAATGATTGAACGTCTCGGTATCCGTGGTTTGGTGTTCTCCCCAAAACCACCATCCCAGGCCAACTAACGAAACCAACAGGGTAATGGTTCCCACCAGTAAGATGAGTGTATTCACCACTGAAACAGGTTGTAATTTATTCTCTTGCAGTGCCATAAGATTTCACTATTCCAAACGCTAAAGCATGTTGAGGATCACGGGCTAACCACCCACAGGGCTGGCCGGTATTTTCCGCCGAGATAGCCGCCAGTGTTTGCACCACGACCGCTTCCATCCCGCCAATATTGCCCCAATTGAGATCCTGCACATGTTGAGTGACATTCCAGCCGGTCTCTTCCAGTGAGGAAACCTCCGGCTGGGAAAACAGAAAACAGGGTTCCGGTGGCTGGGTGATATCCGCCTGCATCAGCGCCCGGGCCGCCACATCCATAACCTGTTCATCCTCTTGAGTCTGAAAATATTCACCGCGGGTCAACGCCACTTTGCCGGTTTTTTTCAGCAACCAAATAAAAGCCGCTTCACCCGCCGGCAAGGCTGACTCCGCCTCACTGACCACACACTGGCAACCTGCGCACAAAATAGTCGCCTGACTGCCTGTTGTCGCATTCAGCAGGTCAATCATCTCATCCAGGGTGTCAATACCGCGCCAGTATTGCGGCTGTTCAGGTAACACCACATCAGGAAACCGCACCGCCATCTGGGCGGCAAACCCCTGCCAGACAGCGGCAGAGCCCAGCCAGTAACAGTGCAGCGGCGTACACTTCAAGGATTCCTGATGCTGGCTTCGCCACTGATTCACCGCCATTTTCGCCAATTGGATTTCCCGTTGCTCACTATCCGAGACAAAAGAACGCAACAGGCGAACTGCCGGACCGGTTTTTTCCCTGAGGGGCTCCGGGCGACAATGGGACTGATTAATCACACTCAGCCACACATCAGGCGTGATCCCCAGCGGCCCGACCAACACCCAGTCCGCCAGCGCCATCTGCTGACGATGTTTGCGCCACCAACGTTGCTGCACCCACTCAACCTGTTGCTGATAAATCCAGGCGTTATGCCGGGCAAAACGGTAAAACAGCCAGCGGAATAGCAGACATAACAGCCATAACGCCGCCAGTCCGGGGATCATGGCGTACAAGGCTGAAGCGTCATCGATTTCAGGTCTTATCAGCGCGACGAGGTTACTGACCAGCAATACCCCTCCGGCGCCTGCTGCCAACCAGCGTTTAAAACGGGGAGGTGAAGCCTGCCGATAAGGTGGAAAAAGGGGACGGGTTTTCATGACGCCACCTGATAATCGGGAAAAGAGCTGACTAACGTACAACCACATTCACAACGATGACCGTGTAATGCCACTGGCTGACCCTCTATCAGGCAGGATGCACTCCCCTGAGCAATGGTGGTCATGCCATGCCGGTTACACTTAACCGGATCACCCTTGCAGGCTATCGGTTGACCAAAACACAGATAGTGGCCCGACAATACTTTGCCGCCGTATTCGCGCAGGCTATCGCCCTGACGGATAACATTTTTCATTTCTCCGGCTCCCCTCGCGGAGTCAGTTCCAGCGTCTTTCCTGCCCAACGCGCTTTGAGATTCTCTTTGCCGATTTGCAATCGCCGCGCTTCGATAAACTGTCTCTGCTGACCGGTCACCTCGCCCACATGATGGGTGAACGCTTTCGTCTGCTCTGCATCCGGTAACATGGGGATCAGTTCCCGGGTGGATAAATCGTGGGCGCTCACGTCCAGCTGAGTAAAATGAACTTCGTCGATGGCATCCGCCACCATGTTGCCGACTTTTTTCCGTTTGAAGATAAACAAGGCACTGCCAACCGGTGACGCGGCCCCCACCACATTGCCGCCCACCGTCAAAAGCGACAGGGGTTTATTACACATTTTGCCGAAGTAAATCACCCGGTAACGGAAATAACCGCCCTCCGGCTCGCGCGTATCCAACGTAGAGTACATAAACCAGGCGCGGGAATCATGCACTTGATTGTCATACAGGTCGACCAGCAATGACTCCGGTGATTCTGGTTGACCGGTTTTTCCCGCCGGGACTGACCGAAAAAGCCGTTTGACCAACACCTCTCCCGCCGCTTTCATTTGCTGATATTCCTTATCCTCATCATCACTGTTCAACAGATAAAGGGCATTGCCCAGAATGTCATCAACAACAAATTGCTTCACACTGTGTATTTCACGCCGTTCTCCCCGGTAGTCACGGCTAAATTCCGCAGCTGCTTCCCGCAACTGATTCTGCGCAGTTTCCGGGTCAAAATCCGGCACTCCTGGGGCTAACACTGGGGGCTCTCCCCGTCCACCGCTAGAAGCGAAAGCCGTCCGCTGGGCTTTCCGTTGCTTTAACACCGCCTGCTGTTTTTCTTCCTGCGCCTGCTGACTTTGCTCATAGTGGGCTTTTTTCGCATCACGGTTAGGAGCTTCATGAAAAAACGGCGTACTGAGCAGTGTACCGCCTGCGTAACGGTTGATACGCCAGGCCGTCAGCCAGTCCAGCTGGTTTTTCATGGCCTGCTCCAGCGCCACAGCTGATCGTACCGGTTCAAAGCGGGCAGCTTCCTCTTCCGACAAGGGTTGTTTGGGCATCTCCAGGCCCAGGGTGACTTCACGCCAGGCGTTGAAGCGGTTGACAAGTTGTGAATCAATATTAAATTCGGCTACGAGTTCAAATGGCATTACACGCCACGTATCTTTAGATAAATCTTTAGGTAGAGATTCAGTTGGTACTTTCAATGGTGCTCCAACTTCAAACGCTGCCGCATACATTTCATGTAATGAGATTTGTGAGAGTAATAGATTGTCACGTTCTCCTATAGATTTACCCTGCTCTCCCGGTGGATAACCGCCCCCTAAATCAGAATGCACTCCGGGATAAATCACCTCAGTACTGCCTGTCGGGTAGGTACCATCTGAACGGCGAATGGAATCCATCGGGAAACTCAGTCGCTGTTCATGGGTCGAGACCAGATGCACACAGCGTTTCACCAACCCGCCGTAAGTCTCCTCCGATGGCAGCTCCTGCGTACCATCTGCCCAGGCCATATGGCCTTCAACGACAGGAACCACATGGCTCACCCCGACCGACGCCACCGTGTCAAACAGCCCGAGAAACTCCACACTGATGGGCAAGTTACACTCCGGGTCGGTTTCGTTTTTCGCTTGCAGACACTGCGACGGCTTCGAGTTATCCTCTTTGGGGGGCGGCAACAGTTCAGCCAGCCAGCTAACAAAGGCCCGTGCCTCTGCTGCCCCACGGGAGAAACCATACACATACAACTTCATCCCCAGCAGTTTGGATTTGCCCCGTCCCGGCTGGCTGCGGGCTATGACTAGCTCACGTTTTAAGCCAGAAAATTGCTTATAAAACTCGCCATAACGGTTATGCGCGCCCCCCAAGCCCAGCGTGTGCCATGTCGTGGCCATCGCCTCAAGGGATTTTTGACAAGCAGTATCATCAATTTTGTCGTTTGCTAATACGCGTTTTAATACATCAATCAACCGCAGCAACGCCCAGTTGATCCGGTCTTCACCCCGGTCAGCAGCAGCCAGTCCTAAAGTGGTGTAATCCAGATCATTAATTTCCGGGAAGGGGGTGCCCACACCGGGAATATAATACTTAAAGTACTTTCCACCAGTGCTGTCGATATCATCCAGCAACGGCTTACCTGACGCGCCACCCACATAACCAGCCCCAATCGTCGCCTGGAAAAGACGGGCAATATTGGTTGGGTGGTTAGGAACAGCCTGATAAAGGTCGTTATATAAATTATTGCCGGTCCCGTCAAAAAACAGGCTGACATGCAGGGTCTTACAACAGGGCGGCGCCACTCGACGATCCGCAGCCAGACAGAGCTCCTGATGGTAAGCTCTCTCTTGACTAATTTGTTGGCGGCAATTTTGCCTAATCAGGTAATCCCGAGCGGGCAACCGTCCCTGAGCAGGAAAAGGGGCGGGCAACCAGACAGCATCGTTATGATTTATTTCGGACATACTTTGGGCTCCTTCATTTTTAAAGGTTCTTTTATCGGATAATTGGGACTGTTATAGGTGTTGCAGGAGGTGGTGACTTTGACTTGATCACAGGGTAAGAAGTGCACCGTAATGCCACAAGTGCGCTGCCCGGTATAATCGGGCACCGGTACTACCCGACTATGTTGGCGTGTATAAGCATTCATTTTTTTTTCCCAAGCCAAATATTTATCTCTATCAGCGAACCCTGGGAATCCTTCCGAACCTCCTGCTCCAGTTTCCCAATCCACCCGGACCGTCATACCCGGTTTCCATTTCGCTGGCACGCTATAGCAACAGCCTCCTCCTCCGCCCTGATACGGTCCGATAATATCGATACCTGGCGAACCATCCACACTGAACCGATTAATTGCCCACTTGGTATGGTTAATCGCCTCAATGGTTCCCGCCTGCGCCGGAAACTGGCTACAAGCAGCCAGTAACAGACACAAAACCGCCAGCCTAAGCTGTTGTTTTTTCATCTTCGACTCCTTCACATGGGGGATAATCTGGACTTGAGATGCCTGTATGCATTACTTCGGACATACTTTGGGCTCCTTCATTTTTAAAGGTTCTTTAATTGGATAATTGGGACTGTTATAGGTGTTGCAGGAGGTGGTGACTTTGACTTGATCACAGGGTAAAAAATGCACCGTAATACCACAGGTGCGCTGCCCGGTATAATCGGGTACCGGTACTACTTGGCTATGTTGGCGCTTCTGGGCATCAATTTTGTTTTTCCATGCATAATATTTTTCTCTATCCGCAAAACCGGGAAAACCATCCATTTCCCCTACACCTGTCTCCCAATCCACCCGAACAGTCATCCCTGGTTGCCATTTATCTGGGGTCCGATAGCAACACCCCCCCCCTCCGCCCTGGTACGGTCCGATAATATCGATACCTGGCGAACCATCCACACTGAACCGATTAATTGCCCACTTGGTATGGTTAATCGCCTCAATGGTTCCCGCCTGTGCCGGAAACTGGCTACAGACAGCCAATAACAGACACAAAACCGTCAGCCTAAGCTGTTGTTTTTTCATCTTCGACTCCTTCACTGGGGGATAATCTGGATTTGAGATGCCTGAGCACGAATGATTCTCTGTCATCATCCAGTAAAACGTGGGTGTTTGATGCCTCTACCATCAGGGCATAGCAGCTATTGAACCGTTGTTCACCGGTGACTTCTGGGTATTCATCCGCATTGAGTTGCTGTGCAAGAAGATACGCATCAGAGACGCATAAGAGGTGTTCAAATTGCTCATCCGTCAGATCGATTTTTTCAATAGTTTCATTTGCTGGCCCTGAGTCGCCCGCCCCTAAAACAAATTGAGGAACACCGTCATGATCAAGCCAGCTCCAGAACAACGCGGGCCGGAGTAATTGCTGTTGCTGCTCCTCATCCAACACATGAGAAAACAGCACAGGAAAAATACGCGGATCAAAAAAGCGTAAAATACCCGCCTGTCCCGCGTATGCGGCATTCGTACATTGAATTAAATACCGAGACAACAGGTCAAATGACCATGACGAACATAAAATCAGCAGCAAGGGTTCTTCCCTTAAGCGCAGGATAATTTCCTGCATCCATTGCCGCTGGTCGGAGTGTGTTAAATCAATCCGGATCAATACCGGCGCATCCACCACCACCATCTCTTCGGGCAATCCCTGAAACAGCGAGCACCATTTGATTTCAGGCGAAAAACTCTTCAACGCCGGGATCAGCGAGAACTCGCCCCCGGACTGATCCACAATGATATCGAGGCAATGCATGCCGACATCCTTTGCTGATGCCTCAAGTACGGCAATCCAGTCGGCTATTTGATCATCATTCATCGGTTATTTCCTCAAAACAAACCCTTGCGCCATCTCCTGCGCTTTTTTCAGACACTCTTTGCACACGGATTCAGGCAGATCAGGTAAGGGAAAATCCTGTTTCGCCGGGGCGTCCATTTTGTGCTGCCCTTTCAGGCTTAACAGGCCCGGCCCGTGAATTTCAATTTCACCCGCCGGAGACAGACGGATATACGCACCGCCACACGCCAATGTCAGGCCGTTTTTGGCGGTAATCTGTACATGGCCCTGGGTTGAATTGACCGTGACATCCTTTAATGCGGTGATACCCAGAACATCACCATGTGACTCCAGAGCAAACGGCCCTTTTCCCGACACCATACGCATCCCTTCGCTTTGCGCTAACAGGGAGATAGCTTTTGTCGCATTCACCCCAATTCGGCAGGCACTGGCGATATGTACTTCGCCCGCACTTTGGGCATAGAGCGCCTGACCACTTTGCACCATTACGGTCTGTGGGCTGACAATCCCTACCCCCTCCGGCGCACTGAGCAGCATGGCCGCCATTTTCAGTTGATCCACGCCCTGTAAATAGGTTTTCAGGCTCTCGGTATCCGGCTGATAATTCAGGTGGGTTTGAGTTACCGTTCCCCATTCCATTACCTGGTTGACGGCACCTTTGACCAGACTGATGGCCGAGTTCATCGCCAGTACTTCCCCGTTGGCATTGGCCTGTTTATCCGCACTGATAAACAACCCCTTACCGGCCCGGATCGCGCCCCAGTCATCAGTGCGCAATTCAAAACCTTCGCCCCGTTTATCCGGGTGCGGTTTCTGACTGTCCACCAGATACCCCAGGTTAAGCTGGCTCTTACCGCCGTATTCGGTACTCAGTTTGATGTGCTCCCGACCGCGTTCGTCATCCATCCGCAGTTTGTTATTCGCCGGGGTACGCAGGACATTGCGTTTGTAGTTAAACAAGGTGACGTGATCCGGGTGTTTTGAGTCGTGCAGCGCATGAGCGATATAGGGCCGATCCGGGTCGCCCCCTTCAAACGCGATCGCCACCTCGGTACCATCAAGCAACGGCCAGTGAAAACCGTAGGTGTCGCCCGCATAGGGACGAGCCAGACGTACCCACAGGCTTTCTCCCCCCTTCGGCCATTCCGCCCGGTCAAAATCAAACGCCACCCGGTACAACCCGTCTTTATCAATATCCCCGTACGGGTCGTTCACGACCGTGCTGCTCACCCTGGCGGGCAAGGTGCCCGCTATCCGGGGTTTGGGGATCAATTCAGGTCGAAAACAGATGTTTTCCGCGTAGGGAATAGCGGTGAATGCCATTTCAAAACTGCGATCCCGGCGCGCACTGCTGCGAATAGCGGTGATCACCGCCCCTTTACGGAAGGCTTCCGGGGCCTCCCCCCTGACTTTCAACTCCTGGCCCGGCAACAGCGTCGCAGATGTCGTCAATCCCCGCAGTTGAGTCTGTCGATTCAGGTAACGTTCATGTTGCAGCCGGGAGTAAAACACCCCGCTTTCCACTGCCGGATCCAGGTCGTAACGGTTGCCTAACACCCGGTAGTTGTTATCCCGATAATGGTACGCTTCGCCATACAGGGTCTCATCGCCCCGCGTCACATCCACTTCAGCATCCATACCGTATTGCGGCAACGCGTCACGGTAGTCATAATCCCGGGTCACCACCTTCCCTTCCACCACCTGATGCGCCGTTTCCATGCCCCACACCACATCTTCCTCCCCGCCGTGCATCCCTGACGGATTGCGGGCCGGCATATAGACATTTAACTGGTAGTAACGCTGATCGTCGTAAAACTCCACCACCTCAATTTTCAGCCGGTCGTCCGCGGTCAGTTTGTACCAGATCCCCACTTCCGCCAGCAGGCGTTGCACAAAACGCAAGTCATCTTCGTCGTATTGCATCACCTGCTCCCGCTTCGGGCAGGGGTACGCCAGGGTGAATAAGAAATCCTGGCCGCGAAAACCGTGACGTTCACGCAGGATTTTTTCCACGATTTCCGGTACCGACATCTTTTGATAAATGGCGGACTGGCGGCTTCTCGACAACAGGGCCAACCGCGGCTCCAGGATCACTTCATAATGGCTTTCATCCCGCGAGGTGGACAGCAGCTTAAATTCGCTGATCACCCCGTAGATTGTGCGCAGCGGTGCCGGCGGTATCACCGGCATTCCCCGTATTCCCGGATTAATCGCGGGCGACGTCAGGGTAAACGCGGCGTCCCGCATCAGCATCTGCGCCGGTTTGATATCTTTCACCGGGCTGGTGAATTCAATGACGTAACGAAAAGGCCGGCTTAAGGCTTCCTGCCCGCTAAACGCCACCACATCCAGCGGCGCGGTATTTTTCCACACTTTCAGTTTGTAGCGGCTGTGATCAAAGATGATCGCCGGGGTTGCGTTGTTCATGACGGGCTCTCCGTTTTTTCTGTTTCAGTAAATAGCAGGGTGATCTCGCCGGTTTCATCGGCGCCCAATATCACCCCGGCCGGTTTAGGGTGATGGGCCAGACGTTCCAGCAGTGCCTGTGATAACACCGGCAAAATTTGCTGGTTAAGCAGGCTGTCGATATTGCGGGCGCCGCTGTCCGGCAGCAGGCAGGCGCTGACCAGCGTGTCACAGAGGGCGCTTTCAACAACACAGGTCAGGCCATAATGGGTATTGAGTCGCCGGGTCACCTGCCCCAGTTTGATGTCGACAATACGTCTGAGTGCTTCAGCCGGTAACGGGCGGTAAATCACGGTTTGAAAGCGGGCCAATAGGGCGGGCTGGAAGTGATCCCGCAGCACAGGATGTAACAACTCATGCAGCACCGCATTCGGGGCGTCAGGCTGTTGCGCCAATAGCGCCATCAATTGATCACTGCCCAGATTCGACGTCATGACCATCACGGTATGGCGGAAATCGATCTCACGCCCTTCACCATCACGCATAAAACCGCGATCAAATACCTGGTAGAACAGATTCAGCACGTCCCGGTGGGCTTTTTCCACTTCATCCAGCAGTACCACGCTGTAAGGACGTTGACGAACCGCTTCCGTCAGTATTCCGCCCTGACCATATCCGACATAACCCGGTGGTGAACCTTTCAGTTGGGAAACCGTGTGCGGTTCCTGATATTCCGACAGGTTGAGGGTGATCAGTGAACGCGCCCCGCCAAATAAGCTATCCGCTAAGGCCAGCGCCGTTTCGGTTTTCCCTACCCCACTCGGTCCAACCAGCAGGAAAACCCCCAGTGGCCCCTGTTCTGGCGTCAGACCGGTTTTGGCCGCACGTAAACGTTGGGCGATTGCCCACAGCGCGGCCTCCTGACCTATCACCCGTTCGCCCAAACGCTGTTCTAAGTGGAGCAGGCCGGTTTGTTCGTCTTTTAATACGCTGCTTAACGGGACGCCCGTCCAGTCGGCAATCACTGTTGCCACGGTACGCACATCCACATCCGGCGATAGCAATGGCTGCCCCTGTTGCAGGGTTTCCAGTCGCTGTTGTAACGCGGCCAGTTCATCCTGCCGGCTGCTGTCCTGTCGGATCGCCAGTAACTGCTGCGTGAGCTGTTTTTCCTGTTGATACTGCTCATTCCGCTGTTGCTGTTGCCGGCACAGTGCATTGCGCAGCACATCAATCTGCGCCAGACGGTCAGCGTGATGAGCCTGCCCTAACGTCATATCTTCCCGTATCGCCTGTTGCTCCATCTCAAGTGCGGTCAATTGGGTCTGGAGTTGCGTCAACGCCTCCGGTACGGTGTCCAAACTCATCCGCACCCGCGCACCGGCGGTATCGAGCAGATCCACCGCTTTATCCGGAAGCTGGCGCCCGGTCAGGTAACGGCGGGATAAGGTGACAGCGGCTTTGACCGCCGCTTCCTGAATGTGGATGCCATGATGACGGGCATAACGCGTTTTCAGTCCGCGCAGCATCAGGCAAGCCGTCTCATCGTCCGGTTCATCCACTTTCACCGGCTGGAAACGGCGCGCCAGTGCCGCATCCCGTTCAAAATAGCGTTTGTATTCCGACCAGGTGGTGGCGGCAATGGTGCGTAATTCGCCCCGTGCCAGAGCCGGTTTTAGCAGGTTAGCCGCATCGGCGCCGCCCGCCTGATTACCCGTTCCAATCAGCGTGTGAGCTTCATCAATAAACAACACAATGGGGAGGGGGGACTGTTGTACCGCTTCAATCACGTTTTTCAGTCGTTGCTCAAATTCGCCTTTCACCCCCGCGCCCGCCTGCAATAAGCCCAGATCCAGCCCCCGGATACTGATGGTTTTCAAGCTGTTGGGGACATGGCCTTCAGCAATGCGCAATGCTAACCCTTCCACCAACGCGGTTTTTCCTACGCCCGGCTCTCCCACCAGGATCGGGTTGTTTTTACGCCGGCGCGATAAGATGTCGATCATCTGGCGAATTTCATTATCACGGCCAAAGACCGGATCAATGCCGCCTTCAGCGGCGCGGGCGGTAATATCCAGCGTGAATTTATCCAACACGTTTTGCAAAGCCGATGATAACGCGTGAGGATTGAGTACGGGGTTATTTGCGGCGGTCTCCGCCCGGTCAACAGCCGATCCTGCCTCAGTCAAACGCGCTGTCACCTGTTTCTCCGGACACTCGTCTGAGTGGCGATCCAACAACGGGCGCAGACGTTGCAATTGTGTCACGCTCAAGCTCAGTAACGGACAGGCATCATGCGCATACAACCAGTCCGGCTGACCGCGCAGTGCCTGCAAAAGATGCACCGAGCGAATAAATTCATTGCCCGTGTCCTGAGAAGCCACTTCCCAGGCGACCTGTAATAAACGCCACAGGCGGTCTGACAACAGCGGGCGTTGATGATTGATGTTGCGTGGCAGGCGATCCAGCGCAGCCAGGAGTGCCTGCCACAACGTGTTCATATCCCACTGGTAATGCCGGGCAATGACGGTAATATCGCCTTCCCCCATTTCAAGCAGCTTGAGCAACCAATGCTCCACGGTAATTTCACTTTGTGCCCGTGTCCGGCAAAGTACAGCCGCGGCATCCAGCGCCTGTACGCAATAGGGATTTAACCGGCGAAGTAAAATAGCTGACGGATTTTCCATGACAGTTTTCTCCATCCTGTTCCTCTGTTGCTTCGGCTACGCTACCGCCCATAGCCGTATACCGAGGCCCATAAGGTCATGATTTGTTTTGTTTTTTAGGGTTTTTATAGCGGGGCCTATGGTGCCCGCTATCATGTAAAAAAAGGAAAAAATGGCAGACGGGTTAACCCCGTCCGCCCTTCACGTTACGCGGTCGAACGTTCACTCCAGGCATCGGAGTGAATGATGTTGCCGTCCTGGTAAGTCCAGGTGATTTTTTCGTAGCGGAACTCAACATGTTCCAGATGGTTGTGCTTCTCTTTGGCCGGATCTTTGATGTCATGCATCAACGGTGCCACTTTCACCACCTTCACGTTGTCCAGTTTGGTGATGAAATAGACTTTCTCCTGACCGGCGTCATCAATTTGGTACCACTTGATTTCAGCCGATTTTAGAGTCTGACCGGAGGTGACCGCTTTATACAAATACGGGGTTGATGCATCGACTTCTTTGGTGAACACCAGTGGGGCATGCACTCGGGTCCCGGTCAGCTTACCGGTGTTGTTGTCCGTCGGGATATGCAATGCATGTTCCAACGCCACAATTTCGATACTGCCTTCCCGGCCCTGAACATCGACAGAGCCTTTGATGTCGGCACCGCCGTCATCTTTCAACCATAAATAAGCGGGGATCGCCATAAGTTTACTCCTATTGTTGTTGATGTAATGTCGCCTGTATTGGCGGCATTGGTTAAAAAACGGACACATGTTGCGGTCGTTGGCACGCGACCGCATGGGGTATCAGATGAATTTCAACCCTGCGGTTGGCAGCACGCCCCGCAGCAGTGGTATTGGCAGCAATCGGCTGTGTTGCTCCTTCGCCCTGTACGGCGAAGCAAGCCGGTGACGTATCGCTGTTTTGTAATAGCCAATCGCGTACCGCTTCAGCCCGCGCCAGTGATAACGCCTGATTTTTCGCGGCGTCACCGGTGGAATCGGTATGGCCGGTGATGAGGATCATCCAGCCCGGTTTGGCGCGGATGTTTATCAGCGCATTGACTAACACTTTGGTCGAACCGGCTTTCAGTTTCGCCTGTCCCACATCAAACAGGGCCAAGCTATTCAAACTAATCGTCTGGGGTACCGAGGGAGTCACCGGCGTTTTCTCCCGATGTTCAGGGTGGTAACCGGCAATCGCCGCCTGCAACCGCGGGCGTAATCGCGCCCCCTGATATAACCCCAATCCCAGACGCCACGGCACGCCGTCGTGGTCATATTCCTCAAGCCGGGCAGCATCGTGCTTCAGGACCGTCATCGCTTGCGCCTTGCCGCTCTCATCAGTTATGGCGATAGATTGGTCGTTCAGTAAGTCATCCTCCACCTGACGCAATAACTGGCGGTTATGCCAGGCAGAACAACCCAACGCGATCATCCCCGCCAACAGGAACAAGCCCAACGCCCTGCCCAATGCCCGTTGTACCGGTATCTGTACCTTACTCATGGGCAACAGGCGCAATATGTGGTCAGGGAAAGGCAGTACGGGCGTACCGGTATCCGGTGAACTTACCGGGTCACCGGCGCTGTTGAGCGCCGTTTTGGTCTGCAACCACTGTTGCCAGAGATGACCGGTTAACCTCTGCGGTAATGCCGGGACAAAGGTCAGCGCCATCGCCTGAGGCGGACAAGGCGGCAGGCCGTTTTCCGGGGTCAGACAAGCCAGTAATACACACGCTTTCATCCAGTCAGCCCAGCCGGTCAGCTCAACTCCACACTGAAAACGGGCGGTCTGTTCCGTCACGCTGCCCTCGCCCAACCAGTCCGCCAGCGGTTGACCTGAGACGCCTTTGCGCCAGACCGTGACGGTGTTCTGACCGGCCTGCCACGCAAACCACGGTGAATCAGGGCGTTGGATCACCCCGGCTAAGTAACCGATCAGCACTAAAGGTAACGGGATGCCCTGGCGGCGACGCACCTGAGCAAGCTGCCAGCGCAGTTCCCGTACCCAACCCGCTAGGGCCATCTCATCCCGGTACTGTTGCGGGTTGATGACGGCCATCACGCTCAATTGGCCCCCCCAGGCGGGTCGGGCAGCCAGCAGGTTTGCCACCCCATCAGACAGGGAAGTGCCTGGCGGTAAGCGCAACCAGTAGCCCTGTGGCGTCTGACGCAGCAGTTCTTCGCCAAACAGACTGTCCTGAACGTGACTGCACACCAGCACCACTGGGCGACGATCACTGTCCGGTGGCAGCACCGCCGATAAGCTGTCGAGGTATTCCCGCTTGCGGGAGCGTTCGGTATAAAACAGTCCTGCCAGTGTGAAAAGCAGGATAATGACCACGCCCACCCACTGGCCTGCCCGCGCTAAAGGCAACCAGACCAGACAAAGCAGCAGCATCAGCCCGCTTCCCCAGCTCCAGAGCATCCGTTGCAATATGGCACTCATTGCCCCCACCCCGGAAACAGCGTTGCCAGATACCGGCCCAATCCCCACCAGACACCGGTCAGCATGATTATCGTCATGATCAGCGGACCACCAATGGAACGCAGCCAGGCACAGGACGGTAAGGCACCAGCCAGCGCAGGCGATGATTGAAGCGTGCCGAAAGGGACGGTTTGTTGACTTAAGCGGGTTATCAGTTGTTCACGTATCAATGCGGTATCTTCCTGACACCGCCCCTGAAATCCCAACAACAACACCCGGTGAAAACAGGTCAGTACCGCCTGATCGGGAACCGGTTCATCCAGAACTGTACGTATCCGCTCATATAACCGGTTGCCCGCTTCAGCGGTGCCAAAGAAATGGGCCTGCAACGACGTGGAGCGCCAGGCCGCATAGCCTTCGTCCGGCGCCCGTGTCAGTACGGTTTCATCAAGCAAGGCGCACTGGGCATAGCTGATGTGCTCAACGGCGGATCCGTTGACGCCCGCGTCACACAACGCCTGCCGGGTCCGCGCTATTTCACTGGTACAGTGTTGCCATACCACATCGCCCTGCTTCACCTGCACACCCCGGCACAGTTCTACCACCAGCAGATAGCTGTTTTGCAACAGGGCATCAATATCCGGTGGCGATTTTTTAGTGAATAAGTGTGATTGATTCATGTTCTCAAGACCGCAAACAGTTCAAGCTGAATATCGCCCAGGACATCGGACATATAGAAAGCACAGGTTCCCGCCTCCAGCATGGCTTTCGCCGCCGGATGGGTCAGGTCAAGGGCAAAATACTGATTCTCCAGCCGCAATGGGACGGCCGCTGGGACATGATTCATCGCCACCAGCGGGATCCCGGTCAGCGCCCGATTAATCATCTGCTTAACCTCATCCGGCGCCCCGGCTTTACACAACAGTGGAAACTGGGCCTGCAACTGGTGTGCGGGGACTGAGGAACGGACAGAAAGATAAAAATCCGCCGCTTCACGCAAGCGGGCATCGTGGAGCGTCCCTGTCCATTGCTGTGCCGATTTTTTCAGCTCAATCGCCACCATCCGCGACGGCAGGCTGATTTCCAGTAACTTACTGAGCAAGTCAAACAGCGGCGGTAACACCGCCGTCAGGTTATCGTGCTGATAACGCGGGATCCCCCCCGCGTCATGGTCCAGGGAAAACGTCAGCAAACTGCCCGCCAGCCTGACCGCTTCACGATAAAACAGCGCCGGGTGCACATCTGCGTGCGCCCGAAAATCATGCAGTACCGGCTCATAGCTGTTCAGCGCATTCAGTAACCAGAATAGCGACACATCCGCCACAGCAAAATCCGCCATCCGCTCGTTGCTCTCACGACGCATTCCCATCAACCGGGCCTGTTTGGCCCGCAGCTGTGTCAGTAACCGATCGAGTCGGTCCATCAGCCCGGCATTCGCACTCAACCGCAGTAACGGCGGCACAAACTGTTCATCAAAGGCCCAGTTTCCCCGGGTGTCACGCATCAGACGGGCAACGGGACAGGTGAGGTACTGGCTGTTTTCCATCCCATCAACGCGCAGCGAGACGGCATAACGGGCCACCGCCATGGATTCACAGCGGTCACTGAATTCATCCTGTACCGGCACCCACTCTTGCCGGTAACGCACCGGGCGGTCAGCCTGTTCATCCGGTTTAAGGCAATTACCGCCATTGGCATACAGGTGCGGCAACGCCAGCAAGACCGTGACCTGTTGCGTCTCTGCCGACAGCACCGTCGCCAGTTCTAGCACCGGGGGTAAGCGATCCGCCTGATCGGTATCAATCAGCGATCCGTCAGCAAAGCGCACACACAGGTGATCGGCTTTCAACTGCCCCAACGCCAGCATCGCTTTGTCAAACACGGCGGTCAGCACGCCCCAGGGATGCAGCCCCCCAAGCCGGGCAACGCATTCACGGGTATACGCCTCCCAACGGGCCTGTTGCTGAAACTGTTGGGGCGACAGGATGGTCCCCGTCACCCACAGCGGACGATCAATTTTCATGTTGTTACCCCCTGGCTTTCGGCATCTGGGAAACCAGAGACAGATTGACGTCGAGCCCTTCCACCTGAAAATGGGGCACGGCGTATAACCTGACCCGGAAGAAACCGGGGTTGTCGTCAATATCTTCAACAATGACCTGCGCTTCACGCAGCGGATGAGACGCCTGCACATCGTCTGACGGATCGGTCATCTCCGTGACCAGTGTGTTGATCCAGTTGTTCAACTCAATTTCGAGCAGACGCCTGTCCTTGGTGGTGCCGATGTTCTCCCGCTGGATTAACTTCAAATAGTGGGAAATCCGTGACAGCAGAAAGATATAGGGCAGACGCGCATTGATACGGCTGTTGGCCGTGGCTTCATTCGTGTCGTACAACGCCGGTTTTTGCGTGGAATTGGCCGAAAAGAAGCAGGCATAATCGCGGTTTTTGTAGTACGAGAGCGGTATAAACCCCAAATTGGCAAATTCAAACTCGCGGGTTTCCGGGATCATCACTTCCGACGGAATTTTGACCTGATTACCGGTCCCCAGATCGTAGAGATGGATCGGTAAATCCGTGACCGCGCCCCCCGCTTTCGGCCCGCGGATCTGCACACACCAGCCATTGCTGACAAAGCTCCTGACCATGTTGGCGGCAAACGCAAACGCGGCGTTGGTCCACAAATATTTATTGTGATCCGGCCCGGCGACCTCTTCGACATAGTTAAACGTGCGTACCGGCACGGTATCCGGGCCGTAGGGCAGACGCCCCAACACACGTGGCATCGTCAGACCGATATAGCGGGCATCGTCGCTGTCGCGGAACGCCTGCCACTTGATGTATTCAGCACGGTCAAAGTAGCTGCCGATGTCTTTAATCGCCGCCACTTCTTCCATGGTTTTTTTACCAAAAAAGGCGGGTCCGACAGCGCCAATGAAAGGCATATGCGCCGCGGCTGATACTTTGGCGATATTACGCAACAAGGCAATATCCTGCGAGCCGGCATCAAATTCGTAATTGGCAACCACCGAACCGATAGGTTCCCCGCCTGGCGTGTCATATTCCTGAGTGTAAGTGTGGAGATAAAAGCCGCTTTGAACAATTTCCGGCGCATCGTCAAAATCCTGCCGTAAGTCGTCTTTAGTGACGTCCAATACGTCAATGCTGACGTTTTGACGAAAATCCGTCCGGTCAACCAAAAATTTCAGGCCGCGCCAGGCGGATTCAACTTGCTGGAATGCCGGATGATGCATGACCACATCCAACTGACGGCTGATTTGGTGGTCCAGCTCGCCGATGTGGTTATCCAACAAAGCCTTATCCAGCCGCTCGACTTTTCGTGCTGAGGCTTTCAACAGATTGAGAAAAACGCTGACCGCCGCGGTCACCCGTTCATCCGCCGTGACATCCGCCAGCGCATCACTGCACTGAAAGCGTTCGATATCACTCAGTTGTTCGACCGGTTGCAAATGGATTTTTTCAAACAATGATTGATAAACACTGCCTTCGGCGTAGGTTGTGGTTGCCGCAGCAGAAGCGGCTTGTTCTTGTACAGTCATCACATCTCTCCTGACTAAAATACCGCCATCATCAGAGGGCTTTCGGTGCCAGCGCAGCCAGTTCAGCCCGCAATTGATCGTTCAACGTGTCATCCTGGAGAATGTGCTCCAGCTCCCGGCGAAAGGTAGCGTTGTCAAGCAGGTTGGATCTCAGATCGCGCAATAAATTACGCATAGAAAGTAACGCCCGTAGTTGGGGAATTTGGCGGGCCACTTGTTCAGGATCGAAATCCTTTATTTGCTGGAAAGTGAGGGCGATATTTTCTTCGCTGCCATTTTCAGCCAGAGTATTTTGAACCGTCAGGTTAAGCGCGGGGCTGAATTCAGCCATCACGTTGTCAAAATTGTTTTTGTTAATAGACACTTTTTCTCTTTCCGAGAGTGGGCGCTGTTCCTGCCCATGACTGTAATCGCCCATCACTAATAATTTCAGCGGCAACTCAACTTTTTTCTGCGCACCACCGGTGTGCAAATCTAATTTGATATTAATACGTGCCTTGGGGATTTCGTTTTGAAAACTCTGGGTCACAAACAACTCCTTAAACAATAAAAATAGGATGAATGACATGAGGGTCATGCCCGATAAATTTCAGGAACAAAGAACGGATTCAGATATTTCAGAGCAGGCAGTTAACCGGGCAGTAAATAAGAGAACACCGACAAGATCCACCGTAATAAATAAACACATTTACCGAGCAGATCATTTCCTAACCAGGGCGATTCTGTAAACAGTTTTATCTAAAATCAAGACATTTTTTATCCTACCGCATTTTTTGCACAAGATTTATTGGTCATAAAAACCTCTCTGCAACATAAAAAAATACAATATATAAACCCAACCTAAACAACATGGAATTTTATTGATAAAAATATTGTATTTATTTTTATGAAGTGATAGTGACTTGTCTGTTTTGTTATCATTAGGGTCATTCAGCACAATAGAGATCGGTTATATTTCTTTAAATTTATACTATTTTTCAATTAACTAAGTAATAAATAAATCGTGCCTGATTAGATGGGTGAAAAAGAGAATGGTTATCAATCAGATTATGCGAATGAGAATACATTCAATTAAGTTGCGTCATATCGATTATATTATGGGGTAACACGCCGTCTAATTATGGCTTTTATAAGATAATAAGGATGAAATTGAAAAATCCTTATCCTGCATGATAAAGCTGGCATATTTTTTTGCTCTTTTTGATGGCATGAAAGTTATTGAAGAGGGTGTTTCTGAAATAGGGAGCCGAAGTACGGGAAAATGCGATTATTGATAATGGATACGATGATTCATTTTCTGGTATTCCGTTTTATATTTATGTCCCGGAGACGCTGGTCCATTTAAGTCAACGATAGGTGTTATAAAACACCGCTGAATGCCGATAATCAAAATGGCATTCAGCCAGAGTTGGATACATAATCATAATAACGTTCTCGTGTTTTCCTATCTGGAAATCGTTACACAATATATAATTTGAAAAGTCAGCAATTTGAACCGGAGTTTGCCCCCCGGTTCTTTAGCAAAAACAGGTTAAATGCTTTGTGAAAGCAAAGAGGAAACCTGCCGGGCATTTCTGCATTTAACTAAAAGCTGAGGCGTCAGAATAACACCAAACTTTTCAGTGAGGCACCGAGCGATTTCTTTAAGATGAGAGGGCCTTAATCCCAGCGCTAAAAATTCAGAATCTTCATTCAAACCAGTTAACGGCTGCGCACCAATGGTATGCAAATAAATGCCGAGGATCGATTGGTAACATTCATCCTTTGCGTTGTTATTGACTCTTTGGCTCTCCGATATAACCGACTGCTTATCAGCCAAATTATCCGGCTTCGGTTGCGTAAAGAACGCTCTGATTTGATGTCGATCCGTTTTACCGTTTGCAGACAAAGGAAACGCCTGAATATGAGCAAAACGCGTTGGTATATGAGAAACGGGTAAAAGCCTGTGAGAATAATCCCGCAATTCTGAGGCGGGAATTTCCTGGCCATTTAGCGTCGTATACATAGCGCCTAATGTTGCATCGCCATTCTGCTCATTTGGATAATCAACGACGATAATATTATTGATTTGTGGGTGCTTACATAACTCACTTTCAATATCAGGCAGAGATACCCTAATCCCCCGAATTTTGATATAACCATTGACTCTGCTGGCAAAAATGATGGTGCCATCCTTTCGGTAATAGCCCTGATCCCCTGTTCTGAATGCTCTTAATTGTTCACCTTCAGGCGAGGTGATAGTGACAAAATCTTTTTGCATAACAAGACCATCTTCCAGATAGCCTAAGGCAAGATTGACTCCTGTAGTATAAATCCGGCCAGTCACAAACGCCGGGCAATGTTCATTGATATCATTACAGATAAAATATTGAGTCGCAGGCAGGGGCTTACCATAAGGAATAAGGCTGACATCCGCCGACGTAATTTCATGCCATATACTCCAAATCGTCGTTTCAGTCGGCCCTCCCAAAGAAAACAACCGGGTATCAGGATAAATTGCTCTAATTTCCTTGATAAGAGCAGGCTTAATATAATCACCGCCCTGCGCTATCAGTCTGAGGGAAGAGAGAGAACCCTCCTTTTGACACGCAATTAACATTTCTAAAATCGCAGGCACTGAGCACCAAATAGAAACTTTGTGCTTCGAAATCAGCCGATTCCAATGGATAGCATCTTTCTCTGCATGAGGTTCAGGGATAACCAGTGTTGCGCCAACAGTCAGTGATGCAAAGAGGTCAAAAACAGACATATCATGATGTAATGGCGTAACGGAAATAAACACGTCATCCTGTTTAACCTCCCATTTATTCAGCGTTTGCCCGATAACATTAGATGTTGCCTTGTTATTGAGCACCACACATTTGGGTTTACCCGTTGTTCCGGAGGTATACAGATAATAAGCAGGTTCAAGGCTATGACTCAGTGATGATAAAGTTTCTAAAGGGAGTAAAACGTTTTCAGAAACCGATGTGAGCAGTGTTTCCAATGTGATGGTTTTATCACGATTAAACTGTCCGGTATTCACAATGAGATCAGAATGGCAATTCGTTAGCAGATAGTCCAGACGTTCAGGGGGAGAATTCACATCAATAGGCACCCAAATAATCCCCAAGAGCGCACAAGCGATTGTCACCATCACATGTTCAGGACTACGAGGCAAACAAATCGCGACCACACTGCCTTTACGCATCCCACAGCGATTCAGATTATTCACTATTTTTTGAACACACGCCCCCAACTCAGAATATGTAATCTGCTGCTCCCCACAGATAATAGCGGATTTTTTTAATTTTCCCGTCAATAGGTTATCCGCAATACGAGCCAGGAAATTTGAACAGATAAAATCACTGTCATTACCGTTATCTTTGTAATGGTGATAATCAATCACCTCAGAAAAATCCACAGCGAGTTTTTCCTGACGACAAATCAGCGCTATTGCCTGAGTGATGGTTTGTAAAATATCCTGCACGATATTTTGTTCCAGCGCTTTTTCTGCATAATCAATGGATAACACCAAATTTTTGTCCTGGTCCAAGGACAAACGAATATCCATCGCAACTTGCGGCGTTTGCGTTAATCCATCATAAAAAGAGACATCACCAGATGCAGGCAATGTTTTCCATGACAAGCCATTCGTTAGCACAACAGGCAGCGCTAAACCTGTCTGATGTTGATTAAATATCATTCTGTTAATATCAACACCGGAAAAATCCAGATGTTCCAGAGAGGCAAAAATATCATTTTGAAAAGCTGTCGCTCTTTCTAAAAATGGCACTTGGTCTCTTTTAAAACAAACAGCGACAAAAGAAGATTCATTACTGAACTGCGTTTTCTGGGTGGGAATAGCAACCGGAACACCGATACATAACCGACTATCTTGTGTCCAAAACGACATTATCTCCAGGATAATGGTAGATAAAATCGTATTTTGAAACAGACCATAAGATGAGGCGATTTTAGACAAATGATTCAACGTCGCGCTGGGAATTGTGACCTTCTCCCTTCTGTAGCGAGAGGATTTAATCGATTCTGGCGGTTTCTTCCAGGGCAACGCCGGTGGGCCGGGATAGTCTTTTAGCTTTTCTGACCAATATTCAGTATCACTTTGCTTTTTCGGGACAGAAGGCGGTTGAAGCAAATGAGCGATATTTCCCGTTGGCCTGGATCTTTTCTGCTCATTCTCACCTTCCTCAAACAATTTAAACAATATGAGAGAGATAGCGCTGCCATCCAAAATCAGTGCATCAAAGCTCACGAATACCACGGTCGTAAAAAGGTCATTATCCTTATCTTCTGGCTCTGCCAATTTAATGACCCAAATATGCCAGGGAGAGCGAGAAAGATCGTGGATCTTATGAGAATACGCCTGCCTCATCTCATCTATCTTTTGATAAGCCGCTGAACGCGGGATACCCGTGAAATCAATTTCATCAAGATTCAGGATAATGGCATCGGAAACATGTTGAACCAATGAACTTTCATCTATATGGGTACGTAATGCATCATATTGCTGTACTAATCTGGTGAGCCGGGCCCTAATAACAGAAAACTCGATATGACCTCTGAATTCCCTGAAATCATGCATGGCAACACCACCCAGTGGTAACAATTCACTTCGTCCTAGCAGGTACGCGCGTTGTAATGGTGTCAGTGCGGTATCCATGATATTTCCTCAATTTTCGATTGTGAGAAAGCGCAGAATCTAATTAATTAACAAGCTAAACATTTAACATCTTTCAAAAAGAAAGATTACTTCTGTCGATTAAGGATTTTCACTAGTGCCTCAGCCGCCTTTTCAGCCGCTCCCCGCGATCTTAATGTCATTGTCTGTGCCAGTGCATTTAATGTTTGATGAGCCTGAATATCTTCAATTATCAGTCCTGCCTGTGGGATATATTTGTTAATAAATCCCGTTAATTCTTTTGCGACATCAGCATCAATATCCAATGCTGAAAGAGAAGTATGAGCGTTGATATTTTCTTCATTCGTCAGCCGGGACAGCAGAATAATGAGCATTTGCTCAACACAAGAGGATGTCACCTTTTCAGCCCCCACATCTTGATGCGAAGCAGAAAAATGAGATGAGAAAAAATAGTCCAAAGATTGGTTTATTAGTTCAGGCGAACGAATGATCATCCGAATCAAAGAGAGATAGATATCAAACATTCCGCGGATATACGGTTCAGGGAAAATATCCAGACGAACATCCCAGTTGACCAGAATCCCTTCATAAGCCGGCGCAACCTGGACATCCAAGGCAACCTGTGGCCCTTGCGAAATAACAAAGACCATTTCACCGAAAGTACGGGTTACATTTTCGGATAATAAATTATCGCCACTGATACCAAAACCGGAGGTAAAAACAATAGGCGAGATTTGCATGTTACCGTGGTATCTGGAGAGATCCCGCATAACACTGACTCCCGGGTAAGCACGGTGAGAGAGGAGTAAAGCGATTTGATCAGCAAAACGACGGCATAACGTAATCATCGGCTCATGGCGCTGTAATTCAACACTTAAAATCGATAAATCTGAAAAATCACCAACAATTTTGTCCACATCACTGAGGTAACTTTCTCGCTGGAACGTAGGTACATTTAATCTGAATTTATCAGATTGCGTACAAATCCCCACGGTACACGCGAAAAGAGACAGAAATAATGTTGACAGCGTAATCTGATATTTTTTGGCGGTTGTCTTTAACGACAACTTTTCTTCTTTAGTCAGTTGAACCGCGAATCGATCACTAAAGTATTCTCCCTTTGGGAGAGGGCGATGAATATGAGGAAGTTTAGGGGCTGGTGGAATTTGCGCGATACGCGTACTCCACCATTTTTTATCGCGTTCACGTAAAGTTAATAAAGACTTATCAACCTGCATCCGCTCCAAATAGTGAAAATAAGTGCTTCCTCCACTTTTCGGTTGATGATCAGGCTGATGATAAAACCGGGCCAAATCTTCCATAAGAATACGAAAACTTTGCGCATCACCTGCAATCATGTCCAGGTCGATATGCAAGCGAAAGTCTCCATCCTTTAAAAGGGTGACACTCAAATCGATAGACTGACCATGTTCAAGATCCAGTTTCTGGTGGGTTTTACTTTTTCGTTTACTTTCCAGAAAATCAGCAATGGCTTTTTCATCGCAGATACTGACATCATCAATGTACAATTTATCTTTGGAAGACAGACTTTCTATGGTTTGCATGCCATCCGGTGTAACGCGTAGTCTCAACATCGGATGGATATCAAAGAGATACTGTACGGCAGTTTTCAGCCGCTCAAGATCAAGTGCAGTACCATCAAACTCTGCATACAAATGTGCGGTAACACCACCCAACGTCTGTTCATATTGTCGGCCAACCCAATAAGCGGCCTGCATGGTCGTTAGCTCTCTCATTTAGTTTCCATAAAGTTTAGATCATCAGCTACAACAAGAATACGATTACAAATGATAATAAAAATTATTATTATTTGATAAATAAAGCAACATGAATATGAATTAGCCCGATGTTAATGACTAAAATTTCTTGAAAATATCCATGCTTATTAATTAGATAAAACCACTCAATAAGCAGGTGAACCTTATTCCGCAGGATTAAAGTCGAGAGCACATCATCTAAATTCGATAAAAAATTTAATATATCCAATAAATTAATGTCCAATTTATAGCAATAAATAAATGGACACCATACACTTGCTCCCCTAGCCTGATTAAACGCTATACGTGGATAAACCAATAGTTGAAAAACAGCCTTCACATATGGGATTACATAAAAACATTGTTCAAATAGCCCAGTTATCTTAACTTGCAATCCCAGCAAATTTGATGACAGGTATTTACTATTGACAAAATGTAAAGATGTGCATATCTCTACTTATCATGTTTAGTCGAGACAATTTGGACATTGAGAGGTAAGCGTTACTTGCTGCCTGAAGAGTCGCTGGTAGATGTGTTGCATAGCCTCATTGAAGAACCCAATGTTATCTTCGAAGATGGTCATGCGCTCTGGTGTGCATTGGATGACTACATCAATGCAAAGCCGATTAAATGCGGCGGTAAGACTAAGCAGGCCGACTTTGCGGGTGCATTGATAGTGAATAAGTCTCAGCGGTATGGGGTAAAAAACAAAGAGTCGGTTTCGCCGCTTTATACTTTTGATAAAGCCGCATTGGAGATCGACGGCACAGAAGAGCCTTAGAGGAAAATATTTCACGAATGAACGGGATACTATCACAGTCCCCAATTGCACAAAGTGTTGCAAGAAGGTGAAATGGGATCAATGGATCCTATTACAAGTAAGCTAAAGTTACCGAGGTTTATTATATTTGTACAGAAGCATTTTGGTTGGTCACGCGGAAAGGTGACTAAAAACAGCTTACTCCCTAACATGTTTAATGCATTTATCAGCTATGCTATCCTCCGCTCATTTTACATTTACCTAACCTGCCATGACCATTTAAAAACGAGAATACAAATAGATTAAAGCTTTTATATAAAAGTCAGATTTAACTCAATAAATAAAACTTTTTAGAAAGACAGTTAATTATATTTAATCGAAGTAAATAACTTTTCAAAATAATAGATCACTTGGAGGGAACTCAGTCCGATTTTTGCGATCTGATCAATTGCGAAAAATCCCAAACCCCAACACGGACTGAGTGATGCCTATCATAGCACCTATACCTCAAGATGAATGCCAGAAAATGAGAAAACTTATCCATAAAACCCGTGATAAGAACTATTCCCGTCGATTAACGGCGTTATTGATGCTCAATGAAGGATTGACAGTGACTTATGTCGCCAAGACCCTTCATGCCGCACGCTCTTCCGTCAATCGTTGGGTTCAGTGGTTTACATTATATGGGCTGGAAGGACTCGAAAGTTTACCCGTTGGCCGACCTGTTGTCTGGGATCTCTCCCCACTCTATAACCTCTTACTTTTCTTATTACAGCAATCCCCCCAAAAGTTAGGCTATCTCCGCTCTCGCTGGAGCCTTGAACTCATGACTCATACCCTCAATGAATTACTCAACCTCTCTCTGACGCAAAATGTCCTTTATCGTTACTTTGCTCAGGTGGGGATTGTCTGGCGTAGAGCGGCACCCACAGTGAAACAACCTGATCCCGAATACGATGAGAAAATGGCAAAGATCGCGGAAGCCAAAGCGAACATTTCAGAAAAACATCCCGTTTTTTATGAAGATGAGGTGGATATTGATTTAAACCCGAAAATCGGCGCGGACTGGTGCTTCAAAGGACAACAAAAACGGGTTATCACCCCAGGGCAAGATCGTGAATATTTTGTTAAAAAAATCAGATTTGACCGACGGTAATAGTTATGATCTCATACTCTCTTTTTGAGAGCAAAAACCATGTGCTTTGATATTTTTACTGAACATTTCTCAGACATTCAAGATCCCCGTCAAAGCGCTAAAGTCGCCTACCCTTTATTCGATATTTTATTTGCCTCATTGTGCGCTGTTCTGGGCGGCGCAGATGGTTGGAGTGAGATCCAAGAGTATATTGAAGGCCACCATGAATGGTTTCTTGAACATAATATGTTCAAGGCGGGGATCCCTGTTGATGATACGATTGCCCGGCTTCTCTCACGGATTAATCCGGAACAATTTAATCTGTGTTTTATCAACTGGATGCGTTCGGTTCATCAGGTTACTCAGGGAGAATTAGTGGCGATTGATGGTAAAGTCTTACGGGGTGCCTATGCCCCGGGAGAACGCGGTTCGGCTCTCCACCTTGTGAGTGCTTATGCGACAGCCAATAAAATGGTCATCGGCCAGGTTAAAACCCAGAAAAAATCTAATGAAATTACCGCAATCCCGGAACTCATTAAGTTGTTGGAACTGAAAGGCGCGCTGATTTCCATTGATGCGATGGGATGCCAAACGCAGATCGCTCAGGAGATTATTGATGCCGGCGCGGATTATTTATTAAGTGTGAAAGACAACCAAAAACGTCTCCATCGTGCCATTCAAAAAGCCCTGGAAGCCCAGCGCGTTTTGCCCTTAACAACCGAAAAAGCGTTGATAGAACAGGGTCATGGTCGTCTGGAAATCAGAGAAAGCCATGTGCTGAATGCCGATACATTCAAAACCGATTTTCCGGAATGGACGGGATTAAAAACACTGGGTGTCACAATCGGATACAGGCAAGAAAACGGCAAATTGCCCAGTCTGGAGTACCGTTACTACATCAGTTCAGCCAGACTGACAGAAGAACAATTTTCTCAGGCAGTACGCAGCCATTGGCAAATAGAGAATAATCTTCACTGGGTGCTTGATGTGACGTTTAAGGAAGATGATTGTCAAATTTACCGTGAAAATGCGGCGGAAAACATCGCGATATTACGACGTATTTCGTTAAACATGCTGAAAAAAGAAACGAGTCAATTAAGCATTAAAGCGAAGCGTAGACGAATATGGATGAAAACCCAATTTTTGGAGCGAGTATTACAGGCGGGTTTTGCTAATGTGAGTGATATTTAATCATTCATGCGGTTGCCCTGGTTATCACCCCGGGAAAAAACGAAAAACATTACCTTGCGGGCTGCCTTAATGCCCAAACAGAGCAAATCACCTATGTTAAAGGAATAAAAAAGAATTCTGATTTATTTATCAAAATGTTAGATGAACTGAATCATCAATATCCCCATGCGGAAACCCTCACATTAATCTTAGATAACTACTGTATTCATAAAAGTCAGAAGGTAAAGGACTGGCTGGCACGACATCCAAAATTTACCCTGTTGTTTTTACCGGTCTATTCACCGTGGCTAAATAAAATAGAACGGTTATGGCAATCGCTCCATGAGACAATAACGCGAAATCATTGTTGTCAATTTATGTGGCAGTTACTGAATTATGTTGATGCCTTTTTGGCATCGTTTTCATCACAGCAAAAGCCAGGAAGACAAAAAATGGGTGTAGCACAATTATGAAATCTTATTTAACAGATAGAAATGTAAAAAAGCTACTGACTGATTTTTCTTCACAGCTCCCAAAAGAAGATAAAAGAAAATCCGCTGAAAGAATTATTTTTATTGAATTCAAAAAAAATGAAATGGATATTTTAAAAACACATAGGACAGATGATAAATCACAAATAACGTATACATCTATAGAAACAGATAATTATAAAAAAATATATGATGAAATAAGTAACATAGATGAAGGATTGCCACCATATGATATCCTTAGATATCAAAGGGTAATAAAGCAACTTATTCTAGAAGAAGGGGAGAAAGGAAATCTAGGTAGTTTATTAGTCACGCCTTCTGATTTGGATGAATTAGAAAAATATGCTAATTCTGGTAAAAATTTAGTCGTAGCATTAGGTGATAAACAACTTGTTTATATTAGAGTGAAAGAAATTGGATATTTAGAAGATTATATACCCGTAATCATTGAAACTGCTTGATTTTCGCCCAAATGAGGTTCATGGTATCTGTCATGAAAATATTCATTACCGATGAACAAAAAGCCGAACTTGAACATCTCCATCACACCTGCCGTGATAAGAGAGAGTGTGATCGCATCAAAGCGGTCCTCCTGGCCTCTGAGGGCTGGAGTTCTGTCATGATCGCTCAGGCCCTGCGTCTTCATGAAACGACCGTTCATCGTCATATCAGCGATTACCTTAATCACCGTAAAATCAAGCCCGAAAATGGCGGCTCTCAGAGCCATCTCAGCGAAACACAGACTCAGGAACTTATCGCCTATCTGACCGCAAATCTTCTGCCCACCACACAGGCGGTTATCCGCCTTGTCAAAGAAGCGTGGGATATCCGTTACACCGTTCCCGGCATGAATAAATGGCTGCACCACCAGGGATTCAGTTATAAAAAGCCGACCGGCGTGCCACACAAGTTCAACGCGGAACAGCAGCGGGCCTTTATAGAAACCTACGGGAAACTCAAGCAGGAAGCCGGAGACCATGAGCCCATCCTGTTCATTGATGGCGTCCATCCCACGCAGGGGACGAAACTGGCTTATGGCTGGATGCGAAAAGGCCAGAAAACCGCGGTGAAAACCACGGGAAGCCGTACCCGTCTGAACCTGATGGGGGCCCTTAATCTGGCTGATATTAGTAAAACGGTAGTACGCGAGTATGACCGTATCGACAGTTATCACATCGCAGAGTTTTTCATTGCTCTGCGTGAAACCTATCCGGTCAGTCAGAAGGTTCATATTATCCTTGACGGAGCTGGTTACCACCGAAGCAGGCTGGTGAAAGACTGGGCTTATGTGATGAATATTGAGCTTCATTACCTGCCACCGTACAGCCCGAATCTGAACCCGATAGAAAGGCTGTGGAAGGTGATGAATGAACAAGTCAGGAATAACCATTATTTCGCCTCGACGACCTTGTTCAAGCAGGCAATACATCGCTTTTTTACGGAAATATTACCGGAACTGGCCGGGAACCTGTCGTGCCGTATTAATGACAACTTCCAGGTTATGAATACTGCATCTTCAAGTTAAGCGGGTATATATTTGAAAAAAATGAAATCCCCAACAAATCAGCTCTTGAATTTCTTATCGACTACTCTCCTCATGCTAGAACCCCTTTCTCTAAATTAATAAAATCTTGTGATTTTCACAATATTAATATATCAAAAAAAGAAATAAAAAAAATAGAAAAAAGAATAAAATAACATGGAAAAATAGACAAATTAGTTAAATCCGTCCATCTGGATAAAACATTCTCAAAGAGAGAGTTTAGCTCAATCGAAGATATAAAATCCGAGAATTTATTAAATAAAAAAGAATTATTAGTTATAATAAAAAATATAAAATCAATAAATAAAGATGAATTAAAGAAATATATTCAAGAAGAAGCTTTTCCATTATTTAAAAATGATAATTTAAAATCAGACTTAAGAAAGTTATTTTTAGCTTTTGATCTATTAATGTATGGAGATGTAAGTTTAGATTTCTTAACGCAAGGTGACTGAAATTTTCTTAATTAAAAGAAAATATCTAAATATCTAGTGGGGTGCTTAGTACTACAGCCGTACTTACTTTTTTCAACAGAAAAGACACTCATAGAAAAGCTTAATTCATGCGGTTTCTCAGAGTGGTGACCATCAAGGAAAATGCAACTTTCTGGTATCTACGGCTGTAGTATTAGAGCCTATCCCAATAGGATTTTGTTCCAGACTATAATCCCGCAGGCAAAATGTAACATAGCTTCATAGTTTTCGACCTTCTTTTCCCATCGGATCAGTATCCGACGAAAGCGATTCATCCAGCTATGCGTCCTCTCGATAACCCATCTTTGAGCTTTAAAGTCCGTATTTTGGCAGGCATCTGATTCCTCCTTGCGAGACTGAATATGCGGCTCGTAATGCCGACTTCGTAGATAGTCTTTCAGCCATTTAGCATCATATCCCTTATCCAGACACAGCCTGACCTTTTTACCCGGCTTGCCTGTCTGAAGTGCATCGAGCGTATCTGCAACCAGTTTGATATCGTGCGTGTTTGCTGCGCCAACAACGAGTGAAAGAGGAAGCCCGTTAGCCTCGGTCATGAGGCTGCGTTTTACGCCTTGTTTCCCTCTGTCTGTGGGGTTACGACCTGTTTTTTTGTCCCCGCTAAAGGGGATTTGGTCATGCAACCATCCAGTGATAACCACGACCAGTCGATGATCGCGAGGTGCTTGCAGGCCAGCAAACCGTTCTGCCAGAAGCGTTCAAAAACGCCGGCGTCACGCCATTCCTGAAAACGACGGTGAGCCGAACTTGACGAGCATATTCCTGTTGCATTCAGGGCATTCCATTGGCAGCCTGTTCTGAGCACAAAGAAGATGGCATCCATAGCGGCGCGGTTATCAACCCGTTTGCGATGTGTACCTAGCGGATGCTGAGTTTTATGTTCGGGGATAAGTGGCATCATTTTTTCCCAAAGCTCATCACTGAGCCGCCATTTGTTGTTTGTCATACTCTCTATACCTTCAGAAATTATCCGTTCTAGAATATTATACAACATGACAATTCCTTTTGGGATAGGTGCTTAGTCCCCCACAAGAAAATATCTGTTTAACTTAGGCTACTATTAGTCGGATTTTTTCTAGCCTTTCGCTCAATAAGCTGACCGCACATATCAAAATAGCGACTAGGCCAAATTTCAGATGGGTGTATTTCAAGATAGTTAGCAATAATCCACTCTCCTTTAGGCCAAGGCCGACTGAGAGTATTTGCTAGTGTAGATGAACTGAGTCCCGCTTCACGGGAAACAGCCGCTAAGGTCGTACCACGCTTACGTAATGCAGCAATAATGTCAGCTTGATACCAGTCATTTCTAACGTTATTCATTCCTGCTACCCCTTCCATTAATTGATCATTGATGGTGGCGATTCGGACAGGGTTTGCAATACCGGGACACTCATCCGGCGAGGCCGAAGCCTCCCCTGCCTGAACCGCCATAGAAAAGGCGAACGCAGGCACACTGGTAGAAACATCCTACCAGTGGAGTGTCTACAGGGTTGCAAATCCCTGACCATTGGATTTTGCCAATGGCTGGGCTACTTTAACCGATTGGTTTATCTGACTCAATAAGCGAATCAGTATAAACGCTTAACTTTTTTCGCTATATCCCATTAAACACCTTAAGGCGCTGCTGCTGTTCTTCACTTAAGGTAAACGCAAACTCTTCATGCTCAACCTGCCATGTACCAAAACTCATCAGGAGCGCAATGGCGGGGTCAATCTTATTCGCGGATTTCTTCTTGTTCGGTTTGATATTAGCGTTCGCGTCCGTTTCCATCACGACATTGGACATCGCCCAAGCGAGCACCGGATCGCCGTTATGACGAATGACCTTACGGTTAACAAACACCTCGGCAGATTTAGCCACAGGGCTAAAACACATGTAGGTTTGCGGGAACGGCTCAACATCCAGCCCAGCCCCCTGTAATTGCGTTCTTAAGTGAGTGGCGTTCCATGTATCAAAGCCCACCAGCTTAATATCAAAGTGCTGACTGTCTTTGAGAATATCATCACGGATACGGTCATAATCAATGCAGTCGCCTTGTGTGGTGCGAATCCAGCCCATTTGTGCCCACTGACGATACATCGCCCGATTCTTATTGGCTGGATTCTGTAACTGGGCTTCCGGTAAGTAATGGCGGGTTAGTAATAACAGTTCGCTATCCACGGGGAACGTGTAGCAAATACTGGTGATATCGCCTGTGGAGGATAAATCCAGTCCGGCATAACACTCCAAGCCTTTCAGGTCGTTTTCGTCATAGTCGAGTTGGCAGGCTTTCCATGCTCCTTCACCCATCCACGGTGTTTCGCCCTGACACCAGATATTAAAGCGTTTGGTGAGCATTTCCGTCCATTGTGAGGGAATGCCCCGCGCTTTCTGGATGGTGTCATGCAAAGCGGCACTGTCCACGGAGATATTCAGATTGGGATTGGCCTTTATCCAAAGGGCTTCATTATCAATTTCGTGCTCATCGTCCAGCTCGTAAATCAGGGCAAACAGTGGGGTGTTATGTTCTTCACCCTCCAATATCTGACAGCAATAATCATAGTGCTGCTTACAGGCTAAAATAACATTACTGCCTGCCGTGGTAATGGTAAACAGGATACCTTCGGGACGTGCACCCATTCCCAGCTCAAGAGCAGAGTAGACGGCATTATCTGGGTGTAAATGGTACTCATCGACAATTGCCAGACTGGGGTTAGTACTACAGCCGTACTTATCTTAGGGACTATCCCGACGCCATCATACAGTTTAGCGGACCTTTCCCCCTGATTTAGCAGCCTTTTTCTCCACCGTTTTTTCCCACCCTGTTAAAGAACATGCCAACTGGCCCCGACGGGCACTTTCCCGATGTTAGCGCATTTTTTCCCCGACGTCAGCGCCGGGTTTCGCCCCGCTTTGCCTGCCGGAACCGGGTTTTATTGGGAACCCGTGGCGGCGGTGCAGCTTGTCTGCGCCGCTGACGCGGGTTGGCCGGGTGCGGGCTGGCGAAGCCCGCAGGTGAAGCTTTTCAGCGGGGAGCCCCCGCTCGCGGGGGCGGACGGGGCGGAGATGGCGAGTACGGGAACGAGCGAGGAGCCTGCGACTGCGAGCCGGACGCAGCCAGTGCAGCAGGGTTGGGCGGGGGCCATAAATTGCGCCAGCTTGCTGGCCTGCCTTCAGGGCGGTTGACCTTGACGGACTGACCGACAACGGTTTAAGGCGGATTTTCGCCCCGGAGCCGCCACGGACGGCGGCGACTGCGGCGGCCGGTTTTGGCTCTGGGGCTGACAGCAGCGGGTGAGCGGGCGAACCCGGTGCGCCACACTGCTCTGAGAAGCTCAACCCGGCGGCCAGCCGCGCACCGGGGCCAAGGTAACCGCGCAGCGCCCATGGGTGGGCGGTGCCGACATAATGTGCCGTTAAGCGTTGTGGGCCGTGTAGGCCCATTTCGCTTAATGCCACATTATGTTGAATGGCGGCTGACCGGCAACGATTGTCACCGAGAACGCCGATGTTCAGCGCCGGGCGGCCGGCATTTACTGCCGGGCACTCAGAAGGTGGGCAGGCAGTCTGTGCGCAGGGACGCGCGCAGTCTGCCTTTCACTGCACCCCACGCGCTCACAGGGAACCGGCTAACATTAAGATTGTCCGGCAACACAGCGCGTTCAGACCGGCTTCGGGCTGTCCGGCTTGTCACTCTCCGCCTGCTTATCGTCTGGCGTTGCCTGCTTTGACTGCCGTTCTGCCGGGTGGGTCTGCTCATGCACTTGCTTTAAGTGACCGATGGCCACCCGCGTATAGATTTGCGTCGTCTCCAGTTTCTCATGCCCCAGTATCGCCTGGATGTGCCGGGTGTCCGCGCCGTTCTCCAGCATCTGGGTTGCCATTGAGTGGCGGAACAGATGACAGGCCCCCGGTTTAGTCAGTTGCGCCTGTTTACGGATGCTGTCGGCGGCTATCCAGGTTAACGTGCCCTTTGCCAGTCCCCGGCCTTTCCTGGTGATAAACAGGTGTCCACTGTCACCCCGCCGCGTTAACTCGGGCCGGACGCTGAGCCAGCGGCTTAACCAGTGCAGCGCCTGTTCGCCGATGGGCACCACCCTATCTTTACGGCCTTTACCCTGTCTGACCAGCACCACCCCGCGCCCGAAGTCCACCTCGCTTAACAGCAGGTTGGCTACTTCCATCCGCCGGATACCGGTACTCCACAGTACTTCAAGGATAGCGCGATTTCTCAGCCCGGTTGGGGTGTTGATATCCGTTGCGGCTAAGACCGTGTGGGTTTCGTCTTCATTCATCACCTGTGCTGGCAGCCGTTTTTCTTCTCTTGGCAATACCATGTTATCCGTCGGGTTATACAGGATATGGTGACGTTGCAACAGCCAGCGGAACCACTGACGTAAGACACTCAGGCGGTCCCGCTGACTGCCCGGGCTGTAGGGCTGGCCGTTCGCTTTACGGGCGCTTCTCAGCCAGCGCTGGTAACTTTCCAGTAACGGCAGGCTGACCTGCGGTGCCGTCATCACGCCACGCGCTTCGCACCAGTTGACGAACGGCAACAGCCGCTCTTCATAGGACTCTTGTGTCCGTTCGCTTAAGCCCTGTCCTCGTACGGCTTCCAGCCAGGCGGCCAGATGCTGGCGTAAAGTGGCGAAGCGGGCTGGGATGGCGTCGGGTTGACCGTGGGTCTCCGTCACCGAGGGACGTTTTTTTCTGTCTGGTGAGGCGAGGGTTGCCGCCGGGCTGGTCGGGATAGCGTGCTGTTGCTGCAACCAGTCGAACCACAGGCGTAAGGCCCGCAGGCGTCGGCGCTGACTGTCCGGCGGGTAGGGCTGGCCGTTGGCCTTGCGGTATTGGGTCAGATACTGCTGCCAGTTTGCCAGTAACGGCCCGGTGACCTGAGCGGCGGATATTACGCCCTGTTCCTCGCACCAGCTGACGAACGGCGACAGCCGTTCATGACGGGCGGACTGGCTCTTTTGACTCGCCCCCTGCAACAGCAGGTTATCCAGATACGCCTCCAGATGCTGGCGCAGGGTCAGCCGGGCAGGTTCAGATTGACGTTTAACGGGTGATGACATGATGGGATTTCCTGTAGAGAACAGCGGTTAGTGTTATCAGTGTGTGATACATCACTACGGTACGATGGCTTGATTCTTAAGTGGCCGGAACAGTCCTTTTCTGTCTGCCCAGACTTGCGAGTCATTCAGCCCTTTGCTACTGCGGCTTGCAGCCGGTTTTGGCGAACCAGACTTGACCCCGACTTGGGGCAGACTTGACCCTGACTTGCCTTCATTTGAGCCAGACTTGCACCCGTCATATTCACGCTTTCCTTTATCCGGCTTTCGGGTTCGTTGATGAAGGGACAGTACGGTACGACGGCCTGATTTTTAGGGGGCCGGAACAGTCCTTTTCAGGCTCGCCCGACTTGCGAACCGTTCAGCCCTTTGTCACTGTGGCTTGCAGCCGGTTTTGGCGAGCCAGACTTGGCCCTGACTTGGGGCAGACTTGACCCCGACTTGCTTTCATCCGGGCCAGACTTGCATGAGTCATATACACTATTGGCAGCCTGATTTTCCGGTTCAATCAGACCGCACAGGTGGGCTTCCTCCGCTTTATCGCCATTCCAGAGCAGTTCATATTGCAACAGATGGCCGCGACTGCCGCCGTGTGTCAGCAGGTATTCCATGTCACTCAGGCGCTGACAGTGGAGTTTAAGCTGGCTGTCACTCCAGTGGGTATAACTGCGGATATCCCGGCGGGTAAAGCGGATATCTTTCACCGGGCGTTGTTGCGCTGCCGCCGTCTCTTTCACCATTTGCTGTATCAGCAGCAACAGTTTCCTTGTCTGGGGCGGCATCTCATCCAGCGTGCGGCCTAATATCTCGTGGGCCAGCCGGTTTGCTAAGCGAATATCGTCTTTGGTCACCTCGATATATTCAAGCCGTTTGCCCCGGTGTTCCGCGGTCTTCACCTCGCGCTGGTGCTGATGCAGCAGGGCGATACTTTGTATCAGGGTGAGATATTTCATGTGGTCGCGTCGGGTGCGGGTTTTATCGCTCATGAACGTTAACTGTGAGGCATAAGGGTTAACCACATTCAGCGGGCGCAACAGCCGCTGGGCGTTTTGATGCAGTTCGGTGATATATGCCTTTTCATTCTCGGCCAGTAGACCTTCCAGCGTTTGTTTATGGCGCTGCAAGGCGTGGATAGCTTCGGTCTGCTCCCGCGATTCGTTTACCGTCAGCACCAGACAGCGGTTTAACAGCTCTTCATCGACATCTATCGCGGTGGTGGTGAGCATCAGCATCACCGGCCCTTTCACCGTGTACTGTTTGGTGACCAGATTCCCGCTGGCATCGTCTTTACCGGTACTGGCAATGGTCAGTTCGCCGTCGCTTTGCAACAGTTTGAGCGCATAGGCGGCCTGCCTGACGCCTTCCTCTTCGGCAATGGCTAAGATTTTATGCTGGAGATTGGTTTCCCCCAGATAGAACAGACTCTGGCCGGTCATGGCGCTGTATTGCAGCCGTTCTTCTTCCGGTATCAGATTGAGTACCGCATCCATTAAGCTGCTTTTCCCTGCCGCCGAACTGCTTTGTATCAGCACGGCCAGCGGACGGTCCAGCTTGCGACTGACGGCGGCTAAGTAACCGGCCAGCAGGTTAGTGGATTCGCCCACCACGCCACAGGCGGCTAAGTCAACGGTGACGCGCTCACTCAGTTGGGGGTCTTGCAGCAGTGCCAGCGCCGCTGCCCGCTGGTCCTCGCTCAGTTCGGGAACCGGCGGGGTTTCAGTTTGTTCACTGACACCGGCCTGTTGACACTGTTCCAGTACCAGCAACACCTGCCCCAGTGCCCGGCGCAGGTCACCTTCGGCCAGTCCCAGTTCGGTAGCGGCCAGTCGCGCATACCCGCTCCGGCTGCGGGCGCTCATCATGTCCACGCTGTCGGCGAACATCACGCCGCTGTCGGTATCAACCACCTGAACATTGACTTTCATCACTGCCGCCCCGGCTTTCACCTGTGACAGGCCCCGGATACCCCACTGTTGTGTGCCCAGCGTGAGGGATATCTCGCCGTTAGCGCCGGTTTCCCAGACCACATTGGGCATTGACGGCAACGCAGCTATCCCGGCGGCTAAGGTGCTGACCGTTTCCGGCACCGGAACCGGCTGATGTTCAGCCAGTGCGGCCCGCTCTGTGGCGGTGGTTGTCTGTATTTCCGCCGCCGCCTGCATCGGCACGGCACTGTCGAGCAGCAACCCGAAGGCCCGTTCCGGCTCGGCGACCTGACACAGATAGCCGTTGGCGTCCATGCCTTCGGGGAACCCCACCCGGAACACGGTGAGGCCGTCGGCAGTCAGTTCGGCGGCCAGTTTTACCGCCGCCTCATTGCCTGCCGGATCGTTGTCGTAGGCGATCAAGACCTGTTTAACGCCATGCCGCCGGAACGCCTGCCGCATCTCATCGGTGAAGCCGTTCACCCCATACGCGGCGGTGACATGGCGGTGACCGGCCACCCAGAATGACAGGGCGTCGATCAACGATTCGCAGAGGATGACCGCCCCTGAACTGATCAGCGCCGGCTCATTCCATATCCCGCCATGTGCGCCGGGAAGGTACAGATGCAGTGGCGTTCCGCTGCGTAAGCGGTCGGTGATTTTGCGCCCGTAGATCTCGCGGATCTGACCGTTCGGGTCGATAACCGGTATCACCAGCGAACCGGTAAAGTGTTCGTGTCCACTGTCGCGCATAATCCCCACGGCCCGAAGACGGGCGCGGATCTGTGCGCCGGCCTGCACGGCCTTGATGGGCAGGCGATAGGCTAACGTGCGGTTGGCAAAGCCCAGTTTAAACCGGGCGACTAATTCCGGGTGGTTGAGCCGGCGTTTTTCCAGATAAGCCAGGGCTTCGGGGGCATTCAGCAGCGTATGATGGTAGAACCCGACGACCCGACTGAGCAGCGCCTGCCGTCCGGCGTCATTATCGGCCAGCATGGCCGGTTCATCCGGTTGCACCAGCGGGGCCACAGAGGGGTTATCTCCCAGTATCCCGCGCAACTGTTCCACGGCCCGGCGCAGACTTAAGCCCCTGGTTTTCATTACCCAGTCCAGCACGGAGCCGCCGGCGTCACAGCCAAAACAGTGATAGAGATTTTTTGCCGGTGAGATAACCATTGACGGGGTTTTCTCCTGATGGAACGGGCACAGCAGCACGTAATCTTTGCCGCGTTTAAAGAGCTGTCGCCCCTGTTGCTCCACCACGGCCACTAAGGAGACAGCGGCTTTCAGGTGCTGTAATTCTGCGTCGGGTATCCGTGCCATGTTGTTGACTCCTAAATCCTGTCAAGATTTAAATTGACTCTTAATTGGATTTATTTATAATCCTTTTAGGAGTTACTTGCAACCCCTAATTCAGACAAGCCCTTACACTAACGGAGTCACTATGCAAACAGAGTTTTTGATTATGCAAAATGCTGAACTCCGCAAAGAATTTGGGGTACGTCTCAAGGCGCTACGTAAGCAGAAGGGATGGCCTCAGAAAGAACTGGCTGGGAAAGTTGAGATCCGTTTTCAACAACTGAACAAGTACGAGAGCGGACTTAACATACCTCCCGCTGAGATGATGGTTAAGCTGGCTGATGTGTTAGGGGTCACGGTGGATTATCTGCTGACAGGCAATCCTGTTGAAGATTCACCGTTGGCTAACTCTCGATTATTTAGGCGTTTTCAGGTTCTGGAACAACTGGCACAGGAAGATCAGGAAACAGTTATCAAGATCATTGATGCCATGATTGCCAAGCAACGTATGGAGTCTGCATTGCTGCCCGTTGATGAACCGGAGGGATAAAAATAGCGCGGCGCTGATGTGTTGAGACCACACCAACGCCGCTCACCACAAGCAACTAAAAGAGGTAGTTACTATGGCTAAGGCGCATTCTAGGCAAAACCGTGCCGTAAATAAAGCAACAAAAACAGAGCGTTTTTATACCGTGGGATACGTGCCGCAAAATAACAAGGCCACCGCCCCACCTGCGATACACCTTAAAGGTCAGTGGCTCAAGGCGGCCGGATTCGATAAGGGTTGCACCCTGACCGTGAAGATTATGGAGGGCTGTCTGGTGCTGATCCCTGACAGTGACGACACCCGCACCATCCGGCAACAGTACCAGCGCCAGCAAGACCAGCTCAGTGACATTAAGCTGCGGATGCGGGAGCTGATTGGGGATTACAACAGCAACTAAGGGCAGGGACTGAGCGGCTCTAAAAAAAGAAAGCCGGAAGATCATGGGATCTTTCCGGCTTTTTAATAGAACTATATTACAGTATGTTATATAAACTATGTAATACGTTGTTGATATCTATCTATAGCTTGAGATTTGACAAAATCACTTGGGTCGCTCTCTGACATTTCTTTTAAGATAGAAATAGGTAATCCCTTGTTATACGTTAGCCTTGCTCTAATTCCCTCATCAGGATCTTTTGATAGAGATAAGTAAATATCCATATCCAACGGATATTTAGCTGCAATAGCATCCCTGACAATTGGATTATCATCTTTAGAAAGGGCAACTATAATTTCTTTCGGTATAGTTTTATTTCTTGCAACCCAAACCCTCATGTCTGGTTTTTTTTCAATGAGTTCTTTCCAAATTAAGAGAGGTGCCTCATCTACTCCGGCTCTCATATATTCAGCGGGAATATTACTGTTCCTTAATCTTACGAATTCCTCAATTGTATGAATCATAAGCAATCTCATCTAACAGATACACTTTTACAACCTTTCTTAGGTATGGTTTTGCCTGTATTTCCTTTATGTTTTTCAGGCATAAATTGGCCATCTTTATCAGCATCAGCAATCCATTCTAAAGAAGTTGAAGTTTCTCTATATACTTTATAAGCAGATCCACCATGGCCTGTTGTATCTTTCGACCACCATAGCCCTGTCTTACTATCTTTATAATATTTTTCTTTAAACGGGCCACCTTGTAAAACAGCTGATGTTCTCTCCCCGTCTATTTGCCAGCCATTCAATCCCCAAGGATCAATCCAACTCATCGGATTAGGGGCATACTGATACAGGTTTATTCCGCCCGCTAACCCTATAGGATCCTGAGGGTGGGCTCCCCCCTCTGCGACGGTAGTAACACTGCTGAGCACGGTACTGGTGCCTCCGCCTCCAGAGAGACCAATGCAGAATGTGTTCAACGACATCTTGGGTTTTCCACATCAGTCGTGATAGTAGCCTGCGCAACTCCGGGACGCTCAACGCAATCAGCCCCGGCACCGTTTTTTTTCTCCTGCACCCGCAAGGCTACCAGCACCGCGTGGGCTAACAAGGACAGCGTGATGTGGCGATACCAGCCCTGCCAGCGCCGCACTTCGTATTGCGCCAGACCGCACTCCCCCTTGGTGGCTTCGAAACCCGTCTCTATCTCCCAACGCCGGCCCGCCACCTGCGCCAGCGTCTTGAGCTTCGCCTTCTTTCGTGGGGCATACACCACGTAGTAGGCTAATTCCTGTTTCTCATCACGACTGCGACGCACGAGCAGGTAGTGACCGAAACGCCGTTCTTCCCGCGTTAATTGCAGGCGCCACAGCGGGGTAAACGCCCAGTCGTATCGACGTTCGCCTTTGGCGCCGGTTCCCGCAGACCGGCACTTCCAGGCTCGGGGCGTCAGCGATTTGGCGATGGCCTGCGCACTCATGAACACCGGTCCCTTCCACCACAGCGGCTCATTCCGGGCGACGCCCAGTACAAAGGGCTGTTGGCGCGACTCCAGCCAGACCCGCAGGCGGCGGTCACCGCCATAGACACTGTCGCCCGCGACCCAGCCACAGGGGACGCCGGCATCCAGTGCCCGCTCAAGCATCCGGCGGGCCAGCTGGGGTTTCGTGGCAAACTTCACTTCCGTGGGGATACCCGCCGCCTCACGCCGTGGCGGGTCATCAACCCACTGACGGGGCAGATATAACTCCCGGTCAATGAAGGCACTGCCCCCACCGCCGGCATAGCACAGGAAGACGCCAATCTGGCTGTTCTCCACCCGTCCGGCGGTGCCGCTGTACTGGCGCTGTACGCCGGCGGAGTACTGCCCTTTCTTGATGAATCCGGTCTCATCGACAATCAGCACGCTGTTGTCATCCCTCAGGTGGCCGACAACGTAGTCACACAAGATATCGCGGGCCGCGTCGGCATCCCACAAGGCACGTTCAAGCAGATGCTGTACCCCGTCAGGCGTGGCTTCGCCCATCCACTCAGCCAGTTGCCAGCCGTTCTTGCGTTCGACGTTGCTGAGGAGTCCCTTAAGGTAGGCCAGACTGCGCTGTCGGGGTTCGGAGCGTTTGAACAGGGGAGCTAAACGGGCGTGTAATGTATCCAGCTCCTGTGTCCACAGGGTCAACGGTGTTTGCATCGAATCTTTCGCTATGTTGGCATGAGAACTTGGCGCATTATGACACAATATCTATCTACGGCTGTAGTATTAGTGCCCTCAATCGTAGCGGCTTTGGCTGCCAGTGGTTTTAGCAGGCTGTTGCTCTTTGCATAAGTCACTTTGTGCTGTTGGATAGCTACCCGTTTTTTGAGCGGTTTTGATAACAGGCACATCTGGCGGGCATCATCAAACACGATACGCGCCTGATCCCGGCTCACGGCGGCGGTGTAGATATCCTGCTGCCCGTTCTCCATCACCAGAAACCAGTTCGCCAGTATCGCGGCAACGGTGGATTTGGCATTTTTGCGTGGCACCTGAATGTAAGCACTGCGATATTTTCGACGTCCGGTCGCTTTAATCTTGAAGCCGAACAGATTAGCAAAGGCGAATTGCTGCCACGGTTCAAGCATAATGGGTTTGCCCCGCAGGTGGCCTTTGACGTGCGGACAGTGACGGGAAAATGCAATAAACCGCGCCACAACCTCCGAATCAAACACATAAAGTGGGTTATTCAGGTCGTTAAGGTAGCGTTTTACCGCCTGTTTTACCCGTTTACAGGCCAGAATTGTGCCGTTTTCGATATCAAAAGCGTACTGTTCCCATACGTTCATAATCGGTCTAACTCGTCTTCTTCCTCTGTTTCCACCGGATTTTTGCGCCGTGATACAGGGTCAAAACCCAGCAACGCCGACATTTTTATCATGATTTTTTCGGCATCGGCTTTGGCACTCAGTGACGGATTACGGCTTTCACTGCCCTGACTGTTCACGATGCTAAAACCCCTGATATCAAGGTCTGCCACCGCTTTTCGGTAAATAGCGTAATTGACGCAGTACAGTTCTAAGTTGTTCCAGTCGGCGGCGTTCAGGTCTTCCCGCTCGCTTAATATTTTACCTTTGGCTTTCCATTGACTGGCAGCAATATCGCTCAAATAAGTGGGCGGTTTGGGGGCTCTTGCCATAATGTTCTCTGTTCCTTGTGATTTTATTTTCAAAAAAATTGCCGTGCGTAAAAATTGAAGGAGGGGGTCGGTTCCGCTGGGAAGCGCGTTTGTCATTTTTAATACCTCCACCCACTATTTCATTTGTTATTATTCTGCGACTAACCAACCGCGACGCTTTGCCGCTTCTGTTTCCCGTTCCTGATAGATACCCTGTTTGCGCTTCGCTTTGGTGATAGGATCTGTCTGTACGGTCTTGCGGTTATGGCAGGGTTGGCATAACGATTGATGATTGGATTCAGGCCAAAACAACACATCAGCTTCACCCTGTATCGGGATAATGTGATCTACAATCGTTGCAGGGGTATAGATATTTCCCTGTAAGCAAGGGACACATAACGGATGGGCTTTCAGGTATTGCAGCCGATAGCGCCCCCATCGGTTACTGTAGCCTCGTTGGGTTCGGGTTCCCCGTTGTTTGTCCTGTTGCCGTCTGGACTCGCGTTGATGTTGTTCACAGCGGCCTGACTTCACCCGTTCACGGCAACTCGGGTAACTACAGCGCTTTAAAGGTTGCCACGGCATCTAATACACTCCCACATCACGATACACAGACCACAATGACTTGATGGTAAAAGGGACTTCTTTAAGTTCTGCTTCTGTCACCATCTCCCGATTTTCATACAGCAAGCCAATATAAAGCAGACAGCCCACCTTGATAGCAGGGGTAAAGGCCAATCCGTTATCAAACCGCTTGCCAATATGTTGCTGGCAGACTTCCAGCGCGGCTTCGGCATAGCCCATTAACAAGGCATCATCAAGCGTATCGCTTTCACCCAGCCGGCAATGCTGTTTGATTTCATTTAAAGGGATTTCAGCCATTAGAAAACACCACCTTTACAAAGCAACTCTAAGCGGGTGTGTTTCGCATCAGGGATAACCGCCACAATGTCAAAAGCGGTTCCTCTGGTGTTAGCCCCGTTATAGAGAATGATATTGGCGGTGGTCACGTCATCACGGTAACGCATCCAGATACGCACAGTGGCCTCAGAGAACACCGCACCGGATGCCAAACGCTCACGCCCGCTAATCGCCCTCACTTCCGCCCAGACGGTGGTGACATCCACCCACTTGTCAATAACCTGCCCTGACGGGGCGCGTGACTGCTCGGATTTCTGGATAATCACACGATGCCTCAATCTGCCTGCCCTCATTCCTCGCCCTCCGGTTGTTTCTTGATTTCTACCGTTTGCTTCCATGCCTGACTAAATTCATCTCCACCTTTACGGGGAGAGAGTCCCTCACGTTCACGGGCTTCATTCGGGCACATCACCCCCGACTTAATCGCCGTCTCATAGCTTTGAAAGCGTTCTTTCGGATTGGCGCGAAGCAAGTCGGCGGTATCAAACTCCACCTGATAACGAATCCCCCGTTTCGGGGATGCCATCAGCAAGGCCGATTTGATTTGCTGTTCAAAGTTGGCGAGCCACGGGCGCATGGTAATGGTCAGAAAGGCGCGGGACGCTTCACTAAAGTTACTGTAGGTACTGTTCGAATACTCTTGCAGAAAGATCGGGCTGACGTTGAACATACGGGAGATATCATCAATCGTGAAGCGACGGGAAGCCAGCCATTCCGCATCTTGGTTACTCATGCCTAATTGCTGGTAGTCCATGCCACCTTCAAGGATCGGCGTTTTCCCTGCATTGCGAGCGCCCTTGTAACGTTCGAGCGCTTCCAGTGCCTTAGCGCCCTTTGTACCATCTAACCAATCAGCGGACTTGATAACCCCTACCGCCATCATGCCGTCTTTCATGATACTGGCACCGTGGCGTTGTTGTGCCAGCCCTAACCCCAATGTCTCGCGGCAAATGGTGACAGGTGATCGCCCAAGAAAGCCGTCTTCGGTGGCATAGCGTAAATGCAGAATTTCTTCCTGTAGGTAGGTTTTCACCTTACCGCTATAAGGCTCTGTGATGGTGTATGAGAACCGGTGATCGGATAGCCGCTGAGGGACAACCGTTGACGGTGGGTAAGGGTGCAACGATTGTGGCTGACCCTCCCGCCCCCAGACAATCACCGCATAAGCATTACCATTGAGTAAGCAATGACGCATCAGGGTTCGCTTAAACTGAAATGGGGTCTGGCAGTCATTCGGACACTCATTCAGCAAATAATCGACAGGATGATCACTGAGCCATTCGCGGGATTCTTTGCCGTTCTGGTGCTGAACCCGATAGAGATAGCAAGGCATGGTCGCCACCGCCTCACTGATCACCGTAACGGCATTCATTACCGCAGGTAAGCCCTCCGCCGTAGACCTGTCTTTCCTACACAAATATTTTAACCTGCCCCCTCGTTATTGAACTTTTTCCTCATAGATTGATCTCAATAACAAACACGACTTGAGGTAATCTTTATGTTTTCAACCTGCGCTGAACAATGGGCAAATGACACGTTTCAACATGCGGAATTAGGTGATAAACGCCGTACCAACCGCCTGGTGAAAGTGGCCTGTTCGTTGGCTAACCATATAGGACAATCGCTCGTGCAATCTCTTGACTCTCCTGCCGATGTTGAAGCGGCCTACCGACTGACCCGAAATTCCGCCATTGCGCCTCAGGCCATCGCCGAAGCCGGATTTACCGCCACCGTCGCTCACGCTCAACGTTATCGTTGCCTGTTAGCGCTGGAAGACACGACAACCCTGTCATTTTCCCACGCGTCGGTCGCCGATGAACTCGGCTATACCACCTCGACGGAAAAATCCCGGGGCATGCAGGTACACTCGGTGTTGTTATTTGCGCCTGAAGAACAACAGGTCGTGGGGTTGATAGAGCAACAGCGCTGGTGTCGAGATGTCAGTGATTATGGCAAAAGCCGACAACGCGACACACGCCCTTATGAAGGGAAAGAGAGTTATAAGTGGGAACGGGCCTCACAAGCCGTCGACAGCCGGTTAGGGGAGCAGATGGCCAACGTGATTTCTGTCTGTGACCGTGAAGCCGATATCATTGAATATCTGCGTTATAAAACGAGCCAAAAACACCGTTTCGTCATCCGTTCGATGCAAAACCGGCGTATTGAGGAAAGTCAGGATAAACTTTATGACTTTATCAGCCAGTTACAGAGTGCTGGAGAACGATTAGTTCAGATCAGACAGAAAGGCGGGCGTCAGGCGCGTGTCGCGCATTGTGATATCCGTTATGCCGAAGTGACGTTGAAAATCCCCGAAGGAAAAAGCGGTGAAGCGGTGCGGATATTTTATGTCGGTTGCTACGAAAAAGGTCCGGAGGATGGGCTTTGCTGGCATCTTCTGACCTCCGAACCCGTCAACAGTCAGGAAGACGCCCATAAAATATTCAGTTATTACGAGCGCCGCTGGCTGATAGAAGAATTTCACAAAGCGTGGAAAACGGGCGGCACGCAGGTAGAAGCGCTGCGTATGCAAAGCAAAGATAATCTGGAGCGGATGATAGTGCTGCTGGCCTTTATTGCGGTACGGATACACCAGCTGCGTTTTAAGGGTCTGAACAAAGAAGAAGCAGAGAAAGAGAGCTGTGAGACAGTATTAAGCCCCCTGGCGTGGAAATTACTGTGGTCAAAACAAGAAAAATGCCGTGTGCCGAAAAAAGCCCCGAGCTTGCATTGGGCCTTCATCAATCTGGGAAAACTGGCCGGCTGGTACGATTCCAAACGCACGGGTCGAGTCGGATGGGAACGACTTTGGGAAGGTTGGTTTCGGCTGCAAACCCTGATAGACGGCTATTTGCTGGCTAAATCAGTTGATTTGGAGATCTGATCAAGAGACAGGCCGTAGACGGGGAAACATGCTCGCCCGATTTGGTGTTAGACACGCCCGCCAGAAAAAGAAACTCATCCATGCTCATGCTGCGGGTTTCAGTGTCTTTTCGCTTAAAAGGCCACATAATCACACCTCGGACAGTTGCAGCCAGTAATGACACAAATCCACATCATGGGATTTGAGAGCATTCAAAGAGCGCTTGGCAATCTCTACCCCGCTTTCAGGGTAGGCGGGCAAGCTGGTGATAGTGATTTCCCGCAGTTCGGCCTCTAAAACGGTTCTCAGATACGGCTCTTGTCCAACATCCCACTGATCTTTCAGCGCCCTGAATCCAAAGGACATACCGGAAATATCACCCCGTTCAACCAGAGTCAGCACATCACGCCCCAACTGCGTATCAGGCGGGGTTAGTTCGAAGCGTAATCCGGTGGCATCTTCGGTCAACTTCAACGTGCCAGATGTAGTACGGCCTAACAGGTTCATGTGATCATGTTCATAAAGCGCCCGAACATCGGTATTGTTTGTCAGACTGTTCGTAAACGCATTCGGGACGAATTGTTCAACAAATTCATCCCATAAAACGTGGGATCGGCTGTTCCACTTAATCACATAGCCTGTCAGTTTCTTATCACTGGCAGACAGGGAAGCCGTGCGGATTTCAAAATCGTTATTCATTTTATGGACTCCCAGACAGTCAAGGGACTTTCGCTCCTTTCGCTTATTTCGACGCGGTTTTAACTTCAAGGATCTTGATTGCGTTGGAGTCCACCAGACCACCACCCAGATATTTATCAGTGTGTACCTTATAAAATCCCGGCTCGGTGATATTGTCGGGACGGGTACGGGTGCCTGTTTCATGGTCAACAATGAAATAACCGCGTTTGAAGTCGCCCAGACCGATCACGCCATCGGGCATAAATTCGAGATAATGGACAGGTAAGCCCAGCAACATATCGGGATCACCCGCTTGTAAACGTTCCCGCCAGATATAATCTCCGTTACCGTTTTTCAGTTTTTGCACGTTGGCGGCAGTATTGGAGTTCATCACCCAGACGGAGTTTTTACGGTATTTATTCTTAAGCAGGAACTTAAGATCAATCAGGCTATCGGCCTCAAGCGTGGTAGCTTCCAGTTTTTGCAGCGTGCCAAAATCACGCACCTTGTCGCTTCTCGTATCGCGGGGATAAGCCAGAAAACCTTTGGCTTTTTTGCTGCCGTCACCGCTGACAAGATCCGTTTCTTCGGTATCGACGAAGGTATCGGCAATCTCTGAGGTCAGCCAGCCTAAGATATCCACATCGCTAAAATCGATGATCTCTTGGGTGGTCTTGGGATAAGCGTAAATGGGGAACAGCTTGATGCTGACTTCTTCCATCTTCGGCGTGCCAGTCTCACCGCGTGCCTTACCTTCTTCCCCGTGTGCCACTGCCGCACCACCGACCGAAACAAGCTGTTTATACTCGTTGCTGCGTGTGGTTTTGAGAGTACAGATTTGGCGCATGACAGATTCATCAGCCAATTGCTACATAATCTGTTTGTTCAGTTCGGGGATAACGGTATAGCCACCGTCTGACGGAACGCCCGTAGACAAGGCGCGGGTTTCTCCGGTCAGAATATAGTGGCGCAACTCGTCATTACTGAGGTTCTTGCTGGTCGATTGGGGTTTGCTTGCCTGACTGCGTTCTTCATCAGACAGCGCCTCATAACGGGCAATTTCCGTATTGAGTGCATCAGACTGAGTGCGCAGCTCGTCGAACTGTTTGGCTTCATCGGCAGTCAGTGAGCGCTTTTCGTCTTCGGCTTTGGTAAGCAACGAGCGCATTTGTTGGGTTAAATCGGTTTTCTGTTGGTGTAATTCGAGTAGTTTTTTCATGGTGTTTTTGGAATAGTTATTTTCTTTAAAACACTATTTAACACCGTGAAAAATAATAAAAAAGCCTCTGTGATTTAGAGGCTAAACAAGGGGAAACATGAAGACAAAATATTTACAAAACTTTTCATTTACAAAGTAATAAATTTTTTACGTAGGTTGTTGGTGACATCCACGATATTTTATCACATGTCAAATAACCATCATTTTTTAACTTATAATCAACATAAAAAGAGATAGGTAAGCTAATGACAAATGATGCAATCATCAATCTACTCAGGTACTTAACAAGTATCTTGTTGTATTTAGGTAATCTATCAAATATAAAGAAAAAAATAGAACCTGATAAAGAGTAAAATATTATAGGGAAAGATAGAATACTTATAATAACTGCGCTGGAGAATGTTATTTCATCTTTCATTAATACTAATGAAACAGCAGATTTAATAATGAAGTACATCAGAAATGTAAGGAATAATAACAATATTACTCCACCCAAGGCTTTTAAATATTTGCTATTCACCTAATTCTTCCCATCGTATTAAAAAAATATTGTAAGTCTGCTTCCGGTGTTCTTGGCTTTCTCTTCATTTCTTCTTTCAAAAGTGCTATTAATTTTTCGCTTATTCCATATTGCTTATCAACAAGATCTAAACCGATAGCCACTAGAATTCCAACAGCTAAAACTATTCCCGCAACAACAATAATACTTCCACCTACCAAAGCAGTGGCAGTTAAAAGTGATCCTACAATCCAAGAGGAAGCAGCAATAATAGCAGTTTTAGCCATATCCATTGTTATGTTGCCGATAAAATCGGCTAAAGTATATTCATCCTTAAAAATACTTTCTATCAATCTATAGCCAATCGAAAAGACAATACAGAATCTAACACCTTTGATAATACTAGCATTAAGACCCTGCTGTCCTATCCCCATGGTTAACATTTGAGGGTGGCTAGCACCGTATCGGGTTCCCCTGACAAGACGCCTAAGACCAGCATGACCTGACAGATGAATATATTTTTTCCCATTTTCTCCCACATAGGTTTTTGCAGTAATACTTAACCTCTTAAATTCCCGGCAAACATCAGAAAACCCATGTGAATCATAAATATTTCCCGCATAGGTGGAAATAGGATCTGTGACAGAAAATACATACGCCATAGGATTTTTTTTCTTGTTATCTACTTCCGTGCCTCTTGCAAATTCGTCTCCGTAACTTAGATTTTCTGCTTCCGTACCTCTTGCAAATGCTTCTCCATGACTTGGGGTTTGTGGATGGGAGGGACTGATATCCTCAATAATGCTTTTGGCTTGCGCTAATGTGAGAACAAAGTGATATTGGGTATTATCACTCAATACTTTTTCTAACCCAATGGCATCAAAAAATTCATGCTGGGGTTTTAGCTGATTAATCCCTACATTACCCCTTAAAAAATCGCCCATATAACCATCCCAAGTGGGATTATATTTTTTATGTGTCATTCCTCAATTCTCCGTAGCACTCAATATCAAATTAATAATTGATTGACTTGTGTCAAGATTTCCGATGTAGCATCAATTAAGCAGGATATAACAACAATGCTTACCCATTCCAGCATGGAAAAGATCCACCTTTAAATTTGTGATGAATCTCTATTCTTAAGAAAAATCAGACAATTACTTAATTTTAATTTCAGTCCTACCATAATAAAAAAATTATGCACTAAATTTATTATCCCAGACTCATCCGGCTTTTATTTGCCTGCCAGAGATACCCCCTAAAAATCTTTTTCGCCTCCTTCGCTGTGCACCCTCTGCATAATTCACTGAACGCCTTGCTACATCTGGGTTTTCCGCAATTAATATGATATTCATTCACTGTATCACCTGTTCACCTATTTTTTACATTAATGAAGAGAATGTATACTAGTGTATAGCTAAAAAATAACTATACACCTATTATTTTCCTTTAAATACAGATAGATATTTAAAATAGTGCATGGAATGCAGACCTAAACCTAAAAGTTTTATACAGCAGGCTTAACTGTTTCGTAACTCAGGTACAGAGGGTAGCCATTCTTCCGCTTCTTCGGATAATTCAACGTTATAAGAGTAACCTTTATTGGTTCGCACTTTCCGATACTCCTTGCGATACTCCAGCATAATTTTGGGAAGTGATTCGCCGAACTTGGTCAGTGTGAGCGGTCGCTCAAAGCCGTGTGCTTCCATAAAAGAAAGATAAGCGTGATACAGGTACAATCTCGGTGCGCGTGGGCTGATGTTCTTATTGCCCATCTTCATTCCAGTTGCATCATTGACAGACACCAGATAACCGCAAAAGCGATACAACGGATCTGAATTGCTTTTCACCGTTAACGCTTCGTTAGAATCGCGTTGCGCCTGTAGCAGCTTTTTAGCCTTATTCTGGTCGGCAAATTCGCTTAACAAATGCCGAATAATCACAGGCAGTTCCCGGCTGATTTTCTCCGGCAATTGTGGGTCTTTCTCGGATTCTTTGACCGGAATATTAAACGGGAATATCACCCTACGCCGTGCAATCCCGCCGTTACGTTCCGTAAAGCTCATCGGCTCGTTATTAGTGGCTAATACCACCGCTTTAATGACTGTAGAAAATTGCTTCTCATATTTCCCGTCAACTTCAATTAGGTCGCCGCCTGTAATCGCCTTAATGCCTGCCCCTTCACCCACATATTTAACTTGATCGGGGAGCGTAATCAGGCTTTTCCCGACAAACTGATAGCGGCCTCTGGCCTCATCCAGTGCCCTCATATTGCCACTGGCTGTATTATGCTCTCCTGCCAATAGTGTTGCTATATAGGTAAAGATACTTTTACCGCTACCACCTTCGCCCGTCACTTCAATAAATAGCTGCCAGTCATAGCGGTTTGCCAGAATCATAAACAGGGCGGCTTTGATGCGATTCATTTTGTGTTCATTGCTTCCCGCCGCATGGGATAGCCAACGGTAAAAATCAGGGGCGTGATCCGGCAGGTTTTCACCGATAGCAGGCGGGGTGAATGTGATGCCGTTATGGTTCATTAGCCAGTGTTCCGGCTGGTGCGGGGTAAATTGTTGTGTCGATAATTCATACACGCCATTACGAAACCCGATTAAATCCTGCCGCTGTTCGCCGATAACCGGCACTTGTAATTTCATGGCACAGATAGCGTTATTGATCCCATTCGGACTGTAAGGGGTTTCGTGCTGGTCAAAGATTGCCACCATTGCGCGGCGCAGCTCATTATCCGACACAGTCTGCCATGTCGTACCGTTAAAATGGTAAACCATATCACTTTCAGGATTGACCGCGACCTTGCCGTAGCGTTCTACCACCAGCGCCCCGCGCTGACTGGCTGCCATTTGTGTCAGATTGTTATTGGCCTTTTTGGGCTTTGCTTCTTGGATCACCACTGCTTCTGCTTCCATTAGTCTTTTCTCCCCAACCTGATATAACCCGTTATTAAATGCCTGCTTTGCTGTCTCAATGCCGTGATGTTGGCGATAATCATCCCAATCGGCTTTTAATGCCGTAGGCGGTAGCGTTACCCAGCTGTTAATCGCTATAGAGGTCTTCTCTGCCGCCATTTTGCCAACGTTCTTTTTTAGCCTGCCGTTTTTGTCCCGTTCTTCCGGCTCGTGCCAGTCATTATCAGCAGCAAGGATAATTTTCGCGTCTGGCCACTGCGTTCTAACCTGCCCGGCAACAGTCAGTAAATTACTTTCATCAATAGCTGCCAGCACTACGCCTTCATGTAACTGGCTGACGGTTAAGGCAGTGGCGTAGCCCTCGGTAATGATGATTGTGTCCGGCGTTCCGGCTATGGGTGATAAGGAAATAAAGCTCCCTTTTTTCTGAGTACCTGCAACAAAGCGTTTTGCGCCGTTTGGCTTAATGGTCTGTGCACCCGTGATTGTGCCGTCCAGCGTCTGAACCACCAGCAATAAAGAGCCATCTTTCAATAACCGCTGATTGGGGCATTGCAGCCCCTTTTTCACCAGATATTGAGATTCACCTGTAACAGTAGTAGCAACCAGTGCCGCAATACGTTCAGCAACCGGCTTTGCTGCTCGTGGCTGTTCTTTGACGTGTTTAGGTTCGGGCAAAGGCATTGACAGCACATCAGCCACCAGCTTAGCCGCTGCAAAGACCGTGATCCCTTTGGTTCTTGCCACCAAATCCAAACCGTCACCATGATTCGGCTCATCGCACTGGCGACAATACCAGTCGCCGTTATGGTTATCGTCAATAAAGTGAAAGCGATCAGTTCCGCCGCATATCGGGCAAGCACCATGCTTTCCCCTTGCTGGAACACCAACGCCACAAGCGGGCAATAGGTTTTGCCAATAATTGGCGGCGGATTGCTTCACAGCGCGGATTAAGTTAATCGGGCGGCTTTTAGGGTTATGATTTCCCTGACTCATGATCATTCTTCCTCACCATTAACCACCGCATAAAGCGCGTGGTAAACTTCCTGATTGATATCACAAGCCAGCGACAACAAATCATGTAACTCTTCCGAACAATGTTGGCTGGCCTGTTCAAGAATGATTTCATATAAAGAAGTGCATAAGCCCGCGCGAAACGAGGACTGACCTAATGGATCTATTTCCCTGCGTACAATGCAATTGACTAATTTATTCACCGGGTTCTGCGGGACGTGTTTCAACAGGTCGCGGTGAACTTCCTGATGAATGCCATGCGCCAGTGCAATCAGGTTATTTAAATTGGTTTCGCATTCATCTTTGGCTTTTTGGGTAATGTACGCGAAAAGTGAAATTCCCAGACCTGCGCGATATAGCGCCTGTTTTAATGAGATAGGTTTATTGCTCATAGTATACCCCCTGAATGGAGGTAAAGCGCATAGAGAGGATTTTAGGCAAACGGGCTTTGCCCTTTCCGATGAGAAAGGTATATTGATACATAGCTACCTCGATATTGTCGTTATCGTTGGTGGTTAGCCCTCGTTTGATACGACCAATATCATTCGGGGGCGTTTCTTTTTGTACGTGCACCATGATAAAGTACGTACGTAATAAATCACATGCTATAAGGTTACGTACGTACATGTCAATATTAAAAAGAGATAAAACTGAAAAAGGAAAAGGCTTGTCCCCCACTTTCCAAATCAGAATAACACCTGAGCTAAAAGCACAGTTTGAAGACGCTGCGTCCGATGCTGGAATGACTTTAGGCAACTGGTTAAAAACATTAGGCCGCAAAGAATTAGAACAGCTAGGCATAGAGCCAAAAGGTTGAACTAACCGACAATAAATCCGGTGGTTAACTAACTCGCTAAAAGCAAGTAAGTTAAGGGTAGCATTCACCGTGCTATCCCCGCCTTTTTTCACCCAGCTAATCACCATACAACTAATTGAAATATCACTTTCCTGATTTTTAGCGTAGGGATACCCGTAACGGTTATTATCCGTCTTTTTATTTTTCATGATTTTTCTTTATTTACTGTGCTTTTCGGCTATATGGGTTGTTTACGTTTTCTACTTTTGGAGGATTGCGTATCCACCATAAAATATCACTTAAAAGCCACGCACAGGAATTACGCCCAAAATGACAACGTGGAGGAAATAAACCCAAGGCTTCTAGTTTATAGCAATGTCCCCTTGATATACTCGTTAATCTTTTGCGTTCTGTTTCCCTTATTCTTCTTTCAGATTCACCATAAGCAGAAAGAATATATTTCCTCTGTTCATCGGTTGGTGAGATGTATTTTTTCATTACATCATCTCACCGCGAGATTCAGCGATACGTTGAGCTATCCAGCTATCAATTTCTGACTCAATAAAAGCTATTGAGCGAGTGCCAATTTTTACTTGCTTCGGAAATTTATCTTCTTCAATGAGTTTGTAAATCCACGCTTTACTGTAACCCGTTCTGCGTTGAACCTCGGACAAGCGAATAAGACTTTCTTTAGATGTGGTAATTGTTGACATATAGTTTCCCCTGTTAGTTTGTCCATATTTGATGTTTCTGGATGTTATTAGAACAGGAGTAATTAAACCGAATTTATAATGTGAGATCATCACGTTGGAATAGTAACTTACTTCATACAAAGAATGTAATATATCTTACAGTTTACAGATATAACTACTTATGATTAAAAATAACCTTAAGTAGTTATAAATAAGATTCCAAAATAGCGCTACATCTTATACTACTCATAATTCTATATATAACAATGGGTTGAATAAGGCCATGTGTAGCAGAATTATGAAATGTTATTTATATTGAACGACAACTATTGTTGCTTATTCACCCAGTTAAGCGCGCTTCTTAAATTCGCCATGTAATACATTTTTGCCTTGTTCGAGTACATCCATATAGTCGGCATACCATTGCAACATTTCCCTACGACCATCCAAATATTGGGCATGATTGTAAGTTCCTCGGATACTGTTTTTATCCACATGAGCAAGCTGCGTTTCAATCCAAGCTGAGTTATACCCCTGTTCATGTAAAATTGTACTCATAGTGTGGCGGAATCCGTGGCCTGTTGCCCTGCCATCATAACCAATACGCTTAAGAACCTGATTAATGGCGGCTTCACTCATTGGCTTACCCGCATCATTACGACCAGGGAAAACATATTTCCCGCGCCCTGTAATAGCGTGTAACTTAATAAGAATAGCTTTAACCTGATTTGATAGCGGTACGATGTGAGGACGGCGCATCTTCATACGTTCGGCAGGTATTTGCCAGAGATCGTTATCAAAATCGAATTCAGTCCATTCCGATTCTCTCAGCTCAATGGTACGTACTCCGGTCAGCATCAGCATACGTGTTGCTGATTGCGTCACTTGGCTGCCACTATAACCACCCAAGGTGATAAGAAAATCATGTAGTTGGTCGGCTAAAAGGTGTGGGAAATGTTTTTGCTTTGGTGCCTTAAGCGCGCTGGCAAGATCAGTAACGGGATTGAATTCTGCTCGTCCTGTAATAACAGCATATGTGAAAATTTGCCGACATGCTTGTCTGGTTTTTTTCAATTTATCTAACACGCCGCGTTGCTCCATCTTTCGGAGAACGGCTAACATGTCAGCGGGTTTGATATCAGTAATAGCACGTTTCCCAACATAGGGAAAAATATCTTTTCGCAGGTATTCCAGAATGTCTTCAGCATATCCTTTTGACCAATTGGGGCGCTTATGTTCGTGCCACTCAACGGCGATAGACTCAAAACTATTATTGACCGCAAAAGCTCTGGCGACTTTTTCAGCTTTCTTTTCCTCAAGCGGATCACTACCACCTGACAGCGTTCGCCTTGCCTCATTTCGCTTATTTCTTGCTTCTGCGAGAGATATATCAGGATATACCCCTAATGCGAGCAATTTTTCTTTGCCTGCGATCCGATACTTTAACCGCCAATAACGAGAGCCATTAGGGTTAACCAATAGATATAATCCACCACCATCTGCAAGTTTATAAGGTTTATCTTTAGGCTTCGCAGTGTCTACCTGTCGGGCTGTTAGCTTCATTTGGGGGTATCTCACTTCATTGAACCTGAACGTACCCCTAAATATACCCCCATAAGATCGTAGATTTCAACATACCTTACTAGACTACGGGAGAACGAAGAATGGCTAATACTGCGTATTTACTGGAGTTTTGTGGACTTTGGAAGACGATAAGATATTAAAGGATGGTACGCCCTACAGGATTCGAACCTGTGACCTACGGCTTAGAAGGCCGTTGCTCTATCCAGCTGAGCTAAGGGCGCATCTTGGGAGATGAGCTGCATCTGTAATGCTTTGATGCGGGGTGAGATTATACGGGGACAAACCCTTGAGTCAATGGCTTTTCTGCTTATAAATCTCCATCTGTCTATTTTCTGATTATCAATAAAACTGACAGCACGCTCATGTTCTGACAAAATAGGCGGTATCCCAATGTTTGATTTATGGATTTATTAGTACATGTCAGCAAAAATTATTGACGGGAAAACGATTGCGCAGACAATCAGAAGAGAAGTCGCAGAACGTGTTCAACAACGTGTCGCAGCGGGAAAACGTGCTCCCGGTCTTGCCGTTGTTTTAGTAGGGGAAAACCCCGCTTCTCAGATTTATGTCGCAAGCAAACGCCGTGCCTGTGAAGAAGTCGGGTTTGTCTCCCGTTCTTATGATCTGCCAGATACTACCAGTGAAGCAGAGTTACTGAACCTTATCGATCAGCTCAATAACGATTTAGAAATTGATGGAATTCTGGTGCAACTCCCTTTACCCGCCGGTATCGACAATGTCAAGGTTCTGGAGCGTATCCAATCTGATAAGGATGTTGATGGCTTCCATCCCTATAATATTGGCCGTCTGTGTCAACGTGCGCCAAAACTGCGCCCCTGTACTCCGCGCGGTATCGCAACGTTGCTTGAGCGCTGCGAAATCAATACTTATGGCCTGAATGCCGTCATTATCGGCGCTTCAAATATTGTTGGTCGTCCAATGAGTCTGGAATTGTTGCTGGCTGGCTGTACCACCACGGTGACTCATCGCTTTACCAAAGATTTACGCTACCATGTGGAACATGCGGATCTGCTGATTGTGGCTGTCGGTAAACCGAACTTTATCCCCGGTGAATGGATTAAACCAGGCGCTATCGTTATTGATGTAGGCATTAACCGTCTGGAAGACGGTAAGGTCATTGGTGATGTTGATTTTGAAACCGCATCAGAACGAGCAAGCTGGATTTCGCCCGTTCCAGGTGGTGTTGGTCCAATGACAGTAGCTACGCTTATCCAGAACACCTTGCAAGCCTGCGAGGAATACCACAACGTGGAAAAAACTGAAGGTTGTTAATGGAAATTTTTTATTTAGAAGGCCATCCTCATGTGGAGCTGTGTGATCTGCTAAAGTTTCAAGGATGGAGTGAAAGCGGTGCGGCCGCCAAAGCCGTTATTGCTGAAAGTCTGATTGAAGTCAATGGTCAGACAGAGACGCGCAAACGCTGCAAAATTACTGCCGGACAGGTTGTTACCTTCAACGGTGACTCTGTTTGCATCAAAGAATAACTAAAATAGGCTCCACCAAAAGGGAGCCTATTTTAAAAGCCAGCTCAGTGACTCAAAACATATCTAACTTACTTACGACGCCAACTCGTTCCCTGCGGGCCGTCTTCCAGCTCAATCCCCATCTCATTCAACTGATTACGGGCAGAATCTGCCAGCGCCCAATCTTTGTTTTTACGGGCATCATTACGCTGTTTAATCAGTGCTTCTATTTTGGCAATTTCTTCATCATCAGCCTGAACACCACTATGCAAAAATTGTTCCGGCTCTTGTTCCAATAAGCCTAAAATACCTGCCAATTTTCGTAACTCAGCCGCCAGGCCATTCGCCGCGGCCATATTTTCTGATTTCAATCGGTTGATTTCACGTGCTATATCAAACAGTACCGAATAAGCTTCTGGCGTATTGAAATCGTCATTCATCGCTTCCTTGAAACGCGCCTCAAACATTTCACCACCTACCGGCTGTACAGAAGCATCCGTGCCACGCAGAGAAGTATATAGACGTTCAAGCGCAGTACGCGCCTGTTTCAGGTTTTCTTCAGTGTAGTTAAGCTGGCTGCGATAGTGGCCTGACAGCAGGAAGTAACGTACCGTCTCTGAATCGTAATATTCCAGTACGTCACGGATAGTAAAGAAGTTGTTCAGTGATTTGGACATCTTCTCTTTATCCACCATCACCATTCCAGAGTGCATCCAATAATTCACATACGGGCCATCATGAGCACAGGTAGACTGAGCAATTTCATTTTCATGATGCGGAAACATCAGATCAGCACCACCACCATGAATATCAAAATGGTTGCCTAACTGTTTGTTGTTCATGGCAGAACATTCAATATGCCAACCAGGACGACCAGCTCCCCACGGTGATTCCCAGCTCGGTTCACCCGGCTTAGACATTTTCCACAATACGAAATCCATCGGGTTACGCTTAACATCAGCTACTTCTACTCGTGCACCTGCTTGTAATTGGCTGAGATCTTGGCGGGAAAGTGATCCGTAATCCGGATCACTCTCGACGGAAAACATGACATCACCATTATCCGCCACATAAGCATGATCACGTTTTATCAACAATTCCGTCAGTTCAATAATCTCTGGGATATGACGGGTCGCACGTGGTTCCAAGTCAGGGCGTAAAATATTCAGCGCGTCAAAATCTTTATGCATTTCCGCCAGCATACGGCTGGTCAACTCATCGCAACTTTCACGGTTTTCCGCTGCACGTTTGATGATCTTATCATCAACATCGGTCACGTTGCGCACATAGGTCAAATCGTATCCCAGATAGCGCAGATAACGGGCAACCACATCAAAGGAAACAAATGTTCTGCCGTGACCAATATGACATAGGTCATAAATCGTGATACCACACACGTACATCCCTACTTTCCCTGGATGGATTGGCTTAAATTCTTCTTTCTGGCGGCTGAGGGTATTGAAAATTTTTAGCATCGGGATTTTCCGTAAATTCACTGTACGTGTGATTAAAAATAACGAATTGATAATTCTGGATTTATGTCCTTATCTCATAAATAGATACTCGATATGGCATAGACCAATAAGATATTGAAACCTGATATTAAGCGCTTTGCAAGGTCAGCGGTCAATATAGCTTACTGAAATTAATAGGTACTGACTCATTATGGCAGATGTGATATAAAAGCCGCCTGGTCCAAATGCCCTAAACCGGGTTAATCAAAACTATTATTAGGATTTCAATTATGGTGACTTTCCATACCAATTTTGGCGATATCGTAATTAATACTTTCGCTGACAAAGCTCCTGTAACTGTTGAAAATTTCTTGAACTACTGCCGCAATAGCTTCTACGATAACACTATTTTCCACCGTGTTATTAATGGCTTCATGATTCAAGGTGGTGGGTTTGAACCTGGTATGAAGCAAAAATCGACTGACGAGGCTATCAAAAACGAAGCCAATAACGGTCTGAAAAACAACCGTGGTACTCTGGCTATGGCACGTACCAACGACCCACACTCCGCGACTGCACAGTTCTTCATTAATGTTGTTGATAATGATTTCCTGAACTTCCGTTCTGAACGTCCTGATGGCTGGGGTTACTGCGTATTTGCAGAAGTGGTCGAAGGTATGGATGTTGTTGATAAAATCAAAGGCGTATCTACTGGCCGCAGCGGTATGCACCAAGACGTACCACGCGAAGACGTTATCATCGAAAAAGTGACTGTCAGCGAGTAATTCAGCGCGTATGTGCACACTTTTTATCGCAGATTTACATCTCAGCGAACACGAACCGGCAATCACTGCCGGTTTTCTGCGTTTTCTGCGTTTTCTGCGTGAGGATACTATTCAGGCAGATAGTCTCTATATTCTCGGTGATCTGTTCGATTACTGGATTGGCGATGATGATAACAATCCTCTCCACCATGAAATTGCCGCTGCATTAAAAATACTGAAAAAACAAGGTGTTACCTGTTATTTTATTCATGGTAACCGTGATTTTCTGATCGGCTCCCGCTTCGCTGAAGAAAGCGGAATGATATTGTTACCACAGGAAAAAATAGTGGAACTGTATGGTAAGCGAGTGCTTATCTTACACGGAGATACTTTGTGTACTGATGACGAAGGTTATCAACAATACCGTAAACGGGTACATACCCCGTGGATTCAGCGCCTGTTTTTATTATTACCTCTGTTTATCCGTCAGAAAATCGCCGAAAAAATGCGGGCAAACAGCCAATCTGTCAATAGCAGAAAATCCGAAGCAATCATGGATGTCAACCAGCAAGCTGTTATTGATGTTTTTGAGCGATATCAAGCTGACTGGGTGATACATGGGCATACTCACCGCCCGGCTGTACATGAAATTTCTCTGCATAACAAAATATACTACCGCGGAGTGCTTGGTGCATGGCACCATCAAGGATCAATGTTCAAAGTAACCGGCGAATCAACGGATCTTATCTTTTTCCCATTCTGATTGATAGGGAACACTCACACCCAAAACCAGCACAACCAAAGTATAAAGCAACGCAATCGTTTTCCTTAGCTTGCGAGCATGGTATGATTCGCGGCCTTAAAGCGCTATTTTCGTTCTGGTGGACGTTAAAACACAGGAGCATTTGATTTATGACTGCCCGGCCTGATTCAGCAGGAACAACTCAACACAACGCCAAAATTGCCATCGTTATGGGGTCCAAAAGCGACTGGGCGACTATGCAGCACGCGGCGGATATTCTCACCTCCCTTGATGTCCCCTTCCATGTTGAAATCGTTTCTGCCCACCGTACACCAGATAAGCTGTTCAGTTTTGCCGAACAAGCTGAACAACATGGTTTTGATGTCATTATCGCTGGCGCAGGAGGTGCTGCCCATTTACCCGGAATGCTGGCGGCTAAAACGCTGGTACCGGTTCTGGGCGTACCCGTACAAAGTGCGGCACTTGATGGTGTAGACAGCCTCTATTCAATCGTACAGATGCCAAAAGGTATTCCCGTCGGTACACTTGCGATTGGGAAAGCAGGCGCAGCAAACGCAGCCTTGCTGGCAACACAGATTCTGGCTCGTCATGATAAAGATTTGCTGAAACGCCTTACCTGTTGGCGTGAAACACAAACTCAAGATGTACTCGATAATCCCGATCCACGGGAGGAAGCATGAAGCCAGTTTGTGTATTAGGTAACGGTCAGCTCGGCCGGATGCTACGTCAGGCGGGCGAGCCTTTAGGCATCACAGTTTATCCGGTTGGCCTGGATGCAGAACCCGAAGCCGTTCCTTACCAAAATAGTGTTATCACCGCCGAAATTGAGCGCTGGCCGGAAACCGCCCTTACCCAAGAACTCGCCCGCCATAAGGCTTTTGCTAATCGGGATATTTTTCCCCGCCTGGCAGATCGCCTGCCACAAAAGCAATTAATAGATAGCCTTGGGCTTGCAACTGCTCCGTGGCAATTACTGTCTGATATCCGCCAATGGCCGCAACTATTCGCAGAGCTTGGTCATTTCGTCATCGTTAAACGCCGTATCGGCGGTTACGATGGCCGTGGACAATGGCGCATCCGCCCCGGAGATGAAACAGAGTTACCGACCGATATTTATGGTGAATGTATTGCCGAACAGGCGATTCCTTTCTCTGGTGAAGTGTCATTGGTAGGTGCACGCAATGAAAGTGGTGATTGTGTGTTCTATCCATTGACTCACAATCTGCATCAAGATGGCATTCTGCGGGCCAGCATTGCCTTTCCTCAGGAAAATTGCCATTTACAACAACAAGCCCAGAACATGTTGTCAGCCATTATGCATGAGCTGAAATATGTCGGCGTAATGGCAATGGAGTGTTTTATCGTCGATGATCACTTACTAATTAATGAACTGGCGCCACGGGTTCATAACAGTGGTCACTGGACTCAGAACGGCGCTTCCATCAGCCAATTTGAATTACACCTTCGCGCTATTCTGGATTTACCTATGCCTCACCCAGAAGTTACTGCGCCATCAGTCATGGTTAATCTGATTGGCACAGATATCAATAATCAATGGCTCAGTTTGCCATTAGTACACTTGCATTGGTATGAGAAAGAAGTTCGTCCGGCGCGTAAGGTCGGTCACCTTAATCTTTCTTATTCAGATAAAAACGAATTAAAAGATACGTTGCGAAAACTAATTCCAATGCTACCACCTGAATATCAGAGTGGTCTGGAGTGGGTGCAGGAAAAATTAAATTAGCTGTTTTATCATCTAATAGCCCGGAATTAAATGTGGAAGCGGAAATAAAATAATTTACCGCTCCACATTCCCACTCGTTCCGAATTCTTTTATATTCCTTTAATTATTGTGTTAATTTATTAGCATTAATCGCTCTGGCTACCGTATCTACAATAGTTCTCGTTGTTTGATCTATTTCATAATTCAGTAAATCGCCAATTTTAATATCACTAAGATTAGTCGCCCTTAATGTTTCTGGAATTAAATTCAATTCTATGGTTTTATTTTCTTCATTTATGCCATTTATTGTTAAACTACAACCATGAAGACCGATAAAACCTTTATGGAAAAAATATTTGATATTATCTTCAGGAATGCTAATAATTAATCGATAAGTTTCACCCGTTTCGATAAAATCAACGACTTTTGCTACGCCTTCAATATGCCCATACAGACTATGCCCGCCATTTTCTTTATACATTTGATGTGATCTTTCAATATTAACTTTATCTCCCACACCTAAAAGCTTTAATGTGGTCACATCAGCAGTAAAATCTGAAATATCAAAAGAAACAATATCATTTTTAAATTGTGTCACGGTCAAGCACGTGCCATTAATAGCAACACTCGCCCCCACAGAAACATCATCAAAGAAGTGGTTAATATTACTTACCGTTAATGTACTAAATCCATTTTTTTTATCAAGAGATAATACTGTTTCTTTTCCTTGTACAATTCCAGTATACATAATCACCCCATTATATTAAGTAAAAAAACCATTGAATAATAACCTTTATGTTATCTTGAAATATATTTCTGGTAAAGAGTTATTAATGGTATTTTCACGACTTATTTTATCAAGTTTTTATATATTTATGATTTTAATATATAAAATCTCACAAATAAAAAATTTAATTACTTACTTAATATAGTGATTTTTAATTATATTAAATTTATGCGATTTTATTGTTAAATAAACAACTAAATATAAAATAAGATTTGTAATTTAAATTAATGATAACTCTAAAATATATAAATATTTCGCAAACAATAACAGACTACATCTTATAAAATATTTCACATAGCAATTCAAAATATTTAAATTATAATTCACTACTAAATAACATTTCATAATTTTGCTACACATGGCCTTCTTCAACCCATTGTTATATATAGAATTATGAGTAGTATAAGATGTAGCGCTATTTTGGAATCTTATTTAGCCTTAATTCCACTATGATATAGAAAGTATTAATTCATTGTTATCATTTCTATGACTATTTATCATTATAAATAAAATCATAAAATTCAGTGACCTAAGTCACAATTGTACAAATATTTCCACACAACAATAAATTAACAATATTCTTTACGATCTGGAACATAAAGTTAAACAAAAAACATCGCTAACTAAATAATCAATATATTAGCGATACTAAAAAAATAACTAAAGTTAGAATAATCTTATCTTTCTACACAGTTCACCATTCATCAATAAAATCAAATCTTCCTTTGACAAAACCGACTCATTAGATCAATGCTATCGCTATTATTAGTCCGATAACGTATGAAAAGGGGAACCCTCGTGTTACTTACCGGGAAAGCCCACCATCCTAAAAGCTGCCCACCGTTTTTTTTCACTTTAGGGCTCTCTTCTCCATTTTCTTGTGCCGCTTATCTGGCAATGGCTTGGTATTGGATCAGCACCAGATTAAAACAGAGAGAATTATCTTCAATATTGTTATTACTACCGGTAATCAATCAAGCTCAGGCAAGTGATTTTGTTAATTTTCAATCTGTTGATACCAGCCTTTATATGCAATTTGAAAACCGGGTCGATCCCAGAAAAACGATCTCACCCATTTTAGAGGCTTTCGGTGACTACAGTGTCGGAGATATGTACGTCTATAGTATTTGGCAGAATTCACTGCAAAGTGATTATACCGGTGATAAAAGCACCTACTATTATAAACTTGTGCCAAGAATAAGCTTTAGTAAAGTAACTGATCATGACATTTCTTTTGGGCCGTTAAAAGATATTCTGTTCGCTCAATGGGTTGCTAAAACCAAAAGTATGAATTACGACTACTTCCCAGGTATCAGCATTGACTGGCAAGCAGACTGGATTAGCTGGTTACGTACAATTTTTTATTTTGAGAATAACGCCAAAGGGAGCTGGAATGATCAGCGAATTCATATTGACTATGGAATTCCCTTCAATAATCGTTTAGGTGATTTCCGGGTTGTCGGAACTTTTGATTATACATTAGGCTTACATGGACAACCCGAAACTATCGATTTCAAACCCGAGTTGCACTATGATTTAGGAAAATTCCTAGGTAATCAACCAGGTCACTTATGGACTGGCATTGTCCTGAACCCAATAAAAAATAAATACAAAATAAAAGATACCCCTTATTATCGAACGGATCAATTTAGCTACGGGATCTTTATTCGATATAGTTTTTTCTGATACCGAAATAAAATATCAGAAATTTTTGATGACCTTTATCCATTATGGAGTCAAGATGCCCATTCAACACGACAGGTTCGGACGTACTTATCAGTGGCTTCTGCTGATACTTTTGGGTCTGGTTTATTTTCTGGTCACCGCAACGACATTTACCTCATTGGGCGTTGTGTTACCCAGCATGATCAAGGAATTACGCTGGAGTTGGACTGATGCAGGTTTGGGATTCACTTTACTTGGCCTGTCATGTGGGCTATCCAGTTACCTTCCGGCGATGCTTATTCGTCATACGAGTGTCCGGGCCACTTTGCTGATCGGTACGCTAATCTTCATCACCGGTTTTTACATCCTCTACAACACCCACAGTATTACTGCCTATTTCACCGGCACAACATTGCTGGGGATCGGTTTTAGCCTTATGGCTACCGTTCCCGGAACCTATGTCATTAGCCGGCTTTTTGAAAAACAGTCGCTGGCCTTTGGTATTTATTTCACCATTGGTGGATTAGGTGGAGTGCTTGGTCCATGGATCTATTTCCTGGCAACAGCATTCTGGGGAAGCTGGCGTATGCACTGGGCGATTTCCGGGATATTACTGACCCTGTTTAGCCTGTTGACTATTTTAGTGATGCGCGAAGGCAAAAAGGAAAGCGCCCATGCTGAACAAGTCAGTAAAAATCAACAAGATCAACCCCCTTCCAGTATCTATCGCACCAAGGAAATCTGGAATGCCCGGCAAGCACTGCAAACCTGGCAATTCTATGCCATTGCGGCCGCTTATACCTCTTTCTTATTGTGCGGAATAACTGTTAACAGTTTTGCTGTGGCCCATATCACCGAAAACGGATTCAGTGAGTCTGTTGCCGCTTCGTCACTCAGTATTCTGGCTTTTATCAATGCATTTTCAAGATTTGCCGGAGGAGCTGTTGGTGAATGGCTCGATCCCAAAAAACTTCTTATCGGCAGTCTGTCGATAATTATCTGTGGTCTTATCGCACTCAGTGCTGCCTCTTCATGGACATTTTTAATCCTGTTTACTTTATGTATTGGCATCGGTTATGGCATGACCTTTCTGGCATCCAGCCTATTACTGTTCAATTACTTTGGGCGTAAGCCTTACCTGGAATTGTTCTCGGTGGTGAACCTGATCTCCACTATCGCGTGTTTCGCTCCTTTCCTGGTAGGAGCGATTAAAGATTATTCAGGTAGTTTTACCCCTGCATTCTTCATTATTGCCATACCCGTGTTTACCATTCTGATTATCACATTCACGATGCAACCACCTTCACAAATAGTGAAGAAACACCCTGATAACAGTACCTTGCTTAACTGAATTTAAAAACAAAATGGACCTGAAAAGGTATTCCTTACAACATAAAAAGAAGGAATCAATGATGGCAAAAAAAGAATTCGGTGTATTCCTGCCCATAGCTAAAGGCGGGTGGATTATTTCTAAAAATACACCACCACTGGATGCTTCTTATCAACAAAACCGTGAAGCCGCTATTCTGGCTGATCAAATCGGCCTGGACTTCATTATGTCCATGAGCAAATGGCGTGGCTTCGGCGGTGAGACCGAACATTGGGGTTGTTCGCTGGAATCCGTCACGATGATGGCCGGCATTGCCGAAGTGACTCATCACGCCAAACTTATCGCGACCATGCATGCCGGGCTGCATAATCCTGCTGTGACAGCCAAGATGATTGCCACATTGGATCAGATTAGTCATGGACGCGCCGGGTTGAATATTGTCTCCGGTTCATTCAAAGACGAATTTGAACAAATGGGAGAATGGAATAGTGATTTAGATCACGATCAGCGTTATGCAATGACTGAAGAATGGACCCAATTAATCAAACGGCTTTGGTGCGAGAAGCAGGTTGATCATCAGGGAGAGTTCTTTAACTTGAAGAATTGTGTTTCTGAACCCAAACCTGTTTCCGTTCCACGTCCTTATTTGGTCTGTGCCGGTCAATCAGAATGTGGGCTACGCTTTAGTGTACGTAATACTGATGTGTGTTTCATTGGTGGTAAGGATGAAGAAGAGACACAGCAAATAAGCCTAATGGCCAAACGTATTGCGGCAGAATACGGTTCAACCACCAAGACCTTTTGTATGTGTACGATTATCTGCGCCGAAACAGATGAAGAAGCTGAAACTCTGGCTCAGTTCTATCGTGATGGCCTGGATATCGGCGCAGTTAAAAGCATGATGCATAGTTTCGGCGTCGATGTTGGTGAAAAAAGCAATGCTATGGTTGAACGATCCCAAAATGCTTTTATGACCCACACGGCTATCGGCAACCCAGAAACTTGTCGCAGACAATTGTCAGATTTACTGCGTGAATGCGAGCTGGATGGAGTTATGTTGATCTTCCCTGATTATGTCGAAGGTCTCACGACTTTCGGCGCCAAAATCCTGCCACAACTCAGGGCCGAATTTGCTTAAACAACGATAAACAAATCAGCAAATTAATGTGGCTTCAACTCCTTGGGAATGGGTTCACCCCGTATCGGCGATCTTACCCATTCCCCGGATGTTACAAATATCGCCTTTTTACCCCTGAACCCGCCGGTGTAATCCCGTTCCCCGTAACAACCTGATCCCCAGCCAACTACCACACGACGAAAGTAACAGGCTGCTGATGACTGGCAGTAAGAGCCACATTCGCCACTCTGGTTGCCATGGAAAATCAAACACTTTTGTCTGCAACAACCAAAGCGCAACTTCAGCACCTAATGCCGCAGTAAAACCCGCCATTAATCCAAGCAAAGCGAATTCACTCCAGAGAGTACGGCTCAGTAATGGCTTACTGGCTCCCAAGGTACGGTAAACCACCAGCTCAAGTTGTCGTTGATGCATCCCTACCTGAACCTGTGCCAACAGGAGTAATGCGCCACATACCATAACCAGCCCAACCATGACCTCCAACGCCCTGCCTACCTGCTGCAAAATACCCTGAATTTGCTTAATCATCGCACCAGTATCAAGCAAACTCAACGTTGGAAACTGGCGATTAAGGCTGGTTAGCAGTCGGCCATCCCCTTGATAATGGAAACTGGTCAACCAGGTTTGTTGCTGATTTTCCAATGCCTGTTTTGGGAAAATAAAGAAGAAATTTGGCCGAAAACTTTCCCAGTCTACCTGTCGGATGCTGCTTACTGTGGCGCTGAATTGCTGCGTATCGCCACTGAATGTCAGTTTATCGCCGATTTTGATTGCCAAACGTTCAGCAACCCCCTTCTCAATAGAAACTTCATCCTCTTTTGGTGGCCAATTTCCCTCTACTAGGGTATTAAATGGCGGCAATTCCTCTTTCCATGTCAGGTTCAATTCCCGTCGTACAGTGTTGCTGTCCGGTTCTCTGGCATCTGCCCATGTTATCGCCGATTGCCCATTAATTTCCGTCAAACGGGCCAATACCACCGGATAGAACTCCGCCGGTTTAACCTGATACTGAGCCAACAAATTTTCTACCTGTGAAATTTGCTGTCCAGTCATATTAATCAGAAAATAGTTTGGGCTGTCCGCTGGCAGTTGTTGTTGCCAGCGATCAAGCAAATCTCCCCTGACTACCAACAACAGAGCAAATAACATAAATGATAAAGAGAAAGCCGCCAATTGAGTTACCGTCTGCAATGGCTGCCTCAGTAATCGGTTAACCGCCAGACGAAAACTGAGCTGGCGAAATTTCAGATGACGTAATAACCACAATCCTCCCCAACCGAGCACAGCCAGTGATACCGCAACAATCATCATGCCGGCAAGTAACGCCCATAACATCGGTTTAGTTCCAGCCAGCAGACTCAGCCCGCCAATCACCACCAGCGCCACCAACGGCAGGTAATAACGCAACGGCCAGATGGGCGCGATAATATCATCACGCAGCACCCTTGATGGTTGGGTTGCCATTAACTGTTTATATGGACGTATCCCCACCAGTAAAGCGATAACAGATAATGCCCCTAACGCCCATATCCACGGCCAGAAGCCTGCTTGCGGTAACGTCTTCGGCAACATAGGTGCCAAAATCTGCACCAGCAGATACTCAAACATCAATCCAAGCAGCGCCCCCACCAACGCTGCCGCACTCAATATCACCAGCCATTGACCAATCACCCATTTACGTAACGCCCAACGTCCCGCACCAAGTGTTTTAAGCACCGCAATCAAGTCATAGCGGCTACGGCAATAGTGAGTCATTGATACGGCTACCGCCGCGACAGCAAGTAATAATGTGAGCAAAGCCGATAACAGCAAGAATTGCTGCGCCCTATCAATAGATTTTGCCAGCGCGCCACTATCCTGCTTCAAGGTATTCCAACGCTGATCAGCCTTAAGTTGGGGATCAATTAGCTGTTGATATTGATAAACCGCTTCTTTATCACCAGAAAACATATAACGGTACGTCAAACGGCTACCGGGCTGAATAGCGCCGGTGGATTGCGCATCATCAAGATTGATCAAAATCCGCGGTGCAATCTGGAATGGATTGAAACCACTGTCTGGTTCCTGAATTAATTCTCCACTCACCCTTAGTGTGGTATCACCCACATCCAGATTATCGCCAACTTTAATTTTCAACAGTTCAAGCAAACGAGATGCTACCAGCACCGTGCCCTTTTCTGCTTTCAAACCCGGTGGATTGGTTTCCAGCTCACCATATAATGGATAATAGCTGTCCGCGGCTTTGACACTGGCAAGTTGAGGAATATCCCCAGCATAAGTCATTGTGGAGAAAGAGAGCTGGCGGCTCAACTTTAGCCCAAGGTTTCCCGCCTGTTGTAACCACCCTTCATCTACCGGGTAAGAGGCTCGCAGAACTAAATCACCGGCCAGAAAATCCCGGCTCTGGTAATGAACACTTTGATCAATGCGATCACTGATCCTGCCCAATGCCAACACACAAGCCACGGCCAGCGTCAGAGATAACCAGACAATCAATAAAGAAGGAGTGCGCCATTCGCGCCAAAACCAGCGCCAAATCATTTTTCTTCCCTCAATTTACCATCGACCAACCGCAAGCAACGCTGGCAGCGGGCCGCAAGCTGGCTGTCATGAGTGACTAGAATTAATGTTGTGGCGTAATCGCGATTGAGAGAAAACAGTAAATCTGCAATACGGTCTCCCGTTTGTCGATCCAGATTCCCTGTTGGCTCGTCAGCAAACAAAATTTTAGGTTGGCTGCTGAATGCCCGTGCCAACGCCACTCTCTGTTGCTCACCACCAGAAAGTTGTGCAGGCATATGTTTTAAACGCTTCCCCAATCCGAGTTGTTCAAGCAATTCAACCGCCCGTTTCTTACTGCTACTTTCCGACTCACCACGTAATAGAGCCGGAAGCTGGACATTTTCCAATGCGTTTAACGTCGGAATTAACATAAATGACTGAAAGACAAAACCGACATTTTCAGCCCGCAGTTGTGCCCTTTGTTCTTCATTCATCCGGCTTAAATTATGCCCCAGCAGCCGAACCTCGCCGTCACTGCCATCATCCAACCCAGCAATAATACCGAGCAACGTAGATTTACCCGAACCCGATTCGCCCACTAAAGCAATCGTCTGTGCAGGCTCGACAACCAACCCGACTCCCTGCAATATAGTGATTCTATGTTCCCCCTGACCAACGTGCTTACTGAGATGCTGAACTTCAAGAATATTCCCCGTTACCATTTACCCTTCCTTTTACTGGTGGTGCTATTCTGCGCCAGAACGACTGCCGCTGATACCCTTTTGATTCTGGGTGATAGCCTTAGCGCTGGTTACCATCTGCCGGTTGAACAGTCATGGCCTGTTTTGATGGACAAAAAGTGGCAGAAATCCGGCAATAATATCACTGTGATCAACAGCAGCATCAGCGGTAATACCGCGGCTCAGGGCCTTGAAAGGCTACCCGAATTACTTAAACAACATAAACCCCGTTGGGTCCTGATAGAGCTTGGCGCCAATGATGGATTACGCGGTTTTCCTCCACAACAAACAGAACAGGATCTGCAACAGATCATCACTTTAGTGAAACAAGCCAATATTCAGCCTTTATTGATGCAGATCCGGCTGCCACCAAACTATGGCCGCCGTTATACCGAATCTTTTGCCAGAATTTATCCCAAACTGGCAGAACACAATCAAATTCCCCTGCTCCCGTTTTACATGGAACAAGTCGCTATTAAACCAGAATGGATACAACAGGATGGATTACATCCCAATCTGGCCGCTCAACCGTTTATCGCCGACTGGATATCTGACATATTATTAGTACACCTTAATCATTCTTAAGTAGTAAACCATCAGTTTTTACAAATAGATGTATATAAGCAGGTAAAGTTATGCAAAAGTCAGTTCTTATCACCGGCTGTTCCAGTGGGATTGGTCTGGTGGCGGCCAAAACACTCCATCAACGGGGCTACCGAGTATTAGCAGCCTGCCGGAAGCCCGAGGATTTACAACATATGCGCGAATTGGGGCTGGAACCTATCGCATTGGATCTTGACGATAAAATCAGTGTCGAACGTGCCGCTGCCGAAGTTATCCGATTAACCAATGGTCGCCTTTACGGACTGTTTAATAATGGCGGCTTTGGTATTTATGGTCCGTTAAATACCATCAGCCGTGAACAACTGGAACGCCAATTCTCTACCAATCTGTTTGGTACACATCAACTTACCTGTTTATTACTCCCGGCAATGCAGCTTCATGGTGAAGGCCGTATTATCCAAACCAGTTCAGTCATGGGACTGATTTCAACTCCAGGCCGTGGTGCTTATTCTGCCAGTAAATATGCTTTGGAAGCATGGTCAGACGCATTAAGAATGGAATTGGCAGGAACAGGAATTAAATCTTGTTTGATTGTACCTGGCCCGATAAAAACACGTTTTGCAGAAAATGTGAATCAAACCCAACGCGATAAACCCGTCGTAAATTCCAGGATCGCCCGCCATTTCACCCTGACACCCGAAGCCGTTGTGCGCAAATTGATTCATGCTTTGGAAAGTCCGAATCCTAAATTACGTTATCCGGTTACTTGGATAACCCATGCTGTCACTATTATGCGCCGGTTTTTACCGGGAAGATTAATGGACAAAATACTGAGTAAACAGAGTGGTACAACTTGAAAGTCAGGAAAATAACCTCATCTGTTTAATATTCCTCTGCGACAATCGAATTTAAGAGACTAATTATATGCTACCAACCACTTCTGGAATTAACGTTAACGAAAGTAACCTGCACCAAGCTGTTGAACAGTCTATGACTATACCTGTTTTATTTTATTTCTGGTCTGAACATAACCCCCATTGTCAGGAATTGGGCGTAACTCTGGATAAACTGGCAGCAGAATATGCAGATCAATTTATATTGGCAAAAGTGGATTGCGATAAAGAGCAAATGGTCGCTGCACAGTTTGGCTTACGGGCCATTCCTACTGTTTATATGTTGCAACAAGGCCGACCAGTAGATGGCTTTCAAGGGCCACAACCTGAAAACGCGATTAGAGAGATGCTTTCCCGCGTATTACCCAAACCGGAAGAATTGAAAGCTGCTCAGGCAGAAGAACTTATCGCAGAAGGAAAACCGCTGGAAGCACTGCCTCTGTTAAAAGAAGCCTGGCAATTAGCCCCTAAAAACAGTGAAATTGCACTAACGTTGACCAAAGTGCAAATTATGCTCAATAATATAGAAGAAGCTCAGGAAATTCTGAATCTTATTCCCTTGCAGGATCAAGATTCTCATTATCATAGTTTACTGGCTCAAATTGAGTTACAAAAACAAGCGGCGGATACACCGGAGATCCAGCAATTGCAACAAGAATTCTCCACTCAATCGGAAAATGCAGAGCTGGCTGTTAAGCTCGCTCTGAAACTGCACGAAGTCAACCGCAACGAAGAAGCTCTGGAATTATTACTGGGCTTCCTGAAAAAGGATCTTTCTGCCGCTAATGGTGCAGTACGGAAAACAATGATGGATATTATGTCTGCGATGGGAACCGGTAACACTCTGGCGTCGAAATACCGTCGCCAGGTTTATTCGCTGCTTTACTGATTTTATTTGATTAAGGAATTGCTATGGACTTATTTGCTTTTGGTGCCGTCCCTATTCTGATATTTATCGCTGTAGTTATTGTATTTACTTGCGTAAAAACAGTGCCACAGGGTTATCAATGGACAGTAGAACGCTTCGGCCGTTATACCCGGACTTTATTACCGGGCCTGCATATTATTATCCCTTTTATCGATCGCATTGGTCGTAAAATTAACATGATGGAACAAGTGCTGGATATTCCTTCACAAGAAGTGATTTCCCGCGACAACGCTAATGTGACTATTGATGCAGTCTGCTTTATTCAGGTTGTCGATCCCGTTCGGGCCGCCTATGAAGTCAGCAACCTTGAGCTGTCCATCATCAACCTGACTATGACGAACTTCCGTACCGTTCTGGGTTCAATGGAGCTGGACGAAATGCTGTCACAGCGTGATTCCATCAATAGCCGTCTATTGCATATTGTTGATGAAGCCACTAACCCGTGGGGCGTGAAAATTACCCGTATTGAAATCCGTGATGTGCGCCCACCGAAGGAACTGATTTCTGCCATGAACGCCCAGATGAAAGCAGAACGTACCAAACGTGCTGATATTCTGGAAGCGGAAGGTATCCGTCAAGCGGCGATTCTGAAAGCCGAAGGGGAAAAACAGTCTCAGATCCTGAAAGCGGAAGGGGAACGTCAATCCGCATTCCTTCAGGCAGAAGCGCGTGAGCGTGCTGCCGAAGCGGAAGCCCGTGCAACCAAAATGGTTTCTGACGCGATTTCTGACGGTAATATGCAAGCCATTAACTACTTTGTTGCTCAGAAATATACCGATGCGCTGACCAGCATTGGCGCCTCCGATAACAGCAAAGTGATTATGATGCCGCTGGAAGCCAGTAATCTCATGGGCGCTATTGGTGGTATTGCTGAACTGATTGGCGAAAGCAAAAAAGGTAAATAACCATGATTGCACAACTTGCGGCTCAAACAACCTGGCTTTGGTTCTCTTTCGGCGGTTTACTGTTAATCGCAGAGCTTCTGGGAACCGGCGGCTATCTGTTATGGACCGGTATAGCCGCTCTCGTTGTTGCATTTATCACCTGGTTACTACCAGGAATGGGCTGGGAATTGCAAGGTATTCTGTTTGCAACGCTGACGCTGCTCTCTGTGGTGCTATGGCGCTACTGGTTACGTAGCCGTCCGTCAAAAGGCAGCGATACACTGAACCAGAAAGACCACCAGCTCATCGGTACCCAGGCTAAACTGACTGCGGATACCGAAAATGGTTACAGCCGGATCAAGCTTGCAGATGGAAGCTGGCGAGTTCACTGTGATAGAGAATTATCCGCCAATACCGAAGTAGAAGTCATTGCTGTTGATGGTATTACACTGAAAGTAAAACCCGTCGATTCTCATTGATGAGGACAGCAACCAGACAAATGATCTATGATGGGGCACGCAGCCCCGTCATCTCCTGGACACTCTTCCGCCAAAGATAACAATTTACTTCTGATTTCCTGTAACTCTTTAATCGTCTTTTCTATCTGAGCCACTTTATACAACGTTGCCGCTTTTACATCGGCACTGTGACGGTTAGGATTGCGAAATAACACTAAAAACTCACGACACTCCTCAAGCGTAAAACCGACCTGTTTCGCCTGACGCAACAGCGTTAATTCATCAATATGTTTCTGCTGATAATAACGGTAGCCATTATCACCTCTCTCCGGCGGTGTGATCAGATCCTTTTCTTCATAAAACCGAATAGCTTTACTGGTCAGGCCGGTTCTTTGGGCAATTTCACTGATGTTCATTTTTTCCCCTTGACCTTACCCTTGCGGGAAGGTTTAACCTTCGCAACAAGTCAGAAATTCACTTGAACTGTGTCGATATCATCATCAATTATCATACCGATGTGAAGAATAATTATATCACTATGTGTTAGGAGGTTTTTTATGTCACATACCACTATTTTAATATTACAGGGACTCTCCTGTATGCATTGTGTTAACCGTGTGAAAAAAGCGCTGGAAGCCGTAGATGGCGTAATCGCCGCAGATGTGAATACTGAAACCACTAAAGTTTACGGTAAAGCCGATACCGATACGTTGATTGCCGCCATTGAGCAGGCGGGTTATCACGCAAAACTGGCTGCTGGTCAAAACTCCCCAAAATCTGAGCCGCTGACAATATCTGCTTCAAACAGACCGGAACCTTTAGCAGCGGCAACCTCTTCTGTTCCGGTCGAAAAAACTGATGTATTCCTAGTCAGTGACAGTGATGACAGTATCCAGTTGCTGTTGGATGGTATGACTTGTGCCAGCTGTGTGAACAAGGTTCAAAAAGCATTGCAAAGTGTCGATGGCGTGGAAAATGCCAGAGTGAACCTTGCTGAACGCAGCGCTTTGATTACCGGTAGCGCATCACCTGACGCACTGATTCAGGCAGTGGAAAAGGCAGGGTATGGTGCAGAACTGATCCAGGATGAAACTGAGCGTCGTGAGCGCCAGCAACAAGTTTCTGAAGCCAATATGCGCCGTTTCCGCTGGCAGTCGGCATTAGCCTTAGTCGTCGGTATTCCAGTAATGGTATGGGGCATGATGGGCGATAATATGGTGCTCACCCCGGAAAACCATAACATCTGGCTGACTATCGGGATTCTCACGCTTGCCGTGATGATTTTCGCCGGTGGTCATTTCTATCGCAACGCGTGGCAAAACCTGAAAAATGGCAGTGCCACAATGGACACACTGGTGGCATTAGGAACAGGTGCCGCCTGGTTTTACTCCATCAGTGTCAACCTGTGGTCAGATATTTTTCCACCACAAGCCCGTCACCTTTATTACGAAGCCAGTGCCATGATTATCGGTTTGATAAACCTGGGACATGCTCTGGAACAGCGGGCCCGCCAGCGCTCCTCAAAAGCACTGGAACGCCTGCTGGATCTGACACCACCGACCACCCGTGTGGTGACAGAAGATGGTGAAAAAGAGATCCCTCTGGCCGATGTTAAACCAGGAATGACATTGCGTTTGACAACGGGTGATCGTGTACCAGTTGATGGTGAAATCATTCAGGGTGAAGTCTGGATAGATGAGGCGATGCTGACCGGTGAGCCGATTCCACAGCAGAAATCCAGAGGCGATAACGTTCACGCGGGTACAACCGTGCAGGATGGCACCGTGTTGTTTACTGCCGCCGCAGTCGGCAGCCAGACGACATTAGCACGAATTATCAAACTGGTACGTCAGGCACAAAGCAGTAAACCCGAGATGGGTCAGTTAGCAGATAAAATCTCCTCTGTGTTTGTTCCGATTGTCGTGGCGATTGCCATGATTGCAGGCACCATTTGGTATTTCGCTGGCCCGGCACCACAGATTATGTATTCATTGGTCATTATTACCACAGTGATGATTATTGCCTGTCCCTGTGCTCTTGGGCTGGCGACCCCTATGTCGATTATCTCGGGTGTTGGCCGCGCCGCAGAATTCGGGGTTTTGGTACGGGATGCCGATGCCCTGCAACAAGCCAGTACACTAGACACTCTTGTTTTCGATAAGACCGGTACACTGACTGAAGGTATGCCACAAGTTACTGATATCCATACTTTCAACGGATATAATGAACAAAATGTATTGATTTGGGCAGGCGCACTGGAAAGTGGTTCTAACCATCCATTAGCCAAAGCAATTCTTGCCAAAGCCGAAGGACTGGAATTACCGCAAGTTGAACAATTCCGCACTCTGGCTGGATTGGGTATCAGTGGTGAAGTGAATGGTACAGCTCTGTTGCTGGGCAATCAGGCATTACTGGAACAAAATCAAATTGATACACAGGAATTAAAACCGCTGATTGCTCAACAGGCAGAAAAAGGTATCACGCCAGTTATTCTGGCGGCAGGCGGCAAAGCGGCGGCAGTGCTGTCAATTCGTGACCCATTGCGTGAAGACACCCTTAGCGCACTGAAACGATTACATCATCAGGGCTACCGTTTAGTGATGCTGACTGGAGATAACCCGGTGACTGCCAATGCAATTGCCAAAGAAGCGAGTATTGATCAGGTGATCGCGGGTGTGTTACCAGATGGCAAGGCCGCAGCTATTCAGAGGCTTCAGGCAGCAGGCCACAAGGTTGCTATGGTGGGGGATGGTATTAACGATGCGCCCGCACTGGCACAAGCTGATGTTGGGATAGCAATGGGCGGTGGCAGTGATATCGCTATTGAAACCGCAGCAATAACATTGATGCGTCACAGTCTGCATGGTGTGGCTGATGCGGTTGAACTGTCCAAAGGAACTCTGCGCAATATGAAACAGAACCTGTTAGGCGCATTTATTTACAACACATTAGGGATTCCAATTGCCGCTGGCGTGCTCTATCCCTTTACCGGAACATTGTTAGATCCGATAGTAGCAGGTGCAGCTATGGCGCTTTCTTCAATTACGGTGGTAAGTAACGCTAACCGATTACTGAGGTTTAAGCCTAAATTCTGAATCACCAGAGAAATGAGTCTGCTTTGATGATGTTGGGGGGATAGTAAAAATGCATATCCATGATCATGCCTTATACTTCCACCCCCAGCACATTCCATACAGCAATGTCCATCCATGCCGCTGCATTAAATCACCACATCTCCGTCAATGTTCTCATTCAGATCGATAAAGATTATGGTCATTACTAAAGAGTTGGCAAAGGTAAGTGCCGCCATGAAAGAAAATCTCCTTGTATACTGATAGTAGTAAAGAAACATTCAATAGAAATGAATAAAGATACAGCTGTAATATTAACCTGAAAATAGTTAGCCTAAAAAATAAATGCTGAACTGGAGTTCAAATGGGACGACTGATTAAATACCTTACCAATATGCTGGGGCTGAACTCATCCCGCCGTTATCCTTATCCAGCTTGTGATATTACACTGACAGGTGGCCAACATCTGCATCTGGTAGGCAGTATTCATATGGGCACGGAAAACATGTTTCCACTTCCAGAAATATTAATGGAGCAGCTTAATCAATCCGATACATTAATCGTAGAAGCAGATATTACTCAGGCAGATTTCCCATTTCATGATGATGAGTTTCAATCGTATTCCCGTATTGAACAACGTCTATCCTCTGAAATGTATCAAGATTTTCAGCGCTGCTGCCATGAGATCCGGCAACACGAAGAATGGCTCAATTTATTACCCTCATGGCAAATCGCTTTAATTTTACAGGCTGAACAAGCGCAGAATCTTGGATTGTACCCTCACTATGGTATCGATTATCAGCTACTGAATGCAGCCAAAGCACGGGGGAAAACAATTATCGAACTGGAAGGTGCTGAATCACAGATTAAGTTACTCAATCAAATACCGAATAACGGCCTGCCACTACTGGAAGATACATTAGCCCATTGGTACGCCAATGCTCGCGCTTTACAAACGATGATAAGTTGGTGGATGGATTATCAGCCCGAACAGCAAAAACATGCTTTACCAACAACTTTCAGTGAAGAAATATATCAACTGCTGATGACTGAACGTAATAAGCAATGGAATCAGCGCTTACGGGAATTACCTGCCGGCCGGTATTTGATCGCTGTCGGAGCTTTGCACTTATATGGTGAGGGTAATTTGCCTCAGATGTTGATGGAAGAGCAGAGTTAAAAAAAGGCCAATATTTCTATTGGCCAGTCAAAAGAGGAATAACCTATTATTTTCGTTATTCTTATTATTCGGAGTATTACCCGTTTGTATAGCAGGCAACAGAGCCGAAATCAGAATATCAATTTCACAATTCTATTTCATCCGTTATCCTAGATTACAAAATTATCCTCTGTAATGAAATTATGACACCGGCGATCATTTTATTAGAAAAACAAAAAGTTAACTTTACTCTTCACACCTATGAACATGATACCAATGAGCACAATTTTGGTGATGAAGCAGCTAAGAAACTAGGATTGAATGCCAGGCAAGTGTTTAAAACGTTGCTGGTCGCACTTAATGGTGATGCTAAAAATTTAGTAGTCGCCATTACCCCCGTTTCAGGTCAACTGGATTTGAAAAAGGTCGCCAAAGCCTTTAAAGCCAAAAAAGCAGATATGGCTGATCCATACATAGCCCAAAAAATCACGGGTTATCTGGTCGGTGGGATCAGCCCGTTAGGACAGAAAAAACACTTACCAACAGTTATTGATAACCAGGCACAACAGTTCCCGACTATGTTTATCTCTGGCGGTAAACGGGGATTAGATATTGAACTGGCACCTGCTGAGCTGTGTTGTTTGCTGAAGGGTACTTTTGCCGATATAGCAAAAGCTTAATCTCAACCCAAAAGGGCCGCCAGATTGGCAGCCCTTTCAATTCATCACCTTGTCAGGGATTATTGATAAACAATTTCACCTTTTGGCTCATAATCAGCCGCTTTCAGTGGTGAGTGCTTTTCGATATAGCCTTTCAGAACTTCTGCATCAACAAAACCGGTGTTGACATAGGTTGGATAATTATCAATACGTGGGTAACCATCCCCACCAATAGCGTTAAAATCAAGCATTGCCATGCGGTAAATTTTATTTGGCTCCAATGGTTTACCACCAATTTTTACCTCTTTAACATGTTTACCATCAGCAACCAGGCTGACATTCACGAATTGAGCATAAGCGCCAGAGTCAACTTTCATATTCGCAATCGTCGCCAGATATTGTTCAACTTCGCTGCCTTTCATCTCAACGTAAACCAATGTGTTAGCAAATGGATGCACTTTCAACACATCTTTATAAGTGATGTCACCTGATTCAATTGAATCACGAATACCACCACCACTCATAATTGCGAAATCAGCATCAGCGCGTTCCATCATGGCAGAAAGCACAACATGGGCCATATTAGTCTGAACAAAACGAACTTTGCTGCGATCTCCTTCCAATTTACCCTCAACAGAACCCACTTTTATACCAAGCTGTTTATCACCTTTATCCTGATAAAGCGTCAGCAACTTGATCATTTCCGGGTTTTGAGCAATTTCATGAGTGTAGTAAACACGTTCAGCAGAACCATCTTCCTTTTGCACTTTCTTCTTGAGATTAATGGGGATCAACTGATAGTGAGTCAGCTTTAATTCACCATTACGGAACTGAAAATCAGCACGACCAACATATTTGCCCCACTCGTGAGCCTGAACAATCCAGGTGCCATTCTGGCGATCAGGCGAACATGGCGTTCCTGGTACATAATCAATCTGTTTGTAGTTTTTATTTTCCACAGACATACAGACCGGATCTTGTGAGTGACCACCTACAATCATATCTAGATAACCCGCAGGCAAACTGCGCGCCATTTCAACATCACCCGGTGCGTTGGAACCATGATTACCGTTGTCATAGTGTCCCATGTGCGTTGCTGCAATAATGACATCTGGTTTTTCATTTCTTTTCAGTTCCTCAACTACCATTTTAGCTTCTGTAGCGGGCACACGAAATTCAACATCAGGGAAATTAGCAGGGCTGCCGATTTTTGCCGTATCATCGGTAGTCAGTCCAATAACCGCAATTTTCACACCTTGTTTATCAAAAATAGTATAAGGCTTGAACAAACGTTTACCGGTGCTTGTCTTGTAAATATTAGCCGCAAGGAATGGAAAATTTGCCCATTTTTCCTGTTGACGCAACACTTGCAAAGGATTATCAAACTCATGGTTACCCAACGCCATTGCATCATAGCCCACCAGGTTCATACCTTTAAAATCAGGCTCCGCATCTTGCAAATCAGACTCTGGTACGCCGGTATTAATATCTCCGCCGGAGAGCAGTAACACACTACCGCCTTTTTTAGCGATTTCCTGACGGATTTCATCAACTACCGTTTTTTGCGCGGCCAACCCATATTCGCCGTAGTCGTTATGCCAAAAATGACCATGATGGTCATTCGTGTGCAAGATAGTAATGTCATAGGTTTTATCTTTTTCCCATGCATTTGCCATTGCTGGAAGTAGTGTCATAGAAACAACCAAAGCACAAGCTGAGGTTTTAAACGAAAACGTCATGGTATATCTCCATGTTTTTTTTAGTGAATTGCCATGCAAAAACAGCTTCAGAAGCTAACAAGGCCGGATTAACTGATCATTCTATGGGATAGGTCACTCTATGCGATTATTAGAAGATGATTCGTTTCATCTTTTCGAGCATCTTATCAAACTATTATCTGGGATAGTAAAAAATCAACTATCAGCCTAATATATATTTAAGTGCAACAAATAACCAATGAACTTACTCCCAAATAAGATAGGCTGGCAGTTAATATGAGCGAACAGAGCAACACCACCATAGTTCCACCTCATGCAAGAAAAACCAAGCATACCGTTTTTACTATTCTTGGTGCGATCAGTATTTCACACTTGTTGAATGATATGATCCAATCGTTGATTCTGGCGATTTATCCTTTACTGCAATCAGAATTCAACCTGAGTTTCGTGCAAATCGGCATGATCACGTTAACCTATCAGATTACTGCGTCTTTATTACAACCGCTGATAGGTCTTTATACTGATAAACATCCACAGCCCTATTCATTACCCATTGGGATGAGCTTTACCTTATCAGGTCTGTTACTGCTGGCCTATGCTAACAGTTTCCCAATAATCTTATTAGCGTCTGCATTAGTTGGCACCGGCTCTTCGGTATTCCACCCTGAATCGTCGCGCGTAGCACGCATGGCATCCGGTGGTCGCCACGGGCTGGCTCAATCTCTTTTTCAAGTCGGCGGTAATTTTGGCACTTCCCTCGGGCCTTTGCTGGCAGCTGCGTTTATCGCACCTTATGGTAAAGGCAACGTCGGCTGGTTCTCTCTGGCTGCGTTACTAGGAATTGTCGTGCTGTTGCAGGTCAGTAAATGGTATAAGACCCAAAATCATACCAAAAAAAATCAAGCCAAAACCGTCCCTGTTGTTAAAGTTTTATCAAGAAAAACAGTGATCGGTTCTCTGACTATTCTGTTGATCTTAGTATTTTCCAAATATTTTTATCTCACCAGTATCAGCAGCTATTACACTTTTTACTTAATGCACAAGTTTGGCATTTCCGTACAAAACGCCCAGCTTCATCTGTTCATCTTTTTATTCGCAGTTGCGGCTGGGACCATCATTGGCGGACCTCTTGGTGATAAAATCGGCAGAAAATACGTTATCTGGATATCAATCCTTGGCGTTGCACCTTTTACATTGATTCTGCCTTATGCTTCTCTGTACTGGACAAGCATGCTGTCAGTGATCATTGGTGTGATTCTGGCATCCGCGTTTTCTGCAATCCTGGTATATGCTCAGGAGCTTATTCCGGGTAAAACCGGGATGGTATCCGGCCTGTTTTTCGGACTGGCTTTTGGTATGGGAGGTATTGGCGCCGCGGTATTGGGTTACATTGCGGACAGGACAAGTATTGAACTGGTTTATCAGATCTGTGCTTTTCTGCCGTTACTTGGAGTATTTACCGCATTATTACCTAATATAGAAGATAAGAACTAGAAAAATTGCCAAACAGCCCCACATAAAAGTTATTTTTTATGTGGGAATAACCTTTATATACCTCATAAATGTTCAAACAAATCAATACAAATCGATGTTACGGGTAATTTAATCCTTTCAATCCATATTTTTTGATGTTTTATTCATTTTTTTAGCGAATTTACCTCGAATTATCTATAAAATACGGTTACACCTACCTCTTCACTATGCTATTTAATAGCCTCAGCAAGAAGGAGTCTTAATGGAGCATTCGACACCACTTATCACCACTCTCGTTGGCGGGTTCGTCCTCGCTTATCTGCTTGGTATGCTGGCACAACGTCTGAAAATCTCACCACTGGTTGGTTATCTTACCGCCGGTGTACTCGCGGGTCCTTTCACCCCCGGCTTTGTCGCTGATGCATCACTGGCACCGGAACTGGCCGAAATTGGTGTTATCTTATTAATGTTTGGCGTCGGACTGCATTTTTCACTCAAAGATCTGCTGGCAGTAAAATCCATTGCTATCCCCGGCGCTATTGCACAAATACTGGTAGCAACACTACTTGGTGTCGGGCTATCGGCAATACTGGGTTGGGAATTAGTTAGCGGTATCGTCTTTGGTCTCTGTCTATCAACTGCCAGTACTGTCGTTCTGTTACGAGCGCTGGAAGAGCGTCAACTGATCGATAGCCAGCGCGGTCAGATAGCTATCGGCTGGCTGATTGTTGAAGATCTGGCGATGGTACTGACGCTGGTATTACTGCCTGCGGCTGCCGGTATTCTGGGTAATCAGGAAGCCAATGCCGGGCAGTTATTTATGGAACTCGCCATTACCGTCGGAAAAGTTATCGCGTTTATTCTGCTGATGATCGTTGTTGGTCGCCGTCTAATTCCGTGGGTACTGGCAAAAACCGCCAGTACCGGCTCCAGAGAACTATTTACCCTTGCCGTACTGGTTATCGCTCTGGGTATCGCTTATGGCGCCGTTACACTATTTGATGCCTCATTCGCGCTGGGTGCATTCTTCGCCGGTATGGTACTGAACGAATCAGAACTCAGCCACCGGGCTGCTCAAGATACATTGCCACTCAGAGATGCTTTCGCTGTTCTGTTCTTCGTATCCGTTGGTATGCTGTTTGATCCGATGGTACTGATTCAGCAACCACTCGAAATACTGGCAACGCTGGCAATTATTATTATCGGTAAATCTGCCGCTGCAATGTTGCTGGTAAAGATGTTCGGTCATTCACGCCGTACTGCGCTGACGATTTCGGTCAGTCTGGCACAAATCGGTGAATTTGCCTTTATTCTGGCGGGTCTTGGCGTTGCACTTGGCCTACTTGACGGAAATGCCCGTAACCTTGTTCTGGCTGGTGCGATTGTTTCTATCATGCTGAACCCAGTTCTGTTTAGCCTGCTGGACCGTTATCTGGAAAAAACAGAAACAATTGAAGAACAACTATTGGAAGAAACCCTGGAAGAAGAGACGCAAATTCCTGTTAATATCTGTGGTCACACTATCGTTGTCGGCTACGGACGCACTGGTAGCCTGCTATGCCAACGCTTGCAAGAAAACGGGTTCCCTCTGGTTGTGATTGAAAATACTAGAGCCAAATTTGAGGAACTGGGTGAACAAGGTATCAGTGCGGTCATGGGTAACGCCGCCAGCACAGATATTATGTCACTGGCACGCCTGGACTGTGCTTGTTCCCTATTACTGACAATCCCTAATGGTTATGAAGCAGGTGAGATTGTCGCCAGCGCAAGAGAAATCCGCCCGGATATTAATATTATTGTCCGTGCTGACTATGATGACGAAGTTACCTATATCACGGAGCGTGGAGCCAGCCATGTCATTATTGGCGAACACGAAATTGCTAAAACAATGGCAAATGTGCTGGTAAACAGTGAACAAGGTTATCCGGCTGATCCCCCCGTATCACCATTTTCTTCATCGCTTTGAGGAAATGCCGCTAATAATGGAATAATTTCCCATCCATAACCGAGCTGGGTCATGACTTTTATCATATGAGATATCCCATGACCCATTTTACTCAATTTTTAAAGCAGAGAAAATCAAACACGAATTCGACAGTCTCCAGTATCTTTTTGAATAAATTTCTTTTTTGAAAAACTAATAGGAAAACAATATCAAATCTCAATATTACATCAGAGATATAAAATACCCTTGATTGAGGAGTAAAACATTGAGAATGAGAAAACAGATAGTACTAAAGAAGCAAAACGATAAAATAGATTAGGTTTTAAACGACCAACTTCCTGCCCTTCCCGATATAATATTTTTCCCACCCCCGTCCAAATCAGGGAAACGGGTAACAATGCACAAACAAAAGTCGTCATGGAAAAAATATAATCTACCCACTGAGTGAACGCAGTAAAAGGCAATACATATGTAGCAAAGACAAAAGCTTTGGGATTAAGCAAAGTGGTAAATAATACAACGTTGAAACAGACCTTCACCCCATTTTTGCTTAATGAAAAATGCCAGACTTTAAAAGCCAGATAAGCAATGTATGTTGAAGCACAAAGCTTTAAAACTAATATCAACCATATGAAAGTCTGAGGAGTTATGGATAACAATAACCCCCATAAACTAATTGCTGTTAGATAACCCAACATCTCAGCCAATATCAGCCTGAGTGTGCTAATAAAACCATGTGAATATCCAGACAAGACTAAAAGGGTATTTGTCGGCCCAGGCATCATTAAGACCATTGTCAACATACCGGCAATTTTCACATAATCATAATAACTACTCATAATATCCTTAGATAATAATTTATCATTCAAAGTGTATATAGGAAATACTTGGTACAAGTTCTATCATATACTTCTTTTTTTTCAAATTAACAATATAAAATCATGGTCATTAAATGCTATTACTTTCTCCTTCCAACTATTAACCAATACCAAAAAGATATTTATCATCCATGAAATGGCTAAGCCGACAATCACCATTCCGTCAATTTTAATATAAATAAAAATAACCCATGATAATATCTTTAGACAATAATTCACCATTCAAGCCATATATAAAATCCTTAGTAAAAACCCCATCATATAATTATTTTTCTAAAGTTAACAATATGAAACTATAGTTATTAAATGCTTTATTTTCTCTTAGCAGCTATTAACTTCATCTTTTGTTATAATGTTAATGATCTCAATGGCTTCAATTCAACAACAAACGAGACTAAAAACCTGTACCAATATCGGCAGAAAAGTCAAATAATTACAATAGAGAATAAATATTTCTCTGAATGATCTTTATAAATTATTAGTCATATATAACTAAAAAAGGAATAATTCCTATCCGATTATTTTGATTCTAATTAGTGAAATCAATAATTGAAAGATCAGCCACTAAGAATTTTTAAAATTGTGATTTTAGTTAAGATTCACCTTTAGATAATCCCCTCTAAAATAAGTAGTAAGATTAAGGTGATAAATTCAACTCAACAACCACCGACTAAAGTCGGTAGGTTAATGATTAACGGACTGAAAATCCGGATACGCATCGGCTGAACGATGCTTCAATTGTCCATCCTGAAGTTATCATCCGGGTTCGGTTCAAAATGATGCTCCAGATAAGCCTTTATCATCTCTTCCGTTAACTGATCCACCATCGCACAAAAATAGCCTCTGCCCCAAAAATGCTGGCCCTAGTAGTGCTTCTTCACAGGAGAAAACTCTTCAAACAACTTACTCGCCGTCCTTCCCTTCAGTCTCCTCAGGATTTCTGAGGGGGCTAATGTTGGGGGGACTACTCACCAGTATGTGAACATGAGCTTTGCTCACTACCCCTTTTAATATCCTGATTTCAAATGCTTCACATATCTGACGAACTCACTCGGACACCCATATCGCTACTTCACCTGTTAGCACTTTGTGCCTGTATTTCGTTACCCACACAAAATGATATTCAATCTGAAATACTGTGTGACTATCGTATCTGTAATCCATGTTGCACCTCCCATGCAACACTCTACCTCAGCTAAAGCTGGCCGACTAAAGTCGGTAGTTTTAACCTTTCATATGGAAGAATAAATGCAAATGCATAGCATAAAAAATTTAATTAAATCAAATTAAGTATTTGATAAAAACATTAACATCAATATGTCCCATCATAGTGGCAATACTACGGCGTCTTTAATTGACAAAATTTATTGTTCCACGACTACTGCCATGTTAAGTAAATTCGCCCATTTAATTAATTTAATAGTTAATGTATTTTAATTAATAACAAAGTGGAATTACCTTTCTTAAATATAGTACATAGATAAGGTTAAGCTAATACCGCTCACTATAATCGCTTCGCTCTTATTAAATATTGAAAACGGTGTTGAAATATAAAAATGAATTATTTAAATGGAAAACTCCCTACAATTAAACAATTACAATGCTTCCTTGCTGTTGCTCATGAATTAAACTTTCGCCGGGCTGCTGAACGGATGCTCATGACTCAACCCCCATTGACTCGGCAAATCCAGTGCTTAGAAGAAATGCTCGATTGTTCTTTATTTACCCGAAATACTCACCAAGTTTATTTGACTGAAGTGGGCGTTCAATTTGAAAAAAAAGCTAGAGAACTTATAAATCAATTGACTAATTTGGTCAGAGAAATAAGTAGAGAAAGTTGTACGGTAAAAATTGGAATCACACGTACGTTAGATTCCAACCTCATTCCTTCCATTTATCCTGTCTTTAAGTTACTAGACGATACAAATGTCATATCCTCTCATCAGTTGGTCTCAAAACAATTACTGCAAATGCTAGGAAATGGGAAGTTGGATATTGCCTTAGTAGGTGAAAAACCTCTTAGCCATTTACAGGAATTCAGTTTTTACTGGCTTTATCGTGAACCATTAATGCTAGCTCTTCCATCTTTCCATCCTGCAAGCCTTAAAGAGCGAGTCTTATTACAGGATGTAGCTGATTTACCTTTATATTGGTTTTCACGTAGAGCGAATCCTGGCTTCTACGGTAAATGCGAAACCTATTTTCAACAGTTGCCATTTCCTTTGAAACGAATACCAAAACCTGATGATTCATTGATCATGCTGGCTAATATAGCCAGAGGGAAAGGAATGGCACTGATGCCACAGTCAATGTGTGTATCAATGCGCGAGGGCCTGTGCTATCGCAAGTTAGATAAGTCAGACAATGAGCAGCTGAACATTGATATCTATTTGGTAATACGTAGTAATGAACATCGTGATAATGTGTTGCATATAACCCAAAAGTTGCTTGCTCTTTCTCCAAAAAATTAATGACCCAGACAATGTTTCGATATATATGCTCTGATAAAACAACAATATTAATATAGGGAAACAAACAGCCTTTATGTATAGGTATTTCTTACGCTGTTATTTTTAATTTCGCACCATATCGCAGCCAGTCAGGCTGTCATTAATTTTTTATGAACAAAATTGCAATGAGCAGCCTGTCTATTGTTCTAAGTGACTCTTGCCAATGAAGTTTACATTACTTGAAAGGTTTGGTCTCATCTTGCCCTAAAAGTTTTGCCCTATTTAGAAACACTGTATCTGCCAGAAAGTCTGCAACTTTTCTTATCCTGAGGGAATGCGCTAAATCTGCTTGAATTACCAGCCATAAAGGTTGATCTATGCCCAAATTACTTGAAACACATATGAAACCCGCCGCGTTGGCGACAAAATGTGGAAGTACTGCCAATCCCAAGCCTGCTTTTACAGCAGAAATTTGAGCAGAAAGGGAAGTTGTGGCTACAGAAAGTGGACGGCCTTTGAGCATTTGTTCAACCCATTTGAATGTAAAGAGTTGAGATTGATCATCTGTCCACCCAATAAAGTTATCATTTTCATATTCTCCTCTAAGTGCTCCTGATGAATGAGTTGCCAGGTAATCTTCACTTCCATAAAGACCAAATCCTAAGATGCCTAATTGACGAATAGTTACATGCCCTCTCTCTGGCCTAATTATGCGAAGTGCCAAGTCAGCGTCGCGACGATGTAAATTGACAGTACGAATATCTGTAATGATCTCCAATGTTAGATCCGGATAATTTTTCTGTAAGCTTGGCAAACTAGGAATTATTAAACTGTTTGCGAGGGTCTCCGTAGTAGCAATTCGAACTTTTCCCGAAATTTCCATGCGTGTATCCGCCTCAAGCAACAATGTATTTGCTGCCATCTCCATACTTTTCGCTTTTCCCAGAAGTTCAGTTCCGTCTTCTGTTAGTCGATAACCAGCTTGATGGCGGAGAAACAATGGCATCCCAAAAGTTGCTTCAAGTCGTTCAATTCTTCTGGATACAGTTGCAACTCCTATCTTGAGAAGATCCGCAGCCCTACTTATGGTACCAGTTCGAGCCACTGCCAAGAATACACGTATATCATCCCAAACAAGAGACTGCTCAATGCTGCTTCCATTTTTGGAAAGTTGAATTCCAATATTATCTACATCTTTCATATTTGATATATGCCACAATTATCTTGATAAAAGTAAACGAGTTTAATGCATGACGTTTTTTTGATATTCAATATACCAACGGTCATTTCTGCATATATTGAATGTCGAATCGTTCATTCTTAGACTGTCATTGTCGTTCAATAAATAATGGCAGTCAAAAGTACTTGTTGCTTACTCTGAGACCAGCATTGATGAGTTAATTGGAAATGAGTTAACCACCACACATCCAATCCCCATCCTGACTAAGTCTACTTATTTAATATGATATGAGAGGCCATTATGATGAAGAAAAGAAAAATATTTATTACTGGTGCTGGTGGAGGTATTGGATCTTCATTGGTTCAGGATCTCCTGCAAGCAGGTCATTTTGTAGCTGCTGGAGACATCACATCAATTAATACTCACGGTAGTGACAGCGATTCAGCTCGTTTAGTCCCCCTTCAGTTCGACATACGGGATGCCAATAGTTGCACCCAAGCTATTCAAACCGCAGTGGAAACATTTGGTTCAATAGACACACTGATTAATGTGGCAGGTATTTGCTACGGGGGAGATCCACTCACTGCGTCACCCGAAGAATGGGAAGACACATTTGATATTAACGTAAAAGGTATGTTTCAAATAACCCAAGCCGCTTTACCGTACTTACAAGGAAAAGAGCGCTCTGATATTGTGAATATATCTTCCGTATGGGGAGTAGACTACAATCCGAATCTACTCTCATACTCAGCATCAAAGTTTGCAGTAGAGGGCTATACAGGAGGATTACGCGCGTGGGGCCTTCCCAGAAATATACGAGTGACGTCGTTGCAAGTGGACAAAGTCGATACCAACTTTCGTCGCAATTTAGGTAATGCGGGTGTTTTCCCTGATGAAAAATTGAGAAGAATGCTTACACCAAAAGATGTTTCAGAAGCTGTATGCTTTGTTCTCAGTACAAATTCGACTGCGCATGTATCATATATGCGTCTTGATGCTCCATTATGGTATCAATTGGAAAAATAAGGTCATTGTTATGCGGGTCACACCACAGCTAGCCGTCATTCTGACTCTATTTGCAACCTTCTTTTGGGGCTCCAATTTTCAGGCAACAAAACTCGCTCTCAGCAGCTTACCTCCATGGACTGCATCTGTTGAACGTTTTGTCTTCGCTGTCTTAGCTATTTTTATCTTTATGGTCCTTAAGGGCGGTATTCACGGTAAGGTACTGAGACAAAACCTTCTCGCATTCATTAGTCTTGGAACGATTGGCGTCGCCGGCTTCAATGGGGCTTTGTTCGTTGGCCTGCAAAGCTCCAGCCCTGTCACTGCTGCATTAATAATGGCGACAACCCCAATTTCTGCCAATATTCTGGAAGCCATAATGAATCGCCGTTTTCCAGATCTTATCCGCGTGTACGGGATGACGATTAGTCTATTTGGTGTAGCGTTAGTTATCACCAATGGTCAATTGTTTTCTGGCGGAGCAATTCATACAGCATCTGGTGACTTAATCATTTTAGCGGGTAGCCTCGGTTGGGCAATTTACACAGTGGGAACCCGCACGTTTGTTACAGGCGCTACTCCTCTCGAAACAACTAGTTGGACGATGCTTTTTGGTACTGTGATATTGGCTATTATTGCCATTTTCATTGAATCACCGGTTCCTTCATTATTCTCAGGAAAACTTGAAAGTCATCTGGCGAGTGTCTATATGGGGATCGCCGGTTCCGTTTTTGCCTATCTTTTTTGGAATATAGGCATTGCTACTAGAGGACCAGGAAAAACAGCGATATTTTTCAATTTCGTTCCAATTTTTGCTCTTGGTATACAAGTAGCAATGGGGGATATTCCAAGTTTAGCGCAAATTATTGGAATAATTATCACCATTGCAGGGGTACTTTTAGGGCAGGGGATGATTACTTCGTGGTTTATATCTAAGGGATTACCGGCGAAATAACAATCTACAATAATTAGTTGTTTGTTTTCTAGGGGGGCTTGGGAAAATGGAAATATACTGTCCCCCGTTCTCTCAAAATCTGATGGGTAGCTGCTGTATAAAGCCCATCGTCTTCAGATGACGCATACCCGAGATATCGGCTATGACTTGCAAACCAGTCTGCTGGTTGATGCCGCTTCCGGTCTGCCAATTTCCTGGTGGCGCAGTCACTGACGGATAATACTGGATATCACTTGACGCTGGATGAGAACCGGCTTCCCCAGGAAACGCATTTGGATGCGGTGACGACCAGTATCAGCCAGATTGAAGCCCTGGAACTGGGCAAGACATTGATTCATGTGATTGGCCGGGAAGGCGATTCGGTGAGCCATCTGCGTCAGCTCAGTTCGCAGGGATTTCGGTGGTTAATCCGGGGAAAAGAGGGCCTCCGGGTTGAATATCAAGGCGAAACGCAAAAACTCGGTCAGGTGGCAGAAAGCCTGTTTTTTCACGTGACCAGACAAGTGGATTACAAAGGCAGGAAGACGAGTCTGGCGGTGAGTGAAGCCCAAATAACGATAACGCGAGCGGCCAAACCGAAACGTATCAATGAAGAAACCGGAAAAAAGCTAAAAGTGCAGTCAGGTTCGCTGCTCCGGGTCAGGCTAATAGTTACCCGACTGAAGGATGAGGAACTGACCCGGCTAGCCGCAAGTGTGTTGGATCAGTTCGGCGATGTGTAGATACCTACGACCTGAAAGGAAGGAGCTTCCCGCGAAAAGCATGGTGAAAGAAGAGATTGATTTTAAGTACCTTGCTCATACTCATTATGAACAAGTGACCGCCAAAGCCACTCCTTCACCACCGCCAATACACAGCGCAGCGATACCATTCTGCAAACGGTTCCGTCTCAAGTTATGGATTAACGTCACAAGAATGCGGCATCCAGAAGCACCGATGGCATGTCCTAAAGCAATAGCACCACCATAAGGATTGACACGCTCAGATGGAACACCACACGAAGAAAGCACAGCCAAAGCCTGCGCAGCAAATGCCTCGTTTGACTCAAGTACATCAACATCCTCAGGCTTCCATTGCTGTTTTAATATACACTGGTGTATCGCTTCAATGGGAGCCACTCCCATGAGCTCGGGCTCAATACCTGTATTGGCAAAGCCGCCCAAAGTAGCCAATGGCTGTAAATTTAGACTTTCTGCTTTCTCGCGGCTACATAATAACACTGCCGCAGCACCATCATTCAGGGAAGATGCATTACCAGCGGTAACTGTCCCTTCTTTCTGAAAGACAGGCTTCAGAGAAGATAATTTTTCTATGCTAGTCTCCCGTGGCCCCTCATCTTGTACGAAACGGAGAGTTTCTCCCTTTCTTCCTGCTATCTCAACAGCAACAATCTCGTCATTAAAATACCCCGCCTGTTGAGCATGAACAGCCCGGTGATGTGATAGAAGCGCATATTCATCCTGCTGAGCACGTGTTATATTAAATTGCTTTGCAACATTTTCTGCTGTTACTCCCATGTGAAAATGATGAAAAGCATCCCAAAGGCCATCATGTACCAAACTATCTTTCAGTTCACAGTGGCCGAGACGAATCCCTTGTCGAGACATGGGTAGAATGTGAGGAGCCAGAGACATGTTCTCCTGCCCACCAGCAATAACTATCTCCGCTTCACCACTCTGGATCGCTTGCATACCCAAATGAACAGCTTTCAGACCTGAACCACAGACCTTATTAATTGTCATAGCTTGGATAGTAACTGGTAACCCCGCTCGCAATGCAGTTTGCCGCGCTGGATTTTGTCCACAACCGGCCGTCAGCACTTGCCCCATAATGACCTGTTCAATATCTCGTGCAGCAACACCACTTTCTGCTAGCAAGGCACGGATGACCGTACTGCCAAGAAAAGTTGCTGGTTGATCAGCTAGCGAACCCCGGAAACTACCCGTTGCCGTACGTTTAGCAGCAACAACAACAACGTCTCTCATGATTTCCCTCCTGTTTCACTCTTCAGTGCATTTCTTTGAGCTATAGCTGCACGGAACGCAGTTAGCCCATTCATGCAGGCGGGAACACCAGCGTACACAGCCATCTGGATTACAATCTCCAATAACTCTTTCTCTGTGACTCCTACATTAAGTGCAGCACGCATATGCAGTTCTAATTGAGGCTGAGCATTACCTAAAGTAATCAAAGAGGCTACTGAGAGCATCTCACGCGTTTTAAGATCCAAACCTTCACGTCCCACAACTGCACCAAAGGCATAATCAGTAATCAAAAATGGTAAGTCTGCATCCAGTTCTGCTAAACTTCCCATTACTCGATCTGCCAAACCTGGCTCTAATGACTCCATAATAGAGCGACCATGTTCGGTTAATTCTTTACCCATTTTCATCTTGTTTTCCTTACTAATATGTTACTCTACGTGGTTTTTATAATTATCATTCTTTTCAATTTTCATAATATTCTTCAATAAATATGGGCACTTTCAGTAAGAATTTCCCAATTATTCCTTCGAGCATATGCGGCCAGATTTGTATTATCACCAACGCAAACCGGATTTCCTGTAGCCTCTAACATCGATACATCAGAAAGGTCGTCGCCATAAGCAAAGCTATTTTCCAGATCAATATGTTGGCTGTATGAAAAGGGAATTAATGCTTTTTTCTTTCCTTCTCCTATGGTTTGTGGTTCATCTATCTCTCCTGTTAGTTTTCCTTCTTTATTTAACAATAATTGCGTACACAGAATAACATCCACTCCCAAATGCCGTCCCAATGGCTTTAATAAAGGCAACATGGAGCCGGAGATAAATACTGTTAAATGACCATAAGTCTGATGTTTATAAAACGCATCTATTGCTGACGAAATATAAATCTCATCCTTTTTAAGAAACTTATTAAACCAATTCTCACCCTCTTGATACAACTCATCTATATAAACTCCACTGAGTTGCCGATAATACATACGATTTAATTCTTCTCTTTTAGCTCCCTGAGAAAGAGCAGTTATAAACCGCTCATTAAATGCATTATATTCATGCTGACGTTGGCGACAATGGCACCAAAATTGATAAAAATGAAACATACTTTTCATTTTTATCAAAGTTTCATCAACATCGAAAAAAGCGGCTATTCGCTTCACAGTTCCTACTCTCCTAATAAATTTTTTGATAGGATTTTAGTTAAAAAATCTGTTTAATTACATTCTTGTAGTTATTTTTCTTGGTGTTGTAATTATTTAAAAAGTAGTGAATTCACTGAAAGAAGCAGTAGGTAATTTTAGATGAGCATGGATATCCCCCCCCAAACCATATAAACCTATCGCACCGCCAAAACTTTGCTGACAACTCATAAAAAGAACAACAATGTTGATAATACGGTTACGCTCCTTTCCCCCTGAGGGGAATGGATTAGATAATTCTGCCCAATATTCTGCGTTCCCTTCAGCATCAGTAACAAAAACGTTAGGTATTCCGAGCGGCCCTGGACGACTAGGTTTCTCAAGAGCCAGATCTCGTTCACGCAGACTCATAACAGTATAAACACTGTGTGGTACCAGATGCTTAAAGGTAAAATCAAAGCGTGCACTGCGCTTGTCTTTACTCAGAGTTACCGTCAGAGTCCCCTTAGCCTTCATCCAATCCCACAATGTGATAGGTTGCAGCTTACGTCGTCCATCAGAAGCTCGGAAATCAGCAATATATCCTTCATGTAATGGCCTGCTTGGTCGCTGATCTCGAGCTGCTTCTGGTCGCTGCTCTGGAGCAAATATCATAGGATAGTTATTCATCGGTAGCGGTAATGGCAATGTATATAAGGTGATTTTTACCAGATAGTCTTTTGACTGTTCATCAAGATTCTGAACAATATTATATGGTTCAACCTGTCCATAAGGTGGCAACGGACTGTTCTGATTCACAATTGCACAGCCCCAACGAATACCATCATCAGAGGGAATCTGACCGACCACGACAAAATTCCCGTGAATATCCACCACCTCAGCAGGGGGATAAAGAGGCCCCTGCGTAGTGACGGCCAGATTATAAGTTTGACCGTATTTTTCAGGCATATACATTCCCCTCAACAGCTTGTGTGCTTATGTTTTGAGTCTGCAAAATAGCCTTAGTGATTTCGTTAGCCATTGCTGCTTCTTTTTTGCTGATCACTTTTTCTGGATAAACCGTGAAGGAAACAGCCATAGATGCACAAAGTGTTGTATGTTGTGAGATATGAATATTAGCTTTAAAACGGGAACGGCGATCGTTAATATCTTCTTCTACCAATTCATAATTAACTACTGCTGGTAAAGGGAATAAAAAGTTTGAAAATTTTATATTCATGTCATTGATAACATAATAAGACTGTCCTACTTTATCTGACATATAAAACTCTTCTGTCACAGCTATAAAAGTCTGACGACAAGCCTCAACTAAAATCATCCCTTGAATATGTTGCCCTGTTTGATGGTCAGCCATTAATTCACAACGTTCATCAATTAACAGTGGTAAAGAAAATAAATTTTCATTCACTTTCTCTGCAACACCTATCACCGTATTATGTGTTATTTTCTTATGTGAGTATTCATTTTTCCTCGAAACGGTTAACTGTTGCAAAGTAGTCAAATCTATTTCGTTATTATGGCACTGGTTTCTCTTCTGATTATCTAATACTTTTTCTGCAAAATCATATCTTACTCCCTGACCAACAATAAACTGCTTCTTTGTATCAATAATATGAGCAGGGATTTGTGTAATAAGATCCAATTGGCTAATGGTAACGACATCTTTACCATTGGCAAATGCATTAAACTTGTCCCCTACAACGACTATTTTTTTACACGCTGCTGTGTTTTTCATTTTCGTTACCAGATTTTAAAACATCAAGAAATAGAACGATAAATACGAGTATAAAGACCACCATTTCCTCCTGTAATGTAGTTATCCCCAGCTTGCTGGATAATATTCCGATAACGTTCATTGGTAAACACCTCTAAATAGCTTTCTTTATCTACATTAAATGCCGAAATAAACATAACACCAGGTTGACCACTAATCAGAGAATGGTAGGCTTCAAAACTGATAATCTTATCTTTATTTTCCCGTACCACATTAAAGATTGTCTCTTCACGCCATTGACGGTATTGTTTATAATTTTCTGCTGGTACTTCTACATGACGAAGTTGAATATACTCCGTAATAGGAAGTTCATCTTCTGAGTCAATTGGCGCTTCAACAAATTTTACCAATTCACGGCAAATATCTCCGCTCAAGATTGAAGAAAAACTCTCAAATGCCGACTCTAATTCGTTTTCACTTTCGCTTATTTCATCAATTGATGAAAAAGAACGAAGTTCTAATAATTCATTAATTCCTTGTTCATCTGAAATAAAATATTTTTTATTATTTTTATTTTTCAATGTGTTGAACTTATGAGTATCAGTTTGTTTTTTTAATGGAAAGCGTGTAATAATTACGTATTTCGCAGACATTTTAAATCATCTCATTGTTTATATTGGTAGTCTCATAATAAAGATTTTATGAAGTTACGGAATTGTTATTTTTGTTATACATTTATTATATCACGAGTTTCATAAGATAATCTCTGTCCCGTTTAAGAACAGTTATTCCGGAAGTCAGTAGATTCAAACCAGAATTATAATGCGTAACGTGTTAGTGATCAGTGTAATCTATTCCGTTTAGAAAAAAAATACGGCTGTAAGCTACAGCCGTATTAAATTACGCAGTGATGAATATAATAAGCTAATATTATTTAATAATTACCGTTCCCAGTAAGACTCTTCCAGACTATCTTCTTTTTCTGGTAAACCACGGCTTAATCGTGGTGAGTGCTGACTCAATACCTGATAACTCACTCTGTTTGCATATTTACAAACCTGGGCAAGTGATGAATATGTCAGGTAAGTACGAATATGCTTACTGGAATTAGGCACATTCATTCTGTGATGGTTGTTGGCGGTTATATCATGCAGTAACGCAGATAAAGCACCATCACCTGCACCATTGGTATTCATAATTTTTTCTGGCCCGCCCATATAAGGTTCAATATGGGAGTAAACTTTCATTGGGGTTTGGCAATCAGATTTACGCATAGCGCGGCTGAATTCATAACGGTTAAATTCAGCAATAGCACCTGGTAGCAATGGGTGAGTTGTCTGACGCTTATAGTCTTTTTCCGTATATCCCGCCATATATAATCCCGCAGGACCAGCGGTACACAAAACCAAATCAACCCAATCCAGAGCCATATCTGACGCCAATAATGGATCACTGAAACCAGTAAGCTCATAAGCTTCATCTTCATTCATTGCCAGAACAGAAATATTCTCAACCAGGAAATCGCGCCACCATTGTGGATCATCAGCAATAACATATTTTGTCCCCAAAGTCAGAACGACAGGTACACTGTGTTTTTTCGCATATTCGATGGCCTTCATTGTTGCTTCTGGCATTAGTTCCCCTGGCTTGCAACGAACCAAATAAGCAGTCAATACCAAGGCTGAAGCTTCAGCGATAATCTGCTCAGGAATACTCTCCGGTTTTAGTTGGTTCATTTGTCCAGGACTAATGGCAAAAGTCCGTTCACCATTTTCTGTTACCAGCGTAAAACAGCGGCCAATTGCGCCATCCACACCTTGTAAATAATTTAGATCAGTTCGGCTGGAGGTGTTACATAAGTAGCGGTAAGCATAGCTGCCAATCTGAATGTTGTTACACATCGTGCCCAGTAAGACGGAACGATCATCAGCCAGCACTGAATAATTATGTAAAGTATTACCGATCGTGCCACCGGCAAATTCGTGGCTGATAAGATTGTTATCCGTCAGTTCTCTATACAAGGTTTCAGCTACATCATCTTCAATAACTAATGAGTGTCCCTGGCTGAGGTGATAACGCCGGATAAAATCTTCGTCTACTTTCGCCTCAATATCTACTAATGTCTGATCGATACCAACAATATAAGCTCGGTTATTCTCACCATCCATCATTTCTTTAATTGGCTGGAGTAAAGGATCACGCAGACTGACGGGAAAATAGTGTTTTGATTTACGTTTACCAGGGAATTTCATATTTGATTGATGCTATAACGCGAAAAGATGCAGCATGTTAGCACAATAAAAACTGACAGGCAGCAAGTGTCATTGCGACACCCGCTGCCAGAGAGATTAAGCCACTTGCTGCTGACGACTGCGCGCCACGTGACGAATCAGAACAAATATTACCGCCAAGATCAAACCGATAAAGGCACTGCCTACCAGAATAAGCAGACGCTTAGGCGAATCTTTCGCCGTTGGTTCATAAGGAGCCTGCATATATTTGAATGGCTGGAAGTTAACTTTATCTATTCTAAGTGATTTAAGTTCATTTATATAGAACATGCGGTTACGTAAATCACCATCAATCAAAGATGGATCTTTGATCTCTTCGGTAATTTGCAGCTTACGTTGTAATGCATCAGCACCCAAAGCAATGGAATAATCTGGATCGTCTTTGATCATTGCCCCTTCGCTGGAAATAGGCTTTTTAATTCCCGCTGAAGTGGCGATAGATAATGAATATTTCAATCGCTCAATATTAGCTCTCTGTATATTATGAACACGGTTCAAATCAACTGTATACAAGCCTTCGGAGTAGGCAAGCTTCTGTTTTACCATATCACTCAATTCACTTTCCAACTGCTGATGGACAACAGACGACACATAGCTGATATAGCCATTTAGCAGGTTATATGCATCCTCAGCAGTTCCGGCACTGAAAGTCAGTTCAGTTTCACCACTTCTATCATCTTTTTCCATTTTTGAAGATGAAATATTACTATTTACAATCTTTTCAATAAGTTTTCTTTTTGCAAGTGGTGAATGATCATCTGATTCAGCTATCAGATTTTTAAAATATTCTGTATTAACCAGATATTCTTCTCGTAAAACACGTGAGTTAAAATTATTTAAAAAACTATCATACAGTGATGATGAAGTTACCGATGGTTGTAAACTTAAAACCTCTAACTTAGTCAGAATGTTTTTAAGTGGCTGTATTTCTTCAAGTTGAGGTTGAATAACTGAAGCTGAACTGGTCCATTTTTGTGGCATAAGAGATGCTGCTGTAAAACCAATAACAGCAAAAATGATAGTAACAGCAATAATCAATAACTTTGATTGAAATAAAACAGAGAATAACTCAAACAAATCAATTTCATCGTCTTGTTTTGAATTGTAATAATTAAAATATTCTTCACTGGAGTTAGTGCTTTTAATCGGTTTAATACTCATTATTTATGTCCAAATTCAAATATGACTGTTGCTAACTATTCTACAAAACATCATCCCACAGAGCCGTCAGTTTATATCCTGAAAAACCGGGCGAAACAGCTCGGATAGATAGACTCCCGCGTGAGAATATATCATTAAAGAGTCATTTAATCCTAATGATAGATTAATTGCATATACTATTCGTTTTGCTTCCGACAAGCCCGCTCACCAACGCTTCCAGCAGAAAAATATGATTACTATTGTCGTTAAGCGCAGGAATATATTCACATTTCTGCCCACCAGCATTAAGAAATATCTCTTTATTCTGCTGTTTTATCTCTTCCAACGTTTCCAGACAATCGGACGAAAAGCCGGGGCAAAGTACCTGAATATGCTTTATTCCCTGATCAGGTAATGATTTCATGGTTTGATTAGTGAATGGCGTCAACCAAGGTTCACGACCAAACCGCGATTGATAAGTCATCATTACCTGCTCTGCCGGATAGTTAATTGTTTGCTTTAGCAACTGGGTTGTTAACTCACACTGTTCAGAATAAATATCACCTGTATCAACAAAACGCCGTGGAATACTATGGTAGGAAAATAGTAATCTGTCCGGCTTGCCATGCTCATGGAAACTCTGCTCAATAGTCTCTTTCAATGCAGAAATATAAGCAGGATGGTCAGCATAACTACGGATAAAGTGAATTCCAGGGATAGTGCGGTATTTCTGCAATACTTTGCTGACACCATCAAATACAGCCGCAGATGTAGAACAGGAATACTGAGGATACAGTGGCAAGACAATCAATTGCTCAACACCCTGTTTGAGCAGATTGTCAATTGCCTGCTCAAGCGATGGAGAACCATAACTCATTCCCAATTCAACAGGAATCGCTGCCAGTTTTTCTGCCAGCAATTTCTGCTGACGACGGCTATATACTAACAAGGGAGAGCCTTCATCAGTCCAGATTTTCTGGTACAACTTTGCCACACGTGAAGAGCGGAGAGGCAAAATAACGCCATATAGTATTGGAATCCAGATAAATCTGGAAAAATCGACAACCCTTTTATCGCTCAGAAACTCAGCTAAGTAACGTTTTATAGCCGCAGTTGTCGGTTCATCAGGAGTGCCAAGATTAACTAATAAAACGCCATACTTACTGCTGCTCATCATGCCGACTCCCTATTGTCTTCTCTGGTGAGCACCCTAACACAATAAAATAGAGATGAAAATCATGTTTATCCACTAGAACAATAAATAAAAACCAACTGATTTACCTGAAACAGTAAAGAAATAATAATAAGATAAGGCAGCTTATAAGCCGCCTTTTAAACATCACTAAGGTTGATTAATCCAGAATTTTGACTAATTCTTCGCTAACTTCAGATACCTTGCGAGTACCATCAATTCTGAAATATTGGGTATCACCTGTTTCAGCTTCTTTCTGGTAATAAGATACCAGAGGGGCAGTCTGTTGATGATATTCAACTAAACGTTTACGCACGATATCTTCATGATCGTCTTTACGAATAGTCAGCTCTTCACCAGTAACATCATCCTTGTTTTCCACTGACGGTGGATTAAATTTGATGTGATAAACACGGCCAGACGGCGCATGTACACGGCGTCCAATGATACGTTCAATAATCAGTTCATCAGGAACATCGAATTCCAGGACATAATCAACATGAATACCGGCTTCTTTCATTGCATCAGCCTGAGGAATGGTACGAGGGAACCCATCCAACAAGAAGCCATTGTGGCAGTCATCTTGTTTGATGCGCTCTTTTACCAAAGCAATAACCAGTTCATCAGTAACCAGCTTGCCATTATCCATCAATTCTTTGGCTTTTAAGCCCAATTCTGTGCCAGCCTTAACCGCAGTACGTAACATATCACCGGTAGAAATTTGAGGGATCCCATATTTCTCCATGATAAATTGCGCCTGAGTCCCTTTACCGGCGCCCGGAGCGCCCAGCAGAATAATACGCATTGCGTAAATCCCCTTGCTAGTTAGTTTTTATATTTGTAAGAAAACGAGTCACCATACCATCTGGAATGGGGTTCGCTCAAGAAAACAGGGAAACGATTTCGTGATATTTTTTTGCAAAAAATAAACCACGCCCCATCTCACTATCAGAGGCGTGGTTTACAATCGTTACCAGAAAATAATTAAATCAAGCTTTTTCAGACAGTAATAGCTGATTCATACGGCGAATAAACTGGTTTGGATCTTCTAATGTACCACGTTCAGCAAATAATGCCTGATCGAGCAGTAATTCAACCCAATCCGAGAATTGAGCTTCATCACTGATATCGGCAACCAGTTTTACTAATTGATGATCAGGATTCAGTTCAAAATTGTATTTAACATCCGGCACTTGTTGACCCGCCGCCGCAAACAATTTCGCCATCTGAGTGCTCATTTCATCCGCATTTGTTGTCACAATTGCCGGAGTATCCGTCAAACGGTGAGTCAATTTAACCTCTTTTACCCGATCGCCAAGTAATGTTTTCACACGCTCAACAAACGGTTCCAGCTGTTTATCAATTTCTTCCTGCTCAGCTTTGTCTTCATCTGCCAGTTTATCCAGAGATTCATCAGCTTTACTGACTGACTGGAATTTCTTACCATCAAACTCAGTAAGGTATCCCATCATCCATTCATCAATACGCTCTGACAACAACAGAACTTCAATACCTTTCTTACGGAACAGCTCCAGATGAGGGCTATTTTTCGCCGCAGCATAACTGTCCGCAGTGATATAGTAGATTTTATCCTGACCTTCGGTCATCCTACTGACATATTCTTCCAAAGAAACTGTTTGCGCAGAACTGTCATTATGAGTAGAAGCAAAACGCAACAATTTAGCGATAGCTTCCTTATTCGTATTATCCTCTGCCGGACCTTCTTTCATCACCAGGCCAAACTGCTGCCAGAATTGCTGGTATTTTTCTGCGTCATCTTTCGCCAGCTTATCCAGCATCTGCAATGCACGTTTGGTCAATGCATTACGTAAATTACGGGTAATAGAATTATCTTGCAGAATTTCACGGGAAACGTTCAGCGGCAAATCATTGGAATCAATCAGGCCACGAACAAAGCGCAAATAGTTTGGCATAAACTGTTCTGCGTCATCCATGATAAACACGCGCTGGACATACAATTTCAACCCGTGCTTATGCTCACGGTTCCACATATCCCACGGAGCCTGAGAGGGAATATAGAGCATACTGGTATATTCCTGTTTACCCTCTACGCGGTTATGGCTCCAGATCAACGGATCAGTAAAATCATGGGAAATATGTTTGTAGAACTCTTTATATTCTTCATCTGTAATTTCAGATTTACTACGAGTCCACAAAGCCTGAGCTTTATTAATCTTTTCCCAGGTTACTGTATCTTCTTCGCCCTCTTCTTCGCTCTTATTTTTAGTTTCAATTTCAACTGGCAGAGCAATATGGTCAGAGTATTTACTGATAACAGAACGCAAACGCCAGTCATTCAGGAAGTCATCTTCCCCTGCACGTAAATGAAGGGTGATCTCTGTACCACGAGTTTCTTTTTCAATATCAGCGACAGTGTAATCACCTTCACCAGCGGATTCCCAGAATACGCCCTGATCAATTGAAGCACCGGCAGCACGGGTACGTACCGTGACTTTATCAGATACAATAAAGGCAGAGTAAAAACCAACACCAAATTGACCAATTAACTGGCTGTCTTTAGCCTGATCTGAACCAATAGATTCCAGGAAAGCTTTTGTTCCTGATTTAGCAATAGTGCCAAGATTATCGATGACTTCATCACGGGTCATACCAATGCCATTATCACTGATCGTGATAGATCTCTTCTCTTTATCAAAAGAGAGGCGAACGCGCAGTTCACCATCACCTTCATAAAGTTCTGGTGCAGATAATGCGCGGAAACGTAATTTGTCAGCCGCATCGGAAGCATTTGAGATTAACTCACGAAGGAAAATCTCTTTATTGGAATAAAGTGAATGGATCATTAATTGCAGAAGTTGTTTTACTTCAGACTGAAATCCACGGGTTTCCTGACCTTTCATACTCATTTGTTACCTCAATCTAAATCCAGTTCAGACAGATAAAATTAGACGATAGTATGCAGATGGGGATAAATAAGCCGGGTTTCAAGTTTGATTATTCAAAAGAGTATCAAATAACGCGAATAAGTTAGATATTTAAATAGGTTATAACCATAGCGGAATGAATTAATAGGCGTGCGCCACATAAATGCAGCGCCTCAACGTCTTTACGATTTGATCTATGCAGGGTATACAACCGTACTCTTTTCCAGCCAGATAAAACGGTAAGACATTAACAGAAAATCAATAAGTAATTTTCTGCCGCCCAGCAAGTGAATGCGACAAAGTTGTACCATCTACCATTTCAAGCTCACCACCAACCGGTACACCATGAGCAATGCGGCTTGCTGTTACACCATACTGAACACATATTTCTGCGATATAATTGGCCGTTGCCTCTCCCTCCACTGTCGGATTAGTCGCCAAAATCACCTCTGAAATCTCCTCAGTGGAGAGACGGTCTTCAAGACGATCCAAACCAATATCCATCGGGCCAATGCCATCCAATGGAGAAAGATGCCCCATCAACACAAAGTAGCGCCCAGCAAACTGCCCGGTTTGTTCAATGGCATGAATATCCGCAGGGCTTTCAACCACACAAATTTGACCATTTTGCTGACGGCGTGGATTAGCGCAGATCGTGCACTGCTCCTGCTCGGTAAAAGTCCGGCAATATTTACAGTGTCCAATTTCCGACATTGCCCTTGTCAAGGCCTGAGCCAAACGCATTCCACCACTGCGATCACGCTGTAACAGATGAAAAGACATCCGCTGCGCAGATTTAGGGCCGACTCCTGGCAAACAGCGCAATGCTTCCATCAAGGATTCAAGGAGAGGACTGGTTTGCATCAGAATGGCATCTTAAAGCCTGGTGGCAGTTGCATCCCACTGGAAACGCTTGCCATTTTCTCTTTCTGAGTTTCTTCAATGCGGCGGGCTGCGTCATTGAATGCAGCTGCAATCAAGTCTTCCAGCATCTCTTTGTCATCGTCCATCAGGCTTGGATCAATCTCAACACGACGGCAATTATGAGCACCATTGATAGTCACTTTAACCAGACCTGCACCAGATTCACCCGTCACTTCCAGATTGGCGATCTCTTCCTGCATTTTCTGCACCTTATCCTGCATTTGTTGGGCTTGTTTCATCAAATTGCCCAAACCACCTTTACCAAACATAGTTTTCTCTCTTCGCTATGGCTACATCGTACAACAGGTACAGATTGCAGCGCGGTTAGACCGGCCGGATACTCTCTTCATCCAGTTCAGCATCAAATACCTGCCGCAATGTCTGAATAGTCTTATCCGCAATAATTGATTGGCGAGCTTGTGCCAATTTTTCTTCATAAATGGCTTGTCGCCACTCCAGTGGAGTTTTCTCCTCTGGATTATCATCTTCAATAATGCTGAATTCAATCGTTACACCGTACAACTCGCTTAAAGCCTCCGCTAATGATTTTTGTGCAAAAGCGGAATTAAGATGACGCTGACTCGAACGCAGGTGTAAACAGATATTATTAACACTAATCTGCTCTTTAAACGCATTTAATGCTAATTGTTGCACTAGCTTAGGAATTTTAAGTTTATCAACTTCCGCTGCCCATGCATCTCTTTGTTTGGATTCTTCAGCTAATTTTTCTGCCAGTTCCGGCGTTTTCTCATGCTCCAGAGCCGTTCTTAAAGCCTTTGGCGTAGCGACATGAGCTTCTGGTTTTTCTTCAATATTCTTAGCTCGCCAACGGTAAGCCTCTTTTTTCTCAGGTTTTTCTTCCTGCGTTTTAGCTATTGATGACTGAGGTCGCTGCCCTGACACTGCGGCAATCCGCTCCAGCGCCGAGGTTGCCGGCCTCGCCTGAACAGGCGTAGCCGGTTTAGGCTTTTTTGGTGGCGTTTGCTCTTGTTGCCGGGATAACACACTCCTTGCTTTCAGCAACTGCGCTGTTGGACTTGATGCAAGTGCCTGAGGTATCTGGGGTTCCGTCTGAGAAACACTGCCCACCGGTACTGGTTCATCAATAGAGTAAGCGGATGCCGTATTGCCCTGATGATTATGTTGCAGCTGTGCTGCAATTGATGGGATAGCCGCAGGATGTCCATGCACAACCGGTGCAGCAACCTCTTCAATGACTGTTTTTGGATGAAATGCCAAAGCTCTGAGCAGCGTCATTTCAACACCCATCCTGCGTTCCGGTGCATACGGCAGATCTCTACGACCAATCAGTAGAGTTTGATAATAAAGTTGCAAATCTTCTGGTGAAATTGCTTTTGCCAATATCCGCAAACGGCCTTCAATGGAAGAAGAAGCGATTTCTGGTTGAGAAGGTAATAACTGGATCATTGCAATACGATGCAGTAATGAAAGAATCTCTACCAGCAAATTCTCCCAATCAGCCCCCCGTGAAGCGGCTTGTTCCACTAATGCCATAACCTGCTGACCGTCAGCCCGAATCAATGATTCTATAATTGATAACGGTTGTTCATCATCTAATGTTCCCAGCATCAAACTGACTATTTCAGTTGTTACCTGGCCTTGCCCCATCGCGATAGCCTGATCTGTCAGACTCAAAGCATCACGCATACTGCCATCAGCAGCACGGGCCAGAAGCTGACGGGCACGGCTGTCACTCTCCAGATGTTCAGCTTTAAGAATATGTTCGAGTTGATCGCTTATCTGATCAACACCCAGCGCTTTGAGATGGAACTGCAAACAGCGGGAAAGGATAGTTACCGGCAATTTTTGCGGATCAGTAGTTGCCAGCAAAAATTTCACATGCTCAGGAGGCTCTTCCAGCGTTTTCAATAACGCATTGAAGCTGTGGCGGGAAAGCATATGCACTTCATCAATCAGGTAGACTTTGAAACGCCCACGAGCTGGAGCATATTGCACGTTATCCAGCAATTCGCGCGTATCTTCAACTTTAGTACGGGAAGCCGCATCAATCTCAATGAGATCGACAAATCGCCCTTGTTCAATTTCAAGGCAATTAGCACATTTACCACAAGGCTTATCAGTAATACCTGTTTCGCAATTTAATCCCTTGGCAAATAAACGGGCAATCGTTGTTTTCCCGACACCTCTAGTGCCGGAAAAAAGGTAGGCATGATGGAGCCGGCCATGGGAAAGGCCATTAGCCAGCGCAGTCAGGACATATTCCTGACCAATCACATCAGAAAATATCTGTGGGCGCCACTTACGGGCAAGTACCTGATAGCTCATTGATACCGGGAAAATTGAATATAATTGGGTACCATGCTAACACAGCCCCACTACAGACAGCGAGGCCGATATGTCAGTAATACGAAAATAAGCAGATTAATGACCAGGGAATTCCAGTAGAGTGAAGCTGTTCACACCTTGTTTTTGCAGACGCTCACTCCCTCCCAAATCAGGCAGGCCAATAACGAAGGCAGCCTCAGAAACGTCACCATCTAAATGACGGATTAAGCGAACAGTTGCCTCAATAGTGCCACCCGTTGCCAGCAGGTCATCAATAACCAACACCTTATCACCTTCTTTGATGCTGTCCTTATGTATTTCCAGTGTATCGGTGCCATACTCTAAATCGTAAGTTTCACTCAATGTTTCACGAGGTAATTTACCTGCTTTACGGACAGGGATAAAACCAACACCGAGACGCAACGCAACTGGAGCTCCAAATAGAAAACCGCGCGCCTCAGTACCCACAATTTTCGTAATGCCTTTGTCCTGATATCGCTCTACCAGAAGATTAATTGTTGCCTGGTAGGCAAGAGGGTTATCCAATAAGGTCGTAATATCACGAAAAAGAACCCCCGGTTTAGGGTAATCAGGAATAGTTTCAATACTGTCTTTAATAAATTGCAGTTGCTGCGCGTTTGCGGTCATAATCGGTGCCAGTGAGTAGAACACGAGAGTGCTAAAATCTATGCAAACTGATAAAAAAAAGCAACTGATGAACATACATCAGCCTATTTTTTGTCGTTCCAGGTTAATTCTGCTTCGCAAAACATAATCATTGCAGGGTATAAATGAATACACAACCGTTATTAAATTTACTCGAAAAACAGGTCAATATATTGGCGGAAGAGCTCACACCTCTGGCAGATATCCCATTTTCTACTGCCCGGTTTGATCAAACTTTATTTAACCGGCGCAGCGATAAACTCCGTGGTTATCTGCAAGAAGTCAGGCATAACATGGAACAACTCAAAGAGTGTGTTCAGGATAACCGAACGGAACAAGTCGCATTTCTGACCGAGCGTTTAGTTGCTCAAATGGAAGCATTAAAGCGTGAATTGTCTACTCAATCACTGAGAAAAAAAGAGAGCAGGTTCGAACATAAACAACAAGCTACTGACCTGTATCACAAGCTGGCTGAACATCAGGATTATGAACGCCGTCTGCTCGCAATGATCAATGATCGAGAGCTAAGATTGAATCAACAAACTACACTGAGTAATCAGCAAAAAATACAAAAAGAAATCGCAGCACTAGCCGGAAGACTAGCACGTTGCCGCCAATCTCTGACACGAATTGAAAAATCAATCGAATATAAAGAGAACATGGATTAACAACGCAGATGAGGAAGTTTTATGTCAGTCGAACACGCACCACCTGAAGTTCAGCTTGCTGTTGATCTGATCTATCTATTGGAATGCAATGAAATCGCGCCCGAAATTGCACTCGCTGCACTGGAAATAGTCAAACACGATTATCAAGCAAAGTTAGTGAAGCAGTCACAATCTACGAAGGAATATTGAGCGATTTACAAACACCTCATAGATACTTTGTCGATACCATAAAGATCTACATTAGTTAGTCTTAGAATTTGCTCTCACGCATTTGATCAGCCTTTGCAAAATGACTTGATGTCGTCATTCATTCTTTCCATTGCTGAGTTTAAGAAACGTTGAAGCATAATCGTCCGCAGCGATTCGAGTGCAAAGCTGCTCCCATTCACATCCTACACAGGCAGATCTTACGATCCTGCGGTTAAAAGCCCATCGAGCCTGTTTTAAATAGGTTTCGTCAAGCCTCAGTGTATGACCTACTTCGATTGACCACCCCATAAGAGCACCAATAGCCTCCAAAGCACGACTATCCCGGACAATGACACTCTTGCCCAAACAATGAGGATCATCTTCTCCAAGCAAAGGAGCACAAATATCATCTGGCCCTTCCACAATCAGGATATCTTCGTTCTGAATTCGGGGAATAATCTTATTGTAGTTTTCAATAAAGCTAGGGGAATATCCGTTGCCCGCGTAGGTAAGAATACATAGGAGGTGATGACCTCTCAAAGATATTGTCATTGTTGCGTTCCTGAGTGTGGAGTGCAGCCAAGTGTTGCATTATTATACAAACAATGTTATACGATTGACACAGGCCTTAAATAGATCAATTTTTCTAATATAAAGAAAATAGACTAGGAATCGGCAATCATGCCATCAAGATGGGCATCAAACGAGCTTGTTAAATTATCATCAGAAAGCTTGCAGGCAATCATAGATAACAAGATTCCAGCGGTAATGATAGATGATTTTGCAGCTACAGAGGAATCAATACAGCTTTCTGCGGCAATACTGAGCATGAAGGCAAAGCAATATGAATTCGGCAGGCCAGGATTTTACTTGGGAAATCCACTCACTCACTACCGTGATCGCCCAAAAGAAGAATATTTCGCTCAAGTTAACGCAGCAGAGCAAGAACGTGCTCAATTTACCAATCAAGCTTTTGATCCCGTTGTTCGATTCATACAACGTATCAATCACGATACCGATTTCAGCATTTCGATCGCGGAAGAACCAGGGCTTGGCTCCTACTTTGCAGGTATCGTCCGTATTATCTCCGGTGGTTCAGATCTACATGTGGACTACGCCCCTACTTTTGCGAAAGGCAATTTATCCATCGGAGAGATATCAGCTCAGCTCGCCTGGAACCTCTATGTTTTGTCTCCTTCACAAGGAGGGGAAACAGTAATCTATAATCAGCCATTCAAGAGTACTGTTGTTGATAAAACCTATAAGCCATATGATAGTTCGCTATTGGGTGATTGCGAATCTTTCACTTTCCGGCCTCAAGTTGGTTCTGTCGTCATTTTTAACACCAGCAATCCTCATATCGTCCTGCCAGCGAACGGCAATCGGATTGCAACAGGCTCCTTCATCGGTCTGTTAAATGAAAAAAATCTGATCTTATGGTCGTAATACATTTCAATAAGATGTTTGGAATCTGAGCATGAAGACCGCCTTTTCTTACTCTACCGTTGTTCTATACGTCGTGACGATCATTACGGGGGGAACATCGTGGTATGCGGCAAAACTGCAATTAACTGATGTTTCACCTGTAATATCCCTGATTTACCGTTTTGGATGTGCGTCGGTATTGCTGCTTCTGATTACTGCAATTTCTCGGGAAAGACTCACATATACCTGGCGCGAGCACCTCTCTTTCGCTGCGCTTGGAGCATTCGGATTCGCTGTCGCATTCTTACTGATTTACAAGGCTGCGGCCTTAATCACCACAGGTTTAATCGCCCTTACCTACTCTTCGGTCATATTATTCAACTCTGTGAATGCAATTCTCTTCCTACGGCAATCAATTTCATGGACAGTTCTAGTCGGTGCTATGGTCGGTCTGACTGGGATAATTTTGGTCTTCAGCCCAGAATTTTTAAATAATGAATGGAATTGGGCGGGATTCGGTTACGCTATCACAGCAACCCTCGCGTTCTCATTCGCCAACATTTCCGCAGTTCAGTTACAGAGAAAGGGGGCCACTGTTCTCCCAATGACAGGTATTTCTATGGGATATGGTGCCATATTCTTGCTCGGCTATGCCCTTTTAACTAAACAAACGTTTAACTTTGATCCATCACCAGTCTACGTAACATCTCTATTCTATTTGATCCTGTTTCCTTCGGTGATTGGGTACACAACGTATTTCGCCGTCGTCGGTCGTTTAGGTGCGGAACGAGGGGCCTATACAATGCTTCTCGTTCCGCTTGTAGCCTTAGCGATCTCCAGCATCACAGAGGGCTACCGTCCAACCGTTTGGGCCATAATCGGCACAATAATGACGCTTAGCGGCAATTATTGGGTAATCACAACCAAATATCAGCCCGCCGTAAACACTGATACTTAAGAATGTAATTCAAGAGTCGGGTAGGCCCGGCGAACAGTTTTCGCAATTAAGATAACCAGCACGATTTTAATAATATCTCCTGGAATAAATCCAATCGAACCGATGGCTGCTTGCCAAAAGCTGATATTGGCAAATGCCGCAACCCATGGAATACCCATCACGTAGACAATCACAATTCCACCAAAGACAAGAAATACAGCTTCTTTAAAAGTATTTAGTTTTGCAAGACTCCACTCATACAAGTAGCCGATAATAAAAGCAGCAATCGGCCACGCCAAAACAAAACCACCGCTTGGACTGAAAAATACCCCCAATCCTCCCATACCTCCCGCCATTACCGGTAATCCAACTGCAACAAGAACACAAAAGAGCAATAATGCTAACCCCCCTCGTTTCGCACCAGCAATAGCGCCAGCAAACATCGCTCCCATTGATTGGGCTGTTATCGGAACGCCTATAACGGGAAGAGCCAATGGTGGGAATAAACCCAGTGCTGCGGTTAGCGCGGCAAATAGTGCTATATAAACAATATCTTTCGTGGACATTTAATCCCCCCCCCTTTTTTTCGATAAAGCCACAAACTAGGTTTTATTTGCTGCTCGATTTCTTTCTCTCAAACCCTGGATCGTAAGACCGAGCTTCAATAGCAGCAGAAATATCATCTGCCATTTTGAGAGTTCGCACGATAACGGGTACGGCAATTGCTATGACACTCTTATCGAGACCTCTTGCTTTCTGAGCCTCCCGTACTTCTTCTGTAATTGACGCGAGAACAGGAATAAACCGCAAGGCAAGAGATAGAGCCAGACTCACTTTTCCTGGATTGATTCTAAAATAATACAACCACCAAAGACCCTTTTCCAATGCATCGATCATGTCGGAGGAACGAGTAGTCAGGGTGACAAGCGAGGCTAACAGTAAAAGTGAGGCAAGACGAATGACTACAAGTACACCGGCAGTCCAGTGATGCAGAAACACCTGGACTATAAAAATAAGCGCAAAGATCCACACAGCAGGTCGTAGTTGCGCCCAGGCAGTTCTTAATGAGATTCTGGCTAACAAGTATAAAAGTACGATACCTGCCAACGCTGCCATAGAAAGATCGATACGCGGAACAATAAAGAGTAATGTCCCCAGAATGAGCAAAGAAATAATTTTGAACCCAGGACTAACTCGATGCACAAGTGATGAACCAAGATCATACCCAGACAGGCTCATGACATCATCCTTAAATATTCAGGAATAGCAACAGAGGGAATGTCATCAACAACCACACGACCATCATCAAAAACGAGCACGCGGTCAAACCCCGCCAAAAACTCAAGATCATGAGAAACTATGATCACAGTTTGAGATAAGTTATCGATTGCTTCAGCAACACGACGCTTGTTGCGTAAATCCAGTAAAGTCGTAGGCTCATCGAAAATTATGTAAGCAGGTTCCATCACCAGGACACCAGAAATTGCCAAGAGTTGTTTCTGACCGCCACTCAAAAGATGGGCTGGATGCTCCCTAAACTGAAGTAAGCCATATCGTGAAAGTACCTCCTGCGTTCTTTGCTGAATTGTCTCCTTGGTAAAACCGAGATTTTTCATTCCAAAGGCCAAATCCTCTTCAACAACTGGAAAGACAATCTGATTATCAGGATTCTGGAATACAAAACCAACCTTGCGCCGAATCGCTTTACCCTCCGTTCTGGTATTCAGACCATCCACCAAAACGTCACCACATTTCGGTACTAGTAATCCATTAAGCAGACGCGCAAATGTGCTCTTGCCGCAACCGTTGCTACCTATGATGGCAATTCGCTTTTCCTTCAACTGCAAATTTAAGTCTTTCAATACCACACGCTCGCCGTAAGCATGCGTTACATTTCGTATTTCCAGCATATGATGGTTATCCCTCAACAATTGTGACTAGCTACATAACACGGTACCAACTTAGCACTCTATCTGACTGCAAAACCCGTAGGGCAAATTCAACCAACGTATTGATCCCAACACCATCAAGAAACATAAATTGCTGATATTAAATAATTTAATAAATTTTTCTCAGACAGAATCTTCGACATTTTTTTAAGTTATCGTTTTTCTTTGGTCACTATCTACAAAGCCAGCAGCAGCAATATTTGATATTAGAAATAATTTCGGCTCAGTTCCTAAGTTTTATTCCTTGTATGTAGCAGTCGATAAACAAAGAGCATAAGATAATGACTTTTGACCATTAGCCGCATTGTTAGCAATTACCAAAATAGAATTTACCTCTATTATTCTGGTTTTTCATTTTTCTGTGACTTTCATATGCTCACTATATTTAAGCATATCGATAAAACTATCCACTAACGGTTCAGCTTCTTTCTGAATATCAAAACTGTCTGGCGCAAATAACCAATTCTCCAGCAAACCAGTTATCAACCCTCTCAGCATGATAGCGGCTCGCCGCAGATTAAGATTATAAGGAAGCTGACCTGATGCAATACAGTTGGAAAGTGACTCTTCAATACGAACATAGTCTGCAACACACAGCTCCTGACGAACTTCCACCAAAGCAGACATTTCACCAACAAACTCACATTTGTGGAAAAAAATTTCCATTAACAGCCGGTTCTTCGGATCATCAACGACCGACGTCAGGATATGAATTATTAAAGTTCTTAAAATCAGGAGTGGATTATTAGGATATTTTCCTTGATACTCTTTTTCTAATTCATCAATCTTAGAATCTGTTATTCTACAAGCTTCGGAAAACAGGTCTACTTTATTTTTAAAGTGCCAGTAAATTGCACCTCGGGTTACGCCAGCCGTTGTGGCAATATCTGTCAGTGAAGTAGCAGAGACACCGCGCTCAGAAAACTCTTTTATAGCTGCGTCTATAATCTGTTGCCGGGTCTCCTCAGCCTGTTGTTTAGTTTTTCGTGCCATATACTCTGTTTTTAACCTGAAGCTGATTTACATACATTCATGTATGTTTGTATTATAGCATGCTGCTATTAATGGAGTAGTGGTTTTACGGATTGAAAGGTCAACATCTAAAAATATTGAGGTTTACTTATGCGAATAAACAGGGGAGTTTTGCCTCTGGCTACAGTACTGGTACTCTCAGGCAGCTTAGCTCTTTCAGGATGTAACGACAAAGACTCTCAGCAAGTTGCTGAAAATCAACAGGCTCCTGAAGTCGGTATCGTGACGCTGAAAACTGAACCTCTGATGGTCACAACTGAACTGCCAGGCCGAACATCAGCCTTCCGTATTGCAGAAGTTCGTCCACAAGTAAGTGGCATAATTCTGAAGCGAAACTACAAAGAAGGAAGTGATGTAAAAGAGGGGACTTCTTTATACCAGATAGATCCAGCAACTTACCAGGCTGCCTATGACAGTGCTAAAGCTGATTTGGCTAAAGCTCAGGCTAATGCAGAGATAGCACGCCTGACAGTGAACCGCTATAAGCCACTGTTAGGTACAAACTATGTTAGTCAGCAGGAGTTTGATAAAGCCAGCGCTGACTCTGCACAGGCGAATGCTGCGGTACAAGCAGCAAAAGCGGCTGTAGAGACTGCTCGTATTAATTTGGCATACACCAAAGTTACAGCACCGATTAGCGGTCGTTCCGGCAAATCGACTATAACGGAAGGTGCTCTGGTTTCTGTTGGTCAACCAACAGCACTGACAACCGTTCAACAGTTGGATCCAATTTATGTGGATGTCACTCAGTCAAGTGATGACTACCTGCGTCTTAAAAATGAAATCACCAGAGGTATTGTACAGAAAGAGGGTAGTAAAGCTAAAGTTCACCTGGTTATGGAAGATGGTAAAAATTACAGTGAAACAGGCTATCTGGAATTCTCCGATATCACTGTAAATGAAACAACGGGTTCTATCACCATCCGTGCAATATTCCCTAACCCAAATGAAAAATTACTACCAGGTATGTTTGTTCGCGCAAAACTGGAAGAAGGTATTCGTCGGGATGCAATATTGGTTCCTCAGCAAGGAATTACCCGTACACCTCGTGGCGAAGCTACTGTTATGGTGGTCGGTAAAGACGAAAAAGTCGAACCACGCGTTATCACGGCAAGCCAAGCCATTGGTGACAAATGGCTGGTAACTTCCGGTCTGAAAACAGGTGATCGGGTTATCGTTACTGGCTTGCAAAAAATTCAACCTGGCATACCAGTTAAAGCAGAAGAAGTGGATTTAGATGCAAAACCTGCTGCGAACCAAGCTGAACCTGCAAAAAAGTCTTAATTAAGGAGTCGGTGATTCATGCCTAAGTTTTTTATAGATCGGCCAATCTTTGCATGGGTAATCGCAATTATTACCATGCTGGCTGGGCTGCTGGCAATTATGAAATTACCCGTGGCGCAGTACCCAACTATCGCACCACCGGCAATTTCTATCTCCGCAACTTATCCCGGCGCAGATGCCACCACTGTGCAAAACACAGTTACTCAGGTTATCGAACAGAATATGAATGGTATCGATAATCTGGTTTATATGTCTTCCAACAGTGACTCTGCTGGCAACATGAATATCACGCTAACCTTTGAAGCGGGTACTAATCCTGACATTGCACAGGTACAAGTACAGAACAAGCTGCAACTGGCTATGCCTCTGTTACCACAAGAAGTACAGCAGCAAGGGATACATGTGGATAAGTCCACAAGTTCTTTCCTAATGGTTGCAGGGTTCATTTCTGAAGATGGCTCCATGTCACAGGAGGATATCGCTGACTATGTTGGCGCAAACGTCAAAGACCCGTTAAGCCGTGTAACTGGTGTGGGTGATTCAATGCTGTTTGGTAACCAATATGCAATGCGCATTTGGTTAAATCCTGACAAGCTCGTTGACTACAAAATGACGACTCTGGATGTAATAAATGCAATCAAAGCTCAAAATAACCAAATAGCCGCCGGTCAGTTAGGGGGAACCCCTCCAGTTCCAGGTCAACGGTTGAATGCTTCTATTATTGCTCAAACACGTCTGACTTCACCGGAAGAGTTCAGCAATATTCTTCTGCGCGTTAATACTGATGGTTCTCAGATCCGTCTGAAAGATGTGGCAAAAGTGGAGTTAGGAGCAGAAAGTTACAATATCATTGCCCGCTTTAACGGTAAACCAGCTGCTGGTGTCGGTATCAAACTAGCAACAGGCGCTAACGCTCTGGATACGTCAAAAGCGGTAAAAGAAGCGCTAAAAAATATGGAGCCTTTCTTCCCTCATGGGCTGAAAGTCGTCTATCCATATGACACCACTCCATTCGTTAAAATCTCTATTAACGAAGTAGTTAAAACACTAGTTGAAGCAATTATGCTGGTGTTCGTGGTTATGTACCTATTCCTACAAAACTTCCGAGCAACACTTATTCCAACCATTGCGGTTCCTGTCGTATTGCTGGGAACATTTGCAATACTTGCCACATTTGGTTATTCAATAAATACATTAACTATGTTTGCCATGGTTCTCGCCATTGGCTTACTGGTAGATGATGCCATTGTGGTGGTGGAAAACGTTGAACGTGTTATGCAGGAAGAAGGTCTATCTCCGAAGGAAGCAACCAGGAAATCAATGGGGCAAATCCAAAGCGCCCTTGTTGGTATTGCCATGGTGCTGTCTGCTGTATTTGTCCCAATGGCTTTCTTCGGTGGTTCAACCGGTGCGATTTATCGTCAATTCTCGATCACCATCGTATCTGCAATGGTACTGTCTGTACTGGTAGCATTAATCCTGACACCTGCTCTGTGTGCCACCATATTGAAACCCATTGCTAAAGGCAGCCACGGTAAACAGACCGGGATCTTTGGCTGGTTTAACCGCATGTTTGATAAAAGTACCCACCACTATACTGATAGTATCGGCCGTATCCTGCGCAATACAGGCCGCTACCTGGTAATTTATGTATTGCTGGTTGCTGGTATGGCTGTCATGTTCACTCGTCTGCCATCCTCCTTCCTTCCTGAAGAAGATCAAGGGGTATTGCTGACAATGGTTCAATTACCTTCAGGTGCAACACAAGAACAGACACAGAAAGTTCTGGAAAAAATAAGTGACTACTTCAATACAGAAGAAAAAGATCTTGTGGTTTCTGTATTTACAGTAAGTGGCTTTGGTTTCAGTGGTCAGGGGCAAAACACCGGTCTGGCATTTATAAGCCTGAAAGACTGGAGTGAGCGCTCTGATGCAGAGAGCAAAGTACCTGCTATTGTTGCCAGGGCAAGTGCTCACTTCCAGAAAATCAAAGAAGGTATGGTTTTTGCCTTTAACATTCCAGCAATTGTAGAGTTAGGTTCAGCCACTGGTTTTGATTTTGAATTAATTGACAAAGCGAACCTTGGGCATAATAAACTGACCGAAGCACGTAACCAATTGCTTGGCATGATACAAAAACATCCAGATATGTTAGTGGGTGTTCGCCCTAATGGCCAAGAAGATACCCCTCAGTATCGGATTAGGATTGATCAGGAAAAGGCGGAAGCTTTAGGTGTTTCCATCTCTGATATCAACTCGACACTAAGCACGATGTTTGGTGGCAACTATGTGAATGACTTTATCGACCGTGGTCGTGTCAAAAAAGTTTATGTTCAATCAGAAGCACCTTATCGTATGCTGCCAGGTGATATCTACAAACTGTATGTCCGTAACAAACAGGGCGAAATGGTTCCATTATCTGCCTTCGCAGATATGTCTAAAGAGCCATGGACCTATGGCTCGCCACGTTTGGAACGTTACAATGGTTTGCCATCAATGGAAATTCTGGGTGAAGCAGCGCCAGGTAAAAGTACCGGTGATGCAATGGCTCTGATGGAAGAATTAGCATCCCAGTTACCAAATGGAATCGGTTTCGACTGGACAGGAATGTCTTATCAGGAACGCCTGTCAGGTAATCAGGCGCCTGCTCTGTATGCACTGTCATTAATAGTGGTATTCCTCTGTCTGGCTGCACTGTATGAAAGCTGGTCAATTCCATTCTCAGTTATGCTGGTAGTACCATTGGGTATCATTGGAGCCTTGTTAGCAACAACATTCCGAGGCTTGGATAACGATGTTTACTTTAAAGTTGGCTTACTGACTACCATCGGCTTATCGGCAAAGAACGCAATCCTAATCGTTGAGTTCGCTAAGGACCTGATGGAAAAAGAAGGAAAAGGGTTGATAGAAGCTACGCTAGATGCCGTAAGAATGCGTCTTCGCCCAATCCTAATGACATCACTGGCATTTATGCTAGGTGTTATCCCTCTAGTACTGAGTAATGGTGCAGGCTCCGGCTCTCAAAACGCAGTGGGTACCGGGGTATTGGGCGGAATGATTGCTGCAACCTCGCTGGCTATCTTTTTCGTACCTGTGTTCTTTGTCGTTATCAGACGACGTTTTAGTAAGAAAGCTGAGGAGATTGAACCTGCGTCAGAATCTCACTAATGCAACTAAACAATAATAAGAAGGCCGTTTTAACGGCCTTCTTAAATATAATAGTTGCCTGCATCAGGCAAGATTCTGACCACTAATCTACTCGCTGAACTCTTACATAAATTCGTTCAAATTTAATTAAAATTACCACTTATGAGTAGAAAATATCTTTAAAAATCCAAGCATTACTGACTTTAATAAAATTAACGAGAAAATTGTTGGACAAAAATTGCTTTATCTTTTTTTACACTAAATGACAAAAAACAATACCAGCACATAGTGACTTATGTAATAATGATGCTATATTCATTGATTATTGTAGCCATCAGGCTATAATCTGCTGTTATGGGTATCTGAGGATAATACTGCTTTATATAAGCTCACATATACTAGCCGATATTTATAGTTTATTACGTTAAGGTATGAGTTTTTGTTTAAGAGGTGATTCTGATTTACTAAAAGCAAATCAGGGTTTCCTGTAAAAAAGAAAAATAATCCCAAAGAACGATTATAGGCACATAATAATAATCTCTCGAAAGAAAATTTCTATAATACGTGCATATGTTTAGTGTTTGACTCAAATTAAGTAATGCCATACATATACGGGAGAGATACATAGCATAGATGAATATTCACTAGGATGACATAACATTGCTGAATTAAAATGCTAATGTGAGAATCTAAGGCAAGAAGCACCTCTAGTGACAGAGTACATCGAGACTGGTTGTGTAAATAATTCTTACGTCTCAGAATAATTTAAAGCTAAATGAATTGATTGAGTACATATCAATTTTAGTTTAGCACTTTAAAATAAAATATTCTGATGATTTCAGCCTTCTCACTTGAATTGATAAATTTTTTGATAATACATATACATATACATATACTTATACTTTGTTTGGAAGCGAATAAGATTAGCGTTTCTAAACTTACGAAATGGTAAAAAACCAATGAATGTTTAACCAGTATCCTGTTACACGATTTAAATTGCTCCCTGAGCAAAATTTGATTGAATATTTCACTAAATAATTCTTTATATATCTTAAATAAGAAAGGCGACTATGACTAAAACTGATTATCTGATGCGTTTAAGAAAATGCACTACAATTGATACACTGGAACGTGTGATTGAAAAGAACAAATATGAACTTTCAGGAGACGAACTTGAACTATTCTACTCTGCTGCGGATCACCGACTAGCTGAGCTGACCATGAATAAACTATATGATAGAATTCCACCTTCAGTGTGGAAATACGTTCGCTAAAATAGTTTTCATCAGGTAGAAAATGATCCGGGCCGGTAAAGTGCTATCGGCTTAATTGGGTTATCAATAAAACTGGTGAGGGCTCTGCCAGCGACATCCCGGCACACACATCCCCTGCTATGGCTGCTTCCTTCCGGACCTGACCAAGTTAACAAGTTAGCGTTGCGGGAGAACCAACAGAGCCCCCATTGACGTGTTGCTTTAGCTTCAAAGCGGCGCCATTATCATTCATACCTATCTAAATAGCAAGACAAGCAGACTCGAATGATGCTTTATTGCACATTACGAGTAAATACACAAGGAAATGTATTATCTGATAGCTTTCAACGTGATTTCGATATCTTTAGTCTGTCCATTATTAATCACCTCATATGCAGTATCTGTAACAAACATCAAACGATTATGCAGCGAAACAGAAGCACTGACGACAATACGTGCATGTGGCTTAATTTCGTTTGGCTGGTAAGGCAGAACAAAATGGAAAGGTGATTGTTTCCCACCTAAACGTTCTACCTTCTCAGACAGAGTAACTGAAGGCGCATCAGCCAAAGATATATCAGATAAAGTTACTGTCAGAACTGCATCCGCTGGCAACGCAATACGCTGCAATATATTAATATTGCCTTCAACAAAAGAGCGTTTTACTGGATTTTCAATCGCTTCCACCTGAGTATCTGCTATTTCAGGACCTTTACCATTACACCCAACCAAAGCAACCGCCAGTAATACGCTCGCAGGGATCTGCCATAATTTCATACACACTCCTCCACTATTAACTAATCTATATAAATAATAAAATAAATTGAAATATCAAACCGTTAAATCTAAACCGTCTGGATTATAGATTAAAAATCTTAATATAAAACTTCAATTAATCTCATATTCTTTGTTGCACTACTATCAGGACTTAAAACATTTACAATTTAGTTATTTATTTATCATCTATTAATGGGACAATAATCATCTCTTGTACTCTCTGATAACCAGATAGAAAACAAAGGAATATTATGAGCAAGTCATTAAAGAATCTGATAAATCTGATGAACTTAGAAAAAATTGAGGAAGGTATTTACCGGGGGCAAAGTAAAGATTTAGGTTTTCCTCAGGTTTTCGGGGGACAAGTGATTGGTCAGGCACTTTATGCTGCCAAACAAACCGTTGTTGATGACCGGATGAGCAACTCTTTCCATAGCTATTTCTTACGCCCCGGTGACAGTAGCAAACCCATCGTCTATGATGTCGAGATCCTGCGCGATGGAGGAAGTTTCAGTGCCCGGCGAGTCAGTGCTATTCAAAATGGTAAGCCTATCTTTTATATGACCGCCTCATTCCAAAGTCATGAAGAAAGTTTTGAACACCAGAATATGATGCCAGATGTCCCCTATCCAGAAGAACTTATCTCTCAGGACGAAATTGCGAAAAAAATGTCGCATCTGCTGCCGCAGAAGATGCAGAATATTTTTCTCCACCCCTGCCCGCTGGAAATGAGGCCAGTAAAATATTACAGCCCATTCAATTGTCTACCAGAAGAACCTGTACGCTATGTTTGGTTCCGCAGTAATGGCGACATGCCTGCCGATCCTTTTATGCATCAATATCTGCTCGGCTATGCCTCTGATTTTAATTTCCTACCAACAGCATTACAGCCACATGGTGTTGGGTTCCTTGAGAAAGATATTAAGATAGCAACTATTGACCACTCTATGTGGTTCCATCGTCCGTTTAAACTAGACGACTGGTTACTCTATGCTATAGATAGTCCATCAGCTTCTGGGGCCCGTGGTTTTGTTCGTGGACAGATTTATAATTATGAAGGTGTACTTGTTGCTTCCACTGTACAAGAAGGGCTAATCAGGAAACGGAACAAATAAAAATAATAAGGGCAGCAAATAAGAAATCAGCATCACACCTACGGTCTTATTGCTGCCTGTTTATATCACAGATTAATTATAAGCACTCTCTCCATGGGAATTAATATCCAGACCTTCTCTTTCAATTTCAACAGTAACCCGCAGCCCTACCAGCAGATCTGCTATTTTAAAAGCAATAAAAGAGACAATTACTGACCAAACCACACAGATCAATATACTAAAAACCTGAATACTCACTTGTTCCAACATGGTTATACCCTCTGCATAACCGGTTCCGCCCAATGATTTCGCCGTAAAAACTCCAGTCAGGAGGCAACCTACGATCCCACATACACCATGTATACCAAATACATCACACACATCATCAACGCGTAACCACCGTTTTAAGACCACTACTCCCCAAAGCCCGGCAAAACCCGCGATTAATCCAATAATTAGTGCACCACCAACACCAACCATTCCCGCAGCAGGTGTAATACCAACCAGCCCGGCAATACAGCCTGAGCATGCCCCTAAAAGAGAAGGTTTATTACGGAAAAGCCATTCTGCAAAAACCCATGACAGAATAGCGGCGGCAGTCGCCACAATTGTATTCAAAAATGCCAGAGCAGCGATTTCATTAGCAGCACCAGCAGAACCCGCATTAAAACCAAACCAACCGATATAGAGTATAGCAGTACCAATGAAGACCATCGGCAAGTTATGCGGTTTAAATGCTTCTTTCCCAAAGCCAGTACGTTTTCCCAGTAAGTAAGCACCAACCAATCCAGCTACAGCAGCATTAATATGTACAACTGTACCACCAGCAAAATCCAACGCACCATCCTGTGAAAGAATACCACCTCCCCAAACCATATGCGCCATAGGCAAATAAGAAAACGTCAACCAGAGCACACTGAAAATTAACAAAGCCGAAAAGCGAATACGCTCGCCTAACGCGCCAATAATCAAAGCGACTGTGATACAAGCGAAAGAACCCTGAAATGCCACATGAATTAACTGATAAAAATTGCCACTTAAGTTCGTGAGTGCCACATTCTTTAACATCATTTGACTAAAACTACCAAAAAAACCATTCCCTGGCTCAAAAGCCAGACTATAACCGTAAATCACCCACAATACACATACCAGAGCAAAGCTCACCATAACCTGAGCCATCAGCGATAAAACATTTTTACTCCGTAACAATCCACCATAAAATAGAGCGATTCCTGGAATTGTCATAAACAGAACAAGTACTGTACAAATCATCATAAAGGCATTATCAGCTCTATCAGCAACACCTTCCGCTGCCTGAGATAATGATGGTAAAAAACTGGCCACAACACCGGTAGCCACAGAGAATTGTCTTTTCATATATATCGTCTCTATCAGTGACTTACAGTGCCGCATCATTAATCTCGCCTGTTCTGATACGGATAGCCTGTTGTAATTCGATGACAAAAATTTTACCGTCGCCAACTTTTCCGGTGAAAGCCGCTTGCTGAATCGCATGAATTACCTCCTCAACTAACTCATCTGCTACAGCAATATCTATCTTTACCTTAGGTAAAAAATTGACGCTATACTCAGCTCCACGATAAAGCTCCGCATGCCCTTTTTGGCGACCAAATCCTTTTACCTCTGTTATGGTCAACCCTTGAACACCAAGACCAGAGAGAACCTCCCTAATATCCTCCAATTTAAATGGTTTTATAATTGTCGTAATGAGCTTCATATATCCCCCCGCCATCCGGCTATTGTGTTTGCAATAAGTCAGTAGCAAGGGGTGTGCCAGAAATTAAAATATATAAAAATCAATTAATTATAAGGTTAATATAAATTACAGAGAGAAGAACAGGGAGAGCAACGAATGTCCTCTCCCGTTAGAGCACCAAATTAGTGCAAATATGATTAAATCGCCACCTCTTTCTCAAAGATTGTGCCACATTCATTTAATGTATCACTCACTTGTTGTAACTGATACATCTGATAGTAACGTCCACGTCTTACCAATAATTGTTGATGGTGTCCTTGTTCAACAACTGCACCACGATGCAGCACCAGAATAGTATCAGCCTCTACAATCGTGGACAGACGGTGAGCAATCACGATCAATGTTGTTTGCTGGCGAATCAATCGTAAAGCCTGTTGTACCGCCTGTTCCGTACCAGAATCAATATTTGCTGTCGCTTCATCAAGGATCAAAATTTGCGGTGCTTGCACTAACACTCTCGCCATAGCAAGCAATTGTTTTTGGCCGGCTGACAACGTATTGCCCTGCTCTCCCAAGATAGTATGAAGGCCATCAGGAAGCGTACGCACTAACTCAGCTAATTGCACAGTGTCCAGTACCTGCCAAACTTTCTCTTCTGAAATATTCCGACCAAGCGTAACATTGTTAAAGAAAGAGTCAGCGAGAACGACTGGATCCTGCTGAACCATTGCCACACCATTGCGTAATACCGAATGAGACAGAGACGACACAGGCCGGCCATCAAGGTAAATCTCCCCTTTCTGCCACGGGTAATATCCCATCAGTAAATTTGCCAGCGTACTTTTTCCACTACCGGTATGACCAACCAAAGCAATAAAACCATAAGCCGGAACCTGTAAATTAATATCTTGTAAAACTATTTTGTCATCCCGATAGGAAAAACTGACATTTTCTATATCAATTCGACCACTGGATAGTGGTTGACTATCCATTCCATAACCTTGTTGAGGGCTATCCATTAATTCAAATATCCTCTCACCAGAAACTACAGCCTGTTGCAGGATTGATTGTTGAGAGGTCAGTTCGATTAGTGGTTCATTCAACCGCCCAAGATAATTGATAAAAGCATACAATACCCCGACACCAATCACTCCTGCTCCACTGAACCCAAATAACACAATAAGACCGCACAGCACCATAGTTGACAATAAACTCAGCAATGGACGTAATAAAATCCCATCTAATCGCAACGTCTGCATTCTCGCTTTAAAATGAGCACGATTTGTTGACAACATACGTTCACCAAAATGAGCCTGCTGCCGGAACTGCTGAATAACACTCATTCCATTGATAACTTCATTAAAATTATCATTAATATCAGCTAAATAACTGCGTACCTGCCTGATAATTGGCGTACTTAGATGCTGGTATATCGCCATGACAATCAACACGATAGGAAAAATAAGCATTGCAATCAGTGCCATACGCCATTCGAGCACAAACATGGCTATCATCATCGCACCAATCAACGCTATACTCCGGAATACCGCAGGAACCACATTGACATAAAGATCTTTAATGACCTCTGTGTCGTTCGTTACACGGGAAATCAATTGCCCTACCGGTTGATTATCAAAAGCACTCAAAGGCTGGCGCAATGCTGCATTCATCACATCAGTACGAAGTTGCTGAACCACATCAACTGACACTTGATTGAACAATAAAGTCTGGAAATAGTGTAATGCAGCCGTAATCAGTTGCAGAGCAATAAAGGTTACAGACAACCCAATAATCACTCCTACTGGCATATTACCCGTTGCAACCATATTATCGATAAAGTAACTAACCAAAATCGGACCACTTACTTCCGCAATTGCAGCCCCCCACAGCATTAGCACCGCCAGCCCCAACGGCTTACGATAATTTTTTCCATAAACCAGCAAACGTTTCAGAGACGGCCACAATCGGCGAACCTTAGTCATCTTGATCTCCCTCAGTGGTTTCCCCGTCATCCAATGCTGCTTCAAGCTGCTGATAATGATACATATCACGATACCATCCTGGCTGCTCCGCCAGTTGCTGATGCCGCCCCTGATGTATAACAGAACCTTGCTGCATCACTAGAATATTATCAGCATCAGTTAATGCAGACAGGCGGTGTGCGCTGATAATAACTGTGCGTTGTTGTCTCCACTGGCTGAGGTTTTGTAAGATATTGTGTTCAGTTTGCCCATCAACCGCAGATAAAGCGTCATCCAGAATCAAAATCTCTGCATCTAAAAGCAATGCTCTTGCAATAGAAATGCGCTGCTTCTGCCCACCAGAAAGCATCACTCCACGCTCGCCCACTTCCGTTTGGTACCCTTCAGGTAAACGAAGAATATCTTCATGAACATTGGCAAGACGGGCAACTCCTTCGATCTGTTCCTGTGTTGCATCAGGACGTCCCAAAGCAATATTCCCGGCAACTGTGTCTGAAAATAGAAAAGGAGTTTGATTGACAACAGCAAACCGTGCTCGCCATTCATCTAACCGGATATCTGCAATTTTAATCGACTGGAAAAAAATTTCCCCATCAGTCACATCAAACTGTCTCTGTATCAACGCAAGTAGTGTGCTCTTACCTGAACCGGTTGGGCCACATATCCCCAGTAACTGTCCGGGTGATAACCGGAAGTTAATTTGACTCAAAATAGTTTTATTACTTTGCGGATAATGAAACGCTTTGATATTCACATTCAGAATACTACGCTCAGGAGATAAATGACGGTTACCATCCGCAATAACCGGAAGCTCCTGCAACAAGCTACGGATACGGCTATATGCAGCACTTCCCCGTTCAACGATATTAAACATCCATGCCAGCGCTAACATTGGCCAAATCATCAGGCCAAGGTACATCACAAAGCTAGTGAGCTCCCCAAGAGTCAAAACACCATTCAGCACCATCCAACTACCACCACCGATAGCCAGAAAGTTTGACATACCGATAGCAATAAAAATTGTCGGATCAAATCGGGCATCCACCCTAGCAACATACATATTCTTACGCCCAGCTTCTACAGCAACCTGTTCAAATTGATTTGATTGCATATCTTCAAGACCAAATGCCTTGATCATGCGAATGCTGGTCAAACTTTCCTGAGCTTGGTTATTCAGAGCAGAAAAGGCACCTTGTGCAGATTTAAAGCGATGATGAAGTTGATCACCATATCGTTTAATGATGATTGCCATAATCGGCATAGGTAACAAAGATAATAAAGTTAACTGCCAACTAATTTGTACACTCATCATAATCAGTACTGCGCAACCCATAACCAACGAGTCAACTAAAGTGAGCACCCCTTCACCCGCAGCAAATACCACACGGTCCACATCATTAGTCGCACGGGCCATCAAATCACCCGTACGGTGACGCAGATAAAACTCAGGGGTTTGTCGGCTAAGTTGCTGGTAAAAATTATTGCGTAATTTAACCGCTAATTGATATGACGCCCCAAACAACCATAAGCGCCATATATAACGCAGAATGTAAACAATCAATGCAATGACCAGCATAACACCAATCCACGCCATCAGTTGGTGAGATGACATAGAACCAGCACGGATGCCATCAACAATTACGCCCACCAGATATGGAGGAACCAGTAGCAGAATAGAGATAATAATAAGTAGAGTCACTGCGCCAAGATAGCGACGCCACTCGCGGCGGAAGTACCAGCTTAATTGAGAAAATATTCTCACACGCGTATATCCTGAAATAGAAATAGATAATATAAATGTTGAACGACATTCAGAATAATGAAGTTAACTCATTGAGTAATCATTAGTTAATCTGGTATCGGTAATGCTGTAGTGTACTTGATTTTTTCCATTGCAAAGCTGGATGTAACATCAATCAATCCCGAAACACCATTAACCATGCGCTTGTAGAAGAGATCATAGCTTTTCATATCCACAACTTCTACATGCATCAGATAATCACATTCACCGGCCATACGGTAAAAAGCCAGAACCTCTGGCATTTGCTTTATAAATGCAACAAATTCCTCATACCAACTACTGTTATGCTGCTGAGTTCTGATCATGACAATCACTGTCAATCCTAGCCCTAATTTTTCACTATCAATCAAAGCAACTTTGCCAACGATATAGCCTTCGTCTTCAAGCCGTTTTAAACGTTTCCAGCAAGGGGTAGAGGTAAGATTAACAGCTTCCGCCAATGCATTCAGAGACAGGCTACAATCTTTCTGTAGTAACTTAAGCAACTTGCGGTCTGTTTTATCTAACATAGTCACCTCTTATAGAAAATTTTTCCATAAAGAAACCACATATTGAAAAAAATAACAATCCATTTCTCCCAGTATAAAGTTAATCTACTCATCATCAATTACATTCTAATTAAGAGTTAATAAATTATGTCGTACAGCTGGACAACCAAGGCAATCAAAGAGATTCAGGCAGATTATCAACGCAGTTCTGATACTCATCTCATCCGCCTTAATTTACCGGCTTTTCCAGGTATCCATTTATATCTGAAAGATGAAAGTACCCACCCAACCGGCAGTCTAAAACACCGACTTGCCCGTTCTTTATTCCTTTACGCACTTATCAATGGCTGGATCAAGGAAGGTACTCCAGTTATTGAATCCTCATCTGGCAGTACTGCTGTATCCGAAGCCTATTTTGCCCGTCTACTTGGATTACCTTTTATTGCTGTTATGCCCTCATACACCGCAAAACGTAAAATTCAAGAAATTGAATTCTACGGCGGGAAATGCCATTTTGTTGATCATTCAGCTCAAATTTATGACGAATCAGAACGACTAGCGAAAGAATTAAATGGTCATTATATGGATCAATTCACTTATGCTGAACGTGCAACGGACTGGCGGGGTAATAATAATATTGCTGAAAGTATTTTCCGCCAGATGCAAATGGAACCATTTCCTGAGCCAGATTATATCGTTATGAGCGCTGGCACTGGCGGGACTTCTGCAACATTAGGACGCTATATCCGTTACCAGGGGTATAACACCAAGCTGATTGTTGTTGATCCAGAAAACTCTGTATTTTATGACTGCTACCGTCAAAATTGTTGTGATATTCGTGGCAATTACAGCAGCAAAATTGAGGGTATTGGCCGTCCTCGGGCAGAACCTTCTTTTATTCCTACAGTTATCGATGACATGATACAAATACCAGATTGCGCCAGCATTGCAACGATTTACTGGCTGGAAAAGTTACTGGGCAGAAAAGTTGGAGCATCTACAGGAGCCAATGTTTGGGGTGCACTCCTGCTTGCCAATCAAATGCATGAACGTGAAGAACAAGGAGCAATAGTCACCTTACTGTGTGACAGTGGTGAACGTTATCTCGACACTTATTACAACCCAGATTGGGTAAAAAATAATATCGGCGATATCTCTCCTTACCTCAAGCAGCTACCCAATCTCCAAGGTTATAAGTAAAATAACCGTTTTATTCCAATGAGGATGTTACAATGAGACGAGCTGTTGTTGTATTCAGTGGTGGGCAAGATTCCACTACATGTCTGATTCAGGCAATTAACCAATATGATGAAGTACATTGTGTCACTTTTGATTATGGTCAACGCCATCGGGCCGAAATTGATGTTGCATGTGATATCAGCCATTCTCTTGGTGTTATTGCACATAAGGTAATTGATGTCACATTACTTAACGAACTGGCTCTCAGCAGCCTGACTCGTGATAACATCCCTGTCCCTAACTATAGTGAAAGTGAAAAAAGCACCCTACCCAGTACATTTGTCCCTGGCCGTAATATTTTGTTCCTGACACTGGCTGCTATATATGCTTACCAAGTTGAAGCTGAAACAGTTATCACTGGTGTATGCGAGACTGATTTCTCTGGCTACCCTGATTGCCGTGATGAATTTGTCAAAGCACTGAATAAAGCTGTAAGCCTTGGCGTTGCCCGTGATATCCACTTTGAAACCCCATTGATGTGGCTCAACAAAGCTGAAACCTGGGCATTGTCCGACTACTATCAGCATTTAGATTTCGTCCGTAGCCAGACACTGACTTGTTATAACGGCATTCAAGGTAATGGGTGTGGTACATGTGCAGCTTGTTATCTCAGAACTAGCGGACTGGAAAAATATCTGAATGCGCCTGAGAAAATAATGACTGAAATGAAAGCAAAAACACATTTACCTTAACCCAAAGGACAATGGGAACATTCTCCTCTCATTGTCCCGTTTTCATCAAAGCTCCCATTATTTCACGTAATTCACCTTCAATAGACAATGCTTTTTGCGTTTTCCTATCAATCCACACAAATGTGGTTTTAGCATCTGTAATGAGTTGATTATCCCTCTTGCGTATTATTTCCTGCGAAAATACACCACTTCTGTTTCTCAACTCAGTTAATCGGCAATCCACTTCCAATTCATCACCAAGAACGGCTGAACTACGATAATTAATATTCATGTTAACCACCGCAAACCCAACATTATTTTTCTGTATCCATTCCACTACAGAGTGCTTATATAGCCATTCCCATCGAGCACTTTCCATAAACTCCAAATAGCGGGCATTGTTTACATGTTGAAATAAATCGATATGATAACCATGAACTTTTATAATTGAACTCATAATATTGCCTTAATGTTAACGTCACTCATCTGACCAGATTCGGTTAACAATAGCAAAACAAAAAATTTACACGAATTAAAGTGATTTATTTGCAACCCCGATCACAACATCCCCACTCACAAAATAAATCATGAATGAGGATGCTGGATGACTACTAATAACTCAACTTACTTCTGTTTCGTTCGATAAAAACTGGCCCTATTCCCTGAACCTCCTGTAATTGTTCCACAGCAGTAAATGAGCCATGTTTTTCACGATACTCAACAATTCCCTGTGCTTTTTTTACCCCAATACCATTCAGTGCTTTTGCTAACTCTTCTGCACTTGCAATATTAATATTCACCTTTCCCTTTTCTTCTACTTTCAAAGCATCTGGTTGCTGTAACTGCTTTTCTGATGAAGAATGACTTGTAGTACTGGCTGTTTTAGCGACTTTATCTTTTACTTGTTCAGCGGCGATTGCAAATTGCCCTCCACACGTATAAAGCAAGCCAGCAAGCAAAACAGATAAAATTCCCGATTTTTTCATACTTATTCCTCCGTGTTTTATTGGTACAAAAAAGATTGCCACAGATAAATTTGAGCACAATAGATGAAGATCAGATATGCGAAAGGCCGCGAAAGCGGCCTTTATGAGCAAGATAATTACAAAAATATTTGCGATATTCCCCGCAAATTTTTATTCAATATGACCTAACTTAATTTTGGCTTTTTCACGCAAGCTAATCAATAATGACTCCAGCATCGCGTTACCCATCTCACTCTGGTAACCATCAGTCATGCTTTTAATTTGCTCTCCGGATACAACACCTGGAGTCACTTTATCCAATTGAATCAAAACAACGTCATCCAAACTATTTTTCGCTAAACCATACTCTGCCTTAGCTGCTTTTGGCTGTGGTAAAGCGAATACCGCATCAACCAATACATTATTCTGAGGTATACGCTGAATAACCTGAGATTCACCAAAATGAATGCCTGCGTCTTTCAGAGCTTGTTCACCTTTACCTTCTTTTAAGGCAGCAAGTAATCTCTCACTTTCAATTTGAAGCTGTTTTTCAGCTTTCTGACGCTTAACCAGTTCGATAACCTGTTCTTTAACTTTCTCAAATGGCTGCACTGTTTCTGGCTTGTAATTATCTACACGCAGAACAAACGCACGATCACCTTCAACTGAGATCACATCAGAGTTAGTGCCTGTTGGCCCTTGCCCATCAACAAGATTACCTTCAAAAATTGCATGAATAACAGAACTAAAATTAATCTCTGCCGGCACATTATTGCGATCAAACCAATTAGTCGTCACAATTTTAATACCTGAAACTTCCTCAGCAGCAGCTAAAGATTCATTATCGCTGGTAGCCGCATCACTGACCTTCTGTTGCAGAGCATAGAAAGCATCTACCGCTTTTTCCTGTTTAACTATTTTCTCAATTTCAGAGCGAACTTCAGACAAAGGCTTAGTTATTTGAGGCTTAACATCATCTAAATGGAAAATAGCGAAACCATTAGGAACTTTAATCACAGAAGAAGTTTGGCCTTTCTCTCTTAAGTGAGCTTTTTTCATCTCTTCAGGAAGAGAATCCGCTTCCATCCAGCCAATATCGCCATGATTTTTCGCTGAAAACTTATCTGTGGATTTTTTAGTCGCCAATTTACCAAAATCAGCACCTTTATTCAGCTCATCAAGCACTGCTTTGGCTTCAGCTTCGGTTGCAAGCTGAATCAAACTGTATTTTTTCTGCTCTGATTGAGTATAACGCTTCAAGTTGTGCTCATAGTAAGTATCAATATCAGTGGATGTGGCTGAAACTTTATCCATTTCATCTACAGCATCCATTTTTATATAGCTGACTTTCACTTCTTCGGGAGCAATAAAGCTGTTCTTATTTCGAGCGTAATAATCCTGTAAATCTTTATCTGTCACTTCTTGCTGCGCCTGAATTTTCTTCAGCTCCAGTGTAGCCAGACGGACTGTCCTCTTTTGCAAAAGCAATTCAGCATTGAGTTTTGCCTCACCAGGCAATGCTATTTCACTACCAGAAAAAGACATAACTAATTGCTGATTAATTAAATTCTGGCGCGTTTGTTCAGCAAAAATATCCGGACTCTGATTGAAACGGTTGAGCAGTTCCAGGTATTTGTTGTTATCAAATTTACCATTTGTCTGAAAATAAGGGATATTTCGGATAGAATCCTTAACTTGCTCATCACTGGCAGATAGACCCAATTCACGGGAATATTGCTCAATCAACGCGTTATTAATCAGACGTTCCAAAGCCTGGCTACGAATCTGCTTCATACTTTGTTCGTCACTTGCCAACACAGAGAATTTATCTCCCAGTTGTTCTTGCAACGTGTTTCTCTCTTGCTGAAACGCCTGCTCCAATTGAGCACGACTGATAGTCTGGCCATTCACTTCGGCAGCATAACTACCAGTTCCACTTGTCAAGTAGCCCCCAACCCCTGTCAGTACAAAAGACAAGATAATGAGAGCCAGCACGATTTTAAGCACAGGACTGTTTGCCGCCGTGCGTAGGTTGTCCATCATAAAGAGGCAAAACTCCGCTTTGGTGAAATAGAAAACGCTATATTACGCTAATTCAAGCGTTAAGAGAAAAAAAGCGCACCAATCAATTGATGCGCTTCTATTTTAGCTTACCAAATCTGTCTCGTCAGTCTATGTTTACCAATATAGCAGACGTCGACAAAGAATATTTGGTTTGTGTTACTCGTTAACCGCGTCTTTCAAACCCTTACCTGGACGGAAAGCAGGTACTTTAGCCGCAGCAATTTTGAGCTCTTTCCCTGTTTGAGGGTTACGACCAGTACGTGCAGAACGTTCACGAACAGCAAAAGTACCGAATCCCACCAGAGCAACATCATCGCCATCTTTCAATGCAGCAGTTACAGAAGAAATGAATGCATCTACTACACGCCCTGCAGCTGCTTTAGAAATATTAGAGTCAGCAGCAATTTTGTCGATCAGTTGTGATTTATTCACTCTTATTCATCCCCATATAGTATTTTACTATCGCATCAGAATCCTAACGGATAACCCGATAGCAGTGCCGTTATATCAATCCTTTCCGGTATTGGCAAGAAATCATAAAACAGCAAAATATTTATTAGACAATTCATCCAAGTTAACGATACAAAAAAAGCTGGTAAGCCTGAATTCACTTACCAGCCTATATTTCATCCATAGCTCTTGAGATCGTTCACTATTTTTATACTATTTAACTGACACTAATTCCGCGCCAAACGCAGGATCCTGCAATGTAATAGCTAAAACATCTTCAATACGCTTAACCGGATGGATCTGTAGATCCGCAATAATGTTCTGAGGAATTTCTTCCAGATCACGTTTATTCTCTTCGGGAATCAAGACTGTTTTAATACCACCTCGATGCGCAGCCAATAGTTTCTCTTTCAAACCACCGATTGGCAGAACTAAACCACGCAGAGTAATTTCACCCGTCATAGCAACATCGGCCCGAACTGGATTACCTGTTAGACAAGAAACCAATGCTGTGCACATAGCGATACCTGCACTTGGGCCATCTTTTGGTGTTGCGCCTTCTGGAACGTGGACATGAATATCCCGCTTTTCATAGAAATCAGAGTTGATACCCAGTTTATCAGCCCGGGCACGAACAACGGTCAATGCAGCCTGAATGGATTCCTGCATAACCTCACCTAATGAACCGGTATAGGTCAGCTTACCTTTCCCTGGAACACATGCAGTTTCAATGGTTAATAAATCACCACCAACCTCGGTCCATGCAAGTCCTGTGACTTGACCAATACGGTTCTCTGTATCTGCACGACCATAATCCACACGTTGAACACCCAGATAGTCCTTCAGATTATTTGCATTGATCTCAATGTGTTTTAAGCTCTTATCCATGAGCAATGTTTTCACCGTCTTACGGCACAATTTAGAAATTTCTCGTTCTAAACTACGCACTCCGGCTTCACGGGTGTAATAACGGATAATGCCAATAATGGCACTGTCATCAATAGTTAATTCATCTTTTTTCAGGGCATTACGCTCAATCTGCTTAGGCAGCAAATGACGTTTGGCAATATTTAGTTTTTCATCTTCGGTGTAACCGGAAAGACGAATAATTTCCATACGATCCAGCAATGGTGCCGGAATATTCATAGAGTTGGATGTTGCAACAAACATGACATCTGACAAATCATAATCGACTTCCAGATAATGGTCGTTAAATGCCACGTTCTGTTCCGGGTCCAAAACTTCCAATAAGGCAGAAGCTGGATCACCACGCATATCAGATGACATCTTGTCGATTTCATCCAACAGGAACAATGGATTTTTCACCCCAACTTTGGACATTTTCTGAATCAATTTACCCGGCATAGAACCAATATAGGTACGGCGATGACCACGGATTTCCGCTTCATCACGAACTCCGCCCAATGCCATACGCACATATTTCCGCCCGGTTGCTCGTGCGATAGACTGGCCTAAAGAAGTTTTACCCACCCCTGGAGGCCCAACCAGACATAAAATCGGCCCTTTAATTTTACTGATTCGGCTTTGTACTGCCAGATACTCAAGGATACGCTCTTTCACGCGCTCCAAACCATAATGGTCAGTATCCAGAGTCTCCTGGGCTTTAACCAAATCTTTTTTAACTTTACTGCGGACAACCCACGGAACCTGTACCATCCAATCAATGTAGCTACGGACAACCGTCGCTTCCGCCGACATAGGAGACATCATTTTCAGCTTTTGTAATTCAGCTTCCGCTTTTTCATGGGCTTCTTTTGGCATTTTTGCCGCTTCAATTTTGCGCTTGAGAGTCTCATACTCATCAGGCGCATCATCCATTTCACCCAGCTCTTTCTGAATCGCTTTCATCTGTTCATTCAGGTAATACTCGCGCTGGCTTTTTTCCATTTGTTTCTTCACGCGATTACGGATGCGTTTTTCTACCTGTAACAGATCAATTTCTGATTCCATCATTGCCATTAGATATTCAAGGCGCTCAACAACATCAGACATTTCCAGAACAGTCTGTTTGTCACTGAGTTTCAATGGCATATGAGCAGCAATTGTATCAGCTAATTTAGCAACATCTTCAATATTGTGCAGTGAGGTCAAAACCTCCGGCGGGATTTTTTTATTGAGCTTAATGTAACCTTCAAACTGATTAATAGCCGTTCTGATCAGAACTTCCTGCTCACGCTCATCAACGATTGGTGAATCAAGATACTCAGCCTGAGCAGAAAAATGCTCACCATTGTCAGTCAGAGTCGTAATACGGGCACGTCTCAACCCTTCAACAAGTACTTTTACGGTGCCATCCGGCAGTTTTAACATCTGTAAAATAGAAGCTAATGTACCAACGGAGAAAAGATCATTAACCCCTGGCTCATCAGTTGAAGCTTCTTTTTGCGCAACCAACATGATCTGTTTGTCATGATCCATTGCTGCTTCCAGGCAGTGAATAGACTTTTCACGCCCTACAAACAGTGGGATCACCATATGCGGGTAAACCACCACATCGCGCAGAGGCAATACAGGGATTTCTATGCGTTCGGAACGCTCAGGATTCATAGAGCTCTCTCTTCGTTTAGCTTTCGCCAGTTTTTAAGGAATCTCGTGAAACACGGTTCTCACGAGTTTCACTTCATAGAATATAAAATATATGGGGACAGGAATTTGACATTCAATGGTATGGCACTTTAATTAAAAATAAAATGAGGGCAACCCCCTCATTTTATTCAATAATATCTCGTTTAGTGAATTCCCTGTCCTGGCCTCAATTATTCACCAGAAACCTGGGCATCCGGCTTGCTGTAAATCAGTAATGGTGCAGATTGACCATTGATAACGGATTCATCTACAACAACTTTCCCAACATTTTCCATTGATGGCAAATCGTACATCGTGTTCAGCAATGCACCTTCAACAATAGAGCGCAGGCCACGGGCCCCTGTCTTACGAAGCACCGCTTTCTTAGCAATAGCGATCAGAGCTTCATTTCTGAACTCCAGATCGACACCCTCAAGGTTAAATAGAGCCTGATACTGCTTAGTCAGCGCATTTTTAGGCTCTTTTAGAATCTGAATCAACGCTTCTTCACTCAGTTCAGTAAGCGTGGCAACAACAGGTAACCGCCCAATAAACTCAGGGATAAGACCAAATTTGATTAGATCTTCTGGTTCAGCCTGTGCAAACAATTCGCCTTCAGTCGCTTTTTCTGACTCACCTTTGACTTTCGCACCAAAGCCAATACCAGTACTGGTATTCAGACGCTGGCTAATCACTTTATCCAGACCGGCAAACGCCCCACCACAAATAAATAAGATTTTAGAGGTATCTACCTGTAAAAACTCCTGCTGTGGATGTTTACGTCCGCCCTGAGGAGGAACCGCCGCAATTGTACCTTCAATCAATTTCAGCAGCGCTTGCTGTACACCTTCCCCTGAAACATCCCGGGTAATTGACGGGTTATCAGATTTACGTGAAATTTTGTCAATTTCATCAATGTAAACAATACCGCGTTGAGCTTTCTGCACATCGTAGTCACATTTTTGCAATAACTTCTGAATAATGTTTTCTACATCTTCGCCCACATATCCCGCTTCGGTCAGCGTAGTCGCATCTGCCATAGTAAAGGGAACGTCAAGATAACGGGCCAGTGTTTCAGCCAGCAGTGTCTTACCACTCCCTGTTGGCCCAATAAGCAGAATATTACTTTTACCTAATTCAACACTGTTACTGGTATCGCCATTACGTAACCGCTTATAGTGATTATAAACAGCAACTGCTAACACTTTTTTCGCCGTTTCCTGGCCGATAACATAATCATCCAGATGCTGACGAATTTCATGAGGAGTTGGTAATGCACTACGCTCACGATGTGGTACAAGCTCTTTAATTTCTTCGCGAATGATGTCGTTACATAAATCCACACATTCATCGCAGATATACACTGACGGGCCAGCAATCAATTTCCGCACTTCATGTTGGCTTTTCCCGCAGAAAGAGCAATACAGCAGCTTTCCTGAACCGTCTTTGCGCTTATCTGTCATCAGTCACAACCTCACTTTAATCAACTGCCACCCCAGATTCATCTGGCAAAGCAGGAAACTCTGCTATTACCCCGAACGGCATAGCCTTACCAAATGGTAAGGCGAATATTTATATTATAGCTTCCGGGAATAATAAATTAATCGCGATGGGTGAAAATCTTATCAACCAACCCATACTCTACAGCTTCACTTGCTGACAAGAAACGATCACGTTCTGTATCTTTCTCAATTTCTTCAAGGGTTCTTCCCGTATGTTTTGCCATCAAATCATTCATACGCGCTTTAACTTTAAGTATTTCCTGAGCATGGATCTCAATATCCGTAGCCTGCCCTTGGAAACCACCTAATGGTTGATGGATCATGACCCGGGAATTTGGTAGACAGATACGTTTTCCTTCTGCGCCGGCAGTCAGCAAGAATGCCCCCATTGAACATGCCTGCCCCATACAAATGGTGCTAACATCCGGTTTAATAAACTGCATCGTGTCATAAATGGACATGCCCGCAGTAATCACACCACCTGGTGAATTAATATATAAGAAAATATCTTTTTCCGGATTCTCTGCCTCAAGGAACAACATTTGGGCCACAATCAGGTTTGCCATATGATCTTCAACCTGACCGGTCAGAAAAATAATACGTTCTTTTAACAGGCGTGAATAGATATCGAACGAACGCTCTCCACGTGCAGTCTGTTCAATTACCATCGGCACCAAAGCCATATGAGGCACATATTGATCCCGCTTGTCGCTATATGACATTTCCGTCTCCTAATAGAATTCATGTTGGTGCCATTCATAACCGATTCTACTTGAGATAAGCGATGATGACCATGATTCAAAAGTTAATCAATCAAAGGAGGATTACCCCTGAAAAATTTTGCAATCATATACATAATGTAAAAAAGGATCTGGGGTTAAACCCACTTTTTTCAAGAAAAATTTTGCCTTTATTCATAAAAAAACCCGCAGATAAATCTGCGGGTTCAGTTTCACAGAGATGATAAATTCGTTATCTCAAGCGAAGCTAAAGCTTACGCCATTTGATTCTGATTCATTAACTCATTGAAAGTTGTTTCTTTTTCAGAAACTTTTGCTTTACCCAGAAGAACTTCAACAGCTTGTTCTTCCAGAGCAATATTACGAACATTGCTCATCAATTCCTGGTTTTTACCATAGAATTCGATCACTTCCTGAGGATCTTCATAGGCAGAAGCCATTTCCTCAATCAGTCCTTTAACACGCTCTTCGTCAGCTTTCAGTTCATTGCTACTGATAACTTCACCTAATAACAAGCCAACAACAACGCGACGTTTAGCTTGTTCTTCAAACAGTTCACGAGGCAATTCCAACGCTTGTTTTTCATTGCCACCAAAACGCTGGACAGATTGACGGCGCAGAACATCAATTTCGCCATCAACAACAGCAGCCGGAACTTCGATTTCGTTAGCTTTAACTAAACCATCGATAACCTGGGATTTAATACGGTTACGAACTGCATTTTTCAGTTCACGTTCCATATTCTTACGTACTTCTGCACGCAGGCCGTCAACAGTGCCATCAGCAATACCGAAACGTTTGATGAATTCTTCAGTTAACTCCGGTAATTCACGCTGTTCCACTTTTTTCAAAGTGATCGCAAACTTAGCTGCTTTACCTTTCAGATTTTCAGCATGATAATCTTCTGGGAAGTTCACATCAATAATGAACTCTTCACCCGTTTTATGACCAACAATGCCCTCTTCGAAACCTGGGATCATACGACCCTGCCCCATAGCCAGAACAAAATCAGAAGCTTTGCCGCCTTCAAACTCTTCACCATCAACAGAACCGTTGAAGTCAACAGTCACACGATCTTCCGCACTAACAGCTTCTTCGGTTTCTTTCCAGTCAGCCTGCTGCTTACGCAATGTTTCCAACATTGCATCAACATCTTCGTCTTTTACTTCAACAACGGGTTTTTCAACTTCAATAGCTTCCAGGTCTTTCAGCTCAACTTCCGGATACACTTCAAATTCTACAGAATAAGTGAAATCTTCATCGTCTTTGAACTGCTCTGGCGCATAGCTTGGCGCACCCGCTGGATTGATTTTTTGTTCGATGATTGCATTAATAAAGTTACGTTGCATCAGATCACCCAGAACATCCTGAATAACAGAAGCACCATAACGTTGTTTAACGATGTTCATAGGCACTTTGCCTTTACGGAAACCATCAATACGAACTTTTTTTGCTACATTGACCAACTCACTGCTAACTGCCTTTTCAACATCGGCAGCAGGAACGGTGATTGTCACACGACGCCCAAGGCCTTGAGTGGTTTCAACAGAAACTTGCATCTTTTTACCTCAAAAAAATCATAGTGCTCGGTCAACTCCAGAGACCGTACAACCGGCAGATGTTCTATGTGCCAATCGCAACACTCTCTAAGAACCGGGGCGGTCGCATTTAAAAACCGAGAATCCCTGATGTCAGAAGCATCCCGAAACCATTCTAAAAATTAGACGCGACATTATAGCGATGCAGACGGTGTGAGTCGAGAATTGCTAACAAAAGCCCGAGGTATTCATCAATTCCATGCAACAACAATTTCTTAGCTATCAGGATTGCGTTCAAAATGTGTCACATACAAAACGCAAAAACGGCCCAAAGGCCGTTAATCGGGTTCATTCTATTTTAATATCGCAATTTCAGGAGAATGCCCCAATTAAGTACTCAGGCCACATTACCACCCCGACAAGCCGGTGAAGCTAAAACAGTATCCTGCAATTCATTCCACTCTTTTTCGGTATAGGTATGCAACGCCAAAGCATGAACACCTGCGGCCAGTTCTGCCGATAATGTACCGTAAACAGAACGATGGCGATTCAGCATACGTTCACCAACAAATTTATTACTGATGATTACAACCTTAAAATGGCTTTCAGAACCTACAGGTACATTATGACGATAACTTTCATCAATAACCTCAAGATATGAGGGGTTAAATGCAGCCTGTAATTTCTCTTCTATATCCTGGTACACCATAATCATTCTCCTTACACTACATAGCAATCGTACTGCCAACCATATCAATGATTTTAGTCTATTCTTCATGAGTTATAGCACCAGCGTATTAAAATATCTTTTAATCAAACCCCACATCAAAAGGTTTTTATACACGTTTACCTCATCAGGGATATGCCATGATCAAAGGCAGTGCTATTATTGGCGTAGTTTATGCTTATTAAATTGATAAGTATTACTGGACATCCTTATCACTGATGAGAAAATCAACATGTTGAAAAGAATATTATTCCCGCTTATAGCCCTTTTTCTTCTTGCTGGTTGTGCTGCTCCCAGCAATACCCTGACTATCGAACCTAAAATTACGCTGCCAACAGCAGACCCAACTATGGGGGCTATTACCATCAGCATCAGTGGTGCCGACAATCGCCAATCTCAGACACTCGCTCAAGTTAACCGCAATGCAAAACTGGAAATACTGAAACCGTCCCGTGATCTGCGTTTTCTACTCCAGGAAATCCTGGAAAAACAGATGGCTGCCCGTGGTTATATGATTGGCTCTCCAGCCAATGCTAATTTGCAAATTATTGTGAACAACCTGTATGCAGATGTTAAAGAAGGCAGCTTACGTCATAATATTTCAACAAAAGCCGATATTTCCATCATCAGTGCAGCGCAAAACGGAAGTAAACAAGTTAAAAACTATCGCACTAGCTACAATGTGCAAGGCCCTCTCGGAGCAACCAATGAGAAAATTGCTGATGCGGTAAATACTGTACTATCTGAAGTCATCGCAGATATGGCTCAGGATCCTTCCGTGAGTAATTTCATCAAACAAAATGCCCGCTAATTAAGGATTAATTACTTACTCTGTCCGCCAAGGACAGAGTTTTGGGAGGCTCATGTATTATCGTTATCTCACTGTTTTTACTCAACATAACTCACGTATCCTGCTTTTACTTGGCTTTGCTTCTGGTTTACCTCTCGCACTGACTGCCGGCACCCTGCAAGCGTGGATGACCGTTGAAAACGTCGATCTTAAAACTATTGGCTTCTTTTCCCTTGTCGGCCAGGCATATGTTTTCAAATTTCTTTGGTCCCCTTTTATGGACCGCTTTACCCCTTCTTTCCTTGGGCGCCGCCGTGGTTGGCTGCTTGTTACACAGTTATTACTGATAGCCAGTATTGCTGCAATGGGTTTTCTCCAGCCATCTCAACATTTATGGTGGCTGGCAGCACTGGCAGTCGCCGTCGCTTTCTGTTCTGCGTCACAAGATATCGTCTTTGATGCTTATAAAACAGATTTACTCAATAGCGAAGAACGGGGCGTAGGCGCGGCTGTTTCGGTACTTGGTTACCGGTTGGCAATGTTAGTTTCAGGCGGGTTAGCATTATGGATCGCAGACCGCTATATAGGCTGGCAACACACATATTGGTTGATGGCTGGATTGATGCTGATTGGCGTCTATGCAACGTTAAGAGCCAAAGAGCCCAAAATTAACGCACCTCCACCCAAAACACTTCAGCAGGCCGCAATAGAACCATTAGCTGATTTTTTCAGTCGTAATAATGCGTGGCTGATACTGCTATTAATTGTCATGTATAAAATAGGCGATGCCTTTGCTGCCAGTCTCAGCACCCCATTTCTCATCCGTGGTATTGGTTTTGATGCTGGTGAAGTCGGTATGATCAACAAAACACTGGGATTAGCCGCAACTATCGTCGGTGCATTATATGGTGGTTATTTGATGCAACGATGGAGTTTATTTCGCTCACTAATGATATTTGGCATTCTTCAAGCCATCTCTAATACTGGATACTGGCTGTTATCCATCACTGACAAAAATATCTACACTATGGGCAGCGCCATTTTTCTGGAAAATATCTGTGGTGGAATGGGAACCGCTGCATTTGTTGCCTTGCTTATGGCTTTATGTCACAAATCATTCTCCGCAACACAGTTTGCTTTATTATCTGCCTTATCGGCTGTTGGGCGAGTATACGTCGGCCCGATTGCTGGTTGGTTCGTTGAATTACATGGCTGGCCAAACTTCTATCTGTTTTCTATAGCAGCCTCTGTTCCAAGTTTATTACTGCTATTTATCTGCCGCCAAACTCTGGCTTACACCCAACAAACCAATGATTTTATGCCGCGTACTCAGTTCAGAAATTTTTATCGCCTAGCTTTTGGCTTACTATCATTAGCAAGTATCTTTCTTACATTTTGGTTATTTACCATAATCACCAATGCTCTCAACTGGACTAATACCCCTAATCTGGCCGAACAATTACTATTGTTAGGAGCACAGTTCGGTATCGCCGGCATCATTTTAGGCAGCATTCTGGATTATCTTGCATTAAGAAGGAACAAATTGGCTTAACAAAGTAAAAACATTAAATTAATTTATTAAAGGTTGACTACGGTCAGCCTTTTTACATTCGGCTAAAAACTAAGTGATAATGATCACATTTTGGATAGTCATTTATCTAAAAGTGCTATTTTTGAGTAATTATTGGATTGTTCAATATTCATATCCGCGTAAAATCAGGCTACCATTTTTAAGGCTTATTTATATAGCTTTAAAATTAAAAACCTCTTTTCATGGATGCGTTAGAGAAATTTATGAGAAAAACCATTCTGGCTACTGCCTTATTGACTACTGTCTCAGTTCCAGCTTATGCTGAATATCAATGGGGCTTTGCTAATATCAGCATGAACTACCTCGACTGGACCAGCCACACCACACATAAATCAGGGCAAACCTCTCATAAAGACGACTTTGCCTATGTGGAACTGGAAGGCGGAACCGGATTTGACTGGGGTGAATTATACGGGTTCTTTGATCTGGAAAATGCTTTCAACAGCAAACATGCTCAACCAGGGGATAACCAAAGATACACCTTTAAAACAACCGGGCGCTTCTATCTGGCTGATACTGGTTTCAATCTCTACGGCCATGTTTACGGGACTTATTCCCTCCCAGGTAAAGCACACGGTGGAAATTTCCATGAGGTAAATACCCTGTATGGTATTGGCTACAACACTGACATCGCCGGTGTCTGGTTCAAACCATTCGTTGCATTACATTATGTTGATCAAACTTTCTACTCTGGTAATAACGGCTATGTTGTCGGCTGGGTGGCAGGTTATGATTTTCAGCTCTGGCAGGAAAAATTCAGTATAACTAACTGGAATGAAATAGAACTTAACCGGAATGAGCGCTATGGCAATGGCGGACGGGACGGTGTTAACGGCGCAGTGGCATTGTGGTGGACACCTCACCCATCTTTCACAACCGGCGTTCAATATCGATATGCCGATCATAAATTAGGTGAAGGGTTCTGGCAGGATGGAATTGTCTACACCATCAAATATAATTTCTAATTACTGATGTTAACTGTGAGCTGCTTCTGAGGTAGCTCTCAGTTAATCTAATTCTTAAATAGAATTTCCGTCATGAAAACCTTTAAAGTAAATTTTTATATTTTTCTTTCCACTGAAAAATATAAAAATATTTCAATATAAATTAATATTTCCATCACATTTCAGTCACACCTCGTTAAGCTGAAATAACCTTTTCAAGCTAGCTCTTGCCGCATCTTCCATTTACATGTGATCCCACTAACATAAAGGGTCAACAACCTATCAACTAACTATTACAAATGTTTACACTCCTGTGGCCTTACCGTAGAATGCCCACACTGATGAAACGACAATAGAGCTTTTGTTATTTGGAGTCGTTAGACTTATGAAATACAATAAAAGTATTGGGATATTGTCATTACTGGCAGCCACTCTTATGTTGAATGGTTGTGATATGGTATTGATGAATCCTAAAGGCGCCATCGGCGCTGAACAAAAAACGCTAATACTCACGGCTATTGGCCTGATGCTTATCATTGTTATTCCGGTAATCATCATGGCATTTACCTTTGCCGTGCGTTACCGCGAAGCCAACAAAAACGCTACCTATCGCCCTAACTGGGCACACTCAAATAAAATTGAGCTGGTAGTGTGGACGGTTCCTATCATTATCATTATCATTTTGGCAACTATTACCTGGAAAACAACCCACGAGCTTGATCCATATAAGCCACTGGTCAGCGACGAAAAACCAGTGACTATTGAAGTAATCTCTCTTGACTGGAAATGGCTGTTCGTTTACCCGGAGCAAGGTATCGCTACCGTTAACGAAATTGCCTTCCCTACTGGTGTTCCTGTTAACTTCAAAATCACCTCTGATTCTGTGATGAACTCATTCTTCATCCCACAGTTAGGTGGTCAAATCTACGCAATGGCGGGTATGCAGACGAAACTTCACTTAATTGCCAATGAACCAGGCACTTATAAAGGTTTGTCCAGCAGCTACAGCGGGCACGGCTTTTCCGGCATGAAATTTACTGCCACAGCTACCGCGGATCGTGAAGGTTTTGAACAATGGGTCCAAAAAGTAAAAGCCTCTCCCAAAACCCTGGATACCATGCAGGCATTTGATGAGTTAGCCAAACAAAGCCAGAACCATCCGGTTGAATACTTCTCAAGCGTTAAGCCTAACCTGTATCAAGACATTATTGCCAAATTTATGGGCGACATGAACATGCATGGCGGCCACGGTGCAACGACAGGTCATAACATGAATATGAGCGAAATTGCTCATGCCGGAGTTGAGGAATAAAGTAATGTTGGGAAAATTAACACTTGATGCAATCCCATTGCATGAGCCCATTATCATGGTCACTCTTGCAGGGATTCTCTTCGGAGGGCTCGCAGTTGTCGGAGCCCTGACCTATTTCCGTAAATGGAAATGGCTGTGGAGCGAGTGGTTAACCAGCGTTGACCACAAAAAAATCGGTATTATGTACATCATCGTGGCACTGGTTATGATGCTCCGTGGCTTTGCTGATGCCATCATGATGCGTGGTCAGCAGGCTGTCGCCTCCGCTGGCGAAGCAGGTTTCCTGCCGCCGCATCACTATGACCAGATCTTTACCGCCCACGGCGTCATCATGATTTTCTTCATGGCAACACCTTTCGTTGTCGGCCTGATGAACATCGTGGTTCCACTACAGATCGGTGCCCGTGACGTTGCGTTTCCATTCCTGAACTCACTGAGTTTCTGGTTCTTTGTCGTTGGTGTTGCACTGATTAACATCTCGCTGGGTATAGGTGAATTCGCTCAAACTGGCTGGTTAGCCTACCCTCCACTCTCAGGTATAGAGTATAGCCCTGGCGTTGGGGTTGATTACTGGATATGGAGTCTCCAGATATCCGGTATCGGTACGCTGCTGACAGGTGTTAACTTCTTTGCCACGATCCTGCGGATGCGTGCCCCCGGCATGTCTATGATGAAAATGCCGGTATTCTCTTGGGCAGCACTGTGTACTAACGTACTGATCATCGCAGCATTCCCGATTCTGACTGTTACCATTGCCCTGCTGACTTTCGACCGCTACATGGGCACCCATTTCTTTACCAATGATATGGGCGGCAACATGATGATGTATATCAACCTGATATGGGCCTGGGGTCACCCTGAGGTTTATATTCTGGTACTGCCGGTCTTTGGTGTCTTCTCTGAAGTTACTGCGACGTTCTCAAAAAAACGACTGTTCGGCTATACTTCTCTGGTATGGGCAACCATTGCCATTACCGTATTGTCGTTCATCGTATGGCTACACCACTTCTTTACAATGGGCTCCGGCGCGAACGTTAACGCCTTCTTCGGTATAGCCACCATGATTATCTCGATTCCGACAGGGGTTAAGATCTTCAACTGGCTGTTCACGATGTATCAGGGCCGTATTGAGTATAAAACACCGATGTTGTGGACTGTCGGTTTTATCGTCACCTTCTCTATCGGTGGTATGACTGGGGTTCTGCTGGCGGTTCCGGGTGCAAATTTCGTTCTGCATAACAGTCTGTTCCTGATCGCACACTTCCATAACGTTATCATTGGTGGTGTTGTCTTCGGGTGTTTCGCTGGTACTGCTTACTGGTTCCCAAAAGCATTTGGTTTCACACTAAATGAAAAATGGGGTGTCCGCGCATTCTGGTTCTGGCTCATTGGCTTCTTCATCGCCTTTATGCCAGTTTACGCACTTGGCTTCATGGGTATGACCCGTCGTATCAGCCAAGATATCAACCCTGAATTCCATACTCTGCTGGTTGTCTCCGCAATCGGTGTTGCACTGATTGCCGTTGGTATCCTGTGTCAGGTCATTCAATTCTACGTCAGTATCCGTGACCGTGACCAAAACCGTGACCTGACTGGTGACCCTTGGGGTGGACGTACTCTGGAGTGGGCAACATCTTCTCCACCGCCATTCTATAACTTTGCTGACGTTCCACATGTTCAAACCCGTGATGCATGGTGGGATATGAAAGAAAAAGGCACAGCTTATAAGCGTCCTGCTAAATATGAAGAAATTCATATGCCTAAAAATGCCGGTGCAGGTGTGATTATTGCTGGCTTCAGCTTGCTTTTTGGTTTCGCTATGATTTGGCATATCTGGTGGCTGGCTATCGCAGGCTTCGCCGGCATGATTATCACTTGGATTGCGAAAAGCTTTGATGACGATGTTGATTACTACGTACCCGTTGCTGAAGTTGAGCAAATTGAGAATCAACACCATGAACAAATTAGCAAGGCAGGTCTGAACCATGTCAACTGAAACTATGACTAACCACAATCATGCCCATGAGGATCATGGGCACCACGATGCGGGAGCCACTAAGGTATTCGGTTTCTGGATCTACTTGATGAGTGACTGTATTTTGTTCGCATGTCTGTTTGCGACTTATGCAGTGCTGGTTAACGGAACCGCAGGCGGCCCATCTGGTAAAGAAATTTTCGGCCTCTCTTTTGTACTGGTTGAAACTTTCCTGCTGTTATTCAGTAGTATCACTTATGGCTTTGCCATGCTAGGCATGAACAAAGGCAAAATCGGCCAGGTTAACGCTTGGCTCGGTATGACTTTCCTGTTCGGCCTTGGCTTCGTGGCAATGGAACTGTATGAATTCCATCATCTGATTGCAGACGGCTACGGCCCTGACCGCAGTGCGTTCCTGTCTGGATTCTTCGCACTGGTCGCCACTCACGGTATCCACGTTACCTGTGGTCTGGTCTGGATTATCATCATGATAATTCAGGTAACACGCCGCGGCTTAACCGATGTTAATAAAACCCGTCTGAACTGCCTGAGCTTATTCTGGCACTTCCTTGATGTCGTGTGGATCTGTGTGTTTACCGTTGTTTATCTGTTAGGAGCTATGTAATGAGTCATTCAAATACAGCTCATACTGGAGCTAGCCACGGTAGCCTGAAGTCTTATATTATCGGCTTTGTTCTTTCAGTCATCCTGACAGTGATTCCGTTCTGGATGGTAATGGATGGTTCCGCCTCCCATGCCACTATTCTGACAACGGTAGTCGGTCTGGCTGTTGTGCAGATTCTTGTTCATTTTATCTACTTCCTGCACATGAACACTTCGTCAGAAGAGCGCTGGAACTTAGTCGCATTGCTGTTCACTATTTTGATTATCGGTATTGTTGTTGTTGGCTCGCTATGGATCATGTACAACCTCAACATTAATATGATGGTTGATTAAAGAGCTGCATATTATGATTAAGCAATACCTGCAAGTAACTAAACCAGGAATTATTTTCGGCAATTTAATTTCTGTGATCGGTGGTTTTCTACTCGCCTCGAAAGGGGTGATTGATTACCCTTTGTTCATCTCGACTCTGCTCGGCGTCTCATTAGTCGTGGCTTCTGGTTGTGTATTTAACAACTACATTGACCGTGACATCGATCGGATCATGGAAAGAACAAAAAACCGCGTCCTTGTAAAAGGGCTTATTGATCCGAAAATCAGCCTGATTTATGCATTAATACTGGGTATTGCTGGCATGGTGCTGCTCTATGTAGCAGCCAATGCCTTAGCAATGCAATTAGCGATTATCGGTTTTGTCGTATATGTAGGGGTTTACAGCCTTTATATGAAAAGGAAATCTGTCTATGGCACGTTGATCGGCAGTTTGTCCGGCGCTGCACCTCCGGTTATCGGTTATTGTGCAGTGACTGGTCAGTTTGACACGGGCGCGTTGATCCTGTTACTGATTTTCAGTTTGTGGCAAATGCCGCACTCCTATGCCATTGCTATCTTCCGTTTCAAGGATTATCAGGCAGCGAACATCCCTGTACTACCCGTGATTAAAGGCATCTCTGTGGCGAAAAACCATATTATCCTTTATATCCTGGCATTTATGATTGCAACTCTCATGTTGGCAATCAGCGGTTACGCTGGTTACAAATATCTGATTGTTGCAGTAGCAGTCAGCATCTGGTGGCTGGGAATGGCATTATCCGGTTATAAAACGGCTAATGACCGCGTTTGGGCCCGTAAGTTATTTGTCTTTTCCATTGTGGCAATCACTTCCCTGAGTGTCATGATGTCTGTTGACCCAAATGTGTCCTCAGAAACCTTTCTAACTTACGTCCGGTAATTCTCCCTGATGGCAGTGGCATACGCCTCTGCCATCAGTTTCCTTTTCGTATCCTTCCCCCTCTCCTTATACTTCAATATTATTAATTCAATTAACTATTTACCACTTATCAGAAACCTATCTACAATGGCACATCTAAATATTTCGAGGTAACCATGAACGATAATAAAATGACGCCACTTGAGCTTCGGGCGACATGGGGCTTAGGCTCAGTTTTTTCTTTGCGTATGCTGGGCATGTTCATGGTCCTTCCTGTTTTAACAACCTATGGCCTTGATCTAAAAGGTTCTACCGAAGCTCTTATTGGCATCGCTATTGGCATTTATGGTCTAACTCAGGCAATCTTCCAGATCCCTTTTGGCCTGCTTTCTGACAAAATTGGCCGTAAGCCCTTAATTGTTGGTGGACTACTACTCTTCGTTCTTGGCAGTATCACGGCAGCTCTCAGTGATTCTATCTGGGGCATAATCGTTGGGCGCGCACTCCAGGGGGCTGGTGCTATATCCGCCGCAATTATGGCTCTGCTTTCTGATTTGACCCGCGAACAAAACCGAACTAAGGCAATGGCATTTATTGGCATTAGCTTTGGAGTCACTTTCGCCATAGCAATTGTACTTGGCCCAATTCTTACTCATGCCATTGGCTTAAATGGCCTGTTTTGGGGCATTACCATTTTAGCCGGTTGTGGCATTCTGATAACATTATTTGCTGTTCCTTCCACAGATAAACACGTTCTTAACCGTGAATCAGACATTGTTCGTCACAGTTTCCATAAAGTTTTAGCTGATAGCCAACTGCTAAAACTTAACTTTGGCATTCTAAGTTTACACGCTTTGCTAATGGCAAGCTTTGTCGCCTTGCCTCTGGTTATGCAACAAGCTGGATTCCCAGCCCAACAGCATTGGAAGGTTTATCTGATCACCATGCTGATTTCATTCTTATCTGTTTTGCCTTTCATTATCTACGCAGAAAAAAAGCGCCGCATGAAACAAGTGTTTCTGTTATGTATCACACTGCTATTTATCGCCGAAATTGTATTGTGGTCAGCGGGGCACCATTTGTGGACAATCTTTGTTGGCATACAAATTTTCTTTATTGCTTTCAATATAATGGAAGCTATTCTGCCATCACTTATCAGCAAAGAAGCGCCGGCGGGTTATAAAGGTACAGCAATGGGAATTTACTCCACCAGCCAGTTTTTAGGTGTAGCTCTAGGTGGTAGCCTTGGTGGCTGGTTATATGAATTAAAGGGAGCATCGCTGGTATTTATGGCAGGTATCGCTCTGATAATTATTTGGTTTATTATCAGCACGACAATGAAACAGCCCCCTTATGTCAGCAGTATCAGAATTTCGCTGCCAGAAAATATAGTAAATAAGACATTGCTAGAACAAAAAATCCTTGTTCAACCCGGTGTTCGCGAAGTTGTTATTGTGCCGGAAGAGCGCAGCGCTTACATAAAAGTAGATACTAAGCAGACGAGCAGAGCACAACTTGAGCAATTGATAGCATAACTTACAGCGACTTTCGCTAATAAAACCCTCTCATTCCGGTTCGATATTGAAGGGAAATTGGGGATGGGATTCCCGCTCAGGAATCTCCCACCCCACATTAGGCCAAATATGTTAATCCATTAAGCGGAGCTGGTTAGCCAATACGGGAAAAATCAATCCCGGAAATTAGTAAACTGGAATGGCTGCCCTAATTCTGCTCCACGGACTAATGCCATAACACTCTGCAAATCATCACGCGCTTTACCGGTTACCCGCACCTGCTCACCCTGAATCTGAGCCTGCACTTTCAATTTACTATCCTTAATCAGCTTCACGATCTTTTTCGCTGTAGGGGTATCAATCCCCTGTTTCAGAGTCGCCTCAACGCTATAAGTTTTACCACTGTGCAGCATATCATCAGGGATATTTAGTGCAGCTCCATCAATACCACGTTTAGCCAGTTTTTCACGTATAATATCAACCAACTGATTTACCTGAAAATCTGACTCACTGGCAATCTTGATAGATTCACTTTTTTCATTTAATTCAAAACTGGCGCTGACATTACGGAAATCCCAGCGTGTAGCAAGCTCACGCTGCGCGTTTTCTACCGCATTGCGAACTTCATGTATATCAATTTCTGAGACAATATCGAAAGATGGCATTATCCGTGACCTCCTGATAATCAATAAGTTGGCATGATAACCGCTTTCCATTGTTAGCAAAAGCTCTATACTCCGATTAGCGGGATCTTGCTATTTCCATTCAACATTACAGCGTCTTGCAACGAGGGTATATTATGAAGGTAACCGTTCTTGGCTGTGGCGCTATAGGAAAACTGTGGCTGGCAGCATTATCACAACAAAAACACCTGGTACAAGGTTGGCTAAGAATCCCCCAACCTGATTTACCTGTTCATATTGACGAAATTAATGGAGAAGCATTTAACCAGCGGATCCCAACTAATGACAATGACCATCTTGCCAACAGCGAATTACTGATTGTCTGCCTGAAGGCCTGGCAAGTATCTGATGCGGTTAATAATCTGCTCCCCAAACTTTCATCTAATTGCCCAATCTTATTACTACACAATGGCATGGGTTCCCAAGAAGAATTGCTATCTGCGCCTAATCCAATACTCCTTGGCGTCACGACTCACGGCGCATATCAGAATGACCAACAGGTTTATCATACGGCTTCTGGACTAACACATATTGGCTCTACAACATCAAATGCCACTGAACTCAGCTCTCTGGCCGATATTCTGCATCAGGCTTTACCGGACGTTGCATGGCATAATGAAATTCTCTCTATTGGTTGGCTAAAACTCGCGGCTAACTGTGTCATAAACCCACTTACTGCAATTTATGAATGCAGGAATGGAGATTTGCTTCGCTACCCGGAACAATTAAATGTTTTGTGTGAAGAAATCATTCAGGTTATGGAACGAGAAAACATACATACTTCCATCGACAGCTTAACTGCCTATATCTATGATGTTATTGAGCGCACAGCAAAAAACTACTCTTCGATGTTGCAAGATATCCGCGCCAAACGTCACACTGAAATTGACTATATCACTGGATATTTATTGCGCCGGGCCCGTGCTCATGGCCTGTCTGCTCCTGAGAATACCCGTATATATAACCTGATAAAATGTAAGGAAGATGATTATGAACCATTCAGCACTCATCTGCCTGGTTCATGGTAGTGGAAAAGCAGACAAAAGCACCCTGTTTCAGATTAAATCATTGAGGCTCCCCTGATGGGAAGCCTCTAAATATCATAATTAAGGCCGATAAACTTTCACATTATCAAATCCCTGTTCACACAGATAAAGTGCCTGTAAACGGCTCATCACTCCGCGCTCACAATAGAGCAGATAAGTTTTCTCTTTAGGTAAATCACCAAACTGACTGCTTAATTTATAGAACGGCAATGATTTGATTTCTACGCCATTCATCTGCAATGGGCGATCATCTTGTTCATCAGGTGAGCGAATATCCAGTAATACATCTGTTGAAGCAAATTCAGTGACTGTTTCAACTTCAACGACTCGCTCACTGCTTTGTTCTGCGATCTGACGGATATCAATATTCTGAGCTTCACTGATAACCTTTTCCAGAATATCAAAATCGAAATTAACCTCTTCTGCTTCAATTTTGGCTTTAACCGCTTTTACAGTCGGACTTTTAGAAATAACCCCACAAAACTCAGGCATCGTACGGGCAAAATCCTCAGTGCCAATTTCACGTGCCAGTTTGATAATGTGCTCTTTATCATGAGAAATCAGCGGCCGTAGAATCAAAGTATCCGATGCATTATCAATCAAACGCAGATTAGTCAGCGTCTGGCTGGAAACCTGTCCCAACGCCTCACCGGTAACAATGGCCTGCACGCCATAGCGTTCTGCAACTTTAGATGCCGCTCTTACCATCATCCGTTTAAGCACCACACCCATTTGGCCGTCATCAACTTTTTCCAGAATTTCAGCGACTACAGGTTCAAAATCCACAGCAACGAAACGGACTTTATGGGAACTGCCAAAGCGGTTCCAAAGATAATGAGCGACCTGCTTCACACCAATTTCATGAGCAGAGCCACCAAGATTAAAGAAACAATAATGAACACGGCAGCCACGGCGCATCAACATATAGCTGGAAACACCAGAATCAAAACCGCCAGAAATCAGAGACAGCACATCTTCCTGCGTTCCGATAGGAAAACCGCCAATTCCTTCATAACGGGCTTTCACCAGAATCAACATATCCTGATCAATTTCCAGATTAACGGTAACATCAGGATGAGTCAGTTTTACTTTCGCAGATTCAATGTGCTGGTTTAAACCACCACCGACATAGCGTTCTACTTCATTAGAAGTAAACGCATGTTTACCACGACGTTTAACCCGTACACAAAATGTTTTGTTATGGAGCGATTCACCATAAGCCTCATAAGCTTGTTCAAAGATATGATGCATATCACGAAATTCACGCTCTTCTACTTGCAGAATATGGTGAATACCGGGAATACGTGTCAACGCATCACAAATTTGAGCGCCAAGGTTTTCATCTTTAGTACGAACTTCGATATTATCCCAATGGCGAACTACCGCAATATTATCTCCCAATGCTTTGAGCACATTGCGAATATTACTGGCGAGAATTTTAATAAAGCGCAAACGGACAGTCTGGCTCTTAATCGTGATTTCTGGGAATAATTTAATAATAAACTTCATAGTGAGTTATAGTAGTCGTTAGGAGTTTTGATAAATGAAACTGACATCATGTTCTGGTAGTCAAATCAGGCTGCGGAGTATAGCACTATCTCACGACATAGCGCGCAAAAAATACAAAACCAGTTAAGGATTTGTTTGCACCAGCATAATAGGATAGTCTGCAACCCTCAGGCGAACTCTAAATAGTAAAAAAGATTATGCCAAAGAAAAACGCAATATCAGAAAGCTCAGACAGTACACCAGAAACCACACCAGCAATGACATTTGAAAGCTCATTAAAAGAGTTGGAGCGCATTGTCGTCCGTCTTGAATCCGGTGAACTGGCACTGGAAGAAGCCTTGAATGAGTTTGAACGTGGTATTCAGTTAGCCCGTCAAGGGCAACAGACTCTGCAACAAGCAGAACAGCGGGTGCAAATTCTTCTTAACGATGATACCCAATCTCCGCTGAATAACTTCTCCCGGGATACTGAGTGAATCTATGTCTGAACAAAACCCAATTCAATTCAAAGAACAATTTAAGACCTGTCAACAACGCGTCAATAACGTTCTGACAACCACATTGTCTTCATTGGTATTTGCCAACCCACTGGTTCCGGCAATGCAATATGGCGCTTTACTTGGTGGCAAACGTCTGCGTCCATTTTTAGTTTATGCCACAGGTGACATGTTTGGATTATCTGCCAATAATCTGGATGCGCCAGCCGCAGCAGTCGAATGCATTCATGCTTTTTCATTAATTCATGACGACTTACCCGCAATGGATAACGATGATTTACGCCGTGGGCAACCCACTTGCCATATCAAATTTGGTGAAGCTCACGCTATTTTGGCGGGAGATGCATTACAGTCTCTGGCATTTGAAATCTTATCTAAAAGAGAAATGCCAGATGTGGCAACAGCTGATCGCCTTAAAATGCTTTCTGAGCTGGCAACAGCCAGTGGTATCGCCGGTATGTGTGGCGGTCAGGCTCTGGACTTAGAAGCTGAAGGCAAACAGATTGGTCTTCATGCGCTGGAACAAATTCATCGCCACAAAACGGGTGCTCTAATCCGTTGCGCTGTCAGAATGGGAGCCTATGGCGCGGGCAAGAATGGACATGACGCCTTACCTGAATTGGATCAATATGCCCAAGCTATTGGCCTCGCTTTCCAGGTTCATGACGATATTCTTGATGTCATTGGCGATACCGAAATGATTGGGAAGCGTCAAGGCAGTGACCAACAATTAAGAAAAAGTACCTACCCGGCATTGCTGGGGTTAGAACAAGCACAGAAAAAAGCGCACGAGCTATATCAAGAAGCGCTAGAATCATTGAATAAACTGGAAGAAAAATCCTATAACACAACAATGCTGCATGCACTTGCCAGCTTTATCATTGAGCGTAACAACTAATTGCCTATCCCAATAGGCGTTATCGTTACATAAAATAGCCTAATGGATAGGCTCTAAGGTCTGTTGGTAAATTTGACCTCCAGCAGCTCTATTAATAAACACTTCTTAACGAGCATCAAATGAGCATTGATATAGCCAAATACCCAACATTGGCATTAGCGGAAAATCCTGAAGAACTTCGTATGTTGCCAAAAGAGAGCCTGCCGAAGTTATGTGATGAACTTCGGCAATTCTTGCTAAACAGTGTCAGTCGCTCCAGTGGTCACTTTGCTTCCGGTCTTGGTACCGTTGAGCTGACTGTAGCATTGCATTATGTCTATAAAACGCCTTTCGATAAACTAGTATGGGATGTTGGTCATCAGGCTTATCCGCACAAGATCCTCACAGGTCGCCGGGATCGTATTGATACTATTCGTCAGAAAAATGGACTTCATGCCTTCCCTTGGCGGGATGAAAGTGAATACGACACCTTGTGTGTCGGGCACTCATCTACCTCTATTAGCGCAGGATTAGGTATGGCAATTGCCGCTCAACGCGAAGGCAAAGGCCGCCGTACAGTCTGTGTTATTGGTGACGGTGCGATAACGGCGGGCATGGCCTTTGAAGCGATGAACCACGCGGGGGATATCGACCCGGATATGCTGGTCATTCTTAATGACAACGAAATGTCTATCTCAGAAAACGTCGGAGCGTTAAATAACCATCTGGCTCAACTTCTTTCCGGTAAGCTTTATACCACACTGCGTGAAGGCGGAAAAAAGGTCTTTTCTAACCTGCCACCCATTAAAGAATTACTGAAAAAAACCGAAGAACACATCAAAGGGATGGTCATTCCCGGCACAATGTTTGAAGAATTGGGCTTTAACTACATAGGGCCGATTGACGGACATGATGTACTGACATTAACTCAGACGCTGAAAAACATGCGCGAGCTGAAAGGGCCACAACTTCTGCATATCATGACCAAAAAAGGCCGTGGCTATGCACCAGCCGAAAAAGATCCTATCAGTTGGCATGCGGTGCCTAAATTTGATCCGGCTAGCGGTACATTACCCAAGAGTTCAGACAACCGCCCGACGTTCTCCAAAATCTTTGGAGACTGGCTATGCGAAGAAGCCGCTAACGATAAGAAACTGATGGCAATCACTCCGGCTATGCGTGAAGGCTCCGGTATGGTTCGATTCTCCCGCGAATATCCGGATCAATACTTTGATGTCGCTATCGCAGAGCAACACGCCGTGACTTTTGCCGCTGGTCTGGCAATTGGTGGCTATAAGCCGATTGTCGCTATCTACTCAACATTCCTGCAACGTGCTTATGACCAAGTTATTCATGATGTCGCAATCCAGAATCTGCCGGTGCTGTTTGCAATAGATCGCGGTGGCATCGTTGGCGCAGATGGTCAAACACATCAAGGAGCCTTTGATCTCTCATTCCTTCGTTGCATTCCCAACATGGTGATTATGGCGCCGAGTGATGAGAACGAATGCCGCCAAATGCTGCATACAGGCTATCATCACCAGCAAGGTCCGGTAGCTGTACGCTATCCGCGAGGAGCAGGAACTGGCGCAGAACATCAACCATTTGAACAGTTGCCCATCGGTAAAGGTGTTATTCGCCGTCAGGGTAAGAAGATAGCAATTCTGAACTTTGGCACTCTATTACCCGATGCAATAACAGCAGCAGAATCACTGGACGCGACTGTCGTTGATATGCGTTTTGTTAAGCCACTGGATAAAGAGCTGGTTCTGCAAATGGCTGGAAGCCATGATTTACTGGTCACTTTAGAAGAAAACGCAGTTATGGGCGGTGCCGGCAGTGGTGTCAATGAACTGCTCATGCAGGAAGGTCAGCTTGTGCAAATTCTAAATATCGGCCTGCCTGACCAATTTGTACCACAAGGAAGCCAGGAAGAAATCAGAGCTGATTTAGGGCTTGATGCCGCAGGTATTCAAAATAGTATCAATAAAAGGCTATTTTCCTGAGTGTATAGGGATAATAGGATATTTATCCTATTATCCTATTATCCTATTATCTTTCAGATTACTGACTTTTAGCGTTTCAATTATCACTGTTGAGTTTTTCTTGAAAGAGAAAACATCAGGAAAAACGGATTTTAAATTGATTAACAAAGTGACAAAATAACAGTATTAACTAAATAATAAAGACATGGATCATTTGACCAGAAACCATTACTGCGCAGCTCACCCATCAGCAATTTTACTTGATGGCTAATTTTTGGCTTAGCAAAAACCGCCGTCCAGTGCGGGCGGGGATATAAGGCGAAAAGCCCAAAGGGCTTTCAGACCGCTGACAAACCTCGTTGAAAATAACGGGATTTGTTCCTTTCATTGTGAATCATAATGCCATCCATTTTCCTCATTAAGCCAATTTAATCGCCCGACAAGGCGTTATTTTCGCTTCTCCTGCAATGAAATGCTCGCTCTCCAGAGATAAAAACAACAAAGCATTGCGACCAGCAAGGCTATCTTCTTGATATTTTGGGCTGTGGCTGCCAAAAGACACTGTATTTGCACTTTTTGCAACCCACGGAAACGGGCATAGCGGTGCCCGTGATGTTGCTTCGCATCTGCAAAACTACGCTCTATCGTCTCCTTTCGCCGCTTGTAGGTTTTTTTACCCCACTCCGTTAGCCGGTTTTCCCTGGCCTGCTCTTTACTGTCCTCCCAGACATGACGGGTTATCTTTTTGCCCCCTTTGGCCTGCGTACAGGACGCGCGTTTCGGGCAATACTGGCAGATATTCGCCGCGGCCTGATAATGCCGGTATCCCTCTCGGCTGGTTGTTTTATAAATCAACTTTTCGCCCTGAGGGCACACATAGCAGTCCTCCTGCTTGTCATAGGTAAAATGTTTTTTCTGGAAGACGTTCGACCCCTTATTCGGACGGCGGTAACCGATTATCGGCATGACACCTAACTGTTCCGTTAAGTAACAAACCGGGGCCGTAAAATAGCCCGCATCCAACCCAACCGCGAGGGGGTTGAGGGCAAAACGCTCTAACTGACGCGTCAAACGCTTGATAAAAGGCTGGCTGTCGTGGACATTACCCGGTGTGGCGTAGGTATCGGTGATAATACCGACTTGCCCATCCACGGTACGGTGGTCAAGGTAAAAGAACCCTCTGGGTTTGTTGGTCCGGTGCATAAACCCGCTTTCCGGATCGACGGTACTGACCTTCGTCTTTCTCTGCCGTTCCTTTAGGGCTGGCTTCAGGCTTTTTTTCCAGCTGCCGCCCGGTCTTGAGTGACGGCTTTATCCAGTGCGTCAACATAGGCGCCGGGGGGAACCGACCGCATGACATTCTCCGATTTATGCGGATTGGCACTGGCTTTCAGGTGGGTGCTGTCGGTATAGAGTACGCGTCCACCCACGAATCCTTTGGCCATCGCCTGTTCAACAATGTGGTCAAAAATCTGCTGGAAGACCGCGGTATGATTGAAACGGCGGCGGCGGTTCTGACTCAGGGTTGAGGCATCAGGGACCTTCTCTGTCAGTCCGAGGCGCAGAAACCAGCGGTAAGCCACATTAACCTGAATTTCCTGAACCAGACGGCGTTCACTGGGGACGCCAAACAAGTAGCCGAGTAACATCATTTTAATCAGCATGACCGGGTCGATAGCAGGACGGCCATTATTGTGGCAATACAACGGGGCGACTAATTCGCGGATAAATTCGAAATCAATGGCGGCATCGACTTGACGGACCAAATGATTTTTAGGCACCAGCTCGTCAAGCGAGAGCGTTTCTGGCGGGAAAGTCTGGAGAGGGGGTGTTCTTAACATGGCGGCAAGCTCCGTTGAGTGAACGGAACTTAATTAAAACAAAGTGCCGGATAAAAAACCAGCACTTTGTCAATAATCTGAAAGCCCAAAGGGCTTTCAGACTATTCAAATACGGCAAAGCATTGCGGGAGGAGTAGCGTTCAATGGTAAAAATATTAATTTGGAGCACTACTTAAAATAAAGGTGTTTCTATAACATCACTAATTGAATATAGAAACACCTGCGAAAAAAACCTCTGAATTTCCATTCAGGGGGTTACTTATAACATCAATACCGATTACAGCACATCAACCGCATTCAGTTCCCTGAAAGCCTGTTCCAGACGGGCAGTCATAGAAACCTGACCGGCACGCAGCCATACGCGTGGATCGTAGAATTTCTTATTCGGTTTATCTGCGCCTTCCGGATTACCCAACTGACCTTGCAGATAGCCTTCGTTTTTTTTGTAATAGTTCAGAATACCTTCCCAAGTCGCCCATTGGGTGTCGGTATCAATATTCATTTTAACGACGCCGTAGCTGACCGCTTCCTTGATCTCTTCCGCCGTAGAACCGGAGCCACCGTGGAAAACAAAGTCCAGGCTGTTGTGTGGCAGATTGAATTTCTCAGCAACATAGTCCTGCGAGTTACGCAGAATTTTTGGTGTCAGTTTAACGTTGCCTGGCTTATAAACACCATGAACGTTACCGAAAGAAGCAGCAATAGTAAAACGTGGGCTGATAGCGTTCAGTTTCTCATAAGCATAAGCAACGTCTTCCGGTTGAGTGTATAGGGCGGAGCTATCCATATGGCTGTTATCAACACCATCCTCCTCACCACCAGTACAACCTAACTCGATTTCCAATGTCATATCGATTTTTGCCATACGAGCCAGATAATTGCTGCAAATTTCAATATTTTCTTCCAGCGATTCTTCTGATAGATCGATCATATGGGAAGAGAACAACGGTTTACCCGTCGCCGCGTAATGCTTTTCACCTGCATCTAACAAACCGTCAATCCACGGCAGCAGTTTACGCGCACAGTGGTCAGTATGCAGGATCACAGGAACACCATAATGTTCAGCCATCTGATGAACATGGTGAGCACCAGAAATTGAACCCAGAATAGCCGCTTGCTGACCTTCAGCTTTCACACCCTTACCGGCAATAAAAGCAGCACCGCCGTTAGAGAACTGAATGATAACGGGAGAACGAACTTTGGCGGCCGTTTCCAACACTGCGTTGATTGAATCAGTACCTACACAGTTTACCGCCGGCAACGCAAAGTGGTTTTCTTTGGCTATTGCGAACACTTTTTGAACATCATCACCAGTGATGACACCCGGTTTTACGAAATCAAAAATTTTAGACATGTTACGTGGGTCCTGTTTAGAGCGGGCAGATAAAACTGCCCGTCATGACTTAATTACTGTTTTGCACGTTCTTCCAGCATCACAACCGCAGGCAGTTTCTTTCCTTCGACAAACTCAAGGAAAGCGCCACCACCAGTAGAGATGTAAGATATTTTGTCAGCAATACCGAACAGGTCGATCGCTGCCAGCGTATCGCCACCACCTGCGATAGAGAATGCGTCACTATCAGCAATTGCACGGGCGACAATTTCAGTTCCTTGACGGAAATTAGGAAATTCGAATACACCAACCGGGCCATTCCACAGAATAGTTTTAGCGTTTTTCAGGATATCTGCCAGACGTTGAGCGGATTCCTCTCCCAGATCGAGGATTTGCTCATCATCTTTAATATCGCCGGTAGATTTCAAGGTGGCTTCCGCAGTTTCAGAGAATTCTGTTGCCACACGAACATCAGTTGGCACTGGAATATCACAGCTTATCAGCAGTTTTTTCGCTTCTGGGATCAGGTCATCTTCATACAGTGAACGGCCCACATTGTGGCCTTCCGCGGCAACAAAAGTATTCGCGATACCTCCGCCCACAATCAGTTGATCCGCGATTTTGGACAGTGTATCCAATACGGTCAGCTTGGTTGAAACTTTAGAACCACCAACGATAGCAACCATTGGACGGGCTGGCTTATCCAGCGCTTTACCCAATGCTTCCAGTTCTGCGGACAGCAGCGGGCCTGCACAGGCAACAGGAGCAAACTTAGCCACACCGTGGGTAGAAGCCTGAGCACGATGCGCCGTACCGAATGCATCCATGATATAAATATCACACAGAGAAGCGTATTTTTTCGCCAGAGTTTCGTCGTCTTTCTTCTCACCTTTATTAAAGCGAACATTTTCCAGAACAACCAGCTCGCCTTCCGCTATGTCCACACCGTCCAGATACGCTTTTTCCAGACGAACCGGGGAAGATAATTTCTCTTTCAGGTAATCTACTACTGGTTTCAGCGAGAATTCTTCATTGTATTCGCCTTCAGTCGGGCGGCCGAGGTGAGAAGTGATCATAACCTTAGCGCCCTGTTTTAATGCTGCTTCGATGGTCGGCAAAGAAGCCCGGATACGCGCATCAGAGGTGACTTTGCCATCTTTTACCGGAACGTTCAGGTCAGCGCGGATCAAAACTCGCTTACCCGCCAGATCTAAATCGGTCATCTTAATTACAGACATGGTGAATCCTCTCGTTGATTCTCTAAATTGTTTAATCTTGTGCCGTGTGCAGATCTATTATTATGCACCGTCTGTCAGCAACAGATCATTTGAAACCCGTAGCAGCCATTGCTAACGTTGTATCCAACATTCGATTAGCAAAACCCCACTCATTATCACACCAGACTAATGTCTTAATCAGATGTTGCCCACTAACCCGCGTTTGTGTGCCATCAACAATCGCGCTGTGGGGATCGTGGTTAAAATCTGTTGAGACTAACGGCAATTCGGTATAGTCAACTATACCACGAAATGAAGTTGCTGCTGATTTTTGCATTAATTCATTGATTTTTTTGACATTCACTGGAGATTTTACTGTAACACTCAAATCAATAGCAGTAACATTAATCGTTGGTACGCGTACTGAGATGGCTTCAAAACGGTCACAGAATTTTGGAAAAATCCGGGTTATCCCTGCGGCCAGTTTGGTATCCACCGGAATAATAGACTGGCTGGCGGCCCGGGTACGCCGTAAATCTTGATGATAGGCATCAATCACAGGCTGGTCATTCATTGAGGCATGAATTGTTGTCACTGTGCCAGATTCAATCTCAAATGCATCATCCAATAATTTAATGATGGGAATAATGCAGTTGGTGGTGCAAGAGGCGTTGGATACAATGCGATCTTCTGCTGTCAACAGCTCCTGATTCACACCATAGACCACCGTCGCGTCTAAATCATTGCCACCCGGATGAGAAAACAGCACCTTTTTTGCGCCACTGGCAAGATGCGCCTCTCCATCAGCTCTGCTGCCATATATCCCACTGCAATCAAGAACAATATCAATCCCCAGTTCCTGCCAGGGCAATGCCGATATATCGGGTTGATGAAACAGACGAATATTATCGTCACCAACCTGCAACAAATCATTATTCAGACGCACATCCCAGGCAAAACGACCGTGACTGGAGTCATACTTTAACAAGTGGGCAATCCCTTCGGCACCCGCCAACTCATTAACAGCAATAATAGCAATTTCAGCCCGACGCCCAGACTCATAAAGAGCACGTAAAATACTGCGCCCTATCCTGCCAAAACCGTTTATTGCTACCTTGATTGTCATGTTACTCCCTGAATATAGTTATTACCACGCAACCGCTTAGGATAACTGACTCAATCACTAATGTACGGATTGTTTATCACAAAATTGCTAAAACTGTGGCCTCCAGACAACAAAATGAAACGATTCAGCTACTGGCAATGAGATTAAGGGAAAAGCATATTGATGGCAATAGTAAAAAGTGATCAACTTACGAAATGGAAAAACGTGCCGTCAGAACACGCCTGGATTAAACAACCACCTTTTCACAAATGATGAATATGACAATCAACTGTCACTTTTTTGTGCCGGCATTTGATATAAATCAAATCCAATACATTGATCTATCAATACCATTCGCTCAAACATTGACAACCAGTTTCAATATGTGGAAACTAGTTGTCGTTTATTGTAGTACAAGAAAGGAAGTAAATCGTGTCGCTCAGGAAAACTCCGGCGTCTAAGGTATTCAACGAAATCACATTGGCGGTGTCCCGGCTCAATGCCCGACTGCTCTCTAAAGGGGATAAGCTCGTTGCCCCGTTGGGAATTACGAGCGCGATATGGCAGGTGCTCAGTGCGATTGCACTCGCACCACATCCACTCTCAGCTCCCCAGATTGCCGCCGCAATGCGCATCACACGCCAAGGTGCGCAGAAACAACTGAATCTTGGATTGAAGGCAGGCATGGTGAAAGCCATCATTAATCCCCGGCACGAACGCTCACCGTTCTATCGACTCACTGAGCTTGGTCAGCGTACCTTTGATACGGCGACGTCGCTTGAAGCCGAATGGATGGAATCGCTCGTGAAAGACGCTGAACTCAACGAGCTGAAAGTGACGTTGGACACATTACTCAGCCTGGAGGCCAGACTGGAAGATCCATCGGTACCGGATAGTTCTGAAGATTGGTTTATCAATCACGACAAAGAATTCGACTAAAAGTACGACGCACCAACGGACGCTGCGCAACCATCATATCTACGTTGGCATGTCGCCGTCGTGAACCGCATGAATCGCGCGGCTCACCCGGCAGAATAGTAAAACAAACATAAATACAAACAAGTAACTTTCAGGAGACAAAGATGCTCAAGCTAGAAGAAATGGACACCCACGTGACCATGCGGGAACAATTATTTTCGAACACCGATGGTTCCATAGTACTGATGAACATATTTCATGTTGATCCCGCACAGGCAGACATCCTGGAGGCGGCCTGGAAGGAAGATGCGGAGTATATGCTGGCGCAAACCGGCCTGATTTCCGCACAATTACATCGCGGGATCGCTGGCAGTGGTACGTTCATGAACTATGCCGTTTGGGAAAATTTAGAGTGTTTTCGCGCTGCATTCACTAATCCAGAATTTCAGGCGAAGCTCGCTAAGTATCCCGATGGGATAACCGGGTCGCCGCACATATTTCAAAAACTAGCAGTTCCCGGAATCTGCGAGGCATAAATAAAAGAGCGCACCCGATCAACGTTTACCCCGGATGCGCTCACTCATAAACTAACTCATTATTTCAGCAGAGCTTTAGCCTTAGCGACAACATTCTCTACAGTGAAACCGAACTCTTTAAACAGCTGATCAGCAGGAGCCGATTCACCAAATGTCGCCATACCCACGATAGCGCCATACATACCGACATATTTAAACCAGTAATCAGCAATACCCGCTTCAACTGCAACACGCGCAGAAACCGCAGTTGGCAATACCGCTTCACGGTACGCAGCATCCTGCTTATCAAAAGCATCAGTAGACGGCATAGAAACTACACGTACTTTACGGCCTTCCTGAGTCAATTGATTATAAGCCCCTACTGCCAATTCCACTTCTGAACCTGTTGCGATCAGAATCAACTCTGGCTGACCTTCACAATCTTTCAGGATGTAAGCACCTTTCTCAATATTAACCAACTGTTCAGCAGTACGTTCTTGCTGTGCCAGATTCTGACGAGAGAAAATAAGTGCTGATGGGCCTGTTTTACGTTCAATAGCGTATTTCCATGCAACCGCAGATTCAACCTGGTCACATGGACGCCATGTGCTTAGATTTGGCGTCACACGCAAACTGGCGATCTGTTCTACCGGCTGGTGGGTCGGGCCATCTTCACCCAAACCGATTGAGTCATGGGTATAAACAAAGATGCTGCGAATTTTCATCAGTGCCGCCATACGCACTGCGTTACGGGCATATTCAACGAACATCAGGAAAGTTGCACCATAAGGTACAAAACCGCCATGCAGAGCAATACCGTTCATAATGGCGGACATACCAAATTCACGAACGCCATAATGGATGTAGTTACCTGCCTGATCTTCGTTCAATGGCTTAGAACCTGACCACATCGTCAGATTACTTGGCGCCAAGTCAGCAGACCCCCCCATAAATTCAGGCAGCACTTTACCGAAAGCCTCCAAAGCATTCTGAGAGGCTTTACGGCTGGCAATATTGGCAGGATTTTGTTGCAATTGTTCGATAAATGCTTTTGATTCGGTTTCCCAGTTTGCCGGTAATTCGCCATGGGTACGGCGTTTGAATTCAGCGGCTAATTCAGGATGCGCTTTTTCATAAGCAGCGAATTTCTTATTCCAGGTTGCTTGCTTCGCGTTACCCATCTCTTTTGCATCCCACTCAGAATAGATTTCCGCTGGAATTTCAAATGCTGGATGATGCCAACCCAGCACTTCACGCGTTGCGGCAATTTCTGCGTCACCCAGTGGGGCACCGTGAGAATCATGAGTACCCGCTTTGGTTGGCGCGCCAAAACCGATAACTGTTTTACACATCAGCAGTGAAGGTTTATCAGAAACTTTACGTGCTTCTTCAATCGCTGCTTTGACTGCATCTGCATTATGACCATCAACGCCGCGAACGACATGCCAGCCATAGGCCTCAAAACGACCTGCGGTATCATCGGTAAACCAGCCTTCAACATGACCATCAATAGAAATACCATTGTCATCATAGAAAGCAATCAGTTTGCCCAGTTTTAACGTTCCCGCCAGAGAGCAAACTTCATGAGAAATGCCTTCCATCATGCAACCGTCTCCCATAAACACATAAGTGTTATGGTCAACAATATCATGACCAAGACGGTTAAATTGCATAGCCAGAGTACGTTCAGCAATAGCAAAACCTACTGCATTGGCAATCCCCTGCCCCAAAGGACCGGTCGTTGTCTCTACGCCTGGCGCATAACCATACTCAGGATGGCCTGGCGTTTTGGAATGTAACTGACGGAAGTTTTTCAGATCATCAATAGAAACGTCATAGCCGGTGAGATGCAACAGGCTATAAATCAGCATAGAGCCATGGCCGTTAGACAATACAAAACGATCACGATCAACCCAATGTGGATCAGTGGGGTTATGATTTAAATAATCACGCCATAAAACTTCAGCGATATCAGCCATTCCCATAGGCGCACCAGGGTGCCCTGATTTTGCTTTCTGCACAGCATCCATGCTAAGGAAGCGAATAGCATTAGCAAGGGTTTTACGAGTGGTCATTTTCTACTCCAAGTGGGATAAAAACGTTTAGGGGGATAATTTTCTCAGCACAGCGTACAAACCGCAATCTTTAAAGCCAGATATAAGAAAACTATCTTAATTTCACTTAAACGACAATTCTTTGATTTAGATTGCTGATTTACATGAATTTCATCGTCATCAGAATAAGAAACAAACTCATTACGCAATATAGCGAAGTAATTTAATTAAACATAACTATTATTCGAAAATCAATAGATAAAATACCCAATTAAACGGAGAAATATCTTTAATTCGTGGTAATTTCCAGTCACTAAATTAATTATTTATATTGAACATATATTACGTACCAATGATCCATTAGCTATTTAATTTATAAATAATTATGACCTTTACATCCATCAGAAACACCTTCAATATATAATTCTTACTTTGTTGAAAAATAACCGTTATCATTATTACGTAATCGTTTCGATAGCCTCTTTAATTAACCCTCATTGATAATCTGTCCCCAATGACCACCAAGTGGTAAAAACATTGATAATTTATCTATAATATCGATGTTTTTTAATAATTAAAATCAGGAGATTACGATGAATATTCAAGATTGGCATCCAGCGGATATTATTGCAGCCTTAAGAAAACAAGGGACAAACCTTTCAGCGGTTTCCCGCAAAGCAGGTTTGGCATCATCGACACTGAATAATGCATTACATCGTCCATGGCCAAAGGGAGAAGCGTTAATCGCCACCGAATTGGGTTTACATCCATCGGCTATTTGGCCATCACGCTATAGACCTGGTAAAGAGAATAAGTTCCTGATAAAGGTTGAAGAAACAAGAAGTATAGAAAGCTGGTAGCTTTTTTATGTCTTATTTCAATGCAATTTCATCATTGCCAATAAAGAGACTACTGCATGACATAAACGAGAAAGCCCCGGGCGATTACCCAGGGCTTCGAAATCATTGGCGGTGCGGACGGGACTCGAACCCGCGACCCCCGGCGTGACAGGCCGGTATTCTAACCGACTGAACTACCGCACCGCGCAGCGTTCTGGTTAAGAACGAGGTAGATATTACGAACCCAGGATCATCCCGTCAATATTTTTTATTACAAAGTGGCGCGCTTGATCAACTTTTCACCCTTAAAGGTGATTTATCTGCAATTTTATTTTAACTCTGTTCAGAACTTGTACGCCATAAACAGCTCCCGCCTTTCTTCTCAACTAAATCCAATCTGGATTCATGAGCGACAAGTTCTTCATCCGCTGCATAAATAACTTTTAATGCAGTTTGAGGCCGGGTAATACGCTGTACTTCAGAAACACCCGCATTGCCAGAAATGTCCCCTTCCATTGAGAATGCAAGAGAAGTCTGTCCGCCTGTCATTATCAAATAGACATCAGACAATATCTCGGCATCAAGCAACGCCCCGTGTAAGGTTCGCTTAGAATTGTCTATATCATAACGATCACACAACGCATCAAGGTTGTTTCTTTTTCCCGGAAACAACGCTCTTGCTAATTGCAAGCTATCAGTAATCTTGCAGAAATCAGCTGTTGGTGGGATATCACGGCCCAGTTTCCCAAATTCATAATCCATAAAGCCGATATCGAAGGGAGCGTTATGGATAATTAACTCAGCGCCACGAATGAATTCAATGAATTCATCTGCGATATCAGCAAATAGCGGCTTATCCTGCAAAAATTCATCACTGATTCCATGAACTTCAAATGCCTCAGGATCGACCAATCTGTCCGGTTTAATATAGATATGAAAATGGCGACCAGTCAGACGGCGGTTAATAACCTCTACGGCGCCAATTTCAATAATTTTGTGTCCTTCATAGTGAACACCTAACTTATTCATACCGGTGGTTTCGGTATCAAGGACAACTTGTCGTGTAATCGCAGTGCTCATAACGCTTTTTTATGTCAGACTTAAGGTTTTGGGATTGAATAAGAAGAGTCTACCAGATATGAGCAAGCAGGTAGAAATTTTCACCGATGGATCTTGTCTTGGAAACCCAGGGCCAGGTGGATATGGTGTTTTATTACGTTATCAACAACACGAAAGAACCCTCAGTGAAGGTTTTTATCGCACAACTAACAACAGAATGGAGCTGATGGCCGCAATTATTGGCCTGGAAACCCTGACCCGCCCTTGCAAAATTGTATTAACCACCGATAGCCAGTATGTGCGCCAAGGCATTACACAATGGATCCATAATTGGAAAAAGCGCGGCTGGCGTAAAGCGGATAAATCGCCTGTCAGCAATGTCGATTTATGGCAACGTCTCGACCAAGCAATTACCCGCCATGATATTGACTGGCAGTGGGTTAAAGGCCATGCCGGGCATGATGAAAATGAACGTTGTGATGAATTGGCTCGAGCCGCCGCAAACTCACCAACCAAAACCGATGCCGGGTATGTCGAAAATACAGATTAATCGCGCTTTCGGTAACATTTTGTTACACCAACGGCATTACCCAGTTTAGGCCTTAATAGTGTCATTTTTATCTGGTTTAGCGTTAACGGCAGTGTCCGCTTACGGGCAATAATCAGGCTTACACAACCAAATACAGGCAAATGCCGGTTAAAAAAGCCGGCTTCATTTCGCCAGGGTAATACTTGAAAATTACCACGATACATCACTTCATAATTAAGCAGACTCAACCAATCAAGTTGACGCGTCAGGGAAAACATACGGCTGCAATAGGGCTGATGCCGCCATAATCCTGGTACTAATTTCCCTAAGCCCAGCAGACTCAATGAATTGAAACCACTGATGATAAGCCAGCCATCATCAATCATCACCCGGTCAACTTCCCGTAAAAGACGATGAGGGTCAGCACTGTAAGCCAGCACATGACTCAGCAAACAAGCATCAACGGATTTCCCTTCAAATGGCAGGTGGTAAGGATCGGAAATCACCTGCATATTCTTTCCTTCCTTACCCACATTAATCTGATTGAAGATTGGACACTCCTTGCTGTTAATTTCAGCACTCAAATTACCGACTTTCAACAGATGGAAACCAAATATTTTCGGCCACCAGGGTTGTAATTGACGTTCCAAAGCGGCACGGTAATACTCCCCCCAAGGTAAATCAGACCAAGAAGCCGGGGGATTCATGTTTTGTGTTGTATGTGCAGATTTCATGGCTTCTTTTCCTTATAACCGCTGTTAAATAAGAGGCATACAATGGAGCTTATCAGTATTCCTGCCCTTTCGGATAATTACATTTGGTTACTTTGTGATGAAAATAGACACTCTGTAATCATTGATCCAGCAGAATCACAACCTGTTCTTGATACCTTGAAATCCCGTGGCTGGATACCCGATGCAATTTTACTTACCCATCATCATCACGATCATGTTGGTGGTGTTCCTGGGATTATTGATCAATTCCCTGATCTGCCAGTATACGGCCCAGAGGAAACCCAGAACAAAGGCGCCACAATAATAGTACGTGGAGGTAATAGCATCAATTTTGGTTGTTTTTCTTTCCAGATTATTGATGTTCCAGGTCATACTCTGGGACACATTGCTTTTTATCAAGATCCTTACCTTTTTTGTGGAGATACATTGTTCTCTGGTGGCTGCGGACGTCTCTTTGAAGGCACCGCTGAACAGATGTACGCATCTATAGGAAAAATAGCTGAATTGCCTGATGACACACTTATCTGTTGCGCCCATGAATATACCGTTTCAAATATGAAATTTGCTCATGCTGTTTTGCCCAATCAGACTATTAGCGAATACCAGCAAAAAGTAACTAGAATGAGGGAAAATAATGAACCAACAGTACCAACCACGTTACAAACTGAGAAAAAAATCAATATTTTCTTAAAATGTGATGATATTGATTTACAAAGAAATATTGGAATCACACCACACTCTCAACCGCTTTCCAGCGTTTTCCGTCAGCTAAGAATACAAAAAGACCAATTCTGATTTAGATAGTTGCTATATCAAGCCAAGATAAGTATTATTGCTCGTCTTTTAAGCAACTATAAAAATTAATTATGAAGACAAAAGCGATTCTGTTCGCATCTGTCTTGCTGGTTGGCTGTCAATCCGGACCTGATTGGTCGACGACAGCCGGGCAACGGGCACAGAATTCGTCTTCAACGAGTCTAAAAACAGGCAAGATAGCAGCAACTGATGGCACCAATCAGTTTGCTGCCTGGAAGGATGGTGATCCCAGCACTCAACAGGAGCTGTGGAGATACATCCGTGACGAGTTGAGGATGCAGATCCCTGATAATTACAGGGTTCGTGAACAACGAAATTATTACCTGAAAAACAAGAGCTATCTCCACGATGTAACTTTACGGGCTGAACCGTATATGTACTGGATAGCCAGGCAAATCAAGCAGCGCGATATGCCGATGGAACTGGTGCTGGTACCCATAGTGGAGAGTGCTTTTAACCCGCATGCTACCTCACGCGCTAAAGCGGCAGGTTTGTGGCAGATTGTCCCGGATACGGGTCGCAATTATGGTCTTACTCAAGATAAATGGTACGACGCACGCCGGGACGTTGCTGCTTCAACAACTGCCGCCCTGAATCTGTTACAACGCCTTAATAAAATGTTCAATGGTGACTGGTTATTGACTATTGCTGCTTACAACAGCGGTGAAGGCCGTGTTATGCGTGCAATGAAAGAAAATGCGGCAAAAGGTAGGCCAACCAATTTTTGGTCCTTATCACTGCCAAGAGAAACTGCGCTTTATGTCCCTAAAGTTCTGGCGCTCAGTGATGTCATTCGTCACAGTGATAAATATGGCATCACGCTGCCAAAATCCAATGATCAACGGGCACTTGATCAGATTGATGTTGGTCAGCAAATCACACTGTCTCAAGCCGCAGAAATGGCTGGCATGTCCCTGACATCCATTAAGGCATATAACCCTGGATATAAACGGGGAGTCACATCGCCTAACGGTCCACATTACATCATGCTGCCAAAGGCAAAAGTTGATCAGTTTAAAAACTCGCTGGCAAATGAAACCGTTCTGAGCAATATGCGTCAGGAAGTTGCGAAAAACAACCGACGACTGAATAAACGAAGCCAATACAAAGTTCGTTCAGGAGATACATTATCCGCTATTGCAAAACGGTTTAATTCTTCCCCCGGTGAATTACAACGCATGAATAACCTAAAAACAGCCAGGTTATTGAAAATTGGACAAATATTAAGGGTAAATAATAACAACGCCATTATTTACCGTGTCCGTCAAGGTGATTCAATTGCCAGTATTGCCAAACGTCACGGTATCAATATTAAGGATTTAATGAACTGGAACGATGGCATAAAAACAACAGATATCAAACCAGGAATTGAATTAACACTCTATGTCGATGAATTTCCTGATGAAGTTTAAAATCTTTTCCAGTAGATATTTTATTTTTGAAGGAAGATAATAGATGGCCCTCCCTTAGGGCCATTTCTCCATATTTAGTGGAATAAACTTTAGCTTACTCTTTCCGAAATCAAATGAATCGACAAACATTGCAAGATAATCATATAACTAATTGATAAATATAATATTCGGTCATTAAAATTGGATTAATAATCAATGTCGTAAAGTATTAAATATGCTATTTAAGAAATCGAATTTAAATAATATAACAGTATAATTACGATAAAACATTGACTAATTTTAACTATATCAATGAAATACCTGACTCATGTGCTCTGAACCGGAGTCTGACTCCGGCTTTTTATATATTAAGTTATTTTTTTATTTTATGAATAAAGCGCTTTTACAGGCAGGGAAAGAGAGTTGCCTATAAGCACTTTTTGTAGAAAATCAGTCAGGTTTTTCTGATGGTTTTCAATCTCCTCTTTGCCAAACATTGCTGAATCAGCATCAAGATCAACAATTAATTCTCCGGCATCTACTTTCCCGCGATAGATAATGTTAAAGCTAAAGCAATCATAGAGCCCGCTGGTGAGTATATGGCGTTTAACCTGGCAATCGACAAAATTGGGAGAGTCAAAAGGTAACACATTGATGAGTGGCGAAAATAAATAACGGGTATCTTGAGGTAGTTTATGATCTAAAAAGATCTGTTCTATACGATATCTGGCATGAGTTCGTTGAGTATGAAGCGCGTTGATTGTCTTTTTCAAAAAGGTTTCTAATGTTTCATCCGGATTGGTGTTTATCAATAAGGGAAGAATATTAGTCATTAATGCCGGTGTATTGGTTCTGAAACGGGTTCGGCGATTCATATAGGGTAGCCATAACGGCATTGAGTATTCACCATTTTGTGTCTGTGCAGCGAAATAGTGAAGCAAGTAGATGCTTGAAAGCGCCACTAACAGATCAGGCCAGGCGATATCTGTATCAGCCGATAAACGTATTAGGCCTGTGACAATATTCCCGGAGAGCGCACAACTGGTGTAATGGTGTTTGGTGCTATAGTCGGCACGGGCGATATCCACGGTTGGAAGGTGCGCGGATGAAAGATAATTTTGCCAGTATAAGCGATCCTTTTCATATTGCTCGCTGTTACAGTACTCGTGTTCTTCAGTAAGGTAGCCGCTGAGTGAGTGAAAAGAAGCATCGGCACTAGCTTTACCAAGATAGTACGAATAGAAATGCGCACAACGATGTTCAACGAGCGCCATACCAAATCCATCAAGCAGAATATGATGAGCCCGGTTGTACCAGAGATAATGAGACTCGCTTAATTTAAATAGCCACTGAGCGGATAGCAGTTGAGTTAATAAATTCAGCGGAGATTCCACATCGGCCCGCATAAGTTGCAACGCTGTGTGGAAAGGATCGGGCTGCGTCTGTAAGTCAATGAATTTTAACTGTGGTATGGCGGCTTGATTCGGTTGTTGTAAAGGAAGCGGTTCTTCTTCAAGGCGTTTAAAACGGACAGAGAGCACATCTGTTTCACTGGCCACTGTCGTTATTGCTTTGCAAAGTGCCTCTTGATCGACATTGCCCTGAATATCAAGATAGTGAGCGACAGTCGAAACAACTTTTTCGGAATGCAGGCTGAACTCGTGCCAGTAATATTGTTGTGCCTGCGTCAATGGCATCCAGCTAGAAGTTTGATCGATGTTTAACATTGTAAACCTTATGAATTCATCATAGAAAATAGAATAAAAAATAAAAAAACAGATAAAACTTTCTTCTATGTTTGTGATCGGTGTTCATACAATGTTAAGCCACGATATTCCCGTCTGAACAAGCCAACGCGTAATCGCCTATTTATTCCCATGACATTCATTCTCCTGTTTGATCACCATTTTTCGTTGATTGTTTCTGGCTGAAATCTGAATTGGTTTTATATCTGAGAAAATGAAACATTTGTTGTGCTATACAACAAGAATGTGACGTATTTCGTGATCAGCGTTATTGTATATGATAATCATTATTAATCTCATTGTCGGATATTAGACAAAATGATACATTACGTCCACTTTGGATTATCTGAATGGGTATGCGAGGTTTCTGCATCGCAGATCCACAATCACTGTCTGAGAATGCCAGAATGAAATCGATATTAACCCTTGTATATGGCTTGGTAATTACTCTGGTCACTCTATTTGGGGGGACTGTTTATGCTGCAAACGCGAAAAATGCAGCTCAGACGGAAAGCCTTTCCTGGCCAAGAGATTTTAAAAATGCTGATGGCACTATCACCACGATTCCGACAAAACCTCAGCGTATTTTATCGACCACAGTTTCGATAACCGGAATACTGTTATCGATTGACGCGCCTGTAGTCGCGAGTGCAACGGCCACGAATGGGAAATTTTTTGCGCAATGGGACAAAGTTGCTCAAGAGCGGAAAATTGAAAAGCTCTGGTCAGCCGGCAATATTGATCTGGAAATGGCTTATGTTGTCGCGCCCGATCTGATCGTGGTTTCTGTGAGCGGCGCTGATTCCGCATATGCTCAGGTAGAACAACTTAAACAAATCGCGCCTACGATTATCTTAGATTATGGTAAACAGACATGGCAGGATTTGGCGACTGAATTAGGAAAGGCGACAGGGCTTGAAGATAAAGTTGCGGCCAGAATTACTGGTTTTGATAATTATCTTGCTGAGTGCCGGGCAAAAATTGCTATCCCCGAAGGTAAGGTTAATATTATCAGCTATGCGGGGCCGGGCACCATTAACCCCATATCAACGAGTATAAGCCCACATGCTTTGTTGCTTTCACAACTTGGGTTTACTATCGAGTCGGCAGATCCGGCCTGGCATAATAATGCGAATAAAACCGGCGACTTTGTTTGGGCGCAATATGAAAATATTACGCAGTTAACCGCGCCCACGACATTTCTTTTAAGTGCGGGAGAGCACAGAGCTGCTGAATTCTTAAAGGATCCTGTACTTGCTAATTTGGCTTCAGTCAGAACAGGACAAGTCTATGGTCTTGGTGTGAATTCGTTTCGAATTGACTATTACAGTGCAAAAGAAATTGCCGATAGCATTGTTAAACGGTTTGGCATTAAGCAGAAAGCGAAATAACTTAGCAATTGTTTGAGTTGAATATGAAAAAATTGATTTTTTCAGTTGCTAATTCTGTTGCGCAATCTGATAACCGGCAATTCAAATTTCAGCGAAAAGGGTTGCTGATTTGCGGGTTATTACTTGTGGCATTTTCAGTTTTTAGTCTTTTTGTCGGGACCCGCCCTGTCACGATTAAAGTCACCTGGGAGGCATTCACCGCTTTTAATCCAGCCAATAGTGAACATTTATTGGTTCGTTATCTGAGAGTGCCCCGTACTTTGCTGGCGATTATCGTTGGTTGCTCATTGGGTGTCGCGGGTGCCATTATGCAGGCGCTTACCCGTAATCCACTGGCTGATCCGGGTATTCTGGGAATCAATGCCGGAGCTGCGGTTTCCATTGTCTCGGCAATTGCTTTTTGGGGTATTTCCGACGTTATTGGCTATATGTGGTTTGGTCTGGCAGGGGCGACAATTGCAGGTTGTGGCGTGTATTTACTCGGGGGGATCCGGCATGGGTTGAACCCGGTAAGAATGGTATTAGCGGGTGCTGCACTGTCCTTTGTATTACTTGCTGTTACCCAGATTATCACCATAAACAGTGAAGATGAGGTATTTAATCAATTCCGGCACTGGGTGGTGGGTTCACTTCAAGGGCGAGGTTATGAGGTGCTTTTCCCTATCTCCATACTGGCGGCCTCAGGAGTGATGATTGCTTTAATGCTGACAAAGTCTCTTGATACGGTAGCACTTGGTCATGATCTGGGAAAATCATTGGGTGTTAACCAAACCAAAGTCTGGATTCTATCTGCACTGGTCATCATTATGTTATCTGGCGGCGCCACGGCGGCGGCGGGGCCCATTAGTTTCATCGGCCTGACCGCCCCTCATTTTGCCCGTTTAATTGCAGGGCCTGATTATCGTTGGGTACTTCCTTATTCTATGCTGATATCTGGCGTTATGGTGGTAGCTGCTGATAGCTTGGGACGAGTCGTAGGATATCCTGGGGAAATTAGTGTTGGCATTATGGTGGCGCTAATTGGGGGACCATTCTTTGTTTTCCTTATCAGAAAATGGAAAATTGTTCAATTATGAGCAGACGGAATGATGGTGAGACTGAGGTTAATATTTCTGGTAAGGTCTGGCGACAAGGAAAAGTGTCTCTTGTTTTTATTCCCAGAAATCTTATGGTGATTTGTGCCATATTGCTGTTGATTATGGTATTAGCGCTTTTTTCCATGACTATCGGCAAATACAATATCACAATCGAACAAATTATCACTATTTTCTGGGGGCGGGGCTCCGGTACAATCAGCGAAAAGATTATCATGGATATTCGTTTACCTCGCGTGTTAACCGCAATTTTTGTTGGTGCTGCGCTGGGGGTATCTGGTGCGGTTTTTCAGTCCATTTCCAGAAATGCGTTAGGTTCTCCAGATGTGATTGGTTTTACAACCGGTGCGGCGACGGGGGCGATTCTACAGATAGTTTTATTTGATAATAGTGCAGTGCAAGTAGCGATTGCTGCTGTTGCCGGAGGGACGCTGACCGCAGTGGTAGTGTATCTGTTATCTTTAAAATCCGGTGCAATAGGTGGGTATCGCCTCATCCTGACGGGGATTGGTGTGGGTTCAGTGCTAAGTGCCCTGAATGGCTTATTACTGGTAAAAGGAAATCTCGATAATGCCGTGATGGCAAATTTGTGGCTTGCTGGATCACTTAATGCCCGAACATGGATACATGTTTTCCCTGTTTTAATGGGAGTTGTATTGCTGGTGCCTTTGGTTCTTTTTATGGCAAGGAAACTGGGCATTATCGAGATGGGGGATGATATTGCCAGTCAGCTTGGTGTCAGGGTGGAACGTGTTCGTTTTATTATGATTTTTTGCGCTGTGGTTTTAGCGGCTCTTGCCACTGGTGCCGCAGGACCGATTGCTTTTGTTGCTTTGGCCGCCCCTCAGCTTGTGGTTCGCCTGACCCGTTCGAGAAATATGCCGGTTATCAGTGCCGCGCTAATGGGTGCTTGCCTTTTGCTGTCAGCTGATCTGTTTACGCAACTTTTACCTTTACGAGCGGCAGTCCCTATTGGGCTTATGACGGGGCTCATTGGCGGAATTTATCTGATTTGGTTGTTGACCCGTTCCCGGCAAATTTAGTACGAATCGTCGTAAATCTTCTCCTAATGTGGTCGGAGATATCTGGGGTAAGTCATTCAAGTAACAAATATAATAATATATTTGGTGGGGTCTTTATCTGTCTCAATTGATGGAATATTTTCGTTATTTATATTCTTAACTTAGACTGTGAATTATTTCTTTATTTTCCTGGTTTGTTTTTTAAGCCTAAAATTAATTCCATAAAATATAGGGATATATTCTTAGTCAGTTTCTTTCTGGCTAAATACCTTCCTAAAACCACATATTTTACCGAGTTATCTTTTGTTTTTTTTATTTCCTTAAAATAAAAAGTTGTTTTATATAGGAAATTTATTTTTCTGTTGCATTGATCACAGTTAATGATAATGATTTTTATTTACATACAATAATACACCTTGTTATGATAATTATTACTATTTAAGAAATATTATAACAAAGCAACACCGAAGAGTAATAATAACATTGCGAAATTACTCTGTATGAAATTAGCATGGGTTGAATCGCACCATGTTTTTACAGACTGGGATCCACCGGTCAGCAATGTCACGATTTAACTTATTTAATTTTATTAAAACGATTTCGTGTAAGCTGGCTAAAGGAGAAAAATGAATGAATAGGTTGCACTCAACTCTGCAACATGATGTATCAGAAAAAGAACATACTGAAAAATCGAATTTTGTAGGTATTTTTGGGGCTTTATTTTTTGGTGCTATTGTGCTCACAGGAACTGATGCTGTTGCGGCAGAGGAAAAGAACACACAAAACGCCCAAAAAGGAAATACTAAAGCATTATCATCAGAAGAAGATGTATTAGTGGTGACAGGAGAGAAAGTCAATCGCTCTATTTATGATAGTGGTTCAAGCGTCGAGGTTTATAATCTTCGCAAAATGAAATCTATTCCTAATCCTGATGTTAACACGCTGCTGCAAATGACGCCGAACGTTGTTGATAATGGTATTAGTAATGCACTTCCCGCCGTTCGCGGTGTTGATGGTTCAGGCCCTTCACAAGGGGGCATGGCTTTCATTAGTGGGACACGTCCCAGAATCAACGTCTCTATTGATGGGCGCTCGTTTACCTATAATGAGCTGGCTTTCGGCACGCAATCTTTGTGGGATATCGAGAGTGTCGAGGTATTTCGTGATCCACAAAGTTATATTCAGGGAAGGAACGCAATTGCAGGCGCTGTGATCATTAAATCACTCGATCCTACCTTTTATTGGGAGAGCGCAATCAAAAGTGGGTTCGCTAATCAGGGCTATCAGCAAGTCGCTGCGATGGCTTCCGGTCCTTTGATTGACGAGCAATTGGCCTTCCGTCTTAGTGTCGATCGTCAAAATCGTGATAGCTTTGCTAACCTGGTTTCTTATGATCCTGTTGGCGATCCGCACAAAATTGAATCAACAACAGTTCGTGCGAAGCTGCTGTTTGAACCACTGTCCATTCCTGAGTTATCCACGAAATTAACGGTTAACCATCTTGATAGTCGTGCTCCTCAGAACGAAGCGTACAATCCAAGGGATACGCTTAATTTAAGGCATGAGCTGTTCAGACCAGTCATAGAACGAAAAACGACCAGTGGGATCTGGGATATTTCATGGGCTTTGTCAGATACTATTAGTCTGGAAAATAAATTAATTTATACCGATCTGGCTTATCACAGATTAACCTCGTCTAAAATTCCAAAAGCTGATACTGATGGCAAAGAGTTAGAAGTTGAACCTATTATCCGTTTTCAAGGGTTTGATAATAAGCTGAATGGTTTGGTGGGTGTGCGTTATTTCCATGGTAAACAGGATGAATCTATCAATCTTTTCGGGGGTAGCAAGTTTGATGATAAAACGGAAACAGCCTCTGCCTATACTGTTTTGACCTACACGGTTGTTCCTGAAATTGATGTGACTTTATCGAGCCGCTTTGAGCGTGAACACAGAACACGTAAAGGGGGAAGCGAAAGTGTAGCAATCGATTTTGATAAAACCTATAACGCTTTTCTGCCTAAAATTGATGTAGCCTGGAAACCGCAGAAAGATCAAACCGTCGGGGTAGCTGTTGGTAGAGGTTATAACGCAGGGGGGGCGGGAGTGACCTTTGGCAAGCCTGTCATTAGTTATACCTATGACCCTGAATATGTCTGGAACTACAGCCTTTATACACGTAACAGCCTGCTGGATGGTAAATTGGAACTCACCTCTAATCTTTTCTATAACGATTATAAGGACATGCAGTTACCTTACTATCTGTCACTCGATTCAACCATGATCCGTAATGCTAATAAGGTTGAAACGTATGGTGCAGAAGTCGGTGCCCGTTGGTTGCCGGTCGAAAAACTTGAGCTAAACGCTAATGTTGGCTTGCTGAAAACGAAGATTAAAAGTTTCGCGGAGAGTGGTGTTCAGGGTAATGAATTACCTCGGGCACCGGGATATACCGCAAACCTCTTGGCTAAGTATTTACTGACAGAGGATATTGATGTTAGCGGCAATGTTATGTTCTCAGATACTTATTACTCTCAGTATGACAATTCTGCCCGTGGAAAAATCCCAGCCTATTGGATAGCTAACCTTCAACTTGGTTATAACTTCAAGTGGGGACGCGCCACATTATTTGCTCAGAATCTGTTTGACTCTGATAGACGTTTATTAGTTCCGGATAATAACGTTAATTCGATAATTTATCAGCGTCCGAGAATGATTGGTGCGACGTTTGAACTGAAGTTCTAAGGCGATTAGTCAATTGGTTAGGACATTAATTCAATAAGTAACCGGACAGTGGCGTGAAACTTATTCTATCCGCCAAAAAATGAAGGGCGATTATATGAGTGGGATCACATCTTCTGTCCGGAAAATAGCAAAAGATTAATATGTAGAGTAGCCCTGCGTTGACTGGAGAAGCGGGAATATGGCAAGAGAGTTTAAGCGGATACTGACAGATGATGAAGCATTGCTTTTGGATGAAGTATTCTATGCCCATGCTGATGGTCATTCATCTTCGGAAGCCCAAGAAACTGAAAAGGATTTAACTGAATTTGAAGAGATGATGTGGCTTCATCATCAACAGGATCCTGATGTTTCAGGTCAGTTTGCCTGCGCCTGGTCATTGACAGAAAATATCAACATAGGCCGGCTCATCAGGGCATTAGAGCTTCTTACTAAAGAGATAGTTGGAATTAATGTTAGGTATCGTTTTGATGATGAAGGCGATTTGCGTAAATATTGCGATCCAACAGCGGATTCTCCTATCGAAATTTATCAGATTCAGTCTGATGAAGAAGCGATAAATAGGCTACTTAAGGATCAGTGCAAACCTATCGGGCTTGATGAACATCCACCGGTCAAATTCATGTTGTTTATGAATGGCAAGCATGGGGTTATTTTAGGTGTGATTGTGCATCATATTCTGAGAGATAGCATGTCATGGCCGCAGATGCTTACCATGCTTTCTGATGTCTATAATAATGGTCTGAAGACTATCGGATTTGGCAAGGAAGATATATTTCGCAAGGCAATCCCGGCTAAATGGTTATCATGTGAGTCTGGAAAGATTGGCATTCCCTGGCTCTATAAATCCGATACCGCTAGGGGGGCGTTAATTAAAGAAACGGGTAAAATCAGTTACCTTGATGATTCTCTTCATCATCGTCTTGTGGGCAGGTATCGTACTACAATTAATGTTGATGCACTTGCTCCATTGTTGCCTGCGGAGAACACAGCATATTCATCATTGGCAACAGTAACAGCATTATTTGGTTACTATATTGCTATGATAGGCTCTCATTTGGACGTGAATGTCAGTGTGTCGTGCGGCCCGGAATATACACATGATGAACTCAACAGCCCATTTTTCTACTCAGAATTAATGTCGTTGCGTGTGTGCCGGGATGACAAAAGCTTGGATAAAATAATTGCCGATCTTGAAAGGCAGATAGAAAGCGGCAATCTACAAATTGGCAATGAGGTGGAGTTCGGACATAACAGCCCACATATCCTTGTGACTTGGCTTAATCAATCCCAGCCATCACTCAGGTTGAATGATGCAATGGTTGAGTTATTACCCATTCCACCATTAAACGCGCATTTTGATATCTCGCTGGCAGCTGGAAATGTAAATGATGGGCAATGGTTTCTTGAATTAATAACGGGCCCGTCAGTATCCGCACATATTGGCGCATTTTTGTTAGAAGGTTTTTGTACATTTATTCATGAACAAGATGTCACTATTGCGCCAGAACTTACGTCTGTTTTTTCGCTTCCAGCGAAGAAAAAACATGAGGATATTAGTGATACAGCACTTATTATCGCCAAACAGCAAAAAGAGCATGAGGCAACTGACAAAAGCGATAGCCATCGTAAAATAGCCAATATTATCCTGAATGAATTTAGGCAAGCGCTCTCCTCACCAGAAATGACAGCCAGTGATGACTTTTTCGATCTTGGCGGGCATTCACTCATTGCCACCCGCGTGATAGGCAGATTACTGAGCTTACATAATATAGAGATCCATATTAACCATCTCTTTAGTTATCCGACCGCGTTGAAACTTGCTGAATATGCGCAATGTCATGATCCTATTGATGAAAACAAAGATGAATTGAGCGAAGAACAATCTGAAGAAGATATTTCGGCTGTCGCACCTTTATCCCTTGCGCAAAAATCTCTATGGAAAGCGTATGCGGCATTTGATTTCAACGATATCTTCAACTTACCTTTTATTTTAAAATTTTCTGCAATTATTAATGAGCAGGTATTTAAGCAAGCTTTTTTTGATGTACTGCAAAGACATTCTGTATTGCGTAGCCTATTTTATGAGGAAGAGGGCGGAGTCTATCAACGTGTCGTTCCAATGAAGGATTTATCGGGCTATCAGTGGTTTTGGGGTTCTCATGAATATGGTCTCCTTTCCTCAGAAGAAATATTAAAAAAAGAGGGGAAATATCAGTTTGATCTATCTGAAGAACTGCCTTTGCGCATTAAATTTGTCACCGATAACGCCTCAGGGCAGCAGTTTTTATCCATGTTATTTCATCATGTGGCACTTGATGAGTGGTCTGTTACTTTGCTCATGGAAGAGCTGAAACATGCCTATAAATACAGGTTGATAAATGAGATGCCAACATGGCAAGAGCAACCTTTACCATTCCTTCAATATGCAATCAGGCAAAATAATGAGGGAATGAATCAGTCTCATCTTGATTATTGGGTTAATAATTTACGGGGCGCGCCAAGCGGAGAGCCCATTTTTAAAAATCCGGCCAGCGAGTTATCCGGGCAGGCGAATTCCTGTGAAGGCATTGAGTTTGAGATTGAAAAAGTGGTGGCTCAAGGCTTGCAGTCACTTGCCAGAAAAAATGGCGCTTCATTCTTTAATATTCTTTACGCCAGTATTGTTGCATCGCTCAATTTACTGGGGGCAACCGATGATCTTATTGTGGGAACATCGGCTTCAGGACGAGATGATGCGAGCTTCTTTGACACTGTCGGTTATTTTACCACGGTTGTGATACACAGGGTTCGCTTTACTGAACAGATGACATTTACTGATCTGATCACTCAGGTTAAGAACAACATCAACGACTCGTTGCCTTATACCGATATCCCCATTGATCTGATTGAGGAAGCTTTATCAGGTGCAGATCAAGGAAAAGATCATTTATTCGAGGTATATATTCAGTTACATGCAAAAAATAGTTTGAGCGGTGAGTTCCATATGTTGGATGGAAGCCATATTGCATTTCAACAGATCGTTTTGGAAAAGCAGGAATCGCTACTGGGGCTTCACTTTGAAATTATGGAAGAGATGATAGGTGAAGAAACGGTACGTGTTTTGTTTAATTATCGTTCAGATCGTTATAGTGCGGCTCAAATCGCTCAAATATCAGAGACTATCAATGGCATCTTGACGCTGTTTGCAAAAACACAGGATAGCAATATACCGCTTGGGGCGATTTTGCCAAGATTATCCGAGTGCATAGATACCCTTTGAATCCCAGGGGTTCTATTCAACACTGAATAATCTCTTGCAGTCTGCATTGATATGAATATTGATGCAGACTGATGGCTAACGTTTTTGTGAGAGAATTGATGGCAACGCTAACGCTAGAACATGATAACCAAAGTGTTTTATCACCTTGTCGCTTGAGTGTAGAAGAATTGCGCTTGGGTTACGGTGAACATATCGTCTGTGATGAACTGAATCTGCGTATCCCTGATGGTCGTTTTACCGTGATTATCGGTCCTAATGGCTGTGGCAAATCCACGCTGTTGAGAAGTTTATGTCGTCTGCTGCGCCCGGAATATGGCAGGGTTTGCCTTGATGGTCATGATATTCACACTATACCAACACGCGCTTTGGCCCGTCAGCTGGGATTATTACCGCAAAGTGTGCAGGCTCCTCAGGGGATCAAAGTGGTTGATTTAGTCGCGCGCGGGCGTTTTCCCCACCAGCGGTTATTACGTCAATGGAGTCATGAGGATTATGAAGCTGTGCGCCAGGCAATGGATGCGACCGGTGTGACCCAGCTTGCTGAATGCGTTGTTGATGAACTTTCAGGTGGGCAGCGTCAACGGGTTTGGGTTGCTATGGTGCTGGCTCAACAAACGCCATTGTTACTGCTTGATGAACCGACAACTTATCTTGATATTGCTCATCAAATTGAGTTGCTTGAGTTGTTTTGTCACCTTAATCAAGGATCCGGATATACGCTGATCGCTGTGCTTCATGATTTGAATCAGGCTTGCCGGTATGCAGATCATTTGATTGTGATGGCGGGGGGACGGATTGTGGTGGAAGGGGCGCCTGGTGAGATCATTACGACAACATTAGTCTCTGAGGTTTTTGGACTCGATTGTGTCATTATTGATGATCCTGTCAGCCATACTCCCTTAATTATTCCACAGGGACGGCGTTTTACGAAGGGATAGATATGATTTTTAAATGTATTTTTTAATAATAATATTAATATCGTTGAGCTATGCCTGATCGATTCAATCAATAACTTTTAATATCAGGCAGAATAACAGGATGGTGCGAAATGAGATCTCCAAATGGAATAAGAGAGAAATGTTTTAAACATATACATTTTTATAAAATTGAATCATATCGAAATTCTATTATTGGCAATTTTAGTCATCATTTTATTTATAGCAATTGATGCAAAGTTATGTCGAGGCAAGAATTCCATTTTCGTGATCACACGATTAACAGATAGAGGTAAAACTTGTGCCAGATCTATATAGAGATACTTTGCTGACTGGTTTTAATGATCTTAATAATAAGGATTTTCTGTTTCTTTCATCCAGTAAAAGTCTGTTGGCGCAGGGGCAATATGCGATTGTGTCAAAGCCACTTGATGATGCAGCAAACCCTGATAGCCTGATTCAGCAAGAAATACGTCAATTATTCCAGCAAGCGAAGAGCGATGGGATTGAAAATCCTGTTCTGGTGGGTGCAATTCCATTCGATAAACAGCAAAATACGGCACTTTTTGTCCCTGAACAATGCAATTGGTTCCAAAGAAAGCAGTTTCCCTCGCTTATTTCCAATTCAATCTATACAGAAAAAAGACGCAGCCAGTGGCCCGATAAAGCACACTTTAGCCAGATGGTGAACACTGCGATTGATGCAATGCGCAATCATACATTAGACAAAGTTGTTCTTTCGCGGTTACTCGATATCGAAACCCATCAGCCATTAGATTCAATTCAACTATTACGGCATCTTAATCAGCAAAATAGTTGGTGTTATAACTTCCATGTTCCGTTGGAAAATGGGGCATTGATTGGTGCGAGCCCAGAATTATTAGTGCGTAAACAGGGCAATACTATCTTTTCTCAGCCACTGGCAGGCTCTGCAAAGCGCAGTGAAAACCAGCAAGATGATTATAAATTACGCCAGGCGCTTATTCAGTCCGTCAAAGATAATTATGAGCATCGGTTGGTAACCGACATGATGAGAAACGTACTCGAAAGCCGTTGTGAAAAACTACATATCTCTGAAATGCCTTCCACTATCAGCACGCCAGTACTTTGGCACCTTGCCACCGATATTGAGGGAGAGTTAAAGGCACCACAGGAAAATGCACTTTCTGTTGCTTGCCTGCTTCATCCGACTCCGGCCCTCTGTGGCACACCGTATCAGGCCGCGAAGAACTTAATTGAGGAATTAGAGCCGTTTAAACGAAACCTCTTTGGCGGCATTGTGGGGTGGTGTGACGAGAAAGGGAATGGTGAGTGGGTGGTGACTATCCGCTGTGGTGAAGTGAATGGTTCACGGGTAAGACTGTTTGCGGGAGCTGGCATTGTGCCTGATTCGAAACCAGAGTCAGAGTGGCAGGAAACAGAGGTTAAGTTTTCAACGATGATGCGTGCATTCGAGTTTTCACAGGAGGCATGCCCAGCATGATAGTTGAATTTAATCGTTGGCCGAAAGCGCTGGAACAGCGCTATCGTCAGTGTGGTTATTGGATAGATCTCCCGCTTAGTGACATTTTGACCCGTCAGTCAAACAACGGGCAAATTGCGCTTATCTGTGGAGATCGCCAGTTCAGCTATGCTGAACTTAACCTGCTGGTGGATAGTTTGGCCGCAGCATTACAACGACAAGGCGTTAAACGAGGACAAACTGCCTTAGTTCAATTGGGGAATGAGGCCGAGTTTTATATTGTTTTCTTTGCCTTATTACGGCTTGGGGTAGTTCCGGTTAACGCTATATTTAGCCATCAGCGCAGTGAACTTTGTGCTTATGCTGATCAGATTAACCCCGCATTGTTGATTGCCGATCGCAACCATTCCTTGTTTAGCGACGACAATTTTATTGATGAGCTCAGAGCCTGTACGCCGTCTTTGTGTCACGTTGTCTTACGTGGTGATAATGGCAGTATTCTGGATTTTGAGACGCTATTGGCAGAAGGCGCGGGTGATTTTATCGCTAATCCAACACCGGTTGATGAAGTAGCATTTTTCCAATTGTCGGGGGGGAGTACAGGGACACCTAAACTTATTCCCCGAACGCATAATGATTATTACTACAGTATTCGCGCCAGTGTGGAAATTTGCCAGTTTGATGCTGAAACTCGCTATTTATGTGCACTTCCTGCTGCGCATAACTTTCCTATGAGCTCACCGGGGGCATTAGGAGCGTTTTACAGCGGAGGGCTGGTCATTTTAGCGAATAACCCCAGTGCTGATTGCTGTTTTCCGCTTATCCAACAACATCAGGTGAATGTTACTGCATTGATACCGCCAGCAGTCAGTGTATGGCTTGAAGCGATAGCACTTAGTGGTAGCCGTGACGCACTAAAAAGCTTGCGACTGCTACAGGTCGGTGGGGCAAGGTTAAGCGAGAGCCTGGCAAGACGTATTCCAAAAGAGATGGGATGCCAGTTACAACAAGTTTTCGGTATGGCTGAAGGATTAGTGAACTATACCCGGCTAGATGATGACGAACAGCATATTTTTACAACGCAAGGCCGTCCGACCAGTCAGGATGATGAAGTTTGGGTTGCTGATAACGATGGCAATCCTGTTCCTCCCGGTGTCGCTGGCCGATTGATGACTCAGGGGCCTTATACTTTCCGCGGATATTACCGCAGTCCACAGCATAATCAGCAATGTTTTGATAGCAATGGATTCTACTGTTCTGGTGATCTCGTCATCATGGCGCCTGATGGTTATTTACAAGTCGTGGGGCGTGAAAAAGATCAAATCAATCGCGGTGGGGAAAAAATTGCGGCTGAGGAAATTGAGAACCTGCTGCTTCGGCACCCTGATGTCATTTATGCCGCGCTTGTCGCTATTCCTGATTCGCTAATGGGTGAAAAAAGCTGTGCTTTTGTCGTATTACGAAAACCGATAAAAGCCGTAGTCTTACGGCGTTATCTGCGTGAGCAGGGAATAGCAGATTATAAATTACCTGACCGGTTTGAACCTGTTCCCTCACTGCCGATAACATCTGTCGGAAAAATAGACAAGCAACAATTACGTCAACTTGCTAAACAATTTGTTCAGCCACCACTCGTTGGAGAAAGAAATGAGTATTCCTAAACTTAATAGTTATGACTTACCTGTGGCAGAAGGACTTCCGACAAACAAGGTCAATTGGTCATTGGATAAAAATCGGGCTGCGTTATTAATTCATGATATGCAAAATTATTTTCTTAACTTCTGGGAAGAAAATAGTCCATTAATTAATCAAGTCGTGACTAATATTGCCAGGCTGATAGAAATCTGCCGGGAAAATGGAATACCGGTATTTTATTCCGCTCAACCTAACCAGCAGAGTGATGAGGAGAGGGCGCTGTTAAATGATATGTGGGGACCAGGGCTGAACTGCCACCCTGAACTGCAAAAAATTACAGATGCACTTGCACCGCAGGCTGGTGATATTGTCATGGATAAATGGCGATATAGCGCATTTCAGCGCACTGATTTTGAGCAACAGCTCAAAATAGCTGGGCGTGATCAACTTATTATCTGCGGTGTTTACGCACATATTGGCTGTCTAATGACAGCGACTGATGCGTTTATGCGTGATATACAGCCCTTTATGGTTGCGGATGCTTTAGCCGATTTCAGTTATGAAGAACATATGATGGCGCTTAAATATACCGCTGGGCGCTGTGGGCGTGTAGAGACTACCGAACAGCTTCTTGTTGCCTTAGATGTAAAACAAGAGCAATGGAATAAAACCCGCCTCAAAGCGTTATTACTGCCTTTATTAGATGAGGATAGCGACGATATTGGTGATGATGAGAACTTGCTTGATTATGGGCTGGATTCTGTACGCATTATGTCTCTCATTTCCCATTGGCGGCAGCAAGGATATGAAATGGATTTTATTTCGTTAATGAAAAATCCAACAATAAATGGTTGGATGGCATTATTCACTGAGCGTCAGGGAGCCTGAAATGAGTATTGCGCTTGATTTTAGCGATAAAATTGTCTGGGTAACTGGTGCCGGTAGTGGTATTGGTTACCAGACGGCTTATCGTTTTCAGCAAGCCGGCGCGAAGGTGATTGGGTTTGACATCACGTTCCCTGAGGGGGATTTGCCTTTTATACCGTATTTGCTTGATATCAGTGATCCTATTGCTGTTTCGCGCTGTTGTGAACAGCTCCTTGCACAACAGCCACAACTTGATGTACTGGTCAATGGTGCTGGAATCTTACGCCTTGGTGCGGCTGAAGAGATAACATTTGAAGATTGGCAACAGTGCTTGTCTGTCAATGCGGGAGGGGCATTCAATCTATTTCAGGCGACTATTCCCCAGTTCCAACGCCAGAAGGCGGGGGCAATTGTCACTATTGCATCAAATGCGGCTCATGTTCCTCGTGTTGGCATGTCGGCCTATTGTGCTTCTAAGGCTGCACTGCGTAGTCTCTGCCTGAGTGTTGGGCTGGAATTAGCACCTTATGGCGTTCGTTGTAATCTTATTTCACCAGGATCGACAGATACACCAATGCAGCGTGGTATGTGGCAAACAGAAGCGTTTAAACAGCAAGTCATTCAGGGATCTTCTGAATTGTTTAAACTTGGCATCCCACTTGGGAAGATAGCGACGCCAACAGAAATTGCTGATGCGGTCTTGTTTATGGCTTCTAATCTCGCCAGCCATATTACTTTACAAGATATTGTCATTGATGGTGGTGCAACGCTTGGCGCTTAATCGCCTGTTATGATGAATAAAGCGCTGTATTAGAGATTGTTGGAAATGAAAATACCTTTTTCATTTCCAGCAGTTGAAATCTTCAATACAGACTTAATTTTTCGGGAGCAGCTCATCAGGACCGGATCTTACTTTTTATGGAGATTTTCATCATAAAAAGTAATTTTTAATTGGTAGATTCAATTATTAGAAACGACTCCCTATAATTCACACCAATTACTCATAAAATATCGATGAGCTCGCTTTTATACGAGCTTTTATTAAGTCAAAGAGAGGATTAAAAAACAGCTCTTTATCAATATCTAAAGAGGGTAAAATTTTAACGCTATTATTCTTGCGGCTTTTCAGGCCAGTTAATATTGGGCGCTGATGAAATATCAACCCGACTTAATAATACCAGATACTTTTTCCAACCCAACAATAACGCTTTTTCAGCTTCCGATGCCATTTCAGTTTCAACGGCATACTGTAGCACAGTCATAACTTCATCGGCTTGTCGGCGAAGAGCGGCACGTTGTTGTTCTGCTTGGTTAATTTGACTGGCCTTTTGTGCTTCAACGTCTGTTACCCATTTTTCACCATCCCACTTGTCAAACTCGGTAGCTGGTTGCTTGAATGTCAATGTTTCTGGTAATTCATCCAATTCAATTACTTCTTGTTGTGCGCCTGTCTGCGTGTCGTAAGCTATTTTCCCCCGGTGGTCAGGTACGATTTCCCAATGACTTTCGTCCTCACTGCGGCGTACAGCCATATTATCCCCATTGGGAAGATCTGGTGCATCAAGGTAAGAATGTGCCGACAAACCTACACCTTCTGCAACATATTCGAAATCAGTCCCAGTGAATTCCTTCGAATAAGTATTAGCATGATAAACCTTTATCCAGCCGGCTTGAGTCGCTAAACCATCTTCACCTAATATGGCGGTTTCTGAATCTGAAATATAATTTTGTGTCATTATTATTCTGCCTTTACGATGTAGTTAAATGCGATATTGCGAGGTCTTGATACTCCTATATAGTCCTTAGTCGCTATTCCAATTGCGGTATGCTTACCTCCAGTATATTTAACTCTTGCCGAAATATCGCTATTTCCAGGAACATCCCACTTCAATTTTTCACGCTCATTTAGTGAGAAGGTAACAATATTATCACCATAACCAACTTCCTGTAACAAATAAGCTCCTTCTTGCCATGACAATAATGAACGAGATGGATCTACTCCTCTACTATCATCCCAGCCACGAATAAACTCACCTCTTAAATCGGGCAACCTACCATTAGGATAAGCTTCCGCTAATTTTGGGTACTGTAATTTATTAAAAGCTGAACCATTACAAGTGAAATAACCGATGGGTGGATGGGGCAACGGCCAAGGAATAGGGGCCCCAACGGGAGTTTCACTGGTTGTTTTAATTAGCTTATCTACCTCTGCTCGTGTATATGCTCCCACATCACTCGCATTCAGATTAATATCCTCAGTCAACGCCTTACCATTTATTTTCCGGCTGTTGGGTACTTTATCATCAATATTTTCACGCAATGAATTTATGATTTCCTGAGCAAGCTTTTGTGTCACTGCCAGTGTGTCACTATCACCAAAAATATCGGTAAGCTGAACAGTACCTTTTTGTGATAATGAGGCACTGGGAATTTCTGCTGTGATTTTTTGCTCTAACGCTCGATTTAATTGGGCAATGAGTTTAGCTATATCACCATCATCCAAAACATCATCGACAGATTGTGTTGCAATAAAATTAGCTACAACAGAGGCTATTGTTGACGATTGACGTAATGCCTTATTTAATACATGAGTGGTGATATTCTCTAATGGAAATCCCATCTGCAAATTTTGGCTATCTTCATATTTTTCTTGACTCGCTACATTAGCATTATCACTAATGGAAAAAGCTTTGAAATCATTTTTCTGGCTCATATACTCCTCTTAAATTAAATAATATTTCTTTGTAATTAACATATTAAATTATCGTGCAGGTGATTTGTCTCAATTGGCGCAAATTATAGTTTAGTTCAGAAAAATAATAGTGGAGTGTTTTTATAACTTACAGGGTTAATTATTTTTGTATAAGGGAAAGGAAATATTAATGGCTGTGAACTATTATCCACCTATTTCCTCTGGGATTTTTTATATTTCATGATGTTACAGTAACTCACTGGAAAATAAATTCATATGACAATAAGGTTAAAATCTGAAAATATCCTAAATAGAATAAAATAATGATTGGAATAAATGTTTTTTAAATTATGCAAAATAATATTTTAATATTCTGTTTTAGTTTTAATAAATTCATCAATAGCTTGTATAGGTTCGCTAAAGCCTTTCCGCATATCTGGGTTTCCCTTAAAAAACTTCTAGCCGGAAGTATACAGGCCTGCCAGCTTTTCTTCGCCGTTTTTCAATGGCTTGAATATACTCATATACCGGAATCTCGCCCTCTAATGCCTCTTTATTCGCGCTTTTTAAGTAATTATGGAAAATTAGGTAAATGTAAAATAAGTGAAATATAGAATCGCTGATAAATGGATTAAACATGGCAGAGTAAACAAAGTGGCATCCTGCCCTGAAAAATACGCCTTGGTTTTTTTCGGGTAATCACTCCTTTTTTCAGGGCTTAAATCCTGCCAAATTAGCCGTTTTATCCTTTTTTTAATTGCGTTATTTTTAGGGTTTTTCTCGTAAAATAACCGGCGAGAAAACACTTTAATACTTATCTGTTCGGATAATATTATTTTATGTGTGGATTTCTTTTTAACTCGCGATTAATGGTTTTCGATTAAATGCGATTAACTCGCCTTTTGAAAAGCTGTATTTATTGAGTTAAATCTGCATTGCTATAAAGTCTTTAATACTTCTGTATTCTCGATTTTAAATGATTATGGTAAGTTAGGTAAATGTAAAATAAGTGGAATATAGAATAGTTGATAAATGAATTAAATATAGCAGGGTAAACAAAGTGGAATTCCGCCCTGAAAAATACCCCTTGTTTTCTTTCTGGTAATCACTCCTTTTTTCAGGGCTTAAATCCTGCCAAATTAGCCGTTTTATCCTTTTTTAATTGCGTTATTTTTAGGGTTTTTTTCGTAAAATAACCGGCGAGAAAACACTTTAATACTTATCTGTTCGGATAATATTATTTTACGTGCGGATTTCTTTTTAACTCGCGATTAATGGTTGATGATTTTCGATTAAATGAGATTAACTTTCCTTCTGAAAAGTTGTATTTATTGAGTTAAATCCGCCTTGATATAAAGTCTTTAATACTTCTGTATTCTCGATTTTAAATGATTATGGTAAGTTAGGTAAATGTAAAATAAGTGGAGTATAGAATCGCTGATAAATGAATTCAATATAGCAGGGTAAACAAAGTGGGATCCCGCCGGGCCTGTTCTGAGTTTTATGATGGGCAGGCTTTAAACTGTTATTAAAAGTCATTGTTTCAACTTATGGTTTTAACCGGTATAAAGTTTTTACTGTTGTTTTTACCGATTCTAACACCTGTTTTTTATTAAATTTAATCATCATCGAATATCGTGTTTTACTTTTAACGAAAGCTAATCATACCTGTTTTATCTTTACTGGCAATCCAAGGCGATTTTCATCGGTCACCACCATTTATTTTTTCTTCATAAATCAGCAAGTAAATGGCTTGATGAGATAAAAATACCCCTTGTTGTTTTTTCGGATAATCATTCCTCCTTTTTCAGCGTTTAAATCCTGCCAAATTAATCATTTTATCCTTTTTTTAATTTCGTTATTTTTAGGGTTTTCTCCGTAAAATAACCGGGGAGAAAGCACTTTAATACTTATCTGTTCAGATAATATTATTTTACGTGTGGATTTCTTTTCAACTCGCGATTAATGGTTTTCGATTAAATGAGATTAACTTTCCTTCTGAAAAGTTGTATTTATTGAGTTAAATCCGCCTTGATATAAAGTCTTTAATACTTCTGTATTCTCGATTTTAAATGATTATAGTCTGTTAGGTAAATATAAAATAAGCGGAATATAGAATAGCTGATAAATGAATTAAACATGGCAGGATAAAAAAGTGGAATCCTGCCATGGTGCTTTCATTTTAATGATGGCTTTTCATTATTTTCCGCTATTGTTTATTATAACGAAACTCAGGTGAGAGTTTACTTATTCCAAGTCCATTAACTTTTTTAACTTTAATCTGTACTGGGATCCGTTCTTTCATGGCTTCGACGTGGCTTATAACACCAATAGTTTTCCCGGAAGCATTCAGATGGTCCAGAGCGTCGAGTGCAATATCAAGAGTTTCTGGGTCAAGTGTGCCAAAGCCTTCATCCAGGAATAGTGAATCAATACAGGTTTTATTGCTGACTAAATCAGATAAAGCTAAAGCCAGAGCGAGGCTGACCAGAAAACTTTCACCACCGGAAAGCGTTTTGGTATCACGAATGGCATCGGCTTGCCAGGTATCAACGACTTGCAGTTCAAGACCATCACTGTTTTTGCGTTGTAAATAATAGCGTCCGTGAAGTTTTCTCAGCCGTTGATTGGCAAGATGAACCAGATGATCCAGTGTTAGTCCTTGGGCAAAACGGCGGAATTTAGCGCCATCTGCTGAACCAATCAGGTTATTCAGGTAACTCCAGTCATCATAATTTTGTTGGCAATGGTTGATCTCTTCCAGCAAGGATTTTTGTTGTTGGCGGCGTACTGCGTCATTACCAAGCAGGTTTCTTAATTCTCCTTGTTGTAAGGTGTTTCTTTTCAGCTCATCAGTGGTGCTTTTCAACTGTTCAGTCAGTTGTGATTTTGTCTGTTGAGAAAGTAATTCAGGGCGATTTTTCAGATGTTGTTGCAGGGCTTCTGCTGCTTTTTGACACAAGGCTTTGACTTGTATCTGTTGTTGTTCGAGCCGTTCTTTGAGTTGTTGCAGCTCCTTACGTTGCTCTGGTGATAATAGGGCTGCTTCAAAGGTACTTTGATCGGTAAATATACTTTCAGCTAATGCAGAGTTGAAATTTTGTTCTGACTGCTGTTTTTGTTGTTCAGCTTGTTTGCTGTTTTTTTCAATCTCATGAATTGCGCCGGTAAGCTGGCTGATACTGGATTGTGCTTGTTGCAGATGTGACAGTGCCTGTTTGTATTTTTCTTCCAACAGCTGAGATTGTTGCTGTAATGCCTGAGTCATTTTCGCGACCGACTGTTCACCAAATAGTTTTTGGCGCTGTTGTTGCGTCTCTGCGAGTTGCTGTTTCTGTTGTTGCTCTTTTTGATTAAATATGTTTAAACGGGATGTGTATTCTTCTTTTTGTTTACTCAATGATTCAAGCTGATTTTGAATAACAGCTTGTTCTTTTTGGATTTGTTGCCAGTTTTCACGGCAGTTTTGATATACCTGCCACTCATTTCTACGTTGTTGCAGCCAGTTTTCAGCATCATTCAGAATTGGCAGTGATAAATCATATTCCTGTAATTCAGAAGTCATTTTTTCAATAACATCAGCCAGCTTATTCTGTTGTTGCTGTATCTCTGGTTGCAGTTCAGCGAGGTATTTTGTTAGGGCATTGTATTGTTGTTTATCCAGCTCAATGCTTTGCTCAATTTTTTTAATCTGTTCTTTATGAACTGTTAGTACTTTTTCTGTTTTTTGATGTTCTTTTTCTGTCAGTTCAAATTTAGCTAATTGGGCCAGACAAAGCTGATAAGCCGATTGGTTCTGCTGTACAAATATTTCAAGTGCCGGTTTATCTGAAGGAGAAATTTCAGTTTGTAATGTTTCGCAAGTTTGCTGCCATTGTTGAATTAATGAATTCAATTTTGGTTCAGCGTCAGTAATTTCTTGCAAAATATGGTTGTATTGTTGCTGTTGAAACTCGTTTTTATTCACTAACGATATTCTGGTAGTTTGCAGTTCTTCAAATTCCTGACGTAAATCTTTTAGCCGTTGCTCTGATTTTGACAATTCAATCTTTTGATAAGCTTGAATAGCCGGGTGATGTTCAGAACCGCAAAGTGGACAAGGAACACCTTCTTTGAGTTGCGCGCGCTCTTTTTCCAGACTAACAATTTTTTGTTCTAACTGAATGCGTTGAGAAAGATCTGCTAAATGTTGCTGTTTGTCTGAGAGTTGTTTATCAATAGCGCCAATTTGAACAGGAAGTTCCTTTAATAATTTTTCCGGTTGTTGTAAACGAACACGATTACTGGCAATTGTGGTTTGTAATTGCAGGATTTGCGGGGACAGTATTTCCAGTTTATGTTGCCGCGGCAGTTGTTCCTGATATTCAGCTAATTGTTTTTGTAATTTCTCTGGTGAATATTGCTTTTGCAGATGAAAAAATTGCTGCTCTGCCTGTTCAAATGCCAGTTTTAATGGTTGGTTATTTTCAATCTGTTGTTTTAGGTCTGCTTCTTGTTTATTCAGGTTATCGCTAAGTTGTGTGATTTCGGCATTGAGCTTGTCAATTTTTTGATTTTGGTGATTAATTTGTTGCTGCTGATCTTGCCGCCAGGAGAATTGGTGTTGCCAGAAAGCAATTTTTTCACCGAAATATTGATGGTAAGTCTGCTGTTCGAAATAGTTTTCCAGTTGTTTTCTTTGGTTGGTTAATGACTGGGAGCGTTGGTTTGCCGTGTCATATTGCTGGCAACTGTTTTCAAGCGCTGTTTTCTGTTCGCTGATTTGTTGCTGAGTAAGATTAAGATCTTTAATCTGACCATCAATCTGATGATCCAATGGGATCACCTGTTCTGATATCAGTTTTTCTTGTTGCTGCCGGTGTTGTTGATGTGTTGCTCTGGCAGAGTCGGTATCAGTCACTTTTTGTTGTATCGGCGTGAGTGTTTGCTGCTGCTGTTGAAGTTGTTGGCGCATATCTTCCAACTGCTTACTGATTCTCTGATGCTCATATTGAGTTCGATTTTTGTCATCCAGCAATGGGCGAAGCGTTTCGGCTGGTTCACTGTCGGCCAGTTTTTGCAGTTGCGGTTCTGCGTGGGTAAGTGCGTTTTCTGCCTGTTGTAAAACAACCTGATTTTCAGTAGCAAATTGTTGAAGTTCTTCCTCACGGATCAGCCATTGCTCCGAATGTTGCAGGGTTTTTATTTGTTGATTCAGTCGTGATTCAGAATCCGCGAGTTGTTGCTGTTGCTCGAGATATTGTTGATGCTGTCCTTCCGTTAACAAATCAATGGCAGAGGCTTTGGCTTGCAGAATACCCAGTTCTGACTGGGCTTCTTTATGTTGCTGGTAAATTTGTTGGGATAAAATACCGTAAATTTCAGTACCGGTTAATTCTTCTAATAAATCAGCCCGTTCATTGGGTTGAGCATTGAGAAAAGCAGCGAAGTCTCCTTGGGATAACAGCATGGATTTGGTGAAACGACCGTAATCCAATCCGGTAATTTCGATAATTTTCTCTTTCTTATCTTGGATCTTATCTGCCAGAATTTTGCCGTTGCTGCTGAATGCGAGTTCCACTTTTGGGGCTTGCAGATTGCCGTCCGGCTGGTTGCGCGCTCGCCGTTGGCTCCAGAAAGCGCGGTAAGCAACACCTTTCACTTCAAACTCAACTTCAGCTAGGGATTCTGCTGTGTGGCGGGTCATCAGCTCATTTTGTGATGCTGAAACTGTCAGGCGCGGTGTTTCGTGATAAAGGGCAAGGCAGATGGCATCCAATAATGTGGTTTTACCCGCACCGGTAGGGCCGGTTATTGCGAATAGGCCACTGCTGGCAAACGGCTCTGTTGTGAAATCAATCTTCCATTCACCTTGTAATGAATTAATGTTTTTCAGTCGCAGACTCAGAATTTTCATGCCTGTTCCTCCTTGTTTTTATCCTGATAGATATTATTCAGTGTTTGTTCGAAAAGGGTGGTCAGACGTTTTTTGTGTTCTTCATCTTCAAGTTCTGATTGCTCAAGCCGACGGGTAAAAACCTGGTTAACACTGAGTTCTGTCAAGGTTTCTCTGTTTTCTTGTGCCAGCATATTTTGTCGCTGTGTTTTACTACGCCGCAGCAGAATGACTTCAACAGGAAGTTTCGCAACCATTGATTGAACTCTTTTCTGGATATCATGGAGATAGTCTTGTGTGGCAACTTCAATATCTAACCAGACGGGTTGCTCGCCTTTATAGTCATTAAAAGTCTGTAATTGCTGTTCAATTTGTTGCAGGTCACCCCTGATAAGCTGCATGGGTTGATATTGAGGAATAGGTAAAAGTGTAATGGATGCCAGTTTGTCTTGGGTAAATTCCACCAAACAGACACTTTTCTCCTGTCCGACTTCATCAAAACTGAGCGGTATGGGGGAACCGCTGTAGCGAATATGTTCAGATTTAGCCACGATTTGTGGCCGGTGAATATGCCCAAGTGCAATATAGTCTGCCGGTGGGAAAGCTTGCGCCGGGAAGGCATCAAGTGTACCAATATAAATATCCCGGACTGAATCTGTGGTTGAGGCGCCAACGGTGGTTAGATGCCCGGTGGCAATAATAGGTAAGGGTAAATCCAGTTCATCACGTAATTTACGTGCTTGCTGATAGAGTTGATCATAGTGTTCTGCAATCGCTTCCTGTAATGCCAGTTGTTTTTGTTCTCCTGACTGACCTGCCAGGCTGGTCATAATATCTCTTGGACGCAGAAAAGGGATTGCACAGAGGATGGCGCCGGTATTGCCTTCTTTGGTGTTGAGCACTTTTATTTGCTTCTGCGGGTCTTCTTCCGCATGGGCAATGACGGTGGTATTCAGGCAGGAAAGCAGTTCCTTTGATTCATTCAACGTTGCCACGGAATCATGATTACCACCAAGGATAATTAACTGACAGCCAGTAGGTTGCAGTTCAACAACAAAGTGATTATATAGCTCACGGGCGTAACTGGGCGGCGATCCGGTATCAAACACATCTCCGGCAACAATTAATGCATCGACCTGGTAATTTTCAACCTGTTTAATCAGCCAACGCAGAAAATGTTGATGTTCAGCAGCCCGGCTTTTTGTAAAAAAATATTGGCCAAGATGCCAGTCCGAAGTGTGAATAATACGCATAATTCCGCCGCAATGGATTAAAGTGAATGATGATTATAATGGCTATATTCTGAATGTCGCCTTTAAATCTGGCTTTGTGAATATATCTCCGAGTTGCTTCGCATTCATGATGAAATATGATAGTTGTTTGAATTAATTATTGCGAAACAGATTGCAGGTGGAGGATAGCCGAGGCAGGATTTCATAAATCTGTCATAAAACTGACGCATAATGCCTTTTAAAACTCAGTCGCGTTTATCTCAATATTTAACAGGACTAACCATGACAAGACGTATTCTGGTCGTTGAAGATGAAGCTCCGATTCGTGAGATGGTCTGTTTTGTGCTGGAAAAAAATGGCTATCAGCCGGTAGAGGCGGAAGATTATGATTCCGCGCTGGCATGTTTATCTGAGCCCTATCCTGATTTGGTGTTATTGGATTGGATGATCCCTGGTGGTTCTGGTTTGCAGATAATCAAACAAATGAAACGGGATAATAATGCCCGTGATATTCCGGTGATGATGCTGACGGCACGTGGTGAAGAGGAAGATCGGGTTCGTGGCCTCGAAGTTGGGGCAGATGACTATATAACCAAGCCTTTCTCTCCTAAAGAGCTGGTTGCCAGAGTCAAAGCGGTATTGCGGCGTATTTCACCTATGGTGGTAGAAGATATCATTGAAATGGATGGTTTGGTTTTGGATGCCACTTCCCATCGTGTGACCAGCCAGGATCTGGCTCTGGATATGGGGCCGACCGAGTTTAAATTACTTCATTTCTTTATGACTCATCCTGAGCGGGTCTACAGCCGTGAACAGTTGCTCAATTATGTTTGGGGAGCAAATGTTTATGTTGAAGACAGAACTGTCGATGTACATATTCGCCGTTTACGTAAAGTATTAGAGATTGGTGGTCATGATAAAATGGTGCAGACCGTTCGCGGTACTGGTTATCGTTTTTCTACCCGTTACTGAGTTTGCGCACCGGAGAACCTGATGTGTTAGAACGTTTATCCTGGAAAAAACTGGTTTCAGAACTGTTTCTTTTTTGTTTGCCTGCATTAGTTTTGTCGATATTTATTGGTCACTTGTCCTGGTGTTTGTTTGCTTCGGTATTTTTGGCGCTGATATGGCATGGCTATAATTTGCTGAAACTTTCGGATTGGTTATGGTTAGATCGTAGGATGTTGCCGCCGTCGGGAAGGGGGGGATGGGAGCCGATTTTTTACGGTATTCACCAAATGCAGCAACGGAACCGGAAACGGCGCCGTGAACTGGCGCTGTTGATCAAACGGTTTCGTAGTGGCGCTGAGTTATTGCCGGATGCCATTGTTATGATGACAACCGAGGGTAATATTTTCTGGTGTAACCGTTTGGCCCAGCATTTACTGGGTTTTCGTTGGCCTGAGGACAATGGGCAGCCTATTTTTAATTTACTTCGTTATCCTGATTTTAATCGGTATATGCTTTCCAGGGATTTTGCACGTCCGTTATCAATAGAATTAAATAATGGTTTCACTGTTGAGTTTCGGGTTATGCCTTACTCTGGAGAGCAACTATTAATGGTTGCCAGGGATGTGACGCAGAAACGGGCCCTGGAAAATGCCCGCCGTGACTTTTTTGCGAATGTCAGCCATGAAATGCGTACCCCTTTAACTGTATTGCAGGGTTATCTGGAAGTCATGCAGGATCAGGAGGTGTCTGGCTCGCTGAGTAATAAAGCGCTGAATACAATGCAGGAGCAAACCCGGAGGATGGATAGTCTGGTGAAGCAATTATTGCAGCTTTCTAAAATCGAAGCCGCTCCTCAGATTGATATGAATGAAATAGTTGATGTGCCTCTGATGCTTAAGGTATTGCGCCAGGAAGCCGCCGCGCTTGGTAATGAATGCTATAAAATTAATTTTGATATTAGTGAAAAACTAAAAGTTTTCGGCAATGAAGAGCAGCTTCGCAGTGCAATGTCTAATCTGGTTTATAACGCGGTTAATCATACCCCGAAAGGCACTCAGATTGATGTCAGTTGGAAAACGAATTCCCACGGTGCCGAGTTTACCGTGAAAGATAATGGACCAGGTATCAGTGCAGAACATTTACCCCGTTTGACCGAACGTTTCTATCGGGTAGATAAAGCCCGTTCCAGGCAAACGGGTGGAAGCGGCCTCGGTCTTGCTATTGTTAAGCATGCTTTACATCACCACCATTCCCACCTTGAAATCTCCAGTGAAATAGGTCAAGGAACAACTTTCAGTTTTACTTTACTGTCAGGATTGATTGTACCGGCTAAATTAACCAGTAAAAGAGATAATAATGGTTTAATTAAAAGCAATAATTAACTTGTGAAATTAATTATTAGCTTTGAAGGTTAAAAAAAACACAAATCATATAGTGTGTATTCAATGATAGCTAACAGCAATCACTGGTTTTGAAAAAGAGTGTAGTATATAACTCTGCATTCTGGTTTATCTATTGCCTTCTGGCACTATAAAAGTTTTACTTGTGGGCAGTTGCTGGCGATTCTATCTATAATAACCACTATGGTTCTGTATTAAACAGGTACAGGTGAATATTATTTTGATAATAAATCGTTAAATTAGGGTTCAATATTGCCAATGTGGGCTTAATTATTGGCGGTGTTTATATTATTCAAGCCATTAAAATGGTAACAAAAAATTAACAATTATTATGACAAATCGTTTATCATCTAAGGATATTTGGGCGTTAGGGTTTATGACCTTTGCCCTGTTTGTAGGAGCGGGAAATATTATTTTTCCTCCTATGGTGGGATTACAATCGGGTGAATATGTTTGGGTAGCTGCATTAGGCTTTCTGGTCACCGCGGTTGGTTTACCGGTAATTACAATCATCGCGTTGGCAAAAGTAGGCGGTGGTATTGAAGAGCTGAGTTCACCCATTGGTAAGGTTGCGGGGTTGCTGCTGGCAACGGTTTGTTATCTGGCTGTTGGCCCTCTATTCGCAATTCCACGTACTGCGACGGTTTCTTTTGAAGTGGGCATTGCTCCCCTTGCCGGTTCGGGTGAATTATCACTCTTTATTTACAGTCTGATTTATTTTGCCCTGGTGATTGCTGTTTCGCTTTACCCTGGTCGTTTGCTTGATACTGTCGGGCATGTGCTGGCGCCCATTAAAATGCTGGCGTTAGGTATACTTGGTGTTGCCGCTCTACTTTGGCCTGCGGGGGGCTCAATTCCTGCAATTGATGCTTATCAGCAAATCCCATTCTCCAGTGGTTTCGTTAACGGTTATCTGACGATGGATACCTTAGGCGCTATGGTATTTGGTATTGTTATCGTTAACGCGGCACGTTCAAGAGGTGTTGCTTCATCTTCATTGTTGACCCGTTATGCGACGTGGGCAGGGGTGATTGCCGGATTCGGTCTGGTGTTGGTTTATCTGTCTCTGTTCAAACTGGGTTCTGGCAGTGGATCATTAATTCCTCATGCGGAAAATGGCGCTGTAATTTTGCATGCCTATGTTCAGCATACTTTTGGTGGTGTTGGCGCTCTTTTCCTCGCCGTGTTGATTTTTGTCGCCTGTATGGTGACTGCGGTGGGATTGACTTGTGCGTGTGCTGAGTTTTTCAGCCGTTATCTGCCTTTGTCTTATCGTTCATTGGTTCTGATCCTTGGTTTGTTCTCCATGCTGACTTCTAACCTTGGTTTGAGTCATTTGATCAATATTTCTATTCCGGTACTGACTGCGATTTATCCACCTTGTATCGTTTTGATTGTTCTGAGTTTTACTCTGCGCTGGTGGAATAATTTTAGCTGTGTTTTGGCTTCGGTGATGCTAATCAGTCTGCTGTTTGGTATTTTAGATGCTATCAAGTCATCAGAAACCCTGGTGTATTTATTACCAAATTGGGCAACTCGTTTACCATTGGCTGATCAAGGGTTAGCTTGGTTAGCGCCATCCCTGTTGGTTCTGGTTGTGTTTGGTATTTATGACCGTATTTGGGGACGTTCTGGTTCACAAGAAAGTCAAAGTCATCAGTGACGATGGTCCGTTTATTTGACCGTTTGTCATCGTCAGATAGTTAGAGAAAGCGCGGGATGGCATGCCTGAGAAAGGTGTTCCATCCCGCTATCTTTATATTCTTCTACATGGTTTGCTGAATTACCTGTTGTTAGTAACCAATAGCAGCACCTGCTGGGCGCCGAACATCATTGGCGCCATAGAAATAGTTTTCACGAACTTGACCAGATACGGCAGCATCATTACCTGAAGAACCTGTATTTGAAACGTTAGCGGCTTTTGGTAAACCTACCATAATCAACTCAGCTGCGCCCCACGGTGTTTGTTCCACCATTTTATATCCCATTTTTTCCAGCAAATTCAGTGAGTCTTTAGAAACACCTCGTTGTTCATAATAAACTTCATCTGGTAACCATTGGTGATGAATACGAGGGCTATTGACCGCTTCCTGAGGAGGCATACCGTGATCAATGATGTTTAAGGCAGTTTGTAGCGTGATAGAGATAATACGGGAGCCTCCGGGTGAGCCCAGAACAAGGAATATATTATTGTCTTTAGTGACGAGTGTCGGGCTCATTGATGATAGTGGGCGCTTACCAGGGGCGATAGAGTTAGTCGCACCTTGAACCAGTCCATACAGATTCTTCTCACCAATTTTTGTCGTGAAATCATCCATTTCATCATTGAGGAAGAAACCTGTTCCCGGTGCGATGACGACAGCACCGAAAAGCCCATTGATTGTATAGGTGGTTGAAACCGCATTACCTTCTTTATCTACAATGGAGTAGTGCGTGGTTTCTGGTTTCTCATGTGGTTCAATACCCGGCTGAACATTTTCTGATAATGTTGCTTCCCCTGGTTTTATTTTTTTACGCAGAGATTCGGCATAGCTTTTACTCAGTAAACGATCGATTGGGTTTTTAACAAATTCCGGATCGCCAAGGTGAGTATTTCTGTCCATATAGGCATGACGCATTGCTTCCGTCAGTGTGTGAATATAATCAGCAGAGTTGAATCCCATTTCTTTGAGGTTGTAGCCTTCCAGAATATTCAGGATTTCACACATTGTTACCCCTCCTGAACTGGGTGGCGGTGAAGAGATAAATTTATAACCGCGATAGCTACAGGTGACGGGGGCTGTTTCTGAGATCTTATAATTGGCGAAATCGGCTTCGGTAATAATGCCGCCTGATTTTTTAGCTGCTTCTACAACCCGTTTAGGAATATCTCCATGATAGAACGCTTCTTGCCCTTTTTTGGCGATTAATTCCAGTGTATTTGCCAGATCGGTTTGTATCAACTTATCGCCCGGTTGATAAGGGGAGCCATCTTTACGCAGGAAGATGCGGGCTGCTTCTGGATCTTTGCGGAAACGTTTGATTGAAGTGTCCAAAATATCTGTGTCTGCTCGGGTTAGTATATAACCTTCCCGGGCCAGTTTAATTGCAGGCGCCATGACCTGTTCACGACTGAGTTTGCCATATTTTTTTAGGGTGCTGTCCAGTCCCATCACGGTCCCGGGCACTCCGGCAGCCAGGTAGCCATATAAACTGGCTCCTTTAACAACGTTACCTTCTTTGTCCAGATACATATTGGCGCTTGCCGCATTTGGTGCGGTTTCGCGGAAATTAATAAAAGTATTTGTGCCATCAGCCAGATGAATTGTCATAAAACCACCACCGCCGATATTTCCACAGCATGGGTTTACAACGGCTTGGGCATAGCCAACAGCAACAGCCGCATCAATAGCATTTCCACCTATCTTGAGGATATCCACACCAACTTGTGAAGCAAGGTGTTGGGCTGAGACAACCATGCCATTTTTAGCTTCAACGGCGGGTTCTGAAGCGGCATAAAGATGAGAAGAGATGAGTAAGGATATTATTACCAGTGGTGTTTTCCATGTTTTCAACATGTTGTGAACTCCTGTCGTTTTGCGGGATGATTTTTATAAAGTGGAAGTGCTTGTTTTATTTACACGAATTTTAATGTTAATCAATTGTAAATTTAATTATAAGTGATGATAACTATTAGAAAGATTTATTTTTTGTGCGCAAGGTGGCAAAACGAGGAATTTCAGCGATAAAAAAACCAGTTGGCAGCAACCAACTGGTCTGAATTATTGGTAACGTTTGAGGTTACAGTTTAGATGCGTTCTGAGACAGGTACTTAGCTACGCCGTCTGGAGAAGCGCCCATACCTTCTTTACCTTTTTCCCACTGTGCAGGGCATACATCGCCGTGCTCTTCGTGGAATTGCAGTGCGTCAACCATACGCAGCATTTCGTCAATGTTACGGCCTAGTGGCAGATCGTTAACAACCTGGTGACGGACAACGCCGTTTTTGTCGATCAGGAAAGAGCCACGCAGAGCTACGCCAGCTTCTGGGTGCTCAATACCGTATGTTTTTTGAATTTCACGTTTAGTATCAGCAACCATTGCATATTTAACTTCGCCGATACCACCGTTATCGATAGGAGTTTTACGCCATGCGTTGTGGACAAATTCAGAGTCGAAAGAAACACCAACAACTTCAACACCGCGTTTTTTGAACTCTTCGTAGCGGTGGTCGAATGCGATCAGCTCAGAAGGACATACGAAAGTAAAGTCCATCGGCCAGAAGAAGATAACGGCAGGTTTACCGTTCAGGTGTTTTTTCAGGTTGAAATTCCCAACTATTTCGCCGTTGCCAAGGACAGCTGCTGCTGTAAAGTCAGGGGCTTGACGAGTTACCAGAACCATGAGTTACTCCTGTAGTTTTAACCGGGGTTTATGTAAAAATTGGATGTAGAATAAGGAATTAGCGTACATCAATAAAGGGTAAAATACTAATTTTTGCAATAGATTTTACCTATTAATACTTTATTTTTATTTTCTTTACTGTAACGCTTTACCCACATTGTTAATTAGGTGAGGTTATAAAAATCTTTATTTCCCGCTTTTTCCATCATATAGGGATAAAATTGCCAGAATAACGCTTCGAGGTCAGAGTAATGTTGTTCTATATCCTGAAATGATCCCGATAAGGCAGATAATCTGGGATGTCTTCGGGCCATTCCATTTAGTACATTTGCGATAAATGCAAGATCTGCATAGCGGATCAACCAGTTTTGCGACCATAAAAACTCATTCATTTCCTGAAATTTTTCGGGAGTTTTATAAAGATGAGGTTCTATCTGATTGCGGGCACGGTGAATAAATGCCGGTAATGAGTCATCGGGAACCAGTTTATCCCAATATAAGGAAAGGAAGTGATCCCAAATAATATCCAATGTAATTGGCGCAACCCGTCGATATTGGCTACTGAACAGGTGACGGGCTTGAGTAACTAACGGGTGGGTATCTGTTAATACATCAACCCGTCGATGCATGCGAATGCCTGCAACCACGTCAGCGCTGTATTGCCCCTCTGGATTGCCGCGAACAAAATCCGCCATCAAGTTCCCTAACAGGGAGCTTTCAGCCAGAGTAGCTAAATGAAGGTGAGCGAGAAAATTCATCTGGTGATTATAATATAAATCAGCGAAGTTATGTGCTTATTTGTTGCACCCTTAGAGCTGCGGCACTAGACTAGTCCGCCTGTTTTTCTGAATGATTAAATACAATGCGAGTTTCCGATTTTACTTTTGAACTTCCTGACGAAATGATTGCTCACTACCCTCAACCACAACGCAGTGGCTGCCGTCTACTTTCCCTTGATGGTGAAACGGGGGCGTTAACGCATGGTGTTTTTACGGATGTTCTCGATAAGCTGAATGCCGGAGATTTGTTGGTTTTCAATAATACCCGAGTCATACCCGCGCGTATTTTTGGCCGGAAAGCCACCGGCGGTAAACTGGAAGTTCTGGTTGAGCGGGTATTGGATGATAAGCGGGTACTTGCACATGTGCGCGCTTCCAAAGCACCGAAAGAGGGGGCAGAGCTGTTGCTGGGTGACAGTGAGAACGTTAAAGCGACGATGCTGGCCCGTCATGACACGCTGTTTGAAATACGTTTTGATGATCAGCGTGATGTGCTGTCCATTCTGGATGATGTCGGCCATATGCCTTTGCCGCCTTATATTGATCGCCCTGATGAAGAGGCGGATCGCGAGCTGTATCAAACGGTATACAGTGAACGTCCAGGCGCAGTAGCCGCACCAACGGCAGGTCTTCATTTTGATGAGCCATTATTGGAAGCCCTGCGTGAAAAAGGGGTGGAAATGGTTTTTGTTACCTTGCATGTAGGGGCCGGTACTTTCCAGCCAGTGCGTGTAGAAACCATTGAAGACCATATTATGCATGCTGAATATGCTGAAGTGCCGCAGGATGTGGCTGATGCGGTCCTGGCATGTAAGGCCCGGGGTAATAAGGTTGTCGCTGTCGGAACAACATCCGTCCGCTCGCTGGAAAGTGCAGCAAGAGCTTGCCAAAATGGATTAATTGCGCCATTTTTTAATGATACGCAGATTTTTATCTATCCGGGTTTTGAATATCAGGTTGTTGATGCGCTGATTACGAATTTCCATTTGCCGGAATCGACACTTATCATGCTGGTTTCTGCATTTGCTGGTTATAAAAATACCATGAGTGCTTATAAAGAGGCGATTGCAGAAAAATACCGTTTCTTTAGTTATGGTGATGCCATGTTTATTCTCCGTAATCCTTTGGCTTGCAAGGAAAAAATTTCTTGATTTATTGTGTTTTAAACATTTTTTAAGTCACAGCATCAGACTGTTTATCTGGTGCCTGGAGGTTAAGTGAAATTTGAATTACAAACTACCGATGGTCAAGCCCGTCGTGGTCGCCTGGTTTTTGAACGTGGCGTTGTAGAAACGCCGGCGTTTATGCCTGTGGGTACTTATGGCACAGTGAAAGGAATGACACCGGAAGAAGTAAAAGAGACCGGTGCGCAAATCCTGCTTGGCAACACTTTCCATCTGTGGCTGCGTCCGGGGCAGGAAATCATGAAGCTGCATGGCGACTTGCATGGATTTATGCAATGGCATGGCCCGATTTTAACGGATTCAGGCGGTTTTCAGGTATTCAGCCTTGGCGCGATGCGTAAAATCAAAGAGGAAGGTGTACATTTCCGCAACCCAATTAATGGTACGCCTGTTTTCCTCAGCCCGGAAAAATCAATGGAAATCCAGTATGACCTGGGTTCTGATATTGTAATGATTTTTGATGAATGTACGCCATATCCTGCTGACTGGGATTATGCGAAACGTTCGATGGAAATGTCCTTGCGCTGGGCGACTCGCAGTCGTAAGCGTTTTGATGAGTTACAGAATAAAAATGCTTTGTTTGGTATTATTCAAGGAAGCGTTTACGAAGATTTACGTGATATCTCAGTAAAAGGTCTGGTAGAGATTGGCTTTGATGGGTACGCTGTAGGTGGTCTGGCGGTTGGGGAACCTAAAGAAGATATGCACCGTGTTCTTGAACATGTCTGCCCGCAAATCCCGCAGGACAAACCGCGTTATCTGATGGGGGTAGGAAAACCAGAAGATTTGGTGGAGGGGGTTCGCCGCGGCATTGATATGTTCGATTGTGTAATGCCAACCCGTAATGCCCGTAATGGTCATCTTTTTGTCACCGATGGTGTCATTAAGATCCGTAATGCCAAACATAAAGAAGATACTTCGCCGCTGGATGAGCAATGTGATTGCTATACTTGTCGAAATTATAGCCGGGCGTATTTGCATCATCTTGATCGTTGTAACGAAATTCTCGGTGCAAGGCTGAATACTATCCATAATTTGCGGTATTATCAGCGTTTAATGGCTGGGATCCGTAAAGCCATCGAAGAGGGTAATCTTGAACAGTTTGTTGAAGATTTTTATCAGCGGATTGGCAAACCCGTTCCGCTATTAAATATTTGACTTAAGTGGTGATTGACTGACCTCAGTGTGTATAGCATATTGCGGTTGGTTTTTTGATTACTATCGATTTTGATAACAATGAGGGAAAAGTTTAATGAGTATTATTTCTGAAGCAACGGCATCTGCTGGTGCACCGGCGGCTCAGGGAAGTCCATATTCTCTGATCATCATGTTGGTTGTTTTCGGTCTGATCTTCTACTTCATGATCTTGCGTCCACAACAGAAACGTACGAAAGAACATAAAAAACTGATGGATTCTATTTCCAAAGGTGATGAGGTTCTGACCAATGGTGGTTTGATTGGTCGTGTAACTAAAGTTGCTGATACGGGTTATGTCGTTTTAGCACTGAATGACACCACTGAAGTGACTATTAAACGTGATTTCGTCGCTGCCGTTTTACCGAAAGGTACAATGAAGGCTCTGTAATTTCTGATTTTCCCGAAGGGAACTGCCGTGCTAAACCGTTATCCTTTGTGGAAGTATCTGATGCTGATCACTGCGATCCTCATCGGTTTGCTTTATGCACTTCCCAACCTTTATGGTGAGGATCCGGCTGTACAAATCACTGGCGCGCGAGGCATTGCCGCCAGTGAGCAAACGCTGGACCAAGTCCGTAATATTTTAGAGAAAGATCAAATCACGAGTAAATCTATTGCGCTGGAAAATGGCGCGATTCTTGCTCGTTTCAATAATTCTGATATTCAGCTTCGTGCCCGTGAAGCCCTAATGTCCGCATTGGGCGATCAGTATGTGGTGGCATTGAATCTGGCGCCGGCAACACCAACTTGGCTGGGTAAGATTGGCGCAGAGCCAATGAAACTGGGCCTTGATCTGCGTGGTGGTGTGCACTTCCTGATGGAAGTGGATATGGAAACCGCATTAGGAAAACTGCAAGAGCAGAATATTGATGGCCTGCGTACTGATTTACGTGAAAAAGGTATTCCTTATTCCACTGTCCGCAAAATTGATAATTACGGTGTAGAGATCCGTTTCCGTGATGAAAAAGCCCGTTCTGATGCGGAGAGCTATCTTACCAATCGTCACCGTGATTTAGTTTTCAGTGTTGGAGCCAATAATACCCTGAAAGCGGTGATGAGTGATGAGAGCCAGCGTGAAGCTCGTTCTTATGCAGTGCAGCAAAACATTACCATTCTGCGTAATCGCGTTAACCAACTGGGGGTGGCCGAACCGTTAGTTCAGCGTCAGGGAGCTGACCGTATCGTGGTTGAATTACCGGGTATTCAGGATACTGCCCGCGCTAAAGAAATTCTTGGCGCGACAGCAACCTTGGAGTTCCGTTTGGTCAATACAAGTATTGACTCTACTGCGGCTACATCAGGTCGGGTACCGGGTGATTCTGAGGTGAAAAATACCCGTGATGGTAGCCCGGTTGTGTTATATAAGCGCGTTATTCTGACCGGGGATCATATTACAGATTCAACCCCTGGTACCGATGAATACGGTAGTCCAGAGGTGAGTATTTCACTGGACAGTGCTGGTGGCTCCGCGATGTCTAATTTCACCAAGGACAATGTTGGTAAGCCAATGGCAACGCTGTTTGTGGAATATAAAGACAGTGGTAAGAAAGATGCTAATGGTCGGGCTGTATTAGTCAAAAATGAAGAAGTGATTAACATTGCCAATATTCAGGTTCGTCTGGGGAGTAATTTCCGTATCACCGGTATTTCCAACGCGGCTGAAGCCCGTCAGTTATCTTTGCTGCTGCGTGCCGGCGCTCTGATTGCACCGATTCAGATTGTGGAAGAACGTACCATCGGGCCAACCCTTGGTCTGCAAAATATTGAGCAAGGGCTGGAAGCCTGTCTGTGGGGTCTGATCGCATCAATCCTGTTTATGGTGATTTACTACCGCAAATTTGGTTTGATTGCGAGTAGCGCGCTGCTGGCTAATTTGGTGCTGATTGTCGGTGTTATGTCTCTGTTACCGGGTGCGACGCTCACTATGCCTGGGATCGCGGGTATTGTGCTGACGCTGGCGGTGGCAGTTGATGCCAACGTACTGATCAACGAACGTATCAAAGAAGAATTACGTAATGGCCGTACTGTACAGCAAGCGATACATGAAGGTTATAAAGGCGCGTTTTCCAGTATTATCGATGCCAACCTGACAACGCTGATTACTGCGATCATTCTTTACGCTGTTGGTACAGGGTCAATTAAAGGCTTTGCGATAACAACGTCAATTGGTGTCGCCACTTCTATGTTCACCGCTATTGTAGGTACCCGGGCTATCGTGAACCTGCTATATGGTGGTAAGCGTATTAAGAAGCTGTCAATTTAAGGAGCACGTTGTGGCACAGGATTATACTGTTGAACAATTGAACTACGGTCGCAAAGTCCATGACTTTATGCGCTGGGACAACGTTGCTTTCGGAATTTCGTTGCTGCTGTTGGTGGCTTCTGTTTTTGTGATGGCAACCCGCGGGTTTAACTGGGGATTGGATTTTACCGGTGGAACGGTAATTGAAATTAAACTCAGTAAACCGGCTGATCTGGATAAGATGCGTGATAGCCTGGCGAAAGCGGGTTTTGCAGATCCTCTGTTGCAAAACTTCGGTAGCAGCCGTGATGTGATGGTGCGTATGCCACCGTTGATGGGTGCGGCGAATGAGGAACTGAGTAAAAAGGTTATTAAGGTCATCAATGACTCCGTTGATAAAGACGCGAGTGTGAACCGTGTTGAAATTGTTGGGCCAAGTGTCGGTGCTGAGCTTGCCCAAAATGGGGCGATGGCGCTATTAGCGGCCCTTATCTGCATCTTGATTTATGTTGGGTTCCGTTTTGAATGGCGTCTGGCATTGGGAGCGGTTCTCGCGCTTGCACATGACGTCATCATCACGCTCGGGGTTCTGTCGTTGTTTCATATCGAGATTGACCTGACAATTGTGGCGTCGCTAATGTCCGTTATCGGTTACTCATTGAATGACAGTATCGTGGTTTCTGATCGTATCCGTGAAAACTTCCGTAAGATCCGCCGGGGTACGTCGTATGAAATTATGAACGTCTCTTTGACTCAAACACTGAGCCGTACCATCATGACTTCTGCGACTACCTTACTGGTGGTGTTGATGTTGTATATTTTCGGTGGTGCAATGCTGAAAGGTTTCTCCCTGGCGATGTTAATCGGTGTTTCTATCGGTACGATATCTTCTATCTATGTTGCTTCCGCATTAGCGTTGAAACTGGGTATGAAGCGTGAACACATGATCCAGCAAAAGGTTGAGAAAGAAGGGGCTGATCAGCCATCTTTATTGCCTTGATTATTCTGCCTTAATGCGGTTCAAACACCCTGTGAGTATCCGGCTAGCAGGGTGTTTTTTGTTTAGATTAAGGTAAACTGTAAACTTAGTTCGGACTAACTATCAGGAAATGATATGCATTGCCCATTTTGTGCCGCTGTTGATACTAAAGTGATTGACTCCCGTTTAGTGGGGGATGGCTCGCAGGTACGCCGGCGCCGCCAGTGTCTTGAGTGTCATGAACGATTTACCACTTTTGAAATGGCTGAGTTAGTTATGCCGAGAGTGATAAAAAGTGATGATATCCGGGAGCCATTCGATGAAGAAAAACTGCGCCGGGGTATGCAAAAAGCATTGGAGAAACGTCCGGTCAGTTCTGATGATGTAGAAATGGCGATTAGCTATATTAAATCTCAGTTACGTGCCACCGGTGAACGGGAAATTACATCTAAAATGATTGGTAATCTGGTGATGGATGAATTGAAGAAATTGGATAAAGTCGCCTATATCCGTTTTGCTTCCGTCTACCGCAGTTTTGAAGATATTCGTGAATTTGGCGAAGAGATTGCTAAATTACAGGATTAATAAGTAGTGAATAACGATGAAAAATATATGACGCGTGCTTTCGAGTTGGCGCGTCAGGGATGCTTTACTACGTCACCTAATCCTAATGTCGGTTGTGTGATTGTGCGTGATGGGCAGATTGTCGGTGAAGGTTTTCATTTACGTTCTGGTGAGCTACATGCCGAAGTCCATGCTTTACAGATGGCCGGTGATAAAGCTAAAGGTGCAACCGTTTATGTCACTCTTGAGCCATGCAGCCATCATGGTAAAACGTCCCCTTGTGCTGATGCCCTGATTGCTGCTGGCGTTAGTCGTGTGGTTATGGCTATGCAGGACCCTAACCCTCAAGTAGCGGGAAGAGGGTTTTATAAGTTGCAACAGGTGGGGATTGAAGTCGAACACGGATTGATGATGGCGGCGGCGGAATCCCTCAATAAGGGGTTTCTGAAACGGATGCGTACAGGGTTCCCGTATGTTCAGTTGAAGATGGCGGCTTCTCTTGACGGACGAACTGCGTTGGCTTCTGGAGAAAGCAAATGGATTACATCATCTCAGGCTCGTTATGATGTGCAAAAATTCCGTGCTCAGTGCAGTGCGATTCTGAGTTCCAGCAGTACTGTTCTGGCTGATGATCCTAGCCTGACTGTTCGCTGGAATGAACTGGATGCAGAAACTCAGGCGGTTTATCCTGAAGAAACCCTTCGTCAACCAGTGCGTGTTATTGTTGACAGTCAGAACCGTGTTACCTCACAGCATCAGGTCATACAACAGCCGGGCCATTGCTGGCTGGTCCGTACCAGAGCGGATGAATATCACTGGCCTGAAAATGTAGAGCAGATACTGTTGCCTGCTCATGGTGCGGGTGTAGATTTAGTGTTACTGATGATGCAATTGGGTAAACGTCAGATTAATTCTGTCTGGGCCGAATGTGGTCCGCTGTTGGCGGGGGCATTACTGACTTTGGGGTTGGTGGATGAGTTGATACTTTACGTTGCGCCAAAAGTGCTGGGCGACGCTGCCTGTGGTTTGTTGACTATTCCTGAACTTAAAAATCTGGCGGATGCGCCGGAGTTTGACATTTTTGATGTACAGCAAGTCGGGCCGGATCTTCGTCTGTGCTTGCGGCCTGTATACTGACTGAATATGTAGTGTGGGTTAGCCCGCCTGTTTTTATGCTCTGTTGCTAAATCGGCAGGCGCGGCTAACGAAAGAATATGATAGAATCCGCCCCCCCGCGGATATGAACAGATATAAGGAAGGCTATGAACGTAATCAAAGGTATTGTTGCGGCTCCACAAGCTCGTGTGGCGATTGCCATTGCACGTTTTAACAACTTCATTAATGACAATCTGTTAGAAGGCGCGGTAGATGCGCTTGAGCGTATCGGCCAGGTTGCTTCAGAAAATATCACTGTTGTCTGGGTTCCTGGTGCATATGAATTACCATTGACGGTAAAAACATTGGTCGAAACCCAAAACTATGACGCAGTTGTCGCGCTGGGGACCGTTATCCGTGGTGGTACCGCTCACTTTGAATACGTTGCTGGTGAATGCAGTTCCGGTCTGTCTAATGTGGCAATGACCAGTAAAATCCCAGTGGCATTTGGTGTTCTGACTACAGAAAGCATTGAACAGGCGATTGAACGCGCTGGAACCAAAGCGGGCAATAAAGGCGCAGAAGCTGCGTTAACCGCACTGGAAATGATCAATGTAATTAACGCCATTAAAGGCTGATTTTAGTTTTAATTAAGGGGAATCTTGTGAAACCTGCTGCTCGTCGTCGTGCTCGTGAGTGCGCTGTTCAGGCTATATACTCATGGCAATTATCTGGCAATGACATTGCTGACGTTGAATTACAGTTTCTGTCGGAGCAGGACGTCACTGGTGTTGACGTAACCTATTTTCGTGAATTGCTGTCAGGAGTAGCTGTGAACGCAGTTAAGCTGGATGCTTTGATGGCTCCTTATCTTTCCCGTCAGCTTGAAGAGTTAGGTCAGGTAGAAAAAGCCATTTTGCGTGTTGCTATGTTTGAACTAAGTTATCGTGATGATGTCCCTTATAAAGTGGCTATTAACGAAGCTATCGAATTGGCAAAAGTCTTCGGTGCTGAGGATAGTCACAAATTCGTGAACGGGGTACTGGATAAATCTGGCCCAGCAGTACGCAAGAAAAGATAATTCTCACTGCTTGACGGGTTTTTCCCACCGTAGACGATGATTTGTAAGGCCGGGGTACCGGCCTTATGTTCATAATCATCAGTAACTTTTTGGGATTCTATTATGGCATGTGGCGAATTTGACCTCATTGCGCGTTATTTTGATCGCCAGACGACTAACCGGCGTGATGTAAATCTGGGTATTGGTGATGACTGTGCGCTGATGACGCTGGCCGATAAACAGCAATTGGCTGTCAGCACGGATACCTTGGTTTCAGGCGTTCATTTCTTACCTGATATTTCTCCTGAGGATTTGGCTTATAAATCTCTGGCGGTGAATATGAGTGATCTAGCCGCTATCGGTGCTGATCCTGCCTGGCTTTCACTTGCGTTGACATTACCGGAAATAGACGAGCATTGGCTAAGTGGTTTCAGTGATAGTTTGTTTGAACAACTGCACTATTACGGTATGCAACTTATTGGTGGTGACACCACTCGTGGTCCGATGAGTCTGACGTTAACGATTCATGGTCTGGTTCCCGCCGGCAGAGCATTGCGGCGTGCCGGCGCAAAAAATGGTGATTGGATTTATGTTAGTGGCTCGTTGGGTGACAGTGCCGCAGGTTTGGCTCTGTTACAAAACCATTTGCAAATTTCTGATCCAGTGTCCCGTGATTGGCTGATTCAACGTCATCTCCGGCCACAACCCCGTATTTTGCTAGGGCAGGCATTGCGTGATCTGGCAACATCAGCAATTGATTTGTCTGATGGCTTGATTTCCGATCTGGGCCATATACTGAAAGCCAGTCGATGTGGAGCCAGAATAAATCTGGATGCGATCCCTTACTCTGGTGCAATGAAACAATACGTTGAACCGCAACAGGCGCTTATGTGGGCTTTGAGCGGCGGTGAAGACTATGAATTATGTTTTACTGTCCCGGAAAGGAATCGCGGCGCGCTGGAAATCGCTTTAGCTCATACCGGCGCTGGTTTTAGCTGTGTCGGACAGATTATGCCGGAATCAGAAGAGATTCGTTATTACAGCAAGAGTAAAGAGATTAAATTGGATCTGAAAGGGTTCGATCACTTTATTACCGAGGAAGCACATGGATGAGGCAAAACGCCGTTTACGGATGAGTAATCCCTGGCATTTATTAGCGACAGGTTTTGGTAGTGGGTTATCGCCGGTAATGCCAGGAACAATGGGATCTGCCGCTGCTGTTCCATTCTGGTTATTACTGATGCAGTTTCCAGAATGGATCTGCTGGTTGGTGATTATTGCCGGAATGTTGTTCGGGATAATGATTTGCCAGCGTACTTCTGATGATATGAAAGTTCATGACCACGGCAGTATTGTCTGGGATGAATTTATCGGTATGTGGATCACATTGATGGCAATTCCTGTGGTTAACTGGCAGTGGGTTTTAACGGGTTTTATTGTGTTCCGTATTTTGGATATGTGGAAACCGTGGCCTATTCGCTGGTTTGATCGTTATATTCACGGCGGATTAGGTATCATGTTGGATGATATTATCGCGGCTCTATTCTCGTTCGTTATTGTTTGGTTATTGGCGTTTTATCAGATTTTGACTTTCTGATGTGCGGTGCGTTTGATTATTAAATAAATATCCCCAGATTCAATATCTCGTGCAATGAGAGATGATACCTATCTCGTCTCGATTATGGCCGCTAACAACGAGATTGGCTCAATACAGAAAATTGAAGAGATAGGCGCGATCTGTAAGGAGCGTGACATTCCTCTTCATACAGACGCTACGCAAGCGCTCGGCAAAATAGAATTTGATGTACAGCGCATGAACATTAGCCTTGCCTCATTTTCCGCGCACAAAATATATGGACCAAAGGGGATCGGTGCACTTTATATTAATTCACGTAATAAACAGATGACACTCGCTCCTATCATCGTTGGAGGGGGGCATGAACGAGGTTTACGCTCTGGAACTCTTAACGTCCCAGGGATCGTAGGCTTCGGGCGTGCCGTCGAACTATCTGTTAAAAACTTAGCTGCTGAGTCGATGAGGTTACGTTATTTACGGCAATAGGGGTTAGTGATGCACAAGCTCAAGCCAGCGTGCGCTTCGGATTGGGCAGATTTAATGCAGCTGGAAGCATCCCGCCTTGCAGCCCTTGCGGCGTTGGCAATGTCATGTGGTTATCTTCTTTTAGGCGGCTTTAGCGGTGAACTGAGTTATATTCCGCGTATCGCGGCATTCTTGATTGGACTCGGTTGGGGAATGTTCTATATCAGTGGGCCCATGGCGTTGTCGGAGCGTGTCACCGATGCTGACAGGGGCCACTGGTTTACCCGATTCAGTGCGTTTCAAATGGCTGGGATTTGCGGCAGTCCCATCCTCCTTACCGCAGCGGTTGAACAGGCGGGAGTGTCCATCCAAACAACGTTTCTCTTTGTTGGCGTCGCTGGCACTTTCGCTTCACTGCTTCTGGCGACCTTTGGTATCAAGGAGCCGCATGGTCAACGGGAATTATCACTGAGACCTTGGGTGAAAAAAATAACGAAGATCGCTACAAGTAGTGCGATCCGCCCCATTGTGATGGTGGGTCTGGGAGGCTGTGTATTCTCCGGAATGATGTCGTTCCAGAGTTCACTCGTCGAAGGGACGCGTGCAAATGCAAGTACATTCTTCGCTGTACATGCAGCGACTGTGGTTGTGTCGCGGCTTTTGTTGGCCCGACGTTTATCGACGATGCCCCGTATCCCGTTAGTCACTGCGCTGATGTTATTCTTAATCGTGGGCATTTTGGCCCTGTTGGGCATACCGGTTCACCCTGTGTTCCAGATTGCGGCGGCCATGTTAACGGGGATAGGGTATGGATTGGTGTATCCCGTCATTCAAACATGGGCAATAAACGACTCTGCTCTTGAGAATCGCCATGCGGTCCTCACCTGGTTCGTTGTCGCCTATTTTGTGGGTATATTTGGATTTCCGGCGATAGGTGGATGGATATTAGTTGGCGCGGGCAAGGCCTTGTTTATCCTCGTTCTGGCCGCAATAGCTTCTCTTGAACTTGTGATGGCGTTATTGGGAGGGCGGTGGTTTTGTCGTATTAAGGACAGGCTGATTGCATAGGATGAAGCACGTTAACGGTCATTCAGCCAGTCTCTCCTTGGCAGGCATCTTGATAATGCATTCGACAGACGCTCATTGGGTAGGCGGCAACGATAGGAACGTTGCCCGCCTGCGGTGGGAAATTTTCCTCTCTGGGCTAAGATTGTCTGACATCAAAATTAGGACCATAATAGCACTACAAAAATCAGCATGTACGAGGTGCTAAATGAGCACTGAAACTTACGTTCGCACACGTATAGATCCCGCAATTAAGCAAGAGGCAACTGATGTCCTAGCCGATACTGGGATCAAAATGTCTGACTTTCTACGCATTGCTGTAACGATGATTGCTAAATAAAAGGCGTTACCTTTCGAGATCAAGAAAATCCCTAATAGAGTTACTATTGAGGCTATGAATGAGGCGAGAAGAGCAATGAATGCGCGTTTTAACAATGCGGATGATTTAATTTATGACATCGAAAAAGACCGTAGTAAGTCAACGAATACGAACCTATTTACTCGCAGAGTAATCAATGTTGCACTTACTATGTGAATCCGCTGTATATAAGCATTAACGAAGCCAATTTTTATTTCTGATTTTCCACTGATAGTTTTGTTATTGGCAGGCTTTAGATTGTTATTAAAAGTTACTATTTTAGCTCCTGGGTTTAATCGGTATAAAGTTTTAATCGTTGTTTTCACCACTGTTATTGTCTGATTTTATTAAGTTTAATCATCATGGGATGCCGTATTTTACGTTTAACCAATGTTAATCATATCTGATTTATCTTTGATGATATAAAAATATCCTCCTATGCTTTTTCGGATAATCCTCTCTTTTTTCAAAGTTTAAATATTGACAAATTAACCGTTTTACCCCTTTTCTATTGCATTATTTTTTTATGGTTTCTTCGTAAAATAACATTGAGAAAACACAATAAATATCAGTTTTTTCGGATAGTTTTTTTGCTGATTTCCTTTAAATTATCTGTTAATGGTTAATGTAAATAAGATTTCATAATTGTGCTACACCCATTTTTTGTCTTCCTGGCTTTTGCTGTGATGAAAACGATGCCAAAAAGGCATCAACATAATTCAGTAACTGCCACATAAATTGACAACAATGATTTCGCGTTATTGTCTCATGGAGCGATTGCCATAACCGTTCTATTTTATTTAGCCACGGTGAATAGACCGGTAAAAACAACAGGGTAAATTTTGGATGTCGTGCCAGCCAGTCCTTTACCTTCTGACTTTTATGAATACAGTAGTTATCTAAGATTAATGTGAGGGTTTCCGCATGGGGATATTGATGATTCAGTTCATCTAACATTTTGATAAATAAATCAGAATTCTTTTTTATTCCTTTAACATAGGTGATTTGCTCTGTTTGGGCATTAAGGCAGCCCGCAAGGTAATGTTTTTCGTTTTTTCCCGGGGTGATAACCCGTTTTTGTTGTCCTTTGAAGCACCAGTCCGCGCCGATTTTCGGGTTTAAATCAATATCCACCTCATCTTCATAAAAAACGGGATGTTTTTCTGAAATGTTCGCTTTGGCTTCCGCGATCTTTGCCATTTTCTCATCGTATTCGGGATCAGGTTGTTTCACTGTGGGTGCCGCTCTACGCCAGACAATCCCCACCTGAGCAAAGTAACGATAAAGGACATTTTGCGTCAGAGAGAGGTTGAGTAATTCATTGAGGGTATGAGTCATGAGTTCAAGGCTCCAGCGAGAGCGGAGATAGCCTAACTTTTGGGGGGATTGCTGTAATAAGAAAAGTAAGAGGTTATAGAGTGGGGAGAGATCCCAGACAACAGGTCGGCCAACGGGTAAACTTTCGAGTCCTTCCAGCCCATATAATGTAAACCACTGAACCCAACGATTGACGGAAGAGCGTGCGGCATGAAGGGTCTTGGCGACATAAGTCACTGTCAATCCTTCATTGAGCATCAATAACGCCGTTAATCGACGGGAATAGTTCTTATCACGGGTTTTATGGATAAGTTTTCTCATTTTCTGGCATTCATCTTGAGGTATAGGTGCTACGATAGGCATCACTCAGTCCGTGTTGGGGTTTGGGATTTTTCGCAATTGATCAGATCGCAAAAATCGGACTGAGTTCCCTCCAAGTGATCTATTATTTTGAAAAGTTATTTATAGTTCACTCCATCCAACAGTATCATCAAAAAAACCTTCATTACCAATATACATTTTAGGTTCAACACGTTGTTCTGATAAAAGTGTTTCAATAAATGAATCGTAATTTGTTGTAATAATCATTTTTGCATTTTTTAAAAATTTCTTAAATGATTCAATTTCATCTTTTTTAATGTTTTGTTTTAAATTATTTTGCTTAAATCTTTGACATAAAGAATATTTGAACGGTGATATATCTTCATCAAAAACTCTTTTTGATGTTAATCCATCCAATGATATTTTTCCTGAGTTAAATAATCCATTAAATTTTTTTTCAATGTAAGTTGCCGCGTCAGCATATACTTTGTGATTTAAATCAGAGTCATTTTGTTCTTCTTTATATTTATCCTTTATTTCCGATAAGTAATTATAAAAATCCTGACCATTATTATCAATTTTATTCCAGTATTCTTCCAGCAAATCAGACCATGTTGGAGAATTTTCCAAGTATCTTTTAGACATTCCAGACCCAATAAATACTATTGGGTAATTTTTGAAGTTAAAAATAGAGTCAGACATTTGAAGCCCTTTTCATAAAAATTAGCCGACCACTGGGATACTGCATATAGTAAAGCATACCAGATCACTTTTTCTAATACTTTGATCGTATCTTACTTAATTTGTGAGATATGTAGATGTTCAAAAAATAACCTTTGTTATTATTTATATCGTTATTATTTTTTATTGATTATATTTTATTTGTTATGGTTATGTTAGGCATAGTAATCATTGGTTAATTTTATAGTATGCTTTATTGACTCTGATAAAGTAATACTACAATGATACCACTACGGCAAAGTTAGATAATAAGGAGAAATAGAAAATTTTTATTGGTGGAGATATCAATTCACGGAAAGATGAATTTAAAAGATAACAAAGTAATATGGGGGTATAGCAGATAATTGAACAAAATAAAATCATTTAAAAACAATTAACTAATTGTTTTTATTGAATCCTGTAGGTCGATAAGAGGGCCGATGCCAAAGTCGACACGGCTGGTATCGTTGGCAATCAGGGTCAGATCTTTTACACCTGCCTTTAGTAATGCAGTGATTAAATTAGGAGGAGTACCTACTCCCATAAAACCACCTACCATAATGGTCATTCCATCATAAAAATGCTCGGCGGTTTGCTGTATGCTAATGAGTTTATTTTTCATCAGTTAGCCTCTGGGAAATCCTGTTTTTCAGGGAGGGGAGAAGGCGCTTTTTGGGTTAGAACGATTAATTTTTTCATTTTTATATTTTCCTATAGGGTATCCCTTCCTTCTACTCAATCAGATAGTAAATGATAAGTATAGCTAAAGAGATTATTAGCATAACCTACATGATCACTTTTCCTGGCAGAGTATATAGTGATAACTTGTTAATGTTTTGTGAGAAAACTGATAGGTCTGAGGACATAGAAACCAGAAAATCAGAGATAACAGGTTCTATGTGACAGAAATACCGTTATTTTGAGTATAAATTGTCGCAGGGTGCGAGCAATGGGCAAAATGGGTAAATGTGAAAATATTCTAATGATTTTTCTTCGTTTTAGCTAAATACCATAGCCAAATTTTTACGGGATTTGCAAGACAAGGCTACGTTTCTGTGGATATTCAATCGAATTTCTGAGGTGAGCTCAAATGCAAAATAGCAGAATACATTGGCATTATAGTGAATTCAGTCGGTGTTATTGAGCGTAATGGATGCGCTAATACTGCTATATGTTGTTAAATGGTTGTAAAAGTGTGTGGACAGTGTACGTTTCAGTTTCAGTAGCTTGTTAAGTGATTCACCCAATCTCCGGCATTTCAAATAGGGTTTTAGGATAAGAACTTTTTATAATTTAGTCAGTTATAGCGTTGGTGATGCTATGCAATATGGGCAAATCAGCAATTTGGGAAAAGGGAAACATCAAATAGAAAAAAATAAATGAAATTAAAATTTGCTAAATGTCAGTATATGTGATTTAATAGCCTCACTGGTTTGGAAGTACAGACCTACTTTATGAAAAGCAAGTTAAAGCAGTTCACCATTTAGCGTTATCCCCGATACCACTTCATTGCGAATTCCTTCTAATTAGTACCCATAAGTAAAACTGAAAAACAGACCTAATATGCCTTATGGCAACTTAAATAAAATTAAAGGAAAATTCTATGTCTAGTGCAATGACTGGTTCAGTAAAATGGTTTAATAACGATAAAGGTTTTGGCTTTATTTCTCCGAAAGATGGTAGCAAAGACGTTTTTGTTCATTATTCTGCAATTCAGAGCAATAATTTCAAAACGCTGGAAGAAGGACAGGAAGTTTCATTCTCTATTGAGAATGGTGCTAAAGGTCCATCAGCGGTAAATGTTATCGTATTATCTTGATTTAACTTAACTGCTTAAATCTATTAACGACTTTACGATAGCGATGAAGGTAATATCCTGAGCAGTTAAAGTTGTTAATGAGTAAAAACCCGCTTAATTGCGGGTTTTTCGCATGTGTACCCGCCAAAATGTTACATGCTATTCCCAGCCTATTATAGAAAAAATCCGGCACAAGAAATGTATACCGGATTATCTTACGGATAAGGGAATATAAGTCTGGATGTCAGATGGAATGAATTAAAATGTTTTGTCAAAATTTCACTCTATTAGAATGACGAAATAGTTAACTCTGCCATTGATTATTAATGGCGGACATGAGTGCGTCGAGTTGGCTATCTAAGCTGGCATCAATGATTCCGACTTCTGTTTCCAGAATGCAGCCGCCCTGATCGAGGCGATCATCCGCCGTGACCTCTAAGTAGCCGATCTCAGGAAAGTCTTTATGTACCCGGGATATCTGTTCGCGTACTGTTGTGGCTTGTTCAGGATTAACCCGCAGGATGACCTGTTTTTGGTTGCTGACTAATGAAAGGGCTTCACGAACCACCTGTAAGGTAAGGGAAACCTGGTCGTAATTCTTCAGGATTTTACGAACAGCTTGCAATACTACATTGCTCATTTGTTGCTCGACTTGTCGGTAATATTGCTGACATTGGAGCTGGGTTTGGTGAATCAAGTTGGCTTGTTCTGCGCGGGCGGCATCAATACCGGCCTGCCAGCCTAACTCTTTTTGTTGTTCATAAACGGTCTGGGCTTCATGTTCAATTTCCTGAGCCTGGATCTGAGCAGCATCAAGCAGAGACTGGGCACTGAGGCAGGTTTGATAGTCTGCTTTACGCAATATCAGAAGTTCAGGAGAAAATTGAAGATGTTCTTTTGTTATTTTAATAAAAGGTAACATTCTGTATTCACTTGTTTAGCCAATTTGAGACACAATGCCTGTGCCAGTGGTCGTTCTGCCTGGCTGACAGGCCAGGCCGGGAGATTGTCATGAGGGGGAAGCCGCAAGCTCAGGCGTTTGGCAAAATCGGCAGGAAGGGGTTCCATAGCCATTAGCCAAAACTGTAAGGCACTGGTACAAAAATAGTTCGTACTGATTGCTGGTGGCAGTGAACGTTGCCAACCAGCCGGCCAGTTGCCGATAATGATGTCAAGGTACTTTAAGCAAAAGTGATGTCCCTCTCTCCCAAGCGCGTCATGTAAATGGCGAAGTTCTGCCGCCAACAGGCAATGGCGAATAGCTTGCCCGTGAAGTATGGCTCCCAGCCAGGTAAGAAGTTGTTCTAAGTATGATTGCTCCAGCAAGGCAATATTTCCCAATCCGGCTGGTAACTCATAATCTACGTTTAGGTCAAATTGAGTCAACAGTAGTCCATTGACTCTGGGAGAGCTACGCCATTCAGGAAGGGAAGACAAGACTGAAAGCCAATCTGGTGATAGATGGCCCGCATGAATATAACTGGCAGGGCAAAACCGAAATTGATAGGGCGTTAATGCTGTTACCATTATTGCATCCTGCTTCGGTGCCACAGGAACTGAGCCAGATTGCTGATGAATAACAAGGCTAACAATAAAACCAGAATTCCGATCAAGCGGCCTTGTGATTCTTCAGTAACCTGGATAGAAAATAGTGTGGAATAGCGCGGGGCTAACGGTACCTGACGCACACCCGCCGCGGGGACTAATACAACACTGATGCGGTCATAACTCAGTCCTTCGATGCTGTTATTGACCAGTTGTTTTATCTGAGGAATATAAGTATCGAGTTGAACGTCAGCCGCGTGTTTGATAAACACAGAAGAAGAGGCCGGCGATAACTTTTTACCCAGTCTGTCTTGTTCCTCCGGCAAGACCACATGTACCCGTGCCACGAGTACGCCATCGATCTCAGAAAGCGTTCGGGCAATCTCCTGTGCTTTGGCGAAGTTGAGCCGCGCCCGCTCTTCTACCGGTGAGGAGATAAGGCCGTCTTTGGGGAAGACATCCTGTAAAGAGGAGAAGTTCTCCCGTGGATACCCTTTACGTTTTAGTACCTCAACAGCTTGTGCGACATCAGATTCTTCGACTAATAGCTTGATATTGTCATCTTTGTCTGGTTGCTTATCCGAGGAAATGCCTGCTTCCCTGAGCAAGGCCAGCATTTCGTTGCCTTCTTTTTGGCTAACTCCAGTATAGAGTTCGATTTTACATCCTGTTAGCATGAAGACGGCTAACAGGATGCAGATTATAGGGTGTTTCTTCACGGCTCCTCACTGGGCTTTCATTAGGGTTTCAACGTTTTGATTCAATCGTCCTACTGTTTTGGCAATCAGCTCTTCTTGCAGGGTGATCCGCATTAGAGACCATTGCATTTGCATCAGGCTATTGGGATCACTGCCGGGGACTGCCAGCTGTGCTTCCAGATCTTGTTTAGCCTGAGTAAGTTGTTGTCTATACTGGCCCAGTTCGCTGATCAGGTTGTTTCCAAGTCCCTGATCTTGATTGGACATAGCCATTTCAAAATGTGCAACATTTTCGGCACTGGCCTGAGGTGTGTTGAGTTCATCCAAGCTAGTTATCAGTGTCTCGCTTATTTGTGGCAGGTCCATTATTCCTCCAAATCGAGTTTGTGTGAGTTTCGTATCAGGTTATCCACCATACCGTTACGGGGGATCAGCGTTTTCAACTCACTTCGGATTAGGTCACTCAGGTACTCATTACCGTCTAGAGATTTAATCTCGCCGAGTACCTTGAGAAGGACAGTTTCTTGTTGTCGACCTGTGGGCGCGAATTCACGAACAATCGCTCTGAATTCTGGCAAATCCAGTTGTGGTTTGACGGGCAAGGTCAGGCCACCAAACTGCGACCAAAGATGTTCTTGTACTGGGGCAATAAGTTTGCCCTCTAACTGAGCACGTTGGGAGGGTTGGCTATCAGGTGGCAGAGTCTGATACCACTGCCAAGCGATTTTTCTCTGTTTCGCCGGATCAAAGTCGTTTAAGACTTTTTTCAGAGGTTCCCCCTGTATCCAGCGTTGTTGTCTCTCTTTCAGCGTCTGTTGATCAGGCATGAGTTCGAGTTCCTGTTCAAAGTCGTGCTTGTTCACAACGCTGACCGAAGGCAGTGCTGTTGGTTGCGATGGTATATTGTAGGATAGTCCTTCAATCCTATTCATGAGTCAGTTGCTCTCGCATGCCGTCAACAAAGGACAACAATTGCGGGTCGTCACTATCAGCCATTAGCATCAGCCTTTGCTCTAAGGCTGATGCTAGCCCCAGACGCCATTCACATAAAGCCAGCCAGGGTTCCAGACTGGGCCAGGGAAGATCCTGACCAAGATCCAGAGCTTGTTGATATTTGCCTTGGTTCGTCAGAGAAGAAAGCCGAATCAGATTTGCGGCTTCTTGCCCCTCTTCGTTTAACATTAGCCAATCGGCAATAGCATTGGCTTCGTCATGGCAGTGGTGGCCGCTCCCAACCAGAGCAATATCTGCCAGTAGCCCTTTGAGTGAACGTGTCATGATTATATCTTCTGTAATATGCCCTGCATCAGGTCCTTCATGGACCGGGTGACAGTGGAGTTAATATTGTAGATGACTGACCACTTGTTAATCTTGTGTTGTAACTCAGCCAGCAAAGCTGGGTTATCAGCGCCGCCCTTGAGTGCGGTGATTGCTGTACTAACGTCAGTGTTGGCCGCGTTGGCTTGCTCGTTAAGTTGAGCAGCAACCTGATCGAGTGTATTGACTGTTTTATCGTGACTAAAAATGTTGGCCATGATGGCCTCCTTCTGTTGTGTTAAGTATTGTGATTGCAGCTTGGAGGGCGTCAGCCTCCTGCTGCCATTGTTGGTATTCTTGTACAGAACCTCCACGTCTCAGGCGTTGTTTGATATCGTTCAGCGCCTGAGAGAGGCGGTGTTGAATTTCGTTGACATAAGCAGGATCAGCACCGAACAATCGTGCCTCTAGGGATGTCATCATAAAGCTGGGCTCCTGTTAAGTTTGACGATAAATTGCTGCTCACCTTTGATAATAACAATGGCATCTCGACGGATAGCTTCGATCCTCAGACCATTTTCTGTTGTTGCTCCGACGGGATAACGCAGGTTATTTTTTAGTACCACGTAAGGTACACGTCCCAGAGAAACCGCCCGGACATCGAAATTGAGTTCATCATTGCGGGAGAGCCGGTGGTTATTTAGCAATACCAGTGTTGGTCTGTTGCCGAATTCTTGCTTAAATACCTGCTGTAAGCGGTAGAAATTATGAGTCTGGAGTTCATCCAATTGACCTGTGAATTCGATACGATCACTTTTATCCTGGTAAGTCAGCGAGTTGGGTAAATCATGTTTAGCTAATAACATATCCAGTCGCTTGAGATGGCCGCCGGTTAGCCGCGTTTGGTTCTCTATACCGAGTAAGCCCGGAACATCACGTTTGAGCAGTGACTCAATGTCATTCCATTGCTGATCAGGATCAGTTAATTCTCCCGTAAGGCGGATCCAACCGGGTAGTTTGCCATTGCCGCTCTGGACTTGGGTATAGCCTAATTTTTGTAAAATGAAATCCACCCCCTGACGTAATTCTTCCATGGTACGTAACTCCAACCGATAATTGAGGGAGTGAGTATCAAGATACTGTTGCAGTGCCAATCGTTGGTGGTTGAAGTTCACATAACCTTTGAGCAGCAACGGCTCATTATTGGGCATCATTTGTACATTAACCTGACGATAGGTTGAATCGTCATTAAGGAAACGACGCAGTTCCTGTTCGGCCATACCATGGGATGGGTTATGCCTTTGCCATCCTTCATGTCCAAGCAGCGCCAGAAAGCCGAGTGCCAGCACCAAACAGAGTATCAGCATCCCGCCGGCAGCCCGGCTACGATTTTGCCGGGCAGGGCGCTGGTGTGGTGTTACCGTCGGTTCAGCGAGTTGATTTGGGAATGTCTGTTGTTGGTCACAGAAAGCCCATAGTAACGGCCCCACCTCTTGGCGAGCCAGTGCTTGCAGTGAAACCCCCGGTGACAGGGGTTCACCATTCTGACTTGGTACTGTTTCACCGGCCCATTCCAACAGGCGGATTGAGTCTGCTTCTACTTCTAAGACGAGGTGCACAGGGGCGACATCTTCATCTACCAGAACGATATCTGCCTGTAAGGGGTCCGAGCCGATGGCTAAGCGCCCTTCGGCTAGATTGACCTCAATACTTTTATTCAGTCCGCGGTAGAAGCGAATTTTCCAACTCATCTGATCGCCTTATCTTGCGCACGAACACACCAGGTATCCTTAAGTGAACATTGTTGTTCAATGACTCGCCATCCATAAGTATTACCCATTCGGCATGAGGCCAAAAATGAGCTTTTACCTGCTTGCCGTAGCGTTTCTTGCACTTGACGGGCTGGGGATAAAGGTTGGCATTGCGCGCCAGCCAGTACTTTACTCAGAGAAACGCTCTGATTAGAGAGATCTTGTGTTGCCAGTAACCGATGGCGCAGATCTTGTCCATTACCAAGAGCCAGATAATGCGCTATCCCACCATCAATCAGCCGTGGCTCAATAATAAATAGTCGTACTGATCGTCGAACTTGTTCAGTGGTACTGCGGAACAAAACACCCAGGTAGGGGATATCGCCTAAAAATGGCACTTTGCGCTGGGTTTCGCTCATCTCGTCACGGTAGATGCCGCCGATCAGTAAGCTTTGCCCATGCCCAACCCGGGCAACGGTATCAACAATGGTTCGGCTGATAGTAGGAATGCCATCCAGGCCTGAACTGTTGGGCTTCTGGTTACCATCTTCAATGTGCAGACTCAAACTGATTTCAGGAGAATCTCCGATTTGGATGACTCTGGGAGTCATGCGCAGCATCGTGCCATAGGTGAGGCTTTTAAGCTCGGCAACCCGTTCACCATTAACTTTTACGTAGTAGGTTTCATTGTGGTCAATGACCGCTTGAGTATTCTCCTGAGTTAGAAGCGTCGGGCGGGAGACTACCTGAGCGCTGCCTTTACTCTCTAACAGGGTTATTTTGGCGAGTAGATAATCCAGGCCACGGCGATCAACTAAGCTACCCAATGCCGCTGAACCGATGCTCTCCCCTTTTTCCTTTTTCTCCCTGGTAGTGGTGATATCAATAAGATGGCGAGGTCCGGTATTGATGCCTACCTGCCAGTCGACACCCAGTTCAGAAAGGTTGTCGGCGTTGATGTCGACGATGGAAAGTGCAACTTCAATACGGGCAGAGGGTTTGTCCAGTGCGTTAATTAAATGTGCGTACATGGGCATCCTTTCCGGGGTATCCCGTACAATGATTGCGTTTAGGGACGGTTCTGCCTGTACAACAGCACGGCTTGAATGGTTACCTCCCATAGATGATGCTGTTTCACCAGTGACAGTCGTCACATTGGCATCGCTGAGCAGGCGGGAGAGAATAGTGGCAATGCCAGGTGCCTCAATATTGCTATCACGATACTGGATCTGACGGTCTGTGACTGAGGCGTATTTTAGAGGGAAAATTTCTACTGTTAACGCTCCGGTTTTTTCGCTACGCAGCAGTGATTGCTGTTCCAGTGCGGACGCAGTCTGATCGACCAGTTCAAGATAACGGGGAGGGCCTGATACGTACACCAGTTGGTTACCTGCATCTGGACGCCAGCCAAAGCGGGGTTCCCAAATACCGGAACGTTTTAGGGCTTGCTGTAGCTCTGTTGCGTTGGTTTGTCCAAGCTTAAGGAGACGCGATTGTATTTCGCTGTTTTTGAATACATAAAGCACACTCCCATCGTAATACCAGACCAGGTTATAGAGAGAGGATAAATGTTGCAGGAATTCCTGAGGGCCATTCTGTTCAAAATGACCGTTAACTTGATCGGTCACCTTATCACTGACAACCACTGATGCGTCATAGTTAGCGCCGAAATTAACCAGCACATCCCGCAGGCTTTCTCCTTTTGCCAAATAGTCATAAGGCGTGGGCAACCAATCCAGATCTTGGCTGAAAGCCGAGGGGAGCATCACGCTACTGATACTCAACGACAACAGTAAGGAACGGCACAGCCGTTGGAACTGTTTCATGGCTGCCATATGACTTGTTTCCATTGAGGGGAAGATTGCGTTTCCGATAATAAATCCATGATTTGTTCCAGTAGATCGACATGCATAGCTAGCATCTGTTCCAGGATTTGCACATCCAGACTGTCAGGATCAAGACGAGCCTCCAGAATGAGATTCTCTGATTCATCTAGGGTCAGTGCGTGGGGAGCATGGCGTCCCCAACGAGTGACCTGTTGCAGCAGTGTCTTCAATAGTTCAGTGCCTGATGGATCTTTTGGGTTATGGCGCCAGTTTAGAGTGCTGGATAACACAAGTTCAGTTCCTTGTTGGCGAAGGAACAGGTTGTAGTTATCAATGTGCAAATGGTAATGCCCTTGTCTGTCGGAAACAAAAGGCTTCTGGCCTAGGCGACTGGCCAAATGATTGAGTAGAGTTTGCATGTTTCCTCTAATGATTAGGTTGTCGTCGATTGCCAATAAAAACTATCCTGTGGCAAGCACAGGGCACGAGTGCAGAGCCATTGTTGCAAGTGGATAGCAGCCGCACTGTCGTATTTTAAGGTGGTCAACCATGTCCAGCAGAGTGATAGCGCTTCTGGAACTGGTGTGAAAGCTGTCAGATTGTCGTCGGTCTGGAGTGCATCCAGCCCGGTAAACCAGTTGGGCCATGCTTTGTGGGCCTGGGTTTCCGCTGCCAACAGCTGTTTTTCTAGTAGTTGCTTGCGTTGGTTGAGCACTGTTTGCAAGGATATAACCTCTTGATGATGTTGTTCCCGGCATTGAGATGATACGTTTTCAACCTGTTGCCAAAAATGCGCCTTAGCTCGCAATTGCCGTTCTTGAATCTGTAACTGATCAAGTTCGATAAACCAGAGTTCTATCTCTGGTTCTAATAGGCGGAGCCACCAGTCAAATAGTGGCTGTAGTACCCAATATTGTAAAAGATGTCTGTCGGCCAGGTTAATGTGGTCACCCAGTACCGTGTCCCAGTCACATTCTGATTTTGCTGCTGTTCTGATCAGCTGTTGCAGGTCATTACGTTTCAACGCTTGCCCACAATTTAGCCGTCTGCGAAACCAAACAGATTTCATTAAGTTTTCCAGAAGGTGTCTGGGCAAAAGGCGTTGTAACAGAACAAACTGTTGGTTATTGATAATGTCTCTATTCTGGTACTGAATAGCCGGTGATTTTCCGAGTAACTGCTCTCGGCACGGAATCCCAGACTGCATGACAGAGATCTTGCGGCCGAGAAACATGCTGGTTCGAGTCTGATTATGGTCTTGCTGGCTCATGCTATGCTCATCTTGCTGCTAGTCACTCTTGTCGATTAGATTAGGAATGGCCTTATTTTATCTGTCAGGCCAACGGTTAACTTGTAAAAAACGTCAGATTATTTTAGCCAATCGTTACTCTTTGCCATACCTGGCCCGACTGGGTGTGCAATCAAAGCGTCTCCGATAGCTTTGAGTAAAGTAGGATTGGCTGGAGAATCCGGCCTCCATTGAGATATCAACAATACTCATCTCGCTATTGAGTAGTAGCTGATGTGCATAAAGAATACGGCGCTCACTGATCCAGGCTCGTGGTGATATGCCGTATATGGAGCGGAATAGCTCCTTGAAAGTGGTTAATCCCATGCCGAATTCTTTAGCAAATTCGCTGAGTTTCCATTCTTTGAGGTAGTGATTTTCCATAAAGCTCTGTAAACGTTCTACCTGGCGGTTGCTCAGTTGTCGTAATACTGACATGAGCAAAATCCCTTGTTCCTCAAAAGACATTAACAATAGCAATTCTTCTGTTCTTAATTGACCCAAGGCTGCGGGGTAATCATGAGCCAATAGATCGACCAGCCCATTAACACTTTGAAATAACAGAGGGGATGAGGTAAATGCAATCAATTCGGGTGTTGGCACATTGTGTCGCTCGACTTCACTGAGCAGAGTACCAAAACGTTGCAGAAAACCGTGCAGGAAAGTGGTACTCAGGGGTAACCAGAGTAGCTTGCAGGTATCACTACGCGTTTTTGCTGCGTAACTGCCACGACGAACAAAAAGCAGTTCATTATGGGAGAGATCGTAGGTATTGGTACTGTCCTGCCATGTCATCTCACCTTCGAGCAGGATATATATCCCTTCCTGATGATGCTCTATAACGTTGAAGGCAGGCATACTATGCTGGAACAGAGTGATATCCATTCCCTTCCCTGATGTTGTGATGCCGTTCATTTTATTGTCCTGGATCTATTGGTGTTGTCTTAAAAAAATATAAATTACGTTATTCTTATTGATATTAAATATATGTTTTCTTTCGTTTTACTACCTGTAATAGACAGGAAGAATGGTTTTATGTGTTTAACGGGAGAGCGAGTTATAAGGTCTTTTAATTAAAACGGTTTTTCTTCTGGTAGCATATTAATGTTCTCGATCTGAATAATAGTATTATTCTCACATTTTATAAACGACAGATGAAAAGCGATCAATTTTTTTCACATAGTAAAGATTGCCTGTAGATTCCTCATTCTGAGTCATAAGTTGAGCTTTTTATACTGCCTCAATTATTCGTTTTCTCCTTTTTATTCAGGTAATGTATGGATGATTCAGAATACATCAATTATTGTCATGGTTAGCTGAGTATTAATTGATTGAAAGGCGCAGAAGTCAGTGTGCAGCAAGATCTAATAGCTCAAATAACCCTTGCATAATAGTAGATCACTTGATAAGAAATTCAAATCTGGTTTGAATGATTTTATCAATTGATAAAAATAAAAAATCAACCTAACCGAATTGGATTGTTTATTATAATATCGTTTAAGGAACACTGAGCTATCTGGAGCTATCTTTATTTATCTTAAATTTTTTGCAATTATGTGGTTTGGTTGTAATGAATTAAGAAGAGAACCTGAGTCGAGTTTTTAGTTACGGCTCAGGAGAGCGATCTTGCCACTGTTCTAACCAACGTAAAACTTCTGCGGTGGCTTGGATGAGATCGGCAGGAATATAGTTATCGATGAGGCCATCCTGATAAAGTGCCCGTGCGAGAGGAATTCTCTGTAACACTGGAATACCTTCCTCTTCGGCAATACGCCGGACTTGCAGGGCCTGCGCATCAGTGAACTTGAGCGTAATAAGAGGTAAAGGTGTCTCTCCTTTCTTGTAGCGGATACCGATGGCAATATGAGTTGGGTTGGCAACGATCACTGATGAATTCTTGACGCTGGCGCGCATATTGCTTGATTGTAATTCCTGGTGAAATTGGCGTCGCTTGCTTTTGATCTCCGGGCTGCCTTCACTCTCTTTATATTCGCGTTTGATCTCGTCTTTGCTCATTCTGAGCTGCTTGATATGCTGGTAGTGCTCGAAGGCATAATCGGCAATAGAAATCACGATAAACCCGATACCACATACGGTCATTAGCTGGGTTAACATCATACCGAGTACAGGGATAATACATCTTGTCCCACACTCCGGCAGGTACAGCAGCGCCTGTAGATTACCTTCCAGGGTAACCCAGACCAGGATACAGAGCAGTGTCACTTTGAGTATTGATTTGACGAATTCCATCAGGCTCTTGATGGAGAAGATTCTTTTGGCCCCTTCAACAGGATTGATCTTTTTGATGTCGGGCTTGATGGAATTCCCACTCAACAGGAAGCCGTATTGGGCAAGGTGTGATGCTAACGATAGCAAAGCGGAAACGCTCAGAATTGGCAGGCAGAGGTAAACCAGCTCCTGCATCAGGTTTTCAACGACATGATTGAAAGCTTGAGGAAAGGGTTTCTCCAGCAGACTAGCCGGGATTAGCATCAGTTTACTCAGATGTTCCAAATAGTATTCGGACATGACCATTATCATGCCGATCAGCCCCAGGATTAAGGAGGTTGATACTACTTCGTTACTTTTGGTTACCTGGCCCTTCTTACGGGCATCTCTGAGTTTCTTGGGCGTAGGCTTTTCGGTTTTTTCTCCACTCATGGTGCCTCCAGAATAGGAATTAACATGCGCACTGGAGAAAGCGTTAATAACACCTTGTCATAAGCATGATGCATCAGTAATCGGATATAGATAACCAGTAACAGACTGGCAATTGCACTCTTGATTGGCATCGCCAATACGAAAACATTGAGAGACGGGGCGAAACGGCTAATCAGTGCCAGCCCGAACTCGGCCAGAAACATGGCAATTAATAAAGGGGCTGCCATCAGGGCGCAAAGTTGCAACAGATAGCTGAATTGGCCGTAGAAAAAACTGATCCATTGGCTGGTAATATGGGGGAAAAACTGAGCTATCGGCCAACTGTTGTAACTCTGAAATAGGGCGCCAAGCAGACTAAGGAAAGCGCCGCCGGAGAAAAAAAGCGTAATCAGAGTTTGAGTCAATAGCAGACCTGTAGGTGAAGTTTGGCTTCCCAGAGATGGGTTAAGTACCGAAGCCATTGTTGCTCCCCGTTGGTTATCTATAATAAAGCCGGTGGCTTCCATGGCCCAAAATGGAATGGAAGCGATAAAGCCGATTAGCATACCAAGCAAGACTTCCTTACCGAGCAACAGCGCCAATTCCAGGCTACCAAATGCCGGCAGGGGGGTATCTGCTACTGTTGGGTAAGCATAGAGGGCCAGTGAGCAAGCCACACCGTTGCGAATCATTCCACCGCCCAGCATCTGTTTGCTGAGTACAGGAAATATCACAAAACAGCTCATAATGCGGGGTAACAGCAGGGTATAAGCAAGGATTTGTTGCTGGAGCTCTGGTAGGGTCATTTGATCAGTGGCACCTTAAGAAAAGCCATGTTGGCGAAGCTGTAGAGCTCGTTGCCAAGCCAGGTAGCCGTGGCGAACAAGGTAATAATGACCGCAATTAATTTAATGACAAAACCCAGCGTTTGTTCTTGTATTTGGGTGAGTGCCTGGATTAATGAGACCAATGTTCCCACTGCGGCAGCCATCAGTACCGGTGGCAGAGAAAGAATTAACACCAGCCAGAGAGATTGGCTGGTGAAGTGCAGAATATCAGCATTACTCATTATTCAGGCTCCATAACTGGTGACAAGGCCGTGTGTCAGGCGTGTCCAGCCATCAAGCAGGACAAATAGCAGCAACTTGAAAGGAAGAGAGATGGTCATGGGGGAAACCATCATCATCCCCATAGCGAGCAGAATATTAGAAATAATCAGATCGATTGCAATGAATGGCAGATAAAGAAGAAACCCAATTTCAAATGCGCGGGTTAATTCACTGACTGTAAAGGCTGGCAGCAGGATTAGTAGGCTATCTGGTTCCAACCGGTCAGCATATTGGCTTGGCCAAATTTGTCGGGTGCTATCAATAAAGAAGGTGCGCTCACTGGGCTTAATATGTTGTTTGAGAAAGTTCCGGTAAGGTGTTATTCCTTCTTCCATAAATTTTTCTACCGACTCTGCGTTGCTGAATGAAACCTCATTCTGGCGCAGATAATCTTGAGTAGCGAAACCCACTGGGGCCATGACATAGATAGTGAGGATAATTGCCAATCCATACATAGCCATATTGGGGGGGATTTGTTGTACTCCCAGGGCATTACGCAGCAAAGAAAATACCACCGCCAGTTTGAGAAAAGAGGTGGCCATCACGGCAATAAAGGGGAGCAGAGCCAATAAGGCTAGTCCGATGATAAGATCCAACTCGTTTGGTAGTTGAATCATGATTGTTTCTCCGTAAAGAGATGCTCAACCCTTACACCCAAACGTCCCTGAATGTCCACCAATCGCCCTGAACCGAGGCATTTCTGATTGACGAGAATACGTACCTCACCGTCTGGCGGAACACCAAGATCGAGTAATGAACCGGGTTGCAGGCTGGTAAGCGTATGTAAATCCAAGGTCTGACGACCAACCTCAAAACTGACATGAACCTCCAGGCTGTTTAAGTCCGTTACCGGCGTACTGTCAGGCGTGTCAGGAGAGAGTGTGTGCATAGTGATTAACTCCAGTTTATGTTCATGGTATTTAAAGTAGGCCCAAGGTCGCCCTTCCAGATGGGCTAACAGAGGAGCATCTGGTTGTTGCTGTGGGGGCAGTAGCAGTACATCCCCTGGTTCCAGGGTATGAAACTCGTCTAAAGTCAGGCTTATTGCCCCCCATTGCAGAGACAGTTGTAATGGAATGGGCAAGTACTCGCTTGGTTGACGTTTTGGCAATATGGAAAGTAAGGGCGAGGGTTCTGGTAACCAGAGTGATAATGTGGCGCCTGGCCGCTCAAGGCGTAGTAATAAGCAGACTGATAAAGAGAGTTCTGATGTGGTTTGCAGCGCGGACCATGACAGATCGGGTAGTGCTTTGCTTTGGTATTCCATCAGTGCCAGCAGCAGATCCTGAGGGAGGGAAGCCAGATTTGCTTGTTGTAGATCAGGGGCGAGCCACAGAGCCAGCTCGGTTGCATGGCAGTAAAAAGAGAAAGTATGTCCCTTCCAGTGGGCGATCAGCACCTTGTCCAGCATTGGGGGAGGCGAAACGATATCTAGAGTGAGATGACCATTAGCCCAGTTAAATTGTTGCTGATGACGGCTCAGTGTTTGACGCAGAGTCAATTCTTCCAATGAGACTTTGGGTAAGGTCAGGCTATTCATGCATCATTTTTCCATTCTTCATATACGCTGCGACTCTGGCGTGATCCGTGCTCGCTATCCGTTTGAGACGGGAGAGAGAGTTCGACAGTTTGTGTTGGATAAAGGAGCTGTAGACGTTCAAGCAGCTCAAAGCGTGCCTGCTTCAGTTGTTGCTGGGCTGCCGGGCTCGCCAAAATCTCTATTTGAAGTTTGCCATGCTCATTGGTTAGTTGAATCTCAAGAGCACCAAGGTTGGGGAGTGTCAGATGTAATGTTGGCGGACGTTGCTGCCGTGTTAGTTCGATACTGATCTCCACACTCAATTTATCGATCAGTACCTCCAGAAGTGGGGAACTGGTTGAGGTTGCGTGCATTGTAGCGAGTATACGCTCGCCTGGCAGGAGCTGTGTTTGTGGAAAGAAGGGCACTTTCCCGTCTGATTCGCCAGGATAGGAGGACTGAATGTCAGACTCTTTTGGCTTTGATGCTAATAAATGATATGTCTCGATTTCAGTAAGAATCTTTTTTTCCGTGATGCTGATTTCATTAGCATGGGGAACAGGAAAAGCCAGACCTGCCTGTTGGCGGGGAAGTCTGTCTTGCTCTTGTGTATCTTGCTGAGATCTGGATATGCCGGGTGTTGTTTGCGCCACTGCATAATATACCGGTTCATCGTTTGCATCTTTCTGTGCAGGAATAGCTGCTGTGTCAGGGTAGGCTGCAGCAGAGGGCATAATATCAACCGGCTTTAGGTTAGGGGCAGGGGTGTTCAGGTCTGGCTGGAGTGCCAGGATAGCGGGTGTTGACAGAGACTCTTTTATCTCAATAGCGATCTCATTGAGACGATCAACAGAGGCCAATAAGCTTTTCTTCTGATTTTGAGGTTGTGCGGGTACATATTGGCCTGGTAATGGATGAGGGATGACCTGTTGTGTGTCTGTCTGGGATGAGAATATGTCAGGCGTTTCCTGAGTTACTGAAAGGGATATTGGTTTGTTGTGTATGTCTTTATACGCAGAGATATTTGCTGTGTCTGGATGAGGCACAACCGCAGGTGTCATATTGGCTGGCTCAAGATTGGGAGCGTGCACTGGGAGGTCAGGCGTCGTCAGAGAGTTTGCCCTTATATCATGTTCCTGGGACGCTTTTTTTTGCTCCAGATTAGCTTGGTTCTCTTCTCTCTTATGTGAAAAAGAAGAGGGGTTATGGTATAGCAGTGGTAAGGTGTGTTTGTGCGGGTCATCAGTTGCTTGATGCGTGGAGGCGAATGGAGGAAGCTCCTCATTTGCGTCATGCGTGAAATGTAGATCCGTTGTTTTGCTGTTTGTGGCCGTGTCGGTTAATGGTTGCTCCACCCGTCGTCCTGTTGATTGACGCGTATTGGTGGCGTGAGGGGCGATAGCCAGTTCGAAACGGCGCTGCAAATCTGCGTCCGCCGCTGCGGGGGACGTTGGGAGGGCGGGGACACCTTTGCCGATAGCTGTCAGTGGGTTCATGCTCTTCTGTTTTACACTCTTTCTTGGCGATGGAACTCTTCTTGTTCCAGCTCTTCTAGGTATTCACCTTGGGCGCGGATCGCCTCTTGTTCCTGGCGACCCAATTCGTTAAATTTTTCCTGCTGCTGACGTGCGTGGTGCAATACACGTTGACACTCTTGTAATTGGCGGAGTTCCAGTTCCACTTTTTCGGTCATTTCAGCGACTTTCTTTTCCAACTGAGCTTCGTTTTCACGCAATAGTGCAATTTGTTGTTGCCAGCGCTCAAGACCTTTGCGATCAATAGGTTGGCCCTGACACAGTTCAAAAAGGCGTTGCTCTTCTGCTATTCGCCATTGACAGTAATCTTGCAAGGTTTGCAAAGCCTGTTGATGGTGTTGATGAGCCGTTTGAAGTTTCATTTGTTGCAGGGACAAATGTTGTTCAGCGCGTTCGACACGTAATGTTTTTATGCGTTGTAAACGGCCAATCATTATTTCGTTATCTGCTGTAAGAGCGCTAAAGTTTGTGGTAAATCACTTGGCTCGTGAGTACCTTGGCGCAACCAGCTACGTATTGCTTCAATGCGCGCAATGGCATTATCGGCAACAGGATCTTGCCCCTTTTTGTACTCTCCAATCTGTAACAACAGCTCAACTTCCTCATATTTAGCTAGCCAATGGCGCAACAGGCCAGCCTGAGCCTGGTGTTCCGCGGTGATAATTTGGTTCATCACCCTGCTGGCGGAACGTAACACATCAATGGCGGGATAGTGGTTAGCCGCAGCCAGCTTGCGTGACAAAATAATGTGACCATCAAGGATAGAGCGGGTTTCATCTGCCACAGGTTCTGTCATATCATCCCCTTCCACTAATACAGTGTAGAGGGCGGTAATTGAACCCTTGTCAGATTGACCGGCACGTTCCATTAACCGTGGTAAAGCCGCGAAGACTGACGGTGGGTAACCTCGTCGGGTTGGCGGTTCGCCGGCGGCCAGACCTATTTCTCGTTGCGCACGGGCGAAACGGGTCACGGAATCCATCAGCAAGAGTACACGTTTACCTTGATCACGGAAGTATTCAGCGATTGAGGTCGCCACAAACCCTGCCTTAGCTCTCTCCATCGCTGGACGATCTGAGGTAGCGACTACCAGCACTGAACGTTTCAGGCCTTCTTCACCCAGATCCGATTCGATAAATTCCCGCACTTCGCGACCACGTTCACCGATGAGTGCCAGCACGGTAACATCAACTTCGGCGCTACGAATCAACGTAGATAACAGCGTACTCTTGCCGCCGCCCGCAGCGGCAAAAATGCCCATACGCTGGCCTTCACCACAGGTCAGTAAACCGTCAATAGCCCGCACGCCGAGTGAGAGTGGGTGTTCAATCCGTTTACGACTCATGGGTGCCGGAGCATCCCGATAAACCGGGTACAAAGCTTGTGGTTCTGGTAACTGTCCGCCGGAAAATGGATTACCCAGTCCGTCAAGGACTTGCCCTAACAGGTAATCACCTACGCCAACCTGATGCATGGCTCCGGTTGGGCTCACTTCGGTATTTGAAGAGATGCCAAACATCTCGCCAAGTGGTGTCAGCAGGGCTTGATGTTGTTGGAACCCAATCACCTCTGCCAGGAGGGACAGCGTATTGTCAGGATTGCGTAAATGACAAAGTTCACCTATCCGCACACCAGGAATGACAGCCTTAAGTAGTGTGCCCGTGACTTGAGTAACCCTGCCGCGAATCTGAATTAATCGACATTCATTAATAGCATGGCGCATTTGGCCGGGAATATGGTCAAGGGAAAGCTTCATGATCGTTTATATAACCTCTGCTGCGAGTACTATAAAGAAGGGAAAGGGGAAGGGATTGCAACCTGAGTCGGGAGTTTTTAGAAAATGGTTTAGTTTGCCTAAAAATTCACGGCTGATTTTGGCATAGGCACCGGGACGGTATCTTTATAATTTGTCCATTATTAACTCTGATATGACAGGATAGGCTATGGATATTATCCAGAATCATCTTCATTCGGTAACTTTGTCAGAACCTGATGCCGGGATTACAGCACAACAGGAGCAGGCCAGGGTCGGTCAGTTTCAGGGAGAGAAAGTAGTACTGGTTACTGCATCCCAGTCTTTTGCTGATGCGGCCGAAGAGCTGACTTTTGCATTTTCGGAACGCAAGGATATGCCGCTCTCCAGACGTAAAGTTAGCGATGGACATGCCAGAGTGCGGGAAATTGAGGCGTTGGTAGGTGAGTATTTGCAGAAAGTGCCGGATCTGGAGCGTCAACAAAAGGTTAAGACGTTGATCTCTCATTTAAATAGCAGTCAGCTGACTAATATCGCCCAGTTGCAGGCTTATTTGGAAAGTTTCTCTGGAGAGGTGAGTGAACAATTCTATGCGTTGAGTCAGGCCCGTGATGTGTTGGCAGGCAGGCCAGAGGCACGTGCCATATTGACATTGGTTGAACAGGAGTTATCACGTTTAGCGCAAGAGCAAGGTATCGCTATCGAGTTAGGCGCCTGCATTACGCCTGATGCCACGGCAGCAGCTAGAGATGGGGTTGGTAATTTGCAGGCATTGCGTAACATCTATCGTGATGCCGTTATGGACTATCAAGGGCTGTCAGCGGCCTGGCGAGATATCCAGGCCAATTTCAAGAGCAGCTCCCTGATGGAAGTGACAGGATTCATCATGAAAGCCCTGAGCGCTGATCTGGACAGCCAACCGCGACAACTTGATCCTATTAAGCTGGAACGTGTGATGAGTGACATGCATAAGCTCCGTCTGCTTAACAGTTTGTCGGTTCAGGTTGAGCAGTTATGGCAAAGCGTGGTAAAGGGGGAAAATCATGGCATACGGGCCTTCTGACCTTATGGGGGATGTCGTTTCTCTGATTGAGAAACGCTGGGCCAATGTGCGGGATGTTGAAATGCTCGGTCATGCTTTGGAATTGCAGAATAGCCAAACTCAAATTCATTTCTACCGGGAGTTGAAGCGGTTGATTCGATTGATTCCGGTGGAAGTGTTCAGTGATGAAGAGCAGCGGCAAAACCTGCTTAATTCTTGTCAACTGGCGCTTGATACAGCAATTGAAAGGGAAGAAGACGAATTGTGGTCAGGAGAGGGAGCATCATGAACTGGATAGAGCCACAATTGATCCAGTTTTGTCAGGATTTGGGTATGGAGATGTCTGATGTTTCCAGTCCCTTGATCCAAATCGATTTTGAATATTCTGGCACGTTACAGATTGAGCGCTATGGTGGATCATTAACGCTTTGGCTGGCCCGTGAAATTCCCTGGCATCAGGGGAGAGATGCGATGGTTAAGGCGATGTTACTCACCTTTAGCGGTCAGGGGCCAGAACTGCCCTTACGTTGTGGCTGGCTGGGGGAAGATCGCCTATTGTTGTTCGTGACATTAGATGAACGGCATATAACGCTGCCTTTGCTGCATCAGGCATTTCGCTCCTTGTTAAGAATACAGCGTGAGGTGCTCGCTTCGTGAGTAGAATTGCCTCCGCCCATATAGGAATTGAGCAACTGACGGCGATCAGCCGGGAAGAGATAGGGGTTGGCTTGCCTGACCGCTATGCGTTATTGCCCGATGGTCAATCCGTTGAGACTCACTCTGCACGTCTTTATCCAGCCAATAAAGCTGATCAGGCTTTGTTGGCCTTTGCCTGCCCACAAGATGGGTTTCACTCTCTGTTACGTCCCCATGACTTCCGTCAGGCTGTCAGTAGCTTGCGTGCAACCTTGCAACAAGGTGATGACATCAGGGTACAGCATGCTGTCTCCCTGCTGGAAAAGATGAATCAAGATGAACAGTTGTTGCAGATGGCCCTGCACCTGTTGCACAAGGTATAACCATGACTCTTAGTTCTAAACAGCAAAGTGCTTTGCTGCTGCTCGGCTGGCTTCAACTCCAGTACGGTCACCCTGACCGAGCCCGTATTTTATTGGATGCATTGCTGGCTTTGCATCCTGAACATCAGGAAGGACGCCGTGCTTTGGTGGTTTCATTACTTAAACTGCAACAAGGGAGCGTGGCGAAAGAACATTGTGCTCTCTTACGGGATCAGGGCGAACAGAGTGAGGCTCTTTGGCTTTGCGTCAGCCGCGCTTGTCAACAGGAAGGGAACCTGGAAGAAGCACGCAGTGCTTATCAGCGTTATCTCTCTCAAGGGACCGTACTATGAATCGCGGGCTTGAGTTATTAAGCCGGATCGGCGAGCGCAAAGATATTATGCTGGCAATCTTATTGCTGGCAGTTGTCTTCATGATGATTCTGCCACTTCCTCCTTTCCTGCTGGACATTCTGATCGCCATTAATATAACCATCTCTGTCGTACTAATGATGATGGCGGTTTATATAAACTCCCCCTTGCAGTTTTCTGCCTTCCCCGCGGTATTGCTGGTGACGACCCTGTTTCGTCTGGCTCTTTCAATCAGTACCACCCGGATGATCCTCTTGCAGGCTGACGCCGGGAAGATTGTTTATACCTTTGGTAATTTTGTGGTTGGTGGAAACCTGATCGTGGGGATAGTGATCTTTTTGATCATTACCATCGTACAATTTATCGTCATTACCAAAGGTTCAGAGCGTGTGGCTGAGGTTAGCGCGCGTTTTTCCCTTGATGCCATGCCTGGTAAGCAGATGAGCATTGATGGAGATATGCGTGCAGGAGTTATCGACGTCAATGAGGCCAGGGAGAGGCGTAGCGTTATCGAGAAAGAGAGCCAGATGTTTGGTTCGATGGATGGTGCGATGAAATTTGTTAAGGGTGATGCGATTGCCAGTCTCCTCATCATCTTTGTCAATATTCTGGGCGGAATAACCATAGGCGTTACTCAGAAGGGGATGTCAGCATCTGATGCATTGCAGCTCTATGCCATTTTGACCGTGGGTGATGGTATGGTTTCTCAGGTGCCAGCTCTGCTGATTGCCATCACGGCGGGTATTATTGTTACCCGGGTTTCGTCGGAAGATTCCTCGGATCTGGGTAATGAGATTGGCGAACAGATCATTGCTCAACCAAAGGCGCTACTAATTGGTGGTGTTTTATTGGTGTTGTTTGGCCTGATTCCCGGATTCCCGACATTAATCTTTTTTATGCTTGCGCTGGTGGTGACTGGTGGGGGTTATTTCCTGTTCCAGCGTCAGCGGCAAGCCAATGCTAGTCAGCAAGCTGATCTTCCCAGCCTGTTAGCTCAAGGGGCAGGTGCCCCGGCAGCCAAATCTAAGCCTAAGGTTGGCAGTAAAGCCAAAGGCGGGAAACTCGGTGAGAAAGAGGAATTTGCGATGACGGTTCCTTTACTTATTGATGTGGATGCCGGATTACAGGCTGAGTTGGAAGCCATTTCGCTTAACGATGAATTAATACGGGTACGACGCGCCCTCTATTTAGACTTGGGAGTCCCCTTTCCAGGTATCCATTTACGCTTTAATGAGGGTATGAAGCAGGGAGAGTACTTGATCCAGCTACAAGAGGTACCCGTCGCCCGTGGTCGGCTGCGTTCAGCATATTTGCTGGTACAGGAACCAGTCAGTCAGCTGGAATTGCTGGCTATCCCTTATGAGGAAGGAGAACCACTGTTACCTAATCAGCCTACTTTGTGGGTAGCCGAAGCACATCAGGAACGTTTGGCTAAATCCGGGATGGCAGTTTTATCTATGTCTCAGGTGATCACTTGGCATTTGTCACATGTGTTGCGGGAGTATGCCGAAGATTTTATTGGTGTGCAGGAAACCCGCTATCTTCTGGAGCAGATGGAGGGCAGCTATGGCGAGTTGGTCAAGGAGGCTATGCGTATCATCCCATTGCAACGGATGACTGAGATATTGCAACGGCTGGTGGGAGAAGATATCTCTATTCGCAATACACGCGCGATTCTTGAAGCCATGGTGGTATGGGGACAAAAGGAGAAAGATGTAGTGCAGTTGACGGAATATATTCGCAGTAGCCTCAAGCGTTACATCTGTTACAAGTATGCTAACGGTAACAACATCCTGCCCGCTTATCTGTTGGATCAGCAAGTCGAGGAGCAGATTCGTGGAGGCATTCGCCAGACGAGCGCAGGGAGTTATTTGGCGCTGGACCCGGCGGTGACACAAAGTTTTCTTGAACAGATGAAAAAAACGGTAGGCGATTTAACGCAGATGCAGAATAAGCCGGTATTGATCGTATCAATGGATATTCGCCGCTATGTACGCAAGTTAATTGAGGGTGATCACCATGGCTTGCCGGTGCTTTCATATCAGGAGTTAACTCAACAGATCAATATTCAGCCTCTTGGTAGGGTTTGTCTATGAATCATGATCCACTTACTCCTTGGTTTGAGGCGCTCGGTTATTCGGTCCAGCCTCACTGTATGGGGAATAGTTCAATCCCTCTTGGTTGGTGTGTGTGGAGTGAGGGTTGTGAAATTGCCTGGCGTTATGATGCACCGCGAGTTTGGATTGTCATGTTACGCCGTACCCGGCAGCGCCGGGGACTTGCTAATCCATTTGCTCCCCTTTATCTGTTGGCGACAGCCGCTATAGACGTGCTTGGAGTGGGTAGTCGGCTTTATGGTCAAGTTAATACCTTGGCTGACTCACCTCTTAATGATGAACGCTTGTCCCGCTTTTATTGCCGTTGGACAGGGGCGAGTGAGGTGGCACCTGGCTGGTTCGAGTTAGAAGCCAGTCGTGTTATCTCGTTACATCAGATGAGAAAACAACAAAAAAAAGTCCAACTCTGACAGGAAGAATTGATATCTGTCTTTATTATAGGAGTCACTGATGCAAGAGGAACCCAATACCAAAGTACTGCAAGCTGCTGAGGAAGCCATTAAGGACAGTGATCACAGACTGCAATTGTTACAGGAGATGTGGCAGTCTCTTGGCATCAACCCAAATGTAAGTACAGAGCTGTTTGGTCATACTGATACTTCTTTGGTTCAGAATGCCGAGCAGGAGCTGCTGACAGAGGTTAATCGCTTACGAAGCAGTCATTCTCACTCTTTGGAAGAGGGAAAGCGTCTTCGCCGTCCACCTCGCATGCGTGGCATTATTGTATAAGGATTTAAAGATGGAAATTAGACCATATCAAAATGATCCACAGCTTTTCTTGGCAGATCTGGAGAAGGTTTCGCTGGATAGACTACAAGGTTCTGGATCTTCTGAGCTTGATAGTTTGGTTAAGCTTATTATCGATAAGGGTATTAAGATTGAAGCGAAATATGATTCGGGTGGGAGCAAGGTTATTATTGGCGATGGAGAGCTGTTGAAAAAACTGATTGCCTCTTTTCTGTCGGCGGAGGCGGACGCTGCTGTTAAAGGTGGTTATCTTGCTAGCCGAATAGAGAATGGGATCGATAGTGTTAAATCTCTCCTGCTTAATACCTATGAAAAAGACATACAGGGTAATCCGACGAGTAAATTAAAAACTAACTGGGAGTTGAGTGAATTCATGGCTGCCGTTCATTTTAAATTACCGAAGAATCGTCTTGATAATGCTGTAATCGATATATTTGTTTCTGTTATGTCAGGTCATGATAAAAAAAGACTCGAGTTGCGTGATGAATTGGCGGCATTGACTGCGGAGCTAAAGGTTTACAGTGTTATTCAGTCGGAGATTAATGCGAAATTAGCAGCTGATAAGAATCAGACGCTTTATATTAATGATAGTAAATCCTTCAATCTGCTGGACCATAAGAAGTATGGTTTTAGTGATAAGGCCACTTTTGAGAATAGTGCTGAATATAAGTTGTTGAGTAAGATGTTCCCTGGATTAGAAGAAATTTCTATTAAGGATTTTTTAGAAAGTCACAATAAGCAAAGTGGAGCTATGAGTGGTCTGGAGACCTCGTATGAATATAATAAGGATAATAACAAACTGGCCAACTTTTCTACTTCGGTCAATGATCGTGTAAATCCACTAAACAATACTGTCCAGGAAAAAACCACGCGTTTAAATGATGTTAGCTCTCGTTACAACGCCGCTATTGAAGCGTTAAACCGTTTTATCCAGAAATACGACAGCGTTATGCGCAATATTCTCGGCGCAATTTAAGGAATGATTATGGAGCACCAAGAAGCATCTACCACTTCTGACCAGTATGCACAAGAACTGGAGTCCTTTCTTCACGACGGCGGTACCCTTGCCATGTTGAAGGATGTCTCCAGTGATACGCTGGAGCAGCTTTATTCATTAGCGTTTAACCAGTACCAATCAGGTAAATGGCAGGATGCGCATAAGATATTCCAAGCCTTATGCATGTTGGATCATTATGACTCCCGGTTTTTTCTTGGACTAGGGGCATGCCGTCAGGCAATGGGACAATTGGAACAGGCGATCCAAAGTTATAGTTATGGAGCGATGCTTGATATTAATGAGCCTCGTTTTCCATTTCATGCTGCCGAATGCCTCCTGCAATTAGGAGAGCTTGATGGGGCCGAGAGTGGATTCTATTCGGCTCAACAGTTAGCGGCAGCTGTGCCGGAACAGGTTGCTTTAGCTGCCAGTTCTAGCGCAATGTTAGAAGCCATCACAATAAAAAGGACTCAGGAAGATGAATCTGATCGTAAATGATCCACTATGGGGCGGTTTTTCAGTTGGTGATATCCCTGCGACTACACCTTTTAAAGAGGATTATCATGTTACGCCTAGTCAGGCGGGTAATATACAACTTAATGTAGTCACGACACGGGGAGTGGCATTATCGGCACCATTGGCAGTGAGTAATACTCGTCTTGATGTTCAGCAACAAGGGAAAATAGCTAGTTTGGTCGCATCGGTTACGCAAGGAGTAACGTTGGCAGCAGGGCTGACAACAAAGCTGACAGCAGAATTGAAAGAAACTTCGCGGTTGGCTTCTCTGGCATTCTCCTCACCAGAGGAATTCGAAATTGAGCTGGGTAAGCTGACCAGCGATATTGAGCGTACTCAAACAAATCTCAAGATCCAGGATATCCAGCGGGCACGCCAGGAAAGCTTGCAGAAAATGGATGAGAACCAACAGAAGATCAAAGAAGCTGAAAACGCTGCCAAAGAGGCGCAGAAATCCGGGTTGTTCTCCAAAATCTTCGGTTGGATCAGTGCGATTGCTTCAATTGTGATCGGCGCAATCATGGTTGCTACCGGGGTCGGTGCGGTAGCTGGCGCTATGCTGATCGCCGGAGGGGTAATGGGCGCGGTGTCTCAGGGGCTGCAACAAGCGGCTCAAGACGGTTTAATCAGCAAGGAAACTATGAAGTGGCTGGGACCAGTGATGACTGCGATTGAGGTTACAATGGCTGTGGCAGCAGCAGCGGTCAGTTTTGGTGGCTCAGCAGTAGGAATGATAGCCAAGATGGGCGCTAAGATGGGCAAAATAGTGGCTGAAGTGGCATCTAAGGTTGGCAGTAAAGTTGTTGAAGTAGCGGCTAAGGCGGCGGTTGAGGTAGCGTCTAAGGTAGCAGTAAAGGCGGCAGAGTTTTCTGCAAAATTCGCTGGTACAGCAACTAATGCCATGGCTCGTAGCGTGAAAGTGGGTATGCAGGTGAGTGACATGGCTGTTGATCTAGCGAATGGTGGTGCTCAAACTGCCAATTCTGCGCTCCAGGCTAAGTCGGCTAATCGACAAGCAGATGTGCAACTTTCACGTAGCGAGTTGACGGCATTCCAGGCTGTTATGGATAAGCTTAAAGAGGAGCTGTCCCAGATGGTGGAATCTTTCCAACATGTAATGGAAATGGTTTTCCAGATGCTTAATGCCAAAGATGACATGATAAATAATCTTGCCAGCCGACCGCACGAAATTTAGGGAGTAAAAAGATGGAAACTATTAATAATGTCAGTAGTCATCAGGTGATCAATGTCAATAACAGTGTTGATATTGTGACTGATAAAAGTTCGGTGACAACAACACATGAAGCAGCTATCCAACAGCCGGAAAAAGCTGCGCGTATGGATAAAGTTAACTTGATTACACCGAAACAGGGCCTTGATCTTAGCCGGTTAGGTAATGTCAAGCAAGAATTGAGTAATACACTGGATATGCTGTCGCTACTTTTTGAGATTGCCAAGAAGATGCGTGAATTGGGTATTCTGCAGCGTGATACCGAAAATAAAGCGGCTATTGATGCTCAGAAGTCACAAGTGGATGAGATGCGTCATGGTGCCAAGCTGATGATTGCTATGGCTGTTGTTTCAGGTGTGATGACTCTTGGTTCAGGGCTGGTAGGCAGTTTCTCCGCTTTTAAAAACAGTAAGTCGGTTAAGCAGCAGAAGACGTTGGAAAATAATATTGCCGGCCGTAAGGAATTGGTCGACATTAAGCTGCAACAGCAAGGTCAGAGTGGGAAGGCGGAGCGTGCTGAACTTGGTCAAATATGGGCCAAAGAACAGCTTGCTGATAAGAATACCTTGAAATCCCTTACTCGGGATTTTGATAATCGTAATAGCAAGCAGCAGCTCTTCAGTTCAGTAATGAATTCTTTAGGAAAGATGTCTGATAATTCGGTGCAGGTAAGACAGGGGCTTTCTCAGGCCAAAGCCAAAGAGCATGAAGTTGATGCGTCTGTTGCCCAGCATGAAAAACAAAAGAGTGAAGAGCAGATATCATTGAATAACAACTTTATGAAAGATGTCTTGCAGTTGTTGCAACAACTCTCCCAGAGCCATAATCAGGCATGGCGTGCGGCGGCAGGTGTGGTGTAATTCTGGTAGTCGATAAACGTTGATATTGTAAGCATGAGCGCCCAGAAAAGGGCGCTCAAATTGCTAATAACGCTTTGGTTTTTTGGTCAGAGCTTTGATTTACCAAGACTAGTATAAAACTAAAATGACCAAGAGAACTTATCTCACGATAGTACCCCCTTGAAATAGTTATCTTCGCAGGACATTTTATAGCGCAGAATGCATTACAGAAAAATCACTTCACCTATGATTTTGCACTCGGTTTACAATCACCAGAGTGACCTTTTTATTAAAAGAATTGCCTTTGAGTGACAGAGGCATAAAAGATGATGGTAGTAAACTAACTCCCTTTTCTGCGGGAGTAACCCGTTTGCTTAACCGCGCGGTAACTTCAAGTTTGCCTGATTTCCTTCTCTGCGGGAGTAATCCATGGATGTGATAGTTATCATCAACCAAGTTTTGGCTGAATTTGCTACCAAATTTGGCTTGCCACATTTAGCGTTAAATCATGAAGGTGTGGCTGCTCTCTGTTTTGATGAGCATCTTAACCTCTCTTTGATCTTAATTCCTGAACGTGACAAATTCGTTTTACAGGTAGATGTTGCTGATATCACTGCGGTTGGGGAAGGAATTTTCCGTCAATTAGCCAGTTTTAATCGTCATTGGTATCAGTTTGATCTTCACTTTGGTTTTGATGAATCAACTCTGATGGTACAGCTTTATCGGCAAATGTCAGCCAGTCGGCTGAATCTGGCTGCTTTTGAGGAGAGCCTTTCGAGTATGTTGGATCATGCCGAGTTTTGGCAGGAGTTATTGCAGGCTCAACTTCCGACTGACTCTCAACTGAGTAACTCTCTTGGAATGCGAGTATGAAAATTGATAATTCATTGTCTATTCATTTAACAAACGTACCTCATGAGAATGACAATCTTTGTTGTGGCCGCCGGGTTATACCTGGGCATGTACCGCAAAATGTTCATGAGCCGCTTTCTGCTGTGCTGTGTAGAGGCCTTGTAATAGAGCCTGAACATGAGACAGTATTACAGCGCTTACTGGATGGGCAGTACACCCCGTTATCACAACGTAGAATTAGCCTGTTATGACCAAAATAGGGCTGGTATTGCTGTGTTTGCTGATTACCGGGTGTGTCAGTGAGGTAATCAAGAATGACGCATCACCACTGATTGAAGGGGATGTGACTATGCCAATTTCTCTGTCCAGAACAGCAAACGTTGAGCTGTCATTGCTTACTGCTGTTGAAGGAAAAGTATTGACAGTGGGTGAGATGAATTATCGCCTAAATATGTTACCTCTCACTTTTTCTATGCGTTTAAATCCACAATTTTCCCATGATGAGTTATTTTTAAGAACCCGCCTACGTTGGGATGGGAAACGAGTGGTACAAGCAAAGAGTCAACAACGAATCGTGACAGGAAAGAGAATTGTAGTGCAATTGTCTCCTTTACCTTGTTATCCAGAGTGTCTATAAGCTTGAGTAGTCAATATCTTGGGCTATTTACATTATCTTATATTGAGTAATTTTACGGGATATTTTTTTGTTTATATTATCTAATGTGTAATCTAATTGTTTTTAATATTAAATATCTATGCAATAATACACTGCATGAATTACTATCTTTATATTCTTACATTTAATATTAAAAATTTAATAATCTTGCTGATAATATTTTATTAAATCCATTTAATCATGAATGGGATAAGAATAATTATTTTAAAAATACCTGATGCCGAATTCTATATTAAGTCATGATAAGTTTAATATCCTCTGAGTCTGGAAAAACAGTTAATATTTTTTTCCTCCTCTGTTGTTTCCTGATATTTCTATCGCTTTACTATATTTGACTTTTTCACCCTCAAAATATTTAACCACATTTGTATGTGGAGGATTCCTGTAATCTTGGGAAATCCAAAATATCCTGTTAAATTCATTAATTCGTAGGGCAATGACCTTAAGATATTCATGTTGACCTCCCATCTATGGCACTGCCAGGTTGCCATTCCAATCTGTGTATTTTTCAATTGTGGTAGCCTCTGTCCAAAACTCTTCAAAATTCATCAGTGAAAGTGTGAATGGTGTTTTATTCTGGATTAACAACGTTGCGCTTATTAGTCGAATCTGCTTTATTAAATAAATTCATTTTTTGTTATCATGTGATGTGTAAACTGCATACGATACTGAAACAAAAACCTAGAATGGTATTTATCATCTCTTTGCTGAGGATAGGATTATGAGTCAATTTCACTGCAATAATATAACAATAGATTACAATGACAATGGAATTGGTCCAATAACATTGTTATTGCTTCCTGGATGGTGTGAACCTAAAACGGTTTTTATTCCATTTGAGGCGTTGGCTGTGGACTCTTTCAGAGTGATGAGCTTGGATTGGCGTAATCATGGGTTGTCCTCACAATCGGCATCGCCATTAACGCCAGAGATATTATTAAATGATATTGTTTCTTTCATTAATTCATTAAAAATAGAACAGCTTATACTGGTTTCGGTTGCTCATGCCAGTTGGATTGCTACCGATATAGCAGAGATAATGCCAGAGAGAGTATCTGCACTCGTATTTCTTGATTGGATTATGACTAACCCTGATCCTGCATTTTTTCAGTCAATCAGCGATATTCAGGATCCTGAAAATTGGATTTCAGCAAGAGATTCTTTATTTAATTTCTGGATGGGGGGAGAAAATAATAAAATCATTATGGATCATTTAATTAAAGAAATGTCACAAGTGGATTTCCCTGTGTGGGAAGCCGCCGGAAAGGCGATAGCTGGAGCATATAATAGATACGGTTTTCCTTTAGAACGATTGAAAATTTTTTCCGGATGGCATCAATGTATTCATATTTATTCTTTGGACAGAAGTGATAATTATTTACTTCAGCAGGAAAAATTTTCCTCCGAGCACTCATTCTTCCAGGTTAAGCGATTAGAAAATTCCAGGACCCATTTAGGGATACTTGAACAACCTGAAGAGGTTTATCGTGTATTAAAGGCATTTATATTAAAGGCATGATAGTCAGCCTTGCCTTTTTATTTAAGGATACGATATCGGAAAATTAAAAAATAAATTTTAAATTAGGTTTTTATAGAAAAATTAATAATGGTTGTCAGGGGTGATATTATTTATTTGGAATGATTAATGCATTAATTAAGTTATATATCTGTTAATTGTTATTAATTCCCTGATATATAATGATACACAACCGATGTTTGTTGATGAGCACGGAATTATACTAAATGTAAGTAATCACCTTACAAAATTTAAGGCTGCGCTATGTGTAGCCTTTTCTTATTCTACTGATTTCGCAGTATTCCTATTAACTCAAATTTAAGGCTACACGGCAGCCTGTGGATTCCCATTGTATCAATGGGAGGAAAGGATGAAATACATGGATAAACAGCCTGACATTTGGATGCAGCTATGGTTATGGCTGCTGTCAGTCAAAGAGCAAGGTATAGGTGCGGCATTGGCTGCTGCAATGGCTTATCTCAGAGGTCGATATAACGGAGGTAAGTTCTGGACGACAATTATGGACGCCATCATGTGCGCCATGATTGCCTGGTTTATTCGTGATGTGCTGGATTTCTTTGGTATGAGCACGGACCTGGCTTACATCGGCAGTGTCATTATTGGTTATCTGGGAACTGATTATTTCGGTCAGATCTTAAGAAAAGTGGTTAATAACAAAACAGGTAATAAGCAGAAGGAGTAAATGATGAGCAGAGGTATTCGAAACAATAACCCCGGCAATATCCGCTGGGGTGATGACTGGCAAGGTTTGGTTCCTGAATCACAGCGTACCGATAACGCTTTTTGTCAGTTTGTCAGTCCTGAATATGGTATTCGGGCAATGATTAAAATTTTGTATAATTACAATCGGAAATATGGCCTCAAGACAGTGAAAGGGATCATTTCACGCTGGGCACCCCCGAATGAGAATAACACTGATGGTTATGTTAATCGTGTGTGTAAAGACACCGGTGTTACTTGCGATCAGATTGTTGATGTGTTTAATCAGGCATTTATGACAAAACTCATTAAGGCGATTATTACCGTAGAGAATGGTAGTCAGCCCTATAACAACGAGGTCATTGATAAGGCCTTTTCACTTTTATAGGGCGATATGATGAAGTTTAACTCACACGGTTACACCTTCGTTGCCCTGGTCCTTGTCTCATTGGTGGCTCATCACTATTACGGTAAGTACACCCAACAGCTTGATACGACAGTCCAGCTACAGAGCGAGTTGCTGGAGCAACAGAATGAAATCGCCAGTCAGCAGGAGAGGATAAAGCTCCTGTCTGAACTGGATAATCAATATACAAAGGAACTTGCCAATGCCAAATCTGAAATTGATGCTCTTCGTGGTGATGTTGCCGCTGGCCGCCTCCGGTTGCGTATCGCGGCAACCTGTAATCAAAGCGAAACCGGTTCCTCCGGCAGCATGGGCAATGCAGGAACCCCACGATTTAACCCGGCAGCTGAACAAGATTATTTCGATCTCCGAAGAATGATTGTTGAGAATGAAAAGCAAACTAAATATTTGCAGGAGTATATCAAAACTCAGTGTCAATAGCTGAGTTTTGATCATGTTATTTCACAATGTAAAACAAGGTAGATGTGGGTTGGTTATCAGGCAAGTATGCTTAAAGTTAAACAGGGGATACTGTGTTTTGTAACACAACCCGATAACCATCAATATCTTCAAATGTTTTACCATTAACATCCCAGTATGGATTGTAAGAAGGAACAGTGATAAAACCAGCGGTTTCTATTAACGATATTTGACGTAACCACTCTGAATGGTCTGATATATAGAAGGCCAGTAAATTATCTTGTGTGGGTGCTCTGCCTGCTGTTGTACCATGATGATGTGTAAATTCGAGATGCCAAGGATGATCTGGATGTCCTAATATGATGCCATCAAAGTCTTCATGATTTTCGAATTGACCTAAAATAATAAACCCTAAACCTTGGCAGTACATGTTGGCAACCTGATTTAAGTTATCGGTTGGTCTGGCTATTCTTAAGATGGTTGATGTTTGCATGATAGTCCCAGTTGATAAAATTTTTATGTAATATATTCAACTTTCAGGTTTTCTGTCTCTAATATAAAACTATCAATAATAGTAGTGGATAACCGTGAAAAGTACAAAGTGGTGCTATTGAAAATTAGAATAGTCTGAAGGTGTTAATAATTAAATTACAGTCTCAAAATATTCAATATCACCCAGGGCAACCGCATGAATGATTAAATATCACTCACATTAGCAAAACCCGCCTGTAATACTCGCTCCAAAAATTGGGTTTTCATCCATATTCGTCTACGCTTCGCTTTAATGCTTAATTGACTCGTTTCTTTTTTCAGCATGTTTAACGAAATACGTCGTAATATCGCGATGTTTTCCGCCGCATTTTCACGGTAAATTTGACAATCATCTTCCTTAAACGTCACATCAAGCACCCAGTGAAGATTATTCTCTATTTGCCAATGGCTGCGTACTGCCTGAGAAAATTGTTCTTCTGTCAGTCTGGCTGAACTGATGTAGTAACGGTACTCCAGACTGGGCAATTTGCCGTTTTCTTGCCTGTATCCGATTGTGACACCCAGTGTTTTTAATCCCGTCCATTCCGGAAAATCGGTTTTGAATGTATCGGCATTCAGCACATGGCTTTCTCTGATTTCCAGACGACCATGACCCTGTTCTATCAACGCTTTTTCGGTTGTTAAGGGCAAAACGCGCTGGGCTTCCAGGGCTTTTTGAATGGCACGATGGAGACGTTTTTGGTTGTCTTTCACACTTAATAAATAATCCGCGCCGGCATCAATAATCTCCTGAGCGATCTGCGTTTGGCATCCCATCGCATCAATGGAAATCAGCGCGCCTTTCAGTTCCAACAACTTAATGAGTTCCGGGATTGCGGTAATTTCATTAGATTTTTTCTGGGTTTTAACCTGGCCGATGACCATTTTATTGGCTGTCGCATAAGCACTCACAAGGTGGAGAGCCGAACCGCGTTCTCCCGGGGCATAGGCACCCCGTAAGACTTTACCATCAATCGCCACTAATTCTCCCTGAGTAACCTGATGAACCGAACGCATCCAGTTGATAAAACACAGATTAAATTGTTCCGGATTAATCCGTGAGAGAAGCCGGGCAATCGTATCATCAACAGGGATCCCCGCCTTGAACATATTATGTTCAAGAAACCATTCATGGTGGCCTTCAATATACTCTTGGATCTCACTCCAACCATCTGCGCCGCCCAGAACAGCGCACAATGAGGCAAATAAAATATCGAATAAAGGGTAGGCGACTTTAGCGCTTTGACGGGGATCTTGAATGTCTGAGAAATGTTCAGTAAAAATATCAAAGCACATGGTTTTTGCTCTCAAAAAGAGAGTATGAGATCATAACTATTACCGTCGGTCAAATCTGATTTTTTTAACAAAATATTCACGATCTTGCCCTGCAATATCACCGAGATATTGTTTATAATGAAATCAACTTTAGTGTTTTATAATTTATCTTTTTTGATAAAACTATTGGCTGTTTTTTAGTCTTTCATCATCATATAAATCACAAAGTCACTTATGTGAACACCGGCTTGATACAAATCAGTTTGTATTTTTTCCGCCAATGTAATCTCAATCATGTATTCAATTTCGATAAATTCTGATGAATGTTCTTGTTATCTTGCATCAGAGGGACGTGGTTATTACTTTCTATTTGTAATAGTACCTTATAAAATACATTATATAATTAAATAGTTAATAAATATATTATTTGTTTGATTTATATTTATTTAATAGTTTGAATTACTCAAAAGTGTTAAGTTGATTTCTATTGTTTTTACAAAGTGATATGACCAGCAACATAGAGGCTTGTGATACTTAAGCAAAATTTTTATATTATATTATATTTTATTATATTATAATCTAGTTTTCTTAGGGAGATTATAATTAATACTAATTGATGTATTTTTTTGTTTATTATTTTTTAAGGATAAATTTCTGATGAATATTAAGGAATTAATTATAGTTCTGGCATCATCCTGTTCTATGTTATTAGGTGGTTGTACGGTTGCTCCTGGGAGTAGTCTTCCTGTTTATAATAAAGAAATAATCAATGGTAATGATAGTAACTATGATATTAATAATTTGGTAAATGTTTATCCGGTAACACCGCAGTTAATTGAAAAGTTACGAGTAAATTCTGCTATTGCACGTCCTAATCCTGAGTTAGATAAAGAATTACAGCAATATGAATACCGTATTGGTGTAGGTGATGTCATTATGGTTACTGTCTGGGATCATCCTGAATTGACAATACCAGCAGGGCAATATCGTAGTGCCAGTGATACAGGTAACTGGGTGCATTCTGACGGAACGATTTTTTATCCATATATTGGCAAACTTCATGTGAAAGGGAAAACGGTCACTCAAGTGCGTACTCTGATTACAGAGAAGTTATCAAAATATATCGAATCTCCTCAGATTGATGTAAATATTGCTGCTTTTCGTTCACAAAAAGCCTATATAACAGGCGAAGTTGCCAAGTCTGATCAACAACCTATCACCAATGTTCCTTTAACTATTATTGATGCGATTAACCATGCTGGTGGTTTGACCGAAAATGCTGACTGGAAAAGGGTTATTTTGACTCACAAGGGAAAGGAGACGATTATTTCTCTGCAAGATTTAATGCAAAATGGTGATCTGAAGCAAAATCGTCTGCTCTACTCCGGCGATATCTTATACATTCCCCGTAATGATGATTTGAAAGTATTTGTTATGGGAGAGGTCAGAAAACAGAGCACTTTGCGTATGGATCGTAGTGGTATGACCTTGACAGAAGCATTGGGTAACGCTGAAGGTATGGATCAATTATCAAGCGATGCGAGTGGAATTTTTGTTATCCGTTCATTGCGCAATATGCCTGATAATAATGGAAAAATAGCTAATATCTATCAGCTCAATGCTAAGGATGCAACAGCATTAATCCTGGGAACTGAGTTTAATTTGCAACCTTATGATATTGTTTATGTTACCAGTGCGCCAATTGTTCGTTGGAATCGAGTTATCAGTCAGTTGGTGCCAACGATATCAAGCATTAACAACCTGACTGAAACAACCCGATGGATTCGTACGTGGCCTAATTAATGTTTAATTCTATTTTGATTGTGTGTGTGGGTAATCTTTGTCGATCTCCAACAGGGGAGCGTTTATTGCGGCAGCGATTTCCTCAGAAGGAGATTTATTCTGCGGGAATATCGGCTTTGACGGATAAACCTGCACATGAGTTCTCAAGTAAGGTTGCGTCCAGACATGGATTGTCTTTGGAAGGGCATACTGCACGTCAGCTAACCAGTGAATTATGTCAGCAGTCAAATCTGATTCTGGTTATGGAAAAAAAACATATTGAGGCTGTAAACCGGATAAACCTAGGGGCAAGAGGGAAAACAATGCTTTTTGGTCATTGGCTAAGTGAAACGGAGATTCCTGATCCTTATAAATCCGATATTGAGGTTTATGAATATGTATATCAATTGTTATTTAAGAGTGCTAATGGTTGGTTAGGTAAATTATAACTTATAAGTATTTTTTGACTCTGGGTTTTTTATTTTTCATTACTTCTTAATAAAGTAATTATAGGCTTTTTATGACTACATCAGATAAATCAAGTCACACACATACGGATAGTGATGAAATTGATTTAGGCCGTCTTCTTAGTGCCTTATTCGATTATCGCTGGGCTATTGGCGGAATCACTCTCTTATTCATGGTTATTGGTCTTGGTTATTCCTTGGTTGCTACACCTGTATACAAAGCGAATGCTTTATTGCAGGTTGAAAAGAAAAGCAGTGCACTATCTTTAGTCGGGGACATGACGGATATGCTGTCTGGAAGACAGTCAGATACATCAGCAGAACTAGAATTATTAGTTTCCCGAATGATAATAGGCAAGACGGTAAAGGACTTGAATTTAGATATTCAGGTTACAGCCGACTATTTTCCTGTGATAGGCAAGGGAATTGCCCGTCTTCGAGGTATGCCAAAGCCTGACATTGTTATTAAAAATTTTACGGTATCATCAGAGCATATTGGTAAAGCTATAAAAATATATGTTGATGATTCAGAAAATTATCAGTTGGAGTTTGACGATCAGGTTTTTCACGGGCAAGTGAACAAGGTACTTGATGCTGATGGCATAAATTTGCTTATCTCAAATATCTTAGCTTCTCCAGGGCAAAGCTTTACATTGGTTAAACAGCCCCGGTTGGATGCCGTTCGTTCATTGCAACAAGCTTTACGGGTGACGGAGAAAGGAAATAATACCGGCATTATCTCGCTTGAAATAGAAGGTGATGACCGTAAAAGAATAAAATCGATACTTGATAGTGTCAGTAAAAATTATTTGCAACAGAATGTGACAAGAAAAACTGAAGAGGCTGAGAGTAGTCTTAGTTTTTTAAAGAATCATTTACCTAAAGTTAAAATGGCGCTCAATAGTTCTGAAGAGCTGCTTAATCAGTATCGTCAGGCTAATGAATCTGTCGATTTATCACTTGAAGCAAAATCAGCTCTGGAGACATTGGTCCAGATTGAGAAACAGCTCAATGAGTTGACTTTCAAAGAAGCTGAGTTACAGCAATTGTATACCAAACAACATCCTGCTTATGTTGCTTTGCTTGATAAGCGTAAGACGTTGGCTGATACCAAAAAGGAACTGAATCAGTCAATCAAACGATTACCGAAAACACAACAGGAAATTTTACGTTTAACCCGGGATGTTCAGGTTGGGCAAGAAATTTATGTACAGTTACTCAATAAACAGCAGGAGTTGAACATCCTGAAAGCTGGGACGGTTGGTAATGTACGTATTATTGATGAAGCTGTTGTAGAAAGTGCAGCTGTAAAACCGAAAAAGCCATTGATCATTGCCGCTATGACGATGTTAGGGCTTATATTATCAATCGGAGTCGTTTTATTAAGGGTAATGTTCCGTAAAGGGATTGAAGGCCCTGAGCAATTGGAAGAAATAGGGATTTCCGTTTATGCAACTATCCCACTATCTGAGACCCAGGCTAAACTTGAACAGCAACAGAAAAAGAGAACTCATCGTCAGAAATTGCGGTTATTAGCTATTCATGATCCTACTGATTTGGCTATTGAAGCATTGCGGAGTCTTAGAACAACCCTGCATTTTTCAATGATGGAATCCGCGAATAAAGTTATTCTTCTTTCTGGTTCAGCGCCTGAATTGGGAAAATCTTTTATTTCAGTGAACCTTGCGGCAGTATTGGCATTAGGTAATAAACGCGTTCTTTTAATAGATGCAGATATGAGAAGAGGCCATTTGCATAAGGTGCTGGAAAGCCCTCAATCTTTGGGGCTTTCTGAATATCTGGCTGGTCAGAATCAGTTAAAAGAGATTATTACCAGAACTTATCTTACTGAGCTTGATTTTGTCAGTCGGGGTGATACTCCGCCTAATCCGTCAGAGTTGCTTATGCATAATAGATTCAAGGAGTTATTATCTTGGGCAGAAGAGCATTATGATTATGTCTTGATAGATACCCCACCTATTTTAGCCGTAACCGATGCTGCGATTATTGGGAGATATGCAGGAACTTCATTGTTAATTGCCCGTTATTATAAAACGAGAGTTAAAGAAGTTGATATTGCTATTCGCCGATTCGAGCAAAATGGCATTCATATTAAAGGGGTATTGCTAAATGCGGTAGAGAAAAACTCCAGTCTCTATTATGGCGGACATTATCAATACAGTTATAAAGATTAACTTTTTTCTCCGGCTTTAGCCGGAGAAATTTTATCAATGAATTCGCTCGGGTAAAAAGAAGATTAATCATTTTTCCTTTTATTTCGTAAGGATAGCGACGACGAACCTGCTGAAATTTTCTTCCCGTTACTTTATGCTTTTACAGTGACAGAATGTAACTATAAGATGTATTTAAAATGCATCTTATAGTCAGGGAACTTCTATGAGCGATTTTGTTTGCTATAAGCGAATGCCAATCTGGCAAAAAAACACCATTCCTGACATGTTCACTGAAAGACATAACACCAAAGAGGGGACGTATGCTTGTCTTGAGATTCTTGAAGGTGAACTGGAGTTTGTGATTTTCGATGGTGATCAGGAAAAAACGGCATACTTTAATGTGCAAAAGCAACCTCCCATTATTCAGCCAGAGGTCTGGCATAAAATAAAATGGGTGAGTGATGATATTAAGTGCCAGCTCTCTTTCCTATGCGAACCACAATATCTGTTTTATAAGCAAAATAACTTGTCATTGCCTCACTCAGAGATCAGATATTTGGCAGATATTATTTCCCCTTGTAAAACATTGGATTTGGGATCCGGCCGTGGCCGGAATACTTTCTATCTGGCAGAAAGAGGTTATGACGTTACAGCGGTGGATATCAGTCTGAAACATATTGATGCAATTAATGATATTAAAGAGAAACAACAGGTTAAAAATATCTATACAGCTGTTTATGATATTAACTTGCACAATATTGTAGAAAAATACGATTTAATTATTTCAACTGTGGTGCTGATGTTCCTACAACGGGGAAAAATCGCTGATATTATTCACAATATGCAGAAGCAGACGAATGAGGGTGGGGTTAATTTGATTGTTTGTCCGGTTGAAACAGATTCTGCACCATATTCATTACTGCCATTTAAATGTTTTTTAAAACCAAGAGAGTTGGAGCGTTATTATGCTGATTGGGAAATGATTAAGTATAATGAAAATCCAGGGCATCTTCATAAAACAGATGAAAATGGTAATAGAATAAAATTAAACTTCGCAACGCTTATCGCCAGAAAGCGGATTAACCGCAGGGCACGAGCATACTTTGACTGCTATTCATCCAAAGAAAACTCTTGCCCGATAATCATCGCACCAACCCGCTTTTTTAAGCTTGTTCCTTTGGCTCGGTGCCCCGCAATCGCATTGTTTGACCAGATTCAGGACGATACGACGGAATAAGGCCAGATTCTCAACTGCACCCTCCAGAACAATTCGTGAATCATCTTCTTTAAAGACCACATCAAGAATATAGTGCTGGGTATTTTCAATCCGCCAATGCTGGCGAATATAATATCCCAGTGATTTATGCTTGGGCGAAAGGGAACTCACATAATAAGACGTGTCCACCGTTCCTTTGCCATTTTGTGTCCGGTGACGTTCTACGGCGATAATGCTACGAATGGTCGGCCATTTCTCGATTAATTCTGCCGTAAATTGGGGCTTTAACTGAAACACATAACGCTCTTCACGCCGGCCATGGGCTTCTTGCTTAACTTCCGTGATAATTTTTTCTTTACCGGCATCAAACACCGCCTGAAATTGCGATTGGACGGCTTCCCACAGATGGGGTTGATTTTTTTTCACCTGAACCACGACATGGGCTTTCTTTTCGCTGATTTTTTCCAGCGTTTGGCGCTGACAATGCAAAGCATCCAGCGTGACGATGCTGCCTTTCAGGTCAAGGATATCCAACATCTGCCGCACGATACTGATTTCCCCGTTTTTCGTGGCAGTGGCTTTCTGGCTCAGGACTAATCCTTGTTCCGTATCATATGCCGTGACCAGTTGGACGGCGTTTTGCTTTTCATTACGGTAGGCGCGTCGCAGAACTTTTCCATCGAAGGCAATGACCGGTTTCCCTGCCTGTTCACGTTGTTCATTGATCCAGTTGAGCAAAGCCTCCAACAGCGAATCAAGTTCAATAGCGCGCACAATTCTGGCAACCGTGTGTCGGCATGGTATTCCACTGAGAAAGGGGCGATATTTTTTCAGCCACGTAATTTTGGCCCGACCATAAGTTTCAATATCTTGCCAACCTTCAGCGCCAGCGAGAATGGCGCTGATGACAAGAAAAATAACATCAATCAGCTCGTATTGACGATTGATGTCAGAACGAGTTTCTTTCACAACGGTTAAATGTTCAATCAGGGTCTGGTTCGGATTCATGGGCGAGTATTAAAAAGAAAAATAAGGAGAATGAGATCATATAATTACGGTTCATTCAAGGGGGGGGGGTAAAAAAGTATGCTCGCGCCCTGGGATTAACCGTAGGTTTGCATTATTTTGTTATATTGTTGTTGGTCACGGTACATTTGCAGATAGACTTGATATTTAGCCTGATGAAATAAAAAGGTCTCTTTTTCCGGTCTGATAACGTTGCCGTCACGTACCATTGATTTTGCTGCCTGAGTGACGTTTTCAAAGGAATCGCAGGCAACAGCACCGAGCAGGGCTGCACCAAGATTAACGGCATTCTCTTCCTGAGGCAGATGAATTTCGCGTTTGGTGGCGTTGGCGTATTCACGTAGCCATAATGGGTTTTTGGTTGCGCCACCACATATAACTAGTCTGTTTATCTGGTGTCCGGCTTCTACTAATGTATTAATAATGTGACGAGTGCCATAAGCGATAGATTGCAGGGTTGCCAGGTAATAGCGGGCCAGAGCATCACGACCATTTTCCAGCGTGAGTCCACTTACCATTCCCTTGGCGTTAGGGTTTGCCCTTGGTGAACGGTTGCCATGATGGTCAGCTAAAATATGTAAATGAACAGTTGGGTATTTTTCTTGTTTTTCTAACTGCGCAACGGCTTCATTCAGTAGCTGGTAGTATTGATGACCAGATACCTTAGCTTCTGCTTCTAGCTCCTGCCAGCTGTTATGCTGACGAATTGACCACTCAACTAATGCACCGGCGGCGCTTTGCCCACCTTCGTTGAGCCAGTAACCGGGTAGCATTGCGCCGAAATAAGGTCCCCAGATACCCGGAGCCATGACAGGATGGGGACTGACAATCATGTGGCAGTTTGAAGTTCCACTGATAATGACCAGACTGCCTTCTGGATATGCACCGGCCAGTGCCAACCCACCCGCATGTGCATCGATAATACCACCGGCGACAACAACTCCTGTGTGTAGCCCAAAATCTTTAGCCACTTTAGCGGTCAGATAACCGGCTTTCTCGCCAATTTCAAGAATGGTAGATGGAACTTTATCGGTTAAATCTTCTAAACCCACCTCATGAAGTAGAGCTTTGTTGAACTGTTTTTGATGAGCCAGATAGTTCCATTTGCAGGTAAGAGTACAGATACTAGCTACATCAGCGGCAGTGGCTTTCCACACTAAAAAATCGGCTAAATCAAAGAAACGCCATACATCCTGATAACGCTGAGGAAAATGGTTTTTTAGCCACAATATCTTCGGTAGTTCCATTTCAGGACTGACTTCACCACCCGCATAGCATAGTGTCGGATCATTGGTCTGATTTATCGTGATGATTTCTTTGGTTGCCCGATGATCCATCCACATGATGATGTCGTGTTCAGGATCTTCATTTTCAGCTACAGAAAGCGGCAGTCCTTCATTCGCTACAGCGACTAGTGAACAGGTAGCATCGAAACCGATTGACTTAACATCAAGGGGATTAATATTCGCCAATGTGACAGCTTCTTTTACTGTTGCACACACTTGTGCCCAAATATTCTTAGAAGATTGTTCGATAAAATCGGTTTTTGGATGAAATTGTTGAATAGAGAGAACAGAGAATGCATGTCGTTTGCCGTGTTGGTCAAAAACCGCAGTACGGACACTGGCTGAACCAACATCAATACCAATGAAATATTGTTGTTCCATCATGTGATCCTCCTCTTATTCGTTAACTTAAGCCGACAAAATGAGTTGAATGGAACAATAACGCAATGAGGTTATTCAATTATTGTGAAGCGGCTCGAGAAAGATTCGGTAATTTTATGATGATAAAAAATACTACACATATTTTTCTATTACTTTGTTGACAGGTGTAAAAACCTATTCCAGATAATGGTTTGTTAAGAGGGAAAACACGATAGATGGAGAAGGGATTTTTCGTAAAAATTTCTGATGATTTATGCTGAGATGTTATTTGTTTAACTCATCACTTTTTTAAAAATAATACAAAGAAATTCATTAATTAACAGAAAAATTAAGTATAGAAGTTGATATTTATTTTAATTAGTTAAAATAGTTAGGTATATAAGTAAGTTATTAATATTCAAGAGAGAGGGGCAGATGTGAAAATTTTGTGATGGATTTGGTATAACAAATTTGGGATATCCTATCTTAAAATTCTATCGAGTGATATCACTCACAAGTATCAAATCTTTTTCCTTTTTCACGAAATTTTTCCTCGCTTATTTTCTGTAAATATTCTTTTATTTAGATTGCTGCGCATATGTTGTTATTTTGTTATGGAATATCTGAGGGCATCTAATCTATGGGGCTAATCACAGAATGGCTAAGTGCTATTAACGGGGTCGTGTTGGGAATACCGATGATGGTCGGTCTTTTGGGGGTTGGGATCTTCATGCAGATCCGTCTCTCTTTTCTGCCTATACGTAAACTGGGAACGGGCTTTAAATTACTGTTTGAGCGTAATCATCAGCGGGGAGAAGGGCAGATATCGCCGTTTAACGCACTGATGACTGCACTTTCTGCCACCATTGGTACAGGTAATATTGCCGGTGTGGCTACTGCGGTTGTATTAGGTGGGCCGGGTGCCTTGTTTTGGATGTGGATAACTGCATTAGTCGGCATGGCGACTAAATATTCAGAGGCTGTACTGGCGGTCCGTTTCCGTGAGGTTGATAAAAATGGTCACTATGTTGGTGGCCCTATGTATTACATAAAAAATGGCCTGGGTAAAAAGTGGGCCTGGTTGGGAACGCTGTTCGCGGTATTTGGCAGTATTGCCTGTTTCGGGATCGGTAATACTGTACAGGCGAATTCTGTTGCTGATGTAATGCAAAGTAACTTCGGTGTTTCTACCATGGTAACCGCCATAATACTGGCGATTCTGGTTGGTGCAGTACTTATCGGTGGTATTAAACGTATTGCTGATGTTGCAGGTAAATTAGTGCCATTTATGACGGTTGCCTACTTAGTTGCTGGAATTATTGTTCTTGGCGTGAATTTCAGTGAAATTCCTGCTGCGTTTGCTCTGATTGTTAAATCTGCATTTACACCCGTTGCCGCGCAAGGTGGTTTTGCTGGTGCGGCAGTATGGGCGGCAATTCGTTTTGGTGTGGCCCGGGGAATTTTCTCTAACGAAGCGGGGTTGGGAAGTGCACCGATTGCTCATGCAACAGCGAAAACCCAAAACCCGGTTCGTCAGGGGTTGATTGCCATGCTCGGGACTTTCATTGACACCATTATTGTTTGTTCTATCACTGGCTTTACTATCGTCATTACGGGTGGTTGGTTAACCGGTCAGAATGGTGCGACACTAACAGCGGCCTCTTTTTCTGCGGCAATTCCTGGTGGAAACTATATTGTAGCAGGCGCTTTGATAATATTTGCCTTTACTACGATTCTTGGTTGGAGTTTCTACGGTGAAAAATGTATTCAGTATCTATTTGGACAAAAAGCAATTACACCTTTCCGTGTGGTATGGATTATTGCTTTAATGGTTGGTGCTACTCAATCGTTGGATTTTGTTTGGTTACTGGCCGATACATTAAATGCAATGATGGCAATCCCGAATCTGATTGCAATAGCACTGTTAAGCCCGGTTGTTTACCGGCTGACAAAAGAACATATTAAAGATGTGAATGCAGATAGTGTTGATATTAAAGCAAAACTTTGAATAAAAGCCTTCCAGTCTGGAAGGCTCAGGTTACTGACAAAGTGCTGGTTTTTTATCCGGCATTTTGTTTCAATTAAGTTCCGTTCACCAAACGGAGCTGGCCGTCATGCTAAGAGCCCCCTTCAGACCTTTCCGCCTGAAACGCTTTCTCTTTGTCAATAATTTTAGCCGGTAAAGAAGATAAGCGTTTGTGTGTTCAGAAACTATGTATGATACAGATGAGGCAAACAAAACACCCATCATATCGAACACAATGCCGTTGAAATTGGAAGAAAATTCCCAATTATCCAGTACCGGTATTTTCGTACTTAGGTAAAGTAGAAAACAAAATGTAAGGTTATTTAGAAAAGCAGAATTAATCGCTTTTCTTGCAAAACGTAATCCATAAAATTCGTTAAGTATATCTGAAATTGTATATATTAATGGTTGTTACTTCGCTGTACTTAAATTATTTGTTGAGAATCTTGTAATAAGAAAATAAGAAAGTGGTGAATATAATTATAGCAAAAATAGTCAGACAGATTACCAGGATGAAAATATATTTACCATCGTTGGTGTCAGAATCAGTTGGAATGTAGTGTATACAAAGTCTCTATTTTAACGAAACGTATAAGATTGTATGTTGTTTTTGTAAATTTAGCTTAATGATAGGCCCTGTTGTGCAGAACAGGCACCTATTTTTTTAGATTTTTTTGAAAGATAAGTCGTTAGATGGATTTCATTTTATCTTCTGATATAAATAGCTTTCCATAATACTGATACACCTATGCCTTTTGTTTTCTTTTTGAACAACATTGGTTCTGTAGCCTATCTCATTGATTCTACAGACCACTTGGATGAAAAGGCTGTATATCTTGGTACACAAGGGCTGGTTGGAAGTGGAGCATAATTATGAAAACTTATTTATACCATCGAAGAGAATTTTTAACGGGAGACGGAGTTACCATAACTAATCCACTGTCAGTCAGTTTCAATAGCAGATAACGAGCTTTATAGATAGTGAAATCACATTGTTCTGCTACATCACGTGTGCTGGGCCATGATTCTGGTGGTGGAGCCATTTGCATTTCCTGAACGGTGCATAATTTGGATATGACATTAAATACTTGATCTGTTTGGGAAGGTTGAGTCGAATTTTTCCGGTTTTCCATACTAACTCCAGGCTTTATCGAACCCAGTTAGATACCTTGAGTTACTTGGGGTAATCCGACGGTTAATTTCAACATATGTGAACAATCTAAATGTCCATTCATAAAGAATTGCCGGGTATATCCTGTTTTGTCAAGGTTTGTTTTTGTACGATGTAGATTGATTATACCCTTCATCTTTCAAGTTGCTGCTTTGTTGGCTGCGTTCACTTACCCCAGTCACATCGTTATCTATGCTCCTGGGGATGCGTTCACTTGCCGCCGCGCTGCAACTTGAAATCTATTGGGTATATACCCGTAATCATTGAAACTGCTTGATTTTCGCCCAAATGAGGTTCATGGTATCTGTCATGAAAATATTCATTACCGATGAACAAAAAGCCGAACTTGAACATCTCCATCACACCTGCCGTGATAAAAGAGAGTGTGATCGCATCAAAGCGGTCCTCCTGGCCTCTGAGGGCTGGAGTTCTGTCATGATCGCTCAGGCCCTGCGTCTTCATGAAACGACCGTTCATCGTCATATCAGCGATTACCTTAATCACCGTAAAATCAAGCCCGAAAATGGCGGCTCTCAGAGCCATCTCAGCGAAACACAGACTCAGGAACTTATCGCCTATCTGACCGCAAATCTTCTGCCCACCACACAGGCGGTTATCCGCCTTGTCAAAGAAGCGTGGGATATCCGTTACACCGTTCCCGGCATGAATAAATGGCTGCACCACCAGGGATTCAGTTATAAAAAGCCGACCGGCGTGCCACACAAGTTCAACGCGGAACAGCAGCGGGCCTTTATAGAAACCTACGGGAAACTCAAGCAGGAAGCCGGAGACCATGAGCCCATCCTGTTCATTGATGGCGTCCATCCCACGCAGGGGACGAAACTGGCTTATGGCTGGATGCGAAAAGGCCAGAAAACCGCGGTGAAAACCACGGGAAGCCGTACCCGTCTGAACCTGATGGGGGCCCTTAATCTGGCTGATATTAGTAAAACGGTAGTACGCGAGTATGACCGTATCGACAGTTATCACATCGCAGAGTTTTTCATTGCTCTGCGTGAAACCTATCCGGTCAGTCAGAAGGTTCATATTATCCTTGACGGAGCTGGTTACCACCGAAGCAGGCTGGTGAAAGACTGGGCTTATGTGATGAATATTGAGCTTCATTACCTGCCACCGTACAGCCCGAATCTGAACCCGATAGAAAGGCTGTGGAAGGTGATGAATGAACAAGTCAGGAATAACCATTATTTCGCCTCGACGACCTTGTTCAAGCAGGCAATACATCGCTTTTTTACGGAAATATTACCGGAACTGGCCGGGAACCTGTCGTGCCGTATTAATGACAACTTCCAGGTTATGAATACTGCATCTTCAAGTTAAGCGGGTATATATCGAAAAATTAAAATTTTAGATCTTTTGATTTGATAAACAAGTACAGTAAAGAATTTTACTCTGATATAGATGTAATTTGCGACACTATAGATTGAAAATTATAGTATTAAAATGTTATATAAGTATTTTGTTGTGAAATTATTTTTATTTTTATTTTTTATTTTTATTTTTTGAATTATTCTGTAATAATTTGAACTTCAATAAGGATATTGCTTACGTATAAATGTTTATCGATGAACTGTGTTTTCATTAACTTATCTCTAATCATGATAAATCCAGTGGAGAGCCACCAATGATATCGTTTTTATTTTTCTGTGCTTAATGAATTTTTATATGTCGTGAATTACCCGCGTTTTTCTAACAGTCATATCTATGTCAATATATTTTGGCATCTTAACTATTTTAGTTAATGGATTCCATTCATAAAAAGCAAAAGATACTTAATAATCGCAAAAGCATCCATTTAGAAATTTACTCTGAAATTGAAGTTGATTTGTATTATGTGATTTTATTGAGTGTTATTACATACTTTTGTGTTTTATTTTTATCAATATATTGAGGATTAGAAATGAAACTGAATAAAATTATGATGCCGATCACATTAATATTTGTCACTGCTATTATCGGTGGTATTGTGATTGATGTACCGTATTTCATTAATTCGAATAATTTAGAGCACACTATAAGTCTTAGGAAAACTTCCAACTTAGTGTTGAAAGGTGAGGGGAGCCAAATCCCGAAAAATACCGAAATTCGTTTGAAAAATTGCAGTTTGGAACCGGTGGTTCAGCGGTTATTGTCTCGGGTAACTTTAAAAGTGTTGCTGGTTTTACCCCGTGTTATCAATAAACCAGATAAACCACCAAGGCCATGCTAGTGGGAGAAACTTCACATGTTCAGATTAATGGTAATTTTTATTTTTTAATCGTTATCTTTTGGTTATGGGTTCTGATCACAAGATAGAAAAATTGATGATTTTTAAGAATAACCTGGTGTTTAAATTATCCTTCCTATAGATTCTTCATGTTCCATTTTTAGTTATTGTCATATCAGTCTTATAAAACTTTCAGATTAATATAAAGCCAATGAAAATATCGTATTTTCCTTTTAAGGGAGATTCCTGGTTTTTCATTATCAGATTATTTGTAAATAATATTAAACATTAATAACGTGACTTTATTGTTAAATAATGTTATTAAATATGGAGTTAAGATTTATATTTTAATATTAATTTTTTTTACTGATCGTTATCCTAGGATATCATCGGATAGGCAGTAAGAATGAATGATGGTTGTAACCGTTTAATAGCGTTACAAATATCGGCTTACCTTCAGCATTGATTGCTATTTGTTCTGTTAAGATAGTGATTTGATTTGTATTTTCTAATGAAAAAAGTATGAAAAACAATAAGAATGTGAAAGAACATGGCAAAACATCGTTTTTCGAACAATATTTTTCTAAGCTGTATATGGGTCATGTGGAGCATTGCTCTGGGGCTCTATCTGGCAGGTAATCTGTTTAGCTGTACAGTGACAGCGATTCTATCTTTTCTGGCTTTAATATTTTGCTTTATTAACATGAGATCGAGATCAAAAACTATGTTTGGAAAAAAAACAGAAACAGTGGCTGTAGAACCAGTGTCTCAGGCTGGTGATGATAAAAAGAATGCCAGCGCAGAAGCCCGCCGTTGCACTATTGTTGCTAAAAGTTCAGTCTTTAAGGGCGATATTGATGTAGAAGGTGATATACCCAAGAAACTTCAAGATGCAGTTTTTAGCACCTGAAAATGGTCGTTAATCCTAGACATCAGCGAATCCGCTATATCCGGTAGCGTTGTGGTGAAAAATTTGAAGACGTTGTCTCGAAATTCATGTTTATCCGCGAAATAACGGTTATTTCGAACATGTTCATTCATGACCTTCCATAATCGCTCTATCGGGTTTAAATTTGGACTATAGGGAGGAAGGTAATGTAACTCAATATTGCTAACATAAGCCCACTCCTTCACAAGATGAGCTTTGTTGTAACCTGCCCCATCCACAATAAGATGAATTTTTTGATGATAGTCAGGATAAGACTTTCTTATTTCATTGAAAAAACAGCAAATGTTGTAGTCATTGAGGGTCTGATATTCCTGGAACACGGTACGACCAATGGCATTCAGGTTGAGTGCGCCCAATATATTCAGGCGAGTTCGGCTTCCTGTTGTTTTGACTGTTTTTTTCTCGCCTTTCCGCATCCAGCCATAACCGAGTTTGGTACCTTGAGTCGGGTGAACAGCGTCAAGAAAAAGGATGGGTTCGTCTTTCGCTGTGACTTTAAGATTCTCATCATATTCAATAAATTGTCGCTGTTTTTCTGCGTCGAATTTATGAGGGACGCCACAAGGTTAATGAGATGGTCACCCCCACCCTGTGAGAGGTACGCTAGCAGGGTATTTTATTTTAGAGGGAACCATCATGCAAAACGTTACGCTTATTGGTATCGATCTCGGTAAACATTCCTTCCATGTCCACTGTCAGGACAGGCAGGGTAACGCCCTGCTGCGTAAGAAGTTTTCCCGCACTCAGCTTATTAATTTTCTCGGTTCCTGCAAGGCTGCAACCGTAGTGATGGAGTCCTGCGGTGGGGCGCACTTTATGGCTCGCCGGATCGCTGATTTAGGCCATGAGGCAAAGCTGATTTCTCCGCAGTTCGTCCGTCCTTTTGTTAAGAGTAACAAGAACGATTTTGTCGATGCTGAAGCTATCTGCGAGGCAGCTTCCCGGCCCTCCATGCGCTTTGTGCCCCCCCGCACAGAAGACCAACAGGCGATGGCCGCCCTCCATCGCGTCAGAGACTCACTGATACGGCAACGCGTTAAAACCACCAATCAGATGCACGCTTTTTTGCTGGAGTTCGGCGTCAGTCTGCCGCGCGGTATTGCCGTGATACGACGTCTGGCCGCTGTGCTGGAAGAAAATGACTTTCCGCCTTATCTGGCAAGGGTTCTGAGCAGACTCCACAGTCATTATGTTTACCTCAGCGGAGAAATTGAGGAAGTCGATAAGGAACTGAAAACGCATCTGGCGGAAGATGAAACCGCGCAACGCCTGCTGACCATTCCTGGCGTTGGGCCGGTAACGGCGAGTCTGTTAGCCATGCGGCTGGGGGACGGTAAAAACTATGCCAGCAGCCGTGACTTTGCGGCTTCAACAGGGCTGGTTCCCCGCCAGTACAGCACGGGTGGAAAAACGACACTGATGGGCATCAGCAAGCGGGGTGATAAAAATCTGAGGCGGCTGCTGGTACAGTGTGCCAGGGTCTTTATGCAGCGGCTGGAGCATAATCCAGGGCGTCTGGCAGAGTGGGTGAACAGGCAGCTTGCCCGCCATCACTCGAACGTTGTGGCGTGCGCGCTGGCGAATAAACTGGCACGAATAGCCTGGGCCGTTACGGCACATCAGACGGTGTTCATTAAATAAAAGAGCCAACGAAAAACGGCGTTAGCTCAGAAAGTTAAGCAGTTACCATCTGGTTTTGCGACGACAGATAATTGATGACATGAACGGCATATCGGCCTGCTGATGAACCTGATATAAAAAATGGCTCTCTGAAGCCGACCGGTTTTTAAGGTTCGGCAGGCACGGAACTCATCGTGGCGCGGGCATGACTGCTCACCAGACGCCGAATAGATTTACGCAAGCCCACCATACATCAAAATTTGTGTTGCAAAAACGGGGGTGACCATAGATTTTATAAGAAAAACCCTGACGGTGTAGCCATTTATTCATGCCTGGAATGCTAAAGGTAATATTCCAGAGCTGAGCAACATAGGCCACGATTTCATGGGTGTGATGGAAAAGATGTTGAGATAAGTGGTTGATTAAAAAATCAGTTTGTTCTTGAGAAAGTAAACTATCAGACCCCCCATTATCAGATTGAAGTTTCCCCTGATTGAGGTAATCACCGATATGGCGGTCAACGGTGGTCTGATGGAGTCGCAATGCCTGGGCTATCATCACAGAACTCCACCCTTCAGAAGTCAGAAGGATGGCTTTTATTCTGTCTCGTACTTGACCATCACGAGTGGTGTCGTGAAGACGTTCAAGTTTGGTTTTTTGTTCTGATGTAATAAATATTTTCATAGCGAGGATAATGATCTCCATTTCGGATAAAATCAAGCATCTTCAATGATTACGGGTATATACTCTTTACTACAAGTATTATTGAAAATATTACATTAGGAAGAGACGTTGATAGGAATAAAGTTGAGAGTATGCTTAAAAAGTTAAATTTATGGCAGACAATAGATAGCCTGCCTGAAAAACTAAATAACATTTCATAATTTTGCTACACATGGCCTTCTTCAACCCATTGTTATATATATAATTATGAGTAGTATAAGATGTAGCGCTATTTTGGAATCTTATTTAGATACCGTTATTAGTGATAAGGTTAACCCTTTTTCTGAAGGACAAAGACAAGTATTACTCTTTTTACGAGGCTATCTGTCAGATAAATCGGTATTGATATTTGATGAAATATTTAGAGGAATTGATAATGAAAATGCTAAAGTCGTAAGTAAATTAATTTCAGAAAAAGAAGGTTGTATTATATTCTATGTCGCTCATGATTTTACTATCAATTGTGAAAATCATGAAGTGTTAGAGCTGAAAAGTGAAAGGGACTATGATTTCTTCAAGCTAGAGGCTTTTAATGAATAAATTAAACTCTAATAATGAAGTTAAGTCAGAACTGCATAAAGAATATAAATTAATTATAAGTATAACATTTTTTTTGCTGATTATATGTTTTGCTTTATCTTTTGTTGTGACTATAAAGAGGCGAGTTGTTTTGGAAAATGCTTTTATTAAAACCGCACCAGAACCTGTATTATTTTATGCAGAAAAGGATATAGACATTAAAAATTATAATGTTCGTGATGGTGATGTAGTTAAAAAAGGAGATTCTATTTATAATGCGATTAATCCAGATTTAGAGGAGGCCGAATCTATTTTATTACAAAATATAAAACGAGATAATACAAAAATTAATGCGATGGAAAAGTATATAGATAATGTCTATGAGCGGATGAAGATTGAAAAAAGTTATGAAGATTTTAAGTTTAATAAAAATGAAAGTGAGTTAAAAAATATAGACTCTATTTTAAAAGACCATAGAGATGACTATGATTTTTTTAGTCAAAGCTACAGAGAACAGATGAATTTTGTAGATAAATTGTTAAATCAAAATAATAATTATTTATCTAAGAAAGATATTATCAAATATAAAATGAAATTGTTCTCATCACGTCGTGGCTTGATTAATCTTGAATCTGATATATTAGACTTAGTACTACAGCCGTACTTACTTTTTTCAACAGAAAAGACACTCATAGAAAAGCTTAATTCATGCGGTTTCTCAGAGTGGTGAGCATCAAGGAAAATGCAACTTTCTGGTATCTACGGCTGTAGTATTAGAACCTATCCCAAAAGGAATTGTCATGTTGTATAATATTCTAGAACGGATAATTTCTGAAGGTATAGAGAGTATGACAAACAACAAATGGCGGCTCAGTGATGAGCTTTGGGAAAAAATGATGCCACTTATCCCCGAACATAAAACTCAGCATCCGCTAGGTACACATCGCAAACGGGTTGATAACCGCGCCGCTATGGATGCCATCTTCTTTGTGCTCAGAACAGGCTGCCAATGGAATGCCCTGAATGCAACAGGAATATGCTCGTCAAGTTCGGCTCACCGTCGTTTTCAGGAATGGCGTGACGCCGGCGTTTTTGAACGCTTCTGGCAGAACGGTTTGCTGGCCTGCAAGCACCTCGCGATCATCGACTGGTCGTGGTTATCACTGGATGGTTGCATGACCAAATCCCCTTTAGCGGGGACAAAAAAACAGGTCGTAACCCCACAGACAGAGGGAAACAAGGCGTAAAACGCAGCCTCATGACCGAGGCTAACGGGCTTCCTCTTTCACTCGTTGTTGGCGCAGCAAACACGCACGATATCAAACTGGTTGCAGATACGCTCGATGCACTTCAGACAGGCAAGCCGGGTAAAAAGGTCAGGCTGTGTCTGGATAAGGGATATGATGCTAAATGGCTGAAAGACTATCTACGAAGTCGGCATTACGAGCCGCATATTCAGTCTCGCAAGGAGGAATCAGATGCCTGCCAAAATACGGACTTTAAAGCTCAAAGATGGGTTATCGAGAGGACGCATAGCTGGATGAATCGCTTTCGTCGGATACTGATCCGATGGGAAAAGAAGGTCGAAAACTATGAAGCTATGTTACATTTTGCCTGCGGGATTATAGTCTGGAACAAAATCCTATTGGGATAGGCTCTTAGAGAAAAGAAAGTACAGTTTAGATGATGAGCAAAGTAGATACATAATTGGAGCAACCAAATATAAAGGGTTAGATATGGAGCTTAACCAGTTAAGAGGTGAACTCTCTGTTCTTGTCTCAGAATTGAATGTAAAAAACGCAGGGATGGAGAATATAAAGAATGGTAAGTTGAGAATAGAAGGAATTGCAAAAGCTGATGGTAAGGTTGAATTTAATAATATTAATGGCATCAGACCTAAGCAGGTAAAAAAAGGAGAGTTAGTTTTTACTATATATCCTGATGGTAATCACTTTATAGCAAAAGGAGTTGTTAGTGAAAAATACATTAGAAAAATTAAAATTGGACAGAGCGTAGAATTAAAAATGGATGCTTATGATTATCTCAAGTATGGGGCAATAAAAGGGAAGGTTGAGGCTATATTTGGCGTAAAAAACGGTACGGCTGAAATTGTGATTAATATTGTTGATAAAAGGGATTTTGATTTAGAGTTTGGTAATTCAATCAAGGCGTTTATCATCTTGGATGAAGTTAAATAACATTTCATAATTTTGCTACACATGGCCTTCTTCAACCCATTGTTATATATAGAATTATGAGTAGTATAAGATGTAGCGCTATTTTGGAATCTTATTTAATCTGTATGAATATATATATGAAATAGTGTTTCCATATGTTGCTTAATGGTCTTATTACTTAATGTGGTATTGTTGAAAAAGTTATTTTTATAGGTGTTTTAGTGTCAGTATGAATAAATCTTGGATTCGACTAATATCATTGATACTGACGCTACACCGGGCAATGTCCATGACAGCCAGTCCTTCATTGGACGATTGAAGCGCCAGCTCAGTCGCTTTTGCCTCAGTCCCTTCGCGGTCGGGCTGGATGTCGGGTATTTTACGGTGCCGGTTTGTTACCTGACGCAACGGTTAGGGGTTATTCCCCTCATCGGTTATTGCCGCCCGCACAAAGGACCGAATGCCTTCCAGAAGAAACATTTTACCTATGACAAGTCGCAGGACTACTATGTGTGCCCGCAAGGCGAAAAACTGATTTATACCACAACCAGTTGTGAAGGATACCGATACTATCAAGCCCCGGTGAGTCTCTGCCAGTGCTGCCCGAAACGGGTTTCCTGTATGCAGGCCAAAAGGGGGAAAACACTCACACGCCATGTCTGGGAGGAAAGTAAGGAGCAAACCAGCTAACGGAGTGGGGTAAAAAGGCTTACAAGCGACGAAAGGAGACGATAGAGCACGGTTTTGCGGATGTGAAGCAGCATCATGGACATCGTTATGCCCGTTTTCGTGGGTTGCTGAAAGTGCAAATACAGTGCTTTTTGGCGGCAACAGCCCAGAATATCAAGAAGATAGCCTTGCTGGTCGCGATGCTTTGTTGTTTTTATCTCTGGAGTCAATGTAGGAGAGGCGAAAGTAACGCCTTGGCGGACGATTAAACCGGGTTAATGAGGAAAATGGGTGGCATTATGAATCATAATGAAAGGAACAAACCCCGGTATTTTCAACGAGGTTTGTCAGCGGTCTATAACGGGCCAATCGGCCCGTTTAAAGATTTACGCATTGCTATTGGTTGGGGCTTCCGCTTTTGGATTACCGGTAGGTTTACGGCGTTTACCGATATTTTTGCTATCCCGATGACGTATTTTCTCTTTTTTCTTCGATTCTTCCGCTTTCTTTTTCTCTTTGCGTTTAGCCAATACTTTTTTCGATGGCTTATTGCTGGTTTTCTCACTTGGTGATTTGGTTGTTGGGCGAAGTTCATCAACAATCCGTGACTTCAGTGGTTCGTTCAGATAGCGGCTGATTTTACCCAATAAAACATGGTCATGCGCTTCTACTAAGGTAATTGCGGTACCTTTGCGACCAGCACGAGCCGTCCGGCCGATACGATGCAGGTAAACATCGGCGGTGCGTGGCAAATCGAAGTTGAAAACATGACTGATATCATCAATATCCAATCCGCGGGAAGCAACATCAGTGGCAACCAGAACATTGACGCTGCCATCATTCAATCGCTTAACAGCTTCTGTCCTTTTAGCCTGTACCATTTCCCCTTCGAGGAACCAGGCTTTGATACCGGCTTGACGTAGTCCATCTACAAGCTCATGTACACGTTCACGTTTACGAACAAAAATAATGGATTTAGTGACATCCGATTGTTTCAGTAAATGGCAAAGCAGGGCTGTTTTGTGTTCCAGATTGTCTGCACGGTAGTAGAATTGCTGAATTTTTTTGCGTTCACGACGTGACGGCTCTGCATCAATTTCAACCGGATCTTTCAGCAAGCGCTCTGCAAAATCACGGATGGCTTCCCCTTCCAGAGTTGCAGAGAACAGCATGGTCTGTTTGCGCCAACGGGTTTCGCCCGCGATGGTTTCAATATCATTGGCAAAACCCATATCCAGCATACGATCTGCTTCATCAAGGATGAGTGTTTCAACTGCCCGGCAATCAAAGTTTTCTTCTTTGATATATTGCAGCAGACGGCCAGTGGTGGCGACGACAATATCCTGATTCTCGCTGAAAACTTCTGCGTGGTTCATATAGGCCACACCGCCGGTAATCGTAGCAACATCCAGATTGGTATGTGCAGCCAGTTCTTTTGCCTGGTCTGCCACTTGCATTGCCAGTTCACGGGTTGGTGTCAGGATCAAAATGCGTGGCGGGCCAGATTTTTTGCGTGGAAAATCGAGTAAGTGTTGCAGAATTGGCAGCAGGTAAGCTGCGGTTTTACCTGTTCCAGTAGGCGCGGAACCCAGAACATCACGTCCATCCATTGCTGCCGGGATAGCAGCAGCCTGAATTGCTGTTGGGCGGGAGTAACCTTTATCATTTAGAGCATCAAGCAGACGTTCATCAAGATCGAGCTCAGAAAAGTTTGTTGCAATCATTATATACCTCTGTTTAGGCCGCCGATTATAAACAGGTTAGACGTATTGTTCATCTATTAAAGCTGTCATTAAGGCAGATAGCTTTTATCGGAACATAATAACCCTTATCCTATGGCGAAATTTTTTTGTGCTGACACAGATGCAGGTTATTAATTTGAAAAAGAAACAATCTCTGCGCCGGGGAGGATTCACTTTTAAGCAATTTTTTGTCGGCCATGACCGATGTGCGATGAAAGTAGGAACAGATGGTGTTCTATTGGGCGCTTGGGCTCCGGTTAGTGGCAAAAAAGCAATTTTGGATATCGGTTGCGGCAGCGGGTTAATTGCTTTGATGTTGGCACAGCGTACAGATGAAAATAGCAAAATTGATGCAGTGGAACTGGATACTGATGCTGCATTGCAGGCTCAAGAGAATATAGAGCAATCTCCGTGGCAGAGAAAAATAAATGTTTATCGTCAGGATATCGGTGATTTCGCTGATCGGTATTCACAATGTTATGACTTGATTGTCAGTAATCCACCCTATTTTGAACCGGCTGTTGCTTGCCGGAATGAGGCAAGGGAACAAGCTCGTTATACCAGCTCACTAACGCATCAGCGGTTATTGCAATATGTCGGGAAGTTGATTACATCTGATGGTCTGTTTTGTGTGGTATTGCCGTATGTTATTGGTGAAATATTTGAGACAATGGCATATCAGATGGGTTGGTTTTCTCATCATCGGGTCAATATTCGCGACAGGCAAGGTAAGCCATTACACCGGGTGTTGTTGACATTTTCCCGCAAGGAAGAAACGGGCTTAATCAGTGAATTGATCATTCGTCAGCCAGATGGTGTATATACACGGGAATTTCAGCAACTCGTCACGGATTTCTATCTATATTATTGAAAGAACCACGCTGGAGCGTGGTTTATGTGGCAAGAATTAGGGTGTCAAAATTGTTGGTTTCAATTCTGACAGTAAATCAGGATAATCCAGCGTGAAATGCAGGCCCCGGCTCTCTTTTCTTTCCAGCGCACAACGCACGATTAATTCAGCGACTTGCACCAGATTTCGTAATTCCAGCAAATTGTTAGAGATTCTGAAATTGGAATAATAATCGTGAATCTCTTGTTGCAGCATATTAATACGACGCAATGCGCGTTCCAGGCGTTTGGTTGTACGTACAATACCAACGTAATCCCACATAAATAGACGTAATTCGTGCCAGTTGTGTTGAATGACGACTTGTTCATCTGAATTGTCAACACGGCTCTCATCCCAGAAAGGGAGTTCTGGCACTTCTTTGATTTTTTCAATTTGTTGTTGGATGTCTTCCGCCGCAGACCAGCCATAAACCAGACACTCCAACAGGGAATTGGATGCCATACGGTTTGCACCGTGCAGGCCAGTATAGCTGACTTCACCGATAGCATATAAGTTGTTGAGGTCAGTGCGGCCCTGATGATCGACGACTATGCCACCACAGGTGTAGTGCGCGGCAGGGACGATTGGAATCGGTTCTTTTGTCAGATCAAATCCCAGCGTTAGCAGTTTTTCATAGATCATCGGAAAATGCTGGATAATGAAATCAGTTGGCTTATGGCTGATATCTAGAAACATGCAATCAGCACCAAGGCGTTTCATTTCATGGTCAATAGCCCGTGCGACGATATCGCGGGGCGCCAGTTCAGCGCGCTCATCAAAACCAGGCATAAAACGGCTGCCATCCGGTCGTTTCAGATAAGCGCCTTCACCTCGCAGGGCTTCTGTCAGCAGGAAATTACGCGCTTGTGGGTGAAAAAGACAGGTCGGATGAAACTGGTTAAATTCCAGATTGGCGATACGGCAGCCCGCGCGCCACGCCATTGCTATACCATCACCGGATGAGATATCGGGATTTGTCGTGTATTGATAGACCTTAGCTGCACCACCGGTTGCCAATACAACAATCTTTGCGCGATAGGTTTCTACCTGTTCCTGCTGACGGTTCCAGATATAAGCGCCGACTACCCGGTTATTACCATCGAATTGGGCTTTATTTGAAGTAATTAAATCAACGGCGTTGCAACGCTCTCTCACTGTGATGTTCGGATGAGACATGGCTTTTTCAACCAGTGTGGTTTCGACCTCTTTGCCAGTTGCATCAGCGTGATGCAAAATACGCCGATGGCTGTGTCCACCTTCACGGGTCAGATGATATTGTTTTTCGCCATCTTCACGGGTTTCTGTATCAAATAAAACACCCTGATCAATCAGCCATTGCACGCAATGACGAGCGTTGCTGGTGGTAAACTCAACAGCGCTTCTATCGCAAAGCCCTGCTCCAGCGATAAGGGTATCTTCAACATGAGATGCGATACTGTCTGTTTTATCGAATACCGCGGCGATACCCCCCTGTGCATAATAGGATGCGCCTTCGCTGAGAATACTCTTACTTAATACGGTGACTTTATATTGTGAGGCTAGCCGTAAAGCCAGAGACAGGCCGGCTATACCGCTGCCTATGATAAGTACATCGCTGTAATGTTGCGGGAATAATGATTGCATAGTTGATTATGTATGAAGGAAGATGGGTAAAATCATGTTAGCCTATCAGATAGGATAAAAGCTATGATTGCAACAAAATAATGGCACAAATTGAACTTCGCAGAATTTTACTACTCAAAGCCATGCTTGCTTAGAAAAATGGGACATCATGGTTGGTTCAATAAATATAAATGTGGAGCTTTGCTTCAGGAGATTTAACCTCGGATGAGCGAGCAGTTAACGGATCAAATGCTGGTTGAGCGAGTGCAGAAAGGTGACCAAAAGGCGTTTAACCTACTGGTAATCAGATATCAGCATAAAGTAGCGAGTCTTGTATCCCGCTATATTCCGCAGGGTGATGTTCCTGACGTTGCGCAGGAAGCATTTATTAAAGCATATCGGGCATTGGCATCATTTCGGGGCGATAGTGCTTTTTACACTTGGTTGTATCGAATAGCAGTTAACACTGCTAAGAACTATTTGATTTCTCAAGGGCGGCGTCCACCATCCAGTGATTTGGATGTCAATGACGCAGAAAATTATGAAGCTTCAAATGCACTAAAAGAAATTTCGAACCCTGAGAATTTAATGTTGTCAGAAGAATTAAGACAGGTGGTTTTCCGAACCATTGAGTCTCTTCCCGAAGATTTGCGAATGGCAATAACACTAAGGGAATTAGATGGGTTAAGCTATGAGGAAATAGCTGCTGTTATGGATTGCCCGGTAGGTACTGTTCGTTCCCGTATCTTCCGTGCAAGGGAAGCTATTGATGATAAAATTCAACCACTGATTTAAAATTAAAAATAGTGGAACAATACTGAAGGGTACTTTGGCATGCAAAGAGAAAAACTTTCCGCACTGATGGATGGCGAAGCTCTTGATAGTGAAGTCGTTAGTATTTTATCTAAAGATTCTGCCATGCAGAAACACTGGGAAAATTACCACCTGATACGTGACGCATTGCGTGGTGATGTGACTGAAGTATTGCATATGGATATTGCGAACCGGGTCGCATTAGCGCTTGAAAAAGAGCCTGTTCATTTTAACCCTGGGGCTGTTCCTGAATCTCAGCCTCAGCCAGAGAGCTGGCAGAAAATGTCATTCTGGCAAAAACTTCGCCCTTGGGCGAGTCAAATTACTCAAGTGAGTGTTGCAGCATGTGTTTCGCTGGCAGTATTGATAGGTGTGCAACAGTACAATAGTCATAATGCTGTGGATCTTGAATATCAATCTGATACGCCGGCATTTAACACATTACCAATGATGGGATCTGCTTCTCCGGTGAGTCTGGGAGTGCCTTCCGGTGGTGATATGTTTGGCAATGATCAGCGTATGCAGGTGCAGGAACGTAATAAACGCATTAATATCATGCTGCAACAATATGAACTCGACCGCCGTGTGCATTTTGAACAAAATGATGGGCGGAGAGTTCCACCACCGGTTGCTATTCCGGTTCCCGGAACACAATCTTTAGGAACGCAACAGCAGTAATGAAACATATCTGGTTCTCCGTCTCTTTGCTGGCGGGCAGCCTATTTACTCCTTTACAAGCCTCGACACAGTTCAGCAGCGCTGAGGCTTTGTTGCAGGAAATGGGTAATGCCACTCAATCCCTGACTTACGAGCTTGCTTTTATTAATCTCAGTCAGCAGGCTATTGTCTCAGTTCGTTATCGTCACGCCATTATCAATGGTATTCCAATTGCTCAAATCATGCAGATGGATGGTTCCCGCAGGGAGATTGTCCAACGTGGTAATGAGATCAGTTATTTTGAACCTGGATTGGATGCTTTCAGTCTTAATGGTGATCATATTATTGATTATTTACCTGCCGTTATTTTTGCTGACTTCACTCAGTTGAAAAAATACTACAATTTCATCGACGTTGGCAGTACTCATATAGGCGACAGACCTTGTCGGGTTGTACGCATCACTTCCAAAGATGAAATGCGTTATAATTATATTTTACTGATCGATGAAAAAACGCATTTGCCATTACGTATCGATTTACTTGATCGTGATAGTGAAACACTTGAGCAATTTCGGGTTGTTTCCTCCATAATAGGCGGCGATATCGATAATGCAATGAGTGTTATTACCCGTCTGAATATGCCACCCATGCTGGTCATTCCATCGTCAGAGAAAGTGGTATTCAACTGGAAAGTAGGGAAATTGCCGGATGGTTTCACCGAGGTTTCACGTAACCGGCGCAAACTGTCAAATACTGACTCGCTTGAATCCATCATGTTCAGTGATGGTTTATTCAGTTTTTCAGTGAATGTGACTAACGCTGATAAAACCGGTAAGTTGGAACATCCTCTCCGTCGCGGGCACCGAACGATCTATAGTGTAATACGTGGAGCTAATGAGGTGACAATTATTGGTGAATTACCACTGGCAACTGCCAAGCGTGTCGCCGCGGGTGTCGCGTTTATAGGAGCTAACTGATGGTTAAAGAGTGGGCGACAGTAATCCGCTGGCAACAGGGGAGGGCATTATTACGTTATGGTTCCTCTTCTGGTTGTGGCAGTTGCCAGGCACGCGCGACATGTGGTTCTTATTTACTGAATAAATTGGGGTCTAATGGTATACATCAGCTCGAACTCGAGATTTTACAGCCGTTGCAGCCAGGGCAGAAAGTGGAAGTCGGGATCCCGGAAGGGAGCTTATTGCGTTCAGCGTTGCTGGTTTATTTGACACCACTTATTGGGTTATTTCTGGGGAGCGCACTTTTTCAGTTATGGGTAACCAATCAATTATGGGTGTTTTGTGGTGGTGCTTTGGGAGGTGTGTTAGGGTTCTTCCTTGCCCGCAAAATTGCTACTTATTGGGATAATCAGCAGGAATATCAACCCATCGTTTTACAAATAGGCTTGCCTCCTGATGCAATTCATATTCAGCATCAGGAATAAATCTGGTTTAATCATCCAAAACTTTTAATTTACTGACTCATATTAAAGCCACAGGCATGACTAGGTTTTCGTAGATTTGGCATGTAGAATACAGCCTTTCCGGCCGTTGGCCGGTCTATAAACCGTCGCTTTATGTCCCTCTGTGTGTCCATTAGGCGAATGATTCAGAAATATCAAGGCAGAAAAATATTTATAATGAAGCAAATACGAAATTTCTCCATTATTGCTCACATTGACCACGGTAAGTCGACGTTATCTGACCGTATTATTCAAATTTGTGGTGGTTTAACAGATCGTGAAATGGCAGAGCAAGTGCTGGATTCTATGGATCTTGAGCGTGAGCGTGGTATCACCATTAAAGCACAAAGTGTCACTCTGGATTACAAAGCGGATGATGGCAAACTCTATCAATTGAACTTTATCGACACCCCGGGGCACGTAGACTTCTCCTATGAAGTTTCTCGCTCTCTGGCTGCCTGTGAAGGGGCGTTGCTGGTGGTTGATGCTGGACAGGGAGTGGAAGCCCAGACGCTGGCTAACTGTTATACCGCGCTGGATATGGATCTGGAGGTTGTTCCTGTTCTGAACAAAATCGATTTACCGGCAGCGGAACCTGAGCGTGTGGCGGAAGAAATCGAAGATATCGTCGGTATTGATGCTACCGATGCCGTGCGTTGTTCAGCCAAAACGGGTGTAGGCGTACAAGATGTCATTGAGCGTTTAGTTAAGGAGATTCCGGCGCCGGAAGGTGATTCTGAAGCGCCATTACAGGCACTTATTATCGACTCATGGTTTGATAACTACCTTGGTGTTGTCTCTCTGGTTCGGATTAAAAACGGTACCCTGCGTAAGGGTGACAAAATCAAAGTGATGAGCACCGGTCAGGTGTATAACGCTGATCGTCTTGGGATTTTCACACCTAAGCGTGTTGACCGCGATATACTGGGCTGTGGTGAAGTGGGTTGGCTGGTGTGTGCGATTAAAGACATTCTTGGTGCACCTGTGGGGGATACATTGACGCTGGCCCGGCAACCAGCGGAAAAACCACTCCCGGGATTTAAGAAAGTTAAGCCACAGGTTTATGCCGGGCTGTTCCCTATCAGCTCTGATGATTATGAGGGATTCCGTGACGCATTGGGTAAGCTGAGTCTGAATGACGCATCTTTGTTCTATGAACCGGAAAGCTCGACCGCGCTGGGTTTTGGTTTCCGTTGTGGTTTCCTTGGTCTGCTGCATATGGAGATCATTCAGGAACGTCTGGAACGTGAATATGATCTTGACCTCATTACCACTGCGCCAACGGTTGTTTATGAAGTGGAAACGACCAGCCATGATATTCTCTATGTGGACAGCCCATCTAAACTGCCGCCACTGAATAATATTGAAGAGTTACGTGAGCCGATTGCCGAGTGTCATATGTTGTTGCCCCAGGAATATTTGGGAAATGTCATTACGTTGTGTATTGAGAAACGTGGGGTGCAAACTAACATGGTTTACCACGGTAAACAGGTTGCACTGACTTACGAAATACCGATGGCTGAAGTGGTTTTGGACTTCTTCGACCGATTGAAATCCACATCCCGCGGTTATGCTTCATTGGATTATAATTTCACTCGCTTCCAGGCATCTGATATGGTTCGTGTGGATGTGTTGATTAATGGTGAGCGGGTTGACGCATTAGCGTTAATTACTCACCGTAACAATGCGCAGTACCGTGGCCGAGAACTGGTAGAGAAGATGAAGGAGCTCATTCCTCGTCAGCAGTTTGATATCGCCATTCAGGCTGCGATTGGTAATCACATTATTGCTCGCTCAACAGTGAAGCAATTACGTAAAAACGTCTTAGCGAAGTGTTATGGTGGTGACGTCAGCCGTAAGAAAAAGCTATTGCAGAAACAGAAAGAAGGTAAGAAACGCATGAAACAAGTGGGTAACGTTGAGTTACCACAAGAAGCTTTCTTAGCTATTCTTCATGTTGGTAAAGACCATTAATAAGCTTGTAAGGAGTCTAAATGGCTAACACTTTTGCCCTGATCCTAACGCTGGCAACGTTAGTCACCGGCATTATTTGGTGTATTGATCGTTTCAAATGGGCCCCAGCGCGTAAGAAAAAACTTATCAGATTGCAGGAGCTGACTGAAGGTACAATGGATCAGGAGCATCTGGCTGAGACTATTAACAAGCCAACATGGGTGGATACTTGTGCATCTATTTTCCCTGTGTTAGCCGTGGTTCTGATCCTGCGCTCTTTTGTTTATGAGCCATTTCAGATCCCATCGGGTTCTATGATGCCAACTTTATTGATTGGTGATTTCATTCTGGTAGAGAAGTATGCATACGGATTGAAAGATCCCATCACGCAAACAACATTGATTAAGACCGGTGAACCAAAACGTGGTGATATCGCAGTATTTAAATATCCGTTGGATCCAAGTTTTGACTATATCAAACGGGTAATTGGCTTACCGGGCGATAAAATTATTTATGATCCGGTAAAGAAAGAGCTGCGTGTTTTCTCTGGTTGTAGCAAAACAGAGAATTGTAAGGAAGAGTTACCGGTTTCTTATGGTTCACTGTTCCCAAGTGAGTGGACAATGCAGCAGTATGGCGTTAATTCCAAGGGTGAAAGCCTGAAAAAGGTAGGTGTTTTCCAAATACCGGTTGAAGAAACGTTACCACCTTACAGCCGGCGGCAAGGTGAGCGGATTGAGAATTTAGGAACGGCGACACACCATATTCTGGAGATTCCGGGTTTACTGCCGATGCCTAATTTCCGTCAGCCTGGGTTGCCAGAGGGAGTGTGGATTGTACCCGAAGGCCACTATTTTATGATGGGTGATAACCGTGATAATAGCGCGGATAGCCGTGAGTGGGGCTTTGTTCCTGAGAAAAATCTGGTTGGCCGTGCTTCAGCGATTTGGATGAGTTTTGAGAAACAGGAAGGGGAATGGCCTACCGGAGTTCGCTTTAGCCGCATTGGTGGAATTAATTAATATTTCTATATTAGCGAAGCATTAATTTTACTCACAGTGTAGAATATCCTTTCAAACTTAATAACTGGCTCCCTTTAGGGGCCAGTGCAAACGCAACAGTTTTGCCAGAACTTCCTGTAACAGGTCTGTTGCGTGTGCGTTTTTATTTGACGAATTCTGACCTATATTTGGTAGCACATGAATCCCATCGTAATTAACAGATTGCAGCGTAAGCTGGGGTACACTTTTGATCAGCATGATCTGCTGGTACAAGCGTTAACCCATCGTAGTGCCAGCAGTAAACATAACGAGCGGCTGGAATTTCTTGGTGACTCAATTCTGAGCTTTGTCATTGCCAATGCACTGTATCATCTCTTTCCTCGTGTAGATGAGGGGGATATGAGCCGGATGCGCGCCACATTGGTGCGTGGTAATACTTTGGCTGAATTGGCAAGGGAATTTGAATTAGGTGAATGTCTACGTTTGGGGCCGGGTGAATTGAAAAGCGGCGGCTTCCGTCGTGAATCTATACTGGCTGATACGGTTGAAGCACTGATTGGTGCTATTTTCCTTGATAGCGATATTCAGACCATTGAAAGAATTATTTTGAGCTGGTACGAAACCCGCCTGAATGAAATCAGCCCTGGTGACAAACAGAAAGACCCGAAAACCCGTTTACAGGAATACCTGCAAGGGCATCACCTGCCCCTGCCATCATATCTGGTTGTTATGGTTCGTGGTGAAGCCCATGACCAGGAATTTACTATTCACTGTCAAGTGAGTGGTATCGAACAGCCGGTTAAAGGAACAGGCTCTAGCCGCCGCAAAGCGGAGCAGGCGGCGGCTGAGCAAGCATTAAAACAACTGGAGCTTGAATGAGCAAACAAGAAACCTATTGCGGATTTGTTGCAATAGTCGGACGGCCTAATGTGGGTAAATCCACATTGCTGAATCAGCTTTTAGGTCAGAAAGTATCTATCACTTCCCGCAAACCGCAGACTACCCGTCACCGTATTATCGGCATTCACACCGAGGGTGCTTATCAGACCATTTATGTCGATACTCCAGGATTGCATATTGAAGAGAAACGGGCGATTAACCGGTTGATGAACCGTGCGGCCAGTAGTTCTATCGGTGATGTGGAGCTGGTTATTTTTGTTGTTGAAGGGACTCACTGGACTTCCGATGACGAAATGGTCGTGAATAAACTGCGTAGCTTGCATTGTCCGGTTTTACTGGCTATCAATAAAGTGGATAACGTGACTGATAAAGCCACCCTGTTGCCACATATTGGTTTCCTCAGCAAACAGATGAACTTCCTTGATGTTGTACCGATGAGTGCTGAAAAAGGCATGAACGTAGATACGATCGCAAAAATTGTGCGCGGACATATGCCGAAAGCAACTCACCATTTTCCGGAAGATTATATTACGGATCGCTCCCAGCGTTTTATGGCGTCTGAAATTATCCGTGAAAAACTCATGCGTTTTCTCGGTGATGAATTGCCCTATTCTGTCACGGTTGAAATTGAGCAGTTCGTGGTGAATGAGCGCGGTGATTACAAGATCCACGGTTTAATTCTGGTTGAGCGTGAAGGCCAGAAGAAAATGGTTATCGGTAATAAAGGCAGTAAAATTAAAACTATTGGTATTGAAGCCCGTCAGGACATGGAAAGATTGTTTGATGTTAAAGTTCATTTGGAACTGTGGGTTAAAGTTAAAGCGGGTTGGGCTGATGACGAGCGGGCACTGCGTAGCCTGGGTTACGTCGATGATTTGAAATAAGGGCTCACCTATGGACGGTTGGCAGCGTGTTTTTGTTCTTCATGGGCGTCCTTACAGTGAAACCAGTCTGTTACTGGATCTGTTTACTGAAAATGAAGGACGGATCAGTGTATTGGCAAAAGGTGCACGCAGCCGTCGTTCCAATCTTAAAGGCTGCTTGCAGCCATTTACCCCGTTACTGGTTCGTTGGAGTGGGCGCGGGGCAATTAAAACGCTGCGTGATGCCGATCCTATCTCTCTCGCCCTTCCCCTTACCGGCAGCGTGTTATACAGCGGTTTATATATCAATGAATTGTTGTCAAGAGTGCTTGAACAGGGAACGGCTTATCCTGCTTTATTCTTTGATTATCTCCAGTGTTTGCAGATTCTTGCTGCCAGTGAATATACACCGGAACATGCATTGCGCCGGTTTGAGCTGGCGTTGCTGGCAAATCTTGGTTATGGCGTTGACTATCTTCATTGTGCAGGAAGTGGCGAACCTGTGGACGATACGATGACCTACCGTTATAGAGAAGAAAAAGGATTTATCGCCAGTCTGGTTGTTGATCATTACAGTTTTACCGGGCGTGAATTAAAATCACTGGCCACCCGTGAATTTCCTGATTCGGTGACATTAAAAGCAGCAAAGCGTTTCACCCGCATGGCTTTAAAACCTTATCTTGGTGGCAAGCCTCTGAAAAGTCGTGAGTTATTTCGGCAGTTTGTATGTAAAAAGCTTGAAGAGAAAGAAAACTAATGAATTTGTTTCTCTTCATAATGGAAAGTGTAAACTTGTTACTATTCAATATGACTACAGGAGATAAATATGGCTGAGGTATTGTTAGGTATTAACATCGATCACATTGCGACAGTGCGCAATGCCCGTGGCACAGTTTATCCGGACCCTATTCAGGCTGCTTTTATTGCCGAGCAGGCGGGTGCGGATGGTATTACTATTCATTTACGTGAAGATCGCCGTCATATTACTGAGCGGGATGTTGAACTGCTGAATGAAACTATCCAGACCCGGATGAATCTTGAAATGGCCGTGACAGATGAAATGCTGGATATCGCCTGTCACTTTAAACCTAAATTTTGCTGTCTGGTGCCTGAAAAACGTCGGGAAGTAACAACAGAAGGGGGTTTAGATGTTATTGGTCAGAAAGATAAAGTGGTTGAAGCGATTAAGCGTTTATCTGACGCGGGTATTCTTGTTTCGCTATTTATCGATGCGGATCACCAGCAAATTGATGCTGCTAGTGAAGTTGGTGCACCGTTTATTGAGATTCACACAGGTGCTTATGCTGATGCAGAAGGTGAAATAGAACAGGAAAAAGAGTTCCAGCGTATTAAAGAAGCCGCTACTTATGCTGCTAGCAAAGGGCTGAAAGTTAATGCGGGTCATGGGCTAACGTATCATAACGTACAGCGTATTGCTGCTCTGCCGGAAATTTATGAACTGAATATTGGTCATGCAATAATCGGGCGTGCGGTATTCAGCGGCTTGGCTACTGCTGTGGCAGATATGAAAACTGAGATACGGAAAGCTCGCCGTTAATGGCTATTCTTGGATTAGGTACAGATATTGTTGAAATTGCCCGTATTGAGGGTGTTGTCGGACGCTCAGGTGAGCGTCTGGCAAAACGCATTCTCAGTGCATCAGAATGGCAGCAATATCAGCAACATGAAAAACCGGTTCGTTTTCTGGCTAAACGTTTTGCGGTAAAAGAAGCTGCGGCAAAAGCGTTGGGAACCGGTATTCGTAATGGGTTGGCGTTTAACCAGTTTGAAGTGCTTAACGATGATTTGGGAAAACCCATTTTGCGGCTCTATGGTGCAGCCGCAGAATTAGCACAGAAACTGGGGGCAACCTCTTTGCATGTCACATTGGCTGATGAGCGTCGTTACGCCTGCGCGACAGTCATTCTGGAAAGTTAATTTCAGATTTTATCGGCATGATGCAATAGCACAAATTTATCCCACAATTGTTCTTCTGTTTCCTGACGGTCTGGATCGGTAATAATCGTATTATTTATCGGACAGACTGACTGGCAAGTAGGAGCATCATAATGACCGATGCATTCAGTGCAACGGTTAGAATCAATTTCATAAATTTCATCGCCCATTGATATAGCCTGATTGGGACATTCGGGTTCGCACATATCGCAATTGATACAGCTCTTTTTGATTAATAACGACATTTTAATAGGTTAACTTATTTTTTATTTTAAATCAGTGTGTTATTGACGGTTATTATTCCTTATAATTACACACTTCTTATATTTCTATACCCGTAATCATTGAAACTGCTTGATTTTCGCCCAAATGAGGTTCATGGTATCTGTCATGAAAATATTCATTACCGATGAACAAAAAGCCGAACTTGAACATCTCCATCACACCTGCCGTGATAAGAGAGAGTGTGATCGCATCAAAGCGGTCCTCCTGGCCTCTGAGGGCTGGAGTTCTGTCATGATCGCTCAGGCCCTGCGTCTTCATGAAACGACCGTTCATCGTCATATCAGCGATTACCTTAATCACCGTAAAATCAAGCCCGAAAATGGCGGCTCTCAGAGCCATCTCAGCGAAACACAGACTCAGGAACTTATCGCCTATCTGACCGCAAATCTTCTGCCCACCACACAGGCGGTTATCCGCCTTGTCAAAGAAGCGTGGGATATCCGTTACACCGTTCCCGGCATGAATAAATGGCTGCACCACAAGGGATTCAGTTATAAAAAGCCGACCGGCGTGCCACACAAGTTCAACGCGGAACAGCAGCGGGCCTTTATAGAAACCTACGGGAAACTCAAGCAGGAAGCCGGAGACCATGAGCCCATCCTGTTCATTGATGGCGTCCATCCCACGCAGGGGACGAAACTGGCTTATGGCTGGATGCGAAAAGGCCAGAAAACCGCGGTGAAAACCACGGGAAGCCGTACCCGTCTGAACCTGATGGGGGCCCTTAATCTGGCTGATATTAGTAAAACGGTAGTACGCGAGTATGACCGTATCGACAGTTATCACATCGCAGAGTTTTTCATTGCTCTGCGTGAAACCTATCCGGTCAGTCAGAAGGTTCATATTATCCTTGACGGAGCTGGTTACCACCGAAGCAGGCTGGTGAAAGACTGGGCTTATGTGATGAATATTGAGCTTCATTACCTGCCACCGTACAGCCCGAATCTGAACCCGATAGAAAGGCTGTGGAAGGTGATGAATGAACAAGTCAGGAATAACCATTATTTCGCCTCGACGACCTTGTTCAAGCAGGCAATACATCGCTTTTTTACGGAAATATTACCGGAACTGGCCGGGAACCTGTCGTGCCGTATTAATGACAACTTCCAGGTTATGAATACTGCATCTTCAAGTTAAGCGGGTATATACAGCATAAATTACATTGAAAAACCAAGTCTGGCAACATAAAACCACAACACATGAAATTTTTTCTATCTTAGAAAACCTTTATGTGTGAGCTTTATTATTCAGTTAGTTGTATAAGGAATATTTCTGTGTAAGGTCACTAATATCTCATGGGCTAACAAGTCGTGGGGGAGAATAGTTCGGATTGTAACAGAATATTTACGGTTGTAGTATTAGCAATAATAAAATAATTAAGACCGGGCATTATCCTAATCCCGGTCTCTTTGTTAATTACGATAATGGCGGAATTGACTAATAAAATTCCCATTCTTTATCAAGATAATTCTAAAGTCTGAGATAGATACAGGGCGGGATTCCACTTTGTATTTAATTTAATCAAAGATAAGTTGACTACGGAATTCCCCTGACCAAATGGCTCTTCGACGTTTAGCCGCCTGACTGTCTTTTATACTGGTATTCTGTTTAATCACATTTAATGCAATTCGGTTAAAAAGCGCCATTTGTGCAGCCCCATCAGGATCTTTGAGTGAGATAGCATCTTCTCGAAAAGTGACATCTAATACCCAATGCAGCTCGTTTTCCACCGACCAGTGCCTTCTTATTGCCTTAGCCACGATTTCCGCCTCCAACGGTAGCGAGCTGACATACCAGCGTGAATCACGATGGGGAGGCTGACCTTTTACGCTTCGTTCACTGACTACTTCAATAACACTTTGTATTGAAGGCCATTGCCGCCGAAGGACCTCCGGCAATACGGCACGAATTTGCATGACATGCCGAAATTCTGTCCGTCCATGACCGCTATTTTTCTGCGTAAAGTCAACAAGCTCATCACTCTCATAATGCGAAGCAAAATACGATTTGACCCATTCATGGAGGGTCTTTTGATTGCCTTTGAGACCGACAATAAAATCACCGCCGCGCTGAGTAATTAACGCAAGGGTTTCTTTCTGGCAATGCAGGGCATCCATAGTGACAATCGCGCCATCAAGCGCCAGTAATTCAATCAATTGTCTGGCAACCGGACCTTCCTGACCTTTGCTTTCGGCTGCCTGATGGTATAGGGCTACACCGGATTCAACATCATAAGCACTGACCACATGCAGGGCTTCAAATAATGTCCCCTTACAGGTTCCTCTCAGGGTTTTTCCATCAATGGCGATAAGACTTTTTCCTGCCCTGACCCGACGCTGGTTGATCCAGGCATAAAAGGCTTCAACCAGTGCATCTTGCTCTATCATTTTGATAATATTAGCAATACAGTGACGACGGGGAATACCGTGAGTAAAATGCGTGTATTGTTTAAGCCACTCGCTCTGTAACTCCCCAAATTCCTGAATCGATTTCCAGCCAGAAGCGCCGCATAATACAGCGGAGAAGGCTAAAAAAATCACATCCATTAGCTCATGTTTTTTATTGATGTCAGAACGGGGGTCTTCTATCTTGCTGATAAAATTAAAAATACTCATTATTAGGATCGCTTTTTTATGGAAGAGAGAGATCTTAACGTTTTAATGAGAGAAATGCCTATAAAAAGTCATATTCTGATTTTTATTTAACCAAAATAACCTTATTAAAAATGTGAGATCTCACCCTGGAGATAGATAACAACTATGAGTGTTGAAAGTTAATTATCTGATACCCCTACTACAAATATGCGTACAGGCGGAAAGGTTATATCGCGAGACATCCAATGTGATATTATTACTAGGTTTTCTTTATTGATTTTTAATATATCAGCTCCTTCACCATATTTAGCGCCACCGATAAATCCACCCATACTTGAAAGTATAGCATGAGGTTCATAAGAGTATGCAATTGGGTATGTGATAGTGAATTTCCCCTCGTTAGCTAAATTTGGAGCCTTTGCATATACAGATTGGAATAAGATATATTTTCTCTCTAATCCGCTCAAAAATGGAATTTTAAGAGTTATAAAATTATCCCCTTGTGTAAACAGAGGAGTACCTACTAATAATAATTCCAATAAACCGAGATTTTTCACAAACTCATTTTTATTGAGAATATCTGCACCATTTTGGTTTTTGGCCAATCTGCTGTTAGCATTATCATTTACATCGGAAACAAGTTTCTGAGTTGCAACGAGTGTATTACTATTGCCAACCACATCTGTAAGCTGAATAATACCTTTCTGTGTTAATGAGGCATCGGGAACTTTTGTTGTAGTTTTTTGTTCCAACGCTTTATTTAATTGGGCGGTGAGTTTGTCTATATTACCATCATCGAGAACATCATTGCCAGATTGTGTTGCGATAAAGTTAGCGACTACAGATGATATGGTTGATGACTGACGTAATGCTTTGTTTAATACATGAGTAGTAATACTCTCTGGTGGAAATCCAGTATTTAAACTCTCGTTCTCTTCATATTTTTCTTGGCTCACAACATTAGCATTGTTACTAATAGAAAAAGCCTTAAAATCATTTTTTGGACTCATGTTTTTTCCTCAAATTAAATAGTGTATTCCATAATTAACATATTGAATTGTTATAAAGATAACTTTCAGAAATTCATAGTCTAGTTCGGGAGAATAATAATGAAATACTTTTATAACTTAGGCGATTAACTATTTATGTGTAGTTGATGATAATTGGTTGAATTTTTCAATCAAATAATCTGATATTGATAAATAGGATGGTGAAAATATATTTAAACCATAAAAGCCTGTCAGGGTGAGCAGGAGGAATAATAATTAGTCATTATTTTCCGGGAAAAAGTATATGATATTACTGGATTGGGTTGATATTTCAATGATTCTTGATATTGCATAGCTAAAATACCAGAATGAATAGAGTGATAAAGACCGGGCGCTATCCTGATCCCGGTCTTTTATTAGTTACAATGATGGTGAAATGGGCCAGTCTATTTCCGGTGCTTTTGAGGTATCAACTCGGTTAAGCATTACTCGGTATTTTTTCCATTCTTTAAGCAGTAGTGCCTCTTCATCTGTTGCTATATCAAGTTCTACGGCATCAGAAAGCGGCGTTATTTTTTCATTTGCAAGAGATAGAAATTGCGCTCTTTGGATTTCCGCTATAGATATCAATTGCTCTGTTGTTAGTGGTGGAATATCTTCCCAGCAAGGAAGGCCATCTTCGCCAGAGGAAAGTATTTTCGCTTTTGGTGGCATTCCCGAAAATTTATTGAATATGTCATCAGCTACAGGTACAGGGTCATTTGGCCATGAGCCTGCATTAATGTAATCCTGCTGTAATGATAGTGGATAAAATGCTTTATTTAATGCACTGAATACATAGTTTTTATCGTTCATGATTTTCTGCCAATTTTAATTAAATAATCATCATAGTAAATTAATTATTTTTAATTAATATCCTATTGCCCTAAAATAGACTCCAACAGGAGGAATATGATTAGTAGGACTTCTATAACATCGGAACTGACTCTGACTTACCACGTGTACTGAACATATTCCGGAGTCTTGGGGGTTATAACCACCATGAGTTAACGTAATATTTAAACATGCGTTCGGAAAGGGTATTGGAAAATTATTTAAATACCCAGCCTCGATAGAACCATAATTATTAGCCAGTACAAACCCCCACATTTCAATTAAACCCGAAGGTAATTTTTGCCAACCAGCACCAGTCAAGTTTGCGGTGAAAGACGACATATCCGGAATTTGATTAATACCTGTTCCCACTTCTCGTTTCGCGGCTTCTTTTAAACCTAAGTTTTTCACAAACTCATTTTTATCAGGAATATCTGCGCCATTTTGTGCTTTTTCTAGTCTATTATTAACATTATTATTTATATTGGAAACAAGTTTCTGAGTTGCAACGAGTGTATTACTATTGCCAATCACATCTGTAAGCTGAACGATACCTTTCTGTATTAATGAGGCATCGGGAACTTGAGTTGTAATTTTTTGTGCTAACGCTCTATTTAGTTGGGAGGTGAGTTTCACTGTATCCCCATCATCAAGGACATCTTCGCCAGATTGTGTTGCAATGAAATTAGCCACAACAGATGATATGATTGACGATTGACGTAATGCTTTATTTAACAAGTGGGTGGGAACATTATCTGGTGGAAATCCAGTATATAAACTCTGACTTTCTTCATATCTTTCTTGACTGACGACATTAGCATTATTACTAGTAGAAAAAGCTTTAAAATCATTTTTTGGACTCATATACATTCCTTAAATAAAATAATGTTCTTTTTTAATTAACATATTGAATTATGCCACAATAATTTATCGTAATTAATTTCAATAATAGAGTCTAGCCCAAAAAAAGAATGGTAGAGTTCTATTATAGCTTAAGAGATTAATTATTTATATATGGTTAATAGTGATAAATAGTTCAGCATTTTGTGATCGAAAATGTACCCATCATTACTTTCCTTCTACAAATTATCTTCAATAATTTCCATGTCGAAATATTCATATTGAAGAATGGTTTTATGCCTGAAATTATATTGTTGTTAATAAGGTTGATTATTTCTTTAAATTATTTTCTTGGGTTAGATATATTCATTATGCGAAGCTGTGTAGTTTTTATTAACCAATCGCAATTCAATATATTACTATCAGATTACCGTCGTAACCCCATCGCCTTAAAAGAATCATTCGGTTTTACCTAAATACAGGGCTAACGCATGATCATTTTTTATCCATAAGATGACGAATTAACCGTACAAAATAAGCCACGCTTTATTCTTGTTGCAATCTTATCTGTTTACCGTTATTTATCCACAACTTCCCGTAATAATGGCCTTATTTATGACTCAGAAAGCCCTGTTTGACTACCTCGAAGCCTTACCTGACCCACGTCAACAAGCAAAATGTTCTCATGTGCTATCTGAGGTCATTTTTATGGCACTTTGTGCCATGATGTGTGGTTTTGATACCTGGTCCGAAATTGCGCTCTTTGCTCAGGAACGCGAAAAATGGTTTAAGCGTTGGTTAACCCTGGCAAATGGGGTTCCCTCACATGACACTTTTAACCGGATTTTTGCCATTATGCCAGCCAGTACCCTGCAATCATTGTTTCAGGAATGGGTGGATCATATTTTGAAAAAGGAAGGTCTTTCAGGGCAACTGGCGGTTGACGGTAAGGCGTTAAGGGCAACAGCAAAAGGTCGGGGAGCTAATCGTATCCATACCGTCAATGTCTGGTCAACTGAACTGGGACTCTGCCTTGGGCAACAAAAAGTGGAGAAAAAATCCAATGAAATAAAAGCCATTCCTGAACTTCTCCAATTATTGGCGCTGGAAGGATGTCTTGTGAGCATTGATGCTGCGGGAACGCAAACAAAAATCGCCGAGATTATTCTGGAAAAATCCGCGGATTATTTGCTGGCAGTCAAAGATAATCAGCCGACACTGGCCGCTGAAGTCAGCGCGCAATTTCACGCTTTTTGGGCGAATACGCCAAAAGATCTTGCCGGCCCCTCTTTCTACGAACAATTTGATAATCAGCATGGTCGCCAGGAACATCGCCGATGCTGGCAATTCCCTGTTGGTGAGCAGATGCCCATTTGTCAGAAATGGAAAGCAAAGACGATAATAGCAGTCCAATCTGAACGGACAGAAAAAGGACGTGGGCATGATTTTGTCCGATTTTATATCAGTAGCCAGCCAATGAATGCGGAGAAAGCCTTGCAAGCAACACGCTCTCACTGGTCGGTGGAGAATCATTTACACTGGTCACTTGATGTTGCGTTTCGAGAGGATAAACTCCAGGCCCGGATAGGATTTGCCGGTGAAAATTTAGCTGTACTCAGAAAATGGATTTTGAATATGCTGAAACAGAATAAATCCCGTAAGTTAAGCATGGAAAATAAACGCAGGCTCTGTTGTTTAAATGATGATTATTTATTCGAATCCTTGAGTTTGTTTATATAATGAGCTTTGATGCGTTAGCCCTGTACCTAAATACAACAATATGATTGAATTCTGAATTCGGTAGAGTACAATCTTTAATCACCTCATTGAGGTTAATAATATTAACCCGTTTTTGTGTTTTAAACGCGGTTAATGCAAGAGAAAACAAAGCCTTTCCTGCGTCTTTATCTACAGTGACTAAATCATCAGATACAAAATGTGTCGTCTTACTTGGATAAGTTTCTGGGGCCACTTGAATACCCCAACTTCCTGTTGCACCTGTTACATAGATTTGGGAAATGTAACCTTGCGCACATGAATTAGACTGTAATGCAGCAACCTCACCTTTCTCAGGAAGCTTCTCTGCTATAACTGGCGTGGCAATCAACCCAGCCATTAAGGCAATATAAGATAAGCTTTTTTTCATTTTTATCTCCTATCTTGGGTTTATTAGAGTGATATCTTTATCATGGATGTAATGATATAAATGACAAATTTCCATTATTATTTTAGGGATTATAAGTGGAGACCGATATATCATTATACAATCAAAACCATATAAAACATAACGTTACTAAATATAATGTTATAATAGCCAATCTGCACTTATTCTTAATTATTAACAACTATTCCTATAAGTGAATAAAAATGTCAGATTGATTTTTTATGTGAATTATTCTTTCACTCACTAAAATAATTTGGATCTGTAGATTGTATAGACCAATAATTTGAGTACATAGAAATATCTCTGGCTCAACAATATATATTTGATTTAGTAAGAAAATAAATTGAAAACTTGGTAAGTTCAACAGATTTTCAACAAGACAGCAAAAATAATAGCGTAAAATTAACTAAATATTAATTATTGAACGATAATTAGTAACTAGGATAAATTATATGACTCCAATCAACACCTGATGAGGTACCAACCATGAAAAAGTTATCAGCCTGTCTTTTAGTATTAAGTATTACTTCTTTCACACCTAACTTTGCATCTGCAAATATATGTTTTCAAGCCGAACATTCTCTGAGTAAATGTGCTAAAGTATGTGCACCGGTAATTCTCCTTAGTCCTTTTTTGGTAACAATTTGTCTTTAATTCAATTAACAATAAGATATTTAGTAAACAAAGTGATAAGGATAATTTTTTCTTATCACTTTACGGCAAGATATATGCCAATCTGACCAAAAACAACAGAAAATATTATCAAAAAATGCCAGGAAAAATACAGAGGGATTTAGTTAGTTTAACTATCATCTCACTCTAAATAAAATTAATTCAACTTAAATGGGCGAATTAATTCCCAAACTTGTCGGGCTAAATTATATTAATAACAGCACAGATAAATAACCCACAACGAATTATCTCAGATGAAAAAATCCATTTATAATATCTATTCTCTGATATCTAATATAAATTCACAATTAAAACTATTTTTCTGCCTATAAATAACAGTTAAAGTAGCTAAAGATCTTAGATAACAGGATATCGGAAAATTATTAACTACTGTATCATCTCCATTTTGTATAATTTAAGAGACACAATTTCCGAAAATTTTCATTAATGGCTTATAATTACATTGATAAGCAGAAACATTAGCCTCAATCCATTGTTTAGCATCCACAGACTCAAAGGAAATATTATATCCACAGTTTATAACTATATATTCAAATAACAGGCGTTGGGTTCGCCCATTTCCTTCTCTGAAAGGATGAATCACATTTAATTCTGCATAATATTCAGCAAGTTTTTTGATAAATTCTGAATAATTCAACCCTACAAGATAATTTTCACTCTCTAATATGTCGAATATTTTATTTCCTTCTATTTCAATATGTTCAGCATGACAGAAACGGGTATTACCTTTTGATATAAATAACATTTCATAATTTTGCTACACATGGCCTTCTTCAACCCATTGTTATATATAGAATTATGAGTAGTATAAGATGTAGCGCTATTTTGGAATCTTATTTATCAATGGTTCTCAATTGGCCAGCCCAATCATACAAGTCAGAAAATATTTGTTTATGAAGTTGACACCAAAAAGCCAAATTGTAAGGCGGCTCCCAAAATGAAATATTCAATATAGCAAGCTCAGTCAGTTCCTTCTCTGCCTGCTCCAAAATGGCTGAGTCGCGAATGCCTAATTTATTGATGAGAATATCTGTGCCTAAGTATGTGTAGGGATCTTGTCCCGTTCCATATTTATCTACCATAATCTCCTCACTGTTCACTGTATTTTCTAATTAATTTCTTTCTCAGATTTTCTTGCTCTTCTTTAGTTGCAGGCAGGTTGCTCATAACAACACTCATTCCTTCAAGGCGCATACTATCTCTGTAGTTTTTTAGTTTTATTCGATCGAAATAATGTTTTTTTTCATTATAAGTTGTCATTATTGTTTTTTTATTCTTTTGGTTTCTGATATCTTTCTCTTGCTGACGGGAATATTTAAACTTAGCCAGATCTAAATCACTCAGTTTATAGTTAATCGCTTGACCGCTTTCAAATATTCCCCAAGAAATAACTTCAAAATAGCTGACCTTGCCGTTTCTAATGCGGTTAATCTTTACCTCTAAGTCTTGTTGTAATATTTGCAAAACCTGTTGCACTTTACGCTCAGATATCCCTGTCGCTTCCACAATTGAACGCGTGTTGGGATGTTCTAATTTAGCCAGAGCTGCCATAACAGCTAATTCATATTTCATTTGAATTCCCAAAATACATATATATGCAACAGTAGTATAAAACACCAAGGTCACTAAAACCAGAAAAGAGAATATAGAATTATTACTGGCGAATTCTGTAAAGCACATGCTCATGAAGCGGGTGCCCATCCGGTAATAAAGGGTGCAAGAAAATATTTTCATCTTTCACCATTCCAAGCCTCTCCATAACTTTTTGAGATCGCAAATTAGAAACTGTCGTAAATGCAACTACCTCCTCAAGTTTTAATTCAGTGAAAGCAAAATTCAATGCCTTGCATGCAGCTTCACTGGCATAACCTTTACCCCAAAATGGTTTATCAAGACGCCACCCAATTTCAGTACAAGGTGAAAATGGCAATTCTGCTACAGGAATATTCAAACCGACAAAACCAATAAAATCCCCCGTTTCTTTCAGCTCTACAGCCCATAATCCCCAACCATCCTGTTGTTCAAATCTCTGGATAATTCTATCCACCATTGTATTGCTTTGTTCAACCGTCAAAGTGGCAGGAAAGTATTCCATAACTTCTGCGTTGCTATTCAAATGAAAGAATGGCCCCCTATCTTCCTCTTTCCAGGCGCGCATTATTAATCTCTCTGTTTCCAGTGTCATCATCATATTTTTCTTAATATCAGCTATATCAGCAGCCAAGCAAAATACCTATATGTGCGAAAAGCACATACTTCAACCAGGATAATTAAAACAATTAAACAGATAAATTGCTATAGTGAATAAAACTAAAGAGGAATAAAACAACGTAATTTAAAAATCAAAAAGGGTGGCCCGTGCCGGAAACCATCGAAATCACACATCACACGGGCCTGGTTTATCAGGCACTTGTTTTTACCGTAGCCTTATCTTTGGATTTATCATTATTGGTATCTTTTATTGGTACAACACGTTCAGATGCTAATGTTGCTTTATTTTCAATCTGTTCTGATTGCCCAAAGAATAAACCACCACGCTTGATAGACATACTGCCACAGCGACTGACACCACGCAGTTCACCATGTTCAAGAATATCCAATGTTGCTGCACAACAAGTCCCTTCAACATCACCGTCAATTATGATTTCTGGAGCATTAAGTTCACCTTCAACCCGCCCGGCATGCATAATACGGATTGCTCCCTCTTTCACCCGGATATTCCCAATCACTTTACCCCAGATCTGTATATACCCGTAATCATTGAAGATGCTTGATTTTATCCGAAATGGAGATCATTATCCTCGCTATGAAAATATTTATTACATCAGAACAAAAAATCAAACTTGAACGTCTTCACGACACCACTCGTGATGGTCAAGTACGAGACAGAATAAAAGCCATCCTTCTGACTTCTGAAGGGTGGAGTTCTGTGATGATAGCCCAGGCATTGCGACTCCATCAGACCACCGTTGACCGCCATATCGGTGATTACCTCAATCAGGGGAAACTTCAATCTGATAATGGGGGGTCTGATAGTTTACTTTCTCAAGAACAAACTGATTTTTTAATCAACCACTTATCTCAACATCTTTTCCATCACACCCATGAAATCGTGGCCTATGTTGCTCAGCTCTGGAATATTACCTTTAGCATTCCAGGCATGAATAAATGGCTACACCGTCAGGGTTTTTCTTATAAAATCTATGGTCACCCCCGTTTTTGCAACACAAATTTTGATGTATGGTGGGCTTGCGTAAATCTATTCGGCGTCTGGTGAGCAGTCATGCCCGCGCCACGATGAGTTCCGTGCCTGCCGAACCTTAAAAACCGGTCGGCTTCAGAGAGCCATTTTTTATATCAGGTTCATCAGCAGGCCGATATGCCGTTCATGTCATCAATTATCTGTCGTCGCAAAACCAGATGGTAACTGCTTAACTTACTGAGCTAACGCAGTTTTTCGTTGGCTCTTTTATTTAATGAACACCGTCTGATGTGCCGTAACGGCCCAGGCTATTCGTGCCAGTTTATTCGCCAGCGCGCACGCCACAACGTTCGAGTGATGGCGGGCAAGCTGCCTGTTCACCCACTCTGCCAGACGCCCTGGATTATGCTCCAGCCGCTGCATAAAGACCCTGGCACACTGTACCAGCAGCTGCCTCAGATTTTTATCACCCCGCTTGCTGATGCCCATCAGTGTCGTTTTTCCACCCGTGCTGTACTGGCGGGGAACCAGCCCTGTTGAAGCCGCAAAGTCACGGCTGCTGGCATAGTTTTTACCGTCCCCCAGCCGCATGGCTAACAGACTCGCCGTTACCGGCCCAACACCAGGAATGGTCAGCAGGCGTTGCGCGGTTTCATCTTCCGCCAGATGCGTTTTCAGTTCCTTATCGACTTCCTCAATTTCTCCGCTGAGGTAAACATAATGACTGTGGAGTCTGCTCAGAACCCTTGCCAGATAAGGCGGAAAGTCATTTTCTTCCAGCACAGCGGCCAGACGTCGTATCACGGCAATACCGCGCGGCAGACTGACGCCGAACTCCAGCAAAAAAGCGTGCATCTGATTGGTGGTTTTAACGCGTTGCCGTATCAGTGAGTCTCTGACGCGATGGAGGGCGGCCATCGCCTGTTGGTCTTCTGTGCGGGGGGGCACAAAGCGCATGGAGGGCCGGGAAGCTGCCTCGCAGATAGCTTCAGCATCGACAAAATCGTTCTTGTTACTCTTAACAAAAGGACGGACGAACTGCGGAGAAATCAGCTTTGCCTCATGGCCTAAATCAGCGATCCGGCGAGCCATAAAGTGCGCCCCACCGCAGGACTCCATCACTACGGTTGCAGCCTTGCAGGAACCGAGAAAATTAATAAGCTGAGTGCGGGAAAACTTCTTACGCAGCAGGGCGTTACCCTGCCTGTCCTGACAGTGGACATGGAAGGAATGTTTACCGAGATCGATACCAATAAGCGTAACGTTTTGCATGATGGTTCCCTCTAAAATAAAATACCCTGCTAGCGTACCTCTCACAGGGTGGGGGTGACCATCTCATTAACCTTGTGGCGTCCCTCATAAATTCGACGCAGAAAAACAGCGACAATTTATTGAATATGATGAGAATCTTAAAGTCACAGCGAAAGACGAACCCATCCTTTTTCTTGACGCTGTTCACCCGACTCAAGGTACCAAACTCGGTTATGGCTGGATGCGGAAAGGCGAGAAAAAAACAGTCAAAACAACAGGAAGCCGAACTCGCCTGAATATATTGGGCGCACTCAACCTGAATGCCATTGGTCGTACCGTGTTCCAGGAATATCAGACCCTCAATGACTACAACATTTGCTGTTTTTTCAATGAAATAAGAAAGTCTTATCCTGACTATCATCAAAAAATTCATCTTATTGTGGATGGGGCAGGTTACAACAAAGCTCATCTTGTGAAGGAGTGGGCTTATGTTAGCAATATTGAGTTACATTACCTTCCTCCCTATAGTCCAAATTTAAACCCGATAGAGCGATTATGGAAGGTCATGAATGAACATGTTCGAAATAACCGTTATTTCGCGGATAAACATGAATTTCGAGACAACGTCTTCAAATTTTTCACCACAACGCTACCGGATATAGCGGATTCGCTGATGTCTAGGATTAACGACCATTTTCAGGTGCTAAAAACTGCATCTTGAAGTTTCTTGGGTATATATTCTTTCTTTATTTAATATGTTTATAGCGTTGTTATTCCAATTGACTTCTTCAAATGTAGTTCAAATTGAAACAAAATCAGCGCCAGAATATAACAGGTTATTTACCTGCTCAGTGTTTGATATTCCTCCACTAACAAACAACAGTGTATTATCTCCAACAATAGATTTTACAAAACTGCATATTTCATTAGAAATAACTCTGTTTCTTGAGTAAAGGTAAAAAACCTTCAATAAATTGAAATCTATACCTTCCAATGCTCTAGCAATACTTTCTGTTGAATGATCTACAGTTTTTGAATAAACAAATTTTTGAGACTTTTTATCATTACCTAGAACAAGAGCAGCAGAACTGATTAAACAGTTGTCACCATACTTTTCAATACTCTGCTTGATGGACTCTCTCTCTAATGATAAAGAGCTATAGTATTCCACATTGGAATTTATCACTGATGTGGCAAAAAATGCATCTGCGTGAGGTGATGAAGGAAATCCGTTTGGTTTCTGAGGAGGAAAATGCGTTATGATAGGGATGGTTTTAATCTTCGATGTGGCAGCTATAAAGGGAGATACTTTCATCTCAAAGTTTTCACAATCCGTACTAGCTATTATACAAAAAGGAGCATATTTTTGAAAGGTTAATAATCTATTTATATTTATTTCATAATTAAACTTAAATGGATCGAGGATAGGGATTATTGACTTTCTACATGAAGACATATATTTTTAAATATCCATAGTAAACCCTATTTTGACGTTATTAATTTAATGACCTAGTTTGACAAAACAATTTTATTAATCAAATAAAGATTTTTTTTCTTTCAAACTTTCAGTTTTTTCCCAAGAATATGCAGACCATGCTATTTCTCTTAACGGATTGCCTGAAAATCTTCTAAAAAACAACTCAATCAATATGATTACATGCCATATTAAGAATATAAATTTAAGTATACTTTTTATAATTTTATCTTTAATAGGTACATTGATAAACATGGCGGGGAACAACCCATTGAACTGAACTTCTTTCAAATAATACAAGCACTTATCCAATTGGTAATCAGCACAATAGACTACAGTGCTAATAATGGGTCTACGTATGCGAAAATATGTATCTTTAACATTCCCTCCAACATAATGTTGACATATAGACTCTTCCACGATCCTCATATTATTTTGAGGGTTTTCTAATTTCATGTCTAATAATTCAAAAAAGAAAAAACCATCATCACAAATATATCTGGCAGGAATCAAGTTTTTTATTGATGAGACACCTACCATCATACAACAGCCATGTGGATATTTTGTTTTCTTTGTAGACATTTTATTTTTGGCAAAATTCAAAAATTTTGAAGTAGGATATTTTTTCGGTGTCGGGCATTTCAATGCACCAGAACTCCCTATAAACCTTCTGCGGCGAAGATCTTCATACAGGTGTAAAAATGCATCATCAGATAGAATAACATCATCATCCATCCATCCATCCAACTGCTGAACAGTTTATCCTTCTTGCTAAAAGAACAGTTTGATTTATTGAATATGCTTTACTCCTGACACAGGGTGAGATCTCACATTTTTAATAAGGTTATTTTGGTTAAATAAAAATCAGAATATGACTTTTTATAGGCATTTCTCTCATTAAAACGTTAAGATCTCTCTCTTCCATAAAAAAGCGATCCTAATAATGAGTATTTTTAATTTTATCAGCAAGATAGAAGACCCCCGTTCTGACATCAATAAAAAACATGAGCTAATGGATGTGATTTTTTTAGCCTTCTCCGCTGTATTATGCGGCGCTTCTGGCTGGAAATCGATTCAGGAATTTGGGGAGTTACAGAGCGAGTGGCTTAAACAATACACGCATTTTACTCACGGTATTCCCCGTCGTCACTGTATTGCTAATATTATCAAAATGATAGAGCAAGATGCACTGGTTGAAGCCTTTTATGCCTGGATCAACCAGCGTCGGGTCAGGGCAGGAAAAAGTCTTATCGCCATTGATGGAAAAACCCTGAGAGGAACCTGTAAGGGGACATTATTTGAAGCCCTGCATGTGGTCAGTGCTTATGATGTTGAATCCGGTGTAGCCCTATACCATCAGGCAGCCGAAAGCAAAGGCCAGGAAGGTCCGGTTGCCAGACAATTGATTGAATTACTGGCGCTTGATGGCGCGATTGTCACTATGGATGCTCTGCATTGCCAGAAAGAAACCCTTGCGTTAATTACTCAGCGCGGCGGTGATTTTATTGTCGGTCTCAAAGGCAATCAAAAGACCCTCCATGAATGGGTCAAATCGTATTTTGCTTCGCATTATGAGAGTGATGAGCTTGTTGACTTTACGCAGAAAAATAGCGGTCATGGACGGACAGAATTTCGGCATGTCATGCAAATTCGTGCCGTATTGCCGGAGGTCCTTCGGCGGCAATGGCCTTCAATACAAAGTGTTATTGAAGTAGTCAGTGAACGAAGCGTAAAAGGTCAGCCTCCCCATCGTGATTCACGCTGGTATGTCAGCTCGCTACCGTTGGAGGCGGAAATCGTGGCTAAGGCAATAAGAAGGCACTGGTCGGTGGAAAACGAGCTGCATTGGGTATTAGATGTCACTTTTCGAGAAGATGCTATCTCACTCAAAGATCCTGATGGGGCTGCACAAATGGCGCTTTTTAACCGAATTGCATTAAATGTGATTAAACAGAATACCAGTATAAAAGACAGTCAGGCGGCTAAACGTCGAAGAGCCATTTGGTCAGGGGAATTCCGTAGTCAACTTATCTTTGATTAAATTAAATACAAAGTGGAATCCCGCCCTGACTCCTGACATCTGTAAGAAACAATATCAACTTGTCGTAAACCTCATTTTCATTCAAAAGCTTTTGAACACTATCAATGATATCTTCTCTATGATTATAGTTAGATTGAATACTAACCATTAATACAGAATTAAAATGGTATTGCGCTTCATCAAACCCAAAACCTTGCCGTAAATTAGTCAATATATCTTTCAAATCGTTAGTACCCGCAAAAGCAACGATATGGAGATCACCATTACGATAAATTCCTGCCTGAAAACCTGTTGTTTCATTTCTCAAATTTGCCGGTTCTATTCCTGCATTTAATAATTCGCCATCAGAAAGACGGACATAATCACCAATTCCCATAGTAGTTTTTATATAGACATCATCAGAGATCAAAGCCAACATATAATCAATTTCATGAGATTGCTTACCATTAATCTGTTCTGCTTTAATTCCTGTCATTGATGTTAATACTCTGTTCATTAACTAATGTTTGATAAATTCTATTGTTCTTTTTAGTCGTTTCTGAGAGCGAAGAGACTTCAGGGGCCGCTTTCTTAATATTCTCGGTTGGAACAGAAGGTGATGTAATAAGTTGAAAATTATTTAAAACAGGAAAACCTGAACCTATTGATAGATTGATACCAATTGATAAACTCATAAAATTCCCTAACGATAGTTGAAAATAATTAGCTATTTAATTGGTGCAATTAATCTATCGGCAGGGAACAACACAAGGTTAAATAAATGTTTAAATTTTGTTAATAAAATTAATGAATTGTGATTTCTATCTCTGATATCAAATCAATTTCTACCTAGTATTTATCAGCAACTTGGATACCTGTAATCATTTCTATCTCCACATTTATGCAACAAATCAAATCATCAAGAACATCATCCTGGTTATTTGGTCAAACCAATATATCTGATGCTTGTATACTAACACGAATGAGGATACCCATTGATTCAGCTCAGTTAATTTCATATAGTTACTATAAATATATTGCAACCTTATGATTTAAATAAATATTTATAGTCAACTACAGAGAAATTATTTTGATAAATTTTTAAAAACACTTTACAACATTGGAATATTTATCAAAAATTTCGTTTTAGTGTTCATTAAAGGTTTCCCTATGATTTTGGAATCGGTAAGCTAATGTCCATCTGGTAATTATATAAAAAGGATTTGCTATGTCCGCATCTCTCACATGGCACGACGTGATCGGTAACGAGAAAAAACAACCTTACTTTCTCGACACACTGGCTTATGTCGCTAAAGAGCGTCAGGCAGGTAAAACCATTTATCCGCCGCAACAGGATGTATTTAATGCATTCCGCTACACCGAATTGGCTGATATTAAAGTTGTGATACTTGGGCAAGATCCTTACCACGGCCCTAATCAGGCACATGGCCTCTCTTTCTCAGTTCAACCTGGTATTCCTGCTCCACCTTCACTGGTCAATATGTACAAAGAGCTGGTATCCGATATACCTGGCTTCCAATGCCCAAATCACGGCTGCCTCATCAGTTGGGCCAAACAAGGGGTGCTCCTGCTCAATACCGTATTAACCGTAGAACGTGGTAACGCTCACTCTCACGCAAATCTGGGCTGGGAAACTTTCACTGATAAAGTCATTGCTGCGATTAACGAGCACCGTTCAGGCGTAGTTTTTCTTCTTTGGGGATCTCACGCTCAGAAAAAAGGCAACTTTATTGATGCCAATAAACACCATGTCCTCAAAGCACCTCATCCATCTCCGCTGTCTGCCCACAGAGGATTCTTTGGTTGTAAACACTTTTCAAAAGTCAATGAATTACTGGAAAAACAAGGAATGGCGCCAATTAACTGGACACCTGAGTTGCTACAGTAAAAAAATGCCGCTCCGGTTGGAGCGGCATTGCAGATTATTGACAAAGTGCTGGTTTTTTATCCGGCATTTTGTTTTAATTAAGTTCCGTTCACTCAACGGAGCTTGCCACCATGTTAAGATCCCCCCCTCTCCAGACTTTCCCGCCAGAAACGCTCTCGCTTGACGAGCTGGTCCCTAAAAATCATTTGGTCCGTCAAGTCGATGCTGCCATTGATTTCGAATTTATCCGCGAATTAGTCGCCCCGTTGTATTGCCACAATAATGGCCGTCCTGCTATCGATCCGGTCATGCTGATTAAAATGATGTTACTCGGCTACTTGTTTGGCGTCCCCAGTGAACGCCGTCTGGTTCAGGAAATTCAGGTTAATGTGGCTTACCGCTGGTTTCTGCGCCTCGGACTGACAGAGAAGGTCCCTGATGCCTCAACCCTGAGTCAGAACCGCCGCCGCCGTTTCAATCATACCGCGGTCTTCCAGCAGATTTTTGACCACATTGTTGAACAGGCGATGGCCAAAGGATTCGTGGGCGGACGCGTACTCTATACCGACAGCACCCACCTGAAAGCCAGTGCCAATCCGCATAAATCGGAGAATGTCATGCGGCCGGTTCCCCCCGGCGCCTATTTTGATGCACTGGATAAAGCCGTCACTGAAGACCGGGCGGCAGCCGGAAAAAAAGCCTGAAGCCAGCCCTAAAGGAACGGCAGAGAAAGACGAAGGTCAGTACCACTGATCCGGAAAGCGGGTTTATGCACCGGACCAACAAACCCAGGGGGTTCTTTTACCTTGACCACCGTACCGTGGATGGGCAAGTCGGTATTATCACCGATACCTACGCCACACCGGGTAATGTCCACGATAGCCAGCCTTTTATCAAGCGCTTGACGCGTCAGTTAGAGCGTTTTGCCCTCAATCCCCTCGCGGTTGGGTTGGATGCGGGCTATTTTACGGCCCCGGTTTGTTACTTAACGGAACAGTTAGGTGTCATGCCGATAATCGGTTACCGCCGTCCGAATAAGGGGTCGAACGTCTTCCAGAAAAAACATTTTACCTATGACAAGCAGGAGGACTGCTATGTGTGCCCTCAGGGCGAAAAGTTGATTTATAAAACAACCAGCCGAGAGGGATACCGGCATTATCAGGCCGCGGCGAATATCTGCCAGTATTGCCCGAAACGCGCGTCCTGTACGCAGGCCAAAGGGGGCAAAAAGATAACCCGTCATGTCTGGGAGGACAGTAAAGAGCAGGCCAGGGAAAACCGGCTAACGGAGTGGGGTAAAAAAACCTACAAGCGGCGAAAGGAGACGATAGAGCGTAGTTTTGCAGATGCGAAGCAACATCACGGGCACCGCTATGCCCGTTTCCGTGGGTTGCAAAAAGTGCAAATACAGTGTCTTTTGGCAGCCACAGCCCAAAATATCAAGAAGATAGCCTTGCTGGTCGCAATGCTTTGTTGTTTTTATCTCTGGAGAGCGAGCATTTCATTGCAGGAGAAGCGAAAATAACGCCTTGTCGGGCGATTAAATTGGCTTAATGAGGAAAATGGATGGCATTATGATTCACAATGAAAGGAACAAATCCCGTTATTTTCAACGAGGTTTGTCAGCGGTCTGAAATGCCGCTCCGGTTGGAGCGGCATTGATTATCTACACTGAGCTAAAATTACTTTGATACGGCTACCATTGCTGGGCGCAATAAGCGGCCATTTAAGGTATACCCTTTCTGCATGACCATCATGACATGATTCGGCTCATGCTGATCGGATTCCATCATGGTCATGGCCTGATGAACTTCAGGATTAAAAGGAATATCAGTGTCGCCGACAACTTCAATACCAAATTTACCAACAGCCCCCAGGAAGGATTTCAACGTCAGTTCAATACCTTCAAGCATTGGCGCTATTTCGGTATTGGTGCGATCTGCTGCCTCCAGAGCACGCTCAAGATTATCGATCACCGGCAACAGTTCATTCGCAAATCTTTCCAGCGCGAATTTATGGGCTTTTTCTATGTCTTGCTCAGTACGACGACGGATATTTTCAACTTCAGCTTTAGCACGCAAAATGGCGTCACGTTCACGCTGTTGTGCCTGTCTGAGCTGTTCTTCCAGCTCTGCGACCCGTGGCTCAACAACGCTTTCAGTCTCTGATGCTTCTGCTTTATCCGCACTGTTTTGCTGTTCAGATACAACTTCCATATCTTCCGAGACTTGCTCGTCAGGCATTTTTTGTTCTTTACTACTCATGAATATCTCCGCGTATTTGGCATTAATCTCGCTACTTAGCTTATTATGGGGATCTAAACTGGGGATTCAAGGGAACCCGTCATATTGTGAGGACAAAACCTCTTGCTGAAGGAAATTACAACGATGAATAAAAAATTCAAATGCATTGGTATTGTTGGCCATCCTCGTCATCCAGAAGCACTCGCCACTCATGAGATGCTTTATCATTGGTTAAAGTCCAAAGGTTACTGCGTCATTGTTGATCGCCAGGTAGCCAAAGATATTGGTTTAAAAGATGCACAGACCGGCGGCCTGACTGAAATTGGTAAACAAGCTGATTTAGCCGTGGTTGTTGGTGGCGACGGCAATATGCTGGGGGCTGCCCGGGTTCTTTCCCGTTATGATATTAAAGTCATTGGTATTAATAGAGGCAATCTAGGTTTTCTGACCGACTTAGATCCTGATAATGCTTTGCAACAACTTTCTGAAGTATTGGATGGCGAATATCGCAACGAACACCGTTTCCTACTAGAAGCTCAAGTCAGAAGAAACGGCCAGAAACCTCGTATCAGTACCGCAATTAACGAAGTCGTTCTCCATCCTGGGAAAGTGGCTCACATGATTGAATTCGAAGTTTATATAGATGAACGTTTTGCTTTTTCCCAACGCTCTGACGGATTGATTATCGCAACGCCAACGGGTTCGACTGCTTACTCACTCTCTGCGGGGGGGCCAATTCTGACACCTAACCTGGATGCTATCGTCCTGGTGCCGATGTTCCCGCATACATTATCTGCCCGCCCATTGGTCATCAGTAGCGAAAGCAGCATCAGACTGAAATTTTCCCAAAACAGCAACGATTATGAAGTCAGTTGTGATAGCCAGATAGTTCTGCCTATACAGGATGGAGAGGATGTAATTATTAGCCGCAGCAAACAGAAGCTCAATCTCATCCATCCTAAAGATTATAATTACTTCAATACATTAAGCACAAAACTAAGCTGGTCTAAAAAAATGTTCTAAAAAAACAGGCCTCACTACTTTACTGTATAAAAAACCAGTTTATACTGTATGAAAATACAGAGGTGTTTTTATACACAGGAGAGGCATGATGCTCACCCAGTTAACTATTAGCAACTTTGCCATTGTTCGTGAGCTTGAAATCGATTTCCGGTCAGGTATGACAGCCATCACGGGTGAAACCGGCGCTGGTAAATCCATCGCAATTGATGCATTAGGTTTATGTCTGGGTAATCGCGGTGAGACCAACATGGTACGTAACGGCGCTTCCCGTGCTGATATTTGCGCCCATTTTTCTCTTTCTGATGCACCTTCTGCCCGTCAATGGCTGGAAGAACGTCAACTTGATGACAGTAATGAATGCTTGCTGCGCCGTACCATAACTTTAGATGGCCGCTCAAGGGGCTTTATCAATGGTACGGCTGTACCACTTTCCCAATTACGTGAACTGGGGGCTCACCTTATTCAGATTCACGGCCAGCACGCCCACCAATTACTCTTGGAGAGTGGTCACCAAAAGCGCCTGCTCGATACTTACGCCAATCAGTTCAATCTGCAAAATGAGATGAAACAGGTCTATCAGAAATGGCACCAAAGCTGTCAGGATCTGGCACAATTCCAGCAACAGGCTCTTGAGCGCCAATCTCGTCAACAGTTGCTGGAATATCACCTGAAAGAGCTAAATGAATTAGCCCCGCAGCCAGGTGAATATCAAGAACAAGATAATGAATACAAACGGTTGGCAAACCGTGGTCAGCTATTATCGGTCAGTCAGAATGCACTCCTACTACTGAGTGATAATGATGAGCAAAATATTATCAGTCTGCTGAATCACGCTAAACACGAACTGGCAGAACTCATCACAATGGATGATAAATTTGGTAACCTGCTGACTATGCTGGAAGAAGCATCCATCCAAATTAATGAAGTCAGTGATGAACTCCGCCACTATGGTGATCAACTGGATGTGGATCCAAATCGCCTGTTTGAACTGGAACAGAAAATTTCGCAGCAAATCAGAGTCGCCCGTAAACACCATGTTGTACCGGAAGAACTTCCCTCACTACATCAACAATTACGGGAAGAACAGCAACTGCTGGCACAACAAGAAGATGATTGCGCTCATCTCTGCGAACAGGTTAACAGACACCATAAACAAGCATTGGAAGTAGCAGAAAGGCTGCATCTGGTTCGCCAACAATACGCTAAAGAGTTAAGTGAGCTAATTACTAACAGTATGCATCAGCTTTCCATGCCTCATGGCCGCTTGACTGTTGATGTCTCTTTTGCGCCTGAACACTTAAATGCTGATGGTGCAGATAAAGTTGAATTTAATGTCACCACTAACCCTGGTCAGCCACACCAATCACTGGCAAAAGTCGCGTCGGGTGGTGAACTTTCTCGTATTGCACTAGCAATTCAGGTTATAACGGCCAAGAAAATGGAAACTTCAGCCCTGATATTCGATGAAGTGGATGTGGGGATCAGTGGCCCGACAGCCGCAATTGTTGGTCGTCTGTTACGTGAATTAGGCGAATCTACACAGGTCATGTGCGTCACTCACCTGCCCCAGGTAGCCGGTTGCGGTCACCAGCATTTTTATGTCAGTAAACAGACCGATGGTGAAGAAACTGAAACTCAAATGCAATTACTGGACAAGAAAGCCCGATTACAAGAGCTGGCGCGGCTTCTGGCGGGTAGTGAAGTCACAAAAAATACCCTGGCGAACGCAAAAGAGCTGCTGGCAGCATAATATGACACAACTTTTACGGATATTTGGGGTCATAGCTAAAACTTGTAGAGGTTTTCAATCTCGTCAAGGTCTATTATTATCAACATCCTGACTCCTAAAGGAATGTAATTACCATGCGCTGTAAAATGTTGACTGCCGCTGCTGTATCATTCGTTATGCTGACTGCGGGTTGCTCTACACTGGAACGGGTTGTTTATCGCCCTGACATTAATCAGGGGAACTATCTGACACCTGCTAATGTATCAAAAATCCACAAAGGGATGACCCAGCAACAGGTAGCCTACACATTAGGAACACCCATGTTACAAGACCCGTTTGGTACTCAGACATGGTTTTATGTGTTTCGTCAGCAACCTGGGCATGAAAAAGTGACTCAGCAAACCCTAACACTGACGTTTGACAGTAAAGGTGTACTGACTGACATTAAAAACGAAAACTCACTTACTGAGAATCTTCAATAATCAAAGAGATATAGACAGCAAGTCATAAAATACAGATGACTTGCTGTCTATTGACAAATTATTGAGCATTATTTTTAGCCCGTTCAGCACGCTTACGACGCATTTCTTTTGGATCGGCTAACAATGGGCGATAAATTTCCACCCTATCACCCTCTTCCAAAATATCCGTCAGCTTGGCGGGACGGCTATAGATTCCAACTTTATTTTTTTGCAGATCAATATCATTACGCAAAGTCAGCAGACCTGACGCAACAATTGCCTGCTCTACAGTCGCCCCTTGGGACAATTTCACAGTACGCAGATATTGGCGGTCAGGCAATGCATAAACAACTTCGACATTGATATCAAGCACTATAAACCTCACGTGCACGCAGAGTAAAAGCCTGTATCATACTTCCGGCTAACTCCTTAAAAATCTTGCCGAAAGCTAATTCAATCAGCTTATTAGTAAATTCAAAATCAAGATGAAGCTCAACTTTACAGGCATCTTCACTCAGAGGTATGAACTGCCAGCCTCCCATCAACTTACGAAAAGGCCCATCCACCAGTTGCATATTAATGCTTTGGTTATCAGCTAGGATATTCCGGGTAACAAAAGTCTTGCTTATACCCGCCTTGGAAACATCGACTGACGCAGTCATTTCATGACGACTGATGCTCAACACACGGCTGCCGACACACCCCGGAAGAAAATCCGGATAAGAACTCACATCATTGACCAATTTGTACATTTGTTCCACGCTGTACGGTACTAACGCAGAGCGACTAATCTGTGGCATATCATTTCCTGTAAGGCTCAATTGTGGCAAATAATATCACCTATACGTGATTAAAGAAAAACCTGTCAGCGTATAATGCAATAAATACTCATTAATCAGCAAATATGCTGCGGGAAAAGATTTCTTTCATCAAAGCATTCAGTATAATGCATACACTATGACAAAGAAAAAAGCACACAAACCCGGTTCGGCAACCATTGCCATGAATAGGCGAGCCCGTCACGAATACTTCATTGAAGAAGAATTTGAGGCTGGCCTCTCGTTACAAGGATGGGAAGTCAAATCACTGCGCGCTGGTAAAGCAAATATCAGCGACAGTTACGTTTTACTCAAAGATGGCGACGCTTATCTTTTTGGTGCCACCATCACTCCGTTAAATGTAGCTTCTTCCCATGTCGTCTGTGATCCTATGCGTTCACGCAAACTCTTACTTAATCAGCGCGAACTTGACTCATTATATGGTCGAGTTAACCGTGAAGGTTATACCGTTGTTGCCTTATCCCTCTATTGGAAAAACGCCTGGTGCAAAGTCAAGATTGGCGTAGCAAAAGGCAAGAAGGCGCACGATAAACGTTCAGATATCAAAGAACGTGAATGGAAATTAGACAAAGCACGTATTATGAAGAATGCCGGACGATAATCTCTGGCATTATAGTTTAATATTCTGATATACTTGTTTTTAACATACTTGGGGCTGATTCTGGATTCGACGGGATTCGCGAAACCCAAGGTGCATGCCGAGGGGCGGTTGGCCTCGTAAAAAGCCGCAAAAAAATAGTCGCAAACGACGAACAATACGCAATAGCAGCTTAATAACCTGCATATCGCCCTCTCTCCCTAGCCTCCGCTCTTAGGACGGGGATCAAGAGAGGTCAAACCCAAAAGAGATCGCGTGGATGCCTTGCCTGGGGTTGAAGCGTTAAATCTAATCAGGCTAGTTTGTTAGTGGCGTGTCTGTCCGCAGCTGGCAAGCGAATGTAAAGATTAGACTAAGCATGTAGTACCGAGGATGTAGGAATTTCGGACGCGGGTTCAACTCCCGCCAGCTCCACCAAATAAATCAAGGGGTTACACTAAAGTGTAGCCCTTTTTGTTTGTCCAATGTCCACTTTACGTCCATCTATTTTATTTTTATGGGCATCAATGGACACCGCTGCATTCCTTCTGGTTCATCACTGAAACTACTTAACCTGAGGTTTGCTTAAGAAGGGAACTAAGTGCCTGAGGCACGATCAAAGTTTTTGCTAGATAAAACAAAATCGTGGAGATCCTCAGGCATGTTTAATTTAGAAGAACTTTACTGCTGCGTCGATGACTTTTGCCAAAAATTTATTCCTCTCTGGCATCAACAATTAATTGAAAATGGCTTGCTCAAACGTCGCCGCGAAGCTTTCCTTTCTCTCAGTGAAGTCATGACGATACTCATTTTATTCCACATGAGCCATTATCGTGATTTTAAAACGTTTTATATTCAGCATGTTAAGCACTATCTTCAGGCCGATTTTCCCCGGTTGGTCAGCTATACCCGGATGTTAACCTTGAAGCAAAGGGCGCTCATTCCTCTCTGTGCTTTTCTTTCGTCACGCAAGGCTGAAACCCAGGGGATCGCTTTTATTGATTCAACCAAAATTGCTGTTTGCCACAATCTCCGTATTCCCCGTCATCGCGTATTTCAGGGCGTCGCACAGCGAGGGAAAACCCGTACTAGCTGGTTTTATGGCTTTAAACTTCATCGGGTTATCAATGATTGTGGTGAACTTCTGGCAGTGAAGTTGACCTCAGGAAATAAGGATGATCGCCATCCCGTCAAAGCGCTGGTACAAGGGTTAACTGGATGTTTATATGGCGATAAAGGGTATTTGTCGCAGGCTTTGTGCGATGAACTGGAAGCAGAAGGAATAACGTTAATCACTCATGTTCGTAATAACATGAAGGCAAAAGAATTATCTCTCTGGGATAAACTGATGTTAAGAAGGCGATTTTTGATAGAAACGGTCATAGATCAGCTTAAAAATATTTCTCAGATAGAGCATTCAAGACACCGCAGTCAGCTCGGTTTTTTTATGTCTGTAGCACAGCAGCTACCTCTATTTTATAATTCATAGTACAAAATAAAATGCCTCACCAGATCTCTGCCTCATAGGGCATTATTCATAAATCCAGCACCTGATACCGCCAGCTTTTGACGCATGCATGTAACCTAACTTCATGTAACAATCGCCTTAGTGATAGATGTTTCTGGTGTGGCATATCCTATGTTCATGGAGTTCGGTTTGTGCCACTTAAGCGGTCATTTTATTTACCAATGTCACCCTATCGGCGAAATGGCTATACTATGATGTGTCGATAAACAGTTTATATTTGTGGAGTAATTTTGAAACGTATACCGCCAGAATTGTTTAAGTCTGAAATGAAACGAAAAGGCTGGACGCGCCGCGAGCTGGCTATACGGTGGGGCAAATCAGAAACATGGATCAGCAAAATAGTGAATAATATAGAACGGGATCAACACTGGAATGACGCCCTCAATGGACTGCCTGACAACGAAAAACCTAGGTAAACTATAGGTCATATTTTTATTGCAGAAAGGTAACCTATCGTTCATAATTCAACATTGAGAGACTATTTTCACTGACGCAGAGCTACCGGGCTGCCACCCGATAACCCTGCTTACCACAACTAACTATATAAGGTAGTTAATTATGGCTAAACGCGATAATAAAACAATTCGCCGAATTTCCCAAGCTGAACGTTTTGGCAAGGTAGCTAAAAACGGCATTTCTTTAAAAGGAAAATGGTTACAGGAAGCGGGATTTACCTTTGGAATGCCACTAAAAATCCGGGTGATGCCGGACTGTATTGTTATTACCGCCCAGAACACTCAGGAACTCTGGCAATGCCTGGAAGGACTGAGTATTGAGCCATTTAACCCCAATGCTGCTATTGACTGGATTAAGTATTATCCTGGTGGGTTGATGATTACCTAATAGACTAAAGCATGAATGGACTATATCCTTAAATGTTGGATGATTATCCAACATTTTGAGGACGATTCAGTCAGAGTAGTGCAAAAAAGCCATATTTGATTAGACTTATCTAACTATTGGAGGTCGGTTCAATTGGCCCTGATTCCATTATTCTAAGGGTTTTTCGGGCCAGTTAATATCTGACGCTAAATTAACATCAACGCGGTTCAATAATACTCTATATTTTTTTAACTCTGCTAACAGCGATTTTTCCTTATCACTCGACATCTCCAAATCTACAGCATCTTGTAACGGAGCGATCTGTTTACTTACAGTGAGCATAAGTTGCTGTTTCTTATGTTCTGCTTGCTGCTGCTGTTCCCGTCTGAGCTTTATTTTATCACTTTCTGATATTATCCACTTTTCACTATCCCACTTGTGATAAACAGACTGTGCTTGTTCTGTAAGAATTGGATAACCCTCTTTATCACTGACGATAGCAAACCCGCGTGATTGACCGTCAAGTAATTCATTGTGTTTTTCTGCTGTTATTTCAACACACTCTTCATGAGCTTCATTATAAAAAACACATTCTTTTCTGGAGAAATAGACCATTTATACCCCCCAAAATAATATATGTACAACTTTGCCTGGATTCTCATCATTGTTGGGAGTACCTGCTTGATATTCAAATGTCGATAGTGTTGCATTACGTACTAATGTGTGGCCAGTTGATGTATTGATACTCGACATACTTGCAATATAGCCAAAAAGCTTATTTTTAAAAGAAATTGGATAATTTACCTTTATCCATGATTGTTAAGCTGATGGGACTTTAACCCATTGAATAATTACCCCCGTATCTCCACATTGCCACCAACCATTTTCGGATTTTATAGCTGTATTTTGTAATGCAAGAGTACCACTTCTCTCAGGCGTTAATATATTGTAACGCCGCTGATTCTTGGGATCGTCAGAATAGATATGCAACAATTTCCCTTCAGAGCCGTTAATTCCCAATATATATCCATCTTTCGATTTGAAACGCAATTTAGGAAAAGGAGTTTTACTGTCAATCAGTAAACTGCCAACGGTTGCGGTTTTATTGCTAGAAATGCGTAAGAAAGTATTATCGCTCTCAGATTTAGCATAACTTCCCACATCCCCAGCATTCAGACTAATATCCCCGATCAACGGCTTCCCGTTAATTTTCCGGCTATTCGGCACCGCCCTTTTAGCCAACTCCACCATTTCCGATAAACCGATATTTTTTACAAATTCAGTTTTATTGAAGATGTCTGCTCCATTTTGATTTTTAGCGAGCTTATTATTGGCATTATCATTCACATCAGAAACAAGTTTCTGAGTTGCTGCAAGGGTATTACTGTTACCTGTCTTGTCTGTAAGTTGGGTGATGCCTTTTTCTATAAGTGTGGCGTCAGGAATCAAATCTTGAGTTGCAATCTCTCCCAGTCCTAAATTATTACGTGCTGTCGCTTTGTTATTAATATCAGATAAGTTATTCGCTTTCTGTAGAAATAACCCATTAGGATCTGCTAGTAGATTTTTCCAACCGGAAACTGATGTACTATCCGGATCTGTATTGTTATCTTCTACCTCATTCCACCAAATTTTACTTCCATCAGAACTGGCAACAATGGCCCCTTTAGGATAACCATCAATGGCAGCACTAAAGTCAGCATTATACGAATACAAGCCACCAGACATTGAATAACGTATTGCGGTAGTAATATCATTCAATATCCCGTTCATATCCTTGCCAGATGGAGGAATTCCACCAGCAGATATTGCTGTCATCGTTAACGGGGGGAAACCGCTCGGATACGTAGCTACTCCTTTTGCCAAGCTGCTTTCAGTTGATTTTGTTGCAATCTCGTTATAGTCTCCGGCGCTCGCAAACGGAACAGCAATAAGATTAGGTTTTTCAGTTGATTTCATTTGTTGGTATCCTTTGAACGATTGCGACACTGACACCAACCGGGTAAGGCAGTGCTCTCGATGTTTGAACAATTGCTAATTCTGCTGTTGATAGCTGAAATTCAAATACATAACTCATCTTCATATTTCCATCATCAGTGATATATGCACGTCCGCTATCGCTAAACATATAAACAAGCATTCTGTTGATGTTTGGTATAGTGCAGTCAGATATATTTGACATGGCTTTCATCATAATTAGCTTTCGGTACATCAGATCTGATAGCTCAATAGTTTTTGTTTTTGACTCCCCGGAATAAAATGGTGCTTGGTCAAATGGATTTGGATCTATCGTTGTCGGAACATTCAGTAAAGCTTCACCAAAACCTATATATTTTACATTTTCATTAACAGTCAGCCGCCTGCTGACATTCACTATTTTTCCCCACACATCCAGCCCGTAAGTATTTGCTGTGTCAATATTCCAAATCAGATCGTAAAATGTATTAATAAATTCAACAGAGGAAACAGCGGCATTGAAACTTCGAATAAGTGAGTTGAGTTTTGGACTAGCGGCATACTGAGCAAGAATAGTTGCTCCCACATTTTCCATTTATGAACCTACTAATTTCACAGATATATTATCAACGTCAAGCGTTGGGATTTCATCAATACCAAAACTAATTGATGTTGAATAAGTAATACCGTCACGGCTAAGCGTAATATTGTAAATATCAACACTCGATGTATCTATGTTATAAACGCCTGAATAATATCTACCAGCAAATAATGTAGATGCTATTCTTGCTCGGGTTCCACCGTCTTCTCCGTTAAATGCTTGCGCTATAGCTGACTTAACCTGTGTTTCAATATCAGCAGGAAGGTAATCGCTATTAGCAAGTGAGACGTCAACATAGACACGAATGGGTGCTGGTATCACATAGTTAATTTCATATTCGGGATAAGGCTGAACATAGTTTTCATCATCCACAATTGTGTGAGTTGTATTTCCGTTCGTAGGAATACCTGGAGGCTTTTTCTTCCAGATTACTCTAGCGACATCCTCAGTCTTTCCCCCATACACAGCACTATAAATAGAGTTTGGCACCATTCTGTATTTTGATACCCCGACCGTTTTTACTACCGATGTATCATTTGAAATAACGTATGCGTCTGCCACGCCATTTACTTCTAATACTGCGGCATAAATGGCATGTAATGAGTTTGTCGCATTTTTAGCAACAGATTGTTTACGACGATACTCAAAATTAGCGCGGGTTTCCTCATCTATGCCAGGTACGCCAGCACTCGCATTACTGATACCTGACCAACCGGGCACCGAGATATAAATCGTGTTCAAGTCATCAATTTGGCATGCTAACGGCCCTGATGTTGAGTTTTGGAAAACAACATCAACAGAGCCGCTGCCCGGGATCTTAACCTCTGTTAGTGAATGATAAAGATACCCTTTTTTATCTTGAGCAATACTACCAATTGGAATAACTGTATTAACTAACCCAGTGCATGTTGCTGTTACCGTTGTTCCCGATGCTGGAATTCGATCTAAAAAATAAATTCGTCCGATAGCATCTTGAAAACGTCCGGTTGCATAATCCGGATTAATTTGATTGACGATAGCAAGTAACTGATCGTTCTTGTCAGCAATGATAGCCGCATCACTCATGGCTATTTGACCTTGCGGTGTTGTTAAGCTCGTACTCATTGCACCACCCATTGCTGTAGCCAAATCATTTAGCCGCCCATTTAAAATATCAACCTCGTCGGGCACAGTTAGACCCGTCTTTGTAAAGGTTACACCTGGAACACTTGTTGTCAGTACTACAGAGTTAGTCATCAGAAATTTACCACCGTTGATTGATTGTTCATGTCCGTTATTGTCATCATGCCCGCAATAGTTCTCTCCTTTCCATTTATAACTTTACAAGTGGCAGACTGAACATAAGGTAACTTCATTGCTTCTTGTTGCATTTTGCTGTTGATTAGCTGAGTTCCCGGCCAATATCCCAAAATTCGCTGGTAATAAGGAATACCCAATGCTGTGTCATACCAGCACTCACCCAGATATGTACTACAGGCACAAGCGACATCCTGCGCTACAGAATAGGGATTATCAGTAATGGCGATATTTCCAGAATCATCTAACGTTAAATCCCATGACTCGGTATCAAGAAGAAATGAACGAGTTTGCATTTTCGATTCCTATGGAAATAAAAAAACCGCAATTAAGCGGTGTAGATATGAAAAAACCCGCACTGTAGGCGGGTTTATTGACGACTACTCAAAAAATTTTAAGCAGCTTGACGATGATTCTTACGCTTTCCTTGAAGCTCAACTTTTGGCTTATGCTCAAACATTTTTGGGGCAGCTTTTATCAACAAGTCAATAGCTCCACCCACAGCAGTATACACCTGCTGCGTATCAAATTTTTTGATATCTTTAATGGCTGCTTTCTGCTTTGACATAATGACTCCTAAGAGATTTTCTCTCCAATAGCTTTGAGCCTGAGCCCATAAGGGGTGTTCACATTAACAAAGTTTTCTCTTGCACAAAAAACAAACTAATATTCGTTAGTTTTCGTATGCTATCACTATAAACTCTAGTGTCTAGTCTTTTTTTTATCAATCTTTGATTGTCTTGAATATTGTTTCAAACGTATCAATATCAGCCTCCATAATGTAACCACACTTCATCATGTTAAATCCATAAGATGAGTAATAGGAGATTACTTCTTCAACAGGCTCAATGATACGGATATATTTACCCTGTGCAGATTTACAAAACATGTAAGCAGCCATCAGAGTAAGTTGAAACATTTTCCCATTTAAAGGGTGTTTTGCGTCATCACGATAGAAGTTCTCTATCATATGAATTTCAAAACTTTCCTCATCAATGGAATATGTACATAAAGCTAGCCCAGAAGGAGGTCCTTGCACATTTCCACATTCTACCAGCTTTAAGCAAAATTCAAATTTATCTTCTCTGTTTCCTACCCTAGACAAACATTCATCCCAGTTTATTTCGCCGTATCCGCGAGAAAGGATTCTGTAATCATCATCAGAGATATCCCCTACAGCAAGGTTAAGCTTAAGCTCATCAACAATAATCTGCATGCTATTTCTTACCACATGCCCGATCTGCTCAAGATTAAACATTCTTTATCTCTCATTTTTAATTGGTTGATATATCTTACAGCTTTTTGTGATTATTTCATATGCTATTTAACTTTTCTTGCCATTAAAACGTGCACTATTTAAATAAGATTCCAAAATAGCGCTACATCTTATACTACTCATAATTCTATATATAACAATGGGTTGAAGAAGGCCATGTGTAGCAAAATTATGAAATGTTATTTAACAATGACAAGTGAGTTAACAATTAACCCCAAACCAAGGATGGCTATATCCACCAGCGTGACTAAGGTTTATAACTTACCGTTCTCTATATTTTATTCTCTAAACTTCAGCTAAAATAAATAATGTTGACTTCAATGTGATTGACTTTATAGTACAGAACCATTGCTTCTATCTCTATATCAGTCAAAAGAAGCTCTTTTCCAAGTCGCACATACTCGTAACCTTTTCCAGTTTCACAGTTCAACTAATACTGTTACCAGTTAAAACAATGACCGAGAAAAATAAAAAATTTACCTGGGCTTCACAAAGATTTCTTAGTTTCTTCATTTCTACATATTTATCATCCTTATTTACAGCTTTAACTATCTTACGGTTCCATCGAATGTTGCATTTCCACCGTTACCGCCACCACCTTGAATAACCGCACCATTTAATATAATAGATGGTGAGTTCATTGTGATTGAATTTGATGAAGTCATTTCCGTTGTCGGAGCGACTACGTTAATTTTATTCGGTGAAACAATATTTATCTGATTATCTACGAATTCAACATATTGTTGTGGTTCTGCGTTTAAAACTCCCCCCAGATAAATTGCGTCTGAATAATTGTGCGTTCTTTTTGAACCCGGTAATGCCGGTGCTTTTGTTGCTCTGATGCTGCTAATATCACGATCACAAATGGCAATTAAACCAATATCACCAACCACAGGATTCATAATGACAGCACTGTTACCACGCTGAAGACGAAATACTGGAACATTATAGATTATTCCATTCTCGATTTTTCTCCCTGCTCCCGTCATATTATGTACCATCGGCTTTACATCTACGGTTTTCCCGCTCGATTTAATAACAAGGCCCAAAGTGATAAAAACATGCTGACTAAGAAACTGCCTCATGACAAAATCAAAAGCATTCGCTTCAGTGTTTATGTCCGTTGGTTTTGTTGTCAGCTTTGTCATTGTTTTTATCCTCTGTTTTCACTGGAGTGCCACTAAAAGATGTATGCCACTGACCACCATCAAGCCAGGAGGTAAGGTAGTGTTCCGCCCCTGTTATCAGATAAGTGCCGCTAACGTTCGGCAAAGAGGTTTCTATTTTTGCCTTACGACCTAAAATAATTTCATTACTGAAAAGGGTAGTTGCTGTTATTCCCACGCCAGTAAATATGGGATAGCCAATTAGCCCATATTCTGGAGACGTAAGTAGCGGTTTTTCAACTTTCGGTTGACCATGAGGCCAAATGGTCACTTTATCAATCCCAAAGTCAGTGTCTATATCTAGCGCACTTGCCGCCTGTTGGATTTGATTAACAACGTTTCCTGTATAATGAGGATTTGAGATAACACCTGTGGCGCCATAATTTTCAACCGTTAGATCCGCTTTTTTAGCCATTGCAGTAATAATATCGACAATATCCACATCTCCCGATGCAGTGAACGGTTCAACTTCCTTTGCTCTTAGGCCAAACATCACACTGGCTGTTATCGTCAGGGGAGTATCGGGTAACTGATTAAAATCTGCATAAGCATTACTGATAAAACCCTCAAATATAGCATTACCATCCGCCCATACACGCATTAAGTTGAATTTCGCACTACCAATCCAGATCCCGCGATAACTCAACGTTGCCATTTGGCTGGTTGTTAAACCCCAGATTTGTAATGTTATTTGTGTCCCTGATATGCCACCCCACGCCGCCATGTTGACATAAGCGCGTGCGTTTTCGATAGTCAGTATATTGTTACCGCTATCATCAAATGTCTTGCCGTCAACTAGCTGAAATTCAACTGTGATATTGTGTTGTTTGTACGTCACTGAGTCACCTCTCTTGGAAAAAGGTAATATAATTTGTAGCGTTGCCCTAGCTCCTCCCAATGGGGATCAGATAAACCATCCAGATCAGCAAAAAACAATTCACCCTGGAACCGTAAATAACTGTAACGGACAATTTTATTGCAGTTGAGGCACACAACTCCCTGTAGCACAGGTTTATCATTGACGGTTAAATCCATATATAAACCTGTGCCACGTTGATTGAGGCGTATCATGCATGACTGCTCATTCAAGGTCACAGTGAACTCCTGAGCCTTAGCCGCCCTGATCGCTATTTCAATCACGTTAATTTCCTCGATAATTCTTCTACTGCATCATTAAGATGGTTGGTGGCACTCAATACAGAATCATTTAATGGACCGGTAATCGTCTCTGTTGCACGCTTGAAACCAGATGAAACTTTATCAGCAACTTGCGTTGCAGCACTGGAAACGGATTTTTTCAATCCGGTCAGAGCCTTTTTGACATCGGATAGTGTGGCATGTTTTGTTGAACCTGTTGATTGTTCGGTATTTTTACTTTGGCCTTTTGCTGTCTCATTCTTTGTTGTATTCGACTTGTTAGCAACATTGCTGCTCATTTTCACTTCGGCAATGTCTTGTACCGCCTGGAAAACTGCGGTCACAATCAGTAAGGTAACACCGTTATCCTGCCTTATTCGAAAATCGTACTTAATCAAATCATAACTTGTGTACGTAGTATCAGGTGTTTCAATGTCGTAAATTTCAGCACTGGATACCATCTTATCTAACGCTTCAAGAATATCAGAACGGGACGTCAGGGTGAGGTTTGTTAAGTTAGGCACGGAACCAGAAAAACCGGTCCATCCCTCAAACGAGAATGTCACATGGACTTCACCGGGCCGCTGCACTTTGTTGTATGATGTATAGCCGCCTTTCTCTATCGGCGCAGTCGTGATTGATGCCTCTCGTGTGACTTCTACTACAATGAATGATGTGGGCGTAAACGGCTTATCACCAACTCTCTGCCCGGATGCATAATAAATACCATATCCAGGAGATATCATACTGTTAACACCAGATAGCAGGTTGCCACTACGGAACGCACTAAGTACCGTTGTTTGATTGAGAGAGAATGCCATTATCCAGTTACCCCCGTTGAATAGCTTGTTGCCAGCGTTGATCCACCTATTTTCTGCCGGGCATCGTTAACCACGCCTTTTACGTTGTTAGCGTTAGAGCTGATTTGAATAGTTCCGATGTGATAACTCTCAGAAACAGAGGAGGTACGGTTGTTATTTACCGTATTCGAATAACGCTGAGCGGCCACATGAGCCCCCAGTTGTGGCATATTCGCCAATACCTTTGGGATATAATCGCGGGTTTCTTTTGGCGCAGCGCCCAATCCTTTCCGTATAACATTTCCCTGTCCCCAGTTATAAGCCGCCAGTGCTTTACTCAAATCTCCGTCAAACATTCTCATTAGCTGAGATAAATATTTTGCCGCGGCTTCCGAAGATTTTACCGGATCAAAAACATCATCATCCATTAACCCAAAATGTTTGGCTGTACCTAGCATAAACTGGAATAAGCCCTTGGCACCTGCTTTAGACACAGCATACTGATTGCCTCCCGATTCCGTCATGGCAACACTACGTAACAAACCCTCCGGTAACCCGAACTGCTGCTCAAGTTGTGCTAATTTTGGTGATAGCCAACCCAGTAATTTCATGCCGGTAGTGTTCGGTGACATTTCAGCGGCTGCGACTTGAGGAACGAGCGAATCAATCAGTTTATTAATTGAATCGGTCAGCTTATCTAACGCGGCTTTTAACCAATTATTGCTGTATTCTAGCCGCTGTTGTCGTTCATCCTCGGCCCGAATGATACGGTCATTTTCGCTGCGCTTTTCTTCCTTTTTGACCTCTTTGACTACGGTCGTATCTGGCTTAGAGGTTTTACCATCCAGTTTTGCCTGATAGGCTTCATACTCTTTTTTACTAAAAAAGGGTGTCCAGTCGCTTGCCAGATACAATCCATATGAATCAAGTGTATTTTTTGTCTCTTCCCCAACAATCGAAGTCGCAACTGACTCCACAGGATCATATAACGCATATGTGATAGCGCCATATATTCCGGCTTTCCCGGCAATCCCTTTTCCCGGTAACCCGCCGCCTTTCCCCATTTTCAGCATGGACGAAATCGCACGAAATATTCCCCACAGCCACCCAGCAAATTTCAAGCCAATTAGACCAATAATGACATTACCCCAACCGCCTACCGCATCTGCGGCCTGATTAGCGACTGAAATAATAAAACTCATCTTATCGAGAAAACCACTGACCGCTTTTTTAATCTCTTCTGGGTGCTTATTCATCCAATCGGCTAAATTTTTTAGCCAGATATTGAAATCATTGATATATGGTAAAAGGGCATTAAACAGAATGTAGCCTGTTTTCTCAAAACTCTGGCTTATCTCTGTCCACTGTTCACGAAAACGACGCGCGGCGGCAACAGATTTATCATCCACACCCGAATTGGCTGTAAATTTATCCACATCTTTGAGTACGTGACCGGATGAGAACCACTGTTGCGCGGCGTACCCGACCCCAAGTTCACCACCGTAAGCTTGCTGTTGATCTTTATTAAGTCTGGGAAAAACACCGCTCAGCTTACGCATGATAGATTCGGTGCTTTCTGAGGCAATATCAATATCGACACCCGCTTGTGATGCCGTTTTTAACAGCGTCTCAAGAGCCGGATCAAGCGCAACACCTGATTTTAGTCGGGCTTTAGCATCATTAATGCGTGAAAATGCCCCCACAATCTCACTTTACCCGTTGATTCTTCAACCGGGAACTGGGTTGTCAGCGTTGTCCAGTCACCTTTTTTATTTTCACCGATAATTTCAACCGCTCTCATCGGCGTGACCAACACACGAACCAGCTCAGGATCGAGATAGTTAGTCAGATACGCAGGAACACCGGCATTACTCACAGTCACCATAGCTGGCTGTGCATCCATAGCTAACGTATAGTTACGAGCATATTGGGGATTTAAGTAATCGACGGCCTGTGGTACTACAATGCCGTATTCCCCTTCAATATATTGAAAATCTGTGTGTCGTTTCATTAGCTCCAGGTCCCCATTTTGACTAATTCACTCTCACCAGCAGCAGTACCGGCAACGAATTTAGTTTCGATAAAATCAGTGATAGTTTTTCCCGCTGCGGCGGCCTGCACCTCACCCGTTTTTAAGGATGCGTAAATCTTATCCCCAACTTTTGCGGGAGTGCTTGTTCGTACCGTAAAATCACCCGCAGTAAATAAAGTGACTTCACGTCCGGGTTGGATCAGCATGGATGCTTCTCCCAACCAAAGAGTGATAGACGCTTGTCCGTCACGCCCCACAAAACCAGACGGGGCACCCGCCCCCTTGTTCGAAACAACACCATCAATCACCCAGGCAAAACGCCCAACAGTTACTCCATCGTTACCCGCAATCAGCGTGCCGTCCCTTGCTAACAAAGTGGCGCTAGGGTTAGTACTGGCAAATGCTCCCTCAATGCCGGGGGCTGGATAGTGATTAATTTTGTTCGGAAAACCCATAGTTAAATCCTCACTAATTTAGATGCGGTGGGAAAACGTTTTTCAAAAGAATCTATAACAGCAGAATCCATTGCTAGGCGGGCTTTAAGTTTTGCTGATTCTGCTATGCCGATCTGCATTTTCACTAAAGAGCGATAAGCGGACGGATGAACGCCGGTTGTATCAACACCCACCTCATCAAGCGCAACCTTGTAAATTTCGTCAGCAGAATCCATTGCTACTACATCACCGATGAGGGGTTTAACCTCAGCCTCAGCAATGCGAATAGCATTAATGCGATTCACTGTGTCTTTTTCTGCCTTTCGAGTAGCTGCACGAATAGCAGCATCCATTGCGGGCTTACTGACGCTATCCTCTTCCTTTGGTTCTGGTTTATTATCGGGATCATCGTCTTGCGCGGGAGTGCCTGAAATTAACGCCCGGATTTTTTCCAAGTCTTCCTCTGGCAATTTACCCGCAAGCAGTTCAAGTACTTGTGCACAGATATCATCGTCCTGCGCGGGTAACTCCGCAGGCTCCTGTGTCTCCGCATCATCAGCAACAGCTTCAATGATTGAGGCAAGCTCCGCTGAGTCGATTTCCATATCCTGAGCCAGAAGGGTACCGAATTTGTTTTTCGCCGCTTCCGCTATACTTTTCGCGCTACCACCCGCTTTCAGTAATGAGGCAATTTCTTTTGGTGCAGCATCTTGTGCTAATTTCGGCTGCAAGTATGCCCCCAGCGCCGCACGTACAGCGACAGCCACCATTTTTTTATTTAACTTCATGTGTTTTAACTCCAGAGGGAGGGAATCGCAGACAACAACATCTGCACCGACTCGCCCTTCTTCAACAAGAGCGACATGGTTCCCGACGATATCGCGCATAACGCCATCATGATGAATGCCGTCATACATGCCGGGGGTCATATCAGCGACGTAGTGATACGCCGCTGACAATTCTTTTTGTTCATCCGATTCAATACCCGCTATGGATTCAGCATCCCAAATTGCCAGGCTGTTTTTCAGGTATGTACCATCGAACATGGAATCTGATCCCGTTGTACCGACAATCAATTCTGTTGAAGGTTTGGCCGCCGTGACGGGAATGTGTTTTTTCAATAACGGCAGGTTATTGAAAGTTGCAACCCCTTTCTCTAATTCATCAGGGGCACGCAACAGTTTGTAGATACGATTAGGATCAAGCCTTAACCCTTGCCAGTTCGGGATTTCTCTTCCGTAATACGATGATACCGTCGCCTTAGAGATAGGACTTTCAGTAACATGCAAACGCCCATCTCTGTCGTATGAGCGTACAGAAGCCCGATCTAACGCCAGACCGTGATTCATAATATTTCTCGGATTAATTAATTGGTTAGTTTAGGAATGACGACCTGCCAACCACACCCGCAATTGATTTCTTCACCAGGCATGATCCATTTTCCGTCAATATAAAGCCCTTTTGATAAATCGAACTCTTTACCATCCGCTTTCAAGTGTGATTGACGAAATTTTTTTGCTGCATGACTGTGCCGCCAGATACCCGTTTTAAAACCCATTGAACGCTGCCGGGCAGATTGCATAACAAAAGTCGCTTTGTTGTTCTGGTCACGAGCAATCAGGACTGCTCGGCGCTTAGTAATGTCGTAACGCTCTTGCAAGGCTTTTGTCAACGTTCCAAGATCACGCCCCCTTGCTACTGATTGCATCACTAGCGTTTCAACTTGGGATAAATATTGCCGTGGAATACTTTTAATCAACCCAACATTCTCACCAATGACCGTCTGTAGCGCGTTATTCATTTCTGTCGTCATCGTGAACGGTATCGAAATATGTGCCGCATCTAACGCATGATTTAACGAGGCATCCATGTTGTCCATTGATAAAGCCGCGAATTTTTTCGCCAGCTTGTCAGCTAAAGCATCAAACTGCTTTAACCAACGCCGGGTTAATTTTCGCATTGCTGAACGCATCAACATCTCCGGGCTAACATCCATTGCCATTGCTGCACCGCTGTTCTTATAGTTGGCGGATACCCAGTAAATCACCGAGTTATTCATCTCATCCACCAGCTTATATAACTGCTTGCTGTACCACACCCGAACACCGGCATTAGGTTTAATTTGTCGGAGTGTTTGAAGGGGATCAGATGATGTTTTCCGTGTTGCCCTCTTCTTCGATGTCGTCTTCTTTGTCGATTTCATCATTGATTTCCAGAGAGTGATATGGGCTGTTTTCATCGTTGGCTAGACGTTCGCGAGCTTCATCTGTGCTAATCACATTTGCAGCAATTAATACTGAATCAGTATCTGCATCGGTCTTACGTATACTGGCTTTTTGTTCATCATTCATTTGATACAGCGGCTCGAATGTAAAGCTAATATCAGGATCAATTTCGCCAAATTCGGATAATTGAATAATATCAATCATTCGTGCCAATCCATCTTTCACTAACATTTGCAAGGTAGCAATGAAGTCATAGAAAACACGGATTTCCCCATCAGATGACGCATTTAGCCCGCTTGGTGTGATACCTGTAAAAATCACTAACGGTATGCTACTGACTGAACTCATATGTTCCTGAGACTGGGCTTGCAGTGAATCAAGGCCACTTAGCGGTGTATTGAACTGGAAAAACTCCTCTTCGTTATCCAGCATCATTACCCCTCGGTTATCACGCATCTTGTTAAACAATTCTGCACGATAAATTAACTGATCGGGATTCTTCGTCTGTCCTTGCAACGTCGATTGAAGATTGGTTTTAAATCCAGACACAGAGAATGAATGGATCAAATCAGATACGCTATCACGTGTCCTATACCAGTTTTGTACATAAGACTCTGCAATCTGAGTCAGTGATAAGCCGCCGAAATTATACGCAGGTTTAAACATATCGGTTAATGGCCGGGTGATAAATGTAATCAAACGACTGTCATGTACAGTTTTTGCCATCACATACCAACTTGACGGCTTATAGAAATCATTGCTCAACGGGTTGCTAGCGTTATAAATCCCCGGATATGTCCATATTGGCTCAATGACGTTAAATCCAATAAGACTCCCCTTTGTGATTTTTTTGGGTGACAGAAATAATCTAGACTCAAGTTCAACCGGATCGGTTGCAGCAAGCACGCCTCTTGACGTGCGAACATCAATGTAAATCTGACCTCGCCCAAAAAAACCATCATGTTCAATGGCTTTTTTTAACCGTTCACGAACGTGGAATTTTTCAATAGCCTCATTAAGCGCTTTGATTTTATCTGATTTGTCATTATCCCCCACTGACGTTAGCTTTATCCACTTACGAGTCATCTCCCCTGCAATAGTGCCGACCATTTTCCGATATTCGGGTAATTGTGACAGTTGGGCCAGATAAGGATAACCGGGGAAACCCACATCTCCCGATATACCACCTGTACCCGTCATATATTCATAAGGTGTAGAATCCATTGCCATTAATGCGGATAACTGTTCAGTAGGAACAACACCGGGAGGGGGCCTGTATGGTTCAACAGGCCGAGCTACTTTTCTCTCTGTTATCGATCCGACAGTATCCGGATGTATGTTCATTGGCTGAGGTGATGCTTGATCAATATCCTGTTCAACTGGCAAAGCCTCCGCTTTCTTTTTATGTCTGAATCTGAAAAACATTAAATTCGCCCCAACAGATTTTTAGATATACGAAGTGGGTTGTTTTTGCCTGTGATATAACCATCCAGCGAATAACGTACCGCATCCCATAAATGGTTATGTTTGTCGAGCACCACCGGCAGGACTTCACCGGTCAGTCGGTCAGTCTTGTATGAATAGAGTCTTGCCTCATCAATCATGTGCTTACAGCGTTCATGAATAATGATTTCTCCAAACCCTTTTAGGTAAGTGATCCCATCCTCAACGCTCCCCGGCCATTTTGTGGCACCATCGATAACGAACCCCTGGCGTGATAAGTAACTGATAGTTTCCGGTCGGCTACTGTCCCCATGAATGGGCCATTTACGAGAAAGCGGCACCGAATCATAGAACTGGGGCATTTCATCTAATTCAACGCCTACCCCATAGGCTTCATATTCGATATATAGTTTGGTACCAATAATGAAGCAGCGAACCAGTGTGGACGGGTCATTAGCGAAACCAAAGTCAGCTCCATAGAAAAGCCGGTCGGCTTCTAGCCATAGCTCATCAGAAAATGCTTCAACCCGGTATTTTCCAGAGAAAATAACCGCTTCACTGAGTGCTTTTGGTAATCCAAGCCAAATACGCTCATACGCTTCATAATCGATGCGTTTGCAATATTCCATTTCCTGCCGGAGTACGTCAGGGAAAAAGGCGTTATCACAATAGTTAACTTTTCGAATAATAACGCCGCCGTCAGGGGGATCTTCCTGATGCCGGGTCATCAGTTTGTATGTCGGGTCCTCTTCCTCGCGAGGGTTGAAAGAAACCCAGACTTCGGATTTATTAGCACGTACAGTTGGCCCAAGAATATCCCAACTATCTTGCGAAACGGTCTGAGCCTCTTCAACCCAGCAGATCTTAATGCCATGCATCGACTTGATGCTTTGAATATTGTTGCGAAGACCTTTAAACGTGAAACGAGTGCCGTTCTGACCTTCAATCTCGTTGTTTTTGACCCGCTCGGGCTAAATGGGGGTCCGAACCCGTATTCGTATGTCCATAATCCCACCGGATGGGTTGATCCTCTGGGGCTGGCAACATGCCCAGTAATCAAACAACGTGTTCTGGACAATATCGCAGCAAGTAAAGCCGCCAGAGAATCATCTAATTTCAGTAAACCTAATACAAAAACGGGTTTTGGTTATGGAGTGAATGATAAGCCCGTCAGAATATCTGGAGACTGGAGTAAACAAGACATATTTAATGGATTGCATGGAAGAACACCTAAAGGTTTAGGCTCGCCAGATCTACATCATGCTCATCAAATGCCAGGCTCTGCCATCCATGAAGTTTTACCAAACGTTCATAGAGGCAATACTGCATTACATCCAAATAAATTTAATCAGGGTGTCACACCGGCCATGCGAGATGCGGATAGGAAATTACATTGGTGGTATAGAGCAAGAGAACAAGGTGCAGAGCAAATATATCCTCATCTAATTTACGATTAATATTTTGGTACTAACATGAATACACATGAATTCTCACGAGTTGTTAATTATGTAAAAAGCATCAAACCAAATTGGTTTTTATCAGGAGATGAATATTTGGCAAGTAAGGAGGATATAGAACAAGTAGAGTTGCTTGTAGGAGGAACTTTACCAGATGAATATATTTATTTTTCAAATAATTATAATGCCGGGTATTTTGCATTCGTGAATATTTACTCTCTTAATCCTAATAGTGAGTGGTATTTACCTGTTAAGAATAAAGAATATGAAATGGTCTCAATGCCACAAGGTTTCATTGCTTTTAGTGATGATGAAACTGGTGGTTATTACGGTTTTTTAAAAGAGAAGACTCAATATAAAAATGAAGTATATTTTTTTGATTCATCAGGGGATGGAAGCATTGAATCAATAAAAGAGGATTTTTTTGAATTTGTTGTTAACAGAGGTTTCCAACCAGAACATTTTGATTTAGATGTTTTAACTCAATAATGATTTCGAATCAAAACCGGAAGATCCTTCGATATCTTCCGGTCTTCTTATGATCTACCTTGGTGAATACCCACGGTAAGCCAGAGCGGACTGGAGCTTAGAGATCGCATCCTTAATCTGATACGCTTCCTCGTCATTCACGGCACAGGCGCGTATCTCCGCCCAGTTCAGTCGTTTAACCAGTTGGGCCAAGGCCAGCGCTTCAATGTGGGTTAACTGAATGTCCTGCAAATGCTCAATCACCACTTTCATTTTATCCTCTCCCTTAGCCCGCGTTGTATTCAGCCAGCATCTCCCGCATCCGCAGCTTAATCTCATTAAGTTGGCTTTGCTGCCGCTGGTATTGCTGCTGATAGTGTTGTGTGGCTTCACTGTCAGGAATCAGAACCAGACAGCCATCCATCACCTTCACCGTAATCTGGCCGCCAGTATTAAACCCCGCCTGTCTCAGCCACAGCCCCTTCAAATGTATCGCCGGTGTGGCGTTGTTGACCTTATTCCCGTTCGGCACATAGCCCACCGTGTAATAACGTTCTGTTTTCACAGCTTTATTTACTGCCGCTTCTGCTTTAGAATGCGCCTTAGCCATAGTGACTACTCCTATTAGTTGCTGTGGTGAGCGGGTTGTCAGTGTTGGCGCACTGGCAATCCGCGTTAGCTTTATTCGTTACTCTTCTTTCTTCTTCGCTGCCTGTCTGGCTGAATCCCAACGTCGGGACTGATACTTGATAATTAAACTCTCCAGCACTTCACGAACAATACTCTGTTCATCATCAGGAAGCTGGCTGATGGCTTCAAACTGCAAGGACAGTTCATCAACTGGCACACGTTCATGTTCATCAAATAACAAAAAGTCCGTGCTGACATTCAGCGAAGTCGCGATCTTCTTCAATACATCGAGGGAAGGCTGAGCCTGCCCTGTCTCGTACTTCTTCCAGCTATTAGCATGAATCCCAATAGCATCAGCCATCGCCTGCTGAGATAAGCTACGTTGCTTACGTAAAGCAATGAGTCGTTCAGATAAGGGCATAGATAAGCACCAGTAAACCGAGTGACTCATGATTTTACCCCCTTGATTAATATCCACTTGACGATAGTACATATATATGTGCCATAATAAAACATATTAGTGGTCTTGACAAGGTTTCAAAGGAACAAACTTATGGCACGCATCCCGGAAGCAGAATTACAGCACCTGAAAGCCGCCGTCTCCTTAGTCGCCGTGGTGGAGCAACAGGGGCGACAGCTCTTTAAACGCGGCAAAGATTACGTGCTGCTGTGCCCGTTCCATCAGGAGAAAACCCCGTCAATGGTTATCTCACCGGCAAAAAATCTTTATCACTGTTTTGGCTGTGATGCCGGCGGCTCCGTGCTGGACTGGGTAATGAAAACCAAAGGCTTAAGTCTGCGCCGGGCCGTGGAACAGTTGCGCGGGATACTGGGAGATAACCCCTCGGTGGCCCCGCTGGTGAAACCGGATGAACCCGCCATGCTGGCCGATGATGACGCCGGACGGCAGGCGCTGCTCAGTCGGGTCGTCGGGTTCTACCATCATACGCTGTTGAATGCCCCCGAAGCCCTGGCTTATCTGGAAAAACGCCGGCTCAACCACCCGGAATTAGTCGCCCAGTTTAAACTGGGCTTTGCCAACCGCACGTTAGCCTATCGCCTGCCCATCAAGGCGGTGCAGGCCGGCGCACAGATCCGCGCCCGTCTTCGGGCCGTGGGGCTGATGCGCGACAGCGGGCACGAGCACTTTACCGGTTCGCTGGTGATACCGGTTATCGACCCGAACGGCCAGATCCGCGAGATCTACGGGCGCAAAATCACCGACCGTTTACGTAAAGGAACGCCGCTGCATCTGTACCTTCCCGGCGCACATGGCGGGATATGGAATGAGCCGGCGCTGATCAGTTCAGGGACGGTCATCCTCTGTGAATCCCTGATCGACGCCCTGTCGTTCTGGGTGGCCGGTCACCGCCATGTCACCGCCGCCTATGGGGTGAACGGCTTCACCGATGAGATGCGGCAGGCGTTTCGGCGGCATGGCGTTAAGCAGGTCTTGATCGCCTACGACAATGATCCGGCAGGCAATGAAGCGGCGGTAAAACTGGCCGCCGAACTGACCGCCGTCGGTATCACCGTGTTCCGGGTGGTGTTCCCCGAGGGCATGGATGCCAACGGCTATCTGTGTCAGGTCGCTGAGCCGGAACGGGCCTTCGGGTTGTTGCTCGACAGTGCCGTGCCGATGCAGGAAGCGGCAGAGGTACAGGCCACCACTGCAACAGAGCGGGCCGCACTGGCTGAACATCAGCCGGTTCCGGTGCCGGAAACAGTCAGCACATTAGCCGCCGGTATAGCCGCGTTGCCGTCAATGCCGAATGTGGTCTGGGAAACCGGCGCTAACGGCGAGATATCCCTGACGCTGGGCACACAACAGTGGGGTATCCGGGGCCTGTCACAGGTGAAAGCCGGGGCGGCGGTGATGAAAGTGAATGTTCAGGTCGTTGATACCGACAGCGGCGTGATGTTTGCCGACAGCGTGGACATGATGAGCGCCCGCAGCCGGGGCGGGTATGCGCGGCTGGCCGCCACCGAACTCGGGCTGGCCGAAGGTGACCTGCGCCGGGCACTGGGGCAGGTGTTGCTGGTACTGGAACAGTGTCAACAGGCCGGCGTCAGTGAACAAACCGAACCCCCACCGGTTCCCGAACTGAGCGAGGACCAGCGGGCTGCGGCGCTGGCGCTGCTGCAAGACCCGAAACTGAGTGAACGCATCACCGCTGACTTAGCCGCCTGTGGCGTGGTGGGCGAATCCACTAACCTGCTGGCCGGTTACTTAGCCGCCGTCAGTCGCAAGCTGGACCGTCCGCTGGCCGTGCTGATACAAAGCAGTTCGGCGGCAGGGAAAAGCAGCTTAATGGATGCGGTACTCAATCTGATACCGGAAGAAGAACGGCTGCAATACAGCGCCATGACCGGCCAGAGTCTGTTCTATCTGGGGGAAACCAATCTCCAGCATAAAATCTTAGCCATTGCCGAAGAGGAAGGCGTCAGGCAGGCCGCCTATGCGCTCAAACTGTTGCAAAGCGACGGCGAACTGACCATTGCCAGCACCGGTAAAGATGACGCCAGCGGGAATCTGGTGACCAAACAGTACACGGTAAAAGGGCCGGTGATGCTGATGCTCACCACCACCGCGATAGATGTGGATGAAGAGCTGTTAAACCGCTGTCTGGTGCTGACGGTAAACGAATCGCGGGAGCAGACCGAAGCTATCCACGCCTTGCAGCGCCATAAACAAACGCTGGAAGGTCTACTGGCCGAGAATGAAAAGGCATATATCACCGAACTGCATCAAAACGCCCAGCGGCTGTTGCGCCCGCTGAATGTGGTTAACCCTTATGCCTCACAGTTAACGTTCATGAGCGATAAAACCCGCACCCGACGCGACCACATGAAATATCTCACCCTGATACAAAGTATCGCCCTGCTGCATCAGCACCAGCGCGAGGTGAAGACCGCGGAACACCGGGGCAAACGGCTTGAATATATCGAGGTGACCAAAGACGATATTAGCTTAGCAAACCGGCTGGCCCACGAGATATTAGGCCGCACGCTGGATGAAATGTCGCCCCAGACCCGAAAACTGTTACTGCTGATACAAGCGATGGTGAAAGAGACGGCGACAGCGCAGCAACGCCCGGTGAACGCGGTCCGCTTTACCCGCCGCGATATCCGCCATTACACCCAGTGGAGCGATAACCAGTTAAAAGTCCACTGTCAGCGACTGGCCGACATGGAATATCTGTTAGTCCACGGCGGCAGTCGCGGCCATCTGTTGCAGTATGAACTGCTGTGGAACGGCGACAGCGCAGAAGAAGCCCATCTGTGCGGCCTGATTGACCTGACAGCGCCGGAAAAACCGGTAAAACCCTGAATATGACTCACGCAAGTTGGACTGACTGAACCGCAAGTTGCCCTCAAGTTGGGATCAAGTTGGGCCCAAGTTGGAGGGCGGGAAACCGGCGTCAGACCGCAGCAATACTGGGAGGAACGGCTCGCAAGTTGGGGACGGTTGAAAAACACTGTTCCGGCAATAATAAGAAAAAGCCGTCGTATCGTACTGCCAGTACATCATAGAACCCGAAAACCCGGAATACGACCGACGCAAGTTGGACTGACTGAACCGCAAGTTGCCCTCAAGTTGGGGTCAAGTTGGGCCCAAGTTGGAGGCCGGGAAATGGACGCCAGACCGCAGCAATACCGGGCTGAGCGGTCCGCAAGTTGGGGCAGACAGAAAAGGACTGTTCCGGCCACTTAAGAATCAAGCCATCGTACCGTAGTGATGTATCACACACTGATAACACTAACCGCTGTTCTCTACAGGAAATCCCATCATGTCATCACCCGTTAAACGTCAATCTGAACCTGCCCGGCTGACCCTGCGCCAGCATCTGGAGGCGTATCTGGATAACCTGCTGTTGCAGGGGGCGAGTCAAAAGAGCCAGTCCGCCCGTCATGAACGGCTGTCGCCGTTCGTCAGCTGGTGCGAGGAACAGGGCGTAATATCCGCCGCTCAGGTCACCGGGCCGTTACTGGCAAACTGGCAGCAGTATCTGACCCAATACCGCAAGGCCAACGGCCAGCCCTACCCGCCGGACAGTCAGCGCCGACGCCTGCGGGCCTTACGCCTGTGGTTCGACTGGTTGCAGCAACAGCACGCTATCCCGACCAGCCCGGCGGCAACCCTCGCCTCACCAGACAGAAAAAAACGTCCCTCGGTGACGGAGACCCACGGTCAACCCGACGCCATCCCAGCCCGCTTCGCCACTTTACGCCAGCATCTGGCCGCCTGGCTGGAAGCCGTACGAGGACAGGGCTTAAGCGAACGGACACAAGAGTCCTATGAAGAGCGGCTGTTGCCGTTCGTCAACTGGTGCGAAGCGCGTGGCGTGATGACGGCACCGCAGGTCAGCCTGCCGTTACTGGAAAGTTACCAGCGCTGGCTGAGAAGCGCCCGTAAAGCGAACGGCCAGCCCTACAGCCCGGGCAGTCAGCGGGACCGCCTGAGTGTCTTACGTCAGTGGTTCCGCTGGCTGTTGCAACGTCACCATATCCTGTATAACCCGACGGATAACATGGTATTGCCAAGAGAAGAAAAACGGCTGCCAGCACAGGTGATGAATGAAGACGAAACCCACACGGTCTTAGCCGCAACGGATATCAACACCCCAACCGGGCTGAGAAATCGCGCTATCCTTGAAGTACTGTGGAGTACCGGTATCCGGCGGATGGAAGTAGCCAACCTGCTGTTAAGCGAGGTGGACTTCGGGCGCGGGGTGGTGCTGGTCAGACAGGGTAAAGGCCGTAAAGATAGGGTGGTGCCCATCGGCGAACAGGCGCTGCACTGGTTAAGCCGCTGGCTCAGCGTCCGGCCCGAGTTAACGCGGCGGGGTGACAGTGGACACCTGTTTATCACCAGGAAAGGCCGGGGACTGGCAAAGGGCACGTTAACCTGGATAGCCGCCGACAGCATCCGTAAACAGGCGCAACTGACTAAACCGGGGGCCTGTCATCTGTTCCGCCACTCAATGGCAACCCAGATGCTGGAGAACGGCGCGGACACCCGGCACATCCAGGCGATACTGGGGCATGAGAAACTGGAGACGACGCAAATCTATACGCGGGTGGCCATCGGTCACTTAAAGCAAGTGCATGAGCAGACCCACCCGGCAGAACGGCAGTCAAAGCAGGCCACGCCAGACGACAAGCAGGCGGAGAGTGACAAGCCGGACAGCCCGAAGCCGGTCTGAACGTGCTGTGTTGCCGGACAATCTTAATGTTAGCCGGTTCCCTGTGAGCGTGTGGAGTGCAGTGAAAGGCAGACTGAGCGCGTCCCTGCGCACAGACTGCCTGCCGACCTTCGGCGTGCCGGCGGTAAATGGTGGCCGCCCGGCATTAAGCCGTCGCGTCCTCTGTCAGCACCGTTGCCGGTCAGCCCCCAATGAACATAATGTGGCATTAAGCGAAATGGGCCTGCACGGCCCACAACGCTTAACGGCACATTATGTCGGCGCCGCCCACCGCAGGGCGCTGCGCGGCCACCTCAACAACGGTGAGCGGCTGGCCGCCGGGTTGAGCTTCTCAGCCCCAGAGGCGCACCGGGCTGCGCCCGCTGCTGTCAGCCGCGGTGCCAAAACCCACCGCCGCAGTCGCCGCCCTCCCTGGCGGCTCCGAGGCAAAAATCTGCCTTAAACCGTTGTCAGTCAGTCCGTTAAGGTCAACAGCCCGGAAGGCAGGCCAGCAAGCTGGCCGCGGTTTATTGCCCCCGCCCCAACCCCGCTGCACTGGCTGCGCGCGGCTCGCACTGCGCTGCGCTTCGTTGCTCGTCCCCGTGCTCGCCATCTCCGCCCCGTGCAGCCCCCAGGGGCTTCCCTGCTGAACAGCGTCACCTGCGGGCCTCGCCGGCCCGCACCCGGCCAACCCGCGTCAGCGGCGCAGACAAGCTGCACCGCCGCCACGGGTTCCCAATAAAACCCGGTTCCGGCAGGCAAAGCGGGGCGAAACCCGGCGCTGACGTCGGGGAAAAAATGCGCTAACATCGGGAAAGTGCCCGTCGGGGCCAGTTGGCATGTTCTTTAACAGGGTGGGAAAAAACGGTGGAGAAAAAGGCTGCTAAATCAGGGGGAAAGGTCCGCTAAACTGTATGATGGCGTCGGGATAGTCCCTAAGACCCGCTCGGGCTAAATGGGGGTCCGAACCCGTATTCGTATGTCCATAATCCCACCGGATGGGTTGATCCTCTGGGGCTGGCAACATGCCCAGTAATCAAACAACGTGTTCTGGACAATATCGCAGCAAGTAAAGCCGCCAGAGAATCATCTAATTTCAGTAAACCTAATACAAAAACGGGTTTTGGTTATGGAGTGAATGATAAGCCCGTCAGAATATCTGGAGACTGGAGTAAACAAGACATATTTAATGGATTGCATGGAAGAACACCTAAAGGTTTAGGCTCGCCAGATCTACATCATGCTCATCAAATGCCAGGCTCTGCCATCCATGAAGTTTTACCAAACGTTCATAGAGGCAATACTGCATTACATCCAAATAAATTTAATCAGGGTGTCACACCGGCCATGCGAGATGCGGATAGGAAATTACATTGGTGGTATAGAGCAAGAGAACAAGGTGCAGAGCAAATATATCCTCATCTAATTTACGATTAATAAATAGCTTTCCATAATACTGATACACCTATGCCTTTTGTTTTCTTTTTGAACAACATTGGTTCTGTAGCCTATCTCATTGATTCTACAGACCACTTGGATGAAAAGGCTGTATATCTTGGTACACAAGGGCTGGTTGGAAGTGGAGCATAATTATGAAAACTTATTTATTTTGGTACTAACATGAATACACATGAATTCTCACGAGTTGTTAATTATGTAAAAAGCATCAAACCAAATTGGTTTTTATCAGGAGATGAATATTTGGCAAGTAAGGAGGATATAGAACAAGTAGAGTTGCTTGTAGGAGGAACTTTACCAGATGAATATATTTATTTTTCAAATAATTATAATGCCGGGTATTTTGCATTCGTGAATATTTACTCTCTTAATCCTAATAGTGAGTGGTATTTACCTGTTAAGAATAAAGAATATGAAATGGTCTCAATGCCACAAGGTTTCATTGCTTTTAGTGATGATGAAACTGGTGGTTATTACGGTTTTTTAAAAGAGAAGACTCAATATAAAAATGAAGTATATTTTTTTGATTCATCAGGGGATGGAAGCATTGAATCAATAAAAGAGGATTTTTTTGAATTTGTTGTTAACAGAGGTTTCCAACCAGAACATTTTGATTTAGATGTTTTAACTCAATAATGATTTCGAATCAAAACCGGAAGATCCTTCGATATCTTCCGGTCTTCTTATGATCTACCTTGGTGAATACCCACGGTAAGCCAGAGCGGACTGGAGCTTAGAGATCGCATCCTTAATCTGATACGCTTCCTCGTCATTCACGGCACAGGCGCGTATCTCCGCCCAGTTCAGTCGTTTAACCAGTTGGGCCAAGGCCAGCGCTTCAATGTGGGTTAACTGAATGTCCTGCAAATGCTCAATCACCACTTTCATTTTATCCTCTCCCTTAGCCCGCGTTGTATTCAGCCAGCATCTCCCGCATCCGCAGCTTAATCTCATTAAGTTGGCTTTGCTGCCGCTGGTATTGCTGCTGATAGTGTTGTGTGGCTTCACTGTCAGGAATCAGAACCAGACAGCCATCCATCACCTTCACCGTAATCTGGCCGCCAGTATTAAACCCCGCCTGTCTCAGCCACAGCCCCTTCAAATGTATCGCCGGTGTGGCGTTGTTGACCTTATTCCCGTTCGGCACATAGCCCACCGTGTAATAACGTTCTGTTTTCACAGCTTTATTTACTGCCGCTTCTGCTTTAGAATGCGCCTTAGCCATAGTGACTACTCCTATTAGTTGCTGTGGTGAGCGGGTTGTCAGTGTTGGCGCACTGGCAATCCGCGTTAGCTTTATTCGTTACTCTTCTTTCTTCTTCGCTGCCTGTCTGGCTGAATCCCAACGTCGGGACTGATACTTGATAATTAAACTCTCCAGCACTTCACGAACAATACTCTGTTCATCATCAGGAAGCTGGCTGATGGCTTCAAACTGCAAGGACAGTTCATCAACTGGCACACGTTCATGTTCATCAAATAACAAAAAGTCCGTGCTGACATTCAGCGAAGTCGCGATCTTCTTCAATACATCGAGGGAAGGCTGAGCCTGCCCTGTCTCGTACTTCTTCCAGCTATTAGCATGAATCCCAATAGCATCAGCCATCGCCTGCTGAGATAAGCTACGTTGCTTACGTAAAGCAATGAGTCGTTCAGATAAGGGCATAGATAAGCACCAGTAAACCGAGTGACTCATGATTTTACCCCCTTGATTAATATCCACTTGACGATAGTACATATATATGTGCCATAATAAAACATATTAGTGGTCTTGACAAGGTTTCAAAGGAACAAACTTATGGCACGCATCCCGGAAGCAGAATTACAGCACCTGAAAGCCGCCGTCTCCTTAGTCGCCGTGGTGGAGCAACAGGGGCGACAGCTCTTTAAACGCGGCAAAGATTACGTGCTGCTGTGCCCGTTCCATCAGGAGAAAACCCCGTCAATGGTTATCTCACCGGCAAAAAATCTTTATCACTGTTTTGGCTGTGATGCCGGCGGCTCCGTGCTGGACTGGGTAATGAAAACCAAAGGCTTAAGTCTGCGCCGGGCCGTGGAACAGTTGCGCGGGATACTGGGAGATAACCCCTCGGTGGCCCCGCTGGTGAAACCGGATGAACCCGCCATGCTGGCCGATGATGACGCCGGACGGCAGGCGCTGCTCAGTCGGGTCGTCGGGTTCTACCATCATACGCTGTTGAATGCCCCCGAAGCCCTGGCTTATCTGGAAAAACGCCGGCTCAACCACCCGGAATTAGTCGCCCAGTTTAAACTGGGCTTTGCCAACCGCACGTTAGCCTATCGCCTGCCCATCAAGGCGGTGCAGGCCGGCGCACAGATCCGCGCCCGTCTTCGGGCCGTGGGGCTGATGCGCGACAGCGGGCACGAGCACTTTACCGGTTCGCTGGTGATACCGGTTATCGACCCGAACGGCCAGATCCGCGAGATCTACGGGCGCAAAATCACCGACCGTTTACGTAAAGGAACGCCGCTGCATCTGTACCTTCCCGGCGCACATGGCGGGATATGGAATGAGCCGGCGCTGATCAGTTCAGGGACGGTCATCCTCTGTGAATCCCTGATCGACGCCCTGTCGTTCTGGGTGGCCGGTCACCGCCATGTCACCGCCGCCTATGGGGTGAACGGCTTCACCGATGAGATGCGGCAGGCGTTTCGGCGGCATGGCGTTAAGCAGGTCTTGATCGCCTACGACAATGATCCGGCAGGCAATGAAGCGGCGGTAAAACTGGCCGCCGAACTGACCGCCGTCGGTATCACCGTGTTCCGGGTGGTGTTCCCCGAGGGCATGGATGCCAACGGCTATCTGTGTCAGGTCGCTGAGCCGGAACGGGCCTTCGGGTTGTTGCTCGACAGTGCCGTGCCGATGCAGGAAGCGGCAGAGGTACAGGCCACCACTGCAACAGAGCGGGCCGCACTGGCTGAACATCAGCCGGTTCCGGTGCCGGAAACAGTCAGCACATTAGCCGCCGGTATAGCCGCGTTGCCGTCAATGCCGAATGTGGTCTGGGAAACCGGCGCTAACGGCGAGATATCCCTGACGCTGGGCACACAACAGTGGGGTATCCGGGGCCTGTCACAGGTGAAAGCCGGGGCGGCGGTGATGAAAGTGAATGTTCAGGTCGTTGATACCGACAGCGGCGTGATGTTTGCCGACAGCGTGGACATGATGAGCGCCCGCAGCCGGGGCGGGTATGCGCGGCTGGCCGCCACCGAACTCGGGCTGGCCGAAGGTGACCTGCGCCGGGCACTGGGGCAGGTGTTGCTGGTACTGGAACAGTGTCAACAGGCCGGCGTCAGTGAACAAACCGAACCCCCACCGGTTCCCGAACTGAGCGAGGACCAGCGGGCTGCGGCGCTGGCGCTGCTGCAAGACCCGAAACTGAGTGAACGCATCACCGCTGACTTAGCCGCCTGTGGCGTGGTGGGCGAATCCACTAACCTGCTGGCCGGTTACTTAGCCGCCGTCAGTCGCAAGCTGGACCGTCCGCTGGCCGTGCTGATACAAAGCAGTTCGGCGGCAGGGAAAAGCAGCTTAATGGATGCGGTACTCAATCTGATACCGGAAGAAGAACGGCTGCAATACAGCGCCATGACCGGCCAGAGTCTGTTCTATCTGGGGGAAACCAATCTCCAGCATAAAATCTTAGCCATTGCCGAAGAGGAAGGCGTCAGGCAGGCCGCCTATGCGCTCAAACTGTTGCAAAGCGACGGCGAACTGACCATTGCCAGCACCGGTAAAGATGACGCCAGCGGGAATCTGGTGACCAAACAGTACACGGTAAAAGGGCCGGTGATGCTGATGCTCACCACCACCGCGATAGATGTGGATGAAGAGCTGTTAAACCGCTGTCTGGTGCTGACGGTAAACGAATCGCGGGAGCAGACCGAAGCTATCCACGCCTTGCAGCGCCATAAACAAACGCTGGAAGGTCTACTGGCCGAGAATGAAAAGGCATATATCACCGAACTGCATCAAAACGCCCAGCGGCTGTTGCGCCCGCTGAATGTGGTTAACCCTTATGCCTCACAGTTAACGTTCATGAGCGATAAAACCCGCACCCGACGCGACCACATGAAATATCTCACCCTGATACAAAGTATCGCCCTGCTGCATCAGCACCAGCGCGAGGTGAAGACCGCGGAACACCGGGGCAAACGGCTTGAATATATCGAGGTGACCAAAGACGATATTAGCTTAGCAAACCGGCTGGCCCACGAGATATTAGGCCGCACGCTGGATGAAATGTCGCCCCAGACCCGAAAACTGTTACTGCTGATACAAGCGATGGTGAAAGAGACGGCGACAGCGCAGCAACGCCCGGTGAACGCGGTCCGCTTTACCCGCCGCGATATCCGCCATTACACCCAGTGGAGCGATAACCAGTTAAAAGTCCACTGTCAGCGACTGGCCGACATGGAATATCTGTTAGTCCACGGCGGCAGTCGCGGCCATCTGTTGCAGTATGAACTGCTGTGGAACGGCGACAGCGCAGAAGAAGCCCATCTGTGCGGCCTGATTGACCTGACAGCGCCGGAAAAACCGGTAAAACCCTGAATATGACTCACGCAAGTTGGACTGACTGAACCGCAAGTTGCCCTCAAGTTGGGATCAAGTTGGGCCCAAGTTGGAGGGCGGGAAACCGGCGTCAGACCGCAGCAATACTGGGAGGAACGGCTCGCAAGTTGGGGACGGTTGAAAAACACTGTTCCGGCAATAATAAGAAAAAGCCGTCGTATCGTACTGCCAGTACATCATAGAACCCGAAAACCCGGAATACGACCGACGCAAGTTGGACTGACTGAACCGCAAGTTGCCCTCAAGTTGGGGTCAAGTTGGGCCCAAGTTGGAGGCCGGGAAATGGACGCCAGACCGCAGCAATACCGGGCTGAGCGGTCCGCAAGTTGGGGCAGACAGAAAAGGACTGTTCCGGCCACTTAAGAATCAAGCCATCGTACCGTAGTGATGTATCACACACTGATAACACTAACCGCTGTTCTCTACAGGAAATCCCATCATGTCATCACCCGTTAAACGTCAATCTGAACCTGCCCGGCTGACCCTGCGCCAGCATCTGGAGGCGTATCTGGATAACCTGCTGTTGCAGGGGGCGAGTCAAAAGAGCCAGTCCGCCCGTCATGAACGGCTGTCGCCGTTCGTCAGCTGGTGCGAGGAACAGGGCGTAATATCCGCCGCTCAGGTCACCGGGCCGTTACTGGCAAACTGGCAGCAGTATCTGACCCAATACCGCAAGGCCAACGGCCAGCCCTACCCGCCGGACAGTCAGCGCCGACGCCTGCGGGCCTTACGCCTGTGGTTCGACTGGTTGCAGCAACAGCACGCTATCCCGACCAGCCCGGCGGCAACCCTCGCCTCACCAGACAGAAAAAAACGTCCCTCGGTGACGGAGACCCACGGTCAACCCGACGCCATCCCAGCCCGCTTCGCCACTTTACGCCAGCATCTGGCCGCCTGGCTGGAAGCCGTACGAGGACAGGGCTTAAGCGAACGGACACAAGAGTCCTATGAAGAGCGGCTGTTGCCGTTCGTCAACTGGTGCGAAGCGCGTGGCGTGATGACGGCACCGCAGGTCAGCCTGCCGTTACTGGAAAGTTACCAGCGCTGGCTGAGAAGCGCCCGTAAAGCGAACGGCCAGCCCTACAGCCCGGGCAGTCAGCGGGACCGCCTGAGTGTCTTACGTCAGTGGTTCCGCTGGCTGTTGCAACGTCACCATATCCTGTATAACCCGACGGATAACATGGTATTGCCAAGAGAAGAAAAACGGCTGCCAGCACAGGTGATGAATGAAGACGAAACCCACACGGTCTTAGCCGCAACGGATATCAACACCCCAACCGGGCTGAGAAATCGCGCTATCCTTGAAGTACTGTGGAGTACCGGTATCCGGCGGATGGAAGTAGCCAACCTGCTGTTAAGCGAGGTGGACTTCGGGCGCGGGGTGGTGCTGGTCAGACAGGGTAAAGGCCGTAAAGATAGGGTGGTGCCCATCGGCGAACAGGCGCTGCACTGGTTAAGCCGCTGGCTCAGCGTCCGGCCCGAGTTAACGCGGCGGGGTGACAGTGGACACCTGTTTATCACCAGGAAAGGCCGGGGACTGGCAAAGGGCACGTTAACCTGGATAGCCGCCGACAGCATCCGTAAACAGGCGCAACTGACTAAACCGGGGGCCTGTCATCTGTTCCGCCACTCAATGGCAACCCAGATGCTGGAGAACGGCGCGGACACCCGGCACATCCAGGCGATACTGGGGCATGAGAAACTGGAGACGACGCAAATCTATACGCGGGTGGCCATCGGTCACTTAAAGCAAGTGCATGAGCAGACCCACCCGGCAGAACGGCAGTCAAAGCAGGCCACGCCAGACGACAAGCAGGCGGAGAGTGACAAGCCGGACAGCCCGAAGCCGGTCTGAACGTGCTGTGTTGCCGGACAATCTTAATGTTAGCCGGTTCCCTGTGAGCGTGTGGAGTGCAGTGAAAGGCAGACTGAGCGCGTCCCTGCGCACAGACTGCCTGCCGACCTTCGGCGTGCCGGCGGTAAATGGTGGCCGCCCGGCATTAAGCCGTCGCGTCCTCTGTCAGCACCGTTGCCGGTCAGCCCCCAATGAACATAATGTGGCATTAAGCGAAATGGGCCTACACGGCCCACAACGCTTAACGGCACATTATGTCGGCACCGCCCACCCATGGGCGCTGCGCGGTTACCTTGGCCCCGGTGCGCGGCTGGCCGCCGGGTTGAGCTTCTCAGAGCAGTGTGGCGCACCGGGTTCGCCCGCTCACCCGCTGCTGTCAGCCCCAGAGCCAAAACCGGCCGCCGCAGTCGCCGCCGTCCGTGGCGGCTCCGGGGCGAAAATCCGCCTTAAACCGTTGTCGGTCAGTCCGTCAAGGTCAACCGCCCTGAAGGCAGGCCAGCAAGCTGGCGCAATTTATGGCCCCCGCCCAACCCTGCTGCACTGGCTGCGTCCGGCTCGCAGTCGCAGGCTCCTCGCTCGTTCCCGTACTCGCCATCTCCGCCCCGTCCGCCCCCGCGAGCGGGGGCTCCCCGCTGAAAAGCTTCACCTGCGGGCTTCGCCAGCCCGCACCCGGCCAACCCGCGTCAGCGGCGCAGACAAGCTGCACCGCCGCCACGGGTTCCCAATAAAACCCGGTTCCGGCAGGCAAAGCGGGGCGAAACCCGGTTCCGGCAGGCAAAGCGGGGCGAAACCCGGCGCTGACGTCGGGGAAAAAATGCGCTAACATCGGGAAAGTGCCCGTCGGGGCCAGTTGGCATGTTCTTTAACAGGGTGGGAAAAAACGGTGGAGAAAAAGGCTGCTAAATCAGGGGGAAAGGTCCGCTAAACTGTATGATGGCGTCGGGATAGTCCCTAAGACCCCATTGGTTTAGCAGGTGGATTAAACTTATATACTTATGCGCCTAACCCGATGAATTGGATCGATCCGCTGGGGCTATACAAGGGTGAAGGGCAACGGGGTTTAGGGAAGTACCATGTCTTCCATGAACACACCCTGAATTCATCGGAATATCAATTATCCGATGGTCAGCACTTTAAACGGGGCAACCAATCTGTGTACGAAAGAATGCAGCACGATCCGGCATTCAGGCGTGAAATGCAGACTAAATATCCGAGTGTGGTTGAGCATGTTCAACCAAATTCTAAAGGGAACTTTAAAGGGACTTCACCAAAGAATATGACTTGGCATCATGAGAATCAGCCAGGGAAATTAAGTCTGGTTGACCGATATGATCATAAAACTTATCACAAGATTTATCATCCTGATGGGTCGGGTGGTAGAGATAAATGGGGAGGTGGGAATAAATGCCGCAAGTAATGGAGTTATTATATGAAAACAATTAGTGGCTTCGATCAGTTACTTAGTCTTTATAAACAACTGCCTGATGTTGGTTGGATTTATATTGATAAAGACTTTGATACAGAATCTACCCAAGATATTTTAAATAAAAATTATTATCTGGCTGAAAATGATGATGAAGAGTTTGATATGGATGAAACTCATGGAACATTTCTAGAATGCCCCATGTTTGCAGATATTATCGATAACAAACTGGAACACAATCCTAATGCGATTAAAGAGGATTTAATTGAAGCAGTGATACATTATCTTGTATACGATGATTTTCTAGATTAAGCCGCAAACCGGAAGATCTTTATGATCTTCCGGCCTGGATGGCGTCGGGATCGACCCGAAGACCCGATCGGGCTGAATGGGGGCATAAACGTATACACTTATGCCCCGAACCCGATGATGTGGATTGATCCGTGGGGATTGAGTTTTCTTGAAATCGTCGGTGATGCGGCCCAAACAACCAGAAAGAAATTTCAAGGGGCTGAAATTTATAAATTCACAGGCAAAGTAAAAGTTGAAGGCGTAGCTTTTAAGAAAAATGATTATTTTTATTTAGATAATCTTCACAAAGATCACTACGAGACATTTTCATCATTGGATAAGTCCAAAGGAGTGTTCAATTTAGATGGTTCCTATAATGAGAAAAAATCAATTAAAGCGGCAAAAAGAAAAGGACCAGGTTGCTGATATGAATGAGAATATTAAACTTCGCCTTCTAGAAAATAAGGATGATTTAATTGAAGGAACATTTTGTTATTCATTATTTGAAGAATCCATTTTTTGCCCGAATTTGATGGCGGAATTTATTGAAATTACTGAGGTTTTCTTAAGTTATGATGATGATCTTGAAATTAAACAATTATTGAAATGGGTTATTGGTTGCGTTGAACAATGTTTTCTATCTCACCATGATGAGAATGATTATTACCATATAAAGAATTATTCAATAGATATAGAAAATAAATGGGAAAATATATGGAAACCAAAACTTGATTATTTACTTGATATAAAGGGAAGTTGATTTAATACCTTAATACTTAATAAATAAAATTTGAAACCGGAAGATTTCCACAATCTTCCGGTTTGCTTATGATCTACCGGGGCGCATACCCGTGATAAGCCAGCGCCGACTGGAGCTTACCGATGGCATCCTTAATCTGATACGCTTCCTCGTCAGTTTTTAAACCTAAAAATCAAATATAGTAAAAAGTAAAAACGATAAAATCCGAGTGTTAATTTAATGAAAATGGGAAAATTTAAATACAAGCAGGAAACGGAAAAACTATTAGATTTACAAAAATATCTCAATGAAAACTATTCATTAAATAAATTTTTAATTAAAAAATAAGAAAACTCTCGGAACAAAAAACGCTTTACTCGATATCACCCTTTTAAAAGGATTCATTTTATCTTTTTATCTGTATTTCCCTTTAACGGCCTATTCACATCCATATTTAACTTTTTATCGGCAATGCTATCCTCCACTTATTTTACATTTGCCTAACCTGCCATGACATTTATAAGCAAAAAAACAGAGATATTAAAGCTTTTATATAAAGGACGGATTTAACTATAAGTGCAGCTATTTAAAAAGATGTTAATGAAATTTAATCGAAGTTCATTGGCCGTTAACGGAAAATTGAAAAAATCAGCGAAAAAAAGAATATTATCCGAAAAAACATAAGAGGGTATTTTTATACTGTCAGTCTATTTACGAGTTGATTTATCAGGATAAAATAAAAGAGGATGATTTATGAAAACTGCTCGGGATTGCCAGTAAAACAACGTCAATAAAGATAAAAAGTGAGTATTATCAACGTAGATTAAACGTAAAATACAATATATCATGATGATTAAACTTAATATAAAACAGGTATTAAAAGTAGTAAAAACAACGATTAAAACCTTATTATACCAATTGAAAATAGAGGTTAAAAAAATGGCTTTTAATAACAATTTAAAAGCTGCTCATCATAAAAACATCAGTGAAAAAGGATAAATAAGAACATAGGAGAGGTTAATTAGATAATATATTTAAAAAATTAACTGGTTTAAATAACGTTTTCAATCAGTGAATAAACTTTTTCATAAACAAATTAAATCATCAATCATGAAAAATTGGAATAACAAAACCAAAAGGTAAATAATTTAACTGAGTAAAATCCCAGGTTACTTACAGCGTTATTATTTTAAATTTACTTGGCTTGCTATGACTATCTGAAATTAAGAAAACAGATATATTAAAGATTTTATATAAAGATCGGATTTAACCATAAATTAAATTTTTTAAAATGATGTTAATTAAATCTAATCGAATTCCATTAACCATTAACAGAGAGTTGAAAAGAAATCAGCGAGAAAAAGAATATTATCCGAAAAAACATAAAAGGGTATCTTTATACCATCAGGTGAAAACTACTCAGGATTGCTGGTAAAGTAGAATCAGTAAAGATAAAACGCGGGTATGATTAACGTTTGTGAAATGTAAAACACGGTATCCCATGATGATTAAACTCAGCTATTAAAGGGGGTAAAAACAACGGTTAAATAATGATTTTTAATAACAGTTTAAAACTTGCCTCTCATAAAGCTATAAGTGAAAAATGAGAAAAAATTGGTTTTGTTAATGCTTATATATCCCGAAAAAAATTAAATAAGAATATTAATAGATTAATCAGGCAATCTATTATCCAAAAGGGATCGATTTTAATAACGTTTTCAACGGGAATAAACTTTTTCATAAATCGATTAAATCATCAATTATGAAAAATCCGAGTAACAAATGTTCGCTTATTACCATCAGCCTAGTATTTTTCCCGAAAGCCTTCTGCGATTTTTTCTAGCTCGTTCATTAAATTGATATCTCTGTCCGTTTCAGCTACATCATTGGGTTTGTTGTGATCCCAGTGTTTGATAATCGAGATTAACAGGTAGGTGTTGGCGTCGAAGAAACCAAGGCAATAAACTAAAACATAACCACTGGTTCGTTTAAATTGCACTAGCTTGAGTGGAAATCCTTTGTCTTTGAAATGCAGGTGCTGCAATTCAAGGTAAGATCGGTTATGCGTAAATAGGTAGGGAACGTCCCGACCAAAGGTAATGGGTAAGCCTTTTCCCTCTTTATAGGCCCAAAAGTCATCAACCAGAGCCTTGGTTCTCTGTTCGCCTAAAGCCTCTTTCAAAACACGGTGCGTGAATGTTCTTATCACCGCTGAGTTTCCTTATTAATTGTTTAGTGACTTTTCCGTTATTTTCTTTATTTCATTTTCACCTTGGTGAACATGATCTGCTGGTGATGAAGGGCGCTGTTCATCACCAGTAGATCACTAAAGAATGGTCGTATCCTTTCTTCGGAGAGATATGTCCATATCTTACGACCATTCTTCGTAGTCCCCGGACATCCCCTCTTTGATTTTTGCAGCCATCTTAGTAGCTATTTTATTCATATTTAGCCCTTCTCCGGTGAAATTGGCCGGGATGCTTTTCAACTCCGTACTTCCCCGTTGCGCATATTCACAAAACGCGCTCATTTCTTCAAAAAGCGCAGCAGGAACAGCGTAGAACTGGATCTGATTGTTAGATGAAACAGCAATAGCATCTCCCTGGGCTTCTGCCAATGCTGCACTGGGATTGGATTTAAACTTACTGATAGCTGTTGTGTAGCCACACATGACTTTCTGCAACATGGAAAACCTCCGCTCGGAAAAATTATACAATAGATCAAATATAGAGCTAAGTATAGCTCTATATTTGATCTGAAATCAGTATCTTGTAGACCGTTGATCGGCTTATCTTTAGTGGGCCTGCATGTGACTTTGCTGGATCCACAAATTGATCGGCAACTATTGCTTGAGTGGTAATTCCCCTGCTACTAATCGGAGCAGGGGAGATTCGATTAAGATTTTTCAGGAATAGCTTTCAGGACTGCGGTCAGCAGTTGCCAATATTGACCAACACTTTTGATGTGAACCTGTTCGTCAGGGGAGTGAGCGCCTGTGATAGTTGGCCCGATAGAGACCATATCCATATCAGGATAAGGTTTCTTAAACAGACCACATTCCAGCCCTGCGTGAATTACCATAATATTGGGGGTTTTATCGAACAGCTGTTGATAAGTTTCACGTACCAGATGCATAACCGGGGAATTTGCATCCGGCTGCCAGCCTGGATAATCGCCTTTAGCGGAAATTTCAGCGTTTGACAGTTTTGCTAGGGAACCGAGCATACCTATAATATAGGATTTGCCGCTGTCGATAAGCGAGCGGATCAGGCAAATAATATTTACCTTATCTTGGTCCATAGCCACAACGCCCACATTGAGAGAAGTTTCTACTACGCCTTTGATGATATCACTCATACGGATAACGCCGTTTGGTGTACTGTTCAGCAATGAGATAAAACGGTTCTGGCAATCATCAGTCAGTGCTTGAATATCGGTTTCAACCTCTTCCAGCAATACAGTCAGGTTTTTCTCGACGATGGCATATTCATTTTTCAGGATACCCAGATATTTATCTTTCAGTTGGGTTAGCCGCACTGTTTTATCGGTGGGGACGGCAACAATAATATGACCTTCACGTGGAATGGCATTACGCAGAGTACCGCCTTGGAACTCGAGCAGTTTTAGCTCCAGTTCCTCAGTATGGGCAGCAAGGAATCGTGCCAGTAGTTTGTTGGCATTACCCAGCCCTAAATGAATATCACAACCGGAATGCCCGCCTTTCAGACCTTTGATGGTGAGTTTTAGTGTTTTGTAGTGAGCCGGAACCGTTTCACGGGTAAGTGCTAACGTTGTGGTGAAATCGATACCTCCGGCACAACCCATGTAGATTTCGCCTTCTTCTTCTGAATCGGTATTGATTAAAATATCAGCCTGTAGCCAGCCCGGTTGCAGGCCAAAAGCACCATCCATTCCAGTTTCTTCCGTCATGGTCAGTAAAACTTCCAAAGGACCATGTTTTACATTGTCATCAGCCAGCACTGCCAATGCTGACGCCAGGCCAATACCATTATCTGCACCCAATGTTGTACCCTGTGCAGTAACCCATTCACTATCAATATAAGGACGGATAGGATCTTTAGTAAAGTCATGCTCTGTATCGTTGTTTTTCTGCGGCACCATATCAAGGTGAGCTTGCAGAACAACCGCTTTACGATTTTCCAGCCCTTTACTGGCTGGCTTTCTGAGTAGAATATTGCCAACCTGATCGCGTTCAACGTGCAAGCCTTTTTCCTGCGCCCACTGAACAATGTGGGTTGCCAGCGCTTCTTCATGATAAGAAGGGTGAGGGATAGAACAGATTTTGGCAAAGATGTCCCACAGAGGCTGAGGGGATAATTGTGATAGTTCTGACACGACGAATCTCCTGTGACTGCATCTCAATAAGATGGAAATACTACTCTCTACCAGAGACATAGGTTTTATTATTACGAGCGATTAACGCTTTGATGCTATTGAGCTCAGAATACCACTTTCCTTTGGTAAGGATAATGTGATTCATCGATTCCCTGTTTCCGCTGGTTTTTGCTGACCTAAATCAATATAATCTCGCGCAACTTTTTCTGCGAAAACTCTTTTCTGAGATATTCTTAAGTTGCCGGGATCCATTCTTATGAGCGAAAAATATGTCGTAACCTGGGATATGTTGCAAATACATGCCCGTAAATTGGCACAACGTTTACTCCCTGTCGAACAGTGGAAAGGCATTATTGCTGTGAGTCGGGGCGGTCTTGTCCCTGGGGCGCTTCTGGCGCGTGAATTGGGTATCCGTCATGTCGATACTGTCTGTATTTCCAGCTATGACCATAATAATCAACGTGATCTGCAAGTGCTGAAAAAAGCGGAAGGTGATGGTGAAGGTTTCATCGTTGTCGATGATCTGGTTGATACTGGAGGCACCGCTCAGGTTATTCGTGATATGTATCCAAAAGCGCATTTTGTGACTATTTTCGCCAAACCGGCAGGTCGTCCTCTTGTTGATGATTATGTTGTTGATATTCCGCAAGATACTTGGATCGAGCAACCTTGGGATATGAGTGTAGTATTCGTTCCGCCAATTTGTGAAAGTAAATAAACTTAGCATTTGTTATGGCAAATCAAAATCTTTCAGAATCACTTTTTAAGCCAAGACAAAAGCATCAGGAAACTTCCACGCTGGTAAAGCATCGCCATCCCCGGCTGATTGCCGGTAATGACAATACGTTGGATGGTAATAGTCATGGGAGCTGGTATCGTATGATTAACCGGCTGATGTGGATTTGGCGGGGAATTGATCCTTTTGAGATAGACGAAGTTTTGTGCCGGATTGCCATGGCAAACGCTCAACGCAGTGATGATAATTTACTGGATACGGTGGCTGGGTACCGTAAAGGTAATTGGATTTTTGAATGGTCACATCAGGCGATGCTGTGGCAACAGAGAGCGTTACAGACAGAACAGACAGAACAGACCGCCGAAGCGGGTAATTTCTGGTTGAAAGCGGCCAATTTGTATAGCATCGCCGGTTATCCTCATCTCAAAGGTGATGATCTGTCTCAGCAGGCCGTTGTTTTGGCGAATAAAGCCTATGAAAATGCGGCTCGTTGTTCTGATTATCAGTTGAGGAAGATAGAGTTCAAACTGAAAGAGGGCGGTTGTGTAACTGGCTTTCTGCATTTGCCTCAACGACCACAAGGACCCTCTCCAACTATTCTGGTGTGTGGTAGCTTAGATAATTTGCAAAGCGATTATTATCAGTTATTCCGTGATTATCTGGCACCTTTGGGATTCGCCATGCTGACTGTGGATATGCCTTCAGTGGGTTACTGCTCACGTCTGCGATTGACACAGGATACTTGTACTCTGCATCAACAAATAATCCATCAACTGGATGACATCCCTTGGATTGACCATACACGGGTTGGCGTTTTTGGTTTCCGTTTTGGTGCTAATATTGCTGTCCGCCTGGCATATTTGGAATCTAAACGTATCAAATGTATTGCGACTTTTGGCGCTATTGTTCATGAGTGGCTCAATAGCGCTGAACGCCAGCAAAATGCCCCTGTGATGTATCTCGATATGTTTGCCAGCCGGATGGGTATTTATAATGTGGATGAAAATGCGTTTCGCCTCGAACTTGGTTGTTATTCCCTTAAAAAACAAGGTCTGTTGGGCCGACGTTGTTCCGTTCCTATGCTAGCTGGTTACTGGCAGAATGATATTTTCAGCCCGAAGGAAGAATCAAAGCTGATAGCAATGTCATCAATGGACGGTAAATTATTGACTATTCCGACAACCCCTGTTTACAGCAGCTTCAATAAGGCATTACAGGAAACCAGTCAGTGGTTGAAAAATAAAATGGGTTAGTTGAAATTGATGGCATAAGTTTATTTTGAACTCACATTTTTTCAATTTATCGTTATGCCTGTTGGCATAACGCTTCTCTCCTGCTAAAACTGAACGCTGTTTTTTCAAATTAAATATAACGGCAAAAATATGATGAATGGTAGCCAAACATTGGTTGTGAAGCTGGGGACAAGTGTATTGACCGGCGGCTCTCGTCGTCTGAACCGGGCTCGTATTGTAGAGCTGGTACGCCAATGTGCTCAACAACATGAAAAAGGCCACCGTATTATTATTGTAACTTCCGGTGCTATTGCGGCTGGCCGGGAGCATCTGGGATATCCGGATTTACCTGCAACTATTGCTTCTAAGCAATTGCTGGCGGCAGTAGGTCAGAGCCGGTTGATTCAGCTGTGGGAACAGTTTTTTTCTATTTATGGTATTCATGTTGGTCAAATGTTACTGACCCGTGCGGATTTAGAAGATCGGGAGCGTTTTTTAAATGCCAGAGATACCTTAAATGCCCTGCTTGATAATCGCATTGTTCCTATAATCAATGAGAATGATGCGGTTGCAACTGCGGAAATTAAAGTGGGTGATAATGATAATTTATCTGCACTGGCAGCAATTCTGGGTGGAGCAGATAAACTGTTATTATTGACTGATATTGAAGGGCTATATACCGCTGATCCGCGTAGTAATACAAATGCAGAACTTATTCCGGAAGTTTATGACATCAGCGACGAATTACGTATGGTTGCCGGTGATAGCGTTTCCGGTTTAGGGACGGGTGGAATGGCGACTAAGCTTCAGGCAGCGGGTATTGCAGGCCGGGCCGGTATTGATGTCATTATTGCTGCCGGTAATAAACCTGATGTTATCACGGATGTCATTGAAGGTAATCCGGTGGGGACTCGCTTTCATGGGTTGGAAAGCCCGATGGAAAATCGCAAGCGTTGGATTTTTGGCGCCCCACCTGCTGGTGAAATTATTGTTGATCACGGTGCTGAAACCGCAATCTGTGAAAAAGGCAGCTCTTTGTTGCCGAAAGGGATTAAAAATATTAAAGGTGATTTCTCCCGTGGAGAAGTTATCTGTATTCGTAGCCTGTCTGGTAAGGATTTGGCGCACGGCGTTTGCCGTTATAACAGTGATGCTTTGCGTTTGATTGCAGGCCACCATTCACAGCAGATAAACCAAATTCTCGGTTATGAATATGGTGCTGTTGCGGTTCATCGTGACGACATGATTGTGAGTTAGGGGTTCATAATGTTAGAGCAAATGGGAAAGGCTGCCAGAGAAGCCTCATGGCAACTGGCACAGCTAAGTACGAAACAGAAAAATCAGGTATTAATCCACATTGCAGATTTGCTGGAGCAGAAAAGTACAATCATTCTCGAAGCTAATCAGCTTGATATGGCTCAGGCTCGTGAACAGGGAATGAGTGAAGCGTTGCTGGATCGTCTGTTACTGACACAGGAACGTTTGGCAGCGATAGCTAACGATGTTCGCCAGGTGTGTCGTTTATCTGACCCGGTAGGGCAAGTTATTGATGGTAGCTTGCTTGATAGTGGTTTGAAGTTAGAACGTCGCCGTGTACCGCTTGGTGTGATTGGTGTGATTTATGAAGCCCGTCCTAATGTCACTATTGATGTTGCATCTCTGTGTTTGAAAACAGGTAATGCCGTTATTTTGCGTGGTGGTAAAGAAACTCATAACACTAATCAGGCAACAGTGAAAGTCATTCAGCAGGCACTTGAGCAGAGTGGGTTACCTGCCGCAGCAGTGCAGGCGATAGATAAACCGGATCGTGAATTAGTTACTCAGCTACTGAAAATGGACCGTTATGTGGATATGCTGATTCCACGCGGTGGCGCTGGGTTGCATAAGCTGTGCCGTGAGCAGTCAACTATTCCGGTTATTACCGGTGGTATCGGTGTCTGCCACACTTTTGTCGATGAAAGTGCTGATTTCGATAAGGCATTGACTGTCATCACTAACGCTAAGGTTCAACGACCAAGCGCCTGTAATGCTTTGGAAACGTTGTTGGTACATCATAGGATCGCGGCAGATTTTTTGCCTGTACTGAGCAGGAATATGGCAGGACAAGGTGTTACCCTTCACGCGAGTAAATCAGCAATGGAATTTTTGCGGGAAGGCCCTGCAAAAGTCGTGGATGTGGCAGAAGCAGATTACAGTGATGAGTGGTTATCTTTGGATATGAATGTGGAAATTGTCAGTGATATTGATCGGGCAATTAACCATATCCGTACATACGGCACATCCCATTCTGATGCGATTCTGACTCAATCTTTGCACAATGCCGACTATTTTGTTCGTCAGGTAGATTCTGCGGCGGTTTATGTGAACGCCAGCACTCGCTTTACTGATGGTGGACAGTTTGGTTTGGGGGCGGAGGTTGCCGTCAGTACTCAGAAACTGCATTCCCGTGGTCCAATGGGATTAGATGCGCTGACTACGTATAAGTGGGTTGGTTATGGCGATAATTTAATCCGTAAGTAATCTGTTTTTGTTACCCCAAAAGTGTGTCTGATTAATTGATATATCGGTAGGATCATGTTTTGGGGTAGCTTTTTCCATATAGATTCACTTTTGATTTTACGTTGATGTAAAGTTCTGGTTACTATAGCTGTTAATATATTTTTAACGATGAAATTTACCAAGGATATCAGACAATGAACCCAATATTGTTTATTGTAGGTGCGCGTGGGGCAGGAAAAACGACGGTTGGAAAGCGATTAGCCAATGAGTTATCGTACACATTTATTGACACCGATCATCATATCCAACAAATCAGTAATATGACCATTGCGGATATTGTTAACCAGCAAGGGTGGCAACAATTTCGGCAATTGGAAACTAAGGCTTTACAACAAGTTAGTCAAAGTAATCGGGTTATTTCCACCGGTGGTGGGATTATTCTTTCTGCTGAAAATCGCCAATATATGCGACAAAATGGTACGGTGATTTATCTTCAGGCTTCCGCTGACATATTGGCTGAACGATTAATGCAGCAGCCGGAAAGTACTCAACGCCCCAGTTTAACTGGAAAATCTATTGTTGAAGAAATGGAAGAAGTCCTCACTGCAAGGGAGAATCTCTATTGTGAGTGTGCAGATCATATTATTAATGCGCAACTTTCACCGGAAAGAATTATAGCTTGTGTGAAAGAAATTATTCTTCCCAGAAGAATATCCTGACACTTTTTTATTTAAAAATAAGAATATTATAGTATCAGATGATAAATAATATCTTCTATTTATTTTTCAAATGGGTTGAGATACGAATATGTTGTTTTTTTTTCTAAAACTTGTTTTTCGTTTGATGTTCCGTTTAACGATAGAAGGAGATATTAAACAATTTACCTACCCAAAATGCCTTATCACACCTAATCATGTCTCTTTTCTTGACGGTGTTTTGTTAACACTTTTCTTACCTGTTAAGCCGGTATTTGCTGTTTACTCCGACATTGCAAACCGGGGTTTTATGAAATGGGTAAGGCGCTATGTTGAAATAGTGCCTTTGGATCCAATAAATCCAATGGCGGTCAGGGGGTTGGTCAAAGAAATAGGTAAAGGAAGACCGATAGTTGTCTTCCCTGAGGGACGAATTACGGTTACGGGTTCTTTAATGAAAATCTACGATGGGGCAGCTTTTATTGCCGCTGTATCGGGAGCAATGGTGGTGCCTGTCCGCATTGAGGGGTTGGAACAAACGATATTCAGCCGATTAAAAGGTATCTTCAAGCTTCATCTTTTTCCGAAGGTGACAATAAAAATTCTGCCTGCCACACAATTGCCAATGCCGGATGCACCTAACGCGGACCAGAGACGCCGTTTGGCGGGAGAACGCTTGCATGAAATCATGATGAGTGCACGAATGGCGACTCGTCCGCAAGAAACAATATTTGAATCTTTACTGGTTGCACAAAAGCGATTTGGCCGCTTTAAGCCCTGTATTGAAGATGCTTCTTTTAAGGAAGATAGCTATAACAGTTTGCTTAAAAAAACGCTGGGTATTAGCCGTATTTTGCAACGTTTTACCTGTCGGAATGAACGGATTGGTTTTCTTTTACCAAATACCACTATTATGGCAGCGGCTATATTTGGCGCATCTTTGAGAGGCAGAATTCCCGCCCTGTTAAACTATACCGCAGACAGCTACGGGCTGAAAAATGCCATAACAATCGCCAGTATCAAAACGATTGTGACTTCCCGGCAGTTTCTGGAAAAGGAACAGTTAACGCATTTATCTGAACAGGTTACTGAGGTTAATTGGGTTTATCTTGAGGATTTAAAAGGTACAGTGACTTTTCTGGATAAATTATGGATCTTGTGGCATCTCTTTTTCCCGAAACAAGCGATGGTGGCGCTAAAACCGGATGATGATGCATTGGTGTTGTTTACGTCCGGTTCAGGCGGTGTGCCAAAAGGTGTGGTTCATAGTCACTCTAGTTTGTTGGCAAATGTGGAACAGATAAAAACCATTACTGATTTCAATCCACTTGACCGTTTTATGTCTTCTGTACCACTGTTTCATGCATTTGGACTGACTGTTGGCCTATTTACCCCGTTGTTGACGGGTAGCCAGGTATTCCTTTACCCAAATCCACTGCACTATCGGGTGGTGCCGGAATTGGTATATGAACGTAACTGCACCGTATTATTGGGCACATCTACTTTCCTGGAGAATTATGCCTGTTTTGCCCATCCCTATGATTTCGCACGTCTTCGCTGTGTAATGGCGGGTGTTGAAAAGCTCGCTGAGAACACTAAACGTGTTTGGCAAGATAAATTCGGGATCCGCATTCTGGAAGGGTATGGAATGACGGAATGTGCGCCTGTCGTTGCATTGAATGTGCCAATGATGGCTAAAGCCGGGACTGTTGGGCGAATTTTACCGGCAATGGAGTTCCGTTTGATTCCGGTGGCAGGTATTAGGGAAGGGGGACGTTTGCAACTGCGTGGCCCGAATGTTATGAAAGGGTATCTGAGGGGGGACGATCCAAATCATTTGGAATGTCCATCGGCAGAAGATGAGCATGGGAATGTTCAGTGTGGCTGGTTCGATACTGGAGATATTGTTTCAATTGATGAACAAGGATTCTGCACTATTCTTGATCGGGTGAAACGTTTTGCTGAATTGTCAGACGAAATGGTGCCACTGGACAGTGAAGAAACTTGCATTGCAAGTCTCTCCTGATGCCATACATGTTGCTACAGTTAAGGGTGACCATAGCAAGGAAAAATATTGGTGCTGTTCACTACTGATTCGGAACTTGAATACTCATTAATGCTTCAGACAGCTCAGGAATAATAATTGTGAATGTATCTTCTGTTGTTGATCAACCGCTATTAACCCGTGGCATGAAAGCCGTATTGGTATCACAGTTTTTTTCGGCTTTTGCGGATAATGCTCTATTGTTTGCGATTTTGGCACAGTTGAAAGCCCAGTTTTATCCTGACTGGAGTCAGCCGATATTGCAGATAGTGTTTGTCCTTGCGTATATCTTGTTGGCACCTTTTGTCGGGCGAATAGCAGATCGTTTTCCAAAAGGTCGTGTGATGCTGTTTGCCAATAGCTTCAAGCTATTAGGCGCGCTGAGTATTTGCCTGGGTTATAATCCCTTTTTTGGCTATGCTTTGGTTGGGATTGGGGCAGCAGCATATTCACCGGCCAAATACGGAATCTTGGTTGAATTGACAGATGGCGATCGCTTAGTGAAAGCTAATGGTTTACTGGAGGCTTCAACTATAGCTGCTATTCTCACAGGTTCTGTGGCGGGTGGTCTTTTGTCTGATTGGAGTCTGACCGCTGCATTATTTACTTGTGCGCTGGTATATGGCATTGCTGTCATTGTTAATTTCTTTATCCCGCAATTATCGCCAGCTTGCCAGGGTAAGGGCTGGAGCCTGAAAAAGATGCTGACAGATTTTACTTCAGCCTGTTGTATTCTTTGGCATAACAAAGAAGCACGATTTTCTTTGGTTGGAACCAGTCTGTTCTGGGGCGCGGGGATCACACTGAGATTTCTGTTGGTTTTATGGGTGCCTGTTGTTTTGGGAATTGTTGATAACAGCACGCCGACAGTACTTAATGTGATGGTTGCTATCGGGATTATTATCGGCGCAGGGGTTGCTGCCCGTTTTATCACATTGAAAACCGTCCGCCGTTGTATGCCTGCCGGTATTTTAATTGGTGTGATGGTGGTGGTTTTTGCTGTTCAGCAGAGTCTCTGGGCTTCTCACGTTATACTCATTATTCTTGGCATTTTTGGCGGCTTGTTTATTGTTCCGCTGAATGCGTTATTGCAGGAAAGCGGCAGGCAAACAGTTGGGGCCGGTAATGCAATCGCAGTACAGAATTTGGGTGAGAATACTGCCATGTTACTGATGCTTGGCTTATATTCACTGGTCATTAAAATAGGTGTTCCGGTTGTCATAGCAGGGATAGGTTTTGGTGTGCTGTTTACTTTGACAATCACCGGTTTGTGGATTTGGAACCAGCTTCAGAAAAATTGATCTTTTACCGGATAAAGGTGTGTTTATGGATGAAAAAATTCTGACTCAGCTTAGTATTGAACTGGGAATGAAACTGCAACAGCAAAAATTGTGGGTGACCTGTGCTGAATCTTGCACAGGTGGCTGGCTGGCAAAAGCAATTTCAGATATTGCCGGTAGCTCTGCTTACTTTGACCGGAGTTTTGTGACATACAGTAATAAAGCCAAACATCAGATGCTTGGTGTATCAGAAACCACTTTACAGCAATATGGCGCTGTCAGTGAACCGGTGGTGAGAGAGATGGCGGCAGGAGCGTTGGAAGCAGCGCACGCGGATCTGGCGGTTTCTGTCAGTGGTATTGCCGGGCCTGATGGTGGAAGCGAAGAAAAGCCTGTTGGCACAGTGTGGTTTGGGTTTGCATACCGAACAGTAAATGGGATAGAAGTTGTATCCCGTCATTGTTGTTTTAACGGTGATCGAAATGAAGTACGCCTTCAATCCGCAATTTATTCTCTGAAAACATTGTTATCAGAGATTATAAAAAATTAGCTTGATACTGTATGATTATACAGTATACTTGCAGGTAACATTTTGGTATTAAAAATTATTCATCGGCAGTGAGGTAATCCTTTCATTGCTTACGAGGGAGTAAAAATGGCTATTGATGAAAATAAACAAAAAGCACTGGCAGCGGCACTGGGCCAAATTGAAAAACAGTTTGGTAAAGGTTCCATCATGCGTCTGGGCGAAGACCGTTCAATGGACGTTGAAACTATCTCCACTGGCTCACTGTCACTGGATATTGCATTAGGTGCTGGTGGCTTGCCGATGGGGCGCATTGTCGAAATCTATGGCCCGGAATCTTCTGGTAAGACAACGCTGACATTACAGGTTATTGCCGCAGCACAACGCGAAGGTAAAACCTGTGCGTTTATTGATGCTGAACATGCCCTTGATCCTGTCTATGCGAAGAAACTGGGTGTTGATATTGATAACCTGTTGTGTTCTCAGCCAGACACCGGAGAACAGGCTCTTGAGATTTGTGATGCGTTGACACGTTCCGGCGCGGTTGATGTCATTATTGTCGACTCCGTTGCGGCTTTAACACCAAAAGCTGAAATCGAAGGAGAAATTGGTGATTCTCATATGGGGTTAGCTGCTCGTATGATGAGTCAGGCAATGCGCAAACTGGCGGGTAACCTGAAAAGTTCCAATACTCTTCTGATCTTTATCAACCAGATCCGGATGAAAATTGGTGTTATGTTCGGTAACCCCGAAACCACAACCGGTGGTAATGCGCTGAAATTCTATGCTTCTGTACGTCTGGATATTCGCCGCATTGGTTCTGTGAAAAATGGCGAAGAGGTCGTTGGTAGCGAAACCCGTGTTAAGGTTGTCAAAAACAAAGTGGCAGCGCCATTTAAGCAAGCCGAATTCCAGATTATGTACGGTGAAGGCATCAACACTTATGGTGAATTGATCGACTTGGGTGTGAAACATAAACTGATAGAAAAAGCAGGTGCGTGGTACAGCTACAATGGCGATAAAATTGGTCAGGGCAAAGCGAATGCGACTATCTACCTGAAAGAACATCTTGAAATTGCTACTGAGTTGGATAAAAAATTACGCGAAATGCTGCTGCATAATGCTGGAGAATTCAGCAGTGCTGCTTCTGATTATGAAGACAACGAAAAAGAAGAGTTGAATAACGAAGAATTCTAATCTGATTATATTGATAGCCTGTATTCTGGTATTAAAGCTGTAAAAGTTTTGCCATCAAACTTATAACCGCGTTAATAATGACGCGGTTTCTTCTCTCAGAAAGCAAGTATTATCCATATTATGCGATCATGCTTTCAGAAAATAGCCAGACGATTTACAATGCTGCCAGCGAATGGATGTATCTGGGATTTTACTTCTAATGGAAGAAATTTTATCTTATCCCCACTTTGTTTATTCGTGAGTTGAAAATGGGTGATGAAATATTCCACCTAACCAATTCATAAATCTGTTTTTTCCAGCTTGATTTCGGGACAATTATGAGCAAAAGCACCGCTGAGATCCGTCAAGCGTTTCTCGACTTTTTTCATACTAAAGGGCATCAGGTAGTACCAAGCAGTTCTTTGGTGCCAAATAATGACCCAACACTGTTGTTTACCAACGCAGGGATGAACCAGTTTAAGGATGTATTTCTTGGGCAGGACAAAAGATCTTATTCCCGAGCAACAACTGCTCAGCGCTGTGTTCGTGCCGGTGGTAAACATAATGATTTAGAAAACGTCGGTTACACCGCACGTCATCATACTTTCTTTGAAATGCTGGGTAATTTTAGTTTTGGTGACTATTTCAAGCATGATGCTATTAGCTATGCTTGGGAACTTCTGACAGGCAAGGATTGGTTCAATTTGCCTAAAGAAAAATTATGGGTGACTGTCTATCAGACTGATAATGAAGCCTATGATATCTGGCAAAATGAAGTTGGAATACCAGCAGAAAGAATTATCCGCATTGGTGATAATAAAGGTGCTCCTTATGCATCAGATAACTTCTGGCAGATGGGTGATACCGGTCCTTGCGGCCCTTGTACTGAAATTTTTTATGATCACGGTGATCATATCTGGGGTGGCCCGCCAGGAAGTCCAGAGGAAGATGGTGATAGATATATTGAAATCTGGAACATCGTCTTTATGCAGTTCAATCGTCATGCTGATGGCACGATGGAGCCGCTGCCAAAACCATCCGTAGATACCGGTATGGGGCTGGAACGTATCGCTGCTGTATTGCAGCATGTTAATGCCAACTATGAGATTGATCTGTTCCGTGATCTGATTGCTGCGGTGGCTGGTGTCACTGGTGCTACAGACGATCTGAGTAATAAATCTCTGCGGGTTATTGCCGACCACATTCGTTCATGTGCGTTCCTGATTTGTGATGGCGTTATTCCTTCCAATGAAAACCGTGGTTATGTTCTGCGCCGTATTATCCGCCGGGCTATTCGTCACGGTAACATGTTGGGTGCTAAAGATACCTTCTTCTATAAATTGGTTGCTCCATTAATAGAAGTGATGGGCGCTGCGGGAGAAGAACTTAAGCGTCAGCAAACCGTTGTTGAGCAGGTCTTGAGAACAGAGGAAGAGCAATTTGCCCGTACTCTGGAACGCGGTCTTCAATTGCTGGACGATGAATTATCAAGACTGTCCGGTGATATTCTAGATGGTGAAACCGCCTTCCGTCTGTACGATACTTATGGTTTTCCTGTGGATTTAACCGCTGATGTTTGCCGTGAGCGCAATATTAAGGTTGATGAAGACGGTTTTGCCGTTGCAATGGAAAGTCAGCGTCGTCGGGCTCGTGAATCAAGTGGTTTCGGTACTGATTATAATGAATTGATCAAAGTTGATGAACGCAGTGATTTCTCTGGTTACGATCATAACGAACAGCAGGCAGCAGTTACAGCTATCTTCCGTAATGGCGAATCAGTCAATCAAATTCAAGCGGGTGAAGAAGCGATTATTATACTGGATAAGACCACGTTTTACGCTGAGTCCGGTGGGCAAGTTGGTGACCGGGGTATTCTGAGCAATAACGATTGTGCTTTTGATGTTACTGATACACAAAAATACAGTCAGGCTATCGGTCACATTGGTAAGCTTGCAAAGGGTAGCTTAAGTGTAAACCATAAGGTCAATGCTGTTATTGATATAGAACGTCGTGATGCAATCCGTTTGAATCATTCAGCGACCCATCTGTTACATGCTGCATTACGTCAGATTTTGGGCGAACATGTATCTCAGAAAGGCTCCTTGGTTAACGATAAATATCTCCGCTTTGATTTTTCTCATTTTGAAGCAATGAAACCGGAGCAGATCCGTCAGGTTGAGGATTTGGTTAATGCTGAAGTTCGTAAGAATTCACCGATCGTGACTGAATTGATGGATCTGGAAGCAGCAAAAACCAAAGGCGCTATGGCACTGTTTGGTGAAAAATACGAAGAGCAAGTTCGTGTACTATCAATGGGGAATTTTTCCACTGAATTATGTGGCGGGACTCACGCAAGCCGTACTGGTGATATTGGTTTATTCCGTATTACTGCTGAATCTGGAACGGCTGCGGGTATCCGTAGGATTGAAGCAATTACAGGTAAAAAAGCGTTGGAATCTGTGCACCAACAAGCTAATTTGCTTCAGGATATTGCTCAATTGGTGAAAAGTGATATCAATAACCTGAGTGAAAAAGTACGGGTAACACTGGATAAAACCAAAGCACTGGAAAAAGAACTTCAACAGCTTAAAGATCAACAGGCTACACAGGAAAGCTCTTCTTTGGCAAGTAAAGCGAAAGACGTTAACGGTGTGAAGTTGCTGGTTAGCCAGTTAAGTAATACAGAGCCTAAAATGCTGAGAACTATGGTTGATGATCTGAAAAATCAACTGGGTTCAGCAATTATTGTGCTTTCTACTATAAGTGATGATAAAGTCAGCCTAATTGTTGGTGTCACAAAGGATCTGACTGCTAGAATAAAAGCAGGTGAGTTAATTTCTTCTGTAGCTCAACAAATCGGTGGTAAAGGTGGTGGTCGCCCTGATATGGCCCAAGCAGGTGGTTCAGATGTTCAAGCGTTGCCTTCTGCTTTGGATAGCGTGGAAGAGTGGATAGCATCGCGGCTTACCTGAATTACCTGAGTTTAGAGGGCACTATGATGGTTGTTTTTATGGTGCCTTGAAATCTTGTTGTGAAATTGTTAAAAGGTTGAGCGCATATTTATTTATTTTGGCTAAACTATATATGTAGGAAATGCGCTCAAAATTGCTTATACTTTAAGCATATAATATTGTTTTACGTTTTCACGGTGTTTGGATGGATAATAGCGGGGAAACCTAAAGACCCGACTCTTTTAAATTTTCAAGGAGCAAAGAATGCTTATTCTGACTCGTCGAGTTGGTGAAACGCTCATGATAGGCGATGAGGTAACAGTTACAGTACTGGGGGTTAAAGGTAACCAAGTTCGTATTGGTGTAAATGCCCCTAAAGAAGTTTCTGTTCACCGTGAAGAAATTTATCAGCGGATTCAGGCCGAAAAATCTCAGCCAACAACTTATTGACTCTAAGTTGGCGTCCTATGTCAGAACCGGGCGCCATTTTTGAGGCATCTCATCTCTGTTAGTAGTTTATTCCCTTTATTCTTGAATTCTTACCTATCTTCCCATCTTTTTTGTTTTTCTATCATAAGAAAAGGCAAGGTCCATGATGCTATTGTGGGAAAGGATGGTTTGCATATACTTCAATTGAAGGCAGGATAATTTACTGCTGACAAAATACACTTTTTGTCGTCAAACCATTCATCTTGTGCGTGAAGTATCCAAACAAACACAGGTTTAGAAAAATTGTTTGACTTATAAGTCTGGGAAAGTAATATGTGCGCCACGCAGTGACGAGGAGCTTAAACAAAAGTTCTGAGCCACGGTTCGAAAAATAGCTCGAAAGAAAGCGTACGGTGAGATGGCCGAGAGGCTGAAGGCGCTCCCCTGCTAAGGGAGTATGCGGTCAAAAGCTGCATCGAGGGTTCGAATCCCTCTCTCACCGCCATTTTAAGACCATGCATCCATAGCTCAGCTGGATAGAGTACTCGGCTACGAACCGAGCGGTCGGAGGTTCGAATCCTCCTGGATGCACCATATTAACCTTGAGATGCAATCATCTAAGGTACGATTCAGGTAATCAAAGCAACTACTGCCTTTTACCAGAGTAACAAACTGACCATGCATCCATAGCTCAGCTGGATAGAGTACTCGGCTACGAACCGAGCGGTCGGAGGTTCGAATCCTCCTGGATGCACCATATTAACCTTGAGATGCAATCATCTAAGGTACGATTCAGGTAATCAAAGCAGCTACTGCCTTTTACCAGAGTAACAAACTGACCACGCATCCATAGCTCAGCTGGATAGAGTACTCGGCTACGAACCGAGCGGTCGGAGGTTCGAATCCTCCTGGATGCACCATATTAAGCCCCGTCTAAAAAGCGGGGCTTTTTCTTTATCTGTATTGCTGTAAATCAATCTGTCCCCTGTATAGCACTGAAATACTTTTGCTTATATATCTAATCAGCGACAATTTGGCTTGTTTAAGATAAAGTAAACCCTTATAAAAATTCTTCTAAAACACTACGGGAGGTCGAATTGATCCCGGACGTATCAAAGGCTCTATCATGGCTAGAGGCGCATCCGACAATTTTAAAGGGAATTCGTCGCGGTGTTGAGCGTGAAACATTGCGTGTTACTTCAGATGGTGATTTGGCAGCGACGGAGCACCCTAAAGCACTTGGTGCAGCGCTTACGCACAAATGGATTACGACTGACTTTGCAGAGTCATTGTTAGAATTCATAACACCAGTCGATGATGACATAAAATATACAATTTCATTTCTTAGCGATATTCATCGTCATACAGCGCGCGTGCTGGACAAAGAAAAAATGTGGCCTTTGAGTATGCCATGTTTTATTGATGCGGCAGAGAACATTACTCTGGCTCAGTATGGTACATCGAATATTGGTCGCTATAAGACGTTATATCGTGAAGGGCTGAAAAACCGTTATGGTGCTTTGATGCAGACCATATCTGGGGTTCATTACAATTTTTCATTGCCGATTGAGTTTTGGCAGGCATGGGCTGGCGTTGAAGATGCAGAGAGTGGTAAAGAGCGGATCTCAGATGGTTATTTCCGTTTGATCCGCAACTACTATCGTTTTGGATGGGTGATTCCCTACTTGTTTGGCGCTTCTCCAGCAATTTGTTCTTCATTCTTGCGTGGCAGAGAGACTTCTTTGCCTTTTGAGCACATAGAAAATGGAGCTTGCTATCTGCCTTATGCTACTTCATTAAGAATGAGTGATCTGGGATACACCAATAAATCGCAGCGTGATCTGAATATTACGTTTAATAACCTTCGTACCTATGTTGAAGGGCTGAAAAAAGCGATTCACAAGCCGTCTGACGAGTTTGCTAAGTTGGGTATTAAGCAAGGTGACAAATATATTCAGCTCAATACCAACGTCTTACAGATTGAAAATGAGTTGTATGCGCCAATCCGGCCTAAACGTGTTGCAAAAGGGAATGAATCGCCTTCTGATGCTTTACTGCGTGGAGGGGTGGAATATATCGAAGTTCGTTCATTAGATATTAATCCATTTGCCGCGATTGGGGTCAATGAAACACAAATTCGCTTTCTTGACCTATTCTTAATATGGTGTGTGCTTGCCGAAGCGCCAGAAATGAGTAGTGATGAGTTGGAGTGTTGCCGCAAAAACTGGAATAGAGTGATCCTTGAAGGGCGTAAACCAGGGCAAGTGATTGGCCTTGGTTGTGGCAGCGTAGAGGAACCATTAGCTAAAGTTGGCAAAGAATTATTCAATGACTTGAAACGGGTTGCTGAAATACTGGATAGTTGTTCTGGTACGCAATATCGGAAAGTTTGCGAAGAATTGATTGCTATGTTTGATGATTCATCACTGACCTTATCGGCTCGTTTGCTGGAAAAAATGAAGACTCAGGGCATTGGCGACTTTGGGCTGGAATTGGCAGATAGATATCATCAGCAATTAGTCAATGAAAAATATGAGGTTATTAGCGACGAACAGTTCGCTATAGAACGCAGGGCCTCCGTGGAGCGACAAGACGCGTTGGAATATGAAGATACCATCAGTTTTGATGAATATCTGAAACAACAGGCAGGATGCTAGAGAAGAAAATGGGCACTAATAATAGTGGTCAAATAAAAACTTCTGGAAAAATAGGAATGGCAATAATTGCGCGTCTTTCATTCTTTACGACCGGTGGTAGATGAAAAGGTTTCATTTGCTTGTAAAAAATCTGAATTTTTTGTGGAGATGAAGAAATGCCTTTACTAGATAGTTTTACTGTTGACCATACTCGTATGGCTGCACCAGCTGTAAGAGTTGCTAAGACCATGAAAACGCCTCATGGTGACACCATTACAGTTTTTGATTTACGCTTCTGTGTGCCAAATAAAGAGGTTATGCCTGAGAAGGGTATTCATACACTTGAACATTTGTTTGCTGGTTTTATGCGTAACCACCTCAATGGTGATGGTGTTGAAATTGTTGATATATCGCCAATGGGATGCCGAACGGGTTTTTATATGAGCCTGATTGGCGCGCCAGCAGAAATACGGGTTGCTGAAGCGTGGAAAGCAGCAATGGCCGATGTATTGAAAGTGAAAGATCAGACTCAGATCCCAGAGCTAAATATTTATCAGTGCGGTACTTATCATATGCATTCACTGACAGAAGCTCAGGATATTGCCCGCCATATTCTTGATTCAGATGTTCGTGTTAATAGGAATGATGAACTGGCATTGCCAGAAGAAAAGCTAACAGAGTTGCATGTATAGTTTATAACAGCGATGAGATGTTAGCAGGAATATACCGTTGGGGGCGTAGCACATACCTCCAACGGTATGGATCTTAAGTGATCATTTAAGCTGTTTGTGCTTTTTGTCCAGAAAGTTGGTTGATGGGCGTGACCCGAACTTGTTTAATGACATTATCGTTCACAGAAAGCACTTCAAAATTATATTTGCCAATTTGCACTTGCACGTTCAGTGCTGGTATTTCTCCTAACTCTTCAAGCACCATACCATTAACAGTTCGTGGTCCATCAACAGGCAATGCCCAGTCAAAAGCTTTATTTAATTCGCGGATGTTGGCTGTCCCGTCAACTAAAATAGTACCGTCACTTTGGGGAGAAACTTCTTCAGCTAGAGATGGAGACATTGACGTTGTAAAATCACCGACAATCTCTTCGAGGATATCTTCAACAGCTACCAGCCCTTGAATATCACCGTATTCATCAACGATAAGCCCGGCTTTTTCCTTATTGCGTTGGAAGTTTACCAATTGAACATTAAGTGGAGCGCTGATCGGAATATAGTAAATTTTATCCGCTGCTTTAATCAGGTTTCTTTTGGTGAACTCTTTTTTTTCCGTCATCAATCGGTAAGCTTCACGTACACGGAGCATGCCAATAGCATCATCAAGTGAATCACGATAAAGCACGATCCGGCCATGAGGTGAATGAGTTAACTGACGTATGATGGATTTCCAGTCATCATTAATATCAATACCAACAATTTCATTACGGGGAACCATAATGTCGCCGATGGTGACTTTCTCCAGGTCTAAAATTGAAATCAGCATATCCTGATTTTGCCGTGATAGCTTGGCATCTGATTCATTCAAAATAGTGCGTAGTTCATCTTTACTAATTGCATCACTGTGACCAGTAGTGTGTTTGATACCAAGGCAACGCATTAACAATAAGGTAATTCTATTTAGCAGCCAAACTAATGGCATCATGATTTTTTGTAATGGGCGCAGCAGGAAACTGCTCGGAAAAGCGATCCTTTCAGGATAGAGGGCGGCTATAGTCTTTGGCATAACTTCAGAAAATATCAGCACAATAAAAGTCAGAACACCTGTTGCGATAGCGACCCCGGCATTACCATAAAGGCGCATACCAATGATGGTAGCGAGTGCTGAGGCTAGAATATTAACTAAATTGTTGCCGATAAGAATCAGGCTTATAAGCCGGTCAGGATGACGAAGCAATACTTCAACTCTGCGAGCAGGGCGGCTTCCTTGCTTTGCCAGATGACGTAAGCGGTAGCGGTTCAGTGTCATCATACTTGTCTCAGAAGCGGAGAAGTACGCTGAAACGAGAAGCATAATGATTAAAATGATAATTAATGTGCTTGTTGAGACATGCTCCAAAGCAAAATTCCTTCCAAATATTGATGCTGATTGGACATCATGTCATTTTTTTAATAAATCATGATTTCTTGCAATAATCGATTGCCGAAATAGGCAAGCGTCAGGGTAAATGCACCAATCAAATTAAACCAGATAACTCGTTTACCACGCCATCCATCATGGTAGTGGCCCCATAATAAAACAATGTAGACAAACCATGCGATGATAGACAGAACTGCTTTATGGATGTTTTCCTTACTGAAAATATTATCCATATAGAGGATGCCGGTACAGAGTGTCAGAGTCAGTAATATTACGCCAACCTGAGTGATATGGAACATTTTACGTTCGATGAACATCAGTGGGGGCATATCCGGAGTAAAAGTCAGCTTTTTATTTTTAAGCTGATGATCCAGCCACCCAAGTTGTAGAGCATATAGTGCAGCGATAAGCAAAGTCGCATAGCCAAGCAGAGCCAAGCCAATATGAATAGATAATTCAAGGCTGGCTTCCAGATGAGTAATGAATTCACCGGGCATAAAGCTGGCTAATGCCAGATTTATCATGGCAAAACTATAGACAATGGGCAGTAGGAACCAGGCACGTCCATGGGAAGCGACAATTGTCATTATGATGCAGATAAGTAAGCTGACAATGGAACCTAGGTTCAAGAGTGTGAGGTTCTGCCCACTGCTGACGTGAAAGATCTTGTATTTAAGTGCGATAGCATGACAGATTAAAGCGATAATCGCTGAAAGCAATGCCAGTCTGCGGTATCCATTCGGTTTTCGCAGTAAGCCGGGAATAATCAGTACCAGGCTGAGTAAATAAGCGAATAAAGCAATTATAGAGAATACTGGCATAGCGTTAGTCGTTTTAGCGATTTTTAGGTGAATTAAAACTTAAGTATAACGCCAGCAAGGATAGCCTCCAACCGTTGTTAATCATCCGTGCGAATCTCTGTGCAGAGATCCCTTTATCATCGTGTTATAATTTTCAGAATACGCTTACAGGTAGCCCATTTTTAAAAATTGAGCAGAGACAATGTTTGATAATTTAACCGACAGACTATCGCGCACATTGCGCAATATCAGTGGCCGTGGGCGACTGACTGAAGACAATATTAAAGAGACACTGCGCGAAGTTCGCATGGCTTTACTTGAGGCTGATGTTGCATTGCCTGTAGTGCGTGACTTTATTTCGTGTGTTAAGGAGAGCGCGGTAGGCCACGAAGTTAACAAAAGCCTTACTCCCGGACAGGAATTTGTCAAAATTGTTCAGAATGAACTGGTTAAGGCGATGGGAGAAGTTAACAGTGAACTGAATCTCTCTACCCAACCTCCGGCTGTCGTATTGATGGCCGGTTTGCAAGGTGCAGGTAAAACGACCAGCGTTGCTAAGCTGGGTAATTTTCTGAAAGGAAAACAAAAGAAAAAAGTTTTAGTGGTATCTGCTGACGTCTATCGTCCGGCCGCGATCAAACAGCTTGAAACGTTGGCGCAGGCAGTCGGTATTGATTTCTATCCTTCTGATGCTCAGGAAAAACCGGTCGATATCGTGACTAAAGCTGTACAGCACGCTAAGTTGAAATTCTATGATGTGCTGTTGGTGGATACTGCGGGTCGTCTGCATGTTGACGAAGCCATGATGGATGAAATCAAACAGGTTCATGAAGCTATTAATCCAGTGGAAACCCTGTTTGTTGTTGATGCTATGACGGGCCAGGATGCTGCGAATACAGCAAAAGCTTTCAATGAGGCATTGCCACTGACGGGTGTGGTGTTGACTAAAGTCGATGGTGATGCTCGTGGCGGCGCTGCCCTGTCTATTCGCCATATCACGGGTAAGCCAATTAAATTCCTGGGTGTTGGTGAAAAAACTGATGCACTGGAGCCTTTCCACCCGGATCGTATTGCCTCTCGAATTCTTGGGATGGGAGATGTTCTTTCCCTGATTGAAGAAATTGAAAGTAAAGTCGATCGTACCCAGGCGGAAAAGCTGGCTTCTAAACTAAAAAAAGGTGATGGTTTCGATTTAAATGACTTTCTGGACCAGCTTAAGCAGATGCGCAATATGGGTGGTATGGCGAGTATGTTAAGCAAAATGCCGGGAATGTCTCAGGTGCCTGATGCAGTAAAATCTCAGATGGATGATAAAGTGCTGGTGAAAATGGAAGCTATTATAAATTCCATGACGCGTAAAGAGCGGGAAAAGCCGGAAATTATCAAAGGTTCTCGTAAACGCCGTATTGCCAGTGGTTCCGGTACTCAGGTTCAGGATGTTAACCGCCTGCTTAAACAATTCGACGAAATGCAGCGCATGATGAAGAAAATGAAGAAAGGTGGTCTGGCAAAAATGATGCGTGGCATGAAAGGCATGATGCCACCCGGATTTATGGGCCGTTAATTGATAAAGTCTCGAAGAATATCCACTTTGGATTGCTTTTTGCGCCAAAGTGAGTAAACTTTTCGGGCTTTTTATCTGACAGCCGGACTTCATTCCTCGATGGAGTCTGGTTGTTTTGTTAACTAATGAGGATGTTATGGTAACAATTCGTTTAGCTCGTGGCGGCGCAAAAAAGCGTCCGTTTTATCAAGTAGTCGTGACCGATAGCCGCAACCCGCGTGATGGTCGCTTTATTGAGCGCGTTGGCTTCTTCAACCCTATCGCAACAGGGAAAGCAGAAGCACTGCGTTTAGATCTGGACCGCATTGAACATTGGGTGGGTCTGGGTGCAACTGTGTCTGATCGTGTTTCTTCACTGATCAAAGACGCTAAAAAAGCAGCTTAATCTGTCGCGGTGGTAACTATGAGCAAGCAAACTAGCCTTGAACTTCCTGTGAGTCCAATCGTATTGGGAAAACTGGGTTCAACTTATGGTATTCGTGGTTGGCTCAGAGTTTTTTCTTCCACCGAACATGCCGAAGACATTTTTGAGTATCAACCGTGGTTTATCCAACGGGCAGGTCGGTGGCAACACATCGAACTGGAAGCCTGGAAACACCACAATCAGGATATGATCGTCAAAATTAAAGGTATTGATGATCGGGATGCTGCGAATTTACTGATTAATTGCGAAATTACCGTAGATTCAGCGCAACTACCGGAACTGGATGCGGGTGATTACTACTGGAAAGACCTGATGGGTTGCCAGGTAGTAAGCACAACGGGTTATAGCCTGGGTACTGTCAATGACATGATGGAAACCGGTTCTAATGATGTAATGGTAGTTAAAGCAAACCTGAAAGATGCATTCGGTGTCAAGGAACGGCTGATTCCGTTTCTTGATGGGCAGGTTATCAAGAAAGTCGATCTCGCTACTAAAACTATTGAAGTAGATTGGGATCCTGGTTTTTAAACTCCGGTTATAAACGGTTTAAATGAGTGGGACGCTGTAATGTGGATTGGGGTTATTAGCCTGTTTCCTGAAATGTTCCGCGCAATAACCGATTATGGGGTAACTGGCCGGGCAGTAAAGAATGGCCTGTTAAGTATTGAATGCTGGAATCCACGGGATTTTACCTACGACCGGCATCGTACTGTTGACGATCGGCCTTACGGCGGTGGTCCAGGCATGTTGATGATGGTTCAGCCTTTACGGGAAGCTATTCATGCAGCAAAAACTGCGGTAGGCGAAGGTGCAAAGGTGATTTATCTTTCACCTCAGGGGCGCAAACTCAATCAACAAGGCGTTTGTGAGCTGGCAACAAATGAGAAACTGATTCTGATTTGTGGCCGCTATGAAGGGATAGATGAGCGGGTTATTCAAACTGAGATTGACGAAGAATGGTCTATCGGTGATTACGTGCTCAGTGGTGGTGAAATTCCTGCAATGACCATGATTGACTCTGTTTCCCGGTTCATTCCGGGAGTTTTGGGGCATCGGGCATCGGCTGAGGAAGACTCTTTTGCTGATGGATTGCTGGATTGTCCGCACTATACCCGCCCGGAGGTATTGGATGGCATGGAAGTTCCACCCGTTCTGTTATCGGGGAATCATGCTGAAATTAATCGCTGGCGTATGAAACAATCGCTTGGCCGGACTTGGCTTAGAAGACCTGAACTTCTGGAAAACCTAGCTCTGACTGACGAGCAAAGGATATTGCTGACAGAGTTCCAACGGGAACATCTAACTGAAGCAACGAATTAATCCAGACATATTCCCTGAAGGGAATGAATGTCTTTGATATATCAGTTTACCTAGGGTAAGAGAATTATTATGAGCAACATTATTAAACAACTTGAACAAGAGCAGATGAAGCAAGACGTACCTTCATTCCGTCCGGGTGACACCGTGGAAGTTAAGGTATGGGTCGTAGAAGGTTCTAAGAAACGTCTGCAGGCATTCGAGGGCGTGGTTATCGCTATCCGTAACCGCGGTCTGCACTCTGCATTCACTGTTCGCAAGATTTCTAACGGCGAAGGTGTTGAGCGTGTATTCCAAACTCACTCCCCAGTCGTAGACAGCATTAGCGTTAAACGTCGTGGTGCTGTTCGTAGAGCTAAATTGTACTATCTGCGTGAGCGTTCTGGTAAAGCTGCTCGTATTAAAGAGCGTTTGAACAGCAAATAATACGCTTTCGTTACATCCGAAAGTTATCGTTGAAGAGGCCAGCAATTGCTGGCCTCTTTTTTTATATTTTTAACAATTCCTGAGGAAGTATTATGTAATAGTATCGTTCCGTTAGGGCGAATGATTTTTGGACGTGAAGATAGAACTCATTTGTTGGAAAAATTAGATATGCCAGCTCTTGTTATCACAGGTGAGCAAGATATGTCTCGTCTGCCTCTGGAAGGTTACTTGATGGCTGAAATACTTCGCTGTGATTATGTTGTCATTCAGGATGCGGGGCATATTTCCACATTGGAGCAACCACATAAAGTTAATCAGGAATTGGTCGCTTTTTTGCAGCAAGCTCTGTAGCGATTCTTTTAATGAAAAGGCGGGATTATCCGGCCCTTAATATTGAATTTAGTAAAGATCTGCATCAATATTTTCATCAGGATATAACCTATATAAGAATTGATAACACAGATTCCCTTCATAACGTCTGCTGGTAATAAGCATATAACTATTATATTGCTGGCTGCAGTATTATCATAAATTTCCTTAATGAATTAATAAAAAGAGTGAGTTTGACATAACTTAATATTTTATTAGCATGATTCATTAATTTCATATAAATAAATTGAGATAATTTAACTGAAATATAAAATACGATTGTTAATGTTATTTGTTTTCAATAATAAAAACGGGATGAATATTTTGTTTTTACTTAATGATTTTAAAATGTAAATATACAAAATCAATAATAATAAAATATTAATTCTTGTGTTTTAATATCTTTATTTAAAAATGATAATTATTGCTAATGTATTTTTGTTTGGGATAATTTTAATATTATTAATAAATTCCTGAATATATTTATAATTTGGATTAAAACTTCATTGTTGTAAATAAAAATTTACACTATTTATATTTTATTTACACAATTGGATTGTGTTCTTTACGATGCATGATATGTTATTGGTCAAATACATAAAAATAAATTAACACAGAATGACAATTTGAGGAGACAGCCGAAATGTTCATACAAAAAGATGCACTTAATAACGTTCACATCAGTGGTGAACAAATTCTTATAACTCCGGCAGAACTAAAACAACAATATCCACTCAGTGGTAATGATCTGCATGCTATTGCAAATGCACGTAAAATAATTGCTGACATTATTCAGCATCGTGATCCCCGTTTGCTGGTCGTATGTGGTCCTTGCTCTATTCATGACGTGGATGCAGCTCTGGATTATGCTCATCGTTTGGCGGTACTTTCTTCTGAATTAAGTGACAGTCTGTACATCGTAATGCGTGTCTATTTTGAAAAACCTCGTACAACAGTGGGTTGGAAAGGTCTTATTAACGATCCGTTCATGGATGGTTCATTTGATGTGGAAGCTGGTTTGCATATTGCCCGTCGTTTACTAATTAGCTTGGTTAAAATGGGATTACCTCTTGCAACAGAGGCTTTAGATCCGAATAGTCCACAGTATTTAGGAGATTTGTTTAGTTGGTCGGCAATTGGTGCAAGAACGACAGAATCTCAGACGCACCGGGAAATGGCTTCAGGTTTGTCTATGCCGGTTGGTTTCAAAAATGGGACTGATGGTAGCTTGAGTACGGCAATTAATGCGATGCGTGCAGCCGCTATGCCACATCGTTTTATGGGAATAAATCAGTCAGGGCAGGTATGTTTGTTACAAACACAAGGGAATCCGAATGGACACATTATTTTACGTGGGGGTAAAACACCTAATTACAGCGCCGAACATGTAATGGAATGTGAACAGCAGATGATGAAGTCTGGATTATTGCCTTCCTTGATGATTGATTGCAGCCATGGTAACTCTAATAAAGACTTTCGTCGCCAAAGCGAGGTTGTAGATTCTGTAGCAGAGCAGATTATTTCGGGTAACCAATCTATCACTGGGATTATGTTGGAGAGCCATATTAATGAAGGTAACCAATCTTCTGAGCAACCTCGTAGTGAAATGAAATATGGTGTTTCAGTGACTGACGCTTGTATTAGTTGGCAGACTACAGAAGCAGTTCTGAGAAAATTGCATCAGCAAATCAGTCCGCAATTGTCGCAAAGAATTACGATATTGAAAAAAGCAGGATAATAAGTATGGTGGCTGAATTATCTCAATTACGGGACAAGATTGATGAAGTGGATAAAGCTTTGCTGGATTTACTGGCAAAGCGACTGGAATTAGTTGCAGAGGTTGGTGAGGTAAAAAGCCAAAATGGGTTGCCAATTTATGCGCCTGACAGAGAAACGGCGATGCTTGCTTCACGTCGGCAAGAGGCTGAAGATTTTGGTGTTCCACCGGATTTAATTGAAGATATTCTGCGTCGCATTATGCGGGAGTCTTATACCAGCGAAAATGACAAAGGATTTAAAACTCTTTGCCCTCAATTAGGGTCGATAGTCATTGTTGGTGGTTTGGGTAAAATGGGGAGACTGTTTGGTCGCCTGTTAACTTTGTCTGGTTATGAAGTTAAAAATCTGGAATCACAAGATTGGCCTGACGCAGAGCAGATTTTGGCTGGTGCAGGCATGGTCATTATCAGTGTACCTATTCATCTGACAGAAGAGGTTATTCGCCGTTTACCACCATTACCTGACCATTGTATTTTGGTGGATTTGGCATCTATCAAACAGAAACCATTACAGGCTATGCTTGATGTGCACAAAGGACCAGTACTGGGGCTACATCCTATGTTTGGGCCGGATGTAGGCAGCTTGGCAAAACAGGTTGTTGTTTACTGTGACGGACGCCAGGAGGAAGCTTATCAGTGGTTTTTGGAACAGCTGCTGATTTGGGGGGCTTGCCTACATCAGATGGATGCTGAACAGCATGATAAAAATATGAGTTTTATCCAGGTGTTACGCCACTTCACGACGTTCGCTTATGGGCAACATCTCGCACAGGAAGATACTGATTTACAACAATTATTATCAATATCCTCACCAATTTACCGCTTGGAACTGATTATGGTAGGGCGATTGTTTGCGCAAGATCCTCAGCTTTACGCTGATATTATTATGTCATCGCCAGAGAATATTGATCTTATACGTCGTTATCACCAAAGTTTTGGACAAGCGCTTGAGTTACTGGAAAACCAGGATAAACAGGCTTTTATCAGCAGTTTTAAAGATGTTAGTGAATGGTTTGGTGATTATGCGCTTCACTTTATGAAAGAGAGCAGAGTATTGCTTCAACAAGCGAATGATAGTCGTCAATAATTAAAAAGAACCGGATATCGAAATATCCGGTTCAGACCGCTGACAAACCCCATTGAAAATAATGGGGTTTGTTCCTTTCATTACGAATCATAATACAACTCATTTTCCTCATTGACCCGATTCAATCGCCCGTCAGGGCGTTATTTTCGCTTCGCGGGCATTGACTGGCTCGCCCTCCAGAGATAAAAACAACAAAGCATCGCGACCAGCAAGGCTATCTTCTTGATATTTTGGGCAGTTGCCGCCAAAAGACACTGTATTTGCACCTTCTGCAACCCGCGAAAATGGGCATAACGGTGCCCGTGATGTTGCTTCGCATCCGCAAAACTGCGCTCTATTGTTTCCTTTCGTCGCTTGTAAACTTTTTTACCCCATTCCGTTAGCCGGTTTTCTCTGGCCTGCTCTTTACTGGCCTCCCAGATATGACGGGTTATCGTTTTTCCGCCTTTCGCGTGCGTGCAGGCATCACGCTGCGGGCAACACTGGCAGATAGCCGCCGGGGCCTGATAATGCCGGTATCCCTGACGGTCGGTTGTGGTATAAATCAGTTTTTCTCCCTGCGGGCAGACATAACAATCCTGTAGCTGGTCATAGGTGAAATGTTTCTTCTGAAAGGTATTTGGTCCCTTATTCGGCCGGCGATAACCTATGATGGGGATAATGCCTAACTGTTCCGTCAGATAACAAACCGGGGCCGTAAAATAGCCCGCATCCAACCCAACCGCGAGGGGATTGAGAGCAAAACGCTCTAACTGACGCGTCAAACGCTTGATAAAAGGCTGGCTGTCGTGGACATTACCCGGTGTGGCGTAGGTATCGGTGATAATACCGACTTGCCCATCCACGGTACGGTGGTCAAGGTAAAAGAACCCCCTGGGTTTGTTGGTCCGGTGCATAAACCCGCTTTCCGGATCGACGATACTGACCTTCGTCTTTCTCTGCCGTTCCTTTAGGGCTGGCTTCAGGCTTTTTTTCCAGCTGCCGCCCGGTCTTGAGTGACGGCTTTATCCAGTGCGTCAACATAGGCGCCGGGGGGAACCGACCGCATGACATTCTCCGATTTATGCGGATTGGCACTGGCTTTCAGGTGGGTGCTGTCGGTATAGAGTACGTGTCCGCCCACAAATCCTTTGGCTATCGCCTGTTCAACAATGTGGTCAAAAATCTGTTGGAAGACCGCGGTATGATTGAAACGGCGGCGGCGGTTCTGGCTCAGGGTTGAGGCATCAGGGACCTTTTCTGTCAGTCCGAGGCGCAGAAACCAGCGGTAAGCCACATTAACCTGAATTTCCTGTACCAGACGGCGTTCACTGGGGACGCCAAACAAGTAGCCGAGTCACATCATTTTAATCAGCATGACCGGATCGATAGCAGGACGGCCATTATTGTGGCAATACAACGGGGCGACTAATTCGCGGATAAATTCGAAATCAATGGCAGCATCGACTTGACGGACCAAATGATTTTTAGGGACCAGCTCGTCAAGCGAGAGCGTTTCTGGCGGGAAAGTCTGGAGAGGGGGGGGTCTTAACATGGTGGCAAGCTCCGTTGAGTGAACGGAACTTAATTAAAACAAAATGCCGGATAAAAAACCAGCACTTTGTCAATAATCTGAACCGGATATCGAAATATCCGGTTCTTTTTAATCAGGATGGACTGACTGGAACTACACTTTCTGTTGGGTAACATCCCAATACTTTTAATGAATGAGTAATTTCCGCTAATGCTTTCAGGGCATGTTGCATATTGATTGAACGAATATTAGCCTGGACATCAATATAAAACATCTCTTCCCACGGATTTCCGCTAATCGGGCGAGATTCCAGTTTACTCATAATGATATTATGTTCTTTTAGCACCATAAGTGCATCTACTAACGCTCCCGCTTGTTGCCCAGTAGCCATAATAAATGTTGTTTTGGATGGTACCTGTTCTGAAACCTCAATAGGCTGACGGGCAACGATAATAAAACGGGTAATATTATGTGATTGATTTGCCAGATTTTGTTCCAGGACTTGTAACTGATAAAGCGCCCCACCGGCTTCACTGCCTAAAGCTGCAATTTCTGGTGAATTCTGTTCAGCGACTTTTTGCATAGCTGCGGCGGTGCTTTCGCAATATTTAATTTTCCAATGCGGGAATTGATTAATATATTGACTGCATTGTTGGAATGGTTGAGGGTGACTGTAAACCGTTTTTATCTGTGATAGTTCTGTATTTCTTGCAACTAGCAGGCAATGGTTAATGGGAATTGTTATTTCTCCTACAATTGACAAACTGGTATGTTGCAATAAGTCATAAACATCATTGATAGAGCCAGAACTGGTGTTCTCAATTGGTAAGATTCCGTAATCAGCCTGTCCGGTTTCAACCAAGGGGAAGATATCCTGGAACTTATGGCAACTGCATTCAATCAATTGATCAAAATGACGTGCTGCATATTGGCGGGCTGCGATATGAGAATAGGAACCACGAGGACCAAGGAATGCAATACGAGCTGAATCGTAGGGTGTTTGATTGAGGTGTTGCTGTAATAATGCTTGCTGAGTGAGGACAGAATCTTCGATGATCGTTTGAAACAGACGGGTGATATAGAAACCATCAAGCCCGTGGCTTTTTCCTTTTTTAATTAGAATATCCAATAGCTCCCGTTCACGATCTTTGTCTCTGATGGGACGATTATCCTGTAATTTAGTTTGTGCGATATCAGAGGCTAATTGGCGTCGTTCTGCCAGTAAAATCAGTAACTTTAAATCAAGTTCGCTGACTTTTTTCCGTATTTTCAGCAAATTGTTTTGATCCATAATGAGTTCCTAATTGGTTATTCATATTCTGACAATAATATGTTTGCAGTGGACAGAAAAAAGCCTCCCAATTGGGAGGCTTGCTGTTCGTCTTCTGGTTCTTTCTTCAAGGACGAAAGCCTCCCCTTAGGGGAAGGTAAAAAAGAAGGAGAAGAAAAACAGGTTTGTATTCATCATATTCACAGCCCATATAAACAATGTACTCTAATTAACCTTATGTTGTTGTTTCTGTCAATAAAAAAACGCGCCCAAATCGGACGCGTTAGAGACAAGCCATAGTTATTTTATTGTTGTGTTTCTGGATCAAGATTTGATTCTTTAACACTGTTATAAGTACGGCGTGCTTCTCCTTTATGTTGTACTTTATTTAACTGACGTTCCAGTTTTGCTAACAATTCATTGATGGCAACATACATATCTTCATGCTTTGCACCCGCAACTAACGTACCATTTGGTATACTTATGGTTGCATCAGCCATAAAAACCTGAGGGCCTTTTGATAGAATAATATGAGGATTTATCAGGTTTACTTGCCATTTATTCAGTTTACTCAGACGGTTTTCTACGTGGTTGCGAATTGCCGGGGTAATCTCCATTTGTTTGCTGGTAATGTTCACTATCATATAGTTACCTCTCATTATTGATTATCCACCTTCAATAATTTCAGCATACATTCCTTTTTCATGGAAAATGTGATCTAAATCACCTTTAATCAGATGTGTGGCAAGTAGTTGAAGTAATTGTGATTAGCGATAAAAATACGAAGAATATCTATTGCGGAATGAAAGTTTATGAGACATTATTGATAAGTTGAGTCTTTATTAACCCTCTTGATAAACAGCCCTTTTTTGTGTTTTATTAAGTAAAAAATAAAACAGCAGCCGGAACTGCTGTTTTATTTTGTCTGCTTCTTTATGTTGGATTAGCAGCAATGAGTTTTGCTACTTTATCTGCCTGTGCCGTTAAACCCAAACGCGTATAAGCCTTTTCCATATAAGGTAGTGCCTTCAGGGTTGACTGTGTGTCAGGATAATCTCGCAGCATTTGTTCCGCTCGATTTACCACCGCAACATAAGCGCCGCGTTTGTTATAATATTCCACAACAGAAAGTTCATATTTCGCCAGGCGCTCTTTGATGGACACTAAACGTTTACTGGCATCGGCAGCATATAGACTGTTAGGATAATAACGTACTAATTGGCTAAAATCCCTGAATGATGCCCTGGCATGTTCAGGGTCACGATCTGAGCGGTCAATGCCGAAGAAACTTTGCAGTGCGCTGTTATCCAATGTTTGTGAGGTTAATCCGCGCATATACAGAACATAATCAATGTTGGGGTGAGTTGGGTTTAGGCGCATGAAGCGGTCAATGGAAGCTAATGCCATTGCCAAGTCAGAGGATTTATAATAAGCATAAATCAGATCAAGTTGTACTTGCTGTGAATAAGGGCCAAATGGATAGCGGTTATCGAGGGTTTCCAATTGCGAGATCGCAGGTTTATAGTCACCGTTTTGCAGCTTTTTCTGACTAGCGGAGTAAATTTCCGAAGGTGGGCTGTCTGGGACAGCATTTTTACTACCAGAGCACCCGGCAAGTACCAGGCTCAATGTGGCTGCTGCCACCAGATGTTTTATGCGTATCATCACGTGTTGATTATCCTCTGAGTGTTTTTCTGGGAGACTATCCATGAAGCTCCCGGCAAAAGATCGAGTTACAATAGCACACTATATTAAATTAATCGGCTCTGCCGTCAAAACTCAACGTAAGTGTAGAAACAATATATGGCACAACAAATACGACTTAATACAACAGTCGCCGATTCTCAGCTCGGTCAACGTTTAGATCAGGCTTTGGCCGAATTGTTCCCTGATTATTCAAGATCACGCATAAAAGATTGGATCTTGGACGACAGAGTTCAGGTTAATGGCAAATTAATCAATAAGCCAAAAGAAAAAATGCTTGGAGGTGAAGAAATCTCAATTGATGCCATCATTGAGGAAGATGCACGTTGGGAACCTCAGAATATTCCGTTAGATATTGTCTATGAAGATGATGATATTCTGGTAATAAATAAGCCACGTAATTTGGTTGTTCATCCAGGTGCGGGAAATCCAGACGGTACAGTATTAAATGCTCTGTTATATCGTTACCCTGAAATAGCCGATGTTCCCCGGGCGGGTATTGTTCACCGCCTTGATAAAGATACGACAGGGCTTATGGTCATTGCTAAAACTGTTCCTGCTCAAACCCGTTTAGTGGAATCACTCCAACTGCGCGAAATTACCCGCGAGTATGAAGCTGTAGCGACAGGTCGTATGACTGCTGGTGGAATAGTTGAAGAGCCTATTTCGCGTCACCCGACAAAACGTACACATATGGCAGTACATCCGATGGGAAAACCTGCGATTACCCGCTATCGGGTGATGGAGCATTTCAGGGCACATACCCGTTTGCGTTTGCGGTTGGAAACAGGTAGAACGCATCAGATACGTGTCCACATGGCCCATATTAGTCACTCGTTGGTGGGAGATCCTCTGTATGGTGGTCGTTCTCGTCCTTTGAAAGGCGCTTCCGATGAATTCCGCGATGTGATGCGTAACTTTGATCGTCAGGCATTGCACGCCACAATGCTACGTCTTTATCATCCGATTACCGGAATTGAAATGGAATGGCATGCTAACTTACCTGAAGATATGGTTATTCTGATTAATGCATTAAAAGCAGATGCAGAAGCATTTAAAGACGAAATGGATTGGTAAATGACGCCGCTTATTTTTCCAAACTGGTCACAACCGCCGACAGTAAAAGCCTGTAGTTCCACCCGCTTGGGAGGAATCAGTTTGTCACCTTATGATAGTCTGAATCTTGGTAAGCATGTTGGCGATGAGCCTGATGTGGTTGAACAAAACAGGCATATTCTGGCTAAAGTGGCAGAATTGCCTCAACAGCCGGCCTGGTTAGAACAGGTTCATGGCACTCGTGTTGTAAGTCTTGATGGTCAGCCAGTGGAAGATAATAAAGCTGATGCTGTTTACACCAACATTCCCGGGCAGGTTTGCGCTGTGATGACAGCAGATTGCCTGCCTGTACTGTTTTGTAGTTCTGCTGGTGATGAGGTTGCAGCCGCTCATGCTGGTTGGCGTGGTCTATGCGCTGGAGTGTTAGAAAATACGGTTGCTCAATTTAAAACTAAGCCTGATCAGATTCAAGCTTGGTTAGGACCGGCAATTGGCGCGAAAGCATTTGAAGTTGGCAGTGAAGTTATGGAAGCGTTCATTGCACAGGATTCTGATCTAAATAAAGCTTTTATGCCTTTTGGTGAGAAATATTTAGCAGATATATATTTGCTGGCAAAATTAAAATTGCAATCTGTTGGTATAAAAGCGATTTTTGGCGGGATTGAGTGTACTGTTAGTAATAAAGAGAAATTTTTCTCTTATCGTCGTGATGGGATCACTGGACGTATGGCAACTTTAATCTGGCTGATATAACCTATCCCATAGGGCGATCCACTGGCGCATAAGAGAATGCCTCATAATTTGCTTTTCAGAATCACCTTGAATATTTGAGGAATGGCCTCATTTAATCTCCAGTAGCAAAATTCTGAAATCAGTATTGGAGGTGTTATGCGTCTGGATCGTCTTACTAATAAATTCCAGCTTGCTCTCGCTGACGCCCAGTCCTTTGCGCTGGGACATGATAATCAATTCATCGAACCAATTCACTTGATGAGCTCACTGTTAAAACAAGAAGGTGGCTCTGTTCGTCCGTTATTAATATTAGTTGGAATCGATGCAGGCTGTTTCAGCAATCAGCTTGAGCAGGCTTTAGAACGTTTGCCGCGGGTACAGGGTGTTGGTGGTGATGTGCAACCATCTAATGGCTTAATTCGTCATTTAAATCTGTGTGACAAACTAGCACAAAAAGCGGGGGATAATTTTATTTCCTCAGAATTATTTGTTCTGGCAGCGCTGGAAGAGCGTGGCACATTGAGTGACATATTGAAAACTGTCGGAGCAACAAAAGAAAAAGTCACTAAGGCAATAGAACAAATGCGTGGTGGTGAGAAAATTAATGACCAGGGCGCGGAAGATCAACGTCAAGCTCTTAAGAAATATACCATTGATCTGACCGAACGTGCTGAACAAGGCAAACTTGATCCGGTGATTGGCCGTGATGAAGAAATTCGCCGCACTATTCAAGTATTGCAACGCCGTACCAAAAATAATCCTGTCTTGATTGGTGAACCTGGAGTCGGTAAAACGGCCATTGTCGAAGGGCTTGCTCAACGAATTATTAATGGAGAAGTCCCTGAAGGGCTGAAAAATAAGCGGGTTCTTTCTCTGGATATGGGGGCATTGTTAGCAGGAGCTAAATATCGTGGTGAATTCGAAGAGCGATTGAAAGGTGTGCTGAATGATCTTTCTAAACAGGAAGGCAGTATCATTCTGTTTATTGACGAATTGCATACTATGGTTGGTGCAGGTAAAGCTGAGGGGGCAATGGATGCCGGTAACATGCTGAAACCCGCTCTGGCCCGCGGTGAACTTCACTGTGTAGGCGCAACTACATTGGATGAATATCGCCAATATATTGAAAAAGATGCGGCACTGGAACGTCGTTTCCAAAAAGTCTACGTTGCAGAACCTTCAGTAGAAGATACCATCGCTATTTTGCGTGGTCTGAAAGAACGTTATGAACTACATCATCATGTACAGATTACAGACCCTGCGATTGTCGCGGCAGCAACTTTATCTCATCGTTATATCTCAGATCGTATGTTGCCGGATAAAGCTATCGACCTGATTGATGAAGCTGGTGCCAGTCTACGTATGCAAATGGACTCAAAACCTGAAACGCTGGACCGTCTGGAACGTCGGGTTATTCAATTAAAGCTGGAACAGCAGGCACTGAGAAAAGAATCTGATGATGCCAGTAAAAAACGGCTTGAAATGCTCAATGAAGAGCTGGTTGAGAAAGAACGTGAATATTCTGAACTAGAAGAAGAATGGAAAGCTGAGAAAGCTGAGCTTACTGGTACTCAGAATATAAAAGCAGAACTGGAAAATGCCCGTATCAGTCTGGAACAAGCTCGCCGTAGTGGTGATTTAGCGAAGATGTCTGAAATTCAGTATGGGAAAATACCTGGGCTGGAGAAACAGCTTGCCGCAGCCACACAAGCTGAAGGTAAGCCTATGAAACTGCTCCGTAACAAAGTGACCGATGCGGAAATTGCTGAAATTCTTGCTCGTTGGACGGGTATTCCTGTTTCCAGAATGCTTGAGAGTGAAAAAGATAAGCTGCTGCGTATGGAACAAGAATTGCACAAACGAGTTATTGGTCAGGATGAAGCGGTAGATGCGGTATCCAATGCGATTCGCCGCAATCGGGCTGGATTATCTGATCCAAATCGTCCGATTGGTTCATTCTTGTTCCTTGGCCCAACCGGAGTGGGTAAAACTGAGTTATGCAAAGCTTTGGCTAATTTCCTGTTTGACAGCGATGATGCAATGGTGCGTATCGATATGTCTGAATTTATGGAAAAGCATGCAGTATCACGGCTTGTGGGAGCGCCCCCAGGATATGTTGGTTACGAAGAAGGCGGTTATTTGACGGAGGCTGTTCGTCGTCGGCCTTACTCTGTTATTTTGCTTGATGAGGTGGAAAAAGCGCATTCGGATGTTTTTAACATTTTGTTGCAGGTGCTGGATGATGGTCGATTGACTGATGGGCAAGGTCGTACTGTTGATTTCCGTAACACGGTTGTGATCATGACTTCTAACCTGGGTTCAGACATGATTCAAGAGCGTTTTGGTAACCTAAATTATGGCGAAATGAAAGATATGGTGATGGAAACTGTTAGCCATCATTTCAGACCAGAGTTTATTAACCGTATTGATGAGGTTGTTGTGTTCCATCCGTTAGGACGTCGGCATTTGTCAGCAATTGCAGATATTCAATTGCAACGTTTGTACAAACGTCTGGAAGAGCGTGGCTATCAGGTTACTATTACTCAGCAAGTGTTGGAAATGCTAGGAGAGGCTGGGTTCGATCCTGTGTATGGGGCACGACCATTGAAACGAGCTATCCAGCAGGAAATCGAAAACCCATTAGCTCAAAAGATACTTTCTGGTCAGTTATTACCAGGAAAACCAGTTACTCTGGATGTGGAAAATAGCCATATAGTGGCAAAACAATAACTTTATACTTAACTGAAGATATTAAAGAGGTAGGGAACTGCCTCTTTTTTTGCCATTTTGTGCAAGGAATCGCAATTCAGCACTGTTTTTGCTTAATTGGCGAGCGATCGGATTCTTTTTGTAATTAAACGCTTGCCAGCGCCGAAGAACTCCCTATAATGCGCCACCACTGACCGACACAACGCTGACAAAACGTGTGAGGCCAGGCAGAACAAAGCAAATAAGCGCTTGACTCTGCGGGCGAAAAGCGTAGTATACGCAGCCCGGCTGAACGAGAATATTACTTTTTATTTCAGCCTGCTCTTTAACAATTAATCAGACAATCTGTGTGGGCACTCACAAGACGGTATCACAAAAGAATACACTAAAGTCTTAAAGAGTGAACAACAGTTAATTCATAACGAATGAACAGTCAGTTTCTTTGAGCATCAAGCTTTTAATCGAAGAGTTTGATCATGGCTCAGATTGAACGCTGGCGGCAGGCCTAACACATGCAAGTCGAGCGGTAACAGGAAAATGCTTGCATTTTTGCTGACGAGCGGCGGACGGGTGAGTAATGTCTGGGGATCTGCCCGAGGGCGGGGGATAACCACTGGAAACGGTGGCTAATACCGCATAATGTCGCAAGACCAAAGTGGGGGACCTGAAAGGGCCTCACGCCCGCGGATGAACCCAGATGGGATTAGCTGGTAGGTAGGGTAATGGCCTACCTAGGCGACGATCCCTAGCTGGTCTGAGAGGATGACCAGCCACACTGGGACTGAGACACGGCCCAGACTCCTACGGGAGGCAGCAGTGGGGAATATTGCACAATGGGCGCAAGCCTGATGCAGCCATGCCGCGTGTATGAAGAAGGCCTTCGGGTTGTAAAGTACTTTCAGCGGGGAGGAAGGATATCGCTTGAACAGAGCGGTATGTTGACGTTACCCGCAGAAGAAGCACCGGCTAACTCCGTGCCAGCAGCCGCGGTAATACGGAGGGTGCAAGCGTTAATCGGAATGACTGGGCGTAAAGCGCACGCAGGCGGTCAATTAAGTTAGATGTGAAATCCCCGGGCTTAACCTGGGAACGGCATCTAAGACTGGTTGGCTAGAGTCTCGTAGAGGGGGGTAGAATTCCATGTGTAGCGGTGAAATGCGTAGAGATGTGGAGGAATACCGGTGGCGAAGGCGGCCCCCTGGACGAAGACTGACGCTCAGGTGCGAAAGCGTGGGGAGCAAACAGGATTAGATACCCTGGTAGTCCACGCGGTAAACGATGTCGATTTGGAGGTTGTTCCCTAAGAGGAGTGGCTTCCGGAGCTAACGCGTTAAATCGACCGCCTGGGGAGTACGGCCGCAAGGTTAAAACTCAAATGAATTGACGGGGGCCCGCACAAGCGGTGGAGCATGTGGTTTAATTCGATGCAACGCGAAGAACCTTACCTACTCTTGACATCCTCAGAATTTGCTGGAGACAGCGAAGTGCCTTCGGGAACTGAGAGACAGGTGCTGCATGGCTGTCGTCAGCTCGTGTTGTGAAATGTTGGGTTAAGTCCCGCAACGAGCGCAACCCTTATCCTTTGTTGCCAGCACGTAATGGTGGGAACTCAAAGGAGACTGCCGGTGATAAACCGGAGGAAGGTGGGGATGACGTCAAGTCATCATGGCCCTTACGAGTAGGGCTACACACGTGCTACAATGGCGGATACAAAGTGAAGCGACCTCGCGAGAGCAAGCGGAACACATAAAGTCTGTCGTAGTCCGGATTGGAGTCTGCAACTCGACTCCATGAAGTCGGAATCGCTAGTAATCGTAGATCAGAATGCTACGGTGAATACGTTCCCGGGCCTTGTACACACCGCCCGTCACACCATGGGAGTGGGTTGCAAAAGAAGTCGGTAGCTTAACCGTTTGGAGGGCGCTGACCACTTTGTGATTCATGACTGGGGTGAAGTCGTAACAAGGTAACCGTAGGGGAACCTGCGGTTGGATCACCTCCTTACCTGAGATGCGGTTGAGTGCAGTGCTCACACAGATTGTCTGATGAAAGTCGAGCAAGACGCGTCTGCGAAGCCGGCCATTGTGTCCCCTTCGTCTAGAGGCCTAGGACACCGCCCTTTCACGGCGGTAACAGGGGTTCGAATCCCCTAGGGGACGCCACTTGCGGTGATGACGGGTGAAAGCCGTCGTCGTGTTATCGTTAAGCGGATTTCTGATGAAGTCGGTTTAACGATAAATGCTCTTTAACAATCTGGAACAAGCTGAAAATTGAAACCGTCGATAATATCACCGAGGTATTATTGACCAGTCTCTCAACAATCGGCAATCCGAGACATTTTCGGGTTGTGAGGTTAAGCGACTAAGCGTACACGGTGGATGCCTAGGCAGTCAGAGGCGATGAAGGACGTGCTAATCTGCGAAAAGCGTCGGTAAGCTGATATGAAGCGTAATAGCCGGCGATGTCCGAATGGGGAAACCCAGTGCAATCCGTTGCACTATCGTTTGATGAATTCATAGTCAAACGAGGCGAACCGGGGGAACTGAAACATCTCAGTACCCCGAGGAAAAGAAATCAACCGAGATTCCCCCAGTAGCGGCGAGCGAACGGGGAGCAGCCCAGAGTCTGAATCAGCGGGTGTGTTAGTGGAAGCGTCTGGAAAGTCGCACAGTAAAGGGTGAGAGTCCCGTACACCAAAACACACAAGTTGTGAACTCAACGAGTAGGGCGGGACACGTGGTATCCTGTCTGAATATGGGGGGCCCATCCTCCAAGGCTAAATACTCCTGACTGACCGATAGTGAACCAGTACCGTGAGGGAAAGGCGAAAAGAACCCCGGCGAGGGGAGTGAAAGAGAACCTGAAACCGTGTACGTACAAGCAGTGGGAGCTTCTATTAATAGGGGTGACTGCGTACCTTTTGTATAATGGGTCAGCGACTTATATTCTGTAGCAAGGTTAACCGTTTAGGGGAGCCGCAGGGAAACCGAGTCTTAACTGGGCGCATAAGTTGCAGGGTATAGACCCGAAACCCGGTGATCTAGCCATGGGCAGGTTGAAGGTTAGGTAACACTGACTGGAGGACCGAACCGACTAATGTTGAAAAATTAGCGGATGACTTGTGGCTGGGGGTGAAAGGCCAATCAAACCGGGAGATAGCTGGTTCTCCCCGAAAGCTATTTAGGTAGCGCCTCGTGAATTCATCTTCGGGGGTAGAGCACTGTTTCGGCTAGGGGGCCATCCCGGCTTACCAACCCGATGCAAACTGCGAATACCGAAGAATGGTATCACGGGAGACACACGGCGGGTGCTAACGTCCGTCGTGAAGAGGGAAACAACCCAGACCGCCAGCTAAGGTCCCAAAGTCATGGTTAAGTGGGAAACGAGGTGGGAAGGCTCAGACAGCCAGGATGTTGGCTTAGAAGCAGCCATCATTTAAAGAAAGCGTAATAGCTCACTGGTCGAGTCGGCCTGCGCGGAAGATGTAACGGGGCTAAACCATGCACCGAAGCTGCGGCAGCGACATGAATGTGTCGTTGGGTAGGGGAGCGTTCTGTAAGCCGGCGAAGGCGGCGTCGTGAGGCCCGCTGGAGGTATCAGAAGTGCGAATGCTGACATAAGTAACGATAAAGCGGGTGAAAAACCCGCTCGCCGGAAGACCAAGGGTTCCTGTCCAACGTTAATCGGGGCAGGGTGAGTCGACCCCTAAGGCGAGGCTGAAAAGCGTAGTCGATGGGAAACAGGTTAATATTCCTGTACTGAATGTGACTGCGAAGGGGGGACGGAGAAGGCTAGGCCATCCGGGCGACGGTCGTCCCGGTTTAAGCGTGTAGGTGGGCAGGACAGGCAAATCCGTTCTGCTGCAACACTGAGGCGTGATGACGAGCCGCTACGGCGGTGAAGTGGTTGATGCCCGGCTTCCAGGAAAAGCCTCTAAGCATCAGGTCATATTGAATCGTACCCCAAACCGACACAGGTGGTCAGGTAGAGAATACTCAGGCGCTTGAGAGAACTCGGGTGAAGGAACTAGGCAAAATGGTGCCGTAACTTCGGGAGAAGGCACGCTGGCGGTAGGTGAAGGGCCGAGCGCCCGGAGCTGAAGCCAGTCGCAGAGACCAGCTGGCTGCAACTGTTTATTAAAAACACAGCACTGTGCAAACACGAAAGTGGACGTATACGGTGTGACGCCTGCCCGGTGCTGGAAGGTTAATTGATGGGGTTAGCGCGTAAGTGCGACGCTCTTGATCGAAGCCCCAGTAAACGGCGGCCGTAACTATAACGGTCCTAAGGTAGCGAAATTCCTTGTCGGGTAAGTTCCGACCTGCACGAATGGCGTAATGATGGCCAGGCTGTCTCCACCCGAGACTCAGTGAAATTGAACTCGCTGTGAAGATGCAGTGTACCCGCGGCAAGACGGAAAGACCCCGTGAACCTTTACTATAGCTTGACACTGAACATGGAGCCTTGATGTGTAGGATAGGTGGGAGGCCTGGAAGTGTGGACGCCAGTCTGCATGGAGCCATCCTTGAAATACCACCCTTGAATGTTCGATGTTCTCACCCGGGTGCGTGATCCGCATCGGGGACAGTGTCTGGTGGGTAGTTTGACTGGGGCGGTCTCCTCCTAAAGCGTAACGGAGGAGCACGAAGGTTGGCTAATCACGGTCGGACATCGTGAGGTTAGTGCAAAGGCATAAGCCAGCTTGACTGCGAGAGTGACGGCTCGAGCAGGTACGAAAGTAGGTCTTAGTGATCCGGTGGTTCTGCATGGAAGGGCCATCGCTCAACGGATAAAAGGTACTCCGGGGATAACAGGCTGATACCGCCCAAGAGTTCATATCGACGGCGGTGTTTGGCACCTCGATGTCGGCTCATCACATCCTGGGGCTGAAGTTGGTCCCAAGGGTATGGCTGTTCGCCATTTAAAGTGGTACGCGAGCTGGGTTTAGAACGTCGTGAGACAGTTCGGTCCCTATCTGCCGTGGGCGCAGGAAGATTGAAAGGGGCTGCTCCTAGTACGAGAGGACCGGAGTGGACGCACCACTGGTGTACGGGTTGTCATGCCAATGGCATAGCCCGGTAGCTAAGTGCGGAAGAGATAACCGCTGAAAGCATCTAAGCGGGAAACTTGCCTTGAGATGAGTCTTCCCTTGACGTAAGGTCACGGAAGGAACGTTTAAGACGAAGACGTGGATAGGCTGGGTGTGTAAGTGCAGCGATGCATTGAGCTGACCAGTACTAATGAACCGAGCGGCTTAACCTTACAACACCGAAGGTGTTTTGGTGCGAGAGATGAGAGAGATTCAGCTTGTTGAACAGATTGGTTCTGATGGTTGTGCGGCCCGGGGAAACGGGGGCGAGCATAACGGTCGGGATGAAATGAATTTGCCTGGCGGGGATAGCGCGGTGGTCCCACCTGACCCCATGCCGAACTCAGCAGTGAAACGCCGTAGCGCCGATGGTAGTGTGGGGTCTCCCCATGTGAGAGTAGGGAACTGCCAGGCTTGATATTCGGTGAAGACCCTCAGCGTAAGCTGGGGGTTTTTGCGTTTTGGGGGATGATTTTATTATTGATTTACTCCAGTTTTTCATCTGATGAATATTCCGCTTTCTTTGGCAACAGGTAGCCCATCAGTATGTTAATAATATTATAGCAACAAGCATAGAAAAATAACTTAAACCAGTTTTTGAACTTATAGAAAATTAGCAATATTATAAGTTTAGTCAGTCTTTATGGCTTTCGCTAAGAGTAAATAATATTTCCAGGTAATATTACATTAATACCTTTTTATTTTTTTAAGTAAATTATGTAAATATATCTCATTCTGTTTGCCGTGAGAGTTTCTTAGTTGGAGGAAATATATTCTTTGGCATATAAAGTTTAATTTAAAGTGAGGAGTAATTATGAAAATCTATTTATTATCTTATAAAAGCAACATTGAATAATGTTTCAGTGTTAAGAATAAATTTCATTATTTTAATTCCATTTGTATTGATTTAATAAACAAGATTTAGAAGAGAAAACTCTGTATTCTTTTACCTGGTAAGAATAGTGATATTTGCCATGCTGTATATAAAAATTTAAAGCAGCATATAATTGAGGTGATATTTGACCGGTTAAAGAATATTTCTTAAATAGAATATTTAAACATTGTAGTTCGGGTAGTCGTTGGGTTAGTTCTCTTTACTTTTTAACCCTAAAAAACAGATCCTGAATTTCATACCTTTGAAATGATTATTTTTAAGCAGAACTAGAATTTATTAAATTAAAAAATCCCCTGAAGTTATTCGCTACAAGAGATTCAGAGAAGATAATCAGCTTTATCGATTCAATTACAGAATACGATTAATCAGCCTGTCTACCCGGATACGGCGTAAGCGACGGATAAGTTTACGTACTTTGACTGGGTAAATCTGGATACTGTCCAGTTCCTGATAATTACTGACAATCGTAGTATGAGTACGGATACAATTTAATTCTTTTATACGTTGTTCCTGCATTTCTTTATTAGGATCGTGGATAAGAATTGCATTTTCTAAATCCAATCCCCAGGCACGAGGATTAAGATTATTTCCTGTAATCAACTGCCATTGATTATCTACCCACACACCTTTCAGATGATAGCTATTATCACCATCTTTCCATAGCCGTACAGTGAGTTGATTGCTGTCCACATAGCGCTGTAGCCTGCTGATAAAACGGCGCAGGTTGATTTCATATAGATATGGCAATGCACCGATAATTTTAAATGGTTCTTCCGGTGGAATATAAAAATCGTTGGCAGTTTTATCGCCAACAATAATTTCCACTTTTTTACCCTGACGAAGCAGATGAACAATCAGCCGGGCAATGATAGCTGGAAGGTTAAAATATGGAGTACAAATAACCAGCTTTTGTTCTGTGCTGGCGATAAGATGACTGATGGTTTTATTTAGAAGGTTTTTCTTCCCCAGACCGGCAAGTGGAGTGACAGACAATTCGTCGTTCGTTGCCTGATTATTTATCTGATAAGTCGTGTGTCGCAGAGAAAAACGAAATTGACGGATCAGCGTTTTAATTTCAGGGCTACGGGGGCGATTCTTACAATTCAGTTTTTGTACCGCGCCTGTAGCGATAATGTAATTATCAACAAAGTGCTTCATTGCTTCTGCAAGCTTTGCATTGTGGAGCAAGTGGTAGCGATCATAACGATATTTGTCATGTTGGTGGAGATAAACATCATTAATGCTCGCTCCGCTATAAATCACAGTATCATCAAAGATAAAACCTTTTAAATGTAAAACACCCAGTGCTTCACGGGTATTTACTGGCACACCTAATATTGGAATTTTTACGTCAGAATATGTTTCTGCCATGGAACAATACCAATCGGCATTAGTTGCCATTGCAACAGCGCCAATTCGTCCACGTTGTGCCCGATGCCAGTCAACAAGAACTTTAATGTCCAGGTTCGGACGTTGTTGTTTAGCCGCATAAAGTGCATTAAGGATATCTCTCCCTGCGTCATCGTTTTCTAGATAGAGGGAGATGATATAAATATGTTTTTCAGCATTAGCAATTTTTTCCAGCAGGGTGCTGCGGAACACTTCAGGTTGATAAAGTGTTTTAACATCAGCAACTGACTGAGGTAGCTTAGGCAGTTGTGCAAGGTGTTGTTGGTGTTTAGCTTGTTTGAATTTAGACAACATCACAGTGCGTTTTTTCTCTTATGTTGGATGGCTAAAATACGATTATATAGAGCAATGAATCAAATGATCTGGCGATAATACCATTAGTTTGACTAATTGTGAGCATGATTTAACGCTCTGTTACCTAATGATTCAAGTCTGTGCGATTCATCACGTAGTTGATTTAAAGTTCGAGGGTTAAGTTTACAATACCATCTTCAAATTGAACATCTATGGTAAATTCAAGTTTTTTAGCCAGTTTTATCATAGTACGGTTTTCTGGCATAGTGATGGCGTTGAGACGGCTTATGCCATGTTCCCGTGTATAATTAATCAGTTTGATCATAAGCTGATGCCCTAACGTAATTCCTTTTAAATCAGAGCGTACCAGCACAGCGAATTCTGCCTCAATATTATCGGGATCAGCTATGGCACGAGTGACACCGATAATTTCCGGGGTAGTATTAGGATGACGCACGGCAACAAATGCCATTTCACGGTCGTAATCAATCTGAGTCATATTTGCTAAATCATCGTGGGTGAATTCGCTGATTTCACTGAAATAGCGGTAATAAAGATCTTCTTTGGTAACCTGACCGATAAAATCTTTCAGCAGTGGTTCATCTTCTGGCAGAATCGGACGTAGAAGGCATTCTGCACCACCTTTCAGTTTTATGGTTTCTTCCAGTTCGCTTGGATATGGGCGGATAGCCAATCTGGTCCGTGGATCACCTTCTATCGAAGATAATTCCATTGAAACATCCAGTAGTGTGAATTCATCGCCGGAAGCCAGTAATGGATGAATATCTAGTCGTACGATTTGTGGGCAATCAAGTAACAGGTTAGATACTTGAACCAAAAGTCGGCTAAGTGCCAGCACATCTAGTGATTGAGGGGAGCCCCTGAGTTTAATTTTTCTACTTTTAATGGCTTGAATAACCAGGTATCGTGCTAATGCCATATTAAGCGGTGGCAATGCTACGGCTGCTTGTGTTTCCGGTAACCATTCAACACCACCTTCTCCCAGCATAATCAGTGGACCAAATACCTCGTCTTGTTCTACTGCAATACGCAATTCTTGAGCTCCGGCACGGTTTGCCATGCTTTGAACTAGCAGTCCCTGAACTCTTGCCTGAGGGAAATTTTGATTGACACGTTCGATAATCGCTTGAGCAGAAGCTCTGACTTCATTTGCGTTGCGCAAATAGAGCATAACCCCTTGAACTTCTGATTTATGCGGGATATCTGGTGAACGTAATTTCAGGGCGACAGGATAACCGATCTGTTGGGCAATACTGACTGCTTCATCACTGTTATGTGCAATCCAGGTTGGAAGTGTATTGAGGCCATAGGCTTCCAGAATAGGTTGAACTTCATGGGTATCTAGACGCGAATTCCCCTGTTCCAGAGCTTGTTGTATGCACTGATGGGCGTGGGCCGTATTGGTTGTGATGTTTGCTGATAGTGCTGGCGTTTCTGTTAATTGTTTCTGATTGCGGCGATATTCCACCATATGCATAAAAGCAGTAACAGCGCCTTCCGGGGTTCGGTAAGTTGGAATACCTGCTTCACTGAACAGACGGCGGGCTTCTTGTGAGGAATACTCTCCGCACCAGTTGGTGAAGATAGTCAGCCATTTTCCCCGTGGATGTTTACGGATTATTTCAATGACTTTTGTGGCGGTCTGAATGCCGGGAGCAATTGCGCTAGGGGAATGAATAAGTAACAGAGCATCATGGTCATGGCTGTCTAGTAATGGTTTTAGTGCAGAGATGTAACGTTCCACCGTAGCGTCATCTCTTAAATCCAGAGGGTTGTGTAAGGTGATAGTTTCTGGCAGATGTGTTTTCAATGCCTTCGTTGTTTCTTCACCTAACGTTGCTAACTTACCGTTACGACGGAATAACTCATCCAGCGCCATTGCTGCTGGAGCTGCACCGTTGCTGATGATAAATAGTCGCTCTCCCCGTAAAGGTGACATATGACTTAATGTTTCTACAGCAGAAAACATTTCATGTGTATCTTGCACCCGCAATAATCCAGCGCGCTGAATTGCTGCGTCATAGGCAGCATCCAGATTTTGTTGTTCACCAAGTAATTTCTGAGCCTGCTTGGTGCGGCCGCTTTTAACCACCAAAATAGGTTTATTGCGGGAAGCACTTCTGGATGCTGAAAGAAAGCGACGGGCGTCATGAATATGCTCCAGATAGAGCAGGATAGCGCTGGTTTTACTGTCACGAGCCAGAAAATCAAGCAGATGATCAATATCAATATCTACACTGTCACCTAACGCGATAAAGTAGGAAAATCCGACTCCTCGGTGTTGAGCCCAGTCAAGAATCGTATTTGATACCGCCGCAGATTGAGAGATAAAGGCTAGTTTCCCTTTGAGTATTGGAATTGGGGAAAAGCTGGCGTTTAATCCTTGCCAGGGGGCTAATAATCCCAAACTGTTTGGTCCAAGTAGCCGGATACTATAGCGCTGGCAACACTGTTTTAGCTCAGGAAATTGGGGCTCTGGTGAGGAAAGAATAATAACTGTTTTGCAACCAAGTTGTCCCAGTTGTTCCAGACTTTGCAAATTGCGGCTATGATGAGTACAAATAACAGCCAAATCTGGTGTGATTGGTAATTTATCTATTGAAGGATAGGCTAAAACCCCTTGAACGGAATCGCTATTGGGTGTTATCGGCAGTATTGGCCCGGCAAATCCTCCTGCAAGCAGGTTGCGCATCATAACTGAACCAGCTCGTTCTGGTTTTTCTGAGGCACCAATTACCGCAATGGATTTAGGGCGTAATAAAGCTTCAAGTCCGCGCTGGCTCATCAGGAGGCTCCTTGTTAGCGATTAATGTGGTCACTGTAACGGATTTTGTTGGTAATTGCTGTGATTTACGCTATCGGGTGATGAGGTTTACCTGCCAGATATTGTTGATGAAAATAGCTAAAATGAGTAAGCAGCCGCTGAGAAGCAACTAAATCGCCAGCTTGTTCCAGGATGGTAGCAGCCACTTTCGCGGTACAATGTTGTTCTTCTCTAACGGACATCCGCAGTAAATAATCTGCTTTTGTTGCACTGTTGACTGATAACAATGGAATATCATCTAGGTAAGGGCTTTTACGGAAAATTTTCCTGGCTTCCGGCCATGTGCCATCCAGCATAATAAATAGCGGTGGCTTACTGTTGGAAGGGATATGTTGATAAACCTTACGTGGAGGTTGAGTATAGCTTTCTGGAAATATCAGATAGGGCTGACGGGATGGATCTTGGATTGCGGACAGCATTTGCGGGTCAGGAGCGGTTCTTGACCAAAGAAAAGCTTGTGTATCAGGAAGAATGTCAGCAATCAATTTACCTGTATTACTGGGTTTTAATGGTTCGGTATCAAACATGATAAGGCAAAAGCGGCTGGCGGCATTCGCCGGTTCGATGGTATCGCACAGACAACTTTTTTGTGGCAGTAGACAATAAGAGCAACGTTCTGTACGGCAACCACGGGCACGAAAGGGACGGGTAGAACGAGCGAGGTGCTGTTGGCGCAGTTGGAAGACGGCATTATCATTCATAAATCAGGAATCTGGGTCCTTCAGGTAAAAGGCAGGAAAAAAATTAAAGGCATATTTTAATGGATTGTGGTTGTCAGAGGTAGCTTACCATGCACACATCAGGTAATCTTCGCGCCATAAAGTAGTTGGAGGGACGAATGAACGATTCATACAGTGGTAAAAATGGCAAAGTCAAAGTGATGTATGTCCGCAGTGAGGACAATAATGACAGCCGCAGCAATAATAAACGTCCGTCGGGTAAAGGGCGCGATCAAGGTCAGCGTCGCCGGGACAATGAGCGATCATCCCGTTCTCTGCGTGTTACTGAGCGTGAAAGATCGCCCTGGAAAACAGTTTCTCGCCCTGAGAGTGATTCTTTAACGCCAGAGCATGGCGGTATCAGTGGAAAAAGCCAGATTGATCCAGAGCAGCTTCGTCGTCAGCGCATGGAAGAAACCCGGATTTATGGTGAAAATGCTTGTCAGGCGATGTTTAAAAACCGTTCTGAGGCGATAGTTCGAGCCTGGTTTGTTGAGTCAGTGACACCACGCTTCCGTAATGCTCTAAAATGGATGGCTGCCAACCGTAAAGCTTATCATGTTGTGGATGAAGCTGAACTGGCGAAAGTGTCAGGGACTGAACATCATGGCGGTGTTTGTTTTCTGATTAAAAAACGCAGTGGTTTGAATGCGCAGACCTACCTGAAAAATGCTCCGGTAAAAGACTGTGTTCTGGCTCTTGAAGATGTGGGTAATCCACATAACCTTGGTGCTATTATGCGAAGCTGTGCGCATTTCGGTGTGCAGGGTGTGATTTTGCAGGATGTGGCTTTGCTAGAATCTGGTGCGGCTATTCGTACAGCGGAGGGTGGTGCTGAACATATTAAAGGTATTGATGCTGATGGTTTTACCACTACACTGAATAAATTTCGTGAAGCTGGTTACACCATTGTGACAACATCCAGCCATAAAGGCAGCACCAATTTAGCTAAAGCTGAATTACCCGAAAAAATGGTTCTGGTACTTGGTCAGGAACATGATGGCTTGAGTGACAGCGCTTGGGAACATGGCGATATGAGTTTGTTTGTCGGGGGCACTGGTTTGGTTGAAAGCCTGAATGTTTCTGTTGCAACTGGCGTTATACTGGCTGAATGGTGGCGACAGAATAGAGCTTGATAGTAAAAGCGGGAGCTGTAGTGCTCCCGTTTTGCTATTTAAGATTCAGTGGGCTCCGCTAATACTGTCTTTACTTCCTTGTGTGAATGGGGGTTTCGCTAACCAGACGAGTATAATCAAGATCAGGAATACGCCGGCGGAGAGCCAGAAAATTTCATTTGCTGAAATTATGAGTCCCTGATGGGTAATTTCTTTTGCCAGATAAGCAGAAATTTGTTGGTTATTCATTCCCAATGCCGATAATTGCTGATAAGTTTGTTGAATCTCGGAGTTATAAGGATTGATGTATTCAGTAAAATGAGAGTGATGCATTGCTTCGCGTTGAGTCCACATGGTCGCCGTTAGTGATGTTCCTATTGAACCTGCCAATGTTCGGATAAAGTTAGACAGACTGGATGCAGATGCCATCCGCTCTGGCCGTAAGCCAGAAAGGGTAATGGTTGTTAGCGGCATAAAGAAACAGGCGATAGCAAGTCCTTGAATAAACTGAGGCCACGCTGAAGCGGCAAAATCCATTCCTGGTTCGAATGTATATGCACGCCAGTAATAACAGACAGCGTATATAACAAAGCTGAATGTTACTATGTAACGCATATCTACTCTATTACCGCATTTACCAATCAGTGGTGATATTATCAATGGCAACAATCCTACCGGCGCTAATGCAAGCCCTGCCCAGGTTGCTGTATAGCTAAACACTTCCTGTAATAACTGAGGTAATAAAACAATTGTGCCGAAGTAGAGTAGATAAGCCAAACTCAGGCAGAGACAACCAATAGTAAAATTGCGTTCTTTGAACAGCGACAAATCAATAATTGGGTTATCATCGGTCAATTCCCATATTGTCAGACATATCAATGCGATTACGGCTATAACAGCCAATACGATAATTTCTGTAGAATTAAACCAGTCCAGTTCTTTACCCTGATCTAGCATAATTTGCAAACAACCCACCCCGATGACCAGTAACACGAGTCCTATTGTGTCGATAGGCTTGATCTCTGTTTGGGTTTCACGCCCTTTCAGTGTTTGCATAGCAATCAGAATAATCGCTATACCAACAGGAACGTTGATAAAGAAAATCCATCCCCAATGATAGTTATCACTGATGTAGCCACCCAGAATAGGGCCAAAAATCGGTGCGACAATAATAGTGAGTGACCATAACGCCAGAGCCATATTTCCTTTGGCTGGCGGATAATTGTTCAGTAGTAGGCTTTGCGAAAGAGGAATAAGAGGACCAGCAACTAACCCCTGAATAACCCGGAAAAAGATTAGCATTCCAAGGCTATTGGAAATTCCGCATAACCAGGAAGCTATAGTAAATAGGGCTGTTGACCAGATGAATAACTTAACTTCACCAATGCGTTTTGCCAGCCATCCGGTAACCGGGATTGAAATCGCATTAGCGACACCGAAAGAGGTAATTACCCAGAGCCCTTGAGTATTTGATGACCCCAAATTACCTGCGATAGTGGGTATCGCTACGTTAGCAATTGTGGAATCCAAAACTTGCATGAAAGTTGCCAAAGATAACGCAATGGTCATCCAGGCAAGTTTGGCACCTGTAAGCGGCTGTCTTGTCACTGTTGCCTCCGGTATTGTTTCTAAGCGTTATTATTGATTATGTCGCTAACTATTTTATTTGCCGGAGACATATCTATTGCCAATGCAGAGGTGTGATAAGCCGATTTAGTGCGTGTTCTGTCAGACAGAACAGGCCCATCAGAACGGGTTGTATCTACCCTGACTTTAGTTGAGAGACCGATGCGTAATGGGTATTTCTCTAACTGTCCGGGATCCAATGTAATGCGGACGGGTAAGCGTTGAACAACTTTAATCCAATTGCCACTGGCATTCTGAGCAGGCAATAAAGAGAAGGCACTGCCTGTACCCATATCAAGGCCTGTGATTTTGCCGCTGAATATTTTGCTTCCACCGTAGAAATCGCTGGTGATTTCGACGGGTTGACCAATACGCATATCGGCAATTTGAGTCTCCTTGAAGTTAGCTTCTATCCACATATCGTTTGCCGAAACTATCGCCATTAGAGGTGTATTTTTATTGACTTGTGCGCCAACCTGTACACTGCGGCGTGAGACATAGCCATCAATTGGGCTGACTATTTTAGTGCGTTGGAGCGCCAGCCAAGCGTTACGGACTTCCGTTGCTGCTTGTTCAACGGCAGGTTGTTTCTCTAGTGGAGTATTACGAATAATTGCCTGATTAGCGTTATATTGCTCGATAGCGATATCCAGAGCGGCTCGGGCACTGGTAACGGCTTCCTGTGCATGTTGCAGCTCTTCTTTACCAATCACTTTCTGGGCGCTAAGTATTTCACGACGGTTGAGATCATTTTGAACTTTGGTTAATTCAGAGCGGCGCAGAGCGATATTAGCCTGATATTGTTTACTGTTAACTATCTGCTGATGAGTCTGACGAACACTGTTAGCCAGTGCTGTTTTTGCTTTTTCCAATGCTAACTCTGCATCACGGGGATCGAGTTGTACTAATACACTGCCGCTTTTCACAAAGTCAGTATTATCGAAGTTAACTGTAATTACGCTGCCGGTAACTTGCGACATAATCTGAACTTGATTGCCTGTAACGTAGGCATTATCGGTTTCTTGATGGTGGCGTAAAATGAGAAACCAATAAAAAGAGTAGGCAACACCGAGCAGAGTAAATACAAGAGTCAGTAATACTAAGGCACGACTGCGTTGTCTTTTTTTGTTATCGGTTGGATTTTGTGGTGCTTGTACTTCAATTTCCTCGTTCGTGCTCATAGTAAATCTCCATGCTTGTTATCTATCTTTTGGCCACTATCATCTTTACAGTTCACTTTCCAGTAGTGGTATGTCATCACTACTGGAAAGATGAATTACACAGAATCCAATGTTATCGAAGAATAATAGTTAGCTTTTGGCAGAAAAGATCATCTTGGCTAACAAGGAAATTTTTTTCGAACAATTTAACCAGAAAATTGTTGTTTGGATGAAAATTGCTCGATCAAACAATAAGTTATTTTTTGATACAATCGCCCATTGTATCAAGTCTGACCAGTAATTTTCTCATTAACTTCTCTAACTGTTTTTGTTCCTCCTGGTCAAGGCATGACCAAAGTCTTCTCAAGCAATCATGTTGAGGTGGAAGTAAACTATTTAAAAATTTTGTACCTTGATCTGTCAGATGAAGGTGAAGACAGCGACGATCGTTATGACTTTCCTTCCTTTCAATCCACTCCTGCTTTTCTAATTCATCAGCAATACGCGTGGCGTTAGTACGGGAAGAACCTAATGCGGCACTTAATTCTGATGGTTGGATACTGTGGCTTTCTTTAGTATCAAGGATCATCAGGGCCATGAACAAAGTCTCATTGATTCCTTGAGCTTTCAGCATATTATTACGGTTTTCAAGCAATTTGCTTTGGACGTGCATTGATAACCTAGTCAACAGGATCTCTTGATAAGGGATATCTTTATTTAATTTGGCTTGCTGTGCTGCACGAATATTCAGTAATTCTTCGGTAGGCGTAAACGAACTTTCCATTATTTAGATACCTTATTAGTTTCAACTGGTAAGATAACTTTTGTTATCAAACATCCAAATGGTATATTAAAAGATAAATTTAGCAATTGTAGTTATTTATTATCATCATATTTCTTTTGATATTGATACCTAATTCATAAATATTTTGAATGTTAGTCCAAAAAGTAGCGCTCCGAATAACGTTGCGAGTATAATTTTCTTTGTTTTGTAAAAAATTAAACAGATAGTTAAAAAGCCCACCAGGGTAGGAAATAGCTTTTTACTGTCTCTCATTACATCAGGTATACCTGATACGATGAGTAAAGCGCAGATAGATGCAATGCCAATACTGTCAAGAATAATGCCTGTTTTTCCGCCTTGTCTGCCGCCAGACTGACGCGCTTTACCAAAACGTAGTGGCAGATAGCGGAACAAAAAGTTGGCTAACCCAACAAATAGTCCGATGAGCAAAATTCTACTGTCAATCATTGTGTTTCCTTTTGTTCATAAGTGTCATTGCAACTATTTCGTGGTTGTAACAATGCTGCGATACAACCACCGACAATACCTGCCAGAATGGCAACGGGGATTGAGAAAAGAGTAATTCCCAACAGTGCCCCAATCAGCGCTGCTGCAACACAATAACTGTTTTGTTTTCTGCAAGATGCAAGCAGAAAACTCAGAAATAGTGCCGGTAACATGAAAGTCATGGCAGCTTCTACCGCAGGGTAAGATTCCAGATAACCGTTGCCAAGAAATGCGCCGGCTGCTGTACCAACAACCCAGGCAAGCCAGGAACAGCCCGTAATAGCAACCATCCAGTTTTCACTCCAACTACGTTGGTTTTTAATCAGTTTTGCGGTAGCTGCGGCAAAAACTTCATCTGTCAGACCAAAAGCCCAGATAAGGGTTTTTTTCTCCGTCAGTTTATCTTTGATGCGATGTCTTAAAGATGGGCCATAAAGGATATGGCGAACATCCATTGCCAGTACTGTCAGGGCAGAAACCCATAATGACATGCCCGCGCTCAGTAAGGCCGTGATAACGAATTGGCTTGCACCGGCGTAGATGATACATGAAAAGAAAATGGCTTCTATTGGGGTGAAGCCAAGTTTGACCGCGCTAAGACCAAAAGCAAAAGCGACGGGAATGTACCCGATAACGATGGGTAAACTGTCTACTATTCCCTCAGTAAAGGAGGATTTTTTATTGGGTAAAGGCGTTAATGCGTCGGGAACAGGCATACAATATATCCGGTTATATAAATGTTGTGTAACATTAACAAAAGGAAATCAAATAGAAAATATTATCCTTACTAAATGTTTCATAAATGTTTTTATTTAGGCATTCTTTTACCATAACTTGTTTCTTACAACGTTTTTGGCTCATGCTTTTTGCCTGAAAACCATACGATCAGGCTGATTATACAGATGGTCATTCCAGCGGCAGCTACGCCATACCAGCCTGAATGTTTATAAGCATAACCTGAAACCAGAGAGCCAAGGGCGCCACCAATAAAATAGCAGGTCATGTAAGCCGCGGTGAGTCGGTTTCTGGCTTCTGGCATGATACGGTAGATCGTACTTTGATTGGTAACGTGAACACCCTGAACCGCAGTATCAAGGAGCAGGATACCAATCAGAAAGCCGATTAATGATTCTTTGGCGAAGCCAATCGGTATCCATGAAAGAAGTAGTAGTACCAGAGAAATGCTGGTGGTCAGAGAACCTTTTCCTTTATCAACCAGTTGCCCGGTTTTAGTTGCCATCAGTGCTCCTGCGGCACCGACTAACCCAAATAAACCGATTATCCCTTCGGAGTAGTTAAAAGGAGGTGCTGAGAGCAGGAATGCCATTGATGTCCATAGAAGGCTGAAGTTGGCAAATGTCAGTGCTCCCAGCATGGCGCGTACTCTTAGAAGGGGAGTTGTGGCGATGAGTTTTGCAATAGAGCTAAGTAATTGGAAGTAATTGAGAGTGGTCACTTGTTTATAATGAGGCAGGCAGCGCCATAATGTCAGGGAGAGAATCACCAGTAAGATGCTGGCAACCCAAAAAATCGTTCGCCAGCCACCAAGCGTAGTCATTGCTCCGGAGATGGTTCTTGCCAATAATATTCCAAGTAGTAAACCGCTCATAATTATACCAACGGCTTTTCCTCGCTGATGGGGAAGAGCAAGTGTTGCCGCCAGAGGGACCAGTACTTGGGCAACTACTGAAAATAAGCCTGTCAGTGCAGTTCCCAGCAACATTTGCCAGATATTTTGTGACATAGCGGTAATCAGCAATCCAATAGCGGCTAACATTGTCATTGAGACAATCAGGCTGCGTCGTTCAAACATATCGCCTAATGGTACAAGGAATATCAGGCCTACGGCATAGCTCAACTGAGCTGAAGTCACAATAAAACCCGCTTCGCTGGCAGTCAGATTGAATTGTAGCGCGATAGTATCAAGCAACGGTTGCGCATAGTAGTTACTGGCAACAACCAAACCTGTGGCAATGGCCATCAGAGCAATCAAAGCCGGGCTTAATGGTGTATGGGAAATATTCTCTTTCATAGATGTATTTTCTTATGCTTAAACAGCAAATTAGAGGGGGTAGATAGCTCGCTAAGAGCCTGTAGTCATGAGTTAAATTTTTTGCATTGTAATGAGTTTTTATTATCAGTTTCAATGATAAAACCGAGATGCTGGCAGAAAGAAACCGGCAAACATTGTATGAGTTGACTAAGTTTGATGTAAGGAAGGTGTAAGTGGAAAACAGTGAATTGGCTTGTGCCAATTCACTTTATTATTCAGTATGTTAATTTGTTTTTTCGGTCTTGATGGCAGTTTCAATCCAGTTATCAAATAATTTTTGGTGAGCTTTGAGCCAATTGTTTGCGTGGCGCTCGATATCTGCTTGTGATGCTTCACCATTATGCATCCGCAGGTTTTGGGCGTTAATATCAGCAAGCGGTATTTTCATAATAGAAAACAACTTAGCTGCTGCTGGGTTATCTTCTGCCCATTTTCTATTGGCGGCAATATGCATAATACTTGGCGGGAAACCGTAATTAGCGCCATTTGGTAGTTTTGTGTCTGTTTTTTCACCGTCAGGCATAGCCGAGAAAGGAACTTGCAGCCAGACAACATCTCTGCCCGGTTTTAGCACATCACTGATCCAGTAAGGTGTCCATGTGTAATATAAGATGGATTTACCTTCTTTATAGCGGGTAATGGTATCCGCCATCATGGCGGCATAATTTCCTTGATTATGTTCAACACTATTGTTCAAGTCATAAGCTTTAAGGTGATGGTTAATCGCAGCTTCACAGCCCCATCCAGGGTTACAGCCGGTAAGATCAGCTTTGCCATTACCATTGATATCAAATAATTTGGCTATTTTCGGATCTTTCAGCTGCACAATGTTGGTGATGTGGTATTTTTCCGCTGTTTTTTTGTCGATCAAATAACCTTGAGCAGCATTTTCTACGTAATTACCAACACGATAAAATTTGGCATCTCCCCCGGCAGCCTGATATTGGTTGTTGTGTAGTGGTTCCCAACTTACCGCCATAAAAGTCGCATCACCGGAAGCGATAGAGGAGTAGGCGACATTGTAGTCTACTTCTTTGATTGGTTTGACATCATAGCCAAGTTTTTCCAGTGCCCTATTGACAATAAGAGTTTGAAATGTTTCTTCGGTAATGGTGCTTTGTATTGGCTGTACACTGATACCTTTACCTGGTAACTTGACAGCGAATGATTGAAAGCTTATCAGTGATGACAGGGTTATAGTCCAGATAACTATTTTGCGCATCGTTTTTCCTCCTGTAGTCGTCATCATATTTTTTAAAAACTTGCAGTTTGATATATGCCTTTGCAAGGCTATGCTTTTTTGCTGAATAAATGGGTAACTAACCCAATTGGCCCGGAGGTATACCAGTGATTTCCTCCTTTGGTGCGGTTGTCGCAACCAAGAGACTGTGTCAGACGGTCAAGGAGAATCGCGAGAATAACGATCCCGACTCCACCTACCGCGGCAAGCCCCATATCAAGACGACCAATGCCCCGTAGAACCATTTGACCTAAACCACCGACGGCAATCATTGAGGCGATAACAACCATTGACAGCGCGAGCATCAGAGTTTGGTTTATACCGGCCATAATTGTCGGCATAGCCAGTGGTAACTGAACTTTAAACAGCATTTGGCGAGGACTGGCACCAAAAGATTCGGCTGCTTCTATCAGATCTGACGGAACCTGTTTGATACCCAAAATTGTCAGACGGACAATTGGGGGTAAGGCGAAGATAATGGTGACGATAACTCCAGGTACGTTGCCGATACCAAATAGCATGACAATTGGCACCAGATAGACAAACGCCGGCGTGGTTTGCATAGCATCAAGCAGAGGTCGGATGATTTTGGCGGCTCTTCCACTGCGTGCCAGCCAGATACCCAGTGGTAAGCCAATGATGATACAGAACAGCAGAGATGTCAGAGCCAATGCCAGAGTGACCATAGCTTCAGACCATGCTCCGATTACACCAATAATTATCAGCGAAACAAGTGACGCAATACCCATACCAATACCTGATAGCTGCCAGGCAATCAGAGCAAAAAACAGGATTGCAACGGGTGCGGGCATTGAGGTTAGAAATTGCTCAAAATTGCTGAGAACAAAATCAATTGGGACACGCATCCCCTGAAATGCCGGGCGAAAATTCAGTACAACCCAGTCAATAGCATGGGTTACCCATGAGTCTAAGGGAATAAGGGGGTGTTGGAATGGATCCATGATATTGAAATGTTCAGGTTGTACGGTTGTTGCTGGTGCATCGAGCCAGTCAGAACCGGCTGAATTGTCAACATTGGCTTCGCTACTCCAGGGATCTATGCTATCAGCCGAGGAGGGATGGGGATCCCTCGTATCTTGTGCAGGTTGAGTTTGATGTTTGTTTTGATTACCCATTTGGTGTCTCCTTATCTAAAGCCTGCAACAGCATCCCTTTGGAAATAACGCCGATGTATTTGTCGTTATCCCCAATAACCGGAATCGCACAAGGTGATTGTGCTACAACAGAAATCAATTCATTGAGAGGCATATCAGCGGCAACGGCGGTTGGCTCTGTTAGTATGGCGTGTTCGATCGGTTTTTTTTCCCGTAATGCTTTTTCCAATGAATTTATGGAAACCACCCCCGCGAACTTTTGCCCACGTTCGATCAGATAACCATAATTCCTGTTCTCGTCATCCAGGACTTTCAATGCGGAAAGAGGGCCAAAACCTGGTGCAATATGAAGAAGAGAATCTGGGCGGCGGCGAGCGACATCTTTGGCACTGAATACATGGCTGATATCTACGCCCCGGAAAAAGGTTTTCACATAGTCGTTTGCCGGATTATTCAGGATTTCATCAGGTGTCCCGACTTGTACAACAACACCGCCTTGCATAATGGCAATTCGATCGCCGATACGCATTGCCTCATCCAAATCATGAGAGATAAAGACGATGGTTCGTGGCTGATTACCTTGCAGACTGAGTAATTCGTCCTGCATTTCTGTACGAATTAATGGGTCAAGGGCAGAAAATGCTTCATCCATCAGCAAAATATCCGGGTTATTGGCCAGTGCTCTGGCAAGCCCGATACGTTGGCGCATTCCGCCTGAAAGTTCATCTGGGTAGGATTGCGCATAATTTTCCAGATTTACCTGTTTCAGTGCATCCAACGCTTTTTTGTGGCGTTCTTGTTTGGGGATCCCGGCAAGTTCCATACCAAAAGCCGTATTTTCCATGACGTTTAAATGTGGCATCAGTGCGAATGATTGGAAAACCATACTGATTTTTTTACGTCGAATGTCTCTTAACGCTGTTTCTGAAATCTCAGAAATATCTTCACCATCAATTAATACCTGACCGCGAGTCGGTTTTATCAGACGATTGAGAAGGCGTACCATTGTGGATTTTCCGGAGCCTGATAATCCCATGATGACAAATATTTCGCCTTCTTCAATGGCCAGATTGGCATTTTGTATACCAACAGTCAGACCTGTCTTTTCAAATATCTGATCTTTATTCAAGCCAGAATTCAGTAACTTGAATGCATATTCTGGATGGTTGCCAAATATTTTATAGAGGTTTTTAACTTCGAGTTTAATTGCCATGAAATAGTTACTTTCCTTTCAATGGTTATTTAATGGTTTTATGCATTATTCATCTCTGCATGATTCTTTGAAGATATATACCCTAACATACTGAGAGAGCCTGACAACCCTATGTTAATGTTAATTAATGTAAAAAATAGTGATATTAAATTAATTGAAGTCAATATATTTGGCGTTATTTCATTATTATTAGCAAATTATTTTCTATGAATTTATTCTATTGCTGAAAGGATGATTTGTTTCTATGTTATTGTTATTAATATATTTTTGTGAAGTGTAAGTAATAATCCGGTAATTGTATTTTAGATGGAATTGGTTATTAATTTATAATGTTGATTATATCTGATTAGAATGAAATTTAATTTACAATTAATTAGACTTATTAATGTTTTCTATCGTTTGATATGAGGGGAATGGTTGTTTCTGGCAGAGAATGTTCACAGGAATCGTTGCAACTGTAAAAAACACCATAAAAAATATAAGGATTTTATGGCATTTTATCGTTTGAAAAACAGGCTTAATGATATTGTTTTTGAATATTATCGTATTATGGTTATCTGACGTTCAAAATATTCTATATAAAATAAAGTCATTTTCTTCAGAAATCCCAATCTTCATCCTCTGTATTAATTACTTTACCAATAACATACGATGAACCTGAACCAGAAAAGAAATCATGGTTTTCATTTGCACCAGGTGATAATGCGGAGAGTATTGCCGGGCTGACATTCGTCGTTTCTGAGGGAAATAAGGCTTCATATCCAAGATTCATTAATGCTTTATTGGCATTATAATGTAAGAATTTTTTAACATCTTCAGTCCAGCCAACAATACCATAAAGCTCTTCTGTATATTTCACTTCATTTTCGTATAAATCTAATAACAATGAAAAGGTAAAATCTTTAATTTCTTTTTTCTCTGGTTTAGCGTATTTATCCAATGATTTTTGGAACTTATATCCAATATAATAACCGTGAATAGCTTCATCTCGGATAATAAGTCGGATTAAATCGGCTGTATTTGTTAATTTTCCCCGACTTGACCAATACATTGGTAAATAGAAGCCTGAATAAAATAAAAATGATTCCAGAAAAACACTGGCGACCTTTTTCTTTAATGGATGGTTATCACAATAATAATTTAAGATAATTTTAGCTTTATTCTGTAGTGAAAAACTCCTTTCACTCCAGCGATAGGCGTCATCTACATCAGTAGTCAGACATAATGTTGAAAAGATGGAACTGTAAGAACGTGCGTGAACAGCTTCCATAAAACTAATATTGGACATAACCGCTTCTTCGTGGGGTGTCAGTGCATCTTCCATTAATGCCGGAGCGCCTACTGTGTTTTGGATGGTGTCCAATAGGGTCAACCCGGTAAATACCCGGATAGTCAGTTTTTTCTCTTCTGCTGTCAGTGTATTCCATGAGGGAATATCATTAGATAACGGAATTTTTTCCGGTAGCCAAAAGTTAGTTGTCAGCCGGTTCCAGACTTCCAGATCTTTGTCGTCTTCAATTCGATTCCAGTTAATTGCACATATAGGGTTACTAATCATAATAAATTTCCAGCATTAATTTTATAGTGAGCATGAAACACAGCCTTGTATTTCTGTACCTTCTAAAGCGGTTTGTCTCAGACGAATGTAATAAAGTGTTTTGATCCCTTTACGCCAGGCATAAATTTGGGCTTTGTTAATGTCGCGTGTAGTGGCGTCATCTTTAAAAAAGAGTGTTAGTGATAATCCCTGATCGACATGTTGAGTCGCTGCGGCATAAGTATCAATAATTTTTTCCGGCCCTATTTCATAAGCATCTTTGTAATATTCAAGATTATTATTGGTCATAAACGGAGCAGGGTAATATACTCGTCCTGTTTTGCCATCTTTACGGATCTCAATACGGGATACAATCGGGTGAATACTTGAGGTTGAATTGTTGATATATGAAATAGAACCTGTGGGAGGAACAGCCTGAAGATTCTGATTGTAAATACCATGAGCCATAACTGAGGCTTTTAATTCAAGCCAGTCTTGTTGACTAGGAATAGTTATTCCTGCTTGTTCAAATAGTTGACGGACTTTTTTTGTCTGAGGTTGCCATGATCTTTCCGTATATTTATTGAAGAATTCGCCACTGGCATAACGGGAATCTTTAAAAGTTTTAAAGTAGCTATTTCGTTCAATTGCGATCTGATTTGAAGTCCGCAAAGCATGATAAGCGATAATATAGAAATAGATGTTTGTGAAATCAATTCCTTCTTCAGAACCATAATGAATGCTTTCCCTTGCCAAATAGCCGTGAAGATTCATTTGACCCAAACCAATCGCATGAGAATCTTGATTTCCTTTCTCGATAGGGAACCTCTAAAAACTCTCAATACAAAAAATAAGATCAATTTTGCACTCACCAATAAATGACCTTATTGTGTATGACTTTTTCTTGCTTTTTCAGGGGAAAAAATAAACTCATCGCTTTTTCATCACATACCGGAATTAAAAGGCATGAATGCCGGATTTTCCAAAATAAACCAAACGTTGTAAATTATAGCAGGTTGCCTTCAGAGTCATCGCAAAAGTGGCTCGCAGCTGGCCTATCGTTCGGATAAATTTTTCACCCATCTGAGAGAATGAGCCAAAGATATGTTCTACTCGTGCCCGGGTTTTCGCTATTTTCTTATTTCGGCCTTTCTGACAGTCTGATAAGGGCTTATTGCGTGACGCTTTCCTCTGAATATGAACACGATAGCCCTGTTCCTTCAGCTCACGTTCACGCATCTGGCTGGCATACCCTTTATCAGCATAAATGTCCCGACTTGTATTTGACCGATCCAAAACGGCTTCAAAAAACTGGCTGTCATGGACAGCTGCGGTTCCTGTCGCGATGTGGCGGATCACTTTATATTTTGTATCGACATTAATGGTCAGTTTATAGCCAAAATAACTTTTACCGTTCTTTTTCGTCCAGGTTGCCTCGGTGTCTTTCTGGCATCGTTTGTTTGCTGTCCAGTTATCCGGGGTTTTACCCTGACGGATTTGTTCATTCTCTTCCTTCTTATTGTGCTGCTTAGGAACTGGAATCAACGTGGCATCAATGATTTGACCCCCTCTAGGAATGAATCCCTGTGTCGAAAGCTGATGCTTCGCCTCTTCAAACAACGCTCTGGCACCTGCCTGGCCAATCCGTTTTTCGAAACACCAAATCGTGTTACGGTCTGGAATATTAATGACATCGGTCAAGCGACAAAAACGTTGCCAGCTCATTCGGTCAAGCAATTGATATTCCATCTTTTCATCGGAAAGATTATGGAAATGTTTCAGGATAATGATGCGAACCATCACCTCAGTCGGGAATGGCGGGCGTCCACCTTTGGGAGAAATAATACGTGGCGCGACAAGGTCTATGGTGTCAGCCAGTGCCGAGAAATCAACATACTTATCAAGAACAAGTAGCGGATCACCTAATTCATCGATTTTTCGACGGTGATATTCGGATGCCAGCTTGTCTTTTTTTAAAGCAGAACGAGGCGGTATCATGACAGCGCTACCTTGCAGAGATGTACTGTGCCTACATTTTACTCAATTTTGTGGCTGTGAAAAGTTTTTAGAGGTTCCCGATAGAAGGAACTGAACCAATATGGCTCATATCTGATACGGCAGTTAAGGCGCGAACAGCTGTTTCAATAGAAAGGGCAAAATCAGGTGAATCCATTGTATGAGCGATATTCATCGATCCCAGATTACAACTAATATCTTTCCCGATATGGCAGTAATTTAAATCATCGTTATATTCACTGGCACTGTTAACCTGTAAAACTTCGGAACATAAATTACTCATATTGATCCGACCTTTAATTGGGTTAGCATGATTCACGGTATCTTCATACATAATATAGGGATAACCAGATTCGAATTGGATTTCAGCTAACGTCAGGAAAAATTCACGGGCATTGATTTTTGATTTACGAATTTGTTTGTTATTTACCATTTCAGCATATTTTTCTGTAATGCTAATTTCAGACATTGGTACGCCATAAACCCGCTGAATATCATAAGGTGAGAATAGATACATTTCTTCATTGTCTTTAGCCAATTTAAAAGTGATATCAGGAATGACGACCCCAATGGAGAGTGTTTTTATACGGATCTTTTCGTCGGCATTTTCCCGTTTTGTATCCAGAAAACGAAGAATATCAGGGTGATGAGCATTGAGATAAACGGCACCTGCACCCTGGCGTGCACCCAGTTGATTGGCATATGAAAACGCATCTTCCAGCATTTTCATCACTGGAACGACACCCGATGACTGATTTTCAATCATTTTTATTGGTGCGCCTGTTTCCCGTAGATTACTTAGTAAGCAGGCGACACCGCCACCACGTTTTGAAAGCTGTAATGCTGAATTGATTGAACGCCCGATGGATTCCATATTGTCTTCAATTCGCAGCAGGAAGCAGGAAACCAGTTCTCCACGCTGCTTCTTACCACAATTAAGGAAAGTTGGCGTTGCTGGTTGAAAACGGCCACTGATAATTTCATCAACCAGACGGTTAGCCAGTATCTGATCGCCTTGAGCTAAGGTCAACGCTACCATGCACACCCGATCTTCATAGCGTTCCAGGTAGCGTTTATTATCGAAGGTTTTCAGTGTATAACTGGTGTAATATTTGAATGCACCCAGAAAAGTTTGAAAGCGAAATTTTTTACTATAGGCTTGCTGAAAAAGCTTTTTAATAAAAGTAAAATCGTATTGTTTTAGTACTTCAGTTTCGTAATATCCTTTTTGCTGAAGGAAATCGAGTTTTTCTTTCAGATCATGAAAAAAGACCGTGTTTTGATTTACATGTTGGTGGAAATAGTGATGAATGGCCAGTTTGTCTTTATCAAACTGAATATTTCCTTCACTATCGTACAGATTGAGCATCGCATTGAGAGCATGATAATCCTGCTGCTCGTTAATTTGGAAAGTCATGATTACATATTCTCTGGTGAGTAATGTTGCCAGAATCTTTGGATACCCTGGCGTACTTGATGTACATCTTCTTCAGTACCCAGTAGTTCAAAACGGTATAGGAGTGGTATCTGACATTTTTCTGAAATTATCCGTCCGGCGATACCGTAAGCTTCGCCAAAGTTTGTATTCCCGGCGGCTATGACTCCCCGAATCAGCGCCCGGTTTCCGGCAACATTTAGAAACTGGATCACTTGTTGTGGAACCGCGCCTTTAGCACTGCCACCACCATAACTTGGTATCAGTAAAATGTAAGGTGAGGTTACATTGAGCAGACTACCTGATTGGTTTATCGGAATACGAAGAGCTGGCATATTTAGTTTTTGGACAAATCTGTAGCTATTTCCAGATGAACTGGAGAAGTAGACCAGCGGATTCATATTCATAATAAACCTACAAATTCTCAGATAACGCATTGATTTTATCAGGGCGGAACCCTGACCAATGTTGTGTGCCTGCGACGACTACGGGAACTTGTTGGTAACCCATAGTGTGGATAGTCGCTAAAGCCTGTTGGTTTTCGGTTAAGTCAATAATCTGATAAGGAATATTTCTTTGGTTTAGAGCCTGGTAGGTCGCGTCGCATTGTACGCAGTCAGGTTTGCTATAAATAGTAATGCTCATTAATGACTCCTTTTTCAGTTTGTGAGTGTGTAATGACGAAATTTGGTTCACAGGTAACAGTTTTCCAAAAGGCTACAACTTGACTTATACTATATGTAGTGAAATTTTATTTCAACCATACTATATATGGTGTTAATTTTACATTGAGTGACTATCATCAGAATTACGGTGTTGTTTATTCTCTATTTGTTCGGAGACTTTTTCCATTGGGAAAATTTTAGTTTTCTAGTCGGTGGTAAGGGAGCAACTGAATTCATCATTGCAATTTATTGAAAAGACGATTTACTCTAATCCCTATAATAATTGATATTTTTTCAATGGAGGAGGTGGCTATGTATCATCAGTATTTTGATACACCTAAAGGATTTCCGAAACCGTATGTTCATATCACTGCGGATGATAAGGGAGTAACCAGTCTGTATTTTGTTGATGAAAAAACAGCGCCTGAAGTGAAAAATGATATCACTAAACAGTGCGTGAAAGAGTTACGGGGGTATTTTACGGGTAAACGTACTGAGTTTTCTGTTCCAGTCAATCCGGTAGGAACTGAATTCCAGCAGCGTGTCTGGTCGCAGTTATGTAAGATCCCGTTTGGCGAAGTGTGGAGTTATAAGCAGCTATCATTGGCATTAGGTTCAGTCAATTATTGTCGTGCGGTAGGAATGGCTAATTCTCGTAATCCGATCTCATTAATTGTGCCTTGCCACCGTGTTATTGGACATGATGGTAAATTGGTGGGATATACCGGTGGTCTGAATATTAAAAGCTGGTTACTGGAACATGAAAAAGCATAACAGTTTGCTTGTTTGATAAATTGCCTGATAAAAGACCAGGGAAGGTGATAGAATATTTACATATGTGCATTATTTGGCAGTAAAACTAAATAAAAGATAAGATCTATTGTATTTTATTATGCTTTTCGTGATCTTGGTTGTAGACAATCAACCAATTTATTTGCTGTACTGTATACGACACAGGTTTTGTGTCTTATTTTCACGTTAAAGGTAAGTTTGATGTCAAAAATTAAAGGTAACGTTAAGTGGTTTAATGAATCTAAAGGATTCGGGTTTATCACTCCAGAAGATGGTAGCAAAGACGTATTTGTGCATTTCTCTGCTATTCAGAGCAACGGATTTAAAACTCTGGCAGAAGGTCAAAAGGTAGAGTTTGAAATCACTGACGGCGCTAAAGGTCCATCTGCTGTAAACGTTGTCGCTATCTGATTTTAACTCCGTATTTTGAAAAACCCGTTGATATAACGGGTTTTTTTTGATTTTTATGATGTACGTGTAATTTTAAAGCTCGTTCATTAGTGCGAAAGCTAAAATTGTCATCAGTAGTGAGCCGAAAAGATTAAGTAGAACTGTTCCTAATGCCCATCCCAGTTTTCCATCCAGCAACAAATAAGCGACTTCAACAGAAAACGTGGAAAAGGTTGTTAAGCCGCCGCAAAAACCGGTGGTTAGCATGAGTTTCCAGGTCGGATCAAGATGGGGGGATTTATTAAAATAGGCTAACCCCAGCCCGATGATCAATGCACCAATACAATTAACGGTAAGGGTGCCAACCGCGATGTTAGTAGAAATACTATTAAGGCGGAGGCTGATAAACCAGCGTAATACACTGCCTAAGCCACCACCAATAAATACAGCCAAGATAATATTAATCATAGTAAATCTTATGATTATTTGACTTCTTCGCCTCTGGCTTGCAAATCAGCGTGATAAGAAGAACGAACAAATGGTCCGCAGGCAGCATGGCTGAATCCCATAGCCAGAGCTTCTTCTTTCATTTCATCAAATTCCTGTGGGCTGACGTAGCGCTGTACTGGTAAATGATGACGGCTGGGTTGTAGATATTGGCCCAGAGTTAACATGGTGACACCATGGCGGCGCAGATCACGCATAACATCAAGAATTTCTTCGTTGGTCTCACCAAGACCCACCATCAGGCCAGATTTGGTAGGAATATCGGGATGGGCTTCTTTGAATTTTTCGAGCAATTTCAGTGACCATTCATAGTTTGCGCCAGGGCGTACCTGACGGTAAACCCGCGGTACGTTTTCCAGGTTATGGTTAAAAACGTCGGGAGGTGTTGCTGTCAATATTTCAAGTGCACGATCCATACGTCCACGGAAATCAGGAACCAAGGTTTCAATTTTAATGGATGGGTTTTTTTCACGAATAGCAGAGATGCAGTCAGCAAAGTGTTGAGCACCGCCGTCGCGCAGGTCATCACGGTCAACGGAAGTGATGACGACATAGCGCAGTGCCATATCTTTGATGGTTTGTGCCAGTTTTACCGGTTCATTGGTATCGGGTGCCATTGGGCGGCCGTGGGCTACATCACAAAAAGGACAGCGGCGGGTACAGATTGCGCCAAGGATCATAAAAGTTGCTGTACCGTGATTGAAACATTCAGCCAGGTTAGGGCAGGAAGCTTCTTCACAGACGGAATGCAGACCATTTTTGCGCATGGCCGATTTGATACCCTGAATGCGGCTGGAATCCGCAGGAAGTTTGATTTTCATCCACTCAGGTTTACGCAAGATTTCTGTACGTTCGGTAATCACTGTTTTGACAGGGATCAGCGCCATTTTGTCTGCGTCACGGTACTTAACTCCGCGTTCCATCTGAATTGGTTTACTCATAATCGTGCTGGTTCCAGTGTTAAATTCATCAGGTTGAGATTTATCATTCAGCCTACTGTATAATAAATCCATTAAAAATTTTTTGAAAAATGTTAAAAAATTATATCATCTTTAACTATTCAATTTAAATCCTAACTGTTGGCAAAATTCTTCTACCAAAATCGGCTGTACTTGCTCAACAGTAATTCCAGGGACTAACTCACTGAGTTGAATCATTTTCATACCGGCATAGCCACAGGGATTAATACGCAGGAATGGTTCTAAATCCATTGCGATATTAAGTGCCAGTCCGTGGAAAGAGCAGCCTTTACGTATTCGTAATCCTAGAGAGCAGATTTTAGCTTCCTCGATATAAACACCTGGAGCATCCGGACGGGCATAAGCTTGTACACCAAAGTGAGCAAGTGTTTTAACCACGGTATCCTCTATTGCGGTAACCAGTTGCCGTACACCCATTTTGGCGCGTTTGATGTCAATCATGATATACATAACCTGCTGGCCGGGACCATGATAAGTGACTTGCCCACCGCGATCGGATTGAATAACCGGGATATCACCGAGAGATAGCAGATGCTCAGATTTACCTGCCTGCCCCTGAGTAAATACTTTTGGATGCTGTACCAGCCAGATTTCATCGGGCGTATCAGTATCTCGCTGCTCAGTAAACAAGTGCATTGCATCAGAAATCGGCTCGTAGGGTTGTATCCCTAGTTGGCGTAAGAAGATCGTTTTATGTTGCAATTGAAACATCATTTGATAGCTATAAGATTTGGTCAGTATAACCCTCAGAAGAGATTCTCACCAGTTTAGTCCACTTGAAACTGTGGTGTTTCTGATAGATAAAGGGTCCCCTGTGAAATTACCTGCCTTTCCTACACAAATCCCTTGGTCTATTCGAGGGATTTTTTTGAACTTTTGCTTGTCTTGCTAACCACACAGGACAGTCTCTCGTGCAATCTTTGAAATCCCCTGCCGATATTGAAGCAGCATACTGCTTTACCCGTCATCGTTGTGAAGGGGTGCTAAGTTTTCTTGCCTGGAAGTTTCTGTGGTCCAGGCAAGAGTCAACACCCTAACCCCCAGCTTTTATTGGGCCTATATTAGCTTAGGTAAGCTGGCAGGTTGGTATGATTCCAAATGGACGGGTGGGCAGGGAAAGGTTATGGGAAGGATGGCTCATGTTGCAAACCATCCAGGAGGGTTACCTGCTAGCCCAGTCTTTTGACCTGTAAATGTGATCAAGAGACAGGTGAAATGACAGGGGATTTTTCTGGTTTGTATTACAACACGACTCGTACCAGTTCAAGATTACCTAACTCTTCATACAGAGTTTCTACCTGTTCAATGTGAGTTGCATTAATAGTGATAGATACTGAGTGGTAGTTGCCTTTGCTGCTTGGCTTCACTTGTGGAGAGTAATCGCCCGGCGCATGGCGCTGAACCACTTCAACGACCTGATTGACTAACTCAGGCTCAGCCAGGCCCATCACTTTGTAAGTGAATGAACAAGGGAACTCAAGCAGTTCATTTAATTTGGTTTTCATGGGCGCTCCTGTTTTGTTTTCCGCAATATGTACGGTCAGTCTCTTTTGTAAAATTCGATATCTTCCCCGTCCTTAAAAGCGCGGGGGTTTTTATTGCGGTCAAGTTGTAGCCTTGCTCGCTTGTTGGGTTATGTTTTTTGTCGTTTAACTATTTCAAGGATTAGCCAAACCAATGATGAAATAGCAGTTTGATGTAATCGATAAAACGGCTGAAGATGCTGCCTTCTTTCACTTCATTCATGATGACTAATGGGCGTTGTTCAACAGTCTTGCCATCAAGTTGAAAATTGATGGTACCGACGACCTGACTTTTCGCTAACGGTGCATGTAATTCAGTATTATTCATGACATAGCTGGCTTTCAAATCTTTCAGACGGCCACGGGGAATAGTTAGATAAACATCTTTATCAACGCCTAGTTGAACCCTATCGTTGTCTCCGAACCAAACCGGTTCAGAAGCGAATTCTTTGCCGGCTTTCAGTGGCGCGACGGTTTCAAAGAAACGGAACCCCCAAGTCAGCAGTTTCTTGCTTTCTGTTTCACGGCCCTTATAAGTATGGCCGCCTAATACCGCAGAAATCAGACGCATATCGCCTTCCGTTGCAGAAGCGACCAGATTATAGCCTGCGGCATTCGTGTGGCCGGTTTTTATACCATCTACATTCAGGCTTTTATCCCACAATAAGCCGTTTCGGTTTGTTTGACGGATATTATTGTAGGTAAATTCTTTCTCTTTATAGATAGCATATTCTTCAGGAACATCGCGGATAAGGGCCTGACCAATCAATGCCATATCACGGGCAGAGCTGTATTGGCCTTCCGCATCCAGACCATGAACAGTTTTGAAATGTGTATTCTGTAAGCCAAGGGATTTTACATAGCCGTTCATTAGATTAACGAAAGACTCTTGGCTGCCGGCAACATAATCCGCCATTGCAACACAGGCATCATTACCGGATTGCAGGTTTATACCGCGAGATAACATAGAAACTGAGACCTGATCTCCTGGTTTGAGGAACATCAGGGAGGAGCCTTTAAATACCGGATTACCTGTTGCCCATGCATCAGTGCCAACAGTGACCATATCATTTGGGCCGATTTTGCCTGATTTGATTGTCTGACCAATAACGTAACTGGTCATCATTTTTGTCAAACTGGCAGGATCACGGTGTGCGTCCGCGTTCATCTCAGCCAGAACTTTGCCTGAGTTATAGTCGATAAGAATATAAGCTTCAGCATCAATCTGAGGCACACCTGGGATCATCGTTTTCAGGTTTACATCATTCCCATCGGCAAAGGCAGAAGCACTTATTGCCAGCGCAATACCTAGGGTGGCACTTTTTATAAAACGAGAAGTGGTTGTATATTTCATGGTCGGTTGGACAACATCCGTGAGAAAAGGTTGATATCGGGCCACATCATAGCAAATGAAAAAAAATACTGACATTGGCAAATTTTAACAAGCAACAGGTTTACATTTTTTTACCTCGCTTGCTGATATCAGTGTTAAAGCCAGATATCAGCAAGCGAACAATTAAGGGCTGACGATAAAGGAAGATTGTTGTATTTGATCAGCCAGCTTCTGTTGTAAATCGGTAGCTTGCTGGCGATTGTTGAATGGCCCCAATTGTACTCGGTAAACGTTGCTATATTGGGTTATTCGTCCTTGAACATTAAAGCGTTGTTCCAGGGTTTGTTGCCACTCCTTTGCCCGTTGTTCACTGCTAACCGCACCAACCTGGACCATAAAACCACTTGCTGAAGGGGATGATGCAGCCGTTGTTGACATACTGTTTATTACAGGTTTAGGTGGTTGTAACTTCATTGCCGGCAGTTGCCCAGTGGCTTCCGGCTGTATCGTCAACGGTTGTGTCTGCTCCACTGGTTGATTTGCCAAAGGCTGGCTGCCCGTTTGATCGGGAATATTCTCCATTGTTGGTGTTCCCAGTGGCCCTGTTGTTAGAACTGGCCTGCCGGGTAGTGCATAACTCTGTTTAACTATCTGGCTGCCGACAGTACCGGGACCAGATAAAGAACCATCTTGGGCAACCTGAATAAAATCAATCTTAACTTTGGTACTTTGAGTCAGGTTCAGGCGTTCAGCAGAAGCTTTTGACAGATCGATAATCCGCCCCTGTTTATAAGGACCACGATCATTGATTCTGACAACCATCATACGACCATTACTCAAATTGGTCACACGGACATAACTCGGAATTGGCAGAGTAGGGTGAGCTGCCGTCAGAGCATAAGGATTGAAATGTTCACCAATCGCTGTCATTTTGCCACTGGATTCTGCGCCATACCAACTGGCATAACCTGTTTCACTGAACTGAGATGGGTCTTGAACAATATGATAAATATGTCCGTTCATCTGATAATCATTATTGGCGCTGGGGTGATAAGGCTCATAATGAGGCTCCGCGCCCAGAACATCCTGCGTTGGTACTGCCGGTAACGGGGAAGATTTTTGCTCGTCAGGAGTGGTACAGCCGGATAATGAAGCCACAATCATGCCGAGTATAAGCCAGTGTTGACGCATTGAAACCTCTTCTCTATAAACTTTTAGATAATAATTTTCTGTGAGTATGAATCGACATTATAATTCCGAAACCAGCCATTAAGACGATCAATGCTGAACCGCCATAACTGACAAATGGCAGAGGAACCCCTACCACAGGCAGGATACCGCTCACCATGCCGATATTTACGAAGATATACACAAACAAGATCAGCATTAGGCCGCCAACCATGACCCGGCCAAAAGTATTCTGTGCTCTGGTTGCGATAACCAGCCCGCGTATAATTAATAACAAATATAATGTTAATAACAGTAGCACGCCAATCAAGCCAAGCTCTTCCGATAGCACGGCAAATATGAAGTCTGTATGGCGTTCAGGAAGAAATTCCAGCTGAGATTGTGTCCCGAACAACCAGCCTTTACCTGATAAGCCTCCGGAGCCAATAGCGATTTTCGATTGAATGATATGGTAACCCTTACCCAATGGGTCAGTTTCTGGATCAAGTAACATCATTACACGATCACGCTGGTATCCATGCATCAGAAAGAACCACAAAATAGGGATAAAGCAGGCTAATAGCAGAGCCGCAATACCAATCAGCCGCCAGCTCATTCCTGCAAGGAACAGGACAAACAAACCGGAAGCTGCGACCAGAATTGAAGTACCCAGGTCTGGTTGGGCGGCGACCAGTAAAGTGGGTAGAAAAATCAGCATTAAAGCGAGAGTGGTATTTTTCAGCGATGGCGGACATAAATCGCGGTTCATAAAACGGGCAATCATCAGTGGTACTGCGATTTTGGCAATTTCAGAAGGCTGGAAACGGATGATCCCCAGATCAAGCCAGCGTTGAGCCCCTTTACTGATCTGCCCGAAAGCATCGACAAAAATCAGTAAAATGACACAAACAATATATAGATAAGGCGCCCAGCTTTCATAAACTCTTGGTGGGATCTGCGCCATAATGATCATGACAACAAATCCGGCACCAATTTGGCCGATTCTGCGCTCCATCATCCCCATATCTTGACCGCTGGCGCTCCACATAACAAAAGCGCTGTATACCAGTAGTGCCAGAATGCACAACAGCAATGGTGGGTCGATATGTAATCTGGTCCAGAGAGGAACCTTTTTCTGGTTTTCTGTCATGGTGTTATTCAGTCACTTTCTGTTCCGGGTGGTGTTGGGACAGCATCCGGTAATATTGTATTGTTATCCCCTAACAGTACATGGTCGAGGATTTGGCGAACAAGGGTTCCCACTGCCGGACCTGCACCACCATTCTCTAAAATAATGGAAAGGGCTACTGTTGGATTCTCATAAGGGGCGAAAGCAATCATCAGTTTGTGATCCCGTAAATGCTCAGCAACTTTACTGGCATTGTAAGTTTCATAACTATAGACCTGTGCTGTTCCTGATTTAACGGCTGCTTTATACGGTGTGCCGATAAAACTTTTGTGGCCGGTACCATTTGGCAGGTTAGCAACACCATACATACCACTTTTCGCCAGTTCCCAGTACCCGGAATGGATATCACCGATCTGAACATTTTCCGTTCGTTGATAAGGGATCATCTCACCTTTCAACTTTTTACCCAGTAACAGATGCGGCGTTTTCACATTACCGTCGTTAATTAAGGTTGTCAGTGCCTTGACCATTTGAATGGGGGTTGCTGTCCAGTATCCCTGGCCGATACCCACAGGAATAGTATCTCCCTGATACCAGGGTTTTTTATATTTTTTTTGTTTCCATTCTCGGGTCGGCATGATCCCTGTGCGTTCTTCAGCCAGGTCGATTCCGGTGTATTCCCCATAACCAAATTTGGTCATCCACTCAGATAGACGATCAATGCCCATATCATAGGCAACTTGATAGAAGAAAGTATCCGCAGATTCCACAATGGCTCTATATGCATTGAGACTACCATGCCCCCAGCGTTTCCAGTCACGGTAGCGTTTTTCTGAACCTGGCAATTGCCACCAGCCCGGATCAAAAATGGTTGTATTTTTATTGATAACACTTGTGCTAAGTGCTGCAACGGTAATGAAAGGTTTAACCGTTGAAGCAGGAGGATAGATACCTTGAGTCGCACGATTAATAAGCGGTCGGTCAGGGTTGTTTAATAATTCCTGATAGTTCTTATTGGAGATACCGTTTACAAACAGGTTTGGGTCATAACTTGGATTAGATACCAGGGCCAGAATTTCCCCATTCCGTGGATCACTGACAACGACTGCGGCCCGGCTGGTTGTGAGAAGTTTCTCAATATAGATCTGCAATTCAAGATCGATAGTCAGGTAAATATCCTGTCCGGCCTGTGGTGGTTGTTCATGTAATTGACGTATCACACGGCCACGATTATTGACTTCGACTTCTTCATAACCGGTTCTACCGTGTAAAACAGGCTCATAATAGCGTTCAATACCCAGTTTGCCGATATCATGGGTGGCTGCATAATTGGGTAAAATACCTTCCTTATCCAGCCGTTCTACATCTTTATCGTTAATTTTAGCGACATAGCCAATGATATGAGTCAATGCTGAACCATAAGGGTAGAAACGGCGTTGATAGCCTTTTATTTCAAGGCCGGGGAAACGGTACTGGTTAACAGCAAAACGTGCCACTTGAATATGATCAAGCGACGTTTTCAATGGGATAGAGGTAAAGCGACGTGAGCGCTTACGTTCTTTTTCAAAGTTGGCAATGTCTTCGTCAGTCAGATCGATAACATCCCGTAAATCATTTAGCGTTTGCTCAAGATGTTCTACCTTTTCAGGTACGATTTCCAACTGGTAAATTGTTCGATTAAGCGCCAATGGTGTGCCTTTACGGTCATAAATAATACCCCGGCTTGGCGCGATTGGAACCAGTTTAATGCGGTTTTCGTTTGAGCGGGTTTGGTAGTCTTCGTGGCGAGTGATTTGTAAATGATAAAGATTGGCAACCAAGACACCAGTCAGTACCAGGATAACAATAAACGCCACCAATGCGCGGCGGGCAAACAGGGCTGATTCAGCCGTGTAATCACGAAAAGGGGTACGTTTATTTTTCATCCCATTGCCAGAATTCGCTTTATCCGTTGGTAACCAAACTATTCCCGATGATAGGGATGATTGGTGGTAATACTCCATGCCCGGTACAGGCTTTCTGCAACTAAAATCCGGACCAAAGGATGGGGCAAGGTCAGTGGCGACAGTGACCAGCTCTGTTCTGCGGCGGCTTTACATGCCGGCGCAAGACCTTCTGGTCCGCCGATCAGCAAACTGACATCTCTGCCATCCTGTTTCCAATGTTCAAGCTGTTGCGCCAGTTGAGGTGTTTCCCAACGGGAACCAGGAATATCCAGCGTAACAATACGGTTGCTTTTGCCGACAGCAGCCAGCATTTGTTCGCCTTCTTTTTCCAGAATGCGTTTAATATCCGCGTTTTTGCCTCGTTTTCTAGCCGGAATTTCTACCAGATCAAATGGCATGTCTTTTGGAAAACGGCGCAAATAATCCATAAAGCCGGCCTGTATCCAGTCCGGCATTTTTGTACCTACAGCGACTAATTGCAGCTTCAAACTCAGCTCCAAAGCTTTTCAAGTTCATACATGCGGCGACTCTCTTCTTGCATCACATGTACAATAACTTCACCGAGGTCTACGACAATCCAGTCAGATATGCCCTGTCCCTCAACACCAAGTGGAGTCAAACCACTCGCACGACAGTCATCAACCAGATTATCTGCGACAGACATCAGGTGGCGGTTGGAGGTTCCGGTGCAGATAATCATGCAATCGGTAATGCTGGATTTCCCGTGAACATCCAGAGAAATAATATCCTGTGCTTTGGAGTCTTCAAGTTTATCAATAACAAACTGTTGGAGTTCTTTACCTTGCAAAAGGTTCATCCTTATTTTTTATCAAAATTGATCAAATAGTGCGGAATAATAGCATGCCAGGTCACTCAAGGGTAAGCCAACTAAGTGACTAATCGGGGCAGATTTCGCTATTGGCGATATAACCCCTGTGAATCTATATACTTTTGTACTGAAGGGGATAACAAATCATCACAACTTAGTCCTTGCTGGTGACGTTGCCGGATATCTGTTGCTGAGATACGTAACAATGGCGTATCTGCCAGATAGATATAACCGTTAGGTTTGCTACTAAGCAGAGCAGGATCGTCGATTTGATGTTGTGTAAGCCATTGCCGCATTTCGATTGTAGAAAGCCGGGTTTGATAACTGGGACGAGCACAAACTAGCAAATGGCAGATATTCAGCAACTCTTGCCAGCGATGCCAGGTATGTAGTGATAACAAAGCGTCTTGGCCGATTATAAATGCCAGTGGTTGATTTTCACCAAACTCTTGACGGAATGATTCCAACGTATCAATTGTGTACGATGGGGTGGTACGCTCCAGTTCACGGGTATCAATGGTGAATAGTGGATTGCCCTGTACTGCCAGCCGAACCATTTCCAGCCGTTGTTGCGCGGTGGCTTCTGGTTGTGGGCGGTGGGGAGGGACGTGATTTGGCAGTAGAATCACTTGCTTTAGGCCAGTTTGATGTGCCAGAGCTTCAACCGGATGCAGGTGTCCATAATGAATTGGGTCAAATGTTCCACCAAATAATGCCTGAATAACAGGATGTGTCGGACAAAGAGAATCAATGGCGTGAGACATTAAAAAAGCTCTCAGGTAATGTTTTCCCACATAACAACATGGAAATTGTTTCTAAATCTGGCCAAACGGACTGACCGTAATCTTGTTTCACCCGGAGTTCCATTTGTACAAGTAAATGGACTGCCAGCTGTAAATCATGCTGAGTTAAGCGTTGCAGTGCATTTGTTAGTAACGGACGGCGGTTTTGCCATATCCGATATTGATCTAACAGAGTTTTTATGGGAATTGTGGTACTTTGGCGCTTTAGTGTAAGTAGCAGCAGCAATTCACGCTGTATGGTACGTAACAGAATAACGGCCTCACAATCTTCCTGTTGTAACTGTTTCAGAATATGCCAGGCTCGTTTTGCCTTACCTGATAATAGAGAGTCTACCCAGTGATAAGGTGTAAAGTGAGCCGCATCATTCACCGCATTTTCAATACGGTGTAAGGTCAGTTTACCATCTGGATATAGCAGGGAGAGCCGTTCAAGAGCCTGAGTCAGCGCCAATAAATTTCCTTCATAGCAGTAACACAGCAGTTGATTGGCTTGCTCTTCCAGAGTCAGTTTCATGACTTTGGCCCGTTGCGCGACCCATTGAGGCAGGCGGTTCAATTCGGGCGTTTGACAACTGATGTAAACACCATTTTTCCCTAATGTTTTAAACCAGCTACTGTTTTCCTGAGCTTTGGTTAATTTCAAACCGCGCAATATCAGCAGTATATCCGGATGAAGTAATTCCGCCAGTTTTACCAGTTGTTCAGCCATTACTGAGTTAGGGCCATTTTCCGGCAACAGTAAAGTGAGTGTTTGACGACTGGCAAACAGGCTTAATGACTGGCAAACACTGAATACTTCATCCCATTCGGTATGATTATCCAGAGTATAAGTGAAGTGTTCAGTGAAAGAGTGCTGTTCAGCCGCCTTGCGAATATGATCCTGGCTTTCCTGTAATAGCAGGGGTTCATTGCCCCATATCAGATAACAGTTTCGCAGCCCTTCATTGAGCTGCGAAATCAGTTGTTCGGGATAGAGTTTGATCATTGTGCTTGCGCAGCTTGCTGTTCCGCTTGTTTTTCTCTGGCTTTCTGTTTTTCTGCACTGTGAACAGTCAGTAACTGGCGAACTAACTGACGTGCAGCCTGTTCGCGCATTTCTTGATTGATCATCTCGTTTTCAGCATCTTTTGCCAGTGCTTCTAACGGGTTGTCGAAGAAAGAACGGTCAACTCTGGATCGAAGCGGGTAAATACTACCGTTTGGCATAATAACCTGTGCATCGACATACAGTGTCAGTTGGCGTTCAGCAGCCTTACCATCCTGGAAAACGGAAACGGTGTCTTTATTTTCAGAAGAACCGATTAGCCTCAGAATAGGGATTTCGGCGCTACCATTCTCAAGGATAGTGACGTTATTCAGACGAAGTTGTTGGCGAACAGAACGGGTCAGAGGTCCATATGGATCACTGCCTGTTAATTGCAGCTTTTTGAGCTCCGGTGGTACCTGAGTGGTACCGCGCAGATGAAAACCGCAGCCAGCGGTGACCAGCACCGCTAACCCCAGCAACAACGTTAAAATACGATGCCGCACATTGCCTCCTTTATCAGCCGACGACCAGATTCAGCAGTTTGCCTGGTACATAAATGACCTTACGAATAGTGACGCTTTCAAGGTATCTCGCCACTCCATATTCTTTTACTGCCATATCATGAACATATTCTTTAGTAGAATCTGCCGGTACGGTAACACGACCACGTACTTTACCGTTAACTTGAATGACTACCAGTTTGGTGTCATCAACCATTGCCTGCTCATCAGCTTGCGGCCAGTCAGCCGTATCGATATCGCCTTCACCGCCCAGAGCTTGCCACATAGTAAAACAAGCGTGAGGCGTGATTGGTGACAACATACGGACAATCGCCAACAGCGCTTCCTGTATCAGAGCGCGATCCTGCTCCGTTTCCTGTGGTGCGCGAGTCAGTTTATTCATTAATTCCATCACGGCAGCGATGGCTGTGTTGAATGCCTGACGGCGACCGACATCATCGGTAACTTTAGCGATGGTTTTGTGCAGATCACGGAACAGATCTTTCTGTTCTGCGGTCAGATTTGTGATCTCCAGCGGTTGAGTTACTCCTTTACTGCTATGTTCATAAACCAGGCGCCATACACGTTTCAGGAAGCGGTTTGCTCCTTCAACACTGGACTCTTGCCATTCCAGAGTCAATTCTGGTGGAGCAGCAAACATCATAAACAGTCGGACGGTATCGGCACCGTATTTTTCCACCATCAATTGTGGATCAATACCGTTGTTTTTGGATTTAGACATTTTGCTCATGCCGGTATAAACCAGCTCATGGCCTTCTTTGTCTGTCGCCTTGATGATACGACCTTTATCATTACGTTCTACAAGGGTATCAACTGGGGAAACCCAAATTTTTTCGCCATTTTTGCCGATATAATAGAAAGCATCGGCCAGAACCATTCCCTGACACAGAAGACGTTTTGCGGGCTCATTAGAATTGACCATACCAGCGTCACGCATCAGTTTGTGGAAGAAACGGAAATACATCAGGTGCATGATCGCGTGTTCGATACCACCGATATATTGATCAACTGGCAGCCAGTAATTAGCCGCAGCCGGATCAAGCATACCTTTGTCATATTCTGGACAGGTGTAACGGGCGTAGTACCAGGAAGATTCCATAAAGGTGTCAAAGGTATCTGTCTCACGCAGCGCTGGCTGACCGTTGATAGTGGTTTTCGCCCACTCAGGATCAGCTTTAATCGGGCTGGTGATACCATTCATGGTGACATCTTCCGGCAGAATAACCGGCAGTTGATCTTCTGGAACCGGAACAACGGTACCATCTTCCAGCGTTGCCATTGGAATTGGGGCACCCCAGTAACGCTGACGGGAAACTCCCCAGTCACGCAGACGATAGTTGACTTTACGTTTACCTATGCCCATTTCGACCAGTTTATCAGCAATGGCGTTGAAACCAGCTTCGTGATTCAGGCCGCTGAATTCTCCGGAGTTGAACAGGACATTCTTATCTGTCACTGGCGCTTCATGAACATTCGGTTCGTTGCCTTCACTGTCCAGAATAACGGCTTTGATTGGCAGGTTATATTTTGTCGCAAATTCCCAGTCGCGTTGGTCATGACCAGGAACTGCCATGACAGCACCGGTGCCGTATTCCATCAAAACGAAGTTTGCAACCCAGATCGCCACTTTCTCTTTGGTTAATGGATGAATAGCAAACATGCCGGTTGCTATGCCTTTCTTCTCCATTGTTGCCATATCTGCTTCAGCAACTTTGGTGTTACGGCATTCATCAATGAAAGCAGTCAGTTCAGGGTTGTTTTTTGTTGCTTGTTTTGCCAGAGGATGACCTGCGGCAATCGCGACATAAGTGGCGCCCAGGAATGTATCAGGACGGGTGGTATAGACGGTCAGCTTTTCCTGACTGTCAGCCACATCAAAAGTAATTTCTACACCTTCAGAGCGACCAATCCAGTTGCGTTGCATGGTTTTGACCTGCTCAGGCCACTCTTCCAGCGTATCCAAATCGTTTAGCAACTCTTCGGCATAATCAGTGATTTTGATAAACCACTGTGGAATCTCTTTACGTTCAACTTTGGTGTCACAACGCCAGCAGCAGCCGTCAACCACTTGCTCATTTGCCAGAACGGTCAGATCGTGGGGGCACCAGTTAACAGCGGAGGTTTTTTTATAAACCAGGCCCTTTTCATACAGTTTGGTGAAAAACCACTGTTCCCAACGGTAATACTCAGGCGTACAGGTAGTGACTTCACGATCCCAGTCGTAACCAAAACCCAGTATTTTCAACTGGCCTTTCATATATTCGATGTTGGCATAGGTCCATGGAGCCGGTGCGGTGTTATTTTTTACCGCTGCGCCTTCTGCGGGCAGGCCAAATGCATCCCAGCCAATAGGTTGCAGGACATTTTTGCCAAGCATACGCTGGTAACGAGAGATAACATCACCAATAGTGTAGTTACGTACGTGACCCATGTGTAGTCGGCCAGAAGGGTAAGGTAGCATGGACAGGCAGTAATATTTTTCTTTGCTGTTGTCTTCTGTCACTTTAAAAGTTTGCTTCTCTTGCCAGTGAAGCTGAACTTGCGGCTCTATATCTTCTGGACGGTATTGTTCTTGCATGACACCGATGATCCTATGGTGAGTAAAAAGCTACGCTTGTAGCAATCATTTAGTTGGTGAAATATGAGGTTGGCATAGCATATCTGATTTGATACGCAAGCAACAGGGGTTCTGGGGGAAAATCCGGTGGCGACGGGCGCCACCACCGGAAATGAGATAATACTAATGAAGAATTTTAGCCAGAAACTCTTTGGCGCGATCCGATTTCGGATTGGCAAAGAAATCTTCTTTCTTGCTGTCTTCAACAATTTTGCCTTCATCCATAAAGATAACCCGATTGGCTACTTTACGGGCAAAACCCATTTCGTGGGTAACAACCATCATGGTCATACCTTCGTCCGCTAGCTTAACCATGACGTCGAGTACTTCATTGATCATTTCAGGGTCGAGTGCGGAAGTGGGTTCGTCGAACAACATAGCAATAGGGTCCATGCAAAGTGCACGGGCGATTGCCACGCGTTGTTGCTGACCACCGGAAAGTTGTGACGGGAATTTGTTAGCCTGACTGGCAAGCCCGACACGTTCAAGCAGTTTCAGCCCTTTTTCTTCTGCCGCTTTTTTATCACGGTTAAGCACTTTAACCTGAGCCAAAGTAAGATTCTCAATGATGGAGAGGTGTGGGAACAGCTCAAAGTGCTGGAACACCATACCGACTTTTGAACGTAATTGCGCCAGATTAGTGTTTTTGTCATTGACTTTAATGTCATTGACCAGAATGTCACCCTGTTGGATGGATTCCAGGCCATTGACCGTCTTTATCAGGGTCGATTTGCCGGAGCCAGATGGGCCACAGACCACAACGACTTCACCTTTTTTAACTTCAGTTGAGCAGTCAGAAAGAACCTGAAATTGGCCATACCATTTGGATACATTTTTCAGGGAGATCATCAAACAGTCCTTTTCTTCAAATAGTTAACCAGCATGGATGCGGCAAAACTAATAATAAAATAAACAAAACCAGCAAACAGGATCATTTCAACCTGAGTGCCATCACGTTCACCGATATTCGCCGCAGTACGGAAAAAGTCCGCTAGGCTGAGTACATACACCAGTGAGGTGTCTTGAAACAGCACAATCCCCTGTGTCAGTAACAGCGGGGTCATCGCACGGAATGCCTGAGGCAGAATAACCATCCTCATACTTTGCATTGGCGTCATCCCCAATGCCAGTGCCGCCGAAGATTGCCCTCGGGAAATACTTTGAATTCCCGCACGGATAATTTCTGAATAGTAAGCCGCTTCGAAAAATGCAAACGCGACCATTGCTGAAATTAAACGAATATCTGTTTTGGGTGAAATTCCCAGAACATTTTGCAATAGGCTAGGTACAATCAGATAGAACCATAACAGTACCATGACCAATGGCACAGAACGGAACAGATTAACATATAAAGTTGCAAACCAGCTCAGGGCTTTGACCGAAGAGAGGCGCATAACGGCCAGTACGGTTCCCCAAAGGATACCGATAACGATAGCAATAATGGTGATTTTTGCTGTAATGACTAAGCCTTGCAGCAGAAAAGGGATACTGGGGATAATAGAACTCCAGTCAAACTCGTACATTTATTGACCTCCAATATTACCCGGTAAACGCACTTTCTTCTCAAGCAAGTGCATGGCAAGCATAATCACCAGATTGATTCCGACATAGGCCAGTGTGATCGCAGTAAATGATTCATAAGCATGTGCTGAGTAGTCGAGTAATTTACCTGCCTGTGCCGCCATATCCACTAGGCCAATAGTGGAGGCGATAGCGGAATTTTTTACCAGATTCATCATTTCTGAAGTCATGGGTGGAATGATGACCCGGTAAGCATTTGGCAGCAGGACGTAGCGATAGGTTTGTGGCAGGGTTAATCCCATTGCCAACCCCGCTGCTTTCTGACCGCGTGGTAATGATTGTATGGCGGCCCGAACCTGCTCACACACACGGGCAGCGGTGAAAAGACCTAAACAGATAGTGGACGAAATAAAAAACTGGATGTTAGGATCCAGTTCAATTTTAAACCATATACTGATTTTTTCCGGCAACAGCTCAGGCATAACCAGATACCAGGTGAAAAACTGAACAATCAATGGTACGTTACGAAAAAGTTCAACATAACAGGTACCTATCCCAGACAATATTTTATTGGGAACAGTACGTAGGATGCCGAAGAGCGAACCGACAACGAAGGCGATAATCCAGGCGCAGATAGACAAGGCAATTGTGACTTGAAATCCGGCTATCAACCAGCCGAGATAAGTGGTATTGCCGAAAGGGGCAGCTTGCAAAAAGATGTCCCAGTTCCAATTGATTGACATAATAATACTCCCTGCAAGGGTATAACTTGATCCCTTGAAACCGATTGATTGGCTGGGAAAAAAAAGCGAGGTAGGGAACGGCCACCTCGCACCCAGTAGTGCCAATCAAATTGTCATTTTTTAATTATATTTTTAGTTAAGTGCCTTATCATTCGGCGATTTAAATAGTGCTTTCATTTCATCAGACAAAGAAAAATTCAAGTTCAGATTCTTGGGAGGAATCGGGTGTTTGAACCAGCGCTCAAATGATTTCTCTGCCACGCCGGAGGCTTGTGCCTGAATAATGGTTTCATCGATCAGTTTTTTAAACTCAAGATCGTCTTTGCGCAATATACAACCGTAAGCTTCTTTAGATTGAGCTTTACCCACGATCTCCCATTGGTTAGGTTTTTTCGCTTTCGCGCGTTCACCAGCTAATAGAGCATCATCCATCATAAAGGCTATTGCGCGGCCGGATTCTAAAGTACGGAATGCGTCACCATGATCTTTTGCGCTGATGATGCGCATTTTCATGTTTTTCTCATCGTTGAGTTTATTCAGCAATATTTCAGAAGTCGTACCGGAGGTGACAACAACATTTTTACCAACCAAATCTGGGAAATCTTTTACGCCGGAATCTTTTTTAGTCAGCAAACGAGTATTAACAACAAAGATGCTGTTAGAGAAAGTGGCCTGTTTCTGGCGCTCAAGGTTATTGCTGGTGGAGCCACATTCGAAATCATAAGTCCCATTTTGTAGCAGTGGGATACGATTTTGAGAGGTCACTGGTATCAATTTTACTTGCAAATTTGGTATGTCTAGTTTCTTTTTCACGGCTTCAACAATCAGATTAGAATAATCCTGCGAGTAGCCGACAACTTTTTGTTGATTATCGTAGTAAGAAAAAGGCACAGAGGATTCACGATGCCCCACAATGATCACGCCATCATCTTTAATCTTTTTCAATGTTCCCGTTAGTTCTTCTGCTTGAGTAGCACCTGCCACGCCAAGTAACATTATGGTTAATACTAGGTTACGCATTCGCATATACAACTCCTTTGATGTGATTATCGCTTGCGATGTTGTGTTTGCAAAAGTCTCTCTGTGATTTGTTTTTAATCAAGGATCATTTGCTGTTATATGTGTATATAGTGTTAAAAAATAGTACAAAAGGGTTAGTCAATGAAAATGAATTGTTTCTATTTCGGGAGCTGTCTCGCACTATAAATGAACAATGCTACTTATTTTGCACAATAAAGGTGTGTGATTATCACTTTTTTGGTGTATTTTCCTGTTTTTTATTAGTAAAACAGGTATTTTCTTTTTCATTCATAGAGATAAGGCAATTAACGTGCCAAAGTAATTAAGGAGGGTTAAAATTAATGCCAATAAATCATTTAAGTAGGTTATTTGTGTAATATCAGTCATTGAGGATTGGCATGGTTAATTATCCACGATGATTGTTGGTAATTATCGCAGCATGACCATGCCAGGTTGTATCAGGCGGGGTCAATGGTAGGATTGGGCAAAGTATATTTCATACCAATTGCCAGACGATTCCAGAGATTGATAAGACCGATCAATAACGTCAAATCAACAATCTCTTTTTCATCAAATTCAGCCAATAATGGGGTGTAATGTTCATCATTTGCCTCAATTTCGGCAATCCGGGATAAAACATCTGTCCAACCTAAAGCGGCACGTTCCCGTGATGTGAAAATAGTGGCTTCTTTCCAGGCGCTCAGAAGGTAGAGTTTTTGCTCGCTGCTTCCTGCTTTACGGGCTGCTTTGGAATGCATATTAAGACAAAAGGCACAGCCATTGATTTGAGAAGCTCTTACCTTAACGAGTTCGATAAGCTCTTTACCGAGGGTTGATTTGTAAGTTAATTCATCGACCTTGGCTACCGCGCTATAAAGTTCTGGTGAAATTTCCGCTGGTCGCGGACGGTTTGCTTGCATAACTTGTTACTCCTTTGTTTTTTCTATCGATTGAATGAAAAAATGGATTGAAAGTTAATTTGTTTCTGCAGGATATAGGGAGCCATTTCGCTCCCTTTTGTTTGTATGGATATTGTGGTCAGGATTGCCGACGGTTATAGAGCAGTGCAAATAGGGTAAACAATACCGTGATTCCCCACACAGGCCAGTTACCCCAGCGTGCATACGGAGTCATCCCGGTTGCGGGTGTCACCTTAGCTTCTAAAACATTACGGGTAAATTGTGGGAGTACTGCCTGCACTTTCCCATCCGGGCCGATAACGGCTGTAATGCCATTATTTGTACCACGCAACAATGGGCGCCCTAATTCGAGGGAACGCATACGTGCCATCTGGAAATGCTGCCAGGGGCCGATTGAGCGACCAAACCAGGCATCATTGGAAACAGTCAGTAAGAATTCAGTATCCGGTTTGAAATTAGCACGAACTTGCTCACCAAGTATAATTTCATAACAAATGGCGGCGGTCAGATTATATCCGGCAACAGAAAGCTGTGGCTGAGTGTAGTTACCACGGCTGAATGAAGACATTGGCAAATTAAAGAATGGCGCCAGAGGCCGGAGCAGAGATTCCAGCGGAACAAACTCGCCGAATGGTACCAGATGATATTTATCGTAGCGAATGGCCGCAGGATATTGATAAGGTATTTTATCACCCAGAACAATCAAACTGTTATAGGTTTTATAGCTACTATCAACCGCTCTTTCATCAACAATACCGGTAATAAGGCTGGTATGCTGATTACGTAATAGCATATCCAATTTTGCCAGAAAATTACGTTGGTAACTTTCCAGTGAAGGAATTGCAGATTCCGGCCAGATGATTATCGGTATTTTACCGATGTATGGCAGGCTATTACCCATATAGACGTCCAGGGTTTCACTGAGCATTTTTGGGTCCCATTTCAGGGATTGTGGGATATTTCCCTGAACCAATGCCATATCAACGGTTTTTTCAGGCAACAGGTTGTACCACTGATAATGGCGCATTGACCACGGTAATAGCAAAATGGCGATAGCGATAATACCAGCGACAATTTTTCGGTGCGTGACAGCCAGAACGAATAATCCGCTGATAGCCATTAACAGGAAAGTGATGGCTTCAACACCTAAGATAGGTGCAATGGCTTTCATTGGGCCATCTAACTGGCTATAGCCGAATTGTAGCCAGGGAAAACCGGTCAGAACCCAACCACGTAGGAATTCGGTGAGTTGCCATAATGCAGGTGCGGCTACTGCGAGTCTCAACCCGTTCGTTTTTGCGAAAAAACGGTTGAGTAAGCCAGCAAATAAAGCAGGATAGAGTGAGAGATAGGCAGCAAGTAATATGACCAGCAGAATATTAACAGCGGTTGGCATGCCACCAAAATTGGCAATGCTGACATACACCCAGTTTATACCCGTGCCGAACAGGCCAAGCCCCCAGAAAAAAGCAATAAATGCTGCTTGCCGGACTGTTCTGTTTAAAATTAGAAATTGTAGTCCAAATAAGGAGATAATGGCGGCAGGCCAGAAGCCAAAAGGTGAAAAAGCCAGTGTTCCACTGGCTCCGAAAGATAGTGCCAGCAAAGCACGAAGCCGCTGGCAATTTAATGATGAGACTTTGTTCATCCCGATCCTATTCTTCTTCGAGGTTAGGCATTGGCGCATCGTCCGGTATCGTAACATGAACCTGAATGATTCTCCGGCTATCGGACATAGCAACTTTAAAGAGATAACCGTTGATATCAACAGATTCCCCTCTGGCGGGTAAGTGACCGAATGCCTGCATAACCAGACCACCAATAGTATCCACCTCCTCATCGCTGAATTGGGTACCAAAGGCTTCATTAAAGTCTTCAATCTGAGTTAGCGCTCGCACCGTATAGGTATGACGGCTCAGGGCCCGAATATCGACATCTTCTTCTTCATCGTATTCGTCTTCAATTTCACCGACGATCAGTTCAAGAATATCTTCGATAGTGACCAGACCCGATACACCACCAAATTCATCAATGACGATTGCCATATGATAACGTAGAGAACGGAACTCTTTCAGCATGCGGTCAACCCGTTTACTTTCAGGTACAACGACAGCCTGACGCAGAACTTTATCTATGCTGAATGGTGGGGCATCGGTGCGCATAAATGGCAACAAGTCTTTTGCCATTAAAATCCCTTCAATGTGATCTTTGTCTTCGCTGATCACAGGGAAACGTGAATGAGCCGAATCGATAATCACATCCAGACATTCGTCCAGGGTTTGATTACGTTTTAAGGTAACGATTTGGGAACGGGGGATCATGATATCGCGGACACGTTGATCGGAAATATCCATGACCCCTTCGAGCATATCGCGGGTATCAGGATCAATCAGATCGTTTTGTTCAGAGTCCCGGATCAGTTCCACCAGTTCATCACGGCTTTTTGGCTCACCGTGAAAGAGCTGGTTAAGAAGAAGAGTAAAGAACCCTTTCTTAGGGCCAGGGTTATCGTTACTTGAAGGATGGTCGTCGCTCATGGCGTTTTAATGAAAATTTCCCATTAAATAAGTTGTTGTTGGTATTTTCTAGCATAAAAATGGTGAGAGTGGTTACTCTTTTTCTGCAAGATAGGGATCAGCATAACCCAGCTTTTGCATAATTTCTGTCTCTAAAGACTCCATTTCTTCTGCTTCATCATCTTCGATATGGTCATAGCCCAGCAGATGCAGGCAGCCGTGCACAACCATATGTGCCCAATGTTCTTCTACTGTTTTTTGTTGCTCCTCCGCTTCTTTTTCAACTACCTGACGACAGATAATTAGATCGCCAAGCAGGGGTAAATTAACCTCTGGTGGTGCTTCAAATGGAAAAGATAGCACATTTGTTGGCTTATCTTTACCGCGATACGCCAGATTTAAGTCGTGGCTCTCTGTCTCATCAACAATGCGGATTGTTACTTCACTTTCAGATTGAAATTGCGGTAAAACCCCATCCAGCCAGCGCTGGAACAGGGTTTCTTCAGGAAGATTTTGTGAGTTCTCACTGGCAATTTGTAAATCAAGTATTACTGAACTCATTGTGCTTCCTGTTTGCGTTGTTCACTGAGTGTCTGCTTACGTTTTTGCTCCGTGGCTTCCCACTCTTCATAAGCGATGACCACTTTGGCAACAACCGGGTGACGGACAACATCATCACTGTGGAAAAAGTTAAAACTCAATTCACTGACCCCTGACAGAACCTCAATCGCGTGGCGCAGGCCGGATTTCTGTCCACGAGGCAGGTCAATCTGTGTAACGTCACCAGTGACAACCGCTTTGGAGTTGAAGCCGATACGAGTCAGGAACATCTTCATCTGCTCGATGGTTGTATTCTGGCTCTCATCCAGAATAATAAACGCGTCATTCAAAGTTCGTCCACGCATATAAGCTAATGGGGCAACTTCAATAACGTTTCGTTCGATCAGCTTCTCAACTTTTTCAAAACCCAGCATTTCAAACAAGGCGTCGTAGAGCGGGCGCAAATATGGATCAACTTTCTGGCTCAGGTCGCCAGGCAGGAAACCCAGTTTTTCGCCCGCTTCTACTGCTGGGCGGGTTAGCAGGATACGGCGAATTTCCTGACGTTCCAGGGCATCAACCGCAGCGGCAACAGCCAAATAAGTTTTTCCTGTGCCGGCAGGACCAACTCCGAACGTAATATCATGGCTAAGAATATTGGCAATATACTGTGCCTGATTGGGCGTGCGTGGTTTCACCATGCCACGTTTGGTTCGAATATTAACGGCTTTGCCGTACTCAGGTATGTTTTCGGCAGTTTGCTCCAGAACCCGGCTCTCTGTAATCGCTAGGTGAATTTGCTCTGGTTTGATATCAGGGATAACACCACGGACAGGGGCCGTTTGCACATATAGATGGCGTAGGATATTGGTGGTGGCACTAACGCTTAACGGTTTGCCCATCAATTTAAAACGGTTGTCACGACGGCTGATTTCAATGCCCAGCCGGCGCTCAAGCTGCTTCAAATTGTCATCAAACGGGCCACACAGGCTCATCAGGCGCTGATTGTCGGCCGGTTCAAGGAAAATTTCCTGGGTTGCGATTTGTGAATGAGTTTGTTGAATCACTGATTATCTCTATATTTCAGGCTGATAAGTGCCGACCCCGATTTCATCTTCTTTGCGGGTACGGGCTATGACGGATTCAGGTGATTCGTGTATGCGAAGATCCATCTGATCTTCGGTACGGATAACTTTACCGCGTAGTGAGTTGGCGTAGACATCAACAATTTCAACATCAACGAATTTGCCAATCATATCCGGTTGGCCTTCAAAGTTGACGACCCGATTGTTTTCAGTACGGCCGGAAAGTTCCATCACATTTTTACGGGAAGTTCCTTCTACCAGAATACGTTGCACACTACCTAACATAGCACGGCTATAGCTCATAGCTTGTTGATTGATGCGCTGTTGCAGTAGATAAAGACGCTGTTTTTTCTCTTCTTCGCTGACATCATCAGGCAGATCCGCTGCTGGTGTTCCGGGACGGGCGGAATAGATGAAGCTGTAGCTCATATCGAAATTGACATCAGCGATCAATTTCATTGTTTTCTCAAAGTCATCCTGGGTTTCACCTGGGAAGCCGATGATAAAATCAGAGCTTATTAGGATCTCTGGGCGTGCTTTACGCAGTTTGCGGATAATACTTTTATATTCAAGGGCAGTGTGCGCACGTTTCATCAGAGTCAGAATGCGATCAGAACCACTCTGTACCGGCAAATGCAGGAAGCTAACCAACTCCGGTGTATCTTCATAAACAGCGATAATATCGTCTGTGAATTCAATAGGGTGGCTGGTGGTAAAACGAATACGATCAATGCCATCTATAGCGGCGACCAGACGGATTAATTCAGCGAAAGAGCAGATATCACCATCATAAGTTGCACCACGATAAGCATTCACGTTCTGACCGAGAAGATTAACTTCACGTACACCCTGTGCGGCAAGCTGGGCGATTTCAAACAAAACATCATCACTCGGTCGGCTGACTTCTTCACCGCGGGTATAAGGTACGACACAGAAAGTACAGTATTTGTTGCAACCTTCCATAATGGAAACGAATGCAGATGGGCCTTCAGCACGTGGCTCAGGCAGACGGTCAAATTTCTCAATTTCCGGGAAGCTGATATCAACAACCGGGCTGCGGGTGCCTTTCACTTGGTTGATCATTTCAGGTAAACGGTGCAGTGTTTGTGGCCCAAAAATAATATCTACACACTGGGCGCGCTGACGGATGAAATCCCCTTCCTGAGAAGCGACGCAGCCACCGACGCCAATAATGATATCTGGGTTGGTGTCTTTTAAATTTTTCCAGCGGCCTAACTGATGGAAAACTTTTTCTTGTGCTTTTTCACGGATTGAACAGGTATTCAATAGTAAAATGTCTGCTTCTTCGGCGACATCGGTTAACTGATAACCGTGAGTACTTTCGAGCAGGTCGGCCATTTTAGATGAATCATATTCATTCATCTGACAGCCCCAAGTTTTAATATACAGTTTTTTTATCGTCGACATTTTCTTGTGCATCCGGGCTTTCTACAGTGCTTAAGGGAGATTATTGCACTGCAAAAGCAGTTGTGTATTAGGCATAAAGTTGCCGGATATTGTAGTCATTTGAGGGAGCAGTGACCAGACTGTTAAACAGGATATTCTCTACCGAAGGATTAAAAATCCGGTACACTGTGCCAATCAATGAGTTAATAGCATGACTGATATGAATAATTCGCAACAGATTTTTGATGTAGTGGTGGTTGGTGCTGGCATGATCGGTGCTGCGACAGCATTGGGACTGGCGCAAGAAGGCTGGACAGTCGCTTTGTTGGATCATCAGCCACCACAATCTTATGATGCACAGAGTTATCCTGATGTGCGCGTATCGGCAATCAGTTGTGCTTCTGTAGATTTGCTCAAACAACTTGGTGCATGGGATATGGTATTACAGATGCGCAGTGCGCCGTATCGCAAATTGGAGACTTGGGAGCAAAATGATTCTAATTTGGTGTTTGATGCACAAAATCTGGGTCTGCCTGAGCTGGGCTATATGGTTGAAAACCGTATTTTGCAGCTGGCGCTGTGGCGGCAGTTTGAAAAATATCCCAATTTGACTTTGCTGTGCCCTGCGGTAATGCAATCAATGCAGCGGCAGAAAGCGGGCTGGTTGGTCACTTTGGATAATGGAATTGAAATTAATACCCGTTTGATTGCCGGGGCTGATGGTGCCCGTTCTCAAGTTCGGCAAATGGCAGGGATTGGTAGCCGTGGCTGGCAATACAGACAGGCTTGTATGTTGATTACAGTAAAAACGGAACAGCCACAGCAAGATATTACCTGGCAGCAGTTTTTCCCATCTGGCCCAAGAGCATTTCTTCCGCTATTTGACCAATGGGCTTCGCTGGTGTGGTATGACAAACCGGCACGTATACGGCAGTTACAGGCAATGCCAATGGCCCAACTTGAACAGGAGATTTTTCAGGCCTTTCCTGTGCGGTTAGGTAAAGTGACTCCTGTTGCCGCCGGCTCATTTCCTTTGGCTCGCCATCACGCTAACAGTTATGTGCGTGAAGGATTAGTATTGCTGGGCGATGCGGCTCATACCATTAATCCATTGGCAGGGCAAGGAGTAAATCTTGGTTATCGGGATGTGGATACATTGCTTAATGTTTTGGTGAAGGCCAGAGAATTAACAGAAAAATGGGATTCACTGGAAGTGCTTATGCGTTATCAGCGTCACAGAATGCCGGATAACCTGATGATGCAAGCTGGAATGGATCTGTTTTATACCGTGTTCAGTAATGAGTTACCGGGGCTGAAAGTTGCCCGTAATCTGGCATTGATGGCAGTTCAACGAGCTGGAGTAATGAAAAAAGCGGCGCTTAAATATGCGTTGGGATTGTAACGTATAGATTGGTATTAGCAGATTAAATCTTAAGCACGTAGTGGATAAAGCCATCCTTGGACTAAAACTACTCTTCTTAAAGATGGGATGTGCAATAAACAGCGATTAAAGAAAATTGGGTAAGCCGGATGGGGAACTATAGGCATAAAAGCAAAAACGCCATCCCGAAAGGTGGCGCTTCACTGAAAAGAATATTCTTACTGTATATTCTTTTTATATTCTTTGCCAACATGTCGCTTGTTGCAACACATTGATTTAATTGGCTGGGGTACCAGGATTTGAACCTGGGAGTGCCGGAATCAGAATCCGGTGCCTTACCGCTTGGCGATACCCCAAGAAAATGGTGGCTACGACGGGAATCGAACCTGTGACCCCAGCATTATGAGTGCTGTGCTCTAACCAGCTGAGCTACGTAGCCGTTTTATTTACGACGCAAGAAATTTTATCGCAAAATAACAGTGGACGACATTCAGCTAATGGCTGGGGTACCAGGATTCGAACCTGGGTATGCCAGGATCAAAACCTGGTGCCTTACCGCTTGGCGATACCCCAACTGAAAGCAGTCACTGCACAACGCGCGTTGTGTTATCAAAATGATGGCTGGGGTACCAGGATTCGAACCTGGGTATGCCAGGATCAAAACCTGGTGCCTTACCGCTTGGCGATACCCCATCTTCATGATGACAACTTAATGAAAGAAATGGTGCGGGAGGCGAGACTTGAACTCGCACACCTTGCGGCGCCAGAACCTAAATCTGGTGCGTCTACCAATTTCGCCACTCCCGCAAAGATGGTGGCTACGACGGGAATCGAACCTGTGACCCCAGCATTATGAGTGCTGTGCTCTAACCAGCTGAGCTACGTAGCCATCTTTTTTGCATTACCTTCATCGGCGTTGCGGGGCGCATTATGCGTATATCAGCTAAATGCGTCAACTGCTTTTTTCTTGAAATTTGCTTAAGGTCGCTTGTTTGTTTGGCTTATAATCATTTTGATGAGAAAACCAACAAAAAATGAATATTACCCTTCAAGTAAGCGTTGTAACAGTACACCATTAAGCATAGCACGTTTAGTCAGAGCAAAGGCGCCAATAGCGGAACAGTGAACTAATTCAGACACAACGATTGGCAGATCTTCGCGAAATTCTTTTAAAACCTGAGTATTGATACAACTTTGAATCGCGGGTAAGAGCACGTTTTGTGCTTCAGTAATTTCCCCCGCCAGAACAACTTTCTGTGGGTTAAATAAATTAATGGCGATGGAAATGGCCTTACCAAGATAATGGCCGACATTTTTTATCACTTCAGATGCTAATGGGTCATTTTGATTCGCGGCCTGGCAGATGGCTCTGATATTGCAGTTATTCAATGTTAGCTGGCTTGGAAAACCTTGCTTTAATTGATGTTGAACCCGCGCTTCAATTGCTGAGTTAGAGGCGATAGTTTCCAGACAGCCAAAATTGCCGCAATGACAACGTTCACCGAGGGGATCAATTTGAATATGACCAATTTCACCTAAATTCCCTCTATTATTGAGGAATATCTGGCTGTTTATAATCACCCCGGCACCGACACCCCGATGGATACGTACCAATATCGAGTCTTCACAATCACGGGTGGCGCCAAAATAGCGTTCAGCCAGTGCTAAACTGCGGATATCATGACCAACGAAACAGGTCATGTTGAAATGTTTTTTCAGGTTATTGACCAGAGTCCAGTTAGCCACTTTAATGTGAGGCATATAACGGACGATGCCGCTATTTGGATCAACTAAGCCGGGCAGGATAACTGAAATGGCGATTAATTCACGGATCCTGCGCTGATTTTGTTGAATGAAGTTTTCTATTGCGCTGACAAGCAAGCTTTCGACTTTTTGCTGGGTGGTTTCAGGCAGTGGATAATGTTCTTCAACCAATGCTTTGCCACTCATGTCATAAAGCGCGAGAGTGGCATCATGGCGGCCAAGGCGGACACCGATAGTATGGAAATTACGATTTTCTGTAACAATTGAAATTGCGCGGCGGCCTCCGGTAGAGGCTTGTTGATCGACTTCTTTAATCAAGCCGCGTTCAAGTAACTGACGAGTAATTTTAGTCACGCTGGCGGGTGCAAGTTGACTTTGCTCTGCAATTTGAATCCGGGATATCGGCCCTTGTTGATCAATTAACCGGTATACCACAGCGCCGTTAAGTTGCTTTACAAGGTCAATATTACCAATTTGCTTTTGTGTGCTGCTGTAACTCATCGGTTATTTCGTCCCTCAAAGGTCAGTTTCTTTTCCGTTAACAATGGTCTTGCAGATTTTAAAGTCGTGACTGAGAACGGTGAGGTTAGCAATTTTACCGGCTTCAATAGTGCCGAGATATTGATCAACACCAATCGCACGGGCTGGGTAGAGTGCCGCCATCCTCAGTGTTTCATCCAGAGCAATACCAACGTGTTCAACGCTATTTTTAACGGCGTCTATCATAGTGATAGAAGAGCCACTTAACGTGCCGTTTTCATCGACACACAATCCATCTCGATAGTATATGGTTTTACCGGCAAAGGTGAAATGCGTCATTTTATTGATAGAAGTATCCATCCCGGCGGGAAGTATGGCATCTGTTACCAGAATCAACTTATCTTTTTTCAGACGCTTTGCATTGCGAATGTTTGGCCATGAAACATGCAAACCGTCGGGAATAATGCCCGCGTAAACTTCTGGTGTATCAAAGATAGCGCTAATCAGACCAGGCTGGCGACCAGAAATATATGGCATCGCATTATAGAGATGGGTTGAGAGGGTTATGCCATTCCGAAATCCCTGTCGGGCTTCCTCATAACTGGCATTTGAGTGACCGGCAGAAACCACAATCCCTGATTCAATCAACTGGTGAATGTATTTCTGTTCTACCATTTCTGGTGCGAGAGTCAGCTTGGTAATGACATCAGCGTTATCGCACAGGAGATTTATCATTTCAGGTGTAGGTTTACGGATAATTTCTGGATTGTGAGTGCCTTTTTTTACCGGATTGAGGTAAGGCCCTTCCAGATGCAGGCCCAAAGCCTGAAACTTATTATGCTTCAGATAGGTACGCATTACCTCAACGGAGGCTATCATCAATTCATCTGTACTGGTAATCAGAGTCGGCAAGTAGCTGGTGCAGCCTGAGCGTTCATTGGCTTTTTGCATGATATCCAGCGTTTTTTCTGAAATATCTTCCAACCGTTCATTAAATTGAACACCGCCACAACCGTTAACTTGCAGGTCGATAAAGCCGGGGGAAAGAATGGCACCATTCAGATCATGTTTTTCAATCTGTTCGGGTAACTCTTGCGTTGGGCAAACCTGTTTAATTAAGCCGTCAGCAATGATAACAGCATGATTATCCAGTCTATCATGACCGGTATATATAATGCAGTTGGTTAAAGCATACATCTTAGCCTCCTATGGGATCTGGAGATGATGATTAAGAATAATGATGATAATCAGTCTGAGATAAGCCCCAGGCTGTGTGGATTCTTATTTTTTGCTGGCAAATTTGTCGATAATGTCTGCTTCCAATTGATGGAAGTACTTAACCGTTTTTACTTTCAATTCCATTGTTGCTGGTTCGTCACAGACAATGATGGATTTAGGGTGCATTTGCAGGCAGCTTACGGTCCACATATGGTTGATATTGCCTTCAATAGCGGCCTGGATTGCCAAGGCTTTATTCAAACCGGTAGCCAGGATCATAACTTCTTCCGCATCCATCAAAGTACCTACACCTACGGTCAAGGCGTATTTAGGCACCTGATTAATATCATTATCAAAGAAGCGGGAGTTGGCAGTACGGGTTTCTACAGTCAACGTCTTGATGCGGGTGCGGGAAGTCAGGGATGATGCTGGTTCATTGAACGCAATATGGCCGTCGTTACCCACACCACCCATAAACAGATGAATCTGACCATAAGACTTAATTTTGTCTTCATAACGTTGGCATTCTGCATCAATATCAGCAGGATTACCATTGAGCAGGTTGATATTTTCTTTTTTAATATCAATGTGATCAAATAAGTTATGGTGCATAAAGCTATGGTAACTTTGTGGATGATTTTCGGGGATACCGACATATTCATCCATATTGAATGTAACGACATGTTTAAAACTGACTTTTCCTGCTTTGTGCAGAGCAATCAATTCTTTGTAAGTTGCCAGTGGCGTGCTGCCGGTTGGCAGCCCCAAAACAAAAGGGCACTCTGCGGTTGGGTTAAATGCATTGATTTTGCTAACGATATAGTGTGCAGACAATTTACCGACATCACTTGCATTCGTTAGGGGGATCAGTCTCATAATTACCTCTTAAAACAATAAATTATCATAGTTAAAATAGAGTTATACATTATTCTCTTAATTAATCTTCTATAACCTGAATACTAAATCATTTTCATTGGCAGAGACACTCTGCGCGTTATAATATTTTAAATGATAAAATAAGATTTGTGTGTTAGCTAGCATTTTGACCAAATGCTTGGTGTTTATGGTGATATTCATCACATATAATGAGTAATTAATTTGCGACGAAAAATAAATTTTCTACACTGAAATTGTAGAATAAATGTCCTTATTGCTTACTTTGATAAGATAATAATGCAGTCATAAGTAGTAAGAGACTCTGTAATTGAGGATATAAGGGGGAGCAAGGTGAATATTCTGAGTTATTTGCAAAGAGTGGGGCGAGCATTAATGGTACCGGTAGCCACACTGCCTGCTGCTGCAATACTAATGGGAATAGGTTACTGGATCGATCCGGTAGGCTGGGGAGCAGATAATGCACTGGCAGCTTTGCTGATTAAATCTGGTGAAGCCATTATTAAGAACATGCCAATGTTATTTGCTATTGGTGTGGCTTATGGCATGTCTAAAGATAAGGATGGTGCGGCAGCACTGACAGGTTTTGTCGGTTTTTTAGTCGTAACGACACTTTGTTCTCCGGCAGCGGTATCTATGATCCAGGGTATTCCGATTAGCGATATGCCAAAAGCCTTTAGTAAAATTGATAACCAATTTGTTGGTATTTTGGTGGGTGTTGTGTCTGCTGAACTGTATAACCGCTTTAGTGGTGTTGAACTGCCGAAAGCATTGTCATTCTTCAGCGGTCGTCGTTTGGTGCCCATCTTGATCTCTTTCCTGATGATTCTGGTTGCTTTCATCCTGATGTATGTGTGGCCGGTGGTTTATAATGCATTGGTTACTTTCGGTGAAAGTATTAAAGATCTCGGTGCGACAGGTGCCGGTATCTATGCCTTCTTTAACCGCTTGCTGATTCCTGTTGGCCTGCATCATGCCCTGAACTCTGTATTCTGGTTTGATGTTGCGGGTATCAACGATATTCCTAATTTCCTCGGTGGTCAGAAATCCATTGTAGATGGTAGCGCGATTGTTGGTATTACCGGCCGTTATCAGGCGGGTTTCTTCCCTATTATGATGTTTGGTCTACCGGGTGCGGCATTAGCGATGTATCGCTGCGCACGTCCTGAAAATAAGGCCAAGATTGCCGGTATTATGATTGCAGGTTCATTCGCTGCATTTTTCACGGGTATTACTGAGCCTCTGGAGTTCGCCTTCATGTTTGTTGCGCCAGTGCTTTATGTGTTGCACGCGACCTTGACCGGTATTTCAGTGTTTATCGCAGCGACAATGCAGTGGATTGCGGGTTTTGGTTTCAGTGCCGGTTTGGTGGATATGGTACTCTCTTCCCGTAACCCATTGGCGATACATTGGTACATGTTGATCCCGCAAGGTCTGGTATTCTTTTGCCTGTACTATGTGGTATTCAGCTTTGCTATCAAAAAATTCAACCTGATGACTCCAGGGCGTGAATTGGCTGCTGATGGTGAAATTGATGGCTATGATGTTGATGTGGACAAAAATGGTAAAGCAACAGCGAATAACATCCACAATGAAGCTCATCAATATCTTGCCGCAGTGGGTGGTTCAGATAACCTGACTGCTATTGATGCTTGTATTACTCGTCTGCGTCTGTCTGTAAAAAATGTCGATCAGGTCAATGACAATCTGGTTAAACGTCTGGGTGCTTCCGGTATTATCCGCCTGAATAAACAGAGTGTGCAGGTTATTGTTGGTACTCGTGCAGAACTGATTGCCAGTGCTATGCGTGATGTTCTGGCAAAAGGTCCGGTTGCTGCTGCGACAGAAAGCTATCAACATCAGACAGCACAGAAAGCGAAGCCTGAAGGCGAACGTAAAATCTTGCTGACTTTGATTGCTCCGGTCAGTGGTGAGTTAATCGATTTGGCAGACGTACCTGATGAAGCCTTTTCCAGTAGAGTTGTTGGTGATGGTATTGCTATCAAACCAACATCAAATACTGTGCTTGCGCCTGTGTCTGGTACGATTGTGAAGATTTTCGACACCAATCATGCTTTCTGTATTGAAACTGAGGAAGGTGTGGAATCGATTGTACATTTGGGTATTGATACGGTTTCTCTTAACGGTAAAGGCTTTAAGCGGTTGGTGGATGAAGGCGCAATAGTGAAAGTTGGGCAACCTATACTGAATCTGGATCTTGATTACCTGAATGCTAATGCTAAATCTATGATTAGCCCAGTTATCGTCAGCAATATTGATGATTATATCGGTGTTAATATTTTGGCAAAAGGACAGGTAAAAGCAGGACAGACAAAATTATTTGATGTGCTGAGATAAACAACAGACAAGTCCGTAAAAGTTGATAAAAAGTTTTCAATAAAATGAAAAACGGGAAGAGCGCCACTTTTCCCGTTTTTCGCTTTAACTTTGCTCTGAATCGCCATTTGTCAGTAACAAACGGTTGTTTCTCAGCACTGCTTGTTGGATTATAGGCGGTTATGTGACGCGCTTTTGGCATTATCGAGGTATAAAACAATGAGTGAGGCAGATGCCCGCCCGACAAACTTTATTCGTCAAATAATTGATGAAGATTTGGCAATTGGTAAACATACATCCGTACATACCCGCTTCCCGCCTGAACCCAATGGTTATCTGCATATTGGTCATGCAAAATCTATCTGCCTGAACTTTGGGATTGCAGAGGACTATCAGGGCCAGTGCAATCTACGTTTTGACGATACCAATCCGGTTAAGGAAGATGTTGAGTACGTTGATTCTATTAAAAATGACGTTCAATGGTTAGGTTTTGAGTGGAGTGGTGATATTCGCTACTCTTCCAATTATTTTGATACGTTGTATCAGTATGCTATTGAATTGATCAATAAAGGCCTGGCTTATGTTGATGAATTGTGCCCGGAAGAGATCCGTGAATATCGCGGCACATTGAAAGAGCCAGGTAAAAACAGCCCGTATCGTGATCGTAGTATTGGTGACAACCTGGCACTGTTTGAAAAAATGCGTGCTGGTGAATTTGGCGAAGGTAAAGCTTGCCTGCGAGCTAAAATTGATATGGCGTCACCTTTTATTGTGATGCGCGATCCGGTTTTGTACCGTATTAAATTTGCAGAACATCATCAGTCTGGTAACAAATGGTGCATCTACCCGATGTACGATTTTACTCACTGTATTTCTGATGCGTTGGAAGGTATTACACATTCGCTGTGTACATTGGAATTCCAGGATAATCGTCGTTTGTACGACTGGGTGCTGGATAACATCACCATTGATAGTCATCCGCGTCAGTATGAATTCTCGCGTCTGAATCTTGAATACACGGTTATGTCCAAGCGTAAGCTGAACCTATTGGTGACCGACAAGATTGTTGAAGGCTGGGATGATCCACGGATGCCGACTATCTCAGGTTTGCGTCGTCGTGGTTATACTGCCGCTTCCATTCGTGAATTCTGCCATCGGATTGGTGTGACTAAGCAGGACAATAATGTGGAAATGGCCGCATTGGAGTCCTGTATCCGTGATGATCTGAACGAAAATGCCCCTCGTGCGATGGCTGTTCTCGATCCGGTCAGGCTGGTGATCGAAAACAGGCCGGAAGGGGAGCAGATGCTGAATATGCCTAATCATCCGAATAAACCGGAGATGGGCAGCCGTGAAGTGCCATTCAACCGTGAGATCTATATTGACCGGGCAGATTTCCGTGAAGAAGCTAACCGTCAATATAAACGCTTAGTTTTGGGTAAAGAAGTTCGTCTGCGTAACGCTTATATCATCAAAGCAGAGCGTGTTGAAAAAGATGCTGACGGCAATATCACGACAATCTATTGTAGCTATGATGAGCAGACGCTGAATAAAGATCCGGCAGATGGTCGTAAAGTGAAAGGTGTTATTCATTGGGTCAGTGCGTCCCATGCTGTTCCTGCTGAATTCCGTCTGTATGATCGTCTATTCAGCGTACCAAATCCCGGTGCAGAGGATGATTTTCTGGCGACAATTAACCCAGAATCACTGGTGGTCCGTCAGGGCTTTGTTGAGCCAAGTTTAGTGAATGCCAAGTCAGAAAAAACGTATCAGTTTGAGCGTGAAGGTTATTTCTGTGCTGATAGTTGTTATTCCAGTGCAGCAAGCCTGGTATTTAACCGTACTGTTGGTCTGCGTGATACCTGGACAAAAATTTCTCAGGATTAATTGAGATGATGAACTGTACCCAACGAGTTGGACATGAGGCCAACAGTTGAGGTGCAGTTTTTTTGTTAAATATTGCTATTCACGGTGTTGAAACTTTCATTAATGAGATCAACTAATCGATCACTAAAGTCTAGTTCCAGTTCTATCTGTGGATAACAAGTTGCAAAAGCGGATAAAGATGTACACCTAATTTCTCTTCTAATCGGGATATGCTTTTGCTGACGGATGAAAGGAGATAGTTCGAGTAATTTAAATAACGCTGTTGCAATTCACCCGTCATTAGATAAATCATTGCTTTATAAAGTATATGAAGAAGCATTTCGATATCAATTTATTGCACTTGCACTTGCACTTGCAGTAGCGGCAGCGATTACCGCAATCTTAGTGTTTATTTTGTTGGGGAAAGTAAAATCCCACAGCGAAAGTAAATAAAAATAATAGATTCAAAGTGATGGTTTTTTCATTCACTAATTATATTAATAATATAGATAACAGTTCTTTGGTAGCAGGAAAAGGGATTGGCAATGAAACTCGAAGAACTGACATTAATTACATAACTATTGAATGTTGATTATCTGTTAATTAGCGGGATTTTATTTCATTATCAGGAGAAATATTACTATTATCTATTGTATTTATGAGCGGAGTGTGGTCTTTTTACACATTTATCCATTTTAGAAAAATAATAAACAATGTATTCTGTGAAATATCACTATACTGATTCTTGAGGTCATGAAATAAAAAATTACAGGCTGGATATTTTATAGAGACGAAAAAAATAGGATATGATAATAATAAGTTGATATTAATTAAGAAAAATTACCAATTGAAAAACTATTCTTTATTTTGTAGGGGATTATGAATATGAGAAAAAATATAATTAGCATGCAAAAGGAAGCGGTCACTATCTCAGGGCGCGAGCATACTTTTTTACCCCCCCCCCCTTGAATGAACCGTAATTATATGATCTCATTCTCCTTATTTTTCTTTTTAATACTCGCCCATGAATCCGAACCAGACCCTGATTGAACATTTAACCGTTGTGAAAGAAACTCGTTCTGACATTAATCGTCAATACGAGCTGATTGATGTTATTTTTCTTGTCATCAGCGCCATTCTCGCTGGCGCTGAAGGTTGGCAAGATATTGAAACTTATGGTCGGGCCAAAATTATGTGGCTGAAAAAATATCGCCCCTTTCTCAGTGGAATACCACGCCGACACACGGTTGCCAGAATTGTGCGCGCTATTGAACTTGATTCGCTGTTGGAGGCTTTGCTCAACTGGATCAATGAACAACGTGAACAGGCAGGGAAACCGGTCATTGCCTTCGATGGAAAAGTTCTGCGACGCGCCTACCGTAATGAAAAGCAAAACGCCGTCCAACTGGTCACGGCATATGATACGGAATAAGGATTAGTCCTGAGCCAGAAAGCCACTGCCACGAAAAACGGGGAAATCAGTATCGTGCGGCAGATGTTGGATATCCTTGACCTGAAAGGCAGCATCGTCACGCTGGATGCTTTGCATTGTCAGCGCCAAACGCTGGAAAAAATCAGCGAAAAGAAAGCCCATGTCGTGGTTCAGGTGAAAAAAAATCAACCCCATCTGTGGGAAGCCGTCCAATCGCAATTTCAGGCGGTGTTTGATGCCGGTAAAGAAAAAATTATCACGGAAGTTAAGCAAGAAGCCCATGGCCGGCGTGAAGAGCGTTATGTGTTTCAGTTAAAGCCCCAATTTACGGCAGAATTAATCGAGAAATGGCCGACCATTCGTAGCATTATCGCCGTAGAACGTCACCGGACACAAAATGGCAAAGGAACGGTGGACACGTCTTATTATGTGAGTTCCCTTTCGCCCAAGCATAAATCACTGGGATATTATATTCGCCAGCATTGGCGGATTGAAAATACCCAGCACTATATTCTTGATGTGGTCTTTAAAGAAGATGATTCACGAATTGTTCTGGAGGGTGCAGTTGAGAATCTGGCCTTATTCCGTCGTATCGTCCTGAATCTGGTCAAACAATGCGATTGCGGGGCACCGAGCCAAAGGAACAAGCTTAAAAAAGCGGGTTGGTGCGATGATTATCGGGCAAGAGTTTTCTTTGGATGAATAGCAGTCAAAGTATGCTCGTGCCCTGGGTCAGGTAAGGCTTCGAGGTAGTCAAACAGGGCTTTCTGAGTCATAAATAAGGCCATTATTACGGGAAGTTGTGGATAAATAACGGCAAACAGATAAGATTGCAACAAGAATAAAGCGTGGCTTATTTCGTACGGTTAATTCGTCATCTTATGGATAAAAAATGATCATGAGTTAGCCCTGCATTGATCCCTCTTTCCCAGGGCGAATAAGGGTGGGCAAAGTAAATTTGGGTTTCTAATGTTTCACTGATGATTTCATGATCTGCAAACTCCAAACCGTTATCGAATGTGATAGTCTTAACCCTCTGTTTTAACGGGTATAATACTTTCACTGCCGCTTTCGCGACTTCTGATGCCCGTTTACTATCAACTTTAACAATAATTGTATACAGCGTTTTGCGGTCAACCAATGTTAATAATGCACTTTTTTTATCTTTCCCAATTATCGTATCCCCTTCCCAGTCGCCAATACATTCTTTTTTATCAACGATTTCCGGGCGCTCATCAATACTGACCCGATTTTTAATTTTGCCTCTTCTTTCATAGCGACCATAGCGTTTGCGATAGGGTTTTCTGGCTATTCGCAGATGTTGCCATAAATCACCTCCCTCTATTTTATCTTGATAAATCAACCTATAAATCGTCTCATGATACAACGATATCCCTTTATGTTGCTTCAGATAATCAGCCACCTGTTCAGGACTTAAGTCTTTCCAAATTAATCGTTTTATCCATTTTTTTACTTCCGGCGTTATTTTCACGGCTTTCTTTGCAAAATGACGACGAGCCAATACCTTCAAATGAGCCTGTTCAGGGCAGTATATCTGGACTTCTTGATTTCTCTTCAATTCTCTGCTGATGGTCGACGGGCTTCGCTTAAGTGACTCAGCAATGAAAAGCTGTGAAAAACCGGCTTCTTTTAAACTGGAAATCGGGTATCTTTCTGTTTCGGTCAGTTGTGTATAGGCCATAGTGCATTCTCCTGTGGCGGGAAAGATGCCTACTATAGCAACTGACCGCCCTTCTGAAAAATTGTACTTATTAGTCGAATCCGCCTCTTTTTTTTATTTATCATAACCCCTCCAGTTATGAAGAAATTAAACACAATAATATTAATCACATAATTTAATGTCTTTTACATAGGTATTAGGTGACATCCAGGATATTCGTTCACATACCAAATAATTCTCACTTTTTAATTTATAATCCACATAAAAAGATAGAGGAAAACTTAAAATAAATGAAGAAAAAGCTATTATGGCTGAGTATTTAACATAGGTATCATGATGCTTAGGGTAACGGCCAGTTATATTAACACGAATAGATAGAGTCATAAGATACGAAATAAAAGGAAAAGAAAAAAATATTATAAAAACAGGACCTGAGAATGTTATTTTCTCATCCATTTTAATTAAAGAAATCAAATTCTCTCCTGTCAAAAAGAAAGTGCATGACGATAAAATAAAAATAGCAAGAGCACAGATTATTGGTATGATATTTTTCTTATTTTCCATAGTTCACCCAGTTATGAAGAAATTGATTGAAATTAGCTTCTGGTGTTCTTGGTTTTCTCTCTATTTCTGTTTTGATTAAGTTAATCACAGTTTCACTAATTTTAAATTTTTTATCTAAAAAATCAATTGCATATACCGTCGCAACACCTATAGTAAGCATTGCACCAGCCACAACAATTACACTACCACCTGTCACAAATGAAAATGAAAGAGCAACGCCTACAACCCAAGAAGCCAAAGCCCCTACTGCCGCCTTAGCCAGATCTATTGCAATATTGCCTAAGAAATCAGCCAGTGTATAAATAAGATTCCAAAATAGCGCTACATCTTATACTACTCATAATTCTATATATAACAATGGGTTGAAGAAGGCCATGTGTAGCAAAATTATGAAATGTTATTTATTCATCCTTAAAGATATATTCAACCGTTCGATAAGCTGCGGCAAATAATATACTGAATTTAACTCCTTTAACTATGCCACTGTTTATTCCTTGTTGCCCTATCCCCATAGATATTATCTTCATATTAGAAGCGCTGTATCTTGAAGCCGTGATGATTTTTCTAAGCCCCGCATGACCTGAAATTTTAATATATTTTTGCCCATATTTACCAACATACTCTGTGGCTTTAATTCCTAATCTTTTAAATTCTCTTACTACATTTGTAAAGTCAAAAGCATCGCGTATATTACCTGCATAGGGTGATATGGGATCGGCAACCGAAAACGCTTTCTTCATAAATGGGCTTTTGGGTTTTGGGGAATCAATATCCGCTAAAACATTTTTCGCTTCTTCTAAGGATAGCAGTGCAATATATGTTGTATTCTCATTTAACTGTTTCTCAAGATCAATCGTATCAAAGAACTGATATTGATTCCTAAATTGATTAATTCCAACATTACCTGTTAGAAAGTCCCCCATATAACCTTCCCAAGAGGGCCTATATCTTTTATGTGTCATCGTGAAACTTCCTTTAATATTTTTAAAATCAAAAATTGTCACATCGGTATTTAACGGATGGAGTTTCCAATTTGAGTATAACATCATTGTGTAAAAAAAATCCATATCGATTATATAATAACTCAAACCCTTTACAGGCTTAGGATTTTATCATGCTTAAAACTGAGTAACAGAGCAAAGCCTCACATCTAAATCTGATTTAACCTGACGAGACGAAAATGAATTTATAAGTACGAAAATGAAAAAATAAAATGCTTTAAATTCTGTTTTCCCAACCCTTTCCGACAAATAAAACGATTAACTCGAACAGGTAAATAAAAGCCTCTGTGTTTTAGAAAGGAACCCCGGCTGATGTGGCCGATACGGCTGTTTTCCTTGCTTCGGATGAATCGAGATTTTTATTGGGAACTGACATTATTGTTGATGGCGGTATGATTAATGTTTAGATAAATCTGATGTGGGTTTTGTCGATTGTATTTAAAAAAATAATTATCCAACCGGGGTAGAAAGCCTATTAGAAATATCTCGGTGATTTGTTTATGAACTATTATGATAGGGATTTTGGCTTGATTTTTTATATTTTATAATATTTTTTCTATACAAGTTAATTACGCATTACGCATTACGCATTACGTGTACGCCCCAGTTTTGTGTACTGTCCGTGTTCAAAGTTCATTCATAAGAACGGCTGGTAATCATTATAATTACTAGGATAGCCTTCAAAATATTATCATTGATAAATAATTTTGCATCTATTTTAGTTGAAAAAAATTTATATTAATTAATCTATTTTCCAATGTGTATTTTATATTGTTAAGTTTTTATGGTTGTATTATTTTTTTATTTTAATATCAATGTAATGTATAACTGATATTATATTTTTCTTGTAATGTGTTCTTTGTCATGTTTTGTAAAAAATCCCTTTTTTACCATTGATAATTTGTGATATGAAAAATAATCTGTATATATGTTGATCAGATAATTTAAATTTTCTTTTTCAATTAAAATTTTTATTTTACGGATAGATTTACATTTTTGGTCGTGATTTATTTTAATTAAAAAGTAATTAATTTTATGGTTACACATAGTACAAGAATCAGCACTAATCTATGAGCAGGATGTGTGTTTTCAAGGACCTGCTTGGAATTTTTCCGGGATGAGAAAGAGATTAAATTCAACATCATCATGCCATTTATTGTCTTCTAATGGCTTGTTGCCGCTGTTCTTATATTTCTGAGCAGTGGCTTACCTTACATAACATTTGTGTTTGAAAGAGGCAACAATGAAGAAATTTAAATTGCGCACACTGGCGGCGCTAACGGCAACTGTTGGTTTGATGGGTTCTGCCTATGCCAATAATACTGCGCAGCAATTGGTTGATTCACTGAGTCAATTAAAAGTTAATTATAAGGTTGTTGATAATCAGGCGGGAGATCATGGTGTTAACTGTGCGGTATTGGGGGCGGACTGGGCTACTTGTAATCGGGTAGATATTACTTTAACCAATGGTAATCAGGTCATTGATTCATCTGACTGGGCGATTTATTTCCATAGTATCCGCCAGGTCCTGAACGTAGATAATGATCAGTTTAAAATTACGCATATCACGGGTGATTTACATAAACTGGAACCAACGGAGAAATTCACCGGTATTAAAGCGAATCAGCAGGTAAAACTGCCTATTACCGGAGAGTACTGGCAGATTTACAGCACCGACTTTTTGCCGCGCTGGTATGCAACGTCAGGTGATGCGAAACCTAAAGTCCTTGTGAATACGGATACAAAAGATCTGAGCGAATTTTTATCTGCTTTCACCGGTGATCAATGGAAACGCACAACAGCGGATAACAACATTCTGATGACGCCTGAAAATCGTTATGCGAAGAATTTGCAAGTTAAAAAAGTCGAGTCAGAAAAATTGCGCGGGCAAATAATCCCGACACCAAAAGAAATTCAGATTTATTCAGAGAATGCTGATTTATCTGGTGGTGTAAGATTGGAATTTGGCGGTTTGAATGACGAGGCGGTTATTCTCGTCAGAAAACGTTTTACCGATCAAGGTATTAAATTAGAGAATAGTGGCTATCTGGTTGCGACTCAGATTGTCTCATCAGATTTTACCGGTGAGTGGCAGGTTAAAGGGGCTTATCGCCTGAATGTTACCCAGAATGGTGCTCAAATTGTTGCTTTTGACCAATCTGGGGTGTTTTACGGTCTTCAGTCTCTGCTGTCATTGATTCCTGTTGATGGCAGTGGAAAGATTGCTACTCTGACGGTAAAAGATGCGCCACGCTTTGAGTATCGCGGGGCTCTCCTTGATGTAGGGCGTAATTTCCACAGTAAACAGGCGGTCCTGCGTTTGCTTGACCAAATGGCAAGTTACAAACTGAATAAATTCCATTTCCACCTAAGCGATGATGAAGGCTGGCGTCTGGAAATTCCTGGATTACCTGAACTCACGGAAGTCGGTAGCCAGCGTTGTCATGATTTGAGTGAAACCACATGCTTGTTACCACAACTGGGTTCCGGTCCTGATAACAACAATATGGGCAGTGGATTTTTCAGCCGTCAGGACTACATCGACATTCTGAAATATGCTAAAGCCCGTTATATTGACGTTATTCCCGAAATTGACATGCCGGCTCATGCTCGGGCTGCGGTTGTTTCTATGGAGGCCCGCTACAAGAAGTTAATTGCTCGGGATGATGTGAGAGGGGCGAATGAATACCGCTTGCTGGACCCAACGGATACCACTAGGGCAACCTCTGTTCAGTTCTATGATCGTCACAGCTATTTGAACCCATGTATGGATTCTTCAAAACGATTTGTTGAGAAAGTCATTGGTGAAATTGCCGCTATGCATAAAGAGGCTGGTTTGCCATTGGAGACCTGGCATTTTGGTGGTGATGAAGCGAAGAATATTCGTTTGGGAGAAGGGTTTCAGGATAAGAATGGCCCTATCGTACCGGGTAAAGGCATCATTGATAAGAGCATAGAAGATAAGCCGTGGGCTAAATCTCAGGCTTGCCAGAAGTTGGTAGAGCAGGGCGTGGTGAAAGATATTGAGCATCTTGCCAGCTACTTCGCAATTGAAGTGAGCAAAATTGTGAATGCTAATGGTATTGAGAAGATGCAGGCGTGGCAGGATGGACTGAAACATGCTGACAGTGCTAAAGATTTTGCGACCAAACGTGTTGGTGTGAATTTCTGGGATACTCTCTACTGGGGTGGCTTTGATTCAGTCAATGATTGGGCGAACAAGGGCTATGAAGTGGTGATATCCAACCCGGATTATGTTTATCTGGATATGCCATATGAAGTTCATCCGCAGGAACGTGGATATTATTGGGCAACCCGTTTTAATGATGAAGCTAAGATCTTTAGTTTTGCACCAAATAATATGCCGCAAAATGCTGAAACGTCCGTTGACCGTGACGGTAATGCATTCCGTGCGAAAAGTGACAAACCGTGGCCGGGCGCTTATGGGCTGTCAGGGCAAGCATGGAGTGAAACGGTTCGTACTGATGAGCAGATGGAATATATGATTTTTCCTCGCTTATTACCGCTGGCAGAACGGGCATGGCACCGGGCTGGTTGGGAACAGGATTATGTTCCAGGCCAGGAATATAAGCGAGGAGAAACGCATAAAGTTGATATAGATACACTGAATCGTGACTGGACACGGTTTGCTAACCTGATAGGGCAACGTGAGCTTGTTAAACTGGATAGGGCAGGAATTGCTTACCGTTTACCGGTACCTGGAGCTAAGGTAAAACGCGGTGTTTTGAAGGCCAATATTGCTTTGCCAGGGTTGGTTATTCAGTACTCAACTGATGGCGGTAATAGCTGGAAGATTTATGACAATCACAAACGTCCGAAGGTAAAAGGAAATGTGTTGATCCGTTCTGTCAGCCCGGATGGTCAACGTTACAGCCGGATTGATCATATAAAGGCATGATTTTGTCTCATCAAGAAAGGAACCCGGATGGGTTCCTTTCTACTCTATAGATAAAAAATCATCGGCTCAGGAATGAATTACTTCTCGTCATGTGCACTACTGTCTTCGCGGCAATTACCTGCGGAGCAATGACCATATAAATAAAGGCTGTGGTTTGAGAGTTTAATCCCATAACGTTCAGCGATATTCTTCTGGCGTTTTTCGATATTTTTGTCACTGAATTCAATGACTTTACCGCAATCCAGACAGATTAAATGGTCGTGGTGGTGTTGTTGAGTGAGTTCAAAAACCGATTTGCCACCTTCAAAATTATGACGGGTGACAATGCCGGCATCATCAAACTGATTCAACACGCGATAGACAGTAGCGAGGCCAATCTCTTCACCGTTATCAATCAGTTTCTTGTAGAGATCTTCCGCACTGACGTGGTGGTATTCAGGATCCTGTAACACTTCCAGTATTTTCAATCGAGGAAGTGTTACTTTAAGTCCAGCATCTTTTAATGCCTTATTGTTATCGGTCATGCGGATTCAGTCCTGTTACTCAGTAAAGTGAACTTAGCGATACTTCAAAAAGTACCAGTTAGTTATCAGATTATGATTATAGGCATGGCTAGTGAAAATGAAAACCACGTTAACCTTAACTATCATTACACATTTTGCCAGAATAATCATTTGTAAAACGCAGGAATAACCTTACTATTTATAATGTTTAGGTTGTTTTTTTGCCATTTTTCGCAATAAAAGAGCGGATATGAGCAGAGTGTTGACAAAAGCGATCCCACAGGGTGAGCAAAGCGAATGGCTACTCACCTACCGCGTATTCACTATTGATAAGAAATGACCTGCACCAATATACGCCTATTGGGGTAAATTCCTATCCGGCAATAATTTCCGCCAGACTCATCTCTTCGTAGATCTGTTTAGTCCAGGAATTAACGCGTTCTTCGGTTAATTCTGGTTGGCGGTCTTCATCAATAGCCAGCCCGATAAAATGGTCATCATCAGCCAGACCTTTTGATTCTTCAAAGTGATAACCCGCCGTTGGCCAGTGACCAACAATAATTGCTCCACGGGGTTCAATAATGTCACGGATAGTTCCCATCGCATCACAGAAATATTCCGCGTAATCTTCCTGATCGCCGCAACCGAAAAGAGCAACCAGCTTCCCGTCAAAATCGATCTCTTCCAGAGTAGGGAAGAAATCATCCCAGTCACATTGAGCTTCTCCGTAGTACCAGGTGGGGATGCCGAGCAGCAGAATATCGAACTGTTCGATATCTTCTTTACTGCTCTTGGCAATATCGTGGACTTCAGCAACATCAGAACCCAGAATTTTCTGGATTTTTTTGGCAATATTTTCTGTGTTGCCGGTATCGCTACCGAAGAATATACCTATAATTGCCATAAAATTATATAACCTCTTGTTTTATTTGTGTATTTCTGTTTGAGATATACGTATAAAATGTCAAAATCAGCAGAAAAATTCTGATTGTATTAATAAAAAAACAAAATCCTATTCTGACCAAACAGCAAGGACAATTCTGTCAAATTTGTGTGATTTCGTGCCTTCAATGCTATCAAGCAGTGATGTCACTTTCTGCTAACTGGGCCAGCAAAATTTGCTCAATGAGTTCACTGCGGCTGATATTGCGTTGCTGCGCAAGAAAGTTCAGCGCATCGACTGCATCAGCATTTATTTTCAATTCCACACGACGCAGACCACGCACCTTATCACGGCGAAGCTGGTTACGTTTATTGACTCTGAGCTGTTCATCCCTGGAAAGTGGGTTGGTTTTTGGGCGCCCCGGTCTGCGTTCGTTTGCGAACAAATCCAGAGTAGTGCGATCCATTTGTTCTTTTGCCATAAATTCAACTACTAAAGGGCGTATACCATAAAATATAGCACGCCATGATACCCCAGCTTCCCATGTATCGCTACTGCCTGACAAAGATAAAAAGCCGTGTCACTGTTTATTCGTAAAGGATGTCCATTGCGTTCCGATTTTAACGGTACTGGTATTTTCTGCGGTACTCGATTGGTGTTAATCCATTCAATTTCTTGAATAGCTCTCTGAAGTAGCGAGTATCTTCATAGCCAACCTCATGGCTGATTTCTTCTATAGTCTTATTCGATTTTTCTAAGCAATATTTTGCCAGGGATAACCGAATTTGCTGGATATATTGAATCGGTGTCTGGCCGGTCGCTGTTTTAAAGCGCCGTTTCATCTGCCTTTCACACAAATGAATTTTATCTGCCAAATCGCTGACTGATAATATGTCTGATGGGGTAGAATGCATCCAATCCTGTAGTTTGTGGATTAATGTGTCTGAATGCTGGCGGTATGGTACAAAACTTGCCAGAGTATGTGGGGGGACCCCTTTTATATCACCAAATATCAGTTGGCTACAGGCTTCTCTGGTATTTTGACCATATATCTGTTCAATAATATGCATCATCACATCATTGTATTCATAGGTGCCGGAAGTACAAAAAATATTGTTATCGCTGGTGACTTTTATTTCTGAATGTAACTGTACTTGCGGAAACATATCTTTGAATAAATTGGTAAATAGCCAGTGTGTGGTGGCTTTGCGGTTATTGAGTAAATTAGCTTTAGCCAGTACAAAAGAACCTGTACAAATGGAAACGATAGGGATATTTTTTTCTTCCATCATTTGAAGCCAATCTAAGGTTTCTTGGGTACAAAGATCGAAATCGTAATAAGGGACTCCAACTGAACCCACCAGGACAATATCCGTTTGTTTGATTTCTCCTATGAGTTTATTGGGTTTTAGCCGAACACCGCCCAGTCCGATCGCATCCTGATTATCCTGTGTGATAATATTGACTTCCGGCTCCGGCGCTCCGGCTAAATGAGCGGCAATGGTTAAAATTTCTATCGGGCCGGTAATAGAAGTCAGAGGTCCTCCTGAAAATGCTAAAGCGCTTAAAGAAACTGGATTCCTGTCCATAAGAATTCTCCAACTTAAAAATTAAGATGTATCAAGATATTTCATTGTCTAACATCTTAATAACTTATTGTAACAATTTAAATAATTTAATTACATTGAGATATTTTTTTGAACAAACAAGTAAAATAAGAAATAATTTCAGCCAAAACTTATTCCGTCTTTGTTAAGAGTTGGCTGAATTGTCATTTAGTTTTCGCCAACTTGTTGATGCCACAGATGCGCGTATAAGCCGCCTTGCTGGCGCAATTGGTCATGCGAGCCAAATTCGACAATTTGCCCCTGATCTAACACACAGATTTTATCCGCGTGGCGAATTGTATTGAGCCTGTGAGCAATGCTGATCACTGTTCTGTTACGGCGTATTTCGTCCATATTTGCCATGATTGCTGCTTCGGATTCATAGTCCAATGCCGAGGTGGCTTCATCAAGGATCAGAATAGTTGGGTTAACCAGGAGCGCCCTCGCTAATGCGATTCTCTGTCTTTGACCACCAGAAAGATTTGCTCCTTTTTCTCCAACTGGATGCGCAAAACCGTGAGGAAGGGATTGAATAAATTCAATGGCCCCGGCTAACTCAGCGGCACGATAGACTTCTGCATCTGTTGCGTTTGGCTTACACAGACGAATGTTATCGGTGATGCTGCCAGAAAACAGGATGCTTTCTTGGAGCACAACACTCATATTGCGGCGTAAAGAGACGGGATCAGCAATAGCTAAATCCATGCCATCAATCAAAACTTGTCCATGTTGAGGTACGTACAGCCTTTGTAGTAAACGGGTGAGAGTACTTTTACCTGAACCGGACGGTCCCGTTATACCAATAAATTGACCCGATTTTATCAATAACGATAAGTTCGCCAGAACTTCCGGCGTGTCGTCATGGTAACGGAAGCGAATATTTTTGAATTCAATCTGGCCTTCCAGCTCAGGTACAGAAGCCAATCCCTGTTTACTGTTCTCCATTGGCTCATCAAGAATATCCCCTACACGTTTCAAGGCGATTAACGTATGCTGAAAATCCTGACAAACCTGTGCGAGCCGGAGGATAGGTTGCGTGACGTGTCCGGCCAGCATATTGAAGGCGATAAGTTGCCCCGGAGTCAGTTCACCGCGTAAGACTTCTGTCACCCCCCACCATAGGAGGATCGCGGCGGTAAATTTCTGGACAAAATCGATTCCCTGTCCTGCGATTAAACCGCTTTTCTGTGCCGCGAAACTTTTAGTCAACTGCTGGCTGAGAATACGTTGCCACTGATGTAAGAAACGGTTTTCAGTCGCGGTGGTTTTGATGGTTTCAATCCCAGTGACGGCTTCAGTCAGAAAGCTTGTTGCATTTGCATCGGTTTCATATTCTGCCTCTACTTTGCGGCGAATAATCGGCCCGGCGACTACCCAAAATACGAAATAAACGAAAAGCGAACCAATAACAATCCAGGTTAGTATCCAGGCATAGTAAAACATGATGCCAATGAACATGATGACGAAGATTAAATCCAATAGCAGCATCAGGGTAGAACCTGTCAGAAACTGGCGGATTTGAGACATCTCTCTGACTCTGGCAATGATCTGCCCGGTTTGCCGTTGTTTAAAATATTGCAGTGGCAATCCTGCCAGATGACGATACAGTCGTCCGGATAGCTCAGAATTGATCTGGCTTGCCATGTGCCCAAACACGGTATTGCGCATAAAGCTATACAACGGTTCGGCAAGGGCGATAGCCAGCATAGCTATGCCTAATACATGCAGGCTGGATAAACTTCGGCCTACCAAGACTTTGTCGATGATGTTTTCAAACAGTATCGGGCTGACCAGCGCAAATAATTGGAGAACTATGGCGAACAAAAACAGATCTCTTATCTGACTTTTCTGTCGGAAAATTGAGGGATAAAACCAGCTTAAGCCGAATTTGACATGCTTCTTAGTTAATTCCTGATCTGCGATCAAAAGAATTTTATAGGCACTTTTTTTATCATCAGCAGGTAAAGGGAGTGACCGAGTTTGTTTAGTCGCAGGATCGAGAACGGTAATATTGTCATTATCGACTTCAATAAGTACCCACCACTGTTGTTCCAGTTCGATCAATGCCGGTAAGGGCAGCGTCGGCGCGGTATTGGCAGTTAAGCGCTCAATTTTACTGTGCAGCCCGATAGCATTGGCGGCTTCACGCAGTTGTAAATCACTCAGATGTAAAGAATCAAAACCCAGACTGTGTTGAAGTTGATCGATAGTGGCTGACTTATGAAATTGTTTCCCCACATAGACGATGCAATTCAGCGCCTGATTATGAGTGTAGTTACTGGAATCAGTAGCAGAAGAAGATAATAGGTTCATGATTATTTCTCCCTCAATGCTTCAGATTGATACTCTCTGATAGGGCTCAGGAGATAATCGATAACACGGCGCTGATCAGTTTTTATTTCGGCGACAATTGACATACCCGGGGTAATTTCAACCTGGGTATCGTCTATGGCAATGCTATTACGTTTAAGACTGACTTGAGCAGGAAAGACCAATCCTAACTGTTCATCTGTGGTTGAGTCTCTGGATATGCTCAACAGTTCACCGTCGATAGTGCCATAACGCGTATATGGGAAGGCATCGACTTTAATAGTGACTTGTTGCCCCGAATAAACAAATCCGGCGTCTTTGTTTAAAATTTGCACTTCCGCCAGTTGCACATTGTCATCAGGAACGATCACCATCAAGTTTTGCGCCGGTTGCAGTACTGCACCTAACGTATGCACGCTGAGTTGTTGAACGGTTCCTGTGACGGGGGAACGAATGACTTCAAGTTGTTCTCGTACCTGAGCTTTTGCAAGCTCTTGTTCTAAAACGACCAATTGAACTTCGGCCTGTTTTCTTTTATCAAACCATTCGCGCTCTTTTTGTGTTTTCAGGCTGTTTAAGCGCTCTTCCAGGCTAATATATTGCGATTGCAGAACATGAAGCTCCGCATTTTGTTGGGCAATCAGGCGTTCTGTTTCCAGAAACTCTTTTTCCTGTTCAAGATACTCAACTTTACTGATCACTTGTTTTTGACTTAAGGTCTGCCGTGCTTTTAAACGCTGGCTAATATTTTGCCGGAGCTTAGTGAGCGCATTGATATCGCTTTTTCGTGATTGTTGAGAAGAGAGATTCACGTTCATCTCTGCTTTCAGATTTGTTACAGCAGCTTCGTATTCTCTTTTCTCACGGGAATAGTTTTCAGCAACTTGTGTTTGCTGAGATGCCGGCAAAGACTGAAACAGTTCCTGTTCTGTTGGTTCCTGCCCTTCTGTCAAAGCCTGATAACGAATTTTTTCGTGGGCTTGATATTCTATCTGCTTTAATAACCGGGTGATATCCTGGTTAACGCCGAGAGTATCGAGTGTCAGAAGAGGGGCGTCTTTCTCTACCCGCTGCCCATTCTGAACATGGATAGCGGTCACCCGGCTCTGTTCGTATGCCTGAATTATTTGAGAGCGGCCAGAGACAATCAGACGACCGGTGGCGGTGGCCTGAACATCCAACTTACCCAGATAGGCCCAGAGCAAGGCTATGATAACGCCGGTACTGAGCGTTATGGCGGTGTAGCGGGCGAAAGGTGACGGTGGGCGTTGTGATAACGCTAAATGTGTCGGTAAAAAGTCATAGTGCTGTGGGTGACAGCGCAACCATGATTTCATTTTATCCTTAAACGCCTTAATCATGGCAAGGCACCTCCTGTTTTAATTCCTGTTGTAATCGCCAGAGTTTCCGGTACTGTTGGCCGTGGTTAAGCAACTGATCGTGAGAGCCTTGTTCGATAATTTCCCCCTGATTAAGCACAATGATGCGATCACAATGACGCACGGTTGAAAGCCGGTGTGCGATAGTGATAACGGTTCTGCCCCGGGCAATTTCTGCCATATTTGATTGAATGCGTGATTGTGATTCGTCATCAAGCGCACTGGTTGCTTCATCAAGAATGAGGATTTTGGGGTCAGCAAGGAGAGTCCGGGCAATAGCAAGCCGCTGACGCTGACCACCAGACAAAGATTGCCCGCCTTCTGCAATGGTTGTGTCATATCCCATCGGCAGCCTGAGAATAAATTCATGTGCGCCTGCCAGTTTGGCGACTTTAATCACCGATTCCAGGCTGGCATCGGGTTTCGACTGAGCGATATTTTCATATACTGTTTTGTTAAATAAGAAATTTTCTTGCAGAACCACACCAACTTGTTGTCTGAGTGTTTCGATACCTATGTTTGGCAATGGAATATCATCTATGGTGATTGTGCCGGTTTCCGGGGTATAAAGGCGGAGTAATAACCGTGCCAGCGTGCTTTTCCCGGAACCGGAAGTACCCACAATACCCATGGTTTCTCCGGCTCTGATATCAAGGGTCAGTCCTTTGATGGTTGGCGGAATATCAGGTTGATAGCGAAAGACAATATTGTTAAACGAAACTGCACCATGCAGTGTTACCTGCTGCCGGGCAGATTGCTGTTCGGTGGGTAGATTTAACATATCTCCTAATTTATCTACGGCTACCCGTGTTCTAATGAATTGTCCCCACAGCTCCACCAGCCTGGCTAATGGCTGGGAAGTGTGGTTGACCATCATATTGAAGGCGATCAACTGACCGATGGTCAGTTGCAGTGATAAAACCTCCGACGCACCTAACCAGAGAATCGCGGCATTGGTAACTTTTTGCAGTAGCATGACAATATGGTTTGAGCGATTACTCAATTGCTGTACTGCATAACTGGTCTCGACCATCTTCTCAGTCTGGCTATCCCAGCGGCGAATGAATCTCGGTTCTACCGCCAGGCTTTTAAGGGTTTCAGAGCCGGAAACGGTTTCAGTCAGAAAAGAGGTATTTATCGCTGCATGAGTGAACTGCTCTTCAACGGCCTTCTCCATACGGGGAGTCAGCCACCACGCCAGAATGGCATAAAAAGGGATGGTTGCGATAAAAACCCAGGTAAGTGTGCTGGATAACAGACTCATCACATAGATGAAAACAAACATAAACAACACATCAACGGATAAAGTGAAGATTGAACCGGTCAGAAACTCCCTGACGGTATCCAGTTCACGCACCCTTGTGACAATCGCGCCTACCTGACGGGATTTAAAAAAGAGTAAAGGTAGCCCAAACAGATGCCGTACCAGCTTTAACCCCAGTTTGATATCGATACGGTTTGCGGTGTGAGCGTATTGGTATTCACGTAATCCACGTAAAACCACCTCTATTATGCCGGCGATAATTAAGCCAAAGACTAATACATCAAGGGTTGATAACGCCTGATGGATTAAGACTTTATCCATAACCACCTGAATGACTAATGGTGAAATGAGTGCAAGAATTTGCAGTACAAAAGAAAATAGCAATACTTCACCCAAGTTTTTCTTTTGTGCCAGAAATTCTGGAATAAACCAACTAATATCAAATTTAGTTTGCTTTTGTTTTACTTTAATCCATTTTCCACTCCACTCTTCCGTCAGTTTTTCTGCTGACCATACTTCTGGTGTTTCTTTATTCACTTTCTGAATGAGTGAATTATCTTTATTCGATTTGGCTAAAACAAAAGGCAAGCCATTATTATCAAACAAGATTGCGGGTAATGATATGTCATGATATTTCTTTCTTACAGAGTGTTTATTTGTAAGAGATAAGTTAAATTTTTTCTCTATAGCCCTTATATAAGCGTGGTAACAATCAGAACTTTTTAAGTTATCAATATCACTGATATTGTTCTTTCCATGGCAGATCATCAGTATTAATTTTAATGATGACAGGGTTAATTTCTCAATCTCATTCATGAATAAATGTCTTTAGAATTTGTATAAGTAATATTTGCATAAAATATTAATAAAAACAGATTGTTATGTTGCCTGTTTGTTATGTCGTAATTTAATGTCACTTAATTATCTTATATTTGTTGTCGGTAACAGTGTGGGTAAATAGGACTATATGTGGGGGGTAAAGAGACTTTTTGAGATATGAATATTGTCTTTGAGTTTTTGCACTATATTATTTCATTTGACTCACTCATTTAGCAGCATTTATCGCTGTATAAACTCGAAATTTCTTTGAGTTTAATGCTTTTGTTGTTATATATATTTAGCATTGTTTTTAATGAATTGTTTATTTTTTTGGTGAATAAAATATGTCTGAAAAATTTGTACAAACCATCTCTAGCGTCAATTATAACAAAGGTATTTTCTCTCTTTATTTTGTTGGTCAGGAGCCAAATCGGATGGCGAACGGAATAATGGCGGAAAATGATAATGAACTTGAATTAAAGCAAGTCATCCATATGCCTGCATCGGGATTCATGTATATGGTTTCGATGGTTAAAAATATGTTGGAAGATCCACGTATGGCGGCTGAGTTTGACAAATTGGTCGCGGCAGGGTTTTTACCTGCTCCGCAAATCACAGAAGAGCAAACTGCGTCGGAATCTATGGTGGAAGAACCTGCTAATTCTAAGAAACGCCCATCTAAAAACACAAAATAACACTTGGCGGTTAAGTAACGCATGGCGATTATACATCAACCAGCGAAACTGAATACCGCAGAAATTCAGGCCATGATCGGAGGAGTGATGCTGCTGAGTCAGTATTCTCCTCTGCATCGAAGATACCTGGTGTCTGAGTGGCAACAGCGTATCTTGCCTGCGTTTGAACTGAATCAGTTTTGCTACTATGCAGATGAACAAGGGCACCCAGTTGCTTTTTGTAATTGGGCTTTTTTATCTGAACAAAATCGGGAAGAGATTCTTGCCGGAGAAAGAGAGCTTATTCATACGGACTGGCGCTCAGGTTCACATATTTTTTTCCCCGAAATGATTGCTCCTTTTGGTCATGGGCGTGAAGTTGCCAGGGATTTACGCCGCCGTGTTTTTTTACCGTGGAAAGGCCAGAAGGCTTGTACTGTCCGCGGGAAACTTGATGTCCAAAACAATCGCTGTATTCGTCAGGTGCAGTGGTTCTTTGTTTAATTTCTATATTATTATTTAAAGGCTTTCTAATGGGGTTTGTCAGCGGTCTGCATCAACTCCGTTGAATCTTCTTTGCTTAATCAATATCGCCGTCAGAAAGCCGGCCCGGCTATCGAAGAGTTGTTGTCAATACAACATCTTCAACAACTTGATGCTGGTAGTTTGATCGAGAAGGCGAAGGGGAATATTGACTATAGTGCAAGGTTAAAAGCAAATGGGTTAACAGGAGCGAGGATTGGTGATCCGTTGAATCATGATTCTGGTGGCTATGAATCTGTTCTGGAGCAACTGCGCAATGTGAAGCAATCGACTTATATGACATTTATGTCTGAAGATCATGCCATGTTGGTAGTTGTGCATAAGAGCGAAGCTCGGACAATCTGGTCATTCTTCGATCCTAACTTTGGCGCTAACTCGTTTGATAACTATGATGATTTTCGCCATTTTATGGATTCTTTCCATAAGAGCATAATCACGGGTTACCGATCTCTTATAGGTTATCAATATGCTCCTGCCAGCCCAGAGGACAGTTCAAAACCAAGCTTCAATATTAACTATAATATATTTGAAGGTAGTGATGTTACGGGTTATGACAGTACTTGGAAACCGGCGCGTGAGGGTGAACAAAGTTATGTATTGCGTGCACTGAAAGAGCAGGGAAGAATGTTTTCGCTGGATTCAGGTGTCAAAGGGCAGATCGTGGATTACCGTGAAGATGTTATCACTCTGGAAGTCACGGATAAGAAAGGCCAGAAGGTTTCTGTTGAAGTAGAAAGCAACAACTTTAAACAAGCAGCCAGCCTCGTACAGTTGAATATCGGTCAGATATTTGCTGATCCGACCATCAGTAAATTGACACTGAAAGGTTCGGCGAATGGTGATGCTCCGGTATCTGTGCTGGAAAAATTATCGTCAGACGCTGTTCTAAAAAACAAAGATGTCGAATCCTGGGCTCGCATTGCCGTTACACAACAAACCGATGGTAGCGAAACGCGCTTTGATGGTCAGATCATTATCCAGATGGAAGATGATCCTGTAGCAGCCAAAGCGGCGGCAGACTTGGCGGGTAAACACCCGGATTCCAGTTTGGTTGTTCAGCTTGATTCTGACGGTCAACACCGTGTCGTCTATGGTGATGCATCTAAATTTAAACCGTCAGACAAATTACGTTGGCAAATTGTGGGGCATGGCCGTGATGAATCAACACAGAATCATACCCGTATAAGTGGTTACAGTGCGGATGAACTGGCAAGAAACCTGAAACAGTTCAGTCAGAACTTTAGTCAGGCAGGTAAGCCAGATCACATCAGTATTGTGGGTTGTTCGCTGATTAGTGATGACAAACGGGATGGTTTTGCCCGTCACTTTATCACCGCTTTAAAGGCGCAAGATATCCACACGCGTGTTTCAGCTCGCCGTAGTGATGTTGCCGTTGATGTCACCGGACGTAAATTTACCCGGGATGCAAATAATCAGTGGTTCAATAATCTGACTGATAACAAAATCGTATTGTGCTGGGATGAGAAAGGCGAACTTGAAACCCATTCAGAGCGGATTCGTTGTGGTATTGCAGAAGGGGATATCAACCTCTCCCGTGTTGGTATTGCGGATGTAGATACACTGGCTAAAGGCGTCATTGTGGATAATGCCGATATTTTCACTGCGCCAGAGAAGCGTAAAAACAAGACTAAAATTGACTCAGGTAACGTATCGAATAACCAGTTCAGTTACTCTGGCAATATTCAGGTGCATGTGGGGAATGGTGAAACGACCTTACTCAACTGGGGAACGTCGAATTTGGGTATCAAGGTAGGCAATGGCGGTTTTAAATTATTAGCCTTTGGTGACAACAATGTGATGGTTCACATTGGTCATAGCGACAGTAAACATAGCGTGAATATCGGCGGCTATCAGGCGCTCGAAGGGGCACAAATATTTATCGGTAACCGTAACGTTAGCTTCAACGTGGGTCGCAGTAATGACCTGATGATAATGATGGATGAATCAATTCCGACGCCACCACTGGTTAATCCATTTGATGGTGCCGCACGTATTTCCGGCGTACTGCAAGACATTGCCTATTCTGGTGAAAAACAAGATTGGTTAGCGGTACAAGATCAGCAATGGACATTGTCTGGTGCGGAGACATTTGTTCGGGGTATGTCTGGCTTAGACCAAACCAGTAATGTGGATTACAACACATTGGTTGATCTGGATTCTCAGTATGAACGCAGCAGCCGTGGCCTGAAAAGTGATACTGAAGCCGCGTTGAATAAGAAATTCAACCAGTGGTTAAGCCGTAATAGCAATAACGCTGATACCGGCAAAATGAGCCGTGCAGATAAATTCCGTCAAGCCAATGAGAAACTGGCCTTTAACTTTGCGGTTGGTGGTCAGGGTGCAGATATTCAGGTGACAACCGGTAACTGGAACTTAATGTTCGGTGACAATATCCACTCTATTCTGGATACCAACCTCGGTTCACTGTTTAGTTTGATGACTCAGCAATATTCGGCAACGGGGATGGCGAAGACCACTTTCACCTATAACCCGCAGGATTTGCCTCGTCAGCTTAAAAACAAGCTGCTTGGTCGATTGGCGGAAGTGGGGGCAGATACCACCTTAGCGGATATCTTTGGTGTGGATTACACCGCAGATGGCTGTATTGTTTCCCGTACAGGCGAGCCGGTGGATGGCATGGCTATTCTGAAAGAGATGATTGAAGTCATTGGGAAATTCAGTGGTGAACAACTGCAAGCCTTCACTGATCCAAGTAAACTGCTCGATGGTCTGAAATCTCATCTCAACATGGATAAGGATGGCATCAGATCATTTGCGGAAAGTCATGGCCTGAAAGAGAAAGAGCCTGATGGAAATGAAACAGGCAAAGTTTCGGTAGTTGATACTGAAAAAGCTCAAACCAGCGCGTGCGTTTGGCTTTGGTTCACTGAATCTGCCTAACCTGTTTGCGACGATATTCAGTAAAGACAAGCAAGAAGAGATGACATCGTTGGTGACCAATCTCAAAGAGAATCTGACGGCTGATTTGCTCAATATGCAAGAGAAAACATTCGATTTCCTGCGTAAAAGCGGTCATTTGCAAGGGGATGGCGACATCCACATATCGCTGGGTAACTACAATTTCAACTGGGGAGGTGCCGGAAAAGATCTCGGTGCTTATCTGGGCGATAACAACAACTTCTGGGGCGGTCGTGGTGATGACGTTTATTACGCGACAGGGGTATCCAATATTTTCACCGGGGGTGAAGGTCATGATCTGGGTGTCCTGATGGGGCGTGAAAATACGATGTTTGGTGGCCAAGGGGATGATACCGCAGTTCTTGCCGGGCGTATTAACCATGTCTTTATGGGTGAGGGTGATGATCAGACATTTGTCTTCGGTGAAGGCGGTTTGATTGATGCTGGAGAAGGCCGGGATTATGTCGTGACCTCAGGGAACTACAACCAGGTAGATGCTGGAAAAGGTCAGGATTATGTGGTCACCATTGGTAACAATAACCGGGTTGATTTGGATGAAGGAGATGATTTTGGCCGAGTCTTTGGTAACCACAACCACATCAACGGTGGTGTCGGTCATGACTCTATTAAGCTGATGGGGTATCACGCGGTGATAAACGGCGGTGACGGTGATGATCATCTGATAGCGGAAACCATTTCGAAGTTCAGCCAGTTTGATGGCGGTGATGGTCAGGATCTGCTGGTGCTGGGCGGTTATCAGAACAGATTTACAGGCGGCGCGGGCGTAGACAGCTTTGTGGTCAGCGACAAGGTGATTGATAATCGGGTAAATGATATCAGTGCGGAAGATATGATCGTCTTTAATGATATTAACTGGCAAAACCTATGGTTCCAGCGCAGTGGACACGATTTGGTATTGTCAGTGAACCGTCATACTCAGGATAAAACTGCTCAGGGTGTCTTTGAATCGTTAGGTTCAGTCACCTTTAATAATTACTTTAATGACAATCGTGCCAAATTGGTGGCTCAGATGAGTGATAAGAACGCATCGGAAGAGCGTGAATTTACTGCGCTTTCAGATAACGCGGTTGATTCATTGATCCAGGCAATGAGTAGTTTTGCGCCTACCGTGGGCGATAATGGTTTTATTGAGAGTTTGGACAGTAAAGCGAAAATTGCTATTACGACGGCGTGGGCCGATACCACCATTGGAAAAAGAAAATTTGCTTAATTAATTCTCTATACTAAAAGTGGAATGAATAATGAAAATGGCTCACAATAGGTGAGCCATTTTTTTGCCTATGAATAACGAACGGATATTATAGATTTCTCGTTAACTAATTGTTATTTATCTGATGAAATTTTTTGCTAAAAAAGTAGGATGTTATTATCTAATTTACTTATATGACTTTACTCGTTATAATTTTTTAATGTCTTTACTCTTGTGGAATAAAAAATTGGTTGTAATTAATAAGAGCTTATATATTGTTTTAGAAATGACTTTATTATCTTCTCTGTGTTTTGAGTGTCCTTGCGGAAAAAACATTTACGTTAAATATTTTTGAATTTTTTATTTCTCTAATTTGTCTGGGATAAAGCAGGCTAATGGATGAAATAACCTTTAATCAGGGATTCCATATAAGGGATATAATTGATTTTTATTATTGGGATTTTTTATTAAAAGATCAGAAAATTTGAACTGTTTCACAGTAAATTGAATATTCAAAACAACCGCTGTATTTATCAAATGCCGTGGTTTTCTGCTTAACCTCAACGATAAATTAAAGGATTATTTATGGGGAAATCATCAAATAGAAGTACAGAATATTTCTTTACTGGAAAGTATTACGACGATAATGATGGTAATAATATTACTGCAATTGGTGTTGGTGGTGACGTTTATGCTTATGGCGGGGATGACAATGTTACGGTTGGTTCATTTAAAGTCGATGTATACCATACAAACGGTGAACTTTCGGTAAAAGGAGCTTCAGGTTACGCAGGTATTTGTAAAACGGGAAATGGCGGTTTGTCATTTGCAGGTGCGACAGGCGCTGCTTTCATTGACCATAATGGTGAAACGGGGGATTTGTATTATTCGGGGGCTGCCGGCTATAACAAACTGGTTCGTAAAGGCTTATCGGGTGACATCCGTTTTAAGGGGGCTGGTGGATATAATGAGTTATGGCATGAAATTGACCAGGGTAATTTGTATTTTGTCGGAGCAGGGGTAGCTAATGATATTGACCGAACCTGGTTTAACCGTTATCAAGGGACTCAGGGTGATGTGACATTTAATGGCGCGGGTGCGGCAAACAACATCAATTCGCAGATGGAAAGCGGTAATATCACTTTTGAAGGCGCCGGCGCGGATAATCATATTGTGCGAAAAGGCAGAGAAGGCAGCATTATCTTACGTGGCGCAGGAGCATCAAACCGCATTGAGCGTATACGCCACAGTGAGGATGTGTATGAACAGACTCGCGGTGATATCACTTTTGAAGGTGCCGGTGGCTATAACAAACTCTATTCCGATATTGCCCATAGTAATATCAATTTCTCTGGTGCAGGGGCTTATAACGAAATTACCCGGACGGGTGCGGAGAATGAAATAGAATTTGCTCAAGCCAAAGATATTGTTATGACATCGGCAACAATAGAGGGGGATTGGATTGAGCAACCTCAGCCAGTTAACGCAATTAAATCCACCAAAGAGCCTGACACTTATCTGTTTGCATTTGCCAATAATGTTAATACTAAAGTCGTTGCCGTGCGGCTTCAGAATGATCCTGATACCGGTAAACTCCGTTATTACGCTACCACCTGGTATAAGGAAGGTCATCATCTTAAAGATTTGGCTGCGGAAAATATCTCAATGAATAATGGATTTTTTCCGATTAAAAACGAAGAGGCTATTAATCTTACCAGTATTAACCTTCTATATCGACAAACAACCACGATACATGGTATCGAGGAAGCGCTATTGCCAAGTAAGTGGGTGACTTATGCTGGCGGTGCCAATGTTAAAGCGGAAAATGTCACACTGGGTGATGCCAAAATGGGAGGATATGCAATCTCTGCGGATGGTTCGAAAATTGATGTATCCGCAGTTAAATCAAACAGCTTGCCGAATACTTATGTGTATGCGGCCTTTTTAAATCCTTATACCAAAGTGGTTGAGGTTAAACTGGCAAATGATTATGAAACAGGGAAGCTGAAATATATTGCAAAAGCTTGGTATAAACAGGGTGACCATACGGGCCGTTTAGCGGATGAAACATTTTCTTATCCTTATGGCTACAGATCAATGGGTGTGGGTTATACCTTAAGTCAGCTTCACTATGATTTAAATATTGATCACAGTATGCCTGATCGTTTAGCTCGTCTTGCAGGTGATTCTGAGCAAGATCTTACCAAATCATCAATAACCGGTGGTGATAGCTCTGGTGATATTTATTTTAGCGGGGTAGGTGGTGGAAACATTATTAAATCCAACGTTACAGACGGTGATGTTAATTTCAACGGTGCGGGGGCGGCTAACGTTATTTTGCACAGTTCGAAATTCGGTAATACGCATTTTGAAGGCGCTGGCGCCGCCAATGTTATTGTGAAAAGTGGTGAAGAGGGCAATCTGACATTTCGTGGCGCGGGTTTAGCTAACGTCCTTGTTCACCAAAGCCTGCGGGGAGAAATGCATGCTTACGCCGGCGGTGCGGCAAATGTTCTTGTGCGGGTTGGTGACGGGCGATATCTGGCTCATCTGCTGGCTTATGGCAATATCTCGATCCACAAAGGCAATGGTGACAGCCAGGTGCTGATGCTAGGGGGTTACAACACCCATACCCAAATAGGTCATGGCAGTGCGAACTGGTCAGGGGCAGGCGGTTTTAACATCATTACCCAAGCAGGAAAAGGGAATCTCTCCTCGGTACTTTTAGGCGGTGCTAACGTGCTGACTAAACTCGGTGCCGGTGATCTGGTTGCCGGTATGCTCGGCGGTGCCAACATTATCACCCATCTCAATGATGAAATTGAAACATCAGACACTACGGCGATAGCACTGGGCGGAGCCAATATCCTCACCAAAAAAGGGCCGGGTAATACACTGGCGGTAATGAGTGGCGGTACAAACGTACTGACTCACATCGGTGACGGCAACACGACGGGGGTCATGTTGGGTGGAGCCAATATCCTGACCAAAGTGGGCGACGGCAATACGACCGGTATCATGCTTGGGGTGGGTAACGTGTTTACCCATGTCGGTGATGGGCAAACGTTGGGTGTCATGGGCGCCGCCGGCAACATCTTCACTAAAGTTGGGGATGGAACGGCGATTACGGCTATGCTTGGTGCGGGGAACATTGTTACTCATATTGGCAACGGTGACGCGTGGGCGCTGATGGGTGGCGCCGCAAACATCTTTACTAAAGTGGGTGATGGCAACGCATTAGCACTGATGATAGCCGCCGGTAACGTGTTTACCCATATTGGTGATGGTACGAGCGTTGCCTTGATGCTGGCAAAAGGCAATATCGCAACCAAGGTGGGTAATGGCGTAACGCTGTCGGCGATGATTGGCAAAGCGAATATTTTTACCCATGTGGGTGATGGCAATACCTTTGCTGCCATGATTGGTGGCGCCAATGTGTTGACAAAGGTCGGTGATGATCTGACGGCTACCTTGATGGTGGGTAAAGCCAATATCTACTCGCATGTGGGTGATGGCACCAGTATTGGCTTGTTTGCTGGTGAGCTGAATGTCATGACCAAAGTCGGTGAGGGCACAACGCTGGCGGCAATGTTTGGTCGGGCCAATATCATGACCCATGTTGGCAATGGTTTAACCGGTGTCTTAGCGCTGGGTGAGGCTAATATTGTCACCAAAGTGGGTGATGATTTTATGGGGGTTGTCGCTGCGGCGAAAGCTAACGTCATCACGCATGTCGGCGACTCGACAACCGCGGCTGTACTGCTTGGCAAAGGCAATATACTGACGAAAGTGGGAGATGGCACGACAGTTGGCCTGCTTATTTCCGATGTGGGTAATGTCATGACTCACATTGGTGATGGTACAACCGTGGGTTTCGCCAAAGGTAAAGCCAATATCATCACTAAAGTAGGGAACGGTACTGGGGTGAACGCCGTTTGGGGTGATGCCAATGTCCTGACTCAGGTAGGGGATGGCGATCGTTACAACTTTGCGAAAGGTAAAGCGAACATCATTGCTAAAGTGGGAGATGAGCAGGAAGTCACGGTAGTTCAGGGTGATGCCAATATTATCACTCATATTGGTAACGGTGATGACTACACAGGAGCTTGGGGCAAAGCTAACATTATCACCAGAGTAGGCGACGGGCGTAATGTGGTGCTGGCTAAAGCCGATGCAAACATTGTGACTCAGGTTGGTCATGGTGACAGCTTTAATGCGTTGTGGAGTAAAGGCAATATTGTCACCAAAGTGGGTGATGGTATACAGGTTACCGCCGCGAAAGGCGAAGCCAATGTCACGACTACGGTGGGGAATGGCTTAAGTGTGACTGCCACACATGGCGACCTTAATGTGAATACCAAAGTGGGTGACGGTGTTTCAGTTAACGTGGTGTGGGGTGAATATAACGCTAATACTAAAGTCGGAAATGGCCTGAATGTGGCGGTTATGAAAGGCACAGGCAACGCTAATATTCATGTTGGTGATGGTCTGGGTCTCAACGCCTCTTATGCCCGCAATAACGTGGCGATTAAGATTGGCAATGGTGATTTTTACAGTTTTTCTGTTGCAAAAAGCAACAAACTCTCTTCCCTCTTTGAGAATATCAAACAGACTGCGTTAGGTGTGGGAGGCAGTCAGGCGATCAACTATCTGGTTCAGGGGGATGAAGCTAACACGTCTGGAACACATAAAGGCAGAGGCGCAATTAACTTAGAGGAAGTTTCTGCAATTGATGGTTTTCAGATGGATGAAATTGCGCCGGTAGATTCAGATTTAAGCAGTCGTCTCAGTGGTTCTGTAACCGCAGTGGAAAGGCCTGATATTGATTCAATAGAAAGCGTTTTGAACCGAAAAACAAGATCGGCGTCAAGCCAGAATGAAAACCTGATCGTCAATGGTAACTTTGAACAAGGTGGTGTGGGGTGGCAGTCAACCAATGGTATTGAGGCATATAGCCCAGCGAGTGTTTATGGTCTTGATAATACTGGTTATGGCGAACGAGTCAGTGAACTTGATGTTGATAAAAACACCATTATTTGGCAGGAATTGAAAAATTTGTCAGAAGGCGAAGTGATTTCACTGACTTTTGATTTTGCGAGTCGTTTAGACATGGTGGATCGTGATCTGAGTGACAATGGAATAATGGTGTTGTGGAATGGTGAGTCTGTATTCTCAGCTTCTGGGGAGCGGGCTATATGGCATAGCCAAAAACTCGATTTAATGGCAAAAGCGGGTACTAACCGAATTGAATTTAAAGGTACGGGCCAGGATGATGGATTAGGCTATATCTTAGACAATATCGTTGCGAAATCTGAGACATCACTGATTATCAATGGTGACTTCGAACGAGGTGGTTTGGGCTGGCAATCAACCAATGATATTGAGGCGTATAGTTCAGCGACTGCTTATGGTCTTGATAATACCGGTTATGGCGAACGAGTCAGTGAACTTGATGTTAATAAAAACACCACTATTTGGCAGGAACTGCAAAATCTGTCTGAAGGGGAAGTGATTACACTGAGCTTTGATTTTGCCAATCGTCCCAATGCTTATCTCACCGACAATGGCATGCAGGTTTTTTGGAATAATGAAGAGGTTTTCTCAACTTCTAGAGACGCAACGAGATGGCAAAAGAAAACACTGGAGCTGACAGCAAAAGCGGGCGATAACCGAATTGCGTTTAAAGGAACCGGTTTGAATGATGGAATCGGCTATATTCTGGATAACGTTGTTGCGAAATCTAAACACCCACAACAAGCCAATGCTGTCACCGAACACGCGAAGCAGGATAAAGCGGCGCAAAATGCGCTAAATGATAAAGAAAAAGCCGAAAAAGATCGCCTGCTGTTGGAACAGGAAAAAGATAAACAACTGGCAGTTATTGAAAAATCGCAATCCCAATTGGCATTAACGGATCAGGAAGCGCTAAACCAGAGTGGGTTGACGCAGCGTAATGTGATAAAAGCAGAAGCGCAGGTAGAAACTGACAAATTGATTTCCATGACTCAGAGCCTGGAGACGCTTGATGATTATGCGAATTACGACGGTGAAGCAAGTGACCCGTGGCGTGATCAATTTGCTGCCGAATTTCTGGAACGTGTTCAGTATGAGTTGGATTACACCAAATTTATTGCCCAGAGAAAATTAGCAACTGCTCAACAGTATCTTACTGATAACCAACAACAAGTAGAACAAACGGTTGCGAAATCAGAAGCAGGTGTAGAAAAAAGTGAGCAGCATCGCGCCAGTGCAAAACAAGATATTGCCGACGCCCAGAAAAAAGCCGGGTTAAGAAAAGAAGAGGCGTTATCGCAGCAACAACGGGCCGAAAAAGCTGAAAATGACGCTAATATTGCGTATCAGGACGCGAAAAAACGGGGTGAGCGCGATACGGCTACGGCTGAAAGTAAAGTTGTTCAGGTACAAGCAGATGTTAAAGGCGCTAAACAGAGCGATTCCAGACCGGATCGCGCTGGGGCTGGTGGTAGTGGTTTATCTGGCAAAGCCTACGAATCAACAGGGGCAGGGGAAACCGGTAGCCATATAGATCCCGAATCTATGCCAGCAGTTAAAGGCAAATTCTACAAGGGATTGACCGAAGAAGAGCGACAGGCGCTGGCGGGCGCTAAACAAGCGATTAATCGTCTACAGATAAATGCAGGCGTTCGCGCAGCAAAGACAGACGTTTTGGATACATCAACGTTTGCCAAAGCACAAGCTGACAACATGGTGGCGCCTACCTTAAACAACCCAGGTGAGTTTGTCAGAAGATCCCTGCGTGATTTGCAATCGTTAGGGAATGATCCGCAAGGGGAGCAGCATAATTCCGTTATTTTTGACAAGCTAAAATTTAATTTATTGAAAGAAGGAAACAAGCTGTTTATCAATCCCGGAGTGGGAACATTAGGCTGGAAAAATCAGCTTAGCAAGGCGCTGATCGCTGTACGTGAGATTTTCAACAAAAAAATGATGTCTCATTTTAATGAAGAGCATGTATTGCAGTTTGAACAGGCACTTTCTCATTGGCAACAGCGTAACCCAGCGGAATTTGCCCGGCATAGCAGTCAAGTGAACTTAGTGCGCTTGAAGATAGGCCGAATGATTGAGCACTTGCAAGCCCAGAGAGCCGAATCAGTTGGGATCCTGGGGATTACGGTGGTGCCTCAACATGCTGAACAACTTAATCCGCAGATAATACTTGATGGAACCGGACGTGTTGTTGGTCTGAAAGGCGGCGGTGTAACAGAAGGCGAAATTGATCGCCTTATTGAATGGCAAATGACACCGTTGACCCGCACGAACTCAATCACTGAACGGGAAGTACCCAGGACCGAAAGTGAAAGCCTCATTGTTTTCATGAGCAGACTGGAAGAGGCGGACATCCCGGACACTATGCCTTTGGTTGAACGGGCCAGAGAACTCTGGCTCACCGGGCAGGTGACATCCAAAAAAACCATCAGGTTATTTAATGACGCCGCCACTCAGTTAAAGGCATACCCTGAGTTACATGCTTTGGTGCTCTCATTACAGATTGATGCTCACAGAAAAAAGGCAACCACCCAATATATTGATAACTTATTTGGCCGCCGTTTTGATTCAGAATTGGCCCATGCGTTGGTGAAAACCGTGTCACCGGATGCAATCGTGGCAGCCAGGCGGACAGGTCAATTCCTGGTGCAGGAGTTTGAACAATGGATGCAGAATACCTCTGTTGCACCCGTGCGTGATATTGCCATCAGAATGCAAGCCTTTGCCAATGTTATTCAAAAGGATGTTCGCCCCTGGTTCAGCCGGGTACCTGAATTGACTACATTCCTGCAACAGCCGACCTTCGATAACTTTAAAACCATGATGACCAAGGTGGATAACGGCTTTGAAATGATCAAAATACCGTTTCTGGCGGTAAAAATGTCGAACGTGGATGGCATGGGGTTGAGTTCATCTCAATGGAAGGCGGAAGGGGATATTTTCTATCGGGAAGAAATCTACAAGACCCGTTCGACCAGCAGTCAGTTAGCTAAATGGGCTGGTGTAACACACAAAGTGAAGATAACGGAGCAGAAAACCAATGATTACGGTATTGTGCTGCCTTACCAGCCACCGGGTGATCGGTACGAAGACTTTCTGTCTGGCAGGAAGGTTGCCGCAGGCAGAATTCTGACGCCCGGACATGAAACAGCGCTTGAACGTAACGCGCTGGCGCAAGGGCATTCCGTAGTGACGGGGGCCTCTGGTTCGACCAATATCATGGTTCACCTCAATAACTATATCGCCAGTCAAGATCCCACTTTCCCGGTGGATCAGGGATATCTCAATACCTTGGCATTTTTGGTGTTTGATGGCGGTCATTCTGTCAACGAAAGTCTGGTTATCTACAAAGCGTTGCAGGCGACGGGGGCTCAACGCAGACAGGTACTGCAAAACTACACCGCCAGTTATATGGACCTGATGGATATCGCCGGAGATAAAGGGAAGCTATGGATAAGCCAGGCATTAAATAGTGCTTTTGAGAAAACCTTGCATCTTTATCGGGAATATACGCCAGAGAGAGAACTGCGCCACTCGCCTGTGAAAGCGTTGCAAGCGTTATCGGGTAAAAATGGCGCATCAGAATCGGTGATAACTGGAAATGACGGTGCTCCACCACGTGATAACGAGTCTTTAAATCCATTGACCCGTTTCTTTAATAACGAACTTTATGGCTTTAAAGAAGACCGCCGTTATATCAGCGATAACATTAAAGAGGAATTGAAGAGGGCTGTCGATAATGGCAAATCAAACAAAATCACTCTGGAAGGCGGGCAGGGGCGTTTAACCGGATATTATCATCTGGGTGACGTCAAACCTGGCAGCTTTTCTACAGCAGCAACGAAAAAAGTGGTGCTTTTTATTCATGGTTCAGGTTTATCCGCTGAGGAACAAGCCAGTGCTATCCAACGTCATTATCAAAAGCAAGGTATTGATATGCTTGCCATCAATATGTGTGGTTATGGTGGCAGTGATGGAGGGCCAAGTGAAAAAGGACTCTGTCAAGATGCCCGGACGATGTTCCGGTATTTGGTGAAAGATCGCGGTATTGCTCCGGGTAACATCATCATTCATGGCTATTCCATTGGTGGGCCGGTTGCGGCTGATCTTGCCCGCTATGCAGCGCAAAATAATCAAGCGGTGTCCGGTTTGTTACTCGACAGGCCGATGCTGAGTATGGACGAAGCCATAACCGTGCATGAAACACTAAACCCTGGCACCACCACTGGGGCATTGGCAAAAGCGATGAATGGGCAATTTTCAGTAGAAAAAAACCTTAAAGGTTTGCCGATCAATACGCCAATCATGTTATTGACTGACAATCAAATTTTGGGCCATGAGGGGGAAAAGTTACGTGCGAAACTGATGGCTTCCGGTTACCACGTATCGGGTGAACAAACCTTCTATGGCCATGAAGAAAGTGGTGCTTTGATGAGTCAATATGCAGACAGAATAGTATCGACTCTCTCTGGTTCTCAAAATAAACATCGTGATGTGATAAAGAACCTTGTGCAAAAGAGTGATGCTCATAGGAGCCGCTTTGATGGTCATATCATTATTCAGATGGAAAATGACCCGATTGTCGCGAAAGCCGTGATCAATCTGGCGGGGAAACACCCGAGGTCCAGCGTCATCGTTAAACTTGATTCCGACGGTAAATATCATGTTGTTTATGGTAATCCCGACCGATTATCAGGCAAATTACGCTGGCAGATTGTCGGTCATGGTCGCGATGAATCGGCCCAAAATAACACGCGTCTGAGTGGCTACAGTGCTGATGAACTGGCAATAAAATTGAAGCTGTTCAAACAGAACTTTCGTCAGGCGGGTGAACCTGAACGTATCAGTATCGTAGGGTGCTCACTGATTAGTGATGATAAACGGGATGGTTTTGCCTATCGTTTTATTACCGCCTTAAATGAACAAGGTATCCGTAGTGAGGTTTCAGCGCGTCGCAGTGAAGTTGCGGTTGACGCGACAGGCCGTAAATTCACCCGCGATAAAAATAATCAGTGGGTTAACAAGCTGGACGATAACAAACTGGTATTGAGCTGGAATGAACAGGGGGAACTGGCGACCAGAACAGAAAAAGTGCGTCGTGGCATTGCAGAAAGTGATATCAACCTCGCCAAGGTGGGGTACACAGAGGCTGATGCCGTGAGCAGAGGGACAATTGCGGATAACGTTAATGTTTTCACTGCACCGGGGAAGCGAAAAAACAGGATTGAAGTCAGCTCAAACCTTCAGTCGGATAAACCGCTGACTTACTCCGGCAACATTCAGGTGAACGTGGGTAACGGTGAATTTACCGCGATCAATTGGGGAACATCAAACGTGAGTGTCAAAATCGGGACCGGTGGATTTAAGTCACTAGCCTTTGGTGACAACAATGTGGTGGTTCACATCGGTGATGGTAACAGTAAGCACAGCGTCAATATTGGTGGCTATCAAGCGCTTGAAGGGGCGCAGATGTTTATCGGTAACCGCAACATCAGCTTCAATCAGGGCCGCAGTAATGACCTGATAGTGATGATGGACAAATCAACCCCAACGCCACCATTGGTTAATCCATTTGATGGTGCTGTTCGTATTACAGGTGTACTGAAAGCCATTGCTCATTCTGGTGAAGAGCGGAATTGGTTGGCGGCACAGAATCGGCAGTGGACACTGTCTGGAGCGAAGAAATTTGTGCGCGATATGTCTGGTCTGGACCAGACCAGCAGTGTGGACTACAAAACATTGGTTGATCTGGATTCGCAGCATGAACGCAGTAGCCGTGGCTTGAAAAGTGATGCCGAAGCAGCGTTGAACAAGAAATACAACCAATGGCTAAGTAGTAACGGCAACCGTATTGATACGGGCAAAATGAGCCGTGCAGATAAATTTCGTCAAGCCAATGAAAAACTGGCCTTCAATTTTGCCGTTGGTGGTCAGGGGGCGGATATTCAGGTCACAACCGGTAGCTGGAACTTTATGTTCGGTGACCATATTCAATCGATTCTGGATACCAACTTGGGCTCACTGTTTGGTTTAATGACGCAACAATACTCAACAACCGGGATGGCGCGGACAACGTTCACCTATAATCCACGGGATTTACCGCGTCAGCTTAGGAACAAACTGCTTGGCCGATTAGCGAGTGTCAATGCAGATACCACCTTAGCGGATATCTTTAATGTGGATTACACCGCGGAGGGGCGGATTGTTTCCCGTACTGGCGAGCGTGTTGATGGCAAGGTTATTTTGCAAGAGATGTTGTCAACTATTGGGAAATTCAGTGGTGATCAACTGCGAGCCTTTACTGATCCGGATAAATTAAATGATGGTTTAAAACAGAACATCAAGATGAATGCGGATGGTGTGGAGTCCTTTTTTGTGAGCCATGGGCTAAAAAAGAGAGCGCCTAACGAAAATCAGGAAAAAAGATCGCCGGTTACCATTAACAGCGAAAATATTCAGGCTAATGACCAAGCAGAGCGTGCATTTGGCTTCAATTCGTTAAACCTGCCTAACCTGTTTGCGACGATATTCAGCGAACATAAGCAAGAAGAAATGAAATCATTAGTCACCAATTTGAAAAAGAATCTGACCGCAGATCTGCTCAATATGGAGCAAAAAACGTTTGATTTCCTGCGTAATAGCGGTCATCTGCAAGGGGATAGCGATATCCATGTATCGTTGGGGAACTATAACTTCAACTGGGGCGGTGACGGCAAAGATCTCGGTGCTTATCTGGGAGACAACAACAACTTCTGGGGTGGCCGTGGTGATGACGTTTATTACTCAATTGGCACATCCAACATCTTTACCGGCGGCGAAGGTAATGACCTGGGCGTCCTGATGGGACGTGAAAACTGGATGTTTGGCGGTCATGGGGATGACACCGCGGTGGTGGCTGGACGCATTAACCATGTCTTTATGGGTGAGGGGAGTGACCAGACATTTGTCTTTGGCGAAGGCGGCTTTATTGATGCCGGTAAAGGCCGGGACTACGTTGTGACTTCCGGCAACTACAACCGGGTGGATACCGGGGAAGATCAGGATTATGCCGTGACCATCGGCAATAACAACCGGGTTGAATTGGCTGAAGGTAATGACTTTGCCAGAGTGTTTGGTAATGACAACCGCATTGATGGCAACGCAGGTAGCGATGTAATTAAGCTGATGGGCTACCATGCGGTGATTAATGGTGGAGACGGTGATGACCACCTGATAGCGGCGGCCATTTCGAAATTCAGCCGGTTTGATGGCGGAGAAGGGCAGGATTTGCTGGTGCTGGGGGGGTATCAAAACAGTTTCCTGGGCGGCGCGGGTGTAGACAGCTTTGTGGTCAGTGGTAAGGTGATAGAGAGTCAGGTTAATGATATCAGCGCAGAAGATATGATTGTCTTTAACGATGTTGACTGGCAAAACTTGTGGTTCCAGCGCAGCGGATATGATTTGGTGTTATCAGTGAATCGTCATACTCAGGATGGAACTGAGCAGGGCATATTTGAGTCGGTGGGTTCCGTCACCTTTAATGATTACTTTAATGGTCATCGAGCCAAACTGGTGATTCAGATGGGGTGTAAGGACGGATCAGGAGCGCGTGAATTTACTGCGCTTTCAGACAATGCAGTTGATTCATTGATTCAGGCCATGAGCGGTTTTTCCCCGACAGCGGGTGATAATGGTTTTATTGCAAGCCTGGACAGTAAATCGAAAGCCGCCATTACGACGGCGTGGACAGATACGACGATGGGAAAAGGAAAATTTGCCTGATTAATTTGCTATAAGTAAGTAAAAAAGTTGTTGTAAGAGTAAATAGCATACTTAAAGAACAACCATATTGTTGAAACAACAGAAATAAGTTGTTGTTGAGTATGCTATTGAATTTCCCGTTCATGGTCATTGCCGTGTCTACATTGAGTGCATTCAGTTTATTTTTGCTTGTGCTATAGTGTGTACATTTCAACTGTACAGGTGATTCTATGAAAATTATCAACTTCACGGATGCGAGGGCAAAACTGTCCGATGTTCACAAAACCGCGGTTGGCGGTGAGCCAGTGATCATTCGCCATAAGTCATTTGGTAAGGCGGTACTCATTTCGGAGGCTGAATATCGTGAGTTTGCGGCCAATAAATTAAAGCAGGACGTAACGGCAATATTTGACGAATTTGATGCTGAACTTAGGGAATTGAGCGACCGATGATTTTCCATATTTCTCTTGATAAGATTTGTTATATCAGAGAAGAGTTAATTGATCGATACGGTGGCCTGCATGGTGTTGTAGATATTGGTCGAGTTGATGCTGTTTTGTATCGTATTCAAGCATTGTGTGAATATGAAGCATTGACCGACTTAGCGCCGGAACTGGTGGAGCTAACCGTATTAGCGGAAACTGGTGATGATGTGAGAGATAATATTGCTAAATGTTTCTTCCAAAATGGAATGAATAATTGTTTTTTGTAATTAGTTGTCTATTTTTTTTCACTGGGTAATTAACAAAGAATTGATATTGATAAACCCGTGAGGAAATAATGAATACTGCTTTTTCTGTTATTGAGTCAGTCTAAATACAGAAATCATCTATTGTGAAGAACTAAATAGAGTGTTAGAAATCCCTACGCAGCTTACGTCAATACGGTCAGTAAATTAAAATAGAAACACTCAAAGCATATATCGTCAGCCCAAATACACCTGATTGATATCCTGACGCTTTTGAGGTTTTAGATTTCCCCCGAATTAAGCAAAAATTTACGGCGATTTTTATTCATTCCGCACGATGGATAGCGATTAATTAGCCATTTTATGTGATATTAATCACATTCTTGTCATGTTTATATGATAAATATCGTGATCTTGTGGTCATAAAATTCAGAGGACGAAATTCCCTGTTATTTATTTCCACACTACTCAGCTGGAAACGGTTTATTGTTCTCTCAAACGCCACGTATTAAGTGACGAGTGTTCTCCGCTTTCATTTTTTTACTGCGGAACAGGCTGGAACTATTTTTTTATTCAGAGCCATAAGGTTGAAACACCGGCTCGGTAATATGAAGAAGCGCTGTATGGCGCTATTTACGTGATTATTCGTTTAATGGCCTCTGGCGTTATCTCCGTTTCAGGATTAAGGTTCAATTATGTAAGGTTTCAAATATGGATGGATTAGTTTTCACCTGCCAAATTGGCGCATTGCCCCAAACAACCTTTCAGGTATCGCAATTTACCTTGCAGGAAGAGCTGTCACAGCTTTATAGCCTGACGTTAAAGGGGGTTAGCTCACGTGATGATATTCCTTTGAATGACCAATTAGGGAGCAGTGCATCATTGACCATTACCCGTAATGGCGTTACCGAACGCACCATTAATGGTTTAATCGCCGGCGCTGAACAGGGTAATACCGATGGCCGTCGTACTTTTTATACCTTCACCATTCGCCCTCCCATGTGGCTAATGACGCTGAATCAGAATAGCCGTATCTTCCATCGACAATCTGTACCGGAAATCCTGGCGCAATTGCTTAAAGAGCATCGTATTTTATTTGTCCGTGATACGCCCTATAAACGCCATGCTGAACGGGAATACACCACGCAAAAACGGGAATCAGACTATGACTTCTGGTGCCGGCTGGCGGCGGAAGAGGGCATTGCTTTCTGGTTTGATGAAGTACAGATGTTGTTCTGTGATTGCCGCCTGGGCATGCGGGCGGATATCGATCTTACTTACAATACGCATCCTGAAACGGACGATACCGATACCACGGCATACCAGTGGAGCTATGGCGAATACCTGTGCCCGAATGGCACTGTCCAGAAAGACTATAACTTTCTTAACCCCAAATATTCGCTCGAACACCGGAAGACAGCCGACAATCGTGGGTACGGTTCGGTATTTGAAAGCTACGGGCGTTTTCAGTGGGATGCGGAAGGAAAACCGTTTACCCAACTGCGGTTAGAGCAGTTACAAAACTACAGCAAAGTCGGCACAGCCCAAACCAACTGTATCCGGCTTCGTCCGGGTAGAATTTTTACGCTGCAATCCCATCCAATAGAAACGATGAATGACCGCTGGCAGGTGTTGTCTGTCACTCATTATGGGCGGCAACCTATCGCCTCAAACGACGGTGGCGAAGGAACAACACTGACAAACGATGTCACCTTTATTCCAGGGCGACAGGACTGGCGGCCACCTTACCGCTACAAACCGCTGGCGGACGGTGATGAAGTCGCTACGGTGGTCGGGGCGGGCAGCGAAGAGATTTATGTTAACAAACACGGCGAGATACGTATCCACTTCCATTGGAACCGTTACGATGAAGCGGACGACCTTGCTTCCTGCTGGGTACGGGTCGCACAGGGCTGGAACGGCAACGGTTTCGGTTTTATGGCGATACCCCGCGTCGGGCAGGAGGTGATAGTCAGCTATCTGAATGGTGATATTGACCGCCCGATTGTGACGGGCTGTACCTACAACGGCCTCAACCGCCCGCCGCTTGATTTACCGGCGGAGAAAACCCGAACCACCTTTAAAACCCGCACCCACCGGGGCCAGGGATTTAATGAGCTGCGCTTTGAGGATGCCAAAGGCAGCGAGGAAGTGTTTATTCATGCTCAGCGGAATATGAATACCCAGGTTCTCTGGGATAAAACCACGCAGATAGGCCATGACCAGCAAACAGACGTTGAGCATAACCGCACTGCGATAATTAAAAACGATGATGACGAAGCCGTGCAGGGCTTCCAGACGCTGGAAGTCGGTCAAAATCAAACGGTGACTATTAAAGGTCAGCAAGCCATTTCCATTGGTAAAAGCCATCAATTGAACGTCGCCGATAACCAGCAAATTACCGTGGGTAAACATATCTCGCTGCACTCTGACCGCGGGCAAATCACCATTGGGAACGCAGGCGGACAGATAGTCATTGATCCCATGGGGAATATCCGTATTGAGGGCGTCAGCATCACTATGACCGACCACATCACCGGCAAGAAATCCGCCGGTGCGCTGTTTGATTATTCAGCCCGCTATACCCTGCTGAGTGAGCAAAGCGATAAGCCGCTGGTGAATGTCCCCTACACCATCACCACCGGCGATGGTCAGGTCATCCCGGGTAAAACTGACGCGCTGGGCAGAACCCTAACTGTGCAGAGTGCGGCAGAGGAAAATCTGCAACTGCGTTCACCGCAAGCAACACCCAAGCCGAAGAAAACCGTATACGAGGTCAGTGATAACGCGCCCGTAGAGTATGTGATGGAATTTATGGAGGAGTAAGTATGGCAATATCCAACAGCGGCAAGATGTGCCCGGCCGTCACATCAATCACCTGCACGATGGAAATCGGGGTCTTTCCCGCCGATGAAGATCCCTGCTACCTGGCGAAAAAAGCCGAATATGCGCTGCGTCTGCCGGCAATGATTATCACCAAGCTGGGGGCTATTCGCTTTCTTAATCAAGTCATTATGAGCGGGTTGATTAAGGTTGAGGAGCTTAAACATGACTTCCTGTGGCCCTATAAAGCGGAAGTGGTGTTTGCTATCAGAGCGGCTAAAGACGTTCCTCTGCCTATGCTGGCAACCAGTCAAATATCGAAACAGCGTTATGGTGATAACTTACCACAATCCAGTAATCCGTTTGCCCGGCCTTCTGCCGAAGACGCGGAGAAATTTGGTGTTAAACGTATTCGCCGCCCCGATATTATTCTGGTTAAAGATGAGACTCTCCGCTGGCCGGGCAGAAATGCCACCTACTTCGATGGTTCTGTGCACCCCGATAATCTAAAAATGTTGATTGAGGTGAAATTTCCGGGGGATGATCTAAGTAGAGAGCAGGAACGGGATTATATGCTAATTGCGACAGAAGAACGCTTTGGTGTGCTACGTGTCGATGATAGCCGCACAGAAGAACAAAAACAGTATGATGAAGCGTGGCGAAGACTTTATCAACCTGGTTCCCAACACTATAAAAATCCGATACCGCTGGCCCCGCTGCCACCTGGTTCACCGCCTGATGATACTTTACCTCCCCCCACGCCTCCCGAAGAGGGTGTGCCGGGGACCATTCATCAGCCGCTGACAAAAAAACTCCCGCTGGTCAGCACTTCTCCCTGGTCTTTTTTACCCAGCTATGAAGACTGGGTTATCCTCGGACAAGAGGTGTCTGGTCTGGCCGAAAATGGGTTGAATTATGTCCGCGACAGTACCCGGGAGCTCCTTGCTCAGTTTGGAGAATGGTTTAGTAAAACCGGAAAGTGGGTGTGCGAAGAGATTATTGATCCGGTCACTCATCAAGTCAGCTACGCGTTTTCCTGGGTTAATGAACAAACCGGGAAAATCGTGACCTGGACGGAGAGTGAGATAAAAGCCCGGTGGCAAACTGTGCAACAGGGCTCAGATATCACCCTGGAGGAGCTGAAAAACATTAGCTGGATGCAAATATTGAAAGAAGTGGGGGAAGGCATGCTGGAAGTGGTTGTGATTGTTGCCGAAGTTGCCGTTGTTATCCTCGTCACCCTTGCCGTCGCTGCCGCGCTGATTGCACTGGTGGAAATTTTAGCTGCCGCAGCAGCAGTCAGCGCCGCAGCATTAGCGGCTGTCCTGGCAATATTGGCGAGTGTGACATTCGCCACCGCCTCATAATGAAAGGAGAGAAATATGAAGACCTTGGATTATTTTTCCCAGTTGAGATCACAACTGGCCGCATTTACCTTCCTCAATGGTGATGGGCTGACTGTTTCCCGTCTGGGTATCTCAATTACCCTGTTTTTTAAACAGGGTTATACCCAGGAGAAAAAACAGCGCATTCTGTCCTGTTATCGCCGCTTTCGGGAAGAATTTGGTACTCACCTGCGTTTTCACCGCCATTCACTGAAAGGGCTAAAAAAATATTCACCAGAAAATATAGCCAAAGTGGAAGAGGGTATTCTTAATCAGAAAAAAAACCAGCTGTCTACCTGGGATATCAGTGACGCTAAAAACATCTATGAAGCTCCCCACTATCTGATGCATTACCTGGATTCCGATGAGGATGATGGAGACGATAGTAGCTCCTACCTGAGTCTGGTACTGCCCTGGGATTATCTGAAAGAAGAAGACGGCATGACCAAATTTATGGCCTGGCTGGAGTTTCTGTGTGAACAGCTCGAACCGGACAGTGGGGACTGTGGTTACTGTCTGGTCATGCCAAAAGATTACCATGACTATTTTCCCTTAGAGTACCAGTTAGCGCAACGTTATCCCTCTCTGCAAGTCAATTCTGCGGTTCATACCGCGGTATTACAGTATGAACATTCCATCCGGGGCATTAATTGGATCACCCTACTGTCCAAACGCTTTGTAGGGCGACTGGGTGGGGAATACTGGATACGCACAATGCTGGCCCGCTACCCGGATGTGGTGATTAGTCCCTACCGGGATGGTCTGATTATCCGGGCCGGTCAATACCCAGATCTGACACCGCTGCCGGGCAGCGTGCCGGAGAGTTATTTTGCCATTAACCAACTGATACGTCCGATACGGGTGATCCCCCGTGAAGGTCATTCTTTGCATTTTTATGGGGCCGGTCATTTTACTACAGCTTCCACCCTGGCCTGGTATGCCCGCTATGACCGTGGGCCTCTGCACGTGACCCCGTTGAAGGGAAGCCATCCGGCTCTTGTCAGCGGATTCTGGCGAACCGACAGCATCCCTGGCAAGCAGTATTTCTTTGCTCAGGGCGCGATGGCTTTTGATATTCAGGGTGCGGAGTCGGGCACCACGCTCTGGCACCTGATACGGGAAGGGAAAAATATGTGGGAATAACAGATTATCCACTGCCTCATCATGAACGGAGAGAATATGGAAACTTCGGATTATTTTTCCCGGCTAAAATCACAACTGGCCGATTTTACTTTTACCAATAGTGATGGGCTGACTGTTTCCCGTCTGGGTATCTCAATTACCCTGTTTTTTAAACAGGGTTACACGCAGGAGAAAAAGCAACGTATTCTGGCCTGTTATCGCCGCTTTCGCGAAGAGTTTGGCACTCACCTACGTTTTCATACTCATGAACTAAAGGGGTTAAAAAAATATTCCCCAGAAAATATTGCCAAAGTGGAAGAAGGCATTCTTAATCAGAAAAAAAACCAGCCCTCTAGTTGGGATGTTAGTGACGCTAAAAATCTCTATGAAGCCCCTCGCTATCTGATGCATTATCTGGATTCCGATGAAGCTGATGGTGATAATAGTAGCTCTTACCTAAGCCTGACACTTCCTTGGGATTATCTGAAAGAGCAAGACGGCATGACCAAATTTATGGCCTGGCTGGATTTTCTGTGCGAACAACTCGAACCGGACAGTGGAGATTGTGGCTACAGCCTGGTCATCCCCAGAGATTATCATGACTACTTTCCCTTAGAGTACCAGCTAGCGCAACGTTACCCCTCTCTGCAAGTCAATTCTGCGGTTCATACCGCGGTATTACAGTATGGACATTCCATCCGGGGCATTAACTGGATCACCCTACTGTCCAAACGCTTTGTAGGACGACTGGGTGGGGAATACTGGATACGCACAATGCTGGCACGCTACACGGATGTGGTGATTAGTCCCTACCGGGATGGTCTGATTATCCGGGCCGGTCAATACCCGGACTTGACACCACTGCCGGGCAGCGTGCCGGAGAGTTATTTTGCCATTAACCAGCTGATACGTCCGATACGGGTGATCCCCCGTGAAGGTCATTCTCTTCACTTTTATGGTGCCGGTCATTTTGATGAGACTTCCACCCTGGCCTGGTATGCCCGCTACGACCGTGGCCCTCTGCATGTGACCCCTTTGAAGGGAGGCCATCCGGCTCTTGTCAGCGGATTCTGGCGAACCGACAGCATCCCTGACAAGCAGTATTTCTTTGCTCAGGGCGCGATGGCTTTTGATATTCAGGGCGCGGAGTCGGGCACAACAATCTGGCATTTAATACGAGAAGCGGAAAATATAACGGAGTAAATAATGCGAAGTGTAGTGGAAAGAAAAAAAATTATCCTTAAAGGTGATACCACAACAACCGGCGGAAATGTTCTTAATGGTTCCGGTTTGGTAAATCAACAATTGGAGGTTGCCCGTAAAGGTGACCCGGTATTTTGTCCCGCCTGTAAACAAACTGGCGCTATTGCGGAAGGCTCCAACTTATTCAATATACAGGGAATACCCGTCGCACTGGAGGGACACCTTGTTAAGTGTGGTTGCCAGACTGGAGCTTGTCGATTAAAGGTCCGGTCATAAATATCAAACTCCAGGGCCCTTAATTGAAATACCCACAAAACTAAGGCAGGTTTTAAGCTGTGATTAACATTCATTTTTTTAACTGATAATGTTAATCGGTATAAAGTTTTAACCGTTTTTTTACCCCTTTTAACGCCTGCTTTTTATTAAGTTTAATCATCATTGGCTTATCATGTTTTACGTCTAACGAATACTCATCATACCCACTGTTTATCTTTACTGACGCTGTCTTACCCGCAGTTTTAATAAGTCATCCCCCTTTGTTTTTTCTTCATAAATCAGCAAATAAATAACCTGATAATATAAAAACACCTCTTTCTGTTTTTCCGATAATCACCTCCTGTTTCAGAACTTAAATCCTGCCAGATTAACCGTTTTATCCCTTTTTTATTGCATTATCTTTAGGGTTTTATTCATAAAATAACCGGTGAGAAAGCACTTAAATACCCGTCTATTCGGATAATATTTTTTACGCATGGATTTCTTTTCAGCTCTCTTTTAACGGTTAATAATTTCCGATTAAATGTCATTAAATCCCCTGCTAAGAAGTTGTATTTACTCAGTTAAATCCGCCCTTGATATAAAAGCAAAAAACTTTAATACTTCTTCATTTTCATTTTCATTTTCATTTTCATTTTCAAATAATTATAGCAGGTTAGGTAAATGTAAAATAAATGGAGCCATTTTTATCCATTTGCTTGGGTTTAGCCGCATGCGTGATAACTACACGGGTGATGATGTGAGAGATAATATTGCTAAATGTTTCTTCCAAAATGGAATGAATAATTGTCTTTTGTAATTAGTTGTCTATTTTTTTTCACTGGGTAATTAACAAAGAATTGGTATTGATAAACCCGTGAGGAAATAATGAATACTGCTTTTTCTGTTATTGAGTCAGTCTAAATACAGAAATCATCTATTGTGAAGAACTAAATAGAGTGTTAGAAATCCCTACGCAGCTTACGTCAATACGGTCAGTAAATTAAAATAGAAACACTCAAAGCATATATCGTCAGCCCAAATATACCTGATTGATATCCTGACGCTTTTGAGGTTTTAGATTCCCCCCGTATTAAGCAAAAACTTACGGCAATTTTTATTCATTCCACACGATGGATAGCGATTAATTAGCCATTTTATGTGATATTAATCACATTCTTGTCATGTTTATATGATAAATATCGTGATCTTGTGGTCATAAAATTCAGAGGACGAAATTCCCTGTTATTTATTTCCACACTACTCAGCTGGAAACGGTTTATTGTGCTCTCAAACGCCACGTATTAAGTGATGAGTGTTCCCCGCTTTCATTTTTTTACTGCGGAACAGGCTGGAACTGTTTTTGTATTCAGAGCTATAAAGTTGAAATACCGGCTCGATAATATGAAGAAGCGCGGCACGACGCTATTTAAAAGAGCTGAACGTGATTATGCGTTTAATGGCTGCTTGTGTTATCCCCGTTTCAGAATTAGGGTTCAATTATGTAAGGTTTCAAATATGGATGGATTAGTTTTCACCTGCCAAATTGGCGCATTGCCCCAAACAACCTTTCAGGTATCGCAATTTACCTTGCAGGAAGAGCTGTCACAGCTTTATAGCCTGACGTTAAAGGGGGTTAGCTCACGTGATGATATTCCTTTGAATGACCAATTAGGGAGCAGTGCATCATTGACCATTACCCGTAATGGCGTTACCGAACGCACCATTAATGGTTTAATCGCCGGCGCTGAACAGGGTAATACCGATGGCCGTCGTACTTTTTATACCTTCACCATTCGCCCTCCCATGTGGCTAATGACGCTGAATCAGAATAGCCGTATCTTCCATCGACAATCTGTACCGGAAATCCTGGCGCAATTGCTTAAAGAGCATCGTATTTTATTTGTCCGTGATACGCCCTATAAACGCCATGCTGAACGGGAATACACCACGCAAAAACGGGAATCAGACTATGACTTCTGGTGCCGGCTGGCGGCGGAAGAGGGCATTGCTTTCTGGTTTGATGAAGTACAGATGTTGTTCTGTGATTGCCACCTGGGCATGCGGGCGGATATCGATCTTACTTACAATACGCATCCTGAAACGGACGATACCGATACCACGGCATACCAGTGGAGCTATGGCGAATACCTGTGCCCGAATGGCACTGTCCAGAAAGACTATAACTTTCTTAACCCCAAATATTCGCTCGAACACCGGAAGACAGCCGACAATCGTGGGTACGGTTCGGTATTTGAAAGCTACGGGCGTTTTCAGTGGGATGCGGAAGGAAAACCGTTTACCCAACTGCGGTTAGAGCAGTTACAAAACTACAGCAAAGTCGGCACAGCCCAAACCAACTGTATCCGGCTTCGTCCGGGTAGAATTTTTACGCTGCAATCCCATCCAATAGAAACGATGAATGACCGCTGGCAGGTGTTGTCTGTCACTCATTATGGGCGGCAGCCTATCGCCGTCAAACGACGGTGGCGAAGGAACAACACTGACAAACGATGTCACCTTTATTCCAGGGCGACAGGACTGGCGGCCACCTTACCGCTACAAACCGCTGGCGGACGGTGATGAAGTCGCTACGGTGGTCGGGGCGGGCAGCGAAGAGATTTATGTGAACAAACACGGCGAGATACGTATCCACTTCCATTGGAACCGTTACGATGAAGCGGACGACCTTGCTTCCTGCTGGGTACGGGTCGCACAGGGCTGGAACGGCAACGGTTTCGGTTTTATGGCGATACCCCGCGTCGGGCAGGAGGTGATAGTCAGCTATCTGAATGGTGATATTGACCGCCCGATTGTGACGGGCTGTACCTACAACGGCCTCAACCGCCCGCCGCTTGATTTACCGGCGGAGAAAACCCGAACCACCTTTAAAACCCGCACCCACCGGGGCCAGGGATTTAATGAGCTGCGCTTTGAGGATGCCAAAGGCAGCGAGGAAGTGTTTATTCATGCTCAGCGGAATATGAATACCCAGGTTCTCTGGGATAAAACCACGCAGATAGGCCATGACCAGAAAACAGACGTTAAGCATAACCGCACTGCGATAATTAAAAACGATGATGACGAAGCCGTGCAGGGCTGCCAGACGCTGGAAGTCGGTCAAAATCAAACGGTGACCATTAAAGGTCAGCAAGCTATTTCCATTAGTAAAAGTCATCAATTGAACGTCGCCGATAACCAGCAAATTACCGTGGGTAAACATATCTCGCTGCACTCTGACAGCGGGCAAATCACCATTGGGAACGCAGGCGGACAGATAGTCATTGATCCCATGGGGAATATCCGTATTGAGGGCGTCAGCATCACTATGACCGACCACATCACCGGCAAGAAATCCGCCGGTGCGCTGTTTGATTATTCAGCCCGCTATACCCTGCGAAGTGAGCAAAGCGATAAACCGCTGGTGAATACCCGCTATACCATCACCACTGGCGATGGTCAGGTCATCCCGGGTAAAACTGACGTGCTGGGCAGAACGATGACCGTGCAGAGTGCGGCAGAGGAAAATCTGCAACTGAATTCACCGCAAGCAACACCCAAGCCGAAGAAAACCGTATACGAGGTCAGTGATAACGCGCCCGTAGAGTATGTTATGGAATTTATGGAGGAGTAAGTATGGCAATATCCAACAGCGGCAAGATGTGCCCTGCCGTCACATCAATCACCTGCACGATGGAAATCGGCGTCTTTCCCGCCGATGAAGATCCCTGTTATCTGGCGAGAAAAGCTGAATACGCCCTGCGTCTGCCGGCAATGATTATCACCAAACTGGGGGCTATTCGCTTTCTTAATCAAGTCATTATGAGTGGATTGATTAAGGTTGAGGAGCTTAAACATGACTTCCTGTGGCCCTATAAAGCGGAAGTGGTGTTTGCTATCCGAGGGAAGAAGGATGTTCCTCTCCCCATGCTGGCAACCAGTCAAGTCTCGAAGCAACATTATGGTGATAATTTACCACAATCCAGTAATCCGTTTGCCCGGCCTTCTGTCGACGACGGGGAGAAATTTGGTGTTAAACGTATTCGCCGCCCCGATATTATTCTGGTTAAGGATGAAGCACTCCGTTGGCCGGGCAGAAATGCCACCTACTTCGATGGTTCTGTGCACCCTGATAATCTGAAAATGTTGATTGAGGTTAAATTTCCGGGGGATTCCCTCAGTAAAGGGCAACAAACTGATTACATTCAGATTGCAACCGAAGACCGTTTTGGTGTGATGCGTGTCGATGATAGCCGCACAGAAGAGCAAAAACAGTATGATGAGGCATGGCGAAAACATTACCAACCCGGCTCACAACACTATAAAAATCCGATACCGCTGGCCCCGCTGCGGCCCGGTTCTCCTCCTGATGATGAAGCTTTACCCATCCCGCCCGAAGAGGGTGTGCCGGGGACCATTCCTCAGCCGCTGACAAAAAAACTCCCGCTTCTCAGCACTTCTCCCTGGTCTTTTTTACCCAGCTATGAAGACTGGGTTGTCCTCGGGCAGGAGGTGGCTGGTCTGGCCGAAAATGGATTGAATTATGTCCGCGACAGTACCCGGGAGCTCCTTGCCCAGTTTGATGCGTGGCTCAATCAAGCCGGCAAGTGGGTGTGTGAAGAAATTGTTGACCCGATAAGCCATCAGGTCAGCTACGCGTTTTCCTGGGTTAATGAACAAACCGGGAAAATCGTGACCTGGACGGAGAGTGAGATAAAAGCCCGGTGGCAAACTGTGCAACAGGGCTCAGATATCACCCTGGAAGAGCTGAAAAACATTAGCTGGATGCAAATATTGAAAGAAGTGGGGGAAGGCATGCTGGAAGTGGTGGTGATTGTTGCCGAAGTTGCCGTTGTTATCCTCGTCACCCTTGCCGTCGCTGCCGCGCTGATTGCACTGGTGGAAATTTTAGCTGCCGCAGCAGCAGTCAGCGCCGCAGCATTAGCGGCTGTCCTGGCAATATTGGCGAGTGTGACATTCGCCACCGCCTCATAATGAAAGGAGAGAAATATGGAGACTTTGGATTATTTTTCCCAGTTGAGATCACAACTGGCCGCGTTTACCTTCCTCAATGGCGATGGGCTGACTGTTTCCCGTCTGGGTATCTCAATTACCCTGTTTTTTAAACAGGGTTACACGCAGGAGAAAAAGCAACGCATTCTGACCTGCTATCGCCGCTTCCGTGAAGAATTTGGTACTCACCTGCGTTTTCACCGTCATGAGCTGAAAGGGCTTAAAAAATATTCACCGGAAAATATTACCAAAGTGGAAGAAGGAATCCTTAATCAGAAAAAAAACCAATTTTCTGGCTGGGATGTTAGTGACGCCAAAAATCTCTATGAAGCTCCCCGCTATCTGATGCATTACCTGGATTCCAATGAAGCTGATGGTGACGATGACAGCTCCTACCTGAGTCTGGTGCTGCCCTGGGATTATCTAAAGGAACAAGAGGGCATGGCTCGCTTTATGGACTGGCTGAATTTTCTGTGTGAACAGCTTGAGCCTGACAGTGGGGATTGTGGTTACTGTCTGGTCTTACCCAACGACTTCTACGATTACTTTCCTTTAGAGTACCAACTAGCGCAACGTTACCCTGCATTACAAGTTAATTCTGCGGTACATACAGCCAAATTACAGTATGAACATTCTATCCGGGGCATTAATTGGATCACCCTGCTATCCAAACGCTTTGTAAGACGACTGGGTGGGGAAATTTGGATACGTAAAACGCTGGCACGCTACCCGGATGTGGCGATTAGCCCTTACCGAAATGGTCTGATGATCCGGGCTGGTCAATACCCGGATCTAACACCACTACCGGGCAGTGTCCCGGCGAGTTATTTTGCCATTAACCAGCTGATACGCCCGATACGGGTGATCCCCCGTGAAGGCCATTCTCTGCATTTTTATGGTGAAGGACATTTTAATTCAACTTCCACACTGGCCTGGTATGCCCGCTATGACCGGGGTCCGCTGCATGTGACCCCTCTGAGAGGTGACCATCCCGCACTGGTCAGCGGAATTTGGCGAACCGATAGTCTGCCGGGCAAGCAGTACTTCTTTGCTCAGGGGGCGATAGCTTTTGATGTTGAAGGTGCAGAAACGGGCACAACGGTCTGGCATCTGATACGGGAAGCAGCAAATATGTGGGAATAACAGATTATCCACTGCCTCATCATGAACGGAGAGAATATGGAAACTTCGGATTATTTTTCCCGGCTAAAATCACAACTGGCCGATTTTACTTTTACCAATGGCGAGGGGCTGACTGTTTCTCGTCTGGGTATCTCGATTACCCTGTTTTTTAAACAGGGCTACACCCAGGAGAAAAAACAGCATATTCTGGCCTGTTATCGCCGTTTTCGCGAAGAGTTCGGTGCTCATCTGCGTTTTCACCGTCATGAGCTGAAAGGGCTAAAAAAATATTCACCGGAAAATATTACCAAAGTGGAAGAAGGCATTCTTAATCAGAAAAAAAACCAACCTTGTGGTTGGGTGGTCAGTGATGCTAAAAATGAAGATGAGGCACCTCATTACCTGATGCGTTATCTGGATTCCGATGAAGCTAATGGTGATAACAGTAGTTCATACCTCAGTCTAGTGTTGCCTTGGGATTATCTAAAGGAACAAGAGGGCATGGCTCGCTTTATGGACTGGCTGAATTTTCTGTGTGAACAGCTTGAGCCTGACAGTGGGGATTGTGGTTACTGTCTGGTCTTACCCAACGACTTCTACGATTACTTTCCTTTAGAGTACCAACTAGCGCAACGTTACTCTGCATTACAAGTTAATTCTGCGGTGCATACAGCCAAATTACAGTATGAACATTCCGTCCGTGGCGTTAACTGGATCACCCTGCTATCCAAACGCTTTGTCAACCGTCTAGGTGGGGAAATTTGGATACGTAAAACGCTGGCACGCTACCCGGATGTGGTGATTAGTCCCTACCGGGATGGTCTGATTATCCGGGCCGGTCAATACCCGGACTTGACACCACTGCCGGGCAGCGTGCCGGAGAGTTATTTTGCCATTAACCAGCTGATACGTCCGATACGGGTGATCCCCCGTGAAGGTCATTCTCTTCACTTTTATGGTGCCGGTCATTTTGATGAGACTTCCACCCTGGCCTGGTATGCCCGCTACGACCGTGGCCCTCTGCATGTGACCCCTTTGAAGGGAGGCCATCCGGCTCTTGTCAGCGGATTCTGGCGAACCGACAGCATCCCTGACAAGCAGTATTTCTTTGCTCAGGGCGCGATGGCTTTTGATATTCAGGGCGCGGAGTCGGGCACAACAATCTGGCATTTAATACGAGAAGCGGAAAATATAACGGAGTAAATAATGCGAAGTGTAGTGGAAAGAAAAAAAATTATCCTTAAAGGTGATACCACAACAACCGGCGGAAATGTTCTTAATGGTTCCGGTTTGGTAAATCAACAATTGGAGGTTGCCCGTAAAGGTGACCCGGTATTTTGTCCCGCCTGTAAACAAACTGGCGCTATTGCGGAAGGCTCCAACTTATTCAATATACAGGGAATACCCGTCGCACTGGAGGGACACCTTGTTAAGTGTGGTTGCCAGACTGGAGCTTGTCGATTAAAGGTCCGGTCATAAATATCAAACTCCAGGGCCCTTAATTGAAATACCCACAAAACTAAGGCAGGTTTTAAGCTGTGATTAACATTCATTTTTTTAACTGATAATGTTAATCGGTATAAAGTTTTAACCGTTTTTTTACCCCTTTTAACGCCTGCTTTTTATTAAGTTTAATCATCATTGGCTTATCATGTTTTACGTCTAACGAATACTCATCATACCCACTGTTTATCTTTACTGACGCTGTCTTACCCGCAGTTTTAATAAGTCATCCCCCTTTGTTTTTTCTTCATAAATCAGCAAATAAATAACCTGATAATATAAAAACACCTCTTTCTGTTTTTCCGATAATCACCTCCTGTTTCAGAACTTAAATCCTGCCAGATTAACCGTTTTATCCCTTTTTTATTGCATTATCTTTAGGGTTTTATTCATAAAATAACCGGTGAGAAAGCACTTAAATACCCGTCTATTCGGATAATATTTTTTACGCATGGATTTCTTTTCAGCTCTCTTTTAACGGTTAATAATTTTCGATTAAAAGCCATTAACTCTTCTTTTGAAAATTTGTATTTACTGAATTAAATCAGCCCTTGATATAAAAATTTTAATCTTTCTATATTCGTGCTTTTAAATGATTATGGCATACACTTAAGATTGTTGAAAAAGTGTCATTTTCTTTATCCGGCATTCTGTTTTAATCAGAAAAAATAGGTAAAAACTTTAATCATCAAAGGTAAAAAATATTGATTAACGCTTTTTAAAAGCGAGTGAAAAATTCAATATTATACTAATCCAGAAAGAGAAAACATCATGAAAAACGGATTTTAAATTGATTAATAAGGTGACAGAGTTAACCAAATAACAAAACATGAAATTAGATTAAAACAATTAACAGGATTAACCGCATAGTAAAAAATAGCATTTGGCAATATTAAAAATGATTAAAAAAATGAGCTTTGATTTTAATACCATTGGTATATCTATTACCCTCTCTGGTTTTAAACCTGAAAAATCAAATACAGGAAAAACGAGAAAACCTGAATATCAATTTAACAAAACGGCGGAATTTTCCCCCTAAATTCTCTGAAAGTGAAGCGAACGTTTAAGATTAGAGGGAAGATGGATAGAATACCGCTTCAAAATGGATAACCTACATTTGAATAGCAGGTTATCCTCCAGCTGCCACAGCAGGGCACTTAGCCTTTCCAGCGGGAATTGCGGATCACGTGGCAGATATTGAGGGGAACAAGTCCGGGCTCTTTATCCTGTCTGACATCCGTATTGAAGTTACCTAACCAACGCAATCGCCGTCCAGACTTTATCAATATCGGCCTGAGCGAAGTGCTGAACTTTGGCGCAGTTCAGTTTACGGTAAGGTGTTGGCAATCTCTATACAGGTTTGAATTGGAAGCCACATTTCAAGGCGAGAATGATCGCTGGGATCAGCCGGTAAAAAGTCATACTGTTGATAAAAGGGAACGACTTGTGCGGACATAGGATCGACAAATAGCCCAATGGCCGAAATTTGTTGTGCAACCAATGCCGTTCGATATATAGCATCAATCAATAACCGCTCACCTAAACCTTGTCCTTGTTGTGAATGATCCACCGCAAGACGGGCTAATTTTACAGCACTGAGTGGGTGGGGATAGTTTTTGTAATCTTTGTGAGCAGGTGGCGTTGTCACAGAATATCCGGTGAGGGTGTGATAACCCATGATTGTCGCAGGCGCAGAATCCCGGCAGGCCACATAAGTTTTTGATATGTGCTTTACGGTTTTCTGCCGGGCTTGTTGTTGTAGAAACTGATTCAATTCAGCTATGCCGCAATCAAAAGTTTTGCGGTTATGTTGCTGAGTTACCTCTTCAATGATTATTGACATTCACCGTTTCCTTGTAGTGCTTCGCTGCTTTGAGCAACTTATTATTTGCTTTTGGCGGATTTTCTAAAGCTGCAAACAATGCATCAGCACCTGCCATTGAGAGGTGTAATGTTTCGGTCCGTTCAATCACATTACGTGCTTTCTCCATCGCTGATTCGATAAGGAATTGTGAAATGGTTGTACCGGAGTAATCAGCTGCCCTTTGTATGATTTCTTGAATCTCTGTAGAGATTCGTGCAACCAAACGGGCTTCTTTACGTTCTGCATGAGAAGTCATTATTTCACCTAAGTTTTCAGGTCTTATAGATAGAAAGAACGGAAGCGGTGTGCTTCACCTTCTTTGGTAAAGATCGCTGTTATTGCGATCAGGTGCCATTATGGCATATCAATAATTAACGTCAACATGTGTGCCTTTTAGACATACATCTATAATCACGTGAGCTTTTTTAAGTTCAATTTTATTGATTCAGGGTACAGCCTGTAAGCAAACAGTATCACAAATAAATTTGACATTAATGGTAATAGTTTTTTCATGAAATTATACCGAACTAACAGAATTAATAGATATATATTCCTAATATTATAATAAGCTCGTTTTTTATATTCATATTTATCAGGCTAAAGTACTGGCCATTTATAAATATTAGCTGAAAAGCTGGCGTTTTATGTCACCCATTATGTTATCAATGGAAATCAGATATATATTTGGATAAGTAATTAGTTATGTTATTTTTTTATTTTGATATTGTTTATTTAAGGTATTAAATCCAATGAATTTTCATATTCATAATATTTTTATATTATTAAAAAGGAATATATACGAAATTAGTATTTATTTGAAATTGTTTCATTCCGGTGTTAAATGTAATTAGCGTTTACATTAGTTGTGTAATTTGATTATTATAAAATAAGATGTAGTGAAGTCAGTTTACGTTTTATATGGGAAAATATACATGGATTTGTTGTAAGATTATGATAAATAATGTTTTTGTTTTTTTTCTTGTTCCTTGGTTGTTGGAGGTTATTGATATTTATAAACACCTAATTTTATCTGAAATAATTTCAATCGGATATTAATACTAAATGGACAAAATACAGCAAGGATTTAGCGCTCATGCCAGTAGATATATTCAATAGATCCATTTTTATTTAGTTGTGGAATTCAGCGTCGGTTAATAAAAAATTGCCGTAGATCAAAGACGCTTATCTAAAAAACAGGAAGAAAATGGAATGCCTTATTTCGGTTCATTTGATGAACCATTTATTCCGTTATCAGGAAAATTATCGTTGCAAAATTGTTAATTATGCGGATGTAACCGGGCTATTACATCCAACAGCTGAGGGAAAATATTGCTGGAGTATCTTTTGATGCCAGGTATGCCCGTTGTTATTTTTCTGAAAAATAAAAGAAAAACATTTGTGATGGTTGCTGGGAATAACCGTTTTCAAATATCCAATAGATTCGTTGAGGTAGTAAGCAGATGAAAGACAGTATTACCAGAAAGGAAAATACCCTTGAAGCGGGGTTGTTGCTGGAAACCTGGAACGCTACAGAAACCCCATATCCTGACCATTTATGTATCCATCAGTTGTTTGAACAACAGGCAGAGAAAACCCCGGCTGCCGCAGCGTTAATCGCGGGGGATAAAACCCTGAGCTACGCCGAACTGAATGCCCGCGCTAACCGGCTGGCCTGTCAACTGATTGAACAGGGTGTGTACCCGGATGACCACGTGGCGATTCTGTTAGAACGCTCGGTTGAACTGGTAGTGGCTCAGTTGGCTATCCTTAAGACCGGTGCGATTTATGTCCCTGTCGATCCCAACGTACCGAATGAGCGGAAAAGCTGGCTGATAAACGATTGTGCCGCCAAATTACTGCTGACTGATATGCAGACCGAGATCCCGGTTGACTTAGTTGTTCCGCGGCTCCGCCTTACCCCCGAGACAGAACCAATCCAGGAAGAGGAGCATCACAATCTTGATTTATTGGGTGCCAGCGCTGGACCGGCGTATATCATGTATACCTCCGGTTCGACGGGGACACCAAAAGGGGTCATCGTGCCTCACCGGGCTGTCGTTCGGCTGGTTATCAATAATGGCTATGCTGAAATCGAACCCAATGACCGGATTGCCTTCGCCACTAACCCGGCTTTCGATGCCAGCACCTTCGAAGTTTGGGCGCCGTTGCTCAACGGTGCTGCGCTGGTGGTTATTGATCATACTACGTTGCTGACGCCGCGGGATTTTGTCCAGGCATTACAGGCGCATCGTATTACGGTCCTGTGGATGAGTGTCGGGCTGTTTAACCGGCTGGCGGCGGAGCTATCCCCGGTGCTGCCTCAACTTAAAATGCTGCTGGTCGGGGGAGATGTCCTCGATCCGCATGTCATTGCTCAAGTGCTGCGTAAGAACCCGCCACAAAAGTTATTGAATGCCTACGGCCCGAGTGAGGGAACCACGTTTACCACGACCTACCGTATTGACGCGTTAACATCGGGGACGGCTTCTATTCCTATTGGCCGACCCATTGCCAACACCCGGCTTTATTTGCTGGATACTGACGGTCAGCCGGTATCATTGGGGATGACCGGTGAGATTTATGTCGGGGGTGACGGCGTGGCCTGTGGTTATCTCAATCGCCCTGAACTGACCGCTGAACGCTTTCTCACCGATCCATTCAGCGATAAACCGAATGCGCGTATGTACCGAACCGGAGATTTGGCCCGCTACCTGCCGGACGGCAATCTGGCATTCCTGGGCCGTAACGATCAGCAGGTGAAAATCCGCGGTTTCCGGATTGAACCGGGGGAAATTGAGGCCCGGCTGGTGGAATATCCGGCGATACGTGAAGCCGTGGTGTTGGCGTTAGGGGAGGGGCAGGATAAACAACTGGTTGCCTATGTGCTGACCCAAGAGAATGACGGATTGGCCGCTCGCTTGCGTGAACATCTGAGTGCGCGGTTGCCGGATTATATGGTCCCGGTGGCCTTTGTGCGTCTGGATGAATTCCCATTGACGTCGAATGGTAAATTGGATCGCCGGGCGTTGCCGGCACCGGGGGAGGACGCTTTCGCCCGTCAGGTTTATGCAACGCCGCTAGGAGAGATGGAGATTGTTCTGGCGACTCTTTGGAGCGAATTACTGGGTATTGAGCGAATTAGCCGGCATGACAGCTTCTTTGCACTGGGCGGTCATTCTCTGCTCGGTGTACGGATGATTGAACGTCTGCGCAGTTTGGGATTGACACTGGCCGCCCGTAACCTGTTCCAGAGCCCGGTACTGTCAGAACTGGCCCAGACATTAGAGCAACATCAGGCTATAGTGGTGCCGCCCAATATCATCACATTAGCGACCACGGCGTTGACGCCGGAGATGTTGCCGCTGATTGATCTGACTCAACCTGAAATTGACCACATTGTTGAACAGGTGCCGGGCGGGATTGCTAATGTTCAGGATATCTACGCCCTGTCGCCGTTGCAGGACGGTATCTTGTTCCATCATCTGCTGGCGAAGGAAGGTGACCCCTATCTGCTGGCCTATCCGATGATTTTTGCTGACCGGGCGCTGCTGGATCGCTATCTGGCGGCGATGCAACAGGTGGTTGATCGCCATGATATCTTGCGGACCGCATTTATCTGGCAGGAATTATCTGCACCGGCGCAGGTGGTCTGGCGTCAGGCGCCTTTATCGGTCACTGAACTGACCCTGGATCCGGCTGACGGGCCGGTTGGCGAGCAATTGGCTCACCGTTTTGACCCGCGTCAGTATCGTTTTGATCTGAGTCAGGCCCCATTGTTGCGCTTTGTGGTGGCGCAGGAAACCGATGGCCGTTGGCACGTGTTGCAATTACAGCATCACTTGATTGGCGACCATACGACGATGGAAGTGATGCATCGAGAAGTGCAGGTCTGTCTTGCCGGACAGGATGACAACTTGCCGGCACCGGCGCCTTTCCGCAATCTGGTGGCGCAAGCCCGGCTGGATATCAATCAGGCAGAGCATACCCGCTTTTTTACCGACATGCTGGCTGACGTGGATGAACCGACATTGCCGTTTGGCCTGACCGAGGTGCATCGTGATGGTTCGCAGGTCACACAATCGCACCGGATATTATCGCCGGCGTTAAACGACCGCCTTCGTCAGCAGGCAAAACGTCTGGGCGTTAGTGTAGCAACATTGTGTCATTTGGCGTGGGCGCAGGTGTTGTCGCAGACCAGCGGTCAGGAAAAAGTGGTGTTTGGCACGGTGCTGTTTGGGCGCATGGCGGCGGGAGAAGGGGCTGACAGCGGCATGGGGCTGTTTATCAATACTTTGCCGCTGCGGCTGGATATGGATGATACGCCGGTGCATGACAGTGTACGGTTGGCACAGTCCCGGCTGGCTGGATTGCTGGATTATGAACATGCTTCACTGGCGCTGGCCCAGCGTTGCAGTGGGGTAGCGGGCGGCACGCCACTGTTTAGTGCCTTGTTGAACTACCGGCATAATGAGCAGCCGCTGATCCCACATGAGGCTGTACCGGGTATCGAATTCCTGGGTGAACAGGAGCGGACCAACTATCCGTTTGTGCTGTCGGTAGAGGACGGGGGTTCTACTCTGGGGCTGACTGCGCAGGTAGTACAGCCGTTTGAGCCGGATCGGGTATGCGGTTATATGCAACAGGCGCTGGCAAGTCTGGCAGAAGCGCTGGAGCGGGTGCCGGAAACGCCGGTACGGGCACTGAATATTTTGCCTGAAACGGAACGCGCGTTATTGCTGGAAACCTGGAATGCGACTGAAACACCGTATCCTGAGCAGTTATGCATTCATCAGTTGATTGAACAACAGGTAGAAAAAACGCCTGACGCCACCGCGTTGGTGTATGAAGGACAGACCCTGAGCTATGCCGAATTGAATGCTGATGCTAACCGGCTGGCCCATCAATTGATTGCATTGGGAATCACGCCGGATCAGCGGGTGGCAGTCTGCATGGCAAGCTCACCGGCGCGGGTGGTGGGGTTATTGGCGGTGCTGAAAGCCGGTGGCGCCTATGTGCCGCTGGACCCGGTTTATCCGGGGGAACGTCTGGCGCATATCCTGAATGATGCGGCTCCCTCAATAGTATTGGCTGATGAGACCGGACGGCTAGCGTTGGGCGAGGAGGCGCTGGCCGGGCTGACTCTGCTTGATCCGAATACCTTGCCCGATCAACCGGACAGCAACCCGCAAGTCCCGGCGTTGACTTCCCGTCATCTGGCCTATGTGATTTACACCTCCGGCTCTACCGGCGTGCCCAAAGGGGTGATGGTTGAACATCGGGGGGTGGTCAATCTTATTCGGGATAAAATTGTCCAGTTTGGTATTCATTCCGGTAACCGGGTGTTGCAGTTTGCTTCATTTGGTTTCGATGCCAGTGTCTGGGAAACCATGATGGCACTGACTGGTGGAGCGGGTTTGGCTATTCCGGTCGACACGGTTCGTCAGGATCCGCACCGCCTCTGGCATTATCTGGAAGAACAGGCAGTGACGCACGCTTGTTTGACTCCGGCCCTGCTGCGGGATGGGGCTGATTTACCCGCGCTGACGATAAAGCCGACTGTGATACTGGGCGGTGAAGCGCCCAGCCCGGCGCTGCTCCAGACATTGAGCCGTCAGGCCACGCTGTTCAATGCCTATGGCCCGACAGAAATTACCGTGTGTGCCACTCACTGGCGTTGTCCGTCAAACTATACCGATGCGTTGGTGCCTATTGGGCGTCCGACGGCGAATACCCGGATTTATCTGCTGGATGACTACGGGCAGCCAGTGCCATTGGGGGCCGTGGGGGAGTTGTATATTGGTGGTGCCGGTGTGACGCGCGGCTATCTCAATCGCCCTGAGCTGACTGCCGAACGTTTCCTGACGGATCCGTTTAGTGATGACGTTGATGCCCGGATGTATCGCACCGGGGATTTGGCCCGTTACCTGCCGGATGGCAATCTGGTGTTTGTCGGTCGTAATGACCAGCAGGTTAAAATCCGTGGATTCCGGATTGAGCCGGGTGAAATCGAAGCCCGGCTGACAGAATACTCTGCGGTGCGCGAAGCGTGGGTGCTGGCGCGGGGTGATGGGCGGGACAAACGTCTGGTCGCCTATGTCGTGGCGGAAAAAGATAGCGGATTAGCTGCCCGTTTGCGTGAACATCTGAGTGCTATTTTACCTGACTATATGGTACCGGCGGCCTTTGTGCGTCTGGATGCCTTCCCGCTGACGCCAAACGGCAAGCTGGATCGGCAGGCGTTGCCGGTGCCGGATCAGAATGCCTTTGCCCGTCAGGTTTACCAAGCGCCGCAAGGGGAAATTGAGACTGCGCTCGCCACTATCTGGAGTGAATTGCTGGAGGTTGAGCAGATTAGCCGGCACGACAGCTTCTTTGCGCTGGGTGGTCACTCGTTGCTCGCTGTGCGGATGATTGAACACTTGCGGCGTAGGGGGCTGGGCGTATCGGTCCAAACGCTATTCGAACATCCGACACTCAGTGTTTTGGCCCAGTCTCTGGCGCAACATTGTGAAATCAGGGTACCTGACAACCGCATTACACCGGATACTATTGCGCTGACGCCAGAAATGTTGCCGTTGATTGAGCTGACTCAGCCTGAGATTGACCGCATAGTTGAACAAGTTCCGGGCGGGATTGCCAACATTCAGGATATCTATGCCCTGTCACCGCTACAGGATGGCATTTTATTCCACCATTTGCTGGCAAACGAAGGCGATCCTTATCTGCTGATAATCCAACAGGCTTTTGCGGATCGGTCTTTGTTGGACCGTTATCTGGCCGCGGTTCAACAGGTGGTCGACCGCCATGATATTTTGCGTACCGCGTTTATCTGGAAGGGATTATCAACTCCGGCTCAGGTGGTTTGTCGTCAGGTTCCCTTATTTATCACAGAATTGACACTCAATCCGACTGACGGATCGATCAGTGACCAACTGGCCCAACGCTTTGATCCACGCCGGTATCGTATTGACCTGAGTCAGGCGCCGTTGTTGCGCTTTGTCATTGCTCAGGATACTGATGGCCGCTGGATCCTGCTGCAACTGTTGCATCACCTGATTGGCGACCATACCACGCTGGAAGTGATGAACAGCGAAGTGCAGGCCTATCTTACCGGACGGGGAGACAACTTGCCGGCTTCGACACCTTTCCGTCATCTGGTGGCGCAGGCCCGGTTGGGCACCGGCCAGTCAGAACATACCCGTTTCTTTACCGATATGCTGGCGGCGGTGGATGAGCCGACGTTGCCGTTCGGCTTGACGGAAGTTCACCATGACGGCTCGCAGGTGACGGAATCGCACAGAATGCTGACGCCTGCACTGAATAACCGTCTGCGTAATCAAGCCCGGCGTTTGGGTGTCAGTTTGGCGGCGCTGTGTCATTTGGCCTGGGCGCAGGTGTTGTCACGTACCAGCGGACAGGAGAAAGTGGTATTTGGCACGGTGTTGTTTGGGCGTATGCAATCAGGAGAAGGGGCTGACAGCGGCATGGGACTGTTTATCAATACCCTGCCGTTGCGGTTGGATATGGATGAAACCCCGGTGTGGGAGAGTGTACGGGCCGTGCATACCCGGCTGGCGGAATTGCTGGCGCATGAACATGCGTCACTGGCACTGGCTCAACGTTGCAGTGGGGTAGCCCGTGGGACACCGCTGTTCAATGCGCTGCTGAATTACCGGCATAATACCCAGCCGGTCACGCCGGGTGAAATCATCAGCGGAATTGAATTCCTTGGCGCGCAGGAGCGGACCAACTACCCGTTTGTGTTGTCGGTAGAGGACGGTGGATCTACTTTGGGATTAACGGCTCAGGTGGTGCAGCCGTTTGAATCAGAACGGGTATGCGGTTATATGCAACAGGCGCTGGAAAGTCTGGCAGAAGCGCTTGAGCAGCGGCCTGAGACACCGGTACGGTTGCTGAATATTTTGCCGGAAGCAGAGAAGCAGTTGTTGCTGGCAACCTGGAACGCGACCCAGACGCCGTATCCTGACCAGTGTTGTATTCACCGGTTGTTTGAACAGCAGGCAGAAAAGACGCCTGACGCGATAGCGCTGGTATACGGCGAACATATCTTTAGCTATGTGGAATTAAATGCCCGTGCCAACCGGTTGGCTCACTGGTTAATTGAACAGGGGATCCAGTCGGATGATCGGGTTGCGGTACTGCTGGAACGCTCTGCTGAACTGGTGGTGGCTCAGTTGGCTATCCTCAAGGCTGGGGCCGTTTATGTGCCGATCGATCCCCGTGTGCCGGATGAACGGAAACATTGGTTGATAAACGACTGTTCAGCCAAATTGTTGCTGACGGATATCCCGGTTGACCTGGCGATTCCCCTGTTTTGTCTTGTTGATGAAATGGGTGCTATCAGGGAAGAAGATCACCGTAATCCTGACTTACCCCGCTCCAGTACTGAGCTGGCTTACATTATGTATACCTCCGGCTCGACCGGCATACCCAAAGGGGTGATGGTGCCGCATTGTGCCGTGGTTCGGCTGGTCATCAATACTGGGTACGCCGAAATCGGGCCGGATGATCGGGTTTCCTTTACCGCTAATCCGGCTTTTGATGCCAGCATGTTTGAAGTCTGGGCGCCATTGCTGAATGGCGGTGCGCTGGTGGTGATTGATTACGAGACTGTGCTGACACCACACAAGTTAGTACAGGTTTTACAAGTACATCACGTCACGGTGCTGTGGCTGACTATCGGGTTGTTTAACCGACTGGCGGCAGAATTATCCCCGGTTCTTCCGCAGATTAAAATCCTGATTTTCGGGGGAGATATCCCTGATCTGCATGTGATTGCTCAGGTTCTGGATAATCATCCGCCACAACAATTATTGCAGGCTTACGGGCCGAGCGAGGGCACCACGTTTACTACGATGTATCCTATTACGGCGTTACCGCAGGGCGTGACAAGGATCCCGATTGGTCGACCGATAGCCAATACACGGGTTTATCTGTTAGATACAGCGGGTCAACCGGTGCCGTTGGGGGCGGCAGGGGAGATATATATTGGTGGGGATGGGGTGGCTTGTGGTTACCTTAATCGCCCTGAATTGACCGCGGAACGTTTTCTTGCTGACCCGTTTAGCGGTGAACCCGGTGCGCGCATGTACCGAACCGGGGATTTGGCGCGTTACTTACCGGATGGCAATCTGGAGTTCCTGGGCCGTAATGACCAGCAAGTGAAGATCCGCGGTTTCCGCATTGAGCCGGGGGAAATTGAAGCCCGATTGATGGAACACCCCGTAGTGCATGAAGCGGTTGTGCTGGTACTGGGCGACGGTCAGGACAAGCGATTGGTGGCTTATGTGGTGGCAGAAGCGGATGAGGCGTTGGTTAACCATCTGCGTACTTATCTGAGTGCGATTTTGCCGGATTATATGGTACCGGCGGCCTTTGTGCGTCTGGATATCTTCCCATTGACCTCGAACGGCAAACTGGATCGCCGGGCATTACCGGCACCGGAGGAGGAAGCGTTTGCGCGTCAGGTTTATGAAGCGCCGCAGGGGGAAACAGAAACCACCCTGGCCGCTATCTGGCGTGAATTACTGGGTGTTGAGCGGATTAGCCGGTATGACAACTTTTTCGCTTTGGGCGGCCATTCGTTATTGGCGGTGCGGATGATGAACCGGATAGCGGCTTTGGGGATTGAATTACCGCTGTCCACGCTGTTTAAATTCCCTGCTTTGATGGCCTTTGCTGAAGCGATACGTGCCCGGTTCATCAAACCGGGCAGGATATTGCCCGCGATTGTTCCGCTATCCCGTGAGGGCCAATTGCCGTTGTCATTCGCTCAACAACGTCTGTGGTTCCTGGCTCAGTTTGACGGGGTGAGTGATACCTATCATATTCCGTTGGCCCTGCGTTTACATGGTCAGCTGGATATTGTGGCCTGGCAGCAGGCACTGAATACGCTGTTTGCCCGCCATGAAGCGTTGCGCTCTGTTTTTGTTGCTGTTGACGGTCAGCCGCAGGTGGAATTGTTACCGGCGGAATCGGGCCTGCCGATGAAAAAATATGATCTGCGTGACGCGCCTGATGTGGATGCCCAGCTTGCGTTTCTCTCTGCTCAGGAAGTTGAGGCTTCGTTTGATCTTGCCCGTGGCCCATTAATTCGTTCCAGTCTGGTCCAACTGGCGGATGATGATCACGTTTTCTTACTGACTCAGCATCATATTGTTTCCGATGGCTGGTCTTTAGGGATACTGAAATCAGAACTGGAGGCGCTTTATGCCGCTTGCTTGAACCAGCAGCCGGATCCGTTGCTTCCGTTGGTGATTCAATATCCTGATTACGCCGCCTGGCAACGTCAATGGTTGTCGGCGGAACGCATACAGTCTCAATCCGACTATTGGCGCACGAAGCTGGCTGACGCACCGGTACTGTTGGATTTGCCTACTGACCGGCCACGTCCGCCTCAGCAGTCGTTTGCCGGGAGTATCTGGCCCGTCAGTCTGGATGTGGAATTAACCCAGTCCCTTAAACGTTTAAGTGAGCAGCAGGGCGTTACGTTATTTATGACGCTGTTGGCGGCTTGGGCGACGGTTTTATCGCGCCTGTCAGGTCAGGAAGATCTGATTATCGGTACGCCGAGTGCAGGTCGCAGTCGGCAGGAAGTGGAATCCCTGATTGGCTTCTTTGTGAATACGCTGGCGTTGCGCATGGATTTATCCGATGCACCGAATATGGCTGAATTGCTTGCGCGTGTGCGGCAAACTGCGTTGGCGGCGCAGGAGCATCAGGATCTGCCGTTTGAACAGGTGGTTGAGATCGTACAACCGCCCCGCAGACCGGAGCATACCCCGCTATTTCAAGTGATGTTCGCCTGGCAGGAGAGTGACACAGAAGAGTGGCAACTGCCGGGATTAGCGGTGACGCCAGTCGTACAGGGATACGATATCGCTAAATTCGATCTGCAACTGGAATTGACGGAAAAGGCAGGCGAGGTTGTTGGGGAACTGAATTATTCTTCTGCCCTGTTCGACCCTGAAACGATTGAAAGACAGGTCGGCTATTTGCTGGCCCTATTGCGGGCGATGGTGAACCATCCTCAACAATCAGTCACGACCATGGATATTTTGTCATCCACTGAGCGGACATTATTGCTGGAAACCTGGAACGCGACTGAAACACCGTATCCTGAGCAGTTATGCATTCATCAGTTGATTGAACAACAGGTAGAAAAAACGCCTGACGCCACCGCGTTGGTGTATGAAGGACAGACCCTGAGCTATGCCGAATTGAATGCTGATGCTAACCGGCTGGCCCATCAATTGATTGCATTGGGAATCGCGCCGGATCAGCGGGTGGCAGTCTGCATGGCAAGCTCACCGGCGCGGGTGGTGGGGTTATTGGCGGTGCTGAAAGCCGGTGGCGCCTATGTGCCGCTGGACCCGGTTTATCCGGGGGAACGTCTGGCGCATATCCTGAATGATGCGGCTCCCTCAATAGTATTGGCTGATGAGACCGGACGGCTAGCGTTGGGCGAGGAGGCGCTGGCCGGGCTGACTCTGCTTGATCCGAATACCTTGCCCGATCAACCGGACAGCAACCCGCAAGTCCCGGCGTTGACTTCCCGTCATCTGGCCTATGTGATTTACACCTCCGGCTCTACCGGCGTGCCCAAAGGGGTGATGGTTGAACATCGGGGGGTGGTCAATCTTATTCGGGATAAAATTGTCCAGTTTGGTATTCATTCCGGTAACCGGGTGTTGCAGTTCGCTTCATTTGGTTTCGATGCCAGTGTCTGGGAAACCATGATGGCACTGACTGGTGGAGCGGGTTTGGCTATTCCGGTCGACACGGTTCGTCAGGATCCGCACCGCCTCTGGCATTATCTGGAAGAACAGGCAGTGACGCACGCTTGTTTGACTCCGGCCCTGCTGCGGGATGGGGCTGATTTACCCGCGCTGACGATAAAGCCGACTGTGATACTGGGCGGTGAAGCGCCCAGCCCGGCGCTGCTCCAGACATTGAGCCGTCAGGCCACGCTGTTCAATGCCTATGGCCCGACAGAAATTACCGTGTGTGCCACTCACTGGCGTTGTCCGTCAAACTATACCGATGCGTTGGTGCCTATTGGGCGTCCGACGGCGAATACCCGGATTTATCTGCTGGATGACTACGGGCAGCCAGTGCCATTGGGGGCCGTGGGGGAGTTGTATATTGGTGGTGCCGGTGTGACGCGCGGCTATCTCAATCGCCCTGAGCTGACTGCCGAACGTTTCCTGACGGATCCGTTTAGTGATGACGTTGATGCCCGGATGTATCGCACCGGGGATTTGGCCCGTTACCTGCCGGATGGCAATCTGGTGTTTGTCGGTCGTAATGACCAGCAGGTTAAAATCCGCGGTTTCCGTATTGAGCCGGGGGAAATCGAGGCGCATCTGACCGAACATCCGGCGGTGAGTGAAGCGTGGGTACTGGCGTTGGGTGACGGTCAGGATAAGCGTTTAGTTGCCTATGTAGTGGCAAATAATGTAGTGGCAGAAGCGGATAATGGGCTGGCCGCCAGCCTGCGTGAACATCTGAGTGCTATTTTACCTGACTATATGGTACCGGCGGCCTTTGTGCGTCTGGATGCCTTCCCGCTGACGCCAAACGGCAAGCTGGATCGGCAGGCGTTGCCGGTGCCGGATCAGAATGCCTTTGCCCGCAAGGTTTACCAAGCGCCGCAAGGGGAAATTGAGACTGCGCTTGCCACTATCTGGAGTGAATTGCTGGAGGTTGAGCAGATTAGCCGGCACGACAGCTTCTTTGCGCTGGGTGGTCACTCGTTGCTCGCTGTGCGGATGATTGAACACTTGCGGCGTAGGGGGCTGGGCGTATCGGTCCAAACGCTATTCGAACATCCGACACTCAGTGTTTTGGCCCAGTCTCTGGCGCAACATTGTGAAATCAGGGTACCTGACAACCGCATTACACCGGATACTATTGCGCTGACGCCAGAAATGTTGCCGTTGATTGAGCTGACTCAGCCTGAGATTGACCGCATAGTTGAACAAGTTCCGGGCGGGATTGCCAACATTCAGGATATCTATGCCCTGTCACCGCTACAGGATGGCATTTTATTCCACCATTTGCTGGCAAACGAAGGCGATCCTTATCTGCTGATAATCCAACAGGCTTTTGCGGATCGGTCTTTGTTGGACCGTTATCTGGCCGCGGTTCAACAGGTGGTCGACCGCCATGATATTTTGCGTACCGCGTTTATCTGGAAGGGATTATCAACTCCGGCTCAGGTGGTTTGTCGTCAGGTTCCCTTATTTATCACAGAATTGACACTCAATCCGACTGACGGATCGATCAGTGACCAACTGGCCCAACGCTTTGATCCACGCCGGCATCGTATTGACCTGAGTCAGGCGCCGTTGTTGCGCTTTGTCATTGCTCAGGATACTGATGGCCGCTGGATCCTGCTGCAACTGTTGCATCACCTGATTGGCGACCATACCACGCTGGAAGTGATGAACAGCGAAGTGCAGGCCTATCTTACCGGACGGGGAGACAACTTGCCGGCTTCGACACCTTTCCGTCATCTGGTGGCGCAGGCCCGGTTGGGCACCGGCCAGTCAGAACATACCCGTTTCTTTACCGATATGCTGGCGGCGGTGGATGAGCCGACGTTGCCGTTCGGCTTGACGGAAGTTCACCATGACGGCTCGCAGGTGACGGAATCGCACAGAATGCTGACGCCTGCACTGAATAACCGTCTGCGTAATCAAGCCCGGCGTTTGGGTGTCAGTTTGGCGGCGCTGTGTCATTTGGCCTGGGCGCAGGTGTTATCGCGTACCAGTGGTCAGAAGCAAGTGGTATTTGGCACGGTGTTGTTTGGGCGTATGCAGGCTGGCGAGGGCGCCGACAATGGCATGGGACTGTTTATTAATACCCTGCCGTTGCGGTTGGATATGGATGAAACCCCGGTGCGGGAGAGTGTACGGGCCGCGCATACCCGACTGGCGGAATTGCTGGCGCATGAACATGCGTCACTGGCACTGGCTCAACGTTGCAGTGGAGTAGCCCGTGGGACACCGCTGTTCAATGCGCTGCTGAATTACCGGCATAATACCCAGCCGGTCATGCCGGATGAAATCATCAGCGGAATTGAATTCCTTGGCGCGCAGGAGCGGACCAACTACCCGTTTGTGTTGTCGGTAGAGGATGGAGGTTCCGATTTGGGGCTGACTGCTCAGGTAGTACAACCATTTGATCCGGAAAGAATATGCGGTTATATGCAGCAAGCGCTGGAAAGTCTGGCAGAGGCGCTTGAACAGGCGCCGGAAACACCGGTACAGATGTTGGAAATCCTGCCGGAAACGGAGTGCACATTGTTGCTGAAAACCTGGAATGCGACTGAAACATCCTATCCTGACCAACTGTGCATTCATCAACTGTTTGAACAACAGGTGGAGAATGCCCCGGACGCCACCGCGTTAGTATATGAAAACCAATCCTTTAGCTATGCGGAATTGAATACCCGTGCTAACCGGCTGGCGCATCAGCTGATCGCACTGGGTGTTGCGCCGGATCAACGGGTGGCGATTTGTGTGGCAAGTTCACCGGCGCGGATAGTGGGGCTGTTGGCAATCTTGAAAGCCGGTGGCGCCTACGTGCCGCTGGATCCTGCTTATCCGGGTGAGCGCCTGATTCATATTTTGACCGATGCTGCCCCGGCTATTTTGTTGGCAGATAATACCGGACGTTCAGCATTAAATGAGCAAATGCTTGCACAACAAATTGTTCTTGATCCGAATTCATTGCCTGATCAGCCAGATAACAACCCACAAGTCGCTGCATTGACCTCCCGTCATCTGGCTTATGTAATTTATACCTCCGGCTCGACCGGTACGCCGAAAGGGGTGATGATTGAACATCAGAGTGTGGTTAACCTGACGGTGGAACAAATTGCCCAGTTTGATGTTGGTGTAACTAGCCGGATGTTGCAGTTTGCTTCATTTGGCTTTGATGCCAGCGTCTGGGAAATCATGATGGCATTGTGTGGTGGTGCCGCCCTGGATATTCCTGCCGACACGGTTCGTCAGGATCCGCTCCGCCTTTGGCATTATCTGGAAGAACAGGCGGTGACTCACGCCTGCCTGACACCGGCTCTGCTGCGGGATGGTGCCGATTTACCGGAAATAACCATAAGACCAACATTGATACTGGGCGGTGAAGCGCCCAGTGCGGCGCTGCTTCAGGCACTGCGTGGCCGGGCCACGCTGTTCAATGCTTATGGCCCAACGGAAATCACGGTTTGTGCGACTGTCTGGCACTGTCCGTCAGACTATATCAATGGTGTAATTTCTATCGGGCGCCCAACAGCCAACACGCGTATTTATTTGCTGGACGCCCATGGTCAGCCGGTACCGTTGGGAGCGGTGGGTGAATTGTATATCGGGGGTGTGGGGGTAGCGCGTGGCTATCTTAACCGTCCGGAGTTGACGACAGAACGTTTCCTTATTGATTCGTTTAGTGAGGCAGTCGATGCACGCATGTATCGAACCGGGGATTTAGCCCGTTATCTGCCGGACGGCAACCTGGTGTTTGCTGGCCGTAATGATCAGCAGGTTAAAATCCGCGGCTTCCGCATTGAGCCGGGGGAAATTGAAGCACGGTTAACGGAACATCCTGCGGTAAGTGAAGCGCTGGTACTGGCACGGGATGCTGGGCAGGATAAACGTTTGGTTGCCTATGTGGTGGCCGAGCCAAATAATGGACTGGTGGCGGACTTGCGTGAATATCTGAGTGCCATTTTGCCCGATTATATGGTACCGGCGGCTTTTGTGCGTCTGGATACTTTCCCGTTGACACCCAACGGAAAACTGGATCGCCGGGCGTTACCGGTGCCGGGGGAGGAAGCGTTTGCCCGGCAGGTTTACGCCGCGCCTCAAGGGGAGATGGAAATCACCTTGGCGGCGATTTGGCGTGAATTACTGGGCGTTGAACGGATTAGCCGCTATGACAACTTTTTCGCCCTGGGCGGCCATTCGCTGTTGGTGGTGCGGATGATGAACCGGATAGCGGCTTTAGGGATTGAATTACCGCTGACCACGCTATTTAAATCGCCTTCTTTGATCGCTTTTGCTGAGGTGATGCGTGCCCGGTTTGGTGAGCAGAGCAGCAGATTACCGGCCATTATGCCAATATCCCGTGAGGATAAACTGCCGCTGTCATTCGCTCAACAGCGTCTGTGGTTTCTGGCTCAGTTTGACAGGATGGGGGATACCTATCATATTCCGGTGGCCCTGCGTTTGCGTGGTCAACTGGATATTGGAGTCTGGCAGCAGGCGCTTGATGTGCTTTTTGCCCGTCATGAAGCGTTGCGCTCGATCTTTGTTGCTGTTGACGGTCAGCCTCAGGTGGAATTGTTACCAGCGGAGTCGGGCCTGCCGATGAAAAAATACGATCTGCGTGATGCGCCGGATGCGGATGCCCAGCTTGCGTCTCTCTCTGCTCAGGAAGCTGAGACAGCGTTTGATCTTGCCTGTGGCCCATTAATTCGTTCTAGTCTGGTGCAGCTGGCTAATGATGATCACGTTTTCTTGCTGACCCAGCACCATATTGTTTTCGATGGCTGGTCTGTTAGCGTATTAATGCATGAATTGAGCACCCTTTACACCGCTTTCCTGACGGGGCAGCCGGATCCGTTGCCGCCGTTGGCGATTCAGTACCCTGATTACGCTGCCTGGCAACGTCAGTGGCTGTCAGCTGAACGCATACAGTCCCAATCTGACTATTGGCGCACCAAGCTGGCTGACGCGCCGGTTCTGCTGGATTTGCCTACTGACCGGCCACGTCCGCCTGAGCAGTTATTTGCTGGGAATATCTTGCCCATCAGTCTGGATGCGCAGTTAACCCAATCCCTTAAACATCTGAGTGAGCAGCAGGGCGTCACGTTATTTATGACCCTGTTGGCGGCTTGGGCGACGGTTCTGTCGCGTCTGTCAGGTCAGGAAGATTTGGTTATCGGTACACCGAGTGCAGGTCGTAGTCGGCAGGAAGTGGAATCCTTGATCGGTTTCTTTGTCAATACGCTGGCCTTGCGGATGGATTTATCGGGTGCGCCGAATGTGGTCGAATTGCTTGCGCGTACACGGCAAACTGCGCTGGCGGCGCAGGAGCATCAGGATCTGCCGTTTGAACAGGTGGTGGAAATCGTGCAACCGCCGCGCAGACTGGCATATACCCCGCTGTTTCAGGTGATGTTTGCCTGGCAGAATAACGAGGCTCCAGAATGGGCGTTGCCGGGGCTGGCCGTGTCACCCGTTGAGCAAACTTTTGATGTGGTTAAGTTCGATCTTGAGCTGAATTTGTCTGAGGTGGATGGCCGGATTGTTGGTTATCTGAATTATGCCACCGCCTTGTTTGATCAACCCACGATTGAGCGGCATCTGGAATATCTCCATACCGTACTGCGGGAAATAGTGGCTAACCCTCAACAGTCGGTTGGGAAAATCGATATTTTGGCTGTGGGGGAGCGCAAGCTATTGCTGGAAACCTGGAACGCGACTGAAACAGAGTATGCTGATCAATGTTGCATTCACCAGCTGTTTGAACAGCAGGCAGAGAAAACCCCTGATGCGATAGCATTAATGTATGAAGAGCACATCCTCAGCTACGCCGAATTAAATGCCCGCGCTAACCGGCTGGCCCATCAACTCATTGAACTGGGCATAGAACCAGATCAACGGGTAGTGATTTGTATGACGCGTTCACCATCAAGGGTGGTAGGGATATTGGCTGTGCTGAAAGCGGGTGGCGCCTATGTGCCGCTGGATCCAGCTTACCCCGGCGAGCGTTTGACCTATATGTTGAGGGACTCAGCCTCATCAGTGATATTGGCAGATCATGCTGGATGTCTCGCTTTGGGTGAAGAAGCGCTTGCACAATTAACCGTAATTGATCCAAATACCTGTCTTGATCAGCCGGACAATAACTTACAAATTCCTATACTAACTTCGCGGCATTTGGCATATGTAATTTACACCTCCGGCTCGACCGGTACGCCGAAAGGGGTGATGATTGAACATCAGAGTGTGGTTAACCTGACGATGGAACAAATTGCCCAGTTTGATGTTGGTGTAACTAGCCGAATGTTGCAGTTTGCCTCATTTGGCTTTGATGCCAGCGTCTGGGAAATCATGATAGCGTTGAGCAGTGGGGCTACACTGATTATTCCGACTGAAACCATCCGGCAAGATCCGCTCCGTCTCTGGCATTACTTGGAAGAACAGAGGGTGACGCACGCTTGCATGACACCGGCCATGTTTCACGATGGCGCAGGGTTGCCAGCGATAGCCATAAAACCCACATTAATATTCGCAGGAGAAGCGCCGGCTACCGCCTTGTTTCAGACATTGTGTGGCCGGGCCGATTTGTTCAACGCTTATGGCCCGACGGAAATCACCGTTTGCGCCACCACCTGGAATTGCCCATCAGACTATACAGGGGGATTAATTCCCATCGGTAGCCCGACAGTGAACAAACGTGTCTATCTGTTGGACAAACACGGTCAGCCGGTGCCGCTGGGGGCGGTAGGTGAGTTATATATTGGTGGTGTTGGAGTGGCCCGCGGCTATCTCAATCGCCCTGAGCTGACTGCCGAACGTTTCCTGCCGGATCCGTTTAGTGATGACGTTGATGCCCGGATGTATCGCACCGAGGATTTAGCCCGTTACCTGCCGGACGGCAATCTGGTGTTTGTCGGTCGTAATGACCAGCAGGTTAAAATCCGCGGTTTCCGTATTGAGCCGGGGGAAATCGAGGCGCATCTGACCGAACATCCGGCGGTGAGTGAAGCGTTGGTGCTGGCGTTGGGTGATGGTCAGGATAAGCGTTTAGTTGCCTATGTAGTGGCAAAAACGGATAACGGACTGGCCGCCACCCTGCGTGAACATCTGAGTGATATTTTACCTGACTATATGGTACCGGCGGCTTTTGTGCGTCTGGATACCTTTCCGCTGACTCCGAACGGTAAATTGGATCGGCAGGCGTTGCCGGTGCCGGATCAGAATGCCTTTGCCCGCAAGGTTTATCAAGCGCCGCAAGGGGAAATTGAGACTGCGCTCGCTACTATCTGGAGTGAATTGCTGGAGGTTGAGCAAATAGGCCGGTATGACAATTTCTTTGCGTTGGGTGGACACTCGTTGCTTGCTATGCGGATGATAAACCTTGCCGCAGGCCGTGGTTTGATGTGTACATTGAATAACCTATTCCAATTCCCTGTGCTGGCTGAATTGGTATCAAAAATCACATTAGATCCACTGTCTCAGCCACAAAGCAGTGCGATACCTGTGCGGCCATCCGGAATGGAGCCACCGCTATTCTTTGTGCCCAGCGGTATGGATGATTACTCCTATATCTTTGGATTAGCTCAACATATTCAGTCTGACTATCCGATTTATGCATTGCCCTGGCCGTCCATCAATGAAGAGCCGGTATCGACTATTGAAGCGTTGGCCGCCAAAATGATCACCTTTATGAAAGCGGTTCAACCGGAAGGCCGATACCGGATCTACGGTTACTCTTCTGGTGGTGTACTGGCTTATGCCATTGCCCAGCAACTTTTAAACGCTGGTGAGACCGTCGATTTCCTGGGTTTGATTGATACGCCAGCCCCTCACTGCTTCAAGCATCTGGTTATTCAACTAAAATTCCAGTTTCTTATTGAACTGGCAAGACAGTCGGGCGGGGAACATGAAGAGGAGATTGCGGTATTGCATCAGAGAATCGATAAACTGAATTTGGTGCAATTTATTGCCGCGGCGCAGGAACTGGAATTATACCCGGCAAATCTGCGTCCTGACTTGATCGCAAAACGTTGGGAACAGATGGGAAATTATATGCAAATGGTCAAAGAATATGAGCCACAAGTCTTGGCGATAACGCTCCATCAGTTCTATGCGATGGAATCTTATCCGCAGATCCCTTTCGTGACGGAAGCCACATTGCCCTCCTTGAGTATGGAACCGTCGTTAGGCTGGAAGCAGGTCGTGCCTGATTCTTCGCTCCAGCTAACATCTGTACCGGGCGACCACTTTAGCCTGATGGAGGATAGTGAAAATAAAACTATTTTGGCTAAAACCTTAAGCATGGCGTTGGCAATGAATTGTGAAGCGGAGGCGGTGTAATGTCAGTGATATTGCAGGAATAGCAAGCAATTATTGACGACGGATGTTGTCCGGTTAAAGGTATTTATAATGGGCAAGGATGCCCGCACCTTAATAGCAATACCCCTTGTCGTTACGCATAACAAAAAAGCGACATAACGCCGCTTTTTTGTTTGTAGTGCATTTACCAAATTATTTTTAATTCACACTAGTGGCCAATTCAACATTACCACGCAGTCATTGTAATTATCCTTGGTACCGTTTTCAGCACCGATAGTTGCTATTCCTGGTTTTCCGTCAAGTATGTTATCGAAATAACAGAGTTTGCAGGGTTTGCCATCTCCTGTAATTTCAATACAGACTTTACCTGTACCTGATGTGTAGGCTTTAGTCGCCGTCAGATTATTTTCTCCTTTACCGGTTAATGTGTCTACCAGGAGATCGTCAATATATACCTTTACCGTTTGCTGAATGTTCGTATTATTATAGGCTATCAAGCCAAACCGAATACTTTGAGGTAATTGGAAACAGTGTTTACCGGTGTCATTGGTACCGCATGTTCCGCCACAGCCTCCATTATTATTGCCACGTTTACTACCTAATAAATCTGTATTAACAGATACCGCTGCTTGAATTTTGTGGAAAGAGACACCCGGCCAACCGGATCGGGTGAGTCGAGGTCCACCATCAATAGCATTCAATTTCGTATTGTATCTAATATAATTACTGTCTTTGAAAAAGTAGATAAACTGGCTGGCAATGCTTTTCCATAAAACAACAGCATCCAAATTCGCGTTGAATGCAGCGTACTTACCGGTAGTTCCCCATCTGGCAGAGATAGTTTTCTTATTAATTTTGTGTGAACTGACAGTGTAATCGATACAATCATATCCTTTGAAGAAACAAACAATATCTTGTTTTGTATCGACCCATTCTATAGCTGCATCTATCCCATTTTCAAATTCAGTACCTTTCAATCCAGGCCATCCCTCTACAATGGGTTTTGGTCCATCACTTACTTGTGCTTTCGCTATATCGAATTTAAGATATTGTGAACCTTTAAAAAAATATAGAGAACCATTTAAATTGACGATATCGTCGATCTGTCTTTGGAATTCAACAGGAAGGTTAGGCCAGTCGTTACTGATAGATTGAGGATAACCAGTGTATGCTTTATGTAACTGATCATTATATTTAATATTTTCTGAGTTAAGAAATAGATAGGTATCTGTATTCATTTATTATATATCCTTCATGGTAATTATATTATAACATATTTTTTTTAATTTAAGTGGATTAAAAGTAGTGTTGAAAAATTTCCTTTAATTATGGAATTTCATTATATTCTTAGTTCTCCAAGATGATTTTAATTATTGGAGATTAATGTCATGAGTAGGTTGCAATCAAGGTTATATATTAACAATTCATTTATTAATTTAATTGTTTTGATTTTTTGAAAAAATAAAAATACATGCTAAGAAATGAGGGTGATATAAATTTAATGGAATTTAAAGCGCTATTTTATGTTTTTGGTGATGGCATTTAAAAATATATTAATGATATTGCCGGTATAATAAAAAATCGGCATAATGCTGATTTTATTTACTGATGGTTTTTATTTTAGTTTATTGTTAAATCACATTAAAGGTATGAAAAGCAATACTGTTCAATGGGATAAAATAGTATTAAATAATTTTAAATGGATGTATTTAGTTAAATTATTTATTTGTGGGTTTTGTTATTCCTGTTTTTTATGAATGATTATTTAACTGGCTTATAAAAAAGTTTATTCTTCAGTTGAAAACGTTATTAAAGCAGGTTAATTTTAGAAAATAGATTGTCTGATTAACCGCCTAATATTTTTATTTGTCTTTTTCCACGTGGTATATAAGCATTAATAAAACCAATTCTTTTTCTTATTTTCACTTATGGATTTATGATAGGCAGATTTTAAACTTTTATTAAAAGCCATTTTTTTAACTTCTGGTTTTAACTTATATAATAAGGTTTTAGCCGTTTTTTTACCACTTTTAACGCCTGATTTTTGTTAAGTTTAATCATTATGGTATGTTGTGTTTTACATTTAATCAACGTTAATCATACTCGCTTTTTATCTTTATTAACGCTGTTTTACTGGCAATTCTGAGCAGTTTTTACAAGTTATCTTCTTGTATTTTATCTTCATAAATTAACTCGTAAATAGCCTGATGGTATAAAGATACCTTTTTATGTTTTTCGAATAATATCTTTTTTTGCTGATTTATTTCAATTTTCTGTTAATGACAGGGAATAAGCCGTTTTTAGGTACTCTGTCCATTTTCAAAATCTGGTATTAGTGGGCGTTTGTTTTTTCCCTTTAGCTAATTAATCACCGAAAAGAAAACAGCTTACCAATCGCCAAAAAAGGGAAAACAAGTAAAAAGAGAAACGACATAATGTTAAAAAGATGACAAATTTGTAAAGCGATTCTTATCAGTCAGCCGCCAGGAAACTTTGTCCTTCAACGGGTGACGGAAGCCACATTACCCTCCTTAAATATGGAACCATCTATTGACGGAGATGTTGCCCGGTGAAAGATGTATATAATGGCCGGACATCTCTCCCCAAATAAAATTAAGGTAAAGAACCCGCCAATTTGCGCTAATCGTTAAACCGATAAGAAGCATGGAGGGTGTTGCTCTATTTATTAAAAAGCAAGTTATCCTTATTTTATGGAATTCTTTTGTTTTCATAATTATTATTACTATTCAGTGCATTGTGAAGATAAATATATCGCTTTATCTGAGCCACAGTATGGTAGATATTTTGTAAAAATATCACTAATAATATCCGTATTAATCCATTGTTTCTGACTATTTCTACCACGCATTATTCTGCATCATAGAATTTATTCTCATTCGCATTAACCTGGCTGATAATTATTTCTTTTTTACTTCTTCTACTAAGTATTTGGCTTATTATGTTGTGAATATAAAAATGACTTTAGCTGCGTGAAATTTTTAATAACCAATTGAAAAATAATAAATTATTAATATATCCCTCATTGCCAAATTGCCCTGTTAATAATAAAACAGAGAAATCTCTATCACCTTATGAAAATAAATACAATATGTTTTTTAAAAATATTCCATATCGTTTGGGTTATGTTTATATGTTGTGTGCTTTTTCCGTCATAGGTCAGTTCTTATGACTGATTTGTTTTGTGCAAAAAGTGCTATAGGATAAAAAATGTCTTGATTTTATATAAAACTGTTTAGAAAATCGCCTTTTTCTAGGGAATGGCTTGTCTGGTAAATTCATTTATTTATTGGCACAGGCATTGTCGGTTTTCTCTTATTTGTTGCCTGGTTATCTGCCTGCTCTGAAATATCTGAATCCGGTTTTTTGTTTCTAAGATGCGTAATGGCATGACCATCATGCCATTCATTCCATCTTTATTTTTTAAGGAACTACTGGTGATACAGAGTTTTCAAAAAGAGTCCCCTAAAGTGCGTATTAATATCAAATTAGATTTACACACGGGTGGTGCGCAGAAAAAAGTTGAGTTGCAGCTGAAATTATGGGTGATGGCTGAATTTAGCCTCGCTGTTAACCTGACGGTTCAAAATACCCTGGCTGAAAATGGCAGCGAAGAAAATATCGCACTCACTTTCCGACAAATAAACGATTTCGAGCCTGAGCAAGTGGTCCGCCAAATTCCCCAACTGCGGGCTGCGCTGTTTACAGCCGGTCGAACGGGCATTGGGCAGGGCGTTGGATCTGTTCCTGCCAGCGACCACAACAGGTACCCGTTTTTTCACACACGTCGTCAGTGCAGGCGACATGAAAATCACCTGGACTGACCAGGTGTGATGGCGGGTGTCACAGGCCCCGCTATGGAACCCCTAAAACAAATCATGACCTTATGGGCCTCGGTATACGGCTATGGGCGGTAGCGTACCTGAAGCGACCGAGAAGCAAGTGGGAGGAAATTATGAACAACACAACCCCGGCGATCATCTTTGATCACAGCCGCTACAAACTGAACGTGTGGAAAAATACTGCGCCGCTGGATGTGGTGGCGTTTAGCGGGCAGGAATTCTTAAGCCGGCCTTTTCGTTACGCCATTGAATTCACCAGCCCGGTGAAAGATATCAAACCGGCGCAGATGCTGATGCGGGACGCTTCGTTTACCCTGACGTCGCCCGCGATTAATCCGGGAATGCGGGGCATGCCGGTGATACCGCCGGCGCCGCTGCGCACAATCTACGGGGTAATCAGCGAATTTAAGCTGTTGTCCACCTCGCGGGATGAAAGCCGTTACGAAGTGACCCTGGAGCCGCGGCTGGCTCTGTTATCGAGAAGCCGCCAATTCGCCATTTATCAGAAAATGTCGGTACCGGAAATCGTGGAAAAAATCCTGCGTGAACGACACGGTTTTCGCGGCCAGGATTTCTTATTCACCCTGGCGTACCCCTGCCCGAAGCGGGAGCAGGTGATGCAATACGACGAAGATGATTTACGTTTTGTGCAACGCCTGCTGGCGGAAGTGGGGATCTGGTACAAACTGACCGCGGACGATCGGCTGAAAATTGACGTGGTGGAGTTTTACGACGATCAGCGTTACTACCAGTTTAATGTCTATATGCCGGCGCTCAATCCGTCAGGCATGCACGGCGGGGAGGAAGATGTGGTGTGGGGCATGGAAACCGCACATCAGGTGGTGGAAGGCAAAGTGGTGACCCGCGATTATGACTACCGTGACGCGCTGCCGCAATACGGTATGGATGCCGAAGTGGATGTGACGCGGGGCAATGAGACCCTGTATGGCGAAGCGTACCATTATCGGGATAACAACTACCGGGTGTTAGGCAACCGTTACGACCTGGATCCGGCAGTGGAAAGCGGGGTGTTCCATTCCCGGCTGCAACATGAACGTTACCTGAATCGACAGACTCAACTGCGGGGATTGACGACATCCGCGACGCTGTTACCGGGCCAGGAGTTGAAAGTCAGGGGTGAAGCGCCGGAAGCCTTCCGTAAAGGGGCAGTGATAACCGCTATTCGCAGCAGTGCGCGCCGGGATCGCAGTTTTGAAATGGCATTCACTGCGATCCCCTACGCGGAAAACATCTGTTTTCGACCTGAATTGATCCCCAAACCCCGGATAGCGGGCACCTTGCCGGCCAGAGTAAGCAGCACGGTCGTGAACGACCCGTACGGGGATATTGATAAAGACGGGTTGTACCGGGTGGCGTTTGATTTTGACCGGGCGGAATGGCCGCAAGGGGGAGAAAGCCTGTGGGTGCGTCTGGCTCGTCCCTATGCGGGTGACACCTACGGTTTTCACTGGCCGTTGCTCGAAGGTACCGAGGTGGCGATCGCATTTGAAGGGGGCGACCCGGATCGGCCCTATATCGCCCATGCGCTGCACGACTCAAAACACCCGGATCACGTCACCTTGTTCAACTACAAACGCAATGTCCTGCGTACCCCGGCGAATAACAAATTGCGCATGGACGATGAGCGCGGTCGGGAGCACATCAAACTGAGTACCGAATACGGCGGTAAGAGCCAGCTCAATCTGGGGCATCTGGTCGACAGCCAGCAACCGCACCCGGATAAACGGGGTGAGGGCTTTGAGTTGCGCACCGATGACTGGGGCGCGATCCGGGCCGGGAAAGGGTTGTTTATCAGTGCGGATAAACAGGCCAACGCGGGGGGAGACGTGTTGGCAATGCAGGCGGCAATCAGTCAGTTACAACAGGCGCAGGCGTTAACCGAAGCATTACGGGGTGCGGCAGAAACCGCCAAAGCTGAATTAGCGGATTTGCAGCAACAGAAGGCGTTATTGAGTGACACGTTGACGGAACTGAGAAAATCAGCGCTGTTACTTTCCGCACCCGAGGGTATTGCTCAGACGACGGCGAAAAATCTCCAGCTTTCCGCAGGGGAAAATATTATCGCCACCAGTGGGAAAAATACCGATTTCAGTGTGCTGAAAAAATTCACGGTAGCAGCCGGTGGGATTATCAGCCTGTTTGCCGAAGAGCTGGGGATCAAACTGTTTGCCAGCCGAGGGCGGATAGATATTCAGGCGCAGGGTGATGCGATGGGACTGGAGGCGTTGAAAGACATCACGGTGAGCAGTCATGAAGGCAAAGTGATCATCAGTGCCAAAGAGGAGATTTTGCTGGCCTGTGGCGGGGGATATATCCGTATTGGCAACGGACAGGTGGAAAGTGGGGCGCCCAATAACATTATCCAGCGGGCGGCGGTGTGGCAAAAATTTGGTGGGCAGAGTTTTAATCAGATGGCTTCCCAACGTGAGACAACGGATTTTGCTATAACACCGCAGGTGCTCTGGCCTTTTGATGATTCACCGGTGAACCATCAAAGCAGCCTTTTACACAATCAGGACAATAGTCAGCAACCTTCGACAACCGACTCGGATGGTAAGGTGACCAAACAGCAGCAATTAGGGGTGGAAGCAATGAAGTTCTATTTAAAAGAAGGTAAGGAGTAATGATGTCCGATTCATCAGAAAAAATTGTTGTTCAGCCTGTTTATGACGAGCATGGCAGGCTGTATTACCCGTTAGTTAATGCGCCCAGTGAAAAGAACCTGACGGCGATTTGTTATAAGGTGCCAAACCGGGTTATTCCGGTGATTTTTCTGCCGGGGGTGATGGGGAGTAATTTGCAGGATAAAAATGGAACGCCAGTTTGGCGTTTAAACAGCAGCTTGGGTGCTTTGAAGGACTGGGTTTTAAAGGGCGCAGAAGATCGAAAAAAGTTGCTTGATCCGGAAAATACTGTTGTCGATTCACGGGGCAGAGTAGACGACAATCATAAAGAAGGCCCTAAATTTCCTTCGCGAAAGGAGCGAGGTTGGGGTGAGGTCGCCTATATGAGCTACGGCGAATTTTTGCCCTGGCTTCAGGCGGCGCTGGATGATCAGGATGAGTTATTGCATAACCGGTTGAATAAGACGGGAAAGCAGACACTGCGTCAGCAACTGGAGTTGATGGATTTACAGGCTGAGATGGGGGAAGCCAAACTGACACGGGATGAAATTAAGCTGAGTTATCAATATCAGTTTCCGGTTCATGTGATGGGGTATAACTGGCTTCAGTCTAATGTGGAGTCAGCAAACCGGTTGGCGGACTATATTGACCAAGTGGCTACGGGCTATAAACGGCGGTGTCAGCCTTGTGAGAAGGTGATACTGGTCACGCATTCGATGGGAGGACTGGTGGCACGTCACTATTCAGAAATATTGGAGGGGCATGACAGGCTCCTGGGGATTGTGCATGGTGTGATGCCGACATTTGGTGCACCGACGGCTTATAAGCGGATGAAAGCAGGTGAAGGTAGCCCGACTGGATTAGTCATAGGCAAAGATGGCGGTCAATTCACTGCCGTGATGGCGCAGTCACCGGGACCACTTCAGTTATTACCCGGTTTGAGATACGGTAAGTGGTGGTTGAAGATTGAGGATGGAAATACACGCTATAGCTTACCGGAGCGTGATCCTTATGAAGAAATCTATTTGCAGCGCGATAAATGGTGGGGATTATGCGAAGAACGTTTAATTAACCCGGAAAATAAGGCAAAAAACCGGTCAGTAATGCAGGCAGATTGGGATAACTTCACAAAAATAATCAGAAAAGATGTGCGTAGTTTTATAGAAGAATTAAATGGCTGTTATCACAACAATACCTATGCTTTTTATGGTAACAGTACTAAACACCTCTCTTATGGCACCGTCCGTTGGGTAGCACGTAAAGATTATTTTAATCGGAAAGGTAATCTTGAACTGGCATTTAATAGCTCGATATTTGACCCGATGAATGCGGAGCTTTCAGATATGCGCAGTGTCAAATATCCAATAAAACCTGGAAATGACTATTCTCTAATACAAACTTTTACTATAGCGGATCCGCAAGAGCCCGGTGATGGCACGGTGCCAGTTGAGGGAGGGAAATTTACCGCCAGCGGTCTGCGTTCAATATTGGGGGCGGAGGTTGACCATGAAGGGGCCTATAATACTGACGATACCCGTTTTTTTACCCTGCGGGCGATTGTTAAAATAGCGCAATCTGTTAAACAAACATCTCTGGCCTATCCTGATGAATAGAAAAAAAGTACTGGTTATTGCAATTGCCAGCCTGCTTGCGCTGGTGTTTTACGGGGTGTGGCACTGGTTGCAGCCCTATCCCCCACATACTGTGTTAAATCAGAAGGAAAAATTAGCTGTGGACAAATTGTTAACTAACTTACAAACCCGTTGTATCGGCCGATATCTGGTGGATTTACCGGAAAACTATCATGATACGGTGAATGCTTCCCGGGTGAACGATCATTGGGTAGAAACCCAACGGATCTATTTACCTGCCTTTGAACAGCGTATTCAATTACGGGAGCAGGTATTACGGCAGACAAAAACGGTGAAGGGGATTGATATGCCCTATTTAAAGAATATTTACCCTGTTCCTCAGGGGATGAAAGGGATTATTTTTGAACGCATAGAGAACGTAAGCGTTGATGATGCATTCAGAGTACTGGAGGCTTATTTGTACAGTAATGGAGTAGCAATTAAAGTAGAAATGAAAACGACAAATGGTTCAGCCACTCGTTATGACAAAGACAGGGCATCCTACCCTGTTGTATATGCTAATACAGCTCAGAAAGATTTAGCTACACTGAGGGATTTATTATCCCGTATACACGGACGTGAAGAAACGGAAATTCCGACTACTGCGGGAAGTTGTATTTACAATGCTTTTATTGCAGATAATCAAAGAGATAAAGAAGATATCGGTGCATTATATAAAACTGGCCCGGATAATTATTTGAATGTGAGAATACAAACGAATAACTATATCCGTGAAAAAGACAGTATGCTGGAGCGTATCGGCCAAATTAAAGCATTTCTGTACCGGGGTGATATTTTTCGTAAAGGCGCGCGAAAAATTAATGGGCTGGATACCGAGGAATTATTGGCGGTGGGATTACAGCCGGATAGTGATGATCCGCGTTATCAGTTTACGTTACTGGCAAATGAGAAAACCGGCGGAAAGAAAACACCGGTCTTTGATTTGACAGTGGTCAATGATGAAGAGACACCAACAGCTTATACCCAGAATGAAATAGTAGCGTTCTGGGATGCTATTAGTCAGACCGTCAGAGTCAGACCCGGCGCTTTCTATTCCCAATAACATGCGTTTTAAATTAAATCCTTCATAGGGATATAAGGGTTAAAAATCAGGGTGGGAAAGGAGCGGTGGACTATGCGATGGCTTCACTGAATGTGACTGAAACCGGCAGCGCATTTTTAGACCGCTTAATCGACCAGTATTCAACCTTATCGGAGAGCAATATTGTCTGGCGCTCGTTACTGCTGAATAACCCGGACGTGATGGCGGAAATGAGCGGATTTTTGCAACAGATGTCCATGAATAAGGGGGATGTGAAACCCGCAAAAACCGAAGAGTTTATGGACATTGTGTCGTCATTGAGCGGGAAACTGGTCGAGGCTTACGATAAGGCGAATGAAGCGCTGGAAAAACCGCCTAAGGCCAACAGCTCATTTGCCCGTGCGATGCTGCATTGTGACCGGCGACTGGTCACGCTGGGTGATAGGTTCTTTAACTTTACCCGTTTAGGGAAAGTGCTGAACAGCTGGAATGAAATGCTGAGTAAAACGCTGTTCTCGGTGATTTCCGGCGTGCCGTTTGATCAGGCGGTTGAACTGTCGGTATCGCAGCTTAAAGATGGCGATGAGTTTAGGCAGCAGGTATTGGCGGATCTGAAAAAATCGAGAGTGGAAGACCGGTTGAAAAAAAGTAACGATTATCGGTCTGATTTTAAAAAATTTGCTCAAAGTGCTGAAGGAGAACCGGTATTAAAACAATCCCGGATTAAATTACTGGTTTTGATTTTCAATGGGTTGGAGTTTGCCAATCAGTTAAAAGAGAGTAAAGGGGATACAAAGGGCCACGCCCAAGTGACTGCGGCGTTTTTAAGTACACTGAGTACCGCGATGGAGATTGTGACGCCGGCAGTTGAGCACGGCATAAAAAATATGGCGGCGACTGACACCATTAAGTTTATTGGGGCGAGTGCAGGCACACTCGCTTCTACACTAAATTTGGGGGTTGATATCAGTAACGCTTTTTCTGAATGGTATGGTCAAGGGCGCTGGCAGTTTATTGGTCTTTACGGCCTTAAAGGTGCTTATGATTTTGCGCAACTTACCAAAGCATTAAAAGGTTTATTAGAAGTATTGGTTGAAAGGGCATTGCTTGCGCCTAAGAATTTACTCGTTGAAGGGGTGGCAAGGCTTTTGGCATGGGAATATCTTGCCTGGCTGCTCAGTTGGGAGGCGATGCTCGTTATTTTTATTGTTGAAGAGTTAGTGACGTATTTTTCTGATAATGAGTTACAAAAATGGTGTCGGGGTTGTGTGTTTGGTTTGGAGCCGACAAAAAGTTTGAAATCAACCCAGTTGATTGACCCTGAATCACAACGAAGTACGCTGTATGAACAACAATGTAAAGGCTTTGCTGACGCAATGAAGGATTTGTCATGAGTACTTGTCGCCCTTTTAAAGATGCCATTGACTTTAAGGAAATAAAAAGTCAGAGAAAAGACATTGATATATCGATAGAGGTTAAGCGAGAAAGGATTCAACGTTGTCCTGAAGATAGAGCCGAAGTGGAAAAAGCAATAGCGGAGCTTCAGGCTCAAATCCCGGCATTGGATGCAATATTAGCAAAAGAGCCGCCATTGCCTGAATTACCACCCAAAGTTCTGCTTATTAAAGTCACTGGGGTATTCAGGGCGGGATTCCACTTTGTGCAAGAATAAATCAATAGGTGAATATTGATAATCTTGTTCATTCAATACGCCTTTATCAATAGGTTTTAATAGTGGTTGCGTGTGTTTTTCGAACTTATTTTATTATCTGGTGTGGTTATTTATACCTGGTAATAGTGGTGTGTCCCTAAATTTTATTAATTCAATCTTAACCAAAAAGGAAAAGAAAATGAAAACTGAAATATTAGCAAATATGCAAACTCGTTGTGTTGGGCGTTATCTGATTGATATTCCATTAGTATTTGAAAATATCATCAATACTGGGATATTTATTGGTGATACAAGAATAGAAACCAAGCGTTTGCATTTATCCGCATTTGAACAGCGGATACAATTAAGGGAGCAGAAGTTAAGGGTGACCAGGACTACTGATCCAAAAGATCTGCCCTTTTTAAAAAAAGTTCATCATCTTCAGGGGAATTTATTCGGTGTTATTTTTGACAGAAATAACAATGTCAGTGAACCCGGCTTTATCCGAGTGTTAGAAGCCCATTTATATGATAATGGCGTGGCTTTTATCATAGAGATGAAGTTTATAGAAATCTCAGATGATAAATACAGTTATTCAAAAAAACTTTATATAAAGTCTGGGATGGTCGAAAGCCAATATAGAATGCTTTCTCAAACTTTGGACAAAATGCAAAGGCTTATTTCCAGAATCAGTGGCAGAAAGGATAGAGAAATCCCAACAGTGGCAGGAATCTGTATCCCTGATGGTTTTATTGCCAGTCATGATAATGATGATGAGAAAGTAAATATGACGTTTGTCTATCAGGGAAATGAGGATGATCATTTCACATTCGGTATTGAAATAGTTAATGGCCTTAAAGAAGGTTATTTACTTGAACGTATTGGTGAAGATGAAAGGGATTGGTTCGTTAATTGTGGCAGGGTAATAAGAAAGGGGGAAAGAGAAATAAACGGTATTCATGGGGAAGAGTTATTAGTCGTAGGTCTGCAACCTTTTGATAGTAATCCTCGGTATCGATTTGATTTTATTATCAATGATATGGTAGTGGATGAAGAAAAAGTCTGTGTTGGTATTATGTCAATGAATTACCAGTTACCTTCAACGCTATATACCGAAGATGAACTGATTATGTTTTGGGATGTAATAACGAAAACCTTTCGTAAAAGGTCGGACACTTGCTGATAGCGATAGAAATACGTTTTAAATTAAAACCGTTATCGGGATATAAAGGTTAAAAATCGCATCTGTTCTCTTTGGGATGAGGATGGGTGTTTTTCAAATAATCAAATGTAGCAGGTGGGGAAAATATAAAATTGTGTTATTTGTGACTCCTGCTGTGGTATTGGCTAGTGTCTTTATTGTTGTTATCTATGTGATTTTGTTATCTGCATTATGCTACTTTTTTCGTTGAGATAATAATTTTAACGTCAATGATAAGGCATTTTGATATAAGGTGTTGTTTTGTGTGTTAATTGTTTATTGTGCGATCTCTTCATTAATTAAATACAGAATATAATTATATCTATAACTCTGTTATTGCCTGACGGGTATCCGCAAGCTTTCTCTCATTTGGGGGCAGAAGAGTATGCCATTGTGTGCCAAATCTGGCAGCGCGAACCTATGCTGCGTAAACTGGGTGATCAGACTATTACACCGTACCCCCGATATATGTCAGGATTTAAGCCTGGAAGGCAGGGGGGGTTGCTGCATTCATTGCCAATCTGGATATCGTGGGAGTGGTCACCACTTCGGATAATCCAAATATCTGTTGTCTGGATTGTGGAAGTCAGTATTAGGTTGCATGTCTGGCACTGGCAGTTTTTACCCGATGCACTGTAAAATGCCATTTGATCCCAGGGTGAGATCACGAACGTTATTTAATCAAAATTAATCCATTTGACCCACGAATTCAATTGTGATCTTATACTCCTTTTTTCGGGAGTACCCTAATGGAACTTGATGCTTTTTCTCAACATTTCGGTGAAATCAAAGATCCCCGCCAGTCTGCCAAAATCAGCTATCCTCTGTTTGATGTGCTTTTTCTGACAATGTGTGCCGTCTTGACGGGCGCTGAAGGTTGGGAAGATATCGAAGACTTTGGGAATATGCGCATTAACTGGCTTCAGGAAAAGGGATTTTTTCAAACCGGCTTACCTGTACATGATACAATAGCGCGTATCATTTCCCGCCTTGACCCTGTCCAGTTTCAACACTGCTTTATTCGCTGGACGCAGGCGGTAAGCAAACGTACCGAGGGTGAAATCATCGCGATTGATGGCAAGGCATTACGGGGAACCGGGCATTGGCATAAACGATTATCGGCTATCCATATGGTGAGCGCATTTGCTACGGCCAATGGCGTTGTCATGGGACAGTTAAAAACTGAAAAAAAATCTAATGAAATCACTGCGATCCCGAAGTTAATTGATTTACTGGACATCAAAAGTTGTTTGGTCACCCTTGATGCGATGGGATGCCAGACTAAAATTGCTAAAAAAATTATCGCCCAGGGGGGTGATTATCTGCTGGCGGTAAAAAATAACCAGGAAACGTTACATCGCGCAGTTAAACAAACACTGTCAGCGCAAGTCACTGCCGTCAGCCAATCAGAAAATGTCTGTATAGAACAAGGGCATGGGCGAATTGAATTACGTGAATATCATGTATTACCGGCGGGCGAACTTGCCTCGCAATTTCCGGAATGGGAAGGCTTAAAAAGCATTGGTGTGGCAATACGATATCGCCTTGATAAAGCGAGAAAAAAAGAATCACTGGATTATCATTATTATATCAGCTCTGCGGAACTTGAATCAGACCGTTTTAGGGAGGCGGTACGGGGCCATTGGGGTATCGAAAATTGCGTCCATTGGGTGCTTGACGTATCAATGAATGAAGATGCGTGTGCCATTCGTCGCGGGAATGCTGCTGAGATATTAGCGGGTATGCGGCACTTCTCGCTTAATATGCTGCGTGCAGAAACCAGTGTAAAAGCCAGCATGCGACGCAAAGCAAACATGGCCAATATGAGCAGTGAGTATTTGGACAAAGTTTTAATTGCAGGCTTTCAGGTATTGGGCAAGAAATGAACATTCATGCTCTTGCCCTGCATTTGATCCTTTTGTCAAAATGGGATCAATATATTGTTTCAGCGGTAGTCTTATTAATTAAGGCTGCCGCTGTCATTATCAGTAATTGAAAATTACCTGAATAGTTTGATAATAAGATTTTTAAGTCAATAAGAATTTTTCTGGTACATAATGATGAAAATTATTCGCCAGACAATATTCTTCCAACTGTTTACTGGAATTGATGCCTATCTTGCTATATATCCGCGATATATATGTTCCAACAGTACGATAAGCGATGTTCAATCTCTGTCCAATCTGTTTTCTGGTGTATTTCTGTAAAAAGAAGAAAATGATATCCCACTCCTGTTGAGTAAAAAGATCTGTTGGTGGTTGGAGTATAATGGATGATGGTAAATTTTTATGATATTGATGTAATTGGGCTAATGAATATTCTTTGGCTTTCCATCCATGGAAAAGGATTCCGATACATTCGTTCTCATTATTATATAATGGGAGCTTTTCCTGGAAATAAGATGATAGGATTTTTTCTTTCCCGTATACATGTGTTTCAAGTGAACATATTCTTCCTTTTTTTGTCATTACATTTTTATCATGGGTAATGAATTCTTTTGCAAACTCAGCGCCATCCCAAGGAATTTCATTATCAAAAAGCCCTTCATAATCAAATGAGTCAGAAAGGTTTTGGATGTTTTTAAATGCTTGATTACCATAAATAAAGCATGAATTTTCATCTTTGACTCCCCACGGTTCATTACTTATTTCCATTGTGTTGATAATCTGAGGTGATATTGTATAGTTTTTCATAGAAACTCCGTGGTAATTTTAAATAAACATTCTTCTTTCTTCCTGTGAAAATTTCTCTGGCACATAGAGATCATAATTATTAAGATGACAATATTCTTCCAATTGATAACAGGAATTAATGCCAATTTTTTTATATATCCGAGCCATATGGGTTTCAACAGTATGATAGGCGATATTTAATATTTTGATCATTTGTTTGCCGGTATATTTTTGTAAGAAAAGGAAAATAATATCACATCCCGGTTGGGTAAACAAATAAGCCGGTGATTGGAACATAATAGATGCTGGAAATTTGCTATGGTATAGACGGGTTAATGAGAAGTCTTGAACTTCCCATTCATGAAAAATAACGCCTGTACACTCTTTTCTGTCGTTATATATTGGATGTTTTTCACAAAAATGAGATGCCAGAAATTTATCTTTTCCATATCTGTGTGTTTCAAGTAAACATACTCTTTGCCCTTTGGTCATGACACTTTTATCATGATTTTTGAATTCTTTTGCAAACTCAACGCTATCCCGAGGAATTTCGTCGTCAAAAAATCTTTCATAATCAAATGAATTTGGAAGATTTTGAATATGCTTAAATGTCTGGTTGCCATAAATCCAGCATGAATTTTGATCTTTTATTCCCCAAGGCTCATGATTTTGTTGCATGGTATTGATCACTTGAGGTGAAATAATTAGCTTACTGGTTTTACTCATGATTAAATCCTGTAATAAGAAATTTTCAGAAGATTGAATCTTTGACAAAAATCAATAAATCTTAATTGTAGAGCTCTGGTTCCCTAGCCCTAGGGGGTATCACTTCTCTTCCACATTTGAGTTAATTGTGGTGCGATATTGCTGGGATTTTCTCTTATATTTGACATAGTAACTCCTGAATCTTTATTTAAATTATCATCTGAAATTTTTATTTGCCGATTATGCTTCAAATGAGCTGTTCTATAATAAAGGATAATAACTTTATCGTCAAAAAACGTATGTTTATTAATTTATTTTTTACTATTTGATGATGCGATTTTTAATCGTAATTAATATAACTATATATATTATTTTATACGAAAATTGTTTTAATTTTTTGTTAAAGAAATGGTTTGGGCCGTTGCTGTGCTTGTTGTTGCATTTGATATTGGTCATCTTCTGGCTGGGAAGTATGCATTATCAATAATAAATAATTGCAGATTATGCTAGAAATCATCAGTGTCTGCTTTGCTATTAATCGATAAATTATTATTTTTTCTAATGCTTAGTAACTATTTTACTAAACTGTTTTATTTACTCTAATTTGTAATTAAATAGCAAGTCTGGACAGTGTTATGAAAAAAACGAGAATTTTGAACACATTTTTAATATGGCTAAAAAGGTAAACGAAGCGAATCACTCTTTACATACTACGTGTACGTTCCGGTTTCTGCTCACTGTCCATGTTCACTATTGCAAGAAGGCTCCACAATAATTATGCCAGTCAGGATAGATTCTAAGTTTTATTGCCAAGAATCATTTGGTAATCCGATTTTTAGGATAATAAAAACCTTTCTGGTACATAATGATGAAAATTATTCGTCAGACAGTATTCTTCCAATTGTTGACTGGAGTTAATACCTATCTTGTTATATATTCTAGTCATATATGTTTCAACGGCATCATAAGTAATATTCAATTTCTGTCCAATCTGTTTTCTGGTGCATTTTTGTAGAAAGAAAAAAATGATATCCCACTCACGTTGAGTAAAGATAGCACTTGGTGGTTGAAATATAATAGATGCTGGTAACTCATTATAATATTGATATAGATGGGTTAATGAATATTCTTTGGCTTCCCAACCGTGATACATAATTCCGATGCAGTTACCATCCTTATGATAAAAAGGCATCTTTTCACAGAAATAAGATGACAATATTTGCTCTTTTCCATATATATGTGTTTCAAGCGAGCATATTCTTTCCCCGTTTTCTATCACTTTTTTATCTTGATTAATGAATTCTTTTGCAAACTCAGGCGCCACCCCAGGGAAGTTCATGGTCATAACGTCCTTCGTAATCAAATGATTCCTTAAAATTATGAATAAATTTTTTTGTTACAGAATTACCGTAAATAAAACATGAAGAACTATCTTTTATTCCCCATGGTTCATTGCTCAATTCCATTGTGTTAATAATTTGAGCTGATATTTCATAACTCTTCATAAAAACTCCGTGATAGTTTGAAATTTAAAAAAATATTCTGTTTTCTGGGCGTACAAATCTTTCTAGTACATAGAGATCATAATCATTGAGGCGACAATATTCCTTCTAATTGATAACAGGAATTAATCCCAATCTTTTTATATATCCGTGCTATATGGGTTTCGACTGTACGATAAGATATATCTAACAATCACCCCATTTGTTTACTGGTATGCGTTTGTAAAGTAAGAAGAACTATTTTTACTCCCCACGGTTCATTACTTATTTCCGTTGTGTTGATAATCTGAGGTGATATTGCATAGTTCTTCTTCACAAAAACTCCTTTATAATTTTTGACTTAGAGAAACATTCGGCTTTCTGGGTGCACAAATCTTTCTGGCACATAGAGATCATAATCATTAGAGCGACAATAATCTTCCAGTTGATAACAGGAATTAACGCCAATTTTTCTGTATATCCGTGCCATATGGGTTTCAACAGTGCGATAGGAGATATTCAACATTTTGCCCATTTGCTTACTGGTATATTTTTGCAAGGAGAGGAAGATAACATCCCATTCCCGTTGCGTAAATAAATCAGTCGGTGGTTGGAATAGAATAGATGCCGGAAGTTTACCATGAAATAGACGGGTTAATGAGAAATCCTGAGCTTTCCAGCAATGTAAAAGGATTCCGACACATTCGCCTTCATCATTATATAGCGGATATTTCTCGGAAAAATAAGATGATAGAAATGTATCTTTCCCATATATATGGGTCTCAAGTGAGCATATTCTTTTTTCTTTTTCCATCACGATATTATCGTGAATAACGTATTCTTGTGTAAAATCAGCCCCGTCCCAAGGGAGCTCGTCATCATACAAGCCTTCATAATCAAATACATTTGGAAGATTCTGAAGAGTTTTCACTCCTGAATTACCAAAAATCCAGCATGAATTCCTATCTTTTATTCCCCAAGGATCATTACTTTGCTGCATTGTATTAATCACTTGAGGTGAAATAATTAGATTGTTAGTTTTACTCATGATTAAATCCTATTGTACAGTTGATTGCTAGTGGTTTAAATTTGTGACTTCCTATTGACAATACATTATGAATAAATCTTTTTGTTATAGAATTATGGTAAATAAAACATGAAGAACTATCTTTTACTCCCCTCTGTTCATTGCTTATTTCCATTATGTTGATGATTTTAGGTGATATTGTATAGTTCTTCATGAAAACTCCATGATAATTTGAAATTTAAATAAACATTTTGCTTTCTGGGCGTACAAACCTCTCTGGCACATAAAGATCATAATCATTAAAGCGACAATATTCTTCCAATTGATAACAGGAATTAATGCCAATCTTTTTGTATATCCGAGCCATATGGGTTTCAACCGTACGATAGGAGATATCTAACAGCCGGCCCATTTGTTTACTGGTATATTTTTGTAATGATAGGAAGATAATATCCCATTCCCGTTGAGTAAATAAATCAGTCGGTGGTTGGAATAGAATAGTTGCCGGAAGTTTACCATGATATAAACGGGTTAATGAGAAATCCATGGCTTTCCATGTATGGAAAAGGACTCCGACACATTCGTTTTCATCATTATATAATGGAAGTTTTTCCTGAAAATGAGAGGATAAAATTTTTTCTTTCCCAAAGATATGTGTTTCAAGTGAACATATCCTTGTTTCTTTTGTCATTACGGTTTTATCATGGATAATGAATTCCTGTGCAAATCCAGCTCCATCCCAAGGAATTTCATCGTCAAAAAGCCCTTCGTAATCAAATGAATCTGGAAGATTTTGAAGATGTCTAAATGCCATGTTGCCATAAATAAAGCATGAATCTTTATCTTTTATTCCCCAAGGGTCATTGCTTTGCTGCAATGTATTGATGATTTGAGGTGAAATAGTGAGCTTATTGATTTTACTCATGACTAAATCCTATTGTACAGTTAATGATTAGTGGGTTAAATTTATAATTCCCTGCTGCCAATAGTGAAAAATCTTTCAGGAACGTAAAGGTGGTAATTATTTTTCTTGCAGAAATCTTCTAATTCCATATGGGGTAGTAAATTAAATTTTTGATAAATAGACTGAATATGATTAATAACATCTTCTGTGCTGATGGTTAATTCTTTACTGATGCTCTCCTCATCCTGAGAACGCAGAGTCAGAAAAAGAACTTCCCACTCGGTTTGCGTCAGTATGTCGTTAGGTGGGATAAATTGCAGGGTTGACGGAGATGTTTTCTCATAATAGTAAGAAACAGAAAAATCCTGGGCTTTGTACATATGTAAAATAATCCCCATGCAATCACCATTTTCATCACAAAGGGGATATTTGTCACAAAGATAGGTTTGTTTAACTTTATGCTCTCCAAGCAGATGGGTTTCCAGTGATGTGACCCGTTGCATAGTTTGAATGGCTTTTTGATCCTGACGGTGGAATTCTTCTGCACATTCGGCGATAGGTAAGGGTAATTCATTGGAAGAAAGCCCTATAATATCGAAATCTTCAGGCAGGTTAAGTAGTTGATAAAAAGCAGAATTCGCGTAAATAAATCTTGATTGCAGATCTTTAGCTGCCCAGGGATCATTACTTCTGTCCCACATTTGAGTTAATTGTGATGTGATATTACTGGGGTTTTTTTTGATGTTTGACATAACAGCTCCTAAACCTTTATTTAAATTATTATTTGAAAATTTTGTTTGCCGGTTACACTTCAAGTAGGCAGTTATATAATAGAAGATAATAACTTTTTCGTCAAAAATCGTATATTTATTAATTGATTTTTTACTATTTAATGATGTGATTTTAAATTAATAGAAATATAACTATATTTATTATTTTATATGAAAATTATTTTATGGTTTATTGAAGAAATGGCACGGGGCTGTTGCTTTGCTCGCTGTTGCATCTGATATCTGGCGTTTTTTAGCGATAAAGTGTGTGTTATCAACGGTAAATAAGTACAGATTGTGTCCGAAGTCATCCGTAACCTTTTTCGTTGTAAATGGATAAATAGTTATTTGTCCTAATGCTTGATAGCCATTTTACTAAACTGTTTTATTTACTCTTCTTTGTAAGAAAGAGCAATTATTGCCCGTGTTTTGAAAAAAACGATAGTTTCTGAACACATTTCTCAGTGATCCGAAGAGTGAGATAAACAAATAACCCCTCTTGTATTAAGTGTATATTTCGGGTTTTACATGTTGCCTGTGTTTATTTTTCATTTAAACGAATGGCTTGCAACAATTATTCTTGTTTAAATAAGTAGTAAATACTTAGTGGTGAGACTAATATAAGTTTTGCAATATAACTGCACTTTGTATGTTAATTGGTTGTACTAACTCAGCATGAGCCATGCTACTTAATTAGAGGATTACCTTAAAAGGTTGATTGAAGTATTTAATACGATTCCAACTTTTTTAAGAATAACTAAACTTCTGTAATTAGATGTAACATTTAAAACAACAATCATCTCTCTTTCTATATCGGAGAATTTGCTGTGCTTTGCGGGGTTTGACGTTTTAGCACAGCTATTTTTTTAGTATTCCGCACCCAGTGCGGACCCAGGGGAAAAGCTGTAACAACATAAAAACATTGGTCTGATAATAGGAAGTGGATATGGGCATAGTACCTTGTATAACCAAACTGAGGAAGGAAATAGGAATGATCGAAAGACACGACTGGCATAAAGCTGATATTATTGCGGCGCTGAAAAAACGAGGAACATCGTTGGCGGCAGTTTCAAGAGAAGCAGGGCTTGCATCATCTACTTTATCAAATGTTTTACACCGTCCATGGCCCAAGGGGGAGCGGATTATTGCTACCATTTTGAATTGTGAGCCATCTGAAATATGGCCAAGCAGATATTCTAAGTAAATTATTATTCGTAAAAATTTACTTGAACTTCTCATAACAAAGTTAATGAGAAGGGGGTTTAATGTCTGAGGTACGAGCAGAATTTTTAATAAATGAAAATTCTCTTTGTACATCAGGCATAATTCTGATAGGTAGATTTTCTACATATATTGAATAAAGTTCGGTGGTGTTTTGTCAGGATGAAAATTTATTTCTCTTTAAACAAAGAATACAATCGGATTAGGTGCGATTTGGTAACATGCTACACTTATCCGACTCTTCGCTATTATTGGGTAGTGGTATAATATTGTATTTTTATTTTATGGTGTTAACTGAATTAAACCGGTGATCACCTTCTTAAGATACTGACGAGGGCAACTCAAATTTATCCGGATAAGCCCTTTTCCCTTATCGTCAAAATTCCGTTCCATTGAAACATTGCATCGGCACTGCGTTGCAGTCATGACTCTACATCATGACTTGTTCCTTTTATCAGCTTAAAAAAACGACTCAATACTCCACCGCCAGTAAATAGGGGATGGCCGGAAGGTGGAGAATCCACGATTTGAGGGGCGTTGAGGCGGTTTCTGTAACAGGTGTTATGGTAAATTCCTCACTTGCGATGCAATGTCGTGTACACTAGAATAAGAATGTATATACAAAAATGTACTTTATGGTGTGAAGATGGAGCTTGGGTTTGAATGGGACCTCACTAAAGCGGAAACAAATTTCCGTAAGCACGGGATTCGTTTTGAAGAAGCGGCTCTTGTTTTTGATGACCCTTTTCATCTGTCATTGCAGGATCGTTTTGAAAATGGTGAATATCGCTGGCAGACGATTGGAACAGTGAAAGAATGTGTGGTTGTTCTGGTCGCTCATACGATACGGTTTGAAGATGGTACCGAGGTTATTCGTATTATCAGTGCACGAAAAGCAGAGCGGAATGAGAGGAAACGTTATGAGCATGGTTAAATACAAACGAAGCGAATTGCCGCCTCTGACTGAAAAACGGGAATCTGAACTTAAAGCGCTGTCCGGCAAGTCTGATAGTGATATTGATTACAGTGACATCGCGTTGCTGAATGAAGATTTCTGGAAGAAAGCCGCACAGGGGCAGTTCTATCGTCCGGTAAAAACACAAGCATCAGTCAGGATTGATGCTGATGTATTGGTTTGGCTTAAAAAACCAGGAAGAGGTTATCAGACGAGGCTTAATGCTATCTTACGTGAAGCCATGATGCGTGATTTGCATCGAAAGTAATCTCTATACAGCCGGATAAGCGCGATTTGGTAATAGGTTGCACTTATCCGGCTTTTTGCCATTATCAGAGGCCGATATAATATTGTATTTTTATTTTATGGTGTTAACTGAATTAAACCGGTGATCACCTTTTCAAGATACTGACGAGGGCAACCCAAATTTATCCGGATAAATCCTTTTCCCCTATCGCCAAAATTCCGTCCCATTGAAACGGCTATTTTCGCTTTCTGTAGCAAGGCCAACTGGAGAGCATCATCATCCAGACCTAAAGCTCGGCAATCCAACCAAGCCAGGTAGGTGCCTTCGGCTTTGGTCATTTGGCACCAAGGGAGAGTATGCGCTATAGCTTGCTCCAACCAGCGGCGGTTTTCAGCTAGGTGATTTTGTAGCTCATCAAACCATAGACTTCCATGTTGATATGCTGCTGTGGCCGCAGTCATCGATAGCGAGTTAAATACATCTAATCCATGGGCGTTTAATCGATCAATAAAGGCACGCCGAAGGCCGGGATCTGGAATGAGAAAGTTCGATATTCGAAGTGATGAGAGTCCAAATGTTTTACTTGCTGAGGTCGCGGCAATGACGTTGCTATGCCATTCGTTCCCCAGATGCAGTACTGAGGTGAATGTTTTCCCAGGTAAAATCAAATCAGCCCAAATTTCATCAGAAATTACCGTTGCACCGTACTTTTTACAGAGCGTCAATAATCGGGTCAATTCGTCGTGATTCCAGCATCGCCCAGTAGGATTGTGTGGGTTACATAACAGGAGCAAAGGCGGTCTGTGTTGCTCCAACACCTGCTCTAAGTGACCATAGTCAATTTGATAACCTTCAGGACTTTCAAGTAGCGGGTTTTCAATAATCACCCTGTCGTTCATGGTGATGATTTTGGCGAATGAGCCATAATAGGGCCCTTGTACCACGACTCCTTCACCCGGTTTACTGAGCATCTGGAGCAGCAAAGCCAGCCCGGGTATGACACCTTCTATTGAAGTGAACCAATCCCGGCTTAAGGTTAACTGGTGGCGTTTTGAAAACCAGTCTATTGCTGCTTGGTAATAGTTATCGTCGCGTTCGCTATAACCGAAAATGCCGTGGTTGACTCGGGTGTGTAGTGCTTGCTGGATTTCTTCCGGACATTGGAAATCGAAATCAGAAATCCACATCGGCAGAAGATCAGTTTGGTTCAATTGCAGGTAACGATCCAAAAAGTCCCACTTAACAGAGCCTGTGTTGTGGCGATCGATTATTTGATTGAAATCATGCGGTTTCATGTTGGCTTTCCTTATTCTTCAGGGAATATTCCGGTGCGACTCTTGCAATACCGAAACCAGTAAAGCCATAAATGAGTGCAAAAAAGATGGCGACGTAGCACTGGATAGCCCAGGGTAGCAGCTCAAGCGTACTGACACCCAGAGTCGTTGCCATGTAAATACCCGCAGCAGTCCATGGGATGAGTGGCTCAATGACGGTACAGGCATCTTCTATTGTCCGTGATAGGTTTTTATTATCCAGGCCCAAGCGGCGATAGGCCCCTTTGAAGAGCTCTGCCGGGATGAGAAGAGCCAGTTTTCCGTCACAGGTGGCGCCGGTCACAAGAATGGTTGTGGCTACGGTTGCCGCGATAAGTTGTCCGGTTGTGTGAACCGCTTGCAGAAGATGATTAATGATGGTGGTCAGGGCGCCAGTGAGCGCCAAAACGCCGGCAAACGAGAATGCACAAAATACCAGCAGGATGGTACTCATCATTGAGAACATGCCACCGCGATTGAGCAAGCGTGGAATGTCGTTAACGACCCCGGTGATGTTGTGCCCTTGGTCAGAGAACATTGAGAGATTGAAGCCATCTATCAACGCATTAAGGCCCTGCTTAAGTGTGAATCCCTGAAGACCTATGCCGATCGCAATAGCCAATGCACATGCAGCCAGCATGACGGGTATCACCGGACGTTTTGTTATTGCACCCCATAAAACCAGTCCCGGTGGCAAAATCAGTAATAAATTGAAGTGATAAAGGCTTTCAAGAGATTGAATGATGTCTGTGACTTTTTCAGGTGTTGCGACGCTACCTACTGAGCTTGTATGACCAGCGATAAGATAAACAATTGCCGCTAAAATAAAGCTTGGGATAGTGGTATACAGCAGGTGTTGGATGTGGCTGTAAAGGTCGGTGTCGGCGACGATGGCAGCGAAATTAGTTGAATCAGATAAAGGTGAAATTTTATCGCCGAAATATGCGCCTGAAACAACCGCACCTGCGGCGGCAGCCAAAGGCACATCAAGACCTGCCGCTACCCCCATTAGAGCAACACCCACCGTTCCGGCTGCACCCCACGATGTACCGGTGCAGACTGAGATAACGCTCGTGATAAAGAAGGCGGCAATGAGTATATATTGCGGGTTAATCAGTTTTAATCCCCAGTAAACCATATAAGGTATGGTTCCGCTGATCATCCAGGTTCCGATGAGTCCTCCTACGCAAATCAATATCATGATCACCGGCATTGCTTTGGCTAGCTTTGCCACAATGGAATCAATAATGTCATTCCAGCGGTAGCCTTGCCAATACGCTAAGGCAGCCGCTATTCCTGCTGACATGAGTAATAAGGACTCAATGCGCAGTCCCAGTTGACCATAGCCAATAACCAGAAGTAGGAGCATTGCTACGATCGGCAGCATAGCGAGTCCCAGATTAAGCTTTTTTTTGTTATCCATTTAAAATCCCTGTTTCGGATATGTTATTGAGAAAGAATAATAAATTTTTTTCGAATGGAATGTGAGAGATGTGACTTGTCCATGTAATCGGTTTCATGAAGTGTGAAAATGCGATCTGTGTATCGTTTTTTACGCTTGTTTTGTATGTGTTTATCCTATGGAAAAAACAGAATCTCTGATGACGAGTTCGGCTGAGAACATATTCATTTGTGGGGCGGGTTCTTTCTGGGCATTGAGCTGTAACGCCAGATTAGCAGCTCGTCGTGCCATCCTTTCTATTGGGTAGTGTACAGTCGTTAAAGAGGGATAGAGATATCGCGCCGGGACAATATCATCAAACCCAACAATCGACAGTTGTTCCGGTAAGTTGATTTTCCGTTGATGCAGGGCTCGCATCATGCCAGCAGCCATAACATCGTTGAATGTCACTGCGGCAGTAAAGTTGATGCCGCTGCTTAAGAGCTTTTCAGTTGCCAGTTCTCCTCCTTTTTCGTCAAATGGAGCGCTGATAACCCAATTGCCAGGTACGGTGATACCCGCATGAGTCATTGCAGAATAATATCCCTCCAGGCGGAGTTTTCTATCATCAATAGGCAGGTCTGCCGTTACACAGGCGATTTTTCGATGACCATTTTGGATAAGATAGTGAGTAGCAGTCTGCGAAGCGCTAACATTATCTAACCAGATACACCGGTTGGCGATGGCAGGCAAATATCGATTAACAATCACTAATGCTGGCGTATGCGCTGCATAACGTAATATGTCTGTATCACTCATTCGAGTGGTATGTGCCACTATCGCTTCGCACCCTTGATTGATTAAAAAATCTAAGGCGGATTTCTCGAGTTCAGCCTGATGCCCACCACTACAAACCATCAGTTTTACCCCTTTTTTTCGGGCAATTTCTTCAACTCCGCGTGCTAAACGGGAAAAAAAAGGATCAGCCAGGTTACCGGTGAGTAAACCCAACATATCCCCGCATCTTTTTGCCAGGGCAAGCGCAGCAGAATTTCGGTGGTAGTTGAATTCACGCATTGCTTTTTCGACACGTTCACGAGTACCCGGTTCGACGTAGGCCGTGTTATTGATGACCCGGCTTACGGTAGCCACGGATACGCCAGCTTGATGTGCTACATCTTTCATTGTAGCCATATTCCTCTCCTCAGCAGTTTATACCCTTCATCTTTCAAGTTGCTGCTTTGTTGGCTGCGTTCACTTACCCCAGTCACATCGTTATCTATGCTCCTGGGGATGCGTTCACTTGCCGCCGCGCTGCAACTTGAAATCTATTGGGTATATGTAATCAATGACAAATGTGAAACGGGGAATCATAGCGTGACTGCTCCCCGTCCTATCGAGGGTGTCGCAAAAGCTCATGTTATCCATTAAAATCTGCGTTCTTCCTTTAGGCGCAGATCTGTTATGACCTTATTCACTCGAAAACTGGAACCGTCTGCTTACACTAAACGTCATAGCGTATAACTTATCAAGGGCCGTTGCCCTGATATTATGGGCTATTTTTAGCTTGTCTGGGTTGTCAGTTCCAATAACAGGCAATAAATCTCTGTGGGTTTATTGTCAATGCTGGCCTTTTGCGACACCCTCTATCGGGCGAGGCTTCCCACTTCACAGGCCGTTGCTTGTGCTCGACAAGTCTGACGCTGGCCTCCATGGGCAGAGACGACGAGACCCGCCGCCTGTAATTCAAATAACCCTTGTTCCCTGATATTCAACGCGGCATTGATATCTCTGTCATGTTCCGTTTGGCACATTGGACACATCCAGTACCGCTGGCTTAAGGGCATTTCTGATTCTTTATGACCGCAACAATGACAGGTTTTCGAGCTTGCATACCACTGGTCAAGTTTGATCAGATGTTTTCCCGCTTCTTTCCCTTTATATTCGAGCTTCGTGACAAAGCTGTGCCATCCGGCATCGGCAATATGACGTGCCAGTCTGCGATTTTTGAGCATATTGCTCGTTTTCAGTGTCTCGACTATCACCGCTTGGTTTTCGTCAATGAGTTGTCGGGACAATTTGTGCTGGAAGTCAGCCCGGGCATTCGTCACTTTTTCATGGCATCGGGCTACAATTAACCGGGCTTTACCCCGATTTTTACTGGCCCAGATTAAATAGCGGGGATTGGCTTGTTTCCTGCCATCAGAATAGATAAGGAAGTGGGTTAACCCAAGGTCACATCCCGTGCTTTTGTCTGCATCAATCACATCAGGAGGAACCGGTGTTTCTTTGCCATCGTCACAGAGAATGGCGGCAAAATATTTTCCCGTTGGCGTTCGCGATAAGGTAATACTTTTAATTTCACCTTTGATTTCACGGTGAATGCGCGCTTCTATCGGCGTCAGCTTTGGAATTTTTCTTGCTTCATTCAACACCTTCACGCCAACACAGTGATAACTGGATTGTTTTCCGTGTTTGCGCTTAAAGGCAGGGAATTTTGCCTGCAACTTTGGATTGAAGAAATTCTCAAAAGCCGTGTTTAAGTTGATGACCGCCTGCTGTAACGCAATGGAATCATACGACTTGAGCCACGCATATTTACGTGATTTCTTCGCCGTTGCCAGTAACGGCTTCAGATCTTTACGTGGGCTTAAACTTACCCCATACCGTTTGTAGGCGTGTTTTTTAATATGCAGAGCCTTGTTATACGCAAAACGAACCACACCGAACTGGGCATTAAGATATTCAGCCTGTTCCGGAGTGGGATAAATGCGTACCTTTATGGCTCTTAACATAATCAGCGCTCATTGATATAGTTCAGATATAGTAACAGATAGCAGGAATATTTCAATTGAGTAAACACAATGAATTACTGGAAGGTTTTCTTCGAAAACGACACAGTGTCAGTAAGCTGGTTGTCCATTTAATATTCACGACAAAGTATCGCCGTAAACTCTTTGATGGAGGTATGATTGAACAGCTACGGGAGGCTTTTACTTCAGCAGCTACAAAACTAGAATGTGACATTATTGAGATGGATGGTGAGCAAGATCATGTACACCTGTTGGTCGCTTATCCCCCCAAACTCGCGGTGAGCATTTTGGTGAATAATTTAAAATCAGTTTCTTCCCGGCTACTTCGCCAGCAAAATACGCATTTGAGAATGCAGAGCAAAACTGGGCTTTTGTGGTCAAGATCGTACTTTGCTTGTAGCGCTGGAGGGGCAACGATAGAAACGCTTAAAGCGTACGTTGCCAGTCAAAATACGCCGGAGTGACGTGTTTTAAAGCCCTGCGGGCTTTTCGCCGTATATCCCCGCCCGCCTGGGCTAGGGTTTACGGCGGATTTTGCTAATTTATTCAGATTATCATGAAAGGATTTATGTACCTCATTGTAAGCGAATAATATGAATCGGACTTATTTGAATAATTTTGCATGAATGGTTTAGTTATAATTGGCATGTATTGAAAGCTGCCCTATATCCTTGTCACTAAATCAGGGAAAGCCGATTAAATGACAGGGATATAGGGGCACAGGCATCATCTTTTATAGCAAAAAATGGCCTGTAGCTTGAGAGTATTTGGGAGGAATATAGAGATCATAGTTATTCTCTTTGCACAATAACCTCAATTCAGTCATTGATCCAATTGATAATTTATCATAGATGATTTCAAAATATTTTTCTAAGCTACGGCATGAAATCTTCATTTCATTGGCGATAAACTTATTGCTGACACCACGACAGAATAAGAAAATTATTATCCACTCTTTTGCCGTCAATATATTATTAGGGGGTCTGAGTCTAACAGAGGTAGATGAGTCATTTTTAATGTAATTGTATAGCGAAAAATGGTTTATGTCTTTAACGTGACCAATTATCCCCATGCATTGATTATTTTCATCCATTAACGGATATTTGTCACAAGAATAGGATTTAAGTTTTTGACCGTTGTCCGGCAGATAAGTCCCAATAGATGATACTTTCTGCATAGACTGTAAAACCTTACGGTCATGTTCTTCAAAAAGGTGAGCAAAATTATTAAACAGTGTAGGTAATTCTTTATCAGTATATCCTATAACATTAAAATTTTCAGGTAATTTGTTTACTTTCATAAACACTGGATTTGCATACATAAAACGGAATTCTTTATCTTTTACAAACCATGATTCATGACTTTTATCCCACATATTTGTTAACTGAGGGGTAATTTGACTCATATGTAACCTTAAAAAATATAAATAAAAAAATATTCCAGTAATGAACAAAGGCAGTGATTCGTTCTATGGTGAGCTACCCAATAATCAGAAGTAATCGTATGGCTACGATTGTTACACTATTTTAGTGCCAGATTCGCTATACCATTTTATTTAAACTCCAGTTTTGTATAGGTTATTACATTAAAGATAATGAATTTATTTCGAATGGAATGTGAGATGTGTTATTTGTTTTATGTAATCGGTTTCATGAAGTGTGAAAATGTGACCGGTGCATCAATTTTTGATCTTGTTTTATCTACGATGCTCTTTTTTGTCTGGACCAGCATAGAGTCTGACAGCCATACCCAGATGGAGGCTATAGTGTAAACCAGTTAACCCAATGCCGTTGTCAGCATAACCTATTTTGGTTAGTTGTTTTGTATTTATTGGTCGTATTTATTTAGATAAGACTGCTGGATGTGTTCTGTTATTTTCTTGCGATAGATGTTTTATTCCAAATAACTAAGTTAAATTTCCCTGTATTCTTGATGTAAAAATGTTAATAATTTGGCTTTATTGATTTGATTTATGAAAAAATTATTTAATAATTTAAATTAAAGCAGTTAGTTACGTTTGGTTCTCGTTATGGTTTATTTTTATTGTCTTATTGCATTTTGAACATCAATGTGGGGATATGGGGCAATATATGGGGGGTAAACAGACTTTCTTGTGTGTAAATATTGATTTTGAGTTTTTGCCCTATATTATTTTATTCCACTTATTCATTTAACCGTATTTATCGATATATAAGCTCATTATGTCTCTGAGCTTAATATTTTTGTTATCTTTGTGAATAAATTTCTTTTTGGGGGTGAAATATGTTTAAAAAATTTGAATAAATCATCTCTGATATCAGTTATAACGAGGGGGTTTTTCTCTTTATTTCATTATTTAGAAAAATAATAGCCCAAAAAGTGACTGAAAACAGCAATTAGCCTGAATTAGAACAGATTATATAAAAGAATATCTGATTGATTGCTGTCATTGTTTTTTTCCGTGGAAAGGTCAGAGGGTTTGTATCGTTCACGGGACATTAGATTCTCAAAACAAGGTTGTATCCGCCAAATGAAGTGTTTTTCTATTTAACCTCAACTAAATTAAGGGATTGTTTATGGGGAAATCATCAAACCGCAGTACAGAATATTTCTTTACCGGGAAATATCAAGATGATGATGATGGTAATAATATTGTCGCTATTGGGGTAGGAGGAGTGATTCATGCTGAAGGAGGAGATGATCATATTACTGTTGGTTCGCTCGGGGCAACAATCTATGCCAATTCTGGCGATAAGGCCGTAGATGGTGGTGCCGGATATTTAAAAATAGTGAGTATTGACGGTGATCTGAATGTACATGGCGCCGCAGGTTACGCAAGTATTGATAAAAACGGTAATGGCAATATTTCATTTGCTGGCGCGGCGGGTGGTGTTTCTATGGATCACCGAGGAAGCCGCGGTAATCTAAATTTCTCCGGGGCTGCTGCTTATAACAACCTGAGTCGTAAAGGACAATCCGGTGATGTGACGTTTAAAGGTGTCGGCGGTTATAACGAGTTATGGCATGAAACTAATCAGGGTAATTTAAACTTTACCGGAGCCGGTGCTGGCAACAAAATTGACCGTACTTGGTATGACCACTATGAGGAAAGCCACGGCGATGTGAAATTCGCTGGCGGGGGGGCGGCAAATAGCATTAGCTCACGGGTTGAAAGCGGTAATATTGATTTCACAGGTGCAGGGATTGATAACCACATTATTCGTAAAGGGAGAGAAGGCAATATTATCTTGCATGGTGCAGGAGTATCAAACCGTATTGAACGCTTGCGAGAAAGTAAAGATAAATATGAACAGACTCGCGGTAATATCGAATTAGAAGGCGCAGGTGGTTATAACAAAATTTATTCTAATATAGCTCATGGTAATATCAGCTTCTCCGGTGCCGGTGGTTACAATGAAATATCAAGAATAGGTGAAGATAGCGATTCATATGATAAAGCATTGGAATACACCAAAGCTAAAGAAATTGTATTAACAACGGCGAAGATGGGAGCCCAGAAACCCCAGCAAGTGACAGGAATTAAATCAACTACTGAGTCTAATACTTATCTCTTTGCGTTTGCTGATGAAATGTATACTAAGATCAGTAAAGTTCAGCTGAGAAATGATCCTGAAACCGGTAAACTGAGTTATTACGCCACTTCATGGCGTAGAAATGGTAATCAACTCAACAATCTTGCTACGGAAGATATCTTTTTAGAGAATGGATTTGCTTATATAAGCAATGATAATGATTACCGTCTTTTCAATTTAATCTTTGAACATTATCAACCCATTACTATTCAGCATACTGTTGAAGAAGATTTGCAGGAAAATCAATGGGTGACTTATGCCAGCGGAACCACCGCTAAAGCAGAAGATATCACGCTGATTGATGCAAAAATGCATGGGCGTGCAATCCATTCTGATGGTTTGGTATTGGATGTTTCGGCGGTGAAATCGAATTGTCGATCAAATGCTTATGTCTATGCCAAATATGTCGAGTCATATACCAAAGTGATCATGGTGGAGTTGAAAAATGATCCTAAAACCGGAGAGCTGAAATATTATGCCGGTGCGTGGTACAAAGCAGGCGACCATACCAGTAATTTGGCCAATGAAGATTTTTCACCTGAAAATGGTTATAGCTCGATGGAGGCGAAGGGATATTCACTAACTAACCTTAAATATCAAGTCGATACTGTACGCCGTGTCTCTGAGCATTTAGAACATATTGAAGAGGATAGTCATCAGGAGTTGGTGAAATCATCTTCAAATATCGGTGATAGCACCGGTGATGTTAATTTTAGCGGTATGGGTGGTGGAAACGTTATTAAATCCAGTGTGATACGTGGCAATGTGAATTTTGAAGGTGATGGGATTGCTAACGTCATTCTTCATAGTTCGAGATTCGGTAATACGCATTTTGAAGGCGCAGGTGCTGGCAACGTCATCGTGAAAAGTGGTAAAGAGGGCAACCTGTGGTTCCGGGGTATCGGTCTGGCGAATGTTCTCGTTCATCAAAACCAGCGTGGAGAAATGGATGTTAACGCCGGCGGTGCAGCAAATGTGCTGGTTCGAATCGGTGACGGGCAGTATCTGGCTCATCTTCTGGCGGTTAGTAATATCTCGATCCATCAAGGTCATGGTGACAGCCGGGTTATCATGTTGGGGGGATACAACACCCACACCCAAATAGGTGATGGCAGCGCGAATTGGTTAGGGGCGGGCGGTTTTAACGTCATGACCCAGAAAGGTAAAGGAAAAGTCTCTTCGGTATTAGTGGGAGGGGCCAATGTACTGACCAAGCTTGCAGCTGGTCATTTGGTTTCCGGTATGCTCGGTGGAGCCAACATTATCACGCATATTACGGGTGATAATGAAATGTCAGATACCACAGCAATTGCGCTGGGCGGTGCCAATATCCTGACCAAAAAAGGGAGAGGTGATGCTGTTGCGGTGATGGGCGGTGGCGCGAATGTTCTTACTCACATTGGTAGTGGTAGTACGAAGGGTGTGATGTTGGGGGGTGTCAACATCCTGACCAAAGTAGGCAACGGTGATACTACCGGCATTATGTTCGGTATTGGTAATGTGTTTACCCATGTTGGTCACCATCAGACGCTGGGTGTGATGGGGGCCGCAGGCAATATCTTCACTAAAGTTGGGGATGGAACTGCGATTGCGGCCATGATTGGTGCAGGCAACATCTTTACCCATGTTGGCAAAGGTGATGCCTGGGCGCTGATGGGAGGGGTGGGTAATGTCTTTACCAAAGTGGGGGATGGCAATGCGCTGGCACTGATGGTAGCCGCTGGCAATGTGTTTACTCATGTTGGCGATGGGATGAGTGTTGCCCTGATGCTGGCCAAAGGCAATGTCGCCACTAAAGTGGGTAATGGCATGACGCTGGCAGCAATGATAGGCGAGGCCAATGTGATGACCCATGTCGGTAATGGTCAAACATTTGCCGCTATGATCGGGCAAGCCAATATCTTGACGAAAGTGGGTAATGATTTGACTGTCGGCTTAATGGTGGGTAATGCCAATATCTACACCCATGATGGAGGTGGAACAAGTATTGGTTTGTTTGCCGGTGAGTTGAACGTGATGACCAAGAGCGGTGATGGTACAACGCTGGCGGCAATGTTTGGTCAAGCTAATATCATGACCCATGCTGGCGACGGTTTAACAGGGGTGCTGGCACTGGGTAAAGCCAATATTGTCACCAAAGTGGGTCAGGGTTTTATGGGCGTTGTGGCTGCGGCTGAGGCTAATGTAGTCACTCATATGGGAGCATCAACGACTGCTGCCGTGCTATTGGGTAAAGGCAATATTCTGACGAAAATGGGTGATGGTACTACGGTCGGCCTGCTTATTTCCGATGTGGGTAACATCATGACACACGTTGGTGATGGTACAACCGTTGGTTTCGCTACAGGTAAAGCCAATATCATTACCAAAGTGGGGAATGGCACCGGTATTAACGCTGTTTGGGGTGAGGCCAACGTTCTGACTCAGGTCGGGAATGGCGAACGTTATAATTTCGCCAAAGGTAAAGCGAACATCATTACAAAAATAGGGGGGATGCAAGAAGTCACCGTCGTTCAGGGCGATGCCAATATTGTCACCCATGTTGGTGACGGTAATGATTACACGGGAGCCTGGGGCAAAGCGAATATCATTACTAAGGTAGGCGACGGGAATAATGTGGTGCTTGCCAAAGCTGATGCCAATATTGTGACTCAAGTAGGTAACGGTGACAGTTTTAATGCTTTGTGGAGTAAAGGCAATATCGTCACTAAAGTCGGTGATGGTATACAGGTTACTGCGGCAAAGGGTAAAGCTAATATCACCACCACTGTGGGGAATGGGTTAAGCGTGACTACAACGCATGGCGACCTGAATGTGAATACCAAAGTGGGTGATGGCGTTTCAGTCAACGCGGTGTGGGGTGAATATAACATTAATACCAAAGTCGGGAATGGTCTTAATGTTGCGATCATGAAAGGCAAAGGTAATGCCAATATTCATATTGGTGATGGTCTGGGGATCAATGCTTCCTATGCACGCAATAATGTGGCGATTAAGGTTGGTAATGGTGATTTCTACAGTCTTTCTATTGCGGAGAGCAACACACAAAGTAGTCATCTCTCTTCTCTGTTTAAGAATATTAAACAAACTGTGTTAAATGTGGAAGGTAGCCACGCGATTAATTATCTGATCCATGGTGATGAGGCGAGTACTTCTGGAACCAATAAAGGTAGAGGCGCGATTAATTTAGCCGAAGTTTCTGCCATTGATGGTTTCCAGATGGATAAAATTGATGAAGTGAGTTCGGATCTGGCTAACAACTTGAGTGGCACAATAACCCCGGTGGAGACGCCTGATACTGAGGTTATCCAGAATGCCTTGCAGATTGGAGATAATGTTAATTCAGCTCAGGATCAGGCATCACCACAAGCTGATGCGGTTATCAGACATGCGAAGCAGGATAAAGCCGCGCAAAATGCGTTAAGCGATAAAGAAAAAGCTGAGATAAATCGTCAACTCCTGGAACAAGAGAAAGATAAACAGCTTAAAACAATTTCAAAATCACAATTCCAACTAGAATCAACCAATCAAGATGCGCTGAATAACAATGGGCAAGTACAGCGTGATGCAATAAGTGAAGAGTCCAGGATAGTCACAAAAGAACTATTTTCCATGACTCAAGGCATGGATACGCTTAATAACTATGGGAATTATGATGGCAAATCAGGTGATGAGTGGCGTAATCGGTTTGCTATTGGGTATTTAGATAGTACCCAGAATAAATTAAATGATGCCAAGCTTACCGCACAGAAAAAATTAGTTGCTGCACAGCAGCACTTTATTAATAAACGAGAGGCAGTAAAAACAGCAATTGAAAAATCAGAAGCGGGTTTAAACAAAAGCTTTGAGAATGTAGATAGTGCAGACAAAGATATTGCAGACGCTCAGAAAAAAGCAGAGCTGAAAAAAGAAGAGGCATTATTACAGAAACAACGGGCTGAGAAAGCGGCGAGTGACGCCAATACCGCGTATGAAAAAGCGAAACAGCGTGGTGAAAGTGATAGTACAGCAGCGACAAATAAAGCGGCTCAGGCGCAGGATAATGCAAAAGGCGCAAAACAGGCTGATGATGCTAAACCGGATCGTACCGGGGCGACTGGCAGTGGCTTGTCTGGAAAAGCGTATACACCAATTGAGATAGAGGCACCGAAGAGTCATATCGATCCTGCATTAAAAGCTGAAACTGACGGTTGGAGTAGTGAGGATCTGGCACTAACAGAAGAAGATTTGGCTGCTTTGAATAATGCGCAACAGGCAGTCAATCGGCTACAGCTCAACAAGGGTATTCATTCAGAAAATACCGGGGCTTCGATCATGTCAATGTTTACCGAAGCATCATCCGATGGCACTGTGGAGTCAACCTTAAATAAACCCAGAGAGTTAACCAGAAAAGCGCCGACGATTTCAGGTATTGATCTGCAAGGATTAGGGGGAAATAACCCTAAATCTCGTTCTTCTGTACTTAAAGAATTGGAACTTGTCTTACTGGATAAGGGAGACAAACGGTTTATTGATTCTACCAAAAGACGTCTTGGTTCGATAAATACCGATCTGCCTAGTAAGGCGCTGGTGGCTGTACGTGAGGCTTTTAACAGCACTGTCGAACGGCCCGATGAACAGCATGTATTGCAGCTTGAGAACGCGCTGGCTCATTGGCAACAGCATGATCGCGAGGAATTCACTCAGCGTAGTAAGCTGGTGAAAAGCTTGCGTTTTGAGATGGGGGTGCTGGTTGCTCATCTTCAGGCTCAGAGAGCTGAATCAGCTGGGATTTTGGGGATCACTGTGGCACCTGAGCAGGTGTCACAGTTCGGTCAGCAGGTATCTTTTGATGGGTTCGGGCGTGTGGTGGGCCTGAAAGGTGATATTGCGCAAAGCGAAATTAATCGTCTCACTGATTTACAAATTAAGCCATTAACCCAGATTAACTCTGTAGCAGAGCGGGATGTACCTAAGACCGAAAGTGAAAGCCTTATTGTTTTCGTCAGCCGGTTGCAGCAGGCGGCTATCCCGGAAGGTCACTCTCTGATTGAACGAGCCAGAGAACTTTGGCTAACCGGACAAGTGACCCAACAGGAAACCATCAAATTATTTAAGGATGCTGCCACCCAGTTGCAAGCACATCCTGAACTGCACACGCTGGCTCAGCAACTATTGGCTGATGCCAACAAAGAGAAGGCCACCGGACAATATATTGATAACCTGTTTGGCCGCCATTTTGATTCTGAACTGGCTTATGAACTGGTGAAAACAGCATCACCGGAGGCGAAAGATACCGCTGAACGAACAGGTAACTTCTTGGTACAGGAATTTGAACAGTGGATAAGTGGTTTTTATCCTGAGGGGGCTGAGCGTGACCAGAAAATTGCCGAAAAGATGCAATCTTTTGCCAAGGATATTGATAAAGATTTTCGCCCTTGGTTCAGCCGGGTGCCTGAGTTAACAGCGTTTCTGGGCGAACCAACTTTTGCCAATTTCAAGATCATGATGATTAAAGTCGATGATGGTTTTTCTGTGATTAAGGTGCCGTTTCTAGCGGTAAAAATGGCGACCACTCGGGGAATGGGGATGGATAGCGCTGCCTGGAAGAGAGAAGGCGATATTTTCTACCAGGATGTGATCACTAAAGCCCGTTCAACCAGTACTGAACTCACTGCCGGAAATGATGTTACGTACAAAGTCGAAATAACAGGAAAGCAGACTAACGATTATGGTACGGCGCTGCCTTACCAGCCTGCGAATGGTAAGCATGATGACTTCTTGTATGGCAGGAAAGTCGCGGCGGGGCGGATCCTGATCCCCGGACGGGAAACTGCATTTGAGGGTAATGCATTAGCACAAGGCCATTCTGTGGTGACAGGCGCGTCTGGCTCGACCAATATCATGGTTCATCTCAATAACTATATCGCCAGTAAGCAGCCTGACTTCCCGAAGGGTCAGAGCTATCTCAATACCCTGGCATTTCTGGTATTTGATGGTGGTCATTCCGTCAACGAAAGTCTGGTGGTTTACAAAGCGTTACAGGCAACCGGTGATGAGCGTAAGCAGGTATTGAACAGCTACACCGCCAATTATAAGGATCTGGCAGATATTGCTGGGGGATCGGGTAAGGCGTGGGTAAATCAGGCGCTGGATAACGCGTTTAAAGAAACTCAGGGGTTTTATCAGAAGTATGCTGCGGTAAAACCACAAAACCGCCCTGCGCTGGAAGATTTAGATGGGTTATCTGGCAAAAATAAAGGGACAGAGCCTGTTATTATCGACGATAGTCATCTGAACAAACCACTTGATGCCTGGCAAACGGTGGAAGTGACTCCACAGACTGATAGCCGTGAAACTCGCTTTGATGGTCAGATCATTCTTCAGATGGAAGATGACCCGATAGCCGCCAGAGCAGCAGCTAATCTGGCGGGTAAACATCCGGATTCCAGCGTGATTATTCAACTTGACTCCAACGGTAAATATCGGGTTGCTTATGGCAATCTGTCTAAATTATCAAACAAATTACGCTGGCAGGTTGTTGGTCATGGCCGTGATACGTCAGAGCAGAATAACATCCGTCTGAGTGGTTACAGTGCCGATAGATTGGCGACGAAATTAACGCAGTTTTATCAGAACGCCAAGCTGGGCGAAAAGGCCATCAGCAAACCCGATCACATCAGCCTGGTGGGTTGTTCACTGATTAGTGATGATAAGCGGAATGGCTTTGCTCGTCACTTTATTACTGAGTTGGATAAACAGGGTATCCGCAGTGATGTTTCAGCCCGTAGTAGCGAAGTAGCGGTTGACGCAACAGGCCGTAAATTTACCCGTGATGAAAATAACCAATGGGTTAACAACTTGCCTGATAACAAAATCGTCTTGAGCTGGAATGCAGAGGATAAACTGATAACTCATACAGAACAGGTTCGTCGTGGTATTGCTGAAAGCGATATCAACTTCGCTAAAGTAGGCTACACAGAGGCTGATTCGGTTACCAAAGGGGCGATTGCGGATAACACTGAAGTTTTCATTGAACCACAGAAGCGTAAAAAGGTTAACACCAGCGATAACTCGCATCGTCAGCTCAGTTACTCCGGTAATATCCAGGTGAATGTCGGTGATGGAGAGTTTACTGCGCTTAATTGGGGTACATCGAATGTCGGTATTAAAGTGGGGGCCGGTGGTTTTAAATCACTGGCTTTCGGTGACAACAATGTGATGGTTCACATTGGTCATGGTGATAGTCAACATAGTTTTGATATTGGCGGCTATCAGGCGCTTGAAGGGGCGCAGATGTTTATTGGTAACCATAATATCAGCTTCAACCAAGGTCGTAGTAATGACTTGATTGTGATGATGGATAAATCCATCCCAACGCCACCGTTGGTCAATCCATTTGATGGTGCTACCCGTGTTGCTGACGTATTGAAAGGTATTGCCCGTTCCGGTGAAAAGCAGGATTGGTTAGCGACACAAGATCAGCAATGGACAATCGCCGGTGCGAAGAAGTTTGTGCGTGATATGTCTGGTTTAGACCAAACCAGCAGCGTGGATTACAAAACACTGCTTAATTTGGACTCACAGCATGAACGTAGCAGCCGTGGCTTGCAGTATGACGCCGAATCAGCACTGAACAAAAAGTTCAATCAGTGGCTGGGTGAAAATGGCAATAGTATTGAGATGGGCAAAATAAGCCGTGCAGACAAATTCCGTCAGGCCAATCAGCAGCTGGCTTTCAACTTTGCCGTTGGGGGGCGTGGTGCTGATATTCAGGTTACGACCGGTAACTGGAACTTTATGTTTGGTGACAACATCCAGTCAATTTTGGATACCAACTTGGGTTCCCTGTTTGGTTTGATGACTCAGCAATACTCGACAACGGGTATGGCGAAAACAACCTTTACTTATAATCCGGAGGACTTACCGCGTCAGCTTCAGAATAAGCTGCTTGGCCGATTAGCTGGTGTAAATGCGGATACCACCTTAGCGGATATCTTTGGTGTGGACTACACCGCAGATGGACATATTGTTTCCCGCACAGGCAAGCCTGTTGATGGCAAGGCTATTCTGAAAGAAATGCTGGCAGTGATAAGGGAATTTAGCGGTGATCAACTGAAAGCCTTCACCGATCCAGAGAAATTGCTGGATAGTTTGGAGGCTGGCATCAATATGGGAGAAAATGGCGTCAGGACATTTGTGGAAAGTCATGGCTTGAAAGAGAAAGCGCCTGATGAAGGTCAGGGACAAGGATCTGTGGTTAGCATCAACGGTGATAGCGCTCAAGCTAATAGCAAAGCAGAACGTGCATTTGGCTTTAATTCGCTGAATTTACCTAACCTGTTTGCAACGATGTTTAGCAAAGATAAACAAGCGGAGATGAAATCATTAGTGACCAATTTGAAAGAGAATCTAACAGCAGATCTGCTCAATATGAGGCAAAAAACCTTTGATTTCCTGCGTAACAGTCGTCATCTGCAAGGCGATGGTGATATTCATGTGTCGTTGGGTAATTATAACTTCAACTGGGGTGGTGACGGTAAAGATCTCGGTGCCTATTTGGGCGATAATAACAACTTCTGGGGTGGTCGTGGTGATGATGTTTATTATTCATTAGGAACATCCAACATCTTTGCTGGTGGTGAAGGGAATGACATGGGCGTTCTGATGGGACGTGAAAACTGGATGTTTGGTGGCAATGGTGATGATACCGCAGTGGTGGCCGGACGCATTAACCAGGTTTTTATGGGCGAAGGTAATGATCAGGCGTTTGTCTTTGGTGAAGGTGGCTTTATTGATGCGGGTAACGGGCAGGATTATGTTGTCACCTCCGGCAACTATAACCGGGTGGATACCGGAGCAGGTCAGGACTATGTTGTGACCATCGGCAATAACAACCGGGTTGATTTAGGTGAAGGCAATGACTTTGCCAGAGTATTTGGTAATGACAACCGGATCGATGGTTATTCCGGCAATGATACGGTTAAACTGATGGGCTACCATGCGGTGATTAACGGTGGAGAAGGTGATGATCACCTGATAGCGGCGGCTATTTCGAAGTTCAGTCAGTTTGACGGCGGAGAGGGCCAGGATCTGTTGGTACTGGGCGGTTATCAGAACAGCTTCCAGGGGGGCGCGGGTGCAGACAGCTTTGTGGTCAGCACAGAGGTGATTGATAACCGGGTTAGCGATATTAGCGCAGAAGATATGGTCTTGTTCAACGGCGTTGACTGGCAAAACCTGTGGTTCCAGCGCAGTGGATACGATTTGGTGCTGTCGGTGAATCGTCCTGCTCAGGATAAAACCGCTCAAGGTATATTTGAATCGGTGGGGTCAGTGACCTTTCATGATTACTTTAATGGTCATCGTGCCAAATTAGTGGCTCAGATGGGTAATAAAGATACATCAGGAGAGCGTGAATTTACTGCATTGTCAGATAATGCGGTTGATTCTTTGATTCAGGCCATGAGCAGTTTTGCCCCGACAGCGGGGGATAATGGTTTCATTGAGAATCTGGATAGTAAGGCGAAAGTCGCTATTGCAATGGCGTGGACAGATACCACCATCGGCAAGGGGAAGTTTGCCTGATTAACGCTTTATAATAAAAAGAAAAAATAAGAAAGTTGTAATAAGAATAAAAGTGGCTCACAGAACAGGTGGGCCATTTTTTGTATCAACTGACAGGGAATAGAAAAGAAAGTATGCTACCATTCACTGAGGAAGAGAAAAAATACACCAACGCCACATAACGCTGTAAGGCATTTCAGCATCTTTTTAATCCGATTTATCCATGATTTTTGAAATCAATGGAGCTGACGTCCAATGGGACGGGCTCCATGATAAACAAACTCAATTAAACTGAAAATTTAAATCACTTTATGCGGACCGAAGCATTCATAGTGAATATATTGCTTATCAATTCCCATATCTAATAGTTGTTTTGCTACATATTGCATAAAGGGAACCGGGCCACAGAAATAGAAATGCATTCCTGCCGTTTTCAGTGTGTCATTTAGCACCGCCATATCCATAAAACCTTTGTGTTGATAATGGACGCCTTGCTGGTCTTCATCCCTTGGTTCACGGTACCAGATGGTGCTGCTAAGATTTGGCATTGCCTGCGCAATAGTGGTCACTTCATTGGTAAACGCGTGATGACCACCGTGTTCCGCCGCATGTAACCAGTTAATCTGACTGTTGTGGTTTTGCTGGTGGAGGTGATGCAGCATACTCATCATGGGTGTCAGGCCGACACCAGCAGAAATCAGAGTAACCGGTGTCTCTGGTTTAATATCAAGGAAGAAATCCCCACGTGGAGCGGCCAGCCAGACAGTATCGCCTTCTTGCATTTTATCATGCATATGGTTGGAAACTGTCCCTTGTGGCTCACGTTTGATAGCAATCCGGTAGCTGGAGCCGTTTGGGGCTGCTGTCAGTGAATACTGGCGAATTTCGCGGTTATCAAAACTGTCGTTTTCCAGATAAATGCTCAGATACTGACCGGGTTTATAATCCATCACTTTCCCGCCATCTTGTGGCACAAATTCAAAGCTGCAAATCACATCACTTTTTACCTGTTTCCGGTTGATACGGAATGGGCGTAGACCACGCCAACCACCATCGACTGATTCGTCATGATGATAAATCTGCTCTTCACGATTGATAAAAACATCAGCTAGCACACCGTACGCTTTTCCCCAGGCGTCCAGCACTTCATTTCCCGGCTGGAACATTTCATCTAACGTTGCCAGCAAGTGAGTTCCGACAATCTGATAATGCTCTGGTTGAATATTCAGGCTGGCGTGTTTATGCGCGATTTTTTCAACTGCCGGCAACAGTATTGCCAAATTATCAATATTGGCTGCATAAGCGCAGATAGCATTGAACAGGGCTTCACGCTGATCGCCATTGAGTTGATTGCTCATGTTGAAAATATCTTTCAGCTCAGGATTATGTTTGAACATCCGCTCATAGAAATGGGCGGTTAGTTTCGGGCCAGTGGCAGAAAGCAGTGGAATAGTTGATTTGACAGTTGCAATGATTTGACCATCCAGCATGGTGAAGCTCCTAAATTTCTTTCAAGTGATAATGAAAGTTATAACATGTAATTTAAATGCAACTTATAACTTTTTGAGGATCTTGTAAATATAAAATGTGGTCTTTATGGTGAAAAAATATTCTTGGTAGATATTTACACCAAGGGAGGGGCCGATCAAGGTCACAAATTCCGATAATGAGGGAAAATACAGGAAGTTTTTGTTATGCCTGTAAAGAACCGATGCCTTGCTGTAATTGATGTGCAATCGTTTGCGTAAAATATTTTGTCAAGACTATCTCATTCAGTGAAAAGGGTTTACACTGTGTGCCATTCTGCCCTTTGGGGTGTTGTTTGAAGAGAAGTTAGCTGAGTCTGGAGAACCCAATGTTAAAGCGTGAAATGAATATTGCTAGTTATGATCCCGAACTATGGCAGGCGATGGAACAAGAAGTTGTTCGTCAGGAAGAACATATCGAGTTGATTGCCTCTGAAAACTATACCAGTCCAAGAGTCATGCAGGCACAAGGCTCCCAGCTCACTAACAAATATGCTGAAGGTTATCCGGGTAAACGCTACTACGGTGGTTGTGAATATGTAGATGTTGTTGAGCAACTGGCGATTGATCGTGCTAAAGCGTTATTCGGTGCTGATTATGCCAACGTTCAGCCACATTCGGGTTCTCAGGCGAATGCGGCGGTTTATATGGCTTTGCTGCAACCGGGTGATACTGTGTTGGGGATGAATCTGGCACATGGCGGTCATTTGACTCATGGCTCTCCAGTTAACTTCTCTGGTAAGTTATATAACATCGTACCTTACGGTATTGATGAAAGCGGTAAAATTGATTATGACGATATCGCGGCGCAAGCCCAAAAATACCAGCCAAAAATGATTATCGGTGGTTTTTCTGCTTACTCTGGCGTTGTTGATTGGGCAAAAATGCGTGAAATTGCAGACAGCATTGGTGCTTATTTGTTCGTTGATATGGCACACGTCGCTGGCCTGATCGCCGCAGGCGTTTATCCTAACCCGGTTCCTCATGCTCACATCGTGACGACTACCACGCATAAAACACTGGCGGGTCCACGTGGTGGTTTGATCCTGGCGAAAGGTGGTGACGAAGAGCTGTATAAGAAACTGAATTCTTCTGTATTCCCAGGTTGTCAGGGTGGACCTCTGATGCATGTTATTGCCGGTAAAGCGGTTGCATTGAAAGAAGCAATGGAGCCGGAATTCAAAGCATATCAACATCAGGTTGCTGATAACGCTAAAGCAATGGTTGAAGTTTTCCTGAAACGTGGCTACAAAGTGGTTTCCGGTGGTACTGAGAACCACCTGTTCCTGCTGGATCTGGTTGACAAAAATATCACCGGTAAAGATGCCGATGCTGCACTGGGCCGTGCCAACATTACGGTAAATAAAAACAGTGTACCCAATGATCCGAAGAGCCCATTTGTGACTTCAGGTGTGCGTGTTGGTACGCCGGCGATTACCCGCCGTGGTTTCAAACAAGCTGAAGCTTGTGAATTGGCTGGCTGGATGTGCGATGTATTGGACAACATCAATGATGAAGCGATCATTGAAGCGACTAAGCAAAAAGTTCTGGCTATTTGTGCAAAATATCCGGTTTACGCATAAATTATAATTTCAATAAGTCATTACAAAACCTGCTCCGGCTGACATTGTTTGCTTAAGCGAGATATTTAGAGGAATTACGGATGGATTTTCCGCAGGAATGTCCATCTCAGAATAGCCCTTGATATCTTAATTTCTTAAGCTAATCAAGTTAGTTTTGAGCGGGTTTTTTGCACTTTTAACCAGGGAGGATTAATGGTTATTCAGTCGACACGTTGGCTGGCGTTAGATTATTTCACGTATTTCTTTTCTTACGGGATATTTTTGCCTTTCTGGGCAGTCTGGCTCCAGGGTGAGGGAATAAAACCCGATATGATGGGGATTTTATTGGGGGCGGGCTTGGTTTCCCGTTTCCTGGGGAGTTTATTAATTGCGCCTACCGTTAAAAATCCCGCAAAACTTATTTTCGCGCTGCGTGTATTAGCATTGCTGACCCTGATTTCTATTATCGGGTTTACATTGGGAAATCACTGGGCATGGCTGCTGTTCATCATGATTGGTTTCAACCTGTTTTTTTCGCCGATGATGCCATTAAGTGATGCATTGGCGGGAACATGGCAAAAACAATTTCCCTTTGATTATGGCAAAATACGCGTCTGGGGTTCCATTGCCTTTATTATCAGCTCGGCGCTGACCGGGGAATTGATCTCTGTCTGGGGACATCAGGCGATTCTGATAACCATACTATTCAGTGTCTTGTCAACGTTGTTGGCGACATTGCTTAAACCCTCCATCATGCCTGTTGGTGAAGCCAAGTCAGTTAAAGTTGATGTTGTGTCATTTAAACAGTTATTGTCTGAAAAATCAGTATGCCGGTTCCTGCTATGCGTGGCTTTATTGCAGGGCGCTCACGCGGGATATTACAGCTTCAGTGCGATTTACTGGGAAAAAGCAGGTTACTCCGCTTCGGTAGTTGGCTATCTTTGGTCGTTGGGGGTAGTGGCTGAGGTTATTATTTTTACGCTGAGTAATAAATTATTCCGGCGCTGGAATGCCCGTAATCTTCTGTTGCTTTCCGGTATATGTGGGGTTGTCCGTTGGGGATTGATGGGCACATTCACGACATTACCGGTGTTGATTATCATTCAAATCTTACATTGTGGTACGTTCACTGTCTGCCATTTGGCAGCCATGCGTTTTATCAGCGCGAGAAAGGAAGGGGAAATTGTTCGTTTGCAGGCGGCTTATTCTGCACTGGCAATGGGGGGTGGTATCGCTGTTATGACGGTAGTTGCAGGATTTATGTATGATTATCTGCACAGCGGCATTTTCTGGGTAATGGCCTTAGTTGCTTTTCCTGCTATTTTCCTGCGACCACAGGTTAAAGCTCATCATTATTAACAACATGAATTCAGTTTCTTATGATATTTTTGTAAGAAACTGGATACTTCTAATAATAATGTTTTTATGAGATATCATGTCGAATAAATTAACAATAAAAGATATTGCACGTCTGGCTAATGTCAGTAAATCAACCGTCTCGCGGGTATTAAACAACGAAAATAGCGTCAGTCCACAAGTACGTGAAAGAGTTGAAGCGATTATTCATCAAAATAGCTTTATTCCCTCTAAATCAGCGAGAGCGATGCGAGTGAAAAGTGACAAAATTATTGCTTTAATTGTGTCACGGTTGGGGTCTTTTTCGGAAAATTTATCAATAAGTACGATGTTGCCGCTGTTTTATCAGCATGGTTATGACCCCATTATCATGGAAAGTAATTTTGATCCCCAGCTTTTACAGGAACATCTGCGTCAGTTGGCATTACGTCATGCAGATGGTGTTATTTTGTTTGGTTTCACCGGATTGCCGGAAGAATCCCTTTTGCCCTGGCGTGACAAAATAGTGGTATTTGCGCGCGAATATACTGATTTTTCTTCTGTATGCTATGACGATGTTGGTGCTGTTCGTCTATTGATGAATGAACTCTATCAGCGAGGTCACAGAGAGATCAGTTTTCTTGGTGTACGCGATTGTGATGCCACGACAGGTTTTCGTCGTCATCAATCCTATCTGGATTGTTGTGAACAGAAGGCGTTACACCCGCTTTCCGTTCAATGTGATTTAAACTATCAGAGTGGCTTTCAGCATGTCGACAAGGTATTAGGAAAGGAAACGACGGCCTTAATTTGTGCAACCGATAGCCTGGCATTAGGCGCATATAAGTATTTACAACAAAATAACCGGGAAGATATACAAATAGGTAGCATTGGTAGTACTCCTTTGCTGAACTTTTTGTATCCTGACACGCTTTCTGTGGATTTAGGTTATGGTGAAGCTGGTAAATATGCCGCTGGTCAATTAATAGCTCAAATAAATCAGAAATATCCTAAACAGCAAGTAATCATTTCGAGTAAGTTGGCTTAAAAATAAGAATATTGTTGATTCAATGTGATCGTTAACGCATTTTTGGGAACGTTCCCATGACAAGCATAACTAAATAATATTAGGATGAAATTATCTTACTAAGCATGGCATAGTAACTGATACTAACTTATGATGACTGGCTATTATGAAAAATAAAATAAATTATAAAGACATAGAAAAACTAATTACATTAATCGGTGGTTGTGAAAATATAGCCAGTGTAACGCATTGTATTACCCGGTTGAGATTTTCTTTGGTTGAACCGACTAGAGCTCAACCGGATGAAATAAAAAATCTGCCAATGGTTAAAGGTTGCTTTACCAATGCAGGGCAGTTCCAGGTCGTGATAGGCACGAATGTTGGTGATTATTATCAGGTTTTAAATAGCTATCTTGATAAAACTGAATTAAGTAAAAAAGAGATAAAACAGGCTGAGAAAAAGAATATGAAATGGCAAGAACGTATCATTTCTCAGTTTGCAGAAATCTTTTTTCCTCTCCTGCCGGCATTAATTAGTGGCGGTTTAATTCTGGGCTTCCGTAATATTATTGGTGATATTCCTTTTAGTGACGGTAAAACTTTAGCTCAAATATATCCTATCTGGAAAACAATATATGATTTCTTATGGCTGTTAGGAGAGGCAATATTCTTCTATCTGCCGGTGGGGATTTGTTGGTCTGCGGTTAGAACAATGGGTGGAACCCCGATATTAGGAATTATATTGGGAATAACCCTGGTATCTCCGCAACTTATGAATGCTTATCAATTAGGGCAACAGATCCCTGATATATGGAATTTTGGCCTGTTCACGATTGGAAAAGTGGGTTATCAGGCGCAGGTTATTCCGTCACTTTTGGCGGGTATTACGTTGGGGTGGATTGAAATTCAATTAAAGAAGGTGGTTCCTAGTTATCTTTATTTGGTGGTTGTTCCGGTAGTTTCGTTAATATTGGCAACCTTTTTAGCACATAGCCTTATTGGGCCGTTTGGCCGGTTAATTGGTGACGGAGTTGCCTGGGTTGTTAAGGCGTTGATGACGGGAAGTTTTGCGCCTGTTGGTGCGGCTTTATTCGGATTCTTTTATGCGCCTCTGGTTATCACGGGTATACATCAAACTACATTAGCTATTGATATGCAGATGGTGCAAAGTATCGGTGGTACACCGATCTGGCCGATTATTGCATTATCCAATATTGCTCAGGGTTCAGCGGTTGTGGGTATTATCTTGGTCAGCAAAAGGCATAATGAGCGTGAATTATCTGTACCTGCTGCTATTTCAGCCTATTTAGGCGTCACTGAACCTGCCATGTATGGTATTAACATCAAATATCGATTTCCCATGCTTTGTGCCATGATTGGCTCCGGTTTGGCTGGATTAATATGTGGACTGAGTGGTGTGTTGGCAAACGGTATTGGCGTTGGTGGCTTGCCAGGTATCCTTTCGATCAAACCGCAATTTTGGGCAATCTACGTATTAGCTATGCTTGTAGCCGTCATTGTTCCGTTGATACTGACTACGGTTGTTTATCGAAAGAAGAGTATGAGCGGTATGTTAGCTGTTGAATAATTCTGTTAGAGCTTCATCTGAGTAACAGATATAAAAATAACCACTTAGGTTATTCAATTCAGGAAATATATTGATAAGGCGTTTTCGATGGACAAAATTATTCCGTGGTGGTTACAGGGTGTCATCTATCAGATATATCCTAAGAGTTTCCAGGATACTACCGGTAGCGGAACAGGCGATCTTAATGGCATTACTTACCGGCTGGATTATCTGAAAAAACTGGGTGTGGACGCTATCTGGGTGACGCCTTTTTACTGCTCACCACAGGTAGATAACGGTTATGATGTTGCTGATTATTGTGCGATTGATCCGGCTTACGGCTCAATGGATGATTTTAAGCGTCTGGTTGATGAAGCACATCAACGTGATATCCGGGTGATTGTGGATATTGTTTTTAACCATACCTCTACTCAACATCCCTGGTTCAGGCAAGCACAGGATATTAATAGTCCTTATCGGCAATATTACATCTGGCGGGATGGAGTACCTGAAACACCTCCTAATAATTGGTCGTCAAAATTTGGCGGAGGTGCCTGGGAGTGGCATGAAGCGAGTCAACAATATTATTTACACCTGTTTGCCGTTGAACAGGCAGATCTCAACTGGGAGCATGAACCCGTAAGGGCTGAGCTGAAAAAGATTTGTGAATTCTGGGCTGATCTTGGTGTTGATGGTTTCCGTCTGGATGTCATCAACCTGGTTTCTAAGCAGCAGGATTTTCCTGAAGCAACGCAGGGGGATGGGCGTCAGTTCTATACGGACGGTCCCCGTATTCATGAATTTCTGCAAGAAATAAACAGGGAAGCGTTCCAGCCGGCGGGAGTGATGACGGTAGGGGAAATGTCTTCTACTTCATTGGAAAATTGTCAGCGCTACTCTTCATTAGATGGTGAAGAGCTGTCGATGGTTTTTGCTTTTCACCACTTGAAAGTCGATTACCCCAATGGTGAAAAATGGGTTACAGCACTGCCCGATTTTATTGAATTGAAAAAAATCTTTGCTAAGTGGCAGCAAGGCATGCATCAACGGGCGTGGAATGCGCTGTTTTGGTGTAATCACGATCAACCGCGTATTGTTTCACGTTTTGGTGGTGAAGGTGTCTGGCGTGTTCCATCTGCTAAAATGTTGGCAATGGTGTTGCACGGTATGCAAGGAACTCCTTACATCTATCAAGGGGAAGAGTTGGGGATGACTAACCCTAATTTTTCTCAAATTGAAGATTACCGGGACATAGAGAGTTTAAATATTTACCGGGAGAAGATTGAGCAAGGCAATGATAAGGAGAAAATCTTATCGGTCTTAGCGAAAAAATCCCGCGACAATGGGCGAACGCCGATGCAATGGGATGCGACTTCCAATGCCGGATTTACTCAGGGAGAACCTTGGATAGCGCTGAATAGTGATTACCAAGAAGTGAACGCTCAAGATGCTATCAAAGATGAGGATTCCGTTTTCCATTGTTATGCGCGCTTAATAAAACTGCGTAAGGAGTATCCGGTATTGACCTACGGCAGCTATGAAGATTTGTTGCCATCTCACCCTTCGCTTTGGTGTTATGTTCGCCGTTGGGAAGACCAAGCGTTGCTGGTTATCGCCAATCTCAGTGCGGAAGTGCAGGAATGGTCGCTGGACGCTTCTTTATCCGATTGTTCATGGGTTAAGTTAATGGGGAACTATCCTGAACATCAGCTACCTGCGAAAAATAGACAGTTACAACCTTACGAAGCGGTTTATTGGTTAGCAAAATAATTCAGGTTTAAAATGGCAACAAAAAAGTTCATCAGTGACTTTTTTGTTGCCAGGTGAAATTGCCGGGCGGAGGATAGACCGCATTGTTACGGTTTGCCTGTTATCGCCATGCAATTCCAGTTTAAAGATTAATTTAAGTTAACGTTTCAATGCTTCTGATAACTCATCACGCATTTCGGCCAGAATGTCTTTAACCACGCGTGGATTACCTGCAACAATGTTGCCGGAATGAATGTAATTATGACCACCAACGAAATCGGTTATGATACCGCCGGATTCACGTACTAACAGTTCGCCACCCATAAAATCCCACGGTTTCAGGCCAATTTCAAAGAAGCCATCAACCCGGCCTGCTGCAACATAAGCTAAATCCAGCGCTGCCGAACCGGTACGGCGGAAATCAGCACAACGAACAAACAATTTGCCCAAGGTATTAATATAAACAGTGGAATGTTGTTTTGCTTTGAATGGGAAACCTGTCGCCAGAACAGTGCCATCCAGATCGCGAGCATTGGTGCCACGCAGACGGTAGCCATTCAACTGAGCACCCTGACCACGGACTGCGGTGAAAAGCTCGTTACGCATTGGATCATAAACAACAGCAACTTCAGTACGGCCTTTAATGCGTACTGCAATAGAAACGGCGAAGTGGGGAAGGCGTTTGATAAAGTTAGTGGTGCCATCCAGTGGATCGATTACCCATTGAATATCATCATCTTCGCCTAGCAGTTCGCCACTCTCTTCAGTAATGATTGAGTGTTTAGGATAAGATTTGCGGATAACGTCGATAATGAGCGCTTCTGCGGCTTTGTCAACGTTGGTGACAAAGTCGTTACTGCCTTTTTGGCTAGCTTCAACCGCATCGGGAGTTTCATAATTTTTGGCAATCAGGTTGCCGGCTTTGCGCGCCGCACGTATGGCGATGGTCAGCATCGGATGCATGGGATATCTTCCACCAGGATGTTAAAGAACGGATAATTAATCGGCGCGCAGTATAGCAGTAGTTCGGAAAAATGACTAACGCTGTGTTAAGATATTTGGCTCTTATAATTAAAATCCAGAAGTTGTCATGTTAGAAAATATCCGCATTATCCTGGTTGAAACTTCCCACACCGGGAATATGGGTTCAACCGCCCGGGCAATGAAAACGATGGGATTAACAAACCTTTATCTGGTTAATCCACTGGTTCAGCCAGATTCCCATGCGATTGCGCTTTCTGCTGGCGCCAGCGATGTTATTGGTAATGCGACTATTGTTGATAGTCTGGATAAAGCTCTGGCTGGCTGTGAACTGGTGATTGGCACTAGCGCCCGTTCAAGAACCCTCTCATGGCCGATGGTCGAACCCCGTGAATGTGGCGAGCGCAGCGTGCAGGAAGCTCAACATGCGCCGGTAGCAATTATCTTCGGACGTGAGCGTGTAGGGCTGACGAATGAAGAATTGCAAAAGTGTCATTATCATCTGAATATCCCGACTAACCCGGAATACAGTTCGTTAAATCTGGCTATGGCTGTCCAGCTTGTCAGTTATGAAATTCGTATGGCATATCTGGCGCGTCAGGATAAACCCGAGCAGAAAACAGATGAGACTGAATATCCATTAGTTGATGATATGGAACGTTTTTATCATCATCTTGAACGTGTGTTATATGACTCTGGTTTCATTAGGAAAGCCCATCCTGGTCAAATAATGAATAAGTTAAGACGGCTTTTTACCCGCGCCCGGCCTGAAACGCAGGAGCTGAATATTCTGCGTGGTATCCTGACCTCCATTGAAAAATGGGCGAAAAAATAGTTGAGTAAATTACTCGGTTAAATAGTTGACTAAAACACTCAGGAATGACACAATTTCATCATATTTCACCACGGGGTAATCATTTATGAGATTGACATCTAAAGGGCGTTATGCAGTAACTGCCATGCTTGATGTGGCGTTACACTCACAGGAAGGTCCAGTACCACTGGCCGACATCTCTGAACGTCAGGGTATTTCCCTCTCTTATCTTGAGCAGTTATTCTCTCGCTTGCGCAAAAATGGTCTGGTTTCAAGTGTCCGTGGTCCGGGTGGTGGTTATTTACTGGGCAGAGATGCCGGGAAAATTGTCGTCTCTGAAGTTATTTTCGCTGTTGATGAATCGGTAGACGCGACGCGTTGCCAGGGCAGAGAAGGGTGTCAGGGTGGTGATCGCTGTCTGACTCATACTTTATGGCGCGATTTAAGTGACCGTATTACCGGTTTCCTGAGTAGCATCAGTTTAGAAGAATTAGTTAATAACCAGGAAGTATTAGACGTTGCTGACCGCCAGGATAACGATAAGCGCCGTGCACCTCACGGCAGAGCACAAGAGACAATTAATGTTAATCTGCGCGCATAAGCAGAACTTGTGATGAATTGAAGTATTAGAAGTAGGGAGCATGCGAGCAATGAAATTACCAATTTATTTAGACTACTCAGCAACGACACCGGTTGATCCGCGTGTGGCTGAAAAGATGATGCATTATTTGACCATGGACGGGGTATTTGGTAACCCGGCTTCCCGTTCTCACCGTTTTGGCTGGCAGGCTGAAGAAGCGGTTGATATTGCCCGTAATCAGATTGCTGATTTAGTGGGTGCCGATCCCCGTGAGATTGTTTTCACTTCCGGCGCAACGGAATCTGACAATCTTGCTATTAAAGGTGCTACTAATTTTTATCAGAAAAAGGGCAAGCATATCATCACCAGCAAAACCGAACATAAAGCGGTTCTGGATACTTGCCGTCAGTTAGAGCGTGAAGGATTTGAAGTCACTTATCTGGCGCCTCAGAGCAATGGACTGATTGATTTAAACGATCTGGAAGCCGCGGTGCGTGATGGCACCATTCTGATTTCTATCATGCATGTTAACAATGAAATTGGTGTGGTGCAGGATATCGCTGCAATCGGCGAAATGTGCCGTAGCCGCGGTATCATTTTCCATGTTGATGCGACTCAGAGCGTAGGTAAATTACCTATCGACCTAACTAAACTGAAAGTGGATCTGATGTCTTTCTCTGCGCATAAAATTTATGGGCCGATGGGAATTGGCGCGTTGTATGTTCGCCGCAAACCACGCATTCGTATTGAAGCTCAACAGCATGGCGGCGGTCATGAACGTGGTATGCGTTCCGGTACTTTGCCTGTTCACCAAATTATCGGTATGGGTGAAGCTTACCATATTGCCGGGCAGGAAATGGAAAGCGAATCTCAGCGTCTGCGTAGCCTGCGTTTACGCCTGTGGCAGGGTATCAAAGATATCGAAGAGGTCTTCCTCAATGGCGACCTGGAACATGGCGCACCACATATTCTGAATGTCAGCTTCAACTATGTTGAAGGCGAATCACTGATGATGTCATTAAAAGATCTGGCGGTTTCCTCTGGTTCTGCATGTACTTCTGCCAGCCTGGAACCCTCCTACGTATTGCGTGCGCTGGGTATGAATGACGAACTGGCTCACAGTTCTATCCGTTTCTCTTTAGGGCGCTTTACCACGGAAGAAGAGATCGACTACGCCATTGAACTGATTCACAAATCTATTGGCCGCCTGCGTGAACTTTCTCCACTGTGGGAAATGTTTAAACAAGGTGTGGATCTAAACAGTATCGAATGGTCTCATCACTAATCAGACGGTTTCAGGAGTAATAACATCATGGCTTACAGCGAAAAAGTAATTGATCACTATGAAAATCCACGTAACGTCGGTTCTTTCGATAATGAAGATCCAACGGTTGGCAGCGGCATGGTCGGTGCCCCTGCATGTGGTGACGTCATGAAACTGCAAATCAAAGTCAATAATGAAGGCATTATTGAAGATGCGCGTTTCAAAACTTACGGTTGCGGTTCTGCAATAGCTTCCAGCTCTTTAGTCACTGAGTGGATGAAGGGCAAATCTCTGGAGCAGGCGGAATCGATCAAAAATACTGAAATTGCAAATGAGTTAGAACTGCCGCCAGTGAAGATTCACTGCTCTATTCTGGCAGAAGATGCCATTAAAGCGGCCGTTGCGGATTACAAAAGTAAGCGCCAGGGCAAGTAATTGCCCTTGATAATAAAAAATAGAAAACAAATTTGGTGGATGCTGGCTGTGATATACCAACCAGTATCCGCCTTTGCTGGTTTTAAAAAGTGAGGTTGTTGTATGTCAATTTCCCTTACAGAAAGTGCTGCACAACGCGTTTCGTCATTCCTGAGTAACCGTGGGAAAGGTGTTGGTTTGCGTCTGGGCATCAGAACATCAGGCTGCTCAGGTATGGCATATCTGCTTGAATTTGCCGATATGATTAACGAAGACGACACCGTGTTTGAAGAGAAGGGTGTCAAAGTTATCGTAGACGGCAAGAGCATGGTCTATCTCGACGGTACAGAACTGGATTTTGTTAAAGAGGGCCTTAATGAAGGCTTTAAATTCAACAACCCGAATGTTTCCAGCGAATGTGGTTGTGGAGAAAGTTTTAACGTTTAATTCCGTTTTTCGGCCAAATCCAGAGTAAGTTTAGATTATGGACTATTTCACTTTATTCGGGCTGCCGGCTCGTTATGCTATTGAGCGTGAACAACTGACACACTGCTATCAGGAATTGCAGCGTCAGTTTCATCCTGATCGTTTTGCTAATCAGCCGGAACGTGAAAAAACGCTGGCGTTGCAGCAAGCCGCGACTATCAATGATGGCTATCAGACGCTCAAACATCCACTAAAACGCGCTGAATATATGCTTTCTCTGCATGGTTTTGATTTAGCCAATGAGCAGCACACTATGAATGACCACACTTTCCTGATGGAACAGCTCATGTTGCGGGAAGAGTTGGAATTTATTGAAAGCAAAGCGAATGCAGAAGCGGCACTGGCTGATTTCGCTGAACGTCTGAACGGGATGATTAAAACCCGCAGTCAGCAAATGGAACAACAATTGAATGATCAGCAGTGGGAACAGGCAGCCGATACCGTTCGTAAATTGCGTTTTCTGGATAAATTGCAGCAGCAGGTTGAACAACTGGAAGAACGTTTACTGGACGACTTTTAAGGAAAGCGTATATGGCTTTATTACAAATCAGCGAGCCGGGTTTATCCGCTGTACCACATCAACGTCGTTTAGCTGCCGGTATTGATTTAGGCACGACGCATTCATTAGTTGCCACTGTTCGCAGTGGGCACGCGGAAACACTGATGGATAGCGAAAACCGTTATCTGCTTCCTTCCGTTGTCCACTACCATGAGAATGGTATTGAAATTGGCTGGTTGGCCCGTCAACAGGCGGCGCATGATCCGGTTAATACCATCAGTTCTGTGAAGCGCATGATGGGGCGTTCTCTGGCTGATATTCAGCAACGTTACCCAAATCTTCCTTATCAATTTCAGGCGAGTGAAAATGGTCTGCCGTTAATCAATACGGCGACGGGTTTGGTCGATCCTATTCAGGTTTCTTCTGAAATTCTTAAATTGCTGGCACAACGTGCAGAAGAAACACTGGATGGTAAGCTTGATGGGGTTGTGATCACCGTTCCGGCCTACTTTGATGACGCCCAGCGTCAGGGAACAAAAGACGCGGCGCGTTTAGCCGGGTTACATGTTCTGCGCCTGCTTAATGAACCCACCGCTGCTGCAATTGCCTACGGGCTGGATTCTGGTCAGGAAGGGGTTATCGCAGTTTATGATTTAGGTGGCGGTACCTTTGACGTTTCCATTCTCCGGTTAAGCCGAGGTGTCTTTGAAGTACTGGCAACCGGCGGTGACACCGCGCTTGGTGGGGACGATTTCGATTTGATACTGGCTGACTGGATTCGTAAACAGGCCGGTATTGGTAATCGTGATGACCATCGTCTGCAACGCCAGCTATTGGACGTTGCCGCTCAAGTGAAAATCGCTTTGAGTGATGCTGATGTTGCAGAGATAAACATTGCCGGCTGGCAGGGAAAAATCACCCGTCTCGAATTTGAAGCACTGATTACACCGTTGGTAAAACGGACTTTGCTGGCAAGCCGCCGGGCGTTGAAAGATGCTGAAGTCTCTGCGGACGAAGTTTTACAAGTGGTTATGGTGGGCGGTTCAACCCGTGTACCGTTGGTTCGTCATAGGGTTGGCGAATTTTTTGCCCGTGAACCACTGACTTCCATTGATCCTGATAAAGTTGTTGCTGTCGGTGCATCAATTCAGGCGGATATTTTGGTGGGTAACAAACCGGATAGCGACATGTTGTTGTTAGATGTTATTCCGCTGTCACTTGGGCTGGAAACGATGGGGGGCTTGGTTGAAAAAGTGATCCCACGCAATACAACCATTCCGGTTGCGAGAGCGCAGGAGTTCACGACCTTCAAAGACGGCCAGAGTGCGATGAGTATGCATGTGGTACAAGGGGAAAGGGAATTGGTGAGTGATTGCCGTTCACTGGCCCGTTTTACCCTGCGTGGCATTCCTCCGTTACCGGCGGGGGGGGCTCATATCCGGGTCACGTTCCAGGTGGATGCTGATGGCTTGTTGAGCGTGAGCGCGTTGGAAAAATCCACGGGTGCAGAAGCTTCTATTCAAGTGAAACCGTCCTATGGTTTATCTGATGAAGAAATCGCCCGCATGATAAAAGATTCTATGGCGAATGCTCAAGAAGATATCAATGCGCGCAAACTGGCAGAACAAAAAGTAGAAGCGGCGCGGGTACTGGAAAGTGTCACCAGTGCGTTAGAAAAAGATGCCGATTTGCTGAATGAACAAGAACACGTGGCGATTGATACCGCCGTAGAAACACTTATAAAAAGCGTTCAGGGGCGTGATCCTGAAGTGATTGAGAACGCAATTAAACAACTGGATAAGCAAACGCAGGAATTCGCTGCACGCCGGATGGATTCATCTGTTCGTCAGGCGTTGGCGGGCCATTCTGTGGACGAGATTTAATTATGCCGAAAATTATATTTTTACCTCATAACGATCTTTGCCCTGATGGTGCAGTTTTGGAAGCCAAAGAAGGGGAATCCATTCTGAATGTTGCATTGCGCAATGGGATTGAGATTGAACATGCTTGTGAAAAATCCTGTGCTTGTACTACTTGCCACTGTATCGTTCGTGAAGGTTTCGATTCACTGGAAGAGAGTTCTGAACTGGAAGACGACATGTTGGATAAAGCTTGGGGGCTCGAACCGGAAAGTCGTCTGAGTTGTCAGGCCAGAGTCTCGGACGAAGATTTGGTTGTCGAAATTCCAAAATACACCATTAACCATGCCCGTGAGCACTGATTGGCAGGAGAAATATCAATGAGCCTGAAATGGTCTGATAGCCGTGAAATCGGTGAAGCGCTGTTTGACAAATTTCCTGATTTGGATCCAAAAACAGTTCGCTTTACTGATATGCATCAATGGATTTGTGATCTGGATGATTTTGATGATGCGCCTGAAAAATCCAATGAAAAAGTTCTGGAAGCTATTCTTCTGGTCTGGCTGGATGAGTTTGAGTAACAAATAGCATTAATTTGTTATTTATCTGTCACAGTTTTAAGGTAGTCTGAGCTTTAATGAAAAACTGGCTTTAGCCAGTTTTTTTATAGGGTTAATATCTGGCAGACGAATAATGATATGGGTGGAAGTCTGAATAGAATCCTGGCTGCCATCAAGCGGTGAATAATAAGAGGTGAGAAAAGAATGACTAAACAAATCATGCCAATAACACTGTCTTATGAGCCAGCAGCAGCTTGCTGGGGTGAAAAAGCGCTGATTAGTTCGAGTGAGCAAGGGATGACGATTCATCTGACTGGTAAAGGCAAATTGGGTGCGGTTCAACGTGCCGGGCGTAAAATTGATGGTCAGGGAATTCGTCATGTCGCTCTGGTTGGCGAAGACTGGGATTTAGAAAAAAGTTGGGCATTCTGGCAAGGCTTCCGGGCGCCAAAAGGCAACCGTTCTATTGAATGGCCTCAATTGCCTGCGGCTGAAAAACAAGAATTGGAAAGCAGAATTAAAATTATTGATTGGGTGCGTGACACTATCAATATGTCAGCGGAAGAGCTTGGGCCGGAACAATTGGCGAAGCGTGCTATTGACCTGATGTGTGGCGTTGCTGGTGAAGCGGTAAATTATCGCATTACTAAAGGCGAAGATTTACGTGAACAGGGTTATGCAGGTATTCATACTGTTGGTCGAGGCTCTTCCCGTGATCCGATTTTGTTGGCGCTGGATTACAACCCGACTGATAACCCACACGCGCCGGTATTCGCCTGTTTGGTGGGTAAAGGCATCACATTTGACACCGGTGGTTACAGCCTGAAACAATCTTCTTTTATGGACTCCATGAAATCGGATATGGGCGGAGCGGCAACGTTGGCAGGTGCGCTGGCATTGGCAATCAGCCGTGGCCTGAAACAGCGCGTTAAACTGTTCCTCTGCATTGCGGATAACATGGTCAGTGGTAATGCCTTTAAACTGGGTGATATTATCCGTTACCGTAATGGTAAATCTGTTGAAGTTATGAACACGGATGCGGAAGGTCGTTTAGTGCTGGCTGATGGTTTAATTGATGCTAGTAGAGAAAAAGCGAAGTTAATCATTGATGCGGCGACCCTGACTGGCGCAGCGAAAACGGCTGTGGGTAATGACTATCACTGTGTATTCAGCTTTGATGATAAACTGGCGGCGGATCTGTTGGCTGCATCAGAATCTGAAAATGAATTATTCTGGCGTCTGCCATTGGCTGAATTTCATCGTAGCCAACTGCCATCAAATTTTGCTGACTTGAACAATGTGGCTGCACCATCACATAGTGCCGGTGCCAGTACTGCGGCGGCTTTCCTGTCTCACTTTGTGGAAGAATACCAAAAGGGCTGGGTTCATATTGACTGCTCTGCAACTTACCGTAAATCTGCGGTAGAACATTGGTCGGCTGGCGCAACAGGTTATGGGGTTCGCTCGATTGCTAATTTGTTGTTGGCGAAAGCGAAATAAATCCATTTTATATAAAAAAACTGATTGGAGATTTTTATGAGTTCATTAAATGAATTAGTTTCGGTTGAAGTTGATGTGCCAAGTGGCAGCGCGATAACACTTAGCCAGCCGGAAGAATATCCTTCGCAACTCATTGAAGCTTTGGTCAGTTTATTTAGTCAGCGTAAACCTGTTCGCCGTGCTTTTATCATTCAAGCCCATGATAAAAATGTGGATGAGAAACCCAATTTATTAATTGGGCTGGAAATGAATGGCACGGAGGATGAGATTGAACAGCTAATTCAGGAAGCTGGCGGTATTGCCTGCGAATACACCTCCGAAGCAGAACCGATTGACTTCTGTCTGGTTGATGAAAAGGAACGTGGTATCAGCCACTATTTGATTCAGCACACACAGCCGTTTTATCAGCGTAAATTAGGCAGTTGGTTGCGGGGGAATATTCCGGTAATGAATAAGTGATTTGTAAAATCTCTGATATTAATTTAGCTGAGACATATTTTAAAGGTAACTGGTACTGTTATACTGCATAATTGCAATAGATTTATTGTATTAAAACAGTACCAGAGTAGCTGTCCATCTCATTAGAGCCATTTTATTTTCCATCAATAAAATGTTCATTATTTACGTATTTCCTATCACGAATATTTTTTTAAATATAATGATATCTAAATATAACTATTTATAAGTTTCGACTATATTTATATAGTTAACTTGAACTTCGCTTAAGAAGAGTACTAAATATCCGAAGTAAGATCAGAGTAAAATAATTTCTAATTGAAATGGTATTTGGTCGGTTAAAAATATGTCTCAAATAGAACATTCGAGATATCGTAGTTAGATAAGTTTTCTCTTGGAAATAGCGGACGGATTGATTGCCGATACCTTCTAACCCAAAAAGCCGAACCTGAATTTACATGCCTCTAAATTGGTTGTTTTTAAACAGATCTAAAGTTATCTAAGTAGGCGTGTTATTACCTTTTAAATTATGAAGTTAATCTATTAGTGCAAACAACTATATTAAAAATATAGATATAAATATTTTCACAATTATTTTTATTTAAATATAATTTTGTTATATCGCTCTGGTAATGGATGCATTAATTGCAAGTGATTGATGGATTGAAAAACCGCGTGGTGCTTGGTTTTTTGTGATCTTGTTAATGTTTTTGTTATTTTTCTTTTAGAAAATTAGTTAATATTTGTTATATATTAAAAGGTTTAAATTTTATTTATTTGAAAGGGCAGTTAAAAATATACAAGTTTCATTAACTAATTGATATGGCTTGAAATGATATAATTCCACATTTTAAAAGTATGTAATTATATCATTTGTTTGAATTGTTTTTAGTGAATATCAATGAGATAGGAGGTTTGTTATTCTAAAGTATACGTTTTAGTAATCTATATAAGTTTATATAATTTAAAACTAAAGGGGGAGAAATTAAATGTTATTACATGATGTGGTTGGAAATACACCAATTATAAAGTTGGAAAAGATCTCAAAAGATTTATATGCAGATATTTATGTGAAATTAGAATTTCTTAATCCTTGGGGTTCTATTAAAGATAGAGCAGCCAAGTCAATGCTTGAATCAGCTATAAAAAATGGGCAGATAGATTCACAAACTACGATTGTTGAGGCAACAACGGGTAATACTGGTATCTCTCTTGCCGGGATATGTGCATCTATATTATTCATTGCCAGATAGTGATTTGGTTTTACTAAGAGGATCAGGATTTACGCCGGATGGAAACATTGTTCTAGAGACAGAGCCTATAGATCTTGATATAGAACAATGCATAAAATCTGCTCGGCTGAGGAAAGCGAGAATCGCTATCCAGCTACCGGATAAAGTGATTAAACATTACAGTAGTTTTTGCTATAGGAATTTATTTGATGAGGTATTTATTGCACCTTCATCATTGCATTGTATCTCTTATTTGCCAAATAGGTATCATCACTATTGTGGAAATCTATCGCGAACATGCCTGGTGTCGGAGAGCATTTCATACCAGTTAGCTGCCAGGATTAGCAATGGTGAAAAACTGATTGTGGGTATTGGTCTTCCAGTTCCAGCAATTAATCATATAAAGCGTAGACAGGAAGATAAAACATTTATGGCGTATATTGAATCCGGTGTTGAAGGAGAAATTATCTACGACGGTGAGGGATTTGGTATATGCAAAAATGGCAGAAAAGTTTTCTCTCAGGCAGCTATATTTAAAAGTATATGGAACGGAGACATTGATCATGCTGTACTGGGTATCGGGGAAATTGACAAGGATGGCAATGTGAATGTGTCCCATCTCGGTGGTAAGTTCTATGGTGTAGGAGGTTTCATCGATATTAGTCAATCGATTAATAAAATTTCATTTTGTTTTAGAAAAAAAACAGCATTGGAGCAGTTGTCTCATATTAGTTTCAGTGCCGATGATGAAAAAGATATTGAATATTTAGTGGGGTAACATGAGTAGTGAACAAGGATTTATTATTAGTTTCTGCACTATCTTATTAGTAGGTATTGCTAGCCCTGGACCAGGTTTCTTGGTCACGATGAAAAATGCGGTTACGTATTCAAGATCTGTAGCAATGATGAGTGTGGTAGGTATTGCAGCGGCCAATTCATTATTCACAACCTTGGCGTTAGGTGGGCTAACTTTCGTTTTGAAAGAACCAGCAATACTTTTTACTCTCTATATATTAGGAGGAACATACCTGCTTTATTTAGCTTATCGATTATTTCGAATAAAACCAATGAACGATATTGAGTTGAACACATTATCTGATAAGCGAGACTGCACATTTAAGTCTGGCTTTATATTACAACTATATAATCCTAAAGCAATTTTACTCATTAGTAGCGCTGTATCAGTTAGCATATCACAGGATATCAATATAAGTATTTCAGTGATTATGATCTCAATGGCTTTCATAATTAGTTTTTTGTGGTACGGAGGGATAGTCATGATTATAAATTATCAAAAAATTCGTGATTATTTACTGATTAGAATTCACCTGGTTAATAAACTGTCTTCGCTGATTATATTTTTTATGGCTATGAAAATTTATTATTCTGCGGTGTACTTAATATAAGTTTTGATAATTAATGATATAGGTAAACCGGATCTGAATTTAAATCACAGCTGCGATACTCATGAATAAGGGGATAGGGTGAAAAAACAAGCAATTTAGAGGTGAAATTTTTGATCTGATTTCAGGGGATTTGTTATAGTGCCAGACGGTAGCGGACAATATGTGTTTTGCCCGCTACGGTCAGCAGGTAAGTTGCTTTGTGGTGTGTAAATTATAGTGATAGTTTTGGAGGATTATTTAATTTGATAAGAATTAAAATTACTCTATTTGAAATCCATTTTTCATAATAAGTACTTATTATTGAACATTGGCAAATACTTTGAATTTTCATCCTATAATACAGATGAAATGAGAATGGTTGGATTAATTAATGATTTGATTTAAAACTAATGATTGTACAATAACACCAGATATTGGGATATTGTGTTTGGTTTTATTCTGTTAAATTATTTTCATGATTATTCTCTGAATTTTATTTTTTTAAATATTATTGTCATTTTTATCTTTAAGTATATGTTTTACAGCAAGATATAATAATTTCATGTGAATATTTCATGGCAATAAATATAATGGGGAGATAATCATTTCATGTTGAAAAATTAACTTGTGGCGGAGCGGAGATAATTTGTGATCTGCTTATAAGAATGTGACAATATAATGGCCTTTCATTATTTTATTGACGTGCATCAATGCTATTGTTACCCGTATCGTTTAATAGATGCATTACTTCAACAAAACTAATGGATATGCCATGTCATTAAAAATAACTGTACTTCTTGAAAATAGAACATCTGACTCATATTTGATAGCTAAACCTGGTTTGAGTCTTTTACTTGAGGATGGTGAAGAGAAGATAATTTTTGATACCGGTCCGGATGGCAGCTATCTCGAGAATGCGAACAGGATGGGAATATCTGTTGATGATATATCCAGGATTGTTATCTCCCATGGTCATTCTGACCATATAGGTGGTGTTAATTATTTTCCCCATAATGCTAAATTAATATGTCATCCCGATGCGTTAAATGAGAAGTATTATGGTGTTATGTTTAAAAATCTTGCTTTAAGATTTAAAAAAACATCGGGTAAAATTAATAAAAGAATTAAAAAGAAAGTCTTTTTTCGTTTGACAAAATCGCATATGAAGATAAGTGAACGATTTGTTTTTTCAGGTGAAATAGCAAGTAATCATCGGAAAGCCTGTGGTTTAGTCAGAAGGCGCTCTTGGGCTAATGATTATATACTTGATGACAGTGCATTAATTTGGAAAAGTGATAATGGGCTTGTGATTATTATTGGCTGTGGTCATTCGGGTATTTGTGAAATAATTAATCACGCTAAAATGATTACAGGTGTGGATAAAGTATGCGCGGTGATAGGTGGGTTGCATTTAAAGAGAGCATTACCTACAGAGTTATTGAAGATCAGAGAGTTTTTTGTAAAAGAAAATATAAAAGAAGTCTATGGATGTCATTGTACCGGTAGCTGGGGAAGGCTCTGGCTGCCAAATGTTAAGCAACTAAAAACAGGACAGGTGTTATTAGTGGAGTAATGTGGTATTGGGTTTATAGTAACGATTTGTTAATATTTTTATTGCAGAGTTTATTTGTATTTTTATTGCATTTTTTTATTATAGAGGATTTTATTTATATCTTATAAAAAATAATTTAAATAATGGGAGTTTAACGTGAGTAATTATTGCCACTTTTGGTAAGAAAGTGGCATCATATGTCAATGTATTTTAAATTTTATGTTATAAACGTATTTTTATATACTTTATGTTTCTGGATTTGTTTTGTCGTTAAATGTGGTTATAATGATTATATTAGCCGATATTAATTGTGATTATTATCTTTGGTAATTTACTTATATATTATCTGGAGTTATATTTGGATTATTTTTTGATGATTTTTCTAAATGTTTTTATATTGTTGTTGGCAATGGTGCTTATATTTAATTTCTTGCTGTTTTAATTCTTTAAGTTATTAATCCGTAAATTATATAAATAATAGTAATGGGATTGTGGGGAAGTTATCGATATTATTTCGTTTGATTTTCCATTTGTGTATTTTATTAGAGGGGTAATATAATATTGAGTCTGGATGTATTTAACCCAATTATGATATTTATATCCGGTGCGATAACTCTCATTTTCTCTTTACTAAACTTATCTTAATTGTTTGTTCTAGGCTATTTTACTTTCCGTAAATTATCGGAGAAAATAATTTAATAAGGGATTATATCCAATAACTTAGGGAAACAATATGCAAGATTTTTTAAGATATATAGAGTTCTTAATCAGCGATTGAATCAATAAATTCAGACTTATTTATCGTCTTTATGATATTTAATTTATCAAAATAAGGCGTTATTATATGAACTTAATGTCTGTATGTTGTCTTATGGTATATAGATGCAGAGGTGGTACTCAGTTGTTTATATTTTCTTGATTTAAATTTAATATGTTGATTTACAAAACTATTTATTAAATCCTACTACCGATTGGTTGGGATAAGGCAGGGGTTATAGTTATGAATCAAAGTCAATTCTGGCGGTGGTCAGAAAGAAAAAAGTGTTATTTCGCAGTGATGTTAGCGTCTTTGCTGATGCTTGCTGGTTGTGATCAGTCTGATAGCACGGATAATCATAAAGCAGCTCAATCGCAGTCCACAGAAATTCAAAGCAAAAAAGCACCTCAACAGTCAAATATTCCACCAAAATCAGTAAAACAGAAAGATTCGGCATCACTGGCCGAACTGGCAAAACGTTATGCCGGTAAAGAGGTGACGATTTTGGATGCCTCTGAAGTGCAGCTCGATGGCGCCAGTGCGATGGTAGTGACATTTTCTGTTCCTTTAGATCCGAATCAGAATTTTGCTCAAAATGTCCGTTTGGTGGATGTAAAACAGGGCAAGCTTGATGGTGCGTGGGAGTTGTCAGATAACATGATGGCGCTTCGCCTGCGCCATCTGCCGCCATCCCGTAAACTGCAACTGACCGTGGATAAAGGCGTTAAAGGCATCAATGAACGTCAGCTTGAAACCGCGTATGAGAAAACTCTGACAACAGAGACGATTTCTCCGTCTGTCGGTTTTGCCAGCAAAGGCTCCCTGTTACCAAGTAAAGTAGCCGAAGGTTTACCAGTGTTAGCACTCAATGTGAATAGTATTGATGTTAACTTTTTCAGAATAAAAGAGACGGCATTACCCTCTTTTATTGCACAGTGGCAATATCGCAACAACATAAGTTCTTGGGAATCTGAAGAGATACTTAAAGACGCGGAACTGGTTTATACCGGCCGTTTCGATCTGAATCCAACACTGAATACCCGGGAAAAATTACTGCTGCCATTAAATAACATTAAAGCGTTGCAGAAAGACGGCGTTTATATGGCTGTGATGCAGCAGGCAGGTAAATACATCGATGCCAATCCCGCAACAATGTTCACGCTAAGTGATATCGGCGTTTCTATGCACAGTTATCTGGATAAGATGGATGTGTTTACTCAATCTCTGGAACAGGGCGACAGCCTGAAGGGGGTGGAAGTCCGTCTGTTGGATGAGAAAGGGCAGTTATTGTCAAAAGCAATGACAGACGCTGATGGACACGCGAGCCTGGAGAAAAATGCGAAAGCTAAATTATTGCTCGCTACCCGTGATAACCAAACCAGTATGATTGATTTGGTATCACCGGCGCTGGATCTGTCTGAGTTTGATATTGCCGGTCCACAAGGGTACAGCAAGCTGTTTTTTGTTTTCGGGCCTCGTGATCTCTATCGTCCTGGCGAGACGTTGATTGTTAATGGACTGTTGCGTGATGGTGACGGTCGGGCAATTAAAAGCCAGCCGGTTAAAGTTGATGTATTAAAAACAGACGGTCAGGTTGTCCGTAGTTTTGTTTGGCAACCTGAAAATGGGTTGTATCAGTATCGCTACACGATTCCTCAGTCAGCGGCTACCGGACTCTGGTCGCTACGTTTTGATCTGGGCGATAACAAACCCCGTTATTACAAGTTCAATGTAGAAGATTTTATGCCGGAGCGTATGGCGCTGGAAATTAGCAGTGAGGCGCAACCGGTGATGAAAAACCATGGTGTCGATTTCGCCATCAAAGGCCGTTACCTGTATGGTGCGCCGGCTGCGGATAATCGCCTGCAAGGGCAGTTATTCCTGCGCCCAAACCGTGATGCGGTCGCCAAATTGCCGGGTTATGAGTTTGGTGCCGCCACTGAAGAAAATCTCAGTCGTACATTGGATGAATTTGATTTGACTTTGAACAGTAGCGGTGAAGCCGCACTGAATGTCAGTGCGGACAACTGGAGTTCAGTCTCTTCGCCGATAAAAGTGGTTGTCCAGGCAAGCCTGCTTGAATCTGGTGGCCGTCCGGTGACACGTCGGGTTGAACAGGCGGTTTGGCCGGCAGAAAAACTGGTCGGTATTCGTCCGCTGTTTAATCAGAAAGCAGTTTATGACTATCGTACCGGTCGCGATCAAAGCCGCTACAATGTGGATGAAAATTCATTGGCTGAGTTTGAACTGGTTTATGCGGATGCCAATGGTAAAAAATATGCTGCGAAAGATCTGACTGCCCGTTTGGTTTATCAACGCCATGATTACTATTGGCGCTGGTCGGATAGTGAAGGTTGGCAGTCGGGCTATGACCAGAAAGATCTGGTGATGGCGGATGAACATATCCAGATTGCTCAGGATGGTACTGCAAAGGTCAGCTTCCCGGTTGATTGGGGTTCGTACCGTATTGAGGTTGTCAATCCGGAGAATCAACTGGTCACCAGCGTTAATTTCTGGGCAGGTTATTCATGGCAGGATAATACCGGTGGCACCGGTGCTGTCCGTCCTGATCAGGTAAAACTGTCTCTGGATAAACCGGCTTATCGGGTGGGTGAAAAAGTAAAACTGCATATGGCTGCACCACAGGCAGGTAAAGGTTATCTGTTGGTAGAATCCAGTGAAGGCCCGCTCTGGTGGCAGGAAATTGATGTACCGGCACAAGGTCTGGATGTGGAGGTTCCGGTTAATAAAGAGTGGCGCCGTCATGACCTTTATCTGACTGCGGTGGTCATTCGTCCGGGTGATAAATCCCGTCAGGCGACACCAAAACGGGCGATTGGTGTGTTACATCTGCCGTTGGCGGATGAAAACCGTAAATTGGATCTGACGTTATCCGCGCCGGAAAAAATGCGTCCGAATCAGAATCTGACAGTTAAAGTCAAGGTTACACCACAGCAAGGGCAGAAATTGCCTGAACAGGTTAATGTGCTGCTTTCTGCGGTAGACACTGGTGTACTCAATGTCACTAATTTCAAAACCCCGGACCCCTATGAGGCTTTCTTTGGTCGTAAGCGCTATAGCGTCGATCAATATGATGTGTATGGTCAGTTGATTGAAGGTGAAGGTCGTTTGGCAAATCTGCGTTTTGGTGGTTCTGGTGATGAAGATGCCCCTGCCCGCGGTGGTAGAAAACCATTAACTGAAGTGCAGATTATTGCTGAACAGGCACAACCTGTGACATTGGATGAAAAGGGGGAAGGGGAGATTGTTCTGCCAATTCCTGATTTTAATGGTGAACTGAGGCTGATGGCTCAGGCGTGGAGTAAAGATGAGTTCGGTCATGGTGAAAGTAAAATTGTCATTGCCGCCCCGGTAATTACACAGATGGCGTTACCTCGCTTTATGGCAGGGGGGGATCATTCATTGTTATCGTTGGATCTGACCAATTTAACCGAACAGACGCAAAACGTGACCTTAAACTTTACGGCTAATGGGCTAATTAAATTAGAGGATGCGGCCAACAAGGTAATAACACTGGAAAAAGGTAAACGTACCACAGTGGAAATTCCTGTCTCGGCTGATCAGGGCTTTGGTCAGGGAGAAGTTTCCCTGACGATTAATGGTCTTAATCTGCCCGGTGAAGCGCTGAAACAGTATAAAAATAGCTGGAAGATTGGTGTGCGTCCGGCACAGCCGGCAGAAACCAGGCTATTTGCTAAGGTTATCCACCAGGGAGAAAATTGGCAGTTGCCGTTAGATGCCATATCGGGTTTAGCGCCGGCAACGCTCGAAGGCCAGTTGTTACTGAGCAGTCGTCCGCCGTTACAGATTTCACGCTATATCCGTGAACTATACGCCTATCCGTATGGTTGCCTTGAGCAGACTATCAGCGGGCTTTACCCGTCACTCTATTCAAATGGAGCGGAGCTGAAAAAACTGGGTATCAAAACGGACAGTGACAGTAAACGCCGGGCCAGTATTGATGAGGGCGTTATTCACTTGCTCAGTATGCAGCGTCATGATGGGGGCTTTGCCTTGTGGGACCGAACCGGTGATGAAGAATACTGGTTGACGGCTTATGCCACCGATTTCTTGTTCCGTGCGAGCCAGCGAGGTTATAGCGTACCCAAGGAAGCGCTGAATTCTGCCAACAACCGTTTGCTGCGTTATTTACAGGATAAGAATGTCATTAACTATCGTTACAGCCAGAATCAGGAAGCTATGCGGTTCTCGACTCAGGCTTATGCCGGTCTGGTGCTTGCCAGCCAGCAGAAAGCGCCGTTGGGTGCTTTAAGACAAGTTTACGAACGTCGTTCTCAGGCAGGAAATGGTTTGTCGCTGGTACAGTTGGGGGTTGCACTGAAGCTTATGGGTGATAACACCAGAGCAGATGAAGCTGTCCGCTTGGGGATCAATAAAAACCGTAACGATGATGTCGGATTGGGGGATTATGGCAGTTCTATCCGTGATAATGCACTGATTGTCGCGCTGTTGACTGAAAACAATATGTTGCCAAAAGATCGTGATGAGAAATTACTGGCTCTATCTGATGAGTTGACATCCCGTGACTATTTCTCAACTCAGGAGAGTAATTCACTCTATCTGGCCGGGCGTTTCTTTATCGATACCTCAGAACAACCGTGGGAAGCGGTGGTTAATCAGCAGGTTCCACCATTGAGTCGTGATAAGTCATTGAATCAAGTGATGAACGCGGAACAGATTCTACAAGGTGTTGATATCAGCAACCGTGGTAACAGCACACTCTATTCTCGCCTGAATGTCGTGGGTTATCCGCTGCATTCACCGAAACCTTACTCTAATGTGCTGAAAATTCAGCGTAGTTATCTGGATATGCGGGGTAATCCCGTTTCCATTGACCGTCTGAAAAGTGGCGAAATGGTGGTTGTGAAGCTGGTGGTCAGCTCAGATAAATCAGTACCGGATGCGTTGATTGTTGATTTACTGCCTGCCGGTTTGGAAGTGGAAAACCAGAATCTGGCTAACAGTAGTGCCAGTTTGAGTGACAATGCCGCGAATCTCCAGGAGCTGATTGGTGACATGCAACAGGCGACTATTCGTCATACTGAATATCGTGATGACCGATATGTGGCGGCAATCGCGGTTGATTCCACTCAGCCAGTGACATTGCTCTATCTGGCCCGTGCTGTGACGCCGGGTGTCTACGCTATTCCCGCACCACAGGTTGAATCTATGTACGTGCCTTACTGGCGTGCGGTAGGCTCTGCACCTGAAAAACTGGAAGTTGTCCGCTAAACCCAGTCAGCCTTTATGCTCAGGCGTAGGGGCTGATTGCTCGTCAGGTATTCTTGCATGAAAAAAATGCATCACCTTATTTGTCTGATTGTGCTGTTGCTGTTTCTGATCCCGGCTGGTTTATGGCTGGCAGATAAAATTTGGCCTCTGCCACTGCGCGAAGTCAAAATGGCGCGTATTGTCGTAGGTGAAGATGGGACTCCGCTTTGGCGTTTTGCCGATGATGAAGGGGTTTGGCGCTACCCGGTGAGGTTGGATCAAGTGTCACCGGAATATATTCAGGCATTGCTGACGTATGAAGATCGCTGGTTCTATCAGCATCCAGGGGTTAATCCGTTTTCGCTTGTCAGGGCTGCATGGCAGGATATTCGGGCCGGTAAAATTTTGTCCGGTGGCAGTACGCTTTCAATGCAGGTGGCCCGGCTGATTGATCCGCATTCACGTACTTTGGGCGGGAAGTTGAAACAGATTTGGCGCACTTTACAGCTTGAATGGCACTATTCCAAAGATGAAATTCTCGAAATGTATCTTAACCGTGCGCCGTTTGGCGGCACATTACAAGGTGTTGGAGCGGCGAGTTGGGCTTATCTGGGCAAACCGCCATCTGAACTCTCTGCGGGCGAAGCGGCTTTGCTGGCTATTTTGCCACAGGCACCCAGCCGTTTGAGACCGGATCGTTACCCTGAACGGGCACAAGCTGCCCGTGACAAGGTTATGCAACGGTTGGCGCAGTATAAAATCTGGCCGGAAGATAAAGTGGCGGATATTCGGCAGGAGATGCTATGGCTGGCTCCCCGGCAGGTGCCACAACTTGCCCCGCTTCTTGCCAGAAGAATGGCTAAAGGTCATCGTCAGGAAATCATTAAAACAACCATTGATGCAGGATTACAGCGCCAGCTTGAGGATATGGCGGTGAATTGGAAGTACCAGTTACAGGAAAAAACTTCTGTTGGGGTGTTGGTGGTTGATCATACCGATATGGCGGTGAAAGCTTATATCGGCTCGCTGGATTTTCAGGATGACAGCCGTTTTGGTCATGTGGACATGATAAATTCGTGGCGTTCGCCAGGATCAACGTTGAAGCCTTTTTTGTACGCAATGGCATTAGATGATGGGTTGATTCATGGGGAATCACTGTTACAGGATGTGCCTCGCCGTTTTGATTATTACCGTCCGGGAAATTTTGACAGTGGCTTTAACGGGCCGGTCAGTGTCAGTGAGGCATTGGTTCGCTCTTTGAATTTACCCGCGGTACAGCTACTCGAAGCATATGGCGCCAAGCGGTTTACCGCCAATATGCGTAATGTGGGAACAGTATTGCGTTTTCCTCCCGGCAGTGAGCCTAATTTATCATTGATTCTTGGTGGAACGGCAACCCGGATGGATCAGTTGGTGGCGGCTTACTCCGCGTTTGCCCGTCAGGGGAAGGTTTCCCCCCTGAGATTTACGCCGCAGCAGAAATTGCGTGACAGGCAGCTGTTTTCTCCAGGTGCCGCGTGGATAGTCAGGCGGATTATGGCCGGAGAAGGTCTTCCGCAACCTGATGATATATTGCCGGCACAAGTGCCGCTGGCTTGGAAAACCGGTACCAGCTATGGCTACCGCGATGCCTGGGCTATCGGCTTAAATGCTCGCTATACCATTGGTGTCTGGGTTGGCAGGCCGGATGGAACGCCGGTTACCGGACAGTTCGGTTATGCCACGGCGGTTCCGATAATGAATCAGGTCAATAACCTGTTGCTGGTAAATATGCGAAATGGCGCTCAATGGATCCCCTCTGATCCACGTCCGGCAAGTGTGAGTCAGGCAATCATTTGTTGGCCGGGAGGTCAGCGTCTGCCAAAGGGAGACAGTAATTGTCGCCAGCGTCGTTTGAGTTGGATTCTGGATAACACCATTCCGCCTACGTTACCTTCTGTGAGGCAAGAAGGTATTTCTGGCATTAATGAACAGGTATGGCTGGATCAACAGGGTTTGCGTGTCGCACCTGATTGCCCTGATGCTCAACCAAAAAATATTGCTTTATGGCCGATTAGCCTGGAATCATGGCTACCGGTGGAAGAGCGGCGGGCGCAGCGTTTGCCATTGGTTAACCCTCAGTGTCCACCGCTGAAATCAGATGAAGCACCGCTGTTGATCGTCGGCATTCATAACGGAGATGTATTGAAACGGCTCCCTGGTCTTGGCAGCCTTGATTTACGTATTACAACGCAGGGCGGTAGTGGTGGGCAACAATGGTGGTTTCTCAATGGAGAACAGATTATGACCACAGAAAATAATCAAGGGCTTGTTCAGACATTGACTCAACCGGGGAAATATCAGCTGAGTGTTTTGGATTTGGGGGGACAGGTTGATTCTGTCAATTTTACCTTGAAGTAAACGATTCAGGTAAAAGTGTGATTTGTACGAAAAAATGGTAATTTTCGCTAAGAAAAATTTAATGGAATGTTATGTTTTCTGTAGGCAACTGCCATTCGTGCCCCTATAATCAACGCCTCTTTTATCCCCGCTAGGGTTGCGGGATAAGTATTAACCGGTTAACTTATCGGGATAAAAAATTAAAATTATCAGTTGCTGAAAAAAGAACCAAGAGGTTATCCATGACGGTTGAACGTACTTTTTCGATTATTAAACCTAATGCAGTGAAGAAAAATGCCATCGGGTCTATTTATGCCCGTTTTGAAAGCGCTGGGTTTAAAATTATTGCCGCCAAAATGCTTCACTTGACCCGTGAACAGGCTGAAGGCTTTTATGCCGAGCACAAAGGCCGTCCTTTCTTTGATGGTCTGGTGGAATTTATGACTTCTGGCCCGATCGTGGTTCAGGTATTGGAAGGCGAGAATGCAGTACAACGTCACCGTGACCTGATGGGTGCAACCAATCCTGATAACGCATTAGCAGGTACTCTGCGTGCTGATTACGCAGACAGTTTTACTGAAAACGCGGTTCATGGCTCTGATGCTGTTGAATCTGCAAACCGTGAAATTGCGTATTTCTTCACAGAAGATGAAATTTGCCCACGTAATTGATTTGTCGTTACCCGTAGCATCATCGCATTAAAGTTTGTACAATGCCGCGCCCCGTTGTTAACTCAACGGGGCGCTTATTATTTGTCACTAGGCTAAAACTGATAGTGATACCCGAATTGAAACTTCGTGCGTTGAATTCATCAACGCAGAGCCGAAAGTGTAATAACGAGGCGATATAAAAAATGTCCCAACCAAATACTGCGGCACAATTTGCTGCTTCTGTCGTGTCTGAAACTCCAGAAAAAAAAGGCGGGAAAATTAACCTGCTTGATCTGAATCGCAAACAAATGCGTCAGTTCTTCACCGATATGGGGGAAAAACCCTTCCGTGCCGATCAGGTGATGAAATGGATGTATCATTACTGCTATGACGACTTTGAGCAGATGACGGATATTAACAAAACTCTGCGGGCGAAATTGCAGCAAGTTGCTGAGATCTGTGCGCCCGAGGTAGCAGAGGAACAACGTTCAGCCGATGGCACGATTAAGTGGGCTATCACTGTTGGCGATCAGCAAGTTGAAACGGTTTATATTCCGGAAGATGATCGGGCTACGTTGTGTGTCTCTTCTCAGGTAGGTTGTGCACTGGAATGTAAATTCTGTTCTACCGCTCAGCAAGGGTTTAACCGAAATTTACGGGTTTCTGAAATTATTGGTCAGGTTTGGCGTGCGGCGAAAATTATTGGTTCACTGAAATCCAGTGGTCGCCGTCCGATTACCAACGTGGTTATGATGGGAATGGGTGAACCTCTGCTCAACCTGAATAACGTGGTTCCTGCAATGGAAATCATGATGGATGATTTTGGTTTCGGTTTGTCTAAGCGCCGTGTGACGCTATCCACATCCGGTGTGGTGCCAGCGCTGGATAAACTTGGTGATATGATTGATGTCGCTTTGGCGATTTCCCTGCATGCACCGACAGATGATGTGCGTGATGATATCGTTCCTATCAACCGCAAATATAATATTGAACAGTTCCTTGCGGGAGTGCGCCGCTATTTGACTAAATCTAATGCGAACCAGGGGCGTGTGACAGTGGAATATGTCATGCTTGATCATATTAACGATAGTGTGGAACAGGCGCATCAATTGGCTGAATGCCTGAAAGACACACCCAGTAAAATCAACCTGATCCCGTGGAATCCGTTTCCGGGCGCGCCATATGGCCGCAGTTCCAACAGTCGGATCGACCGTTTTGCCAAGGTGCTGATGGGATATGGTTTTACAACTATTGTCCGCAAGACCCGTGGTGATGATATTGATGCCGCATGTGGTCAGCTTGCGGGCGATGTGATTGATCGTACGAAACGGACATTGAAAAAACGTCAGGCAGGTGAACCTATTCAGGTAAGAGCAGTCTGAATGTTGGTATGTTCTATCATGCAGTCACTGAAATTATTGCGACAATTGCGTATCCTTGATGAAGTGGGGATGGAATGATAAGGAAATCGTTATCGGGAATGCTTGTTGCCGCTGTATTATTGGCGGGATGTTCCAGTCAACCGGCAAACGGAAATAAACAGCGAACAGTTGCGGCAGAAACCCGGATTCAACTGGGGATGGCCTATCTGGCTGAAGGTCATTTGTCTGCCGCTAGATACCACTTTGATAAGGTATTACTGGCACAGCCAGACCATTATCAGGCTCAATTAGGTATGGCGTTGTATGAACAGTATTCCGGCCAGCCGGAAGCTGCCCGTCAGCGTTACAAAATGGCGATGCAGTATGCGCCAGGAAATGATACGGTATTGTATCATTACAGTGTTTTTCTCTGTGAGCAGGGGCAGTATGAAGAAGCCAAAATTCTGTTGACTGGGAATAATGCTAACAGGCGTATTTGTTATCAATGATTTGCCGCTAGTAAAATAGCAAATCTATTTCGCCGCGCAGGCCATTGTATAATGTAAGGATTATAGCAAGGAGCCAGCGCGAAGTTTTTCACAACTTGGACAGTACCGCGTCTTTTTGCTAATGAATACTGAAACGACTCCAGAACAAGCTCATTTGACAGCAGGTCAGCTCCTGCGTCAGGCTCGTGAACAGCACGGGCTAACTCAGCAGACGGTGGCTGATCGTCTGTGTCTGAAACTTTCCACTATCCGTGATATTGAAGAGGACAATATACCGGCCAATATGGTACCGACTTTCCTACGTGGTTATGTTCGCTCTTATGCTAAATTGGTACAAATTCCAGAAGCGGAAATTCTGGCGATTCTGGATAAGCATACCCCAGCAAAAACCGCGAAAGTTTCACCGATGCAGAGTTTTTCATTGGGTAAGAAACGTAAAAAACGTGAAAGTTGGTTGATGTGGATTACGTGGCTAATTATTCTGGTAGTGATTAGTCTGACGGGAGCATGGTGGTGGCAAAACCACACAGCTCAACAGAAAGAATTGATTTCGATGGCTGATCAGTCTGCGGTGCAGATTGCTCAGAAAAAAGCCAAGGCAGCGGGTTTATCCACGGAAAGCGACGAGCAGGCGATACAGTTGCAGGCCAGTGAGCAGCCACCATCTGCCGCTTCAACCGAAAATTCGGTGAAAGCGAATAATGCCAATACGGATAATGCTAATAACAATAGTGGGAATACGTCTCCGCCGGTAGCATCAGCTCAACATCAGGCGGTGGAAACACCTGAAATTCAGCCGCAGACTGTTCCATTACCCGTTAACCGGGGTGCAAATCAAATACCGGATGTGGCGGCTGACAGTAATAAACTGGTGATGAATTTCAAAGCATCTTGCTGGTTACAGGTTATTGATGCGGATGGAAAGACACTGTTTAGCGGAACTAAAAAGAAGGGTGATAGTTTGAATCTCTCCGGTTCATTACCTTATAAATTAACTATCGGTGCACCAGCGGCAGTGGATGTGCAGTTCCGGGGAAAAGCTGTTAATTTAAGCGGTTTTGTTAAAGCGGGTCATATTGCGCGTCTTAAAATACCAGGAACACAATAAATGCCTTGGCAGTTACGGCATCGTTGCCATGTTATAAGTAAGCACATGGAAGTATGGGAGAAACATCAGTATGCATAATGAATCGCCGATAAAAAGACGCAAATCTACGCGTATTTATGTAGGGAATGTGCCAGTCGGGGATGGTGCACCCATTGCGGTACAGTCAATGACAAACACACGCACTACAGATGTGGAAGCCACTGTTAAACAGATTAAATCGCTTGAGCGTGTTGGTGTTGATATTGTCCGTGTATCAATACCAACGATGGACGCGGCAGAAGCGTTTAAATTGATTAAGCAGCAGGTGAGAGTTCCTTTGGTTGCGGATATCCATTTTGATTACCGTATCGCGCTTAAGGTTGCAGAGTATGGTGTCGATTGTCTGCGTATTAACCCCGGTAATATTGGTAATGAGGCGCGTATCCGTGAGGTTGTGGCGGCTGCCCGCGACAAAAATATTCCAATCCGTATTGGTGTGAATGGCGGGTCACTGGAAAAGGATATTCAGGAAAAATATGGCGAACCAACCCCGGAAGCACTGCTGGAATCGGCTATGCGCCATGTGGATATTCTTGAAAAACTTAATTTCGACCAGTTTAAAATCAGCGTAAAAGCGTCAGATGTCTTTCTGGCGGTTGGTGCTTACCGTTTATTGGCCCGGAAGATTGATCAGCCATTACATCTTGGTATCACAGAGGCCGGTGGCGCTCGTGCAGGTTCTGTAAAATCAGCGATTGGCTTGGGTATTCTTCTGTCGGAAGGTATCGGTGATACCCTGCGTATTTCTTTGGCTGCCGATCCGGTCGAAGAAGTTAAAGTGGGTTTTGATATTCTGAAATCATTACGCATTCGCTCCCGAGGTATTAACTTTATCGCCTGTCCAACTTGTTCTCGTCAGGAATTTGATGTTATCGGCACCGTTAATGCGTTGGAACAACGCCTGGAAGATTTACTCACCCCGATGGATGTTTCAATCATTGGTTGTGTGGTTAACGGACCGGGTGAGGCGGAGGTTTCCACCTTGGGTGTCACTGGTGCCAGAACAAAAAGTGGTTTTTATGAAGACGGAGTGCGGCAGAAAGAGCGTCTCGACAATGTTGATATGATTGATCAACTTGAGGCTAAGATCCGCGCTAAGGCATCAATGTTGGATGAAAATAAGCGTATCGACATAAGTCAACTGGATAAATAATATACCTGACACTGGCTCACCGTTGTGATGAGCCAGTGTTGTTTTAGTTTGCTAATTGAAGCTCGTCCGTATTCGCTTCTATAATCAACATCGTTTTTGAATTATTAACAGAGATAAGACGTGGCAAAAAATATCCAAGCTATTCGTGGCATGAACGACTACTTGCCGGCAGACACTGCTATTTGGCAGCGTATTGAAAGCGCTTTGAAACGCGTGTTGGCGGGTTATGGTTATAGCGAGATCCGCACGCCGATTGTAGAGCAGACTCCGTTATTCAAACGGGCTATCGGGGAAGTGACTGATGTGGTCGAAAAGGAAATGTACACCTTTGATGATCGCAATGGTGAAAGTTTGACCCTGCGTCCTGAAAATACCGCAGGCTGTGTGCGTGCAGGTATTGAACATGGTCTGCTGTACAATCAAGAACAGCGCGTATGGTATTTCGGGCCCATGTTCCGTTATGAGCGTCCACAAAAAGGCCGTTACCGCCAATTCTACCAGTTAGGGGCTGAAGTCTTTGGTCTTCAGGGACCTGATATTGATGCTGAACTTATTTTATTGACTGCCCGCTGGTGGCGTGAGCTCGGTATTTCTGAACATGTGACGCTTGAACTGAATTCGATTGGTTCATTGGCAGCACGAGCCAGTTACCGCGAAGCGCTGGTTGCCTTCCTTGAGCAGCATAAAGATAAGCTGGATGAAGATTGCAAACGTCGTATGTACAGCAATCCATTGCGTGTTCTGGATTCAAAAAATCCGGAGGTTCAGCAACTTCTTAATGATGCGCCGGAACTGTTTGACTATCTTGATGCCGAATCAAAGGAACATTTTGATGGCCTGCGTGCACTTCTTAATGCGGCGGGTATCAAATACCGCATTAACCAGCGTCTAGTTCGTGGTCTGGATTACTATAACCGCACGGTATTTGAATGGGTAACAACGGCTTTGGGGGCTCAGGGCACTGTCTGCGCCGGTGGTCGGTACGATGGGCTGGTTGAGCAACTGGGTGGTCGTCCTACTCCTGCTGTGGGTTTTGCGATGGGAATGGAACGTCTGGTTCTGTTGGTGCAGGAGATGAATCCGGCATTTGTGGCGGAACTATCAGTGGCGGAGGTTTATCTTGCTTCCTTCGGTGAAGGCAGTCAGCAGGCAGCGTTGATTCTGGCTGAACAGATACGTGATGTCTTGCCGCAATTACGTCTGGTGACTAACCACGGGGGAGGGAACTTTAAGAAGCAATTGGGGCGTGCGGATAAACAAGGCGCTAAAATTGCGCTGATTTTGGGTGAAGATGAAGTCCGTTCTGGTCAGGCAGCGATTAAAGATTTACGTACAGGCGAACAACAAACGTTGCCGCAAAGCGAAATTGCAGCTCGTTTGGCTGAATTGTTAGGTTAAGGAGAGACTCCGTGGAAGTCTATACCAATGAAAACGAACAAGTTGACGCGATCCGCCGCTTTTTTGCCGATAATGGCAAAGCGTTGGTTTTCGGGCTGGTGCTGGGCGCTGGCGCGCTGATTGGTTGGCGTTATTGGCAATCTCATCAGACAAATCAATTGCAGGGCAGTGCGGAAGCTTTTGAACAGGTAAATCGTGGATTAATTTCCGGTGCAAAAGAGAGTCATGCCACCGCTGAGAGGTTTGCCGCTGAAACGAACAATAGTTATGGTGTGATGGCTCATATGCATTTGGCTCAATTGGCTGTTGAAAAGAATGAGCTAGCCAAAGCGGATCAATTTTTATCTGCGGCTGTCAGTCAGACAAAAAATGAAGATTTGCAGGCTCTGGCTAATATTCGTTTAGCCAGGGTTCAATTGGCGGAAGATAAAGCGGATGCCGCATTGAAAACACTGGAACAGGTGAAAGGTTCCGGCTGGGTTGCCGTGGCAGAGGATATCCGCGGCGATGCGCTGTTGAAAAAAGGTGATATTGCGGGTGCCCGTGCAGCTTATACCAAAGGTCTGGGATCAGATTCACCGCAGGCGATTAAATCGATGTTAAATCTTAAATTGAATAATTTATCCAGCTAAGGGGATCCTTTCAATGCAGCTGCGTAAAACACTCTTGGTTGGTCTGGTTGCTTCTGTTCTGTTAGCGGGTTGTTCAAGTGAGCAGGACACGGTAACTATGTCACCGTTGCCACAGGTTGAGAATCAATTTAGCCCAAGGGTTGTCTGGGATAAATCTGTAGGTGATGGTGTTGGGCGTTATTACTCTCACTTGACACCAACCTGGCAGGGTTCTGTTGTCTATGTCGCTGATCGTCATGGCATTGTTAAGGCGCTGGACATTGATAGCGGCAAAGAGGTGTGGTCGGTAAATTTGGCTGAAAAAGCGGGTTTTCTCTCTTCCCGTATCCCTGCGTTGCTTTCTGGCGGCCTGACCGTTGCTGGGAATCATTTATATGTCGGCACTGAACGTGCCAAAGTCATCGCGCTGAATACCGAAGACGGCCAGATTGCCTGGGAATCTGAAGTTGCCGGAGAAGCGTTGTCGCGTCCGGTGGTGAGTGATGGCCTGGTGCTGATTCATACCAGCAACGGCATGTTGCAGGCATTGAGTGAGTCAGATGGAAAAGTACAGTGGTCCGTTAATATGGATACCCCATCATTATCGTTGCGTGGTGAATCAGCTCCGGCTGTGGCTTACGGTGCCGCGATCGTGGGGGGCGATAATGGTCGTGTCAACGCAGTGCTGATTTCTCAGGGGCAACTGATTTGGCAGCAACGTATTTCTCAGGTAACCAGCTCGACAGAAATCGGTCGTCTTAATGATGTTGATACAACACCGGTTATTTCTGAAGGCGTGATATATGCGATAGCCTATAACGGTAATCTGGTGGCGCTTGACATGCGTTCAGGTCAGATCCTCTGGAAACGTGATTTGGGTTCAGTGAACGAGATGGTTGTTTCCGGTGATCGTATTTACATTGTTGATCAAAACGATCGGGTTATGAGTCTGCGTCAAAGTGATGGTGTGACGCTGTGGACTCAGACAAAATTACAACACCGCAACTTGACGGCGCCTGAAATGTATAATGGCTATCTGGTTGTTGGTGATAGTGAAGGCTATTTGCACTGGCTGAATATGGATGATGGTAAGTTTGTTGCTCAACATAAAGTTGATAGCTCCGGCTTAATGAGCCGTCCGGTTGTTGCCAGTGATAAGCTGATGGTACAGGCAAAAGACGGTACGGTTTATCTGTTTACCCGTTGAGTATTTCTTACTGTCTGTTTACCGGAAATAGAGAATAAAGAGTTGTTATAATCCCACGGCTCCTGAAAAGAACAGGGGCCGTTTCGTCTTTTTAGTGTTTTGTTGCGGTTAACGATGAGCAGCAAAATACTGATTTCAAATTTAGTCATGAGGCATCAACAAATGACACCTGTCGTCGCTCTGGTAGGGCGCCCAAATGTGGGTAAGTCCACGTTATTTAACCGTTTAACCCGTACAAGAGATGCGCTGGTAGCGGATTTTCCAGGTCTGACCCGCGATCGTAAATATGGTCGGGCCGAAGTCGAAGGACAGGAATTTATCATCATTGATACTGGTGGTATTGATGGTACCGAAGATGGTGTTGAAACCCATATGGCGGCACAATCTTTGATGGCGATTGAAGAAGCTGATATTGTTCTGTTTATGGTAGATGCCCGTGCCGGGCTGATGCCGGCAGACCACGCTATAGCAAAACACCTGCGCAGCCGTGAAAAAGCCACTTTTTTGGTGGCGAATAAAACCGATGGTATTGATATTGATACATCCGTAGCTGAATTTTATTCACTTGGATTGGGTGATATATATTCCATCGCCGCTTCTCATGGTCGTGGTGTCACCCAACTTATCGAACGGGCATTGCTGCCTTTTTCCGGTAAAGGAGAGGAGGAAGAGGTTGAGCTGACAGAGGAAGAAGCCAACGCAGCCTATTGGGCCGAGCTGGAACAGAATGAAGTCGAAATGGCGGAAGAGGAAGAAGATGATTTTGATCCATTAACTCTGCCATTAAAATTAGCCATTGTCGGCCGGCCAAACGTCGGTAAATCTACCTTGACGAACCGTATCTTAGGTGAAGAAAGGGTTGTGGTTTATGACATGCCGGGTACTACCCGTGACAGTATTTATATTCCTATGGAGCGTGATGGCCGCGAATATATCCTGATTGATACCGCGGGTGTGCGTAAGCGGGGTAAGGTTACTGAGACGGTTGAAAAATTCTCAGTCATCAAAACCCTTCAGGCGATTGAAGATGCTAACGTTGTATTACTCGTGATCGATGCCCGTGAAGGCATTTCCGATCAGGATTTGTCGTTGTTGGGTTTTATTCTTAATAGCGGGCGCTCATTGGTTATTGCGGTCAATAAATGGGATGGCATGTCGCAGGAAGATAAAGAGCAAGTGAAAGAAATGCTTGATTATCGTCTTGGCTTTGTTGACTTTGCCAGAGTGCATTTTATCTCTGCTTTACATGGCAGTGGTGTGGGTAACTTGTTTGACTCGATTCTTGAGGCTTATGACTGCGCGACTCGTCGGGTGAATACTGCACTGTTAACCCGTATCATGCGTATGGCTGAAGAAGATCACCAGCCTCCGATGATCCGTGGGCGCAGGGTAAAAATGAAATATGCCCATGCTGGTGGCTATAATCCACCCATTGTTGTGATCCACGGTAATCAGGTAGCTAATTTGCCTGATGCTTATAAGCGTTATCTGATGAACTATTTCCGTCGGTCCTTGAAAGTGATGGGGACACCCATTCGGATTCAGTTTAAAGAAGGGGCAAACCCCTTTGCTGATAAACGTAATACTTTGACACCGAATCAGATGCGCAAACGTAAGCGTCTGATGGCTCATCTGAAAAAGCGTTAGTTTTTAATAAAGAGAGGGGGTGGTGATTAACCACCCTTTTTGCTGGCATCCCATATTTGAGTAATTATTTCTGGTGCATCTAATTCTGGAAATATGAAGTGATATTCTTCATTTCCCGTGATGATACAGAGCAGATAATAATGTTGATCAGGACATGGTGATAGCGGCATAGAATCAGAAAAATTCCGTTCTATAGCCTGAACAAATAGTTGTTTCTGGTGGGGAGACAATGATTTTAAATTCACTGTCTTATCTTGGCTAAGACCCGGTGTAGCAGCAAATCCTCCTTGCAGGGAAATCGTGATTTTACTATCAGTTGTGAGTTCGATGATTTTATTGTTCATGATATACCAGTTTTGCACGGTTATTTTTTACGTTTCTACAGTATAGCGTGAAATTCGGCGTTAACAATTTTAGCACCTTTCATTAGCTATCTTTCTTTATTAATAGGAGCTGTTAGGTTAGGTGCTACAAATAATAGAATATCGCTGGTATTAAACCAGCGATATATTTACAGATTAAACTTTAGTTTCTGCCTTATCTTTTCCTTCGTCTTTATCTTTATCTTTATCTTTATCTTCTTCTTTCACTTTAATGCCCACTTCTTTCCAGCTGTCTATAGTGGCTTTTTCAACATCCTCATCAAATAAATCACGAGCATGTTTAACAGTTAACTTGGCAAAGGATAAGAAGGTAGTATCGCGTGCAAGATCTTTATCCAGCAGTGTGTTGTACCATATCTTTCCTGCTTTTTCCCAAGCATATCCGCCTAATTTTATCGCGAGATTATAAAAGGCCTTATTAGGAATACCTGAGTTAACATGAACACCACCATTGTCTCTATAAATTGGGTAGTCTTTAAAATCATCCATATGACCAGGCTGAGGATCTTTACCAAGAAGCGGATCATCATATGCCTTGCCGGGTTCTTTCATTGAACGAATTCCTACACCTTTAATACCTTTAGCCAGTAATTCTTCCCCTACAACCCAGCTTGCTTCATCAGCTTTCTGTTTTAGATAATGTTGCCTTACCAGCGAGCCAAAGACATCGGCAATTGATTCATTCAATGCGCCGGACTGGAAGAAATAGATCAAATCTGCTGTTTTTTCGATAACACCATGAGATAGTTCATGGCCAATTACATCGATAGATGTGGTGAAATTATTGAAAACCTTACCGTCACCATCACCAAACACCATTTGTCCTCTACCCCAATACGCATTCATGTATTCTTTGCCGTAATGCACGGTGGCAATCAATTTCATTCCTTTATCATCTAATGAATTGCGATTAAAAACTTCTTTGTAGAAATTGTAAGTTGCTTCCAGATATTTATAGGCATTATCAACGGCTACGTCGCCATTATCTGGATCACCTTCATCTCGTACTAAAGTTCCAGGTAACTTGGTTTCATTTTTTGCATCGTAAATACTACGATGTAGAGTATCGCTAACAACTTCATCATCAGTATTATCAATAGAATCTGATGTTTTAATAACGCTGTCCAACATTAAACTCTGGGTATGATTTAATGTCATTAATACGTTATCTTTTTCACTTTCACTGTTATTCTTATAAATATTTTGAAGAATGTACGGTGGTATTAAGCCTTTGTAGTTATTGTTTTGTATTTGCATAAAATATCTCCTGGAATAAATTATTAGTTATTAATTAGGGGTACTCTTTAAGTACATTTTCATATTAAACACGTTTCCATCGGATAGTCATCAGGGCCAACCTGCTTCTTTTGTGTTAAAGGGTTGTTAATAAATTGTTATGCAGTTTGTGTGAGGGATTTCTGTATTGGTCGTATTAAAAATATAAATAGTTAGGAATAATTGTTTATAATATTCCTAACATGATAAAAAATCATATCCAGTTTTTTACTGGCAGAAAGTCAATATATAAAGCAGCTTCCGCAGATCCTGGCTCAGGATGATAGTTATATTCCCAGCGTACTAAGGGGGGCATGGACATTAAGATAGACTCTGTTCGTCCGCCACTTTGTAATCCAAATAGGGTTCCCCTGTCCCAAACCAGGTTAAATTCAACATAACGACCACGGCGATATAATTGAAATTGTCGTTCACGTTCACTCCATAATATGTTCTTCCTTTTTTCCACGATAGGCAGATAGGCAGAAAGAAAACCGTTACCTATATCCTGAGTAAAGTGAAAGCAATGTTCAAAATCGGGAGTATTTAAGTCATCAAAAAATAAGCCGCCAATTCCACGCGCTTCATTACGATGTTTAATATAGAAATAATCATCACACCATTTTTTGTATTTTGGATAGAGATCTTCTCCATAGGGTTGACATATATTTCTGGCGGTAGTGTGCCAGTGAATAGCGTCTTCCTCAAAACCATAATAAGGTGTTAAATCAAAACCGCCACCGAACCACCATACTGGTGCTTCACCTTCTTTTTCCGCAATAAAAAACCGGACATTAGCATGGCTGGTTGGGATATAGGGATTTAAAGGATGAATAACCAGAGAGACTCCCATGGCCTGATAATTACGGCCAGCCAATTCAGGGCGATGAGCTGTTGCTGATGAGGGAAGCATGACTCCTGATACATGGGAAAAATTAGCGCCCGCTTGTTCGAATATAGCACCTTGTTTCATAATTCGGCTGCGGCCACCACCACCTTCTTCCCGTTGCCAGCATTGCTCAATAAATTTCCCTTTGCTATCTGCCTGCTCCAGTTGTTGGCAAATTTCATTTTGTAATGAAAGGAAAAAAGATTTAATCTGATTGATGTTTGGTGTGTTCATGATTCTTTTCTCATTATAATGCAGTGATTGCCATATTATACCTATTAGTGATAGAGAACACATTTTCGTATTGATTCCAATGCTAAAGCGAAGATAATGTGAAATGGTTATTTCAATAAAAACAGGTTGGTTAGGAATGGAAATTCGGGTATTTCGACAAGATGATTTTGAAGCAGTGATTATCTTATGGGAACGCTGCGATTTACTTAATCCTGGTGTTGATCCTGAAATGGATATTGAGCGTAAGTTAACGCATGATCCTGACCTGTTTTTAGTCGCGGAAGTGGCAGGAGAAGTGGTTGGGACTGTTATGGGGGGTTATGATGGTCACCGTGGTTCGGCATATTATTTAGGTGTTCATCCTGAATTCCGGGGACGGGGAATTGCGAATGCATTAATTTCCCGGTTGGAAAAGAAGCTGATTGCCCGTGGCTGTCCGAAAATAATTTTTATTGTGCCTGAGGATAACGATGCCACTCTCTATATGTGCGAAAAGTTGGAATATGAAGATTGCTATCAAGAGAGCGTTATTTTCAGCAAGCGTCTGATTATTGATCAGGAATATTAAGTTGAGTCATGTGGCTGAATTGAGTATCACTCAGCCACAAAATCATTAGTGCAATTTAGTCACTTTTTTCACATCAACTGTCACAGAACTCCACTCTTTGTCGACTTCACCTTCAAGACGGACTTTATCCTGAGGTGTTATTGTTTGGCCATTCCAGTATTTATGATCAATTTCGACTTCAATAACTCCCGCATTATCACGGAATATGAAGTGATCACCACGGATACGGGATTCGATATTTCCCTCCAGCACGACCCAACTGTCATCCCACATACTTTTAACTTGTTCAGTGGTCGAAATTCTTACATTGTTATCGACAAAACCACCTTGTGGTGCTGTCTGGATTGAGGTTTGAGCCGCATTTGGGCCAGAAAAACCACCCGATTGCATATGTGAGGTTTGCGCTGTTAATGGTGTACTGAATAAAGCAATCAGGGTGACGGTTGCAAATGTTTTTTTCATCATATTGACCTTATTACGATGACTTTTTTTTGAAAAGCAGTATACCGGCAAGCGATATTTAATCAATGTGATATTCACTCATTGTTAATAATTTAAACTGTTCTCTGAAACTAACAATCGTGGTGTGATGTCTCAGTAGCCATCTCTGTATTTAATCAAAAGGAGCCAGTTATGCAGGAATTTTCTTTAACTAACATTTTGTCAGGATTACGTTTTGCCGCAATAGGTTGTTCATTGTTACTGGCTGGTTGTGCGGGTTCATCTGGTTTTTCATGGTCGAGTTTGTCGCCTTTTAGCTGGTTTGGCGGCTCGTTAAAAATCTCAGCTCAAGGGGTAGGGGAAATAAATAGTTTAACAGCAATGAATAAGGACGCGATAGATAAAGGGTTAGATGGGAAGTACCACTTACGCAGCGGCATGGAAACGAAAAATGGTCAGTTGGTGACGGTATTTCAAGCGATGGAGGGTGATCAATTGAAAATAGAACTTTTTGGTCAGGCAGGTGGAAAAGTCAGCCGTATTGATGTGTTGGATAAAGATATTGAAACCGTCTGGGGGACAAAGATCGGTACACCATTCTCGGCGCTTTATAACCGGGCATTTGATGCTTGCCGAAATACGGTGAGTGAATTAGAAAAGAGGGCAGTTATCTGCGTATCTCCGCAGAGCAAGAATGTCAGTTATCTGTTTACAGGCAACTGGAATGGTCCGGAAGGTTTGATGCCTTCTGATGATGTTCTGAAAAGCTGGAAAGTGGAACGTATCATTTGGAAACGGTGAAAAGCTGTTTCTGAGTGAAAGTACAAACTGAGTCAGTTTGGTGAATTTGATGTGTTTCTTGCGGAGCTGTAGCAGGCCCGCATTTTTCAATTAAAAACTTGACTATTTCTGCCAGCTTATTGCGTTTCATACTTTCTAATTGCAATTTGGTATATTAAACAGCGATAGTTATCTACCCTGTTATAAATAAACTGGATACATTAGTCACCGGAGCGTTATTTGGTGAAATAACGGATAAGGTGAGAAATGAAAAAGTATTCAGTAAACAATAAAATACTAAATGGACTGGTAGCCGTAACTTTATTGGGCAGCAGTAATGCCTTTGCTGTAGAGTTGTTAAACAGCTCTTATGACGTTGCGCGTGAGCTATTTTCTGCCCTTAATCCTGAATTTGAAAAACAGTGGAATGAGCAGCATCCACAGGACAAATTGATAATCAAACAATCCCATGCAGGCTCCTCGAAACAAGCGCTGGCAATTCTTCAGGGATTGCGGGCTGATGTAGTGACTTACAATCAGGTGACAGATGTGCAAATTTTGCATGATCGTGGTGATCTGATACCCGCTGATTGGCAGAGCCGTCTGCCAAATAGTAGTTCACCTTACTATTCCACAATAGCATTTCTGGTGCGTAAAGGTAATCCCAAAAATATCCGTAATTGGCATGACTTAGTACGTAAAGATGTCAAATTAGTCTTCCCAAACCCTAAAACTTCCGGTAATGGCCGTTACACTTATCTGGCTGCGTGGGGAGCTATTCAACAGGAAAATGGTGGGGATCAGGATAAAACCCGCGAATGGATGAAACGTTTCCTGAAAAATGTCACCGTGTTTGATACTGGCGGTCGCGGTGCAACGACTTTATTTATTGAACGTGGTTTGGGTGATGTGCTGATAAGTTTCGAATCTGAAGTAAGCAATATCTGTAAACAATATGGTAACGACAAATATGAAGTGATTGTCCCACCGATAGATATTCTGGCGGAATTCCCTGTTGCCTGGGTTGATAAGAATATTGTGAGAAACGGCACTGAGGAGGCGGCGAAAGCTTATCTGAATTATCTCTATAGCCCACAGGCACAGCAGATCATCACTGGCTTTAATTATCGTGTCAGCGATAAAAAAGTGATGGATCAGCAAAAAGCACGTTTCCTAGAAACTAAATTGTTCCGACTGGAAGATCAGTTTGGTGGTTGGCCACAAGTGATGAAAACCCACTTCAATACAGATGGCACACTGGATCAATTGCTGGCGGAAGGGCATAAGTAATGTTTGCGGTATCCAGTAAGCGAGTATTGCCTGGTTTTGGGCTGAGTTTAGGTAGTAGCTTGTTCTATACCTGCTTGATTTTATTATTGCCCCTGAGTGCATTGGTTGTGCAGCTTTCCAGTATGACCTGGGAACAGTATTGGCAGGTTATTGCTAATCCCCAGGTAGTGGCGGCTTACAAAGTGACATTACTGGCAGCAGCGGTTGCCAGTTTATTCAATGCGGTGTTTGGTATGCTGATGGCATGGGTCTTAACCCGCTATCGTTTCCCAGGCCGTAGCTTATTGGATGGCTTGATGGATCTCCCTTTTGCGTTGCCTACTGCGGTAGCCGGGTTGACATTGGCAACGCTGTTCTCTGCTACAGGTTGGTATGGTTCACTTCTTGGGCACTTTGATGTGAAAGTGGTGAATACTTGGCTGGGCATTGCGGTGGCAATGGCGTTTACCAGTCTGCCATTTGTGGTGCGAACTATTCAGCCGGTACTTGAAGAGTTGGGGCCGGAGTATGAAGAAGCGGCTCAGACATTAGGTGCCAGCCGCTGGCAAACTTTCTGGCGTGTAATCATGCCTGAATTATCTCCGGCTTTAATTGCTGGTGCTGCACTCTCTTTTACCCGCAGCCTGGGGGAATTTGGCGCCGTGATCTTTATTGCAGGTAACATCGCATGGCAGACAGAAGTGGTATCGCTGATGATTTTCATCCGCTTGCAAGAATTTGATTATCCGGCTGCCAGTGCCATTGCATCGGTCATATTGGCGGTATCCCTGATATTACTGTTTAGCATTAATACCTTGCAAAGCCGCTTTGGTAAGCGGATTGGAGGGCATTAATGGCTGAATTGTCTCAATTTTCTATTGCGCAACGACCGCCTGTCAATTGGGGGAAATGGGGGCTTATCACAACAGGAGCCCTGTTTTCGGTCTTACTGTTAGTGATCCCAATTGTGTGGATATTTATGACCGCCTTTTCTAAAGGAATTGAGGTGGTCACTCAGAATCTTTTAGATCCTGACATGCTGTATGCCATCTGGTTAACGGTACTGATTGCATTGATCACCGTTCCGGTAAACCTGATTTTTGGTGTGATGATTGCCTGGTTGGTGACACGTTTTCAGTTTCCGGGACGGCAATGTTTGATGACGTTAATCGATATCCCGTTTGCTGTGTCGCCGGTCGTAGCGGGTTTGCTCTATCTGCTGTTCTATGGTTCGAATGGCTGGGCAGGAAGTTTGCTGGAACCTTATGATATTCAACTGATGTTTTCCTGGCCGGGCATGGTATTGGTCACAGTGTTTGTGACTTGCCCGTTTGTTGTTCGGGAGCTGGTACCGACGATGCTTAGTCAGGGAAGTCAGGAAGATGAAGCGGCAATATTGTTGGGGGCATCTGGTTGGAAAATGTTTTGGCGGGTGACATTACCCAATATCCGTTGGGCGTTATTATATGGTGTGGTTTTGACCAATGCCCGGGCGATTGGTGAATTTGGTGCTGTGTCAGTAGTATCCGGTGCTATTCGTGGTGAAACTTATACATTGCCGTTGCAAGTTGAATTATTGCATCAAGATTACAACACTGTAGGGGCATTTACTGCGGCGGCATTACTGGCGTTGATGGCAATTATCACCTTGGTTGTTAAAAGTGCTTTGCAGTGGCGGTTAGGCCGCCAGCATGGTTAAAGTAGGAGCACAATATGAGTATTGAAATTAATAATATCAGTAAATGTTTTGGTCGGACTCAGGTTTTGAGCGATATCACTCTGAATATTTTTTCCGGAGAAATGGTCGCTCTGCTTGGCCCGTCAGGCTCCGGTAAAACAACTTTGCTAAGGATTATTGCGGGCCTGGAACAACAGACTGCGGGAAAGCTGAGCTTCCACGGGCAGGATGTGAGCCGCATGCATGCCAAAGATCGTCAGGTTGGATTTGTATTTCAGCATTATGCATTGTTCCGGCATATGACCGTATTCGATAACGTTGCTTTCGGATTAACAGTGTTGCCACGGCGTAAGCGTCCTGATACGGCGGCTATCCGCCGGAAGGTTATAGAATTGCTGGAAATGGTGCAATTGACACATCTTGCTGAACGCTATCCGTCACAGCTTTCGGGTGGACAAAAACAGCGGGTAGCACTGGCGAGGGCATTGGCTGTTAAACCACAAATTCTGTTACTGGATGAGCCGTTTGGTGCACTGGATGCTCAGGTAAGGATGGAACTACGCCGCTGGTTACGCAGGCTGCATGAAGAACTGAAATTCACCAGTGTCTTTGTGACTCATGATCAGGAAGAAGCGATGGAAGTGGCTGATCGGGTTGTTGTTATGAGTCAGGGTAATATTGAACAGGTAGGCACGCCACAAGAGGTATGGCGTTATCCGGCCAGCCGTTTTGTGATGGAATTTCTTGGTGAAGTTAACCATCTTCGTGGTGAGATTAAAGGATCTCAACTTTTGATTGGCGGGCAACACCTGCCTCTCAAAGTGACACCAATTCATCAGGGGAATGTTGATGTTTTCCTGCGTCCGTGGGAAGTCATGATAAATTCGCAGCCTACACCATCCAGTCCACTGCCTGTACAGGTGACGGAAGTGAGTCCTCGAGGACATTTCTGGCAGCTTTCCGTCCAGCCTCTGGGCTGGCATCAGGAGCCGGTTGCTATTGTTTGGTTCGATGAAACGTCAGTACCGACAAGAGGCAGCCGTTATTTTATTGGTGGTACTGAAGCCCGTTTATATGCGGGTGATAAACAGCTGCAAACCCTTAGTTTAGCCCAGACTGCCTGACAATTATTTAAATTTTGGTTGGTACTATTTGCTCATCCCCTTACCGCCTGGAGATGGGCATTTTTTATTGCATTGTTTTTTAGGGTTTTCTTCGTAAAATAACCGGCGAGAAAACGCTTTAATACCCGTTTTTTCGGATAATATTCTTTTACGTGCGGATTTCTTTTCAACTCGCTATTAATGGTTAATAATTTTCGATTAAATGAAATTTACTCTCTTTTTGAAAAGTTGTATTTACTTGATGGGCTGGTTTTAACCTGTTATTAAAAGTCGTTTTTTAACTGATGGTTTTAATCGGTATAAGTTTTTAGCTGTTGTTTTTACTCCTTTTCACCTCTGCTTTTTATTCAGTTTAATCATGGTTAAAAAGAATGAGGGATGGGATGAATCGTACCATCTCATTGCCCCATAAAACTATCGCTCAAGATAGTTGCTACTTTAGTCGGTGGTTGTTTAGTTAAGGTCTTGCGATATATTCCTGAATATGGTTATTTCGCTGTTCTATTAAATAAAAATAGGTAATAGCTGTGACAAGCTTGGAACATTTTATAGGCAATACTCCGCTGGTAAAACTACAACGAATGACCAATAAGCTGGGTGTGGAAATATGGGTAAAACTTGAAGGTAATAATCCAGCAGGTTCAATAAAAGACAGGGCAGCACTGTCAATGATTCAGCAGGCTGAATTGCGGGGTGAAATTTTTCCCGGTGACGTATTGATTGAAGCCACCAGTGGAAATACAGGTATTGCGTTGGCAATGATTGCCGCAGTAAAAGGTTATCACCTTAAATTACTGATGCCTGATAATATGAGCCTTGAGCGTCAGGCTTCTATGCGTGCTTATGGTGCAGAGCTTATTTTGGTGAGTAGAAACGTGGGTATGGAAGGCGCGCGTGATTTAGCTCAACAAATGGAGCGTAATGGTGAAGGTAAAGTTCTTGATCAATTCAATAATCTGGATAACCCCTTAGCTCACTTTACTACTACCGGGCCGGAAATTTGGCAGCAGACACAAGGACGCATTACGCATTTTGTTTCCAGTATGGGAACGACCGGGACAATTACGGGTGTTAGCCGCTATTTAAAAAGTCAGGATAACCGTGTTCAGGTTATTGGTTTACAGCCAGCTGAGAATAGCCATATTCCAGGTATTCGCCGTTGGTCGCCAGCTTATCTGCCCGGCATTTTTCGAAAGGAGCTGGTGGATCAAGTGTTGGATATCACACAGGAAGAAGCTGAAGAGACTATGCGTTTGTTAGCTCACAAAGAAGGGATTTTTTGTGGCGTTAGTTCCGGCGGCGCTGTTGCCGGTGCATTAAGCGTTGCGGCACAAAATCCAGGTTCTGTGATTGTTGTAATTATTTGCGACCGGGGTGACAGATACCTTTCTACTGGAGTATTTAATTAATTTGGTTATAAGATGCCAACCAGTATCATTATGAATTTACAAACATGGCTGAAAAGAGGGGATAGCAGAGAGCCTTGGGGGTTGTTGCGTTGGCAGATATTAAAAGTAGTCATTCAGAGTGAGTAGAGCAAAGTAAAAGTAGCAGTAAGCTCTGCTCACACTACCCGATTTCTGAATGTAAAGGTGATGTAAATCGAATAACGGAATAAAAAAACAGCCGTTATTGGCGGCTGTTTTTTAATATGAAAAGGGTATTGCGGTAGTTAAAGTATTGCTACTTTTTAATACGCATAATGGGTGTTTCACCAACAGTGACAGAACCACTCAGTTTGGACAATTCTTTAATTTCATCCATGTTGGAAATAACAACAGGTGTCAGGGTTGATTTCGCTCTTTCTTCAAGGAGTTTAAGATCAAACTCCAAAACTAAATCACCTTTCTGGACACGTTGACCTTCTTCAGCAATGCGCTTAAAGCCTTCTCCTTTAAGTTCAACCGTATCAATACCAAAGTGGACAAATAACTCAATACCGCTGTCCGATTCGATAGAAAACGCATGGTTGGTTTCAAATATTTTACCGATCGTCCCATCAACTGGTGCAACTATCTTACTGCCGGCAGGTTTTATAGCGATACCATCGCCGACAATTTTCTCGGCGAAAACAACATCTGGAACATCTTCAATATTGACAATCTCACCAGATAAAGGTGCGATAATTTCAATAGTGCCGCTGTTTTTTTTATCATCTGAAACTAGAGATTTCAGTTTATCAAACAGACCCATGAATCTTCTCCTAATTGTTTATACTGGACCGCGTTTTAACCGATATTGTTAGCAAAGTGTTTTTTCTTTGATAAATGTATCAACCAACTCCATCAACCCCTGAGCGGTAGACTGAGAAAGGGCTTGCTCAGCCAGCGCTTTTGCATCTTCGTAACGCGTATTACGAATGATTTTCTTGATGCGGGGAATAGAAATCGCACTCATACTAAATTCATCCAGCCCCATACCTAATAACAACAGTGTAGCACGTTCATCACCTGCAAGCTCGCCACACATCCCCGTCCATTTACCTTCAGCGTGTGAAGCGTCAATGGTTTGCTTAATCAGGCTCAATACTGCTGGTAGCATCGGGTTATAAAGATGAGAAATCAATTCGTTACCGCGGTCTACAGCAAGAGTATACTGAGTTAGATCGTTTGTCCCAATACTGAAAAAATCAACTTCTTTTGCCAGGTGATGAGCAATGACTGCTGAAGCGGGTGTTTCTACCATCACACCCACTTCAATTGCTTCATCGAATTTTTTGCCTTCTTCACGAAGTTGGCCTTTCAGCAATTCAAGTTCTGCTTTCAGTTGTAATACTTCCTCTACAGAAATAATCATTGGAAACATAATACGTAATTTACCGAAAGCAGATGCACGTAAAATAGCACGTAACTGAGAATGTAAGATCTCTTTTCGATCAAGGCAAATACGAATTGCACGCCAACCAAGGAATGGATTCTCTTCTTTCGGCAGATTCATATAGGGCAGATTTTTATCGCCGCCAATATCCATCGTACGTATAATAACCGCTTGGCTACCCATTGCTTCGGCGACGGCTTTATACGCTTGGAATTGTTCTTCCTCTGTTGGCAGCGCATCACGATCCATAAATAGAAATTCTGTACGGTATAAACCGACACCTTCAGCACCATTGCGTTCAGCACCAGTAACATCACGGACGGTACCGATATTGGCACAGACTTCAACCTGATGACCATCAAGAGTCATTGCAGGTAGATCTTTCAATTTCGCAAGTTCAGCCTTTTCTGCCAGATATTCGTTTTTGGCTTTTTTTAGCTGTTCAATTTTTGTATCAGATGGATTGATATAAATATGGTTATTTACCGCGTCCAGGATCAGGTAATCACCATTTTGGATTGTGGTTGTCGAATTGGTGGTACCGACGATCGCTGGAAGTTCAAGAGAACGGGCCATGATTGAGGTATGGGAGGTACGGCCACCTAAATCAGTAATGAAACCAAGAATTTTTTCCAGATTGAGTTGCGCAGTTTCAGATGGGGTCAAATCGTTGGCGATCAGAATAACTTCTTCTGAAATTGAGCCCAGATCGACAATGGACATACCCAGAATATTTTTCAGCAAGCGTTTACCGATATCACGCACGTCTGTGGCACGCTCTTTCAGGTATTCGTCATCCAAATCTTCGAGGGCTTGGGCCTGAGTCTCAATCACAGAATATACTGCGGCATCCGCAGCTTTGAAATCGTTTTTAATTAACGAAATAATTTCTTGTTCAAGTTCTTCATCTTCCAACAGCATGATATGCCCTTCGAAGATTTCAGCTTTTTCTTCTCCGAGGTTTTTTGCCGCTATATTTTTGATTATTTCTAACTGAGATGAGGCTTTTTCACGGCCTTGCTTGAAATGGGAAATTTCCTGTTCGACTTGTTCTTGACTGATTTTTTTTTGATTGATAATAATTGGGTCTTCTTTCAGTAATAATGCCTTACCGAAAGCGATGCCTGGTGATACTAATATGCCTGAAATCATGATGTTACCTAACTACTAATAAGTATTCTTTAAAGAGCCAGCCTACAGATGGTTTGCTGTTTTAGGAAATGCATTTAAACTGACATCCCCGGATAAGACTTTATCCAGGGATGAGGAACGGCTAAGTGAATATCAGTTTATTATTCACAATCTACTGAATCTTGACTGGCGTTGTGGTCAACGGAAGGTTATTCCAGTTCTGCCATCAATTTAACCAGATGCTCAATCGCTTTTTGCTCATCTTCGCCTTCAGCAGAGATGGTCACAACAGTGCCTTGAGTTAGCCCTAAAGTTTGTAGCTTAAACAAGCTCTTCGCACTGGCCGTTTTGCCACCGGAAGTCAGTGTAATGTCGGAAGAGAAACTTTTTGCTTCTTTAACAAACTGTGCGGCGGGACGGGTATGTAGGCCATTTGGCGCAGTAATAGTGACTTCTTGCTGGAACATGACGTTTCCTCAATAACTTAGATTTTTGCTATGTAAGTTAAAAAATTGTAATAAACAAATCTTAACTTGAGTATTCATTAACTGCCTATCCCAGTAGGGCGATTTTATGCCTAAAGTGCGAGCCCGGCAATGTTTCGACAAAAGCGATAAATAGCTTTTGAGCACCCTTCAGTTTTGCCCGAAGAGGAGAGAAACGAATCACTCCTTACGTACTATACGTTACTATGCGTACGCTCCAGACTATGCGTGCTGTCCGTGTTCACTATTCTTTCATAAGAACGTTTCTTTCATAAGAACACCATGCACAAGAACGGCCCGCATCAATTGCACCTACTGGTATAGGCTATAAGATTGATAATATAATAAAAGATTTTATCAATTATCAAAAAAATTATTCTTTTCGATGCTTCTGATTGATAGTTTGAAGTAAAGATAGATTGCAGGGCTACTTAACTGAAACTACTACTTCTGTTAATTAATTTCGAGCATCGAAATAATTATTATTGGTTAAATACTAAACCCATTGTAAGAAATCATCTGGTAAAGTGTAAAAGTTTGATCTACTACACAGAAAAAGCACCATTTAGGTGCTTTTTTATCAATAAAACTAAGTAACTTGCTTAAATACTTTTATTCATCAGACAAGTCAGTAAACAATGGACTACTCAGATAACGTTCACCTGATGAAGCCAGAATGACGACGATATTTTTATCTTGATATTCCGGTTCCTGAGAAAGCTTCACTGCGGCTGCAACGGTAGCGCCGGAGGAGATACCCGCCAAAATACCTTCTTTCATCATGATTTCACGAGCGGTTTTAATTGCTTCGTCATTACTGATTTTGAATACGCGATCAACCAGTTTTAGATCAAGGTTATCTGGAATAAAACCAGCACCAATGCCTTGAATCTTATGTGGGCCGGGCTTCACTTCTTCACCGGCCAGAGTCTGGCTGATTACCGGTGAGTCTTCGGGTTCTACTGCAACCACAGTGATGTTTTTACCTTTGGTATTTTTCAGGTAACGGGCAACGCCTGTTAGTGTGCCGCCAGTACCTACGCCGGTAACAAATGCGTCTACTTCACCATCGGTATCTTCCCAGATTTCCGGACCAGTGGTTTTTTCGTGGATTTCCGGGTTTGCCGGATTGCTGAACTGTTGCAGGATAATATAGCGATTGGGGTCACTGGTCTGAATTTCATTGGCTTTCTCAATGGCTCCTTTCATACCTTTAGCGCCTTCAGTTAGCACGAGATTTGCCCCCAGTGCTTTCAGTAGCTTGCGACGCTCAATACTCATTGTTTCTGGCATAGTCAGCGTTAATTTATAGCCACGGGATGCTGCAACGTAAGCAAGAGCAATCCCGGTATTACCACTGGTTGGCTCTACCAACTCTTTTCCTGGCTGTAGGATACCGCGTTTTTCAGCATCCCAAATCATGTTAGAACCAATGCGGCATTTTACACTAAAGCTTGGGTTACGAGACTCTACTTTTGCTAGAATACGTCCATTGCCAAAGTGTTTTAAGCGAATTAACGGGGTACGGCCAATTGTTAAAGAATTGTCTTCGTAAATTTTACTCATACTCGTCTTTCAACTCCCTTTAGTGATATTTGGTCAACGATACGCCAACAATCAGGTTATGGAAATATAGTTTGAATATATTCTTATCGTCTTAAAGAATAACATTTGAATGAATTTATTTTATAATACGAAACCCGTGTTGATCCCGATAGCGATCTACCCACATTGCAGTAGCAGCGCATACTGCGATAGGCATAATCACCAAATTGACAATAGGTATCATTGTCAAAATACTCACCAGCGCACCAAATTGCAGGTTATTCATTTTGTTTTGACGAAGGGCGCTACGCATTGTTGGAAAACTGACTTTATGGTTATCAAATGGATAATCACAGTATTGGATCGACAGCATCCAGGCACTGAAAATAAACCAGAGCACAGGTGCGACAGTTTGCCCGATAACAGGAATAAAATAGAGAAGCAGTAAAACCAGAGCGCGTGGAATATAGTAGAGCAGTTTTACCAATTCCCGTTTCAGGATGCGTGGAACATCTTTCACCAGTTCCTTAACCCCGGTATCCGGCGCAGAGGTTCCCGTTAAATCAGCTTCCAGTTTTTCCGCCAGTAATCCATTGAACGGAGCTGCTATGAAGTTCGCTATCGTGCTGAATAAATAAGTAAAAATCAGCAAAACAGAAATCACTGCCAGTGGCCATACAATGTAACTAAGCCATTGCATCCAATCCGGTACTTTGTTCAGTATTGAGGGGATCCAGTTTTCCAGTTGCTGGTAGAGCCACCAAAATGAACCACCAAGTAACAAAATATTTGCCAATAAGGGCAATAGAACAAATCTTTTAATACCTGGGCGAGTAATTAATCTGCAACCTTGCACCAAATACTGAAAGCCGCTCAAATTTTTTGGTGATTTTGTCAAATTAAGCATACTTCCTATTCTCTCCTGTATGATTGAAACGCTATCATATAGGCAGGATTTTCGACTGACTAGTATTGTTTTGTATAAAAAAAAAGCAAAAGATGCTTATCAGGCATCTTTCTGATAAGAAAAGTGTGTATAAGCTTGCACTTGTGTTATTTGACAAATACAGTTAATACAGAAAATGTTCCGCCGTGGTGGCATATTAATTAAACAACAGAGATAGCAATGATGCAGGATTTGCGTCTGATATTAATCATTGTTGGTGCGATAGCAATAATAGCTTTGCTGTTACATGGGTTGTGGACCAGCCGTAAAGAGCGCTCTTCGCTTTTTCGTGATCGCCCAGTTAAACGTCATAAACATGATCGTCAGGAGAGTTCCGTCGGTGACAGTGATGATGAAGCGTTTGACAATCAACAAAGACCTTACGCCCATAAGCAGGTAAAACCTCATCAGGAATATAAAGCTGAGCCGGTTATTGAGCGCCGTCAGCCAAAGTTAACTGAAATGGATGTTGCTACGTCTGAAGAAAGCAATGATCCATTGCTGGCTAGTCATCAGCCTGAGACTACAACCAGAAAAGCAGTAACAGAAATAGAAGAGCAGGAACCCCAGCTTGGCCTGTTTGAATCCGAAGGACAGGATGAGCCCGAGAAAAATAGGCCTCAGACGGAAGAAAAGTCTCAGAATATGGCAAAAGAGGGGGATGGTGAAAAGGAAGAGCAGGCCAAAGCGGCAAAAGAAATCGTTTTGGTTCTTCATGTGGCAGCACACCTCGGTCAAGCACTGAATGGTGAGCTCTTGCTGCAAAGTATCCTGCAATCTGGCTTCCAATTTGGAGAAATGCAGATTTTCCACCGCCATTTGAATCCATCGGGTAGCGGCCCGGTGTTATTCAGCCTTGCTAATATGGTGAAGCCGGGTTCATTTAATCCTGAAACAATGGCTGATTTTACCACTCCAGGGGTTTCCATGTTTATGATGGTACCTTCTTATGGAGAAGCTAATCAGAATTTTAAGCTGATGTTGCAAGCGGCTCAACGCATTGCTTCTGATGTTGGGGGAGTGGTGCTTGATGATGAGCGCAAAATGCTGACGCCACAAAAAATCGAATTGTATAAAGCACGCATTCGCAGCACACTTGATGTTCAGGTATAATCAATTTATCGAATGTTCAAGCCTCCGCCAGTCGGGGGCTTTTTATCGCTGGTTATAAGTCATGAAATCAACTGCTCAACAAATAGAAAATCTCAGAATAACATTGCGTCATCATGAATATCTGTATTATGTCATGGATGCACCAGAGATCCCTGATGCAGAATATGATCGGTTAATGCAGGAATTAAAAGCTCTTGAGGAACAATACCCGGAGCTGATTACATCTGATTCACCGACACAGCGGGTTGGCGCTGCTCCTCTGACTGCTTTTGAACAAGTCCGCCATGAAATTCCTATGCTATCACTGGATAACGTATTCGATGAAGAGAGTTATTTGGCGTTTGATAAGCGAGTGCGTGACCGCCTGAAAGATGATCAGGATTTAGTGGTGTGCTGTGAGCTGAAACTGGATGGTTTGGCTGTCAGTCTGTTGTATGAAAAGGGTGAACTGGTACAGGCGGCGACCCGTGGTGATGGTACAACAGGGGAAAACATCACATCAAATGTACGGACTATCTACGCAATTCCCCTGCGCTTGACCGGAGAGAATATTCCAACTCGTGTTGAAATTCGTGGTGAAGTTTTTATACCCCAAAAAGGGTTTGAGAAGCTGAATGAGGAAGCACGCCGCACTGGTGCAAAAGTGTTTGCCAATCCACGTAATGCAGCGGCTGGCTCTCTGCGTCAGCTCGATCCCCGTATTACCGCTAAACGGCCATTGGCTTTCTTCTGTTATGGTGTTGGTGTATTGGAAGGAGGGGAATTGCCGGCCAGTCACTACGAGCGATTGATACAGTTTAAGCAATGGGGATTGCCGGTCAGCGATAAAATTAAGGTTTGTACTGATAGTCAACAGGTTATTGATTTTTACCACGATATTGAAAACCAGCGTTCAACATTGGGGTTTGATATTGACGGTGTTGTTATCAAAGTAAATTCGCTGGAATTACAGAAAACGTTAGGCTTTGTCGCCCGTGCGCCACGCTGGGCAACAGCATTCAAATTTCCTGCTCAGGAGCAGATGACGATTGTCCGTGATGTTGAATTTCAGGTCGGTCGTACTGGTGCTATCACACCGGTAGCGCGTCTGGAGCCGGTGCAGGTCTCTGGTGTAACTGTTAGTAATGCGACATTGCACAATGCGGATGAGATTGAACGTTTAGGTTTGCGTATTGGCGATACTGTGGTTATTCGTCGTGCTGGTGATGTTATTCCAAAGGTCGTGGGTGTTGTGGAGGACAGAAGGCCACAGGACAGCGATGAAATTGTTTTCCCTGAACATTGTCCGGTGTGTGGGGCGGATGTTGAGCGGATTGAAGGGGAGGCTGTTGCGCGCTGTACTGGTGGTTTAGTCTGTGGAGCCCAGCGTAAAGAAGCACTGAGACACTTTGTTTCCCGGCGAGCGATGGATGTTGACGGTATGGGAGAAAAGATTATTGATCAACTGGTGGATAAAGAGTATGTCGAAACCCCGGCGGATCTTTTTAGGCTTACTGCGGGTAAATTGACCGGGCTTGATCGTATGGGGCCGAAATCCGCGCAAAATGTGGTAGATGCGTTGGAAAAAGCGAAAAAAACTACGTTTGCTCGTTTCCTTTATGCGTTGGGGATCCGTGAAGTTGGGGAAACGACCGCTGCTAACCTGGCCGCTCACTTTGGCTGCCTGGATAAATTACGTGCCGCTGATGAAGAAGCTCTGCAAGAGGTCCAGGATGTTGGTGAAGTAGTGGCAAAACACGTGGTTAACTTCTTCAATGAACCTCATAATCAAAAAGTTATCGATGACCTGATTGATAATACCGGTATCAACTGGGAGCAAGTTGTCGTCACAAAGGCTGAGAAGATTGACAGCCCATTCGCAGGTAAAACAATTGTGCTTACTGGCTCATTGCATCAGTTATCTAGAGATGAAGCCAAAGATAAATTTGTTGCGCTTGGGGCAAAAGTGACTGGTAGTGTTTCTAAGAAAACAGATTTGGTGATTGCTGGTGAAGCAGCTGGTTCGAAATTGGCTAAAGCTAATGAGTTAAATATTCCAGTTATTGATGAAGAAGAAATGATCCGTTTATTGGGTGAATAACTTTTTATTTGTATTCTGTTTTACTGATTATTGAGAGGTTATTCTCAATAATCAGTGATATTTGATAATGTGTTTTCGAATCTGACCTTATGCGATTTGGCTGAAAATGTGATTAATCTCACTAAATAAAAATTTAGAGTAAGAATTATTTCAATCTAATGTGATGTATATCCCATTTAATCGCCTTTTATTACATAGAATGCATTTTATAAACTAGCTTTCTGTTGTGTTTGGAGTGTGATATGTCTCAAATCCTGCATTTCCTTTTGGCTCTGATTGTCATTGGCGGCCTTGCTATTCTGGCGAGCAGTAACCGTAAAGGTATTCGTCCTCGTTATATTATTCAGTTGCTTGTTATTGAACTTGTCCTTGCGTGGTTTTTCCTGAATTCAGGTGTTGGTCAGGAATTTGTCATGGGATTTGCCGGCTTGTTTGAGCATTTACTGAAATTTGCGGGTGAAGGGACGGAATTCATTTTTGGCGGCATGATGGGAGCAAAACTGGCATTCTTTTTTCTGAATGTATTGTGTCCGATTATCTTTATTTCCGCACTGATTGGTATTTTGCAGCATATCAAAGTATTGCCAATCGTCATCCGGGTTATTGGTACTCTGTTGTCTAAGGTCAACGGCATGGGGAAACTGGAATCATTCAATGCAGTAAGTTCTCTGATACTGGGTCAGTCTGAAAACTTTATCGCTTATAAAGATGTGCTGGGAAAAATGTCTGAGCGCCGAATGTACACGATGGCTGCAACTGCAATGTCAACAGTTTCTATGTCAATCGTCGGTGCTTACATGACCATTTTGGCACCTAAATATGTTGTGGCGGCATTAGTGCTCAATATGTTCAGTACCTTTATCATCCTGTCACTGATTAATCCGTATTCTGTTGACAGCGAAGAAGATATTCAGATGAGCAATCTTCATGAAGGCCAAAGTTTCTTCGAAATGTTGGGTGAATATATTTTAGCTGGTTTTAAAGTCGCACTGATTGTTGCTGCCATGTTGATTGGTTTCATTGCCCTGATTGCCGCTATTAACGCATTGTTTAGCATGATTTTTGATATGAGCTTCCAAGAGATGCTGGGGTATGTGTTCTATCCATTTGCTTGGGTAATTGGAATTCCTGCTGATGAAGCGTTGCGGGTTGGTAGCATCATGGCAACCAAATTGGTTTCTAACGAATTTGTTGCGATGCATAGCTTGCAATCAATTGCGACAGAACTTACTCCTCGTTCACAGGGTATTTTGTCGGTATTCCTGGTTTCTTTTGCTAATTTCTCTTCAATTGGGATTGTTGCCGGAGCGATTAAAGGCTTGAATGAAAAACAGGGTAATGTCGTTTCCCGTTTTGGCTTGAAACTACTATTTGGTTCAACTCTTGTCAGCTTCTTGTCTGCGGCTATTGCAGGTTTGGTGCTGTAAAAAGATAAAGTGTTATAGTGGAATATTGCATCATGGATGATGTAAATTTTTTCTTTCCTTTCGCATATCTTTCCTGTATCCCTGTAAACTGGAGTTATCTTTTTTAATTGATATAAATGCAAGTTATGGAAAAAGAAAATCTGATAGAAATTGCTAATACTGTTATGCCATTCGGTAAATACAAAGGGCGTATGCTGATTGATTTACCAGAAGAGTATTTATTGTGGTTCGCTCGTAAAGGCGAATTTCCGCAAGGTAAATTGGGCATGTTGATGGAGATGACTTTAGCAATAAAGATAGAAGGGTTGGATTCATTGGTAAAACCATTGAAGAAGAATTAGCAGGGAGGTTTTTTTTATACAAAATGGTGGTTGTTACGATGCATGGACAAAAGGCCCTGAAAGCGTGGCTTTCAGGGCCTGATAATTTTGGTGGAGCTAAGCGGGATCGAACCGCTGACCTCTTGCATGCCATGCAAGCGCTCTCCCAGCTGAGCTATAGCCCCACGAATGTGGTCTTTCCTAATTTTAGTACCAAACACTTTATTCTGGTGGTAAGTATTTGGTGGAGCTAAGCGGGATCGAACCGCTGACCTCTTGCATGCCATGCAAGCGCTCTCCCAGCTGAGCTATAGCCCCAATCAAAATTAATGGAACGGGGCGCATAATATGAAACCCTGCAAATACTGTCAACGGCTAACTTATCATTCTCAGAGCAAGCGTTGAAAAAGTCATCAGTTTTGTGGTGGATCGACAAAATAAAGGCTGAACAACGGGTTGAAATGAGATAGAAAGCGTTTAGCAAAAACCGCCGTAAACCCTCGTCCAGTGCGAGGGTGTCGCAAAAGGTCATGTTATCCATTAAAATCTGCGCTCTTCCTTTAGGCGCAGATCTTTTATGACCTTATTCATTCGAAAACGGGAACCGTCTGCTTACACCAAACGTCAGTTTGTCAAAGCTCAGCACTTACCTGTATTGGATGGCTCCCTTTCCCTTTCTGATTATCTCAGGCAAATGGGGGAGCGTTGCGCATTTATTGTTGCTGACATTCTTGATGAGCAAGATTGGGGCCCCTTTGAACGCCATTATGCTTCGACAGGGAGAGCCCCTTATTCTCCACGCTCCATGATGGGGATCCTGCTTTATGGGATCATGAAAGGACACTGCTCGCTCAGAGAACTTGAACGACTTGCGCGTTTAGATTTAGGCTGTATTTTTGTCAGCCAGGGAATTACGCCCGATCATGCCAGTCTTGGGCGTTTTATTTATCAGCACCAATCCGTCCTGACGGGACCGTTTTTTAAGGCACTGACCTTATCCATTTTGCACCGCAGTCGTTCGGACGGCTCGTGCCTGGCCGGTGACGGGACAGTGATAGAGGCGGCCTGTTCTCATTACCACCTTTTAACTCAGGAAGCGATTTCACGTGAAAAAAATACTCTCACGGCTACCCCTGCCACAGCGCAGACAGAAAAACGCATAAAGCAATTGGAACAGGGAGCCAACGTATTACGGCGCCGACAAGAAAATCGCGAAAAAAAAGGGAAGGATGCCAGCCAACTGCGTATCAATCCAACAGAACCCGAAGCCGTCGTCCAGAAACTCAAGCGGGGAAGGGGATTTTCAACTTCCTATAAACCGTCTGTTTTAGTCAACAACAGACGAATTATCGTCGCTCAAACGGTCGACCCCTCCAGTGAAACCCAAGTGATGGCCGCGTTATTGGCGCAGAATCTCACTATCTCGGGAGGTCACCCGGAAAAGCTGTTATTGGATGCCGGTTATTTCCATGACGATGTGATTGCTGAGGCGAAGAAACATCAGATCTTGCTGTTTTGTACAGAAAATTCAGAGCGACAGCGTACCCGAAAAATCTATCCTAAATCCTTATTTACTTATGATGCTGAGCAAGATTGCTATATTTGTCCTGCTCATCACCAATTGTCCCTGCAAAGTACAGTGAAAGCCACTGAAAAAACGCGGACCTATCGGGTTTATCGCGCTGACAATTGTGCCGGATGCCCGAAGAAAGCGGGCTGCACAAAGGCTAAAGGAGGAAGAAAAATAAAACGTTATCCGGAAGATGAAGGGCGGGAGACACTTCGTTTGCATATGGCCCGACCGGAGTCAAAACAGATATTGAGTCAACGGAAGAGCCTGGTAGAACCGGTATTTTCGGCATTACGGGGAATTCAGAGACTGGAACGCTTTCGGCGTAAGGGATTGTCAGCGGTAAAGCTGGAGTTTTCCCTGCATGCAATGGCCTATAACTTATCAAGAGCGGTGGCTCTGATATTAGGGATTATTTTTAGCCTGTTATCCATACAAATAACAGGCTGCCCAAAGTCAGTGATTGAATTTAACTTGATGCTTGAAAAAGTGACCTCAACCCTTTTGCGACACCCTCTTTACGGCGGGGAGCAGTCACGGGAGTTACAACGTGGTATTAATTAAATGAGATTTTTTGAAAATAGAGGGCACCACACTAAATCGGTGATGCCTTTGTAGCATTAATTACTGCTGAATTTCACGCTGAGCAATAAATTCCAGAGCCTGATTAATACGGGCCAGAGTACGGCTTTGCCCGATAGCATGAATAGTCACATCCACACCTGGAGATTGACCTGCTCCAGTTGCAGAAACACGCAGTGGCATACCAACTTTACCCATACCAACTTCCAGCTCATCAGCTGTAGATTGAATAGCATGATGAACATTTTCGGGTGTCCAGTCAGTAATTGAAGCCAGTTTTGCACAAACAACTTCAAGAGGTTGACGGGCAACTGGACGTAAATGTTTCTTCGCTGCATCTGCATCAAACTCAGCAAAATCCTCATAGAAGTAGCGGCAGGACTCGGCCATTTCTTTCAGCGTCTTGCAGCGTTCACCCAGCAGTTTAATCAGATCAGCCAATTGTGGGCCATTACGGGTATCAATACCTTGTTGCTCAATGTGCCATGCTAGATGAACGGCAACTTTCTCTGGGGGCAGGGCATTAATATAGTGATGGTTCAGCCATTGTAGTTTTTCTGTATTGAATGCACTGGCGGATTTATTGATAGCATCCAGGCTGAAGAATTCGGTCATCTCTTCAATACTGAAAATTTCCTGATCACCGTGTGACCAACCCAGACGAACCAGATAATTCAGCAGTGCTTCTGGCAGATAACCATCATCACGGTATTGCATAACACTCACTGCACCGTGACGTTTAGACAGTTTTTTACCATCATCACCCAAGATCATCGAAACGTGTGCATATTCTGGAACTGGGGCACCCAGTGCTTTCAGAATATTAATTTGACGTGGTGTATTATTGATATGGTCTTCACCGCGAATGACATGGGTGATTTCCATATCCCAGTCATCAATGACAACACAGAAGTTATAGGTTGGAGAGCCATCGGTACGACGGATAATCAGATCATCAAGTTCCTGATTACTGAATTCAATTGGGCCACGGATACTATCATTAAAAATAATAGAACCTTCTTGTGGGTTGCGGAAACGGACAACATGGGGGTGATCCGGATTATGCTGACATTGATTATCACGGCAACGGCCGTCATAACGGGGCTTCTCGCCATTTGCCATCTGAGTTTCACGTAGTTCTTCCAGACGTTCTTTAGAACAATAGCAATGATAAGCAGTCCCTTGCTCCAGCATTTGATCAATAGCCTGGCTATAGCGATCAAAACGTTTAGTCTGATAATAAGGACCTTCATCCCAATTCAGATTTAACCAGTTCATACCGTCCATAATGGCATCAATGGCTTCCTGAGTTGAGCGTTCAAGGTCAGTATCTTCGATACGCAATACAAATTCGCCTTTGTTATGGCGGCTATATAACCAGGAATAAAGTGCGGTACGTGCACCGCCAACATGGAGATAGCCAGTTGGGCTTGGTGCGAAACGGGTTTTAATTTTACTCATTGGGGATTGCCTTAATTACGTTTCACTTTTCAATGAACGTTATTGGTGATTTAAAGTAATAAAAGTGGAGGTTATTTTATCACTGGACTTTAATTCCTCAATGCTGTTAGCGGGATGTTGTTGAGAAAAGTCAGCATATCTGCTTAAACTGCACCCTAAGTGATGATAATTATCTCACCTTTGTTTAATTTTGAGACGAACGATATTTTTCCCTAGAAAAAGCGTTGACTCATCCTGAACTATCCCTATAATGCGACTCCATCACGACGGGGCGATTAGCTCAGTTGGTAGAGCATCTCCCTTACAAGGAGGGGGTCATCAGTTCGAATCTGGTATCGCCCACCACTCGTTGTGATAAAAATGAATTTATGATTGGGCGATTAGCTCAGTTGGTAGAGCATCTCCCTTACAAGGAGGGGGTCATCAGTTCGAATCTGGTATCGCCCACCAATCATAAATTCAGTGGTTTAAGGCAGTAATAGTCATTATGAAGTGGGCGATTAGCTCAGTTGGTAGAGCATCTCCCTTACAAGGAGGGGGTCATCAGTTCGAATCTGGTATCGCCCACCACTTCATTAGATTGTTCCAGCACTATCACACATTTTTGGTATGGGTCGTTAGCTCAGTCGGTAGAGCAGTTGACTTTTAATCAATTGGTCGCAGGTTCGAATCCTGCACGACCCACCATGCCAAAAGACATAGTTAGAGTAGTTCCCCTATAGATGGGTCGTTAGCTCAGTCGGTAGAGCAGTTGACTTTTAATCAATTGGTCGCAGGTTCGAATCCTGCACGACCCACCATTCCAAAAGACGTAGTTAGAGTAGTGCCCTTATAGATGGGTTGTTAGCTCAGTCGGTAGAGCGGTTAGCTTTTAATCCATTAGTTGCAGGTTCTAGCCTGGCAAATCATCTTCAATATGTGATATCCCGATTGTGCAAACTATTCGTGCCCAAACCACCTATACCAATAATGTCAGATGAGATAAGCTTTACGTAATTGTTGTGCTAGCTAATTATTAGGATATAAAAATGAATCTCTACGGACTCGTGGCTGATATTGGTGGTACGAATGCCAGATTAGCACTTTGCAATTTGAAAGATGGGGCTATTGACCAGATTAAAACATATAGTGCAAAACAATACGCTGGGTTGGAGTCTATTATCAGCCATTATTTGGCGGAGCAAAAAGTAATAATAACTTATGCTTGTATCGCTATTGCCTGCCCGATAAATGGTGATTGGGTGGAAATGACTAACCACCAATGGGCATTTTCTATTAGTGAGCTGAAACAGGCGCTTGGGCTAGAAAAATTAGATGTTATTAATGATTTCACTGCCGTATCTATGGCTATCCCCATGCTGACAGAGGAACATAAAGTTCAATTGGGAGGGGGAGCTGCGGTTGAAGATAAACCAATTGCTGTTTATGGGGCTGGAACTGGCCTTGGTGTGGCTCATTTGATAAAAGCGGGCAAGCAATGGATTAGCTTACCTGGTGAAGGTGGTCATGTGGATTTTGCGGCAAATAGTGAAGAACAAGATGCAATATTAGCTGTTTTACGTCGCAAACTGGGGCATGTTTCGGTAGAAAGAATCTTGTCCGGTAGTGGATTAGTGAATCTCTATCAGGCCATTGCAATTTTGGATCAGAGTCAGCCGGAAGATTTAGAACCCGAAATAGTGACGCAGCGGGCATTAGATGAAAGTTGCCAATATTGCCATCGCGCCTTGGCACTATTTTGTGAAATTATGGGGCGATTTGGCGGGAATTTAGCTTTAAATATGGGAACTTTTGGTGGTGTATATATCGCTGGTGGCATAGTGCCGCGATTTCTTGATTTCTTTAAGCAATCGGATTTTCTTTATGGATTTGAAGATAAAGGGCGCTTTAAAACATTAGTACAACAGATTCCTGTTTATCTGATTACTTATCCGCAACCTGGATTATTAGGCTCAGGGACATATTTACGGCAACAACTTTCACTGATTGATTAAGTTATAAAGGCAGATATATACATATTGAAAATAATGATTGTATATATCTGACTAAAATCCCTGAAAATATAAATTATGACTTTGTATTATATTTGTTTTTTCGTAAATATTTTTATATTACCTATGATTTGTTTTCAACAATAAACCATAGGTAATATTGCTTAATATTGGAAAATACAATCATTTATTAATTATCTGAAATGGAATTATATTATTAATTCTAATGAAAATATATTAATTCATTGCAATGTTATAGATATCTGTCTCAAATGAATAATTGTATGTAACCACTTAAAATAAACATATCATATTAAAAAGTATAATAAATTAATATTTTGTTTATGTTTTTAGTGTTTTTTAATAAATGGATTAATCAGTAAATAGATATTTTTCTGATGATATAATAAAGTGTCTTTTTTATTGATTATATGGTTAATTAAAGAATTATAAAAGGATATCAAGATCTTAAATGCGAGATTATATTTTATATGGCAAAAATTTTATTTATGGTACGAAGATATTGATTTATATATGAAAATATTATTGATCTATATATCACTGTAACACTGACTTGTGCTTTCAGGATAATTAGAAATTGGATATGGTTATAGATTCTTCAAATAAAGTTTCTATTAATATGAACTGGTTACATTTTAATCCAAATGCTGTTATGCTCTTTTCATATAATATTGTGTTTGGAATGTATGCCAAGAACATGATTTTTTAGTCTATCTTATTATTTATAAAGAAAAAATCAGACTGTATTAACGTTGGTGAAGTCATTTTCTGGCGTCCCCTGCAGGGATCGAACCTGCAATTAGCCCTTAGGAGGGGCTTGTTATATCCATTTAACTAAGGGGACAATATCCACATTATAACTGCTTTTCTTTCCTAAGATAAGGCGTTATGAACTGTTTGCCTATTTAGCAACCACTCAAATTGAGTACCATTCAAGTTGAATTGTCAGTAATATTTATACTGTTGATGATCATCGGTGGGTAATGCACAAATTGATTTGCCGGATCTAGAGGTTATTACTTGGAGAAATGTATGACGTATCGTTTGGGCGGAATCGCTCTTACCGCCGCATTGTTGGTGGGGTGTGCCAGTTCATCTAATACTGTTGAGCAGGGGCGTTCAGACCCTCTGGAAGGTTTTAACCGTACAATGTTCAACTTTAATTATGATGTTCTTGATCCTTATATTCTACGTCCAGTCGCGGTTGTATGGCACGATTATGTACCAATGCCTGCCCGAAATGGCTTGGGTAATTTTCTAAGTAATCTCGAAGAGCCGGCTAGCATGGTAAACAGTTTCTTACGTGGTAACCCGTATCAGGGAATGAAACATTTTAATCGTTTTTTCCTGAATACCATTTTTGGGATGGCGGGGTTGATTGATGTTGCAACTATGGCAAACCCTAAGCTGGCAAAAGAAGAGTCGAAACGCTTTGGTAGTACTCTGGGCTATTATGATGTGGGATATGGCCCTTATGTCGTATTGCCGGGCTATGGCAGTTTCACTCTACGTGATGAAGGGGGAAATTGGGCTGATATGACTTATCCAATGCTAAGTTATCTGAATATCTGGATGTCAGCCGGTAAATGGGTATTTGAAGGTATTGAAACTCGTGCTCGTTTACTGGATTCTGATGGTTTGTTAAAGAATTCATCAGATCCATACCTGATGATGCGCGAGGCTTATTTCCAGGGCCATGATTTTATGGCAAGTGACGGTAAACTGGAAGCTACGAAAAATCCGAATGCTGAAGCATTAAAGGATGAGTTGGACAGTATTGATTGATAGTTATCTTCTGGTTTAACTCTATAAATAAAAAAGGATAGCAGCAAGGCTATCCTTTTTTAGGCGCTACATATTATCAGAATGCGTAGTTGAAGTTCACACCATATAGCCAGGCAGAACCTTTCGCATCAAATTCGTATGGTTTATTGGCCGGATCAGTTGATTGTTCAGACAGCTTCTCTTTAACCGTGACTTTTTGACCATGCATATAAGAAACACCTACGTCAACAGACATATCTTTGTTAAATGCGTAGGTTGCGCCAGCACTTAACCAGAAACGGTCCTGATCAGGAATAGAGATAGAACGGTTTTCAGCAGGAATCGGGCTGTCATCAAAGGCGATGCCGGTACGGAATGTCCAATTGTCATCGTGATAATAAGTTGTACCTAAAGCAATCCGGTAGGCATCTTTAAAACCTTCATGTTTACTGAACAGGACTGCACCGTCTTTATTTCTGGTGCCTTTCAGTTCACTAAACTCACTCCAGCCTGTATATGCCAGGCTATAGTGGATAGCCCATTTAGGTGCTACGCGGTTGTAACCGGAAACTTCCCAGATATCTGGTAAATTAAGATCCAACTTACCACCAATGGTTTGGCCGCCGGTGGCAGGTAATTGCGCGATTTTTCCTATCATAGGAGGAATGTCGTTTTTATAGTCACCGTCTTTAAATTTAACTTTAACTTTAGAACGGTAAGTCAGGCTGTAGCGGTTATTTTCATCCACTTCGTACATGATGCCTGCGTTCCAACCATAGCCCCAATCTTTGCCTGACAGATTAGCAACCTCATCAGTTGGTTTTATTAGGCCGTTCAGTTTATTTGACAGAATACCCGCATGGCGGACGATTTTCGCATCAGCATAAACGGCGTTCAGTCCCAAACCAAAGCTGAAGTTATCGTTCAGTCGATACGCACCGCTCAGGTTGAAGTTCAACGTTGTCAGATCAGTTTTACCGCCGATAGGGCCTGCTTCATAGTTATTGCTAAAATCAGTAGACAGACCAAAGTTAGTGGTGACCGAAGTACCAACAAACCATTGATCATCAATCGGCATAATAAAATGCAGATTAGGTATCCATGCGGTAGGCGCAATGTTTTTAGCGTTGGTACTTTTACCCGTCATTGGTGATTTACCGGTAATATCAACATCTGGGTTGATATAGACGGCACCAATAGAAAACGATGGGCGATCAAACAGAGTCATTGCTGCTGGGTTACGGCTGCCTACAGTTGCGTTATCAGCAACAACTCCTTCCCCGGAAAAAGCCCGGCCCAAAGCCGAAGTAGAAAATTCATTTAACTGGAAACCGGCAGCGCCAGCATTGGATGAAATTATAGCCACTGCAACCGCTAATGCTGAACGGGTGAACAGGTTTTTCTGGCTCATGACCAAAACCCTCTTGTTTATTATTTAACTATGCCACTTATCTTAGCAAGGAGCGCAGGATTGTAGAGTCGGTTTGTCTTGATGACAAATCAGACCAGTCGTGAAGTATAGGTCTGATAACAGCTGGTGTTGCAAGAATGTTTTTAAAATATGACCAAATTGATATCAAAAACGCGACTCAGTTAACAAAAAAATGATTTTGAGTGTTAATAAAAACGTTTAAAAACGACTTTTTGAGATCAGATTTCGACGAGATAAATATACTCATAGTAGAGTAGGCACTGGTTCCCCGGTGGTAAGAGGGATAAAATATTAAGACGGGTTATTAATACTTGGGGAATGAAAATATGGCTGATGTAATGAACCGGTATGGCGCAGGAGAAACCGCAGCTTGCTGCTGCGTGTTTTGGATAAATAGCGGAGTGTTTTACTGAGTCCCTCCTTATTGTTATTTCTTTTTTACCGCTTGCGAACATGCTCTAAGAAGCATTGAAATTATTTAGCTATTAAATAAATTAAAGTTGCGCTTCCTCTCATTTTTAGTTTATTCAGGTTTGCTATTTATAAACATTACGCTAACAATGATTTATCAGGTCAGACCTGTCTAGGTCGATTAAAAGATTTTTTCAGTAATTTGATTGAGTTAACGATAATCTTTCAGGAGCCGTTATGAGTCGTCCTTTAACAAAAGTGACACAGCAAGGTGATCGTATCGCTATTGTCAGCGGGCTACGTATTCCATTTGCTAAACAGGCAACATCGTATCACGGCATACCGGCTGTGGATTTGGGTAAATCAGTCGTCAGCGAATTGGTGGCCAGGAGTGGTTTACCCCCTGAAAAGATTGATCAACTGGTGTTTGGACAAGTGGTGCAAATGCCTGAAGCGCCAAATATTGCCCGTGAAATCGTTCTTGGTGCTGGGTTGAGTGTCAATACTGATGCTTACAGTGTATCCCGTGCATGTGCGACCAGCTTTCAGGCGATTGCCAATGTGGCTGAAAGCATTATGGCCGGTACGGTGAATATCGGGATTGCTGGTGGAGCGGATTCCTCTTCTGTACTGCCCATTGGTGTGACTAAATCCTTGGCCCGTACTCTTGTGGATATGAATAAGGCGAAAACCTTATCACAGCGTCTTAAGTTACTTAGCCGCCTTAAATTTCGTGATTTATTGCCTGTATCTCCAGCGGTAGCGGAATATTCTACAGGTCTGCGTATGGGAGATACCGCAGAACAAATGGCGAAGACTTACCGTATCAGCCGGGAAGATCAGGATGCATTGGCACATCGATCCCATATTCTGGCAGCAAAAGCCTGGGAACAGGGATTGTTGGTTGATGAAGTCATGACGGCTCATTTCCCACCATACCGTGAAGCATTGCTTGAAGATAACAATATTCGTACAAATTCCGTATTAACTTCCTATGCGAAGCTGCGTCCGGCATTTGACCGCAAGCACGGCACGGTCACTGCCGCAAACAGTACACCGCTGACAGATGGCGCTGCGGCAGTCATATTGATGCGTGAATCTGTGGCAAAAGGGTTGGGAATGAAACCGCTTGGTTATCTGCGTAGTTATGCATTCTCAGCAATTGATGTTTGGCAGGATATGCTACTGGGGCCGTCATACGCGACACCAATAGCGCTCGATCGTGCAGGTATTACGCTGAAAGATCTGACTTTAATTGATATTCATGAAGCCTTTGCTGCTCAGACACTGGCAAACCTAAAGATGTTCTCCAGTGATGAATTTGCCCGTAATAAATTAGGGCGTGCTCAGGCAATTGGTGAAGTCGACATGGATAAATTTAACGTCTTGGGTGGGTCAATTGCTTATGGGCACCCATTTGCAGCAACAGGGGCTCGTATGGTGACGCAGGTATTGAATGAGTTGCGTCGTCGTGGCGGCGGATTGGGGTTAACGACTGCTTGTGCTGCTGGCGGGTTGGGCACAGCTATGGTATTGGAGGTGCAATAATGGCTCAGTCTCAGCATGACGCTGCAACCATCACTGCGGATGCAAAACAGACAGCTTCCGTTTTCAGTTTTGATATAAGGCCGGACAAGATCGGTGTTATTACTATTGATGTTCCGGGAGAAAAGGTAAATACGCTGAAAGCAGAATTTGTTGATCAATTTCTGCATGTTTTCAAACAAGCTCAACAATCTTCCGGCCTTAAAGGATTAATTTTGATTTCCGGTAAGCCGGATACCTTTATTGCCGGAGCTGATATCTCCATGATCGCCGAGTGTAAAACCAAAGAAGAGGCACAAGATCTGGCTGAAAAGGGCCAGAAATTGTTTTCTCAAATAGCCAATTATCCTTTGCCTGTTGTGGCGGCGATTCATGGTGCTTGTTTGGGGGGCGGTCTGGAACTGGCGCTTGCATGTCATTGGCGTATTTGTTCACTGGATGATAAAACCCGTCTTGGATTACCTGAAGTTCAACTTGGGTTATTACCGGGTTCAGGTGGTACTCAGCGGTTGCCAAGATTAATTGGTGTCAGTTCAGCTTTGGATATGATTCTGACAGGCAAGCAATTACGGGCGAAACAGGCATTGCGGCTCGGTGTGGTGGATGACGCGGTGCCGTCGGATATTTTGCTGGAAGTTGCTGTTGAAAAAGTTAAAAAAGGCATTCCGGTGTGTAAGCCTTTGCCATGGCAACAGCGATTGTTAGTTGGGCCGGTGGGAAGATATTTTTTGTTTAATATCGTTCGCAAAAAGACGTTGGCGAAAACTCGTGGGCACTATCCGGCTCCTGAGCGAATTCTTGCTGTTGTCAAAGAAGGTCTTGAGAAAGGTATGACCCAAGGTTTACGGGCCGAGGCAACGGCATTCGGTGAACTGGCAATGACACGGGAATCTGCCGCTTTACGTAATCTGTTTTTTGCTGCAACTTCACTGAAAAATGAAACGGGTTCATCAGAGAAACCCGCGAAAATCGAACGTGTTGGTATATTAGGTGGTGGCTTAATGGGTGGGGGAATTGCTAATGTAACAACCATCCGTGGCAAACTACCGGTGCGTATCAAAGATATTAATGAAAAGGGTATTAGTCAGGTACTAAAGTACACATGGGATTTATTGTCTAAACGGGTGAAGCAAAAACGATTACGCCCCGCAGAGCGCGCTCAACAAATGATGCTGATTTCGGGAACGACGGATTATCGCGGTTTCGAACAGACAGATATTGTTGTTGAGGCGGTATTTGAGGATTTGTCACTGAAACAGCAAATGGTGGCGGAAATTGAAGCAAATGTTAAACTAGAAACCGTATTTGCATCCAATACCTCTTCACTGCCTATCCATCAGATTGCAGAAAAAGCTCAACGACCAGAGCAGATTATTGGTCTGCATTATTTTAGTCCAGTGGATAAAATGCCTTTGGTGGAAGTGATTCCACATAAAGGAACCAGTGAAAAAACGATTGCTACCGCGGTTGCTCTGGCAAAGAAACAGGGTAAAACCGCTATTGTGGTCGGAGATAAAGCCGGGTTTTATGTGAACCGGATCCTTGCGCCTTATATCAGTGAAGCAGCGAATTGCCTGGTAGAAGGAGAACCAATTGATCATATAGATAAGGCACTGGTTAATTTTGGTTTTCCGGTCGGGCCGATCAATTTATTAGATGAAGTCGGCATTGATGTTGGCACCAATATTATGCCGATTCTGGTAGAGCAGCTAGGGCCGCGTTTTGCTGCGCCTGAATCTCTTGATGCGGTACTGAAAGATGGTCGTAAGGGCAGGAAAAATGGCCGTGGCTTCTATTTGTATACATCAGAGGCCAGAAAATTCTGGCAGTTTGGTAAGCGAAGTAAAAAGGTTGATAGCTCAGTTTATACTTTGCTGAATATTACACCTGAGTCGCGTATGATCTCTTCAGAAATTGCTCAACGTTGTGTGATGCTGATGCTTAATGAAGCAGTTCGTTGCCTGGATGAAGGGATTATCAGAAGCCCGCGTGATGGTGATATTGGTGCGGTATTTGGCATTGGTTTTCCACCATTTTTTGGTGGTCCATTCCGCTATATCGATAGTCTGGGTTGTGCCAGAGTGGTGGAGATTTTACGTAGGCTGGAAAGTCAGCATGGAGATAGATTTGTCCCTTGTGATCACTTAGTGAAAATGGCTGAACAGAATAAAAATTTCTATCCGTAGTAACCTATTATTATATTTATGAAAAAATCGATTCCGGTGTCGCTGAGGTACCGGAATCATCTTTAGTATTTTTGTATAAAAAAGATCTCTTTGAATTTCAAGCAATACCCATTGGGTTGTTGTTCAATCATTTTATTTGTTTTTGTTTTGAGTAGAATGCCTGCTGACCATACCTGAAATGTTTTTGTGATAATAATTTTTATTGTATAACTCAGGTTAGATTACTGATATTTATTATCAGTAAGATAGCTACGCTAACTCATTCATACGGTGGATTATGCAAGTTTTTATTATGCGTCATGGCGACGCAGCTTTAGATGCAATCAGCGACGCAGCCCGGCAACTCACTCCTCGTGGTTGTAATGAATCACAAGAAATGGCTCGTTGGTTGGCACAGCAGGAGCCTCAGATTGGTCTCGTATTGGTGAGTCCTTATATTCGCGCTGAGCAGACGTTACAGGTTGTTCGCAAATCCTTATCATTACCGGATGGTGAAGAAGTGTTGCCAGGATTAACACCATCAGGTGATGCTGCTACGGTTAGCAGTTATCTACAGGTTCTTGCTGAACAAGGATATAACGCTGTTTTGGTTGTCTCCCACTTACCGTTAGTCGGCTATTTGGTTGCTGAATTATGTCCGGCAGAAACCCCACCGATGTTTGCAACTTCTGCAATCACATGTGTGGATTTAGACAACCAAACTGGCAAAGGAACTCTTATCTGGCAAATCAGTCCGTCACTATTGGCAGCAAAGGCCTGATAGTTCAGCGATATATGGGATCATCAAGTTCGACAAGTATCAATAATGAGGCGTTGCCACCCCATTCTTTCGGTGCTTGGTGGAAGGCGATGATATCTGGGTGCTGGGCCAGCCATAGCGGGGTTTGCTGTTTGAGAATGTGTTTCCCGTGGCCGTGCATGACGCAGGCGCAATAGACATGTTCACGACGGCAAGCCGCGATCAATGCCCCAATTTCCTGCTTGGCCTGCATTTGAGTTAGTCCGTGTAAATCAAGGAATAGTTCTGGTGAATAGTCACCCCGGCGTAGTTTTTTCAGTTCATAATGGCTTGCACCTTCCCGCACGTAACGGGTAGGGCCTTCTGTATCAAGGTTGGGCTGAAATTCATCAGAAAAATAGTAGCTTGCATCAATTTGTTCTTGCTGTATTCGCTCAGGGGCGATATGGCTGGTCTTTTTTCTTCTAGGAGGATGTAAGACGGTATCCTGGTTTATGCATTTGGTTCCTGCTACCGATTCTTTAAACAAGCTAATCTCTTCCTCGTTTAGGGAATATTTATTCTTCATCATTGCTCAGTTAAATCAAACTATTTTGTGACAAGTGTACTGCATCTTTTTAACTATTGAACCTGATTATATTGAATGAAACCTGATTTTACTTGGTTTGTGGTCTAAAAATGCTGACAAGAAAGTGTATCCGGATAGTCAGCAAAATAATTTGACAATTATTGTTGGTTGGAAAATAAATGTATATACAACTAATAGCCTGACTGATCAGGTACTGACGAATACAGGATGCTAATCATGGCAATAGAACTGCGTGATACTGATGTCATCTGGCGTAATGCAAGATTGGCAACAATGGACTCTTCTATCAATGCAGCTTACGGATTATTAAAAGAACATGATCTTCTGGTGCGTAATGACAAGATTTTAGCGATTTTGCCCGCAGCAACATTACAGACAAACCGCTGTCAGGTAATTGATGCCCAACAACGTCTGATTACTCCAGGTTTAATCGATTGCCACACCCACTTGGTTTTTGGTGGTAACCGGGCTTATGAATGGGAACAGCGTTTAAACGGTATGTCTTATGCTGAGCTCAGTGCTCAGGGTGGGGGGATCAATGCGACAGTTTCTGCGACTCGAGCCAGCTCTCTTGAGCAACTTGAACACTCTGCGCAGCAGCGTCTTGCTGCATTTATGGCCGAAGGCGTAACGACTATTGAGATTAAATCGGGTTATGGATTAAATCTGGAAAACGAAGAAAAGCTGTTGCAGGTCGCACAAAACTTGGCGCAGCATAATTCGATAGAAATTAGCCCGACCTTGCTTGCCGCTCATACTTGCCCGCCTGAATATAAGCACAATCCTGATGCCTATATGAATCTGATTTGTGAAGTTATCCTGCCGCAGCTTTGGCAGAAAAAGCTGTTCGAAGCCGTAGATGTTTTTTGTGAAAGCGTGGGGTTTAATTTGGCACAAACCGAACGGCTCTTTCAGGAGGCCGAACGCTGGAATATTCCAATAAAAGGACATGTGGAACAGCTGTCCAATTTAGGCGGGAGTAAATTAGTCGCTCGTTATCATGGCCTTTCCGTTGATCACATTGAATATCTGGATCAGGCAGGCGTGGAGGTTCTCAGCCGCAGTGGTACAGTCGCTGTTCTGCTTCCTGGTGCTTTCTACTTTTTGCAGGAAACACAACGTCCACCTGTTGATTTATTACGGCGATTTAATGTACCGATAGCAATATCTACAGATTTTAATCCTGGAACCAGCCCGTTTGCTTCCCTGCGTATGGCGATGAATATGGCATGCGTCCAATTTGGATTGACTCCGGAAGAGGCGTGGTTAGGTGTAACCCGACATGCAGCTCGTGCATTAGGCCGGGAAAAGAGTCACGGACAGCTGCGCGCAGGCGCTTACGCCGATTTTATTGTCTGGGATGCAGAAAATCCCGTTGATATTTTCTATGAATTGGGCCATAACCCACTGAATACCCGGGTATTTCGTGGAACTATTACACATTCCAGCATACAGCAGATAAGGAGCAGCAAATGAATTTATGGCATGCCACTTCACCGACTATTTGGCAAGGACGAAATGATTTGTCAGAAGCGAATAATGCATTACGGCTTTTTCAAACAGTTAAATTGTCCCCGTATTTTACACCGGAAGAATTTCCTCACTCTATTGCTCTGTTGGGGTTTGAATGTGATGAAGGGGTAAAACTTAATCAGGGTAGGCCAGGCGCTAATCAAGGCCCTGATTATCTGCGTAAGGCATTGGCCAATATGGCCAGCCATACAGGGCATGACAGATTGGTGGATTTGGGAAGTATTCGCGCTAATCCCAATCAATTGAGTGAGGCTCAACAAGCCCTGGCTGATGCAATTACCCAATGCCAGCATCAAAATGTGCGTACCCTGGTGTTGGGGGGTGGACATGAAACCGCTTTTGCTCATGGTGTTGGAATTTATGATGCTTTCCCACATCAGCGCATAGGTATTATTAACTTCGATGCTCATCTCGACTTACGGCGATCGCCGCAGCCGACTTCCGGCACACCCTTTCGTCAGCTTGCTGAATATTGTCAGCAACACCAACGCCAGTTTCATTATACTTGTATTGGCGCAAGTTTGGCGTCTAATACCCAGGCATTGGTAGATGAAGCCAACCGCTTAAACGTTACGGTTATCTGGGATAATCAATGTAGCGAAGCCATGCTGGACAAAGTGCAGTGGCAGATACAAGATACACTCCAACAAGTTGATTTGATTTATATGACAATCGATCTCGATGTATTGCCTGCTTATCAGATGCCGGCAGTCTCTGCGCCGGCGGCATTGGGGCTACCATTGGAGCGTCTTCTGCAATTGATTCAGCCAATCTGCCAGAGTGGTAAATTACAGGCGGCTGATTTGGTAGAACTCAATCCAACATTTGATATTCAAGGAATCGGGGGAAAGGCAGCAGCACGCCTTGCCTGGCAATTAGCACATTGGTGGTATTGATTATCCAAAATAACAATACTATTGTGCGGTTTTATTTGGCAGAAATAGCCTGATAAAGTGAACGTAATTAATCACTTAACATTTTTATAGCAGCAAGGAATTTATTGTGACGACACATTTATCAGGGCCATTTGCTAAACCTGCCCCTTTGTATGCCAGAGTGAAACAGTCCATCATCGAAAAAATCTATACCGGTGAATGGAAATCAAATGATCGTGTTCCATCAGAAGCTGAATTAGTTAAACAGTTTAACTGTAGCCGTATGACTGCCAACCGTGCGTTACGTGAATTGACCGCTGAAGGGCTATTAGTGCGGCTACAAGGGGTGGGATCGTTTGTTGCTGAACCGAAAGGACAATCCGCACTGTTTGAAATTCACAGCATTGCTGATGAGATCTCAGCCCGTTCTCATCAGCATCGCTGTAAAATAGTCAAGTTATCGGAGCTGAATGCTGACGTAAAACAGGCTGTTGAATTGGATATTATCGCGGGTACGCCGATTTACCAGTCGATTATTGTCCACTATGAAAACGATATTCCTGTTCAGATAGAAGATCGTTACGTCAATGCTCAAGCGGTTCCTGATTATTTGCAACAAGACTTCACAAAACTTACGCCACACGATTATTTGTCAATCATTGCACCGTTAACGGAAGGTGAACACATCGTGGAAGCCATCGCCGGCGATCCCCGATCCTGCAAGTTACTGCAAATTGAATCGGGTGCCCCTTGTTTATTAATCAGCCGCCGAACTTGGTCGACTCATTACACCGTTTCCAGTGCCAGGCTGCTATTTCCCGGTAATAGGTATAAATTGAAAGGGCGTTTCAGCTCATAGTCACTGTTTTTACAAGAAAACTATTGTGGCAATTTATCCTTGATAGGGAGTTAAAACCTATCGACGTATTTATATGGTTTATCGAAGCTTCGGGTTATTTCCTGACTGACAACTGATTTTTTCCCGAATGTGCTGATAAGGTTCCCATAGCCAAGGAGCAAACCTGGTCTGTATTCAGACAAAATCTTTCCATATGTAAATTATATTTTTGTAAATTTAATGTAAATAATTTGTGATTATAAACACAAAAATAACAAAAACATTACTCCTTGGTAATCAGAAAGAAATAACATTAACAAATTGATTTATAAGAAAATAAAGATAATAAGTTCATAAATATATTATTTTGGCTAACGGTTTGGTCTATTGAATATACATGTATATACAACTATACATTTAACAAATATCCAAAGAGCAAAAGGAGTCAGACCGTGACCGCCCAGAATAATAAATTTCGTAATGTCGATATCCGGGCACCCAGAGGGACGCAACTCACAGCCAAAAGCTGGTTAACCGAAGCGCCTCTGCGCATGCTAATGAATAATCTTGATCCAGAAGTTGCTGAAAACTCGCATGAACTGGTGGTATATGGGGGCATTGGCCGGGCTGCCAGAAACTGGGAATGTTATGACAAGATTGTCGAAACACTGAAAAAGTTGGAAGACGACGAAACGTTGTTAATCCAATCGGGTAAACCAGTTGGGGTGTTTAAAACGCATAAAAATGCACCACGGGTACTCATTGCGAATTCGAATCTGATACCGCATTGGGCTACCTGGGAACATTTCAACGAGTTGGATGCGAAAGGATTGGCTATGTATGGTCAGATGACTGCGGGTAGCTGGATCTACATTGGCAGCCAGGGAATTGTTCAAGGCACCTATGAAACGTTCGTGGAAGCGGGTCGTCAGCATTATAACGGTAATTTACAGGGGCGTTGGGTGTTAACCGCTGGTTTAGGCGGTATGGGCGGAGCACAACCGTTGGCTGCAACACTGGCCGGAGCATGTTCTCTGAATATTGAATGTCAGCAAAGCAGGATCGATTTCCGCCTGCGTACTCGTTATATCGATGAACAAGCTAAGGATCTGGACGATGCACTGGCCCGGATCGAAAAATACACACAGGAAGGTAAAACCATCTCTATCGCACTGTGTGGTAATGCCGCTGAAATTTTGCCGGAATTAGTTCGTCGTGGTGTGCGCCCGGATTTAGTCACTGATCAGACAAGCGCACATGATCCTCTCAACGGTTATCTGCCGAAAAACTGGGGCTGGGAAGAATACCGCCTGCGCGCCATTTCAGATCCGGTTGAGGTTATCAAAGCAGCAAAATCTTCAATGGCGGAGCATGTTAAAGCGATGTTGTCTTTCCAGAAACAGGGAATTCCTGTTTTTGATTACGGCAACAATATTCGTCAAATAGCGTATGAAGTTGGCGTAGAAAATGCCTTTGATTTCCCAGGTTTTGTTCCTGCCTATATTCGCCCGTTATTTTGCCGTGGTATCGGGCCTTTCCGTTGGGTAGCACTTTCTGGCGATCCACAGGATATCTACAAAACTGACGCCAAAGTTAAAGAATTACTCCCTGACGATAAACATTTGCATCGCTGGCTGGATATGGCCAGAGAACGCATCAGTTTTCAGGGATTACCTGCCCGTATCTGCTGGGTTGGTTTAGGCGAACGCGCCAAACTGGGATTAGCTTTTAATGAAATGGTACGCAGTGGTGAGCTTTCTGCGCCGATTGTTATTGGACGTGACCATCTGGATTCCGGTTCTGTCGCCAGCCCGAACCGAGAAACCGAATCCATGCGTGATGGTTCTGACGCAGTTTCGGACTGGCCATTGTTGAATGCCTTACTCAACACCGCCAGCGGCGCTACCTGGGTTTCTCTGCATCATGGCGGTGGCGTCGGAATGGGTTTCTCACAACATGCAGGTATGGTGATCGTTTGTGATGGAACCGATGAAGCCGCAGAACGTATAGCCAGGGTGTTGCACAACGATCCGGCTACCGGAGTTATGCGTCATGCCGATGCAGGTTATGAAATTGCTATTCATTGTGCTAAAGAGCACGGATTAGATTTGCCTATGATCAATACAAAATAAGGAACATTATGAAACAGTTAACTATCTACCCAGGCAAATTGACCCTTGATGAACTGCGTCAGGTTTATCTGCAACCCATAAAAATAACTCTGGATAGCCAGACCTTTCCGGCTATTGAACACAGCGTGGCATGTGTTAATGCTATTCTTGCTGAAAAACGCATTGCGTATGGAATTAATACCGGATTCGGACTATTAGCCAGTACCCGGATTGAGGAAAATAATTTAGAAAAACTGCAACATTCGCTGGTCGTGTCTCATGCAGCCGGAATAGGTGAAGCGCTGGACGACGACATGACCCGGTTGATCATGGTATTGAAAATCAACAGCCTCTCCCGTGGTTACTCAGGCATTCGTCTGGAAGTCATTCAGACGTTGGTCGCTTTAGTTAATGCGGAGGTTTATCCCTGTATTCCTTGTAAAGGATCTGTCGGCGCATCAGGTGATTTAGCACCGTTGGCACATATGAGTCTGTTATTACTTGGAGAAGGACAGGCGCGTTATCAGGGCGAATGGTTGCCGGCCAAAGAAGCTCTGGCAAAAGCCAATTTACAACCTATCACATTGGCGGCCAAAGAGGGTTTAGCGTTGCTTAATGGCACTCAAGTCTCCACCGCTTTTGCGTTGCGTGGATTATTTGAGGCAGAAGATCTGTTGGCGGCAGCAATAGTTTGCGGCTCTTTATCCGTAGAAGCGGCATTGGGTTCCCGCAAACCATTTGATGCCCGCGTGCATGAGGTTCGTGGGCAACAGGGGCAGATTGACGTAGCTGCATTGTATCGTTATGTATTGGAAGAGAGCAGTGAACTATCGGATTCTCATATAGGCTGTCCCAAGGTGCAGGATCCTTATTCATTGCGTTGTCAGCCACAGGTCATGGGAGCTTGCCTGACCCAGCTCCGTCATGCTGCCGATGTTATTCTGACAGAAGCTAATGCTGTATCTGATAATCCATTGGTATTTGCTGAACAGGGTGAGGTGATTTCCGGCGGTAATTTTCATGCTGAACCCGTTGCAATGGCGTCTGATAACCTGGCGCTGGCATTAGCGGAAATCGGCGCATTGTCAGAACGACGTATTGCATTGTTGATGGATTCACATATGTCACAGCTTCCGCCTTTCCTGGTTGAGAACGGTGGTGTGAATTCCGGTTTTATGATTGCACAAGTGACGGCAGCGGCTCTTGCTAGTGAAAATAAAGCGTTAGCCCACCCTGCGAGTGTTGACAGTTTACCAACTTCGGCCAATCAGGAAGATCATGTATCAATGGCTCCGGCTGCCGGGCGTCGTTTGTGGGAGATGGCAGAAAATACCCGGGGTATTCTGGCAATTGAGTGGTTATCCGCCTGTCAGGGAATAGACTTCCGAAATGGTCTGAAAAGCAGTCCGATTCTGGAAAAAGCGCGTCATATTTTGCGGGAAAAGGTAGATTATTACGATCAGGATCGTTTTTTTGCGCCAGATATTGCTGCTGCGGTACAACTGTTGGTTGAGCAACACCTTTCCTCACTACTTCCTGCTGGACAGATATTACAGACTAAAAATAACCGTTAAATAAACCGAGGGCCGGCTTCTGTCCGGCCTGATTGTTGCAGTTATCTTTCATAAAACCCAATAATAAAAGATAAGAGGGTAAATCATGCAAGCCACATTACACCTAGAACGGGGACTCAATGCTCGCCATATTCGGTTTATGGCGTTGGGTTCTGCAATTGGCACCGGTCTTTTTTATGGTTCTGCTGAAGCAATAAAAATGGCCGGTCCGGCGGTATTATTAGCTTATTTAGTGGGCGGCGCCGCTGTCTTTATGGTCATGCGCGCTCTGGGGGAAATGGCGGTCCACAAACCGGACGCCGGTTCTTTTGCCAGTTACGCCCATCAATATTTAGGCCCGTTACCGGGGTTTATTACGGGTTGGACTTATACTTTCGAAATGATAATAGTCTGTTTGGCTGATGTAACGGCTTTCGGTATTTATATGGGGTTATGGTATCCGGAAGTGCCGCGTTGGGTATGGGTACTCAGCATTATTTTCATCATTGGCGCGCTGAATCTTTGTAAAGTCAAAGTATTTGGCGAAATGGAGTTCTGGTTATCGATTCTGAAAGTTGCGGCGATCAGTGCCATGATTATTGCTGGGGCTGGCATTATTCTGTTTGGTTTCAGCGGCCATTTTCAGGCGACAGGCGTCCAAAATCTGTGGCAACACGGTGGATTTATGCCTAATGGATTTGGCGGCATCATTGAATCCCTGGCCGTCGTTATGTTTGCTTTCGGTGGTATTGAAATCATCGGAATTACATCCAGTGAAGCTAAAAATCCGGCGAAAATGATCCCGCAAGCGATTAATTCTATCCCGTTTCGTATCCTGCTATTTTATGTACTGACTATTTTTGTATTAATGGCAATTTACCCTTGGAGCAGCATCGGACAGGAAGGTAGTCCATTTGTCGCAATATTTCAGGGACTGGGAATTAGTTCGGCGGCAAATATTCTGAATATTATCGTGATTACGGCGGCAATTTCGGCTATTAACAGCGATATTTTTGGTGCAGGTCGGATGATGTACGGTATGGCGGAGAAAGGGTTAGCGCATAAAAAATTTATGAAACTAAGCCGTAACGGCGTGCCTTGGGTGACCATCATGATGATGACATTGGCATTGCTGTGTGCTGTTGTTCTTAATTACTTACTCCCTAAACAGGTGTTTGTCATCATTGCTTCGATTGCCACTTTTGCCACGGTATGGGTCTGGTTAATGATTTTGCTTTCTCAGTTTGCTATGCGCAGAAAGATGTCACCGGAAGAAGCACAAAAATTAAAATTTCCAGTACCGATGTGGCCTGTTGCACCGATTCTGACTATCGTGTTTATGATATTTATTATTGCTGTTCTGAGTTACTTCCCAGCGACACGAATTGCGTTTTATGTAGGAGGCGTATGGATCCTGCTATTAACTGCGGCCTATTATTTATGGATTCGAAATAATGTCATCATTGTTAACGCGCAGTCTGTTAACGAGAAAACATAATATAAATATTATAGAAGCCGTCTTGTTGCTGACTGAATAAGACGGTTTCCGCGGAAAATTGGTCAAAAATCTGCAATAAAACCCCGGTGCCATCCTTTTATTGTCATTAGCCTGACATGAAAGCTGATTTGTCTCAGTGATCGTGGCAAACTAACGGGTCAATGAATTTACGGGGTTGGAGGGGCTTTTGGACAAGATTTTTATTGATGAGGCAGTGGCTGAATTATATACCATTCAGGATATGTTGCGCTGGTCTGCCAGCCGGTTTAATGCGGCGAATATTTATTACGGACACGGTACAGACAATCCTTGGGATGAAGCTCTGCAACTGGTTCTTCCATCGCTGTTTCTGCCGTTGGATATTCCACAGGAAATGATGACGGCACGGCTGACATCAACTGAACGTCATCGTATTGTCGAACGGGTTCTTCGCCGTATTAATGATCGTATTCCTGTTGCTTATTTGACTAACAGAGCTTGGTTCTGTGGTCATGAATTTTATGTTGATGAACGGGTTCTGGTTCCACGCTCACCGATTGGTGAACTGATTAATAATGAATTTTCAGGACTGATCTCTGATGAACCCGCCAATATCCTTGATCTCTGTACAGGTAGCGGTTGTATTGCCATCGCCTGTGCATATGCTTTCCCGGAAGCGGAGATAGATGCGGTGGATATTTCTGCTGATGTATTGGCAGTGACTGAACAGAATATTCAGAATCACAACCTTGAGCATCGGGTAATTCCTATTCGTTCCGATCTGTTCCGCGATATGCCGCCTGTTAAGTACGATCTTATCGTCACTAATCCGCCTTATGTCGATGCTGAGGATATGAGTGATTTGCCGGAAGAGTTCCGCCGTGAGCCTGAATTGGGGCTGGCTGCGGGTTCAGATGGTTTAAAACTGGCACGTCGCATTCTTGCAACCGCTCCTGATTTTCTTACAGAACAGGGTGTGTTGATTTGTGAAGTTGGCAACAGCATGGTGCATTTGATTGAACAATATCCTGATGTGCCATTTACTTGGCTGGAATTTGAATATGGTGGAGACGGTGTCTTTATGATGACACGTCAACAGCTTATCGAGCATCACGAGCATTTTCGTTTATTCAAAGACTGATAGTTGGCTGGGTTGTCGCTGCGGTTGTTAATGCAGAGCTTGCAGAGTTAAATATCGAGCTAAATTAAGAGTTAAATAAAAGAACAATTAACAGGAAGGAACTGGGATGGCTGGAAATAGTATCGGGCAGTTTTTCCGGGTCACCACTTTTGGTGAATCTCACGGTTTGGCGTTGGGATGCATCGTCGATGGTGTGCCGCCGGGTATCACAATCACAGAAGCGGATTTGCAAATTGATTTAGACAGGCGCCGTCCGGGGACTTCCCGTTATACAACGCAGCGCCGTGAGCCGGATCAGGTTCGCATTCTTTCCGGTGTATTTGAAGGGGTAACGACCGGTACCAGTATCGGCTTACTGATTGAAAATACTGATCAACGTTCTCAGGATTACAGCGCGATTAAAGACGTGTTCCGTCCGGGACATGCTGATTACACTTATGAACAAAAATATGGTATCCGCGACTATCGTGGTGGTGGCCGTTCTTCTGCCCGTGAAACGGCAATGCGAGTTGCGGCGGGTGTGATAGCAAAAAAATATTTGCTGGATAAGTATGGTATTCGTGTCCGTGCCTGTTTGAGTCAGATGGGTAACATCCATTGCGAATTAAAAGATTGGGATCAGGTGGAACAAAACCCATTTTTCAGTCCTGATGAAACCAAACTTGAACAACTTGATGCCCTGATGCGTGAGCTGAAAAAAGCGGGTGATTCTATTGGCGCGAAAGTGACGGTTGTGGCAGAAAATGTGCCAGCCGGATTGGGAGAACCCGTTTTCGACCGCCTTGATGCTGATATCGCTCATGCGCTGATGAGTATTAACGCAGTAAAAGGCGTTGAAATTGGTGAAGGTTTTGGCGTTATTAATCTGCGTGGCAGTGAAAACCGGGATGAAATTACGGCTCAGGGTTTCACCAGTAATCATGCGGGTGGAATTCTGGGGGGGATCAGCAGCAGCCAGCCAATTATTGCTCATATTGCGTTGAAACCCACTTCCAGCATCATGGTGCCGGGCAAAACGGTTAACCGTCAGGGTGAAGAGGTGGAAATGGTCACCCGTGGTCGCCATGATCCTTGTGTTGGTATTAGGGCGGTACCGATTGCAGAAGCTATGATGGCTATTGTTCTGATGGATCACCTGTTACGCCAGAGAGCACAGTGCGCGGATGTTGAATCCAGTCTTCCTCGTTGGTGATTAGGAAGATGAAGCTAGCCTTGAAATCCCGGATATTGAAATGGGTAGCTGAATACGGATAAGCAGTTTCTTTTGATGGGATAAAATATGGACTGGTTATTATCAGGGGCGGAAATTTATGTCCTGCTCTTTCTGGTTGCGATGATCGCGGGATTCATCGACTCGATTTCTGGCGGTGGCGGTTTACTGACCATCCCCGCGTTGCTGTCAGTCGGCGTCTCGCCTGTGGAGGCGTTGGCGACAAACAAGTTGCAGGCAGTGGGGGGGTCTTTCTCTGCCAGTCTCTATTTTGTCCGTTATGGTGCGGTTGATCTCAAGTCTCAGCGCCTTGCCATACTGATGACATTGCTTGGTTCAATGGCTGGAGCGATGATTGTCCAGTTTATCAAACCCGATTTTCTCAGCCAGCTATTACCGGTTCTGGTTATTATTATTGGCCTTTACTTCCTTTTGACCCCAACGATAGGCAGGGAAGATCGCCATCGTCGTCTGGCTCCAGTGGCATTCGCTTGTCTTATCGGGGGTGGATTGGGTGTATACGATGGCGTATTTGGCCCCGGTGTTGGCTCATTTTATGCGTTAGCTTATGTTACCCTGTGCGGCTATAACCTGGCGAAATCCACCGCTCATGCCAAAGTACTGAATTTTGCCTCTAACATGGGTTCACTGGTGTTGTTTATCCTTGGCGGTCAGGTTTTGTGGGTATTGGGTCTTGTTATGCTGGCAGGGCAGGTAATCGGTGCACAGCTGGGCGCACGTTTGGTTTTAACACATGGTCAAAAACTTATTCGCCCTATGATCGTGACTATCTCTTTTTTGATGAGTATTAAATTATTGAATGATAATCAAGGAGATACGATCCGTACCTGGCTGGCGTTTTATTTCTGATTCAGGATTTTGTTTTTAATTCATGACAACGCATAACTATCAACAAATTATAGATATTTTTAATCACTGTTTTGGCGACGAATACAATACACATCTGGTAAGAGGTGATAACGAACCTGTTTACCTGCCGGCAGATGAAGACGTTCCTTATAACCAGATTGTATTTGCTCATGGCTTCTATGCCAGTGCGTTACATGAAATTGCCCATTGGTGCATTGCGGGTAAAGAGCGCCGGAAACGGGTGGATTTTGGCTATTGGTATTGCCCAGATGGGCGTGACGCACAGACGCAAAGTGAATTTGAGAAAGTAGAAATTAAACCTCAGGCGCTTGATTGGATGTTTTGTACTGCTGCGGGTTTTCCGTTCAATATCAGTTGTGACAACCTTGACGGGGATTTTGAACCTGACAGGCTGGCTTTTCAGCGTAAAGTTCATGATCAAATCATGGACTATTTAGCGCGGGGAATACCGGCAAGAGCGGAGTGCTTTATTCAGGGGCTACAATCGTTCTACAATACGCCCCCATTGAAAGCAGAACATTTTCCTTACCCGGAAGATATATTTGCAGATTGAAATTGAATTTAAGGAAAGATAATGCTCGCTGAGTTTGAAACGCGTATTTTGGCGCAAATTGATGACATGGTAGATCATGCCAGTGATGATGAATTATTTGCTGGTGGCTATCTCCGCGGGCATCTCACTTTGGCGGTGGCGGAATTGGAACAGGAAGGCGCTCATACGGCTGAACAGCTTCATGATCGTGTTGAAAAAAGTATCCAAAATGCGATTAAAGCAGGAGAATTGGCGCCACCGGATCAGATTCTGGTTCTCCATACCTGGCAGCGCCTGCTGGATAATGCTAAAACTCAATAAATTGATTAAGGGTAGTGGAAAAGCGAACTCATTTTAACACTACAGCCGTAAAAGCCAAAAAGTCTGCGCTTTTTTGATGCTCACGAAGCTGAGAAATCACTTGACTTGAGACTTTCTTATGGTTTTTCGGTTTTAACTTCGCGGCCTTTCAGTAGCTTTCTGATCCAAAAACGGTTTGGATGAAGGGCTGCCAGTGTTTCATTATCCAGTGGCAAGGGTTCATCAAAGATCTGCCCTGCAAGGATTTCTGCACTTAGTGGTGCAGAGCATAATCCACGGGAACTTAATGCTCCGATAACAAACAGATTGGAATAACAGGGGGCATCTGCGACAGGATTTCCTGTGCGGATTTGTTTTGATAGATCCTGATAATTTTCCATTATTTCATTGAGATTCGGCACATTTCCCACCATTGGCATATGGTCACGAATAACACAACGAATACTTTGGCGAGATTTTCCGGCAGAAACATCAACCTGACTTACCCATCCGGCATCAGGTAAACATTTCAGTAATCGATCACGATTCTCTTGTTGTTCTGTTTCAGAATATTCGCTATCAAGCCGATGGCGTTGATAACTTGCCCCGATGCAGTGGTACTGATTGGTTGGATTAGCCGGTGTCATATAGCCATCATAGCAAAGCACATTTTTCAATTTACTCAGCTCTGTTGTGGTTGGAATATGGCTGACTTGACCACGAACGGCGGTAACCGGCAATTTTTCGGTTTGTCTAAATTGGGGCAGGTGATAGCCATTGGCAATCACTACCGTTTTATGGTGTGTGCTTAAGCGTTGTCCTTGATGCATCAAATGCAGTTGCCAACCATTTTCGCTATGATCAATAGCGGTAATTTCATGATTGAAGAAACAGCTCATCCCTTGCTGTTGTGCTAATTCTGTTGCCGCTTTGGTCAATTCGGCCGGGCATAGCCATCCCCCTTGTGGATAGTGAATGCCGGGGTGATTAATATCCAGTCCACATGCTTCACTCAATTGGTGGCGGTTCATACCAACAGCGATTTCATCCGGCCATTCTGTTACCAGAATTTTTTCAATTTTCCTGCTGCTTTTTTCATCATAAGCAAGCTGGCTGACACCACACCATTGATGGTCGAAATGAATTCCCTGAGCTGATAGCTGATCATACTGACGGCGGGCAAAAGTAAATGCAGAGGTAAAGAATTTTTCGAGCCCATTACTATTACCGTTAAGTAGCGGGTAGAGTGCTCCTTGACGATTGCCGGACGCACCTTGTGCTGGAAATTCATCCTGACAATAAAGTGTAACTTGCGCGCCACGACGCAGTAGCGCAAGAGCGGTGAGAATACCGGCAATACCACCGCCGATAATCGCGATATCATCTGTGTGGCTTGCCGCTGGACGGGCAAACCACGGTGTGGGCAATGACTGAGATTTCTGTGTTGCCAGAACCCCGGTCAGCATTTCTCTTTTGCGACCAAATCCTTTTACTTTACTGACATTAAAACCGGTTTGTTGTAAACCACGACGGACGATACCGGCAGAAGTGAAGGTGGCAAAGGTGCCGTCTGGGCGGGCAAATTGTGCCATTGCGGCAAACAGTTGTTCGCTCCACATTTGTGGGTTTTTTGCAGGTGCGAAGCCATCTAAAAACCAGGCATCTATTTTACCGTAAAGGCTGGAATCCATTGTTGGCAACAGATCATTGACATCACCAAACCATAAATCCAGTGTGACCGTTCCATTTGCCATAATGAGTCGGTGGCAGCCTGCCAGCGGCTGAGGCCATTGCTGGCAGAGCTGTTGCGAAAAAATGCCAAGTTCAGGCCAGCGTTGATGAGCTGCCCGTAAATCACTGGTTTTCAGCGGGTATTTCTCGAAACTAATGAAATGCAGACGTTTCAACGGGGCATCAGGATTTTGCTGCCGAAATGCATCAAATGATTGCCATAGTGTCAGAAAATTCAAGCCTGTTCCGAAGCCAGTTTCTGTTATGACACAGTTAGTTCGGGGATGAGTGCTGAATCGTTGGGGAAAGTGGTTGCCGTTAAGAAATACATAACGGGTTTCTTCCAGCCCATCCTGATTTGAAAAGTAAACGTCGTCGAATTGTGCTGAAACCGGAGTGCCCTGATCATTCCAGCTCAGGGTTGCGGTACAGATGGCAGAGTTTTTCACGGTAATGCCTGCAATGTTACTGATAATAACGTGATTTTAGCGGGGTTAAGCTTGATGTGCCACCTGACAGGAGAAGAGATTGGAAACCCATAAATCAGAACCCTGGTGCTGATGAACATCGCCGAGAAAAAGAATATTATCTGAAAAAACATAAAAAGGTATCTTTATACCATCAGGCCATTTACGGGTTGATTTATGAAGATAAAATAAAGGAGGGTGACTTATAAAAACTGCTCCGAATTGCCAGTAAAACAGTATCAGTAAAGATAAAAAGCGAATATGATTAACGTTGATTAAATGTAAAATACAATATGCCATGATGATTAAACTTAATAAAAATCAGGTGTTAAAAGCAATGAAAACAATGGTTAAAACATTATTATATCGATTGAAACCAGAGGTTAAAAAATGGATTTTAATAATAGTTAAAAACCTGACGATCATAAAGCCAACAGTGAAAAATGAGAAAAATAATTAGCTCTATTAATATTTACATATCTGGTAAAAAACAAATAAGAAAATAAAATATGTTAATTAAACAGTGTGTTTTAAAAAACACACCGGATTTAATAACGTTTTCAATTTGGGAATAAACTTATTTATCATATAGTTAAATAATCTCTCATGAAAAACAAAATCTGTAAATAAATGATTTAACCGAATACGAACTGGGTTACTTACAGAGTTATTATGTTGCATTTATCATGCAGCACCGTGATACGTTAAACATGGCCATTTAAACTTATTTTATACTATTTTAGCCCGGTCAATAACATTGCTTTTTACGGTTTTATTTAAATCATGTCTCTCTCTTTATATCGTTAATGTGATTAAACGCTAAAATAAACTTATGTCGTTATTTTTTTAAGCTATTTTCGCGATCTGTTAATGCTTAAATACCTATTTAATCGTTATAATCTTTCTGGTTGATTAATTCTCCTGTAATAAAGTATTATTAAATGAATTTACCAAACACACAGGCTATTTATTACGCTAAAATAGCCATTTTATTGAAGATAAGACAAAAATCATAAAACGGTAAAACAAAATATCCCAAGTGTAAAATAAATCTCTTTATAAAAATTTAAAAAGTTTTTATTTAAAACTGTGCTTTGAATAACCAAATGAATAGTATCTTTATAACAATAATGGGGTTTAACTATTAAAAGTCCGTAAAATCTTGTGGATTTTTAATCAGTCAACCTGTTTAAATACACCGCTAAACAATCAGATCATGCGAGATTATCTGAAAAAACACCAAGGGGTATTTTTATACCATCAGGCCATTTACGGGTTGATTTATCAAGATAAAATAAAAGAGGGTGACTTATAAAAACTGCTCAGAATTGCCAGTAAAACAGTGTTAGTAAAAGATAAAAAGCGAATATGATTAACGTTGGTTAAACCTAAAACACAATATACCATGATGATTAAACTTAATAAAAATTAGACGTTAAAAGTGGTAAAAACAACAGTGAAAACTTCATAAAACTCAGGTCGGGATCCCACTTTAGTTATAAAAAGAATATTATTTGAAAAACTGCACCTTAATCAGTTAGTATCCAACTTTTGGGGTGCAGTTCAACAACGCGGGGTTTAAGTCTATAAAGGAATATGAAATTCACACAGTTTTTTAAATTCCTTTGACTGTGTTTCCTTTAAGTGTGAGGAAATTATATCAATCATTGATATCACTTTGCGCCTGGCTGCTACTTTATCACCGTTTTTGTGATTGACTTCTTCAATATAAGATGAGCATAACTTACAAAATTCAGCTACTCTTTTTTCAAGGATATTTGAGTCTTTATCGATAAAATCGTAATAGCGGTGATTATTAGCCTGCTTTAGGTAATCTGAATTTGGTATAGGTGCTCGTATGAATGTTTTCTCTGAGTTTAATCCAGAAATATCCTTATCATGGCTCTTGTATATAGACTCTAATAACCGCTGATTTTTACTGGATATAATCATAATTAGCCCATAAAGTGTGATGAATGCTCCAATTAGGATATGGTTCTGTTGTGATACAACCAATCTAATATTGTTAATTTTGTTGCCGTATTGTGATGAGATATTTGTATCCATATTAAAAGCTACTAAGATCCATACAATACCAACGCTTAATAGAAGATAACCCAGTCCTCTCATTATTAACCCCCATAAAGTTAGTGGGTGGAAGTGCTCTAACTCACTTAGGTCTTACAATGAACCGACCATTTTATATGACATAATATCATTACAATCATTTTGTGTGTGAATAATGGCTTTATTACTAATAAAGTCAGAAAATTTTTTATTTCAAAATGTTTGTTACTGTAAGTTTGGAGAATTTAAGTAATTCTGTTAGTAAGATAACATAAAAGCCGGTTCTTTTCATAAGAATTCTATTCATGGTTATAGCAGCTGTTATTAAACTCGTTTCTAATTAGAAGAAAACGTAATAAAAATATCAGGATCTTTCGATGGATGAATTTTTCTTCGTAATTTTATCCTGATCGGACTTGTTCGGCGTACAAGTGTACGCTAAAGTGCTGTTAGATTGATAGAGATCCCGCAGATAAACATATTTAATGAGGTATTTAATGAAGCGTGCAGTGATCACTGGATTGGGTATTGTCTCCAGCATTGGTAATAACCAGAAAGAAGTACTGGCATCTCTGAAAGAAGGTCGCTCCGGGATAACTTTTTCCGAAGAATTTAAAGAGATGAAAATGAGAAGTCACGTTTGGGGTAATGTAAAACTGGATATTACAGGGTTAATAGACCGAAAAATTCAGCGTTTCATGAGTGATGCTTCTGTTTATGCTTATCTGGCGATGGATGAAGCAATTAAAGATTCTGGCCTGACTGATGATCAGGTTTCTAATATTCGTAGTGGATTAGTTGTGGGTTCTGGTGGCGGTTCTCCACATAATCAAGTGGCTGCCGCTGATGGTATGCGTTCTCGTGGTTTGCGTGGTGTAGGGCCTTATATGGTGACCCGTGCAATGGCTTCCGGTGTGTCAGCTTGCCTTGCGACTCCTTTTAAAATCAAAGGGGTAAACTACTCTATCAGTTCTGCTTGTTCTACCTCGGCTCATTGTATTGGTCATGCGGCTGAACTTATTCAGTTAGGAAAACAGGATGTTGTTTTTGCTGGCGGTGGTGAAGAGCTGTGCTGGGAAATGAGTTGTGAATTTGATGCGATGGGGGCACTTTCAACGAAATATAACGAAACGCCTGAACAGGCTTCCCGTACTTATGATAAAAACCGTGATGGTTTTGTTATTGCCGGCGGTGGCGGTATCGTTGTTGTTGAAGAATTGGAGCATGCATTAGCACGCGGCGCACACATATACGCTGAAATTGTTGGGTATGGTGCAACATCTGATGGTGCGGATATGGTGGTTCCATCCGGTGAAGGTGCAGTTCGTTGTATGCATATGGCGTTGCAAGGTGTAAAAGGTTCTATTGACTATGTGAATACGCATGGTACTTCCACGCCAGCGGGTGATTTGAAAGAGTTGGAGGCTATCAGGGAAGTATTTGGTGATACGACACCTGCAATTTCTGCAACAAAAGCGATGACAGGCCATTCACTGGGTGCTGCTGGTGTACATGAAGCAATTTATAGCCTGCTGATGTTAGAACATAGTTTTATCGCACCGAGTATTAACATTGAAGATCTTGATGATAAAGCGGCGGGCATGAATATCATTACGAAACCTACCGAACAAAAGTTGAATACAGTAATGTCCAACAGCTTTGGTTTTGGTGGTACGAATGCTTCCCTGGTAATGAGCAAATATTTGGGTTAATTCTCCTTATCAGGTTTGGACAGTGCTCAGGCAAAAGTAACAACTTTTGGCGCATTTTAGGCGACCAGGATGAGCGAAACGAGTCAACCTCGTGTACCAAAATGTACACTTCTGTTTCTGTGCACTGTCCGTATCACCATTATTCTGCTTTTTGATCCGACTAACCACATACTCGGAAGAGAGTCCTTCAGAATACCTGGGGTTGGAGAAGACCGTCTGCCGGATGACGTCAAAAGGTTGTATCATCGTTGGGTTCAACACAAGGAACAGAGTGTGAAGCTCTGAAATAAGGAACTGGGAGTTGTATGATAATGCGTTTATTACCCTATGCTTTGTTGTTTTTGCCATTTAATATATACGCTGACAGCGAATCTTGCATTCAAACAGGCGGCTATATTGAAATGAATATGCGGGGAAAAATGATAAATGATTTGAATATTCATTCTCAGGATGTTGATTTTAAAAAAACAAGAATCGAATTACTCTCTGATGTTGAAATCAATAAAATTCTTGCTGCGGAATTTGCTAAAAAAGAGATGGAAAAAGATAAATCGAGAGACAGTTCAGTTCGACCCAGATATAAAGACTATTATGAAACTTATACAGAATATAATCCTCATAATTTAATTTTAAAATTAACCTACTTCAATAAACGAGACGACAGGAATATTTTTATTGCATCGGCAATTGTTAATGATATTGAATGCTCGGTATCATTTAGTGATTATTTAACGGTGAATCGAGAATTTTAAATCATGGATTTGGTGAAAATTGAAGGCTCACAAAAATTGAGGTTTAATATGAATTAAGTCCTATTTTTCTGAGCGTTAATTTTCGTGAAAGATAACATTAATGTAATGTAAAGTGTGTTTTTATCTTTTCAGTGACAAAAGTCCATAATTTTTTGATGATAATTATGGGCTTTTGTTTATCAGGCTTTAGTTTCAGCAGCCATTTGCTGAATACGGCGCTTACGGATGATGCGTAATACTGGAGGAATAATCAGAACCAATACTGCCAATATCAATAAACTCTGAGCAATCGTGCTGTTCCACAGAATTCCAAATTCTCCATTACTGATGGAAAGTGCGCGACGTAAATTTTGTTCCAGCATTTCTCCCAATACGAAACCGAGAATTAATGGTGACATGGGGAAATTCATTTTCCTTAGAATGTAACCGAAAACGCCCAGCCCTATCATCAGCAGAAGATCGAATGTAGTACTGTGTACCGCATATACACCAACGGCCGAAACGGTAGCAATGGCAGGGACAAGGAACCATAACGGAATAGTTAACATCCGGGTAAATAGACCTATCATTGGGATATTCATGATTAGCAGGATAATGTTGGCAATCAGTAATGCTGCAATTAATCCCCAAACGATATCCGGTTGCTCAGTAAACATTCCCGGACCCGGCGTAATGTTATAGAGCGTTAATGCACCCATCATAACGGCAGTGGTGCCTGAACCTGGAACTCCTAATGTTAGCATTGGAATAAAGGAGCCACAGGCCGAAGCGTTGTTAGCAGCTTCCGGTGCTGCAACGCCACGAATATCACCTTTACCAAATGAATCGCTGTTTCCACTGATCCTTTTCTCGGTCATATAGGTAATTGCACTGGCAATTGTCGCCCCTGCACCAGGCAAAATACCGACAAAGAAACCGATAAAAGATGACCTGATCGTTGGCATGGCGCATTCAGCCGCTTCCTTGCGGTTAAACAACAAACGGCCTGTTTTGCGAATAATGGTTTTGCCGGTTGATGTATTTTCTAACATCAGCAGAATTTCGCTGACAGAGAACAGTCCTATTACTACAACGATAAACTGAATACCATCTGACAGATGAACGTTGTCGAAAGTAAAACGGTAAACCCCGGTGTTGGCGTCTACTCCGACAGTTGCCAGACCCAATCCTATCAGTGCCGCTAATAGTGATTTCAGCGGATTCTGACTCATCATGCTACCCAGACAGGCAATAGCAAAAACCATGAGAGCAAAATATTCAGCAGGGCCGAAAGCTAATGACCACTGCGCCAGTAATGGTGCAAACAAAATAATGCCGAAAATTGCCAGCAAAGAACCACAGAAAGAACTGACTGCGGAAATAGACAGCGCCACACCCGCACGGCCTTGTTTTGCCATCGGATAACCATCCAGTGCGGTCATAATGGCGGCGGCATCGCCGGGAACATTCAGCAGAATCGATGATATACGCCCACCATACTCACAGCCGATATAAACAGTTGCTAATAAGATCAGAGCCGATTCAGCAGGCAGTTTTAACGCGAAAGCCAGTGGCAGCAGAATCGCGACACCATTAATCGGCCCAAGCCCCGGTAACAGGCCAACAATCGTACCGACAAAACAGCCAATTAAAGCAATAATCAGGTTTTGCGGCACCATGGCAACTTCAAACCCCTGACTGAGATACATCCAGGTTTCCATAAAATTCTCCGTCAGTTGAGCCAGTTGCCGAGAGGCAGGGTTACATCAAGTAAGCGGTCAAAGGCGAAATAGAGCGTGACGCCAAGGAACACCCCGGAAATGATTGCGGCAGGCAGTGTCGCGTTAAATAACAGGGCGACACTGAATGTCAGCAGAGCGGTAGCCAGAGGAAAACCCAGCCATTCAAATGCCCAGCCATAAATAACTAAAGAGACAATCAGCATCATCAGGCGACGGATAACCGATGCGTTAGGCCAGTTATTCTGTTCTGGTTTTTTGAAAAGCAGCAATAAAGCACAGAGAGCCATCAGAGACAGAATAATCATTGGAAAAGGTCTGGGCCCCAGAGGTTCATAAGTGTATTCGCTTTGGATTTCCCAACCAATAACCATACCGATGGTACAGAGTGCTAACCAGACAGCCGCAAAGAGGCGATCGCTCATGATAATTGCCCTGTTATTTGGCTAAGCCGAAAGCTTTGGCTTGTTTACGATACTGTTCAACCTGTTTTTTCACATAGCTGTCCAGTTCCTTGCCGGTCATGTTAAATTCGAACAATCCACGGATATCACGCTGCTTTTTAAACGTATCTGTTTGTTGTAATTTATTAAAAGTATCAACCCACCACTGATACGCTTCATCGGAGACTTTTGGTCCCATATAAAATCCGCGGATAATCGGCCATACTAGGTCATAGCCTTGCTCTTTGGCGGTAGGAATATTAGCTAAATCACCCTCCAGCCGTTTATCGGCATAAACAGCCAGAACACGGATTTTGTCTCCATTCAGGTAAGGCATCATCTCGCTCAGATCACCGGAGACAGCCTGAATATGGTTACCCAGCAGAGCTGTGACAGGTTCACCACCCCCCTCAAAAGCGACATAACGCATTTTGTGAGGATCAACACCCACCTCTTTTGCCAGCAGTGCTGTTTTCATCCAGTCCTGACTGCCGATAGACGCGCCGGCGCCAAACACAATGCTGGTGGGATTGTCTTTGAAAGCATTCATCAGATCATTTAGGGTGCTATAAGGAGAATCAGCACGAACGGCAATCATGCCATAATCAGTACCAACACTTGCCAGCCAGCGAACATCATTAACGTTGTAGCGGCCAAATTTTCCCTGAGACAAATTGAGCAGAGAACCACCGGAAAAGGCGACGATGGTTCCCGCTTCAGCAGGTCGCTGTGCGACGATAGCGTTGTAAGCGACAGCACCGACACCACCGGGCATAAAGGTGACGCGCATAGGTTTACTGATCTCTTTCGTATCCAGTAATGAAACCTGTACCAGTTTGCAGGTCAGATCAAACCCGCCACCCGGTTTTGCCGGGGCAATACATTCAGTTCTGCCGGGGGCGTCGGCAGCAAAAACACTGCTTGCGCTAAATAGTAAAACGGTTGCCGCTAACATTTTGATTGTTATAGTTTTCATTTGTTTTCTCTCATCAATACCCGTGTAAGATATAGCCACCATAAACGGATCTGGTTGACTCAATTGATAATAACAAAACCTTTCATTTACCTTTCATTAACAAGAAAAGTTGTTGATATGTGATTTCAATCGCTTAATTTGCGTAGCGTTTCGCATTAATGAGTTAACAAATGGCGGCAGACTTTCTTTTTTGTTTGGGTTTGTTGTAAGTTTCTCGTAGTGCTGATGTTGCTTTGTTTGGTGTTAAGCAACTTAAAGAGAAATTATTCGAAGGTGACGTGGTTTTTGGCAAAAATAGCCGTAAACTTTCGCTCAATACAGGGGAGAGATAAAGTGAAAAGCTTGAAGGGTTTGCCTGCTATCTGGAACAGCCGCCTGTAGGCGACTGTTTAACCGTTTTGCATCTTTATGTTTATTGATTGGTTACTCGAAGTGCATGATTTCATCGATGTCAAGCGGTGCTGGATTTTGTCGGCAGCAAGGGCATGTCACGTAAGCTATTCCAGGTACTCTGTTTGAGTCAACTTCAGCTTGGAAAGCTTGTTTTAAGCATTCCGTGTGCATTGGATAGCTTTCGGGGCCGCCGTGATTGCAACTGAGTTGGTAAAAAGGCTTGTCATTATTTTCAAGACAAATGGTACATTCTTTGGTTGTATCTGACTCAATGTGTGGCATGTGACTTCTCCTATATGAGGGATTATTTCGCTTTTTTGGCTTAAATAGCGTTTCAAAACAATAGATCTCTCGAAGGGAACTTAATCTGGTTTTTACGATCTGATTAATCGCAAAAAATCACAAATTACTCGTTGGACTGAGTTATGTTAATTATAGCACCTATATTCTGGAATGAATGGCGCTGAACGGTAAATAAAATGGGTTAAGTAAGATAGATTCTAAATGTCCGGCTATTTTTCAAAATATTACAAGCAGTAATATAAATCGGGAAAATAGTTATGTTTGTAATTATATTAATTGATTAGATATTTAAAATATGCGCTTACTATTAGTGGAAGACCACCCTGAATTATTGCATTGGCTGCAAAAAGCACTGAGTAGTGCTGGGTTTGCTGTAGATGTTGCTGGTGATGGCATTGTTGCCGATCAATTATTGCAGACAGAAAATTATGCATTGCTGATTCTGGATGTTTCTTTGCCAAGGCTGGATGGTCTTTCTCTGTTAGTTCGTTTGCGTAAGCGGGGACAAAATCTGCCGGTATTATTGCTAACGGCTAAGGCTGATGTTTCTGATCGGGTGAAAGGGCTTAATTCTGGCGCTGATGATTATCTGACTAAGCCTTTTGATTTACAGGAATTGGAGGCGCGTATCCGGGCATTACTTCGGCGTAGTGCAAATGTTTCACAGGAAACCCTGATATTTGGCTCCCTGGTTTATCAAGATGAAGGTTACTTTATTTTGAACGATGAGCCACTGGCTTTGACACCGCGGGAACTCTCTGTTTTGACAACCCTGTTCCATCGCCGGGGAAGGCCGGTCTCTAAACAACAGCTTTTTGAACAGGTATTTGCATTGTCGGATGAAGCGAATCCACAAAGTATCGAACTTTATGTACACCGGGTTCGGAAAAAATTGTCAGGCAGTAATGTGGGGATTAGCACATTACGGGGATTAGGCTATCGTCTTGAGTGCCAAAACGGATGAAATTGCTCAAAGTACCGAATTCACTGTTTCATCAGTTACTTTTATTTTTCGGTGTTCCGCTGTTTTTGTTGGGCAGTCTGTCTGTTTATACCCATTATTTCAGTGCGAAAAATGCGGCTACATTGGCTTATGACCGTACTTTACTGGCATCAGCCCGAACCGTGGCAGAACGGCTGACCGTTGAGAATAACCAATTGATTGTTGATGTACCTTATGTGGTTCTGGATAGTTTTGAGCGAAATATGAATGATCGGCTGTTCTATCAGGTGTTATCTCCTGAAGGGAAAACAATTTCTGGTTATGACGATTTGCCGTTAATACCTGAATATACGCCGCGTTCCAATTTATACACTGCGTTGGTCTATTTTTATGATGCGGAATATCACGGTCAGCCTATCCGGGTTGCCGCGCTTTATCAGCCGATCAATGAAGGTGGAATGATAGGAATGGCGTTAATACTGGTTGCTGAAACGGTGGCTTCTCGTCATTATTTTGCGCAACAATTATTAATATCTTCTTTGCTGAGTCAGGGAGCTGTTGTCGGCTTGACTCTGATTCTGGCTTATTTTCTGTTGAAACAATTACTCAAACCACTACATAAACTCTCTGGTGTCATGGTTCGTCGCCCCGCTAATGATCTTACTCCGTTACCGGATATGTTGCCGTGGTCAGAACTTTCTCCGTTATTACATGCATTTAATCGCTATATAGAACGGCTGAAACTGATGGTTAGCCGGCAGAAAAGATTCAGTGCGGATGCTTCTCATCAACTCAGAACACCGTTAACGGTATTGAAAACCCAGGTGGCGGTCGCGCTTGCCAGCCAAGATCCTGAACAATGGAAAGAGAGCTTACGGGCTATTGATCGCACGTTGGATAATACGATTTCTCTGACAGACCGTTTATTACAGCTCTCTCGCTTAAAAGCGCATGAAAAGGAAGCTGTTCAAGATTATAAACCGGTCAATTTAGTCGAATTGTTGCAACAGGCGTGTTTTTCTCGCTTGCAACAGGCTGAAAGTAAACATATTGATTTGGGTTATGAAGGAGAAAATATTCAGCGGATAAAAGGTGAACCTGTATTACTGACAGAAATGTGCGCCAACTTATTAGACAATGCAATTAAATATACGCCGGAAGGCGGAATTGTCACTTCCAGAATTATTCTCAGCCCTTGTAAGACATATTGTTATTTGGAAGTGGATGACAGCGGGCCGGGGATTGCTGAAGAAGAAGTCAATTTGTCACTGATGGCTTTTAATCGTCTTGATAATGCTGCGGGGCATGAAGGAGCAGGGCTGGGGTTAGCTCTGGTGAAAGATATTAGTCTTTATCATGGTACTCATCCCCAATTATTGCCCAGTGAAACACTGGGCGGCTTATTAGTAAGAATTCCTTTCAGGTTTTCTGATGATTAATTTTCTGCGATTTTTCTGTTTTACGGCCAAAAAGAGGAACACGTAATTGTTGTGCTAGTATGACACCTAATAGTGTTATGCCGCCACCGATCAGATGGTAACTGTGAATTTTTTCGTGCAGAACCAGAATAGCGATAATTGTTGTAAATATCGGCGTCAAATTCATAAATATGGCAGTAGTATTAGCGCCAAGTTTTATGACACCTTGTATCCATAAATAAGGGGCAAGGATAGAGGCGGGAATACCGGCAAATAAGACTAACGAAATATTGTTGGCATTTAATTGAACATCGTTGGTCAACAGGAAGTTTGGCAGTAATAACAGGACACCAAAAGTAATCTGCACATACAGGGATTGCCAGTTTGGCAATGGAATAGACCAGTGTTTGGTTAATACACCATAGAGTGCGTAGGAGGTGGAGGCAATCAACATCATCAATTCACCGCGGCCTAAACCGTGTTGCAACAATGACATGGGATCACCGGTACTGACCAACCAGACTAAACCAAACAGCGACAGAATAGCACCAAGAGCAATACCAACAGTGGGGACAACACGTAAAACAAATATACTGATGACAACGGTCAAAAGAGGAATCAATGAGCTAAGAATTCCCATAAATGTTGCACTGATACTGTGTGCAGCGTAATAGGCCAAGCTTTGGTAAAGTACCATACCAAGTGCACCAAGGATTAATAACTTCCACCAATATTGACAGATTGTTTTCCATTGGCGAATAACAGGCAGCGCAACAAAGGGAGTTAATGTGAGAAAGGCCAGGAACCAGCGATAAAAAGAGATTGCCGCTGGATCAATTGCTGTAGCGGAGGCTTTACTCACCACGGCATTAATTGACCAAATCAGGACTGCCAGAAGCGGGAAAATCATATTCATATAGATGAGTCGCATTGAGATAAAAATGAGTGTTTAGTCTAATGGTGTCTGATTTATTATATATAACGATAATCAGACAATGGATAAGGCAATTGAGACAATATGGCAGAAAAACTTCATATCCCTGTGGAAGACATGGATATTCCGGTCAGTATTTCTTTCCGCAGCGAGTTATTCAGTGCGGACACCGAGTGTTTACGTCATACCCATCCATTCGGGCAACTTATTTATGTCGTCTGTGGTGTAATGGCAATGAATGCTGGAGAACAACATTTTTTAGCGCCACCGCAATTTTGTGTCTGGATACCGGAAGGAATAGCGCATTCGGGATATAGTAGAAAAGCAATGAGATTCAGGGCAATAGATATTTCTCCTGAGTGGGGGAAATTATTGCCGGATGCTCCTTGTATTATCCGGCTTAGCCCAATATTCAATACGATTATGGCTGATTGTTTTGAACGTGAATTGAAAATACCGGAAACAGAACAGGATTTACGGCTGGCTCAAGTGCTGATTGATCAGCTAATTCAGTCTCCTGTTCAGCATACCTATCTGCCTTTCTCTAAAGATAAACTTTTAGCACCGATACTACAGGAACTTGAACGTAATCCGGCTGATAATACGTCATTGTTGCAATGGGCAAAACAGCGTTATACCTCGGAACGCACTTTGTCACGGCGTTGCCGGCAAGAATTAGGCATGTCATTTAGTGAATGGCGGCAACGGTTGCGGTTTATCCATGCTATTTCTTTGTTGGAACAAGGGAAAACCGTTAATGAAGTTGCCTTTGATGTAGGTTACAGCTCATCTTCTGCTTTTATTGCGATGTTTCAGCAACTGGCGGGTACGACACCAGAGCGTTTCAGAAAAAGCGAATAATAAAAGAAACCGTCGTGATGGGTTTTGTTACGATTAAATGGCAAAATAGCCGGCTACGTCCGTTTGATGCCACAGGATGGAATTAAGTGAAGATTCTGGTTGATGAAAATATGCCTTATGCTGAACAACTGTTTCAGCAATTAGGGGATGTACACGCTATTTCGGGGCGTCCGGTGCCGGAAGGCGCACTGGATAACGCGGATGCGTTTATGGTTCGCTCGGTGACTAAAGTTAATGAAGAATTGCTGAAAGGCAGCACGGTAAAATTTATCGGTACGGCAACAGCGGGTACGGACCATGTGGATCAACAATGGTTATCTCAAGCGGGAATCGGGTTTTCTGCTGCGCCGGGATGCAATGCCATTGCTGTGGTTGAATATGTTTTCTCAGCATTAGTGTTACTGGCTGAACGTGACAATTTTGAACTCAAAGATAAAGTTGTCGGGATCATTGGCGTCGGTAATGTCGGTAGCCGGCTGGCAGAACGGTTATCTATCCTTGGCATACGGACACTCTTATGTGATCCGCCAAGAGCTGAAAGAGGTGATGCTGGTGAATTTTGGCCATTGGAAAAACTGCTCAAAGAGGCGGATATTCTGACATTCCATACGCCACTGAATAAATCAGGCCCATATAAAACACTTCATCTGGCGGGGGCTGAATTATTGTCGGCTTTGCCGGATAACCGCATATTGATTAACGCCAGCCGGGGTGAAGTTGTTGATAATCAGGCCCTGCTTGCCGAGTTGAAACGTGGTAAAAAACTCAGTGTTGTGCTGGATGTTTGGGAACTAGAACCTGATTTATCCCTACCATTACTGGAATTAGTTGATATAGGTACACCGCACATCGCGGGTTATACCCTCGAAGGCAAGGCACGCGGCACCACACAGGTATTTGAGGCTTACTGTGGATTCCTTGGTCAACCCCGTAAAGTTGCCTTATCTGATCTGTTGCCTGAGCCTGATTTCAGCCGGGTCGCCTTGCATGGAAATGTGACTCAAAGCACACTGAAGCGACTGATACATTTAGTGTATGATGTGCGCCGCGATGATACCCCGTTACGGCAGGTTGCCGGTCAGAAAGGGCAATTCGATCTTCTGCGTAAAAACTATTTGGAACGCCGGGAATGGTCATCTTTGACCGTGTGCTGTGATAACCGAGAGAGTGCTGAGTTATTAGCCGCTCTTGGTTTCAGTACAGAACTGATTTAATTGGTGCAGGCATATATCTGCATGTCAGAAAGATAAGGTGGAGAAAACCAACATGTCGGAAGGATGGAATATTGCCCTGTTGGGTGCGACAGGCGCGGTAGGTGAAGCGATACTGGCGTTATTACAGGAGCGTCAGTTTCCCGTTGGTGAACTGTATCCTCTTGCCAGTGAACATAGTGCCGGTGAAAACCTGCGTTTTAATGGTAAAAATTTAATTGTCCGTGATGTTGCTGATTTTGACTGGTCACAGGTGCAACTCGCTTTTTTTGTGGCCGGAACAGAAGCCACGGCACAGTATGCTGAACAAGCGGCAGAAGCAGGTTGTCTGGTGCTCGATAGCAGCGGATTGTTTGCTATGGAGCCGGATGTTCCCTTGGTTGTCCCGGGTGTGAATCCTCATGCATTGGCGGATTATCGTAACCGTAATATTGTCGCCTTGGCAGATTGCATGACCAGTCAGGTGCTGACAGCGATTAAACCGTTAGTTGACGCCGCAGGAATTGCACGCTTACATTTGACCAATTTGCTCTCTGTCTCCGTTCACGGCAAAGCGGCTGTTGATGAATTAGCTGGGCAGAGCGCCCGTTTACTTAACGGTATCCCACCAGAACCAGGTCGTTTCAGCAAGCAACTGGCGTTTAATCTTTTGCCGCTGCTGGCAGACGCTGAAGGCTCGGTACGTGAAGAGCGCTGCGTTGTAGATCAGATACGCAAAATTTTACAGGATGAAGGGCTGCCCATTTCAGTTAGTTGCGTTCAGTCTTCTGTTTTTTATGGTAATGCTCAGGTAGTCCATTTGGAAACATTGCGTCCGGTTGGGGTGGAAGAAGCCCGTGAAGAATTAGAGCGGATGGTTGATATTAACGTTTCAGAGGAAGGCGATTATCCAACTCAGGTGACGGATGCGTCTGGTAATGATTTGCTGAGTATTGGCTGTCTGCGCAATGATTATGGTATGCCGGAGGTATTACAATTCTGGTCTGTGGCCGATAATATCCGGTTTGGTGGTGCACTGATGGCGGTTGAGACAGCAGAAAAACTGATTCAGGAGCAATTTTACTGATGCTTGGTACAGAACAAACAGCATTTGTGCCAGGTTCAAAAATGAAAATTGCATTGGGTATTGAGTACGATGGCAGCCGGTATTATGGTTGGCAGCGTCAGCAGGAAGTGAAAAGTGTTCAGGGGTGCCTTGAGGAAGCGTTATCAAAAGTCGCCAATGAACCCATATCGGTATTTTGTGCCGGCCGAACCGATGCTGGAGTACATGCAACAGGGCAAGTCGTTCATTTTGAAACGTCTGCATTGCGCAAGGATGCGGCGTGGACAATGGGGGTAAATGCACATTTACCACCGGATGTTGCTGTTCGTTGGGTGAAAACCGTGGATGAGGATTTCCATGCCCGTTTTAGCGCGACTGCCCGGCGGTATCGTTATATTATTTTTAATCATCGTTATCGTCCGGCAGTACTGGCCAGTGGCGTGACTCATTTTCATTATCCATTGGATGAAAAGCGGATGCATCAGGCCGCGCAGTGTTTGTTGGGGGAAAATGATTTTACCTCTTTCCGTGCGGTTCAATGCCAGTCCAAAACACCCTGGCGTAATGTGATGCATATTAATGTCAACCGCTACGGGCATTACGTCGTAATAGATATTAAAGCCAACGCTTTTGTACATCATATGGTGCGTAATATTGTCGGTAGCCTGATGGAAATTGGTTGTGGCAATCAAGATATTAACTGGATGGCACAATTGCTTGCTGTAAAAGACCGGACGAAAGCCGCTGCGACGGCGAAAGCGGCAGGATTATATCTAGTTGCCGTTGATTACCCTGCACAGTTTGATTTGCCGGGATCTGATATGGGGCCTCTGTTTCTGGCAGATGATCTGATTTAACATTTTTATTTGGTTGCCGACAAGGATGTTTTGGTATAACGGGGAGTATTATGGAATATCTGACACATTTCATTGATTTTGCTAAATTTATTATTGATTTCATTCTCCATGTTGACATTCATTTAGCAGAGCTTGTCGCAGAATATGGTCATTGGGTGTATGGCATTCTGTTCTTGATTCTGTTTTGTGAAACAGGATTAGTGGTGACTCCATTTTTGCCAGGAGATTCGCTGCTATTTGTTGCGGGTGCTTTAGCGGCTTTGGATTCAAATGATCTGAATGTGCATATCATGGTGGTGTTGATGATTATTGCGGCCATTATTGGCGATGCGGTGAACTATGCTATTGGCCGCGTCTTTGGCGAAAGATTATTTACCAATCCGAATTCGAAAATTTTCCGCCGGAGTTATCTGGATAAAACACATGAGTTTTATGAAAAACATGGTGGGAAAGCCATTATTTTAGCGCGATTTGTACCAATTATCAGAACATTTGCACCATTCGTTGCAGGCATGGGGAAAATGTCTTATCGTCATTTTGCTGCTTATAACGTGATTGGCGCACTGGTTTGGGTACTGTTATTCACCTATGCTGGTTATATATTCGGTGATATGTCAATGGTACAACAGAATTTGAAACTGTTGATTGTTGCTATCATCTTTATCTCAATCCTGCCCGGAGTGATTGAAATCTGGCGTCACCGCCGTGCGGCGATGAAACAGAAAACCAATAACCCGTAACAGGTTTGAGCAGTTTTTTATCCACACTGTAATAGCATTGTGGTTTAATGGCATACATAACAAAACTGGCATAAGCCAGATTCAGACGGAAAGATCATTCAATGAGCTGGATTGAAAAAATTCTTAATAAAAGCAACATTACCCAAACTCGTAAGGCAAATATCCCTGAAGGGGTTTGGACCAAATGTGATAGTTGCAGTCAGGTGCTCTACCGTGCTGAGTTAGAGCGCAATCTTGAGGTTTGCCCTAAATGTGATCATCACATGCGTATTTCGGCGCGTACCCGGTTGGAGACTCTTCTTGATGAAGGGACAAAAACTGAATTAGGGGAGGAATTAGAGCCGAAAGATATTCTGAAATTCCGCGATTCTAAAAAGTATAAAGACCGCATATCGGCAGCACAAAAGCAAACTGAAGAGAAAGACGCACTGATCGTGATGAAAGGCACGTTGAGTGGTATGCCGGTTGTTGCTGCTGCTTTTGAATTTGCGTTTATGGGTGGTTCAATGGCTTCTGTTGTCGGCGCCCGTTTTGTTCGCGCGGTAGAACAGGCGTTGGAAGACAATTGTCCTCTGGTCTGTTTTTCTGCCAGTGGCGGTGCCCGTATGCAAGAAGCGCTGATGTCACTGATGCAGATGGCGAAAACCAGTGCTGCTTTGGCAAAAATGCAGGAACGTGGTTTGCCTTATATCTCTGTGATGACTGACCCGACAATGGGCGGTGTTTCAGCGAGTTTGGCAATGTTGGGTGATATTAATATTGCTGAACCGAAGGCATTGATTGGCTTTGCTGGTCCACGTGTTATTGAGCAGACAGTACGCGAGAAATTGCCGCCAGGTTTCCAACGCAGTGAGTTTTTGCTGGAAAAGGGGGCGATTGACATGATTGTTCGTCGTCCTGAAATACGAGACACACTTGCCCGTTTGCTTTCTAAACTGACTCATCAGCCGCAACCTGGTACTAAAGCCGTTGTTGCTGAATTGGTGGCAGAACCCGCTGATGTTGATGCGAATATTCAAATAAGTACCAATAAAGAAGATGTCTGACACTTTGCAAATTCCTCAAGCCACGTCGCCGCTGACGACGTGGCTTTCCTATCTTGGAAGCCTGCATACTAAAGCCATTGATATGGGGCTTGAACGTGTGGGCAAACTCGCCCGAACCTTGGAATTGGTTAATCCCGCACCTAAGGTGATAACCGTATCCGGTACTAATGGTAAAGGCACCACTTGTTGCACTATCGAATCTGTGCTGTTGGCGGCTGGGCTGAGAGTGGGCGTTTACAGCTCACCGCATCTTGTACGTTATACCGAAAGAGTCCGTATTCAGGGTAAAGAGTTACCTGAACAGGCGTTCTGTCGTGTATTTGCGGATATTGAATCTCGCCGTAGTGATATTTCACTGACTTATTTTGAATATGGCACATTAGCGGCTCTGCAATTGTTTAAAGAAGCTTGCCTGGATGTCGTTATTTTAGAAGTCGGCTTAGGTGGGCGGCTGGATGCGACAAATATTGTGGATGCCGATATTGCAGCCGTTACCAGTATTGCACTCGATCACATTGACTGGTTAGGGGCTGATCGCGAACATATTGGTTGTGAGAAGGCGGGAATTTTCCGCAAAGATTGTTTCGCCGTGGTTGGTGAACCGGATATGCCATCTTCTATTGCGGAAGTTGCCGATGAATTGGGGGCCAAGTTGTTCCGCTGTGGTATTGACTGGCGCTTTTCTCAACAGGAGAAAGATTGGCACTGGCAATCTGATGATATGCTATTTAGTCATCTGCCTTTGCCAAATGTTCCTTTGATGAATGCCGCAACCGCAATGGGTGTTATTTGTTGCCTGTTACGACAAGGAGATAAAGTCAGTCAGGCTATTAATGAAAATGCCATCCATCAGGGGCTGCAAAATGCGCAATTGCTTGGGCGTTTCCAAATAATTCATGAAAAGCCGTTGTTGATTCTGGATGTGGCGCATAACCCACATGCCGCGGCTTATCTGGTACAGAAATTAACCCTGTTGCCCCGTCAACCGGGCAGCAAAATTCTTGGGGTAGTGGGTATGCTTGGCGATAAAGATATTGCCGGCACACTGGCTTGCCTGTCACAGCAAATTAATGAGTGGTATTGCGCTCCGTTGACTGAACTGCGTGGTGCAGATGCACAGGCATTGGCTGAGCATCTTGAGCAGCCACGGGTATTTACTGATGTGGAAAGTGCCTGGTATCAGGCAATGGCAGACGCTGATGAACAGGATATTGTTGTCGTTTGTGGTTCATTCCACACAGTAGCGCATGTCATGGAGGCTCTGGACAGGGAGAAGCGAAGTGGCAAGTAAATTTCAAAATCGTTTGGTCGGTACAATTGTGTTGGTAGCACTGGGTGTTATTGTGCTGCCTGCATTGTTGGACGGCAACAAGAAATATAACGAAGATAAGTTTGCATCAATTCCCCTGGTTCCGAAGCCTGGGGATGAGCAAGAAATTGAATCTATTCCTCCCCTTAATCCGCCAATATTATCAATGCCTCTGGAAGATGAGACAGAGGCATTGCTGCCGGAGACGCTAGAGCAGCCGGAAATACCATTGGTGACAGTTCCGTCGTCGGCTGCACCGATAGCGCCTCCTGCTGTTCAGCCGGAAGTCAAACCTCAACCACAGATTAAGCCTGAACAAAAACCGGATATTAAGCAGCCGGTGTTGGCGAAACCAGAGATTAAACCGGAACCGAAGCCTGAAGTTAAACCCGTTGAAAAAGCACCGCAAGGGCAAGCATATATCGTACAACTGGGTGCCTTGAAAAACGCTGGAAAGGTGGATGAAATCGTTGCCAGACTGCGTTTGTCGGGTTATCAGGTCTATACGGTACCTTCATCTCCGGTGAATGGGCAGTTAACCAGAATATATGTCGGTCCGAATGCTTCTAAACAACAACTCGACTCGGCGTTATCAGAACTGAAAAATCTGACAGGATTACAAGGGCAGGTAAGAAGCTATAGACCGTAATAAAGCTGACGATGCCTATGTGATGAATAGGATAATTGTGATGAAATTAAGTAGTAAATATTAAGCGACCGCGGCGATAATGAATTTCCTATATCGCCGCTAATTATTTTCAGTGGAATAGGAAATCTGCTACGCAAACGTTTTCGTTTTCTGTTAAAATGCGCCTGAAACGGATGCCGGGGCGTCTATTTTGGAATTAAAACATGGTTTGGATTGATTACGTTATTATTGCCATTATTGGCTTCTCGGCATTGGTTAGCCTGATTCGTGGGTTTATTCGTGAGGCGTTGTCACTGGTCACCTGGGGATGTGCTTTTTTTGTGGCAAGCCACTTCTACTCTTACTTAGCGGTCTATTTTACCCGTTTTGAAGATGAACTGGTGCGTAACGGAATCGCCATTGCGCTTCTGTTTATTGCGACTTTGATTGTCGGTTCTGTGGTGAACTATGTGATAGGTTCTCTTGTGCAACGGACTGGATTGTCTGGTACTGATAGGGTACTCGGAGTCTGCTTTGGGGCATTGCGTGGTGTGCTGATTGTTGCTGCTATTCTGTTTTTTCTGGATACATTCACACCATTGTCTCAAAATGATGACTGGAAGCAGTCACAATTGATCCCGCAGTTCAGTCATATCATCAGGTGGTTCTTTGACTACCTGCAAAATGCGTCAAGTTTCCTGCCGGAGAAATATACCTCTCCGCTTGGCTGATGAGGAAAAACTACATGTGCGGTATTGTTGGTATCGTCGGTTTTACACCGGTTAACCAGTCGATTTATGATGCGTTGACGGTGCTTCAGCACCGTGGGCAAGATGCTGCTGGCATTGCCACTATTGATGGTAACAATGGGTTTCGTTTACGCAAAGCCAACGGCTTAGTGAGAGATGTGTTTGAAACCCGGCATATGCGGCGTTTACAGGGAACGATTGGGATTGGTCATGTTCGCTATCCGACGGCGGGCAGCTCCAGTGCATCGGAAGCCCAGCCGTTTTATGTGAACTCTCCATTTGGTATTACATTGACACACAATGGTAATTTGACGAATGAGCATGAATTAAAAAAAATGTTGTTTGAAAATGCCCGTCGTCATGTGAATACCACGTCAGATTCCGAGATTTTGCTCAATGTTTTTGCTAATGAATTGGATCGTTTCCAGCATTATCCGTTGGAGCCTGACAATATTTTCGCCGCGGTAGCGGCAATGCATAAACAGGTTCGTGGTGCTTATGCCTGTATTGCGATGATTATCGGTCATGGGTTAGTCGCTTTCCGAGATCCACACGGTATTCGTCCGTTGGTGTTAGGCAAGCGTACTCTGAATGATGGCCGTAATGAGTATATGGTCGCTTCTGAAAGTGTTGCATTGGATACGCTGGGGTTTGAATTCCTGCGGGATGTTGCATCGGGTGAAGCGGTTTATATCACTGAGAAAGGTCAGTTATTTACCCGCCAGTGCGCTGAAAATCCTTCTCTGACTCCCTGTTTGTTTGAATTTGTCTATTTTGCCCGTCCAGACTCTTTTATTGATAAGATTTCGGTTTATAACGCCCGTGTGCGGATGGGGCATAAGCTGGGAACGAAAATTGCCCGTGAGTGGGAAGATTTACATATTGATGTGGTTATTCCTGTCCCTGAAACTTCCTGTGATATTGCTCTGGAAATTGCCCGTATACTGGGTAAACCTTACCGTCAGGGATTTGTGAAAAACCGTTATGTTGGTCGGACATTTATTATGCCGGGTCAACAGGAGCGCCGGAAGTCAGTCCGCCGTAAACTGAATGCCAATCGTGCGGAATTCCGCGATAAGAATGTGCTGCTGGTGGATGACTCTATCGTTCGCGGTACAACGTCGGAACAGATTGTTGAAATGGCCCGTGAAGCGGGAGCGAAGAGGGTTTATCTTGCGTCTGCGGCTCCAGAAGTGCGTTTCCCGAATGTTTATGGCATTGATATGCCAAATGCAAATGAATTGATCGCTCATGGGCGTGAAGTTGATGAAATTCGCCAGCTCATTGGTGCAGATGCGTTGATATTCCAGGATTTGACGGATCTGATTGATGCTGTTCGTGAAGAAAACCCAGATATTGAAGAGTTTGAATGTTCAGTATTCAATGGCATTTATGTTACCAAAGACATTGACCAGACTTATCTCTATTATCTGGAAAATCTGCGTAAAGACGATGAAATGACATTGAATAATCAGAACGAAATCGAAAATCTGGATATCTATAATGAAGGTTGATGACCTTCGGATTTAAAATTGTTGTCCAGTGTCAGCACGAGGAAAAAATGAAAAGATTGATCGTGGGGCTTACAGGAGCAAGCGGGGCTATTTATGGCGTCAGGCTGCTGCAAGTTTTACAGCCAGTTGGGGGCATAGAAACACATCTGGTCATCAGTCAGTCCGCTCGCCAGACACTGGCCCTTGAAACAAATTATAGTTTACGAGATGTGCAAGCGCTGGCTGATGTCGTGTATGACAACAGAGATATAGCCGCTGCTATCTCTTCCGGTTCGTTCAAAACTTCGGGTATGATCGTTTTGCCATGTTCAATAAAAACCCTTTCAGGTATTGTTCACAGCTATACCGATGGATTAGTGACCAGAGCGGCAGATGTTGTATTGAAAGAAGGTCGTAAGTTGGTGCTTGGTGTGAGAGAAACGCCATTGCATTTGGGGCATCTCAGGTTGATGACTCAGGCGGCAGAAATAGGTGCGGTGATTATGCCGCCAGTGCCTGCATTTTATCATCGGCCTGAACAGATTCAGGATATTATTGACCAGACGGTTAATCGGGTGCTCGATCAGTTTGATATCGAGCTACCTCATGACCTGTTTACCCGTTGGCAAGGCGCTAAAGGTGTTGAGATTTAGTGTTTAGCAGGTCTTCAAAAGCTTCCTTTAGCTGAAAATAGCGGAAGCCAAAACCAGCTTGTTCCAGTTTATGCGGTATTGCCTGCTGTCCTCCCAGTACCAGTGCCGCAGCTTCTCCCATGAGTAATTTCAGCACAAAAGCTGGTATGCGGATAATTGAAGGGCGGTTCAATACTTCTCCGAGTGTTGCGGCAAACTGATCATTATGTACCGGATAAGGGGCGGTGATATTAAAAGGACCGCTCAAACCGGGCGTCATCAACAGGTAATAGATGGCATTCACCATATCATCGATATGGATCCAAGGTAGGTACTGCTTTCCGCTACCCATAGGGCCACCAAGTCCAAGACGGAAAAGTGGTAACATTTTTCTCAGTACTCCACCGTTTTTTGCCAGTACAACGCCGGTACGCAAAAGACAAACACGGGTTTTGTCACTGGCAGCTTGTAACGCAAGTTGTTCCCATCGTTTACAGAGTTGATGAGTAAATTCATTATTGGGTGGTTCATGTTCTGTCACAACTGCCTGATTCTGATCGCCGTAATAGCCCACCGCAGAGCCGGAAATAAATACTTCTGGTGGTGTCTGACTGGCATTAATTAACTTGCTGAGTTGTTCTGTTAGTGTCCAGCGGCTCTGGCACAGCTTTTCTTTTTGCGCTGAAGTCCAGGGTTTATTTGCTATGGGTTCGCCAGCAAGATTAATAACGGCATCAAAATCATTGAGGTCCGTTTTATCTTTCAGAGTGGTCCAGCATTCAGCTTGTTTACTGAACAGAGAGTACACTTTTTGTGGTGAGCGGCTCAGAATGGTAATGGAGTGGGATAGGGAAAGAAGTTGGAAAACCAGACGGCTACCAATCAAGCCTGTTCCTCCGGTGATTAAAATATACATAGCCACTCCTATAACCTAAGTTTATATAGAAACTATAGCAGGGATATCAAGGCTGATGATTTAAAATACAGCTATCTGTTAGCCGGATCAAGTTTTGCGGGGAAATAGTTACCCCGCAGACAGGTATTAGGCCTTGCTGTAGGCTATTTGGGTAGCGCGGCGTTGGCTAATAACATCAAACCATTTTTTCACTGCGGGATAATCGCTCAGATCAATATTTTGACGCTCATAGGCACGAACCCACGGATAAGTTGAGATATCAGCGATACTGTATTCCTGACCACCCAGATAGGCTGTTTTTTCCAATTGAGTATTCAGAACCTTATATAAGCGTTTGGTCTCTTCTTGATAACGATTAATCGCGTAAGGGACTTTCTCGGGCGCAAAGTGACTAAAATGGTGATTTTGTCCCAGCATTGGGCCAAAGCCACCAATTTGCCAAAACAGCCATTGCAGGCTTTGAATACGTTCGCGCACATCTTGGCTGAGTAACTTACCCGTTTTCTCTGCCAGATAAGTCAGAATGGCGCCAGATTCAAAAATGGCGACAGGTTTGCCGCCATCGGCGGGTTGCTGATCAACAATAGCCGGAATTTTATTGTTAGGAGAAATTGCAAGAAATTCAGGTTTAAATTGATCTCCCGCACCAATATCAATCCGGTAAATGTTGTAAGGAAGGCCAGCTTCTTCAAGAAAGAGCGTGATTTTGTGACCATTTGGTGTTGGGGCATAATACAGGTCGATCATAGAACCTCCAGTGGGACATGAAATTGTATTACATATTACATTACCTTAGATCTATCCAAGAATAGCCAATTCAGACCTTTTGCTCATTCCCGCACTGGCTGGCGATCATCCGTATTGCCGGGGGTGAGTTTAACCGACAACAACTCCCCGGTCATGAATTATCAGATGAAGTGGCAAAAGGAAGGGTTATCTGGAATTCGTTCTTATACTGCCATCTGCGTTAACAACTGCCCGACTTCCGCCGTACAGATCCTTCTTGAAAGTAGAGTAATCTGTGCGGACATCCTCACGATTTTCTAATTCTGCCAATATTTCCTGGCTGGATATGCTAAATCCCTTGGCATGTATAGGAGAAGAGAAGGGTTCGGTATAGAGATTCAATCCCCACTGAGACGCTAAACCGTGGTTAGCCGCCCCTAAATTAACTTCGATCATAGAATGATGATTATCATCAACCAAGTAACCTGTTGCCAGCCATCGGGTTAGCTCTTTCATTTCCCGCTCCCCTCGCTGAATTGACTGCTCCGGTGATTCCCCGTTAGCAGGAGTACCTAAAGAAAGATCATTTTTCAGTCCTGTACCTAACAACCTGGCCGCAGTAATAAAACGATCCGTGGTGCCTGAAGGAGCAGCGACCGTTGGCAAATTGTGTAAGGCTGCATCTTTAGAAAATCCTGTATTTTCTTTCACATTCCAGACAGCAAAACCATTACCACGTTGTACTATAACGTTTTCCTTCGCTAATTCTTGATGTGCTTTGATGGGGCCTGACTGACTAAACTGATAGTCAGTTCTGTCCAGCCGGTTGCGGGGGTTTAAACGGGCAAATGCCAACTCCCGGTTGGTCAGACGATTATCGGCTTCAAGTGAAGCGGCAGATGACCAGACATTATCTTTATCAGGAGCGGGTGTTCTGAAATCATTCTGGACTTTTGTCAGGCTATTGCCAGCCAGAGCAGGATTACTTGTCACTTCTTGCCCTTTTTCCTGTTTTGTCACCTGATATAATTCGGGATTTTTAGAGGCATTAAATTTATTTTCATTTTTAAAAGTGTAGAGCGCCAACTGATCAGGTAAAGGATTTTCCTTAGTGGAACCGCGGGCTGGTGCAAAGTTTTTACTTTCCAGGTAACCAATATCAATTATATCTTTGAACTCTGATTTTAATTCAGGTGATGAATAGATCTTCTCCAGAGTATCCCGGAAATAAGCTGAATTAGTCAGATCATAGTAAGCAGTGGCTTTCTCCCTCAATGTCAGAGGTTCTGTATTTGCCCTATCAGGCCTGACACCGCTTTGTTGTGCTTCGCTAATAATCCGGGTAAATCCACCCGCACCAAGCTGACCTAAAATACTGAATCCGGGTTTATCTCCGGTATAGGCATTAAGCATCTTAGTGATTGCGGTTAACTCATTACCCTCCACCCGAACGAAAAGTTTTACCAGGTTAGATAAGAGAGAATCAACCGTTTTATGGGCGGCAGTACTTTCGCTGGCTAAACGGGAAATGTTAGCTTCAATTTGTTTGTTGGTTACGACGGATTTTTCATTCCATTGTGTGATCACAGAGGTTGGTGCGGTAAGTGGATTATCAATGGTATTATTTAGCAACGGTTCGCAACAGTGACAAGTTTTATCTGTTGAAGCCGCTTGAGACAACTCATTGTGATTAATATCAATCTTGGTGTTAGCGCTCTGTATTGAAAGATTCGACATACTTTCTCTCCATTATTTTATTGTTTTTTCTTCTGTGAGCTCTTTGAATTTACTCTCTAAAAAAACATATCAAACTAAAATATCGTAGGTTGATGCTGAAGTGGTGTGTTTAATTTCGGGAAAAGGCAGTTCAGCTCTTATTTTTTGCAGATTTCCCAAAATATTGACCAAATCAATAGAATCGATTCGTGTTATATCCTGAAGCAAGCAGAGACGAATAGTTCGCGTTGGCTGATGTAATGCGAGCCATGCTCCTCCAAGTATATTGATATTACTGTTTAATGAGAGCCAAAATTCCGCATCATTCTCAACAAATGAAGTGACTGTATGATGGAAAGTCAGCATAGATCCCGTTGAGTCCACCTCTATCCACCAAGGGCCATAATCACCAATATTCAATTGCGCTGCGCCCGTAGAAAGATTCAACATAATGTTAGTCTGAGCGGTAAAATCTGCACATAATTTCTCTAATTTGGACATCAATAAATCTCATAAAAATAATTGAGTACGACTAAAATATTGTCCAAATTATGTGGTCGAAGCACAGGATCGTCTATCAAAAACAGACGATGATATTGTAAAAATTAATCAGACAAATTGGTTCTGCTGCGTTAACAAAACAATACCATCTTTTATGAAGAGCCGGAGCGGGATAAGGTGGGGTGGTCAACCTTATCGCCGCATTGGGTTATGGTTTCCCCACATCCTCGTAGATTGAGTGAATAGGCCAGGTACTGAGAGAACCAAAGAACTGCATATTTTTTTGAATAATGTTTAAATGGAAATATATTCTAAATAATTGGTATGATATTTATATCAATAATAAATTGTTAGTATATTACCATTAAGTTTTTATTGTTATTTTGATTTTAAATAAATGGAATGTTTTTATTATTTGGTTCATTTAAATAAAATTTAACAGTTCATCATGGTGGTTAGAGTGATAAATATTTTCACATGTTATTCAATATGTTGTTTTTTTCTTATGATGGAAATGAATTTTTGTTAAGTTAGTTAATGCTGGAGTTTTATTTTTGTAGATGTAATGTTTATTAGGAAAAGTAATTAAATAAATTGGATTTTTCCTGTTTTCTCATTTTTTGCCCTGTGGTTTTTCATAATCATATTCATTCGGCATTTATTGAATTTTATTATGATATTACGCTTGAGAGAATTAATTTTCTCTCCCACTATTATTAGTGTATCGATCTTATAATAAGTGTTGTATTACTTTCTCAGAATAAAAAAGGAAAATAATAATTATGAGCGAATTATGCCCACGAGATACTATTGATAGTCAAAAAATTATGGAACATTGGGTGGAGTTCCAACTTGTTGATGAACAAGGTAATCCATTAGTTAATATGCCTTATCGTCTGATAAGCCAGAGGGAGCCGCGTGATGAACGTAAAGGAGTGACTAATGATCAAGGATTGCTTAGGGAAGAAAGTTTGTCGCCGGATCCAGTAACCTTGTATATCAGCGCTCAACCATTGGCCGATGAAATGGAACAGCGCCCATTACGAGAAAAACGTGATGTCAATACATCGGTAGTCAAATCGAAAACCAAAGCAGAAGGTCATCAATATCGTTATGTGACCATCGGTCAGATAAGTGATGGCTTACCTGTGATTGATAAATGGAAAGAGGATAAACCGCCACGCTATCATTTCCCAGACCCGGTACCGAAAGGTTTTGGAATTCCCTCAATAAACTGCCGGTATGTTCTGGAAGTGTGCCCATTTCGGGCTTGGGTATTATTGTTACATCATCAGCTTGATTACTCCTTGGTGAATGCTTATAACTTGGCGTTAATGGGAGTGCTGTCATATTCTAATAATAATATTGATACGGCAGGTTCTATTACCCATTTTTTTAACCGACAGATGCTGGATATATCCCAATTACCCAATAAAATAGAAAAAATAGCGCGTTCTCCAATTGTTTATGATGTGCCATTTCGTGAGCGTTATACTGATGTTGTATTTATTGATTCAAAAGCGAGTGAAAACCCATTAGGAGACACCGAATTATTTTATGCATCTAATCAACAAGATATTATTGTCAGTTGGCGGGGAACGGCCAGTATAGATAATGCCATCACTGATATTATGTACCAGCCATTGAAACTGGGCTGTGGTCAAGGCGGCGTATGTAGTGGTTTTGTCGAGAATGGTAAAGTCCATAGGGGGTTTTGGGAAGCATTTAATCTTATTGGCAAATTAAAAGTTCCCGGTTCTGATAAGAGTATGTTTGATAAAATTATTGATTTGGCTAAAAACCGAAACTTATTTGTCTGTGGGCATAGTTTAGGAGGCGCTCTGGGATTATTGCATAGTGCACAACTGAAAAAATATCATCCTTGTTTGTATAGTTATGGGATGCCACGGACATTAACCCGTAGTGCGGTAAAAGAATTGGAAGATATTACACATTACCGTCATCTAAATGAAAATGACTTGGTTCCCTCAGCTCCGCCGGAAAAAGACCTGGATAACTGGCTTTATGATTATTGGGGGCCGCTGGGCTATTTATTCAGCACTATTGAATTGTTAGGTTTGACAAAAGGTGATGAAGTTTTCTTGCATCATGGAAAAATAGTTCACTTTTATAAAGCTAATCTGATTATTGAATCTTTAAAAAAGAGTGATTCAAATAACTTTATACAGCTTAGTGATATATTACCTGTTAATGTAAAATTGTATTTAATCCCGTCACTGAATCATGAAACGGAAGATAAGATGAAGGAGGCATTAGAGATTCAGAAAGAATTTTTTAAACATATAAGTGAAGCAGATAGAGCTAAATGGTTTCCACGTAATGACAACCCGAAGTTAAAAGATGCCTTGAGTTTGCCTGATCACCGCATGTTTAAATATATTCATTACATCGGTGATCGAATTGCAGAGTTGGTTGAACCGAGGAAATATCATTTTTATCGGGATAAGGAGCGATTATTTGAAAGAACAATGGCGGAAAGATCGGATGTTGTTGCTGATATTCGGCAACGTAATACCCTGTTTTTACATATGGATGACCAGTTAGCACAATCGCTTATTTATACTAAACAAAATAAATGGGGTAATTTGGCTTTAAAACGCTATACGGATAATTTTGTACTGATTGGAGAGGATTGGATGTGATAAATATGAGAAAATGCTTGTCAGTAACATTAGTATCAGGTTTTACGCAAGTATTAAGCCATATAAGGTACTGAGATTAAAACGGATCCGTATGAATATACCGAAGGTGACTATAATTAACGGAAAAGATGAGTGGGTTGAGTACCCCGATGGGTGAATTGATATTAATAGCCAAATGATAGATCACTGTAAAATAATGCTGGCATAATGAGGGGCATAAATGGATTAGCCCCCTCTTTTCTGGTTTTTGAGGTTGATAAGGTGCAGGTAATCAACCCCGTTATCACTGCGGGTAAAAATCTAATCGCATTACGGTTCATCAGGTGCCCTATTTCGGGTTCAGTTAAAGGGTTGCATGAAGCGTCTGAAACGAATAACTTCGTAGAGCCTCTATCAACTTGGTTATTTTGAATAGGTTAACCATTCTATAGACTTGCAATTTCTTGCTAATAAAAAGGTTTTTTGAAGATGGAACAAGAGAATACAGAGGGTGTTGAGTGGATTGATATTGTCAATGAAGACAATGAAGTCATTGCTCAGGCTACACGTCGGCAGATGCGCGCCCAGTGTTTACGGCACCGTGCCACTTATATCGTAGTTCATAATGGTATGGGAAAAATTCTGGTTCAGCGTCGTACAGAAACTAAAGATTTTTATTCGGGAAAATTGGATGCGACCGCAGGTGGCGTTGCGCTGTCGGGTGAAAATATGTTGGATGCAGCCCGGCGCGAAGCGGAAGAAGAATTGGGTATTGCAGGCGTTCCTTTTGCCGAGCATGGTAGTTTTTATTATGAGGAAGAGAATTGCCGTATCTATGGTGCATTATTCAGTTGTATCAGTCATGGCCCATTTGCTTTACAGGAAGCGGAAATTGACGATGTGTGCTGGCTGACACCGGAAGAAATCACCGCTCGTTGCGACGAATTCACCCCCGATTCGTTGAAAGCACTTTCTCTGTGGTTGACTCGTAATAATGATTTCGATGAAGTTATTTTTAATAAAAAAACTGACTGATTTAGCTATCTGTTTTAATTGAGTAATTAATCTGAACTTCGCTTAAGAAGGAAATGAAAGTACCTGAGATACGATCAACGTTTTTGTCAAATAAAATTCAAGACATCTCAGTCAGCCCGGTTTCTTGCTTAATATTCCTTCAATAGAAAAGAAAATATGCTACCATTCACCGATGAAGAGAAAACACACACCAACGCCACATGACGCTGTTTTTAAAGTGCGACGCGAAAGCTGTCCCCATGATTGTCTCACCCAAGTTAGGGCAGAGAGACCTGCTGTTTCCTCAGCAGTAGCCTACCGAAGCATGCGTTGCGGGTAACGGCAAGGTATGAAGCCTTCGGAACAATGTAATCCCTTAACGAGAAAGGTTCACCGTGAGGTAACCCAACTGCTGGAAGCATCATCCGGCAGGGATGCCAGGCTGTTTAGCGGCAAAGCGCTTGCCGTCAAACGAGTGACCGAAAATCGGGGAAAGAGAACGGCGGGTGTTGATCGAGTGACTTGGACAACGCCAAAGTCAAAATACCAGGCGATCACGACACTCAAGTCTCGTGGCTACCGTCCAAAGCCACTACGGCGGATATACATCCCTAAAAGTCATGGCAAGAAAAGACCTTTAAGTATCCCTTGTATGCGAGATGGGAAAAGGTCGGGCGTGACCCGATCAGGTAGGGATCGAAGAGACGAACGAAAGTGAACCGTTGATGATGTGTCGAAAGCGTATAGATGATGTCAAAACCACAGTGGAGTCGTTTCTGTGGGATAAGTGCAGGAGGCAACCTGTTTACTGCCTGCGCGGCATCCGGCATAAAAGCGGCGTGAAGTCGATCCAGGCTCTTGTGGGGAACGTGGGAACCTGTCACTCCGATGCAAAGGGAGAAGCGCAAGTGGAGGCCCCATGAGCGCCAGAGTACCAATGCGGAGTACAGGGGTGGAGCAAGCCGTAGTAGCGATGAAGGACCGTAATGGGTCCAGCGCAAAGGGTTTGCCCCATTGCGCTGATAGCGGGGCAGCAACCATCGGCGACGAAGCGGGTGGGAGGACTGCTGCAAAATCGGCAAAGCCATTTCCTGTCAGTAAGCGGCAGGTATGGGAAGCGTATAAGCGAGTGAAAGCCAACCGCGGAGCAGCAGGCATTGACGGACAAACACTGACCGGGTTTGATGAGAATGTGACAGACAATCTCTACAAGCTTCCAACAAAGGGCAGGCAATAAGATGCTGAATACTCTGTCTGGCCGTAAAAAATTGCAGAGCATCTGGCGCAGCCAACAAGGTTTGTGTCCCGTATGTCAGCAATTAATCACGCAAGAATCACGATGGCATCTCCATCATCTTGTTGATTTAACTAAAGGTGGAAGTAATACGCTCGACAACCTGATGATGTTGCATACCAGTTGTCATGAAAACGCCTGTTCGGACCGATTGAAAATTGTGAAGCCGGCTCCCTCTAGGGGGCTTTGAAAAGTCTGAGCGCAGTGCGGTGAAAGTCGCACGCTGCGTTCTTTGGGGGCGGGGCCATAGTGATATGGCCCTGCTACCCGACCAGTTTTTAAGTCATATTGATACGGCCAGAGACTTTTTGGAGATTCATTTGCCTGCGACATTACGGGCAGTTTGTGATCTGGATACACTGCGGTTGGAATCAGGGTCGTTTATTGAAGACAATCTGCGTGCGCATTATTCCGACATTTTGTATTCATTGAAAACGGCGCGGGGTGACGGTTATGTGTATTGCGTGATCGAGCACCAGAGTTCCCCGGACAAAATGATAGCATTTCGACTTATGCGTTACAGTATTTCAGCCATGCAACGGCATCTGGAGCAGGGACATGAAAAATTGCCACTGGTCATTCCGGTGTTGTTCTATCACGGAAAAATACAGCCGTATCCCTGGAGTATCAATTGGCTCGACTGCTTCGATGCTCCGGCCCTGGCGAAGGAAATCTATTCCGGTACCTTTGGATATCTTCTTCATCCAACATTTAATGCAGTTATGTCCATTTCAACGCGGCATCATCAATAGGCTGTTCCAAAACCTGTTTATCTTTTTTGTAATCATGTGGAACCTGCCAGGTTGAGCTGCATCCCTGACGAGGAAGAGAATCCGCTGCACGTTTTACATAACCCGATTTCAAAGCACCAAAAATATTTTCGTCTTCCCGCATTTCACCCGGTTGAGCATATGGTGTCACAACCGTCGCACCGCGACGCTCCATCTCGTTCAACAAACGGCAGATATATTCCGCAGATAGATCAACTTTCAACGTCCAAGCGTTATTGATATAACCAAACAGACAGGCAAAATTAGGGATATTCTGTATCAATGTCCCCTTATAGAGCATTCGATCATGGCCTTGCTGCTTTTGCCCATTGATAGAGAGTTCAACCCCGCCAATAAAATGTAATTTCAGCCCAGTCGCTGTAACAATAATATCCGCGGGTAATTCTTTGCCGGATTGTAACAAGATACCGTTTTCAGTTATACGTTCAATATGGTCAGTAACGATAGACGCTTTACCTTCTTTCAGTACCTTAAATAGGTTACTGCTGGGAATAAAACACAGCCGTTCATCCCATGGCATATACTTTGGAGTAAAGTGTTTCATGTCAAAATCTGGGCCGACACGTTTGCGAGCAGACGCCAGCAAAAACGATTTCAATAAGTTAGGTAAATGTCGACTCGTTTTATAAAGTAAACGGTACAGAAAGAGATTACGATTTCTACTCAATGTGTAAATCCAGCGCTGTGGAATAATGCCTTTGCAGTACTCTGCTATCTTATCTCTTCCTGGTATTGAAAAAACATAACTCGGGGAGCGCTGTAACATCGTGATATGTTCAGTATCATTTGCCATAGCGGGAAGTAAAGTGACAGCTGTTGCGCCGCTGCCAATCACAACAACCCGCTTTCCTTTGTAATCCAATCCTTCAGGCCAGTGTTGAGGGTGAACTACTGGGCCTTTGAAATCTTCAATGCCGGGGAATTTAGGTACATAAGGTTCATCATAGTTGTAATAACCTGTTGCAGCGACGAGAAAATGACAGGTAAATTGCCGGGTTTCTCCACTGATTTCATCAATTGCGGTGACGGTCCACTGGCGAGTTGCATTTGACCAGTCAGTCTGAGTGATTTTTAGCCCAAATTGTATTTTCTTATCAACTTCATACTCTTTTGCTGTGGCATGGATATAACTTTTAATTGAAGGCCCATCTGCAAAAATACTGGTGTCTGTCCAAGGGCGGAATTTATAGCCATAGCTCATCATATCTGAATCTGAGCGAATGCCCGGATAGCGAAATAAATCCCAGGTACCGCCTATCGTATGGCGACGCTCTAAGATAATAAATTTCTTATCAGGACATTTCTTTGTTAAATGACATGCTACGCCAATGCCAGCAATACCCGCGCCAATAATCAAAACATCATAATGGTTATTCATTGTTATTTCTCCCACTAGATCATCTTTGTGATGAGATAAATATCCCGTAATCAAGTTATGTTATTTTTTATTCAGTAGGATTGCCACTTGTATTTTTGAGGTAGGAATATCATGGTTAAAGACAGTGATAATTTCGGTTGAAATAAGTTAGAACAATATGAATTGGAACTAAAATCCTTATCAATCCATAAAGGATCGAGTTCGCGTCGGAAGACGGAGAGATCAGAACCCAGTGTCTCAATGACAAGTTCAATATCTTGTTGGAGTATAAAATAATCTGGAGATAGAGGAAATTCTCTGAATTATTTCAAAGATGCATATTGCTGTTACTTATTTAACTTCTGATATCATACCAATAAAAGAGATTTTTTTCTTGGTTCAAATGTCAGGGATTCAAATTATTAAAAACATTTCAGATAATAAGGTGTTTTTTATGTGCATTGGCAGCTGTCTCATCAACATACACTTCATAAATATAAAATCGGATAAGAATATTTTCATCCCATAATACATTAAAATGCAGATTACCTTTTCCTTGAATTGAGCCAAGGTGATTTAATAGAAGAGCCCTATAAATAAAACTTGGAAGCAGGAAAGCCTATTTATTGTGGTTTAATAATCTTGGTTATGGTTTAATCTGATAAAAGCAACAGAGTTACTATAGAGTATTGAGGGGGGTATGTATAAGTTATGATGGGGGTGTTTTTCCTCGATACCGGCGTATTTTCATAGGTATTGCTATTTGATCGTGGGGGAGAAAATCATAGGTGTTTGATTCAACAGTAGATGAAGACCTTTTTATATAACGGTTATCCATTGGAATCTATAATCAGTACCCAAGGGTTCAGTAAAGGTTTATATTCAAGCAGTGTTTTTTTCTATTATTCAATATAATATTTTAGCAAATGGTGGGGTTCTAATATATATATTTACTCATTATTTTAGTATTTACGATTATAGTTCAATTCGGTTTGGTGGTTTGTTCTTTCTAATTATATATTCCTGCTTGATGCCTGTGAGTAAATCTTATCGTGATAAAGAAAATAAAGAAAATAAAGAAAATAAAGAAAATAAAGAAAATAAAGAAAATAAAGAAAATAAAGAAAATAAAAAGAATTGAGACTTACTTAATGGTTTACAAAGCGCAGCCTGTTTTAAAGTTGTAAAACCCCAACTCCTAAATAAGTGGGGATTTTATTAGGTATTAATATACCGTATCTTCCCATATACTATAACCACTCGTCCCTGCGATAACATGGCTCCATGTTATGCTTTTATATATTAATGACAATGTTTCTTGAGGTTGCTGGTCATTATGTTCTAAAGAGTTAGGATGGAGGACACTGTATTCCAATATTTTAGCCCTGATGACTCACCTGGTATTTATTACCAATTGAGTCAAGTGACGAGCAACCAGCGGAAATTAATCCCTGATCCTTCCCTTTTATTGTTAAATAAATTAAGTCAGCCACAATATATTTACTCCTGTGTCATCTGTATAAGTTGCATATGTAAGAAAGTAGTTTGGTTTTCAGTTTCATTTCTTTTTCTAACTTCTATCATGCTATCAAAAGGTTAGACATGGGTATGTCTGCCTGTTTGGAAAGCATTTTGAAGTATTCCGCTTTAGAATCTTCTAAAGCGGAGAATGTTGATCAAGACTCTTTTCATTTCTCAAAAATAGCGTAGTTTGAGTAAAAGTCAACCATTTGAATTGATTTATAGGCAATGATTTATTAGCGATATCGGTATTGCTAATATGACATTCAGCAATGTTGGCTTTGGTACTTGAATATCCTGTTAGGAGTTATTGCTCATTGATATTACTGATCGGCAAGAAAAACGCAGGAACAGAATCCCCGGGTGGGACATCCCATCCCGGGTTTTTCAGCAAATTATAAACAGCATTATCTCTTATCGTTATATTGATGTTATTTATTTTATTTCTGGCATCACACCAATAAAAGAGGTTTTCTTCCTTGGCTCAGATATCAGGGATTCAAGTTCTTCAACACATTTCAGATAATGAGGTGTTTTTTTATGTGCATCGGCAGCTTTCTCATCGACATACGCTTCATAAATATAAAAACGGGTAGGAATATTTTCATCCCGTAATACATCAAAGCGCAGGTTACCTTCTTCCTGAATTGAACCCAGATGATTGAAGCGGAATACGTCAAGAAACTTATCTAATTTGTCCTGTTTAACATTAATTTCAACCAGAGTTACGTGCATCTTAATTCTCCTTACCCTTTTTCACTTAAAAATAATTCATAAGCTTTGTTGGCATTTTCATTCTGGTGTACGACCGCGTGAACGGCTTTCAACATAGCAACCGGTGCTTCGGATTGGAAAATATTGCGTCCCATATCGACACCAGCAGCACCTTGATCAATTGCCTGATAACACATCTCCAGCGCCTCTTTTTCTGGCAGCTTTTTACCGCCAGCAATCACAATAGGAACCGGGCATCCACTGGCAATACGCTCAAAGCCAGTATCGACGTAGTAAGTTTTGATAATTTGCGCGCCCATTTCGGCAGCAATGCGGGTCGACAGAGAGAAATAACGCTGATCCCGAACCATATCTTTACCAACGCCAGTGACTGCCATAGTTGGCATCCCGTAACGCATTCCCTGATCGACTAACTTGATAATATTCTTGATCGATTGATGCTCATGTTCAGAGCCGATATACACCTGAGCGGCTACCGCACAGACATTCAGGCGTAAAGCGTCTTCCATAGCGACAGCAACCGTCTCATTAGACAATTCCGTCAGAATCGAGTTGGCGCCGGAAGCACGTAACACCACCGGTTTATTGGTTGCGGGCGGAACCTGACTGCGAAGAATACCGCGGGTACACATCAATACATCAGTATGCGGAAACAACGGCGCAATATTGATATCAATGCGTTCAAGGCCGGTTGTTGGCCCCTGAAAGTAACCGTGGTCGAAAGCCAGCATAACAGTTCGATTGGTTTTGGGATTGAAAATACGTGATAGTCGTGATTGCATTCCCCAATCAAGTGCGCCACAGCCCTTCAGTTCAAATAAACCGTTCTTCTGCGGGACATCAAGACCAAAATCTTTACCATCTTTAATATCGTCTAAATCTGCCATTTTTCCTCTCCTAACTAGCTTACACTGGGCCAGCAACCCTTAATGGCGGAGATTGCCGGACAGTAGAATTAGAAATCGTACTGATTGATATTGTCTTTGGTGAAAATCACCCGTTCAGGCAAAACAACAATGCCGTTTCCTTTGGCTTCATAGCTGTAGCCCTGAATGCTGTTTGGTGCCACTTCGACAGTGCGAATATCGGGGATATCTAACTTATCGCCGACATTCAAATCACCTTTTTGGAGTAATTTGTTGGCGACATGAATGGATATTTTTCCTTGATCGACAACATTGAGACTGCCCGCACTGGCATTGAGATCTAATTGACAGCCAAGTAATTCCAGCAAATGTTTCATTCTGGTCTTATCTGCCTGATGCTTGGGCAAACGGAACAGTATATTTTCCTGTACAGACAAATTAGGAAACAGCAATGGTTCCTGTGGTATCAGATAAATACCAAATTGATGTGCTTTGGTGGGATTGAGATGGCTAACATTATTGCCGTCAATCTTGATGGATCCTTTATCCGGTTGTTCTATACCGGCAATGATCTTCATCAGTGTTGATTTGCCTGCGCCATTACCCCCTAACAGAGCATGTATCTGCCCTGGAAGCAGAGTAAAATCAATATGTTTCAGTACCATTACGCCGGAAAATTGCTTACTGATGCCACTGACTTCTAATAGCGGTGGTACTGCGGTGTTGTTATGTAACATCGCGGCATCCTCTTAATGCAGGTGCTGAGGCAAACAAAATGAATATTTATGTAACTAAAAAACAATTGTTCAACATGGTAGCTGTTAAATTGTGATATTGGCACTATTTAGATCACATTTTGTGAAAAAATTAGATCTGCATAATATTATGTTCAAATTTTTACGGTAAGACTCTGGCGTGTTATACGTTTTAATGGTTATCTGTTGAGTGCGGATAAAAGAAAGTGGTTATGTCGATAAAATCAGCGAAAGAAAAATCAGTTAAAGAGAAACATGTGTCGTCCGAAGACACTTATCCGGGTAATAGCATGAGTGAAGAAGAGCTGCTTGCGCGTATTGCATGGTTTTACTATCACGATGGCCTGACACAAGGGGACATCGGCGATCTGTTGGGTTTGAGCCGGTTAAAAGTTTCCCGACTACTGGAAAAAGGGCGGCAGTCAGGTGTGATTCGGGTACAAATTAACTCCCGTTATGAGGGGTGTCTGGAACTGGAAGATACCCTGCAAAAACATTTCTCTTTGAAACAAGTGCGTGTTTTACCTGCACTGGCTGATATGAATCTTAATGCCAGATTGGGGGTTGGGGCGGCCCATTTACTGATGGCATTGATTGAACCACAGCAATTACTGGCAGTCGGATTTGGTGAAACCACCATGTGCACATTGCAGCATTTAAGTGGTTTTATCTCATCACAACAGATCAGGCTGGTCACATTGTCCGGGGGTGTCGGTCCTTATATGACCGGCATCGGCCAACTGGATGCTGCTTGTCCAATCAGTATTATCCCCACACCACTGCGTGCTTCGACGGCTCAGGTAGCCGAAACATTCCGTCAGGAGAGCAGCGTCCGTGATGTGCTGTTGGCGGCTTGCGCGGCTGATGTGGCTATCGTTGGTATCGGCGCAGTTAATCAGAAACAGCAGGCGACCATTATGCGTTCTGGCTATATCAGCGGTGGTGAACAACTGATGTTTGGCCGGAAAGGCGCGGTGGGCGATATCCTTGGCTATTTTATGCAAGCAGATGGTCAATTGGTGGATGATATGCAGATTCATCAAGAGCTTATTGGTATCTCTATGCCGGAACTGAAAACGATCCCAACGGTTATCGGGGTTGCGGGAGGAGAGGACAAAGCGGAAGCCATTGTTGCTGCACTTAATGGTCAATATATCAATGCGTTGGTGACGGAAGAGCAGACCGCCAGAGCGATGCTGAATTTGCTGCGCTGAACTCGCATTCAATCTATCCGTGAATAAACAGAAAAAATTTGAGGTAAGGCTATAAGTTCAAAAAGTCATTAAACTGAGGATAGCATCATGAATCAACGCCGTAGTGTTAATCCATCGGGAAAATATCTGATGGCGCTTGATGCAGGAACAGGGAGTGTTCGTGCAGTAATATTTGATCTTGAAGGGAATCAGATAGCCGCAGGGCAGGCTGAATGGATACATCAGCCTGTCCCTGACGTACCGGGCTCAATGGAGTTTGATTTAGTGAAGAACTGGCAACTGGCTTGCCAGTGTATCCGCCAGGCACTGAAAACGGCGGAATTGCCCGCTAGTGCTATTCAGGGGGTGGCGTCCTGCTCTATGCGGGAAGGGATTGTGCTTTATGACAGCAATGGTGAGCCGATCTGGGCCTGTGCCAATGTGGATGCGCGTTCCAGCTGTGAAGTGGGTGAGTTGAAAGCGCTGTATAACAACACCTTTGAATATGATGTTTATCGGTGTTCAGGACAAACGTTAGCACTGGGGGCGATGCCTCGTCTGTTATGGCTTGCGCATCACCGTCCGGATATTTACCGTCAGGCAGCCGCTTTAACGATGATTAGTGATTGGCTGGCAAATATGCTCAGTGGTGAATTGGCAGTCGATCCCTCTAATGCCGGTACAACAGGAATGCTGGATTTGGTGAGCCGTGACTGGCGTCCCAACCTGCTTGAGATGGCTGGTTTGCGTTCTGATATTCTTTCTCCGGTAAAAGAGACAGGAACCCTGTTAGGTTACATCACTGAAAAAGCCGCTTCTCAATGTGGACTTAATATTGGAACACCGGTCATTATGGGTGGAGGTGATGTACAGCTCGGTTGTCTTGGCTTAGGGGTTGTCAAGCCGGCACAAACCGCGGTTCTCGGAGGTACTTTTTGGCAGCAGGTTGTTAATTTACCAGAACCGGTCACTGACCCGAATATGAATACACGGATAAACCCGCATGTTATTCCGGGTATGGTTCAGGCGGAATCCATCAGTTTCTTTACCGGTTTGACAATGCGTTGGTTCAGGGATGCATTTTGCGCGGAAGAGAAATTATTGGCGGAGCGACTTGGCGTTGATACATATAACTTACTGGAAGATATGGCCGCTAGAGTACCCGCCGGCGCTTATGGCGTCATGCCGATTTTTTCTGACGTGATGCGATTTAAAGCCTGGTATCACGCGGCACCCTCTTTTATTAACCTTTCGATAGATCCTGAGAAATGCAATAAAGCGACATTATTCCGCGCATTGGAAGAAAATGCGGCGATTGTCTCGGCCTGTAATCTGGATCTGATTTCTGCATTTTCGGCCGTTAAACCGGATTCACTGGTATTTGCTGGCGGTGGTTCAAAAGGAAAATTGTGGAGCCAGATTTTATCTGATGTGACAGGGCTGCCGGTTCGGGTACCGATGGTCAAAGAATCTACCGCTTTGGGATGCGCCATCGCCGCCGGAGTCGGGGTTGGGCTTTATGATGGAATGAGCGCGACAGGGGAAAAACTGGTGCGTTGGCAACATGAATATCAGCCAAATCCTGAACATTATGAAGTGTATCAAAAAGCTAAAAAGAACTGGCAGGCGATATATGCCGATCAGTTAACGTTGGTCGATCATGGTTTGACAACTTCATTATGGAAGGCGCCGGGGTTATAAAAATTTCAGGTGTAATATTACCCCTGATTTTTATTTTCTTGTTCTGCTTTTTTTACTACCTATCCCATTAAGGCTATTTTATTTGTTCTTCTTTGTCATAAAGAGTGAACCTATGGTGGGATAGGCTCTTTGAGTCACATTTTTTCGTTATTATTAATACGATTTTTTTATCTGCAATTTTTCAATTCTTATCTTTCTGTTCGAGATATATCCGGTAATCTTGTGGTAACATTTATCCTGAAAGACTTCTATTGATGTGTCTTAATATCTTTAGTTTCAGGTTTCGGATTAGTTGATACAGTAATAAATTGAAAATAATAACGTCAATTATATTTTTCATAGTAATAATATGAGCATAAATAAAATTAACACGGAAAACATTAAAACAGTTTTCTTTACGATTGGTGATTCAATATGAATAGCACTAGAACAGTCAATGTCCAACATATTATTAATAATCAAAAACTTTCGAAAGTTCAATGGCAAGTATTAATTCTCTGTTTCTTAATTGTTGTTATTGATGGTTTTGACACTGTATTAATGGGATATATTGCACCAGCAGTAATAAATGATTTTAAAGTAGAAGGCGCTATTCTTGGGCCGACTATGAGCGCTGCACTTTTGGGGTTATCGCTGGGCTCGATCTTTTCTGGGCCACTTGCGGATCGGTTTGGTCGAAAGTCAGTGCTGATGACATCAGTCACTGTTTTTGGCCTATTGAGTCTTGCCACAGCTTTAGCAGGTTCAATACAGACATTAACTATTTTGCGTTTTTTGACTGGGTTAGGTCTTGGTGCCGCAATGTCAAATGCAGTAACTCTAATGTCTGAATATGCACCTGAGCATCGGAGATCGTTATTAATAAATATCGTTTTTTGTGGTTTTCCTCTTGGCGCAGCGGTAGGAGGAATAGTTTCTGCATGGATTATTCCACATTTTGGTTGGCAGGGCGTTCTGATTTTAGGGGGAATTTTGCCATTATTTCTGTCTCTATTTCTCCTCTCTTTATTACCTGAATCACTTAGATATCTGGCTTTGAAAGGGGGAGCAGAAGGTAATATAAGACGGATTTTGTCTAAAATGACCGGTAATTCTTTAAATGATATAAACAAGTTTATTTTTGATGAAGAAGAAATTATACATAAGTCGTCAGTCAAAGCGGTTTTATCCAATCGATTCTTACTTGGGACTAGCATGTTATGGACAACCTATTTCATGGGCGCATTGGTCTTTTATGTGCTGACAAGTTGGCTGCCATTTTTAATGAACGATGTTGGTTTCAGTATTAGCATGGCGGCAACACTGACAGCATTATTTCCTTTGGGGGGCGTAATAAGCGCTGTTTTTTCCGGTTGGTTAATGGATCGAATTAATCCTCATAAGGTGGTAGCAACTAATTATATATTAACGGGTATTTTGGTTTTTTTTATTGGCCAGGGAGAGAATGTATTATTACTGAGTATTTTTATATTTCTTGCAGGAATAACAATGAATGGCGCTCAGGCATCGATGGGGGCCATCTCCGCACAATTTTATCCGACTCATTGTCGGGCAACGGGGGTTGCCTGGATGTTAGGATTTGGAAGATTCGGCGGGATTTGCGGTGCTTTATTTGGAGCAGAATTGATCAGATTTGAATTAAATCATAGCAGTATTTTTGCAATTTTATCCATTCCCACTATGTTAGCTGCTTTAGCATTGATATTTAAAGATGTGAGTTATAGACGGCGTAAATAGATAACTTTATAAAGAGATTATAAATATATTTAATTAATGTCATTCTTATTAGGGTTTATTTTATCAAGTGATTTAACAGAGATAATATAAAGTATTATTAATGTGTTTCTTGGTGTTAATAAGTATCGGAAAATGGCGAGCGTAACCCTTGTTATATAGTTATTCCAATACCTTAAATTTGAATGATGTTAAATGGAATCTCTAATTTCATAACGCAATAATAAATATCGTTGAATGTTGGGGAATGACATTATTTTATTATCATAGGATAATTAGCAATGAAGTTATTTATTATTCTAAATCATTTCATTATGATATTAAACACAATGCTGATTATATTGTTTTTGTGATCTTGTTATGATGAAATAATATACAAATGAGTTAGTTTTCATTTGTGTTGATTTCTTTTGTGGTATTGATATTCAGATGTTTTTTGCTGTTGAAAAGTAATGTTTTATGAATTATTTTAACCTAGTTTGATATTTTTAGATAATTGAATGTTTAGTGGTGTTTTTTTTAATTTTCAATGAGTTAAAATTATTTTTAGGTGTTTGGTCATTATTGGGATAGAGGCCCTATTCTACCCGCTACTGTCAAGGTAAACTTTTTGATAGTTTAAGGTGAATCAGTTTGGTTTATTTTTCGAAACACCTGATTTATTCTTGAAATAATTTAATTGGAAATTAATCGAAAACAGATAAAATATAGTAGTGATTTGGTGTCTATACATAATAAATGAGATTAATTATCCTATTTATTATGGTGTCATTCAGTGTCAGCCAATAAGAATTGTAGCAAATTAGTATAACGCACATAAAGAATCGAATGAAAAAGGAATATCTTATTTAAAATCATAAGATAAATCATTTATTCCATTATCGGGGAAATTAGCGTCGGAAAATTATTAATTAGCGGTTATTAACCGGATTATGGCATCCATATCTGATTGTTTTGGATTGATGTCAGACAGGTCCGTTTTCATTTCTTGGGGCAAGAAATAAGAAAAAAATATGAGTAGTGACTGTCGGGAATGACAGTTTTCGAATTTATAACAGATTCGTTGGGGGAATAGATGAAAGATAATATTGTTAAATTGGGAAATGTTCTTAAAACTGAACTTGTCTCTCAGACGTCAGAAAATATAACTAATGTAAGTAACAGTTCACCACAGAATCAGAGTGTAAAGAAGATCCTCCAGGCACTTATGCCTAGTGAATTATTTTGGTATGAGCGTCTTGCTGCTTTACAACCACTCCAGTTACCTTTCGAAACCACCGGGGAGCAAATAGAACCGAGTTGGGCAATAAGTGCCTGGCAATTCCCACTGCCAGGAAATAGTGAAGAAGATCCATTACGGCTACTATTGCAGACGTTCGTTATTTATCTTGCGCGCTTGACTCATCAAACCGAATTCCAAATTGGCTGGTGTGTGGATGAAGAAAAAGATACACCAAGTATGTTAACTGATTTGGCGCCTGTGGTGCCCATGGTCGTGGAGATAGCGTTTGATAAGCCATGGAGCAGGGTAGCTGACTGGATTGATGACGAACTGGCCCGGCTGGCGCAGCATCGTACATTTAGTCTTGATTTCCTCTTCCGTACTCCCTCACTGCGTGCTATCCCGGCGTTGACAACAAGCCGGCCGTGGCGGATTGCCGTCTCTGTGATACAGGATGACAGGCCGTGTGATCAGGAGATGCCCGGCGAGTTACTAACCCTTCAGATCAATGCGCAGGGTGGTTTTCGCTGGATATACGATGCAAATGGCCTGAGTGCGGAAGAGATTCTGCGGATGAGTGAACACTTACAGGTGCTGGCCCTGTCGAAAAGGATGAATGATGAAGTTCCTATCCGGCAGCTTAATTTATTGCCTGAGGCTGAACGTACATTATTACTGGAAACCTGGAACGCCACTCAAGCACCGTATCCTGACCAGTTATGTATTCATCAGTTGTTTGAGCAACAGGCAGAAAAAACCCCGGAGGCCATTGCGCTGATCGAAGGGGATAAGACTTTCAACTATGCTGAATTGAATATCTGTGCTAACTGGTTAGCGCGCCAACTGATCGAGCAGGGAATTAGCCCAGATGAACATGTGGCGATATTATTAGAACGATCCATTGAGCTGGTGGTGGCGCAGTTGGCGATCCTCAAGGCCGGGGCGGTTTATGTCCCTGTTGATCCCAGTGTGCCGGATGAGCGGAAAATCTGGCTGATGAACGATTGCTCCGCTAAGTTGTTAATCACCAATGCGCAATCTGATGTTCCGCCAGGCCTCTCGGTGCCGCTGCTTCGCTTCTCCGGTGAGGCTGATACCCACAGAGAAGAAGACAGTTTTACTCCTGATTTACCGCGCTCCAGCGCCGGGTCAGCGTATATCATGTATACCTCCGGCTCGACCGGCACGCCCAAAGGGGTGGTGGTACCTCATCGCGCTGTGGTCCGGCTGGTTATCAATAATGGCTATGCCGAAATCGAACCGGATGAGCGGGTGGCTTTTACGGCTAACCCGGCGTTTGATGCCAGCACGTTTGAAGTCTGGGCACCATTGCTCAACGGCGGTACGCTGGTGGTTATCGACCATGCCACGTTGCTGACACCCCACAAGTTAGTACAGGTGTTACAGGTGCATCACGTCACGGTTCTGTGGCTGACTATCGGATTATTTAACCGGCTGGCGGCAGAATTATCCCCGGTTCTTCCGCAGATTAAGGTGCTGATTTTCGGGGGAGATATCCCCGATCTGCATGTAATTGCCCAGGTTCTGGATCATCATCCGCCACAGCAATTATTACAGGCTTACGGTCCGAGCGAGGGAACCACCTTTACCACGATGTATCCTATTAAGGCGTTACCGCAGGGCGTGACTCGGATCCCGATTGGTCAGCCGATAGCGAATACCCGTGTTTATCTGCTGGATGCTGATGGTCAGCCGGTGCCGATAGGGGTGATCGGTGAGATTTATGTGGGTGGAGATGGGGTTGCCTGTGGTTATCTCAATCGCCCTGAGTTAACCGCTGAACGTTTCCTGGTGGATCCGTTTAGTGATCAAGCGGATGCTCGTATGTACCGGACTGGGGATTTGGGCCGCTATCTGCCGGACGGCAATCTGGAATTTCTTGGCCGTAATGATCAACAGGTGAAAATTCGTGGCTTCCGGATTGAGCCGGGGGAAATTGAGACCCGGCTGGTGGAATACCCGGCGGTGCGTGAAGCGGTGGTGTTGGCGCTGAATGACGGGCAGGATAAACGTCTGGTGGCCTATGTGGTAGCGTCAGCGGATGATGGATTGGTTAACCGCCTGCGTAGCCACCTGAGCGCCATTTTGCCTGATTATATGGTACCGGCGGCATTTGTGCGTCTGGATGCCTTCCCGTTGACGCCGAACGGCAAGTTGGATCGCCGGGCGTTGCCTGCTCCCGGGCAGGAGGCTTTTGCCCGCCAGGTCTATGAAGCTCCGCAAGGCGAGATGGAAACGGCACTGGCCGCTATCTGGAGCGAATTACTGGGGATTGAGCCGATTAGCCGGCACGACAACTTCTTTGCTTTGGGCGGTCATTCATTGTTGGCGGTACGGATGATGAACCGTGTGACCGCTCTGGGGGTGGAGTTACCGTTAACTGAGTTGTTTAAAGCGCCTTCTTTAATGGCCTTTGCTGAAGTGGTCATCGCCCGGCTTGATGAACCGAGCGATACATTGCCCGTCATCATGCCGATATCCCGTGAGGGAGAGCTGCCGTTGTCATTCGCTCAACAGCGCTTGTGGTTTCTCGCGCAGTTTGATGGCGTCAGTGATACTTATCATATTCCAATGGCGCTGCGTTTGCGTGGTCAGCTTGATATTGCCGCCTGGCAGCAGGCGCTGAATGTTTTGTTTGCCCGTCATGAAGCGTTACGTTCGGTATTTATTGCTGTCGATGGTCAGCCTCAGATACAACTATTGGCGCCGGACAGTGGATTACCGTTATCACAACATGATCTGCGCGGGATAGCGAAGGTTGAAACGATACTTGAACGTCTGAGCGCCGAAGAAGTGTATAAACCATTTGATCTCCAGCGTGGTCCGCTTATTCGCGCCTGCCTTATCCGGCTCACGGATGATGAATATCAATTCTTACTCACCCAGCATCATATTGTTTCCGATGGTTGGTCTATCAATGTGCTGGTACGTGAATTAAGTACCCTCTATACCGCGTTTCTGGCGGAACAAGCGGATCCATTGCCCCCGCTGGCGATTCAATATCCTGATTATGCCGCTTGGCAGCGTCAATGGTTGTCGGCCCGTACCCAAATTCAATCCGACTATTGGTGTACGATGCTGGCGGACGCGCCGGTTCTGCTGGATTTACCCACTGACCGGCCACGTCCGCCAGAGCAGTCGTTTAGCGGGAATGTTGTGCCTGTCAATTTGGGTGTGGAGTTGACAGCATCCCTTAAACGCCTGAGTGAACAGCATGGCGTCACGTTATTTATGACGCTGTTGTCAGCCTGGGCGGCGATCTTGTCGCGCCTGTCAGGTCAGGATGATGTGGTGATTGGCGCACCAAGTGCAGGCCGCAGTCGCCAGGAAGTGGAGCCGCTGATTGGATTCTTTGTGAATACGTTGGCGTTGCGCATTGATTTATCGGGTGAGCTGAATGTGGCTGAGTTGCTGGCACGGGTGCGACAAGTCGCACTGATGGCGCAGGAGCATCAGGATTTACCGTTTGAACAGGTGGTGGAAATTGTGCAACCACCGCGCCGATTGGCGCATACCCCGTTGTTTCAGGTGATGTTTGCCTGGCAGAACAATGAAAATACTGAGTGGAGATTGCCGGGGCTGGCCGTGTCACCGGTCGATCAAGCCTTTGATGTCGTTAAGTTTGATCTTGAATTAAACCTGTTTGAGGAAGAAGACAGCGTTGTCGGTCATCTTGGTTATTCAACTGCCCTGTTTGATCAATCGACAATCGAACGACACATCGAATATTTGCACACGGTGCTGCAAGCAATGGTCGCTGACGTTCAGCAGCGGATTGGCGAAATTGACATTCTGGTGCCAGCGGAACGTAAATTGTTGCTGGAAACTTGGAACGCGACGGAAGCCGCGTACCCTGACCAACTGTGCATGCATCAGTTATTTGAACAACAGGTGGAGAAGAATCCGGGGGCAACAGCGCTGGTATATGAAGGGCAGAACCTCAGTTATACCGAATTGAACACTTGGGCTAACCGGTTGGCGCATCAGCTGATTGCACTGGGTGTCGTACCGGATCAACGGGTGGCAATTTGCGTGGCGCGTTCACCGGCAATGGTAGCGGGATTACTGGCGGTACTGAAAGCAGGTGGTGCTTATGTGCCGCTGGACCCAACTTATCCGGGTGAACGTCTGGCGCATATCCTGAATGATGCTGCACCGGCTATTTTGCTGGCGGATGAAGTCGGGCGGGCTGTGTTGGGTGAAGCGGTTCTGGCGACGCTGACGGTACTTGGTTCAAATATCCTGCCGGATCAGCCGGACAGTAATCCGCAGGTACCTGCATTGACTTCACGGCATCTGGCTTATGTGATTTACACCTCCGGTTCGACCGGTATGCCGAAAGGGGTGATGGTCGAACATCGTGGTGTGGTTAATCTGGTATTGACCCAAATTGCCCGGCTTAACATGCGTGGAACCAGCCGGATGTTGCAGTTTGCTTCATTCAGCTTTGATGCCAGTGTTTGGGAAATCATGATAACGCTGGGTGGGGGAGCTAGCCTGGCTATCCCTGCCGACACAGTTCGTCAGGATCCGCGCCGCCTCTGGCATTATCTGGAAGATAAAATGGTGACGCACGTCTGTTTGACGCCCGCTTTGCTCCAGGAAGGGGCTGATTTGCCGGAGATAACGATAAAACCCACGTTAGTCCTGGCGGGTGAAACCCCCAGTGCCGCGTTGCTCCAGGCATTGCGGGGCCGGGTAACGCTATTTAATGCGTATGGCCCGACAGAAACCACGGTTTGCGCGACGACCTGGCGTTGTCCGTCAGACTATACGGATGAATGGATCCCGATTGGGCAGCCGATGGTTAACACGCGGGTTTATCTGTTGGATGTCTATGGTCAGCCAGTACCGTTAGGAACGGTGGGTGAGTTGTACATTGGCGGTATTGGTGTCGCCCGGGGTTATCTCAATCGCCCTGATCTGACTGCGGAACGCTTCTTGGCTGATCCATTTAGTGATGCGCCAGAGGCGCGGATGTACCGCACCGGGGATTTGGCCCGCTACTTGCCGGATGGCAATCTGGTGTTTGCTGGCCGCAATGACCATCAGGTGAAAATCCGCGGTTTCCGTATTGAGCCGGGGGAAATTGAAGCGCGTCTGACTGAACACCCTGTGGTGAGTGGCGCACGGGTACTGGTGTTGGGTGACGGGCAGGATAAACGTTTAGTTGCCTATGTGGTAGCGGAAGCCGATGATGGGCTGGCTGCCAGCTTGCGTGACCATCTGAGTGATATTTTTCCCGATTATATGGTGCCGGCGGCGTTTATCCGTCTGGATGCCTTTCCGCTGACGCCGAACGGCAAACTGGATCGCCGGGCGCTACCCGCCCCGGATCAGCATGCTTTTGCCCATCAGGTTTACCAAGCGCCGCAAGGCGAAATTGAGACAGCATTAGCGACTATTTGGCGTGAATTGCTGGAGGTTGAGTGGATCAGCCGGCACGACAACTTTTTTGCCCTCGGTGGTCACTCGCTGCTTGCGGTACGGATGATTGAACGTTTGCGGCGTATGGGGTTAGGCATCTCGGTACAAACGTTATTCCAGCATTCGACACTCAGTGTCCTGGCTCAGTCTCTGGCTCAACATCGTGAAATCCCGGTGCCTGACAACGGTATTACACCGGATACGGTTGTGTTGACGCCGGAAATGTTGCCGTTGATTGATCTGACTCAGCCTGAGATTGACCACATTGTTGAGCAGGTACCGGGTGGAATTGCCAATATTCAGGATATCTATGCCCTGTCACCGCTACAGGATGGCATTTTGTTCCACCATTTGCTGGCAAATGAGGGTGACCCTTATTTGCTGATAACCCAACAGGCTTTTGCCGATCGGTCTTTGCTGGGCCATTATCTGGCGGCGGTGCAACAGGTGGTTGATCGCCACGATATCCTGCGCACTGCTTTTGTTTGGTCCGGTTTGTCCGTGCCAGCGCAAGTGGTCTGCCGTCAGGCGCTATTGTCAGTGACGGAATTGACTTTAAATCTGGCTGACGGTCCGATCAGTGGCCAGCTATTCCAACGTTTTGACCCATGCCGGTATCGTATTGACCTGGGACAGGCACCGTTGCTGCGCTTTGTGGTGGCGCAGGAAACTGATGGCCGTTGGATCCTGTTGCAACTGTTGCATCACCTGATAGGTGACCATACCACGTTGGAAGTGATGAACCGCGAAGTGCAGGCCTATCTTACCGGGCGGGCAGAGAGATTGCCTGCGCCGACACCGTTCCGCCATCTGGTGGCACAGGCCCGGTTGGGGGTGAGTCAGGCAGAACATACCCGCTTCTTTACTGACATGTTAGCAGGGGTGGATGAACCGACGTTACCGTTCGGACTAACGGAAGCACATCATGACGGTTCACAGGTCACGGAGTCACACTGGATGCTGACGGCCGGGTTGAACGACCGTTTACGTGGTCAGGCCCGGCGTTTGGGTGTCAGTATGGCGGCATTGTGTCATGTAGCCTGGGCGCAGGTGTTATCGCGCACCAGCGGGCAGGCGCAGGTAGTGTTTGGTACCGTGCTGTTTGGGCGTATGCAGGCAGGCGAAGGCGCCGACAGTGGTATGGGGTTGTTTATTAATACCTTGCCGTTGCGGTTGGATATGGATGAAACCCCGGTACGGGACAGCGTACAGGTCGCCCATAGTCGGCTGGCGGGATTGTTGGTGCACGAACATGCTTCACTGGCACTGGCTCAACGTTGCAGTGGGGTTGCCAGTGGCACACCGCTGTTCAATGCGTTGTTGAATTACCGGCATAATACGCCGCCGGTCACTGCGGATGAAATCATCAATGGTATTGAATTCCTTGACGCGCAGGAGCGGACCAACTACCCGTTTGCTCTGTCAGTGGAAGATTTTGGCGACGCACTGGGGCTGACGGCTCAGGTGGTGCAGCCGTTTGATCCGGAAAGGCTATGCGGTTATATGCAACAGGCGCTGGTAAGTCTGGTTAATGCGCTTGAACAGGCTCCAGAGACACCAATACAGGCACTGGAAATTTTGCCGGAAACGGAACGCACATTATTGCTGAAAACTTGGAGTGCCACGGAAACCGCGTCTTCTGATGCGTTGTGTATCCATCAGCTGTTTGAACAACAAGTGGAGAAAACGCCTGCTGTCACGGCATTAGAATATAAAGAACAACTTCTCAGTTATGCCGAATTAAATGCCCGTGCCAACCAACTGGCCCATCAACTGATTGTGCTGGGTGTAGAGCCGGACCTGCGGGTAGCGATTTGTGTATCACGTTCCCCGGCAATGGTCATTGGGATGTTGGCGGTGCTGAAAGCGGGTGGTGCCTATGTACCGTTGGATACCGCCTATCCGGTTGAGCGTCTGACGCATATCCTGAATGATGCCAAACCGGCGGTGGTACTGGCGGATGAAGCCGGACGGGGGGCGCTGGGTGAAGACCTGCTGGCCGGATTGCTTGTCCTTGACCCGAATACCCGGCTTGACCAACCGACCAGCAATCCACCGGTGCCGGCGTTGACGCCACGGCATCTGGCTTATGTAATTTACACCTCCGGTTCAACCGGACAGCCAAAAGGGGTGACGATAGAACATCAGGCGATTTATCAGCGTAGTTTAGGTTTTGATGAAACCTATGCGGTGACGGCGCAAGACCGGGTGCTGCAATTTTCCTCTTTTGCCTTTGATGCGTCGGTCGAGGAATTTTTCTCGTCATTATCTCATGGCGCGACGCTGGTGATGCGTGATGATAGCTGGCTGGCTTCGGTACACGCATTTATTGCCTTAACCCGGCAACATCGTATTACGGTGATGTCTCTGCCGACACTATTTTGGTCTGAACTGGCGGCATTACCGCTACCGGAATGTCTCAGGTTAATCATTATTGGTGGCGAGGCGGTTAAAAAGAGCGCTGTTCAGACATGGTTTACGCAGAAAGCTTATCGTCCCCTGTTATTAAATACCTATGGCCCGACTGAAAATACCGTGATTGCTACCTGTAAGGCGATCTTATCGTCGGAGGACGCTGGTTCTATCGGCCGGCCAGTGAAAAATACCTGCATTTACCTGCTGGATAGCAACGGCCAACCGGTGCCATTAGGCGGTACCGGCGAAATCTATATTGGCGGTGTCGGCGTTGCTCGTGGTTATCTTAACCGGCCAGAATTGAGTGCGGAGCGTTTCCTTGTCGATCCATTCAGTGACAACCCGGATGCGCGCATGTACCGAAGCGGGGATTTGGCCCGTTATCTGCCGGATGGCAATCTGGAATTCTTGGGTCGTAATGACCATCAGGTGAAAATTCGGGGCTTCCGGATTGAACCGGGGGAAATTGAGGCCCGGTTGACGGAATATCCGGCGGTGCAAGAGGCGGTGGTGCTGGCGTTGGACGAAGGACAGGATAAGCGCCTGGTGGCTTATGTGGTGGCGGAAACGGATGACGGATTGGTTAACCGCCTGCGTGAACATTTGAGCGCGTTGTTGCCTGACTACATGGTACCGGCGGCGTTTGTTCAGTTGGATGCTTTCCCGCTGACGCCGAATGGCAAACTGGATCGCCGGGCATTGCCGGCACCGGGAGATGACGCTTTTGCCCGTCAGATTTACCAAGCACCGCAAGGCGAGATGGAAACTGCACTGGCAGCGATTTGGCGCGAGTTGCTCGATGTTGAACACATTAGCCGGCATGACAATTTCTTTGCGTTGGGTGGTCATTCATTACTGGTTGTCCGGATGATTGAATATTTGCGGCGTATTGGTCTGGGTGTCTCGGTACAAACGCTGTTCCGGCATCAGACACTCCGGGTTCTGGCTCAGTCTCTGGATCAGCATCGTGAAATCCAGGTACCTGAAAACCGCATTACGCCGGATACTACGGCGCTGACGCCAGATCTACTGCCGCTGATTAATCTGACCCAGCCTGACATTGATCTGATCGTCGGGCAAGTGCCGGGTGGGATAGCCAATATTCAGGATATCTATGCGTTGTCGCCATTGCAGGATGGGATTTTGTTCCATCATCTGTTGGCAAACGAAGGTGATCCGTATCTGTTGATTGGTCAAATGGCCTTTGCTGACCGATCTCTGTTAGATCGTTATCTGGCAGCGGTTCAACGGTCAGTTGATCGGCACGATATCTTGCGTACGGCGTTTATCTGGCGGGGATTATCCGTACCGGCGCAGGTGGTTTTGCGTCAGGCAACCTTGTCGGTGACGGAATTGACACTCGACCCGGCTGATGGGCTGGTTAGTGATCAGTTGTTCCAACGCTTTGACCCGCATCGGTATCGTCTCGATTTAGGTCAGGCGCCCTTGTTGCGTTTTGCGATTGCGCAGGCAGAAGAGGGTCGCTGGATCTTGCTGGAACAGCAGCATCACCTGATAGGTGACCACACCACGCTGGAAGTGATGAACCGTGAAGTGCAGGCGCATCTTACCGGTCAGGAAGGCAATCTGGCTGTGCCGGTTCCTTTCCGCAATCTGGTGGCTCAGGCTCGGCTCGGTGTCAGTCAGGAAGAACACACCCGTTTCTTTACCGGGATGTTAGCTGAGGTCGATGAACCGACACTACCGTTTGGGTTGACGGAGGTGCATCGCGATGGTTCACAGGTGACGGAGTTTTACCGGATGCTGACAACCGGGCTGAATGACCGTTTGCGCGATCAGGCCCGGCGTTTGGGCGTGAGTCTGGCTGCTTTGTGCCATGTAGCCTGGGCGCAGGTATTGTCACGTACCAGTGGTCAGAAGAAAGTGGTATTCGGCACTGTGCTGTTTGGGCGTATGCAGGCGGGAGACGGTGCTGACAGCGCCATGGGGTTGTTTATCAATACGTTGCCGCTGCGGTTGGATATGGATAATACGTCGGTGCGGGACAGCGTACAGGCAGCCCATACCCGATTCGCTGGACTACTGGAACATGAACACGCTTCATTGGCGCTGGCTCAACGTTGCAGCGGTGTGCAGGGTGAGATACCACTGTTTAGTAGCTTGCTGAACTATCGACATAATGCCTTGCCGACAACATCGGATGACATCATCAGCGGCATTGAATTCCTGGGTGGACAGGAGCGGACTAACTATCCATTAGCGTTATCGGTGGAGGATTTTGGTGACGCACTGGGGCTGACGGCTCAAGTGGTACAACCGTTTGAGCCGGAAAGGATATACGGGTACATGCAACAAGCGCTGGAGAGTTTGGCGGAAGCACTGGAACAGGCCCCGGAAACACCGGTACGGCAGTTGGAAATTCTGCCGGAAGCGGAACGTACACTGTTGCTGAAAACCTGGAATGTCACGGAAACCGTGTATCCTGATGCATTGTGTATCCATCAGCTGTTTGAACAACAAGTGGAGAAAACGCCGGATGTCACGGCGTTAGAATATAAAGAACAACTTCTCAGTTATGCCGAATTGAATGCTTGTGCCAACCAATTGGCGCATCAACTGATTGCGTTGGGTGTAGAGCCGGATCAACGGGTGGCGATTTGTGTGTCACGTTCCCCGGCAATGGTCATTGGGATGTTGGCGGTGCTGAAAGCGGGTGGCGCCTATGTACCGTTGGATACCGCCTATCCGGTTGAGCGTCTGACGCATATCCTGAATGATGCCAAACCGGCGGTGGTACTGGCGGATGAAGCCGGACGGGGGGCGCTGGGTGAAGACCTGCTGGCCGGATTGCTTGTCCTTGACCCGAATACCCGGCTTGACCAACCGGTCAGCAATCCACCGGTGCCGGCGTTGACCCCACGGCATCTGGCCTATGTCATTTACACCTCCGGTTCAACCGGACAGCCAAAAGGGGTGACGATAGAACATCAGGCGGTTTATCAGCGTAGTTTAGGTTTTGATGAAACCTATGCGGTGACGGCGCAAGACCGGGTGCTGCAATTTTCCTCTTTTGCCTTTGATGCGTCAGTCGAGGAATTTTTCTCGTCATTATCTCATGGCGCGACGCTGGTGATGCGTGATGATAGCTGGCTGGCTTCGGTACAGGCATTTATTGCTTTAACCCGGCAACATCGCATTACGGTGATGTCTCTGCCGACGCTGTTTTGGTCTGAACTGGCGGCATTACCGCTACCGGAGTGCCTCAGATTAATCATTATTGGTGGCGAGGCGGTACAGAAGAGCGCTATTCAGGCGTGGTTTGGGCAGAAAGCCTATCGTCCCCGGTTGTTAAATACCTATGGTCCGACTGAAAATACCGTGATTGCCACTTGTAAGGCGATCTTATCGCCTGAAGACGCCGGTTCTATCGGCCAGCCGGTTAAAAATACCTGCATCTACCTGTTGGACAGCGACGGCAAACCGGTGCCACTAGGCAGTACCGGTGAAATCTATATTGGCGGTGTGGGCGTTGCCCGTGGTTATCTTAACCGGCCAGAATTGAGTGCGGAGCGTTTCCTTATCGACCCGTTTAGTGACAACCCAGATGCGCGCATGTATCGAAGCGGGGATTTGGCCCGTTACCTGCCGGACGGTAATCTGGAATTCCTGGGCCGCAATGACCATCAAGTGAAAATCCGCGGTTTCCGCATTGAACCGGGGGAAATTGAAACCCGGCTGGTGGAGCACCCTGCGGTGAGTGAAGCTGCTGTGCTGGCTTTGGGTGAGGGACAGGATAAGCGCCTGGTGGCTTATGTGGTGGCGGAAACGGATGATGAACTGGCTAATAGCCTGCGCAACTACTTGAGCGCGATTTTGCCTGATTATATGGTCCCGGCGGCGTTTGTTCAGTTGGATGCTTTCCCGTTGACGCCGAATGGCAAATTAGATCGCCGGGCACTGCCGGCACCGGGAGAAGCGGCTTTTGCCCGTCAGATTTACCAAGCACCACAGGGCGAAATGGAAACTGCATTGGCAACAATTTGGAGCGAGTTGCTGGGGGTTGAACAGATTGGTCGGCATGACAATTTCTTTGCGCTCGGTGGTCATTCATTGTTGGCGGTGCGAGTGATGAACCGTGTTGCAGCTTTCGGTGTTGAATTGCCGTTGAGCACGTTGTTTAAAGCGCCTTCCTTAATTGCCTTTGCTGAGGCGATGAGTTCTCGGTTTGATGAACAGCGTGCTACATTACCTGCCATCCTGCCGATATCCCGTGAGGGGGAGTTGCCGCTGTCATTTGCTCAACAGCGTTTGTGGTTCCTGGCGCAGCTTGATGGTGTCAGTGATACCTATCATATTCCGGTGGCCTTACGCTTGCGGGGTCAAGTTAATATCGCTGCCTGGCAGCGGGCGCTGAATACCTTATTTGCCCGTCATGAAGCGTTACGTTCTGTCTTCGTTTCCGTTGACGGTCAGCCTCAGGTCCGATTATTGGCGCCGGACAGCGGATTGCCTTTATCTCAACATGATCTGCGCGGGATCCCGGATGTCGAAATGGTACTTGAACGTTTAAGAGCAGAGGAAGCTTATACGCCATTTGATCTCATGAGTGGCCCACTCATCCGTGCTTCTCTCATCCGGCTCACGGATGACGAATATCAGTTTTTGCTCACCCAGCATCACATTGTTTCCGATGGCTGGTCTGTCAATGTGTTGATACATGAACTCAGTACCCTCTATACGGCTTTCCTGACAGAACAAGCGGATCCATTGCCACCATTGACGATTCAATACCCTGATTATGCCGCCTGGCAGCGTCAGTGGCTGTCGGCTGAACGTACCCAAATTCAATCCGACTATTGGCGTACCACGTTGGCTGACGCGCCGGTTCTGTTGGATTTACCCACTGATCGGCCACGTCCGCTTGAGCAGGAGTTTGTGGGGAATACTTTGCCGGTTAATTTGGATGCGGAGTTAACGAAAGCCCTTAAACGCTTGAGTGAACAGCAGGGTGTCACATTATTCATGACGATTTTGTCAGCCTGGGCGGCGGTTTTGTCGCGCTTGTCAGGTCAGGAAGATGTCGTGATTGGCACACCGAGTGCAGGCCGCAGTCGCCAGGAAGTCGAGCCGCTGATTGGATTCTTTGTCAATACGCTGGCGTTGCGCATTGACTTATCGGGTGAGCCGAATGTGGCTGAATTGCTGGCACGGGCGCGACAAGTCGCCCTGATGGCACAGGAGCACCAGGATTTACCGTTTGAACAGGTGGTGGAAATCGTGCAACCGCCGCGCCGATTGGCGCATTCCCCGTTGTTCCAGGTGATGTTTGACTGGGAGAACAATGAAAGTACCGAGTGGCGATTGTCAGGGCTATCCGTATCACCGGTCGATCAAGCCTTTGATGTCGTTAAGTTTGATCTGGAACTGAGTTTGTCTGAGGAGGAGGGCGGGATTATCGGTCATCTCGATTATTCAGCTGCTCTGTTTGATCACCCGACAATCGAACGACATATCGGATATTTGCATACGGTGCTGCAAGCGATGGTTGCTAGCGTTCAGCAGCGGATTGGGGAAATTGGTATTTTGGCGCCGGCAGAACATAAATTGTTGCTGGAAATCGGGAACGCGACAGAAACCGCGTATCCTGACCCGCTGTGTATTCATCAGTTATTTGAACAACAGGTGGAGAAAAACCCGGGTGCGACAGCGCTGGAGTATCAAGAGCAGGTTCTCAGCTATGCCGAACTGAATGCCTGTGCTAACCGGCTGGCGTATCAACTGATTACGTTGGGCGTAGAGCCGGACCAGCGGGTGGCGATTTGTGTGGCGCGTTCACCGGCAATGGTGGTGGGATTGCTGGCGGTGTTGAAAGCAGGTGGGGCTTATGTACCGTTGGATACCGCCTATCCGGGTGAGCGTTTAGCCCATATCCTGAATGATGCGGCACCGGTGGTGGTACTGGCGGATGAAACCGGCCGGGCAGCATTAGGCGAGTTGGCACTGGCTGGGCTGACAGTACTGGATCCGAATGTTCAACCTGATCAGCCGGACAGCAACCCGCAGCGACTTGGGTTGACGCCACAGCATCTGGCCTATGTCATTTACACCTCCGGCTCAACCGGGCAGCCGAAAGGCGTCATGGTAGAACATCAGGCCATTTATCAGCGTTATCTGGGTTTTAATGAGACTTATGCCGTCACGCCACAAGATCGGCTGCTGCAATTCGCCTCTTTTTCTTTTGATGTGTCGGTAGAAGATTTCTTCTCGTCATTATGTAACGGCGCCACGCTGGTGATACGTAATGATCGTTGGTTGGCCTCTGTAAAGGAATTCATCAGACTAACCCGGCAAAGTGGTATCACGGTGGTGTCATTGCCGACTCTATTCTGGTCTGAACTGGCGGCCAGAGATCATGGATTACCGTTGCCGGATTGCCTCAGGTTGATCATCATTGGGGGCGAGTCAGTCAAAAAGAACGCTATTCAAGACTGGTTTACCCATGAAACCCACCGTCCCCGGTTATTGAACGGTTATGGTCCGACTGAAAACACCGTGACGGTGACCTACAAGGATGTATTATCGCCGGAAGATGACCGTTCTATTGGCCGACCAGCGAAAAATGCCTGTATCTACCTGCTGGATAAATATGGTCAACCGGTACCATTAGGCTGCGTCGGTGAAATGTATATTGGTGGTGTGGGCGTGGCGCGTGGTTATCTGAATCGTCCTGAGCTGACCGCTGAACGTTTCCTGATTGATCCGTTTAGTCGTGTATCGGATGGCCGGATGTATCGTTCCGGGGATTTGGCCCGCTACCTGCCGGACGGTGACCTGGAATTTCTGGGCCGTAATGACCATCAGGTGAAAATCCGTGGTTTCCGCATTGAACCGGGTGAAATTGAGGCCCGGCTGACGGCGTATCCGGTGGTGCAAGAAGCGGTGGTGCTGGCGTTGGGCGAGGGGCAGGATAAACGTCTGGTGGCCTATGTGGTGGCACCAGCGGATGAGGGATTGGCTAATAGCCTGCGTCATTACCTGAGTGCTATTTTACCTGACTACATGGTGCCGTCGGCCTTTGTGTGTTTGGATGCTTTTCCATCGACGCCGAATGGCAAACTGGATCGCCGGGCGCTGCCGGCGCCGGGGGAGGAAGCCTTTGCCCGTCAAGTTTACCAAGCGCCGCAAGGGGAGATCGAAACAGCACTGGCGGCGATTTGGCGTGAACTGCTGGGGATTGAGCAGATTAGCCGGCATGACAATTTCTTTGCGCTCGGTGGTCATTCATTGTTGGCGGTGCGAGTAACGAACCGTGTTACGGCTTTAGGTGTTGAATTGCCGCTAACCACGTTGTTTAAGTTCCCCTCTTTGATGGGTTTTGCTGAGAAGATCCGTGCCCGGTTTGATAAACAAGACCGGGGATTGCCTGCCATCCTGCCGATATCCCGTGAGGGTAAGCTGCCGCTATCATTCGCGCAACAGCGTTTGTGGTTCCTGGCGCAGCTTGATGGCGTCAGTGATATCTATCATATCCCGGTCGCCCTGCGTTTACGTGGGCAGTTTGATATCGCTGTCTGGCAGCAGGCGCTGAATGCCTTATTTGCCCGTCATGAAGCGTTACGTTCGGTATTTATTGCTGTTGATGGTCAGCCTCAGGTACGACTATTGGCGCCGGACAGTGGGTTAACTTTGTCTCAACGTGATCTGCGTGGTATCCCGGATGTTGAAACGGTACTTGAACGCTTAAGCACAGAGGAAGCTTATACGCCATTTGATCTCATGAGAGGCCCGCTCATCCGCGCTTCTCTCATCCGGCTCGCAGATGATGAATATCAGTTTTTGCTCACCCAGCATCACATTGTTTCCGATGGCTGGTCTGTCAATGTGCTGATACGTGAACTCAGTACCCTCTATACGGCGTTTCTGGCGGAACAAGCGGATCCATTGCCCCCGCTGGCGATTCAATACCCTGATTATGCTGCCTGGCAGCGTCAGTGGTTGTCTGCCGAACATACCCAAACTCAATCCGACTATTGGCGCACCATGCTGGCTGACGCACCGGTTCTGCTGGATTTACCGACTGACCGGCCACGACCACCTGAACAGTCGTTTGTGGGGAGTACCTTGCCGGTTAATCTGGATGCGGAGTTAACCCAAGCCCTTAAACGCCTGAGTGAACAGCAGGGTGTCACATTGTTCATGACGATTTTATCAGCCTGGGCGGCGGTTCTGTCGCGCCTGTCAGGTCAGGATAATGTGGTGATTGGCACACCGAGTGCTGGCCGCGGTTGCCAGGAGGTAGAGCCGTTGATCGGTTTCTTTGTCAATACGCTGGCGTTGCGTATTGATTTATCGGGTGAGCCAAATGTGGCTGAGTTGCTGGCACGGGCGCGACAAGTCGCCCTGATGGCACAGGAGCATCAGGATTTACCGTTTGAACAGGTGGTGGAAATCGTGCAACCGCCGCGCCGACTGGCACATACGCCGTTGTTTCAGGTGATGTTTGCCTGGCATAACAATGAGAATGCCGAGTGGGAATTGCCGGGGCTGACAATGTCACCGGTCGATCAAGATTTTGATATCGTTAAGTTTGATCTGGAACTGATCTTGTCAGAAGTAGCGGGCCGGATTATCGGTTATCTCGATTATGCAACCGCCCTGTTTGATCAACCGACAATCGAACGACACATCGGATATCTGCATACGGTGCTGCAAGCGATGGCTGCTAACGTTCAGCAGCGGATCGGGGAAATCGATATCCTGGCGCCGGCAGAGCGTAAATTGTTGCTGGCAATCGGGAACACGCCGGAAACCGTGTACCCTGACCCGTTGTGCATTCATCAGTTATTTGAACAACAGGCAGAGAAAACGCCGGATGCTGCGGCGCTGGTGTATCAAGAGCAGACGTTCAGTTATGCGGAACTGAATGCCCATGCTAACCGTCTGGCCCATCAACTGATAGCGCTGGGGGTTGCACCGGATCAACGGGTGGCGATTTGCGTGTCTCGTTCCCCGGCAATGGTGGTAGGGTTGCTGGCAGTGCTGAAAGCGGGTGGGGCCTATGTGCCACTGGATACCGCCTATCCGGTTGAACGTCTGACGCATATCCTGAATGATGCCAAACCGGTGATAGTACTGGCGGATAAAACCGGACGGGCAGTATTAGGCGAGCAAGTACTGGCAGAATTGATAGTATTGGATCCGAATGTTCAGCCTGACCAGCCGGGCAGTAATCCTCTGGTGCCGGCGTTGACGCCACAGCATCTGGCCTATGTGATTTACACCTCCGGCTCAACCGGGCAGCCAAAAGGGGTGATGATAGAACATCAGGCGATTTATCAGCGCAGTTTAGGTTTTAATGAAACCTACGCGGTGACGGCGCAAGACCGAGTGTTGCAATTCTCCTCTTTTGCTTTTGATGCGTCGATCGAAGAATTTTTCTCGTCATTATCTCATGGCGCGACGCTGGTGATGCGTGATGATAACTGGCTGGCTTCGGTACAAGAATTTATTGCCTTAATCCGGCAACATCGTATTACGGTGATATCTCTGCCGACGCTGTTTTGGTCTGAACTGGCGGCATTACCGCTACCGGAGTGCCTCAGATTAATCATTATTGGGGGGGAGGCGGTACAGAAGAGCGCGGTTCAGGTGTGGTTTGCCCAGAAAGCCTATCGTCCACAGCTGTTAAATACCTATGGTCCGACTGAAAATACCGTGATTGCCAGCTGTAAGGCGCTATTATCGCCGGAAGATACGCGTTCTATCGGTCGGCCAGTGAAAAATACCTGCATTTACCTGCTGGACCCCTATGGTCAACCGGTACCATTGGGCTGCACCGGCGAAATGTATATTGGCGGCGTCGGGGTGGCACGCGGTTATCTTAACCGGCCAGAACTGAGCGCCGGGCATTTTATGTCGGATCCCTTTAGTGTGGTATCCGGTGCCCGGATGTATCGTTCCGGGGATTTAGCCCGCTATCTGCCGGACGGCAATCTGGAATTCCTGGGCCGTAATGACCATCAGGTGAAAATCCGCGGTTTCCGCATTGAGCCGAGGGAAATTGAAACCCGGCTGGTGGAACATCCGGCGGTGCAAGAGGCGGTGGTGTTGGCGTTGGGTGAGGGACAGGATAAGCGTTTGGTGGCTTATGTGGTCGCGGAAACGGATGACGAACTGGCTAATAGCTTGCGCAGCCACTTGAGCGCCATGTTGCCTGATTATATGGTCCCGGCGGCCTTTGTTCAGTTGGATGCTTTCCCGCTGACGCCAAATGGCAAACTGGATCGCCGGGCGCTGCCGGCGCCGGGAGATGACGCTTTTGCCCGTCAGATCTACGAAGCGCCGCAAGGCGAGATAGAAACTGCGCTGGCGGTGATTTGGGGCCAGTTGTTGGGGGTTGAACAGATTAGCCGGCATGATAATTTCTTTGCTCTGGGCGGCCATTCACTGTTGGTTGTTCGGATGATTGAATCTCTGCGGCGTATTGGTCTGGGCGTCTCGGTGCAAACGCTGTTCCGACATCAGACACTCCATGCTCTGGCTCAGTCTCTGGCGCAACATCATGAAATCCAAATACCGGAAAACCGGATTACACCGGATACTACGGTGTTGACACCGGCTCTGTTGCCGCTGATTAACCTGACTCAGCCTGACATCGATCTGATTGTCGGGCAAGTGCCAGGTGGGGCCGCCAATATTCAGGATATCTATGGGTTGTCGCCGTTGCAGGAGGGGATTTTGTTCCACCATCTGCTGGTAAACGAAGGTGATCCATACCTGTTGACCGGTAAAATGACCTTTGCTGACCGTGCTCTGTTAGACCGTTATCTGGCGGCGGTTCAACGGGTGGTTGACCGGCACGATATCCTGCGGACTGCGTTTATCTGGCGAGGATTATCCGTACCGGCGCAGGTGGTTTTGCGTCAAGCGACCTTATCGGTGATTGAACTGAAGTTAACGTCTGCTGATGGGCCGATCAGTGATCAGTTAACTCAGTGTTTTGATCCACGTCAGCATCGTATGGATCTGGGGCAGGCGCCGCTGCTGCGTTTTATGATGGCACAGGAAGAAGGAGGACGCTGGATCCTGCTGGAGCATCAGCATCATCTGATTGGTGACCACTCGACGATGGAAGTCATGGATCGCGAAGTGCAGGTGTATCTTGCCGGTCAGGAAGCGCGTTTGCCTGTTTCGGTTCCTTTCCGCAATCTGGTGGCGCAGGCCCGGCTCGGTGTCAGTCAGGCAGAGCACACCCGTTTCTTTACCGGGATGTTAGCTGAGATAGATGAACCGACACTGCCGTTCGGGCTGTCGGAGGTGCATCGTGATGGTTCACAGGTGACGGAATCATATCGGATGTTGATGACTTCACTGAATGACCGTTTACGTAGGCAGGCCCGGCGTTTGGGTGTCAGTTTGGCGGCGCTGTGTCATCTGGCCTGGGCGCAGGTATTGTCGCGTACCAGCGGTCAGCAGAAAGTGGTGTTCGGCACTGTGCTGTTTGGCCGGATGCAGGCGGGGGACGGTGTGGATAGCGGTATGGGGTTATTTATCAATACATTGCCGCTGCGTCTGGATATGGATGATACGCCGGTACGGGACAGCGTACTGGCCGCCCATACCCGACTCGCCGGATTATTAGCGCATGAGCACGCTTCATTGGCACTGGCCCAGCGTTGTAGCGGTGTACAGGGCGAGATCCCCCTCTTTAGTAGCTTGTTGAATTATCGGCATAATGCCCTGTCGGCAACGTCGGATGAATTCATCGGCGGTATTGAATTTTTGGATGGACAGGAGCGGACTAACTATCCGTTAGTGCTGTCGGTAGAGGATTTTGGTGAAGCTCTGGGTCTGACGGCTCAGGTGGTGCAGCCGCTTGATCCGGAAAGAATATGTGGATACATGCAACAGGCGCTGGAAAGTTTGGTGGAGACACTTGAACAGGCTCCGGAAACACCGGTACGGCGGTTGGAAATTCTGCCGGAAGCGGAGCGTACACTGTTGCTGAAAAGCTGGAATGCGACTGAAACCGTGTATCCTGACCAGTTATGCATTCATCAATTGTTTGAACAACAGGTGGAGAAAACGCCAACGGCGCCAGCGTTGATCGCGGGAGATAAGACACTTAGCTATACAGAATTGAATGCCTGTGCTAACCAACTGACCCGCCAACTGATTGAGCAGGGAATTAACCGGAATGAGCACGTGGCGGTTCTGTTAGAACGCTCTACTGAACTGGTAGTGGCCCAGTTGGCTATTCTTAAAGTTGGCGCCGTTTACGTTCCTGTCGATCCCCGTGTACCGGACGAGCGGAAAGTCTGGTTGATGAACGATTGCTCCGCTAAGTTGTTGATCACCGATGCACAATCTGAGATTCCGCTTGGCCTGTCTGTTCCTCTGTGTCGCCTCTCCGGTGAGACCGATACCATTAAAGCGGAAGATAGCCGCAATCCTGACTTACCGTGTTCCAGCGCCGGGTCAGCATATATCATGTACACCTCCGGCTCGACCGGCATACCCAAAGGCGTGGTCGTGCCTCATCGTGCGGTAGTCCGGCTGGTTATCAATAATGATTATGCCGAAATTGGACGGAATGATCGGGTTGCTTTTGCAGCTAATCCGGCTTTCGATGCCAGCACGTTTGAAGTCTGGGCGCCGTTGCTCAACGGCGGTGCGCTGGTGGTGATTGATCACGCGACTGTGCTGACGCCCAAAGAGTTTGTTCAGGCATTGCAGGTTCATTGCATTACGGTGTTGTGGCTGAGTGTCGGGCTGTTTAACCGGCTGGCGACAGCGTTGTCCCCGGTTTTCCCGCAGCTCAGGATCCTGATTGTCGGCGGAGATGTACTTGATCCGCATGTCATTGCTCAGGTTCTGCGTGATAGCCCGCCACAACAATTATTGAATGGCTATGGCCCGAGTGAAGGCGCCACCTTTACCACCACCTACCGTATTACGGCATTACCACCGGGAGTGACGAGGATCCCGATTGGCCGGCCAATAGCCAACACGCAAATTTATCTGTTGGATGCTGACGGTCAACCGGTGCCATTGGGTGCGACCGGTGAGATTTATGTCGGCGGAGATGGGGTTGCCTGTGGTTATCTCAATCGCCCTGAGTTGACTGCGGAACGTTTCCTAGTTGATCCGTTTAGTAAACAATCGGATGCGCGCATGTATCGGACCGGGGATTTGGCCCGTTACCTGCCGAACGGTAATCTGGAATTTCTGGGCCGTAATGATCAACAGGTCAAAATTCGGGGTTTCCGGATTGAACCGGGTGAAATTGAGGCCCGGCTGGTGGAATATCCTGCGGTGCAAGAAGCAGCGGTGCTGGCGTTGGGAGAGGGACCGGATAAGCGTCTGGTGGCTTATGTGGTGGCCGAAGCGGATGACGGATTGATTAACCGTCTGCGAGAGCATCTGAGCGTGTTATTGCCTGACTATATGGTCCCGGCGGCCTTTGTCCAGTTGGATGTTTTCCCGCTGACGTCGAATGGCAAACTGGATCGCCGGGCGTTACCTGCACCGGGAGAGGAGGCTTTTGCCCGTCAGGTTTACCAAGCGCCACAAGGTGAGATAGAAACTGCACTGGCGTCTATTTGGCGTGAATTGCTGGGGGTTGAGCAGATTAGCCGGCATGACAATTTCTTTGCGCTGGGTGGTCATTCGTTGTTGGTTGTCCGGATGATTGAATCCCTGCGGCGTATTGGTTTGGGCGTATCGGTACAAACGCTGTTCCGACATCAGACACTGCGTGTTCTGGCTCAGTCTGTGGCTCAACAGCGTGAAATCCAAATACCTGAAAACCGCATTACAGCAGATATGACGGAGCTGACACCAGATCTGCTGCCGTTGATTGACCTGACCCAGCCTGAAATTGATCTGATCGTCGGGCAAGTGCCGGGCGGGATAGTCAATATTCAGGATATCTATGGGTTATCGCCGTTGCAGGAGGGGATTTTGTTCCACCACCTGCTGGCAGACGAAGGTGATCCCTATCTGTTGACCAGTCAGATGGCCTTTGCTGACCGCGCTCTACTGAACAGTTATTTGGCAGCGGTTCAACAGGTGGTTAATCGGCACGATATCTTGCGTACGGCTTTTATCTGGCAAGGATTACCCGTACCGGCACAGGTAGTCTGGCGTCAGGCAACCTTGTCGGTGACTGAACTGACACTGGATCCGGCTGACGGCGCGATCAGTGGCCAGTTAACCCGGCGTTTTGACCCGTGTCATCATCGTATAGATCTGGATCAGGCACCGCTGCTGCGCTTTATCATTGCACAGGAAGAAGGAGGACGTTGGATCTTACTGGAGCAGCAGCATCACCTGATTGGTGACCACACCACACTGGAAGTGCTGAATAGTGAAGTACAGGCGTATCTTACCGGTCAGGAGGACAGTTTGCCTGCCCCGGTTCCTTTCCGCAATCTGGTGGCTCAGGCCCGGCTTGGTATCAGTCAGGCAGAGCATACCCGTTTTTTTACCGAGATGTTAGCTGAGGTCGATGAACCGACACTGCCATTCGGACTGACGGAGGTGCATCGTGATGGTTCGCAGGTGACGGAATCTCACCGGATGCTGAAGGCGGCGTTGAATGATCGTTTGCGTGGTCAAGCCAGACGTTTGGACGTGAGTTTGGCAACCCTGTGCCATCTGGCCTGGGCGCAGGTGCTATCGCGCACCAGCGGTCAGGAGAAAGTGGTGTTTGGCACCGTGCTGTTTGGCCGGATGCAGGCCGGCGAAGGTGCCGATAATGGCATGGGGCTGTTTATTAATACCTTACCGTTGCGGTTGGATATGGATGAAACCCCGGTACGGGACAGCGTACAGGCCGCTCATACCCGGTTATCGGGGTTGCTGGCGCATGAACATGCCTCACTGGTGCTGGCTCAACGTTGCAGTGGGGTAGCCAGTGGCACACCACTGTTCAATGCGTTGCTGAACTACCGGCATAATACGCCGCTGGCGGCCTCGGATGAACTCATCAGCGGTATTGAATTCCTTGACGCGCAGGAGCGAACCAACTATCCGTTTTCTCTGTCAGTGGAAGATTTTGGCAACGCACTGGGGCTGACGGCTCAGGTGGTACAACCGTTTGATCCGGAAAAGATATGTGGCTACATGCAGCAGGCGCTGGAAAGCCTGGCGGAAGCGCTGGAGCATACTCCGGACATGCCGGTTCGGGCATTGGACATCCTGCCGGAAGCGGAGCGGACCTTGTTACTAAGAACCTGGAATGCAACGGAAACGCCGTATCCTGAAGCTTTGTGCATCCATCAGTTGTTTGAACAACAGGCGGCGAAAACCCCTGACGCGACAGCATTAGTGTATGAAGGGCAGACGCTCAGTTATACCGAATTGAACATCCGCGCTAACCGGCTGGCGCATCAGCTGATTGCACTGGGCGTAGCACCGGATCAACCGGTGGCGATTTGCGTGTCGCGTTCATTGGCAATGGTGGTGGGATTGCTGGCGGTGTTGAAAGCGGGTGGCGCCTATGTGCCGTTAGATCCAGCTTATCCGGGTGAACGTCTGGTGCATATCTTGAATGATATTGCACCGTCAGTGATACTGGCGGATGAGGCGGGATGTGCGGTACTGGGCAGGGAGGCGCTGGCCGGACTGACGGTACTTGACCCCAATCTTTTACCTGACCAGTCAGACCGTAATCTACAGATACCTGCGCTGACTTCCCGTCATTTGGCCTATGTGATTTACACTTCCGGCTCGACCGGTACACCGAAGGGTGTCATGGTTGAGCATGGCTCTTTGTTAAATTTACATGGAACGCTGACAGAGCGTGCATTTGCGTCTTCACCGGCCCCTTACCGGGTTAGCCTGAATGCCAGTATTTCTTTTGATGCGGCATTGCAAAACATACTTGGCCTGTTGAATGGCTACACGCTGGTGATTGTTCCACAAGATGTGCGCGCCGATAGTGCGGCCTTATTGCAATTTTTAGTCAGGACAAATCTTGATGTGTTGGATTGTACGCCAATGCAATTAGAGATGTTGTTGGCAGCGGGTTTGCATCAGCATCAAAAAGCGTTGACGCTGCTGATTGGCGGTGAGCCTATATCAGTACAAACCTGGCAGGCGGTAGCCGATATACCGCAACTGACGGCTTATAACGTCTACGGTCCAACCGAATGCACCGTAGATGCGACGCTGGCCTGCATAGAACCGGCGCATCCTTACCCGACGATTGGTCGTCCGCTTGCCAATACCCGGCTTTATTTACTGGATAAATTTGGCTGTCCTGTGCCGTTGGGCATGGTAGGGGAATTATATATTGGCGGGGCGGGTGTGGCGCGGGGTTATCTGAACCGGCCGGAATTGACCGCAGAACGTTTCCTGATTGATCCGTTCAGTGACAACCCGGATGCGCGCATGTACCGAAGCGGGGATCTGGCCCGTTACTTGCCGGACGGTAATCTGGAATTCCTGGGCCGTAATGACCATCAGGTGAAGATCCGCGGTTTTCGCATTGAACTGGGTGAAATTGAAACCCGGTTATTGGAACACCCTGCGGTGAGTGAATCTGTCGTGCTGGCGTTGGGAGAAGGGCAGGATAAGCGTCTGGTCGCCTATGTGGCGGCGCCAGCGAATGACGGATTGGTTAACCGTCTGCGTGAACATCTGAGCGCGTTGTTGCCTGATTACATGGTACCGTCCGCCTTTGTGCGCTTGGATGCTTTGCCATTAACGCCGAATAGTAAATTGGATCGCCGGGCGTTGCCGGCACCGGGCGAGGACGCGTTTGCCCGTCAGGTTTACCAAGCGCCGCAAGGCGAGATGGAAACGGCTCTGGCGGCGATTTGGCGTGAATTGCTGGGGGTTGAACAGATTAGCCGGTATGACAATTTCTTTGCCTTGGGCGGGCATTCGTTACTGGTTGTCCGGATGATTGAATCCCTGCGGCGTATTGGTCTGGGCGTCTCGGTACAAACGCTATTCCAGCATCAGACACTCCATGTTTTGGCTCAGTCTCTGGATCAGCATCGTGAAATCCAGGTACCTGAAAACCGCATTACAGCGGATACTACGGTGCTGACACCGGATCTGCTGCCGTTGATTAATCTGACCCAGCCTGAAATTGATTTAATCGTCGGGCAAGTGCCGGGCGGGATGGAAAATATTCAGGATATCTATGCGTTATCGCCGTTGCAGGAGGGGATTTTGTTCCACCATCTGCTGGCAGATGAAGGTGATCCGTACCTGTTGACTGATCAGATGGCCTTTGCTGATCGCTCTTTGCTGGATAATTATCTGGCGGCGGTTCAACAGGTGGTTGACCGGCACGATATCTTACGGACCGCGTTTATCTGGCAAGGATTATCTGCACCGGCGCAGGTGGTTTTGCGTCAGGCGCCTCTGTTAGTCACTGAACTGAAGTTAACCCCCTCTGACGGGCCGATCAGTGATCAACTGGCCCGGCGTTTTGACCCACGTCATCATCGTATGGATTTGGGGCAGGTGCCGCTGTTGCGCTTTATGATGGCACAGGAAGAAGGGGGCCGTTGGCTCTTGCTGGAACAGCAGCATCATCTGATTGGTGACCATTCGACGATGGAAGTGATGGATCGGGAAGTGCAGGCGTATCTTGCCGGTCAGGAAGCACGTTTACCTGCGCCGGTTCCTTTCCGCAATTTGGTGGCTCAGGCCCGGCTTGGTGTCAATCAGGAAGAACACATCCGTTTCTTTACCAATATGTTAGCTGAGGTTGATGAACCGACACTGCCGTTCGGGCTGACGGAGGTGCATCGTGATGGTTCACAGGTGACGGAATCGCATCGGATGCTGACAACCGAACTGAATGACCGTTTGCGCGGTCAGGCCCGGCATTTGGGCGTGAGTTTGGCCGCCTTGTGCCATCTGGCTTGGGCGCAGGTCCTATCGCGTACCTGTGATCAGGAAAAAGTGGTGTTCGGCACTGTGCTATTTGGACGGATGCGGGTGGGGGACGGTGCTGACAGCGGCATGGGGCTGTTTATCAATACCTTGCCGTTGCGGCTGGATATGGATGATACCCCAGTGCGGGACAGTGTACTGACAGCCCATAGCCGGTTAGCGGGATTGCTGGATTATGAACATGCTTCACTGGCGCTGGCCCAGCGTTGCGGCGGTATACAGGGGGAGATCCCACTGTTTAACAGCTTGTTGAACTATCGGCATAATGCCTTGCCGGAAACGTCGGACGAAATCATTAGTGATATTGAAGCCTTTGGCGGACAGGAGCGGACCAACTACCCACTGGCACTGTCGGTGGAAGATTTTGGTGAAGCGCTGGGGCTGACGGCTCAGGTGGTGCAGCCGTTTGATCCGGACAGGATATGTGGATACATGCAGCAAGCGTTGGAAAGTCTGGCAGAAGCGCTTGAACAAGCCCCGGAGACCCCGGTGCGGACACTGAACATTTTACCGCAAGCAGAACGAAAACTGTTGCTGGAGACCTGGAATGCCGCGGAAACCGCGTATCCTGAGCAGTTATGTTTTCATCAATTGTTTGAACAACAGGTGGAGAAAAACCCTGACGCGATAGCGTTAGTGTATGAAGGGCAGAACCTCAGTTATACCGAATTGAACTCTTGGGCTAACCGATTGGCGTATCAGCTGATTGCACTGGGTGTCGTACCGGATCAACGGGTGGCAATTTGCGTGGCGCGTTCACCGGCAATGGTAGCGGGATTACTGGCGGTGCTGAAAGCGGGTGGGGCCTATGTGCCGTTGGACCCAACTTACCCGGGTGAACGTCTGGCGCATATCCTGAATGATGCCGCGCCGATTATTTTGCTGGCGGATAGTGTTGGGTGTGCGGTGTTGGGGGCGGAGGGATTGGCTGTGCTGACCGTACTCGACCCGAATATCCTGCCTGATCAGCCGGATAGTAACCCGCAGGTACCTGCATTGACTTCACAGCATTTGGCGTATGTGATTTACACTTCCGGTTCTACCGGTATGCCAAAAGGGGTGATGGTGGAGCATCGTGGTATGAGTAATCTGGCGCTGGCACAAGTTAGCCGGCTTGACATGCGTGTAACCAGCCGGATGTTGCAGTTTGCTTCCTTTGGCTTTGATGCCAGTGTTTGGGAAATCATGATAGCGCTGAGTGGGGGAGCAAGCTTAATTATCCCTGCCGACGCGGTTCGTCAGGATCCATGCCGTCTTTGGCATTATCTGGAAGAGCAGGCGGTGACGCACGCCTGTTTGACGCCCGCGTTGCTGCGGGAGGGGATTGATTTGCCGGCAATAACGATAAAACCCACGTTGGTTCTGGCGGGTGAAGTCCTGAGTACCGTGTTGCTTCAGGCTCTGAAGGGGAAGGTAACGCTGTTCAATGCGTATGGGCCGACGGAAACGACGGTCTGCGCTACGACTTGGCGTTGCCCGTCAGACTATATGGATGAATGGGTACCGATTGGGCAGCCGATGGTTAATACGCGGGTTTATCTGCTGGACACCTATGGTCAGCCCGTACCGTTGGGGGCCGTGGGAGAACTGTATATCGGAGGGGCGGGTGTAGCGCGAGGCTATCTCAATCGTCCTGAGTTGACCACTGACCGCTTTCTGGCTGATCCTTTTAGCAATAAACCGGATGCGCGCATGTATCGAACCGGGGATTTGGCCCGTTACCGGCCAGACGGCAATTTGGAATTCCTGGGGCGTAACGACCAACAGGTGAAAATTCGGGGTTTCCGGATTGAACCCGGTGAAATTGAGGTTCGGTTGATGGAATATCCGGCGGTGAGTGAATCTGTTGTGCTGGGGTTGGGGGAAGGGCAGGATAAACGTTTGGTCGCTTATGTGGTGGCGCCAGCGGAGGAGGGACTGGCTAATCACCTGCGCAGCCACTTGAGTGCCGTTTTACCTGATTATATGGTGCCGGCGGCGTTTGTGCGTCTGGACGCCTTCCCGTTAACGCCGAACGGTAAATTGGATCGCCAGGCGTTGCCTGCGCCCGGGCAGGAAGCTTTTGCCCGTCAGGTCTATGAGGCCCCGCAAGGTGAGATAGAAACTGCCCTGGCGGCGATTTGGCGTGAATTACTGGGGATTGAACAAATTAGCCGGCATGACAATTTCTTTGCGTTGGGAGGCCACTCGTTGCTGGTTGTCCGAATGATTGAATGCTTGAGGCGTATTGGTTTGGCTGTCTCGGTGCAAACGCTATTCCGGCATCAAACACTCTGTGTCTTGGCTCAGTCTGTGGCTCAACATCGTGAAACTCAGGTGCCTGAAAACCGGATTACACCGGATACGACGGTATTGACACCAGAGTTGCTGCCGTTGATTGACCTGACTCAGCCTGACATCGATCTTATCGTTGGGCAAGTACCGGGCGGGGTGACCAATATTCAGGATATCTATGCGTTGTCACCGTTGCAGGAGGGGATTTTGTTCCACCATCTGCTGACAAACGAAGGTGATCCGTACCTATTGGCTGGTCAAGTGGCCTTGGCTGACCGCGTTTTGCTGGATCGTTATCTGACGGCGATTCAACAAGTGGTTGACCGGCACGATATCCTGCGTACCGCGTTTATCTGGCAAGGATTATCTATGCCGGCGCAGGTAGTTTTGCGTCAGGTACTTTTATCAGTGACTGAATTGACGCTGGACCCAGCTGACGGGGCGATCAGCGAGCAATTGGTTCAACGCTTTGATCCACATCATTATCGTCTCGATTTGAGCCAGGCACCGTTGTTGCGCTTTATTGTGGTACCGGAAACTGATGGCCGTTGGGTTGTATTGCAATTGCAGCATCACCTGATTGGTGACCATACGACGCTGGATGTGATGGATCGAGAGGTGCAGGCGTATCTTGACGGTCAGGAAGCGAGTTTGCCTGCTCCAGTTCCTTTCCGCAATCTGGTGGCTCAGGCCCGGCTCGATGTCAATCAGGAAGCGCATACTCGTTTCTTTACCAATATGTTAGCAGAGGTAGATGAACCCACACTGCCCTTTGGGCTGACGGAGGTGCATCGTGATGGTACGCAGGTGACGGAATCTCACCGGATGCTGACGGCTGCGCTGAATGATCGTTTGCGTGGTCAGGCTAGAAGTTTGGGCGTGAGTTTGGCCGCTTTGTGCCATTTGGCCTGGGCACAGGTGTTATCGCGTACCAGCGGTCAGGAGAAAGTGGTGTTTGGCACTGTGCTGTTTGGACGGATGCAGGCGGGGGACGGCGCTGACAGCGGCATGGGATTGTTCATCAATACCTTGCCGCTGCGGTTGGATATCAATGATACGCCGGTACGGGACAGCGTACAGGCAGCCCATACCCGACTTGCTGGATTATTAGAACATGAACATGCTTCATTGGCGTTAGTTCAGCGTTGCAGTGGTGTTCAGGGGGAGATCCCACTCTTTAGCAGCTTGCTGAACTATCGACATAATGCATTGCCAACAGAGTCGGATGAACCCATCAGCGATATTGAATTTCTGGGCGGACAGGAGCGGACTAACTATCCGTTTGTGCTGTCGGTGGAGGATTTTGGCGACGCACTGGGACTGACGGCTCAGGTGGTGCAGCCGTTTGATCCGGAACGGGTATGTGGGTATATGCAGCAGGCGCTGGAGAGTTTGGCAGAGGCACTGGATCAGGCCCCGGAAACACCGGTTCGGGCACTAAACATTCTGCCTGAAACGGAGTGTACGTTGCTGTTAAAGAGCTGGAATGCGACGGAAACCGCGTATCCTGACCAGTTATGTATTCATCAGTTGTTTGAACAACAGGTGGAGAAAACCCCGGATGCCACAGCATTGGTGTATGAAAACCAGACGCTCAGTTATGCAGAACTGAATGCCTGGGCTAACCGGCTGGCTTACCAACTGATTGCCTTGGGTGTGGCGCCGGATCAGCGGGTAGCGATTTGCGTGTCACGTTCACCGGCAATGGTGGCCGGGGTGTTGGCGGTATTGAAGGCGGGTGGCGCCTATGTGCCGCTGGATCCCGCTTACCCGGGTGAGCGTATGGGCCATATTCTGACGGATGCCGCGCCTGCGATGTTGTTGGTGGATAATGCCGGGCGTGCGGCATTAGGGGCAGAGGCGTTGGCTGCGTTGACCGTACTGGATCCGAATATTCTGCCTGACCAGCCGGAAAGTAACCCACAGATATCTGGATTAACCTCACAGCACTTGGCGTATGTGATTTACACCTCCGGCTCGACGGGCACACCAAAAGGGGTGATGGTCGAACATCAAGGGTTGGTCAACCTCACTCTGGATAAAATAGCCCAGTTTGGCATTGGCGCGGATAGCCGGATGTTGCAGTTTGCCTCATTGGGCTTCGATGCCAGTGTCTGGGAAATTATGATGGTGCTGGCTGGTGGGGCGACTTTAGTTATTCCTGCTGATCTTGTCCGTCAGGACCCGGGCTGCCTCTGGCATTATCTGGAAGAACAGGCGGTGACGCACGCTTGTGTCACACCGGCACTGCTTCGGGAAGGTGCCAATTTACCAGAGATAACAATAAAACCGACATTAATATTGGGGGGTGAAGCCCCCAGTGCGGCGCTAATACAAGCGTTGAGGGGAAAAGCAACCCTGTTCAATGCGTATGGCCCGACGGAGATCACCGTGTGCGCCACCAGCTGGCGTTGCCCGTCAGATTATACGGTGGCGTTGATCCCTATCGGTCGCCCGACTGCCAACACGCGGGTTTATCTGCTGGATGGTCATGGTCAGCCAGTACCGTTAGGCGCGATGGGGGAGTTGTATATTGGCGGGGCCGGTGTAGCGCGGGGTTATCTCAATCGCCCTGACTTGACCGCTGAACGTTTCCTTATCGATCCCTTTAGCGATAACCCGGAGGCGAGAATGTACCGCACTGGGGATTTAGTCCGTTACCTGCCGGACGGCAATTTGGAATTCTTAGGCCGTAGCGACCAACAAGTGAAAGTTCGCGGTTTCCGGATTGAACCCGGTGAAATTGAGGCCCGGTTAGCGGAGCATCCTGCGGTGAGTGAATCGGTGGTGCTGGCATTGGGTGAAGGGCAGGATAAACATTTGGTCGCTTATGTGGTGGCGCCAGCGGCGGAGGGATTGGCTAATCGCCTGCGTAGCCACCTGAGTGCCATGTTACCTGACTATATGGTGCCGGCGGCGTTTGTGCGTCTGGATGCACTTCCACTGACCCCGAACGGTAAACTGGATCGCCGGGCGCTACCGGCACTGGATAATGAAGCCTTTGCCCGTCAGATTTATGAAGCACCACAAGGCGAAACGGAAACCGTATTGGCAACGATTTGGCGTGAATTACTGGGGATTGAGCAGATTAGCCGGCATGACAACTTCTTCGTGCTGGGCGGTCACTCACTGCTCGCTATGCGAATGATAAATCTTGCTGCTGGCCGGGGTTTGGTTTGCACATTAAATGTGTTGTTCCAATTCCCGGTGTTGGCTGAACTGGCAGCAAAAATCATCTCAGATTCGCTGTCTCAACCGCAAAGTGGTGCTATATCAGTGCGATCTGACGGAACCGGGCTGCCGCTGTTCTTTGTGCCTAGCGGAATGGGTGACTATTCTTATGTCTTTGGATTGGCTCAACAGATTCAGCCAGGTTACCCGATTTATGCACTGCCCTGGTCATCCATCAGTGAAGAACCGATGTCGATGATGGAGGCGCAAGCTGTCAGAATGATCAGCTTGATAAAAGCGGTTCAACCGGAAGGCCCGTACCGGCTGGGCGGTTACTCTTCCGGCGGAATATTGGCTTATGCTATTGCCGAGAGGTTGTTACATACTGGTGAGAAGGTGAATTTCCTGGGGTTGATTGATACGCCGGCTCCTCACTATTTTGGGCCGCAGAAAATGTCGCCTAAGCATCAGTTCTTTGTCGAATTAGCAAGGCAATCAGGGGAAGAGCGTACCCAAGAGATGGCGGAATTGTTTCGGCAAATTGATGAATTGAATTTAGTGCAGTTTATTGAAGCGGCACAAGAATTAGCGTTATATCCGGCAAATCTGCGCGCTGATTTAATCGCAAAACGTTGGGAGCAGATAGAGAATTATGCGCAGATGGTTAGAGATTATGATCCGCAGGCATTGGCGGTAACGCTGCATCAGTTTTATGCAATGGAACCTTCACCCTCTATCTCTTTTATGGCGGATGAAGAGACGGAACGTTTAAATATAGAGCCATCGCTGGGCTGGGAGCAGATAATACCTGATACTTTGCTTCAACTGATTGCGATACCGGGTAACCATTTTAGTGTATTAGAGGATAATGAACATAAAACTGCTTTAGCTCAGGCTCTGAATAGGGCGCTGGCAATCAGTTGTAATGGGGAGGCGCTATCATACTGATATATTAAGGAGTATTGGATAATTTAACGTTGGTTTGATAATCCGGTATATACCGGATTTTTCATGAGAAATTATTTAACTGGTTTATGAAAAAATGTATTCCCCCGGTTGAAAACGTGATTAAAGTCGGTTGTTTTTTTAATATATTATCTGATTAACCTATTCCATATTCTTATTTGTCTTTTTTACGGGATATATAAGCATTAATAAAGCCAATGCTTTTTATTATTTTTACTGATAGGTTTATGATAGGCAGGTTTAAACTGTTATTAAAAGTTATTTTTTTAACCTCTGGTTTTAACTTGTATAAAAAGGTTTTAGTCGTTGTTTTTACTGATTTTAACACTTGCTTTTTATTAAATTTAATCATATTCGCTTTATCTTTACTGACTCTGTTTTACTGACAATATTATGCGGTTTTTATAAGTCATACTCCTTTTTTATCTTTATAAATCAACGAGTAAATATCCTTATGGCATAAAGACACACCTTTATGTTTTTCCGGATAATATCTTTTTTGCTGATTTCTTTTCAATTTTCAGTTAATGGTTAATGGACTGCGATTAAACTGAATTAACATCCCTTTAAAAAGTTGCACTTATTAGTCGAATCCGCCGAACAATAGCTTTTAATAGTATAATGCCAGCTCTGCCAACTGAGCTAAAAGTCATCATCAAACATAATCAGAAAAGGTTATATTTCATCACTGATTAACGACAATCATCACATTAAAAGTGATTTCATACTGAAATAAAACATTATAAATGTGATATACATCACATAATTAAAACAAAAAATGAAATTATTTTGAAATTATTAGTGTTGGTTATTAAATGATTAATATTAATCTGTTTTTTATACAATTTGCAACGCAATGATAACATTGGCCTATTTTTTGCAATATAATATAACACCTTGTTTTTGCTGCTATCTTAACCACCCCCCCATTTTAGTTACCTGGCTAATAATAAACCCTGAATATTGATCGCTAAATTAAATTCGTGGTTAATACTGCTCCGAAATGGTGGGATAGAAAGACAATGAAAAGCAGTATTTGGGTGTTTACGGTTTTTTGTAGCGTGATTACAGGCAGCCAAGCCGCAGACCGGTTAGAACAACAGTCAGAACAACAACTGATCCATCAACAGGCACGTCAGCAAGCGCTGGAGGCTCAATTAGCCCCACCCCCTGCGGATGTTCGCTTGTCTGTACCCGAAAAAGCGGTGTCATCCGCCTTTCCGGTGGAAACCCCGTGTTTTCCTCTCTCCCACGTCAGACTGGCAGGCACCGAAAATTTCCCGCACTGGTTACCGTTCAGGCGTGTCGCTCAACAGGGCGAAAACCATTGCCTTGGCGATAAAGGCATTAGCCGGCTGATGACCCAATTGCAAGATCAGCTCATCAATCATGGCTATGTCACCAGCCGAGTTCTGGCTCCTCGTCAGGATCTGCATACCCAAACCTTAAAACTGGTGATGATACCGGGCCGAATCCGGCATATCCGCTATACCCCGGACAGCGGCCATTACATTCAACGCTTCACGCCATTCCCCGCGCGTGAAGGCAAGCTGCTGGATTTACGGGATATTGAGCAGGGATTGGAAAATCTGCAACGTTTTCCAACTGTTCAGGCAGAGATGAACATTGTCCCGGCAGAGCAACCGGGGGAAAGCGATATTGTGCTGGACTGGCGTCAGTCACGGCACTGGCGAGTCGCCACGTATCTGGATGATACCGGTTCCAAAAGCACCGGACGTTATCAAGGTGGGTTAACCTTTTTTCTGGATAACCCCCTGGCGTTAAGCGACCTGTTCTATCTCTCCGCTGGACGCGATATTCACGCGTCTGCCGGGAAAGGCAGCCAAAACGACACGCTCTATTACTCCCTGCCCTTTGGCTACTGGATGGCGAGCGTGACGGCCAGTCATTACGATTATACCCAGACGATAGCCGGGCTGAATCAGGCGATTCAATACCGGGGCAAAAGCAAAAACCTGTCTGTCCAGTTCAGCCGGGTTCTGCACCGTAACGCGGACCAGAAAACCGGGCTTAACGGTGAAATTTATCGTCGGGCATCCCGCCATTTTATTGATAACACGGAAATCGACGTTCAGCGCCGGGAAACGGCGGGCTGGAAGCTCGGGCTATCCCATCATCACGTTATTGGCAGTGCGACGCTGGATGCCAGGGTGACTTACCAACAGGGTATGCGTTGGTTTGGCGCGCAACCTGCGCCGGAAGAGTATCGCAATGAAGGGACCGCTTTACCCAAAATCACCCAATTCTCGGCGACGCTTGCCGGGCCGTTAACGCTGTTTTCCCAGCCCTTTTCTTATCAGACCCAGTATCTGCGCCAGATAAGCGCCAGCCCATTGACGCCCCAGGATCGATTTTCAATCGGCGGCCGCTGGACGGTACGCGGCTTTGATGGCGAGTTGACCTTATCCGCTGATCGGGGTTGGTACAGCCGTAATGAACTGGACTGGCAAACCCCGCTGAAAGGGCAATCGCTGTATCTGGCAATGGATTATGGCGAAGTGGGCGGTCGGGGCAGTGACGCTCTGCTCGGAAAACACCTGGCGGGGAGTGCCCTGGGCTGGCGCGGCAGCCTGAAAGGCGTGAGCTACGACTTGTTTGTCGGTGTCCCGCTGCCCAAACCCGCCGGTTTCCAAACTTCCCCCGTCACGGCCGGATTCAACCTGTATTGGCAGTACTAATCAGAATAACAACGCTGCCCGTGTGTAGCGTGTGAGTGGAGCAAACGTCATGAACAAGCAGTTGTATCGTATTATCTTTAATCAGGCCCGCCAGATGTGGATGGTGGTAGCAGAGATTGCACGTGCCGGACGGGGACAAACAGCACACCGCGCTCGTTGCCCGTCTTCACCACGGTGTCGTTGCCGGCTTACTGTGCTACGATTCAATCTTTTGTTAGCTCTTGGCGGAATTTCGCTCACCGCACAGGCGAACATTGTGGCGGATGGGCAGGCACCGGGCCATCAGCAACCGACGATTATCCACAGCGCCAACGGCACGCCGCAGGTCAATATCCAGACGCCCAGTGCTGATGGCGTTTCCCACAATACCTACCGTCAGTTTGATGTGGATAAACAAGGCGTTATCCTCAATAACAGCGCTAACACCACTCAGACGCAACTCGGTGGGATGGTGGCCGGTAACCCGTGGCTGGCGAAAGGGGAAGCCAACATTATCCTCAATGAAGTCAACAGTCATGACCCCAGTCATTTGAATGGCTGGATTGAAGTGGCTGGCCGCAAAGCGGAGGTGGTTATCGCTAACCCCGCCGGTATCACCTGCAACGGCTGTGGGTTTATCAACGCGCATCGCACCACGCTGACCACCGGTGAGGCGCTGATGGAACAGGGCCGGTTAAAAGGCTTTGATGTCAATCAGGGGGAAGTGCGGATTGACGGGCATGGCATGGACAGCACACAGCAAAGTTACACCGATATTATTGCCCGCTCCGTCGCGATTAACGCCAAATTACATGCGCAAGACCTGAAAGTGACCACCGGACGCAATATTGTGGATGCCGCGCACCAGCAGATTGAAAAAAAATCGGCTGACACTGAAAAGTCCCCGGAGTTTGCGTTGGATGTGGCGGCCCTGGGCGGCATGTATGCCCATAAAATTAGGTTGATAGGCACTGAAGCGGGTGTGGGGGTGCATAACGCCGGTAACATCGGTGCGACGGCGGGTGAAGTGCATATTACCGCGGAGGGCCTGATTGAGAACCGCGGCACCCTCAGCAGCCGGGATGCGTTGCAATTGACTTCTTCCTCCGATGTCACTAACGCAGGCAAATTGCTGTCACAATCGACGGTGAATTTACATACCAAAGGGGGGCTGGATAATCAGGGCCGGGTAGAGGCGCGTAGTGATGCCACTGTCACCGCGGGCACGATACACAGCAGCCATGACAGTGTATGGGCGGCGGGGTTGGATGATAACGGCAACACCACCCGGCCCGGTTCACTGACGTTGACCGCGCAGCACGTTCAGGCGAAGGGGAAAAATCTGGCCGCCGATACGCTGGCTATCCACAGTCAACAGATTGACCTGAGCGACAGCCAGACTGCGGCCGGACAGATTCAACTCACCGCCGATCAATCGGGGATAAGTACCGCTCATGCTACCGTCAACGCCAACCGTCTGACGGCGAAAACCCCCGGCCAGTTTAACAACGACGGCGGCCAGTTAGTGGCGCGGGAAATCCACCTCACGGCGCCTGATATCTCTAACTTGAAGGGAAAAATTAACCAGACCGGTAGTGGTGAACTAGCGCTCAATACCCGCACTCTGAATAACCGTGAGGGGATGGTATTCAATCAGGGGAAACTGACTCTCACCACTGACCGGCTCGACAACCATCAGGGCACTATTGCCAGTCAGGGCGAGGACCTGCATCTCACAGCACATCAGGCAGATAACACTCAGGGCACCGTGCAACTGGCGGGCAACGGGAAACTGTCACTCAATACCCAACGGTGGCTTGGCAATCAGGGCAAGCTGCTCACCCATGGCGCCCTGACGATACAGGCCGGTGAACTGCAACTGAACGAGGCCGAAACTCAGGCCGGGCAGATTACCGTCAACGCTGACACCCTGAGTCATCAACACGGTGTGATGCAACAACAGGGCAAAGACACCCTGTCCCTTACCACCCAGCGACTGGATAACCAAAGCGGCACTATTGCGGGTAATGGTAACCTGAACCTGAAGGCAACGACCGTCGATAATCGTCACGGCCACCTTGTGGCCGCCGACCAAGGCTCGCTGGCATTGACCATCAAAGACACCCTGAACAATCAGTCGGGCCGGCTGGAAGCGGGCAATGCGCTCCAGCTCAGGGCTGCCCAACTGGATAATAGTCAGGGTAGCATGGTTGCCGCCGGGGACAGCGCGACCCTCACTGTTGGCAAAACTATTCAAAACGCTAACGGTCATCTTGAAGCCAAAACCCGACTGATCACTACCAGCCAGACACTGAATAACACGCAGGGTGTGTTGCTGGCGCAAAACATTAACAGCCAGACCCATGGTCATCCTTTCATCAACACCACCGGACAGGTGATAGCCGAAGACACCCTGACGGTCAACAGTGGTCAATTGGATAATACGGCGGGGTTGTTACAATCTGGGCGCGAGATGTCCATTGATACTCACGGCCATTGGCTCGCTAATACCCGCAATGCCGACCAAAAAGCAGGCCGGTTGTTAAGCGGCGGGCACTTAACCCTGCGCACCGGCGATGTTGATAACACCGGCGGGATAATCGCGGCGGACGGCAAAACCACCCTGACCAGCACCGCGCTCACCAATACGCAGGGCCAGATAGCCGGAAATGGCGGGCTGGACATTCACAGCCGGCAACTGATAAACCGCGAAGGCACCTTACAATCCGCAGACGCCCTGACTTTGGATACTGACGGGCAGTTACTGGATAACCAGCAGGGGCGTATTCTGAGTGAGGGCACCACCACCGTGACCAGCGGCCCACTGGATAATCGTCAGGGCCACCTTCAGGGCGGGCAACTGGTTATCCATACCGGGTAAGCCGGGGCTGACAATCGGGAGGGTAAACTGTTGTCCGCGGGCCGGTTTGCCCTGACGACCCACGAGCTGGACAATCGTCACGGTCAGGTACAGGCGGTGGGCGACACCACGCTTAACGTGCAGGAAAAAACCGACAACACCGGCGGCCTGATTCGGGGTGGTCAGCAACTCACCCTGAACACCGCTCACCTGATTAACCACGAGACGGCGCAGCCGGATAACGGCGTGGAAGCCCAAAATCTGACGATAAACGCCCAACAGGCCGATAATACCGGGGGCGCTTTACGGGCGGCTCACCACCTGCAAGCGAACATCAGCCAGACGTTGAATAATATCCAGGGACGGGTCTCTGCGGGCAAACAGCTCACGGTCAACAGTGAGGCTCAGCAACCGCATCTGGTGATTCACAATCGACAGGGAACCCTGATTGCCGGGAAACAGGCTGACATTAGCGCCGGGGCCCTGAGCGGGGACGGCCAACTGTTATCGCAGGGCGATATGGCCGTCACGTTAACCGAGGATTTTTACCACACCGGCAACACGGCGGCCAATGGCAATCTGACCCTGAAAACGACCGGCAATATTCTCAATGACCGCCAGATAAAAGCCGGTCAGGCGCTGCATCTTGACGCACAAAATCTTACCAATAGCGCGTCAGGCGAAATCAGCGCCGGACAAACGCAAATCAAGGTTCACGATACCCTGAACAATACCGGATTGATTGACGGTGATCTGACTCATCTCACGGCCAACACCCTGAATAATACGGGCACCGGACGGATTTACGGGGACCAGCTCGCCCTCCAGACGGGCACGTTGAATAACACCGCCCAGGACGGCAAAGCCGCCGTCATTGCGGCGCGTGACCGGCTGGATATCGGCACCGGAACGCTCAACAACCAGCATCATGCGCAGATTTACAGCGTGGGCGACATGCGCATCGGCGGCCGGTTGGATAAGACCCTGACCGCGACCGGTCAGGCGCGTGCGCTCAATAACCACGCCGCGACGATGGAAGCCGGGCGCAATTTGACGATTCAGGCTGACCAGATTCACAACACCAACGCCGGGTTGGTCACCCAGGTCGTCGAAACGGAAAAATCGCCGCATCACGACGCGGTATTGAGCGGACAGACTGCCCGCTATGACTGGTCACAGGTGGACACCGCCCACCGCAACAAATATGGCGTGCACGATGCCATCATGCTGGATGGCAGCCGCAGTAATGACTTTTACGAATATCAATACACCCGCACCGTCAAGGAAACCCAGGTCAAACAGAGTGATCCCGGTAAAATTCTGGCCGGGGGCAATCTGACGCTCAACAGTGCGCAGGTCACCAATCACGACAGCCAAATTGTGGCCGGCGGTGCGCTGGCGGGCAATATTGGCGAACTACACAATATCGCCACGCAAGGTGAACGTATCACCACCGATACCGGCAGCCAGACCCGCTGGTACGCCAAAAAGACCAAACGCTGGCACCGACTCGGCGGCACCAAAACCTCGCAGGGGAAAGATACGCGCGATTATAAACGGGGCCCGGTGACAGAAACCATTGACCTGAACACGCTGGCCTGGCAGGACCATACCCGGCCAGAGGCCGCCGGTACTCCAATAGCGGATCGCCAGACCGGGCAAGTGCAACAGGCTCCCACCGCCGTGAAACCGGTTGCCGGGATAAACACCTGTCTTTCCTACACAAATATTTTAACCTGCCCCCTCGTTATTGAACTTTTTCCTCATAGATTGATCTCAATAACAAACACGACTTGAGGTAATCTTTATGTTTTCAACCTGCGCTGAACAATGGGCAAATGACACGTTTCAACATGCGGAATTAGGTGATAAACGCCGTACCAACCGCCTGGTGAAAGTGGCCTGTTCGTTGGCTAACCATATAGGACAATCGCTCGTGCAATCTCTTGACTCTCCTGCCGATGTTGAAGCAGCCTACCGACTGACCCGAAATTCCGCCATTGCGCCTCAGGCCATCGCCGAAGCCGGATTTACCGCCACCGTCGCTCACGCTCAACGTTATCGTTGCCTGTTAGCGCTGGAAGACACGACAACCCTGTCATTTTCCCACGCGTCGGTCGCCGATGAACTCGGCTATACCACCTCGACGGAAAAATCCCGGGGCATGCAGGTACACTCGGTGTTGTTATTTGCGCCTGAAGAACAACAGGTCGTGGGGTTGATAGAGCAACAGCGCTGGTGTCGAGATGTCAGTGATTATGGCAAAAGCCGACAACGCGACACACGCCCTTATGAAGGGAAAGAGAGTTATAAGTGGGAACGGGCCTCACAAGCCGTCGACAGCCGGTTAGGGGAGCAGATGGCCAACGTGATTTCTGTCTGTGACCGTGAAGCCGATATCATTGAATATCTGCGTTATAAAACGAGCCAAAAACACCGTTTCGTCATCCGTTCGATGCAAAACCGGCGTATTGAGGAAAGTCAGGATAAACTTTATGACTTTATCAGCCAGTTACAGAGTGCTGGAGAACGATTAGTTCAGATCAGACAGAAAGGCGGGCGTCAGGCGCGTGTCGCGCATTGTGATATCCGTTATGCCGAAGTGACGTTGAAAATCCCCGAAGGAAAAAGCGGTGAAGCGGTGCGGATATTTTATGTCGGTTGCTACGAAAAAGGTCCGGAGGATGGGCTTTGCTGGCATCTTCTGACCTCCGAACCCGTCAACAGTCAGGAAGACGCCCATAAAATATTCAGTTATTACGAGCGCCGCTGGCTGATAGAAGAATTTCACAAAGCGTGGAAAACGGGCGGCACGCAGGTAGAAGCGCTGCGTATGCAAAGCAAAGATAATCTGGAGCGGATGATAGTGCTGCTGGCCTTTATTGCGGTACGGATACACCAGCTGCGTTTTAAGGGTCTGAACAAAGAAGAAGCAGAGAAAGAGAGCTGTGAGACAGTATTAAGCCCCCTGGCGTGGAAATTACTGTGGTCAAAACAAGAAAAATGCCGTGTGCCGAAAAAAGCCCCGAGCTTGCATTGGGCCTTCATCAATCTGGGAAAACTGGCCGGCTGGTACGATTCCAAACGCACGGGTCGAGTCGGATGGGAACGACTTTGGGAAGGTTGGTTTCGGCTGCAAACCCTGATAGACGGCTATTTGCTGGCTAAATCAGTTGATTTGGAGATCTGATCAAGAGACAGGGTTAGTGAGCGTTTGTTGGGCCGTCAAATCCACTTTGCCGCCGCGAATAAAGCCGCTGTTGGTCAGGTTGTTGGCCGTCAGTTGGGTGACGTCACGCCCGCTAATCGTGCCGCTGTTAGTGATATCGCCCTGACTGTTGAGCGCCACGGTATTCCCGGCCAGCAAGGTGCCGTCACTGCTCAGGTCGCCCTGACGGACGCGTGCATAAACCTGTGGCACAGTCACCACCTCGGTAGTGCCATCCGGCAGCGTCACGGTTTGGTTAGTCAGCCAGATAATGTCCGAGGTCAGCAGCGCCATCTGCGCTGGGCTTAAAGCCACGCCCGGCGTTAACTGTTGCTGTTTGCCAAAGACGATACCGGCATCCATCAACGCCTTAAACTGCGCTTCATCGTTGTTGTAACCGGGCAGATAGCGCCGGCCGGTCAGTTGGGTGATTTGGTCGCGCACCAACCGCTGTTCGTAGAACCCATCGCCCAGGCGTTTGTGGACCAGCGCCGGGTCGTGAGTAAGTTGTTGCCGCATGTAGTCCGAGCCGAGCCACTGTTTATACTGGGTAAATTTCGGGTCGGTCTCGACCAGATAGTGGCTGTCACTGCCCGGTTGTACGGTATACAGGCTGTTATCCGGCAAGCGGGTGTCGGGCGTGATAACACGGATGACCGGGTCAACCGTGTGTCCTTTGACAGTTTCCGGGGGCAACGTCAGTTCAAACGACTGGCCGGGGGGCAGCACTAAGGGCGGGGTGTTTATCCCGGCAACCGGTTTCACGGCGGTGGGAGCCTGTTGCACTTGCCCGGTCTGGCGATCCGCTATTGGAGTACCGGCGGCCTCTGGCCGGGTATGGTCCTGCCAGGCCAGCGTGTTCAGGTCAATGGTTTCTGTCACCGGGCCCCGTTTATAATCGCGCGTATCTTTCCCCTGCGAGGTTTTGGTGCCGCCGAGTCGGTGCCAGCGTTTGGTCTTTTTGGCGTACCAGCGGGTCTGGCTGCCGGTATCGGTGGTGATACGTTCACCTTGCGTGGCGATATTGTGTAGTTCGCCAATATTGCCCGCCAGCGCACCGCCGGCCACAATTTGGCTGTCGTGATTGGTGACCTGCGCACTGTTGAGCGTCAGATTGCCCCCGGCCAGAATTTTACCGGGATCACTCTGTTTGACCTGGGTTTCCTTGACGGTGCGGGTGTATTGATATTCGTAAAAGTCATTACTGCGGCTGCCATCCAGCATGATGGCATCGTGCACGCCATATTTGTTGCGGTGGGCGGTGTCCACCTGTGACCAGTCATAGCGGGCAGTCTGTCCGCTCAATACCGCGTCGTGATGCGGCGATTTTTCCGTTTCGACGACCTGGGTGACCAACCCGGCGTTGGTGTTGTGAATCTGGTCAGCCTGAATCGTCAAATTGCGCCCGGCTTCCATCGTCGCGGCGTGGTTATTGAGCGCACGCGCCTGACCGGTCGCGGTCAGGGTCTTATCCAACCGGCCGCCGATGCGCATGTCGCCCACGCTGTAAATCTGCGCATGATGCTGGTTGTTGAGCGTTCCGGTGCCGATATCCAGCCGGTCACGCGCCGCAATGACGGCGGCTTTGCCGTCCTGGGCGGTGTTATTCAACGTGCCCGTCTGGAGGGCGAGCTGGTCCCCGTAAATCCGTCCGGTGCCCGTATTATTCAGGGTGTTGGCCGTGAGATGAGTCAGATCACCGTCAATCAATCCGGTATTGTTCAGGGTATCGTGAACCTTGATTTGCGTTTGTCCGGCGCTGATTTCGCCTGACGCGCTATTGGTAAGATTTTGTGCGTCAAGATGCAGCGCCTGACCGGCTTTTATCTGGCGGTCATTGAGAATATTGCCGGTCGTTTTCAGGGTCAGATTGCCATTGGCCGCCGTGTTGCCGGTGTGGTAAAAATCCTCAGTTAACGTGACGGCCATATCGCCCTGCGATAACAGTTGGCCGTCCCCGCTCAGGGCCCCGGCGCTAATGTCAGCCTGTTTCCCGGCAATCAGGGTTCCCTGTCGATTGTGAATCACCAGATGCGGTTGCTGAGCCTCACTGTTGACCGTGAGCTGTTTGCCCGCAGAGACCCGTCCCTGGATATTATTCAACGTCTGGCTGATGTTCGCTTGCAGGTGGTGAGCCGCCCGTAAAGCGCCCCCGGTATTATCGGCCTGTTGGGCGTTTATCGTCAGATTTTGGGCTTCCACGCCGTTATCCGGCTGCGCCGTCTCGTGGTTAATCAGGTGAGCGGTGTTCAGGGTGAGTTGCTGACCACCCCGAATCAGGCCGCCGGTGTTGTCGGTTTTTTCCTGCACGTTAAGCGTGGTGTCGCCCACCGCCTGTACCTGACCGTGACGATTGTCCAGCTCGTGGGTCGTCAGGGCAAACCGGCCCGCGGACAACAGTTTACCCTCCCGATTGTCAGCCCCGGCTTGCCCGGTATGGATAACCAGTTGCCCGCCCTGAAGGTGGCCCTGACGATTATCCAGTGGGCCGCTGGTCACGGTGGTGGTGCCCTCACTCAGAATACACCCCTGCTGGTTATCCAGTAACTGCCCGTCAGTATCCAAAGTCAGGGCGTCTGCGGATTGTAAGGTGCCTTCGCGGTTTATCAGTTGCCGGCTGTGAATGTCCAGCCCGCCATTTCCGGCTATCTGGCCCTGCGTATTATTGAGCGCGGTGCTGGTCAGGGTGGTTTTGCCGTCCGCCGCGATTATCCCGCCGGTGTTATCAACATCGCCGGTGCGCAGGGTTAAGTGCCCGCCGCTTAACAACCGGCCTGCTTTTTGGTCGGCATTGCGGGTATTAGCGAGCCCATGGCCGTGAGTATCAATGGACATCTCGCGCCCAGATTGTAACAACCCCGCCGTATTATCCAGTTCCCCACTGTTGACCGTCAGGGTGTCTTCGGCTATCACCTGTCCGGCGGTATTGGTGAAGGGATGTCCGGTCGTCTGGCTGTTGATATGCTGTGCCAGCAACACGCCCTGGGTGTTATCTAATGTCTGGCTGGTGGTGGTCAGGCGGGTTTTGGCTTCAAGATGACCGTTAGCGTTTTGAATGGCTTTGCCGATGGTGAGGGTGGCGCTGTCCCCGGCGGCAACCATGCTCCCCTGACCATTATTCAGTTCGGCAGCGCTGAGCCTGAGCGCGTTGCCCGCTGCCAGTTTGCCCCACTGATTGTCCAGCGTGTTTTTGACGGTCAGTGCCAGCGAGCCTTGGTCGGCGGCCACAAGGTGGCCGTGACGATTATCGACGGTCGTTGCCTTCAGGTTCAGGTTACCATTACCCGCAATAGTGCCGCTTTGGTTATCCAGTCGCCGGGTGGTAAGGGACAGGGTGTCTTTGCCCTGTTGTTGCATCACACCGCGTTGATGGCTCAGGGTGTCAGCGTTGACGGTAATCTGCCCGGCCTGAGTTTCGGCCTCGTTCAGTTGCAGTTCACCGGCCTGTATCGTCAGGGCGCCATGGGTGAGCAGCTTGCCCTGATTGCCAAGCCACCGTTGGGTATTGAGTGACAGTTTCCCGTTGCCCGCCAGTTGCACGGTGCCCTGAGTGTTATCTGCCTGATGTGCTGTGAGATGCAGGTCCTCGCCCTGACTGGCAATAGTGCCCTGATGGTTGTCGAGCCGGTCAGTGGTGAGAGTCAGTTTCCCCTGATTGAATACCATCCCCTCACGGTTATTCAGAGTGCGGGTATTGAGCGCTAGTTCACCACTACCGGTCTGGTTAATTTTTCCCTTCAAGTTAGAGATATCAGGCGCCGTGAGGTGGATTTCCCGCGCCACTAACTGGCCGCCGTCGTTGTTAAACTGGCCGGGGGTTTTCGCCGTCAGACGGTTGGCGTTGACGGTAGCATGAGCGGTACTTATCCCCGATTGATCGGCGGTGAGTTGAATCTGTCCGGCCGCAGTCTGGCTGTCGCTCAGGTCAATCTGTTGACTGTGGATAGCCAGCGTATCGGTTGCCAGATTTTTACCATTAGCCTGAACGTGCTGCGCGGTCAACGTCAGTGAACCGGGCCGGGTGGTGTTGCCGTTATCATCCAACCCCGCCGCCCATACACTGTCATGGCTGCTGTGTATCGTGCCCGCGGTGACAGTGGCATCACTACGCGCCTCTACCCGGCCCTGATTATCCAGCCCCCCTTTGGTGTGTAAATTCACCGTCGATTGTGACAGCAATTTGCCTGCGTTAGTGACATCGGAGGAAGAAGTCAATTGCAACGCATCCCGGCTGCTGAGGGTGCCGCGGTTCTCAATCAGGCCCTCCGCGGTAATATGCACTTCACCCGCCGTCGCACCGATGTTACCGGCGTTATGCACCCCCACACCCGCTTCAGTGCCTATCAACCTAATTTTATGGGCATACATGCCGCCCAGGGCCGCCACATCCAACGCAAACTCCGGGGACTTTTCAGTGTCAGCCGATTTTTTTTCAATCTGCTGGTGCGCGGCATCCACAATATTGCGTCCGGTGGTCACTTTCAGGTCTTGCGCATGTAATTTGGCGTTAATCGCGACGGAGCGGGCAATAATATCGGTGTAACTTTGCTGTGTGCTGTCCATGCCATGCCCGTCAATCCGCACTTCCCCCTGATTGACATCAAAGCCTTTTAACCGGCCCTGTTCCATCAGCGCCTCACCGGTGGTCAGCGTGGTGCGATGCGCGTTGATAAACCCACAGCCGTTGCAGGTGATACCGGCGGGGTTAGCGATAACCACCTCCGCTTTGCGGCCAGCCACTTCAATCCAGCCATTCAAATGACTGGGGTCATGACTGTTGACTTCATTGAGGATAATGTTGGCTTCCCCTTTCGCCAGCCACGGGTTACCGGCCACCATCCCACCGAGTTGCGTCTGAGTGGTGTTAGCGCTGTTATTGAGGATAACGCCTTGTTTATCCACATCAAACTGGCGGTAGGTATTGTGGGAAACGCCATCAGCACTGGGCGTCTGGATATTGACCTGCGGCGTGCCGTTGGCGCTGTGGATAATCGTCGGTTGCTGATGGCCCGGTGCCTGCCCATCCGCCACAATGTTCGCCTGTGCGGTGAGCGAAATTCCGCCAAGGGCTAACAAAAGATTGAATCGTAGCACAGTAAGCCGGCAACGACACCGTGGTGAAGACGGGCGACGAGCGCGGTGTGCTGTTTGTCCCCGTCCGGCACGTGCAATCTCTGCTACCACCATCCACATCTGGCGGGCCTGATTAAAGATAATACGATACAACTGCTTGTTCATGACGTTTGCTCCACTCACACGCTACACGCTGGCAGCGTTGTTATTCTGATTAGTACTGCCAATACAGGTTGAATCCGGCCGTGACGGGGGAAGTTTGGAAACCGGCGGGTTTGGACAGCGGGACACCGACAAACAAGTCGTAGCTCACGCCTTTCAGGCTGCCGCGCCAGCCCAGGGCACTCCCCGCCAGGTGTTTTCCGAGCAGAGCGTCACTGCCCCGACCGCCCACTTCGCCATAATCCATTGCCAGATACAGCGATTGCCCTTTCAGCGGGGTTTGCCAGTCCAGTTCATTACGGCTGTACCAACCCCGATCAGCGGATAAGGTCAACTCGCCATCAAAGCCGCGTACCGTCCAGCGGCCGCCGATTGAAAATCGATCCTGGGGCGTCAATGGGCTGGCGCTTATCTGGCGCAGATACTGGGTCTGATAAGAAAAGGGCTGGGAAAACAGCGTTAACGGCCCGGCAAGCGTCGCCGAGAATTGGGTGATTTTGGGTAAAGCGGTCCCTTCATTGCGATACTCTTCCGGCGCAGGTTGCGCGCCAAACCAACGCATACCCTGTTGGTAAGTCACCCTGGCATCCAGCGTCGCACTGCCAATAACGTGATGATGGGATAGCCCGAGCTTCCAGCCCGCCGTTTCCCGGCGCTGAACGTCGATTTCCGTGTTATCAATAAAATGGCGGGATGCCCGACGATAAATTTCACCGTTAAGCCCGGTTTTCTGGTCCGCGTTACGGTGCAGAACCCGGCTGAACTGGACAGACAGGTTTTTGCTTTTGCCCCGGTATTGAATCGCCTGATTCAGCCCGGCTATCGTCTGGGTATAATCGTAATGACTGGCCGTCACGCTCGCCATCCAGTAGCCAAAGGGCAGGGAGTAATAGAGCGTGTCGTTTTGGCTGCCTTTCCCGGCAGACGCGTGAATATCGCGTCCCCCGGAGAGGTAGAACAGGTCGCTTAGCGCCAGCGGGTTATCCAGAAAAAAGGTGAATCCGCCTTGATAACGCCCGGTGCTTTTGGAACCGGTATCATCCAGATAAGTGGCGACTCGCCAGTGCCGTGACTGACGCCAGTCCAGCACAATATCGCTTTCCCCCGGTTGCTCTGCCGGGACAATGTTCATCTCTGCCTGAACAGTTGGAAAACGTTGCAGATTTTCCAATCCCTGCTCAATATCCCGTAAATCCAGCAGCTTGCCTTCACGGGCGGGGAATGGCGTGAAGCGTTGAATGTAATGGCCGCTGTCCGGGGTATAGCGGATATGCCGGATTCTGCCCGGTGTCACTACCAATTTTAAGGTTTGGGTATGCAGATCCTGACGAGGAGCCAGAACCCGGCTGGTGACATAGCCATGATTGATGAGCTGATCTTGCAATTGGGTCATCAGCCGGCTAATGCCTTTATCACCGAGGCAATGGTTTTCGCTCTGTTGGGCAACATGCCTGAACGGTAACCAATGCGGGAAATTTTCGGTGCCTGCCAATACAACATGGGTGATGGGAAAACACGGTGTTTCCATTGGGAATGTGGATGACACCGCTTTTTCGGGTACAGACAGGCGAACATCCGCAGGGGGTGGGGCTAATTGAGCCTCCAGCGCTTGCTGACGTGCCTGTTGATGGATCAGTTGTTGTTCTGACTGTTGTTCTAACCGGTCTGCGGCTTGGTTGCCTGTAATCACGCTACAAAAAACCGTAAACACCCAACTACTGCTTTTCATTGTCTTTCTATCCCACCATTTCGAAGCAGTATTAACCACCCATTGCACTTAGTGATCAATATTTGTGGCTAATAATCAACTGGGCAACTAAATTGGGGGTTGATTAAATAAGATAATAACAAAAACAAGGCATTATATTTTTATACAAAAAATAAACCCATGTTATTAAAATGTTACTAATCATATAAAAAATAGATTAATATTAATCATTTAATAATTAATGGTAATAATTTCAAAATAGTTTTGTTTTTTGTTTATTTTTGTGATTTAAATCACATAATTTAATTTGACTGCGGAAAAAACCATCGGAAAAACTATGGCTTTTTTATCCCTGTAACTCGTTGAATAGATAAACTGGTTTACCAACATTCGCTACAACAATTTGGCTACCTACGTTCTTGCTATGGCAAAAATCACGGAAGCCTTATCCAACGCCTCAGAGCAACATCCGGTTTTTTATCATCTGCCTGACTACCACAGTCAACAGATAGCGCCTGTCACAGTGCTGCGCGCCATGCCGGCGCACTATAAAAAATCCGGCATAAACAATATATACCGGATTATCATATTAATATTAAATTATTCTATATTGATTAATATATCAGTATTACGGCATCTCCTCATCACAATGCATTGCCAATGCCTTATTCAGAGCATGAGCTAAAGCGATTCTATGTTCCTTATCCTCCAACAAACTAAAATGATCACCCGAAATAGCAATCAACTGCAGTGAAGAGTCAGGCATGACCTTTGCCCAGCCTAATGATAGGTCTGCACTTAAGAGGTCCGGTTTTTCATCCGTGACAAAAAAACTGGAGGGGTAAGGTTCTATCGCATAAAACTGATGCAACGTTAACGCTAATACCTGCGGTTCATACTCTCTGACTATTTGCGCATAACACTCTATCTGCTCCCAACGTTTGGCAATTAAATCAGGGCGCAGATTGGCAGGGTATAACGCCAATTCCTGTGCCGCTTCAATAAATTGCACCAAACTCAGCTCATCAATTCGCCGGTACAATGCTGCAACTTCTTCTGAGTGTTCCTCCCCTGACTGCCTGACTAGCTCAGTCAAGAACTGATGTTTGGGTTGTACAGGCTGCTCCCCAAAATAATGAGGAGCCGGAGTATCAATCAGCCCCAGGAAGTTCACCGTCTCACCGGCATGCAAAAGCCGCTGGACAATGGCGTAAGCCAATATACCGCCGGAAGAGTAACCACTTATCCGGTACGGACCTGTCGGTTGAACCGCTTTCATCAAGCTGATCATTCTGACCGCCTGCTCTTCCACTGTCGACATCGGTTCTTCACTGATGAACGGCCAGGGTAGCGCATAAATCGGATAACCTGACTGGATATGTTGAGCCAACCCGAAGACATAGGAATAGTCACCCATCCCACTGGGAACAAAGAACAGTGGCAGACCTGTCCCGGCAGGTCGCACTGTGATGGCAACACATTGCGGCTGAGACAGCAAATCTGAGGTGATTTTCGCTGCCAATTCGGCCAGCACCGGAAATTGGAACAAGGCATTCAATGTACAAATCAAACCCCGGCCTACGGCAAGATTGGTCATTCGCATGGCGAGCAGTGAGTGGCCCCCCAGCGCGAAGAAGTTGTCATGCCGGCTGACCTGCTCAATCCCCAGCAATTCACACCAAATCGCCGCCAATACGGTTTCTGTTTCGCCTTGTGGCGCTGCGTAAGCCTGACGGACAAACGCCTCTTCGTCCGGTGCGGGTAAGCCCTGACGGTCCAGTTTGCCGTTTGGCGTCAACGGAAAGGCATCCAAACGCACAAAAGCCGACGGCACCATATAATCAGGTAAAATCGCACTCAAATGTTCACGCAAACGGGCTGCCAACCCATCACTCTTTTCCGCCTTTTCCGCCACCACATAAGCGACCAGATGCTTGTCCTGCCCATCTTCCCGCACCAGCACCGCCGCCTCTTGTACCGCCGGGTGTTCCACCAGCCGGGTTTCAATCTCTCCCAGTTCAATACGGAAGCCGCGGATTTTCACCTGATGGTCATTACGGCCGAGGAATTCCAGGTTACCGTCCGGCAGATAGCGGGCCAAATCCCCAGTGCGATACATCCGCGCACCGGATATCGGACTAAAAGGATCAGGTATAAAATGTTCCGCGCTCAATTCCGGCTGGTTAAGATAACCGCGCGCTACACCGACGCCACCAATATACATTTCTCCAATGCAGCCTAATGGCACCGGTTGACCGTCTCTGTCCAACAAATAGACGCAGGTATTTTTAACCGGCCGACCAATAGAGCTATCATCCACAGGGGATAACACCGCCTTACAGGTCGCAGTCACGGTATTTTCCGTCGGACCATAAGCGTTCAATAACCGGGGTCGATGGGTTTCCCGCGTAAACCAGTCCTGAATGGCGCTCTTTTTGACCTCCTCACCACCAATAATGATGAGCCGGAGGCAATCCGGCAGCGGTGATGGATTGTCTCTGGCAATCAGTTCGGACCAAAATAACGCAGGCAGAGATATCACCGTAATATGGTTTTGCCAGGCTAAAGCAATAAACTCCTGTGCAGAGCCTAACCAGCTATCATCACGCATCACCAGCGTCGCGCCGTTGCATAATGACGAGAAAAGTTCTTCCACTGAAACATCAAAAGCAAAAGAGGCGAATTGCAGCATCCGGTCTTGCGCCGTGACAGCATAGAGATCATTAAAACCCAGATGACGTTGATACACCGCCTGATGTTCCACCATCACCCCTTTCGGCTGCCCAGTTGAGCCAGAAGTATAGATGACATAAATCAGATGCTGTGGCGTCAACGCAGGAACCTGCGGGTTGCTGTCCGGCTGGTCAGGCAAAGTATTTGGATCAAGTACCGTCAGCCCGGCCAGCGCTTCTTCGCCCAGCGCGACTCGTCCGGTTTCATCAGCCAAGACCACTGCCGGGGCCGTATCATTCAGGATATACGCCAGACGCTCTTCCGGATAGGTTGGATCCAGTGGTACATAAGCACCGCCAGCTTTCAGCACCGCCAGCAGCGCCACCACTATCGCCGGGGAGCGAGCCACGCAAATCGCCACCCGCTGGTCGGGTACGACGCCCTGCGCAATCAGTTGATGAGCCAGACGGTTGGCGCGGGCATTTAATTCAGCATAACTGAGGATCTGCTCCTGATACACCAGTGCCGTCGCCTGAGGGGTTTGCTCTACCTGTTGTTCAAACAACTGATGAATACATAACGCGTCAGGATACGGGGTTTCCGTGGCGTTCCAGGTTTCCAGCAACAGCGTGCGTTCCGTTTCCGGCAGGATGTTCAGTGACCGTACCGGTGTTTCCGGAGCTTGTTCAAGCGCCTCGATCAAACTTTCCAGCGCTTGCTGCATATAACCGCATATCCGGTCCGGATCAAACGGTTGCACCACCAGAGCAGTTAGCCCCAAAGTAGAACCATCATCCTCCACCGACAGTCCTAATGGGTAGTTAGTCCGCTCCTGTGTGTCCAGGAACTCAATCCCGTCCATCGTTTCATCCGGAGTCACCAGCTGAGAATTATGTCGATAGTTGAACAAGGTATTAAAGAGCGACGTACCGCTGGCAACCCCACTGCACCGCTGAGCCAGCGCCAGTGAAGCATGCTCATGCCCCAATAATCCGGCCAGCCGGCTATGAGCTGCCTGTACACTGTCCTGTACCGGGGTCTCATCAATATCCAGGCGTAACGGCAGGGTATTGATAAACAACCCCATACCGTTGTCGGCACCTTCACCTGCCTGCATCCGCCCAAACAGGACGGTACCGAACACGACTTTCTCCTGCCCGCTGGTGTGCGACAATACCTGCGCCCAGGCCAGATGGCACAACGCCGCCAAACTGATGCCCAAACGCCGGGCCTGACTACGCAGGCGGTTATTTAACCCAGTGGTCAGCATCCGATGGGCTTCCGTCATCTGAGATCCATCACGATATACCTCCGTCAGCCCGAGCGGCAACGTTGGCTCATCCACCTCCGCCAACATGTCGGTAAAGAAGCGGGTATGCTCGGCCTGACTCACTCCCAACCGGGCTTCAGCCACCAGATTGCGGAACGGGACCGGGTCAGGCAGAGGGTCCTCCTGCCCGGAAAAATAGGCCTGAACCTCACGGTTCATCACTTCCATCGTTTCATGGTCGCCGATCAAGTGATGCTGCAATTCCAATAAGAACCAGCGACCATCAGTTTCCTGGGCGATAACAAAACGCAGGAGCGGAGCCTGACTCAGGTCGAGACGATAGTGACCCGGATCAAAACGCTGGGTTAACTGGTCAATGACCGGGCCATCAGCCGGGTCTAGTGTCAGTTCAGTTACCGGCAAGGTCGCCTGACGCCAAACCACCTGAGCTGGCACTGATAATCCTTCCCAGATGAAAGCCGTACGCAGGATATCATGGCGATCAATCGCCTGTTGCACTGCCGCCAGATAACGGTCCAGCAGAGCGCGGTTAGCAAAGACCACCGGATAGAGCAGCAGGTACGGGTCGCCTTCCTTTTCCAACAGATGGTGGAACAGAATACCGTCCTGTAACGGCGACAGCGCATAGATATCCTGAATATTCGCCATCCCGCCAGGCACCTGCCCAACAATGCGATCAATCTCAGGCTGAGTCAGATCAATCAGTGGCAACATCGCCGGCGTAAGTTTCGTTGTCGCTGGCGTAATGATATTGGGCGGTACCCTCATAGCTTGATGCCGCCCCAACGTTTGAGCCAATTCTGACAGCACCGGCGACTGGAACAGATCACGCGCCACCAATGTCAACCCCTGGCGACGCAGGCGTTCAATCATCCGCACAGCGAGCAGTGAATGGCCGCCCAACGCAAAAAAGCTGTCATGCCGGCTTATCTGCTCAATGCCCAATAATTCACGCCAAATAGCTGCCAGAGTGATCTCAGTCTCCCCTTGCGGGGCTTCATAGACCTGACGGGCAAACGCTTCCTCCCCCGGCGCCGGTAACGCACGGCGATCCAACTTGCCATTCGGGGTCTCCGGGAAGGTATCCAGACGCACAAAGGCCACCGGGATCATATAGTCGGGTAAAACTCCCCTCAAGTGTTCGCTCAAAAGGACTGTCAACCCTTCTTGCTCCTCCGCGGCGACATAGGCAACCAACCGTTTACCCTGTCCATTATCCAACGCCAACACTGCCGCCTCATGCACCTCTGGATGTTCCACCAGTCGGGTTTCAATTTCCCCCAGCTCAACCCGGAAACCACGGATTTTGACCTGTTGGTCGTTGCGTCCCAGGAATTCCAGGTCACCGTCCGGCAGGTAACGGGCCAAATCCCCGGTACGGTACATGCGTGCATCCGGTTTATCGTTAAACGGATCCATAAGGAAACGTTCAGCGGTCAAGTCAGGGCGATTAAGATAACCCCGCGCCACACCCACGCCACCAATATACATCTCGCCAACACAGCCTAATGGCACAGGTTGGTCATATGAGTCCAACAGGTAAATACAAGAATTTTTAGCTGGCCGGCCGATAGAACGGTCATCCTCTGGGGATAACACCTCTTTATAGGTCACCGTCACGGTATTTTCAGTCGGACCATAACCATTCAATAGCCGGGGTCGGTGGCCTTCCTGCCTGAACCAGTCCTGAATGGCGTTCTTTTTGACCGCTTCACCGCCAATGATAATGAGCCGGAGGCAATCCGGTAGCGGTAACCCAGCATCTCTGGCCGCCAGTTCAGACCAGAATAAGGTCGGCAGAGAAGCAATCGTAATACGATATTGCCGGATTAAGGCAATAAACTCCGGCACCGAAGCCAGCCAGCTATCATCCCGCAGCACCAGCGTGGCACCGTTGCATAATGACGAGAAAAATTCTTCAACGGAAACATCAAAGGCAAAAGCGGCAAATTGCAACACCCGGTCTTGTGCCGTGACAGCATAGGTGTCATTAAAGCCCAGATACCGTTGATAAATCGCCTGATGTTCTACCATCACCCCCTTCGGCTGCCCGGTTGAGCCGGAGGTGTAAATCACATACGCCAGGTGCTGAGGCGTCAACGCCGGGACCTGCGGGTTACTGTCCGGCTGGTCCGGCAACGTATTCGGGTCAAGTACCGTCAACCCCGCCAGCGCCTCCTCACCCAGCGCCGCCCAGCCGGTCGCATCAGCCAACACCACTGACGGCGCCGTATCATTCAGGATATACACCAGACGTTCCCCCGGATAAGTTGAGTCCAGCGGCACATAAGCGCCGCCGGCTTTCAACACGGCTAATAACGCCACCACCATCGCTGGGGAGCGGGCCACGCAAATTGCTACCGGCTGGTCGGGTGTAACACCCAGCGCAATCAGTTGATGGGCCAAACGGTTAGCGCAAACATTTAATTCGGCATAACTCAGAGTCTGTTCTTGATACACCAGCGCCGTCGCCTGCGGGGTTTGCTCTGTCCGTTGTTCAAACAACTGATGAATGCATAACGCCTCAGGATAGGAAGTTTCTGTGGTATTCCAGGTTTCCAGCAACAACGTGCGTTCTGTTTCAGGCAAGATGTTCAACGCCCGTACTGGAGTTTCGGGAGCCCGCTCAAGTGTCTCAACCAAACTCTCCAACGCCTGCTGCATATAACCGCATATCCTGTCCGGATCAAACGGTTGCACCACATTAGCCGTCAGTCCTAGCGTGGTGCCCCCATCCTCCACCGACAGCTCAAACGGGTAGTTGGTCTGCTCCTGTTCACCTAAGAATTCAATCCCGGCCATCGTTTCATCCAAAGGATCCGGCTGGTAATTATGCCGGTAGTTCAACAGAGCGCTAAAGAGGGGCGTACCGCTGACAACCCCACTGCACCGCTGGGCCAACGCCAGTGACGCATGTTCATGTTCCAGCAACCCAGCCAACCTCAGATGCACCGCCCGCACACTGTCCCGTACCGGGGTTTCATCAATATCCAACCGTAACGGCAGGGTATTAATAAACAGCCCCATGCCACTGTCAGCCCCTTCCCCCACCGCCATACGGCCAAACAGCACGGTACCGAACACCGCTTTCTCCTGTCCGCTGGTACGCGACAATACCTGCGCCCAGGCCAGATGACACAACGCTGCCAGACTGACGCTCAAGCGCCGGGCCAAACTGCGCAGACTGTCATTCAACTCAGCCGTCAGCAGCCGATAGGAACCTACCTCTTGAGATCCATCAAGATGCACGTCCGCCAATCCGAACGGCAGCGTCGGCTCATCCACCTCCGCTAACATGTCGGTAAAGAAACGGGTATGCGCTTCCTGACTCACTCCCAACCGTGCCTCAGCCACCAAATTGCGGAACGGCACCGGATCAGGCAGGCGATCCTCCTGTCCGGAAAAATGCGCCTGCACTTCACGGTTCATCACTTCCATTGTTTCGTGGTCGCCGATCAAGTGATGCAGCAACTCCAATAAAAACCAGCGGCCATCGGTTTCCTGGGCGATCACAAAACGCAATAGCGGGGCCTGACTCAGGTCAAGACGATGCTGACTTGGGTCAAAACGCCGGGTTAATTGATCAATGACCGGACCGTTAGCCGGGTCCAGCGTCAGTTCAGTCACTGACAACTGCGCCCGGCGCCAGACCACCTGCGCCGGCACTGACAATCCTTCCCAGAGAAAAGAAGTGCGCAGGATGTCATGGCGATTAACCGCCTGTTGCACTGCGTCCAGATAGCGGTCCAGCAGAGCGCGGTTAGCAAAGGCCACCGGATAGAGCAATAAGTATGGATCGCCTTCCTTTGTCAACAAATGATGGAACAGGATACCGTCCTGCAATGGCGACAACCCATAGATATCCTGAATATTTTCCATCCCGCCCGGCACCTGCCTGACAATATGATCAATATCAGCCTGAGTCAGATCGATCAGCGGCAACATCGCCGGCGTGAGTGTCGTCGTCGCTGGCGTAATGACATTAGCAGGTATCATTATGGCCTGGTGCTGCCCCAACGTTTGAGCCAGTTTTGACAACACTGGCGATTGGAACAGATCACGCGCCGTCAGTGTCAACCCCTGGTGACGCAGGCGTTCAATCATCTGCACGCCAAGCAGTGAATGACCGCCCAACGCAAAGAAGCTATCATGCCGGCTTATCTGCTCAATGCCCAATAACTCACGCCAAAGGGCGGCAAGGGCGATCTCTGCCTCCCCTTGTGGCGCTTCGTAAATCTGCCGGGCAAAATCATCCTCCCCCGGTGCCGGTAATGCCCGGCGATCCAACTTACCACTAGGGGTCTGTGGGAAGGTATCCAGACGCACAAAAGCTGCCGGGACCATATAGTCAGGTAAAACCGCACTCAGATGTTCACGCAAACTGACAGCCAACCCCTCATGTGCCTGCGCTGCCACATAGGCGACCAAACGTTTGTCCTGCCCACCATCCAGCGCCAACACCACTGCCTCTTGCACTGCCGGGTGTTCCATCAAACGGGTTTCAATCTCCCCCGGCTCAATCCGGAAGCCGCGGATTTTAACCTGCTCGTCGTTACGGCCCAGGAATTCCAGATCACCGTTCGGCAAGTAACGGGCCAAATCCCCAGAGCGATACATCCGCGCACCCGCTACCGGGCTAAAGGGATCCGCTATAAAACGTTCCGCGCTCAATTCCGGCCGGTTAAGATAACCCCGTGCCACCCCAACGCCGCCAATATACATTTCACCAATGCAGCCTAATGGGACCGGTTGACCATATCTGTCCAGCAGGTAAACGCAGGTATTCTTAACCGGCCGACCGATAGAATTATCATCTGCCTGGGATAATATTTCCTTACAAGTCGCCGTCACGGTATTTTCCGTCGGACCATAAGCGTTCAATAGTTGGGGTCGATGGATTTCCCGCGTAAACCAATCCTGAATGGCGCTCTTTTTGACCGCTTCTCCCCCAATGATGACGAGCCTGAGGCAATCCGGCAGCGATAATTCATGGCCTCCGGCTATCAGTTCTGACCAGAACAACGCAGGCAGAGACATCACTGAGATACGGCTTTGCCGGACTAAGGCAATAAATTCCGGCACCGACGCCAGCCAGCTATCATCCCGCATCACCAGTGTGGCGCCGTTGCATAATGACGAGAATAATTCTTCTATTGAAACATCAAAAGCGAAAGAGGCAAATTGCAACACCCGGTCTTGCGCCGTGACGGCAAAGAGATCATTAAAACCCCGATGACGCTGATACATTGCCTGATGCTCTACCATCACGCCTTTCGGCTGCCCGGTTGAGCCGGAAGTGTAAATCACATACGCCAGATGCTGTGGCGTCAACGCCGGGACCAGCGGATTACTGTCCGGCTGATCCGGCAGAGTATTTGGGTCAAGTACCGTCAATTCCGCCAGCGCCTCTTCACCCAGCGCCGCCCGGCCGGTCGCATCAGCCAATACCACTGCCGGGGCGGTATCATTCAGGATATACGCCAGACGTTCCCCCGGGTAGGTTGGGTCCAACGGCACATAAGCGCCACCGGCTTTCAGCACCGCTAACAATCCCACCACCATCGCCGGGGAGCGTGCCACACAAATCGCCACCCGTTGGTCTGGTGTGACACCTAACATAATCAGTTGATGAGCTAACCGATTGGCATGAGCGTTCAGCTCCGCATAACTGAGGGGGTGTTCCTGATACACCAGCGCCGTCGCCTGCGGAGTTTGTTCTGCCTGTTGTTCAAACAACTGATGAATACATAACGGGTCAGGATACGGGTTTTCCGTGGCGTTCCAGGTCTCTAGCAATAATGTACGTTCAGCCTCGGGCAGTAAATTCAGTTGCCAAACAGGGATTTCATCATCCCCCCTTTTCGATAATACCAACATCTGTAAGTGCTCACCCATTCGCTGAACCACTTCCCCGCTCAGACGATTTGCATCGTATATCCAGCGAAAACCGCCCTGCGCATTCACCTGGAGGGTCAGCAATTCGCCGGGCGCCTCCTGATCGCCCTCTCTGTCATCCTGTATCACCGAGACAGCTATCTGCCACGGCCGGCGGGTTACCAACGCCGGAATAGCCTGCAATGAAGGAACACGGGCGAGGAGATCACGACTAAATGTCCGGTGCCGCGCCAGCAGGGTAAGCTCGTCATCAATCCAGCCAGCTATCGCCCCCCACGGCTTATCAAACGCCACCTCGATGATCATAGGCACCACCGGTGCCAAATCTGCTGATTTATCTTTTACCTCATCCACGCACCAACCGATTTGAAATTCAGTCTGCTGAGTCAAGCGCGCAAGATAGATCACAAATGCCTGCAACAGTGTCCGCAATGAATCCTCTTCCCCATTTTTTGGTAACGGGGGCTGCCAAAGACTCATTGCCCATCTGGGTTCCGCTTGTTCTCCTGCGGTTTCGAAGGGTAACTGGAATGGTTGCAAAACAGTCAGGCGCTCATACCAGAATAATTCACTGGGTGTGAGGGTCTGGAGGATATTCTTTGTATTTTGAGTCTGTGGTGACGCATAATTTGAGTCGATTATGTTTTCTGACGTCTGAGAAAGGAATTCAGATTTAAGAACATTTCCCACTTTAGCAATGTTATCTTTCATCTATCATATACCTCAACGAATCTGTTAGATTTTTGAAAACTGTCATTTCTGACAGTCATCACCCATGTTTTTGCCCCCAAGAAATAGAAGCCGATACGTCTGACATTAATTCAAAACACTCAGATGCGGTATGCCATAGCCCGGCTAATAACCCTATAATCAGCAATTCTTCGACGCTAATTTCCCTGATAAAGGAATAAATAATTCATCTTATGAGTCGGAATAAAACATCCCATTTCCGTCCCTGTTTTTAGATAAATTCGATTAATTTTATGCAATTTTTATTGTCTGACGCTGAACTCCATAATTTAAAATGGAACCATCAACTACATCAATTATGCATAAATGCCCAATCAATGTTATACTCTATCCCTTTCCCATTAATACCAAATTAAAATAATTTCAAAAAAATTAAGTAATCACAAAAACAAACCATGAAATTACCAGAATAATATCAACAAGTTAAACAAATTATCACCTAAAAAACAGCTCCTTCAATCTAATAATGAACGTATATTTCAATACCAAATCAGACTTATTAAATATTTACAAAATATAACATCAGATTAAAATAATTTATAACACATTATTTTTCAATAGTAAAAAATGCCGGCAACGTAAATACCAAAAAATAGGGAATAAAAAATTAAAAATAACTTGATTACATATTGCCTTGTAATAATCAGATCATGATAAAATATAAATCCCATTATATCACATACCGCAGCAAAACAATTTTAAATTTAAATAACTTCATTGTTGATTATTTTATATCAATAAACAATGTGATTTATCTGATACTCATGGATATTTAATTTCGCATCGTATAAATAAACAATTCATTTAACATTTATTAATTCAAAAATACCTAAAAATAAATAAACGATTATATTAACCTGTTTTTCATATTTATTAACACTCATTATCCCAATAAAAATAAGATATTATTGAATCAAGATAATTTAAATACATTACTATCAATAAATATATTGCTATTATTATAAATAATTTTTCAAAATAGTAGATCACTTGGAGGGAACTCAGTCCAATTTTTGCGATCTGATCAATATGCAAAAAATCCCAAACCACTAAACGGACGATGTCTGTCTCACAGTCACAGGTCGCCAGAACCCTTTGTGCCGGTCGTTCTTCCGTCAATCGCTGGATAAATGGGGATCGTTTGGCGAAGGGCAGCGCCGACGCTTAAATTACTCGATCCCGAATACCCTGAAAAAATGGCGAAAATTACCGAGGCGTTGTCAACGTGCTCGGCAAAACATCCCATTTTTTATGAAGATGAAGCCGATATTGAGCTAAATCCAAAAATCGGTGCTGACGGGTATTTAAAAGGACAGCAAAAACGTATCGTGACACCGTAAACGTCCGGTGAACTCACCTTGCTCCTCTCATTCGGTTCGTGCACGCCAGGTTTTTGTCTTAACCTTGTGAGGAACCATGAGCCGTAGCCGATATACCCCGGAACAAAAACAGCAACATGTGACCCAATGGCGCCACAGTAGCCTGAATGTGATTATCTTCGCCAGCTGGAAGAGGCCCTGAAACAGGCGCAACGCTGGTGTTTTGGCGCGCACAGCGAAACCCTGCCTGCCGGTCCCAAACGCAGTCAGTTTGAGGAAGATGCCGATACCGATATCGCCGTGCTGGAAACCCAGCTGTCACGCCTGCATATCAAGGAAAACGCGCCCCCGGCCCACCCCAAACGTCAGCCTTTACCGGCGATTTTACCCCGTGAAGATATCCGGCTGGTGCCGGAGACGAAGAGCTGCCCGGATTGCGGTCATGCCCTGCGCTTTTTGCGTGATGAAGTCAGTGAGCGGCTGGAATATCGCCCCGCGACGTTTGTCGTTCGGCGTTATGTCTGTCCGCAGTACAGCTGTGCAGCCTGCCAGCGAATTCATGCCCAAGCCCAGCCGGCCCGGCTGATTGAAAAGGGCCTTCCGGAGCCGGGGTTGCTGGCTCAGGTGGTGGTGGCCAAATATTGTGACCACCTGCCATGCCCGGGCGGATATCACCGAAGCGGGTTGCTGGGCCGCCGCCCGCCGCAAATTCTTTGACCAATACAAAGCGAGCCAAAGTCCGGTAGCGAAACAGGCGCTGGAAGGTATCCGGGAACTGTATATACCCGCTTAACTTGAAGATGCAGTATTCATAACCTGGAAGTTGTCATTAATACGGCACGACAGGTTCCCGGCCAGTTCCGGTAATATTTCCGTAAAAAAGCGATGTATTGCCTGCTTGAACAAGGTCGTCGAGGCGAAATAATGGTTATTCCTGACTTGTTCATTCATCACCTTCCACAGCCTTTCTATCGGGTTCAGATTCGGGCTGTACGGTGGCAGGTAATGAAGCTCAATATTCATCACATAAGCCCAGTCTTTCACCAGCCTGCTTCGGTGGTAACCAGCTCCGTCAAGGATAATATGAACCTTCTGACTGACCGGATAGGTTTCACGCAGAGCAATGAAAAACTCTGCGATGTGATAACTGTCGATACGGTCATACTCGCGTACTACCGTTTTACTAATATCAGCCAGATTAAGGGCCCCCATCAGGTTCAGACGGGTACGGCTTCCCGTGGTTTTCACCGCGGTTTTCTGGCCTTTTCGCATCCAGCCATAAGCCAGTTTCGTCCCCTGCGTGGGATGGACGCCATCAATGAACAGGATGGGCTCATGGTCTCCGGCTTCCTGCTTGAGTTTCCCGTAGGTTTCTATAAAGGCCCGCTGCTGTTCCGCGTTGAACTTGTGTGGCACGCCGGTCGGCTTTTTATAACTGAATCCCTGGTGGTGCAGCCATTTATTCATGCCGGGAACGGTGTAACGGATATCCCACGCTTCTTTGACAAGGCGGATAACCGCCTGTGTGGTGGGCAGAAGATTTGCGGTCAGATAGGCGATAAGTTCCTGAGTCTGTGTTTCGCTGAGATGGCTCTGAGAGCCGCCATTTTCGGGCTTGATTTTACGGTGATTAAGGTAATCGCTGATATGACGATGAACGGTCGTTTCATGAAGACGCAGGGCCTGAGCGATCATGACAGAACTCCAGCCCTCAGAGGCCAGGAGGACCGCTTTGATGCGATCACACTCTCTCTTATCACGGCAGGTGTGATGGAGATGTTCAAGTTCGGCTTTTTGTTCATCGGTAATGAATATTTTCATGACAGATACCATGAACCTCATTTGGGCGAAAATCAAGCAGTTTCAATGATTACGGGTATATAACAGATAATGAATCGGGAGGATACTCATCCTATGATAAATTTAGAAAGTCTAATACTGAATGGAATTGGCCACCTAAATTAGGATTTGCTGAACCTCCGAAAGAAGATGTTTTAGCTGTAGGTACTAGACTAGATAGGTATGGTAGTGCAAATGGCGCATTTTTATCTCCTAAAGGAGTTCCTTATGAAAAACGAGCATTGTCTCCAGGTTCTAAAGCAGAAAAATATCATGAATATGAAGTGATTAAACCACTTCCGGTACTGCAAGGTAAAATTGCGCCAGCATTTGATCAACCTGGAGGAGGAATTCAGATATTACCGAATTTTCCTGAGAGAGTGAATGTTGACTGGCTTATAAAAAATGGATATGTAAAGGAAGTAAATAATGCTAACCATAAATGAAATACAGGAAAAAGTATGGTCTTTAGGTGCTAAGATTAATGCACCTAAATCAATGTTAATAGTTTATTCAGGGCCTGTTGGTGATGGTTCTGCATATATCATTATTGATAATAATCAATATCATATTGTTTACTCTGAAAGAGGATATGAGATATTTAGGCAAACAACTGAAGATTTAAATGAGCTTCTATATTGGATAATGGAAAATGTAGCTAGCCAAATGGCATCTGAATATGAATTAAAAAACAGGAATGATGAAAGTAAAGATTTTCGCAGGGCTTACTTTGAAAAAGAACTAGAAATATTAGGTGTATTAGATAAAAGATGGGAATTAAGAGCCAAGAAAAAAATTGAGGAAATATTAGAAAGATCGCCGTACATAGACAATAGTGGCTGACAATAATGCCCTGAGCTTACCCAAAGGAATGATGGATTACGGTCGGTCAGCATCCAGTCTGGCTACCGCTATGTTAAATGAAGGTAAATCCTCTCAAGAGATTTCAGCGGCATTGTCAAAACATGTCAAAGGTGATCACCCGGAAGGACAAGATCCGGTAAGAGGATTGATAACAGCATGGGGAGCGGGAATGTCCACGGTAGCAGCACCACTGTTGTTACCATCAGGAGCAACTGTGGGAAGTATTTTTGCTGGAGGTCTAATCAGTGGAACAGCCAATATTAGTAATCAGCTTACAAATGGTTCTGTGAACATGACTGATGCACTGATAGCCACGGGAACAGGGGCGGTAACGCAAGGCAAGGGATTCTGGTTCACAGAAATAGCGAGTATTACCGGTGCGTATGTAGGCGCTAAATTGCAAGGGAAAGATCCTTTGTCCCCTGTAATTGGTGCAGGGACCGGTAAAGTAGTTACTGATAAATTTAAACCTGTAGTATCAGGAGCTGTTGCTGAAGTCATTGGTGCGGGTTCTGGTGCAATAAGTTCTGAAGTTGCGGGAAGTACAATAGAAGATAAGTTAAATAAAAACTGGAGTAAGAAATGAAATCTACGATTATTTTTCCATATTTATTGTTTTTTCTGACTCTATCGACTATTGCATCGTTATTTATTATAACCTTACTTATAAGATTTGTCGTCGGCATGATTGCGTATTATCAATTTGGCGAAATAGACTTTAGTCTTAATGATGTTATATACGCGGTTAAAGTGGGTATTGCAGGAGGGATACCTTTAGGTATTGGAGCATCGATTTTAGCTAACCTAAAAGAAAGCAAAGAGAAATTTCCCCCTTCTGATTCTTAATAAGTAAGAATTCTGGAGATTATAGCAATACTATAACTTCTAATTATAAGGGGATCGTTCCCGATAGAACGAATAGCTGCTTTTGCTGATTGTTGAAATATTTTTCTCTTTCATATTCAATAATTATTGAAGGTCCTATATGAGTCAAATTACCCCTCAGTTAACAAATATGTGGGATAGAAGTCATGAATCATGGTTTGTAAAAGATAAGAAACTTCGTTTAATATATGCAAATAACGCATTTATTAAACTATACCCGTAATCATTGAAACTGCTTGATTTTCGCCCAAATGAGGTTCATGGTATCTGTCATGAAAATATTCATTACCGATGAACAAAAAGCCGAACTTGAACATCTCCATCACACCTGCCGTGATAAGAGAGAGTGTGATCGCATCAAAGCGGTCCTCCTGGCCTCTGAGGGCTGGAGTTCTGTCATGATCGCTCAGGCCCTGCGTCTTCATGAAACGACCGTTCATCGTCATATCAGCGATTACCTTAATCACCGTAAAATCAAGCCCGAAAATGGCGGCTCTCAGAGCCATCTCAGCGAAACACAGACTCAGGAACTTATCGCCTATCTGACCGCAAATCTTCTGCCCACCACACAGGCGGTTATCCGCCTTGTCAAAGAAGCGTGGGATATCCGTTACACCGTTCCCGGCATGAATAAATGGCTGCACCACCAGGGATTCAGTTATAAAAAGCCGACCGGCGTGCCACACAAGTTCAACGCGGAACAGCAGCGGGCCTTTATAGAAACCTACGGGAAACTCAAGCAGGAAGCCGGAGACCATGAGCCCATCCTGTTCATTGATGGCGTCCATCCCACGCAGGGGACGAAACTGGCTTATGGCTGGATGCGAAAAGGCCAGAAAACCGCGGTGAAAACCACGGGAAGCCGTACCCGTCTGAACCTGATGGGGGCCCTTAATCTGGCTGATATTAGTAAAACGGTAGTACGTGAGTATGACCGTATCGACAGTTATCACATCGCAGAGTTTTTCATTGCTCTGCGTGAAACCTATCCGGTCAGTCAGAAGGTTCATATTATCCTTGACGGAGCTGGTTACCACCGAAGCAGGCTGGTGAAAGACTGGGCTTATGTGATGAATATTGAGCTTCATTACCTGCCACCGTACAGCCCGAATCTGAACCCGATAGAAAGGCTGTGGAAGGTGATGAATGAACAAGTCAGGAATAACCATTATTTCGCCTCGACGACCTTGTTCAAGCAGGCAATACATCGCTTTTTTACGGAAATATTACCGGAACTGGCCGGGAACCTGTCGTGCCGTATTAATGACAACTTCCAGGTTATGAATACTGCATCTTCAAGTTAAGCGGGTATAAATAAGTTACCTGAACACGTTAATGTCACGGGATATACGGCCAAAGAATTACCGATACCGTTTAATCATCTTGTTCACCTTTTTGAAGAACATGAGCGTAAGGTTTTACAGACTATGCAACGAATATCATCTATTGGGGCTCATCTTCAAAGCAATAGTCAACAACTTAAACCCTATTTTTGTGAAAAATACCCGTTAATGAATGAAAATAATCAATGTATTGGCATAATTTGTCACATTAAAGAAATCAATCATTTTTCAGTACATCATTATATTAAAAATGATACAATTATATCTGTTAAGCTTAGACCGCCTAATAATATATTGACAGAAAAAGAATGGACAGTAATCTTTTTATTCTGCCGTGGCATCAGTAGTCAATGCATTGCTAATGAAATGAAAATTTCATGCCGTACCGTGGAAAAGTATTTCGAAAGTATCTATGAGAAATTATCAATCAGATCAATTATTGAATTGAAACTATTTTTCGAAGAAAATAATTATGATCTCTATATTCCACCAAAATACTTTAAATCTATGAACCATTTCTTGTTGGATTAAGAATGATCCTTGTGTTCCATATGTTCTGTCACTTAATCAGGGTAGGTGACAGAATATGACACTGAATAAATCCGTGACGTAAATCAGCTTCATAGCTGGTTTTCAAAACCAGGTCGTAGATTGGGTTGTTAAGCGTTTTATCGTGGGTATATTGAAAACCCAATTCGTATTCCCAACTGCTCTTATTCTATTCATTGAGATATGATTTATTTTATATAACTGCTGAGGAGGGAGCATGACCACTATGAAAGACGTAGCGTATCAAGCTGGAGTATCGGTAGCCACTGTCAGCCGCGTTATCAACAACACGGCTTATGTCGAACCAGGCACTCGTGAGCGTGTAGAAAAAGCTATGCGTGAACTCAATTATCGCCGTAATTTTGCTGCACTTGCCCTGGCAAAACGATGCGGGAATATGTTGGGTTTACTCACTGGCAATCTGGCGGATCCTTTTTTTTCCCTTTTGGCACGCGGGGTTGAAAAAATTGCCAGGCAGGAAGAAGTAAAGTTGATGGTTTGTAGTGGAGGATATCAAGCTGAACTTGAGAAATCTGCCTTAGATTTTTTAATTAACCAGGGATGTGAAGCCATAGTCGCGCATGTTAGTACGATGAGTGATGTAGACGTATTACGTTATGCGGCGCATACACCAGGATTGGTGATTATCAATCGATATTTCCCTGCCATCGCCAACCGGTGCATTTGGTTAGATAATGTCAGTGCTTCTCAGGCTGCTACCCACTATCTTCTGCAAAACGGTCATCGAAAAATTGCTTGTGTAACAGCAGATCTACCGATTGATAATAGAAGGCTCCGTCTGGAGGGATATCATGCTGCAATGACTCATGCGGGTATCACCGTACCAGGCGATTGGGTTATTAGTGTTCCATTCAACGAAAAAGGTGGGGAATTGGCAGCAGAAAAGCTCTTAGACAGCGGCATCAACTTTACTGCGGCAGTCACATTTAACGATGTCACGGCTGCCGGTATGGTGCGATCTTTACATCAACGGAAAATCAAATTACCGGAACAACTGTCGATTGTTGGGTTTGATGATATTGTCCCGGCCCGATATCTTTATCCCCCCTTAACCACCGTACATAACCCAATAGAACGAATGGCTCAGCAGGCGGCTAATCTGGCGTTACAGCTCAGTGCCCAAAAAGAAATAACGCCACAAATGAATATGTTTTCAGCCGAACTTGTCATCAGAGATTCCGTTTTTCCGATAAGGTAATAAAAAGCATTTCATATTTCACATCTCATGAAACCAGTTACATAAAAAAGTAATCTCTGTTACATCTCATTCGAAATAAATTCATTATTCTATTTCAACAATCTATCTGAAACTGGAGTTTTTATATGGATGATAAGAAAAAGCTTAATTTGGGACTCGCTATACTGCCAATCGCCGCAATGCTTTTACTGTTGGTGATTGGGTATGGTCAACTGAATTTACGCATTGAATCTTTATTGCTCATATCAGCAGGAATAACAGCAGCCTTGGCATATTGGCAAGGTTATCGTTGGAATGACATCATTGATGCGATTGTAGCAAAGCTCGCCAAGGCGATGCCGGTGATGATGATACTGATTTGCGTAGGTGGGTTAATTGGGACCTGGATGTTCAGCGGAACCATACCTTATATGATGTATTGGGGGTTAAAACTGATTAGCCCTCAATACATACTGATTGCGGCTTTCTTTATCACAAGCGTTATCTCAGTTTGTACCGGTACGTCATGGGGGCAGCCGGAACAGCGGGCGTTGCTCTGATGGGAGTCGCCGCTGGCCTTGATGTGTCTTTGGCGGCAGCGGCGGGCGCGGTGGTTTCAGGCGCATATTTCGGTGATAAAATTTCACCGTTATCTGACTCGACTAACTTCGCTGCCATCGTTGCTGATACTGATCTTTACAGCCATGTGCAACATTTGATGTATACCACTATTCCGGGTTTTGTTTTAGCCGCTATTGTTTATTTTATTGCGGGTCATACAAGCTTAACAGGTAGCGTGGCAACACCTGAAAAAGTCACAGAAATTATTCAATCACTTGAAAGCCTGTATCACTTCAATTTATTGTTAATTTTGCCACCGATACTGGTTTTGTGGGGAGCAATAACAAAACGTCCGGTGATTCCGGTCATGCTGGCTGCTTGTGCATTGGCTATTGTACTTGGTATAGGTTTCCAGGGGCTCACCCTTAAACAGGGCCTTAATGCGTTGATAGACGGCTTCAATCTCTCAATGTTCTTTGATCAGGGACATAACATCGTCGGAGCCGTTAGCGATGTTCCCCGTCTGCTCAATCGGGGGGGGGGATGTTATCGATGATGAGTACTATCCTGCTTGCATTTTGTGCATTCGCGTTCGCCGGCGCTTTAGCACTCACTGGCGCCTTGACCTGCATCATTAACCGGCTTCTACAGGTTGTTCACACAACCGGGCAACTTATCGCTGCAACTTTGGCAACAACTATTCTGGTAACGGGCGCCACCTGCAACGGAAAGTTGGCTCTCCTTATCCCGGCGGAGCTGTTCAAAGGGGCTTATTGTCGCATGGGACTGGATAATAAAAACCTGTCACGAACGATAGAAGATGGCTGTACCGTCATAGAGCCGTTGATCCCTTGGACTGCTGCCGGCATTTATATGGCGACTACATTAGGTGTCAGCACGCTTGAGCTACTGCCCTGGGCTATCCAGTGCTATGCTGCCGTCTTCCTGGCTCTTATCTACGGCTTTACCGGTTTTGGTATTGCAAGGATCACACCGGAAAATTCCCTGAATAAAAAGGAAACCCAACGTGAAATCGCCTGATTTCAACCAGATAATCGATCGCCACAATACAAGCTCCATTAAGTGGGACTTTTTAGGTCGTTCCTTGCGCTTAGATAAGACTGACCTGCTTCCAATGTGGGTGTCTGATTTCGATTTTCAATGCTCAAAAGAAGTCCTTCAAGCACTCCACTCCCGGGCTGACCACGGTATTTTTGGTTATAGCGAACGTGACGATCATTATTACCAGGCCGCAATAGACTGGTTTTCAAGACGTCATAAATTGACCTTATGCCGTGATTGGTTTACGTCGATAGAAGGTGTCATACCTGGATTAGCTTTACTGATACAAACGCTCAGTAAACCGGGGGAAGGTGTCATTGTACAAGGGCCCTATTATGGTTCATTCGCCAAAATTATCACTATGAATGGCAGGGTGATGATTGAAAACCCGCTTCTTGAAAGTATGGAAGGTTATAAGATTGATTATAATCATCTGGAACACATGTTGGAGCAACATAAACCGCCTCTGCTATTGTTATGTAATCCACACAACCCTACGGGTAGGTGCTGGAATAGTGACGAACTACTCCGACTATTGACACTCTGCAAAGGGTACGGTACGACCGTAATTTCTGATGAAATTTGGGCTGATTTAATTTTACCGTGGGGGAAATTTACCTCAATACTGCATCTGGGGAGTGAATGGCATAGCAATGTCATTGCCGCCACCTCAACAAGTAAGGCATTTGGACTTTCATCACTCCGTATATCAAATTTTATCATTCCCAATCCTGAACTTCGACGTGCCTTTATCAATCGGTTGAATGCGCATGGGCTGGATGTATTCAATGCGCTATCTATGACTGCGGCTACAGCAGCATATCAACACGGAGATGTATGGCTTGATGAGCTACAACATTACCTGGCGGAAAACCGTTGCTGGTTCGAGCAGGCTTTGTCTGCGGTTCCTTGGTGCCGAATGACAAAAGCAGAAGGTACATACCTGGCCTGGCTGGATTGTCGCGATTTAGATTTGGATGATGACACCTTGCAACGGGTCTTACTACAAAAAGCCAAAATAGTCGTTTCAATGGGATGGAGTTTTGGCGACAGGGGAAAAGGATTTATCCGGATAAATCTGGGTTGCCCTCGTCAATATCTTGAAAAAGCAATCAATGGTTTAGTTCAGCTAATGCCATAAAATAAAAAAGTATCCACGAAATTTGGTCTGATTATATATTTTAGCCAAAACTCGATAACAAAGTAGGGCGTTAATAGCCCTGCTTTAATTCTATTATCATACCTGAAGCTTTCCATAATAAAAGTTTCAGGTAATGCATTTCCTCTCATTGATTTTTATATGAGAAGTTACATTTGAGATTGAGACATCCTTTCATTATTAGAATAGAAAGCTTATTTCACAGGTAATTATCAAAGTGAACTTTTTGATAATTGAAAATTAATTTATCTTTATAAATATTTAATATCTTTTCGAAATAATTTTATCAAGGCGGAAAGTCCTTAATAGGAGGATAGTCATTGACGCTTGCTATTATTTGGTTTCGCAGCCAGTCAATACCTTCATCTCGCCATGTTCCAGCAGACCAATGTACCCGGATGCTAATCATTGGCAACTTGAAAGGGAGTTCGACAATGCGCAATGCTGTGCTCCTTTGTTGGGATAGAAGACGAACCAGCCGTTCTGGAACAACCGCTGTGATAGACGTCCCTGTAAGCACTTCCGGCAACATAAAGAAGTTTGGCACGGTGATCACAGGTTTGATGCCGTGCAATTGAAAACGTTCAGGCACAATCTGATGAGCTGAATTGGGAACATAAGCCACTGCATAACGGTGTAGCGCAGGCGCAGTGGCAGCATCATGTACTCCCACATATCTATCCTTAAATAACAGTGAACTGGTTTTACGTGCCTTAAGTTGAGGGATCCAGCCAAAGGCAATATCAATGCTTCTGTCATCAAGCTGATCTGCCAGGGTACCTTCCCAGGTACCGATCGTCCGGATGCGTATACCGGGAGCTGTTGTCTCAATCCGGGATATTAGTCGGTTAAGCATGAGCATTTGGCCGACATCTGTCATGTATACACTGAAAGTACGCTGGGATGTTGCAGCATCAAAATCTGATGGGGCATTGAGCGCTGATTCCAACATGGTCAGCGCTGATGCAACTGGCTCAGCCCAATTACGCGCCAGCACAGTAGGTTGCATACCTTGCGCACTGCGAATAAACAGTGGATCACCGGAAATTCGACGTAATCGGGCCAGCAGTGTTGAAACAGTCGGCTGTGACATCCCCAATGTATCAGCGGCACGTCCCACGTGTCGTTCACGAAAGATGGTGATAAAAACATTGAGTAGCCGGAAGTCGAGCTGATCAAGAGAAATATGTCGTTTCACTTTTCCCCCTAATAAAACTACCTAAAAAACAAAAGGCATTATAAGGATTTCAAGGCAGCATTATAAGGATTTCCAGATAATGAAAATCCAATATTATGAATTGCCAGCATGGCTCTAATAAAATAAGTTAGTAGTATTTCAAAGAAATGAGAAATTATTATGAATGCTTTTTCCTGGGGAAAACCTGTGAAATTCTCGTTTTCCCCGGACAGTGCGCCTCCACGTTTGACTTCGTTCATCGTGCTGCTTATGTCGGTGGCAGTCGGTCTTTCTGTGGCTAGCAATTACTATGCTCAACCTTTGTTACACAGCATTGGTTCACAGTTCAATTTGTCTACTGCTGCGGCTGGAAGTGTGGTCACTGTAGCCCAATTAAGCTATGCCGCCGGGCTTATCTTGCTGGTGCCGCTGGGTGATATCATTGAGCGGCGCAGTCTGATCGTTCTTATGACTGCTCTGTCCGCCTTCGGTTTGTTGATCACCGCGTTTGCACCCAGCCTCTCTTTTGTCATCTTGGGCACTGTTGTTGTTGGTGGCTTGTCGGTTGTCGCGCAAGTACTGATTCCTTTTGCTTCCACTTTAGCCGCTCCAGGCGAACGAGGCAAAGTTGTGGGTACGGTCATGAGTGGGTTGCTATTAGGGATCCTTTTGGCCCGTACTGTGGCTGGTACGCTGGCCGATCTCGGCAGCTGGCGTACCGTTTACTGGGTTGCCGCTGTGTTAATGCTGGCTATGTCTGGTGCACTCTGGCTCGTACTTCCACGTTACAAGAGCCCGGTAGAGCTGAGTTATCTGCGTCTGCTTGCTTCTATAATCCACCTGTACACTGATCAACCTCTGTTTCGCGCCCGGGCCCTGTTGGGGGGGCTTTTGTTTGCTTCGTTCGGTATGCTATGGACGTCACTGACCTTTCTCTTGGTTAGTCCACCTTACTCCTATTCGAACACCATTATCGGGTTATTCGGGTTGGCCGGTGCTGCTGGTGCTTACGCGGCCAACTGGTTCGGACGCATGGCCGATCGAGGGCAGGGTAACCGATTCACCTGTATCGGTCTGATATTACTGTTAGTGTCCTGGCTACCTGTTGCATTTGGTCAGATCTCGGTATTGTCCTTGCTGGTCGGTATTTTGTTGCAGGATTTGGCTATCCAAGGTGTTCATGTTACTAACCTGAACGCTATCTATCGTTTAGATCCAGAGGCTCGCAGCCGCCTTACCGCGGGAATGATGACGTCCAATTTTATTGGCGCTGCTGCCGGATCGCTGATTTCTTCATGGATTTTTTCCTACGCAGGTTGGTCCGGGGTCTGCATTGTCGGTGCTTTACTGGCGGTGATTGCTCTGGTGTATGCAATTTGCGCTCAAAATGCTCGCATCCCTGAAAATGTGTGATGTAGTGATAATTGATATTTTCATGCTATGGCGAGACTGTAATTTTAATATTCATATTATTTAAAAAGGAGCGTGAGGAAATAAACCTGAAATGAAGTAGTTATCTTATGTAATTATTTTTAAAGGCTTAAGTAATTATATGCAAGAATAACTATAACTACCATAAACATATAAGTTTTTAAATACATAATGGAATTTATATTTAAAATTATATATCTATGGAATATATAATTTTAAATTTATTGTTCTTTTATTTTGATACTTTTTTTACTTATTATCTATTTTGTGATTTTTAGTTATGTGAGCTAAATCGAACTTTATTATTTATTTTATTTTGTTTGTTGATTATTTGTTATCTTAATCGTATATTTAATTGTGAATCTTTTCGTACTAATGACTAAAAAGATCTAAGCGGAGAAATGGGAGTAGTAATGTATTTCCTGATAGCGATATAGGTTAATTTAGTTATTTTGTACTTCATGATCTCGCTTTGGTGAAATTATTTGTATTTTAAATAACAAGTGAGAATAAAAATGAATAAATTATCTGATATTACGTTGGTTAAACGAGATGAAATTCCATCAATGAGAACAATTGAAGTTGATGGTGTTGAACATTGGTTAGGGCATGTTAAAGATTTTATGAAGAATAAATCTCTTGTCCGTTTTCTTCCTAGCGATAATCGTATTTCTATGGCATGGGTACGTTTGGAAGCAGGTGAAGAATTAAATGAGCACACTCATCCAGTCGAATCAATGATATTAATGTGTGAAGGTGGAGCACATACGACGGGTGAGGTAAAGGCTGATATGAATGCCGGAGATATTCTTTTAGTGCCGCCAGGTAAACTACATGGATTTAAGGGGATGGAACCTAATGGATTTTGGGGTCTTTCAATCCAATTCGATTCTCGCGGTTTATACGAAGATATCACTGATCCATGGGCAGTCTTTTATCCTGAAATGAAATTAGAGAAGGTGGGTGATAAAAATATTGCTGAACAACTGTTCCAGCTCAATGAAAAATATATGGATAGATTTGACAAACATCGTTTATTCGCGCTTGTGCGGAAAGGATTGCTTAAAAATCCTGAAGCCAAGAAAAGATTTCTGGATTGTTTCCAAGTTTGGTCGAACCATTTTCAAAAAATGGTTCTGGCGCGGGTAATAACGTTACAGGATCCTAAATTCGAAGAATTGGCTTGGCTTCATTTGATTGAAGAGTTAGGCCATAACCGTATTTTAGCGAAGAATCGAACAGATCTTCAAACTGTATTTGATCCGGTTCTTGAATCCACAAGTGCGTGGTTTCCCTGGAAAATGAATTCAATTAGTGATATTGAAAAAGTTGTTTTGGTTCACTTAGTTGTCGAAGCCTCAGCAACTTTCTTCTATAAGCATATTCAGCCTGAGATGGCATCCACTGCCACTGGAGATCATTTTGATATTCATACAATCACTGATGATGAGCATATGGCAATGGGTTATGAATTCTTACGAAATATACCTTTGAGTGACGGAGAACGATTATTTGAAATTCAACGTCAAGGCTGGTCTATGTTGATGTCTGTTATGGGGCGAATTGCTGATCTGGTAGTGCACAATTCAGATGAGCATTCAACAAATAAGCAAACTGAGGAATCAGGAAAAGGAGCTGACGTTGAAATGGTCGATTGAGGGGCCTCGTCGGGTGCCGTTTGAGGTATATACAGATCGTGAAATTTATAATCGGGAACAAAATTATATTTTCAAAAGCCGAACTTGGAATTATGTTGGTTTAACCACTGAAGTAAAGGACATCGGTGATTTTATTCAAACATTCGTAGGTGAAGTTCCAGTAATTCTTGTGAGGGACAGAAGAAATAAACTGAGAGTATTTGTGAATCGTTGTACACATAGAGGCGCTCAGATATGTCACCAAGAGCGGGGGAATGTGAAATTATTTACATGTCCTTATCATGAGTGGTCTTTTAATCTTGATGGTACTCTTGTTGGTATGCCTTTTCGTCGGGGTATTGATGGAAAGGGAGGGATGTCACCATGCTTTGATTCAACTGAACATGGATTAGAACAACTTAATGTAACAGAGCGGAATGGCGTTGTTTTTGCAAGTTTCAGTTTTGAAATTGAATCGTTTGAAGAGTATTTGGGGCCTGGCATATTGGCTTATTTTGATCGGGTATGTAATGGCAAGACATTGCGTGTTATTGGAAAAATGCAGCATAGAGTGCACGCAAATTGGAAGCTTCAGGTAGAAAATGTAAAGGATCCATTTCATGCAGCACTGTTGCATTCATTTTTCCTGACTTTTGGTATTTGGCGCTCTGATCAAGAGACTCACGTTAAAGTAGATAAACACGGACGCAGCAGTGTTCTTGTTTCAACCGCAACATTTAAGCCAGCTCAGAATGACCAGTTTAAAGAACAGCTGAATTCTCAAAATGGTTTCAGTCTTAATGATAAACGATTAATTGAGTATCAATCTGAATACGAGCATGGTACAGGGGCTGTAATGACCATTTGGCCAAATCTGATATTCTTGCAACAATTAAATTGTTTGGTGATGAGGCATGTGAAACCAGATGGGCCTGATTCATGTATTAAAACTTGGACATTTTTCGGATATGAATCGGATAGCCCTGAATTGATTCAAAAACGGCTATATCAGGCAAACTTATTTGGCCCGTCTGGATTGGTAACAATTGACGATAATGAAATATTGGCAATGGTTCAGATCGGTTCAGCTGCTTCTCCCAACTCAGTAGCCGTTCTGGAAGCGGGTAACGGAGAGGGGGATGCGGATCATATGATGACTGAGTCAGCTATTCGTGGGTTTTATAAATACTATAAAAAAATTATGGGTTATGAAGACAATGAATAGAACGCCAGAATTTCGTGAACTCACATTGGATGTTCAATGGCTTTATACCCTCTACAACGAGTTTCTGGATGAAGGTAACATTGAACAATGGCCAAATTTTTTTGTTAAAGATAGTCATTATAGAATTACATCCAGGGAGAATTTTGATCAAAATTTTCCACTGAGTTTTGTACTCTGTGATGGGCAAAAGATGATTAAGGACAGAGCTATTGCACTGCAAAAGACGGTTATGTATCGAAGAAGATCTCAATGCCGAATCGTCAGTGGTGTACGATTGATTTCAATAGATGACGTCAATGTTTATGGCATTAAAGCATGTTCATCTTTTGCGATATATGAAAGTTTATATGGTGAATCCAGTAAACTACTTGTTTGTGGGCGTTCACATGACGTAATAGTTCAAGATGACGATATATTAAAATTCAAAGATAGAGTGTGTATTATAGATACAAATGTAATTCCTGATTCGATGGTATTTCCAATTTAGGATATTCTAATTTATTTTTGGAAATTAATTACTCATTATTTACAGATAGAAAATTTGAATTTTTACCTATGTATTCTCATTATAGGAAAAATATATGTCTCAATTACCAATGTATGATCTGCTTGTTCTCGATTTTACCCGGCATAGAGCGGGCCCTGTTACTTCCCGATTATTGGCAGATTGGGGGGCAACAATCATTAAAATTGAAGAGCCTGCCGATCTTGGGGACAGCATGGGTGGCTCACGTGAAGGGTTTGATTACCAAAACCTGCATAGAAACAAGCAGAGTTTGTCTCTGAATTTGAAAACAGATGATGGACAAAGCATTTTTAAAAAACTGGTGAGTAAAGCGGATGTTGTTCTGGAAAATTTCAGACCTGAAGTTAAATATCGGCTTGGCCTTGATTATGATTCATTGAAATCAATAAACGAACGTATTATTTGCGGGAGTATATCAGGATTTGGGCAAACAGGTCCTTATTGTACGAGACCTGCTGTAGACCAGATTATTCAGGGAATGTCAGGTTTAATGTCAGTTACTGGTATACCTGGTAGCGGGCCCGTACGTGTTGGTGCGGCAATCACTGATATAAGTGCGGGAATGACGTTAGCTCAGGCAGTTTTAATGGCGCTTTATTATCGTGAGAAAACCGGTCTAGGTCAGTGGGTCTATACTTCTTTACTTGAATCTACAATTTCAATGCTTGATTTTCAGGTGGCAAGATGGCTTGCTAATGGCGATGTACCAACCCAAATGGGTAATGATCATCCAACATTAATGCCTACAGGGTTATTTCCGACGGCTGATGGACAAGTTAATATTGCTGCCGCTGAAGATTCGAAATTTAAACTTTTGTGTAAAATTTTGGATATCCCAGAGTTGGCTGATTTTCATGAATATAGCAATATTACACTGCGGTCTTTGAATAGATCTTCATTATTGAATAAATTGAAAGAAAGAATAAAATATTTTAAAAGTGCTGAACTAATTGAAAAGCTTAATTCTGTAGGTATTCCTTGCGGACCTTTGTATACGATAGAGGAAGCCATGAATGATGAGCAAATGAATCATTTGAAAATGAAATGTTCAATTAATCACCCCAATCTTGGTCAATTATCATTAGTTGGGCAACCATTTCATTCCAGTCTTTTTTGTGACATGCAAACCGTTAGGGCTGCTGCTCCAGAGCATGGAGAACATACTGAAGTGATCTTAAAAGAGTGGCTAAATTACCAAGATGATGAAATAGTTGAGTTGCGTAATAATGGAATAATATAAGATTTCTTTCTTTACTCATTTTTCTGTTCTGCTATATCTATAAAAATCAGGTAACAGAGAGTTAATTATTCTATTTTTAATTGCATTTTTTTCGTGTTAATGCGTGTTTCTTTGATAATGATAAATAGATTATATTTTTAATAGGGCGAGTCAATTTTTTATACTGTGATTTCCTCTTGGGATATATCAGATAATTTTGTGGCAACATCCATTCTGAGAGATTTATATTCATTGGTTTTAATGTTTTTGGCATCAATTTCCTGGGCAGTAGATACAATAATAATAGGCTTGGAAATAATAACGTTAATTAAAAATTTATTATGGTGATAACATGAGCATAAATGAAATTAATACAGGCAATATTAAGGACAGGTTTTCTTTACGTAAACTAAGTCCATATTTCTGTGCTGAGATAACCCGCATTGATTTGAGTCAACCGTTAGATGATGGATGCATTCAAGCGATATCTGATGCATTGGCTACTCATGAAGTTTTGGTTTTTCCGGGCCAAAATCTTTCAGCGGAAGACTTATTGCGAATTGGCGGTTATTTTGGTGAGCTGACGGTTCATCCTTTCGCGGAAAATTCAGCAGAAGTTCCGGAACTTATTGTCTTTGATTATAAAGAGGGTAATCCGCCTGTCTTGACTGATCGCTGGCATTCTGATGAGACATACCGGGAATGTCCACCTTTAGGAACGATGCTTTATTCTAAAATTGTTCCCGAAATTGGCGGGGACACATGCTTTTCGAGTATGACCGCCGCTTATAACGCACTTTCAAATAAGATGCAGCAATTTATTTCTGGGCTTGAAGCTATACACGATTTTGCATCTTACAAATATCTTTTTCCTGAAACGGATAAAGGGAGGCAACAACTGCGTAAAAATGAAGATCAATATCCACCCGTTAGCCATCCGGTAGTGCGTATACATCCGGTAACTGGAAAAAAAGTTTTATTTGTTAATCCTCACTACACTCGATATATCAAAGGCATGGATGATAGAGAGAGCTTTGAATTATTGAATAGCTTATATCGTTCCACTTCCATTTTAGAGTATCAATACAGGCATCATTGGGAACCTAATACGCTCGTGTTTTGGGATAATCGTTCTGTTCAACATGCCGCGGTTCATGATTATTATCCCAATCCGCGTTTGATGGAACGAGTAACAATAAAAGGTGATCGGCCTGTTGGTGACAGTACAATGGTTCAACAATCAGATTTACGTAAATTCAAAGTAGCCCAATATGATCACACGGATGATCGCCGTGCCTTACGTCAATTTGAACTTGAATGAGTTTCTTTTATAATTAAAAGAGGGCTGGATTAATCAATTAGCTCTCTTTTATCAATAAAATCTTAGTTTCTGTTTTGCATCCATATTTTACATTGCGGTTAATTGAAGTTAACTGAATGATTTATCTTCCTAATTAATAATAATGGATTCCTTGACGTCGGTGATTCAACATGAATAGTATTACAACAGTTAATATCCAGAATATTATCAATAGTCAAAAACTTTCAAAAGTCCAGTGGCAAGTATTAATTCTGTGTTTCTCTATCGTTACTATTGATGGTTTCGATACAGCATTAATTGGTTATATTGCACCCGCAGTGATGAATGATTTTAACGTAGAAAGCACGGTTCTTGGGCCAGCCATGAGCGCTGCACTTTTTGGCTTAGCATTAGGCGCGCTTTTTTCTGGTCCGCTTGCTGATAGATTTGGTCGAAAATCAGTACTTACAATATCAGTGGGTGTTTTTGGTCTGTTTAGTTTGGTTACCGCCGCCGCTGATTCAATACAGACATTAACTATTTTGCGTTTTTTGACGGGATTGGGTCTTGGTGCAGCAATGTCAAATGCAATAACGTTGATATCTGAATATGCGCCAGAGCATCGGAGGTCTTTGTTAATAAATATCGTTTTTTGTGGCTTTCCTTTTGGTGCGGCGATAGGCGGAATGTTTTCTGCATGGATTATCCCACATTTTGGATGGCAAGGTGTTCTGATTTTAGGTGGTCTTTTACCCCTGTTTTTATCTGTATTTCTCTTTTTCCTACTGCCTGAATCATTGAAATATCTAATTATAAAAGGTAACTCAGAAGAAAATATAAGACGAATTTTGTTTAAAATGACAAACGGACTTTTAAATGATGTAAAGAAATTTACATTTGATGAAGAAGAAATTATACATAAATCGTCAATCAAAACTATTTTGTCCAGTCAATTTCTACTTGGGACAACAATGTTATGGATAACATATTTCATGGGATTATTGGTTTTTTATGTTTTGACAAGTTGGATGCCGATTTTAATGAACGATGCTGGTTTTAGCCTGAGTATGGCGGCAGTGCTTACGGCATTATTTCCTTTGGGTGGTGGAATAGGCGTTGTTTTCTCTGGTTGGTTAATGGATCGGGTTAATCCTCACAAGGTAGTAGCAACTAATTATGTTCTTACTGGTATTTTGGTCTTTTCTATTGGTCAGGGAGAAAATGTATTTTTATTGAGTATCTTAATATTTCTTGCAGGGACAACAATGAATGGCGCACAGGCATCAATGGGAGCAATTGCAGCACAATTTTATCCGACTAATTGTAGAGCAACTGGTGTTGCCTGGATGTTAGGATTTGGAAGATTAGGCGGGATCTGTGGGGCTTTATTTGGGGCAGAACTTATCAGATTTGGATTAAATCACAGCACTATTTTTGCAATCTTATCCATTCCAGTCATTTTAGCTGCTGCGACATTGATATTTAAAGATGTAAGTTATAGAAGGAATAAATAGAGAGTTTTCTCAGAAGAGGTTGCAGTTTTGTACTGGTGAATTGATGAGCTGAATTTTGTTCAGTTTATTGAAGATGCACAAGAATTGGCGTTATATCCCGTCATGATCTAATTGCAAAACGTTGGGAGCAGATAGCGTGTTATGCGCAAATAGTCAGTAAGATAATGTTTGATTTTTCACTTCGATTGATTGTTATTCTGGGTAACTATTTTAGTTTATTGGAAAATAATGAAAATAAAACGGTTTTAGCTCAGGCTCTGAATAGGACGTTGGCAATGCATTGTGATGGGGAGGTGCTGTAACATGGATATATTAATCAATATAAAATAATTGAATATTGGTGTGATAATCCGGTATATATTGTTTATACTGGATTATTTCTATGTTGAAGTAACATAAACAAAAGGATGATTTTCACAATAAATTATTTGATTGTATTTATTAGTTATTATTATTATTTTCTATTATGTGATCTAAATCTAATTTTATTGTTAATTTTATTCTGTTTTTTTGATTTTCTGGGTATCTAGACGGTGTATTTAGTTGTAGAGTAATTATTGAAAATATTTATTTTGATAAAAATAATCGAAAATTTGATAATGGCAATGTATTTCCTGGTGATGATATAGGCTGGTTTAATCAGCTTTAATTTCATGATCTCGTCTTGGTATATATTGTTGTTATTTTAAACAACTCAGGATAACAAGAAGTGAAAAAACAGTGGCGGACAGTCTCAATGTATCTGTTATTCGGTGTTTTTGAACTGAATAGCATTAAATTCTTTTCCTGCTTATACCTCGTCATGGCTAATATCGCCGGATATCAGAGGAATCGCATCAAAAAACGATTTCTCTGGAGTGTTTGTCATTTTAATCAATATCATACAGAGTTAATAATTACACTTGTTACATTATTCTATTATTATGGAATAATATGTGGTGGAGTTAATTCTAAATTATAATTGTTTCTTGGTGGTATTGAGTGAAATAACGTTTCTATTTGCAATGGAATCTAATCGTTATAAAGAAATATATTTAAGCTGGTGTGGGTCTGTTTATGGTATCTACACTGGTGGTACTATTTTGGTGTTATAAAATAATGTCGTATATGATGGTTTTTAACCTGAAGTTATATTTTTGTTAAATATGCATAATAAATGCAGGGAATTGGCTTGTCTTTAATTGTGTAATTTATCATCAGCCAATAGGGATTACAGAGAATTAATCTAATTTATCTAAAAAACAGGAGCGAAAATGGAATATTTTATTCCGGATCATAAATTGAATTATTTATTTCGTTGTCAGGGGAGTTAATGTCGTAGTGTTGTTAATGATATGGCTATTAACTGGGCTATGGCATCCAGTATTTGCGTATTTTGAAGAGATGTCGGATGTGTCCGTTTTTATTTCTTGGGGCAAGAAGTAAGGAAAATACTGGTGATGGCTGTCAGGAATGACAGTTTTCAAATTTCTAGCAAATTCGTTGGAGTAGTAAATGAAAGATAGCATTGCTCAAGCAGGAAGTGCTCTTAACGCTGAATTCCTCTCTCAGACATCAGAAAACATAATCAGCGCAAATGACGCTTCATCACAGACTAAAAATACAAAGAATATTCTCAAAGCGCTCACACCCGGTGAATTATTCTGGTATGAGCGCCTTGCCGCTTTGCAACCGCTCCAGTTACCTTTCGAGACCGTCGGGGAGCAAGCGGAGCCCAGATGGGCAATAAGCCTTTGGCAGTCCCCATTGACAAAACATAGAGAAGAAGACCCATTGCGGACACTGTTGCAGGCATTTGTCATTTACCTTGCGCGCCTGACTCAGCAAACCGAATTCCAAATTGGTTGGGGCGTGAAGGAAAACGATAACCTGGCCGATCTGGCGCCTGTGGTGCCGATGACCATTGAGGTGGCGTTTGATAAGCCGTGGAGAGCGGTAGCTGACTGGATTGATAACGAGCTTGTCCAGTTGGCGCGGCACCAGGCATTTAGTCATGATCTCCTTATTCGCTTTCCTTCATTGCAGGCTATTCCGGCGCTGACAACCCGCTGGCCGTGGCAGATCGCCGTCTCGATGATACAAGATGACACACCGTGTGATCAGAAGGTATCCGGTGAATTGCTGACGCTCCAGGTGAATGCACAGGGCGGTTTTCGCTGGATATACGATGAAAATCGTTTGAGCGGGGAAGTGGTTCAGCGGATGAGCGAACACTTGCAGGTGCTGGTTGCGTCAAAAAGGCAGGGTGAGGACATCCCCGTCGGACAGCTTAATGTGTTGTCTGAGGCGGAACGCACGTTGTTGCTGGAGACCTGGAACGTCACGGAAAACCCTTATCCTGACCCATTATGTATCCATCAGCTGTTTGAGCAACAGGCAGAGCTGGCCCCGCAGGCCACGGCGTTAGAATATCAAGAGCAGATCCTCAGTTATGCAGAATTGAATAGCCGGGCCAACCGTCTGGCCCATCAACTGATTGCGCAGGGGGTCACACCGGACCAGCGGGTGGCGATTTGCGTGGAACGCTCGCCGGCGATGGTGGTGGCTTTGCTGGCGGTACTGAAAGCCGGTGGCGCTTATGTGCCGCTGGATTTAACCTATCCGGGGGAACGGCTGGCGTATATTCTGAATGATACCGCCCCGGCAGTGGTCCTGGCTGATGCGGCCGGGAGGGTGGCATTGGGTGAAGTCGCGCTGGCGGGGCTGACAGTGCTTGATCCGAATACCCAGCCAGACCAGCCGGACAGCAATCCATTGGTCCCGACGTTGACGCCACAGCATCTGGCCTATGTGATTTACACCTCCGGCTCAACCGGGCAACCGAAAGGGGTGATGGTAGAGCATCAGGCGATTTATCAACGGTATCTGGGTTTTAATGACACCTATGCTGTCACGGCACAAGACCGGGTGTTGCAATTTGCCGCTTTTGCCTTTGATGTTTCAGTGGAAGATTTCTTCTCGTCATTATGTAACGGGGCTACGCTGGTTCTTCGCGATGACAGTTGGTTGGCTTCGATGCCGGAATTTATTGATTTAACCCGGCAATATCGTATTACGGTGGTGTCACTGCCGACCTTGTTCTGGTCTGAGTTGGCGGCCAGAGATACTGGGTTACCGCTGCCGGATGATCTCCGGCTCATCATCATTGGCGGTGAGGCGGTCAAAAAGAACGCTATTCAGGACTGGTTCAGGCAGGAAGGCCACCGGCCCCGGCTGTTGAACGGTTATGGCCCGACGGAAAATGTCGTGACGGTGACCTATAAGGACGTGTTATCTCCAGCCGATGCGCATTCTATTGGCCGGCCGGCTAAAAATGCCCGCATCTACCTGTTGGACCCATATGGTCAACCGGTGCCATTAGGCTGCGTGGGTGAAATGTATATTGGTGGCGTCGGGGTGGCGCGCGGTTATCTTAACCGGCCGGAATTGAGTGCAGAGCGTTTTATACCGGATCCTTTTAGCCCGGTAGCCGGGGCGCGGATGTATCGCTCCGGGGATTTGGCCCGTTATCTGCCGGGCGGTGATCTGGAATTCCTGGGCCGTAATGACGAGCAGGTTAAAATCCGTGGCTTCCGTATTGAGCTGGGTGAAATTGAAACCCGGTTGCTGGAACACCCGGTGGTGCAAGAAGCGGCGGTGCTGGCGTTGGAGAGTGGGCAAGGCAAACGTTTGGTTGCTTATGTGGCGGCGGCAGCGCATGAGGGATTGACGTCCGATTTGCGTGCCCACCTGAGTGCCATTTTACCTGATTATATGGTTCCGGCAGCCTTTGTGCGCTTGGAGTCCTTCCCGCAGACCCCAAATGGCAAGCTGGATCGCCGGGCGTTGCCTGCTCCGGGGGAAGACGATTTTGTCCGGCAGATTTATGAAGCTCCACAAGGGGAGACTGAGATCGCCCTTGCTGCTCTTTGGCGTGAGTTACTGGGTATTGAGCAGATAAGCCGGCATGACAGCTTCTTTGCGTTGGGCGGTCATTCACTGCTCGGCGTGCAGATGATTGAACGCTTGCGTCACCTGGGGTTGACACTGGCGGCGCGCGATCTGTTCCAGTCGCCGGTGCTGTCAGACCTGGCCCAAACGTTGGGACGGCATCAGGCCGTGATAGTCCCACCCAATGTCATTACACCGGCCACCACGGCGCTGACACCGGCGATGTTGCCGCTGATTGAGCTGACTCAGCCTGATATTGACCACATCGTCGGCCAAGTGCCGGGTGGGATAGCCAATATTCAGGATATCTATGCGTTGTCGCCGTTGCAGGACGGTATCCTGTTCCACCACATATTGGAAAAGGAAGGCGACCCGTACCTGGTGCTCTATCCGGTAGCCTTTGCTAACCGTGCTCTGCTGGACCGTTATCTGGACGCGGTGCAACAGGTGGTTGATCGCCATGACATTCTGCGTACTGCTTTCATCTGGCAAGGATTATCTGTGCCGGCGCAGGTGGTCAGGCGTCAGGCGACCTTGCCGGTGACGGAACTGACGCTCGACCCGGCTGACGGCCCGGTCATTGACCAGTTAACCCGGCGTTTTGATCCGGATCACTATCGTCTTGAGCTGAATCAGGCCCCGCTGTTGCATTTTGTTATCGCGCAGGAAACCGATGGCCGCTGGTTTTTACTGGAGTTGCAGCATCACTTGATCGGCGACCATGAAACAATGGAAGTGATGCACCGTGAAGTGCAGGCGTATTTTGCCGGGCAGGGGGAGAGTCTGCCTGCGCCGGTTCCCTTCCGCAATCTGGTGGCGGAAGCCCGGTTGGGGGTGAGTCAGGCCGCGCATACCCGTTTCTTTACCGACATGCTGGCGGCGGTGGAGGAGCCGACGCTGCCGTTCGGGCTGACGGATGTGCATCGTGATGGATCTCAGAAGACGGAATCCTACCGGATGCTGACCGCCGGGTTGAATGACCGTCTGCGCAGTCAGGCCCGGCGTTTGGGCGTCAGTCTGGCAGCGTTGTGCCATCTGGCTTGGGCGCAGGTGTTGTCGCGTACCAGCGGGCAGGAGAAAGTGGTGTTCGGCACCGTACTGTTTGGACGTATGGCGGCAGGTGAAGGTGCCGGCAATGGCATGGGGTTGTTTATCAATACGCTGCCGTTGCGGCTGGATATGGATGATACCCCGGTACGGGACAGTGTGCAGGCGGTGCATTTGCGACTGGCCGGGTTGTTGGCCCATGAACATGCGTCACTGGCGCTGGCCCAGCGGTGCAGCGGGGTTACCAGCGGTACGCCCCTCTTTAGCGCCTTGTTGAATTATCGACATAATGTTCAACCGGATCCGCTGGATGAAACGATGGCCGGGATTGCATTCCTGGGTGAACAGGAGCGGACCAACTATCCGTTTGTGCTGTCGGTAGAGGACGGCGCCACCACTCTGGGGCTGACCGCTCAGGTAGTGCAACCGTTTGATCCGGAAAGCCTGTGCGGTTATATGCAACAGGCGCTGGAAAGTCTGGTGGAAGCCCTGGAGCAAGCACCGGACATGCCCGTTCGGGCATTGGAAATCTTGCCGGAAGCGGAACGTACCTTGTTGTTAGAGACCTGGAACGCTACGGAAACCGCGTATCCTGACCAGTTATGTGTTCATCAGTTATTTGAGCGGCAAGTGGAGAAGACCCCGCAGGCGACGGCATTGATAGCGGGAGAGAAGACTCTGAGCTATACGGAACTGAATGCCTGTGCTAACCGGCTGGCCCGTCAGCTGATCGAACAGGGAATTCGCCCGGATGACCCTGTTGCGATTCTGTTAGAGCGATCGATGGAACTGGTGGTGGCGCAGTTGGCTATTCTCAAAGTAGGGGCTGTTTACGTACCGATAGATCCCAGTGTGCCGGATGAGCGGAAAAACTGGCTGATAAGCGATTGTTCAGCCAGGTTGCTGCTCACCGATACACGGGCTGATGTTCCGGCTAATCTGGCTGTTCCGCTGTTGCGTTTCTCGGATGAGACAGACCCGGGCAGCGAGGAAGATGATATCAACCCCGGCTTACCGCGCTCCAGCGCCGGGTCAGCGTATATTATGTATACCTCCGGCTCGACGGGTATGCCTAAAGGCGTGGTGGTGCCGCATCGTGCGGTGGTCCGGTTGGTCATCAATAATGGCTATGCCGAAATTGAACCGGACGATCGGGTGGCCTTTGCCGCTAACCCGGCTTTCGATGCCAGCACGTTTGAAGTTTGGGCTCCGTTGCTTAACGGCGGTGCGCTGGTGGTTATCGACCATGCCACGTTGCTGACACCACAGGAGTTAATACCAGCTTTCCAGACGCACCGCATCACGGTGCTGTGGCTGACTATCGGGCTGTTTAACCGGTTGGCGGCAGAGTTGTCCCCGGTTCTTTCTCAGCTCAAAATTCTGATTGTTGGTGGCGATGTGCTGGATCCACATGTGATTGCCCAGGTTTTGCGTGACAGCCCGCCTCAACAATTGTTGCAGGCCTATGGCCCGAGTGAGGGAACCACCTTTACCACGATATACCCTATCGTGGCGTTAGCGCAGGGCGTGACCCGTATCCCGATTGGCCGGCCAATCGCGAATACCCGTGTTTATCTGTTGGATGCCTATGAGCAGCCGGTACCGCCAGGGGTGATCGGTGAGATTTATGTCGGCGGAGATGGCGTTGCTCAGGGTTATTTCAATCGGCCTGAGTTAACCGCAGAACGTTTCCTGGTTGATCCGTTCAGTGATAACCCGGATGCACGCATGTACCGCACCGGGGATTTGGCGCGTTATCTGCCGGACGGCAATCTGGAGTTTCTGGGCCGCAACGATCAGCAGGTGAAAATCCGCGGCTTCCGCATTGAACCGGGGGAAATTGAGGCGTATCTGGCAGAACATCCAGCTGTGCATGAAGTTGCTGTGTTGGCTCGGGGGGAAGGGCCGGATAAACGGCTGGTGGCCTATGTGGTGGCGCCAGCAGATGATGGGCTGGTGAACAGCCTGCGTGCCCACCTGAGTGCTATTTTACCTGACTATATGGTGCCGTCGGCCTTTGTGCGTCTGGATGCATTTCCATTGACTCCTAACGGTAAATTGGATCGCCGGGCATTGCCGGCACCGGACAATGAAGCCTTTGCTTATCAAGTTTACGCCGCGCCGCAAGGCGAAACGGAAATGGCCCTGGCGGCGATTTGGCGTGAATTACTGGGGATTGAACAGGTTAGCCGGCATGACAGTTTCTTCGCTTTGGGTGGTCATTCGCTGCTCGCGATACGGATGGTTGAACGCCTGCGTCATCTGGGATTGACACTGACGGCGCGTGATCTGTTCCAGTTTCCGGTGCTGTTTGAACTGGCCCGGTCATTGGGACAGCACCAGGCTGTGACCGTGCCGCCTAACGTCATCACCCCGGCAGCCACGACACTGACGCCGGCGATGTTGCCGCTGATTGATCTGACTCAGGCTGAGATTGACCGTATCGTTGAACAGGTGCCGGGCGGGATAGCCAATATTCAGGATATCTATGCCCTGTCGCCGTTGCAGGACGGTATCTTATTCCACCACTTGCTGGCGAACGAAGGGGATCCGTATCTATTGACGGGTCAGATGGCCTTTGCTGACCGGTCTCTGTTAGATCGTTATCTGGCAGCGGTTCAACGGGCGGTTGATCGGCACGATATCTTACGCACGGCTTTTATCTGGCAAGGATTGTCAGTGCCGGCGCAGGTGGTTTGGCGTCAGGCCCAATTGTCGGTGACTGAGCTGACGCTGAACCCGGTTGACGGTCCGGTGAGTGACCAGTTAACCCGGCGTTTTGATCCGCGTTATCATCGTCTTGACCTGAGCGAAGCGCCGTTATTACGTTTTGTGGTGGCGCAGGAGACCGATGGCCGTTGGATTGTCTTGCAATTGCTGCATCACCTGATTGGCGACCATGAAACAATGGAAGTGATGCACCGTGAAGTACAGGCATACCTTACTGGTCAGGCGGATAGCTTGCCTGCACCGGTTCCTTTCCGCAATTTGGTGGCGCAGGCCCGGTTGGGGGTGAGTCAGGAAGCGCATACCCGTTTCTTTACCGGGATGCTGGCGGCGGTAGATGAACCCACGTTGCCATTCGGGCTGACAGAGGTGCACCGCGACGGCTCACAGGTGACGGAATTTCACCGGATGTTAGTGCCTGAGCTGAATGATCGTCTGCGCAGTCAGGCCCGGCATTTGGGGGTCAGTTTGGCAGCCCTGTGTCATCTGGCCTGGGCTCAGGTGTTGTCGCGTACCAGCGGGCAGGAGAAAGTGGTATTTGGCACGGTGTTGTTTGGACGGATGCAGGCAGGGGACAGCGCCGACAATGGTATGGGGCTGTTTATTAATACCTTGCCGTTGCAGCTGGATATCGATGATACGCCGGTACGGGACAGCGTGCAGGCCGCCCATACCCGACTGGCCGGATTATTAGCGCATGAACATGCGTCACTGGCGCTGGCCCAGCAGTGCAGTGGGATTGCCAGCGGTACGCCCCTCTTCAGTGCCCTGTTGAACTATCGACATAATGTTCAACCGGATCCGCTGGATGAAACAATGGACGGCATTGAATTCCTGAGTGAACAGGAGCGGACCAACTATCCGTTTGTGCTGTCGGTGGAGGATTTTGCTGAATCCCTGGGGCTGACGGCTCAGGTAGTGCAACCGTTTGATCCGGAAAGGATATGCGGTTATATGCAGCAGGCACTGGAAAGTCTGGTGGAGGCGCTTGAGCAAGTCCCGGAAATGCCCGTTCGGGCACTGAACATCCTGCCGGAAGCGGAACGTACATTGCTGTTAAAAACCTGGAACGCCACGGAAACCGTGTATCCTGAGGCGTTGTGTATCCATCAGTTGTTTGAACAGCAGGTGGAGAAAACCCCGGAAGCGACGGCACTGATAGCGGGAGAGAAGACGCTGAGCTATACGGAACTGAATGCCCGTGCTAACCGGCTGGCCCGTCAATTGATCGAACAAAAGGTTTGCCCCGGTGACCATGTTGCGCTCCTGTTAGAACGATCGATGGCGCTGGTGGTGGCCCAATTAGCTATCCTTAAAGCCGGCGGCGTTTACGTGCCGATTGATCCCAGTGTGCCGGACGAACGGAAAAACTGGCTGATAAGCGATTGTTCAGCCAGGTTGCTGCTCACTGATACACAGGCGGATATTCCGGCTAATCTGGCTGTTCCGCTGTTGCGTTTCTCGGATGAGACAGACCTGGGCAACGAGGAAGATGACATCAACCCCGGCTTACTGCGCTCCAGCGCCGGGTCAGCGTATATTATGTATACCTCCGGTTCGACCGGTACACCCAAAGGGGTTCTGGTGCCGCATCGTGCGGTGGTCCGGCTGGTCATCAATAATGGCTATGCCGAAATTGGACCGGACGATCGGGTGGCCTTTGCCGCTAATCCGGCTTTCGATGCCAGCACGTTTGAAGTCTGGGCACCGTTGCTTAATGGCGGCGCGTTAGTGGTGGTCGATCGTGCCACTTTGCTGACACCGCTGGAGTTTGTACAAGTTCTACAGGTTCAGCGAATGACGGTGCTGTGGCTGAGTGTCGGATTGTTTAACCAGCTGGCGGCGGAGCTGTCTCCGGTTCTGCCGCAATTAAAGCTCCTGATTGTCGGGGGAGATGCCCTTGATCCCCATGTTGTCGGGCAGGTACTGAGCACAAGTCCGCCACAACAGTTATTGAATGGCTATGGGCCGAGTGAAGGCACTACCTTTACGACGACATATCGTATCACGGCATTAGCACAGGGAGCGATCCGCATCCCGATTGGCCGACCGGTAGCCAACACGCGGGTTTATCTGTTGGATACGTATGGTCAGCTGGTGCCGTTGGGGGCGGTTGGGGAGATTTATGTCGGCGGAGATGGGGTTGCTTGTGGTTATCTTAATCATCCTGAATTGACTGCTGAACGTTTCCTGGTTGATCCGTTCAGTGATAACCCGGATGCACGCATGTACCGCACCGGGGATTTGGCGCGTTATCTGCCGGATGGCAATCTGGAGTTTCTGGGCCGCAACGATCAGCAGGTGAAAATCCGCGGTTTCCGGATTGAACTGGGTGAAATTGAGGCCCGGTTGGCAGAACACCCGGCGGTGCGTGAGGTTACTGTGTTGGCATTGGGTGAAGGGTCGGATAAACGGTTGGTGGCCTATGTGGCGGCAACAGCGGATGAGGAGCTGATGAACAACCTGCGTGCCCACCTGAGTACCGCTTTGCCTGATTATATGGTGCCGTCGGCTTTTGTGCGTCTGGAGGCGTTTCCGTTGACTCCGAACGGTAAACTGGATCGTCATGCGCTACCGGCGCCGGATGGTGAAGCCGTTGCCCGTCAGGTTTACGAGGCGCCGCAAGGCGAAACGGAAATCGCCCTGTCGGTTATTTGGCGTGAATTACTGGGGGTTGAACAGGTCAGCCGGCATGACAGCTTCTTTGCCTTGGGGGGCCATTCACTGCTCGCGGTACGCATGATTGAACGCCTGCGTCACCAGGGGTTGACACTGACGGCGCGTGATTTGTTCCAGTCGCCGGTATTGTCGGCACTGGCCCAAACGTTGGGACGGCATCGCGCGGTGATGGCACCGGCTAATGTGATTACACCCGCGACGACGACACTTATACCGGCAATGTTACCGTTGATTGATCTGACTCAGCCTGAGATTGACAGCATCATTGAACAGGTACCGGGCGGAATAGCTAATCTTCAGGATATCTATGCCCTGTCACCGTTGCAGGACGGTATTTTGTTTCACCACTTACTGGCAAACGAAGGTGATCCCTATTTGTTAGTCAGTCAGATGGCTTTTGCTGACCGGCCTCTGCTGGACCGTTATTTGGCCGCGGTACAACAGATGGTTGATCGGCACGATATTCTGCGTACGGCCTTTATCTGGCAAGGATTGTCAGTGCCGGCGCAAGTGGTCTGGCGTCAGGTACCGTTATCGGTCACTGAATTGACGTTGGACCCGGCTGATGGGCCGGTGGGTGATCAACTGGTTCAACGTTTTGATCCCCGTCATTATCGTATTGATTTGGGTCAGGCACCGCTGCTGCGTTTTGTCGTGGCGCAGGAGACTGATGGGCGCTGGTTTTTACTGGAATTGCTGCATCACCTGATTGGTGACCATACCACGCTGGACGTGATGAATCGCGAAGTACTGGCGTATCTTACCGGTCAGGAGGAGAGCCTGCCGGCGCCGGCGCCGTTCCGCAATCTGGTGGCGCAGGCCCGGTTGGGTATCAGTCAGGAGGAACATACCCGCTTCTTTACTAACATGCTGGCGGCGGTGGATGAACCCACGCTGCCGTTTGGGTTGGCGGATGTGCATCATGATGGATCGCAGGAGACAACATCCTACCGGATGCTGACTGCTGGGTTGAATGACCGTCTTCGCTATCAGGCCCGGCATTTGGGGGTCAGTCTGGCGGCGCTGTGCCATCTGGCCTGGGCACAGGTGTTATCACATACCAGTGGTCAGGAGAAAGTGGTGTTTGGTACCGTGCTGTTTGGGCGCATGGCGGCGGGAGAAGGCGCTGATAATGGGATGGGGCTGTTTATTAATACTCTGCCGTTACGCCTGGATATTGATGATACCCCGGTACGGGACAGCGTGCGGGCGGCCCATTTACGGCTGGCCGGGTTGCTGGCGCATGAGCACGCCTCACTGGCGCTGGCCCAGCGGTGCAGTGGGGTTGCCAGCGGTACGCCTCTCTTTAGTGCTCTATTGAATTACCGGCATAATGATCAACAGGATCCGCTGGGTGAAACGATGGACGGTATTGAATTCCTGGGCGGGCAGGAGAGCACTAACTATCCCTTTGGGTTGTCGGTGGAGGACGGGGGGGCCACTTTGGGGCTGACGGCTAGTGCAGTGCAGCCGTTTGAGCCGGACAGGATATGCGGTTATATGCAGCAGGCGCTGGAGAGTCTGGTGGAGGCCCTTGAGCAGGCGCCGGAGACGCCGATACGGGCGTTGAACATCCTGCCGGAAACGGAACGCACGCTGTTGCTGGAAACCTGGAATGAAACAGAAACGCCGTATCCTGAGGCGTTATGTATTCATCAGTTGTTTGAGCAACAGGCAGAGCAAACCCCACAGGCGACGGCATTGGTGTATCAGGAGCAGACGTTCAGTTATGCCGAATTAAATGCCTGTGCCAACCGTTTGGCCCATCAACTGATTGCGTTGGGTGTCACACCCGACCAGCGGGTGGCGATTTGTGTGGCACGTTCCCCGGCGATGGTGGTGGGATTGCTGGCGGTGCTGAAAGCTGGCGGGGCTTATGTGCCGCTGGATTCAGCTTACCCGGGGGAACGTCTGGCGTATATCCTGAATGATACCGCCCCGGCAGTGGTGCTGGCTGATGCGGTTGGACGGGCTGCGCTGGGCGAAGAGGTGCTGGCAGGGTTGACGATACTGGACCCGAATACGCTGCCAGACTTGCCGGATAGCAACCCGCAGGTCCCGGCGTTGACGCCACAGCATCTGGCCTATGTGATTTACACCTCCGGCTCAACCGGGCAGCCGAAAGGGGTAATGGTGGAACATCAGGCGATGTATCAACGTTATCTGGGTTTTAATGAGACCTATGCTGTCACGGCGCAAGACCGGATGCTGCAATTTGCTTCTTTTTCTTTTGATGTTTCAGTGGAAGAACTTTTCTCGTCATTATGTCATGGTGCGACGCTGGTGATTCGGGATGATAGCTGGCTGACTTCGATGCAGGAATTTATCACCTTAATTCGACAAAACCGTATTACGGTGATATCTCTGCCGACTTTATTCTGGTCTGAATTGGTGACCAGAGACAAAGCATCACCGTTGCCGGATTGTCTCAGGTTAATCATTATTGGGGGTGAGGCGGTACAGAAGAGAGCTATTCAGGTGTGGTTTACCCAGGAAACTTATCGCCCACGGCTATTAAATACGTATGGCCCGACGGAAAATACCGTGACCGCGACCTGTAAGGCGGTGTTATCCCCTGTGGATGATAGCTCTATTGGCCGGCCGGTTAAAAATACCCGCATCTACCTGTTGGACAAAGACGGTCAACCGGTGCCATTAGGCTGCATTGGCGAAATGTATATTGGTGGCGTCGGGGTGGCGCGGGGTTATCTGAACCGGCCAGAATTGAGTGCGGAGCGTTTTATACCGGATCCCTTTAGTCCGGTATCTGGTGCGCGGATGTACCGGACTGGGGATTTGGCCCGCTATCTGCCGGACGGTGACTTGGAATTCCTGGGCCGTAACGACCAGCAGGTGAAAATCCGCGGCTTCCGGGTTGAACTGGGGGAAATTGAAACCCGGTTACTGGAATACCCGGCGGTACAAGAGGCGGCGGTGCTGGCGCGGGAGGATGGGCAGGATAAACGTCTGGTCGCTTATGTGGTGGCGGAAGCGAATGACGGGTTAGTTGCCTGTTTGCGTGAGCACCTGAGTGCGATTTTACCTGACTATATGGTGCCGGCGGCCTTTGTACGCCTGGATTCCTTCCCGCAGACCCCGAATGGTAAGCTGGATCGCCGGGCATTACCGGTGCCTGGCGAGGAAGCCTTTGCCCGTCAGATCTATGAAGCACCGCAAGGGGAAGCTGAAATTGCGCTGGCGGCTATTTGGTGTGAAGTCCTGGGGATTGAACAGATCAGCCGGCATGATAACTTCTTTGCGTTGGGGGGGCATTCGCTGTTGGCTGTACGGATGATGAACCGGATAGCAGCGCTGGGTGTCGAACTGCCATTAAGCGTCTTGTTTGAAATGTCCACTTTAACGGCCTTTGCTGAGGCAATACGTGTCCGGTTTGATGAACAGCGCAAGATATTACCCACTATTCTGCCGATATCCCGTGAAGGGGCGTTGCCGTTGTCATTCGCCCAACAGCGTTTGTGGTTCCTTGCCCAGTTTGAGGGCGTCAGTGATATTTATCATATCTCGATGACACTGCGCTTGAGTGGTCAGCTGGATATCGTTGCCTGGCAGCAGGCACTCGACACGTTGTTTGCCCGTCATGAAGCGTTACGTTCCATCTTCGTCTCCGTTGACGGTCAGCCACAAGTGCAACTGTTGGCGGCGGACCGTGGGGTGCCGTTGTCTCAGTATGACCTGCGTGGGGTATCGGATACCGAAACTGTGCTTGAACATCTGAGCATCGGGGAAGCCAGTACGTCATTTGATCTCAGTCATGGCCCGCTTATTCGTGCCTCTCTTATCCGGCTCACAGATGACGAATACCGGTTCCTGCTTACCCAGCATCACATTGTGTCAGACGGCTGGTCTGTAGGTGTGCTGATAAGTGAATTGAGTACGCTCTATACGGCTTTTCTGGCCGGGCAACGTGATCCTTTGCCACCGCTGGCGATTCAATATCCTGATTACGCCGCCTGGCAGCGTCAGTGGCTGTCGGCTGAACGGATCCAGGCGCAATCGGACTATTGGCGTACCATGCTGGCTGACGCACCCGTGTTGCTGGATTTGCCAACCGATCGGCCTCGTCCGCCTCAGCAGTCGTTTGCCGCGGGGGTTATGTTCATCGATCTGGATGCGGAATTAACGGCATCTCTTAAGCACCTGAGCGAACAGCAGGGCGTTACATTATTCATGACCCTGTTGTCAGCCTGGGCGATGGTCCTGTCGCGCCTGTCAGGTCAGGACGATCTGGTTATCGGCACACCGAGTGCGGGCCGCAGTCACCAGGAAGTGGAACCCCTGATCGGTTTCTTTGTCAATACGCTGGCTTTACGTATTGATTTATCGGATGCGCCGAATGTCATTGAATTGCTGGCGCGTGTGCGGCAAACCGCATTGGCGGCACAGGCGCATCAGGACCTGCCGTTTGAACAGGTGGTGGAAATCGTGCAGCCACAGCGCCGACTGGCGCATACCCCGTTGTTCCAGGTGATGTTTGCCTGGCAGAATAATGAGAGCCCGGAATGGGAACTGCCAGAGTTGGCTGTTTCGCTTGTTGATTCTGTTCTTGAAACAGACACAGTTAAGTTTGATCTGGAATTGGAACTGTCTGAAGAGAATGGCAGGATTGTGGGATCTCTGGGTTATGCCACGGCCCTGTTTGATCAACCTACAATCGAGCGCTATGTGGGGTATTTGCACACGGTACTGCAAGCGATGGTAGTTGATCCTCAACAGTCAGTTGGGGGAATCGATATTTTGACACCGGCAGAGCGCAGGTTGTTGCTGGAAAACTGGAATGAGACGGAAACCCCGTATCCTGATCCGCTGTGCATTCATCAGTTGTTTGAACAGCAGGTGCAAAGGACACCGAATGCAACCGCACTTGTGTGTGGGGCTGAGACACTGAGCTATGCCGAACTGAACAGGCGGGCAAACCGGTTGGCTCATGAGCTTATTGCACAGGGCGTGATACCGGAGCAACGTGTTGCGCTTTGTGTCTCCCGTTCTACGTCGATGATGATAGGGTTGCTGGCTATATTGAAGGCCGGAGGTGCTTACGTCCCGCTTGATCCCGCCTATTCGGGTGACCGTTTGAGGGGGATTTTAAGTGATGCCACTCCGGTCATGGTGGTGGCGGATGCGGTGGGGCGTACGGCTTTGGGTCAGGATGTACTGAAAGGGCTGAAGGTATTAGAACCGGATACGGATTGGGAACAACCGGACAGCAACCCTCAGGGATTATCACTGCATTCAAGACAGTTGGCCTATGTGATTTATACCTCAGGTACCACCGGTGTGCCCAAAGGCGTGATGGTGGAACATCGTGGCGTAATAAATTTGGCAATCGACCATATTGATCGCTTGGGTGTTAAACCGGATAGCCGGGTTTTGCAATTTGCCTCCATTAGTTTTGACGCCAGCGTTGCGGACATTGTGATGGCCTATGGTGCGGGCGCTGCCCTCCATATTCTGGCAGACGATGTCCGTTATGACAGGAATGCCTTGTGGCATTATCTGGATGAACAGCGTATTACTCATCTGACTTTGCCGCCTGCCGTCCTTCAGAATGCTCACGAACTGCCCCCGTTACAAACGCATTTAACCTTGATATTTGCAGGGGAGGCGCTGGGTTCTGCATTATTGCAATCGTTAGCCGGCAGGTATAACACCTTTAATATTTATGGCCCAACCGAAGCCACCGTTGCGGTCATGGCATGGCATTGTCCACCCGATTATCAGGGGGAGGAGATCCCTATCGGCCGTCCAATAAACAATACACGTATCTACCTGCTTGATGCGCGGGGTCAGCCAGTGCCGCGGGGCGCGGTAGGTGAACTCTATATCGGGGGGACGGGTGTCGCCCGTGGTTATCTGAACAGGTCGGATCTGACCGCAGAGCGTTTCCTGGATGATCCATTCTCAGTGATGCCGGGTGCCCGTATGTATCGGACAGGTGACCTTGCCCGTTATTTGTCGGATGGTAACCTGATTTATGTGGGGCGCAATGATCAGCAGGTGAAAATCCGGGGATTCCGTATAGAACCCGGAGAGATAGAAGCGCGTCTGATGGAATACCCTGCCGTTCGTGAGTCACTGGTGGTTACTGATGGTAAAGGGGAGGATAAGCGTCTGGTCGCTTATGTGGTCGCGGATGATGAGGAAGGACTGGCTCAACATTTGCGTTCGCATCTGTCAACCCGATTACCTGAATATATGATACCGTCGGCGTTTGTCCGGCTGGGTGCTTTCCCGCTGACCCGGAACGGTAAATTGGATCGCCGGGCATTACCTGCACCGGACGAAAAAGCGGTTGCCCGTCAGGTTTACGCTGTACCACGAGGAGAAACAGAAATCGCATTGGCGGATATTTGGCGTGAATTGCTGGGGATTGAACAGGTCAGCCGGCATGACAACTTCTTCGCTCTGGGCGGCCATTCACTGCTTGCCATTCGAATGGTCAATCTTATCGCTGGTCAGGGTTTGATTTGTACCTTGAACGCCTTGTTCCAATTCCCTGTGTTGTCTGAACTGGCAGCAAAAATCACCTCAGATTTGCTGTCTCAGCCGCAGACCAGTGCCATACCGGTGCGACCGGGCGGAACGGCGCTGCCATTGTTTTTTGTGCCCAGTGGAATGGAAGACTATTCCTATGTGTACGGGCTGGCTCAACATATCCGGTCAGACTATCCGGTTTATACGCTGCCCTGGCCGTCCATCAGTGAAGAACCGATGGCGACGATGGAAGAGCATGCGGCCAGAATGATCAACTTGATGAAAGCGGTTCAACCGGTAGGTCCGTACCGGATAGCGGGTTACTCTTCCGGCGGCATATTGGCTTATGCCATTGCCCAGTGGCTTTTACATGCCGGGGAGGAGGTTAACTTCCTGGGATTGATTGATACGCCGGCTCCTCATGATGTCAGTGAGGAGCCTGTGCAACTCAACCATCTGTTCTTTGCTGTGTTAATAAAGCAGTTTGGAGAGGAACACACAGAAGAGATTGCGGCATTGTACCGGCGAATTGATGAGCTGAATTTGGTGCAGTTTATTGAAGCGGCACAGGAATTGGCGTTATATCCCGCCAGTCTTCGCCCTGATTTAGTCGCCAAACGTTGGGAGCAGGGAGAGCATTATATACAAATAGTCGAAGAGTATGAGCCGCAGGCATTAGCGGTAACGCTGCATCAGTTTTATGCGATGGAACCTTGCCCGCCTAATCCTTTTGTTGCGGATGAAGAACCGAAATCTTTAACTATGGACCCATCGTTAGGCTGGGCACAGATAATGCCTGACTCTTTACTTCAGTTGATTGCAGTTCCAGGTAACCATGCGAGTTTGATGGAGAATAAGGAACATAGAATCGCTTTAGCTCAGGCTCTGAATAGGGCGTTGGCAATGCATTGTGATGAGGAGGCGCTGTAATACTGATATATTAAGAAATATTGAATAATTTAACGTTGATGTGATAATCCGGTATACATTGTTTATACCGGATTGTTTCTATGTTAAAACAGAATGAGGAAAGGAATCATTCCCATAAATAATTGTCTTCGGATAGTCTCTTATCTGTTTGTCTACCCAGGTAAATCATCAGGATAAGTCTGAATGCGATTAATTTGTTACAAATAATCCGACTAGGTAGTGATGTTGTTATTGTTTGAAATCTAACAAAGTTCAGACACAACCAAGCTTCTTGGCAGGACAGTTAATTTTGTATTAAGTTATAGTCGGATTGTTCACTTATTTTGTTATTTTGACGATAGATTTACCCCGGTTTTTACAAGATTAAATTCCGTCAAATTTTATTTTACATTTAAGTGGATAAATTTCTGGCGTTATTAATGAATAATTATTTATTTATTCTTCTCATCTAATATGTAGCAGGTTTAGTTTATTCACCATTTATTCCTTGTTTATTCATGATAAGTGCATAAATTGTGCATAAAAATACTTCTTGGAATTTTGAACGAGATCAAAAAGTATTTTTTTTGTTTATAACTTGTGTTGACTTTGTTAGGCGTGAGCAACAGTATCTGTCCAATGGTTGAGCAACTATTTCTCGAAAATAGTGATGAGGATTAATAAGAATAATATTAACGAAATCCTGTAATTTTATTATTTTTAAGGCTTTTTAGGCTTCAACTTGGTCAACCTTTTACCTCGGCATTCATTAATCATTTGTGTAAGTATGAGATGAAAAATGATGCGGAGCATATTGTTTTATCTCGTCCGAATACTCTCTATTTTAAGGGGAAATGATCTATGTCAGAAAATATTCAGAGAAGTTGGTTTGATCACTATATGGTACCCTGTTTTTCTCCTGCTAAGTTCATACCTGTTCGGGCTAAAGGTTCGAGAGTATGGGATCAGGATGGCAAGGAATATATTGATCTTGCTGGTGGAATTGCGGTTAATTCATTAGGACACGCTCACCCGGAATTAAAAGATGAGTTAATTTCTCAGATTGAGAAAATATGGCATATAGGAAATGGTTACACCAATGAGCCCGTGCTGAAATTAGCAAAGAAACTCGTGGAAAATACTTTTGCTGATAAGGTGTTTTTCTGCAATTCAGGAGCAGAAGCTAACGAGGCGGCATTAAAATTAGCTAGAAAATATGCTGCTGATAAATATGGAAAAAATAAGAGCGAGATTATCTCATTTAAAGATTCTTTTCATGGCAGGACATTATTTACTGTTACGGTAGGAGGACAACCAAAATATTCACAAGATTATGCTCCTCTTCCTCAAGAAATTACTCATCTTCCTTATAACGATTTGTCTGCGATCAGAGAACACATTTCTGAGAACACCTGTGCGGTTATTGTTGAACCGATTATCGGTGAAGGCGGCGTTATTCCCGCCAACCCTGCATTTTTGCAGGAATTGCGTACGTTATGTGATCGTTTTCAGGCGTTGCTCATTTTTGATGAAATTCAGACTGGCATGGGCCGTACCGGATATCTTTATGCTTATCAGGAATATGGCGTTGAGCCTGATATTCTTACCAGTGCTAAAGGCCTCGGAGGGGGCTTCCCTATCGGCGCCATGTTGACAAAACAACCTATTGCTGAGGTTTTTCAACCTGGAACACACGGCACGACGTTTGGTGGTAATCCGCTGGCAGCAGCCGTTGCCAATAAGGTGTTTTCAATGGTTAATCAGACCGCGCTCCTCACCGGAGTTCAGCAGCGCCATGAATATTTCATGGATAAGTTATCGGAATTGAATCAGCGCTATCAATTATTCAGTTGTTTACGGGGCAAAGGGCTGCTTTTAGGCGCTGAATTGAATCAAGCTTGGCAGGGTAAGGCGAAGCAGTTAACCAATATAGCCGCAGAGGAAGGATTAATTGCCTTGATTGCCGGCCCGGATGTGTTGCGCTTTGCGCCGGCATTAAACATCAAATTTGCTGATATTGATGAAGGTCTGGTTCGCCTTGAAAGCGCCATCATGCGGTTCGTGGGTTAATGGTAAGTTGAAGGTGACGTTATGATGCTTTTCCGAACTGTCCGGCATAGTGACTTAAATGGTATTCAGTCCTTATCTGAACGCGCTGGTATAGGTCTGACATCTTTGCCAAATAACCTGGAGCAATTACGTTCACGTATTTCACGTAGCGTGGATACTTTCGATGGAAAACTGACCAGGGCCCAGCAGGGATTCCTTTTTGTGCTGGAAGATACCGGCGAGAATCGTGTTGTGGGTGTCAGCGGCATAGAAGCGGCGGTAGGACTGGAGGAGCCGTTTTATAACTTTCGCGTACAAAGAACCATTCGTTCGTCACGTGAGTTGGGAATTTATAAAGTTATTGAAGCCTTATCGCTGGAACAAGATCAGACCGGTAACAGCGAATTATGTACCTTGTTCCTGGATCCGGAATATCATAAAGGGAAAAACGGCATGTTTCTTTCTAAAGCGCGTTTCCTTTTTATTGCGGCATTCAGGGATCTATTTTCTAAAATAATATTCGCTGAAATGCGTGGTGTCGCGGATGAGAAGGGAAATTCACCTTTTTGGAATGCCTTGGGACTGCACTTTTTTGGTATTCCTTTTTCCCAGGCAGATTACTTAACCGGTATTGGATCGAAAACCTTCATTGCCGAATTGATGCCCCTTCATCCTGTTTATGTATCCCTATTACCCGCTGAGGCACAGCGGGTAATAGGGCAGGTTCATGAGAAAACGGTACCGGCCCGAACGATCCTCGAAAAAGAAGGTCTGGCCTATGAAGGCCATATTGATATTTTTGATGCAGGCGCTTTACTACAGGCCGAGATCGACCGGATACGTGCAGTAAAAGAGAGTCGGCTTGTTCCTGTCAGCCGGGTTAAGTCAGTTGCCAGAACTGATGGGGTACCCTGCATCGTTGCTAATCAGCGCTTTAGTGACTTTCGTGCGCTGTTACTGAATGTTGCGTATGACAGTGATGAGATTTTTTTAACATCAGCGGAAATGGATGCACTCCAAATCAATGACGGAAATCAGGTACGACTCGTCACTCTTTTTCCAAGGGAACACTAAGATATGAATCATCAAGTACATTACATTGGGGGCGAATGGGTTGAGGGGCAGGGTGAGTTGATGACTAAATTCGCCCCAATAGATCAGAAAATTCTGTGGCAAGCTAACAGCGCTGATCCTTCTCAAGTTAGAGCAGCTTGCCAGTCTGCCCGTGAGGCGTTTTATTCGTGGTCACATTTGTCAGTTAGCGAGCGAATTAAGATTGTCCAGAAGTTTGCTGTTTTGCTAAATGACGAGAAAGAGTCTTTGGCGCGTGTTATCAGTCAAGAAACCAGCAAGCCATTATGGGAAGCCCGTACTGAAATACAATCCATGATAGGTAAAGCGGCGATTTCTATCGAAGCATGGGAACAGCGCACCGGAGAGTCGGAAATCATTATGCCGGACGGCCGGGCCTTGTTGCGTCATCGCCCTCATGGTGTGATGGCGGTTTTTGGTCCGTATAATTTTCCTGGTCACTTACCGAATGGTCATATTATCCCTGCGCTTATTGCCGGTAATACGCTGGTGTTTAAACCGAGTGAACTGACACCGATGACCGCGGAAAAGACCGTAAAACTATGGGAAAAAGCCGGTTTACCCGCCGGTGTGCTTAATCTGGTTCAAGGGGCGCGTAATACGGGCACGGCGCTGCTGGAGGACAAGCAGATTGATGGTGTGCTGTTTACCGGGAGTGCCAATACTGGCTTTCACTTTCACCGCATGTTTGGTGGTCAGCCAGAGAAAATGCTCGCCCTTGAAATGGGAGGGAACAACGCACTGATTGTGGATGCTTGCGATGATATTGATGCTGCCGTTTACACTATTGTGCAGTCAGCATTTATCTCCGCGGGTCAACGTTGCACTTGTGCCCGCAGATTACTGGTAAAAAATGGTGCGCACGGGGATGCGGTGATTAAGCGGCTGGTGGCGGTGACTGAACAGATTGTTCCAGCTCATTGGGATGCACAACCCCAACCTTTTATGGGGGGCGTCATTTCTCTACAGGCGGTTCAGAATCTGTTGGAAGCGCAATATCGGCTGCAAAAACTCGGTGGGATTTCGCTGGTTTCGCTGGAACAACGCGATCCTCAATCAACGTTGCTGACACCTGGGATTATTGATGTTAGCCGGGTGGCCGATGTGCCTGATGAAGAGTACTTTGGTCCGCTACTCACTCTTATACGTTATGACACGTTTGATGAAGCGCTGGCAATAGCGAATAACACCCGGTTCGGATTGGCTACGGGTTTGATTTCGCCGGATGCGTCGTTGTTCCAACGTCTGTCGGAAGATGCGAGAGCCGGAATTGTGAACTGGAATAAACCGTTGACAGGGGCTTCCAGTAAAGCACCTTTTGGTGGCATTGGCGCTTCGGGAAACTTCCGCCCTAGTGCTTATTATGCTGCTGATTACTGTGCCTGGCCTATGGCATCTTTGGTTACTGACAAACTCGCGTTACCTGAAACGCTCGCGCCGGGGATCCATTTTCCTGATTAACTTATACAATTTTTCCAGAGGTATTTATGTCCGGTTTTGAAGCAAATTTTGATGGTTTGGTTGGTCTGACCCATCATTACGCAGGGCTTTCAGTCGATAATAAAGCGTCTATACATAACCGGGACCGGGTGTCTAACCCACGCAAAGCCGCGCTTCAAGGGCTGATGAAAATGAAAGCGCTGGCTGATGCGGGGTTTGTTCAGGGGGTGCTGCCACCACAACAACGTCCCAATATTCCCGCCTTACGTAATTTAGGTTTTACGGGCAGTGATGAGCAAGTACTTGATAAAGCAGCTAAATATTCTCCAGTGTTATTATCAAAACTGAGCTCTGCTTCATCAATGTGGACAGCAAACGCGGCAACAGTGTCACCTTCGGCGGACAGTGCTGACCAACGGGTACATTTCACCGTGGCAAATTTAAATAACAAACTGCACCGTTCGCTGGAAGTAGAAACCACGGCAGCCGCGTTAAAAGCCACTTTTGCTGATCAAAACCATTTTGTCCATCATCAGGCGCTTGTGCAGCATGAAAATTTCGGTGATGAAGGGGCGGCAAACCATAATCGCCTCGGTGGTGAATATGGTACGCCAGGCATACAGGTGTTTGTCTATGGCCGTAGCGCGTTGCGTGGCAGCCCGGTGCCCCAGCGCTATCCTGCACGACAAACATTGGAAGCAAGTGAAGCCATTGCACGGTTGCACCAGCTTAATCCGGCACAAACTGTTTTTGTGCAGCAAAACCCGGTCGCCATTGACAGCGGTGTTTTTCATAATGATGTAATTGCGGTGAGCAACCGGAATGTCCTTTTTCATCATCAGTATGCTTATCTGGATCAGGATCAGGTTCTGGCTGAAATTAAAGAGAAAATGGCGGTGTTGGGGCATGATTTTGTCTCAATTGAAGTCTCTTCAGAGCAGGTCAGTATCGAAGACGCGGTGGATTCTTATCTCTTTAATAGCCAATTACTGAGTAAAGCTGATGGAAAAATGATGATTGTTGTGCCTGAAGAGTGCCGCCAGAGCGCAACTGTCTGGGCCTATTTACAGTCACTGACTGCGCAAACATCATCACCCATTAATGAAGTGTGCGTTTTTGATCTGCGGGAAAGTATGCGTAATGGTGGCGGCCCGGCATGTTTGCGTCTGAGGGTGGTGTTGAATGATGCTGAATTGAGCACTGTCAATCCTGCGACAATAATGAATCCCCGGCTTTATGATCGCCTGACTCAATGGATAGAACAGCACTATCGTGATGAGTTATGTGCCGGCGATCTGGTTGATCCCCAATTACTTCGTGAAGTTTATACCGCTCTGGATGAGCTTACGCAGATCCTGAATTTAGGGTCTATCTATGAATTTCAACGCTAAATTGGAGCGGATATGGATCTGTTAACTTTATTGCTTGAAAATAAACTTGCCGACCATCTGATATTTCCAGAAACAATTAATGCGAGCTGGCTGGCGGAAGGGGTATTGCAACTTATTCCCCATGTTCCCCATGAAGGAAAAAGCTGGTCCCTGGTTATTTCTGCCGGTATTCACGGTAATGAAACCGCGCCCATTGAAATACTGATTCAGTTACTGGCACAGTTGGCGGATGGCACGTTGCCGCTAAAAAATAACCTGCTGATTATTTTTGGTAACTTGCCGGCTATGCGGACGAATCGACGTTATCTGCATAACGATTTGAATCGTATGTTTGGTGGCCGTTATCTGGATTTTCCTCTGGGAAATGAGCGATCACGTGCGGCTGAACTTGAAAATATTGTCAGCCGTTTTTTTGCTGAACCTTCTGTGTCCTCTGCAAATATGCGCTGGCATATTGATCTGCATACCGCTATACGCGCTTCTCATCATGAACAATTTGCATTGTTACCTGCTCAAAGCCGCCCCTTTTCTGATGAGTTTATGCAATGGTTGAATGACAGCGATATTGATGCACTTGTTTATCACCGTTCAAAAGGAGGAACTTTCAGCCATTTTCTGCATGAAAAGTTTGGGGCGGATAGCTGTACGATGGAAATGGGTAAGGCAATGCCTTTTGGTGGAAATGATTTAAACAGGTTTCAAAGAATTACTGATTCTCTTTATAGCTTAATCTCTTCATCGCAAATAGTTGCACGAGTTAAATCTGAGCTGAAACATTACCAGGTAATTGATTCCATTATTAAGAGCGATGAAAGTTTCCAGCTTCATATTCCCGCAGACATCATGAATTTCACTGAATTGCCAGAGGGATTTGACATTGCCAGCCAGCATGATCGCCATTGGAAAATTAAATTCCCGGCAAAATTTATTTTATTTCCTAATGCTAAGGTTGCTAATGGGTTACGGGCGGGATTGTTGCTTGCCTTAAATGAAAAAAATAATTAAATAAAACATAACTCCATTTTCTTTCTGAAGCAGTGGCAACTTCTTCTTCAGAAAGATTCAGCGGTCTGTTTCTTCGCTTTAATGACGGACGGGTATTATCATGATAAAAAATAATAAAAATCAACAAAGCATTTCGGCAGAAAAATCTACTGATTCGCAAGAACTTCATCGAGGGCTAAGTGCACGTCATATTCAATTAATTTCCATTGGTGGTGCTATTGGCACCGGCTTATTTATGGGTTCAGGAAAAACCATTGCCGTATCCGGTACATCGATCATTATTACCTATGCCATTGTGGGTTTCTTTGTCTATATGGTGATGCGGGCGATGGGGGAATTACTTCTCACTAAACTGAATTATCGCTCTTTTGCTGATTTCGTATCTGATTATTTAGGGACGAAAGCGAGTTTTTTTCTCGGCTGGACTTACTGGATGAGTTGGATTGTATCCTGTATTGCTGATGTTGTGGTTTGTGGCGGATATATTCAATATTGGTTCCCTGGCGTCTCTCTTTGGGTACCGGCGTTTTTGACACTGGGTCTACTTTGCACTTGCAATCTTCTTTCTGTGCGATTATTTGGCGAAGCTGAATTCTGGTTCGCCATTATTAAAGTGATTGCGATTTTAGCGTTGATTATTGTTGGTATCGGTATGGTGATGATAGGTTGGCAATCACCGGATGGTATGACAGCATCGGTTAATAATCTGACTGATCCGTCAGTATTTCTGCCGAATGGTATTTTTGGTTTTTTTGCTGGTTTCCAGATAGCGATTTTTTCTTTTACGGGTGTTGAGCTGGTGGGGACCATGACAGCGGAAACAAAAAATCCGGAAAAGATATTGCCGAAAGCGATCAAGAATATTCCGATAAGAATCATTATTTTCTATATTTTCTCCATGCTAAGCATCATTGCGGTGACTTCCTGGGGAAGGATTTCATCTGAAACCAGTCCTTTTGTGACCTTATTTGCTCTGGCTGGTTTGCCTGCCGCCGCCGCTATTGTTAACTTTGTTGCATTAACATCGGCAATGTCCTCCGCTAACAGTGGGTTATACGCTTGTACCCGCATGCTTTATGGTTTGTCAACCGAAAGAAATGCACACCGGAAATTTAAAATTCTTTCCCGTAATACCGCGATTCCTGTACATAGCCTGATATTTTCCTGCTTCTGTATGATCGTTGGCACGTCACTTTTATTTATCATGCCGAATGTCATGAGATTATTTATTATTGTATCAACCGTTGCCTCTATTATGGTTATTTATAGCTGGTGTATGATATTAATTGCTTATTTAGCTTATCGTAAACATCATCCTGATTTGCATAAGCGATCAATATTTAAGATGCCTCTGGGGGTGCCAATGACCTGGATAACGCTGGTTTTTTTCGCTCTGACCATCGTCGTCATGGTTTTTGATCCGGATACACTGGTTGCACTCTGTGGTACACCTTTGTGGTTTATCGCGTTAAGTATTCTATGGCGCGTGAAAAAGAAAAATGAGATACAGGAAGAACAAGGTTATCAGATAGCTAAAGAAGGTTTTCGTCCATAGTCAGGTAAGTGGTTTACACCTTTAATATATTTAGCTCTTTTGAGCACTCAAACAGATTTTCCATGCTACTAAGTACATCATGAGTTTAATTCAGCACCGAATATTCATAACTTCGGTGTTTTTTTATTGGTAATAGATCGAAAAAATTTTACCATGAAAGTATATTATTAATAGGTTATTACGTATTTTTGAAATGTTATTGCAATAATGAAAGAATGGTCCTTGGATTATTATGATATAAAAAGATTACTTAATTATATATAATATTGTAAAATTCTCAGGTTGTTAATTATATAGGTAATTGAAATTATTTCGTTTTTATATCTTTACTATCTTATTTTTATTTTTTCATTAAAATTTAATTATGCCGGAGTTTGCCTTTTTTGATTTAATAACCTATATTTACTTAAGTTGGTAAATAACAATGTAATTTAATTAAATAGTTTATACTATGAGATTATTTTCTTGTTAAATTTTTATTTATAGCGTAGTTGTAAATTAGGTTATTATTTTTTTGAAGACTATATACGGGTATGTGAATGATGACGATGAGATTATTTTCGTTCCATTTGATACTGAAATCATAATTAAAGCAAGGAAAAAAGTATGAATTTAAATAAAAAGGCGTTCCTTATTTCCCCTTTTTTATTAGCTATTAGTCACGTTAGTATGGCATGTAAGCCTGATCCACAGATAGAAAGAATAATAACCCAAAACGGGTTAGCAGGTACTAAAGTGATGTCCATGTATAGAAGTTGTGCACTTACTGTTTCGTCGTTACCTCAAGAGAGGAAAGTTACATTAACAAACAACAAAGCGAAAAGACTTGATGATGAGCCAAAAGACGCGATGTTCTGGTATCGGGGGATGCAGCTAGATGAATATATAACATTTGACAGGAATAAATATAAAAATCTCCCCTGTATTGCACAAAAAAATACGTACTGTGGAATTGCACCTAGCTACACTTATGTACAGAGTTATCTGACAAATGATAAACCAGGGGTCGTTATTGAGTTTAGTACGATAGAACCTGGTTGGTTATATAATGATTTTACAACTAAACATAAATGTAAGCTTAAAGGGGAAGATGGAACACAGTCGTATGGACTGGGTGAAAAACAAGGAACATCGGCAAGTTGTGATGCGGAATATAAGAAACTTGGAATAGGAAGTGTATTTAATAAGTGGTTGAAAAAACCAGCAAAAATAGACGTTATAATTTCTTATGTGGTATTAGCCAAATAGGTTTTAAACGATATTCTCTTTATTCCATTTCATGAATAAGTTCCTATTATGTTTCAGTAAGTTTTAATTAATTATTGTAATTTTTATATCTTGTTAATGTTAATGATGTAACTTATTTTGGTCGATAATTGATGATTTACTATAGTGAATTACAAGGTAATTAATTATAACTATTTGTTTAAATTATATATTTAATATATAGATATACATATGCATTATTAATATTTTGTTAAATTATTAATAGATTGCTAACTAAATATATTAAAATATATAATTAATTATTAATTGCCCACTAATAACTATTCTGAGGGAGGTGCTCATAGTCAGTGAAATTCAGAGATCCACTGGGGACGTTAGACGGGTCATCCTGTTTTCAACGCTATGGCACGGACTTTTGATTAACAATAACAACAATAGGCGAGCGCATATGCAACAAATCAGCATTTCACACAGCCACCGTCTGGTTCAATCCGAGGCAGAGTTATTCGACTTTGATTCTCACCGAAGTGACTAATATTCCGCATTCGGATCTTGTCATTATGGCAGGGCATTTCATGCTCTTCCTTGATGAAGCCCAAGGATGCCTCGTACCGGGGGTTATTGAAGAAAATACTTCGCCCATGCGAGAAAAAATTGAACGACGCGTAGGAATCTTTCCTGGATACACCTGGGAACTTGGTGTTCGAATCGCAGAGCAACTTGATAACCAATTCGAAGCGATTAAATTTCTGCTGCTCATTAACGATTGGCAATATGTTTCACTCTCCAGTGGACCTGCATCCGAACTAAGAAGTGCCTATTATGAGAAATTTTCCGCGCTGCCGGATTCGTATAGCGCCGTTTTGAAGCGTAGCGGGCAATTCTCTGAACAAAACATGCTCGCCAGTCGAAAGCATCCTCTTGTCTATCCGGAAACCTGGCTGAAATACCGGTTCCAGAAAAGCGCCGATAAGTTAGTAAAAGCAGGGCTGCTAAATCGTCGCGTTCTCGATAATGGCCCTGATGCCGGAACTGAAATTTCCCTTGTGGACGAAAACGGCGACTATAAGCCTCTCATTACCTGCGGCGTTACCGGATGTGCGGGAGAGATCACTGAAATGATCTCTGAGGTCTACAAAGCGCAACATCGCCTTTTGGTGATCTTTGCCCCTGGCGAATGCTTTCAACCCGTCAAAACAGGGGTAAGCACTGCGCTCTCTCTGTATGGGCTTTCGGGTATGAAAGTGATCGTTGCGGATCCAGGTGGAAGCGGAGAAATGCAGCTGCAAGAGATCTATTCGAAGCTTGTTAACGTTGCCGTCTTCACTTCCTGATGGGGAGTCGTTATGGAAGACCTGGGACAGAACAACTGGTCCCCTGTTGACGAGTTTAGACAGTTCTCACAATGGCTTCAATTGTCCGACCACTCGCATGTGCTGGATGTATGCAGTGGATCCGGGGGACCGGCCCTCTTCCTGGCGAGGAACAATGGCTGTAGGGTGACGGGTGTTGACATTCATCCTGATGGCCTTCTTACTGCCAGGCAACTTGCGGCGGATTTCGGATTGAAAGACCGAAGCAACTTTGTTGACAGTGATGTGCGTCAGCCTCTGCCATTTCCTGACGGCACCTTTGACGCGCTATGGTGCATCGATTCCGTAATTCATATTCCGGATCGATTGGCGCTGCTGCGAGAATGGTGTCGGTTACTGAAACCAGGCGGACGGTTCTTGTATACCGATCCGACTCTGGTAACGGGTATGCTCAGTAAAGACGAGATAGTGTTACGTGGTATGCCAGGTTATTTCCTCTATACCCCGATTGGATTGAACGAACGTCTAATCAACGAGGCGGGTCTTTGCCTCGAAAGGCAGGTGGACCTCACACAAAGTGTCGTTGAACTTAGTGAACGCTGGCGTGCCGGGCGCGAAAAGCGCAGGGAGCAATTTATCGCAATGGAGGGTGAAGAAGCGTTCGAGCGTATGCAAAACTTCTTGTCCACCACGCAGTTAGTCTCGATCGAACGGAGACTATCGCGCGTAGCCTTTATCGGTTATCGTCCGTGATATCTTTTACCTCTTTGCTCTATTGGGCATAGGTATCTACACATCGCCGAACTGACCCAACACACTTGTGGCTAGCTGGGTCAGTTCCTCTGCCGAGTATTTCGACAACAGTTATAACGTGTTTAACAACAGTGATAAACCCGCCAGAATGGCCGGTGCGCTTTCTCGTCTCCCCTTTTATCAGCTTAAAAAACGATTCAATGTTCCACCGCCAGTAATACCACTACAGGGAAAAGATGATGGGAAGGTAATCCTCCCCTCCCTCATTTCATGAACAAAGGTCTTTATCTGAACGGCTATACAGAGAGCATCAAGTAAACACGCGTTGAGCTTAACACAGCAAAATGATTTCCAGATAGGAAAACACGAGAACGTTATTATGATTATGTATCCAACTCTGGCTGAATGCCATTTTGATTATCGGCATTCAGCGGTGTTTTATAACACCTATCGTTGACTTAAATGGACCAGCGTCTCCGGGACATAAATATAAAACGGAATACCAGAAAATGAATCATCGTATCCATTATCAATAATCGCATTTTCCCGTACTTCGGCTCCCTATTTCAGGAACACCCTCTTCAATAACTTTCATGCCATCAAAAAGAGCAAAAAAATATGCCAGCTTTATCACGCAGGATAAGGATTTTTCAATTTCATCCTTATTATCTTATAAAAGCCATAATTAGACGGCGTGTTACCCCATAATATAATCGATATGACGCAACTTAATTGAATGTATTCTCATTCGCATAATCTGATTGATAACCATTCTCTTTTTCACCCATCTAATCAGGCACGATTTATTTATTACTTAGTTAATTGAAAAATAGTATAAATTTAAAGAAATATAACCGATCTCTATTGTGCTGAATGACCCTAATGATAACAAAACAGACAAGTCGCTATCACTTCATAAAAATAAATACAATATTTTTATCAATAAAATTCCATGTTGTTTAGGTTAGGTTTATATATTGTATTTTTTTTATGTTGCAGAGAGGTTTTTATGACCAATAAATCTTGTGCAAAAAATGCGGTAGGATAAAAAATGTCTTGATTTTAGATAAAACTGTTTACAGAATCGCCCTGGTTAGGAAATGATCTGCTCGGTAAATGTGTTTATTTATTGCGGTGGATCTTGTCGGTGTTCTCTTATTTACTGCCCGGTTAACTGCCTGCTCTGAAATATCTGAATCCGTTCTTTGTTCCTGAAATTTATCGGGCATGACCCTCATGTCATTCATCCTGTTTTTATTGTTTAAGGAGTTGCTTGTGACCCAGAGTTTTCAAAACGAAATCCCTAAGGCACGTATTAATATCAAATTAGATTTGCACACCGGCGGTGCGCAGAAAAAAGTTGAGTTGCCGCTGAAATTATTGGTGATGGGCGATTACAGTCATGGGCAGGAACAGCGCCCACTCTCGGAAAGAGAAAAAGTGTCTATTAACAAAAACAATTTTGACAACGTGATGGCTGAATTCAGCCCCGCGCTTAACCTGACGGTTCAAAATACTCTGGCTGAAAATGGCAGCGAAGAAAATATCGCCCTCACTTTCCAGCAAATAAAGGATTTCGATCCTGAACAAGTGGCCCGCCAAATTCCCCAACTACGGGCGTTACTTTCTATGCGTAATTTATTGCGCGATCTGAGATCCAACCTGCTTGACAACGCTACCTTTCGCCGGGAGCTGGAGCACATTCTCCAGGATGACACGTTGAACGATCAATTGCGGGCTGAACTGGCTGCGCTGGCACCGAAAGCCCTCTGATGATGGCGGTATTTTAGTCAGGAGAGATGTGATGACTGTACAAGAACAAGCCGCTTCTGCTGCGGCAACCACAACCTACGCCGAAGGCAGTGTTTATCAATCATTGTTTGAAAAAATCCATTTGCAACCGGTCGAACAACTGAGTGATATCGAACGCTTTCAGTGCAGTGATGCGCTGGCGGATGTCACGGCGGATGAACGGGTGACCGCGGCGGTCAGCGTTTTTCTCAATCTGTTGAAAGCCTCAGCACGAAAAGTCGAGCGGCTGGATAAGGCTTTGTTGGATAACCACATCGGCGAGCTGGACCACCAAATCAGCCGTCAGTTGGATGTGGTCATGCATCATCCGGCATTCCAGCAAGTTGAATCCGCCTGGCGCGGCCTGAAATTTTTGGTTGACCGGACGGATTTTCGTCAAAACGTCAGCATTGACGTATTGGACGTCACTAAAGACGACTTACGGCAGGATTTTGACGATGCGCCGGAAATTGTTCAAAGCGGCTTTTATCTCCACACTTACACTCAGGAATATGACACGCCAGGCGGGGAACCTATCGGTTCGGTGGTTGCCAATTACGAATTTGATGCCGGCTCGCAGGATATTGCCTTGTTGCGTAATATCGCCAAAGTATCAGCCGCGGCGCATATGCCTTTCATTGGCGCGGTCGGACCCGCCTTTTTTGGTAAAAAAACCATGGAAGAAGTGGCGGCGATTAAAGACATCGGCAGCTACTTTGACCGTGCTGAATACATCAAGTGGCAAGCGTTCCGCGACAGCGACGATGCCCGCTATATCGGTCTGACGATGCCACGTGTGTTGGGGCGTCTGCCCTACGGCCCGGATACCGTGCCGGTCCGCACGTTTAACTATGTCGAAACGGTCGCCGGGCCGGATCACAATAAATATTTGTGGACCAACGCCGCGTTTGCGTTTGCCGCCAACATGGTCAGGAGCTTTGTCAGCAATGGCTGGTGTGTGCAGATCCGCGGGCCGAAGGCAGGGGGCGCTGTCACGGATTTACCGATCCATCTCTATGATCTGGGGACCGGTAATCAGGTCAAAATTCCGTCAGAAGTGATGATCCCGGAAACCCGCGAGTTTGAATTTGCTAATCTGGGTTTTATTCCGCTCTCGTACTACAAAAACCGCGATTACGCCTGCTTCTTTTCGGCCAACTCCGCGCAAAAACCGGCGTTGTACGACACGAATGAAGCCACGGCCAACAGCCGTATCAATGCGCGTCTGCCCTATATCTTTCTGCTGTCACGGATTTCCCACTATTTGAAGCTAATCCAGCGGGAGAACATCGGCACCACCAAGGACAGGCGTCTGCTCGAAATTGAATTGAACAACTGGATCAACACCCTGGTCACTGAGATGACCGATCCGTCAGACGATGTGCAGGCCTCTCATCCTCTGCGTGAAGCGCAGGTCATTGTTGAAGATATTGACGACAACCCCGGTTTCTTCCGAGTCCGGTTGTACGCCGTGCCCCATTTTCAGGTGGAAGGGCTCGACGTCAATCTGTCTCTGGTTTCCCAGATGCCGAAAGCCAAGGGGTAACAACATGAAAATTGATCGTCCGCTGTGGGTGACGGGGACCATCTTGTCGCCCCAACAGTTTCAGCAACAGGCCCGCTGGGAGGCGTATACCCATGAATGCGTTGCCCGACTTGGGGGGCTGCATCCCTGGGGCGTGCTGACCGCCGTGTTTGACAAAGCGATGCTGGCGTTGGGGCAGTTGAAAGCCGATCACCTGTGTGTGCGCTTTGCTGACGGATCGCTGATTGATACCGATCAGGCGGATCGCTTACCCCCGGTGCTGGAACTGGCGACGGTGCTGTCGGCAGAGACACAACAGGTCACGGTCTTGCTGGCGTTGCCGCACCTGTATGCCAATGGCGGTAATTGCCTTAAACCGGATGAACAGGCTGACCGCCCGGTGCGTTACCGGCAAGAGTGGGTGCCGGTACAGGATGAATTCAGTGACCGCTGTGAATCCATGGCGGTGGCCCGTTATGCCGTCTCGCTGCGCGTTGATGGGATGGAAAACAGCCAGTACCTCACCTGTCCCGTTGCCCGTCTGATGCGTGACACCCGGGGAAACTGGGCCTTTGATGAACAGTTTGTGCCGCCGTTACTGCGGTTGAGTGCGAATGCCGGGCTGATGGACCGACTCGATCGGTTACTGACACAGCTGCGGGCCAAACAGGCCCGGTTGATGGGAATGCGTCGTGAGAGCAACGAGCGGATGGCGGATTTTGCTGTGGCGGATGTGTCGCTATTCTGGTTACTGAATGCGCTGAACAGCTATGAGCCGGTACTGCATGATTTTCGGGCGCACGCAGATGTGCACCCGGCGCTGTTTTATCGTGAAGCGGTCAGGCTGGCGGGCAGTTTGCTGACGTTTTCCCTGGACCATGACGCGGGGGGGATCCCGCGTTATCAGCACAATAACCTGACGGCGGTGTTACCGCCGCTGTTTGACTTGCTCAGTAAGTTACTGGAAATCAGCCTGCCGTCGCGGATGGTGGCGATTGAGCTGAAAAAATCGGCACAGCAATGGACAGGGACGCTCCACGATGCCCGCTTGCGTGAAGCGGCGGATTTTTATCTTTCTGTCCGTTCCTCAGTCCCCGCACACCAGTTGCAGGCCCAGTTTCCACTGTTGTGTAAAGCCGGGGCGCCGGATGAGGTTAAGCAGATGATTAATCGGGCGCTGACCGGGATCCCGCTGGTGGCGATGAATCATGTCCCAGCGGCCGTCCCATTGCGGCTGGAGAATCAGTATTTTGCCCTTGACCTGACCCATCCGGCGGCGAAAGCCATGCTGGAGGCGGGAACCTGTGCTTTCTATATGTCCGATGTCCTGGGCGATATTCAGCTTGAACTGTTTGCGGTCTTGAGAACATGAATCAATCACACTTATTCACTAAAAAATCGCCACCGGATATTGATGCCCTGTTGCAAAACAGCTATCTGCTGGTGGTAGAACTGTGCCGGGGTGTGCAGGTGAAGCAGGGCGATGTGGTATGGCAACACTGTACCAGTGAAATAGCGCGGACCCGGCAGGCGTTGTGTGACGCGGGCGTCAACGGATCCGCCGTTGAGCACATCAGCTATGCCCAGTGCGCCTTGCTTGATGAAACCGTACTGACACGGGCGCCGGACGAAGGCTATGCGGCCTGGCGCTCCACGTCGTTGCAGGCCCATTTCTTTGGCACCGCTGAAGCGGGCAACCGGTTATATGAGCGGATACGTACAGTTCTGGATGAACCGGTTCCCGATCAGGCGGTACTGACCTGTTTTCACCGGGTGTTGTTGTTGGGATTTCAGGGGCGGTGTCAGGAAGATACCGCATTGATACGTGAACAACTGATAACCCGCTTAAGTCAACAAACCGTCCCTTTCGGCACGCTTCAATCATCGCCTGCGCTGGCTGGTGCCTTACCGTCCTGTGCCTGGCTGCGTTCCATTGGTGGTCCGCTGATCATGACGATAATCATGCTGACCGGTGTCTGGTGGGGATTGGGCCGGTATCTGGCAACGCTGTTTCCGGGGTGGGGGCAATGAGTGCCATATTGCAACGGATGCTCTGGAGCTGGGGAAGCGGGCTGATGCTGCTGCTTTGTCTGGTCTGGTTGCCTTTAGCGCGGGCAGGCCAGTGGGTGGGCGTGGTCATTATCCTGCTTTTCACACTGGCAGGACTGTTTTATACCGAACGCTCCCGCAAGCGGGAATACCTCGACAGCTTATCGGCGGTGCTGCCACCGGACAGTGATCGTCGCCCAGTGGTGCTGGTGTGCAGTCACGTTCAGGACAGTCTGTTTGGCGAAGAACTGCTGCGTCAGACGCCACAGGGCTACTGGTTGCGCTTACCGCCAGGCACTTCCCTGTCTGATGGGGTGGCAAACCTGCTGGCTGCCCGACCCGCCTGGGGGGGCCAATTGAGCGTGATGGCCGTCATCAACCCGCAACAGTACCGGGATGAGATGGCCCTAGCGGGTTGGGTACGGGAACTGCGCTGGCAGCTTGCTCAGGTGCGTCGCCGCCAGGGCATCCCGTTACCTTTAGTGCTGATCGGTTACTTAGCCGGGGTGATCCAACGCCCTGATTCACCGTGGTTTGCGTGGCAGGCCGGTCAGAACACCGTCACGGTCTGGCGCAAAGGCGTCTCAGGTCAACCGCTGGCGGACTGGTTGGGCGAGGGCAGCGTGACGGAACAGACCGCCCGTTTTCAGTGTGGAGTTGAGCTGACCGGCTGGGCTGACTGGATGAAAGCGTGTGTATTACTGGCTTGTCTGACCCCGGAAAACGGCCTGCCGCCTTGTCCGCCTCAGGCGATGGCGCTGACCTTTGTCCCGGCATTACCGCAGAGGTTAACCGGTCATCTCTGGCAACAGTGGTTGCAGACCAAAACGGCGCTCAACAGCGCCGGTGACCCGGTAAGTTCACCGGATACCGGTACGCCCGTACTGCCTTTCCCTGACCACATATTGCGCCTGTTGCCCATGAGTAAGGTACAGATACCGGTACAACGGGCATTGGGCAGGGCGTTGGGCTTGTTCCTGTTGGCGGGGATGATCGCGTTGGGTTGTTCTGCCTGGCATAACCGCCAGTTATTGCGTCAGGTGGAGGATGACTTACTGAACGACCAATCTATCGCCATAACTGATGAGAGCGGCAAGGCGCAAGCGATGACGGTCCTGAAGCACGATGCTGCCCGGCTTGAGGAATATGACCACGACGGCGTGCCGTGGCGTCTGGGATTGGGGTTATATCAGGGGGCGCGATTACGCCCGCGGTTGCAGGCGGCGATTGCCGGTTACCACCCTGAACATCGGGAGAAAACGCCGGTGACTCCCTCGGTACCCCAGACGATTAGTTTGAATAGCTTGGCCCTGTTTGATGTGGGACAGGCGAAACTGAAAGCCGGTTCGACCAAAGTGTTAGTCAATGCGCTGATAAACATCCGCGCCAAACCGGGCTGGATGATCCTCATCACCGGCCATACCGATTCCACCGGTGACGCCGCGAAAAATCAGGCGTTATCACTGGCGCGGGCTGAAGCGGTACGCGATTGGCTATTACAAAACAGCGATACGTCACCGGCTTGCTTCGCCGTACAGGGCGAAGGAGCAACACAGCCGATTGCTGCCAATACCACTGCTGCGGGGCGTGCTGCCAACCGCAGGGTTGAAATTCATCTGATACCCCATGCGGTCGCGTGCCAACGACCGCAACATGTGTCCGTTTTTTAACCAATGCCGCCAATACAGGCGACATTACATCAACAACAATAGGAGTAAACTTATGGCGATCCCCGCTTATTTATGGTTGAAAGATGACGGCGGTGCCGACATCAAAGGCTCTGTCGATGTTCAGGGCCGGGAAGGCAGTATCGAAATTGTGGCGTTGGAACATGCATTGCATATCCCGACGGACAACAACACCGGTAAGCTGACCGGGACCCGAGTGCATGCCCCACTGGTGTTCACCAAAGAAGTCGATGCATCAACCCCGTATTTGTATAAAGCGGTCACCTCCGGTCAGACTCTAAAATCGGCTGAAATCAAGTGGTACCAAATTGATGACGCCGGTCAGGAGAAAGTCTATTTCATCACCAAACTGGACAACGTGAAGGTGGTGAAAGTGGCACCGTTGATGCATGACATCAAAGATCCGGCCAAAGAGAAGCACAACCATCTGGAACATGTTGAGTTCCGCTACGAAAAAATCACCTGGACTTACCAGGACGGCAACATCATTCACTCCGATGCCTGGAGTGAACGTTCGACCGCGTAACGTGAAGGGCGGACGGGGTTAACCCGTCTGCCATTTTTTCCTTTTTTTACATGATAGCGGGCACCATAGGCCCCGCTATAAAAACCCTAAAAAACAAAACAAATCATGACCTTATGGGCCTCGGTATACGGCTATGGGCGGTAGCGTAGCCGAAGCAACAGAGGAACAGGATGGAGAAAACTGTCATGGAAAATCCGTCAGCTATTTTACTTCGCCGGTTAAATCCCTATTGCGTACAGGCGCTGGATGCCGCGGCTGTACTTTGCCGGACACGGGCACAAAGTGAAATTACCGTGGAGCATTGGTTGCTCAAGCTGCTTGAAATGGGGGAAGGCGATATTACCGTCATTGCCCGGCATTACCAGTGGGATATGAACACGTTGTGGCAGGCACTCCTGGCTGCGCTGGATCGCCTGCCACGCAACATCAATCATCAACGCCCGCTGTTGTCAGACCGCCTGTGGCGTTTATTACAGGTCGCCTGGGAAGTGGCTTCTCAGGACACGGGCAATGAATTTATTCGCTCGGTGCATCTTTTGCAGGCACTGCGCGGTCAGCCGGACTGGTTGTATGCGCATGATGCCTGTCCGTTACTGAGCTTGAGCGTGACACAATTGCAACGTCTGCGCCCGTTGTTGGATCGCCACTCAGACGAGTGTCCGGAGAAACAGGTGACAGCGCGTTTGACTGAGGCAGGATCGGCTGTTGACCGGGCGGAGACCGCCGCAAATAACCCCGTACTCAATCCTCACGCGTTATCATCGGCTTTGCAAAACGTGTTGGATAAATTCACGCTGGATATTACCGCCCGCGCCGCTGAAGGCGGCATTGATCCGGTCTTTGGCCGTGATAATGAAATTCGCCAGATGATCGACATCTTATCGCGCCGGCGTAAAAACAACCCGATCCTGGTGGGAGAGCCGGGCGTAGGAAAAACCGCGTTGGTGGAAGGGTTAGCATTGCGCATTGCTGAAGGCCATGTCCCCAACAGCTTGAAAACCATCAGTATCCGGGGGCTGGATCTGGGCTTATTGCAGGCGGGCGCGGGGGTGAAAGGCGAATTTGAGCAACGACTGAAAAACGTGATTGAAGCGGTACAACAGTCCCCCCTCCCCATTGTGTTGTTTATTGATGAAGCTCACACGCTGATTGGAACGGGTAATCAGGCGGGCGGCGCCGATGCGGCTAACCTGCTAAAACCGGCTCTGGCACGGGGCGAATTACGCACCATTGCCGCCACCACCTGGTCGGAATACAAACGCTATTTTGAACGGGATGCGGCACTGGCGCGCCGTTTCCAGCCGGTGAAAGTGGATGAACCGGACGATGAGACGGCTTGCCTGATGCTGCGCGGACTGAAAACGCGTTATGCCCGTCATCATGGCATCCACATTCAGGAAGCGGCGGTCAAAGCCGCTGTCACCTTATCCCGCCGTTACCTGACCGGGCGCCAGCTTCCGGATAAAGCGGTGGATCTGCTCGATACCGCCGGTGCGCGGGTGCGGATGAGTTTGGACACCGTACCGGAGGCGTTGACGCAACTCCAGACCCAATTGACCGCACTTGAGATGGAGCAACAGGCGATACGGGAAGATATGACGTTAGGGCAGGCTCATCACGCTGACCGTCTGGCGCAGATTGATGTGCTGCGCAATGCACTGTGCCGGCAACAGCAACAGCGGAATGAGCAGTATCAACAGGAAAAACAGCTCACGCAGCAGTTACTGGCGATCCGACAGGACAGCAGCCGGCAGGATGAACTGGCCGCGTTACAACAGCGACTGGAAACCCTGCAACAGGGGCAGCCATTGCTATCGCCGGATGTGGATGTGCGTACCGTGGCAACAGTGATTGCCGACTGGACGGGCGTCCCGTTAAGCAGCGTATTAAAAGACGAACAAACCGGCCTGCTCCACTTAGAACAGCGTTTGGGCGAACGGGTGATAGGTCAGGAGGCCGCGCTGTGGGCAATCGCCCAACGTTTACGTGCGGCCAAAACCGGTCTGACGCCAGAACAGGGGCCACTGGGGGTTTTCCTGCTGGTTGGACCGAGTGGGGTAGGGAAAACCGAAACGGCGCTGGCCTTAGCGGATAGCTTATTTGGCGGGGCGCGTTCACTGATCACCCTCAACCTGTCGGAATATCAGGAACCGCACACGGTTTCCCAACTGAAAGGTTCACCACCGGGTTATGTCGGATATGGTCAGGGCGGAATACTGACGGAAGCGGTTCGTCAACGTCCTTACAGCGTGGTACTGCTGGATGAAGTGGAAAAAGCCCACCGGGACGTGCTGAATCTGTTCTACCAGGTATTTGATCGCGGTTTTATGCGTGATGGTGAAGGGCGTGAGATCGATTTCCGCCATACCGTGATGGTCATGACGTCGAATCTGGGCAGTGATCAATTGATGGCGCTATTGGCGCAACAGCCTGACGCCCCGAATGCGGTGCTGCATGAGTTGTTACATCCTGTGCTGCGGGATCACTTCCAGCCCGCCCTATTGGCCCGCTTTCAAACCGTGATTTACCGCCCGTTACCGGCTGAAGCACTCAGACGTATTGTCGACATCAAACTGGGGCAGGTGACCCGGCGACTCAATACCCATTATGGCCTGACCTGTGTTGTTGAAAGCGCCCTCTGTGACACGCTGGTCAGCGCCTGCCTGCTGCCGGACAGCGGCGCCCGCAATATCGACAGCCTGCTTAACCAGCAAATTTTGCCGGTGTTATCACAGGCACTGCTGGAACGTCTGGCCCATCACCCTAAACCGGCCGGGGTGATATTGGGCGCCGATGAAACCGGCGAGATCACCCTGCTATTTACTGAAACAGAAAAAACGGAGAGCCCGTCATGAACAACGCAACCCCGGCGATCATCTTTGATCACAGCCGCTACAAACTGAAAGTGTGGAAAAATACCGCGCCGCTGGATGTGGTGGCGTTTAGCGGGCAGGAAGCCTTAAGCCGGCCTTTTCGTTACGTCATTGAATTCACCAGCCCGGTGAAAGATATCAAACCGGCGCAGATGCTGATGCGGGACGCCGCGTTTACCCTGACGTCGCCCGCGATTAATCCGGGAATACGGGGAATGCCGGTGATACCGCCGGCACCGCTGCGCACAATCTACGGGGTGATCAGCGAATTTAAGCTGCTGTCCACCTCGCGGGATGAAAGCCATTATGAAGTGATCCTGGAGCCGCGGTTGGCCCTGTTGTCGAGAAGCCGCCAGTCCGCCATTTATCAAAAGATGTCGGTACCGGAAATCGTGGAAAAAATCCTGCGTGAACGTCACGGTTTTCGCGGCCAGGATTTCTTATTCACCCTGGCGTACCCCTGCCCGAAGCGGGAGCAGGTGATGCAATACGACGAAGATGACTTGCGTTTTGTGCAACGCCTGCTGGCGGAAGTGGGGATCTGGTACAAACTGACCGCGGACGACCGGCTGAAAATTGAGGTGGTGGAGTTTTACGACGATCAGCGTTACTACCAGTTAAATGTCTATATGCCGGCCCGCAATCCGTCAGGGATGCACGGCGGGGAGGAAGATGTGGTGTGGGGCATGGAAACGGCGCATCAGGTGGTGGAAGGGAAGGTGGTGACCCGGGATTATGACTACCGTGACGCGTTGCCGCAATACGGTATGGATGCTGAAGTGGATGTGACGCGGGGCGATGAGACCCTGTATGGCGAAGCGTACCATTATCGGGATAACAACTACCGGGTGTTAGGCAACCGTTACGACCTGGATCCGGCAGTGGAAAGCGGGGTGTTTTACTCCCGGCTGCAACATGAACGTTACCTGAATCGACAGACTCAACTGCGGGGATTGACGACATCTGCGACGCTGTTGCCGGGCCAGGAGTTGAAAGTCAGGGGGGAGGCCCCGGAAGCCTTCCGTAAAGGGGCGGTGATCACCGCTATTCGCAGCAGTGCGCGCCGGGATCGCAGTTTTGAAATGGCATTCACCGCTATTCCCTACGCGGAAAACATCTGTTTTCGACCTGAATTGATCCCCAAACCCCGGATAGCGGGCACCTTGCCCGCCAGGGTGAGCAGCACGGTCGTGAACGACCCGTACGGGGATATTGATAAAGACGGGTTGTACCGGGTGGCGTTTGATTTTGACCGGGCGGAATGGCCGAAGGGGGGAGAAAGCCTGTGGGTACGTCTGGCTCGTCCCTATGCGGGCGACACCTACGGTTTTCACTGGCCGTTGCTTGATGGTACCGAGGTGGCGATCGCGTTTGAAGGGGGCGACCCGGATCGGCCCTATATCGCCCATGCGCTGCACGACTCAAAACACCCCGATCACGTCACCTTGTTCAACTACAAACGCAATGTCCTGCGTACCCCGGCGAATAACAAACTGCGGATGGATGACGAACGCGGTCGGGAGCACATCAAACTGAGTACCGAATATGGCGGTAAGAGCCAGCTTAACCTGGGGTATCTGGTGGACAGTCAGAAACCGCACCCGGATAAACGGGGCGAAGGTTTTGAATTGCGCACTGATGACTGGGGCGCGATCCGGGCCGGTAAGGGGTTGTTTATCAGTGCGGATAAACAGGCCAATGCCAACGGGGAAGTACTGGCGATGAACTCGGCCATCAGTCTGGTCAAAGGTGCCGTCAACCAGGTAATGGAATGGGGAACGGTAACTCAAACCCACCTGAATTATCAGCCGGATACCGAGAGCCTGAAAACCTATTTACAGGGCGTGGATCAACTGAAAATGGCGGCCATGCTGCTCAGTGCGCCGGAGGGGGTAGGGATTGTCAGCCCACAGACCGTAATGGTGCAAAGTGGTCAGGCGCTCTATGCCCAAAGTGCGGGCGAAGTACATATCGCCAGTGCCTGCCGAATTGGGGTGAATGCGACAAAAGCTATCTCCCTGTTAGCGCAAAGCGAAGGGATGCGTATGGTGTCGGGAAAAGGGCCGTTTGCTCTGGAGTCACATGGTGATGTTCTGGGTATCACCGCATTAAAGGATGTCACGGTCAATTCAACCCAGGGCCATGTACAGATTACCGCCAAAAACGGCCTGACATTGGCGTGTGGCGGTGCGTATATCCGTCTGTCTCCGGCGGGTGAAATTGAAATTCACGGGCCGGGCCTGTTAAGCCTGAAAGGGCAGCACAAAATGGACGCCCCGGCGAAACAGGATTTTCCCTTACCTGATCTGCCTGAATCCGTGTGCAAAGAGTGTCTGAAAAAAGCGCAGGAGATGGCGCAAGGGTTTGTTTTGAGGAAATAACCGATGAATGATGATCAAATAGCCGACTGGATTGCCGCACTTGAGGCGTCAGCAAAGGATGTCGGTATGCATTGCCTCGATATCATCGTGGATCAGTCCGGGAGCGAGTTCTCGCTGATCCCGGCGTTGAAGAGTTTTTCGCCTGAAATCAAATGGTGCTCGCTGTTTCAGGGATTGCCCGAAGAGATGGTGGTGGTGGATGCGCCGGTATTGATCCGGATTGATTTAACACACTCCGACCAGCGGCAATGGATGCAGGAAATTATCCTGCGCTTAAGGGAAGAACCCTTGCTGCTGATTTTATGTTCGTCATGGTCATTTGACCTGTTGTCTCGGTATTTAATTCAATGTACGAATGCCGCATACGCGGGACAGGCGGGTATTTTACGCTTTTTTGATCCGCGTATTTTTCCTGTGCTGTTTTCTCATGTGTTGGATGAGGAGCAGCAACAGCAATTACTCCGGCCCGCGTTGTTCTGGAGCTGGCTTGATCATGACGGTGTTCCTCAATTTGTTTTAGGGGCGGGCGACTCAGGGCCAGCAAATGAAACTATTGAAAAAATCGATCTGACGGATGAGCAATTTGAACACCTCTTATGCGTCTCTGATGCGTATCTTCTTGCACAGCAACTCAATGCGGATGAATACCCAGAAGTCACCGGTGAACAACGGTTCAATAGCTGCTATGCCCTGATGGTAGAGGCATCAAACACCCACGTTTTACTGGATGATGACAGAGAATCATTCGTGCTCAGGCATCTCAAATCCAGATTATCCCCCAGTGAAGGAGTCGAAGATGAAAAAACAACAGCTTAGGCTGACGGTTTTGTGTCTGTTATTGGCTGTCTGTAGCCAGTTTCCGGCACAGGCGGGAACCATTGAGGCGATTAACCATACCAAGTGGGCAATTAATCGGTTCAGTGTGGATGGTTCGCCAGGTATCGATATTATCGGACCGTACCAGGGCGGAGGGGGGGGGTGTTGCTATCGGACCCCAGATAAATGGCAACCAGGGATGACTGTTCGGGTGGATTGGGAGACAGGTGTAGGGGAAATGGATGGTTTTCCCGGTTTTGCGGATAGAGAAAAATATTATGCATGGAAAAACAAAATTGATGCCCAGAAGCGCCAACATAGCCAAGTAGTACCGGTACCCGATTATACCGGGCAGCGCACCTGTGGTATTACGGTGCATTTTTTACCCTGTGATCAAGTCAAAGTCACCACCTCCTGCAACACCTATAACAGTCCCAATTATCCAATTAAAGAACCTTTAAAAATGAAGGAGCCCAAAGTATGTCCGAAGTAATGCATACAGGCATCTCAAGTCCAGATTATCCCCCATGTGAAGGAGTCGAAGATGAAAAAACAACAGCTTAGGCTGGCGGTTTTGTGTCTGTTACTGGCTGCTTGTAGCCAGTTTCCGGCGCAGGCGGGAACCATCGAGGCGATTAACCATACCAAGTGGGCAATTAATCGGTTCAGTGTGGATGGTTCGCCAGGTATCGATATTATCGGACCGTATCAGGGCGGTGGGGGTGGTTGCTGCTATCGAGCCCCAGAGAAGTGGCAACAAGGGATGACTGTTCAGGTAAATTGGGAAACTGGTGTCGCTTTCTCTGATGATTTTCCTGGGTATGAAAATTGGGGGAAGTATTTGGCATGGAGGGAAAAAGTCAATGCCCAGAAACGTCAGCATAGCCAGGTAGTGCCGGTACCCGATTATACCGGGCAGCGCACCTGCGGTATTACGGTGCATTTTTTACCCTGTGATCAGGTTAAAGTCACTACCTCCTGCAACACCTATAACAGCCCCAATTATCCGATAAAAGAACCTTTAAAAATGAAGGAGCCCAAAGTATGTCCGAAATAAATCATAACGATGCTGTCTGGTTGCCCGCCCCTTTTCCTGCTCAGGGACGGTTGCCCGCTCGGGATTACCTGATTAGGCAAAATTGCCGCCAACAAATTAGTCAAGAGAGAGCTTACCATCAGGAGCTCTGTCTGGCTGCGGATCGTCGAGTGGCGCCGCCCTGCTGTAAGACCCTGCATGTCAGCCTGTTTTTTTGACGGGACCGGCAATAATTTATATAACGACCTTTATCAGGCCGTTCCTAATCACCCAACCAATATTGTCCGCCTTTTCCAGGCGACGATTGGGGCTGGTTATGCGGGTGGCGCGTCAGGTAAGCCGTTGTTGGATGATATTGACAGCACCGGTGGAAAGTACTTTAAGTATTATATTCCCGGTGTGGGCACCCCCTTCCCGGAAATTAATGATCTGGATTACACCACATTAGGACTGGCTGGTGCTGACCGCGGTGAGGACCGGATCAACTGGGCGTTGCTGCGGTTGATTGATGTATTAAAACGCGTATTAGCAAACGACAAAATTGATGATACTGCTTGTCAAAAATCCCTTGAGGCGATGGCCACGACATGGCACACGCTGGGCTTGGGGGGGGCGCATAACCGTTATGGCGAGTTTTATAAGCAGTTTTTCCGCTTAAAACGTGAGCTAGTCATAGCCCGCAGCCAGCCGGGACGGGGCAAATCCAAACTGCTGGGAATGAAGTTGTATGTGTATGGTTTCTCCCGTGGGGCGGCAGAGGCGCGAGCCTTCGTCAACTGGCTGGCCGAACTGTTGCCGCCACCTAAAGGGGATAATTCGAAGCCGTTGCAGTGTCTGCAAGCGAAAAACGAAACCGACCCGGATGGTAACTTGCCCATCAGTGTGGAATTTCTCGGGCTGTTTGACACCGTGGCGTCGGTCGGGGTGAGCCATGTGGTTCCTGTCGTTGAAGGCCATATGGCCTGGGCAGACGGCACGCAGGAGCTGCCATCGGAGGAGACTTACGGCGGGTTGGTGAAACGCTGTGTGCATCTGGTCTCGACCCATGAACAGCGGTTGAGTTTCCCGATGGACTCCATTTGCCGTTCAGATGGCACTTACCCGACAGGCAGTACCGAGGTGATTTATCCCGGTGTGCATTCTGATTTAGGGGGCGGTTATCCACCGGGAGAGCAGGGTAAATCAATAGATAAAACAGACGGATTACTGTTGTCTCAGATAGCCCTGCATGAAATGTATGCCGCAGCCTTTCAGTCCGGGGCACCTCTTAAGGTTCCGAAGTCGGTATTACCTAATGATTTACGACATCAATTGTGGCGGGCAATACCCACTGATGTTCAGCAAGAATTTGAAGCTGCTCTTGAACTTGTCAACCGTTTCAACGCCCTGGCGTGAAGTCACCCTGGGCCTGGAGATGCCTAAACAACCCTTGTCGGAAGAGGAAGCTGCCCGCTTTGAACCGGTACGGTCAGCTGTGGCGCTGGAGCAGGCCATGAAAAACCAGCTGGACTGGCTGACAGCCTGGCGTATCAACCGTTACGTCGGCGGTACGCTGCTCAGTACGCCGTTTTTCCATGAAGCCCCCAACCGTGATGCGAAAAAGCCCACTATGAGCAAAGTCAGCAGGCGCAGGAAGAAAAGCAACAGGCGGTGTTAAAGCAACGGAAAGCCCAGCGGACGGCTTTCGCTTCTAGCGGTGGACGGGGAGAGCCCCCAGTGTTAGCCCCAGGAGTGCCGGATTTTGACCCGGAAACTGCGCAGAATCAGTTGCGGGAAGCAGCTGCGGAATTTAGCCGTGACTACCGGGGAGAACGGCGTGAAATACACAGTGTGAAGCAATTTGTTGTTGATGACATTCTGGGCAATGCCCTTTATCTGTTGAACAGTGATGATGAGGATAAGGAATATCAGCAAATGAAAGCGGCGGGAGAGGTGTTGGTCAAACGGCTTTTTCGGTCAGTCCCGGCGGGAAAAAACCGGTCAACCAGAATCACCGGAGTCATTGCTGGTCGACCTGTATGACAATCAAGTGCATGATTCCCGCGCCTGGTTTATGTACTCTACGTTGGATACGCGCGAGCCGGAGGGCGGTTATTTCCGTTACCGGGTGATTTACTTCGGCAAAATGTGTAATAAACCCCTGTCGCTTTTGACGGTGGGCGGCAATGTGGTGGGGGCCGCGTCACCGGTTGGCAGTGCCTTGTTTATCTTCAAACGGAAAAAAGTCGGCAACATGGTGGCGGATGCCATCGACGAAGTTCATTTTACTCAGCTGGACGTGAGCGCCCACGATTTATCCACCCGGGAACTGATCCCCATGTTACCGGATGCAGAGCAGACGAAAGCGTTCACCCATCATGTGGGCGAGGTGACCGGTCAGCAGAGACAGTTTATCGAAGCGCGGCGATTGCAAATCGGCAAAGAGAATCTCAAAGCGCGTTGGGCAGGAAAGACGCTGGAACTGACTCCGCGAGGGGAGCCGGAGAAATGAAAAATGTTATCCGTCAGGGCGATAGCCTGCGCGAATACGGCGGCAAAGTATTGTCGGGCCACTATCTGTGTTTTGGTCAACCGATAGCCTGCAAGGGTGATCCGGCTAAGTGTAACCGGCATGGCATGACCACCATTGCTCAGGGGAGTGCATCCTGCCTGATAGAGGGTCAGCCAGTGGCATTACACGGTCATCGTTGTGAATGTGGTTGTACGTTAGTCAGCTCTTTTCCCGATTATCAGGTGGCGTCATGAAAACCCGTCCCCTTTTTCCACCTTATCGGCAGGCTTCACCTCCCCGTTTTAAACGCTGGTTGGCAGCAGGCGCCGGAGGGGTATTGCTGGTCAGTAACCTCGTCGCGCTGATAAGACCTGAAATCGATGACGCTTCAGCCTTGTACGCCATGATCCCGGACTGGCGGCGTTATGGCTGTTATGTCTGCTATTCCGCTGGCTGTTTTACCGTTTTGCCCGGCATAACGCCTGGATTTATCAGCAACAGGTTGAGTGGGTGCGGCAACGTTGGTGGCGCAAACATCGTCAGCAGATGGCGCTGGCGGACTGGGTGTTGGTCGGGGCCGCTGGGGATCACGCCTGATGTGTGGCTGAGTGTGATTAATCAGTCCCATTGTCGCCCGGAGCCCCTCAGGGAAAAAACCGGTCCGGCAGTTCGCCTGTTGCGTTCTTTTGTCTCGGATAGTGAGCAACGGGAAATCCAATTGGCGAAAATGGCGGTGAATCAGTGGCGAAGCCAGCATCAGGAATCCTTGAAGTGTACGCCGCTGCACTGTTACTGGCTGGGCTCTGCCGCTGTCTGGCAGGGGTTTGCCGCCCAGATGGCGGTGCGGTTTCCTGATGTGGTGGTTACCTGAACAGCCGCAATACTGGCGCGGTATTGACACCCTGGATGAGATGATTGACCTGCTGAATGCGACAACAGGCAGTCAGGCGACTATTTTGTGCGCAGGTTGCCAGTGTGTGGTCAGTGAGGCGGAGTCAGCCTTGCCGGCGGGTGAAGCGGCTTTTTATTTGGTTGCTGAAAAAAACCGGCAAAGTGGCGTTGACCCGCGGTGAATATTTTCAGACTCAAGAGGATGACAGGTTATGGATGTGGCGGCCCGGGCGCTGATGCAGGCGGATATCACCCAGCCACCGGAACCCTGTTTTCTGTTTTCCCAGCCGGAGGTTTCCTCACTGGAAGAGACCGGCTGGAATGTCACTCAACATGTGCAGGATCTCAATTGGGGCAATATTGGCGGGATGGAAGCGGTCGTGGTGCAAACACTGGCGGCTATCTCGGCGGAAAATACCGGCCAGCCCTGTGGGTGGTTAGCCCGTGATCCTCAACATGCTTTAGCGTTTGGAATAGTGAAATCTTTATGGCACTGCAAGAGAATAAATTACAACCTGTTTCAGTGGTGAATACACTTCATCTTACTGGTGGGAAACCATTACCTGTTGGTTTCGTTAGTTGGCCTGGGATGGTGGTTTTGGGGAGAACACCAAACCACGGATACCGAGACGTTCAATCATTTGTTACGGGGTTTGTGGAATAGCCTGGGTGCTCATGGTGGTGGTGAGTATGCTGGGTTTTATCACGGTTACGTTGTTTGTCAAAAACAAAGTGACTGACACGAAGCCGATACCCGGCCACTTTTTCCCGTCAGCAAACCGTATAATTATGGTGATTTAGGCGATCGCCTGTACCGTCGTTACGGGATGTTCTGGTGGTATAAAGTCCGTATCTTGTTGTTGTGGGCGAACCTGAACAGGTGGAAGCCATCGCGCCGGGGCTGACCACCCAACACTGGCAGGAGGGCCATCGTACGCTCCTGCTGTGGGGCGGCAGTTTGCAAACTGAGCCCGATGCCGCGCAACTGGCGGCCCTGCGTCGCTTGCGCCGTTTCCGTCCGCTCAACGGTATCGTCTGGGCGCTGACCGAACAACAAAGCGCTCAGCCTGTCTGGATGGATAAAGCCCTGCGAATGTTGCAGAAACAGGCCCAACATTACGCTGGCAGGCACCTGTCTATTTGTGGCAGGTGTGCCACAGTATCTGGTCACAAGAAGGACGGGTGACTCAGGCAGTGGGGGGCTTTTTCCTGAACGCTGTACCCCCGAGATTGTGGAAACCCAGCTGCAACAGTTGATTGACCCGATACGCAAGCGGGGGATGCAGCAACTGTTGCCCAAGGAATGCCCATGATTTTTTGTATCGGCTAGCCTCCACGCTGGAGAAAAAAGGCATTGACCACTGGCGCAAGGTATTGACGCCGTGGCTGGCGGAGTACGCTCAGGTCGTGTCGCTGCGTGGCCTGATGTTCAGTCTGCCGTTGGAAGCGACCCCGGATGCAGGACCGCAAAGCTGGTTGCCCGATGCTGCCTGGCAGGGGGTATTAGATGACAGTCTGCACTGGCATGGCAGACGGGTCGGATGGATCCAGCGGCGCAACGTTTATAACGGCCTGATGGCCCTGGCCTTATTATGGGGAGCAGGCAGTGTGCTCTCCTTTTTCACCAACCGCGACCAGATAATGGCAGTCAACGCGGCGGTGACTGATTTGCAAGCCCGTCCTGAGGCGTCCGACGCCCAGTTGATGGCGTTTAAGGCTCTGCGCGATGAAATGGGC